>CAVYYE010000003.1:780000-2888863 GCA_963772655.1 uncultured delta proteobacterium
CATCGCGACATCAAGCCGGCGAACGTCATGATCTCGCGTTCGGGTGGCGTGAAGGTGATGGACTTCGGCATCGCGCGTGACAACAGCTTCGGCGATCTCACCGAGGCGGGCACCGGTATCGGCACGCCCGCGTACATGTCTCCCGAGCAGGTGCTCGGCGACAAGCTCGACGCGCGCAGCGACATCTTCTCGCTCGGCGTCCTGCTGTATCAGATGCTCACCGGCAAGAAGCCGTTCGTCGAGGACGAGACCCACTCGGCGATGCACAAGATCCGGCTGATGCGTCACGTGTCGGCGCGCAAGCTCAACCCGGAAATCCCGCGCGAGCTCGAACGCATCATCGACAAGTGCCTCGAGAAGCAGCCGCGCGATCGCTGGCGCAGTGCGCAGCACATGGTGATGGCGCTCGAGCGCTTCCTCGCGAAGCACGTCGAGATGAACCACCACGCGCGCCTCGTGCTGCTCTTGCGCGCGCAGAACGTGATCACGGAGCTCGAAGCCGAGGAGTATCTCAACCCGGCAGCGCTCGGCGACAAGCTGGGTGGTGCGCTGCCCAACATGCAGGCGCGCCAGATCGTGCGCGGGGGCATGATCGCGCATGGAGTCATGCTCGGCGTGCTCGCGCTGATCCTCGGCCTCATCCACGTCGCACCGCTGCAGGCGACCCCGCACACACCGATCACCGCGACGGCGGCACCGGGGCACGGCTTCGTGCGCGTCCACGCGACGCCATGGGCCGAGGTCACGATCGACGGCAAGGACGAAGGCTCGACACCGTTCGCCGCGCCATTCGAGCTGTCCGAGGGCACGCACACGTTCATCTTCCAGCACCCGTCGTTCAAACCGGTGAGCCGCTCGATCGACGTCTCGGTCGGTACCGTGCGCGACCCGCGATCGCTGGTGATCGACTTCTGCACCGATGGCCAACCCGAGGGAGCCCCCCTCGACTCCTGCGGGGTGCTGCCATGATCCGCGCCTCGGTGATCGCGCTCGCGATCGCGAGCCTGCTGGCGACCGCGCGCCCCGCGCACGCGCAGCGCGATGTCGACTTCGTCTACACGCACGCCAAGAAGAACGATTCGGTGTCGATGATCGCGTCCGAGTACTACGGCGACCGCACGAAGTTCCCGTTCATCCTCGCCGCGAACCGCTGGAAGAAGCCGCGACAGCTCGGCTACGGCCAGCGCCTGCGCGTGCCGGTGATCCGGGAGATCACGACCGAGCCGGGCGACACGTTCCTGTCGCTCGCCAAGCACTACCTGAAGGATCAGGCACGCGCCGGGTTCCTCGCCCAGGCCAACCACATGGATCCCGACGACAGCCTCGCCGCGGGGACGCCGATCTCGATCCCGTTCACGGTCACGTACACGCCCGACAGCAAGGAGTCGCTCGCCCAGATCTCGGCGCGGTTCTACAACACGCCCAAGCTGGCCGACGCGCTGCGCGACTACAACGGCCTGTCCGCGAACGTCGTCGACAAGGGCGAAGCGATCGCGCTTCCCAGCTTCGGCGTCCGCATGCACCCGTCGCGAATCAACAAGCCGAGCGCCGAGGACCAGCAGCGCCGCGAGCGCCACCGCGAGAGCAACGAGCGCGCCGCCAAGGCGATCCCGGCGGCGCAGCACGCGTGGCGGATCGGCGATTACAAGGCGGTCGAGAAGGAGCTCTCCGATCTCGACCTCGACTACCTCGACACCGACGCGGCGATCCGCGTCGGGCTCCTGCTCGGAAGCGCGCAGGTCGCATTCGACGACCACGACGGTGCGCTCGCGACGTTTCGCCAGGTGATCCGGCGCAAGCCGGGGCTGGCGCTGCGCAAGGTCGATCACTCGCCGAAGATCCTGAAGGTGTGGACCGAGGCCGACGGAAAGGTCGAGTGACGCTGCTCGGGCCGCGCGCGCTCGCCGTGGCGAGCGCGGTCTCGCTCGCGGCGTGTGGCGGCACGTCGTCGCCGCCGCCGTCGCCCGTCGGTGCGCGCGTGGCTCCCGCGCTGGCCGCGGCCCTGTCCGCGTTCGATCGGGCACGCGTGCCGTGGCGGTGCGCCGCCGCCGATGGTCCGCGCCCGACCGCGGAGACGCTGACGGTCGGCGACGCGACGTGGAAGGTCGAGGACGCCACGCTGACGCGCGACCAGACCGGCAACGCTCCGGTCGCGATCGGCGTGGTCGCGGATGCCGGCGGAGCGGCCAAGCCGACGCTCGCCGCGCTCGCAAAGCTTCGCGGCCAGCTCGGCGATGTCGATCTGGTGATCGCACTCGGAGGCATGGGCGCGAACGACAAGCAGCTCGAGGCCACGCTCGGTGTGCTTGCCGAGACCGGCGGGCACGCGCCGGTGATCGCGATCGCCGGCGATCTCGAGTCGATGTCCGAGCTCGAGGTCGCCATCGCGAAGCTGCGCACAAAAAACCGGGTCGTGTTCGACGCGCGCCGGATCCGCGAGATCCGGATCGCCGACCTCACGATCGCCACGGTGCCCGGCGCCGCGACCGGCGCCCGACTCGCCGCGGGCGCCGATGGTTGTAGCTACTCGTCGGAGGACTTCGCAAGGATCACCGAGCAGCTGTCGGCGAGGCCTGGACTCCGCGTGCTGGCGACGGCCGAAGCGCCGCGCGAGATGATCGACGGCGAACCGGTCGGCGAGCTCGCGATCGTGCCCGCTGCCGGGCGCGTCGACGTCCAGCTCCACGCACCGATCACGCCGCGTGTCAGCCGCGCACGCACGGGCAAGCGCGACGGCGCGGCAACCCCGCTGTCTCCTGGGACCAGCGACGCGACCACACGGTTGCCCGGCCCGCGCCACACACCGTCGGCGGGTGTCCTGACGTGGAACCGACCGCGCGGTGCGTGGTCGTGGCGCGCGGTTACGACGGAGTGAACCCTCGACCCGAATGAGGGCACCGGGAACGCGAGTGCTATGATCGCGACGATGCCCTCGACGCCGGCGCAGCGCTTCGTCTGCCCCCGCTGTCGGACCTCGTACGACGAGCTCTTCAACTACTGCCCGGAGTGCGGCGCCGACATGATGCGCGGCGCCCCGGGCGACTCGCGATCGGGGCCGCCACGATCGCGCACGCAGAGTCGCACCCCCGAGCTCGATCGCCGGCTGACCGATTCCAACCGCGCGTGGCTCGGCAAGATCGTCGACGGTCGTTATCGGGTGCTCGAGGTGATCGGCCGCGGCGGCATGGGCGTCGTGTATCGGGTCGAGCACGTCCGTATGGGCAAGATGGCCGCGATGAAGGTGCTGCATCGCGATCTCGCGAACGATCCGGACGTGATCGCGAGGTTCGAACGCGAGGCGACCTCGGTGAGCAAGCTCGATCACCCGCACACCGTGCAGGTGTTCGACTTCGGCACCGCGGGTGGTGCGCTGTACCTGATCATGGAGCTGATCCGCGGCCAGGACCTCGGTCGGATCATCGAGCGCGACGGTCCGATGCCGTGGGCACGTGCCGCGCCGCTACTCGCGCAGATCTGCGGCGCGCTCCAGGAAGCGCACGAACGCGGCATCGTCCATCGCGATCTCAAGCCCGAGAACGTGCTGATCACGCGCACCACCGGAGGGCGCGACTTCGCGAAGGTGCTCGACTTCGGTCTCGCCAAGCTCGAGCTCGACGGCGCGCCCAAGCGCGAGACCGAGCGCCAGGCGATCGTCGGCACGCCGTACTTCATGTCTCCCGAGCAGATCCGCGGTGACGAGGTCGACTCGCGCACCGACATCTACTCGCTCGGCGCGCTGATGTTCGAGCTGATCACCGGCGAGCACCTGTACGACGGGGCGACGGCCGTCGGCGTGCTGACCAAGCACCTGACCGCGACTCCCGACGCGCCGTCGATGCGTGCGCCCGACATGGGCATCCCACCGGCCGTCGATCACCTGTGTCTCACGGCGCTCGCGCGCGATCCGGAGGACCGCTGGGCCTCGGCCGCCGAATTCGGGGCCGCGATCGAGGAGGTCTACGCGGAGACCGTCAGCGACATCACCGGCTCGCGCTCGCCCCGGGCTCGTTCGCGCGGCCCACTGGTGTTCGATTCGTCGGGACACGACACCGATCTCCGACTGCGCCGCTCCGACATCGACGCGTACGAGGCCAGCATCAAGCGACGGCGCTGGCTGGTCGTGCTGGTGATGGTCCTGCTCTGCGGCGGCGCGGTCGCGGCAGCGGTGTGGTTCGTGACGCGTCCACCACCGACCCGGACCACGGAACGCGAGCCCAACGACGACGCCGAGACCGCCGACCGGATCAGCGCCGGCGCACCCGTCACCGGCTACCTCGGCAAGCGGCAATCGACCACCGACGGCGATGTCGACGTCTACCGGATCGACTGGCCGTCGGGAGAGAAGCGCGTCGTCGACGTCACGGTGAGCGGCGTCCCCAACCTCGATCTCGATCTCTCGATCACCGATCGCAACGGGCACACGATCACGATCGACGAGGGCCGCGTCGGCGCCGGCGAGAGCTTGCACCGGCGCGCGATCGACGGTCCGATCACGATCGCGATCGGCGAGGTCGTGGCCCACGGTCAGCTGCCGGTCGAGAACATCAGCGATCCGTACACGCTGACCGTGACCGAGGACGCGATCGCCGGCGGCGAGATCGAACCCAACGGGATCGACGCCGACGCCAACCCGATCGGCGTTCGCGAGCCGCTCGCCGGCTACCTCGATCACGGCAGCGATGTCGACATGCTCCGGTTCACCGGCGCCGAGGGTAGCTATCACGTCACCGTGCGCTCCAAGAGCCCGTTGATCTGGCAGACCTCCGACCACCAGCGACGCACCGAGGGCGTAGCGCTGGTGACGCTGCATCCGAACGAGCTGATCCGGATCGAACGGGCGCCGAACACGCGGGCCACGCCGAGCGTGGAGTGGGCGATCGAGATCGTGCCCTGACGCGTCGTGACGCGAAGCTCACTCGCTAACGGCTACCGCTAGATCTTCGTCACGGCCCTGCGACCGTTGCGTTACGATCGAGCCGTGTGGAAGCCATGGGTCTGCGCCGTCACGGTCATTCTGGCGAGTTGCGGGACCGATCGCGTCGCGACCTGCCCGAGTCAGCCGTTTCCAGTCGGTGACGCCACCGGACATCCCGACCCGCTCGGCGCCGGACCGAACGAGGCGCGCGCCGGTCGGATCCGCGGAGATCAGCTGCCCCCGGTTCCGTCCGGCCTGATCACCTGGCGGGACGGCGACTTCGTGCTCGCCAACGACAAGGTCGCGCTGGTGATCGAGGATGTCGGGCCGAGCGACCTCTACGATCCGTGGGGTGGTCGGCCGGTCGGCCTCGCCCGCGTCGATAGCGGCGCGATGGTCGCGCCCGCCAACTTCGGCGAGCTGTTCCTGCTGACCGGGCGCTCGACCGTGCTCACGGATAGCGTCAGCGTGATCGCCGATGGTTCCGACGGCGGCACCGCGATCATCCGCGCGCGCGGCAAGCTCCACCCGATCCCGTTCTTCGAGGCGATCATCTCGGTGGTGTTCCCGGAGGCGTGGCTCGATATCGACGCCGCGATCGACTACGAGCTGGCACCCGGGTCCGAGCACGTCGACATCCGCTATCGCTACAGCTCGCCTCGGCTCGAGCCCGAGCGCCTGGCGAGCGTGGCCCACGCGTTCATGTACGCGAAGCGAACGCCCGTGTTCCAGCCGGGGCGCGGGTTCGACGAGGAGCTCACCGGTGCGCCGTACGTCGCGTTCATCGACGACGCGGCCACCAGCTGGGCGTACGTGCCCGGCGACGGCAAGCCGTTCGGATCGACGATCAGCGTCAGCGGGTTCGTCGGCACGTTCTCCGACGGGTTCGACATGCCGGCGTGCGGCACGCTCGAGCGACTGCACGCGCAGCTCGTGATCGGCGGGCCCGGCCTCGACGGCGTCGAGGCCGCGGTCGCGCGGCTGCGCGGCGACACCCAACGCGAGATCACCGGCACGGTCACGCGAGAAAACGGCGGCCCGATCGCCGGCATCCACGTCCACGCGATCGACGCATCGACCGACGACTACCTGACTCGTGCGACGACCGACGCTGCGGGCAACTTCACGCTCCACGTGCCGGAGGGCGCCGACGTCCGGCTCGACGCCGTTCGGGTCGGGGAACCGATCGTGTCGACGGTTATTGGTAATGGCTCGACCGCCGCGATCGCTTTGCCCGAGCTCGCGACGATCGATGTCACCGCGACCGAGGGTGTCGATCAGGTCCCGGTGCGGGTGCAGGTGGTTCCCGCGGCAGGCACCGTCGACCCGATTCCCGCGCGCTACGGCGAACCCGATCTGCCCTCGGGCCGGCTCCAGGTGGTGTTCGCGGTGTCCGGCCACACCACCCTCCAGGTACCGCCGGGAACGTGGGAGGTGATCGTGTCGAGGGGCTACGAGTACGAGCTGGTCCGCCAGACGGTGACGGTCGCGGCGGGGGACTCGACCACGGTCGACGCGCTGATGGAGCGCTCGGTGGCGACCCCGAACGTCCAGTGCGCCGACTTCCACATCCACACCTGGCGTTCGAACGACTCCGGCGACGATGCACTCCTCAAGGTCTCGCAGGCCGTGGCCGACGGGCTCGAGCTGCCCGTGCGTTCGGATCACGAGTACGTCGGCGACTTCTCCGCCGAGATCGATCAGCTCGGCGTCCAGAAGTTCGCCGCCGGGTTCTCTTCGATCGAGCTGACCTCGATGGAGGTGTGGGGACACATGGGCGTGTTCCCGCTCACCCCCGATCCGAGTGCGGTCAACGCGGGTGCGCCGCTGTGGCAGTCGTTCCCGACCGCCGCCGATCCGACGCGCGAGTTCCGCACGCTGTCGCCGCCGACGGTGTTCGATGCGGTACGCGCCCGCGTCGAGTCGCCGGTCGTGATCATCAACCACCCGCGCGGCGGCGCGAACTACTTCGACTACGTCGGCTACGACCCCGCGACCGGCCTCGCGGATCGCCCGGAGGAGATGGACACCCGGTTCACGCTGGTCGAGGTGTTCAACGACTCGGACTGGATCGCGAATCGCAACCGCAACGTCGAGGACTGGCTCGGCCTCTTGCGCTCGGGCCGCCGGGTGTTCGCCGTCGGTTCGTCGGACAGCCACAAGCTCTCGCACTCGCCGACCGGCTACCCGCGGACCTGTTTGACGCTCGGAACCGACGACCCGCGCGACCTCACGGCGAACCAGGTCCGCGACACGCTGCGCGCCGGTCACGCCGTGATCTCCGGCGGCATCTACGTCAGTGCCGCGCTCGGAAACGCCGGGCCGGGCGACACCGTGACCGGCGCCGGCTCGCCGATGATGCTCGACGTCACGGTGCGTGCTGCGACCTGGGTCGACGTCGACGCGATCGATGTCGTGGTCGACGGCGTCACGGTCGACACCATCCCGATCACCGATGGCGACCGCGATCCCGACGATCCGACGATCCGGTTCGCCAAGCAGATACCGATCCAGACCGCCGCCACGGGTGGCTTCGTCGTGATCGCCGCATACGGTGACGCCGATCTCGAGCCGGTGCATCCGGGGCGCAAGCCGTTCGGCGTGACCAACCCGATCTTCGTCGAACCGTAAGGCTCTTGACGTCCGCGGTGGTCACCCGCAACCCGTGGGCGACGACCGGACGACGACCGGCGACCGCCAACTCCCTGCCGCGACTTGCACCCTCTGCGGCACGTGACGTGAACTGTCATGCACTCCGAAAGGAAACCCATGACCGACGACAAGCTCACGACGATCGACCCGGACCACCTCCAGCGCGCCCACGGTGGCGGCTGGCTGGGCAACGCGTGGAACACGATCAAGGAAACGTTCGGCTACGCCGGACCGGCGGGAGCGTCCGAAGCCGCAGCCGCGATTCCGGCGGCAGCCGGGGTCGCGATGCTGGCGCCGCAGGCGAAGGCGCGCAACAACCTGATCCGCTCGCTCGCGAGTCCGACCTCGAGCAACGCGCAGATCAACGGGGCGTTCGACAAGTACAACAACGGACCCCAGCGCAAGCTGCTGAAGCACATCCCCGGCGGCTAGGCGAGACGACACACGGGCCGCGGGTACGGTTGCGCGCGATTCGGTGCGGGCGTATGACGCCACCACCATGATCAAGCGCCCGAAGATCGCAATCATCGGCGCCGGCGGCAACGTCGGTGCCTCCGTGTCCCAGTGGGCTGCTCAGAAGGAGCTCGGGGACCTCGTGTTGATCGACATCAAGCCGGACCCGGCGGCTGGCCGCGCCATGGATCTCACGCAGTGCGGTCCGTGGGAGGGCTTCAACAACACCCGGTTCGTCGCGACCGACAAGATCGACGCGCTCGCGGGTGCCGACGTGGTGGTGATGACGGCCGGCGTGCCGCGCAAGCCAGGTCAGTCCCGCGAGGAGCTGATCGGTGTCAACGCGGGCATCGTCAAGGGTCTGTGCAGCGACATCAAGAAGCACGCGCCCAACTGCGTGCTGATCGTGGTGTCGAACCCGCTCGACGCGATGGTGTACGTCGCCAAGAAGGTGACCGGGTTCCCGCGCGAGCGCGTGATCGGCTCGGCCGGTGCGCTCGACAGCGCGCGGTTCCGCACCAACCTGGCGATCGCCGCCGGCGTGTCGGTCGAGGACGTGCACGCGATCGTGCTCGGTGCGCACACCGACAAGGACATGGTGCCGATCACGTCGACCGCGACGATCGGCAGCGTGCCGGTGTCGAAGTTCCTGTCGGCGGAGCAGCTCGCCGAGGTCGTCGAGAAGACCAAGAAGGGCGGCGCGTCGCTGACCAAGCTGATCGGCACCAGCGCGTGGCTCGCGCCCGGCGCGGGTACGGCGATGATGGTCGAGGCGATCGTGCGCAACCAGGGTCGCGTGCTGCCGTGCTCGGTCGAGCTCAACGGCGAGTTCGGCGTCACGGGCGCCTTCGTCGGCGTGCCGGTCAAGCTCGGTGCAGGTGGCGCCGAGAGCGTTCACGAGTTCGAGCTGTCGGCCTCGGAGAAGGAAGCGTTCGCCAAGTCGGCGGCCACCAACACCGAGCTGATGAAGATCGCTGCCAGTCTCCTCGGCTAACTAGAACAGCTGGTCGTCGAACCGCAGCATCAGGTAGTGCGGGTTGGTGTCGGGATCGATCACGATCGCACCATCCTCGTTGCTCTGGTTGCGGTGGACGAGGTGGGCGCTGCTGTCACTGTTCTCGACGCTCGCGAACACGGAGACGTGGGCGCCGATGGTCAGCTGGTCGGTGATCCGGTAGACCAGGTTGGCCTCGTCGGTCGGCGTGAAGTCGAGCCGGTGGAGCCCCATCGTGGTCACGTAGTCGAAGTCGATGCCGGTGATGCCAGCCGGCCGACCACGACGGGCCGGTCAACGCCGCGTCGCGCTCGGCGAGCGCCATCACCGGGTTGCCGACGGTCGACGTCATCGCCGCGACCATGCGGTAGACGTCGCCGCTGCCGTCGCGGATCTCGATCACCATGTGCGTGTCGTTGGGCGCCGGGCACGTGGTGTTGCCGGGCGCGAGCACGGCGACGAGCGTGCCGTCGAACCGTCCGAACCCGGCGGTCAGGCCGTTGCCGAAGTTGCCGACGCAGCCCCCGGACTTGTCGAGCGGAGGTGGCGCGTCGGCCGCGGCGTCGACGGGCGTGCCATCCACGACCGCCGCGTCCGGGTCCGTGGACGGCGACGAGCGCGTACACCCGACGCTCGATCCGAGGCCGGCCCCGAGGCCGGCCCCCAGGCCGACCCCGAGCGCCACGCTCGGCCAGAACCTCGCGACCGCGGACCGTTGCATCACCTACGGGCGTACCACGGTTTCGCGGCGGGTCGCCGACAACCTCGCGGCACGCCACGAGGGCGGGCGCGGGCGCGGAGCTCGCGGCCGCACCGCTCGCGACGCTAGCGGGACATCTTGGCCTGGAGGCCAGCGTCGAGCGCGTCGAGGAACTGCTCGGTGGTCAGGTGCGCCTGCTTCGGGCCCACCAGCAGCGCGAGGTCCTTGGTCATCTTGCCGGACTCGACGGTCTCGACGCAGACCTTCTCGAGGGCGTGCGCGAACTGGACGACGTCGGGCGTGTTGTCGAACTGGCCGCGATACACGAGCCCGCGGGTCCACGCGAAGATCGACGCGATCGGGTTGGTCGACGTCGGCTTGCCCTGCTGGTGCATCCGGTAGTGGCGGGTCACCGTGCCGTGCGCCGCCTCGGCCTCGACGGTCTTGCCGTCGGGCGTGAGCAGCACCGACGTCATCAGGCCGAGCGAGCCGAACCCCTGCGCGATCGAATCGGACTGCACGTCGCCGTCGTAGTTCTTGCACGCCCACACGAACCCGCCGTCCCACTTGAGCGCGGCGGCGACCATGTCGTCGATCAGCCGGTGCTCGTAGCTGATGTTCTTGGCCTTGAACTTGTCGACGAACTCCTCGTCATAGACCTTCTGGAACAGGTCCTTGAACCGACCGTCGTACTTCTTGAGGATCGTGTTCTTCGTCGACAGGTAGACGTTCCAGCCGCGGTCGAGACCGTAGTTCATGCAGCTGCGGGCGAACCCGATGATCTGCTCGTCGAGGTTGTACATGCCCATGGCGACGCCGCCGCCCGGGAAGTCGAACACGTTGTACTCGGTCGGCTTGCCGCCGCCGGCGGGCGTGAACGTCATCGTCAGCTTGCCCGGTCCGGGCACGACGAAGTCGGTGGCCTTGTACTGGTCGCCGAACGCGTGACGGCCGACCACGATCGGCTTGGTCCAGCCCGGCACGAGCCGCGGCACGTTCTTGCAGATGATCGGCTCGCGGAAGATCGTGCCTCCGATGATGTTGCGGATCGTCCCGTTGGGCGACCGCCACATCTCCGTGAGGTTGAACTCCTTCACCCGCGCTTCGTCGGGCGTGATCGTCGCGCACTTGACGCCGACGCCGTACTGCTTCACCGCGTTCGCGGCGTCGACGGTCACCTGGTCCCGCGTCTCGTCGCGGTGCTGGATGCCGAGGTCGAAGTACTTCAGGTCGATCTCGAGGTACGGCGTGATCAGCTTGTCTTTGATGAACTTCCAGATGATGCGCGTCATCTCGTCGCCGTCCATCTCGACGACGGGCGTCTTCACTTTGATCTTCGTTGCCACGCGCGGGTTTTACCCCAAGTGGACGGAATGCAGGGATAATGGTGTGTGGGCTTTCGGCTGTTCTTGCTCGTGATGCTCGCCAGTTGCGGGCGCCTGGGCTTCGACGCCCGCGCCACCACGGGCGACGACGGCGGCATCGACGGCAGCCTCCTCGTCGGGGAGGACATCTCGCTCCCCGAGGGTTGGACCGCCGAGGTGTGGAACGACTTCTCGAACAGCTACACGTTCGAGGACGTCCAGTACATGGACGTCCAGTTCGCCTTCAACAACCGCCCGCACCACATGGTGCTGCTCTCGGACCCGTTCACGCCGGGCATCGCGCTGGTCGCCACCTGGGAGGTGTTCGAGCTGCACACCCCCGACGTGTTCATCTCGCACTTCTACTATCCGGGCGTCGACGACGGGCCCGGGCCCGACGCGTTCTTCGACGGTGCATTCTGCGATGCCTGGATGAGCAACCCGCCGAGCCTGTGCATGGCTGCCGGGTCACAGAACGCGGGTGACGGCATCTATCTGATCGGGAGCGACTGGACGATCCAGCGGTTCTCGACGGACAACAACGTCGGCGACCTCGTGTACGACGCGACCGGTGCGTTCGACGGGGTCGGCATCCCGACGGTGTACTGGGGCGATCCCAACGGTCTGCGCGAGTTCGGCGGCACCACGTTCTACACCGGGATGCTCAACGGCGCGTTCACCGAGGTGCTGCCGAGCGGCGACCTGCTGCTGATGAACACCAACACCACCACCGACGAGCGCCGGCTGGTGACCGTCGCCTCGAGCACCCACGCCGAGACCATCATCCGCCAGACCTCCGAGCCCGGCGATCCGGTCGCGCGCCAGCACGCCGGCGTCTACGCGGTCGTGAGCGGCGACATGACCCGCTTGCCCGGAAAGGGCTACGCGATCGAATTCACCCACGACCTGCTCGAGATCGCGCCCGACAACGGCGTCTCGGTCCTCGCGAGCGCGGGTCCGGGCTGGCGGTGGACCCACGCGCTCGTCCCGCCGGCCGACCACCCGCTCGCGAGCGGCGGCTGGCTGTTCTACATCCTCGAGTACGAGCCGACGACCGAGCGTAACCGGATCATCCGGCTACGCGGACCGTGACGCTGCGCGCAGTTGCACCGCGCGACTGGTGAGCTGGTGTCTGACCCGTCAGCGGGCGCCGTGGAGCTCGACGCTCGCGAGCACGAACGAGAACAACACGACGATCGCTCCCACGATCGCGAACGGCCGCACGACGAGCCCGCCGAGCGGCGCGACCACGCCCGCGATCAGGCACGCCGTGCAGGCGGCGGATCGCGGTTTTCTGCGCTTTCCCTGCATGACCGTTGGATGCCATCCAGATGCCGGACCGCTGCGTGATTTCGGACGTTGCCTGCCGATCTCGCGACCGGTTTCGGAACAGCCCGCCGAACAGCCCGCCGACCTCGTGACTTCTGCACGCCGGCTTTCGGAACGTGACTAGGGAGACGGGCAGGTCTTGAAGATCGAATAGAAAGCCTTCTCGAGGCTCGCCTCGACCTGCGGGCGAACTTTCGGGTCGAGGTTCGGCGACACGGTGAGCTCGAGGTACTTCTTCTTGGCTCCCGCGCAGTCCCCGTCGTTCACCATGCACCGCGCCTCGAGGTATCCCTGCTGCTTGGGATCCGGGAGGATGATGTGGTGCTTGCGAATCGCGTCGAGCACCGGCTTGCACGACCTGCCGAGCCCGGAGGCCACCTGGAGGCGGTGTTGCGCCCGCGCCGGCCACCGCGTGCGCGGAGGAGCATCGAGCGGGCAGTAGGCCATGTCCGCGCCTTCGTACGTCTTGGTGATGCGGTCGTCACTCCAGCCGTGTTCCTTGCCGAACGCCCGCAGCTCCGCCGCGGCCGTCGCGCAGGCACCGGTCGCCATCCGGCACTCGATCTTGACCAGCCCGACTCCCGCCATCTGATCGTCGGGAACGTCGGGGAGCTGCGCGAGCAACTCCAGGCACCCCGCGCCGTCGCCGAACTGCAGCTTGTCGGCCGCGCGCTGCATGAGGTGCGTGAAGCTGATGTCGCGGCGAACCGTCGTCGGTGCGGGAGCTGGCACCGCGGCGGGTGCCGGGGCGCCGGGCGCCGTCGGGTTGGTCGGAACGCGCTTCGCGACCGCGGCTGGCGATCGCTTCGCTGCCGGGCCGGTCGTGCGCGGGCCGGTCGTGCGCGGGCCGGTCGTGCGCGCGCCGGTCGTGCGCGCGCCGGTCGTGCCCGGGCCGGTCGTGCTGGGGCCGGTCGTGCTGGGGCCGGTCGTGCGCGGTCCGGTCGTGCTCGGCACGCTCGCGATCGCGGGATTCCCCGGAAGTCGTGCGACGCGATCCGCGTTCGCCGCCGAGCCCGTCGCCGCCGAGCCGTCCGCTGCCGAGCTGTCCGCTGCCGAGCCCGTCGCCGAACCCGCCGAACCCGTCGCCGCCGAGCCCGTCGCCGCCGAGCCGTTCGCCGCCGAGCCGTTCGCCGCCGAGCCCGTCGCCGCCGAGCCCGTCGCCGCCGAGCCCGTCGCCGCCGAGCCCGTCGCCGCCGAGCCGTCCAACCCCGAAGACCCCGAGGGCGACTCCGAGTCGCCGCCGCTCGTCGCGGCGAGCACCGCCACCGTGCCACCGACCGCCAGCACGACGGCACCGGCGGTGATCCAGGCGAGCGACGATCCGCGCCGCTTCTTGCGCGCCGGGCGATCGAGAGCCTGCAGGGCCGCGAGCACCGCCGCGACGTCGGCGAATCGCCGCGACGGATCGGGATCGAGACCGCGCTGGAGCACGGCGAGCACGCGCCGCTGTTCCGAATCGATGTCCTTCGGGATCTCCGGCAGCTTGCTCATCGCGAGCACCACCGCCGCGATCGTCGAGCCGCGGAACGGGCGCTCGCCGACCACCGCTTCCCAGATCGACGCACACAGCGCGAACTGATCCGACATCACGTTCGCCGGCCGGCCCTGCAGCTGCTCGGGCGACATGTAGAGCGGCGTCCCGATCACCGCGCCACTCACCGTCAGGTTCGACGTCGTGTTGACACCGTCACCGGTCGCCAACCCGAAATCGCCGACCAGCACGCGGCCATCCTCGGACACGAACACGTTGTCGGGCTTGATGTCGCGGTGGACGATGCCCGCCGCGTGGACCGCCGCGATCCCCGCGGCCGCCTGCTTCCACACGTCGAGGATCTGCGCGGTGGTCCTCGGCGCGGCATCGCGCCATGCCCGCGCATTCGCGCCGGTGATCAGCTCGAGCACGAGGCACACCTCGTCGTCGGCCTCGCCGGCGTCGTACAGCGCCATCACGTTGGGGTGGCGGATCTGTGCGAGCGCGCGCGCCTCGCGCAACAGTCGCTTGCGAAGCGCGCGGTCCTCCACGCCCTCGGGCTTGACGAACTTGAGCGCGACCCGGCGCTGCAGCGTGGTGTCCTCGGCTTCCCACACCACGCCCATCGCACCCGCGCCGAGCTGACGAACGATCTTGTAGCGCTGTGGTGCCGACCGCGCCGGTGGCGCGGCCAGCCGCGCGAGCTCGGCGACCAGCATCGAACATGCGGCGCAGGTATCGAGGTGCCGATCGAGCGCGATCCGCTCGGAGCCGTCGAGCGCACCCTCGGCGAGCTGCACGAGGAGGTTCTCGTCCGGGCACGGCGTCGGGTCACTCGTCGAGTTGCCCGTCGAGCCGCCCGTCGAGCCGCCCGCCGGGTTGCCCTGCGGATCGCTGTCCCAGGTCTCTCTGCTGTTCCAGCTGCCGCTATCGCGCACCGCGGGAAACGCCATCGCCGTGTCGTCGCGCTCGATCGCCATGACCGCTTCGCCGTTACTGTCCCTGGGCCGGTTGCGTCGCGAGCAGCTTCGCGATCGACACGTCGAGCCGACTCATCACGAGCCCCAGAACTTCGTCGAGCTCCTCGTCACCGAGCTTGAGACGCGCGGCCAGCTCGGCCTTGGTCTCCGTGACCAGCGCCTCGCGCGCACGCGTGATCCGGCGGGCCGCGGTGGCGCGATGGATCCCGAGCACGGCCCCGAGCTGATCGATCGACAGCCCCTGCACGAAGTGCTGTCGCAGCAGATGGCGATCGCCGGGCTCGAGTCGCTGCGCACCGGCGTGCATCGCCGCGGCCACCGCGCTCCGGTACTCGGCCTTGACCACGTCGAGCGCGAGATCGCTCGGATTGGGGAGCGCGAGGATGTCGTCGTCGGCCGCCGAGCTCTCGCGCGTCCGATCCTTGCGCTTGGTCAGATCGAGGAACACCCGCACCGCGGTCACGCGCAACCAGTTCTCGAGGAAGCCCTGCCCCGCGTAGTCGGCGATCTTGGCGCGTTTGCCCGGCTCGGCGACGAACAGCTTGGCGCGGAGGATCTGCCTCAGGTCGTCGGCGGTCTGTCCCGGCCCGGCGAACCGCCGGCACGTCGCCTCGATCGTGCCGCGGTGCGTGCGCTCGAGCTCGGAGATCGCCTCCTGCGAGCCGCGCGACGCCAGCGTGGCGACCGCCAGATCCCCCGCGTGACAGTGCTCGAGGTAGTTGGTGACGTCGCCCTCCGGGGCTCGCGACGCGATGGTCTGAACCAGGTCCCGATCGTCGATCTCGAGCGCCGGATAGGTCTGGTGCGCGTCGTTCACCAGCTCCGCCAGACGCGGTCCGACCTCCGTCGATCCGCTCCCGGCGTGGGGCCAAGCGGCGGCAAAGATCTCCGCAAGCTGCTCCGCCGTCGCCATCGGTGTTCCGAGCGTAGCGCGAACCGGTGGCAATCCCGATGCGGTTTCGAGGTATTCGCCCGATCCGGGCGGATCCACGGCACAGCGCCACCATCGTCCCCCCAGCTGGATGGAACGCGAATGGAGAGGGCGGGATGCGGCCACGAAGAGTCCGGACGCGTTTGTTCGGCCCGAGTCGCGTTGGATTCAGCTGCGTTGCGCTCTCGAGCTTCGACGCACCGCGTGCTTTCGGCGCGCCCACCGCTGCCACCTCTTGTTGGCCCGCCACATCCCCGCGATCGCGATCACCACTGCCAGGCACAGCCCCACGCCGCCCCAGCCGCGCGTGCTGGAACATCCGCCCATGCTCACCTCACGCTCGCCATCGCCGTGTTCGCCATCGGCGGGGCCCGGCGCGTCGCACGACGACCGCTCGAGCTGCACGCCCGTCACGCTCCGCACCCAGCTCACCACCTTGTCGGCGCGGACGTAGATCGTCGCACGCCCGCACGCGGGACCGACCGCCAGCCCGCGCGACACCACGCCGACCAGTGCCGGTCCACCGGGCGTGTCGAGGTAGAGCGGGCCTCCCGAGTCGCCGAAGCAGGCATCGGATCGCCCACCGGCGATCAGCTCGCCGTGCGGAGCGATCGATTCCTGGCACTGGTGATCGGTGGTGCACGTCGGATCGATCACCGTGACATCCGCCTCGCGCATCTCCGTATTGGCCTGGTCGTTCTCCGACGTGACGCCGAACCCGACGACGTGCAGCGTGGCGCCCTCGACGATCCCTTCGCGTTCGTGGCAGGTCGCCGCGATCGCCCGCGGCCGCCCGCGCGCGACGTGCTCCAGCACGATCACGCCGACGTCGTACCGGTCCTCCCAGTGCGGATACGCACGCGCCCACTTGATCGGGATGCGATCGCCGCTGACCGTCGAGTAGTCGACCGTATCGGTGCGCACCTCGACGAGATCGATGTCGATGCAGTGCCCCGCCGTCAGCACGACGTCCGGTGCGATCAAGGTGCCGGTACACAAGCCCTGCCGCCCGACGACGAGCACGACGTCTCGCCATTTGCCTTCGGGCACCGACGTCCCGTTGACGACGGGCGCAGGACCCGCATGCGCGCGATGCACGCTCCACGACAGGACACATACGAACATGACGAGCCAGATGGATTTCCGCATGCGTCGCGACCACAGCAAGCTCGGTGCCGCCACGCGCGCCTGCGATCCTCCGCGCTTGCACGTCGTTGTCCGTCCGGGACGCCGGACAACGTCCGAGATCCGGACAAACCCGGACAAGATCGCACGAATGAAGACTGGCTATCAGGGGCGATGTCTCGACACCTGACGAAAAGACCGCGTCGTTGCCGAATCGATGCGTAACGTCAAATACGAGGCAAATGGATACCGTGCGAGGAGCCTGCACCCTGTCAGAGTGGTTATAACGTTTGTTATAACGGATTCGTTACAACAAACGTTATAACCACTCTGATAGGACAGGGTGCGCCTTGGGGATCTCGCACTCCCACGCGTCGGAGAACGCGCGGTTGGAGCCCTCGGCGTTCTCGCACTCCAGCGCGTCGGAGAGCGAGAACGCGACCGACGCAGCAAGGCTACTGCCAGGTCTCGCTACAATCGGCAAGGCAGGGGAGATCGTTCCAGAGAATCGCGGTGGAAGACTGACTACACTTGGGACGGACGGATCAATTGTCGTGACGCGGGGCTCTGATGTACTCTTTCGGGTACTGCCATGAGCGGCCACTCACTTACACAGGAGTTGAGCACTGCGATTCGACGACTGAGTGAAGATGCGGTGCGCAATGAGACCACTGCCGAATTGCGTGAGGCTGCATCGCGAACGGGCGGTCTCCCGGTGTATGTCGATCTTGGAGGTGTCTTGGTGGTGACACCCGATGGCGAAGTTCTTGAGTTCGATCCAGAGGTTGATCGCGTTTCCGTGGTTGACGACACTCGATGGAGAACGCTTGCACTTGTGAAGGCATCGCGCAGGTATACCGAGCTCTCAACATTGCGCCCGCTGCGCCCCTCCAATGTATCCACAACCACGTGCCCACAGTGCTCAGGTGAGGGCGTCATTCTGGGCGACCTCGACTGCGGGGTGTGCTCCGGGGTCGGTTGGCTCACCCTTCCATTGCGTAACCCCGGCAACTGAACCTCCCGGGATCTCCGGCGGCTGGTTGTCGTGAGTCAGACGGCTTACGGAAGGCAGAGCTGCGGTGGATCGTTGAACGGCAGAGCTGCGGCGGATCGTCGAGCGGATTTCCGGCCGCCGGCTCGCTCAGGGCTCGAGCGTCGCGAGACCTCGATCGAGGCGCGCCGCCCACGGCGATGCCGGCGGCACGGCGAGCGTCGGCGCGGAATGCACGGTCGTCGGACGTAGTGTTTGCGGCGCGGCGGGTGCGGGCGGTGCGGGATTGACCGCGATGCGGGTGCCGTCCGGGAGCACGGGATGCGACGCGAGGAACATGTCGACGGCCTTGGTGAAGCCGGCGAAGTCGTCGGCCATCACGAAGTGGCGGGTCGAGAGCTCGACGAGCGTGTGATCCTTGACCGGCGTCATCTGGACCTTGAGCCGCGCGGCGGTTCGGGGATCGGCCGCGATCGACAGCACCGGCACGGTGATCTTGGAGAGCTTCGGCCGCAGGTCGACGGTGTACAGCTCGTACAGCGCGTCGGCGAACGCGTCGTGATCCGAGCGGGTGACGGCAGCGATCACACCCGCGTGCTCCTCGGGCTTGGTGTACATCGCCGAGTACCGCCAGCGGATCGCCGCGGTGAAGTGCGCGTCCGACATCGCCTTGTACTTGGCGACCTTGGCCTGCGCGTACGGCAACAGGCGCGGATTACCACCACCGAGCGTGGGCCCGGCATCGACGACGACCACACCTCCGACGAGATCGGGCGCGGTCTCTGCGATCCACAGCGCGATGAACCCGCCCATGCTGTGACCGACGACGATCGGGTGATCGAGGTGCCGGTCGCGGATGTAGCGGATCACGTCGTCGCGCGTGGCCGACGGGATCGCGCGATCGATCGGCGGCAGGCCGGCGAACCCGGCGAGCGCGAGCGTGTGGACCTCGTAGTGTTGCGAGAGGTACTTCGCGGTGGTGTCCCAGGTCGAGGCCGGGCAGCCGAGTCCGGGGATCAGGATGATCGGCCGGCCATGACCCGACACCGAGGCCACGAACGCGGGCCCGGGATCGGCGGTCGCCAGGCTCGATGACGCGAACGTCATGGCGAGCACGCACGCGGTGACCAGTAACCGCATTGGATCACTATAGCCCCGCGGCTGGTTCGGGCCTCGAATTTTCTCGATCTGCTGGGCGTCGAGGGCGGCGAGTTGCGGTAACGCCGCGTCAGCTCGAGACCAGCTGGCGAAGTTGCCAGGCCTGGACCTGGACGAGTCGCTGCGCGTTGCGTCGATCGCTGGTCAATGTCTTCGCGAGGATCACGCTCATCGCGAGCAGCGACACCGTGTAGGCCACGAGGCCGATCGTCGTGGTCGCGAGATCGAGTCCGTTGGCCGCGGTGATGAGCGTGAGCCTGCCACCGCTGACCGCCATGCTGCGGGGCAACACGCCCACGAGCTCGAGCGCCAGCGGGCCGAGGATCGCCGCCGTCGGCACGACGACCAGTACCCATCCACGCGCGACCCGCGGGTGGGTCGCGATCGACATCGCGGTCACGACGCCCAAACTCGGCGCGATGAGGAACGGGGTCGTCGCGTACGCGAACATCAGCGTCATCAGCGAGTTCCCGATCAGACCGGTGAGCCCGACCACCCACACGCGCTCGCGCCGGGCGGTCGCCGCGACCAACCACATCGCACCCGCGATCGCGCCACACCCGCCGAAGAACCACGGCTGATCGAAGCCGATCACGTACAGCACCGGCAGGAAGCCGAGATAGGTGATCGCGGCCATCACGATCAGGCGGCGAGCGGCGAACAGCGCGTCGTCGTCGGCGCGGTCGAGCGCCTGTTCGACCGCGGGCGGCATCTTGCGCGGCGGTTCGAGCATCAAGCGACCGAGCAGCGCGGCCGGTTCGTGCTCGGTCGGATCGAGCGCGAGGGCGCGGGTCGCGGCACGCAGCGCATCGCGGCGCTGGTCGGGGCCGTCGCCGCCCGCGAGCGCGTCGCGCGCGGCCTGGAGCTCGCCGGCCGCCAGCTCGCGCCGCATCGCGAGATCGCGATCGCCATCGAGGAAGTGCTGGATCGCGTCGGCCATCGCGCGCGCGGTCGGATACCGATCGTCGCGCTCGAGCTTGGTCGAGGTCTGGCAGATCACGTCGAGCTCGGGTGCGATGTCGGCCTGGGGTGCGCGCACGCTCGGTTTATCCTCGACGCCGGTCAGCGCGAGCGCGATGCCCGCGATCCCCGACTCGTGGAGCGGCTCGTAGGTCAGGACCTCGAACAGGATGCAGCCGAGCGCGTAGATGTCGCTCCGCCCGTCGAGTGCGGCGTCGTGGCGGATCTGCTCGGGGGACATGTAGCCGGGGGATCCGAGGATCATCCCCTCCGACGTCGAGCTCTCCTCCTCGAACGTGGGGACGTCGGCGAACTCGTGCGCCCCGTCCTGCATGACGTGCGCGATGCCCCAGTCGATCACGTAGACCTCGCCGAAGTCGCCGAGGATGATGTTCGACGGCTTGAGGTCGCGGTGGACGACGCCGCGCGTGTGGGCGAGCTCGATCGCGAGGCAGACATCGACCAGCGCGGCGAGTAGCCGACGGCGCGAGAACCGCTGCGCGATCGCCGTGTCACCCGCGGCCAGCCGCTTGATCACGTCGGCGAGCGTCATGCCGGTGACCTGCTTCATGACGAAGAACGGCAACCCGTTCTTGTCGTACTGCAGCTCGTGCACCGGCACGATCGCCGGGTGCTCGAGCCGACCCTGGATCCGGGCCTCGCGGAGAAACCTCGCCACGGCGCGCTCCGACGGCTCGTCGGTCCGCATCTTCTTGACCGCCACGCGGCGCCCGATCACGTCGTCGTGCGCCGAGATCACCTCGCCCATCCCGCCCTTGCCGAGCACCTGACCGAGCTTGAAGCGCATCAGCGACGACGCGCCGGGGTCGTCGATCTTCTCGACCGGGGCGGTCACCGGCCAGGTGTCGTCGCGATCCGCGAACGTGGGCACGTCCTGGTCGTCCATGCCCCTCAGGGTAGACGGTTCCCGGCGCGCGTGCCCGAAACGCCAGGGCCCCGAAACGACGAACGGCCCGGTGAAACCACCGGGCCGTCCCTTCGAACCGAAGGTCGATCGACTTAGTCGTTCGCCTCGGTGACGTCCGCGGCCGTCGTGATGCGTGGCGCGCGGGTGTCGGGGTCGTCGACCGAGATCTCCATCTTGTAGTTGATGTTCGCGCCGATGTCGGCGGCGTCGAACCCGATCAGGCTGATCGTCTTCGGGCCGGTCTCCATGCCCTGGTCGTCGATCGTCGGCGGCAGGGTGGTGGTCAGCACGCCGTGGCTGAGCTCGAAGAAGCCACGCGCGAAGAACTGCTGCTGGTTGTCGAGCACGAGGTACTCGACACCGGCCATCGCGGCGAGCGCCGTCTGATCGGCCGCCGTCGTGCCGGTCAGCGTGATCTTGACCGGGTTGAGGAGGCTGGTGGTCAGGCTGAACGAGTCGACGTCGACCACACCCGGGTTGGTGGTCGGGTCGGTCGGATCGGGGATGAAGTGCCCGTTGTTGAGCACGCCGCAGTAGACCTTCGCGCCCGTGGCGAGCGTGATGTTCGAGGTCTCGGCGGTGCCCGGCGGGTCCTTGACGAGGTCGTCGTTGGTGGCATCGGCGGCCTCGGTGAAGTCGCACGCCCCGACGTTGGCCGGCGCGAACGCCTCGCCGTACAGCGAGAGGTCGTATGGCGACGGGAGGGTCGGCGCGGTGCTGCCGTCCTCGTTGACCTGGTAGACGCCGGTCCACAGCCAGTAGTTGTGGTCGCCCTCGACCGGGAAGGTCTCGAACTCGTTGGTGTCGTTCGAGATCAGCGTGCCGCTGGTGATGGCAACCGGAACGTCGGTGCCGTTGCCTTCCTCGAACAGCACGAAGTCGTGATCCGACGCGGCGCCGTCCCACGCGAGGCGGACGGTGAGCTGGTTGACGTCGGCAGCGGTGTGGATGAGGTAGGTGTCGCGCTCGAAGTACTCGTCGGACTTGTCACCGCCGATGCCCATCTCGCCGGCGATCTTGAGTGCACCGGTCGACGCCACCTGTGCGGGCGCGGCCTGGTTATCCGGGCTGTCATCCTGTGGGGTCAGCGTGGCAGCGAACCCGTTGCCGGCGAAGGTGACCAGCAACATGTCGTTGCGGCTGTTCGCGGCGGTGTTGTTGTTCCCATCGGTGCCCGGAGGGGCATCGACGAGGGTGACGGGATCCTTCTTGCCGCCACCACATGCAGTGACGAACAGAACCAAAGTGAGAACGGGTAACTTCATGCAGGCGGCTCCTGACGTGACGTTTTGAGGTCGGTGAAGTGAACACAATCTGCGCCGGATGTCGCCTAGTTTTTGTCTGTCCTTCACTGGCCGCGTTGCGGGTTTGCGATCTCCCTCACAAACGGTTCACCGGATCGCGGCCACGTCCCCGAATTTCGGACCTGGCTTGTCGCCTAGCCAGATCCCGACGTCGTCGAGCCACGCATCGAACTCCGGCGTCGGGCGCTTCGCGAGCAGGCGGCGCACCGTCGGGATGTCGTGATAGCTGGTCGACTGGTAGTTGAGCATGATGTCGTCGCCGACCGGCAACGCCATCAGATAGGTGCAGCCCGCGGCGCCGAGCAGGACCTTGAGGCTCTCGAGCTCGTCCTGCGACATCCTCGCGTGATAGGTGAAGCACGCGTCGCAGCCCATCGGGAGGCCGAGCAGCTTCCCCATGCAGTGATCCTCGAGCGCGGCCCGCGAGATCTGGGGGCCATCCTCGAGGTACTCGGGCCCGATGAACCCGACCACCGTGTTGACGAGGAATGGCTTGTAGCGCCGCGCGAAGCCATACGCGCGCGCCTCGATCGTGACCTGGTCGGCGCCGTGGTGCGCGGCCGACGACAGCGCCGAGCCCTGTCCGGTCTCGAAGTACATCCGGTTGGGCCCCTTCGTGGTGCCCTTGTCCTTCATCATCGCGTGCGCCTCGTCGAGCAGCGTGCGCGAGATGCCGAACGCCGTGTTCGCGGCCTCGGTGCCGGCCACCGACTGGAACATCAGGTCCATCGGGCAGGACAGCTTGTCGAGCGCCGTCATCTGCACGGTCACGTGCGACAGCACGCAGTGCTGGGTCGGGACCTGGTTTCTGCGGAGCACGTCGTCGATCGCGGTCAGGATCTCGGCGGTCGATTCGGGCGAGTCGGTCGCCGGGTTGACGCCGATCACCGCATCACCACATCCGTACGAGAGCCCCTCGCGCATCGACGCGAGGATGCCGGCGACATCGTCGGTCGGATGGTTGGGCTGGCACCGCGAGGACATCCGCCCCGGAAGTCCGAGCGTGTTGTTCGCACGCACCACGACCTGGCACTTCGCACCGATCGTCATCAGATCGAAGTTCGAGGATAGCTTGGCGACCGCCGCGACCATCTCGGGCGTGAGGCCGGGGGACACCGCACGGATCGTCGGGCCCGTGGTGTCGATGTCGAGCAGCCACTCGCGGAGCTCGCCGGCGGTGAGGTGCGCGATCGCTCGATACGCCGTCGCGTCGAGGTCGTCGATCACGTTGCGGGTCAGCTCGTCGGTCTCGTACGGCACGACCGGGTTCTCGTAGAGCTCGCGCATCGTCAGGTTCGCGAGCACCGCCCGCGCCGCGACGCGCTCGACCGCATCGCGCGCGCTCACGCCCGCCAGATCGTCACCGCTCTTGGGCGGGTTGGCCTTGGCGAGCACCTCTTTGATGGAGCCGAACGTGTAGCCCACGCCGCGGATCGTCGAGCTCAGTCGCACGCGCGGAATCTAGCGCGAAGCTCAGCGCGCGACGTAGGTCTCGCCGGCCCACTCGAGCTGCTGCGAGATCGGGTCGAAGCCGACCGGAATCACCTGCGACGCCGTGGTCGCGGTGATCACGTTGTCGACGCAGGTCAGCATCCCGGACTCACCGACGTCGGAGTAGTACCAGGTGAACTCGCTCGACCCGGTGTCGCCGATGTCGATCGTGACCTGCCAGTGGCAGGTGGCCGGGCCGCTGGGCGTCAGCCCGCACTCGAGCTCGTTCGTCGACGAGAACGTCCGGCCCTCCAGCATCACGCAGGCGCCCTGCTCGACCGAGGAGGTCTCGTCGAGGCCGGTCGTGCACCCCGAAACGAGGAGGACCAGTAGCGTTGCCCGGCGCATGCACAGAATTGTAGCGGGGTTGGTCGCAATTTTCCAACGCGGCTGGACCGAATGCCTGCCGACCTGGACCCTTGCCGTGCCGTCGCCCGCCGTGGTCACGTACGGGGCGTGAGCCGCACTCGCCAGCTGATCGCCGCGCTTCGCGATGCGCTCGGCAGTGCCGATCCACTCCCGCCCCCGGTGCCGATCCCGCCGATTCCGGCACCACCGGCACGCGTGTATGTCGCGCGCCCCGAAACCAGCTCGTTTGCCGCCGAGGCGGCACGTCATACGACCGCGCTCGTCGGCATCGGACACGTCGGCACGCGCTACGCGACCGATGTCGTGCTCCAGTTCCAGGCCGAGCTCGCCGTCGCGCATGCGGCGGTCGGCACCGAGTTGCCGGAGACGTGGGCCGAGGAAAACCACTTCGTCGGCCTGTCGTCGCGCGTGACCTCGCATCGCGAGTTCTTGCTGCGGCCCGATCTCGGCCGGCGGCTCGACGACGCGTCGCTCGACATCGTGCGATCGCGGTGCACCAAGCACCCCGACGTCCAGATCATCGTCGCCGACGGGCTGTCCGCCGTCGCGTGCATGCAGACCGGCAAGCAGCTCGCGGATCTCGTCGAGCGCGCGTGCGCGGAGCGCGGCCTGTCGACGGGGACCCCCGTGTGTGCCCGGTGGGCGCGGGTCTGGCTCGAGGACGAGATCGGCGCCGAGGTCGGAGCGAAGGTCGCGATGATCTTGCTCGGCGAACGGCCGGGGTTGGGCACGGGCGACGGCCTGTCGGCGTACGTCGTGTACGGGCCGAAGATCGGCAACACCGATGGCGACCGCAACATGATCAGCAACATCCACGCGCGCGGCACCACGCCCGACGAGGCGGCCAACCGGCTCGCCGCGCTGGCGCAGGCGATGATCGCGCAGGGGCGAAGCGGCGTGTCGCTCGATCTCTCGAGCCTCGGGGACGTGGGCGAGCGCGGCTATCGCGCACCGCAGGTCCGGCAGCGCCTCGTCGAGGTTCCCGGAGGGCGTTCGTGATCCTCGAGCCGATCATCCCGACGGTGCTGTCCGTGCGCCGGCTCCCCCACGCCGATCCCGCGCTGGTCACGGCGTACGGGGGCGATCCCTCGCGGCACACCGCGCTCGGCCTCGTGACCTGCGACCAGGACGACGCGATGTATGTCGCGCTCGACGAGGCCACCAAGCACGCGCCGATCGATGTCGTGTTCGCGAAGAGCTTCTACGCCGGTGCGGCCCACGCCAGCGGCCGGCTCTCGGGCGAGATCCTCGGCGTGATCGCGGCGTCCGAGCCCGAGTCGATCGAGCACGGGCTCGAGGCCCTGTTGCGGTGCCTCCAGCACGACGCGTGCTTCTACGACGCCGACGGCAAGGGCACGGTGACCGTGTTCCCGCACGTGATCGCCTCGCTCGGCGAGTACCTGTCGGGCGAGGCCGAGCTCGCCCCCGGGACGCCGATGGCATACCTCGTGGCGCCGCCGATTGAGGCCACGCTCGGACTCGACGCCGCGCTCAAGGCCGCCGACGTGCGGGCGGTCCGCGTGATCCCCCCGCCGACCGAGACCAACTTCGCCTGCGCGTGGCTGACCGGAACGCTCGATGCCTGCGAGGCCGCGGCCGTGGCCTATGCCGCCGCGGTGGTCGACGTCGCGGGGACCCCGCGACGGCCGTAAGTCGGGTGATGCCGCCTACTCGACGTGCGGTATGTGACCGACGATTCACGCGAGCATCGGATCGCGCCCTGCGTTAGATTGAACCCGTGCCGCCCGCGGCAGCTACCACGGACTCGATGGTCGGGTTTGTCCTCGCGGACAAGTACCGGGTCCTGCGCGTGATCGGCAAGGGCGGGATGGGCATCGTGTACGAGGCCGAGCACACGATCCTCGGCAAGCGCGTCGCCATCAAGCTGATGCTCGAGAAGTACTTCGAGGACTCCGAGGCCAAGGCGCGGTTCCAGCGCGAGGCGATCGCCGCCAGCCGGATCGGCAACCCGCACATCATCGATGTCTCCGACATCGGCACGCTGCCCGACGGCCGGATGTTCGTGGTGATGGAGCTCTTGAACGGCAAGCCGCTGTCCGACGTGCTCGAGATGACCGGCCCGATGCCGCCGTGGCGCGCGATCTCGATCATGCGCCAGGTGCTGCGCGCCGTCGGGGCCGCGCACGCCAAGGGCATCATCCACCGCGACCTCAAGCCCGATAACATCTTCCTGATCGATCAGGGCGACCAGCACGACTTCGTGAAGCTGCTCGACTTCGGGATCTCGAAGGTGCTCGATCCCGACGAGCAGGTCGCGATGACCAAGCTGACGTCGACCGGCGTGGTGATGGGAACGCCGCTGTACATGGCGCCCGAGCAGGCGATGGGCCAGGTCGCGACGTCGTCCGCCGACATCTACGCGTGCGGCGTGATCCTCTACGAGCTGCTCGCCGGGCGCACGCCGTTCATCGGCCAGACCTACGCGGTGCTGGTGGCGCAGCTCTTGACCGCGCCGCCCGAGCCGCTGCAGAACCTGCGATCGGGGTTGCCGATCGCGCTGGTCAACGCGGTCCACCGCGCGCTCGAGAAGGAACCCGAGCAGCGGTTCGAGAGCGCCGAGGTGTTCGCGGCGTCGTTGCCGGGCGATCGCACGGTCAGCCAGATCGAGCTCGCCGGCACGCTCGAGAGCGGCTTCGCGGTGGCGCAGCTGCCTCCACCGGCGCGGAAAAAGCGCGGCCCGATGCTCGCGATCGGCCTCGCCCTCGCGCTCGGCGTCGCGGCCGGCGCCGTGCTGATCGCGACCCAGGTCGGCAGCGGCAGCAAGACCGGGTCGCGGGACGAAGCCTCCGGATCGGCCCAGGCCGCGTCTTCCCCGCCGGCGCCTTCCCCTGCGCCGGCACCGGCGCCCGCTCCGGCACCGGCCGCCGACGACGAGCACACCGGCACGCTGCATGTCGAGAGCGAGCCGACCGGGGCTCAGGTGTTCGTCGACGGCGAGCCGATCGACAGCATCACGCCCCTCGAGATCACGCTGACCGTGGGCACGCACAAGCTCAAGTTCGTGCGCGACGGCTACGAGCCGCTCGAGGTCACGACCAAGGTCGAACAGGGCCGCAACCACTTCACCGGGCCGCTGATCCCGAGCCCGCCGCAGCCCGCGGTCGCCAAGTCGGTGCCTCCGACCAAGCAACGAAAAAGGTCCGTCCACAACGCGACGGTGCACCCCGAGGTGCGTCCGACACATGTGAGCAATCCGCAGCTGCCCGACGAACCCCACAAGACCGGTGCCACGGCCGAGCCTCCGAGCTCGCAGACACCGGTCCACAAGACCCAGCCCAAGACCAACACCGGTAGCAAAACGAACCCCTACACCAAGGGGAACCCGTACACGAAACAGTGATGCGCGTCTGCGTCCTCGTGCTCTGCCTACTGGCGCTATCCGTGCGGGCGCATGCCGATGATCCGTCGGATCTCGAGGAGGCCGGCCGCGAGTTCGCCGCGGCGCAGGCGGCCGATGCGCGCCATCAATACCAGCTGGCGATCCAGCATTACCTGCGCGCCAACGACCTCGCGCCGCACCCCAACGCGATGTTCAACATCGCCGCCGACTACGAGCGGATCGGGAAGCTGCGCGAATCGGCGGTCTGGTACCAGCGCTACCTCGACCACGCGGGCAACGCACCCGATCGCGGGCGGATCGAGCGGCTGATGCACGACCTCGCGACGCGCCCCGCGCGGGTCACGATCAAGACCACACCGACGGCAAAGATCTCGCTCGACGGCAAGTACCTGCACGAGTCGCCGTTCACCGGCAAGCTGCCGGGCGGCCATCACCGCCTGCTGTTCGAGTACGACGGTCATCGCGAGTATCGCGACCTCGACATCGAGTTCGGCGAACCGGTGAACCTCGACCTCGAGCTGCGCGGAGAGACCGGCACGCTGCGCGTCGAGGGGCTGCCCTACGGCGCACCGGTGACGGTCGACGGGGAGGCGATCGGTGCACTGCCGATGACCACCGAGGTCGGAGCGGGCCCGCACGTCGTGCGCGTCGAGATGGAGCACTTCACGCCGTTCGAGACCTCGGTGACCGTGTTGCCGAACCAGATCACGCCCGTGCACGCGAACCTGACGCGTGCGCTCGGCTCGACCGACTCCTCGGGGGTTCGCGTGATCCGTGCCGGCTACCTGCTCGGCGTCGGCGGCGGTGCAGACCTTCGGGGTAACGGTGCGCTCGGGCTGTTCGATCTCGGCGTCAAGATCCTCCAGTTCGACTTCGCGATCCGGCTCGGCAAGGCCACCGGTCTCTCGGCCCTCGACTTCGTGGCTCGATGGGCGATCGGCGAACGCCGGGTGGCACCGTACGTGGGAGGTGGCTACGCGATCTCGATCGCGTCGTCGGACGCGTCGTCGGGCACGTCATCGTCGAACACCTCGACGGGCGGCTACGTGCTGGTCGGCGGCGTCCGGATCGAGATCGCCAAGGGCGAGCGCGCCGCCCTCGCGGGGGTCGTCGAGAGCGGGCTGCGCTACTTCCCGGGCGCGGACAATGGCCTGGTCGTGCCGGTGATGGCGTCTCTCCAGGTGGTTTACAAATAGCCGGTGATCAAGCACCGCGGGGCGATCGTCGGGCTACTGACGGGCCTCAACTTCCTCAACTACCTCGACCGCTTCATGCTGGCCGCGGTGTTGCCGCGGATCCAGGCGCCCGTCGAACAGGGCGGCCTCGGACTCTCGAACTTCGAAGGTGGCCTGCTCGCCACGGTGTTCCTGCTCGGCTACTTCCTGACCGCGCCGCTGTTCGGATCGCTCGGCGACCGCGTCAGTCGCAAGCGGTTGATCGCGTTCGGCGTCGCGACCTGGAGCGTGGCGACGGTGGCGTCGGGCATCGCGGGCAGCTTGATGGCGTTGATCGTCGCCCGCGCGGTGGTCGGCGTCGGCGAGGCCTCGTACGCGACGCTCGCCCCGACGATCATCGACGACATCACGCCGCCCGACAAGAAGGGCAAGGCGCTCGCGATCTTCTTCGTCGCGATCCCGATCGGCTCGGCGTGCGGCTACTTGCTCGGCGGTTACCTCCAGGCGGTGTGGGGCTGGCGCGAGGCGTTCTACGTCGCCGGCGGTCCCGGCATCGCGCTCGCGGCGACGTGCCTGTTGATCGACGAGCCGGCACACACCCACCCGCCGAAGCAGCGCGAGCACGGTGCCACGGGCGTGCTCGCGCGGATCCCGCTGTACCGGCGCGCCGTGTTCGGATACTGCGCGCACACCGCCGCGATCGGCGCGTTCGCATACTGGGGGCCGAAGTTCCTCTCCGATCGATTCGCGATCGAGTTCGGGCCGGACGGCCAGGCCGCGCTCGCGCACCACGTCGACCTGTTGTGGCAACAGTGGCTCGCCGATCCGGTGCACTCGACGACGGTGTGGATCCAGCACGCGGTGCTGAGCAAGCAGCTGTCGCTCGGCGGCGACACCGTGCTCAAGACGGCCAACTTCTGGTTCGGCTCGGTGACCGTGGTCGCCGGTGCGGTCGGCACGATGATCGGTGGGCGGATGGCGGACCGCGCGCTGCGCACCCTCCCACTGGTGCCGACGGGCACACCGCACGACGATCCGCGCAACCGCCTGGCCGCCAACGCGCAGCTCCGCGTGTGCGCGATCGGCGTCGCGATCGCGGCACCGATGGCCGCGATCGGCTTCCTCACGCCGACGCCGCTCCTGTTCTTCACCTGCGCCGGCATCGCCGAGGTCGGGCTGTTCATGTCGACCGCACCGATCAACGCGATCCTGCTGCGTACGGCGCCGGCGTATCTGCGTGCCAGCGCGATGGCGATCGCGATCTTCGCGATCCACCTGTTCGGCGATCTGTGGTCGCCGTCGCTGATCGGGCTGTTCCTCGACTACCTGCTGCCCACGCTCGCGATGATGGCGCTCCCGGTCGGGTTCGCGATCGCGACCGCGGTGTGGTGGCCGCGCGCGTCCGAGGCGCGCTGACGATCACGCGCGATCGTCGAGCGCGCGAACGAGTGCGCGGACACCGAGGCACGCGCAGGTGCGGCGCGAGGGGAACGCGTGGACGGCGGACAACACGGCGAGGTCCCCGAGATCATCGGGGAGTGGATCGGGCGGTTCGCTCACGAGCTGCTCGACGCGAGCGGCGAGCGCGCGGAGCTGGTCGGGCGATGCGCCGACCGCGAGGGTCGCCGCGATCGAGGCGCCGGCGCGGGACAACGCGCAGCCGCGGCCTTCGAACCGCGCGCGCTCGACGGTGCCGCTGGCGAGAACGAGATGGATCGTGATCTCGTCGCCGCATAGTGGATTGTCGAGCGTGGCCGCGTGGGTGGCGGTGGGGAGTGGGCCTTCGTTGGGAGGCTCGCGATCGAGGTGGACGATCGTCTCGTGATAGAGCGCGCGCGGATCGCGAGCGGTCACGGGAACACCTCGCGAACCTTGGCGAGGGCGCGCGCGAGCTGAGCGACGTCGTCGTCGTCGGTGTAGCAGCCGATCGAGACCCGACACGAGGCGTCGACGCCGAACCGCCGATGGATCGGCTGCGCGCAGTGGTGACCGCTGCGAAGCGCCACGCCCTCGGCATCGCACAGCGTGGCGACGTCGTGCGGGTGAACGCGCGGGAGGTCGAACGACACGACCGCGAGCTCCGGGTCGCCGAGGATGCGCCCGCCCGCGGCGCGGACGGTCTCGACGAGCTTCGCGTGCGCGCGGGCCTCGTCGGCGCGCGCGTCGAACGTCTCGATGTACGCGAGCGCCGCGCCGAGCCCGGCAATCCCGGAGACGTTCGGCGTGCCGGCTTCGAACCGGACGGGCGGTTCGCGGAACGTGGTACCGGCACCGGTGGGATCGACGCGCGAGATCATCCCTCCCCCGCCCTGCCACGGCGGCATCGTCGCGAGGATCTCGGCACGCCCCCACAACACGCCGGTGCCGGTCGGGCCGTACAGCTTGTGGCCGGAGAACGCGTAGAAGTCGCAGCCGAGCGCGGCGACATCGACCTCGACGTGCGCGACCGACTGCGCGCCGTCGACCAGCAGCAGCGCACCCGCCGCGTGTGCACGCCGCGCGAGCTCCGCGATCGGCGCGACCGTGCCGAGCACGTTCGACACGTGCGGCGCCGCGAACAGCTTCGCACCCGCCAGCAGATCGAGACGATCGAGACGCTCGAGGTCGAGCTGACCGCGATCGTCGACCGGTGCGAGCCGGAGCTCGGCACCGCGCTCGCGGCAGATCAGCTCCCACGACACCATGTTGGCGTGGTGGTCGTGCTCGCAGGCCACGACCACGTCGCCTGCCTGGAGGTTCGCGCGTCCCCAGGTCTGCGCGACCAGGTTGATCGATGCGGTGGTGCCGCTGGTGAAGATCACCTCGTCGGCGGCGGCATGGATCCGCCGCGCCACGGCGGCACGCGCCGCGGCGACGGCGGTGGCCGCGGCCTCGGCGCGGGTGTGCACGCTGCGACCGGGATTGCCGAAGTCGAGCATCGCTCGGGTGACGGCATCGATCACCGCGCGCGGCCGCAGCGCCGTCGCGGCGCTGTCGAGGTAGGCGAGCCGGTGCCCGTGGACGTGCGTGTCGAGTGCCGGGAAGTCGCGGCGTCGCGCAGCGAGATCGACGCCGTCGAGATGTCCGGCCACGCCGTTACATAGCATCGCCGGCGCGACGCCGGCACAGGTACCGTTCGTGACCGATACGAACGACTTCGTTCTTTCTCGACGAGGTCGCAACATTCGCTCGCGACCGTGCCTCGGGTATGGTCCCGGCGTGACCCACGATCTCGACGGGATCCTCTCCCGAGCAGCGAGCTGGAAGCGCACCGGGCGTGGCGTCGCGCTCGCGACCGTGGTGCGCACGTGGGGGAGCTCGCCGCGGCCCGCCGGCAGCAAGCTCGCCGTCGACGAGGGCGGCGAGTTCGTCGGCTCGGTGTCCGGCGGCTGCATCGAGGCGGCGGTGATCGCCGAGGCGCGGGAGGTCATGGCGGGCGCGCCGGCGCGGCGGGTGAGCTACGGGGTCAGCGACGAGACCGCGTGGTCGGTCGGGCTCGCGTGCGGCGGCAAGGTCGAGATCTGGATCGAGGAGGTCGGCCCTCGCGGAGTCACGCTCGAGCGCCTCGACGAGCTGATCGCCGCGCGCGCCGCGAAGCGCCCGGTGGCGCTCGCGACCTGGCTCGACGGCAGCGACCGCCAACTGATCGACGCGCGAGGCGATACCGGCGACGCCGCGACCGACGCCGGCGCCGCGATCGCGACCAGCGCCGCGACCGCGACCAGCGCCGCGACCGACGCCGACGCCGACGCTGCAACCGGCGCCGCGACCGCGACCGGCACCGCGACCGCGACCGGCACCGCGACCGGCGCCGCGACCGCGACCAGCGCCGCGATCGCGACGGCGGTGACCGACGCCCTGCGCACGGATCGCGCGTTGGTCGTCGCAACGCCGCGCGGCGACGTGCTGGTCGAGCCCCACAACCCGCCGCTGCGCCTGATCGTCGTCGGGGCGGTTCACATCGCCGACCCGCTGGCGAGGATCGCAAGACTCGCCGGCTTCGCGGTCACGATCGTCGACCCGCGGCGGGCGTGGGCGACGCCAGCGCGGTTTCCCGACCACGAGCTGGTGATCGCCTGGCCCGACGCCGCGCTTGCCGAGCTCGCGATCGACGCGCGCACCGCGATCGCCACGCTCTCCCACGATCCGAAGATCGACGATCCCGCGCTGATCGCGGCGCTCGGCTCGCCGGCGTTCTACATCGGCTGCCTCGGATCGAAGAAGACGCATGCCGCGCGGCTCGAGCGCCTGACCGCCGCGGGGTGCACGGGACTCGACCGACTGCACGGCCCGATCGGCCTCCCGATCGGCGGGCGCGCACCGGCGGAGATCGCGGTGTCGATCGTCGCGCAGATCGTCGCGACGCTGCGCGGAGCGACCGCGAACGGAGCCCGGTGACCCGCGTCGTCGCGGTCGTGCTCGCCGCCGGCTCCAGCACGCGCATGACGTCGCCCGACGGCGAGCACACCAACAAGCTGCTCGCCCACGTCGGCGGCGTGCCGCTGGTGCGCCGCGTGGTCGACGCGGCGGTCGCGTCGAAGGCGAGCGGCGTCGTGGTGGTGACCGGACACGACGAGGCGCGCGTGCGAGGCGCGATCGGCGAGGCGTTTGGGGTTCGCTTCGTTCACAACCCCGCGTACGCGACCGGGATGGCGAGCTCGCTGGTCGCGGGGGTCGCGGCGGTGGCCAGCGAGCCGGCCGTCGGGGGCGTGGCGATCTGCCTCGCCGACATGCCGCGCGTCACCGCGGCCCAGCTCGATGCGGTGCTCGCGGCGTTCGCCGAGGCCGACGACGACCGCGCCATCGTCGTGCCCGTGTGGAACGAACGACGCGGGCATCCGGTGGTGTGGGGCCGCGCGCATTTCGCCGCCCTCGGGCGACTTGCCGGCGACGTCGGGGCCCGCGGCCTGCTCGACCAACATGCCGCGGACGTCCGGACCGTACCCGCGGCCGACGACGGCATCCTCGTCGATGTCGACACACCGGACGCCCTCGCCAAGGCAAGCTCGCGCCCCCAGTGAACGTCGCGCGTGTGATACACCCGCGGCGATGAAGATCCACGAGTACCAGGGCAAGGAATTGCTCCGGACGTACGGCGTACCCGTACCGATCGGCATCGCGGCCACCAGCGTCGCCGACGCGAAGGCCGCGATCCCGAAAGTCCAGGAGCAGGCGAAGACGGACGTCGTCGTCGTCAAGGCGCAGATCCACGCCGGCGGTCGCGGCAAGGGCGGCGGCGTCAAGGTCGCCAAGACCAAGGCCGAGGCCGAGGGTCTGGTCGACAAGATCTTCGGGATGCAGCTGGTCACGCACCAGACCGGGCCCGAAGGCAAGAAGGTCCAGCGCCTGCTGATCGAGCAGGGGCTCGACATCGCCCACGAGTACTACCTCGGCATCCTGCTCGACCGCGCGACCGAACGGGTCACCGTGATGGCGTCGGCCGAGGGCGGGATGGAGATCGAGGAGGTCGCCGCCAAGAGCCCCGAGAAGATCTTCAAGCACGCGATCGATCCGGCGACCGGCTGGCAGCCATGGCAGTCCCGCACGCTGGCCAAGCAGCTCGGTATGACCGGCAAGGTCGCCAGCGCGCTCGGCAAGTTCCTCGTCTCGCTGACCAAGTGCTACGAGGAGATGGACTGCTCGATGCTCGAGATCAACCCGCTGGTCTCGACCAAGGACAACCGGGTGCTCGCGCTCGACGCCAAGATCAACTTCGACGACAACGCGATGTTCCGCCACCCCGAGCTCGAGAGCTGGCGCGATCCCAGCGAGGAAGACGCGTCGGAGCAAGAGGCCAAGAAGTGGGAGCTCTCGTACATCTCGCTCGACGGCAACATCGGCTGCATGGTCAACGGCGCCGGGCTGGCGATGTCGACGATGGACATCATCAAGTTCTACGGCGGCGCCCCGGCCAACTTCCTGGACGTCGGCGGTGGCGCGACGGCGGAGAAGGTGACCGCCGCGTTCAAGATCATCACGACCGATCCGGACGTGAAGGCGATCTTCGTCAACATCTTCGGCGGCATCATGAAGTGCGACACGATCGCGCAAGGTGTGGTCGCCGCGGTCAAGGAGACCGGGCTCAAGGTGCCGCTGGTCGTCCGGCTCGAGGGCACCAACGTCGAGATCGGCCGCAAGATCCTCGCCGAGAGCAAGCTCGACATCGTGTCCGCGGCCGACATGGCCGACGGCGCGAAGAAGGTCGTCGACGCTGCCCGGGCCGCGAACAAGGGAGCCAAGTAAGATGACCAGAGGTGAGCGAGGCCGTCTGGCCGAGTCGAACGCGGAGGTTTGTTCATGAGCGTCCTCGTCGGATACAACACGCGTCTCGTCGTGCAGGGCATGTCGGGATCCGCCGGTGCGTTCCACGCGCGCCAGATGGTCGAGTACGGCACCAACGTCGTCGCCGGCATGACCCCGGGCAAGGGTGGCACCAAGGTCGAGGGCCTCGAGAAGATCCCGATGTTCGACACCGTCGCCGAGGCCGTCGCCAAGACCGAGGCGAACACCAGCGTGGTCTACGTGCCGCCGCCGTTCGCCGCGGATTCGATCCTCGAGGCCGCGGCCGCGGGCATCGACCTCATCATCGCGATCACCGAGGGCATCCCGGCGCGCGACATGGTCAAGGTCAAGTACGTGCTCGACCACGACTACCCCGAGGTCGTCCTGATCGGGCCGAACTGTCCCGGCGTGATCACGCCCGGCCAGTGCAAGGTCGGCATCATGCCGGGCTACATCCACAAGCCCGGCGGCGTCGGCGTGGTGTCGCGATCGGGCACGCTGACCTACGAGATCGTCGGACAGCTCAGTGCGATCGGCCTCGGCCAGTCGACCGCGATCGGCATCGGTGGCGATCCGGTGAAGGGCACCGACTTCATCGAAGCGCTGATGTGGTTCGCCGAGGATCCCGGCACCTCGTCGATCTTCATGATCGGCGAGATCGGTGGCGACTCCGAGGAGCGCGCCGCCGAGTTCATCGCCGACTTCGTCGACAAGCCGGTGGCCGCGTTCATCGGTGGCCAGACCGCGCCTCCGGGCAAGCGGATGGGCCACGCCGGCGCGATCATCTCCGGCGGCAAGGGCGCGGCGTCCGACAAGATCGCGGCGCTGAAGGACGCCGGGATCGCGGTCGCTCCGACGCCCGCCGAGATGGGCTCGACGCTCGCGAAGCTACTGGGTTAGCGACTGACCGCTGACTGACAGGCGATCGCACGTTCACGATCGCCGCGCGTGGGGGATGTTGCCGCTGTCAGAGGGGCAATCTCCCAGCCACCACCGGCCAAGCGTCTGATCCGCGATCGCCGATCCTCGAAGTGCGTGGAGATCCGGGCGGCACGGATGCTGCTCCTGTCGGGGCGCATGAAACAGGCCCTCTTCGTTGTCTTGCTCGCCGCGGGTTGCTCGGACTCGGTGGGCCAGTCTGTCAGTGACCTCGAGCAACAGGCAGATTCGGTCAACGACTGTTGCGAGGTCGCCAAGAGCTCGCTCGGCATGGAGAACCACCTCGTCCGGCTGGGCTCGCGCGTCGTCTTGATCCACGACTGGGTGAAGAACGCCGCCGGCAAGTACACCGGGTTCTCGATCACCGTGTCGAACGGCGAACCGATGAGCTATCTGGTCAAGGAAGGCACCGACAGCTTCTCCGGTCAGTCCGGCTCGTGGTCCACACCCGACGACCGCTCGATCTCGAAGATCAACTTCTGCCACGAGTGCGACAACCCCGACGGCTGCGAAGGCGGTGATGGCGGCGGTGGGAGCGGTAGCGGCAGCGATGGCGGTGGTGACGGCAGCGGTAGCGGGTGCGACAACCCGGATGGCTGCCCCGACGGTGGCGGCAGCGGCCACGACCTGTTCTAGCTGCGAGCCCGTACGCCTAGCTGACGACGATCGCGGCGATCGAGAACATCACCGCGAGCGTCGCGATCACGATCACGATCACCGGCCACACCGGCGCCGATGGCGCCTGGGCCGCGAACATGCGGCCGGTCGGCCGCGGCGGCAGGACCTGGCGTGCCGGTTCCGGGCCGCGCGAGAACGTCGCGGTGCTCGGATCGAGGGCAGCTGGGCGTGGTGCGTCCGGCGGGAAGACCATCGGCCCGGTCGCCACGTACGCGCGCGCCGCCTGTTCGATCAGGTGCTGGGGAGCCACGTGCGGGGCCGGCGGTCGCGGCTCCACGGGCTCGTTGGTCCGCGGACCGAGCGCCGGCAACGCCGCGTGGGCCTGGGGTTTGCCGGTGCGCAGCGCGACCAGGTCACCCTTGCAGTGCTTGCAGCGCCCCGCCACCGGGTGCACGAGGCCACCGCACAGCGGGCAGGGAATCCGGTCTTCGGGGCGGTCCGCCATCCGTTTGACGATGCTGCCATGTTTCGTCGGCGCCGTGCTCGGTGTTAGCGTCCGCGCGCAAGGAGTTCTGACATGGCTATCGAACGTACGTTCTCGATCATCAAACCCGACGCCGTCGCCAAGAACGTGATCGGCGCGATCACCGCCAAGCTCGAAGGTGCGGGCTTGCGCATCCTGGCGTCGAAGATGGTCCGGCTGACCGAGGCCCAGGCCAAGGCGTTCTACGCGGTCCACAAGGAGCGCCCGTTCTATGGCGACCTCGTCAAGTTCATGACCGAGGGTCCCGTGGTCGTCCAGGTGCTCGAGGGCGAGGGTGCGATCGCGAAGAACCGCGAGGTGATGGGCGCGACCAACCCGGAGAAGGCCGCGGCCGGCACGATCCGCAAGGAGTTCGCGACCAACATCGAGCGCAACGCGGTGCACGGCTCCGACGCTCCCGAGACGGCACGCGAGGAGATCGCGTTCTTCTTCTCGACCGCGGACCTCGCGGCGCTCGCTCGCTAATCGCGAGCGTCGCGTCGATCGGCTCGCGAAGCGCGAGCCCTAGCGAATCGGACCGGCGTGCGACCACTGGGTCAGCACGATCTTCCAGTCCGCGCCCTCGCGCACGAACACGGCCATCACCCGGAACGTCTGGGTGAGGTCGGTCGCCGCGCGCGTCTTCGACGTGAAGTCGGCGTTGACCAGCGCGACGCCGACGGTTGGCGACTTGTTCGCCGGATTCCACGCGTTCGCGGCGAGCGCGCGCACACCGTCGTGAAGCCGGATCCGGGCGCGCAGCCGGCCGAAGATCTTCGCGATCCGATCGCCGCCGACGATGCGCTCGCCCGGAGCGCTGCCGAAGTTGAACGCGTCCTCGCGCGTGCTGCGCGCCTTGACGAACGCCTCGCGCGAGGCGAACGCCGCGCGGACGGCCTTGTCGAACGCCTCGGGACCGTCGAGCTTGCTCGGGATCGCCTTGGCCAGTGGCTTGGTGCCGAGCAAGGCGACCCGCTCCGCCGTGGCGTCGGGCACCGGCACCGCCCAGTGCCAGGCGACGACCTTCCACGCCCCGTCGATCACCGCGGCGAGCTCGGTGACCGCGAACCGGCGCTTGCCCTTCGGCGACGACAGCTCGAGCTGCTCGGCGATCCACGCGTGATCGCCCTCCTCGCCGACGTGGCTGGACGTGACCTCGACCGTGGTGCCGTCTCCGAGGTCGCCGAGATCGTGCGCGACCTGCGCCGCGAACGACTTGGCCCCGTCGAGGAGCTCGTCGCCGTCGACGCCGAACCCGATCGCCTTCGGCCACACCGTCGCGACCAGCCCGTCGAGGTCGCCACGTGCGATCGCATCGCGCTGGGTCTGGAGCATCGCGCGCACGTTCGGCACCGCCGGTGTTGCCGCGCTTCCGCTACCGCTCCCACTGCCATTCCCGGCGCCCGCATCGCGGTGCTGGCCGAGCCGACCCGCGAGCCCGCCGCCCGAGGAGCCCACGCCGGCGTCATCGGGCGTTGCCGGATCCGGAACCGGAGCCGGACGGATCGCCGGACTGGGCGACGTCGTCGGACTGCGTGGTCGACGACACCAGGACGCCGATGCCGGCACCGAATCCGATCGCGAAGCCACCGAGGGCGAAGTACATGCGGCGGCGCGATCGGCGCTCGGCCACCGGGGCGGTCGGTGGGCGCCACATCGAGCTCTTCGCCGCCATGCCGGTGAGCGGTGGTGGCGCGAACCCGCGGTTGGTAATCCGCGGGCGCCCCTGCCCGAGCTCCGGTCCGAACCCGGGCCCCGGTCCGAGCCCCACGCCCGGTGCGTACCCGGTCCCCGGTCCGGGTCCGGGCCCCGAGCCGCCCCCCAACTCTGGCGGTGGCGGGAAACGCCGGTCGGTCTCCGCCGCCGACATCGCGGCGAATTCGCCCGACTGGCCGGCGTGGAGCCACCGCGTGTAACGAATGCCCTGGGGAATCGACAGCAAGCACAGCGCGGCGATCACGAACAAGCCGATCGCGACGCCTACCAGCGCGTTGCCGACCATCGCGACGTCGGAGTCCGCGAGCGCCTGGAGCAGGCTCGCCAGCGTGTCGTAGTCGAGCGCCACCAGCACGATGGCCAGCCCGAGGTCGAGCAGCGCACTACCCAGGATCGCGATCAGCCCGCCGCGCGCCATCAACCCGCCGAACACCAGACCCACCATCGCCGCCGCCGCCCAGGCGATCGCGTAGCCGGTGCCGCCGGTCTTGTTCTGATGGACCATCACGAACGCGATCGTCCCGAGGAGCAGGCAGCCGGCGCAGGCGAGCTGGGTCAACAGCCCGGCGATGCGGAGCACGGCGCGCCCCGGTCGCGACTCGGCCCTCGTTTCCTCCGGCACTGCAAAAGGGTACTCCGGCTGCCGCGGCCGCTCACTCGGTGACGCCAACTCGGTGACCACAACGCGTTGACGGGCCTCGTTGTTGCGTTGGAAAACTCGCCCATGAAGGGTCTCCGGCTAACCGTCGCAGTATTCGCGATCGTGGTGGGCGTGGCGTCGTGTGGTGACAACTCTCGTCAGTGCGGTGAAGGCACCCACGACGACAACGGGATCTGCAAAGCAGATCTGCCCCCGTCGTGCTCCGGCGGGACCATCCTCGACGAGGAGACCAACTCCTGCGTCATCGATCCGAACGCATGTCAGGACGGCACCGTGCTCGTCGGGGCCGAGTGCGTCGATCCGGGGCGTGTCGACGTCGATCTCGAGGAGGCCGCCGAGCCCAACGGCCTCGGCGTGTTCGGCGAGGACAGCACCACCGACGCCGGCACGATCGCGCTCAAGCCCGAGGGCGAGCACTTCGTGATCCACGGCAAGATCATCCCGTTCCAGGACGAGGATGCCGACGGCCAGAACGACGCCGACTTCGATACCTACGACCTCACCGTCCAGGGTCCGACGCTCCTGACCGTGTCGGTCGACGGTCTGCACGGCCTCGCCGGTGGCTTTGCCTCGGTGGCCGCGGTCGCCCAGACCGACCCGATCGCGCAGTGGACGCGGTTCGGCATCAACCTCAGCGGTGACACCTCGAAGCGCCAGCTCTACCTGCCCAAGGCCGGCACCTACGTCATCGTGATCGCCGACACCCGGTCGCTGTTCCTCGCCGGCGGCGCCGCCGGCGCCGAGGAAGGCGCGGACGACTTCGAGTACTACGCGACCGTCGACGTCACGCCGATCCCCGCTCCGACCGCCCTCACCGTCACCGACGGCCTCGCGACACACTCCGGTGCGCTGCAGCCCGGAGAGGTCCAGTTCTTCTCGGTCGCGGACATGGGCCTCGGCGTCAACGACATCACGCTGCAGGTGCCCTCGGTCCAGAACGCGTCGTCGCTCGTGGTCGAGCAAACCTCCGGCGCGATCAAGCGCATCCGCGCGGTCGCGGACGGCGACAACACGACCCCAGCCGAGGCGGCGCTACTCGGCTTCCGGGCCGGCGACACCACGCTGATCGTCGCCGACCACGTGTTCAACTACGCGCTCCAGCCGGTCAACTTCACGCTCAACGTGCAGGCCGGCGACGCGGGCGAGCTGTCGACCGACGGCAACTCCGTCGCCCAGCCGGGCAGTGACACCGACTTCTCGGTGTTCTTCTACGACGTCGGAAGCGACCTCGAGGTCACCGGCATGGACCTCCACTTCGACGTTCCGGTCGAGGGCGTGATCGTCGACGACAACTTCAACATCTTCTCGCTGTTCACGTTCGACGTGTTCTTCGGCTTTACCGGCGAGACGTTCCAGGACTACGTCGGCCTGCTCCGTCACCCGACGGCGGGTCGCTACTACTTCCTGGTGTTCGACGACAACTTCGACCCGAACAATCCGACCGACATCACCGCCACCAGCACGTACGCGGCACAGACCGTGGGGACGATCACCGAGGGCACGCCCCTCACGACCGAGACCACCAACGCGTTCGACTCGAACCCGTACACCTACGATGCCGGCACCACCGACGCGTGGCAGCTGTTCAACGGCACGGCCGGCGGCGCGGGCGCGACCGCGGCGAACTTCTTCGATCCGGCGACCGCGTTCGGCCGCCTCGATCCGCTGCCGGGTGTGTCCTGCTTCTTCTCGTGTGACGACACGTTCCCCGAGTTCACCCATACCTACGCGAGCGACGGCTCGACGCCGGTCGGCCGCATCCTGCTCGACGATCCGATCACGAGCTACTTCGTGACGTTCAACGCCGAGGATGGCGCCGGCACCAACTTCACGGTCGACTTCGCGCGCCGCGACCACACCGACCTCGGCACGCTCGACATGGCGAACGGTGCCTCGGTCACCGGCGAGACGCTCGACAACACCACCACGACGCATCGCTACCTGCTGCGCACGGATCCCGGCAACACGATCGACGTCACGGCGTCGCCGGTGAACGGCCTCAGCACCGAGATCCAGCAGCTCGACGACGACGAGTCGGCGATCGGCAACCTGATCAACAACGGCACCCCCGGCAACCCCGATACCGTGACGATCGCGCAGACCGGACGTGGCTGGACGGCGTTCGAGGTCACTGCCGCGTCGGGCAGCGGAACATTCGATCTCGACGTCGGCATCACCGAGCCGCCGTACGCGGTGTCGGCCGGCAGCACGACGTTCAGCGATGCATGCACCGGTGGCACCGAGGTCGCGATGTCCGACACCGACGAGGGTGCCTCGACGGCGTTGATCGACACGCCGGCCAACTTCGAGTTCTTCGGTACCGCGGCGGGCTCGCAGTTCCGCGTGTTCTCGAACGGATTCATCTCGTTCGACACGGCCCTCGCCTGTAGCTCGGTGGGTGGCAGCTGCTTCTTCAGCAACGTGGCGATGCCCGATGCCGGCGACCCCAACGAGATGATCGCGCCGTACTGGGACGACCTCGTGGTCGACGCCAACGGCGGGGTCTGCCAGAAGACCGTGGGCAACACCCTGGTCATCCAGTGGACCGGCGTGACCTTCGGTGGCGGCGAGGACGTGCAGTTCCAGGCCATCCTCGATCCCACCGACAGCTCGATCGAGTTCGTGTACTCCAACGCGCAGGTCCCGACCGGTAGCGGCGCCACGATCGGTGTCGAGGATGCGGCCGGAGCGGTCGCCAAGTCGGTCACCTCGATCACGCCGGGCGCGTCGGTCAAGTTCACCCCGCAGTAAGGTCCACGTGCACCGGATCGTCGTCATCGCGATTGCCGCCCTCCTCGCCGGGGGCACCATCTACCTGTGGCACTCCACGGGTCCGCGCGCGGCCGAGGCATCGCTCACCCGTCGGCCCGGCCCGAGCTTGCCCGAGGCCGTGTACCTGCCGAACCACACCCGGCATCGAGCGATCCCGCAGCTTTCGACGTCGGGCTCACCCTCGGTCGAGACCGGCGACCGCACCGCCGGCAACTCCGCGTCGACGACACCGTCGAGCTCGAGCACGAACACACCCGCGACAACCTCCGGCGAGCTCGCGCCGCACACCCGCCGCGCCGGCAATCGGATCCACCTGTCGCCGGACCGCATCGACCGCGCGCGTCTCGAGGCGCGGCTGGCGCATGACAAGCGGCTGACCGACGCGCAGCGCCGGCAGATCAAGCGGATGCTCGGCAAGATGAAGAAGCACGAGGACCCGATCCCCGGGGCCTCGACGCTGCGCGCCCACCTGCTCGGTCCGTGCGCCGGTGCCGACGTGCAGAAGCGCTACGACGCGCTCGCGGCGGCCGACAAGCCCGCGATGCGCGCGAAGTGCGCGCGGTTCGGCATCGAGCTCCACTAGGCCGAGACGGGCGCTCGGGCGCTCGCGAGCGTGATCTCGGTGATCTCGCAGCACGTGCCGACGCGGATCGGTGGGCCCCAGTAGCCCGTGCCGTGGCTGACGTACAGCCAGGTGTCACCGAACCGCGCGAGGCCCGACACCTTCGGATCGTAGATCCGTGCGAGGTAGCCCCACGGCAGCATCTGCCCGCCGTGCGTGTGACCGGAGAGCTGGAGGTCGACGCCGGCGGCGACGGCGCGCTCGATCGTGCGCGGCTGGTGGGCGAGCAGCACGAGCGGCAGGGTCGGATCGCGTCCGGCCACGGCCGCCGGAACATCCTCACTTCGAGACCGGTCGTCGGTGCCGGCGAGCGTGATCGCGCCGGCGATCTCGACGTGCTCGTTGTGCAGCACGCGGAAGCCGAGCGAGCGCAGGTGGTCGAGCCACGGCCCGGTGTCCCAGTAGTACTCGTGGTTGCCGGTCACGCAGTACACGCCGTGGCGCGCGCGCAGTCCTCGCAGCGGCTCGATGTGCGGCTTGAGCTCGGCGAGGCGCCCGTCGATCAGGTCGCCGGTGATCACGATCAGGTCGGGCGACAGCGCGTTGACCCGGCGCACGACCTGCTCGGCGAACCCGGCGCCGATCAGCGGTCCGATGTGGACGTCCGTGAGCTGGACGACGCGGAGCTCCGGCACGCCCAGCTTGGCGAGCGGGATCCGGATCCGCCGGACCAGCGGACCGCGCGCGACCTGGAGCAGGCCGAGGAACACCACGCCGATCGCCGCACCGCCGGCGATCACGGCCGCGTCGCGCGGATCGGCACCGAGCGCGACCGCGACGTGGGCGGCGATCGCGCCGAGCACGAAGTAGATCGCGAGGGCGAACCACACGTACCCGGCGAACAGCCACGGCTGGGCGGCCCGGCGCGACAGCCGGCGCGCGTAGCGGCGCATCAGCGGAAACCCGGGCGCGCCGAGCACGACCACGGCGGTGCCGATCTGGAACCACGGCGACGGTAGCGGCAGCACCAACCGCCACCACAGATACACGTGCGCGACCATCACGATCGCGAGGGCGATCAAATACCAGCGGCGCACGTCTCGGTGTAGCACGCACGCGCTGGCCAGCCGACCTCACCGGATGGTGGGGGGAACGGTACGCATTCGAGCACATGGTTCGTCGGCCGATTCGTGCGAATTGCCGCTGTATCCGGGACGCGACAGGTTCACCCTGACCACATGAGGAAGCTCGGCCTCTTCGTGTTGTCACTCGTCGTGGGTGTGGGCTGTGGCGGATCGTCGGCGGGCGGTGGCGACGACCAGCCCCCGTACGTTCCACCGTTCGCCACGTGTGCCGGAGCCAATCCGACACCCGCGGCGCCGGACGGTTCGGTGTGCCTGGTCGATCCGACGATGCCGACGAGCACGCCTCCGCTCGCGGTGATCGAGCAGACGTTCGAGCAGTACAACGGCGTCGACGCCATCCATCTCAGCATCGTGTTCGACCCGTCGTTCGTCGACAACACGTTCGGCGCCAACGCGGTCAACTGGTCGAAGCACAACTTCAAGGACCTCGTTGGCAGCGACCACGCCGAGGTCCAGATGTTCGACTCCAGTGGCAACCTGGTTCTCGAGTTCGACCTCGACTACATCAGCGAGGATCCCGACGCGCCGTGTGGCTTCAGCTGCCTCGGGGTCGACGGCGGCGACGGCAAGATGCTGGTCGGCGATCGCGCCGCGATCCTGGGCTGGAGCAGCTCGCTCGATCGCAACCTCAACGAGCGTGGCTACTGCTTGACCACCGACTCTCCGGCGTCCGACGCCGATTGCACGCCGAACCCGGCGGCACCCGACTGGGACTTCCGCGTCGTCTACGAGGTGTGGGTCGCGGTGTCGGCGTTCGATCCGGACATCTTCGGCTCGGCGTACATGAGCTTCGTCCACGCCTCTCCATCCAAGCTCGCCGACAACACCGTCGACACGGTGCCCGGCGAGTGCCCGTGCACGGAGATCGATCCCAACGACTGTGCGCCGCCGGATCCTCCGCCCGGCGACTGCATGTCCAATGCGGACTGCAGGGAGGGCGAGTTCTGCAGCTCGGACGGCCACTGCCTGCAGGTGATCCTGTAGCCGTCAGTCGACGGGCGGCGCGGGTGGCGGACCCTTGCGGCGCGCGCGCAGCGGCACGATCGGCGAGCCGTCGACGCGATTGGCGAGCTGACCGCACGCGGCGTCGATGTCATCCCCGCGCGGCGTGCGCAGATACGTCGGCAGCCCGAGGCGCTTGCACTCGTTCTGGAACGCGTCGACGACGTCGGGCGCGGGGCGCGTGTAGATCGCCTCGGGGTGCGGGTTGTACGGGATGATGTTGACCTTGCACTTGAGGCCGCGCAGCAGCTTCGCGAGCTGGCCGGCATCGGCGAGCGAATCGTTGACGCCCGCGAGCAGCACGTACTCGAACGTGAACCGCCGCCGCTGCTCGAGCGGATAGGCGCGCAGGGCCGCGAGCAGCTTGCCGATGTTCCACTTGCGGTTGATCGGCATGATCTGGTCGCGGATCGAATCGTTGGGCGCGTTGAGCGAGATCGCGAGGTTCGGGCGCACCGTCTCGTTGCCGAGGCGTTCGAGCTTGGGCACCAGGCCCGAGGTCGACACGGTGATGCGACGCTGCGCGAGTCCGGCGCCCTTGTCGTGGGTGAGGATGCGGATCGAGCGCACCATGTTGTCGTAGTTGTGGAGCGGCTCGCCCATCCCCATGTAGACGATGTTCGAGATCCGGCGATCGGGCTCGACCTCGGCGAGCAGGCGCTTCGCGAGGTACACCTGATCGACGATCTCGCCGGCGTCGAGGTTGCGATCGAGGCCGAGCTTGGCGGTCGCGCAGAACTGGCAGTCGACCGCGCAGCCGACCTGCGACGAGATGCACTGCGTGGTCTTGTCGCCGTCGGGGATCAGCACGCTCTCGATCGAGCGGCCGTCGCGGGTGACCAGCCGCAGCTTGCGGGTGCCGTCGCGCGAGGTCTGGATCTCGCCGATCGTCAAACACCCGATCCGCGCGATCGAAGACAGCTGCTCGCGCACGTCGCGAGATAGGTTGGTCATCTCGTCGAACGACCGGGCACCTTGATCGTGGACCCACCGCCAGATCTGCTCGCCGCGAAACGTCGGCCAACCCTGCGCGACCGCGAACTCCATCGCGTCGTCGAGGGTCATGGTCCGCAGGTCGGGTAGCTCGGGCACGGGGCTCTCTACCACGTGAAATCCGGCCAACCTACCGAAACCGTGCTGCCGACCGCACCAGCGCAGGCCCACGGGTGTGCGCGAAGTAGTCACGCAAACAGGTCAGGTCCTTCACGACTTTCCCCTCGCGCTTGCCGCGGATCTTCGCGTCGCTGACGAACCACCCGACGATGCCGGGCACGTCGGCGTACAACTGGACGTGGATCGTGGCCGTGTCGGATGCGGGGCCGGCCACCACGGTGATCGTACCGGTGACGTTGGCGCGACCGCCGATCTGATCGAGTCGGAGCCGCCGCCGCCCCGGGTCGGCGTGACTCCGGATCCGATCGACGTCACCGTTCTTGCCGTAGGTGACGAGGTCGGCGTCGTTGCCGTCGATCGGCTCGACATCGACCCGATCGAGGTAGGTGAACACCGAGGTCCAGTGATCGAAGTCGACCAGCGTGGCGTAGACGTCGGCGGGGGCGGCGGGAACGGTGATCTCACCCGCGGTGACGGACGACGGCAATTCGCGCAGGTGAAAGCCGTAGGAGCGTCGGGGGCCAGCGCCGGCGCACGCGATCACAACGCTGCCCGCGACGACCACGAGTGCGATGCGCGCGGGATGCACCCCGCGTTCGGGCTTCGCACGTTTGCGGCCGGCAGCAACTCCACCACGAGAGAACATCGGAAACATGGCAGTCCGGTCGACAGGGAATGCATCGCCTACGCCAGCCGGCGACGCAGCGATTTCGCGCGTCGGGACCTGGCTCCGTCGAATGTCCGGACACGCCCTGTCGGGGAAGGGACGCGTGACGCGCGAATCCTGCGCGGTGGTCGAGTGACGTGATGCCTGCGGATCAGCGACACGACGGGAGTCGCACCCCGTCGTGATCGTCTTCGTTCGCGACTACTTGATCGAGATCGTGACCCGGCTATCCATGCGGTCGCGGAGCTTGAGGTCCTTGATCGCGGGCTCGACGACGGAGCGCACGCAGGTGTCGACGGGACGCGCCGTGGCGGGCGGGGTGTCGAACCTGGTGATCCAGGCGCCCTCGTTCTCGTAGTCCGGGTTGGCGGCGTAGGTGACCTTGACGCCGAGCGAGACCGAGAGCGCGGCCTTGTGGGTCTGCGCGTTGAACTGCGACCAGCACGAGATCAGCGAGGGACGCAGCGCCGGCGAGGCCATCGCCTCGGGAACCTTCGCCCACGACTTGCCGGTGGGCACGGGGAGCGCGGCGACGCTGATGACGAGCTTGTCGGTGGCGGGTGTGGCCGGCTTCTTGGTGAGGTAGACATCGGCGAGCTTGTCGGCGCCGATCAGGACGGGATCGAGCCCGGCCTCCTGGAGCGTCGCGAGCTGGGCGAGCGCATGGTCGCGCAGTGCACCACCGGGCGGCACGGCGAGCAGGCAGCGGTGGAGCACCTTGGCCGCGAGCTCGGCGTGATCGTGGTTGGTCTTGCCGGCGGCGAGCGCACCGCCGTACCCGCAGTCGATGTCGGGTGGCAGCGGGATCTTGGCGACGTTGTACTGGCCGAGCGCCTGCGAATAGGCGGTGATCGCGGCCTCGGTATCGCCCTTGGCGAGCTTGTTCGCGCCGTACGCGGCGTAGTAGTCGCCGAGGTTGGAGCGCTTGGTGCGGCCGCACTCGTGCGCGAAGCAGCGCAGGCCGTCGTCGCAGTGCAACGTCGCGCCGCAGCTCTCGTACTCCTTGGACAGCTGGTCGGCGCGCGCACTGGTGTCCGAGGTGTTGGCTTTCGAGTCGCAGGCGGCCAGCGCGGCCCCCAAGGCCAGCGTGGCCAGCAAGACAATAAGGCTCCGCATCGCGACGAACATACCAGAGCCCAGGTGGTGCCCGGTTGCCGCGGGCCCTGGGCTAATGCCGCCGCAGCAGATCGCCGAGCGTCTCGCGCACGGCTGGGTTGGTCTCGATCTCGTGGTGCTGGCGCAGGATCGGGATCACGTCGACGTTGTCCATGTCCTGGAGCGCCTTGTGCGCGGTCTCGCGCAGCGCACCGGCCTCCTGGCGCAGCACCATGACCAGGAACTCGCCGGCCTCGACCGTGGTGATCTTACCGATCGAGCGCAGCGCCGCGGCGCGCACGCGCGGATCGTTGCTCTCGCGATAGATCCGCGCGAGCGGGTTGAACGCGTGCGGAAAGTGGAGGCCCTCGATCGCGGTCAGCGCGGCCTCGCGAACCTGCGCGTCGCCGTCCGCGAGTGCCTTGCGCACGATCACGAAGCTGCGCTTGAAGTAGAGAAACCGTAGTGCGCGCACGGCGGCCCGCCGGATGATCGGATCCGGCGAGGCGTACAGCTTCTCGAGCGGCGAGAGCGCGGCGTACGACTGCAGCTCGCCGAGCAACTCGGCCACGTTGGTCAGGGTCTCGGCGTCGCCGGTGGCGTCGCGCGCCTGCGCGTCGGCGAGCGTGAGTAACACGACGAGCGCGCGCCGCCGGATCCCGTTGGGGTAGCGCAGGTCGCCGACGATCGACGCCGCGACCGCGAACGGATCGCCGTCCATCTCCCACTCGAGCAGGTCGACGAACCAGATGTCGGCGTACGCATGCTGCTGCTTGAGATAGTCGGGCAACCCGGGCAGCTCGACGGGCGGCGCCGCGAGCCCCTTGTAGCGCTGCGAGATCGTCGAGAACCGCTTCTTCTGGCGATCGGGGAGCTCGAGCGTGGCGAGCTTCTCGAAGCACTCGCGCACCGCCGGGTAGTCGCCGACGGCGGAGTGCTGCGAAGCCGCGGCGAGCAACGCGTTCTCGGTCATCTGCACCGGCACGCCGGTCTCGAGGAACTTGTCGGCGCATCGCATCCAGGTCAGCGCGCTCTTGTGCTGGTAGTGACGGTCGTACGGCAGCCCGGCGCGCGCGGCGAACGCGGCGGCTTCCTGGTACAGCGTGGCGGCCGCGTGGAGCTCGCCGCGCTCGAGGGCGAGCTTGATGAAGTCCTCGTAGTACTGGAGGACGTAGAACTTGAGGTTATCGTCGCGCAGCACGCGGATGCAGTTGACGTAGCCCTCCGCGAGGTTCTCGAACTGCGCGCTCTCCTTGCCGAGCTTGAGCAGGATCTGGAAGCAATCGAACGCGCGCTCGAGCTCCCCGGTGAGCTCGAAGTCATCGGCGACCTGCTCGAGCTTGCGCTGGCTCTCGATCAGCGCACGGCGCGCCTCGGCCGAATGCTCGTCGAGCCGGACCGCGGCGAGCCCGTAGTTGAAGTGGACGAGCGCGGCCTCGTACGGACGTTGCACGAGTCCCGGCGCGTGCAGCATCGCTTTCCACGCGGCGGTGGCCTCGGGGAGCTGCTTGGCCTTCTCGAACGCGACCGCGGCATGCACCGGCAACTGCGCGCGCTGGTAGAGCCGCGCGGCCTCGCTCCACTTCTTCTCGATCTCGGCGAGCCGGGCACGCAGCGCGACGTATTCGTCACCCTGGAGCTGACCGCGCGCCTGGTCGAAGTAGTGGAGGTAGAGGAACACGAAGGCGGCCTCGCGCGATCGGTTCAGGTGGCGGTAGATGTCGCCGAGCCCGCGCAGCCAGTCGTCGTACTCGTAGTTGATGACGTGGGTCTGGCCGATCAGGTCGCGGTAGTGGCGCTCGGCCTCCGCCCACCTGCCCTGCTGGACCATCGCGTCGGCCTGATCGACGGTCGACTCGATCGAGTTGAACGTCCGGCGGGCCATCAGTCACGTGCCTTGGTATCGGGACCGTCCGTCGCGCGGCGCATCCGCAGGCTCTCGCCGGGCTTGGCGGCCTGCACGGGCTGCTTCTTGCGCGGCGTGGTGCGCGTGGCGTCGCCGACGATGTCGAGCGCGCGGCGCTGGCGCTCGGCACGACTGGTCAGCGCCTCGCGCGTCACGATCTGGCTGCGGTCGAGCTGCTGGACGAACTCGGGGAGCTGGTCGCTCGACGGCAACACCACGACGCCGTAGAGGAACGCCTGCTGCTTGAGCGACGCCACCAGGTCGGGCTCGATGTGGCACTGCCCGTGGGTGATCGTGTAGAGCACGACGCGGCGCTTCTGCTCGCGCCGGAGCCGGGTGACCTCGACGAGCAGCTGCCGGAACACCTTGCCGTAGTTGCGACCGCGCTCGCTGCGAAACGACAGCAGGTACGGCACCGGCACCTGCCCGGTGCGCCCGATCTTGACGGTCTCGTGGAGCCGGCTATCGAAGAACCGTACCCAGATCTCGTCGCCTTCGAGCATCAGCTTCTTGATCAGCGCGAGCGCGAGGCCGCGCGCGAACACCTGGCGCTGGCCGCGCATCGACGCCGAGCAATCGATCAGCAGGTACTGCAGCCGGCGCTCGTCCTCGCGCTGCTTCTCGCGCCCGTAGTAGAGCAGCTCGTTGTCGACGACCTTCTGCTCGAAGATCTCGCGGTCGTAGGCCAGCTCGGACAGCACCAGCGAGTCGATGTTGCCCTTGCGCTCGACCGACGCGTAGCCGTCGACGGCGAACGTCTGCGCGCCGGTGGTGCGCCGGGTCTCGAGCACGCTCGGCAGCAGGTCGAGCGAGAAGTTGGCGACGTCGTTGGCCTCGGGCGAGCCCAGCGCCGCGAACAGGTCGACGAGATCGATCGCCCCGCCGAGCGCCTCGCTGCCCGACGCGCTGTCTTCCTTGAACAGGCCGAGCAGGCGCACGGTATCGAGGTCGATCAGCTCGACCTGGGTGTAGACGTGCATCGACTGCGCGACCAGGTGCTCGACGAAGCCCCACAGGCCGCGCGGATCGAAGTCCTTGAAGTGATCGGCGTAGTCGATCTCGCCGAGGATCCCGAGGTCGAGCGGCAGCGGCTCGGCGCCGGCGCTCTTGCTGCGATCGCGCCACCGGTTGTAGGTGTCTCCGACGATCCGCGACAGCAAGACCGCGATCATCTCGTCGCGCAGGCGCAGGCCGGCCAGCCGCTCGGTGACCTCGGAGGTCGAGATGTTCTCGAGCAGCTTGCGGTACTGGTCGAGCAGCGGCTTCATGTTCGGCGGCACCTGCACGCGCGCCAGCTGGGCCTCGCGCGGCCGCAACGTGTAGCCGCCGGACCCGCGCGACATCGACAACATCACGCCGATGTCGTGGATCACGAACAGCGGCAGGTGAACGCCCATCCGCATGAGCGAGTTGGACCACGCCGCGGAGCGGACCAGGGCCATCGGCGTATCGACCTGGACGTGCGAGAGCACCATGGTCGCCGCTTGACGAGCGACAAAGCTCCGCCTCCGTTCCGCCGGAATCGGCACGTGCGGAAGCTAGCATGCGGATCTGCAGCGGACGGGCCGCGATCGACGCCGAATACCGTGCGTTAGCGCTGGGTTCCGCGCGCCAGCCGGCGCCGCGCCACGATCATCTCCCACTCGCCGTCCGGTCCCTTGACCGCGAGGCTCGCCTCGCCGCGATGGTCCTCTACGTACCTGCGAGCATCGTCGAAATACCGGAATTTCGGCCCCGGATGCAGCCCATACCCTCGCGACATCCAGATCTGGTAGAGCCCGGTCATCGGCAGCATGTCGGTCGGTGGTGCGAGCCGCGTGCCGGTCGGGCCACTCAACGATTTCGGGAGGGTGACATCGGACTACTCGCACGTTCTGCACGCAGTTGCGCGTGCGCGCGGCGCGATCTGCGCCTCGCGACTCGCTAGTATCCCGGCCATGAACCTCTACGACGCGACCGTCCCGGTCTTCACCAAGCACCTCAAGGCCATCAACGCCTGGCTCGACAAGGCGGTCGCGCTCTCGGATAAGAAAAAGTTCGATCCCGAGATCATGATGCAGTTCCGACTGGCGCCGGATCAGTTCCCGCTGATCCGCCAGATCTCGGCCGCGTGCGATCAAGCGAAGTGGACGTGCGCGAAGCTGTGCGGCAAGGAAGGCCCCGCGCACCCCGACACCGAGAAGACGATCGCGGAGATCCGCGCGCGCATCAAGACGTGCCTCGACTACCTCGCCACGTTCAAGCGCGAGGACTTCGCCGGCGCCGAGGACCGCGCGGTTCGCCACACCTGGATGCCCGAGGGCAAGACCATCCGCGGCGGCGACTACCTCGATCACTTCGCGCTCCCCAACTTCCACTTCCACCGCACGCTCGTCTACGAGATCTTGCGCCACAACGGCGTCGATCTGACGAAGACCGAGTACATCGTCGAGTTGCCGTTCTCGGCGTAGCTAGAGCGGCAGACTCGCGCGAAGCAGCTGGGCGTCGTCGAGCATGTCGGCGAACCACCTGTCGCTCGGATAGTGGGCGACGCCTGTCTCGGCGGCCTCGGCATAGCGCACGATCGCGGGGGCGTCCTCGATCGGCTTGCCCGCACGGTGCGCCGACTGGCGCGCGTGGGCGATCCGCTGGAGGCGCAGGAGCTTCTCGGCCCAGCACCACACGTGCTGCTTGGCATCGCACGGCAGCGCGAGGGCGCGCTCGCAGGCGTCGACGATCTGCTCCTCGATGCCCTTGGGCTCCCACAGCACATGCGGACCGAGGCCATCGCGCAGGGCGTTGGCGAGGTCGATGAAGGCCGCGGCGCTCGGCGCGAGCTCGGTGACCTTGCGGCGGGCGGCGACCGCGGCGGGCTTCTCGCCGAGCTTCTGGAGCAGCGTGGCCTTGCAGCGGTAGGCGTTGACGGTGGCGTCGAGCGTGGCGCGATCGGCCAGGGCGATCGCACGGTCGAAGCTGGTCCGTGCCTCGTCGTGGCGACCGGCCGAGAACAGCGCGATGCCGCGGTTGCACCAGCCCTCGGAGTGGTGGGCCTCGAGGGCGAGCGCGGCATCGAACTCGACGAAGGCGTCGACGCTGCGGCCGAGCGCGTAGAGCATGTTGCCGGCGTTGTAGTGATCGCCGTACGACGGTTGGATCGCGGTCGCGCGCCGAAACATCTTCACGGCCTCGGCGTACTGACCGGTGCGGCCGAGAAACAGGCCACGGGTGCTGAGCACGGTGACATCGTCGGGCGCCAGCGCGAGCGCCTCGTCGAGCGCCGCGGCGGCCTCGGCGAGCACGCCGTGGGCCTCGGCCTGCGCCGCGCGCAGAAGAGCTGCCTTGACGGCCTCGATGTTCTCCACCCCGTTCCCCCCTCAGAGGCCGAACTTCGACGACGCGAACACGGTCTCGAGCAACTGATCGACCTCGCGGATCATCCGAGCGGCCGCCTCGCCGGGCAGCGAGGCGAGCGCGACCTTGATCTCGTTCAGGTTCTTGAGCTGGCTGAACAGCTGGATGTCGGACAGCTCGGTGCCCGAGGTCAGCAGCTCGCGGATCAGCCCGAGCTCGGTCAGCAGGTCGTCGAGGCTCGCCGACGGACCGATGAACCGCCGCTCGTCGGGGTGCTCGCGGTAGTACGAGTCGACGATCGGGTTGACGATCTCCTCGAGGAGCTCGACCTGATCGAGGTTGTTCCAGATGTGGCGCAGGATGAAGAAGTCCCCGTCGTGGACACGCGTGCGGCCGTCGAACACCGCCGACGCGGCGAACAGCTTGAGCAGCTTGACGGCGCGGCGATCGGACACCGAGATGCCCTCGCTGCGGATCTGGAACACCAGGCCCTTGTACTTGGTGAGGAACTCCTCCGGGAACTGCATGAACTTGTCGAAGTTCTGCTGGATCTGGCGAAGGTCGCGCGCGCTGATCACGGGGCGCAGCTCGCCCGCGGGACGCCCGGCCGCATCGACCGTCCGTCCGGTCATCTTGCGGAGCTCGAGGGACACGCCCTTCTTCATCAGCTCGTGGAAGTGGTAGCTGTCGAGGTTGTCCGACAGCACGCGCACGAGAAAGCGGTCGAACATCGCCGCGAGGTTCTCGTCGTTGGGGACCTCGTTGCTCGCCGCGTACAGCGAGATCAGCGGGACCTCGACGACCTCGGGGCCGTTCTGGAACTTGCGCTCGTTGATGACGTGGAGCAGCGCGTTCAAGATCGCGGAGTTCGACTTGAAGATCTCGTCGAGGAAGACGATCTCCGCGGTCGGGAGCATGTGCTCGATCCGCCGCGTGTAGCGCCCCTCGCGGAACGCCGCGATGTCGACCGGCCCGAACAGCTCGTTGGGCTCGGTGAACCGCGTCAGCAGGTACTCGAAGTACCTGGCGTCGATCAGCTTCGCGAACATGTCGATCATCGCCGACTTCGCGGTACCGGGCGGCCCGACGATCACCATGTGCTCGCCGGCGATCGCCGACACGGTCATCAGCCGGATGATCTCCTGCTTGTCGAGGAACTGGGCGCCCATCTGGCGCGCCAGGTCCTGGAAGGCCGCGGAAGCACGCGCGACATCGACGGCAAAACTACGGGGAGTGGTAGGCGGCGCGACCATTTCAGAGGGACTAGCTGGAATCACGCGCGGCCCGAAGCCCGTCGCGTAACTATCGCGTGAGATTACCCTAGATCGGCGGGAGTCGGCGGTGACGTCAGCGATATCACCTCACCAGGATCCCGATTCACGTCGGATCGCAGGTGCCTGCGCAACCGCTGGGCGAGTGCGTCGATCACCGCATCGCTCAGGAGCTCGGCGACCTGCGCGCGCTGGACGGCCCACCGCCGCGCGAGCCTGGGGAATTGAGCGAGCCCCGGCGGGGCGGCGATCCGAGGATCGACGAGGGCGAGGGCTCCGGGCAGCGCGAACAGCGTGGCGAGGCCGCGCGGCCGGCGAGCGGCCGCCTCCGCGGACAGCGTGGTCGAGATCAGCGGCGACTTCGCACCGAGCTCGCGCAGCGACAGCTCGCCAAAGCAGAACAGCGCGTTCAGGTGGACGAGGAATGCGGCCACCGCGCGGACGTCGAGCTCGTCGGGCGCTCGCTCGAGCATCTGCTCGAACGCCGCGGCCAGCCGCGCCGGGCCGCGCACCATGACGTCGGGCGGCTCGTCGGGAACCAGCCGGTACGCGATCGCGCGCGCGAGCTCGGCATCGCGGAGCAGGAACACCGCGTCCTCCCAGTGGAGCGGCGGCGCCCCCGGAGGGGCCTCGAGTAGCTGGGTGAGCGGCGTGCGGCGGAGCAGCGTGGCGATGATCGGTGCGGTGTCGGGGAGCGCGAGCAACTCGTCGAACCCGACCTCGGCTTGTTCCTCGCGAACGCGTCGCACGCTCTTCCACGCGGTCAGCCGCGACGGGGGCGTCTGGCCGAGGAACTTCGCGCGCCCGGTCCACCACGACACGGTGATGTCGCGGCGGGTCAGCTGGAACACGTTGCCGAGCAAGGCATGTCGCGCCATCACGCGCGTGCGGTTGCGCGAGAGCGGCTGGCTGACCAGGGACAGTGCGGTGTCGATGATCTTGCGACGCGACTTGTCGCGGACGCTCCACTTCTCGGCGCGCGGGTGCGACAGGAACAGCGCGTCGTGGAGCCCGGCCGCGAGGCACAGGTCGTCACCCTCGAGGATGAACGACGGCGGCCGGCACACCAGCGTCGAGAGTACGGTGTGTCGCGCGTCGTCGACCGCCACGAGCTCGACGCTCGCATCCGACAGCTCGTGCTCCCAGCGCTCGACATCCGGCAGCGGGATCGGGGCACCGACGTGGAGCTCTCCGCCGGCGACCAGTGGCCGCACGAAGCGATCGAGGAAGTCCCTGACGTGCGGCCTGGCCATGTTTGGTTCGCGCTTCTATTTTCCCGGAGGTAGCAGCTTGCGATCGGTCGCGTCCGGGAACCCCCACAGCGCGAACCGCCCGACCGCGTCGTTGACCACCGTGGTCTCGGTGGCGAGCTCGGCCGCGTAGTCGATGGTCTCGGCGGCCTCGGCTTCGAGCTTCGCCAGCGAGCGGCGCTCGAGCGTCGTGAACGCGCTCTCGCTGACCTGGAACGGATGTTGGTCGGCGGTGAACACCGTGACGATGCCCGCGACGTGGCCGAGCGCGCGGGCGAGCACCTCGGGCGAGACCCGCGGCACCACGTCCATGCCGAGCGGTACCAACAGGCCGGGCGCGAGCTCGCACATCAGCTGCCCGAGCGGGATCACGTCGAGGTTCTCGTTGCCGATCACCAGGATCCCGCGATCGGTGGCAGCGACGCGGTGGCCGCGCAGGCTGACCGGCGGCAACGCGAACAGGATCCGCTTGAGGCGCGACGCGTGGTCGAGCGGGATCAACGTGGCGACGACGCGGCGGGGTGGTCCCATCGCGGCGGCCAGCTTGAGCTCGACGCCGATCGACGCGGCCGCGCCACCGCCGTGCTCCGTCGGCTCGCCCGGGCGATCGAGCTCGATGTCGACGCGCGTCAGGTCGGCGACGTCGGACAGGGTCAGTGGACCGGGCAGCATGTCGACCCGATCGTTCGGCCAGAACACGTGGAACGTCTCGGGCGGAAACACCGACGCGCACGACGCCAGATCGATCGGGTGCTCGTATCCGACGGCGACCGCCGCGTTGGCCCCGGCCGGACGGAACACGTCGATGCCGGGGGTGCCGACGAACAGCGCGAGGATTCGCTCGGGCAGCCGGTGCGCGCGGATCCACATGTACCCGCGATCGCGCGAGTGATCGTCGAACGCGCTCGCCGACCGTGGGGTGAACAGCCCGGCCTCGGCGTCGACGCGGTTGCGCCACAGATAACGAATGATGCCGTCGCCGAGCCCGCGCGCGACCGCGAGGTAGAGCTCGTCGCGATCCTCGGCATCGAGCTGCTCGCCGCCGGGGGTCTTGCGGATCGAGAGCCGGAACAACAGGCGCGCGAACGGGATGTCGCCCTCGCGCACGTAGCCCTGCGCGAACTCGTCGCCGTGCACCATGAAGTCGGTGCCGGCCGGCATCGCGCCGATGTCGACCGCGTCGTAGCCGTACGGCGAGCGATCGTCGCGGTACTTCACGAAGTGCTTCGACGTCCCGGTGTAGATCGCGCCACCGACGAGGCGCGACAGCCGCGCCGCGCGATCGGCGGCGTAGGACGACACCGCCGGGATCAGGACCACGATCTCGCGGCTTCCCAGGGCGGTCTTGCACTTCGTGATCGAGAGGTGGGCGAGCAACTCGTCGAGCGATGCTTCCGACGAGTACAGCCGGAACCACGACACCGCGCCCTCGAGCGTGGCGAACGTCATCAGGCACGACCGCCCCAGCAGGATCCCGCGTGGATCCGGCGCGACCCCGGGGGTGAAGAACCGGGTCTGTCCCTGCGCGACGTGCTCGAGCGCCATATCGAAACCGCGGCCAATCTAGCACGCGGTCCGTGTACGATGGACCCAGGTGCTGCGTGTGGTCGCCACGGGGATGGTCGCTGCGGGGTTGTTCGCAGGTTCCGTCGGATGCGGGCCGGCGAAGGCACCTGCTGACGATCGGTCGATCGTGAACGGTCCGAGGCAGATCACGCCGCGCTCGAAATTACCCGCGGCCCTGATCCCGCTGTTGCCGGTCCACGGCATGTACCTGGCGGGCGGCGGGCTGGTGTCGACGCCGTGGCGCGTGGTCGTCGATCTCGACAACAAGACGATCTACGGCGGGACCTCGAAGACGGCCAACGCGCCGTCGTTCGGCCACATGGACACCGAGGCGACGAAGCCGCTGTCCCCGCGCAACGAGGTCCTGTTGACCCGACTTGCCGAGGACGCGTGGCGCGAGCCCCCCGGCACGCCGACGGATCCGACCGCCGACTACGACGAGGTGTTCATCGTGCTCGACGGCGAGGACGCGTTCTACCTGCAGGGCTACGGCCCGATCCGCCAGCCGCGCGCGGCCAAGGCGATCATCGAGTTCCGAGCCGCTGCCGGCCTGTAAACAGACTTCGCTTCCGCGAGCCCCACCTCGGTGAGGCTCTCCGGGATCACGGAACTCTGACAAGAGTACTCGGCAGGGCTCGCTCGCGAAGTCTCAGCCCTCGGGCTTGAGCTGGATGTCGACACGGCGGTCGTTCTTCCAGCCCGCCTCGTCGGTGCCGGTCGCATCGAGCGCGCCGCGGGTCGACACCGCGAGCTGCGGCTTGCCGACGCCGAGCCGGCCGAGATACTGGCCGACCGAGTTCGCGCGCCGCGAGCCGAGGCCGAGGTTGTACTCCTCGGTCCCGCGCGGATCGGCACGGCCGATCAGCGACACCGCCTTGCCCTTGAGCGGGCCGGTGGTGAGGCACGCCGCGATCTGATCGAGCACCGCGCGGTCGTCGGGCGTCAGATCGGCCTCGTTGTAGTCGAACTTCGGGTTGGCAGCGGTCTCGGTCACCTTGAGACCGCAGGCGGTCGCGATGTCACCGGACACCGCGAGGTTGGGACTGACCTGCTGGTCGCCGGTGACCTCGGCAGGCTTGGGCTGCTCCGGCTGGGGGGCCGGTGTATCGGCGACGGGTTGCGGCGTGGTCGTCGGCTTCTTGTCCTTCGAGCAACCGCCCGACGACGCGACGGCGGCCAGCACCAGGGCGAGGGTCGTGGTCTTCATGGTGCGCATCCTGACATAACGTGTGGAGTCGACAAATAGCGTAGGTTCTACGTGTGAGAACGAAACGATCGAGAGCGCGCGTGCTTACGCTCGCCGTGCCGACCGTCATCGCGCTCACGGGCTGCGGTGGCAAGAAGACGGAGGAAAAACCGCCACCCATCAAGATCGATGCCGCCCGGACGCCGCAGGCCGCACCGATCGCCCCGCCGCGCGCCGGCGTCGACCGGATCGAGCGCATGAACTTCCACTGGGGCTCTCCGGGCTCGCGCGAGTACATCAAGGCGCTGTCGGCGTACTCGAAGAAGACGCGCGACTGGGACGACGTGCGCTCGCACGCCGAGGCCGCGCTGGCCAAGGACGCGCAGCACATCGGGGCGCACTGGCTGCTCGGTGCCGCGCTCGCCCAGCTCGGCGAGAATGCCGAGGCGGTCGATCATCTGGTCACCGCGATCGCGGCCGACTACTTCAAGTACGGTCGCGCGCTCGCGACCTCGAAGGACCTCGAGGCGTTCCTCGCGACCCCGCACGGCAGAGCGGTCACCGAGCTCGCCGACAAGATCCACGATCACGTCGTGCAGCGGATCCCCAAGGGCCTGCTCGTCGTCGGCCGGCGCAGCGTGTTCCGGTGGCCGAGCAGCCGCCATCCGCACGACTCGTCGTCGCGCGGCGAGCTCTATTCCTACGATCGCGACAACCGGCAGTACTACCGCCTCACCCACACCCGCGACACCGTGGTCGGCTACGCGCGCTCGGCCAAGGGCGAGATCGCGGTGCTCGGCTACGACCGCATCGATCGCGATGCGGACCAGCCGCCGCTGATCACCCGCGCGTACGTGCTGACGATCGGCGACGACTATCAGCAGAGCAAGCGCACGCTGATCTCCGAGAAGGTCCGCGAGATCGGGATCGGGTACGACGGCGACCAGCTGCTGATCACCACCGCCCCGGCGAGCGGCCGGTGGGGCATCGGCAAGGTCAGCGTGTGGGAGCTCGATGGGGCCAGTCGCAAGCTGGTGGCGTCGAGCCGGCCGGCGCCGGTGCCGCGGATCGCGTTCTCGCTCGAGGAAGCCCACGTGGTGCGGGTGCCCGAGGGAGTCGAGGCCGCGTGGACCGGCGAGCCGGCATCCGCACCGAAGCTGACCGCCGCCGGCAAGACCATCGAGATCCCGGAATCGGGCAACGCGGCACGGAGCTCGGTCGCTCTCTCGGGCCACTACCTCGCCTACGCGACCGCGGTCGATCCGTGCGTCGAGGGTGCGGCACCCTCGCTCCACGTCGCCGACCTCGAGCAGGGACGCGATAGCCACATCCTCACCGCGTACAGCCACTTCGAAACCCGGTGGCTCGATGCGACGACGCTCGCCTATGAAGATGGCGAGGGCGAGATCCGGTTGTGGGATCCGACGACGCGGCGCCAGTTGCCGAATCCGCTCGTCAACAAGCCCGGCATCGCGCTCGCGGTGCTGTCGCTGTCGCCGATGCCACCGTGCCTGCAGAAGGACGGCAAGGGGAAGACCACCCCCGGGGACGAAGCCTCCGGCACCGACGACGAGCCGCCGCTGCCGCCGGAAGACTAGACGTGGTTGTCCGACTTCGCTTCCGCGAGCGCCCCGGACGAACCATCGCTCGCGAAGTCTACACGTCGAACTTCACGCCCTGTGCGAGCGGCAGCTCGCGACCGTAGTTGATCGTGTTGGTGGCGCGACGCATGTACTGGCGCCAGCTATCGGAGCCGGCCTCGCGGCCACCGCCGGTCTCCTTCTCGCCACCGAACGCGCCGCCGATCTCGGCGCCCGACGGGCCGATGTTGACGTTCGCGATCCCGCAGTCGCTCGCCGCGAGAAACGTCTCGGCCTCGCGCAGGTCGGTGGTGAACACCGACGACGACAGGCCGTGGGCGACCGCGTTCTGCATCGCGAGCGCGTCGGGTAACTCGCGGTACCGCGTGACGTACAGGATGGGCGCGAACGTCTCGTGCAGCATCGGCCCGCCGTGCGACGGCATCTCGACCAGCGCGGGGCGCCGGTAGTGTCCCCCCGAACCCACGGTCACCGGCTCGCCGCCGTGCACCGTGCCGCCGGCGTCGCGCGCCGCGGCCAGCGCGCGCTCCATCGCCTCGACCGAGCGACCGTCGATCAGCGGGCCGACCAGCGTGGTCGCCTCGCGCGGATCGCCGACCACGACCTTCGCGTAGACCGCGCGCAGTCGCTCGATCAGCGCCGGGTAGACGTCCGCGTGGACGATCAGCCGGCGCAGCGTCGTGCAGCGCTGACCCGCCGTGCCCATCGCCGCGAACGCGATCGCGCGCACGCACAGCTCGAGGTCGGCGCTCGGCGCCACGATCGCGGCGTTGTTGCCACCGAGCTCGAGGAGCGAACGGGCGAACCGTTCGGCGAGGCGCGGCGCGATCGCCTTGCCCATCGCCGTCGAGCCGGTCGCCGACACCAGCGCGACGCGACGGTCGTCGACCAGCGCCTTCCCCGCGTCGGCGCCACCGAGGATCACCGTCGACAGCCCGGCCGGCGCGTCGCCGAACCGCGCCACCGCGCGCTCGAAGATCGCCTGGGTGGCGAGCGCCGTCAGCGGGGTCTTGTCCGACGGCTTCCACACGCACGGATCGCCGCACACCAGCGCGACCGCCGCGTTCCACGCCCACACCGCGACCGGGAAGTTGAACGCCGAGATGATGCCGACCACACCGAGCGGGTGCCAGGTCTCCATCATCCGGTGCGATCCGCGCTCGGTCGCGATCGTGAGGCCGTAGAGCTGGCGCGACAGACCGACCGCGTAGTCGCAGACGTCGATCATCTCCTGCACCTCGCCCTGCCCTTCGCTGACGATCTTCCCGGCCTCGAGCGTCACCAGGCGCGCCAGGTCGTCCTTGTGCGCGCGCAGCTCCTCGCCGAACAGCCGGACCAGCTCGCCGCGCCGCGGTGCGGGGATGCTTCGCCAGTGCTCGAACGCGGTGCGCGCGCTCGCGATCGCGGCCTCGATCTCGGCCGGCGTCGACGGCGCGACCTCGGCCATGACCTCGCCGGTGATCGGCGAGCGCGCCGGCAGGCTGCCGGGAGACAGCTCGACGCCGAGCCGGGTCAGGGTGGAACGGGCGTCGTCGATCACGGAGGCAGCGGAAACCATCGCAGACGCGTACCGCCGTCTGGCCGCGAACGCAATCGTGCACGTGCACGTGACACGTGCACGTGTACGTGCACGATCCACGGGTAGTGTCGCCATCGATGCTCTCGTCCTCGCGCCTGCTCGCTCGTCTCCGGCCGCACGCCGTGGCGATCGCGATCGCCGCGGCCGCGATCGCGATCGTGTGGACGTTCGCGACGGTGACGCGGCTCCACAACGGCGGGCACCTCGGGTTTCCCCTCGACGACGCGTACATCTACCTGACCTACGCCAAGCAGTTCGGGCGCGGTCAGCCGTTCACGTACTTCCCCGGTGGCGGGTACTCGGCCGGTGCCACCAGCATCCTGTGGCCGATGGTGCTCGCCCCGGCGTGGACGCTCGGTGCGAGGGGACACGCCCTCGTCTGGGTGTCGTACGGGCTGTGCGGCGCGCTGTACACCGCGACCTGCGTCGGTGCGTACCGGCTGGTTCGCGCGCTCGTGCCCGACGGTGCGAGCCGGTTCGCGCGCGAGCTGACCGGGGCGATCGCGGCCTCGAGCCTGCTCGCGATCGCGCCGTTCGCGTGGACCGCGCTGTCGGGCATGGAGGTCGCGCTCGCCGCCGCGCTGTTCGTCGCGGTCGCGCTCGTGATGCTTCGAGACGAGCACCGAGGTCGCGAGCGGGCGCCCAGCGGATCGGCAGACCGCGGAAGCGAAGTCGAACCACGGAGGCTCGCACCACCGAGCCGGCTGCTCGCGGTCGCGCTCGCCGCGCTCGCGCTGGCCCGTCCCGAGGCGACGATCGTCGTCGGACTGATCGTCGCGGCGGCGATGCTGCGCCGGATCCGCGCCCGCACGTACGCGGCTGCCGCGTGGTGGCTGGTGCCACTGGTGCCGCTGCTCGCGTGGGTCACCGCGAACCGCGCGCTCGCCGGGCACTGGTTTCCCAACACCGGCGTCGCCAAGAGTCACTTCTACTTGCCCGGATTCGACGGCACCTACTGGATCTCGACGGTGGTGCACCAGATCGGAGATGCCGTGCGAGGCCTCGGCTGGCGCGCGTCCAGTCCGTTGCCCCTCCCACCGCTGTTCGCGGCGCTGTGGGTGATCGGCGCGGTGCGCTTGATCCGCTGGACGTGGCGCGACCGCCGCGTGCTCGGCCTCGCGATCGTCGGCGCTCCACCACTCCTCGTGCTGGCGGTGATCGCGTCGAGTGGGACCTGGGACTTTCACAACTACCGCTACATCGGCGCTGGCTTCCCGCTGGTCGCCGTGACCGCCGCGTGCGCGCTCGCTCCGTACCGGCTTCCTGCGCGCTGGCCGGTGTGGCTCCGGCGGGGCCAACCCGTCGGCGCGGCGGCGATCGCCGGCGCGTTCGCGATCGCCGCGATCCCCCACCTGCGCGCCGACCTCGCGCTGTACGCGCAGAACGCGGTCGACCTCCAGGCCCAGGTCGTGCGCATCGGGCACTACCTCCACGACAAGCTGCCCGACGCCGACGTGATGCTCCACGATGCGGGCGCGATCTCGTACTACGGCGACACCCGCGTCTACGACATGCTCGGGCTGGTCACCAACCACCAGGCGCGGATCGCCAACAACGGTCCGGGCGCGCGCTTCGAGTTCCTCGAGGATCTGCCCGTCGAGCAACGCCCCACCCACTTCGCGTACTACCCGAGCTGGATGGGTCAGAACGAGCTGTACGGTGACGTGCTGCTCGAGACCCACCTCGCGCGACCGTTCTCGCGACGTCGCTCGGTCGGCGGCTCCAACATGGAGTTGATCGAGGCCGACTGGACGCACGTGCACACCGCCGAGCGTCCACTCCACCCGCATCCCGGCTGGCACATCGCCGATCGGCTCGACGTCGCCGACGTCGAGAACGAGGAGGATCACGCGTGGTCCGCCGACCTCGGGCGCCGCCGCTTCCGCGATCCGACCGCGCGGTGGTCGGTGTTCCACGAGGAAGCCTCGCCGACCAGCGGTCTCCTCCTCGACGGCGGGCGCACGATCCAGGGCGCCTCGCGGTTCGTGGTGACGATCGATCCGGCGAAGCCCGCGAAGCTGATCGCGCGCGGAGGCGGCGATCGTGCGTACCCCTACAACGACCCGATCGCGACCGCGGCGCACCTCTCGATCACCGCCGACGATCGTGCGCCGGTGTCGATCGTGCTCCCGAGGCCGACCCATCGACTCGTCGAGATCGAGGTCGATCTGCCGCACGGGACCGACGACACAGTGACGATCGACGTCGCCACCGATCATCCGTACCGGATCTTCCACTGGTTCGTCCTGCAGCCCGACTGATCGGCTACGCTCCGCGCGTGCGGATCTACCTCGTGCGCCACGGCGACGCCGTCCCCCAGGAAGACGCCGGCAGCGATCGCGATCGCTGGTTGTCCCCGCGTGGTCGCGAGGCCGCGCGCGTCCTCGCCCGCCTGCTCCGCGAGCAGAGCGTCGAGCCCGACGCCATCCTGTGCTCGCCCCTTCCCCGCGCGGTGCAGACCGCCGAGCTGCTCGCGGCGGGCCTCGACTACCTCGGATCGATCTCGTCGCTCCGTTGCTTCGAGCCCGGCGCGCAGCCGCGGATCGGTGCCACCGAGGTGTCGGCGGCGGGCGGCAGTGTGGTCGTCGTCGGGCACGAGCCCTCGATCTCGGGGCTCGGCGCGTACTTGCTCGGGCGTCCCGCGTTCCCGCAGTTCCGCACCGCGCAGTGCTGCGCGATCGAGCTCGGCAAGCCGACCTGGACCGCGCGCGCGGATGTCGCTCAGGTCCAGGCGTACTTCGTCGATTAGGACGGCTCGCTCGCGAAGCTTCGCGAAGCTTACTTGCGGGCGGCGAGCTTGGCCTTGGCGTCTTCGAAGCTGGTGGCCTTCTCGACCTTGTTGCCGGTCATCTGATCGTTCATCAGGATGTCGCCGGTGACCGCAAAGGTGCTCTCCATGTCGAAGCCGGGACGCTTGGCGGTGAACGTCGAGCCGTCGAGCTTGCACTCGGTGGGCTTGGTCTCCATCTTCCCGAAGTGGTCCTCGTAGGCGGTGCACGTCTTGCCGTCCCACACGAAGATCTCGCCCGAGCCGCACGCGAGGATCTTGTCGCCCTTCTTGACCCCGGCCGAACCGAGTCCGGTGTGGAGGGTGTCGCCCTCGAACACGAACACGGCCGTGGTCCCGCTGGTCCCGCTGCCCGACTTCGCGACGATCTTGGCCTGACACGGCGCCTGGATCTCGATCTCCTTCGTCGACTCGGCCTTGCCGTCGAACACGGTGATCTTGTTGCCCTTGACCTCCCACGCCTCGTAGTGACCGAGCATCGTGGACTCGAGCACCCACGAGCCCTGCCACTTCTTCAGGATCGCGTCGTTGTCGCCGAACTCGGCGAACGGACCGGAGCCGGTCGACGGCTTGTCGCCATCGACCGCCTTGGGCTGGTCGGCCGGCTTGTCGCCCGAACCCGAGTCTTTGTTCTTGCCGCACGAGGCGAGTAGGCCGAGTGCCAGCAACATCACGAGCTTGTTGGTCGTCGTCTTCTTCATGGGGAAATCCTCGATCACCCCGGACGACATCGGATCACCCAGGTCGCAGAGGAATCATCGCGGAGCCGGACCGTGCTCGATGGTCTGGTCGACCAGGTCGAGCATGCGGTCGCGATCGACGGATAGATAGGTCGCGCTGGCGATCGCGGCGAGTGCGAGCACGACGTGGAGCGCCGCCCGCGAGGCCGCGATCCGTCCGTGACGCGCGCGGTGTGCTTCGAGCAGGGCACCGGAGAGCCACGCCACCGCGATACCCGCGAGCACGATGCCGAGGAGCGCGCGCGCGACCAGCGGGTTGCCGGTGCGCGACACCGCGATCAGCACCGCACCGACCGGCAGCAGGAACACGGCCTCGACGGGAGGGCGCAGCAGCCGGCGGCCCGCGGCTCGCCACGATCCGGTGTCGCGCCGGAGCGCGAACGCCGCGATCCCCACCAGCACCGCGAGCACGATCCACATCGCGATCCGTGCGCGGGCGCGCCACTCGGCGGTCTCGAGATGCGCGCGTACCTCGGCGATCGCGAACCGGTCGGCACCGGGTGCCGCGTCGATCTGATCGAGGCGCGCACGTGCATCGGCGAGCTCGCCGCGACGGATCGCGAGCCGTGCGAACGCGAGCCCGACGCGCTCGCGATCGGCGGCCGGCGGCCGGACCTCGCCGAGCAGCTCGAGCGCGCGGTCGCCTTCACCTTCGCGCTCGAGGCCCTGCGCGATCGCGAGCCACACCATCGCGATCCGCGGATAGTCGGGATGCTCGCGTGCGAGCCGCTCGAGCCCGGCGAGCGCTTCGCGCGGATCGCCCCGGGTATCGAACACCCGATCGGCCAGTCGCTCGTGCTCGCGCGCGACCGCATCCCACCGCCCACCGCCGGTCGCGGCACCGAGCCGCGCGAGGTTCGCCTTGGCGCGCCGGATCAGGACGTCGTCGGTGCCCACCGCGATCACCTGTTCGAGATCGCGACGCGCGCGGGCGTAGTCCTTGGCTCGCTCGGCGTAGCGGGCGGCCTCGGCCCACGCGTTGTCGGTCCACCGCGTGATCGGACGGCGCGCGCCGAGCGCCTCGAGTGCATCGAGCCCGGAGGTATCGCCGGCGGCGGCGAGCGCTGCTCGTCGCTGCGCGGCCTGGAAGTCGCGGGCTGCCGTCGCCTCGGCATCGTCGACGGGGGCCCCAGAACCGGACGCGGGAACATCGGCCACGGCCGGCTGCACCGGCGCGCATGCCAGCGCCAGCGCCAGGGCCGCGACGAGCCGTGCGCTCACTTCATCTTGAGGAAGTGCGCGCCCGGATCGGAGATCGCCGTGCCGTCGGGACGGAACGCCTCGAGCTCGAGCTTGTTCTTGTTGACCGTCAGCACCGAGGCCGAGTGGGTCGACTCCGCGTACGAGGTGTGGAACTGCGGCACCACGCCGTAGAGCTCGGCACCCGCACCGCCGACCACCGCGTACACGGTGCCCGCGGCGTTGCTCGCCGCGACCGCGCCCTGGAACATCGGCTTGCTGATCTCGAAGTCGTGGTCGTGACCGTTGAGCACGAGATCGATGTGGAACTCGTCGACCAGCGGCATCCAGTTCATCTGGAGCAACATGCTCGACCCGTGCGCCGTCGCCGACGACCACATCGGCTGGTGGTGCATGAACAGCTTCCAGGTCGCGTTCTGGCTGGCCTGGAAGTCGGCGCGGATCGCGTCCTTGGTCGACCCCGAGATCGCCGGCAGATCCTCGGGCGTGTCGTTCGCGACCGTGACGTGGGCGTAGCCCCAGTCGAACCCGAAGTTCTCCTGGTTCCCGGGCAACGCGACCTGCGAGAAGAACGGCGTCGCATTGACCTCGTGGTTGCCGTGCGCGAACGACATCGGCGTGGTCGCGAGGAGCGACTCGGCGCGGCCGAAGAACTCCTCCCACTCGGGCTGGGTGAGCCCGATGGTGACGGCGTCGCCGGTGAACAGGATCAGATCCGGCTTGCGCGCCTCGAGGATGCCGGCGAGCTGCCCCCACACGTCGTAACCATCGCGCGAGTCGCCGATCACGCCGAACACGCTCTCGTTGTCGGGCTCCGCCGTGATGTCGGGGGCGGTGTGGAACGTGTAGATCGGCGAGAAGTGACCCTCGCTACCGACCTGGTAGCTGTACGTCGTCCCCGCGGTGAGGCCGCACATGTGTGCCTGGTGCTGGCGGAACAGCTGCGTGCCGGTCGCGTGGTACCGGAACTCGAGGCCCTCGACCGTGGTGGTCAGCTGATCCTCGGTGAGGTTGGCGCCGACGCCGAACCGGACCACACCGGCGCGAGTTTCCTCGTCGGCGGTGCGCCACTGCACCACCATCGAGGTCCTGGGATCGCCGACGAACCCGAGGTGGACCAGCCGCGGCGTCGGGTCGGTGCCGATGCTGAGCTCGCTCGACAGTTGCGGAATCTCGGCGCCCGGACGCGTGGTGATCGAGTACCCGCAGTCCGGAACCGCGAACGTGCCGCCGGAGTCATCGAACGTGGAGTCTTCCTCGACCGGGTTACCCTTGACGCAACCCGCCGCGAGGAGAACAGACAGACCGAAATAGCCGAGACACACGCGCATGATCACTCCAGACGATACGTGACTTGTAACAGGAGTTGGTCGTTATCGAAGGTGGCATTTTCCCCACCCTGTGTCCGGTCCTCGATCTCGGTGAAGTGCGTGTACGCCAACTGCGCCTTGATGCTGTGCATTCGCAGGTAGTAGGAGGCGATAGCCGTGATCGCGCGCACGGATTGGTTGGGGTCGCCGGGGACGGTGATCGGAAGCGTGTCGTTCCTGTCGATCTCCTCGAACCGGCCGCCGAGCTCGAGCCGGGCCTGCTTGTACGGCGCCAGCGCGAACGGAAGCATGTAGCAGAGCTGGGCGTTGAAGCCGTTCGCCTTGAAGTCGGGATTGTTCGGATCCGACATCGACTCGTCGAGCGTGGTCTCCGCGTGGCGAACCTCGAGGTACTCGATCGATCCCGATACACCCTTGTACGCACCGCTGATGTCGAACCCGAGGTAGGTCTGGCGGTCGAGGCGCTGCCCCTCGGTGCGCTTGTTGCGACCGAGCGAGCCGGCGAGCTTGAGGTACGTGCCGCCGAACGCCGAGTCCGCGAGCACGCGCTCCTCGCCGATCGCCGTGATCTCGAGCCGACCGGTGTAGAGGAAGCGCTGGTTGATGTTCTCGATCTGGTTGATGCCCTCACCGTTGAACGCCCCGAGCCACACCCGCACGCCCGGGAGCCGGAGGTGGTGCCGGCGCGGCTTGGGCCGAGGAAGATCGATCGCCAGCCGCGCACCGAGGTCGCGACCGGGCGAGATCGACGCCAAGAGGGCCTTGTCGGTGAACGACATCCGGGAATCGGACAGCAGGTTCTGGCGCGACACCGGCACGCGGGCCTGCCCGCCGTCGAACGTGATCTTGGCGCCGTTGTCGAACGCGCGCGCGACCGTCGCGTAGCCGTCGAGCAGCGCGAACTGCGGTTGCAGCTCGGCCTCGAGGGTCGCCGACAGCTCGAGGTTCCCCGCGCGCGTCTTCGCGTCACCGGTCAGACGGACGGCCTTCGCGCGAAACCCGTTGGTGTCGGACTGGAAGTCGTTGTCCTGTTTGCTGCGGTACTGCGCCTGCAAGTAGCCACCGAACCGCACCGACGAAGGCGCGTAGTTGGCGCGCTTGATCTTGTCCTCCTCGCTGAGCTCGGGCTCCTCGGGAGGGGGCGTCGGCGCCGCGACCGGCGGAGGCGCGACGGGAGGGGCGACCGGCACCGCTCCGCCGGCCGGTGGCGGCGCCGGAGTCGGAGCCGGCGTCGGGCTCGGGCTCGGCGGCGTCGGGCTCGGGCTCGGCGGCGTCGGGCTCGGGCTCGGGCTTGGCGCCGGCGTCGGCGGCGGCGGTGTTGGTTGGCTGGGCGCGGGCTGTGCCGCGACCACGTCGGCGGCACACAACAGGGCGACGATGAGGGGGGTCCGCAAGGCGGCTATCGAACCAGCAAGTCTCGCCGGTTTCCACTCCTGGACGTGACAGGATCGTCACTCGCGGTACGTTAGGCGCGGTGAAGCAGCTGCCCGCGTTCCTGGTCTGGTTGTCGTGCGTGGCGGCGTGTGGCGGCTCCAAGAAGGTGGCCAACACCACGCCCGACGACGATCTCGATAGCCCGTTCGCGCGTAGCGCCGATTTCGAGCCGGTCGCGTTCGGGGTCGAGGTCTCCGGGGAGGGCCGGCCGGTGGTGCTGATCCCGGGGCTCGGCTGCCCCGGCTCGGTGTGGGACGAGACGGTCAAGCACCTCGGCGCGCACTACCAGACCCACGTGCTCACGCTCAGCGGGTTCGCCGGTCGCGAGCGAATCAAGGAGCCGCTCTCGGCCGCGGTGCGCCGCGACCTCACGCGATACATCCGCGCACGCCACCTCGACCATCCGATCCTGATCGGCCACAGCATGGGTGGCTTCATCGCGTACTGGATGGCGTCGTACCACCCGGACCTCGTGGGCCCGGTGATCGTCGTCGATGCGAGCCCTGCCCTGTCCGGCGATCTCGAGGATGCCAAGGAGCTGCGCACCAAGTGGTACGAGGCCAGCGACGACGAGTTCGCCGATCACATCCGCATCGTGTTCTCGAGCATGACCAAGCACCCGCAGCGCATGCAAGAGGTGATCGCCAAGGTCGTGCGCTCCGATCGGCGCGCGATCGGCAACGCGATCTACGAGATGATGGCGACCGACCTCACCGAGCAGGTGCACCAGATCAAGGCTCCGGTGCTCGTGATCGCCGCCGACGGCGGGCTGCAGAAGCGGATCGAGGAACAGGTCGCGCCGATCCCCGATCACCAGGTGGTCGTGCTGCCCGGGACCCGCCACTTCGTGATGTTCGACGACCCCGAGGGCTACTTTCACGCGATCGACGAGTTCCTCGACGCGCACCCGCCCAGAACGTGAGGTACCGTCGAGCGTAGAGGGATGGCGCGGCGACCCGAGGTCGAGTCTTCGGTCCAGATCACCGGCCGTGCCTACGGCCGGCCGGCCTCGATCGAGGTCACCGGGACCACCGTGACCTGGCGAGCACGCCCCGACGGTGCCGAGAACATCGTCACCACGATCCACGAGATCGCGTTCGCGCGCTGGCACGTGCTGCGCACGAGCTGGATCGGTTTGACGTTCGCCGGGCTCGGCGTCGTGTGGACGCTCGGTGCCTGGTACCTGGTCGGAGGCGTCGCGTTCGCAGCGGCCCTGACGCTGATCGCGCGCCGAGTCGCGCGGCCGCGACGGCTCCTCGTGCTCGAGGTCGGCGCCAACCAGCTCGAGCTCGAGGTCGATGCAGGATCGGCAGCGGCCGCGAGGAAGCTCGTGACGCGGATCGAGCGGGTGATCGCGAGCGGCGAGACACCGTCGACGCCGCCGACGCTGCCGTAGGCAGGTCGGCGACTTCTAGAACGTCTTGCGAACGTTGACCGCGGCGTTCATCGCCAGCTTGATCGTGGCGGTGCGCGCCTTGCGGCTCGCCGGATCGAGCAGCGTGATCTGATGATCGCCGCTCGAGATCACGAGCGCGGTCGGCGCGGTCTTGCCGGTCGCGCGACCGTCGACGAAGATCAGGGCCGGCACGTTGCTCGACACGGCGATCGTGCCGGTGCCCTTGCGGGCGGCGGCACCGCGCGGCGCGGCGAACTTGCTCGGGGCGTTGAACGCGGCGAGCACGGGATCGCGATCGCCGTGGCGGCGATGACGCGCGCGACGGTGGCGCGCGGCGATCCGGTGGTGGCGATGGGTGCGGTGCACCTGGCGGTGATGATGGCGCCGCTTCGCGTGCGTGCGCACCGGCGCGTCGGGCTCGAGCTCGATCGCGTCGAGGTCGATGGCGCTCTCGCCTTCGTCGCCCAGCTCCGCGGCATCGGAGCCGAGTGCCTCGGCCGCGTCTTGTTCCGTGGCGTCGTCTTGTTCCGTGGCGTCGTCTTGTTCCGTGGCGTCGCCAAGCTCCGTGGCGTCGCCGGCGCGTTCGTCGGTCGTGGCCGCGACGTCGGTCGTCGCCGGCTCGTCGGTGATCGGCGTGACCTCGGGCGCGGGCGCCGGGGCGGCCGCCGGGGCGGGTTCCGCGTTGGCGGTCGTCTTGACCCGATCGCCGGTGCTCGTGATGCCGAGCGCGAGGACGATACCGAGCGCGATCGCGCCGGCCGCGAACAACCCGAGCGCGGCGTACCGGATCGCGGCGGGCATCCGCGGGAGGATCTCGCCGCGCGAGATGCGCGGCACGCGAAGCGTCGCCAGCCCAGCCTCGGTGCGGTAGATGCGACCGCTCCGCGTCTGCGCGACACCGGTACGCGTATTCACGATGGTGCCGCCTCCGGCATGCACGATCTCGTCGCGCTGCGTCGGCGCGATCGGCGCCGGCATCGGCGGGGCGATCGGTGGCGCGTAGCCCGACAGATCGCGACCACTCGGCGTGCGCAACAGCTCGCCGCTGTCGTTCGGATCGAACACGACCGGACCGTGCCCGCGCACCGTGCGCATCGCGCTACCGGCGACGTGCGGTGCGGGAATCGGGGCCGCGACCGGAGCAGCGACCGGAGCCGCGATCGGAGTCGCAGCCGCAGCGGGGATCGGCGTCGCGATCGGAGCCGCGGCCTGGCCGCGCTCGGTGAACATCACGCTTCCCGCGGCGAGCGGGCGCGGCGGCTGGTCCCACACCTCGGTGGCCTCGTCTTCCTCGGAACCGATGCCGGCACGACGCGCGGCGTCGGCGTACGACATGGTCGCGCGCGAGGGAGCCGAGATGCGCTCGCGCGGCTCGGTCGGCATCCCGCCATCGTCGTTCCACACCTCGGTGGCCTCGCCTCCGGTCGACGGCCGCGCCGCGATCCGCGGCCTGGGCGCGGTGACGATGTCGGCGTCCTCGGGCGGTCGGATCGACACGTGCTCGTGATGCGCGAGCACGGGAACCTCGGCGACGACATCGGGGATCGTGCCGCCGCGGACCCGGGCGTTGGTGGAGAACAACTCGCCCGCCGGACCCGGCTCGGGATGTTGTCCGTGTCGTTGTCGAGAGAGCTCCGAGATCATCGCGTTGATCGCGGTCGACTCCTGGTTCGCCATACCCGGGAGAAGTGCACGGGCCAGACCACGCGCTCGCCCCGGGATTCCAAGGAGTTCGCGGTGGCGGCCGGACTTGATGGCAACCGGCCTGGCCGGTCTTTTCGACCCCGATTCGACCAGCTTCGGGTTGTCTCGCTGCGTCAGCCGCGCGGCGCGAGCTTGATCGGTCGCTTCCCTCCGGGCGTCGAGATCCCGGCGAAGAAGTCGTTGCCCTTGTCGTCGACCACGACGAACGCGGGGAAGTCGACCACGTCGATCTTCCAGATCGCCTCCATCCCGAGCTCGGGATACTCGCAGACCTCGACCTTCTTGATGCAGTCCTTCGCGAGCCGCGCGGCGGGGCCGCCGATCGAACCGAGATAGAACCCGCCGTGACGCTGACAGGCATCGGTGACCTGCTGCGAGCGATTGCCCTTGGCGAGCATCACCATGCTGCCGCCGCGGCTCTGGAACAGATCGACGTAGCCGTCCATCCGGCCCGCGGTCGTCGGCCCGAACGATCCCGACGCGTAGCCCTCCGGCGTCTTCGCCGGTCCCGCGTAGTACACGCAGTGATCCTTGAAGTAGCCCGGCAGATCCTCGCCGCGATCGAGCCGCTCCTTGAGCTTGGCGTGCGCCGCGTCGCGCGCGACCATCATCGTTCCGGTCAGCGACAGCCGCGTCTTGACCGGACACTTCGACAGCTGGGCGCGGATCTCCGACATCGGCCGGTTCAGATCGATCGCGACGACGTCGCCGCCGAGCTCCGTGTGCGTGACATCGGGTAGGTACTTCGCGGGATCGGTCTCGAGCTGCTCGACGAAGATCCCGTCGCGCGTGATCTTGCCGAGCGCCTGGCGATCCGCCGAGCAGCTCACCGCGATGGCGACCGGACAGCTCGCGCCGTGGCGCGGCAGGCGGATCACGCGCGCGTCGTGACAGAAGTACTTGCCGCCGAACTGGGCGCCGATCCCCGTCGAGCGCGCGAGCTCGACCACGCGGCGCTCCCACTCGAGATCGCGGAACGCGCGTCCGAGTGCGTTGCCCTCGGTGGGAAGCGCGTCGAGGTAGCGCGCGCTCGCGAGCTTCGCGACCTTGAGCGTGTACTCCGCGGACGTCCCGCCGATCACGACCGCGAGGTGGTACGGCGGACACGCGGCCGTCCCGATCGAGCGCAGCTTGGCATCGAGGAACGCGGTGAGGCTCGCCTCGTTGAGGAGAGCCTTGGTCTCCTGATAGAGCACGCTCTTGTTGGCCGAGCCTCCGCCCTTGGCCATGAACAGGAAGTGGTACTCGTCGCCGTCGGTCGCGTACAGCTCGATCTGCGCCGGTAGGTTGTTGCCGGTGTTGTTCTCCTCGAACATGTCGAGCGGCGCGACCTGCGAGTAGCGAAGGTTGGCCTCGGTGTAGGTGTCGAACACGCCGCGCGCGATCGCGGCCTCGTCGTTGCCTCCCGTCAGCACGTGCTGACCGCGCTTGCCCATCACGATCGCGGTGCCGGTGTCCTGACAACCCGGCAGGATCCGCCCGGCGGCGATGTTCGCGTTCTTGAGCAGCTCGAGCGCCACGAACTTGTCGTTCGACGACGCCTCGGCATCGTCGAGGATGTTGCGCAGCTGCTGGAGGTGCCCCGGGCGGAGCAGGTGCGCGATGTCACGCATCGCGGTCTTGGTCAGCAGCGTGAGCCCCTCGGGTGCGACCTCGAGGAAGCTGCGGCCACCTGCCTGGAAAGGTTTCACGAAATCGCCCGTCAAGCGGCGGTACGGGGTGTCGTCGTGATGACCGCTCGCGAGGAGCTCCTGATACTCGAACGTGGACATCGCGGCGAAGCTAGCACTTACACCCGTTCGCGGTGACCGGCGTCGTCTGTCTTGCCCGCGATCGCGCTAGGCGCCTATCATCGGTGGATGCTGAGGGCCAGTTGCGCGCTGTCGACGGTGCTGGCAGCGTGCTCGTTCACCCCGAGCCGTAACGCTCCGAGCGATGGCAACCCGGGTCCGGGAGACGACGGCAGCGGTTCCGACTCCAACCCCACCACGGATGGCGATCCGGGACCGATGATCGATCCGCTCCACGTGCCACCCGCGGGCGGTGCGCCCGGCACCGGTGACCTCACGCTGACCGACGATGTCGACACCACGCAGCTCACGATCGGTGGATCGTCGGACCTCCCCACCGGCGTCACGTTCGATAGCTACCCGCAGGCGAGTGGTCCCGACGTCGCCGTACTCCACGTCAAGACGTTGACGGTGCCGAGCAGCGCGTCGATCCGCGTGACCGGCACGCGCGCGTTCATCGTGGTGGCCTCGGGCGCGATCCAGATCGACGGCGTGATCGACGGCGGGGCGAAGCGCGACCAGGCGGGGCCCGGCGGATCGCAACCGGGGATGGGTCCGGGTGCCGGCGTCGACGGCAGTCACGTCAGCACGTTCCGCGATTCCGGTGGCAGCGGTGCCGGCTTCCTGACCGACGGCGGCACCGGTGGCGCCGCGACACCGTGCAACCCGTCCGCGAACACGACCAACGCGGGCACGATGTCGATCGATCCGGCGATGGTGATCCTGCGCGGTGGCGCGGGTGGTGGTGCCGCGGCACGACCGTCGAATGGATGCGGCGACAACACGCCCGGCGCCGGCGGCGGCGCGATCCAGCTGACCTCGGCGACCCGCGTGTCGATCACGGGTGGCATCACCGTCGGTGGTGGCGGTGGTGGCGGCGGACGCGCGCAGCTCTCGGGCGATCCGCAGTGCAACCAGACCGCGGGCAACGGCGGCGGTGCGGGCGGCGCGATCCTGTTGCAGTCGCCGATCGTCGAGCTCGGCGGCGCCAGCCTGCTGGCCGCGAACGGCGGTGGTGGTGGCTCGAGCGGCGGCGATCCCAACGGTGACGATCTGCCGCCCGAGGCCAACGGGATCGACGGCGACGATGGCGATCTCGCGACCGGCGCCGCGTCGGGTGGCGGCGATGTCGGCACCTGGAGCGCCGCCGGTGGTGACGGTGGCACCACCGCGGATCCCGGCGACGGCGTGGCGAACAACGACTGCGACGGCAACGGCGGTGGTGGTGGTGGCAGCGCGGGACAGATCGTGTTCGCGCTCCCGAACGGCGGCGGCACGACCACGATCGACGGCAAGACCAGCCCGGCGTCGACGAAGATCAACTACTGATCAGTCGAGCTCGCCAAGAGCGTCGACGTCGGCCTTCGTCGCCGTGCGCAGCCACTCGAGGTACTCGGCGATCAGATCGCGATCGACGATCGTGAGCTCGTGATCGAACCGGGGCATGGCGCTCATCGTGCCCATGTGGACCGCGCGCTTGGGGTTGCCGATATAGGACGTGTAGAACTCGCGGCTCCCCATCCCGAACAGGCCCGGTCCCGAGCTGCCGGCCTCGCCGTCGACGATGCTGTGGCAGTCGGTGCACGCGCTCTCGAACAGCTCGCCGCCATGTTTCAGGCGCTTCTTGTCGACGTCGCGCGCGCCGGTCTGCGCGTACAGGTACTCGACGAGATCGTCGAGGTCCTTGCCCTTGACCTCGACCGGCTTCATCGCGAGGTCGGCGGGCTCGTCGGCACCCGAACCCGAACCCGAACCCGCACCCGCACCCGAGCCCGCGCCCGCGCCGTCGCCATCATCATCATCATCATCGCCATCGCCATCGCCATCGCCACCGCCGGCGGGCGCGGGATCCTTGGCCGTGTCGTCCCCGTCACCGTCCGCGTCCTTCGCCTTGTCTTCCTTCTGCTTCTCGAGCTCGCGCGCCTTCTTCGAGTCCGCGACCAGCTTGGTACGGCCCCAGAACTCGTCGCCCGACGGGTCCTGCAGGAACGCCTTGATCCACTTCCGGTCGCCGTGACCGATCGTGATCAGCGGTGCCTTGCGATCCTTGTCGTCGACGTGACAGCCGGCGCACTTCTGCCGGAACAGCACGCGCGCCCGGTACATCGGCGGTGTGGCGAATACGTCCTGCGCGCCGGTCACCGGGACACCGTTGATCTGGGCCAGCTCGCGCGCGTGGTCCGCACGCTTCACGGCCTCGGCCTGCCGCTTCGCGAGCTCGGCATCGCCGGAGTCGCGCACGAACGACATCGCGGTCAGCGCGCCGATCGCGGCGAACAGCCCGGCGAGCGCACCGATCCACAGCTTGCGCGTGCGGATCGATCGATCCGGACCGCGATCGAGGAGTGGCAGCGCCACCAAGAAGCCTCCGACCACCGCCGGCACGGCCAGCGCGACGATCTTCTCGGCGCTACCCGCGAGCTCGCGAAGCTCGAACAGCCAGCGGAAGTACCACAGGGGTCGCGCGTCGTACGCCTGCGACGGATCGGCCGGCGCCGCCAGCTCGACGCCGTGCGTGCTGCCGACGTACGCGAACAGGATCACCACGACGACCAGCATCGCGAGCGCGTCGCGCAGCGACTGATTCGGCCACCGCGGCACCGCCGCGCCATCGCGCACCGGCGTGGTGCCGTGGCGTCGCGCGAGCCAGATGTGAGCCCACGTGAGCAGGCCGACGATCGCGGGCATCGCGATGACGTGGAGCATGTAGAACCGCGTCAACGTCAGGTTGCCGTAGTCGTTGCCGCCGACCGCGACCTGCTTGATGGTGTCGCCGACGATCGGCGTGCCGGCCGCGATCCCGAGCTCGACGCGATTGGCCCAGTAACCGGCCTGGTCGTAGGGAAGGATGAAGCCGGTGATCGCCCACGCCAGCGTGAGCACGAGGAGCAACACGCCGATCCACCACACCAGCTCGCGCGGCTTCTTGTAGGCGCCGGCGACCGCGGTCTGGATCAGGTGAAGGCCGGCGATGATGACGATCGCACCGCCGCCGTAGTGATGGACGCCGCGCACCAGCCAGCCCAGCGCGGCCTGGTCCTGGATGTACGCGACCGAGCCCCACGCGTCGGTGGTCGACGGGCTGTAGAACGCGGCGAGCGCGGCGCCGGTCAGCCCCTCGAACACGAGCAGGAACACGAGCACCTTGCCGAACACGTAGGCGAACGAGGCGCCGCCCTCGAGCATCGCCGGATCACCACCCGTGCCGACGCGCTCGCGCAGCCACGCTGCGAGCTTCATGCTGGCTCCTGCGTCGTCTGACCGAGCTTGTAGCGGACCCACGTCAGCTTGAGCCGACCCGCTTCGTCGACGTCGATCGGCAACGTGTCGAGGCCACGCTCCGACGGGCCGGTCAGCTTCTCGCCGGTGATCGCGAACCGGCTGTCGTGACACGGGCACAGGTACGTGCTCTTCGCCGGATCCCACCCGACGGCGCAGCCGAGGTGCGGACAGATCGCGCTGCGCGCGTCGAGCTCCTCGGTGCCCTTGCCGGTGCGACGGATCCACGCCGCACCGAGCACGACATCGCGCGCGGCGATCCACGCGTCCTGGATCATCGGTGCGACGATCTCGACGCGCGTCGGCGGAGCACCGAGCTCGAACCGAGAAGCGTCACCGAGATCGAGCGGCTCGGACGGAGAGGTCACCGTTTGCTTCCCCGCGGGATCGAGCACGAGTCGCACGACGGGCGCGGCGATGATGAGCCCGGCGCCACCGCCGAGTGCACACGTCGCGACCTTCAGGAACTTCCTGCGATCGGCGTCAGCCATGCACGAACGGTAACAGAGCGCCACGCTCGCCGCCCGATCGTGCGCGGCCACGACGCGGGTATCCGGGTGTTCGTTTCTTGCGCGATCGCGATTCGCGATCACGCCACGCGCGGTGCGCGCTCAGCCCATCGTGCGCTCTTCGCGCTCCTGGTCTTCCTTGCACTTGATACAGAGCGAGGTCTCGGGACGCGCCTCGAGGCGCTTCTTGCCGATCGGTTCCTCGCAGATCTCGCAGATCCCGAACGTGCTGTCGTCGATCTTCTTGAGGGCGAGATCGATCTTCGAGAGCAGGCTCTTCTCGCGGCCGCGAAGCCGGAACTCGAACGACTGGATGTACTCGCTGGATGCGAGATCCATCTCGTCGGGGAGGTCGTTGGTGTCGAGCGTCATGCCCTCGGAGAGCATCCGACGTGCGCGTTCGAGGACCGCCTTGCGCTTCTCTACGAGCGCTTCTTGAAACTTCTTCAGCTCTTTCTTGGTCAGTGCCTTCGGATGCGCTGCTGCTGCTGTGCTCACGAGAGACCCCCTTCAGGAGACGCGAGGGACAGTGTCGGGGAAAAAGAAGCGCCAGAGGATAGTGATCTGACCCCGGGGTGACAAGCCCCTGCTCCACTCTTACACCTGCGTATGCCTTGACACCGTGTAGGCCCACATCCGAAACTAGATGCGATGGCCGGATCGGATAAGCGCAAGCAGTCCCTCTACTTTCCCGAAGACATGTTGAAGGAAATCCAGGACGAGGCGACCCGGCAGGACCGGTCGCTCTCCTGGATCGTCCAGAAGGCCTGGAAGATCGCGCGCAAAGAGATCATGAAGTACCCGTCGGTGAACGAGTTCCCCGGCGAAGAGGATGAAAAAGAAATCGCCTGAGGCGACCGCGATTTGTTTCACGACCGACGTAACCACGTCGGAACTCTTCGGGACATTGTAGAGGACAGAGATGCAGACGGTGTGGGGGTACGCCGTCGCGACCAGTGATGGTAGCCCGCTGTTCTACGAATCGTGGGGCCCCCGAGGCACGGACACGCCAGTGCTCCTGTGCGACGGCATCGGATGCGACGGGTACGTCTGGCGGTACCTGAAGACCGACCTGCCCCAGCGGTTCGGGCTCCACCCTCATTATCGGGGTCATGGGCGAACGGCCCCACCGAAGGACCCCGCCCGCGTGACGATCGAGGATCTCGCGGATGATCTGGCGTGTGTCCTCGACGACGCCCTCGTCGATCGAGCGGTCTTGATCGGCCATTCGATGGGCGTCCAGGTCGCGCTCGAGACCTACCGGCGGCATCCCGAGCGGGTCGCCGGGCTGGTGCTCGTGTGCGGGGCGCCATCGCACCCACTCCGGACATTCAGAGGCTCGGGCGCGCTCGAGGAGTTGTTGCCTGTCATCCAGCGATGGATCCATCGGGTACCGGGAGTGATCAACCGGGTCACTCGCCTGGTTCTTCCGACCCGCCTCGCCTACGAGGTCGCGAGCCGGCTCGAGATCCGGCGCGAGCTGGTCGAGCCCGCCGACTTCATGCCCTACCTCGAAGGGATGGCGCGGATCGACGCCCGGCTGTTCGTGGCGATGCTGTCGGCCGCCGGCCAGCACTCCGCGGAGGACCTCCTGCCGAACATCGAATGCCCCGTGTTGGTGATCGCCGGAGGGCGAGACGGCTTCACACCGCCCGAGCGAAGCCGCACGATGGTCGAGGCGATCCCGGCAGCGGAGATTCTGGAGATTCCTAACGCGTCTCACACGGCGCCGATCGAACGGCCCCATCTGGTGGACTGGACGATTCGCGACTTTCTCCGACGACGAGTCGACGGTGAAACCGGTCGGGTCACCGGGCTCGATGAAGAAAACAGTGCACCGGCGAAAGCCGAGTGATACGCTCCCGCATCGCCTCGTGGGGACTATTGAACCCGGCTCGGCTTGCCCTTGAAGTGGATTCGGGGTAGCGGCCGGTTAGGCCGGAATTTTCGTAAGGTTTCGCGCGGAAATTCATCGCTTTTCAAAACGTGATCAGGCAAGGTCGCGGCCAATCGCAGCCGTCCTTGTTGGGGGAAAAACAACGTTCGTTGCTGCGAGCTCAGGACAAAAAACCCATGGAAACCGACAAGTCAATGACACGCCCTGTCCTCCGTCGGATCGATGACGACAACGACGGTCTGGTCGCGCTACCGCCCATCCCGCTGGTCCGCCAGCGGCTGCGGTCTTCGGTGAAGGACTTCGCGATTTCGCAACCCGGTCGGCGCGCCGCAGCGCTCGCTGCGGTGTGGATCGCCGCGACCGGCTGCGAGGCCGACCTCGGTCACTACGACCACGAAGAAGCGCTCCGTACCTACCGTCTCATCGAGTCCGAGCTTCGCGCCGAGCTGCGCATCAGCCTCGGTCGCGCCATTACCAACGAGCCGCACGCCGCGACTCGCAACACCATGATCAGCATGCTCGAGCACCTCGAGGAGCTCGAGGCTGCCGCCGTCGCGCCTCGTCCGGCGCGTCGTCGCCGTCGCCGCTAACGCGCACCGACCCTCGGTGTAGTCGGCGTTAGCAAGACTACATCGAACGGGTGTCCGACGAGACACCCGATGGGTGTGGTGTGTCCGAAATTCGGACGTAACCCACCCAGGTGCTTGTCCGTGTCCGGCCGGATGCCGGACGCGTTGTCCAGCGGGCGGACGTTTCGACGGGCAACCCGACGAAACCACGCGCGCTGGTGGGCGGCCTCGTGCTTGCTGTCGCTCGGTGCATGTCGCATCGAGCGAAGAGCATCTCGTCTACGTCACCCGCAGACCGACCAGCCGCAGTGACGGCACAGCCGGCACTTGGTCTGGACGACCAGCGGCTGACCGCACTCGGGGCAGCTGGGAGCCGTTGCGACGGCGACGGGCTGGGCACCGGTCACGAGGACCTGCCCGTCCCGGCTACCGTCCCGGTACACGGTGATTCCCTTGCAGCCCAGCTCGTACGCGAGCTGGTACGCAGCTTTCACGTCCGCCGCGGTAGCCGATCGGGGAAGGTTGATGGTCTTGCTGACCGCCGCATGCACGCGCCGCTGAAACACGGCCTGCATGCGGACGTGCACCGCGACCTCGATCTCGTGGGCCGTCGGAAACGCCCGCTGGACGTCGACCGGGACCTCGCTGCGACCGCGCACGCCACCGTGCAGGGCGATCGCCGCGAACAGCTCCGGGCTCGCGAAGCCCCGCTCCTTGGCGAGCGCCTCGAACGCGGGGTTGACCTCGGTGAGCTGGGCGCCGTCGAGCACGTTGCGCCGGTAGGCGAGCGCGTACAGCGGCTCGATGCCGCTCGAGCAGCCGGCGATGATGCTGATCGTGCCGGTGGGAGCGATCGTGGTGGTGGTCGCGTTGCGCAGCGGCCGTTGCCCGAGATCCTCCCATCGCGATCCGGCCCAGGCGGGGAACGGGCCGCGCTGCTCGGCCAGGGCGCGGGACGCGGCGAGCGACTCGTCCTCGAGGAACGTCGCGATCCGATCGGCGAGCGCGATCGCTTCTTCGGAGTCGTAGGGCCGGTTCATCGCGGCGAGTGCGTCGGCCCACCCCATGATCCCCAGCCCGATCTTGCGAGTGGTCTTGGTGGCGCGCTCGATCTCGATCAGCGGATACCGGTTCGCGTCGATGACGTCGTCGAGGAACCGCACGGCGTCGTGGATGGTCGTCCGGAGCCGATCCCAGTCGAGCATACCGCTCTTCACGAACTTCCCGACGTCGATGCTGCCGAGCGTGCACGACTCGAAGGGGAGCAACGGTTGTTCCCCGCAAGGATTGGTCGCCTCGATCGGGCCGAGGCCCGGCGTTGGCTGGAGCTCGTTGACCCGGTCGATGAACACCATCCCCGGATCGCCGACGGCCCACGCGGCGTTGGCGATCGCGTCGAGCACCTTCGCGGCGTCGAGCTGGCCGGTGACCGCCTTCGTGCGCGGATTGACCAGATCGTAGGTGGTGCCCTCGCGGACCGCAGTCATGAACGCGTCGGTGATCGCGACCGACAGGTTGAAGTTCCGCATGCGCTGCGGATCCAGCTTGATCGCGATGAACTCGAGGACGTCGGGGTGATCTATCCGCAGCATCCCCATGTTGGCGCCGCGTCGGGTCCCACCCTGCTTGATCGCCTCGGTGGCGACGTCGAACACCTGCATGAGGGACACCGGACCGGAGGCGGTGCCGCCGGTGGAGGCGACGAGGTCGCCGGCCGGTCGCAGGCGCGAGAACGAGAACCCGGTGCCACCGCCGGTCTTCTGGATCTCGGCGGCCCAGCGCACGGCCTCGAACACGCCGGTGGTGGAATCCTCGACGGGGACGACGAAGCACGCCGCGAGCTGACCGAGTGGGCGGCCCGCATTCATCAGGGTCGGCGAGTTCGGGAGGAACTCGAGGTCGGACATCATCTGCTCGAACCGGGTGCGCACGGCGGCGACCTCGTCGGGCGTGTGGCCGTACCGACCCTCGACGTTCGAGACGTGGTGCGCGACCCGGCGGAACAGCTCCTGCGGCGTCTCCACGACCAGGCCACCCTCGCGAGCCAAGTAGCGCGCGCGCAGGACGGCGAGCGCGTTCTCGGACAGGATCGCGGGCATCCGCGGACCATACGTTCGAGGCCGAGGGCGCGCAACCGGCGGCGACCGGGGCCGCCGAGGGGGCTGTGGGTCGTCGCGCTCGCGTTTCTCGTAGTTGCGGCCCTGGTGGCCCGCGCCTCCGCCGACGCCTGTGCGAGCGCGCCGGAACGTGCACGTGACACGAGCCCGACAAGCACCCGCGTCACTGTGATCGACACCGCTGGCGCGACCGACACCGCTGCCGGCGATGATGCGATCGACGACGATGCGATCGACGACCGGGCGATCGACGACCGGGCGATCGACGACCAGGCGATCGACGACCATGCGATCGACGACCATGCGATCGACGACGATGCGATCGACGACGATACGATCGACGACGATACGATCGACGACGATACGATCGACGACGATACGATCGACCGTCGCGATCTGGCAGACGCGCCGGACGACCCGCGCGCGGTCGATCCTCGCGTGATCGTCGGAACCGCGCTGGTCGACCCGGTCGAGATCGTCGATGTCGTGGCGCGCCATCACCGACCGTCGTCGTGGGGACGCCTGGATTTGAGCGTGAGGTGGCGGCGGCGATGGAAGACCTCGACTGCACTCGATCTCGCAGTGGGCGCGGCTGCGCGACACGCCGACGTCGTGTGGCTGGTCGCGACGTGGAGGCGGTGATGACCTCGCGTAGCGCGCGCGCGCCCGCGCCGGCGATCCTGGTGCTGACCGCCCTCGTCTTCGCGACGATGATCGCGGGCGAGACCTTCGCGGATCCCGTGACGGCAGCGCCGGCTGCGAAACCGTCGCAGGCCATACGCGTGCGAGGTCCCTCGATCGGCGAGGTACTGGCGGCGACCTATGCCGCGGCGGGTCTCGAACACCCACTCGCACCGGGGCTGGTTCGCCGGGCCCGACTCGGCGGACTGGTGCCGTGGTTGACGGTGCGCACCGGTCGCAACATCAGCTGGCAGAGCGACGACCCCACGATCGACAAGGGCATGGTGCTCGAGGTGCGCGCGACCTGGCGCCTCGATCGGCTGGTGTTCGAACGCCGCGAGCTCCAGATCGCGTCGCTCGAGGCCGCGAGACGCAGAGAACGGCGCCGCCTCGCGCGCCGTGCGATCCGCGCGTACTTCGCCTGGCAGCGCGCGGCATCGCGGGTGCTCGACCCGATCGACGCCGACGACCCTGCCGCTACCCGAGCGAACGCCATCGCTGCCGACGAGGCAGCAGCCGAGCTAGATGCGCTCACCGACGGGTGGTTCTCGTCGGCCCTCGCTCGATCACGCCGCACTGCGTCCGAAACTCGGACACCGCCGAAAGGATGAAACTGGACACGCTCCCGTCCTCCCGCCAAGATCCGATCGTGACCACGGCCCGGGAACATCCTCGGTACGCGCACGAAGCCGTCGTGACGTTTCACGTCGGCGGCGAGGCGTATCCCGGAACGACCCAGAACCTGTCGCGCGGTGGGCTGTGCGCGGATCTCGAGCAAGCGATTCCGGTCGGTTCCAACGTCGAGGTCGACATCCAGCTGGTGTTCGACGACGCCGAGACCGAGCCGTTGCGGCTGCCGGGGCGGGTGGTGTGGTGCACGACGCTCGACGACGCGTACCAGGTCGGGTTGTCGTTCCTTCCGCTCGATGCCGAAAAGACCGACTACTTGACCATGTTCTTGCGCTACCTCGGTGAGGACGCACCGGTGCAGCGAACGCATCGCGAGTCGTCGCTCGACAAACGCTTCGGCTGAGTGCACCGCGCGTCGACGGACGCGACGAGCGATGCTCTCGTCGTGAGCGAGGTGTGTCCTTCACGTACACGCGCAGCGAGATTCGGGACCATGTCCGAACGGCGGTGATAGCATCGTCGGTATGAGGTACGTCGTCGCGTTGCTCTTCGTGACCGCGTGCGGCACGGTCAAGAATCCCCACCCGGATATCGACGCGCCGCCAGCGGACGATGCCGCGATCGACTCGCCGGCCGATGCTCCCATCGACGTTCCTCCGGACGCGCCCACGGTCGAGATGAAGCTGATCACCTCGGTGCTCATGTTCCCGAGCCCCCACGAACAGGTCCTCGACTTCAGTGCTGGCGAGCTGAGCGGTGCTGGCATCGCCTCGACCGGATGTTCGCAAGGCGGCGGCCCGGCCGTGAGCGGCAATCCCGATGCTCCCAGCGGTGGGGCCTTCTGCGGGACGAGCTCGAGCGCCAACGTCGTGAGCTTCGTGTTCGCATCGCCGATCCATGGCTTCGGTCTGTCGGTGATGGACATCGACTTCACGCAGGACGGCATCGTCAACGTCACCGTCGCCGGTCTCAACACGATGGATCAGCCGGTGATGACGCACACGCGCGCGCTACAGCCCGCGAATAGTCAGGCCGAGGAGGACAACGGTTCGCTCTTCATCGGCTGGACCACACCCGGCGAGGTGGTCAAGGTGCAGGTCACGCTGAGCCTCAGCAACACGACCAAGCTCGACAACCTGGTGTTCTTCCACTAACGCACCAACCACGACACCACCGTGCGTGGCGGCCGATACCCCTCGGCCAACATGCCGCGATCGAGCTGCTGCTGCGGAGCGTCGAGTTCCCGGTGCTCCAACGGCAGTCAGGTCGTGGCTTCCTGCGGCGGCGGCTCGGCCTTTGCCTTGGACTCGTGCTGGGCACGGGCCTTCTGGATGTCGGCCATCATGCCGAGCACCAGACGCGGATCGGTGAACACGTTGAGCTTGGGCGCGAGCGACTTGGCGTAGCGATCGAAGTAGAGGAGCTGCTTCGTGATCAGGATGAACTCGTTGGGCATCCGCATCTGGTGCCGGGTCGCGGTGCGCTGGATCCCGGGCAGGAACTCGGCGTAGTTGACCTCGCCGAACGACAGCGTGAGCAGCGGGCTGTAGGTGTCCTTGAGATCGGCGATGAAGCCGTCCATGTCGAGACCTGGCGGAGCGCCGGCCATCTCGACGATGATCTCGGCGAGGCGTTTGTAGTTCCCCGACGCGAACGCGATCATGTAGTCCGTGACGAGGTAGCGCTCCTTGTCGTCGAACCGGCCGACGATGCCGAAGTCGAGGAACCCGATGGTGTCGTCGTCGAGCAACATCAGGTTGCCGGCGTGCACGTCGCCGTGGAAGAAGCCGTAGAACACGACGCACTGGAACCACGCGCGTAGGCCGTCGACCAGCTTGGATTCGCCGTCGATCCCGCGCTTCTTGATCTCCTCGAACCGGTCGACCCGCAGTCCGGAGAACCGCTCCATCACCAGCACCTTGCGGGTGGTGTACTCGTGGTGCGGTACCGGGGCTCGGATGTTGGTGTGACCGAGCTCGCGCATGATGTCGTTGAACCGATCGAGGTTGGCTGCCTCCTTCCGGAAGTCGAGCTCCTCGGTCAGGGTCTTGGTGAAGTCGTCGACCACGCCGACCGGGTTGGCGAGCTCGGCGTTCTTCTTGAACCGCTGAACGATCCCCGCCATCACCCGCATGATCTTCATGTCGGCCATGCAGCGCCCGATGATGCCGGGGCGCTGGACCTTGACCACGACGTGAGTGCCGTCGCGGAGGTTGGCGGTGTGGACCTGCGCGATCGACGCCGAGGCCAGCTGCTTCGGATCGAGATCGACGAGGTGGTCGGCCTTCTCGGCACCGAGCTCCTCGGCCAGCGTGCGCTTGACGTCGGCGAACGCGAACGGCTTGACCCGATCGAGGACCTTCTGGAACTCCTTGACGTAGGCGTCGGGGAACATGCCCGCCGACGACGCGATGATCTGGCCGAACTTGATGAACGTCGGCCCCATGTCCTCGCACCACATGCGGAGCAGGACCGGGCGCGTCAGCTTCTGCCAGTTGTCGCCCCTGCCGGTGATCACCATCCACAGCTTGCGGAGCCGGAGCACGTCCGCGACCCACAGCCAGAAGTACTTCGCCGTGTAGATCGAGAACGCCCACACCCGGCGCGGCACGGGCAGCGCGACCGAGAGCAGGAACAGCATGGCCAGGGTCGCGAGGAAGACGTACCAGAACATGCGAGGCGAATATCCTACCATCGAGCGGGCCGGGGTCGACGGGGCCGGCGACCCCGTATACTCGCCACATGCTGACGTCCGTGACCGCCGGCCCGTATACCGTGCGCGGCATCTCGGTCGGCGGCGTCTACACCTCCCTGTGCGTCCCCGAGCTGGGGGTGGTGTTCGACGTCGGGCTCCCCGCCCGCTCGATCGGTGGCATCGACACGATCCTCTTGTCCCACGGTCATGCCGACCACGTCGGCGCCCTGCCCTCGCTGCTCGGGATCCGCGCGCTCCACGGCAAGTCGCGGCCGCCCCGGGTGGTGATGCCCGCCGAGATCGTCGGCGACCTCACCGCCGCGCTGTCGGCGCTGTCGAAGCTCCAGCGGTTTCCGCTCGAGATCGAGGCCATCGGGATGGAGCCGGGCGACAGCGTCGAGCTGCGTGGCGACCTGGTGGTGCGTGCGGTCCGGACGTTCCACCCGGTGCCGTCGCTCGGGTACCTGATCGTGCGCCGGGTCGCGAAGCTACGGCCCGACCTGGTCGGCTTGCCCGGTCCCGAGATCGCGGCACGCCGCCGCGCCGGCGAGACCGTCAGCGTGCACGACGAACGCCTCGAGCTCGCCTATGTCACCGACACCCTGGTATCGGCGCTCGACCATGCCCCCGAGCTACTGACCGCGCGCGTGCTGATCGTCGAGTGCACGTTCCTCGACGAACGCAAGACGCTGGAGGCCGCGCGCGCCGGTTGCCACATCCACCTCGACGAGCTGATCGAGCGGGCCGATCGATTCGCCAACGAGCACGTCGTGGTGATGCACGTCTCGCAGCTGTACCGTCCCGACGAGGTCGCCGGGATCCTCGATCGCCGCGTGCCGCCCGAGCTCCGCAAGCGGATCATCCCGTTCGTGCCCACCACCAAGCACTGGTTCGGGTGACATGGCCACCGACAAACCCGACGCGGAGCTCGGCGACGAGGAGCTCGATCACGACGATGTCGAGATCGCTCCGATCACCAGCGAGCTCGATCTCCACACGTTTCAGCCGCGCGAGTGTGCGGATGTCGTCGACGAGTATCTGCGCGCCGCCGCGGAGGCCGGGCTCGCACACGTCCGGATCATTCACGGCAAGGGCACGGGCACGCTCCGGCGAATCGTCCATGGTGTGCTCGAGCGCCACCCGGCGGTACGCGCCTTCCAGCTCGCGGGCAGCGCTGACTGGGGCTCGACGAGCGTGGAGCTACATCCCATCGCCGCGAGCGGCCCGATCGACGACGTGTGAATGCGCGCCGTCGCTCAGGCCTGTGGCTCGCACAGCCCGGTCGGGATGCACGCGCCGGTGTAGCAACCGTCGGCGACCCCCGGCGTCTTGCCGCTCGCACACGCCGGTGGAGCATCGGCACACGTCACCGGATCGAAGCAGCGGCCGGAGGAGACATCTGCCGGCATGCACATCACGAACACGTGCCCGCACCCACCGTCGAGGCCGCAGCCGTCGCTGGTCAGGTGGTAGGCGATGCACGCGGGGTCGCGCGAGCAGGTCTCGGCGTCGGCCCCGACACACGCGACGTTGGCTTGAACATCGTCGGTCGGAAGACAGCCGAGGAAGTCGGTCTCGCAGGTTCCGGAGATCGCGCAACGCGCGTCTCGCACGATACGACACTTGTCGTCGGCCGCACACGCGGTCTCGTCGAGCGGGTCGCACTGGTTCCCGCACGATCCCCACGTCGGAGTCGGCAACCCGTTTCCACATGCACCGAACGCCTCGCAGGTCAGATCGCTCGGATTGCGAAGCCCGATCACGAGTACCGTCGTGCATGGATCGTGTCCTTGCTCCGAGCATCCTGCGATCACGATCACGTTCACCAGCACCAACAAACGCCACATCCCCCGGTTGTACCAAGGACGCGGCGCGCGCGGGTTAGCAGACGATCACCCGCCGGGCTGGGGCTGGGGCTGCGGCGGGGGCGTCTCGCACAGATCGTCGGGGATGCACGCACCGGTGTAGCAGCCGTCGGCGATGCCCGGCATGGTGCCGGACGGACACGCGGGCGGCACGATGTCACACACGGTCGGCTCGAAGCAGCGACCCGGGGTCGCGCCCTCGGGCATGCAGAACGCGAAGTCGCGCGAGCACTGATCGGGCGGCAGCGAGCCGCAGGTGTCGGTGCGGTGGTAGGCGGTGCACGCCGGGTTCTCCGAGCAGCTCTGCGCGTCGACTCCGGTGCACTGGATGTTCGGATTCACGATCTGGTCGGTGGGGAAGCAACCGACGAAGTCGGTCAGGCAGGTCCCGTCGACCGCGCAGCGCGCGTCCTTGACCACGCGACAGGTATCGTCGGCGGCACACGCGGTCTCGTCGAGCGACTCGCAGGCGCTACCGCAGAACCCCCAGCTCACGGCCGGCACGAACGCGCTCTCCGGACACGGACCGCACGACGGATCGCAGCCGCCACCGAACGACTCGCAGGTCAGCGTGTCGGGGTTGCGCTGCGGTGCCGGGAGCGAAGCGGCCCCACCACCGGTGTCGGTGGTGCCGCTATTGGTGGGGGCGAGACAGTCGTCGTCGCCTCCTCCGCGTCCGTGTTCCGTGATCAGACAGCCCGAGGCGAGGAACAGAACGACACAGACAAAGCTACGCATGATGCAGATCGGAGGTAGCAAGAGGTGCGCCCACCTCTCCCATCGCCGAACCATCGAGAATCGCGATGGCAGATCACGAAAATCTGATGGTGTCGATCGGTCCGACTACAGGACCTTCAGACTCCGCGACCGCTTCGAGGTCGGGCTCGCGGGCTTGATCCGCGCGTTGGCGACGGCGGTCGACGGATCCGCGAGGTCGCGGCGATCGCGTTCGAACGCCTCGGCATCGGGCCGACCGGTGATCCGCGAGGCCAGCGTCTCGAACAGACCGCTCGCCTCGTCGACGAACCCGGCCTTCACGGAGAGCCGGGCTGCCAGATACGCGGCGTCGACGAACCCCGGCGCTGCGGCCAGCGCACGCAGCACACGCTCGAGACAGCGTGCGGTGATCTCGCGATGCTCGGCCACGGCGGCACGCACCTCGGTCGACGACAGCTGGGTCTGACCGTCCTCGCCGCCACCACCACCGGCGAGCCACGCGGCCCCACCGCGTCCGCGCGCCAGCGTGACCACCGCGACATCCGCGGCGGTGACCAGCGGCGGCACGGCACCGACGGCGCCCACGGCGTGTTCGAACTTGAGGTGCTCGGCGCGCGCGGCGACGTAGTGCGCGAGCGGGGAGCCATCGGCCTGTCGCTCGGCGAGCTGCGCGAGTTGATCGAGCGCGGCGATCGGCTGACTGTTCGCGCACAGCGCCCACGCGAGCCACACGCGCGTCGCGTCGTTATCGCGGTCGGGGGTGTCGCTCGCGACCAGCGCGTGCTCGGCGAGCTCGAGCGCGCGCTTGGGCTCGCGCGCGATCAGCGCGGCCTCGATCGCCGCGGCGACCTCGGGAGCTTCGTCGGAGGTGGCCGGTTGCCACGGGCTCGCACGCGAGAACGCGCGGGAGGCACGCTCGACCCGAGCCGACAGATCGGGCGCGACCAGCGACGCACCGACCCCGCGCTTCCGGCCGTGGCGACGCAGGAACCCGATCACGAGCGCGGTGAGCACCGCGATCGCGAGGGCGAGCGTCAGCCAGAACACGGCCGGACGTTCAACGCCGCGCCGCCGACCGGGCCGCGCGCGTGACGTTCGCGCTCGGTCGTGCCGGTGGCGGCGAGGCCTTCGCCGTGATCACGTCGCTCGGCGGACACACGATCCGTTTGAGTCCCGGGCCGAGCATGCCCGGCTTGCAGACGTGCGGTGCCGGCCGTGCGGCCAATCCGAACGGCACGCAGTCGCCGCCGACGAAGTAGCCCAGCTGGTCGAGCCCCGACGGGTTCGTCGAGTTGGCGGCGTCAGCGCCACCGAGCTCGCACACCTGCACGGCGCGCATCGTCTGCATGACCGGCAGCGAGATCGTGCCGGCTCCGGGCACGAACGAGTCGCGGAATCGACGACCCGTGAGCGTGTTGATCTGCTCCCACGGAGTGGCACGCGCGAGCTTCCGGCCGTTGGCCAGGATGTTCCCGGTCATGCGGAAGAACGGCTGCCCGCTCGGGTCGTTGGCGTCGAACGTCTGGGTGAGCGGATCGAAGCTCGGATCGCGGCTCGACCTCGTCGGGTCGTACATGATCATGTCCAGCAAGCAGTCGGCCGCCTTGGGATCCGGATAGCACTTCTCCTGCAGGGCCTTCCGGCGGTCGAGCTTGACGCCGACCAGGTCACCGTTGTTCTCGAGCGCGAGCACCCAGCGCTGCCCGGGGATCTCGGAGATCGCGACGTCGCGAACGTCGACCGCCTGCGGCGCGATGTTGACGCCCGCCTTGGGGTTCGCGACGGTGCGCGCGTCCACATCCATGATCCCGGTCGTGCCGCACGCGACGTACGCGTGGCCCTCGCTGACCGACACACCGGTGGCATTCGCGGTGTTTCCAACGAACTGCGGCGCACCGGCGGGGCGCGCCGGGTTCTCCGGGTCGTCGAGCGTCAGGATCGCGAGGCCGCTCGGCGTCGCGACGTAGAGCACGAAGCCCTGGATCGCGATGTCGTTGACCTGCGCGCCGACGCTACCCGACCCGACCATCACCGCCTTCGACGCGTCGTTCTTGTCGATCTGGAACACCAGGACGTTGCCCTGCTGGGTCCCGACGTAGAGGAAGTCGCCGTCGATCGCGACATCCGTCGCGATCTGGCCGCCCGTGCTGATCGTGTTGACCCGCGCTGCGGTGATCGGTCCCTGGAGGAGCGGCGCTTGCGGGGGCGCATCGGAGATCTGGACGACGTCGATGCCCTGCGCCCCGACCGCGGCGTACACGAACGGATCGCTGATCTGGGGAGCGATGTGCGCGAGGTCGACCGGCGTTCCCGAAAGGTTCACGATCTTGACGACGTCGGTGTTGTTGGCCGCCGGCCGCGTCGAGGCCGGGTGGCCGCGCAGGCTGATGTCGGTGATCATCAGCGTGTTGTTCGCGAGCGCCGCGACCGCGAGGTCGCGGAACGTCGGCTTGGCGACCCCGCCGACCTGGGCAGGCGTCGGGTTGAAGTTGCGGATCAACAGCACGTCGTTGGCCTGCGTGCCGTCGATCTGCGGCTCGACCGCGCCGGCGTGTCGATCACCCGCGGTCGGGTTGACGATCATACCCGGGAAGCGCTGCGACGCGCCCACGTTGGCCGCGAGCTCCTTGTCCTGCTTGAACTCGAACAGCTCGATGCCGTTGAGCCCGGCCCCGATCATCCAGTCGCCGGTGAAGTTCACCGACCCGTCGCCGAGACCGTACGACTGCGCGAGGATGTGCTCGTTGCGCGTCCGGCCCTGGTCGTCGACCAGCGAGTGACACATCTCGCAGCCGCGCGCCTCGTCGGGCCGCACGGTGTGCGCCATCGTCTGGTTCATCGCCATGCCGCTGGTCGCCATGTTGACGCGACCGCTGTTGGCATCGAGCGCCTGGAACGTCGTGAACGTGAGGTTCTCGCGGAGCGTGTCGCCGTTGGCATCGGTGACCGAGGCCGCGATCTCCATCGACGACCGGAACAAGCCGAGTCGTCCCTGCTCGGTGAGCCCCGAGACGCCCATCACGAACGGCGCGCGCAGAAGGCCCATCAACTGGAAGTTGATGTGTCCCTTGTTGTTCGTGTTCGACATCCAGGTCTCGTTCTCGCCCGCCGACTTCTCGACCGTGAGGGCGCCACCGGTGTTGTTCACCTTGAAGCGCTGCTTGTCACCGATGTTGATGTCGGCGTGGCAACCGAGACAGTTGATGAGCCAGCCGTTGTGGCAGGTGGCGCACTCGACCTTGGCGACGGTCAGCTCGCTCTGGCCCGGCTCGCCGGCAAACTCCGAACCCTGGCCCGGAGGAGCCACGTGATACTGGGGATCGTGCGCCTCGCGAGCGTACGGATTGCTGTTGAAGTCCGGGGTCTGCGGGACCTCCCAGAACAGGCCGGTGTTGACGCGCGAGCGCTGGATCACCTTGCCGTCGCGGTCCTCGAAGAACGGCTCGAGATCCTCGTTGTGAGCGATCCGCATGTCGTTGCCGCCGTTGGGGCCCGAGGTCAGGAAGTTGGTCTTGTCGACCGCACCGTGGCAGTCCTCGCACTCGATCTCGAGCGCGTCCCAGTTCGTCGAGTAGACGTTGCCGTCGCCGTGCGCGTCCTGCAGGAAGTGGCAGTCGATGCAGTGCATGCCGAGCTGGAAGTGCACGTCCATCTGCCGGGTCGACCCGTTGCGACCGCCGTACACGTAGCGAACCTGCCGGCCGTCGATCGACTTCTCGCGCGGGATCCGGTCGATCAGGTCGAGCTTGCCGTTACCGTTGGCGTCCTCGTCGATCGTGGTCGTGAACAGCACGTTGCCGTTGATGTCCTTGCGCTCGAGGACCAGGTCGTGCTCGAGCTCGCCGTCGTTGTTGCAGTCCTCGGAGAACGTGGCCTGCGCGCAGCCGCCGGCCCCGGCGATCATCCCGCACTGCGGGAACTCGAGATCGTTGACGCCGTCGCCGTCGACATCGCACCCGAAGTTCGCGAGCTCGGCGTCGCGCTTCTTGGCCGCCTCGACCACGGCCACACCGTCGGGCTTGAACACCTTCGGTGGGTCGAACACGTTGCCCTTCTCGTCGAAGTTCTCCTCGCGCACCCACGAGTCGAGGATCCGGACCTGGGTGCCCTTCGGGGTGGTGAACTCGATCGGCCCGCGGCGCGCCAGCACGTCGCGCTGCTCTTCCTCCGCGGCGCCCTGGTAGGCGTAGTTGATGCGGGTCACGAACCCGTGGCACAGGCCGCAGGTGTCGGTGTCGATCTTGGTCGTCGTGGTGTGGCTCTTCGAGTAGGTCTTCTGCTGCTCGCCATCCTTGGTGCCGTTGCCGTCGATGTCGACGGCTCCCTGGGCGACGCCGCCCGAGTCGAACACCTCGTCGCGGCCGACCGGACGACCAATCAGGCGATCCTGCTGGACCACCCCGTTGACCACGAGCGGACCCTCGTCGTGTGCGGGATCGAACTCGCGGTGCTTGGTGGTCGGGTCGACGACGTCCGTGAACGTGCCGTCGTCGTTGCGGACGCGGGTGGGATCGCGCGACCCGGTGTAGTCGTACGGCGAGTGACACGCCGAGCACCCCGACGAGTGGCCGCGACCATACGGATCGTCGGTCCGGAACTGCGCGGTGTCGGGCAGGATCGACGAGCCGAACGTGTAGTTGAAGTTGGTCGTCGAGGCGATGTAGTTCGCCGGGTAGTACGCGCGGAACGTGCGCAGGATGTTGTCGACGGGATCGGGGATCCCGTCCGGCGCGATCGCGGCCGGCAGCACGCCGGCCGGGATCAGGTCGCGGTTCTGCAGCGGCGCCAGCTCGGCGTGCTCGTCGCCGGTGATCGGCTTGCCGCCCCATCCTTCCCAGCGAGAGTCGCCGGCACCGTTCTGTTGCTGCGACACCTTCTGGCCGAACAGCGGGTTGGTGATCGTGCCCTGCGCGATCTCGAACGCCGGCAGACCCGACGTTGCCCTGCGCGTTCGGCGGCGACCGCCGGATCTTCCGAGGTCGCGCGCGCCTGCAGGCACGCGCGATCGAAGAACGGCTGGCTGCGTGGATCGTCTTCTGTTGTCCGGCGGTCCTTGACGCAACCGTCGGCACCCTCGTAGTCGAGCGCGTAGCCGAAGGCGCCGAACCGCGGGTCGGCCGCCTTCATGTTGCCGTTGCTGCCTCCGTCGCGCTGGGTGACGAAGCCCATGTCGAAGCTCTCGTTACCGTAGTAGGCCCCGTTGGTCACCGCCGCCTGGTTGAACATCATGCTGCGGCGGACGATGTCGATCGTCTCCTGGTGGCACGCCCGCCACCGCCGCCACCGTCGAGCGCCGCGCGGTTGCTGCTGCCGCAGCCGATCTTCGCCACGCGGAGATCGCCCGGGTTGAGGAACCGGGTGTAATTGAGGTCGCGGTTGTACTCGGCGTCGACGAACTCGCCGGCGCCCTCGCCGTGCACGCCGGGCTCGAAGATCTCGCCGAGATCGGAGACCGTCAGGTTGGCGCTTGATCGAGATCGGTCGGCTCGTCGATGAAGCCGTCGCCGTCGTCGTCGATGCCGTTTGCGTAGAAGAACCGCGCCAGCTTGGGATCGGGATTGACGTGCGCCTGCTGGATCAACTGGTCGTCGCGGAACCCGCCGTCACCGCTGACCAGGCTGGTGTTCTTGAACGCGTCCTTCGGAACGGCCACCTGATCGTTGCCGCCGTGGCAATCGATGCAGCGCAACTTGTAGTTGGTGTGGACGTGACCCGCCGACAACCCCGCGTGGCAATTCACGCATGTGCCGTCGAACCCGAAGTCGGTGTTCTCGACAACCTTCTCCTCCGCCGTGCAGCCCACCCAGCAGGCGAGCAACACGGCACCGACCGCGAGCTTGGTGATGTTCATCAGAAAGCCTCTTCGTTCGTTCGCTGCGCGTGACATAGGGTGCACTTCTTCTGCTTGGTGCAGGTGAGGTCGACCTGCTTCTCGTGTTCGTGACACGAACGCGCGCCGCTGCAGGCAGCGTGCTGCGCGTCGTTCTTGTCGCGCCGCCCGCTGCACGGGCTCACGGTGGCGATCTCCTCACCCGCGGTGCCGATGATCTTGTTGACGTGGAGGTCCGCGATCGTGCGGAACTTTTTCCCGTCCCAATCGCGCTCGTCGGAGATCATGTGGTGGCACTGGCCGCACTGGACGTCCTTGTTGTCGTTGGTCATCCGGTGGCCGGCGGTCTCGTGCTTGAAGCACGGGGTCTTGCGCTTGAACTTCTTGTCGGCGAGCGCGTTGCCCTGGCTGTCGCACGCGCGCACCGACGACTTCGGACGCGAACCGTCGATGTCGTCGGGATCGATCCGGATCTTGGCCGCGGCGAGCACGCCCTTGAGCCACTCGTCACGCCCACCGCTCTTGTGGCACTTCCCGCACTCGGACAGCGCGAACGCCGTCCCCTTGGGCGCGTGGCACTGCATGCACTGCGCGTGGCCCGGCGTGTGCGGTTCGAGCTTGAAGTCGGCGGCGACGACGTGGCAGTCGCGGCACACCACGCCCGAACCATCGGGCTTCTTGGCGAGCTTGATGTGCCCGTAGTGGTCCATGCCCTTGCCGTCGGTGCCCGCCATCTCGATGTGGTGCTCGCGCTGGTTGCGCCACGACTGGAGCACCAGCGTCTGCTGCTTCTTCCACGGCCACGGGACCGTGGGGTGACAGCCGAGGCAGAACGTGGCCGCCTTGCGGAAGAGCTGCGGCCGCTTCTTCTCCTCGGTCTTGCTGATCTCCATGAAGTCGGACGCGTGGCAGCCGCTGCGGAGGCACGGCGCGTGGCCTTCGGCCGCGGGCGCGCGCACCGCTCCGTCGGGCTCGATCGAGTGGCAGATCTTGCACTGATCGGCAGCCTCGACGTCGATCTTGATCGCGGCGAGGTATGGCTTGTGAACGTCGTGCAGGAAGTGACGCCCGTCCTTGGCGCTCAGCGCCGGTGCGGGCGTATCGGCATTCACGGCACCGAACACGGCGATGCAGCCGATGCCGAACAGCACAACGAGAAGTCGCTTCACGGAGATAGGCCTCGAGCGGGACGGGCCTCGAGCATGGCTTGTGCCGTCCCGAAACCAGAAGGCGAAGTTAACCCGCGGATCGCGGTCGGAGTCGAGGGGTTCTTTGGTCGAGTGTGACACCGCGAACACTCGAAGCCGGTGGCCTTGAAGGCGCCCTTTCCGTTGTGGCACTCGGCGCACCCTTGCATCGTCGGGCGCGTGAGCTCGGCGAGCGTTTTCGCGGTCCCGACGTTGGCATGGCACTCGACGCACCTGGTCGTGGTGTTGCGCGATCGCGGATCCTTCGAGTGCGTCTTGTGCTCGAACGTCGCCGCGACTGACCACTCGGTCCGCGTCTGACGCGTCGGAGCGTTGCGCGTGTGGCACTTGCCACAGTCGGTCATCGGGTGGGCCGGCGGCCCCTTACCGTGACAGTCGGCGCACGCTTCGTGATCCTTCGGCGCCTTGCCGCCGCCGAGCTTGTCGCCGTGGCAATCGGAGCACGCCGCATTCGCCGTGCCCTTCCGCTTGAGGTGCGACGCGTGGTTCATGTTCTCGTAGAACTCGGTCTCCGCGCGTTCCTGGATGCGCGCCACGGTCTTCTCCCACGGGTTGGCCTTGTCGTGGCACACCCCACAGATCTTGACCTTGCGGCTCATGAACTCGTTGAGGTGACACCCCGACGCCGCGCACGGCATGTGATCGCGACCCTCGTTGGGTGGCTCGACGCGCGCGGTGCCATCCTTCTTGATCGAGTGGCAGGTCTCGCACGCGCCCTCGATCTTGACGTTCCTCGGTACGTGCTTGGCGTGGGAGAACACGACGTTCTGCGGCAGTGGCATCGTGATCCCGCCGCGGCTCTGGTGGCACTTGGTGCACGAGGTTCCGACGGCCGAGAACGCCTTCTTGCCGTCGTGGCAGGCGTTCATGCACACCGCCATCGCCGGACGCGGCACGGTGTCGGTGCCGGTGTTGGTCATCTTCTGGTGGCAGCCGGTGCACGAGGCCTGGCGCGAGACGTTGTGGTGCTTGCGGTGGTTGAACTGCGCGATCCGGAAGGGATCACCGGACGGACCGGCGTGCGGGCGCGGCGCCTGGTGGCAACCCTGGCAGTTGTTGAACAACAGCTTGGTCGAGATGCCACCGGGCTTGTTGTGGCAGCGAATGCACAGCGCGTGGGCCTCGACCTTGGGCGCGTTGGCCGGCGCGTTGTCGGGGTGGCAGTTCGCACACTCCTTCTCGATCGCGACCTTGAACGCGATGTGCTCGCCGTGCGCGAACCGTGCCTCGTACGAGTCGGTGGCCGGCTTGGGCGGCATCGGAGGCAACTTGCATCTGCCGGTTGGCCGATGGCACACGTCGCAGCGCCGCGCCGGGTTCCTCGGCGTACCGGGGAACTTCTGCACCGCACGGCAGGTCTTGGGGTTGTCGTGGCACTTCACGCACCGGGTGGCGTGCTCGCCCGCCTTGATGCGCTTGCCCTGCGCGTCGAGCTTGTGACAGTCGGTGCACGCCGCGTTGCGGCGGCGAGCCTCGCGTGCTCCAGCCGCGGACTTCGCGTGACGGGCGTGATCGAACTTGCGAGCGTCGACCGGGATGATCGGGGGCGCGGCGATCGCGACGCTCGCGCCGTACACCACCGCGATCGCGGCGAACGCCAGAACCACCCTCCGGACATTGATGAGGTGCTTCACCACCGAGCCTCCAGCGCCGCGCGCAGCGACGTCAATGTTCCGAGATCGCGCGACAGCGTCGGTGACGCCTGCGCGACCTCGCCCGCGACGTTGAGGTGTAGGTCGCGGTTGAACCAGTACCTGAGATCGAGCCGACCCCCTCCACGGGCATCGTTGGTGACCTCGCGATACGGGGTGCGGAAGTCGTAGACGCGGAAGAACGCGCCGGCGCCGAGCCGCCAGTGCCGGCCACCCGAGCCGCGGGTCGCCAGCACGGCCTCGCCCGCGAGCTGATGCATGCGATCGACACCCGACGACGCGCTGTTGCCGAACTCCTGGCAGTTGTCGGGGATGCCGTCGCCATCGACGTCGGTGAGATCGTTGCAGACGCCGTCGATCCGCATGCCATCGCTGACACCCTCGTCGGTGAACTGCCGGTAGGTGTACTGCGCCGTGGTGTAGACCCCGCCGAGGTTGCGGATGCCGACCGGCGTGCCGGCGATGCCGACGCCGCCCTCGACGTAGTTGCGGTTGTCGACGGTGGTCGGCGCGTCGCCGGTGGCGAACGAGGCCCGCCCGATGCCGAAGATCTCGGTCTTGCGATTCGGGGTCTGCCAGTCGACCTGCACGCCGAGCGTGGTGGCGTCGATCGGCTGGTTCATGCCGACGCCGAGCTTGTTGGCGACGTCGACGATGTCGACCGACGACGGCGCCGCCAGGTCGTAGGCAACGTCGTCCTTGAAGCGCTGGTCGACGTCACCGATCACGATCAGCTTGTTGCCCTCGTAGCGCAGCCGCGCGCCGACGCGGCCGAGCGCGAACTTGGTCGCCGGAAGCTCTCCCGCATTGGTGTTCGCGACGTCCGGCAGTCCGGTGAGCCGCGCCCGTACGTCGAGCTGGGCCTTGCGCGACAGGTTCGAGTGCGCGGACACGCCGACCAGGTGACGGGTCTCGCCATCGAGGCCGTTCGCGTTGCCGGTCGTCGGATCGTTGTCGAGATCGGACGACGTGATCGCGAGCCCCATGTAGTCGAGGTTGACCCGGAGCTTCTTCATCTTCAGCGCACCGGTCGCACCGAACACGATGCCCGGCTCGGTGTTGACGTAGAGCGCGACGCGCTGACCTGCGAATGCCGAGGCACTCCAGGTCTGCTCGCGGTACGCGACCGTGGCACCGTCGAAGTAGGCGAACAGGTTGCCGCCGTCGAGCCGGAACTGACGCCCGGCGCGCAACCAGAACTTGTTGGGCTGCTGGTTGTCGGGTTTGCGATCGTCGCGACCGTACTCGGCGTAGCCCGCCTTGATCGCGATGTTCTCGTTGTCGTACGGCATGATCGTCGCCGTCCGCGTCGCGAGCGAGTCGGAAGCATCGAACGCGAAGCTCGACAGGAAGTAGCCGTTGAGCGTCGGGGTGATGATCCCGCGCGCACCGACCACGGCGTCGCCCATGATCCACGGCCGGGTGTCGGTGAACCCGTCGGGCAGCGGATAGCCACCGCGCAGGGTCTCGCCCGACGCGGGTGCCGTATCGACCTCGACGCCCGCGCGAATGCGGAACGTGACGCGCTCCCGGAGGTCGCGCATCGAGGTCGGGAACATCTTGTAGCTGACGTCGCCCCCCGACGCTGCGGCATCGGCACCGGCGCCACTGGCACCGGCGTCGACCGAACCCTTGACCCCGACCGCCGCGACTCGCTTCTTGCCCTTGGCCTTGGGCCGGTCGGTGCGCATCCGCATCCGCGGCGGCAGTTGCTTGACCTGGAGGTCGGCCTCGTTGGCCTTCTCACCGACGATCGTCTGCGTGGGGACGTTCTTGGCCGCCGCATCCGTGGCGTACGACGAGCCGCGCGGCGCGTCGGCACCGGCGGTGCCCGACAAGAACAACAGGGCACACCCGAGGCTGCTGGTCTTCATCGCACGCTCCGGTGGCAGGTGGCGCAGGTGGTCTCGTAGGTGTGGCAGGTCATGCACGACGACAGGCCGAACCGGGCCTGCTCCGCGTGACCGCCGTTGCGGAACTCGCCGATCGGCGTGTGCGAACGCGGCGGGATCGAGTGACAGGCGGCGCAGCTCTCCGGCGCGTGGCAGGTCGCGCACCGCGTACCGTCGGTCTCCGCGTCACGACCGTGATCGTTGCGGAACATCAGGTTGTGATCGTGGGGCCGCATCACCTGGTGGCACTGGAAGCAGCTGTCCTCCTTCGGGCCCTGGAGCTCGGTGTGACAGCGCCGGCACGGCGCGTCCTTGGCGAGCGCCTTCTCGGCGTGGTGCTTGCGGAACGCCAGCGTGTGGTCGATCGGCCGCGTGCCACCCTTGCTTCCGCCACCCGTGAGGTGATTGGGCGGTGCGCTCGCGAGATCCTCGCCGTTGGAGTGGCACACCCCGCACTGCTCCATGCGGACGCGATCGGGGCTGCGCGACGCGTCCTCGTGGCACTGCGCGCACACCTCCATCTGCGGGATCGCCATGTCCTCGCGCGTGGTCGCGGTGGCGACGTTGTCGTGGCAGGTCTCGCAGGCCACCGGGTTGCCGGCGCGATCCTTCTCGTGCGTCGCGTGGGCGAACTGCAGATCACCGGTGATGAACCGCCGGCCGCGATGGATCTCGATGTTCTTGGGGTGGCAGCCGGCGCAGTTGTTCATCGGCAGCACCGCCTTGATCTTGTCGTTCTGCTGGTGGCAACGGATGCACTGCTTGTGGCCGGGTAGCTCGGGGTCGCGCGAGTCGCTGTTGCGCTCGTGGCAGTCGCTGCACGCCACGTGCGAGCCGCTCGCGCGCTCCATCTTGCCGGCGTCGAGGTGGAGCTCGTGCGAGAACGTCGACGCCAGGGTCTGCGTCGAGCCACGCACCGGATACGGCTGCAGATCGGCGTTCTTCTCCCAGCCCGCGTTGGTGTGGGGCTTGAACGGGTCGACCTTCTTGTGACAGACGCGGCACAGCGCGCCCGGCGGCTTGAAGAACTCGGCCTTGTGGCAGTCGTCGCACGGCGCGTGTTGGTTGGCACCGGGTCGCGCGATCGCGCCCGTCACCACCGCCTTCGCGTCGTGGCAATCCACGCAGCCGAGACCGCGGCCCTGCCAGTTCTTGATCTCCGGCTTGTTGCCGGTGTGCACGCCGTGCGGGAACCGATCGGTATCGACCGAGATCGATCCGTTCTGCCCCGTCGCCGATGCACTGGTCCCCGAGGGCGTTGTCTTCCGGTTGGAGCCACATCCACCAACCGGGATCAACGCAGAGATGAACACCAATATGATCGCCGCCCGGATCATGCGGAGTGACACTACACGATCGACGGATCGCATTGGATCGCTGGCGATCGGTTTCTGTTAGGGTAGCGAGCCTATGTCGAGGCGAGACAGACCGGCCCGCGAGCGCGTCGTTCACCCCGAAGTTCACGTCCCCGAGCTCTCGCAGCTCGCGACGAGGTAGTGGATGTCGACGGCCACGAGCGCATCTCAGGCGCCCGTCACCGGGGCCGCGTACACGCAGTTCCTCTCCCAACTCCCGTTCTTCGTCGGAGTCTCGCCGGAAGATCTCGCTTCGTTCGCGGGCTACATCCTCGTCCGCCAACTCCCGCCCAACACCGATGTCGTCATCCAGCGACAGTACGGTCACGCGCTGTTCGTGCTCATGCAGGGATCGGTCGTCGTCCACGCGATCGGTCCGGAGGGCGCGCCCGTCACGCTCGGGCGCATCGATCGCTCCGGCGATTTCTTCGGTGAGGCCGCCCTGTTGGGACGTGGAGAGCGCACCGCGACGGTGACCACCGAGACCGATTGCGTCCTGCTCGAGATCGAGAAGCACCGGTTCGACCTCTTGACCCGGCGCTACAAGCAGGTGCGCGAGCACCTCGAGGCCGTCCACCACCAGCGCGCGATCGCGACGTATCTCCGGACCCACCGCTACCTCAGCCAGGTCGACGACCAGACGCGCGGCGATCTCGGACGCGGCGCCAAGCTCAAGCTGTTCCAGAAGGGCGATCAGGTCACCAAGGCCAACGATCCCGCCGACACCGTCGTCGTGATCAAGGACGGCGTGGTCAAGGCGAGCCGACAGCGCGGTGGCTCGGTCTCGATCCTCGCGTACTTCAACACCCACGACGTCGTCGGCATGTCCGATGGCCAGACCCGCGACTACGGTCTCGATGCCGTCGGTCAATGCGAGATCATCTTCCTGCCGCGCAACTCGTTCCTGACGATGATGATGAAGTACCCGCAGGTCGCGGAGCGCTTCAAGAAGGACGACATGAGCCGCCGCGGCGCGATGCAGCAGATCGGCGGCACCATGATCATGGCGGCCAACCAGCTGATCGGTGCCGGCGTCGAGGTCGAGTCGCTGCTGGTGATCAACCTCGATCGCTGCGTGCGATGCGGCAACTGCGTGCGCGCCTGTCACGCTCGCCACAAGTACACGCGCCTCGATCGCCGCGGTCCGATCTTCCGGCGCCGCGCCAAGATCGACAAGACGCGACACGAGCACATCATGCTGCCGGCGAGCTGCCGCCACTGCCGCGATCCCGAGTGCATGATCGGGTGCCCGACCGGCGCGATCCAGCGGTTCCAGGACGGCGATGTCGACATCAACGACAACTGCATCGGCTGCCAGAACTGCGCCCGCAAGTGTCCCTACGGCAACATCACGATGATGCCGCTCGCCGAGAAGGATCGGCCGAAGGACAACCCCGAGGTCGTGATGCGGGCGATCAAGTGCAACCTGTGCCGCGGGTACGAGTACTCGAACTGCGTGCACGAGTGCCCGCGCGGCGCGATCCTCCGCGTCGACCCGCTGAAGTTCTTCGAGGAGCTCGCGCTGGTGATGGAGGCCGAGCAGCGCGACGCCATCGAGTGGGCGCGCGGTCAGGCCAAGTTCAACAACCTGCTCAACAAGCAGCGCGTACGGCCACGCTCGACGTGGTTCATCCCGGCGAGCTTCGTGCTCGGTCTGCTCTCGATCGCGGGCATCGTCGCGCTCGCCGTGCTGTCCGGTGCGCAGCTGCGCGGTGGATCGTCGGTCGGCCTCCCGCTCGGGATCTTCGCGGCGGGCTGTCTGTTCTTCGCCGCCTCGCTGGGCATTCGCAAGCGGATGCGCAGCACCAAGAAGCCCGACATCCAGGAACGCCTCCCGGACGGGTCGATCAAGGTGAAGAAGAAAGGCGGTGGCCTCGAGCTCGGGTCGATGGAGGCGTGGACGCAGTTCCACATGGTGATCGGCGCGGTCGGGTTCTTCGCCGCCGTCGCCCACGCGGGCTTCGCCGTCACCGGCGTGTTCACCACGCTGCTGCTCGTCGTGTTCGCCATCGAGGTCGTCACCGGTGTCACCGGACAGGTGATCTACGCGACCGTCCCGAGCGCCCTGACCCGACTCGAACGCCACGGCCTCGCCCGTCTGGTCGAGGATCTCTACGCCGAGGAGGACACCGTCGAGCAGGGCGTCAGCGAGCTGGTCGGGACGATCAACCCGCGCACCTGGCGCCAGGTCAAACCGCTGGTCGACGCGTCGACCGGCGGGATCCACGATCGCATGAACGGTACCTACGACCCGCCGACCGCGCTCGCCGCCGGCAAGAAGCACCTCGCCGATAGCCTCGCGCAGGTCCAGGGCATCCAGCTGATGCCGGCGGATCGCACGACGATCGATCGCATCCTCGAGAACCAGTATCGCCTGGTCGATATCAAGGCCCAGCTCCTGCTGCACCGCCGGCTCAAGCGCTGGCTGATCGCACACGTCGCCACGGCGACCGCGCTGATCGTGCTGCTGGTGTTCCACATCATCACCGCGCTGACGCTGCTCTAGAGGTCGATCGAATGCCCCTTCGCCTCTCTTTCGAATCGGGTCCCCTGGCCGGCATTCACATCGTCACGTCCTCGCAGACGATCCGGCTGGGTCGCGACCCCGGCCAGAACGACATCCTCCTCACCAACCCGAAGGTCTCGCGCAGGCACGCGGTGATCGAGCGCTCGATCCGCGGCGGCTACTCGCTCGAGGTCATGGGCTCGGGACCGAGCAAGCTCAACGGCGATCAGATCTCCGCGGTCCAGGGGCGGGCCGCGATCCAGCAGCTCGCCAACGGTGATCGTCTCGACTTCGGCGGCATCGAGCTCGGCGTCAACGAAGCCGAGGTCAAGCTGATCGCCGTGATGGGGACGTCGGCGGGCCGCGAGGTCTCGATCGACGGTCCCGCGCGGATCGGCTCGGGTCAGGACTGCGATCTGGTGCTCGCCGATAGCGGCGTCGCCGAAGAGCACGTCGTGATCACCTCGACCCCGCTCGGGTTTCGGGCCGACGCGCGGGCTCCCGTGCAGTTCAACGGTGCGCAGGCCGAGAGCCGCGTGCTCGCGCACGGCGACGAGCTCGTGATCGGCAGCGCCGTCGTCCGGTTCACGGTGTCCGACCCCGAGGATCAGGCCGAGGGCTCGCTGACCAACATGACGGTGGTCGGCCGCCAGGCCGACGCCAAGACCAACGCGGTCGGCGAGCTGATCTTCATCTCGGGTGCGGCCAAGGGCGAGAGGATCCCGCTCGGCAACGACCAGATCATCCTCGGCACGCGCGCCGACTGCACGCTCGTGCTCAACGACCTGCTCGCCAGCCCGATCCATTGCGCGATCTCGATGTCGGGCGACCAGTTCGTCGCGACCGACCTCGGCTCCGAGGCCGGCACGTACATCAACGGCGAGCGGATCTTCCAGGGCACCGCGCTCAAGCCGGGCGACCTGATCGCGATCGGCAGCCACGTCGTCGAGGCCCGCCTGATCGGTGGCGTCACCCAGGCCAGCAAGGGCAACACGATCTTCACCACGCTCGCCCCCGGCGGGCTCGATCTCGGCCCGCAGAGCAAGTTCGTCGTCGACGGCCGGGTCATGAAGGCCAAGAAGATCGTGCTCGGCCGCGCGCCGTCGTGCGACGTCATCGTCGATGGACCGGCGGTGTCGCGCGAGCACTGCGTGATCGAGTGGGAGAACGGCTTCGTGTGCCGCGACACCTCGAGCGCCGGCACGTACATCGACGACAAGCGCATCGTCCAGCAGACGCTGCAGCCGAGCTGCGTGATCCGGATCGTCGACACGTTGTTCCGCGTCGCCGTGCGCGGCGAGGTGTGCACGCTCGAGCGCACCGACGCCGCCCTCGCGCAGGCCGCCGTCGAGGTCGCCCGCCAGAACGCGTCGATGCTCACCCGCGGCATCCAGGCCTCCGAATCGCCGTACCAGCTGCCGTCGGGCGCCAGCCAGTTCATGACCCGCGAGGGCATGCAGACGATCTTCAAGCTCGACGTCGGTCAGCTCGAGCAGCAGATCGCCGCACGCAAGAAGGATCTCCGTCGCGGTGCACCGCAGTGGCGCCCGTCGTCGGACCTCGAGCGCAACGTGGCCATGCGCGGCACCGTGGTGATCTCGATCCTGGCGGCGTTCGTGCTGTGCGGTGGCGCGCTGCTGTTCTCCGGCGGCAAGGCGCTGGTCAATCACTCGCTCTCCCCCGCGCACTCGAGCGCCAAGTTCACCGAGGAAGTCAGCGACAAGGGCGGTGGCGCCACCGTGTGCGCGGCGTGCCACACCGCCGGTGACGCGGTCGACAACGGCAAGTGCATGGGCTGCCACGACGGTTTTGCGACCCGCGGGCACAAGTACTCGAGCAGCGCGCACGACTCCAACGTGTGCAGCGATTGCCACCGCGAGCACCAGGGTGATGCGGCCGGCGACGACAAGACGCTGTTCGCGCGGGCCGCGTGCGACAAGTGCCACCCCAACGAGGAGCAGCGCGCGAAGGGCATCACGCAGCAGCACGGCGACGCGTTCAAGTCGATGGGCCCGGCGCCGATCGACGCCGGCTCGATCCCCAAGGACGAGCCCGATCTCGACTTCGCCGCGGCCCCCGAGGAGACCAACGTCGATCCCAAGCGCGCGCCGATCGACTGCAAGAAGGCGCTCGCGGCCGGGCGCAAGGATCTCAAGACGCCGGGTCTCCGCGAGTGCCGGCGCGAGGCGTTCCACGCGGCCCACGCGCGCGTCCAGCCGAAGGGCAAGGGTCCCGAGATCGGGATCGGCTGCCCGGCGTGTCACGCCAACGGCGAGGCCAAGGGCAAGCTGACCGAGAACGAAGCCCTCGGCCTCGTGTGCTTCCGCTGCCACGACAAGCCCAAGGAGGGCGAGCCGGTCAACTGCGCGAGTTGCCACGGCACCGAGCACCCCAAGGCGCTGGTCCGCGCATCGACCACGCCCGAGGACAGGCTGTCCGCGCCGTCACCGATCGCGTCGGTCGGATGGGCGGCCGGCATCGCGCTCGTCGGCCTCGCACCGGGCCTGCTGTTCGGGTTCATCGTCCGCGTCCGGCGCCGGCGCGCGCAGGAGAAGCTGGTCGAGAAGCTGAAGGCGCACCCGGCCGAGGTGGTCAAGCGCCTCGTCCACTCGATCAACGACAGCAAGTGCGTCGGTTGCTCGATGTGCGTCCAGGCGTGTCCCGCCAGCGTGCTCGAGCTCGTCGATCACAAGTCGCGCGTCGTCAACTTCGACGCCTGCATCCAGTGCCGCAAGTGCGAGAAGGCGTGCGCGTTCGATGCGCTCCGCATGCACGATGCGGACAAGCCGCCGCCGATGATCCCGATGCCGTCGGTCGACGCCTATCACGAGACGCCGGTCCAGGGCATGTACCTGATCGGTCAGGCGTCGGGCACGCCGCAGGTCAAGAACGCGACCAACCTCGGTCGCGCGTGCATCCAGCGCATCGTCCAGGCCGGGTTCCAGCCCGGCAGTGGACGCGCGGTCGGCGCCGAGTACGACGTCGTGATCGTCGGCTCCGGCCCCGCCGGACTGTCGGCTGCGCTGACCTGCGTCGAGATGAAGCTGTCCTACGTCGTGCTCGAGAAGGAACGCGAGCTGTCCTGGACGATCCGCAACTACTACCACAAGGGCAAAGAGGTCATGGCCGAGCCCCACGACATCGGGCTCGAGGCGACGCTGCCGCACTGGGATAGCTCGCGCGAAGAGCTGCTGGGTGCGTGGGAGGAGCTCGTCCAGCAGAACAACGTGCCGATCAAGTACCTGCACAACTGCATCGACGTGAAGAAGGAGGGCGAGAAGTTCAGCGTGGTCTGCGGCGACGGCAAGAACCCGCCGATCGCCACGATCACCGGCGCCCGCGTGGTGATCGCGATCGGCACGCTCGGCAATCCCCGCAAGCTGGGGTGTCCGGGCGAGGAGCTCGAGAAGGTGAAGAACTCGCTCGTCGATCCCGACGAGTGGGCCGGCAAGAACATCCTCGTCGTCGGTGGCTCCGACTCCGGTGTCGAGGTCGTGCTCGCACTCGGTCGACCCGAGCTCCGCAACAAGGTCTATCACTCGCAGCGCGGTGCCAAGCTCGAGGGCGTCAAGCCCAAGAACCGCAAGCTGATGGAAGAGGCGCTCGCCGCCGGCAAGTACGAGACGCGCTACGCGACCAAGGTCGCCGAGGTCACGCCGCAGGGCGTGGCGCTCGTCCACAAGGAAGACGGGCGTCGCGAGGATCTACCCAACGACGTGATCTTCGCGATGATCGGCGGCGTCTCGCCGCAGAAGTGGCTGCAGCAGATCGGCGTGCCGTACGTCGAGAAGCCGCACAGCTGGTCGCCGCCGCGCACCGACCTGCTGGCGCAGAAGACCGCCGAGGGCCTGGTGCCGGTGGGCCAGCAGATCCAGCGGCTGCCGCGCCGCCCGATTCCGGAACGTACGCCGCATCACTAGCGACACCTCGGTCGCGAGGAAACGCTCGCACCGCTCGCGGCGGTGGGCGACACTAGAGGCGATGCGTCGGCTCGGGGTGTTGCTGCTACTGCTGTGCGGATGCCGGCGGCTGCTCGGCTTCGAGTCGGTGCAGGACACGCCACCGGATGGGCCGGCCCCGCCGCCGATCGACGCGATCGACGCCCCGAGCGTCGACGCACCGATCGACGCGGCGATGGTGATGCGAACGTTCCGCCAGGGCGTGGACGGATATCAGGGCGTGGTCGACACCTATATCCAGAGCGGCGACACCACGCGTAACGATGCCGACAGCCAGGTGCGATGGGGCAAGGATCGCTCGACGCTGATCAAGTTCGACCTGTTCTCGGCGACGGATTCGACGAGGATCCCGCCGGGCGCGACGATCGCGAGCGCGACGCTCTCGCTCGTGATCCCGAACAACAACGCCGGTCCGACGATGGTGTTCGACGTCGTGTCCGCGTGGGACGGCACCACGATCTCCGACACGTTCGGGCCCGCGCCCGGGATCGACCTCGAGGACTACGATTCGACGCAGGTCGTCGCTTCGCTCGACGGATCCGAGACCGGCGTGACGGACCTCGACGTGACGAGCAGCCTCCAGCGGTGGGCCAGCGGTACGACCAACGAAGGGTGGATCGTGCTCCCGAATGCCGGTGGTGGTGGTGACGCCACCGCGCGCTCGAGCGAGGACGGATCTCTCGATCAACGTCCGCTGCTCACGGTCGCGTTCACTCCACCGTGACGCGCTCCGTCGATCGAAACACCGCGAGATCGCGCCGCGGGGGGTTGGTTGTCTCCGGCTAGTGAAGGCGTCGCCGCCAGGGCGGTGCCGGCCATCGAGCTGGAGTTCTGGGCCGTTGCGGCGGTTTGATTCTTGCCTCGTCAGGGGGAAGCCATCCGGAGACCCCCATGCGCCCGTACCTCCAAAGCCTCGCGATCCTCGCCGCCGCTGGTTGCTCGTACACCGCGCCGGCCAACCAGGTCGAGCCCGACGTCGACGCAGCGGTCCAACCACCGCCCGAGGAACAACCCGACGCCGCGGTCTCGCTCGACGCGCCTCCCCAGGTGACGTGTACGACCTCCGACGGATCGCTCCGGCTGTGCCTCGAGCTCGAGGATGCGACGACCAACGTCGCGCTCGACGGCTCGGGCCACGGTCACGACGCGACGGTGTCCAACGCCAGCGCCTCCACGCGTGACGTCCCGGAGACGTCGCGCGCGCTCGCGATCGGATCGAACACCGAGATCATGATCCCCGACTCCACCGACTTCGATCTCCAGACGCTGACGGTCTCGGCATGGGTACAGCGCACGGGCCTGCCGCAGAACGGACAACGCTACGGCGTCGTCGACGTCGGACGCCGCCAGGCCTCGATCGCGATCGACGACAACGGCGACATCGTCTGCATGGTGCGTACGACCGCGGGCGACACCTGGGTCGGCACCGGCGGGTCGATTCCCGTCGACACCTGGACGCTGACCGCGTGCACCTACGATCCGCCGACCCTGTGCATGTACACGTTCGCCAACGGCAACCCGACGGCCGACGTCCAGTGCGGCGACACCGACGGCGAGCCGCTCGACACCACGAATCCCGCGGGCGGCACGGTCGGCGCGCTGTTCGACACGAACAACACCCCGAACTCGCAGCTCGCCGGCAACGTCGACCAGATCCGGCTCTACGGCCGGGTGTTGACGGAGAGCGAGCTGTGCAGCGCGGGTGGCCTCACCGGCTGCTGATCCGAGAATCGGTCCCGCCCCGACCCTTCGTACCGCGTTGATTCTGTACGATGCCGGCCATCATGATGGATGCCGGGAAGCGAATCCAGACGTGCGCGGCCATGGTGCTCGTCGGCCTGCTCGCCGCCGCGCCTGCTCGCGCCAACGTCAGCAAGGCATGGGCGGCGGCCAAGGCCAACCTGCCCGCGACCACCGGATTCGTGGTCGCGATCGATGTCGCTCGGATCGCCCGTACGCCGTCGTTCACGCGGTTCTACAACGCGGCTCGTAGCGACGAGCGCGACCTCGAAGAGATCGACTCCGCGCTGCGCGACCACTGCAAGCTCGAGCTGCCCGAGGCGATCGAGGGCCTCGTGGTAGCCGGCAACCTGGCGAACAAGGGCAAGGACCTCGTGATGTACTTCCAGCTCGCGGTCGATCGGAAGAAGGCGAGTGCGTGCCTGGCCTCGTTGCTCGCGATGAAAGCCAACCGCAAGACCTCGGTCGCCCAGCAGGGCATCTACACGATCGGCCGGTCGCGCGGCGATCGCATCTACTTCGCATGGGTCGCACCGCGCGTGGTGGCGATGTCGGTCGATCCGGAGAACAAGAAGTGGCTCGACGCGTGGATCGGAAAGCGCGGATTCGCTCGCTCGCCGGTCGCGAAGCTTGCCGGCAAGCTCGACACGAGTGGCATCGCGTTCGGCGCGTTCTCCAACGGCGGAAAGCCGCTCGACGCGTGGGTCCCAGTCGTCGCGGGCCATGGCGGCGTCGGACTGAAGCGTGGAACGCTCTCGGGGAGCGCGACGTTCGTCACCGCGGATTCCAAGACCGCCACCAGCATGGTCGGCGAGCTCGAGCAGGAGCTCGGACGCGCGATGAAGAAGAAGCGAACGCCACCGGTCGTCAAGCGCGTGCTGTCGGGGGTCACGGTCACGGGACGGGGCAACGGCTTCACGATCCGGGGCACGGCGAAGGAACGTGACTTCGCCGACGCGCTCGCGAGCTTGATGTTCCGCAACCGGGCCACTCCACGCGCGAGCGTGCCGCCGCCGGTCGAGCGGAAGTGAGAGAAGAGGCACCGATGTCGACGCCGAAGTCTCGCTACGATCTGGTCCTGCTCCCCGGCGACGGGATCGGCGCCGAGGTGATGGCCGAGGCCCGCACGCTGGTCGAGCTGGTCGGCTCCGATCTCGGGATCGAGCTCGCGCTCGACGAGATTCCGTGCGGCGGCAAGTACTACCTCGACCACGGTAGCCGCGATTGGCCCGAGGGTGCCGAGGAGCGCTGCCGCGCGGCCGACGCGATCCTCCTCGGTGCGGTCGGCTGGGCCGGTCCCGACGGCTCGCCGGTGTCGATGGCCGATCACAAGATGGCCGGGTGGTCGCCGGTGATCGGCAACCGGATCCACCTCGACCTCTACGCCAACGTCCGTCCCGTACGCTGCCTGCCGGGCACCAAGCACGGTCTGTCGGGGCAATTCCGCGAGGTGTGGTCGCCCGACACGGTCGACTTCGTGATCATCCGCGAGAACACGGAGGGGCTGTACGCGGGTGGCGGGGAACGCACGGCCGATCGCGCGACCGACCTGCGCGTGATCACGCGGCGTGCGTCGGAGCGCGTGATCCGCGCGGCGTTCGAGCTGTCGCGACGGCGCGGCAAGGGCGCCCCTGCCGACGGCAAGCGCCGCGTCACCTGCATCGTCAAGCACAACGTGCTCGAGGGGTGTCGGCTGTTCCTCGACGTCTATCGCGAGGTCGCCAAGAGCTATCCCGACGTCGAGCAGGACGTGGCGATCGTCGACTCGTTCGCGATGTTCGTGCTCACCCAGCCCGAGCGCTACGACGTGTGCGTGACCACCAACATGTTCGGCGACATCCTCACCGACCTCGCCTCCGTGCTGCAGGGCGGGATGGGGATGGCCGTCGGCTGCAACGTCGGCGACGACCACGCGATGTTCGAGCCGGTCCACGGCTCGGCGCCTCCGCTCGTCGGCAAGGATCGCGCGAACCCGATGGCGATGCTGCTCGCCACCGGCTACGCGTTCGAGTGGCTCGGACGGCGATTCTCCGACGAGCGGCTGACGCGCGCGTTCGCGGCGATCGAAGCGGCGATCGCCGCCGTGGTCGCGCGAGGCGAGCCGCTCACCAGCGATCTCGGCGGGAGCGGGGGAACGCGCGCCGTCGCGAAGGCCGTGCGCGACGAAGTCCACGCCCGTCTCGGGTAGACGCGGCGGCCCGACGCCGAGGTGCGAAGGATCTAGGTTGGACGAGCGTGCCGTGCACGCTGAACAGCGCCGATCGAACTCACCATCGATCTCCTCCGACCTTCGTGTCTTTGCGTCCGTTGGCGTCCTTGGCGTTCGATCCTTCCGGGGCTTCACCCGGAGAAATGGAACGCAAAGGACGCCAAGGACGCCAAGGACGCAAAGTCGAGACAAGGAGTTGATCGTTCGTCGCGTTCGATCTCGGTTCGTCGCGGGGATCGTTCTATAGCGCCGCCGCGATCAGCCGCGGATCCTCGACGATCACCGGCGCACCGATCCGGCCGCGCATCGTCGGCGTGCGACCACCATCGCGATGGAACGCGAGGTCGGCGACCGCCTCGTCCTCGAGGATCCCGGTCACCGCGAGCCCCGGCCCGTCGGGACCGATCGACGCGATCTCGAGATCGCCCGTGATCGCGAGATCCGCCGGCACGCCCATGCGCGCCAGCCTCGGATCGCGCACGCGCTCGTCGTTCGCGACCACCGACCTCTGCGACAGCGTGGCCAGCTTGACCCGGGTGACGCCGGTGACCAGCACCGGTCCGCGATAGCCGGTGTCCCCGACACCGCGGATGCCGTCGACCTCGAGCAAGAACGGCGTGGTCTCGGTGCGACGTAGCAGCACCGCGCCGTGACGATCGCGCACCACCGCGTGCTCCAGCAGCACCGGGCTGTCGTCGATCAGCGATGCGATGGTCCCGCGGAACCGGCGGGCGACACCGTAGATCGTCGTCGCTCCCGGCACCGGACTCGGAGGTGGTAGCGAGATGCCCGCGATCGCCGCCCGGCGCCGCAGCTTGCGGATCTTCTCGACGCCGAGCGCGACCAGGCTACCGACCGCGAACGGTGCCAGGATCGGCATCCACAGCGAGCTGCCGGCGAGGAACGCCGCGATCAGCCCCCAGTCGCGGTGATCGATCATCCGCATGTCCCGGTAGTAGAGGAGCTCGCGAACGAGCTCCACCGGTGCGGTCATCGGCGCGCCGCACTCGACGCATGCCGTGGTGGGCGGCTGTAACAGCCTGCACTGAACGCAACAGAACGTCCGCGATGCCTCCACCGTAGATCAGTGTTGCATATCGGGGTTCGTGCCGGGAGTCGGACTCGAACCGACACTCCTGGAAGGGAAGCGGCTTTTGAGACCACCGCGTCTACCATTTCGCCATCCCGGCAAAACAAACAACGCGCCGGACGAGCCGGCGCGTTGCAGTTTTTCGACGTTGGACGTCGGCTTACATGCCGCCGCCGCCGTCGTCGCCACCGCCGCCGGCGTCATCGCCGCCGCCGGTGTCGCCGCCGCCGTCACCCGTGTCCGAGCCGCCGCCCATGTCCGAGCCGCCGCCCATGTCCGAGCCGCCGCCCGTGTCCGAGCCCATGTCCGAGCCCATCGCCGAGCCGCCCATGTCCGAGCCCGAGCCCGCATTGGCAGCGTTGTTCTTCTTGCCACCACAGCCGATGGCGAACGCCATCACGAGTGCAACGAGAAACATCTTCTTCATTTGTCTAGTCCTCTCTTCTTCTTCTTCTTGTCTTGATCAAGAACACAAACGCAGACATCACACGCCGCACTCGCGACGGTGAAACCAAGATCGACTCAGCCGCCGCAGGGATCGTCCCCGCCACCCTCGTCGCCACCCGAGTCGCCACCGGCGTCACCGCCGGAATCGGCGCCGGTGTCGCCACCAGCCGAGCCCTCGTCGGGCTTCGCGGTATCCGGGGCCGCCGGGGTCTCGTCGCCCTTCGGAGCCTCCATCTTGTTCTCGGTATCCGGCGCAGCGGTACCAGAGTTGGTGGGAGCAACCGGAGCGGGCTTCTTCCCGCAGGCGCTACCAACGATCGACATCGCAACCACGACAACGAACGCGAGTTTCTTCACGACGGCCTCATTTCACTAACGGGTTGAATCTCCGCGAGCGCAGATTCGAGCTCGCGGCAAGCGTGTTGATCACCCTGCCGGTCCGCCGCGGAGATCCCGCGTCGATAGACATCGGCAGCCTCGTTCGCCCGACCCAGCGCAGCCAGCGTCCCCCCCGCCATCAGGTACGTCGGGACGTAGTTCGGGAACCGCTCGAGCAAGTGCTCGAACTCGGCCCACGCGAGCTCGTGCTCCCCGCGCATCTTGTGCTCCATCGCCAGGCCGTACCGAGGAAACGGGTCCTGCGGACTCTTGGCGATGAAGCTCCTGAAGGTAGCGATCCGGTCCATGAAGAGATGGGAGGGTCGGGGGAAAGGAGCTCTGGATTGGCCCGTCTCCTAACGCGGGAGATCGGGGTTCCTTACAGGGCGGCGACATTAAGCACGCTCCCGCCATAAGCGCCAGTGCATGCAGACGATTTCGGTGGCGGAGATCGTGGTACAAAGGGTCGTAAGTCACGGTGAAGCGTCCAATAACCAGGTTCATCGGCGTCGATCTCGGCGGCGGTCGGGGCAAGACAACCGCCCTGGCGGAGCTCGAGGTGGCCCGAGAGGGGGTCGAGGTCCTGGAGGTCGCGACCCGGGCGACCACGCCCCATGGGACCTCGCCGTGGACCGACGACACCCTGATCGAGCGCCTCGCCGGCGCCGGTGAGGGGGTGGCCATCGCCATCGATGCCCCGCTCACCCGCCCCGCCTGCGCCCGGTGCGAACGCCCGGTGTGTCCCGGCATGGAGGACTGCGTCGACCCGGCCGTGGTGTGGCTGCGGGACGAGGGCCGCCAGCTGGTCAAGCGCCTGGTGGTCGAGAACGCGAGCGGCGAGCGCGGATCGTCGCGCCCGCGTGCGATCGGTCCCCGCGCCCAGGCCCGACTCGCGCCGTACGCCCACCGCGCGACCGACGTGATGATGACCTACGAGCGGGGTCTCCTCCCGGTGTCGACGCTCGGAGCGGCGACCGGCGGGATCGCCGGACGGGCCGGTCAGCTGCGCCGGCGCTTGCGAGGTTTCGGCTACGAGCTCGACAAGAACCTGGTCGAGGTGTCGCCGTCGGCCACCGTGGCGGCGCTGTGCGGCCCCCGCACGGCACGCGGCTACAAGCGCGACGCCGATCCGTGGCGTACGCGCGCGATGATCCTCGAGACGCTGATCGACCGCGGACTCGGGTTTTCCGCGCGGAGCCGGATGGCGCGCGAAGAGGTCCTGCAGAACGATCATTGCTTCGATGCGGTGATCTCCGCGTACACCGCGTATCTGTGGGCGCGCGATGGCTGGGAAGTCCCGGCGTGGGTCGGCGACGACGGCTGGATCCACGCGCCCTGATCCGGGCGGTGATCCGGCGGTGATCCGGCCTCGCGCGGTCGACCAGCCTAGACCAGCGTCTCGTACGCCGCGGTGAGCTCGGCGAACCGGCGCTCGAGCACGCGACGGCGCATTCCATCGACGCCGGGCTGCAGATCGGGATGCAGCGACCGCGCGAGCCGGCGATACGCACGCTTGACCGTGTCGACGTCGGCGGCGTCGTCGATGCCGAGCATCTCGAGGGCCGCACGACGACGGTCGTCCACCGGCGGTGCGTACATCCGACGAGGACCGCTGCGCTCGGCGCCGACACCCTCGAGATCGATCGCTCCGACGGCGCGCAGGAAGTGAACGAACGCGAGCAACCGGAATCGCGGCGTGCGCGCCAGCGGCCAGATCTGATCGAGCCGGCGCGGCTGTGCCATCGCCACGAGCATCCGCCGATCCGCCTCGTCGACGGGCACCGGTGCGAGCTCGGGTCGCACGGCGATCCGGATCCCGGCGAGCTCGTGGACGATCGCGTCGGCGAGCGTGCCGTCGAGCTGGGCCTCGAGGTGCGCTCGCGCCCAGCCGGTCAGCGACACGCCCTGGGTCGGGCCGACCGGCAACACACCACGGACGCCGCCCTCGAACACCAGCACGGTGTCCTGCGCCGACAGCCGCGTCAGGCGCGCGGCCAGGACCTTGCGAGCGAGCTCGCCCTCCCCGCCCACGACGGCGGCACCACGGCGCAGCACGACGACCTCCGCCCGCGCCAGCCGGGCCTGGAACGACAGCACACCGGTGGCGCCATGATGGCCGAGCCGGTACAGCACGCGTGGCAGCTCGCCACGCACGAGCGTCCGCCGAAACCCGGCGTTCTTATCGGTTCCCCGCACGCGGCCCATCTTCAGAACAGAACGGGGAACGGGCAATTTTTCGGCGGCGCGGGGGGGAACCGACCGCCGACGCGACTCACATGAAGCCGGCTTTGCGCCGCTCGACGATGAACTCGGTCACCGTGTTGTGAACATCTTCGCGGAACGACACCAGGCCGGCCGCGATCTCGCGCAGCGCGGTCACGGCGGGCTTGTTATCGCAATCGACACCAGGTGTCGCTCCGCGCGATAGCTGACGTGCCCGCTCCGCAGCGAGGACGACCAGCGCGAAGCGATTGGGCACCTTGTCGAGACAGTCTTCGACGGTAACGCGCGCCATGGACGGCGGAACTTACTCGGTTACCAGCGGGTGTCAAGGGCACCGCTTGCCAGAGACACACTTCCCTCGTACGCTAGCCCTTGCGGCCGATCTACCGGCAAGTAGGCGGAACCGCTCTTAACTTATGCCCGTACGACCTCCTGTTCCCGTTTCACGGGGTCCCGTCCGCGTCGAGCTCGACTGGGACGCCCTCGAAATCGCCGTCGAGCGCAACTCGCCGGACACCGATAGCTACCTCGATCTGACCACCGGCCGCATCGTCACGATCACGGCCGGCGATCCCGAGGCGCTGATCAACCGCCAGGCGGTCTCGGAGAACATCCGGAACTTCCTGCGCATCGAGCCGGCCTCGTCCCGCGAGCAGTACCGCTGGATGGAGAAGTTCGTGGGTTCGGTCATCGACGAGGCGCTCCGAGAACGCCTGATCATCTCGATCGACGGCAAGGGCGCGTTTCGCCGGTTCAAGGACGTGCTCCTCGGCTACCCCGCCGAGCGCGAGCGGTGGTTCTCCTATCGCGCCGACCTCCTCCACTGGCACATCCACAACTGGCTCGAGCAGCACGACATCACGACGTCGAACGAGCCACCGTGGGGACAGGCCAAGGCACCGCAGGAGCTGCCCACCGTCGGACGCGCGGTCGTCCACGGCACCGAGGCGCCCGGCGAGGCGCTGCGCCGACAGGCCCGCGACCTGATCGAGACCATCCCGGCGATCGAGCTGCCGACGGCGATCGCGTTTCTCGAGTTCCTCAAGCAGCGCAGCGTCGAGCAAGACGACGACGATCAGGGATCGCCCGGGCCGGATCGCGACCGCGACGAACCGGCGGCCTCGTGAGCGACGCCATCGAACAGAAGATCACGCGGCTCGTGCAGTCCGCCCCCTCGCTCGACGCGGCGATCGCCGGCGAGCTCGTGGTGCTCTTGCGGGCGACCGACGGCGTCGGCCAGCCGCTCGCGCTCGCGATCGCTCGGATCGTCGAGCTCGTGATCGACGATCTGGTCGATCCGGGGATCGCTCTCCCCGCGCTCGCGATGGCGTGCGCGACCCTCGGCGACGTCGGGCGCGGCACGCTCGGCGAGCGCGAGGCCAGCGCGGCGCGCTACGAGGTCGAGACGCTGTTGCCGTTGCCCGGCCCGTCGGGGACCCGGCTGGTCGTGCCCGACGTCCCGATCGACCGGATCAGGCGGCGCGGGAACTAGCCGCGAACGGCGACCACGAACTTGAGGTAGTTCCCCTCGGGGAACCCCGGCACCGTCGGGAAGTCCGGGGGCAGCGAGCGGCGATCGATGATCTGTAGCCGCGTCCCGGCCGTCAGCGCACCGTCGGCGAGCGCGTTCTCGAACTCCGAGCCCGACATCTTGTGCGTCGATGACGCCGCGACGAGCAGACCACCCGGCACCAGGACCTGCAGGCTCGCGGCGATCAGATCCGCGTAGTCGCGGATCGCGCTCCACGGCTTCTTGCCACGAGCCGCGGCACTCGCGAACGCTGGTGGATCGAGAACGACCATGTCGAACGTGCGCCCCCGCTCCGCGAAGCGTGCCAGCACCTTGAAGGCGTCGCCGACCACGTGCTCCGGTTTCTCGGGATCGAAGCCCGACGCGGAGAAGTTGCGACGCGCGCGGGCGTGCGCCTTCGCGGCGACATCGACGGCGCACACCTCGGACGCGCCACCGGCGTGCGCGTACACCGAGATCGCACCGGTGTACGAGAACAGGTTGAGGACGCGCCGGCCCGACGCCCACTGGCGTACCGCGCGCCGGCCCTCGCGAAGATCGGCGAACAGGCCGGTCGATAGCGGCGCGGTGACATCGACGACGAACTCGAGGTCGTCCTCGCGCACCGCGAGCTCGACCGGCGCCGGATTGCCGCGCACGAGCTCGGCCGCGGCCTGTCGCGGGGCCTCGCCGCCGAGCGACTTGTAGCGCCGTTGCTCGTAGATCGCTTTGGGAGAGAGCTCGGCCTCGAGCGCGTCGTACAGCGCGTCGCGCAGGTTGGCGATCGCACCGGTGAACAGCTGGGTCACGAGGTAGTCGCCGTAGCGCTCGACCGCGATCCCCGGCAGTCCGTCGGACTCGCCATTGATCACGCGGTACGCGCCCAGCTTCTCGCGATCGATCACCCTCGCGCGCAGCGCGACCGCCGCCTCGACGCGCTTGGCGATCAGCTCGGCGTCGATCGTGCGATCGGAGCCGCGCAGGAACACGCGCACCGCGATCGCACTGTCGGCATCGTACAGTCCGCGTCCGACCAGATCGCCATCGGGGTCGACCAGATCGATCTGGGTGCCGGGCTCGGCGCCCATCGCTCGCGGGCCGAGTGCCTCGCGATACACCCACGGATGGCCTGCCCGGATGCGGTGCGCGATGTCGTGCGCGAGTCGTACGGTGTTCTTGCGCACGATGGGCAGGCCGCGTGCCATCTGCCGGCGTCGTGGGACATCCCTGGCCATTTCGGCGGCGTTATCGCCCACCTCCGCTAGCGACGATAGAGATCGCGCGACAAGTTTGTCGTAGACATCGGCGTTTTCGCCTCGTAATGTCCGCGCCCGTTACCGATATGAGCACGCTTCTCGCCACTCTCGAGCCCGTTCGTTTTGGAGAATTCCTTCGCGATCGCAAGCTGATCAGCGATGAACAGTGGATCGCCGCCCTCGCCGAGCACTGGAGCTCGATGGCGTTCGGCGCGCGGCGTCGTCGGATCGGCAGGACCATCGTGGATCTCGAGTTCTTGCCGGCAGATGTGGTCGAGCGCGAAGCACGTGCATTCCACGACGACCTCGAGGTCGTCGAGGTCATCCCCCGGTCGGAGCGGACCACCACGCCGATGCCGATGGGATAGTTTTCGCCCACCACGCCTTGTAAATCGCCTATTGTTCGCTCGCGCCGGGGGTAGGGCACTGCTCGCCGGGCTTTCTGGAGACACATGATGGCAGTCGATTCCAAGCTCGGGGAAACGAAGCTCGGTCTGGGTACCGGATCGGTACCGACCACGCCGGCAACCGTGGCCAATGCCGCGGCGTCCGCGGAGGGCTCCGGCCTCAAGCGTGCGAAGCGTACGTCGTCCCTGATGAGGTCGGCATCGTCGCTGCCGAAGGTCGAGCACTCGCTCGACGAGTTCATCGCCCGCGCCAACCAGACGCTCGTCGATGTCTCCAACTGGGGCACGGCGGATCAGCACGTCAAGGAAGAGGAAGAGAAGCGCCGCGAGCAGGACGCGCTGCGCTGGAAGCAGGCCGAGTCGCAGATGCGCGAGAGCGAGGCACGCGAGCAGTCGCTGCGTCGCCAGCTCGATGGTCTGCAGGGCAAGCTGGCCGAGGCCGAGGCGCGCGCCGCCGTGGCGATGTCGGCCAGTAACAGTGGCATCTCGGCCGCTGCCGTCGCCGCGCACGATTCCCAGATCGAAGAGCTCAAGGCCCAGGTCGCCTCCGCGAACCAGAAGGTCCGCGCCGCCGAGCAGCGCTCGTCGCAGCTCGGCCAACAGCTCGAGTTGGCCAAGACGCAGGCCGCCGCGCACACCGCGGTCGATGCCCCCGCGATGTTCGGTGGCGAAACCGACGCCGAGGCCGAGGAGCGCATTCGACTCGCCGAGGCCAAGGCCGCCAAGGCGCTTGCCGCCGCGCGTGCCGCTGCGGCCGGGCTGACCGTGTCGACGGCGGATCTCGCCGCGATCGAGAGCGGGCTCGTGGTGCCGTCGGCTCCGACCCGCCGCACGCCGTGGATCGCGATCATGCTCGCGTTCGCGGGCGGCCTCGCGATCATGTTCGTGATCTGGAAGTTCGCGCTCAGCGGTGGAGGCGGCAAGGAAGCCGCTGCCACGCCCACGCCGACCCAGCCGACCCAGCCGGCCCCGTCCGAGTCGGCCGCACCGCCGCCTTCGGCGCCGGCCAAGCCAACGGTGACGCCGATCGAGGAGACGCCGACCCCGGCGCCCGCCGCGGCGACCGACGACGACAAGGCCGCCGATGACAAGGCCGCCGCGACCGACGACAGCGACAAGGCTGCCGACGACACGACCAGCGATGACTCGGCGTCCGACAAGGCCGCCGATGCCGACGTCGAGCCGGCCGCCGTGCCGACGCCCAAGCCGGCGCCCAAGGCCGCCGTCAAGAAGACGGTGCGTCCGCGTCCGCGCCCGCACCGCGTGGTCCACCGTCCGGCCGTCCGCCACGTCAACAAGAAGGCCGCGAAGAAGGCCCCGGCGATCGCCGATCCGTTCGCGTCGTCGCCCGCCCCGGCCAAGAAGAAGCCGGCCGCGAAGAAGAAGGCCGGCGCCATCGTCAATCCGTTCGCGAACTGAGCCACGGTCGCTCGGTTCGTTTCGGGAACGGCCGAACTTCACTGAGGCCGTTACACCCCGCTTCGTGCAAGACCGCACACATGACGTGCGGAAGTCTTCGTGTTCGCCCCTACAGTCCGGCACCCGGACGGTCCTCGACACGCGTGGACATCCCCTCGGTAATCAGTCGTTGCATCCCCCCCGACGCTGAGATAAGTACCGACCGCTGCGTGCGGTTCTACGACGCGCGACGGAGGGTATGTGACTCGCTTTCTTTCCACTCTGGCCACTCTGGTTCTGGGCCTCGCGATCGTGTTCGCCGCCACGACGGCGCGCGCGGACGACGCACCACCGACACCGGCACAGATCAACCAGGCGAAGAAGGCGTTCCTCGAGGGCAAGAAGCTCCACGACGCCGGCAAGCTTCCCGAGGCGATCGAGAAGTTCAAGGAGTCGTACAAGCTCTCGAAGAACCCTCTGCTCCTCTACAACATCGGGCTCACGATGGAAGAGGCCGGGATGGAGGACCTCGCGCTGTTCTACTACCGGAAGTTCATGAAGGACGCGCCCGAGGATGCGCCGCAGCGCAGCACCGTCGAGGAGCGGGTCAAGGCACTCCAGAAGAAGTTCGATCCCAACGCCGGCTCCACCGGTAGCGATCACGCCACCAAGCCTCCGCCCGACTCCGGCGAAAAGCCGGTGAAGGTCAAGCCGGCCGGCACCTACTCCGAGTCCGACTTCCAGCACCAGCTGGTCGACACCGCCCCTCCGGGCAAACCGCTCGACGTCACCGCGTCGGTTCCCGAGGACTCGGGCTGGGTCGTCACCCTCCACTATCGCGGTGCGGGCGAGGCCAAGTTCACCCCGAAGACGATGAAGTGGCGCTACAAGGAGCTGGTCGGCCGGATTCCCGCCGCGAAGATGGCCGGGACCTCGGTGCAGTACTACATCGAGGCCAAGGACGCCGAGGGCAACACGATCGCGCGCTCGGGCAAGTCGACGAGCCCCAACCAGGTGCTGATCGAGGCCGGTGCGACGCCCCGGTTCTATCCCGACCTGACCGACGACGGCGACGCCCAGGTGTCGACCGGCGACATCGTCGCGAACGACACCGAGGACGATCCGTTCAACCGCAGCCCCAAGAAGAAGCAGGTCGCCGACCAGACCCCGGTCGAGGCCGGCCCGCCCGGCACCGGGTTCGTCGACGTCGGCTCGTCGAAGTTCACCAAGGTGAAGTGGGGTACGACGATCGCGAGTGGCTCGCTGCTGGCGTTCGCCGCGTTCTCGTTCGTGCAGGCCACGAAGTACGCGTCGTCGCTCGAGGACGACGCCAACGCCTGCGGTGCTCCGCCGTGCCGCCAGTTCTCGACCCCCGATGACAACTACGCCTCGGGCGTGCAGAGCACGGGCAAGAGCTACCAGACGCTGTTCCGCGTCGGCCTCGGCCTCGGAATCGCGACCGGCGTCGTCGCCGGCTACTACTGGTACAAGGAGCTGCGCGCGAAGCGGCGCGGCGAGCTCAAGGTCAGCAAGTCCGGCAAGAGCGCGGACGCCACGTCGTCGTGGATCGTGGTCCCGACGATCGATGATTCGACCGCCGGTGCCGCCGCCGCGGTGAGGTTCTAGGAGATCGATGATGAAGACCCTGATCTCTTCGTTGGCAGCTCTCGCGCCCGCCGTGCTCGCGGTCGGCGCCTGCACCCCGTTCGATCCCGACCTCGGCGACGCGCCGTATTTGTGCAGCGCGGCCTCGCCCGATTGTCCCGATGGCTACACGTGCCAGTCGACCGGCGAGGCAGCGCCGCGCGACATGGCGTGCCTCCGCGAGGGTGGCAGCCTGCCCGACGGTGGAACCACCGGCTTCCAGTGCCTGCAGGACTCGTTCGGCGACAACGACACCATCATGGGAGCGTTCCAGACGCCGGTCGCGCAACAGAACCAGATGTTCGCCGCGCTGACCTCGCTGTGCCCCGAGCTCGATCGCGACAACTACGCGGTCACGATCACCACGCCGTCGACGCTGCTCGTCACCACGTCGTGGGAGAGCGGGAGCCCGGTCAACGTGTCGATCCTCAACGCGGGGGGCACCTCGATCGGTAACGGCACCCAGGTCGGCGACACCAACGCGATGTGCGTGTGCGGCAACAACCTGCCGAACGGCACCTACTACGCTTCGGTGTTCGCGGCGGCCACGGTCCAGAACAACTACCGGGTCGAGATCAAGATCGGCACCACCGCCGACTGCACGGCCGCTCCGGTCTGTAACTGACGAACGGCCCCACCCGGGCCGGCCAGAAATCGTCGCAGCTCAGGTCCCGAAGCGGGCGACCCAGCGGCGGGCCTCCGCGATGAGCTCGTTGTCGTTGCCCGCGACACGGGCAAACCGCTGCGCGTGGGCGCGTCCACCCACGCGGTCCGAGCGGGTCCAGCAGGCTCGCAATTCGAGCCGCAATAGAGCGATCTCCTTGGCCTCGGCGTAGCTCATGACGTCCTCCCCGGACGATCGTGACTTGGCGACCGCGTCACCGAATCGTTCGTCCATCGTCACCTTCATCGCGCTACGCATCGTGGGCAAGTTTTTGACGTCGTTCTCCCCCGGGGTATTCGACCGCCCAAACCAGGTGACCGAGCCCCGAGCCCCTCTCACTAGTGTTACCGGGGTTTGACGGATGGCCACACCGCGCGATACGCTCACCGAACTGGTCGTTTTTGTTGGGGAGACTGACCTGCTGGAGCTGAGATGAGCCGTATCGGAGAACTGTTGGTCCGGGAGAAGATGCTCTCGCTCCAACAGCTTCAACAGGCACAAGACGAAGCCAAGCGCACCGGCAAGCGGCTCGGCGCGACGCTTTCCAAACTAGGTTACGTCGACGATCAACGACTCACCCAGTTCGTCGCCAAGCAGTACAGCTTGCCGTCGATCAACCTGGGCGAGATCGAGATCGACGGCGCGGTGCTCAAGCTCGTGCCGCGCGACATCTGCGAGAAGCATCACGTGATCCCGGTCCGGCGCAACGGACCGACGCTGGTCGTCGCGATGGCCGACCCGTCGAACATCTACGCGATCGACGAGCTCAAGTTCCTCACCCAGTACAACATCGAGCCGGTCGTCGCTTCGGAGGCCGCGCTCGAGGCCGCGCTGTCGCGCTACTACGACAAGGGACCCGACCTCGACCAGATGATGGGCGAGCTCGACGTCGACAACGTCGACTTCAGCGGGTCGTTGGACGAGTCGATCAACATCGTCGACCTGGAGAACCAGGCCGGCGAGGCTCCCGTCGTCAAGTTGTGCAACGCGATCCTCCTCTCCGCGATCAAGAAGAAGGCGTCGGATATCCACGTCGAACCGTACGAGAAGAGCTTCCGCGTGCGGTTCCGGATCGACGGCATTCTCCAGGAGGAGATGCGGCCACCGCTCAAGCTGCGCAACGCGATCACGTCGCGTCTCAAGATCATGGCGTCGCTCGACATCGCCGAGCGTCGCTTGCCGCAGGACGGCCGCATCAAGCTCAAGATCGGCAACAACCGCGAGATGGACTTCCGCGTCAGCGTCCTACCGACGCTGTACGGCGAGAAGATCGTCATGCGTCTCCTCGACAAGAGCAACCTGCAGCTCGACATGACCAAGCTCGGGTTCGACGCGGGCCCGCTCGAGCACTTCAAGTACGCGATCAAGAAGCCCTACGGCATGGTGCTGGTCACCGGGCCCACCGGTTCCGGCAAGACCACGACGCTGTACTCGGCGCTGTCCGAGCTCAACACGATCGATCGCAACATCTCCACCGCCGAAGACCCGGTCGAGTTCAACCTGCACGGCATCAACCAGGTGCAGATGCACGACGACATCGGGCTCAACTTCGCGACCGCCCTACGCGCGTTCCTGCGGCAGGACCCGAACATCATCATGGTCGGCGAGATTCGTGACTTCGAGACCGCCGAGATCGGAGTCAAGGCCGCGCTCACCGGCCACCTCGTGCTGTCGACGCTGCACACCAACGACGCGCCCTCGACCGTGTCGCGTCTCCTCAACATGGGCATCGAGCCGTTCCTGGTGACCGCCTCGGTCAACCTCGTGCTCGCCCAGCGCCTCGCCCGCCGGATCTGTCCCGACTGCAAGATGGCGGACGACAAGCACCCCGACGCCCTCGCCAAGATGGGGATGACCGACGAGCAGATCCGCGTCGCCCAGATCATGAAGGGGCGCGGCTGCAACACCTGCAACGGCACCGGCTACAAGGGCCGCGTCGCGATGTACGAGGTGATGCCGTTCACCGATCCGCTCAAGGAGCTGGTGCTCCAGGGTGCCTCTGCCGCCGAGCTCAAGTCCGAGATGATCCGCGGCGGGGTCCAGAGTTTGCGCATGGCCGGGATCCAGAAGATCCTCGAAGGCGTCACGACGCCCGAAGAAATCCTTCGCACCACGGTGGAAGACTAAGTGGCCCAGAACCTCAGCCTGCCCACGCTCCTCAAGACGATGACCGAGAAGGGGGCGTCCGACCTTCACGTCACGGTCGGCTCCCCTCCTCGACTCCGCATCGACGGTGACCTGGTCAAGCTGCAGACCGATCCGCTGACGGCGACCGAGACCAAGACGCTGTGCTACTCGGTGATGAACGATTCGCAGAAGCTGCGCTTCGAGGAGGACCTCGAGCTCGACTTCTCGTTCGGCATCCGCGGCATGGCCCGGTTCCGCGCCAACGTCTACATGCAGCAGGCCTGCGTGGCGGGCGCGTTCCGCGTCGTCCCCTACCAGGTGATCCCGCTCGTCGAGCTCGGGCTCCCGCCCGTGGTCACCGAGCTCACCGAGAAGCCGCGCGGCCTCGTCCTGGTGACCGGTCCCACCGGGTCCGGCAAGTCGACGACGCTCGCGTCGATGATCGATCGCATCAACTCGACCCTCAAGGGCCACATCATCACGGTCGAGGATCCGATCGAGTTCCAGCACGCGCACAAGTCGTGCCTCGTGAACCAGCGCGAGATCGGACGCGATTCGAACGGCTTCGCGCGCGCGCTCAAGTACATCCTCCGACAGGATCCGGACGTCGTGCTGATCGGCGAGATGCGCGACCTCGAGACCGTCGAGGCGGCGCTGACGATCGCCGAGACCGGCCACCTCGCGTTCGCCACGCTGCACACCAACAGCGCGGTCCAGTCGATCAACCGTATCGTCGACGTGTTCCCGTCGCACCAGCAGAGCCAGGTGCGTGCGGTGCTGTCGTTCGTGCTCGAGGGCGTGATCACCCAGAACCTGGTCCCGAAGGCCAGCGGTCAGGGCCGCGTGCTGGTCTCCGAGGTCATGATCCCGAACGCCGCGATCCGCAACCTCATCCGCGAGGACAAGCTGCACCAGATCTACTCGCAGATGCAGATCGGTCAGACCAAGTACGGCATGCAGACGATGAATCAGTCGCTGTGTGAACACTACCTACGCAAGACGATCACGCTGGAGGACTGTCTCGCGCGCACCAGCGAGCTCGACGAGCTCAAGCAGATGATTCTCGCCGCCGGTGGCTCGCTCGGGAGCTATGGCGCGCCTTCCAACCTGAGACGATAACGGGGGAATCGGCATGGCCAAATTCCAGTGGGAAGCGAGCACTCGGACCGGCGAGAAGAAGCGCGGCACGATGGAGGCCGAGTCGACCGACGCGGTCGAAGCTCGGCTACGCGCCGACGGCCTGACGGTGTCCCGCGTCAAGAAGGAAGCCAAGCAGATCCAGATCGTGATCGGCTCGGGCGTCGCGCCGAAAGACCTGCAGATCTTCACGCGCCAGCTCGCGACGATGATCGACGCCGGCCTCCCGATCGTCCAGTGTCTCGACATCCTCGCCAACCAGACGCCGAACAAGATCTTCGCCGGCATCCTTCATCAGGTGAAGAACAACGTCGAGTCGGGCGCCACGTTTTCCGAAGCGCTGCGCCGGCACCCCAAGGTGTTCGACGACCTGTACGTCAACCTCGTCGCCGCCGGTGAGGTCGGCGGTATCCTCGACACGATCCTCAGCCGTCTCGCGACCTACATCGAGAAGGCGGTCAAGCTGAAGGCTCAGATCAAGAGCGCGATGTTCTATCCGACCGCGATCCTCGTCGTCGCGATCGGCGTCATCTGCGTGATGATGATCAAGGTCATCCCCACGTTCAAGGACATGTACAAGCAGATGGGCCCCAAGGCCCACCTGCCCGGCGCGACCCAGTTCGTGATGAACATCTCGAACGCGTTCGTCGCCCACTGGTACTGGATCATCGGCGGCATGATCGGGTTCGTGATCGGGATCGTCTTGATCAAGCGAACCCCGAAAGGGCGCGAGACGTGGGACCGCATGATGCTGCGGATCCCGGTGATCGGGCCGACCATGCGAAAGATCGTCGTCGCGCGCTTCACCCGGACGCTGGGCACGCTGCTGTCGTCGGGCGTGCCGATCCTCGACGCCCTCGATATCTGCGCGAAGACCGCCGGCAACGTCGTGGTGCAGGCCGGCATCATGCGCGCGCGCGACAAGATCAGCGAAGGTCACGACATGGCCGGCCCACTCGGCGAGTCACGCGTGTTCCCCGCCATGGTCGTCCAGATGATCGGCGTCGGCGAACAGACCGGCGCGATGGACCAGATGCTGCAGAAGATCGCCGACTTCTACGAGGAAGAAGTCGATGCCGCGGTCGCCGCGATGACCTCGTTGATCGAGCCGATCATGATGGCGTTCCTCGGTGTCGTCGTCGGTGGTCTGATCGTGGCGATGTACCTGCCGATCTTCAAGTTGGCGGGCAACATCGGCGGATAGGCACGTGCTGACGCGGCGGATCGCCCCGGCGACCGTTACGGTTCCGGTCGCTCGCCTCGATCCGGCAGCTCCGTCACCCGGCGAGTCGCTGGTCGACCAGCCCCCGATCGCGTCGGGGAGCGAGTCGAGCCGGCGGATCGCGCGCATGCTGCTGCTCCGCACGCTCGTGATCACGATCGTGCTCGGGCTCTCGATCTGGCTGGTCACGACCGCCGACGACCAGCCGCACGGTGCCGCGGTGTGGCTGCAGTTCGGGATCATCGGGATCACGTACCTGTCGTCGATCGTGTTCGGGCTCCTGCTGCGAATCGGCACGCGGCCCCAGCGCGTCGCTCGGCCGATGCACGCCCTCGACCTGATCACGACATCGTTATTCGTCTACCTGACCGGCGGCGCCCAGAGCCCGTACACGTTCCTCTACGCGCTCTCGATCGTGTCGGCGGGCGCGGCGTCGTACCGGCGGGGCGCGGTGGTGGTCACGCTGGCGACGATCGGTTCGGTCACGGTGGTCGGTCTGCTCGCGTGGACCCACGTGTTCGATCTTCCGATCGCTGGCCAGCTCCACCCGTGGACGCAGACCGGTGGCAACTTCGTCCGGACGCTCGGCATCCAGCTCGCGGTGCTGACCGGCGTCGGCGCCCTCGCGTTCATCTTCGGCGATCAGCTGCAGCGCGGAGCCGAGACGCTCGCGACCACGCGCAAGGCGGCCGCCGAGGTGCTGACCCTGCACCAGAACATCGTGCGCTCGCTGGCGTCGGGCCTGATCACCGTCGATCCCGACGGCATCGTGCTGACGGCCAACCAGGCATCGTCCGAGATCCTTCGCCGACCGGTCGCCGCGCTCGTCTCCCATTCGATCGACGAGGTCATGCCCGGCCTACGCGAGCTGCTCGCCAACGTCGAGTTCTCCGCCGATCTGCGACGTGCCGACCTCGAGATCGGAGACCTCGTCGTCGGCGTCACCGTGTCGCCGTTGCGCGACCTCGACGATCGCGTGATCGGCCGCGTCGTCAACTTCTCCGACCTCAGCGAGCTGCGTCGGCTCGAGCAAAACGTCCGGCGTGCCGAGCGACTCGCCACGGTCGGCGAGCTGGCCGCCGGCGTCGCGCACGAGATCCGCAATCCGCTGGCGTCGATCTCGGGCTCGATCGAGTTGCTCAGGGCCACGCCGCAGGCCTCCGAAGACGACCGCGCGTTGATGGCGATCGTCCACCGCGAGATCCAGCGTCTCAACGTGCTGATCGGCGACCTGCTCGACTACGCCCGTCCGCGACCCCGTCAGCCGGTCGACTTCGACCTCGGCGTGCTCGTGAAGGAGGTGGTCCAGATCGCCCGCGGCGATCGGGGGTTTGCCGATGTCGAGATCGGGTTCGCCGTCGATGCACCGCTGACGATCCACGCCGATCCCGCGAAGCTCCGGCAGGTGGTGTGGAACCTGCTTCGCAACGCCGCCGATGCCGCGGCTACCGGTGGCAAGCACGTCCACGTCGAGGCGCGAGCCGAGGCGGACGACGTCACGATCGTCATCGAGGACGACGGCACCGGGATCGAACCCGACAAGCTGGCGCGCATCTTCGATCCGTTCTTCACCACCAAACAGAAGGGCACCGGTCTCGGGCTCGCCACCTGTCAGGCGATCGTCGCCGAGCACGGCGGGCGGATCGATGTCGATAGTCAGGTCGGCGAACCTCCGACCGGCACCAAGTTCGTGGTGCACATCCCGCGCGCGGTGATCGACGAGGCGGCGGCGAGTAGAACCGAGCCGCAGACCGGGGCGCGGTGATAGGCTTGCCGCCGTGAACTGTCCGATCTGCGCACAGGCCCTCGAGGGCGGCGAGCTGGTGATGGTCTGCAACCATTGCCACCAGGCGCTCGGCGGCGGGCTCGCCGTCGGTGCGACCGGAGAGTTCCGCATTCCCCCGAACCTCGATGGGGAGTTCCCCGAAGATCCGCCGCTGCCACCACCGGAGGCGGGGGCCGCGATGGTCGAGCGGCCGCGTGCGACCAACCTGTGTGCGTGGTGCGGCAAGCTCGAACCGCAGGTCAAGAAGCTGCTCGGTCGTGGAGGGGTGGCGCTGTGCAACGAGTGCGTGTCGCTGTGCTGCGACATCCTCGACGCCGAGCTCGGTAACGATTGGCGATGACCGCGCGCCGGGCGGCGGTCCCGCGGGTCGACCGCGACACGCTCGGCGAGCACGTCGCAGCCGGCGAGCCATGCGTCGTCGTCGGTGGCGCCGCGGACTGGCCGGCCACGCGGCGGTGGTCGGTGCCGTACCTGACCGAGCGCGTGGGCGCCGTGCCGATCCGGTACAAGCACTCGCGAAGCCACCTGCATCCCGACTTCCACGCGGCCTCCTTGGCCGAGAGCTTCGCCACCCGCGACGGCACGCTCGGCGAGTTGCTCGCCGCGATCACCACCGGCGACCCGGCCGAGCGCGCGCGGTACCTGTTCACCGGTGACGAGCAGTGGGTGCTGCGACGGCGCGACGGCAAGACGACCGTCCACGAGCCCCTCGCGCCGCTCCTCGACGACATCGCGATCCCGTCGATCGTTCCGTCCGATCGGCTGTACACGATCTGGGCGTGGTTCTCCGGAGCCGGCGTCCGGACCTGGCTGCACTACGACAACAACGGCTGCCACAACCTCAACGCACAGCTCACCGGTGCCAAGACCTGCCTGCTGTACTCGCCGAGCGAGCTCGACAAGCTCGACCTGTTCCCGATCGGCGGCGATAACCCCGCCGTCAACTGCAGCCGGATCGACGTCGAGCAGACCGCACCCGACGCCGAGACTCTGGTCGCCGAGATCGCGGCCGGCGACCTGCTGTTCATCCCGGCGTGGTGGCTGCACGCGTTCCATCACACGGGTGACTTCAACAGCAACGTCAACGTGTGGTGGAAGCCCGCCGTCGAGGCGACCAACCCGGTCGCCGAGCGCCAGGCCCGGATCGACGCCGCGAGCGCGGTCGAGTAATCGAACGCACTCGCACGATTCGTCGCGTGGTTTCGAGCGGTTGTCGGTCGCGCGGCGGCGAGTATTGGCCGCGGCGCAGGTCTTCTACAACGCGGGTCATGCCCCGAACGATCCTGCTCGCGCTCGTCGCCCTCCTGCCCGCGTGCTCGCCTTCGCCACGCCCGCAGCCGTCGATCGATCCCGACGCGACGACGGCTGACGCCGACATGCGGTTCGACGACGTGCCGGGCGATCCGATCATCGAGCCCGGCCTACCGGGAACGATCGGCGATTTGTTCGGCGAACCGGGACACGACGCGCAGGGCGGTCCGTGTCTGACCGAGCCGGCACCGGAGGCGATGTATCCGACCAACTGGAGCGCGCCGCGGTTCGCGTGGTCGACGGATACCACCAACGTCTACGAGCTGCGCGTCACGTTCGACAACCAGCAGCACGCGCTCCGCGCCTACTCGAGCACGCCTGCGTTCCAGATCCCCGACGACATCTGGGCGGCGCTCGCGGTCCACAGCGCGGGCCAACACGCCAGCGTCTCGATCCGGTCGGCGTCGCTGGCGGGTGACCAGCTGGTCGGCGGGCCATTCCTCGGCTCGGTGATCGACATCTCGATCGCGCCCGTGCCCGCCCCCGGCACGGTGGTGTACTGGAGCATCACGAGCGGCGAGGCCAGCCTCAAGGGCTTCGACATCGGGCAGACCTCACCGACGACGGTGGTGACACCGACGGCGCTCGGCGACGGCACGGTGTGCGTCGGCTGTCACACGTCGTCCCCCGACGGCAAGCTGGCGTTCATGACCCGCACGGCGACCGGCGTCGATCCGTACAGCATCGACGCGCGCACCGTCGACGGCACCGCTTCGAAGGCCGACCCGATGGCGATCACCGATCACGCCTACCAGCTGCTCGCGCGCCAGATCCAGGGTGCACCCGCGCTGTCGCCGGCGCACTACTCGCCCGACGACGCGGTCGCGCTGACCGTGTTCGACGACAAGGACGGTAGCACCCACAGCCGCTACGAGCTGATCTGGACCGACCTCCACGCGACCACGGGTGGCACCGGCATCGTCGCGCGCACCGGCGATCCGCGACAGGTCGCGACGCCCGAGTGGTCGAACGGCGGCGACACCGTCTACTACACCTCGACCGATGCCGTGATCCACGGTCGCCCGACGTTCGGCGACGCCGACATCTACCGCGTGCCCTACGCGGATGGTGCGGGCGGCGAGGCGACGCCTGTCGAGGGTGCGGCAGATCCGTCGCTCAGCGAGTACTACCCGGCGATCTCTCCCGACGACAAGCTCCTCGCGTTCAACGCCGCGCCGCCCGGCAACATGTACAACGAGCCGAACGCCGAGGTGTTCGTGGTGCCGGCTTCGGGTGGCGTGCCCGTGCGGATCGCCGGCAACGACGCTGCGGCGTGTACCGGCCAGGCCAGCCCGGGGCTCACCAACTCGTGGCCGCGGTGGGCGCCGTCGGCGATCTCCGACGGCGATCTCGACTACTACTGGCTGGTGTTCTCGTCGCGACGCGGCGACGGTCAGCGCCCGCAGCTCTACGTCGCGGCCGTCGCGGCGAGGCCGGGACCGACACTGGCGATCGAGAAGACCTACGGCGCGATCTACGTGCCGGCGCAGATCGCGACCGAGGGGAACCACACGCCGGCGTGGGACAACTTCGACATCCTGCTGCACTGACCTACGCGTCAGAGGCGGTCGATCATGCGCGCGAGGTCCGCGAGCGCGCTCCAGCCGTACTCCAAGTTCTCCGAACGGCCACGACACTGGCGGGCTATGCTCGGGTCGTGCGCTCCGCCGGCAACCTGATCGCGTGGCTCGCGGGCTGCGCCACGGCCCCGCTGTTGCTCGGCGCGCTGTTCGGCGTGCCGTGGATCGCGATCGGCATCGGGTGCGCGCTGGTGGCGACCCTGTGGCTCCAGCTGTGGCTCCCCCGCGCCGCGCATCGGGCGTTCGAGCTCGCGCGCTATGCCGCATCGCTGCGCCGGTACCGCACGATTGGCTCCCTGGCGTTCACCCGGACCCGGGCCCGCGCCGCCGTGCTGTCGCGGGCGGCGTGCCTGCTGGCGATGAACCGCCACGAGGAGGCCGAGGCGGTGCTCGCCGATCTCGACGAGGCCGAGCTCGATCACGGCGAGCGCGCGGTGTGGCTCAACAACCGGGCATGCGCGGCGCTCGACGCCGGTCGCGAGCCGAGTGGTGCGCTCGCGCTGGTCGACGAGGCGACGGGGCTCCGGCCGGACGTGCCCGGCATCCAGCACACCCGCGCGCGGGCGTTGATCGCGGTGGGCCGGCTCGACGACGCGATCGCGGTGCTCGAGGCGATGCGCGCCGGCGGCGAACTGCCGCTCCGACTCGAGGCCGCGCGCTGTCACGAGCTCGCAGCCGCGTGGGAGAGCAAGGGCCAGCGCGACTACGCGGAGGACTACCGCGACCGCGCGCGACTCCACGCGATCTGACCCGCGTGGGCGGAGGTCGGGTGCGCCCACGTGGGCGCGATCTGATCGCACGGTCAGCAGAACGCGAGGCGTGCTCCTGGCTTTTTGGACCGCGCCGGTTGGAATCGCGCTGTTCGAGTCGATCCTTGCTCGCGTCCATGTGGGCGGAGCTACTTGCGAGGAACGCAGCGCAGTGCCGCTTTCAGGACGGTCTCGAGGTCGGTCGCTCGATTGCCGAGCTCGACGATCGCGCGGTCGACGTAGCCGCGCGCTTCGTGGCGTTTGAAGCCGGCCGTCACGAGCGCGTCGAGGGCCTGGGTTCGTGCGGCCGCGCGATCGAACACGCCGGGGCGGTGTCGCGCGCCGACGTGGGTGCGGTCGATCGTGCCGACGTCTGCGTGGGCGAGCGGTTCGACGCCCACGTGGGTGCGGTTCGGTTCGACGCCCACGTGGGCGCGTTCCGGATCGACGCCCACGTGGGCGCTGTCCGTGTCGGCCTCGGCGGGCTCGAACACGTGGCGGCGCGTCACGACGAGATCGTCCGACGTGCCCGCGATGTCGAGTAGCCCGCGGTGATGGGCGGTATGACAGCCATCGCAGAGCTGGATCAGGTTGGACGCCTCGTGCGAGCCACCACGCGACCGCGGCACGATGTGATGGAGCTCGAGGTTGGCGGCGGATCGACAACCGGGCACGCGGCACGAGCCGCGATCGCGCCGCACCACGAAGCGGCGGACCCGTGGAGCGATGTCCTGCGTGGCGCGGGTGGGCTCGCCGTCGAGACACCCGACGTGCTGGGCGTCGCAGAGTGCGCGCTCGGTGTCGGCGGCGTCGAGAGGGAACGTACGCCCGGCGCCCTCCCGCGCCCCTTGCCGACAGCGTTCGCACACCGTCACCGCGACCTGGTACTTGGCGCGGCCCGCGTGCGCGTCGTCTTCGTCGGGGGCCGCCGCGCCTTCGAGATACACACCGCACAGCACGGCGAGCAGCTCGTCGTCGGACACGTGCACGCCGCGCGCGGCCTGCAACTTGCGCCGGGCTTCGCGCCAGGCCGCCTGCGTCGCGGGCCGGATGTCGTCGAGCGAGAGCGGTCGCCCGGCGAGATCGGGCTCGCCCGGATCGCTCGGGCGCGAGCCGGGCCGGTGACCGGCGACGGCACGCTCGACCTCGTGGACGTTCTTGCCCCGGCACGCCGCGATCCAGTCGCGCTCGGTGTCGCGCGTGGCGACACGGGACAGCTCGCGCACGGCGGTGTACGGCATGCCCTGCTCGAGCTCGGCGGCGAGCGCTGGCAAGTCTTCGAGCGCGAACGCGACCCTGACGCGATCCTGCGCGGCGCGCGGGCCGTAGCCGAGGCGACGCTCGAGATAGTCGAGCAAGCTCGCGCAGCCCACCTGCTGCCAGATCCGACATCGCGCCGCGGCGCGCAGCCACCGCGCTTCCTCGGCATCGAGCGCACAGCGCTGTCGCGCGAGCGCCCCGAGCCTGCGATCGATCTCGCGCCAGCTCGTGCTCGCCTCACCCTGCCGCTCCTCGTTCGCGATCGTGTTCTCCACTTCGCACGCGTTCATCGACTCCATCCCGACGCTCCTTGTCGATTCCGAGCACCACGTCTAGCACGCGAATTTTCGAAGCTCTCAGCTCGTACGGGTGCGCCGTTCTCGCGTTTTCTCGTCGAGAATGGGGCCCGCTCCGGTTTGCGTCCACAGCGATCAGAACAGCGCGCCACGTCGCACGTCAGCGTCGCGTCCTCGATCGAGACGCGATGTCGCTGCCAGATCTGTCAAGCGAAAACGTGCCCGTCACCGACGAGGACTGCACCATCGCGCGCTCTCTTGTTCTCCTCCTCGAGGACATCGTTCTCGTCCTTGGAGCGTGCGCGTTCGCATCAGGCGACTGGCGCTCGTGGGCCGCGCGACGCGGTCCGCGCGCCGGGCAACGATCAGCGCGACGTGCCCGACCAGCACCGGCGCGGTCCACAAAGCCAGGAGCACGCCGCGCGCTCTACCGACCGCGCGATTCGTTCGCAGCCTCGGAACAACGTTCTCGTCTTGCGGCGCAGGCGTTCGCATCACGCAACTGGCGTGCGACGCGACCCATGCGCTTAGCAAGGATCAGCGCGACGTGCCGACCAGCACCGACGCGGTCCACAAAGCCAGGAGCACGCCACACGCGCTACCGACCTACGCCTAGACGTTCCAGTCGCGCGCTCGGCAATGCGGACACGCACGAGGGAACCGCTTCCACGCCTTCCGGCGAAACTCGTGATCGCATCGGCGGCACCGGAACCCGAGCCGCTCGACGTCGCCGAATGCACGCACGCAGCACACGGCGCCGAACCCTGCGACGAGCACGAACGCGAACACGAGGATCTCGAGCATCTCAGCGATCGCGAACGGTGCGCGTGGGGTCGCTGGCTGGATCGCCGGCTGGAAGCACGTCGCGCGACCAGTCGCTGGTCTTCCACGCGGGAACCGGGGTCTCGCATCCCGCCGCGGGCACGAACGCCGACGACTCGACCCGCTGGTAGTGGTGGATGTAGCGCGGACAGTTGGGAAACACGTGGGTGACGCGCACGCGCACGACCAGCTGCGCCTCGGGCCAGGTGGCGAGCAACGGATCGTCGGCGGCGATCGATGCGACACCGTTGATGCGTTTGCGACGGCGGCCCTCGAAGTCGATGAACAGCATCCCGACGTGCGGGTTGACGGTGATGTTGCCGAGCGACAGGAACATGCCGTTGCCGTCGTACGACGGGAACGCGAGCGTGTGGTCGTCGACGACACGCACGAACCCGGGTGCGCCACCCTTGTAGGAGCACTGCGGGTGACCCTCGGCATCGGCGGTCGCGAGGAAGAACATGTCCTGGCGTTCGAGAAACGCGCGGTCGTCGTCGTCGAGGGTGTCGCGGACGAGCCGTTCGTCGAGCCGGTCGGCGAGGCGCCGCGTGTCGAACCGATCCTGGAGCTGGCGGGTACCGTCGTGGTAGAGGCCGTCGGTCATCCCGACGAGATAGCAGAGGACGCTCCGGAAATCCCTGCCGACATGCTAAGGGTATCGGCTCGATGTCGGAACGTCTGGTCAGCCTCGGCAAGCGCCCCACTCCGGCGAAGCACGCCCGGCGTCCGGCGCCGTCGCCCGACGCCCCGCGGGTCTACGTCGAGACCTACGGCTGCCAGATGAACGTGGCCGACAGCGATCTGATCGGCAGCGTGCTGGCGGACGCCGGCTACGCGACCTGCGAGCGCGCGGAGGATTCCGACGTGATCGTGGTGAACACCTGCGCGGTCCGCGAGAAGGCGGAGGACCGCGTGATCGCACGCGCGCGCGAGCTCGGCGCCCTCAAGCGCAAGAAGCCGGGCACCGTGCTCGCGATCGTCGGCTGCATGGCCGAGCACCTCAAGGACAGCCTGGCGGCGCGTGCCCCGGCGGTCGACGTGATCGCCGGCCCCGACAGCTACCGGCGGATGCCCGAGCTCCTGTCGGCCGCGCGAACCGCGCACGCCGAGCACCACGAGCTGGCGCCGATCCTCGATCTCAAGCTCGACAAGGCGGAGACCTACGACGGCCTGTCCGGCGCCGTCGGCGGCGACGGGGTGTCGGGGTTCGTGTCGATCCAGCGCGGCTGCGACAAGTTCTGCACGTTCTGCGTGGTGCCGTTCACCCGCGGACGCGAGCGCGGCGCCGCGCCCCGCGAGGTGCTGCGCCAGGTCCGCGAGCTGGTCGACGCCGGGTATCGCGAGGTCACGCTGCTCGGTCAGACCGTGAACTCGTACCGCTACGAGGACGTCACGTTCGCGCAGCTGCTCCGCGCGGTGGCCGCGATCGACGGGCTCGAGCGCGTGCGGTTCACGTCGCCCTACCCCATCGACTTCACCGCCGACGTGATCGCCGCGATCGCCGACGAGCCCAAGGTCTGCAAGTACGTCCACCTGCCGGTGCAGTCGGGCTCGGATGTCGTGCTCGAGCGCATGCGGCGTGGCTACTCGGTCGACGACTACCGAGCGATCGTTCGCGCGCTGCGCGCGGCGATGCCCGACATCGCGCTGTCGACCGACATCCTGACCGGGTTCTCCGGCGAGACCGAGGACGATCACCAGAAGACCCTCGATCTGATGCGCGAGCTGCGGTTCGACAGCGCATTCATGTTCGCGTACAGCGAGCGCGACCTGACGTTCGCGGCCAAGAAGCTCCCCGACGACATCGCGCCCGCGATCAAGAAGCGGCGGCTCGCGGAGATCGTCGCACTGCAGGAGCAGATCAGCGCCGAGGTGTTCGGCGCGCAGGTCGGTAGGCGAGCGCGTGTGCTAATCACGGGGCCGAGCAAGCGCGACCCCGCCCAGCTGATCGGTCGCACCGACGGCTTCAAGACCGTGATCCTGCCCGCCGGCGTCGGCGAGGTCGGCGGACTGGTCGACGTCGAGATCCAGCGCGCGACGATGGCGACGCTGTTCGCGGGCTGATCGGCCTACTCGTAGGCCGACGCGTAGCGCCGACCGTCATCCTCGTCGCGCTGCATCCCGAAGTGGAGGTTGCCGAACGCCTTCTCCAGCAGCGCCTTGCCGGCATCGGTGAGGTAATTGTCGTCGACGTCGAGCTTCACGTGGGCGAGCTTGGCGGCGTTACCGGCGAGCACCTCGGCACCCTCGTCCCCCATCGTCCCCATGTCGAGGTCGATCCGGGTGAGCTGCGGCAACAGCGGCGAGGTCACCAGCATGCGGCACAGCTCGTCGGTGAACTCGCAGTTGCGGATCCCGAGCGCGGTCAGCTTCGGCACGCGATCGCCGGCGAGCAGTGGCGCGAGCAGCGTCGGATCCCGTGTCGCACCGCCGCGCGAGGGCCCGACCTGCAGCGACAGCTCGGTCAACGACGGCCACTCGGCCGCGGCGATCTGGCGGAGCGACTCGCCGTCGAGCCCGCCGGTGATCGTGGTCAGCGTCTCGAGCGCGGGCAGCGAGATCGGACCGATCGCCATCTGCCCGGCGCGCAGCGTGAGCTCGCGCAGGTTCGGCACCGCGGGCCACAGCGGTGACAGGTCGCCGAGCTGGGTCCAGTTGAGCTCGCAGTCCTCGTACCCGAAGTCGCCGAGGAACAGGGTGCGCAGCGTCGGCCGCGGCTTCGCGGCGAGCGCCGCGGTGACGCCGGTGTAGACGTTATCGTCGTGGCGCACCAGCCCGACGGTGAGGTGCTGGAGGAACCGCGCGGGCGCGGGATCGTCGAGGAGCCAGCGCAACACGTCGGGGATCGCGAGGTCCGGCCGACGATCGCCGTTGAAGCGCTCGAGCGTGTACGCCACGCGGCAGCGATCGATGTAGCCCATGAACCACGTGATCTCGGTGACCACGTCCTCGCAGTCGGCGAGCGGCCCGAGCAGCTCCGGGTGCGCGTGCAGGTGCTCGGCATGCGCCGTCTTCATCTTCGCGTGCTCGGGGTTCTTGGTCAGCTCGGCGCCGATCGCGATCAGCTCGCCGCGCGGATCGCCCTTCGACTGCAGCCAGTCGCCGTAGACCATGTAGTTGTCGCGGCGTCCGGGGTCGGCATAGATCGCCGCCACCAGCTCGTGGGCGTCGTCGGCGAACGGGTCGACGGGAACGGGCGGCGCCGCGGGCTCGGGTTCGGGCGCGACCGGCTCGGGCGCGTAGACCCGGGAGATCTCGCCGACCAATGCGAACAGCTCGTCGGTGAGCTTGGGTGACTTGATGCGCTTCTTGATCGCGCGCACCACGCGTTTGTGATCGGGATCGGAGAGCGCCTGGATCGCCGCGAGGTGCTCTCCGCGCAGCGCCTCCAGCTTGGTGCGCTGCGTGATCGCCGGATCGTCGAGGAAGGCACACAGCGCGTCCGCGTCCACGGATCCACGCTACGCCAAAACCCATCACCGGTCGCGATGCGCGAGCCGGTTCACGATCTCCGACGTCACGCGCCGCGATCCGAGGAGCGACACGTGGCCGAGGTCGTCGTACACGATCACGTCTGCCCCCACGAGCGGCTTCTGGTGCGCGGCCGGCACGAGCGCGTCGGCATGCGACCAGATCACGGTGAGCTGCGTGCGCTTCGGCGGCGGCGCGCGGTCGAGGCGCGCCAAGAGTTTGCTCCCCAAAACGAGCTCGCGCGTCGGGTGGCCGACCCCGAGGGAGCTCATCTCGGTCCCCGCGTGCGGCGATCCCAGCGTGATCAGGTTTCGTACGACCCCGTCGCCGCCCGCGAACGTCACGTAGTAACGCCCGACCACCCCGCCCATCGAGTGACCGACGAGGTCGACCTCGCGCGCGCCGGTGGCCTCGCGCACCTGATCGATGAACCACCCGAGCTGGCGCGCCCCGGCAGCGACCCGACCGAGCGTCCAGTACTCGAACCCGACGATCGGCCCGAGCCCCGCACGCGCCAGTCGATAGGCCAGCGGCAGGAAGTTGGCGCGGTTCATCGCGTAGCCGTGGAGCAGGATCACCGGGCGCGGTCCGCGCGTGCGCGCACCGGGCAACGGCAAGAAGCCCGCCGGGCGAATCGCCGACACCATCGCCGCCATGCCCCACTCCGCGATCGCCGATCGCAGCGGGCGGGTTCCCATCGCGTGACGATTCGCGACCCGCCAGGCGTGCGGCACGAACGGATAGAGTCCCGTGAGCATCAGCGCGTCGGAAACCGCAGCCACACCACCCCGCCACAGCAGGTGACGGGCTCGGTGACGGCGTTGCATGGGGGACTCCTGTTCGCGCTAGAGCAACTCGGGGATCTCGGCCTCGATCTCGTGGGCGACATCCTCGGGGACGCCGAGCAGGCCGCGCAGGCGATCGAGCATCTTGCGCTCGGCCTCGTGCAGCACGTGATCGACGATCGCCATCCGGCACGACGCGCGGTAGATGCCGCGCCGGGCGTCCGCGGACAGCGCCGTCAGGTAGTCGGCCGGCAACCGGACCTCGGCCTCGAGGAGACGCGCCGCTCCGACACGCTCGTCGGGCGTCAGCTCCGCAGTCCGGATCAGGCGGCGCAACGCCTCGGCCTCGGCCTCCGCCAAGACGCCGTCGGCCCACGCGACGGCGGCCCACACCCGGATCACGTGGAACATCTGCGACTCGGCCATGGGCGAATCCTACCCCCTCGAGACGCCTACAGCGTCACCTCGAGCCCGATCCGCTCGCGCAGCAGACGCGCGAGCGTGGGCCGCAGATCCTCGTCGGTCCGGGTCGCGTGCCACGGACCGGGACCGGGCACGGCGGGTGGATCGAAGTGCCAGGCGGTCGACACCGCCGCCATCCAGATCTGCCGCGCGGCACGGTGACTGTTGATCACGATCCGCGTGCCGTCGCGCAATTCGAGCTTGAGCACGCCATCGCTCGACGACACCTCGCACTCGTCGGGATCGACCTCCGACAGCGCGTCCTCGAGGATTCGCAGCTCTTCGCGCGCGACGTGATCGAACTCTCCGTCGTCCATGAGCTGTCTGTTACCATACCGGGCGTGGCCAACAAGCCCCGGCCGCCCGACACTCCGCCGAACCCGCAGGACATTCCGCCGGCCCCCCAGGACATTCCGCCGGGCCCCCACGACATTCCGCCGACCCACGAGATCGAAGCGTTAGACGCGCTGGAGCCGATGGACGAGCTGGAGGCACGCGACGGCCACGAGACCCTCCTGCCATCGGTGACGCGCTCCGTGCTGTCGCGCTCGGCGACCAGCGACGGCGTGGCCGCCACCGAGCCCCCCGACCCCGGCGACGTGCTGGTGTCCGTCGACGACCAGCGGGGCGCTCGGCCGGGCGACGTGATCGGTGGACGCTACGTCGTCGAGGGACAGCTCGGCGGCGGTGGCATGGGGCGCGTGCTCAAGGTCCGGCACCAGGCGCTCGGCAAGCCGTTCGCGCTCAAGCTGATCAAGAGCGCGATCGCGACCAACCCGAAGATCCGCGAGATGTTCTATCGCGAGGCGCGCCTCGCCTCGGCGCTCACGCACGACAACATCTGCTCGATCGTCGACTTCGGTCAGGACGAGACGTTCGGGTTGTTCATGGTGATGGAGCTGCTCGACGGGCAGACCGTGCACGCCAAGCTGCGCCAGTCGGGTCGGCTATCGCCGCGCGTGGCGTGCGACATCACGTGGCAGGTCGCCGATGCCGTGCGCTTCATCCACTCGCGCGCGATCCTTCACCGCGACATCAAGAGCGACAACATCTTCCTCGTGCGATCGACCTCGCACCACCGGCAGGTCAAGCTGCTCGACTTCGGCCTGTCGAGCCCCGACCTCGGCCGCGAGGAGGAGATCGACGGCACGCCCGAGTACATGGCGCCCGAGCGGATCGATGGTGCGCCCGCCAGCCAGGCCAGCGACATCTACGCGCTCGGCATCGTGTTGTTCGAGCTGCTGACGGGAACCGTCCCGTTCACCGGCAACGTCCAGCAGATCTTCGCGCAGCACGCGACAAAGAGCGTGCCCGCGCCCTCGCAGGTCCTCGACGATTCGCTCGACGCACGCGCCGACGCGCTGGTCGCGCGCGCCACCGCCAAGGAGCCGGCGGACCGCCACCCCGACGTGCGGTCGTTCATGTACGAGCTGCGGACGCTCATGGGGATGCTCGGGATGGAACACCCGCGCCGTCGCGCCGTGGCGACCGGCGAAGGCGCGCGAGAGCGCCGCGAGCACGATCACCGGCTCAAGGCGGCTGCCGAGGTGTTCGGCGCCGTGCCGCTGCCGATGGCGTCGTGCGACGCCCGGGGCAAGGTGCGTGCGGCCAACCCGGCGTTCTACGAGTTCCTCGGCGCCGCCGGCGACGCCGGTGGCCTCGAGCTCGGAGACTCGGCGCTACCGGAGATCTATCCGGCGCTGTTCGACGACCTCGCCAAGGTCGTGGCCAAGCGACGCACGATCAAACGCGTGCTGTACCTCCACGAGGGCGGCGATCGCGTGGTCGAGGCTGCGGTGATCCTGACGCCGGCGCCGAGCACCGCCGAGGTGACCGCCGGAGAGGTCCACGTGCTCGTGCACCCGTTGCGAGAGACGGAAAGCTAGAACCCGACCGAGACGCCGACCGAGACGTCGCCGCCGATGCCGGTGTTGAGCTTCGTCGTTCCGAGCTTGTCGATCACCGCGATGCCGGCGAGCGCCGACAGGTCGGCGACGAACGCGAGGTTGTTCGACAGCTTCTTCATGAAGCCGACACCCGCGCCGATCAGCAGCGGGCCCTGCGCGACGATGTCGGTGTCGCCACCGCCGGGCTGCATCTCGAGCTTGATCGTGTTGCGCATGACGCCACCGCCGACCTGCCCCATCAGCCGCAGGCCCTGGCCGTCGTTCGACAGCGCGTAGCGCACGCGCAGCACCGCGCCGGGCGCGATCGTCGAGTGGGTCGCATTCGGCGGATCGACGTTGGCGCCGATCGGCAGCCCGATGCGACCGGCGATGCCGATCGAGAGCTGGCGGTTGACGTAGTAGCCGAGCTCCGGGGTGAGCACGACGAGGCTGTTGCCGATGCAGCAGTTCTGGACCTGGTTGCCCGCCTCGGTGTCGCCGGTGACGTAGCCGAAGCCGGTACCGCCGACCAGCGCGATGAACACCTTCGGCGCCTTGCCGCCGGCGAGCACGCCACCCGAGATGTTCTCGGTCGCGCCATCCGAGGCCGAGGCCACCGTCTTCGGCTTCTTGCGGCCATTGATCGGGTCCTCACCGTCATCGATCTCGGCGCCCGCCGGTGCGGCGGAGATGTCGAGGATGTTGGGCACGCGCGACGAGCCCGCGGACGCGCTCTTGATCGCCTTGCCGCGACCGTCGAACGCCGCGACGTAGTACTGCAGCGTCGAGCCCTTGACCGCCGAACCGGGGATCTTGCCGACGTACTTGCAGTCGCCCGACTTGGTCAGCTTGCTCTCGGTGAACTCGACCTGACCCTTGGGCCGGTACATCACCGCGACCTTGGCGGGGCGAACGTCGTTCGCGAGATAGGCCTCGATCTTCTGGGCCACGCCGGTGTGCCCGCCGTCGGGCTCGGAGAACTTGATCCCCTCGACGCTCGCGCAATCGACGCCGTCACCGGGCTCCGACGAGCCCATGCTGCCACCCGCGTCGCCGCGCGCGTCCTCGAGGAGCTTGACCAACTCGGGCGACTTGTAGGCGGCCTCGATCTGGATCTTGGCGTCGATCTTGGCGGCGGTCTTGAACTCGCGCTTGGTGCCGTCGGTATCGCCGTTCGCGTACGACGTGATGCCGAGGTAGAGGTGCAGCTTCGCGGTCAGCGGATCCTTCGGCAGCTTGGCGTCGGCCGTCTTGATCGCCCGCTCGAGCGACTTCTGAGCGGCGTCGTAGTCCATCGTGTCGTAGTCCGCCATCGCCGCCTTCGCCGCCTTCGCCGCGTCCGCCTTCGGGTCGGCGTGCGCGACCGCGCCGAAACCGACCACGAGTAGAGCGGCAGCGAAGAAGTGGGCCGGGCGGGTGGGCGAGACGCACCATCCCTGACTGCGGGTTCCCATGCGGGTGATATACCGCAGCCCGGTGGGGCTGCGATCGACTTTCGCTCCCGAGGGCGCGGTCCCGGGCCCTCGGGTCAACGTGCCGTGATCACGAACTCGACCCGGCGGTTCTGCGCACGACCAGAGCTCAGGCGGTTATCCGCGATCGGGACGTTCTCGCCGTACCCTTTCGGGATCATCCGGTTCGACGCGATCCCTTTCTTTATCAAGTACGTACGCACTGACTCGGCGCGGCGTTGGGACAGCTTCATGTTGAAGGCGTCGTTGCCCTGGCTGTCGGTGTGCCCCTGGATCTCGACCTCGATCTTGGGGTTGTCCTTGAGGGCCCGGGCGACATCGTCGAGGAGGCGGAACGACACCCGCTTGATCTTCGCCTTGTTGGTGTCGAAGTAGACCGTCTGCTTGAGCTCGATCTTCTTCGCGGTGACGACCACGAGGTTGTACTTCTTCGGGCAGCCGTCGGGCGGCACGCCGTACTGGTCGGGGCACTTGTCGTTGGCGTCGACGATGCCGTCCTTGTCGTTGTCGGTATCGGGGCAGCCGTCGTCGTCCTCGAACCCGTCCTTGTCCTCGGGGTCGTTCGGACACTTGTCGACGCTGTCGGTGAGGCCGTCCTTGTCGTTGTCCTCGTCGGGGCACCCGTCGTCGTCCTCGAAGCCATCCTTGTCTTCGGGATCGTTGGGGCACTTGTCGACCTTGTCGGCGAGGCCGTCGTTGTCGTTGTCCTCGTCGGGACACCCGTCGGTGTCCATGTAGCCGTCCTTGTCCTCCGGCTCCCGCGGGCACTTGTCGACATCGTCGAGGATCCCGTCGCCGTCCATGTCGCCGGGCCCCTTGGCCACCGGCTCCTTGGGAACGCACTTGTCGCGCGGGCTCTTCTCGATCGCACTCTTCGCGTTGACCTCGGCGACGCCGGCCTCGCGCCGCGCTTCGTAGTAGTTGCCCTCGTCGAGCGCGTGGTTCGCGAAGTCGTTGTGCGACTCCGCCATCGCGAGCTCGACGGGCGCACACCGCTGCGCGCCGTTGTCGCGTGCGGTCGCGATCAGCGTCGACGTGCTCCCGGTCTGCCGGCGGATCGAGCTACCGGCGCACGCCGTCAGGGTGCACGCGACGATCGCGATCGCGAGGCGAACGCTCACGGCTCACCCTTCGCCGGTGCGAGGTCGGGCTCCTCTTCATCGCTGGCGCCCTCCGGGCTTTCCTTCGCGGGCGCCGGCACGGCTTTCCCGTCGTCCCCCTTGGCCGGTGCCACGTCGGGCTCGAGCGTCATCGGTCGCTTGCTGGGATCCGCCTTCGCCTCGATCGCGGCCTGCTCGGCGAGGTCGGCCGCCTCGCTGGCCAGCCGGCCGAACCGATTCGCGCCCTGGTAGTCGGCGTACGCCGCGCGCTCGCGCGCCTTGTGGAGATACTCCTTCGCGCGGGTCCAGTAGTACGGAGCGTACTTGTCGGCGTCGGCGGCCTTGGCGCGCTCGACGCGTGACGACGCACCGCGGGTGACGTCGTTGACGTACTCGATCGGTCCGCACGCCACGGCCGCGGTGACGACCACGAGCAGGACAACGACCACGCGCATCTCCGCTAGCTTATCGCATAGTGGGGTCAACGCGCGCGAACGCGCCGCCCATCGCGACCCAGCTCGATCGCGATGTAGATCGCCGAGCCGAACAGGGCCAAGAGCGACACCACGAACGCCCACCCGAGCTTGACGTCGAACAGCGAGGTCCGGTGGTCGGTCTCCCAGCCCAGGTAGTCCGTCGCCGTTCCCAGCCGGTTGAGGCCGGCGACCACGAGCACGATGACCACCAGGGCCAGGGCGCCGACGATATAGAACAGCGCCCCCTGGTAGCCGGCGCGGATCAGCAGGGAGGCCACCCACCAGCCGCCGATCACGAGCACGCCGTGCCCGACCATCAGGGGCAGCACCGCGACGCCGGCGAGCCGGTCGGGGTTGACCCAGTACATCCAGGCCCACGCCGGGTGGACCGCGTAGAAGTACAGCGCGATCGGCGCCACCACCGCCGCCGCGTGGAGCAGCACGAGGTGAAACGCGGGCGCTGCGAACGGTCCGTCCGCACGGATCCGGTCACGGGCGATCAGCGCGAAGCCGATGCCGAACAGCAGATTGACCATCGCGACGACCGGAATGTTGAACGGCCTCCGGCGGGCACCCTAACACGTCAGTGGCGTTCGAACGGAGGGGTCCGGGATCCGGTATCGGGTTCGAGCTCGATCGCGTCGCTGGTGTCCTTGTTGAACGACCCGCTGGAGCCGATCGCCGTGAACTCGACCGCCGGGGTGTCGTTGGGCTCGGGCGGCGGGGTCGGAACGTCGATCTCGCCGGCCACGAACGTGCCCTCGACCACCGGCAGCGGCGGGGCCGCGGCGACCACCCCCTCGATCGGGGTGCCGTCGTCGTGCGGGTCGACGCGGGGATCCGGGCGGATCATCGTCGCACCGTCGTCGTCCCCGATCGCGGTCGCCACGTTGGTGACCACCCAGTCCTCGGCACCGCTGGGCATCGGTGGGGCCGCCAGCGTCCAGTTGGGATCGCGCGCTCCGCCCACGGGTGCGCGCTCGGCCGTCTCGTCGGGCGCCGGTGGCGCGATCACCTGCTCGGAGCTGGTCGCGCCCGACAGCTCGTCGGACATCGGTACGATCGGATGGACCGCGGTATCGACGGCGGAGGGCGGGCGCGGCGCCTCCTCGAACACGGTGGCCTCGAAGTCGTCGTCCGACAGGATCTCGAGCTTGGGAGCCTCGTCCTCCTCCACGGCCTCGTTGGTGATCTCGAAGCGATCGGCGAGCAGCATGTAGGCGGCGCGCAGCGCCCGACGGGTCGCGCTCGCGGTGAACTCGTGGCGGACGCGCTCGTACGCGTTGGACGCGATCCGGTTGCGCAAGAGCGGCTCGCCGAGCAGGCGGAGCACCTTGCGCGCGAGATCGATCGGATCGCCCGGGTCGAACAGCAGCGCGTCGCGATTGTTCTCGACGACCTGCGCGAGGGTCTCGCGATGGGCCGCCACGATCGGCCGCTTGCACGCCATGTACTCGAGGATCTTGGTCGGGTAGATCGAGAGCGGATTCGGCGACAGATCGGCGGCGGCGGGCACCACGCAGATCGTCGAGGTCGCGATCAGCGCGGGGAGCTGATCGTGATCGACCGCACCGAGGAGCTCGACCTTGCCGCCGAGCCCCATCTCGCGGACGCCCTGCTCGAGCAGCCCGCGGTAGGCCGGCACGCAGGAGCCCGCGATGACGAGCCGGGCATCCACCTCGCGCGAGATCGCGACCATCGCCCGGATCAGCACCCGGATCCCGCGACCGGCATCGAGCGACCCGACGTAGAGGATCCGTGGCGGCCCGCCCTTGGGAGGGACATCCCAGTCGAACCGGTCGACGTCGACGCCGGGGGGCGACAGCAGCACGCGCTCGGGCTTGCCGCGATTCTGCAGCGCCTTCACCGCCTGGGGTGTGGGCGCCAGGATCATGTCGGCGGCGAGCAGACAGGCCTCCTCGTCGCGTCCGTACTGGGCGTCGAGCTCCGGATCGCCCGTGCTCTCGCCCAGCGGGGATCGCGTGAGATCGTAGACCACCGCGTAACCTAATCGGGCGCGGGACTCGAGCACCGGGATGCCACTCCAGCTATCGCGGCAGTGGACGACATCGTAATCCGCGCCATCGAGCTGGCGCTTGAGAGCGCGCTGGAACGCCTGGATCTGGGCCCGTGGGTCGGCCTCGTGGGTCGGGACGCGGAGCACGCGCACGGACCCTTGGCGCTCGACATAGGCCTGCTCCCCCTCCCGCACGACCAAGAGGTCGACGTTATGGAGCGGCGTCAGTGATTTGATGACGTGCCTGAGCTGCACCCCAGCCCGCCGCGGCCCCGGTACCGCGCAGAAGCCCGTCAGCAACACACGGGGCATACGTTATCGTCGGGTAGTTCGACATCAGGTGCAAGGACAAGCAATCGACGCACCGTCTTGATCCCGATCCGCTGGTGCTGTATCTCCGTGCCGTGAATCGGTTGATCGACTACCTGCGCCAACATCTGATGATCGACTTCCAGGGTGATCTGAATGTGGCAAAGGTCAGGGAGCTGTTGGCGGGCGACGATTCCAGAGACGCCAAGCAGCTGCTCGCGAAGTTGGTCGCCGACCGCAGCGTCGAGGACATGATCTTGGTGCTCGCGGATTGCCTGCTCGAACCCGTTCAGGCCGCGCTCGGCGACGATCTGATGCGCGAGAACATCCGGATGTATTCCGAGAGCTAGCTAGCTCGGCGCGCATGCTAGGTTTCCTGGCATGGGGCAACCGGTAGCAGATAGCAAGATGCCCGCGATCGTGGCGTTCGGCCTGATCATCGCGGGCTGCGTGATCGCCGCGGTCGGTGGCGGAGGATTCCTCGCCGGCTCGATCCTCGGTGGCGTGCTGGCCGGCGCGGGCGCGATCCCGGCGTGTTACGGGATGTGGAAGGGTATCCAGCAGGAGACGCAGGGCACCCTGGCGATCTCGGTGCTCGCGGTGCTGGCGTCCCTCGGCGCGGCGATCGTGTTGATCGCGCTCCGGGTCTTCCACTGGGTCGTGTAGTGCGACCGGTTGTCGCGATCGCGGTCACCGCCGCGCTCTTCGCGGGCGCCGGTGCGATCGGCTGCGATAGCGCCAGTGCGGATGCCCCCGCGCCCCAGCGTGCCCCCCATCCGGCGCCGTGGAAGTCGCGCCCGAGCCCCGATCACAAGCTCGAGTATCACGGCACCGCGATGGGCACGTCGGTCAGCCTGTACTTCTGGACCGACGACGAGACCGAGGCGGCGAAGGGCTTCGAGGCCGTGATGGCCGAGATGAAGCGGATCGACCGCATGATGACGACGTGGCTTCCAGACTCGGAGGTCTCGCAGATCAACGCCAACGCCGGCATCAAGCCGATCAAGGTCTCCGACGAGACGTTCGCGGTGATCACGCGGGCGCAGGATGTCTCGCGACGTACGCGCGGGATCTTCGACATCACCGTCGGTGCGTTTCGCGGCCTGTGGAAGTTCGACCAGGACATGGACGGCACCCTGCCCGACCAGAAAGAGGTCAAGAAGCGCCTCAAGCTGGTCGGCTATCGCAACCTGATCCTCAACAAGGCCAAGCACACCGTGTACCTGCGCAAGAAGGGCATGCGGATCACGCTCGGCGGGATCGCGAAGGGCTACGCCGTCGACAAGTGCGTCGAGATCCTGCGCGCGCGCGGGTTCGTCGACTTCATGGTGCAGGCCGGCGGCGACATGTACATCGCCGGTAGCAAGGGCTCGCGACCGTGGGTCGTCGGCATCCGCGATCCGCGCGGGCCGGCGAGCGCGACGTTCGCCTCGATGGCGATCTCCGACCACTCGTTCTCGACCTCGGGTGACTACGAGCGCGGGTTCGTGCGCGACGGCATCCGCTATCACCACATCCTCGACCCGCGGACCGGCGAGCCGGCGCGGATGTCGCGCAGCGTGACGGTCAAGGCGCACGACGCGTTCACCGCCGATGCGTGGTCGAAGGTGATGTTCATCCTCGGCTGGAAGGAAGCGACCCGCGTGATCAAGCGCGAGAAGCTCAAGGACTTCGAGGTCGTCTGGGTCGACCACGACAACAACGTCCACATCAGCGACGGCCTCAAGTCCTCGCTGGTGATCCAGCACCCACCGACGCCCGGCCCGTAAGGCCTATTCCGAGCCCGCCGGCACGGTCTCGATCTCGATGCCCGGCGCCGCCAGCCAGCGCGCGAGCGCGGCATCGACCTTCGCGCGGGTGACCTCGCGATAGCGAGCGAGATCGTCGGCGATCCCGTCGGGACGACCGCCGTACAGCATCGAGCGCTGGATCCGGCTGGCGCGTTTCGACAGCCCCGCCAGGTTCCACAGCACGGCCGCCTCGCGGCGAGTGATCACGCGCTCGATCGCGCGCTCGTCGACTCCTGCACCCTCGGGACGACACACCTCGTCGAGGATGGCGCGGACCGCCTCCGGATCGCTCCCGCTGCGGACGTCGACGGCGACGTGGAGCTCGCCGCCGAGCCGATTGTTCACCGTCCACGCGCTCACGCGCTGCGCGAGCTGGGTGTCGTAGACCAGCCGGCGCCACAGCGTCCCGGTCCCGACCGCGGACCACGCGGCGACCACGATATCGAGAGCCGGCTCGTCGTCGGCGCGCACCCGCGGGCCGTGCCACGCGCGATGGATCCGGACCAGCGATGCGAACGGATCGCCGAGGCGATCGCGAACTCGCTCGGCGGGTGGCGATGCGGATGCGTCCCGACGCGCGGGGCGCGTGGAGTGTGGAAAGTTGCCGAAGTAACGATCGATCAGGGCATCGACGTCGCGCGGCACGTCGCCCGCGATCACGAGCGTGGCGTTCGCCGGCACGTACCAGGTGCGGTGAAACGCGCCGACCTCGTCGACGGTCGCGGCCTGGATGTCGTCGTGCTTCCCGATCACGAGGTGGCGCAGCGGATGGCCCTCGGAGTACAGCGCGCCGGCCACCGCGAAGCGCGATGCGCCGTACGGCACGTTCTCGTAGCGTTGCCGGCGTTCGGCGCGCACCACGCCCTGCTGGATCGCGAGCTTGTCGGCGTCGGGCTGGAAGTAGCCCATGCGACCGCTCTCGATCCACAGCGCGAGCTCGAGCTGATGCGACGGCACCACCTCGTGATACGCGGTGCGATCGGTGCTGGTCGATGCATTGGCCTCCGACGCGCCGGCCTTGCGGAGCACCTCGTAGTGGTGGCCGCCGAGCCACGCCGGCGGTCCCTTGAACAGGTGCTCGAACAGGTGCGCGAACCCGGTGCGGTCCGGGCGCTCGTCGGAGCTACCGACGCGGTACCACACGCTGACCGCGACCTGCGGCACCGCGTGGTCCTCGTGGATCACGACCGCGAGCCCGCACGGCAACGTGCGGTGGCGGGTCGCGAGGTGTGGCAGACCGTCGACGATCTCGATCGGCTTCATCGCTCCTCCTCCGGATCGGGGGCAGGAGGAGAATCACGCGGCGGTGTATTCCGCATCAACGACAGCGCGAGCTGGTAGAGCTGCCGCCGCGGCTTGCCGGTGACCACGACCAGGCGCGCGGCGGCGTCCTTCGGTCCGAGGCCCGCGGCGAGCAGCTTGCCGAGCTCGGCCTCGATGTCGACATCGGGCACCACGTCGTGCGCGCCATCGACGACGATCGTGCACTCGCCGCGCGGGGGCGTGTCCGCGAACCGTGCGGCGAGCTCGCCGAGCGTGCCCCGCACGTGCTCCTCGTGGACCTTGGTGAGCTCGCGCGCCAGGCTGGCGTCGCGGTTCTCGCCGAACGCGTCGGAGAGGTCGGAGAGCGTGGCGCCCACGCGGTCGGGTGCCTCGAACAGGATCAGGGTCGCGACCTCGGCACGCAGCGAACCGAACAGCTCGCGACGGGCACCCCGCTCGCGCGGCGGAAACCCGAGGAACTCGAATCGCACCGAGGGCAGTCCCGAGCCGGCGAGTGCGGCGATCACCGCCGACGGTCCGGGCACGACCTCGACCCGCGCACCGGCCTCGATCGCCGCGGCGATCGCGTAGCTGCCGGGATCGCTGACCGTCGGCATGCCGGCCTCGCTGATCACGGCGACGTGCGCGCCGGCGGATAACGCCGCGACCAGCTCCTCGGTGCGCGCGGCCTCGTTGCCCTCGAAGTAGCTGACCAGGCGGCGCTTGGCGTTGACCGCACCGAGCACGTCGACGTGCGCGAGCAGGGTCTTCGCCGTGCGGGTGTCCTCCGCGGCGACCACGTCGACGCTGCGCAGGATGCGCGCCGCGCGAAGCGACAGATCCTCGAGGTTGCCGATCGGCGTGCCGACGACGTAGAGCGTCCCGCTCGCGGGTGCGTTCGCTTCGCTCACGGCCCGACGATACCTCGCGTCACGGCTGCGGAACGACCGCGACCTCGATGTCGGTCGGGTTCGCCGCGATCGTCTCGCCGATCCGGTGCAGCGCCTCGCCCTGCTCGTCGGGGCGCGTCCGCAGCTCGAGCCCCCCACGGGCACACGTGCTCTCGTACCCCCAGCCCACGACCTCGACCGCATCGCCGAGTGCGGGCTCGAGGTAGCGATGGCGATAGTTGTCGATCCGTTCGCGACTGTTGACCTCGCCGCGCTCGTCGGGCTCGTGGTCGAGCTTGACCAGGTGACCACCCTTCGGACAGTCCGAGATCACGTAGCCCTTGAAGGCACCGGTCTCGAGCGGACGCAGGGGTGCGGTGTTCTCGGGGCGACGGTGCCAGGTGCACGCGGCGAGCAGGCACGCGGCGATCGCGATCGAGACCCGCACCCGGTTCACTCCCTCGTCATCGCGTCGATGTCGACCGCGCTACCGAGCTCGGCCTCGAGGTACTTCTTGAGCCGACCGAGCATCCGCTTCTCGAGCTGGCGAGCCCGCTCGCGGCTGACGTTGTAGCGATCGCCGATCTGCTGGAGGGTGAGTGGCTCGTCGGTGAGCCAGCGCTCGCGGAAGATCGTCTCCTCGCGACCCTCGAGCGTGCTCGCGAAGCTCTCGAGCTTGCCGCGCAGTAGGTCCGAGAATTCATTTTGCGCGACCACCCGATCGGGACGCTCGCCATCGCTCGGCAAGTAGTCGAGTCGGGTGCGGGTGCCATCGTCGTCGCTCGAGCCGAGTGGTGCGTCGAGCGAGGCGTCGGGCGCAGCGAGCCGGCGCTCCATCTCGACAACCTCCTTCTCGGAGACATCGAGCTTCTCGGCGAGGAGCGCGGTGGTGGGTTGGAACCCGAGCTGCTCGAGCTTCTCGCGCTCCTTGCGGAGGTTGAAGAACAGCTTGCGCTGGGCCTGCGTGGTGCCGATCTTCACCAGCCGCCAGTTGTTGAGGATGAACTTGAGGATGTAGGCGCGGATCCAGAACGCCGCGTAGCTCGACAGCTTGACCCCACGATACGGGTCGTACTTGCCGACCGCCTGGATGAGACCGATGTTGCCCTCCTGGACGAGGTCGAGCAGGTTCTTGTGCGCCCGCCGGTACTCGTAGGCGATCTTGACCACCAGGCGCAGGTTGGCCTCGATCAGGCGCCGTGCCGATGCGGTGTCGCCGTGCTCGACCAGCTTGACCGCCAGATCGTGCTCCTCGTCCGGAGTGAGCAGCGGGTAGCGGCGGACGTCGGCCATGTAGGCCGCCATCGGATCGCGCTTGGCGATCGACGAGCTGCGAGCGGCTTTGCGTTCGAGGGCCAGGGCGGCGGCGTCGGCGGCGTCGGACGAATCCTCGTCATCGTCCTCGTCGGAGATGTCGATCGCCGGCGCCTTGGAGGCCTCGTCGGCGTCGGACTCCGTCGGATCGGCGTCGTCGGACTCCTCCTCGGACTCCGTCGGATCGACGTCGTCCTCGTCGACCGGCTTGTCGCCGACGTCGATGATCTTGCTGGGGCGCTTGGAGGCACCCGACTTGCGTCCCGGCTTCCTGGCCATCGCGTCGAGTCACCATACTACATGGGACCACTCGAGGCCGGTGCCCGGACCGCCTCAACTCGCGGTGGCGCCCCCCGCCAACCACCCTATAATCAACGGACATGCGCAGCCGGTTGAACCTGGCCATGGTGGTGGCCGCAGGTGCCCTCGCCCTCGTGCTCACCGTCGTTCGCCAGTCTCCCGATGGCGTGGTGTTCGACCCCGAGATCCCGATCGCCCGCGCGGCGCCGGGGACCGCACGCAGTCAGCACTACGACCTCGCCGCCCTCAAGATCTTCAACATGACGCTGCTCCGCATCAAGGATCGCTATGTCGATCCCGCGCGCGTCGATCCCAAGAAGATGTTGTACGCGGCACTCGATCACGTGCAGCTCAACATCCCCGAGGTGCTCGTCGAGCCCGACCTCCAGCGCAACAAGCTCAAGGTCACGGTCAACGACAAGCCGAAGACGTTCGACACCGAGGACGTCGACTCGCCGTGGCGGCTCGCCGGCAAGCTCAAGAAGGTGTTCAAGTTCATCGAGGCCAACATGAACCCGGGTAGCGACCTCGCGAAGGTCGAGTACGCGGCGGTCAACGGCATGCTGTCGACGCTCGATCCGCACTCGGTGCTGATGGATCCCGAGCAGGCCCGCGACATGGACGTGTCGACGAGCGGCAAGTTCGGCGGCCTCGGGATCGTGATCCGGATGATCGACCGCAAGCTGATGGTCGTGAAGCCGATGAAGGACACCCCGGCGTGGCGCAAGGGGATCAAGGCCGGCGATCACATCGTCAAGATCAACAACGAGCCGACCGAGAACCTGACCTCGAACGAGGCCGTCGACCGCATGCGCGGCGACCCCAAGACCGGCGTGACGCTATGGATCGAGCGCAAGGGCGAGTCCAAGCTGCTCCGGTTCGACATCATCCGCGACATCATTCACGTGTCGCAGGTCGACCACAAACTGCTCGATGCCTCCAACGGAAAGAAGGTCGGGTACATCCGGGTCCGCCAGTTCTCGAAGGGCATCGCGCGCGACGTCGGTGATGCGATGAAGGAGATGTCGGGCCGCGGCGCGACGTCGTGGATCCTCGACCTCCGCGGCAACCCGGGCGGGCTTCTCGAAGAGGCCGTCCAGCTGTCGGATCTGTTCGTCGACACCGGCACCGTCGTCACCACGGTGTCGAAGCGCGATCGCGAGGCGCGCCGCGCCGACCGCGGGTTCGGCGACACCACGTCGTCGCTCGCCCTGTTGGTCAACGGCAACTCGGCCTCGGCCTCCGAGATCGTCGCCGGCGCGCTCAAGAACCTCGACCGCGCGATCGTGATCGGCACGCGTACGTTCGGTAAGGGCACCGTCCAGGAGCTCTACGACAACGACGACAAGTCGAAGCTGAAGCTGACGATCGCGCAGTACCTGACGCCCGGGGATCGCTCGATCCAGAACCTCGGGATCGTCCCCGACGTGCAGCTCCAGCGAATGTACGTCCCCGACAAGAACGACTCGCCCGACGACTTCGTGCGCCTGTTGCCGCCGTCGCGCACCTACGGCGAGAAGGATCTCGACGCGGCCCTGGTGAGCTCGTACGCCAAGGACACGGACAAGCCTGCCTACAAGCTGCCGTTTTTGGTCGAGCGCAAGAAGACCGCGAACGGAGAGCAGTCCGCGGTCGAGGATGACGACGACGACGAGGATCTCGACGACGACACCATCACCGAGGACTTCGAGATGCGGTTCGCGCGCGATCTCGTCGCGTCGGTGCGCTCGTCGCGCCGCCCCACGCTGATCGCCGGTGCCAAGCGTCTGGTCCAGCGCGTGCGCTCCAGCGAAGAGACCAAGCTGATCGCGGCGCTGTCCAAGATCTCGATCGACTGGGCGGCCGCCCCGGCGAAGGCGACGGCCGCGAGCCTCGAGGCCACGCTGACCAGCACGGCCTCGAACGGGAACGTCAACGCGGGCGACACGCTGACGCTCACCGCCACGGTCAAGAACACCGGGACGGTCCCGGCCTACCGCGTGCTCTCGCGGCTCCACACCGACGACAACGTGTTCGACGACACCGAGCTCCCGATCGGCAAGATCGCTCCGGGAGAGACCAAGTCGTTCGTCACCCGGATCAAGGTGCCAACGGATGCACTCGACCGCGTCGATCACGTCGGACTCGAGATCCGCGAGGCCCACAAGGCGCCGGCACGTGTCACGCCGATCGAGCTCCGCGTCCACGCGGCACCGCGACCGGTGTTCGCGTACGCGTATCAGCTGATCGACAACGGCAACGGCGACGGCCTGGTGCAGCGCGGCGAGCGCTACCAGCTCGCCGTCCGGATCAAGAACACGGGCGACGGCCCGACCCAGAAGGCGACCGTGCTCCTTCGTAACGCGACCGGCGATGGCGTGATCCTCACGAAGTCGCGCCTCGAGCTGACCCAGCCGCTCGCACCCGGTCAGGTGCGCGACATCGTGTTCCCGCTGTCGACCACGCGAGCGCTGAGTGGCAACAAGCTGATCGTGGAGCTGATGGCCTACGACGCGGCGCTCGACGTGCAGTCGCGCGAGAAGCTTACTTTCAAGGTCCGGCAGCCGGTGAGCGCGGGCAAGATGGCGGAGGCCTACGTGACCGTGAAGACGCCGACCACCGTACACTCGGGCGCGGCCGACGACACCACGATCATCGGCGCGATCGGACGCGGTGCGAGCTTCGCGGCGATCGCGAGCTACGGCCCGTACACCAAGGTCAAGCTCGACCGGTCTCGGGTCGGCTTCCTCGCGACGTCCGCCCTCAAGGCGGGGGGTGGCGGCAACAGTCGCTACGTGTCGGTGTGGAACTCGACGCCGCCGCGGATCGCACTCGACCAACACGACCTCGACACCAACGCGAGCAGCTACAAGCTCAACGGACGGGTCAGCGACGAGGACAAGGTCGAGGACGTCTACATCTTCGTGTCGAACCAGAACGCGAAGATCGACAGCCGGAAGGTGTTCTATCGCTCCAACCGCGGCGCCCAGAACAGCCGCCAGATGGCGTTCTCGGCCGATCTACCGCTGTGGCCGGGATCGAACATGGTCACCGTGGTCGCACGCTCGAACACCGAGGTCCGCACGATCAAGACGATGTACGTGTATCGGCAACCTCCTCGCACCGCACAAGCTCCTCGGTAACGCGGCGCATCGCGCAGCAGGTCACTTCGTAACCCAGCCACCCGACCCGGGTTTCGAGGTCTGGCACAATCAGGTCTGAATCCGGTCGTACCTCGGCCGTCGTACGGAGTGACCATGCGCACCGTCTTGATCCTGTTCGCGCTCGTGGCTTCCGCCGGCATTGCCCGCGCGGACGTCACCGGCGTGTACGACGTGAAGTACGAGGAGATCGCCAATAACTGCGCCCATCCGCTGCGCTACCCGCCGGGCAAGCTGACGATCAAGATCGTCGGACGTAGCCTCACGGTCGACATCGACCGCACTCCCCTGATGGGAGGCGTGCCGACCAAGACCAACAAGGTGAGCGCGAAGAGCAAGCGCGGTGGCACGATGATCGATGGGATGCAGGGCATCTTCTCGGTCGCTGGCGCGGTCACGCCCGAGGGCCTGCTTCGCCTGGTCATGGTCGGCGAGTACTCGGCGAAGGGAAAGCCGCTGTGTAGCCAGTCGTGGAAGGTCAGCGGACCGAGGGTCGAGGCGATCAAGTCGCGCGCGCCGCGCCGTGCACCGCGGCGACACCGCCGGCCAGCTCACGGCCGCCGATAGACGACCGCGAGATCGGCGCCGTCGAACGTCACCGCGAACACGCGGCGAGCGTCGCGCGGCAGCGGCAACACGCACCCGCGCGGGTGCGAGCCGTAGACGACGATCCACTTCGCGAACTTCGGACTGGCCGCCAGCGAGTCCCACAGATCCTCGCGGAACCACGCGAGGTGTTGGGGATCGATGCAGCTCCGATCGACGATGGCACCCCGCGCGGCGTGCTCGTTGACGTACTCGATCGCGGGCCCCAGCCCCTCGCCCCACCATCCGACCTCGAACGTGCTGTGGGCCGCGATCTTCCCGGCCGGCCCGGCGACCTCGTTGAAGTAGTCGAGGTAGTACGGCGCGGATCGCGCGAGCGCGAGCGCCAGGTAGAAAACGATCGCGACGGAGAGGGCGTCGAACGTGCGGTGTCGACGGCGGAGCGGCAGCGCGCGAGCGACGAAGTCGATGCCGGCGGCGGCCATCATCGCGAGCGCGGTGACGCACGGCATCACGTAGCGCACGCCGTCCTGACGCACCGGCGAGACCACCATGCCGAGGAGCGGGATCGCGAACCACGCGAATACGATCACGTGCGTCCGTGCGGGTGCGAACTGACCGGCGGCAACCGCACGCAACGTCGCACCGATCGCGCTCGGCAGCCACGCCGCGACCGCCGCGACCACGCCGAGCGGCGTGGTGGCCGCGAGGTAGACCACGAAGTACGACCAGCCCGGCTCGTTGGTCATCTCGCCGCGAAACGGCTCGCTGGCGTGGAGCGTCGACAGCTTGGACATCGCGAGCTCGAAGTTCGCGAAGGGATGCATCCACAGCCGCGGCCACACCGCGTAGATCGTGACGATCGCGAGCACCGGCATCACCAGCGCGCCCCACGCCATCGTCTTGCGGCGCCACGCCGGTGACGCGACCACGACGACGATCAGGCCGCACACCGGTCCGAGGAAGCCATTGACGAACCGCGACGACATCGCGATCCCGATCGCAACACCAACCCACGCCAGCCGCACGACCAACCGGCGGAGCGCCGCGCGCTCGTCGGGACGATCCGGCAGCCCGTCGTGAACGGTGAGGGCGAGCAGGATCGCGACCGACCACCACAGGATCGCCTGCGACTCGTGCCCGACGATCTGTCCGTGGGCGACCAGCGACGGCAACAACGCCGCGATCGCCCCCGCGAGCACTCCCACGCGGAGGCCGAACAGACGGCGACCGATCGGCACCAGCAGCGCGCAACCCAGCGCGCTCCACACCGCCGACAGTGCGCGCGCCGGCCCGAAACCGTCGGACATCAGCGCCCCGATGCCGTCGAGGTACTTGGTGACCGGCGGGTGCTCGTAGTTCCAGATCCACGAGGCCCGCGAGAAATCGAGCGACAGCAGATCGCTGACGTAGTTCTTGCCGCTCGCCCAGTACACGGCCTCGTCCCAGGTCTGCCCCATGTGGCCGAGACCGATCAGCCGGGCGGCGAGTGCCCCCGCAAACACGCCGGCGATCGCGATCCAGGTCGCGCGCGGGACCGTGGCGAGCCGCGCACGAGCGAGGCCGCACAGCGTCGCGACGATCAGCGCGAGGATCGCGAGCGCGATCGCACCATCGAGCGGAGCCGCACCGGGGTGATCGAAAGATCGCGCGATCGGGCGGCTCGGGCGACAGCGAGCTCGCCGGCACGTACTCGGGATCGCCGCGGCGCGGGACCGGGCTCCACACCAGACGTGCGCCGGGAGACGCGGCGAACCGGATCGCCACCGGGCCCGGGGACAGGACCAAGCGATCGCGCACGAGCCCGCTACCGCGCAGATCGGCATCGGCGATCTGGAGGCGCGCCCAGCCCGAGGTCTGGAACCCGATCACGACCGGACCGCCGCGCGCGATCCAGAGCGAGCCAGTGTGCGCGGTGGTGCCGGGTGGATCGCCGGGCTGGTGTGCCGACGGGGCGAGCCGGTCGAGAGGATCGTCGTGCAGACAGGCGCGCACTCCGAGGAGCGCGACGCACAGTGCGAGCGGGATCGCGAGCCAGCCGAACCGACGGGCTATCCGGAGCGTCGTGACACCGCTCCTCTTCACGGGCGAACGCGACCGGGACACTGAAACCTTCGGGACTTGCTGGCGAGGAACGTGTAGTACTCGCCGCGCTCGACGAGACCGGGGATGTGGAGGGTGACGGGCTCGAACCCGCGCGCGAGCCAGAACCCGGCGCACGGAAGCCCGGGCGTTCGGGGTGACTCGTGGATGCGATAGCAGCTGAAGATGAAGTCGGGATGGTACGCGGCGAGTAGCGTGTCCGAGCCCCACTTGGTGTGCCCGGCGCGAGGGCGGATCCGCGGCGCGCGATGCGCGATGGTCTCGGATACCAGCCCGAACACGTCGATCCCGCGCATCCGACCGAAGTAGGGCTGCGCGCCGGCGCCGCCGACGATCGAGAAGTCGTCGGCGCGGAAGCACGACTCCATCGCGCGGCCGATCGTCGCGCGATCCTCGGTGTAGACCCGGAGGAACGCGGGCGTGTCGATGCCGTGATCCGACGCGAGGTTTCTCGGATCGAGCGAGTGCCGCGTGAGATCGAGCTGCGCGATCGCGAACGTTCCGACCACCAGCATGCCGGCCGCGGCCGCGATCCCGGTGCGCGTCAACCGACCGAGCGCGAGGCACGCGGCGACGGCCGCGACGATCGCGATGCCGCTCCACGCGCGCGGCCACTGGATCGCGAGGTATGCGATCGCGAGCACCAGGGTCGAGATCGCGAGACCGAGCGCCAGTGGCGACCCGGGAAACACGACGGTGTCGTCGGGGAGTCGCCGGATCAGCCACTCGAGCCCGAGCGTGACCAGGATCGCTGCCGCCACGAACACCGGCATGATGAAGCGGTGCAGTCCCATGAAGTCACCGCCGACGGAGATCGCGTAGCCGGCGTAGACGACGCCGAGCGTGCCGCACGCGAGCGCGAGCACGAACCGCGCGTGATTCTCGCGCGGCGCCGATCGGCGGATCGCCAGCGCGCCGACGAGGCCGAGCACGACGAGCGGTGACGCGAACAGCAGGCGGGTCTGCACGAGCCACACCCACACGTAGTAGAGGCCGTTGTCGAACATCACCTTGGCGAACGCGGGGTCGCGCCACGGCCCGCTCGCCTTGACGTAGTAGGTGTTGGGGAACGGGTAGCCGTAGTACCACCACCGCCACACGAACCACGGCAGCCACAGCCCGAGGAACCACGCGGTCGCGACCAGCTCGGCGCGCACGATCAGCGGCTCGGGGTAGGTCGCGACCCACGTTCCGAGGCACGTGGCGGCGAGGACGAGCGCGGCGAGCGCGTTGGGTACGAGCCGGTCCCATCCGAGGTCGAGGCTCGAATGCACGCCGTGGCGATCCAGCTTCAGCGCGGCGAGCGCCACCGCACCGCCGAGGAGCGCGAGCGCCCCGCCGACGACGAGCAGGGCGCCGCGGCGATTGCGGGCGATCTGGATGCACGCCACGAGTCCGGCGATCGCGATCGCGATACCGGCCACGACCAGCACGACGACCGGCGTGCCGAGTCCCGCACCGAGCGTCGCGATCGCCTCGAGCGCGAGCGCACCGAGCACCAGCGCGGAGCCCGCCGCGACGATCGCCGCCCACCACCGGCGCAGATCCCTCGTCTCCGACGCCTCCGACACCCGCGCGATCAACCGGTACGCGACCCACACGGTGCCGAGGACCGCGGCCACGAGCGGACCCTCCGGCCGCGTCATCGCCGCGAGTGCGAGACAGATCGCGGCACGATGCAACCTCGCCGGGCGCTCGGTCGCACCGACCACCGCATCGAGCGCGGCCGCGACCAGCACGGTGAACAGCTGGGTCTCGAGGCCACCGGAGGTCCAGCACGCGAACCCGGAGGAGCACGCGAGAAGCAACGACGGTACCGCCGACCACGCCGAGGGACGGCCGAGCGCGCGCTCGGTCGCCCGCATCACCAGGTAGAGGGTGACCAGCGCGCACGCGGTCCCGAGGATCCGGGACGCGATCTCGGGCGGGATGCCGAGCTTCATGAGCAACCCGAGCACGACCGTCCAGGAGAAGTTCGTATAGCCCTCGACGGGATCGCCGAGGTTGAACACCAACTGCCCGTGCTCTGCGAAGTTCCGGGAGTAGACGAACGAGATATAGGCGTCGTCGGTGACGAAGTTGTACGCGAGCGAGTGGAAGATCAGGATCGCCCCGGCGACTCCGAGCAACACCCAGCGCGCTAGCTCGCGCGGGCGCACTGCCAGGCCGACCATGCGGCAATCGTAGTACGATCAGCCGGTTCGATGCGCGATGCACCCCCACCCTCGACGCGTTCCGTCGGAGAGGTGATCGGCGCCGGCGTGCTGACCGGAGTGATCGCCGGGTTCGCGACCGGGGCGATCGACGCCGTGTGGTCGTGGGGGCCGGCGAGCCAGTTCGTGCCCGGGCTGTCCCACGTGCGGTTCGCGCTGTTCTCCGGGTTCACCTACGCCGCCGCCGGTGCGCTGCTGGCGCTCGCGGTCACGAGCGGGCTGCTCGTGCTCTCCCGAGGCAGCCGGCTCGGCGAGCTCGCGCGGTTCCTGCTCGATCAGCACGCGATCCGCCGCACGCGAGATCCGGGCGAGGCGGTGGTCGGGCTGGCCTTCGTGCTCGCCGCGATCCCGACGATCGCGGTGGCGCTGTGGATCGCGTTTCGCCAGGTCGTCCCGTTCGTCACCAATCGCAAGGAGCTCGGCCTGGTCGTGATCGTCGCGATGGCAGGTGCGCTGCTCGCGATCGCGATCGCGGTCGCGATCGCGTTCGTGATCGCGCGCGTGCTCGAGATCCCGCTCGCGAAGCTGGCGCGGAGATGGCCACCACTCGCCTCCCCGCTCGGCCCGCCGATCGCCGCCGGTGCCCTGCTCGGGCTCGCAGCCGCCGGCTGGGCCGCCACCGCGTGGGAGACCGCGCGCCTGTTACCGCTGCGTATCCCGATCGTGCTCGCGCTCGGTCTCGCGATGGCGATCGGCGCAGCCCGTCCGAGCCTCGCCCTCGCGATCCGTCTGGGAGAACGCCGGGCTCGCACGCGACGGGCGGCCTGGGTGGCCCTTCCGATCGTGCTGCTCGTGCTGGTCCTGGCGTGTGGTGGATCGACGGGCGTGATCAAGGCGGGCGCTCACTACACCGCGTTCGCCGGTCCGATCGCGCGCGGGCTGCGGCATGCCTTCGACTGGGATCGCGACGGCTACGCGCGGTTCCTCGGCGGCGGCGATTGCGACGACGGAGACGCCGCGATCCATCCCGGCACCGCCGAGATTCCCGATGACGGGATCGATCAGAACTGCGTCGGGGGAGACGCGAGCGCCAGCTACCAGCGCGAGGACCCGGCGTTCGTTCCGGTGCCGGCCAAGGTGCCGCCGGATTTCCGGATCCTCCTCGTCACGATCGACACCGTGCGCGCCGATCACTTCGGATTCTACGGGTATGATCGCAAGACGTCGCCGCATCTCGATGCACTGGCAAGACAGGGGACCGTGTTCGAGCACGGGTGGGCGCACGCACCGTCGACGCGGTACTCGATCCCGGCGATCCTGACCGGACGGCTCCCCCTCGACGTCCACTACGACTACTCGGTGCGCGGCTGGCCGGGCCTATCGAAACAGGCGACCACGCTCGCCGAGGAGCTCGCGCCTCTCGGGTTCTACTGCGGTGCGATCACCAACTACTGGTACTTCGATCGCGTGCGGCACATGGACCAGGGGTTCGCCGAGTACGACAACAGCAACTCGTTCCGACATCAGAGCGTGAGCGGCGCCGGTCCCGAGCAGACCCACGGGAGCTCGTCGAAGGAGCAGACCGACAAGGCGATCTCGTTCGTCGATCGCAACGCGGGCAAGCGATGGTTCCTCTGGGTCCACTACTACGACCCACATTACGCGTACGAGCCCCACCCCGGTTTCGACTTCGGGTCGGACGACATGGCGCGGTACGATGGAGAGATCGCGTATACCGACTTCCACATCGGGCGACTCCTCGATCACCTTCAGGCCACCGGCATGCTGGACAAGACCGTGGTCGTGGTCACCGGCGATCACGGTGAAGGCTTCGGCGAGCACGACGTGCGGCTGCACGGCTATCACCTGTACGCGGCGCAGACCAAGGTCCCGCTGCTCGTCCGCGTGCCCGGGTTGCCGCCGCGGCGCTCGGCCACGCCCGCAGGTCACGTCGACATCATGCCGACGCTGGTCGACCTCGCCGGGGGCAAGTTCGATCCCGAGATGATGGGACGTTCGCTGGTCGACGCACTCGAGGGAACCGACCACGACCGCCTGATCTTCCAGCAGCTGTCGTACGAGAACCACCACGAGATGCGCGCCGCGGCGGGACGACGCTGCCACGTGATCTACAACATCAGCCCCGACACCAGCTGGGAGGTGTATCGCGTCGACAAGGATCCGATGGAGACCACGGATCTCGAGGACGCGTGTACCGAGGAGCGCGACGCGTTCGCGCGCTGGTACGACCACACCACGATCCCGGCGGGTGCGGCCGACGCGCTGTTGCCGTCTCGTCCCGCGATCACGAATCCGATCGACGCCGACCTCGGCGATGCGGTCCGCCTGCTGTCCTGCGAGGTTCCGAAGTCGGCCAAGCCGGGCGACCTGGTGAACATCACGTGGACGTTCGAAGCGCGCGGCACCGTCGAGCCTGGCTGGAGGCTGTTCGTCCATGTCACCGGCCCGACCCGCGGTGGGTTCGTCAACGGCGATCACGTCCCCGCACGACCGTTCGAGTGGTGGAAGCCGGGCCAGTTCATCCGCTACACGACCTCGGTGACGCTGCCGCGCACCGCCGCCCCCGGGACCTACACGATCGACGTCGGGATGTTCCACGGATCCACCCGCGCGCCCGCGCACTCGTCGAAGGTGCCGGTGGTCGACAACGCCGTGGCCTGCGCCCAGTTCGAGGTCGCGCGATGACCTCTCGTCCCAGCACGCTGCCCGGGCCCGAGGTCGCGCCCGGGCGCTCGTTGCCGAATTGGGTGCACGTCGTGACCTGGCTCGTGATCGCCGGGCCGGCGATCTACCAGCTCGTGCTGCTCGCGATCGCGATCGGAGGGCGCATCGGCTATCCGTACGACCTCGAGTGGATGGAGGGCGGAATGCTCCACCACGCGCAGCGGATCCGCGATGGCGCCGGCATCTACGTCCCGCCGTCGATCGACTTCATCCCGTATCTCTACACGCCGCTGTATCCCGGCGTGGTGGCGGTGGTCGGCGGCGTGTTCGGGATCAGCTACACGGTCGGTCGCACGATCTCGGTGCTGTCGTTGATCGGCATCGGTGTCATCGCCGCGGTTCACATCCCGAACAAGCGGCACGAGCACGCGCGGCGCGGACCGGCGTGGGCAGGGGTGGCGCTCGGCCTCGGGCTGTTCGCCGCCGCGTATCCGATCGCCGACGGCTGGTACGACCTGGTCCGCGCCGACACGCTGTTCCTGATGCTGATCACGTTCGGCATCGCCGTGTTGCCGAGGTGGTGCACGACCCGAACGGGGCGCGCCGGACACCTGCAGGTCGCCGCGGCGGGGGCGGTGCTCGCGATCGCATTCTTCTGCAAGCAGACCGGCATCGTCTATGTCGGGCTCGGCGGCGTGTTCGTGCTGGTGCTGGCGTGGCGGCGGCTGCCGGCGTACGTGGCCGCGGCCGGCGTGGTCGGTCTCGGCGGCACGTGGCTCTTGCAGACGACGAGTGGCGGTTGGTTCTGGACCTACGTGTTCGAGGTCCATCAAGCACACGACTTCAGCATGGACCGGTTCTGGAAGTCGTTCGAGTTCATCCTGTGGCGCACCGACCACTTCCCGCTGATCGGCGCCCCGATCACGATCGTCGTGTTGGTGTCGCTCGCGTTCGTGGTCGCGACGTGGCGACGGTTCAAGCTCCTGCCGCCGCAGGCGCGCCCGCTGCTCACCTGGTCGGCCGCGTTCGCCGTGTCGGTCGTGGTCGGCGCGATCGGCTGGGGCACCGAGTTCGCGCACTTCAACGCGTACATCCCGGCGCAGCTCCACGGCGCCCTCGCGGCCGGTGCGGCGATCCCGGCGGTCTATGGATGTGCGCGGCTGTGGTGGCCCGACGATGTGTCCCACCCACCCGGCCGTGCCCCCGGCGAGCTCGTTCACCTCGCCGTGGCGGTGATCGTCGCGGTGCCGCTCGCGATCACGTGCGTGACGGCGAGCTGGTCACCGAGCAAGTTCACGCCGACCGATGCCGACGTCGCCGCCGGCGATCGACTGATCGACCGCATCCGCCAGCTTCCCGGCCGCGTGTGGATGCCATCGCACCCGTGGTACCTCGAGCTCGCCGGCAAGATGGCGCGCGTCCATCGCATGGGGATCAAGGACGTGACGACCCGGCAGAACCGCAAGGTCGCAGGCCTCGAGAAGGCCCTCGATGCTCACGGATTCTCCGCGATCGTGCTCGACAACGTCGACCTCCACAACCGCGAGCGCCTACCCGCGCTGTATCGCAACTATCGCCCGGCCTTCAGACTGCCCGCCGACGAGCGCCCACACGTGTACACCGGCGCGCGCGTGATCCCCGACCAGATCTGGGTGCCGTCGACACCCGCGTCGCCGCCCGACGGCGTTCACGTGGTGTTCGACTTCGAGCGCGCCACCTGGGGGCCGTGGCAACACGAAGGCGCCGCGTGGGGCAACGGACCGGTCGAACAGGCGCTCCCCGGTCAGGATCTGGTGGGAGGGGCGACCGGCCGCCGGTTCGCCGACAGCATGCACGCGGGCGATGCCTCGACAGGACGTGCGATTTCACCGGCGTTCGCGCTCGACGGTAGCAAGCTGTCGGTCCGGCTCGGCGGTGGTGACGATGCCAAGCGCCTCCGCGTCGAGCTCTACACCGAGGACTCGCGGGCGCCGCTCGACGTGATCGGCGTGGCGGCGCCGGGTGGCGACAACATGCAGATGGCGGCGATCGAGATCCCGAAGGACAAGCGCGGCAAGCAAGCGCACCTGGTGCTCGTCGACGACAGTCCGACCGGACACCTGGTGGTCGACGACGTCTGGTTGTGGCCGTAGACGCGACGATGCCTCCCGACGACCGCCCGACCCGATCGCACCTGTGGATCACGCTCCTCGTGATCGTGGGCGTGGTGGTCGCGGCGATCCTGCTATTCCGGCGCTGCACGTCATACCTGGTGAAGAAAGACAGCTCGATCGAGCGCGTCCGCTGGATCGATGGCGTGCTCGTGGCCGAGATCCGCGGCCTGCGTCACGCGTTCACGATCCAGTCCTTCGATCTGGCCACCGGAGAGCAGCGCGGCTCGGTCGACCTGCGTCCCGAGACCAGCTTCCCGATGCCGCACACCGGCAACCGCACGTGGGTGAGGACGAAACGCGACGGCCTCGAGCTCGTCGACTTGCCCACCGCTCGGATCGTCACCTCGGCGAATGATCTGAAAGCGAAGTTCCCCGAGCTCGCCCACGGCTTCAAACCATCGGTACGTCCCGACGAGTATCTCAAGGATGGCAGCATCGCCCACCGTTCCAACTGGCCATCGCCCAGCATCCCGATCGTGCTCGCCGACGGCTCGAAGGCCTGGATCGACACCACGCCGGCGCTGGTCCGCGACGCCCCCAACGATGGGCCGGTCTCGCGCGTCGGCTACACCTGTCGGTTCTACGACTCGGCGTCGTGCGCACAGCGGCGGTGCTACACGTGGGCGGCGGTTCAGGGTTCGACGGCGAAGCAGCTCGCGTGGTCGCCGGACTGGTTGCACGACCAGTCGCCCAGCACGGTCGAGCACCCGGCCAGCGGCATCGGCACGATCACGCACACCGGCCCGCGCCCGCCTCCGAAGACTATCGAGCCCGGATGCCGCCAAGCTGATCAAGCCCGGGTTCGTCGAGCGACTCGATCGACCGTGCGTCGTCGAGCTCGGTGATGGCGTCCTGGTGCGGCACGAGTCGTCCGCGGTCGACGGTCACACGATGCTGTCGTTGCTCGACGCGAGCGGCAAGATCCGGTGGTCGATCCCGACGAGCAGCCTGGCCGACGACGCCACGATGCCGGTGGGTGCGATCGTGAAGCCCGACGTGATCTACCTGGTGCTCGCAGATCGCTGGGGCGAGAGTGTCGGGTATCGAGACTTCCACTCTCACAACCTCGAGCTCGTACACCTGACGCCGGCCGGCAAGGTGATCGCGAAGTTTCGGCTCTGGTAGCTACTGGTTCGACGGACAGGTCGCGTCGTCGTCGGGAACGTCGGCGGTGACGTCGCGTGCCTGCCAGGCATCGTCGTCGGGCAGCAGGCGCGGCGTCAGCGGCTCGGCGAGTGCCTCGGGATGGATCTGCGCGCGATCGAGCTCGTAGTTCTCGATCACGTAGTCGACGAGATCGATGTCCTGCCACGCATCGGGATCGAACACGCTCTCGGCATAGAACGACCGATACTCGTGCAAGAAGCCGGAGGTCGGGAGGTCGTCGTAGTAACCGACCTCGGACCGGTTGATCACGTGGTTGACCTCGTGGACCAACGTCGAGGCGAGCTCGCGCACGCGGAGGCCGCGGCTCACGTAGATCCGGTTGCTCCACATGTAGCCATCGAGGTTGTCGGTCAGGATCTGCGCGGCGGTGCTCCCGCGATCGTGGAGGTGGTGCCAGTCGTCGGCGGTCAGGCCGGAGTCGGGAAGGTCCGCGACCGCGCGGGTGAAATCCCAGCACGTGAGATCGACCAGCTCGTCGATCCTCACGCGGCGCTCGCGGATCGAACGCGCGGTGAGCTGCGCGATCTCCGACGGGTCGCGCTCGAGGTGCGCGATCGCGGCCTCGATGTAGTTCCGGAACGTCGCGTTCGAGTGATCGGGGTCGACCTCGGAGAATCCCGCCGTGTCGCCGTCGCCCTTGCCACCGGGATCGACGACGTCGTCGCTCGGGGCCATCGCGTCGGTGCACCCGACCACGAGCAGCAGGACTGGCCACCAGGCGCGCATCTCCCGGCATCGCTGCAAACCCGGGACCCGCGAAAGCCCGCGATCCGGCTTGGCCCGCGGGTGCGGTGGCTACTTGCGTAGCCGGGGGCGCTTGTAGACGCTGACGATCGGTACGCCGTGCGTGCGCAGCACGAACATCGGCTGCACCGTGCCATAGGTCCGCCAGATCAGATAGTCGTGGCGGTTGAAGTGCTTCTCGTGGATCACCAGCGCGTACGTGCTGGCCGCGATCCCGGCGAGCTCGTGGCCGGAGTCGCGCATCGCCGCGGGAATCTCGCCGCGCTCGATGTACTTGCCCCACGCGGGCGACGCGTCGTGCGAGTACACGCATGCCGTCGCGGGAGGCATGCACTTCTTGGGGGCGGGGCCCGTCCAGCCCTCTGCCTCGAGGACCGGCAACACACCGCGCGCGGCGACGCCCCAGAACTGACGGTTCATCCCGAGGTCGGCACCGCCCGGAGCCTCGCCGGCGAGCGTGTTGTACCAGGACAGCGCGTAGGGCTGTGCGGTGATGGTCTCGACGAGCGGCGCCGCGACGACGAGCGTGCACGCGGCGACCGCAACGGTGTTGCGCCAGCGCTCGCCGACCAGCGACGCGAGCATCCGAGCGGCCCACACGGTGCCGACGCCGGCGGCGATGCACAGCGACGGCAGCATCGGCATCCAGTGCTTCTCGGCACCGAAGATCGGCGTCGAGCCGAGGAAGAACGGTCCGATCGAGGCCGCCGCCGATAGCACGAGCAGGAGGCCCGGCAGGCGAGGGTCGGCGACACGCGTACGGGCCGCGATCCAGCGCACGGTGCCGATCAGCCCCGCGACCAGGGTGGCCACGGGCACGGTGAACAGCGTGGTGACCAGCGCGACGTGCCACGGGAACGGTGGCGCGTTCCAGTTCTCCCCGAGGTACTCGAAGTTGTAGTGCGTGTGGTGGAGGTGAAACATCAGCCAGTCGCGGACGTGGTCGATGGGGTCGAGCCACAACCACGGCCACAGCACGAACAACGTGAGCGGCGCGAGCACGACGAACGACACGATCACGCGCCAGCGGTAGATCACGAGACGACGGCCGTGCTGGCGGAACCCGACGATCAGGTAGTGCGGAACGAGCGCGAACGGCATCAACAGAGCGGTGTGCTTGGTCGCGAGTGCGAGCCCGAACACCACGCCGACCTGCCACGGATATTTCTTCTCGGTCCCGAGCGCCCGCCAGTACGCGTAGATCGTGGCGAACCACAGGGTCATGCTGGGGGCGTCGAACGCGAGCAGTCCGGCGTGAAACAGCGCGCGTGGCAAGAACGTGATGAGCAGCGCCGCGACGATCGCTTCGGCGAATCCCCACAGCTCGAGCACCATCAAGTAGGCGAGCAACACGAGCAGGCCGTGCAGCACCGCCGACGGCAAGCGAAACGCGGTGACCTCGTCGATACCGAGGCCGCGATACAGGATCTCGTGCGAGAACCCGGCGAGCGTCTTGATCAACGGTGGGTGCTCGCGGTTGTTGTCGGTGGGATGCGGCCCGCCCCACGACTGGGTGATCTTGTCCTTCGACAGGTTGCTCGGCAGGTGCATCCACCACTTCGCGTAGCGGACGCCGTAGGTCATGTAGACGGTCTCGTCGCGCGCGATCCCGACCTCCTGCTGGTTGGCGAGCACGAGTGCGGTGGTGAACAGCGCGAGCACCCAGCCGACCCAGCGCGGCGGGATCGGCGATCGGTAGGTGGTCTCGTCCCCGCCGTGCTCGCTCGCGGCCCCTGAAGAACGGGTCTCGCCTCCGGTCGTTGTCTTTTCGTGACCGTCGCGCGAGCCCCGCTGTTCGCCGTGCTCGCTCGCGGCCCCTGGAGAACGGGTCTCGCCTCCGGTCGTTGTCTTTTCGTGACCGTCGCGCGAGCCCCGCTGTTCGCCGTGCTCGCTCGCGGCCCCTGGAGAACGGGTCTCGCCTCCGGTCGTTGTCTTTTCGTGACCGTCGCGCGAGCCCCGCTGTTCGCCGTGCTCGCTCGCGGCCCCTGGAGAACGGGTCTCGCCTCCGGTCACTGGCGGGCCTCCGCGGTGAAGCACACCTGCTTGGGCGCCCACAGCTCGCCGGGCTTCGCTTCCCAGCGCAACGTGACGGCGATGTCGGCGACGCCGGGTGTGGTGGCGACGGAGAACCGCACCCAGCGATCGATCGGTGCCGTGACCTCGGTGGTCGCGCCGCCGGCATCGACCGCGAGCGTGACCGGCGCACGATCCTCGCGACGCGTGAACACGTCGGCGATCCCGACATAGCCGACCAGCTCGCGACCGAGCGGGAGCTGACGGAACACGATCCGGGTCCCGGTGCGGTCCGCGTGCGACCGGCCGCGCAGCTGCGGCAGCTCGGGCACCAGGCGATCGAACGCGCGCAACGTCTTGGCGATCTGCGGCGCCGGGAGCTGCTGGAGCTTGTCGATCAATGGATCGAGGTACGGGCGGATCGGCGGCGTCGGCACCAGGACGCAGCGATGCGGCTCGAACCCGACCTCGGTGAGCTCGACGCGCACCGGACGATCGGCCGTCCGGGCGGCGCTCGCCAGGTCGACCAGCACGATCGCCGGCGGACGCTCGAAACGCCGCACGGTGACCGGCCCGTCCTTCTCCTCGACCGGCGACAGCCCCGCGACCTCGGGGGCGTGAGCGCCACGCATCGACAGCTCCCAGATCCGGCCGAACCGGGCGGCGTCCATGCGCGCGGCGGTCTCGAGCGGGATCAAGTCGCCGAGGTGCAACCGGCCGATCGGGTCGGCCCAGCGCGGTGCAAACACGATCAGGTCACCGGGCTTGTAGCCCGACCGCACCACCTGGGCCGCGGCTTCCCACTCCGGGTCGCCGGGGACGTCGAGATCGGCGCGTGCGGCGGCGATCTCCCACAGCGCCACGGCGACGAGGATCACCGCCGGAAGTGCCGCCAGCCGCCCGGAGGACCGAACACCTGGCCGATCGTGCATCGCTCGCTCGTCGGCCTTTTCTCGCCGGCCCGCTTCGCGGCCCGCCGCGGCCGCTTCGCTCGCCAGTCGCTTTCGCACCGCCAGCAAACTACCACTGTCAACGGCTCCGTTCTAACGTCTGTCCGTGCGCCTATACGCCGCCCTGTTCGCGATCGGCGTGGTCGTGTACGGCGTCCTCGCGGGGAGCCGGCTGGCCCACCAGTCGGGCGCTCCCCACTTCGTGTACCAGGCAGACGCCTGGCTCCACGGATCGATCTCGATCGCGCCGCCGCTCCCCAACGACGACTGGGCGGTGGTCGAGACGGTCGAGCTCGACGACGGCACCGAGGTGTCCGGCCGCCGGATGCTGACCAAGCACGCGTTCCACACGCTCGCCGGTGACGAGCTACCGAGTTGCCTGCCGCCGACCCCGAGCGTTCACCGGTGCAACTCGCCGAAGTCTCGTGTCATGGCGAGCAAGGGGTACACGCACTACGTCTCGTTCCCGGCGTTCCCGTCGGTCCTGATGATCCCGTCGGCACTGTTCGGCGGCCGCGGCGGCAACGACGTGATCCCGACGGTGCTGCTCGCCGGGCTGATCCTGCCGCTAACGCTGCTGCTGTTGCGGCGGCTCGCCGAGGCCGGGCTGTCGACACGTACCGACCGCGAGAACCTGTGGCTGGTCGCGATGCTCGCGTTCGGCAGCGTGCTGCTGTTCTCCGCGGTCCAGGGCAAGGTCTGGTACACGGCGCACGTCGTCGGGATCGTGCTCGCGTTGATCTACGCGTGGGCGTCGATCGAGGCGCGCCGGCCGTTGATCGCCGGGCTCGCACTCGGCGCCGCGGCGCTGACCCGGACGTCGATGGCGTTCATGTTCCCGTTGTTCCTCGCCGAGGCCTGGCGGATGACCGCCGAGGCTGGCGATCGCAACGCGCGGTTGCGCGCCCTTCGCGACCCGCTGTTGCGCTTCGCGCTGCCGATCGTCGGGTTCGCGATCGCGGGCATGATCTACAACTACGCGCGCTTTCACTCGCTGACCGAGTTCGGACACAGCTACCTCGCCCTCGGCAACCACGCGCCGGTCCGCCAGCAGACCCAGATCGAGACCTACGGGCTCGCGAGCTACCACTACCTCCAGCGCAACCTCAGCGTCGTGTTCACGCTGCTCCCCGATCTGCTGTCGCACGCGCCCTACATCCAGATCTCGGGTCACGGGCTCGCGCTGTGGATCACCACACCGGCGCTCCTGCTCCTGCTGTGGCCCCGCGAGAAGAACGCACTGCACAGACCGCTGTGGATCACGACGCTGTTCGTCGCCCTGCCCGCCTTGCTCTACATGAACTCGGGATGGGTCCAGTTCGGCTACCGGTTCTCGCTCGACTACATCGTGTTCCTGGTCATGCTGCTCGCGATCGGCGGGCGACCGATGACGCGCGTGTTCAAGGGGCTGATCGTCATCGGGATCGTCGTCAACCTGTTCGGCGCGTGGACGTTCGATCGCGACTGGAAGTTCTACAAGCTCGACAACAAGGCGTACTCGAGCGTCATCCCGAACTGATTCTTGCCAGACTGGCAATCGGATCGCACGCACAGGTTTCGCCGGCGTCCGCGATCGCGATTGCTACGATCGACCGATGGTGACGTTCGCGATCGTGCTGGGAATCATCCCCTCTGGAATCGTGGCCGCCACCATCACCCTCCTCGGCGGCCACCTGTGGATCGTGTTCTTCGGAGGTTTCTCGATCGCCGGGTTCGGACGCGAGCTCGGTGCGTGCTGGACCCTCGCTGCGATTCTGTTGGGGTTGGTGTTGGCAACCGTGGCTCCCCAAGAGCCGGACTGCTCCAGGATCGATCTGGAGCATCTCCAGGTCGACAAGTTCGCACACGACTACTACGTGCGCTGGGCACTCCAGCACCCCGGCGAGCGCTGCACCGACGCGACGATCAAGAGCATCGGCAAGGCGGTCGATCAACGGATGACCCGAGAGGAGCTCGAAGATGTGTGGGGGAAGTCGATCGTACTGGTGTGCCAACCCGACGGTCGTCTCCGAGGTGTGTACTCGTACGGTCCAGATCTCCACGACGATGGCGGAGAGAACGACGACATCGCCTCGTGGAAACGCCCGTGGTGGTGAGCGAGATCGAGGAGTGGATCAGTCGGCGCAGGATAGGAAGAACACGCGGCGGTCGCGTTTCGGTTCGTTGGGCGAGACGACTCGCGATGGTTGGCCGGCGTCGAAACAGCAACCGACGTCGCCGTCGACCTCGAACGTCGCGCTACACCCGACCACTCCGTTGCCGGTCATGATCTGGGTCGTGCATCCGGGACCGGTTCCCTCGGTCATCTCCATGCATGCGAGGTCGCACGTGCCGGCGATGGGAGGGTCCTGGACCCAGCTCGCACCGCACTCGACCTCGGACTTCGCCGCGTCCGAACCGCCGCTACCACAACCGGCGAGGAGTACCGCGAGCGCGATCCACGCAGATGTCATACGAGCTCGACCACCGCGCGCCAGATCGCCGGGCCGAACGCGATGCCCGCGACCGCGAACCCCGCGGCGATGCCGATGATCACCCCGTGGTTGAGTCCCCACGCGCCGGTCAGCCGCAAGACCCCGTAGGCCGCGCCACCACCGATGATCGCGCCCACGATCCGTCCCGCGATCGAAGGCCCTCCACGATCGTCGTCGCTCATGTGGTGATCCTACCCCGCTTGCGCGCTCCGAGTGTTAAGACCGTTGCAGGTCATGCGAGTGTGGTCTGGACGGTTCGTGGTGGTGGTCGCAGCGGCAGCGGCGGGTTGTGGCAGCAAGCCGCCCCCACCGGTTCACGTCGAGCTGCGGCAACCCGCACCGAACGAGCTGCTCGCCCCCGCCGAATTCGATGCGATCCGCGATGTGGGGGAACGCTCGCGACGGCTGTTCTCCGAGGCCGCACGCGTGCTCACGCATCCGCGGTGCGTCAACTGCCATCCCGACGGGGACACGCCCCACCAACGCCTGGCGATGGAGCGCCACGATCCGCCGGTGGTGCGCGGTCCCACCGACGAGGGGGTGCCCGGCATGGAGTGCACCACGTGCCACCAGGACCGCAACCAGGCGCTGACCCGCGTGCCCGGCGCTCCGAGCTGGCGACTCGCCCCGACGGAGGCGGCGTGGGCCGGCAAGTCGGTCTCGTACATCTGCAACCAGCTCAAGGATCCGAAGCGCAACGGGGGCCGCACGCTCGCGCAGATCGTGCAGCACAGCTCGCACGATCCGCTGGTGGCGTGGGGGTGGTCGCCGGGCGCGGATCGCGAACCCGTGCCGGGAACGCAGCAGCGGTTCGGCGCACTGATCCAGGCGTGGGTCGACACCGGCGCCGACTGTCCGGAGGACAACCGATGAAGCTGATCATCAACGGGAAGCACATCACGCTCGACGTCGATCCGGACATGCCGTTGCTCTGGGCGCTGCGCGACGTCGTCGGGTTGACCGGCACGAAGTACGGGTGCGGCGAGGCGCTGTGCGGCGCGTGCACGGTCCACCTCGACGGCCACCCGGTGCGCGCGTGCGTGACCCCGGTGCGTCGCGCCGAGGGTCGGCGCGTGACGACGATCGAGGGGCTCTCGCCCGATGGCAACCACCCGGTGCAGCGCGCGTGGCTCGAGTTGCGCGTCCCGCAGTGCGGGTTCTGTCAGGCCGGACAGATCATGACCGCCGCCGCCCTGCTCGCGGTCAAGCCGCACCCGACCGACAAGGACATCGACCAGTCGATGGCCGGCAACATCTGCCGGTGCGGCACGTACACGCGGATCCGCGCGGCGATCAAGCGCGCGGCCGGCGAAGGGAACGAGTGATGCGGGCCCGGCTGACGCGACGCACGTTCCTCGCCGGGCTCGGTGCCGGCCTGGTCGTCGGCGTCCTGCCCCGCCCCGCTCGCGCGAAGGCGCCGGCACGCGACGCCAAGCCCGCCGGCCTGACGCCGAACGTGCTCGTCCACATCGCGCTCGACGGTACGACGACGATCGTGTGCCACCGCTCCGAGATGGGTCAGGGGATCCGGAGCTCGCTGCCGGTCTTGATCGGCGACGAGATCGGCGCCGATCCGGCGCGCGTCGTCGTCCAGCAGGCCGACGGCGATACCAAGTACCCCGACCAGGATACCGACGGGTCGAGCAGCATCCGCGCGCAGTACGACGAGCTCCGGCGCGCCGGCGCGGCCGCGCGGATGATGCTGGTGGCGGCCGCCGCGAGGCGATGGCGCGTCAACCCGAAGTCGTGCACCACCGCTAACCATCAGGTGATCCACCGGCCGACCAAGCGCACGCTCGCGTTCGCCGACCTGGTCGCGCTCGCATCGCGGCTCCCGATTCCCAAGCGCATCGTGCTGCGTCCGGTCGCCGAGCTGACTCACGTCACCGATCCAGACCTGCCGCTGCTCGACGGTCGCGCGATGGTCACCGGCACCGCGCGGTTCGGTGCGGACGTGAGGCTCCCCGGCATGGTGGTCGCGGTGATCGCGCGACCGCCTGTCGTCGGCGGCAGGGTCGCGCGCTACGACGCGAAACGCGCGCTCGCGATCCCGGGCGTGAAGCGCGTGATCGAGATGCCGGTGCCGACCCCACCGTGGGTGTTCCAGCCGTGGGGCGGGATCGCCGTGGTCGCGGACACCACGTGGGCAGCGATGCGCGGACGCGCGGCGCTCGACATCACCTGGGACCCGGGCCCCAACGGCAGCTTCTCGTCGAAGGCGTTTCGCGACGAGCTACTCGCGTCGGTGCGTGCCCCGGGCACGACGTGCCGCGACGTCGGCGACGTCGACCGCGCGTTCGCCAGCGCGCGGCACACCGTCGAGGCCGAGTACCTCGTGCCGCACCTCTCCCACATGCAGATGGAGCCCCTGGTCGCGGTGGCGCGAGTCGCCGACGGCCAGTGCGAGGTCTGGGCCCCGACGCAGAACCCGGCGGGCAACCGCGAGGACATCGCCAAGTTCCTCGGCCTGTCGATCGACAAGGTCACCGTGCACGTCACGCTGCTCGGCGGTGGGTTCGGGCGCAAGTCGAAGTCGGACTTCGAGCTCGAGGCGGCATTCATCGCGAGCAAGCTCGACGGGGTCCCGGTCCGCGTCCAGTGGACGCGCGAGGATGACGTCAAGCACGGCTATTACAACGCGTGCAGCGCGCAGCGCCTGCGAGCTGCCCTCGACAGCAAAGGTGCGGTGACCGCGTGGCACCACCGGACGGCGTTCACGCCGATCGCGGGCACCTTCAACGCCAGCGTCGACACACCGACGATCCGCGAGCTCCAGCAAGGCGTCACCGACCTCGCGCTCGCGGTCCCCAACGTGCGCGCGGAGGCGTGCAAGGCGCCGCTCCACACCCGTGTCGGCTGGTACCGCTCCGTCTACAACATCTTCCACGCATTCGCGATCGGGTCGTTCGTCGACGAGATCGCGCACGCGCGCGACGCCGATCCTCGCGACACCTGGTTCGACGTGATCGGCCCCGCCCGCACGATGTCGCTCGCCGACCTCGGCGTCGCCACACTACCGAACTACGGCGAGCCGCTCGCCGACTACCCGGTCGATGCCGGCCGTCTCCGCAACGTGATCGCGCGGGTCACCGATCTCGCGAACTGGTCGAATCGCGATGGCCGCGCACTCGGCCTCGCGGCGCATCGTAGCTTCGTCAGCTACACGGCGGTCGTGATCTCGGTGGTCGACGATCCGGTTCACGAGCTCCGGATCGACGACGCGTGGATCTCGATGGACCCCGGCACCGTCGTCAACCGGGACCGCGTCCACGCCCAGATGGAGGGCGCCGTCGTGATGGGCATCAGCAACGCTCTCTACGGCGGCGTCACGATGACCGCCGGGGCGACCGATCAGACCAACTTCCGCGACGCGCGGGTCGCCCGGATCGGCGACGTGCCGTACCGGATCCACACCGACCTCGTCGCATCGACCGCGTTGCCCGCCGGTGTCGGCGAGCCCGGCGTTCCCCCGGTGAGCGCGGCGCTCGCCAACGCGATCTTCGCGCTGACCCGGCGGCGGCTGCGCGAGATCCCGCTACTGCGGGCCCTACGCGATTCGCACCTGAGCGATCCGCCGATCAAGGCCTGAACGGCTGCTCGTCCTTGCCGCGCACCGGGTTGGCGAGCCGGCGGGCGACCGCCTCCTGCTCGTCCTTGGTGAGGCGGCGAACGTACACGCCCGCGGCGTCGATCGAGCGCGCGCCGAAGAAGCCTTCGCTCACGGCGTACTCGACCTCGATGATCATGTAGGGGTCGTCGCCGATCCACATCAGCTCGTGCTTGCGTGGAATCCCGACCCACGACGACAGCGTGAACTTGTCTCGCGAGCCGTCGTCGTTGAGGACGACCATCGTAATGCGTTCGGTCGCGGTCACGTCAGTGGGCGAACCCTAGCACGTGAAGCATGTCGTAGCGGCCCGGGGGCTTGCCGACCGCCCACGCGGCCGCACGCAGGGCGCCGGCGGCGAAGATCAGCCTCGACGACGCGCGGTGGGTGATCTCGATGCGCTCGGCCGGGCCGAAGAAGGCAGCCGTATGCTCGCCGATCACGTCGCCACCACGCACGGTCGAGACGCCGATCTGGCCGCGCGGGCGGGGGCCGATGTCGCCATCGCGCGCGTGCCGCTTGACGGCGTCGTAGTCCGAGCCGTGGCCGGCAGCGATCGCGCGCGCGATCATCAGCGCGGTCCCCGACGGGGCGTCGCGTTTGCCGCGGTGGTGGGTCTCGATCACCTCGGCATCCCACTCGGGACCGAGCGTGCGCGCGGCGGTGAGCACGAGCCCGTGCATCAGGTTGATGCCGATCGAGAAGTTGGCGGCGACGACGATCGGAGCGACGGCGGCGAGCGCGTCGACGGCGCGCTGGTCGTCGGCGGACAGCCCGGTGGTTCCGATCACGGCGGCCTTGCCGTGGTCTCGCGCGAGCTGCGCGAACGCGCGAGTCGACCCCGGCGTCGTGAAGTCGACGTAGACGTCGCAGCTACCGAGATCGGGCTCGGCGGTGGCGACCACCGGCCCGACCGACTGGCCGACTCCGGGGGCACCGGGGCGATCGACGGCCGACACGATGCGCACGTCGGTCCGTCCGGCGGCCGCATCGATCACGGCCCGACCCATCCGACCGGATGGGCCCAGCACGCAGACGCCGACCGACACTAGAGCATGCCCTGCGCGCGCAGCTCCGCGGCGAGCTTGTCGACGAGCTGCGGCGTCGCGGCGACCAGCGGGAGCCGGACCTCGGGCGCACACCGGCCGAGGATCGACAGCGCGGCCTTGGTCGGCGCGGGGCTGGGCTCCGCGAACAGCAGCTGGTCGAGCACGCGCAGCTCGTAGTGACGCTTGCGGGCGCGCGCCCAGTCGTTCTCGACGACGGCGTCCCACATGTCACTCATCGTGCGGGGCGCGACGTTGGAGACCACGGAGATCACGCCGCGCGAACCGCACGCGTACAGCGGGAACGCGGTGTGGTCGTCGCCCGACAGCACGGCGAGCTTGTCGCCGACCTTGGCGATCAGCTCGCTGCCGCGCGGCAGGCTGCCGGTGGCGTCCTTGATCGCGACGACGTTGTCGAACGCCGCGAGCCGGACCACCGTGTCGGCGGCGAGATCGCAGCCGGTGCGGCTCGGCACGTTGTAGAGCACGATCGGCAGCTTGGTCGCCTTGACGATCGCCTCGAAGTGCCGGAACAGGCCCTCCTGGTTGGGCTTGTTGTAGTACGGGGTGACGTGGAGCAGTGCATCCGCACCGGCATCCTCGGACGCCTTGGTGAGCTCGAGCGCTTCCTTGGTGGCGTTGCCGCCGGCACCCGCGACCACCGGGACCCGACCCTTCGCGGCCTTGACGGTCGCCGCGATCACCGCGACGTGCTCGTCGACGTCGAGCGTGGCCGATTCGCCGGTCGTGCCGACCGCGACGATGCCATCGACACCGCTCTCGATCTGCCAGTCGACGAGCTTGGCGAGGCCGTCGAAGTCGACCTTGCCGTCGCGAAACGGAGTGACGATTGCAGTGAGACAACCTTCGAGCTTGGGCGTGGACATGGGAACCCCTGGGTCATAGATCCAACGCCCACCGGATGAAAGAGATTCCGACGGGAGACGGGATCGACCGCCGCTCAGATCCTCGACACCAACAGGGCCGTCCCGTTCCTGAGCGGGAGCTCGATCACGAACCGGGCACCTCCGCCGGGCGCATCCGACACCGTGATCCGGCCGCCGTGGTCGGACACGATGCGATGCACGATCGCGAGCCCGAGGCCGGTGCCGCCCTTGGCGTGCTTGGTCGAGAAGTACGGAGCGAACACCTTGTCCTTGAGCTCGGGTGGGACGCCGGGTCCGTTGTCCTCCACCACCAGCATCGCGCGATCGCCAGCCTCGCCGAGCCGGGTCGACACCTTGATGTGTCCGCCCTCGCGCTGGCCGATCGCATCCCGCGCGTTCTCGACCAGGTTGAGGACCACCTGGTTGATCTGGCCCTTGTCGGCGTCGAGCTCGGGAACGGTCCCGAGCTCGGTCTCGACCGGCACGGCGCCCTGATACAGCGTCATCGCGGACCGCACGATCTCGTTGAGATCGATACGCTGGAACTCGGGCTTGGGCATCCGCGCGAACTGCGAGAACTCGGAGACGATGCGCTTGAGGCGGTCGGCCTCCTCGAGCACGGTGGTGGTCGACTCCTCGAGGATCTCGCCGAACGACGGGTGCTGTTTCCGCCACGTCTTGCGCAGCGTGTCCATCGCCATCTGGATCGGCGTCAGCGGGTTCTTGATCTCGTGCGCGAGGCGGCGCGCGATGTCCTGCCACGCGGCGATCCGCTCGGCGATCACCAGCCGCTCCTTCGACGTCTTGAGATCCTCCATCATGAAGTTGAACGCGTGGGCGACCGCGCCGACCTCGTCCTTGCTGCGCACCGGCACGCGGTGATCGAGGTCGCCGCGCGAGGCCGCGAGCGAGCCCTCGACGAGCGACTCGAGATCGCGCGCGGTGCGGCGCACGACGAACAGTCCGATCAGCACCACGGCACCGAGGGCGGCGAGCGCGAGACCCGCCGAGGTGTACGTCAGCTTGCGCAGCACGCTGGAGAGGTCGCCGTCGGACACCGCGATCTCGATGCGCGCGAACTCGCTCCCGTTCGGGCCCGGCAGCGGCACGACGATCGGCTTGTCGGAGGTCAGCGCCGCCCAGTCCTTGCCGCGCGGCTCCACCAGCATCGAGCCGTCGGCCTTCACCACGCGTGCATCGACCCGACCCTCGCGGAAGATCGACTCGAGGAGGTTGGCCGAGAACTTCCGTCCGGCGAGCACCGCGAACGAGTACGGGCCATCGACCGACAGCCGTGCGGCCTCGACCACGAGGATCGGCACCCGGTCTTTTCCGCCGGGGCGACGATCCTCGTAGGGCGCCTGGACCTCCTCGATCGTGAAGTACGGCTTGCCCTTCGTGAGGGTGGCACGCTTGCGGACGTTGTCGTCGTCGGCGCTGTCGTTGGCCGATCGCAGGTGGGCGGCCACCAGCACGAGGTTGTGCGGTCGCGAATCGTCGACGATGGTCAGCACGTCGAGCGACAGACCGTCCTTCCAACCCAGTGCCTGCTCGCGGTACTGGCCGAGCTTGGACGACAGCGTGTTGGTGATCCGGTCGCGCAGCATCGCGGCGACATACGGGTGGTCGTCGCGCGCGAGCGACTTGACGACCTCGCCGATCTGCTCGCGCTGGCGTTTGACGATGCCCTGCACCGCCTGCTCGGTGCTCTTGCGCAGATTGCGATACTCCTCGCGCGCGCTCGACGCGATCACCTGGCGCGTCACCACGGCCGCGACGCTGATCGGGACCAGCGCGGCGAGCGCGAGGGTGAGCGTGAACCGTCCGCGCAGCTTCAAGGTGTACCGGTCCTGGAAGGACGCCCGAACAGGAACACGTCCTCGAGGCAGGGCCGCCCCATCGCGTCGAACCGTAGCCCGCGCAGATCGCCGCGGTGCCACATCCGCACGCCGCGGAACATCAGCGGCAGGATCGGTCGCCAGCGTTCGAACTGCGTGCGTGCGGCCGTGCGCGACAGCTGACCGGCCGCGAGTTGCGCCCCCCAGCCCTGCCCGCCGGCATCGAACGCCGCCGCCAGCCACGCCCACCAGAGCCGGCGATCGAGCTGCAGCGCGAGCTGACCGACGTAGAGATCGACGGCACCTCGCAACACGCGCGCACGCAGATCGGTGGCCGACATCGGCATCAGCGTCGCCCCGATCCCGAGCTTGCCGAGCGCGCGCGAGATGCGCTCGGCGATCTGGCGGTCGTCGGGTCGCGTGTTCTCGAACGCGATCTCGAGCACCAGTCGCGAGATCGCGGTCGGCGACAGCGCCGGCACGCGGCGCGCGGCGTCGGCGAGCGCGGCGCGCGCCTTCCGGAGGTCGCCGGTGCGTACGGCCTGGGTCGGTGCGTGCCCGCCGACCTCGACGGGGACCGGGTCACCCGCCGGCAGCACCGACTCGCCCTTGTTGACCGAGGTCAGCGCACCGCGCTCGAGAGCGAAGTCGAGCGCGCGGCGAAACGCGATCTCGTGCAACACGCTGGCGTGGCGGCGCCCGAACCCGACGTACAGCAAGATCGACTTCGGACCGTCGACGGCACCGGCCTTGTACTTGGGCTGCCCCCCGATGAACGCGGCGGCGCCGCGTGCCGACAGCTGGAGCCGATCGGTCTCGAACCGCTTGGCCTCGGCGTCGGGCTTGTCGTACCAGTGCAGCGTCACGCGATCGAGATAGGTGCGCCCGGCGAAGTGGTCCTCGAAGGCCTTCAGCGACAGCCGGTGGTTCGCGCGATCGAACGACTCGAGCTCGAACGGCCCGGTGCCGATCGGTCGGACCCCGGGCGCCTTGCCCTCGCGCGTGATCGCGGCGGGCGGCAGCGCGAGCGTGGTCGCGAGGTCGCGAACGAGAGATGCCGAGCGCACGGTGATCTCGACGGCGTCGCCGCGCGACCGCACGCGCGCGATGCCGGCGAGCGCCCACTTGCCGGCACCCTTGCGCGCGCGATCGAGCGATGCCACGACGTCGGCTGCGGTCAGCGCGTTGCCGTCGTGGAACAACACGCCCTTGCGGAGCGGGACACGAACGATCGTCGGGACGGAGGTCGGTTCGGGAGGCCCGGCCGCCAGCCGCGGCTCGATCCGTCCCGAGGCCAGCTCGATCCGGTACAGGTTGTCGAACACCAGCCCGACGACGGTGAGCTCGGCGTGCGTGCGCGCCGACACCGGGTCGAGCGTCGCGGGCTCACCGAGCAGCGAGCCCTCGATCCGGCCGGCGTAGCCGGGGCGGGTCTCGGCATGCGCGACCAGCGAGCTAGCGAACACACACGCGAGCAACGCGACGCTCAGACGACGCGCGTAGGCGAACATACGCTTACGCTCACGCTTACGCTCGAACATCAATCGAGTCTCCACACGTCGACCCGTGTCGAGCTCGGGAACCGCACCGCGGCGAGCACCTCGGGGATGTCGTCGGCATCGTCGCCGTCGACGGTGACCAGCCCGGCGACGCCACCCTGGAACCGCTTGAAGAACCGACGATTGCCTCCGAGCGTGACCACCTTCGCTGCATCGGGCGCGTTGGGAGCGCTCGCCCGCGACACGATCACCTCGGGTGTCCCGTCGCGATCGACATCGGCGATCGCGAAGGCGATGCCGACGTTGGTGTACTCGTACTTTCCGATCGACTCGCACGGCTTGTCGGGGGCGCAGCGCTCGACCCCCACCGTCAGCTTGCCGATCGGCCCGGTCGCGAGCTCGGCGCGCACGTGAAGCGGGATGCCCTGGGCGTCGACCAGGTCGTCGCGGCAGCGCGTCTGGAACGTGCTCGTCGTGAAGTGATTGCGTCCGGGCTGCAGCTGCTCGCGCACGCCGGGGCACACCAGAAACCCCGGTGCGCCTTCCTGGCCGACCAGCGTACCGTTGTTCCACCGCACGTGGAGCTCGTGCACCCACGGCGAGCTCGCGGCCACGATCTCGTCGCCATCGACGATCGCGGTGCCCACGACATCGCGCGGCTCGGGCACCGCGTGCTCGCCGGTGAACGCCACGCGGCCGAGCTCGACCAGCTTGCGGTTCTTGAATCCGATCGCGATCACCGCGCGCGGCGTGACGAAGTACAGCTCGCCGGCGGTCGGATCGCCGTCGAGCTCGGCGGCCACCATCGAGACCAGCGGTGCGCCGAGATCGATCGAACCGACCTTGACCTTGCGCCAGCGCACCTTGATCGGCGTCGGAGGGACCGGCTTGGGAACGTGCGCGAGGATCAACGCGCCGATCCGCGCACGCACGGTGGCGGCGAGGTCGCGGTAGTAATCCGCCGGTGGTGGATCGCGCGGCGCGGGCTCGGCAGCGAGTGTTCCGCCGAGTCCGATCGCGATCGCACCAGCGAGTACGACGCTACTCGTCGTACTCGCTCTTGACGTCGTTGCCCTCGGCACTGGCGGTCTCGGTCGGAACGGTACCCTCGACAAACACCTCGGTCATCGTCTTGTCGCCCGGCCAACCGTCCGGCGCGAGCAACCCGCTCTCGCGATCGATCTTGGCCTCGACCACGTGTGGCGGTCGCGGGAACTTCTTGGGCTTGAGATCGAGCGACTTCGCGATCTCGACGAACACCGGTGCCGCCGTGCCACCACCGGTCTCGTGCGGCATCGCCTTGGGCTGGTCGTAACCGATCCACACGCCGATCGCCCAGTCGGGCGTCATCCCGACGAACCACACGTCCTTCGAGTCGTTCGAGGTGCCGGTCTTGCCGGCGATCGGAACGCGGAGCTTGGCGGCCGCGTGCCCGGTTCCCGACGTCACCACCGACTCCATCATGCTGGTCACCACGTAGGCGACCTCGGGGGCGACCACCTGCTTGGCCTCGACGGCCGGCGCTTCCTTGCCGTCGATCGCGTCGATGAACCGGGGCGGCGCCTCCTTGCCGCCGGCGGCGAACGTCGCCAGTGCGTTGACGTGCTCGAGCAGCGTGACCTCGCCGGCACCGAGCGCGAGCGCCGGCGTGCTCGGCATGTGCTCGGCATCGAGGCCGAGCTTGCCCACCAGCTCGTGGATCCGCGTGGCGCCGACGCGATCGAACACGCGGATCGCGACCGTGTTGATCGACTTCGCGAGTGCGTAGCGCAGCAGCACCGGTCCCTCGAACCGACCGGTCTCGTAGTTCTTGGGCAGCCAGCGCTTGTCCTCGCCGTGCGGATCGGGGGCATCGATCACCTGCGACGCCGCGGTGAACGTGATGTGCTGCGCGGCGTCCTTCTCGCCCTGGCGACCGAGATCGATCGCGGCCGCCATCACGTAGGGCTTGAACGAGCTCCCCGGCTGCCGCTTGGCGTCGGTCGCGCGGTTGAGACCGAGCGTGCGGGTGGCGTAGCCGCCGACCAGCCCGCGGACCTTGCGCGTCGGCACGTCGATCACGACGACCGCGCCCTCGGGTCCCTTCGGGAACACGACGCGGTGATCGGAGTGCTTCGGGCGGTGCTTCTTGCCCTTGGGCTGCGGCACCGCGATCACGCCGACCACGTCGTCGATCTCGAACCGCGTGCTCAGCGGCTGGATCTTGTCGTCGTCGTCGCGCGGCAGGTAGCGATCGTCGGTGATCTGGACCGCGGCCTTGTAGCCGCCGAGGTCGACCACGAGCTCGCGATCGTCGTCGAAGATCTCGGTGACCACGGCATCGTAGGACTTGCCGACCTTGGGTCCCGCCTTCGGCAGGTGCTTGGTCAGCTTGGCGAGCTCGTCGGCGACGCGCTTGCCCTTGAGGTGCCGCTTCGGCCAGCCGATGCGGTGGCGCTTGTCGACCAGGCGCAGCCGGTGCTGGAGCGCGCGCTGCGCGGTCGCCTGGATCGCCGGATCGAGCGTGGTGCGCACCGTCGCGCCGAGCGTGTCGAGGTAGGCCTCGCCCTCGGCACACGTCGACTTGCCGCCGCACTTCGCCGACAGCAGCTCGCTACGGATCTTGCCGATCCACTCGGGCGCGCTGTTGAGCTCCGGGAACGGGTGATCGACCACGGGGATCGGCTTGTCGATCCACTTCTGGGCCTCCGCGCGCGACAGCTTGGGACCGCGCATCGCATCGGGATTGGCCTCGGATTGCTCGACCATCCGGTTGAGCACGTGGACCTGGCGCGCCTTGGCCGCGGCGTAGTGCTTGGGGTTGTTGGGGGACAGCTTCGACGGCGATTGCGGCAGGCCGGCGAGCATCGCGCACTGACCGATGTCGAGCTCCCAGACGTGGCGCCCGAAGTAGAACATCGACGCTTCCTCGACCCCGTAGCGCGCGTTTCCGAAGTTCACCTGGTTCAGGTACAGCGTCAGGATCTCTTCCTTCGACAGCACCTTCTCGAGGCGGCGCGCGAGGATGATCTCCTGGATCTTGCGCTTGAACGTCTTCTCCGGCGTGAGCAGCAGGTTCTTGACCACCTGTTGCGTGATCGTCGACGCGCCCTGCTTCGCCTTACCCGAGCGCAGGTTGCGCCAGAACGCACGGAACATGCCCCAGTAGTCGACGCCACCGTGCTCCCAGTAGCTGGCGTCCTCGGTCGAGACCAACGCGTCGATCAGCGACTTGGGGATCCTTTCGTACGGCACGAACCGGCGGGTCTCGTGCTCGGCTTCCATGCACACGAGGCCGTGATCGCAATCGGCGTCGGTGTTGCAGCTGACCCGGCGCAGCGCCTCGGTGGTCTCGCCATCGGCACTGACATCCTCGGTCGGCTCGAGACGGACCTTGCCGTTCTTCTGCGAGCACACCTTGGGCTCGCCGTACAGCATCCCGATCCGACGGTCGTTGCGATCGACGATCAGCGTGACCTGACGGTGCTCGATCTCCGACAGCGAGCTCGGATCGGGCAGGTTCTTGTCGCGGCTGTAGTACCAGAACACGAAGGCGACGGTGCCGACGCTGAGCAGCGCGCCGATCAGGCCGAAGATCGTCGTCCACTTGAGGATCCGGAGCCACAGCGGGCGCTTCTTCGGCGCCTTGCCCTTGCCCGCCTTGCCCGCCTTGGCCGACTTCCCCTGGGGCTTGGATTTCGGCCGGCGGCCGGGGTCACCTTCGGCGGATTCGGCGGTCGCAGGAGGCGTCCACATCCGCATCGTCGAGCCGGGGGGCATGTCGCGTTTGTTCTGCAAGCAAGGTACCCGTGGGCGCCGGTGGCGCCGCTCGAAAACTAGACCACGAACCAACCAGACGCGCGTTCGCGCCGCTTGGCGAGGGCATCATCCCCCGCTTGCGTCCGTGATGCCACATCGTGGCGTGTCCGTCGAGACACGCCCAACCCGTGGTTATTCAAGTGCTCGCTGGAGGATCCCCACTGCCCCCCGGATCCTGAGCGCGAACCACCGAGCCCGCAACTCGGCCCGCCGCGCCTCGGGGAGATCACCGATCGCACCGATCGCCGCCCGCCGTCGCGCCGCGATCCGGCTCATCGCGAGCGCCACGGTGACCGACAGGTTGAAGCTCTCCGTGAACCCGAACATCGGCACGCCGAGCGCGCCATCGCACGCGGCGACCGCGGCCTCGCTGAGCCCGTCGTGCTCGTTGCCGAACATCACCGCGATCGGGTGCGTGACATCGACATCCTCGATCGAGTGGGCGGCGCCGGGCAGCGTGGCGAACACCGAGAACCCGCGCGCATGGAGCGCGTCGATCGCCGTCTCCGGCGACGGCCACCGTATCAGGTCGATCCACTTGTGCGCGCCACGCGTCACGCCCGAGGCCGCCTTGAACCGGTCGCCCGGCTCGATCACGTGAACCTCGGACAGTCCGAGCGATTCGCTGGTCCGGAGTGTCGCCGCCGCGTTGTGCGGGTCGTAGGTGTCCTCGACGACCGCGATCACCGACTGCAGCCGCGCGGCGAGCACCGCATCGATCCGCGCGATCCGCTCGGGAGTCAGCATCGGCTCGAGCGCGCGGCAGACCGCCTCGGGACCGTGACGGTCGATCAGCCGCGTGATTGCATCGGACACGGGCCGCACGATACCGTGACCGATGGTGTCGGAGCCGCTGGGAAGCGACCAGCGATTTCTTGGAGATCGCTATCGGATCGTTCGCGAGCTCGGTCGCGGGGGGATGGGTATTGTCTATCTCGGGCGCGATCTCCGGCTCGACATGGACGTCGCGATCAAGGTCCGCAACGTCACGCACAACGAGGCCACCCTGTGGCTCAAGCGCGAGTTCCGCGCGATCGCGACGCTGCGCCACCGCAACCTCGTGGAGCTCTACGAGCTGGTCGCCCACGATCGAAGCTGCTACTTCACGATGGAGTACCTCCCCGGACTCGACCCGCGACAGTACGTGCAGCGCGACGTCGATCCGCACGCGCACGATCCGGACATCTCGAAGCAGAGCACCCGCGAGGTCGCGCCGCTGCACGAGGCGCGCACCGACGAGGCGGTCGTCGACACCATCGCGAGCGCCCCGGTTCCTCCCGCCATCGACTTCCAGCGCGTGCGCAGCGTGCTCGCCCAGCTCGCCGAGGGGCTGGCGTTCCTCCACTCGCGCGGCGTGATCCATCGCGACATCAAGCCGTCGAACGCGATCGTGGTCGGCGACACCGTCAAGCTGCTCGACTTCGGACTCGCGCTGGAACGCCGCCGTCTCGAAGACGACCTCGCGCGCGAAGGACGGATCGTCGGGACCACGGGCTACCTCGCGCCCGAGTATCTCCAGCGCCTGCAGGTGTCGCCGGCGATGGATGTCTACGCGCTCGGCGTGCTCGCGTTCGAGCTCATCACCGGGGCCACGCCCTACGGCGGTGCACTCGGCTTCTTGACCCGGCTCGCGCAACGCCCCCCGATCCCGCGCCCGTCGACGATCAACCCCGGAGCGACGGAGCTCGACCCGCTGATCATGGACATGATGGCGGCCGATCCGGCGGCGCGACCGAGCTCGCTCGACGTCGCGATGCAGCTCTCGGGCGCGTTGTCGCGCGGGTTCGCGAAGCGTCGCGCGCTGCGGTTCGTGGGACGCGGCGACGAGCTCGATCATCTCGCCACCCGGATCGCCGATCCGCGCCCGCGCGGCCGGCTCGTGCTGGTAACCGGCACCTCGGGCGTCGGCAAGACCGCGCTGATCGAGGAGGCGTGTCGCCGTAGCGCCGGTGTTCCGGTGTGGCGTGGCCGCTGCCACGATCGCGAGCGCGTCCCCTACCGCGCGTTCGACGCGATGATCGACGACGTCGCGACCCAGCTCGCCACCGAGCCCACGCTGGTCAACACCGTCGAGCACCCCGGCGCGCTCGCCCGCGGGTTCCCCGTGCTCGCACCCCTGATCGATGCGGTGATGCCGCTGTCGGCTTCCGCGTCCGCGAGCGACCTCCGGGTCGAACGCGAACGCGCACTCGGCTCGTTGGTCCAGCTGATGCGCGCACTGGTGCCGCGCGGCGTGATCGCGATCGACGACCTGCAATGGGCCGACGACGACAGCCTCGAGCTCCTGACCATGCTGGTCGAGCGGGCGAGTCGTCCCCTGACCGTGATCGGCTCGTGGACCACCGACGGTGCCCCGCCACGGCTCGTTCGCTTGCGCGAACGCCTCGACGAATTCGCAGAGGAGCTCGAGCTCCGCGAGATGCCGGACGGCGACCTCGCGCAGATGATCTTCGCGCTCGCCCCCGAAGCACCGACGCAGCGGATCCTCGCCGAGGCGCGGCGAGCCGCGGGCAGCCCGTACCTCGCCGAGCTGATCGGTCGCGAGCTCGGCCATCACCAGCTGGTGATGCCAACCGGCGATCCCGAGACACGGCGGCTCTCGCACCTCGGCGCCGCCGCGCGCCACGTCACGCAGCTCGCCTCGCTCGCCAGCGGCACCACCACGTTCCACGAGCTCCGCGATCTCGCCGCGATACCGTCGCCGCAGCTCGCCTCGGTGCTGCGCGAGCTCGAGGAGGCGCGCGTGTTGCGCGCGATGCCGTCCGCGTCGGGCGATCCGGTGTACGCGTTCTATCACCAGCGCCTGCGCGACGCGGCGGGCAGCGCGATGACGGAAGACGTGCGCCGCGAGCGTCACGCCCGGTTCGCGACCTGGTACGAGAACGCGACCGATCGCGCGACCGCGAACGTCGAGCAGATCGCCTATCACTGGCAGCACGCTGGCGACCCCGTACGCGCACAGCGCTGGTCCCTGGCGGCCGGCGATGCCGCGTTCACGCAGCTGTCGTGGGCGGTGGCGGCCGACTGGTACCGCCGCGCGCTCGATCTCGAGCCGACCGCCGCATCACAAGACGACCCCAAAGATCACAAACGCACCGATCGACTGATCCGGAGCAAGGTCGACGTCGTCGACCGCCCGCTGCGCGCCAAGCTCGGTGATGCGTTGTTCTTCGGTGGCAACCTCGCCGAGGCGGCCGAGCATTATCTGGTGCTCGCCGCGACGGCGCCCGACGCCGATCACTGGCGCGTGCGCGCCGCCGAGGCGTGGCTCAAGCTCGGCGAGCTCGACCGAGGGTTGCGCGTGCTCGACGGCGTGCTCGCGCGTCACGGCGAACATCGCGCGCACAGCCGCACCGGTTCGGTGACGCGGGCGCTCGCGGTCGGGGCGCGCTGGCTGGCCACCCCGCATCGCCGGCGCGCGGGCACGCCGCCGGGACCGACCGTGCTCGGCGAGGCGTACCAGGCGATCGCGCGCTACCTGTCGACGCCGCAGCCGATCGAAGCGTTCGAGTACATCCTGCGCAGCATCGCGCTCGCCGATCGCACGGGAGATGCCGCCGTCCACAGTCAGGGACTCGCGATGCTCGCCGGCTATCTCGCGGTCGGGACGCTCGGCCGGTTCGGCGACGGGCTGCTCGCGCGCGCCGAACAGCTCGCCGAGGACAGCACGACCGCGTACCCGCGAATGGTGATCGCGGGCACGCGCGGGATCTTGTGCACCGCGCGCGGCGACTGGCAGGGGATGCGCGCCGCGCACGCGACCGGCGAAGAGATCTGCAAGCAGCTCGGGTACGAGCGTTCGTGGGAGGCCTCGTTCCTGCGCGGCTATCACGGACTCGGCGAGCTCTATGCCGGGGACCACGTCCGCGCGCTGACACTCTTCGACGAGCTGGCGGCGGGGACCGACGACCTGTTCGCGCGCGCGCTCGTCGGTACGTTTCGCGGCCGCGCGCTCGCGGTCGCCGGCGAGCTGTCCGCCGCCCGTACGATCGCGCGCCAGCTCGATCGCAGTCCGCACACGCGGCGAGGTGTCGCCGCGGTCTACCGTCAGGTGTTCGAGGCCGAGCTCGCCCTCGCCGAGCACGACTGGGAACGCACGCGCACGATCTGTGGTGCCCTCGCGAGCGAGACCCGCGCCCAATGGTTGTCGTCGATGCCCGCGATCTCCGCGATGATCGAGGTCCCTTCCGCGATCGCGGAGCTCGGCGTCGCGGCATCGCGAAACGATCGCGCCGCCGCCGCACGCGCGCGAACGATCGCGCGGCGCCTGTACCGGCGCGGCCGGTTCTCGTTCTACGCCGCCACCGCCCTCCGTCTGCAAGCGCAGGCCGAGCAGTTGCTCGGCAACCGCGAGTGGCGCTCGACGCTCGAGCGCGCGGCCTCCACGCGAGGCGCCGGCGAGATCGATCGACTCGCGATCGCAGCATTGCGCGGCACCACGATCACTCCCGACGATCTCGGATCGCTCGGTCCGGCGGTCGTGTGGAGCACGGCGGGCGCCGTGGCGTAGACTTCGCGAGCGGGCACCCAGAGCCGACGTCGCGTGCGCTCACGAACGCCCGTCGGGGTTGCTCGCGGAAGCGAAGTCGGGCAACAAAGATCGCACGATGCCCAGGACAGTGGCCGTGATCGGTGGCGGAGTCGGTGGCCTGACGGCCGCGCACGAGCTGATCGAGCGTGGCTTCGTCGTCGATGTCTACGAGGCGCGCCCCGACTGGGGTGGCAAGGCTCGCTCGCAGCCGGTGGCGACACCACCACCCGCCGCCGGCGCGTTGCCGCTCCCCGGCGAGCACGGGTTCCGGTTCTACCCGCGGTTCTACAAGCACGTGATCGACACGATGGAGCGGATCCCCGACGGCGCCGGGACGGTGGCCGATCACCTGCGCGAGACCTCCGAGGCGGCGATCGCGCTGATCGACGAGGTCACCTGGTACAAGTTCAACCGCAAGCTGATCGAGAAGCCGTACGACTTCATCAAGGCGCTCGAGCTGTTCTTCCAGGAGCTCGACTTCGACGCCGAGGATGTTTCGGTCTACACCGCCAAGCTGATCGAGTTCGCGACCAGCTGCGACGCGCGCCGACTCGGCGAGTACGAGCTGATGTCGTGGTGGACCTACCTCGATGCCTCCACGTACTCCGAGAAGTTCCAGCGCCAGCAACGCGGCATCCCGCGGATGATGGTGGCGATGGATCCCGAGCGCGGCTCCGCTCGCACGATCGGGACGATCACGCTGCAGCTGGTGATGGACTTCGGCCAGGCCGCGGGCCACACCGATCGCACGATGGGCGGACCGACCACGCAGATGTGGATCGATCCGTGGGTCGCGCATCTCCAGGCCCTGGGCGCCACCCTGCACGCGGGACCCGGCAACGCCGCGACCCAGATCGACGTCGCCGGCGGTCGCGTCGCGGGCATCCAGCTCGCCAGCGGCACGACCGTGACCGCCGACTACTACGTGCTCGCGGTGCCGCTCGACGTCGCGATCGATCTGATCTCGCCGGCGCTCGGCGCGATGGATCCGGTGCTCGATCGCCTGCGCCAGGAGACCGCCGACGATCTGGTGTCGTGGATGGTCGGCATGCAGTTCTTCCTCTACGAGGACGTGCCGCTGGTACGTGGCCACCTGTTCTTCCCGGACTCGCCGTGGGCGCTCACCGCGATCAGCCAGCCGCAGTTCTGGCGCGATCTGGGTCTGTTTCGCCGCACGTTCGGCGACGGCGATGTCGGCGGGCTGATCTCGGTCGACATCTCCGACTGGCACTCTCCCGGCAAGTTGATCCCCAAGGCTGCGAGGGACTGCACGCCCGACGAGATTTCGAAAGAAGTCTGGCACCAGCTCAAGGCCGCGCTCAACGGCTCGCACGGTGAAGGCGACATCGTCCTCACCGACGAGTTGCTCCACAGCTGGCACCTCGACGACGACCTCGACTACGCGAGCGGATCACCTCCGACCAACACGTCGCGCCTGCTCGTCCACCCGCCGGGCTCGTGGAACCTGCGCCCCGAGGCCGGCACCGCGGTGCCCAACCTCGTGCTCGCCTCGGATTACGTCCGCACGCACACCAACCTGGCGTCGATGGAAGGTGCGTGCGAGGCCGCGCGGCGTGCGGTCAACGCGATCCTCGATCGCGAGGGCTCGTCGGCCGCGCGCGCCGAGATCTGGCCGCTCGAAGAACCGTCGCAGCTCCTCGACGCGCTCAAGTCACTCGACGCGTGGCTGTACGCGCGCGGTCACCGCCACCTGTTCCAGATCCTCGGGATCAAGAGCGGTGCGCGCGCCGCGGCGATGGTCCGGCGGTTCGAGAAACTGTCCGGCTTCGCGGCGATCGACGACTGGATCGACGCGCGGTTCCGGCCGACCAAGCTGATCGGCTCGCTGCTCGGATGGTTCGGTTTCACGGCGAAGTGACCGCGAACCACGCGGTCGCGCTCCACGCCGCCGTCGCGGAGTCAGCCATCGCGGGATCCATCGCGGGCTCGCCGACCGCGATCCGTCCGACCTCGAGCGCGCTCGCGAGATGACGTGCCCACGCGATCCGTAACGCGCCCGCGCCGAGCGCGACGTGCGAGCTCGCCGCGATCCACGCCGCCAGCTGGATCCGGCGATCCGCCGGTGCTCCGAACGACAGCGTCGCGAGCGGACCGAGGTCGGGTCGCGCACGCACGCCGGCGGTGATCCATCCCCGATCCGAAGCTGCCCCGAGGTCGAGCGCCGCTCCGAACCCGCGGTGTGTTCGACCGTAGAGCTCGCCGCGTTCGATCTGATGCAGTGGACCGAACGCGCCGCCGAGCGTGCCGGTGCCGACGCGCACCTCGCCACGCGCGACCCAGCGAACCGCGTGCCCCCACCACGTGCGATCGAGTGCGGTCTCGGCGAACCCGAGCGCCGCGATCCCGCTCGCGCCCGGCTCGCCGACCGCGCCGGCACCGGTATCGAACCGCCAGCCGTCGCCGTCCCAGCGCCGACCGCCCGACAGCTCGATCGCGGCGGGCGTGCCGTCGATCGTTCGCGACACGTCGACGGCGGAGGCTGCACGCCCGATCCAGTCGCCGCGTCGCACGCTGACCACCCCGCCCGTGAAGCTCGGCTCGACCACGTCGTCGAGCTCGAGGTCGATCGCGAGCGAGACCTGCTCGCCGTCGAACGCCGCCGCGGTCCGGACTCCGGTGCGCGGGCGATCATCGAGGGTCGCGCGATAGTCATCCGCGACGTGCGCGAGTCGTGCCGGCGCCAGCCCGCCCCCGGCGAGTGCGAGCCGCACGTCGCCGAGCGTGCCGTCGACCTCGACCAGCCGGATCGTGCGAAGCGCCCGCCAGCCCGACCAGTCGTCGCTGCGAAACTCGCCGTCGAGCCACACGCCGCGCGCCGCGAGCCCGATCCGGCGCTGGCCCCACGCGGCATCCAGCGACAGCTCGAGCGCGCTGTAGGTCGCCGCGCCCTGCCCACCCGCACCGATCGCGCCGCCGACCGTGACGTCGGCCCGAGCCGGCGAAGCGGCCGCCACGATCACCATCACGATCGCGAGCGTTCGCACGCCGAAACGATCGCGCGAACCTACGCGGCGGGCACGTTTTCGTCGCTGTCCGCGGCGAGGCGCGCCCGGCGCGCCCGTCCCGCGCGATCCACCAGCAACAGCGTCCCCCAACCCATCGCGATCACGAGCACGATCCCGATGCCGAGCAGCTTCCACCGGTACTCGCCCCGGGTGGCCGGCGCGCGCGAGGTCCAGAACCCGCTCCGTCCGCCCTCGACCATCGTGGGCTTGCGAACGTCGGTGTTGGCGGTGAACGCCAGCACCGCACCGATCGCGAGACCGATGGTCAGCACCACGGGGATCAGGCGACGCAGCGTCACGGGCCTCGTGTAGCACGCTTCTTCGACGACTTCGGGGACTTCGAGTGATGCCGCTTGTGGTGCGACCCCTTGCCGCGGGTCGGCCGGTCCTGGTGCATGGGGTTGGTCGACCGCGCGTTCTTGATGATGTCGTTGGTCCGCTTGAGGCAATCGCGCTCGGATTCCTCGTCGAAGTCGCGGTCGAACACCAGCGGTGTCTCCATCGCCTGGTCGTACTCTTCCTGGGTCAGCTTCTCGCGCTTGAGCTCGATCTTGAGGATTCGCTCGATCTTGTTCTGGGTCCAGCGGTTGATCTCGCCCTTGCAGTACTGCTTGTAGCGCTGCTTCGGGTTGGGAAGGATGCTCGAGAAGAACGCCGCTTCGACGGGGTTGAGGTCCTTCGCGGACTTGCCGAAGTACTGCTGTGCGGCCGGTCCGATGCCGTAGAGCTCGGGGCCGAACTCGATCACGTTGAAGTAGATCTCCAGGATCCGATCCTTCGACAGCGTGTTCTCGACGTTCCAGGTCAGGAACAGCTCCTGGAGCTTCCGCGCCAGCGTCTTCTCTCGATACAGCAGCACGTTCTTGACCATCTGCATCGTGATCGACGATGCACCGTAGCGGAACGCACCCGCCTGGAGGTCGTGGACCAGCGCGGTGCGGAACTCCGACGGGATGAACCCGTGGTGGCGATAGAACGCGCCGTCCTCGGTCGTCATGATCGACTTGATGAGATACGGCGAGACGTCCTCGATCTTGACGAAGTCCTCGTTGGAGTCGCCGACCACGAACGAGATCCACTTGCCCTTCTCGACCTCGACGTAGTGCTCGAACTCCTTGAGCAGGCGCTTCGGCGAATCCTCGGGCGAGTCGACCACGCGGCAGTGCCGCAAGCCGACATGTCCGTCGAGAACGGTGTCGTCGAGCGCGGCCCAGTCGATCCCGAGCTTGACGTCGGCGTCGAACACGCCGCGCATCTTGTAGCCGACCATGTACGGCACCATCTCCTTCGGGATGGCATCGAGCATGCGCTGGCAGTCGATCGGCGGGATCACGAGACGCACGTCGAGGAGCTCGATCCCCCCGGTCCGTGGCGCACGGTCTCGGCATTCGCGGTGTTGGTCGGCGGGGTGCGCTGCGGTCGCGACACCGAGCCGGTGACCGAGAACGGCACGTTGCGCGTCACGAAGTCACCGCGCGACAGCTCGAGCGTGCGCTTCGTGCGATCGTAGGTGCCGGCGATCTCGCCCGACAGGTCGAGATCGCGGACCTCCTTCTCGGCGATCATCGGGTGTCCGACGTTGAGCCCGCTGAGGTGGAACTCGCCCTCGAACTTGCCGCCGTTGCGATCGAAGTCGAGCCTCAGCTTGGTGTCCACGGAGGTGCTCTGGTAGTCGACCACGGCACTGTGCGCGAGGATCGGCGCGAGTCGGTCGAGCTGGAACTTCTCGGCCTCGAGCGAGATCGACGCCGTCATGTTGTGGGTGTCGAGCGGCCCCTTCGCCGTCCACAGATCGGGCACCCCGCCATAGCCGCCGGACAGATCGATCTGGTAGTGACCGCGATGCTTCGGATCGGCGTGGATCGAACCGGCGATGCTCGACAGTGCGAACCGCGGATACAGAGCGAGCTCACCGCCGCTGATCGTCAGCGTCGGTGACTTGCCCGAGGTCTTCTCGACGACGAGCTTCTTCGCCGACGCCTTGGGCGCCGCGATCGTGGTCGCGGTGACATCGCTCATCACGGCGCGCAGCTGTCCCGGCGTCCAGGTCGCGGTGCCGTCGGCGACCACCATCGTGGCACCGGTCTGCATGTCGTCGACGACCAGCTTGCCATGCGTGAGATCGATCCGCGTCGGGAGCGCGGAATCGCCGCCGCCGCCACCCTTGTGCTGGGCCTGCAGCCGCTCGATCACGTCGCGCACGTTGTCGCGACCGTCGGGATGACGGCGCATGTTCACGCTCACGCCGTCGACCGTCGCGGGCCCGAGGTGCACGCGGCCGAGCAGCGACGGCCCCGCCTCGAAGTCGACCTCGACCTTCGCCACGTGGACCAGCGGTAGCTCGCCATCGTTGGGACCGCGGATGTCGATGTTCTTGATCGTCGCGTGACCGAGCTTGACCGTGACGTCGCCGACCGTGATGTCGCGACCGAGCTTGGCGTGGAGCCGAGAGACGATCTTGTCGCGGACCACCTTGGCCCCGACCCGCGGATAGATCACGAACAGGCCGACCAGCGCGAGCACGCCGAGCGAGACCAAGACGATCGGCAGGATCAGCCAGCGTCTGCGGCGGCGTCTCTTGACCCGAGTGCCGCGCGCGGGGGCGGCAGGAGGGGAAGCGGCAGCGGACGACACGGCGAGGGTCGTTCTACAACGTCCGGGGTCGATCGATCATTCGATCTCGCTCGCCGATCCGATCGCAGTGATCTCGGCTACTTGCCGATCTTCGCGTTCCCTTCGGAGCCAGGGAACCGAGACGAGAATCGAGCTTACTTGCAGGATCCGACGGCCAGCACGTGGGCTTCGGCGTTGGCGGAGCTCGCCTGGTTCACGCTCGACACCACCCAGTCGCCCGCACTCACCAGTTGCGTCGTGTTCGACTTGAGCTTGTTGGCCGCGGTGAAGTCGACGGTCAGCCGTGCCTGCGCCTTGTTGACCGTCTCGATCAACGTGATCGTGGCGCTGCCGCGCGCGAGCTTGAGCACGTGCGGCTTCTTGGTCGCCAGCTTGACCTTGTTGTGCGACTGCAGCTTGAAGTCGTTCTGCTTGAGCGTGTTGCCGAGGCGATGGGCGAGCTTCTTGGGGACCTTGGGATCGATCGTTCCCTTGCCGTGCGACGCCCAGATCTCGTAGACGTCGCATGCCACCGATACGCTCGGGTGAGCCGGACCATCGGCGAGCGCTGGTGCGGCCGACACCGAGAGCAGGCCGATCGAGAGCGTGATCGTTGCGAGCGGGCCGCGAAACGACGTCATATGCCCTCCACAGTATCCGCAGGAGTCACGACGATCACGGTCATGTGGCCATCATCGTCTTCCACGTTGAGGACGGTGCTGTTGCCGCCGGGCGTCTCGAGATCCTCGATCACCGGCGGTGGCCGCAACGCTGCGGGCTGAACGTCGATCGCACCGGCGGCGGGCGCCGCGACCTCGGCGGTTCCACCGCGGAGCACGAGCGCGAGCGCCGCGACGGCACCGGCGCTCACCATCGAGGTGATCACGTGCCCGCGGTAGTGCTCGAACCACGTCGTGATCCGCGCCCACACACCGATCGGCTCTCTCGGACCGATCGCCTCGTCGATCTCGCGCCACATCGCGTCGAACCGCCGATCCGGGATCGCATCGGCCGACAGCTCGAGATGACCGCGCACCGCCTCGCCCATCTCGTCGAGAGCGGCGGCCTTGAGCTGCTGCTCTTCCGATAGCGACTCGCGCGCGCCTTCGAGCTCGCCGTCCGCGAGTTGCATGAGGTCGATGTCGTGCGCCGCCATCAGCTACGCCCCCGGCTCTCGGCCGCGACGGGCGCGTCGTCCTCGTCTCGGGAGGGTCGCTCGATGCCGAGCTCGTCGAGCAGCTCCTGCGACGGGTTCTCGAGCAGGTCGATCAGCCGCTTCTGCATGTTGCGACGCGCGTGGAACAGCCGCGACATGATCGTGCCCTTCGAGCACGACATCGCCTGCGCCATCTCCTCGTACGACAGCCCCTCGAGCTCGCGCATCACCAGCACGGCGCGGTGGTTGTCGGAGAGCTCGTCCAGCGCGCGGTCGATCCGGATGCGGATCTCCTTGTCCTGCAGCGCTCGACCCGGATTGCCCCCCAGGAGCATCTTGGGCGCCAGACCGCCACCGTCCTCCTCGAGGCGTGCCTCGTCGAGCTCCACCGGCTTGACACGCCGGTGCTTGCGGAGATGGTCGATGGCCAGGTTCATCACGATCCGGTACAGCCAGGTGTAGAAGCTACTGTTGCCTTCGAACTTATCTAAGTACTTGTGAGCCTTAATGAAAGCGTCTTGAACTACATCGAGGGCGTCATCCTGGTGCCGGAGCACGCCGAACGCCAGTGCGTACGCACGCCGGTGGTGTCGTTCGAACAGCGTGCGGAACGCGTCGCGATCGCCCTCGCGAGCCGCAAGTACCAGCTCGTGGTCGTCGACTGCCGTGTTCCGTCCATTCGAGCCAGTGGACGGTTTTTGGGCCGTCTTATTCACGCCCGGCCGGTTATAGCTCATGTCTGTCGAGCCGTACGACGGTTCTTCATGTGAAGCTGTCGGAACACCTTCGCGGCGCTATGCTGCATGGCTGGCGGGTTTTGTGGCTCAGACCAAGACGACCATCTCGGGCTTTCTACGGCAGATGCGCGTGCTGGTGTACCGGCATGAAGCGCGGCGTGCTGCGATGTACGCCGTTGCCGCGCTCGGTGTGCTCGCCCTCGCCCTGCCGCTGATCGCCTGGCTCGGGGCGCCCAGCCGGACCCTCGCGGTTGCCGTGGACGGGATCGGAGGGCTCGCCGTCGTCCTCGTGATCGTCGGCGCCGTCGTGCTCGGGCGCGTCGTGCCGCGACGCAGGTACCGCGAGGATGCAGATCTCGCGCGCTGGGTCGGAACGCGCCACCGCGCGATCGCCTCCGACCTGTTGTCCTCGGTCGAGCTCGCGACCGCACCCTCGCGTCCGGGGGGCCCCTCCGAAGGTCTCGTCGACGCACTCGTGGCCTCGACCGCGGAGCGACTCGAGGACGTCCGACCGCTGGCGTTGATCCCGCGGGACACCGGCGTGCGCGCCCGGCGCTGGGCCGTCGCCGCGATCACCGCCAACGTGATCGCCCTCGCCCTCGCCCCCGGCGCGATGTTCGCCGGCTGGCACGCGATCCTGTCGCCGCCGCCCTCCAACGCCGATCAGCCGCAGCTTTCGGCCGTGCCGCTGGTCGGAGATCTCGAGGCTCGTCTCGAGTTCCCGAGCTACGCGCACCGCGCACCGCTACGCCTCGAGTCGACGTCCGGCGATCTGCGCGGTCTGCCCGGGACCGCGGTGTCGTTGCGCGCGCGCTTGTTGGTGCCGGCGAGCGGCGCGGATCTGGTGATCGATCACGACGCCGGCGGCGAACCGACCACGATCGCGGCCACCGTGGTCGGCGATCAGGTGACCGCGAAGCTCACGATCGATCGCAACGCGCACTACCGGTTCGCGGTGATCACGCGAGACGGCACACGCCTGATGGAGGCCACACCGCGCGCGATCGAGGCCGAGCCCGATCGGCCGCCGAACGTCCAGCTCCTGGTTCCGAGCGAACCGCTCGACGTCACCAACCTGCGGCGAGTCGAGCTCGCGTACACGATCGACGACGACTTCGGCCTGACCTCCGCCGAGCTCGTGTGGGACTCCAACAAGGAGCGCGGCAAGAAGCCGATCCCGCTGTCGACCGACCACGAACACAGCCGCGCGCAGGGCAAGCTCATGTGGGACATCGCGGAGGTCCAGGTCCCGTCCGGCGGCGAGGTCCGCTACTGGATCGAGGCCAAGGACAACGACACCGTCGGCGCACCCAACGTCGGCAAGTCGCGCGAGTTCCACCTCCGCGTGGTCAGTGCCCGCGAACGGCACGAGGAGACGCTGGGTCGCCAGCAGGCGGTCGCCGAGAAGGTGATCAAGAACCTCGCCGCGCGGCTCGTGTTCGCCGACGACGACGCCACCAAGCGGATCGGCCTCAACCGCGCGGTCCGCGAGATCGTCGTCGAGCTGGGTTCGATCGCGGCGGCGTTCGAGCACGACCCGCACGCGTCCGATGCGATGCGTAAGGCGCTCGGCAAGATGCGCGATCGACTCGAGAAGCTGGCGCGTGCCGAATCGCGGTGGGTCCCGAAGGGCAAACCCGCACCGCGCGGCGCGTACGCCGCGTTCGATCCGAAGATGATCGCCGAGCTCGAGGACGACACGCTCGAGCTGTCCGACTGGCTCGACCGCGAGCGACTCGAGGGGCTACTCGACGTGTCCGACGAGATCGCCTCGCACCAGAAGCGTCTCGCCGACCTGCTCGCACAGTACAAGCGCACCAAGGATCCGCGCCTGCTCGACGAGATCGAGCGCGAGATGCGCGCCCTCGACAAGGCGTTCACCGATCTCGATCGCCACCGCCGCGGCATGCCCGAGGACGTGCTCGACCAGTACGTCAACCGCAACGCGGTGCAGGCGCACGAGGGTTCGAACTGTATCGACGAGGTTCGCAAGCTGGTGCGCGCCGGCAAGATCGACGAGGCGAACAAGAAGCTCGCGGCCTGCACCGCCAAGCACGACCGCTCCGCCGCGATGCTCGAGGATTCGCTGTCCCAGTTGCGCGGCGACAAGTTCTCCGACGAGCAACGCAAGCTCGACGAGGTGATGAACGAGCTCGCCGACGTCACCAAGGACCAGGACGACATCGCCGCCGAGGCCAGCCGGCTGTTCGACGCGTACGCGGAGAAGGCCGACGAGCTCGCCAAGGAACACCGCCGCGACGCCAGCAAGAAGGTCGGAGCGCTGGTCGACAAGCTGCGCGCACGGATCCAGGCCCTCGACGACAACGGCCTGACGCCGTTCGCCCGCGAGGAGCTCGACATCGTCGAGCGCCGGCTCGTCGACGTCGAGAAGATGGTCCGCGACGGGGACCTCGCCGAGGCGCTCGCGATGGCGCACCAGGCGAAGCAGAGTCTCGACACCATCGCCGGCGAGCTCGAGGCCTCGATCGAGGACGACCCGAAATCGAAGTGGGCGGACGCCACGCGACGTTCGCTCGACGGCGTGCACCGCTCGTTGCCGGTGGCGCGCGAGCTGATCAAGGAGCTCCAGTCGCTGGCGCCGCGCCCCGACCAGATCATGTCCGCCGACGACAAGCGCGCGCTCGATCGCCTCCGCCGCCGTCAGGCGATGAACCGCGAGCGCACGCGCCGGCTCGGCGAGCGTTCCAAGCAAATGAGTGGCGACCTGCCGGGTGATACCGGCGAGGCGCTGTCGAAGCGGCTCGCCGGCGCGGTGCAGCACATGCAGTCCGCCGACGAACGCATGAAGGTGCGCGATCCGTCGGGCGCCCGCGAGGCCGCGCGCGCCGCGGCCGACGCACTCGGCAAGGCACGCGAGAGCGCGCGCGCCGCCGCCCGTCAGGCGCAGGAGGGTGCGATCGGCGATGAGCCGGTCCGGATCCCCGGCGCCGAGAACTACCGCGCCCCCGAGAAGTTCCGCGAGCAGCTCCTCGAGGCGATGAAGAAGCGGAACGACGGCGGTACACCGTCGGGCTACGACGACATGCTCAAGCGCTACTACGAGGATCTGATCAAATGAGAAAGATCCTCTCCTCGATCGCGATCACGATCGCCTGCGCAGTGCTCGCCGTGCCCGCGAGTGCCCGTCCGCGGCGCGATCGCACGGTGAGCGGCGACGTGATCCGCGCCGCGCGGTTCCTCCACTCGGCGCGTCTGCCCGAGGCGCGCGCCGTGCTCGCCGATCTCTCCAAGCGCGCCGGCTCGTCGCCCGAGGTCAAGTGGCTCGAGGCCGAGCTCGCGTTCCAGAGCGGCAAGTACGCGGACGCGATCGCGCTGCTCGACAAGGTGCCCGACTCCGCGGTCGGCGGCATGGTCCGCCAGACCCGACGCCTCGCGCAGCAGTCGCTCGCCGTCACCGATACGTTCGTCGACGTGCCGTCGCCGAAGGGTCACTTCGTGATCCGGCACGCGCCCGGTCCCGACGCCACGATCGCGACGCTCGCGGGCGAGGTGCTCGACGCCGCGTGGGCGACGATCGGCAAGGATCTCGGGTACCAGCCGTCCGATCCGATCCGCGTCGAGCTGCTCGGGGCACCGGCGGACCTCGCGCGGATGTCGCCGCTCACCGAGGCCGAGATCGAGACCACGGGGACGATCGCGCTGTCGAAGTACAACAAGCTGATGGTGGTGTCGCCGCGCGCGACCATCTTCGGCTACCCGTGGATGGACACGCTCGCGCACGAGTACACCCACCTGATCGTGTCGCGGATCTCGCACGACGCCGTGCCGGTGTGGCTCCAGGAAGGACTCGCGCGGTTCGAACAGACGCGCTGGCGCGAGGCCGCGGGCCTCGACCTGTCGGCCACCGAGCGCGCGCGACTGGTCGCGGCCGTCCGCAAGCGTCGCCTGATCACGTTCGAACAGATGCACCCGTCGATGGCGAAGCTACCGAGCCAGGATGCCGCGGCGCTCGCGTACGCCGAGGTCTACACGCTGGTCGGCTGGCTGCAGAGCAAGACCGGGTACAAGGGCCTGCGCGCCGTGCTCGCTGCCCAGCGCGACGGCCGGAGCGCGCGGCGCGCGGTGTCCGAAGCACTCGGCATGTCGTGGCCCAAGGTCGAGCGCGCATGGCGCAAGAACCTGGCGAGCTACGCGCCGGCGTCGCGCACGCCGATCGCGGCGGGTCGCCCGATCAAGTTCGGCAGCGGTGGCGTGAAGTCCGAGAACGTCGGCATCGAGCAGGTCAACGCGCGTGCACGCAAGCACGCGCGACTCGGCGGCATGTTGCGAGCCCGTGGCGCACTCGAGGCCGCGGCGATCGAGTACGAGAAGGCGCTCGCGGTGTCGTCCAAGCAGGATCCGTTCGTCGCCGGCAAGCTGGCGCGCACGCTGGTCGAGCTCGGCCGCTACGACCGCGCGATCGAGCTGGCGACGCCGCTGGTGGCTGCCGACGACGGAGATGCGGTCGCCGCGGTCACGCTCGGCATCGCCCATCGCGCGAAGCACGAATGGCAAAAGGCCATTCACGCCTTCGAGCAGGCCCTGCGCGTAAGTCCCTTCAATCCCACCACCCGTTGCGGCCTCGCCGAGGCCTATGGCAAGACCTCCGACGCACGTGCAACACGCGAGCGCGCCGCCTGTGACCAGCTCCGACACTGAGCGAACGACCGAGCAGACTGAACCAACCGATGACGAACCGACCTACCCCCGCCCAAGGCGATCCGAAGCTCCGGCTCCTGGATCCGAAGAAGGGGCGCGCCACGGACACCGACGTCACCCCGGTGGTGCCGCCGCCGAAGCACGGCGAGCTCGCCACGCCGGGCGATGGTGATTTCGAGGAAGGCGTGGGCGAACGCACCAAGGTCACGGAGCAGACCGACCTCGACGCGGTGGCCGAGCTCGCCTCGGCGCACCAGCAGATCGTCGCGGAGATCGGCAAGCGCATCATCGGCCAGCGCCGCGTCATCGATCAGCTGCTGGTCGCGCTGTTCGCGCGCGGCCACACGCTGTTCGTCGGCGTGCCCGGTCTCGCGAAGACCCTGTTGATCTCGACGCTCGCCGAGACGCTCGATCTCAGCTTCCAGCGCATCCAGTTCACACCCGACCTGATGCCGGCCGACATCACGGGCACCGAGGTGCTCGAGGAGGATCCGGCGACGCGCCGGCGCAACTTCCGGTTCATCAAGGGCCCGGTGTTCGCCAACCTGGTGCTCGCCGACGAGATCAACCGCACGCCGCCCAAGACCCAGGCCGCGCTGCTGCAGTCGATGCAGGAGTATCGCGTCACCGCCGGCGGCACGACCCACGAGCTGCCGCTGCCATTCCTCGTGTTCGCCACCCAGAACCCGGTCGAGCAGGAGGGCACCTACCCGCTCCCCGAAGCGCAGCTCGATCGCTTCATGTTCCAGGTCGACGTCGAGTACCCGACCGAGGACGAAGAAGCGGAGATCGTGCGGCAGCAGACCAGCGATCACCAGCCGACGCTGACGCGCGTGCTGTCGCCGCAACGGATCATGCAGCTCCAGGATCTCGTGCGTCGCGTGCCGGCCGCCGACCACGTGGTCAAGTACGCCGTCGCGTTGGCGCGCGCCACGCGTCCGACGGCGCCTACCGCGCCGGCGTTCGTGCGCGACGCGGTGTCGTGGGGCGCCGGGCCGCGCGCCTCCCAGTACCTGATCCTCGCCGCCAAGGCGCGTGCGATCCTCGATGGACGGTTCGCGGCATCGACCGACGACGTCGCCGCGCTCGCGCGACCGACGCTGCAGCACCGTCTGATCCTCAACTACCGTGCCGAGGCCGAGGGCATTCGTCCCGGCGACCTCGTCGATCGCCTGCTGACGGCGGTCTCGCCGTGAGGTAGCTCGTGGGTGACGCGTCGACGATCGATGCGGCACAGCTCGCGAAGCTGTCGTCGCTGCCGCTCAAGGCGCGGGTGATCGTCGAGGGTGCGCTCAGCGGGCTGCACCGCGCGTCGGTGCACGGAGCGTCGGTCGAGTTCGCCGAGCACAAGGAGTACTCGCCGGGTGACGAGCTCCGGCACGTCGACTGGAAGGCATACGCGAAGCTCGACCGGATCTACGTCAAGCAATTCGAGCAGGAGTCCCAGCTCACGGTCTACCTGGTGCTCGACGCATCGGCGTCGATGGCGTTCACCGGCGGTGGACCGATGTCGAAGCTCGAGTACGCGGGCCTGTCGCTGGCGGCGCTCGCCTACCTGGTGATCCAGCAGCAGGACAAGGTCGGCCTCGTGGCCTGCGGCGATCGCGAGGGCAAGGCGCGCCGGCCGGTGCTGGTTCCACCTCGCGCGCGCACGACCCACCTGCACGATCTGCTCGGCGTCCTCGACCAGACGATCACGCGTGGCGGTGGCGGCGACGAGTCACCCGCCGATGCCCTCGCGCGCATCGCCGAGATCACTCGACGGCGCCGCGCCCTGATCGTGCTCGCATCCGACCTGTTCGATCCCGACGACCGCACGCTGACCGCCCTCGCCCAGCTCCGCGCCCAGCGCCACGACGTGTCGGTGCTTCACGTGCTCGATCCGCACGAGCTCGCGTTTCCGTACGACGGGCTGACGATGTTCGAGTCGCTCGAGAACGATCACAAGCTGCTCGTCAATCCGGCCGCGGTGCGCAAGGACTACCTCGCGAAGATGGAGGCGTTCCTCGGCGGGTGTCGCGACACGCTGGCGGCCGCGGGCGTCGACTATCACCAGGTGCCGACCGACCGCCCGCTCGAGCGCACGTTGCTCGATCTGCTGGTCGCGCGCTCGCGGTACCGGATCGGACCCGGCGCGCGGGGCGAACACCGGAGGACGGGCTGATGGGGTTCCTCGCACCGCTGATGCTGGTCGGCGTGCTCGCGCTCGGCGTGCCGATCGCGATCCACCTGATCGGACGTCGCCGCGCGCGGAAGGTGCGGTTCGCCGCACTCGACTTCTTGATGGCGACGCGCCGCCGCACGGCGCGACAGTTCCGGCTACGCGAGCGTCTGCTGTTGATCGTGCGCGCGATCGCGTGCGCCGCCGTCGCGCTCGCGCTCGCCAAGCCGTACACGTCGTGTGCGCGCAAGGGCCCGCAGGTGACACGCGGTCCGCAGGCGGCCGTGCTCGTGATCGACGACTCGTTCGCCGCCGGCTACCGGGTCGACGGCAAGCCGTGGATCCGGACCGCGACCGACGAGGCTCGCAAGATCGTCACCCAGCTCGGACCCGAGGCCGAGATCGCGATCGTGCGGACCTCCGAGGGTGCCGACCAGCCCAGCGAGCTCACCCGCGATCACCTGCGACTGCGCGATCAGCTCCTCGCCTTGAAGCCGTCGGCGCGACCGGCCGACACCACGCGCGCCCTTGCCCGCGCCGCTCAGCTGCTCGCGGCCTCGAGCCACTCGCGCAAGACCGTGTTCCTGATCTCGCTGCTCGAGAAGACCGGGTTCCCGACCGGCGAGGATCGGCCGTGGGGTGCATCCGGCCCCGCGCTCGTCGTGGTCGACGTGCGCCCGCCGGAGCTGCCCAACCTCGCGGTCACCGGCCTGTCGATCGACTCGGCCCCCGGCACCGGCACCCGCGGCATCGCGGTCGACGCCGAGATCTCCAACTTCGGCGACAAGCGGGCGAAGGTCGAAGCGTCGCTCACGATCGCGGGTCGCGTGGTGGCGCGCGGCAGCGTCGACATCAAGCCGCGCGATCGCACGCTCAAGCGCTTCCTCGCCACGCTCCCATCCGGCGTGCGCGCCACCGACGCGATGGTGTCGATCACACCCGACGCGCTTTCGATCGATGACCGCCGGTGGATCCGGGCATCGGCCCGCGATCAGGTGCGAGTACTCCTGGTCGACGGCGATCCGCGCACGGTGAGGTTCGACGACGAGCTGTTCTACCTCGAGGCCGCGCTCCGCCCCGGCGACCGGGACGACAGCGGCACGCAGATCCGCGCGATCACCACGGAGGAGCTCGCGGGGATCGAGCCCCGCTCGCGCGGCAAGGCCAACTTCATCGATCTCGGAGAGCTCGACGTCGTGGTGCTCGCCAACGTGCCGGCGCTACCGATCGATCGCGTCGCCGCGCTCACCGCGTGGGTGCGTGCGGGCGGCGGCATCCTGGTCGCGTCGGGCGACCGCGTCGATCCCACCGCCTACGACCGCACGATGTTGCCGCTGTTGCCGCAGAGCCTGCGCGACGCGATCGACACCACGTGGGGAGCCACCGCACAGGATCGCGACAGCCGCGCTCTCCACCTCGTCAAGTGGGAGACCGACCATCCGATCTTCGCGCCATTCCGCAACGCCGCACCCGAGCTCGCCGACGCACGGTTCTACAAGATCTCGTTGCTCGGCCCGACCACGCACGGTCCCGACGGTGGCGCCACCGATCGCAAGGTGCTCGCGCGGTTCACCAACGGGGCCGCGGCGCTCGTCGAGGCCTCGCTCGGCGCCGGCCGCACACTGCTCTACACGTCGACGCTCGATCGCGACTGGAACGACCTGCCGATCCATCGCGGCTACCTCCCGCTGGTCCAGGAAGCCGTCCGTTATCTCGCGCGCAAGCACGCGTCGCTCGGACCGAGCGAGCACCTCGTCGGCGGCTCGGTGGCGCTTCCCACCGCCGACCTGGTCAAGCTCGAGGTGCGCGGTCCCGACAACACGACGACCGGATTCGAAGGCGACCGGCTGGCGAATCGCAACCTCGTGCGGTTCAACCGCACCGACCGCCCCGGCATCTATCACGTCAGCGGAACCGACCTGACCTCGGCCACGCGCGATCGCGACGAGCTCGGCTTCGTGGTCAACCTCGATCCGCGCGGCTCCGATCTCGCGGCCGCGCCGCCGAGCATGCTCCCGGCCTCGGGGAGCTCCGAGTCGGCCGAGGATCACGCGAGCTCGTCGCGCCGGGTCGAGTTGTGGCACGGGCTGGCCGCGGCGCTGTTGCTGCTGCTGATCGCCGAAGGCGTGCTCGTCGGCCGCCACTGACAACACGCAGGCCTAGTCGCCGGCGAGGCGGCGCGCGAGCGCGCGATGCGCCTCGCACCCGACGAGGTCGCGGCTCGGTCGCGCGCTGTCGTCGATCGCCTGCTGCTTCATCGCGCGCACTCGCGTGGCCGCACTGCCGACCCGTACGCGGAACGCCGCGTCGCGCTCGGCCTCGCGGACCAGCGCCTCCTCGGCGGCGGCTTGATGCGCGGGATCGCGGCACAGCAAGAGCGCGTCGCACCCGGCGCGGATCGCACCGACCGCGGCGACACCCGCATCCATCGACGCGGCGATCGCCTTCATGTCGAGATCGTCGCTGACGATCACGCCGCGATAGCCGAGCTGCTGGCGCAGCACGCCCTCGATCACGGCCGGCGACAGCGTGGCCGGGACCTTCGGATCGATCGCTGCGAACACCACGTGCGCCGTCATGATCATCGGCAGCTCGGCGCGTGCGGCGGCGCGAAACGGCACCAGCTCGATCGACTCGAGCCGTGCGAGATCGTGATCGATGCGCGGGAGCTCGAGGTGGCTATCGGTGTGCGTGTCGCCGTGCCCGGGAAAGTGCTTGCCGCACGCGATCACCCCGGCCGCGGCCAGGCCCCGTGCGAACGCGAGCGCGCGACTCGCCGCACGTTCGGGATCGCGCGCGAAGGCACGGTCTCCGATGATCGGGTTGTCCGGATTGGTGTGGACGTCGAGCACCGGCGCGAAGTCGATGTCGAACCCGAGCGCCGCCAGCTCGGTGCCCATCGCGCGCCCGACCTGCTCGGCGACCTTGTCAACGCCGACGCCGGCGCCGGCGCCGGCGCCGTCTTCGGCGAGGTTGTCGAGCGACAACATCGGAGGCCACTCGGTGGCCGGTGCACGCACGCGCTGGACGCGTCCGCCCTCCTGATCGATCGCGATCAGCGCGGGCGTACCGTCGGGAGCGCGCGGATGAAGCTCGCGCGTGAGCTCCGCGAGCTCGTCGAGATCGCAGCCCGCATCGCCGATCGCGAGGTTGCGCTTGAACACGATCGTCGCCCCGGCGCGTCCTTTCGCGAGCGCGCGCTGCAGGTCGGTCGGGGCACGCGTGCCCTCGAAGCCAAACCACAAGAGCTGACCGACATCGTCGCGTACGGACGTCACGCCGCACTCTACCTCAGCTCGATCTAGTTACAGATCATCGGCGTCGGTTCGCCGGCCTGGCACCCGCTCGGCTGAACGTCGAGCCGCAGCGCCCGGACCACGAGATGCGGGCTCGGATCGCCGGCCGACTGCACCGCCAGCACGAAGCTGCCGACCACCGAGCCCGGCTGGGAGGAGATCGAGTCGCCGCCGGGCAGATCGACTTCGATATCGATCTTGCCGCCGACGCCGGTCAGCTTCGGGCCGAACGGGCCGCCGTTCGTGGAGATCTTCACGCGCCACGGATCGTTCGGCACGTCGAGGACCTCGACGTCGCAGGCTCCTTCGCACCCGGGCACGTCGACGTCCTCGGCGAGGTACGGCTCGCACAGCGGATGGTCGGTCGTGTCGGGCGTCCCGGTGAACGGGAGCACGCACGACTCGCACTGGTTACTCTGGCACAGACAGCTCGCGTCGGGCTGGCACCCGACGACGGCGTTGGTCCCGTTGCCGGGGGTGGTGTCGTCGAGGCACAGCCCGACCCCGCTGCTGTTCGGGCACGCCGCGGTCGACACGTCCGTGCACGTCACGAGCTCGCGCATGCGGCCGTCGCAATCGAGATCGAGGCCGTCGCAGGTCTCGGTGGCGCCCGCATGAAACCTCGGGTGCAGGTCGTCGCAATCCGACGCCGTGGCGTCGGCGACCGCCCCGTCGCAATCGAGGTCCAGCGAGCGAGCGGTCGCGTCGGTGGCATCGTTGCCATCGGGATCCGGCAGCAGCAGGCGCAGCTGGGTCCCGCCCGGGTTCCAGGCGAAGCCGCTATCGAACCGGTCCTCGCATCGTACGGTGGTGACCTCGCCGGGACCGACGCCCCGACCGCCATCGGTCGCCGACAGCTTCGCGAGCTCGACCGTGTAACCGACCAGCTGGTCGCCGACGATGGTGATCGGCCTCGGCCCACCACGGTCGTCGAGCACGGCACCGATGCCGACGATCGCGTCGCCGTCGTACGCGATCAGAAACGGCACCAGATCCGATCCGGCCACGACCTCGGGATCGGGCTCGATCCGGAGGGCGAACCCGTCGAGCGGCTCGGCATCGACGGAGCCCGCGATCGTGCGCTGCTTGAAGTAGCGCACGGGCTCGCTTCCGAGCTGTCCCGGGGCCACCCGCTGGCGATCGATGTCCTCGATCGCCGCGGGATCGGCGAGCACGATTTCGAGTCGTGCTCGGACCGGGCCGTCGGGGGCGTGGATGGTCAACAGGGCTCCCCCATCCGAGCCGCTGCACGCAGCGACAAGGACGACCCCCGAGATCAGCCAGCGCATGGCGAGATGGTCCTGCATCCCGCGTGCGAGGCCAACCGCACGAAACGTCTTCGGTCGCTTCCCCGACCCTGCCAACCAGGTTGGCGCGGACGCCACGAATGTCCGACTACCCGGACCTACCTCTGGAACGGCGTGCCTTCTCCGGCGAGCTCGAGCCGGGTCGGCGAGCCGCTCGCCGTGTACGTGACGATCGTGCGGATGGTCGGGAAGTCGAGCATGAGCACGAGCTCCTTGCGGCCATCGTTGTCGACGTCGATCACGGCGAGCACGTTGACCACCACGATCTGCTTGGGGTCGACACGCTTGCCGGGCTCCGGCGGTGGCGCGATCTTGATGTCGTAGATCTGGAACGTCGGCTTGCAGCTCGCGCCGGCGGTCGGCGCCGCCGCCCACTCCTCGCTCGGGTGGTGGATGCTGTCGAGCACGCCCGCGAGTGGGAACGATTCGATCGTGCCGTCGCCGTCGATGTCGACCGCGAGCGCATCGCCCGACACGCACGCGCCACCGGTCGCCCACTTCGGCATCGGAGGCGGATCGTCGGGACGGCCGAGCTCGCCGACCGCGATCCCACAGCCGCCGGTCGCCTGCCCGCACTTCGGGTCCTCGACCCGTTCCTTCTGGGGATCGTCGCTCGGACCCGCCGACGTGCACGGGCTCGCCCCGACGTAGGTGCCCGTGGCGACCGATTGCCCGGGGCCGATGTCGGCCAGTCCGAGCGTGTCGAACACGCCGGCGATCTTGCCGTCGACCCCGAACACGGAAAACCGCGGGATCCCCCCGCGCTCGACCACTGCCTGCACGTCGGCGCTCTCGTCGATCCAGGCCACCGTCCGTAGCATCAGGGGTGCGATCGCCGGGCGCCCGCCGGCTCCGGTCGGACACATCTGACCGATCATCACTTGCCGACCGCTCTTCACCGGCTTGGGGGCGCGCTCGAGACGCGTCACGCCGGGCTCCGGGGGCGGTGCTTCGGGCCGGACGTGGGGCCCACAGCCGATCGCGCACGTGACCGCGCCGAGCCAGGCAACGAACCCGCGCGTCGCACGGTCTAGAGCCATCGAGTGCACCATAGCGGTCGATCTCACCTTTTCCAAAAACACGGACGCCAGCGAACCCCCGTAAAGAGCGTTTGCGCGGATGGATCGTTGCCCGGCGGATTTGACCCGCGAGAATCGCCCTGTCTATAGTCCGCCGACTTCGTCGATGCCCAAAACCCTCATGCTTTCTATGCCTTATTTCACTCGTCGTTTGATTCTTGTCGGGCTGGGCATCTCGATGTGGGCGGGCACGGCCCACGCGCAGATCGCGCCGGGTGGCTTCGGCGGCCCGACCCAGCCTTCCGGGAACGAAAAGAAGGAAGGTGTGGCGGAGGCCGCCCCCAAGACACCCGGGCTGCTTCCCACCACGCCGGCGCTGCCACCCCCCAAGAGCCGCCGCAAGCGCTGGAAGCTGCTCGAGCTCGACGGCTACTTCCGGCTGCGAACCGACTGGTTCAAGAACTTCCACGAAGGCTTCATCGACAACGCGGCGGTCGGCGGCGCGCCCTTCCCGCGGGCGCTCGACTGCACCTCGATGGGCGTCGGCGCTAGCTGCGACGACACGTTGTCGTCGACCAACCTGCGGCTCCGGCTCGAGCCCACGATCAACCTCAGCGAGACCACGTCGATCCACGTGCAGGCCGACGTGCTCGACAACATCGTCCTGGGCTCGACCCCGACCAACGAGGTCTACGACGGCACGTACGACAGCACCGACCCGCTCAACAACCCGCCGATCGGCGCGTTCAACAACGGGCAGGATCCGCCGACCGCGGGGGTCAACAGCGACCGCAACTCGATCCGGATCAAGCGCGCGTGGGCCGAGGTCGCCGTGCCGCTCGGCATCCTCAAGGCAGGTCGCCAGCCCAACCAATGGGGCATGGGGATGTTCGCCAACGCGGGCGGGCACGATCCGATCAACGGCACCGACGACTACGACGCCGACTACGGCGACACCGTCGATCGCGTCAGCTTCTCCGCGATCATCCCCGGCACCAACCTGCGCGCGATGGTCGCGTCGGACTGGGGCGCCACGCGTCTGGTATCGAACCAGACCTCGGCGAACAAGGGCCGCGAGGGTCATCCGTGGGATCTCGACGACGGCGACGACTCCAACGGCTGGGTGTTCGTGCTGTCGCGGCTCGATAGCCCGCAGGAGTTCAAGGAAGAGGTCGACCGTGGCGACGTCGCGTTCAACTACGGCGCGTACTTCGAGTACAAGACCCAGGCGTTCGATCTCGATCTCAGCGGATTCAACGTCGGCGGCACGTTCGACTCGTCGGCGGGCTACAAGGCGCGCGACTTCAAGACCTACACCCCGGACCTGTGGGCGAAGCTCGGCATCGGCAAGGTCCTGCTCGAGGCCGAGCTCGTCGGACAGCTCGGCAAGGTCGGCCGGCTCGACGAGTACGGGTTCACCTCGGGCGCCGACATCCGCAAGTACGGCGGCGTCGGGCGGTTCACCTACCACGGGCTCGACAACAAGCTGCAGCTCGGCGTCGAGGGCGGGTTCGCGACCGGCGACCAGTACGACAACCTGATCCCCGGCAACATCAACATCGCGTTCGCCAACGTGCTCGGCGACAAGTCCGACCACAAGCTGTCCCAGTTCATGTTCAACCGCGCGTTCAAGGTCGACATGATCCTGTGGCGTCACCTGGTCGGCGCGGTGACCAACGCCGCGTACGGCAAGCCGTTCCTCGGCTACCACTTGACGCCGTCGATCGCGTTCAAGGTCTCCAACATCACCTCGTTCGCGCTCAAGCCGGTGGCCACGCCGGGCAACTCGAGCGCGTACGGTACCGAGTTCGACTCGGAGCTGTACTACAAGAGCGGCGGCATCTACCTCGGCGTGTCGTACGGCGTGCTGTTCCCGTTCGCGGCGCTCAACCACCCCGGTCCGGACGATTCGGGGAACGGGTTCGGGTTCTCGAACGACGACACCATCGGCAGCAACATCCGCGACGCCTCGACGTCGCACACGATCCAGTCCCGGCTCGTGCTTTCGTTCTGATCCATGGATCTCCTACTCCGGCGGTCCGGGTACTATCGGGTCATGCGTCGCACCCGATCGCCGAAGCGTCTGTCGTTGCCCGCGACCCTCGCGGTCGCCGTGGTCGGCGTCGCGTCCGCATCGACGATCGCGATCGTCAGCTGCGGTGGTGACGACTCGCCGCCCCAGGACTGCACCGTCCAGGGCGAGTGCCCGACCGACGGTCGCGTGTGCATCACGCCCGACACGTTCGAGCTGTGCTGTCCGGTGTGCCCGGTCGACAACGCGTGCCCCGATGGCTGCGTGCTCGACTTACCCCCTGTTTGATGAGCTCCGGGCCGCTCGGTCGAGCGGCGAGAGTTACTCCCCGACTTCGCTTCCGCGAACCGCTCCGCGGTCAGGCACGGGAGCGAACGCGAGCCCTTGCGAGGGTACGCGGACGGCTCGCTCGCGAAGTCACAGCTTCGCGATCGCGGTCTGCAGCCGATCGATCCCGACGAGCTCGAGCGCGTGCGCGTCCGCCCGCTCGATGCGCGCCAGGTTCTGCTTCGGGATCAGCGCTCGGGAAAACCCGAGCCGGGCGGCCTCGGCGAGCCGCTGCTCGCACAGGGGCACGGCCCGGATCTCGCCGGCCAGCCCGACCTCGCCGAACAGCACCGTCTTGGCATCGACCGCGCGTCCGCGCGCCGACGACGCGATCGCGCACGCGATCCCGAGATCGATCGCCGGCTCGACGAGCCTCACGCCACCGGCGACGTTGACGAACACGTCGCGGTCGAGCACGTCGCAGCCCGCGCGCTGCGCCAGCACCGCGAGCAACAGGGACACCCGGTTGCCATCGACCCCCGCCGCCGTGCGCCGGCCCACCCCGGCCGCGGCGGGCGCGACCAGCGCCTGGATCTCGACGAGCAGCGGCCGTGCGCCGTCGGCCGACGCCACCACCACCGAGCCCGGTGCGCCGACCGGGCGCTCCGCGAGCAGGTGCGCCGAGGGGTTGGCGACCTCGGCCATGCCGCCGCCGCGCATCTCGAACACGCCGATCTCGTCGGTCGATCCGAACCGGTTCTTGTGCGCGCGCAGGATCCGGTACGGACCGCCGTCGCCCTCGAGCTGGAGCACCACGTCGACCAGGTGCTCGAGCGTCTTGGGACCGGCGATGCCGCCATCCTTGGTGACGTGCCCGACGATCAGCGTCGGCACGCCGGACGTCTTGGCGTACTGCATGAGCCGGCTCGCGCACTCGCGAACCTGGGCGAGCGAGCCGGGAATCGAATCGAGCGCACTGGTATGCGTGGTCTGGATCGAATCGATCGCGAGGATCGACGGACGCTCGGCCACGGCGTGATCGAGGATCCGGTCGACATCGGTCTCGGCGACGATCGACAGCCGCGCCGTCGCCGCGCCGACGCGGCGCGCCCGCATCGCGGTCTGCCCCACGCTCTCCTCGCCGGTGGCGTACAGGATCTTGGGTGGATTCGTTCCGGAAGCGTCGGTTCGCTCCGTGCCGCGCGCCCATCCGGCGAGCCCCTGGATCAACAGCGTCGACTTGCCGATGCCGGGGTCGCCGCCGATCAGCACGAAGCTCCCGGGAACCAGGCCGCCACCGAGCACGCGATCGAATTCGCCGATCCCCGAGCTCGATCGCTCGACGTTCGACTCCCCGATCTCGGTGATCGGTGCCGGCGACGAGCCATCGCCCAGGCCGACCACGCCGAGCTTGGCGCGTCCTCGCCCACTCGCTCCACCGCCCGCCGCCGGCTCGCGGTGCTCGACCAGCGTGCTCCACTCCTGACACGCCGGACACCGCCCGAGCCACTTGGGCTCGACGTGACCGCACGACGTGCAGCCGTAGACCGTCCGGTCGGCGCGCTTGGCCTTGGCCATACCAGTGGTCGTACCAGACCGGTCTGACGCCCGTTCCGAGCCCGAGCCCGAGTCCGAGCCCGCCCGAGAGCATTCACGTGCGGATTGCTCGCGGATAACGCAAAGGGGGAAAGAGGACGCGAAGGTCGCAAAGGGTTGGTCGACGACACGTGTGCTCGTGCTCGATCCATGACAACCACCCACCACGTAACCAACACCGATCACGCAACATCCGCGATCGAGATCTTTGCGACCTCCGCGACCTTCTTCTTCCCTTTGCGTTAACCCGCGAGCAAACCGCACACGAATGTCGGGCTCGGGCTCGGGCTCGGGCTCGGATGGCTCGAGGCGGATCAGCTCAGACGCACGCGGACGCGTTCTTGCTTCTCGCGCAGCCGGGTCGCCATGTCTTCGCGCCCGAGCTCGCGGGCGCGATCGGCGCCGACGCCGAGCCAGCGCACGGCATGCGCGACCGAACCGGCCGCGAGAAACGCGCGGCTGGCGGTCAGCGCCACCGCGACGTCGTCGCGATCCTCGGCGTGGCGTCGCCGGAACAGTGCCTCGGCATCGTCGAGCTTGCCGACGCTGACGTAGTAGTCGGCGAGACCGTCGCGCACGGCGCCGATCCGCTCGGGGCCGCGCGGCGCGTCGACCACCGCCTGCGCGTATGCCGACACGAACTGCTCGTACGCGGCGAGCGTGCGCTCGACGTCGTCGCGTCCGAGGTCGACCAGTAGCTCGAGGAACGGCGCGTAGAACACCAGCTGATCGATCGCGCACCCGAGCACACCGATCACGCGATCGAGATCGAGCGCGTCACCCTGGTGCGCCGCGGAGGCGAGCGTGGCCGCCTCGATCGCGACCCTCGATTCACCGAACCGCGACTGCGCCGCGTCGAGGCCACCCTCGCGCACGACCACCGACACCCGCTCGGCGCGCGCGACGTGCTCGGTGATCCGGCCCCAGTCGTCGCTGGCGACCGCGAGCTCGGCGGGCAGCGGTGGTTGCACGAACTCGTCCCGATCGAAGTGCGCGTCCCAGTCCTTCCCGCCGGCGGTCAAGGCCTCGCGAGCAGCGGCGATCTCGTCGCTCGTGAGCCAGCTGATCCGCATCTGACCACCGTACCGCACCCGTCGCGTCGCGCCTAGACCCCGCTCGGAACCGGCTCGCTCAGCGACGGCGCTTGGGCGACTTCTTCACCTTGCCGCCCATCGACCCGATCTCGTCCTTGACGCGTTTCTCGGCGCCCTTGTCCTTGCCCTTGTTGAGGTCGAGGAACTTCTGGAACGCGCCGACCGCCTTGTCGTTCTCGTGCAGCTGCTTGTAGACGAATCCGAGATCGAACCACGCCTCGGCGTTCCCGGGATCGAGACCGACGCTCTTCTCGTACGCGGCCTCGGCCTCCTCGTACATCTCCTGGCGGCGATACACGACCGCGAGGTTGAAGTGGAAGCTCGGGATCGTTGGGCTGCAGCTCGGTCGCCTTCTTCAGCGCCTTGATCGCCGCCTTGTGCTGCTTGCCGTAGCGATACGCGACGCCGAGGTTGTTGTAGTAGTTCGCCTCGTTCGGTTCGAGCTTCACCGCGTAGCGCAGGTTGAAGATCGCGCCCTTGATGTCGCCCTTCTTGCGCATCACGGTGCCGAGGTTCTCGCGGATGTTGGCGTCCTTCGGCGCGAGCTTGCAGGCGGTCTTGAGCGCGGTCAGCGCCTGATCGACCTGCTTGTTGCGGTAGTACGCCATCCCCAGGTTCTCCCAGAGATTCTTGTCCTTCTTGATCACGGCGGTGGCGTGCTCGTACGCCTTGATCGTCTTCGGGAAGTCGTTCTTCTTGCGATACAGGTTGCCGAGCGATGCCCACGCCATGCCGTGGCGCGGGTTGGCGGCGACCGCCTGCTCGAGGGCCTTGATCGCCTTGTCGACCTTGCCCTGATTCTTGTACGACAGGCCCTGCTTGTAATAGGCATCGGCGCTATCGGCGAACGCGGTGGGCACCGCGACCACGCACGAAACCACGAGCAGCAAGCGAACGAACCAGCGCATGAGGCCTCCTCGCGCTTGAGCCTAGCAGATGCCAACCGCCAGAAGTTCGACCCGGCCAGACGGCTCGGCGTTCGAAAAGACTGCGGGCGCACCCCTCACGAGCGCGCCCGCAGCGTCACCGATAGATCATCAACCAACCGGCAACGTGAGATCAGTATCGCATTGATCGGGCCTGGGGCCAGTCGCTTCAGGCCAGCGCGCCCGACTCCGCGTCGGGCTCGGCCTCGGGTGTGACGGCCGTCGCGATCGCCGGGGTCGCCGTCGCCTCGGTCCGGCTCGGGGACTCTCCCATCTCGAGCTCGGCCAGCGCCTCGCCACTCGCCGTCACGTCCTGCGACAGCTCCTCGAGCTGCTTCATCGTCGCCGACCCGGTGTCGTGGCGCGACGCCTCGAGGCTCTCGGCGGCGAGCTGGAACTTCTCGAGCGCGGCGACGTGGTTGTGCATCCGCGCCACCAGCCGCTCGCGACCACGGGCGATGTTCTCGCGATAGCGAGCCTGATCGTCGAGCGCCGCACGCGCCGCCTGGTACTGCGCCTTGGCCTCGGTGTCGGTCGTTGCCGCGACCTTGCGATCGAGCTCGCTCATGCGCTGCGCCAGCTCGGCGTCGCTCGAACCGCTGATCTTGACCTCCGCGCTGCGGGCCGCGACCTCGAGCGTCTTGATCACGCCGTCGCGCACCAGCGACCGACCACCACCGTCGGTGAGCTCGTCCTTCGCCTGCTTCCAGATCGACAGCGACCGGTCGCACAGCCCGTGGACCTCGGGATCGAGATTCGCCGGCAGGCGCTTGACCGCCGTCATCACGGGATCGACGGCGATCGCGAGATGGCGCGGGATCAGCGCGAGCGCGCCGACCATGCCCATCGCCGCCGCGCTGATGCCGGAGAGCAGCCATGCCGGCACCGCCGCGGTCTCGCGCGCGGTCGCGAACCGCATCGCGCACCACATGCCGACCATCGCGACGAACGCCGTCACGCCGAACACGAGCAGGCCGCGGATACCTCGGTGCGAGCCGGCCACGAGGCCGAGCCCGATCAGCGACGCGCTGACCGCGAGCGCGACGGTCTGCGGGATCACCGTGGCCCAGCTCATCGTCATCGCCAGCAGCGGGACGAGCGCCAATGCCGCCGCCACGAACCGCAGGCGGAACCGGCCGTACCCCCAGCCCGCACCCACCGCGAGCCCGAGGAGGCCACCAGCGAGCGGGGCCATCGAGGTGAGGGGATGAAGGGCGATGCCCGCCACGAAGGCGCCACCGACCATGCCGGCGGCTGCGCGATGAAACGACTGGTGATCGCCGAACCGAATGTCCATAAGGGGGTTCAACGCCCCAAGACCCCCGGTCGATCTAATCGCCGAAACCGAGAACGCCCGACGATTCGAGGTCCCAACTGGTCGGGATCACTCGAGTCGCCGGACGCGATTCGAACCCAAGAACGACGGGCTCGAGGTTGTCGGGGAACTAGAACGTCACGCGGAACCCGAACTGGATGCTCCGCGGCGACTGCCGGGAGTTCAGCTTGTCGAAGTTCTTGTTCGGCGTGACCGTCTGGTTGACCTCGGCCGCGCTGCCCGCATCGATGGTCTTGACGTGCTTGAGGTCCTCCTCGTCGCCACCGACGATCGGGATCGCCGAGTCGAACGTGTAGGTCTCGTCGACGTCGAGCTCTTCCTGCGAGTTGAGGATGTTGAACACCCGGATGAAGCCCTCGAACTTCGTGTGCTTGTTCATCCGGTAGCCGTAGGCGAGGTGGATGTCGCCCTGGAACGTCATCGGCGACCGCGCGATCGCGCCGCGCGGCAACAGGTACGACTCGTCCGACCCGTAGATCGGGTGCGCCGCGAGCGCGTTGTGCGCGATCCCCGAGATCGCCCGCAGGCTCGCGCCCGCCGTGATCTCGCCCGACTTCTTCAGGTCGAACAGGTAGAACCCGTCGATCTTGATGTTGTGCGGGCGGTCGAGGCCGAGGTTGCCGTAGCGGTTGGCCATCAGGTCGGGAAGGTCGTACAGCGACGTCAGGTTCGGGTCGAGCTGACCGGTCTCCGTCGAGAACAACCCGGGGTAGTTCCCCTTCGACACCGAGTAGGTGTACGAGGCCTGGACCAGCGACTTGGCCGTCGGGCGCTGCGACAGCGTGATCTGCACGGCGTCGTAGTTACGCACCGGCTTGTCGAACTTGTTCACGCTGTCGAGCTGACGAGCGCGGTCGTCCTGGAGCGCGGCGAGCGCCTGCTTCTGCAAGTCGCAGCCCGGGCTGGTGTCCTCGAAGTCGGCGCAGCCGGCGTCCATCAGGAGCTGGGCGGCCTCGGTGCGGAGCTTGTCGGCCTCGCCCGTGAAGTTGTCGCCCGGGTTCGTGATCAGATAGTTGCTACCACCGTCGGTCGAGACGTCCTCGATGACCACGGGTAGCGAGCGGTGGATGTAGCTGATGCCCGCCTTGAAGTTCGGCAGGAACTCGTACTCGCCACCGAAGATCAGCTCCTGCGTGTATTGGCCCTTGAGGCCGGGCGACACGAACTCCGTACCCTCACCGAGGATGAAGCGCTCGAGGCGCTGATCCGCCGGGCACTGCTTGAGGAGCGCCGCGAGGTCCTGGTTCGGGTTGGTGTTGTCGAAGTTGACGTCGCAGTTCGGGTTGTAGCCCGTCTCGCCGGGCAACAGCCGACCCTGGTTGACGTTCTGGAAGTTCGTGATCTCGCCACCGAACGCGCGGACGTTGAGGTCCATCGGCACGTTCTCGTAGAACCGACCCCAGTGGCCGTACACCTTCGACTTGCCCTCCTGGGTGGGGTCGAAGATAAAGCCGACGCGCGGCGCCAGCATGTTGTTGAGCTCGTACGCCGCCTCGGGGATCACCTCGCCCTGCGGCGACAGCGTGCCGGCAAGACCCTTGGCGACGAAGCCGGTCTGCTGCTCCCAGCGGAGACCCACGTTGAGGGTCAGGTTGGGACGGATGTTCCAGCTGTCCTGGAGGAACGCCGCGGCGCTGTGGTTGATCGTGTCGGCCTGGATCGCGTCGGCGGTCTCGCACAGCGCACGATCGTTGGCGCACAGGATCTGACCGGCCGGCAGCGTGTCGGCGATGTCGGGCACGCCGTCCATGTTGGCGTCGACGAGCTCGGCGTCGGTCAGGTTGCGGACGATCTTGAGGTTCTCGCGGAGCAGGAACCGGCCCGGACGGAACGAGTCGGGCATGCCGTCACCGGTGGTATCGACCGGAACGTCGGCACTGCGCTGGTAGAACTGACCACCGGTGAACCGGCGCCTCGAGTCGTAGGTCGCGCGCTCGAGGTCGATACCGCCCTTGAACGTGTGGATGCCGGCCTTGCCGGTCTTCACGCGCTGCGTGGCGGCGAGCACGATCGACTGGCGGTCGTTGGTGCGCTCCTCGAGGAACCCGAGGCCCTGGCTCCGGTAGTTAACCACCGGGCAGTTCGTGATCATCGGGTACTTGTCGTTCGCACCACCGTCCTCGCACGCGCCGATCCCCGAACCCTCGAGCGCGTTGAAGTCGAACAGCGAGCGCTCGAACCGGAAGTCGACACCGGCGACATCCTGCGCCGCGTTGCGAGTCTTGAAGTTCTGGTAGCCGCGGTGGAAGCCGAGCACGGCATCGACCTGGGTCGCGCCGTCGTTGAACTTCGAGGTCCACTTGCCGGACACGTCGTACGCGCCGTCCTCGAGACGGAACGTGGCGTTGTCCGGGTTCTTGACCAGGTTGGTGCTGACCGCGTCGCCCGACCGGGGGTTACCGAACGCGGAGACCTGGAACTGGTTGTTCTGGTCGATCGCGCCGTTGACCTTGGCGGTGAAGAAGTACGTGGTCAGGTTCTGCGTCAGGTCGCGCGAGGTGACCGGCTCGACCTCGGTGAACCCGGTGTTCGGATCGACATCGGGGATGCCGTCGTTGTTGGCGTCGACCTCGCTCTGGATCAGACGGTGGACCGTCAGCTTGTCCTGGTTCGGGTTGATGCCGACGTGGAACCACAGCTTGTCCTTGATGATCGGACCGCCGACCTCGGCACCGACGTCGTACCGGAACGCGAGATCGGACTTGCTGTCGATCGCGCTGCCCTCGCGGTCGATCGTCTTGGCATCGGCGACCAGCGCGCCCGGCGTGAAGTAGCCGAACACCGAGCCCCGGAACTCGTTCGAGCCCTGCTTGGTGATGACGTTGACGATACCGCCGGTGGCACGACCGAACTCGGCGTTGTACCCGCCGGTGATGACCTCGGTCTCCGAGATGAACTCGTTGGGGAGGTTGGTCGACTGACCGCCGAACCCGGTGTCGGTGGTGTTGATGCCCTCGACGACGAACACGTTCTCGGCCGAGGTCGCACCCGCGATCGACGTACCGAACTGGTCGCCTTGCGTGCCCGCGGCCGACCCGAGCACCCCACCGAACGTGCGACCGGTCGGGATGTTGCGGGTGTAGTCGTCGGTGATCGTGAAGCCGGTCTTGGTCGAGCCCTGATCGATGATCGGGGCCGTACCCTCGAGCTGGATGACCTCGCCCGGGCCTTCCTTGCCAGCCTTGACGGCGCTGTCGACGGTGACGTTGACCACCGCCTCCTTGCCGAGCTGGATCAGGACGTTAGGCCGCGAGAACGGCTGGTTGTTGTAATAGATCGTGAGCGTGTACGTGCCGGGCGGCAGCGAGTTGATGAAGTACTGCCCGGTCTCGTCGGTGATCACCACCTGCTCGCCGACCAACGCCGGCGAGGTGGCGACCACGGTCGCGCCGATCGCCGGCTCTCCCGTCGACTTGTCCTTGAGGATGCCGCGGAGGCTACCGACGGTCGCGCTCGACTGCGCGAACGCTTCGGTCTGGTGAACGAGCTGGACGCCACCGAGGACGCCCAGCGCGAGGAACGCATTCCACATGTACTTGCGCATCGTATTGGGTCCTTTCAGGGGGCGACGTCGGTGGTGAAGCACAGCGAGAAGTCGGCGGCGCCGGGTAGCGCGCCCGGTCCACCGGCGAGGTCGGCGACCGCGTTGGTGTCGCTGAACGTGACGACGTAGGCCTTCGAGGCGTCGAACACGCACGTCGGACACGTCGCTGCAGGCGTCGCGAGGCTGATGTCGACCGAGGTCGGGTCGGCCGGGTCGGCCTCGACCTTCGCCGCGACCGCGGTGCCCGCGTCGTCGCAGATCGGTGCGCCGGTGCCAGCATCGATCGGAACCTCCTTGATCGCGACCTCGGTGGCCGCGTCGATCGACGCCGCGTCGATGAACGCGTTGAACGTCGCGACCACGGGCGCCTCGGGGGAGATGATCTCTTCCTCGCCCGGAGCCGCCTCTTCGGGGGCCGTACCGAGGAACTCGAGCGGAGCGATCTGGAACTTGTACTCGCCCGCGCTACCGCGCTGGTCGGCCGGGACGCTGTTGCCGTCCTTGTCGACCACGGTGTCCTTGATCTCGACCGTGCACTCGGAGCTGGTCGCCACCGTCGTCAGGTCGAGCGGAGCGATGAACAGCGACGGGCCGACCGGCCACGTCACGTTGTTGCCGCTCGGCGAGTAGTAGCCGTCGTACGCGACGGCGGTGCCGCCACAGGTCAGGTTGACCGGCTGCGTGTTGAGCAAGGAGCCGGTGAACTGACCGGTCTCGGCCATGGTGTCCGGATCGAGGATCGGGATCAGCTCCTCGACGTTGGGGTCGAGCAGCTCGTCGAACATGATCCGCGTGTACCAGAACGTCGGGATCGCATCGACGACCTCCTCGGCCGGCGCCGACACGTCGTCGTCGCACACGTTGATGCCGCCGAGCGGCGTACCGACGAACGCCGGCCGCTTCTCGTCGTTGGTCTTGCAGAACGTGGCCGTCTCCAAGAACTCGAACACCGAATCGTTCATCACCAACACCGACAACACTTCCGGATCGCCGGCGGGGCGGAGATCGGTGGATGCAACGGGATCGCTGCATCCAACCGCGAGCCCTGCGGTCATGGTGACGATGGTGCCCGACGTCAGACGACGCCGAACCTCAGCAAACTTGCCGAACATAAACGAGCCTCCCGAATGTTTCCGAGACAAGAATCTTCGCGGGCCGCACAACCCTTTGAAGACCTGCGGAGTCATCGCTCATCGCTGTGACAAACGCAAGTCGATGCCGTACGTTCGGTGATCGCCGTCTCACCGGCCTGCGACACCTCGCGAACGACACGCCTCACGTGTTTCGGCGCAGCGCGGCGTAGCGCACGTTCAGGTCCCGCCGTACCGGTGGGGCAGGACACATTGAATTCCCTCCAGCGCGAGATCGATCGAATCGAGCCGGGTCGTGCGAACGACCCAGCTCGATCTCCGTGAGGAACAGCTCAGGCGCTCAGGCGTTCGGGCGCTTGCCGTTGCCGTTGCCCGACGCGGGCGGCTTGGCGGCGATCGCCGGCTTGCTCTTGTCCGCGGCGGCCGGCTGCTCCTCGACGACATCGACGCCGATCCGGCGGATGTTGTGATGCGCGAGGACCTTGGCTTCGATCGTGTTGTAGGTCTCGGGATGGTCGATCAAGAACTGCTTGGCGTTCTCGCGGCCCTGCCCGATCCGTTCTCCCTCGAAGCTGAACCACGCTCCGCTCTTGTCGACGATCCCGGCATTGGACGCGAGGTCGACCAGATCTCCCTCACGGGAGATGCCCTGACCGTAGAGGATGTCGAACTCGACCTCCTTGAACGGCGGCGCGATCTTGTTCTTCACCACCTTCACCCGGGTCCGGTTGCCGATCACGCTATCGTCCTTCTTGAGCGCGCCGATCCGACGGATGTCGAGTCGCACCGACGAGTAGAACTTGAGCGCATTGCCGCCGGTCGTCGTCTCCGGCGAACCGAACATGACGCCGATCTTCATGCGGATCTGGTTGATGAACACCACCATCGTGCGCGACTTCGAGATCGCGCCGGTGAGCTTGCGCAGCGCCTGGCTCATCAGGCGCGCCTGCAAGCCGACGTGGGTGTCGCCCATCTCGCCCTCGAGCTCGGCCTTCGGCGTCAGCGCCGCGACCGAATCGATGACGATCACGTCGATCGCGTTCGAGCGCACGAGCATGTCGGCGATCTCGAGCGCCTGCTCGCCGCAATCCGGCTGGCTGACCAAGAGCTCCTCGGTCTTGACGCCGAGCTTCTTCGCGTAGCTGACGTCGAGCGCGTGCTCGGCGTCGATGAACGCGCACACCCCGCCGCGCTTCTGCGCCTCGGCGACGACGTGCAAGGTCAGCGTGGTCTTGCCGGACGACTCCGGGCCGTAGATCTCGACGATGCGGCCACGCGGCAACCCGCCGACCCCGAGCGCGAGATCGAGACCGAGCGAGCCGGTCGGGACGACCTGGATATCGCGGTCGAGCGGATCCTTGCCGAGCCGCATGATCGCGCCCTTGCCGAATTGCTTGTCGATCGCCGCGAGTGCGGTGTCGATCGCACGCGTGCGCTCCGCGATCCCGCTGGGGGGGGTGGTGTCCTTCGTAGCCATGAAATCTCCCTTTGAATCAATCGTCGGTTCGGTGTCCGCGCGGCCAGCCATCGTCCGTCTCGACGTCACGTTCGGCTTGCTTGCGTGCCTCCTCGTCTACCAACTCCGTCTGACGTTTTTCGGGGTCGATCGAGGTCGCGCGGGCCGATTTGAAGTCGATTCGTCGAAGCTCGGTGTAGACCGAACCAGATGATTTCGTTTCGCTTTCAAACAGCGAGATCTGGTCGACGCGCGTTTCACCGAACATTTGTTCAGATAGGGGTAACACCGTCTCTCGCAGCGGTCTAGTTTCCCGCAGCCGTCCGAGCGTCACGTGGGCATGAAACGGCTTCCGATCGGTCACGCCGAGCCCTCGCAGGCCCTGGCCGATCTTTCGGGCCAGCGCATCGAGCACCGCCTCCCCACCCCGCTCCTCGATCCCCGCCCACAGCACCCGTCCCTTCTCGATCGACGGGAACGCGCCCAGCCGCAGGGTCTGGAACCGGATCGACGGCGTGCCCGCCGCCGCCTCCTCGAGCACGTCGACGACCGCCGGGATCGCGTCGACCCGCTGGTGGCCGAGGAACGCGAGCGTGACGTGATAGTTCATCGGGCTCACCCAGCGAATGTCGACGCCGGCATCGCGCGCGCGGCGGGCGAGCAATTCGGCGGCATCCGCGAGGGCGTTGGCCGTCGCGACCGAGACCCGCACGCCGACGAACAGCCGCGCGCGCCGGCCCTCCTCGGACACGGCTGGTTCACTCACGTAGCACCCACTTTCCGTGCGCTGCTTGCGCTGCATCGTCGGTCGGGATCGCGGCATCGATCATCGCGAGCGCCCACCACGACGACAGGATCCGGACCTGATCGCGCGTGCTGGGCCAATTCAGCTTGCGCGTGTACACGCGGTCATCGACCGCGAGCGCGAGCCACACCGTCCCGACGGGCTTGTCGGGCGTACCGCCGTCGGGACCGGCCACCCCGGAGATCGCGACGGCATAGTCGGTGCCGAACCGCGTGCGGGCCCCCGACGACATCTCGCGCACGGTCTGCTCGCTGACGGCACCGTGCGCGTCGAGCGTGGCCTGCGAGACCCCGAGCTGGCGGACCTTCTCGGCGTTTGTATAAGTGATCGCACCGCCGACGAACGCGGCCGAGCTCCCCGCGACCCGCGTGAGCATCTCGCCGACCATCCCGCCGGTGCACGACTCGGCGGTCGCCACCGTACGCTTCGCGGCGATCAGGCGCCGTACCACGCGCTCGATCATCGATTCGGAGCCGGCCCCGTAGAGCTGCGGCGCGAGCCGCTGCCGGACCTCGGCGTCGAGGCCCTCGAGCCGGGCGGCCGCCGCGCCGGCATCGGGATCGCGCACGACCAGCTTGACCAGGGTCTCGGGGAACTTGACCTGGTAGTGGATCGAGGCGCCGGTGACGCCGTCGACCAGCCCGCGACACGCCTGCGAGATCTGGGACTCCCCGCGCCCGAACACCCGGTAGATCGCGCGGGCGATCGACTCGTCGGCCGTACGGTGGTCGCGCAGCTCGACCAGCCGCGGCTCGACCGCCTGCTCGACGATCGCGTGGAGCTCGCGCGGCACGCCGGGCATGCAGAACACGGGAGTCCCCTCGATCGCGACCTCGAAGCACGGGGCCAGCCCGACCGGGTTCCCGTGGACCCTCGCGCCGCGCGGGACCCGGACCTGGCGGAGCTGGATCGGCGTCACCTCGACGCGCCCGGCGAACCAGGCCTCCATCCGCGCGCGTGCTCCGTCATCGATCACGGGTTCGGTGCCCGCGAGCGCGGCCAGCACCTCGACGGTCAGATCGTCTTCGGTCGGGCCGAGCCCTCCCGAGCACAGCACCACGTCGGCGCGGGCCACCGCCTGGCGGACGGCGGCCGTCAAATCGGCCTCGTCGTCGTTGCAGCTGGTCATCCACCGCGTCGTGATGCCGAGGTCCCAGAGGTGGCCGGCGAGATACGACGAGTTCGTATCCACAATCTCGCCACGGCACAGCTCGTCTCCGATGGTCAGGATCTCCGCGCGCATCGTGGCAAGAACGTACACCGCCACGCGGGCGACCGCGCCGGGTGCCCCGGACGGTTTCCTTGTGTTCCGGGCCCCCCAGGTTGACGCGCTATCGGCCGGTTGCCTATCATTTCAACGCGCGCAAGCGCCCGACATGAAGATCCGCTACGCCGCAAAGACCGACGTGGGCATGAAGCGGACCCACAACGAGGACTACTTCTCCCTCATCGAGGACGAACAGTTGTTCCTCGTCGCCGATGGGATGGGCGGACACGCGTCCGGAGAGGTCGCGTCGAAGATGGCCGCCGAGACGATCGGCGAGTTCTACCAGCGCACCCGCGAGGACGAGGACGCGACCTGGCCGTACAAGATGGACCGGTCGCTCTCGTACATCGAGAACCGGCTGGTGTGCGGCATCAAGCTCGCCAACCTCCGCATCTTCGAGACCTCGAACCGCGACCTTCGCTACAAGGGCATGGGCACCACGATCGTGTCGACCCTGGTCTCGGGCGACAAGATCTACGTCGGCCACGTCGGCGACTCGCGCGTCTATCGCGTCCGCGAGAACGGGATCACGCAGCTCACGCGCGACCACTCGCTGCTCGAGGACTACAAGGAAGCCAAGCCGGACATGACCGAGGAGGAAGAGCGCAACTTCCCCCACAAGAACGTGATCACGCGTGCGCTCGGCATGCGCGAGACCGTCCAGGTCGACATCCGGAGCCACCAGATCAAGAGCGGCGACGTCTACATCCTGTGCTCCGACGGTCTGTCGGGCATGGTCGTCGACGACCAGATCTGCCAGATCGCCTCGAACGCCAAGAGCCTCGAGCGCGCGGTCGCCGAGCTCGTCGACGCCGCCAACCGCAATGGCGGCACCGACAACGTCACGACGTTGCTCTTGCAGTGCGTCGCCGCCTGACTTCGCGAGCGAGCATGTCCCGAGGGTTCTCGTGAACGTTGCAGACTCGAACAAGCGCCCGACCGAGGGGTTGCTCGCGGAAGCGAAGTCGCGGAAAAACGAGTCGTGAAATACCGCGTCGACTCCGGGACGCTCACCGTCAAGGCACGGTCGAAGGTCCACGACACGACCACGGTGTGGTCCAAGATCACCGGCGACGTCGAGGCCGATGCCGAGACGCTCGCGACCGCCGGGGCCACCGCGAAGTTCACGGTCGACATGACCGCGTTCGACGCAGGCGACTGGCTCAAGAACCGCAAGTTGCGCAAGGACTTCGACATGGACGCGCACCCGGTGGCGACGTTCGAGCTCGCCGCGGTGCGCGATGTCGTGCGCGACGGCGATCGCTTCGAGGCCACCGCCGAGGGCGTGATCCGGTGGCGCGGCAAGGAAGTGGTGGTCGAGATGAAAGGACGCGGTACGCTCGATGCTGCCGGCGTCGAGGCGTCCGCCACGTTCGACCTCGATATCCGCCGGCTCGGACTCTCGGCCCCGCGGTTTCTGATGATCAAGATGGAAGACGAAGTCTCGATCGACGTCACGGTTCGCGGCTCGGCCCTGCCCGTGGAGCCGGCGGCGGCGTGACCGGGCTGTCCCTCGACGAGTCCCCCAAACGCAGGTCGATCGTCGGGATCGTGGGCCTGATCGCCTCGATCGCCGGCGTGATCACCGTCGTCGTGATCCTGGCGACCGGCGCGTGCAAGCAGGGCGCGCCCGAGTACTCCGGCGTCGGCAAGTATCGGTTCGGGCACACCGTGCTCGACGACATCGGTGACGGCGTGTGCCAGCCGACGATGATCGACGACGGCGCTCGCCAGGCGACGTGGTGCTTCGGCCTACCCGCCTACAAGATCGCCAACCGCGTCGCCGAGGTCGAGCTCTACTTCGACGGCCCGCCGTCGAACAAGGATGCGCCGCTGATCGAGATCCAGCTCAAGGTGCGCGGCTGCCTCGAGGACGATCTGATCACGTGGATGCGGACCGCGTTCGGTCCGCCGATCTCGACCCGGCCCGAGCGCTACTACTTCAAGAACGCGTACCTGTGGGCGGCAGCGCTGATCCCGAGCGCGCCCGGTCGCTGTCGCATCCATCTCCTCCCGCTGTCGGAGGAGACCCAGATCGCGAAGGTCAAGCTCCTCTAGGAGCGGGCTCGCGAGCTCGCCCTGTCATCCGTGATCTTTGCGCGAGCTCGCGCGAAATCCCAGAAGACCGGGGTCTCGCCTCCGGTCAATTGGCCAGCGGGGTCGACGACCAGTCGGCGTCGAACTGATCGCGCGAGACGCTCGCCTGCGCTGGCTCGAACAAGAGCGCCCCGACCTCGCGGTTCTTGGTCAGCGACGTCAACGAGAAGTTCTCCGACCCGATGAACGCCACGCCGTCGGCGATGATCAGCTTGGCGTGCAGGTAGAACGTGGTCGCATTGTGGACCTCGATGCCGGCGGCCTGGAGCTCGGCGATGGTGTCCGTGTTGTCCATCGAGCCCTCGAGGATCACGCGGACCACGACGCCCCGCCCTCGCGCGGCGATCACCGCGTCGCGGACCTGGCTATCCGAGATGTAGAGCGCCTCGACCTCGAGCGTCTCGTTCGCACCGTCGATCAGATCGAGGATCCGCTGCTTGGAGTTGTTGGGCGACACGATCAGGCGCGTGCACGAGAGGTCGGCGATCGTCGCCGTCTCTCCGCCGCCGGACGCCCAGTCCTGATCGAAGATCGCCTGCAGGTCGGCGAGGTCGTCGGGATCGCGGTCGACCATGCCGTAGTTGCGCTCGTCGGTCATCGCATCGGCGTTGAAGTTCGCCGACATCACGATCGCGCGGTCGCCGTCGGCGATCAGGTACTTCGCGTGGGCGAAGCTGTAGATCGTCGGGTCGTTGCGATTCGGCACGCCCGCCGACGTCAGCCGCGAACGCACGTTGGCGTTGCCGGCGTGATCGGGATCGAGGAGCACGCGCACCGCGACGCCGCGATCCTTGGCCGCGACGAGGCGGTCGGAGATCGCGGTGACGGTGAACAGGTACATCTGCACGTCGAGCGTCGACTGCGCGGAATCGATGAACGAGAGGATCCGGTCCTGCAGTCCGGTCGGCGCCACGAACGCCTCCGGCGTGACCGTACGCGGCGAGGTCGGCGTGCAGCCGACCCCCGGATCGGTCGAGGCATCGTCGCCGGGATTCACGTCGTCTCCCGTCGCGCTTCGCGTGCAGGCCGCCGAGAACACCGCGAGCGACACGATCACGAACAGCGACGAGAACCGCATGGGGCGGCACTATGCCTGCCGGCGCGCGCGCACAACAAGGAGATTCTGGTGGCCAGTCGACACGCCGCCTACGAGATCAGGCGGTTGAAGGCCTACTGGCGCTTGCCCTGTTCCTTGGGGCAGCTCCCCGACGGATCGCCGGCGGCCTTGGGGCACAGCGCGTAGAGCTCGTGACGGTGGCGGATCACCGTGAACCCGCCGAGCCGTTGCGCGATCTTGTCCTGCAGGCGCTCGATCGCGTCGTCCTCGAACTCGAGGATCAGGCCGCACTTCACGCAGATCAGATGATCGTGGTGATCGCCGACCACTTCGTAGCGCGCTTGACCGTCGCCGAACTGGCGCTCGACCGCGAGACCGCTGTCGACCAGGAGCTTGAGCGTGCGATACACGGTGGCGTAGCCGACGCGCGGCTGCCGCTTGCGGACCTTGCCGAGCAGCTCGTCGATCGAGATGTGATCGCGCGTGCGGAGGAACTGCTCGACGATCGCCTCGCGCTGGGCGGTGACGTTGAGGCGGCGATCCTGGATGTACGCCCGCCACCGCTCCTTGAGCTCGCCGGTGTCGTCGGGCCGGAAGTCCTGCCGCTCCCCCATGGCTTTCAGCTTCCCCGCAAGTGGTCGGGTCGTCAAGCGTTCCGGGGATCACCGATTTTCAGTTCGTGAAACATCGATCGCGACGAGTCGCGCTATACATGGGGCCGCGATGGCGGACCCGGAAGCAGAGACCAGCGACGAGCTCGGGTTCGATCAGATTCTCTCCAAGTTGCGCGAGGTCGTGCAGCGACTGGAATCGGGAGAGCTCTCGCTCGAACAGTCGCTCGAGGTCTACGAACAAGGCGTACAGCTGTCGCGACGCGGACAGCAGCTGCTCGCGGCCGCCGAGAAGCGCGTCGAGATCCTGGTGAGCACGGCCGGCGGGATCGAGGTCGCACCGTTCGATCCCAAGGTCACGGAACGCGGCTGACCGCCATGACGACCTCGACCTCGACGCTCGCCGTCAGCGGTGCTCCCGCCGAGCTCGCCGCGTACCTCGACGGAGTGCGCGGGGAGGTCGACGCCGAGCTCGCGCGCCGACTCGCGGTGTCGCCGGTGTCGCCGGTGTCGCCGGTGTCGCCGGTGTCGCCGGTGTCGCCGGTGTCGAACGACGATCCCGGTCGGATGCTCGAAGCGATGCACTACGCGGCCACCGGTCCCGGGAAACGGCTGCGTCCCGCGGTCGCGATCGCGGCGGCCGAAGCCTGCGGCGGTACACGCGCGGCCGCGCTTCCGGTCGCGTGCGCGATCGAGATCCTCCACGCCTACACGCTGGTTCACGACGACCTCCCGGCGATGGACGACGACGACATGCGACGCGGACGACCGACCGTGCACGTCGCATTCGGCGAGGCGATCGCGATCCTCGCCGGCGATGGTCTGCTCACGTCCGCGTTTGGCATCCTGGCCGAGCTCGGCGATCGCGCTGCCGCCGCGGTGGCGGTGCTGGCACGTCGCGCCGGTGCGCGCGAGCTGCTCGGCGGGCAGGCGATCGATCTCACCGCACCACCCGGCTCGCTCGACACGATCGCGAAGCTCGAACGTCTACACGCGGCGAAGACCGGTGCTCTGTTCGCCGCCGCCGCCGAGCTCGGCGCGATCGCGGCCGGCGCACCACCGGCGGTGTGCGAGCAGCTCGGCCGGTTCGGCATGGCGATCGGCGTCGCGTTCCAGCACGCCGACGATCGCGACGACCACGAACACGCCGCCCTCGCCGACGCCGCCGCGGCGCGGATCCGGGAGCTCGGCGACGAGGCGCGCGCGATCGCGAACACGTTGGGGTCTGGTGGCCGCACGCTGGCCGCGATCGCCGACTGGTTCTCGTCCAAGTCGTGAACGTTTCAGCCCCTGCAAAACGGCATCGACTATCGGGTTGCCACGTCGAGCCGCCTGGTAGGATGCGCCGTGGTCGATGAATGGGACGAGGAGACGACGGGCACCGATCTCGGCGTTCCCGTCCTCGACGACAAGACCCATCGTCGACCGTGTCTGACCGTCCTCACCGGAACGTCGACCGGCCAGATCCACAAGCTGATCCAGGGCACTCACGTGATCGGCCGCAAGCAGGATTGCCAGCTGCGGATCACCGACGACGGCATCTCGCGCCGCCACGCGCAGATCCGTTGCGATGGCGATCGCGTGTGGATCGAGGATCTCGGTAGCCGCAACGGAACGTTTCTCAACACGCGACCGGTCGACGGGACGACCCTGCTCGAGGATGGCGACAAGATCCAGATCGGCCGCGCCACCGTGCTCCGCTACGCGCTGCACGATGCACTCGACGAATCGTTCCACGACAACCTGGTGTCGTCGGCGCTGCGCGATCCGCTGACCAGGCTGTTCAACAAGCGCTACCTCGTCGATCGACTCGACAGCGAGCTCAAGTTCGCGCAGCGGCACGAGACCGCGGTGTCGATCCTGATGCTCGATCTCGATCACTTCAAACGGATCAACGACAGCCTCGGCCATCTCGCCGGCGATGCCGTGCTCTCGCGCCTCGCCGGCGTGCTGATCAAGGCGGTGCGCAACGAGGACGTGGTGGCGCGGTTCGGCGGTGAGGAGATCGTGGTGATCCTGCGATCGATCTCGCTCGACCTCGCGATGATGCTCGGCGAGCGCCTGCGCAAGCTGGTCGAAAACACCACGATCGAGCACCAGGGCCGAACGATCGAGTCCACGGTGTCGGTCGGGGTCGCGTGTTTCCCGTCGACCCGCGCCGAGACCGTCGACGACCTGATCGAGGCCGCCGACCAGGCGCTGTACCGGGCCAAACACGCCGGACGCAACACGGTTAGTAAGTAGCCCTACCTCCGGGCTCACTTGGAATTTGTCCCCGTAGATCCACGTTGCTACGGTCGAACGATGCACCGGTTCGTCGCACTGTCGTGTGTCTGGCTACTCGCGTGCTCGGGGGATGACGGGCACCGGCAGACCACCCTGCCCCATCCCACCGAGACCGCGGACTCCGGATCCGGATCGGCCTCGGCGGGGAAGACGCCCGCCCCGCTGACCGAGGACATGGCGGTGGCGTACTTCCAGACCGGCGACGCCGGCGCTGGCATGGACGCGTTCGAACGCGACAAGAACGACGAGGCGAAGGCCGCGTTCACGCGCGCGCGCAAGACCGCGACCGGCAAGGACGCGGCGCGCCTCGATCTCCTGCTCGGGTTGGTGCTCGCACGCCAGCAAGACTGGGCGGCCGCCGCCGAGCATCTGCTCGCCGCGAAAGCCGAGCTGCCCGTGCTGAACGACTTCATCTCGTACCAGGCCGCTCGGGCATTGTTCTTCGCGCACGATCGCGACAAGGCGACTGCGCAAGCCAAGGCGGTCGCACCCGATTCGATCCAGGGCGCCGACGCGGCGCTCTTGCTCGGCGATCTGCTACGCGCGTCCGACGACCACGCCAAGATCGCGGCGTACTACACCGACTACCTCGCACACCACGAGAACGGTCCGCGCACGAGCGAGGCGCACTACCGGATCGCGGAGAACCTCGAACAGGTCGGCCCACCGACGGGTGACGCCTGGAAGCCAATCGTCGAGCACTACCGCGCGATCATGATCGAGGACCCACTCTCGAAGTGGGCGACGCGCGCGCACGATCGCCTGGTCGCGCTGACGCCGAAGCTCCCCACGCAACTCCGCGCCTTCGACACGCTGACCGCGAAGGAGCACATCACGAAGGGGATGGCGCTGTTCCACGCGATGCGCAATCCCGAGAGCGAAGCCGAGTTCGGCCTCGCGCTGTCCGACAAGTCGATCGAGGCCGCCGATAAGTGCATCGCGGCGTTTCACAAGGCGCAGAGCCGGTTCAAGGCGCGCGATCGCAAGGGTGCCGCTCCGATGTTCGATGACGCGACGAGGGCGTGCAAGGCGGCCAAGAACACCGACCTGTGGGTCAAGGCGACCTACCAGGCGGGGCGTTCCTACGCCTGGTACGACCACGAGACCGCGACGGCGCGCTACCAGGCGGCACGCACGATCGATCCGAAGCACACCTACAACGACGACGCGATGCTGCGCGAAGCCGAGGAGTGGACCGCGCGCGGCAACGACAAGCAGGCCCTCGCCGTGCTGGCCAAGCTCCCCGTCGAGTACCCCAAGGGCGACAACGTCGCCGAAGCGACGTGGCGACTCGGCTGGAAGGCGTGGACCGACAAGCAGTACGACAAGGCGATCCGGTGGTGGACCAAGCAGATCGAATTGGTCCCGCACGACGACAACTGGTACGGCGAAGGCCAGCCCCAGTACTGGATCGGGCGCGCGCGGATGGTGAAGAAGGACAAGCCGGGTGCGATCGCGTCGTGGCAGGGGTGCATCCGCGAGTACCCGGGCGCGTACTACTCGCTGCTCGCACTCAACCGCCTGCGCGAGACCGACGCCAAGGTGTACGAGGCGATGGTCAAGGAGATCTCGACGCCGCCGAAGGACTACGACCCCAAGGCGCCGGTGTTCTCGTTCAAGCCGCGGGTCGAGTACGGCACGCCCGGCTTCCATCGCGCGATCGAGCTGCTCAAGCTCGGACTCGGGACGTCGGCCGAGGCCGAGCTTCGCCGGCTCGGGCTGACGCCGCCGCCCGGCAAGCACCGCGTCGAGGATGCAGATCAGGCCGAGAAGCTGTGGGCGATGGCGTTTCTCTACGACCGCGCACACCGCTACGCGACGTCGCACTGGCCGACGCGGTGGCACATCCCCGACTACCGAGCGACCTGGCCGGTGGGTGCCACCCGCGCGCGCTGGGAGATCGCGTATCCCCTCGCGTTCCAGGAGTTGCTCGCGCGGCACGCCAAGAAGAACGACGTGCCGTTCGCGCTGCAGATCGCGATCGTCCGCGAGGAGAGCGCGTTCGAGCCCAAGCTCGAGAGCTACGCCAACGCCGTCGGGTTGACCCAGATGATCCCGCCGACCGCGAAGGACTTCTCGAAGGGGACCGGCATCGCGCCGACCCGCGAGAACCTCCGCGATCCGGAGATGAACGTGACGATCGGTTCGCGATTCCTCGGCTACCTGGTCAACCGGTTCGACAAGTTCATCGCGCTGGTCCCGCCGGCGTACAACGGAGGCCCGACGTACGTGAAGCGGATCCTCCGGGCGCGGGGCACGCTGGCGACCGACGAGTTCATCGAGGCGATCGGCGCGGATCAGGCGCGCAACTACACCAAGCGCGTGCTGTCGACGTACTTCACGTACAGCTGGCTCTACGAGCACACGATCCCCGAGATCCCCAACGCGATCCCGAAGCAGCTGGTCCCCGGCGCGACCAAGGCCAAGGCCAAGGCCAAGACCAGGGCCAAGGCCAAGGCCAAGGCCAAGGCCAAGGCCAAGAAGAAGTAGGCCGCTACTTCGGCGGCATCCGCAGCGCGCCGTCGATCCGGATCGTCTCGGCGTTGACGTAGCCGTTCTCGACGATCGCCGCGACCAGTGCACCGTACTCGGCCGGATCGCCGAGCCGCTTCGGGAACACCACGTCGCGGGCAAGCGCGGCTCGCTTGTCCTCGGGCAAGGCGCCCAGCATCGGCGTGTCGAAGATACCCGGCGCGATCGTGACCACGCGAATCCCGGCGGGCGCGAGGTCGCGGGCCGCCGGCAGCGTCATGCCGACGACGCCCGCCTTCGACGACGCGTACGCGACCTGACCGATCTGACCGTCGTAGGCCGCGGCCGACGCGGTGTTGACGATCACGCCGCGCTCGGTGCCCTCACCGTCGACCGGCTCCGCCTTCGAAATCTGCGCGGCGGCGAGCCGGAGCACGTTGAAGGTCCCGATCAGGTTGATGCCGATCACCGTCTTGAACAGATCGAGGTCGTGCGGCTTGCCCGTCTTGTCGAGCGTGCGCGACGCCCAGCCGACGCCCGCACACGACACCGCGATCCGCAGCGTGCCGAGCTTGCCGGCCTCGGCGATCGCGGCCTCGACCTGTGCGGCGTCGGTGACGTCGGCCTTCGCGAACGCGGCGGACGCGCCGAGCTCGGCGGCGAGCGCGGCGCCCCGGGCATCGTCGCGATCGACGATCAGCGCCTTGGCGCCTCCCGCGACCAACCGTTTCACCGTGGCGGCACCGAGGCCGGAGGCCCCTCCCGTGACGAGCGCGACCGATCCTGCGAGCTTCATGGCCCGCAGCCTACCCGATCACCTGTGGGGTGTGAGGTCCGTGCCCGGACCTGAGGTCCGTGGCCGGACGTGAGGTCAGTGGCCAGGCGTGAGAATCGTGTCGCAGACCGTGCCGAGGAAGTGGTAGATGCCGAGGTCGTTGAAGATCACCCGCGAGTTGGTGATCGTGTCCAGGTAGACCAGCTGGGTGCGCTTGTTGCCGCGGATCCACACCGCATCGTGGCTGGTACTCGCGAGGCGGAGGTCACCGCTCCGGGTCGAGAACACCTGCCCGGCGGTGTCGGTCGCGACGTCGACGAGCGGTCGCTGCCGCAAGGCGCCCTTGCGTCCGACGAACACGCGATACCCACGCCCGCCGTACTCCGGTGCCAGGCGATCGACGTAGTAGTAGACGCCGGAGTCGTCGCGCGCCAGCAGGTGCGGACGTCGGGTCAAGAACGGCGTCCGGAGCTCGGACTTGTCGAGCACCGCCTTCGCCTTGTCGCCGGTGAGCTGGGTGAGCACGACGTCGTCGTCGGCGCACTTGCGGTGGAAGGTGCCCTGCTTGTCGAACATCAGGTACGCCGGCTGGATGCCGCGAAGCCGCGGCGCCCACGTCTGGTACGAGTACGCCTTGTCGTTGCGCGAGTACCCGGTGTTGACCTGCTCGTACAGCGTCTTGCCCGGTAGCCCGTAGAACACGCGCTGGGCGAGGTACTTCCGGTTCACCTTCACCCGCGGCTTGATGACGTAGACGTAGCCTCGCGCATCCGCGAGCACGACCAGCTGATCGCGAAATGGCTTGATGTCGACGCGCTTGGGCTTGGGCTCGGCGCGCGCGAACGCCGCACAGCACAGCACGGCGACGGCCACCGCAAGAGCGAGGCGCGCGTGGATGGTCTTCGTCTGGTGGTTGTTTGCCCGCACGTTGCCCCCTGTCATTGTACGATCGGCGCGATGGCGAATTCAGCGGCGCGTTCGATCGACGTCGGATCGCTGATCGCGGACACTTACGTCGTCGAGTCGCTCCTCGGGCGCGGGGGGATGGGCTCGGTGTACCTGGCCAGCCACACCCGGCTGCCCGGCAAGCAGGTCGCCATCAAGATCCTGCACGGCGACCTCGTGGATCCCGAGGCGATCGGGCGGTTCAAGCACGAGGCCGAGATCGCGTCGCGGCTCAACCACCCCAACATCGTCACGGTGCACGACTTCAACGTCACGCCCGATGGCGTGCCGTACCTGGTCCTCGAGTACCTGCAGGGCGAATCCCTCTCGCAGCGACTCCAGCGCGGTCCGTTGCCGCTCGACACCGTGTTCTCGATCGCGCGCCAGGCCGGCTCGGCGCTCGCCGCCGCGCACCGCGAGGGCATCGTCCATCGCGATCTCAAGCCGCCGAACATCTTCCTGGTCCCGACGGAGATCGATGGCAAACCGGTCGAGCTGGTCAAGGTGCTCGACTTCGGGATCTCCAAGGTCCGCGGCTCGAGCACGGTCAAGACCCTGGAGAACGCGCTGCTCGGAACCCCGCAGTACATGGCCCCCGAACAGGCGAAGACCGAGCACGAGCGGATCGATGCCCGCACCGACGTGTTCGCGCTCGGCGCGATCGTGTACGAGATGCTGGCGGGTCATCCCGCGTTCATCGGCGAGACCATCCCCGAGATCGTCTACAAGGTCGTCCACGAAGCACCCGCCCCGCTCGCCACCGAGGCTCCGACCGTGCCGCCGAACGTGGTCGCGGCGGTCAACCAGGCGATGGCGAAGGCGGCGGCGGAGCGATTCTCGTCGGTGTCGACCTTCGTCGAGAAGCTGACCGGCGCTCGCCCGTCGATCCGCCCGTCGGTGCCACCGGGAGCAGCGGGCGAGGTCGCATTCGCGCAGACGATGAACACCGGGGATCACTCGCTCGACGAGACCCTGGCACCGGCGTCGCTACCACCGGTCAGCCCGCAGGCTCCCACGGTCGCGTCGATCGCACCGTCGTCAGCACCGCCCGCGTCTCCGATCCTGCCCACCGTCGCCGCGCCGACGACGATCGCGCCCCGCGCGCGGAGCCGACTGATGATCCCGGCGATCGCGAGCGCGAGCGCGCTGGTCGGGGCGCTGGTGTTGTACCTCGTGGTGCGCCAGCCCGCGCATCCCGAGGTCGCGAGCGGTAGCGCTTCCTCGAATCTCGAGGCGACGCCCGATGCCGCGCCCTCGGTGCCCGACGCGACGATCGACGCGACGATCGACGCGACGATCGACGCGACGATCGCGGCGACGCCCGATGCCGCCGCAACGCTCCCCGATGCGAGCGTCGTGTCACCCGATGCGGCGATCCCCGTGAAGCCGTCCCCGGCGCCGCCTCCCGCACGTGCGACGACACCCGCTGACTACGGGGCCGCCGCGGGGATCTTGCGGCGCGCCAACCGCGCGTTCGCGCGCGGCAACTACACACGCGCCGACAAGCTCGTCAACGAGATCATCAACGGCGCTGGCGCCAACCGGCACGCCAAGGTGCGCGCGCTGTCGCTGCGCGGTGCGATCAGCTGTCTCGGTCACGACGACCAGGAGCACGCGCTCAGCACGCTACGCCAGATCCGGCGGCTGAACGGCGGCGCCGCCGCGATCCGGTTCGTGCGCGCGAGCTGCCATCGCGCCGGCTACGAAGTGCAGTAGCCGATCAGTGGAGCAGCACGACCAGGCGTCGTGCCGGCGCGTGGTCCGACTCGATCGAGAGATCCAGAAACCGAGTCCCGTCGCGAACGGCGTCCGCGATCTCGATTCCCGCCACCAGCTGGTTCGCGACCTCGCGATCGTCGATCGCGACGATCCGCTCGCCGCGATGGAGCGAGATCAACGACAGCACCTGCGAGGCCGATACGCCGTGCGCGACGTCGACCACGCCGAGCGCCCGGGGACTCCGTGGCGACGTGGTCGCGGGGCTCGCGCGCTCGGTCGCACGCTCGTGCGCGATCGCGCGGCTCGCGCAGCGCTCGGCGGCGGGCACGGTGATATCCGGGCCACCGAGCTGGGCCAGCAAGAAGACGCATGCGCCGAGGAGCCCGGCCGTGATCGAGCGAAACAGCAGCATGGGGCATGCCGCTGCAACGCCCCGGCCATCACGGATGACGCGAATCCACGGGGTTGGGTGCGTGGCGTGCGAGCGCGGGTGTCACAATGGCGCGCGCGCTGGGCCCCGTGGCACGCGCGCGTGCACGGCTGTCACGCCTGCGGGTACAGCTGCTGCGCGAGGTAGTTCTGCTCGCCGACCTGACGGATCAGCTCGAGCTGGGTCTCGATCCAGTCCGTGTGCACCTCCTCGGAGACGAGGATGGTGGTCATCATCTCCTCGGTGGCGTGATCGCCAGCGTCGCGCGCGGCCTTGATCCCCTGGTTCAAGAATGCGATCGCGGCGTACTCGAGCTCGCGGTCGCTCTCGAGCTGCTCCTTGACGGTCTCGCCGATGTGGAGCTTGTGATAGCGCTGCAGGTTGGGAACGCCGTCGAGGAACAGGATCCGCGTGACGATCTGATCCGCATGGCGCATCTCGTCGATCGACTCCTCGCGCAGCTTGGCGGCGAGCCGCTGGTAGCCCCAGTTCTCGCACATCTTGCCGTGGACGAAATACTGGTTGATCGCGGTCAGCTCGTTGGTGAGGAGCTGATTGAGGAGCGTGAGCACCTCTTCGTTGCCCTTCATGTGATTGCTTCTCCCGTCGGTCGAAAAAGGTGCTCGTTAGCGAGCAGACCTTACCGACGCGAGATCCGACGCACAATCACGGTCGCAGGCATTCGCGCCCTTCGCCAGCAGGCGATCGCGAAGCTCGTCGACGCACGCACCGCAACCGGTACCCGCACCGCAGCGCCGACCGATCTCTTGCACCGTCGAAGCACCCTCGTCGATCACGGCATCGACGTCGCGATCCGAGGTCGGGTGGCAGAGGCAGACCAGCACTGAAATTGATAATGCTTTTCAAAGCCGGTTTCGTCAAGCGGCTTGCTGTAACCGGTCGATACCATTACGATTGCACAGACACGCCCGAGCTGCCACTCTCGCGGGATGCTGAACTGGCGGCTCGTGATCGCGCTGGTTTTCGTCGCGGCCTGCCACAAGTCCGAACCGAGCGACGACACGGCGGCAATCTCCCACGCGCCGGCCCCGCTCGAGATCGACTCGGTGGGAAACGCGCCGCTCCGCCCGCTCCGCTATCACCTGACCGCAGGCACCAAGGCCGCGCTCGAGCTCGCGATGGATCTCGATCTCGAGGGTGGTGGTACGAGCAACAAGCTCCCGACGCTGGTGATGCAGCTGTCGGTCGAAGTCGCGAGCGTCGAGCCCGATGGCGATGCGCGGGTGTCGACGACGATCGCCGGAGCGCACGTCCTCGACCGCGATGGGGCCACCGTCCCCGCGACCACGGTCGCGCAGACGGCCGAGCTGGTCCGCGGGCTCACGTACACCACGACGGTGGCTCCCGATGGCAGTCGGCGCGACACCCAGATCACCGCGCGACCCGCGGCCTCGACCGATCAGCAGCTCGCCCAGCTCACCGAGGCGATCGAGCTCGCGACGTCCGCGATGCCCGCCGTGCCGGTCGGCGTCGGAGCGAAGTGGACCACGCGCAAGCATTCGCGGCGCGACGACATCGCGTTCACCACCGTGACCGTTACCGAGATCACCGCGATCGACGGCGACCACGTCACGATCCAGAGCGACTCGTCGATCGCGGCGCCGGATCAGACGTTCGAACAGGATGGCGTGCGCGCCAAGATCAGCGACATCGGCGGCGGCGGCCACACCAAGGCCACGATCGATCTCACCACCACGACGATGAAGGGCGAGGTCACGATGGAGCTCCGCGGCACGATGACGGCCGGCGGCGAGACCTCTCCGCTCACGACGGCGATGAAGCTGACGACGAAGTAGCCGTCTCGCGCACGCGTTCGTTGACCAGCCCGCGGAGGTGCTGGGCGTCGAACGGTTTCTCGATCCAGTGGTTGGGGATACGGTCGAGGAACTGGCGGGCCGTCGGCGTGAACGCACCGCCGGTCAGGAACACGATCCGGCGCGCTTGCTCGTCCGCCATCGACGCGATCCGGTCGTGGAGCTCCATCCCGGTCATCTGCGGCATCATCAGGTCGCACAGGATCACGTCGAAACGCTCGCCCGCCTCGATCCGCTCGAGCGCCTCGACGGCACGGGTCGCGGTGACCACGTCGTGCTCGTTCGACAGCAGGCGCCGGACGGTGACCGTGATGATCACCTCGTCGTCGACCACGAGCACGCGCGCCCGGCGGGTCGGGCTGGTCTCGATACGCCCCTTCGGTACCTCGGGCGCGACGACCTTCGCGACCGGGAGGATCACGGACACCGTGGTGCCGCGCCCGAGCTCGCTGTCGATCTTCACCTCGCCACCCAGACTCGAGACGATGCGGTGCGAGATCGACAGCCCGAGTCCGGTGCCGACACCCTGCGGCTTGGTGGTGAAGAACGGCGTGAACAGCCGGCGCACGGTCTCGACCGACATCCCGGTTCCGGTGTCGGCCACGTCGACCACGACGACCTTGTCGCGCACGTTGGTCCGGACCGTGATCTGGTTCTTGCCGGCGTTGCCTTCGGGAATCGCCTGGGCCGCGTTGATGATCAGGTTGAGGAACACCTGGCCGAGGCGCGATTGCGATCCGCGCACCAACGGGATCTCGTCGCCGTAGTCCTTGACCAGCTTGGCGCGGTGCTTGATCTCGTTCCAGGCCATCCGCAGGGTCGAGTCGAGCATCTGGTGGACGTCGACGGGGACCTCCTTGGTCTCCTCGTGGCGCGAGAAGATCTTGAGATCGCGAACGATGTGCTTGACCCGATCGGCCGCGGCGCGCGCGTCCTCGAGCATGTCGTCGACCTCGGCCATCGGCTCCGCGATCTGCATGTGCTGGAGCTCGGCGATCGCGAGATCGAGATTGGCGATCACGGCGGCCAGAGGGTTGTTGATCTCGTGGGCGACGCCCGCAGCCAGCATGCCGATCGACGCCATGCGATCGGAGATCATGAGCTGCTCCTGCGATGCCCGCTCGTTCGACATGTCGCGGAACACCGCGACCGCGCCGTCGACGCCGGCCTTGTGATGTAGCGGGCGCGCACTCACGCTCATCCACGATCCCGGATCTCTGTCGTCGCGCTTCAGGAACTGCTCCTGGCGGTCGACGTTCATGCCGCGCAACGCCTGGGCCACGGGATGCTCGTCGTCGGGGACCGCCGTGACGCGATCGGCGAGGAACATCTGGGGCGCGGTCCACTCCGCATTGGAAACATCGAAGCCGAGCAGCCGTGGGGCAGCGGAGTTCCACGCCAGGATCTGTCCGTGCGTGCCCGCCACGATCACGGCATCGGGCACGCTGTCGAGCACGCTACGTAGCAGTCGCTCCGATCGTTCGATCTCTCGCGCCTGCATGACCAGCGCGACGTCGGCCTGGCGCTGGCGTTGCCGCACGCTGACCTCGCGGAGCTCGCGCTCGATCGTCGGCACGAGCCGGGCGAGCTTGCCTTTCGACATGAAGTCGTGGACGCCGGCCTTGAGCGCGTCGACCGCGATGTCCTCGCCGATCGTGCCCGACACGATGATGAACGGGAGATCGATCCCGGCGTCGCGCACCATCGAGAACGCCTCGAGCCCCGTGAAGTTGGGCATCGACCAGTCCGAGATCACGAGATCCCAGGGCAACTTCAGTGCCTCCTGCATGTCGGCGCGCGTGTAGACCTGGAGGTGGCGTGCGACCTCGTAGCTGCGGCGGAGCTCGCGGAGTAGCAGGAACGCGTCTTCGTCGGAATCCTCGACGAGCAACACGCTCAGACTTCGTTTCGTTCCCGACTCACCCAAACATCACCACGGTACGCTGATCTTGTCCGAGAGGTTAGCGTTCCTCGCGGTTGTTACCCCACCCCTAATCGAGCGAGGTGGATCTCACGGAGCGCACAGCGCGCCGTAGCGTTTGCAGGTTCCGTCTCGGAACTCGTCGCACGTGTGGTGGAGTTGGTCGGTGGGATCGAACATGCACGTGCTCGTGGGCGTGCACGCCGCGCCCCACGTGCGACACGTACCTTCCGCTCCCTCGGCGCACTGCCTGTACGACCTCGAACTCGCGTCGTACATGCAGTTCTTCGGCGGCATACACGCAGCGCCGTAGTGGAAACATGAACCGGCACCACCCGATAGACAGGTGAAGTACTGGTTCGCGCCGTAGTGATAGGCGCACGTGAACGACGGACACCCGACGTCCGGAGCCGTTCGCGGGCCTCCCGCATCGTGCGCCGAGCCCGATCCACTCCCCGAACCATTCGCCGCCACGGCAGAGCCCGACCCCGCTCCGGGGTGTTTGACGTCCTGTCCTTTTCCACACGCGACGAGGAAAACGAGGGCGATCGCGAGGCGCATCGCGGTGTTATAGCGCGACGCCGGGACGGGTGCTTTCCCACAGTACCGTGGGGATTCTCCACGCCTGCCGCAATCCGCGACAGGCTAACTGCTCGATGCCGGGTACCGGCGTCGGGTACGTCGCTTGCTCGGTTGGAGTGGATGCGCCTTCTCCACCTCGGTGTGCTGGTTCTGGGATTCACAGCGTGTGCGACAGATGGGGATGGAACGACCGATCCGCCGCCGCCCCCGGCGCAGACCACCTGGTATCAGGATGTCGCGCCGCTTCTGGCCGGTCACTGCATGACCTGCCACCAGGAGGGTGGGATCGCGCCGTTCTCGCTGACCGACTACGACCATGCGGTCGACTTCGCGCCGGTCATGCTCCAGGCGGTCGACGACGGCATCATGCCGCCATTCGATGCACGCGAGGAACCCGACTGCACGCCGCGCTTCGGTTGGATCGGCGATCAACGCCTGACCCAGACCCAGAAGGACACGCTCCACCGCTGGGTCGACGGTGGCTTCCAGCTCGGCGAGGTCGCCGAGATCCCCACGATCCCGACCACCCAACTCGACAATCCGTCGGTCGAGCTCGCCCCGACCGAAGGGTTCGCGCCCACCGGCACCCGGGATCAGTTCATGTGCTACATCCTCGACCCGGGCAACACGCAGCTCGAGTGGATCAACGGGTTGCAGGTCATCCCCGGCGATCCGGCGGTGGTTCACCACGCCGTGATCATGGAGATGACGCCCGGTGCCGCGCTCGACCAGCTCGTCGCCGACAACGGCATCGGCACGCCCTTCGAATGCGGTGCCACGCCGCCGGCCAACCTCGTCGTTCACATCTGGACGCCAGGCAACGATCCGATGCAGACCAACAGTGATATCGCGGTGCCGCTCGTGGCCGGCGCCAAGATCGTGATGCAGGTCCACTACCACCCGGCCGGCGTCGTCCACGACCCCGACAAGACCGCGGTCCAGCTGCGATACTCCGACACGTGGCCGACCAAGATGTACTTCGTCGGCGCGTTCGGAAACATCCCGAGCGCCCCGCAGCTGTTGCCCGATCCGGATGACGGCCCGAACGGTCCCGAGTTCCTGATCCCGGCGAACAGCGAGCTCCACAAGGAGGAGATGCGGATCACGATCCCCGACCTCGGCGGCCTTACCGACGTGCGCCTGTATTCCGCGAACCCGCACATGCACCTGCTCGGCACCCACGTCAGCGGCACGATCGAGCGGCCGGCCGCGCGTGGCGACGACCCGCAGACCGAGTGCCTCGCCAACGGCAAGTGGAACTTCGACTGGCAGCGCACGTACACGTACGACGCGCCGCTCGACAAGCTCCCGAGCGTGCAAGCCGGCGACGTGCTCGACATCAAGTGCGAGTGGAACAACACGATCGACAACCCGTTCGTGCAGCAAATGCTCGCGGATGCCGGCCTGTCGGCACCGGTCGATGTCCGCCTCGGCGAGCAGACCACCGACGAGATGTGTCTCGAGATCTTCGGGATCGCGATCGACGCCCCGGCCGAGCCGGCCCAGAACAAGCCGCGTCCCAAGACGGTGTCGTTCCCGGCGGCGCTGCAGCCACTACAGCTGAACCCGTCGGTGTTGAACTAGCGCTCGGGCTCGCGACTACGACAGCACGCGCAGCACGCGCGCCATCGTCACGAGCTCTCGCGCTGCCGATGTCAGCTGGAGCCGGCTCGCGCCCGTGTGACCGTACATCCCGGTCACGTGGACGCGGGCGTCGGCGCGCGTCAGGCGGGCGGCGAGCGCATGCGAGTGCTCGAACGGGATGACGTCGTCGTCGACGCCGTGCACGAGATCGACGCGACCCGTGATGCGGTCGAGGTAGGGGGAAGGATCGAGCGCGCGCGCGTCGAACCGGGTCAGCGCCTCGAGCGCGAGCGGTGCGGCACCGGGTCGCGCTCCCACACCGACGAGGAACAGCTCGCGAATCGCGTCCGGAACGCCGGGGGCGAGCTCCTCCGCGACCGCGACGAACCGCGCTCGCTCCTTCATCTCCGGTCGACCCCAGGTGCGCTCGACGTACCGCCGCCACGCCGCCGCCACGCCATCGCGATCGGCGCAATCGATCAGGTGCAGCAGGTTCATCAGCACGACCGGCTGGTTCAGCGGGTCGCGCGGTCCGGTGCGGCCGCCGGCGATCTCGCCGGTGAGGCAGAATCGCAGCGTCTCGGGGAGGTCGGCGTAGCCACCGAAGATCACCAGCCGCTCGAGCTCGTCCCCGTGCTCGGCGGCGAGCGCGAATGCGAGGAGCGACCCGAACGATACGGAGAACACGGTGGGTCGGGGATGCGACGTCCATCGCGAGAGGTTGCGAAATACCCGCATGAAGTCGCGCTTGGCGGCCTCCGAGGGCGTGAGCGCGAGGTAGTCCGGAATGAACGGCGCGATCACGTGATGGCCGGCGGTGGCGAGGATGCGGCAGAACCGATCGAGCCGCGGATCGTCGGGGCCGGCGTAGTGCAGACCGGGCGCGATCAGAAACGGCGTACCGGAGGTCCCGTACACGCGAACCCGAATGCCCTCGAGAGCATCGTCCTCGGTCGCGACCTCGGGTGCGCGCACCGGCGACGCCCACGGTCCGAGCCACCGTGCGAGGCGAATCGATCGCGCGATCGACACGGGTAGGTTCACGCAGCGGACTATAGCGGTGACGCGCTGCGGCGAGGCCGGTTTACCTACAAGCGGTCGACGTGCGCGGAACGTGCGACGAATCAGCGCCGGGTATAACGTGCCGAGCGACATGCAGCAGGTCGTCACCCAGGTGCTCTCTCTCGCGCACCAGGCCGTCAAAGAATCTCATCGCGATCGCCTCGAGTCGTACATCCGAAACTACTGTCGCGCGATCCCACCCGAGGTGCTCGCCGACATCGAGCCGCACAAGCTGCTGGCGTTCGTGATGGATCGATTCAGCTTCCTCGAGGAGGACTTCGCGAAGACCGTCAAGGTCGAGATCCGCGACACCGAGAACACGCTGACCAACGAGGACGGCCCGAGCTCGGTGATCGAGACCCGGCTTCCGGACTGCGCGTTCATCATCCGCACGATCAAGGCGTTCCTGCGCGAGCAGAACCTGCACCTGTCGTTCGTGCTCCACCCGATCCACGGCGTGGTCAACGACCACGGTCAGATCACCGGGATCGATCAGAACCGCGGGACCAAGTACTCCCAGGTCTACCTCCAGGTTCCGTCGATTCCCGCCGATCGCCGCGAGGCCCTCGGCCAGGACCTCGCGCGACGACTCGAGCTCACGTTGATCGTCAACCGCGATCGCGGGCCGATGTTCAACAAGCTCAACGAGGCGCGGCGCTACGCGTGCGCCGTCGCCGGCATCGATCCGCAGACGCCGAGCCCGCGCGAATCGCAGCAGTTCATGAGGGTCTCGTTCGACAGCAACGACAGCGCGCAGTCCCCCCGCCAGCGCGGGGCGCAGGAAGCCGTCCAGCTGATCGACTGGTTCAAGGACGACAACTTCATCCTGCTCGGCTACGCGTGGTTCCCGACCGGGAGCAATGGCCACAGCAAGCCCGAGCACGCGCTCGGCCTGTTCTCGGCGCAGCACAAGGAGCTCGACGAGGTGGTCGGCGAGATCGTGTCGTCGCGCCGCACGCGCGAGGAGGTGTACTCGTACTACCGCACCGACTACATGACGGTCGTGCGATCGGTCGCGCAGGTCCGCTACTTCGGGATCGCGGAGCACGGGTTGCCGGAAGGGCCGAACGGTCCCTCGCCGACGGGCACGGCGCCCGGCAAGCACCGCGGCGAGCACGTGTTCATCGGCCTGATGTCGACCAAGGCCCTCAAGCTCGCCAACCGTCGCGTACCCGTGGTCGGCGACCGGCTCAAGGAGGTGATGGCGCGCTCGGAGGACACCCCCGGCAGCTACGCGTACGCGCGCAGCGTCGGCATCCTCGACTCGATCCCCGTCGAGGACCTGTTCTACTGGAACATCGACGAGATCGCCCACGCGGTCAGCGAGTTCCGGATCGCGGAGTCGCGTGACACCTCGTGCGTGTTCGTCTGGCGCCGCACGGGAGGTCGACGGATCAGCGTGATCTGCGTGGTGCCGCGGATGCGGTTCTCCGAGGCGCTCAAGCAGCGCGTGTCGCGAGAGATCCGCAAGTTCCTCGAGGTGCCGCACCTTCGCGAATACCGACAGGAGACCGACGACGAGTCGCCGATCCGCCTGCACTTCACCGTCGGCAAGTATCGCCCGCGGGTCACCGAAGAAGATCTCGACGAGCTCGGCGATCGCCTCGAGCACCTGCTCGAGAGCTGGGACGACCAGCTGCGGCGCCTGGTGTTCAAGAACTACCGCGGCCCCAACAAGCCGAACGACAAGTCATCGCGCTACCTCGCCGTCACGGCGAGTGGGCAGGAGATCTGGACCAAGACCGGGTCGCGGTTCCCCGATTCCTACAAGGCCGTGATCCCGCCCGAGATCGCGATGCTCGACATCCGGCTGATCCAGAAGGCCGAGGAGTCGAACCAGCTGTGCGCGGCGTTGGTGGTGGTCGATTCCGAGAACGGCGAGGAGCCGCACACCTCGCTGCGGATCGTGTCGCGCACCGAGCTGCTCCTCAACGACGTGGTCCCGATCCTCCATCGGATGTCGCTGCGCACGACCAGCCGGCTCGCCGAGCACCTGGTCGGCCCCGGCCCCGAGGTCCACATCACCGGGTTCGAGGTCAGCGGCTCCGACGGTCGCGAGATCGAGGACGAGGCCGACCTCGCGCGACTCGGCGCGATCGTGCAGCGCGTGCTGTCGGGCACCCTGCTCGACGATCGGCTGCTCGGCCTCGGCTACCTCGCGGGGCTCGACTGGAAGCAGATCGATCTGCTGATCACGTACCGCAACTACTTCATCCAGGTGTTCCAGAACTTCACCGCGTCGTCGGTGGTCGACGCCCTCCTCAACCACCCGGAGGCCGCGAAGCTGCTGGTCGAGTACTTCGAGACCAAGTTCTCGACCGACCGCCAGGAGACGCCGGAGGAGCGCGCCCGGGATCTACTACCGCCGATCGCCCAGCGGTACGAGGAGATGCTCGAGGGTGTGTCGGTGATCCAGGAGGACCTCGTCCTCCGGTACTTCATCGATCTCCTCGAGGCGACCCGGCGCACCAACTTCTACCGCCCGGGGCGTGGGGACACCATCTCGATCAAGATCGAGAGCGCGCTGGTCGAGCACATGCCGCGCCCGTGCCCGATGTTCGAGATCTACGTGCACGCACCCGGCGTCGAGGGCATCCACCTCCGCGGCGGCAAGGTCGCGCGCGGTGGTTTGCGCCACTCCGATCGCCCGGACGACTTCCGCACCGAGGTGCTCGGGCTGCAGCAGACCCAGGCGCTCAAGAACGTGGTGATCGTGCCGCAGGGTGCCAAGGGTGGCTTCGTCACCCGCAAGGCGCTGCCGACCCGCGAGGAAGCGCGCGCGCAGTACCAGGTGTTCATCGCCGCGCTGCTCGACATCACCGACAACTTCGTCGGGACCGACGTGGTGCCGCCGGCGGGGGTGCTGCGCTACGACGATGACGATCCATACCTGGTGGTCGCGGCCGACAAGGGCACCGCGCACCTGTCGGACACCGCCAACGAGATCTCCCGGCAGTACAAGTTCTGGCTCGACGACGCATTCGCGTCGGGTGGATCGGCTGGCTACGACCACAAGGTCATGGGCATCACGTCGCGCGGCGGGTGGGTCAACGTCGAGCGCCACTTCCGCGAGATGGGCATCGACATCCGCACCACCTCGATCCGGGTCGCCGGCGTCGGCGACATGAGCGGCGACGTGTTCGGCAACGGCATGCTGCTCAACGACAAGCTCAAGCTGGTCGCCGCGTTCAACCACAAGCACATCTTCATCGATCCCGATCCGGATCCGACGACGAGCTACGAGGAGCGCAAGCGGCTATTCGAAACGCCGGGCACGCAATGGACCGACTACAACGCGGCGTGCCTCAGCACGGGCGGCGGCGTCTACGAGCGGGCCGCCAAGGAGATCGAGCTTTCGCCCGAGGCGCGCAAGTTGCTCGGCATCACCGCACCCGAGATCAGCGGCCCCGAGGTCCTGCGCGCGATCCTGTCGCTCGACGTCGACCTGCTGTGGTTCGGAGGGATCGGCACCTACGTCAAGGCGTCGACCGAGTCCAACGGCGAGGTCGGCGACAAGGTCAACGACTCCGTTCGCGTCAACGCCAGCGACCTGCGCACGAAGGTGATCGGAGAGGGCGCGAACCTCGCGATCACGCAGCGCGGGCGCACCGAGTACCTGATGGCCGGAGGACGCGGCAACACCGACGCGATCGATAACTCGGCCGGTGTCGACTGCAGTGACCACGAGGTCAACCTCAAGATCCTGCTGGCGCCGCAGATGACGACCGGTGCGATCAGCCGCGAGGCGCGCGATGCCCAGCTCCGCGAGCTCGAGGCCGACGTCGGTGCCGCGTGCCAGCACGATAACTACCTGCAGTCGGCGCTGCTCTCGATGGAGTGGATGCGCAGCAAGCGCCACCACGACTGGTTCCTCGATCTGCTCGCATACCTCGACAGCCGCGGCCTCGACCGCAACGCCGAGCGAATCCCACCGGACAAGGAGTTGCGCCCGTGGATGACCGCCGGCAAGGGGTTGCCGCGCAACCTGCTCGCGGTGGTCGTGGCGCACACCAAGATGGACCTCTACAGCCTGGTGCTGCAGTCGCGGATCCCGGATCTGCCGCTGTTCCAGCCGTTCTTGTTCTCGTACTTCCCTTCGAAGCTGGTCGACCGCTACCGCGACCTGATCGTGAAGCACCACCTGCGGCGCGAGATCATCGCCACCGTGTTGACCAACGCGTTCATCAACCAGACCGGATGCACGCTGCTGGTCGAGCTCGCCAAGGAGAGCTCGGTGCCGTTCGACGAGCTGGTCACGCGCTACTTCATCTGCGACGAGTTGATCGGTGGCCGCGCACTGCGGGCCGCGATCCACGCCACCGACTACCAGGTGCGCGCGAACGACCAGTACATGGCGCTCCTCGACCTCGAGGACATCCACCGCGCGATGCTGCGCTGGTGGACGTGGAACGACGCGAGCTGGAAGCTGGCACCCGAGGATGTCGCACACACCAAGCCCGAGTTCGACAACGCGACCGCGGCGCTGGTGGCGGCGCTCGACAAGCACGCGACGCACGCGCTGTCGACCCGCGAGCAGGAGCTGCTCTCGCGCGGATTGCCGGCCGAGGTCGCGTCGACGCTCGCGCGCGCACCGCAGCTGCGAGATGCCTTCGCGCTCCTCGCGGCCGCGCGAGCCGCGAAGCTCCCGCTGGTCGAGGCGGCGCCGGTGTTTCACCGGGTCGGTCGCGTGCTCCATCTCGATCGGTTCGACGAGGTGCTCGGCTCGCAGGTCGCGGGCAACGTGTGGGAGCGCCGGTTCTTGAGCTCGCTCGAGCGCGAGTCGTCGGCGATCCGGCAACGCGCCCTCGGCAAGCTCGCCAGCGAGCCGCAGCTCCCCGAGCGTCACAAGGACTGGCTCGCCAAGATCGGCGACTCGCTGCGGATCGTGAAGCAGCTCGGCGGTCACGGCCTGGTGCCGCTGTTCTTGATCCTCGAGGACTACCGCCAGCACACCTGAGTCGGCGTGACCGATCCGAGCAAGTCCGACGACATCCAGCGGCTCGCAGCCGCGATGCTCGATGGTGGGCGCCTGCGCGCGCTCGTCCTCGAGCTGTGGCAACGCACCCGCATGGACTGGGGGTTCGTGACCGACCGACTGTCGACGACGTTCCGCCGCGAGAGCTGGCTCGGCGGGCGCGAGCGGCGCTTCGTCGGCGAGACGTTGTACGGTCTGGTCCGACACCTCAGACGGATCGACGCCGCGCTCGCGCTCGGTGCGAAGACCAAGGGGAAGAAGTCGCCGCGCGACCTCGAGCGCCTGATCGCGTTGCTCGTCGTCGAGGGGTTGGTCGAGCCCGAGACGGCGAACCGGGCGATGCGGCGCGAGGCGACGGGGACCGACATCGACTGGGCGCGCGTGGCCTCGATCGACGACGCGATCGCGAGCGAGCGCGATCTCGCGACTCGCGTCGGGTTGACCGCATCGCTCCCCGACTGGCTCGCGCGCGCGCTGGTCGCCGACTGGGGACCGCGCGCCGAGCCGCTCGCGCGCGCGCTCCAGAAGCGCGCACCGATGACGGTGCGCGCCAACCTCCTGATCGGCGATCGCGAGGCGCTCGCCGCCGAGCTCGCGAACGAACAGCTCGAGACGCGTCCCGGCGCGCACTGCGACACCGCGCTGCACGTCGAGACCCGGACCAACCTGTTCGGCACCAAGGCGTTCAAACGCGGCGCGATGGAAGCGCAGGACGAAGGCAGTCAGTTGCTCGCCGACCTGGCGTTCGCGTGTGCACGCAGCGACAAGCCCGTGATCGTCGATCTGTGCGCCGGTGCCGGCGGCAAGACGCTCGCCATGGCGGCGCGCCTCGGCAACCGCGGGCGGATCGTCGCGACCGACGTCGACGCGAACAAGCTCGAGGAGCTGCGACGGCGCGCGCGCCGCGCGAAGGTGTCCAACACGCGCACGCTGCATCTCCCGAACGGCACCTGGCCGAACGAGCTCGACGACCTGCGCGGCAAGGTCGATGTCGTGCTCGTCGACGCGCCGTGCAGCGGCATCGGTGCGCTCCGACGCAACCCCGAGGCGCGGTGGCGGTTGCGCGAGTCCGACCTCTCCGATCTCGCACGCCGCCAGCAGGCGATCCTCACGGGTGCACTCGCCCTGCTCGCCCCCGACGGGCGCGCCGTCTACGCGACCTGCACGCTCCTGCGTCGGGAAAACCAGGATGTCGTCGATGCGGTGGTCGCGAAACAGCCAGTTGCGCGCGTACCGATCGCGAACGTTCTCGGTGACCGTGCGGCGACCTTCGAGCACGAAAGCGACTTCACCGTCGCCCCCGACAGCCACGGCACCGACGGGTTCTTCGCGGGGGTCCTTGAACGCACTGCGGCATCGCGCATGCAGTAGCGCTGCGAGCATGGAGTCCCCCAGCGGCCCCGCGACGCAACCCGCAACGCCCTCCGTTGCCGAACACAACGCACGGCGTGCTATTTTGGCAAGGCGCATGCCGATCGAGATCTCTGTCGTTCACGATCTCGCGTCGTTGCGCGGCATCGAAGCGCAATGGCGCGAGCTCGCCGCGACGGGGCCCGGTGCGCTGTTTCGGGGGCCCGATTGGCTGCTGCCGTGGTGGCACGCGTACCACAACACGCTGGGTGCCGAGCTTCACGTTCTGGTCGGACGCGCGGTCGACGCGGATCCGCTCACGCCGGTCGCCGCCGGCGACATCGTGTGCATCGCGCCGCTGTACCGGCGCACCGTCAAGGTCGCGCTGCTCGACACGCGCGAGCTACGGATGATCGGTGATGCCGGTCCCCGGCCTCCATCGCTCGATCTGCTCGCGCGTCCGGGTTGGGAGGACCGCGCCGGAGCCGCGTTCGCACGCACGTTGATCGACGAGTCCGAAACCTGGGACGTGATCGATCTCGAGCCGCTTGCCGATCCGTCGCGCGTGCGCGCCAACCTGATGCAGCGCCTCGCGCCCGCCGGGTTCACGATCGAGTCGGCCCCGTCGGCCGGCGGTGCGAGCCGGATCGCGCTCGGCCTCGCACCCGGCGATCCGACCAACGGGATCAACATCCAGACCACGTTCGGCGAGGATCTCGCCGCGCTTCGCAAGGGCATGAGCGCACTCCGCCGGCTCAGCCGACTCGAGTGGAGCGAACGCGACGAACACTCGCCGCTCGCCGACCCCGAGGCGATCGGGCTGCTCGAAGAGATCGCGCTCGAGCTCGGCAAGGAAGGTCGGATCCGGTTGGCCCGGCTCGACGACGCGCAGGGTGAGGCCTGCGCCGCCGGGCTCGTCGTCGACGACGGCGACCGCGCCGTGGTGCTCGCGATGGCGGTCGATCCCACGGCCAAGCGAGCGTCGACGCGTCTGCTCCATTCCGAGGCGCTGGCGGCGCGGCAGCGCGGCTGCATCGCGCTCGACGTGGTGACCGGCGTCGGCGACTATCCGCTCCCCGCACTCCCGACCTCGAAACAACCCGCGCTCACGGTCCGGATCTGGGGAAACTCGGCGACTGCCTCGGTCGGCAAGACCGTCACCCACGTCGCGCGTCGCGCACGCCGCGCCCGCGAGACTCCGGCGGTGGCGGCCGCCCAGGCGCGCGCCGCATGGACCAAGATCCGCAGCGCGGCGGCGAGCGTCGCGCAGTACCAGCGGTACTGCCTGTACCGCGGCCAGCTGTGGACGCGCGGCATCGAACCGCCGGCCGGCCTCGAGCTCGTCAACTTCACCGAGAAGGACTACGACTCGCTCGACGAGAGCCGCCGTCTCGACATCCTCGAGTACCTCCAGCTCGACGACGACATCGTCCGCTGGCGGTGGCGACGCGGCGATACCACGGTGCTGGCGTCGCTCGGCACGCGTCCCGCCGGGATCGCGTGGGCCGCGCGCGGACCGATCGAGGCACCCGAGCTCGGCCGCACGCTACGGATGTCGAAGTACGACGCGTACATCCACAGCGTCTACGTCGCGCCTGCCGCGCGCGGTCGCGCGGTCGCGCCGGTCATGCTCGAGCACCTGGTCAAGGAGCTGCGCGCGACCGACGCGTATCGGTCGTGGGCGCTGATCTCCGCCGACAACCAGGCCTCGCTCCGCGCGTTCCAGAAGGCGTCGTTCACGCCGGTGTGCGACATCATCCACGCCAAGATGGCCAACGTCAATCGCGTGGTGTGCCGCCCGCCCGATCCGGAAGCCCAGGACCTGCTCGGCGAGGACTAGGACCGGGCTTCGGCGTCGCGAGCGGCATCGCATGCGTGTACCGACGAGCGCCGCCCTAGTACCGGATCGCGAAGGTCGAGTCGGCGCCGGTCGGGGCACGCTCGTCGACGCTCACCTGGGAGACCTCGGCCAGCGCCGGCCCGCGCGCGCACCACTCGAGCAGCGCCGCGATCCGATCTCCGGGGCCCTCGGCCTCGAGCTCGACGCTCCCGTCTCGGAGGTTACGGACCCAGCCGGCGACACCGAGCCGACGTGCCTCGCGTGCCGTCGACGCGCGATAGGACACGCCCTGGACCCGTCCGGTCACGATCACGTGTACCCGTCGCGCGCCCTCGATCTCGCTCGCGAGCATCCCCCAAAGCATCCCACACCGGGAAATCGGGGGGGTCGGCTAGGACCCCGGGGAGGGAGCTGATAGCGTGGAAGACCGATGGCGCGCGTGCTGCGATTACCCGACCACGGTCGGCTGCTCGTATGCACGGATCTCCAGGGATGCATGCGGGACTACGACCGCATGGTCGAGATCTTCGAGGCGGCGCTCGTGGAGCACCGCGGTGATGCCCACCTGCTGTTCACGGGCGATCTGATCCACGGCCCCCACATCGATCCCGAAGACTGGCCCGACTTCCTCGGCGAGTACTACCGCGACGCCTCGGGCGACTTGATCGTCGAGTACTCGCGACTGGCGGCGAGGTACCCCGGCCACGTCCACGCCCTGATCGGAAACCACGAGCACGGTCACGTCGGAGGCCCGCACACCGCGAAGTTCGCCGCCGACGAGGTCGCCCTGCTCGAACAGATCCTCGGCCCGACCGCGACCGCCCGCATGCGCGGCATCATCCACACGTTCGCCCTCGCCGCGGTCACGCGTTGTGGGGCGACGTTCATCCACGGTGCGCCGGCTGCCCAGATCGATTCGATCGCGGACGTCGAGGCCGCCGACCTGTCGGGTGCCGGGTTCGCGAGCCCGCTCGAGATCCTCGACACGCCGGTGGTCGGAAAGATCCTGTGGGCGCGATCGGCCAGCGAGGTCGAGGCGCGCCGGTTCGTCCACGCGATGGGCGCCAACATCTGCATCTACGGCCACGACGTCACGCCGGAGGGCTACGAGATGGTGGGCGACGAGCAGATCGTGGTGTCGACCAGCTTCGGACTGTTCGACCAGAACAAGGTCTACGTCAGCCTCGATCTGGCCGGCACCTACCACAGCGTCCGCGATCTCCGGGTCGGCCACGAGCTGTTGCCGCTCTACCCCGACAAGGCCCCTGCCCGTCTGGGCGGCCGGCGAGCCTCCTAGACCTTCGGGGAACCACGACCACAGATTCGCGGGGTTACGGCCCTCGCCGATGCAGTCTCGCGGCGATAGGGTTGCTTTCGGCGGCCCCCGTCCCTATAGATACGGGCTCTCTAAACCCCGAGCCCGGCGACGAGCCGTAACGAGGTCCCCGTGAAGGAAACTGCTGGTCATCCCCACTACCGTCCCGCCCGTATCACCTGCGCCTGCGGCGCCGTCCACGAGACGTTCTCGACGCGCGGTGACTTCGGTATCGATATCTGTTCCGCCTGCCACCCGTTCTTCACGGGCAAGCAGAAGCTGCTCGACACCGCGGGCCGGATCGACCGGTTCAACAAGAAGTACGGCAAGAAGTCGACTCCCTCCTGAACGCGCCGTCACCCGGCGCCCGCGATACTTGCTTCGCTGATCACGCGCCATGTTCGACTCGCAAGCGTTCAAGGACAAGCTCGCCGGACTCGCGCGCCGACACGAAGAGGTGTCGGCGTTGCTGTCGACCGCAGAGGTGATCAACAAGCGGTCGGAGTTCATGAAGCTGTCGCGCGAGCACGCGGACCTCGAGCCGCTGGTGACCGCGTGGCACGACTACCAGAAATTGATCGGTGACCTCGCGCAGGCCGAGCAGATGGCCAACGCGGAGTCGGATCCCGAGCTTCGCGAGATGGCGCGCGAGGAGGTCAAGCAGCTCGAAGAGCAGCGCACGACCTCCGAGCAGGCGCTCAAGATCTTGCTGCTCCCCAAGGATCCCAACGACGCCAAGAACACGATCGTCGAGATCCGCGCCGGCACCGGCGGCGACGAAGCCGCGCTGTTCGCCGGCGACCTCTACCGGATGTACACGCGGTTCGCGGAGCGCAACGGCTGGCGGATCGAGCTGATGTCGTCGTCGGAGGGCACCGCCGGCGGGTTCAAGGAAGTCGTGATGTTGATCGAGGGCAAGGACGTCTACTCGAAGATGAAGTTCGAGTCCGGCGTCCATCGCGTCCAGCGCGTGCCCGAGACCGAGGCCCAGGGCCGGATCCACACGTCGGCGGCGACGGTCGCGGTGCTGCCCGAGGCCGAAGAGGTCGACATCAAGGTCGACGAGAAGGATCTCAAGATCGACACCTACCGGTCGAGCGGCGCCGGCGGCCAGCACGTCAACACCACCGACTCGGCCGTCCGCATCACGCACCTGCCGACCGGCGTCGTGGTCGCGTGTCAGGACGAGCGCTCGCAGATCAAGAACCGCGCGAAGGCGATGAAGATCCTGCGTTCGAAGATCCTGGAGGCCGAACGCGAGAAGCAGATGGCCGCCGAGGCCGCGAACCGCAAGCTGCAGGTCGGCTCCGGCGATCGCTCGGAGAAGATCCGGACCTACAACTTCCCGCAGGACCGCGTCACCGATCACCGCATCGGCCTGACCAAGCACAACCTGCCGGGCATCATGGACGGCGGCCTCGAGGAGATCGTCGACGCGCTGCGCGCGTTCGACCAGGCCGAGGCGCTCAAGGCCCAGGCGCTGGGCTAGTGCACCGGCCCGCCGTCGTCGTCCTCGGCATCGTCGTCGCGGCCTGCGAGCACCACGCGCCGATCGCGAGTTGCGCCCAAGATCTCACCGGCGAGTACGCCGATGGAGATCACCGTTGGATGGTGCTCGACGCCGGCGACACCCTCGAGGCGTTTCCGCTGTTCCCCGATGTCCCGAGCCGTGGAGACCTCGAGATCGCACCGCGCGTGATCGAGCTATCGCGGATCGGCCCGCGTCCGGTGATCGAAGGCGAGGCCCTCCGCCGATACATGCAGCGTGCCGACATCTGCGTCGCGCGGGCGCACGCGGCGATCGCCCGGTGCGCGGACGACCGGCTCGAATTCGTGCTCGCCGATCCGGCGCCGCCCGTCGCGTTCGCGCCGTGCCGGTGGGGCAGCCAGACGCCGACGCATGTCGAGCGCTGGGCACGCCGCTGAACTGCGTTTCCACGGGCACTTTGCAATGCCGCGGGTAGGATGCGCGCGTGAAGCGCAACCGGATCGTCGTGGTCGGACTGGTGGTCGTCGCGCTCGTGGCGCTCGTCGCCTGGAAGGTGGTCGGCAGCCACGCGAGCGAACAAGGAGGTGGAGATGGCGACGATCCGAGCGGCGAGACGGATCCGTCGTCGACGGATCGCAGCGCGAACGGTGGCCACGGCGGACATCATCGCGGCCTGCAGGCACCGGCCTCGCTGTCGGGACGGGTGACGCGTGCGGCCGGTGGGACGGGCGTCGCCGGAGCCACGGTCGCGATCGCCAGCACCGACCTCGCCCCGATGATGAATGGCGGTGATCGCCCACCGATCCTGGCGACCACCGATGCCAGCGGCGCGTGGAGCGTGCCGCAGATCGCTCCCGGCACCTATCAGGTCGCGGCCACCGCCGACGGTCTGTTGCCCGCGCACCGTCGCGTCACCGTGATCGCGAACGGCAAGGCCACGATCGATCTCGCGCTCGACGCCGGCGGCACCGCGGTGACCGGCACCGTCGCCGACGCGCTCGGCGGACCGATCGCCGGGGCGCGCGTCGCGATGTCGCCCGACGGTCGGATGCCGTTCGGCACCGAGACGTTGGTCGCGCGCACCGACCACGATGGTCACTACAAGATCACGCTCGCCCCCGGTCGCTACTCGGCGACGGCCAGACACGACGACTACACGCGTTCACGCAAGACGTTCCAGCTGCGTGGCGAGCCGATGGCCGTCGACTTCGTGCTCGCACCGGGTGCGTCGATCCGTGGCGTCGTGGTGACGCGCGAGGGCAAGCCGGTTCCGGATGCCGCGGTGCGCGCGACCGGAACCCGCACGCTGGGGCGCGGCGGCGGGGGCGCCGCCAACACCGACGACCAGGGCGCGTTCACGCTGACCGGCCTCGGCTCGGGCGCGATCCGGCTGACCGCGAGCGCGCGCGGCTACGCGAGCGCATCGCCGACGGTGGTCGAGCTCGGGATCGGCGAGCAGCTCGACGGCATCCGCATCGTCGTCGATCGCGCGCTGACGATCCGCGGGCGCGTGGTACGTGCCGGCAAGCCCACCGAGGGCATCCCCGGCGTGATGGTCGGCGTGTTCTCGATGGCCTCGCGCCAGGGAGCCGCCGCCCGCGAGCCGAGCGACGACACCGGCGCGTTCGAGGTCGTCGGCGTACGGCCGGCGAGCTACATGCTGGCCGCGTTCGGCGAGCACTCGGTGCCGTCCGTCGGAACGCCGATCGAGGTCGTCGACAAGGATATCGATGGGGTCACGCTCGAGCTCGAGCTCGGCGCGACGCTGTCGGGCCGGGTCGTGCTCGACGGTGGCGGCGCGCCTCCGACCTCCCAGCTCGGACTCGAGATCGCGCCCGAGAAGCTCGGCATCGGCACGATGTTCGATGCGATCAAGGCGCTGGTCGTCCACGGCGAATCCGATCCGACCGGTGCGTTCACGCTTCACAACGTCCCCGCCGGCGAGTTCACGCTGGTCGCCAGGACCGAGGACGGCCGCAAGGGCACGCTGCCCGTGACGGTGACCACCGAGGACCAGCAGGGCCTCGAGGTGAAGCTCGAGGCGCGCGCCTCGATCGCGGGCAAGGTCGTCGACGAACGCGGCAGGATCGTGCCCGGCGCGCACGTCGACGTCCAATCGCGTGGCATGCGCCAGTCGTTCTCGTTCGGCAGCGGTCCGGACTCCGGTGGCGCGATGACGGGAACCGACGGTCGGTTCGAGGTCGTCGGCCTCGAGCCGGGCAAGGTCACGCTGCGGGTCAGCGACGAACGCGGCAGGATCCCGCTGGTCGGCACGGGCAAGGACAAGGACAAGGGCTACGACGTCGAGGTCACCAAGGGCCAGCGCGTGACCGGCGTGACCCTCACCGTCGAGGCGCGCGATGGCGTGATCCGCGGAACCGTGGTCGATGCGAATCGCCAGCCCGCGCGCGATGCGTGGGTGACCGTGCAATGGCGCGACAAGCTCGACCGGAGCGACATGATCGGGATGTTCTGGCGCTCGCCGGATCCGATCGTGACCGCCGACGACGGCACGTTCACCGTCGAGCACCTTCGCCGCGGCACCTACCGGGTCGAGGTCGAGAGCGCCAAGGGCGCCGCGCGCGCGTCGAAGGACGACGTCAAGACCGGCGATGCGGTCACGCTGGTCCTCGAGTCGCTCGGATCGATCACCGGCCACGTCACCGCCGCCGGCGCGCCGGTGACGGCGTTCGACCTCGGGTGCCGGCAGAACACGAATTCGATGACCATCCAATTCGGCAACGACGCGCAGAGCCGCCGGTTCACGGCCGCCGACGGTTCGTACGCGATCGAGCGACTCGATCCCGGCGAGTACACCTGCACCGTGACCGCCGACGCCGGCACCGCGAACGGCAAGGTCACCGTCAAGACCAGCCCGGCCACGCTCGATCTCGCGCTCGCGCCGTGGGCGACGATCACCGGACAGGTCGTCGACGCGGTGACCGGCAAGCCGCTTCCCGACCTGATGGTGATCGCGAGCGCCGAGGGCCTCGAGAGCAACGCGTTCGCCGACATGCTGTCCGGTCACGCGCCGACCACCGGTGCCGACGGCCGGTTCGTGGTCGACAAGGTACCGACCGGCAAGGGCACGGTCGCGATCGCGCCGAAGGACGCCACGTTCCGCCACCTCGCGTCGCGCGAGTACACGGCGACCTCGGGCCAGCGCGTCGACCTCGGCGTCATCAAGCTGGTGCCCCCGCGCCCCGACGGCGGCGGCACGCTCGGGTTCTTCCCGGGCGTCGCCAACGATCAGCTGATCGTCGCCGACGTCAAGGATGACACGCCGGCGTCGCGTGCCGGCGTCACGGATGGGGACCGCATCGTCTCGATCGACGGACGCGCGGTGTCCGATCTCGGAGCCGACGTCGGCCGGCAGCTCCTGATGCCCGGCTCGCTCGCGATCGGCCAGCCCGTGCAGCTCGCGCTCGAGCGCGCGGGCAAGCCGGTCGCGGTGACGCTGATCGCCGAGAAGTTCTAGGCGCTGGCTCGCGACGTCTACTTGCGGAGCAGCCGGTCGAGCTGGGCGTGCATCTTCTTGAGCTCGCCGCTCTGGTCGCGCTCGGCGAAACCCTTCTTGGTCAGCCGCACGATGTGGTTCTTGTCGGCGACGAACGACGACGGCATGGTCTCCGCGCCGTAGCGCGCCACGACCGCGCTCTTGTCGGCGGGCATGTAGACCAGCTTCATGTTCCGCAGCTTGAGTCGCTTGTGGAACTTCTTGCCGTCGGCGATGTTGTCGTCGACGCTGATCGCGACGAACGTGATCTTGCCCTTCATGATCTTGGCGAGCTTGTCCCAGGTCGGGAGCTCCTTCGCGCACGGCTTGCACCACGCGGCGCCGATCGTGACGAGCACCCACTTGCCGCGCAGCGCGCGCAGCTTGAACGGTTTGCCGTGGGCGTCGACCGCGACGTCGAGCTCGGCGAGGCGGTCGCCCTTGTGAAGGACCCCGGCGGAAGCGGGAGTCCCGGCGGCACCGATGACAAACGCCACGACCGTGGCCAGGAGCCAGCGCATGGTCGTCCGACGGGGGATGCCCGTCATCGATTCACCGCCATCTCCTCGTCGATCCACATTCCGAGGTACTTCAGGGTGATCGGACCCACGAACTTTCGCCCGTTGATGAACAAGGTAGGTGTGGAGTCGACCCCGGCGGTCTCGCCCTGGACCTTGTCGTGCTCGACCTGCGGGCCGGCGGCCTCGTAGTCGGCCTGGAACCGGGTCATGTCCAGGCCGAGCTGTCCGGCGTACTGCATGACGTCGTCCTTGGACGCCGCGGGCGCCTTCGCGAACAGGATGGCGTGCATCTCCTTGAACTTGCCCTGCTTGTACGCGGCGATCGCGGCCTGTGCCGCGCTCTTCGAATCCGGCCAGTGCCCGAGCGGGAACATCATGAAGTACTCGGTCGCCTTGCCCTCGTAGCGCTGCCCGAGCGCGTCGAGCACCGGCTTGAACTCTTTGCAGTGCGGGCAGCCGTAGTCGTAGAACTCGGCGATCTTGACCGGCGCATCCTCGTTGCCGACGTGCGGCGCCTTGGAGATGTCGAGCTCCGCGATCCGCGGGTGGACGTACTTGGCCTCGTAGTCCTCGCGCGCCTTGTCCTCGGGGAACTCGTCCTCGAGCATCGTCAGCACGAAACGCACGGCGAACGGTGCACGCTTGCACGCGGTGTCCTTCTCGTACGACGTGCGTAGGCTCTCTGGCTTACCGCACGGCGACTTCAGCGTCGCGATCATCCGGTAGAACACCTTCTGCTTGTCGCTATCGAGCTTCTGGATGTCGATGCCGTCGAGCGGCGTGGTGTCGGCGGTCGCGCCGTTCGTTGCACCTTGGGATCCCGATCCCGGATCGGATCGTTCGAGCGCGTTGATCGCACCGGTGTCCGCCGGCTTGTTGGTCTTCTTCTCGCACGCACCGCCCATGAGGAGCGGCGCACAGCACACGACCATCAGCCAAGGCAGTACGAAAGGCCTCGAAATCCGTGGGGTTGTCACCGCGTGGTTGTAGTTCACGTCGATCGGGTTTTCAACCGACGCCACGGCGCGCTTGCGGGTCTCCGCCCGCTTGACGCTGTGCGCAATAGACGCTATCCACGCAACTGAATGACGGTTCATTCAGTCACGCCCGGGAGCGAGCGCGAAGGGAAACGCGCGCGGATCCTGGCGGCTGCGGAGCGCGTGTTCGCTCGTCGCGGGTTCTTCGCCGCGCGAGTCAGCGAGATCGCGAAGGATGCGGGAGTCGCCGACGGGACGATCTACCTCTACTTCAAGAACAAGGATGACCTCCTGATCTCGCTGTTCGAGTCGCGGATGGAGCAGGTCAACCGCACGCTCGCGGCCGCGATCGCCGAGATTCCGGAGTCGAAGCCGAGCGAGCGGCTGCGCGCGTTCTTGCACGCGTACCTCCAGCTCGTCCACGACGAGCCGTCGGCCGCCGAGGTCCTCACGATCGAGCTCCGGCAGTCGAGCAAGTTCATGAAGGAGTACGACAACCCGCAGTTCGCCGACTTCTTGCGCGTGCTCGGCGGGCTGATCGCCGACGGACAGCGCGCGGGTGACTTCGACACCACGGTGCCGAGTCATGTCGCCGCGCGAATGATCTTCGGCATGCTCGACGAGCTCGCACTCGCGTGGGTGCTCGCTCGCCGGCCTCCCGATTCGTCGTCGAGCTCCGCGATCTCGACGACCGCGCCCGGGACGCGCCCGAAGAAGTTCGATATCGTGCGCGCCGCCGACTGGGTGGTGACGTTCGTGGGTAAGGGCCTTGCGCGTTCGCCCGAAAATCTCAAGCCAAGCAACAAGGAGTCCCCGTGAAGATCCTGGTTCCCGTGAAGCGGGTCCCCGACCCGACGCAGAAGGCCAAGATCAAGGATGGCCACATCGACCTGACCGGCGCATCCTGGATCGTCAACACGTTCGACGAGTACGCCGTCGAAGCCGCGCTCCGGTTGTGCGAGAACGGCGCGGAGAACTCGCGGCTGCCGGACACCGAGATCGTGATCGTCTCGATCGGTCCCGACGACGGCGCCAAGGAGATCCGGACCTGCCTCGCGATGGGCGCCGATCGCGCGATCCACGTGAATGCCAACGACAGCGAGATCGACTCGCTCGTCGTCGTCAAGGTCCTGCAGGCGATCGTCGAGGCCGAGAAGCCCGACCTCGTGCTCATGGGCAAGCAGGCGGTCGATGGCGACGCCAACCAGGTCGGACAGATGCTGGCCGGTAAGCTCGGCTGGCCGCAGGCCACGTTCGCGGCGTCGATCGAGCTCGCCGGCGACAAGCAGTCGCTCCTCGTCGGCCGCGAGGTCGACGGCGGCGTCGAGTACAAGCGCGTGCCGATGCACAGCGTGATCACCGTCGACCTGCGCATCGTCAGCTCGCACGCGGTCAAGAACGGTGTCACGCCCCAGACCCACGAGTACTCCGGCGAGGGCGCTCGCCTGCCGTCGCTCAAGGGCATCATGGCCGCCAAGAAGAAGCCGATGACGCAGGCCAAGCTCGCCGACTACGGTGCCGAGCCGACGCCGATGATCAAGGAGCTCGAGGTCACGCTGCCGCCGGCCCGCGCGGCCGGTCAGATCGTCCCCGACGTTCCCACCCTCGTGAAGAAGCTCGCCGAAGAGGCGAAGGCGCTCTAAAGGAGACTCCCCATGGCCAACGTCATTGCATTCTGCGAGTTCCAGGGCGCCGACCTGCGCACGAGCGCGCTGTCCAACATCAACTTCGCGCGCGAGGCCGCCAAGCTCGTCGGTGGTGAGGTCGTGATCCTGCTCGTCGGCACCGGTGCCGCGGGCGCCGGCGCCACCGCCGCGAAGTACGCGGGCAAGGTCGTCACCGTCGACGACGCCAGCCTTCCCCACTACCTCGCCGAGACCTGGGGGCCGATCGTCGCCGAGCAGGCCAAGGCCGCGGACGCGGCGATCGTGTGCGCGACGGCGACCGCGCTCGGCAAGGATCTGATGCCGCGCGTCGCCGCGCTACTCGATGCCGGCATGGCATCGGACATCGCCAAGATCACCGCGAAGGACACGTTCGTTCGCCCGATCCTGGCCGGCAACGCCTACTCGACGATCCAGATCGGCACGCCGGTGATCTGCGTGACACCGCGCCAGTCGGAGTTCGAGCCCGCCGCGGAGCTCGGTGCCGCCGGTACGGTGTCGAGTGCGGCCCCCGGTGCGCTCGACGCGCGCGGCGCCGTGTTCGAGAAGCTCGACGCGCAGAAGTCCGATCGTCCCGACCTCGGCGACGCCAAGGTCGTGGTGTCGGGTGGTCGCGGCATGCGCAACGGCGAGAACTTCCAGGTGCTCGAGCAGCTCGCCGATCTGCTCGGTGCCGCGATGGGTGCCTCGCGCGCCGCGACCGACGCCGGCATGGTCCCGGCCGACTGGCAGGTCGGCCAGACCGGCAAGATCGTCGCGCCCAACCTGTACTTCGCCGTCGCGATCTCCGGTGCGATCCAGCACCTCGCCGGCATGAAGGGCAGCAAGACGATCGTCGCGATCAACAAGAACAAGGACGAGCCGATCTTCCAGGTCGCCGACTACGGTCTGGTCGCCGAGTGGGAGAAAGCCGTGCCCGAGCTGATCGAAGAGATCAAGAAGCTCAAGGCCAGCCGCTAGGCGCGTCATACTCGCGGCGTGGCACGCGCGAAGTCGAAGTCGAAGTCGAAGTCGAAGTCGAAGAAGCCCCCGCCACCGCCGCCGCCGGAGATCGGTGGCGACGTCCTGCGCTCGCCGCGCCCGTTGCCGCACGACCCGGACCTCGAGGATGCGCTGCGTGGCGCGCCCGACGATCCGCATGCGGCCAGCGTGTACGCCGACTGGCTGCAGACGCGCGGGACGAAGCTCGGCGAGTGGATCGCGCTCGCGGCCGCACTCGAGCAGCGCAAGGATGCAAAGAAGCAGAAGCGGCTCGACGAGCTCGCGACCGCGATCGGCCTGCCGCCGCCTGCGCTGGCGACGTGGGAGACCCGCCACGGGTTCTGGAAGACACTGCGGCTCCACAACGAGGTCGACTGGATGTCGCCGCACTTCGACGCGACGGCGTTCGCGAGCCGCGTGTTCGCCGCGCCGCCGTGTGCCGCGCTCGAGGAGCTGCGGATCGGGATCCTGCGCTGGGACTTCAACAACCGGGACGTGCCCGGCGTCGTCGGGCTCGCCGGCGCGCAGCCGTGGGGACCGACGCTGCGGCGGCTATTCCTCGGCGATTGCGGCCGCAACATCGACATGGCGCACCACATGGTCGGCGACGTCGGCAAGGCGATCTCGGAGCTCCCCGGCCTTCGATGGCTCAAGGTCCACTCGGGTGCGTGGGGATCCAGCCTCGATTCGTTCGGCCTGAACGGACTGTCGCTGCCGCGCCTCGAGACGTTGATCGTCGAGACCTGTGCGATGACGAAGCTCCGGCTCGCAAGCCTGCTGGCAGCGCAGCTGCCGGCGCTGACCACGTTCGAGCTGTGGTTCGGCTCGCCCGACTACGACTCCGATGCCGAGGCGCGCCACCTCGCGAAGCTGCTCGACGGCAAGGTGCTCGCAACGGTCGTGCATCTCGGGCTCAAGAACCACGAATTCGGTAGCGAGCTGATCGATCGGCTCGCCAGTTCGGCGATCGCGCGCCGGCTCGTCACCCTCGATCTCTCGATGAGCACGCTCGACGATGCCGACGCGGAGCGGCTGGCCGCGAGCGCCGATCGATTTTCCGCGCTCCGCACGCTCGACGTCGACGACAACTACCTGACCGCCGACGGCCTCGCCCGGTTGCGCGCGGCGTTTCGCGCGGAGGTGGTGTCGCGCGGGCAGCCCAAGCTGCGCTACGTCGAGGACGACGAGGACAGGCGCTACGCGTCGGTGCACGAGTAGCCCTCGCCATGATCGGGCACGCGCGGCGATGTCTGCCCACGCCCACGTGGGCGCGAGGCGTCGCACTCAGTACAGCGCGCCGCCGACGCTCGGCGCGCCGCGGGTGACCTCGCCGGTATCGAGGTCGACGGTGTACTCGTACTCGTCGAGCGTCAGCTTGGCGGTCGGGAACGACGTGATCTCGAGGTACGAGGTGACGTAGTAGTCGCCGTCGTCGGTGGTGACGTTCACGTTCGAGGTCACGTTGCCGGCCATCATGGTCTGCGACGACATCTCGGCGAACATCTGCAGCTCCTGGTCGTCGGTGATCCAGTAGGTCCGATGATCGAACGCCCGATCGGTCGAGAACGTGGCCTGCTGCGCGATCAGCTGGGTGCCGCCTTTCGCGATGCCCATCGGCGAGCTCAGGTAGTCGAGGCGCCACACGCCCTCGCGCGTCATCGTCCCGTCGAACGCGCCCATCGCCAGCTGACCGGTCCAGCGCGCCTGCACGACGGCGCTCGACGCCGGCGGATCGCAGGCGGCGAAGGCGGGATACGACTCCCACGGCGACAGGCACATCACGCGATACGTGTATTCGATGCCGCCGCGCGTGCCGACGACCGACCCGTCGGAGGCGAGTACGAAATTCTTGGGGAGGTCGCCGCGCGCGATCGAGAGCGAGTCGGTGATGGCCCCGAGGTCGCCCCCCCGATCGGGGGTGGCGACGCTGGCGCCGACGACCGCGGCGACATCGTCGTATTGCCGCGCGGTCAGCTCATCGGAGCCGCACGCGGCGACCAGAGCGAGTAGACCGAGACCTTTCATGTCCCGAAAAACAAGCAAGTGCCACACCCACGAACCCCGACCTAGATCCGCGAAATCGATGGCCTCCGCCCCCCGACGTGCGCAGGCGTCGCGTGGGCTACGTCGAGCGCGCATCTGGTTCGCGTCACCGGTCGAGCTCCGTGATGCCATCGTCGGATGCGAGCACTCGTGGCGGCGGTGGTCCTCGTGATGGCGTATCCCTCCGACGCACCGGTCGAGTTCTCCGCGCTGTTCCAGACCCCGAGCCGGACTGCAAGGCCACGCTCGAGGCGAGCTTCGACGCCGAGGCCCTCCGCGCCTCCGTCGACGAGGGCCGCATCCTCTGCAGCGCGTTCGATGCCCAGACGTGTCTCGACTTCACGAGCGGCCTCGACTGGATCCTGCAACGACACCACGATGACCTGCACCCAGTAGCGAGCGTGTATCGTAGGCGGCGGTGCTCGTAGCCGTCGTCGCTCTCGCCATCGCCATCACGATCGTGCTGGCGTGGCGACACACCTGGGCGCCTGCGGTGGGCGCCCTGATCGGCGTCGTGATCGCGGTCGCCGGCGGGGTCGCCGAGCTCGGCGACGTGTCGCAGGCCGCGGGCGACCTGTGGCGACCGCTGATCGTGATCGTCGGCATCATGACGACCACGGCGTGCGCGGCGGAGCTCGGCGTGTTCGCGTGGATGGCGACCTGGATCGAGCCCCGCACGCGCGGTCCGGTGCGCCACGGGTTCCGCATGGTGTTCGTGACCTCGGCGCTGACCGCGGCGCTGCTGTCGAACGACGCCGCGATCCTCCTGGTCACGCCGGTCGTGGTCGAGCTGATCAAGCAGGTCTACCCGAAGCGCAGCGCGCAGCTGGTGGTGCCGTTCGCGTTCGCGGCGTTCGTCGGCGCCGGTGTCGCGCCGCTGCCGACCGGCAACCCGATGAACCTGGTGGTGGCGTCGCGCGCACACATCGACGTCAACACCTACGCGGTCCACATGGTGCCGGTCGCGATCGTCGGATGGATCGTCGCCTACTTCGCGCTCGCGTTCGTGTTCCGCCGCGTGCTCGCCGACGAGGCGCCGGCGCCCGGCGAGGCGTCGCCGCGCGTGCCGCTGTCGTCGGCCGCGCGCGTGGTGGTCGCGATCGCGGGATGCAGCATCGCGTCGTATCCGGTGATGGCGGGGTTCGGTGCACCGCTGTGGCCGGTCGCCGCGATCGCCGCGCTCGCGTGCACGATCGTCACGGTGCGCGCCGGGGCCGGCCTCTACCAGATCGGCGGCAACGTGAGCTGGGAGCTGCTGCCGTTTTTGTTCGGCACGCTGGTGCTGGCGACGGCGCTCGCGCGCGTCGGCCTGACCGGCGAGCTCGACAAGTTCTACGAGGCCTCGCCGGCACCGCTCGCCACGATCGGAGGCGTGGCGGCGGTCGGCTCCGCGGTGATCAACAACCACCCGATGGCACTGCTCCACTCGCACGCGCTCGCCGGAGCCCCGACCTCGCACGTGCTGGCGGCGCTGGTCGGCGGCGACCTCGGCCCTCGCCTGCTCCCGATCGGATCGCTCGCGGGCCTGCTCTGGACACACGCCTTGCGCCACCAGGGTGTCGAGGTGCCGCTCAAGAAGTTCGTCGGCGTCGGCATCGTGGTCACGATCCCGTCGCTCGCCGTCTCGCTCGGAGTCCTGTGGCTGGTGACATGACCTTCGCGTTCACCGGCGTCGAGCGCCTGACGGTCGAGGTCGACGGCACGTTCGACGCACGGGCCCTCGCGTTGCCACCGGGCCTCTCCCACGACGGCCCCGACGGGTGCGGCCGGGTGTCACTGTTCGCGTTCGACGTCGCGAACCTCCGCCTCACCCGGCTGCCGCTGTTGCGCTGGAGCTACGCCGAGCTGCTGTGGCGGGTCGCCGTACGCGCCGGGGATCGTCCCGCGTGGTGGGTCCTCGCGTGCGATCTCGGCGCCCGGGGTCCGCGCCTCGCCGCCCGGCGCTACGTGCGCTACCCGACCCGCGCTCAGCAGGTCGACCTGACCGATCGGCGGATCCGATCGGGTGGGAGCGCGGGCACGCTCGCGATCACATTCGACGACGCCCTCCGCGATCCGCCGGATCCCGAGCCACCACGTGCGCTCCTGGTCGGCGACGATGCGGGCTGGGCCGTCCCCTGGGGCGACGACAGCCGCGCGGAGCGGCGAGCGTGCGGCCTGTCGATCGAGGAGGATTCGCTGTCGCCGAATACGATCGGCTCCCCGATAAACTGGGGAGATATCGCCGTGATCCGACGAGGCCGATGGCACCGTTGTGGTGTCGCCCATCGACGAGACCGTGCTACAAACGAGCCGTAAACCTTCAGGAGCACGGGACATGGCATTTGCACAGGCAGCTCGTCGTCCGATCGCGGGAGCCGTCGCGACCCTCGGCGTCAGCGACCGCGTGACCTTCTTGCGCAAGACCTACGCGCACCTCGGAATCGCCCTGCTCGCGTTCGCCGCGATCACGGGTGGTCTTCTCAAGTACGCCCCCGGGGTCAGCTGGAAGTTCTCGACCATGTTCGGAGCGTCGGCGTTCGCGATGCTCGGCTTGATGCTCCTCTTGATGGGCGTCCTGTTCGTCGCCAACCGGCTCGTACAGAGCAACTCGTCGCGCGGCCTGCAGTATCTGGGTCTCGGGATCGGCGTCGCGGCCTACTCGTTCTTGTTCCAGCCCCTGTTCTGGGTGCTGATGCTGCGGTTCTCCCACCCGACGCAGGCGCAGATCCTGTCGTTGCAGGCGGGCGGTGTCCCGACCTTCATCCTGAGTGGCACCGCGCTCACCATCCTGTCGCAGGCGATCGTGATCACGATGGCGATCTTCGTCGGCCTCACCCTCGTGGTGTTCGTCACGAAGAAGGACTTCTCGTTCCTCCGCGGCGCCTTGATGATCGCCAGCTTCGCCGCGATCGGCATCATCTTCGCGGCCATCATCTTCGGGTTCTCGCTCGGCGGCCTGTTCGCCGGCTTCATGATCCTCTTGATGGCCGGGTACATCCTGTACGAGACCAGCGCGATCATGAAGGACTTCCCGCCCACCATGTACGTGGCGGCGGCGATGATGCTGTTCTCGACGGTGGTGACGCTGTTCTGGTACGTCCTCCGCCTGCTGATGGCGCTCCGTAGCGACTAGACGCTGTACGGAGTTTTTCCTGGGCTATACTGACCCAGGTGGTGGTCCCCGCTCCGATCTCGTCGACCGATATCGGAGTCGTTCGCAAGCTCGAGGACTCGATCGCGAGCGTGGTGCGGGGCAAGCCGGAGGCGATCCGGGCGGCCGTGATCACCCTGCTGTCCCGCGGCCACCTGCTGATCGAGGACATCCCGGGGGTCGGCAAGACCACGCTCGCGCGCGCACTCGCCGCGTCGCTCGGCGGCACGTTCCGCCGCATCCAGTTCACCAGCGACCTGCTGCCGTCCGACATCGTCGGCGTGTCGATCTACGACCAGCAGGGAAAAGTCTTCGAGTTCAAGCACGGCCCGATCTTCGCCAACGTGGTGCTCGCCGACGAGATCAACCGCACCACGCCGCGCACGCAGTCGGCACTGCTCGAGGCGATGAGCGAAGGCCAGGTGTCGATCGACGACACCACGCACGCCCTCGACACGCCGTTCCTCGTGCTCGCGACCCAGAACCCCGCCGAGCACTACGGCACCTATCCACTCCCCGAATCGCAGATGGACCGGTTCCTGCTCAGGATCTCGATCGGCTATCCGGCGCGCGACGTCGAACGCAACCTGCTCCGCGACCGCACCGGCGGTGATCCGATCGCGACGCTGTCGCCGGTGGTGACCGACCTCGCGGTGGTCCGCAAGCTCCAGGACCACGTCGAGGGCATTCGCGTCGACGACGCGCTCACCGACTATGCGATGACGATCGTCGAGGAGACGCGCCGCCATCCCGGCATCACGATCGGGGTGTCGACCCGCGGTGCCCTCGCCTGGCACCGCACGGCCCAGGCCGCCGCGCTCGCCGCCGGTCGCGACTTCGTGGTGCCCGACGACCTCAAGTCGTTCGCGGTGCCGTGCCTCGCCCACCGCCTGACGCTGGCCCAGACCCACGACTCGCTCGGTCGCGCACGTGCCGACGCCGAGCGGATCGTCGGCGAGATCACCGGACGGGTCGCGGTCCCCACCTAGGGTGAGCTTGCGTGACTGAGCCCGAGGAGAGGCTTGGCTGGTGGGCCCGCGTGCGCAAGCGCGCGCGCTCGCGCCGCCGCAAGCTGAGGTTCACCCGCGAGGGCCGCATCATCGTGTTCCTCAGCGTCGGCGTCGGGTTCGCGGCGATCAACACCGGCAACAACCTGCTCTACCTGCTCCTCGGGTGGCTGCTGTCGTTCATCATCGCGTCGGGGATCCTGTCGGAGATGACGCTCAAGCGGCTGGTCGTGCAACGCCGGCCGCCGCCGCGCGTGTACGCGAACGAGCCGTTCCTGATGGAGGTGGTGATCGAGAACACCAAGCCGACCAAGGCGTCGTACTCGATCGAGGTCGAGGATCTGATGGGCACGACACCGCTCGACAAGCGGTGCTACTTCCTCAAGATCCCCGCCGCCAAGACGCAGCGGACCAGCTATCGCCACACGTTCTCCCGTCGCGGTCTCTACCAGCTCACCGGCTACCGACTCGCCACCAAGTTTCCGTTCGCGCTGTTTCGCAAGTCGCGCGACATCGAGGCGCCGGTCGAGGTGCTGGTGTATCCGTCGCGCGTACCGGTGCCGCGCCCCAAGCCGAGGTCGACCGCCGCCGGTGACGCGATCGCGCACCGGCTCGGCCGCCGCGGCGAGTTCTTCGGGCTCCGCGAGCACCGTACCGGAGACGACCGCCGCGACGTCCACTGGCGATCGAGCGCTCGCAGCGGCCGCTTGCTGGTCCGCGAGTACGAGGACGAGCACGCGCGCCGCGTCGCGATCGGCGTCGACAACGCGTTGCCGCTCGAGGTCCGCGAGGCCGCCGATGACGGCGCCCTGACGCCGGCGTTCGAAGCCCAGATCTCCGCCGTCGAGCGCGCGATCTCGGTCGCCTCCAGCCTGGCGTCGGCGTATCTCGAGCGCGGCTGGACCGTCGAGCTATCGGCGCGCGGCGTCCACGTGGCGCCCGGGGCCGGCCGGCCGCAGGAGGCGCGGATCGGGCGCGCCCTGGCGCTCCTGCCCTACGCCTCCGAAGACGACGCCTTCGCCCCGATCCCCGCGCGCGTCGAGAGCGTCCTGGTCGCGCCGCGCGACCTGCCCGCCGGCAAGCGACCCACCACCACGCAGGTGATGGATGTCTAGGCCGTACCGCACCGAGCTCATGTGGTTCGGGTGGTCGTCGGCCGGCCACGTCGAGCGCGTCGACGGCGAGGGCATCGCGACCGAGTTCTTCCATGTCGTGATCCCGGTGTGGCCGCGCGCCGGTTCGGAGTACCGGTATCGCACGCGCGAGGGCGAGCCCGCGTACCTCCCGATCCGGCGCTACCGGCGCAGCGTCGTGCTCGGCCTGCTGCGCACGCCGACCTGGCTGGCCGCCGTGATCCTCCTCGCGGGCGGTCTCACCGATCGCGCGCGCTGGCCGCTCGTCCCGATCGCGATCGCGCTCGCGGCGCTGGGCGGCGTGCTGACGTTCGCGTTCGGTCGCCTCGACTGGGAGGAGCGCGATCGGCGGGCGATGTTGCGCCGGGTCACCGGTATCGGTGCGCCGCCGGCGCTGCTCCCACCGGCGATGCGCGATGCGGTTCGCGACGAGCTCGCCGCGGCGTGGTTCGATCAGCACCGTACCGAATGGTCGGACGCGATCCGCGCGGGCATCGCGTCCGAGGCGTTGATCGTGCTCGCGGACTACCACGACGACGCGCGGCTACTCTCCGCCGCCCGTGCCAACCTGATCGCCGCGGAGGGCAACTGACGCGATGAGGTTCGCCGTCGCCCACAAGACCGCGAGCTACCTGATGGTCGGGTTCGCGTTCCTCGCGCTGATCGGCGGCGGCGGGATGGGGCCGCTGGTGTCGTACGGGGGATTGCTCGCGCTGATCGCCTCGTGGTGGTGGGAAGCGCCGCGGATCCGGATCCGGACCATGGAGCGCGGGTCGTGGGTGTGGACGGTGCTCACGCTGCTGGTGTTCGGCTACTGCGTGCTGACCGCGATCGTCACGCTCGACTTCTTGTACGTCGGTGGCGAGTTCCTCGTGTGGCTCACGATCGCCAAGGCGTTCAACCGCAAGGCCGCGCGAGACTGGCAGCAGATGTACCTGCTCGCGTTCCTGATGCTGGTCGCGGGGTCGGTGCTCAACCCCGATCTGACCTACGGCCTGTTCTTCTTCGGGTTCGTGATCACGACGACGTGGGCGCTGACGCTGTTCCACCTGCGCCGCGAGATGGAGGACAACCTCCTGGTCAAGCACGCGGCGGATCGCGCGTCGGAGCGCGTCGAGGTCCGCCGCATCCTCGACTCGCGGCGAATCGTCGGCGGCCGGTTCTTCTTCGGCACGGGCCTATTGTCGTTCTGCGTGTTCCTCGGGGCGGCGGTGGTGTTCCTCGCGCTGCCCCGGATCGGGATCGGGTTCTTCCTCAAGACCCACGGCGGCCTGATGCTGGTCGGGTTCTCCGAGAACGTGCACCTCGGCGACCATGGCGTGCTCAAGCAGGACCCGACCGTGGTGATGCGCGTCGAGATCGATCCGCGCTACGGTGGCCGTAGCGCCCCCGAGATCCACTGGCGCGGCGTCTCGTTCGATCACTACGAGAACGGCCAGTGGTCGCACGACGACAACGCGCCGAAGACCAACCAGACGCTCGAGGCCCACCCGACCCGCGATCGCCGCGTGCTGCTATGGACGGGTCACGCACTGCCCGTCCCGGAGATCGAGCGACTCGCACGGAAGACGGTCAAGCAGGAGGTATGGCTCGAGCCGCTCGACTCCAACGTGCTGTTCGCCGCCGGCCAGCCACGGATCGTCGAGTACGCCCACACGCTCCGCCGCCACGCTTTGGTCGAGCGCAACGACGAGATCCGGCTCGAGCACGGATCCACCGTGCACTACACCGTGTACTCGGAGCTCTCGGGTCCAAGCCCCGACGAGCTCCGCAAGGGGGCCGGGAGCTTGCCGGCGGGGTTCGAGGTCTACACGCAGCTGCCGGAGGAGATCACGGCGCACACGCGTCGACTGGCCCACGAGATCACGGCCAACGCACCCACGCAGTACGACAAGGTGATCGCGATCAAGAAGTGGCTGAACGAGCACCTGTCCTACACGCTCGAGCTCGAGGATCCGCACGGTCGCGAGCCCGTCGACTACTTCCTGTTCGAGCGCAAGGCCGGGCACTGCGAGTACTTCGCGTCGGCGTTCGCGATCCTCGCGCGCGCGGTCCACATCCCGACCCGTAACGTCAACGGCTTCCTCGGCGGCGAGTGGAACGAGTACCAGAACTACATCGCGGTGCGTGCGGGCGACGCGCACTCGTGGGACGAGGTGTTCTTCCCCGGTGTCCGTGGCACCGGCGTATGGGTGACGATCGATCCGACGCCCCCCGGCGAGGTCGACCAGCTCGGGCGTGGCGGCACCGGATGGCGCGCCCGGCTGTCGCGGTTCATCGACACGCTACGGTTCCAGTGGACGAAGTGGGTCGTCGAGTACGACCTGGTCTCCCAGCTCTCGCTGTTCAAGTCGATCGGCGGTGCGCTCGAGTCCGCCGGCCGCGCGATCAAGCACGCGGCGTTGTGGGTCAAGGATCGCTTGGTCGATCACTGGCCGATCAGCGTGCCGTTCGGAGCCCTGCTGATCGCGCTGTTCGTTCGCCGGCGCTGGAAGAAACGCCGGCGAGCGACCACGGCGGGCGGCCGCGTGATCAAGCCGCGCAAGCGCTCCTCGGTCGCGGGTGCGTTCGACGATGTCGTGCGCCAGCTCGCGAAGGCGGGGATCGCGCGCCCGCGTGCCACCACGCCGCGAGAGCTCGCGACCCGCCTGGCGACCGACGGCGATTCCGTCGCCGCGCGCGTGTCCGAGCTGGTCGACATCTACTACGCCGCCGAGTGGGGCGGCCGCCGCGAACCGAGCGACGAACGACGCGCCACCACGCTCGCTGCCGAGATCAAGGCCGAGCTCCGCACCCGTACCCGCGCGTCCCGCCGCGGGCGTGCGGCCTGACACGCTACGCCCCCCTGGCACGTGCGCGTCGATGGCGTTGCCAGTTTGGCATCCCGGTCGGGGCTGACCCGGATTGTTGATGCGGACAACTCCGCGTGATATCGACGGTTGTCTCGCCGCCGGAACCCCCAACCGGCGGCCCTGTCCTTGCAGCAGCCGCGACCGCCCAGATGCGTCTTTCTTCGGTGATTTCTGTCTCGACCGTGGCGCTCCTGGCCACCTCCGCGGGCACCGCACGCGCCGACGATGTCGGGACCCTCCCCAACGGGGCGACCCTCGAGTGGCCACGGCTGTTCATTGCGGACGACAACGGCGACCTCGTCGAGCCCGCGGACTCCGACCAGCTCCGGCAGCGCCTGAACCTCGGCTCCTGTCAGTGCAGCCAGGCCGCCTCGGCAGTCGACACCGACCTCTACTACGAGCTCCACCTCACGGCGGTGACCAACACCAACCAGCCGGCGACGGTGTTCGCGGGCTCGAGCTGCGACGACGACATCCAGCGCGAGATGAACTGCCACGAGATCACGGGACGCGGCCTCGCCGACATCGACGTGCTCGCGACCCGCGCGGAGAACATCTCGGTCCCGCTCTACGACCTGATCAACGCGCGCCCCGATCAGGCCGGCACCGCGTGCGTCGAGTCGGACGCCGGTAGCGCGTTCGTGTGGGTCGTGGTCGACACCGACGCCAACAGCGATCCCGACTTCTTCTCGTCGCGCCCGATCGATCTCGGCAAGTTCGCCGACGTCACCGGGTTCGACACCAAGCCGCCGCCGCTGCCCGACAACATCAAGGCGACCGGTGGCGAGGGCTCGATCGAGATCACCTGGGACATCCCCGACAGCAACGCCTCCGACCTCTACGCGTTCCAGGCGCTGTGCATGGATGCCAGTGGCAACGCGGTGGGAAGCGGCGACGCCCCGCTGTACTCGACGTCGGACACGATCTGCGGCATCCCGTCGGCGCTCGATCTCACCGAGACCACGGTCGAAGGGGAAGACGGCACACCGGTGGCGGCCGCGCCGGCGCAGTTCTCCAACCTCGATCCGTCGTTTCTGTGCGGTACCCAGGAATCCGGAACTGCCACCAGCCTGCGGATCGACGGGCTCGACAATGGCGCCGAATACACGGTCGCGCTGGTCGCGGTCGACTTCTACGGCAACCCGGTCGGCACGTTCTTCAACCGCACCGTGGTTCCCAAGCCGGTCACCGACTTCTGGGAGGACGTCCACGATCGCGGCGGCAAGATCGAAGGCGGGCTGTGCAACGCCGGTGGCGACGCCGGTGGTGCCATGGCGGGCCTCTTGTTGCCGCTGGCGATCGCGTGGCTGTGGCGCCGCCGTCGTCGGTTCGGCGTTCGCGCGTCGCACGTCGCGCTCGGCATCGTGATCCTGATCCCGCTCGCCAAATCCCGCGTCGCGCGCGCGGATGACTTCACGCCGTACTGGGAAGACCCGTCGACGTCCGACGCCGAGCTCGAGGACAACTACGGGCCGGTGACCTGGCGCGCCGGCCTCAAGATCGGTCCCTACACGCCCGACATCGACGCGCAGATCGGGACCAACATGACGACCGGCCTCGGGCCGTACGCCGCGATGTTCGGCAACTACTACACCCGCAACAGCGACGGCTCGCTGAAGGCGCACGACGCACACGTCTACCAGTTGCTGCCGATGTTCGAGCTCGAGCGCGCGATCTGGACGGGCTCGGGCTGGCTCGGGGTCGGCGGCAGCATCGGCTACATGCAGAAGACCGCGTACGCCTACGAGGACGGCACGTCTCCCGACGACCTGTTCCGCCCGCGCTCGACGTCGAGCTCGAACACGTTTCGCCTGATCCCGTTCTCGCTCGGCGCGACCTATCGTGCGACCCAGCTCGACGATCTGTGGGGCATCCCGGTGGTGCCGTACCTGCGCGGCGGGCTGTCGTACTACCTGTGGTGGCTCAAGGGCCCGAGCGGTGCGGTCTCGAAGGTCTGTACCGACGGCTCGACCGATACCTCGTCGTGCGACACCAACAAGGCCTACGGCGGCTCGCTCGGCTTCCAGGGCGCGCTCGGACTCTCGATCCGGGCCGAGCGCATCGACCGCAACGCGGCGCGCTCGATGCGGCAGAGCGGCATCAAGCACGCCGGGTTCTTCATCGAGGTGGTGGCCGCCGTCGTCAACGGCTTCGGGTCGGACACCAAGCTCTCGGTCGGCGACAAGACCTGGTTCGCCGGCTTCGACTTCGAATTCTAGAGCGGAAGCGGAGTCGACACGACGACGCTACTTGCTCGGCTTGCGCGCCGACGCGCGCCACGTTGCCGGCGGCACGCCGGTCTCGGTCCGGAACAGCTCCGTGAAGTGCTGCGCGGTCGCGCACCCGACGGCGCGCGCGATGTCGGCGACCTTGTCGTCGGTGGTCGTGAGCAGGTGCTTGGCGCGGCGGACCGTCGCCTTGCGCGACTCGGCGAGGAACGTCGTGTTCTCGGCCTGGAGCCGGCGCTGGAGCGTGCGACCGGTGAGCCCGAGCGCCTTGGCCGCTTCGTCGACGGCCAGCCCCGGCGTGGCCTCGAGCACCGCGACCAGTGCGGTGGTGGTGGTGTGGCCCGCGGCCGACGCCTCGCAGACCTCGGCGATCGGCGCGATCGTGGGCACGCCGAGCCACTCCTCGGCCTCCTCGACCGTGGTGCACAGCTTGGTCGGATACGGCGACGTGACGACGTTGTAGAACCCGCCGACCGTCGCTCCGGCGTACGGCTCGGTGGGCTGGATCAGGGCGGCCTTGGCGGTGATCTCGGTCAGCCGGTCGCGGTGAGCGGTCAGCCAGTCGGCGAGCACCTTGAACGCCTCGATGTCGACCACCTCGATCAGGCGGTAGTCGATCACGACGTGGTGCGGGCCGGGGTCGTCGAGCTCGGGCTGCCGCGCCTGGACGACCCGGGTCGCGCCCGCGAGCGCCGGCCTCCCCCACGCCACGATCCCGAACAGCGTTCCGGTGTGGAACGCACAGAACTCGCGGTCGATGAAGTACGACTCCGCGGGCTCCTGGCAGTACGCCTCTGCGCTCGGGTGGCACCGCATCCCACTCCCGAGGGTGCCACGGATCCCGTTGTTTGTGCGAATGCAGGACCCGGAGGCCCCGAGGTCGCGGCTACAGCTTGGGGCCGCCGGCCTTGACCTCGGCCGACGCCGAGGCTTCGTACTTCTTGAAGTTGTCCTTGAACAGCTGCGCGAGCTTCTTGGCCTTCTGGTCGTAGGCCGCCTTGTCGACCCACGTGTTGCGCGGCATCAGGATCTCCGACGGCACGTCGGGGCAGCTCGTCGGCACGGCGATGCCGAACACCGGGTCTTCGACCGTCGACGCTTTCGCGAGCGCACCCGAGTGGATCGCATCGACGATCGCGCGGGTGTACTTGAGCTTGATCCGCGACCCGACGCCGTACGGTCCGCCCGACCAGCCGGTGTTGACCAGCCAGGTCTGCGCGCCGTGCTTGCGCAACTTGTCGGCGAGCATCTCGGCGTACTTGGTCGGGTGCCACACGAGGAACGGTCCACCGAAGCACGGCGAGAACGTCGGCTCCGGATCCTTCACGCCGACCTCGGTGCCGGCGACCTTCGCGGTGTAGCCCGAGATGTAGTGGTACATCGCCTGGCTCGGGGTCAGCTTGCTGACCGGCGGCAGGATGCCGAACGCGTCGGCGGTCAGGAAGATCACGTTGTTCGGATGGCCACCGACGGCCGGCAGCTTGACGTTCCCGATCGAGTCGAGGACGTAGCTACCGCGGGTGTTCTCCGTGATCGAGACGTTGTCGTAATCGACCACGCGCGAGGTGTCGTCGTAGACCACGTTCTCGAGCACCGCGCCGAACGACAGCGAGCTCCAGATCTCGGGCTCGGCCTCCTTCGACAGCTTGATCACCTTGGCGTAGCAGCCGCCCTCGATGTTGAAGGTTCCCTCGTCCGACCAGCAGTGCTCGTCGTCGCCGATCAGCAGGCGCTTGGGATCGGCCGACAGTGTGGTCTTGCCGGTGCCCGACAGCCCGAACAGGATCGAGGTGTCCGAGCCGTCGCGCGCCATCGTCGCCGAGCAGTGCATCGACAGCACGTTCTGCTTCGGCATCAGGAAGTTCATGACGGTGAACACGCCCTTCTTCATCTCGCCGGCGTACTCGGAGCCGAGGATGACGAACTCGCGGCGCGAGAACGACAGGTCGATCGAGGTCGCCGACGTCATCCCGGCGGTGTGGCGGTTCGCCGGGAACTTGCCGGCGTTGAAGATCACGTAGTCGGGCTCGCCGAAATCCTCGAGCTCCGCCTCGGTCGGCCGGATCAGCATGTTGTGCATGAACAGCGCGTGGTAGGCGCGCGTGGCGATCACGCGGATCTTGAGGCGGTACTTGGGATCCCACCCGGCGTACGCGTCGGTCACGAACAGCCGGTCGCGGGTGTTGAGGTAGTCGATCGCGCGCTCGCGATTGATCGTGAACACCTGCGGGTCGAGCTTGATGTTGATCGGGCCCCACCACACGTCGTCGCGGGTCTCCGGCTCGTCGACGATCCGCTTGTCGGTCGGGCTGCGTCCGGTCTTCTTGCCCGAGTAGGCGATCAGCGCGCCGGTCGAGGAGATCGTCGATCCCTTCTCGTACTTGAGCGCGGCTTCGTAGAGGAACGCCGGCGAGGCGTTGCGGTGAATCTCGGTGACGGTGATGCCTTGTTTCTCGAGCGAGAACGCCATGGCCGGGTATATAGCATCTCGGGCGCGCCACGGGGCGGATCGATTCCGGTTCGCGTCCGTCGCGAGACTTCGCGAGACTTCGCGAGCGGACACCCAGCGGGTAGGTCGGCCGCGGACGCGAAGCCGGGTGACGATGACCCGCGCGGAACTTACGGATTCGCGGTCCCGGCCGACGGTGCGCAGGTCTTCCAGTCGACCGACGCGTCGTCGGTATCCTGGCCGTCCGGCGACCGGCAGATCGAGTCCGTGAACGGTGAAACATCCGCTGCCGTGGCCGCGGTGCCCTCGACCAGCGTCTGCGGCGTCGCGAAGCCGGGGAGCTCGGCATCGACGACAGAGCCCTCGTACGAGATCGCGTCGATCAGCGTGTGCGTGGTGTCGTCGATCAGTGCGATGCCATCGGGGGCGCCGTTCTGGATCGCGTTGGTGGTCCACCCCGGATCGAGCTTGATCGCCGGCGCCATCACCGAGACGTCGGAACCCGCGATCACGAGGTAGCCGTGGCTCGGCAACGAGCCCGCCGTCGACAGATCGACCATGTCGTACGCCGTCGAGCCGCTACCGTTGATCAGGACCAGCAGCTTGCCGGTCAGGTTGATCGCCGAGCCGGTCGGGTTGTAGATCTCGATGAACTCCTGGGCGTCGGTGCTGGCCTGGTCGTAGTCGACCTCGTTGATCACGAGATGGTTGGCGCCGGTCGACACCGTGACGGTGGCGTTGCTGGTGGTCGCGTTGAACGACGCGGTCACGGTCGCCATCCCGGAGGTCGCCTGGTTCATGTAGGTGAACGTCTTCGAAATCTGGTTCGCGGCCACGGTCACGGTCCCCGGAACGTTGCCCGCGTTGGACGGGTTCACCGAGATCCCGACCTGCGTCGGAGATAGCGCCGGGATGTCGAGGGTGACCGTGAAGTCCACCGAGCCGCCGACCGCGACCGAGGCATCGCTCGGCGACAGGGTGACGCTGGTCGGCGCCTCCGTCGCACCGAGCACGCGGACCTGCGACGTCACCATCTGGCCCGACAGCGACGCGGTGACGTCGACCGCCGCGTTCTGGACCAGCGCGGTGACCGGCACCGTCGCCGAGGTCTGGCCGTTCGGGATCGTGACGTTGGAGACGGTGAGCGCGGTCCCGTTGCCCGAGCTCAGCGTCACCACCGTATCGCCCTGCGCGGGTCCGGTCAGCGTGACGGTGAGCGGCGTCGGGAACGTCGGCGCGTTGGTCGTGGTGCCGACGCGCGCGAAGCTGAGCGCCGGCGACAGCGACGCCACACCGGGCGGGCCGAGCGTGAGGTCTCCCGCGTCGCGCGGCTCGAGCTTGGACGCCGACTGCCGCATCGCGAGGATCCCCGTGATCGCCGAGAAGTGCGTGCCCACTGCGGGGAGCGGGTCGGGCGCGAACAGGAAGTCGTCGGCGATCAGCGTGTCCGCGGCAGTCCCGTCGGGCGTCAACGAATACTCGCCGAAGTTGGCGTCGTTGGCGGTCACGTCGGACGCGCCGAGCGAGACGATCACGCTCTCGAGCTGCGACGCGCCGAGGGCGCCGGTCTTGATGTCGGCGTAGGCCACGGCGATCGGGGCGGGCGCGGCCTCGGGACCGGCGTTGTCGACGGTCACCGAGGTCACGGTGTCGAGCTCGATCTGACCGACGAAGCTCGCGACCCGGCCGTCGATCGTCACGCGCGCGCCGACGTTGGCGTTGGCGAGCGTCGGCGCACCGGTTCCGGTGAACACGAACAGCCCCGAGAACGCCGAGCCGCTATAGCCGGCGTCGGTCTCCTTGACCTGGACGAAGAAGCCGTTGGAACCCACGCCCGTGACCAGCGCGTTCGACACGCGGACCGGCGTGCCGAGCGGCACCATGTTCTGCTTGATGTCGTAGATCGTGGCGGGGCAGCCCTGCTGGCCCGGGTTGGCGGCCATCGGGCACGCGTCGCAGACGTCGCCCTTGCCGTCCATGTCCGAGTCGGTCTGATCGTTGGCGACATCGGGGCAATTGTCGACGTCGTTGGCGACGCCGTCGTGATCGCGATCGTTGGGATCGATCGAGGTGCAGCTATCGGTGTCGGCGTCGAGCGGGCACGGGTCGCACGCGTCGCCCACGCCATCGCCATCGGCATCCGCCTGCACGCCGTCGTCGAGTGGACGGATCGGATCGAACACGTCGGGGCACTTGTCGCTGGCGTTCGGGATGCCATCGCCGTCGTTGTCGTCGGCGCTCGGCATGCCGGTGTACGTGGTCGAGCCGTTGACCGCGGTCGGCCGCTCGGGGAGACACGACGGCTCGTTCTGCGGCTGACCGCACGCGAACGCCGGGTACATCCCGCTGCCGACGGACGTTGTCAGCTGCGCGAGGGTCTTGCCGATCTCGGAGCTCAGGCACACCTGTTTGCCGGTGCCGCACACGTCGAGCGCGTCGCAGCTATCGCCGCCGGCGAGCGCGTCGATCAGCGTGGTGTCTCCGTACAGCGGCTTGCCGCCGCGCATCACCAGCACGACGTCCTGCGGCTCGGCGTCGATCACCGCGCGGAACGTCTTGCCGTGCGCGTTGAAGATCGAGATGTCGGCGACCTTGCCCGCCGCGAGCAGACCGATCGCGTCGTCGGTCGCGGTCAGCGCCGCCGCGTTCGAGGTCACCATCTGCCACAGCTGGACGTCGCTGAAGTAGTGGAGGTAGGTCTGGTTGACCGAGTCGGCGCACTTGAGCTCGCGGAGCAGGTTCATCGACCCGGTCGAGATCCAGTCGGTGCCGAGCGCGATCTCGACGCCGAGCCGGTGCGCCGTGGTGACGCGCGCGGTGTCGCCGTACAGCGTGATGTTCGATCGCGGCGACCAGATCAGGCCCGTCCCCGAGCTCGCCATCGCGCCGTAGTCGGCCGGCGTGAGGCCGATCGCGTGGATCAGCGCCGTCTTCGGGAGCAGCAGGTTGTTGGACCGCCCGGGATCCATCGTGTCGTAGTTGTCCGAGCTCTCGCACAAGAACTCGTTGCGAGCCGTATCGTCGATGCCCTCGGCCGTGTGCGGCACGTACGAATCGACGCTCGCGAGCGAGCTCGCCGTGGTCGGCGAGCCACCGTAGTTGCAGTCACCGGTGCGCTTCTTGCCGCCCGAGTCGTCGAGCGGGAACGTGTCGTACTCGACCGGGGTCTGCGCGAGGCCTTCCTGCTGGTTGGTATCGAGGTTGCGTAGCAGGCCATCGGCACCGCCCGATCCGACGATCGAGGTCGCACCGCCGAGCAGGAACCGCAGCTCGCCCCACGACACCTGATCCCTCGAAGCGCCACCCGACGCCGAGATCTTGGCGTGACCGTCCTGCGCCTTGCGCCACTGCTGGCGATCCTCGTAGCGCTCGCCGGTGTCCGTGTACGGCTGGTTCTGGGTGAACGTGATGTGATCGTGCGAGTTGATGAGGCCCGGAGAGATCGCACCGTCGGGACAGGTCACGACGGTCTCTCCACCCGCGGCACAGTCACAACCCACGCACGTGATCTGACCGCCCGCGTCGATCGCCACCTGACCGCCGCGATACAGGGTCGCCGGCGTCAGCACGATGCCCTTGAGCAAGGTCGTGGCTCCGCCCGGGGTCACCTCGCAGGTCCCGCTCGAGATCGGCGGGAGCTCCTCGCACACCACCTCGGTGGTCTGCGGACCATCGGGTGGCATCGCGTCGGGAGGTGACGACGAGTCCTTCCCTCCACAGCCGACGACACCGACGAGGAACAGGACCGCAAACCGGAAGCGGGGCAGCATCGGGCGCGGACCCTATCACGCGTGCTTCGACGAGCACCGTGAAAACTCCGAGACGCGACCGTCGTCACGCCATCACGCGATCACGTGCTACCGGTGCGCATCGATCGAGGGCGTTGTCGTGAGGTCCGGTTGGTGGCGGACGTCTACGACGTAAGCCAAATCACCGGCCGTTCATGCTGGTTCGACCTCGTCGAGCGTGTCGGTCCTCGGGCCGTCGGGCCGCGCGCGAACGCTCAGTCCAACGGTTGGTCGAGACTGTCGGCGACGAACCCCATCACCTCGCTCAGCATCTGTCCGAAGTCGTCGTAGAACTGCTGGTCGAGGGCGTTATCCCGGGCATCGAACAGCAGCACCGGATACTCGCCCTCGGAGTCCGGGCGGCTCGCGTCGAGACAGAACCACTCCTGGTACTGCGCGCCCATTCCGACCACCACCAGGTTGCCGGCGAGCTTGCGCTCGGTGCGAGCGGTCAGCGTGCGTTGCACGACGTCGTAACTCCCCGGCGCGGGTCGGGCGACCGGCGGAACCTGCACGTCGACGCCACCGATCGACGATTCGATCGGCGCGGCGATCGGCTCCGCGGGCGGTGCGGGCATGGGGCGAGCGACCACGCCCATGAAGTCGTGCACGACTCCGAGGTGAGGAGGGATCGCGAGTCCGCCGAACGTGCGGAGGAAGGTGCGGTACGACGGGGGGAACGTGACGCCGAGCGCTTCCTCGGCGGCGAGGATCTGCGCCTCCGAGACGGGACCCGCGATCTGCACGGGGTTCTCGCGTTCCGTCAGGTGGCGCCGCACTCGCTCGACGAGCTCGATGGTGTCTGCGTTCATGATCGCAGATCGATTATGCACAAGCACCGCGCGATCCGGCGGCGATAACACCGGGCCGCGACGATCGTGTCCGCGCGCGATCCGGAAATGCGATCGGCGCGTGAGGAACGTTGACAATCGCGCGCGGTTCGACTCCGAAGTGCGACTCGGAGTGCGACTACGACGGGCGCGGCACCGACGCCGGAAACGTCAGCGCGTCGACCGAGGCCAGCTCCATGTCGGTGTCGGTGATGTGCATCGCCGCCTGCATCACGCCGATGAACGGGATCACGCGCCAGCTCGGAACGTTCGCGGGAGGCTCCGCGACCAGCGCGTACACCATCATCCAGTACCGGTCGACGGGATCGGGAAGCCCGCGGGCGAGGTTCGAGAGCTCGCCGAACACCTCGGCACCGGGAGACCGCGGGCGACGAAACGCCCGATACAGCTCGGCGTCGAGCTCGTCGGTCGACAGCGACAGATCCGGAATCGCGACGAACAAGTCGCGAACCTTGAACCGGTGCTCGTCGTTGGCGACCCCGCGCGCGAGGGCGCGCAGCGCGAAGATCTCGGCGGCGATCGGGATCAGGTTCTTGATCTTGAGGTAGCGGTCGTCGAGGTGCGCCGAGGTCTCGCCCGACCGTGCGGCCTCGACCATCAGGCCGGACTCGCCCGGAGAGATCCGGAGCGCGATCCGCAGTGCTTCGAGGAACGACAGCTCGCCACGCTCGAAGCGTTCGTCGGCGGCGGCCACCTCCGCCGCCATCGCGTAGGCCGCGAGCCGGTGGATCCGCGCCGGCAACCCCTTCGCGATCGCGGGTGCGCGACCGATCGCGCTACCGGCGAACTTGATCGCGTCGTCCGACAGCTCGATCAGCGTGCGTGCGGCCGCCGGGTTGATGCCCTCGAACAGCGGGTGTTGCGAGATCTGTCGCTCGAGCACCGCGGTCTCGCGCGCGTCGATCACACCGTCCGCGCTGATCGCGCACAGCATCGATTCGATCAGGTACCGGCGCGGATCGCTGGGTTTGAGACCGCCTCCCAGCAGGTCCTTCACCGTGCGTTCGGACATCTCCACGAGTCTAGTGGAACCACGCATCGATCGCGATCACGAGCCCGGTCGATCCGACCGCGAGCGCCCCGGCGAGGGCGAGAAACCGCGGTGCGATCGGCGCGACGGTCTCCTCTCGCGAGCGCGCCGCACCCGCGAGCACCGAGAGCACGAGCACGCCGAGCAAGAACGGCGTGAACGGCGGCTCGCGATGTCGCGCGACCAGCAAGCGCGCCTCCGCCTGGCGCTCGGCATCGGTGATCGAGACCCCGCGCGCCGCCTGCGCGCGTTGCCAGGCGAGGAGCTCGCGGGCCGCCAGCCGCTCGCGTTCGGGTCGCATGATCGCGCCGTAGGTCGCGTCGCCGCGCACGTGAACCTCGCCGATCGCGAGCCCGACCTGGAGACCGCCGGCGACTACCGCCGCGATCGCGAACCCGCCGATCCGCCCGCCCCGTCCCCCGGGAATCGTCCGCGCCAGCGCCCCGAGCACGCGCCGCGCGGTGACATACGCGATCCCGCAAGCGCCGAGGCCGACCGCGATCGCGGCCGGGTATCGCCACGCACCGAGTGCGCGGTGCACCACGACGCCGTCTCCGTAGCCGTGCCAGGTACCGGTCGAGAAGTACCAGGCGGCGTGGATGATCAGCGCACCGGCGATCCCGCGGACGAGCTTGCGCCGCAGATCGTCGGGGCCGGCGCGCACGCGCGATAGCCACCACAGCGCCGCTCCACACACGAGCTCGACCACGATCCCGCCGAGCGAGATCGCCAGGATCGCGGCATGCGACGGTGCTCCGAGATCGTAGCGGATCCAGCCACCGCCGAACCAGAACAGCTGTGCGTCGAGGATGTCGCCGCCACAGGCCACCGCGGTGCCACCGTGACCGACCAGCTCGTGCACCACGAGCCCGACCCGGCTGGTCACCAGCCCGACCGCCACGAACAACCCCGTGAGGCGTAGGACCGCGCGCCGCCAGGGCTTGTCCACGACCCCAGCATACGTGTGGGCACCCGGTCTGGCCCGCGTTATCATTTGCAGGAATGGGGAGCCGGGGACTCATCGCCCTCGCCGTCGTCGTGTGCGCGAGCCAGGCCGCACACGCGGGGAGGAAGAAGAAGGTCCGGATCACCTCCAACCCGGAGGGGGCGACGGTCTACCTCGGCGCGATCGAGAATGGCCCGGAGTGCGAGACGCCATGCAGCGTCGATGCCGCGAGTGGGACCGTCGTGATCCTCGAGCTCAAGGGCCACAAACCCCAGATCAAGACGATCCAGTTCGGCCGCCGCGAACGCCCACCGTACAAGCGGTCGTACACGCTGCCCGAGGCGATCGGGAACCTCACGGTCGAGGGCCCCGAGGGCGCGACCGTGTTCCTCGACGACGACGAGAAGGGCAAGATCCCGTTCGACGACGACGTGCCTGCAGGCACGCACCTCTTGCACATCCAGATCGACGGCAAGGACGTCTACTCCAAACCGATCGAGATCCCCGTGGACCAGGTATTCACGGTCACCGTCCCGAAGGACGTCGCGTCGGGCGATGGCGATGGCGATGACGGGGACGATGGGGACGACGGGGACGACGGCGCTCCGATCGGCGACGACGACACCAAGAAGGACATCGGCGTCACCAAGAAGTCGCCCGAGCCCCCGCGTGCCGGCCCGCTGTTCGACGCTGCGGCGGCGGTGACGATGGGGTTCCGCGACTTCGCGTACATCAACGCCGACCCGATGCGCGCGGATCTCGGACCGGAGGCCGAGCGCGGTCAGGTGCTGATGGGTGCGACCCTCGAGTTCTGGCCGGGAACGCTGCTCGGCATCCACGCGTTGCGCGGTCTGTCGGTCTACGGACGCGCCCAGATCGGCGTCAACCCGCAGACGGTGATCGATGCCACCACCAACATGCCATCGGGCGCCAAGACGTTCTGGCGCAGCTTCGAAGGCTCCGTCCAGCAGCGCTGGATGCTGAAGTCGTTCGGGCTCGCCGTCGGCGCTGGCTACGTGCGCGACGTGCTCCGGTTCTCCGGAACCAACACCAACCAGGTTCCGGACTGCGACTACCAGGCGGTCCGGATCGGCGGGACGCTGTCCTACGAGGGAGTCGAGAAGTTCGCGCCGTTCCTCACCTTGGAGAACCGGATCGTGTTCTCGGGCGGTGCGCTCGAGACGCGGTTCCCGGATGCCAAGGCCAGCGGGATTCACGCCGCGGCCGGCGTCGCGGTGAAGTACGGCCACCTCGGCGGCCGCCTCGAGGCGTCGGTGACCCGCTACACGTGGACGTTCCGGCGCGAGGCCGGCGTCGACACCGACGGTGCCCACGACGACATCAAGTACATCGCGGTCACCATCGGCTACGCCTATTGAGCCCGCGGGAAGCTCACCAGATCTGGCAGGCCTTCGCGGGTCGCATCGCCGTACCCGGCGCGCACTTGAACGCCGCGGCGAACTCCGGGAGATTGCGGAGCGCGCCGTAGACCCGGAACTTCGGCGGGCTGTGCGGATCGACGGTCAGCCGGCGCTCGATCTCGTCGGGCCGGTCCTTGCTGCACCACGCCTGGCCGACCGCGAGGAAGAATTGCTGGTCCTCGTCGAAGCCGTCCGCGTAGTAGACCTTGTCGGCGTCCTCGCGCAGGTCGCGATAGGCCTTGAACGCCATCTTCACACCGCCGAGGTCGGCGATGTTCTCGCCGAGCGTGAGCCGCCCCTTGACGAACTCGTGGGGTAGCGCCTCGAACGTCGAGTACTGATCGGCGACGCAGCTCCCGCGCGCCTTGAAGTTGGTCTCGTCGGTGTTCTGCCACCAGTTCTTGAGGTTGCCGTCGGCGTCGAACTGCGCGCCCTGATCGTCGAATCCGTGGGTCAGCTCGTGACCAATCACCATGCCGATGCCGCCGAGGTTGGCGGCGACCGAGCGCTTCGGTCCGAAGAACGGCGGCTGCAGGATGCCGGCGGGAAGTGCCGTGTTGTTGGCGGTCGGGTTGTAGTACGCGTTCACCGTGTACGCGTTCATGTGCCACTCGCTGCGATCGACCGGCTTGCCGGCTCGCGACAGCACGCGATGGGTCTCGAACGCCGACGCCCGCATCAGGTTGCCGGCGAAGTCGTCGCGCTTGACCGCGAAGTCGTAGCTCCGCCACTTGTCGGGGAACCCGATCTTGCGCACCACCTTGTCGAGCTTGCCGACCGCGGTCTCGCGGGTCTGCTCGCTCATCCATCCGAGGTTCGAGATGTCCTCGCGCATGACCTTGACGATCGCGTCGACGTACTTGGTCGCGGCTTCCTTGCTCGCCGCCGGAAAGTACTTGTCGACGTAGAGCTTGCCGAGCGCCTCGCCGAGCCCGGATTCGGTGGCCTCGACGCAGCGCTTGCTGCGCTCGCGCTGCTTCTCGACACCGGTCAGGATCTTCTTCAGCTGGAATGCTTCCTCGTCGAAGGCTTTCGGCAGGGCGAACGCCATCTCCGAGACCAGGTGATAGGCGAAGTAGTGTGACCACTGCGGGTACGTGAACTTCGCGCGCACGCCGTCGAGCGCCGCGAACAGCTTCGGTGTGGTGATCACGAGCTTCTTGCTCGGCGTGACCTTCAGGCCCCGCCAGTAGGCGCGCCAGTTGACGGTCTTGACCTCCTTGGCGAGCGCGCCGGCGTCGGTCGGGTTGTACATCGCCGGGATGTCGCGCCGTTCGGTCTTGGTCTTCGTGAGCTTGGCGAGCTCGGTCTCGATCGCCACCACGTCGGCGGCCGCGGTGTCGGGATCCTTGACCTTGGCGAGGCCGAGCATCTTCGACACGTGTGCCTGATAGGCGGCGAGCTTGTCCTGGAAGCCGGGCTTCACGTAGTAGTCGCGATCGGGGAGTCCGAGCCCCGCGGAGTCGAGGTAGGTGACGTTGGTCGTCGAGTCCTCGAGGTCTGCATCGGCGTCGGTCCCCCACACCACCCACGCCCCGATCCGGTGGAGCTCGATCACCGCGGCGAGCCAGCTCCGCGCATCGCGCACCCGCGTCACCTTCGCGAGCTGCGCCGCGATCGGCGCCGTGCCCAGCCGGTCGAGCGCCGCCTCGTCCATGCACGCGGAGTAGAAGTCACCCAGCTTGCTCGACGGGCGCTTCGCGGCGTCCTCGAGGAGCGTGCGCGTCGCGACCTTGGTGTTCTCGTCGATCTCCGAGAACCGCGCCCACCGCGCGCGATCGGCCGGGATCTGGTTGTTGGCGAGCCAACCACCGCACGCGAATTGATAGAAGTCGGTGCACGGATCGGCGCTGCGATCGAGCGACGACGACTCGAGACCGACATCCGCGAGGGTGACCTCGAGGGCATTGGCCGGCAGCGCGGGAGTCGGATCGGCCGCCGGCGCGCCCGCGTTTGCCCCCGGTCCCGGCCCGGGATCGACCGGTGGCGGAGCGGGAGCGATCGGGGCCGGACTGGGGCTGCCGGAGCAGCCGACGAACAACGCGAGAAGGATCGAGGGCTTGACGCGCATCCCGCGGAACCTAGCACCACGCAACCGTGGAGACGACCGGCCGAAGCCCCGCCCATGAGCTTCGCGTCGCCGATCGATCGCTACGTCGAGACCACGTTCGGCCGGTTCCAGGCGGAGATAAGCGAGGTCCAGCTCGTCGAGCCGGTCGCGAGCGATCCGTTGCTCGCCCTGCGTCAGGTCGGGTTCCTCGTAGAAACCCTGACCGCGTTCGCCCTCGGCCACGCGGTCGGGCGGGTCGGCGAGCTGCTCCGGCGCGCGTGCTCCGGCACGCTCGGTCGGCGCATCGAACGCGAGCTCGCGCGACTCGCCCATCGCTCCGACGAGCACCGCGGGCGAACGATCCGGATCGAACGGATCGAGCGCGCGCGGTGCGGCGGCGCCCCACTCGTCCACGAGCTCCAACACCGGCTCCACGCGCGGCTCGGGATCGCGGCCGGGCGCGCGACCACGATGCTGTCCGCGATCGATACCGCGATCGCGTCGTCGGGTCGGATCGCCGCGATGACCACCGTGCTCGCGGTGCTCGCCCGCGATACCACCGTCGCGCGCGCCTTCGCGGACCAGCTCGCGTTCGGGTGGCAGACGTTCGCGGCGGTGGTCGAGGGCCGCGACGTGCCTTACCTCCCCGCGCCACGCGCACGTGCGCTGTGGAACGCGTGGGCCCGGCGTGCACGCACCGAGCTTCCGATGCGAACCCCCGACCCGACACCCGACGGATACATCCTACGCATCGGCTGACCCACCTTTCCCCACCTTGCTTGACGAGGTTGCGCGGTGGCGCGAACCTTGTACACAGTGCCACCGAACCCAACAAAGCTCGGTCGGTACGAGATCGTGAAACATCTCGCGGATGGCGGGATGGCGCAGGTCTGGATCGGCCGAGCTACCGGGATCGCGGGGTTCGAGCGCCACGTCGTCGTCAAACAGATCAACACCGATCTCGCGCGCAATCCGACGTTCGTCGAGATGTTCCTCGACGAGGCGCGCACGGCCGCCGCGCTCCACCACAGCAACATCGTTCAGGTCCACGACATCGGGAAGCAGGACGACGAGTACTTCTTCACGATGGAGTACGTCCACGGCAAGGACCTCCGGATGTTGTTGCGCGAGTGCGCCAAGCGAAAGCAGAAGGTGCCGTGGGAACACGTCGTCGCGATCATGAGCGGCGTCGCCTCGGGGCTCCATCACGCCCACGAGCTGCGCGGTCCCGATCGCAAGCTGCTCGGGCTCGTCCATCGCGACGTCTCGCCCGCCAACATCCTCGTCGGATACGACGGCACCGTGAAGGTGGTCGACTTCGGGATCGCGAAGGCCGCGCTTCGAACCGGCGAAGGCACGCGTGGCGGGACCCTCAAGGGCAAGGTCTCGTACATGGCGCCCGAGCAATGCCTCGGGAAGGCGATCGATCGCCGCAGCGACGTGTACTCGCTCGGTGTCGTGCTGTTCGAGTTATCGACGGTGCGCCGGCTGTTCAAGTCCGAGAACGACTTCCTGACGATGAGCTCGATCGTGGCGGGCAAGATTCCCGATCCGACGTCGGTCAACCCCGATATCCCGCCCGCCCTCTCGGAGATCATCCTCAAGGCACTCGCCCTCAAACCCTCCGATCGCTACCAGACGGCCGACGACATGCGCCAGGCGCTCGAGCGGTTCGCCGAGACCAGAGGGCTGCAAACGTCGACCACCGGACTCTCGGCGTACATGAACGCGGTGTTCGGATCGCAACCCGAACCGTGGCTGGTCGACGACAGCCCCGAGCTCGAGCTCACGGTCGACTTCGATGGCAATGCATCGGGCGTCGCACCGGCGAACGAGGAAGCGGCGGCGGAGCTCGCCTTGCCGAGTCAGGCCAATCCGGCGGTGAGCTCGCCGATCGTGCGCGCACGCCGCCGCGCCACCGAGTCGCCGCCGATCTCCACGGCCGACGGCTCGCAATCGATGGTGAAGCCCATGCCCAAGACCGCTTCTCCCGAGGGGACCAGGCCCGGTGATGGCCCCAAGGCCGATGGCACCAAACCCGATGGCAGACGCAAGCAGGTCGTCACGATCCCACCCGTCGGCAGGCCCGTCGTCGCGATTCCACCCAAGGTCGTCACGATCCCGGCCGTCGCCAAGCCCGACGCGGCCAAGCCCGTCGTGACGATCCCGAACAAGTCGGCCAGCAAACCGGTGCCCTCCATCACCGACGCCAAACCATCCCCGCCGCGACGGCCGACTCCGCCACCGATCCCGACGAAGGCGCGAACGCCGGCACCGGGGGTTCCGATGTCCCCGCGTGCGGCGACCGAGACCGTCGACGAGGAGTGGAATCTCGAACCATCCGCACCGACCGTTGCGGCACCCGACGACAAGGCCAAGAGCGCTCCACCGACGGTGACTCCGCTCGCGCAGGTCGCCAAGGACGGAGGAGACACGCCCGGCCACGAGCCCGGCACCGTCGACAAGCCTCCCGTCGCCGCCGACAAGCCCGCGGCCAACAAGGCCGACAAGCCCGTCGCCGCCGACGAGCCCGTCGCCGCCGACAAGGCGGCCGACAAGCCCGCCGCCGCCGACAAGGCCGAGGCCGACAAGCCCGCCGCCGCCGATGTCGACAAGTCCGTCGGTGACAAGCCGGCCGACGACAGTGACAAGCCCGTCGACATCGACGTCGACGACCAGCCACAGGCCGCCGTGGCGAGCGCCGCGCCGACACCTCCGATCGAGCAACCGGCGTCACGCAAGAACCGGCGGCTGTCGATCATCGCGGCCGCGGTCGGCGCGGTCGTGATCGTCGTGTTCGCGATCACGCGACTCGGTGGCGGGTCCAGCTCGGATCACGCCACGTCGCCTCCCGCGCAACACACCGCGACGCCCACCACCACGCCCACGGTCCACGCGCCCGAGAACCCTCCCGCGAGCGTCGGTGGGGACACCACGTCCGCCGATCCGTCGCCCGCAGCGACGACCGACACCCCGTCGATCGCCCCCGATCACACCGCCGACCATTCGCCGACCGACGACTCCACCGACAAGGCCGCCACCGACGAGGCCGCCACGACGGCCGACAAGGCCACCACCGACGAGCCACCCGCCGACGAGTCCGCGACCACGACCGGTCCGGATCCCGCCAAGGCGCATCGCCCCGCGAACACGCATCGGAAACATCGGCGCCGACCGAAGTGGGATCCCGACCAGCTGTTCCTCAAGTGAACGTCGAATGAGGTCCGCTTGCCTCGCATACGCGGTCGTCGCGCTCGCGCTGTCGGCCGCCACCGCCACCGCGCAGCCCGGGGGACCCGCGAGCCACGGTAGCGGCGAGTCGCGCGAGCACCTCGCGAAGGCTGCCACCGCGTACAAAGATGGAAACTGGCAGGTCGTGCTCGACGAGCTAAACGCCGCGTACGCGATCGATCCGGATCCCAGCCTGCACTTCTCGATCGGTCAGGTCTACGCGAAGATGGAACGCTGCCGCGACGCCATCAGCTCGTACCGGAAGTACCTCGAGAGCAACCCGTCGGAGGATCGCTCGCAGGTCGCTCGTGAAGCCATCGGGTCGTGCCAGGCCAAGCTCGCCGCCGAGCCGCCCCCACCGCCGCCACCACCACCGAACCCCGTGGAGCCACCACCTCCTCCACCGAGTGGTGGCTCCGATGACGATCGCTGGTATCGCGATCGCGTCGGGGTCGGGCTGGTCGGCGGTGGCGCCGCGCTCCTCGTCGCCAGCGCCGTGATGTACGGCCTCGCGCGCGGCGACCTGTCGGATGCCAACAACGCGCCGACCTACGCCGAGCAAGATGCCGCGTACAGCTCGGCTCGCTCGAAGCGAACCGTGTCGGTGGTGTTCGCGCTGGGGGGACTCGCTGCGGGAGGGGTCGGCGCGTACCACTACTACCGCAAGCACCAGCAGCGTGACGGCCTCGCGCTGATCCCGACCGGCGATGGCGGGTGGATCACGTGGGCCGGTCGGTTCTGAGTCGTTCGTATTCCGACTTCGCTTCCGCGGCCGACCTACTCGCCGGGTCCGCTCGCGAAGTCATTGTTGCCCGACTTCGCTTCCGCGGCCTACCTACTCGCCGGGTGTCCGCTCGCGAAGTCATTGTTGCCCGACTTCGCTTCCGCGGCCTACCTACTCGCCGGGTGTCCGCTCGCGAAGTCAGACCCCGGAACACGCGTTGACACCGTCGCCGGACCGGTCGATCCTGGCCGTGATGCGAGCCTTCGCCACCGCGCTGTTCGCGGCGCTCGCGGCGCTGGTCGTCACCGGGGGAGCCTGCCTCCAGCGCCCCTCGTTCGAATGCACGCAGAGCTCGGAATGTAGCGGCGTCGGCGCGGGAGCGGTGTGCGAGGCCGACGGGTTCTGCAGCTTCACCGACGAGGCATGCGACAGTGGCCGCCGCTACGGCGAGCTGTCCGGTCCGAACGCAGGGGAGTGCGTCGGCGGCGACGTCGCGATGCCGCGATGCTACGGCAGCGGCGCGTACAGCGCGTGCGTGACCCCGCCTCCGACCGACGCGATCGACCTCGCGGGCGCGCTCGATACCGATACCGATCCGCGATGCCTCGCGGTGCAGCCCGCCGACTGGGCCGGTGCCGGTCAGCCCGATGCTTGCTTCCTCGCCGGCACCGACATCACGGTGTCCGCCGCGGTGACGGTGTCTGGATCGCGCCCGCTGGTGGTGCTCGGTGACGCCATCCAGATCGACGCGCTGCTCGATGTCGCCAGTCATCGCGGTGGAGCACTCGGTGCCGGCGCGAATGCCTCGGCGTGTGCGGCGTTCGGTGGCGATGCGGGCGATGCCGCGCCGATCGGCGGTGGCGGTGCGGGCGGCAGCTTCGGGACCGGTGGCGGCAACGGCGGTCGCGCCAACAACAACAACAACATTCCCGGTGGCCTGGCCGCGGCTCCCGACGGTGCATCACCCACGGTCCTGCGCGGCGGGTGCCCCGGTCAGGTCGGGGGGACGGGCAACGCCGCCGCGGGAGCCCCCGGCGCCGGAGGCGGTGCCATCTACCTCGCCGCGACCACGATCGACATCACCGCCAGCGGCGTGATCAACGCATCCGGCGGCGCCGCTGCCGCGGGTGGTGACGGTGCCGGTGGCAGCGGCGGTGGCGCGGGCGGCATGATCGTGCTGTTCGCCGACACCATCACGGCGGCGGGCACGATCGTCGCGAACGGAGGCGGCGCTTCCTCCGGTGGACGCGACGGACAGAGCGGCAACGACGGCCGCGATCCGTCGACGATGGATGTCACGCTCCCCGGCGGCGGCGGCAGAGGCCCTGGCGGCGATGGCGGCGATGGGTTCGCGCTCGGCCGCAACGCGCGCGACGGCGGCACCGGAGCGAACCGCGCCGGCGGTGGTGGCGGTGGTGGTGGCGGGTACATCCAGGCGAACCACATGCTGTCCGGTGGATCGGTCTCGCCCGCGGCGGCGATCGCGCCGTAGCAGACTTCGCGGGCGGCCGTGCCGCGGGACTCAGCGCCCGCGAAGCTCGGCGATCAACTTGGCGATCGCCGGATGGGTCGCGAGATCCTCGACCGAAGCACGAGGGAGCTCGATCACCGGGCGATCGCGGATCGCGCGCCGAGTGCGGAGCTCCGCCGCGTTGCTGCTGGTCGACGCGTCGGGAGTCTCCGGCGCCACGAGGGCGAGGGTGGCGATCGCAGCATCGGCGAAGCCGACCTGGTTGGCGGCGCGAACCGCCGCGACGACGTCGTGCAGCACGCCGAGCCGATCGGGTGCGACGAGCACGAGGCGAAGATCGGGGATCTTCACCAACCACTCGGCGTTGTCGATCGTATCGTCGAACGGCGAGCACAGCCCACCCGCGAGCTCGAGCACGACGACCTCGTGACGGATCGCGAGTTGATCGAGGGTCTTGCGGATCGCGACGCCGTCGATCGCGACGCGCTGGCGGCGAGCGGCGAGATGCGGCGACAGCGGCTCGCGCAGTCGCAGCGTCGGTGCGGAGATCACTTTGGAGGCGTCGCGCAGCCGTTGCTCGTCGCTGCCGGAAGGGGGATCACCCTCTCCCGGCTCGACGCCGCTCTCGACGGGTTTCCACGCGACCGCGCGCATGCCGGCGGCGCGCATCGCCGTCACCAGCGCGCACGCGACGTGGGTCTTGCCGATATTCGTGCCGGTTCCGGTGATGGCGACGATCACGAGACCAGCTCCTCGATGCGCAGGAGCTCGGCGACCGACCACGCCTGGAACGGACATCCGACCGGCCGATGCGGCGCATCGCCATCGCAGATCTCGGAGATGTGCCCGAGCCCGGCGATCGCGAGCCGTTCGCGAAGCGGCTCGAAGAACCGGTGCTTCGCCTGCTGCTTGGCCTGCGCGGTTCCCCCGCGCACGCGGATCCACGCCTCGACGAAGGCGCCGGCGAGCCACGGCCACACCGGACCCTGGTGATAACTGCGATCGCGCTCGCCAGGACTGCCACCGTAGCGACCGACGTAGTGCGGATCGCCGGGCGCGAGCGACCGCGGCCCGGCCGGAGTCCACAGCTCGCGCTCGACCGTGTCGACCACGGCGCGAGCACGATCGCCGTCGAGGATCGCGCGCGGCAACCCGCCGATCGCGAAGATCTGGTTGGGGCGACAGCTCGGATCGACCGTCCCCGACACGTGGTCGCAATCGACGACGTCGAACAGCTGGCCATGCTCCGCATCCCAGAACCGGGTACGAAACGTCTCGATCGCGCGGCGGGCCTCGGCGGATCGCCCGGCGATCGCGAGCGCGTTGATCCACAGCGCCTGGATCTCGACGGGTTTGCCGATCCGGGGCGTCACCACCTCGTCGCCGATCTTGGCATCCATCCACGTCAGCTGGAGCCCGCGCTCGCCGCACGCGAGCAAGCCATCGGCATCGGCGCGAATCCCGTGGCGCGTGCCGGCGGCGTAGCCGTCGACGATCGCGGTGATCGCGGCCACGATCGCCGATCGATCGGCGGCGGTCACGTCACCACCTCGCAGGTAGGCGTCCGCGGCGATCACGAACCACAGCGCGGCATCGACCGAGTTGTACTCGGGCGTGGCATCGCGTTCGTCGAACCGGTTCGGCAGCATGCCGCCGGACACCGCGCCGGCCCACTGCAGGAGGATCGCGCGCGCTTCGGTCCGGCGACCGGTCGTCAGACACAGGCCGCGCAGCGAGATGAAGGTGTCCCGGCCCCAGTCGGAGAACCACGGATACCCGGCGACGATCGTCTTGCCGGAACCGCGCGCCACCAGGTACGCGTCGGCCGCGCGCGCCAGCGGCGAACCGAGGCCTTCGCGGCGCGTGCGCTCGTGTGCGAGCTCCCGATCGACGAGTGCGCGTGCGCCCTCTGTCACGGGCGGCGTGCCGGACTCGAGCACCATCGCGGCGGGACCGGCCGCGAGGTCGAACGAGAACGTGCCCGGCGACGCGCAGTCCTCGAGGGCATCGAGGCCACGCTCGGCCTCGGCGACGAGCTCGAAGTGGCGGTACCAGTCGGGCGCGTGGTGGTAGGTCGCGTTGGAGATCACCGAGATCGCGGGGACGCCGTCGTACGGAGTGAACGTCACGCGTCGACCATCGAGGGCGGGTTCGAACCGGAACGATCCGTTCTCGTGATGGGTCGAGTGGTAGTCGCGCGGTGCGAGGAGCGGCTGGACGTGGAGCAGCCGGACGTCACCCTCGAGCGCGGTCCACCGCAGCACGGTACGTGGCGCACCGTGGACCATCGCGAGGTCGCACGCGACGCGCGCACCGTCGGGAAGTGCCCACTCCCAGCGCGGCCACGGCGACGCATCGAAGTTCGCGATCCGTGACGCTCCGTCGGGATAGATCGCGTCACCGCGATAGCGATGCGACGTCAGCCCGTAGCGTCCCGTGGCGGTCTCGACGAACACCTCGAGGTCGGCGACCAGCACCATGCGGCCCTCGGGCGGGACGGTCGCGGCGAGGAGCAACGCGTGGTAGCGCCGGGTCCGGATCCCGTCGGCCGCGCCCATCGCGTAACCACCGAGCCCGTCGGTCTCGAGCCATTCGCGTGTCACGAGTCGTTCTCCTTGCCGATCCGCGACAGCGCCACGCGCTCGACGACGTTGGCGGCGAGCGCGGTCCAGCCGACCTGGTGGCTCGCGCCGCAACCGCGGCCGGTGTCGCCGTCGAAGTATTCGTAGAACAGCACCAGATCCTTCCACGCGGTGTCGTGCGTATAGCGCGGATCGTGACCGTGACACGGTCGCCGGCCCGCCGCATCGGGCAGTAGCAGCGACACGAGCCGCCGCTCGATCTCCTCGGCGACCTCGTGGAGGTTCATCATCACGCCGCTGCCCGTCGGGCACTCGATCGTGAAGTTGTCCCCGTAGAAGTGGTGGTAGCGCTTGAGCGCCTCGATCAAGAGGTAGTTGACCGGGAACCACACCGGCCCGCGCCAGTTCGAGTTGCCGCCGAACGTCGCCGTGTTCGACTCGCCCGGTGCGTACGTCACCTCGTAGCGGCCGCCGGCGACCTCGAGCACGTAGGGGTGCTGGGCATCGTGCGCCTTCGAGAGCGACCGGATCCCGTACGGGCTGAGCAGCTCGTTCTCGTCGAGCATCACGCGCAGCATCCGCTCGAGGCGCTCGCGCGACGGGATCGCGAGCAGCCGGTGCTTGTGCTCGTCGTCGACCAGGACCGAGTCCGCGAGCTGAGGCCGGTTGGCGAAGAACCACGCCAGCCGGCGCCGGAACACCGGCAGCTGCTGGAGATGATCGTCGTCGAGCGTGGTCGCGGCGAACAGCGGGACCAGCCCGACCATCGAGCGGATCTTGAGCATGCGGTTGCCGTGCGGCGACCGCATCTGGTCGTAGTAGAAGCCATCCTCGTCGTCCCACAGGCCCGCGCCACCGAGCTCGTTGCTCGCCTTGGCGATCGCGACGAAGTGCTCGAAGAACTTGAGCGCGAGATCGGCATAGGCGACCTCCTGCTTCGCGAGCTCGACCGCCATCGAGATCATCGTGGTGCAGAAGAACGCCATCCACGCGGTGGCGTCGGCCTGGATCAGCGTGCCGCCGCCGGGCAGCGGTTGTCCGCGATCGAACACGCCGACGTTGTCGAGGCCGAGGAACCCGCCGGTGAACAGGTTGTCGCCCTCGGCATCCTCGCGGTTGACCCACCACGTGAAGTTGACGAGCAGCTTGTCGAACGCGCGCTCGAGGAACTCGCGATCCTTGCCGTGGCCGGCCTCGGCCGACAGCTGGTAGACGCGCCACACGGCCCACGCGTGGACCGGTGGATTGACGTCGCCGAAGCCGAACTCGTACGCGGGCAGCTGCCCGTTCGGGTGCATGTACCACTCGCGGCACAGCAGCAGCAGCTGTTGCTTCGCGAACGTCGGATCGAACCGCACCATCGCGACGCAGTGGAACGCGAGATCCCACGCCGCGAACCACGGGTACTCCCACGCGTCGGGCAACGAGATCACGTCGCGTGCCCACAGGTTCCCCCAGCCGCGATTGCGACCGTGTGCGCGCCCGGAGGGTGGCTCCGGATAGCCCGGGTCACCCTCGAACCAGTGCTCGACGATGTAGTGATAGAACTTGCGACCCCACACGAGCCCGGCGTCGGCCTGCCGCACGACGCGGCGCTCGTCGTGGTTCATCGGCGTGTTGCGAACGCGACCGTGGTAGTGGTTCGCTTCCTGGATCCGCCGCGCGATGATGTCGTCGAAGCGATCGAACGGTTCCTCTGGCCAGTTCGTTTCGGGCGCGAACCGCATCCGCACCACGCGCGATGCGCCGGCCGGAACCGCGAGCTGATACCACATCGCGGCCTTGGTACCGGTGAACGTCGGGTTGACCGCATCGGTGTCGCCGTCGACGACGCGGCGGTGAAACGCGTCCTTCGAGTACTGCGGACCGGGCGCCCCGAACAGTCGCTCGGTGTTGGTCTCGTTGTCGGTGAACAGCAGATCGGGATACCCGTCGGCGGCGAGCCGGTAGCTGCCGAGCGTCGGCTGCACCACGCGCACCTCGGCCGCACCGACGCGATCGATCTCGCCTTTCGGATCGTAGCCCTCACCGTGGCGGTTCCACGCCCACGTGTTGCGCAGCCACACGGTCGGCAGCAGATGGAGCGTCGCCGCGCGCTCCGCGTGGTTGGTGATCGTGAACCGGATCAGCAGGTCCTCGGGCCCTTGCTTCGCGTACTCGACCAGCACGTCCCAGTACCCGTGATCGAACACGCCGGTGTCCTCGATCTCGAACTCGCGTTCGTCGCGAGTGCGCCGGCGGTTCTCGGCGACGAGCTGGTCGTACGGGAACGCGACCTGCGGATACTTGTAGAGCGCCTTGAGGTACGAGGCCGTCGGGGTCGCGTCGAGGTAGTAGTAGAGCTCCTTGACGTCCTCGGCGTGGTTGCCTTCGGAACCGGTCAACCCGAACAACCGCTCCTTGAGGATCGGATCCTCGCCGTTCCACAGCACCGGCGCGAGACACACGCGGCACTGGCGATCGCAGATCCCGAGAAGGCCGTCCTCGCCCCACCGGTACACCCGGCTGCGCGACTGATCGTGCGTGAGGTAATCCCAGCACCCGCCCCACTCCGAATAATCCTCTCGCACGGTGCCCCATTGCCGCTCGGGCAAGTAGGCACCCCAGCGGCGCCAGTTGCGTACGCGCCGCTCGTCCTCGTCGATCCTGCGTTGCTCGTCGTCGTCGCTGGTGGTCATGGCTGCCGGCGTGTCTCGCCGGTTGCCGAACCTACCGCAGCTGGTGGACTCCAATCGCACCCAGGTCGTCGAACGTGTGCGCGTGGCCGTCCTTGCCCGAGGGCGCGCCCGATCCGGCGGCCAGGTCAGTCGCGGCTACGCGCCTGCGACTGGTGGGCGACCACCGCCCATTCGATCCGTTGCGGCGTCGCCAGCCCGAGCGTCACGATCGCCGTCGACAGCTGCACGCGCATCGACCGCTGGTATGCCTGCGCGGCACGCAGCCGCTCGCGGGTCAGGATGCCGGAGCTCACCAGGTAGTCGCCGAAGCCCGGAAGCTCCGGCGTCGGCGCACGGGTCATCGGTCGCGGCACGAAGGCCGACGCCGGAGACGGACGTGACGGCGCCCGCCGGGGCGGAGGGAGCGTCGACTTCGGACGTGCGTGAGCCGTCGGAGCTTCCCGCCGTTCGTCGATGTCGCGGATCGGGATCGCGTTCTCGGGTGTGTGCTCGGGAATGTCCCAGTGGTTCACCGGCCGCGAGCCACGCGCCGCGTACGGCTTGGTCGGTCGCTCGTCGGGCGGAGAGGTTCCCCGGGCGTGTCGGCCCGAAGGAAAACGACCAGCCGCGGCAGCGGGTGCCGGGAGTTTTTGTGCTACCGCGGCTGGTCGAATCGAGGCATCGACGACGAGAAGCCAGTCGGCGGCTTCCTTGTCATCGGGATCGAGGCGCAACGCCTCGCGGAAGAAGATCGCGGCGGATTCGTTCTCGTCGCGCCGTGCGGCGAGCTCGCCCAGCAGGCGATACGCCATCCCGCACTGCGGCCGGACGCGGATGATGTCGCGGAGGTCGGCCTGGGCGTCGAGATCGCGGCGCAGGACGATGTGGGCGCGGGCACGGATCAGGAGCAGGGGGATGCACTCGGGCTCGCCCTCGAGCGCATCGGTGCACATCGCGATCACTCCCGGAAAGTGACGCGCCTCGAACAGCTCCGTGGCGGTCGCGATGACTCCTCGATCCACAAAGCGAGATGGAGCAAGGGTCAGGCCAGCGCAAACGGCTGCGCAACCAATGGATTCCATGGGTCCATCGGGCGCCAAACGTCCGATCCCGCAGGGGGAAAACCCCCCGCTCAGGGAACCCGGACCCGGTGTTTCGGGTCCTCCCGTGGTGTTGGCACGACGCGGATCGGGCCGGCATACTGGGGTGTGCGCGGGATGCTGTCCATCCTCCTGCTGATGCTCGCGATCCCGGTGGTGGCGATCGCCAAGCCACACCCGCGCCAACACGAACCGCGCCCGGCCCCGGATATCTGGCAACGCGCGCTCGAACCGCACGGACCGGCGGTCCAGAAGCTCCTCGCCAAGGCCACCGAGGCGATCGCGCGTGCCGATCGCGGCGGGCTCGACTGGGCGATCGACCAGCGCACCGCGTACTTCGTCGACGCCTTCCACCTGCTGACGGCCGCCCGCGAGCTGTCGCCCGACAACGTCGACGTGCTGTCGCTATACGCCGAGGCCGCCGACGAGATCGGTAAGACGCGCGAGGCGCTCGAAGCGCTCGAGCGGGTGATCCGGCTGGTCGGTCCGGACAAGGCACGGATCGATGTCGTCGGTCGGCTCGGCGCGATCAAGCTCCGGCTCGGCGACCGCGACGCCGCGATCCACTGGCTGCGCTACACCGAGAACGCGAGCGTGCTCGGCAACTCCGAGTGGCTGATCTACCTGGCGACCGCGCTCGCCGAACGCGGCGACGTCACTCCCGCGATCGAGGCGTTGCGGCACCTGATCCCCAGCAGCATCCCGTACTTCAACGACGACGTCGCGCTGGTCGCGTTCTCGCTCGCGGTGCTCTACGATCGCGACGAACAGCGCGGTGCCGCGTTCGACGTCCTCGATCACATGCAGGCCAACCTCAACCAGATGTACGCGCTCAAGCTGCAGCAGCGACTCGGCCGGTTCCGGTTCGTGCCCGCCGCCGATCGCCACTACTACCTGGCGCTGTTCTACGAGTCGCTCGGCGAGTACATCGAGGCACGCGCCGAGTGGGCGCTGTACGTCGCGAGCGGTGATTCGCCGTGGCGCGCGCGCGCGATCGACCACCTCGCCGCGATCGATGCCCAGCGCCGGCACGATCCGAAGGCCCACCCCACGCAGGTGAAGACCAAATGAAGTTCGTCGCCGCTGCCGTCGCGCTCGCCGCGCTCGTCGCCCGTCCCGCGGGTGCCGACGTGTGGCAGCACGCGATCGAGCCCGAGCCGCACTTCGACGTCTACGAGGCGTTGATCGCGAAGGGCGACGACGCGATCGGCGCCGCCAACACGCGCAGCATCAGCATCGGGCAGATCCGCCACCAGCTCGACGTCGGACTCGAGGCGTATCGCGCAGCTGCCAAGGCCGACCCGAGCTCGGCCGAGCCGTGGTTCCGGATCGGGGCCGTCTTGTACTCGTTCTTCTTCGACTGCGAGGACTACGGCGGCCTCTACTCGGTCCCCAAGACCTGCAACCCCGCCCTCGCGAACGACGACAAGGCGCGCGAGATGGTCGATGCCTGGGATCGCTTCGAGAAGCTGGCGCCGCTCGATCCGCGGGTCAACCAGATCCTGCTGTCCCGGGCGATCGCGCGCACCAAGCTGGTGTCGTCGACGGCGGATCGCACGCCGCTGCTCGAGGCGGCCGCGCGCGACTACCGCGCGATCCTCGATCGCGAGGACGGCCTGTTGATCGGGACCGCGGCCCAGCGCACGCTGGTGCTCGGCAACCTGGCCGAGACCGAGATGATGCTCGGCCACCTCGACGAGGCGATCGACACGTACTTCGCCGCCCGCCGCCTCGGCGCCGGAGCGTCGACGCAGTATGGATTGGCGGTGGCGCTCGATCGCGACGACCGCACGGGCGACGCGCTCGCGATCATCCGCATGCTCGGTCCCGACGCGTACAAGACGTTCCGCGACAAGTACCGGGTCGGCGAGGTGTTCTTCGTCCCGCGCGGCGAGGAGCAGTACTACTTCGCGCTGTGCGACGAGGCGTTCGGACACGACGACGCGGCGGTCGCGCACTGGAACGCGTTCGTCGCCAGCCGCGCGCACCCGGTGTACCTGCCGCGCGCCAAGGAGCACCTCACGCGCCTGCTCGCGCGCAAGAAGCTGCGGTGGAAGGCGCCGCTCGTGCCCGACATGATGGAGCGCGACCTGCGGCGGTTCGCGCCGCTGCCGTTGCCGAGGCGTCCGTGAAGCGCGCGGTCGTCGCACTCGCCTTCGCCGGGATCGCGCTGGGCCACGCAGCGTGGTCGGACTCCAAGCGCTATCCGCCCAAGCCGATCGATTCCGACGAGCAGGCGGCTCAGAAGTCGTCGCTGTGGGAGAAGGCTTCGAACCCCAAGCGCAAGCCGTACGAGGATCTGCTCGCCGAGGCGCAGACCTCGCTCGACGACAAGAGCACGACCGCCGCGCGCGAAGCGATCGGCAAGCTCAGCGAGGCGATCAAGCTGATCCCCGACGACCCCCGTGCGTACCAGATGCGCGGCGACGCCTACATGGCGACCCTGGACTGGATGCGCTGCGCGGCGGACTTCACCGACGCGATCCTCCACCTCGAGAAGCCCAGGCACGAACACGACGACCACGCGCTCGAGGAGCTCAACGGGCTGCGGCGCAAACTCGGGCTGTGTCAGGCACGCGCGGGTCGCCTCGCCGACGCCGAGCGCACGCTCGCGGACGCGGCGGCGAGTGGTCACGTTCCGGGCGAGGTCTGGGTGCGGCTCGGCGAGGTGCGGGTCGCGCTCGGCAAGCTCGACGAAGCGATCGCCGCACTCGAGGTCGCCGAACAGGCGCCCGACGTCGCCCTACCCCTCGTGCGCTGGCTGCTCATGGGCGCCTACGATCGTGCGCGACAACCGGCCAAGGCCGCCGAGATGGGAAAGTGGGCGATCGAGGGCAACCCGGCCGACGGCTCGCGGCGGTCGTACGACCGCGAGATGTCGCTGCTCAAGAACCCGGCGATGCCGCTGCTCGGTCCCGGCGAGTCCGAGTACCTGCAGGGCGTGGCGAGCGCGTACTTCAATCCGCCGCGCCCCGAGTACGGCCTCATCTACTTCGAGAAGTTCCTCGAGCTCGCGCCCGATAGTCCGTGGCGTCGTCGCGCACGAGAACACCTGCGCGAGCTCAAGACCGCCACCCTGCCCGAGTATGTCGACCAGCGCGGTGGCAACGTGCTGTTCGACAAGCAGAAGGCACGGACCGCGGTGCGCCGCGCGATGCCCCGGATGCGGGCGTGCATGGCGAATACGCCCGGCATGATCATCGAGGTCACGCTGACCAAGAACGGCCCGCGGTCGAAGGCAGGCATGGTTCCCGCTCGCCGTGGGGCGCCGCCCGAGGGCACGACCACGCTGGTGCGCGAGAACATCGAGGAGGTCTCGGTGGCCGCGCGCGACGGTGCGATCCGGTGCGTCGAGACGATCGCGACCCGCGTGCGCGGCACGTTGCCGCCGATCAAGGAGCGCGATAGCTGGTATCGCGCACAGTTCATCGTCGTCGGGCCCTAGGCGCCCGCGCGGCGGGCATTGCAGAATCGTCGTCGTCCATGCGGGTCCTCCGGTTCGTCGGCCGCGCGTTCTTCATCGCGCTGCTGTTCCTCGCGCATGTCGCGATCTGGTTCGGGGGATGGGTCGGTCTGGTGCTCGCGTTTCGCGGCAAGGCCGCTCGCCAGGCGTGGTTCGCGGCGCGACTGACCGCCCTGCTGATCGGCCTGGGGGCGACGTTCGTCAAGGTCGGACAGATCATGTCGACCCGCCCGGACTTGTTCCCGCCGCACATCATCGCCGCGCTGACCCGGTTGCAGGACGATGTCGGGGCGTTCGCGTGGCGTCACGTCGCCCGTACGATCGAGGATGACCTTCACGGCTCGGTCGAATCGCTGTTCGCGACGTTCGACCGCACGCCGATCGCGTCCGCATCGGTCGCACAGGTCCATCACGCCACGCTCCCGAGCGGAGAGGAGGTCGCGGTCAAGGTTCGCCGCCCCGGCCTCGACGATCTGGTGCGCTTCGATCTCGCGGTGATGCGAACGGTGGCGCGCATGGTCGCGCTGATCCCCTCGCTGCGGCTGCTCGCGCCGGTGGAGAGCGTCGGCGAATTCGGGCGCGCGATCGCCGCCCAGCTCGACTTCCGGATCGAGGCCAGCAACAACGAACGCTTCACCGCGAACTTCGCGGGCGACGCCGACGTCGGCTTCCCGACCCTGTATCCCGAGCTGTCGAGCCGACACGTGCTGACCATGGGGTTCGTGCGCGGCGCGAAGGTGCTCGAGGCGCCGGCGAAGGTGGGCGCGGATGCCGGGCGGCTCGCGCGGATCGGGTTTCGCACCCTCCTCGAGATGCTGTTCGCGGATGGCTTCGTGCACGCCGACCTCCATCCCGGCAACATCCTGGTCGACGAGTCCGGGCGGGTCATCATCCTCGACCTCGGCTTGACGGCGGAGCTCGACGAAGCGGCGCGGGCGACGTTCGCGACCTTCTTCTCCGCGTGGGCCAATCGGGACGCGAAGCAGATGGCGAAGCTGATGTTCGAGGGTTCGCCGTCCGCGAAGATCGCCAACTACGATGCCTACGAGCGCGACGTCGTCGCGTTCGTCGACCGCTATCACGGCAGACCGCTCGGCGAGGTCAAGGTCTCCACCGTGGCGTTCGACATGATGAACATCCTGCGCCGTCATCGGGTGCGGGCGAACCCGACCTACACGATGTGCAACGTCGCGATCGCCGTCACCGAGGGCATCGGCAAGCAGCTCGATCCCAACCTCGACCTGGTCCAGGAGGCGCTGCCGTTCTTCGCGAAACTCGCAGAATCGCGGCGCGACCTAGCCCTTGAGGAAGGCGACGGTGACGCCGTCGCCACCCTCGTTCTGCTCGCCGGCACGGAACGTCGTGATCGCCCGATGCCCCGCGAGATGCGAGCGCACGGCCTTGCGCAGCGCGCCGGTCCCGTGGCCGTGGACGATGAACACGATGTCGCGGCTGGCGAGCAGGCTCTCGTCGAGGAACTTGTCGACCTCGGCCATCGCCTCGTCGACGCGATTGCCGCGGATGTCGACCGTGGTGTCCTGCGTGCGAGCTCCGGCTCGACCGCCCGCCGGCTCGCCCTCGACGATCGCGAGGGGCACCCCCGCCGACACGGCGACGCCGGGGAGCGTATCGGCCTTGGGTGCCGGGGCCGGTCCGAAGCCCGGCTCGGTCGCCGGTCCCTTGGGCACGGCGACTTGTTTGTTCGACTTGTTCTTGGCGCGCGCGATCCGGTGGGAGTCGAGGAGCGTGTCGGCGAGCGCGACCACCGCCCGCATCGATCCGACCCGGACCTCGACCTTGTCGTCGGGAAGCACGCCGACGACCTCCGCGCGTCCCAGGCGCGGCACGATCACCGGCGTCCCGGCGATCAGCTGTTCGGCCGTGGCGGGCACGCCCGGCGGCGGCGTGCGCTTGGGCTCGTGCTTGGCGACCGTCGAGCCGGGAGTCACCAATCGTCGCGTCGCACTCTTGAGGTCGTCGGGGGTCGCCGCGCCTTGCTTGGCACGTAGCTCGCGGCGAACCTCCTCGATCTCGCGACGCGCCGACTTGAGCTCCGACAGCGCCTCGCCGTGGGCCGAGCGAGTCTCGCGTTCGAACCGTGCCCGGGTCCTGTCGCGCGAGGCGCGCGCCGCCATCCGATCGGCCTCGAGTGCCTCGAGCTCGGCGAGCACCGCGGCGCGCTCTTCCTCGAGTCGCCGCTTCTGTTCGGACACGTTGGCGAGGAGATCCTCGACGGCAGCGACCTCGCCGAGGAGTCCCCGCGCGCGCTCGACGATCGGCTCGGCGATCCCCATCCGTCTGGCGACGGCGAGCGCCCCCGAGCTCCCCGGGATCCCGAGGTGCAACTTGAACGTCGGCTCGAGCCGGGTGAGATCGAACCCGACCGACGCGTTGGCGAACCGCCGATCGATGGTGCCGAGGTTCTTGAGCCGGTCGTAGTGCGTGGTGACGATACCGGTGATGCCGCGGTCGGCGAGCGCCTCGAGCACGGCCTGGGCGAGTGCGGCACCCTGCTCGGGATCGGTGCCCACCGCGATCTCGTCGATCAGGATCAGCGAGCCGGTCCCGGCGGTCGCGAGCAGGTCGCGCAGGTTGATCATGTGACCGGAGAACGTCGACAGATCCTTCTCGAGGTTCTGCGCGTCGCCGATGTCGGTGCGGATGTCACCGAACCAGCCGATCGCGCTTCCGGTCTCGGCACACAGGTGCAGGCCGGCACGCGCCATCAACGAGGCGAGCCCGACCGTCTTGAGCGCCACGGTCTTGCCGCCGGCATTGGGTCCCGACACCAGGAGCGTGGCCCCGGCATCGACCGCGACGTCGTTGGCCACGCACCGCCGCTCCGACAGCAGCATCAACGGGTGGCGGGCGTGCAGCAGGCGAATGCACGGCGTCGGATCGAGCACGGGCGCCGACGACACCGTGTCGTCGGCCATGATCGCCGCGGCGACGACGATGTCGAGGTGCTCGGCGATCGCGAGGGAGGCCTCGAACCCGTCGGCTTCCTCGGCAACCCAGCCCGACATCTCGATCAAGAATCCGGCGCTCCTCGTCGAGGACCTCGGCCTCGGCGAGCTTCGCTCGGTTGTTGAGCTCGACGATCTCCTCGGGCTCGATGAACAGCGTCTGCCCGCTCTGCGACGTGCCGTGCACGATGCCGTGCACGAAGCCCTTGCCGTCGGTGCGCACCGGTAACACGTAGCGATCCTCGCGCTGCGTGTAGTAGGCGTCCTGCAGGTACGGCGAGAACCGCTCGTCGCCGAGCAGCGTGCTCATCCGCTTCTCGAGCTGCGCGCGGATCGACGCCAGCGCGCGGCGCAGCGGGCCGAGCTTGTCGCTCGCGTGATCGACCAAGCGACCATCGGGATCGAACGCCTCGAGGATCGGGTGATAGACGTGCCCGAGGTCGGAGATTCCCTCCCCGAGCTCGGCGAGGCGAGGTGCGCGCTCGGCGTGCTCGCGCAGGTGGTTGCGCAGCCGCGTCAACGCGCGTCCGGTGGTGGCCACCGCGACCAGCTCCGGGGCCTCGAGCGCCGCGGACTTGACCACCCGCTCGATCGCCGGCGCGATGTCGGAGATCGAACCGAGCGGCACGGCGGTATCGCGTGCCGCGAGCGCGCGCGCCTCGGAGATCTCGACGATCCGCGCGCGTGCCGCCTCGAGGTCATCGAGCAGCTGCGAGGCACGAACCGCCGCGCCGCCGCGCGTCGTCGCACACCGTCGCGCCCAGTGGTCGACGAGGGTCGGCCAGCCGAGGTCTTCGAGCGTCTTCGCCGCGATCATCGATCGTCGATCAAAAACCCGCGCCCCCGGCTACGCGGGGATCAGGTCCTGCAGGCTCGGGACCACGCGATTTCGCCCGTTGCGCTTCGCCGCGTAGAGATTGTCGTCGGCTCGCTTGATCAGTGCCGCCGCGTCCACGCCGGTCTCTTGCTGTAGCGTCGTGACCCCGAGGCTGATGGTGAACGGGATCACCTGGTTCTCGAACGCGCACGGCCGCTCTTCGATGAGCGACCGCAGGTGCTCGGCGAACACGATGCCGCCGGCGAGCGCGGTCGACGGCAGCACGCACGCGAATTCCTCGCCGCCGTAGCGCGCGAACAGATCCTCGCGCCGGATGCGCGGACGGATCCGATGCGCGAGATCCTTGAGCACCGCGTCCCCGGCGAGGTGGCCGTGGTTGTCGTTGACCTTCTTGAAGTGATCGACGTCGAACATCACCAGCGTGAGCGGGTGGCCGTGGCGCTGGCACACCGCGATCTCGCGCTCGAGGAACTCCATGAAGTAGCGCTTGTTGTGGATCCCGGTCATCCCGTCCTGGATGGCCATGTTGTGGATCGCCTCGTGATACGCGCTTTCGATGTTGGAGCCCGACAGGAACTTGTAGATCGCGTCGCCGAACCGCACCTGATCCGAGTCGCGAAGGGCGGTCGCTTGCCCGCAGCGCGTCTCGTTGACGAACGTGCCGTTGGTCGAGTTGAGATCCTCGACCCACCACGTCCCGTCCCCATCCGCGAACAACCGTGCGTGCTGGCGCGACACCGACGATCGGCTCACCACGAGCCCGGCCTCGCTGTCGCGGCCGACGATGTACTGCAGGTTGACCAGCGGGATGCGGCGCCCGATGTCGGGCCCGGGAGGGTGCAGGTTGACGAGGCACGCGTCGCCTGTCGGCGGCTTCTTCTCGTTCTCGATCTGATCGAGTGGACGCGCCAGGATCAGCGTCCCGCCTTCGCGGTAGTCGTCGGTCACCCTTCTTGAGCCGTTATAGCCCGGCTAGTGAAACCGGTACAAACCACATCCCCCCGGAATCCGAAAATCGCTCTCTATTGTAATTTCGCACCCTAGGCGCGACTCACGCACGGCGTTCGCCGGGTCGCGTGACCTCGAAGGTGCGCCCGCCACCCCGGCTTCGCACCGGGCAGATCGTCCCGAGCAAACACGCCGAGAGCAACGCCCGCGCGAGCTCGCGGCGCTCCGGCGCGACCGCGTGGACCAGCCGTTCGATCCCGAGGTGCCCCGTGGGGGCCGCGATCGTGGTCAGCACCAGGTGCCCCCCACCCGCAGCCTCGAACAGCGCCTCGGCCGCATCCGGGTTCTCGGTGCTCCCGATCGCGATCGCGTCGGCGTTCTCGCGCATCGCCGCCGCCACCCCGGCCGCCATCGATTCGACGTGGGTCCCGATCTCCCGCTGGCTGACCCACGGGTTCGCGTGTTCGATCTCGATCGGCTCTTCGATCGACACCACGCGGCGTCGCGCCGTGCCGATCGAGCGGAGCAACGCGGCGAGCGTGACCGTCTTGCCGATGCCGGACGGACCCGCGATCACGATCAGCCCACTGCGTCCGAGCCAGTCGGAGATCTCGCGGAGGTTCCCGAGATCCATGCGCTCGATCTGCGCGTCGTCGGGAAGCAGCCGGAACGTCGCCGTGGGGCCGCGGCGATCGCGGCCGAGCGTGGCGCGCACGCGCCCCGCACCATCCCCGTACGCGAACATCGCCGTCCCGCCGTCCGCCCACGCCGCTCGCGCGCCCGCCGGCGCCACGACCCCGACCTCGCGCGAGAGTTGATCGCCGTCGAGCGGGTCGCCGACCGCGGTGACCTCGGTGCCCGCGCGCTGGAGCGGAGCCGTGCCGCTCGACAGGTAGAGGTCGGTCGCGTGCGCGGCACGCGCGGCACGCGTCAGCTGGTCGAGCCAGGTGCTCGCGCTCGCGGCCGGGGCCGCGCTCGCCGAGGGCTCGTCGTACTGACCGCGTTCGATCAGCAGATCGTCGGTTCGCGCCGCGTCCGGGATCGCGGGTGCCTGCGCCGCGGGGCGATTCGCCGCCGCCGTCGGTCGCGATGCCGACGCGACCGGTCGTGCGGTGGTGGGCTCGATCGTGACCTGCCAGACGCCGTTGCGTGGCGCGACGTCGATCGCGTAGCGCATCGCCCCCGACTGGTAGTCGAACCGCGCCGGCTGATGGCGATCGATCTGATCGAGCGCCGGCGGCGAGGCCACCTCGCGGACCATGCCGACGAGCACGTCGTGCGGCGTGACCTGCGTGGCGCGGCGATCGCCGGTCGGAAATCGCAGCGTGATCGCCTGGTTCGAGATCAGGACCGCGCCGGACGCGCCGAACTTCTCGATGCTCCGCAGATACACGTCGAGCCTGGACATCGGGTGTCTCCTACTCCTGTAGCTCGGTCACGGTCGCGATCTGCGACTTCGAGATCAGGACGTGCTCCTTGGCGGTCCATAGCCGCACGAAGCTGGCGGGCGAGTTGAGGTGATCGATCGCGCGCGGATGGTCGGCGGGCGAGTTATCGAGCAACAGCCCTTCGAACCGCGTCGCCTGATCGAGCAGCACCTCCACGCGATGCTGGCGATCGTAGAGCACGACCTCGGACTCGGGGTCGTCGGCCGGCGGGTTGGGCACCGCGATGTAGACGATCGCCGCCTTGGCGATCAGGCGCACGCGCGTGCCGGTGCGAAACGGCAGGAACCGTTCGGGACGCTCGAGCATGGTGGCGAGCGCTTCGACGATCTCGGCGTGCCCGCGCATGCTGTCGTCGGCGAGGAACAGCTCGCCGCGCTCGTACCAGGTCTCGTGCGGACCGATCGCGAGGTGTACCGCGACGGCCACCGTCGGGATCCGCAGCTCGTCGGCACCCATCGCTTCGCAGCGTACCCGAAATCGGGTGCTAGATTCCTGTCCATGACCCGGGCGACGACCATCCTCGCGGCGACCACCGTGCTCGGATTCTCGACGTCGGTGTACCTGTACCTCGACAACCGCGCGTTGCGAGACCACGCCACCCCGGCCACCGAGGAGATCGCGGCCGAAGTCCCGACGGCTCCGCCGGACACTCCCCTCTCCGAGCCACCCGCCGATCCGTGGAAGGAGCCCGCCCCCGAGACCGCCGCACCCACACCGCCGTCGTTGCCTCCAACCCCCAAGGAGACCCGGATGGATCGGCGAGCGCGGCGCACCAAGGAGTTCGCGGCGATGTTCGGGCGCCTCGACGGCGAGACAGACGACGAGTACCGCGCGCGGATCGGGCCGATGATCGAGCTTGGCCTCGCCGGTCCCCGGAAGCGGGTCGCCGACATGCGGAGGACCGCCGAGCGAAAGGCCAACGTGACCGCCGCGCAGTCCAAGGCACTCGACCGCGCGTTCGACAAGGTCTACGACGACGTCCTCGACTACACCAACAAGGCGATCGCGGACGGCCAGCTCTCGCCGTACGAGCGCAACGTCGCCGGGTGGCTCGACTACGCCGGCGGGCTCGGCGGAATCCTGACGGGCGCCAACAGCGAGATCGGCAAGATCCTGCAGCCGTCGCAGATGAAGGCGATGTACGACGCCGGCTTCGAGTGGGGCGAGTACCTCGGGCTCAACGCCCCGTGGGAGAACCTGCAGCCGCCTCCACCGCCTTGACTTCGCCAGCGGGCACCCAGCGGAAGGTCGTCCGCGGAAGCGAAGTCGCTACGACGACTACTCGCAGGGCATCCGCACGAAGCTCGGATCGACGTCCTGGAGGACGTTGTCGCCGAGCTGCCCGTTGTAGTCGCCACCCCAGCACACCACCGTGTGATCGGCCTGCACCGCACACACGTGCTCGCCACCGGCCGAGATGTCGAGGATCCCCGTCAGCCCGACGATCGGCACCGGATCCTTTCCGGAGTACGTACCGTCGCCGAGCTGTCCGATGTAGGCCTCTCCCCAGCACGCCACGCTGCCGTCGGTGCGCAGCGCGCAGCTCGAAGAGTCACCGATCGCGAGCTTCGCGGCGTTGTCGATATCGGCGACCGGAACCGCGCGCAGCGTGTCGCAGCTCCCCGCGCTGGTCGAACCGAGCCGGTGATCGCAGCCGTAGCCCCACGCGAAGATCTGGCCGCCGCTTCGTGCGAACACGCTGCTGCCGCGCGTCGCGATCTCGTCGACGTTCTCGAGAGGCGTGGCCCCGGGGATCGTGACCTTGGCCGGCGTCGTGGTGACCAGGTCATCGCCGTTGGCCAGCTGACCGAAGTCGTTCGCGCCGAAGCACTGGACCTCCTTGAGCGCGTCGATCACACAGGCATTCCGGCTGCCGACCGCGACCGCCGAGGCGGGCGCGTCGATGATGTTGGGGACCGCGGTCGGCGCGAGCAGGGGATTCGCACCGCCGCCGAGCATGCCGCCCGTGTTGCCACCCCAGCACATCGCCGTTCCCGCCACCATCGCGCACGTCGACGAGTCGCCGAGCGACAGCGCGGTGACCCCGGTGAGCCCGGGAATCTCGAACGGCACGCCGCTCGAGGTCTGGAGCCCCGTCCCGAGCTCTCCCGACGAGCCGCGCCCCCAGCACTTGATGGTACCCGCCGTGGTGATGCCGCACACGTGGTCGTCGCCGCTGGCCAGCGTCGCGATATTGGTGGCCAGCGAGGTGCCCACGACCGGCCGGACCTGAAGGGTGCCATCACCGAGCTCGCCCTCGTTGCCGTTGCCCCAGCACTTGACGACGCCGTCCATGTCGAGCGCGCACGAGAAGTCGCCGCCCGAGGCGACCTGGACGACGTTCTCGAGATCGGGCACCAGCTGCGCCGACGCCTGCGACGTGCGGAAGCCGAGACCGCGCTCTCCGTGATGGTTGAAGCCCGCACACTCGATCGCTCCGCTGTTCAAGCGAACACACGTGTCGTTGCGACTGGCGGAGATCGACTCGACGTCCTGGAACTCGGTGCGGACGGGCAAGGTCACGAAGTTGAAGTCGTCGCGCCCGGTGCCGAGTCGCCCGTCGTCGTTGCCCCAGCACCACACCGTGCCCAGCGCGTCGAGCGCGCAGGTGCTGTTGCGGCCGAGCGACATCGCCGTGATCTGGACCGGGATGTCGACGATGTTGGGTGTCGGGACGTCGGCGCCGGCAGTCCCGATCCCGAGCTCGCCCTCGTCGTTCTCGCCGGCGCACGACATCTGACCCTGGTTGGAGAGCACGCACAGGTGATCGCCGCCGATCGCGACCTGGGCGACCTCGGCCACCATCGTCGAGGTCACCGGCGAGGCCGGGTCGTCGGTGGTGCCGTTCATGAACATGCCCGAGCTGTTCTCGCCCCAGCACGTCAGCTCGCTGCCGGTGACCGCGCAGCTCGAGTCTTCGGTGGCGGCGATGAAGGTCGCGGTCACGCCGGGCACCGGAGCGGGACTGCGGTGCGATGCCTGGGTGCCGTCGCCGAGCTGACCGAAGTCGTTGGCGCCCCAGCACGACACCGCGCCGCTGTCCTGCAGCGCGCACGCGTGCTCGTCGCCGACCACGAGCTGGCTGACGCCGGTCAGGGTCCCGGCTTGCACGGGCGTGCGGCTCCCACTCGTCGAGCCATCGCCGAGCTGGCCGTTGTCGTTGCCACCCCAGCACTGCACGCTGCGATCGGCACCGAGGACCGCGCACGAGAAGTCCGCGCCGGTGGCGATCGCGGTCGCACCGAGGAGTCCCTCGACCTGCACGGGGATCGTGCTGTCGGTGGTGGTGTTGTTGCCGAGCTGACCGCTGTTGTTGCTCCCCCAGCACCACACCGAACCGTCGGTATCGCGGATCGCACACGCGTGCTCGAAGCCCATCGAGACCGCCGCGGTACACGTGGTCGGGTCGGGCTCGGTCGGAATGCACACCTGCTGCTTGCAGACGTAGCCATCTGGACACGTGTCGTTCTCCCCGCACTCGTAATACGTGCCGGTGTAGTCGACCGAGAGCGAACACGCGGTGAGGGAAACCAGAACACAAGCGAACGAGATCGATGCGCGCATCAGAACGCACCTCCAATGACGACTCCGCCACCCGAGGGGTGGACGAGGGGAGCGATCGAGACCCGACGTTCGGTCGTCGGCGTCCCGGGACGGGTGAGATACAGAACCCCAGCGGTGATCGCGAACGCTCCGCCCGCGATCAGACTGATGTTGGTGAACAGCACGCGGTGTTTCGCGCGCGTCTCGACGGCCTTCGCCTCGTCGAACGTGTGGTTCGCGCTCTCGGCGTTGAGATCGTCGAGCTCGTTCTTCGCGAGCACGGCCGTTACCCCGAAGTAACCGGCGGCACCGAGACCGACCACCGCAGCGCCGCCCCACAGCCACCACTTGAGATAGAGCGGCCGCGGGTTCGCCGGCGTCTCGACCACGATGGGTGGCTGCTCGACCGGCTTCTTGACCACGCGTGTGGCGCCGCCCTTTCCGACGATCACGATCGGCACCTCCTTGGTCCCGAGCTCGGCGACGTGGTTGCCATCGTCGTCGAGCGCGACCACCTGGAGGTCGATCCGCGCGCCGTTGGGGAGCGCGACCTTCACGCTCGGCGCGACCGGCTTGTCGAACTCCTTGGCCGGCTTGCCATCGACGGTGGCCACCGCGCGCAGCGTCTTGATCATGCTGGCCGGATCGGACACGACCTCGATCGTGACGGAGGGTGGATCGCTCGTCGTGTTGGTCTTGATCTTGAGCGGGTGCTTGTTCTTCAGCTGCTCCTTGGCCGCATCGAACGGTCGCGAGATCTTGGGCGAGATCCCCACCGGCAGACTCATCGTCGGGACCAGCGCGAGCGCCATCTCGAACGACTTGGTGGCTGCATCCGGATCGCCGAGCGCCGCGGCCACGATGCCGCGCAAACGATGGATGTCCCCGAGTTGCGCGGGGGAATGAGCGCCGGCCCGCAGGGCTTCGTCGAGCGCCGATCGTGCCGTGAAGTAGTCGGAGTTATCGACCGCGGCCTTGGCGTCGGCGAGTGGGTCGGCGGCAGCTGTCGAGGCGAGAAGCAGTACGCAGCACAGCGCGGCGCACGCTCCCCCGAGGCGTGGCATGTCCCCAGTTTACCACCGGAAACGTTTGGTCGGCGCGCGCTTTCCCGACTGGATGGTGACCACCGCAGACTGTGCGGAACCCGACGCGGTCACCGCGCGTACGACATGGCGACCGGGCAGGAGCGACACGCGCGGCAACGGGGTCTCGCCGACGCGCTTGCCATCGACGAAGATCACCGCGTAGACGGGGGCGGAGTCGATCGTGATGAAGCCGGGCGGCCCCTTCTTGATGACCTTGGGAGGTGGGGGCCTGTGTCTGTGTGTCGGTGTGATCGGTTTCGCAGCGTCCGGTGGTTCGACCGGCGCCGCGTCGATCACGGCAACCTCGGCGGCGTCGGCCGGTGGTGGTGGCGGCGGCTTGGCCGCAGCATCGACGACCACTTTCTCCACGCCGGCATCCTCCGTCGGCCGCGGGTTGTAGCTCGCGGTGACATCGTGAAGGGGCTTGGCCCGCGGATCGACGACCTTCGCGTCGGTGGCGGTCGCGTTGTTCGCGGTCGCACCGGTGTTGGTCTTGGTCTTGTCCGAGACGCCGAACACGAACACGTACAACAGCACCGCGGCGACCGCGGCGATCCCGAGGCCGAGCACGATCATCGGTGCCTTCGAGCGCGCCATCAGCGGTGCCGGCGGATGAGTCCCGCGCGAGGGACGCGGCGGCACGATCACCTCGCCTTCCGACGGGATCCGCTTCGGCGGGGCCACCACGGGCGATGACCGCTCCGGCAACACCGCATCGAGTTGCGACGACCTCCGCGGAGGCACGACCGCCTCGCGTTGCGACGATCGCCGGTGCGGTGGGACCAGCGGATTGGCCAGGTGGTCGACCGGCAACGCGGGGCTGCTCAGCATCGACACCGGCGTCGTCACCATCGCGGTGCCGTGCCCGACGCCCGGACCCAGATCGTCCGCGAGGTCGAGCGCACCACCTTCGCGCGCGAGCTTGATCAGCCGGCGTTGATCCTCGAGTCGGTCGTCGAACGCGTGATTGACCACGTCGGACAGCTGCGACGCCGACAGCGGGCCTCCGATCGACATCACCGACGCCGCGAGCTCCTCGCCGAGCGCACGCGCCGATGGAAACCGCTGGTCGCGATCGCGTGACAGCGCCTTGGCGATCGCGGCGCAGAGCTGCGGTGGAACGTCGGGACGGAACTCGGAGACATCGGGAATCGGATCGGACGTGATCGCCTGGAACGTCAGGAAGTCGGTGTCGCGCTTGAACAGGTGGCGACGCGCGAACAGCTCCCACAGTACGATCCCCATCGCGAACACGTCGGTGCGACGATCGAGCGCCTCGCCGCGCAGCTGCTCGGGGGCCATGTACGCGTACGTGCCCTTGACCGAGCCGGTCGACGTCCGCACCGAGGCGTCCTGGATCTTGGCGATGCCGAAGTCGAGCACCTTGACCACGCCGTCGACCGTGCAGAACAGGTTGTTCGACGACACGTCGCGGTGGACCACCTCGAGCAGCGAGCCGTCGGTGCGCTTGAGCTGGTGGGCGTGGTGCAGGCCCTCGCACGCCTGGACGCCGAGGCCCGCGAGCAGGCGCGGGTCGATCGGCGGTGGATACATGTCGCGCCGGCGGAAGCACGAGAACGGAACGCCCTCGAGGTACTCCATCGCGATGAAGTAGCGACCGTCGATCTCGCCGAGCTCGAACACCTGGCACACGTTGTGGTGCGAGATCGCGGCGGCGATCTTGGCCTCGGCGAGGAACATCCCGACCAGGTTCTGGTCCTTGGCGAGGTGCGGGAGGATCCGCTTGATGCAGACCAGCTTCTCGAAGCCGGCCGCGCCCGACAGCCGGGCCAGGAAGATCTCGGCCATTCCGCCGATCGCGAGCTTCGCGACGAGCGTGTACTTCCCGAAACGATTCGGTGCCGGCGCCGAAGCGGCCCCCATCCGTACATCATATATGCAATGCGCGGGCGATGCCCGTGGGGGTCACAACCCGATCCAGTAGTTGGCCTTGACCATGACGATATTCTCCGCCTGCGAGTGCGCGAGATCGCTCAGATCGCGGCCGAGGTGGAACCGACCGTCGGGCCCGTCGTCCGTCCGTTCGTGACTCCAGATCGCGAACACCGATGACCCGGGCCGGTACTCCCACCTCAGCACCACGTTGGACCGCACCTGGGCGAAGCTGAAATCGGGCCGGCCGAACGAGAACGTGCCGCCGCCCGTCGCGGTGAGCGTGTCGCCCCCATCGCTCGACATCAGCTGATCGAGCGCGTGGAACCGATCTTCGAACCGCTCGGCGCCGGGATCGTCGACGTCCTTGAACTCGCGGTAGCGGCCGGTCGAGACGAACGGCTGCGCGTAGATCTGGAGGCTGAGTCGCGGCGAGAACGTCCAGTTGACCCGAGTGGTCATCGCCATCGTGGTCTGGTCGATGCGCGCGAAGATGAAGTGCGAGCGCCCCATCTCGTCGGGCACCTCGTCGACGTACTGCATCGCCTCGTCGCGGCGCGACCAGGTGGGACCGACGAACAGATCGATGTTCGACGCCGCCTGGATCGTGACGCCCGCACCGATTCCGATCTCTCCGGAATCCGTGGTCCAGTCGCGCGCACCGGTGGTGAGAACGCTGGCCCACACCGACTTGCGCGTGTCGCTCGTGAGGTTGAGGTTCACCGCGTAGCGCGGATCGACGTGGAGCGAGGCGCCCCCGCGAAGTGCGCCGCGGTTCCAGATGCCGTCGTAGAGCCCACCGTTGATGGCGACGTTCCAGTAGTTGACCAGCTGCGCGCTCGCTCCACCCTCGAGCCCGAGATCGGTGAGCCGCGGCTCGGAGGTCCCGACCGCGAACACGTTCGTGTTGGCCTGCCAGTTGAGCACCTGGTCGCCCGGCGTCTCGTCGTGATAGCCGCCCCACAGCCAGCTCACGATCAGATCCGAGTTCTGCTGGAATCCGGCGTCGTTGAGCTCGAGCCCCGACGTGGTGGCGTTGCCGCCGGTGCCGTAGCGCCAGTGCTTGGTGTCGCCGCTGCGGCCGATCGTCCACCCGATGCCACCACCGGAGAGCGAGGTGCGCGTGGGATCGAGCCGGAACGTGTCCGGACGCTGGAACAGGTGGGTCTGCGAGGTCTGGGTCTCGGTGATCGCCTCGGCCGTGCCGTGGACGAGGCTGCCGGTCGTGTTGACCGCGAGCTCCCAGGCGTTGTCGTCCCAGTGATGCGAGAGCTGGGTCCCGACCGTGTACGCCTGATCGTGGAGCAGCGGCTCGAGGCCGGTGCCGTCGAGCGCACGATGGACCGCGGTCATCGACGCGCCGACCGAGGTCTTGCCCTCGCGGAAGTCGCGCTTGACCCGCCCGACCGCGTAGTTGGTGAGCGGTGCGACGATCGGATGCGCGCGCTGGCCGTCGCTGGTGACGATCGTGGCGTCCTCCTCGGCGGTCACCGCGTCGAGCAGGCCGACCGACCAGCCGTCGGTCTTGCCGGTCAGCTTGGCGGCGCCGTAGATCGTGGTCGAATTCGGGGACGATAGGTACTCGTAGTCGGGGGGCTCGACGGTCGGTGCCGCGCCGATCCGGCGGCTATAGAACGCCGACTGCGAGGCATCGTCGGGAGAGATCGGGAGCTGGAACAGGTCGACGCCCTCGAGAAAGAACGGCCGCTTCTCCGCGAAGAACAGCTCGTTCCCGCTCAGGTTGACCTGTGACGGATCGGCCTCGACCTGCCCGAAGTCGGGGTTGATCGTCGCCGACAGCGTGAACGCCGGGCCGAGCCCGTACTTGAGATCGAGCCCGGCGTTGGCGACGCCGTCGTGACGCCGGGCGAGCGGATCGCCGGCGTCGACGGGGGTCGCTCGAACGCCACCCGTCGCGTACGGCAGGAGCTCGAGCCGGCGCCCCGGCTTGATCTGGTCGATGCCGTCGACCACGCCGAACCGGCTGACCACCTGCGATCCGCTGCGCGGCCACGGCGACCACGCCGACTGCTCGTTGGTACGCGCCACGATGCGCACGACCTGGATCCCCCACGTCTGGGAGCTCTCGCTCGAGAACCGCAGCTGGTTGAGCGGGATCCGGAACTCGGCGGTCCAGCCGCGGCCCGTGATCGCGGTGGCGCCGGTCCACACCGCGTCCCAGGTGTCGTCGTCGTTCGAATCGTCGAACAGCAGCATGTCGCGCTGCACGCCGGCGGCGTTGAGCTGGAACACGAACGCGGTCCGCTTGTCGTGATAGCTGTCGAACCCGACCGCGATCGCATCGGCCAGCACATCGAGGTCGCGGCGGGTGAGCGTGCGCCGGATCAGCTCGGGATGGGGATCGTCGGCCCACACCCCGACGTAGACCGCGTGGTTGTCGTACAGCATCGCGAACGACGTCGGCAGCGACGCCTTGGCACCGTCCTTGGGGAACCGCTGCGTGAAACCATCTTCGTGCGGTGCCTTCTGCCACGCCGCTTCGTCGAGGTGACCGTCGATCGCGATGTGACCGTGCAGGCGCACGGCACGGGCGTGGCGCTCGGCCCGTGCCGTCGACGACACGAGCGCTATCATGATGACGACCAACGCGTACAGACGAACCATGGCTGTTCAGATCCTCGAACCGCCCAGCCGGCTGATAGTTGCAGATCGCGAATGCATGCGCGACTGCGACAGGTTGCGACACCCCGAGGCGTTATGACCCGGTGCGGACGGGCTGCGATTCGTCGGACCGGCGCGCGTGCTCGAGCAGGAGCTGGGTCGTGCTGGACCCGATCTCGTCGGGTCCCCCGATCGCCATCGGCGAGAACTCGAACTGACCCTCGTTCCAGTCGAGCAAACGGAGCAACCGATCGCGCGGCCGCGACGTGCCGTTCTGCACGCTCGATTCGATCTTGATGCATCGCCCCTCGGCGACGAACACCCGCGAAATCTCGCCCGCACCGAGCAGCAAGAGCACGCCCGACTTGCGTTCGAACTCGAGCAGCGACAGCAGCGTCCCGAGGGCGATGTCGACCAGGCTGCCGCGCAACCCCGGGTTGGTGATCGGTGCCGGCGCCGCGATGCGATGAACGCGGATCACGAGCTCCTCGTCGAGAAACGGCTGCGGGATGTAGTCGCGCACCCCGGCGCGAAACGCCTCGAGGCGTCCGAGGTCGCCGTCCTCGCCGGTCAGGATGAGCGGAACGTCGGACAACGTCTGGTGCTCGGTCATCGCGATCGCGAGGTCGATGCCGGTCATGCCGGGCAGCTCGGCGGCGGCGACGATCGCGTCGGGTCGCCACACCATGCAGGTCTCGAGCGCCTCCATCGCATTCTTGGTGGTGCTGACCTTGAACCCCGCGGTCTCGAGACAGCGCGACATCCGCATCCGCAGCGGCGCCGACGGCTCGATCACGATGATCTGCGTGGTCGTGATGAGCCCCGGGCTCGTGATCTCGGTGCGCAGATCCTCGATGTGTGCGCGCAGTTTGAGCCAGGCCGGCGTGTCGGGACCGATCAGCGCGAACCCCATGCCGGCGTGGCGACCGAGCGCGCGGGCCGAGGCCGGCGTCAGCATGTGGGCGACGCGAGCGTGGAGCCCGAGGATGTCGCCGTTGGGCAGGGTCATGCGGATGTCGGTTTCCTCGCCGACCGGCAACAGGGCCTCGGTCCGGATGTAGAGACCGCGCGCGGAGACGTCCTCGGTCTCGGCTTCGACCGGGCCTGAGGGTCGGTCGAACTCGACACGACATCGGCTAACGAGCCGTGGCTCGCGACCTGGGCGCACGTTCGCCACGTTTGTAAAGTCTATCGGCCGAAGGAATTGTTGTCTTGTTTACGGATTGTCGGGAGTGACAGACTGAACAAGACTCGTCATATCAGGCGATTATCTGGTTCCTGTCCAAAATCCAAGAAACTTTCAAGAATCTTTGAACATACTGCGCGCATCAAGGCCAGGTGCGCATGACCCAGCTCGGAACCGCTCGCGTCCTCGATCGACTCGCCCAGCTCAGCGTCCGGCGAGACATCCCCACGCTCGGAGATCGCCTCGTCGCCCTCGACGCCTGGGTGCGCGACGACCTCGCGACCCTCGAACGCGATCTCGAGACCATCCGGGTCGATGCCACGCCCGCCCGGATGATCCACCGGGCCGCGCATCACCTGCTCGATCTGAAGGGCAAGCACCTGCGGCCGACCTGCGTCGCGCTCGCCAGCCGGTTCGGCGACGGTTTCACGCCGCGGGCGCGCTCGCTCGCGGTGGCCGTCGAGCTCGTGCACAGCGCGACCCTGCTCCACGACGACGTGGTCGACGTCGCCGAGCGCCGGCGCGGGCAACCCACCGCGTGCGTGGTGTACGGCAACGCGGCCTCGATCTTCGCGGGCGACTGGCTCCTGGTCGCGGCGCTGCGCCGGATCGCGGCGGCCGACGTCCCCGGGCTCCTCGATCACATGCTCGCCGTGATCGACGAGATGATCGCCGCGGAATCGATCCAGCTCGAGCGGCGTGGTCAGCTCGCGGGCCGGGGAGATTCGGGTCGGACGGGTGGGCGAGACTCGGGTCGGGCGGGTGGGCGAGACTCGGGTCGGGCGGGTGGGCGAGACTCGGGTCGGGCGGGTGGGCGAGATGACTACTTCGCGATCGCCGAGGGCAAGACCGCCGCGCTGTTCCGCTGGGCGATGGTCGCCGGCGCACGCGCCGCCGAGCTGCCGTCCGCGAGCGAGGCCGCGCTCGATCGCTTCGGGTTGCACCTCGGCGTCGCGTTCCAGGCGGTCGACGACGAGCTCGACTTCGCGACCAGCGACAACACCGGCAAGGACCCGCTCGCCGATCTGCGCGAGGGCAAGCTGACGTTCCCGCTGGTGGTCGCGATCGAGCGGCAGCCACAGCTGGCAACCGCGATCGAGCAGCTGCTCGCAGATCCGAGTCCCCCGCGCAGCGCGCTCGCCGAGCTCGCGACCTCGGTGCGCGCGACCGGCGCACTCACCGCGACCCGCGCCCTCGCCGAGGAGCGCGTCCAGTGCGCGCTCGCCGAGCTCGAGCTGCTGCCGGCTGGCCCCGCGCGCGAGGCGCTGGTCACCGTCGCCCTCGCCTCGCTGGAGCGTGCGTCGTGAGCGGCTCCGCCAGCGAGCCAGAACCGGCGACCACCCCGGTGGCGCCTCCACCTCGCGAGGTCGTGGTCCAGGACGAGACCCGCCTCGGCAGCGGCGCGATGTTCGACCGGATCGCGCGGCGCTACGACTTCGTCAATCGCGTGATCTCGCTCGGGCTCGACCAGCGCTGGCGACGGCGCACCGTCGCGGCCCTGCAGCTCGGCGACAACCCGCGCGTGCTCGATCTCGCGACCGGGACGGGTGACCTCGCGATCTGCATCGCGCGCGCGCGGCCGGGTGCGAAGGTGATCGGGCTCGACCCGTCGGCGGAGATGCTCGACGTCGCGCGCTCCAAGGTCGAGCGAAAGGACCTCGCCGATCGCGTCGAGCTGGTGATCGGTGACGCACAAGCGTTGCCGTTCGCGAGCTGCGAGATGGACGCCGCGACGATCGCGTTCGGGATCCGCAACGTTCCCGACCGCGCCGCGGCACTCCGCGAGATGGCGCGCGTGGTACGGCCCGGCGGGCGGATCGCGATCCTCGAGCTCGCCGAGGCGCGCCGGGGTCTGCTCGGTCGCGCCGCGCGGTTCCACACCCGCTACGTGGTGCCACGACTCGGCGCACTGTTGTCGGGCAAGCGGGAGTACGCCTACCTGCAGCGCTCGATCGCCGCGTTCCCGCCCGCCGAGGAGTTCGCGGAGCTGATGCGGCAATGCGGGTTGCACGTGGTCGAGGTCGTGCCGTTGTCGTTCGGCGCGTGCACGCTGTACGTCGCGACGCCGACGGAGGACGAGTCGTGAAGGCCCCGGCCGAGCACCGTCGCGAGGTCCGGTTGCCGCCGTTCGAACCCGTGGCTCGCGATCGCGAGTCCAGCCTCGTGCATCCGACCACGTTCGATCACGCGCTCGCCCGTGCCCGCGAGGGGCGCGGCCTGACGATGATCGCGATCCACGCGCCCGTCGTCGCGCCCTCGACGATCGTGCGCGGCTGGGCCGATGCAGCGGTCGCGACGTGGAGCTCGCGCGGCTTCGACGGCGATCCGACGCTCGCGATCGCCGGGGTCGGCGTGGCTCGAGAGCTGCGAGGCACCGGCGCCGATCGCTGGCGCCAGGTCATCGCGTCGGCGCGAGACCTCGCGATTCACGGCGCCGTGGTGTGTCCGCGATCGAACCAGCGAACCACCGCGACTCCGATCGCACCAGGCGACCTCGGTCTCGCGCGGCCGCGGTTCCTCGGCGGCGCGGCGTTCGCGCCCGGTGCCGCCGACCGCGCCCCGTGGACCGGGTTCGGAGACGCGTGGTTCGTGCTGCCGCGGTGGACCTACGTCAGCGACGGTCTCGCCGCGTGGCTGGTGCTCGCGATCGACGAGACCGAGGCGCGCGACGGTGCCAGGTGGCGGGCCGAGCTCGCGATCAACGCCAGCGAGCTGCTCGGCGAGCCCGTCCCCTCGGGGGACGAGGCCGCGGTCGCGGATCACGCGCCGCAGGGTGACCTTCCCGAGGCGCGCGAGATCGCGCGCGGCAACCTCGAGCTGTGGCGCGCCCAGGTCGAAGCGATCGTGTCGGCGATCGACGGCGGCGCGTGCTCCAAGATCGTCGCGGCGCGGAGCTGCTCGGTCGGGCTCGCCGATACCGGAGCTCGTGGCTCGTCGACGGTCGCGATCGCGGCGCAACTGCTCGACCGGCTCGACGCGCGTCACGCCGAGTGCACGCGCGTGATGATCCGGCCCCCCAACGCCGGCGCCCTGGTCGCGGCCACGCCGGAGCGATTGGTCCGGCGCGACGGGCGGGCGATCCGCTGCGATGCGCTCGCGGGAACGATCCGTGCGGGGGATACCTCGCACGAGGAGGCCGCTGCGACGCTGCTCGATAGCACCAAGGATCGTCGCGAACACGACCTCGTGGTACGTGCGATCCGCGGAGCGCTCGAGCAGCTGGCCGCCGAGGTGACGGCGCCCGAGACCCCGACGATCCGGGTGCTCCGCGACGTGCTGCACCTGCACACGCCGTTCGCGGCGATCACGGACACGCCGCGCCACGTGCTCGAGCTGGTCGAACAGCTCCATCCGACGCCCGCCGTCGGTGGCACCCCCACGCGGTTCGCGATCGACTGGATCCGCGACCACGAGCCGGTGCCGCGCGGATGGTACGCGTCGCCGGTCGGCTGGTTCGATCTCGACGGTGACGGCGAGTTCGCGGTCGCGTTGCGCTCGGGCGTGGTCGCCGAGTCCCGCGTGCACCTGTGGGCCGGGGCCGGCATCGTGGCCGGCTCCGATCCCGAGCGCGAGCGGATCGAGACCGAGCTCAAGCTGCGCCCGATGCTGGGGGCGCTTGGAGTCGATGGATGAACGTGCGGGCTGGCATGAATCCCGCGGTGCAGACGCTGTGGGCCGACCTGATCGCGCGCACGCTCTGCGATGCCGGCGTCGCGCCGTGCGTGGTCAGCCCCGGCTCGCGCTCGACACCGCTGGTCACCGCGCTCGAGCGTGCGTCCGCCGATGCGGTGGTCGTGATCGACGAGCGTGCGGCGGCGTTCTACGCGCTCGGCGCCGCGCGCGCCACCGGTCGCCCCGCCGCGCTGGTCTGCACCAGCGGCAGCGCCGCGGCGCACTACCTGCCGGCGCTCGTCGAGGCGGCGCATGCGGGCGTGCCGCTGATCGCGATCACCGCGAACCGCCCACCCGAGCTCCACGACTGCGGAGCCTCGCAGACCATCGACCAGCGCGACCTCTACGGCGGGTTCGCGCGCGCCTTCTTCGAGCTCGGTCGCCCGGTCGGCGAGCCGCTCGCGATCCGCGCCGTCCGCCGCAAGCTGATCCAGGCGATCACGGCGGCGCGCGGACCCGATCCGGGACCCGTTCACGTCGACGCGGCGTTCGCGAAGCCGCTCGAACCCGCGGTCCCGACCACCGCCGAGGAGCGAGCGCTCGCGAGCCTCGTCGACGAGCTGCTCCTGCGGCCACCGGTGATCGCGCCGCCACGGCTGGCTCCGGATGCCTGTGCGATCGCGAGCCTCGCGCACGCGATCGCTCGCGAGCCTCGCGGCCTGATCGTGGCCGGTGCCCTACCCGCCCGCACCGACGCGCGCGACGTGATCCTCGCGCTCGCGCGGGCCTCGGGCTATCCGATCGTGGCCGAGGCGAGCAGCCAGCTCCGGTTCGCGGCCCGAGAGCACGACGATGCGGTCGTGTTCGTCGATCGGTTCGACATCGTCGCCGCTCGTGCGCCCGTGCCGGCGCTGATGATCGAGATCGGAGCCGAGCCGGTGGCGCCCGCGTGGCCGGCGTTCGCCGCGCGCCAGCTCGAGGCCGGCACGCGCTGGGTGCTCGCGGGGTCGCGCTGGCACGACACGGCGTCGGCATCGACGGTGATCCTCGGCGACGTGACCGCCGCGGCGCGCGAGCTCGCGACGGTGCTCGACGCCGACGAGCGCGCGAGCTCGCGACGACGGATCGAACGCGCGTCGGCGAGCCTCGGATGGCTCGCCGAATGGCGACGACTCGACGACGTCGGCGGCGAGGCAATGTCGCGCGCCCTGGCCGCCCACACCGACAGTGAAGTCGCGGTGGTCGGGGCGGCGATCGAGGCGATGGCCGCATTGCCCTCGGCCACCCTGCAGATCGGCAACAGTCTCCCGATCCGGATCGTCGATCACCTTCCCGCACGCCCCGGAGGCCGCGCGCTGACCGTGCTCGCGCAGCGCGGCGCGGCCGGGATCGACGGGCTCGTCGCCTCGGCGGCGGGTGCCACGCGAGCCGGCGAGCCGGTGTTGCTCGTCCTCGGCGACGTCAGCTTCGCACACGACCTCGGCGGCCTGCTCGCCGCACGCGCCGCGACGGCTCCGCTCGCGGTGCTCGTGATCGACAACGGCGGTGGCCAGAATCTTCGGCACGCTGCCGATCGCCGGCGCCAACCTCGGCGCGCCGTTCGAGCAGGCATGGCTGACGCCGCCCGCGATCGACGTGCTCGCGATCGCGCGTGCGCTCGGGGCGCGCGCGGTGACGGCGAGCTCGCCCGCAGCCGTGGCGGCCGCGACCTCCGGGGCGCTAGCCGCGTCCGGGATCACCGTGATTCACGCACCGGTCGCGGCCACCGGCGCCCGCGACGTTCGCGCCGCAGCCCTCGCCGCGCTCGACGACCTCGAAACCACCACCCCTCGTACTGCTTCTGGAGGATTTTCATGACCGCACACAAGATCTCCGACGAGCCCGTGACCTGGACTCGCCGCGACCTCGGCTTCGAGGACATCACCTACGACATCTCTCCCGAGGGCATCGCGAAGGTCACGATCGATCGTCCCGAGGTCCGCAACGCGTTCCGCCCGCGCACCGTGACCGAGTTGATCCGCGCGTTCGATGACATCCGCGACGACAGCGCGATCGGTGCCGTGATCCTGACCGGTGCGGGTCCCGACGCGTTCTGCGCCGGTGGCGACCAGCGCGTGCGCGGTACCGGCGGTTACGTCGGCGCCGACGGCGTGCCGCGCCTCAACGTGCTCGACCTGCAGATGCGGATCCGCTACCTACCCAAGCCGGTCGTCGCGATGGTCGCCGGTTACGCGATCGGCGGAGGTCACGTCCTCCACCTGGTCTGCGATCTCACGATCGCCGCGGACAACGCGCGCTTCGGTCAGACCGGGCCGCGCGTCGGCAGCTTCGATGCCGGGTTCGGCAGCTCGTACCTCGCGCGCATCGTCGGTCAGAAGAAGGCGCGCGAGATCTGGTTCTTGTGCCGCCAGTACGGCGCGCAGGAGGCACTCGACATGGGCCTCGTCAACACGGTGGTGCCGCTCGCCGAGCTCGAGGCGACGACCGTGCGGTGGTGCCGCGAGATGCTGGTGCAGTCGCCGACCGCGCTGCGGTTCCTCAAGATGGCGATGAACAGCGACTGCGACGGCCAGGCCGGCATGATGGCGTTCGCCGGCTCGGCGACGCTGATGTACTACACCACCGACGAGGGACGCGAAGGCAAGGAGGCGTTCCTCGAGAAGCGGCCGCCCGAGTTCAACAAGTTCCCGCGCTATCCGTGATCCCGTGACCGTGCTCGCGACCGACTCGCCCGTTCCGTCCGCCGCGCGCGTGTGGCTCGCCGCCGCGCGTCCGCGGACGCTGCCCGCCGCGGTGGTGCCCGTCGCGGTGGGTACAGCGTGCGCGGCCGGCGCGGACATCCGCTGGGGTGCCGCGGTCGCCGCGCTGTGCGGCGCGCTCGCGATCCAGATCGGCACCAACTTCGCGAACGACGTGTTCGACGCCGAACGCGGTGCCGACGGTCCCGATCGCATCGGCCCGACGCGCGCCGTGGCGACCGGCCTGATCGACGCGCGTGCGATGAAGCGGGCGATGATCGCGGCATTCGGCGTGGCGGCGGCGTTCGGGTTGTATCTCGTCGCGATCGCCGGGTGGCCGGTGGTCGCGATCGGCATCGCATCGATCCTGTCGGGCATCGCCTACACCGGTGGGCCCGCCCTCGGCTACCGCGGCCTCGGCGACGTGTTCGTGCTCGCGTTCTTCGGCTTCGTCGCGGTGTGCGGCACGACCTATGTCGAGATCGGGTACGTGCCGATGCTCGCGGTGGTCGCGGCGATCCCGGTCGGCACGCTCGCCACCGCGATCCTGGTCGTCAACAACCTCCGCGATCGCGCCACCGACGTGCGGGTCGGCAAGCGCACCCTCGCGGTCCGGTTCGGGCGCCGCGCCGCGCTCGTCGAGTACGCGCTGCTCCTCGCGGCCGCGTACGTCGTGCCCGCCGCGCTCGCGATCGCGGGTCGACCGTGGGCGGCCCTGCCGCTGGCCACGGTGCCGCTCGCGACGGTCCGGCTGCGCGATCTGGTCGCGTGCACCGACGGCCCCGCCTTCAACCGCGCGCTCGCGGCCACCGCGCAATTGCTCCTCGCACACGGCGCGCTGTTCACCGCCGGGCTCGCCCTCGGGAGCTGACATGCGGCTCGCGCGCGCCGCGATCCGTTCGCAGACGTTCGCGCTCGACGGCCGTGGCGCGGCCCGCGGCCTGACCGAGCGCGCCGCGATCGTGCTCGAGGTCGTCACGGAGGACGGGATCACCGGAGCCGGCGAGGCCGCGCCCCTGCCCGGCATGTCGATCGACACGATCGACGCTGCCCGCGACGCTCTCGAGACGTTTGTCGACGGCGCGGCCGGGATCGAGCTCGCCAGCTTCGACGACATCGCACGCCTCGCTGCTTCGTGCCCCGCACCGTCGGCGCGGTTCGCGATCGAGACCGCGCTCGCGGACGCACTCGCGCGCACGCTCGGCACGACGATCGCGTCGTTGATCGACGGTGGCGCCGAGCACGCGGTCGACATCGATGTCGCGGTCGTCGTCGACGATCCCGCCGCTGCGCGCGCCGCCCGCCAGCGCAACACGCGTCACCTCAAGCTCAAGGTCGGCGCCCCCGGCACGGCGTTCGCCGACGACCTGTCGCGGGTCCGCGCGATCGCCGAGGCCGCTCCCGGCGCGACGCTACGACTCGACGCCAACCGCGGCTGGCTACCCGACCACGTCGAACGCCACCTCGTCGCGCTCGCCGCGCTCGCACGCGACACCGGCGTCGCGATCGAATTCGTCGAGGAGCCGTGCCGCGACGCGCACCGATTGCTGGACGGAGGTGCGTCGCTCGCCATCCCGATCGCGCTCGACGAGAGCCTCGTCGAGATTCCGCCATCGCTACGCGATCGCGCGCTGGCCAGTCCCGACCTCTCCGCCTTGATCCTCAAGCCGACGCTGCTCGGTGGCTTCGCCGCGTGCCGCGCGCTCGCGGCGAAGGCGCACGCCGCGCCGAGTCGTCACGCGCGGTCGCGTGGAGGCCCGTCGCGTGAAGGCCTCGCGACGATCGTCACCCATACGCTCGAAGGACCGATCGGGTTCTCGGCGTGCGTCGAGCTCGCCCGCGCGATCGGTGGCGCCACCGCACACGGGCTCGCGCCGTACCCGACGCGCCGGACCTCGCCCGGACGCTCGACGCCGATCGACATCGCGGTCGCCGAGCCGACGCACGCCACCGTGGCCGCCGTGCACGAGGCGCTCGCGACGCGGCGTCCGCTCGCGTTGATCCACCACGCGCTGCCGCCCGAGGAGCAGGCCCGGCGGCGCGCGACGATCGAGCGAGCGGCCGATAGCGATCCCGCCATCTTCGACAGCGCGGCGTTCGTGCTGTTCACGTCGGGGTCGACCGGGGCGGCTCGCGGCGTCGTCCTGTCCCGCGCCGCGATCGAGGCCTCGGCCCGAGCCAGCGCCGCGCACCTCGGCTGGCGCGACGACGATCGCTACCTGGTCGCGCTGTCGCTCGCACACGCCGGCGGGCTGTCGGCGGTCGTGCGCTGTTACCTCGCGGACAAACCGATCGCGCTGCTCGAGGGCGGCTGGGATCGCGCGCGAGCGGCGGCGCTCCTCGAAGACTTGGCGAGCGGTCGCCCAGCCGTGAGGCAGACCGCGGAAGCGAAGGCGGGCAACAACGGCTGCACGCTGGCCTCGCTGGTGCCGACCCAGCTCGCGGACCTGCTGTCCGATCCGGCCTGGCGGCCGCCGCGCGCGCTCCGCGCCGTGTTGCTCGGCGGTGCGGCGGCCAGTCCCGCACTGCTCGACCAGGCGACCGCCCGCGGCGTGCCGTTCGTGACCACCTACGGGATGACCGAGTCGTTCGGTCAGCTCGCCACCGCCCCGGTCGCGCGAGCCGGCGATTCGCGCGCACCGTTGATCGCGCTGCCGGGCGTCGAGCTGTCGGCGGGCACCCGCGACGCTCCGGCACCGATCGCCGTACGCGCACCGATGCTGGCCTCGCGTTACGTCGATGGCGGCGCGATCGCGCCGCGCTTCGAGACCGCCGACCTCGGCTTCGTCGAGAACGACACGCTCCACGTGGTCGGCCGGGTCGACGACGTGATCGTGACCGGCGGCGAGAAGGTCCATCCCGCGACCGTCGAGGCCGTGCTCGCGGCGACTCCCGGCGTGCGGGAGGCGTGTGCGTTCGGCGTTCCGGATCCGACCTGGGGGCAGATCGTCGCCGCGGCCGTGGTGGCCGACGGGCTCGACCTTGCCGCGTTCGCGCGCTGGCACGCCGCGCTACCACCCCACGCGCGACCGCGCGAGGTCGCCGTGGTCCCGGCGCTACCGCTGCTCGCGACCGGCAAGCTCGATCGCCGCGCCGCCGCGCGGATCCCGCGACAGCCCGTGCGGTACCAGGGGTAGAGCCCGAGAGCGAGCTGCGATATACCGAGGGCGTGAGCGCGAGGTTTCTCGACGGCGACGCGCGCACCGCATTCGCCGGCGCGGTCACCGCGATCGAGGACGCGAGTGCTCTCGAGGTGGTGATCGCGGTGCGCCGGCGCTCGGCGGGCTATCGCGTCGTCAACGCCCTCGTCGGCGCGCTGGTGGCGTTCGCCGGACTCGCGACGATGCTCTACGCGGAGTCCGAGTTCAGCATCACGGCGATCTTGATCGACCCGTTCCTGCTCGGCGTGCTCGCAGGCGCGCTGGTCGAGCTGACGCCGGTGATCAAGCGCGTGGTCATGCCGACCAGCATCCGCGACCGCGAGGTCCACCGCGCGGCGCGCTCGACCTTCATCGAGCGCGGCGTACACAACACGCGCGACCGCAGCGGCCTCTTGGTCTACATCTCGTGGCTCGAGCAACGTGTGGCCCTGGTCGCCGACAGCGGACTGTCGGGGATCCTGCCCGCCGAGGCGATCGCGCGTGTCGAGGCCGAGCTGTCCGCGACGATGAGCGAGGGCGGCGCGGCGGTGGCGAAGTTGCTCCAGAACCGGATCGGCAAGGTGGCGCCGGGCGTGCCGCGGCGCGCCGACGACATCAACGAGCTACCCGACGCGATCGATAGCGACCTCGCGCGCGAGGATCGCGCCAAGACATGACTTCGCGAGCGGGCACCCAGCGAGCAGGTAGACCGCGGAAGCGAAGTCGAACAACCATGACTTCGCGAGCGGGCACCCAGCGGCGACCTCGCACGATCCTGATCGGCCTCGCCGCGGTCGGCGTGCTGGTCGCGCTCGCCGCCGATGCTCTCGCGCGTCCGGGCGGCGGCCACACCTACTCGGGTGGTGGCGGCCACGGCGGATCGGGCGGCGGTGGTGGCGGGTTCTTCGAGCTGATCCTCTGGCTGCTGCGCCTGGTGATCATCTACCCGGCGCTCGGCGTACCGCTGCTGTTGATCGTGATCGGGTTCATCGCGTGGAACGCGTACAAGCAGTACAAGAACCGCGACTGGGATAGCGGTCCCCCCGTCGCGCTCGAGCACGCGATCGATCTCGGGGACATGCGCCAGATCGATCCCGACTTCTCGCAGGTGCTGTTCGAGGACTTCGCGTACCGGTTGTTCTCGACGGCGCACCGCGCGCGTCATTCGGAGGCCACGCTGGCGACGGTCGCGCCGTATGTCGCACTGCCGGCGCGCCAGGCCCTGCAGACCAGAATCCCGGCCACCGTGCCGGTGCAGTCGGTCGTGGTGGGGGCGATGCGCGTGGTCGACCTCGACGTCCCGAACGCACTGCTGGAAGACGACATCGACGACGCTCGCGCGGAGATCACGGTCGAGTTCGAGGCCAACGTCACGACCGCCGATCACACGTACTACTCCGTCGAGACCTGGCTGTTCTCGCGCGCCGCGAACGTGCGCAGCAAGCCGCCGAAGAGCCGCACGTTCCCGTGCCCCAACTGCGGCGCACCGTGGGCGAGCACCGACACCGGCACCCAGCAATGCGCGTCGTGCGGCGAGGTCGTCGACAACGGCCGGTTCGACTGGGTGGTCGAGTCGATCGTCCTGCGCTCGATCGACGAGCGGCCACCGACGTTGACCGAGAACGTCCCCGAGCGCGGCACCGATCTACCGACGTATCGCGACCCCAACGTCGACCACGCGCTCGAGACGCTGTTCGAGGCCGATCCGGCGATCACGATCGATACGCTGACCCAGCGGCTGCAGATGATCTACGACCAGCTCAACACCGCGTGGACGGCCAACGATCTGCGGCCGATCCGCGGGCTGGTGTCCGATGGCCTGTACGACTACCTGACCTACTGGATCGAGGCCTACACGCAGCAGGGACTGCGCAACGTCCTCGAGAACATGCACATCACCCAGCACACGTTCGCCAAGGTCACGCGCGATCACTGGTACGACGCGGTCACGGTCCGGATCTGGGGAACGGGTCGCGACTACACGATCCGCGTCGCCGATGGCGATGTCGTCACCGGCTCCAAGCGCTTCGATCGCAAGTACAGCGAGTACTGGACGCTGATCCGATCGGCGGCGCGCCGCGGCCCGACGGTCGGCTCCCCGAACTGCCCGAACTGCGGCGCCCCGCTCGAGATCACGATGGCCGGCGCGTGCACGCACTGCAGCGCGCACCTCACGTCCGGCGAGTTCGACTGGGTGCTCTCGAAGGTCGAGCAGGACGACAGCTACCGCGGCTAGCCCCTCCGCTTTGCGTTGCCCGAAGGCAGTCGGGTCCATCCGACCTTCGCGATCTCTGGGTCCTCGGCGACTTTGCGTTTCCGCCGGGTCACCACTGGCTCGAAGGGGACCGTCGCTAGATCGGCACGTTCAGCACGAACGCGAAGTCGATGTCGACGGCGGTGTAGTCGAGGTCCGCGTCTGCCGGGTCGTTGGGGTCGTCCCCGTTGAAGTGCATCCCGATCGGCAGACCGAGCTTGGCGCCGAGTTGCACCTTGCCGACGTCGAACAGGATCCCGGTGTCGATCTCGAGGCCGATACCGGCATCGGTCTCGCTCTGGTCGACGGCGATCGGGCCGATCGATCCGGATGCGTGATAGTGGATGAGATCGAGGCCGACGGCGCCGCGCACGAACATGTGGACCTTGGGCGCGATCGGGTGCTTCCAGCGTGCGCCGAACAGGAACCGGAACCGCTGGATGTCGACATCGACCAGCGCGCTCGACAGGTTGTCGCTGTACGGCGTGAAGTCGACCCCGACGTCGAGTGCACCGAACGTGGTATTGGTGCCGAGCCGGGCTCCGAGCTTGAAGCTGTTGTCGACGTTGTTGTCGTAGCTGTCGTCGCCGATCGGTGCGGCGATCCCCGCATCGGCCTCGAACAACGCGCCGTCCGCGTGCGCCACCGAGCTCGCCGCGACCACCACACCCAGCGCGCCAAACGCTGCGATTCGCATCGTCGCGACGATACTACGGGACCTTGTCGCGCAGCCAATCGCGCGTCTTCTGGGCGAGCAGCTTCTCCGCCAGCCCGCGACCGACGGCGACCAGCCGGCGGACCTCCGCGCGTGCATCCTCGACGGGATCGGCGAGGGGGATCCGGAACGGGATCTCCACGGGGTGCGAACCGAACACGCTTCCGACCGCACCGAACCGGCCATCGCCGTAGGTCAGGCCGATGTTCCCGATCGGGAGCTCGATCGTCGCGTGCAACACGCGAAGCTGGAACAGCCACGACAGCGGGGTCTTGAACACCGTGGGACCGGCCTCGGCGTGGTCGATCACCAGCCGGACCTTCCCCAGGCTCGGCACCACCGCGCTGGGAGAGAACGTCATCGTCGCGTGGTCGATCACCACGCGATCGGCGTGGATCGGCGGTCGCTTCGGCTTGCGCAGCTGGAACAGCGCGAACGTCGATAGCTGGAGATCGACGTCGCCGATGTCGAGCTCGCGGCACGTCCGGTCGAACAGCCCGATGCCCAGCGGCGGCAGGTCGCAGCGGATCGTGCCGACGGTCAGTGCCAACCTGCCGACCTTGTCGTCGCGATCGACGCGCAGATCGTCGATCGCGAGCTTGCCGCGGATCAGCGCGAGGTCGCTGGCACCGTAGGAGCCGTGCCCCTGCACCGAGGCAGCGACCCGGTCCGCGATCCGTTCACCGTAGCGCTCGCCGTAGATCGCATCGACGACCAGCAGGCCGACCAGCCAGATCGCGAGCGCGCCAGCCACGGCAATTCCTGCGCGCTTCGCTCCCGACACGATGGTCCGAGGATGTCACAACGCGCCCGGCGTTCGTTGCCGTTCGCTCGACGACCGGGGTACCGTCCGCGCATGGCGAAATTCGAGTACGACATCTTCACCGTTGCCTGGGGACACGGAGCCGCGACCGACCCGATCAAGGCCGAGCTCAACCGCCGCGGTGCCGAGGGCTGGGAGCTGGTCGCGACCACCCGCGACGAGCACCCGCAGGACGATCACGACGACGAGGTCGTGATGTTCGTGTTCAAGCGCTCGAAGTAGCGCGTCTCTGGGCTCGCGCGCGAGCCTAGACGTCGAGCTCGCCGATCTCGCCGGCGTTCTCGGTGATCATCTTGAAGCGAGCGGCGACGTCCTTGCCCATCAGGTCCGCGATCACCTGATCGGTGAGCAGCTGCTCGCCGTCTTTGACGGTGACGCGCAGCGATTGCCGCGTCTTCGGATCGAGCGTCGTCGTCTTGAGGGTCTCGGGGTTCATCTCACCGAGGCCCTTGAACCGCGTGATGTTCGGCTTCGCGTTGCCCTTCACCTGCTCGCGAAGGATCCGCTCCTTGTGCAGATCGTCGAGCGCCCAGTACGTCGAGCGGCCGATGTCGATCCGGTACAGCGGCGGCTGCGCCAGGTAGACGTGCCCCTGGTCGATCAGCGGCCGCATGTGGCGGAAGAAGAACGTCATCAGCAGCGTCGAGATGTGATGGCCGTCGGCGTCGGCGTCCATGAGCAGGAAGATCTTGCCGTAGCGCAGCTTCGAGAGGTCGAGGTTCTCGCCCATCCCGCATCCGAGCGCGGAGACGATGTCCTGGAGCTCTCGGTTCGCGAGCACCTTCTGGCCCGACGCCTGCTCGGCGTTGAGGACCTTGCCGCGCAGTGGAAGGATCGCCTGGGTCTTGCGATCACGCCCCTGCTTGGCAGAGCCACCTGCGGAATCACCCTCGACGATGAACAGCTCGCTGTCGTTGGGATCGGTCGACGCGCAGTCGGCGAGCTTGCCCGGCAGGTTGAGCCGATGGCTGACCGCGGTCTTGCGCGTGACCTGCTGCGCCGCGCGCGATGCCTCGCGGGCACGCGCCGCGATGATCGTGCGCGCGACCACCGCCTGCGCCCAGTTGGGGTTGCCGTTGAGGTAGTTCTCGAGCTGCGGGCGCACCAGCGCCTCGACCTGCCCCGCGACCTCGGGGTTGTTGAGCCGGTTCTTGGTCTGGCTCTGGAACTGCGGGTCGTGGACGTAGGTCGAGAGCAGCGCCACCACACCCTCGCGGATGTCCTCCGCGGTCAGCGTGACGCCCTTGGGATCGAGCTTGTGCGTCGAGATGTAATTGCGGATCGCCTTGACGATCGCCGACCGCAGTCCCGAGTCGTGCGTGCCACCGTCGGGCGTCGGCACGCTGTTGACGTAGGTCTTGATCAGGTCGTCGGGTGACTCGGTCCACTGCAGCGCGAGCTCGACGCCGAGCTTGGCGGCATCGTCCTTCTTCTCCATGTAGAACACGCCGCCGGTCGGCGGCACCGGGAGCTTGCCGCGATCGCTGACGAGCCTCGGGAGGTACTCCGCGATCCCGTCCGGGTGGACGTAGGTGGTCACCACGTGCGGCTTCTGGGTCTCGTCGGTGAACACGATCTCGAGCCCGCCGTGCAGGTAGCTCTTGGCCTCGAGCCGCTCCGCGATCTCCTTGGTGTCGAACTTGAGCTTGCCGCCGAACACCTCGTCGTCGGGGCGGAAGAAGATCGTCGTACCACTGCCGCGCGCACCGCCGACCTTCTTGAGCTTGGTCTTGCCGCCCTGCGGCTGGCCGCGCGAGAACTTCATCTCGTAGCGCTGGCCGTCACGCTTGACCGTGACCACGAGCTCCGACGACAGCGCGTTGACCACCGCGGCGCCGACGCCGTGGAGGCCGCCCGACACCGCGTAGCTCTTGCCGCGCTCGAACTTTCCGCCCGAGTGCAGCGTCGTGAAGATCACCTCGAGGGCGCTCTTCTTGAACTTCGCCATCGTGTCGACGGGGATGCCGCGGCCGTTGTCGACCACGGTCGCGCTCTTGCCGTCGGCGTGCAGCGTGACCTCGACCTTCGTCGCGTGCTTGTTGATGACCTCGTCGATCGAGTTATCGACGACCTCCCACAGCAGGTGGTGGTAGCCACTGCTGCCGGTACCGCCGATGTACATGCCCGGTCGCTTGCGGACCGGCTCGAGGCCCTCGAGGACCTGGATCTCGTCGGCCGTATACTTCGCTTGCGCCATCTCAGTTCACTCCCTCTCCGCCCTCGGCGTTGGCGAGTGGCTGGGTCTCGACCGGCTTGGGCACCACCACGAAGCTGACTCGCTTCATCAGCTGGTGGCCCTTGCCGCCGCGTGACTTGGCCTGCCTGGGATCGGCCGCGATCGTGAACTTCTTGCCCGACTTGTCGGTCTGGATCTCGAAGGTGTCGCTCTTGACCCCGGCGATGAAGCCGATCACGCGGTCGTCGTCGCCGGTCTTGATCACCGTGACGCCGCGGCCCGGTCCCTCGAGCTGGGCGACCTCGTCGGCCTTGCAGTGCAGGACGTGGCCCTTCTGCGTCGCCACCGCGACCACGTCGGAGTCGTTGCACGGCACCACGCCGATGATCTCGTCGCCCTTCGCCGGCTTGGCGTAGCGGCGGCCGGCCTTGGTGGTGACCTCGGTATGCGATGCGAGCGCGAACCGCAGGCCGTAACCCTTGCCCGAGACCGCGAGCAAGGTCGGCGGCACCATCGCGCGCGGGTCGAGGGTCATCGCCGACACGATGCGTTCGCCATCGGCGAACTTGAAGTACTTCTGCGCCGGATCGCCGTAGCCGGTGGTGGTGGCGATGTCGTTGATCTTGATGACGTACGCCGAGCCACGGCTCGTGAAGAAGATGACGTTCTCCTTGGTCGAGCCCGGCAGCACGAACATCACCTCGTCGCCCTCGCGCGTGCGGGTCTGCGCCGGATCCTTGAGCTCGCGCACGCGCTTGAGCCAACCGTCGCGGGTGACCACCACGTTGGCGTCCTCCTCGACGATGAACGCGTCGGCGTCGAACTCGAGCTCCTCGCTCGCGCCACCGGTCTTGGTCCGCCGCGGCGTACCGAGCTCCTCGGCCACGGCCTCGAGGTCGTCCTTGACCACACCGAGGAGCTTCGCGTCGCTCTTGAGGATCGCCCTGATCTTCTTGGCGTCGGCCTCCTTGGCCTTGAGCTCCTCGCGGATCACGTTGATCTCGAGCTTTGCCAGCCGGTACAGCTTGAGCTCGAGGATCGCGTCGGTCTGGATCTCGTCGAGCTTGAACCGCTTGATGATCTTCGCCGCGGCATCGGCCTTACCGTCGCTGCCCCGGATGATCTTGATCAGCTCGTCGAGCGCATCGAAGATCGTGACGAAGCCCTCGAGGATGTGGATCCGCTCCTCGAGCTTGCGCAGCTGGTAGCGGAACCGCCGCTCGGTGACGTCGATCCGGAAGTCGAGGAAGTAGCCGAGCGCGTCCTTGATCCCGATCCGGCGCGGTTGCGGCGGCGCCTCGAGCGGCAGCTTGCCGGCATCGGTCAGGTACGCCGGCGGAACCAGGCACGTCAGGTTGACGTGGAAGTTCGACTGCAGGGGCGTCTGCTTGTAGAGGTACGCCATCACCAGCTCGGGGTCGGCGTCCTTCTTGACCTCGAGCACGATGCGGACGTCGTCGGTCGACTCGTCGCGCACGTCGACGAGGTACGGCAGCTTCCGCGAGATGATGACCTCGGCGATCTTCTCGACCAGCGAGGCCTTGGTCATCGCGTACGGGATCGACGTGATGATGATGTCGGTACCGCCGCGCTTCTTGGGCTCGAGCTTGTACTCGCCACGGATCCGGATCGTGCCCTGCCCGTCCTTGTAGATCTGGCGGAGCTCGACCTTGGTGTTGAGGAGCTGGCCACCCGTCGGGAAGTCCGGCCCCTCGATGTGCTTCATGAGCTGCACGTGCTCGATGTCGCGGTTGTCGGCGAGCGCGATCAGTGCGTTGGTGAGCTCGCGCAGGTTATGCGGCGGGATGTTGGTCGCCATGCCGACGGCGATGCCCGTCGAGCCGTTGACCAGCAGGTTGGGAAACCGCGCCGGCAACACGGCGGGCTCCTCGCGTGGTGCCGTCGTAGTTCGCCGCGCATGTCGACGGTCTCGAATCCGAGCTCGGACATCAGGCCCATTGCGGGCGGCGCGAGGCGGCACTCCGTGTAACGCATCGCCGCGGCCTCGTCGCCGTCGATCGATCCCCAGTTGCCGGAGCCGTCGACCAGCGGCACGCGCAGCGCCCAGCTCTGCGCGAGGCGCACCATCGCGTCGTAGATCGCCGAGTCGCCGTGCGGGTGGTACTTGGCCATCACCACGCCGACGACATTCGCGCTCTTGCGATGCTTCGAGTCGGGCCGCAGCCCGTTGTCGTTGAGCATGCCGTACAGGATCCGGCGCTGCACCGGCTTGAGTCCGTCGCGCACGTCGGGGAGCGCGCGCGACGTGATCACGCTGAGCGCGTAGTTGAGATAGCGGCGCCGTGCCTCGGATTCGAGAGAGATGTCGATCTCGCCCGGCATCGCGCCGCCGTCACCGCCACCGCCACCACCGCCACCTCCGCCACCGCCGCGTTTGTTCCCGCCGCCGTCAGCGCGCGAACGCTTGCCCTTCTTGGGCTTCGCGGACGAGCTCGCGCCGGATTTTCCCTTACTAGCCGACTTCTTGGCCATGGCTTCGCCGGCACCTTGCCCCGACTCGGGGAAAAGTTCCAGCTGCTCGCGGTCCGGCAGCTCGTCGGGTAACGGAGGTGCCGTCACCATCGTGATTCGTTGAGGATTTGCCTCGGGGGTGGACGCCATTTGCTTGGTCCCTTGGAAGGCCCGTGATATTGCTGGCCTCCGCCATCGTCATGAGACGGAGGACAGTGCGCAAGAAAACGGGTCGTAGGCTCTCCCTCGCCCCGGTCGGTGGGAGATCTCCCTCTCGCCGTACGAGTGGCTGGGTGCTCCTCGTGCTGGGCGGGCTCGTGCTCGTCAACCTGTACGTCTTCGTCTGGAACAAGAAGACGTCGGTCACCGCGATCGCGGACGCCGCGAAGTCCAAGCCGCCCGCCGCGGCGCTTCCCACCAGCCCACTCTCCCCACCGCCGCCGATCGTTCCCAATGCGAACGCACGGGCCGGCGCCACCAGCGCGCCGCGCTCGATCGACGGCAAGGTCGCGCGCTCCGACACACTCGGACGGCTGCTCAAGAAGAACGGGCTCTCGGGCGCGGAGGCCGACGAGGTGATCCGCGCGCTCGCCCCGGTCCTCGACTTCAAGTCGATCCGTGCCGGCCAGGCCTTCCACATCGAACGCGGAACCGACGGCAGGGTCTCGGACTTCGAGCTCGTGACGAGCAAGGTGTCGACCGTGCGCGCCGAGCGCTCCCACGACGGCGAGCTGGTCGGCCGCAACGACGCCGCCGACACCAAGGTCGAGGTCGTCACGATCGGCGGCAAGATCGAATCGTCGCTCTACGCCTCGATCAAGAACGCCGGCGAATCACCGGCGCTGGTCGGGTTCTTCGTCGACGTGTTCGCCTACGACCTCGACTTCTTCAACGACACCCAGGAAGGCGACACCTTCCGCGTCGTCGTCGAGAAGGAGTTCGCCGACAAGCAGTTCCTTCGCTACAAGCGGATCCTCGCCGCCGAGTACCGGGGCAAGGCCGGAACGTTCCGGACGTTTTATTTCGACCCCAGCGCACCCGGTCGCGAGGGCAGCTACTTCGACGAGGACGGCCGGTCCTCCGAAAAGACCCTGCTCAAGACCCCGCTCAAGTTCAGCCACATCAGCAGCAAGTTCGACCGTAAGCGGATGCACCCGATTCTTCATCGCACCGCGGCCCACCTCGGCATCGACTACGCGGCGCCCCGGGGCACCCCGGTGTGGGCAGCCGCGACCGGGCGGGTCACGTTCAAGGCCCGCAAGGGCGGCGCCGGGAACCTGGTGATGATCAAGCACGACGGCGGGATCGAGACCGCCTACATGCACCTGTCGAAGTTTGCCAACATCAAGGTCGGCCAGCGGATCAAGGCCAAGACCGTGATCGGCTATGTCGGCTCGACGGGACTCTCGACGGGGCCCCACCTGCACTTCGGGGTCAAGCAGAACGGCGCATGGATCGATCCGACCAAGCTGACGCCGATCCGCACCGGATCCGTCGCCGCGCGCGATCGCGATCGTTTTCGTGCCGAAGTGGCACGTCTCGAAGCACGGCTCGATGCGATCAAGATCGCAGCCGTGCCGTGACGACAGGCCTTGCCGATGGGGGTGATCGCCCTCAAGATTAAAGGGTGATCAAGCTCCTGATCGGAATCCTCAAGGGCGCCGTGATCGGCGGAGCGCTCGGGTATGGGGCGTACGCGCTGGGTGACGTCCCGGTGCTGACCAACCCGTGGGTCCTCTACGGGCTGATCGGCGCCTTCGTCGGATTGATCGTGGGGCGGCCCATCTGGAGCCTGATCCGGGATCAAAATGCGACCGCGGTGATCGCGATCCTCAAGGCCGCGTTCGGCTTCGGGATCGGGTGCGGTCTGTACGCGATCGTGGCCAAGGCGTGGAGCCCGGCGCTCGCGATCTCCAGCATCGACAACGTGTTCGCGTGGCCCCCCACGCTCGGCGGCGCCATCGGCGCCATCTACGGTGGTTTCGTCGAGCTCGACGACGCGATCGGCGACGACAAGAGCAAGCCGCCAAAGAAGTTGCCGCAGGCCGGCGACGAAGGGTGACATAGTGCGGCCCCGTGCGCCGCGCTGCTGTTCACATCCTGCTCTGCGCGCTTCTCGGCCTGGTCGCCGCGTGTGGCGACAACATCCGGGCGAGCGTCACGATCCACACCTCCGAGGATCTCCAACCGATCCTGTCGGAGTACGCCGAGGTCACGCCGTACCGCTTGCCGGTGGTCGGGCTCGATGCTCCGAAGGACGATGGCGGGATCCACATCACCGTCACGCTCGATCCGAGCCTACCGGCGGAGGCCTACCAGCTCCGCAAGGTCAACGATCTCGAGATCTCGGTGGCCGCTCCGGACATCCTCGGGGTGCAGTACGGAACCTCGGCGGCACTCGAGGCGATCGGGTTCCGGTTCCGCCACCCGTTCGACACCGTGATCCCGCGTGACCCGGCGGTCGGTGATGTCGACGAGGAGGTCCACAAGCCTCAGATCCGCGTCCGCGGCTTCCACCTCCACACGCTGCACCCGATCGAGTCGTATTTCGCGTTCTGGGAACCGAGCGCGGAGTCCACGCTCGACGCGCATCGGATCATCGACTGGCTGATCAAGAACCGCGGCAACTACGTGCAGTGGGCCGCGCTCGACGACATCCTCGATCCCGATCGCTACGGACCGTGGAAGGCGTTCACCCAGGAGCTGATCGACTACGCGCACTCGCGCGGGATCCGGGTCGGCATCGACTTCGAGCTGTTCGGCCAGGCCAACCTCCAGCAGGCGTTCGATCTCGTCGACGACGCGAGCTCGCCCGCCGCTCCGCAGATCGCCGCGCGGCTGCCACTGCTGACGGCGTTGCCCTGGGATGTCTACGACCTGTCGTTCGGCGAGTTCTTCGACGAGGACCCGCAGGTCTTCATCGACACGGTCGACGAGGTCCGCGATCAGCTCCGCACGCTGGCACCCAATGGCGAGATGCACGCGCTCGTGCACGTCGGCGCGACCCAGCGCGTGACGTTCATGAACCAGGACATCATCTACTACTTCCTCGTCAAGTTCGCCGATCCCTCGATCGTCCCCGACATCCACTCGGTGATGTTCTACGACCTCTACGAGCCCACCGGCGGCGCGTACCAGCACCAGGACTTCTCCGAGCATCGCCAGTACCTGCTCGATCGGATGTGCGCCGGACAGCCGGTCGCGTACCACCCGGAGACCGCGTACTGGGTCGCGTTCGACAACTCGGTACCGCAGATGTTCCCGATCTACGTGCACAATCGATGGTTCGACCTCGCCGCGCTCGATGCCGAGAACTGCGGTCCCCTCGACGAGCACCTGCTGTTCTCGACGGGATGGGAGTGGGGTTACTGGCTCAACGACGTCACCTCGATGCGCGCGAGCTACGAGCTCCCGGCGTCGCCGACCGAGCTGATCGAGGCCGAGTACGCCGATCATCCCGGCGTCGCGCAGGTGCTCGCGCAATTGATCGAAGCCCAGCGCTCGCACCTGATGCTCGGCGAGCTGGTGCAGTACGTCGCCGGGCGTGACACCGCGATCGACGCCGGGCGCCAGCTCGGCATCGTCTCGCAACCCGATCGGGTGACGTTCGACGATCTGGTCGCGGGCGCGGATCCCGCGGCGTTCGATGCCGACGTCATGCAACCGCTCGCGACCTATGCCGACACGCTCGACACGATCCAGGGCCAGTTCGACGACCTCGACCTCCCGAACGATCGCTGGACCAGCGAGCTCCGCGACGGCCTGGCGATCGATCGCGTGCGCACGCGGTTCGTGCTCGAGACCTACGGCGCCACGCTCGCGCACCTCGCCGGCGACGATGCGGCGGCCGAGGATCACTTCCGGAAGGCGCAGGGCTTCTTCGTCCAGGCGCAGGGGATCGTGGCCCGCCGCGATCGCGATCTGCACGACGAGCTCGGCGATCGCCTGATCGGCAAGACCGCGAACCGCACCTTCTATCAGTTCGGCTACCTCTACATGGCCGACACCCTGTGCTACTGGGACCGCGAGCTCGTCCAGGTCGGAGGGATCCTCGGCAATACGTCCGAAGCCGTCCCGAGCTGCCTGTTCTAGCGGCCATGGCAACCGGACTGGCCACTCGGGCAGCCAGTACTTCCAGGGTCTTACACCGGCACGGAGTCTGCTCGAACCGAGGTCATGCGCGACGTTCGGCTCTTCGTCCTGGCTCACATCGCCCTGCTCGCGGTGGCGATCCTCGGCAGTCTGTAGTCCGACCTCGCGTTCGCGGCCTACCTCACGCCGCGCGCGAAGTCAGAGACTCGGTGGATCGAGCTCGGCATCGATCAGGATGCCGATCTGATCGATCGATCCGTCGAACGTCCCGCCCGGGACCGGCGAGTCGCCGGCGTCGAACGGGTTGTCGAGCGCGAGCGCGCTGTGCGGGATGTGCCGCGTGGCCGACCACGTTCGCGACCAGCCCAGCGTGACCGTGAAGCCGCCGGCCTTGCCCTCGATCCCGAGCCCGAGCGTCTCGCCGCCGAGATCGCCGAACGTCGGCGACAACTTCTTGCCGGTGACGCTGCCGATCACGTGGGCGTAGCCGAGCGTTCCCCACAGAAACCCCGGGAAGATCGCGATGTCGGCCGCACCGCGGATCGCGCCGTGCGTACGCATCGACCACCGCGACGGGACGGTCTCGAGGGGAACGTCGAGCCCGGTCGGCCCGTCGACCACGCGCATGCCGTGGACGGCCCAGCTATTACTCTCGGCGTCGTGTCCGACCCGAGCGAGCTCGCCACCGAGCTCGATCACGTATCGCTCCGCGAGGTAGCGCGTCCCGGCGCGCACGATGATCGGCTGGGGCAACGCGATCGTCGCGGTTGCATGATCGGGTGAGGCCGACGGTCCGAGCGGACGGGTGCCGCTCCCGAACACGTCGGCGTCGATGCGGGCCTTCCCCGACCATGCGACCGACAATCCGAGCTCGAGCGGCGTGTCCTCGGGGGCGTACAGCAGACCGGCAACCGCGCTCGGGACGAACACGTCGTCGCCCGAAAACCCGAGCTCGAGATCGTGAGCCGCGTCGCCCACGGTGTCGTTGCGATCCTCGAAGCCCGCCCACATCCGCCGGACCTCGGTGAACGCGACGCGCGAGCCGGCGAACGACAGCCCGATCGCGAGCTCGTCGCCGATCCGTCGCGCCACGCCGAGGGTCGCGGTGTCGCGCCGGTAGCTGCCGGCGATGCCCGCGTAGCGGTAGTCGAACGCCTGGTCGATGTCGGACGGGTTGGGCACGTCGGACGGCCGGCGGAACGAACGCCGCGACACCGACGTGGTCATCGCCGCGAGCCCGAACGTCCACGCGTCGACCGATGCGAACGCGGCGGCGTGCGGTGCCACGTTCGACGCCGACTGATCGCGAACGATCGGCGCACCCGCGGTGTCGCTCTGCCAGCTCAGCTCGTCGTCGACGAACACCACACCGAGCTCGCCGCGCTTGCCGCCGCGCCGTGCGATCGCCGCGGGGTTCGCGAGCAGTGCACCTCCGCCGTCGTCGCCGACCGTCGTCGCACCGGCGCGACCGATCGATCGCGGCGAGCTCGACGTGACGAGGCCGCCCGCACTCGCGACTCGCGTTGCCAGAACGGCACAGACCAGCCCGCGGAGCAGCGCTCGCACGCGCCGAATGTACCGCAACGGGCAGGTAGGACAGTTCTTGCACACCGCGGTTGCGTACAAACTGCACTCCGGGTCGCACGCGTCACGCTCGGCGTTGCAGTTTCTTGCCACGGGCAACGTTCGAGCGAGCTCGCCGGTTCCTACCGAGGGCACGGCGAACCACGAAAGGACGTCCGATGAAGTCACTCGAAGCGATACCGTTGTTCAGTCGCACGCGGACCTGGGTCGAGGAGGAGGACGAGCCGACCTCCGAGATCTTCGTGCTCGGTTCGCTGGTCCACCAGCCCGCGACCACCCTCGATCAACAGGCCTCGATCGGCACCGCATGCGACCTGTTCGTCGATCTGAGGATCCCGGCGATCGCGGTGATCGATGGCGACGAGCTCTGCGGCATCCTCACGCGCACCGACGTCCTCCGCGCGATGCGCGACCAGCCCGACGCGCGGGTCGGCGAGGCGATGTCGAGCTTCGTGCTGGTGATGCCGGTGGAATCCACGATCGAATCGGCGGCAGCCCTGATGGCGGTCGAGCAGGTCGGAGAGGTCATCGTCACCCGCAACGGCGATCTCGTGGGCCTGGTGTCGGTCGCCGACATCGCGCGCCACGTCGCGCGGCGGGCGGGCGTGCTGCCTTCGGGGTGATGTTTCGGGATGTTTCGCCGGTGTGACCCCCACCGCGGCGATGAAATACTGGTCGAGTGCTATCCGAGGCCGAGATCTCCGTCGTCTACGTCGAAGATGACGAGCGCCTCGCACGCCTGACCACGCAGTACCTGACGTCGCATCGCATCGTGGTCCACCTGGTGACCCGCGGCGACCAGGCGGTGACCGAGGTGGTGCGGGTTCGCCCCGATGTCGTGCTGCTCGACCTCATGTTGCCGGGGACCGACGGGCTCGAGGTGTGCCGCCAGCTGCGCGCGCGTTGCGACGTGCCGATCATCATGGTGACGGCGCGCACCGAGGAAGCGGATCGAGTCCTCGGGCTCGAGGGTGGTGCCGACGACTACGTCGCCAAGCCGTTCCAGTCGCGCGAGCTGGTGGCACGGATCCGCGCGCAGGCCCGGCGCGGCCGCGGCGAGGCTGGCCCGAAGGCCGAGCGGATCGAGCTCGGTCCGCTGGTCATCGATGCCACGACGATGGAGGTCACCGTACGCGGCAAGCCGGTGACGCTGACCACCGTCGAGTTCCAGCTCGTCCACGCGCTCGCGCAGCGCGCCGGCCGCGTGCTCGGCCGCGAGCAGCTGCTGACGTTGATCCACGGCTCCGCCGAGGAGGCGTTCGATCGCTCGGTCGACGTGGTGGTGTCGCGCGTGCGGCAGAAGATCGAGGACGATCCGCGCAGCCCGCGGCTGCTCAAGACGATCCGGGGCGTCGGCTACGTGCTCACGTCGGGTGACCGATGACGGAACCGGCCGTGCTCCCGCCGACACAGCCGCGGCGGTTGAAGTCGCTCGCGGCCCGGCTGGTCGTGGTCGGGGTCGTGCAGCTCGTGCTGCTCGCGCTGACCGCCGTCGTGATCTTCATCGCCGAGGGACCGCACGGTCCCGGTCACCCCGAGGAGCTCTCGCCGGCCGACATCCACGCGCTCGAGGCCGTCACCGGTGACGCGCAGAAGCTGACCCGCGCGCTCGACGACCTGCACGACCGCCGGATCGAGGCCTCCGTGTACGACCGGGACGATCAACTTGTCGCCAGCAACGTCGATCCGCCGCTCGCGATCCCGCGCCATCACCGTCCGTTCGGTCCACCGCCACCCGGCGCGTTTGGCCGCGAACCACCTCCCGGGGCGCCGCCCCCCGGCGAACGTCCCGGAGCCCGCCCGTTTCCGCCGCCTTCCCCGATCGGTGGGCCGCCGCGGCCGGGTCATCGCATCGTGATCCCGCTTCGCGTCGACGGGACGCCCGGCCGGCTGATCGCGCGCGGCACGCACGGCAAGCCCCCGGGACTGACCGGGCCGATCCTGGTGCTGGTGTGCGGACTCTCGATCCTGATCGTCGGCGCGCTGTTCACCGCGCGCTGGATCGTGCGACCGATCGAGCAGCTGACGCGAACGGCACGCGCGCTCGGTGCGGGGGACCTGTCGGCGCGTAGCCGGCTCGATCGCTCCGACGAGATCGGGGAGCTCGGCGTCCGCGTCGACGAGATGGCCGATCGCATCGAATCGCTGCTGGTCACCGAGAAGGAGCTGCTCGCCAACGTCGCGCACGAGCTCCGCACCCCGCTGTCGAGGATCGGCGTCGCGCTCGATCTCGCCGGCGAGGGCGATGCCGAGGCCGCACGTGCAGCGCTCGCCGAGATCTCGGTCGACGTCGCCGAGCTCGAGGCCATCATCGACGACATCCTGACCGCGATGCGTGCCGAGGTCGCCGGGTCGCTGCCGCTGCGCCGCTCGGTCGTCCTCCCCCGCGAGATCGCCAACGCCTCGGCTGCACGACTACGCGCCCGGCACCCGCAGCGCCCGCTGTCCGTTGCCGTGGCGCCCGATCTGCCGGCGATCGACGTCGACACGGTGCTGTTCCGCCGCGTGATCGACAACCTGCTCGAGAACGCGCACAAGTACACGCCCGACGCCACCAAGCGGATCACGTTGACGGTGTGCGGCACCCCCGATCGTGTCGCCTTCGAGGTCGGCGACCGCGGGATCGGCATCTCCGCTGACGATCTGCCGCGCGTGTTCACCGCGTTCTTTCGCGGCGACCGCAGCCGCTCGCGCGAAACCGGGGGCGTCGGGCTCGGCCTCACCCTCGCGCACAGGATCGTCGAGGCACATGGTGGCTCGATCGCGATTTTGAGTGACGTCGGCGACGGCACGCTGGTCTGCGTCGAGATCCCCGCCGCGAAACAAACCGCAACGCCATCGACATCGGCGTGAGGAATCGATCGACGAACGTGTGGGCGTTCGAGAAAGGAACCTCACCGTGAAGCTGACCCCATTGCTCGTGTTCGTCGGGATCGCGCTCCCACTGGCGATCGCCGGCGCCGATTCCAGCCGCGACCGCCATCACCCTCATCACCCACCTGGGCAGCCGCCACCCGCGGCGATCGCCGCGTGCGACGGGGCCGCCGTCCACGATGCGTGCTCGTTCTCGATCGACGATCACGCGATCACCGGCACCTGCGAGCAGGGCCCCGATGCCGACAAGCCGCTCGCCTGCCGGCCGGATCAGCCACCCCCGCCACCGCCACCGCCGGCCGAGGCGATCGCGGCGTGCGCGAAGGCCGCCGAGGGCGACGCGTGCTCGTTCGCGCTCGGCGATCGCACGATCACCGGGACGTGCGCGAGGGGCCCCGACGCCGACAAGCCGCTGGCGTGCCGGCCCGATCGCTTGCCGCCGCCACGCCGCTGATCATAGACGGCGATACATCACGAGCGCATCGACCGGGCCCGCGACGGGATGACGAAACGCGCCGGGCAACCGGCCAACGGTCTCGAACCCCATCGCTTCCCACAGCCGGATCGCGCGCTCGTTCGTCGAGATCACGAGGTTGAACTGCATCGCGGCGAACCCGCGTTCGCGCGCTCGCTCGAGCGAGTGCGCGCACATCGCGCGTGCGATACCGCGTCCGCGTGTCGGCCAGGTGCGATACGCGCGCACGGGACACCCGTCGCGGTCGCATGTCGCGGTCGCGCGACACGTCGAGGCCTCGCGATCGCGATGGCGTTGGCATCTGACAGCGATGCCGGCGGGCACGAAACCTGCTCGGTACGGTCGCATGCGAATCCTAGCCATCGCGTTCGTCGGTTGTCTGGTCGGGTGCGTCGGCGTCACGCGCGGATCGACGACACCCTCGGGTGATCAGACCGCGACCGCCGATCCCGACGACCCCGGCAACCAGAACCTGCCGAACGATCCGTCGTCGACATGCGGCGACGGGAACGGCTTCCGACTCAAGGCCGACGGTCCGTGCATTCCGCGGGCGCGCTCGACGCCCTGAGACTTCGCGAGTGGGCGCCCAGCGGATCGGCAGACCGCGGAAGCGAAGTCGGGCAACGATGACTTCGCGAGCGGGCGCCCAGCGGATAGTCGGGCAACGATGACTTCGCGAGCCGCTACTGGCAGCCGCAGCAACGATCGCGGGCGGCCTTGCAGCTCGCCCGACCGTCGTTGCACTTGCCCTGCGCCCAGGTGTCCCCGGGAAGCTCCTGGGAGATCTCGCAGATCTTCTTCGCGTTGGTGCAGATCGAATCGGCCAGCGTGCACGTGTCCGTGCAGGTCTGACTGGGGCCGTGCGTACACGTCGTGTCGGTGCTCGGTGGTGGCGAAACCGGGGCCTCGGGGGCGGTCGGCTGCGCGCACGACGGGCCGACGCAGGTCGCCGCCACCGAGGGCGGTGGTTTCGAGATGCCGAGCTCGCCGAGCTTGGCGTCGATCTCTTCGGACAGCTGCTGGATCTGTCGATCCCGCGGATCGCTCGGCATCACCGGCGCGCCCGCCGCGTCGGAGCCCGGCACCGCGCTCGGAGCCACGGCCCGCGGCGCCATCGCGCCGCCGCACGCCATGAACGCCGCGATCAGAAGGCCGATCGCCAGCGCGGCGGCGGTCGACCACAGCGGCGACGCTGACTTCATCGCGCCACCTTTTGTGGCCGCGACGAGATCGACGACGACTTCGGAGGCACCGGCGTCGTCGTGGTCTTGGTCGAGGCCGGCGTGAGCGTCGGCTTCGCCGGTGCGGCCGGCGCGGTCGAGCACTTGTTGCAGCACCGCTGCTTGCCCTCGCGACACGACGCCTTGGCGCTCGTGCACTTCTCCTGCGCGCGATCGTTCTTGCCGAGCTCGTCGGCGATCTGACAGATCAGGTCGGCGTTCTCGCAGATGTGATCGGACAGCGTGCACGAGTCCTGGCAACCGACCGGGCGGCGGTGGTTGTCGGTGCACACGCGGCGCGCCTCGCGAACCGTCTTGCCGCGGAACTCGAGCATCGTGCTCGCCGCCGGATCGAGCGGCATGTCCATCGCTCCCCGCCACTCGCGGATCTGCGACCACAGCTGGGTGACCTCGTTCATCTTGTCCATCTGGACCTGCCACTCCGGTGGTGGCCGGTGCTGCGCGCTCATGCACGACAGCACGAACGCCGCGAGCGCGACGCCGATCACGATCCCCCTCACGGGCTCTCCAGCTGTTTCTGCAGAGCGACGTCGATCTGGATCGACTTGTCGAGGGCCTCGATCGCTGCGCGACGTTCCGTCGCCGCCTGGGGATCGCCGGGCTCGAGCGACTTCGCGCGCGCGTAGTGGATCTCGCCCGCGGCGGTGTACAGGTTGGCGACGAAGAAGCTCTCGCGCTTCACCGTGGCGAGCCCTTCCTCGACGACGCGCTGGGCCTCGTCGAGCTTGTTCTGACTGACCAAGAGGCGGGCGAGCAGTGCGCGAGCGTCGTTGCGAACGTCGTCGGCCTCGGGCGCGTCGGCCGGAAACCGTAGGGACAGGATCTGGCGGACCGCGGCGATGGCTTCGGTGACCTTTCCATCGCTCATGTAGACCTTGGCCTTGTAGTGAAAATTCTTCGCCTGGCCGAGGGCGATCATCAATTGCTCGTCGATCACGTCGTCCGGTTGGGGCGTCTTCGTGATCGATGTATCGGGTTGCGGTTGCGGCTGCGGCTGATCCGACCCGGTGCACGACATTCCGATCAGGAACGCGGCGGCAAGGCCGAGCAACCAGGGTCCCCAGGCGAGGACGCGTCGGGCCTTCGAATTCATGGCTTCCCTCCGGCGAGGCGGCGTTCGCGATACCCCTCGAGCCGATCCGCGAAGATCTGGTCGATCCGCGAGCTGGTATGGATCGTCGCCGCGCGCGCGCATTCCATCGCGTCCTTGTCGCGACATCGGTCGTCGATCTGACCGATCAACGGATCGGCGGGACGCGAGGTCCAGTTCGTCGGGATCGATGCCGCGGCCGTCGGAGCCGGTACGGTCACCGTGACCGGCTTGCGCATGACCAGCACCACGATCGCCGCAGCGGCGACCATCGTGCTGACGCCCGTGATCGCCCACGGCACCCAGCGGCGGCGCAACGGGACGACGTTATCGGGCGTAGCCGAGGTCAGGCTGGTCGACGGGCTCGCACCGACAGCCTGGCGAAGTGCGTCCTCGACCAGCGTCTGCTGGCGCTCCGCCGGTAGCTCGAGCCCACCGTTGGCGGCACGGATCACCGTCGCGACCTCGAGGAGCGCGCGATCGTCGGACGACATCGCGGGCGGCATCCGGCCGGACGCGAGCGTCTTGTCGACGAGCTCCGCGAACGCCTTCGCGTGCGCGCGCTCGCCGTGCGAGGGCTCGGTATCGGGTTCGGGCACCGCGGCGTTCAGGATGTCGTCGTCGTCGTCCTTCATGACAGATCTTCCTCGGCGGTGGTCCGGTTACCGAACTGCTTGCGGAACGCGCGCACCGCGCGGAATAGCAGCACGTCGAACGTCCCGATCGTGACCTCGAGACGCTTCGCGCACTCCTCGCGCGGCAGCTCCTGGATCAAGCGGAGCTCGATCGCGGTGCGGTAGCGTTCGCTGAGCGTCGCCATCGTGTCGTCGATCCGGGTGCGATGTGCGCGCCGCTCCTGATCCGCGATCAACTGGGCATCGGCGTGCGTGTCCGGATCGCTCGCGGCCGAGACCTCGTGGATCATCGCGTCGGCCAGCTTGCGCGATCGCTTGGACTGGCGATGGACGTCGTAGACCTTGTTGATCGCGATCTGCCGGAGCCACGGGTAGATCGACTTGCCCTGCCAGGTGAACCGCTTGATCTTCTCGACCGCGGTCGCGAGCGTGTCGCGCAGCACATCCTCCGCGGAAGCGGTGTCGCCCAGTCGCGGGAGGATCACCGTCCCGTAGAGGGGTTGGGCGTAGCGTTCGAGGATCGGGCGCATGGCGTCTAAGTCGCCCCGTTGGGCTCGTTCGACCAGACGCTGCTCTTCTTCGAGCTCCGCGCGTTGCTGGTCGCCAGCTGGTTCGGGGGCCACGGACATCACCTCAACGCCGAGTAGTGGCCGCATCTTACACGTCGAGTTATCGAGACTTCGGGCGGGTGCCGTCGTAACGGACCTCGACGAGCTCGAGCCCGTGAGCCGGCGCCGTGATGCCGGCCTGCGTGCGGTCCTTCGAGGCAATGATCTCGGCCAGTTGTGCCGGATCTCGCCGCCCACTCCCGACCTCGACCAGGGTCCCCACCAAGATCCGGACCATCTGCCGGAGGAACGCGTTTCCGCGTATGTCGAGCACGATTCGGTCGTCGTCACGCGAGACATCGATGCGCTCGACGCGGCGAGTCGTGGTCTTGGCCCCACAGCCGGCGGCGCGGAAGGCCGAAAAGTCGTGCTCGCCGACCAGGTGGGTCGCCCCGGCGCGCATCGCCTCGAGGTCGAGAGGATCCGAGATGTGCCACGCGCGGTGGTGCCAGCGGGGCGAGCGATCGGGTCGGTTGAGGATCGTGTAGCGGTAGTGCTTGCCGGTGGCCGAGAACCGCGGATGGAAGTCGTCGCCGACCTCGGTCGCCTCGACGATCGCGATCGACTCGGGCAACAGCGAGTTGAGCCCGCGCCGGATCCCGTGCAGCGGAATCGGACGTTCGGTACGGAAGCTCGCGACCTGAGCGCGTGCGTGCACGCCGGCATCGGTTCGCGAGGCGCCGGTCACGGGGGTCTCGTGCTGGAGCAAGCGGGCCAGCGCCGTCTCGAGATGCGACTGCACCGTCGTCGCGTTGGCCTGGCGTTGCCAGCCACCGAGCGACGTGCCGTCGTACTCGACGACGATCCGGATGTGCCGCACGTGCGCGTTGTACCAGGTGTCCGCTCGCGAAGTCTTAGAACGACCACTCGAGACCGAGCGTCGCCGCACTCTCGCCGGTCCGCGTCGCGTCCCGGTACAGGAGCGCGGTGTCGTAGCGGAGGTAGGTCGCTGCACGCGGTAGCGGTGGCAGGTGGAAGCGCAGGCTCGCGCTCGCCGCCGGACCGGCCGCACCGTCGCCGACCTGGAAACCGAGCCCGATGCCGACCTCGAGCCAGCGAGCGACACCGAGCCGCGCCAGCGAGACCAGCGTGCGCCCGACCACGACGTCGCCGTCGACCAGCCACAGCGCGGTGTCGACGCCGGTCACCAGGTGCGGTGTGAGCGCGAGCTCGAGCCGCGCGCCCCCGGCCAGCAGCGATGACGACTCGCCACCGGCACGTGCGACGCCGCCCGCGACCGACGCGACGATACGCCAGCGCCGGCGGTGGAAGCCGCTGGTGACCACGACCTCCTCGGCCACGCTGCCCGAGTCGATCATCGCGGCCCGTGGCGCCATCGGCGCGCGCGACTCCTCGTCGTCGAGATCCTCTCCGGCCTCGGCGTCGCCGTCGGACTCGGCGCGCTTCGCGAACCCGCCCTTGTCCTGCTCGACCTTCGGGGCGTTCTCCACGGGCGGCGGCGACTGCGTGGTCGGCGTCGTGGGGACCACCGTGCGGCCGACCGGCTTCTTCCGCGGCTGCTTGGTCTTCTTGGGGTCGCGCACCGCGACCGTGTTGTCGTCGGTCGACAGCTTGCCGTCCATCGTCAGGCCGTCGACCGTGATCTCCTTCTTCACCTGCTGCCACTTCATGCCCGCCGGCACCGACACCGGCACCGCCGAGCTACGGCGCACGCCGCCGCGCACGACGACCTCGGTACCGACCGCGATCATCGACGTGTACGGTGACACCAGGCCGTAGCGAAGCGCGTGCGCGGTGATCGCCGCGGGGCTCGCGTGTGACGCGATCAGCTCGTCGAGGCGGTTCCGTGCCCACCGTCTCGCCAGCGGTCCCATCGGTGTGGTCGCACCGGCGACCGAGGTCGCGCGCACCGGCTCGATCGAGAACAGCTCGCCGCGCGCACGCCCGTTCGAGGCCCGCGCGCGCTTGACCTTCGCGAGCACGAGCAGCGCCTGCCCTGCTCCGAGTCGCGGCAACCGCCCCGGCACCACGTCGCTCGCCCGCAGCGTTCCCCAGGTCACCGCGAGCGGTGCCGGCGGATTGGCCACGTCGGCGAGCGTGGACCGCGCGATCGCGGTGACGTCCTCGCCGGGAATCGCGTAGCGCACGGTGCCACCGCTCGCGCGCGCGACACCCTCGAGCACGCCCCGCGCCGGCGCCGGACCGATGCCGATCACGTGCACCGCCACGCCGAGCTTGGCCGCCGCCTGGATCGCCGCGCGATCGTCGGCCACCAGGCCACCGCTCACCAGCACCAGCGGTGCACCTTCGGCGCGCGCGCTCTGCAGCGTCCGCGTCAGATCGAAGGCGCGGGCCGGGCGCGTCCACGCGGTCTCGACGGCACGCGCCACGTCGCGCGACGTTCCCCAGCCGATCCGATCACTACCGATCACCTCCACGCGATCCGCGCTCGTCATCGCCGCGAACAGACCGCGGATCAGTGGACGCGCCGCCGCGTCGGCATCCCCGCGCGTCGCCGCCGAGCGATCGAGCACGAGCACCCAGCGCACGGTGCGCCGGCGAGGCTTCGCGGGTGGCGCCTCGACCACCACCGCGGCGTATCCGCCATCGGGTGAGGCCTCGACCCAGCCTCCGGCGGGCGCCGGCGATCGCCATCGCACGATCGCGTCGTGATCGGTCTTGGCGTCGACGAATCGCGCGTCGCCGCCGCGACCGACCACCAGCTCGTGGGTCGGGCTCGTCAGATCGGTCACCCGATCGATGAAGTGAAGCTTGACCGCGGTCGCACCTCCGGCCCCCGGTCCACCCGCCGGCGTGATCCGCGATGCGTCCGGTGCACGATCGGTGTCGGGTGCGCGCCCGGTGCCGGTCGTCGGTCGCCCGGTCGCGGTGCCCGGCACGTAGCGCGGCGCGACCACCAGCGGCAACACCAGCTCCCACCTGCCGTCGCGATAGCGCGCGGTGGTATCGAACCGCAGCGTCACCGCCACGCTGCCCTTCGCCGGCACCGCCGCCACGGTCTGCGTGAACACGTCGGGGCGCTCCTGATCGAGCAGCGCTCCGGCCACGCCCGCGCGCACCGCATCCTCGTAGCGTTGTTGCGCGACCGCGCGCTTCGCGATCGCCGCGTGGATCGTGCGGTTGCCGGTCTCGATCTCCATCCCCGAGACCGCGGCGTCGACCGGCAGCGGGAACACGTAGGTCGCTTCGGTCGGTCGCGCACCGCGGTTCTGAAACCGCTGGGTGACCACCACCTCGACGATCGGGCCGCGCACGGTGACCGCGAGGTCGCTATCGACCATCGCCAGCGAGGTGCCCTGTGGCGTGTACATCCCGAGCGCGTGCGGCATCTCGCCGGCCTCGGCGGCTCCCGCGCTCGCGGCGATCGCGAGCGCGCACGCTATTGCCAGCGGACGCACCATGCCGTGGTTGATTACACGTCCGATCGGCCCGGTTGATCTACTCGATCTGGCGGAACCTCGCCCTGCGATCTCGAGAAGTTGCGCTAGCGGACCTCGACCCAGACCACGCCGCGCAGGTCACCCTCGGCATAGCCGGTCGCCTGGTCCTCGGGGTAGCGCGACGCGATCGCGGTCGCGACCTCGCCCGCGACGGCGGTGCCGTGACACATCAAGCACAGCCCCTGGGCGATCAGCGGTTCGGCATAGGCGGTCGCACCGTCGTCGAGCGTACGGGTGAACGTGGCGCCGGCCCGTTCGGCGTCGGGCAGCGCTTCGAACTGCGCGAACGCGTCGGCCTGCCAGCCCCTCGCCCGGTTGTTCGGGTTGCGCGTCTTGGTGGTCGCGCGACCGAGCGTGATGCCGTCGTGCGAGGCCGCGGCAGCGAGGCGCGACGCCTCGCGCGAGCACACCTCGATCGCCTTCGCTGGACCACCGTCCGACAGTGCCCCGGTCAGGGCCTTCTTGAGCGCGACCTTGAACGTCTTCGCCGCGGTCCGCGCGCGCTGGATCGCCGGCGATTCCGCCGACCCCGGCATGGCGGGACCATGGCTTGTCGGCGAGCCCGAGCCCGTCGCGGACCCTCCGTGGTCGGTGCGCTTGCACGCCGTGCCGAGAACGACTACCGAGATCGCGAGGACGCGCAGCATGGTCGCAGCGTAGCGTGCGGGGAGACGAAGCGTAGGATGTGTGCGATGCGGATCGCGGTGATCGGACACGTCGAGCACATCACGCTCGGCCGCGTGGCGACCGTGCCGAGCCCCGGCGATATCGCCCACCTGCTCGAGCCGCGCACGCTCGCGGGCGGCGGTGGCGGCATCGCGTTCTTCCAGCTCGCGCGCGGCGAGGTCGATCTGCATTTGTTCACGGCCCTCGGCGATGACGACGCGGCGGCGTTCGTCGAGCGCGCGGTCGCAACGACCGGCGCGACGATCCATGCCGCGCGCCGCGAACAGCCGCACACGCGCGACGTGGTGATGATCGGGCCCGATGGCGAGCGCACGATCGTCGTGGTCGGCGAGCCGCTACACCCGCGCCTCGCCGACGACCTGCCGTGGGACGTGCTCGACGGCTGCGACGCCGCGTACTTCACCGCGCAGGATCCGGCGCTGCTCGCACGCGCGCGGGCGGCGACGCGACTGGTGGTGGCCGCACGACGGCGCGACTGCATCGTCGCGTCGGGCGTGCGGGTCGACGCGATCGTCGGTAGCCACTCGGATCCACGCGAGCTCGCGACGCGCGCGGACTATCCGGTTCCACCCGATGCGCTGGTGATGACCGAGGGCGCGGCGGGCGGAACGCTCGAGACCGCGGCGGGCACCGCGCGGTTCGCGAGCGAGCCCGTGGCGCGAGTCGTCGGGGCGTACGGCGCCGGGGACAGCTTCGCGGGGGCGCTGACCTACTATTTGGCCGCGGGGCGCACGCTCGACGAGGCGGCGCGCGGCGCGGCGACGTGTGGTGCGGCGGTGCTCGCGAGCGTCGATCCGCTCACGGCACAGCGGGAACTGGCGTAGCGCAGTTCGCCTCGCGTGCCGACGGCGGCGCCACCGGATCCTTGGTCGGCAGCGACAGCGACGCGCTGGAGTACGGGCGCGTCACGTGCGGCCGCACCAACCGATCGAGCTGCGGCGTGAGCTGCACGCGATCGGCCGAGAGATGGATCGGGCGTGCGAGCCGCGCACGATCGATCTCCGGATACGTCGAGAAGTCGATCCGCGGCTCCTGCAACATGCGGAGGGTGGATTCGTTCATCTGCCGCATCTGATCGAGCCGGCGGTTCAGATCGTCGTAGCTCGAGTGTGGCCGCATGCCGGCGCCCACCATGTACAGCCCGGCGCCACACACCGCGATCGTCGCGACGGCGCGGGTGGCGAACAGCGCGAACCGGCCGGCCGCACGCGCACCGGTACGGGCATGACCGCGCGCGATCGCGAGCTGGTCGGCGCCACCGCGCGGGCGAAGGCGTGCCACGGGGAGCTGGTTCGACATCCGTCTCGCAGTATAGCGCGCGCGCCTGGGGTTGGCTCGCGCGCACCGGCCGCACCGCGTCGTGCTCAGGGACGTGCTTGCTCGGCGTCGAGGGCCGCGGTGGGCTCGGGATCCGCGAACCGGCGGATGATGAAGTTGTCGATCCAGTACGTGCCGTTCTGGCCGCCCTCACCTTCGAGCGCGATCGAGAGGCTCTGTGTGCCCTGCAGGTAGTCGTACGTCGACGTGGTTGGCGGTGAATGCCAGGCCCCACCATCGTAGCGTGCGGTCACCTGGTTGGTCGCGCCGTCGAACACGGTGTCCACGGAGTGCCACTCGTTCGCGGTCACTGCCGGTGACCAGTTGTCGAGCGGGTTGGTCCAGATCTGGAGCTTGTCGCCCGAGTCGAGCTCGGTCGCGAGCCGCAGGTGGGTGGTATCGACGAAGGTGACGGGGTCGCGATCGGCGTAGACGCAATCGAAGCTACGCGCGATCGCGAACGACTCGTTGGTCTGGGCCTGGCGCACGAAGTGGGACCACACCAGAGTGGTCTCCGGCAGCGCGATGTCGCGATGGATGCCGGCGGCATTGCCGCCATTGGTCACGATCTTGAAACTCGCCGCACCGCCCGCGTGCTCGCCGTCGGTCGAGATCTGCTCGCCGAGGTTGTTGGCGGTCCACTTCCCGAGTCCGCTTTCGAAGTCGTCGCCGAACACGAATACCTGGTCGAGATCGGAGGGCGGCGCCGTCGCGTCGGGTGCGCCGTAGTACACGTAGGTCTCCCCGTCGTTGGCATCGGCGGCGAGTGCCAGGGGCATCGCGAACCACGTGCGAGTATCGCTGCCGTTCCACCCGGTGCCGTTGGCATCGTCGATCCAGCGATCGAGCTCCTGCCACTGGTTCGGCCCGAGGTGACGCACGACCCGCCAGTCGTCTCCGGTACTCGCTGCCTTGCCCGCCGCGACCAGCTCGCCGGTATTGGCGGCGAACATCACCGAGTAGTCAGCGTCGGTGCCCGCCGTCGTCGTGGTCACGACGATCCGCGCCCGGTACGCGAAATCGGTGTCCCACCAGTCGGTGGCGGACGCGCCGTCGTCGATCGGATTCACGGCACCATCGGGAGACGACGTGTCGTCGGCAGGCCCCCCGGCTCGTCGCGGATCGAAGCTGCACGCCGCGAGTCCCAGCAACAGCAGGTATCGGCAGCCCGTCATCGAGCACGATTGTAACGTCCACGACTCCAGCAACTCGCATCGATCAACGGGTGATCGATGTAGGTCCACGTGTGGAAGACCGCTCAGGCGCGGTGCGTTTCGATCCCGCGAGGCGATACCCGTGGTGACCCGGCGAGGACACCGTCGACGATCACCAGCGCGATATCGGTGAGATCCGCGAGCTCCTCGGCCCCGTCGGCATCGCGCGCCGCGGGGTAGCAGATCACGAGCCCATCGATCAGCTCGACCACGAGGTCGCGACGTTTCGCACGGTCGAGCGCCTCGGCGAGACCTCCCGCGAGCAACTCGGCGAGCGGACCATCGGCAGGACCGTACGCGCGCCAGTGTTCGGGGAGCTCGAGCGAGAGTGGCTCGGCGGAAACCCCGGAGGGCAGATCGGCGCCGTAGACCCGTGCCATCCCGAAGCTGTCGCGCGTGAACTTGGCGACGTTGCTCGCGCGTTCGAGCAGATCGTCGTCGATCAGTGCGTCGCCGAGTCCGGCGCGCTTGAGAACGTAGTGTGGAAACGCGCGATCGATCTGGCAGGCAACGACGCTGACCACCGCACCGATCCGGAACGGCGGCGTGACCGGAAGGTAGGCCCACTCACCGCGGCGCTCGCGCAGGGTCTCGAGGTCGAACGCGGTGACGTCGGTATCCTCGGTGCCGCGCGGCAACACGCCGTGCAGCACCCGGCGTTCGAACCCGCCGTCCGCGAGCAACCACAGCGCCGAGCGCTGGAGCGCGGACGGCAGATGCGTGAGATCGCGGACGGCCACCAACCCGGAGGCATTCGCAGCGGCTTCCTGCTGCCGCCGGCGCGATAGTCCGCGACCGGCGTACAGGGCGAACGCCAGGGCGACGCCGCCGAGGAAGTACCAGCTCACCCACCGAACGTAGCATCCACGAGGCGAGAGCCACCCGCGCCTGCGGAGGCGACGTGGCGGCGTTCGTGGTCGAGCAGCCAGCGTTTCGCGGCGAGCCCTCCGGCATAGCCGGTCAGCGCTCCCGATGCCGCGATCACCCGGTGGCACGGCACGATGATCGAGATCGGGTTCGCCCCGTTGGCCGTGCCGACGGCGCGACTCGCATTGGGCCGCCCGATCGCGTGGGCGAGCTCGCCGTACGACCAGGTCGTGCCGTACGGGACCGCGAGCAGCGCCCGCCACACGCGCTCCTGAAATCCCGTACCGCGCGGCGCGATCGGAACATCGAACGCGTGACGTTCACCCGCGAAGTACTCTTCGAGCTGGCGCGCCGCGAGCTCGAGCACGCGGTCGGGGCTCGCGGCGATCGTCACCGGCGTGCGAAGCGGCTGGTCCGGCAGGTACACGCCGACCAGCTCGCCCGCGCGTGCGAGCAGCCGGAGGGTTCCGAGCGGGGATGCGAGGGTCATCAGGTTGGTCATCGGAGAGTTCTCCAGGTGGAGGAGGCGCCCATAGATGGATCGCCGCATAGGCGCGAAACGGTCGCCACGCCTCGGCGCGATGTTCGATCTGACTCGGTGTTCCACCGAGGGCCTTGCGAATGCCGAGATCGCCGGCAGGGAACGCATCGGGAAGGTGAAGCACGCGCATCGCGAGGTAGTGCGCGGTCCATGGCCCGATGCCGGGAAGCGCGGTCGCGGTGGCGACGAAGTGATCGAGGTCGCGATCGGCGAGCGACAGGGTGCGATCCACGATCGCGCGCGCGAGCGTCCGGATCGCGGCCGCCCGGGCTCCCGGCACGCCGATGTTCGCGATCTCGTCGACCGATCGCTCGGCGATCTCGGCCGCGGTCGGAAACCGGAACGCGAGCTCCGCGCGCGCGCCGTCGATCCGCGTACCGAACGCCGCGGCGAACCGGCCCGCGATCGTGGTGGCGGCCGCGACCGAGACCTGCTGGCCGAGCAGCGCGCGCACCGCGGACTCGAAACCGTCGAGCGCCCCGGGCACGCGCAAGCCGGGGTGCGCCGCGAGCCTCGGTGCCAGCGTGCGATCGCGCGCGAGCACGCCGCGGATCACGTCGGGACGTGCGTCGAGGTCGAACAACGCGCGGACGCGCGCGACCAGCGGCATCACCACCGGGACCAGCGACGGCGCGAGCTCGAGCTCCAGGCTCGTGCGATCTCCTCGAGCGTGCGACACGGCGATCGTGCCGGTATGGCCATCGAGCGAGACCACGCGGCGATAGACGCCGGCGTCGACGTGCTCGACGCCTGGAATCGCGCGGGCCGCGAAGAACGCGAGCAGGTGATCCCAGTCGAGTGGCGGTCGGTAGTCGAGCCGCAAACGTACGCCGCCGACAGCGTGCGCCGGGGCACGCGTCTCGCCGCGACGCACCTTCGACGGGGCGCTGCCCACGGTGTTGGCGAACAGCGCGTTGAACCGGCGCAGACTTCCGAAGCCCGCGGCGAACGCGATGTCGGTGACCGACAACGACGTCTCCTGGAGCAGTTGCTTCGCGAGCCCGAGCCGCCGGGTCTGCGCGAGCGCGACCGGCGACACGCCGAGCCGATGCTCGATCGCGCGCCGCAGGTGACGCGCGCTGACACCGAGCTCGGCGGCGAGCTCGTCGACCGAGCCGTGATTGAGCGCGCCCTCCGCGATCCGTGCCGTCGCGGCGGCGACCAGACGATCGATGGCGTCGACCTCCGCGTTGCCGGGCGCGAGCTCGGGACGACAGCGGAAGCACGCGCGAAACCCCGCGGCCTCGGCCTGCGCCGCGGTGTCGAAGAACGCGCACCGCGTACGACCGGGTGTGCGCGCCGGGCAGATCGGCCGGCAGTAGATCCCCGTGGTCGACACGCCGACGAAGAACACGCCGTCGAACCGCCGATCGCGGGTGACGAGTGCGGCGTAGCGCGCGTCGGCATTCATGGCTCCGACGTACCATGCCGCGATCGACACGACGCGCCGTTTCCGGAACGTGACAGCAACTCGAGATCGCGCTTTACAGGCGCGACCGCGACGGTCCCCGGATCGCGCTTTACAGGCGCGATCGCGAGATCACCTCGTGGGTTCGTTGTCCGGTGGTGCCGGCGCGATGCGAGACGGATCGACGAGCCATGGCAGCTCGCGCTGGAAGGCGGCCGCGAGCAGCTCGGCACGCGATCGAGCGTCGAGCGCCCGCCACTCTTCGACGGTCAGTACGAAGCCGGCCAGCGCGATGTCCCCCGTCATCGTTCCACCTTCCACGTGCAGGTGAAGCGAGGCAAGTTTTCGTGCTAGACGCCAATCTCGTGTCCCGGGATCTCACCCATCACTACGTCGACCCACTCGCGCAGGTGTGGCTCGGTGCCGCGCGGCGGATCGGCCTCGCAGTGACGCGCACGCCCGACGCGTACGCCACGACCGACGGACGAGGCACGCTCGCGATCGGCACGCCCGAGACGCTCGACGCCGACGACAGCCTCGGCCAGATGATCTTCCACGAGCTCTGCCACTCGCTCGTCGAGGGTGAGGACGCGTTCTCGAAGCCCGACTGGGGCATGGACAACACCGGCCCCGACCACGACTGGCGCGAGCACGCGTGCTTGCGCGTGCAGTGGATCCTCGCCGGACGTCACGGCCTGCGTGGCGTGTTCGCACCGACCACCGACTTCCGCGCATTCTGGGACACGCTGTCGGATAGCGTGCTCGCAGATCGCACCGATCCATCCGTTCAGCTCGCGATCGCCGCACTCCGACGCGCCGAACAGCCACCGTGGGCGCCGGCGCTCGGCGACGCGCTCGCGGCGTCCGGACGGATCGCCGCCGAGGCCGCGCGATTCGCGACGGCGCCCGCGCGCGACCAGCCGCCCGCGTTGTGGCGCGAGGTGGCGCCGCTCCCGTCCCCACACCCGACGGGATTGCCGGCCGGTCACATCGACGCGACCTGCGCGACCTGCGCCTGGCGATTCGAACGCCGCGGCGCGCGGTGTCGCCAGGCCGACGCCAAGGTCGACGACGCGTGGCCGGCGTGCGAGCGCTACGAGCCGGCTCTCGACTGCCAGACCTGCGGTGCGTGCTGTCGCGCGGCGTATCACTCGGTCGAGGTGTCGCGCCGCGATCCCGCGGTCAAGGCGCAGCCGTCGTACATCGTCGATCGCGGTAGCTACCTCGAGATCCGCCGCGATGGCGATCGGTGCGCGGCGTTGTGCGGCGGCACGATCGAGGACGGCCACACCACGCGCTATCACTGCGCGATCTACGACGATCGACCGCGCACCTGCCGCGAGTTCACGCTCGGCAGCGCGCACTGTCTGACCGCACGCCGCCGCGTCGGTCTCACCTTGTAGGGTGCTACAGTCCGCGCCATGCGATCGTCGCGCTCGATGGTCCTCGCGCCAGTGATCGCGCCACTGATCGTGCCCCTGATCGCGATCACTGCATGCACGCGACCGGCCCCGGTGCCGCCCGCGCGGCCAGCGCCCGCCGCCACGCCGGCCCCGCGCGGCGCCGATCAACTGCTGCGGATCGAGGCCAGTCCCGACCTCGACGGCAAGCGGGTCGGCACCACCACCGGACCGACGCTCGTGATCGTGTTCGCGTCGTGGTGCCCGCACTGCCACGACGAGCTCGACGAGATCGCGAAGCTCCGCGCCGCCCACCCGCTGTTGCGCGTGCTCGGCGTCAACTACCGGGGGCACGAGGAATACGACCACCGCGGCAACGCCGAAGCCGTGCGCCGTTACGTCGTCGAGCACGCCGCATGGCTGCGCGTGGTCCCCGCCGGCGACGCGCTGTTCGATGCCCTCGGCCGGCCGTCGGCGGTGCCCACGCTCTACATCTACGATCGCGATCGCGCGCTGGTCGCGTCGTACAGCCGCCGCGAGCGCGCGATGCCCGATGCCGACGAGCTCGACGCGCTGCTGCGCCGGATCGGTGGCTGACGCATGCAGGTTCACCTGATCGACGGCACGTACGAGCTGTTCCGCGCGTGGTTCGGCGCGCCGCACGTGCGGCATCCGCGCGATGCCGAGCCCAGCCGCGAGGTCGGCGCGGTGCGCAGCCTGATCCGATCGTTCGCGGCACTGCTGTCGCGCGGCACGATCACCCACGCCGGCGTCGCGTTCGATCACGTGATCGAATCGTTCCGCAACGATCTGTTCGACGGCTACAAGACCGGCGAAGGCGTCGATCCGGATCTATTCGCGCAGTTCGAGCTCGCCGAGCGTGCGACCACGGCACTCGGGCTGGTCGCGTGGCCGATGGTCGAGTTCGAGGCCGACGACGCGATCGCCACCGCCGCGCATCATGTCGCCGGCGACCCGCGCGTCGATCAGGTGCGGATCACCGCCGTCGACAAGGACATGTGCCAGTGCGTGATCGGCACCCGCGTGGTGTGCTGGGACCGGTTCAAGGATGTCGTGCTCGACGAGCCCGCCGTGAACGCCAAACACGGCGTCGCGCCCCGGTCGATCCCCGATCTGCTCGCACTGGTCGGCGACACCGCCGACGGCATCCCCGGGATCCCCGGCTGGGGCAAGACCTCGGCCGCGAAGGTCCTGAGCGTCTACCCGTCGATCGACGACATCCCCGACGACCCGACCACGTGGTCGCTCTCGATCCGCGGCGCCGATCGACTCGCGACGTCGCTGCGGGAACATCGCACCGAGCTCGCGCTGTATCGCACGCTCGCGACGCTGCGCACCGACTGCCCGATCCCGAGCGACGTCGACACCCTGGCGTGGCGCGGCGTCGATCGTCCGGCGATCGAGGCGATCTGCGTCGAGCTCGGCCTGGCGCCCAACAGCATCACGCTGCGCGACCGCTAGGTGGTCACTTCAAGATGATCGGATAGGTGAAGGTCGCGCCCTGCACCGACTGCGGGAACGTCAGTTTGCGGGCCTTCGCCGTCACGCAGCTCGTGATCGCGGGCGACGGCGAGCTCTTGATCTCGACGCGGGTCACCTTGCCGTTGCCGGCGACGTGGAGCGTCACCCTCAGCGTGGCCTTGGCGCCCTTGCCGCACGCCACGAGGTCCTGCATCGCGGCGGTCATCACGTTCCGGATGTCGGCGCGTCCGATCGCCTGCGGCATCGCGTGACCCTCGGCCGACGAGGAGGAGGATTCGCCCGTCTTGTTGTGGAATCGAGCGCAGCAGCCGCGGCCGGGATCGACGAGGCAGTCCACCTCGTCGCAACCGCGCTTGGTGGTCTGCTTGGGGCTCGGCCTGTCGCGATGGTGGACGCTGTCGGTCTCGCGCTCGCGTGTGACGCGCGGTTTCTCGGGTGGCGTCTTCGCGGCGTCCCGACCCGGGGCCCGCGGCGCGGCGGTACCACCGACGACGGGCTCCGGTTTGCTGGATTCCGAATCGCGTGGCTCGTCCGCTGCCGCCGCGCCCCGCGCGCCCTGCGTGTTTTGCGTGTTTTGCGTGTTTTGCGTGTTTTGCGTGTTTTGATCGAGCGCTTCGGCCTTCTCGTCCACCGCTGCGGCGGCGGCGCTCACCGCCGTATCGGCGGCCTGACGATCGGCGTGACGACCGGCGGCCGACGTCGGGTGATCGACCGCCGCCGCGAGGTCCTGCTTCGGCAGCTTCCACGCCACCGAGTCGTCGACCCGCGACTCGAGACCGGCTTCGAGCGTCCATCGCGCGTTGTTGTGGAACAACACGATCACGATCGACCCGTCGTCGCCGGTCCGGATCACGTCGTCGGCGTTGACCGGATCGCCTACCGCGAGCTGGCGCGTCGCTCCGGCGCGGGTCGCGGTGACCTTGCCGTCGACCTCGGCGACCTTGCCTGCCGCGTCGGTCTGGGACTCGCCATGTGCGACCGGCTGCGACGGCGTCGCGTCGTTACCGCAACCCGCGACCAGCAACACGAGACACACCGCGACGGCCCGCATACAGATGATTCTACGCACATGCGACACTCCGGGTCTGTTTCCGAGGGCCGTCCGCATCTCACCGAGTTGGACACTGCCAGCACGCACCGCCTTGGCGGGGCCTCTCGATGCCTCCATGCTCGCGGCGTGCGTTCCCGGATGTTGTTGTTGCTGTTCGCGGGCATCGTCGCGATCGGCTGTGCGGCGAGGCCGCATCGCGTACGCCTGACCACCGGTGCGATCGCCGGGTTGGCACGCGACCACGACAGCGGCGATCCCGTGGCCAGGGCCGCGATCCGGCTGTCGGCCCCCAACACCGCCCGCACCACCACCAGCGGCAACGACGGGCTGTACGACATCGACCACCTGCCCCCCGGCACGTACACGCTGCGCGCCACGTTCGCCGGCCAACCGATCGAGGTCACCAACATCGCCGTCGCCGCCGGTCAGACCACGATGGTCGACCTCACGTTCACGCTCGGCCGTCCCGAGCCGATCCGGTTCGACTTCGGATCCGTGCGCGAAAGCAAGATCGACCGTTATCGACCGCACGGAGCTGCACCTGGTGTCGCGATCATCGAAGGCACGGTGAACGACACCGAGACCCGGCAACGGGTTGCCGGTGCCGTGGTCACCGCCGAGATCGGCGACGACGCCCAGCAGACCGTGAGCGACGACTTCGGTCGGTTCCGGTTCGAGGTCGCGCCCGGTACCTACGCGGTCAGCGCGTACTACTCGGTCGGAGGTCGCGGTCAGATCGAGGTGCGACGCAGCCACATCGAGGCGGCCGGCGCCGAGGCGGTGGTCGTCCCACTGTGGATCGAGATGACGCGATAGCGATCAGTCGAACCAGTAGCGGATCCCGACCGACCCCTCGAAGTGCGGGCCGAACCGGTCCCGGTAGTCGAAGAACAGGTCGGCGACGAAGGTGAGCTGGACGAACACGTCGAGCGGGACCTTGTTGAAGTCGAACGCGATGCCGATCGGCACGCGCACGCCGAGCGCGAACCCGTTGTCGTTGAACCGGTGATCGTTGAAGTCCCACAGGCGCCCGCCGATGCCGATGTAGAACGGCAGCTCGAACGGCTCCGTGTGGGCGATCAGGAACGGGTGGAACATGTAGTCGAGGTAGAGGTGGATCCCGTCGCGGTTGTAGTTGCCGTAGTAGTGGTCGTAGAGATCGCCGATTCCGAAGTTGAGCGCGCGGTCGTCCGACAGGAAGTACTTGCCGTTGAGACCGAACGGCACGCCGAGCTCGAGTCCGAGGCCGAACTTGCCGTTGGAGACGTAGTTCTTGCCGCCCATCGAACGATGGCGCCTGGCCTCCGACGTTCCGGTCGAAAGCGCGAGCACGGCGAGGGCAGTGGCGAGCACCTGGCTTGGCTTCATGCGGCGATCGTAGACCGAAACTTTCGTGGTTGTCGCGAAGCCACCGTCACCACCTCGCAACGATCGATTTCGGGTGTCGATTCCTGTAACCGAGCTGTGCAGGTTTCACACGGGTTCGCGCGAGCTTCATCGTTCGTGCCACAATGAATCGTGGCCCGCGTGTCCGCGTTGCTCTGGATGGTGACGGTGTGGGGCACGTGCGCCTGCGGATCGTGCGCCTGCGGATCGAGCGCCACGCCGAAGCCGCCACCGGCCGAACCATTGCCGGCCAAGCTCGTGCAGGCTGTCGTCGACGCAGGTGTTCCTGTCGACGCTCCTCCCGCACCTCCGAAGCTCGTGTGCGATGGCGACGCCGTCCCGACCCCCGCACCGGCTCCCGAGCCGACGTGGTTTTGCACGCGCGCGGACGGCACGCGCGATGGCCCGTTCATCACGCTGTTCCCCGACGACACGATCGAGGTGTCGGGTCACTACAAGAACGGCGTGCTCGACGGGTCGTGGCAACGCCATCACCCCAACGGAACGATCGCGCTCGCGGGACAGTACGCCGACGGCAAGCGCACCGGCCGCTGGACCCAGACCAGCACGACCGGCACCACGCTCGGTACGTTCGACGTCGCGAACGGCACCGGCGTCGAGAAGCGCTGGCGCGATGGCGGCCCCTTGTACAGCGAGACCTCGTACAAGAAGGGCGTCCGCGACGGGATCTCCAAGGTGTTCGCGGATAACGGCTACGTTCTCGAGCTGGCGCGATATCGGGCCGGCAAGCTCCACGGCACACATCGGTTCGGCACCAAGAACACGCTCGAGTTCCAGGAGCGGTTCTGGCGCGGCGTCCGCCACGGCGAGCGCAAGATCTATCAGCACGGCGAATTGCTCGCCGACGAGCACTACGATCGCGCGGGACGACTCGACGGCCCATACACGATCTGGCGTTCGCGGAAGGTGTTCCGCGTGCAAGGCGAGTTCGAGAACAACCGCCGCACCGGACCGTGGGTGTGGAACGACCGCGACGGCAACAAGGAACGCGAGGGCAGCTACGTCAAGGGTCGTCGCGACGGCGAATGGAACGAGTGGGACGACAACAAGCTGCGGTGGACGGGCACCTACGACGAGGGCAAGCCCGACGGCACGTTCATCTACTACGACCGCAACGGCGACGAGCTCGGCAAGTACGACATCACCGACGGCACCGGCTGGGTGTACACGTACTGGAGCAATCGCAAGCCGGCGACGAAGACGTACCTCTACAAGGGACACGAGGCCGGGCTGTATCGTGCGTACACGCGGCGTGGCCGGGTCGTCGTCGAGGGTCACTACTCGTGGGGCCACAAGCACGGGACGTGGAGGGAGTGGACTCCCGATCACGTGCTGACGCTCGAGCAGCACTGGAAGCGCGGCAAGCTCGACGGAGTCGTCAAGAAGTTCGTCGACGGCACGATCTCGATGCAGACGAGGTTCGTCGCCGGCAAGGCCGAGGGTCCGTACACCGAGTACCGCCTCGGCAAGCCATCGCTGACCGGGCGGTTCGCACAGGATCTTCGTACCGGCACGTGGACCAGCTACAACCCCGAGGGTCGCGTGATCCGGACCGCGACCTACAAGGACGGGATCCTCGAGGGTCCGTATCGCGAGCTCCTCGGTGACGACACCGTGCTCGAGGGCACGATGGTGGCGGGACGTCGCGCCGGCACGTGGACCCGAACAGACAAGGGTGGCGGCGTACGCAAGCTCACGTATCGCAGCCCGTGAAACGTGACGAGTCGTGACGAGTCGTGACGACTCGGTGACGATCGCGTGGTGACCTGACCGATCGGCGAGTCTCGTCGGTCGGCGACGCCAAGAACCACGGTCGTCTCGACGGTATTCCCGTGCGTGAGCTCCCCGCCAAAGGTGATGGGATCGATCACATCCGGTGCAACCCCCGGGCTGTTCGCGCGTTCTATTCGTACGAACCGAGAGTTTGACCGTGAACCGAGATGCCAAGACCCAGAGTGCGTTGATCGCGCTCGCGCGTTCGCGCCGGATGCAGCGCGCGCTCGCCCATGCCTTCCTGCATCGCACCGCCCCGATGCCGACGTTGCGCAGCTCGCTCGGCTACATGACCACCACCGCGTGCGTCACCGACGCCGGCACCGAGCACGGCCATCGCATGTCGGTGCTCGGAATCGCTCCGGCCGAAGGCGTGGCCTACATCGTCGAGGAGCTCGGGGAGCGCGAGGCACCGATCGCCTATCGGCTCGGGCTGCGTGGTCCGCGGCAGGGGTACCTCGTACCGATCCACGCCTGGTATGCCGATCCGCACGTCGAGCCGACGGAGATCCGGGCACGACTCGCCGCGATCGAGCCCACGCTCGAGCCGGCGATGGCGATGACGAGTGAGGCGTGGATGCTGTCGACGCGCGTCGTCCAGCGGCGTGCGCTCCGCACCTCGCGGCATGACCGTGACGATCTCCCGATCCGGAAGTTCGCGCTGCAGCTCCTGGTCGAGCCGGTGAGCGGCCACGGACCGAGCGGCAAGACCACGGTGACGGCATTCCTGCGGCCGCAGGCGCAACTGCGCGAGGTGTGGTCGCTGAGGTCGGGTGCGGCGATCGCGCGTGTGACGTACACCGGCATCCCGAGCGGGCTCGGGCTCGCGAAGGATACGGTGATCCTGCTGACTTCGGGGTGTGACGACGACGAGACACCCGTCTGATCAGGATGTTAGGCCTCGTGATCAGGGGCCGGACCAGCGATCTGCGGATCCACGGTAACGTCTTGCCATGGTCGCGCGTACTAGGCCCATCATGTCCCGCTCAGCCGGCCCGGTTTCCAGGCGCTCCGTCCCGCTTGTGTTCTCCACAATCGTACTCGGTTCGGTGGTGCCGGCCTGCACGGACAGCGGCATGAACACCGACCCCTACGGTCCGGTCAACTGTGCGGAGGAGACCCGCGCCGACGACTTCGTGGTCGGGTTGTCGAAGGTGGGCGACGGAAACCTTCTCGACTTCACGCTGATGACCGCGGATCCCGCGCCGCCCGCTCGCGGCGACAACACCTGGGTCCTCCAGATCAATCAGATGACCAATGGTGTCGATGGTGCGGCCGTCGACGGTGCGAGCATGACGGTGTCGCCGTTCATGCCCGACCACGGTCACCCATCGGGTAAGACGGTGATCGTCACGCCGAACGGCACCGCGGGCCAGTACGAGCTCGCGCCGGTCAACCTGTGGATGCCGGGGCTGTGGGAGACCACGATCGACGCGACGACGTCGGCCGGCGACGACACGGTCGTGTTCCGGTTCTGTATTCCGAGCTAGGAAAGCGGACCGAGCGCCGAGACCGTCAGGGCGTCGGCATGCAGCCGGTGGCGCCATCTGCCCCGGCCTTGTTCCACGTGCGCTGGGTCGCCTCGATGTCGAGCGTCGGCACCTGATCGAGGATCGCCGCGTCGAGATCGCCGGAGTCGACGAGCTCGCGTAGCATCGCGAACGGTAGCGCCCGCATCGGCACGCGCACCGTGATGTGGTCGATCTGCGCGATCAGCGCGCCGACCGGATACACGAACGTCGACGAGTGATCGAACGCCGGATCGTTCTGATCGAGCGTCGTCGGTTGCTTGAGCAGCGACGAGTCGTCGTGACTGGTGATGTCCCAGAAGAAGTGCGCCGGCATGTTGTCGGCCTTGAACGTGCGGTCGAACAGAACCTTGATGTCCGGATCGCCGGTCACCTCCTCGGGATCCATCTGATCGGGCACCACACCCGACTGGTAGACGACGTTGTTGGCGGCGTCGAACGCGATCAGCTCGACCCACGCGCGACGATCCTGGGCGGCGCCACTCGGGAACCGGTGACCGATGCCGAGCCCGTCGATGCGCACCGTGATCTCGCCGCCGTTGGTCGGCACCACGCAGATGCCACCGCGCGCCGACGTCGAGCCCGGTGGGATCGCACCGATCACGGCGATCGCGGGATCGAGGTCGCGCTTGATCGCAGCGCTCTGCGCGTCGGTCTCGGCGAACGGAGTCAGCGCCTGGTCGACCGCCGGCCACATGTGCTCGTGGAACCCGTTCGCGCGCGACGGCACGTCGAGGCCCTCGGCATCGGCGATCACGTCGGTCTTGCTGGCCATGTGGCAGCCCCCGCAGGTCAGGTGGATGCCGGGCCGCTTGTCGGTGGCGAAGAACGTCTGCTGCCACTCGTTGAACGTGCGCTCGATCGGGACGCCGCCGGGCACGCCGTTGATCTCCTCGGGCACCACGATGTCGTGACACGAGCCGCACATCTCGGACTCGTTGAAGTCGGAGTCCATCAGCTTGTCGTACTTCGAGAAGTGCGCCGGGCTCTCGATCGGATTCTGGACCCCGCCGCGCATCGTCTGATCGTCGGCGAGCTCGAGCGCCGCATCGTGCGTGTCGGTGACCTTGTCGACGTTGTGGCAGAAGTAGCAGGTGATGCCCTTGGCCTCGTCGGGCAACGTGGATGGATCGTAGTCGACGCCGTTGGTGAGCCCGAGCCGGACGGCCATCGGGGCGTGACACTTGATGCAGAAGTCGCCGAGCGCGTTGTTGGTCTCGCGCTGCCCGCGCTTGTTCATCGCGACGAACACCGGATCCTCGGACGCGTAGGCGTGCATCGAACCCGACCACTGCGTGAAGTGCTGCGGGTGGCACTCCTTGCACGTGTTGGGATCGCGAAGCTCCTCGACCGGACGCGCGCTTCCGCCGCCACAGGCCGCGAGTACGAAGCTGGCGACGAACGCGATCGCCAGCGCTCTCATTGGCCGGGCCCCGGCGCGCCGGCCTGCACCCACTGGATCAGCGCGCAGCGCTCGGCCTCGGGCAGTGGCGAGCCCGGCGGCATCTGGTAGCTCTCGCCCACCGACGACGTGCGCACGATCATCAAGCTGCATCCCGGATCGTCTGGAACCACGCGCGTGCTCAGCGCCGCGAATGCCGTCTCGGGAGTCTCGAACGTCATCCCGCCCTTCATCCCGGCGTGCGAGTGACACGACACCCGCTGGCTGCCGCAGGTGTCGCGAAGCGTGTTGTTGTAGACGTTGTCGAAGGTGGGGACGTAGAGCGGCTGACAGGTGAGATCGACGTCGATACATGCGGGTGGACCCGAGGAGTTGGGGCAGCCGGTAGCCGCCAAAGCGAGTGCGAGGCACACCAGGAAACGACTGCCCTGGGGGTGCCACATGCCCGCACTGTAGCCGAGGAAGCGGCGCGTGGTTCGTGTGTGAGCCCACACGTTCCCTGGCCGAATTGCCGCAGGCGAGACCCGGTGGCAGCACCCGATCATGGCTGTGAGGTGTGCCACGGCGCGAGCGCGAGTGGCGCCAGCTGGGTGACCAGCCGCCGGTAGCGTGCGTAGGCGTCGTCGAGCGAGGTCCGTGGCTCGAAGCGCTCCGTGTGCGGCGATAGCCGGGCCGCGGCCGTGACGAGATCCGCATGATGCCCGGCGGCGACCGAGGCGATCAGCGCCGCGCCCACCGGACAGGTATCGGGCTCGGCGACCGCGTCGTGCGGGATCCCGAGCGCGTCGGCACGGATCTGCGTCCACACCCGGCTGCGCGCCCCGCCCCCGAGGAGGACGACGCGATCGCCGGGTACCGCGAGCTCGCGGAGCCGCTCGACGACATCGCGGCACGCGAACGCGAGGCCCTCGAGGACCGCGCGCGCGACGTGGCCGCGGTCGTGGCCGGCGGCGAGGCCGTGCAGCGTGCCGCGCGCGTGCGGTCGCCACGCCGGTGTCATCGCACCCGCGAGCGCGGGCACGAACGTCACGCCGGCGGCGCCCGGAGGTGCGGCGTGCGCGGCGGCATCGAGCGCACGCGCGCTCGGAAACCCGAGCATCCGGACCGCCCACTCGATCGCGCCTCCCGAGAGCCAGCCAGGGTTCTCGACGAAGAACGCGCCCGTCGGATACGCGTGGGTCTCGACCATCGGCTCGTCGGCCGGATCTGTGGGTCGATCGAGGATCGGCGTCGCGGCGATCGCTCCGACGACCTCGGCGGTGCCGAGCGCGACCGCGATCGGACCGGGCGCGACGATGCCGGCGCCGAGTGGGTTCGCGAAGTCATCGCCCGTCCCGACAGCGACGGGGATCCCCGCGACCAGACCCGTGAGCTTCGCGCCGTCTGACGTCAGCGTCCCGGCGATCGCGCTGGTCGGGCGGATCGCCGGCAGCTCGGCGACCGCGAGGCCGAACGCGGCGAGGAGCTCGTCGGACCAGGTACCCGTCGCGAGCTCGGCCAGCATGCACGTCGAGGCGAGCGCCGGATCGATCGCGGCCTCGCCGGTGAGGCGCTCGACCAGATAGCTCACCGGTTGGTGCCAGCGTGTCGCGGCGATCCCGGCGGCCCGCAGCCACGCGGCCTTGGGTGCGAGATGACCGGCATCGGCGACCTGGCCGGCGATCGCGAACACGCGGTCCCGATCCGCGAGCGCCGCCTCCGCGACCGCGCGACGGTCCTGCCAGATCAGCGCCGGGTGGAGCGGACGGCAGGCCGCGTCGACCGCGACGCAACCGTCGAGCTGCCCGGCGATCGCGATCGCCGCGACCTCGTCCGGACGCGCGCCGGCCGTCATCAGCGCGCCACCGATCGCGGGGCCGAGGGCGGCCTCCCACGCGCGCGGATCCTGCTCGACGCGATCGGGCGCCGGGTACGACGTCGGGTACGCGACCGCGTGACGACCGCGCACGCGCAGCTCGTCGTCGCACACCACGGCCTTGAGACTCTGGGTCCCGAGATCGATCCCGATCACCAGCACGAGGAGATGGTAGTACGAAGCGTGAACTTCTTCGGTCACGCAGCCGTGGCGAGCTGGCGATCGGGCGCCGCCGGCTTCGCGCTGGGCGCGATGATCCCCGACTTCTCCACGATGTCGGGTGCGCGGGTGGCGTCGACCGACGATGCCGATGTCGCCGCCGGCATCGACCTGCACCACGCGACCGACGCCGTGTTTCACGCGCTGCCCGCGGTCACCGGCTTGATGCGAGAGCTCGATGCCGAGCTGTCGCGCCGGGCGTGCGCCCGCGGTCCGCGCCGCGCGGTCGCTCACATCGGGGTCGAGCTCCTGCTCGATGGCGTGCTGGTCGACCAGGCCAGCTATCGCGAGACGTATCTGCGCGGCATCGGCTACGACGCCGAGATCGCGTGGCGCCAACAGGGCGACGACCAGCGGTTCTCCGCCCTGCTCGACCGCCTCCGCACCTACGGCCTTCCCGACGACCTGCGCCGGCCCGACGCGATCACCATGCGCCTGCACCGCATGCTCGCGCACCGCCCGCTGCTCGCACCCTCCGCGAGCGACCTCGATGCGATCCGTGGCGCGATCGCGGGATTCCAGCCTCGCGTGACCGTGGCCGCCGACACCGTGATGCGCGGATTGCGCATCCAGCTGGAAGCTCGAACGACCGACGAAGCCTGAACCGCCGGCAACCCGGGTAGCCGGGCGTGGGCAACCCGCGGATTCGTGGTGCGGTACGAAAGGTACGGAACTTGATGTCGCACCGCGCACATGCGTCGTCTTCTCCTCGCTTCCGCCCTGACCGGTCTCGCCGTTTCCGCCTGTGCCCAGACAGGACCTGACAGCTCGGACGACTACGAGGTCGTCCCCGAGGGCAAGGAAGATAGCTTCCGGTCTCCGACCGCGATGGAGTTCTCGGCGGCATCGACCGCGACGGTGACGCTCGACGAATCAGCGCGCGGGCTTCCCGACGACGAGCGTCTGGCGCAGGCCACCGAGCTGGTGAGCGCGAAGCTGGTCCAGATCGGATGGTTCTTGAACCTGTACGTCTCCGACAAGGAGCCCGAGGACACCAACAAGAACTACGGCGGCTTCCACGCGATGGCGCGCAACTCGAGCGTGGAGTCACTCGGCATCACGCCGGTCGACGAGCTGACCTACGAGTTCAACTTCGAGGCGACGATCGCCGCGCAGAACAAGTTCATCTCGCTGTTGCCGGGCACGTCCGCTCCGGGCGGCAAGCAGATCGATCTCGCGATGGGGAAGATCTCGAATGCCGAGCTGCTGAGCGGCAGCTGGCAGTCGCGCTACGGCATCCACAGCTGGGACCCCGGTCAAGTCGATCCGTCGACCGTCGAGAAACTGCCGATGCTGGTATCGCCGGTGCAGCGGTCGTCGAACGCGTACCTCGACTACAACAAGCTCTATGCCGACGGCAAGCTGCTGGTCGGCGCGCAGTTCGGCTGGGACTACAACGCGAGCCGCGCCGACCTCGCGAACGCCGAGCAGCTGTACGACGAGCTGCTCGCGATCGGGTTTCACGCGCCCGCCGGCGTGCACGGCTTCGACGACCTCAAGCTCGACTCGGATCCGCTGACCCGTACCGGGACCTTCAACGGCCACTCCGTCGAGATCTCGGTCAAGATCGTCCACCCCGGCATGGTCGAGTCGCCGGTCGGCGAACGCGGTCGACCTCCGCAACGCGCTGCTCGACATGCTCGCCACCAAGGAGGTGGTGCTGTTCAACGGTCACGCGGGAACGACCGGGCGCCTGTTGCCCGCCGACTTCCGCTCGACGTCGGCCGGCAACATCTCGCCCGAGGAGTACGCCACGATCCCGCTCTACGACGGCTACCAGATCCTGCTGATCGAGGGCTGCCAGACCTACGCGCGGTTCACCGACGGGTTCCGCCAGAACCCGGCGCGCAAGGGACCGAACGGCGAGCTCGTCAACATGGATATCGTGACCTCGACCTCGTACACGTGGACCAGCCAGGGCGCCGAGGCGATGGAGGACATCCTGTTCCCGCTGATCGGTCGCGACGGCGGTCGCAACATCGAGCCGACGACGTGGGACGACATCCTGCGTGCGATGAACGAGTACCCGAACGAGACCGCGTTCATGGGTGTCAACGGCATCGACAACGACCCGCACGCACACCCGTACGGTCGCAGCGACCTGCTCGGCCAGACCTGCGCGTCGAGCGACGAGTGCGGTGGCGCCGGCAACCTGTGCATGAAGCTGCCGGCCTCGACCGACAAGATCTGCGGCACGGTGTGCCTCGACGACGCCGGGTGTGGCGATGGCTATCGTTGCGCGTCGGTGGCGTCGGGCGGGACGCTGACCACGCACGCGTGCGTCAAGCGCTGAGCGCGATCCGGTAGGCGCGATGCGGCCGGTGCCGGAAATCCGGCGGCGTGGTCGCATGTGTGAGGTCCGCGATCTCGGCGCGGGACGGTTCCCACGCGAGCTTGAACTTCTTTCTGTTCGTCGAGAACCAGATCGTCGAGGCGACCTCGGCGACATCGTCGAGGAGCGCGGCGTGATCGCGCTGCACGTCGAACGTGTAGTTCATGCGCTTGCTGCTCGAGAACGTCGGCGGATCGACCACCGCGACGTCCCAGCGCCGGCCGGCCGCGCGGGCGTCGCGCAGGAACACGCGCACGTCGGCCTGCACGAGCTCGCCGGTGAGATCGTTGGCCGCCAGGTTGTCGGCGGCCCAGTCGATGTACGTGCGCGACATGTCGACGGTGGTGGTCCGCATGCCAGCCGCCGCGGCGTAGACGCTGAACGAACCGGTGTACGCGAACAGGTTGAGCATCGTGCTCGCCGGCTCGGCCGCGACGCGCGCGCGCGTGATCCGGTGATCGAGGAACAACCCGGTGTCGACGTAGTCGGCGAGGTTGACCCGAAACGCGTGACCGCCCTCGTGGACGGTGCGCCACGCCTTCGGGTCGTCGCCGGGCGACAGCCGCTCGTACTGCTCGCCCTCGCGGCGGTCGTGGCGCTCGCGACGCTTGACGAACACCTCGGCGGCGTCGACGTCGAGCGTCGATCGCGCGGCCTCCGCCATGTCGTCGATCCAGGTATCGCCCGGTGGCTGTTCGAACCGGTAGTCGTGGATCACGAGCGCACCCTCGTAGGTGTCGATCGCGAGCGGGACCTCGGGGATGTCGCGGTCGTAGATCCGGTAACAGGTCACGTTCTCGCGCCGCGCCCACTTCCCCAGGTGCCGGGCGTTCTTGGTCACCCGGTTGGACAGCATCTCCGCCTGGGGAGGCATCACACGCCCGCGACGCCGCGCTGGCTCCGGATCCGGTACTCGAGCGTGACGGCGCGACGCCCGAACGGCGGCAGCTCCACCGACCAGCTGACGAAGCCGCGATCGTCGAGAGCGCGCGCGGTGACCTGCGTGATCTCCTCGCCACCCGGATGATCGTCGGTGCCGAGCAAGTAGGCGTCGGCCGCGGCGGCCTCGACCTGCACCTGCTCGACCTCGGAGATCGGGATGCGCTCGGTGACGACGATCTCGCGCTTGGCCGCGCCGAGGTTCGACAGCCGCACGGCAACGCGCACGGTCTGGACGTTCCAGCCACCGAGCATCCCGGCGTCGTTGCGCTCGCGCGTCTCGTCGCGATGGATCCGGATCTCCGATTCGGGACCGAATCCGACGTAGAACTTCTCGCCGGCGGCGACGAACCCGATCTCGGCGCGCCCGACGTACCCCGACGCCATCACCAGATCGACCGGGCCGGCCAGCAGCGGCAACGGACCGGGGTTGACGATCCGTACGCGATGGTGAACCCACGGCGACACCACCGGCGTCGCGACCAGCGAGCGCTGCACGGCGGCGGTGAACCCGCCGACTCCGATCCGGTGCGGTCGACCGTCGGCACGGATCGTCGCGGTCGGTGCGGCCAGCGTGAGACCGATCCCGCCGTCGTCGATGCCCGGCACCTCGGCGCCACCGCCGAGTCCCGTGGTCTGCTCGAACTGTTCGCGGGTCTCGACCACCACGGAGTCGGCGCGGCGGCGCACGCGAAGAACGTCGTCCTCGAGCTCGGGTGGTTCGACCCCGAGCGACGATTGCTCGAGCGAGCACGTCAGCGCCACATCGGTCCAGTCCTCGCCCGTCGCCTGCCAGACGCACGCCGTGGTCTCCCACGCGATGCTCTCGCCGCCGGGATCGAGCACCGCACGGTGATACGGACGCCACGCCGCGCCGGGCACCACGTAGGACAGCTCGAGCACGACGTCGGAGGGCGATTCGACGGTGACATCGACCACCAGACGAGCGGCGTCGTCGCCGGCCTCGGCCGCGGCCCGCTCGATCCGGTCGTCGAGCCGAGACAGCGCCCGATCGAGCGTGTCGGCCTCGAGCTCGGCATCGACGCAGCGCGCTCGTGCCGTACTCTCGAGACGATCGAGCTCGGACATCTGCTGGGCGGCATCGACCTGATGCCCGCGGGCGGCCGCGGTCGCGAGATCGGCGAGTGCGGCCGCCACGACGTCGGTCAGCGTCTCGATCTCGACGCGCATCGCGTGAGCACGAGCATGCGCCGCATCGCGCGCGGCTTCGAGCTCGTCGTGCTCGACACGCAACACCGCGAGTGGCGTCGACGCCGAGCCATCGTCCGGATCCGGATCGCGGAGGTAGCGTTCGCACCGGGCGTCGAGCACGCGCGCGCCACTGGCCGCCGCGAGTAGCGTCTTGTCGGCGAGTACCGGCGACACGCCCTCGACCACGATCCGATGCTGGCCCGACGGCATGCTGCAGGCGCCCCGGCGCGTCACCGACGCGCGGTCCTCGAGCACGACCACGCCGACCACCGGCGCCTGCATCGCGATCGACTCGGTCACGACTCTCTCCGGTTGCCGCCGACGAGCTCGGCCTTGCTCGGGATCTTGACCTCGTAGGCGACGCGCAGCTTGGTCTTGCCGCCCGCCGGCACCCGGAGCTGCCACCGGTGACCGCCGCGTAGGCGATCGCTCGCCGGACCGTCGGCGTCGGGCGCCCACCGCTCCCACGGCGGATCGACGCGGCCGATCGTGACGTCGATGTCGTCGTCCCCATCGACGGTCACCGGAATGCGCTCGCGGACCTCGAGATCGACCGGCACGCCCGACAGGTTGTCGACGTCGATCGCGACTGCGTGGTGCAGCCGGAGGCTGCCGCGCAGCATGCCCGTGGTCTCCTCTTCGAACTCGGTGTTGCGCGCGATCTTGACCCGCGGATCGACGCCGAGCCCGATCTCGACGCGCGCCCGCGGTGGCGTGTGCTCGACCTCGCTGGTGACCAGGAACCGACCGTTGTCGTAGACGTCGATCGGACCGGGCAACAGCGGGCCTTCGAACGGATTCGCGATCGCGGCCATCCGGAACACGTCGGCCTGCTCGCGCGGCACGGCGACGTGATGGAGCGAGACCTCTGCGGGCCGCGCGGTCACCGCGATCGAGTGCCACGCACCGTCGGCGCGCACCTCGACGTTGCCGTCGGTGGTGTACGCGTAGTCGTAGGCGTGCGACCAGTCGTCGTCGCACCCAGCCGGTGGTTCGAGCTGGATGACCTGGCGCACGCGCAGCGCCACCGCCTGCGCGATCGCATCGGTGTGCGGGTCGGGAGGCTCGATCAGCGTGCCGCGCGACGGCGACGACGGCGGTGCCATCACCAGGTTGGTGTAGTCGAGACGTGGAACCGGGGGCCGCGGCTTGGTGACCGCGATCGCCTCCGAGGCCGCGCGCGGTAACCGGGCCATCATCGCTTGCGGTGCCGGTTTCGGCGCTGCCATCGAGCGCTTCTTCAGGTCGCCCTCGAACTCGATCCCGTCGTCGTCGAAGTCCTGGTCGTAGGCGCGCGCGGGCGGTGCGCTCGTACCGCGCGGTGGCGTGGCGAACCGCTCCTTCGCGGCCGACGACTCCTCGTCCCACACTTCCCCGGCGAACGCCGACGGGATCTCCGGGGCATCCGCGACCGGCTCGGGCACGATCAGATCCTCGACCTCGTCCGCCACCGATCGCGGACGGCGTCCGGCCCGCGCGAGATCGCGTTCGTAGTCCGCGTACAGCGCGATCGCACCGCGAGGCGGCGGGCGGAAACCACCGCGATTCATCGCCGGTTGCCGGCGACCGATCCGCTGCGCGGCGAGCTCGGGCAACGGTGCGAACCGGGTCGGCTCCGCGGTCGACAGCCGCAGCGGAACGCCACTCCAGTCCTCACCGGTGTCCTGCGCGACCGCCGCACGCAGCTCGACCACCGCGCGCGCATCCGGCGTGATCCGCGCGACGTAGCTCGGAACCCAGCGCGCCGCCTCGACCACGTACTCGAGGTGCACCTCGAGCGGTCCGGGGTCGCCATTCGCGACCAGCTCGATCTCGACCTGCTTGCGGAGCTCGTGCAGCTTCGGCGGTCTCGCGGTGCCGCCGCGGCGATCGCGATCGAGCACCGTGGCGAGCTCGCGGCGTGCCGTCTCGGCGGAGCGACGTGCCGTCGACAGTGCCTCGCGGAGTGCGAGCTCGCGCGCCGCCCGCAGCCCGACGATCGCGCGCCGCGCGGTGACCACCGCGCTCCACTCTCCCGGATGATCGTCGTCCTCGGCGATCACGTGCGACGCGGAGAGCTGCTCGAGTCCGGACTGCAAGCGGGCGATCTCGGCCTCGGCCTGGCCGAGCTGGCGGCGCGCGTCGCGGACCTCGAGCGCTTCTTCCGCGACCACATTTTCCGCGGGCTGCGCTTCGACACCGATCCGGACCGAGATGGCGATCGCGGGACCGTCCACGCTGACCCGCACGGTGTCGTCGATCACGGCGAGTGGCAGATCACCGAACGCGATCCGGGTTGCCACGGTCCCGAGGGTGGTGACCCGCCGCACGCGCGCTCCCCGCGCGTAGACCACGACCTCTTCTATCCTCGAATCCACCGGAATCATCGAGCTTATGGCGAAGGTCCGCTCCTTGCCTTCCAGGTGTCAAGCCATTGCCCGCCGCCGGTGCATGTACTAGTGTCGACGGGTCTAAATCCCCGGCCGTCACCTCGGAGAATAATGAACATGTTCCGGACTCTCGCTACATCGTTGTCATTTGGTTTGGTCGTTGCCCTCGCGGCATGCGGCAGCGCGCGCGTCATCCAGCGCACGCAGACGGGTGGAGTCATCGAGCTCCAGGGCGATCGCGGCAAGGCGATGGAGCAGGCGAACGCGGAGATGAACGCGCACTGCGGCCCCGGCAACTTCACGATCACCCAGGAGGGTGAGGAGGCGATCGGTACCGACACCGTCGCGCGTGAGGACTCGTCGAGCGACACCGCGCGTTCGCGGACCGGCCGCCACGAGGCGACCGACAGCTCCACCGTGCAGACCACCAGCACCCGCACCGCCACGGCGTGGCGCATCCACTACCAGTGCAACGGTGCCGCGGGCGCTCCGCCCCCGCCGGCCGATCCCGGGATGGGCGCCCCGCCTCCCCCGGCCGATCCGGGCATGGGTGGCGAGCCCCCGCCGCCCGCCGATCCGCCGCCCGCCGGCGGCTACTAGCCACCGCGCTACATTCCGAAGCAGTACGAGCGGCGAGAGTTCGTCGCTCGTTTGCATTTTCGGCGCGTGCTCGCGCCACCTCGGCTCAACGCACGAGCAGGTTCGTGTCGTCGGCGGCCGCGTCGTCGATCAGGTCGATCTGCGACTGCGCGAACCGCCGGGCGGCCGCGGCCGTGCGCGGGCCGTGGCCGTTGGTCAGACACCACTGCGCGTGGTCGGCGAGTAGCGCCAGCTCGAGGCTGCGCCCGAGGGTGAGGGCGAACCGGCGCGCACCTCCCTCGAGTCGGACCGGCTGCGCGAGGGCCTCGGAGATCCACGAGCTCGCGTGCCGGAAGGCATCGCGCGCGGTGGCCACCGGCTCGACGAGCCCCGGATCGGTGGCGGTTGCACAGCAGCGCTCGATCTCGGCGCCGAGCGCCTCGAGGGTGCCGCCCTTGCCGAGTGCACGCAGGGTATCGAGCGACAGCACGTTGGTCGTGCCTTCCCAGATCGGCAGCACCTGGGCATCGGCGAGGAGCCGCGGCAGGCCGGTGTCCTCGACGTAGCCCGCGCCGCCGCACGATTCGATCGCCTCGGAGGCCACGGCGACTGCCTGCTTGCCGGTGGTCAGCTTGGCGAGGGGGATCAAGACGCGCGAGAGCCGGTCCGGATCGGGGGCCGGATCGTTTGCTTGCTGCTCGATCGCACCGAGGAGCTGCACCGAGCGGAACGCGAGACAGAACGCACCGGCGTACTCGGCCTCGAGACCCGCGAGCGTGTCGGCGTGCAGCGGCTTGTCGGAGAGCAGCGCGCCGAAAGCCTTGCGACGGCGGGCGAAGTCCCCGGCGAGTGCGAGCGCGCGCTGCATCCCGCACGTGGCGGACACGGCGTTCCAGGTCCGGGTCACCGACAGCATCGGCGTGATCGCGCGAACGCCCTCTCCGGTCGACCCCACGAGGATCGCGGGCGTGCCGTCGAGGGTGAGCTCGGCGGTCGGCACCTTGCGCGTGCCGAGCTTGTCCTTGAGACGGTTGACGTAGATGTTGCGAAGCCGGCCGGCGTCGTCGCGCAGCTCGACGAAGAACAGCGCGAGGCCGCGGCTGCCCTCCGGGTTGCCTTCGGGACGAGCGAGCGTCAGCGCCATCTCCGACGTGGTGGCGGACGTGAACCACTTGGTGCCGTAGAGACGCCAGGTATCGCCATCCTTCTTGGCAATGGTCTCGCTCTGCGACACGTCGGAGCCGCCGGTGCGCTCGGTCATCCACTGGCCGCTGGTCCACATTACCTTCGGATCGCGCGACGTCAGCTTGGGCACGTAGCGATCGACGAGCGCCTGGTTACCGCTCGCGATCAACGTGCGCGCCGCACCGTCGGTCATCGCGAGCGGGCACGAATAGACGTCGAGCGACGGTCCGAGCACCTGCACGACCGCGAACTGGTGGGACCGCGCGCGTGCGCCGAGCCGCGATTCGTAGCCCGCGGCCACCATGCCGTAGCGTGCGGCCAGCGCCTGGGCCTCGACCCACAGCGGCGACACGTCGATCCGATCGATCCGGTTGCCCCACGGATCCCACTGGGTGAGCACCGGCTCGTTGAGCCGGTCCGCGAGCTGCCTCTCGTAGAGCTCGACGGTGAGGTCACCGAGCGCGCGCAGCTCCGAGACCACGGCGTCGTCGGCGACGTGGCGCGCGATCCACGACGGCAGCATCGGGTCGTTGTCGTACTGGTTGGTCAGGCGCGGAGGTTCCTGGAAGAACGCCATGCGCGCACCCTACCGCGGGGCGTGCCGAACGTTGATACAAAGTCGGCGTGAACCTGCTGCTGGTCGACGCGTCGGAGCTGCATGACGTGCGCGAGTTGCGCATATCCGGAGATGATCGGCGCGCGCAGCATCTGCGTACCGTTCTCGAGGTCGCCCCCGGCACACGGTTGCGTGCCGGCGTGATCGGCGGTGCGCTCGGGACCGCGACGGTGATCGCCGATGACGGCGACGCGATCCACCTCGTGCTCGAGCTCGGCGACACCGTCCCGTCGCCGTTTCCCGTCGAGCTGGTGCTCGCCGTGCCGCGCCCGAAGGTCCTGACCCGTGCGATCGAGGCCGCCGCGTCGTTCGGAGTCACGCGGATCGACCTCACCAACGCGTGGCGGGTCGACAAGAGCTACCTCGACTCGCCCCGGCTCGATCCCGACGCACTCGCCCTCGCCGCTCGCCTCGGTGCCGAACAGGGCGGTACCACGCACGTCCCGCCGATCGAGCTCCACCGCCGGCTGATGGCGCTGCTCGACGACCGCTGGCCCGCGGGCGAGTCGCGATCGGGGACATGCCTGATCGCGCACCCCGGCGGCGCGCCGATCGAGAACGCGATCATCGTCGCGCCGTCGAGCGCGCCCGATCGGCCGGTCGTGCTCGCGATCGGTCCAGAGGGCGGATGGATCCCGCGCGAGGTCGAGACCTTCGTCGCGCGCGGCTTCACCGAGGTCTCGCTCGGCGATCCGATCCTGCGCGTCGAGACGGCGCTCGCCGCCGCGCTGGGGCAGCTCGCAGTTCTCGATCGACTGCGGACCGCCGTCACGGAGCGCTGAGCGCGTCGACCGCGTCGAGCACGGCGCGCAGCTCGTCGCGCATCGCATCCGGGAGCTCGATGCGCAGGTTGGCGCCTTCGAACCGGACCGCCGGCGTCACGCGCGCGCTGTCGACCACCTGCCGGAGCGTGCGCGCGAGGGTTTTCGTGTACGGCAGCTCGGCGACATCACACCCGCGACCGTCGCGCGAGAGCTCGACTCGCGGCGACATCCATTCGCCATCATCGCCGTCGAGGGCGATGCGTTCGAACCCGCGCGTCTCGCACGCCGTCGCGCGCAGCACCAGATGCGCGCCACCGCCCTCGAGCGAACCCGCGAACGCGATCCCCGAACGCGCCTTGCGACCACCGTCGAGCGGGCGCACGAGCACGATCGAGCCATCGTGCTCGCATCGCGTGAGATGCCTCGACAGTGCGGCGATCAACGCGTGGCGCACACCGGCCGGATGCGCGAGCACGTACGCCTTCGCGCATTGTCCGAGGAAGTCGATCTCGGCCACGTTGTTCAACAGGCGGCCCTCGCTCCGGCGTGGCCGCGGCAGCACGATCACCGTATCCCCGGCCTCCGGCGCCGTCGGCACCTGCCACGAGGGATCCGGCGGCAGCCCCGTGGGTGGTCGCCGCGGCACGCGAGGCGTTCGCGAGGTCGTCTCGACGTCGCGATCCGCCGTTGCCGATCGCGACGTGCTCGCGGCATCGACCGACGGCCTCTCGACGGGTCGGGGCGTGCGGGAGCCCGCCGAGGAGCCCGCGCAACCGACGACGGTCGCGCACGCGCTCGCCACGAGCCATCCACCGTGCATGCCTCGATCGTAGCGACCCGATCGACCGCGGGCACGGACGAATCGCACGTCGCGATCGCGGCCTCAGCGCGGCAGGATCAAGCAGGTATCTCCGAGCTCGTGGCTCGAGAGCCCCCGTGCACGCGCGAGCGCGAGCGCGCGTTCCAGCCGATGGCGCGACGCGAACGCGCGCAGCAGCTCGAAGTGACTCTCGCCCGGCACGTGGAGTCCGCTGACCAGTCCGTCGACGACGTCGGGGCGATACGCCTCCGTGAGCTTCAGCGTGGCGATGCCCGGTCCCGGGGCACCACCGCTCGCCTCGAGCGCGCGCACGACAGTGGTGCCGATCGCGATCACCCGACCGCCCTCGCGTCTCGCGCGTACGATCGCCGCCGCGGTACGCCTGGGGATCTCGTAGTGCTCGGGCCACGGCATCGCGCGATCGAGCGTCGCGTCTCCGGTCGACGACAACCCCGCCGCGTGTGTCAGCGTGGCGATCTCGATCCCGGCGCGCCTCAGCCCGAGCAGCACCTCCCAGGTCAGCGGCCGACCTGCCGATGGCATCTCCGCCGCCCACGGCCTCGCGGCGTACGCCGTCTGCAGCTCGTAGAGCGGCAGCCGCTCGGGACGGTGCGCGTACTGCACCGGGGCACCGGCCGCGTACAGCGCCCGCCACAGCACGTCGCCGGTGCATTCCGCGATCGCCGCGACGCGCCGGCCATCGACGTCGATCACGCGCGTCGCGAGGTCGCCGAACACGAGCCGGTCGTCGATCGCGACCGCGGGTGGCGACACGCGATGCTCGGTCGGCGTGCGCCAGTCGCCGGCACCGAGGAGCACGCCATACAGGCGATCGCCGTCGATCGGAGCCGAGAGTCGGAGCTCGATGTCGCCGAGCGCGATACCGCCGCGCTCGCCCCGGCCGCGTAGAGATCCGGGGAGCGTCGCCGCGTCGTTGACCACCACCACGTCGCCGGCGCGTAGCAGCGACGGCAACTCGGCGAACCGGTGGAGCGCCAGGCGATCGCAGGTCGGATCGATCGCGAGCAGGCGCACGTCGCGGCGCGGCACCTCGCGGGTCGCCAGCTCGACATTCGGCGACGGGCTGGTCCGGGCGAGCGCACGCGCGGGATGCCAGGGTGCGTCGGTCATCGGCTCGAGCTTCGCGAGCCACAGTCGCCAACCGTCGATCACGAGGCGCTCTCCCAGTCGGGCGCGACCAGACGCGATCCGTTCGCCGCCCGCGCGTCGTCCTCGACCATCGCGATGATCCGGCGGGCGACCTCGGCGGGACGCTGCAGCGTCGCCGGATCGGCCTCGGGCATCGCTGCGGCGTGCATCGCGGTATCCATCTCCCCGGGGTCGACGGAGAGGACGCGTACGCCACAGTCCGCGAGCTCGGCGGCGAGGATGCGAGACAGGTGATCCTGCGCTGCCTTGGACGCACCGTACGCGCCCCATCGCGGATACGGCTCCACCGCCGCGTCGCTGCTGACGTGCACGATCGTCCCGCTGCCGCGCAAGGCCATCGCTCCGGCGAGCACCTTGGTGAGCCGGAACGGACCGACCAGGTTGGTCTCGAGCACGTGCGCGAGATCCTCGCACTCGGTGTCGAGTAACAGGCGTAGCGGAGTCGGTCCCAGCGTGCTGGCGTTGTGGATCGCGAGATCGATCTCGCCGACGAGTCCCTGCGCCTGCCCGGCGATCGCGTGGATCGCCTGCTTGTCGGCGATGTCGCCGGCGATCGCGTGCGCGATCCCACCACGGGCGCGGATCCCCGCCACCACGTCGTCCAGCGGACCGACCGTGCGCGCGACCAGCGCGACCCGCGCACCGCGCGCCGCCAGCTGCTCCGCGAGTGCACGCCCCAGCCCACGACTCGCTCCGGTGACCAACGCTCCTCGTTCTTCGACCTTCATGACGTCCTCCTGCCTGCACGGTAGGGTGGCCCTGCTAACAAGTCATCGGGTGCGCTATTATATTGGCCAGTCGCCAACGGACAGGCCATGAACCAGCACGACAACCTCGCCGACAACATCAAGGCGCTGCGAGAAACCCGCGGTCTCAGCCAGCAACAGATCGCCAAGGCCGCCGGAATCCCACGCGCGACCTGGACCCACCTCGAGTCCGGCGGTGCCAACCCCACGCTCGCCGTGTTGATCAAGGTCGCGAGTGCACTCCAGGTCCGACTCGACGAGCTGCTCGCGCCGCCGCGCCAGCCAGCTCGCCACCTCGCGGCCGCCGAGCTTCCGACGCGCACGAAGGGCGATGTCGCGATCCGCAAGTTGCTCCCCGAGCCCCTGCCCGGCCTCGACATCGAGCGCATGGTGTTGCCGGCGCACGCGCGCATGGCCGGCGTGCCGCACACGCCGGGCACACGCGAGTACCTGACCTGCGAACGAGGAGCCGTCGAGCTCGCCGTCGGCGGCGAGGTCTACCGGCTCAAGGAAGGTGACGTGGTCACGTTCCGTGGCGACCAGCGCCACGGCTATCGCAACCCGGGCGACAGGACCGCGATCGCCTACTCGGTGATCGCGTTCAGCTCGATCTGATCGCTCGGGCTAGAACTTGTAGGACAGACCCACGCGGCCGTAGATCACGAAGTCGGTCTGGGCCATCGGGCCCGAGAACTGGCTCGTGAACAGCGCGCGCTCGTCTTTGCCCTGGAACGGCGCACCCTCGAAGATGCCGAAGATGCTCCAGCGCTGGCGGACCGCGATCTCCGCGGCGATCGCCAGCATCAGGCGCGCCCCGTTGTCGCGACCGAAGAAGCCCTCTCCCGACGTGCCGGTCAGGGTCTCGGCGCGGCGCTGATCCTCGACGCTGAAGTCGCTCGGGTCCATGCCGTCGATGACGCGGGCCTTGTAGCCCTTGCAGACGTCGGTCGGGTCGGTACCCTCGAAACCGTTCGAGGTCGAGGAGTCGAGCGCCGGGCAGTGGCGATCGCTCCAGAACTCGAGGTAGGCGCGGCCGCTGATCGTGACGTTCGACAGCGCGGTCAGCGACGCGATGCCGCCGACATCCCAGGTCACGCCGCTGCGCTGCGAGTCGTCGAACAGCTTGCTGCCGTACCACAGGTTGGTGAACACGGCGGCGGAGAACGGGTCGTGCTTGACCAGCATCGCGCGACCGCCGAGACCGAGCTCGGTACGCGCCAGCATCGTGCGCACGCCGACCGAGGCGTCGAACCCGAACCGCTTCGCGATCCGGCCCGCACCGACGGTGATCCGGGTGTTGAGGAAGTATGGATAGCCGGCGTCGAAGTCGACCGTCGAACGACCACGGGGAAGGGTGCGGGCGCCCCACGACGACAGACCCTTCTGCTCGGCGGCGAGCTCGTCCTCGCTCTTGCCCGCGACCGCGAGCTCGCGCGAGATCGTCTGCGTGCGATCGCCGCCCTCGACCTTCACGGTCTCCTCGTAGGCGTTGTAGCCGGCCATCTCGAGACGCAGGATGGTGTCGCCGGTCTCGACCTCGGTCTCGATCGGCGTCTTGCCGACGGAGAACCCGTTGATCATCACCGTCGCGCCGGGCGGGTTCGACAGGATGCGGAGCTTGCCGACCATCTTGAGATCGGCGGTGACAACGGTCTGCTGACCGGGCTCGACCTTGACCTTCTGCTCGAACTGCTTGAAGCCACTCTTGCGCACCTGCACGAGGTACTCGCCTGCCGGCTTGCGAAGCTCCTGCGCCTTGCCGACGGCGACACCGTCGATGAACACGTCGGCGTCGGGCACCGTCGAGATGATCTTGAGCGTGCCGCTATCGGCGGGCACGTCGGCCTCGAGCTCGTGCTTGATCGTCTTGGAGCTACCCGGCGTGACCGAGACGACCTCCTCGTAGGTCTTGAAGCCGGGAGCCTTGATCTGGATGATGTGCTCGCCGGTCCGGATGTCCTTGATGTCGACGGGCACCGGGCCCTTGTCGATGCTGTCGATGAACGCGCGCGCACCCTCGGTATCGGACATCACGCGGATCACGCCGACCCCGGCCGACAGCTCGACACGCACCTTGGCCTGCTGGTTGGCGACCACGGTCACCGTCTTGGTCGACGCCTGACCGTTCTTGCGCACCTCGATCACGTGGATGCCGACCGGCACGTTGACGATCGTCGCCGGCGTGTTGTCGGGATGTTTGTTCTGGTCGATGTAGACCTCGGCATCCGGTGTGTCGGAGTCGACGAGGATGCTGCCGAACTGGGCCTCGGCCTTGAGCACCGGCGTGAGCACGACCGACGGCGTGGTCGTGAGATCGACCCACTGCGAGATCGTGTTGAAGCCGTCCTTCTTGATCTCGACGAGATGTCGCGCCGCCGTGGTCTGGATGATCACCGGGCCGCCGACCTTACCGGCCGACACGCCGTCGACCGAGATCGTGGCGCCCACCAGGTTCTTGTCGGCGCTCGCGTTGACCTCGATCCGCGGTTGCGCCTCGAGCGGCACGAACAGCTCCTGGACCCGGCGCAGCCGCGCGACCCGAAACACGCGGGTCGTGGTCTTGTACGCCGGCTTCTCGATGATCACGGTCAGCGAGCCCGAGTTGAGCTTTCCGGACCACGGCGTCTGCCCGATCGAGGGACACGACTTGCTGTCGATGTAGATCGTGGCGCCCGGAGGCGCCGAGTCGATCTTGACCTTGTACTGGACGCGATGGCGCTTCGCGTTCGGGCACCCCGGCTGGGCGCGTGCTGCCGTGCTCGCGAACGCGATGCCCAGAACCGCGAGCAGCGGAACGAGAAGCCGAAGACGCACGTGATCGATGCTCATTCAGGACCTCATGGACGACCCATACGATGGTCAAATTCAGCGACGAACGAACGACCAAGAGCCTACCAGCACTCGCGTGCACATCGCTCGAGACGTGCGCGTTTTCACAACAGGTGGCAAGCCACGCGTTCGTCTCGTCGCCCGACGTCGCTCGGCAGGGCCGCTCGCGACGTCTACAGCAGACGGCCGAGCAGCGCCCCGAGGAGCGCGAGCCCCGCGACGATCCGGTAGAGCGCGAACCCGATCAGATCGTGCGTGCCGAGCCACTTGATCAGCCACGCGATCGACAGGTACCCGGTGACCGCGGCGGTCCCGATCCCGACCGCCAGCGCCGGGATCGCGTCCGCACCGAGCACGCGAAACGCATCCTTGGCCTCGAGGATCCCGGCCCCGGCGATCGCGGGGATCGAGAGCAGGAACGAAAATCGTGCGGAGTCGCTGCGCGAGAACCCGAGCAGCAGCGTCATGCAGATCGTCGCGCCCGAGCGCGACACGCCGGGGACCAGTGCGAGCGTCTGCGCGAGCCCGACGAGGATCGCGTCCCTGAACGTCAGGTCGGTGAGCGGTCGGGTGCTGTCGCGACCCGCGGCGATGCGGTCGACGATCGCCATCGCGATGCCGATCGCGACCAGCGCGCTCGCGATCACGTACAGCGAGCGCAGATCGCCCTCGATGTGCTTCTTGAGCGCCAGCCCGACGATCACGATCGGCACGGTGCCGGCCGCGAGCAGCCACGGCATCCGTCCCTCCGGCGTCTTCGGGTCGTTGAACATCGCGACCGTGACCGTGCCGAGGTCCTTCGCGAAGTAGACGAGCACCGCGGCCAGCGTGCCGAGCTGGATCACGGCGGTGTAGGCCGCCATACCTTGATCCGAGCGGCCGAACAGCGCGACGGCGATGCGGATGTGCGCGGTCGACGAGATCGGGATGAACTCGGTCAGCCCCTGGACGATGCCGAGGAAGCCTGCGAACCACAGCTCCATCAGGAACACGCTAACATCAGTGCATCGTGCGTTGGATGTCGTGGTTGACCGCGTTTTGGCTCGGGTGCTCGAGCCCGGCCGGAGATCGCTCGCCCCCGGAGCACCCGCGGCATTCCGCCCCACCCGATGCGGCGCCGGCGCCGGTCGTCACCGGGCCGAGCGAGCGCGACTGCCTCGACCAGTTCGCACACGCGATCGATCTCGAGCTCGCCGCGGCGCGGGCGCCAGCAGAATCGAACACCGAACGTCTGCCCACCGAGACCGAGCTCGCGACCCTGCGGGCCGAGCTCCGCGACACCTATCTACCCGCGTGCAGGGCGGGAACGATGGAGGGGCACCACTGCGCGATGGCGGCGACCACGCTCGATCAGCTCGCCAACTGTCACTCCACGCCGAGCAACTCGACTTCGAACAGCAGCGTCGCGCCCGGCGGGATCACGCCGGCTGCACCGCGGTCGCCGTAGGCCAGACCCGGCGGGATCAGCAGCGTCCGCTTGCCGCCGATCTTCATCGTCGCGACGCCCTCGTCCCAGCCCTTGATCACGCGTCCCATCCCGAGCGGGAACGCGAACGGCGTGCCGCGATCGACCGAGCTATCGAACTTGGCGCCCTTGGCGTTGTTCACCCACAGCCACCCCGTGTAGTGCATCCGGCAGGTCTGGCCCTTCTGAGGGGACGCGCCGGTCCCGACGACCTGGTCCTCGTACGACAATCCACTTGGCGTTTGCGTCATGTGCGGCATCCTACACGGGCGGTCTCGGAGGAGCCCCGGGTTGGATGGTCGGTTTGTCGGCGGCGTTGTACGATACAGGGAGCGTCACCGGGGACATATCTCGGGAGGCGTTTCGGGAGTATCGATGGCCAAGCGCTATCTGTTCGTGATCTTCACCTTCCTCGCGGTCCTCGGGTGGACGCGTGTCGTGCATGCGGCCCCCACCGCGGTGGTCGATCCGACGAGTCACGACTTCGGCAACGCGGTCGTGGTCGGCTCGACGGTCCAGCAGACCTTCACCGTCGACAACACCGGCGACGCCGACCTGGTGTTCACGGTGACCACGTCTGGAACACGCGCCGGCGAGTACACGCTCTCGGGCTGCGCCACCGCCTGCACCGTGGCCGCGGGCAACAACGACACCTTCACCCTGTCGTTCTCGCCGACCGCACCGTCGGCCACGGCGAACGACGCCGACATCGATCTCACGCTCGCGAGCAACGATCCTGCCAGTCCGATCACCATCCCGATCACCGCGACCTCGGTGGCCCCGGCGATCAGCGTGACGAGCCCGCTGCAGTTCGGAAACGTCGAGGTCGATACCGCGTCGACCCAGACGCTCACGATCACCAACAGCGGCACCTCGACGCTGACCATCACGTCTGCCAACTTCGGCAACGACGCCGGTGGGACCTACACGATCACCACCGGCATGACCGGCACGCAGATGGTGACGGCCGGCAACACGGCGAGCTGGGACCTCCAGTGCCTACCGACCACGCAGGGAAGCCACGACGGCACGTTCGTGATCGCATCCGACGCGTTCGGCGCGGCGACCACCACCGTCCAGCTCCGGTGCACCGGAACCGAGGGCGTGCTCGTCGTCAGCACCAACCCGATCACCACACCGCCGACGATCAACTTCGGCGGTGTCGCCGAGAACACCACGTCGACCAAGTCGTTCACGCTGCAGAACACCGGCAACCTGCCGGTGACCAACATCGTCGCGACGGTCACGCCGGCCGCGAGCTTCTACACGATCTCGGCGTCGACACCGGTGCCGGCGAGCCTCGCCGCCGGCGGTCAGGCCACGATCGACGTGATCTTCGCGCCCCAGAACAGCACCGACGGCGGGGCCGGCGACATCAAGTTCGCCGGGACCTGGGGCACGGGCGACAAGCCGCTGCGAGCGCCCCCGACCCTGCTGCTCGACGGCGACGGTCTCGCCACCGGGTTCACGACCAATCCCAACACGCTCCCGTTCGGCGACATCCGGTTCGACCAGACCGCGTCGCAGACGTTCTGCATCCTCAACAACGGCGAAGCCAACCTCACGGTCTCGACCATCACGATCACGCCCGGCGGAGGCACCAGCTCGGGCGAGTTCGCGGTCACCCAGAATCCGCCGCAAGACCTGCGGTTCGGTCGCGGCGGGTACCGCGGTCACGCTGCCGACCAGCGTGCCGCCCCAGGGTGCGTCGCCCGACCAGCAGCTCGAGGTCACGATCACGGTCGATCCGGCCAACCGCACCGGCGCGATGGCCGCCACCGCGACGGTCACCACCACGCTGCCGACCAATCCGACGCGCACGGTCGCGCTGTCGGCGAACTCGACGTCGGCGGCGCTGACGCTCGACCCCGGCAACGTCCTCGACTTCGGCACCGTCGACGTCCTCGCCTCGCCGGGGACGATGAACATCACGATCACGAACACCGGCGACGGTCCGCTCGATCTCGGATCGTTCGCGCGCAGCGACGGCGGTAGCAACACGCACTTCGTGTTCTCGCTGCCCGCCAACACCACGCTGCAGCCCACCGAGTCGCTGGTGATCCCCGTAACCTACGCCCCCGATCTGGTGACGATGCCGACCGAGGAGATCCAGCTGACCCACACGGTCACGGGAGCCATCAACGTCCCCGCGAACGGGTCGATCACGCTGCGCGGCAAGGCGATCGATCGCGAGATCGACATCGCGGCCACCACGACGTTCCCCGACACGTTTCGCAACCCCGGCGACGACGCGCCGGTGCGGCCGGTGACGGTGACCAACACCGGCGAGGCGACGCTTCACATCACCGCCGCGATGGTGTCGAGCTCCGACCCGGCGGTGTGGACGCTGGTCGACAACACCCCGCAGGACATCCCCGGTGGAGCCAGCTTCGACTTCCTCGTCCGGTTCGCACCGACATCGATCGGCGCGCAGCCGACCGGCACGCTGACGCTCACGAGCGACGACCGCGACGAGCCGATGGCCGAGGTCACGTTCGTCGGCAACGGGATCGATCGCGACGTCGCGTTCGGGGCCCAGCGCGTGAACCTCGGGTTCACCGGTGTCGGCGTGCCGATCACGCTCGACGGCGCGCTGCTCGTCGCGAGCATGAACGCGAACACCACGTTCCGGATCGCCCGCATCGATATCGTCGATGCCGATCCGGCGTGCCTCGGCGACGGCATGGTCACCGACGCGACCGCGTTCGCCGTGGTCAACCCGCCGAACGGTGACGAGCTTCCCGCGGCCGAGCAGCGCTCGTTCGGGATGGCGTTCTCGTCCGTCACGCCGGGACGGTTCGTCGCCACCGCGCGGCTGTTCCTCGACATGGATTCCGAGCCGCAGGCCACGGTGTGCGTCGAGGGCACCGCGGTGTTCGTCGATGCCCACGGTGGCGGCGGATGCTCGACCGGCCGCGACGTCGGCGGTGGCGCGATCCTGTGGCTCGGTCTCGCGGTGCTGATCCTGCGGCAACGGCGTCGGCGCCGGGGCCAGCGCACGGTCGTCATCGCGACGCTCGCGATCGCGTTCGCGTGGTCCACTCGCGATGCGGCCGCCGACAAGCTCGCGATCTCGATCTTCGATCCGACGCCGTCGACCACCGGAGGACACTTCCAGGAGCAAACGGCCGACGTCGGAGAGGACGGCCTGTGGGCGCTCACCGCTGCACTGTCCAACGCGACCGATCCGCTGGTGCTCGATGCCGGAGCCGACGGTCAAGCCCAGGTGATCCAGCGCAGCACGATGCTGAACCTCGGCGTCGCGTTCGCGATCGCGGATCGCTTCGAGCTCGGTGGGCACATGCCGCTGTACCTCCAGGACGGCGCCGCCGCCGGCGATCCCCAGATGATGTTCACTTCGGATCCCGCGAACGGCACGGCCGCCGGTGACCTCGCGCTGCACGGCAAGATGCGACTGTGGAAGCGCGACGGAGCGACGATCGCGGGCGCGGCTCAGGTCACGTTCCCGACCGCCGGCACGGATTCGTTCACCGGTACACAGAAGCCATCGCTTCGCGCGCTCGGACTCGCGACGCTGGTGCCCGACGCGATGGAGCACCGGCTCACGTTGTCGGGTCACCTCGGCGCGATCGCGCGCGCGAAGTCACGGTTCGCCAACATCGAACAGGGGAGCGGTGCGACGTGGGGAATCGCCGCGTCGGTGCGCGCGCTCGATCGGCTGTGGTTCGACGCCGAGATGTTCGGCGACGTGTTGCCGGCGGCGCGCAAGGCCACCGCGACCTCGAGCGCGGTGTCGCTGTCGCCGATCGAATGGCTCGCGGGCTTGCGCTGGCGCCCCGACCAACGCGTGGGCATCGGACTCGCGATGGGACGCGGCCTGACCAGCGCCGCCGGTTCTCCGAGCCTGCGCGCGGTGCTCGAGCTGTCGTACGTGCCCGCGGCGCCCGAGATCGCGCCGATCCACGTCGCCGCTACGGTCGCGCCCGATCGCGACTCCGACGGCGACGGCATCGTCGACTCCCACGACAAGTGCCCGCGCGAGCCCGAAGACAAGGACGGGTTCGCGGACTGGGATGGCTGTCCCGACCTCGACAACGACCAGGACGGCATCCCCGACGCGCTCGACAAGTGTCCGCTCGAGCCCGAGGACAAGGACGGCTTCGCGGACTCGGATGGCTGCCCCGACAAGGACAACGACGAGGACGGCATCGACGACGTGCGCGACAAGTGCCCCGACGTCCCCGAGGACAAGGACGGCCACGACGACATCGACGGCTGTCCCGACCTCGACGACGACCACGACGGCATCCCCGACGCCGACGACAAGTGCCCGCAGGCGCCGGAGACCATCAACGGCATCGACGACAACGACGGTTGCCCCGATCGCGGCGACTCGGCGGTGATGCTGAGCCCCGACCGCATCGATCTCCTCGGTTCGATCACGTTCGAGCGCCGGAACCCGACGAAGCTCGACAAGTCGTCGTTCAACTTGCTCGGTCAGGTCGCCGCGACGATGCGGGCCCACCCCGACATCCTTCGCGTGCGCGTCACCTGCTACGTCAACCCGACGGGCGACTACGACAAGGATCAGACCCTCTCGGATCAACGTGCCCAGGCCGTGCGGGCGTGGCTCGTCCAGTGGGGCATCGATGGCAAGCGCGTCGAGGCCCGCGGGTTTGGCGGTCGCAAGCCGCTGGCGCCGCCGGGTCAGCGAGGCGCCGCGAAGATCAACAACCGCATCGAGATGGTCATCATGGATCGGAAGTAGCGCGCGATAGCGCGACACCGACCACGCTCGCGGCGCCGGCTTCGCGCAGGGTCCGCGCGCATTCGGCCAGCGTGGCACCGGTCGTGGCGACGTCGTCCACCAGCACGATCGCGCGACCGGAGATCTTCGACGGGCGACGTACCGCGAATGCTCCGCGGAGGTTGGTGTGGCGCGTGGCGGCGGGCAGCGTGCTCTGCGGTGGCGTCGCACGCAGCTTGCGCAGGGCCGGAACCGGGCGCCGCAGTCCCGCGGCGCGACACGCGTGGAGCGCGAGGAGCCACGCGTGATCGAACCCGCGCGCGAACCGCCGGCGCCAGTGCGAGGGCACCGGCACCACCAACGCGTCGCCACCGGCTGCGGCGGCGATCACCGGTGCCCACAGTGGTGCGAGCGTGCGCGCGTTGCAGGTCCGCCGCGCGTGCTTGAGCCGGCGGATCGCGACCGCGAGCTGCCCGCCGAACCGCCATGGCGACGCGATCGCATCGCCGGCGCGGAGCTCGATCGGCTCGAGCGTGTCGCGACACGGCGCGCACAGAGGTTCCGGGGTCGGCGCGCCGCAGGCCGCGCATGCGGGCGCGAAGACCCAGTCGAGAACATGCCGGCCGAGGATGTCGAGCATGCGCCGGCTTTCGCTCGGCGACCGCGCCGGTTGCGTGCTACGTAGCCCCGCGACTCGTGCGCTCCCGTCGTTTTTCACCTGGTGGCTCCGACCCCACCTGCGTCTACGCGCCGGACTTCATCGCTCCGGATGCGCGGGGGAGATCGAGCGCTGGCTGGCCAGGCTGTCGCCGCTGTGGGAGATGCGCTACTCGACGCGACGCCCGCCACCGTCGGGGCGGCAGCAGCACCCGCTGCTCCGGCCAGTGTACTGGCTCGGCAACTGGCAGTTCGCGTGCCTCGGTTACTACGAGCCACCGCGGCGGGTCCGCGACGTCGCGGTCGCCGCCGAACCGTTTCCTCCGGTGCTGTCGCGGCTGGTCGCGACGATCGAGCGTCGCGTGCGCACCGGGTTCCCACCGCAGACGGTGCCGCGTCGATGGCACCTCAACACGTGTTTGGTCAATTTCTACGGCGACCGGCTCGAAGGCGGTCGCGAGGTCGACGCCGCGCGGGTCGGCGAGCATCGCGACTTCGAGCCCGGGCCCGTCGCGTCGCTCTCGATCGGGGAGCGTGCCCGCTTCCAGTTCGTGCGACGCGGAGCGGGTCCCGGCGCACCACCCGTGCGCACGCAGTGGCTGGAGGACAACTCGCTGCAGATCTTCGGCGGCCCGGTGTGGAAAGACGACTTGCTTCATCGCGTGCAACGCGTCGACGACAAGCGCGGGCTGTCGTTGCCACCGGCGATCGCCGGCTTCCGCACCCGGCGCGTCAACCTGACATTCCGATACGTCCCCGACGAGTACGTCGTGCCGTTCGCGAAGCTATCGCCCGCGGCCCGCGACGATGTCCGAGACTACGTGGCCACGCTCGCCGAGAGCTCGGCGTTCTGGCGCGCACAACGCGACTGACTAGTGGACGAACAGCGGCGGTAGCTTCGCGGCCGATGGCGGGGGCACGCCGAGCAGCGCCGTCACCGTCGGCGCGACCTGCAGTAGCGAACCCTTGCCGGTCTGATGCCCGACGCCGGGCGCGAGCACCAGGATCGGAACCTCGCGGTTGTCGGCGAACGGGGCATCGTGGTGGGTGCCGGTGCGGTAGTCGGTGATCAGCGAGCCGCGACGCGGCACGGCATAGAGATCGCCCGACTCGCCGTCGACGACCGACAGGCAGATCGCACGCTCGAGGCCGTGCCGGCGATCGCAGCCACCCGAGATCGCCGCGGTCGATCCGGCAGCGGCGATGCCCGGGATGTTCGCGACCGCGTGTGCCGCTGCCGATAGCGCGGTGGCGCGGTCGCGCTCCGGGAGCCGAGCGAACGCCGGGGTCAGGTAGATGTTGCTCGAAGCGATGCTCGCGACCCACGGTCCCTTGCCGTACGGCGCGAGTGCGTGATCGATCGCCGCGGTGATCTCGGCGGTCGTGATCCGGCGAGCGCCGGGAATGACGCCCCGCTCCACCACGGGTGTCGCACCGTGATCGCTGGTCAGGACCACCGCCCACTTCCCGACGCCGATCCGGTCGTCGAGCTTGGTGAACAGCTTGCCGAGCAAGGCGTCGAGCCGGAGTGTGAGATCGACGGTCTCCCACGAACGCGGACCCCACAGATGCCCGGCGTAGTCGTGCGCGTTGAAGCTGATCGCGAGCAGATCGGGCACGTCGTCCTGTCCGAGCGGCAATGCGTCGAGGGCCGCGTCCACGGTCTCGACCTCGATCTCGTCGGCGAACGGCGTGTGGATGATCGCGCGCGCCGGCGAATCGGTCGCGGAGAGATCGTGAGGAAACACCGTTCCGAGATGCACGGCGTTGCCCTCGCCCGGCGCGGCGTCGGGGATCCCGGTCGCGGCCGCGAGCACGCGTGGATCGAGGGGCTTCCACACGTCGTGGAAGTGGCTCGACACCGGCTTGGACGCCGCCAGCTGGACCAGCCACGACGGCGCCTCGCTCGCGAACGCGCGGCTCGTGGTCATGCCGCCGGCGGCCGCGTCGTACCACACGGCGAGATCGGGGTGACCGGCGACGAAGCACGCGGCGCGTCCCTTGAGCGCGATCGCGAGGGAGTGTCCGCGACCGTGGGTGGCCTTGCGAAGCGCATCGGCGATGCCGTCGACACGAAGCGCCTTCGGCGATCCATTGTCGTCGCCCGTCAGCATGCCGGCGAGTGGCGGACCGACCGCGAACACCGGCGCCTCGGGGTCGTACTCGGCGTCGTGTAGCTTGTCGTCACCCCCGTGCGATGCGCGGCGGTACCACGCGTTGCCGAGCACGCCGTGCACGCTGGGTGGTGCGCCGGTGCCGATCGCGCTGTGGCCGGGTGCCGTGAACGGGTTCGCATACGGCAGCTCGCCGGTGGCGACCGCGCCGTCGCGCAGCATCCGTCCGAGGCCCCCGGTGAAGCGGTCGCGGTCGCGGTCGAACGACCACATCGGGAGCTGATCGATCACGATCAAGACGACGAGGCGAGGCGACCCGGGACGCCGCACGTGCGGCGTGCTCGAGCACGCGATCGCGAATAACAGACACAACGACAGGCGCGACACGCATCGCGATCCTACTGCTATGGTCGCGGCATGGCGCTTCCCGATCGGATCTTTCCCGTGTGCGACTTGCTGCTCGGTGCCGCGTATGCGGACAAGCGGTTCGAGGACCGCGAACGCGACGAGGTCAAGGCGCTGCTCGCGGACCTCACCGGTGGGAAGCTGTCCGACGAGCTCGCCGATCGGATCGCCAAGTTCGATCCGGAGTCGTTCGACCTCACCACGACCGCCATCGAGTTCCACGACGATCCCGAAGACGATCGCCGCAAGCTGCTGTTCCTGGTCAGCGCGATCCACGAGGCGGACGAGGAGATCGATCTCGCCGAGGACGACTACCTGCGAGAGCTCGCCAAGGCGCTCGCGTTGCCGGACAGTGCCCTGAAGGGACTGACGGTCGAGGTCGAGGTCGAGGAGCTGCGCGAAAATCTGGCGAAGGTGCGCAAGCCGCCACCGCCGCCACCGAAGAAGCAGAGCTGAGATCGGTCGGCTCCGGTCAACCTTCGACACGTGACGACACGTGATCGTCGGATCGCGAACGCTCGCGCTCGCGTCGATCGTGAAGTTGCGATTGGTTCGACCTGTCGTCGAACGTGGCATGCGGCATGCGTGATTTTCGAATCATGCGTGCCTTGCTGCTTCTTGCCATCCTGCCCGCCTGCGACGTGCAGCCGATCGATCCGATCGATCTCGGCGGATGCGACATGCGGCTGTTGCCGGGCGAGTGCGTCGACGCCGACCACCCGTTCCTGTTCATGGCCGACAACGATCCCGCGATCGCGACCGGCGGCGCGACCCGCGTGCAGTTCATCTCGTTCGACGGCGAGTTCGAGCTGCGCTCGAGCGATCCCTCGATCTTGCAGCTCGAGACCGACGCGGCAGGCATGACCTTCGACCGTGGCGTCGCGGATGGCAGTGCCCGGATCGACGCGTTCGGTCCCACCGGCCAGCTGCTCGACTCGCTGGTCGTCGAGGTCGAACCCGTGGTCGCGGTCGACTTCGCGTACGACCCGGCCGGCGACCAACCGCTGACGCAGCTGTCCGCCCTGCCCGGCGCGACCGAGAACCTCCGGATCTTGCCGCGCGGTGCCGACGGCGCCGTGCTCGGCGGTGCCGGGTCGCTGATCGCGTTCTCGTTCACCGGACCGATCGAGTCTGGATCGCCATCGCACGCGGAGCGCCGTCTCGGCTCGTTCGAGCTGTTCGGCGAACATCCACGCGAGCTCGGGTTCCAGACCGCGGTCCGGTTCGACGCGATCGGCGCGGCCACGATCGAGGCGTCGATCACCGATGCGGGCGGCGCCACGGTCGAGCTCGGGACGCTCCCGATCGACGTGATCGCCGCGGCCGCACAGGTGTCGCTCGTGCCGGGTCATCCGACGACGGTGACCGACTTCGTCGAGGTCGTCGGCTTCGTCGGGCAGGATGCCGCCGGCGTCCCGGTCGCGGGGCTGATCGGCGACTTCACCGCCGCCCCGGCGAACCTGGTGCAGATCGACTCCCCGCACGCCGGCGAGACGTTCCTGCAGACGCTCGCACCGGGCACCGTGACGATCACCGGCACGCTGCCCGATCGCGTCGTGACCGCGCAGCTCGTGATCGAGCCGCGTCCGTAGTCACGAACCGAGGTGTCACCGGGTGGAGTCGCACCACCTCTCCAGGCTTCGGAGACCCGGGTCGCATCTGCGCGCGGAGACGAGAGTCGCTGGTCGGAGCCGTGGGAATCGCACCCACCGCGGTCGCTTTGTAAGAACGATCCCACCCCTAGGTGAGCTGGCTCCGCGAGTGAAACGAGAAACGAAAACGAACGAAAATGATCGAGCACTCGCCCGGATTCGCACCGGGGTATGCGCGCTTTGCAGGCGCGTGCCTTGCTGCTTGGCTACGAGTGCGCTGATGACTTCGCGAGCGGGCACCCATCGGGAGGTCGGCCGCGGAAGCGAAGTCGGACAACAACGAACAGCGCCTCCGACGGGGATCGCACCCGCCTACCGGTGATAGACAGTCACCGAACGTCACTAGACGTATCCGGAGGCAAAAAAGACCTGGTGGAACCGGAGGGAATCGAACCCTCATCGCACGCATTGCAAGTGCGGCATCTTCCCGTTGGACCACGGCCCCAGGTGTCGCCCGACCAAGGCGACGATTTCGAAGGGGAGGCTGGGCTCGAACCAGCAATCCTCGACCGTTCAGAGCGGTGTGTTCTTCCGATTGAACTACTCCCCCAAAAAGACGAGCCACGACGTCGAAGAAACCAAAGAACCACCGGAAGACGCGGCGGATCGCGTCACGGACCTCGCTCGGGGGGAGACGAGGTTACCGACCGTGCGCGTCCGCCGACGTCTTCACATCACGCCACCACCCACCCGTCGTCATCGTCATCGCCGAGGTCCGAGGTCCAGTACACGTAGTCACGCCACGCGTCGGGAACGGACCGGGTGCTGATCCGGATCTGCACCGCCGGCATCCACGTGGGACGCGTCGGCGTCGACAACAGCGTCATGCGCGCCTCGGCGGGCGTGCGGTTCGCCTTGTGCGAGTTGCAGGCGTAGCAGCACGAGACGATGTTGTCCCAGGTCGTACGACCGCCGCGCGAACGCGGGATGACGTGGTCGTACGTCAGCTGGTCGATCGTGCACTTGGTACCGCAGTACTGGCACCGGTACCGGTCACGCGCGTAGATGTTGACGCGCGAGAACTTCACCAGCTTCGCGTGACGCCGGAACGCCTTGCGGAGCCGAATCACGGCGGGGACCTTGAGGATCATCGAGGTCGCGCGGATCTCCGCGTCGTACTCCTCGACGACATCGACCTTGTCGAGCGTGAGCAGCGTCATCGCCCGCTGCCACGGGATGATCTTGACCGGCTCGTAGCCCTGCGAGAGCAGGAGCGTACGCGTTGCATCGACGTGCATCATGGTCACGTTCCTTTCCCCCACAGATGGGTGCTGGTTGTTGTTGGTGTCGTGGTGCCGCCGAGAGGACTTGCACCTCCACTACATGGCTTCTGAGACCATCGACTCTGCTAATTGGTCTACGGCGGCGAGCGAAGCGAGCTTCTGAGAGGAGACGAAGCGAGCTTCTGAGAGGAGACGAAGCGAGCTTCTGAGAGGAGACGAAGCGAGCTTCTGAGAGGAGACGAAGCGAGCTTCTGAGAGGAGACGAAGCGAGCTTCTAGAGGAGACGAAGCGAGCTTCTTAGAGGAGACGAAGCGAGCTTCTCGAGAAGACGACCTCGAGAGACAACATCAGTGCCGTCGAGAGGATTCGAACCTCCACTGAGCGGGTTTTGAGTCCGCCGACTCTGCCGATTGGTCTACGACGGCGCGGAGCGAAGCGACGCTCTTCTGGGAGCGAAGCGACGTCGATGATCGAGTGCCGCCGAGAGGATTCGAACCTCCACTGTCTGGCCTCTCATGCCAGTGACTCTGCCGTTGGTCTACGGCGGCGCGAAGCGAGCTTCTCGAAGTGCTCGTTAGTAGGAACGCTGGGACTTGCACCCAGATGGCCCGAAGGCGCGCTGTTTTACGGACAGCCTCGGTTCTTTACCGTCAACATTCCCGTGGGGTGATCGACGGGACTCGCACCCGCTTTTTCCGAGGGTCACATCCTCGGGCCTCGACGACTTCGGCATCGATCACAGTCCGCCCTGGAGGAATCGCACCTCCATCGCCCGGTTATCGGCCGAGCACTCTGCTGTTGAGCTAAGGGCGGGACGAAGCGCCGTGCCACAAGGCCGGGTCTTACCCAGCGGCTGTCACACCACACGGCAACTGGCACGCCGCCAGCGAATCGAACGCTGCGTGGCCGGATTTGGAGTCCAGCACCGTCCCAGACGGCGACGTATGAGCAAGCATGTCCCGAGCTCCCTCGACGAGGTCTACACGTTCGGTCGTGCGCCGCATCGAGGGGTTGCTCGCGGAATCGGTACCACCGGAAGGAATCGCACCTTCTCCAACGACCTTCGCAGAGTCGTGTCTCGTCTTCGAATCGGTGGTGTGTTGGCTCGTGGTCTGGCTGACTGGAATCGCACCAGCGACTTCGTGGACCCCGACCACGCGCTCTGCTTCTGAGCTACAGCCAGATGGTCTGATAGGCAGGGATTGCACCTGCGATCTCGCCGACCCGAACGGCGCGCCTTGCTACTCGGCCACTACCAGAAAACGCGGCAGGCACAGGAATCGAACCCGGCCTTCACGGCACCCGCCTTTCGAGGGCGGTAGGCATCCCGTACGCCTCTTACCTGCCAGTACAACCTTCGTCGCGGTGGAGGGAATCGGACCCAGCGTTCGTCCGCGCCAAACGAACGGACTCGTCGCGTTTCTTGCGCTACGTGTCGTCGCCTCACCAGAGGCACCGCGGTCGCAGTCGACGGAATCGAACCGTCACGCCGGCGGGAATGAGCCGCCGCGGTGCCCAGCACGGACTGCGTTCGAGCTTCGCGAACGGGCCCATCGGATGGGCAGACCGCGGAAGCGAAGGGCAACAACACTCGTATCGGTGACGGGAATCGAACCCGTGTTTCCCGTTTGAGGGACGGGGGTACTTGCCGCTGTACGACACCGACATGCGCGAGAGGTGGCGGGATCGGTTGGAATCGAACCAACACCCATCCGGTTAACAACCGGCCGCTCTGCCAACGAGCTTCGATCCCAAATGCCGGACCCCGACCCTCGCAAGCCGGGTTCCGACAGCTGTCGCGGCCGCCCCTTCGCACGCTGCACGGCTCTCGCCGAGTACGCGCGAAGTCGGAAGGCACCGTTCCGACCACGCCAGCTTGGCCGGAACGTCGCGTGCCATAACGCTCACACCAGGACCGGGTGCACGTGTCCGGTCTCGCCGTCGTTCGCGGGTAGTGAATGACGGCGCGTGCGAGCGCGAGGGAGAGGGAGAGGAGAAAGAGTGGACCGGATCGTTCTTGGGCACGCGTCCCGAAAATCGATTCAGCAACGATCCGGTCATGAACGTCGAGTCGCCGGGTGGCGATGGCAGCGGCCGCTGCCGCCGCCGGGTGGCGGTTCGAGTGGAGCCCTTCGTCGGAGTTGCACCGACGACCTACTGCTTACGAGACAGTCGCTACTGCTGCTGAGCTAGAAGGGCGAGGTGATCGAGCCTCTCGTCGGAATCGAACCGACACCTGCTACGTACCGGGTAGCGGCTCTGAGCCACTGAGCTAGAGAGGCCGGAGCGGTCGCCCAGCGTGAGGCAGACCGCGGAAGAGCAGATGGGGGGAGTTGAACCCGCCGACCCCGGTGTGGCGCACCGGTGTGTCACCGCAACACTTCATCTGCTTGGCGGTCTCGGTTGCCTGCGACAACGAGACCTGGTTTTTGGATCGCCGTCGGCGCACGGAGCGCGTTCGACGACCCCAGCGTGGGTCGGGAGGGAATCGAACCCTCGTTTCGACGGAGTAAGAATCCGGTGCAAGGCCAACGTTTGCTACCGACCCGCGATGACTTCGCGAGCGGGCACCCAGCAGTTGGGTACACCGCGGAAGCGAAGTCCAATCGATCAGTCCCACCCTCTGGAGTCGAACCAGAATCTCTCGGGTTTCAACCGAGCGCGTAGACCGCTATTGCTGGAGTGGGATGGATGCCGCGCGCAGCCGGGTGACTGCGCGCGGCGGTTTCTTCTCGGGTGCCCTGCCGGGGCACCCACGTCGTGACTCTTCGGTTGTCAGAGATCCGCCGCGATGCGCGGGCGCACCTCGGGCCTGACGGCGTACGCGACCACGTCGCACACACCGGTTTTGCACTCCTTATCTGGATTACAGATCAGGAGAACAAGACATCTAGTTGTTGTGGAGAGCTGCCGGTCCGCCGGGACCGCCGGAAGGCCAAAACAAAAGGGCCACCCGGTTTCCCTGGGCGGCCCTCGCGGCAGTGTCGACGCTGTTCACGTCACACGCGTGGGGGACCTCCGGGGGTCGGGGTACCGTAGCTATCTCCAAAGACGAGTTCCGTCGCACACTTACGCGCACCAGACACGCCGATGTTCGCGGCGCACATGGCAAGCCCGGCACGCGACCAAGCCAACGCTTGGGCTCGCTGTGGGTTGCTATGTAGGGTGCGGTTCACGACATGTGCCTTTCTGGCGGTTGGTGTCTCGACCGAGAACGATCGGCCGATGGTTCAAACGAATAACAAGGCCGAATCGATCTGTCAAACAGTTTCTCGTCGAGAAACTTCATCAGATCGCTAATCGCTCGCGAGGACTACGGATCTGAAATCACGGATGTTTCGCACGTGTCGCGAGTGTCGCGGGACGTCCCAGCCCGATCTCGAGCTCGCGACGGCGTCCCAAGAGCTCGCCACCAGCCTCGATCGCCGACTCGCGATCGAGCTCGATGTGCACGCGATCGCAGAGAAAATCGCGGATGCCGTCGGAGAAGTATTCGCCGCGAAATGCCGACGGCACGTTGCGAAGCATCTCGCCGAGCCCGACATCCCCACATCGCAACTGGAAGCGTTGGGTGGTCGAGGCCGCGAACGCGAACATCTTCAGGCCGAAACCGAAGAACGGAATCGTCGACGCCGCGACCAGCGTGACCGTGCCTTTCCACATGATCGCACCCGTCGGGATCGTGCGTCCGGTCGGTCCGTGTCGCGACATCTCGATCGCCGGAGCGCCGAGGTTCTTGACCGTCGCGATCGGACGCGAGGCCAGCGCGTACCGCGGTACCGATCGCAACGCGACCGACAGCGCGTAGCGCGCGGCACCGCCGACGAGACGTCCGCCGGGAACCCGATCGAGCGCGTTGCCGACGAGCGCGTTGTCCTCGAGCAGCATCGCATCGATGCCGACACCGACGAACGGCGCGCGGATGCCGAGCACCTCGACGAGCGGAATCGTGCGCCACGCGGTCTCGGGACGCACGAGCTCGGCGAGATCCGCCGCCGGATCGTCGCTCGCGTCGACCGCGTCCGCGATCGCGTTACCGCTGCCGAGCCGGAGGATCCCGATCGCGGGCTCGGCCTTGCCGTGCCCACGACACGCCTCGGAGATCAACGTCAGCCCCATCACCACCGTGCCATCGCCACCGCCCAGCACGATCAGGTCGCGGCCACGCGCGATCTCCTGGCGGATCACGTCGCGCGCGTTCGCCAGCGAGGTCGTGAACCGCACGCCCCCGGGCAGCGCGCGCTCGAGCCGCTTCCGCAAGCGCCCGCGCAAGCGGCGGGCGTTGCCGTTCACGATCGCGACGGCTCGCATGCTCCGGACGTTGGGTGCGGCGCTTACAGCGCGAGCACCGTGATCGCGTTGCCGTTGAAGTGTGGGATCAAGAGCAGGTTGCGCTTGGAGTCCAGGCCGATGTCAGCCGGTCCCTCGATATCGAGCAAGAGGTCCTTCCAGGTGTCTTTCGCCCCGCGATAGATGGTCTTGCCTTCCCAGCTCGAGATCAAGAAGTCGTCCTTGGCGAGCGCGATGATGCCGTCGAGCTGTCCCTTCGGTAGCTGCCACGACGTGTCCTTGGTCAGCGGCACCTCGCGCAACTGCTTGTCGCCGAACGTGACGAAGTAGACCTTGCCATCGACCGAGGTCACGCCGTTGGGACCGTGCAGGTCCTTGGACTTGGCGAGCGCCTCGAGCTTGCCGTCCTTCGAGATCCGGTAGACCGCATCGGCGCCGGTCGGCTTGAACGACGCGTCGACGCCGGTATCGGTGACGTAGACGCCGCCGTCGGGTGCGGTCGCGACGTCGTTGAGGAACGTCGCGCCGGGCACCGCGACCTCGCCCATCGGCTTGCCGGTCTTGGCGTCGAACTTCCGCACCGCGGTGATGTCCGCGACCCACAGCACGCCACCCGAGATCGCGCTGCCCTTCGGCGCGTCGAGATGGACGTCGGGCTTGGAGCCGTCAATCCACTTGAGATCGATCACCTTGCCGTCGGGGCCAATCTTCGAAATGAAGCCGTTGCCATCGGCGTCGGCCGGCTTGCCGTTGATGTTGGAGACGAGATAGACATCGGCGTCGGCGTCGTAGAGCACCGACTCGGGGGTCTGGAGGCCGAGGTCCTTCCACTCTTGCCGTGCCTCGGGCGCCCCTGCGGCGGATCCGGAGCCGGTCTCGCTGCCCAATCCCTCCGGGGGAGCGGAGCCGCTCGCGACCTCACTGCCCGACGCCGTCGTCGTCGGAGCTTCGTTGTTCTTCTTCTTGCACGCGACGAGTGCGAGCCCGAGTCCGAGCGCGACCAAAGTGCATGAACGCTTCATGCGCGCAGTCTACGCGCTGACCGCGCCGCGACGGAGCGTCCTAGCGGCCGAAGTCCTGGAGGATCGTGTAGTCGGTCCCCGACTTGAAGATCCCGCAGCCCAGCGTCTTGTACTGGGGGTTCATCATGTTGTCGTAGTGCCCGCCGCCGGGGCCCTCGTCGAAGAACGCCTTGATGCAGGCGGCGATCAACATCTTCTCGTCGCCGCCGCCGAACTGCAGGTCCCAGTGCGGGCACTCGTTCTCGGCGAACGCGATCCCACCGCCCTGCGTCTGGCGGAAGTGATCGTGCGGCTGGCCGTTGTAGTCGATCATCGCGCCGGTGTTCGCGAACTCCTCGAGCTGGCTCGACTGGGTCACCTCCGGCACGCCGCCACCGGTGCGGTAGCGGTTGGTCTCCTGCACGCAGAACGCGTACGAGTCCGTGCTCCCACCGCTGTCGTTGCCAGTGTTGTTGCCACCGTCGGGATTCGTACCGGTGTCGTCCACGCTACCGCCACAACCGACGAGCACGGCCACGACGAGCAGCCCCAAGATGCGTCGCATGGCTTCATTATATGCACGAAGCCCCCCCGCGCGCCGACGTCCGATGCCTGCCTGGCCGACGCCCGACGACCCGATGAGCCGACAATGAAGGGCCATGTGGGTATCGGGGCCCGGTTAGCCGAACACGCGGCGGATCCGCGCGATCGCTTCCTCGATGTTCGCGCGCGAGTTGAACGCCGACAGTCGGAAGTATCCCTCGCCGGCGGGGCCGAAGCCCGAGCCCGGCGTGCCCACCACCTGCGCCTCGGCGAGCATGCGATCGAACAGCTGCCAGCTGGTCTCGTCCTTCCGCGCGCGGATCCAGATGTAGGGCGCGTGCACGCCGCCGAACATCACGAACCCGGCGGCGCCGAGCCCCTCGCGGAGCAACCGCGCGTTCTCCATGTAGAACGCGATCTGCGCCTCGGTCTCCTTCATCCCCGCGGGCGAGTAGCTCGCCGCGGCACCGCGCTGGACGATGTACGACGCGCCGTTGAACTTGGTGGTGTGCCGGCGCGCCCACAGCGTGTTGAGCGGCACGCGCTTGTCGCCCGCCATGCCCGTCACCGCCTTGGGGATCACCATGAACGCGCACCGCACGCCGGTGAACCCGGCGCGCTTCGAGAAGCTGCGCAGCTCGATCGCGCACTCCTTCGCGCCCGGGATCTCGTAGATCGAGTGCGGCAGCTCGGGATCCGAGATGAACGCCTCGTACGCCGCGTCGAACAGGATCACGGCGTCGTTGGCCCTCGCCCACGTCACCCAGGTCTCGAGCTGCGCGCGCGTCGCGACGGTGCCGGTCGGGTTGTTCGGCGAGCACAGGTACGCGACGTCGATGATCTCCCCGGATTGCGAGCTCCTCTCCGGCGGTGCCGGCTGGAAGCCGTTGGCCTCGTTGCCGACCAGGTACACGAAGCCGGGGTAGCGCCCGTCGGGGCCCGCCGCCTCGGTGCGACCCGCCATCACGTTGGAGTCGACGTACACCGGGTACACCGGATCGGCGATCGCGACCTTCGCGGAGGCCGCGAAGATCTCCTGGATGTTGCCGCTATCGCACTTGCTGCCGTCGCTGACGAAGATCTCGTCGGCGGCGATCTCGATCCCGCGCGCCTTGTAGTCGTGCTCGCGGATCGCCTCGACCAGGAAGTCGTAGCCCTGCTCGGGGCCGTAGCCGTGGAACGTCTCTCGCTTGCCCATCTCGTCGACCGCCTCGTGCATGGCGGCGACGATCGACGGCGCGAGAGGCTCGGTGACATCACCGATGCCGAGCCGGATCACCTTGGCGTCGGGATGCGCGGCCTGGTACGCGCGTACGCGGCGACCGATCTCGGGAAACAGATAGCTCGCGGGGAGCTTGGCGTAGTGTTCGTTGAGGCGCGGCACGCGCGGAACGTAGCATTTGTGACCTCCGCGCGAGCCGATGGTCGGCGTGCTCGCGGCCACATTGAAAACAATGTCTCGCCTCCGGTCGATCGCGTTGCCTGGGTTGGCGAACAAGGTCGCGAGCAACCCGCCGGCGCGATCGACGGACCAACGGACATGCGCTGGCTTCTCGTGGTCCTGGTCGCGATCGGTTGCTCGCACGACGTGGCGGCGAAGTTTCCGTCGACGGACCCGGACCCCGGCCCGACCGGACGGCTGGTGCTGCTGCTGTCGTCGCCGGCATCCGGGGTCAGCGTGGCGATCAACGGCCGGCTGGTGGTCGAGGATGCCCACACCCGCCGGATCACGATCGACGACGTGCCAGTCGGCACCGGCGAGATCACGCTCGCGGCCAACGGTAACGACAAGCAGTTCCAGGTCTGGATCGACGGCGAGCACCCGACGACGGTGCCGCTCGGCGTGCCCGAGAAACCGACCGGTCTCCTCGAATCGATCCTGGGCACGCTGATCTCGCTGACCGCCTACAGCCTCCTGCACTGACGCGCCGCGGTGCTAGAGTTCCCGGCCGTCATGTCCCCGCGCGCCAGCGATCGCAACGATTTCATCCGCGACATCATCGACGACGACCTCGAGAGCGGCCGTCACACGAAGGTTGCCACGCGGTTTCCACCGGAGCCCAACGGCTACCTCCACATCGGTCATGCCAAGTCGATCTGCCTCAACTTCGGGATCGCGCAGGACTACCAGGGCACCTGCAACCTTCGCTACGACGACACCAACCCGACCAAGGAAGACGTCGAGTACGTCGAGTCGATCGAGGCCGACGTGCGCTGGCTCGGATTCGCGCCGTCACAGGTACTGTTCTCCGCCGACTACTTCCCGAAGATGTACGAGCTCGCCGAGCACCTGGTGCGCGAGGGCAAGGCGTACGTCTGCGATCTGAACGACGAGCAGATCCGCGAGTACCGCGGCTCGCTGAGCGAGGCCGGCAAGCCGAGCCCGTACCGCGACCGCACCGTCGACGACAACCTCGCGCGGCTCCGCAAGATGAAGGCGGGCGAGCTACCCGACGGCGCGTGCACGTTGCGCGCGAAGATCGACATGGCGTCGCCCAACATGAAGATGCGCGACCCCCTGCTCTACCGGATCCGGCACGCGCACCACCATCGCACCGGCGACGACTGGTGCATCTACCCGATGTACGACTACGCGCATCCGCTCGAGGATGCGATCGAGGGGATCACGCACTCGATCTGCACGCTCGAGTTCGAGAACAACCGCGAGCTCTACGACTGGGTGATCGACAACACCGGCCCGTGGGATCCGCGACCACACCAGTACGAGTTCGCGCGGCTCGCCCTCGACTACACGGTGATGAGCAAGCGCAAGCTCCTCACGCTGGTCAAGGATGGCCACGTGCGCGGCTGGGACGATCCGCGAATGCCGACGATCGCGGCGATGCGGCGGCGCGGCTTCTCGCCCGAGGCGATCCGCGCGTTCGCCGACATGATCGGCGTCGCCAAGGCCAACTCGATGGTCGACATCGGCAAGCTCGAGTACTGCGTGCGCGACGATCTCAACAAGACCGCGCCGCGCGTGCTCGGCGTGCTGCGCCCGGTCGAGGTCGAGCTGGTCGGCCTACCCGACGGCACGAAGCTCGCCGACGCGCCGTACTTCCCTCCCGACGTCGGCAAGCCGGGCGAGCGTCCGCTGGCGATCGGCTGCACGATCTACATCGATCGCGACGACTGGCGCGACGAGGCGCCGCCCAAGTACCACCGGCTCGCCCCCGGGCGCACGGTGCGGTTGCGCTACGGCCCGTGCATCACCGTCGAGGCCGACGGCGTGATCGCGCGCGATACCGACGGCAGCGTCACCAAGTTGCGTGCGACGGTCGTGCCCGGCACGGTCGCCGGCGACAACCCCACCGATCGCAAGGTCAGCGGCGTGATCCACTGGGTCGATGCCGCGACCAGCGTGACCGCGGAGATCCGGCTCTACGACCACCTGTTCAAGGTGCCCAAGCCCGAGGAGGCCGGCGCCGACTTCCTCGAGCAGCTCGATCCGGAATCGCTCGTCGTCATCGAAGGCGCGCGCCTCGAGGCCTCGCTGGCCAGCGCCGCGATCGGATCGCGGTGGCAGCTCGAGCGGATCGGCTACTTCACGATCGACCTCGATTCGAAGCCCGGCGCGATCGTGCTCAACCGCATCATCACCCTGCGCGACGCCACCGAGAAGTCGGCGACGAAGCAGGTCGAGAAAGACGACGCGGCGGAGAAGAAGATCAACGCGAAGGCGCAGACTCGTCCCAAGGGCAAGTCGGCCGCCGAGTACCGCGCCGAGGCGCGCGCGCGCGATCCCGAGCTCGCGAAGATGTACGACGCGATCGCGGCCGCACCGGACGTGACCACCGATCAGGCCGATCTGATGACGGCCGACGCGACCACCGCGAAGCTGTTCCTCGACACGATCGCGATCGCGAAGCATCCCGCGCTCGCCGCGAAGTGGATCATCAACGAGCTGCCGCGCGCGCTCGACGGCAAGGCGCTCGCGGACGCCAAGCTCGGCGCCGACCGCTTCGCGGAGTTGATCGCGGCGCTCGGCGACAAGCAGCTGGCCACCCCCGCGGCGAAGCAGGCGCTGGCCGAGATGATCGCCACCGGCAAGCGACTCGCCGATGTCGCCACCCAGACCGAGACGGTGAGCGCGGCGGAGCTGACCTCGCGCGCCGAGGCGCTCGTCGCCGCGCATCCGGACAAAGCGGCGCAGATCCGGGCGGGTAAGACCGGCCTGGTCGGGTTCTTCGTCGGCCAGCTGATCAAGCAGACCCCGGGGGCCGATCCCAGGACCGTCAATGAAGTCGTGCGTCTGCAGCTCGGTCTAACCGCCGACTGAGAGCTGTCAGAATCGGATCGGTAGTCAGTGATTGTGGGATGTGCAGATTTCCCGCACCATGGAGAGGTGCGGTGTTTCGTCGTTCTCCTACTGGCGTTATGCGCCTGCGAAGCGCGCGTCTCGCCGCCCACCGGTCTGGGCCCCGATTCCGGGACGCCGCCCGGTGATGGTCCCGGTGCCGGCACCGACACGGGCGGTGATGGTCCGGCGGCTTGTTCGAACGGTCGCGTCGTGTTCCTGCAGTTCGAAGGGCAGGCCCTGACCGACGCCGCGACCAGCAACGCGAAGCAGAACCAGGCGAGCTGGATGACGATCGCGAATGGCACCGCCCCGCCCTACCACCAGGGCTCGGGGACACGCGCCGCCGACATCCAGGCGATCGTCGACGGCATCACCCAGCAGCTGTCGAGCTTTCCGATCACGGTCGTGACCACGCGACCGACCACGGGCGACTACGTGATGATCGTCTACGGCGGTCAGGCGAACAACGTCGGCTCGCGATTCAGCGGTGCCGTACAGGAGCTCGATTGCGGCGACGCCAACCGCAACGACGTGGCGTGGGTGTCCGACGGCGTGTCGCCGACCCAGCGCATCGTCAACTTCTCGGTCGGCGCGATCGGATTTGGTCTCGGCCTCACCGCGACCAGCGATCCGAACGACTGCATGTGCGGCTGGGACAACGCCTGCCAGTCCGACAACTCGGCGGCGTGCAACCTGACCGAGAACATCACGCGCGATCCCAGCGCCAACCAGCTGTGCGCGGGCGCGGGCGCGACCCAGAGCGAGACCACCGCGTTCGACATCGCGTTCTGCCAGTAGCCGACCGCGCCCGACGATAGCGGTCGACGTGTTCCCCGAGATCGAGTAGGAGTGGAACGGCACGCATGGCCGATTCCGAGGTCCGCCGCCGACTCGAACACCGTCTCTACCGAGACGTGAAGGCGACGTGCGAGCGCTATCAGCTGCTCGCGCCGGGCGATCGCATCATGATCGCGATGTCGGGCGGCAAGGACAGCTACACGCTGTTCCACCTCCTCACCAAGCTGGTGCCCCGCCTGCCGTTCGCGGTCGAGCTGATCGCCGTCCACCTCGATCAGGTCCAGCCCGGGTACGACGGTGCGGCCCTGCGCGCGTTTCTCGAGTCGTCGGGATGGCCGTTCGAGATCCTGCGCGAGGACACCTACTCGGTGGTCACGGATCGACTACCCGATACCGCGACCTACTGCTCGCTGTGCTCGCGACTCCGGCGCGGCATCCTCTACTCCGCCGCCGAGCGACTCGGCTGCAACAAGCTCGCGCTGGGTCATCATCGCGACGACTCGCTCGAGACGTTCCTGCTCAACCTGTTCTACAGCGGCAAGCTGCAGGCGATGCCCGCGAGCTATCGCACCGACGATGGCCGGTTCGAGGTGATCCGGCCACTGATCGAGTGCGCGGAGTCGGACATCGCGGGGTTCGCCGCCGAGCTCGCATTTCCGATCATCCCGTGCAACCTGTGCGGTTCGCAGGACGGGCTCAAGCGCGACGCGATGACAGCCCTGATCGCCGACCTCGAACGCTCCAACCCGCACGTGCGAGCGATCATGCTCAACGCGCTTCGCAACGTGCGCCCGACCCATCTGCTCGATCGCGACGTCGCGCGTGCGTGGGCCGAGCGCGATCCGGAGATCCGGCCGGCAGCGACACCCGAGCCACGCGCGCAACACGCGGCGGCCGAGCCGATCGCCCGTGGCGACGGCGTGCGCTCGCCTCGGCTGCGCGTCGTCGACTAGGCCACGAGCGCCCAGACCGACCGCACGGTCAGCACGGTGCCCGCGACCAGTAGCAGCGACCACACGGCGCGCTCGAACTTCGCGGCGTCGAGGGCGCGGTGGATGCGCTCGCCGATCGCGAGACCGGGCAACACGACGAGCGCGATCGCGCCACCACGGACCATCGTGTCGTGATCGTAGAGATCGAGCGACACGAAGTTGATCAGGAGCGCGGTGTTGAGCGACAGCCACAGCGCGGCGAGCGACGCGCGAAACGCGCTCTTGTCGTGGATCCGCCGGCGCGCGACGTACACGATCATCGGACCACCGGTCCCGAATAGCCCGTGCGCGATGCCGCCGAGCCCGAGGAACGCGAGGTTGCGTCCGGGACGCACGGGCGCGACCGATCGATCCGCTGGCACGGGTCGAGAGAACAACCGCCGCGCCGCGAGGGCGACCACGAACACGCCGAGCGCGAGCTCGAGCGCGGTCTTGTTGGGGATGTGGAACAGGGCCAGCCCGATCGCCGCACCGACCGCCACCGGCGGTGCGACCTCGACGAGCAGCACGCGCCACTGCACGCGCCTCCGGCCACTCGCGAGCAGGTAGGCCGACAGCACCATGTTGACCGGCACGAACGCCGGCAGCAGCTGATCGATCGGGAGCAGCTGCGCGCCGAGGCTGGTGGTGATCACGGTGGCGCCGAACCCGATCGCGCCCTCGACCGAGAACGCGAACGCGGCGATCGTCGCGATGCCGATCAGGGTGGCGGTCACTTGGACAGCGAGTTTGTCTTGGTCGGCGACTCGTTGCCAGGCGAGACGAACGGGACGTCGTCCGCCACCGCGTCGGTCGCGGTGTTCGGGAGCGAGCTCTCGGCGGGTCCGCGCTCGACCACGAGCCCCTCGCCCAGTCGGCGAGCGGCATCGCGCGGACGCCAGTCGTCGACCGGATCGCGCGGATGCACCGGCCCGTCGAACGTCAGCGCGAACGCGGCGTCGAAGTCGGTGGTGCCGTGGGTGCGCACGAAGATCGTCTTGCGGCTGTAGGCCAGGAAGAACATCAGGAACGGGAAGAAGTTCTTCACCATCACGATGTCGGCCTTCCACGGCGACAGCCCGACCTCGGTGTAGAACGTCGGGCGCATCACCATCGACGGCCCCTCGGTGATCACGATCCGCATGTGCTGGACCGACAGCACCACGGTCTTGCCGAATCCGTGGCGCTCGTACTTGCCGAGCACCTCGCCCCCGACGATCGGGAGCGGCTCGCTACGCGCGGGGTCGAGCGTGCCGCCGATCGACAGCGTCACGCGATCGCCGACCTCGTTGGTCCACAGCTTCGCGATCGCCTGCGGATCGCGCACGGCGGCATAGGTCGAGCAGGCCGGTCGCCTGCTCGAGCAGCGCGCGCAAGCAGGTGGGTCGAGTCGCCGGGGGCACCGGCGGTGACCACGTCCGACGCATCGGAGATCGTCACGCAGCCGAGCTTGCGGCGGACCCGCGCCTTGCGCGCCTTCGCGATCGCCTCGCTCGCATCCGCGAATTGCGGCGGCTGCTGGTGGCGGCGCTCCCAGCACATCTCCGCGAGCTCGTCCGCGAAGCGCTCCGCGGTCGCCTGATCGCCGTCGGTGACCACCGCGGTCGACCACCCGAGGTTGGGGTCGTCGTTCCACGGGTGGGCCATGAACGTCGAGGTCGCGAGGGCCTCGTGCTTCTCCATCTTCTTCATGCGCCGGAACACGGCGCGCATCGGCGCGAGAAAGTCGATCGTGTTGCCGCCGCCGAGGATCATCGGCAACGTGCGCCACGCCATCGCCGGCTTGATCTCGCCGAGCGTCGATCCGATCACGATGCGGCCGGCCTTGGCGCCGATCGCGGCGTGATCGCGGTGCGGGTTGGTCTGGTACGCGACGATCGCGTCGGCGGCATCGCACCGCGCGCGCGTCAGGTTGGCGTGCAGATCGTGCGAGATCACGACCGGCACACCACCGATCACCTCGCGCACCGACCGCAAGAGCCGGCTCTCGGGATCGCGGATCCCGTGCGCACCCATCGCGCCGTGCAGCGCGAAGTACATGCCGTCGATCCGACCGGCCGCCTTCAGCATCTCGACGAGCCGCGCCTCGAGGGTCTCGAAGCACTCCGCCGACAGCGGACCGTTCGACGACGCCCATGCCGACAGCAACGGGACCGGCTCGATGTCGGACGCACGGGCCTTGGCCGCACGCATGAACCCAGCGAGCTCGCCGCGCTTGAAGAAGCCCGGGACTTCCGGGCCCCGCGTGACGGCTTCGAGTAGCGCATCGTTCTCGAGGTAGTGCGCGGTCTTGAAGTCGGAGAGCTCCGTCGCCACGGGCGACAGCGCGTTGGTCTCCTGCATGATGCGCGCGAACGCGATCCGCTTCATGGCCGTGCCTCCGTCTGCTCGTCGCTCCTGCCGGCGTAGAGCTCGGCGAACACCTTGCGGACCTGCGATGCCACCAGACGCCGGACCGGCATCTTCGCCGCCATGCCGTACATCGGCGCGCTGCCCGACTTCGCGAGCTTCGGGTTGGCGCGCACCGTCTCGACCGCATCCGCGAGCGCGGCGAGGTAGTCGTCGACGATCGGTGCGTGGTTCGCGGTCACCGTGAGGTGCAGCGATGCCGGGCGGTGCTGGCGATCCGGCGTCCACCCGCGCGCTTCGAGCTGGTCGGCGATCGCGTAGATATCGAGACCGGTCGCGGCGAACGACACGATCGTCGCGTGTCCCTTGCCGAGCAGCACCAGTCCGGGGATCCGCGCGATGCCCGCGCGCAGCCGATCGGCGGCGTCGAGCGCGGTGCGCGCGAGCGCGAGGTAGCCATCGACGCCGAGGCTCTGGAACGCGGCCCACGCCGCGGCGATCGGCCCGCCGGGACGCGTGCCGATCATCGTCGGCGACGCGTAGATCCCGCCCGGGAAGTCGGTGGCGACGAAGAACTGGTGGCGCATGTCGTCGATCGAGCGCCACAGCAGCATCGAGGCACCCTTCGCGGCGTAGCCGTACTTGTGGAGGTCGGCGCTGATCGAGGTGACGCCCGGCACCCGGAAGTCCCAGCGCGGCAGCGGGCGCCCGAGGCGCTCGATCCACGGGAGGATGAACCCGCCGACGCAGGCATCGACGTGCAGTGGCAGGCCCTTGCGCTGCGCGAGCTCGCCGAGCTCCGGAATCGGATCGACTACGCCGTGCGGGTACTGCGGCGCCGAGGCGGCGATCCCGATCGTCCGCCAGCCGATCGCCTTCGCCATCTTCGACACGTCGGCACGCAGGTCGGCGCCAACCGGCACCTTCTTGAGCTCGACGCCGAAGTAGTGCGCCGCCTTGTCGAACGCGGGGTGGATCGTGGTGGGCACGACCAGCTGCGGCCGGCGAATCCACGGCCACTTCCGGCGCGCGCGATCGCGATACGCGGCGACCATGACCAGCAGCGACTCGGTGCCACCGGAGGTTACCGCCCCGACCGCACCCGAGCAGTGGAACAACCGGCCGGCCATCTCGACCAGCTCGTTCTCCATCTGCTTGAGGCCCTTGAACGCCATCGGGTTGAGCAAGTTGGCGCTCGCGTAGGTGGCGTGCGCGTCGAGGAGCATGCGCTCGTGCTCCTCGCCGGCGTGATAGACGAGAGAGAACACCTTGCCGCCGCGCCAGTCGGTGTCGCCACCGCGTCGCTGGACGATGTCGGCGAGCACCTCTTCGCGGGGTCGTCCGTTCGCTGGAATCTGCATGACGGACGCACTCTCACTCTCCCGTGCCGACGACGCCAGCCACGATCGTGTACTGGCAGAACCTATCTGCCGCGCAGGGGCAGAAACTATCTGGTAGACCGGAGCGATGGCCCGAAACGACGACGATCGCCTCGACGACGACGCCCTTCGTTGGCAGCGCGGCACGCCGCATCCCGGTGCCGACTACGGCATCTTCACCACGCGATTCGTCGACGCGACTCACCCCGGCACCGGCAAGTCGAAGCGGTTCTCGCTGATCGATTGCGTCGACTGGGTCAACGTGATCGCGTTGACGCCGGACGATGGAGTCGTGCTGGTGCGCCAGTACCGCGCCGGCTCGGACGAGATCGCGACCGAGATCCCGGGCGGCATGGTCGATGCCGGAGAGCAGCCTCTCGAGGCCGCACGCCGCGAGCTCGAGGAAGAGACCGGCTACACGTCACGAACCTGGCAACTGCTCGGGTCCGTCCGGCCCAACCCGGCGATCCAGAGCAACCGCCTGTGGTCGTTCCTCGCGCGCGACTGCCGGCAGACCCGGCCACAGCGCCTCGACGGCTCGGAGGTGATCGAGACCGATGTCGTGCCGCTCGCCGAGGTCCAGGCGATGCTGCGCGACGGCCGCATCGATCACGCCCTCGTGCTCGACGCGTTCGCGCACCTCGCGCTAACGCAGATGGTGCTGCGCCGTCCGTGAGCTTGCCGTGATGGAGGCGAGACCCGTTCTTTAGGGGATCGAGCGAGCAGCGCTGCCCACCGGGGCTCGCGCGACATCACGGCTATGGAGATGACTCGCGGCCGTCGCACTCGCACACGTAGCGATGGCCGTTGCCGCACTGGTCGTCGTCGAGCTTGCCGCCCGACTTCATCTGCACGCAGTTCTCGTTGCCGCCGCCGTTGTCGGGCTGACCGGACGCGAACGGACGCTGGTCGCCGGTCTCTCCGGTGACCGTCACGAACGTGCCCTCGGTCGCACGATCCGACAGACCGATCCAGCCGAGCTGGGTCGCCATGTACGTGACCTCGGCGGTGGTCGACAGCACGATCAGGTGCGTCGCGCCGGCGACGTCGTCCTTGCAGTCGGCCTGCGCGTCGAGCCACTTCTTTCCGTTGGTGACCGGACGGTAGTAGCCCGCCGGACCGGCCTCGAGCGTGTACCCGGCCGCCTGACACATCATCGCGATCTGCGCGAAGTTGTCGGCGTCCGACGGTGGTCCGTCGGGTTCGACGATCGGCGCATCCTGATCGACGCCGGCGTCGACCCGCGATCCGATCACGCAGAATCCTTGGTCGCACACCCGATCGGCATCGCAATCGGAGTCGACCTGGCAAGCGAAGTCACCCGCGTGCGTCGGGAAGCTGCACGCGGCCATACCACTCGCCACAACGACAGCGAGGATGGCGTGACGGACCATGTTCGTCAGGTTTCCTTACCTTTCCCCCGATGGATACTGGCAGCTCCTAGCAGCTGTTGAGCCGGTGAGCTTCCTTACTGGATGATGAAGCAATCGATGGTCGTGACCATGCGGAAGTTCGACGCCGACGTATGACGCTCCGCGTGAAACACGTCGAGCTGGTACGAGTTGCCGACCGTGATGCCCAGGGTGGCGGCTTCGGAATCGAAGTCGATCGTGGCGTTCTCGACGCCGTGCACGCCGCCGAGGTCGAGCCCGAGCTTCTTGTTGACGAACACGAACACGTCGTCGTCACCGGTGAACGAGAACATCTCTCCACCGCGGTACTGGAACGTGCCGTGGATCTCGGTCGTGAAGTGGAAGTTGTGGTTGTTCCCCTCGTCGCCGAAGCCCATCCCGTCGAGCGGGAAGAAGCTGGTGTCCTCGAACGTGAACGTTCCGGGGGGATTCTCGGTCAGCGGTAGCGGCTGCTCGAAGTGCATGTTGATGTTGGGGACGTCGCGGTACCACTGGTCGAACGACGTCTTGCCCGACACCGTGGCCGTCGCACCGCTCGGCGCGTAGACCGGTTTGTTGTCGGTACCGAGGTCGACCTCGACGAGACCGCGGTCGTCGGCGATCGTGGCCTCGAAGTCGGGGTGGCTCTGCTGGAAGTCCCGCAGGATCGCCGTCAGCGTCCCGCACTGGCCGTTGTTGCCGTCGCCGTTCGCGTTGCCATCACCGCCCCCATTGCCATCGCCGTTGCCGGTCCCGCCGTCGGGGGAGCCGGGATTGCCGCCACAGGCGCCGAGCGCCCACATCAGTACGAGAAAGCTCGCGATCCGCACCGGTCCCAGTGTAGCGCCGCGCGTGGATTTCTGGTGAGAATACCGCCGCATGCCTCCCAAGACTTCCTGCCCCATTTCGCTCACCAACTTCATGGAGAAGGCCGAGCCGCTGAAGATCTCGATCAACGGCCAGGAGATGCTCGCCGAGGTCAAGTCGTTCTCGACCGGTAGCTTCGGTTGGTACCTCAACGGCAAGACCGTGATCTCCGTCGACGGCAAGGCGGTGTCGGTCCAGATCGGGATGAACATGACCGTGGTCGGCAGCAAAGACGCCGAGCGGTAGATGGCGACCCGGATCAGCCAGCTGCTCTCCGCCACGGCGGTCGGCAGCGGCGTCACGGTCGAAGGTTGGATCCGGACACGACGCGACTCGAAGGCGGGGCTGTCGTTCCTGGCGGTTCACGACGGGAGCTGTCACGAGGCCTTGCAGGTGGTCGCTCCGCAGGAGCTGTCCAACTACCAGACCGACGTGCTCAAGCTGACGTCGGGGTGTGCCGTGCGTGCGACCGGCGAGTTGGTCGCGTCGCAGGGTAAGGGCCAGACGGTCGAGCTACGCGCCGAGACCATCGAGGTGGTGGGCTGGGTCGACGACCCGGACCACTACCCGATGCAGCCCAAGCGCCACACGATGGAGTACCTGCGCGAGGTCGCTCACCTGCGCCCGCGCACCAACATCATCGGCTCGGTGACGCGCGTCCGCCACACGCTGGCGCAGGCGATCCACCGGTTCCTCCACGAGCACGGGTTCTACTGGATCCACACGCCGATCATCACGGCGTCGGATGCCGAGGGCGCCGGGCAGATGTTCCGGGTGTCGACGCTCGACGCCGCCAACCCTCCACGCACGCCCGACGGCAAGGTCGATTGGGATCAGGACTTCTTCGGTCGCGAGACCCACCTGACCGTGTCGGGACAGCTCAACGTCGAGAGCTACTGCCTCGCGCTGTCGAAGGTCTACACGTTCGGGCCGACGTTCCGCGCCGAGAACTCCAACACGCGGCGCCACCTCGCCGAGTTCTGGATGATCGAACCCGAGATCGCGTTCGCCGATCTCGCGGCCGACGCGCAGCTCGCCGAGGACTTCCTGAAGTCGATCTTCACGACCCTGCTCGACGAACGCGCCGACGACATGGCGTTCTTCGAGAAGTTCGTCGACAAGACCTGCAAGCAGCGGCTCGCGGCGATGATCGAGTCGAAGTTCGAGCGCATGCCGTACACCGAGGCGATCGAGATCCTCGGCAAGGCCAAGGAGAAGTTCGAGTTCCCGGTGTCGTGGGGCGTCGACCTGCAGAGCGAGCACGAGCGCTACCTGACCGAGAAGGTCGTGGGGCGGCCGGTCGCGGTGATCGACTACCCGAAGGACATCAAGGCGTTCTACATGCGGCTCAACGACGACGAGCGCACGGTCGCCGCGATGGACGTGCTCGCGCCCGGCATCGGCGAGATCATCGGCGGCAGCCAGCGCGAGGAGCGCCTCGACGTCCTCGATCGCCGGATCACCGAGATGGGTCTGCCCGCATCCGACTACGACTGGTACCGCGACCTCCGCCGCTACGGTACGGTGCCGCACGCCGGCTTCGGCCTCGGGTTCGAGCGCGCGATCCAGTACGCCACCGGCGTCGAGAACATCCGCGACGTCATCCCGTTCCCGCGCGCACCCCGCCAAGCCGAGTTCTAGTTTGACCGGAGGCGAGACCCGTTGACGACCGATTGGGTGCTCGCCGTCGAGCGCGCGTACGTCGCCGATGCGACGTCACCGCCCGGCTGGCGTCGCCCGACGTTGCCGCCCATCCACGCCGATCGACCGCGCGCCCTCGCCGCGATCGGTGCGATCGCGTCGCGTTACCTCGCGGTCGGCACGCCGCGCACGCTCGGGATCGTCGTCGGCTCGCGTGACGACCTCGAGCTCGCGCGGCTCGATTCCGAGGCCCACGCGACCTGGTTCGCGCCGCGCGAGATCCGCCAGGCCCTGGTCGAGCACCCGACGACGCTTGCCTCGGCGCTCGCCGCCGACATCGTGTGCGTGCACGTTCCGCTCGAGTTACGCGCGGATCAGCTGCGGCGAGGAACCCACGTCAACCTGCTCGCGGGTGGGGCGATCGCTCCCGATCTCGAGGCCGCGGTCAGCCGCGAGACGCCCGACCTCGGTCGGCTCGCCGCCGGCATCGTCGACGGACGCCAGCTCGACGAGATCACCGTGATGATCGCCGGCGACGCGACGATCGCGCTCCACGCCCTCGCGGGTCAGTAGCCGTTGTCGCGCAGCCACTGCTCGAGCTTCGCGGCGTACACCAGATCGGTCACGGTGATCGCGTTCGCGTCGTGCGTGTTGATCGACAGCGACATCCCCGGATACTCGAGGACGATCTTGGGGTGGTGATCGAGCCGGTCGGCGAGCGCACCGGCGAACGCGGCCGCCGCGCCCGTCTTCGTCATCGGGCCGGGCAACGACAGCCGGAGCTCGTTGTCGGCGATCGACCACCGTGACCCGAGCGCCTCGAGCTCCTTGGCGTGGTCGCGGGGATCGATCGCGATCCGGCTGGTCGTACGATCGGCGAGCTTGGCGAGGTCGGCGAGGTCGGTCGGCATCGCGGGCGATGATACCCTCGCCGCATGTGGCTGTACGACGTTGCGGTTCCCCAGCCGATCAAGATGCTGCGCAATCTCGACGCCTGGCTCGGCGCCGCGAACGCGTACGCCGACCGCCGGCGGTTCGACGTCGACACCCTGATGAAGGCCCGGCTCGCGCCCGATCAGTTCTCGCTCGACCGTCAGATCCAGACCACGTGCGACAACGCCAAGTTCTTCGCCGGCCGGATCGCGGGCAAGGACTGGCCCACGCATCCCGATGTCGAGACCGCTATCGCGGAGCTGCGCACGCGGATCGCCAACGTGATCGCCTACCTCGAGACGTTCTCCGTCGACGATTTCGCGGGCGCCGCCGAGCGCCGGATCTCGTTGCCATGGATGGATGGCAAGTGGATGCGCGGCGACGAGTACGCGACGCAGTTCGCCGTGCCCAACCTGTACTTCCACTTCGTCACCACCTACGCGATCCTCCGCCACAACGGCGTCGAGCTCGGCAAGCGCGACTACATCGGTGGCGTGCCGATGCGGGCGTAGACGTCGCCGCCCGACTTCGCGAGACGCGGGCGAGAACCGCTCGCGAAGTCTTACCAGGTCTTCTGCGTCGCGCCGATGAACGCGTACGGATAGCCGAGGTCGAACTCCGACGCCGTGTCGAGCGCCGCGAGCTGGCCGTCGGTCAGCTGGAGCTCGGTCGCCGCGAGGTTGGCCTCGAGTTGCGCGACGGTGCGCGCGCCGAAGATCACCGAGGTCACCTGCGGCTTCGACAGCAGCCACGCCAGGCTGACGGCAGCCGGGGTCGAGCTCGTCTCCTTGGCGACCGCGCGCACGGCGTCGAGGATCCTCCAGTTGCGCTCGTTGTCGTAGCGCGCGAACCGCTCGGGCTTCGCGCCGAGACGCGCGCCGGCATCGAGCTTCTTGCCGCGCTCGAACTTGCCGGTGAGGAACCCGCCCGCGAGCGGCGACCACGGCAGGATGCCGAGGCCCTCTTCGCGACACAGCGGCACGTGCTCGCGCTCGAGGTCGCGAACCACGAGGCTGTACTGCGCCTGCAGCGTCGCCCACGACACCCAGCTGTTCTGCCGCGACGTCTCGAGACTCTTCATCAACCGGTATGCCGCGTAGTTGCTGCACCCGATGTAGAGCACCTTGCCGGCACGCACGAGGTCGTCGAGCGCGCGCAGCGTCTCCTCCTCGGGCACGGTGATGTCCTGCATGTGGATCTGGTAGAGGTCGATGCGATCCGTCTTGAGACGGCGCAACGAGTCCTCGCAGCACTTCACGATCCGGTAACGCGACGCGCCGCTGCGGTTGGGACCGTCGCCCATCGTGAACCGGAACTTGGTCGCCAGCACGATGCGATCGCGCGAGCCGCGCGCCGCGATCCAGTTGCCCAGCACGCGCTCCGACAGGCCGTCCTGACCGTAGACATCCGCGGTGTCGATGAAGTTGATCCCCGCGGCGAGCGCGCGGTCGAGCACCGCGTGCGCGGTCTCCTCGTCGGAGCCCACCTTGTGCATGAACGACTTCTCGTCGGCCTCGCCGAAGGTCATCGCACCGAGACACAGCGACGAAACTCGAACCCCAGATCTTCCCAGTCGGTTGTATTTCATTTGTGTGACCTCGGCGGACCCTAACACCTGGTGCGGACTGTGGATATCCGTGGGGCTTCTGCCCCTCATCCCGTCGTGTGCAACCTACTGTCGTCGAGTGTGATCGGAGGAGGCACGAGGTGTGCAGGTTCCTCGGACGTGAGCCGAGCCGCCCGTCCCTGTGTCCTCGATGCGACCTTCGTGGACGCGGCGCTCCCCGACGACGAGCAGACCTCACTCCACCCGCAACGTTTCGTCCCCCCACCTCAGGAATCTGTCGCACCCCCGCCGCTGCCGCGCGGATTTGTGTTGGCCCCCGGGGGACGGATCGGCAAGTACGAGCTCCGCAGCAAGCTCGGGCAGGGCACGTTCGGTCTGGTGTTCGTCGCGCGCGACCTCGAGCTCGACCGCGACGTCGCGATCAAGCTTCTCAACCCGACCCATCTCACCAACGCCGAGATCCACCACCGGTTCCTCCAGGAAGCGCGTGCCTCGGCACGGATCAGCCACCCCGGCATCGTCACCGTTCTCGACTGCGGCAAGGCCGGGACGGAGCTCGGCGAGTGCGCGTACATCGTGCTCGAGTTGCTCCAGGGCGAGAGCCTGACCAGCCGACTCGGTCGCAGCGGCAAACTCGCGCCCGACACGGCCGTCGAGGTCGCGCGTCAGATCGCGTCGGCGATCGCCGCCGCTCACCGCGCCGACGTGCTCCACCGCGATCTCAAGCCCGACAACGTCTACTTGGTGCCCGACCCCGCGGTGCCGGCCGGCGAGCGCGTCAAGGTGCTCGACTTCGGACTCGCACGCATCGGTGCCAGCCGGCACACGATGATGAACACCGTGTTCGGAACGCCACGCTACATGTCACCCGAGCAGTGCCGCTCGGCCGCGATGATCGATCACCGCAGCGACATCTACTCGCTCGGCTGTATCCTGTTCGAGCTGGTCACCGGGCACACGCCGTTCGAAGGCGATCTGCGCGCCCTCGTCGAGGGACACCAGCGCGTCCCCGCACCGCGCGCGCGCCAGCTCGCACCCGAGATCTCGGCATCGCTCGACGATCTGATCGCGTGCATGCTCGCCAAGGACCCCGCCGATCGCCCGCAGAGCATGATCGAGGTCCAGAGCGCGCTGCAGCACCAAGGCGCGGTGTCTCCCGGTGTCGCCGTGACGCTGCCGCCGTTCCCCGCGCAACTGATCGCGTTGCCGGAGCCCGCGCGTGACGAATCGGGCGTGCTGCTCGTCCCACCGATCATCCCGTTCGACATCCCCGACACCGCACGCGTCCGCCATCGCCGCCCGCGACGCGGCCGCAAGACTCCCGTGGTCGCCGCCGCGATCGCGTTCTGCGTCGCCGCCGCCCTCACGGCGCTCGCGATCCGCGGCAACACGCCGACCGCCGCGGCGGCACCCTCTCCCGCGGCCGCATCGATACCGGGCAAGTAGCGATTTTCTCGCCGACCGGCGAGCGAGGCGCGCTGCGGCAATGGGCCCTCTGACCAAACCATGACGGAGGTCGGGCCATATGAAAGCGCCGCGCGCGCTAATTTGGGCTCCATGAACGCTGTCGAGGTAGTGCCACGCGGAGCCAAGCCGGGCTTCTGGCGCACGTACTTCAACGTCCTCACGATCCCGTACTGGGGCGTGCACGTGCTGGCGATTACCGGCGTGATCGCGCTCGGCTGGTCGTGGTGGGGGCTCGCGCTCGCCGCCGCTGTCTACCTGCCGAAGATGTTCTTCGTCACCGGTGCCTATCACCGGTACTTCGCCCATCGCAGCTACAAGACCAGCCGGTGGTTCCAGTTCGTGCTCGCACTCGGCGCCACGCTGACCACGCAGAAGGGTCCGTTGTGGTGGGCCGCGCATCACCGCGTCCATCACAAGCTGTCCGACCAGCCTGGCGACCTTCACAGCGTCGTGCAGTCCGGGTTCTGGTGGGCGCACCACGGCTGGATCCTGACGCGCGACCTCGAGGGCACCGACCTGTCGCGCATCAAGGACTTCGCGAAGTACCCCGAGCTGCGCTGGCTCAACCGGTGGTGGATCCTGCCGCCGGTCGCGTTCGCCGTGGCGACGTTCTTGATCGGTGGCTGGTTCGGATTGGTGTGGGCGTTCGCGGTCGCGCAGGTCGCCAACTGGCACGGCACGTTCACGATCAACTCGCTGTCGCACTACTGGGGCAACCGGCGCTACCAGACGACCGACGACTCGCGTAACAACCCGGTGCTCGCCCTGATCACGCTCGGCGAGGGCTGGCACAACAACCACCATCACTATCAGGTGGCCGCCCGCCAGGGCTTCTACTGGTGGGAGGTCGACATCACGTACTACGTGCTACGCGCGCTCGCCGCGGTGGGGTTGATCTGGGATCTTCACGGAGTTCCCGACCACATCCGCGATCACCGCCCCACGCCCGTCGCAACCACGCCCGTCCCCGCGCCCGTCCCCGCGTCCGTCGAGGACAGCCTCGTTCCCGCCGAGCTCCGTCGCGTGGCATAGTGCCGCGCGGTGCGTTTTCCGCCGGCCAACCTCCAGCTCCGTCGCGCACAGCTCGTGCTGATGCTCGCGACGTTGCTCCCCACGATCGCGATGACCGGGGTCGGGGTGATCTTGCTGGTCACCGGTCAGTCGACGTCGACGCTGATCGCCGGCGTGCTGGTGCTGACGTTCTGCACCTCGGGGATCACCGGATACATCCTCGGCTCGATCTTCGTCGGTAAAGGCGCCTCGCTCGTCCGCGTCCAGAACGACTTCGTGTCGAGCGTGTCGCACGAGCTACGCACGCCGATCACGTCGATCAACCTGCTGATCGAGTCGTTGCGCGACGGCCGCCTCGAGGCCGCCGAGCGCTCCGAGGTGCTCTCCCTGCTCGCCCGCGAGACCGCCCGCCTCGAGGTCCTGGTCGACCGCGTGCTCGAACTGTCGCGCCTGCAATCGAGCTACGTGTACGCGCGCGAACGGATCGACGTCGACGGACTGATCGACGAGGCGATCGCCGCGTTCGACGCGCAGACGCTGTCGAACCCGACGCCGATCATCCGGCACGTCGAGCCCAACCTCACGATCGTCGGCGATCGCCCGACGCTGGTGCGCGCGCTGTCGAACCTGATGACCAATGCGTGGAAGTACAGCGGCGACGACAAGCGGATCGCGATCGAGGTCAAGAGCTCGCCGCGATGGATCGAGATCATCGTCCGCGACAACGGACCGGGGATCGCACGCGGCGAGCACCGCGCGATCTTCGAGCAGTTCTCGCGGGGACGCGCGGCACACCAGGGCGGAGCCAGCGGGGTCGGCCTCGGGCTGTCGTTCGTGCGCGCGATCGTGCGCGGCCATCGCGGCCGGATCGACGTCGAGTCCCGTCCCGGCGACACCGCGTTCCGGATCCGCCTCAAGCGCCGCCGCGAACCGCGGCCGTCGACCTCCAGCGAGCTCGCCGGAGCCACCCGGTGAGCGAAGCGAACACGACGCCCACGAGCCGGATCCTGATCGTCGAGGACGACGAGGCGATCGCGACCGGGCTCGCCCTCAACCTCAAGCTCGCCGGCCGCACCACGCAGATCGCGCGCGACGGCGAGAGCGCGGTCGAGCTCACCAAGGATGAAGACTTCGCGCTCGTCCTGCTCGACATCAACCTACCGAGGAAGAACGGTCTCGAGGTGCTGTCGACGCTGCGCGCTGCGGACAACCTGGTCCCGGTGATCGTGGTGTCCGCCCGCGATGGCGAGTTCGACAAGGTCGCGGCCCTGCGGCTCGGCGCCGACGACTACGTCACCAAGCCGTTCGCCCTCGCCGAGCTGCTCGCACGGATCGAGGCGGTGCTCCGCCGCGCCAGCCAGACCACCCCGACGCCGACCCAGGTCGCCAACGAAGGCGAGGAGCTGGGATTCGACGATGTCGTGATCGACCGCGCCCAGCGCGCGGTGACGCGGGCGGGCGAGGATGTCAAGCTCACCCACCTCGAGTTCGAGCTGCTGGTGTTCTTCGTGCAGCACCCGAGCCAGGTGTTCTCGCGCGCTCAGCTGTTCAACCTGGTGTGGGGGCAGTCGGCGGGCAGCGTCCGCACGGTCGACAACTTCGTCGGCCAGCTCCGCAAGCGGTTCGAGGTCAACCCGGAGCAACCGAAGCACTTCATCACGGTGCGCGGCTCTGGCTATCGCTTCAACCCGTAGCCAGCGCCGACAGGCTGCGGAAGCACGCAGCCTGCCAGTGATTGTCGTTTCGCAGGTCGCAGAAAAACGCTCGTCCGCAACCTGCTACGCTTGGACGATGGCCGAGACGATCTTCACGAAGATCCTGAACGGTGAGATTCCGTGTCACAAGGTCTACGAGGACGAGCAGGTGCTGGCGTTCCTCGATATCAGCCCGCTGGCACGCGGCCACACGCTGATCATCCCGAAACGCCCCGTCGAGACCCTCGACCAACTGCCCGACGACGACGCCGCGGCGATCGGCCGCGTGTTGCCGCGGATCGCACGCGCGGTGATGGCCGCGACGAACACCACCGCGTACAACGTGCTCCAGAACAACGGGCCCGCGGCGCATCAGGCGGTGATGCACGTCCACTTCCACATCATCCCCAAGCACGACGACGGCTCCGGCCTCGGCATCGGATGGAAACCCGGCAAGCTCGTAGACGGCGAGGCGCTCGCAAAGGCGATCGTCGCCAAACTATGAGAGGCGCTCGCAAAGGCGATCGTCGCCAAACTATGAGAGGCGCTCGCAAAGGCGATCGTCGCCAAACTATGAGAGGCGCTCGCAAAGGCGATCGTCGCCAGACTATGAGAGGCGCTCGTCTCGTCGTCGCGCTCGTCGCGCTCGTCGCGCTCCAGCTCGGGAGCGGCTGTCTGATGACGCGCTACCTGTCGCAGGGAGCCGCGGGTCAGCTCGATCTCCTCGGCAAGGGTGAGGACATCGACAAGGTGATCGCGGATCCCGATACCCCGCTGCGCACCGCGATGCTGCTGGCGGCGATCCCCGAGATCAAGGCCTACGGCCGCACCTACGGGCTCTCGATCCGCCGCAACTACAAACGCTACGTGCAACTCGATCGCCCGGCCGCGGTGTGGTTCGTCGGTGCGGCCGATCCACTGGCGTTCAAGCCACTGCGCTGGTGCTTCCCGATCGTCGGCTGCTTCGCTGGACTCGGGTGGTTCAGCGAGGACGACGCGGTCGCGCAGTATCTCGAGCTCGAGAACCGGGGCTACGACGTGATCGTGCGACCGGCGGGTGCGTACTCGACCGGAGGGTGGTTCCCCGATCCGGTGCTGTCGACGATGCTCGGCGGCGGCGACTCGGCCTATCCCGGTCTCGCCAACGTGATCCTTCACGAGTCGGTGCACGCCACCGTGCTGATCCGCGACCAGCCGTTCTTCAACGAGAGCCTCGCGAGCTACATCGCCAACCAGCTGACCGAACACTGGGTCGACGAACACTTCGGACGCGGATCTCCCGAGGAGCTGGCGTGGCGGTTCGGTAGTGCGCTGCGACTTCCGCGCGCGGCGCGCACGCTGACCGCGTACCGCGCGCTCAAGAAGCTGTACGCCTCGAAGCTGCCACGCGACAAGAAGCTCGCCGAGAAGGCGCGCATCATCGACGAGCTGGTCGCCGACCTGCGGCTGCGCAAGCGTCCCAACAACGCGTCGCTGACCGAGGTTCGCGTCTACAACGGCGGCATGGTCCCGTTGATCGAGGCGCATCGCGCATGCGGCGACCTCCGCAAGCTCGTGCTCGCGGCGCGCACGCTCCAGGAGAGCGACTTCCAGCGCAAGCTGCAGGACGACCTCGAGCCGATCGGCAAGGTGCTCGCCGCGCGCTGCAAGACGCTCAAGCCCTGAGCTTCACACCTGCGCGGACGATCAGGTGTCTGCCGCGTTCGAGGTAGAGATCGGCCGAAACTGGCCCCCCGTCATCGTGATCTCCAGGATGAGGATCTGTTATCGAAGGGGGGCTTCTGATGCGTCTGCTCGTGATCTTGTTCGGGATTCTGCTCGCAACCTCGGTGACCACCGAGGCGCGAACCCACACCGACAAGACTTCGCATCACGAAAAACGCACTTCGTCGAAGAAGGCGAAGACGTCGAACGCGAAGAAGTCGAAGGCGAAGAAGACCGACCGCCACGCGGAGGCGAGGCGGTCGAGGCGCCGTCACTCGTCCACGCATCGCGAACGTCGCTCGGTCGCCGTCGCGCACGATGCACGCGAGCAGCGCCACCACCACCACTCGCGCGCGCAGTCGTTCGGGCTGCCGTGGAACGGCTACCTCGAGCACCCGACCAAGCTCAAGCTGGGTCGCGGCGCGAAGATCCGGCGTCCCTGGCGAGCGTTCGGCACGCGCACCACGGTCGATTGGACCCGGCGCGTGATCAAGGAGACCCTCGCGGTCCATCGCCCGGCGCACCCGCTCGCGATCGGCGACATCTCCGCCGAGCACGGTGGCCGCGTCAGCAATCACCACTCGCACCAGTCGGGTCGGGATATCGACCTCGGGCTGTTCTACAAGAAGAAGCCGCGCGGTTACCCCAACGTGTTCATCAACGGCACGGAGAAGAACCTCGACGCGCGCGCGATGTGGACGATGCTCCGCAAGTTCGCGTACACCGCGAAGAAGGACGGCGGCGTCGAGGTGATCTTCCTCGACTACGACGTGCAGGGAATCATCTATCGCTGGGCGCGGAAGCACGGCGTCAGCAAGAAGCGGCTCGAGAAGGTGTTCCAGTATCCGCGCGGCCGGTCGGCGAGCGCGATCGTGCACCACTATCGCAACCACGCGAACCACATCCACGTGCGGTTCAAGTGCGCGAAGGCCGACACCAAGTGCGGCGGCTAGGCTTGGTGGTCCGACGTCGCCTCCGCGGTCTGCTCTAGATCGCCGGCAGCCCCTGGATCGTCATCCCGCCGTCGACGGCGATGCACTGTCCGGTGACGTAGGACGCGACCGGCAGCGCCAGGAACGCGACCACGCTCGCGACCTCGCGCGGCTCGGCGATCCGACCGAGCGGTGTCGCCGCCACGATCGCGGCGAGTCGCGCAGGATCGGCGAGTACCGGTGCGGCGAGCGGCGTGCGCGTGTACCACGGCGCCACCGTGTTGACGCGGATGTTGTCGCGGGCCCACTCGAGCGCGAGGGTGCGTGCGGCCTGCGCGAGCCCGGCCTTCGCCGCGGCGTAGGCCACCCCCGTCGGGATCGCGACCTGCCCCGCCACCGAACCGACGTGGATCACGCTCGCCGAACCGGAGGCCGCGAGCTGCGGATGGAGATCGCGCGACAGCAGGATCGCCGAGGTCAGGTCGAACGCGACGATGTGCTCGAACGTCGCGTCGTCGTAGTCGACCAGCGGCTTGCGGATGTTGGTGCCGGCGTTGTGGACGAGGATGTCGACCGGCCTGTCGCGCATCGCCGCGACGATCGCCGCGCGTTCGGTGACGACGTCGGCGCAGATATCGGCGCCGCTGCGTGCGACCGAGGTGACCGTGGCACCGAGCGCGGCGAGCTCCTCGCAGATCGCCTTCCCGATCCCCTTGGTCCCGCCGGTGACCAGCGCGTGCTTGCCCCGTAGATCCCAGCCGCGATCGTCCTGGGGCGTCATGGTGTCGCTCCCGGTGCGAGCCGTGCCGCGGCCGCCGCGGCGTTGCGTGCGGCCTCGGCGTCGTCGTGCGCGAGCGCCGACCGCGCCAGCGATCGCATCACGAACAGCGCGGCGATCGTGAGCCCGATCGGAACCACCATCATCAGCTTCGCGACCGTCTGGTGCCCCTCGAGATGCAGCGGCTGCTGGGCGAACAGCGACAGGTCGTAGGCGCCGTGGAACGCCACCGCGAGCAGATATCCGCCGACCAGGCCGAGCCCCGCACGATCGAACCGCCGCCGGGCCGCGAGCGCGCCCATCATGCCGGTCCACATCGCGTGCCCGGGTACCGAGAGCACGGCGCGGAGGACCCACATCGAGAGCTGATCGGTGAGCGAGCCGGCGACGAACCCGAGATACATGACGTTCTCGACCAGCGCGAACCCGAGCCCGGCGCGCGAGGCATAGACGATGCCGTCCATCCGCTCGTCGAACTCGGGCCGGCGCCACACGATCCAGTAGATCACCCCGATCTTGCAGGCCTCCTCGACCGCGGCGGCGACGATGAACGACTTGAAGGTGGCCCCCTGGTAGGTCAACTCGGGGTCGAGCGAGGCCCCCAGCGTGCGGGACAGGCCGATCTCGAGCAGGGCCGCCGGGATCACCGACAGCATGCCGACGAACGCCACCAACCGGCGGAGGCGTGGGGGCTCGGGGCGTTTGCGATCGAGCCGGTCCACCACCCACATCGCGACCACCGCGGGGATCGCGCCGGACAGCGCGACCTGGATTCTCGCAGCATCCACCGCCGCACAGTATGCAATGGAAACCTCTCATGTTGTCGTCGGGAGGGTTGCTTGACACGCCGTGGCGCAGGCTCGATCCTTGGGGCGTGGTGCCGCCGGAGCCCACTGCGGGCATCCCCATGCGGGTCGGCCGGTACGAGGTGATCAGTCATCTCGCTACCGGAGGCATGGCGCAGATCTATCTCGCGCGACAGACAGGTCTCGGCTCGTTCGAACGCCACGTCGTCCTGAAGACGATCCTCAGGGAGCGCGCGAGCGATCAGCGGTTCGTCACGATGTTCTTGGACGAGGCCAAGCTCGCCGCGACGCTCAATCATCAGAACGTTGCTCAGGTCTACGAGGTCGATCAGGCCGACGGCGCCTACTTCATGGCGATGGAGTACGTCCACGGCGAGAACACCCGCGCGATCCTCGAGACCACGCTGCGCCGAGGCTGGACGATCCCGCTCGAGCTCGCCCTCATGATCATCAGCGGTGCCGCCGCCGGGCTTCACCACGCCCACGAGCGGCGCGGCAAGGGTGGCCAGCCGCTCAACATCGTCCACCGCGACGTGTCGCCCGCCAACATCATGGTCGGCTACGACGGCAGCGTGAAGGTGCTCGACTTCGGCATCGCGAAGGCCGAGGAGCGGGCGACCAAGACCGTCGGCGGCACCATCAAGGGCAAGTACGGCTACATGTCGCCCGAGCAGTGCAAGGGCAAGCCGATCGATCGCCGCAGCGACATCTTCGCACTCGGCATCTGCCTCTACGAGCTCACGACGCTGCGCCGCGCGTTCAAGGGCAACGACGACTTCGAGACCATGAAGCGCATCGTGTCGGGCGACGTGGTGCCGCCGTCGGTCGCGGTCCCCGGGTATCCGCAGGAGCTCGAAGCGATCGTCCTGACCGCGATGGCGACCGAGCCCGACCAGCGGTTCCAGACCGCCGCGGAGCTCATCGAGGCGCTCGACGCGTTCGCCGTGCGCAGCAAGCTGACGGGCTCGGCCACCGCGATGGGTCGGTTCATGACCCAGCTGTTCGGTAGCAAGCGCGAGCCATGGGTCGATGGCGTCCGCGCCGGCGTCAACGACAAGACCGAGATCACCGACAACCCCATCGACGAGGACAACGAGAAGACCTCGGTGGTCGAGCCGCGCCACCAGGTCCGTACCGACCCGGTGCACCAGGGTGGCCACGGTGTCGCCGATGCTGCGGCCTGGCAGGCCGATCAGTCCGCCGAGCGCCGCACCGGCCGAACGCCTCCCCCCGAGCGTGTGACGCCGGCACCCGAACGCATCACACCGGCGCCGCATCCGGCCGCGCTCGGCAGCGATCCACTCGGCCACCGTGCGGCGACTCCGGTGGCCGCGCACGTCCTGAGCGACGAGATCCGGAGCGACGTCGGCGCTCAACCGCTCGTGATCGACGAGAAGCTCGGCTGGGACACCGGGATCAGCAAGCTCCAAAACACCACCGGCGATCGAACCTCGGGCACCCGGCTCGGGAGCCCCGGTCCAGAGGCCTACAAGATCCAACCGGACCGCGCCTGGCTGTGGGTCGCGATCGCCTTGCTCGTCGTGGTCGCCGCGGCCGTGGTGCTGATCATGGTGTTCGGTTAGCTGAACCCCATCTAGTACGCCGAGCCAGCGGTTTTCCGTCTTGAGAGCGGTCACGTCCGGTGCCATGGTGCCGCCATGGCGACCGTCAGCGATGCGACCACGAATGCCGAGCGACTCTCGAGCTACGCCCCCTCCACCGGCGAGGTGATCGGCACCGTTCCGATCCACACCGCCGCCGAGGTCGATGCGGCGGTCGCGCGTGCCCGCGTGGCGGCGCACAGCTGGTCGACGCGCTCGTTCGAGGCGCGGGCCGAGGAGCTGGTCGCGTTTCGCAAGGCGCTCGCCGCGAGCGCCGACGAGCTCGCCGAGCTGTTGCACCGCGAGAACGGCAAGCCGCTGCTCGAGGCCTACGTCGAGGTGATGATGGCGCTCTCCCACCTCCAGCACGCCGGCGCGCGTGCCGCCGAGGCGATGGCGACGCGCAAGGTGTCGTCGGGCGTGCTCGCCAACTTCCGCGCGACGATCAGCTATCACCCGCTCGGCGTGGTCGGCGTGATCGGTCCGTGGAACTACCCGCTGTTCACGCCGATGGGATCGATCGCGTACGCGCTCGCGGCGGGCAACGCGGTCGTGTTCAAGCCGAGCGAGCTGACACCGCTCCTCGCGGTCAAGGTCGCCGAGATCGCGGCTCGCACGTTCGCGCTTCCCGATCTGTTGCAGGTCGTGACCGGTGCCGGCGCCACGGGTGCCGCGCTCGCCAAGTCCGCGGTCGACAAGATCGCGTTCACCGGCTCGGCCGCGACCGGCAAGCGCGTGATGATGGCCGCCGCGGAGCGCCTCACGCCGGTGCTCCTCGAGCTCGGTGGCAAGGATCCGATGATCGTCACCGACGACGCCGACCTCGACAAGGCGGCCGAGGCCTGCGTGTACGGCGCGCTCACCAACGCCGGCCAGGCGTGCATCTCGGTCGAACGCGTCTACGTCGCCGAAGCCGTCCACGACAAGTTCGTCGACAAGGTGGTCGAGAACGTGCGCGCCCTCAAGGTCGGCGGCGACGATGGTGACCTCGGTGCGATGACCTCCCCCGCGCAGGTCGGGATCGTCGAGGATCACCTCGCGGATGCCGTCGCCAAGGGTGCCAAGGTGCACACCGGTGGCGCCGACGCGATCTCCGGCAGCTACATCCAACCGACGGTGCTGACCGACGTCGATCACCGGATGAAGGTGATGTCCGAGGAGACGTTCGGCCCGGTGATCCCGATCCAGCGCGTGAGCTCGCTCGACGAAGCGGTGCGGCTCGCCAACGACACGCGCTACGGTCTCGGCTCGAGCGTGTTCGCCGGCAAGGGCGCGCGCTCGATCGCGGACCGGCTGCGCGCGGGCATGACCGCCGTCAACTCGGTGATGGCGTTCTCCGGTATCCCGACGCTTCCATTCGGCGGCATCGGCGAGTCCGGGTTCGGCCGGATCCACGGCGACGAAGGCATCCGCGAGTTCACGCGCGTCAAGTCGACCGCCGAGCAGGCGTTCTCGATCCCGATGAACATGATGTCGTTCCGCCAGCCCAAGAACGCCACCGAGCGGATTCGCGGGATGATCAAGCAGCTCTACGGCGAGGGCTTGGTGTCGCGCGCCGGCGATCTGTGGCGCAAGTTGCGCAGCTGACCTATCACTCTCTCGCGCGCAGCACCGAGATCGAGGCGAACACGCCGAGCACGATCGCGAGCACGAACTCGAGCGTGCCGCGCGCAGCCTCGGCGGGAAACTGTTTCGGGAACTGTGCGAAGAACACCGTGCCGCACACCGATGCGGTCGCGATCGAGACCAGCGCGGTCTTGGCTGCGAGCCTCGGCACCACCCGCGCCGCCGCGCGTGCCGACAGCACGATGAGGACGAGTGCCGACAGCAGGCCGGCCGCCCAGGTCGCCATGCCGATCCGGATCCAGCGCTCGCCGGTTCCGAGCCACGCCAGGCCCGCCGGGACGCAGGTGCCGTCGAAGCAGCGGTGCGCGCCGAACGGCCCGATCTCGGCATCGCCGATCGTCCACCATCGCCCTCCTTCGACCGACATCGCGAACGCCGCCGCGGACAGCAGCGCGAGCAGGATGGTCAACCAGCGGTTTCTCACGGCGAGGCCCCCTCGTACTACAAGGGATGAAGACCGACAACAAGCGATGAAAAGCGACCTGTAGGGTGATGCGTCGACGCGACGGTCTTCCTCACAACGGCTAAACCGACCGCGAACTGAGTCGAGTTGCATTGACGGGACCGCGCGGTTTCGCGGATACCTGGGTCTCCCCCGAGAGAACCCGATTCGATGCGCCGTTTTTCCCATGCCCTGCTCCTCGCCGCTGGCGTTGCCGCGCTCTCGGGGACGGGCCATGGAACACCGATGGGTCGCCTCGATCTGCGCCAACACGCCGCACGCGGGCCGTCACCCGAGGTCGCGCTCGCGAGCTGGACGGTACGCGCGCACGCGTGGATCGACGGCCTCGGCCAGCGCATCGCACGCGGACTCGACCAGCTGCGGATCGACGCCGGGATTCCGGCGGTCGATGTCACCGCGTTGACCATCGAGCCGGTCGAGAACGCGAGCACGTCGGGGTTCGGATGGCGCGAGGATCCGATCACGCACCGTCGCAAGTTTCACAGCGGCGCCGACATTCGCGGCAAGCACGGCACGCCCGTGATGGCCGCCGGTGAGGGCACGGTGGTGTTCACCGGCCGCCGCGGTGGCTACGGCAACCTGATCGAGATCGATCACGGCCACGGACTGCACACGCGCTACGCGCACCTGCGCCGGATCGAGGTCAAGAAGGGTGCCGAGGTCGGTGCCGGACAGCGCATCGGCCAGGTCGGCTCGACCGGCCGCGCGACCGGCCCGCACCTCCACTTCGAGGTCCGGATCGACAACCATCCGATGGATCCGCTCACCGCGCTGACGGTCGCGGAGCTCGAGCGCACGTCGCCCGCCGCCGGTCACCTCGCCGCGCAGCTTCTCACCCCCGAGATCCAGGGTGCGAAGCTTTCGGATGTCGATCCTCCACGTGGCCGCCACGCGGCCCGTCGCGCGCGCCATCGCACGCATCGCCATCACGTGCGCCGGCATCGCGGCCCGCGCAGCCATCACGTGCGCGCGGCCAAGCCGCTCAGCTGATCACTGCCGCTTGCCGTCGACCCAGCGGTAGAAGCCCTCGCCGGACTTCTTGCCGAGCTTGCCCTCGGCCACCATGCGCTCGAGGATCGCCGGCGGCGAGAATGCCGGACCGATCGCCTCGGTGAGGTACTTCGCGATCCCGAGCCGGACATCGAGCCCGACCAGATCGGTGAGCTCGAGCGGGCCCATCGGATGGCCGTAGCCGAGCTTCATCGCCGTATCGATGTCGGCAGCCGAGGCCACGCCCTGCTCGACCATGCGCATCGCCTCGAGACCGATCACCAGACCGAGCCGGCTCGACGCGAAGCCGGGGCTGTCGGTGACGACGATCGGCGTCTTGCCGAAGTGCTCGGCGAGTGCGACGGCGGTGGCGACGGCGTCGGCGCTCGACTCCGCGTGGCGCACCACCTCGACGAGCTTCATCAGGTGCACCGGGTTGAAGAAGTGCATGCCGACCACGCGCGACGGATCGCGCACCGCCTTCGCGATGCTGGCGACCGGCAGCGACGACGTGTTGGTCGCGAGCAGCGCGTGCGCGGGTGCGGCGCGATCGACCGCGCTGAACACCTCGGTCTTGAGTGCGAGCTTCTCGGGCACCGCCTCGATCACGCAGTCGGCACCGGTGCACGCGATCGCGAGGTCGGTCTCGGCACGCACGCGCGCGACGGCGGCGTCGCGGTCGGCCGCGGGGACCTTGCCGAGCTGGACCCCCTTGTCGAGGTTCTTCGTCAGCTTCGCGAGCCCCGCCGCGGCGGCGCCGTCGATGGCGTCGTAGAGCCGGACCTCGAGACCGGCGAGCGCGGCGACGTGCGCGATGCCGTGGCCCATGGTGCCCGCACCGATCACGGCGAGCGTGCTTGGTAATCTCGAAGACGTGGTCGTAGTCACGCGACGAACCTTATGTCAGCACGCGCCGCCCCGGCTATAGTCTGCGCATGCGGGTGACCGCGCCCACCGGCGTGCTTCTCGCCCTGTGGTTCGGGGGCTGTACGTATTCCGCGCCCGCCACACCGGGCGACGACACACCTCCGCCCGACGCCCCGGGAGACACCACGGGTGTCGACACGCCCGTCGACGCCGATCCCAACTGCGCCGGGAGTCCCACGCTTCCGATCTGTCTGGCCTCGATGCCGGCCGACCCGCTGACGCTCGACACCGAGGTCTACGACACCGATACCTGCGACGGCGGCGTCGCGATCACCAACGCCGTCGACCCGGCGCCATGCGTGCGCGCCGGCACCGACGTCACGATCCAGGGCAACACGTTTCGCGCGGAGGGCGCACGCCCACTCGTGATCGTCGCGCTGAACGATCTCGCGGTGCCTGCCGGCGCCTACCTCGACGTGTCGTCGTTCGCGGGCGTACCGGCAGCTGCGGGTGCGGACTTCTCGGGGTGCGTCGCCGGAACGCCGGCCGGCAACGACAACAACGGCGGTGGCGGCGGCGCCGGAGGCAGCTTCGGCACGCAGGGCGGCAAGGGTGGCAACGGCCCGGGTGCGGCCGGCGCGACGCCCGGTCCCGCCGATCCGAACCCGACTCGCCTGCGTGGTGGATGCCGGGGATCGACCGGCGGCATCGGCAACTCGGCGGGGGGGTCCGGTGGAAGCGGCGGCGGCGCGCTCTATCTGATCGCGAACGGCCACATCACGATCGACGGTGCGATCGACGCGTCGGCCGCGGGCGGCTTCGGGGGACCGTCCAGCAAGAACGGCGGCGGCGGCGGCGGTTCCGGCGGCATGATCGCGCTGTACGCCAAGCTCGGCGTCACGATCGACACCAACGCCCTGGTGTTCGCGAACGGTGGCGGCGGCGGTGGCGGCGGTGGATCCTCGATCGGTGGTGGTGACGGGTCCGCGTCGACCGGACCGAACATCCCCGGTGCGGGCGGACCGACCGGCGGCGCGGGTGGCTCGAACGGTGCGATCGGCGCGATCCCGCCCAATCCGGGTGCCACGGCCAACAACGCCTCGAGCAAGGGGGCCGGCGGTGGTGGTGGCGGTCTCGGTGTGATCGTCGACCTCTCGCCACCTTGAACGGGAGAGTCTGCGCTACCGTCGCGTCGTGACCGTCGACGTCGATCGCTTGCAGCGCGACCTCGAAGCCATCGTCGGACCTCGCCGGATGTCACTGCGCGTGGTCGACCTCGAGACCTACGCGCGCGACATGTGGCCGCGCATGTTGATCGCGTATCGCGACGGCGAGCTCCCGCCGTTTCGTCCGCACGCGGTGGTGTGGCCGGAGCACGTTCGCGAGGTCGCCGCGGTCGTCAAGCTCGCACGCGAGCTCCGCATCCCGATCATCCCGTACGGTGGCGGGTCGGGCGTGTGCGGAGGCGTGGTGCCGATCCACGGCGGCATCACGATCGACACCAAGCGGATGCAGCAGATCCACGCGATCCACGCGGCGGCGCTGATCTGCAACGTCGACGCCGGGCTCTCCGGCGAGCGGTTCGAACGCGAGCTCGAGCGCCGCGGCTACACGTTCGGTCACTTCCCGTCGTCGATCTACTGCTCGACGGTGGGTGGCTGGCTCGCGACGCGCGCGGCCGGTCAGCTGTCGACCAAGTACGGCAAGGTCGAGGATCGGGTCGCGGGGCTGACGCTCGTCACCGGACGGGGCGAGGTGATCGAGACCGACGGTCCGAACCGCGCGCTGCGCGGACCCAACTGGACGCAGCTGATCGTCGGCAGCGAGGGCACGATGGGCGTGATCACGTCGGCGCGGCTGCGGCTGTCACCGGCACCGCAGATGAAGGTGTTCCGCGGCTTCGAAGTCGACGACATCGCGACCGGCGTCGAGGCGATCCGCCGCGTGCTGCAGAAGGGGCTGCGACCGGCGGTGGTGCGGCTCTACGACGAGCTCGACACGCTGATGAACTCGCTCGGAGGATCGAGCCCGCCGAGCTCCTCGGGCAGCGACGACGATGTCGTGGCACCGATGCCTCCGGTCGAGACCGGCGCACTCCCCGCGTGGCCGGAACCGCGCCCTCGCCACGAAGGGGTGGTCGAGCGCCTGCTGAGCTTCGCCCGCGGCCGCACGTTGCGCCACGACGCGATGCACGCCGCGCTCGGACGCTCGCAGCTCACCAACAAGCTGATCGGAACGCTGGCCGAGCGCGTCGCGCGTCGCGGTTGTCGGATGGTGATCGGCCTCGAGGGGTCGCGGATCCGCACCGAGATCGAGGCCGCGCTGACGTTCCACGAGCTCGAGACCGCCGGCTGCCGCGACAAGGGCGAGGATCCGGGGTGGGCGTGGGTCAAGCACCGCTACGCCGTGAGCTATCGGATGAGCCCGGTGTTCCGCGACGGTGCGTTCGTCGACACCATGGAGGTCGCGGCGACCTGGGAGCGACTGCTCGATCTCTACGACTCGGTGCGCGAGGCGATCAGCCGTCACGCCGTGGTGATGGCGCACTTCTCTCACGCGTACGCCGACGGGTGCTCGATCTACTTCACGTTCGCCGGCGCCGCGAACGACGCGCGTGCGAGCGAGCGTGTCTACGACTCGATCTGGCGCGACGGCATGGAGGCGGCGACGCGGGTCGGGGGCACGATCAGCCACCACCACGGCGTCGGCCTCCTCAAGGCGCCGTACATGGTCGGCGAGCACCGCGAGGCGATGGCGATGCTCGAGGCCGCGAAGCGGTGTCTCGATCCCGACGGCATCTTCAATCCCGGCAAGCTCGGGATCAGCGGAGGCGCACCTTGACCCGGTGGCACGGCATCGGGCGCGGGCTGTCTCCGACGTTCGTGTTCTCGGCACCGATTCCGTGCGCCACGGGTCACCAATGACCTTCGAAGCCCACCTGCGTGCCGCCGTCGGCGCCGAGCACCTCGAACAGATCGATCCCGTGTCGTGGCGCGTGAGCCCGGGCTCGGCCGCCGAGGTCGCCGAGATCATCCGCGCCGCCAACACCGAGCGCGCCGCGGTCTACGCGATCGGTGCCGGAGGTCGCGCACCCGCCGCCCGTCCCGACGCACGCGTCCACGCCCCCAAGGCGATCGACGCGGCCACCGCCCGGACGCGTGCGGCGACGCCGCCGACCGGCGTCCCGGTCGCCGACGAGTCGATCGCGCGACGATCGCGCCCGCGCGTGCTGGTCGCGACCCGCCGGCTCGATCAGGTGCTGCAGCTCGACGAGCACTCGCTGCTCGTGCACGCGCAGGCGGGGATCACCGGGCTCGAGCTCGAGCGCGTGCTGGAGCCGCGCGGCCTGTCGATCGGTGACTACCCGCCGGTCGTGCTGGCGTCGTCGCTCGGCGGCATCATCGCCGTTCGCACGCCGGGCAAGTCGTCCGCGCGGCACGGCTTCTTCGAGGACGCGGTGGTCGGCGTGTCCGCGGTGCTCGCCGACGGTCGCTCCGTGCACACGCGGGTCGCGCCGCGCCACGCGACCGGGCCCGATCTGTCGCGCGCGCTGATGGGCAGCGAGGGCACGATCGGGTTCATCACGTCGGCGGTGTTGCGCATCCACCAGACACCCGAAGCGCGTCTGGTGGCGGCGTACACGTTGCCGTCGGTCGATGCCGCGATCTCGGCGGTGTACCTCGCACTGCGAGAAGAAGCGTTGCCGTCGGGGATCCGGATCTACGACGCGCGCGAGGCGGCGGTTCACTTCGAGCGCGACCTCGGCCACGAGGTCGTGCCCGCCGGACACGCGCTCATGGTGGCGGCGACCGCCGGTCCGACCGACCTCGCGACCTGCGATCGCGATCTGATCACGTCGGCGGTGATCGCCGAGGGCGGCACGGTGGGAGATTCTCGAGCTCGCCGACCTGTGGTGGCGGCGCGTGCACGCCAACGAGCCGACGCCCGGCCCGGTGCCGTCACTCCAGGTGATGGCGACACCGGGCAAGCTGCGCGCGATGTACCGCGCGACGATGGCCTACTGCGCCGAGCGAGAGCTGCGCGCGCGCGCCCACATCTCGCGATTCGATGCCGACGGTGCCGTCGCGTTCTTCACGATCGAGACCGCCGCCGGCGACACGCCCGAGCCCGAGGTCCTGCGCGCCGTCGAGAAGGCCGCCGAGACCGCCGGTGCGTGGCTGCTCGGCGCGCGCGCCCACAAGCTCGATGCCTACCTCGCGGCGCTGCGCGAGACGCTCGATCCGCACCGGATCATGAACCCGGGCACCCTGCCGTAGCCGTCCTGGGACTTCACCCTAGCCGTCGGTCTTCGCCATGTCGGCGACGAGCTTGCGCATGAACAGCTCGATGTTCCGGCGTAGCGCCGGGTCCTCGCACACCGGCAGCGCGCGTCGCCAGGTCTCGACGGCGCGCGCGTGCAGCCCCTGCCGGAAGTACAGGTACGCGAGTCGGGTCAACGCCGGGAAGTACGCGGGCTGGAGCTCGACCACGGCCTCGTACTCGTCGACCGCCTCGGGATAACGCGAGGCACGCTGCAACATGTTCGCGAGCATGAAGTGCAGCTTCGGGCTGTTGGGATCCGACACCAGCGCGCCGCGCAGACGAGCGATCGCTCCCTCGATGTCGCCGCTCTGATAGCGACCGAGCGCGTCGGCGAGCAGGGCCTCGTGATCGGCACGCTCCTCGGTCGACAGCTCGCGCAACAAGCGGTGGAGCCGGCGCGAGTCGAGCGGCTTCTCGAGGTAGCCGTCGGCCCCCGAGTGCTGGAGCACCTCGTCGGCGACCTGGCCGGAGTCGACCACCGAGGTCGTCACCACGACCCGCGACCGCGACATCCGCTCGCTGCGCTTGATCGCGCGACACATCCTGAGACCGTCGCACTCCGGCGTCGCGACGTCGGCGAACACGAGATCGAAGTAGTACTGGCCGAGCAGATCGATCGCCTGCGTGCCCGACGCGGCCGCCTGGCAGTGGTAGCCGAGCTGCTCGAGCTCGTTGATCAGCTGGATCCGACCGGGCGGATCCGGATCGATCACGATCGCGTTCAGGTTGGTGCCGTTGCCGGGGCCGGGACCTTCCTCGAGACTCCCGGCGACGCGCTGGGTGCGCGCGTCGTCCTCGTCGTCGTGATCGTGGACCGCGGTCGTCGTCGTGGTGATCGTGTTGAGCTGCCAGTCGCCGGTCGCGAACGACAGCGAGTTGCTGGACACGTGCTCCTCGGGCATCTCCTCGTTGCGCTCGATGTCGCGGGCCGCCTCCTCGGCGAGCGCGCGCTGCGCGCGACGGTGCTCGTCCTCTCCACCGTCGGGGAGCACGATCGCGAGCGCGGGCTGATCGCGATCCGCCTCGGGGCCGTGGAGGTAACGCTCGCCGGCCTTCCACATCCGGAACCCGACGCGGATCGTGCGCGCGAGCGTGATGTCGAGCGCGATGCGCAACTCGACGTTACGACCGCGGTTGGCACCGAGCTCGCGCGCCGGCACGATGGCATCCTCCGGACGCGCGGCGGCGACGATCATCGTGGTCGCATCCTCGTAGACGAGGAGTGCGTTGAAGATGCGGGCCCACTCGAGCGACACGTGCTCGAGCACGTCGAGTCGGATCGCCGACTCGTCGAGGACGATCGCCGGCCACCCGGTCTGCGCCGAGAGTGCGGTCGCGAGGTCGCGCTCGCTCGCGTACCCCAATGCGTAGAGCTCGCTGGCGACCGGATGGCGCCCGCTCTGGCGAGCCAGGGCGTCGGAGAGCGCACCTTGGTCGATCACGCCTTGCTGGATGAGGATCTGACCGATCGAGCCTCGCACCCGATCCCCAGGGTATCAGACCCCATCGATCCCCACCTGTTTTCGCCAATTTATGCACTTGAAATTGAATGTGAGACGATGGGGTTGCGGCCATGCCAGTAGCCGCATCGATCTTAGGACTGGCGATCCGGGCCGACATTGATATCCTCCGGGCCCCGCTGGGAAACCACCCAGTTTCGTCACCGTCGATCGGTCGGCGCGACACAACACGGTGTGCCAGCTTGGCGCACCCTCGAGTTCGAAGCTCATTTCAGTTTTCGAGAACAACTCATCTAAACCACAGACGATTTCGTCTAACCAGCCCAGGTGACCCCGAGTGGTCCCAGCATTGCTGACAACAGCATTCACTCGAGCGTCACGAACACCTTAGGAGACCCTGAATGAACGACTTCAGAATTGGCGAGAAAGCCGTCTATCCCGCCCACGGCGTTGCCGAGGTGATCGGGATCGAAAAGAAGGAGATCAACACCACCGTGTGCTCCTTCTACGTGCTGAAGGTACTCGCCACGGGGATGCAGATTCTCGTCCCCAAGGAGAAGGCGGATCAGGTTGGGCTCCGGCCGGTCGCGACGTCGGCCGAGATCGAAGAAGTGTTCGACATCCTGCGCGAGAAGGACATCCACATCGACAAGCAGACGTGGAACCGCCGGTATCGCGGCTTCATGGAGAAGATCAAGACCGGCTCGCTGTTCGACGTCGCCGAGGTCTATCGCGACCTCTACCGGCTCAAGAGCAGCAAGGTGCTCTCGTTCGGCGAGCGCAAGATGCTCGACAACGCGAAGCAGCTGATCGTGAAGGAGCTCGCCGTCGCCAAGAAGTGGGCGGAGGACAAGGTCGAGGCCGAGCTCGAGAAAGCCTGCGCCTGAGCGGATCGCCGCGCGAGACGTAGGTCAAAGCTCCGACCGAGGTCGGAGCTTTTTCCGTTTCGGCTCGTTTTTCTCTGTCTTGTCGGCCACGCGGCATCCGTGCTACCTGGCCTCCCGCATATGCAGGTTCACGTAGCGCGCGCAGAGATCTGGACCCTGCCGGTCGACGCCATCGTCAATCCCGCGAATTCGCTCGGGATCATGGGTGGGGGTATCGGCGGTTCGCTTCGTCGCCAGGGAGGCGACGTGATCCAGCAGGCCGCGATGCAGGCCGCGCCGATCGCCGTCGGTGCCGCGCTCGTCACCACCGCGGGTCAGCTCCCCGCGAAGAACGTCATCCACGTCCCGACGATGGAAGAGCCGGGCATGATGATCGGTGCGGAGAACGTTCGCCGCGCCGCGCGTGCCGCCCTGATCGCGTCCGACCGCAACAACTTCAAGGTCATCGCGATCCCGGGCATCGGCACCGACCTCGGTGGCGTTCCGATCGAGGAGGCCGCGCGCGCGATCGTCGAGGAGATCCGCGCGCACCGCCGTCCCAATCCCGAGACGATCTACCTGGTCGACATGGACGACCAGATGGTGTTCGCGCTCGAGGATGCGCTCCGGAACGCTCAGGCGAATTTGTAGTCCCGAAGAGCGCGCTGGCGGGTACGCCGAGTTGGCGTAACCGGCCGATCGCTCTTTGAAAATCGCAGCCTCGCCGCGTTGACCGGCTCGGGCCGCTTCATATACTCGGCCTCGCTTTGCAGCTCCAGGCGTATATGCCCGCCGGTGTGGCCATCGTGTTCGCGCTCGCGTTCTGCGGGCTGTTCACGGCGCTCGCCATGCTCCTCGGCCCCAAGGCCACCAACCCCGAAAAGCTCAAGCCATTCGAGTGCGGTAGCGAGCCGATCGGATCGCCACGCGGTCGCTACTCCGTAAAGTTTTACCAGGTCGCCATCCTGTTCCTGGTTTTCGACATCGAAGCTGCGTTCATGTACCCGTGGGCCGTTCTCTACGACCATCTCTCACGCACCCCGACCGGCGCCGTCAGCGTGTTCGGGTTTGCCGAGATGCTCCTGTTCGTCGCGATCCTGGTCGTCGCACTCGCCTACGTGTGGAGAAAGAAGGCGATCGGATGGGAGTAGAGCTAACCACCACCCGCCTCGAGGACGCCGCGAAGTGGGCCAAGCAGAGCAAGCTCGAACGCGTCACCAACTGGGGACGTAAGTTCTCGCTGTTCACGTACCCGTTCGTGACCGCGTGTTGCGGCATGGAGTTCATGTCGGTCGCGGGTCCGAAGTACGACATCGCGCGGTTCGGCGCGGAGTTCCCGCGGTTCTCGCCGCGGCAGAGCGACCTGCTGATGATCGTCGGCACGATCACCGAGAAGCAAGGCCCGGCGCTCAAGCGCATCTTCGATCAGATGACCGAGCCCAAGTGGGTGATCGCGTTCGGCGTGTGCGCGTCGACCGGCGGCTTCTACCAGAACTATCACGCGATGCCGGGCGCCGATCAGGTGATCCCCGTCGACGTCTACATCCCCGGCTGCCCGCCGCGCCCCGAGCAGGTGCTCGACGCGTTGATCCTCCTGATGGAGCGGATCCAGGCGGGGCGCGGTCACAGCCAGCTGCGCACCAAACGCGATGCGATGATCGCGTCGCAACAAGTGGAAGACGAGTAGCCATGTCGCAGAAGGTCCTCGACGCGCTTCAGTCCAAGCACGCGTCCGCGATCGAACGCGTGGAATCGCAGCACGGTGACGAGATCGTGTGGGTGAAGCGCGACCAGCTCGTGGCGGTCGCGACGTACCTGCAGACCGATCCCGCGATGGCGTTCGACGCACCCGTGTTCTGCACCTGCATCGATCGTCTCGACTGGCATCCGTTGCACCGCCCGACCTCCGAGGCGTGGGACGAATCGAAACCTCGGTTCGAAGTCTGCTGGCAGCTGCGATCGCAGACCCACCGCCACCGGATCCGGCTCAAGGTCGCCGTGCCGGAGCACGACGCGCGGTGTCCGTCGCTGGCGCCGCTGTGGTCGGGCTTCAACTGGCAGGAGCGCGAGACCTTCGACATGTACGGGATCGTGTTCGACAACCATCCCGACCTCCGTCGGATCTACCTCTACGAGGAGTTCGTCGGGCACCCGCTGCGGAAGGACTACCCGAAGGAGAAGCGCCAGCCGCTGGTCCGCCGCGACGATTTGCCGATCAACCCGATCAAGGCGGAGGACCACCGCTAATGGCGAATGCCGAGCGCGACGTCACGTCGCTCAAGCAGCTGGTCCTCGGGCGCAAGGACGTCCAGGACCTCACCGACGAGGAGACCGAGCTCCCGCACGAGCTGATGACGATCAACATGGGCCCGTCGCACCCCGCGATGCACGGCACCGTGCGGATCGTGCTGTCGGTCGACGGCGAGCGCATCGTCAAGGGCGACGTCCAGCCGGGGTACCTGCACCGCTGCTTCGAGAAGGAGTCGGAGTACGCGACGTACACCCAGGTGTTCCCGTACACCGACCGCCTCAACTACGTGTCGCCGATGCTCAACAACGTCGGCTGGGCGATGGCGGTCGAGAAGCTGATGGGCTTGACCGGACAAATCCCGAAGCGCGCCGAGTACGTCCGCGTGATCGTCGGCGAGATGTCGCGGGTCACCGATCACCTGACGTGCATCGGTGCGAGCGCGATGGAGCTCGGTGCGTTCACCGCGTTCCTGTACTTCCTCAAGGCCCGCGAGTGGCTCTACGAGCTGCTCGAGAAGGTCTCGGGGGCCCGGCTGACCCACAGTTACGTGCGGGTCGGCGGCGTGTCGAAGGATCTCCCCGAGGGCTTCGGCGACGAGCTGTCGCACTGCCTCGACGAGATCGACAAGGTCATCGTCGAGGTCGAGGGCCTGCTCAACAACAACCGGATCTTCCGCGACCGCATGGCCGACGTCGGGGCGATGACCCGCGAACAGGCGCTGGCCACCGGCTGCGTCGGCCCGATCGCGCGGGCGTGTGGTGTCGACTACGACGTCCGCAAGGACTACCCGTACTCGGTCTACCCCGAGCTCGAGTTCGACGTCCCCGTCGGCACCACCGGCGATTGTTTCGACCGCTACCTGGTGCGGATGGAGGAGATCAAGCAGTCGCTCCGGATCCTCCGCCAGTGCATCCACCAGATTCCGGGCGGCAGCGTGATGTCCGACGATCCGCGGGTGGCGCTGCCGGCGAAGCGCGCCACCTACAACACGATCGAATCGATGATCCGCCACTTCAAGCACATCGTCGACGGCATCAAGGTGCCGGCCGGCGAGGGTTACGCATTCATCGAGGGCGGCAACGGAGAGCTCGGGTTCTTCGTGGTCGCCGACGGCACCGGGCGTCCCTACAAGGCGTACTGCCGATCACCATCGTTCGTCCATCTGTCGACCGCGAGCACGCTGTTCCACCAGCACCTGATCGCGGACGTCGTTCCGATCTTCGGCATGATCAACATGATCGGCGGGGAGTGCGACAAGTGACCGTCACCCTGACGATCGACGGCCAGACCGTCACCGTTCCCAAGGGCACCAGCGTGCTCGAGGCGATCCGTTCGATGGGGCTCGACATCTCGGCGTTCTGCTACCACCCGGGCCTCCCGGTGGTCGCGCAGTGCCGCCAGTGCCTGGTCTCGATCGAGAAGAATCCGAAGCTGCAGCCGAGCTGCCAGCAGGTCTGTAGCGAGGGCATGGTGGTGAACACCACCGACGAACGCTCGACGCTCGCGCGCAAGCAGATGCTCGAGTTCACGCTGCTCAACCACCCGGTCGACTGCCCGATCTGCGACAAGGCCGGCGAGTGCACGCTGCAGAAGCTGTACTTCGAGGACGACAACGCAGACTCGCGGGTCGACGTCCCGAAGGTCCACAAGGCCAAGGTCGTCGATCTGGGTCCGACGATCGTGCTCGACCAGGAGCGCTGCATCCTGTGCTCGCGGTGCATCCGCACCTGCGACGAGGTCGCCGGCCAGCACCAGCTCGAGTTCGCCAACCGCGGCGATCACGAGATCCTGACCACGGCGCCGGGCGAGCAGCTCGACAATCCGTACTCGCTCAACACCGTCGACGTGTGCCCCGTCGGTGCGCTGACCGCGAAGGACTTCCGGTTCACGATGCGCGCCTGGGAGCTCGAGATGACGCCCAGCATCTGCAATGGATGCGCGACCGGCTGCAACATCGAGATCCACCACAAGCACGAGCGCGCCTGGCGGCTCGTTCCGCGCCACAACCCCGACGTCAACAAGTACTGGATGTGCGACGAGGGTCGGTTCACCTATCACGACCTCCGCGAGCATCGGCTCGCCGCCGCCACCGTCGACGGTCTGCCCGCCGGCTGGGATCGCGCGATCCATGCCGCGGCGTCTTCGATCACCGCTGCCAGGAACGCGGGCGAGCTCGCTGTCGGCCTGTCGGCGGTCGCGTCCAACGAGGACAACTTCGCGCTCGCCAAGCTGGCGGTGGCGTGGGGCCTGAAGACCGTGGTCGTCGCCTCGCGCGCGCCGGTCGCCGAACGTGCCGATGGCCGCCTGCGGGTCGCCGACGTCAACCCCAATACCGCCGGTGTCACGACGATCGCGAACGCGCTCGGCCTGACCGTCGCGAGTGACTCCGCCGCCGAGCTCTCCGGCAAGCGCGTACTGCTCGTGCTCGGCGAGGGCGAGGGGCTCACCGTGGAAGGCATCGACGTGATCGCGATCAGCTCGCACGAACGCGGGCTCGCCGCGAAGGCCAAGATCGCGCTGCCCGCAGCGGCGTGGGCCGAGTGCGCGGGCACGATCACCAACAACCAGAGCCACGTGCAGCGGATGCACCCGGCGTTTCCCCCGCCGGGCGCCGCGATCGCCGGGTGGGAAGCCGTCGTGCGACTCGCGCAGGCAACCGGCGCGAAGCTGCCGTGGACGCACGTCCGCGAGGTGTTCGTGCAGATGACCCAGGAGATCGCCGCCTGGAAGGAGCTGGCGTGGAAGCGCGAGGCGCGGCCGCTCCAGCTCCGCTTCGCCGGGAGCCGGGGGTAGGCCATGAACACCGTGTACGCGATCCTCGACTTCCCCGGCGTCAAGTGGGTGTTCCTGATCCTACTGCTCGTGATGCCGCTGGCCTCGATCCTGACGTGGATGGAGCGCCGGCAGAGCGCGATGATGCAGGACCGGCTCGGTCCCAACCGCGCGAACATCGGCCCGATCAAGCTCAAGGGCATCCTCCACTTCGTCGCCGACGCGGTGAAGATGATCTTCAAGGAGGACTTCATCCCGGCGAACGTGCACAAGGGCCTCTACGCCCTGGCACCGATCCTCGCGATCGCGCCGGTGTTCATCGCGTTCGCGATCATCCCGTTCGGGCCGACGATCTACCCGCACAACTTCTGGCACACGCTCGACCCCACGCTGCTCGCCACCTACAAGGATCTCGCCGCGACCGATCCGGCGCAGTTCCAGGCGGCCTCGCATCTGTTCGACCACTCGATCCGGATGCAGATCTTCTCGATCGACTTCGGTCTGATCTTCTATTTCGCCGTGCTCACGCTCGCCAACTACGGCGGCACGATCGCCGGCTGGGCCAGCTACAACAAGTGGGCACTGCTCGGCGGCCTGCGCAGCTCGTCGCAGATGATGTCGTACGAGGTCGCGATGGGCCTGTCGCTGATGGGCGTGTTCCTCATCACCGGCACCATCGAGCCCGGTGCGATCGCGGCGCACGGCGCGAGCGCGTCGATGTCGGGCTCCAACCCGCTCAACTGGCTGTGGCTGTGGCAGCCGGTCGCCCTGGTGCTGTTCTTGACCGCGGCGATCGCCGAGACCAAGCGCGCGCCGTTCGATCTTCCCGAGGGCGAGCCCGAGATCATCGGCTACTTCGTCGAGTACTCCGGCCTGCGCTGGGGGCTGTTCTTCCTCGCCGAGTTCATCGAGATCGTGTTCATCTCGGCCGTCATCGCGACGGTGTTCTTCGGCGGATGGCAGGTGCCGTTCCTCGATGCCGATGGCTTCCGCATCGGTGGCTACATCGATCAGATGACCGGCGTCTCCGTCGGTGGCGTGGTCACGCACCTGCCGCACGCCGTCGTCGTGCTGCTGCAGTTCACGGCATTCGGCGCCAAGGTCCTGCTGCTGTCGTGGTTCCAGCTGCTGATCCGGTGGACGCTGCCGCGGTTCCGGGTCGATCAGCTGATGAACCTCGGCTGGAAGTTGCTGCTGCCCCTCGCGCTGGCCAACGTCATGGTGACGGCGCTGATCAAGCTCCTGTTCATGGGCTCACCGACACCTTGAGGTACACATGAGTCACGGCCACGAGCACCACGAACCCGCCGGCGACGGCCCCAAGGTGATCGCCGTCGGCGATCGCCATCCCCGCGTCCGCACGATCCAGGTCGATCGTCCCGACGCGGGCGAGGTCTCGTTCCTCGCTGCCAGCGCGAAGGGCATCGGGATCACGCTCAAGCACTTCGCCCGCAACTTCTTCCTGCCGCTCAAGAAGGCCAAGGACCGCGCGATCGCCGGTGCCCCGGTCGACGAGAAGTGGCGGAACGAGATCGAGACCGTCCAGTATCCGGAGGAGAAGGTCGAGTACCCCGAGCGGTTCCGCGGCCTCCACCGCCTGATGCTGCGCGACGACGGTGCGGTGCGCTGCGTCGCCTGCATGTGCTGCCCGACCGTGTGTCCGGCTCACTGCATCACGATCATCCCGGAGGAGAGCGACGCGAAATCGATCGAGAAGCGGCCCGCCGTGTTCGAGATCGACGAGCTCCGCTGCGTGGTGTGCGGCTTGTGCGTCGAGGCGTGCCCGTGCGACGCGATCCGGATGGACACCGGGTTGCACGCCAAGCCGGTCGAGGACCGCGCCGACGCGATCGAGACCAAGGAATCGATGCTCGAGCGCGGGATCCGGTCGACCGCCGTCCAGGGTGGCGAAGGCGCCAACTGGAAGTCGAAGAGCTAGGTAGCTAGCTCAGCCACAGCCGGTAGCGAACCCGCGGGGTCACGACCTCGGGATCGGCGATGCCATCGAACGCCATCGGCGACAGCGTTGGCTGATCGCGCGCGGCCTCCATCATCTGCTGGTTCGCATCGGTCTTGATGACCTCGGCCGCGGGTGACCGATCGATCACGAGATGTCGCGCGGCGAGATGGTACGGCGCCGCGTTGGCCATCCCGATCGCGAACGCCAGCGACACGACCGAGAGCAAGGGAACGAGCTTGCGCATGCGTTCCCTCGTAGCCACGTCGCTCACGCGAGCAACCCGGGTGTTCGGGCAGATGGCTAGTTCGAAATAGGAAGGGCGCAGTGGCTAACTGACCACTGCGCCCAAAATGAGCCCGACCGTCCGACCGTAGGGTTTTCTATCCCCTACGCTTATGCGTAGGTGGGCTCCACGTAATCCATCGGGCTTCCCGACGAGCGGGCGTGCACTCCCGGAACAGAGGCAGATCCCTGGATAGCAATGTAGGAGACAGATTCACCCCGGTTTTCGCTTCGAACCGCCGGTGCTCGATCTCGACATTAGGGATCGCGATCGGCTTGGTCAATCGAAAAAATGCCGACGAGATCACGCTCGATGATTTTCGATCCAAGGTCGATCGGAAGCAGCGCGTCAGGTGCTGATCGCGCTTGAAGAATTGGGACCACGTGCACGTCGTGCGCAAAAAAAATAGTTATCGCTGGCGGTGGTAGTCGACCAACGCCCTCATCAACGCACCGTAGACCAGCTTACGTGCGTTCCCGCGATCGACCGAATACTCCCGCGCGAGGTCGTCGATCGATTGACCGGAGGAGAACCGAGTCAGCACGTCGGCATAGCCACCCCGCGCGACGCAGACGTCCTGGTCGACCATCCGCCAATCTGCGTGGGATGCCCGGTTGCCCGTGTCGTAGTGCCGCTCGATCGCGCTCGCGCGAGGATCGACCGGCATCACGTATTCGACCCGTTCGGTCCCCATCGGCGACACGAAGTGGTCGCCCTGCTCGTCTTGCCAACCGAGTGTCAGACGCGCGTCCGCGGTGCGTACCACGCCCGCCTCGCGCGTGACCTGGTGTCCGTCACACCGGTACGACACGACGCCTCGACCACCCAACGTCGGCGGCTGATGTGCGCACGCCGACGTTGCCACCACTACGACCAGTAGGAGCTTCCGCATGCCTTTCCTCGACAGCACGAACGAGGCCAGCGAGGATCCCGCCGAGACACCGTCACTTCGGCGGTTTGTCAGCACATGCCCCGGGACCCGGCGAGACACGTCCCGGGACCCTGCGAGTGATGCCGGCAAGACTTGCCTGCCGGGCAGGTCTTGCCCAATCACAGGCCGTACTGCTTGAGCCGCAACGTGAACGTCCGGATCGGCATGTCGAGCAGTTGCGCCGCGCGCGTCCGGACACCTTCTGCCGCGTCCAGGGCCTCGACGATGCGCGTGCGCTCGAGCTCGCGCAGCTCTTCGTAGATCGGGCGAAAGCTTCCGGGCGCTTGCGGGGCGGGCTCGGCGGGCACCGGAGCGAGCGCGGGGCTCGGGGGATCGAGCTCCCGGGCAACATCGGACAGCTCGATCCAGTCGGCGAGCGCGTTCACGCAGGCGGACTCGACGACGTTGCGAAGCTGCCGCACGTTGCCCGGCCACTCGTCCGTGAGCAGCCGCTGCATCGCCTCCGGCGTGATCTGCATCGGTGCTCGATGGTTCGCCGTGCACGCACTGTCGAGGAAGCGGCGCGCGAGCACCGGGATCTCGCAGCGCCGATCGCGCAGCGGCGGCAACCAGATCCGGGTCCTCGCCAGCCGGAACATCAGGTCCTCGCGAAACTGCCCCGCCGCGACCAGCTCCGGCAGCGACTGGTTGCTCGCCGACACGACGCGGACGTCGACGGTGCGCTCGCGGATCTCGCCGAGGCGCGACAGCGTCCCGCTCTCGAGCACGCGTAGCAGCTTGGCCTGCGTGGCGAGCGGCAACGAGTTGACGTCGTCGAGAAACAGCGTGCCGCCATCGGCGGCCTCGAACAAACCCGGTTCCGCGGTCACGGCCCCGGTGAACGCTCCCTTCGCGTGACCGAACAGCTTGGCCTCGGCGAGGTCGTCGAGCGTCGCGCAGTTGACCGTGATGTACGCGCCCGTCCGCTTGGACCAGTGGTGGATCGCGAGCGCCGCGTTCTCCTTGCCGACGCCGTTCTCTCCCGTGATCAGTACGTCGAGCCGCGACGGGGCGATGCGCTCCAGCGTCGTGTAGGTCCCGACCATCGCGGGGTCGAGCACCACGACCTGCTTGTCCCCGAGTTGAACGTCCGCGGGTGCATCGCAGACCTCGAGCACCTCGCCGATCGCGGCCGCCTTGGCACCACGGCGCGCGAGGAACAGCATCGAGTCCGCGTCGGCGGCATCGTCGGGACACACCACGAGACCGCCGCGCGCCTGGGTTCCCGCGGCACGCAATGCCTCCATGACCTTGGCCGCGGTTTCGCGTGCGATGTCGCGATCCGCTTCGGGCATGAGCAGCAGCGCGCCATCGCGCTCGGATTCCGCGACGACGTCGATCAACCGGACCTGCTCGGCCACCGCGCGCACCGCGGACCGCGCGATGCCGTGGACGACCAGGACCGCGAGCGAGCGCCGGTAGGTGACGGCCCGCTCGAGCTCCTCGACGAGGCGCCGCCGCCAGCCAATCTCGCCGAGGGTCGCACGCGACGAGACCGCGTTCGACGCGTGGAACACGAGGACAACTTCCCCGCACGTGATGACGTCGCCCGACGACAGCGTACGCGAGTCCTGCAAGAGCTCGCCGTTGACGCGCGTGCCGTTGTGGCTCTCGAGGTCCGAGACGCGGAAGGTGGCTCGCTCGACGTGGATCGCCGCATGGCGGTCGCGGCTCACCGACCCGTGCTCCAGCTGGATGCCGGCCTTCTCGCCTCGCCCGATCGTCACGACGCCCTCGCGCGGCAGATAGACTCTCCAGGTCTTATCGTCCTCGACGACCACGAGGTACGCCGTCCCCGAGGGGCCCGGGGATCCCGCTGCAAACGGGCGCCGCGTGGCGGTGGTCTCCATGTCACTCATCGCTATCTCCTGCAGCATGTGCGTCCTGCCATCGTTCGCGCACGTCGTCGTGGTCGTCGAGCTCCCACGGCTCGCGGGTGAGTACCAGCGCGAGCTCCGCGGCGGTTCGGGCCCCGATATGGACATCCCACGGCCGAACCCGATGATCGACGCCACCGACCCACAGCGTCGCCCCGTCGGCCGTGAGGGCGAGTGCGCGGATCGGGTTACTGCGTGTACCGAGGCGCTCGAGAAGACGGCCCTTGTCGGCATCCCACAACTGCACGCCTCCGTCGGCGCCCGCGGTGATCACCACCGAGCCGTCCCGCGTGAACGCGACAGCGCGAACCTCGTCGGTGGGACCGTCGATCCTCCCCATGCGGCGGCCGATCGTACCGTCGGGCGCGATCGCGTAGATCCGGGTATCGGTACCGCTCGCCACCAGACGACGACCGTCCGCAGATACGGCAATGGCGCGCGTGGCACTCGCGGTCAGCTCGTCGTGCACCACCGGCGTCACCGACGCCTTCACGAGCGACCACACGGCGACGCGGCCGTCACGACCGACCGCGACCAGCGCACCACCACCCGGCAGGTACACACTCGGCACGTAGACGAGTTGGTCGATCGCCGTTTCGTAGCGCAGCGTGCGCACCGGCGGACCGCCGGCGAGCGACCACACGCGCACGAGCCCGTCGTCGCCGGCCGTGGCGACCGACACACTGTCTGGTGAAAATGCGATGGTGCGGACGGCGCGACGATGCGGGCCCAACCTCCGCACGGTCCGCAAGGTGGTCGCATCCGAGATCAGAACCTCCTCGTCGTCACCGCCGCTCGCGAGCCACCGCCCATCTGGCGAATACGCGACCGCGTGGATCGGGGTGTCGTGAGCATTGATCATGCGCAACGTATCGCCATGCCAGACCCGGACCACGTTGTCGGTCGTGCCCACCGCGACACTGCCATCGCCTGCGACGGAGAGCGAGGTGACCTCGGTATCGGCGTCGTGGGTCCGGGCGACGTGCTCGAGGCTCCATACCCTCGCCGTGTTGTCGAGGCCCGACGACAACAGGCGGCTCCCGTCCGGTGCGAACGCGAGCGCCGTCACCGCCGCGTTGGCGTGCTCGAACCCACCGAGCGGTTCACCGCTCGCCGCCTCCCACACCCGGATCTGCCCGTCGCCGTCGGCGGTGCCGATCCGGTCGCCCCGGGGATCGAGAGATCGCCGTCGTGAGGGCGCTGTGATGCGTGGCGAGCTCGCCCTGCAGCGTCAGCTTGAACGTCGGATCGTGCTCCGGTGGCTTGTCCGGGACCCGCCACACCCGGGCGACGTGGTCGGCACCAGCGGTCACGAACGAGCGACCGTCGGGCGAGAACTCGGCACTCGCGATCGCGCGACCGTCGTGCACGATCGACGCGACGCGCGGCTTGCCGCTAACCGGATCCCAGAGCCGTGCGGTCCCGTCGGCGCTCGCCGTGAGCAGCAAGGTTCCGTCCGGGCTCCACCGGATCGTGTGGATCCGTCCGCTGTGCCCGCGCACCGGAATCTCGGGCCGCTGGTCCGGATCCGAGCTCTCGCGATGGTCCCAGATACACACGTTGTCGTCGGCGGTGGCGATGGCCACGCGCTGTCCGTCGGGAGCCAGTCGGACCGCGACGACGCCCGGCGCATCGTGCTCCGATCTACGCGCGGCGCGACACGTCACGTCGGTGCTCGACCCGGTGATCAGGTCCCATCGCAGGGTCGTTCCGTCGGCGCTGCCCGTCACCAGCAACCGTCCGTCGGCGCTGACGTCGGTCGCGACGATCGCGGCACGGTGGCCAGGGAGCTCGCGCACCAGCGCGCCGTCGAGCGTCCACACGCGGATCACGCGATCGTCGTCGATGGTGATCACGCGATCGGGTGGTGCGAACAGCACGGAGTCGTGAACGTGACCGGTCGCGAACGTGCGGATCGGTTGCTCGTCGGACCACAGCTCCAGCCTCGCATCCGCTGGGGCTCGCCCCCGGATCGTGACAACCTGGTGGGCATCGCCCGCGAAGATGGCGGTGTTCGCTCGCCCGAGCGATCGCCGCATCACGGCCATCTCGGCCTCGAACGGACGGATGGCCGTCGCGAGCAGAAACCCACGCGCTCCGGTGAACGTGCCGTCGGGAGACGCCCTGAGCAGGTAGGCGAGCGCTTTTCCCGCGTGACCGGAGAGCAGCTCGCTCCGTGCGCGCTCCTCGCGAAGCGTGCGCTGTCGCTGTTCGACTCGATCGCGCTCGTGAAGGATCTGCAATGCGCTGATCGTCCCCACCACGCCGGCCGCGACCAGCGTCGCCACGGTGATGGCGACCGCGACCGGGTGCTTGCCGAGCCACTTCCCCACGCGTTCCGAACGCGTGTAGGCATGCGAAGGCACCCGCTCACCGGCCGCGAACAACTTGAGCTCGTGGGCGAGGCTGCCGGCGTCGGCAAACCGATCCGCCGGGTTGCGTGACATCGCCTTGTCGACGATGGAAACCAGCTCGGCCGGAGCCTTGGGCACGTGGGCGCGCAGCGGCGTATACGCTCCCTTCCGCACCGCATCGTAGAGGTTGCCGTCGACGTCATGGTACGGCGCCACGCCCGCGAGCACGTGGTAGAGCAATGCTCCGAGCGAGTAGACGTCGCGGCTACGGTCGCCACCCCCGCCACCGATCGCCTCGGGTGGCATGTACGCCGGTGTCCCGCTCTCGTGCGCGACCTCGTGGCGAGGCTCGGCCTTCATTCGCAGCGACGTCGCGGCGTCGATCGGGCTCGTGGTCGGGTCGGCGAGGCTCTTCGCGAGGCCCCAGTCGATCACCGTGGTCACGCCGAAGTCACCGACCAGGACGTTGGAAGGTTTGAGGTCGCGGTGGATGACGCCCTGTCCGTGGGCGTAGGCGAGCGCGTCGGCGACCGCGATCACGTTGGGCAAAAGGCGGAGCCGCGCTTCGAGCTTCGGCCTTCTTTCGATCTCCTGTTGGAGCGAACGACTGTTCGCGTGATAGGGCATCACGTAGAACGGATCGCGGCTTCCGTCCCACACACCGGCCTCGTAGACATGGACGATCGCGGGGTGCTGCAACCGGGCGGTGATCCGGGCCTCGCGCTGGAACCGATCGGGAGCGTCGAAGTGGCGTGGCAAGAGCTGCTTGATCACGACATCGCGGTGCAGCCGCCGATCGTGCGCGACCTCGATGCGCCCCATTCCGCCGACCGCCACCTGGCGGCGGTCGATGTAGTGATGGCGCTCGACGGGTAGCAGATCGGGATAGTCCGCGTCGCGATCGCAGCTCCTGCTCCCACCTGCACCGTTCCCGGCGTCGTCGCGATCGGTACCCGGAATCGTCTCGAGCTCGTCCACACCGGCCACGTCTGCATCCCCCATGCCTCGACGGCGTGACGATGGCACGAGCGCTGCAGCACGAGCAACCGTGATACGTTTGCCGTGGGAGATGGGTTGCTACGTGGGGTTCGCGGCGCTGTGCCTCACCAGCGCTTGCTGGTCCACCCCGCCGTTGGTCGACGGGACGTTCACCGAGGACGAGTGGGCGATGCTGACCACCGACTTCCGGCTACCGGAGCCGGAGCGGTGTCCCGACGGGCTCGACGCGGCGCGCTGCGACGCGGCCGCACGACTCGGCCGGCGACTGTTCTTCGAACCGGCACTGTCGGGTCCGATCGAGATCGACGATCCGTACGCGCCCGGTGCGCAGGGGGAAGCCGGGAAGGTCTCGTGCGCGAGCTGTCACGATCCCGACCACTACTTCGTCGACGTGCGATCGCAACCGACGAACGTGTCGAGCGGTGCGATCTACACCAGCCACAACGCGATGTCGGCGCTCGACGCCGCCTACAAGTCGGCGGTCGCGGCGCGCAACTGCGACGCGCCCGATGCCGATCCGCTGTGCGCCAACGTATTCGCGTGGACCGGTGCGTATGCAACACCCGGCGGCGTGCTGAACCTCGCCGGCACGAACGCGATGCGAAGTAACGGCACGATCATGCGCGACGTGATCGAAGCGGACGCCACGCTCCACCTCGACTACTTCCGGGCGTTCTGCCCCGCTGGCAATTGTCCGGACGTGCTCGAGCCCGATCGCGTGTTCGCCAACGTGGCGCTCGCGTTCGAAGCGTATGTCCGGCGACTCGACAGCGTCGATTCGCCGTTCGATTGCTACATCGCGAGCCCGCTCGATGCCGACCTGAATACGATCACGACCTGCCGCGACACGAGCGGCCACGAATTCGGCGACGCCGAACGGCGCGGTCTCGCGGTGTTTCTTCGCAAGGGCACGTGCATCGATTGCCATCGCGGCCCGCTGTTCTCGGACCTCGAATTTCACGATACGGGCGTGCCGCAACTCGGTCCGCACGTCCCGGCCACCGACGGTGGAGTCGGCGCCGCGCCGCAGGTCGGCATGCCGGCAGACCGGCTCGGGCAGTTCCTCACGCCGCCCCTTCGCAACGTCGCAGAGACCGCGCCGTACATGCACGCGGGACAGCTCGCGACGCTCGCCGACGTGATCGAGTTCTACCGCCACGGTGGTGTCACCGAGGGGTTCACGGGTCACAAGGATCCGCGGATCCAGCCGCTCGAGATCACCGACGACGACGCGCGAGACCTCGAAGCGTTCCTCCGGATGCTCACCGGTTCACCCGTTCCCGACGAGATCGCCCGGCCCTGACCATGCGATCGACCCTCATCGCCATCGCGGCCATCACGGCCATCGCGTGCCTGCCGTGCACGACCTCGCAGGTCGGGGCGGAACCGGTCCTCCCGGACGCGCCGTCGCCGGCTCCCGACGAACCGTCGCCTGCTCCCGACGAGCCATCTCCTGCTCCCGACGAGCCATCTCCTGCTCCCGACGAGCCATCTCCTGCCCCCGACGAGCCGACACCGACACCGGCTCCGCCGTCCACCGACGTTCCACCACCCACGCCACCCGTTCCCCCCGCGACCATCCCGATCCCCGACGAGGTCGTCGATCGCCTCGACGAGCTCGATGCGCGCGCGAAGCAGCTCGAGCGCGGACAGCGCACCGCCGAGGCCACGGCGAAGACCGTCGATCGACTGAGCTTCTTGTCACGGTTCTTCACCGCCATCATCGACGTCGGAGCGTTCGCCGCCGGCGGCGACGGTGCCGGCATCCGCAGCGACACGCTCCACGCCAACTACCCCGAGTACGCGAACACGGTGTCCGGTCAGTGGGTGTTCATGGGGGATCCGCTGTCGACCTCCATCAACACGCTCGGCGAGCCCGCCGATACCGCCGACTCGCGCGAGACCCCGACGGACACGATCGACAGCCACGGGCATCCATCGCTGATCGTCAACTCGATCGGTCTCGGGATCGCCGGGTGGGCGACCGACGCGCTCGCCATTCGAGGGCTCGCATTGATGTTGCCGCGGCCCGGAGCCGACCAGATCGATGTCGAGTACGCGTATGTCGAGCTCCACCCGTGGCCCAAGCAGGTGTACTTCTACCTCGGCAAGATCGAGTCGGTGATGGGCGTCGAGTACCGCACGCAGGACGCGCAGACGCGCACCGGAATCACGCCATCGCTGATCTGCCGCTACACGTGCGGGCGGCAGCTCGGCGCTCGTGTCGACGTGGTGCACCACCGCCTGTTTGCCTCGGCGGCGATCTACAACGGCGACACGTTCGAACAGCGCTTCGAACCCGATCGCAGCCTCCACGCGAACAAGCTCCCGACCGGCGCGCTCCACCTGCAGTGGAAGCTGCGCGATCGCGCGCTAGGCGATCGAGTGGACCTGGCGCTCGGCGCGTCCGGCGCTCTCGGACCGCAGGACGGGCAGTCCGATCTCTCGGTGCGCCAGTGGCAGTACGGCCTCGACGCGAGGCTCGCGACCAGCGCCTGGGATGTCGTCGCCGAGCTCGTGCAGGGTCACCAGCCGGGCGCCAGCTCCGATGCGATGCCCGTGGTGCCGCAGCCAGCGTGCGACATCACCGCGTGCCTGCGCTATCGCGGCGCGTACCTGCTGGTCGATCGCCGGCTCGGCGAGCACGGTGCGATCACGCCCTACGCGCGCTTCGACTGGCGCGACGCGACCCATCGGAGCGGCGCCGACTTCGTCTACGAGGCCAACTCGATCCGCGCGGCGGTCGGCGCTCGGCTGCGCGTGGTCGAAGATCGTCGCGTCTATCTCAAGGCCGAGTACATCTGGAACCACGAGCTCGGCGTGCCGGCGTTTCCTCACGACGTCGTGACGATGTCCCTCGTGGTGTCCACGGAGTGATCACGATGCCCCGTTCCTCGATCGTATCGGTTTCTCTCGCCATCTTCGTAGCGTTCGCGGTTCACGAGCGAACGCCCGTCGCTGCGCCCGCCACGACCGGCACGGTGATCGGCACGGTCAGCTTCTTCAAACGGCGGAAGCCACATGCGACCCCGGACGGTGCGACCGCCTACCTCGTTCCCCTCCATCGCAAGCACGGAGACGCACCGAAGCCCGTCAAGGCCGTGATCCGCCAGAAGAACCTCCACTTCAGCCCCAACCAGGTCGTGATCCCGGTCGGCTCGACGGTGGCGTTTCCGAACGACGACAACGAGGTCCACAACGTGTTCTCGCCGACCGCCCCGCAGTTCGATCTATCGCACTACAAGACCGGCAGCCGCGCGCAGGTGTTTCGCGACGAGGGCGAGTACGACATCTACTGCGACATCCACGCTCACATGCAGGCCAAGGTCAAGGTGGTCGACACCGACCTCATCACACCGATCGTCGACGGCGGGTTCGCGTTCCGCGACGTGGCGCCCGGCCGCTACAAGCTGGTCGTGTGGGCGCCAGGTAGCACGGAGGTCAAGGAGCCGACGCCGATCGTCGTCGTCGCCGAAACAACGATCACGGCGCCACGCACCCTCCATCTCCAGCTCGGCAATCCGAAGACCCGGCACAACCGACGCGACGGTACGCCCTACCGCGAATCGTACGACCACTGACGCTCGGGTTCACAGATGACAGAACGTTCCGCTACCCATCGGCGGACAGCCACGTAGCGCGAGCACGTCCATCGAGATCGCGATGCCAGCGTGGATCAGCACGCCGCCCCAGATCGATCGCGTGCGCATCGCGAGCGTCCCGAGAACGAGGCCGGCACCGATCGCGCCCATGGTCTCGGGAAACGGCTTGCCGTAGTGGATCATGCAGTACGGCACCATCATCACGAAGATCGCGCTGGCACCGAACACGCGGCGGAGGGCCTGCAGCAAGAAGCCGCGGAAGAAGAACTCGAGCGCCATGAACTGGATGACGTAGAGACCTTCCCAGGCCCACAGATCGAGCTGCGAACGGTTGGCCCTCGAGTAGAACGGGTACATGTCGCGGAACGAGCTCGAGGTCGACGCCACGATCACGATCGGCGAGAACGCGACGAACATGACCACGTAGATCCACAGGTGTCGCAAGAAGCCGTGGAAGCTGATGTGGTAGTCGCGCAGGCGCTCGCCGCGCAGGAACAGCACGACGATCGCGGGGAGCACGACGTAGCCCAGCACGCGCCAGCCGCTCCACCACACGAAGCTCATCAGCTCCCAGTACTTGCCGCCGGTATTGGGGAACCACTGCTCGTAGCGATCGGCCCCGCCGATGTACTCCTGGATGGTCAGCGACAGCGCGCAGGTCAGCAGCACGACGAGCACGCGGACGTGCGGATCGGGCGCGGGCGTGGAGCGATCGGTCTCGCGCTCGATCGCTCGCCACTGCTCGATGCTGATCGCCGCGAGCCAGCGGCGCACGTAGGGCTGCGCGAGCGCCCCCGCGATGCCGGCCGCGACCAGCGCTCCCTGCAACGCGATCGCGAGCCCGTGCTCGACCTCGCGACCGGCGAGCCAGTCGTGCAGCAGCAGCACCGCACCCGCGGTCGCTGCGACGGTGGCGACGAGCGAGACGATCTGGATCGCGAGGCGAACGCCACGGCCGCCGACCCGTGCGGGCGGGACCGGCGTGTCGGGTTCGGGCGGTGTGCCCGGCGGGTCGGGTTCGGGATCTCCGACCGGTGTGGCCATCACTTCGCCTTCGACAGGAGTGCCGCCGCTTGTCGCAAGCGACGACGCGAGATCTCCTTGCCGAGCACGGCCATGGTCTCGAACATCGGCGGCGATGCGCGCCGTGCGGTGATCGCGAGGCGGAGCAGCGTGAGCGCGTGGCCCTTCTGCCAGCCCAGCTCGGTGTACCAGGCGGTGGTCTCCTGCTCGAGCATCTCGACGGAGAACTCGTCCTTCGCGTCGTAGCGCTCGACCAACGCGATCAGCGCCTTGCCGACGGCGTTGGGCGCCACGTCGGGCACGCGCATCTGCTCGGAGACCGCGGCGTAGTCGAGGTCGCCGGAGAACAGGAACTCGGACAGCGGGATGATCTCGTCGAGCTTCTTGATCCGGCGCTGCACGAGCGGCAGCACCTTCATGAGGTAGCTCTTGTTGATCCGCCACTCGATCGCCGCATCCGCGAGCGCGTCGATCGGCATCTCGTGGATGTACTGCTCGTTGAGCCACGACAGCTTCGCGAGGTCGAACACCGGTCCGCCGAGGCTGACTCGATCCCAGGTGAACACCTCGACCATCTCGTCGAGCGTGAACTTCTCGCGGTCACCGCCGAACGACCACCCCATCGTGCCGAGGAAGTTGAGCAGCGCGTGCGGCAGGATGCCGGTGTCGCGGTAGTAGTTGATCGACACCGGGTGCTTGCGCTTGCTGATCTTCGACTTGTTCTTGTCGGGGTTGCGCAGGAGCGGCATGTGGATCCACTCCGGCTCGGGCCACCCGAAGGCCTTGTAGAGCAGCACGTGCTTGGGCGTCGAGCTGATCCACTCCTCGGCACGCACGACGTGCGTGATCCGCATCAGGTGGTCGTCGACCACGTTGGCCAGGTGGTAGGTCGGCATGCCGTCCGACTTGAGCAGCACCTGATCGTCGATCTCGGTGGCCTCGCGCGACACCACGCCACGCAACTTGTCGATGAACTCGATCGTGCCCGAGGTCGGCACCTTGAGCCGGACCACGTGCGACTCGCCGGTGGCGGCGCGGTTGCGACTCTCGGTGGCGTCGAGGTCGCGACAGTGACCGTCGTAGCCCGGGTTGCGCTTCTCGGCGAGCTGCTGCACCCGCAGCTTGGCGAGTCGATCCTCGGTGCAGAAGCAGCGGTAGGCCTCGCCACGCTCGAGCAACTGCCCGGCGTGGTCGCGGTAGATCTCGCCGCGCTCGCTCTGGCGATACGGACCGAACGGACCCCCGACATCGGGGCCCTCGTCCCACGACAGCCCCGTCCATCGCAGGGCATCGAAGATCATCTGCTCGGAGCCGGCCCGCGAGCGCGCGCGGTCGGTGTCTTCGATTCGCAGTACGAACGCCCCGCCCTGCTGCTTGGCGAACACGTAGTTGAACAGTGCGATGTACGCCGTCCCGACGTGGGGGTCACCGGTGGGGGATGGTGCGATCCGCACGCGCACGGGCACGGGCGTGGTTGCCATGGCTGCGACCTTGTAACATGGCGTGCTACCGTCAGGAAGCATGCGCCGGCTCGACCGGATCCTTCGATTCCTGATCGCGGCCAGCCTCGCGGGCACCCCGCTGATCGCCCATGCAGACGCACCGTCGGGTCCGATGACGGTCGTCGGGGAGGTCGTGGCCACCCACGCCCGGTGGACCGCCGACGGCTCGCGGATCGTCACCGAGGCCACGATCCGCACCGACACCGGCGACGTCGTGGTGTCGCAGCTCGGTGGCACGGTCGACGGCATCGGGATGCGGACGTTCCCCGGACCAGCGCCGCTGGTGCTCGGCATGTCCGTGTCGGTCGCCGCCCACCCGGCCCTCGATCTCCAGCACCGCAGGCACGTGGTGGTCGACGACGTCCACCTGACCGCGGTCCCGGCCGGGTTCGTGCGCACCGGGACCACCAAGGCAGGCAACTACCTGTTCTGGGAATCGGGCTGCGTGTTCGTCACGCCCGACGCCGCCGGGACCAACGAAGTGGTGGGCGATACCGAGCTCACTGCGATCTCCGACGCGATCGCCGAGTGGAACACGCAGGTGGCCGGCTGTTCGTACATGCACATCGTCGAGAACGAGCCGGTGGCCTCGGAGGTCGGCCGCGACAACGTGAACGTCATCAAGTTCCGCGACACCTCGTGGTGCCGGCCCGCGATCGGGGACGATCCGGCGCGATGCTACTCGCCATCGGCCGCCGGCATCACCACCGCGACGTTCGTCGACGACGGCAGCAGCTCGCGCGACGGCGCGATCGTCGATGCCGACGTCGAGCTCAACGGCGCGGACTTCGCGCTCGCCAACAACGGACAGACCAGCGGGACGCAGGGCTGCCAGTCCGAGATCCGCAACACGCTCACGCACGAGCTCGGCCACCTGCTCGGACTCGAGCATCCGTGCCTCGCCGCCGGTGATCCCGATCGGATCGACGGTGACGGCAACCCGGTGCCGGCGTGCAGCGCGACCAACGATCCGAAGATCGTCGAGGCGACGATGTACAACTTCCAGGACTGCGGGGAGACCAAGAAGGAAAGCCTCGAGGCCGACGACATCGACGCGATCTGCACCGTGTATCCGATCGCCGACGACCCCGGGGTCTGCGAGCCGGTGGGAAGCGGTGGCGGTGGGTGCTGCTCGACGGGAACCTCGCGCTCCGCACCGGCGTCGACCGCCGTGCTCGCGTTCGTGACGATGATGACGCTCGGGTCGCGGCGACGGAAAAATCGCGCTGCCCCGTAAGCGGGCGGTATGATCGCGTTCGATGAGCGCCGAGTGCCCCAGCTGCGGCCTCCCGGTAGTGCCCGGTTACGCGAAGTGCCCGAAGTGCCACGCCGCGTTGCCACGTTTGCAGACCCAGGCGGGCGCCACGGCGGGTGGTACGGCGGTCGAGTCGCAGCGCTCGCCAGTCACGGTCGGGATCGTCGTGGTGGCCGTGGTGGTCGGCGTCATCCTGCTCCTGAAGGTGATGTTCGGGGGCGGTGACGACGAGAGTCAGCCCGACAACCAGGTCACCCCACCCGGCACGCGGACCGCGGCGCCAACGCGCGCACCGGCCCCCGCACCGACCCGACCCGACGAGCGCCCGTTCGCCGATGACGATCGACCGGCGGCGACACCTCCTCGCATCCAGTCGGGCGCCGCCGCCCGCCAGCTCGACGCCACCCTGCGCCGCCAGCGGCTGTGGTCGAAGGTCGACGTGTTCGGGACGCGCATCGACGTTCGCTCCGGCTCCTGCGACGACCCCCACATGAAGACGTCGATCTCGAGCATGACGACGACGCTGCGCGACGCCGGCTTGACCCATGTCCGATGCCTGGCTCAGAGTGGCTCCGTTGTCTTCGAACGCGACCTCTGACCCTCCCGATCGACCGCATCGCCTGATCTTGCCGCTCGGTCTGCGCGTGCTCGTGCAGGTGATCAAGATCGACGATCGCACCGACTCCGGTCTGTACCTGCCGGCGGGCGCGAAGGAAGCACAGGACGAGGCGTTCTACGGCAAGGTGATCGAGGTCGCCCGCGATCGGCCGACCTCCGACGACATCACCGAGAACGTGTCGGGCGTGCCGCACGGCGCGTTCGTGCTGTTCCGCAAGGAGGCCGGCGTGCGCGTACCGTGGGACGAACGCCTGCGCTTGATCGACGTCAAGGACATCCTCGCCACCGTCGAGGAGGTCGCGGCCGAGGAGGCGCACTGATAAGGTGCGCCATGGCAAGTTCGCCACCCCGCGAAGAAGTTCCCAATCTCGCCGAGCTGTCCCTGACGATCGAGACCGGGCGGCTGCGCTTGCGCCCGTTCACCGACGCCGACGTCGACGCGATCCACCCCGTGGTCTCGCAGCCCGAGTTCCCGCGCCTGATGTCGTGGACCGCACACGCCGACCGCGCGCAGACCATCGAGTTCGTACGCGGCACGATCGCGGCCCGCACCGAGGGCCGCGGCATCGCGTGGGCGATCGAGTACGAGGGTGGTGTGGTGGGTTGTGTCGCGCTCGAGGGCATCACCTGGCACCTGCGTGCCCTCCGCGTGGATCGCGCCGAGCTCGGCTACTGGCTCGCGCCCGCTTGCTGGAAGAAGGGCCTGATGACCGAGGGGGCGACGGCGGTCGTGCGGTTCGCGTTCGACACGCTCGGTCTTCACAAGGTGACGACCAAGTGCTTCGTCCAGAACCACGCCTCGCGCCGCGTGATCGAGAAGGTCGGGTTCCGGTTCGTCGGTCGCGCCGAGGACGACGTGTGGCGCGACGGCGCGTGGATGACCCACCTGCTCTACGAGCTGACCTCGTCCGAGTGGCCCGACGTCCACACCACGATGCGGGTCAGTAGACCTCGCCCGACTTGATCCGATCGATCATCGCCGCCAGCGCCGCGCGAGAGGGCTCGCCGAGATCGACGATGCGCACGCCGAACCCGGTCGGGGCGGTCTCGCTCTCGATGCCACCGGGCTCGACCACGCGGACCACCACGACCTTGCAGGTCACCGTCTGGTCGTAGTCGTAGAGCTCGAGCTCCAGTGTCGACCCGACCTTGAAGGGGTACGCGCGCGCGACCTTGGTGTAGAGGAACAGCCCGTGGAGGGAGAGATCGCGGGTGCGAAATACCAGCTCCTGACCGTCGGCCCCGTGGACCTTGACGAACGCATCGACGCGGACACGCTCCGCCGCGCGTTTGGCCTCGGTCATCCATCCGATTGTACGGCACACGTGAAATGGCCGGGCCTCCGACCCGACCTTTCGAGGCCGTCCGGGCGAGAAAGCGAGACTCCGTACAACATGCAGGCGAGAAATCGTCGTGGTAACTTGCCGCCTTAGCCACCCAGGGGTGGCACACCATGGACGTCCGTTGCGAGAAGTGCCAGACGGAGTACGAGCTCGACGAAGCCCGCTTGAAGCCGGGCGGCGTGACCGTGAAGTGCACCAACTGCGGTCACATGTTCAAGATCCGCAAGCGGTCGAACACCAACGTCAACGCCGCCGCCCCACCACGTAGCCGCACCCCATCCCGCGGGGGTGGTGGTCCCGCGCACGCGCGGCCCGACTCGATGCTCGAGGAGGCGCCGACGCGTCCGATGATCGGCGACGACGGTCCGACGATGGAACGCCAGTGGTTGATCCGGCTCGAGAACGGCGAGCAGAAGAGCTGCCGCGAGCTGGCCACGCTGCAGCAATGGATCGTCGCCAACGTCGTGACCCGCGAGTCGTTGATCTCGAGGACGGGCAAGACATGGAAGCGCCTCGGTGACATCGCCGAGCTCGCGCAGTACTTCGACGTTGCCGACGAAGCGCGCACCACCCACGAGCGGCGTGCGAGCGCGAGCAAGCCTCCGCAGAGCACGATGCTCGGTGTCGGCGGCAGCCCCACCAACGCACCGATGGCCGCCGGCGGCACGATCCTGCCCGACGACGACGAGCAACCGACGCACCGCGCCCCGCGGGCGTCGCGACCGCCCACCGCGCCTCCCCCGGTACCCGGTGGACCCGGGCGCGGGGCCCGCCGTCCGACCACGCAACCACCACCGCCGCCGCCCAAGAAGGGATCGGGGGCGAGCCCGCTCCCGCAGGCGCCGCCCGCCAGGAAGAAACCGTCGATCCCCGCCGGCAATCGCGCCACCGCGGCGTGGGCGAGCAACGAGATCAAGGGCGAGACCGGCGACAGCAAGGGTCCCGGCGGACCGTTCGTCGGCAAGCTCGCCGCGATCCCGGACGAGCCCGCGTTCGCCGGACGCGTCCGCGCGCAGCCGTCGAGCGAGGCGTCGTTCGACACCGACCGCGTGCGGGTGCCGCGCGACGACGACGACGACGTGCTGCCGCAGCGGCGCGGTTCGTCGGCCGGCCTGTGGATCCTGCTCGTCGTGCTGATCGTCGGTGCCGGCGTCACCGCCGGGCTGTACTTCTTCGTGTTCAAGAAGCCCGAAAAGGTCGCGAAGGCCCCGGCCGATGCTGCCGTCGTGGCGACGACCCCGGATGCCGCCGCATCGGTGACGCCGATCGACGCCGAGGTCGCGCCGATGACGCCGGCGGAGTCGACGCGCCACGAGCTCGCCGCCGACAACGAAGAACGCATGCAGCAGGCGTACGACGCGCTCGCCGGCAAGTCCGAGCCCGAGAATCTCGCGCTGCGCGCCGAGCTGGGTGCCGCGATCGCCCAGGCCCTCGAGGATCGTGCCGACGTCACCACCGACCGATCCGAGGCCAACAAGCTGCGCAAGCAGGCGAAGTCGATCGTCCTCGAGGCCGCGACCGCCGCACAGAAGGCCCGCAAGGCCACCCCCGACGATCCGGTCGCCAACCTCGCGCTCGCCCAGGTGCTGCGTCTGCAGCGCAAGCGTGCCAAGGAGGTCCGGCGCTACCTCGATACCGCCAAGGCCAACGCCGGCGACTGGGCGCGCGATGTCGCGATCGCCGAGGCGCTGCTGCTGGAGCGCGACAAGAAGCTCGACGACGCCAAGGCCGCGTTCACCGCGATCGATAGCGGCGACAACCGGCTCGAGGTGTCCAACGACGTGCGTGCACGATTCCACCTCGCGTTGATCGCGCTGGCGCAGAACCGCGCCGCGGATGCCAAGCCGCTGGTCGATCAGGTGCTGGCCGCCCAGCCCGATCACGCGGGTGCCAAGGCGCTCGCCGCCAAGCTCGACACGCTGGTCGCGACGACCGATCCGTTGCCGCCGGAAGATCCGCACGCCGGATCTGGCTCGGCCACCAAGCCGCCTCCCGAGGATCACCACACCAACCACAACACCGGCGGTGGTGGCGACACCTACGACTCGTATCTCCGACGCGCCAATGCCGTGGCCGACACCAACTGCACGAAGGCGAACGAGCTGTACGGCAAGGCGCTCGAGATCAAGCCGAGCGGCGTCGAGGCGCTCACCGGCCAGGGCTACTGCGCGCTCGAGGCCAAGAACTTCGCCACCGCGCACCGCAAGTTCTCGACCGCGCTGGTTACCGCTCCGCGCTACGAGCCCGCGCTCGCCGGTATCGCGACGGCGTACACGCTGCAGAGCCGCAAGGACCTCGCGATCGTGGCGTGGAAGCACTACCTCGAGGCGTACCCCAACGCTCCCAAGGCGCTCAAAGCGCTCGATCGACTCGGGGCCGGTTCGTCGTCGAATGGCGGCGGCAGCGGCTCGGCGGCTCCCCCGGCCGGCTCGGCGACACCACCGGCGAACGGCGGCAGCGCCACTCCGCCGCCGACGACGCCGACGCCGACGCCCACGCCCACGCCCGCGCCGGCGGGCGGCGACGACGGCTCGGACTCCTGACAGCCGGTCGACGACGGCGTGCTAAGAACGCCGCATGCCGCGACGCCATCGCTTCCGTCCCTCGGCTGTCATCTGCGTGTACGCGTTCGCGTTCGCGTTCGCGTGGGGTGCGTGCGACCACGCGCCGTCGCGACTCGACGGCGCGAGCGAGGCCGCGGATCCCGACGATCCGTGGGCCGGTAACAGCGACGATGCAGGGAACGCCCTGCCCGCCGCGGGTGGGTCGCTCGGTGGCTTCGACCTCCCCGGCGTGCTGTCGAAGATCACCGAGAGCATGAAGAAGCCCGGGCCGTACGAGGCGCCGGGGCATTCGGCCGCATACGCCGCCGACAAGCCGCACCTCGGCGTGCTCGAGCTCGACGGTCGCCTTGTCGAGCGCCGCGCCTACTCGCTGTCGCCGTTCGGCGGTGGTGGACACGCCACCGAGCTGCACGCGCTACTCGAGCGCCTGCGTGGACTCGCCGCCGACGACAACGTCACCGGTCTGATCCTCCGCATCGGCGCGCTCGACGCCAGCCTCCCCGATATCGTCGAGCTGCGCGCGGTGCTCCACCAGCTGCGCGACGCCGGCAAGACCCTCGCCTGTCACACCCAGAACGCCAGCAACGCCAGCTACCTCGTGCTCGCGGCGTGCGATCGCATCGGGATCGCGCCGCTCGGCCAGGTCGCGATCACCGGTCCCGCAGCGATGCCGATCCACGTCAAGGGACTGCTCGACAAGCTCGGGGTGCGCGCGGACTTCCTGCACGTCGGTGCCTACAAGGGGGCGGCCGAACCGCTGACCCGCAACGCGCCGTCCAAGGAGATGGAGGAAACGATCGACGAGATCCTCGAGCGCCACTACCAGACGATGGTCGACGCGATCGGCCGCGATCGACAGCTCGACGCGGCGACCGTGAAGTCACTGATCGACACCGGACTGTTCTCGTCCGAGCAGGCCAAGACCTCGAAGCTGGTCGACGAGGTCACCTCGTTCGAGGCGTTCCGCGATGGTGCCCATGCGGAGTGGACCGAGCTCCCGCTCGACGACACGCCGACCGACAAGCTGTCGTCGCTGCTCTCGGTGATGCGCTTCCTCGGCGCCACGCCGCCCGATCGTCCGGTCGGCGACCACGTCGCCGTGATCTACGCGATCGGCAACATCGTCGACGGTACCGGCGATGGCATCCTCGGCGCGCGCCAGGAGATCGCCTCGGGAACGCTGGTCGCCGCGCTCCGCGCGATCGCCGCCGACGACTCGATCAAGGCGGTGGTGCTGCGGATCGACTCGGGCGGCGGCAGCGCGCAGGCCTCGGAGCTGATCTGGCGCGCGATCGCCGACCTGCGCGCCCGCAAGCCGGTGATCGTGTCGATGAGCGACGTCGCCGCGAGCGGCGGCTACTACATCGCATCGGGCGCGACCCGGATCTACGCGCTCGACGACACGCTCACCGGATCGATCGGCGTGGTCGGAGGCAAGCTGTCGCCCGGGGGCGCGCTCTCCAAGCTCGGGATCGACACGTTCCCGCGTGGCAAGGGCAAGCACGCGACGCTGTTCGCCAGCCTCGCGCCGTGGACCCCCGACGACAAGGAGCTGATCCAGAAGTCGATGGAGGATGTCTACGCGGTGTTCACGAGCCGGGTCGCCGCCGGGCGCAAGCTCCCCCTCGATCGCGTCAAGGAGCTGGCGCAGGGTCGCGTGTGGACTGGAACGCGCGCCAAGGAGCTCGGATTGGTCGACGACATCGGCGGCCTCGACGCCGCGATCGCGAAGGCTCGCGAGCTCGGTCACGTCACTGCCGACACCGATCTCGAGGTCTACCCTCCCAGCCCGACGCTGCGCGACGTGATCCAGAGCTGGGGCGGCAACGTGTCGGCCGGTGCCCTGGGCTCGCGCGCGCTCGCCGCGCTCGGGCTCGATACCGGGGCCGCCGCCGATGCGTTGTCACCGGCGCTCGGGGACGCCGTACAGCAGCTGGTGTCGCTCGCGTTGTCGTTCGGTAGCACGCACGTGCAGACCGTCGCGGTGCTGCCGATGATCCGCTAAACCGGCGGCATGCCGATCACGGCGGCCAGCGCACGGATCGTGTCCCGCGCTCGCTCGATGTGCTCGGCGGCCTGACTGACCGCGCTCGACACCACGACCACCGAGTCCGATTGCTCCATCACCGCGGTCTCGTCGCTGGCGGCCCGCATGTTGGCGCGCAACGAATCGATCGACTCCTCGAGATTCGACACGTGCTCGGCGATCACCACCGGGAGCTGCGAGGCGGTGTGGGTCGCCTCGGACCCGGCATCGCTCGTCGGCTCGCGCGCGAGCCGTGCCTCGGCTTCGTCGAGCCGTGCGTTGGCGTCCGCGAGCTGCCTCTTGGCCTCCGCGAGCTGGGCGCTGGCGTCGTCCAGCTGCCCCGTGGCCTCGACGAGTCGCCCCTCGAGATCGGAGTTGGCGCGTTCGAGCTTCGCGATCTGCTGCTCGAGCTCGGAACTGCGCGCGATCGCGCGCTCGAACTGCGCGACGTCGAAGTTGGCCGTCGACTCGGGATCGACCGTGGCGTGTCGCGGATCGATCGGCGCGCGCTGATTCGTGGTCTCGCTGTCGCTCCGGCTCTCGCGCACCTCGAGCTCGAGCCGGTCGCGCTCGAGCGTCATCTGCGTCAGCTTGCTGCGGGTGTCGCGTAGATCGCGCTGCAGCTGTGCGATCTCGCGCTCGGTCTCGGCCGCGAACGAGCGCACGTTGTCGGCGTTCTCGACCTCGCGTTCGAGCTCGGCGATCTTCTTCTGCTGCGCAGCGAGCTGCGCTTGCAGCATCGGGACGTTGACCCCGGGACGCGCCCCACCTGTCAGTTCGCTGTCCGCACGCAACTCCGCCTCCCGCAGCTGGCGATCGAGCTCGGCCATCGCCTTCGCCGATGCCGCACGCGAGGACTCGCCGTCGCGGACCTGCGTCATCAGATCGTCTTCGCGCTCGGTCGCGGCTGCGAGCTCGACCTGGGCTTCCTCGAGCTTGCGAACGAGCTCCCGCGCGTGGGCGTCGAGCTCGCGATGGTTGGCCTCGGCCTCGCGCAACCGTGCGTCGGTGTCGGCGTAACGTGTCTCGATCTCCTCGAGACGCGCCGCGACCTCGGCGAGCCTCGCCTCGGCGGCCTGGCGCGCGGCCTCGGCGGCCTGCTGTTCGGCCTCGGCGGCCGCGATCCGCGCGTCGACCTGACGCGCCTCGGCCTGCTGTTCGGCTGCACCCTCGCGCTCGTACCACGCCAGCTTCTGGATCGCCTCGTCGAGCTGACGCTGCAACGCGCCCGCACGACCGATCGCGAGGTCGGCTGCCTCGGCGCGCGCTTCGAGCTCGGCGCGATCGCGTTCGGCGTGCTCGGCACGCGCGACGGCCTCCGACAACTGCTCGGCGATCGAGCCCTCGGTGCCCGCACGCTCCGCGGCCGCGCTCTCGAGCTGGCCGACGGCAGACCGTGCTTCTTCGAGCGCCGCCTCGGCCTGCTCGCGGGCCGCGATCGCTTCGCCGAGCTGCGGCTCGAGCTCGGCGAGCTTCGCGTTCGTGGCCTCGGCGCTCTTCTGCGCCTCGGCGGCCTCGGCGGCCTCGGCCTCGAGCTCGGCGAGCTTCGCGCGCAGGGCCTCGAGTTGCTCGCGCGCCTCGGTGAGCGAGGCCTGCTGGGCGGTCTCCGACACCGCCATCCCGCTCTCCAGATCGAGCACCTTGTCGTGGAGCTCCTCGATCTGGTTGTCGCGTTCTTCGAGCTTGCCGAGGGCATCGTCGGCCGCGCTACGCGCCTCCGCGGCGGCGGCCTTCGCCTCCGAGACCTCGCGTTCGAGCTGGGTCTTGCGATCGACCAGCGACATCGCGCTCGACCGTTCGGCCTCGAGCTCGCGACGCGTGGTTTCGAGCTGGTTCGACAGCTCGGTCTTCGACGTCTCGAGCTCGGTCGCGAGCTCCGCGCGTGCGGCCTCGACCTCGGCGATCCGCTTGGCGTCCGCCGCTTCGAGCGCCTCGGCCTGCGCGGCCTCGAGCTCGGCGATCCGCTTGGCGTGCGCCGCCTTCACGGTCTCGCGTTCGGTCCGCGCCGACGCTTCGAGCTCGGCGATCTTGGCCTCGGCCTCCTCGGCCCGACGCTGCGCTTCCTCGATCACCGCCGTGATGTTCGAGCTCGTCGCTTCCGCCTTGTCGGCGCGGCGATGCGCGGACTCGAGCTCGCGCGCCACGTTGCGCGCACGCACGTCCACCTCCGCGGCCCGCCGCAGCGCCTCGGCGACGTCCTTCGCCATCGCCTTGGCCATCGTGTCGGCAGAGCTCGCGCGCTTCTCCGCATCCTCGGCGCGACGCTCGGCCGTGATCGCGCGTTGCTCGGCCGCGACCGCACGCTCGGTGGACTCCTGCTTGTCGCGCGCGGCCTCGGCGATCGCGGCGTCGGCGGTCGACAGATGATCGACGCGCGCCTGCAAGGCCGCGACCTCGCGCGCCGAGGCCTCGAGCTTCTGCGACGTCGATGCCGCTAACGCCGTGGCTGCCTCGAGCCTTGCTTCGGCCTCTCTCGCACGCGTCTCCGCGTCCGCCACGGCCTGCTCGAGCTCGCCGAGCTTCGTGGTCTTGTCTTGGAGCTGCGCGGTGAGCTCGGCGACCTCGGCCGCGAGCTTCGCCGATCGTGCCTCGGCTGCCTGGACCGGCGTGTCGCCTGCACCGACCCGGGTCTCGAGCGCGGCGAGCTTCTCGTTCGTCTGCGCGAGCTCGGCCTCCGCACGCTTCGCGCGCCCCTCGGCCTCGGTGAGCTTGCTCTCGATCTGGTTCGCGCGCGACTCCGACTTCGCGGCCTGGGCGTTGGCGTGGGCGAGGTTGCGCTCGGCGCCCTGCGCGCGGATCTGAGTCGCCGCCAGATCCTTCTCCGCCTTCTCCGCGCGACCGGTGAGCTCGTTGTTGCGCTCGGTCAGCTCGCGCACCTTGGCGTCCGCGGCCGACGGCGGCGTGCCGGCGGCGCTCTTCTTCGCCGCATCGAGCTCGCGCTGCAGCTGGGTGATCACGAGGTCGGCCTCGGCGAGCTTCTCCGCGACCTGCATCCCGGCGCTGGTATCCGCGACCATCCGGGCTTCCTTGGCCTTCGACAGGTCGAGCCGCGCGGCCTCGAGATCCGCCGTGCTCTGCCGGCGCAACGCATCGAGCTCCTCGCGCAACGTGCGCGACTCGCGCGACGCTTCCGCCGCCGCGTGCTCGGCGATCGATCGCGCCGACGCCACCTCGTCGAGCTCGTTCTTGAGCGCGGAGATCTGCTTGTCGACGTCGGCGGACGGCGACCACTCGGCGTCACGACGCCCGCCGCCGGCACCGCGCAGGCCGTCGATCTCCTCCTGCATCGCCGCGATCGTGCGCTCGAGCGTGGCGACCTTGGCCTCCGACTCGTCGCGCATCCGGATCGCCTCGGACATCATCTCCGGGACCGTCGAGCCGGGCCCCGGGGTCGAGGCATCGTTCAGGGTGCGCGAGAGCGTCGGCCCCTCGTCACCGCGATCGAACTCGACCGCGCGCGCCTCGTTCAGTTGCTGGTGGAGCTCACCGACGCGCTGCGCGAACGCGTCGCGCTCCTCCTCGACGGCGTTGCGATTCTTGCGCTCCATGTCGAGCAGCGTCGCGAGCGTCCCGTGCAGGCCCATCGGCGGCGGCAGCGTGCCGCTCGGCGGCAGCAGGCGAAACACGATGCTCCCGATCAAGATGATCTCGCCCGGCGGAACCGGCGAGCGCTGGACCTTGTTCGTCCCGACGTAGACACCCGCCGAGCTGCCGAGGTCCTCGACCCAGAGCTGCCCCTGATCGAGCACGAACCGGGCGTGGCGACGACTGACGCGCGGGTCCTCGCTACGGATCCCGCACTCCGGTCCGCGACCGACGATCACCCCCTCCGTTCCGAGTGCGAACGAGCGGTCGACGCCGTTCGCGTCGGAATAGACCAGGGTCGCCATCCCTCGTCGCGAACCTATCACGTACGAGGGATCGGGGCCTATTCGGGGGCTCCTAGGCGGGCAGCTCGGACTCGAGCACGCGCTGGGTCTGGGCAGCGCGGTACGCGTCGAGCTTGGCGGCGACGTCCTTGTCGGACAGCGCGATGATCGCCGCGGCGAGCAGCGCCGCGTTGGCCGCCCCACCGGCGCCGATCGCGAGCGTGCCCACCGGGATGCCCTTGGGCATCTGCACGATCGACAGGAGCGAGTCGAGGCCGTTGAGCGCGCCGCCCTGGATCGGAACGCCGAGCACCGGTAGCCGGGTCTTCGCGGCGGTCACGCCGGCGAGGTGTGCCGCGGCGCCTGCGCCCGCGATGATCACGGACAGGCCACGCTTCTCCGCACCCTCCACGTAGTCGCGGTGATGATCGGGCGTGCGATGGGCCGACAGGATCTTCGATTCGTGACCGACGCCGAGCTCGGTGAGCACGTCGGAGGCAGCCTTCATCGTGCTCCAGTCGTTCTTGGAGCCCATGATGATGCCGACGCGGATGGGTGTAGTCATGACTTCCTCGTGGTGCGGGGGCCGGCTGCACGCTGCAACCGATCGCCGACAGCTTCCCCCAGCCCCGCGGCCGGAGGCAACGCAGCCACCACGACTTCGACACCGCGGAGATCGAGCTCGCGCAACGCGTCGTAGAGCTCGTGCGCCATGCCCTCGACATGATCCGGGAGTGCGCGCACGACCACCTCGGATGGCGGAGAGACTTCGTCGATCAACGAGCGCGGCGCGAGCACGCCGACACGGGGATGCGTGGCGACCTCGCGCGCGATCGCGGGCGCGAGGTCGGCTGGATCGACCGCGACCACTCGCGCGCGGGGTGCGTAGTGACTCTCGAGCGTGCCGGGAGCTTTCGGCGCGTCGGCCGTCGGCGTCGCGAGCGGCCCGACGATCGCCTCGAGCGCCTCGCGGGGCATGCCACCGGGCCGCAGCAGCACGGCTCCCCGGCGTTGCACGTCGGAGAGATCCACGATCGTCGACTCGACGCCGACCGCGCACGGTCCGCCGTCGAGCACGTAGTCCACCGCGTCGCCGAGATCCGCGGCCACGTGATCCGCCGTCGTCGGGCTGACCTGCCCGAACCGGTTGGCGCTCGGGGCCGCGATGCCGCCGCCGAATGCCGCGAGCAATGCCTGTGCGACCGGATGCACGGGCACGCGCAACCCCACGGTCTCGGCACCGCCCGTGGTCGCCGTCGACACCCGGGGCCCGCGCCGGAGGATCATCGTCACCGGTCCCGGCCATGCGCGCCTCGCGAGCGTGCGCGCGACGTCCGGAATCTCGATCGCCCAGTCGTCGAGCGACGCGTCCGTTGCGAGATGCACGATCAGTGGGTGACCGGTCGGTCGTCCCTTGGCGGCGAAGATCTTGGCGACCGCCTCGGCCGACGAAGCGTCGGCGCCGAGCCCGTACACGGTCTCGGTTGGAAACGCGACCAGCCCGCCGCCGGCGAGCAGCGCCGCGGCGCGCGCGACATCGGTCCCGCGTTCCATCTCGCCATTGTTAGCGCACTCGTGGGCGACCGGGGATCACTCGGGTGCACCACAGGCGATCCACCGGCCGAGCCGTGCACGCTCGTCCTCGGTCGGCGCCGGCTCGTACGGCGGCATGTAGTCGTTGGTGCTGGCCGGACCCGATGCCGCGACCTCGTCGAGCCGGTGCAGGTCGGCCTGGACGCCGTCGATGGTGTCGAAGTCGCGACCGTCGGGTGCCCCGTGGCGCTCGCCGCCCGACAGGGTCGACGAATGGCACCGCGTGCAGTAGCGGGTCATGAAGTCGTGACCGAAGTTGCCCCAGCGCAGCCGCGGATCGCACTCGGCCTCGGTCGGTGCCCCCGGCGAGTTGCAGCCCGGATCGGTGTGGCCCATGAGCACGGCCAAGAGGCCGATCCCGAGGGTCGCGCGAACGGTGGCGGTCATCACGTCCCCACCGTCGAGCACCTGGGGTTCCAACGAGATCGGAAACCCTCGATCACGCGATCGTGAACCTGCGGTCACGCCGCTGCGGGGCCAGCGCGGAGAAATCAGATTCAGACCTTTGGACGCGTCGACGAAAGCGACGGTCGGTCGCCCCACGCCTCCCGCACGCCCGCGAGCTGGGTCAGCTCGGCGACCGGGTAGGTGTCGCGAAACTCCATCCAGTCGAGCCCGCACACCAACGTGAGCTCGACGAGGCCGAACCCCGACTCGAACGTCTTGCCGTCGACCAGCTCGTCGCCGAGCCACGCGAAGATCGCGGCGGCGCGATCGAGCTGGCGGATCGCGTACGGCGTGCCGTCGATCGCGACGCCATCGCGCCGCAGATAGAACAGCTGGATCACCGAGTCGAGCGCGGAGTCGATCGCGTTCAGGAGATTGTGCTCGCGCCACCGATCGCGCGCCGGGGCGAGTCCACCGAACCCGCGCGTCGTCGTCAGCCACTCGATGATCACGCGCGAATCGAACAGCGTGCGCTCGCCGGCGATCGCCACCGGCACCTTGCGGATCGGCGAGACCTCGCGCAGCGCGGTCTGCCCCGCCTCCGACGCGGTCTCGATCCGATCGATCGGCTCGCCGACCTCCGCGGCCACCGCGCGCACTCGCCGGACGAATGGCGACGTCGTCGTGCCATAGAGCTTCATGCGCCGACCCTACTGCGATCCACGAACGAGCGCAGGCCCCTGCGACACCGGCGATACCCGTGGGCGAGCCCCGTCAGCGGCTGCCATCCGGCCTCGCAGAACGTCGGTTGGATTGGCGCGTTGGCGACGTCATGGCCAACCGTCGTTCCCACATCATCCTCGTCTCGCTCTTCCTCCACGCCAGCGTCGGAATCGGCGCGTATGTCGCCGGGATCTGGGACCTCGAGCGCCTCGACACCGACGTCCGGGCGACCTCGACGCTGGCCACCCTCGCGCCCGCCCCGGCGCCGGCGGGAGGGGGTCTCGAGCTCCCGAAGGCCAAGATCGAGCACAAGAAGCTTCCGGAGAAGAAACGGATCGTCCACGACACCGTGCAGCCCACACCCATCCCCGTCACCGATCCGAGCCCCCAGACCACCGCGGACACGACCGGCGGCGATGGCGGTGGGGACGGCACGGGCACCGGGACCGGGACCGGTCCGGGCTCGGGAGATTCGACGGGCGACTGCACGGTCGATTGTGGCGACGGTCCGGACACCGACGTCACCCCGCCGCCCCCCGCGAAGCCGACGATCGTGGCGCCCGACGTGCTCGGCATGATGCGGATCAGCGGCAGCACGCAGATTCGCCCGACCACGCCGACCAAGAACCAGATGATCCACGACGGCAAGTCGCGGGTGATCGGCGTCGCCCGGGTGTGCGTGTCGCAGACCGGATCGATCACGGCGGTGACGATGTTGAAGTCGACCGGCTACGGCGCCTACGACCGAGAGCTGGTCGGCGGGATCCGGACCTGGACCTACCGGCCCTACCAGACCGGCGGCCGGGCGATCGAGGTGTGTGGGACCGTGACCTTCGTGTATTCGATCAGGTGAGTTATCCTGCGCGACGTCGCCGATGTCCGACGCCGCGATCGAAGTCACCGACCTCCGCAAGACATACCGGACGCCGTTCGCGCGCCGCAAGGTCGAGGCCTTGCGCGGCGTCAGCTTCACCGTCGAGCGCGGTCAGATCTTCGGCTTCGTCGGACCCAACGGCGCCGGCAAGACCACGACGATCCGGATCGCGATGGGCTTGATCCGTGCGAGTGGCGGCACGGTGAAGTTGCTCGGTCGCGAGATCCCCGCACGCGCCGCGCGTACCTCCGTCGGGTTTCTCCCCGAGTCCCCGTACTTCTACGACTACCTCACGGTGCCCGAGCTGCTCGATCTCGCGGGTCGACTGTTCGGCCTCGACGCGCGCGAACGCAAGCAGCGCGCCGACAAGTTGATCGATCGCGTCGGCCTTGCGCGCGCGCGCACGCAGAGCCTCAAGAAGTTCTCCAAGGGCATGCTCCAGCGCGCCGGCCTCGCCCAGGCGCTGATGAACGACCCCGAGGTCGTCGTCCTCGACGAGCCGATGAGCGGCCTCGATCCGATCGGCCGCAAGGAGGTCCGCGACCTGATCGTCGAGCTCCACGGCCAGGGCAAGACCGTGTTCTTCTCGAGTCACATCCTGTCCGACGTCGAAGCGATCACCGACCGGGTGGCGATCGTCGCACGCGGTCAGATCCAGGCGATCGGCGCACCGACGGACCTGGTCGCCAAGGCCGTGCTCGGCATCGAGATCACGGTCCACCTCCCGGCGGACCGCGAGGACCAGGCGCTGCTCGACGAGGGTGCCAACCTGCGGCGGGTCGGCGAGGAGCTGTCGCTCGAGCTCCCGGCCACGGCCGATGTCGACGACTGGCTCGCACGCGCGCGGACCGCCGGTGCGAAGGTGGTGTCGGTGACCCCACGCCACGAGACCCTCGAGGACCTGTTCCTGCGCGAGATCGCGAGCGCCGATCCCGACACTCCCGAGTCGGCCAAGGAGGGCCGCACGTGATCGGTCGGATCTGGGCGATCGCCCTCAACACGTTCCGCGAGGCGGTGCGCATCCGCGTGCTCTACGGGATCCTCGTGCTGCTGATCGGAGCGAACCTGCTGTCGCTCGTGCTCGGCTCGATGGCCGCCACCGACAGCGCGCGCGTGACCCGCGATGTCGGCATCGCGGGGATCTCGCTGTTCGGCTCGCTGACCGCGATCTTCCTCGGCGTGTTCCTGCTGTACGGCGAGATCCAGCGCCGCACGATCCACACCATCGTCGCCAAGCCGATCGAGCGCTGGGAGTTCGTGATCGGCAAGTACGTCGGGATGGCGCTCGTGCTCACCGTGCTGGTGGTCGCGTTCAGCATCGCGATGATGGGTGTGCTCGCGATCCAGGACGTCGCGCTGACCTCGGCGATCCCCAAGGCGATGCTGCTGGCGTGGTTCGAGGTACTCACGGTCGCGGCGATCGCGATCTTCTTCTCGTCGTTCTCGACGCCGTTCTTGTCCGGAATCTTCGCGCTCGCGTTGTGGGTGATCGGCCGCGTCACGCCCGACATCGAGGCCGCGACCAAGGCCGCCTCGCCGATGATCAGCGCGGTCACGCGCGTGACGCTGTACATCGTTCCCGACCTCCATCTGTTCGCGGTGTCGGGGCGCACCGTCGACGGCACCGACGTGACGATCCACGGTGCGTTCGTCCCGTGGAGCTATGTCGGCCTGTCGAGCCTCCATGCCGTGGGCTGGATCGTCGGCTTGCTCGCGTTCGCCGCGGTACTGTTCCATCGCAGGGACTTCTCGTGAACAGGAGGCTCGTCGCGATCGTCGCGGTCGTCGGTGCCGGACTCGGCGCGGCGTCGCTGCGCGTCGTGCTCGAAGGCCGCGCCGCGCTGTCCCGCGGTGACGCCGCGATGGCGGAGCACCATCCGGTCGACGCGATCGCGGAGTGGGAGTCCGCCGCGCGCTGGTACCTCCCGCTCGCCCCCCACGTCGATCAGGCCTATCACCGGCTCCGCGAGTTCGCGAAGACGCGCCACAGCCTGGCCGCGTGGCGTGCGGTCCGCCGGGCCGCGCTCGCGACGCGTCACCTGTGGCAACCGCACGCCGACGATCTGGCGGCCGCCGACACGGCGATCGCCGAGCTCGCGACGGCGGATCCCGAACGCGCGCCCGTCGGGATTCGCGATCGCGACGGCTACCAGAAATGGCAGGCGAATCTGCTCGCCCAGGATCCACGCCCGAGTACCGGCATCACGCTGCTCGCGATCGCGGGGATCGCGTGCTGGCTCGCAGGTCTCGGCGTCCTGCTGTATCGCGATCGCGCTGCCGAGCGTGGCAAGCGACTGGATCGACAGCGGTTTCGGACCCCAGCACTGATCGCGGCCGTCGGCGCCTTGGTCTGGGTCGTCGGGCTTTACACGGCCTGAGCCTGCGATACGTTCCACACCGATGGCGAAGAACCTAGGTGGGCAGATCATCGATCTGCTCGACTCCGAGCGGGTCGAGCTCCGAACCGCCGCGGCCACGGTGCTCGCGGCAGTCGGCAAGGGTGACAAGGCGGTCGAGAAGGCGCTGACGTCGAGCCTCGACGATCACGACGGCGTGGTCCGGCGCATCGCGCTCGAGGGGCTCGCCGATTTCGGCGTCGGGGGCATCGCACCGAAGCTGGTTCCCCTGCTTCACGGTGACGACGACGCGCTCGCCGAACGCGCGGCCCAGGTGCTCGCCCAGCAGGGCGCGGCCGCCGAGAGCACCTTGAAGAAGGAGGTCCGAGGGGGTCCGGTCTCGGCACGCCGGGTGATGGCGCAGCTGCTCCTCCACCGCGGCACGCAGCCCGCGCTCGAGGCGGTGCTCGATCAGCTCCCCGATCCCGAGTTCGGAGAGCAGGCGCTCCAGTTGATCCGCGCCGAGCTCGATCACGGCAACGACAAGCTCGCCAACCTCGTCGAGAAGCTGTGCGTCGCGCGCACGACGCCGGTGGCCAAGGAGCTCGGGAAGGCGTGGACCAAGGCACAGAAGGCGGCGGACGCGGCACTCAAGGAAGCCAAGGCGGCCGCGAAGAAGAAGTCGAAGAAGCAGGGCGCGGTCAACGGCGTCAACGGTCACGCGGTCGGCGCCGATCCGCTCCGCGATCCCGAGGTCCAGCACGGCACCGCCGAGCTCGGCAGCCTGCTGCGGCTGATCGGCTACCTCGCGCGGCCGTCGACGCAGACGTTGTTGCTCAAGTACGCCGGCGAGGAGCACCCGCGCCCGATCCGGTTGGCGGCGATCGCCGGGCTGCGCCGCATCGTCGCGCAGTCGGAGGCCAAGGGCACCGAGAAGGTGATCGATGCGCTGATCGAGTTCGCCGACGGCGGCGACCTCGCGGTCGCGCAGTCCGCGGTCGACACGCTGCGCGGGGCGCGGATCCCGGATTCGCGCGCCAAGGCGTTCGGCAAGCTCGCCAAGAGCAAGAACGTCGCCGCGCAGAAGCTGGCGATGGAGCGGCTCCCCGCGGGCGGCGGCGCATCGGCGGTGAAGGCCCTCGTCGAGGCCCTCGGCGGCGACGATCCGACGGCGCGCGACGCCGCGGCGCGCGGGCTCGCGAAGGCTCCCGAGGCGGTGCTGCCGATGATGCGCGCGCTGCTCGCCACCAACGACGAGCAGATCGCCCGGCGCTATGCCGGTGTGTTGCGTTCGCATCGCGGTCACGTCTCGAACCAGGCGATCGACGAGCTGGTCGACAAGGTCCAGCACCACGTCGAACGCCACAACAAGGGCAAGGCGAGCGCCGACGAGATCGTGCTCGAGCGCGTGCTCGCCGAGCTGGTCGCCGACATCGCGCCGGCGCGACACGTCGAGCTGCTGTTCGAGCGCGCGCGGCGGCTGCGCAAGGCCGGCAAGGCGATCGAGGCGTTCGGTAGCCTCAAGCCGCTGTTGCGCTCGCGCGCCGACCTCGACGCCGCGATCGACGACGACCAGCGGTTCTTCCTCGCGCTGCTGTCGCTCGAGGCCTCCGGCGAGGGCATCATCCGCTCGACCCGCGCCGACGATCCGGTGTTCGATCAGTTCTCGCGGCTGTCCTCGAAGGGCTACCCGGTCGCCAAGAAGCTGACCAAGGAGAAGGACGTCTCCGACGAGGCGATCTACGCGCTCGGGTTCCGGCTGCTCGAGTCGGGTGACGCGTCGAACGAGGAGCTCGGCTCCGAGCTCCTCCAGGGCATCATCGACGATCGTCCGCGCAGCAAGCTGGCGAAGAGCGCCAAGAACAAGCTCAAGCTGAGCGGGTACCTCGACTAGCGCGAGCTTGCAGCGCGTTCCTAGGGCGCGAAGCTGGCCGACACGGCCTCGAAGCCGAAGCCGACGGACAGCGCCGGCTGGCCGGCCACCGAGATGTCGGGCGCGAGCAGGGCCTGGATCAGCGAGTTGTTCTGGATCTCGGCGACCGAGATCTTGCAGTCGGTCGGGCTGGTGTCGAACAGCTGGAGGAGCGTCTCGCCGGGGGACCCCTGCGCGCAGGCGCAGTCCGACGCGGCTCCCGAGCCCGGGCAGTCCCGGGTGACGTCCTTCATGAACGCGATCTGCAGCGTCGGGATCAGGTTGGTGTCGATCTCGTTCTGGCTCAGCGCCCCACCGACGATCCCGCCCCCGAGCAACATGCCCGAGGCGGCCGCGACGCTCGCGCGCGCGCCGATCGCGTGCAGCCGGACCGGCGTGTTCTCGACCGAGAGCACGATCGTCAGCCGCCCACCCGAGATGTCGACGGGCGTCAACAAGCTCCCGTCGACGGCGCTGCCGGCCAGTGGCGGATCGTGCGCCGAGGTCGGAGCGAGGTCGAACGAGGCGTCGCCCATGAGGTGCTGCCGGCACGTGCCGTTGGTGTCGGCGTTGCCGCACGGCTTCGGGATCGGGTTCGCGCCCTCGAACATCGTGAACGTCGCCGGGCCGCTGGTCAGCATGTCGGCGGTGATCTCGACGAGATCGATGATGTCGCCGCGATCGATCGCGGTGGTCGTCGAGTCCGCGAGCGCGAGACCTTGATTCGACAGCGTCGCCAGCACCATCCCGAGCTGGTTGTCGACCGCGCCATCGCCGTCGACGTCGAGCCCGAGCTGGCGCGCCTCGCTGGAGCTCTGTGGAACGGTCAGGTTCGAGAACACGTAGCGATGAACACCCGGCGGCGCATCGGGCGGTGGCTCTCGCGCATCGACCTCTCCGTATCCCGGCTTGCCGCACGAGGCGAGACAGCACGCGAGGAGCCCGAGGATCGGCACGCGCATCATCCCTCGATCATCACACGAAACCGCGAACCTCGGCTCGCCCAACCGTGCGACGCCGATCACGGCACGAGCTTGTAGCCGAGCCCGTAGACCGTGAGGATGTGGCGCGGGTTCTTCTGGTCTTCCTCGAGCTTGCGCCGCAGCTTGACGATGAAGTTGTCGACGGTGCGCGAGGTCGGGGAGGCCTGCATTCCCCACACCTTCTCGAGGAGCTCGTCGCGCGACACCGTCTCGTCGCTACGTTCGCGGAGCAGCTTCAGGACCTCGAGCTCGTAGAACGTCAGCCGCTTGCTGGTGCGGCCCTTGCTCATCGTGTGCTTGCGCGCGTTGATCGTCCACGTACCGATCGAGAACGTCTCGTCCTGGTGCGAGCTGAGCCGCGACTGGCGCCGGAAGATCGCGTTGATCCGCGCGATCAGCTCGGCGACCGAGAACGGCTTGGTGACGTAGTCGTCGGCGCCGGCGTCGAGCCCACGGATCTTGTCGGACTCCTGGGCCTTCGCCGTGAGGATGATGATCGGCACCGTCTCGTCGCGCTGGCGCAGGGTCTCGCAGACCCGGTAGCCGTTGTCGTCGGGGAGCATCAGATCGAGGAGCACGGCGTCGGGCGCCCAGTCGAGCGCCGCGGCGAGCCCCTCGGCCCCCGTGCCCCGCGCCTGGACCTCGAAGCCCTCGAACTCGAGCGCGTCGCGGAGACCACGCACGATGTCCGGCTCGTCCTCGATCACGAGGATCCGCTTCTTGTCCCCCTTGGCAGCCTCGGTCGCGGCTTCCGTCACGGCTCAGGTTTTATCATCGATCGGCAACCAGATGCTGAACGTCGATCCCGGACCGTCCTCGGCGCCCGCCACCGAGACGTCACCGCCGTGTGCGCGGGCGATGTGCTGGACCAGCGCGAGGCCGATGCCGGAGCCGCGGATCGGCTTCAAGCGCACCGATTGGGCGCGATAGAACCGCTCGAAGATGCGTTCGTGCTCCTCCGGCGCGATGCCCGCCTCGCCGTGATCGCGCACGGCGAGGACCACGCGATCGCCGTCGCGTCGCAGCGAGACGTCGATGCGCTTGCCGTCGGCGGCGTACTTGATCGCGTTGTCGATCAGGTTGAGCACCGCGAGGGTGAACGCGTTGGCATCGAGCCGGACCAGCGGCAGGTCGTCGTCACACTCGAACGCGATCGACATCTCCGCGGCGGCGACCCGGCGACCCGACAGATCGACGGCGCGCGCGCTGACGTCGGCGATGTCGACGTCGTCCGAGAACTCGTAGACATCCATGCCGCGCTCGATCTTCGCGAAGTCGAGGACGTTGTCGATCAGCCGCCCGAGACGCACGCTCTCGCGCCAGATGATCTCGGCGTATTCGTGCGCTTGCTCGGGGCTCTTGGTGCGGCCGTTGGCCAGCATCTCGCCGAACATCGAGATGATCGACAGCGGGGTCTTGAGCTCGTGCGAGACGTTCGAGATGAACTCGCTCTTGAGGTTCGACAGCCGGCGCTCGCGACGGATCGCCCAGCCGAGCACCGCGAGCCCGCCGAGGATCACGACCACGGCGCCACCGATCAGGATCGAGTTGACGAGGCGCTTGCGCTCCTCGGCCGCACGATCGCCGGTCTCGCGTTGCGCGACCTTGAGCACCCAGCCGTGGCTGTCGTCGCCGACCGTCTCGGTGAACGGCCACTCGGCCACCGGTCCCTCGACCCGCGTGTAGGGCTCGCCCCACTTGAAGTTGCCGTGCTCGTCGACCACCTGGTAGCGCCACTTGACGTTGGGCGACACCGGGAACAGCTGCGGGAACACGGTGAACGTGAGGTGGAAGATGTCGTCCTCGATCACCACGTAGAACGTGCGGCCCTTCGACCGCCGCTTCATGAAGCTGAACACGTAGGGGCGGCGATTGACGTCGAAGTAGATGTGCTCGCGCTCGTTGAGCTTGCCGTCGGCGAGCGGGAGGCTCGGGAGGACACGCTCGAGGAACCAGTCGCGGTAGCGCTTGCGCTCCTGCGGTCCGCGTGTCGACCAGAACCCGTTGGGGACCAGCTTGAACCTGTCGTCCAGGACGTACAGCGACACGAAGGCGGCACCGGTGGCGTCTCGGAGCCTGTTGACCAGCTCGCTGTCGAGTCCCTGATCGAGGTCGAGACGGCTCAGGAGCTTCTGGTCGGCCTCCTTGATCAGATACTCGATGTTGAGGACCTTCTCCTCCGCCAACCCCTGCATGAGCGCGAGCTCTCGCTCCCGCGAGCTTTGCTCCGAGGTCGCGCTATAGCCGTAATACGCGAGCGCCGCGGCTGCAGCCAACACCGCGAAGATCAAGGCATTCACGACCAGGAGACGACGCACGCGAACAAGATCCTGCCACGTTCCACAACACTTGTAAGTCCCCCAGGTTGCTTGCTGCCGCTGAGTCGTGTTAGACGGCTCAGGTGCTAGGTTGACAATCCGGAATTGGCGGGCTTGCTCATAAAGCCCTTTAATTCCAAGCAATCTGGCAAGAGAGGCTCGGGATGGATTCCATCTTCGAAGAAGACGCCGACGAAGTCGGAGGAGAGATCGAAGCGTACTGCCCGGCGCCTCGTTGCAAGGCGGATACGACCCACACGATTATCAGCATGTACGAGGACGAGGTCCGTCGCGTGCAGTGCGTGGTGTGTGGGGACGTTCACGCCTATCGCAAGCCGCGGGGTGATGGACCCGAAGAGGTCCCGGACTCGAGGAGTGCCGCCAAACGCATCGGCATCAAGCGGATGACCTGGGACGACTCGATGCAACGGGCGTCCGAGGCCGATCTCAACAACTGCCGGCCCTACTCGATCCGGGACGCCTACGAAGAAGGCGACGTCGTCCACCATCCGGTGTTCGACATCGGCTTCGTGATCGAGCTGCTCCCCGACAACAAGGTCGAGGTGATCTTCCGGGACGGTGGCTCGCGGATCTTGGTCCACAACCGTGGCGATCTCGCGTCGCGGATGCCGGACATCAGCGAGATCCCGGTCCCGCGCGAACAGAAGAAGAAGCGGCGCCCCAAGAAGGTGGAGCCGCCGCCGACCCCCGTCGCGCCCCGTTCGAAGGCCGACGTCGAGGCCGCGGTGCTACGTGCACGCACGGCCGCACAGGTGCGGATGGACGAGGCGCAGAAGACCGCCGACGAGCGCAGCAAGAAGCTCAAGGCCGAGGCGAAGGCAGCCAAGAAGGGGAAGACCGCGGCCAAGCCGGTGGCCAAGCCCGCCAAGGCGGCCAAGCCCGCCAAGCCCGCCAAGGCGGCCAAGCCCGCCAAGGCAGCCAAGCCCGCCAAGAAGGCTGCGAAGCCGGCCAAGAAGCCCGCCAAGAAGCCCGCCGCCAAGAAGCCGGCCAAGAAGCCCGCCAAGCCCGCCAAGAAGGCTGCGAAGCCGGCCAAGAAGCCCGCCAAGAAGCCCGCCGCCAAGAAGCCGGCCAAGAAGCCCGCCAAGAAGCCCGCCAAGCCCGCCAAGAAGAAGGGTAAGTAGACGGCGTGCGAGCGGCCCCCCGGCTTACGGGCGGGGCTCGGAGCTCACGCGAGTCTGGCGATACGGCAGCAGCACGGTGAACTCGGTGCCGACGTTCGGCGTCGAGTCGACCGTGATCAGGCCGCCGTGCGACTCGATGAGTCCGCGGGCGATGTAGAGGCCGAGTCCGGCGGAGTCCGGTCCCGACGAGGTGTGGTGCTTGACCGGGTGTGCGTGACGGAACGGATCGAAGATCCGCTGGCGATCCTCTTCCTCGATCCCGATCCCGTTGTCGCGCACGCGGAGCCGCGCCCAGCCTCCCGCGTAGAGATCCTCGGGCGCCTTGTCGACGGTGATGTCGATCTTGCCCTCGTCGGGCGTGTACCGGATCGCGTTGGAGACCAGGTTGACGGCGATCTGGTGGAGCTTGTCGCGATCGGCATCGATCGCCGGGATGTCCTCGAGGTGGGTCGATAGCGCTTGCTTGCGCTGGGCGGCGAGCGGCATCAACTCGGTGACGACGTCGCGTACGACATCGTCGAGATCGACCTTGGAGCGGTTGAGCTGGACCTTGCCGCTCTCGATCCGGCTGACGTCGAGCATGTCGAGCACCAGCCGCTTGAGGCGGTGCGCGTTGCGCCGCACCGACGACAGCGGACGCTCGAGGAGCGGTGGCAGCTCGCCGAACCGCCCCTCGGAGAACAGATCGAGGTAGCCCACGATGCTGGTCAGCGGCGTGCGGAGCTCGTGCGCGGCGATCGAGATGAAGTCGGTCTTGATCTTCGACTGCTGCTCGAGCTCGACGTTCTTGTTGCGGAGCTGGGCCTCCGATTCGGCGAGCGCGCGCGTGCGCTGGCGAACAATCTGGTCGAGGTTGGCCCGCAGGGCGCGAAACTCGGCGCGTGCGTCCTCGACCTCGCGGGTGCGCTCCTCGAGGACGTGACCGAGGCGCACGGCGGCGTCGAACAGCTCGGCCTGCGTCGGCGTGGCAGTGCCGGTGCGCTCGAGCCGCGCGATCAGCACGTCGATCGTGCGCTGCGCGGCGGCGAGCTCCGCCTCGAGCTGGGCGATGCGTTCGGCCGCGGTCACCGCCGCTCCTTGCCGATGGCCAGCCCGGTCAACGTGTGGTTGCAGAGCAGCATGCCCGACTGCTCCCCGTAGCTCTGAAACCCGACGGTGGGGTACGCCGCGTAGACCTCGGCGAGCTCGCGCTCGATCCCGCGCGCGGCGGCCTCGAGGTGGCGACCGATGCACGAGAACCCGAGAAACGCCGACATCCCGCCGACCTTCTCCGAGGCGGCGGCGAGGTCCGCGGACGTCTGTCCGATCAGATCGCCTCCTCGCATCAGGCGCAGCACGTGGCCGGGCTCGACGGCGCACGCGACATGAATGTAATCGTTGTCGAGATGAGTCACCGAGCGCACGTACGGCGTCCCGTCGACGTAGCGGGCGAACGAATACTGGCCGGCGATGTCGTCTCGGGTCCCGCCGAGCCCCTCGATCATGCTCACGAGCCGGGGCACCGCCGGAGAACCGTCGAGCTCCGTGATCAAGCGACCGGATGCGCCGGTCACCACCATGCGGATGTCGGTCGGCAGCAGGTGCGCCGACTGCACCGTGTGACACGGCAGATCGGTCTCGAGCAGGATCACGACCGCGGCGTCGATCATGACCTCGCCGCGCGACCACACGTGGGGGCGGCGATCCGACGCTGGCTCGGTCGCGGCACTCCCGCCGACGAACGCGATCTGGGGCGCCGCGGCGGCCGATCCGATGCAGCAGGTCTCCTCGTGGCCGCAACCGCCGTCGACGAGCACGAGCCCGTAGTGGCGATCGGACTCCAGCTTGTCGATGGTCGTCCCGAGCTCGGCCGCCGCGGCGGCGACGGCATCGCGGCTCGTCGCGAGCGCGGACTTCGGGAGATCGGCCGCGACGCCGATGCCGAACCGCATCGCGTCGCCGTAGAGCCCGAGCCCTACCGCGGCGGGGTGATCTCCGGTCGGAGGATGCGGCCCGATCACGCCGGTGGTGCTGCACCCGACCACCGCGGCCGGGGACAGCACGCGATGCGTGTGCGAGGCGATCGTACGCGCGTCGAGCCGCCAGTCCGCGAACACGAACGCACAGCGCAGATCTGGCTTCGCGAGGCCGTCCGCGATCGCTGCGGCGACTCGCTCGGCATCCTTCCCCTCGGCGACGACGGACCTCGCGATCATGCTGACGGACCGACTATAGCGTTGGAGGCGCCGAAAAGTTGCCCCGTTTCCGTCGATGCAGCTTCGATAAGGGCATGGAGAACTCGAAGTCGTGCAGTACGTGCGGCCAGTCGTTTCAGCCGGCCTATGTGTTCCAGATCGCGGTCACACCCGACGGCCGGCGCTGCTACTACTGCTCGCTCGATTGCCGCAAGGACGGCCTGGGGGCCGGAGCGTTTCGTCCCAAGCGCGCACGCCGGATCGCGATCCTCAACCAGAAGGGCGGTACCGGTAAGACCACCACGGCCGTCAGCCTCGCCGCCGGGCTCGCAGAGCGCGACACGGACGTGCTGCTGATCGACACCGACGCGCAGGGCAATGTCGGCGTCTCGCTCGGCGTCGCCGGCGAGAAGTCGCTGTACCACGTGCTGGTCGACGGCGTCGATCCGGAGGACGCGGCGGTCCCCGTGCGCGGCAAACTCGACGTCATCACGTCGGATTCCACGCTCGCGGCCGCCGAGATCTACCTCGCGCGCCAGGACCCCGAGCTCCGCAGCAAGTTGCTCACCCGCCGGCTCGACAAGATGCAGGTGTCGCGGCGCTACGACTTCGTGATGATCGACTGCGGTCCGTCACTCAACCTGCTCAACCAGAACGCGCTGTCGTACGTCGACGAGGTGATCATCCCGGTGACCTGCGACTACCTCGCACTGGTCGGCGTCAAGCAGGTGCTGCGGACGATCAAGGACGTCGAGCGGCACCTCGGTCACGCCGTCCGCGTGTCGGGCGTGTTGCCGACGTTCTACGACGGCCGGACGCGACTCGCTCGCGAGGTTCTCGAGACCCTGCAGGGACACTTCAAGTACAAGTGCCTCGAGCCGATCCGGCACAACACGCGGCTCGCCGAGGCGCCGAGCCACAAGAAGACGATCTTCGAGTACGCGCCGAATTCGCACGGCGCGGCGGACTACAACCGGGTGTGTGACTGGCTCCTCGCGACCACCACGCGGCCCGTGCTCGACGAGTCGAAGACCACCACTGCCACCGCCACCCCGAACCCGGCCCCCTCGTCGGCCGCCATCTGAGGTACCCGCATGAAAGAAGACAAGCTGATGGCTCACGACCCCCTGAGCGATGCCGACGCGATCCTCCGCGAGGAGTACTACGGGCGGCGAACCAAGGTCGCCGCCGCACCCGCTCCCGCGCGCCCCAAGCCCGAGAAGCCGACGCACTACAAGGTGATCTGCATCTCGATGTACAACCGCGACATCGAGGAGCTCGAAGCCAAGGTCGCGGAGCTCAAGCGCCGGGGGTGGACGAAGGCGAACAAGTCTCACCTGATTCGTCTCGCCCTGAGCCAGATCGATCTCGACAAGCTCCCCACGCCCCACCAGTGAGGCGATAATCGCGCTCGGTGATCGAAGATCTGCCAGCGCGATATCACGAATACCTCGACCGGTTCACGACCGAGCTCGGCGACCACAAGGTCGGCGAGTTCACCAAGTGGAACGGCAAGCTGATCAAGAAGCTGACGTTCGAGGAATTCACCCCGATGTTCCTCGAGTACACCGAGATGGTGCAGCGCTACGAGGAGAGCATCGAGCGCGGCGACACCATCAACAACGTGATGCTGCGGGTGCTGCACGAACGTGCGGCGAACCTCGTGCTCAAGGCGCCGACGGAAGACTGAGCGCCGTGGTTAGAAGTCGTAGTTGATACCGGCCGTGATCGAGTGGAACACGTCGGTCCGGTTGACGTCGGTCCCCATGTGTCCGCGCATCGACGTGGCGATCGGCGCTCCGAACGCGTACTTCGTGTACGCGAGCCCGTAGGCGCCGTAGATGTCCATCTTGGGCTTCCACCGATAGGTCACGCCGATGCCGGCGCAGATCCCCTTGGCGTCGGCCTTGTCACCGTCCTCGAGATTCTTGGTCTGCTGCATGCTCGCGCCGACCACCATCGCGTCGAGGCTGACGTCGAGCCCGACCTTGTCCGTCAGCTTGGGGATCACGAGCGCCGCACCGATCGTCGGTGACTTGATGATCTCCGACGGCAGCCGCGCGGTGTTCTTGGTCAGGTCGATGGCGTTGGCCACCTGATACGAGTAGTAGCGGAAGCCAAGCCGCGCGAACGCCATCATCCCGCGCTTGTTCTTGAAGTCCTTTCCGAACATCGCGCGCGCGTTGACGTCGTAGACCGTGATCCCGGTCGTGTTCATCGCGTCGACCTTGATGCCGGGGATCGCCTTCGCGATCCCGATCGTCAGCTCACCACCGATCACGTACGCCTTGCTGTACGGACGGAGGTACGTGCCGCCGAGAGCGAGCGTCGCGGCCGAGGTGCTGAGGTTGTAGTTATCGGGGCGCTCGGTCGCGAGGCCACCGGCGGTCCGCATTGCCTGCTGGATGATCGTGAAGCCCACCCGACCACGCAGATCGATCTTCGCCTTGCCGCGCGGGCCACTATCGCCACCACCGTCGTCGTCCATCTCGAGCATCGATTCGCGCACGAAGCCGATGTCGCCCTCGTCGGTCTCGACCTCGACCCAATCACCCTTCTTCTTGCCGGTCGGGAACAGCACCATGTCCGGCTTGGCGGTGAATGCCTCCTCGCTGTCCTCGTCGGGATCGTAGAACACGGCGACTTTCTTTCGCACGTGGGCGCGGATCTGGTCGTCTTCCTCGTCGTCGCCCTCGTCCTCGCCGTCGTCCGCGGGCTCGTCACCCTCGAAGTCACCCTCGTCGTCGCCCTCTTCCTCGTCGTCTTCGATGATCGTGTCGTCGGCGGTCGGCTTGGGCCGCTTCTCCGCCTTCGGCTTCTTCGGCTTCTTCGGCTTCTTCGGCCTGTCGCCGCCGTCATCCTCCTCGTCGTCGGCGCCGTCGTCCTCCTCGTCGTCGCCTCCTCCGCGATCGACGGTCGCATCCTCGCCGATTCGATCGTCGGGCGCGCCTCCGCCGAACCCACGCTTGGTGCTGCGGCCGTCGACGAACGGTCGACGCCGCGTGTTGCGAACCATCTGCTCCTCGACGAGCTCGACCTTGCTGCGCGGGATCCAGCCCGTGCGGCCCTTGACGCGGACCTTGTACCAGCGACCTTCCTTGCGGAGGATCCGCATGACCTGGCCGGACTTCAGCTTGACCACGATCTTTCCGCGCTCGCCCGCCCGGTTGTAGACCTTGGCCGAATTCTTGGCTCTTGCCTTCTCGGCATCGGCGGACGGGTTCCAACCGAGGACGAATAGCAAGACGAGCGCGAGTACCCGCATCGTGGAATGTATTCTACAAGCCCCGTGCCGGTTTGCACGTCGGACCACGGACGATCGGGAAGGGCAATGGTGTGGAATCACCTACGTTTGATCACACCCACGGCACTCGGGAATTTGATGGGGCTCGATCACCCCGGTTTCCCAGGGGGTAGAACCCTCGGTGGGGGGATCCAGACGCCAGTCATCGTAAGAGGTTCTGTTACGCTGAGGTCCCTTTCGATGACGTTGCAAAAGCACGCATACACGTCCGGTCACTTCGAGCTTGCCATCGACGGTCACGTCTCGAGCGCGTACCTGAAGACCGTCGACGGCGGATACGTACGTGCGAGCTTGATCGACGAGCCGATCGGACCCGATGTCGACCGGATCAAGCACACGTCCGTGGCCGAGATCGAACCGTTCAGCTGCGAGTGCGGGATCTCCGGCCTCGGCGACGTGTTGCGATGGATCCAGGGGTCGTGGCGCAAGAAGTTCAATCGCCGATCGGGGCAGATCACGCACGCGAACTTCAACCTCGATCGCACCTACGAGCACGAGTTCTACGACGCGCTCGTGCAGGAGACGACGTTCCCCGCACTCGACGGCTCCGCCAAGCAAGCCGCGTTCATGAAGATCAAGTTCCTCCCCGAGCGCGTGGTCGCGCGCAAGGTGGCCAGCCAGGGCAAGATCCAGTCGAACATGGGGTCCAAGCAGAAGCTGTGGACCCCGGCGAGCTTCCGATTCACGGTCGACGGCCTCGACGACCTCAAGTTCACGAACAAGATCGAGTCGTTCACGATCAAGCAGGGGACGCAGAAGCTCTACACCGGCGAGGATCGGTTTCCGCAGATCGAACCGACCAAGCTCGAGTTCCCGAACATCACGGGCACGATCGCGCTCGCGTACGCCGACAAGCTGCTCGAGTGGTACGACAAGTACGTCGTCAAAGGGCAGAACGACCCGCGTGCGCAGAAGTCGGGGATGATCGAGTTCCTCGATCCCACCAAGGGCAAGACGATCTTCGCGGTCAACCTGTACGAGCTCGGCCTCTCGCACCTCCAGGTGATCGGCTCGCAGGCCGGCGACGATCTGATCAAGCGCTGCAAGTTCGAGCTGTACTGCGGCCGCATGGATCTCGACGGCGCGGCACTGGGCCTCGAGTAGCGTTATCCGGCAGTGACCAGTCGGCTCGTGATCGCGGCCGGGTAACCGGCGCGCAGGAGGATCTCGACGGCGTTGGTCGCGGGCGCGATGCCCTCGCGCAGGTGACGATCGAACGCGCCATCGTGCTCCTCGAAGTACGCTCGCGCGAATCGTGGGTCGAGCCGCGTCGCGACGTCGAGATCGTGCGTCGCGGCTACCACCAGGCCACGCGCCACCAGGTAATCGAGCACCGCGACCACGATCGGCACCCTCACCGCCGGATTCGTGCCGTTGAACGGCTCGTCGATCACGAACAAGCACGCGCGATCGTCGGCCACGAGCTCCTGCATCGCCGCGACCTCGACCGCGTACGTCGACATCCCACGCTCGGGATCGTCGGCGATCCGCATCACCGCACGAACGTGTAGCGGGCTCGCGCGCCACTCACCGAACGTCGTGTGGATCGATTGTGCGAGGATCGCGTTCACCGCGATCGTGCGCAGCAGCGTCGACTTGCCGGACATGTTGCTGCCAGTCACCAGCAATCCCGACGCGGCCAGCTCGACGTCGTTGCCGATCGCGTCGTCGAGCGCCGGGTGCACCAGGTCGCGCGCCACCAGCATCGGCGGCCCGGGAACGAGCTCCGGCACCTGCGTGGGCCGCTCGGCGCGCAACCTCGCGATCGATCCCAGCGCATCGATCTCGCCGAACCACACCACGATCCGGCGCAGACGCTCGCGCTCGGCGTCGACGAGCCGGAGGCAGCTGTGCGTGATCGCCAACCGCACGAGCAGGCCGGCGCGCAGGACATCGAGCAACTCGAACGGATCTCGCGCGCGCAGCACCGCGATCCGACGACCGAGCCGCTTGCGCACCGCGAGGTCATCCGTGATCGGACCCGCCATCGCCGGCAACTTGCGGGCGAGTCCCGCGGCGCGCCCGAGCAGGTCGTCGAGTCGTTCGATCGCGCGCGACGCATGCGCGAGGCGCAACTTCGACCAATCGTCGAAGATCAGATTGCCCACGAACAGCAGCAGTGCACAGAACAGCGCAAACGGCGACCACGGCGCGAGCACGAGACACACCACGACCGCACACAGCAACGCCGCGATCAGCGAGCCACGCACCGGCCGGATCGGCTCTCCCCACAACAGGCGCGGCAGATCCGGGGCCTCGTCGGCCATCGACGTACCGAGCTCGTCCGCGACATCGCCAACCGCAGCGATCGCGGCCTCGCGTTTGGCGAGCACGTCGGCACGCTGCGCCGGGGCCACCAGCCACTGCCACAGCACCTGCGCGCCGATGACCGTCTGCGTCCGATCGATCGCCGCGAATACCCGCCCGAGCTCGAGATCGTCGATCGTGCGCTCGTCGAGCCAGGTCGCGTCGCGCGGCATCGCATCGGCGAGCAACCGCGCGTCGGCCACCTCGTGCCCGCCAACGTGCGCAACCAGCCGGCGTCGGAACGGCCACATCGAGTCGGACCGTACGCACGGTTCGGCGGCGCGGCAAGCCTGCCGCGGCGGTTGCCAGATTGGCGGTCGCGCCAGGCCGTCGAAGCCGATTCGAACGACCGATCAGTAGTCGCGAAGCGTCACCGCCGCGACGACTCGAGAATCCGTCGGCGTGTGGTCGCGCAGTTCGGCTCGAATTCAGCTACGCCAGTACACGAGCAGGTCGTAGAACGCGTGCGCGTACACCGCGTGCGCGAGCGACCGGCGCCAGAACACCAGCCCGAATACCAGGCCGGCGAAGCAGCGATACGCGAACGCGTGACGCGTGAACGGCTCGCCGTACGCTCCGAGGTGGTGGGCGAGCGAGAACGCGACCGCCGACGCGCCCAGCGCGACCACCACGATCAGTCGAGGATGGCGCGCGCCGGTGTGCGTGCGCGAGAGCACCGCGACCAGCCCGCCGAACGCGAGCAACCGGAACACCAGCTCCTCGTAGACACCGGCTCCTGCCGCGTCGACCGCCGAGCCCAGCGACAGCGACATGCCGAGCATGCGATCGAGCACCAGCGTGATCAGCGCTCCGAGCGTGAGTGCGTAGATCGCGGCCTCGAGGATCACCGGCATCGCGATGTCGAGCCGCAGCGTCGACCACCGTCCGGTCCGGCGCAGCCACAGCACGAAGCCGAGGGCGAGCGCCGAGCTCGCGAGCAGGTAGTTGGTGCGACCGAGCGTGCCGTATGCCGCGCGCGTGACGACGTCGGCGCCGTTGACGTTGCCGCCGAACAAGACGCCGACCTCGTAGACCAGCAGGAGCGGGACGATCAGGACGAGGCTCGACACCAGGTCGCCGTGTCCGCACCATCGCGCGACGGGTCTCGCCTCCGGTCAAGGCCATCACTTCTTCCGGCGAGGCACCGACACGCGAGAGCGGCGCTTGGCAGCCGGCGACAGTGCCGGCGGACGCACCGCGGCGGTGATCATGCGATCGGGATCGAGGTACTTCGCGGCGGCGCGCGCGATGTCGGACGGTTGCACCTTGCGGATCGCGGCGTCGTACTGCGACCAGCGATCCCAGCCCAGCCCGTAGGCCTCGTGATAGGCCATCGCGTTCGCGATCGCCGCGCGTGGCTGCATCGCGATCTGGTGGCTACCGATCGCGTACGACTTCGCGCGATCGAGCTCCGCGGTGGTGACCCCGTCGGTGCGGATCCGCGCGAGCTCCTCGCGCACCGCGAGCGTCGCGGTCGAGAGCTTGTCGGGCGCGCACGACAGGTAGACCGCGACGAACCCGGGATCGACGCCCTCCACCGAGTGCGCCGACACTCGATAGACCAGTGCGCGCTTCTCGCGGAGCTCGGCGAACAGCCGTCCGCCCTGCCCGCCGAGGATCGCGACCAGTAGCTCGAGTGCGAATCGATCGGGCGCATCGAGCGTGGCGCCGGGAAACCCGACCACGAGATAGGCCTGCGCGCGATCGAGGTAACGATAGACCTCGCGCTCGTCCGGCGAGCGCTGGGGCAAGGCGGGCAGCGTGACGGGCGCCGGACGCTTGCGCGCACGTACCTTGTCGAATCGCGCCCGGACCGTGGAGATCACGTCGTCGACGTCGATGTCGCCGACGATCGCGAGCGTCATCGCGGAGGCCGGGTAGCGCGTGCGATAGAACGCCGCGAGGCCGTCGCGTTCGAGCTTGCCGATCGCGCGCGTGCCGAGCGGATCGCGCGCGTACGGGTGCGTGCCGTACAACGCCTCGCTGAACGCCTGGAACGCGACCCGCGTCGGGTCGTCGGCGTGCGCGAGCTGATCGTCGAGCAGCAAGCTGCGCTCGCGATGGACCTCGGCGGGAGGAAGCTGCGGCCGCAAGATGCAATCGGCGAACAGCTCGAAGCCCGGCTTCCAGGTCCGCGCCAGCCACTCGGCGGCAACGCCGAAGCTGTTGCGCCCCGACACGCCGGACAGCGTACCGCCGAGCCGATCGATCTTGTCAGCGACCCCGGCGGCGTCGCGCGTTCCACACCCGCGCGTGATCGATCGCGCGAGCAGCGTCGAGGCACCGGCGTGGGCCGCATCCTCGATGCGCTGGCCGCCGCGCCACACCGCGCGCATCGCCACGACCGGTACCGACGGATCGCGGCGGACCAACAGCACCGCGCCGCTCGCGAGCACCACCCGCTTCTCGGTCGGAACGTCGAGCCGGCGACCGCGCGGAGCGAGCGCCTTGCGCACGCGGGTCTCGGCCTCGCGCGCGAACATCGTGCGTCCCGTGACCGATCGCCGTCCGCGCGCGGTCCGGCGCTCGGGCAGGATCGCCGCGACACTCGCATTGTCGGCGCGCAGGTAGCGGCGCACGACCTGCCTGACGTCGTGGCGGCGCACCGAGCGGATGCGATCGAGATAGACGTGGCCGAACTGCGGATCGCCGGAGATCGCGGCGTGCCAGCCCAGCGAGCCCGCCCGCCCCTGCGCGGTCTCGAGCTGGCGCACGAACGCCGCCTCGGCCGCGATCCGCGCCTTGTCGAGCTCGTCGGCATCGAGCTCTTCGGCGAGCGCGAGGGTCTGATCGACCAGCGCACCGACCGCGCGGGGTGCGCGGACCGACGGGCGCGCCGTCGCCGACAGCACCAGCAAGCCCGGATCGCGCAACGCGTGGACGTTGGCGTAGGCGCTGGTCACCAGCTGATCGCGATCGCGGAGCCGTCGCGGCAGGCGCGCAGACTCGCTCTGACCGAGGAGAATCGCCGCGACATCGAGCGCGGCGACGTCGGGGTGGCGCGCGGGAGGCACGTGGAACCCGACCGCGAGGTAGGCCTCGGAGACGTCGCGATACTGCGCGCTCGCGCGCGGTGCGGTCTGATCGGGCTCGCGCCCGCGCCCGCGGCGCGCCACACCGGTCGGCATCACGCGGAACCGTCGCTCGACCGACCGCCGCACGCGCTCGGGATCGACGTCGCCGGCGACCACCAGCGTGAGGTTGTCGGCCACGTAGTAGCCGCGGAAGAACTCGACGAGCTGGCGTTCGGCGAGATCGCGCACGCTCGCGACCGTTCCGATCACGGGACGCCGATAGGGATGGGTCGCGTACGCGGTCGCGAACAGACTCTGCGCCACCGAGCGCGCCGGATCGTCGGAGCCCTGGCGGATCTCCTCGAGGATGACCTCGCGTTCGCGCGCGAGCTCGTGCGGATCGACGCGCGGCGCGAGCAGCGTGTCGCCGATCGCGTCGATCGCGGCGTCGGCATGATCGCGATCGAGCACCGCGTGATACACGGTGTTGTCGAACGCGGTGAACGCGTTGACCTGGCCACCGCCCGATTCGATCGTGCGCGCGAGCTCGCCGAGGCCGTAGCGTTGCGAGCCCTTGAACAGCATGTGCTCGACCGCGTGCGCGATGCCGGCCTCGTGCGGCTGTTCGTCCGCCGAACCCACGCCGACCCAGGCCTGCACCGCGACCACCGGTGTCGGGTGTCCCGGGGCGACGTGGAGAGTGAGCCCGTTATCGAAGCGACTGGTGTGAACGTCGTGCACGGCGACCATCGCTACCAGGCAGGCTGCCGGTAGCAGGCGATCGTAGGCACTTCGCGGTATCCGTCGCATCTTTCTGTCTGTCGACCCTCGCTGTTTCTAGTCGGCTCCAAGATAGCCGAGTATCCTCGGCACCATGAAGCAGCTCGCCGCGCTGTTGCTCGTGGTCGGATGTGGCGGTAGCGACGCCGATGTCGCGGGCGACTATACGGTGGCGCTCACCAACCGAGACAACGGTTGCATGCTCGCCAACTGGACGGTTGGAGATTCGACCAGCGGTGTCGCGGTCACGATCACGCAGGACGCCTCCGACGTCACCGCGAGCGTCGAGGCCGGCGCCGGATTCGTCCTCGATGTCGCGCTCGGCTCGCACGTCTACACCGGCGGGGTCGACGGCAGTCACGTGTTCCTCGAGTTGTTCGGCACTCGCAACCAGCAGACGGGCAATTGCTCGTACACGTACAACAGCGACATCGACGCGGTGTTGGCCGGCGATACGCTGACCGGAAAGATCGAGTATCGGGCCGCGACCAACGGCAATCCCGATTGCGCCGCGTTCGACAACTGCGTCTCGTTCCAGGACTTCAACGGCACCCGCCCGCCGTGATGCTGGAAGTCGCTCGCGCCCGTCCGACGCCGCATCCGGTGATCTCCACCGAGCGTCTGGTGCTCCGTGCGCTGCGCGATCCCGACGCTCCCGCGATCGCCGCGGGTGCCGGGGATCGCCGCGTCGCGCGGTTCCTGTTGCAGGTGCCGTCGCCCTACCCGGTCAGCCTCGCGCGTCGCTGGCTGCGGCATCGCGCGCAGTGGTGGAACGAGGGACGCGGCGTGACGTTCGCGATCGCCTCGTGCGACGTTCCCGACGAGCTGCTCGGCACCGCGAGCCTGCGGTGCTTCTCCCGCGATCGCCGCGCGGAGCTCGGCTACTGGCTGGTGCCCGCGGTGTGGAAGCGCGGCATCGCCACCGAAGCGACGCGCGCACTCGTCGACCACGGGTTCGCCAAGCTGTCGCTCGCGCGGATCTACGCGCAGGTGCTGGCCGGCAATCGCGCATCGGAACGCGTGCTCGAGAAGCTCGGGATGCAGCGCGAGGGCGTCAAGCGCCGGCACGTGCGAGTCGGGACTCGCCTGCGCGACGTCGCCATCTACGGGCTGTTGCGGTCGGAGTGGAGATCGGACTCGCGATCCGATTCACGATCCGATTCGCGACGCTGACGCGCGATCGCGAGCCCGATCGCGAGTCCGCCCGCGGCGGCGATCACGAGCCCGGCTATGCCGAATCCATGGGATCGAGAGGTCGTGGTCGGAGCAGTCGTCGTCGATCCGTCCGCGACCAGGATCGCGACGAAGCCGATCACCCCCGCGAGTCCGACCGCGATCGCGACGATCCACAGCGCGCGGGACGGCCGCCTGCGGGTCGCGCGCGCCCGACGCCGGATCGCGTCGAGCTCGGCGTTGGATTCGTCGGCCACCCCACAGTTGTACCGCTGCTCGCGTAGCGAGCGCATGATCGCCTGTAGGGTGGCTCGGGCCTTGCTCGAATCGTCGTCGTCTCCACCAAGCCGCGTCATCTCGCACGGTTGCGTCGAGACCCGCGTTGCGAATCTCGACATGAAACTCTCGATCCTTCCATTCCTCCTCTTCATCGGCCTCACGGCGTGCACGTACGCCACCCCCGCGGGGAACCCACCCGGTGACGACGACGACACGACCGTCCCTCCGGATGACGGCTGCGCCGCGGGCAAGGCCGGTGCTCCGTGCGTGCTCGCACTCGCCGATGCCGCCGCCGCGAGCTGCGACCCGGCCACGCTCGACACGCTCACCACGGAGCTCGACGCGCGCGCCGGACTCGGACCGTTGTGGGCCGATGGCCGTGCTCTGTTTCGCACCGATGCCCCGCGCGCCGTGGCCGGCGGGTTCGACGCTTGGTCGACGACGACGATCGTGACCGCACCGCTCTGCGATGGCCCGCTCGTGATCGCGATCGGCGACGTGTCGAGCGGCAACGTTCCGTACAAGCTCTACGACCCCGCGACCGACACGTGGTCGCTCGATCCGACGAATCCCGCGTTCGCCTACGACGATTTTCTCGGCAACCCCGACGGCATCAACAGCGTGATCGCGACGCCCGACAGCGGCCACGGTTACCTGGTGTCGCTCGGCGAGTCGTGCTCCGACACGCTCGGCAACTGCCGCGAGGTCACCGCGTATCTGCCGCCGGGCTACGACGCCCCCGACGCCGGCGACGTCACCTACCCCGTGCTGTTCATGCACGACGGTCAGAACCTGTGGGACGACCACGACTGCTGCTTCGGGCACACCGGCTGGGAGCTGAACGTGACGCTCGACGCCGAGATCGCCGCCGGCAAGGTCGCGCCGCTGATCGTGATCGGTGCGGCGAGCACGACGAATCGCAACGCGGAATACGGCCTCGACACCCAGACCACGGCCGCGTTCCAGGCGCTGCAACTGGGGGACATCCAACCCACCGCGCTCGCGAAGGTGCGCTGGAACCACGAGCGGGTCGGGATCGGCGGCAGCTCGCTCGGTGGGCTGATGGCGATCGATCTCGCGCTCGCGCATCCCGACGTCTACGCCTACGGCGTGTCGCTGTCGGGTGCGTTCTGGCCCGGCATGGAGGTCGGTCAGGCGCTCCGCGATCGGATCCCGCAGTACGGCAAGCAGCCGGTCGCCCTCTACATCGATCACGGCGGCGATCCGGTGACCAATGCCGACGGCGCCGCCGATTCGATCGAGGTTCGCGACGAGCTCGTGGGCCTCGGGTGGCAACGCAGCGACTCCCCGACCTGTGCGATGTCTCCGAACGCGGTCTGCTACCACGCCGAGCCCGGCGCCACCCACGACGAGCTGGCCTGGAGAGCACGGGCCTGGCGGTTCCTCGAGTTCGTCTCGCCCCGCTAGATGTGCGGGCCCGAGTCCTCACCCCCTGGGGCTGAAGGCCTCGATCGCACCATCGGCGTGGTTTCCCTACATCGGAACGATCTCAAGGATCTCAACCACCCACGCCCCCCTCGTTGTGCACGTATCGGCACAACGGTTGCTTCATTGGCGTTACATGAAGAAGCTCCTGCTCCTGGCCTTGTTCGTCCCGGCGTGCGTCGTGGGTTCCGACGGCAGTTCAACACCGCCTCCGGGTGACGACACCACCACGCCCCCTCCGGACGACACCGGGATCTCGGGCTCGATCGCCTCCGACCAGACCTGGTCCGGCACGGTGGAGGTCACGGGTGCGACCACGATCGAATCGGGTGCCACCGTCACGGTGATGCCCGGCACCACCGTCCACTTCGGACAGAACGCCGGTCTCACGGTCAACGGCGCGCTCGACATCCAGGGCCAGAAGGGCTCGGAGGTCCAGTTGATCCCGGCGGTCGACGGCCAGTTCTTCGGCGGGCTTCACGTCGCGGGCACGCTCAACATGAGCTACGCGGTCCAGCACAACGGCTCGCTCGTCACGGTCGGCGGGACGTCGACGATCACCGACTCGGTGCTGTACGGCGCCAGCGGCGACTTCCTGATCTTGAGCGGCGGCACGGTCAACGTGACGTACTCGCTGCTCGGCGCACCCGACGGTGTCACCGACACCACCCACTGCAACATGCACTTCGGCGGCACGGGCAACAACATCACGGTGACCAACAGCAACATCGTCGGATCGCCGTACGCGCTCATGCTCTACGGTGGCCAGAACGCCGTGATGACCAACAACAACTGGCTCATCGATCGCGCGTCGTCGGATCCGAGCTGGGTCGACAGCCAGACCGGCACCAGCGCCGACTTCTCGGGTAGCTTCTTCTCCGACGGTTACGTCCCGACCGCCAAGGCGGGTGCGACGTTCACGTTCGACAACCCGGCGGCAGCGATGCTGACCGACGCCGGCCCGCGCTGACGCTCACTTCTTCGCGTCGTTCCGGAACACCGCCTCGAGGATGTTCGCATCCCGAGGCGGTTCTGGTTCGAGCAGGTAGACGCCGACCACGGTGTCGCCCCCGACGCGGAACAGCTTGACCGTGCGCGTGCCCGGCTCGAGCGGGCGGTCGCCGAGCGCGGTCTGGTCGGCCGGCTGCCCGGTCCTGGCGCGATCGGCGACCAGCTGGTTCCAGCGCTCGGTGGCCCGTTCCTCGTCCGTGAACCGCTCGTAGCGGCGAAGCTCGACGAGCTTCCCCGCATCGTCGTAGGTTGCCTGCACCCACGACTCGCCCCACTCGGTGCCCACGCGCTTGCACCGCTGGTAGGTCTCGATCTTCGGGCGTGGCCCGTCGACGTGGTGGCAGTACTGGTGCTGCTCGAGGGCGGTATCGGCCGCGGCGCGATCGATCCCGAGCGGGATGGTCAGTGGCTGCTCGGCGATCGCGCCACCGCATCCCCCTCCCAGCATCCCGAGGGCCCCCGAGATCACGACAAACACGAGCGAATGCGCGGCCATCGGGCGAAAATTATCACGCTTCCCCAACAACAACGCGTGCTAGGGTCCCGCGCCATGCGGGCTCCTCTCCTGTCGCTGTCACTCGCCGTCGCCCTCGGTGCGTGCGGCCTTCCCGATCCGAATCCGAACCCGCCCGAGGCTCCCGCGACCAACGACCCGGCGTTCACGGTGCGGTTCGACAGCTGGTATCTGACCCAGACCCCGGCGACCCCCGCGCAGGACACCGCGACGATCTTCGTGCGCGCCCCCGATGGAGTCGAGTTCGTCGACGTGTGGATCGGCGACCTGCCCGTCGTGCGGCTCGACCCGCAACCCGATGGATCGCTCGCGGCCCAGATCTCGGTCGCCGATCTCCCCGTCGGCACCTACGACGTGCTGCTCGCCGCCGACGGCTCCGATACCGCGTTCGCGAAACTGCCGCTGTATCGCTCGGTCCCGTACTACGTCCTGGTCTCCACCGACTGGGACTTCTCGGATCCCGGGACCTTCGTGATTGACTATCAGACTAATCTCCACGCCCGGCATCCCCAGTTGCGGATGACCCATTTCGTCGGTCCGTACACGTTCACCGATCCCGAGGTGACGCCGGCCCGGCAGCAGGAGCTGGTCGACTGGCTGGTCGAACAACGCGACACGAACGGCGACGAGATCGGGCTCCACATCCACCCGTACTGTAACTTCGTCGAGGACGCCGGGGTCACCTGCATCACCGACCAGTCGACCGTCTACCCCGAGGGAGACACCACCGGCTACACGATCAAGCTCGAGGCCTACGATCGCCAGCAGATGGGCACGTTGCTCCAGCACGCGTCGGATCTATTCGAGCAGCACGGCCTGAACCGCCCCAAGACGTTCCGGGCCGGTGGCTGGACGGCCTCGCTCGACACGCTCGCCGCACTCGCCGACAACGGCTTCACGGCCGACTCCTCGGCGCTCAACTGGGCCCGGATCGAGGAGTGGGAAGGCAAGGAGCTCTACACCTGGAACATGGAGCACTGGGGGCCGATCGGCGACACCAGCCAGCCGTACTGGCCGAGTCAGTCCGACGTCCTGACCAGCGATGCTCCGACGATGTCGCTGCTCGAGGTCCCGGATAACGGGGTGATGATCGATTACGTGACGCTCGACGAGATGACCGGATTATTCGACGCCAACTGGAATGGCGAGCCACTCGACACTCCGCAGGTCCTGATGATGGGATTTCACCCGGCCCCCGGCTTCAACCACTCCGAGAGTCTGCGCGTCGACGATTTCCTGACCTACGCCGACGAGCATCTCGCGGCGAGCCACGCGGGCCCCGTCGTGTACATCACCCTCGACGACATGGTGGCCGATTTTAAATAAGAGATCTCGGCAGGGGGGATTGTGCTCCCCGCGAGAGCCGTGTTCCTATCCTCCATCGCTGAACAACAGTTGTTCGGCAAAGGAGTGAGGAATACTGAATGAGTGACTTCCAGACCGAGATGAATCGTGTGGTGCAGGGGTTCGTGGCGCAGATCACCGAGCTCGCGCGTCGTGCGGCCATCGACTCTCTGGAGACGGCCCTCAAGCGCGGAACGCGTGGAGGCGCGATGCCCCTCGGCCGTGGCCGTGGCAAGGGCGTGAAGCGAAGCTCCGACGAGCTCGACCAGCTGTCGGACAAGTTCGCGGCCTTCGTGAAGGACAACCCGGGCCTGCGGATCGAGCAGATCAACAAGAAGCTCGGCACCAACACCCGTGACCTCGCGCTCCCGATCCGCAAGCTCCTGGCCGACGGCGTGGTCAAGACCAAGGGCCAGAAGCGCTCGACGACGTACTTCCCGGGACGCGCGTCCAAGAAGTGACGAAAGGGGCGGCCATGACCGCGCGCGATACCATCCCTCACCGGCTACTGCGTCAAGGCGCGGAGCGGCCCTCGGCGATCGCGTATCAGGCCAAGGTGTCTGGCCGCTGGGAACCGACCACCTGGCGCACGTTCGTCGACCAGGTGCGGACGGCGGCGCGCGCACTGCTCGCGCTCGGGTTTCCGCGCGGTGGCAAGGTCGCGATCCTCGGCTTCAATCGGCCCGAGTGGGTGATCCTCGATCACGCCGCGATGATGGCCGGCGGTGCCGCGGCCGGCATCTACACGACGTGCTCGGCCGAAGAGGTCCAGTACATCGTCCACCACTCCGAAGCGAAGGTCGTGCTGGTCGAGAACGCCGATCAGCTCGCGAAGGTCCAGGCCAAGCGCGCCGGCCTGCCATTGCTCGACGCGATGGTGATGATGCGCGGCGCGTCCGGCACCGGTGGTGACGTGCTGTCGTGGGAGGACTTCCTGTCGCGTGCCGAGGCGGTGCCCGAGACCACGCTCGACGAGCGGATCGACGCGATCGAGCAGGCGGATCTCGCGACGCTGATCTACACGTCGGGAACCACCGGCCCACCGAAGGGCGTGATGTTGTCGCATCGCAACCTGGCGTGGACGGCGCGCACGTTGATCGCGCTCGGCGGCGGCAGCGAGAACGACGTCTCGCTGTCGTACCTGCCGCTGTCGCACATCGCCGAGCAGATGGCGACCATCCACATGCCGACCACCGCGGGGAGCACGGTGTACTTCGCCGAGTCGCTCGAGGCGATCGCCGACAACCTCAAGGATTGCCGGCCGACCGTGTTCTTCGGCGTGCCGCGGATCTGGGAGAAGTTCCACGCCGCGCTCGCCGCGCGGATGTCCGAGGTCACGGGTGTGAAGAAGCGCCTACTCGACTGGGCGCGCACCACGTGCACCGCGGTCCACGCGTACCGAGATCGCGGCGAGGCCGTACCCCGGATGCTCGAGCTGCAGTACGGACTCGCGCACCGGCTCGTGATCGGCAAGCTCAAGACCGCGCTCGGCTTCGATCGCGCCACCAACCTGATCTCCGGTGCGGCGCCGATCGCCCCCGACGTGCTGGCGTTCTTCGAGAGCATCGATCTCCCGATCCGAGAGATCTACGGTCAGTCCGAGGACACCGGCCCGACGTCGTTCAACCTGACCGGTCGCACCAAGCTCGGTTCGGTGGGGCCGCCCCTGCCCGGCCTCGAGTGCAAGCTCGGCGACGACGGCGAGATCCTGGTCCGCGGTCCGAACGTGTTCCTCGGGTACTACAAGGACCCGGAGGCCACGGCGGACACGTTGGTCGACGGGTGGCTGTGCTCCGGCGACCTCGGCTCGTTCGACGCCGAGGGCTTCTTGACGATCACCGGTCGCAAGAAGGAGATCATCATCACCGCCGGCGGCAAGAATGTCGCGCCCAAGAACATCGAGGCCGCGCTCAAGGAGTCGCCGCTGGTCGGCGAGGCGGTCGTGATCGGCGATCGCAAGAAGTACCTGACCGCGCTGATCACGCTCGACGAGGACGCCGCCCGCAAGCTCGCCGGTGACGCCGATCCGGTGACGTCGCCGCACGTGCGGTCGGCGATCCAGGAGCGCATCGACGCGGTCAACCAGGCACTGGCGCGCGTCGAGCAGGTCAAGAAGTTCTCGATCCTGCCGCGTCCGTTCGGGATCGAGACCGGCGAGCTCACCCCGACGCTCAAGATCAAGCGCAAGGTCGTCGCCCAGAAGTACGCCCACGAGATCGAGGCGATGTACGAAGGCGCCGACTGAGCGAGACGTCGTGACCACTCCCTGGCCGCGTCCGAGCTTCACTGCCGGGCTGTCGCACGCGCAGCCCGCGGCGGTGGCGTTGATCGCGCTGTCGTCGACCAGGCTGTCCGAGCCACTGCCGGTCTCGCGGCGACGCCACGGCATGCCCGACCAGGGCGAGGGGCCCACCGCGATCGCGCTGGTCGCCCGGGATCGCGCCGACGATCCGAAGTGGTTCGTCGAACAGGTCCTCGAGCCGTTTGCCGAGCTGATCGCGTCGGACCTCGGGCCGGAAGCGGTGGCCGCCGCGCTCGCTGCCGAGCACGCCTACGTGATCGAGGCCGAGCTCGCCGATCCCGACGACCTCGGTCACCTCCAGGCGGCGTGGGCACTCGCCAAGTGCGTGTGCGAGGAAGGTGCGGCGACGGTGATCGATGTCTATGCCGCCCGCGCTCACGCCGGCAGCGACGTCGTGGCGCTCGCTCCCGATCGGCCGTTCGATGTCATGCACGAGGTCACGTTGTTCTTCGACGAGCAACCCGACGGCCGGCTCGCCGCGTGGTCGCTCGGGCTCAAGAAGTTCGGGCGACCGGATCTCGTGATGCTCGACGTGCCCGCCGACGCCGCCACCGAGACGGCCCTCGCGTTGCGCGACGTGGCCGCCACGCTCGCCGCCGGCGAGCGCATCGATCCCGGTGATCGGATCGACGTCGGAGAGGGACGCACACTCACCGCCGATGTATTCGACCCGGCGTCGTCGTCACTGGTCGCGGTGGAAGGTCCCGCCTTGCGCCTCGTGATCGACTAGAATTTTCGTGGTGAGGAGGATCGCGGTTCTCGCGGGGCTCGGTACGCTCGCCGGTGCCACGGGATGTGAAGTCGTGCTGTCGCTCGACCGTCCCGATGGAACCGCACGGTGCGACCGCAGCCAACCGTTTGGCGGTGGAACGAAAGTTCCGATCGCCGGTAACTGGAGCGTGGAAGGTGCGCGGTTCCGCGACTCGAGCCGGGGCTATCTCTCGCTGTGCGACATCGTCGCCGACGACCTCGATGCCACGAAGAAGAACTGCGATCTCTACGCGGCAGACTTCGACGCCGGGTTCAAAGGCTTGATCAAGATGGATATCAGCGCTGCCGGCGAGTACGACTCGTACCCGACGTTCAACGCCGACTTCACGTTGATCCTGTGGGGCTCCGGTCGAAATAGCGGCGGCGTGCATATCTTCTACGCGCGCGACGACAACGGCGTGTTCTCCGGCACGAGCGCGACCCAGCTCGCACTTCCCCCACCGGTGGGCGAGACCAACCCGCTGGCCAACACCAACGAGCCCTACTTCACGACCGACGACGGCAGCACGATGTACTTCGGCGGCGACCGCGGTGACTTCGACTGGGATCTGTACCGCGCCACCGGAACCCCACCCGACTACGACACCGTCGAACGTCTCGCGAACGTGTTCTCCACAAAGAACGAGTTCGCCCCCGTGGTGTCCCGGGACGAGCTCGAGCTGTTCTTCGGGTCGAATCGCCTGGTCAACCGCGACGATCCCGACCTCGACCTGTATCGCGCGACCCGCACCTCGACCGACGAAGACTTCGGTGCTCCCGTACGCCTCGACATCTCGCAAACCGGCGAGACCGAGTTCCCGCTGTACATCTCCGACGACGGCTGCGATCTCTACTACGTCAATCGACCGGCCGATGTCGGCTCGTTGATGGTCGCCAGCCGGCGCTAGCCTCCAGCGAGCGGGGCGAGCAAGTAGATCTCGTCGCCGTCGGCGAGCACCCGCTCGCTGTTCTCGATGAACGGACAGCGCTCGCCGTTGAGCATCATCGTGTCGGTCAGGTGCGGCGAGTGGTCGAGCGCCTCGCGGAGCGGGATACCCGCGCCCTCCGCCACCTCGACCAACCGGCCGAGCGTGGTGCCCTGCGGAACGCGCAGGTGCTCGTCGATGTCTTTCCAGTCGTCGCCGATCCGCCCGCGGATCAAGACGTGGACCCGGATCGAATCACCACGCAGACGGTCGAAGATTCCCATCGCGCCTCACTCGGTGTAACCGTCGAGTAGCTCGGCCATCCCGAGCTCCTTCGCCTTGACCTTGGATACGTGCCCCGTCTTCGGGTTCCACTGCATCGCCGAGTAGTAGTCGTCGCGCAACACCGGTAGCGCTACGCGGATGCCCTTGAGCGGTCCGGACGGCAGGTTGCCATCGCCTTCGCCGAGCATCCGCCGGTGCGGTGCGAAGTCGGCGGGCGTGATGCCCTCGCGACGGTTGAACGCCGCCCGCAGGTTCTGGATCCGCTCGCCACACTGGAGCAGATCGGTATCGGTCACCCCCCAGCCGGTGGCGGCGTTGACCAGATCGCTCCACGGCAGCGAACCGGTCAGCATCGTGAACATGCACAGGCCGAGGCCGTTCATCGCCTGGTGCGCGTTGGAGAACAGCGCCTGCGCCTTGCCCTTGCCCACGTCGCCATGCCACTTCACGTTCCAGTCCTTCTTGTCGGCGGCGCCCGGGAGCGTGAAGCCGACACCGAAGGTCTCGTTCCACGACGCCGACCCGGCGGTGTGGCGCCCCGGCGTGGGATCGGCGATGTAGGTCACACCCATCAGCGAGGTGAACCGGCTGTCGTGATACGCGGGCTCGCCGCCGTGCACGTGCACTGCGAAATCCTCGCTGCCCTTGCCGACGTGCTCCGACGCGCGCTTGACGCCGTTGCCGAGCCACGCGCCGCAACCCTCCGCACTTCCCATCTTGATCGTCAGGGCGAGCGCACCTTCGCCGTTGCCCCACCGCATGTCGATGCCGTCGAGATCGTCGGGCGTCAGCACGCCTTTCTCGACCGCCTCGCACACCCACGCGAGCGTCATCGACGAGCTCACCGCGTCGATGCCGAGCCGATTGCAGGCGTCGTGGCACGCGGCGATCAGCTCGATGTCGTCGTTGAGGAGGTTGGCGCCGAAGCCGACGATGGTCTCGTAGTCGGGGCGCCGGACGTCGGTCAGGTTGCGGGACTTGACGCGCACGATGCCCTTGCACGGCATCGGGCAGTCGCCACACGACAGCTTCTTGGAGATGTACTTGTCGACGACCTTGCCGTCGATCTTCATCCCCTGCTTGGCCAGCGGGAACTCCTTGGCGCCGATGCCCCGCCAGTTCTTGATCGGCGCATCGCCATTCTCGACCGACAGCGCCACCGCCGCGGTGGTGCCGCGCTGCGACCACAGCCGCCGCATCGCGGCGACCGGCGACTGCAGCTTCATTCCGCGCCGGGCCATCATCCGGTACATCCAGCCGAGCCAGCTCTTCGGCTTGGCCATCCAGGCGAAGAACCGCGCGATCAGCCCGAGGTCGCGCTTGTACTCGTCGGTGATCGACTTGCAGATCTTCTTGAACTCGTCGGGGTTCGCGATCGCGACCTCGCCGCTGCCGGACACCACGATCGCCTTGAGGTTCTTGCTGCCGTACACCGCGCCGAATCCCTGGCGGCCGAACGCGTGGTAGCGGTCGTTCATCACCGACGCGATCCGCAGCTGCGCCTCGCCCGCTGGACCGATCGCCGATACGCCGACGTCGCGCTTGCCTCCGAACCGCTTCTTGAGCGCGTCGAAGGTCTCCGGGATCTCCCTACCCCACAACTCGCCCGCGGGCTCGAACGTGACCTCGTCGTCGCGGATCACCAGGAGCGTGGGCTCCGCCGCCTTGCCGGTCACCACGACGGCGTCGTAGCCGGCCTGACGCAGGTGACTGCACACGCTGCCGCCGGAGTTCGAATCGGCCCACGACTCGGTGAGGGGAGACTTGCCGACGATCTGGATCCGGCCCGAGAACGGCGTCTTCAGACCGGTCAGCAGCCCCGACACGATCGCGAAGCATGCCTCGGGTGCGAGCGGATCGGTCTTCGCCGGAAAGTGCTTCCACATCAACCACGAGCCGAGCCCGTACCCGCCGAGGTAGCTGCGGTACACGGACTCGTCGACGTCCTCGACGCGATGGGTCTTGGCAGCGAGGTCGACGAACAGCACCTTGCCGTGGTGGGCATATCGGGGTCTCGCCAGCGCCTGCTCTCCCATGCGCGGCAGTGTAGCCCGAGACACCCGGTCAGGGAGCCAGCGCGTAAGCCGCGATCACGGCCCCGTAGAACCGCAGCATCGTGGCCAGATCGCGATCGGTCAGCCTCAGACCGAGCCCGAGGAAGTAGTCGCGACCGTAGGTCAGCTTCTCGAACTGCACCGGCACCTCGGTGTTGCCCAGTCGGATCGGCAGCTCGCCGGGCGCGTTGAGCGCGTCGTCGACCCCGGCCAGGATGTACAGCGACCGGAACACCGCGAGCGCGCCGGCGACCTTGAGACGTGGCACGCGCGTGAACGACCCGAACAGGTCCGTCGAGATCTTGAGCCGACCGTGGAAGAACAGTGCGTCGGCACCGACGCCGGGAGTCGAATCCTTGAGCCCGGCGCGCAGCTGCAGCATGCCGATGCGCTTGCCGTACTGCAGCGTGAAGCGGAGCTTGTCGGCGATGTCCTGCGTGCGCGTGAACTGGTCGCTGCCCGGGACCTCGTTCAGGCTCGCGATCGGAGCACCGCCGAGCAGGCTACGCTCGAACTCGATCAGGTAGAACTGGTCGCTGCGCGCGTACAGCTCCGCGCTCGCGTAGTAGCGCATGCTGCGCTGGCGGATGTTGTATTCCATCTGGCCACCGAGCCACGACTTGAACCGGACCAGACCCGCCGCACCCTCCGCGGCACTATCGGTGAGGTCCTCGATCGTGTCCGCCGGTCCGGGGTCGTTGATCAGCCGACCGAGGCTGCCCTTCCAGTCGTCACCGTGACCCTCGTCGATCGCGGCCATCACCTCGGCCATGTCGGCAACCGGCTCGTCGATCCGATCCATGCCCTTCCGAGCGTTGGCCAGTGCCTCGACGATGCCCTTCTTGGCATCCGCCATCTTCACGCGCGCCTTGGTGATCGAATCGTTGAAGCCGCGCAGTCGCGAGGACACGGTCGGAGCGGCGTTCGCGATCGCGTCGGCCGCTGCGGTCGCGCCGTTCTCGAACCGTTCCATCCCGCGATCCGCCGAGGCCAGTGGCTTGTCCCACCCGCCGTTATCGAGCCAGCGATCGACGGCACTGACCGTCTTGCTCATCGAGCCGTTCACCCACTTGCGACCCTCGACCATGAACTCGTGCGCGCGGTCGAGTGCCGTGTCGACCTTCGGCATCGCGTGCGCGATCGTGCGAAGCGTGGCATCGGTCGAGCCCCCCTCCTCGACGTGCATCAGCGGCTGGCCCGGCTCCAGCATCACCTTCGACTTGCCCGGGACGATCTCGAGGTAGTTGTCCCCGAACAACGAGTCCGAGCGCCGGGTCACGAACGAATCGACGGGGATCTGGAGGTCGTCACGCAGCGATAGATCGATTCGTGCGAGTCGCCCCTCGATCACCAGGTCATCGATGTCGCCGACCCGGACACCCGCGATCACGACCGAGGAGCCCTCCTGCAGACGGCTGGCGTCGCGAACCCGGACCCAGGTATGAAACCCGCCGCCGATCTCCGCGTTGGGCGACAGCGAGCGCAGACCGAGCACGACCGCCAGGACGAGTCCGACGATGATCGTCGCGGTGGTCAGTCGCGAAACCCAGCGCACGTGGCGAGCTTACTCCGTCAACGGACGCAGTCGAGCGTGAGCTCGATCGGCGGTCCGTGGTCGATCACTTCGAAGTCCTCGACCTGGAGGGCCGCGAGGTCGCGGGGGCCGAGCAGGCCGTCCCACTTCGCCGTGGTGTAGCGGTCGCTCTGAGCGGTCAGCGCGATGTTGCCGCCATCCGCGTGATACATGCCGTACTTCTGGAGTGCGCGTGCCACCACCTTGGCGCCCTCCGACGGCAGCGTGTCGATCGGATAGTCGGCGCGCAGGCGCAGGTGGGCGCCGTACGACGGTGCGTCGCTCGAGCCCGACGTGTTGGTGCCGTGGGTCGCGGGCCGCACGTAGCCGACCCGTGGGCGGCTGTTGGGAAGGATGAACCGGATCGCGTGATCGATCTCGCCGGAGGCGACCTCGTCGGCGGTGAACAGGAGCGGTGCGATCGGCAGCCCTGCCGCATCGGCGCTCGTGCACTGATCGCCGCGCAGCGTGTCGCCGTACTGCTGGTCTCCGTTCCACACGGCGAGGCATCCGCCCTCGAACGTGTTGCCCGAGATGTTGGCGCGCCACATCTCGTAGAGCGTGTGGGAATCCTGGTCGAACACGATCAGGTGGCAGTCGCCATCGTTCGTGCACTGGTAGCCGCTCTCGCCCTCGAGGTTGCCGCCCGCCGGGACCGGGACGTCCGCGAGGTCGCAATCGGGCGCGAAGAAATCGCCGGTCGGCTCGAACGACCGCTTCTCGGTCGAGCTATCCGCCAGCAGCACGTCGAACGAGAAGTCGATCTGGATCTTGTCGCCGTTCCCCCAACCGCCCTCCGAGCGCAGCGCCGCGATCTGCTGGTCGCTGTTCGACGCCTTCGACATCCCGCTGACGTCGGTGTTGAAGAACATCGGAGTCGAGAAGTACGGACCGCTGGTGCCGGTGCCCGTGCCGTCGTCATCGCCACCGGAGCTGGGATCGGTACCGCAGGCTCCCACTGCCATCACGAGGGTCCACACGATCGCGAGTCGCATGGGCCGATCTTTCACGATTTCTCGGGCGGGCGCGACCCCGTCGAGGTCCTTCCGGCACCCTTCCGAGATCGGGGTCACTTCTTGCCGCTGCGCCGCAGGTAGTAGTGGACGCCACGTTTGGGGTGTGACAACCGGATCGCGAGCGCGCGCCCCGGCGGAATGCCGACCTTGGCGATGAACCGCCGCGCGCGATCGATCGGGATCGTCGCGGACTCGACGGCCGCCGTCCATCCGGGGAGCACGGCGCCCTTGACGTCGATGTCGCCGGTCCATGGCTTGCTGCGCACCCGCGGGAGCTCGATGTAGACCTGCGGCGCCGTCTGGTCGAACTCGATCTTCAGCGAGTTGACCTTGTCCTGTTTGACGCCGTTGCGATCGTACCAGTACGTGTACGTGCCCTCGCTGAGCTTGCTACCGGGCACGCGCATCTTGGTCGTGACACTCTCGAACGTGAGGTCCTTGCCCGCGCGCGCGAGGTGGAGCCGGAAGCTGGCCGAGCTGCCGGGGAACGTGACCGCGAGATCGGGGATCGCGCTCTGGTAGCCGATCGTCCAGATCATGCCGTTGGGCGAGAACGGGCTGACGCCGGCACGCTTGGGGAGGCGTCGCGTCCCGGCATCGCGCATGACCACGATCCGCCCCGAGGCCACCGGCGCACCCTCGCGACCGTTGGTGGTGCACCGCAACCGGTAGTGCCACCCTCCCGGTTTGACCAGGTGGTTCGCGAAGTCCTTGCCGGCGCTGACCTTGGCAGTGCGGAACCGCGGGTTGTGATCGAGCTCGATGATGCCGCCTTCGGTGCACTTGCCGCCGAACTGGAACTGGATCGCGGTCGGCGGATGCGGATCGTGGACCGTGAAGCTGCCGTCGCCGGCGGTGACGCGGAAGTCGAAGTACGTCGGGATCGCCTCGAGCGGTCGGATCTGGCCGTTGCGCATGAGCACCGCCGATTCGCCGCGCCGCATGTCGAGCTCGCTGCCGCCGGTGCCGGTCAAACGGCCACCGCCGCGACCCATCGTCACCTTCATGCCGCGCCGGGCGGTGTCGAGCTTGACCTCCGACGTCGTCTTGGGTGGGTTCTTGATCGCGATCGCCCCGCCGGGAAGCTTCACCGAGGCTTCCGGGTTCTCGGTGGTGAGCTTGCCGTGGCCGAGCTCCATCGCCAGCAGGCCCTCGTCGTACGAAGCGCGCGAGCCCGCGGCGAGCTCGAGGGAGGTGCCCTCGGCGACCAGCGTCGCCGTGGTTCTGCGACCGAGCCGGACCTTCGCGCCGCGTGGTAGCTCGGATTCTCCCTCGGGCAGCGCCTGGAACTTCTTCTCGCCCTCGAGCAGGATCTTCGCCGTCTTGCCCGTGACCGTGATCTTCGCGCCGCCGGGTACCCCCGCGTCGACCGGAGCGTCGACGGCCGCATCGACCGCGACCGGGGTATCGACGCCGGCGTCTTTGGGCAGCGAGGTCACGGTCACGTCGCCGAGCTCGATCCCGACATCGAGCACGAGATCGATGGTCTTGCCGCCGATGGTCGACACCTGGGCCTGCCCGAGCGTGAGCGTGATCTCGCTCTTGCCGTCGCCACGCGCGGCGATGTGGATCTTGCCGCTCGACAGCTTCACGTCGCCGATGTCGAGGCCGTAGTTCCCGGTACCCGACAGGTCGATGGCACCGACCTCGACGGAGATCTGGCTCTTTCCGGCGTTGCCCCCGAACCGGAGCACCGTGTGTTTCTCCATCTCGATCAGCGCACCGCCCGAGAGCTGGAGCTTGGCGCCGCCGTCGCCGGTCCGCGCCGCATCGCCGAGGAAGTACTTGGCGCCGATCTCGACCTTGCTCCACGACGATTCGCCGTTGGCCTGGCGCTCGACGGGACCGTCACTCGCCGTCAGCTCCGCGAGTGCGTTCGACTTCTTGCACGAGCTGCAGCCACCGCCTCCGGCGATCACGATCGCGATCCCGATCGCTGCGAGACGGCCGACAGCTCGGACTGGTTGCACTTGGCGGCGTTCCTACTTGCGCAGCTCGAACTGCTTGACGACCACGGCGCTCTGCTCGATCACGACATCGAGCGTCTGCTCCTTGAAGCCGGGCCCCTTGGCGGTGGCCTTGTAGGTGCCCGGCTGGACGTCGAGCGAGATGTTGCCCTGATCGTCGCTCGTCGCCGTCGCGCCTCCGGGATCGAGCGTGACCGTGATCCCGGCCAGCGGCTTGCCGGTTCCGGCGGCACGCACGACGGCCTTGAACTGGCCCGGCGGCAGCACGGGATCGAGCGTGATCGAGGGAACCGCGTTGGCTCCCTTGGTGAGCGTGAGCGTGGTGGTCTTGGGCTTCTTGCCCTCGACCTCGACCGTGATCTCGGCACCGGTATCGTCGAGCGCGGTCTTGCCGTCGACGGTCTTGCCGATCGGCAGCTTGTCGATCCGCCACGCGCCGGTCTCGTCGGTCGCGGCGGTGCCGGTGTTGTTCTTGAGCTTGACGGTCACCTTCGCGCCCGCGACCGGCTTGCCGGTGTCGTCGGTGACGGTGCCCGCCACATCCGCGTACTCGACCACGGCAACCGGGGCGACCACCTTGTTGCGCGTCACCGTCCCGGCCGCCTCGCTCGACGGGCCGCCGAAGTGCGCCGTCACCGCGACACCACCGGTGATCACCGGCTCGTAGGGAATCAGCACGATGTCGCCGGCGGCCGCGTCGCCGTACGACAGCCCGGGCACCTTGGCGGCGATCGCGAACGCGGACACCGTCCATTGATCGTTGACGTGATACCCGCCCATCGCCCCGGCCCGGAGGATCGGCCCCGGCGCGTCGTGGCCGAAGTCGTCGCTGCCCAAGAACACATCGATCGAGCCTTCGAGCCCGAGGTACGCCTTGTGGCCGGCGAGCGGCATCAGGTAGTGCACGCCACCGACGACCGCGTTGAAGTCGGAGACCCCGAGTGACACGCGATCCTCGGCGCTCAGCAACATGCGATTGTCATTGCCGTCGGCATCGACCACCGACTTGGCGCTGTTGTCGAGGCGGAACCCGGCGTCGAAGCTGAGCCGGCCCGGCCCGGCGGCAAGCGTGAGGAGCCCGCGTGCGTCGACCGTGATCGCGTCGAACGCCACCGAAGGGGCGTCGCGTCCCGGCACCAGGATCGAGACCTGGCCACCGATCGTCATCGCGCCGGAGCGCTTGCCGAATCGGCCGATCAGACGCGGGTCACCGACGTAGCCGTCGTCGCCTTCGGCCGAGAATCCGGTGTGCTTGTCGAACCGCCCGTCGAACGCCAACCCGAGCGTGATCGCATCGGTCGGTGCGTAGGCGAGTGCGATGTCGCCGATGCTGCGCGACATCTTGTGATCGGCCGACAGCAAGGTGTTCCGCACGCCGAACCCACCGATCAGCGTGACGCCGAACATCTTGGCGGGCAGCGTGTCGGCACTCGGCGCGTGGAGTCCGCCGGGCATCGCCCCGTAACCGAGATCGACATCCGGAGCCGGTTCGGTGGGTGTCCCGACCGCCGTGACATCCGGCTGAGCAGACGCCACCGGGCCCAGACACACGAGAACACACGACGCGAGTCCCCAGCGACGCATTGAAGTAAGTGTACGCGGGTTTGCCGCGTGATTGCCAGCACAGGCAACAATTGACGCGAAGGACGGTCAGTGTCGCAACCAGCGCACCAGCTCGCGGAGAGAAGGTCGCTTGCCGTACATCAAGATCCCGACCCGGTAAATCTTCGCAGCTACCCGGACCACGATCAGTGTCGAGATCACCAGGATCCCGAGCGAGAGGGCGACCTCGCCGAGCGTGGCGCCCCCGAGGACGTAGCGCATCGGCATCAGCATGGGGGACCACATCGGGATGTTCGACATCGCCGTGGCTGCCGAGCCGCGAGGCGCGTTGCTGACCACCTGGAGGCAGAGCACTCCGATGATCAACAGCATCGTCACGGGGAGCTGGACCTGCTGCGTGTCCTGCTCCGATGACACCATGGCACCTACCGCGGCATACATCGCGGAGTAGAAGAAGAACCCGAGCACGAAGTAGAGGAGCACCACCACGACCTCGATGCCCGCGAACGGCGGCAATACGGCGCCACCGCCACCCACCCCGAACCACCCGAGCACGGTCGCGCGATAGGTCACCAGCGCGGCTCCCATGGTCAGCCACACGGCGATCTGGATCAGCCCCGCGCTACCGACGCCGAGGATCTTGCCGGCCATCAGCGATCGCGGTCGCACCGCGGCCACCATCATCTCCATCACCCGCGACGTCTTCTCCATCACCACGCTGCGCATCACGGCGACGCCGTACAGCGTGATCACCATGTAGAGGATGAACGCCAGGAAGTAGGCGATCAGGAACGCGCCGGTTCCCGACGAGGCCTCGGCCTCGCCGGTATCGTGTTTGATCGAGAGGTTGGGCGGTGCGACCAACGTCGCGAGCTGGTCGTCTCGGAGACCGAGTCGCTCCCCGCGCGCGGCGAGCATCGCCGTGCCGACCACCGCGTGCAGCCGGATCTGGATCGCCTGGCTCGACGCGTTGTCGCCCCGATAGCGGATCTCACCACCGTCGAGGGCATCCTTCGGGATCGCGATGAACCCGTTGATCTGGTCCGCTCGGATCTTCGCTCGCTCCGCTTCGTCGGTCACATCCGGCGGAACGGTGGTGACCTTCCAGTCGAGTGCGGTCAGGGCGGTCTCGATCGGCGCGCCCAGCGCGCCGCTGCGATCCACGATGTCGACGCGCGTGCCGGCGGTACCGCTCGCGGCGATCAGCGCCGGCACGACGATCATCGCGATCATGCCGATCGGACCGATCAGCGTGCTGATCACGAACCACTTGGTGCGCACCCGCTCGAGGAGCTCGCGGCGCGCGATCACCAGCGTCGCGCGCAGGTCGTTCCTCCACCCACTCACGCCGCCTCCGTACGCTCGGCGACCGCGGCGGTGTCGCCGACCTTGGCCACGAAGATCTGGTGCAGCGTGGGCACCACGACCTCGAACAACCGGAGCTCGGCGCCCGCCCCGACCAGCGCGGACAGCAGCTTGGTCGGCGGCGTATCGCCGGCGAGCTTGACCTCGCAGTCGGCGACGTCGCCCGCACGCGGTGGGCGCTCCTCGATCACCAGCGTGCGATCCGCGAGGATCGGTGTTGCGGCCGTGCGCGCACTCTCGCTCGCGAACCCGAGCGCGATCAGCCCCTCGGAGGCCGACGCGGTCTTGATCTCGCGGAGGTTACCGTCGAGCACCTTCTTGCCGCGCGCGATGATGCAGACGTCGTCGCAGACCTTCTCGGCCTGCTCCATCTGATGGGTCGAGAACAGCACCGTGCGCTTGTTCTCCCGCAGCTCGTCGACGACCTCGCGCAGCACATCCGCGTTGATCGGATCGAGACCGCTCCACGGCTCGTCGAGGATCACCAGCTCGGGCTCGTGGATCAGCGCGGTCACGAACTGCACCTTCTGCTGCATGCCCTTCGACAGGTCCTGGACCTTGTTGGTCGTCCACTGCTCGAGGCCGAGACGCGAGAGCCACTTCCGCCCGCGGGCCTGCGACTCGCGCCGCGTCAGGCCGCGAAGCTCGCCCATCAACGCGATCACGTCGAGCACTCGCATCTTCGGATACAGCCCGCGCTCCTCGGGCAGGTAGCCGATCCGTGCCGCGGCCGCGAGCCCGGGTGCCAGATCGTCGAGGATCCGGATCGTGCCGCGATCGGGCGCGATGATGTCGTTGATCATCCTCAGCAACGTCGACTTGCCGGCGCCGTTGGGACCGAGCACGCCGTACACCACGCCGCGCGGCACCTCGAACGAGATGTCATCGACCGCGACGTGCGTGCCGAACTGCTTGACGATGTGTTCGACCCGGAGCGCGCTCGAACCGGCGTTCGAAACCTTCGCTCGAACCTTCGCTCATCAGGCCACCGCGCTCGGTTCGCCGAGGATCGCCCGCTCGAGCACCGCCATGCGGATCGCGACGCCCCAGCTGACCTGCTGGAGGATCACCGCGCGCGGCCCGTCGGCAACCTCGGGCGAGATCTCGACGCCGCGGTTGATCGGTCCGGGGTGCATCACGATCGCGTCGGGCTTGGCGTACGCCAGCGACTTCTCGGACAGACCGAACGTGCGCGACAGCTCGCGCGTGTTGGGGAACCTCGCGGCCTCGCCGTCGAACCGCTCGGCCTGGACCCGCAGCATCATCACCACGTCGGTGCCGTCGAGCGCGTCCTCGAGACGCGTCACCACCCTCACGCGTTCGCGCGTGACGTCGCCCCCGATGTCCTCGATGCCGCGCGGGATCAGCGTCCACGGTGCGCACACGCGGACGCGCGCGCCGAGCTTCGCCAGGCACAGCACGTTGCTGCGGGCGACCCGCGAGTGCGCGATGTCGCCGACGATCGCGACCTCGAGCCCGTCGATCCGGCCTTCGGGCGTGCCCTTGGTGCGCCGGATCGTGGCGGCATCGAGCAGGGCCTGGGTGGGGTGCTCGTGCTGGCCGTCGCCGGCGTTGATCACGGCGCAGTTGACCTCGGCGGCGAGCATCGTGGCGGCGCCGCCGAACGAGTGGCGAAGCACGATCGCATCGGGGTGCATCGCCATCAGGTTCTCGGCGGTGTCGAGCAGGGTCTCGCCCTTCGACGTCGACGACGAGCCGCTCGAGATGTTGATCGCCTCCGCCGACAGCCGCTTGGCGGCGAGCTCGAACGAGGTCCGCGTGCGCGTGGAGTTCTCGAAGAACAGGTTGATCACCGTGCGGCCACGCAACGAGGTCAGCTTCTTGACCGGCTCGGTGGCGAACGCCATGTAACGGTCCCCGTGGTCGAGGATGTTCACGATCTCCGCGGCGTCGAGGTCGGCGATGCTCACCAGGTGGCGCGGCACGAGGCTCGTATACCATAGTGACGACGCATGACCGGTGATCGCCCCGCCGCGAAGCCCGACCCACGGATCGGCCAGGTCTTGGGCAAGCAGTTCCGGATCGACGCCCTGATCGGCCGCGGGGCGATGGCGGATGTCTACCGCGCGCTCGACCTCGGGACGGCGGCCTACGTCGCCCTCAAGGTCCTGCGCCAGCACCTGGTCGACCTCGATCCCTCCGCGCGCCAGCGCTTCGTGCGCGAGGCCGACGTCCAGTCGATGCTGCGCCACCGCAACATCGCGACGCTCCTGGCCACCGGCACCACGCCCGAGGACGAGCCGTATCTCGTCATGGAGCTGCTCCGCGGCAAGAGCCTGCGCGGCGCGCTCAAGAGCGAGAAGCGCGCCGGCAGCATGCTCGGCATCGAGCCGCGCCGGGCCGCCAGCTACATCTTCCAGGCACTGCAGGGGCTCTCGGCGGTGCACGCCGCCGGCGTGCTCCACCGCGACCTCAAGCCGGCGAACATCATGCTCGAGCCATCGAGCGGGCCGCTCGACCGCGTCGTGCTGATCGACTTCGGGTTCGCCACGTTCGAGGGCAGCGCGCGACTCACCGCGCAGGGCGCGATCGTCGGAAGCCTGCAGTACATGGCGCCGGAGCGCCTGCGCGGCGATCCGATCGACCATCGCAGCGACCTGTACTCGATCGGCGTGATCCTCTACGAGCTGCTGATGGGGCGACCTCCGTTCGTCGGCGACGATGACTACGATCTGGTCGAGCAGCAGCTCGAATCACCTCCGCCGCCGCTCCATCCGTCGCTCCCGCGCAAGCTCGACTCGGTGATCGTGAAGGCGTTGAAGAAGCAGCAGGACGACAGGTTCGCGAGCGCGGGCGAGATGGCCGAACAGCTCGAGCACGCCGTGCTCGACCTCGCGTGACCTCGAACTTCGCGAGCGGGCACCCGACGAGACGGTCGACCGCGGAAGCGAACTCGGACAACAATCACCGTATGGCGCATCCCTCTCCCCCCGGATCACCTGTCGTCGGATCGGTGGTGCCGGCCCCCGGGGCTCCGCACCCGTACCCGTACCCGTATCCGCCACCGCAGGGCGGCAATGGCCTCGCGGTCGCCGGCATGGTGTGCGGCATCGTCGGGCTGGTGTTGTGCTGGATCCCGGTGTTCGGCTGGATGGTCGCGGTCGTCGGCATCGTGCTCGGCGCGATCGGCTGGAGCAAGGCGAACAAGGGCGCGCGCAACAAGGGCATGGCGGTCGCCGGCGTGGCCTGCGGCGTCGCCGGCATCCTCCTCGGCGTCACCCTGTTCCTGCTGGTGATGCGGAGCGTGGATCACGCGCGTCGCGATGTGATCGAGGATCTGGAACGGATCCACGACGAACGCCGCCAGCAGATGAAGGAGCACGAGCAGATGCGCGAACGTGCGCTCGAGCGTCTCGAGCACGACGACACGAAGTGGAAGGATCTCCACGACAAGATCGACGACAACCGGTACCAGTACGAGTACGAGTACAAGGCCCCCGACACCGAGTGATAGGGTCCGCCCATGGCAACTCCACGGGCGGCAGTCCCGCCGCCAGGTCCGGGCAACGGGCTGGCTACCGCGGGCATGATCCTCGGCATCCTCGGGCTGGCGCTGTGCTGGATCCCGTTCTTCGGCTGGATCCTCGCGGTCGTCGGGATCGTGCTCGGCGCGATCGGCTGGAGCAAGGCCAACAAGGGTGCACGCGGCAAAGGCATGGCGATCGCCGGCGTGGTGTGCGGCGTCGTCGGCATCCTCGCGGGCGTGGCGGTGTTTGCCGTCACCATGGTCGCGGTGAAGTCGTTCGATCGTTACATCGAGCGTTCGAAGGGCGTCGAGTCACGGCTCGAGCTTCGTTCCATGGGGACCCAGATCAAGATGTTCTACATGGAGAACGCGCAGCTCCCGGACTCGGCGTCCGTGATGCCCGGCGCGGACGGCGATGCGTGCACGCAGCCGAATGACAAGTTCGCGGCCCGACCGCAGGCGGACTGGGATGCGGCCGGCTGGCAGAACATCGGCTTTTACGTCGACGAGCCCGCGCGGTTCTCGTACCACTGGGAGCGGATCTCGCCGACCGAGGGTGTCGGCCTCGCGGTCGGCGATCTCGATTGCGACGGCAACCTGTCGACGCTGACGATGCACGTCCAGGTGGTCGACGGGAACGTCGAGACCACGTTCGAAGGGCCGACCCCGGACTGATCGCCGCTACTGGAGGACGATGTCCTTGAGGTCGAGTCCGCCGGCGAACATGTACGACACGGCGTCGGAGTAGCCGTAGACCTCGACCCCGCAACCGTCGGGGCACTGGATCACGTGCTGCCCGGCGATCACCTGCATGCGGGCCGCGCGGTACATCCCGTTGCCGTACGGCGTGACCTGGACGGTGAGGCCGTCGACGACCACCGCGCCCTGCGCCCCGGTCGCGATCGACAGGTAGTTCTTGTCGTACGCGTCGGGCACCAGGATCGTGTACGAGGTGCGGAACTGCTCGGCCGGCACGGCGAGCGAGAACGACGGATCGCCCGAGCCGACCACGCCGCCGAACAGGATGTCCTGCCAGATCGTCGACTCGAGGTAGTGCCCGACCAGCACCGGCTCGCTCGCGGTGATCGCGGTGTCGGCGGCGATCTTGACCTCGCAGAACTGACCGGGCTGGAGCGTGCCGCAGGTGCCGACCGGCGCCGGATCGATCATCACGGTGGTGTTCGCCTTCTGCGCCATGATCCGCAGGATGTCGTGCTCGTTGGTGCCGCGGCTCTGGCTGCGCGTGATCGCGAAGTTCTTCCCCCACGTCGTGGTCGGGAACAGCATCTCCTCGATGTGATCGGCGCAGCACGGGCCGAGCGTGTGCGTGCCATCGGGCGGCGTGTCCTCGCCGACGCCCATCGCCTCGTGGCCGCCGAACACGCCGAACGGCGTCGTGCCATCGACCGCGCGCACCTTGGTGCCGGTGAGATCGGCGTCGCCGACCGCCTCGAGCGTGAGTACCTCGAACGGCTGCAGCGTGAACTGGGTCGGCGTGCCCGCGGTGATCGCGGCCTGCGTGGCGCTCGCGCGCGTGTTGGCGGTCGGGGTCACCTCGATCACCGTGTCGGGTGCGATCGCGACCACCGAGAGGTAGCCGTTGTAGTCGTGGTTCTGCGGCCGGCGGGTGCCGGTCGGCCAGCTCATCACGTAGTACTCGCTATCGTATGCGGTCGTCGGGATCAGCAGCGACGCGTCGTTGGAGAACACCGCGACGTTATCGAGCGGGTTGAACTGGTACGCGACGATCGGGAGGTCGGAGGTGACCTTGTAGCCGGCGCTCTGGATCCCCGAGCCGTCGATCGACTGGTCGGGCATGCTGGCGGGCGCGGCCTGCGGGAGGATCGACTTCACCACTCCGGCCGGCACGGTGACCATCGTGGTCGCACCGCCGGCGCCGGTCACGGTGACGTTGACGTCGCGGGCCTGCGGATTGGACACCACGATCGCGAACGGCGAGTGCTGCGCGTCGAGCACGCACACGTTCATGCTCTTGCACGTGGTACCGGCCGGACAGCTGTTGCCGGGTGGATCGCACAGGCCCTGCACGCTGCTGTTGTCGGCGGAGCCGCACGCCTGGATCGTCACGTTCTTGGCGTCGGACGTCAGCGAGCAGTTGGTCGAGCCCTGGACGTCGATCACCTCGACGGCGTTGTCGAGATCGGCGGCCATGTACTCGCATCCGATGTAGCTCTTGTGCTCCGCGGCCGACATGCAGGCGTCGACGCACTCGCCGTCCTCGCAGATCGTCGAGCCGGTGCACTCCTGGGTCTGCGGGACCGATGTTGCCGCTGTCGTCGCAACTGTGGACGTTGCCGCCGTCGCACACCGCCGCACCGGGCTGGCATTGCACGCAGCCGAGGTTGTCGGCGCACGCGGACGTGCACTCTTCTTGCGTCGCCCACTGCCCGCCGCTGCACACCTGGTAGACGCTCGACGCGCACCGGTGCTCGCCGTCGTTGCACTCGGGTTGGGGTGCATCGGTGCCGTCGTCGCCGTTGTTACGCGACGACGGGCCGCAACCGACGAGAACGATCGCGACGACAAACGAAACTCGAGCAATAGCAGACCGCATGATCCCTCCGCGCGGCGCACGCTAACACGGTGCTCCCGGCGTCATCGCGCGAACGCCTGACGCCCCATCACAGCGATTGGATGCGGGTCTACACCTCCGCAACCCCTGCGGCTTTCGCAGGACTGTGGTGGGGTTGCGACACTCGGTGCAGCGAGAACTTGTGACGAACCGAGCACTTACGACGCGTGGAAGTGGCTCTGGCCTTGCTACATACGAGGCTTGGATGCGTCTCTGGATACTCGTCACGCTGGGGTTGGCACTCGGTGCCTGTGATCGAATCGACTGCTTCGATGACGGCCCGCTCGAGGCCGCGTATCTCGATGGTCAGGCCGCAGCCCAGGTCGACAACCGCGCCGCGTTCGATCGCGGCAAGGTCGATGGCCTCGCGCTCACCCGCGCCGACGGCCAGCGCGAGGGTGCGATCGACGGCTACGCCGATGGCTTCGCGGACGGCTACGACCAGACCTACAGCCTCGGGGTGAGCGACGGACTCGCGAGCGGTAGCGCCGACGGCGCCAACGATCCCGGCGCGTGCGACGCGGGTCAGGCCGACGGATACGCGGCCGGTCAGGCCGATGGCTACCAGGATTCCTACGACGCCGGCTTCGACGATGGTGCCAGCGACGGGTATGGCGATGGCTACGCCGACGGCTCCGCGACCTGTGATGCCGGGGTCGCCCCCGTTGCGAAATCGGGCGGGAACCAGCGATCGCAAAAACCGGAGGCGGATCCGGGAGACAAGGGCGTGTGCCGCGATCGTGGCTACCAGAGCGCGCTCGATCCCACCGCGTACGATCGCGGGCTCGCCGAGGGCAAGCGCGAGAACCCCGACTTCCAGGCCGGCTATCGCGAGACCTACGCGCCCGCGTACGACAACGGCGTGATCGACGGGATGGACGTCGGCTACGACGACGGGTTCGACGACGGCTACGCCGCCGGGTACGACGCGAGCTACCAGAACACCTACGACGCCTGCTTCGACGGCGCGTACGGTGCGGGCTACGACGACGGTGCCGCCGGTGGCTACGACGGCGGGTACGGCGACGGCTACGACGCCGGGTACTCCGACGGCTACAGCGACGGGTCGAGCTGTTAAGGCGCTCGCGACAACCCTGCAAGCATGCGCCCCAGGGCGAGCTTGCGAAGCCGTTCCGTACAGGCGAGTGCGGTACGTCCTACAGGCATGCGCCTGCGGTGAGCTCGCGAGCCCGTTCCGTACAGGCGAGTGCGGTACGTCCTACAAGCATGCGCCCCAGGGCGAGCTTGCGAGCCCGCTCCGTACAGGCGAGCGCTTCGCGAGCCGATCATTCGACGGCGGATGCTGTGGGACGTACCGCTGCGGTACGTCCTACAAGCATGCGCCCGTCGCGCAGTCGCACGGCGCGGCCTCGGCGTTGACCTTGCACTCGTCGACCACCATCCGGCTCTGGGTCAGGAACTGCTCGACCTGGCGCATCGGTGCCGGCTTCTTGTTGATGCCGGAGTGCGTGCCGTTGTCCTCGCTCGGCGGGACGTTGGTGTCGAACGGCAGCGGCGTCGGATGATCGTTGTAGATGGTGACGCCGCTCTCGAGTGGACCGGTCGTCGGCGTCAATCCCCAGGGCGTCTTCACGGCGGGCCCGAGTAACGGAAGCCCCATCTCGCGTGCGACCAGCTCGCTCGAGATGTTGGTCACGAGGCAATCGCCCATCGAGTACCACATCAGGATCTTCTTCGCGGGGTTGCCGAACAGCGGGTCCTTGATCACGTGAGCGGCGGTGGTCAGCGGATCGACCGGCTCGAAGTCCATGCCGAACGTCATCGACAGGGCGAGCTGGTAGACGTCGGGATCCTCGTACGCACCCTGGGCCGCACCGACGAGCAGCGACCACGCCGTCGAGCGCTCGATCATCAGCCACCAGTTGCCGCCCGGCACCGCGAGCACGCCGCGCGTGATGTTGGGGTCGTAGGCCATGAACGTGTTGCCCATGTTCCCGCCGAGCGAGCCGCCGACGTAGAACGTGTTCGCGGGGTCGATCACCGACTGCCCGTTGAACTGGAACTCCGGCGAATTCGCCATCGGACCGCGCGCGACGTTCTCGAGCGAGATGAAGTCGATGATCGACTGCGCGAGCTTGTCGGTGATCTGCGGGCCGCGGTTGAGATCGTTGACGGCGAGTGGCGCCAGCGCGAGCTGCCGCGACGTCAGGCCGATGAAGTCACCCGCGATGATGACGAAGCAGTGGTCCTCTGCAAGGTTCGCCACGAAGTCGTCGTCGAGGTACTCCTTGGCGGAGCCGAACAGGCCGTGGCCGAAGATGATGGTCGGGCGCGGCAGCGGCTGGGTCTGCACGCAGTTGGGGATGATCGCGGCGAACTGCGCGTCGCGCATGCCCTGCATCACCGGCAGGTTGTCGGCGCCACGCCGCATCACCGAGGTCTCCTTCTCGCCGTCGGTCAGGAAGTCGGGCGACGTGAAGGTGCCGAGGTAGCGCTTGAAGCTGGTGGCCGTGTTGGGTTGGGGATCGGCGGTGAACGTCAGGTTCGCGCCGGTGTCGCCGATCGCGGGCAGCGCCTGCTCGCGCATCGCCGTCAGATCGCCGCGGATGTACTCGTCGGACACGGTCACGAAATCCCACGCCAGCACGAGATCGTCGCGGGGCACGCCGGCACTCTCGAGCGCGTCGACCGCCTCGAGCGTGCGGGTCTTGAGCTCCTCGAACGCCGGGTGGTGGAAGTCGGAGCCGTCGAGCATCGCGGCGAACGCGTGGGGAATCGGAAGGTCGGAGCCGTCGAGCGCCTTGACCGACTTGCGGATGCCGACCGCGTAGCGAGACGACGGGTGGAGCCGCGCGAGCGGTCGGATCATCAGGTTGCGCTTCTCGGGGACCGAGATGTTCTGATCGGTCTCGGCGAACAGCGGGGTGCGTTCGCCCGTGGCCATGTCGATCAGCACGATCGGCGAGTCGGCCGCGAGCGAGGCATCGGGATCCTTGAACGTCGGCAGGTTGTCGGTGGCGACGCCACCGGGGAACGAGGCCAGGAGCGGTCCCATGGTCGAGAACCCGTCGCGCCGGTTGAACGGCGTCGGGTCGACCACCACACCGTCGACGTTGACCGGCATCGCCGCTTCCGGCATCGCGAGCCGGAAGCCGGTCGGCGAGCTGCTGTCGGGTGCCGCGTACATCATCGACGGGAACGGCAACATGCAGCCCTGCCCGCCGAGCGGGTTGCACTCGTCGGCGATCCCGTCGGTGTTTCCGCCTCCGTCGCCACCGCACGCCGCGGTCGCGGCAACGGCTCCAACGCTCGACAATACGAGGACAAACGTACGGCAGGATCCCCTCATAGGCGGCACCCTAACACCGGTCCGTCGCCGTCGGTGAATCGATATTACCGGTCGTCCGTCGATCGCCCTGGGGCCATGTGGCACAGCGCACCTTGTGGTCGGGCCCGATTTTTTGGACTCTACGCGGCCAGGCCTGATTCGTGTACGTCCCGTTATTCGACCGCTTGCTGTACCGCCACCCGTTCGAGGGAGGAAGTGCGCGGCGTTACGCCCGGGACGAGCGACCTGCGTTCGGTGACCTCGACGAACGGCTGCTCGACCGGCTCGCGCTGACCGGTGACGAGCACCTGCTCGACCTCGGCTGTGGTCCCGGCACGTTCTCGCGTACCGCCGCGGCCCGTCACCCCGAGCTGTCCGTGATCGCGGTCGAGCCGAGCCGCGACTTCGTGCACTGCAGTCACCACGATGTACCGCGGGTCACGACCGTGCGCGCCGCCGGTGAGGACTTGCCGCTCGCGGATCGATCGATCGACGTCGCGATCTGCCTGTCGTCGATCCGCCACGTGCGCGACCGCGACCGCACGCTGCGCGAGCTCCGGCGCGTGGTCCGTGGCCGGCTGGTGATCGTCGAGCTGGACCCCGACGCCGATCCCGAGCGCGCGCACGCGCACGCCGCTCGACTCCCGGCGCTGTTGCGTGCGGCGTTCGGGCCACTGGTGCTTCGCACCGCCCCGCCGTCGATCGCGATCCGCGAGCTCGCCGAGGCCGCGGGGTTCGAGCACCGATCGTGCGTCGACGATCCGCACCAGCCGGTCTACATCATGGAGCTGGTCTGAGGGACGTCGCTCGCCGCCCGTTCCAGGCCACGCAGTGGTCCGCCCCGACCGCACCGCGAGCGCCACGGTGGTGGCTGCGTCGCGCGGTCGAGCTCCACGGCGAGCTGTCCGCGGTCGCGCACACCGACCTGCGCTGGTGGATCCTCGCCGCTGGCGTCGCGGCGGTCGAGCCGTGGGGGCGCAGCGGCGACTACGTCAGCGCCGATGCCACGCCGACGGGTGACACGTTCATCGGTTACCCGTGCCCACCTCCGGCCGACCCGATCGCCGACGCGATCGCGCGTGCGCGCGCCGTGCGCACGGCGATCCGCGAGATCGACGGCACGCTTCCCGATCAGCCGCTCGCGTCCACGTTGCGCACGCGCACGGCGGGTGGCCGCGCCGAAACCGACCAGGCGCTCCACGGGGCGGATGCCGTCGCGGTACCGAGCTCGCTCGACGTCGCGGCGTTCGCGATCGGTGGCCACTGCGCGTTCGGCGCGCTCGACGATCCGACGCTCCCCGACCTGCTCGCGAGCGTGCTCGCCGGCGCCACGCCGCCGCCGTGGCGCGGAGCCACGCCGTTCGTGTGCGTGTCGATCGGCGACGATCCGGTCGCTACCGCGCGGCATGCCCACCGCCGCGCGTGGCGCGAGGGTTCCGGACCGTGGCTCGGCGTCGGTCGTGCCGAGGGGCTCGCCACCGTGTCGACCTGCCATCTGGTCGTCGATGGCTACGGTCACGCCCGACTCGCCGGTCGCATCGCCGAGCTGATCGGCGCGCCGACCATCACCGCGCGCACCGCCGAGACCTCGCTGCCGCCACTCGCCCCCGTCGACGGGGCGATCCCGCTCGGCGTCGCCTGGCGGCGCCTCCCCGGTCGCGCGCCGCGCGCGCTGGCGATGGCCTACGCGCTCGGTCGGGCGCTCCACCGCGACACCGGGCCGGCCGACGCACGGTTCTCGCCGACGATGCAGATTCCGGTCGCCCCCGGCGATCGCGACGACCCGCTGCGGATCCGGCGCCGGCCGATCGCGGGCGTGGCCAGCGTGCGGTTCGACGGCGATCGGCCCGAGCCCTACGAGGTGTTCTCCACCCGCACGCGTGCCGCGCTCGCGCGCGAGGCCGCCGGGCACGGCCTCACCACGCGTTTGCTCGCCGCCGCGCGCGCCCTCCCGATCCCGCTGGCGTGGAAGCGCAAGAGCATCGGCGCGACCCGCGCACCGTGGCTCGATCGGTTCGCCGAGGTGATCGGCGGCCGCGCGTGTCTTTCGAAGATCACCGTCGACGCGCGCCTGCCCCCGAGCTGCGCCGTGTCGTCGCCGGCGCGCCTGGTGTCGGACAGCGATCCGCTCGGCAGTTGCGTGATCACGATCGTCGAGGACGGCGAGCGATCCGCGATCACCGCGTGTGGCTCGGGTCTCGCCGGCACGCCCGAGGCGGCGAACGCGATGATCGACGAGCTGCTCGATCTCGTCGCCGACTAGCGTCAACGAAACGGATCTTCGATCTTCGCCGGTTCGGGTTTGGCTGGTGGTGGCGTGCGTACGTCGACCCGAGGACGAGCCCCTGTCGCGGCGGCGCGCGCTGCGGAGGCCGCTGCCCGCGCAGCATTCACGTTGCCGAACGCGCCAAACACCTGGTGATCGGCCACGAGCTCGGTGGCGACGAACGCGCGAAACGATCCCCAGGTCAGATCGGCGACGGCGTCGGCGGTCCGATCGAAGAAGTCGTCGGGGAGATCGAAGCGGGCCAACGTCGCGAGCCGGTCGGCGAGGTTCGCCGTGCTCGTCGTGGTGACCAGCAGCGACTCGAGGACCTTCTGGCGGGCGAGCACGAAGGCCGCGCGCGCGACGTCGGGATCGCGGCGCAGCTCGTCGAGGATCGACATCATCGCAGTCCCGGCCTCAGCTGCGCGTGCGGCATCGACCTCTCCCGAGATCGTCCACAGCCCGCCGCCGCGGCGCGGCGCATAGCTCGCCGAGAATCCGTACGTGATCGCGCGTTGCTGGCGAAGCTCGGCGAAGCGCGCATCGAGGACCGCCTCGAGGACCAGGCGCTTCGCGTGATCGCGATCGATGCCGCGACCGCCGACAAAGTACGCTGCGAGCTCGACCGTCGGCGAGGTCTTCGCGGTGGTGCCGTAGAGAAACGAGGGCGTCGTGTGGGCCATGGCCTCGACGTCTGCCGTGTGGCTGCCGGAATCAACCTGATCGGTGTTGTAGGCGACGTAGCGTTTGATCAACGCCGGATCGAACGCGCCGACCACGACGAGGGTGGAGTTTCGTGGCGTGATGTGGCGCTTCGCCCAGCTCTGAACCACGTCATGCGACAGGTGTCGGACACCGGCCGCCGAGATCGGGTTGCGTGCGTACGGGTGTCCCTTGCCGTAGAGCGCGACCAGGATGTCCTGTCGATACCGGGCGCGCTCCACGACACGTGGCTGCTCGAGCCGTGCGATCAGGTACTTCTTCTGATCGTCGTCGAGGCCGTAGCCGGGAAATCGGATCTCGCTGCCGAGGGCCCGGATCAGGTCGTCGACCCGGATCGATAGTCGCTGATCTTCGAACACCATCGCGTCCTCGTAGATGTCGTCGGCTCCGACCGTGCTCGACACGCCCTCCTGGCCGAGCGGGTCGTCGGACGAACCAGCGTCGACGACCAGGCGCCCTTCGACGATGGGTGGCATCGACCGTGGAGCGAACACGACCGAGAGTCCGTTGCCTTGCCGGTAGCGTTCGATGTGGATCGGTTGGCCGTGCGGGGGCCGTGGTAGTGGCCGGTCCGCGAGTGCAGCGTCGACCCGTGCCCCGTGCTGCTCGACGATGCCGCGGAAGACGCCGCCTTGTCCCACGCTGCTGGCCCCGTTCGGTTCGATCAGGATGAACCGAGCGCGCGCCGTCGAGAACCACTTCTCGGCGAGGGCGCGCGTCTGCTTCGGCGTCGCGGCCTGGAGCTCCTTGACGCGCCCGACCACGGATCCGGTCGGCTCGTATTGCATCAAGTTGGCAGCCAGCTCGTCTCGCCCCGCGAGCGAATCCCAGCGAGCGAGCAACCGCTCCGCCGCACTCTCCCACGTGCGGACCCAACCAGCGGAGGTCCTGTCGTCGTCAGGCCGCGCCACGGAGTAGAGCGTGTCGCGCATGGCACTGTCGACGCGTTGCTTCGCCTCGTCGAGATCGTCTGTCGACCGGAGGACGATGCTGATCGCCAGCACCGGAGCGCGTGGACCGCCGAGCAGCGTCGTCGAGGCGGAGTGCCCCCAGTGATAGATGAACGCGTAGGTCTCGAGATAGCGAGCGATTCGGAACCACGCGAGCTCGAGCAGCCGATACTCTGGTGTCGCCTGCGGTGGAAGCGGCCACGTGATCAGCAGCGTAGGCTCGTCGACAGGGCCGCGTAGCTTCGTGGTCCCGGGTTGCGGTGGTGCGATCGGCACCTGCGTGGCTACGGCGGGAAGCCGCTTCGGCACGTGCGCGAACTGATCGGCCACCGCGCGCTGGACGCCCGGAACATCGACCGCGCCGCTGATCGTGACGATCGGGATGCCACGGCGATACGGCCCGACGAGGAACGCGCACACGTCCTCGTAGGTGATATTCGCCACGGTCTCGGTCGAGTCGACCCGACGATACGGGTGGCCCGGTGGATACAACGTCTCGTACACGTGCCCGAGCATCTCGGCGCCATCGCTGCCCCGTTCGCGCAACTCGTTGCGCACGACCTCGCGCTCGCGCTCGAACAACGCACGCGGGATCCCGGCACAGCCGGTGGTCATGCGCCGCGCCTCGACCCACATCAGGTCTTCGATCGCCGACGGCAGCGCGAGCGCCTCGTACGTCGTGGCGTCGGTCGTCGTATGCGCGTTGTACGAGAGTGCCACCCGCTCGAGCTCGCCGTCGAGCGAGGTCTTGGAGTTGTCGCGTACCACCTCCAGCTCGGTGAGCAGATGCTCGACGAGGTGAGCGAGCCCCTCCTTGCCGACCGGGTCGTCGATCGAGCCCACCGGGTAGCGCACGTCGAGCCGCACGACATTCGCACGAGGCTCCGGAAGCACGACGAACCGATACCCGCGGTCGGCCATGAAGGTGACCGCGTCGGTCCGGATCTGGAACCGGCGATCGGGTTCGGGCGGTTTGAGGACCGTCCCGCACGCAGCCCACACCCAGAGCAACAACCAAGCCCGCCACCTGAACATCGCAAACGACGGTGCCAGGCTACGACCGCAACCGCAAGACGTCCGGGCTACTCGAAGTCGTCTTCGTCGCGCGACGTCGACAACCGGGACGAGGCCGGCTCGAACGGCGCCGAGCCCGGCATCGGCATCGACGGCGTCCAGCGTGGCCGGCGCAGGCGCAGCATTCCCGCCGATGGCGGACGGCGATGGATCGGGGTCGCGAACGCGTCGCAGATCCACGCGAGCTCGGAGAACGCCTCGCGCGCACTCGGTCGATCCCAGCGCTCGAACGCCAGCATCGTATCGACGAGACGCGCGAGCTCGGGCGGAATGTCGGGGCAGTGCACGGCGGTCGGCACATGCTGCATGGTGCCGTCGTCGACGATCGCCAGGATCCCTTGATCGAACGGCAGCCGACCGGTGAGCAGCTGATACCCGATCACGCCGATCGCGAACACGTCGGTCCGATCGTCGATCGGATCACCGCCCGCGAGCTCGGGCGACGTGTAGTGCCACGCCGCGGGCCGCGGCACGAACTTCTGGAGCCGCGCGTCGTGCAGCCGCGCATCGCTCCAGTCGACGATGCACAACGGGAATTCGCGCGAGCGCCCCGCGAGGAGCACGCGCTCGGGGCGCAGGCCGCAGTGCACGATGCCACGCCCGTACGCGTGGACGATCACCTCGCACAGATCGCGAAGCAGCGCGATCGCGTCGACGCGATCGATCGCACCGGGCGACAGGTGATCGGCGAGCCGAGGCCCGATCACGTGCTCCACCGCGAACCACGCGCACCCTTGATGCACGCCCGACTCGAACACCCGCACGACACCGTGATGGTGAAGCGCGTCGAGGATGCATGCCTCGCGCAACATCGTCACGGCGTGCGACGGATCGATGTCCTCGCGCACGATCTTGATCCGGGCCGAGCGCGGCAGGACGAGGTGCGACGCCACGTACTCGGCGACGTGCTTGCTACTGGGGAGCTCGCGCTCGACCCTGTAGCTCCCGATCCGCATCTCCATCGCGTGCGCTTCTTACAACGTCGACGCCCTACGTTTCCAGCACGTCTTGACGATGCACGCCGATTCTCCGCGGAGATCCTCGCTAGGTGCACTAGTAGTGCAATTACTGCAAACTCGATCGAGCAGTGAGGTAGACGTCGATCACCGCCGAGGAGCCACCACCGACCAGCGAGGCGCTCCCTCGTTGCCCCTCACACCCGATCAAGACCCGGTCTTTCGACTTACGCATGTAACCTCTGGCCACGCCGCACCGTGCACGCAACTCGTGCGCGAGGGGGATCGCGTCTACGACCTCCGACAGCGGGCGCAGCTCCGACGGCGTGCTGGCCCCATCGCTGTCGCGATCGGTCCAGATCAGCAGGCTTGCGAACGCCGGATCGCGGCGATCGATCGTGCCGTTGCCGTCCGCGTCGAGCGCGGCCAACGCCGCGAACCCGTGGGTCGCGGTCTCGCCGCCGGGGAGCAGCGTGGCGTCACCGAACAGCTCGCGGCCGCTGGTGATCGCCCCGTCGCGGTCGCGATCGAGCGCGATCCACGGCGTGGCGGCCGTCGGCCACGCGGTCTCGACAGGCGAGCCGGGTGAGAACGCGAACGTCGTCGTGGCGAACGCGACCGGCCGATCGTCGAAGGCCAGCACGAGTGGCGTATCGCAGTGCCGCGCTCCGGGATCGATCACGTCGCAGGCCGCATGCGCGCGAAACGCATCGAGCCCCGCGAGCAACGTGGCGGCGGGATCGGGACGATCGCCGTGGGGCATCGGGACCAGACCCGCGCACGGCTCGCGACGTCGCAAGCGGCAGAACTGGCGGATGTGTCCGCGTTGCCCGGTCTCGAGATCGCGGAACCACTGCAGTGCCGCGGGAATCGGAGCCCGTCGCGCGACCGGGACGGCGGTCTCGAGCTGGGTGACGCGCTCGCGAGACATCCGGACCGGCGCGGCCCCCACATCGCTCGACGCGATCGTCGCTTGCGCGGGCGGCGGGAGCGCCCCGGAGTCGACCTTCTCGCAACCGACACCGGCGAGGCTCGCCACGAGGACCACGAAGGTTCGCATCGAGCCTGTAACGCACGAACGCCGCGATCGGATCCGTCGAGTTGGACCCAATTCGCGCGGGTCGTGCGGTGTCAGTTGTTGGTCGTGGCGCGCGGCGCGACCCGCGCGGCGAGCATCTCGATCAGATCCATCTTGGTGATGATGCCGATCACCTTGCGGTCGTCGTCGACCACGATCGCGACCTCGCCGCGCTCGAAGATCCGCGGCAGCTCGCTCGACATCGCGTGCATGCCGACCGTCGACACCTTGCGCTCCATGATCTCGGCGACGATCGTGTTCTTGGTGCTGCGGCCGGACACCAGGTGGTGCAACAGGTCGCTCTCGGTGAGGATGCCGACCAGCTTGCTGTGGTCGAGGCACGGCATCTGGGAGATCCCGTGCTCCTTGAACAGCTCGGTCGCGCGCCCGAGCTTGTCGTTGATGTCGAGCGAGATCACCTTCTGGGGGCCGAGCGCACGCACGATGTCGCCGACGGTGCCGACCTCCCAGTCGCCCTTGACGAAGCCCTGCTGGCGCATCCAGCGATCGTCGACGAACTTGGTCATGTAGTTGCGGATCGAGTCGGGCAGGATCGTGACGACGCGCTTGCCGGCCCCGAGCTCGCGGCAGATCTGGAGCGCGGCCCACACCGCCGAACCCGACGAGCCACCGATCAACAGGCCCTCCTGGCGGATCAGCTGACGCGCGACCAGGAACGACTCGCGGTCGTTCGACTTGATCCAGCGATCGACCAGCCGCCGATCGAGCACGTCGGGGATGAAGTCGTAGCCGATACCCTCGACCTTGTACGACTTGATCTCGCCCGGACCGGCGAGGATCGAGCCCTCGGGATCGACGCCGACGATCATGCAGTCGGGCAGCGCGGCCTTGATCGCCTTCGCGACGCCGGTGATCGTGCCACCGGTCCCCGCCGTCATCACCACCGCGTCGAGCTTGCCACCGCACTGCTCGACGATCTCGTGACCGGTGCCCTCCTCGTGGGCGATCGGGTTACTCGGGTTGGAGTACTGGTCGAGGATGTGCGAGTTCGGGATCACTTCCTTGAGCCGGCGCGCGACGCCGATGTGGCTCTCCGGCGAATCCCACGCCGCCTCGGTGGGCGTACGGATGATCTCGGCGCCGAGCGCCTCGAGCACCACCTGCTTCTCCTGCGACATCTTCTCGGGCAGCGTGATGATCACGCGATAGCCGCGCACGGCGGCCGCCATCGCGATGCCGATGCCGGTGTTTCCGGAGGTCGGCTCGATCAGCGTGTCACCGGGCTTGATCCGACCCTCGCGCTCGGCGTCGAGCAACATGCGGACGCCGATCCGGTCCTTGACGCTGCCGCCCGGGTTCAGGAACTCGCACTTGGCGAGGAGCTCGCAATCGAGGCCCTTGGTGATGCTGTGGAGGCGCACCATCGGCGTGTTGCCGACGGCGTCGAGGATCGAATCGAGGATCTGCTCGGACACGGCGCGCACTGTACATAAACCACCGACGCGGGTCGACCGCACGACGGGTCGAGCCGCGCAGCGATTGATCGATCACTGCACGGTGGTGTAGTGAAGCTGCACCGCGTCGAGCGCGGTCGGAACGTCGCCGTCGGTCGGGATCGTGATCCCGTACTGTGCGAACTGGCGGAGCGGAACCGAGGGCACCTCGCCGAACGCCACGTCGGTCCAGGGCTCGTTCGCACAGGCATCGGCCGTATCGCAGGTCCGGATCTGCATGGTCGCGATCGAGGGATCGGTGGGCTGGCGAAGCGACCAGGTCATCGCCCCGAGCTCGATCACCGTGCCGAGATCGTGGACCGCCGACTCGTAGCGGTAGCTGGTCGCGAACGGCTGGAAGCCGCCCGACCCGACCATCGTGACGCCCGCGAACTCGATCGTCCCGGTCAGCATGTCGACCACGGAGTCGGTGGCGGTGAACCTCCACGAGGTGCCGGCGTCGCCGATCGGGGGACCGTCGCGCAAGACGCTCGTGGTCCCGGTCATCGAGCCGACGGCGGCGAGCTGGATCGGCGCTCCCACCGGGGGATCGACGGTGACGCCCACGGTCGACAGGTCGTCGTGGTTCACGCGGACCGCGAGGTGAATGTCGGACGGGGTGAAGTCGAGCGGCTGGTCGAACAGCGAGATCGTGCGGGTCGCGCTCGCGCCATCCGCGATCGCGAGGGTGGTCTGGGTACCGGCGGTCGCGAACCGGTCGCCGCGACCGACGATCGGGCGCAGGTGATCGCTCGGGACGTGGCCGGTGACCGGTCCGGTGGCGATCGTGAAGTCGAGGTTCGGGTTGTTGTTGCTATTGCCCCGGTTGTTGACGTCGATCGTGAAGTCGTGCCAGCCGGCGAGCAGGTGACGCGCCTCCGTCGTCGTCGAGGTCGACGACGTCCGGCCGAGCCGTTCGACGAGGACCTCTCCGTCGAGCGTCATCCGGTGGCCCTCCTTGGAATCGATCTCGAACTGGTAGTCGCCCTCGATGTCGATCAGGAGCTGTCCGCTCGTCCGGATCGTGGAAGTCCCGCTTCCGACCGGGATCCCGGACGGCGAGCCACCGTAGGTCGCCTCGATCGTGTCGGCGCGCGACGTGCCCTGAAGAAGGACGTCGAACGGCTCGTCGAATCCGTCGATCACGACTCCCGACAGATCGTCGACCCGCGCGCGCAGGTCGTTCGGATCGACGTCGCGCAATCCCCCCGAGACCGCGGGAGAGTCGACGCGCAACAGGTAGGACATCGCGCCCGCGGCGTCGACGAACGCGCCGCGAATCCGGTACCAACCGGGCGCCGCGACCTGAAGCGTGGCGATGTCACTGGATTCGGTGGACACCAGACGAACGAAATCGGTGCCCGGGGCCGCGATGTCGATGAACCCGGCGTCGTTGGCGGTGAGCTCGAACCGCCAGCTGCCCGCGGCGTCGAGCTGGATCTCCCCCTCGATCAGCACGGTGACGTCGTCGTCCTTGCTCGATAGACCGATCGGTCGACCCATCCCGTAGTCGATGTCGGCAGTGCGCAGCACGGCGGTGTTGGCGGTGGGCAGCGCGGCCAGCGTGTCGAACGTGGCGGTGGAGGGATCGGTGAACGCGGCGGTGTCGATCGCGGTCAACCTCAACCCACCGGTGAACGAGCCGATCGGCCCGACGAAGCCCCCCGCCTCGACCGCGACTTCGTCGAGATACGCGCCGGTCGCGGTGAAGTCGGCTGCGGTGTCGTCGAGCCAGACTTCCTCGCCCGGCTGCGCCGTGCCGTCACAGACGTGGATGATGACGTCACAGGTCTGGCCGTCGGGACACTCGTCGTTGGACGAACACGGAAGGCCGCTCGGCGGATCCGGGGAGAAGCACGCACCCGCCAAGACGCACATCGCGACAATCGCGCGCATCGGTTCAAGGGTATCCGGCTTTGGCGTCTCGGTGCAAAGGATGGTAACCACGCCGGATGTCAACCATCGACCAGCTTCGCGAAGCCCTCGCGCGCCGGATCGTCGTGCTCGACGGTGCGATGGGGACCATGGTGCAGTCGCTGGGACTTACAGACGAGTCCGTGTGGCGTGGCACGCGGTTCCGCGATCACGACCGCCCGCTCAAGGGCTGTAACGACCTGCTCGTCCTCACGCGTCCGGATGCGATCGAAGAGATCCACCTGAAGTTCCTTCGAGCTGGCGCCGACATCGTCGAGACCGACACGTTCACCGCCACCTCGCTCGCCCTCGCCGACTACGGCCTCGAGAGCGTGGTCCGCGATCTCAACCTCGCGGCGGCGCGGTGTGCCCGCAACGCCGCGGAACGTGCCGAGAAAGAGGACGGCCGGCCACGCTGGGTCGGTGGTTCGATCGGCCCGACCACGAAGACCGCCTCGCTCTCTCCGGACGTCAACGATCCCGGGGCACGCGCGGTCACGTTCCGCGAGTTGGTCGATGCGTTCGCGGAGCAAGCCCGCGCACTGATCGAGGGCGGGGTGGATCTTCTGATTACCGAGACCCACATCGACACCCTCAACTGCAAGGCCGCGCTGTACGCGTTCGAGCAGCTGTTCGCCGAGGGCGTGCGCCGCGTCCCGGTGATCGTCTCGGTGACGATCCCCGACCGGTCCGGCCGCACGCTCAGCGGTCAGACGGTCGAGGCGTTCTTCAACTCGATCTCGCACGCGAACCTGTTCGCGGTGTCGATCAACTGCGCGCTCGGCGCCGAGGACATGCGCCCGCACGTCGCAGAGCTCGCGCGGATCGCGGGCGTGCGTACCGCCTGCTATCCCAACGCCGGTCTTCCCAACGAGTTCGGCGGCTACGACGACACGCCCGAGCACATGGCGAAGGTCCTCGGTGACTTCGCACGCGAGGGCCTGCTCAACCTGGTCGGCGGTTGCTGCGGCACGCGCCCCGAGCACATCGCGGCGATCCGTGCCGCGGTCGAGGGCGTGGCGCCGCGCAAGCTCGCGTCGCCGCCACATCACATGCGCCTCAGTGGCCTCGAGCCGCTGACCATCACGCCGGAGACCAACTTCGTGGTGATCGGCGAGCGCACCAACATCACCGGCTCGGCGAAGTTCCGCCGGCTGATCAAGGAAGACAAGTACGACGAGGCCGTGGCGGTCGCGCGCCAGCAGGTCGAGGGCGGCGCCAACATCCTCGACGTGTGCATGGACGAGGGCATGATCGACGGCCCCGTCGCGATGCGGAGGTTCCTCAACCTGATCGCGGCCGAACCCGACATCGCGCGGATCCCGGTGATGGTCGACTCGTCGAAGTGGAGCGTGCTCGAGGCCGGCCTCGAGTGCCTGCAGGGCAAGGGCGTCGTCAACTCGATCTCTCTCAAGGAAGGCGAGGAACCGTTCGTCCGTCAGGCCAAGATCATCCGGCGGTTCGGCGCCGCGGTCGTCGTCATGGCGTTCGACGAGACCGGCCAGGCGACCACGGTCGAGCACCGCGTGAAGATCGCCAAGCGCGCCTACAAGATCCTGACCGAGCAGGTCGGGTTCCCCCCCGAGGACATCATCTTCGATCCCAACATCCTCACGATCGGCACCGGGATCGAGGAGCACGACGCGTACGCCGTCAGCTTCATCGAGGCGATCGAGCAGATCAAGAACGCGTGCCCCGGGGTCAAGATCTCGGGCGGCGTCTCGAACCTGTCGTTCTCGTTCCGCAGCTCGCCGCGGGTCCGCGAGGCGATGCACGCGGTGTTCCTGTATCACGCGATCCGCGCGGGCCTCGACATGGCGATCGTCAACGCCGGTCAGCTCGCGGTCTACGAGCAGCTCGATCCCGAGCTGCGCGAGCACGTCGAGGATCTGGTGCTGAACCGCCGATCCGATGCCACCGAGCGCTTGCTCACGCTGGCCGTCGAAGTTCTCGGGGGCGAGCGAGACCTCGCAGCAAGATCAGCTGAAGTGGCGCGAGCAACCCCTCGCCGGCCGGCTCGCCCACGCACTCGTCAACGGCATCACCGACTTCATCGACGAGGACATCGCCGAGGCGCTGAAGGCCTATCCCAAGCCGCTCGCGATCATCGAGGGTCCGCTGATGGACGGGATGAACGTGGTCGGCGAGCTGTTCGGCTCCGGCAAGATGTTCCTTCCCCAGGTGGTCAAGAGCGCCCGCGTGATGAAGAAGGCGGTCGCGATCCTCGAGCCGCTGATGGATGCCGAGAAGAAGGCCGCCGGGATCACCGCGGCCAAGGGCAAGCTCGTGATCGCCACGGTCAAGGGCGACGTCCACGACATCGGCAAGAACATCGTCGGCGTGGTGCTGCGCTGCAACGGCTACGAGGTCACCGACCTCGGCGTCATGGTGCCGCAGCACACGATCCTCGACACCGCCCAGGAGATGGGCGCCGACATGGTCGGGCTGTCGGGACTGATCACGCCGTCGCTCGACGAGATGATCAGCGTCGCCACCGAGATGACCCGGCGGAAGATGACGGTCCCGCTCTTGATCGGCGGTGCGACGACCTCCGGCAAGCACACCGCGGTCAAGGTCGCGCCGGCGTACGCCGGTCCCACGATCCACGTACCCGACGCGTCGCTCGCCGTCGGCGTGATGGGCAAGCTGCTCGCCGCGAAGCCGTCCGCTCGAGAAGACTACGTCGCCGACGTCCAGGCCAAGCAGGCGAAGATCCGCGACGCCCACGTGACCGCGCAGAAGCGCCCGCTGTTGTCACTCGATGACGCACGCGCGCGACGCCAGACGCTGACGTTCGACGCGAAGACGATCGCGAAGCCGAGCTGGCTCGGCGTGCGCGATCTCGAGCTCGATCTCGGCGAGCTCGCGAAGTGGATCGACTGGTCGCCGCTGTTCCACACCTGGGAATTGTCGGGCCGGTATCCCGCGATCCTCGACGATCCCAAGAAGGGCGAGGCCGCGCGCAAGGTGTTCGACGATGCGCAGGAGCTGCTCGCCAAGATCATCGGCGACAAGCTGCTGACCGCGCGTGCGACCTACGGGATGTTCCCGGCCGGTTCGATCGACGAGACCGTCGCCGTGTTCGATCCCGATACCCCCACGAAGCGACTCGCCGAGTTCCCCATGCCGCGCCAGCTCGAGGACAAGGACGTGTGCCTGTGCCTCGCGGACTTCGTCGCTCCGCTCGGCAAAGCCGGCCCCCGCGACTACCTCGGCGCGTTCATCGTCACCGCGGGCATCGGCACCGACGAGCTCGCGGCCACGTTCGAGCGCGACCACGACGACTACTCGGCGATCATGGCCAAGGCGCTCGCCGATCGGCTCGCCGAGGCCGCCGCCGAGTGGCTGCACCACCGCGTGCGCACGCGCGACTGGGGCTACGCCAAGGCCGAGAAGCTGTCGCACGGCGACATCCTCAAGGAGAGCTATCGCGGCATCCGGCCGGCGTTCGGCTACCCGGCGTGCCCCGACCACGCGCCGAAGAAGACGCTGTTCGAGCTGCTCGATCACGCGGATCACCACCAGGTGAAGCTGACCGAGTCGTACGCGATGTATCCGACGGCATCGGTGTCGGGGCTCTACTTCGCGCACCCCGAGAGCAAGTACTTCTCGGCCGGCCGTCGCAGTTAGCGCACGATCCGCGCCGGCGGGATCGGGAACGGCTTGCGCGTCCACCGCACGAGCGTGAGCGCGCACGCCGTCGTCGGGAACAGTGCGCCCGGGAACAGCGCCGGGAACAACGGATAACACAGCGTCATCGTCGATATTCGCGGCTATCGACGAAGCTCACGACGCGCAGGCGACCGGGCGTCGATGGCGTCGACCTGACCGAGCAAGAAACCCCAGATCATCCCGGGCACGATCGTGGAGCGCCGAACGACGAACCCGGACACGAAGCTCCGGATCGCAGACCGTGCCGTGGAGCAACACCACGCCGGTGTAGTACGGCGCGTTGTCCCGGAAACCGAGGGTGAAACAGGCCGCGACCACGAACGCATTAACAAGTCCGAGCGCCATCCCTTCGCGGTGCGGCGGATCCGGTCGAGATCGATGGGTGGGCAACCGCACGCCACGCCCCGGTCGACGTGCAGCACGCGGGCCACGCGGGTGCTGCCGGGATCACGCGGTTGCGCGATGGCGCGCGTGATCGCGGTGCCGATCTGTCACGCGATCGCACGCGTCATTGCAGCGTTGCCATTCGCCTCCGTGCAGGTCGTCGGGTTGTCGTCGAGCGCCGGGCTGAGCTGACCGGTGACCGTGGCGACACCACCGAGGGTCGACAATCGAATTCGCCCGACGCCACCTCCACCGCCGCTGGACCGCGGCGCCTCGAGACCGGGATCGCCGGCGAGCGTTGCGGCCGCCCCACCGAGGCCACCGATCGCACCACCACCACCACCGGTGCCGGCCGCACCGCCGCTCGCCCGCGTCCGATCGAGCGTCCCCGACGAACCGTCGGTACCGGGCGATCCGCCGGAGCCGCCACCGCCTCCGCCGTTGACGGCGAGCGCGCCGGCGATCGCGATCGTGGGTGCCTCGAGCAGAACCGCGCCACCGGCGCCGCCGCCACCGGCACCATCTTCGCCACCGCCCGCGCCGAGTCCACCGCCACACCCGCTCGCATCGACGCCGCCGGTGTTGCCGATCGTGATCTGGGTGTTGGAGACGAGCTGCACGGCACCACCACCGCCGCCGCCCACGCCACCACCGCCGCCGGGACCACCGCCACCACCACCGCCACCGACGAGCATCGAGATCGCGTCATCGCCGAACGGCGCACCACCGGTCCCGCCGAGGGTCGCGACGTTGGGGCCACCATCGCCGCCGCTACCACCGTATCCCCCGCCGCCGGCACCCGCCTTGCCCGCCGCCGGAACGGCACCAGCTCCGCTGCCGGTTGCCGAGGCCTTGGCGTTGGCGCCGGCAAACCCGCCGGGTCCGGGTTGCTGGACGGTCCCCTCGCATCCTCGCGCGTCGATCGTGTCGTCGATCGTGATCTCGCCGTTCGCGATCAGTGCGAGCGCGCGCGTGCCGACCACCTCGATCGGACCGGTGACGTGAAGCGATCCGAGCTTGAAGACGCCGACCGTCGCGGTCGCGTGGTACTCGAATCCACTGACGGCCTGTGTGGACACGATGGTCCCCGCGTCGGTATCGATCGTCGTGGCGGGGAGATCGATGTCACCGACGCTGCCGAACGTCGACGGATCCATGTCTGCTGCGGTCACCGCTCCGCCCGAGGGAACGACGCCCGAACAGTGCGCCGTGCCGGTCGCCTCGCATCCCCAGCTACACTGCGTCAGCGTCGGCGCGACACCCATCGCGGTGCAGGTGGCGAGATACGTGTCATCCGCACACGTGATCCCGGTGCTCTCGCACGGGCCGACCATCGGCGGCCCGTCGGGATCCGCGGGGCTCCCGTCGGGAGGCGCCGCGGGCGTGGTGTAGGTGCAGGCTCCGAGTAGGACCAGGGTGCAGGACAGCCTCATGGAACACACTGAGGAGCGGTCGGGCCGAAAAGTTACCGTGTAGAGTGATCGCGTGCGCGCGTTCGGAATCGTGGCCTTGCTGGTGGCCCTGGCCACCCCCGCGAGAGCCGACGAGTCCGAAACGATTCTGGTGATTTCGGGCGATCGCGCGTTCCAGTCCGACGTCTCCGAGGCCCTCGCTCCCGCCACCGTGCAGGTCGGCGAGGATCCGCCACCCTCGATCGAGAACATCACGACGGCCTCGCGCGCGATCGTGGATCGAGAACACGCCACGGCGGCGGTGTGGCTGTTGTTCGCCGATTCCGGAGCCACGCTGGTGGTCTACGATCGCGGCGTCGATCGCGTCCTCGTGCGATCGCTGCCGTACGCCACTCCGCTGGCACACGCCCAGGCGATCGAGACAGCCCGGGTCACGCGCACGATGCTGCGCGCTCTCCGGGTCGAGGATCCACACCCCGAGCCACCACCGCCACCACCACCTCTCGAGATTCCCGACGAACCGCGCGTCATCGCGACGACACCGTCGGAACCGGAGAGCACGATCGCGCTCGAGCTGTCCGGCGGCGTCCGGCTCCGTGCTCCGGGTACCACTGCAGCTGCCGGCGGAGAGGTCGCGGCGATCTCGGCGACCCGACCAGGTCGGTCTCGGGGTCGGACTGCGTCTGGCACCCGCGGCGGATCTCGACGGCGTGCTTTCGGGCCGGATCTCCGACCAGTCGGTGGCGGCGACCTTGCGGTTGCCGTTGCCGGTCAGCCGCCGGGTCGGGGTCACCACCGCGGTCGGCGGTGCCCTTCATCGGATCGCACTCTCGGGCAGCTTCGACACCATGGACGTGTCGTCGACGCGCTACGACCCCGCGGTCCGACTCGGGGTCATCGGCAGCTACGCAGTTAACTCCCGGATCGGACTCGGGTTCGGCGTGTCGGCGGATTGGCTCCTCCGCCGCCAGTCCTACGAATCCAGCGACACCGCACTCCTCGAGGTCCCGTCGATCCAGGTTGCCCTCGGCGTCGCGTTGCTCGCACGAATCCTGTAACCCGGCGGGACCAGGGAGACACTAGACACCGTGCCCGTCGATCCCATGCACCCCACCTCGCTCTCCGCGGCCGCGGCGGGCGACCGGGCCGACGAGGCGGCGCTGATCGCGGCGTGCGTGCGTGGCGATCGCGACGCCGAGCGCACGCTATTCCGGCGCGAGTACCCGCGGATCAACGCGACGATCTACCGGATCCTCGGATCGACGCGCGACACCGACGACCTCGTGCAAGAGACCTTCATCGCCGTGTTCCGGGCGCTGCCCAAGTTCCGCGGCGAGTCGAAGCTGTCGACCTGGATCGATCGGATCGCGGTCCGCGTCGTGTTCGCGCACATCGGGCAACGCAAACGCCAACCGGTGCCGCTCGAGATCGTGCCGGAGCTTCCCGATGGCGCGGCCGGACTCGACGAGCGCGCCGAGGCTCGCGCGGGTCTGCGCCGACTGTACGAGGCGCTCGGGCGGCTCAAACCCGACGCGCGACTGGCGTTCTCGCTGTACGCGATCGATGGCCGCTCGATCGCGGAGGTCGCGGAGCTCGTCGGTACCAGCGTGGTCACCGCGAAGCTCCGGATCTGGCGTGCGCGGCGCGAGATCGCCAAGCGCGCCGCGGCCGATCCGGTGTTGTCGGCGTTGCTCGGACCGGAGGTCGGATGAAGATCCGCATCGACGTTGCGGTCGACGAGATCCGGCGCGAGCGCGTCGAACAGGCGATGTTCGAACGGCTCGATGCGATCCGTGGCGCGCTCGAAGTGCCGGCTTCCCACGAGCAGCGCGATCGGGTCGAACACGACCTCTTCGATCGGCTGACCGCGATCCGCGGCCTCGAGCGCGCCGAATCGATCGTTCCGTTGCGCCCACGACGGCGCTGGGTCCCGTACGCCGCGCTGACAGCGGCAGCGGTCATCGTGCTCTCGGTGATCGGGTTCGCGAAGCTCGGCCGCGGCGGCGATCGTCCGCGGGATCCGGTGATCTCGCAACACGTGGTGCCACCCGGTGGCTCGACACGCTGGACGTCCGGCGACGCGGTGATCGAGGCGTCGGGCGACACCTCGGTCGAGGAGCGAATCGACGACGATGGCGTCACGCTGACCCTGCGTCGCGGCAAGGTCGATTGCGATGTCGAGCCGATCCCCGGGCGGGCGCCGTTCCGCGTGGTCGCCGGGACCGTCACGGTGACCGTGGTCGGCACGCGCTTCGCGGTCGAACGCACCACGACGGGCGTCCGCGTCGACGTGTCGCGCGGCAAGGTGCGGGTGACGACCCCGACCACCGAGTCCTACGTGACCGCCGGCGAACGGTGGTCGAACGAGCCCGCGATCACCGCAACGGCCACACCGCCGGCGCCTGCGCCCGACGCTGCCGGTACGGACGATCTCCACGAGCCTGCCGACGATGCGCTCGACGACACGATCGATCCCGACAAGATCGATCTCGAGCCACGAGCCCCGCGCACGCCGTCGCCGACGCCCAAGGCGATGTTCGAGCGCGCGAGCAAGCTCGAGCGTGCGGACCTCGCGTCCGCGGCGCGCCTGTACCGCAAGATCGCCGCCCGAGCCGATCGGGTCTACGCCCCGCTGGCGCTCTACGCGCTGGTCGAGGTGGAACGTCGATCCGGGCATCGCGCCGGGGCGCTCCGCGCGATCGCCAGCTACCTCCGTCGCTTCCCGCGCGGGATCAACGTCGAGGACGTGATGTGGCTACGCGTCGACATCCATCGCGCGGCCGGACAGGCCACCGCGATGCGGGCGGCAGGTAGCGCGTACCTCCAGCGGTTCCCCTCGGGGACCTACGCCGACAAGATCCGGCGCCTGCTCGGCACCCGGTGATGCGCTGGCTGCTCGCCGCCCTCGTCGTCGCCGGCTGCACCGAGCACGTGCACCTCGGAGATGGCGGGCAGCTTCCGGGGTTGGTCGCGCTCGCGATCGCGCCCGGCGACATCACGATCGAGCTCGCCGACATCGGCGCCTCGCAGCGCGTGGCCTACGCCGCGACCGGCACGTTCGAGGACGGCAGCTCCCGTGACGTCACCGCGAAGGTCGTCTGGAGCGTCGACAACCCCTACCCGGGCGCGTTCGAGCATCCCGGGGATTACCTCGCTACCGGCGCGGCGGCGGGCAAGGTCGCGATCCACGCGACCAGCGGCGACGTCGATGCCACCGCGGCGCTCGTCGTGCACGTGTCCGCCACCGTCGTCGACGGCGTGTTCCCGCCACCCGCGGGCAACCAGCTGTTCGACGGAGCCACCGTCGGCACCGATCCGACGAAGACTCCCGTCGTCCGCTACCCCGCCGATGGGGTCCGGTTTCCGCAGGACATGGCGCAGATCGTGTTCCAGCACGAATTCGGTGCCGGCAACGACACCGTCCGCTTGGTGTTCGCCTCCGACGTGCTCGACCTCGTGATCCTCACCGCCGGCGATCGCTATCACCCCGATGCGGAGGTGTGGAAGCTGATCGAGGCCTCGCACCCGGGTGGCATGGCGACACTCACGATCGAAGCCGCGGATTCGACGGCGCCGGGCACGATCTATCGCGCTCCGCCGATCACGCTGGCGTTCTCGTCGGGTGCGATCGGCGATCATGCGTATTTCTTCTCCAGCACCTCGCCGGGTGTGGTGCGCGGATCGCTGGCGTCGACGACCGCGAGTGGCGTGGTTTCGACGGCGGAGGATCCGCATCACGCGATCGCCAACGACGGCAGCGTGATGGCGTTCGCCGATCCCGACAAGTTGCAGACCTTCGATCTGACGTCGCTCGCCGCGCTGTTGCCTCCCGGCGTCCCGATGGGCTACGCCGCATTCTCGCCCGACGGTACGGTGATGGTCGTTGCCGACAAGGGAAACCTCACGCTCCGTGACGTGACGACCGGCGATCCCGTAGGCCCCGCCAACGGCAAGATCGATCTCGGCGGCCTCAAGGGCACGCATCCGGACTGGTCGCCCGATGGCCACTACCTCGCGCTCGCGGTGTCGGACATGCTCGACAACAAGGACGCCAAGCACGCCAGCATCGCCCGGATCGAGCGGCTCGAAGACGGCTCCTGGGGAACGCTCGAGATCCTCGTGCAGTCGACGGGCGATCCGGACAACAACTTCGCGCCGCGCTGGGGCCCCGAGGGTTCGATCGCGTACATCCACGCGACCTCCGGATCGAAGGATGCGAAGAGTGCGGAGATCCGCTTGTTGCCCGCGGAGGGCACGCCGATCACGCTGGCGCTCGCGACCACGCGGATCGGCACCGAAGAGATGCGCGACACCAACGTGACCATGCCGACGTGGACGACCGCCGCGGATGGCACGAGCTGGCTCGCGTTCACGTCGACCAGACCCTACGGCACGATCCGCCCGGTCAAAGGCCCCGCGCAGATCTGGATCGCCGGGGTCGACCTCGCGCGGCCGGATCCGTCGTTCGCGGCGTTCTGGTTGCCCTGCCAGGACGTCACCGCCACCGGGGCCAACCCGGTGTTCGCGCCGCTGCCGATCACCAACCAGTAGCTAGTGTTCGCAGCCGACCTGGTCCCACATCGGACCGCGGCGCGCATCCTTGGTCTCGCCGACGGCACGCAACAGCGCGTCGCGGGCAGGCGGTGCACCGGCCCACAGTCGCACGCGCGCCCAGCACTCGAGCCAATCGGCGGTCCACGCGAGTGGAGCCGGGCAACTGACGGCGAGATCGCTCGCGCGACGCTTGAGCCCTGCGTCGACGGTGGCGGCGATCCGGGCGGCGACCTGATCGCGGATCGGGCCGACGAACCAACGCGTGCCCGGATACGTCATCGGATCGGCGGGAACACCCGCGACCGGCGCACCGGCGGTCGCGTCGTCGCTGGTCGTGGTTCCGCCACTATCGGCGATCGTCGCGCCGTCACTGCGCAACCGGCCGCTCCACCCTGCCCTCCAGGTGTGGTGGGTGACGACGTAGGTCGCGGTGCGGATGTCCTCGCGTTCCGAGATCGAGGGTGTCGCGTCGAGGTGCCGGCGCGCGCGTTCCCAGTCGCGGGTGCGCGAGTCGTACAGCGACTGGCTGGTGCGTGCGGCGTTGCACGCGCGATCGCGCTCGGTGCGCTCGGGGCAACTCGAGCAGCTGCTCGCCGACGACAGCGCGCTCTCGGCGCTGCGGCAGTCCGACTCGTCGCGTTTGGCTTGCTGCTCCGCACTGTCCTTGGCCTGACGCGCGTTGCGCTCGTCGTTGACCGCCGGCTGGTAGTCGGGGTTGGGGAACCGGATGATGCCGGCGACGTAGTCCTTGCTCTCGGTGGTCTCGTGGGCCTCGTGCTGGACGCGCGAGAGCTCGACGTCGCCGATCACCGTGATCGTCGGACCGTCCGTGGCCGTCCTCCGACGTGGACCGCAGCTCGCACGATCCGAGAGTGCCGATGCGGCCGTGTCGCACACGCGTGGCAACGGGGTCGAGCTCTTGAGCCGGAGATCGATCGTGGCGGCCGCGTGGTCGAGGAACGCGCGGCGCGAGGTTTCGGCGCGCGACACGAGCGCCGGCGTCGAGGTGAGGCACGCGGCGGCGGAGACCAGCTCGGCGGTCGCGCCGGGCTTGCTGGCAAACGCGGGCGTGTCGGCGAGCGCGACGATCTGATCGCGTGCGGCGGTGCGTGCCGCGAGGACGCGCTGGGAGTACGACGGCAATCCGATCTGCTGCTCGCGCGCCTGTTCGCAGCGCACGAGCTCGATCGCGGCGTCGATCGAGGTCTGCCACGCGGGTGAATCGGCGAGGCAACGTGCGAGGTGCTGGCGCGACGCCGCCTCGGCGAGCCGCGCGGCCTCGGGATGATCGGGCATCAACTTGCGGATCTCGCCGACTGCGGCGAGACAGGTATCGACCGCGGCCAGCGTGGGCGCGATGCCTGTGCACGCGCGTCGGCCGGCCTCGATCGTGCGTTCACCGGCGGCAGAGAACGCCTGGTCGGCACGCTGGCACAGATCGCGATCGTCGGGGGCGGCGTTGCACGCATCGCGTAGCGCGAGCGCCTCGCCCACCATGTCGCCCCGTGCGCGGGCCACGCGGGCGCGCTCGAGGGCGGCATCGCGCCTCGGGTTGTGGTTGCACGCGAACGCGAGCAGCAGGGCTGCACACACCAGCTTTCGCATCGCGCGAACACTACACCGGGTCACCCCGATCCGGACGACCTCGATCGACGTCGGTCGCGCCGCGCCGGGCCGTAAGCTCGCGATCACGGGGCTCGAGATCCTCGCAGGCCGGGCTGGTGTCGTGGTCCCGGCGATAGCTTCGGCCTCGATACGTTCGGCCGAACGCTTCGCGAGGCTCGACGCCTCGGACCTCGCTGCCTACCGTGTCGCGCATGCGAGACCTCGAAGACAAGATCGTGGTGATCACCGGCGCGAACATCGGCCTCGGTCGCGCCGTCGCGGAGGCACTGGCGGTCCGCGGTGCGCGGCTGCGCCTGTTGTGTCGCTCGCTCGACAAGCTCGCCCCGGTCGCCGAGGCGCTCCGCGAGCACACCGAGGTCGTCGCGATCCGCTGCGACCTCGCCCACCTCGACAGCGTGCGCACGGCGGCCGACGAGCTACTGGCACGCGACGAACCGATCCACGTGCTGATCAACAACGCCGGCGTCGCCGGGCACCGCGGCGTGACCGTCGACGGCTTCGAGCTGCAGTTCGGCGTCAACCACCTCGGCCACTTCCTGCTGACGTCACTGCTCCTCGAACGACTCCAAACGTCGGCGCCGGCGCGCATCGTCCACGTCTCCAGCGGCAGCCACCACAAGGCGCGCGGCATCGACTGGGAAGCGGTCCGGCGCACGACCGACTCGATCAGCGGGTTCCCCGAGTACACGGTCAGCAAGCTCGCGAACGTGCTGTTCAACGCCGAGCTGGGACGGCGGCTCGAGGGAACCGGCGTGACGAGCTACGCCGTCAACCCCGGTCGCGTCGCCACCAACATCTGGCAGCGCTTGCCGTGGCCGCTACGCCCGCTGTTCAAGCTCGCGATGTGGACGCCGGAACGCGGCGCGCACTCGACGATCCAGGCCGCGACCGAGCTCGAGGGCACGGGCGAGTACTTCGACAAGCACGCGGTGGCCCAGCCCGCGAGCGAGCTCGGGCGCGATCGCGAGCTCGCCTCCGAGCTGTGGGATCGCAGCGTCGCGTGGGTTTCCCCACGTCAGCTCCGCGCTGCCAGTTAGCAGGGGCAGCCGAAGAACGGCATCTCGAGCCGCGCGGTCGCCTCGCCATCGGCGCGCGCGAGGATCGGCACGATGCCCAGCCAGTCGCGACCGATCAGCTCGGGCGTGCCGTCACCGTCGACGTCGATCACGTGATCGATCGACCACAGGTCCGAGAGTCGGCGCTGGGCAACCGCATCGAGCCCACCGTCGGCCGCGACGCGATACAGCCCCCAGGTATCGAGCTCGGGATCGCCGCAGCTGCGATCGTCGGACACCGCGTGGATCGCGACCCACACCACGTGGGTCTGCGGGTGGCGGAGGATCCGCGTGGTCACCTTGACGTGATCGATCCACGAATCCTTGCCGGGCGACGACCTCATCTGATCGAAGTCCCGTTGCGCATCGCGCGAGGCATCGGACGCGAGCAGCGCGGTGCGGGCGGCCGCGGCGAGCGTGGGATCGTCGAGGGTCTCGAACTGCACCACCGGCGACAGCGCCGTGCGCCGCGCATACGTTCCCTTGTCGCAGCCGTCGATGTGCGCCGCGAGAACGCTCGCACCGTGCTCGGCAACCGTCGCGGCGGTCCACTCGTTGGCCTCGACGCCGGCGTAGTCGGTAGAGCCGATCAACCGCGACACCACGGCGAACCCGATCACGCGTGCCTTGCAATGACCGTCGACCGTGACCTTCGCGTGCGCCCAGTCGCGCAACTTGGCGGGCAGATCGTTGGAGTCGACCTTCGCGATCGCGGCGACCGCACCGTCGTCGATCGCCAGCGTCGGACGATCGTGGCGTGGCAACTTGCGCACGGGGGGCATCGACACGTAGGTCTGATCGCCGGCGCGGAACACGAAGCCGAGCTCGCCGGTGTGTGCGCGGGGTGGTGCTACCTGATGCGCGCCGACGGCGATCGCGACGCGAACCGGCTCCGGCGACATGGCCTCGTGGCTCGGCGACGCTTCGATGTCACCCGGGACCGACAGCGTCCGGTCCGCGACCGCCACCCCGAGGGCGAGCGAGCCGCAGGTACCGGCGGCGACCAGTAGGGAGGCGACTCGGGGCAGGGTAGCGATCGACATGATCGCCAAGAGTGCAAGCGGCAGGCCCCGGCAGACCTCAACAGCGACGCGGAGTTACGACGCGTGTCGCATGCGGGACACGCAGGGCGTGGCTGCCCGAGGACGTCGAAACCGCAGGAGTTGCCGGCTCCTTATCGATGTCTCCGCAAGACTCCACTGGTGCGGAACGCGGTCGACCACCGCGCGACCGCGCGGTCGACCAGCTCGTCGACCACGTCCGAGCGCGACGAGAAGTGGACGCGGCGCGAGGCTTCGACGCGGATCGCCTTCGACCACACGACGCGACCGTTCGACAGATCGGTGACCGCGAACGTGCCGACGAGCGTACCGTCGTACCACTTGCACAATCCGCGGCGCGGCTCGGTGATCGAAAGCTCCGTGACGACCAGCTCCGCACGATGCGTGGGCGGCGAACGATCGGAGGTGTCGAGCGGCAGCACCTTGAACGCGTGCAACGCGGTGATCCGCTTCGCGAGATCTTCGACCATCGTCCGCGCCGTCCCATCGGTGGGTCTCGCGAACGCGAGCACCGTCGGCCCGCGCGTTCCCAGCACCTGAGGCACCAGCTCGGCGGGGGCGCGCGCGAGCGCACGCGGCGCGACCTTCGGGAGCTCGATGCGTCGCCACGCCGACTTCGAGGCGACGTCGATCAGCGTTCCGAACACGGTCAGCGTCGAGCCCTCCGGAACGGTGGCGAGTTGCAACACGTACGCCGCCTTCGCCCGCTTCCCGACGTCGGCGAGACACGACAGCGTGGTGCACTCGGGCTCCTCGTCGTCCGTCACGGTCTGCACGCGACCCGTGTCGTCGAGCGCGACCAGAAGGCGCGCGTCGAACGCGCGCGCCGCGTTGGCACTCACCGCGTGGGTCGGGGCGAGCGGCAACACCAGGATCCTCGTGCGCGGCGCACGCGCGCGATCCGCGACGGCGGAACCCGCGACGAGGGAGGCAGCGACGGCAACAACAACGGCGACGACGACGGCGAGCGATCGCATGCCTCAGCGTGAAACGAATCCGGCGCACGTGCCGTGGCACACCCCGGCAAAGGTCGGGCCGCGGTCGGATCAGATCCGGGAGTGCGCGAGGGGTTGGGTCTCCGCGACCTGCGTCGAGGGCGCCGCCCGCACCGCGATGAACAGGGCGATCAGCGCCGCCATCACCGCGACCGTGCCTGCGAGCAGGGCCCACAGGGCGGTGTTCGAGGTCCTGGAGCGCGGGCGGGATCGACGGGGAGCCATGCGTGGTTCAACGCACGGGCCCGGGAAATAATCTGTCGGGACCGCTTCAGTGCTGCAGACACACGATCGCGGCTCGATCGGTGACGTCGGCGCGGCGGGCGGCCCCGGTCCGTGGATCGACGACCCTGGCGTAGCGAAGGTTCGAGGGATCGAGCCGGACCTCGGCCGCCCACACCGGTCGCACCAGCGACAGCCCGGCTCCCATCCCGGCGGAGAGCGCGCGCGTCAGCTCGGCGGTTCGCGGGAGCTCGTAGCCACGCCCGCGGCAGATCCCGCGCGCGGTTGCGTGATCGCGACCGGCGCGATCGACGGCGATCCAGGTGTGACCGGCGGCATCGACCCACACCGGCGGCGAAACATCGCGATGGGTGCGAGGCGTGAACGGCACGCCGAGTCCGAGCTCGCCGAGGATCCGCGGAAATGCGGCGATCCAGACGTCGCGCTTGATCGTGCCACCGGAGCGAGACAACGCGTCGAGCGTGTTGCGCAGGCTGGTCGCGCGCGGGATCCGCGCGGCAAGCTCGCTGCCGCGCAAGCCGAGCTCCGCGGCGGCAGTCGCGAGGTCGAGCTCGTCTTCGTACCGGATCGTGGTGAGCGCGATCGGTTCGTCGGCGGGCGCTGGAGGCTCGGCATCGCTCGCGAGGCTCCCCATCGTGCGAAGTGCCGCGACGAACCGCGCGCGATCGCGTGCGTAGTACGCGGACATCTCGCTCGCCGGTGGATACAGCGTGCGGATGCGATCGCGATCGCGGATGCGGGCGACCGACGCGGTCGCACGTACCTGGTCGGCGTGATCGAGGATGCCGGCCGCGTGACAACCCATGCACGACACCGCGTTCTCGACGGCGCGATCGGGCCGGCGGGGGTCGCTGACGATCGTCGTCGGCGCGCGGTCGATGCGGTGCCCGTCGCGATCGACCAGCATGTAAGCCTGCATGCCGTCGGGCAGGTTGAAGATCACCTCGCCACCCGCGGGGATCAGATCGAGGGGATGCGCGAACACGTTGTCGCGCCCGCGGCTGGTCGCGAAGTCGTAGCTGCGCCACAGCGCGCCGAACCGCGTCGCGTGACGCTCGAGCACGCGATTGTTGACGGACACGCCCGAGCGGTTGAACCCGGCGCGGGCGACGTCGTCGTGATGCACGTCCTCGGCGAGATCGATGCCGAGCCGGGCGGCGAGCTTGTCGAGCGTATCCGGCAGCCCGAGGATCGCGTGGTAGAGCGGCGCGCGCGACGCGGTGGCGACGAACCAGTCGGCGCGGATCGCCTCGGGGACACCTCCCCGCGCGACGCCGTACGGATACGCCGCGCGGATCGCATCCCAGGTCGCATCGCTCCAGCCGAGCTCGCGTAGATCGATGCGGAACACGGTGCGGCGCGTGTCGACGGCAACCAGCGCCGGCGATTTCGCCGACCAGGTCAGACTGGCGAGCAGCTTGGCGAGCGCGGTGCGCACGCGGCCGAGCTCCAGATCGGTCGCGCCGGCGTTGGAGAGGTGTGCGATCGAGAACCAGCGCGCGTGCGAACGCGCGGCGTACGGCAAGCGCGCGGCATCGGCGGCGAGTATCTTGTCCAGCTCGCTCCAGGTCTGGAACGGCCGCTCGGGTGACGCCATCGAGTCGACCCACGCGCGCACGATCGCGAGCTCGCGCTTGGTCGGACGGCGCTTGACCGACGGCGGCGGCATCTCGCCCTCGGCGATCCGGCGAACGAGCTCGGACCTTGCCGCGGCTCCCGGCACGACATAGCCCTCGGCGACGAGCCGAGCCGCGTCGGTGACGAACCCGAGGTCGCCTTCCTCCTTGCCGTTCGCGTGACACCGCGCGCAGTGGCGCTGGAGCACCGCGATGGCCTCGGTGTCGATCGCGGGCTCGGCGCCCGGTCTCGGCGTCGCATCGGCGGCGTGACACGCGGGCATCGCACCCGCGATGGATAGACCGATGGCGATCACTGCGATCGACGGACGCATGCCGTTCAGCATGCGCGCGCGCCGACCCGGTCACACGCGGGTGCCGCGGTTTGCAGGCGTTTGCCGCCTGGTCGGATCTACTGGCCGCCCTGCAGCCCCTCGAACGCGACCACGCTGTCGTTGCCGAGGCCGGCGGCGTTGGCCTCGTCGGTGTCGATGTGAAGGTCGAGGTCGTACTTCGGACTGACGCGGACGATCACGTCTCCCATCGTCATCTCGCGATCGCCCTCGACGCGGACCTTGATCATGTCGCGATCCGCGACGCCGTATTCCTTGGCCTGCGTCGGGTTCATGTGGACGTGACGGTGCGCGAGGATCACGCCGCTCTCGATCTGGATCTCGCCGGCGGGACCGCGCAGCGTCAGCCCCGGCGTGCCGTCGAGCTTGCCGCTCTCGCGCAGCGGCGGTTTGACCCCGAGCGCGAAGGCGTCGGTGCGCGCGACCTCGACCTGCGTCTGTTTGCGCAGCGGGTTGATGATGGCGACGCCGCGGATCTCGCCCTTGGGGCCGACGAGATCGACGGTCTCGCGCGTCACGAACTGCCCGGGCTGGGTGACGTCGCGGCGCTTGGTCAGCTCGTACCCCGGCCCGAACAGCTTGTCGCAGTCCTCTCGCGACAGGTGCACGTGCCGCACGCTGACCCCGATCGGGATCGGGCGCGCGCGCACGCTGCGGATCGCGCCGGTCTTGCCCGACACGCACCGCATCGCCTCGCGCGCGATCATGCGCTCCTCGTCGGTGCGCACCACGATCACCTTGGTCGGCGAGCGCGGCTTGCTGATCTCGACGATGCCACCGTGATCGGCGGCGCGCTGCGTGCGGTTGGCCTCCTCGTCGAGCACGATCCCCATGTAGTACAGGCCGTCGCAGACCTGCTGGCGCACGCGCACCGAGTTCTCGCCGATGCCGCCGGTGAACACCACGGCGTCGGCGCCACCGAGCACCGCGGCGTAGGCACCGATGTACTTGCGGATCCGGTGGACGAACACCTCGATCGCCAGGCGTGCGCGCGGCTCGCCCGCATCGGCCGCCTTCTCGATGTCGCGGAAGTCGGCGCCGTGGCCCGACAGGCCGGCGAGCCCCGACTTGCGGTTGAGCAGGTCGTCGATCGCGTCGAACGACATCCCGTCCTTGGCGAGGAGCAGCGGGATCGCCGGATCGAGATCGCCCGAGCGCGTGCCCATCACGAGGCCCTCGAGCGGCGTCATCCCCATCGAGGTCTCGACGCTGATCCCGCCGTCGCTCGCGGTCACGCTCGCACCACCGCCGAGGTGGCAGGTCACGAGCTTGAGCTTCGACAGATCGGTCTGCAGGTACTCGGCGGCCGACAGCGCCATGTACTGGTGACTCGGCCCGTGGAACCCGTACCGGCGCACGCCCTTCTGGAGGTAGAGCTCGTGCGGGATCGCGTACATGTACGAGTGCGGGGGGAGCTGCGCGTGGAACGCGGTATCGAACACGGCGACGTGCGGCACCGACGGGAACAGCTCGCGCGCCGCGCGAATGCCGGCGAGGTTGACCGGATTGTGGAGCGGTGCGAACCGCGCGCAGTCCTGGATGATCGACTCGACGCGATCGTCGATCCGGGTCGGCTCGATCAGCTGCTCGCCACCGTGCACGACGCGATGGCCGACGGTGCCGAGTGCGCTCGGATCGGGTAGCGGCCCACCGTCTCGCGTCAAGTGCGACAGGATCGCGCGCAACGCGTCGGTCGCGGTCGCCGGCGAGCCCGCCACCGGCGTGACGCCACCTTCGTGATGGTGCTCCGCGGCGTCGGTGCCGACCCGCTCGACGCGACCGATGGCGAGTCGCGCCTCGGTGTCCATCTCGTAGAGGTTGTACTTGACGCTCGTGGATCCGACGTTGAGGACCAGGACCTTCATCGCCGCGAATCTAGCAGCGATCGTCAGGCGAGCATCGCGAGCAGCGGCGCGATCGACGGCGGCATCGGCGACATCCGCGACATCGGCGATCGACGGCGATCGACGGCGACCGCACGACCGGCCGGTTTATTCGGTATGTTCGCGCCCATGTCGAGCCAGGACGCTGGCGATCCGATCATCGAGCTCGAGATCCGGATCGCGTATCAGGATCGCAAGATCGACGAGCTCGATGCGCTGGTGCGCACGCTGGTCGCCCGGCTCGATACCGCCGAGCGCGACCTCGTCGAGCTCCGGCGCGCGCTCGAGCCGGAGCACGTCAACGAGCCCCCGCCACATTACTGAGGGGTCCCCTCCTCGCGACCCACCCGATCGTGGAGGGGCCTCGGGGGTCATGTGGCCTTACGATCACGGCATGTCCCCGCTGGATCGCACCCTTCGTCTCGAGCACGCGCGCGAGCGGCTCGCGTCGCTCGAGCGAGGCGGATCGATCCATCGTCCGATCGAGGTCGCCTCGGCTTCGGTCATCGAGCCGCGCGTTGCCGCACTGAGTTGTCCGCACTGCGGTGGGCGCTACCGGATCGAGGAGCACACGCGGCCGGTGCCCGACCGACGGCGCGTCGACGTGACGTGCCGGCACTGCAGCACCCCCCGCGTCTTGTGGTTCCACATCACCCCGGCGCCGGTTCCGAACTAGCCGCTTGTGCAGCAGCCAGCCTCCGGCGGCGAGCTTGAGGACGGTCAACACCACGAACGCGACGAGACTTACGGTGGCCATGCCGGAGGTCGCTGCAACGAGATGGCCAGGGCGACCGTCACCCGAACGACGCGGCACCTCGGCGGCGACTCGATTCGAGTCGCGAGGATGCACCCTCGCTACGCGCCCGCCGCGCACGGCGTTACGCGTGGCCCGATTTCACACCCCGTGGCGGCGCCGTCCGAGTGCGTCCCACCGCGTAGCTGATATCCTCTGCACGTGACGGCGACGGCGACGATCAAGGACGCATATCGAGTCGGGCTCGCGGTGATGCGCGTGCTCGGCGATTCGACGAAGACCCACGAGATCCACCGCGTCGAGGAGATCACCGGCCGGCCGCGCTACCGGAAGATCCTGCTCGACATGATGTCCTCGCCCGAGGGGCGCCAGCTGATGACCGATCGGCCCGAGCTGTCGAGCGATCACGTCGACTACGACGCGTTGCGCGCGTTGCCCGCGACCACGCTCGGCGGCGCGTACGCGCGCCACCTCGACGACAACGGCATCACCGCCGACTACCAGGCCGCCGCGACCCGCCACGTCGACGATCCCGACATGGCGTACCTGATGCGGCGGTTTCGCCAGACCCACGACGTGTGGCACGCGCTCCTCGGCATCGGCATCACCGGCCACGAGGAGGTGCTGATCCACTGGTTCAGCTTTGGCCAGCTGCACCTCCCGGTGTCGGCGCTGATCATGGTGTTCGGTTCGCTCAAGCACCTCGTGATGGAGAAGCGCTGGGATGCACTCCGTCACTCGGCCCTCGAGGCCTATCGCGACGGGCGCGATGCCGCCCCGCTGCTCTCCGTGTACTGGGAGAAGTTGTGGGAGCGCCCGCTCTCCGACGTTCGCAACGCGTACAACGTCGTGCCGCTGGATCGCAGCCGGTTCGGCCCGAGCTGATGGGCAAGCGCCGTCCGGATCGCACCGCACGACGAGCCGCCGAACGCGCCGCACGCCAGCTGGTTCGCGATCGCGAGAAGCTGGCGGCGCTGTCGCCCGGCGGGTCCAGCGAGCGACCGATCCACGTGTCATCGACCGCCGTGATCGAGATCCGCGCACACGCGACGCCGTGTCCGCAGTGTGGTGGCGAGCTGCGCGTCCGCGACCATCGCGTCGAGGGCGAGCTACGAGTCGTCGCGGTGACGTGCACGCGATGCCACGTGTCGCGCGAGCTGTGGTTCCGGCTGGTCTCCGACGAGCCGAACTAGAGAGCCGAACCGCTACGCAGCCCGTCGACGGGCGACCTCGTAGAGGTTCGCGATCGCTGGAGCGCCGCGGCCTGGGCCTGGTCGAAGCTTCTGATCGAGATCGTTCGCGATGGCTCTCGTCCGGAAGCGCACCCAAATGCCCTGTCCAAACGGGGCACTCTCGCTGCCCGAGGTGCCAAGCACGAGCTGCCAGCGCCGATCGTTTTCCGCCGCGTCGACCGCATCGGCGTCGCTTGGCTGGTCGTACTTCTGGAGCAGCGTCACCATCGCGAGTGGGCATGGCTCCTGGCCTCGCGGCTGGTAGCTCGCCACCAACTCCCTCTGAAATTCGCGCTGAACAGCTCGTCGCTGCCCCACGACTTCGTGCAGAGCGCACGCCCGCGCTGAGGACTTGTGGATGGCGCCAGACGCCCGGCATCGGCTCGTCGCACAGATCGTGACGGCGCCACCCACAAGGACCTCAGCGCCTGACGCGAACGCTGGCGCTCCCCTGAAGAATCTATAAATAGATAGGAGAGGGAAAAAGCACGCTCGTGCGATCGCTCTGGCGATCACGAACGGCTTCCTCAGTCGGCGACATCGACGACACCTCTGCACGACGCCAGGGACGATCGTTCGAGATCCAGACTGAGATCTATTGATCTCAGTGCATATCAATGTGATTTGTATGTGCCTATTCAAGTGGAACGTGGTAGAGGGATGCATGGGTCGGCAGCGCAAACGGCACGTGCAGGTGGAGATCGAGTTCCGGACCTGGGGCGGGAAGCGCGCAGGCGCCGGGCGCAAGCGCAAGCCAGGCCGCAGAGCCGAGTCGCATCGTCCTCGGGACGAGTTCTCGCCGCACCATCCGCTGCACGTCGTGCTGCGGGTGAATCAGGCGATCGGATCGCTGCGCAAACGTGACTGCTACAAGGCGCTGCGTGACGCGTCGTTCCAGGTGCTCGGCCGCGACGACTTCCGGATCATCCACATCAGCATCCAACAAACCCACGTGCACCTGATCGTCGAGGCGTCGTGTCAGAACGCGCTCGCCAAGGGCATCCAGGGCTTCGAGATCTCCGCGGCCCGGCGCCTCAACGCGATGTTCTCTCGTCGGAGAGGCCGGCCGCGTCGCGGCAAGGTATTCGTCGATCGCTACCACCGCGAGGTCATCACTAGCCCGCGCCAGGCCCGCAACACGCTCGCCTACGTCCTCAACAACTGGCGCAAGCACGGCGAGCACCTGCGCGGCGCCGCGCGAGGCTGGACGCTCGATCCGTACTCGACCGCGATGGCGTTCTATGGCTGGAAGGAGCAGCCTTCGTATTGGAGCGCACCCGAGACCTATCAACGGATGGGGGTGATGGCGCCCGAGACCTGGCTACTGTATGCCGCGTGGCGATCACAGCCGCCGATCAGCGCCTACGAGGTTCCGTCTTCGCCACGGGCCTAGCTGGGTGTCCGTAGGTGTCCTGACCAGGCTCGGCCGTCGGACCCGGCCGTGCCACGAACGGCCTCGCGTACGAGCCTGGAGCGTTCGAGATCGCGAGAACGCTCGTACGAGATCGCTTCTCTGTCTTGTTCACTATTGAGGTTCTTCCAACGAAGCGCCAGCGTTCGCGTCAGGCGCTGAGGGCCTTGTGGGTGGCGCCACCGCGATCGGCGCGACCGGTGGGTGCCGGGCGTCCGGCGCCATCTACAAGTCCTCAGCGCGGGCGTGCGCTCTGCTCGGAGCCATGCCGCTGCTCACTCTCCCAACCCTGCGAACGTGCAACAACGCGTTTCAGGAAACGTTCAGAGCTCGTGCAGCGCCGGTAGACGAGCCACCGAGGGTGTGGTGAATCCTGGCTAGCTAGCGAAACCGGCACGCCGCGTGGCCCAGCACCTGCGGGCCGTCGACGGTACCGGTCGGCGTCGCGGTCCAGCCGCACGCGACGCGATCGTCGAGCAATTCATCCGCGGTCGGTCGGTGGTCCCACACGGAGACCGCGGTGATCGCGCCCAGTCACGTGGAATCGAAGACCAGGTACGCCGGCCCGCCGGCCACGATCACGTCGTGGGTGAGCTCGTCCTGCACGACGACGTCGACCAGCGGGTAGGGCGGCTGCTGCTCGCGCGCCCACGCGAGAACGGCCTCGAGCGTGTCGAGCGCGGTCGCGGCTGCCAGCGCCGGAGCCGCGGCGGCTCCTCCGACCACGCGCAGCTCGCGCTTCATGGTCGTCGACTTCGCTTCCGCGGCCCCCAGCGGATCGGGAGACGGCCCACTCGCGAAGTCATCCCAGAAACGCTCGCAGATCGAAGCCGACGTCTTCCTCGCGCTGCTCGAGGCCGGCGACGCTGCGCCACGATCGCGCGTTGCCGCACTCGTGGCATAGCCGGATATCGCGCCCGCCGCTGCGTCCGGAGATCGCGTAGATCGCGACCGCGTTGACCTTGCACTGGGGGCACTCGTGCCAGAACACGTCGTCGCGCCGGAACCCGCGCTTGGACAGCTTGTACTCGAGGGTCTGGATGTCGGCGACGGGCATGCCGTGAATTGTACGACGGCGGCCGACGATCAATCCCCCGCGACGAACGTGACCCGTACGAGGCCATGGATCGCCTGCGCCGCGCCCTTGACGCCGGTGTCCATGCCGCCGTCCTCGACCTTGCCGAGGACCGGGAGCTCGGCGCCGAGCTCGACACCGAGCGCGAAGTTGCGGTGCAGGTAGTAGTCGCCACCGACGCCGAGGAGCAGCGGCACGATGTTCGCCGTCTGCTCGGTCGTGGTGCCGCCGGACTCGCTGCGCACCGTACCCTTGCCCGCTCCGAGGCCACCGAGCACGTCCATCCGCGCGCGATGGTCGTCCGACTGCCAGATGCCGTAGTAGACCATCGGCACGATCGTCACCAGGCTGAACGAGTCGGTGGTGCCGTTGTCCTCGAGCTTGCCGGCGACGACGCCGAGCTGGCCGCCGAACACCCAGTTGCCACGGCGATAGCCGATCGCGAACCCGGGAAACACGACACTTCCGATCCCGAACTGCGTGCTCATCCGGGCCTGCAGCATGAGGCCGCGACTCGGCGGGCCTCCGCGATCGACCGCGACCGGCGCGACGATCGGTGCGGTGGGAGGCGTCGCGGTGGGAGGCGCGAGCACGGGGGGCGGGGCCGGAGCGGGAGCGGGCGCCGGTGCCGGTGCTGGAGCAGGCACCTCCGGCGCACCCGCCGCGGGGTCGGCCGGAGGTGGTACGGGCTCGTCGGCCCACGCATTCGCCAGACTCGACAACACGATCGCGATCACGGCAGCGAAGCACTTCATGCGTCCAGGATACGTCGACTCGTCGGGTGCTAGGGTTCTTCTGTCGTGAGCGAAGCGCCCGAGCCGTCGGAGCCATCGAAGCTGTCCGAGCTGATCGCGATGTTGCGCGGTCGCCGGATCGTCGCGCTCACGGGCGCCGGCTGCTCGACCGAGTCCGGGATCCCGGATTACCGCGGCCCCGGCGCGCGCCCGCGCAAGTCGATCCAGCATCGCGAGTTCGTCGAGCGCGCCGACGTGCGGCGGCGTTACTGGGCACGCTCGCTGCTCGGGTGGCCGCGGATCGATGCGGCGCGCCCGAACCCGACGCACGCGGCGCTCGCGGCGCTCGAGCATGCCGGGGTCGTGGTCGGCACGATCACCCAGAACGTGGACGGCCTCCACCAGCGAGCGGGGAGCCGGCGCGTCGTCGAGCTCCACGGCGCGCTCGCGCGTGTGCGTTGCCTGAGCTGCGGGAGCGGGATGTCGCGCGCCGACCTGCAGGCGAAGCTGTCCGCCGCCAATCCGAGCTGGTCGTTCGGCGATGGCCAGAACGAGGCCGCGCCCGATGGCGACGCCGAGATCGCTGCCGAGTTCGACGCGTTCGACGTGATCGCGTGCGAGGCGTGCGGCGGCGTGTTGATGCCGGACGTGGTGTTCTTCGGTGGCAGCGTCCCGCGCACCACGCTCGATGCCGCGTGGGACACGTTCGAGCGCGGCGACGTGCTGCTCGTGCTCGGCTCGTCGCTCACCGTGTTCTCCGGCTACCGGTTCGTGCGGCGCGCCGCCGAGCGCGGCATGCCGGTCGCGATCGTCAACCGCGGTCCGACCCGCGGCGATCCGCATGCGGCGCTCACGCTCGACGCCATCACGAGCACGACCCTGCTCGACCTGCAGCGCGCGCTGACCTGAGCGGTCGCGGGACACGATTGCCGGCCGGTTCGCCCCCGCGTCGTGATACACGAGGCGACCGTGCGCGCTGTCTCGTCGATCGCGATCCTGCTGTCCACCGCGACTGGTTGTGGGGGTGACGCGCCTCCGGACGACGCCCCGGCAGGACCGCCATCGGCGGCCGAGCTGCTCGCGCGGATCGCGACCTGCGATCCGGTGATCGGCGGCCCGTTCGCGCCGTCGAACGCCAAGCCGGCGGACATCCAGATCTGCGGGTTCCCGGGCGCCGTCGCGTGGCAGGCCGACATGAGCATCGACTGCGACGGCAAGATGTCGGACAAGTGCAGCCTGCAGACGGACCCCGCGTACCAAAACCAGACCGCCGCGAGCGACTCCAACGGTGATCCGCTCGACGCCGCCACCCTCCCCTACGTCGTCATCCCCGGCAAGAGCACCCTGTTCGACTACGCCGCGGCCGGCCTCGGCATGGGATCGGTGGTGGCGGTGATCTACGACGGCAAGGTCGAGTACGGCGTGCTCGGCGACGTCGGTCCCAAGGATCTGATCGGCGAGGCCAGCTACCGGATGGCGGAGCTGCTCGGTATCGACCCCGATCCCCGGGTGGGTGGCATCGACAGCGGCGTGGCCTATGTCGCCTTCACCGGGTCCGAGGCCAAGGTCCAGCCGATCGAGGACCACGACGCCGCGGTCGCCCTCGGAATCGCTCACGCCGAGACCCTGCTGGCAGCTCCCTGAGGGCCGCCGACCTCGGGGACGACCCGCCGGCTACTCGGCTGACCAGCTCAGCTCGAGTTGCCGGGTCGACAAGCCTCAACGAGGCGGATTCGCGGAGTTGGACGTGTTCGATCGGCCAGGTTCGCGCCACTTGGCAGCCGCGATCGCGTGGTCCGCGACGCACGCCGTCACGGCGCGAAGCTTGCGATGGACGGGGGCATGCGCAACGCCATCCTCTTCGCGACTGCCGCCGCGACCTCGATCCTGCACTTCGGGTGCATCGGCGGTGACGATCCGTCCGACAGCGACGACCACTCGCTGATGGAAGACGCCTACGACGACGCGCACGGTGGCGGCAAGGCCGACGGCTCGTGCTCGGGTGTCCTGGTTCCCGACCGCTCCGGGTTCGCGAAGCATATCGCGCTGACGTTCGACGACGGTCCCAACCCGGCCACCACGCCGCAGGTGATCGACATCCTCCACAAGCACCACGCGCCGGCCACGTTCTTCAACAACGGCATGCGCTACGGCGCGGCAGGTGCGAAGGAGATCGCGGCGCGAATCGCCGCCGATCCCGACTTCATCCTCGCCAACCACAGCCAGCACCACCTGAACCTCGCCAAGGAGTCGGCGGCCAAGGTCGCGACCGAGGTCGACGACACCGACGCGTTGATCCGCGAGGCCGGCGAGACGCCGAAGTACTTCCGGTTCCCGTTCGGAAGCGCCACCTGCAGCTCCAAGCACGCGGTCGAGGATCGCGGCTACACCGTGGTCGGCTGGCACATCGATAGCGCCGACTGGTGCTACGCGGCGGGCGGCGGCTACTGCAAGAAGTCGACGTTCAAGTACGTGCCCGACTCGATGCGCGACGACATGCAGGGCTACGTGATGTCGCAGGTCCGCGAGAACAACGGCGGCATCATCCTGTTCCACGACATCCACCAGTCGACCGCCGACCACCTCGATGCGATCCTCACGGCGATCGAGAACGACGGCTTCACGTTCGTCCGCCTCGACAACACCGAGGTGTTCCCGCGGCTCAACGGCCTGCGCCCGAAGTTCATCGGCGATGCGTGCGAGACGAACGCCGACTGCGCGTTCACGGCCAACGGCTATCCGGGTACCTGTCACCCCGCCGGGTTCTGCACGATTCCGTGCGCCGGTTCGTGCCCCGATGCCGGTGGTAGCGCACCGACGTTCTGCATCGCCGACGACCGCGCGGTCGACACCGGCATGTGCGTTTCCAAGGCCGCCACGCAGAACCAGAACTGCGCGCTGTTGCCCGACACCGAGAACCGGTCCGAGCCCCGGTTCATCGGAAACAGTGGTGCGGCGCCCGCAACCGCCAACGTCTGCGCGCCGCGCTGATAGGATCGTCTTCTCCCACCCACCATCCGGTTTCCTTCCATGTCCGAACTCGCTCAACGCTTCACCGACGCCCAGGCCCGCATCAAGCCGGTCACCGGGCTCGGCAACGACACCATGCTCGACCTCTACGCCCTCTACAAGCAGGCCACGAACGGCGATGTCGACGGCAAGCGTCCCGGGATGCTCGACGTCAAGGGTCGTGCGAAGTACGACGCGTGGGCCAAGCGCAAGGGCACGTCGAAGGACGCGGCGATGGAAGCCTACGTCGCGTTGGTCGACAAGCTGGTCAAGTAGTCGGCGGTCAAGAGCGGCGCGACATCGGCCGTCAGATCACGAACCCGTTCGAGGCTGCACCCGAGCGCGGTCGCGAACCGCACCAGCTCGTGCGCCTCGGCCTCGGCGACGTACCCCTTCGCGAGCACGACGGTGATCGCGTCGACCACGATCATCGCCGCCAGCTCGGTCGAGTGCATGCTGGTGCCGCGAAACGGTGACGCCGACGACCGGAGCTGCGCGGCGAGCTCCGCTGGCGACAGCGGCTCGACGAGCAACAGGTCGGCCAGCGGCGGGACGACGCCGGTGCGGTGTTCGATCTGCTCCTGCAAGCGCTGACCCTCCTCGACGCCGATCTGATCGTCGGCGCGAGCGATCGCGAGCAGCGCGCGCGCGTACAGCTGCGCGAGTCCGACGTCGAGGCGCGGCGCCCTAACGACCACGGAAGCTCCCCGGCCGCCGCTCGACGAACGCGCGCAAGCCCTCCTGCACGTCCTCGCTCTTCATGATCGGCTGGAGGTCGGGCAGCAGGCGCGCGGCAGCGGCGGCCTCCGCCTCCGCGAGTGCGGCCCGCGATGACACCAGCGTGGCGTAGACGCCGAGCGGTGCCTGCGCCGCGACCGCGGTCGCGAGCTGGGTCGCGCGGGCGAGCTGCGTGCCGGGCTCGACCACTTCCTGCACGAACCCGATGCGCAGCGCTTCGTCGGCATCGAACTCGTCGGCGGTGAGTAGGTAGCGCATCGCGTTCGCCCATCCGACCTCGCGCGGAAACCGGATCGTCGCGCCGCCCACCGGATAGATGCCGCGCTTGACCTCGATCTGGCCGAACCGCGCGGTCGACGCGGCGATCCGGATGTCGGTCGCGAGCAAGAGCTCGATCCCGATCGTGAAGCAGATGCCCTGTACGGCGGCGACCACCGGCTTCTTGAGCCGCGGCCCGGCCAGGCCGAGCGGATCGACCCCACCCTCGGGCAACGGCATCGCCCCCGACTGGAACACCGGTGCCCACTGCACGAGATCGAGCCCGCCGGTGAAGTGATCGCCGAGGGCGTGGAGCACGCCGACGCGGAGGTCGGGATCGCGATCGAGCTCGCCGTACGCGAGACACAGCGCGTTCCACATCGGCAGGTCGAACGCGTTGCGCTTGGCCGCGCGATCGATGCCGATCTTCAGCACGTGGCCGTCGCGTTCGGTTTGAATGTTGCCGGCGGTCACGAGGGACCCATTCTATCGGATATCAGCGCAACGCGCCGAGCGTGAATTCGCGCGCGTAACCTCTCGATAGGTTCTCGATCTTCACCGAGATGGTGCCGTCGGACGCGTACGTGTAGGTCTCGGCGATCTCGTTGGCCATCAACTCGGGCCGGCGATCGTTGGGCACCTTCGCGAGCTCCGCCTCGTCGGCGAGTGCGGGGTCGTACGGGAAGTAGACGTCGGTGCACGGCACCAGGTCCTGCACCGGCTGGCCATCCGAATCGAGTGCCCCGCACTCGAGAAACCGCAGGTGCCCGACCGCGTGGGTGGGCCGGTAGCTCCGCCGGATCGTGAGCGGTGCCGCATCGGTGGGTGAAGAAGCATCCTTGCCGAGCAGGGTGTCGAACACCTTGTCGATCCCGTTGTCGGCCTCGCGCCACACGCCGAAGTGACGGGTGATCGCCTCGTGGACGATCACGTGCGCGTCCGGATCGGCCGCGATCGCGAGCCCGACCGCGGTGGCGGCGAACGGTTGCGGCGCGAGCTGGAGCTTGCGAGCGAACCGCGCCCGCAGCGCGCGACCGACCGCCGGGAACGCCGCACCACCCCCGACGAGATACACGCCACCGAGCTCGCGCGGATCGTCTGGATCGATGCCGCGCTCGCGCAGTCGCTGGAACAGCAGGTCGCACTGCGCGATCGTGCGATCGATCAGCGGCTGCGCCTTGGCGTAGAGCTTGGCGGTCTCGAGCGCGATCGACTGGTCCTGGGTCGACCCCGGAGGCGAGACGTCGAGCAGCAGCTTCTTCGAGGCCGGGCGCAACGACTCCTTGGCCTCTCGCGCGCGCTCGAGTGCGTGCGGAGTTGCCGGCACGCCGGCGGCCTCGAGGATCAGCGCGTCGAAGTCGTCGCCGCCGAGCGTCGCGAGCCCCTCGGTCGCGATCAGATCGAAGCGGCGTCCCTCGAGCGACACCGCCGAGGTATCGAACGTGCCGCCGCCGAGGTCGTAGACCACGACGTAGCGCTTCGGGCTCTTGCGCTTGCCGGCGGTGAGATCGCCGATGTGCCGGTGCACGAAGTCGACCGCCGCGGCCGTCGGCTCGTTGACCAGCCCGATCGGCTCGAAACCGCTGCGCCGAAACGCCTCGAGTGTGAGCCAGCGCTGCCGCGATGGCGCGCTCGCCGGTACCGCGACCATGACCTCGAACCGTTCGTTCGGATCGAGATCGAGGTTCGAGTGGTCGACCAGCATCCGGCGAAGCTCGCGCAGGAACACCGTCGCGAGGTCGAGCGCACTGATCCCCGGCAGGCCGGGCACCTCCTGGTCGGGGGCCAGCGCGGCGATCACGCGCTTGATCGATCGGATCGCGTGCGAGGCACGGCCATCGAGCAGCGCGTGTGCGGCATCCCATCCCACCACCAGCCGGCCACCGACCACCGCGGCGATCCCCGGGACGTGCTCGCGAAATTCGCCATCCTGGTCGAACGCCGCCACCGGGTGACGCCCGTCCAGCACCGCCGCCACCACCGTTCGCGTGGTGCCGAAATCGATCCCGAGCCGCATGGGCGGCAGCATAGTAGATCCACGATCGCGAGGGGGGCTCGACTAGCGGGTGACGGGCTGCCCGCACCGCGCCCGTGCCGCCAGCGCGTCGAGCCGCGGCCGCACGTGAGACTCGGCGCGCGCCAGCACGATCACCCACAGCGCACCGTCACCGCACGGCGTGCGCCGCGCCCAGCCGACGAGGTCGACCGGCCCGAACGTGCGAAACGCGTCGATCACGTGTGCGGTCAGCGCGAACCGATCGCCATCGGCGGTCGCCGTCACCGTCACGGGATCGAGCGACCCGATCCGGTGCTTGGCATCGACCGCGCCGACCAGGCCACGGAAATACGCCGTGAGCTCGGTGGCGAGCGCGCCGGCATCGAGGGCGGCCGGATCGTCGAGCCGCCATGCGAACGCGTACGACCAGTACCCGGGCGCCGCCGGGTCGAACATGCCGGGGGGAAACCGCAGCTCCTCGACGCCGCGGTGCTTCAGGGTCGGCGCGAACTCGAGCGGGAACGGGATGACCTCGCGCTTCCAGCCGGCGGGCACCTCCCACGCGGCCGGAGGCGCCGGCGGATTCGCCGCGTTCGACGGCGGCGACGCCGACGGCGGTGCCGACGACGATTCCGATCGGCAGCCCGCGAGAACGATCACCAGCGCCAGCGCCCGCATCAGTCAGTCCCGCGCCTGGCCGAGCGCATCCTGCAGTGCCTTGCGGGCCTTCGGGTTCGAAGGCACCGGCATGCGCTCCAGCTCGGCGAGCGGCAGGCCCTCGAGAAACGCTTCGAGCACGGCCTCGGCGCGCCACTCGAGCCGCTTGGGGACCTTGGTCATCGCCCACGGATCGCCCGGCGAGGCACGCGACAGCCCGAGGTTGCCGATCGCGATCTCGCGCAGGCTGGTCAGGTTGCTCTTGGTCAACCAGTCCTCGAACCACCACTTGGGGGGCGAGTATCCCGACGCGAACACCACGCGCTTGACCGTCGCCCAGTGCGGCGCGTTGACGACATCCTCCCACCGCCGGCGGCCGACCATGTCGCGCCCGATCGTGCAGCTCGCGAGGAAGCCGTGCTCGAACGTCATCGCCGCGCGCGCACCGACGTGCACCATCGGGCCGGCGAACCGCGCCCCGTGCTTGCGCAGCAATTCCTTGAGCGGCGAACGATCGATCCGCTTGCCCTGGACCTGAAACGCGATGAACTCGCCCCACGGATCGCCGAGCTCGATCAACGCGTCGCCGATCACGCTCCGAAGCGGGAGATCCTCGGGTGCCGCCCACACCTGCGCGAGCAACTTGTCGGCATCCGAGGTCGACTCGACGGCGAACCAGCCGTCGCGGGGTGGCGACACGTGCTGCGCCTCGGCGAGCGCGACGGTCTCGGCATCGTCGGGTCGCACCGGCAGCTTCGCGAGCGCCTCCGCGGTCGCCGCGATCTGCTCGACGCACCACTTGGTGAATCCGGCGCCGAGAAAGTACGGCGGCTTGTCGACCATCTGCCGGAGCGGGGCGATCGCACGTGCGTCGCGAAGCTCGACCAGCTTTTCGAACACCTCGGTCCACAGCGTCTTCGCGCTCGACCCGGGCCACTTCGCCTTGCGGAGCATCTCGATCAGGAACACGGTGGTTCGCGGATCGTCGGGCAGCGCGTCGAGCGATCGCGAGGCAGCGTCGGTCGCCTTGCGAGCGATCGTGCGGAGCCGCTCCTCCCACCTGGCGTCGACGGGCACGCAGCACAGCAGATCGGCGAGCCGCGACGAGCGCGTGAGCTGCCAGCGCGCGAGCACGGCCGCGGCGTCGATCTGATCGGCGTCGTCGGGTGCGGCCGGCGACGCCGCGCGGGTCGCGCGCTTCGCGGGTTTGTTCCTGGTCGCGGCCTTGCTCGCCGTCGCGGCCTTGGCCATCAGCTATCCGCGAACGCGTCGAACGCCGACAGCTCCCCGCGGTCGAAGAAGATCCGTTCGCATCCGTCGCACCAATCGTATTCGATGTCGCCGGCGCCCTTGAGCGCGATCATCTCGCGGTTGCACTCGTGACAGCGTGCCGCGGTGGTACGCGACACGTGGGGCGCCCGTGCGCCCCCCTCGATCACGGAGGAGAGCCCCAGCGAATCGATCGTCTCGGTCTCTCCCTTGTCGAGCACGATACCGCCGCAGCTCGGACACCGATCGATCTCGATCGAGTGGACCTCGATCAGGACCATGTTGCTCGAACAACCCGGGCACTTCATCGGCCCGATGCTACACCCGCCCCTACCCCGACGCGGCTCGTTAGAAGTAGATCCTCAGCCCGGCCCCACCGTCGAGGCCGGTGGCGATGTCCGGAGCGAGCTGGAGCAGGAGCGCGACCTCGCCGTAGATCTCGAGCCGGCTACCGCGCGGTCGGATGCCGATCTCGAACGGCACGCGCCCCGCGAACCCGGTGTCGTTGTCCTCGGTGACACCGTACACCGCGGCACCGAGACCGAGCCGCAACGGCACGACGACACTGCCGCTGCTGACCACCGCGAGCGTGTAGAGGTACGTCAGGTGGCCGTACGACACCCGCGACGCCCGCACCGACGTCGCGCCGAGCACGATGTCGAGCGCGCTCCGCCGCTTGAGGTCGATCTTGATGTCCAGTCCGGTGGGCTCGCCGATGAACAAGCCGAGCCCGATCGCATCGGCGCGCGCGGTCCCGGCGAGTCCCAAGAGCACCACCCCGACGATCGCGATTCGCATTCGGCGAGCATATCCGGTTTGGCGGACCGCCCGCTCGCGAACTCAGCGCCGACTGTACTTGTCGATCCAGGCCAGCACCTCGTCGTGCCACAGCTTGGAGTTCGCCGGCTTGAGCACCCAGTGGTTCTCGTCCGGGAAGTAGATGAACCGGCTCGGGATGCCCATGCGCTGCAGCGCGGTGAACACCGACATGCCCTGGGTGTCGGCGACGCGGTAGTCGCGGCCACCGTGGATCACGAGCGTCGGCGTCTTCCAGTTCTTCACGCCCTCGAGCGGACTGTGCTTCGTGTAGTCCTTGACGTTGTTCCACGGCAGGCCGTGGTGCTCCCACTCGGGGAACCACAGCTCTTCGGTGTCGAAGTAGGCCATCCGCTCGTCGAGGTTGCCGTCGTGGACGACCAGCGCCTTGAACCGATCGGTCTTGCCGTTGATGTAGTTGATCATGTAGCCGCCGTACGACGCGCCGAGCGCGACCGCGCGCTTGCCGTCGAGCCACGGGAACTTCTGGATCGCGAAGTCGAGGCCCTTCATCAGATCCTCGTACGGCGCACCGCCCCAGTCGTTGGTGATCGCGTCGGTGAACTTCTGTCCGTAGCCGGTCGAACCGTGGAAGTCGATCATCACCACGCCGTAACCGTGACCGGCGTACGACTCGGGGTTCCACCGGTAGTGGAAGTGATCGCCGAAGCTGCCCTGCGGGCCACCGTGGATGAGGAACGCGATCGGCACCTTCCCAGCGCGGTAACCGGCCGGCTTGATCGCGTAGCCGTAGACGGTGTCGCCATGGGCGCCCTTGAAGCTGAACTGCTGGTACGCGCCCCACTGGATCTTCTTGACCCGCCGATCGTTGAGATGGGTGATCTGGTGCGGCTCGCTACCGTCGAGCTTGATCGTGTAGAGCTCGGCCGGTTGGTCGAGCGCGTCGTGGCTGTACACCAGGCGATCTCCGGCGACCTGAATGCTGTGGTTGGTGCCCTTGTTCACCAGCAGCTTGGCTTTTCCGGTCGCGACGTCGATCGCGAAGATCGAGTGGCTGCCGATGTTGTCGGCCGACGTGTAGATGGTCTTGCCGTCGGGCGCCCACGCGATCTCGCCGGCCGTGCGGTCCCACGCCTCGGTGACCACGCGGCGCTTGAACGTGCGGGCGTCGTAGATCGCGATCCGCTCGCGGTCGGCCTCGAAGCCGGGCTTGGTCTGCATCCGCGCCGCGACCCACTTGCCGTCGGGCGAGAACGACGGCTCGAAGTCGTATGCCGGGTTCTTGGTCACCCGCCGGAGGCGACCGCCCCGCGTCGACACGGCGTAGACGTTGGTATCGGTTCGCCACGCGACCTCGCGCCCACCGTCGCGCCGGATGAACATCACGGTGCGTCCGTCGGGCGACACCGTCACGTCCTCCATGCCGTCGAACGGATGGATCGGCGTGTCGGTGGTCTGGCCCCGCGTCAGATCGAGCGGCACCGGACGGTCGGGGCTCCACGCGAACAGGTGGCTGAACTTGCCGTCCTCCCAGGTATCCCAGTGACGGAACAGCAGCTGGTCGTAGATCCGGGCGGTCGACTTCGACTTGGCCTTGGCCTCGTCGATCTTGTTCGACTCGGCGAGCGAGCGCGCCTGCGGCCACACGTCGATCGCGAGCACGAGGTGCGCGCCGTCCTTGCGGTCGGGGATGATCTTGTAGCCGTTGAGATCGGCCGGAACATCCGTCACCTGCTGGGCCTCGCCGCCGGTGGGAGAGATCCGCCACACCTGCGACTTCCCCGAACGCGACGACAGGAAGTAGATCCACCGGCCGTCGGGCGACCACGCCGGATCGCTGTCGTTCTCGGGGTGCGTGGTCATCCGCTTGGTGACGCGACCGTCGATGCTGGTCATCCACACGTCGTAGCGGCCGCGATTGGCATCGAGATCGGTGTCGCGCACGGCGTACGCGACCCAGCGGTGATCGGGAGACACCGCCGGCGATCCCACGCGCTGCATCGCGAGCATGTCGTCGACGGTGAGGCCGCGGGCGCCGGAGACCCCCGTTGCTGCGAGATGAACGCCGACGGCAACCGCCAGCACGGAGGTGAGCTTCATGGCCTCGGAGTATTGGCCAGCTGGCTTGTGCGTCAATGCCGGGCTGGGAGAAAACGGGGGCGTGACTACCGCGCCGTTACGGATCGGTGTCGTCGGCGCGGGCACGGCGGGATCCGCGACCGCGATCTTGCTGACGCGCGCCGGTCACGACGTCGAGGTGTTCGAGCGCGTCGAGGATCCGGGACCGGTCGGTGCCGGCATCACCCTCCAACCCACGGGCCAGGCCGCCCTCGAACGGCTCGGACTACTCGCGGCGATCGCCGAGCGCGCGGCGCCGATCGATCGCCTGACCTGCGTGCGCCCGACGGGAAAGCCGGTCGTCGATCTGCCGTATGCCGAGATCGATCCGGGGCTGCGCGGACTCGGCACCCACCGCGGCAGCCTGTTCGCCACGCTGTTCGCGACCGCCCGCGAAGCCGGCGCGACGATCCGGTGCGGCGCCACGGTCACCGGCACCGCGATCTGCGGCACCGATCGCAAGCGCTGGCTCGTCCTCGACGGCGGCGAGCGCTGCGGACCGTTCGATCTCGTGGTCGCCGCCGACGGCAGCGTGTGCGAGCTCCACGGCGCCGCGCCCGGCGTCGTCAACAAGCCGTACCCGTGGGGTGCGCTGTGGCTGGTCGCCGACGACACCGACTTCGCGGCCGACCGGAAGATCTACCAGATCGTCGACGGCGCGCACACGATGCTCGGCTTCCTGCCGACGGGGATGGCCCCCGGCCGCGACGTACCGGTGGTCAGCATGTTCTGGAGCATCCGCGCCGATCGGGTGGACCAGTGGCGCGCCGCGGGTCTGGCGGCGTGGCGCGACCGCATCCTGCGCCTCGAACCTCGCGCCGAGGCGATCCTCGACACGCTCTCGGATCTCGATCCCGTGCTGTTCGCGCGGTACCGCGACGTCGCGATGTACCCGTGGCACGCCGAGCGGATCGTGTTCCTCGGCGATGCCGCCCACGCGACCAGCCCTCAGCTCGGTCAGGGCGCGAACCTAGCCCTGATCGATGCGGTCGCGCTGGCCGACACGCTCGCCGCTGCGGTCGTCGTTGATCGCGGCAACCCCGTCGAGCGGGCCCTCGTCGAGTACTCCACCATCCGCCGACAACACCTCGCGTTCTATCAGCTCATGACGCGGTTCTTGACCCCGCTGTTTCAGAGCGATTCGCGCGTGTTCGGGTGGCTCCGCGATCTCGTGTTCCCGCACAGTCGGTGGTTGGGTCCCCTGCGCCGCCAGATGACGCGCACCATGGTCGGGGTCGGACGCGGCCTGCTCCGGAGCCCGATGCCGATCCACGAGTTGCCCCGGCTCGCCACTGCCGCGACGGATGCGGCCGGCGATGTGGGGTGAGATCGCGTAGTGCACCGCGGCGGCGACGCCGAGCACCGCGGCGACGATCGCCGCTCCCCAGCCGTAGGCCGGAAGTGCGATCACGATCGCGAGCGCCCCGATCTGCGCCACGGTCGCCGCCTTGCCGAGCGGATCGGCCGACAGCGCGCGCAACCGCACGCCCCGCGCGACCAGCAGGATCGCCACCGGCACCAGCACGATCTCGCGGGCCGCGAGGAGCACGAGCAGGCGGTGGTCGATGCGGTCGATCAGCGCGACCAGCACGATCACGACGAACAGCTTGTCGACGACGGGATCGAGCCATCCGCCGATATCGGGATGGGTCCGCCCGCGGCGCTTGAGGTAGCGGGCGACGCTGCCGTCCAGCATGTCGGTCAGGGCCGCGAGCCCGATCAGCACCAGGCCCCACGTGCCGGACACGAACCAGAACCCGATCGCGATCGGAATCCGCGATAGCGTCAGGAGATGGGCCGGCCACATACGTAAACCATGGGTCGGGAACGCGGTTTGGCCACCCCCCTCCCTCCGATGCTGCTGCGGCACGACAGGAGCGGCATCACGACTTGGGATGTCGTAGAGTCCACGCATGTATCGAGTGCTCCTCGTGGCCGCGGTGTTGGCGGCCCTGACGTCGTGCAAGAAGGACACGCCCAACGGCCTTCCCCCGTCGACCGACTGGAAGTCCGCCACCCCGGGCGGCAACGTCGACCCGGGGGTCGGCAACACGGCCCCGACCGATCCGAGCAACCCGCATGCGGGGATCGACATGGGCGGCGGTCCCGCCACGGGCAACATGCCCAACGACAGTATCCACAGCGGTGTCGCGACCGGCAGCGATCAGCCCAACACCATGCCGGAGAAGACGCCGCCGACCACGCTCGACAAGACGGCAGACGGCAAGCTGGTCCTCGGACCGTTCGCGCTCGCCGAGCCGGCGGGGTGGACCGCCAAGCCCGTGACCTCGAGCATGCGCGCCGCGCAGTTCGTGCTGTCCGAAAAGAAGGGCGAGGAAGCCGAGATGGTCGTCTACTACTTCGGCCAGAGCGGTGCCGGTCCCCTCGAGGCCAACATCGATCGCTGGCTCGGTCAGCTCACCCAGACCAACGGCAAGCCGACCAAGGACATCGCCAAGATCGAGAAGGCGAAGTTCGCCGGCCAGGATGCCACCATCATCTCCGCGACCGGCCACATCATGACGAGCGCCATGCCCGGCGGCCCGCCGCCGATGGACATCGCCGACGGCATGTTGCTGGCGGCGATCGTCGAGAGCCCGACCGGGCCCTACTACTTCAAGGGCACCGGTTCGCGGAAGACGCTGCAGGCGAACATGGCCAAGTTCAAGGCGATGCTGTCCTCGCTCCAGCTGCGTCCCGGTGCCAACGCCGGCGGTGGTAGTGCCGCCGACACCGGCAACGGCTGGTAGCTCGCGCGCGATCGCGCTCGATCTCGCTCTAGCTCGCGAGCATCGCCATCAACTTCGCCTCGTCGATGACCTCGACGCCGTGCTTCTCGGCGGCCGCGAGCTTGGTCTTGCCGGTGTCGGCACCGGCGACCAGGTAGCTGGTCTTCTTCGAGACCGAGCCGGCGACCTTGCCACCGGCCGCCTCGATCATCTTCTGGACCTCCGCGCGCGACTTGCTCAGCGTGCCGGTGACCACGAAGGTCTTGCCCGAGAGCGGACCGCCGGCGGTGGCACTGACCGGCTCCTCGGGATCGACGCCGTTGGCCACGAGCTTGTCGAGGATCTTGCCAATCCACTCGGTGCGCAGGAACTCGTCGACGCTGTTTGCGACCGCCGGACCGATGCCGTCAATCGCGTCGAGCTCGGCCACCAGCTCCTCGCTCGACTTCTGCTTCGCGGCCTCGCGAAGCACGCTGAGCTTGCCGTACCTGGCCGCGATCGGCTTGGCCATCACGGTGCCGACGAGGTCGATGCCGAGTGCCGCGAGGAGCCGCGAGAACGTGGCCTCCTTCTTGGCCTTCGCGATCGCGGCGACCAGCTTCTTCGCCGAGGTCGCGGCGAACCGTTCGAGCGTGACGACCTGCTCGGCGGTCAGCGTGAACAGATCCGCGATATCCTTCACGAGGCCCGACTCGACGAGCTGGAGCACCGCCATCTCGCCCAGACCGTCGATGTTCATCTGCTTGCGACTCGCGAAGGCCGCGATCCAGTCGAGCTTCTGATCGACGCAGCCCTCGTGGTTGGGACAGATCCAGGCCACCCGGCCGGGTTCGCGCACGAGCTTGGTGCCGCAGGACGGACAGTTCTCCGGCACCACGAACGCGGGCCCCGGACCTTTCTCCGTGACCTGCAGGATCTCGGGAATGATCTCGCCGGCCTTGTGGAGCAGCACTCGATCGCCGTACCCCAGCCCGAACGCCGCGATGATGTCCCAGTTGTGGAGCGTGGCGCGCGACACCGTGGTGCCGCTGACCTCGACGGGCTCGAGCACCGCGGTCGGTGACACCGCACCGGTACGGGTGACGTTGAGGGCGAGTCCCTTGACGATCGTCGTGACCTGCCGCGCCGGGAACTTGTACGCGATCGCCCAGCGCGGCGCCTTCGCGGTGGTACCGAGCGCCCCGCGCAAGGCGAAGTCGTCGAGCTTGATCACGAGCCCGTCGATCTCGTAGACCAGCGAGTCGCGACGGCTCTCCCACGAATTCACGGTCGCGAGTAGCTCGTCCCACCCACGCACGCGCGAGTTGTAGATCGACACCGGGATCCCGAGGCGCTGGATCAGCGCGAGCGAATCGAGGTGATTGGGCGCGTAGTTCTCGCCGTTCATCACCTCGTACAGGATCGCGTGCATCGGGCGGCGTGCCGCCTCCTGCGGATCCTGGAGCTTGATCGAACCGGCCGCGGTGTTGCGCGGGTTCTTGAACGTGTCTTCGCCGGCCGCGGCCCGCGCCTTGTTGATGTCCTCGAACTCGTCCTTGCGCATGTAGATCTCGCCGCGCACGACGACGTCGACCGGTTCGCGCAGCACGAGCGGGATGCCGCGCACCATGATCTTGACGTTCTGGGTGACATCCTCGCCGATCCGACCGTCACCGCGAGTCGCCGCCAGCGTCAGCTCGCCCTTCTCGTAGGTCAGCTCGATCCCGAAGCCGTCGATCTTGGGCTCGATCGAGAGCACCGGGACCTCGCCGTCGAGCCCCCGGACCACGCGATCGAAGAACGCCTCGAGCTCGGCCTCGTCGTAGGTGTTGTCGAGCGACAACATCGCGACCGCGCGCGTGACCTTGGGAAACTCCGAGATCGGCGCGTACCCGGCACGCTGCGACGGCGACCACGACACCACCCACTCGGGATGCTCGGCCTCGATCGCGAGTAGCTGCTTGTATTGCTTGTCGTACTCGAGGTCGCTGATCGTCGGGTTGGCCTCGACGTAGTACCTGCGGTCGTGCTCGGTGAGCTCCTTGGCAAGCTCCAGATACGCCAACTCGGCCGGGTCGGACATGCCGGCCAGTATGCCGCGAGTTCAGTCGTCGAGGTCGTCGAGGTGCGACGGACGCATCTTGCCTTCGATGAAGGCGTCGAGCTCTTCCTCGGCCGAGGGATCGAGCTCGATCTCGAAACTGCCGTCGTCGATCACTTCCTCGACCTCGAGGTCTTCCGGCTCGGAGACCCGTACCGAGCCGGCCGCGATCTTGTGCGGCGGGAGCGGGAGACCGGTGTCGATCTCGTCGAAGTCGTCGGTGATCTCGATCGCCACGTCGAGCGCGTCGAGCACCTCCGGCTCCTGCTTGGTACCGATCAGGCAGCCTGCCTTGACCGTGACGCAGAACGGCCGGCCCTCGAAGTAGGCGTCGATCGCCTCCTTGATGTACCAGAACACGTCCTGCATCTCCTGACCGTTGCCCGCGATCTCCTTCCACTCGGCGAGCGGTCCGTACTCGATCACCGGCGCGAAGAAGAACTCGCGCGAGCTCTTGAACAGGAGCGTGAACTCCTCGATCTCGAGCTTCCCGGAGAGCTGCGCCGACTTCATGCAGCGCTCGACGTGCTCGGGCGTCGGATAGCGCTCGATCATCTGATCGAGTCGCTCGAGCGCCTCGTGCTTGTCGTGCTTGATCAGCACCTCGCGGAACAGGTCGTGGAACTGCTCGAACGTGCCGGCGAGCGGCAACGTGCACCGCACCTCGCCGCCGTGCTTGCAAACGCGCGCGAAGTCGCGAACCGCGACCTCCAGGCTCGGCATCTCCGACAGCCCGAGGTTGCACACGACGAGGTCGTAGACGTCGTCGGCGAACGACAGCTTCGGTACCGCGCTCTCGGTGCGGAAGAACACGCCCTTCTTGCCGAGCGGTCCCATGTCGGCGACCTTGCGGCGCGCGACATCGAGCATCGCGCTCGACGCATCGATCGCGATCAACCGGCTGCCGTCCTGCATGCGTCGCAGGATCTCGATCGTCGGATAGCCGGTGCCGCACGACACGTCGAGCACCTGCCCCTTCGCGGGCACCGCGAGATTGCGCAAGAGCATCCGGCCGAAGCGCGTACCCCACACCGGCGCGATCTCGTCATCGTAGATCCGCGCGAGCTTCTCGACCTTGAGGCTGCGTTTAGAGACTGTCATTACAGGGGCACGGCGAATGCGGCCTGTGAGTACCAACTCGATTCTAGCGATCCAAGTACTGATTCGCGCGGGGTTTTCCGTACTCTGTCAGGTAATGTGGGTGCACTAGTTGTGAAAATGCTTGGAATTCAGCATGTTACAGAGCGCTGAACCCGATTGTTGCTTCATGTTTTGTCGCGGGATTTCTGCGATCCCGTGACATCACGCATGAGTTGCCCTCCTCTAGTGGGTTCGAAATCGGTGGAACAGCTTGGTCGAGCGCCCCGCCTCGACATGCACGACGAAGCTCTGCTGGATCCGCTTCGCGCGGTTGACCAGCTTCACGGCATGCGGCCCGTGCGATAGACGGATCGCACGCTGGGGCGTGTGCAGGTGAGTCACCTTGCCGTCGATGACGATCTCGCACGGCGGATCGGTCTCGAGCGCGAGCGTGCCGGTCTCGCGATCGACGCGCGCGGACGCGTGGCGCTTCGCGCGCGTCGCGGCCGCGACCTCGCGACGACGGGGGCGTCGCGCGGTCTCGTGATGGCGGGTACGCCGGGTCGCGATCTTCTGGTGCTTGCTCGTGCGCCGGTGCGTCGCGACGTTTGCGTGCGGCTTCGCGACCGTGGCGATCCGTGACGGAGCCGGCGACGTGCGTGTCGTCTTCGGCTGCGCGTCGAAGTCGATGTCGACCTCCCGGGTGGTGTGCGCCGGGAGGTGCCGGATGATCGTGGGACGATCCTGCGCCGCGAGCACGAGGTCGTAGGCACGCGACGGATCGAGCTTCGCGACCACGGGGGTCTGCCCGAGCTTGGTGGTCACGCCATCGCTGACGAGCATCACCGTCGCCCCGGGAGGCCACGAGTGGATCGGAACCTCGACGCGCGCATCTGCCGTTGCCGCGGCAGGAGGCGCAGTCGTGTTCGTCGACGGTGCTGTGGTCGCCACGCGCTCGGTCGCGGGCGCTGCCGGTTTCGCCGCTACCGTTGCCGCGGCAGTCGCGTGGTGGGCGATCGGCTTCGTCGCGGGTCGAACCGCCGACCTGCGGGACGTCATCGCGGGGTGGTGGGGTGGTGGCGTGGGTGGTGGGGGGAGTCGTCGCGGTCGGAACCGCGGCGGCGGTCGCCGGAGCGTCGCTGCCGCTGCTCGCGACCGCGATCGCGATGATCGCGATCAACGCGACGGCACCGATCCCGCCCGCCACGATGTAGCGCGGACGGATCCAGCGCGCGGGCGCGAGCGCGCGGTCGAAGCACTCGGTCGGCCCGGCGTCGACGACGTCGACGATCGGTGCCGCGTCGCTACCGGTATCGAGCTCGACATCGACGGCATCGCTCGTGAGTGGCGCCGGCACGGGTGCCGGCGCCACGATCGGCCACGCCGCGACATCGGCGTTGGGACGGAGTCGCGCTTCGGGCGTGACCGGAACATCCGGCCACAACGTCGCGAGCGCATCGCGGGTGGGGCGCGTCGATGGCTCGGCTGTCGGCGGGATCGCAGCCTCGGATCCGAGGGACGGCGTCACCACGACCGCGGGCTCGCGCGCCGGTACCTGCGAGCGCAGCGCCGGGATCGGCGGTGGAAGGGTCGCCGTGCGACGTGGCGTCGGGATCGGCGGTGGCGCGGTGCGCTTGCGCGGCCGCGCGACGAGCTCCGAGAAATCGAAGCGCTCGGGCTGGCGGATCGTGCGGTCGAGCGCATCCTGCGGGATCGGTGGCGGTCGCGACGCGCGCGCCGCGCGTGGGGGCGGCGCCGAGACCTCGGGCTCGTCGTCGGAAGCATGTTCCGCCGCGGAGATTCGACTGCGCGTTCCGTCGGCCGCGCGCGCGCTCGCCAGCGGCTCGATCTCGAGCTTCGCGATCGGCAGCGTCACCGGCCCGGCCGGTTTGGTGTCGAACGCGCGTGCAGATTTCTCGTCGTGATCGAGCTCGTCCATGACGGTCCCCTCGTGATGGCGAGGGGAGCATCCCGGGTTCGAGCAAGCGTCACAACCCCGAGCCACTCGACGGCGTTCACGTCTTGAGGTGTTGCGGCATCACCGACGCAGAATGCCCCACCGATTGGTGGGGCACTGCGTCAGCGCGTCGCGACAACGTGCAGCCACCCGCACAACTGCGCAGGTAACGGCCAGCGATGCCGGCCCTACCGACTACGAATGTTGCGGATCGTCGGCGTCGGTCGGGGCGTACCCCGAGGGCACTTGCTCGGTTCGCGCGTCGGCGGCGTACAGCTTCTGGCCGGCCTGCTTGAACTCGGCGGACTTGGTGGCCATGCCCGACTCGGCCATCGCGCGGACCTCCTCGGTGATCTTCATCGAGCAGAACTTGGGTCCGCACATCGAGCAGAAGTGCGCGCCCTTGGCTGCCGGTGCGGGCAGCGTCTCGTCGTGGAAGTCCTTGGCGGTGTCGGGATCGAGCGACAGGTTGAACTGATCGGTCCACCGGAACTCGAACCGCGCCCTCGACAGCGCGTCGTCGCGCTCCTGGGCACCCGGGTGTCCCTTCGCGAGATCCGCGGCGTGGGCGGCGATCTTGTAGGCGATCACGCCCGCCTTGACGTCGTCGCGATCGGGCAGCCCGAGGTGCTCCTTCGGCGTCACGTAGCACAGCATCGCGGTGCCGAACCAGCCGATCATCGCGGCGCCGATCGCGCTCGTGATGTGGTCGTAGCCCGGCGCGATGTCGGTGACCAGGGGCCCGAGCGTGTAGAACGGCGCCTCCTTGCACAGCTTGATCTGGAGATCGACGTTCTCCTTGATCTTGTGCATCGCGACGTGACCGGGGCCCTCGATCATCGTCTGCACGTCGTGCTTCCACGCGATCTCGGTGAGCTCGCCCAGGGTCTCGAGCTCCGCGAGCTGCGCGCGGTCGTTGGCGTCGGCGGTCGAGCCGGGACGCAGACCGTCGCCGAGCGAGAACGCGACGTCGTACTTCTTCATCACCTCGCAGATCTGCTCGAACCCGGTGTAGAGGAAGTTCTCCTGGTGGTGAGACAGGCACCACTTCGCCATGATCGAGCCGCCGCGCGACACGATGCCGGTGACGCGCTCGGCGGTGTACGGGATGTACGCGAGCCGCACGCCCGCGTGGATCGTGAAGTAGTCGACGCCCTGCTCGGCCTGCTCGATCAGCGTCTCGATGAACAGGTCGAGCGTCAGCTTCTCGGGATCGCCACCGACCTTCTCGAGGCACTGGTAGATCGGCACCGTGCCGATCGGCACCGGCGAGTTGCGGATGATCCACTCGCGGGTCTCGTGGATCTGCTTGCCGGTCGACAGATCCATCACGGTGTCGGCGCCCCACTTGACCGCCCACCGGAGCTTGTCGACCTCCTCGGCGATCGTCGACGACACCGCCGAGTTGCCGATGTTCGCGTTGATCTTCACCAGAAAGTTCTTGCCGATGATCATCGGCTCGGACTCCGGGTGGTTGATGTTGGCAGGAAGGATCGCGCGCCCGGCGGCGATCTCGTCGCGCACGAATTCGGGCGTCACGTTCTCGCGGATCGCGACGAACTTCATCTCGGGCGTGATGATCCCGCGACGCGCGTAGTGCATCTGCGAGCGGTTGCCGTCGTCGGCATCGCGTCGCCGATGCTCGATCCACGGCTGCCGGAGCTTGGGGAGGCCCTGGTGGACGTCGCAGCCCTGGGGACCGGAGGTGTCGTAGACGTCGAACGTCTCGCCGTTCGACAGCGAGATCCGGCGGACCGGCACCGACAGCCCGTTGGTCTCGACGTGAACCTTGGTCGACTCCGGAAAGCCCTCGATTGCCGGCAGATCCCCGACGGGATCGTTCACCTGCGGCAGGTGCTTCTTGCCGCCATTACCGTTGCCGTTACTACCGTTTGCGTCGTTCATCACTCACTCCCTACGCCGGCATTACCCGGATCAGGTTCTGGGGTCGTGCTCGTGCACCTCTCAGCCGGAATAGCTCCCCCAACTATGTGTGTTGCCGGCGCAACCTACCCTGGACCCACGAGAGGCGCCAGCCTTGCTAGCCTCGAACCTGGTGGAAGACGCCAGCGTGGACGAGCCGCGGATGTTCGGGCGCTATCGCGTGACCGGAACGCTCGGCGCTGGAGGCATGGGCGAGGTCTACGCCGCGATCGACGACGTGCTCGGTCGCGAGGTCGCCGTCAAGACGCTACGAGGGAACGAGAGCGGCCTCGCGGCACGGCTCGCCGACGAACGGTTCCGCCAGGAGGCGCGCGCGATCGCGGCGCTCTCTCACCCGGGCGTGGTCCAGGTGTTCGACCTCGATCTGTCGGCGGAGCCGCCGTACATCGTGATGGAGCGTGTCGTCGGCCCGTCGCTCAAGGAGCGGATCGCGGAGACACCGCTCGCGCCCGCCGAGCTCCGTGCCCTCGGCATCCAGATCGCCGGCGCACTCGCGGCCGCACACGCGACCGGCATCCTCCACCGCGACGTCAAACCGGCCAACATCCTCGCGGCCTCGGGCGGCGTGTGGAAGCTCGCCGATTTCGGCGTCGCGCATATCCCCGACTCCGAGCTGACGATGACCGGGCAATTCGTCGGCTCGCCGGTGTACGCGCCACCCGAGGCGCTGGTACGCGGGATCAGCGGCCCCCCGGGTGACGTGTTCGGACTCGGGGCCGCGCTCTACCAGGCCGCGACCGGACGATGGCCGCGCGCCGAGGCCACCTCGGGAGCACTGCTCGCGCCGCTCCCGCCGATCGCCGAGCTGGCCCCGGAGCTTCCCGTCGATCTCGCGCAGGTGATCGACCGCGCCGTCGCCGTCGAGCCCGACGACCGGCCGACCGCCGAACAACTCGCCGAGCAGCTCGCCGTCGCCGATCCGGACACGATCGCGAACGCACCCGCCGCCGCAGCGCCGGATCCCGGAAAGCGCGCCGTGGTGTCGGGACCGACGATGGATCCCGCGTTCGTCGATCCGGCCGCCGCGGTCCGCCTCGGTACCGCGCCGACCGTGATCGCCCCACCACCTCGGTCGCGGCGCACCGCGTGGATCGTCGGAGCGCTCCTGGTGATCGGGGTGGCGATCGTGGTGCTGCTCGGACGCGCCACCTCGGGGTCCGGCGGCTCGACCGCCGACGACACCTCGACGAACGATCGGGTCACCAAGCCCCGCGAAGGAACGCGACCTCCGAAGCGACCGCGCACCGACAAGCCGCACGAGGGCAAGAAACACGGCCACGAGGGCAAGGGAGCCGCGCCCGTCACCGATCCAGACTTCGCCGACGACACCGGTGGCGGCGACGACGAGATCGGCGTCGCCGCACCCGCGATCACCAACAGCGACGATCACGCACGCAGGGACTGGGACAAGGTGATCGACAAGCTCGCCAAGCGCGACACGCACGAGGCACGCAAGAAGCTCGACGAGTTCGAGCGTAAGTGGGGCGAGTCCGAGGAGACCCGCGCCCTGCGCGATCGCATCGATACGTTCCCCGACGTGCACGATCGGGATCCGATGCCCCCCGAAGAAGGTCCGATACTGCACCCCGGCGAGGCCGCGGATCACCACGAAGACTGATCCCGACCGACGAACCGGGTAACGCGTTCGTCTATATTGGTCGCGTGGAGCTGCAGCCGGGAGTGCGCGTCGGACGCTATCGCGTGATCGGTGCGATCGGACGAGGCGGCATGGGCGGCGTGTTCGAGGTCGAGGACGACAGCGGCCACCGGTTCGCACTCAAGTCACCGGTGCAGAATACGCCCGAGGCCGACGTCACGCGCCGGTTCGCGCGCGAGGCCAACGCGCTGCGCGTGCTCGAGCACCCCAACCTCGTGAGTGCGGTCGACGTGTTCGTGGAGGATGGCCAGCTGTTCCTGGTGATGGAGAAGGTCGACGGGCGCACGTTGACCGCGCGTCTGCGCAGCGAGCCGATCGGCCCGCGCACCGCGCTGGTGTGGACGCGCCAGATCCTCGAGGGCGTCGAGCACGCGCACGAACGCGGCGTGGTCCACCGCGATCTCAAGCCCGACAACATCCTGCTGGTGCCGATGAACGGCTGGGATCGCGTCAAGATCATCGACTTCGGGGTGGTCAAGCTGATCGGCGATGCCGCCGCGGCGTTCGGCGCCAACGCGTTGACTCGCACGGGCATCGTGTTCGGCACGCCGGCGTACATGGCGCCCGAGCAAGCGCTCGGCCGGCTGGTCGACCCGCGCGTCGACGTCTACGCCGTCGGCGTGATGCTCTACGAGATGCTGGCCGGCAAGCCGCCGTTCCACGATCCGGACCCGGTCCGCATGATGCGACTACAGGTCAAGGCCGAGCCGCCGGACCTGCGCACCACGATGCGCGACCCGTCGTGGTGCACGCCCGAGCTGGTGGTGCTGGTCGGCGGCGCGCTGATCAAGGAGCCGGATCACCGGTTCGGCAGCGCACGCGCGATGATCGACGCGCTCGATAACGCGTTCGCGTCGTTCGATCGTATCGGCGCGCGCTGACCAGCGCCGGTGCGCGCTAGCCAGCCTTGACGAGCTTGGCGAGCTTGTCGGCGAGCTTGGTCTCGTCACCCTTGTCGTAGCCGTACTGGACGATCCGGATCTTGCCGTGCGGATCGATGACGAACGTCGACGGCATGCGGTCGGGGTCGTACGCCTTCATCGCCGGGCTGTCCTCGTCGGGCATGTACACCGGGAACATGTGGCGAAGCCGGAGCGACTTGATGAAGGCGCGCCCCTCGTCGACCTTGTTGTTGATGTTGACCGCGACGAACAGCACCTTGCCGGAGAGCTTGGGCGCGATCCGATCCCACGCGGGCAACTCCTTGTGGCACGGCCCGCACCAGCTCGCGCCGAACGTGAACAGCACCCACTTGCCGGCCATGTTCTTGAGCAAGAACTTCTTGCCCTTGGCGGTCTTGGCATCGAGCTCGACGAAGTGATCGCCCTTCTTGACCTCGGCGCGAGCCGTGGTCGCGGTGGCGGACAACACGATGGCGAGAGAGAGCGCGAATGCCTTCATGGGGATACTCCTGGGTGCTCAGTACTCGGCGCCGACCGACAGCGTCGCAGAGGGATAGTGATCGACGGCGCCACCCTGCCGGGCGTCGGTCATCGCCCAGGACCACGTGAATCGTTGATAGTTGGCCGCCGCGCGCACGACGACGTGGCTCTTGGGTCGAACCTCGAGCGCCGCACCGACGTCGAACGCCCACCGCCGGGCCTCGCCGAACGAGCTCTCCATCGGCTCCTCGCCGGACACCACCGGCTCGAAGGCCAGCCCACCACGCAGGGCGACCTTGGCCCCCAACCGGGCGCGCGCGGTGAGCCCCGCGATCAAGTAGTTGTAGCTGTTGTCGGGCGACTTCGCGGGATCGGTCGAATCGATCGAGAAGCTGCGCCGTCCGATCCCGCCGTCGAGATCGACCTCGAGACGACCTCGCTTCAGCGCGTACCCGAGCGTCGCATCCCAGCGCGCGAACTGCGTCGGAACGGCGCCTTCGGCGAGCGGCGTGGTCATCGCGAGCGAACGCTCGGCGACCATCGCGACCCGCGTGCGCTTCGTCGGCTGCACGCCGACATCGAGGTGCACCATGCCGACCGCCGTCGACGCGTAGCCCGGCATCGCGGCCGTTCCCGGCGAGAACGTGCGTCCACCGACGCCGAGGCCGACGGCGGTGGTCATCCGTAGCCCCTCGGTCTGAGCGCGCGGTGCGACGTCGTCGACACCGCTGGTCGCGGCCATCAGCTCGTCGGCAGTCACGGCATCGGTATCGATGTCGCCGGCGGCGGCCGACGGCTCGGGCTCGGGGCCGGTCGGCTCGGGATCCATCTCGATCTCCGGCTGCTCGACCGGCGGTGGTGCGCGATGCTCGCGGCGGGCCGCGGCGACCACACGCGCGCGCTTGGCCTTCCGGGCCGCTTGGGCGTCGCGGGCCTTCGCCCGCCGGACGATCGCGGCGACGTCCTCGACGCTCGACGTGAGCGTCGCGAGCTCGTCGCGCGACAGCAGGTGACCGGAGAACGGAATCTCGAACAGCGAATCGAGACGGCCGTCGCCATCGTAGACGACCATGCGCAGCACGCGGTGCCGGCGATCGCCGACCAGCTCGCCGCCGACCAGACCGTCGACGTGTAGCGAGGCGATCGCCTCCCGACTCCCCGGAGCGTGACGCGAGAGCTTGCGGACGGCCGACGCACGGATCGGCATCGTCTTGACGTCGAGCTCGCCGAGCAGGAGGTGAACCTGCTGATCGATGCGGTCGTGCTTGTCGCCACCGACCACTCCTACGAACACCACGGAGAGGAGCGGGAGCAGCGGCATCACACCACCAACCGGTCCGAAGAAGACACCGTCTGACTCGTGATCACGCCGACGTTCCCGTTCGACAGGATGCACATCGCGTAGTGCCGCAGCGGTTGCGACACCGGGCCGCTGATGATCGAGCCATCGAAGTTGAACAGCGCACCGTGGGCCGGGCAGCGGAACCGCCCGCTCGACACGCTACAGGTGACGCCCTGGTGGGTGCACCGCGCGGTCAGCGCGTACAGACCACCGGAGTCGCGCACCACGAACAGCGAGCCGCTCGAGAAGTACTTGGGCGACCCGCTGACGAACGTGCTCGCCGCACCGACGTCGAGTGCGCTGGTGGTGCAGGTCGGTCCGCTCGGCGGCGCGTCCGGCGTGACCTGCGTCGGAGCGTCGGGCGGAGTGCCCATGGGGTTGCTACCGCTGCCGTCGTCGTCGCCGCCTCCGAGAGGGCCGGTCTGCACGCCACCCAACCCACCGTCCGTGCACCCTTCGACAAGCGCGGCACCGCCGATCCCGAGGCCGAGTCGACAGAAGTCCCGACGCGATACCACGGTGAGACCAGAGCTCCTCCTCATGGCGCGTACTGCACTACATCCAAGCAACACCGTCAGCGATCGGGAGCTGACACCGGCTGACCCCGAGAGCGCCTCGTGTTCGCAGGAGGTGTGCAGCTTTCGTCCACTGCATTTTCACGCATCTCCGTCGAGAAAACAGCGTGCACGTTTTCGTTGGCGGAGGTAGCGTGCGCGCGATGTCATCCTCGTGGGGTCGAGGATCCGCGCTCGCGATCGCTGGATGTCTCGCCGCCTGTACCACGGTCGCGAACGAACCAGCCACCGATCCGTCGACGACGCTCGACGAGACGGTGTTCCGTTGTCTCGTCGAGCCGGTCCTCGTGCGTCAATGTAGCTATCCCGCGTGTCACGGAAACGCCGGCACCCCGCTCAGAATCTATTCACCGGGCAAGCTCCGCATCACCAGGCCGAAGAGCATCGACGACTCGATCGCGCCGCTGACCGATGCAGAGCACCACGCAAATTTCGCGTCGGCTGCGGGTTTTTCGTTCGGCATCGTCGATCCGCTGGACAACCTGCTGCTGCGCAAGACCACCCCGCCGGCTGAAGGTGGATTCTCGCACCTCGGCGGCGTGATCTTTCCCGGAACCGGCGACCCGCAGTACCACGCGATCTTCGATTGGCTGCGCGGACAAGGAGCGTGTCCATGATGACTGCGCGAGCGGGCACCGAGCGGTCCGGTAGATCGCGGACGCGAAGCCGGGTGACAACGACCGCCATGCTCGCCGTCGCGAGCGTGCTCGTGGCGATCCCGTCGATCGCCCGCGCATACCCGACCGGTGCGCAGTTCGATCTCGATCCGCTGACCCAGGACGGAGCCGGCGGGATCGCGTTCACCGGTGCGCCGCGCTTCGCCGGTCACACCTGCGCCGTGTGCCACACCGAGCCGCCGGGACAGATCGGACTCCGGCTCGAGTCCAACAAGCCCGAGCTGTTCACCGATGGCTGGAAGCCCGGCCAGCAATACCAGCTGCGCGTGGTGATGCAGGGCGAGCACGCCGGGATCCAGTTCGCCAACGCCGGCGACAACTGCGGGTTCGCGGTCGATCCGTACAAGGCGTGCGACCAGAACGGGTTCGCGCTCGAGATCGCCGATACCGGTGGCAAGCCGCGGGGCTCGTACGTTCCGGTGGCCAGCGGCGCGTGCGCCAACTCGGGCTCGGTCCCCTCCGACGTCGACATCCGCGTGCTCGACGACGGCACCGCGATCACCCACAACGGTGCGCACATGGCGATGACGCACTGGGATTTCTGCTGGACGGCACCGTCCGCCGGCACCGGCACGCTGACCGCGTACATCACCGCGGTCGACGGCAACGGCGGCACCGGTGGCGAAGCGTTTCCGACCGACACGATCGGCGACGACGTCGCGGCGGGTACGGTGCCGATGCCCGAGCTCGGTCAGCCCGGCGAGATCCAGACCGGTGGCTGCGACGCCGCGCCCGGCGATGCGGGGCTCGTGCTCGCGTTCGCGCTCGCGCTCGCACTCGCACTCCGCAAGCGCCGCGCCCGCCGCCACCTCACCACGCTCGCGACGCTGGTCGCGATCGCCGGACTCGCCGGATGCGTGCACGTCCGGCCGCGCGAGCGCGAGACGCTCGCCAAGCGAAAGATGAAGTTCGCTCCCGATCCCGGCGAGGACGAGCTCGACCTGCACATGCAGGAGTCGCGCGAAGGTTCGTCGGGTGGCTACGGCTCGTCGGGCGGAGGCTGCGGATGCAACTAGCACGCGCAGCGGGCATCGCGACCTGCACGCTCCTCGGCCTCGCGAACAACGCGTCGCCGGACACGTCGTTCTCGTCGAAGCTGCAGGTCTACACCGACAACGATCACACGTCGGTGGTGTCGCCGATGGTGCAGGCGCAGTCCGACGTCACGCCCGACACCAACGTGTCGCTCGGCTACGTCGCCGACGCGGTGACCTCGGCGTCGGTCGACATCGTGTCGCAGGCGTCGCCCACCACGATCCACGACACCCGCCACCAGGTATCCGCGGGCGCCTCGCACACGATCGACCTGCTGACGTTGCGGGGCGGGTACTCGTACTCGCGCGAGCACGATTACCTCTCGCACACGCTGAACGGCGGGATCAGCCGCGACTTCAACGACAAGAACACCACGCTCGCACTCGGATACGGGCTGTCGCTCAACACCGTGAGCCGCGCCAACGATCTCAACTTCCGGAAGTCGTTGACCGTGCAGTCGGTGTCGGCGTCGTGGACCCAGATCGTCAACCCGAAGCTGGCCACCCAGGTGACCTACGAGCTCGCGCACGCCGCCGGGTTCCAGGCCAGCCCGTACCGGTTCGTCCCGATCCGGATGTCGGTCGACGCGTCGCCCGAGCTCTGGGTTCCGGAGACCGATCCCGACGTGCGCTGGCGCCACGCGATCGTCGTCGGCGCGAACCGCGCGATCGGCGAGAATGCCGCCGTGCAGGGCGACTACCGCCTGTATCACGACACCTGGGGCATCACGAGTCACACGCTCGGCGCCCGCTACATCTTCGACATCGGCAAGAAGCTCGAGGTCCGGTTGCGCAACCGGTTCTACGTGCAGAACGGCGCCAACTTCTACCAGAACGTCTACACGGCACCGACGCAGTTCATCAGCTACGACCGCGAGCTGTCGCCGCTGTGGTCCGAGACGCTCGGCACCAAGCTGTCGTACATGTTCGCCGAGCACCTCGAGGGCGAGCTCAAGTTCGACGGCTTCTACTACAGCTACAGCGACTTCGCGCCGCTGGCCTCGCGGCTCGGCGCGAACATCGGCCTCGGCCTCGCCGTGACCTACTGACTCGTCGCCCGCTACTGCGCCGTGATGCTGTAGCTCAGCGTGTAGCTACCGTTGCCCGACGTTCCGAAGCCGTCGACGATCAGCCAGCCCAGATTCGCGCCCGACACCGAGCCGCCAGAGAACCGGCTCTGCAGCCCGTTGCCGCATCCCGACGAGTCGTCGTTGCACGCGACGTCGCCCGACGTCGCCACGCCGGCCTTCATGTAGATCACGCTGTCGAACCCGGTGCCGCTACAGGTGTTGGCGGACACCGAGTACGACGTGCTCGGGCAGGTCAGGAAGAAGTAGGCGTCCTCGCCTTGCGGCGTGTTCGACTCGCAACTCGCGGTCGACAGGTTCGGCTTGCCGGTGGTCGAGCCCGACACCGAGCCGCTGGTGTTGGTGATCGCCGTACCGACGCGGCCGCCGCGGAAAAACGTCAGCGTGGTCTGGCCCGCGGTCGTGGTGTTCGAGAACTGGTCGACCACCAGGCAGTACTGGCCGGCGGTCAACGGCAGCGCGCCCTGCGACCGGGTCGAGCTGCACGCGTCGTCCTCGCAGCGCTCGACCGCGCCGAGCGAGTTGCACGCACCGGCGAACACCCGGACCACGGTGTCGTAGTTCGAGCCGAAGGTGTCGAAGTACACGACCTCGTCGGCCGGTAGCGTGAACGTGTAGAACACGTCGCGGCCGCCCTGGTTGCCGCAATCGCCCGCGCTGGCCGGCGCCCAGTTGTCGTCGTGCGCGGTCGCCAGATCGACGGTGAACGTGCCGCCGGCGGAGATGTCGATCGCGCCGCCGGGGAGATCGTTGGACGGGCACGTGGCGTCGGCGCCGTTGCAGTCCTCGTCGATCCCGTTGCCGCACAGCTCGGCGGTCGGCACACCGGGCGTCGCGTTGCACGTGACGTTGGTCATCGCGCCGTCGCACACCATCTGGCCGTTGCGCGCGCAGCTTCCGAGCCCGACCGTGCAGGTATCGCCGACCGGGAACGGGTCGTCGACGCCGTTCTTGCAGTCGTTGTCGAGGCCGTCGCACAGCTCGACGTTGTCGCCGGTGTTGTCGTCGCAGGTCGTCCCACCCGCGCCGTCGCACACGATGTGGCCCTCGTTGCAGGCGTCGGTGTCGGGTCCGTCGCAGGCCGCGCCGAGGTTGAAGCCTTCGTCGACATTGCCGTCGCAGTCGTTGTCGATGCCGTCGCACACCTCGTCGGTGGTGCCCGGACCATCGGTGCACGTGGTCGAGGTCGGCCCGTCGCACACAATCATGCCGTCGGCGCAGGTATCGGCATCGGGGCCGTCACAGGCCGTCCCGACCATGAAGTCCTCGTCGACCTTCATGTCGCAGTCGTTGTCGATGCCATCGCAGATCTCGGTGGTCGGGCCACCGGGCATGGCGTCGCACGCCAGCCCGCCCATCCCGTCGCACGCGAGCTGCCCGGTGGCGGCGCACGCACCCTCCCCGACCGTGCAGGCCATTCCCTTGTCGGTGAAGTCCTCGTCGACGTTGCCGTCGCAATCGTCGTCGAGGTCGTTGCAGGTCTCGGTCAGGGGCGTGCACGCGTCCGGCGTATCCGGCGTATCCGCGGCGTCCGCCGGCGGCTGATCGTCCGACTGCAACCGCTGGTCACTCGCCGACGCGCAGGCCGAGACGAACACGACCATTGCAACGAGAAATCGCACCGCCGCATCCATGCACGTGTTGTTGTGCAAGTGCAAGCACAACCCTCTTTGCCAGCCCCCGTGCTAGGAGTTCTGCATGACGGAGAAGCACCTGCCCGTGGTCGCGTCGTCCGTGGGCCCCGCGACCGTGGTCCCGCCCGATGTCGCCGCGATGCACCCGGACGAGCTCGAAGCCGGGATCGCTCGGCTCAAGGCCGAGCGCAACGCGGTGATCCTGGCGCACTACTACCAGGAGTCGGAGATCCAGGATCTCGCGGACTTCGTGGGTGATTCGCTCCAGCTGTCGCAGCAGGCCGCCACCACCAAGGCCGACGTCATCGTGTTCTGCGGCGTCCACTTCATGGCCGAGACCGCGAAGATCTTGAACCCCGACAAGGTCGTGGTCATCCCCGACCTCGCCGCCGGGTGCTCGCTGGCCGACGGTTGCCCCGCGCCGGTGTTCGAGAAGTGGCTCGAGAAATACCCGAACCACACCGTGGTCAGCTACATCAACTGCTCGGCCGAGGTGAAGGCGCTGTCCGACGTGATCTGCACGTCGTCGAACGCGGTCAAGATCGTCAAGGCGCTCGGCGACCAGAAGATCGTGTTCGCCCCCGACCGCTACCTCGGGGCGTTCGTCGCCAAGCAGGCGGGCCGTCCCGACATCGTCCGGTGGGAGGGCACGTGCATCGTCCACGAGACGTTCTCGGAGCGGCGGTTGCTCGAGCTTGCCGCCCAGCACCCCGACGCCGAGATCATCGCCCACCCCGAGTGCCACGACGGCATCCTTCGCCACGCCGCGCACATCGCCTCGACCAGCGGGCTCATCAAGTACGCGAAGGAGAGCCCCAAGAAGACGTTCATCGTCGCCACCGAGGTCGGAATCCTCCACAAGATGCAACAAGCGGCCCCCGACAAGACGTTGATCGCAGCGCCCCCCGACGACGAGAGCTGCTCCTGCAACGTCTGCCCCCACATGAAGCGCAACACGCTCGAGAAGCTGTACCTGTGCATGCGCGATCTGAAGCCGCAGGTCGATGTCCCCGAGACCGTGCGGGTTCGCGCGCTGAAGCCGATCGAGCGCATGCTCGAGATGTCGGCGTGAAGCTGGCGCGCGCGCGCCTTGTCGATCGCGCTGCGCGCGCAGCGCTCGCCCTGATCGGCCTCGCGCTGATCGCCTGCCGCGCCGACCCGCACGCGGCCGCTCCGGCAGGCTCGGGCTCGAGCTCGAGCGCGGGCTCGGGCTCGAGCGCGGGCTCGGGCTCGGAACCCGCAACCGCGCCCGTGATCCCGGTGGCCACGCGCGAGCTGATCACCGCCGTCGTCGACGACTGGTCGTCGACCGCGGCGACGCTCCGTCGGTATCGTCGCGACGGCGATCGCTGGACGCCGGTCGGCGAGCCGTGGCACGGCGTGATCGGCAAGACCGGCGCGGCGTGGGGCGATGGCCTGCACGGACGGGGGCGACCGCCGAGCGTGGCGTCCGGTCCGGTCAAGCACGAGGGCGACGGCAAGAGCCCGGCCGGCGCGTTCGCCCTCGGCGGTGGCTACGGCTACGCGCCGGCCCCCGACGGGACGCGCCTTCCGTATCGCGCGGTGACGCCGGCCTGGAAGTGCGTCGACGATCCGCACTCGACGCACTACAACCAGATCCTCGACGACACCGGCGTCGCGATCGACTGGACCAGCGCCGAGGACATGAAGCGCGACGACGCGCTCTACACCTGGGTGATCGAGGTCCAGCACAACGCCGCGCACACGCCGGGCGACGGCAGCTGCATCTTCCTCCACGTGTGGAGCGGCGAGGACTCGACCACCGTCGGTTGCACCGCGATGCCGGCGCCGATCCTCGCCGACCTGATCGCGACGATCGATCCGTCGGCGGTGTTCGTGCTGCTACCGAAGCCGGCCTACGCCGCGCTCGCGCGGGCGTGGGGCTTGCCGTAGCGCACGCTAGAACCGATAGACGAGCGCCGCGCCGAGCAGGACGTTCGTCGACGTGTCCGAGGCGTGCTCGTCCATGATCGTGCGCTGCACGAGACCGTACGCGGCGTCGACCGTCGCTCGCACGCGCAGGTGGCGACCACCGGCGTCGATCCCGACGCGCCCGATCAGCTGCTCCTCGGTGTAGCGCGCCGACGGCGTATCCGTGCGCGGACCGGTGGTGTCACCGGTGTGCAGTGCACCGAGGTCGGCGCCGAACACGCCGCACACCCGACCGCCGTACGCGCACGGCATCGCCTCGACGCCGGCCCGCAGCTGCATGTAGCGCGCGTCGCCGTAGATGAACGGATCGTCGGGTCCACCGAACGCCTCCGACAGATCGGAGAAGCTTCCGCTCGCCGCACGCGCGTGCAGGTACAGCGGGCGCGCGCCGAGGCGGTAGCCACCATCGAGGGTCACCGCGTCGGTGATGCCGCCGCTGCCGCTACCGACCTCACCGCCCGCGGCGACGTACCCGACCGACTCGGAGCGATCGTCGGCGTGGGCCGAGCCGACGGAACCGAGGATCACGAGAAGGCTCGAAAGTAGGGTCTTGTTCGTCATGGTCGAGCTATCAGGCACAGGTCGGACCATTGATCTAACCGTTATGGATCCTTGAACTTCGAGGAGGCGCGCCGGTGAACATCGACCACCAGCCGTCAACCAAACGACGTTCGTACGACGCCAGGAAATCCGACACCTCGTAACGGGCGTCGTGGACCTCACGTCGTCTACAAGAACCCGTCTACAAGAACCGATCGACGAGCACGTGCACGCGCTGTTGCAGCGTCTCGACGTCCGGCAGGTCCACGAACATCCCGTCGATCGCGAGGTTGAACACCTCGGCCGTCTCGTCGTCGCCGATCAACGTCTCGCAGATCTCCGCGAACTTCGCCTCGTGCTTGTCGTGGATCTCCGGGATCACCTGCATGCACGCCTCGTAGAACTCCTTCGCGGCCGGCACCTGCGCCAGCAGCCTCCACGGGCCGATGATGACGACATCGCAGATCTTGTGCAGCTTCGACTTCTTCGAGCCGCGCCCGGCGAGGATCGCCTCGCACTCCGGATACAGCGACGAGAACACGCGGTCGTAGCAGGCACCGAAGATGTCCTCCTTGTTCCTGTACTTGCGATACAGGAGGGGCCTCGAGATCTTCGCGCGTTGCGCGATGTCGTCGAGCGAGGTCTTCGCGTACCCGAACTGCAGGAAGCAGGACAGCGCGGCGTCGAGGATCACGCGGCGACGTTCGGCGTCGTCGATCGCCATGGTTACGAATTGACAAAATATACGTCATTTGTAACTTTGTCGAGCGATGCGAGGCCTCGTCGCCGGCGTGGTGTTGGGAATCGTAGCGATGGTCGGCACGGCGCGCGCCGACGATGGCGATCCACCGTTCGTGATCGGGTCGCGACCCGCGTGGATCGTGCTCGGCGGCGTGACCACCGGCGGCACGATCGCCCTCGCCGACCGCGGCGTGCTGGTCGGCGGCGAGCTGTCCGTGGCGCGGCTGTCGAACCGCAAGGTGGTCGGGCTGTACGCCGACGGCTATCACGACTGGGGCACCGACGGCACGTACGTCACCGGCGGGCTCGAGCTCGCCAAGTCGGTCGTCGGGATCGACGGCGGCGTCGCACTCCGGTTCGCCAACGGCGATCGCGACCTCGGCGTCACCGGCCGGCTGTCGGTGGGGTTCGGAGTGTTCTCGATCTACGGTCGCTACATCTACTTCAACGATACGATGACCAACGAACACGTGATCCAGCTCGGGCTGTTGCTCAAGCTCCCGCTCAAGACGTTCGGAGGGAATCTATGAAGCTCGTCGTCAATGGCAAGCCGGTGGAGGTCGACGTCCCGGCGGACGTACCCCTTCTGTGGGTGCTCCGCGAGGAGCTCGGACTGACGGGCACCAAGTTCGGTTGCGGCAAGGCGCTGTGCGGCGCGTGCACGGTGCACGTCAACGGCACGCCGAAGCGATCGTGCGTGACCGCGGTCGGAGACGTCGATGGGTTGTCGATCACGACGATCGAGGGGCTGGCGACCGAGCACGAGCTGCATCCGGTGCAGCAGGCCTGGATCGAGGAGAACGTCCCGCAGTGCGGCTACTGCCAGGCGGGCCAGATCATGACCACCGTGATCCTGCTGCGCTCCAAGCCGGAGCCCACCGACGACGACATCGACGCGGCCCTATCGGCGAACATGTGCCGCTGCGGAACGTACCCGCGGATCCGGCGCGCCGTGCATCGCGCGGCGCAGCTCGCCAAGGCCGGCAAGGCCGGCGAAGGGGGCACGCCATGACGAGCTCGGAGATCACGAGGCGCGGGTTCCTCGGCGGAACCCTCGCGAGCATGGGCGTGTTGACGCTCGCCGCGTGCGGCGGCAGCGGCAAGGCGATGCGAATTCGCCACGCCGACCAGACCGGCGAGCTGGTCGCGAACACGTACATCACCGTCAAGCCCGACGGCCGGATCCTGCTGCTCGTCAACAAGGCCGAGATCGGTCAAGGCGTGACCACCGGCTACGTCACGCTCGCCGCCGAGGAGCTCGGCGTGCCGATCGATCACGTCGACGCGCAGTACGCCGATTCGCACCCCGATCTGCGAACCAGCTCGTTCATGCAGATCACCGGCGGATCGACGTCGACGGTCGAGGGGTTCAAGGCCGTGCGCAAGGTCGCGGCCGCCGCGCGCGAGATGCTGGTCGGCGCCGCCGCCGACCAATGGGGCGTCTCCGCGAACGACTGCACGGTCGCCGACGGTCGCGTCACGCACGGCTCGAAGAGCGCCGGGTTCGGAGAGCTCACCAAGCTCGCCGCGCGCCGCGAGGTCCCGAAATCGCCGCGGCTCAAGGCGGCCAAGGACTTCACGTTGATCGGCAAGGTCGACAAGCGCGTCGACGCCCGCCCCAAGGTCGATGGCTCGGCCGTGTTCGGCATCGACGTCTCGGTCCCCAACATGGTCCACGCCTACGTGATCCACGGGCCGCGGTTCGGCGCGCGACCGGATCGGATCGATGCCGGTGTGGCGAGGAAGCGCCGCGGCGTGATCGACGTGTTCGCGATCCCCGCGGGCGTCGCGATCGTCGCCGACAAGTACTGGCAGGCCCGCGCCGCCGCCGCAGACGTCCAGGCGACGTGGACGGCCGGCGAGATCCCGAAGCTCGACACCGCCGAGATGCAGAAGGCGATGCGCGACTACCGCGGCGACGGCACCGGCGTTCGCGACGACGGCAACGCGCGCTCCGCGATCGGCCGTGCGCGGACCAAGATCACCGGTGTCTACGAGGCGCCGTACCTCGCCCACGCCCCGCTCGAGCCGCAGAACGCGACCGTCTCGGTCCAGGGCAACCGCGCCGAGGTGTGGGCGCCGACGCAGTCTCCCACCCTGGTCCAGGCGTACGTCTCGGACGCGCTCGGCATCGACTTCGAGAGCGTGAAGGTTCACACCACGCTGTGCGGTGGTGGGTTCGGTCGCCGCGCGATCGCCGACGTGTGCGCGCAGGCGGCGCAGATCTCGAAGCGCGTGAAGCGACCGGTGAAGCTGATCTGGTCGCGCGAGAGCGATATGACCCAGGGGTTCTACCGGCCGGTCTACGCCGTGCAGGTCGAGGGCGGCGTCACCGACGGCAAGATCACCGGCGCGCGCATGCACGTGGTGTCGCAGTCGATCACGCTGTCGTCACGCGAGTGGACCACCGCCGCGTTGCCGGGCGTCCCGAAGGCGATCCGCAACATGTTCGTCGACTCGTTGATGGCGGTGTTCTCCACCAACTCGTTCGGTGACCTGTTCACCACCGAGGGTCTCAGGAACACGCCGTACAAGTTCTCCAACTTCGAGCTGACGTCGTCGCCGGTCCAGACCAAGCTGCCGGTCTCGGCGTGGCGCTCGGTCGGCAACTCGGTCACCGGGTTCGTGATGGAGGGGTTCTTCGACGAGCTGTGCGCGGCCGCCAAGGTCGATCCGATGGCGACGCGGCTGGCGATGTTGCCGCCGACGTCGAAGCAGACCCGCGTGCTGAAGGCGCTCGACAAGCTGTCGGGCTGGAGCTCGCGCAAGCGGGGTGCGGGCCTGGGACTGGCGCGCCACTTCAGCTTCGAATCGGAGGTCGGCGAGGTCGCGCAGGTCGAGATCGTCGACGGCCGGATCCGCGTCCGCAAGGTGTGGGCGGTGGTCGACTGCGGGATCGCCGTCAACCCCGACATCGTCAAGACCCAGATCGAGGGCGCGATCGCGTTCGGGCTGTCGGCCGCGCTCGATCAGGAGATCACGATCGCCAATGGCGCGATCCAGCAGGACAACTACGACACGTTCCCGGTGCTGCGCATGAACGAGGCTCCCGAGATCGTGGTCGAGATCCTGCCGAGCGACGAGTCACCGACCGGGATCGGCGAGCCCGGGTTGCCACCGATCGCGCCGGCGGTCGCCAACGCGATCTTCGACGCCACCGGCGTCCGGCTACGCAAGATGCCTTTGCAGAAGGCATGGGACGAGCTGAAGGGTGGTGCCGCGTGAAGCGCCTCGCGATCGCCGCGGCGATCGGTGCGATCACCGCGACGACGATCGTCGCGCTCGGCCAGCCGGGCGCACCATCGGGCGACAAGCCCAGCGGTCACACGTCGCCGAGCGCCGATCAGGTCGCCGCCGGCAAGCGTGCGTTCGCCGACGTCGCGAAGGTGTTGCTGTCGCCGCGGTGCAAGAACTGCCACCCCAAGGGTGATCGTCCGCTACAGGGCGACGCCGGCAAGCCGCACATCCAGAACATCTCGCGCAAGTCGGTCGAGGCCGGCGTGCTGTGCACGACCTGCCATCAGACCCGCAACTCCGAGGACACGGTCGGCGTCGCGGGTGGACCGCCGGGCGCGCCACACTGGGGACTGCCTCCCGCCGTCGAGGTGTTCGAGGGGCGAACGCCGGCCGAGCTGTGCCGGCAGCTGAACGATCCGCGCAAGACCGGCGGGCGCGATCTCGACAAGCTGCTCGAGCACGTGTCGACGGATCCGCTCGTCCTGTGGGGATGGAAGCCGGGTGGCAAGCGCACGCCGCCGCCGATCTCGCACGAGCGGTTCGTCGCCTCGTTCAAGACGTGGGTGGCGTCGAACGGCGCCTGTCCCTGAGGGATCCCAGTGCGGTCAGACCCGGCGTGACCACCAGGGTCACCACCGTCGACAGCACGAGACCGCCGATCACCGCGATCGCGAGCGGGCGCTGCAGATCGGCACCCGCGCCGAACCCGAACGCGAGCGGCGCCAGCCCGGCGAGCGTGGCGCACGTGGTCATCACGATCGGGCGCAAGCGGCGACGAGCGGCGGCGGCGATCGCGTCGGCGAGCGGCATCCCCGTGGCGAGCGAGCGCTGCAGGTGCTCGAGCAGCAGGATCCCGTTCTTGACCACCAGCCCGACCAGCAAGATCAACCCGGTGATCGACGACACGTCGAGTGGCGTCCCGGTGATCGCGAGCGCGAGCAAGCCGCCGACCGTCGACAGCGGGGCGCTGACCAGCACGACGAGCGCGAACCGCAGCGAGTGCAGCTGGAGTAACAGCACGAGCAACACCAGCAGCGTCGACACGCCGGCGACCTCGAGGAGCTCGGTGCGCGACTTGCGACCCGACTCGGCCTGGCCACCGATCTCGATCTGCGCGCCGCGCGGCGGTGGGTGATCGCGCAGCGTCTCGCGCACCGCCTTCTCGCCGGCACCGAGATCGCCGTCGGGTGTCGACGCGGACATCACCAGTGCCGACCGCAGGCTGTCGCGGCGCAGCTCCGCGGGGGCGAGCGGACGATCGAACTCGACGACGTGCCCGAGCGACAGCGAGTGCGGGCCGTACGCGATCGGCGATCGCGCGAGTGCCTCGGCGGAGAACCGCACGGCGTCGGGATAGCGCAACCGCACGGTGATCGCGCGCTCGGGCTGGAGGATCTGCGCGACCTCGCGCCCGGTCTCGGCGATCTCGAGGTCGGAGCCGACCGCGGCCGCGTCGAGGCCGAGGCGCGCCAGCTGCGACGGCACGATGCGACCGCGCAGGATCGGCGTCGATCCCTGGCGACCGTCGAACACGTCGACCAGCTCCGGGCGCTTGGACATCGCCTGGCCGGCGGTCTTCGCCCACGCCTCGAGCGCGCGCGGGTCGTCGCCGAACACGCGGATCTCGATCGGTTCGGGGTTGCCGGCCAGATCGGCGAGCGCGTCCTGCAACACCTGCACGTACTCGAGCCGGGCCTCGGGCACCGCGCCGTGGAGCCTCTCTCGCACCTGGTCGATGACATCGACGATGTCGTCGCGCTTCGATCGCGGCACCAGCTTGATCATGATGTCGCCGCGGTTCTGCACGGTCGCGGTCGCGGGACCGAGCTCGGTACCGGTGCGGCGGGTGAACGTGGTGATCGCGGGCGTCGTCTCGAGCACCCGATCGATCCCCCCGGCGATCCGGTCGGTCTCCTCGAGAGAGGTGCCGGCCGGCAGGAAGAAGTCGAGCACGAAGGCACCCTCGTCCATCGCGGGCAGAAACCCGGTCGAGAGCGCGCGGTACGCGAGCGTTCCGGCGAGACCGAGCGCGGCGATCACGAGGATCGGCGCGAGGCGGAACCGGACCAGCCGGTGAAACACCCGGCCGACGCGATCGTGCGAGCGATCGCCGACCGGAGGACGGCGCCGCAGCAGCCGCGCTGTCGTCGGGATCAGCGTCAGCGCCATCACCATCGACAGCAGCACCGCGATCGCCAACGTGGTGGCGAACGCGCCGAGGAACCGGCCGGTGACGCCGCTCAGCAGGGCGAGCGGGGCGAACACCACGACGGTGGTCACCGTGGTGCCGAGCACCGCGGCGAACATGTCGCCAACGCCGAGCTCGATCGCTTGCTCGACGTCGAGGCCTTCCTCGAGGCGCGCGACCACGCCCTCGGTGACCACGATCGAATCGTCGACCACCAGGCCGATCGCGACCGCGAGGCCTCCGAGCGACATCACGTCGAGCGTCAGTCCGAGCCACTTCATGATCCCGAACGTGCCGAGCAAGGTCAGCGGCACCGGCAGCGCGGCGATCACGCCGGCGCGCCAGTCGCGGAGCGCGAACGCGATCACCAGCAGCGACAGGAAGACGCCGATCAGGATCGCGTCGCGCACACCGATCAGCGAATCGTCGACCAGCTCGGCCTGATCGTAGACCGGAGAGATCACCACGCCCGCGGGAAGCGCGTGCGTGCGCCGCAGCTCGGCCACCGCGTCCTGGACGCCGTGCACGACCGCGGGCGTGCTGGCCCCCGGCAACCGCGCCACCGACACCGCCACGGACTCGCCGCGCGGGCCGCGCACGATGACGTCGGGATCGGCCGCGCCCTCGGTGACGTCGGCGACCGCCGAGAGTCGCACCGGACCGTCGGGACCGGTCGCGACCGGTAGCGCGCGCAGGTGATCGAGATCCCCCGCCTGCGCGTCGAGCACGACCGGCAGGGTCTGGTGCTCGTCGAACACCTTGCCCGCCGCCACGATCTCGTCCGCCTGCTGTAGCCGATCGGCGAGTTGCGACGGAGTGACGTGCATCGCGGCGAGATCGGCCGGACGGATCGCGATCGTGACCTCGCGGACGCGACCGCCCTGGAGCTCGACGCCGCCGACGCCGGTCACGCGCACCAGCGCGGGGCGCACGACGCGCTCGCCGACGTAGCGCAGCGTGCGCGGATCGATGGTCGCGCCCGGCGCCGCCTCGAGGTTGAACGTGATCACCGGGACCGAGGTCGGCAGTACGCGCTCGACCTGCAGCGTGGTGCCGCGCGGCAGCGACACGTGATCGACCGCCGACTGGCAGGCGTTCTGGGCCTGCAGCGGATCGGTGTCGTCGGTGAGCTGCAGCGATAGCTCGGCGGCGCCGCGGATCGTCTTCGCGCGAACGTGCTGGACACCGGGCACCGTCGCGACCGCTTCCTCGAGTGGCCGCGTCACCTGCGCTTCGACCAGATCGGGCGCGAGCTGTCCGACGTGCGCGACCACCATCACGCGCGGGAACACCATCTCGGGATAGATCCCGCTCGGCATCGTCGCGATCGCGATCCCGCCGAGTACGGCGAGCGCCAGCGCGGCGAGCCACACGAACCCGGCGTTGCGCTGGAGCCAGCGGACCACTAGTTCGAACCCGATCCCGAGCCTGCCGGACCCGCGCCTGCCGGCCCCGTGATCGTCCGGACCAGCGGCTGACCGTCCTCGAGACCGATCGCGTGATCGACGACCACGCTGTCGCCGGCCTTCACGCCGGACGCCAGCTCGACGTCGTGATCGCGGCGGCGGCCGATGTTCACCGTGCGCACGCGCGCGACATCACCGTCGCACACCACCACTTCGTCGGTGCCGGCCGGCGAGCGCCGCAGCGCAGACGGCGGAACCGTCAGCCCCGGGTGCTTGCCGAGCTCGATCCAGCCGGTCGCCGCCGACCCGACCAACAGGCCGTGCGCCGTCGCGTCCGACTCGATCCCGATCCGCACCGTCGCGAGCAACGTCGACGGATCGACCGCCGGCGACACCCGGATCACGTGGCCCGAGAGTGGCTCGCGGCCGGCGACACGGATCCGCACCGGCATGCCCTCGCGCACCGGTGCGAGCGGCCCGGGCGGGAGCTGGGCGCGGAGCTCGAGGTGGCTGACGTCGGCGATCTCCGCGACCGGCGTCGACGCCGTACCGTCGACGTGCTCGCCGGTGCGCTTCCACAGGTGCAGCACGACGCCGGCGTGCGGCGCCCGCAACTCGCGGCGTGCCATCTGTTGCGACGCCAGGTGCTGGCGCGACCTCGCCGCGGTCAGCCCCGCCGCCGCGGCCGCCGCGTTGCCGCGTGCGGCTTCGAGATCGCGCCGCGCACCGATGCCGCTGTCGACCAGGCGTTGTTGCCGCGCGAGCTCCTGATCCGCGACCTGCTTGGCCGCTCGAGCCGCGGCCACCCCCGCCGCCGCCTCCGCACTCCCCGCCGGCAGCGCCGGATCCTCGACCACCGCGATCACCGCCCCGGCGTCGACGTGATCGCCCTCCTCGACCGAGACCTTGCCGACGCGACCCGCGATCGGCGAGCTGATCACCGCGTCGAGCTTGGGTGGTGGCGCGATCACGCCCGTCACCTCGAGCGCGTCCTCGATCTCGCCCTGCACGACGGGCTGGCAGGTCACCGTCGCCGGCCCGCGCTCCTCGTCGTCGCCGCCGTCATCGGCGGACTTGCCGCCGCAACTCGCGACCGCGCACAGCGCCGCGATCGCGAACGTCACCGCACGGCACGTCGTCGCACTACGGCGCATCGCCGCGCTACGGCGCATCGCCGCGCTACGGCGCATCACCGCACTACGGCGCATCACCGCACTACGGCGCATCGCCACCCGCCGCGAGCTGGAGCTCGAACCATGCCGCCGCCGCGTCGATCCGCGCCGCGTTGACCTCGGCGCGCACGGTCGCCAGATCGTGCTCCGCGGCGAGCGCCGTCACCAGCTCGCGCGCGCCCTCGCGGTACGCCTGCTCGGACTGCGCGGTCGCGCGCTCCTGCAGTGGAACCACGTCGCGCCCGAGCGTCGTCAGGCGATCGGCGGCCGCGCGCCAGCGCTGGTAGTCGGCGACGAGGGCGCCTTCGAGCGCCGCCTCGGTCACCGCGAACCGCGCGCGCTCGGCCTCGGCGATCGCGCGCGCCGAACGCACGCGCGCACCCGTGTTCGCGAACAGCGGGAGCTCGAACGCGAGCCCGACCGTGAGATCGGTGCCCGGCATCGTCGGATCGTCGATCGCGACCTGCGCCTCGAGCGCGAGCCCCGGCAACCGCTGCGCGCGCGCACTATCGATCGAGGCCTCCGCCGCCTCGATCCGCCGGAGCGCCGCGGCCCGATCGGGATGCCGCGACAGTCGCGCGCGCAGCCTCGCGAGATCCGTCGGACCACCGACCGGGATGTCTCCCGCCGCATGCAGTGGCTTCGACGGATCGCGCCCGAGCACCGCCGCGAGGTCGGCCGCCGCCGCACGCACCGTCCGCCGCCCGGTCGCGACCGCGAGCTCGGCGCGCAGTCGGGCCGCCTGCGCGGCGGTGACATCGACCTCCGCACCACTGCCCGCGCCGAGCTTGCCGCGCGCGATGCGTTCGAGCTCCGCCGCCTGCTTGGCGCCGACATCGGCCGCCGCGACATCACCCTCGGCACGCGCGAGCGCGAGCCACGTCTGCGCGATCTGCCGGCGCACGTCGCGGATCGCGAGCGTGGCATCCGCGCGCACCACCCGCGCCTGTGCGGCGGCATCGCGTCGCGCCGCGCCGATCGTGCCGAACACCGGCAGCGGCAGACTCGCGCCCGCGACCAGCCGCGCCGTCAACCGATTGGTCTCGACGTGCACCGACGGCGACGGCCATCCGCTCGCCGCATCGATCTGCGCCTCGGCCGCGGCGATCTCGTGCGCGCCGATCTGCGCGGCCGGAGCGCGGGGGGCGTCGGCGAGCGCGGCGGCCAGGGTCAGATCGTCGGCGCGCCCGGCCTGGTCGCCGGTCTGGTCATCGGCGACGTCCCCGGCCGGGTCGTCGGCGCGTGCCGGCGTCGCCAACGCGATCGAGAGCGCCATCGCGACCAGACCGATCCCGCGACGAAGGCCGCCCGCTGCCGGGGCACACCTGCCTTGTCGCGGGTCGTACGAACCGTTGTTCGTACGCATCGAGTACCGGGCCAGGTGTTTCGGTTGTCCAAGCGGGATCGCACCACGGTTCCGCGGAACCGCATCGTGATGCGAGCCACAGTGCGTTTCCGCGGGAGCGTTCGCACTTCTCGACCGCGCGCTTGTCCCGAACGGCCGGACATCTCGCGCCACCGCGACCTCTTCCGTGCCGTACGAACCGTGGTTCGTACGCATCAAGTACCGGGCCAGGTCTTCCTGGAGCGTCGTCACTCCGCCCCTCGATCGGGACGTCGCCTTCGCGAAGTCCGTTCGAAGCGGACACCGCTCCGCAAGCGGGACGTCTCCTTCGCGAACGCCGATCCGCGCGTCGATCCGCGCGTCGTGTCCGGTCGACATCGCAACACGGTTCCGCGGAACCGCATCGTGATGCGAGCCACAGTGCGTTTCCGCGGGAGCGTTCGCACTTCTCGACCGCGCGCTTGTCCCGAACGGCCGGACATCTCGCGCCACCGCGACCTCTTCCGTGCCGTACGAACCGTGGTTCGTACGCATCAAGTACCGGGCCACATCTCCTCCGATCGTACGAACACTGGTTCGTACCACTCCCACCAAGGTCGGCGGTGCCGAGAGGGTGGACGACCCGAGCCGCGCACGCCTACGCACGGTACGCCGGCGTCGGGCCCCCAACGTGAAGGGATGATGAAGATCCCGGCCGAGCCTCGACCAGCCGCGACGCCGCCCCGCGGGTTTGGCAGACTGCGAGACACTCATGGCAGGGACTGGGCGCCGATGACGATCCTCGTGGTCGAGGACGAACCTCGGCTGGCGGCGAGCCTCGTCAAGGGCCTCACCGAGGAGGGGTTCGCGGCGGTCGCGGTGGGCACCGCCGCCGAGGCGCTCGCACGGGCGCGCAGCGACACGCCGCGCGCGGTGCTGCTCGATCTCGGGCTGCCCGATCGCGATGGCCAGCACGTGATCGTCGAGCTGCGACGCGATAGCCAGGTGCCGATCCTCGTGCTCACCGCGCGCGATGCGGTCGAGGAGCGCGTGCGTGCGCTCGACGGTGGAGCGGACGACTACCTGGTCAAGCCGTTCGCGTTCGAGGAGCTGCTCGCGCGGTTGCGAGCGACGTTGCGGCGCGCCGAACCGGCACCGCCGCGACGCCTGCGCGCCGGCGATGTCGAGCTCGTGACCGGCGAGCCGGTGGTCGCGATCGGCGGACGCGAGGTCGTGTTCTCGCCGCGCGAGCGCGCGCTGCTCGAATTGTTGATCGCGCGGCTCGGCGAGGTGGTCTCGCGGCGCGACATCCTGCGCGACGCGTTCGGCTACGACTTCGATCCGGGCACCAACGTCGTCGAGGTGCACCTCGGTCACGTGCGGCGCAAGCTCGCGGGCTCGCGGCTCGCGATCGAGACGCTGCGGCGCTACGGCTATCGCGCGAAGGTGGCAGAGTGACGGCGCGCGGCTCGCTGCGGCGCCGGTTCGTGGTCACGGCGATCGCGAGCACGGCGATCGCGATCGTGCTGTTCGTCGTCGGGTCGTTCGCGGTGATCGCGATCGACGACGGCGACGCCGACATCGCGGCCGGCGATTCGTTCCGCAGCGAGGCCACCGAGATGATCTTCGGGGCGATGGCGGTCGCCGCCCCGCTCGCGATCGCGGCCGGCGTGATCACCGCGATCGCGCTCAGCCGCCGCACCGCGCGGCCGGTCGAGGACGCGATCGCCGCCGCGCGCGAGACCACCGCGCACGATCTGCGGCGCTCCCTGCCCGTCCCCGCCGCCGACGGCGAGCTCCGCGATCTCGTGGTCGCGCTCAACGAGCTGTTCGCCCGGCTCGACGATGGCTTCGGGGCGCTCGCCCGATTCGCCGCCGACGCCTCCCACGAGCTGCGCACGCCACTCGCGGTGATCGCGACCGATCTCGAGGTCGCCCTGCGCCACCCGCGCAGCGCCGACGAGTGGGAGACCACCGCGCGCACCGCGCTCGACGAGCTGCGCCGTCTGTCCGCGCTCGTCGAAGGTCTACTCTCCCTCGCGCGCGCCGGCGCCGATGCCCCGGCCGCCCGCGCACCCGTCCGCGTGATCGATCGCGTCGATGCCGTGGTCGCGCAGCTCGCCGATCAGGCCGAGCGCGCCGGCATCTCGCTCGTTGCTCCCACCGACGAGGTCACCGCCTCCGTCCCCGGCAACGCCGTGATGCTCGAGACCGGCATCCGCAACCTGGTCGTCAACGCACTCGCCGCGGTGTCGCGCGGCGGCGAGGTCCGGATCGGCATCGAGACCCGCGATGCCGAGCTCGCGATCGTCGTCGACGACAACGGCCCCGGCCTCGGCCCCGATCCCGAGGCCCTGTTCACGCCGTTCTCGCGTGGCGCCGATCGTGGCGAACGCAGCGAGCGCGCGGCCGGCGTCGGGCTCGGTCTCGCGATCGCGCGCCGGATCGCGACCTCGCACGGCGGCACGTTATCAGCCGGTGCCTCGCCACTCGGCGGTGCGCGGTTCACGCTCGCCCTGCCGCGTGCGTGACGCGACGAAGCGGACACGATCGATCACCGTGGCCAACCCGAGCCGAGCCGAGCCGGAGCGAGGCTGACGTCGAGGATGCGGGAGGATGCGGGCGGTGCTCGCTTTCACTCGGCGATCGATCGCGCCACACTCGTGACATGGAGAGCCGATGAGCCGGCAGGACGGAGAGCGGATCGCCGCCGCGCTGAGCGGGCCCGACCGCGCGGCGGCGAACGCTGCCGCCAAGGAGCTGTCCCGCGCGCCGCCGTCGGTGAGCGACCCGGCGGCCAAGGCCCTGGCTCGGATCATTCGCGATGGCGGCGAGCGGGCCACCGCGGCGTGCCGCGTCCTCGGCGAGTCGAAGAGCCGGTGGTTCGGCGGCTCTGGCTACAGCGCGTTGCAAAGAGCCGTTTACCGTGTCTACGCCGGAGGGGGCGCACGCGCCAAGGTCGTGGAGCCGGCGGCCCTCTACCTCAACCGTGGGCCCGACGCGCGGTACCACGAGAAGAAGATCGGCGACCGGGCACCGGCCGGTGCGAGCTGGGCGGCGCGGGTGTGGTCGGTTCGAAGGTCGATCTGGGTGATCGCGCTCTACGGACTCGTGCTGCTGTTCGGGATTCCGATGGCGTTCTTCGAGCCCACCATCGTCGTGCCGTTGCTGCTCGCCGGATTCGCGCTGTGCGTCGGCATCGACGGCTACCGGCGCAGGTGTCCGAGATGCTCGATGATCCTCGGTGCGGAGCGGGTCGCGCTGATCGGCAACGAGTACGGCAGCCTCTACAAGTGGCGATGCGTCGGCTGCGGGCACCGCTGGGAGAAACAGGCGTACCGCTGACCTCGGTCGTGGGTGCGCCGGTGCGATCTGGGGACGGAGTAAACTCTGACAACCTTGTTCGTAGAAGTGTAATCAGCACCACCATGACCTTCGAGGTATTGCCACGAGTGGCGGTGCGTCGAACTGCCACCGTGGTGCCGTTTCCCACCGAGATCTCGCGATGCCGGAGACGAGCTCGAACGTCCACACCACAGAAAACCGCGCCTACTCGGCGACGGCGGGATGCCGGGGCTCGTCGCCGGCGACGCGCTGTCGGGTCGACACGAGCTTGTTCGCGCAACCGCGGAGCGCGGCGATGCCGGACTTGGACAGGTAGTTGCGCGAGACGTCGAACACCGCGAGGTGCGCGAACGCCGCCCGATGCTTCGCGAGTTTCGCGGCCCCCTCGTCGGTCAGGCAGCCGAGCGACAGAATCGAGCGTGGTCAGTCGCGGCAGCAGGGGCGAGCGCGCGATCGCCTCGGGCAGCAGATCCGCAATCTCCGCGTTCCGCAACCCGAGGTGCCGCAGCTGCAGGAGATCGCGACGCGCGAGCAGCGTCTTGACGTCGGCGATCGACGCGTCGCCACCCGTACTCCGCAGCGCCCAGCCACACCTCGAGATGCTCGAGCTTCGGCAGCTTGCCGGTCGCGATCGCCTTGACGCTCGCCTTCGGGAGCCCGCCCGACCGGATCTCGAGCCGACGGAGCGCGGGCAGGTGCAGCGACCCGAGCTTGGCCTTCGCACCGAAAGCCTTCGAGCTCGCCGTGACGATCAGCTGCTCGAGCGCCGGGGTCGCCTTCCACAGCTCGACAGATCGCCGACCGAGTACCACACGGGCACGCGAGGCACGCCGGTGGTCTTCGGGCCCCTCAGGTGATAGCCATCCGCGAACTCGAAGTCGCCGAACGCGAGCGCGCGCAGCGTGGCCGGCGCGCGCTTCACGAGCACGTCGATCACCGCCTGCAGATCGCTGTCGGTCGGATCGCCGTCGAAGCCGAGCGATAGCTCGGCGAGCGTCTGGCCGGATGGATGCGCCAGCAACAGGTCGAGCACCTTCGCGAGGCCGTCGTGGAAGTCCGGGTTCGTGTAGGTGCTGTGCGACAGCCGCGCCCCGCGGATCGCCCCGTGCTCCCAGCGAAACGCCTCGGCGTTCGAACCGTCGTAGGTCCTCTGGTGCGCGGCGAGCGGGCCGTCGAGCCCGGCGGGGTTCGCGGGCTTCGCCTTGGTCGGCTTCGACGCCTTGCGCTTGCCTCCGACCTCCGTGTAGCCCTTCTTCGTCTTCTCGGCGATCAGCTTGGCGTAGGCACTCCGCGCCGCGGCACCCGAGGGGAACTGCTCGATCTGGGTCTGCCCGGTCGCACCGATCTTTCCGAACGTCACGGTGAACGCCGTACCGGCGAGCGTGATGTCCCAGAACTTGTGCGACGTCTTGTTCGAGAGCTCGTACCGCGGCATTCCGCGCATCATACTCCGCGCGGGTTCACTGCTTGAGAGCACGCTCGGCGAACCCTGATTGACCGACGTGTTGGATCCGCCGGCCGCGATCCAGGCAGCGCGGACCGCGATCGTGTGCGACCCGGAGGTCAGCGCAGATAGCGCCCTATAGAAGGCCAGTGGGAACGCCACCGCGGTGGCAGTTCAACGCACCGCCACTCGTCGCAGTGCCTCGAAGATCATCGTGGTGCTGATTACACTTCTACGAACAAGATTGTCAGAGTTTACTCCGTCCCCAGATCAGCCGACGGTCATCCGGCCACCGTCGCGCAGCGCGGTCGGCACCAGCACGCTCGGCTCGCCGGTCGACACCAGCCACAGCTGGTGCGCGGCGCGCGTGACGCCGATGTGCAGCAGGTGGCGCGCCCAGTGGACGTCGGGGTAGCTGGTGTCGTTGACGTCGACCATGATCACGTAGTCGAACTCGAGACCCTTGACCTGCGCGACATCGGTGACGTCGACGCCGGGCTGGAAGTTGAACTCGTCGCGGCGCACGCGGCGGAGCGCCGGCACCTCGGTGCGGCGCAGGCCCTCGTAGTAGGCGTCGGCCTGCTCGGAGTGGCGCGCGACCACGGCGCACGACGCGGTGGGCTCGCGCGCCATCAGCGTGCGCAGCGCGTCGCCGAGGAACGCGACCGCCTCGCCGAGATCGCCGAACTCGTGGAGCTCGACCGGCTCGCCGGGGCGCGCGGCGAGCGGCTCGTCGGGCGCGAGCTCGGGCCCGAGGATCTCGCGCGCGAGCAGCATGACCTCGGCGGTCGAGCGGTAGGAGAGCTTGAGCGGCCGCACGATCGCGGGCTGGCCGGTCTGCTCGAGGAGCTGCTCCCAGCCGGAGAAGTTGTTGTCGAACACGAGGCGCTGCGCGGTGTCGCCCGCGATCGTGACCGAGCGCTTCTGGGCGTCGCCGTCGGGCGCGCGGGTCGCCTCGACGAGGACCTTGACCTCGAGCGCCGAGCGGTCCTGCGCCTCGTCGATCGCGACGTGCTCCCAGACCAGCTCGTCGCCGGTCGGCGGGATCAGGCCACCGCGCTTGAGCTGCACGAGGCGGAGCAGGATCGGGTCGTCCTCGTCGTCGAACCGGCCCGCCGGATCGTCGTCGTCGGGACCGACCGCATGGCCCTCGGCATCGAGGATCGGCTTGCCGTGCTCGTCGACCGGCACCTTCTGCGGCTTCGCCAGCTGGCGCCGCATCCACCCGACGACGCGGCGGATGTCGCCCTCGGTGACGTCGGTGCCGGCGAAGCCCTCGGCGAGCGCCACCGGGTCGGTGAGCAGCTCGGCCCAGTCCTGGACCACGTCGTCGGCGCGCTTCCTCCACCGCTTGACGATGCCCTCGAGCGCGATCCTCACCGGCGCATCAAGCGTGTCGGCCTTCTTGATCCACGATCCGAGCTTGCCGAGCCGCGGCACCAGCGGGCGCCTGGCGAGCCGGTCCCATTCCTCGGCGGCGGCGGTCGACTGCGCGGCGAGCTCGCCGCGGATCTCGGCGGCCTGGTCGTCGACCAGCTCGACGAGCATCGCGAGCAGCGCCGGGTGCTTCTTGACGCGCGACACCTGATCGGGCGGCTCGGCGTTGTACTTGGTCGGCGCCTCGGGCAGACACCGCATGCGCGTCGACCGCGCCCACCCGGTGTAGGTCACGACGGGCACGCCCGACACGCCGAGCGACGGCAGCACGCCGGCGACGTAGCGAACGAGCGCCTGCGACGGCACCACGAACAGCGTGCGGTTCGCCTTGAACCGGCGCGGGTCCTGGAAGTTGAGGTACGCGATCCGGTGCAGCGCGACCGTGGTCTTGCCCGAGCCGGCGCCGCCCTGGATCACGACGATGCCGCTGCTCGGCTGGCTGATCAGCTCGAACTGGACGCTGTCGATCAGCGCCGCGATCTCGGGCAGCGCCTTGTCGGCGCGCGCGACGCCGTGGTGGATGCCGAGCCGGGCCTTCTCGCCCTTCGCACGCGGTGCCGGCACCGGGCGCGCGGCCTTGCCCATGCCGCCGTGGAGGATCGGCGTGATCTGACCGACCGCCTCGACCCACGAGCCATGCGCGTTCTTGAGATACGTGCCCTGCGGCGTGCCGATGCGGCGGAGGTTGCCGCGCGCGATCGAGACGTTGCGACGCGCCTCGACCACACCCTCGACGCGACGACCGGCGATCTCCTCCTCGTAGTCGTCGCCTTCCTCGTAGCGATAGTAGATCCGCGACACCGGCGCGTTGCGCCAGTCGACGATCTGCACGTTGCTCTGGCGATCGATGAAGCCGCGCTTGCCGACCATCACGTCGCGGACCTTGTTCGCCCCACCCTTGGTGCCGTTCTCGCGCAGGCGCATGTGCGCGAAGTACGGCGACGTGATGTCGACCGGCAACGACCGCCCACCACCGAGCCGCGCCCGCAGCGCCGCGAGCCGGGTCATCTGCTCGACCAGCGGCGGCAGATCCTCGGGACGTGCCTCGGCGATCTGATCGCGCAGGCTGAGCAGGTCGGCATCGAGATCGGCGGCGCCGATCTGCGGCCGTTCGTCTTCTTCCCCCATCGCCACCCGGGCCTGGACCTGGCCGTACAGGCGCTCCTCTTCGGCGATGACCTTCGCGGCGGGGCTGTCCTTGGCGACCTGATTGCCCATTGGGGAACGGTGGAATCTATCGGAACGCTCCCAGCGGGCAAGCCGTTAGTGGCCCGACCTCGCTCCGTTTCGTGCGGTGGTCTTGGACGATCGATGGACGTCGATCCGCCGCCGGCTGCGCCGAGCCCGGGCAGATGTAAGAGTGCTCACCAACACCGCCGGCCTCCGGAACCGTAACCTATTGGATCTAATTCGATAAAAAACGCCGAAACGATCAGCCCTGCTCGTTCGTAGGATGATCGATGACAGCAGACGAACCCGCCTCGGCCTCCCGCACGCTGCAAGCGCTCGGAGCTCTCGGGTCCTATCAGCTGCTCCGTCCCCTCGCCCAGGGTGGCATGGCGGACATCTACCTCGGCTGCGACGCCGAGGGTCGGCACGTCGCGGTCAAGGTGCTGAACCAGCACCGCAGCACCGAACCCGAGGCGTGCTCGATGTTCCTCCAGGAGGGAGAGCTCGTCGCCCTGCTCGATCACCCGAACATCGCGCGCGTGCTCGATGTCGACGTCTCCCCCGACGGCTACCACTACCTCGCGATGGAGTACGTGCACGGTGCCGACCTCCGCGAGTTGCTGTCGGCGGCGTCGGGACCCGCTCGCACGAAGACGTGCATCGCCCTGCCCTACGACACCGCGATCGCGATCGTGATCGGTGCGGCCGCGGGGCTCGACCACGCACACCGCCGCTGCACCGCCGACGGCCGGCCGCTGCGCCTGGTCCATCGCGACGTCTCGCTGTCCAACATCATGGTCGGCCACGACGGCAGCGTGAAGGTCGTCGACTTCGGGATCGCCTCGACCGCGATCCAGATGGTGCACACCGCACCGGGCATCGTGCGCGGCAAGGCGAGCTACATGTCTCCCGAGCAGTGCATGGGAGATCGCGTCGACCACCGCACGGACGTGTTCGCGCTCGGGGTCGTGCTCTACGAGCTGACCACCGGCGCGCGTTGCTTCGCCGGCAAGAGCGACTTCGAGCGCATGCTCGCGGTGGTTCGCGGCGAGTACATCGCGCCGCGCGAGCTGGTCCCCGAGTTTCCGGCCGATGTCGAGCAGGTGATCCGGCGCGCGCTATCGCTCGACGCCTCGATGCGCTACGCGTCGGCCGCGGACCTGATCGACGCGCTGGTGGAAGTGGTCGCGGCGCGCGGCTGGGAGAGCGGCGCCGAGCCGATCGCACGCGAGATGCGCCTGCTGTTCGGTGCCGTGCCGGCCCCGGCGACGTTGTCGGCCGCCGAGCCACTCGACACCGAGCGCCACGAGACGATCGTCCCGGCGGACATGGCCGATGCGATCGTGGTGCCCACCGAGGAGCCGCGCCCGACCACCACGCGGCGCCGGATGGCGCGAGGCACCGAAGCCGAGCCGCTGCCCGTCGTGCCGACGCCGCGCGGGCAACCGATCGTGCAGCCGCCGACGACGCTGCCGACGGCGCTGATCCTGTCGCGTCCACCGCAGCCCGACCCGCCGGCACCACCGGCGAGCTGGCCGCGCAGCAGCGGGCCCGATCTCAAGCGCACGGTCGCCGGCTACGCACGGGCGCCCGGCTATGACGACGACGACCAGCCGACCCGCGGTCGTCGCATGTTGCGCCGCCCTCCGACCTCGCGCGAGCGCACCTAGCGCGGCTTCATTCGAGCACCACTTCGGCGGCCGCGGCACAGAACGTCCGCGGATCGGTGGAAGCGTTGTAGGTGGTCGCCGGAACCACGCCCTCCACGATCGTCGCGTCGAACACGGCCACCGTCTGGTTCACCGCCCGCTTGACGAAGCCGGGGAACGTGTCGTTCCAGGGCAGACTGGCGACCGCGCCGATCCACGCGATCGTCCCGGCCGACTGCGCCTGGGGCATCGTGAAGTCCGAGTCGAGGACATCCGGATCGATCACCGTCACCGGAGACACCCTCGTGACGTTCGAATACACCGAGACCAACACCGACCAGTTGGCGTTCTGATCGAACGTGAACGCGTAGTCCGTGGCATCGCGAGCGCGACCCGAAAAATAGAACGCGTGGTAGTCGCCGTCGCAGCCGTTCGCGAACGTCTCTCCGATGGCATCGAAGTTGAGGGTCTGACCGACGAGCACGTTGGCGTCGCGATCGCCCCAGATCACGACGAGCAGCACGTCATCGGGTTGCACGTCGGTCCGGCGTGGAATCGTGACCTGCGTGGTATCGGTCGCGGAGCTGTTGTAGGCCTCGCGCAACTGCGGCGAACCCGGTCCGGCGCCGGCGTCGGGACGATCGAGCGACAGCACCAGATCGCAACCGGCCAACCAGCCGCACGCTGCCCCCACGACGAGCACCTTGATCAAGGTTGCTCCAGTCTAGCGTCTACCGACGCGGGGGTGCACCGATCTCGATCTCGTAGAGCGGTGTGTCACGCTCCGACACTCCGACCGCCTGCCGGACCTTGCGGTAGTCGATGGCGCCGATCGGCACCGCGTGTAGGCCGAGCGCGGTCGCGGCGAGCAGCACGTTCTGCGCGACGTGACCGGCCTCGAGCGTGGCGTAGCGTTCGGCCCTCGCGCCGTACTTGCGAGCCGTGATCGAGAAGTCGGCCGTGATCAACAAGCGAGTCGGAGCGCCGTAGCCCGCCAGCGCCGAGCGCCGATCGCCGGCGACCTCGCGAACCAGCGCGTGTGCGCGGTGGTCGTAGCGCCACACGCCGCGGCGATCGAACACGTGAACCGTCAGCGGATACAGCGCGCCCGCCGAGGGCGCGGTGCGGTGAAAGCCACCGGTGGAGCCCTGCGCGGCCCACAGCAGCTGGGACAGCTCGCGATCGGTGAGGTCGCGCGCCGCGTAGGTGCGGTTCGAGCGCCGGTTCTGCAGCACCGTGGCGAGCGCCGGACCACCGTCGCGCTCGGGTGCGGGCAGCGCGCGCGTGGTCTCCGCGGGCGCCCGCTCGGCCTTCGACGACCCGGACAGGCTCGCGATCGCGAGTGCGACGAGGACGAGCGTCCAGCGGAGGCGGTGGACCATACGGTCCCGAGTTGCATCGCGTGTTCCACGGCGTCGGTCCCGACATCGGCCCGTCGTCACCGGCGATCCGCGCAGCCGTCGCACGATCGCCACACACACGTGCACCTCGTTCGTCGGCGGTTCGTCGGCGGTTCGACGGCCCGAGGTACGCGAAGGACAGATCCCCATTGCGTCGAGGAGCGATTGGCCGTAATTGCTTGAAGGTAATGGCTCGCGCGAAGGCTCTGCTCGCCCAGGATCCGCTCCGTCGATGGACCGCCGCCGACGCCAACGACACCTACAACATCCCGCGCTGGGGGTGCGGCTACTTCGACGTCAACGAACAGGGCAACCTGATCGTGCAACCGCGCGGTGCGAACAACGGCGCGATCGACATGAAGGAGCTGATCACGGATCTCGTGGCTCGCGGGATCCAGTTGCCGATCCTGCTCCGCTTCTCCGACATCCTCCGGGCGCGGATCGAGCTGCTGTGCGGCGCGTTCAACGGCGCGATCCGCGAGTACGGCTACACCGGCCAGTACCGCGGCGTGTACCCGATCAAGGTCAACCAGAACCGCACCGTGGTCGAGGAGATCATCGACTTCGGGCGGCCGTTCCACTACGGGCTCGAGGCCGGCAGCAAGCCGGAGCTGCTCGCCATCATGGCGATCCACTCGGACGACGAGGCGCTCATCATCTGTAACGGCTACAAGGACGAGGAGTACATCGAGACGGCGCTCCTCGCGTCGAAGCTCGGCAAGACGGTGATCCTCGTCGTCGAGAAGCCGTCGGAGATCGACCACATCCACAAGGTCGCCCAGCGCGTGCAGATCAAGCCGTCGCTCGGCATCCGCGCGCGGCTGTCCTCGCGCGGCGCCGGGCGGTGGGAACAGTCGGGCGGCGACTTCTCGAAGTTCGGGCTATCGGCGGCCGAGATGGTCGAGGCGATCAACAAGCTCAAGGAGTGGAACGAGGTCGAGACCCTCAAGCTGCTCCACTTCCACCTCGGCTCGCAGATCTCCGCGATCAAGAGCGTCAAGAACGCCCTGCGCGAGGCCGGGCGGCTGTACGTCGAGCTCTACAAGATGGGCGCGGCCGGCCTGCGCTACGTCGACGTCGGCGGTGGCCTCGGCGTCGACTACGACGGGTCACAGACCAACTTCAGCTCGTCGATGAACTACACGGTGCAGGAGTACGCCAACGACGTGGTGTACGCGCTCAAGGAGATTCTGCGATGCGGACTCCGTGCCGCACCCGTCGATCGTCAGCGAGTCGGGGCGCGCCGTGGCCGCCCACCACTCGGTGCTGGTGGTCAACGTCCTCGGCGTCACCGAGCTCAACCCGATCGTCCCCGACCAGGTCCCGAAGCCGGTGCCGCCGCTCGTCACCAACATGTGGGAGACCTACCAGAGCGTCTCGGCCAAGAACATGCTCGAGGCCTATCACGACGCCGTCGAGTACAAGGATCAGGTCCTCCAGCTGTTCAACCTCGGCCACCTGTCGCTCGAGCACCGCGTGGTCTGCGAGAATCTGTTCTGGGCGACGTGCGAGAAGGTGCTGTTGCTGTCGCGCGGGCGCGAGCACATGCCGGAGGAGCTCGAGGGCCTCGAGAAGGCACTGTCCGATACCTACTTCTGCAACTTCTCGATGTTCCAGTCCGTGCCCGACGCGTGGGCCGTCGATCAACTGTTCCCGATCTGTCCGATCCACCGGCTCAACGAGGAGCCGACCCGGCGAGCGACCCTCGCCGACATCACGTGTGACTCGGACGGCAAGATCGCTTCGTTCATCGATCTGCGCGACGTCAAGCACGTGCTCGAGCTTCACCGCAAGATCGAGGGCCAGGACTACTACCTCGGCATTTTCCTGGTCGGCGCCTACCAGGAGATCCTCGGCGACCTCCACAACCTGTTCGGCGACACCAACACCGTTCACGTCCAGCTGTCGGATGAAGACGGCGACTACGACGTCAAGGAAGTGGTCGCCGGCGATACGGTCAGCGAGGTCCTCGGGTTCGTCGACTACTCGCCCAGCGATCTGCTCGGACGGCTGCGCCACAAGGTCGAGGCCGCCCTCCGCAAGAAGCTGATGACGATCGAAGAGAGCCGCACGCTCATCAACCGGTTCCGCCAGGGGATGATGGGCTACACGTACCTGGAACGCGAATAGCCTCGGCTACTTCTGACCCGTCGGGGCGGTCAGGCGCTCCCAGCGGATCAACGTCTCCATCGCCTGCTCCGCCGAGTCGCCACACATCTCCGGTTGGGGCAAAAGGCCCGAGCAGGTCGCGGGCCTTTCGGGGCGGCCGAACAGCCGGCATCGAAGGTCTTCGGTCAGGTGCGGGCAGCGAACACCGGCGGGTTTGCCCTCCGGCAGCGCCTCGCACGGCGAGATCGACGGGGCGATACAGCAGGCGCCGCAACCAGGCCGACAGTGCACACGGCATGATCCGCGATCACGGCCGCCTCACGTAGTCGATCTTCATCATCGGCTTCGCGGTCTTCCAGCCGTCTTCCGAGCGCTGCCATTCCCAGTGCAGCGATCGTGGCGTGACGTCGAGAAACACCATCCGCATCTGGAACGCGGTGCCGTTGCGCGTGCGCGGCTCGCCATACAGCGTCATCACGCCGTCTTCGAGACCGCCGGTGAACGCGAGGTAACTGCCCGAGTCGTCGACCCAGGTCTGACGCCACTTGCCGAGCGGCGCCTGCCAGCTCGAGAAGCTCTTGCCGGCCCACGGCTGCTTGGGACCGAGGGCGGTGAAGTTCTCGGCGATCGCGCAACCGCCGAGGATCGAGGTCACTTGCTGGTGGCCGCGCGCGGTGCCCCACGTCGTGCTGGTCGGGGTTTGTCGGGCGTGGATCGTCACGTCCCAATCGCCGATCCAGAAGTCGAGCTGGTGGTGCTCGGCGCTGGCGCAGGCCGGCGACGTCCGCGCGGGCGAGGGGGCTGGGGTGGGCGCCTCCGATGCGGTGGGTGGCGCGGCCGGTGCCGAGGGTGGTGGAGCGTGCGAGCACGCAACGAGCGTGCAAACACCGGCGAGGGCGAACGAGCGCATGCCGGCATCGTGGCCGCCGTGGCCGAAAACCGCTACCCGGTCGCCCCACGAGGTGGGCCTTCGCGGTCCGAGAGCTGCTTCTGGAAGAACTCGACGTCATGCCACGCGCCGGCCTTGTAACCGGCCTCGCGAACCACGCCGACCGAATAAAACCCGAATTTGTCGTGGAGCGCCCGGCTCGCATCGTTGGGGAGCGTGATCCCCGCGATCACCGAGCGAAATCCGCGATCCGTGAGGTCCGAGAGCAGGTTTTCGTAGAGCGCGCCTCCGAGTCCGCGGCGATGGTGGGTGGGGGCGAGGTAGAGCCCGATCTCGGCGGTCCACGCATAGGCCGCCCGATCGCGCCACGACCCGGCCTTGGCGTAACCGACGACCGCACCGTCGGCCTCGGTGACCTTCCACGGATAGCGGGCCCGACCGCGATCCCACATCCCGCGCAGGTGATCCACGCTCAGTGGCTCGTAGGCGAAATGGATCGAGGTGGTCTGGACGTAGTGGTTCGTGATGTCGGCGATCGCGAAAAAGTCATCGGCGCACGCATCGCGGATCATGCGCAACTGTACGCCGAGCGCGCCGAGGCATAGGATGAGAACGCGTTGGGTTCGCTATCGCGCGCGCTGGTGATCGCATTGGGTGTTGTCGGTTGTAGCAAGACGGCACAGGATCCTCTTGCGTCCGGACCGTCGAACCGCGCGGTGCGCGATGCACCCGTTGTCGAGATGTCTGCGACGCACGGCAACGATCGCTTCGAAGGCACGCTGGCCGGGTATCACTTCTCGATCGAGATCCCACACGGCAAGCTCGCGTCGGCCGACACCACGGCGTACGCGTGGACCGAGGGCGAAGGCCGGGTCACGCTGTCGGCTGGACCGATCGAGGACGAGACCAAGTACCTGGTCGATCGCTCGCCGCGTACGATCGTGCGGGGGAGCGACGGACTCTGGGTGGTCACCGAGGTCGTGAAGACCGCGGGGAAGCGCGCGTTCTCGTGCCTGCACCAGGAGCCGATCCGCCGCGACGGTACGAGCGAGGCCAGGCGTGCAGCCGCCCGGGGCGTCGCCACCTGCACGTCCCTCCAGATCGAGCCCATCCCGCGAGACGCTCTGTCGCCGTAGCGAGGAGTACACTACCGACATGAAGCTGATCGTCGTGCTCGTGTCGGCCGCGTTCGTGTGCGGATGCGGCAGCAAGAAGCAGGAGGACCAGGGGCCTTCGTGCGACCAGGTCGCCGATCACATGGTCGAGATCACCCAACAGCAGCTGATGGGACACGAGAGCGTGTCGTTCAAGTCGCAGAAGAAGGCGTTGGTTCGGGGGTGCGAGATGAAGAAGATGGGTCCGAGCACGCGCAAGTGTCTGATGGATGCGAAGACGATCCACGACATCGCGAAGTGCCGCGGCGGCAGGACCGACGTGCTCGAGCGCCCGCGCCGCAAGATCCGGCCGCTCCGCCCGCCGGGCGCGCATCCCGGATCGGCGATGCCCCCACCGACAACACCTCCCGCGGGATCGGGGAGTGGCTCGGCCGCCGGTTCGGCGAGGTGATCGAGATCGATCTCTCGAGGAGCGTGGTACAGCTCCCTCCATGCACGACGCGATCGCCAGGATCCCGGATCCGAGAAACGAACCCGTCCGTGGCTACGCGCCCGGATCTCCCGAGCGCACCGAGCTCAAGGCCGCGCTGAAGGCCGTCGAGAGCGAGGTCGTCGAGATCCCCTGCGTGGTCGGCGGCGAACGCATCAGCACCGGCAAGGTGCGCAACGTGGTGATGCCGCACGCGCACCGTCACGTGGTGGCGAAGCTCCACGCCGCGACCGACGATATCGCCGAGCGCGCGATCCTCGCCGCCCTCGATGCCCGCCGCGAGTGGGCCGCGATGCGGTGGGAAGCACGCGCGGCCGTGTTGCTACGCGCCGCCGAGCTGCTCGCCGGTCCGTGGCGCGCGCGGGTCAACGCCGCGACCATGCACGGTCAGAGCAAGACCGCGCACCAGGCCGAGATCGATTCGGCGTGCGAGCTGATCGACTTCTGGCGGTTCAACGCGAAGTACGCGCAGGAGCTGTACGAGATGCAGCCGGCCAGCTCGCCCGGCATCTGGAACGCGATGGAGCTCCGCCCGCTCGAGGGCTTCACGTTCGCACTGACGCCGTTCAACTTCACCGCGATCGCCGGCAACCTGCCGACCGCCCCCGCGCTGATGGGCAACACCGTCGTGTGGAAGCCGGCCGAGACCCAGGTGCTCGCGGCCTGGCAGCTCTACCAGCTGCTCGAGGAAGCCGGGCTCCCTCCGGGCGTCATCAACTTCATCCCGGGGCTGCCGCACGGCGACACCAACGTGGTGCTCGATCACCCGATGCTGTCCGGCATCCACTTCACCGGATCGACCGACGTGTTCCGCATGATGTGGAAGCGCCTCGGCGACAACATCGAGCGCTACAAGAGCTACCCGCGCGTGGTCGGCGAGACCGGCGGCAAGGACTTCATCATCGCGCATCCCTCGGCCGACCCGGCATCGCTCGCCACGGCGATCGTGCGCGGCGGCTTCGAGTACCAGGGTCAGAAGTGCAGCGCCGCATCGCGCGTGTACGTCGCCGAGAGCGTGTGGAAGCACACCCGCGATCGCCTGGTCGACACGATCAAGTCGCTCAAGATCGGCAACGTCTCCGACTTCACGAACTTCATGGGCGCCGTGATCAAGAAGGGGGCGTTCGACAAGCACGCGAAGGCGATCACCGAGGCCCGCGAGACGCCCGGCATGACCGTGCTCGCCGGTGGCACCTGCGACGATCGCGAGGGTTGGTTCGTCCACCCGACGTTGCTCCAGACCGAGGATCCCGGCGTTCGCCACATGCGCGAGGAGCTGTTCGGGCCGATCGTCACGCTGCACGTCTACCCGGATCGCGCGTGGAAGGAGACGCTCGAGCTCGTCGACCGCACGAGCCCGTACGCGCTGACCGGCGCGGTCTTCGCCCGCGACCGCCGCGCGATCGTCGAGGCGTCGACCGCGCTGCGCGATGCGGCCGGCAACTTCTACATCAACGACAAGCCGACCGGCGCCGTGGTCGGGCAGCAGCCGTTCGGCGGCGCGCGCGCGTCGGGCACCGACGACAAGGCCGGCTCGCCGATGAACCTGCTCCGGTTCTGCGCCGCGCGCACGATCAAGGAGACGTTCGTGCCGCCGACGGATCACCGGTATCCGTTCCTCGCCGAGCCGTGAACCGGGCTAACAGCGCGAGACGCGTGGATCGCAGCTGAAACAATCGACAAACCCACGCCTGTCGCACCCGCGTCGCACCCTGGCGCGACCCCGTTATCGATCTCATAGTGCCTCGCGCGCGGCGCTTCCCCAGCCGCGTGCATCGGAGGACCATGAACAAGAAGCTCCTCGGCGTGGTCGCGCTAGTGGTCGTGCTGTTCGGTGTGTGGTGGCTGTGGATCCGCGACGGATCGAACGACGAGACCACCCGGACCGACGACGGCAGTGCCGGGCGGTCGGGCGAGATCGCGAACGCGCGTCACCCGCAAGGCAACCTCGGCCACCACCGCAGCGGGAACATCCGGTGGGCGCTCGATCTCGAGCCGGATGGTCCGATCCGCCTCGAGGGGCAGGTACTCGGTCCCGATAACGCGGGCGTCGGTGGCGCGATCGTGTGGATCGATTCGAAACCACCACGCTCCGTGCGTTCGGACGACGACGGCTCGTTCCACTTCGACAAGCTGGTCGGTCGCATGTACACGCTGACCGCCACGCGCGTCGCCAAGGACAGCTACCTGATCTCCGGCGTCGTGCACTACAAGCTCGCGCCCAAGAGCGACCCGGCGATCATCCACGTGTCTCCCGGCGCGGCGGTGGCGGCGACCGTGGTCGACGACACCGCGCAGCCGATCCGCGGCGCGCGCGTGCAGTCGGCCGGCCAGGAGGCGACGGCGACCACCGACGACAAGGGCACGGCGATGCTGCGTCCGGTGCGCCCGGGCTACGTCACGATCCAGGCCACCGCCTCCGGCTACGCACCGAACATCGCGGTGGCGTCGGTCGGCACCGCGAAGGTCACCGACGACGTCACGATCACGCTCCACAAGGGCTTCCCGGTCAGCGGTCGCGTGATCGACGAGGCCGGCAAGCCGATCGCGAACGCGCACGTCTACGCCAGCGGCGGACAGTGGACGGAAGACCGCACACCCGACGATGCCGGCGACGACGACGCCTCCGATGCCGAGGTGGTGTCCGACGAACAGGGCACGTTCACGATCCCGGCGCTCGCCAACGGCCCGCACACGCTGGCCGCCGTCGATGGCGAGCACGCGCCCGCGAGCGCACCGGTGATGGTGCGCGACCAGGCGGTGACCCGGGTCGACCTCGTGATGAAGTCGGGTGGCGCGATCCGCGGGCGCGTGGTGTCGGCGAAGCACGAGCCGGTCGCGTTCGCGATCGTGCGCGTCGCCGGCACCGGATCACAGATGTGGAACACCGGACGCCGACAGGCGGTCACCGACAAGGACGGCAAGTTCGAGCTCCGCGGCCTCGTGCGCACCAAGCTGCAGGCTCGCGCCGAGTCCGACAACGCGGCGAGCGAGGTCGTCCCGATCGACCTCACCGCCAAGAAGCTGGTCGACAACGTCGAGCTCGTGCTCGATCAGACCGGCACGATCGCCGGCATCGTGGTCGACGACGCCGGGCAACCGCTTCCCGAGATCTCGGTGCAGGCGTTCCCCGACATCCTCGGTGGCGCGTCGACCGAGGCGCTCGCCCTGACCGACATGTCCTCGACGACCACCGACGGCGGAGGCGAGTTCGAGATCACTGGACTCCCGGAAGGCGCGTACAAGGTGTGGGCGACCCGCGGCAACGCGAACGGACGACAGTGGGGGCAACAGGGCACCGCGGCGAAGACCGGCGATACCAAGCTCCGGCTCGTGCTCGCCGCCGCCGGCAAGCTGGTCGGCAAGGTCGAGATCGAAGGAGTCGGGACGCCGAAGCTCGCGTTCGTGCACGTCGGCTATCGCGCCGGTGTTCCGATCACGAACGGCTCGTTCGAGGTCGGCGACCTCAACCCCGGCAAGTACCACGTGCGGTTCCGCGGCGCCGACTTCGCCGAGATGTCCAAGGACGGCGTCGAGATCGTCGCCGGCAAGACCACCGACCTCGGGACGGTCAAGCTGTATCGCGGGCGCAGGTTGGTCGGGAAGGTCGTCGACTCGAGCGGCACGCCGGTTCCCAACGCGAAGATCAAGCTGGCCGAGATCCTGTTCACCCCGACCGCGAACGAGGAGCAGGCCGAGCGCTGGGAAGACATCGCCGGCTGGCGCACCACGGTCTCCGATCAGGACGGCGAGTTCGCGTTGATCGGCGTGCCGACCAAGCGAACGAACGTGATGGCCGACTCGCCGCAGGGGCGATCGGTCGCGGTGGTGGTGCCCGAGGGCAACGACGATCCGCCGCCGGTCACGCTCACGCTGCACGGCTTCGGATCGATCAGCGGCACGGTGACGCTCAAGGGCGAGCCGCAACCCGGCGTGACGGTCACCGAGACCAGCAAGGGCGGCGGTGCGCAGGCGGCGATCGCGCAGACCGACGAGAAGGGTCACTTCGAGCTCCCCAAGGTCCCGGCCGGGACCCACGTGCTGCAGGCGATGCAGTCCCGGATGATGGCGTTCAAGTCGACCTCGGTGACGGTCGACGTCCGCGAGGGCGTCGAGAGCAAGGTCGCGATCGATATTCCGGTCGGACAGATCTCGCTGACCGTGCAGATCAAGGCAGCGCCGGGGGCGAAGGTCGACGGTGCGCAGGTGTTCCTGTTCGCCGGTTCGGTCGCGGTTGCCAACGCCAAGCAGCTCACCGACTCGGTGTTCCAGGGCGCCGTGCAGGGCATGAAGATCTGGTTCGGCGGCGCGCTGCCGATGCCCGAGTTCGACGAGCTCCTCGCCGGCAACTACTCGATCTGCACCGTGCCGATCACCGGCAACCTCGCCGACCCGGCGTTCCAGCAACAGCTCCAGGCCAACGTGCAGGCGCTCAAGGTCTACTGCCGCAAGGTCACGGTCACGCCGTCGCCGGACAAGCAAACGATCGTGCAGCAGGTGCCCGGCATGGTCCCGCTGCCGAGCTGAGCGGGGTCAGGCACAAGTTTCACAAGTTTGTAGAGGGGACAGACCGCGCCGCGTGCGGGTGCCTCCCGGCGCCGTACGGTCTGGCACTGCACAAGTTTGTGGAACTTGTGTCTGACCCTACTGCTGGGGGGCGAGGTCGCGCTGCACGACCATCAGGTACTGGAACCGCGCGACCGCTCCGCGCACCGCGAACCCGGCGCGGTTGAGCACCTCGCCGGTGGTCGTCGCCTGGGTGGCGCCGGTCTCGAGATCGGCGACGATCGCACAGCCGGCGTCGGTGTTGTCGACCTCCAGCGCGAGCCGGTACAGCGCCGCGCTATCGAACAGGCTGGTCTCGAACGGATCGCTCGAGGTCGCCGCATCGGCATCGAGCAGCAGACGATCGGCCGTCCCGGTGCGCGAGCCACCGCATCGGATCGTCGTGCCACCGGCGGGTCGCTCGTCGACGGCGAGGATCCCGGCGAACGGTGAGGTCGCCGTGTCGTCGACGCTGTCGATCCGGTACTGCACGCGAACCGCGAGGTGCGTCGAGTTGAGCGGCACCGGAGCGACCAGCTGCTCCGTGGTCACCGGATCGGTCGGCGTCGCGATCGCATCGCCGCCCACGAACGTCCAGTTGGGAGAGGCGATCCAGCCCGCGGGCAGTCCTGCGTTGAACCCGTCGAACACGACCAGCTGATCGCCGGGCACGCTCGGATCCGGATCGCAGGGCGCGTCGACCGCATCGCCGTCCGCGTCGGGCGTGGCCGGCGGCGGCGCGATCGGACACGGGTCGCAGTCGTCGCCGATGCCGTCGCGATCCTCGTCGAACGCGCCACCGGGAGCGTGCTCGCAGAAGTCCTGATCGTTCGGGATCCCGTCACCGTCGAGATCGCCGGCGGCGTCGATGCACACCGGCCCGTCCGGATCGGTGAAGTCGCAGACCGTGCCGCTCTCGCAGGTCGCATCCAGGCTGCACGTCCCGCCGAGACCCACCCCCGTCGCTCCGCAGCCGCCCGACACCAAGACCGCCACGATCGCGAGTCGGCTCATCTGAACCAGCGTACACCAATCGCCCCACGGACCTGGCACCTTCCGCGATACACTGGGAGACGATGCGTGTCGTGTGGATCCTCACGATCCTGGTGGGGTGTAGCTACCAGGCGCCGGGCGTGACGGCCGACGACGACACGACCTCCGACGCCACCACGCCGGACGGCCCCGTCGATCCGCTCGACCAGGACGGTGACGGCGTGCTCGACGCCGACGACAACTGCCCGGATGTCGCCAACCCGGATCAGCACGACTGGGACACCGATAAGATCGGTGACGCTTGCGACAAGTGTCCGCAGGTCCTCGATACCGCCGACCCGGATAGCGACCTGGATGGCGTCGGAGACGCGTGCGATCCGAACCCGACGGCCGCGGTCGACACGCGGGTGTCGTGGAACGGGTTCTTCGACGCCTCCGAGATCGCCGACTGGACCGTGAGGGCTGGGACCTGGGACGTCACCGGTGGCGAGCTCGTGCAATCCAGCGGTGGTGGAACCGCGACGATCGCGATGCCCGGCACCGTGACCGGAGCGATCTACGTCGAGACCGGATACACCGCGACCAACCTCGACTCGACGTCCGACAGCGAGATCGGGACCTGTAGCGGCGTCGCGAGCGGGCAGACCTACTGCTGCGACGTGATCCGGCACTTCCTCGGTGGAGACAACGTCGAGGATTGGGCGTTCTGGGCGACCTCGACGCTGTCTATCGACCAGCCAGCGTGGACTGGCAACTACACGGACGGCTCGAAGATCGACCGGCTCGCCCACCTACTGAAGAACAACGTCCGCGAGTGCAGCGCCAAGCAGAATTCGACCGAGGTGACGGCGACCAAGTCGACCACCGGATCGATCGATGGCGACATCACGCTCTACATGGACAACGCGACAGCGTCGTATCGCTACGTGTTCGTCGTCGCGGTGGGACCGCTCAGCGCCGGTACGTCAGCAGCTCCATGATCGGGCCCACAGCTTGGCGCTCGACCGAGGGTCCCAGCGAGTAGACCTCTTCGTAGTGGTCCCCCTCGGCCTCGACGATGTAGGGGTCCTGATCGTCGAGCTGGTAGTCGTAGGCCGGCACGATGTAGCCGATGTAGTCCTCGGCGCAGCCGGCGAGCACCGGGTACTTCACGCCGGTATGCGCCAGCACGAGATCGCGCATGTACGGCGGCGCCGGCGCCTCGGAGAACCGCGGCGGGTTGGGCTTCTCCGGATCGTACATGTCGTAGCCCCACGACCACGATCCGTCGTAGCCGCCGACCCACAGCTCGGGGTGGAGCTCGCCCGGCGCGGTGACCAGGCCGAGCGGCCCGACCTGGAGGTAGGTCGAGCGCAGCGGGATCCACGGGTAGTTGCCGACGTCGATCGGCTTGTCGGGGTCGTAGCCGATCAGATCGTGTGGGCCGAGCAGATCGATCAGGAACGCGACGTGGAAGTAGATGTTGTCGATCTCCGCGTTGTAGACCGTGCTCTTCATCGCGAGCGGCAGGTCGGTCACCGACTCGCCGTTGATCCGCCAGCGCCGTCAGCGCCTTGGCCGCCGCGTTGGTTCCGAGTGCGGCTTCGAATGCGTGGCCGAGCGTCGTCGACCGGGTGCCGTCGGCGAGCGGCACGTGGGTACCGCGCAACGATCCGATCTGACCGCCGAGCGCCCCTTGCACGAACACCGTGATGCCGCCGAGGCCGGCGAGGTCGGTATCGGTGTAGATGCTCTCCGAGGCCAACACGCCGTTCTCGATGTGATCGCGGAGCCAGTGGATGTAGTGCGCCGTGATCTGCGACGCGTCGGTATCGGAGAAGTGCGATGCCTCGGGGTGGTTCGCCCAGTTGACCAGCGTGCCGATCGTCGTGGTGTCGTCGGAGGCATCCACGAACCGCGCGATCGTCAACGTGGGATCGAAGATCACCGGATCGCGGATGTCCTTGTTGAAATCGTCGGTCAGTGCGCTCGGGTTGTCGGGATCGTTGATCAGCTCGGTCGACGCGATCACCATGTGCGCCGGCTTCGCGCTCTCGACCGCTTCCTTGATCGCCCCCGCGGCAGCGTCGTACAGCGCCTGCAGCACGAAGTCCTGGCGGCCGGTCGACGTCGCCGTCGGTCCCCATAGCCCCACGGTGTCCGGCGAGTCGTGGGCGTGGGTCGCACCGATGATGATGTGGTCGATGTCGAGTCCCGATAGCAGCGGGTGTTGGCGGATCAGATCCATGTCGCCGGCGAGCAGCCCGATGCTGTCGATGTAGCAGACGACGACGGTGGTATCGCCCTCGACGAACGCCATCGCGCGCGCCTCGACCGGCGTCGCCACGCTCATCGCCGCGCGACTACCGCCGAACAGCCACACGCCGTCGAACTTCCCGTTGCCGTTCTTGTCGTCGAACGGCTCGTCGTGCTCCCACTCGTGGTCGCCGTTCTCGTCCGTGTAGGTCTCGAAGTCCTGCGGCGTGTACTCGCGTTTCGCGACGCCGACCTTCAGCACGCCGTCGCCGACACTCGCGCAGCTCGGATCGCCGGGACAATCGATGTCCGGTCCCTGGAAGCCCTCGAGCCCGGCATCGACGACGGGTGGCGTTGGCGTCGTGTTGTTGTCGCCGCACGCCGCCACGAGCACGCACGCGGCAAGCCACATCCCTCTCATGGAGGGCGTCGTACCGCGTGGCCCCCGCGGTGTAAATGACCTTTAGACGCCCGTGCCGATCGGGCAGCTGACGCCGGTGCCGCCGAGGCCGCAGTAGCCGTTGGGGTTCTTCCCGAGATACTGCTGGTGGTAGTCCTCGGCGTAATAGAACTCCGGTGCGGCGACGATCTCGGTCGTGATCGCGCCATGCCCGGCGGCCGCGAGCTTGGTCTGGTACGTGTCCTTCGAAGCGCGCGCCGCCGCCAGTTGCGCGGGCCCGTAGGCGTAGATCCCGGAGCGGTACTGGGTGCCGGCGTCGTTGCCCTGGCGCATCCCCTGGGTCGGATCGTGGTTTTCCCAGAACACCGCGAGCAGGCGCTCGTACGACACCTCGGCCGGGTCGTAGATCACGAGGACGACCTCGTTGTGTCCGGTCCGGCCCGAGCACACTTCTTCGTAGGTCGGGTTGGGCGTGTAGCCGGCGGCGTAGCCGACCGCCGTCGCGTACACCCCGGGGGTCTGCCAGAACTTCCGTTCAGCGCCCCAGAAACACCCCATCCCGAACATCGCTCGCGCCGTGTTGTCCGGGAACGGGGGCACGATCCGGTGACCGTTCACGAAGTGCGCCTGCCCGACGGGCATCGGCGTGTCGCGGCCCGGAAGCGCCTCGTCCGGAGCCGGCATCTGGAGTTTTCGCGAGCTGAAGAACATGCCCATGCCTAGCATACGCCGGAAACCCGAGCGGTTACGCCGGTACGATCGGGCTGTCGCGACCGACAGGGAGTGATAGAAACACCTCACGGCCTGGCATGACGGCAATCATCGGCATCGACCTCGGCACGTCGAACTCGGTGGTGGCGTGGGAAAACGACCTCGAACAGGTGGGGGTCGTCACCGCCCCCAACGGTGCTCACGTCCACCCTTCGATGGTGGCGTTCACCGACGAAGGCTCGGTGGTCGGAAGTGTGGTCGTCGGTGCGGCCGCGAAGGCGTGCCGGATCGAGGACCCACGCAACACGATCTATTCGTTCAAGCGCCTGATGGGCCAGACCGCGACCTCGGTCGCCGTTCGCCAGATGCGATCGCGCGTGTCGTACGAGATCGTCGAAGGCCCGGACCAGATGCCGGTGGTCGAGACCCGCGCCGGCCGCTTCACGTCCGTCGAGCTGTCCGCGATCATGCTCGATCACCTGCGCGAGCTGGCGGCCGCACACGCGCAGCGCGAGATCTCGCACGCGGTGATCACCGTGCCCGCCAACTTCAACGACGCGCAGCGATCGGCGACCGCGAGCGCGGGTGCGATCGCCGGGCTCGAGGTCGTGCGCGTGCTCAACGAGCCGACCGCGGCGGCCCTCGCGTACGGCGCGACGCGCCGGCTCAACGAGATCATCGCCGTCTACGACTTCGGTGGCGGCACCTTCGATCTCACGGTGATGAAGCTCGAGAACCAGGTCTACACGGTTCTCGGCACCGCCGGTGATTCGTTCCTCGGCGGCGACGATATCGACGAGCGGATCGTGGAACGCATGATCGCCAAGGTGGTCAAGGACCACCGCGTCGACCTCCGCGAGGACGTGTTCGCGATGATGCGGCTGCGCACGATCGCCGAGCAGGTCAAGATCGAGCTGTCGGCGCGGCCGCGCGTCGGGATCACGATCCGGGACCTGGTCACCGACAAGAAGGGACGGCCGGTGCCGTTCCAGTTCGAGCTCGCGCACGGCGAGCTGATCGACATGATCTCCGACCTCACCGAGCGCACGATGTCGGTGACCCGCGACGCCCTCGCGGTCGCACAGGTCACGCGCGATCGCGTCAGCGACGTGATCCTGGTCGGCGGCACCACGCGGATCCCGTACATCCGCAAGCAAGTGACCGCGTTCTTCGAGAAAGCCGTGCGCACCGACGTCAGCCCCGACGACGCGGTCGCGATCGGCGCCGCCCTCCAGGCCGGCTCGCTCGAGCGTCTGTTGATCCAGAACCCGGGGTCGTCGTCGATCAACGTCCCGTTCGACAACCGCGAGCCTCTCGCCGTGCCTCGCACGAGCACGTCGCCGTACGAGGACCACCTCCGAGAGCCAGCCGCACCCGTGGGTGCGGGGATGGATTCCGTCGATGTCGAGCTCGAGCTCGACTCGGCACTGAGCGAGATGGAACCGGCCGTACCGCTGGTCTCGCCGTCGAGCCCGATCATCGACCTCGACCTCGAGATGGCGCCGGCCGGGACGATCCCGCCGCCGATCCGGACCGAGGGGCCGCCGGCCCTCCTGCCGATCGCACCGGCTGCTCCGATCCCCGTGCCCCACGCCCCGCTCGTTCCCGTGACCCAGGTCGCGCCCGAGATGCCGATCGCGCGCCCCGTGGTGATCGACGTGACCCCGACGAGCCTGGGCGTCGGCACGCTCGGTGGATTCTGCGAGACCCTGATCTGGCGCAGCTCGCCGCTGCCGATCACGGTCAAGAAGCGCTACACGACCGTGCGCGATCACCAGGAGTCGGTGCGGATCGTGGTGTGCCAGGGCGAGACCCGCCGGCTCTCCGATAACGTCGTGCTCGGCGACGTCGTGCTCGCGGAGCTGCCGCAGGTGCCGCGCGGCCAGGTCGAGATCGAGGTGTCGTTCGAGCTCGATACCTCGGGCATGCTGCAGGTCAGCGCGCGCGATGCCGCGACCGGCCGCCAGCAACTGGTAGCGCTCGATCTGGTCGGTCGCCTCGACGAAGAAGAGGTCGCCGCCGCCCGCGACCGGATGCTCAAGCTGCGCGGCTAACACGGAGCCGAGGACCCGACCGACAATAGTGTTACGGTCAGGCGTGACGACGCTTCTGGGGATCTGCGGCAGCCTGCGGCGTGCCTCCCTCAATCGCTCGCTGCTCGACGCGATCGCCAAGGAGCTCCCCGCGGGCTCGGCGATGACGATGTACCCGACGATCGAGCTCCCGATCTTCAACACCGATGTCGAGGACCCTGCCGTCGTCACCGAGCTCAAGAGCGCGATCGCTGCCGCCGATGGCGTGGTGTTCGCGGTCCCCGAGTACAACTACAGCATCCCGGGCGGGCTCAAGAACGCGCTCGACTGGGTATCGCGCCCGCCGAGGAGCTCGCCGCTCCGTCGCAAGCCGATCGCGATCGTCGGGGCGACCAGTGGGATGAGCGGCACGATTCGCGCGCAGCTCCACTTGCGCCAGATCCTCCTGTACTCGGATGCGCGCGTGATGTCGCAACCCGAGATCCTGATCCCGCGCGCGCACGAGCGGTTCACCGACGGCGCGCTGACCGACGACTCGACCCGCCAGCTGCTCGTCATGTTCGGAGCGGCGTTCGTCGAGATGATCGAAGGCCAGGCCAGCTAGATGAAGCTGTCCTGGTAGCCGGGGTCCTCGATCGCGAGGGCAGCGCGCGCGGTCTGCAGCGGCGTGAACGCGTCGACCATCACCGCGAGCTCGTCGGTGCGCGTGGTGCCGATCGACTTCTCGTAGCTCCCCGGGTGCGGACCGTGCGGGATCCCCATCGGGTGGTGAGACACGCTGCCCGAGGCGACGCCACGACGCGACGTGAAGTTGCCGTCGCAGTAGAAGATGATCTCGTCGCAATGGGTCGAGCTGTGCGGGTACGGGCACGGGATCGCGTCGGGATGAAAATCGACGAGTCGCGGCACGAAGCTGCAGATCAGCGCGTTGCGCGCGGCGAACGTGCCGTGCCACGTCGGCGGCAAGTGCACGGTGGACACGCGCGGCTGGAAGTTGAGGATCGGGAACGCCCACGGATACACGCTGCCATCCCACCCGACGGCGTCGAGGGGCGAGTCGGGCAGCGTGAAGCCGTTCCAGATGCCATCGCGGCGCACCACGAGATCGCGGATGCCCTCGTCGCGCGGCGGATAGAACACCGGCCGCTTGAAGTCGCGATGCGAATACGGCGCGTCCATGCGGAGCTGACCGACGCCGTTGCGCCACTGGTCGGGAACGTGCAGTCCGCCGAGCAACGAGAACCACAGCCAGTGCTGGCCCGCGCCCTCCGGCAAGAACCGGTGGAGCAGCCCGCGTGGCACGAACACGTAGTCGCCCTGCGAAAACGCGACATCGCCGAGGATCGAGCGCAGCGTGCCGCCGCCGCGATGGATGTAGACCAGCTGGTCGGCGTCGCCGTCGACGACGTACACCGGATCGGCGGCGGTCGGGAACGCGACCCCGGCGATGAGGTCGCTGTTGAACAACAGCGGGATCCGGCCGTCGATCTGCGGACCGCCGCTGTGCGCGAGCTCGGGCGTCTTGTAGTGGCGTTTCGCGAGCGGGCGCGCATCGGCAGCGACCGGCGCGTTCCAGCCGTGCCCGCCGATCTCGTGGATCGATGCGAGTCGATGGGTGTGCGGGCGGCGCAGGTGATAGAGGATCGTGTACGGACCGTCGAAGCCGTCGCGCGTGAAGCACTCCTCGTAGCGCAGCTCGTCGTTCGGCCCGCGCAGCTGGATATGGTGCTTGCGCGCGACGTCGCCGACGCACATCCGATCGAGCACGTCAGGTCCCCTTGGTCGCGCGCTGCTCGCGTTCGATGCTCTCGAACAGTGCCCGGAAGTTGCCGGCGCCGAACCCGCGGTCGCCCTTGCGTTGGATGATCTCGTAGAAGAACGGTCCGGCGTCGACATCCTTGTACAGGCCGGACGCCTCCTTGAGGAAGATCTGCAGCATGTACGCGTGGTGGTGATCGCCGTCGACGAGGACTCCGAGCTCTCGCAACGTCGCGATGTCCTCGTCGATCGAGTCGATGCCGCTGTCGGCGATCCGCTTCGGCAGCATCTCGTAGTACGTGCCGGGCGTCGGCATGAACGTCACGCCCGAGGAGCGCAGCCCGCGGACCGCGCCGATGATGTCGCGCACGGTGAGCGCGACGTGCTGCACGCCATCGCCGCGCAGCTCCTCGTTGAAGATGTTGATCTGCGAGCTCTTGAAGAACGGCCGCGCCGGCTCGTTGTTGGCGAACTTCGTGCCCGACGGCGGATCCCACATCACGATCGACTTGAGGCCGGAGCCGGTCTTGCGCGCGGGGTCGACGTCGCTGGTGTGGAACGCGACCTCCCACATCTGCTCGAAGCCCATCACGTGCTCGAGCCACAGCAGCATCGGCTTCATGGTCTGGAAGTTCGAGGTCACGTGGTCGACGTCCTCGAATCCGTACGGATTGACCGGCTTGCCGCTCGGGGGACTGGCTCCGCGCCGGCGTACAGCGACTGGAAGCCGCGGCGCTCGCGGAACCGGAACGTGCAATCTCCGAACGGCGTGGTGATCGAGAACTGGCGGAGCGTGCCGCCGTCGTCGGTGAACGTCTCGATGTCGGCGATCGGAGTACCGCCGCGCTCCTCGAGCAACGCGAACGTGCGCTCGATATCCTCGACCTCGAAGATCAGCGCGCCGACGCCGTCGGGGTGCTTCGAAGAAACCGCGCCGCCCGGCTGTCCTGCGCGAGGTCGGTCGGCGAGCTGCACACGATGTCGATGTTGCCGGCGGAGAAACACGCCGACTTCTGGCGGCCCGACTTCTCGAGGCTCGCCGTCGATCGCCAGGTCTCCGCGAACCCGAGCTTGTCGCTGTAGAACTTGCGCGAGCGCTCGAGGTCTCGCACGTACCAATGAACGCCCTCGAGACGCTTGATTCCGACCGGTGCGACCTTCGACATCGAGACAGACCTCCGTCAGTAGCTAGACCGCGTCTGGCTGGCGGTCCGGTTGAGCGCCGGCGAACGCCGGCAAGGCGAGACACCGCGTCTCGATCACGAGCAAGCGATCGAGGGCGGCGCGATTGGCATCGATCGCGGGTTGATCCGCCATCCATCCCTCGGTGGACAGCACGCGAAACCGGCGCGCCGACGCGAGCTGCGGGATCAGGCAGCAGTCCGCGATCGTCGGCGCGTCGCCGACGCAGAAGTTGCCGGCGACGTCCTCGAGGCCGGCGGCGAACGCCGCCATGCCGTCGGCGATGAAGCCCTGGACCCACGGTGCGAAGTCGATCCCCGCCTCCGCGAGCTTGTTCGTCGTGGTCAGGTTCTGGTGAGGTTGGATCCCGGAATTGATGATCTCGGCGAGCCCACGCGCGCGGGCACGCAGGTACGGATCCGACGGCAGGATCGGCTCCTCGGGCCAGCGTTCTTCGAGGTACTCGAGGATCGGCAACGACTGGGTGATGCAGCGGACCGTGCCGTCGTCCTCGGTGATCTCGAGCGTCGGGACCTGCCGCATCGGGTTCTTCTCGCTGTACGCGTCGGCCTTCTGGCCACCCTTGAGCAGGTTGACGATCACGTAGTCGTACGCGAGCTTCTTGATCCCGAGCCCGATCCGTACGCGGTGACTGGCCGACGATCGCCAGTAATTGTGGAGCGCGAGCCTCACCGCAGCTCCCCGGGCGACACCACGCGCTGATCGATCGCGCCGAACACGCTGTTCCCGGCGGCGTCCTTGGCCTCGATGTGGATACGATCGCCGACCTTCATGAACGGGGTGGTCGGCTTGCCGTTCTCGATGATCTCGATCATCCGTCGCTCCGCGAGGCACGACACGCCACGTGCGCGATCCTTGTTCGAGACCGTTCCGCTGCCGAGGATCGTCCCCGCGGTGAACCGCCGCGTCTTCGCGATGTGGCGGATCAGCTCGAAGAACGTGAAGTGCATCTCGTCACCCGAGCAGTCGCCGTAGAGCTCGTCGTTGTAGGTCGAGCGGACGCGGAGGTGGAGCCGGCCGCCGGTCCAGGCGTCGCCGAGCTCGTCGGGCGTGACCGCGAACGGTGCGAACGCGGTCGCCGGCTTGCTCTGGAAGAAGCCGAAGCTCTTGGCGAGCTCCTCGGGGATCAGGTTACGTAGCGTGCAGTCGTTGCAGAGCGTGAGTAGCCGGACGTGGCGCGCGGCGTTCTCGGCCGACACGCCGAGCGGGGTGTCGCCGAGGATCACGCAGACCTCGGATTCGTAGTCGAGCCCCCACGCCGGATCGTGGAGCGCGATCGGATCGCACGGTCCGAGCATGTCACCCGACCCGCCCTGATAGATGAGGGGATCGGTTTCGAGCGTGGCGGGCGGCTGCGCGCCGCGGGCCTTGCGGACCAGGATCACGTGGTTGAGAAACGCCGAACCGTCGACCCACTCGTAGGCGCGCGGCAGCGGGGCCGCGAGCTTCTGCGGATCGATCGGCGTGGCATCCGCCGCACCGCGCGCGAGCCGATCGGACAGCTCGCGCAGCGCGGGCTCGGCCTTGTCCCAGTCATCGAGCGCGTGTTGCAGGGTCGGCCACGCATCTGGAGATCGCGCGCCGGCCGTCCCATCCGATCGCACCACGAGGAGTCGTCCGTCGCGCGTACCATCCCGAAGCGTGGCGAGTTTCACGTCGGGACCTTAACGCTTCTGCGGGCACCGTGGTCCAGGCGCAACGTCCGAAACTCACCGACTCGCGGGCGCGCTACGATGGTCTGGTGAGGTATGCCGTTGCACTCGGGTGGATGTTCGCCGGGTGCTCGTTCGCCCCCTCGCGGAACGTCGCGGACGCACCGATCTCGGTCGGGGGTGACACGATGGTCGACTGCGCGACCTGGTCCAACAAGCACTTCGACCCGTGCACGCTGCCGGATCCCCCGGGCGACGTTCACCTGACGGTCGACGGCAGTCCCTACACGTTCGACACCTCGTCGGGCGGGCGACTCGCCGATGCCGGCGGCACGATGCTGATGATCGACACCACCACGATCGATCAACTCGGCACCGCGGCGACGCTGTGGACCGTGACCACGCTCGACGTCGAGGCCGGCGCGACGCTCGACGTGATCGGCGACGACCCGTTGATCGTGGCGGCGTGGAACACGATCACCGTCGAAGGAACCATCGACGCCGGCAGCCGCGCCACCGGACGCACGGGCGCTGGCGCGGATCCCTCGCAGTGCGACAGTCACGTGGCTGGCGCCGGCGACGACGGGGATAGCGGCACCGGTGGTGGTGGTGGCGGTGGTTTCGGCGGTGCCGGCGGCATCGGCGGAACCGGCGACGGCAACGGCACGTTACGAGCGGGCGGCAGTGGCGGTGCCGCGATCTCCGCGCCCGCGATCGTGATCGGCGGTTGCGCCGGTGGAGCGAGCGGACAGACCGGGGGGGAGCGCGCGAGCGGAGGTTCGGGCGGTGGCGGCCTGCTGCTCGCGGCGCGGATCTCGATCACGGTCGGCGGATCGGTGCTCGCCGGCGGTGCGGGCGGAGGCACCGATACCAGCGCGGTGCTGTCGTACGGCGGTGGTGGTGGTGGCTCGGGTGGATTCGTCGGGTTCGAGACCGGAATGCTCGTTCTCGCGAACGCGACGATCGCCGCGAATGGTGGGGGTGGTGGCGGTGGCGCCGTGATCGCCGCGACGGGGGGCGCGGGACAGGACGGCCAGGCGAGCGGGACCGCCGCGATGGGGGGATCGGGAGGAAGCGGTTCCGCGGGAGAAGCTGGCGGTGAAGGCTCTTCTGTGTCGAGCTCCGATGGCGCGACGGTCACGGGTGGACCGCCCAACGGAGGTGCGGGTGGTGGCGGTGGCGGTGCCGGGTTCGTGTTGCAGTGGGCGACCAACGTCGACACCACCGGGGCGACGATCTCGCCACCGATCACGGCCGGGCCGTAGCGAAGTCGTCGTACGTGCTCGTGAAGTCGGTGTTCGTGCACGGGTTGCGAACTGTCCAGATGTGGTCAATCGTGCGGTCGCGACCGGACAACCACCTGTCGTGAAACGTGTTCGCTGCACGCATGGTGCTTGCATATCGCGCGCGCGTGATGAGGGTCTTGTTGCTGTCGATCGCGTTCGTGATCGGGTGTTCCACGTCGTCGCCTCCACCGGGCGATCAACCTCCGGGGGACGATGACGACGTCGGGACGCCAGACGCGCCCATTCCTCCTCCAGATACCGGGGTGTCCCCGCGTTACCTGTGCGACGCCGAGCCCCCGGCCGGCGCGCCGACCCCGGCGATCCCGCCCTCGCCTCCCACCGGATGTCCGATGCTGGTGGCTGGCGACAACACCGTGATGACCTCGCACGGCCCGCGCGACTTCATCCTGGTCACCCCGGATGCCCCGACCGAAGGCGAGCCGCTCCCGGTGCTGTTCATGTGGCACTGGCTCGGCGGCAGTGCCCAGAAGTTCCTGGAGAAGGGCGATATCCAGACCGCGGCCACCGAGCAGCACTTCATCGCGGTGATCCCGCAGTCCAAGGGCGCCACGATCGTCGGCACCTCGTTCGATACCCGGTGGCCGTTCGACATCACCCAGACGAGCGGTCGCATGCAGGAGGAGCTCGAGTTCTTCGACAACATGCTGTCGTGTGTCGAGCAGCAGTTCGCGGTCAATCGCAGCTGCGTCTCGAGCATCGGCGTGTCGGCGGGCGCGCTGTTCGACGCGCAGCTCGCGCAGGCGCGCAGTAACATGCTCGCGTCGTTCATCTCGCTGTCGGGCGGCACCAGCGCGAACTGGATCAAGCCGTGGAACGGCGCCGCGCGGAAGCTCCCCGCCGTGGTGCTGTGGGGCGGCGACGGTCCCCCCGACATGGACGGCAACAAGGACATCCTCGGCTGCTTCGGGGTGGGGATGGACTTCTCGGTGGCCTCGCGCGCGCTCGAGCAAGGGCTCGTCGACGACGGACACTTCTTCGTCGAGTGCCGGCACAACTGCGGTCACGTCGAGCCGCCGCTCGAGGCACCGCCCGGCGAATCGAAGTACGCCGGCATGTGGGAGTTCGCGCTCGACCATCCGTTCTGGCTGCCGGCCGGCCAGTCGCCGTACCTGACCGACGGGCTGCCCGCGGGCATGCCCTCGTGGTGCGCGATCGGCGCGGGCAACTCGGTGCCGCGAAGTGGCGGCGGATGTCCCGCGGCCGAGAACCCGTGCTCGAGTTGAGATCTGCGTCGGTGCCTAGCCGGAGAGCCGGCGCGAGATCTGGGCGCCGAGTCGCGAGCTGACCCACGGAGCGAAGCGCGTGAGCGCGTGAAGCACGGCGGCGTCGCGCCCGACGGTGCGCACCGCCGGGTTGTCGTCGACGGCGTCGAGGATCGCGTTGGCGACGAGCTCGGGTCGCGCGCCGCGGGTGCGGAACATCTCGGACACCTTCGACTTGCGATCGCCGACGCGTCCCTGGACCCGACCATCGTCGACGATCGCGGTGGCGATCAGGCCGGGACAGATCGCGGTGACGCCGACGCCGTGGTGGGCGAGCTCGGCGCGCAGCGACTGCGAGAACCCGAGCACGGCGAACTTGGTGGCGACGTAGGCGGAGACGCTCGGTGCCGGATAGATCCCGAGGATGCTCGAGATGTTGATCACCTGCCCGACGCCGCGCTCGACCATCTTGGGCACGAACATGTGGCAACCGTGAACCACGCCCTTGAGGTTGATCCCGAGGATCCAGTCCCAGTCGTCGAGCGAGGTCTCGAGGAACGTTCCGCCGACCGCGACACCGGCGTTGTTGACGATCACGTCGGCCGAGGGCACCTCGGCGTGCACGGCATCGGCGAACGCCATCATCTGCGCGCGATCGGAGACGTCGACCCTGCGAACGAGCAAGGCGCGATCACCGAGCTCGGTCGCGAGCGTGTCGAGGCGACCTTGATCGACATCGCAAGCGGCGACCATCGCTCCGCGCGAAGCAAACGCGAGGGCGGTGGCGCGGCCGATTCCACTGCCGGCGCCGGTGACGACGACGGCACGATCCGTGAGTTGCATGATTCCTCGAGGAGTCAGATGTGATGACCGCGTGCGATCACGCCGCGGTCGGCAACTTCTTACCACGCGCCGCGAGCCAGGCTTCGGCGAGCCCGCGGTTGTCGTTGTCGTCGGGATGGAAGTCGCGGCGCAGGTACTGACGAATGCCGCGGCCGAACACGCGCTTGATCACCGGATCGCGGCGCGGGAGTGCGCGCAGCTGCCGGATCGCGCCGCGCCAGGAGAGGCCGTCCTGGCGGAGCAGCGTGGTCGCACCCCACAGCCAGAATCCGCCGAGCATCACCGTGGCGACGAACAGCCCGGCGACGCGCAGGGCGTACGACGGATCGACCTGCTGGAGCACGTCGTACGCCACCGACTTGTGCTCGATCTCCTCGGCGGCGTGCCACGCGAGCAGATCCTGCATCCGCGGATCGCAGGCATCGAGGACCTGCTGGGTGAACGCTCCCTCGGCGAGCGTCGCGGTGAAGTGCTCGGCGGCCGCGGTCACGGCGAGCCGGAGCTTCGGCGGCGAGTGGTCGTCGATCCACGTCGACAGCTTCTTGTAGCTCTCGAGGAAACGATCGATCTCGTAGCCCTGCGCGCGCAGGATCACGTTGAACTCGTCGTGCGCGTGCGCGTGGTGGCCTTCCTGCTTGAAGAAACCCTTGATCTCCTCGCGCAGCTCCGGGTCGTCGATCTGATCGAGGAAGTGCTTCACGGAACGGACGAAGAACCGTTCGCCGTGAGGGAACAGGAGGTTGATCCCGTTGGAGATCGCGGTCGCGGCGGCGCTGTTCGCCACCCAGTGGCGAGGGACCTCGGTGAAGTCGACGTCGAGCTCGCGGGGAACGATGTGGTGAGCGGGCGGCCTTGCCGAGCCCTCGGCACGGAGTTCCGCGCTGTCACGAGTGGTGGACCGAGGTGGGGCCGCGGAAGCGAAGCGTGATGTCGTCACGACTTCAGGATAGGCCTTATTGAAACATGGTCAATAGGCTCTTTTTCTCGCTCTGATTCCGCTATGATCGGGGGATGGCGCGAACGAGCCGTGGTCAGGCTGTCCGCCGGACGCCGAAGCGGCGAATCCGGCTCGACACCGACGAGCGGCGCGCGCAGCTTCTCGAGCTGGCGAAGACCGCGTTCGCGGGACGCGCGTACGACGAGGTCTCGATCGACGACCTCGCCCGCGCGGCGAAGATCTCGAAGGGCCTGCTCTATCACTACTTCCCGACCAAGCGCGATCTGTACGTCGCCGGGCTGCGCGAGATCGCCAACGAGCTGGTCGCCGCGATCGCGAGCGTGCCGTCCGACCTGTCGCCGATCGAGCGCGTCAAGGTATCGATCGATGCCTACCTCGATCACATCACGCGGGTACCACGCGCGTTCGTCTCGCTGATGCGTGGAGGGATCGGGAGCGATCCGCAGGTCGCCTCGGTGGTCGAGGAGGTGCGTGCGAGACTGTTCGACCAGCTCCTGCACGGCACGCCGTTCTCCGCAGTGCTCGAGGGCAACGCGATGTTCGAGACCGCGATCCGCGGATGGATCGGGTTCGTCGAGAGCGCGACGATCGACTGGTGCGAGAACCCGCGCCTCGATCGCGAGCGGCTGCGCGACCTGTTCACCGACGTGTTGTTCGACGTGTTGCGTCGCGCCCTGCCCGACATGTTCCCGAGCCTGGCCGCGCTCGAGACGTAGAAGTGACGAGAGCGCATCCCAGAGCCTGACGACCCATTCGTCCATCGGACGTTGTCGAGCACGAGCACGCGTTGCCCCGATCACCAAACCTTTGCGAGCTCCGCGTCCTGTGGGGCCTTCGCGTTTTCTGCCCGCCTGGGCGTCCGTGCATCCGAGCATTGACGTGCTGGATGCTCGCGGGAAACGCAAAGGAACGGAGCCCGAGGAGATCGCAGAGATCTACATGGTGAGGACGTCGTCGAGCACGAACAGTGATTAGCGCTCGAACACCAGCGGCAGCGTGACCCGGCTCGGCGCGCGCTGCGAACCGAACCGCCACGCGGCGATCGCCTCGCGGATCCGGCGCACCACCCGGCGACGCGCTGCCTCGGCATCGGCCGGGACACGCGTGGTATCGGACAGCGCGCGAACATCGCGCACGACGCCGCGGCGATCGACCGTGAACCTCATCGACAACAGACCCGCGACCGGGAGCTCGCCGAGCCATCCACCGAGGTGATCGATCAACTCGCCGGTCCGCGCGGCGAGTGCGCGCGCGGGCAGCGGTCCGAACACGAACGGCCGCGGCTGCACGAACCAGCCGTGGATCACGAGCCGGCCCTCGCGCGGCTCGTGCGTGCCGGTGACGGTACGCACCCCGTGCGGGATCCGCGGATCGAAGGCGGTCAGCCGCCCGAACCGAGGTGCGATGTCGCGACACAACTCACCGCGCTCGACGCCGCGGATCGACGCGAAGTCGTGCCAGTAGTCGAGGACCTGATCGCGGAGCAGCACGGTCTCGCCGCCGCGGAACGCGCGACCGCGCCAGCGGGTGAGCGAGTACACGAACGCCCACGGTCCGTGCGGGAGGTCGCCGTGCAGCTGCTGCCCGCACCCGTCGACGTACAACGACAGCCACGGCGGCGACACGTCGTGGCAGCCGAGGTGCTCGCGCCCCCAGCTCACCAGGCGGCGGTGCCACCGGCGATACAGGGTGCGAGGAAAGTAGGTCCACGCCGGCGTACGCAGTGCGGTGTACTGGTCGGGTACGTGCCAGTAGTCCCACACGAACCGTGCGGCGTGGGCGCGTCTCGGATCGGCGAACCGATCATCGAACACGCGACGCAGTGCGCTCGCCTCCGGTGCGAACCGATCGACGATCACCGCGCTGCGCGACACCGTGTACCGATATCACGGGCGGCGTCGCATGCGCGAACGGCGGCTACTCGTCGCCGCCGTCGTCGGCGTCCTTCTTGGGCGGCGCGGCCTTCTTGGGCACGGCCTTCTTGGGTACGGCCTTGGCCTTCGCCTTGGTCTTCGGCGCGGTCTTGGCCTTCGCCTTGGCTTTCGCCTTGGTCTTCGGCGTGGCCTTCGCCTTCTGGGTGGTGGTGGGCTTCTGCGGAGCCTTCGCGTCGGCGAGCAACGGCGACGAGAGGAGGCCGAGGATGAGAGCGATACGTAGTGTCTTCACTGATGTCTCCTTCAAACGGGACGTCCCCGGCTGTGCACCCAGCATGCCCACGGCCCCCAGCAAGTCCGCGGTGTTAGATCGTCGATCGCGGGGCGACTTGCCCCAGCAGGGCGGAATGCCCCACGCATGAATTTTCACCACGGCTCGAGCGTCTCTGCCGATTCACCCGCAGCGAACGATCAGTCGTGGACTCCCCATCGCAACAGCTTGCGATAGAGCGTCTTGCGATCGACATCGAGCATCTTCGCCGCGTCGGTGCGGTTGCCATTGCACGCGCCGAGCACCCGCAACACGTGGCGGCGCTCGACTTCCTCGAGCGTGAGGAGCTCGGTGAGCTCGTTGCCCGACAGCTGCGGCGCCGGCCGCGCGGTGCGGATCTTGTCGGGCAGGTCGTCGACCTGGAGCTCCTCGAAGTGGGTCAGCGCGACCGCGCGCTCGATGCTGTTCGCGAGCTCGCGCACGTTGCCCGGCCACTCGTACGACATCAAGCGTTCGGTGGCCGCGGACGAGAGCCCGGTGACGCGCTTGTCGAACACCGTCGCGTAGTGATGGAGGAAGTGATCGGCGAGCAGCAGCACGTCGCCGCCCCGCGCCCGTAGCGGCGGCAGCGGGATGTGGATGACGTCGATCCGGTAGTACAGGTCCTCGCGGAACAGCTTGGACTCGACCATGTCCTCGAGGTCGCGGTTGGTGGCGGCGATCAACCGCACGTCGATGGCGACCTCCGACTCGGCGCCGACCGGCCGGATCTTGTGCTCCTGCACCGCGCGCAGCATCTTGGGCTGCAGTGCGATCGACATCTCGCCGATCTCGTCGAGGAAGAGCGTGCCGCGGTGCGCCTGCTGGAACAGTCCGACGCGATCGCTACGCGCGTCGGTGAACGCGCCCTTGGCGTGGCCGAACAGCTCGCTCTCGAGGAGCTGCTCGTGGATCGCCGCGCAGTTGACCGCGACGAACGGCCCGCTGTTGCGCTTGGACCGCTGGTGGATGTCGCGCGCGACCAGCTCCTTGCCGGTGCCGCTCTCGCCGGTGAGCAGCACGCCGGCATCGGTGCCGCTCACCTGATCGACCAGCGCGTACACGCGTTCCATCGCCGGACTCGCGCCGATCAGATCGCCGCGCTTGCGCGTCTTGGCCACCGCCTCGCGCAGGCGCTTGACCTCGCCGCGCAGCGCGCGGTGCTCGGCCGCGCGGCGCACCGCGATCGCGAGCGCCTCGATCTCGACGGGCTTGGTCACGAAGTCGTAGGCGCCGGCGCGGATCGCGCCGACCGCGGTCTCGAAACTGCCGAACGCCGTCAGCACGACGACCGGGATATCCGGACGATCGCGCGCGACCTGCTCGCACAGCTCGAGCCCCGTCATCCCCTTCATGTTGAGATCGGTGACGATGACGTCGACGTCGTGCTGGAGGATCGCGGCGAGTGCGTCGGTGCCGGAGTAGAACGGCACCATCGTGAAGCCGCGTTTCTTGAGGCCCAGCGCGACGAGGTCCACCATCTCGCGCTCGTCGTCGACGACGAAGACCGTGGTCATGTTGTTCTCGGAAGATATACCGTGAACGTCGATCCCTCACCAGGAGACGATGCGACATCGATCCAGCCGCCGTGCTCGCGGATGATGCCCCAGCTGACCGACAGGCCCAGCCCGGTCCCCTCGCCGACATCCTTGGTCGTGTAGAACGGCTCGAACACCCGGAGCCGGCTGGGTTCGTCGAGCCCGGTTCCGGTGTCCTCGACCTCGATCGCGAGCCACGGCCGGGAGGCCCCACCCACGAACGGCGGCGGGGCGACCTCGACCTCTCGCGCCCGGATCGACACCGTGCCGCCGGCCGGCGTCGCCTGGATCCCGTTGACCACCAGGTTGGTCAGCACCTGGGTGAGCTGGGCGGCATCGGCCTCGATCTGGGGCCCGGAAGCGTCGCCGGAGGTCGGTTCGGGTGGCGACAGCGTGACGTTCGCCTTGCGCGCGATCGTCGCCACCAGCTCGCACACGCGGACCGCGAGCGCCGAGACGTCGACCGACATCTTCTTCGGGGCGCGCGGACGGGCGAAGTCGAGGAGCTCGCGGATCAACGCCGTCATGCGTTCCGACTGCTCGACCACGATCCGCGCCGAGGCATCGACATCCTCCCCTTCGACCTCGTGGTCGACGATCAACTTGGCGCGGCCGCGCACCACGTTGAGCGGGGTCCCGAGCTCGTGCGCGAGTCCGGACGCCAGCTTGCCGACGGTGGTCAGCCGGTCGGCGTTGCGCAGCTGCTCGGTCGCCTGCTCCCGGGCGGCCCGCGCCTCGGACAGCCAATCGCACATCTGGTTGAGCTCCGTGGCCAGCTCGCCGAGCTCGTCGCGTTGCTTGAGCTCGAGCGGACCCTCCAGATCGCCGGTGCCGACGCGACGAGCCTTCGCGGCGAGTCGCGACACCGGTCTCCCGATGAACACGACACCGAGCCCGAGGGCGAGGAGTGCCGCGATCGCGACGGCGCTGGCCGAACCGATCACGCGGTTGCGGAGCGTGGTCGAGATATAGGCATCGCGTTGCGCCAGCGACTGCGCGATCTCGATCGCACCGAACCGGGTGCGCGTGTCGTTGGGCACCGCGACACCGACGTAGGTGTAGAGGAGGCGGCGATCCTCGTCGCGCACGACCACCACCTCGTCGTCGTCGAGCGGCCGCAACTGGTCGCGTGGCACGCGTGGTGCGTCGGCGCCCTTGCCGTCGATCCACACCCAGCGCGCCTCGAGCCGGCCACTCTTGATCGCGGCGACCTCGAGAAACTCGCGGGCGACCTGTTCGCCGTTGCGCCCCCACACGTCGGCGACGCCGCGGCCGAGCGCGCGGCCGAGCGCGACCGCCTCGTTGCGGAGCTGGCGATCGAACACCTGACGTTCGCGCTCGTAGTCGAAGTACCCCTGGACCAGGGCGACGAGCGCGACCCCGATCACCAAGGCGGCGATGAACTTGCGGGTCAAGCGCATGCTTGGCGCAAGTTCTACCCGAGGTGATGGCATCCGCGCACGTCATGCGCGGTTGCGCGGGATCCGGGGTTTTCCGATCACCGGGTTCGAGTGGCCCGGATCCTGAAGTATCCGGAGGATGGAGGACACATGCTGCCGACCAACATCCTCGTTCCCACCGACCTCAGCGATGGCGCCGAGTACGCCCTCGACTACGCGTGCGAGCTGGCGAACAAGCTCGATGCCACCGTCCACCTGATCCATGCCATCGGCGTCCCGGCGCTCGGCGTCCCCGAGCTCGGGGTCGCGATCACCAGCACCGTGATCGACCGTCTCGTCGCCGAGAACCAGGACGCGATCGATGCGCTCGCCGACAAGCGCCGCGATCGCTTCAAGATCGGCGAAGTCATGCTCCGTACCGGCGATGCCCGCGACATCATCGACGCGGCCGCCACGGAGGTGAACGCCGATCTGATCGTGATGGGTACCCACGGCCGCCGCGGGCTGTCGCGCGCGCTGCTGGGCAGCGTCGCCGAGAGCGTCGTGCGCACCGCCCCGTGTCCGGTCCTCACGGTACGCCAGCCCAAGCACCACAAGAAGGCCCACGCCGCGTGACCCGGTAACGCCGGACCACGGTGTTGCCTCCCGCGCACCACCGTGACCGATCATACTTGCTCGAATCTGCTGTTGTTTCTCCTGGCTCGCACGTTCCTGCAGCGCCGGGCATGACCGTCGCCCTCCCGTCATCGCCCGCGTCGTCGCCGACCCTGCCACTCGAGATCGCCGGCGCCGACGACGCCGGCGAGCTCGGCGCGTTCGTCGTGGAATCGAGCAACGAGGGGCGCTGTGGCGCGGCGACGCGGCTGACGGAGGTCTGCGGTAGAACCGTTCGAATGCGGCGGGCGGTCACGAGTGCGCGGGCGAGCCTCCGGCTGGCCGAGGCCACCCGATGGCTGGACGCGCGCGGCGTCGACGAACAAGTCCTCGTGATCGGCGCGAGCCGCGCGGCCGCCTCGGAGCTGATCCGCGAGGTCGCTCGAACCCGCGGCTCGGGATTCGGATGGCACCGGATCACGCTCGGGCGCCTCGCCGCCGAGATCGTCCGCCTCGAGCTCGCCGGCCGCGGCCTGGTCGCCGTGGGTCCGCTGCCGGTCGAGGCGCTGTGCGTCCGCGTGCTCGACGAGCTGCGATCGACCGAACGACTCGGCCGACTCGCGCCGGTGGCGGATCAACCCGGCTTGCCGCGTTCGCTCGCTCGCACGCTGACCGAGCTGCGGATGGCGGGTGCTCGTGGCGTTGCACCGTGCGCCGGTGCGAAAGAGATCGACGCGGCGGCGCGCACCCTCGACGACGAGCTGGCGCGCGCGGCCCTGGCGGATCGCGCGTTCGTGTTCGAGACCGCGATCGCCGCGCTCGACAGCGACCGCCCACACCCGCTGATCGGGATCCCGACCGTGCTGGTCGACGTCCCGGTGCGGTCGCGGCTCGAGCAGCGCTTGCTCGCGGCGGTGATCGCTCGCGCTCCCGATGCCCTGGCCACGGTGCCCGCCGGCGACGATCAGACGCTCGCGGCGCTCGCCGAGAGCTGCGAGCTCGCCGACCTCGGCGCGCCCGAGACCGACGCGCTCGGCCGCGTCCAGCGTCACCTGTTCGATCGCGGGCGCCTGGTCACGGCCGAGCTCGATCCCAGCATCGAGATCTACTCGGCGCCCGGCGAGCACCGCGAGTGCGTCGAGCTCGCGCGGCGGGTCGTGCACGCGGCCGCGGCGGGCGTGCCGTTCGATCGCATGGCGGTAGTGCTGCGCTCGCCCACGCAATACCGCGCGCACCTCGAGGAGGCGCTCGGCCGGGCCGGCGTGCCGGTGTGCTTCGAGCGGGGCACGGTGCGGCCCGATCCGTCGGGGCGCGCGTTCCTCGCACTGCTCGCGTGCGCCGCGGAGGATCTCAGCGCGCGCCGGTTCGCCGAGTACGTGTCGCTCGGCGAGGTGCCCGCCGCGGTCGACGGCGCACCGCCCGCCGCGGCGCCCGCCGACACCCGATGGATCGCTCCCGACGAGGAGCTCTCCCCGATCGAGCCGTCGGCCGAGCCGATCGCGTTCGCACACCCGCCGGCCGACTACGACCTTCCGGTCGCCGGCGGCACGCTGCGCGCACCGTCGCGATGGGAACGCTTGCTGGTCGAGGCCGCGGTGATCGGCAGCCGCGAACGCTGGGATCGCCGGCTCGCCGGCCTCGAGGCGCGGTTGTCGCTCGACGACGACGGCGCGACGGCCACGCGCGTGGACCTCGCACACCTCCGCTCGTTCGCGTTACCGTTGCTCGACGATCTGTGTGCGCTGCCGCGCGAGGCCGCGTGGAGCGACTGGCTCGATCGCCTGGGGGCGCTCGCGACCCGCGCGCTGCGTGCACCCGACCGCGTGCTCGAGGTGCTGTCGGAGCTCGCGCCCCTCCGTGACTCGGCGAGCGAGCCCGACGGTGGCTCGCGCGCGACGGCCACGACGGTGTCGCTCCGCGAGGTCCAGCTCGTGCTGCATCCGCGACTCGTCGACCTGATCGTGCGCCCGACGACCAGCCGCTACGGCCGACTGCTGGTGGTCCCGGTCGAGGCGATTCGCGGGCTCGCGTTCGATGTCGTGTTCGTGCCGGGTCTCGCCGAGCGGATGTTTCCGCAGAAGGTGATCGAGGATCCGCTGCTGCTCGACCACGCCCGCGAGCAGCTCCGCAGCGAGCTCGGGCTCGACCTCGCGACCCGCGATCGCCGGATCGCCGAGGAGCGCCTCGCGCTGCGGCTCGCGATCGGCGCCGCACGCACCCGCGCGGTGCTGTCGTATCCACGCATCGATCTCGATCAGGGCCGGCCGCGCGTGCCGTCGTTCTACGGGCTCGAGGTGATCGAGGCCGCCGAGGGTGCCCTGCCCGGCTTCGACGAGCTCGGTCGCCGCGCCGATGCCACCGGCGGCGCTCGCATCGGGTGGCCGGCGCCCGATGATCGGATGGAGGCGATCGACGAGGCCGAGCACGACCTCGCGCTACTCGACAACTACCTGCGGCCGGCAGGTCGCGGCGACCTCGCACCGAAAGGCGCCGCGGCGTATCTCCTCGACGCCAACCCACACCTCGCGCGCTCGCTGCGCACCCGCGCGCGTCGATGGACGGTCGCGGCGTGGCTTCCCTCCGACGGCCTGATCGCGACGACCCAAGCCGGCAAGGCCGCGCTCGCCGCCCACGCGATGTCGGAGCGCTCGTTCTCCGCCACCGCACTCGAGCAACTCGCACCGTGCCCGTACCGGTTCGCGCTGCGCACGATCGCGCGGCTCGAACCGCGGCAGCAGCCGGAGGCGATCGAGACGCTCGGTCCGCTCGAGCGCGGATCGCTGATCCACGACATCCAGTTCGAGCTGCTTTCCGAGCTGCGCGATGCCGGCCAGCTCCCGATCGCCAGCGTCGACACCGTACGCGATCGGATCGACGGCGTCGTGGCGCGGGTCGCCGAGCGCTATCGCGACGAGCTGTGTCCCGCGATCGATCGGGTCTGGGACGACGGCATCGTCGCCATCGCCGCCGATGTCCGCGAGTGGGTGCGGCGCATGGTCGAGGAGCCCGCGTGGCAACCGCGCAGGTTCGAGCTCGCGTTCGGGTTGCCGGCGCGCCACGCGGCGCACACCCGCGCTCGCGATCCGTCGAGCGTCGATGCGCCCGCCGAGCTCGATCTCGGCGCCGGACCGCCCCTGTCGCTGAGGGGATCGATCGATCTCGTCGAGGAGGATGCCACCGGGGCCCTGCGCGCGACCGACTACAAGACCGGCCGCGCGCGCGTCGCGACCGGGGCCGTGATCGCCGGTGGCACCACGCTGCAGCCGGTGCTGTACGCGCTCGCGCTCGAGCGACTGTTTCCGGATCACGCGATCGCCGGCGGGCGTCTGTACTTCTGCACCTCGCGCGGCGAGTTCGCGGCGCAGGACATCGCGCTCGACGATCGCGCCCGCGACGCGGCGCGCGTGCTCGCCACCACGCTCGCGGATCACTTCGCGCGCGGGTTCTTCCCGGCGGCACCCGATCGCGATGCGTGCGCGTACTGCGACTACCGGCCGATCTGCGGCCCGTACGAGGAGCTGCGCCTTCGCGGCAAGCGACACCAGGAGCTGGTCCAGCTCCGCACCCTGCGGGGGACGCGATGACGCTGGTCGACGCCGCCGCCCGCGAGACCATTCGCACCGACCTCGGAACGACGCTCGTCGTCGAGGCGGCGGCCGGCACCGGCAAGACCACGGAGATGATCGCGCGCATCGTCGAGGTCATTCGCACTGGCGCGGCGCGGCTCGAGCAGATCGTCGCCGTCACGTTCACCGACAAGGCAGCCGGCGAGCTCAAGCTCCGTCTCCGATACGAGCTCGAGCGCGCCCGCGGTCAGATGCCCGGCGGGGGCAAGCGCACGAGTGCGGTCGGACGCGAACGCACCCGATTCGAGATCGCACTCGCCGAGCTCGAGGTCGCGCGGATCGGGACCATTCACTCGTTCTGCGCCGATCTGTTGCGCGAGCGACCGGTCGAGGCCGCCATCGATCCGCTGTTCGAGATCGCCGCCGAGGACGAGGCCGACCGGATGTTCCAGCGTGCGTTCGATGCCTGGTTCCAGCGCACGCTCGCCTCCCCCGGCGAGGGCGTGCGACGGATCCTGCGGCGGCCCAAACCCGCGACGCTGCTGCGCTCCGCCGGCAAGGCCCTGATCAACCGCCGCGATTTCGATGCGCCATGGCGACGCGACCCGTTCGATCGCGCGGCCGAGATCGAGCGCGTGCTCGAGGCGCTCGGCACCCTCGCGGAGCTCTCCGGCCGTGCGCGACGCGCCGACGATCCGCTCGGCAAGCTGTGTGCGCGCGTCGCCCACTGGCTCGCCGACCTCGCTCGCCGCGAGGCCGCGGGCGGGGTCCGGGACCTCGACGGCTTGGAGGCCGAGCTCGGCAGCGTCGTGCGGTGGTGGGAGTGGCGCAACACCGGCCGCGACAAGCGCTACGCCGACGAGATCCCGCGCGCCGACGTGATCGCACTCCGCGACGCCGCACGCGAGGCGATCGCGACGTTTCGCGAGGCCGCCGATGCCGATCTCGCCGCGTGTCTGCACGACGAGCTGCGCGGCTTGGTCGACGAGTACGCCGGCCTCGAGGCGCGCACCGGGCGACTCGACTTCTTCGACCTGCTGGCCTCCGCACGCGATCTCCTGCAACGCGACCTCGGCGTGCGCCGCGATTACCAGCAGCGGTTCACGCACTTCTTCGTCGACGAGTTCCAGGACACCGATCCGCTGCAGGTCGAGATCCTGATGCTGCTGTGCGCCGCCAACCCCGAGACCACCGCGATCGCACCTGGCAAGCTGTTCGTGGTCGGCGATCCCAAGCAGGCGATCTACCGGTTCCGGCGCGCCGACGTCGCGCTCTACGAACAGGTCAAGACGCAGCTGATCGAGGGCGGCGCGAAGCTCGTCGAGCTGACCACCAGCTTCCGCGCGGTGCCGTCGCTGCAGGGCACGATCAACGCGGCGTTCGAGCCGGTGATGCAGGGCGAAGGCCAGGCGCGCTACGTGCCGCTGTCCCCCGATCGCCCCGAGGCCTCCGGCCGACCGACGCTGATCGCGTTGCCCGTGCCGGAGCCCTACGGTCGCCGCGATGTCTCCAACAAGGAGATCGAGCGTTCGTATCCCGACGCCGTCGGGGCGTTCGTCGAGTTCCTGCTGTCGCACAGTCACTGGCGGATCCCGACCTCGGAAGGATCCCGCGCGGTGACGAGCCGCGACGTGTGCCTGATGTTTCGCCGGTTCCAGAGCTATGGCAGCGACCTCACGCGACCGTACGTGCGCGCGCTCGAGGCGCGCCAGATCCCGCACGTCCTGGTCGGCGGCCGATCGTTTCACGAGCGCGAGGAGACCATCGCGATGCGCGCGGCGCTCGGTGCGATCGAGTGGCCCGACGACGAGCTCAGCGTGTACGCGACGCTGCGCGGGCCGCTGTTCGCGTTTCACGACGAGGATCTGATCGCGTTCCAGCACCGGGTCGGGCGGCTGTATCCGCTGGCGTGGCTGCACGACGCCAGGGAGCTGTCAGGCGAGCCAGTACCCTCGGGGTACGCCGGTGCGCTGCCGCCGCTGCCGGCGGAGCTCGTCGATCACGATGCCGCGCGCGAGATCGCCGAAGCGCTGGCGCTCCTCGGCGAGCTCACCGTCGAGCGCAACCGGCGCCCCATCGCCGACACGATCGGTCGACTGTTCGCGGCCACCCGCGCCCACGCCGGGTTCGCGATGTGGCCGGCGGGCGAGCAAGCCCTCGCCAACGTGCTGCGCGTGATGGACCTCGCGCGGCGGTTCGAGGCGCGCGGCGTGCTGTCGGCGATCTCGTTCCGCTCGTTCGTCGATCGGCTCGCTGACGATGCCGAGTTCGGGCGCCAGCCCGACGCGATGGTGGTCGAGGAAGCGACCGAGGGTGTGCGGGTGATGACCGCGCATGCCGCCAAGGGGCTCGAGTTCCCGGTCGTGATCCTGTGCGATCCGACGGCGCCGCTCGCGCAGCAGCGTCCGTCGCGGTACGTCGACGCCGCGCGCCGCTTGTGGCTCGAGCCACTCGCCGGATGCGTGCCCGTCGAGCTTCGCGAGCGCGCCGACGAGGTACTGGCACGCGATCGCGAGGAGGGGCAGCGCCTGGCCTACGTCGCGGCGACGCGTGCGCGCGACCTGCTCGTGGTCCCCGTGATCGGCGATGTCGAGCGAGACAGCTGGATCTCGTCGCTCGCGCCGGTGGTGCATCCCGATCCGGCGCGCAAGCGCAAGCCGGCGGTCGCGCCCGGATGTCCGCGGTTCGGCGGCGATAGCGTGTTCCGCCGCGGTCCGGACGTCGATCGATTCCCGACCGATTCGGTGGCGCCCGGCCAGCACGTCCCTCGCGCGGGCACGACACCGGTCGTGTGGTGGGATCCACACGTGCTCGTCCTCGATCGCGCGATCGGCGGTGGCATGCGGCAGCGCCAGTTGCTCGAAACCGATGCCAGTGGAGAGCACGTCGCCGCGGGTCGCGCCGCGCACGCCGCGTGGCAGGAGAAGCGCGCGGCCGCGTTGCTCGCCGGCAAGACGCCCACGCTGGAGGTCCGCGCGATCACCACCGCCGCCAAGACCGAGAACGCGGGCTGGGATCCGGTCGCGATCGAGGACACCGGCGTCGACCGCACCGATCGCCCCGCCGGAGCGCGGTTCGGGACGCTGGTCCACGCGGTGCTCGCGACGGTCGATCCCGCACCCGGTGCGACCGACGGCGCCGCGCTCGCCGCGCTGGCCGAGAGCCACGGCCGGCTGGTCGGCGCGCCGCGCGAAGAGATCGATGCCGCGATCGCCAGCGTGACCGCCGCGCTCGGGCATCCGCTCATCCTGCGCGCGGCGTCGGCCGCCGAGCTCCGGCGCGAGGTCCCGGTGGTGTTATCGACCGACGCGGGCATGCTCGAGGGGATCGTCGACCTCGCGTTCGCGGAGCGCGGTGCAGATGGTACGACCTGGACCGTGGTCGACTACAAGACCGACGCCGAGCTCGACGGCGATCGCCAGCGCTACGAGATGCAAGTCCGGATGTACGCGCTCGCGATCGCGAACGCGACCGGGTGCCCGACCCGCGCGGCCCTGTTGATCGTGTGACCGGAGCAAAACAGGTCTACAGTCGGGGGCGATGACGTACGCGATCGCCGACGAGCTCGACGAGACGCCGTGGCGAAACCTCGTGGTCGATCCCGAGGCACTGGTGTCGGTCGAGCTCATCTGCGGCTCGTGGCTCGCGTTGCCGTGGCTGGTGTTCAATTCGTTTGCCCTCGGCAGCCGCGCGCGGCGCACCGACATCGCGCTCGCGGTCACGCACCTCGCCAGCACCGCGGTTCTCGGGATCGTGCTGCTGTGGATGATCGACACCGGTGTGATCGAATCGCGCACGGTGATCCAGGTGGCGATGGTCGGCATCGCGACCTGGAAGCTGACCTACGCGTACGTGCTGGCCCGCGTGCAGCAAAGCGCGTTCCACGTCTACGAGCTGGCCGGTGGCGCCGCTCGCAACACGATGCTGATCACCGCGATCGGGTTCATGCTGCGCGACCACGTCTACGGACTGTCGGATCACCCGCTGTGGGAGATCGTGATCGGAGCGTGCTGGTGATCTCCGTCGATCGTCTGGTCGACGACGCCATCGGGGCCGTACAGCTGCGCCGGTCCCGCGATGCGATCGAGCTACTCCGGCGCGCGCTGTCCGAGGACGCCGACCACGCCCGCGCCCACGCCGTCCTCGCCCTCGCGCTTCTCGACGAACAGCGGCACCGCGCCGCCATGCTCGAGGCCCGGCGATCGCTCGCGCTCGACGGCGGTTCTCCGTACGGCCACTACGCGATGGCCGCGGTGCTCGCCGCCGGTCCAGCACGCCAGCTCGACGAGGCGTGGCGATGCTGCCAGGTCGCGCTGCTGCATCCGATCGATCGCGAGACCGATGCCGCGGTCGCGGTGCTCGCCGCATCGCTGTGCGACCGGCGTGGTGAGCGGGCCGAGGCGCGGGCGCTCCTCGAGGAGCTGCTCGACGACACGGCGCGGCCGTCGCGGCAACGGTCCGTCGAACTCGACGCGCGGGTCGCGCTCGCGCGGATCGAGCTCGCGGATGGGCGGCTCGAGAGAGCGGCGCACCACATCGGGCGCGCGTTCGCGTCCAGCCGCACCCACGTCGCCACCCACGTGGTCGCGGGCGAGCACGCGCTCCGGCGCGACGACCTCGACGCGGCGACCCGTCATGCCCGCGACGCGCTGGCACGCAAGCCGCGCGATCGCGACGCCGTGCGGCTGTGGATCGCGATCCGCGGCCGCCGTCAGCCGCTCGCGGAACCGGGCTGGTGGTTGCTCGGCAAGCTCGGGATGTACTGCTGGGACGATCCACGGATCACCGTGGCGCTGTGGGTGTTTCCCCTGGCCCAGCTGCTCGCCATCTTCGGCAACAAGCTCGGGATGCCACAGCTCCAGCTCCCGATCACCGTGCTCGCGATCGCGGCGTGCGCGTTCGTGTGGTCGACGCCGAGTCTGATCGGCACGTTGATCGAACGCGATCTGGGAGCCCGGTGATGTCGTTCGAGATCGAACGCGCCCGGATGGTCGACCAGCTGCGCGCGTTCGGGATCTCCGATTTGCGGGTGCTCGAAGCGTTTCGGCGCGTCCCCCGCGAGGAGTTCGTTCCCGAGGAAGCGCGCGGCCTGGCCTACGCCGACATGCCACTCCCGATCGGCAGCAACCAGACGATCTCCCAGCCGTACGTCGTCGCACTGACGATCGAGGCGATGCGACTCGACGGAACCGAGCACGTGCTCGAGATCGGGACGGGATCTGGATACGCGGCCGCACTGCTCGGCATGATCGCGCGCGAGGTCGAGACCGTGGAGCGGCTGCCCGAGCTGGCCGCCTCGGCGGCCGAGCGACTCGTGCGCCTCGGCTTCGACAACGTTCACGTCCACACCGGCGATGGCTCGCTGGGATGGCCCGAGGGTGCGCCGTACCAGGCGATCTGCGTCGCCGCCGCCGCCCCCAGACCTCCGCCGGCGCTGCTCGATCAGCTCGCGATCGGCGGGCGCCTCGTGATCCCGCACGGATCACCGATGTCGCAGCAGCTGGCGTGCATCCACCGGCGCGACCAGTTCTCGTACGACGAGACCGACCTCGGGGCCGTACGGTTCGTACCGCTCGTCGGTGCCGAGGGGTGGCCGACGCCGCGAGACTGACTTCGCGAGCGGACGCCCAGCGGGAGGCAGGCCGCGGAAGCGAAGTCGAACAAACGACTCAGGCTGCTGCCGACGCCGCCGCGGCAACCGCTTCGATCTCGATGGCGATCGAGATCTTGTCGCCGACCACGACGCCACCGGCCTCGAGCAACGCGTTCCAGTTGAGACCGAAGCTCTTGCGGTCGATCGACGTGGTCGCCGAGAACCCGGCGCGGGTCCCGCCCCACGGATCCTTGACCCGACCTCCCTCCTCGACGACGAGCGTCACCGGACGGGTGATGTCACGGATCGTGAGATCGCCGAGCACCTCGAGCGTGTCTTCGTCGGTGCGAGTCACTCGCGTGCTCTTGAAGGTGACCTTCGGAAAGTTCTCGACGTCGAAGAAGTCGGGCGACCGCAGGTGCTCGTCGCGCTTGGATTCCTTGGTGTCGACACTGCCGGCATCGATCGATACCTCGACCGACGACTTCGTGATGTCGTCGTCGTCGAGGTCGAGCTCGGCGGTCCAGGTGGTGAACGTGCCGCGCACCTTCGAAACCATCAGGTGGCGTACGGTGAATTGCACACCCGAGTGGGTGGGATCGATGTTCCATTTCATGACGTGTCCTCCTGCACGCCAGTCTGGGGAGACAGGTGGAGAAGAACAATCCCTGTCGAGGGAACACACTGTTGCGGTCGTGGAACGGTCGAGACCCGGAGCCAAGCTCCGGGGTTACACGTGCCAGCGCTGATACGACCACGACGCCGCGAGCGCGACGACCGTCGCAGATCCCGCCCATAGCAGCGCCTGATAGGCCAGCGTTCGTCGGATCGCGTAGAGCACCGGCAGCACGGCCAGCACGATCGCCGCCTGACCGAGCTCGACACCGAGATTGAACCCGAGGAGTGCGCCGACCAGCTGGCTCGACGGTAGGCCGAGATCGACCAGCACGTTCGAGAACCCGAAGCCGTGGAGCAAGCCGAGCGCGAACGCGACGGCCCACCGCGCGTCGATCGCGCGCACCAGGTTGTTGAGCGCCGCGGCGAGCACCGACAGCGCGATCGCGGTCTCGACGAAACGCGAGGGCAGCGTCACCAACCCGAGCGTCGATAGCACCAGCGTGATCGAGTGCGCGAGCGTGAACGCGGTGACGATCTCGAACACCTCGCGTCCCACCGCGCGCAGCGAGCTCGCGGGACGGCGCTGCGGGAACACCGCGGGCAGCACGAGACACAGCAGGAACAGGATGTGGTCGTAACCCATCCAGATGTGCCACACGCCCTCGCGCACGAAGCCGAGCACCGAGGTGTGCTCGCCGATCACCAGACGGACCGGGGAAGCGTCGCGCGCGATCGCGGTCTGGCCATCGAGCGTGATCAGTCCGCGGTGCTGCGCGTCGAGGTCGAACAGCAGGCGATAGGTCACCGATAGCGCCGCCGGCGCCGCCGGACAGCTCGCCGCGATCGGTACCGACCAGTAGGCGCCGTCGGAGAGGTCGACGAGGGCGCCGTCGCCGAGCTCGATCGGGCAGGCGCCGGCGTCGCTCGCCAGCGCGAGCCGCTGGCCGAGGTAGGTGGCGATCGTGTCTCGCGATGCCACCAGCTCTCCCCACGTGATCGCCCCGTCGCCATCGGCGTCGATCACGAGCGCACCGTCGAGATCGCGAATCGCGACGTCGACGCTGCCGTTCACTACCGAGCCGTCGACGCTCAGCCGGACCTGGGCGTCGCTGGGCTTGTGCGCCCACGCGGTGCTGCCACCGAGCACGAGCGCGACCGCGACCACGGTCTGGAGGAGCCGGATCACGACACCTCCGGACGGGGAAGCTCGGATTCGGGAACCACCGGATCGGGCGGCCACTCGAGTCCGAACAGAAGCGCGATACCGAGTACGACGACGAACCAGCTCACGATCGGCCTCCCTCGAGCTTCTGCATCCGCGCCGCCAGCCACGCGTCCTTCACGCCGGTGCGGGTCGCCCACGCGATCACGGGAGCCGCCGCTGCCGGCTCCCCCGCCGCCGCCGCGCACGCGACCAGGAGGCGCGCGTCGGCGAGCTCCTTCTGAACGTTCCAGTTGTCGATCGCGAGCTTCACGGCACGCGCGGCATCGCCCTCGACGGCGAGCGCGAACCACGCCTCCTCGCGGAGATGGATCCGGCTCCCCCGACGAGCCGCCGCCGCGATCCGTTCGCGCATCGCGTTGGCGAGCCGCTCGGCATCGGGTCCGCGCCGCGCGTGCTCGGCGATCGCGAGCCGCACCAGGTAGCTATCGATCGCCTCGCGGCCTGCGAGGAGATCCGCGGCCTCGTCGACCCGGCCGGTCTCGAAGAGCACGTCGAATAGCAGGTTGCGCGCGTAGGTGTCGTCGTCGTCGAGCGCCAGCGCATCGCGCAGGTGACGCTCGGCCGCGGAGAGCTCCCCACGCATGACGGCGAGCTCGGCGAGCTCGGTGAGCGCCCACCCGCGGACGCCGGCATCTGCCCGGGCGTGCGACACCAGCGCGGCGAGCCGGCGATATGCCGCGTCGGCGTGGCCGGCGATGCCGTCGAGCTGGGCGTTGCAGGTAGCGTGCACGATCGCGATCCGCGCGACGGCGTCGCAGCTCGCACGCGCGGCCGGATAATCGGCGGTGACCGTGGCAACTACGGCGCGGGTCAGTTGCGCTTGTATGTCACCGGGCCGCAGCGAGATCAGGCGATCGAGATCTGCCCGCGCCGGGCCGAACTCGTGGATCGACTGCCGGATCGAGGCGCGCAGCAGCAGGACATCTGGAGGCGGTGCGGCCAGGTTCCACCACCGCGCGAGCAGCGCCTGGGCGCGGCCCAGGTATCGCGGATCGGAGAACCGGTGGTAGCGCGCGATCTCGAGCTTCGCGAGCGCGACGGCGGTGTCGATGCGACCGGGATCCTGCACGAGCGCCCGGCGCGCCGACAGCTCGTCGGGATCGCGGGCCGGCACCCGGGCCACGACCTGTGCCGGATCGTCGTAGGTATACGGCTTGGCCGCGCGGGCCGCGCGTTCGGGCGCCGCGAACGCGGCGAGGGTGAGCACCCCCGCGAGTCCCACGGCACCGAGCGACAGCACCCACAGCTTACGCGCCCCCCGGCGCCTGGTTTCACCCACGGCAGATCTACGAGGCGATCGCCGATCCGGATCGCTTCGTCCGATGGCGCGGTGCTCCATCCGGATCGCCCGGATCGGCCATACTCGAACCAGATGACCGTCCCCACCTCGGATTCTCACGACTTCGACTACATCGTCGTCGGCTCCGGGTTCGGGGGATCGGTCTCGGCGTGCCGGTTGGCCGAGAAGGGGTACTCGGTGGCCGTGATCGAGATGGGCCGGCGGTGGACCGAGGACGACTTCCCGAAGACGACGTGGAACCTGCGGCGCTGGATCTGGCGACCCGGTCTCAAGCTGTTCGGGTTCTACAACATGCGGCCGTTCCGCCACGTGATGATCCTGTGCGGCAACGCGGTCGGCGGCGGCTCGATCACCTACGCCAACACGCTGCTGTCGCCTCCCGACTCGGTGTGGAACGAGGGCTCGTGGGGTGGCCTGGCCGCGTGGGACACCGAGATGCCCGGGCACTTCGCGACCGCGCGCCGCATGCTCGGGGTCACCGAGAACCAGATCCTCGGCGAGGCCGACCACATGCTGAAGCAGCTCGCCGACGATCAGGGTGTCGGCGAGACCTACTACCGGACCGATGTCGCCGTGTACTTCGGCGATGGTCCCGGTGTCGAGCATCCCGATCCCTACTTCGACGGCGAAGGTCCCGCGCGCCGCGGTTGCATCGGTTGCGGCGGCTGCATGGTCGGGTGCCGCTTCGGCGCCAAGAACACGCTCGACAAGAACTACCTGTACCTCGCCGAGAAACGCGGCGCGCAGATCATGGCCGAGACCCGCGTCGTCGACATCGAGCCGCTGTCGCCGAGCGGTGATGCCGGTTACCGGCTCACCGTCGAGCGCTCGACGGCGTGGTTCGCGAAGCGCCGGCGCACGATCACGGCGAAGCACGTCGTGCTATCGGCATCCGCGCTCGGCACCATGGACCTGCTGCTGCGGATGAAGCAGCGCGGCCGGTTGCCCGCGGTGTCGGATCGCCTCGGCCACGACGTGCGCACGAACTCGGAGTCGATCGTCGGCGTGCGATTCCCCGGCAAGCGCTTCGACATGTCGAAGGGCATCGCGATCGGCTCGGGCATCTACCTCGATCGATTCACCCATATCGAAGCGACGCGGTACTCGCGCGGCAGCGACGTGCTCGGCCTGATCGCGACCATGCTGGTCACCGGTACCGGGTGGCGACGGATCGGCAAGTGGATGTGGAACGCGCTCCGGCACCCGATCCGGTTCTTCCGCGCGGGTTTCCCGTTCGGGTTCGCGCGCCAGACGCTGATCCTGCTGGTCATGCAGACCATCGATGCGAGCCTGACGTTCCGGCTCAAGCGTCGCTGGTACTGGCCATTTACTCGCTTGCTCGTCACCGAGGGCAAGCGGATCCCGACCAACATCCCCGCCGCCAACGAGTTCGCGCTGCGGGCCGCTCGCGATCACGGCGGCATCGCGATCACGTCGTCGTCGGAGATCCTGTTCGACCTGCCGATGACCGCACACTGCATCGGCGGCTGCGTGATGGGTGCGACCGCCGCGGACGGCGTGATCGACGCGCAGCACCGCGTCCACGGCTACGCCAACCTCTACGTGGTCGACGGCGCCGCGATCGGCGCCAACCTCGGCGTCAACCCGAGCCTCACGATCACCGCGCTGGCCGAGCGCGCGATGAGCTTCATCCCGCGCAAGTCGTAGACCCGCTCGCGAAGTCATAACCCGACGATGTCGCGGACCAGACACCCGGCACCGACGACGGCGATCGCGAGCCCGCCGATCGCGACGGCGCGACGGCGAGCCCCGGCGGCGGCGTCGCGGAGCAGGAACGCGACCAGCGGGCCGATCGCGAGCAGGCTCGCCATCATCGCGAGGCCGAGACCGAGCTCGAAGCCGGCGAGACCGCTGGCCGTGCGATCGAGGCCATCGGCGATCGCGAGGCCACCCGCGAGCCCCGCGGCGATCACGGCAGCGGCGCGAACCGGCCGGACCGGCCGATCCGGCCGGACCGCGCGGCCACGGCGATCGGGCACGGCCACGAGCGCGACCACGATGATCGCGACCGGCACGACCAGCGCCAGCGCCCCGATCGACGGCACGCCGGCGAACGCGAGACCGACTCCGGCGGCGTGTGCGGCGACCGTCGCGCCCGCCAGTCCGGCGATCCGCAGCGACGACGACGACCTGCCGACGCCACCGAGCACCAGCGCGAGGACGAGCACCAGATAGTCGAGCCCGGCCGGCGGGATCCCGTGGGCGATGCCGCGGCGAACCTGCGCACCGAACGATCGCGCCGGCGGGGCACCGATCGTCAGCCGGGGCGACGACTTGTCGATCACCAGGGACCGCTCGATCGCCTGCTTGCCGCTGCCGGCACGCACGCGCGCGAGCACGCGGAACGTTGCCGACATCCGCGCCACGAACGGCAGCTCCCAGCTCGCCGCACCGCGCGGGCAGTGCGCGGTCGCGGTCATCACGACGTTGCGACCGTGCATCGTCGCGGCGGGACGCTCCCACGTGCACGTGGCCTCACCGACGCGGATCGGCTGGGCCGCGTACGTCGTGTGCGCGAGCTCGGCGTCGCGCGCCGCGAGCATGCCGTCGTCGACGGTACTCGGCTCGACGTGGAGCAGCTGCGCGACTACCGCGACGTCGAGATCGAGCGAGATGTCGATCGCATCGTCGGCGCCAGTCGCCCCGGCGCCGACACGCAGGTACCCCATGTCGAGCGGGTGCGCCGCCGCCGGTCGGGCACCGGCGATCGAGAACCCGACCGCGACCAGCATCGCGAGGCGCGCGGAGCTCATGGCATCCCCAGCTCTCGCCAGCCGGCGTCCGCGGGGTCGAGCTGGTTCGCACGCCGCTCGTAGGTGTCGGCGCGGGCGGCGTCGCCGTGTCGGCGCGCGAGCCGCGACGCGAGCTCGTAGATCTCGGCCTCGCGTGCACCACTCGCGAGCGCGGCATCGACGTGATGCTGGGCCTCGTGGAATGCGCCGATCCGCGCGAGAGCGCGCGCGAGCTGGAAGTGCGCGACCGCGCTACCGCGGCGCGTGATCTCTTCGCGGGCGAGCATCACCGCCTCGGCCAGTCGCGCGGGTCCGCCACGCTCGACCAGGACCTCGACGAGATCGAGCCGGTGACCGAGCCCGCGCTCCTCGAGCTCCCCGCGTACGATGGTCTCGACCTGCGCGCGCAGCGAGTCGGCGTCGTCGTCGCGACCGGCGAGCTCGAGCGCGACTGCCTGATCGATCAGGTAGCGCACCTGTCGCGACGCCGAGAACGCGCGTTCGAGCTCGGCCGCGGCCGCGTCGAAATCACCCGCGCGGATCAGCAACTGGCCGAGCGTCGCCCGCGCGAGCGCGTGATCGGGCGCGATCCGCAGTGCCTCGTCGAGGACGCGTCGCGCACCGTCGAGCTCGCCGCGACGGAGCAGGAACCGTCCCCACAGCGCCCGGGTCCGCGCACTGCCCTGAACGTCGCCGAATTCTTCGACCCTGACAGCAGCCGCGAAGTCGGCCTCGGCCTGCGCGTCCTTGCCCTGGGCCTCGCGCACGAGGGCACGCATCAGGTAGGTCCCGCTTCCCGGCTTGCGCGCGACCGCGCGCTCGACCTCGCGCCCTGCGGCATCGAGCTCGCCGAGCGCGAGGTAATCGGTGGCGAGCACCATCGGCACGCCCGAGCCGCGACCGTGAAACGATCGCGCGAGCCGGATCGACTCGCGGAAGTCGTGGCGCGCGGAGGCCAGCTTGGCGAGCGTCAGCGTCGCGCCGTTGGGCGACGGTAGGATCGCGAGCGAGCGCTTCGCCAGCCGCTCGGCGGCGGCGTAGTCGCGCAGGTCCCCGTCGACGTGGCCGCGCCGGTAGTACAGGCTGGCCAGCTCCGTCATGTCGAGGGGCTGCGCCGAGGCATCGACGCGACGCGACATCTCGCGGATCGTGCGATCGAGCTCGACGCGCGGATCCGGCACCGCGGCATTGTGGAGCGCGAAGCGGTAGCGAAGCTGCTCGGAGGTCGGGGCGAGGCCCGTGCGCCGGGCCGGCTCGGAATCCGACGACCACGCTCGCCAGGCGATCGCGGTCGCCACGGTTCCCCCGATCGCGACAGCGGCCGCGATGGCGGCGATCATCTTGAGCCTGCCCATGGCTGGTTCGATTTCCCAGGTCTGCACGTCCTCTATACGGTTCTCGAAGGCGTGCGGTCGAAACGATCGGATGATTTCATGACGAGAACGAAGACACGACCGATCCGGGTCGGCAGGTCGGTCGTAGGGAGCGAGGGGTTCGATGTTTCTTCTTCAGAACACAGGAGAGCTATGAAACGACGATTCATGCTGCTGGGAGGAGTCTTGCTGGCGGGGGCCGCGCTATTCGCGACCACCCGTACCGGCGAGGCCTCCGATCACGACGATGGTGAGACCGACATCAAGGCGCGCGCCTTGAACCTCACCGACCACTTCGCGTTCAAGTCGGCCGACTCGCCGAACGACCTGACGCTCGTGACGTACTTCAACCCGCGCTCGCTGCCCGGGAAGGCGTACTTCATGAGCACCCAGGCGCGGTACGAGATGCACGTCAGCAAGGTCGCCAACAAGACCGACCAGCCGACCAACGCCGACGATTTCGTGTTCCGGTTCGAGGCCGGTGCGCCGGACGCCTCCGGCGTGCAACAGATCACGTTGACCGTGCTCAAGGACGGCCAGGTGCTCGGCACGCACACGGGTGCGAGCACGAGCTTCGCGGCCTCGAAGGCCAACAACAACACGGTCAACACCGGCTCGATCGGTGGCATCGACGTCAAGTACTTCATCGGTCAGCGCGCGGACGCGTTCGCGTTCGACGTGATCCGGTACTTCCAGGTGCGCTCGTTCCTCGCCGACCGATTCTTCGGCAACGGCACCAAGGGCAATGCGAACGCGACGCTGGCGCCCAACTGCAAGGGGCAGGCGTTCCTCGGCGGCATCGGCAACTCGGAGGGTGACGGCGACGACGTCAACCTGTTCAACCCGCCGAGCTGCGCGCCCGACTTCACCAAGAACTACAACGTCACCGCGATCGTCCTCAACGTGCCCATCGCCGAGCTCGGCGGCGGCAGCGTGTTCGACACGTGGTCCACCATCTCGGTCCCGGATTGAAAGGAGTCGAACCGATGACGACCAACTTCCGTCCGATGATCGCGCTGCTCGCCGCCCTCGCGCTTCCCGCGTGTGGTGACGACGGCTCCAACAACAACAACCCGACGCCGGACGCGCCCGGATCCGACGCGCCGCCCGACGCCGAGCCACCGGCGGTCACGTACCACCAGATCGAGCAACTCGCGCGGCCCGGCATCAACGAGGCGCTGCTGATCACCGACGCATTCCTCGGCGGCTACAACGCCACGGCTCCGTCGTTCACCGGCGTACCGTCGGCCACGCTCGACCAGGTGGTCGGCGAGGCCAAGACCGTACTCAAGGCGATCTACCTCGGCTCGTGCCTGCTCAACGGCGTGCTCGGTCTCGACGCCGCCTCCGGCGTGCATCCCGCCGGTGCGGAGTGCGCCGCCGTCGGTACCGCGGTGTTCGAGGCGGATGGCGAGACGTTGACCGCGGCCGCCGCCGCCGGGGCGCAGGACTACGCGGACCGCGTGTTCGCGCAGTTCATCCCCGACGTCATGCGCATCGACACCAGTGTCGACAGCAGCTACCTCACGCTCTGCGGCAGCCCGCTCGATTCGTCGCAGCTGCTGTGCGGCGGGCGCAAGCTCAACGACGACGTCATCGACGTGACCTACGCGTACCTGATCGCCGGTGCCAACGTCACGAAGGGTCCGCCCAACGATGGCGTCGCCGGGCAGGTTCGAGCGCTGACCACCGACGGTGTGGTGTTCGACAACGTCGACGACGCGAACAACAGCCTCAACTTCGAGGAGGGCGATCCGACCAACACGCAGCAGGGTCACCCCGCGGTGTCCGATACGTTCCCGTACGGCGCCGCGCCGCTGTGACTTCGCGAGCGAGCCGCCCGCGTATCCTCGTCCGTGCCTCGCGCTCGAACGGCGTGACCGCGGAGCGGTTCGCGGAAGCGACGTCAGGCACCAGCTAGAGCGAGCTCAGGAAGTCCGAGATCGCGGCATTCACCGCCGCCGGTTGCTCGACCGTCGACGAGTGACCGGCGCGCGGGATCCGCACCAGCTTCGCCCCGCGAATCGCGGCGGCGAGCGTTTCCGCTTTCGGCGACGGCGTCGCGACATCCTCGTCGCCGACCACGATCAGCGTCGGTGCCTCGATCCGCGACAGCTCCAGGGCCACGCCGCCGCGGTCGACCACCCCGTTGACCGCGCGCCAGACGTCGCGGCGCCCCGACATGATCGAGTTCCAGCGTTTGACGTCGGCACGGCGGTCCGGATCGTCGAGCGTCGAGCGTCCGAGCATGATCGGCGCGACGCGGCTCTGCAGTGCGCGGTTGCCGACCAGCTTGGCCATCCGGTTGAGCAGCCGGTAGCGCCCGATGTTCTCGCGCGGTTCGGCATCCGCGGAGGTGTCGAGCAGCAGCAGCGATCGCACCAGGTCCTGCCGGCGCGCGCCCATGCGCAGCGCGACGAACCCGCCCATCGAGAGCCCGCAGAAGTGCACCGGGCCGGTGTCGAGCGCGTCGAGCAGCGCGACCGCGTCCTGCCACACCAGCTCCATCCCGATCGAGTTGCGATAGTCGGACGCGCTCTTGCCCTGCCCGCGGTGGTCCCACGCGATGCAGCGGTACCGGTCGCGGAGCGCGGCGATCTGCGGCGCGAACAGCTCGGTGCTCCACAGCAGGCCGTGAGAGAACGCGATGGTCTGCCCGGTCGAACCGGGCCCCGTGTCCTCGTAGTACAGGGAGGTCTCGTTGATATCGATCGTCGGCACGGGCCGACGGTAGATCACTCGAGGCGGTTCGCGATCGCCGCGTAGCGCACGAACGGGACCGCGCGGTGGGCGGCGAGCAGCGGTGCGAGCTCGGACTGGAACTCCGGAAGCTTGACGAAGATGCGATTCGCCGGGATGCCCTTCTGGGCGTACGCCTCGACGTCGCTCGCCCGGTTCCCGATCCCTGCCGTGATCGGCACGCTCAGCGCCTCGAGCGCGGCGGCCTTGAACCTCACCGTCGCCGGCCCCGGCCGCGTGATCCCGGAGCGCGCGAGGCGCAGCGGCCCGAGTGGGAAGCCGTGATCGCGGAGCCACTCGCGGGTCAGCGTCGTCAGCTGATCGCCGCGCGAGCTCATGTAGATCACCGGGTGTCCGCTCTCGGCAAGCGCCCGCGGTGCGTTCGCGCGATGGCCGATGTCGTCACCGAACAGCACGGTGTTGATGATCGCCGCTTCCGACGCGGTCACCGTGCCGTCGATGTCGGTCACGATCGCGCTCTCGCCGGGTCGCGCCACGAACGCGAGGAACCGGAACGCGGTGTGGTCGCCAGGTACGAAGGCGTAGAGGTCGCGCATCCCGGGTGGCAAGCGACGGTCACCGGACAGCACGAGCCGGAACCGGCCGTGCGCGTCGGTGGTCGGCACGCCGACTGGCTTCCACGCGCCGGACTCGCACGCGAACACCTCGACGTCCTCGTCCTCGATGTCCTTGTCGGCGGCGGTGTAGGCCAGCTTGCCGCCCAGTGTTTGAAACTTGTCGGTTTCCACCGCGATCAGGTCGACACCGCGATGCCGGGGCTCGCCCAGGCTCGCGTACATCCGGTTCTTGAGGTGCCGGAACTTGCCGCCGATCACCATCGGCGGTGCGAGGCACGCGTCGGGAGTCCTTACCTGCGGCGCAGTTCGCTCGGCGGCGGAGTCGGAGTGGATCGCGCACCCCCCAGCCCCGGCGAGGGCGGCGAGCAGCAGGATGGGACCAAGGCGCACGAGGTCGTGTGACATACAAGCCGCGCGCCAGCGAGCCTGCGAGCCGTTCGCACGACGAGCTCGGGACAGCCGCCTACAAGATCACCGGAGCGAGCGTCGTGACCGCCGCGCCCCACCACGCCGGACCGTTGCCCTGCACGAGTGTCCCGACGCCGGTGTTCGGATCGATCGTGATGAACTCGCCACCGTTGGTGAACCCGAACACCTTGTCCTTCCAGAACGCGATGCCCCAGATCTCGGAAAACCCGATGTCGGTGCCGATCACGGTGGCCTGGAACGTGTTGGGTGCGAGTCGCGCCAGACGATCGGCGCCGGTGCCGGGAACGGTCTGCAGCGTACCCAGCTGCGCGACCGAGACCAGATCGCCGCTCGACGAGAATCCCCCCATGTTGCCGACCGGCGTCGTGTTGCCGGTCATCGGATCGATCCGGAACACCATGCCGTCGGCGTTGCGCGTGGCCACCAGCACGTCGTCGCCGGTCTGCCCGACCGCCTCGGCCGGCACGAACGACAGACCGTTGAACCCTCCCGACAGCCCCGACGATAGTCGGGTGCCGGTCGCGTTCGCCGGATCGATCCGGTAGACCGCAGTGAACGACACGCCGATCATCGTGCCGGTCTTGTCGATCGCGATGTCGGTGATCGAATCGGGACCGGTGTCGAAGCTGAAGTTGCCGACCATCGTGATCTGCAGCGTGTCGGGGTCGACCTGATACAGCGCCGACGACGTGTGCGCGTAGACGAAGGTCTGCACCGCGGCGTCTCCGGGTGGATTGTTGGCGTCACCGTTCGCGGTGTTCGCATCGGGTCCACCGTCGTCGCCGTTACCGCCGCGCGTGCTCGGTCCGCACGCGACGAGCGCGAAGATCGCGGCTACCACCCCGAGGTGCCTCATGCGGTGACTATATGTCGCCCGTACCGGCGTGGAAGTGAAATCCACTCGGGGAGTGCACGAACGTGCGCGAACCGCGCACATCATTATCGTTGCGCGTATCCCCCGACCGGGCGCAACGTCTCGGGCATGCGCTGGGCATGGATCGCATTGGGGATCGTTGCGTGTGGACCCTCGCCGAAGCACGGTGACGACACGACCAGTCCCGACGGTAACCAGGTCGATCCCGACGCCACCGCCAACGGCGACGCGATGACGTGCGGCGCGCAGACCGAGATGATCGGCGTGGTTAACCTCGGCGATCCGCCCGATCTCCTGATCGTGCTCGATCGCTCGGGATCGATGGCGTCGCCACCGACCACGTTCCCGCCGACGTTCACCTCGAAGTGGTCGATCATGAAGTCGGGCCTCGCGACCGTGACCGGCGCGCAGGATCAATCGATCAAGTTCGGCCTGCTCGAGTTCCCGAGCGACGACAACTGCGCGGCCGACTCGACGCCCGAGGTCCCGATCATGCTCGGTGCGGCGAGCTCGATCGGCACCTACTTCACGATGCGTTCGCCCAACGGCAACACCCCCGCGCACACGGCGCTCGCGGCCGCGCTCGATCACTACAACTCGATCCCCGTGAACACCGCCGGTCGCTACGTCCTGTTCGCGACCGACGGCCTTCCCAACTGCGCCGGCGGAGATCCCGACACCGCGAGCAACACCGAGACCGTCGCCGCGGTCACCGCGCTCCACAACGCCGGCATCCCGACCTACGTCCTCGGGTTCGGCACGTTCGGACTCGACACCACCGTACTCAACGACGCCGCGGTCGCCGGCGGCAAGGCGAAGCCCGGCTCGACCAAGTTCTACGAGGCCAACAACTCGTCGGAGCTCGAGATGGCGCTGCAGCAGATCGCCGGTGGCGTGATCGTGCCGTCGTGCAGCTACCAGTTGCAGAGCCAGCCGCCCGTCCCCGACGACGTCACGGTCACGCTCAACGGCATGACCGTACCGCGGTCGCCGGGGCATACCGACGGCTGGGACTACTACCCCGACGACGGCACGATCACGTTCTTCGGCAGCTACTGCGACCAGATCACCTCCGGCTCGATCGCGGACGTGAGCTTCGTCTACGGCTGTCCCGGTCCCGTACTGAACTAGACCCAGGTGGCGCATGGTCCGGACTCGGCGTAGGCTCCGCGCCATGAAGGCAGTCTTGCTTGCAGCAGTGCTGGTGGTTGCTTGCTCTTCGAAAAAGACGGAGCCGACCGGTGGAAGCGGTAGCGACACCACCGCGGCCAGCGGCAGCGATACCGCTGCGGGTTCCGGCAGCGACACCGGTTCCGGCAGCGATACCGCTGGAAGCGGTAGCGATACCGCCGCCGGTTCCGACATGGCCGGCTCCGGCAGCGACGTGGCCAAAGGTAGCGACGACGGCGACGGCGACGGCGACGCCGACCGCGACGGCGACGAACATGAAGACGACGAGCACAAGTCGGCGTTCGACAAGATGTCCGCCGAAGAGAAGCGCGACTTCATGAAGAAGAAGGTCGTGCCGCCGATGCGCGCCGCGTTCCAGAAGTTCGATCCGAAGAAGTACAAGAAGTTCGGGTGCAAGACCTGTCACGGCAAGGATCCGAAGGGCAAGAAGTACAAGATGCCCAACGACGAGCTGCCCGAGCTCGACTGGGCCGAGCTCAAGAAGGATCCCAAGAAGAAGAAGTACGCCGAGTTCATGGACAAGGTGGTCAAGCCCAAGATGGCCAAGATCCTCGGCGAGCCCGAGTACTCGAAGGACAACCCGAAGGGCTTCGGGTGCCTCGAGTGTCACCTCGAGAAGAAGTAGCGGTCAGTCAGACGCGGCGGATCGCGCGAGCCGCATGACGTATTCGGGACGATGCTCGCCCGGCACGAGCATCGTCTTGACGTGAACGAACCCCGCTTTCTCGTAGCAGCGGATCGCGACCCGGTTGTGTACCGCCGGCCCGATCCAGCACGAGGTGGCGCGTGTCGTCGGCCACACGACGTCGTCGAGGAACTGCCGCAACAGCGGCGCACCGAGTCCCCGGTGTGCGTGGGTCGGCTCACCGATCAACATGTCGGCGCCCGCGGCATCCGGTGGTGCGCCAATCGCTGCCGCGTATTCGGGGTGGTCGGCCAGCCGATACGTCTGCAGATAGCCGATCGGCGTCCCGTCGAGCGACGCGATGTACGGGTCGGTGGGCTCGTCGCCGCGGATCTTGCCGCGGTACTTCCTGGCCATGTCGTCGAAGGCACGCGACTCGCGATCGTAGAACTCGCGAACGTGTGGCTCGGCGAGCCAGCGAAACAACATCGAAAGCTGCGCCTCGACCATCCGCGCGAACGAGAACGCCATACGGTAGTGTCCCACGCTGCTCTCGAAGGCAGAGGCGACGGTTTCACCTACTCGAGGTCGACGATCACCGGACAGTGATCGGAGACATCGTTGGCGTAGATCGGACAGCGATCGGTCGCGTCGCAACCCTCGGTGGCGCAGGCCCCGCGTGCCTCGGCGTCACCATCGGTCCACGCCAGCACGTGATCGAGTCGCGATCGCGGGCAGTCGTGGGAGCGCGACCAGAACGCGGTGCACGCCAGGTCCCGCGTGTTCCACTGAAGGCCGGTCGACCGCGCGAGTGCAGCGAGGTCGTCGCGATCCGCAGGCTCGGTGGCGTTGAAGTCGCCGAGCACCACGACCCGCTCGCCCGATTTCTGGGCGGCGCGCACGATGCGCCGGAGCCCGGCGTGCTGGCGCGCGCGGACCGGCCGACCATCGCTGCCCGACTTGAAATGAACGACGAGCACGCGGACGATCGCGGAGGTGTCGTCGGCAGCGGCACCGGCCGGCCGGAGGCGAACCTCGAGAACGCGCTTGTGCCGACCGTCGACCTGGGTGCCGTCGTGCGTGCGGGTCGACAGCAACGAGAACGCTTCGCGATCGAATGCCACGCCGATGTGGAGGTGGCCGGGTTTGACGAACGGCTCGAACACGGCGCGCCACGAGTCACCGAGGCGACGGTGGACCTCGCGGGAGAACAGGGTCAGATCGGTGATCTCCTCGACGGCGATGATCTGTGCGTCGAGGTCCGCGAGCTCGGCGAACGCTCCGTCGACCTGGCGGTGGCTCTCGGGAAAGTAGCGGATGTTGAACGTCGCGATGCGGAGGTGATCGGCGTCGCGATGACAGCGTGCGCGCACGCCTATCAGGGCGGTCAACACGCACGCCGCGATCGCGAGCTTCCGCATGGTGCGGCTACTTGCGGACCAACCGCTCGACGCCGGACTCGCGCGCGACCAGCACGACGTTCGCGCGGTGCACGAACAAGCCGGTCTCGACGACGCCGGGGATCGCGCGGATCTTGGTGTCGAGCTCGCCGGCGTTGGAGATCGGGCCGGTCTTGACGTCGTAGATCAGGTTGCCGGCGTCGGTCTTCCACGGCGCACCGTCTCGCATGCGGAGCACCGGATCGCCGAGCTTCGCGAGGTGGCTCTTGGTGGCGAGGTGGGCGAACGGCAGCACCTCGACGGGCACTGCCCACTTGGTCCCGAGCTGCGGCGACAGCTTCGAGCCGTCGACGATGATCACGTTCTTGCGGGCGCTGTTGTTGACGATCTTCTCGCGGGTCTGCGCCCCGCCACCGCCCTTGACGAGATCGAGCTGCGGATCGACCTCGTCGGCGCCGTCGACACACACCGCGATGTCCCACGGACCGTCGTCGGAAAGCAGCGGAATGCCGAGCTCGGTGGCCTGCTTGCGGCTGGCCTCGGAGGTCGGCACGCCGGTGTACTTCTTGCCGGCCTTGACGGCCTCGCCGACCGCATCGATGAAGTAGCGGGTAGTCGAGCCGGTGCCGAGGCCGATCACGCCCTCCTCGGGGAGCTCCTCGAGGGCCGCGCGGGCCGCGGCACGCTTCGCATCGTCGATCGCTGTCATGGTCGACGTAGTATCACGATCACGCGTCGGAGTCGGGCGGGTCTGCCCACGCGTCGAGGACGCGCGCACGCTTCGCGACGTCGTCGGCCAGCTCGCCGCGCTGCGCGGATTCGAACGCGTCGGCGAGCTCGGTCGCGGTCGCGAACCGCGCCTCGCGCGACTTCGCGAGCCCGATCGCGAGCACGTGGTCGAGCTGAGCCGGCAACGCGGGAACCAGCCAGGTCGGTCGCTGTGGCCGAGTGTGCTCGATCGCGTAGAGCACGGCCGGCGTGTCGGAGGCGACGAACGGCGCCCGCCCGGTGAGACAACGGTAGATCACGGCGGCGAGCGCGTAGACATCGGCACGATGGTCGACACTGTCGCCGCGCGCCTGCTCGGGGGACATGTAGGCCGGCGTTCCGATCACGCCGCCGCGGGTCAGCGTGCCGGAGCTGTCGTCGAGCAGCGCGATCCCGAAGTCGAGCAGCTTCCACGTACCCGCGGTGGTCAGCATCAAGTTCTGCGGCTTGACGTCGCGATGCACGATCCCTGCCTCGCGCGCCTTCTCGAGCACGCGAGCCGCATCCGCGACCAGGCGAGCGAGCTGGTCGAGCTCGATCGATCCGCGGCGCAACACCTCCTGCAGGGTCTCGCCGTGCAGGCGTTCCATCACCAGGTACGGCAGCGCGTCGGTGGTGGCCGAGGCCTCGATCACGCGCACGACGTGCGGCGAATCGATCGCGCCGGCGATGCGGACCTCGCGCAAGAACCGCTCGACGTGGCGTGGATCGGCGAGCAGCTCGCGCCGCAGCAGCTTGATCGCGGCGGTCTCGCCGGTGGTCTCGTGCGTGGCCTCGTAGACCTCGCCCATCGCGCCGCGACCCAGCACGTTGCCGAGCTTCCACGCGCCGAACTGGTGATCGGTGAACCGGCCGGGTCCGCCGACCTCGAGCACGCGCGCGAGATCGCGACGCAGCTCCGCGACCTGAACGTCACGTTGCGCGGCGAGCCGGGTCGCACGCTGCAGCTGGTCGATCGCCTTGAGGGAGCTCTTGCGGGTGACCCGCGCGAGCCAGAACACCAGCCCGTAGCCGAACTGGAGCATCAGCTGTCCCGCGATCTGGGCCTGGAGCGAGGCGTGATCGTTGATCGGATAGAACCCGGGGTCGCCGATCACCCCGGCGACCACGAGCGCGACCTCGATCGCGTGGCTACCGGCGGCGAGCGCGTAGATCGCGATCGCACTGGCGACGTGCTCGGTGCGACAGAAGAAGTAGAGCCCGAGGGCAACCGCCAGCGGCGCCGCGGAGAACGCGCCGGTGTACAGGATCCCGAACTGCCCGCACGCGACCGCGATCACCGCGAGCACGTTCATGTGCATGGTGTCGTACGCTGCCGGATCGCGCAGCCGCACGTACAACCACGCGCCACCGGCGAGCCCGACGATCACCGTCCCCGCGAGCGCGTAGGCGATCGTTGGCGATCCGGGCAACAGCGGCAACACCAGGAGCACGCCGAGGGCGAACACCGACCCGACCCGCACGAACGCGCGCGTCCGCCGCACCTCCTCGGCGCGCAACGCGTCGATCGGCGACGTCAGCGTCGTCACGGTGGGAGTCGTCGGCGTGCTCACGCCATCCCCCACGGCGACTTCCGGATCAGCCGGTCGGCACGATCGCGAAGTCCGGCGGCCAGCTCGCCCGCGAACGCCGCCTCGAGCGCGATCGCCATCTCGAGCCCGCTGTCGAACCGATCCGAGGGTGCCTTGGCGAGCGCGATCGCGCACCAGCGATCGACGTCGTGAGCGATCCGCGGCGGGAGCTCGACCAGATCACTCGGCCGCCGCGGCATCCGGTGCACCACCGCGTACAGGAGCGCGGCGGTCTCGGGACCGGAGAACGCGTGGCGACCGGTCAGGCAGCGATACGTGATCGCGCCGAGCGCGTAGCGATCCGCGGCGGGACTCACGGGCTTGCCCTGGGCCTGCTCCGGCGCCATGAAGTGCGGCGTGCCGATGGCCTCGCCACGCGTCAACGCGCCGCCGTCGTCGGAGAACGTCGCGACGCCGAAGTCGAGGATCTTCCAGTCCTCGGCGTGCCGCATCAGGTTCTGCGGCTTGAGGTCGCGGTGGACGATGCCGGCGGCGGCCGCGGCGTCGATCCCCTCGCCGGCATGACGGCACAGCTCGACCAGCGCCTCGGGACATAACCGGCTCTCGCGACGCAGTTGCTCGGCGAGCGTGTGGCCGCGCAGGCGCTCGACGACGAGATACGGCAACCCGTCGATGTCGCGCCGCCCCGAGCCGAGCAAACGCGCGACGTGCGGCGACGAGATCGCCTCGCTCGCGGCGGCCTCGCGCAGGAACCGGGTGACCTGGACGTCGTCGGTGAGTAGCTCGCGGCGCAACAGCTTGACCGCGACCTCCGCGCCGGTCTCGTTGTCGACCGCCTCGTAGACCTCACCGATCGCGCCGCGTCCGAGCACGATGCCGAGCCGGCACGGTCCGACGGTCTGATCCGTGTAGCGCCCCGGTCCCCCGACGCCGAGCGCACGTTCGAGGTCGGCACGGAGCTCGTCCATCAGCGCCTCGCGCTCCGAGGCCAGCCGCGTCGCCTGCTGGAGATCCTCGATCGCCGCGAGCGACACCAGGCGGAACGCGCGCGCCGTCTCGTACGCGAGCACGTAGGTCCCGAGCACGAACACCGTCCCGGCGATCAGCGGACCGGGACCGACGTCGCGACCGCTCGCGAACACGCCCGGATCCTCGACCACGCCACCGACGATCACGGCCGCGATCGCCGCGTAGCAGATCAGCGCGCACACGAGGATCCATCGCGCGACGCGTTCGGCCTCGGTGCGCGCCACGAAGTGGATGCCGACCACCATCATCAGCGGCGCCGCCGAGAATGCGCCGTAGTACATGACGCCGATGTTGCCGTTGACCGTGCAGATCACCGCGAGCACGACCAGCGCACGCTCCGTGTAGTTGACCGGATCGGCGAACGCGCGATGGTAGCCGTAGCTGACGATCATCCCGATCACGAGCCCGGCGACCAGCACCACCGACATCGCGACCGGCGCGTCGACGAACGGCACCGTCCCCATCACCAGGACGCTGAGCACCCAGCCCATCCTGATGAACAGCCTCGTGCGATCGATCTCCTCGTCGCGCATGGCCTGTGCCGCGGTGGTGCTCGACAGCGTGCCGCTGGAGTCGACGGGGCGCGGACGCTTGCCGGCGGCGACCAGCGCGAGCGGCGCGATCTGGGGAACCTCGTCCGCGGGCAGATCGACGGTGCGACCGCCCGAACCGAGCGACGGCTCACTCGGTCGATCGTTGCCCGCAGTCATGCAAGCCGATTCTAGGCAGCTTCCCGCGTGTCAGGGAGGGGCTGGCCAGACAGACAGCGAAGGGGACACCGTGGCGGTGTCCACCAAGCCGATCGCGATGCCCCCGGCAGCTCCCGATCGCGCAGGGCCAAGGTACCGCACGATCTCGGGATCACGCCGATCAAACCCTGCGGCGAAGGACCAGCCAGGCCACCGTGCCGAACCCGACGGTGTGCGCGAGGAGTAGCCCCCAGGCCCCGAACAAGATCGCGGCATCGTGCGCGTATTGCGGCTCGGGCGGCAGCGGCAGCAGCACCGGCGTCGGCAGGTTGTTGGTGTCGGCGATCGCGGACATCGCATCGACTGCCGCGCGTGCCGACACCGCGTACGACGCGAGCTTCGGGATCCCGCGAAGCCCGAACACGATGCCGGAGAACAGGATCTGCGGCACCAACACGATCGGCACCAGGCTCGTCGCCTTGTCGGGGGTCGAGGCGAGCGCGGACACGCACAGCCCGAGCGCGATCCCGGCCAGCCCGCAGAGCGCGATCGACAGATAGATCTCGATCGCGGCGGGCAACACGATCCCGTGTCTCGGCATCGTGACGCGCAACGCGACCACACCGAGCAAGAGTGCGCTCTGCACCAGCACGAGCCCGAACAAGACGCCCAGCTTGGACAGCAGGTAGGCCCCGGCACGTAGTCCCGCCAGCCGCTCTCGCCGCAGCACCGCACTCTCCTTGCAGATCTCGCGAGCCGCGTTGATCACGCCGAACCACACGCCCGTCGTCGCGAGCATGAACACCAGCTTCTTGGCCTCGATCCGCGAATCGACGAGCGCCCCCGACTTGGTCACCAGCGCGAGCAGCACGCCGATCACGGGAGCCTGGATCAGCAACAGCGCGAGGTTCTTGCGGTCGGCGAGAACCAGCTCGACATAACGCCGGCTCAGGATCGCGAGCTGACGCATCCACGAGTGTGCGGACGCTCGCGCGCGTCGCGCCGCCTCGGCACGCTGCTCGATCGTCGACGGACCGGCGGGCGCGCGTGCGGGTCGTTCGATCGCGTACTTCCGGTACTGTAACGAGCCGCGGTACCGCTCGGCCCACGCCTCGGCGCCGGCGTCGTCCTCGGTGGCGGTGTAGATCCCCGCGAAGTCCGGGGCGTCGAAGAACTCGAGCGCCTGCGAGGGTGGGCCGAAGTAGACGAGCCGACCGCAGGCGAGGAACGCGACGTGATCGCAGATCTGGATGTTGGTGGTCGCGTGCGTGATCACGATGACGGTGCGGCCACCATCGGCGAGCGCGCGCAGCGTGTGCATCAACTTGCGCTCGAGTCCGGGATCGAGGCCCGAAGTCGGCTCGTCGAGGAAGAGCACCACCGGATCGGCGAGCAGCTCGCACGCGATCGACACCCGCTTGCGCTGGCCACCGGAGAGTTGATCGATCCGCTTGTCGGCATGCTCGGTCATCTCGACGGTCTCGAGCACGTTCGCGATGCGCCCGGCGATCTCGTCGTCGGTGGTGTCGGCCGGCAGCCGCAGACGCGCGGCGTGATGCAGAGCGCGCGACACGGGGAGCGTGCGATGCAGCGTGTCGTCCTGCGGCACGTAGCCGATCATCGAGCGATAGGCGTCGTACCCGGCATAGAGATCGTCGCCGTTGAGCGTGACCTTGCCGGTGGTCGCGCGCGTGAACCCGCACAACGCGGTCATCAACGTCGACTTGCCGGCGCCGCTGCCTCCGACGATGGCGACCAGCTCGCACGGCTCGATCGACAGCGTCGATGGGGCCAGCAGCACGCGCTCGCCGATCGTGCGGCCGACCTCGGTGGCATCGATCCGGACCGCGCCGCGCTGGTCGAACGAATCGAGGCTGTCGCCGTCGTAGGTCAGCCGGAACGTCCCGATCTGGACCACGTCGCCGGGTGCCAACGGACGCGCTCCGCGGATCCGCTCGCCGTTGACGAACGTGCCGTTGGCGGAGTCGAGATCGATCAGCACGTGGCGATCGTCCTGCCACCGCAGGTCGGCATGGCGCCGCGAGACCAGGGGCTGGTCGAGCACGATGTCGGTGCCCGTGCGGCCGATCGTGAGCAACGCCGCCCCCGGGGGCGTGGCGAAGTGCTGGATCGCCGCGATCTTCTCGGCGAGCGGGTTGCGATAGACCAACGTGATCTCGGCGGTGCCCGCTGCATCGACGATCCGGATCGTGTCGCCATCGTGCAGCATCGTCTCGGCGCCATCGAGCGGCGCGTCCGCGAGCAACACGCGCGCCCCGGTCTCGGCGATCAGGCGATGCGCCCCACCCACCGCCTCGAGCCGCGCGTGACGCTCGGCCACCCACGCTGCACCGAGCACGAGATCCACCCCATCGGCGCGCCCGATCGCGAATGTCCCCGCCGTCACGATCACTCGGCGCACGGAATCACCCTCGCGGACCTCGAGCGTGACGGCGTGGCGACTCGTGTCGATCGTGTTGGCCGTGGCCACGGCGCCAGCATATCGATGCGTCTTCCGATACGCTCGCCACGTGAAGCAGATCCCGCCCGAGCTGCTCCGCTTGATCGCGGAGACCCACGGGTATGCCGAGCTCGAATGGACACGCTCGGTTCCGATTCCGGGCGACGACGACTTTCCGGTGTTCGAGCTCCCCGACACCAAGCTCGAGTACTCGACGGACCGCGGCTACCCGATCAAGCTCGAGCCGCGCCGCTTCGAGGATCGATACCTGCTGTTCGTGCAGCTCGAGTCATTCGACCTCGCCGGCCACGAAGGTGCAGGCTGGGCGATCCCGACCAAGTACAAGCCCGAAACCGACGAAGAACGCATCGCGCACGAGCTCGGCTTCGACGAGGGATGGGAGGACGCCTCGATGGAGTGCATCTTCATCTGCGATCAACGATTCGGGGTGTTCTGGCGCGCCGTGCACGCACGCGAACGGTTCGGGCTCACCACACCCGGTACCGAGTCGCTGTACCCCGTGCACCTCGGCCGCCGCGAGCTCTCGGCACTCTCGAAGATCCTCGGGAAATGGACCAACTAGTGGACGCCAACGCTGCACGCTACCGACCGGGATCCACGGACGGCCACTACGAGAGCTGGTTCCTGCGTGCCAACGCCGGCGATCGCGCGTTCTGGATCCGCTACACGGTGTTCGCACCCGCGGGAGATGCCAGCGCGGCGATCGGCGAGCTGTGGGCGATCTGGAGCGAGCGCTGCTCCAGCAGCGCGGGTGAGGAACGGGGTGGCAACCTGGTCGCGGTCAAGTCGGAGCTCCCGATCGGTCAGTGCGAATTCGCGACCACCGGCCTCGCGGTCCGTATCGGCGATGCCACGCTCGACGACAAGCACCTGCGCGGCGAGGCCGAGGCGCATGGCCATCGCATCGCGTGGGACCTCCGCTACGGCGGTGGGCGGTCGCCGCTCCTCCTGCTCCCCGCGCGGCTCTACGCGACTCGGTTGCCACGGGCAAAGGCCCTGGTCCCGCAGCCGCTCGCGAAGTTCACCGGCACGATCACGATCGATGGCGAGCCCGTGGAGATCGCGGACTGGGTCGGGAGCCAGAACCACAACTGGGGCTCGCGCCACACGGATCGCTACGCGTGGGGCCAGGTCGCCGGCTTCGACGAGGCGCCAGACGCGTTCCTCGAGTGCTCGACCGCACGGATCAAGGTCGGACCGATCTGGACGCCTCCGCTGTCCCCGGTGGTGCTGCAGCTGGGAGGCGAGACGCTGGCGTGGAACGGGCTCGTCCAGACCGCGCGCGCGCTCGGCGCGTACGCCCCGTATCAGTGGCATCTGGAGTCGACCGGGAAACCCGGCAAGATCGACATCCGGATCCGGACCGACGCGCACGACGTCGTCGCGCTGCGCTACGGGAATCCACCCGGAGGCTCCAAGATCTGCCTGAACTCCAAGCTCGCCTATTGCGAGGTCACGGTCGAGCGCAAGGGGCGGCTCCCGGTGGTCCTGCACTCGGATCGAGCGGCCTTCGAGATCCTCGAAGACGCCGCGCCACCGGGTGTGGTGCCGGTGGTGTGAAGGTCGCCCGCAGGCTAGGCTTGTGGACGTGGCCCGCTTTCTCCCCGTCGTTCTCGTGCTCGCGGCGTGCTCGGGCAAGTCGCCCCCGCCACCCGAAATCGAGACTCCACGCCCGCCGCCTGGCGAGGTAGCCGGATCCGGCTCCGCCCCCAGCTCCGACGTCGCCAACGTCCCGCCGCCCGACCCGCGTGAGGCGGCGCTCAGCATGGCCGTGCTCGAGCTGCTCGAGAACGAGCACCTGCTTCGAAAGCCGATCGACGACACCGTGTCGCGCGCGGCGTTCGAGACCTACATCGACCGGCTCGATCCGACCAAGCTGTTCCTGCTGCGCTCCGATCGCGACGCGCTCGGACGATACGCCGACAAGATCGACGACGAGCTGCGCGCGGGCACGCTCGACCTCGCCCACGACGGCATGAAGGTCTTCGTCCGCCGCGTCGACGAGGTCAGCAAGATCGTCGCCGAGCTGCTGGCCAAGCCGTTCGACCACACGGACAAGGAGTTCCTCGAGCTCGATCCCAAGAAGCTCGAGCCTCCCGCCACCGATGCCGACCTGCGCGACCGGTGGCGCCGCCGGCTCGAGCTCGAGGTGCTCGAGCGCGTCGCCCAGATGGAGGATCGACTCGCCGCCCAGGCCAAGGCGAAGGCCGAGGCCGCGAAGGCCAAGACCAAGACCAACGGCAAGACCAAGGCGAAGGCGGGCTCGGGCTCGGCGACCAACGACGACGAGGACGACAGCGACGACATCCACATGCCGCTCGCGAAGATCCCTCCGACCCGCGAGGGTCGCGAAGCCAAGGCCCGCACGGACCTCGCCAAGATGTACGCGGGACGGTTCGCGCGCATGCGCAACCCGGCCCCGCTCGACGCCGCCTCCGACGTGATCAACGCCGTGACCGCGGTGCTCGACCCCCACACCGACTACCTGCCGCCCGCCGACAAGGCCAACTTCGACATCCGGATGACCGGCACGCTCGAGGGCATCGGGGCGGTGCTACGCGAGCGCGATCACTACATCGAGATCACGAGCCTGGTGCCCGGTGGTGCGAGCTGGCGCGACGGCCGGCTCGGCGTCGGCGATCTGATCCTCGCCGTCCAGCAGGCCGGGAAGAGTCCGGTCGACACGGTCGACATGCGGATCGACGACGTCGTCAAGATGATCCGCGGTCCCAAGGGCACCGTGGTCCGGTTGCGCGTGCAGAAGCCCACGGGCGTCGAGAAGACGATCGCGATCACGCGCGACGTGGTGATGATCGAGGAGGCATACGCACGTGGTGCGGTGCTGAAGAAGCCCCGCCAGCCGGCCTACGGCTACATCCACCTGCCGAGCTTCTATGGTGGCCGCGCACCCGGTCAGCGCACCGCCGCCGGCGACATCGCCAAGCTGCTGAACGACATGAAGAAGCGCAAGCTCGCGGGTGCGATCATCGACATCCGCGGCAACGGCGGCGGACTGCTCGGCGACGCCGTCGACATCACCGGTGAGCTCATCGACAAGGGTCCGGTCGTGCAGGTTCAGGACAGCCGCGGCAAGCGGCGGGTCCACTCGGACGACACGCCGGGCGAGCTGTTCGACAAGCCGGTGATCGTGCTCGTCGATCGGTTCAGCGCATCCGCGAGCGAGATCCTCGCCGGTGCGCTGCAGGACTACCACCGTGCCGTGATCGTCGGAACCGGCGCGCAGACCCACGGTAAGGGTACGGTCCAGAAGCTCGCCGATCTCGATCGCATGACGGGAGGTCGCATCGAGCTCGGCGTCGTCAAGATCACGATCGAGCAGTTCTTCCGTGTCAGCGGTGCATCGACCCAGCTCGAAGGCGTGAAGCCCGACATCCAGTTGCCCGATCCCGCCGCCTATATCGAGACCGGCGAGCGCACGCTCGATCACGCGATCGCGTGGTCCGCGATCGATCCGGCGCCGCACGTCGACTGGAAGCCGAAGTGGACGCTCCCGCTCCTCGTCAAGCGCAGCGCCTCGCGGGTCGCGAAGGATCCGCTGCTCTCGAAGATCGGTGCTGCCACCGCGGTCCTCGAGGCACGTCGCAAGGACACCCGGGTACCGCTCGAGATCACGGCCTGGGAGAAGCGCCGCAAGGCACAACGCGACGCGCTCGATGCCGCGTCGCCCGACCTCAAGTCCGCCCCGGCGCGCTTCAAGGTCACCTCGATCGACGACGGCACGCCGCCACCGCCACCGCGGCCGGACGGCAAGCCCGACGACCGGCTCCAGAAGTGGCGTGAAGGTCTCGCACGCGATCCGTGGGTCAACGAGTGCGTCGACATCCTCGACGACATGCGCCTGCGCAAGTAATCCCCGCGAAGTCCTAGAGCTTCTTGCGAAACGTTCGCATCGACTCGAGGTCGGCGGACGAGATCTGCGCCTTCTCGCCGATCGCGATCGCGCGGTCGAGAAGCTCGCGCGCCTCGGCGGCCCGGTGCTGCGCCAGCTCGACCCGCGCGAGGCCGAACAGGGGCTTCCACAGATCCGGGTTGTCCTTGCCGGAGGCCGCCTCGAAGGCGGCGATCGCGCGCTGCTCGAGAGCGATCGCTTCTTTCCAGTGGCGGGCGGCGATCGACATCTCCGCACGCGAAGCCAGCGTCGCGGGATAGAACGGCGACGACTCCTTGGCCTCGATCGCGATCGTCTCGTCGTAGACCTTGCGCGCGTCGGCGGTGCGGCCGGCGGCGAACAGCGCCTCGGCATACGTGGTCGCGATCGCGTGGTACATCGGCGCCGACTTGCCGAGCATGGTCTCGGCGAGGTGGATCCCGCGCTCGACGTAGTGCAGCGCGTTCTCGTAGTCCTTCGCCTTGGTCATCCCGTCGGCCATGTTGTTGAGCGTCAGGATCAACATCGGGTTGCGCGCCCCGTCGGTGCGCTCGCGGATCTTGATCGCGCGCTCGTAGCTCGCGCGCGCCTTGTCGGGCTCGCCGCTGTTCGCGTATGCCGCGCCGAGGTTGGTCAGGATCGTGGCGACATCGGGGTGGTCGGATCCGACCGCCGCCACGCGTAGGGCGAGCGCGCGCTCGAGGTACGGCTTGGCGCGCGCCCACGAGCTGCGCTTGGCCAGCGTCACGCCGATGACCTCGAGATCCGACCACAGCGCCGGGTTGTTCTCGCCGAGCGCACGTTCGGAGATCGCGAGCGCCTTGGTCTGGGCCTCGATCGCACCGGCGGTATCGCCCTGTGCCGCCGCGATCAGTCCCTCGATCTGGAGCATCCGCTGTTCGATCAACGGATCGTTTCCGATCCTGCGAGCGGCCGTACGCGCGAGCCCCATCCAGATCTTGGCCTCGCCGACCCTGCCGTCGGCCGCGATCGCCGCCGCCGACATCGCCGCCATCGCCACCTGGTCGTGGCGGTTGGCGTCGAGGGCCGTCCACGCCGCCTCGCCGAACGCCTTGCCTGCCTCGGCACTGTTGCCGACGCCGGCGAGCGCGGCCGCGCGAACCATCAGCGCGTCGGCGCGATACGGCCCGTAATGAACTTCCTCGGCGAGCAGCGCCGCCTTGCGGGCTGCCTCCATCGCTCCGAAGCTGCGACCGGCGAGCAACTCCGCCTTCGAGGTCGCCAGCAGGTCGCGCAGCTTGTCGACCTTGTCCTTGGGCTCGGTGGGAGGCAGGCCCGGCGCACGCAGCGCCGCGACGTTGGCGCACCGGGACACCGGCTCGAGCCCGAACGCGAGCTTGTCGCCTCGCTCGACTATCGCGGCATCGGCCTCGCCGAGGAGACCGACCAGCGCCCGCAGCTCGTCGAGGCGTTGATCGAGACATGCCTCGCGAAGCGAGAGCACGTCCTCGGTCTGCTCGCCTCGGATCCGGGTGTCTTCGCAGGCATCGGTGGCGGCCGCCGTCCATTCGGTCGTGTACGAATCGAACGCGTGCGCGAGGGCGACGTACGCGCTCTCGGCGTACGTGCGCTTGGTGGCCACGAACGCGTCGTGCACGCGCTTCTTCGCCGCGTCGTCCCACACGCCGGCGAGCCGGCGCTCGGCCCCCTTGCAGAGCTGCGGGGGATCGGGCTGGGCTGCCGGTGCGCTCGCACTCGAGGCCAGAAACCCCGCGGCCGCCGCCGCACCGAGCCCGAGCACCAACCCTGCCGCGATCAGCGGTCGCCGGCGCGGGGCCGCGGCGCGCGACAGGTCCTCGAGCAACTCGGCCATCGAGCGATAACGAGCCTCGGGGTCGGCGCTGATCGCGCGAAACACCACGCGTTGCACGCGCTCGGGCACCTTCGACACCGGCGGAGGCCGCGGCTTGGTGCGCGGCGTATCCTTGCTGAACGGGCGCATTCGATACAACGCCTCGTACAGCGCGACGCCGAACGAGAACTGATCGCTCCGCGCGTCCGCCGCGACGCGTCCCATCTCGCCCGGCTGGGCGACCTCCGGCGCCATGTACGCCGGCGTGCCGATCAGCGTACCCGCGACGGTCAGTGGAGCCGACAGTGGTGTGTGATCGATGTTCGACGCCAGCTCGCTGCGATCGGGCGGCATGCCGATGTCGTCGGGCCGCAGCCGCGCGAGTCCGAAGTCCATCACCCGCACGCGTCCATCGTCACCGACGAGGACGTTGTCGGGCTTGAAGTCGCGGTGCACGAGCCCGCGATCGTGTGCCGCCGCGAGCCCCTCCCCCGCCGCCACCATCACCGGGATGATGTCGCGCCACGGGCGCTCGGTGCGCAGCCACGCGCGCAGCGTCACGCCGTCGACCTGCTCCATCGCGATGAACACGCGATCGGGGGGCAGCGTGCCGACGTCGTGGACCGCGATCACGTTGGGATGCGATAGCCGCGCCATCGCCTGCGCCTCGCGCAGGAGCCACGCCTGATCGGTACCCGTCTCGCTCGAACCGAGTGAATCCGAGGAGCGTGCTGACAGTAGTTTGATCGCGACCTTGCGATCGAGCTCCGGATCGTACGCCGAGTACACGACGCCCATCCCGCCCTGCCCGAGCACGCCGAGCACCATGTAGCGCCCGACCTCCGTGCCGCGCTCGAGTTGCTCGGGCTCGGGGATCGGCGTGTCCGGACGCTTGGGAGTGCCCGTCGGCCGCAAGACACGATCGCCGGGGCCCTCGCGCTTGGTGGCCTCGGCCGGATCGACGTCGAGCTCGGTGTCTTCGTGATCGCTCACGGTGCCTCGTACCGATGTCGGAGGACACGGTACCGACCACCATGATACCGCCCGATTCTGCCGGCGATCCGCTCCAACACGCGATCTCGATCGATCGCACCCACATGTCAGTGTCGGAGCGTGACGTCCGCGTAGTCCGGCAGGCTGCGATCGAAACCGTGCGGCTGGTAGAGATCGGCGCGCTTGTCGCGCTCCGGCGCCCGGTCGTCGATCCGGCGATGCAGCACACCCCCACCGCGCAGCTTGATGTCGACCCAGGTCTGGTGCTTGCGTACGTGAGAGCGTGACAGTCCGAGCGCGAATAACCCGGAGTCCGTGATCGCCATCGAGTCACCGGCGTGCAGGTTGCGATACGCGCCGTGACCCTTGCGGGTCTCCGAGTCGCCGTACGGATCGTTGGGATATCCGTACTGCGTCAGCTTCATACGGACGCCGCCGTTCGCACGGACGAGCGCGTCGCGATCGATCTCTTCGAGCTTGGCCTGAGTGGTCATGGTTCGCCTCGCGGTTGGAGTGGATGCGGCTTAGTTGCGCGGCCTATTTGCGCGGCCTATTTGCGCGGGAAGTACGCGTCGAGGCGGCCCTTGAAGAAGCCGAGCCCGGCTTCGTCGAGGCACGTCTCCGCCATCGGGCGGGTCAGCGTCTTCTTCGAGCTGTACTTGGCGTAGGTCGCCGGGCAGTACTGCTTCGCCAGCTGGCGAAGCTCGGCCTGCGACTTCTTGGCGGCGCCCCCACACACGGTGGAGAGCAGGGAGGGGTCGATGACGAGATGGCTGTTGTTGGTCATGCCTTTCGATCAGGCAAGGTCGATGCCGAACCGGGCGTCACCCGCGGTCGCCAGCACTCGGATCGAGGCCGCGGGCAGTTGGCGAGAACTGTCTACCGCGGGTACAGGCGATCGAGGGGCAAGCTCCTCGCCACCTCTCGACAACCGGCAACCCGCGTGGCCGGCGGGGCGGGAGGTCACGATCAACGCGTGGTGATCGTCGCGGCCCCGGGCACGGCCACCCACAACGTGCCACCGGTGGCCGGCTCCCAGAACCAACCGTCGCCGGCCGCCACCAGCGCCGCCAGGCTCGCGCGCTCGACGAGCACGCCAGCCTCGGTCGATACGGAGGTCGGTGCGGTCGTCACGGTGATGACCTCGAACAGCGCGCCTCCCGAGAACCGCGTGCCCGGCACGAGCTCGATCGAGAGGCCCTTGTCCTGCCCCAGGTCGTGACGTTGTTGCGAGATCGTCGTGCCGTCGAACACCGTGAAGCTCGTCGCGGTGCCCGACGGCACCACGCGCACGGTCAGCCGGCCCGGATCGCTGCCCGCGGAGTCGATCGTCGAGCTCGCGGGCACCGGCGCGAGCGTCTGGGCGGTGTCACGCAGCATCGGCACGATCGCGCCCTCGGCGACGAACAGCGGCAACGTGTCGAGCGGTGCCGGCACCGTGTGGCTGGTCCCGCCTTCGAACGGCGTGCCGTCCCACCACGAGATCCAGGTACCGGGAGGGAACGCGACGTCGCGCTCGGTGAGCCCGGCCGCGATCACCGGCGCGGCGAGGATCGCATCGCCGAACAGGTACTGGTCGTCGGGGTGTACGCCGAGCTCGGGATACGCGAGCCCGAACGGCCGCACGATCGGACGGCCGGTGTCGCCGATCGCGTGGGCATACGTCCACGCGTACGGGAACAGCTGGAGGTGGAGCTCGGCGTAGCGCTTGTAGATCGCGAGCGCGGTGGCATCGCGACCGTTGGCCTGCGTGAGCTCCCACGGCTGATCGCCGGTCGAGTCGCCGACCTGCATCGCGCTCCACACCGCGTTGGCCTCGACCCACCGGATCCAGCACTCGGGATCGGCCGGCGAATGCCGATAGCCACCGGTATCCGACGCCGAGAACGGGAACCCGGAGGCCGAGAGCCCGAGGCCGAACGACAGCGCCGTCGGCAATCCACCGACCGCCTTCTGGCCATCGAGATCGTCGCCCTGGCGCGCGAACGACGCGTCGAGATCGCCCGGCCACACGATCAGCCCGCGCGTCTGATCGCCCCATCGTCCGGTCCGGGTCAGCATCAGGCCACCCTCGGCGGGGAGTACCTCGCGATGAACCTGGTGATACAGCATCGTGTAGCCGTAGTGCATCGTGCGCTCGTCGCTGCCGTCGGCGAACAACCACGGCGTGCGGTTGCCGAACAACCCGACGACCACGTCCTCGGCGTAGTCGAGCTTGAAGCCCTCGACGCCAAACCCCCCGTCCTCGAGCGGCGCGGTGTAGCGGCGCAGGTTGTCCTGCCACCACGCATAGGCATCGGGGTTCGTGAAGTCGATCGGATCGCTCCACGGGTTGAGCGCCACCCCGACCTTGGGTGGAAAGAATCCCATCGCGTCGGCGATCGCGAACGACTCGCCCGCCGGATCGTTTTCGTTGTCGGCGGGCGAGGTGTACGGCGCCTGCCAGATCGCGTAGCGCAACCCGGCGTCGTGAAGCGCCTGCAGCATGGTCTTCGGATCGGGGAACTTCGTCGCGTCCCAGTCGAACGTCTCGACACCGGTGGCATACGGACGATCGAACCAGATCCCGCTGGTCGGCAGCGCGCGCGCGCGGATCTGCTGGATGTCGTCGAGCACCTGCGCCTGGTCGGCGTTCTCGTCGCGCCACAGCAGCGGGCCGTACGCCCATTCGGCCGGCAGCCCGGGCATGCCGGTGACGGCGAAGTACGAGCCGAGCACGTCGAGCGGCTCGTCGGCCGAGAACAGGTACCACTCGAGACCGGCATCGCCGGTGGTGTCGCCGGTTCCGAACGCGACCTCGATCCGGGTGGCGTTCTCGCGCGCGACATCGAACACGCCCGGCCGATCGCTCTTCGCGAACAGCCCCCACCCGCGCGTTCCGATCAACAGCGGCACCGGCACGTGGTTCTCGTTGTCGGCCGACTCGCTCTCGGTGTCGACCTCCATCTGCATCGGCCGCAGCTTTCCGCGATGCATGACCGTGTCGCCCCACTCGCCGAGACCGTAGAAACCTTCGCCGGCATCGGCGTCGGCGCGCAGCCGCAAGAACGCCGCGTCGCCCGCGGTGCCGGTGCCGGTCGTGTGCGCGACGAATCCGCCCGCCATCGCCGGCGCCAACGTCACCGTCGCGCTGGCACCCTCGAGATCGATCGCGAGTACGAGCTCGCGCGCCGAGGAGCGCACCACGCGAAACGCCGCGGTCGCGTCGTGTTCGCGCCACGCGAAGCCATCGGGTGGCGGCGTGCCGTCGAGGTACAGCCAGTACGGATCGAAGCTCGCACCCGAATCGAGATCGTCGACCGTGCCGACCGCGAACGCGTCGCCGTGCAGGGTCAGTAACGTGCGGCCACTGCGGGCGAACACCAGTTCCGTGCCATCGTCGGAGAGCGTCAGCGATGCCGGCCCGGACACCAGGGGCACCGCCGGCGGCTGCGTGTTGTCACCGCACGCCACGAGCACGAGCACGAGCACGACACCCGTCAGTTGCCTCATCGCATCCCCGACTTACAACCTCGAATGGTGTCGCCGCAACGGGCATGCGCCCCATCGCCGGTTCCCCGGCGCCGATATCCCGATGCGCTTTTCTCGAATACACATCGCGTTATTTCCTTATTTTCGAACTGTTCGAACAGGGCCATACTGACCCATGGACGAATCATCGAAGGTGCCTCCCCCGCGGAGCTGGATGGCCATCCTGGCCTCGCTTCGCACGTGCTTCGGATGCGGACGGCCACTCGGACGCCAGTTCGCCAGCACCGACGGGTTCTGTCACGATTGCCTCGACCGGTCCCGGACCACGAACCGCGAGGAGCTCGGCGGAGAAGCCTGATCGCGGGTCACGATCCGGCGCGTAGCGCGAGCACCGCCGCGAGTCCCTCGTCGCAGGTCGGCCGGATCTGCTCCGGCGGCAACACGAACCCGGGTCGCCCGGTCGGCCGCAGCTCGATCGTGTACGACGTCGCACCGAGCTCGCCGTAGAACCAGTCGCTCGCCGTGCCCGCGGCCGGGTACAGCTCGACGCCCGACATCAGCCTGTAGCGCTGTTCGTGCTGGGCGAACATGGCCGACGCCATCCGATCACCGATCGCCGCGAGTCGATCGCGATCCTTGGCCGGCGCTGCGGTCCAGTTCCACGGGTACAGCACCAGCTGGCTGTAGGCGTGGAAGTCGACGTGGACCGCGATGTGCTCGCGTTTCGCCAGGTCGCGCAGCGCCGCCGTCTCGGGCTCGGAGAACGCGTACTCGCCGCGGTAGACCTCCGAGCGAGGGCTCTTGCTCGATCCCGATCCACCCCAGGCGACGCCGAAGTTGCGATTGAGATCGACGCCGTGGCTGCCGCGCCGGTTCTTGCGCCAGTACCGGTTGGTGCTCCACGAGTACTGGTAGCCATCGGGGTTGACCACCGGCACCACCCACAGATCGGTGGAGTCGACGAGCTTCTGGATCGCGGGGTCGCGGTCGTAGTCGCGGACCAGACGATCCGCGACGCAGGTCGTGACCGCCGTGGCGATCCACTCGCGCGCATGGAGTGTGCCGTCGATCAGCATCCGCGTGCCGGTGCCGTGACCGATCCGCAGCGCCCAGATCGGGCGGTTGTCGATCGAGGTGCCGATCGCGTGCACGCTCGCGCGATCGGGTGCGAGCTCGGCGAGCTCGTTCAGCCGCGCGGTGGTCTCGCGGTAGTCGTGGTACTCGGCGAACCAATCGCCGACGTCGTTCCCACCCGATTTCCCATCCACCCGACCCGATTTCTGGACCCGCGCGTGCGACGCGATCCGCGCGGCCTCGGCCTCGGCATCCGCATCGATGTCGCGGCTCAGGATGTCGTACGGCACGCCGGCGCGATCGAGCTGCCCGAGCTGGTGGCGCCACACCACGACGTCGAGTGGCAAGCTCGGCCCGGTGTGCTCGCTCCACACGTCCACCGCGAGTTGCTTCGCGAGCGCGCAGCCGTCGCTCGGCGTGCACGTCACGCGGATCGCCATCCGGGTATCGGGGCCGGCGTGGCAGTGCGGGTGCCGCTCCGACCACGTCGTCTCCGAGCGGTAGAACGCCGACCCCACCACGATGAGCACGGCGATCGCCGCGGCAACGTGGCCGGCGCGGACGCCAGGTGTGGGCGGGGTCGGAGAGCCGGCGGTGACGGCGGTGCGATCCAGCATTCCGACATTGTACGGGGTACGATGGCCTCCGCACGTGAAAGGCCGCGTTTCCCCCGCATCCGCTGTCGCTCCCACACCCGCCCCACTCCCCAGGGGCGTCCCGGCCGCCGCGCTCGCGCCGTACTTTTCGCTGGCACTGCTGGTTCACCTGATCGGCATCGCGAGCCGGTTCGACGTGCTCGCCGCCAAGCTGCCCGTCGTGGGGCCGCCGGTGATCCTGATGGCCCAGTTCCCGCTGCTGCTCCTCACCGGCTACTTCGAATCGAGGATCGAACACCGCGAGGGTGTGGGGGACATGCCGCTGTGGATGCGCATCGAGTCGCGGCCGATGAAGCTCGCGCTCGCGTTCGGCCTGGTGTTCGTGTGCCTGATCCCGCTGCAGACCTGGAACGTCAGCATCGGCCCGCTCGATCCCACGCCACCCGCGAGCTTCCCGACCGCGCAGCGCGCGATGTGGTTCGCGATGTTCACGGTCGGGATGTCGTTCCCGTCGTACCTGATCGCTACCAGCGTGATGGTGCCGGTGTTGCGGGTCTTGACCTACCCGCTGCGCTGGCTGACGCCGGTGCTCGCGGTCGTGCTCGCGATCGCGGCCGGCCTCGCGATCGGCGTGCTCGTACTATCGGCGATGTCGTCGACCAAGCTCGGCGACTTCATCGCGTCGATCCGCGATCCGATCCTGGCCAACCCCGCACTCGGCATCGCGATCTCGCTCGCGCTGATGGCCGTACCGGCAGCGGTCGGCCTGATCAAGGGCCGCTCCGAGGCGTGAGCTCTCGACGCCCTAGTTCAAGCCGAGCTGCTTCTGGAAGAACGTCCACTCGAGCGCCTGCATGAACGCCTTCTGCTCGTTGTCGGCGGCGCCGCCGTGCCCGCCCTCGATATTCTCGTAGTAGAGGACGTCGTGGCCCTGCTCGAGCATGCGCGCCACCATCTTGCGCGCGTGGCCGGGATGCACGCGATCGTCGCGCGTCGACGACGTGAACAGCACGCGCGGGTACTTGGTGCCGGCGTGCACGTTCTGGTACGGCGAGTAGGTCTTCAGCACCGCCCAGTCCTCGGGCTTGTCCGGATCGCCGTACTCCTCCATCCACGACGCTCCGGCGAGGAGCTTGTGGTAGCGCTTCATGTCGAGCAGCGGCACTGCCGAGATCACGGCGCCCCAGAGATCCGGGCGCTCGGTCAGCATCACGCCGGTGAGCAACCCGCCGTTGGAGCCGCCGAGGATGCCGAGCCGCTTCGGCGACGTCACCTTGCGCGCGATCAGATCCTCGGCGATCGCGATGAAGTCGTCGTACGCGCGCTGCCGGTGGTGACGCATCGCCGCCTGGTGCCACGACGGCCCGTACTCGCCACCGCCGCGGATGTTGGCCACCACGTACACGCCGCCGCGCTCTTCCCACATCGCACCGCTGATCGCGCTGTACCGGGAGAGCAACGAGATCTCGAAGCCGCCATAACCGTAGATCACCGTCGGGTTGTTGCCGTCGAGCGCGAGCGTCTTGCGCGCGATCTGGAAGTACGGGACGCGCGTGCCGTCCTTCGACTTCACGAAGTGCTGGGTGACCTCGAGGCCCTTGGCGTCGAAGAACGCCGGCGACTGCTTGAGCTTCTGGGCGCCCCTCCCGAGGCGGCCGAGCGACAGCGACGACGGCGTCAAGAAGTCGGTGGTGGTCAGCCAGTACTCGTCCGAGCTGGCGAACGCCTCGACGGCGCGCACCGACGTGGTGGCGTTGGGATTGGCGGTTGGAAACGGCTTGCGCGTCCACTTGCCACGCACGTGCCGCCACGCGTACAGCCGGTTCTTGACGTCCTCGAGCTCGTTGACGACCAGCGCCGACTTCAGGCCGGTGTAGCTCGCGAGCGAGCGCGTCTTGCTGGGCTCGAACAGCATCGTGAAGTCGCGCTTGCCGGCCATGAAGTCGGACAGCGGCATCGCGAGCAACGCGCCGGCCGGCCACGTCTTGTCGCCGATCTTCCAGTCGGTGCGTAGGGTGACCAGGAGCTGGTCGTGCCAGGTCGACACGTCGGTGTCGGTCGGCGTGTCGATGAGAGTCAGCTTGCCGTCGCTACCGAGGATGCGAGTCTCGCCCGCGAAGAACGAGATCCCGCGGAACACGAAGTCACGCGGTTTGCCACCATCCCACTCGCGTGATGCGGCGACCTCGATGTCGTCGACCTTGCCCTCGTAGATCGTCTTGGCATCGGTCAGCTCGGTGCCGCGCTTCCACTCCTTGACGATCCGCGGGTAGCCCGACTTGGTCAGCGATCCCTCGCCCCAATCGGTCGCGACGTACAGCGTGTTGCGGTCCTTCCACGACGCGGCGCTCTTGGCGACGGGGAGCTCGAACCCGCCGGCGACGAACTTCTTCGTCGTCATGTCCATCTCGCGCACGACCTTGGCGTCGCCACCGCCCGGCGACAGCGAGATCAGGCAGCGGTCGTACTTCGGATACAGGCAGGTCTGGCCCTTGAACACCCAGCTCTGCTTCTCCTTGGCGGACAGCGCATCGATGTCGAGCACGGTTTCCCACCGCGGTTGCTTCCGCTTGTACTGGGCGAGCGTCGTGCGCCGGAGGACGCCCTTCTTGTGCGCGGCGTCGGTCCAGAAGTTGTAGTAGTAGCGGCCGTGCTTGGTGACCGCGGGGATCTTGTCCTTGGAATCGAGGATCGCGCGGATCCGATCGCGCGACGCCGCGAACGTCGGTACCGCCTCGAGCTCGGCCGTGGTCTTGGCGTTGCGTTCGCGTGCCCAGGCCAGCGCGCGCGGAGACTCGATGTCCTCGAGCCACAGGTTCGGATCCTCGGGCGCGGGTGGAGGCGTCGCGGTCGCCGTCCCGGCATCCATTGCTGCCGGCGGTGGCTCGGGTGGCTGATGTGGCTGATCGACCGGCTTGGCCGGAGACGAACAGCCGGCGGCGCTCATACCGATGGTGATCAGGGCGACCCGAGCTCGCGACATGCGAGGGACCTTACACGACGGCGTCTACGCGGTCCCCAGCTCGGGGTGTATGCTGCCGCCGTGAGCCTCGCCTTGATCGGTGACAACGCCTCGTACGAGTTCCGGTGGCGGCGGTGGGCATTGTTGCGGGACACCGTGGCGGCGCAGGTCGAGGACGGCACCAGCGGGTCGAAGTATCCGCAATTCGCTTCGATCGGAAACGCATTGGTCGAACCGATCAAGCTGCCGGCCAAGGAGCTGCGGGCCGAGATCGAGAGCATGCGCGAGGCGCTGAAGCCGCATCCGATCTCGGCGCTCACGCTCGGCCCCGCCACGGCAGGCGTGCTCTACGTCGGGAGCAAGCTCGAGGCGCCACGGCCGCTCACGCAGGTCGAGCTCTCGCAGATCCTGCCGGTCGGCAACGCCACCAACCTATCCGAGTACTTCACCGCGATGTTCGATTCGATCGTCCACGTGTGCGATCACCCACGCGAGGACATGGTCGAGGTCCTCGATGGCTAGCGAGCGGACCGGGTTGTCAGCGTGCGGTCACGATCGTCACGACCATGACCTAACGGTGACGCGGTTTGGGGTGGGCCTTCGACAGTCGGGTGCGATGCATCCGTCATGGCTCAAAACCGCGTGACCACCTCCACCGCGATCTCCGGCGTGGGGGTGTGGCACCCCGAGCACGTCCTCACCAACGAGGAGCTGTGCGTCGCCTTCAACGAGTTCGTGGCGCGCGAGAACGCCAAGCATGCCGACGCGATCGCACGCGGCGAGCGCGAGCCGCTCAAGGAGTCGTCGTCCGAGTTCATCGTCAAGGCGTCCGGCATCCAGCGGCGCTACATCGTCGACAAGACCGGCGTGCTCGATCCCGAGCGGATGTGCCCGAACGTGCCCGATCGCCCCGACGACCAGCTGTCGTTACAGGCCGAGTTCGCGGTCAACGCGATCCGTCCCGCGCTGGCGGCGGCCGGGTGCGCGGGCGAGGATGTCGACTTCGTCGTATGCGGATCGTCGATGCTGCAGCGCCAGTATCCGGCGATGGCGATCGAGATCCAGAACGCGATCGGCGCACGCGGGTACGGTCTCGACGTCACGCTGGGTTGTGCGTCGGCCGTCGCGGCGACGCATGTCGCGGTCAACGCCGTGAGCTCGGGGATGGCGACCCGCGCGGTCGTGGTCGCGCCCGAGCTGATGAGCGGACACAACAACTGGCGCGAGCGCGATGGACACTTCCTGTTCGGCGACGCCGCGGTCGCGATGGTGATCGAGAAGGCCGACGCTGCTCGCAACGGCGGCTGGGAGATCCTGTCGATGCGCGCGATGTCGAAGTTCAGCTCGAACATCCGCAACAACTTCGGGTTCCTCAACCGGTTCGATCCGGACACCCAATTCGCGACCGACAAGCTGTTCTATCAGGCGGGACGCCGGGTCTACAAAGACGTGATCCCCGCGGCGTCGACGTTCATCAACGAGCATCTCGCCGCCCACGACCTCGCGCCGGAACGGGTCGCGCGCTACTGGCTCCACCAGGCCAACCGCAACATGACCGACCTGATCTCCCAGCGCGTGCTCGGTCGCAAGGCAACGCTCGAGGAAGCGCCGGTCGTGATCGACGAGTACGGCAACACCGCCTCGGCCGGGGCACCGATCGCGTTCGCGCTTCATAACGAAGACCTTCCGGCCAGCAGCTACGGTCTGCTCTCGGCGTTCGGCGCCGGTTACTCGTTCGGGTCGTTGCTCCTGCAGAAGATGTGAGCCGCGCTGCATTCGCTGCACCGGATGGCCGGTGGATCAGCCGGACAGCGATGCGTTCGACAACGTCGAGACGTTTCGCGAGCACGCGAGCTCGCGACTTGCGCGCCTCGATGTACGGCACACCACATGCTGTGGCGTGTCGACATGAACCTCGACTCGACTCGCCTATGCGTTTCGCTCGCTCTCCTCGTCACTGCATGTGCCACGGATCCGGCTGCTACCGACGATGGCTTCCGGGGAGGTAGCAAGGCCGACGACCCCTACGGGTGGAGCCACGTCGTGCTGTCGAGCGCGAGCCAGGTCGGGATCAGCGTCGACTACGTCTCGAACTTCCACGCGGACACCACCAGCTACAAGCCGACCAACGTCGACTCGGCGTCTCCACTCTACGCCAACGTGTGGGGCGACCAGCTGACCGGCGACGAGTCGGTGCGCGTCGTGCTGATGAACTACGAGCCGCTCGGCTTCGACTCGTGCGACAAGCGCCAGATCCCGTACACGTGGGCGATGGACCTGACGTGGCAGGACGACCACTTCTCGGCCAACCTCGGCGAGGATGCCGAGGTGACCCGCAGCTACCTGCACTGGGATCCGGGTACGGTGCCGTTCACGACCCGGTGGTCGGGTTACGGCGGAAACCGTCCGTTCTGTCAGGAGATCGCGGTCGTCGTCGACGGCGAGTGGCAGGTCGACCCGGTGTCGAACGGCCACAACTTCAGCTTCGACATGTACGCCGCGCACTAAGGCGCGAACACCTCGTCGAACAAGTCGCGCATCGCGCGCCACGATCGCTCGTCGCTGAGCTGGTGGTACTTGACCGCCGGACTCCCGAGCTTGTCGGCGCCCGGGTTGGCGAACCCGTGGACCGCGTTGCCGTACAGGTTGAGCCGCCAGTCGACCTTGGCGGCGCGCATCTCCTGCTCGAACGCGAGCCGCTGCTCCGGTGGGATCACCGGATCGTCGGCGCCGATGCACACCAGGATCTTGCCCTTGATGTTGCGCGCGTCGTCGGGGCGCGTGGTGCCGAGCCCGGAATGGAACCCGACCACGCACGCGAGCGGTGCGCCGGCGCGCGCGAGCTCGAGCGCGAACGTGCCACCGAAGCAGTAGCCCGTCGCCGCGACCTTGTCCGGATCGACCTCGGGTTGCGCGAGCAAGACGTCGAGCCCGGCACGGGCCAACGCGCGCACGTGGTCGAGGTCTTCGCGGAGCACCGCCAGCTTGGCCATCATCGTTTGCATGTCGCCGAGCACCTGGCCGCCGCCGATGTAGTCGACGGCGAACGCCGCGTAGCCGAGGTCGGCGAGCCGATGGCAGCGCTTCTTGACCTCGCCGTGGAGACCGTTGCCCTCGTGGCACACGAGGATGCCGGGACGCGTGCCGGGGCGATCGCGATCGATGGCGAGATACCCGAGGTACTCGACTCCGGACACCTCGTACGAGATCGATTCGGTATGCACGCGCGGAGCCTACCGCGAACCATTCATTCGTCGGCGAGGTGCAGCGCCTCGTTGACCGCGGCCGCGCGCATCGCCGAGACGGCCCTGCGGGTAGACGCGGCGGATCGCCGGTCGTCGCCGGGGCGTCGGGAGGATCGGTGTCTGCCGGGTCGGCCACGCGAATGCGAGTCGTCGCTCACGTCACAGGCAGATCGCGGTCTTGACCTTGACCGGCTTGGCGTCGCGCGGGCACGTGAGCTGCGTGGTCTCGAGCGCCTTGCGCAGACACTTCGCTGCCTTCTCGTCCTTGGGATCGCGGCCACCGAACGGCTTGACCGTCACGCCGAACACGGTGCCCTTGGCGGACAGCGTCCACTCGGCGTAGTAGCCGCGCACGTCGTAGGGCTTGCGGCCCTTGATCCCGCAGGCCGCGAACTTCGGGCTCGCCTCCATGACCTTGTCGGCCTCGAGCGCGCCGTCGACATCGCTGCGCACGCGCACGTGACCCGACCGTAGCTTGGTGGTCGCGAGGCCGCCCTGCGGTGCGTCGGGCGGCGGGCCCTTCGAGACCAGCTTGGGAGCCGCCTTCGCGATCGTCTTCAGCGAATCGCTCGGACCGACCAGCGGCGCCGCGTAGCGCACCCAGCGATCGGCGGTCGGCCGGCCGTGACGCTCGAGGTCGACGATCAGCTGGCAGTGACCCTTCTTGTCCGCGTCCTCGCACTGGATCGACACGAAGGCCGTGGCGAGGTTGGGATACTTCTGACCGAGCACCGCCGACAGCGAGGGCGCGATGCCGCAGCGATCGCTCTTGTCGCTCCACCGGTTCGCACCGACCAGCTTGATCGCGCGATCGACATCGGCGACCCGTGCCACGCGTGCCTTCTCGGCGATCGCGAGTCGGGTCCCGATCGGGAACAGCGCCCGGCGCTTGGTGCGCCCGGGGAAGTCCTTCGCCATGACCATGGCGATCGTCATCTTTCCCTTGCCGTTGACGATCGACTTCGACTCGCGCTTGCAGACCTCGAACACGTCGTCGGCGTGCGAGACCCGCGCGGTCTGCGTGGACAGAGCGACGACGGTGGCGATCGCGAGGAAGAGCCTCATGGCGCTATCGTACCGCGCCGTCACTCCGTGATCTGGCAGTAGTAGTGCAGCTCGTCACCCCAGTCGTCTGGCTCCTGCTGGTTGCCGGTGATCACCTGCTTGCAGATCCCCTTGACGGCGGCGAGGCCTTCCTTGGAGAGGAAGTTGTCGGACAGATCGAGGCACTCGAGGTGCGCCAGCGCATCCTTGTGGGCGCCCAGCGCCTTGGCCCCCACGTCGGTCATCGTCCCCTTCGACAGGTCGAGCGTCTTGAGCGTCTCGATGACCTTCGAGCCGGGAATCGCCTTCGCGATCTCGTCGGCGAACTCCGAGTTCTCGAGACCGAGGTACTCGAGGTGTTCGAGGTCGCCGCGCTCGAGGAGCGGACGCACCTCCTTGATCGAGCAGGCACCGCCGTAGTTCTCGGTGCCGTAGTAGATCTCGAGGTGCTTGATGTTGGGCATCTCCGCGGTGGCGATGCCCTTGCCGGCCGACCTGGACAGCCCGCCGGTGATGAACACCGCGCGCTCGAGCGCGGGCGCCACCATCTTGCCGACCTCGAACTCGCCGGTCTCGATCTCGATCGTCTTGAGGTTGGGTACGCCCTTCCACAGCTTCCCGAGGTTGCCGGTGTGGTGCCAGCTGATCTGGTCGACGTTGTCGCCGAACGTGATCTTGCGCGTCGTCGGCGGTGCCTTCTTGCCCAGCAGATCGATCAGATCCTGTAGATCGTCCTCGTTGGGATCGTCGTTGCTCATGAACGCGAACTCGACCACGTAGCGGCCCGATGGATGCCGCAGCACCTGGTCGAGCACGTCGACGGTGTTGCCTTTCCAATCCGGTACCGAGTACTGGTCGTGGCTCAGGCGCACGCGATGGATGAAGCCGTTGCGCCACAGGAACGCCTTCTTGTGGACCTTCTGCCACTCCTTCTCCTGGGCCGGCGTGCGTAGGTGCGAGCGCGAGTTGTTGTAGCCCTCGTCGCGCACGACCTGATGCTCCGCCAGCGGCCCGAGAAAGTAGCCCGCGTGCTTCTCGAGTAGCTTCTCGGCGGCCTTGTCCTTGTTGGCGAGCATCAGCGAGATCAACTCGCCGCGCGGGTCGCCCTGCTCCTGCAGCCAGTCGGCGAACACCGCGTAGGCATCGCGATCGAACGGGTTGGCCGCGATCGCCTTCTCGAGCGCCGGATTGCGCGCGTCGGCGGTACCCGTGAACGCAGCACCCGCGGGCGCCGCCGCGGCACTGCCTACCTCGGCGTAGCCCTTCTTGGTCTTCTCGCCGACCAGCTTGTCCATCTCGCGGTTGGCGTCGGTCGACGACTTGAACTTCTTGACGGTCTGCTGGCCGGTCGTGCCGATCTTGCCGTAGCGCGTGTAGAACGTCGTGCCCTCGACCCACGCCTCCCAGAACTTGTTCGACGTGCCCTGAGAGAACTCGAAGTAACGGGCCCCCGGCTTGCCGGAGGCTTTGCCCTCTGCCTTGCCCTTCGGCGGCGCAGCATCCTTCTTGACCGCGACCTTCTTCTTCGCGACCACCTTGGTCGCGCCGCCGCTACCGTTTCCACCGACCGGCGCGTAGCCCTTCTTCACCTTCTCGGCGATCAGCTTCTCGTACTGGGTCTTGGCCTCGGACGGCGACCCGAACGTCTTGATCGTGGTCTGACCGTTCGATCCGATGCGGCCGTATCGCGTGGTGAATGATTTGTCGGACAGTGCGATCTCCCAGAACTTGTTCGAGTTGCCTTCGGAGAGCTCGTAGCGAACGGGGGTCGATGCCATGGACGTTTGCTCCTGCGTGCGTGCCGGCCGAGTGTCGCGGCTCGGTTCACACGTGCGCAACTCGATTGGCCGCGGATCCAACAACTCCGGACCCGCACTTGATATCGTGTAGTCGATGAGCGAGCGCCGGATCGGCCTGTTCGGCGCGACCATGGTCGGCCTCGGCGGCGTCCTCGGCGGAGGCATCTTCCTTCTCGCCGGCACCGCGTTCGAATCTGCGGGCCCATCCGCGATCCTCGCGTTCGCGCTCAACGGTGCCGTCGCGTGGCTGACCGCGATGAGCGTCAGCGAGATGTCGACCGCGTTCCCCGAGTCCGGCGGCGCCTACCTGTTCGCGAAGAAGGTGCTGTCGGTTCGCGCCGCGTTCGCGGTCGGGTGGATCCTGTGGTTCGCGTACATCGTCGCCGGCGTGCTCTACGCGCTCGGCTTCGCCGCATTCATGGTCGAGCTGATCGGCGGCGTGTTCGACGGCCTCGGCTACCAGCACCCCAGCTGGCTCGGGGGCCGCAACTTCGCCCTGTTCCTCGCCACCGCCGCGACCGCCGGCTACTCGATCAACCTCGTCCGCAAGGCAGCCGGCGGTGGCAAGTGGGAGACCCTCGGCAAGGTCGTCCTGTTCGTCGCGCTGATCGTCGCCGGCGTGATCGCGATGGTGCGGCATCCGATCGGCGAGTCGATGGGGGCGCTCGATCCGTTCTTCACCGGCGGCTTCCACGGCCTACTCACCGCGATGGGCGTCACCTTCATCTCGCTGCAGGGGTTCGAGATGATCGCGGCCGTCGCCGGCGAGATCAAAGCCCCGCGCGTCACGATCCCCAAGGCGGTGTTCCTGTCGCTCGGGATCTCGCTCGCGATCTACGTGGTCACGATGTTCCTGGTCGCGAGTGCGGGTGTCGAGCCCGGCACCACGATCACCGAGCTCGCGGCGGCCAACCGCGACACCGTGATGGCGGTGGCGGCCGAGCGTTTCCTCGGTTCGGCCGGGTACTGGCTGATCGTCATCTCGATCATCCTCGCCACGCTGTCGGCGCTGCAGGCGAACCTGTTGACGGCGTCGCGGGTCGCGCTCGCGATGGCCAACGATCACACGCTGCCGTCGGTGCTGATGCAGCGTCACGCCACGCGCAACACACCGGTGATGGCGATCTATGCGACCGCGCTCGCGGTGATCGCGATCATGTTCATGATCCCGGACCTCGCCGGTGCCGGTGCCGCGGCGAGCTTGATCTTCCTCGTCGCCTACGCGCTCACGCACCTCACCGGGTACCTGGCGCGCAAACGCAGCGGAGCCAAGGCTGTCGAGAACACCTACCGCACGCCGGGGTTCCCGCTGGTGCCACTGGTCGGCGGGCTCGCGTGTGGCGGGCTCGCGGTGTTCCAGGCCGTGATCGTGCCCGACGCGGGTGGCATCGTCGGGATCTGGCTCGGCCTCGGCGTGATCCTCTACTTCGCCCTGTTCAAGGGGCGCGCCGAAGCGTTCGACGCCTCCGCCGAGGCGTTCGATCCCGCGCTCGCCAAGCTGCGTGGCAAGAGTCCGCTCGTGTTGCTGCCGATCGCCAACCCCGCGCACGCGCGCTCGCTCGTCGAGGTCGCCAACGCGATCGCCCCCACCGAGTACGCGCGCGTCCTGTTGCTCGCGATCGTGCGCGCGCCGCGCCGGCGCGGAGAGGAAGCTCTCGCCGACCTCGCGTCCGCGCAGGATGCCGTCAGCAAGGCGCTCACCGCCTCGTACCAGGCCGGCCACACTCCCGAGGCGCTGCTCACCGCGGCACCCGAGCCCTGGGAGGAGATCAAGCGGATCGCCGAGGAGCACGATTGCGAGAGCCTCCTGGTCGGACTCCCCGAGCGTCGCGAGGACGAGGGACCGCTCGAGGAGCTGGTCAACCTCGACTGCGACGTCGCCGTCATGCGCGCGCCCGCCGAATGGCGGATCTCAGATGCCAAGCGCGTGCTCGTCGCCGTCGGTGGCCGCGGCGAGCAGCACGAGCTGCGGGCACGCCTGCTGGCGACGCTCAGTCGGGAGAGTCCGCGCGAGATCGTGTTCGTCACCGTGGTGCCCGCCGACGCCGACGACAGCACCGTCGCCGAGACCATCCGCAACGTCACGCGGCTGTCGGCGCTCAAGATCCCGGTCAAGCCGAAGGTCCAGGTGATCCGCAACGACGACGCTGCCGGCGCGATCCTCGAGGAGGCCAAGAGCTTCGACCTGATGATCCTCGGATTGCGGTCGCGCCACGGCAAGAAGGCGCTCGGCCCGTTCAACCGCCGGCTCGCGTACGACGCTCCGTGTGCGGTGATCCTGCTCGCGCAGCGCGTGGACGCCACCGACATGATGAATCCGATCATGCAGCCGATCCGCGACGTCGCGCGTAGCCTCCCGTGGCCGCTCTGGCGACCCGACGACGAATCCGCGTGACCGCTCCCGTCCGGTAACGTGACGCGGCGCGCCGAGAACGGATGGTCGCGAGAACGTGGGTGAAAGCGAATTCGATCGCTCGCGTGTGGTATGCGGGAACAGTGATGAGTCCCGCTACCCAAGTCTTGCCCGCGGCCCCACAGCTGTCCGCCGAGACATGCCTCCGGGTCTACGACCTGATGCTTCGCGCACGCGTGCTCGAGGAGCGCCTGATCACCATGTACAAGCAGGGTGACGGGTTCTTCTGGATCGGCGGTCCCGGCGAAGAAGCGTTCAACGTTCCGCTCGGCATGCTGATCGACAAGGGCAAGGGTCCGCAGCACGACTACCTGCACCTCCACTACCGGTCGAGCGGCACGCTGACCGCGATGGGCGCCGACCCGGTCGACGAGCTGCGACAGATGAAGTGCGTGGCGACCGATCCGTACTCGCGCGGCCGCAACTTCGTCGGTCACTACTCGATCCGCGAGTGGAACGTGGCGCCCGTGAGCTCGCCGATCGAGGTCCAGTTCTCGATCGCGATCGGCACGGCACGCGCGCAACGCGACGCGGGGACCAAGGGCATCACGATCGTGCAGGGCGGCGACGCCGGCACCGCCGAGGGAGATTTCGCGACGGCGCTGGTGTGGAGCTCGCGCAAGGGCAGCGAGCTGCCGCTGCTGATGATCGTCGCCAACAACCGCTGGGGCATCTCGACGGCGTACGACGGCCAGCACGGCAACGAACAGATCGCCGATCGCGCGAAGGGCTACGGGATCCGCTCTGCCACGGTCGATGGCAACGATCCCGAGGCGAGCTACTTCGCGATCAAGGACGCGATCGACTACGTACGCAACGAGCGCAAGCCGTTCCTGCTCGAGGCGATGGTGTCGCGCCTGCGCGGCCACTCCTCGGCGAGCGGCGCCAACGCGGTCAAGGACGAGGCCGACTGCATGACCCGGTTCGAGGCCCGGCTCGAGGAGCGCAAGCTGATGACGCGCTCGCAACTCGATCAGCTGCGCAAGACGTACACGCAGGAGCTGCTCGAAGCGAGTCAGCGCGTGCTCGAGGAACCGATGCCAACCCCGGAGTCGATCCACGACTACGTGTTCGCGGACAAGAACTACGTCGGAGGAGAAGTCTGATGCCGACGATGATCCAGGCGATCCGGCTGGCGCTGCACGTCGGGGAGTCGCGCCTCGGCGTGACCGATATCTTCGGCGAGGACGTCGGTCCACCGCTCGGCGGCGTGTTCACCGGCACCCAGGGGCTGACCACGACGTGGAACACCCCGCTCGACGAGCGCGGCATCGTCGGGACGGCGATCGGGCTCGCGCTCGCGGGCAAGAAGCCGGTGGCCGAGATCCAGTTCTGCGACTACGCGTTCAACACGATCGACCTGCTCAAGATCGCGGGCAACACGTACTGGTCGAGCGGTGGTGACTGGAACGTCCCGATGGTGCTGATGACGCCGGTCGGTTCGGGAATCCGCGGCAGCATCTATCACTCGCACTCGTTCGACGCCCAGGCGACTCGGATCCCGGGGTGGAAGATCGTGATGCCGGCGTCGCCGCGCGATGCCTACGGCCTGATGCTGTCGGCGATCCAGGATCCGAATCCGGTGATGTTCCTCGCGCCCAAGGCGTTGCTCCGGATGAAGAGCAAGCCGGAGGAGAACATCCCGGGCATCGAGGTCGACGACCGCACGCTCAACTCGATGATCGACGCGCCGCTCGGCGATCGCTCGGCATGGAAGCCGAAGTGGCCCGCGGTCGAGGACTACTACGTCCCGATCGGCGAGGCGCGCGTGGTACGCGAGGGCACGCGACTCACGGTGCTGAGCTACGGCCGCAACGTCCCGATGTGCACCGCGGCCGCCGAGGAGCTGGCCGGCGAGGGTCTCGACATCGAGGTCATCGACCTCCGCTCGCTGCATCCGTACGACTGGCCGACGATCGAGGCGAGCGTCAAGAAGACCCACCGCGTGGTGTGCGTCAACGAGGACACCGAGATCACGAACTTCGGCGAGCACCTGATCCGGCGCATCGTCGAGGAGCTGTTCTACGAGCTGTACGCGCCGCCCAAGCTGGTGGCCGGCAAGCACATCCCCGGCATCGGCCTCGCCGACACGCTCGAGACCGCGACCGTGCCGCAGAAGCCCGGCATCAAGGACGCGATTCGCGAGCACGCCCTGCTCGAGCCCTGATCGATCGCTGATGTTGATCGACGCTCTGCGCGCGCGCCTCGGCGAGCCGGTCGCGCCCAGCTTCCGCCTGATGGGCGAGGATCTCCAGCTGCTGACGGTCGACGACGCGCTGGTCGCCCTCGCCGACCAGCGCGACAAGCTCGAATCGCTGGCGCCGGAGCTACGTGCGCGGCTCGCCACCGAGGAGCGCGACCTCGCCACCGAGGCACACCGCTGGCTTCGCAAGTACAACCGCAGCCTGTACGGTCGCGTCGCCGGGTACGTCGAGCTCGGCCGCCGCTGCGAGTTTCTGTATCCGTGGCCGGTGGTCGCGATCCTCGGCATCGTGCAGGTGATGAGCGGGATGGATCGCGCGCGGCTGTACGGTCTCGCGGGTCGGGTGGCGTCGAGGCTCGGCTATCCGTTCTACGAGCAGCTCGGCGACGCGTCGGAGGACATCTTGCGGCGGACCAACCGCGGCATCTTCGCCGACTCCGTGCCGACGGTGCTGCGTGCGTTGCGCGCGGTCGAGCTCCGCGAAACGGGTGACATCCATGTTGCCGATGCACTCGTCGACGGCACCGCGGCCCTGCTCTGGGACGGCGAGTCGCGTGCGCTGTGTCGCGCGATCGCCGATGGGCTCGCGATCGCCGACGAGGCCGAGCGGTTCGAGACGCTGGCGAAGGTCACGCTCGAGCACTTCGCGCGCGAGCAGTCGATCTTCACCCACCACATCGCGGCACGGAACCGCAACCGCAAGATCCCGGGCGCGCGCAGCGTCCCGGCGCCCGTGATCGCGCGCGGCAGGCTCGCGTTTCGCCCGTATCGCCTGCCGCGCGGTTTCGACCTTCGCGATCACAGCGCGCGCGTGATCGAGTTCGGGCTCGCGTTCGTGATCTCGGTGACCCGATCGCTCGCGGATTACCGGATCGCGCGCGACTACGTGATCGCGCGGTTCGCACGGCCCCGATGAAGCTCACCAACGACTGCTACGAGATCCGACTCGGCACCAAGAACTTCACCGAGCGCTACTTCCGCGACGCACGCGGCTGGCTCAAGGTGTCGGCGCGCGGCCGCCGGTTCCGGATGACCGCCGAGCAGGTACTCAACCATCTGCTGCCCGCGATCGCCGGCGTCAAACGCGGCGTGGTCGTCGAGGTCGTGTACCGGCCGGGTGCGACACCGGTTCGTCGCCCGAAGCGCAAGCCGACCGCGAAGACTGCAGCACGAGCGGGCGCTCGACGACGCACGCCTCGCGCCCCGCGTCGGCGCTGAGGCTGGTGTCAGGTCAGCGGCGGCGGTTCCGGAACCGAGCCGTCGGGTGGCGTCGGCGGCGTCGGGTTGGAGCAGCCACCGCAGGTCTGATAGTCGATCGTCGCCGTCGGCGGGATGGCACCGCCGCTGCACCAACCGCCCGTCGGCACCGGCAAGGTGATGCGCTCGGTGCCCGAGGCCGTGGTGACCGTGACGACACCCGTCTTCGGCGTGTCGCGATCGAACGTCACGTCGATCGCCTTGGCCTCGTGCTCGAGGTGAACCGTGCCGGTGTACGGCAGCCACTCGCACAGCATGTGCTGGAGATCCGAGGCGCGGAACAGCGCGATGCGCTCGTTGTCGACATCGAGCGACACCACGCCGTCGAACGCCCCGCGCTTCGCGGCCAGGTCGAGGTTGAAGCAACCCGCGGCTCGGCCTTCGACATCGTGTCCGACGTGCGACGAGTGCTCGAGCTTGGTCGAAAGCCACAGCTCGCCACCGCCGTGCTTGAGCGCGACGTCGCCCACGACCGCGACCTCGTCGTTCGCCCCCGGTTGCGACTCGACGAGCAGATCGAAGTGGACGGTGAGCCCGGAGAACCCACAGTCTCCACCGAGCGAGATCACCAGCGAGCCCTTGGTGTGGCGCCCCGACGGCAACGTGCACTCGTGACCGAGCTCGATGTGACTCTGGTCGATCGACACCGAGCCGGTGCAGTCCGCGGGCAACGCGAACGTGGGAATCCCGCCGGTGACGCCGGCACCCGGGATCCAGTTCGCGAAGCCGTTCGCGATCAGCGAGTCGATATCGGAGAGCAGCGCGGTCGTGTCGGCGGCCTGGGTCGCGGACAACGCGGCCGCCTCCTGGGCCGTCGCGGGAGCCTGCGGCGACGTGGGGCCGGGATCCGCGCACGCGGCGGCGGCGATGACAACGGAACACGAGACGAGACGGTGCATGACGAGGCTCCGCGCAAGACACGTTCCACCGCGGTTCGGTCATCGACGCCCCGCGAGACGTGAGCGCACCAACAGAAACTTCACGCGAGCGACGTGCAGACCCGCGTGGTTTCACAACTCGCGCATCGTCCGGGTGGGGCACCGGCAGGGAGTGGTCGCCCCACTGTTGACTCGCGGTCAACGCGTGTTAGTGCGGTACGAGCTCCGCCGCGCGCTCGGGTTGCGACAGATGCTCGGCGAGGAATTCCCACAGCGCGGCGACCCGAGGCACGGTTCGCAACACGCGGTGACCGACGAGCCACAGCTCCTCGACCGGGAGCTCGTCGTACGACGCGCGCAGCGATCGCGAGAACTGCACGGGCACGAGTGGACGCACGTGCACGAACGGCTCCGAGACCACGACGACGCCGAGGCCGGCGATCGCCGCCGACAGCTGGCTCGTGAAGTGACTCGTGCGCATCACCGGTGCACCGGTGTGCTTGTCCATCCAACGCGCCACCGCGAGGTGCGCGAGCTCGGGCCCCCAGCCGATCCAGCGCGCGTCGCTCCACGCGCGGAGACGACCGAGCTCGGCCGCGTACGCCGGTGAGGTCATCGGGATCGAGCGCGTCTCGGTCACGCGCACCGCGATCAGATCGCCGCTGCGCGGGCGCACGGCGCGGAGCCCGATGTCGGCCTCGCGCCGCGTGAGATCGGCGTAGCCGATGCTGGCGTCGAGCTCGACGACCACGCGCGGGTAGCGTTCGTGAAACCGCGCGAGCAGCGGCGCGATGAACGCGTCGGCCACGCCGGGCGGAGCGGTCAACCGGACCACGCCTTCGGCGACCGTCTCGATCGCGTCGGCACTGGTCGCGAACCGCGCGAGCGCGCTCTCCATCTCCTCGGCCGCCGGCAGCATCGACTCCGCCGCCGCCGTCGGGACGGTGCCCTCCTTGGTACGGTCGAACAGGTGCGCGCCGAGATCGGTCTCGAGGCGATCGAGCCGGCGGCTGACGGTCGAGACGTCCATCCCCAGTCGCGTCGCGGCTCCCGAGAGCTGCCCGGCGCGAGCAACCGCCAGGAAGACGCGGATCTGGTCCCAGTCGCGCAGCATTGCATCCATGCAACACATGCTTGCATTCATTCATATTGATATGCAACTGTGCAAGACGCATCCTGAGGCCATGCAACCCCTACACGTCATCCTCGGTGCGGGCCAGATCGGTCCGATGATCGCCGAGCGGCTCTTGTCGCGCGGCATTCGCGTGCGGATGGTGCGGCGGCGTCCCGCAGCCGCCGACGGTCCGATCGAGACCGTCGCCGCCGACCTGACAGATCCGGAATCCGCGGCGCGCGCGATGGACGGTGCGGAGGTCGTCTACCACACCGCGAACCCGCGATATCACCGCTGGGGCAAGGAGCTCCTGCCGCTGACCGAGGGCATCGTCGCCGGCGCCACCGCGGCGGGCGCGCGACTGGTCGCGCTCGATAACCTGTACATGTACGGCGGTGGGCGGATGGCTCCCGACTCGCCGATTGCCCCGCGCTCGAAGAAGGGGCAGCTTCGCGCCCGCGCCGCCGAGCACATGCTCGCCGCCGGCACGCCGGTGACGATCGCGCGCGCGTCCGATTTCTTCGGCCCGCACGTCACGAGCTCGCTGTTCGGCGAGCGGTTCTGGACCAAGCTGCTCGCGAACAAGGCCGTCGAGGTGATGGGCGACGTCGATCAGCCGCACACCTACTCGTACGCGCCCGACGTCGCCGACGGCCTCGTCGCGCTCGCGCTTGCCGATGCCGATGCCTGCGGGCGCGTGTGGCACCTGCCCGCCCTGCCCGCCGCATCGACCCGCACGTGGATCGAACGGTTCGCCACGTCGGCAGGCCGGGCGATGCCGCGGACCATGCGGCTGACGCCGTTCCTCGCACGACTCGCCGGACTGTTCATGCCCGAGGCGCGCGAGCTGCCGGAGATGATGTACCAATGGGAAGCGCCGTTCGTGCTCGACGACTCGGCATTCCGCGCCCGATTCGACGCCGAGCCGACGCCGCTGGCGCGCGCGGTGTCCGACACCGTCGGCTACTGGTTGCCCGCGACGGCGGCATCGACGCGATCGGCACCCGCGCTCGCCAAGTAGGCGCTACTTCTTGACCGGCGTGGTGTGGCAACCCGCGCAGGTCGAGAGGATCTGACCATACGCGCGTGCACGCGCACCGGTCACGAGCGGGCGCTTCTGCATGTGAGCCTGCATGGCGAACCGCTGCAGGTCGCGCGCGTAGTGGACGCGCGCACCGGTGATCTTCGGCGACTGGAGCGGGGTCGCCGCGAGGATCTCGAGGCCGCGATCCCAGGCGTCGTCGTGACCGCCGACCACGCCTTCCCACAACCGATCGGTGGCCCACTGATGGCGCGCCATGCGCGCGTCGATCGTCGGGCGATCGGGCGGCGTCGGTTCGGGCGGGCGGAACTGCGGCATCGCGTTGGAAGCCACGTGGCACGACGCACACGCATCCGCGAGCCGCGCCGAGCGCTGGCACGCCTGGTCGAGCGTCTTCGCGCTCGCGAGTGCCGCGGCGCGATCGCGAACCACGGTGGCTCGCGTCGCCCACGCGCCGAGCCCGGGCTCGTCGGGCGCCTCGGAGATCGCACGCGCGAACGTCTTGGCCTCCTCGAGACGGCCGCTCACCAAGAGCTTCTGGATCCCGTGCAGGAGATCGAAGTTCTCGTGCATGTGGAACCGGACGATCATGTCGTCCTCGAACTGGGGCATCGTCGTCGGCGGTTCCGGCTTGTCGGGCGGTGCCGGTGCCTGCTGCCGGGGCGCCGGCATCGGCGCGCGTGGCTCGTCCGCGTCGGCACCGCGGCATCCGACCAGCGCGAGCACCCCCGCGCCCACCAACCACCACGGCCCACGGTTGCGTTCGACGGTCGTCATACCCTGGAGACTTGCACGCAGCGTTCCAGCCGGGTCGATCGCGACCGACAGAAACCGCACCAGGGTCGCGCTACTGCGCATCGCAGTCGCGAACGTTTGTAGGCGTGGAACCGAAATCGCGCATCGGTTGCGCTACCCCGCAGGTCCACCGTCGCGAGCGTTCGTTCTGTGCGACTCTCCTCGACCTCGTGACGGTTTCCCGATTCCTGCTCGTGTTCGCCATGGCCCTCGCCGCGTGCAGCGATCCCGATCCCCACGAGGCGGCGACTTGCGATGGGCCCTTGCAGCAGAACGGGTTCACCGAGTGCGAGCGCGCCTGTGCCGATTCCTCGGTCGCGCTCGTGGCCTCGGGGCCGAGCTGTCAGGCGGTCACCGTGTCGGGCTCGATGGTCGCTTGCTCGAAGACCTTCGAGTTCTCGGGTGTCACCGGGTGCTGCGCGTCGAACGCGCCGCAGCTCCGATTCGCCGAATGCCAGTAGCTACGTCTTCTCGAGCAACGCCACGGGAAACCTCGCGAGCAGCTCGTCGAGCGCGACCTCTCCCGAGACGCCGTCGCACCCGCCGAGCACGTCGCGCCAGGTCCCCGGCGGCAGGACGAGGCTCGCCGCCTTCTTCCACTCCGAGTCCGCGAACGTGAAGCGCGGAGCCACGGCAACCACCGCATCTCCGCGAACCAGCGCCACCACGCGATGGCGTTCGCGACCGTGCACCTGGAGCGGTGTGTAGCTCCCCGTGTCTCCGAACGCCTCGGGCCGGCGCCGGCGCAGATCGAGAGCACGCGAGGTCAGCCACAGCTTGGGCAGCCCCTCGTCGGCTCGCGCCATCACGTCGTCGACACTCGACGTCGCGAGCTCGTCGAGCAACCGGCGCCGCAACTCGTAGTCGACGAACCGCCGGTTGTCCGGATCGGTGAGACTGAAATCCCAGAGCTCGTTGCCCTGATAGACATCCGGAATCCCCGGTGCGGTCAGCTTGAGCAGGACCTGCGAGAGCGCGTGGCTCTGCCAGGCGGCGGTCAGCGGCGCCAGGAACGCCTCGAGCATCGCGACGAACTCCGCATCTCCGACGACGTTCGCGCAGAAGGTGGCGAGTGCCTGGTCGTAGGCCTCGTTCGGTCGCGTCCACGACGTGTGGACCTTGGCCTCGCGAACCGCCTTCTGCATGTACTCGACGAGCCGCTGCTCGCTCAGCGGCCACGCTCCGACCAGCGTCTGGTACAGGAGGTACTCCGTGACGCGATCGGGCCAATCACCGGTGCGATGGCGTTCGTTGTGCGTGATCCACCGCCGCACTTCCTCCATCCACCGACCCGAAATCTCCGACAGCAGCGCGATCCGGATCCGCACGTCCTCGCTGCGTTTGGTGTCGTGGGTCGAGGTCGCGATCATCGTACGTGGCCACGCCGTCTGGGCGAGCTGGCAGTGCTCGTGAAACTCCTCCGGCCGCGTCGCGAAGTGACCGGGGTCGCAACCCACCTCGTCGAGACAGATCAACCGGTGGTAGCAATAGAACGCCGTGTCCTCGACGCCCTTGGCCATCGCCGGACCGGAGACCTGCTGGAACCCGGCGACGAGCTGATCCTCGTCGACGCCGGCGTGCACGCCGGTCAGCAGCTCGGAGAGGAAGTCGAACACGCGTGGATCCAGATCGGAGCGAGCGGCGCGCGCCCGATCGATCGCGCGGACGATGATCTGGCGATCCCGCGTCGTCGCGCCGGCCTTGCGGCTGACGTAGGTACGGTAGATCGGCAGCCACACCAGCGTCTCGACGAGCGCGGCGCGGAGCTCGGGCTGGGTGAAGTCGCGGTAGTGAAGGTGCGCCTCGCAGACCCGACCGAACGTGCCCGTCAGCCGGCTGACGTCGCTCGCGAGCAGATCGCGCAGCACCAGGCGCTTCTTGTCGCGCGCCATCACTTCGAACTCGACCGGCGGCTCGCCGGTGAGCTCGGCGTAGAACCGGGTCAGCGTGTCCTCGGCCGACGGGTTCACGAACACGCCGCCGATCACCGCGAGCATGTCGTAGCCCGTGGTGCCGTCGATCGGCCACGACGCGGGGAGCGCCTCGCCGCGCTCGAGGATCTTCTCCGCGACGATCCACGCGTCCGGCACCTCGGCGCGGAGTCGGCGGAAGTACGCCTCGGGATCGCGCAGGCCGTCGGGGTGATCGACGCGCAGGCCGTCGATGTCTCCGCGCTTGACCCAGCTGAGGATCAAACCGTGCGTGGCCTCGAACACCGCGCGCTCTTCCATCCGCAGCGCGGCGAGCTCGTTGATGTTGAAGAACCGCCGGTAGTCGAGGTCGTGACGCGCGACCTTCCAGAACGCGAGCCGGTAGTTCTGGTGTTCGAGGAGCTGGTGCAGTCGCTGCTTGTCGGCGTTGATCGCCGCGAGCTCCTCGTCGACCGCGGTCGCGACATCGGCCTCGTCGGCCAACAGCCGCGCGAGGAACCGGCCGATCGCCGCCTTGTCGCGATGGCGTCGGCCGAGATTGTCCTCGTCGGTGAGCGTCGGGATCGGTAGGTTCGCGAGCGTGTCGGCCGCGAACGCGAGGTCGTCGAACCTGCAGCGCTCGTAGGCCTGCATCAGCGGCGCCGCCAACGAGATCGGCGCGACGGGAAGCACGTGATCGTAGACGTGGATCGTGAAGTCCGCCCCCGAGCGCCGGACCTCGATCTGGCCGTCGTCGAGGACGCGACCGTACTGATCGCCGAGCACCGGCACGAGCACGCGGTTGCGCATGCGGTCGTCGGGGTGGTCCCAGTCGACGTCGAAGTAGTGCGCGAACAAGCTCGCCGGGCCGTTCTCCAGCACGTCCCACCACCACGGGTTGAGCCGCGGGTTGGCGATCGACATGTGGTTCGGAACGACGTCGACGATCACCTTGAGCTCGTGGGCGCGAAACGACTGGCACATCCGCGAGAACGCGGCCACGCCTCCGAGCTCGTCGCTGAACCGACCGTGATCGACGATGTCGTAGCCGTGCGTGCTCCCCGGGCCGGCTTGCAGACACGGAGACAGGTACGCGTGGCTGACGCCGAGCTTGGCGAGATACGGTGCGAGGTCGGCGACGGCATCGAAGCCGAAGCCCGGTCGGAGCTGCAAGCGATACGTGGCCCGCCGCTCACCGCTCATGCTTGAGCACCATCATCGAGCGGGGCTGGACCTCGAGCGCGGTGCCCTTCTCGAGCTCGATGCGCGGCGAGTACTCCGCGGCGTACGTGTCGAGCACGATGATCCACGGGTCGCCGAGCTTGTCGGGCACGACGAACTCGATCGGCTCGTCGTGGGCGTTGAAGATCATGAAGAAGTCGTCGTCGGTGATCCGGTGACCGCGGGGATCGCGGCTCGGGATGCCGTCGCCGTTGAGAAACACCGCCAGGGACTTCGCGAACCCCGAGTTCCAGTCGTCCTCGGTCATCTGCTTGCCGTCGGGCCGGAACCACCCGATGTCGTCGAGCTCGGTGTCGCGGATCGATCGCCCCTGGAACCACCGCCGCCGCGCGAACACCGCGTGCTTCTGCGACGCCTTGAGCACGAACCGCGTGAACTCGAGGAGCTTGTCGTCGACGTGCTCCCAGTCGACCCACGACAGCTCGTTGTTCTGACAGTACGCGTTGTTGTTACCGCGCTGGGTGCGGCCGAGCTCGTCACCGGCGAGCAGCATCGGCACGCCTTGCGACAGCAGCATCGTGGCGATGAAGTTGCGCTGTTGCCGGGCGCGTAACGCGAGCACCTCGGGCCGCTCGGTGTCGCCCTCGACGCCACAGTTCCACGACCGGTTGTGCGACTCGCCGTCGCGATTGCGTTCGCCGTTCGCGTCGTTGTGCTTCTTGTTGTAGGACACCAGATCGCGCAACGTGAACCCGTCGTGACAGGTCACGAAGTTGATGCTCGCGAACGGACGGCGCCCCGTCGTCGCGTACAGGTCGGAGCTGCCCGTGAACCGGCTGGCGAACTCGCCGACGGTCCGATCCTGCCCGCGCCAGAAGTCGCGCACGGTGTCGCGATACTTGCCGTTCCACTCCGACCACAACGGCGGGAAGTTGCCCACCTGATAGCCGCCCTCGCCGATGTCCCACGGCTCGGCGATCAGCTTGACCTGGCTGACCACGGGATCCTGCTGGATCAGATCGAAGAACGCGGACAGTCGATTGACCGCGTGGAGCTCGCGGGCCAGCGTCGACGCGAGATCGAAGCGGAACCCGTCGACGTGCATGTCGAGCACCCAGTAGCGCAACGAATCCATGATCAACTGCAGCACGTGCGGCGTGCGCATGTTGAGGCTGTTACCGCACCCCGTGTAGTCGACGTAGTAGCGCGGCTGCTTCGCCCGGAGCCGGTAGTACGCGGCGTTGTCGATGCCGCGCATCGATAGCGTCGGGCCGTGGTGGTTGCCCTCGCAGGTGTGGTTGTAGACGACGTCGAGAATCACCTCGATCCCGGCCTCGTGGAGCATCCGCACCATGTGCTTGAACTCCTGGACCTGGCTCCCCGGATCGCGACGGCTCCCGTACTCGTGGTGCGGCGCGAAGTAACCGAGCGTGTTGTAGCCCCAGTAGTTCTGGAGCCCGCGCTGGACGAGTCCGTGGTCGTGGACGAACTCGTGCACCGGCATCAGCTCGACCGCGGTGACGCCGAGCTCCTTCAGGTAGTCGATCACCAGCGGATGACCGAGCGCCGCGTACGTGCCGCGGATCTCCGGAGGAAGCTCGGGGTGGCGCGCGGTGAAGCCCTTGACGTGGAGCTCGTAGATCGTGGTCAGGTGCCACGGCGTCTTGAGCAGTCGATCGCCGCGCCAATCGAAGTACGGGTTGATGACCACGCTCTTCGGTGCGTGCGCCCCACTATCGAGATCGTTGACCTCGGTCTCCGCGCCCCAGCGATAGTCGAACAGCGATTCGTTCCAGTCGACCTTGCCGTCGATCGCCTTGCCGTACGGATCGACGAGTAGCTTGTGGGGGTTGCAGCGCTGACCCGCGGCCGGATCGAACGGACCGTGGACGCGAAACCCGTAGCGCTGCCCGGGACCGACGTGCGGCACGTAGCCATGCCAGATATACGCGGTGGTCTCGGGAAGCTCGATGCGCGTCTCGTGGCCCTCGGCATCGAACAGGCACAGCTCGACCTTGTGGGCGACGCTGGAGAACAGCGCGAAGTTGGTGCCGGACCCGTCGTAGGTCGCGCCGAGTGGATAGGGCTCTCCCGGCCAGACCTCGGTCACGCGGCACCGCCTTCGGTGCTGGCGTAGACGACGAACGACCACGGCGCCATCGCGAGTGCGTGGTCACCTGCCGCGATCGTGTCGGGGAGCTGGGTGCCCGGACCCTGCCGCGCCGGCGCCGCCGAATCGATCGCCTTGGTCCAGTGGCCGGCGGGCACGGTCACGTCGATCGAGGCCGCCGCGTCGCCGAAGTGAAACGCCATGACCGCGCGACGATCGCGCTGGACGACGAGCGCTCGGCTGTTCTCGAGGGCGATCGCCTCGTCGCTACCGTCGGCAACCACGCGACCCCGAAGCGCGAGGAGATCGCGATACAGCGCGTACAGCGTCGCGTGCGTTCCGGACTCGCGCAGCGCGTGATCGAGCACGCACCGCTCGAACGTCTGCTCGCTCTGCGGATCTGGAATGTCGCCTTTCCAGCCGAACGCCTGGAACTCGGCCCGGCGCCCGTCGCGCACCGCCTGGACCAGCCCCGGATCGCCGTGGCTGACGAAGTACTGGAACGGAGCGGTCTCGCCGTACTCCTGGCCCATGAACACCAGCGGCAGGTACGGCGACAGCACGAGGATACCGGCGGCGAGCTTCTCGGCCTCGAAGTCGATCAGCGTGGTCGAGCGATCGCCGGCGAGCCGATTGCCGACCTGATCGTGGTTCTGCGTGCACACGACGACGTGCTCGGGCTGCAGCTCGTCCATCGGGCGACCGTGCCGGCGATGGCGGTGCGGCGAGTACCGGCCGGCGTAGGTCATGCCGTGGTTCCACGCCTCGGCGAGGTCTGCGATCGTGCCGAAGTCTTCGTAGTAGCCGTTGCGCTCGCCGGTGAGCAGCGAGTGCGCGGCGTGGTGGAAGTCATCGCACCACATCGAATCGAGGCCGTAGCCGCCGATCGACGAGCCGCGGATCAACCGCGGATCGTTGAGATCGCTCTCGGCGATCAGCGCCACCGTGCGGCCGTCGCGCCGCGCGAGTGCGTGAACCTCGTCGGCGAGCTCCTCGAGGAACGGCCGCGCCGAGCGATCGAGGATCGCGTGCACGGCGTCGAGGCGAAGCGCGTCGATGTGGTAGTCGCGCACCCACTGCAGCGCGTTCTCGATGAAGTAGCGGCGGACCGCGTCGCTCTCGGGGCCGTCGAAGTTGAGCGCCTGGCCCCACGGCGTCCGGTACACCTCGGTGAAGTACGGGCCGTAATCGGCGAGGTAGTTCCCTTCCGGGCCGAGGTGGTTGTAGACGACGTCGAGCACCGCCGCGAGGCCGTTCGCGTGACACGCGTCGACCAGGCGTTGCAGCCCCGCCGGTCCGCCGTACGAGTCCTGCACCGCGAACGGATAGACACCGTCGTAGCCCCAGTTGCGCGATCCGGGAAACTGCGCGACCGGCATGATCTCGATCGCGGTGATGCCGAGCTCGCGCAGGCGGGCGAGGTGCGGGATCACCGCGTCGAACGTGCCTTCCCGCGTGAACGTGCCGACGTGCAGCTCGTAGATGACGTAGTCGGGCAACGCGAGCCCCGACCAGCCGCCGTCGGTCCACGAAAACGCGAGATCGACGACCTCGGAGGGTTCGTGCACGCCGCCGGGTTGCGACCGGGATGCCGGATCGGGGCGCTCGAGCTTCCCCGACAGGCGGTACGTGTAGCGCGCGCCCGGCGCCACGCCGGCGAGGGTCGCGCGATGGTAGCCATGGTCGGACTGCATCGCCTCGAGCCGCTTCCCGACCCGAACCTCGACGCGCGCGTGGCGCGGTGCCCAGACGCAGAACCGGGTGCGGCCATCGGGCAGTGGGGTGGCGCCGAGCCGTTCGGTCGCCTGGAAGATCATCGTGTTGGGGTTCGTCACGATCGCGTCGCAGTGTCCCCAAAATTCCCTCCATAGGGGATCCCCACGACGCGTTTCAGGCGCCGGGATCCCCGTGACAGATCGGGGCCTCGACCCCCGCTGTTCGACCGTGAGTTCACGGGGTTACGAGGGTACGGGACGTGCTTGCTACGCAACGCATGCGCCTTCTTCTGGCGATCGCCCTCGCGGGCTGTGCCGGCAACCTCGGTCCGGCCGCTGGCGACGACGACACCACGCCGACCGATGGCGCCGTCACCCCCGGCCTCGATGGCAGTGACTCGCTCGTACCGGGTGACCTCACCGTGTCCTGGATGCACGGCTCGCAGAACTGCAACCAGAACACCGACCCGGCGATCCAGGTTCACGACTACAACGCCACGACTCACATCCTGCGGCAGAACAAGTGCCAGACGTTCGAAGCGCCGTTCATCTACGTGCTCGTGGGTACCCAGCGCGCGCTCGTGCTCGATACCGGTGACCTCGACACCACCACCGTGCGCGACACCGCGATCTCGCTCGCGGGCGGATTGCCGCTACTCGTCGCGCACACCCACGCGCACGGCGATCACACGCGATCCGATCCGCGGTTCGCCAACCAGCCGAACATCACCCTCGTCCCGACCCAACAGTCGGCGATCCAGTCGACGTTCGACATCGCCACCTGGCCGACGTCACAAGGCACGATCGATCTCGGCTCGCGCGTGCTCGACGTGCTCGCGATCCCCGGCCACGAGGCGCAGCACATCGCGCTCTACGATCGGCAGACCGGCCTGCTCCTCACCGGTGACTCGCTCTACCCCGGCCTCCTCTTCATCAACGACTGGACCACCTATCGCGACAGCATCCATCGGCTCGCCGCGTTCGCGGCCACCCGTCCGATCGCGCACGTGCTCGGTGCGCACGTCGAGATGACCTCGACGCCGAAGGTCAACTACCCGTACGGGACGACGTTCCAGCCCGACGAGCACGTCCTGCAACTCACCGCCGCCGACCTCGTCGAGCTCGACGATGCGCTGGTCGCGCTCGGGCCGACGCCGCCCAACAATCCCGTCGCGCACGATAACTTCGTCATCGATCCGCAGTGAGCGGATAGCGCATCGTCAGAAACCAGCGACTCACCTTCACGTAGCGGCTCGTGTCGGTGTCGTACCAGACCCGCTCGAACACCGCGCGATCGATCCGGTGATCGCTCCACGTGTGGCCGGTCCCGTCGTCCTGCGGATCCATCAGCACGATCGCGTCGCCCTCGATCCCCTTCACGACCGAGTAGTGCCCGCAGTCCTTCTTGCGCCGCACCCGCCGGTTCCAGCGCCGGCGCCAGTGCCGATCGCCGGGCTCCATCGACCACCACCCGACGATCGGGGGCACGCCCCGCTCCACCCAGGCAGCCAGCTCCGCGATCGTCCCGTTTGCCTTCGCCTCGGCCTCGGCCCCGCTCGCGATCGCGGCCTCCAGCATGTTCGCGTGGTCGGTCCCCAGCCGGGTCGTCCCGGCCCACCGCGCGAACGCCGCCGGGTCCGCGTTTCGGCCGAACCACCCGGCGACCGCGGCCAAACACGTGTTGCCGCACTCCCAGCCGGTCGCCTGGCCGATCGAGGGCACGTCCAGGAGCGCCACCCGGGCATCATCGTCGACGGCCGCCCGCCTTGACACCCCCCACCCCCATACGTCATCTATTGATCCCCTCATTCCGGAGTAGCTCAGTGGTAGAGCAGGCGGCTGTTAACCGCCGGGTCGGGGGTTCGAAACCCTCCTCCGGAGCCAATCAACGACGGTCGCGAGAAATCGTCTTGTTGCCTACTTGCGGGACCCGAAACCCAGGTCCGAACTCCGCGATGGATCGCAGGCCGCGGCGAGTCCCATCGAGCACGCCTTGGAAAACGTCTCGTCCGCACGCTGTTGGTTGCGTTGCAACCCGTCACCATCGCGATAGGCAACCGCGAGGTTGTAACAACCGTCGACGGACCCGCCTTCACATCCGCGTTGGTACAGCTCCGCCGCTCGCTTGAGATCCGCCGGCTCTGATCCCCATGCTTGCGTGAGCGCAACCCCCCAGGCGGTGCAGGAGTCCGCATTGCCACGGATGCAACCGAGTTTGACGAGGCGACGACCCTCGCCGATGTCTATGGGGATCCCGAGTCCTCGGAGCTTCATTGAACCAAGATTGAAGCACGCGACGGCGACCGCTTTTTCGACAAGCGGGTACCCCTTGCGAGCTGCCGGATCCGTCGCGCAAACGCTCGCGTAGTACCGAGCGGCCTGATCTGCGCTTGCTGGTGTGCCACTACCCGTCTCATGTGCTCGGCCCAGGTGGAGACAAGCATTCGGGTACCCGGCCTCGCAGGCCTTGCTGAACAGCTTGAAGGCCAGCTCTGCATTCTTGGGAACAGCCTCACCCCTCGAATGCATCAGTCCAAGGTTGTCACACGCCGCCGGGTTGCCGAGATCACAGGCCTTCCGATAGTAGTTGGCCGCTCGGGAAAGATCGGGCGTCCGCTGCTCGGGCGAGTCGTACTTCACACCGGCATTGAAGCAATCGACGGCGTTCCCTTTCTCGCATCCGGCTTCGGGATCCCTTGGCGCACTTGCAAGCGCCGACGGTTCGCTTCGTGGCGGATCCGCACGCCCCGATGACGATTGCTTACAACCGACGAACGCCAGTAGCGCCAGTGCTGGCGGGGCCATTCGAGCGGTTTCCATCGGGCGCGGTTGTAGCCTGGATGGGCTTCGATGTCATGGCGGCTTTCCACGCGGCGAAGCCGGCGACCGTCCTCGTCGCTGCATTGAGCTGGGCGGCACGAGGTTGCTTCGGCGCGCCTCCGTTCATCGTGAAGGATCACGTGAAGTCGGCGAAGGAGTTGTGGTTCGAGGCGTGCTTCGTCCCCGAAGGGGCGGGGAAGGTGGAGCTGCAAGGAGTCTGTGCTGGACTGATCGATGCGCGCGGGGACAGGTTCGAACGTGGCATCGTGGTGCGGCGGTTCGTTCCGCTCGTGTACGAGCACCGGATGTTCTTCTGGCGCGGTCGCTTGATCGCGGAGGCGCCATATCACGACGTCGATGAGATCCAGCGACCAGCGCGGTTTGCGAACCTCGCGCGCGTCGTGGATTCGCCGTTCTTCTCGGGCGCATCGATGTTCATGCGCCAGGTCGAGATCTACGACACCAAGGGCGGGCTCGTGACCGCGTTGCCGCTCGTCCAGTTCGACGAGACCAACCCCGACTGTTACCAGCCACGCCAGCATTGCGAGCTCGCCAGCAAGGCCGCCGCCACCAAGGTCAAGAACCGCGCGGCCCGCGTAGCAGGGGCTGCTACGAGCACTCGGCTTCGCGCGCGCGACCACCGAAGGCGGCAGCGCCGCGTGGACCGACGACGGCGCCAAACGCAAGGTCCGGTTTCCCCGCAACAAGCTCGGGCTCGTCGAACGCGACGGCACCATCCGCATCCTGCGCGGGAACACGGTGGTCGCGACCGCCCGGCTCGCGAGCGCGAAGCTCGACGGTGCACGCCTCGTGAAAGAGGCGAGGGCGATGGTGGTGTGGTCGCACCGCGCAGGTGCTGAGGGGTGCGAGGGCACCGACCCCACGGCGGTCCAGCTCGTTCCGATCACGATCACGCTCTGATCGGTGGCACCTGCCGGAGAGGATACTTCGGTGGTAGCGATCGGGAGCGCGATCACGTTGCTCTCGGGGTAGCGCACGCGAGCGACGCAGCTTCGCAACCTCGGCGCAGGTAGCGGCCCACTGCTCGCCCGGATGTAGCCGTCGAATGCGTCTGGCGCGGCTTCGTGTGCGTCACGCGCTCGCGGATGATCTCGCGGTTGGCGCCGTCTTCGAGCACGAGCGTGATGAACGTGGCGCGCGTGTCGTAGTGCCGGCGGTGTCGCCACCCGAGCGCGGGGGCAGGTCCTCATCGACCCAGCGCCGACGCGCGTAGTAGTCGGTGCGGAACGGCTCGCCGTGCTTGCGCGCGCGCGCTGCAGCGTCAGCGGGTGGCGGCGGCAGCGGCGGCTTTCGAAGCGTGTTGTCGTCGAGACGAGCGAGCACGCGGCTCGTGTCGAGTGGCTCTACATGCAACCGTTCGCCAGAGGATTCTTCTGGCATGTACGACGTGCGCGCTCCAACATCGTGGGCCAGTCACCGCCACTGCATCGTCCGCGTCCGGTTCACAACTGCGTCCCGTGCTCGATGTCGCCGCTGGTTCGCGACCGCCGCGCGGCCAGCCAACTACGGCTTGCGGTACTGCGTGTGCAGCTCGCGTGGCCAGTACCGCACGGGCTGGACACCGTCGGCCTCGATGAGATCCGTCTTGATGCGCTCGTACTCGTAGCAGTTGAGCTCGTACTGATTTCCCCACGGGTCGGCCATGTTGTAGGCCCAGCACATGTCGAAATCGACCACGTCGCCGACTTCGAGTGGCTGGCCCGATGGGCCGTTGATCTCGCCGGGGAGCGAGCGGGCGAATGCGATGAACGCGTCCGCGTCCAGGCGGAAGGCAACACCGGTCTGCTGCGGGATCATCGGGTGCCCTTCGCTCGCCTCGAACAACGCGAGCATCGTCTGCCCACCGTCGGCGGAGATCTGCAGCGGCCCGCCCTCGAAACCCTTCGCCCAGAACTCGAACCTCGCAACGGGCTCGAACCCGAGGTGCTCGGCGTACCACCGCGCAGCCTCCTCCCGGTCGGGCACGCGGATGTGCACGTGGTCGAGCCGTCCCATCTGGAATTTCGCCTTACTCATGTCGCGACTCGCTGTGGTTGAGATATCCACCGTACCCTGGACGCGGGTTTGCGCCGAGATCACGCGTTTCCCGATCGGCGGTCGCCACGGTTTGACCCGTAGCTACGCCCGCCACGGCATCATCCGCGCTCGGTTCACGTCGAGGTCGCGGATGAGGCGGACGAGCTCGCGCAGGCTCTGAACGTCGAGGCTGCTTGACGACGACGCGATGCGGTGCCGTTTGCGTTCTGCGACTGCCGTCGCGACTACCAGGTGGGTCCCGATCGATCGTCGGTGCCCGACAAGCGCCGCATGCCGAGCTCGCGATCGTGCAGCGGCTGGCCCTGTACTACGCCGGAGGCCCAGCTGGCACAGCGCCGAGCTGCTGCATCAGGGACATCATATCGGCGACGCCCCAGTGCGCGCACACGAGGCCGGACGCATCGAATTGCATGATGTCGATGAGCTTCATCTGCACCCGCTTGTTGGTCGGAGGCACCCCCATGAACGCCCCCTCGTGCGTTGCAGCGACCGTCACTCTTGCCACGACCTTGTCACCGCTGGCGATGATGTCATCGACGGTCATCTGCATGTCCGGGAACGCGGACGTGAGCATTCGAAAGTACTCGAGCACGCCCCCCTTGGTCGGGGGAATTCCGGGTACCTCGTCGTGCTCGACGAAATTGTCCGCAAGGAGGTCGGCAAAGCCGGAAAGGTTCCCAGCGTTGATCCGCTCGTAGGCACTGCGCATCGTCTTCGCGTTATCCATCGTTCGTCTTCCTTCTCGAGCGTCAAAGCCACGCTGGAACAACTCAGCGTACCCGACACCGATCTGGCGCCAGCGTGTCCGAAGTAGAGCGATGACACAATGCTCTCCCCTCCAATTCAAAAGCGCGACGGCCGAGCTACTCCCGAGACCGAACGCGACGAGTGACACCGGCGAGGGCGGCGGCGATCGCGAAGGCGGCGACGCACTTCGCTACCCGTGGTCTCGGGCCCACGTACCCCCGGCTTCCCCGACCCGTGCACCGACGACGGCAACGGCAACTACACCGCGACGGTCGCAACGGCCCGGCGTTGCACCTCGCTGCCGATAACGCCACCGCGCTCGCGACAACGTTCGACGGAGTGGCCGGCGGGGTGTGCTGCGGCTGCTCTGATCGCCATCACGAGCATCCGACGCCGATTCTCTGGTCTGCTCGGCCGAGCGCAGCAACACAGCCCCGGCATCTAGTCGTTGCTGAACCTCCAACGAAGCAGCTCCTCGACGAGCCAGGACAGTTCGCGGCTCTGCATCCAATCGAACAAGACGTCGGGATCGTCGCCCGCGTTCAACCTCTGTTGGTAGGCGAGCCCGACTCGCCGCGCCTCGACAACGAGAGCGTGTACGTGCGCGATCGAGTCGAGGTCGTCCAGTACCGCTTGCAGATTCCTGTCGATGTCCGCGGGTCTCGGAGACACCGCCTTCGGGGGTGGCGGCGATGTCTCTCGCTCCAGCGCGGCCTGCTTCATGTCCTCGAATATCGCCTGTACGTCGATCTCGTCTTCGTCTCCGTCTAACAAGTCCGGCTGCTGCAACTTCTCCAGTAGTGGTTGCAGGTGCTTCATCAATCCAGGGTTGCGGTTGGCCGTGTGAGCCGAGAAGCTCCCGATGTTGTAGGAGCGCATCGAGGAACTCAGAGCCCAGATGTGGTCCGAGAGGAGCTCGAGCCGGTCGGTCGGAAGCGTACGCAGTGCGATGCGGGCGACGTCCAGGTCCATCGGAGTGGCGTAGGACTCGATGACCGCGCGCTGGTGCACGTCGACGCGATGGACTCGCCCACGATCGTCGCGTACCACGAGGTGCTCGCCTTCGAACATCAGCGACGTGATCGACGGCAACCTCTGGGACTGGGGATGGTGGGGATACACCTCGAGGTGCCAGAGCGTCTGATCGCTGGCGTGGTCGAAGGCGACGACGAACCCACCACTCCGACCGAGTGGTTTCGACGGTGCCTGGAAGATCCGGCGAGCAACCGCGATCTCGTCCGCCGTGAAGGAACCGTTCGCGCGGAGGACCTCGGTCATGGACTCGAGATCGGTGGGGTCTTGCATGTCGTCATCATCGAAGTGCAGCAGCTGGATGAACCTGTCCCGCATGACCGCGTTCACGCGGCTCAGGATGGCCTCGTCCTGGGACGTGAGCATCGGCTCCGGCGATCGAGGATCCTCCAGCCAGTGCGTGACCTCGTACCGAACTCCATCGTGAACCACGGGGCGCACATCGCCGCCGGGAGGTCTAGGCAGGCTCATCCTCTCACCCCGCCGCACGGCGTATGCTCGCGGTGACGATGCCATTGTTGGTCGTTGCACGACGCCGGTGGCTCGCTGGTCGCGATCACGATCCTTCCATCTCGGAAGATGATGGTCGTGTGGATCGTGCAATGACCGCGACGTCGCTTCTCTTGCACTCGCTAATGGTAACGCGCCTCGATCGTTTCTTGGTGGGTGAGAGGCGAGAGGTCGCAGCACTCACCGACCGGCGCGTACGAGTGCGTCGATGCAGGCCGCGTAATCGACGGGGTCTCCCGTCGACCCGCACGCGGGTGTGTCCGCCGTGATCCCGAGGTCGGCATTGCCTGCCAGGATGGTCGGCCACCCCAGCCTCGGCCCGACAGGGACCGCGGGCACGTTCCTCACCTCGCGGCCACGTGGATCCGTGAACCGCAGCTCGCCGCCCGCTCCGATCGCGATCTGGAATCCATGCTCGTGGACGTGGCGGTGGTGCCAGCTGCAGAGCGAGGCCAGGTTCGCGAGCGCGGTCTGGCCGCCGTCGGCCCAGTGCTGGACGTGATGCCCCTCGAGGAACACGCGAGTGTTGCAGCCCGGAAACCGACACGTCCGATCGCGACGCAGCAGGGCGCGCTTCATCGCGCCCGGAATGGTGCGCCGCTTGCGGCCGATCGAGAGTGGCGTGCCGGACGCGTCCTCGACCACTTCGGTGATGCCGCAATCGCACGCGAGCCGGCGTGTCGCCGGCGTGGAGATGCACTCGCCGTCGCCGAGTACGCCGACGTCGATCGCGACGTCGCTGGCCGTCTCGGACGAGCGGTCCATACCACCATCGCCTCGTGCTCGAAGCGTCTCGGCCTGGACCGTGACGATCAGATCGATCGGCGAGCGCTGCACGGCCGCGCCACGCACGATCTCCTGGGCCATCGCGACCATCGCATCCGCACGATCGAAGCGGCTCACCCGGGCGCTGATCGCGATCGCCTGGCGGTCCACTCCTACCGATGACGATGCGAGATCTCGGGCCGCCGGTTCCGCGGAACCGCCCTCGGGGGGGCCCAACGACGTCGATACGTTTCGGGTCTCGCGCCGTGACCCGGGACGGGCGGGCGGGAGAGAAGACTCGGTCGCCGGATCGGTGGGGGCCGGCTCCGCGGAACCGCTCGCACGGCATCGCTCCTTCGCGACACGCTCGAGCGCGGTCCACACGAGCGCGGCTTCTTCGGGATGGAGCGTGGCCGTGATGCGGACCATGCCGTCATCGAGCTGGCGACGCGTGACGTGTCGGCGCTGGCGATCATCGGACGGCGTGGTATCGGCATCGTGGCGCTCGACCGAGGCGTAGAGCCGGCAGATCTTCTCGAGCTGGGCGCCGGTTGCATAGCGAGCTTGCTCGAGCAGACACGCCTCGTTGGCCGGCGTCGCCACCCGGGTCATCGCGCGTATCTTGGAGTACGACATCTCGCCGCGCCGCAGCGCATCGTCGATCAGTGGCAGCTCGCCCAGACGATTTGCCACCCGGACGTGCTCGCGCGCGGTGCGCCCGTCCCAACCAACCCGCCAGCTCAGCCAGTTCGCGCACGACATCGCGCCCGCGCGATACCAGCCGCCGGCCTGGTCGAACGCGCGGAGGTCGGTGAGCAGGCGATGCGTCGCCGCGTCGAGGTGAGCGGCATGCATGGCGATCTGCTCGCCGAGTAGCTCGATCTCCAGCTGTTCGCTTCTCATTCACACTATCTATCACTCTGGTATGACAATCATGATCCCGACTCCGAAGCTGACTCGGCGTTGTCGACGATACAGGGGGCTCATGACGGGATGTCGAACCTCCGCGGACTCGCGATCTGATTACGATGCACGGGAGGTTCGCGGTCCGGCGATCTGGCACCTTCCGCGTGTCGGGATCGCGGGGCTCGCGGAATCCAACGGGGCTCTCGCTACGGCGCGAGGTGCCACTCGAGGAAGTTGCCGAGAGCGTAACCGGCGAGCACGAAGGCCAGCGTGAGTCGCCAGTCGATGCGCCGGATGCGGCGCGCATCGAGGATCGTCGCGAGCGCACCCAGCAGGAACACGGGTGCGGTGACCAAGCAGTGGACGTAGCCGAGCGTGGCAGCCCAGATACACCCCAGCCCCATCACCACGAACGCAGGAATCCACAGGACGTTGCGCACGCGCGGCACGAAGGCACCGATCGCGATCATCGCGGTGGGAATCCACCACAGCAGCCAGACGAGGATCGGTGACACGCGGAGACAACCGGTGGTGGCGTCCCGGAATTCCACGGCGGCGCGAGCTGCGGGGTCGCTCGAAACGGCCCGTTCAGGCCGACGATCCGGGCTGCTAACGACGTCGGAAGATGATCGTCGCGTCGATCGTGCAATGACCGGGACACTCGCCGTCTTGCTCGCACTCGGTGTAGTGGTAGCGAGCCTCGATCGGAGCCTCGATCGTCTGGTTGCTCGTGATGGTCTCGTCGACGGTCCACGGCCCGCCGAACTGATGGGCGCTGTGCCGCGCGAGCTCGAAGGTTCCTTCCGTGACGCGCCCGCGAAACTCGGCAGCGCCGATGTGGAGGGTCAGCGTTGTCCCTTCGCGCTCGAACCGTGCCGTTCCGGTCAAGCGATCGTCTCGTCCCTCGGGTCCGCTGAAGAAGAAACACTCCTCGGGAGCGATCACGTGACGCCACTCGATCGAATAACTGGCGCCTCGCGGTCGCGGTGACGTCGGGTTCGTCGCGGGGGTTGGAATTGCGGTTGGTTTGGCGGCGCGCGTGTCGTTCGACGTGGCTTCCGTCTTCGAGCAACCCATGACTCCAACCACCAACAACATCCCGATCGCACTCCGCACCCTTCCATCATGCGCGATCTAGTGGAGGGCGCCAGCAACTGTTCGGGGGAACCTGGCGATTGCCATCAGCTCGCCGATGAGCGGCGGTGGTGTCTCGGGATCTACGTCACCAGGGCCGCCACTCGCGCCGACAGCCGGAGGTTCGTTCCACTCATATACGAGCACCAGTTGTTCTTCTGGCGCGGGCGATTGATCGCGACGGTGCCTACCGCGATGTCGACGAGATCGCGCGCCGGGCCGAACACGAGGTCTGATATCCTGGCTTCATGAACTGGCAGCGCGCCCTCCTCGCACTCGCCCTGGTCGGGGCGTGCGGCGGGAACAAGGGCAACAACAACAACGGCGGCGATGGTGGTAACGGCGGCGACGGCGGAAGCGCGGCCGGCGACGCCGAGGACTGTCAGGCTCCCGACATGCTGGTGTTGCTCGACCGGACGATGAGCATGCACCGGCGACCGGACGGCACCCAGCCACCCGATACCACCGCCGGGCACATGGAGTCGAAGTGGTACATCGCGATCGACGCGCTCGAGGCACTGACCGCTCAGTACGAGACCACCGTGCGTTTCGGACTGGCGTTGTTCCCGCGCGATCCGGGCGGTGGCAAGTGCGTGACGCTGTCCCAGCGGATCAACGGGACCACGGCGACCAACACCTCGTGCGAGATGGGCGAGACGCTCGTCGATCCCGCGAGCTCGACGGCCAGCGCGATCGCGAACATGCTCGATCCCGAGACCACGCGACTGTGCACGTCGACGCCGATCGGCGCGGGGCTCGAGACCGCACGGACCACGTTGGCCGCGATCCAGGACCCGATCCGCGACCAGTTCGTGATGTTCGTCAGCGATGGCAACGACACCTGTGACCAGGCACTCGTGCTGACCAAGACGCACGAGCTGGCGGCGGCCGGTGTTCACACCTTCGTCGTCGCGTTCGATGGCTCGGGGAACGGCATCGACAACGGGCTGCTCAACGACATGGCCTGCGCGGGTCAGACCGCCCCCGGCTTCCCCGGTCCGTGCACCGACGACGGCAACGGCAACTACACCGCGACCGACCGCAACGGCCCGGCGTTGTACCTCGCTGCCGATAACGCCACCGCGCTCGCGACCACGTTCGACGGGATCGCCGGCCAGGTGTGCTGCGGCTGCATCCTCTAGCGTTCGATGGCGATCAAACCCAAGTCCCGCGCTTCGACCCGGCTCAGCGTCAGCGGCAAGACCGTGGTGCTCACCGGAACCGTACCCGGCATGGATCGCAAGACCGCCGAGGCCAAGCTCGAGGGTCTCGGCGCCCGCTGTACGAGCTCGGTGTCGAAGAAGACCGACTTCGTGTTCGCGATGCCCGATGCCGGCTCCAAGAAGGCCGATGCCGAACGCCTCGGCATTCCGGTGCTCACCGAGACCGTGCTGTTCTCGTTGATCGGGAAGCCCAATTCGAAGCCCAAGGCACCGAAGAAGCCGGCGTCGGCCGAAGCCAAGGCCAAGGTGGCGGCGCGCAAGCCCGACGCGTCGACCGGGTTCACCGGTAAGACCGTCGTGATCACGGGAACGCTATCGCAACAGCGCTCCGACATCGCCGCGCTGCTCGAAGAGGCGGGCGCGAAGGTCACCGGTTCGGTGTCGGCCAACACGCACTACCTCCTCGCCGGTGCCGGTGTCGGCGCGACCAAGCTGAACAAGGCGACGTCGCTCGGCGTGACGATCATCGACGAGGCCACGATGCACCAGATGCTGGAGGACCGATCGTGAAGACGCACTGGGAGAAGACCCGCGGAGAGCGCGTGTTTTACATCGACGTCTACGAAACGACGGTCATGGTCGGCGACCACCGCGGGTCGGGCCACACGGACAACGCCGGCTCGGTGAGCTTCGACAGATTCCTCGCAGGTGAGTATCAGAACCTGATCGAACAGACCCACGGCAAGGCGATCCTCGACGAGGTGATCGCTGCCGTGAACGCCAAGCGCGGCTGAATCGGCTCGGCCGATCACGAGCTCGTGAACCGCAGCGACCGCGCGGCCGTGCGCCATCCGCGCGGTGCTGGTCGCGAACGCGCCACCGATCGGCCGTGCGAGTGTGCTTCTGGCACTTCGTGACTCATCCGTACGAGTCCCACTGCGCGAGTCGTTCCTCGATCTGTCGCGGCGTCTCGCCCAGGTGCGCGGCGAGCTCGGACACCGCGTACTCGTAGTCCCGCACTCCCTGGTACACGCGCGCGGTGACGATGCCGTCGTTCGTCGCGTCGCGTACTGCCTGGGGCGCGAGAGCGTCTGTCCACTTCCCGTTGCACACCCCGCCAGGGGTAGTCTGCTACCGAGAAGCTGGAAGACCAGCCGAGACTTCGCATGGACATGTACGCCCACAAGAGTCCGAGCCGACCGCAGAAGCTGATCATCATCGGCATCGAGGTGGCGCTGATCGCGGTGTCCTACGCCGTCTTGTTCGGCTCCCTGTTCGGGAGCTTTCGCGCGTTCGGCGATGATCCCGAACCCACCCGCAACGCGACGCTGTTCGCGTTCAACCTCGTCGTGTTCGCGCGAATGCTGCTGACCATGTTCGTGTTCGTGGAGCGCAAGATCCCGTGGGACGAGGCATTCTCGATCCCGTTCGCGTTCGCGCTCTATCTCCTGGGATTTCCCTTGCTCGCGCGGGCGAGCTCGGTCGCGTTCGGCCCGCTCGAGATCGTCGGGGTCGCGCTGTTCGTGGTGGGCTCGTTCATCAACACGTACTCGGAGCACCAGCGCCGGCGCTTCAAGCGTCGCCCCGAGAACAAGGGCAAGCTGTTCACCGGAGGCCTGTTCGCGCTGTCGATGCACCCGAATTACTTCGGCGACCTGCTGTGGGTCAGCGGGTACGCGTGCGTCACGCACGATGCGTGGGCGTGGCTGATCCCGGCGCTCCTGTTCTGCATGTTCTACTTCTTCAACGTCCCGAAGCTCGACCAGCACCTGCGCGAGCACTACGGCGAGGCGTTCGTGACGTACGAGCGCCGCACCAAGCGACTCGTCCCGTTCGTGATCTGACGCTTCGAAAGGTCACTCCGGAACGACCGACGAGCCCGCGCGACATATGCTCCGCCCACCACAGGATAGGGAGGGAGCTCGTGTTTCTAGTCCGTTCGATCGTCGTTGCACACCCGAACCGTCGTGACGAGCTGGTCGGGGTCTACAAGGAGTTCGCCAACGAGGTGATGAAGGACGCCGGAGCCACCGGCGTGCGCGTGCTCACCGCGTCCATCGGTCCGAGCGACTCGACGGTGATCTCCGAGTCGGAGCACAAGACCCTGGCCGAGTTCGAGCAGACGCTCGACAAGATCAACAAGTCGCCGAAGATGGCGAAGTACGGCCCCAGGTTCGGGGAGATGACCGTTCCGGGCACGCACCGGTTCGAGATCTACCGGCTGCACTGAACCGGCCCGCTGGTGCGCGATCGTCGTCAGTCGCGCGCCAGCTGCTTGGTTTCTCGTCCGCACGGCGGCTTCGGCAACGTGCGGACGAGGATGCGTCGTCGGATACCGATCGTGCGAACCCATCGCGACCGCAGATACCTGAGGAATTGCTAGACGTCGGGATCGCGAACGAGCATTCCGTCTGCATGCTCTCTGAACCGGGTACCACAGTTTTGGCACCTCACCCGGCCGTGGCGATCCGTGGTCCGGTACCAACAGTCCGACCGGCCCGCGAAGTTCTCGCCACCACCGTAGGCACACACCGGACACGCCAGTGGCATCGCGTGCTCGTCTAGCATCCCGAAGTAGATGATCGCGCCGACCACCACGGACGCGATGATGAAGAGCCACGTCAACATCAGCGAGCGAGTCGCGCCGCGGCGGCCGTGATGTCCGACGCGAGCTGCGGCGGATCGAGGTAGGTCGCGACGCGACCGACGACACTGCCATCGGGCGCGACGAACACGAGCATGGGCTCGCCCTGCACGGCGTACCGCTCGCGGAGCGCGGCGTCTTCGTCGGTGCTATCGCTGACATCGAACCGCAAGGTCACGAAGTGGTCGGCGAGCACCGGCGCCACGCTCGGATCGCGGAGCGCTCGATCCAGCGCGACGCACGGCGTCGACCACTTGGCGAACAGCTCGACCATGACGCCCTTGTGCTCGGCACGGGCACGCGTGAACGCAGCGGTCTCGCGGCTCGCCCGATCGGCAAGGGGCTGCTCTTGCGCCGTCGGATCGGGCGAGGAGTCTCGGGATCCGCACCCGGCCATCGCGATCAGGAGCGTCGTGGTGCAGATGGCACTCCGGTGCGGCATGCCCGCAGCATAGAAGCGTCTCCCCGGGCCGCAACCGGTCGATCCTGGAATCAGCAGGTTGAGTGGTAGCTCGTGAACGGTTTTCTCCGTCAGCGGACAACTTCGCGCATCCGCGCCTTCGACAGCCGGGCGAACCGGCGCTGCAGCTCGCGCACGACCGCGGGTCGCGCGAACGTCCACACGCGGCCAGTCTACGCGGAAGCTAGCGTCGGGGAGCCGTGGGCGGTCGTGGATGGTCGAGGCGCGGATCGAGCGCGGTGGCCGCCGCGTACAGCGCCCGGGCCTCGTCGGCGAGACCGCGTGCAGCGGCGACGTCGCCGCGTGCAGCATCGATCTCGCCCAGCCGCGGGCTGGCTGCGCCGAAGTGGGCGACCCGGATCGCGCGCGCCTCGTCGAGATCGCGAGTCGCCTCGTCGAGTCGATGTGCGGCGATCAAGGTCTCGGCGCGGTGAAACAATGCGGTCGCCACCGCTCGATCGCGATCACCGAACGCTGCGCGGCGTAGCGCGATGCTGGCAGCGTGACGTGCCAGCGCTTCCTCGATCCGACCGCGTGCACGGTCGGCCTCGGCGAGCTTGTCGAGATAGAGCGCGAGCGTGGGGTGACCGTCGCCCAGTGCACGCCGCGCATCCTCGTACGCGCGGTCGAACGCGGCTGTCGCGAGCTCGGTGCGCCCGGCCGCGAGCTCGATCGAGCCCAGGTTCATCTCGAGCAACGCACGCTGGTCGCCGCGCAGCGGATCGCGCGACGCCAGCGCACGCTGCACGCGATCGCGGGCCTCGTCGAGCCGTCCCGCGGATCGCAGCGCCTCGCCGACGATCCCGTCGACGTCGGCCCCGTCGAGGCCGGCGCGTGCCGCGGCCGCACGAGCGAACTCCGCCCACTCGATGGTGTGGGCAGGATTCCCGGAGAACAGCTCGTGCCGCAACAGCCGCGACCACACCTCGAGCTCGAGCTCGGGCGCACGAGCGGTCGCTGCGGCCACCAGCGCGCGATCGAGCAGTGCCCGCGCTGTTGGCGGCGCTCCGATCCGCGACTCGACGGCAGCGTGCAGCAGCGACACGGTCGCGCGCAGGGCCGGAGCATCGTCGAGGTCCGCGGTCGAGGCATCGATCGCGGCGATCTGCGTGCGCGCGTCGCGGTAGTGCCCGAGCACGTATGCCGCCCACGCGCGATCGAGCGCGTGCTCGGCAGTCCGGACGCGAGCCCGGCGCGCCGGATCATCGGGCAGTGCGAGCGCCGCGGCGCTGTCGATCGTCTCGCAGCGCTTTGGATCGGGAAGCTGCGCCACGGCAGATGCGACCTCCGCCCGCGTCGCCGCATCGAGCCGCATCCCGTCGAGCGCACCGATCAGCGTGCCGAACCGCTCGATCGCGCGATCGAGACAGTGCATCCGCAACTCGAGCAAACGATCCGACTGTGCACCGTGGACGCGCGTCGCCTCGCAGACGAGGCGGTAGCTGGTTTCGAACTGGTGCGCGGTGCGGTCCAGCGTGCCGATCGAGGAGGTCGCCCACGGTGCGTCCGCGAGCTGGCGTGCGAGTCGATGCTCGATCCCCGCATCCCATACCGCCGCGCGACGCGCCGCCCCGCCGTCGCACGGATCGGTGGGCACCTCTCCACCGACGAGCGCGAGCGCTCCCACGCCACCGAGCGCCAGCGCGCCGACCGCGAGCAGGCCGACCGCGAACCGGCGCCGGCGGCGATCCGGATCGCGCGCCAGCGCGGCCACGACGGTATCCATCGAGGGAAATCGATCGCCGGGCTCGGCAGCGAGCGCGCGTTTGACGATCGCGTGTACCCAGGTCGGCGGTGCGCCGCGCGCGACGCGATCCTTCGCTCGCGTGGTGCGATCGCCGGGCGTCGGATCGCGAGCCGAGCTGACGTCGGCCTCGCCCTTCCCCATCGCCTCGACGGTCGGCGCCAGCGGACCGTCGGAGCTCACCACGCGGCGCGCCGGTGCCTAGGCTGCTCGGCGCGCCGAAGACAGCAGGTCCGCGCGCGTCGATCCGCCGTGAGGTCTGCGGCCGTACAACGCCTCGTAGGCGAGTACGCCGAAGCCGAACTGATCGGACGCCGGTGTCGCGGGTCCTCCGGCCAGCACCTCGGGCGCCATGTAGCTCGGCGTGCCGGCGACATCGAGTGCTTCGTCCTCGACGGCGAGCCCCAGGTCGATCACGCGTGCGCGATCGTCGCCGACGACGACGTTGTCGGGTTTGACGTCGCGATGCACGAGCCCGATACGGTGGGCGGCGGCGAGCCCGGCTGCGACCTCGCGCAACACGCGCACGATCTCGCGCCAGTCACGTGGCGTTGCCTCTTCGCTCTGGATCCAGACCCGCAACGGCACGCCGGTGACGAGCTCCATCACCACGTACACCACACCGTCTTCCTCGCCGGCGTCGTAGACGGCCACCACGTTCGGGTGGGCGAGCTTGGCGAGTGCGCGAGCTTCGCGCAGCACACGGGCGTTGGCGTCGACGCCGGCCGCGTGCAGCACCTTGACGGCGACCTCGCGATCGAGCCGCGGGTCGTAGGCGGCGTACACCGTGCCCATCGCGCCACCACCGATCCGCTCCAGGATGCGCAAGCGACCGAGCCGTGGTGCGTGGTCGCCGCCGAACAGCCGCCCGCGCACCTTGGCGTGCAGCAGCTCGTCGGCGAGATCGCGCATCCCGCGTATCATACGGGAGTGGCGGAACCACCGAGCGACCTCGAGCTCCTCGACCGCTGGCGCGCGGGTGACAGTGCCGCGGGCGATGCACTGGTCTCGCGACACTGGACGAGCGTGTCGCGGTTCTTCCGCACCAAGGTCGGCGATGACGGGGCGGATCTGATCTCGCAGACGTTCCTGGGATGCGTCGAGGCGCGGGACCGGATCGAGGGCGATAACGTCAAGGCGTACATCTTCGCGATCGCGCGGCGGAGGCTCGCCGATCACTTCCGCCGCCGCGCACGCACGCCCGAGCTCGACTTCGCGCTGTCGTCGATCGCCGACCTCGCGACCGGACCGGCGACGGAGCTCGGCCGTCGCGAGCGCCGCGACCTGCTCGCCGAGGCTCTCGTGCGCGTTCCGCTCGACGATCAGATCGCAATCGAGCTCGCCTACTTCGAGAACCTCTCGACACGCGAGCTCGCGAACGTGCTCGAGATCGCGGAGAACACGGTGCGTAGTCGACTGTCGCGCGCCCGCGAAAAGCTCCGGCGCGTCCTCGCCGAGCTCGCTCCCGAAGACGAGGCGAGGCTCGCGGAGTCCCAGCTCGACGTCAACGATTCTCAGCGGTTGTGACTTTTTGGCCCGATCACGGGATCAGTTTCGGTCGCGCGACGACTTGTCTCCCATGAAGGCACTCGCGCTCCTCCTCATCCTGCTCGCGCTCGCCGTGGTCGGCTGCGCGGCGACCGAAGACGACCCGATCGATCCCGAAGACGCTCCCTTCGATCTCGGCAAGGCCGACGGCGCGTGCCTGTCGAGTCCGACCTCGGACGACGCGCGCGGGATCGTGATGCTCGCGAGCGATCCGCAGACCACGGTCACGGAGCTTCACGCCGCCGGGCTGCACTGGTACACGGCGCACGCGATCGTCGACGCGCGGCCGTTCGCCGACCTCGCATCGCTCGACGCGGTCAAGACCGTCGGTCCGATCGCATGCCGGATCCTGCGCGACCACGCATGTCTGGATCGCGGGCTGTGCGAGCCCTCGCTCGACGTGTGGACCTGGAACGTCGAACACTTTCCGCTGGCGGACGGCACCATCGACGCGGTCACCGACACGATGACGAACGGGCCCGCAGAGTTGATCGGATTCGAAGAGGTGGACAGCCTGCCGGCGTTCGATCAGTTGCTCGCCGGACTGCCGGAGTGGAAGGCGCTGACCGGCCGGACCGGGTTCGACACCCGGGTCGCGATCGCGTACCGCACCGATCGGCTCGAGGTCGTGTCCCGCGAGGACCTGTTCCCCGACGATCCCGATCGCTTTCCACGTCCGCCGCTCGCGGTGACGTTCGACGTGCGCGGCCGAGCTGGCTCCGTACGCTTCACCATGGTCGTGGTTCACCTCAAGGCGATGATCGACGATGCCTCTCGCGACCGCAGGCGCCGTGCGGTGATCGCGCTGGAGCAGTGGCTGGCCGAACGGCGCGCGAACGACGAGCGAGTGATCGTGGTCGGCGACTGGAACGACGACATCGATGCACCGGCACCGGACAACGTGTTCCTGCCGCTGCTCGACCGCCCGGATGCCTACACCGCGCTGACCCTCCCGGTCGCCGAGCGCCACGAGGTGTCGTACCTCCCGTTCCACCGCCTGATCGACCACGTCGTCATGACCCACGAAGCGGCGCGGGATTTCTTGCCGCTCGCGGTCGATCCGGTCGAGCTCGACACCACGATCCCCGACTACATCCATGCGGTCTCGGATCACCGGCCCGTCCACGCCTCGCTGGTGCCGATCGTGCCACGCCAGCCGTGACCGCGCACGCGCACTTGCCGGCATGGGAGGCGATGCGCGATCCTCTCGAGGTCGATGCCGCGCAGCCTTGTCTCCTTCGTGATCCCGGTAGCGATCGCGATCAGCGCGAGCGCCTGCTCGTCACCTCCACGGCCTCCTGCCGCGAAGCCGGCGACGACGACACCGTCGCCGCCGAAGGTGACCGCTCCACCGAAGGTGGTCGTGCAGCTCGCCTATCGCGGCACGTTCATGATCGGCCCGCCGTTCTCGCAGGTACCGCCGTTCACGCTGCTCGACGACGGCACGTTGATCCGCGCGACGACCAACGGCCCCGACGTGATGACCGCGACGCTGCCCCACGACCAGGTCGAAGACATCCAGCAGCACCTGGTCGACCTCGGCTTCGAGCAGCTCGAGAGCCACACCGATACCTGCTCCTCGGGGAACGGCCGCGTACGGATCTGCACGTCCGACGCGGAGTACACGATCCTGCGGGTCGAGTTGCCGTCCGGGGAGCGCCGGGAGATCACGACGTACGCGGAGTTCTCGAACGAACCGAAGGTCCACCAGGCGATCGTCGACTACCTCTCGCACTTCAAGCTCGACGCCGGCAGGCCGTATCGCCCGACGACCGCGGTGCTCCACGTCCACCAGATGACGACGCCACCGCCGCGCCCGTGCGCGCAGATCGATCCGGCCCTCCTGCGCATCGATCCGGCGCGGGAACGCTGGCCGGTGCTGCTCGAGGGCGAGGCGCTCGCGGCGATCTTGGCGATCGCGCCGCACAACCAGGGCATGTTCATCGCGTGCGCCGGCGGTCGCCGGTTCGACCTGACCCTGCTGCCCGCCGTGCCGGGGTCCGATCTGTCGACCGACCTCGGCGTGTACCGGCGGTAACGCTATTCGTCTTGCACGACGGTGAGCAGCCCGGTCTCGCGGGCTTCGTAGCCAGGAAGCGTCGCGATCAGCTGGCGTAGCCAATCGGACTTCACCATCTCGAACAGGGTCTGCGTCGGGCGGTGATAGAACGCCTCGTCGGTCGTGAGCAGGTCGTAGCGTTCCCACGACAGCGGCACGAACTCGAGGCCGAGGCTGGTTGCCGAGGCGAGCGTTCCGATCCCGGCGTCGGCCCTACCCTCCGCGATCGCGGTCGCGACCTCCAGATGCGTCGCGAACGAGAGCTCGGTGCTGACCAGCCGTCGCCTGCCCAGCTTGAGCTCGCGAAGCAGGTGGTCCTGGAGCACTCGAACGCCGGAGCCGACCTCGCGACTCGCGAGCCGTAACCGAAGCCGGACCACGTCGGCGAGCCCGCGAACGCGCCGGGGATTGCCTCGTGGCAACATCAAGCCGACCTGGCGGTGAGCGAGCGTGACGAGCAAGGCGCGCGAGCCCGCGAATGCCGCTGCGACCTGGGGACGGTTGTATTCACCGGTGTCCCCGTCGAGCAGATGGACACCCGCCACGTGAGCGCGGTGTTCGTGGACGGCCGCGATTCCAGCCACCGAGTTCATCGCCGCCGAGGTCAAGAGAAGCGACGGGTGTCTGCGGTTGAACTCGCGCTGCATGATCTGGAGTAGCAGGTCGTCGGCACCGACGATGATCAGGTGGTGCGGCTGCACCGTGCGGGTGGTGGCGCCGTGTTCGCCGCGTCCGACCTGTTCCCGTGATGACGCTTCGATCCATTCCCGGACCAGTCGCTTCGAGAACACCCACCGGCCGATGACACGCGTGCCGGGCAGCCGGCCCTGCCGCAGCAGGCGATAGACCTGTTTCTCGTGGATCCCGAGGTAGGCGGCGACCTCGCGGCTGGTCAGCATGTCGCCGGGCATGCCTGATGGTAACTGAAAGTAACTCGAAGTAGCAGAAAGGAACATTCGCTCGTCGCGGGTGGCCGAGGCGACGGCGTGCCACCGATCCTCGGGAACGTGGACGGCTCCCTCGCGATCGCGTGCGGCACGCTCGGACTGACGGTCGGCCTCGCGGTGCTTCGCCCCACGGTGCGCGAGTTTCGGTTCTCGCCCGGCCGGGCCGCCGCGCTCGGGGTGTTCGTGTTGCTCGCGACGCATTTGTTGCGGCCGCACGATCTGGTCGAGGCGGCCCGCCTCCAGTGGCGCCCACTGCTCGCGCTGACCTGCATCATGGTGATGACCGGTGTCGTGCAGGAGGTCGGGGCGTTCGAGCGGCTCGCATCCCGGATCGAACAGCGGGCACGCTCGCGCAGCGCGGTTCACACGTTCACCGTCGTGTTCGCCGTCAGCGTCATCACGCCGTCGCTGCTCAACAACGACGCCGCGATCCTGATCCTCACGCCGCTCGTCGTCGCGCTCACGCGAAGGCTGTATCCCGGCAAGCCGGCGGTGACGATGGCGTTCGCGTTCGCGGTGTTTCTCGCGCCGGGTGTGGCGCCGTTTATCGTCTCGAACCCGATGAACATGATCGTCGCCGAGTTCTCGGGCCTCGACTTCAACTCGTACGCTGCGGTGATGTTGCCGATCTCGATCGCGGGTGCCTTGCTGACCTACGCGATCCTTCGGTGGGTGTATCGGAACGTGCTCGGCTCGGCCACCCCGTCCGAGGCCGGACCGGTGACCACGATCCATCGTCATCCCGCCGAACGACCGGCGGTCGCCTTGCTCGTCGTCGTGTTCCTCGCGTACCCGATCGGAGCGGCCCTCGGCGGCGAGATCTGGTTCGTCGCCGTCGCGGGTGCAGTCGCGTCGCTGGTCCTCGCACGCGCGTATCGCGTGGCGCCACTCCGCAAGATCACCGGCCACGTCTCCGTCGACATCCTGATGTTCTTGTGGGGCATCTTCCTGGTCGTCCAGGGGCTTCGCGGCGTCGGGGCGGTCGACTGGCTGACATCGATCTACGGTGCCGCGCCGGTCGGTAGCGGCGACCACCTCGCCCGGATCGGCATCACCTCCGCGACCGGCTCGGCGATCATCGACAACCACCCGATGTCGATCTTGAACATGATGGCGATCGGGGCGGACGAGGGTCCCAAGCCATTGCTCGCGGCCCTGGTCGGCGGCGACATCGGCCCGCGGCTGCTACCGATCGGTTCGCTCGCCGGCCTGTTGTGGATGGATCTCCTGCGCCGGAACGGGATCGAGATCGGGATCGGGCGGTTCGTCCGGGTCGGCACCGTGATCTTGATCCCCACGCTGACGTTGTCCCTGTTGATGTTGTGGGCGATGTAAACGTGGAGGGAACCTCCCCGGCGGTAGCGGGAACTTCCGCGCTCCACCGGTGTCGGAGAGGTGATGGATGCGGTCGAGGTAGTCGCGCGGATCGACGACACGATCCTCGATGTCCGTTACGTGACGGGCACATCCACGGTTGCCGGCGACATCGTCGTCGAGTGCACGGGATACGGCTATGCGATCCGTCACGGAGAGGGAAGCTCGGTGGAGCTACCCGCCGGCCACCGGATCGGCGTGCGACTCGGGCTGGTCGAGCTGGTGTTCGCGCGTGTCGCACGACCGGCACGCACCCTGCCGACCGTGACGCACCTCGATCGCAGCGTGTTTCGTTACCTCGGGCTCTCGCTGGTCTTGCACCTGATGCTGTGGGTGGTCGCGAGCGACACGCCCCAACCCGTCACGATCGGAATCCGACCCTTCATGGCCTCGACGGCCGACGGGATCGTCGCGCGCACCGATCATCCGTCTTCGCTCGGAGACAACGACATCGGTGGTGTCGAGGAGGGACCGCCCCGGACGTCGTTGGCTCTCCTCGGGACCGAGCAACGACAGCAACCGGAACCTGCCCACCACGAGGATACGCCGCGGATCACCAAGGAAGAGGCGATCGAGTCGGCCCGCAAGGCAGGCTGGCTCGAGGCGCTTCGCGATCAACACCAGGGCTTCGACGCGGTGACGGGCACCGCCGACCTCTCGGTCGTATACGACGACTCCGAGATCTACGGCTCGCTGTTCGACAACCGTGGCGAAGGCGGTAGCGAGTTCGGCTACGGCCGTTCCCACACCGGCCCCGGTGGCGGTTGCGACGGTTGTGGTGGCACGGTCGGTACCGGGCGCTACGGCACGATCGGCTCCGGTCGCCAGGCCGGGGATGACTGGGGCCACGCCGGTGGAACGTCGACGCCGCGCGTTCATGCCACGCGCGTGCCGACCGTGATCGTCTGCGGCTATCGCGCACGGTGCGGGGTGAGTGGTGAGCTCGACAAGAGCCTGATCCGCCGGGTGTTGCGGCGCCACCGCGCGCAGCTCACGTACTGCTACGAGAAGCAACTCCTCGCGACCCCGGAGCTGGCCGGTGTCGTCGACACCGAGTTCCTGATCGCCCCCGACGGTCACGTCCAGAGCGCGTCGGCCGCCGGGGTCGCCGAGCCGGTCGCGCGTTGCGTGAAGGATGTGATCGAGAGCCTCGAGTTCCCGCACTCGAACGGCAACACGCTGGTCCACTATCCATTGACCTACCGCCCGGCGGGCCAGTGACGCTACTCGATGGCCTCGACCGTCGCGACGATGCGATCGCCCGTCGAACCGTGCTTGGTCGACAGCGCGACGTCGGAGAACAGGCCGGTCGCGAGGGCACGCCGCTTCGTCACGAGGAGAGCGGACTCGCGATACCGATCGCCGGGCGCGACCGCGAGTGCGCGACGGAGCGCCGCCCTACCCTTCGGCGTGTGCGCGACGACGTCGATGCGTTCGAACGTCACGATCGGGCCGGGTGAGACATCGACGGCGATCGCGATCGTGTGGTTGGTCTCGTCGACCGAGGTACGTGGCGTGATCGATGCGTAGGCATGACCGCGTTCCGCGTAGACCCGACGGATCGCATCGATGCCCCTCATCAAGCGGATGCGAGAGAACACCGCGCCCGGCCACACGCCGGCGAGCGGAACGTCGCCACCGACGGTGATCGTGCCGAGCTGGAAGCGCGCCCCCTCGTGGATCGAGAACGCGACGGAGTGACGCGAGAGATCCAGCCGTGGCGGGCCGACCTCGACCTCGGCGTACCCCTGATCCATGTAGAACGCGGAGATCAACAGTCCCACGCGCTCGGCGCCATCGCGGTCGACGACGGGCAGCGCGTCGGCGAGCTCGGCAGCGATCTCGGCCGTCGTGTAGCTGCGGTTTCCCGACAGCACGAGATCGTCGGGGGCGGATGCCGGTGCCTCGTGTCGGGGCGACGCCCACAGCGTCAGCGCCGAGCTACACGCGACCAACACGCCGAGCCCGGCTGCGGCGTGCACCCTCGAGACGGTTCCGGCCATGTCCGTCCGACCCGCCAACCCCGCGCGGCGTTGCCCGCGCCTCCCCGTCAGACCTGCTTGAGGCTCCACAGCATCTGCGCGATCGAGCTCCCCGCCTCGGCATCGCTCGACGTCCACATCGCGGCCAGCAGCGCGGCCTTCTTGGTCGGGTTGACGACGCGCACGATCTTGGCGGTGATCGTGAAGGCCGGCGTCAGCTCGGGGACGTCGAACCGCACCCGGATCGCCTGCCCGATCTCGAACTCGACGTTGCGGTCGTTGAGAAACAGTACGCCACCGGCAGAGATATTGAGGACGGTCAAGTGCTCGGTATGACCGCCGACCTCCAGCTCGACCTCCGCGTGCAACTCGTACCGCTCGTGCTCGCGTCGTTCGACCATGGCCCGATCATGCGCGGTTTCGCCCCAGCGAGGAGACGTTGGTGCCGAAAACGACTCCTTCGCGTGTAGGTGTGATCGCGGATTCAGTTTTTTCGTCGCTATTGTAACCGTCGTTCGAGCGCGGTCCGGATCGCCGCGCTCGGTGCTGCTTCGATCGCCTGCGCGCGATATCGCCGCGCGAGCGGCGCGTTCCCGCAACGTCGATGGAGGTCCGCGAGTGCCGCCGCCCACTGATAGCGGCCCTCGAGCCACGCCGGCGGATCGAGCGCCTCGACGATCGCGAGGCCCTCGGCGGGGCCCCGCCATTCGGCGACCGCCAAGGCCCGGTTGATGGCGTGGAGCGGCGACGGCGCGAGCTCCTCGAGCAGCGCGTAGCATTCGACGATGCGATCCCAGCGCGTGGCCTCGAACGAGGTCGCGAGGCAGTGTTCCGCCGCGATGCCCGCCTCGGCGTGATACCGCGAGAACGTCGAGCCGCGCGCCGACCGAGCGAGCCACGCCAGGCCGCGCTCGATCTCGCGCTGGTCCCAGCGCGAACGATCCTGGGCCTCGAGCAGTAGCAGGTCGCCACACTCGTCGACCCGTGCCGGCAGCCGCGCGGTGTGAAAGTGCAGGAGGGCAACCAGCGCGCACGCCTCCGGGGATCCGTCGAGCGAGTGCTCGGCGAGCAGGACCGCGAGCCGTTTGGCTTCGTCGCACAGCTCGCGCCGGATCGCCTGCTCCGGATGCGACGACAGGTGGCCCTCGGTGAACAGCACGTACACGATCGCGTGCACGGCCGGGCGGCGTGCCACGTATTGCTCCGCGCTGAGGTCGGGTGCGAACGGCAGCTCGCGAAGTCGCACGCGCGCACGTTCGAGCCGCTTGTAGACGTTGGCGCTGGTGAGAAACAGGCGTTCGGCGACTTCGTTCACGTCGAATCCGCACAGCGTCTTGAGCGCGAGCACGAGCTGCGATTCGACGGGAATCGCCTCGTCGCAACACGAGAACAACATCTGGAGGAGCGCATCGTCGGGCTCGGTTGCCTCCGATACCTCGGGAGCGTCGAGTCGCGCGACGAGCCGGTCTTGCCGAGACCTCCGGCGCAACTCGTCGACGACCCGGTTGTGCGCCACGCGGTAGAGCCACGCCGATGGATTGTCGGGCAGCTCGCCGTGCGTCCACGACTGCAACCCCGCCAGCAGCGCATCCTGCACCGCATCCTCCACGAGCTCGAGGTGCTGCGTCCCGACGCGGCGCACGAGCACCGCGACCAGGTGGCCGTACGCGTGACGGAAGAAGTGATCGTCGAGGTCGCGTGTCATCCAGGCGTGCGGATCTCGATCACCTCGACCCCCGAGCCGGGCCGCACGAGCCCCGGGCACTGACGAGCGACGTCGACCGCTTCCTCGAGGCTCTCGGCGGTGACGATCATGTAGCCACCGACGAGCTCCTTGAGCTCGACCAGCGGGCCGTCGGGCGTGGGTTGAGGAGTGACGAGCCTACCTGCACCGAGCCGACCTCCGAGGTCGGCGAGGCTGTTCGCGAACTTCTCGCGCCACTCGTTGAACGCCGTGTACATCGCCTGCATCTGGGCGGGCGATGGCTTGTCGTCACCAGATCCTCCGGGCAGGCTCCGTTGCAGGCACAGATAGTTCGGCATCGTCGTTCCCTTCGTGTCGTCCGCGATGATGACGTGCGAGCCGTCCGCGATCGGACACTCGCCCGACGATTTTTCTAACCCCTGGCGGTCATTCGACTATCCGTCACGCTGGCGGCGGATCGGAGCGCAACGCCTCGGCGTACGCCGCGCTGATCCGCGCGACCTCGTCGAGATCGACCTGGACCTCGCCGGCACCGACGGCACGCTGCAGGTCGAACACGCTCCAGGCACGTGCGTCGCGCGGCATCGTCGCGTACCGCGGAACCATGTGCGCGTGGAGATGCGGATGACTCTCGCCGAGCGCGGCTGTGTAGATCCTGAGCGCACCCGTAACGCGCTCGAGTACGCGCTCGAAGTGCCGCAGCGCGGGACCGAACGCCGTGGCCTCGCGATCGTCGAAGTGCGCCGGCCCTTGGACGTGGCGCTTCGTCATCAGCAACATCCAGCCAGGTACGCCGGCCGGCTCGGCATGGCGGATCTGCCAGAGCTCGGAGTCGAACAGCGGCGGCGTCGCACTGTCGTAGATCGTCTTGCACACACCACAGGTGGGATCGGGAGAATTCACCACGTGGTGGTACCCGGTTTCGGTGTCGTGAGGGTGGCGATCCGCGCTCAGTCTCGCGGTGCGGTACGACGACCGAGCATGTTGAGGTGCGTGGTCCGCACCGTCTCGGGCTCGACGACCCGCCCATCCTCGAACCGGAACCGGAGCGCGTCGTCGGGACACTGCACGACGCACGCCCCGCACAGCAGGCAGTCTTCGGGACGCGCGATCTGCACGCGGCGCTGCCGTCCGTTCATCCGCAGCACGTCGCGCGGGCAGACCTGGACGCAGGCGGCGGCGCCGGTGCATCGCTCCTCGACGAGCTCGAGGTGGAAGTGATTACCGAGCGAGTTGATCGTGCCGGGGTGCCATGGCGTCGTGCCGGCGATGTCGAGCGACAGCAACGCCACCGTGCCGACCGCGGCGAGTGCAAGTGCGACGAGCGCGCCCTCGTCGACACCACCCGACAACGCGAGCACGCCGGCGCCGACGCCAATCGTCAGGGCGGCGGTCCCGAGGAACGTGAGCCACTTGAAACGCCCTACGATCGGCACGCGCGGGATCGCGAGGAAGATCCCGAACACCTCGGCGACCACCGCGCCGGCCGCCACGGCCGCGACTCGACCACCCGAGGTGAACACGAGCACGAGGGCGACCATCGTCGCGATCGGCACGGCCCATGTCGTCGCCATCTCCGCGCGCTCCCAGGCGGGGAACCGCATGGTGCGGTCTGCTCGCCGGAGCTTGAGGCCCCGATCGACGAACGCGGGCAGATCTTCGAGCCGGGCGGGTCCCCAGCGCGGCTCGAACCCGGTGGCTTCGAGGATGCGCTTCGGTTCGACGCCGGTCGCCGAGAGTTGCGGGAGGATCACGCGGCGATGATCGACATGCTCGGCCAGCCGTCCGGCGCGGATCGCGGCGATCACGTCGTGGTGCGTGAAGTGACCGCCTCCGGCCGCACACCACACGTTGATGCCGCGACTGTTGGCGACCAGGAGCCACGCGTCGCGCCCGCGAAGCACCGCTTCGAGCCGACGCACGGTGAGCGTGAAGTTTCCGGTGACGAACACCGGCGCATCGCGCCCGGGGTTGCCGATCCGCCGCAACCCGGGCGTCGTCGCATGCGGGAGCAGACGAAACACCGTGTCGCGGAGCCAGCTCACGACGCGTCCTCCGGCGGCACCTTGCCGTGGATCACCACGAAGTCTCCGGCCATGCGATCGACATGGAGATCGACAAACCCGGCCTCGCGCATGCGCTGCTCGAGGCCGGCCACCGGGCGGGTCGAGGTCTGCGAGAGCAGCCAGGTCGCCGCCACCAGCGGTGCCCGCCGCACGCGCCACCACACGCGAGCCGCGGTGCCCTCGGGTGCGACCTCGTCGGCGATCGCCACCGTGCCGCCGGGACGCACCCGCGAGATCAACTTGCCGAGCACGTACGACTGCTCGTCGTCGGTGAGCTCGCTGAACAGCAGGCAGCTCGCGGCGCCGTCGAAGGCGCGCGCGGGGAATCGATCCTCGATCTCGAGCGCGCCGAGCTCGAGCCACTCGATGCGACCACCGGTAGGCGCCCCCGCGGCCTTCGCACGCGCGACCTCCAGCATGCCGTTGTTGATGTCGATCCCGACGACGTCGGCGCCCCGCGCGGCGCACGCGATCGCGACACCACCGGTGCCACAACCGACATCGAGGACGCGCCCGCCGGGTTCGGCGACGAGCTCGGCGAGCCGCCGGTAGACCTCGTCGATCGTGCCGCGCGACAGCATGCGGATCCCGCGGTCGTAGCGCTGCGGCGTCGACTCGAGGACCTTCATGTAGACGTAGCTGCTCATCGCGCGTGCTCGCCTTCTCGGGTTGCCGCGCCGTCGAGGAATGCCGTGACCGCGAGTTTCGGGATGTGGTCGAGCGTGGGCCACGCCCCGTTCGATCCCCAGTGCTGCACGTAGAGCATCGACAGCGTCCCGACAAACAGCATCGCGAGCTGTTCGACCGGCATGTCGCTCCGGATCGTGTGGTTGTCGACGCCATCGCGGAGGACGCCGGCGACCGCGAGGACGTACGGCGCGAGGTGCGCGCTGATGATCGGAAAGGTCTCCGGCCGGAAGCTCATCGCCTCGCGAACGAGCACCTTGATGAAGGCTTCTTCTTCGCGCAACACCGAGACGTCGGCCTCCGCCACCGCGAGCAGTCGCGCGCGTACGGCGCCTCCAGGATCCGCGTCACGGAACCGGTCGGCGGCTCGACGCGCGCCTTCTTCCACGACCACGCCGAACAGCTCCTGCTTGCTTTCGAAGTAGTTGTAGATGGTGCCCTTGGCGAACCCGGCGTCCTGCGAGATGGCGTCGATGCGCGCGCCCTCGAACCCGGCCTTGCCGAAGTGCTGGGCAGCGGTCTCGACGAGCCGTTCGCGGACGATGTGCTGCAATTCCTTCGAGACTCGCGCCATGACCGTGAACCCATAATATGGGTCATTGGTCATATCGCCAAGTGGCGATCTCGGATCACATTGGATTCACTCGTATAAATCTCACGTATTGACAACTCATAAGCTACCGCTTATCTATTTGGTGTGCAGCTCGCGGTCGAGAACAAGGTCTTCCAGGCGCTGGCCGATCCCAGCCGCCGGGCGATCTTCGAGTCGCTGACCCGCGGCGAGACGACGGTCAAGGATCTCACCGCGCGCTTCGACATCTCGCAGCCGGCGGTGTCGCAACACCTCGCAACGCTCAAGGACGCCGGACTGGTGAACGGTCGGCGCGAAGGCCGCCGCGTCTACTACCGCGTCGAGCCGAGCGGGATGAAACCGTTGATCGACTGGATCGCGCACTACCGCGCGTTCTGGACCGAGCGCGTGGATCGCCTCGAGAAACTGCTGGAGGACATGGAATGACCGTCGAGGACAACACCGACAAATCGCAGACCGACTCGATCTCGTTCGAATTCGACCTGCAGCACGCTCCCGACAAGGTGTGGCGCGCGCTCACCGAGCCTGCCCTGCTCGCCGAGTGGCTGCTGCCGGTCGTGGACGGAAAGCTCGCGCTCGAGACCGGATCGACGTTCACGTTCAAGACCCAGCCCTACCCCGGCTGGGACGGCACGGTGAACTGCGAGCTCCTCGAGATCGAGCCCCACGAGAAGCTCAGCTACAAGTGGACCGTCCCGTTCCTCGACACCGTGGTGACGTTCACGCTGACACCGACCGCGACAGGCACGCGCGTGGTGCTCGTGCAGTCCGGCTTCACGCCGGACCAGAAGCGCGAGTTCGGAGGCGCACGCTACGGCTGGAAGATGATGGGCGACAAGCTCGTCGAGCTGCTCGACCGCCTGTGACCGTCAGCGCAGCTTGAAGCGCTGGATCTTGCCGGTCGCGGTCTTCGGCAGCTCGGTGACGAACTCGATCCACCGTGGATACTTGAACGGCGCGAGCTGCGACTTGACGTGGGCCTTGAGCTCGTCGGCGGTCGCGCTCGCTCCGGGCGACAGCACGACGAACGCCTTCGGTTTGATCAGGCCGTCGGCATCCTCGTGCCCGACCACCGCAGCCTCGAGCACGGCGGCGTGCGACGACAGCGCGGATTCGACCTCGAACGGCGACACCCAGATACCGCCGACCTTGAGCATGTCGTCGGCGCGGCCCGAATAGGTCCAGTGGCCGTCGGTGTCGCGCGTGTAGCGATCGCCGGTCCGCGTCCACGCGCCGTGAAACGTCGCGAGGCTGCGCGCGCGATCGTTCCAGTAGCCGACGGCTGCCGACGGGCCGCGCACCCACAGCGAGCCCTCCTCGTCGTCGCCGACCGGCTCGCCGTCGTCGCCACGGAGCTGGAGCTCGTAGCCGGGCACCGCGCGACCGGTCGTGCCGTAGGCGATGTCGCCGGGCCGGTTCGATAGAAAGATGTGCAGCATCTCCGTCGATCCGATGCCGTCGAGGATGTCGCTGCCGACGCGGTCTCGCCAGCGCTCGCCGACGTGCCGGGGCAGCGCTTCGCCGGCAGAGGTCGATACACGCAGATGATCGCGACGCCCGAGCGCGGGATCGGCGAGCAGCGACGCGAACAGGGTCGGGACGCCGCAGAACATCGTGGGCCGATGCGCGTCGAGCGTGCGCATCACCGCGGTCGGCGTCGGTCGATCGGCGAGCAGCACCGCCGCGGCGCCGACGGAGAACGGAAACACCAACGAGTTGCCCAGGCCGTACGCGAAGAACATCTTGGCCGCCGAGAACACGACGTCGTCGGGGCGGATCCCGAGGATCGCTTGCGCGTACAGCCCCGCGGTGTGGATCGGGCTGCCGTGGAGGTGCATCGCCCCCTTGGGCTTGCCGGTCGACCCCGACGAGTACAACCAGAATGCGATGTCGTCGGGCGTGGTGTCGGCGTAGCGCGCGAGCGGCGGCGCCCCGTCGAGGAGCGCCGGCCACGATGGATGCTTGCCCGACTGGCCATCGCCACCGAGGGGACTCGACGCGACCGCGACCGCCTCGAGCGCCGGGAGCTCCGAGAGGAGTGGCTCCAGCTTCGGCAACAGCGCATCGCTGACCACGAGCGCGCGCACCCGGCTATCGCGCAGCATGTAGCGGTAGTCGGTGGTGGTGAGTAGCGTGTTGAGCGGGATCGGAACCGCACCGAGCGCGACCGCGCCGAGGAACGCCGCCGGGAACTCGACGGTGTCGAGCATGCACAGAGCGACCCGCTGCTCGGGTTCGACGCCGAAGCCGGCGAACACGGTCGCCGCACGGCGCGCGCGCTCGGCGAGCCAGCGATAGCTGTGCCGGCCGTCGGCATCGATCACGGCGGTGCGCTCGCCGCGGCCCTGTTCGACGTGGCGCTCGAGCAGATCGGCCGCCATGTTGTAGTCGCGAGGAAGCTCGATGCCCGGCGGGCTCGAGCCGAGATCGATCCGCGAGTACGCCATCGCCGATACCGTATGCCTCCCGCGCCCGTTCGACAATCGACGGGTGCGGTGTCGTCACGCCGGCGCGAGCGCGAGGTCGTATTCGAGCTCGGCGACGTCGGGCTCGCGCACGTACGTCGTGGGTTGCGGACAGAGCACGAACGAGATCGCCGCCAGCACCTCGCGCACCGTCGGCAGACGCTCGAACCGTTCGCGATAGGTCTCGGCGATCGAGAGCAAGCCCGGCCGGAGCAACTCGACCAGCTGTGGGCCGGGTGCGCCGACCGTCCGCGTGAATGGCCTGGCTTCGACATGCCGAGCATCGAGGGATTCGGAGGTCACGCCGTCGATGGCGAGCCCCGCTTCGATCGCGTCCAGCAGCTCGTCGAGCGTCGGCAACGGCGTGCGTCGTGGGATCGGTTCGAGCATTCCGGCCGCTGCGTCGGCCGGCTCGTCGCCCATCATTTCGGTCGTCGATCTCGGAAGCTGCCACCAACCCATATGCGTCTCCTCTGAACGTCTACAGACAGTAACCGGCGGCCTGAACGTCGGCATCTGCAAGGATCCGGTCCCTGATCGCGTTCAGGTCCGTCGTGACCTCGATCCGGTTGAGCACGTATTGCAGACCGCGCTCGTTCCGTTCCTCGTTGATGTTGACCTGCTCGAGATACTTGGCCTGGTTACTGTGCCTCGAGTCCTCTCCCTTGAGCCCCTCGCAGATCGCGGTCAGCCGCATGCCGCGTTTGAATCGGAAGAAGAACTCGTCCTCCGGACTCAAACCGCCCTCGCGAAGCCTACGTGCGGCTTCTCCGATGTGACCTGCTTCGCGAGCGCTGATGGTCTGTGATGTCTGTCCGACGTACACGTAGTCCTTGAACTCGTCATCGTCGTTGAGCCCGATGTAGATCTTGAAGTTGTGGGGGCTCGACCACGGGTAGGTGTGCCACAGCGCGTAGGAGCCGTTGTGTACGAGCACACCCGCACCCACGAAGAACGTGGGCAAGGGCCCGAGCGCGAGGTTGTACGTCGTCGCCGCGGCGATCGAGCGTCGCTCGACCCGGGTCACCTGCACGCGCTCGTGACGCATCCGCAGCGACGTGCCCGACGCGATCTCCTTGGCCGGGATCCACTGTCGCGTACCGTCATCCCAGCACGGATGATGCGGCGTTGCTCGCAGCATTTCCTGGTCCTTGGCGTGGACGACGATCAGTTCGATCGCCTGGTTGATCAACACGCCTTCGACCTGACTGGCGACGACCGTCCCGGTCTCGGGATCCGCAGACCACACGTCATCACCCACGCGCAGGGATTCGATCGGACGTATGCCGCTCGGTGTGTGAACGAGGGTCCCCGCCGGGAAGCACGGTAGTGCCACGCGGTGGTTCGGGTTCATCTGGGTCCGCAACGCTCGTTTGCGGTGGATGCACCAGGAGAGGTGGCTGAGGATTTCGGTGCGCCGCCGCTCCGCCGTCGAACGCGCCGGCGATCCCGCCATGCCGGCGCTCCCGCGGCTTCCGGTGTAGCCGTTCAGCCAGTCGTCGACGTCGCGAAGCTCCTGGTTGAGATACGCCTCCTCGCGCTCGACGAGTTGAAGCGCCTCCATCGGGTCGGTAGTGCTGTCCACCAGTGCCACGAAGTCGTCCCACGGGATGCGTTGGACGGTGCTCGGTGGCTCTGGCCCGGTCGGGTCGTACGGCGCGACGGCTTCGGGTGGCAGCCCGTCGTTGAGATCAGTCTCGTCGAATTGGTCCGCGAACGTGTGCACCTCGTTGCCGAGCTGCTGGACCTCGGGCACCTCGACGTTCGGCACCTCGCCGAAGTCGCGATCGTGGGCACTGTCCACGACCTGCTCTCCTTGCGTCTTCAGCGCCTCGAGTGCCGCCACCTCGTCGGCGTCGTGCTCGGCTCTCTGCTCGACGATCTCGTTGTCGACCTTGTCCGAGAAATCATCGGGCGCGCTCTCCATGATCAAGCGCGGCCCGCGGGCTGCGGGGATCAACCGCAGCCGATGGTCGACGCCCTTCATCGTGAACGGCGCCACGATCTCCTCGTCGGAGATCGCCGGAGACGTGAACGGGGGGGATCGGGATAGAAGGTGAACGCGGGCGGCTGGGGTGCGGCACCGTGCGAACCGAGCGGCCGGCTGCTCGCGTCGACCGGCTCGCCGTCCCCGACGCCGGCATCCAGCCCACCACCACCGGCGTCGGGGCTGCTGACATTCGGTGGTGGCGAGATCCCGGGAATCACCGTCACCGGCCTCAGGTCGGGGAGATCGGGGACCGCGGCGGGGGGCCCGGGCGTCCGTGCGCCGGCATCGAAGCTCGCACCCGGCGTTCCGTTGTGTTCCCGCCAGCGCCCGTGCGCGTGCGCGTATTGTCCGCCCCGCGCGTTCCTCGGAGCAGGTCGGTCGTGTCCCATGCTGTCGATCAGCGCTCGCGCGTGCGCGTCGAACTGGGGTACGTCGACGTGGAGATGACCGGCTGGTGCGGTGCCGAGCACGTAATCGAAGCTGTGCTCGAGCCCGACGTCTCCGAGCGTCCACTCGTGGTGAGCGCTCTCCCACACCTTGAACTCGGCGCCGAACGCCTCGAAGTGGATGCTTCCGCGCAGCCCGACGGCGAGCAGCGCGTAGGCCCCGAAGTTCCCCTTGATGAAGTACTCGGCATCCTCCGGGTTCGCCGTGGCAAGTCGGCGTCCGATCGAGACCGTCGCTTCCGCCAGTGCGTCGACCCGGGCCGTCCCGGTGATGCTGCCGCGAACCTCCGTCACCGTCACCAGGTGAAGCGCGCGCCCCCGCAACGCCACCGACGCGTGCAGATCGAGCGCGGCCATCGCGGCGAGGCTGAGCGTGCCGCCGATCTGGAGTTGCCACGGCACCGCCGTGTTGGTCGAAAACGCGCCGATCAGGTTCAGCCGGTGGATCCGCCCCGGACCCAGCTCGGTTCGGGCGCGGAGCTCGACACTCCCCGTACCTTCGATGTTGACCGCGTACATCTCGAACAAATCGATCGATCCCGTGATCGGACCGAGGATCCGCCCGCCGTGGCGGATCGGTGGATCGAGGAACCGGATGTTCGCCGTCGGTCGAATCTCACCGCGCGAGTAGATGTGCCCGTCCGGCGCGACGACGACCAGTGCACGACCGCGCAGCCAGTCGCCGAACCGGTACTCCATCGTGCCCCACCCCGTCAGTGCCATGCCGGTAATCGGTCCGGCGGTCGGCGGAACCGTCCCCACCGCGGCCTGGATATGCGGCGTGACCGCTGTCCATGCTGACGACGCGTCGGTGAGACGCAACGTGCCGGTACCGCTGATCCGAGCACCGTCGTAACGAACAGTGCCCGTGATGTCGAGGACGCGGCGCCCGTAGGTGACGCGCAGAGTGCCGCTGAACCCTGTATGACCTCCACGACGATCACCGAACGGGCCGACCGACATGGTCGCGGTTCCCGTGAAACTACCGTTCGGAAGCCGGTGCAGCGTGAGCTCCCCATTTCCGAGGTTGGGCGCCTGCAACGTGGCCTGCGCGAGCACCGTGCCGCCGCTGTTGTTGAGCTTGAGCGTTGCTTTGCCGGCGTGACGACTATCGGCGGGCCCCGGCAGGTTGAAGTCGTAGTCGACCGCGCTGAAGCTGAGGTTGCCACCACGGTCGATCTCGTTTGTCACGAGCGGCGGCCGTACATCGCGATAGTCGGGCAACTCCAAGAGCCCCGCCGTGAAGTCCCGTTGCCAGTCGTGGAGTGGAATCAGCGTGTCCATCACCACGCCACCGGCATCTCCAACCCGACCGACGACGCCGAAGATCTCGTCATCCTCGACGGCGATCGCCATGCGTTGGTTGTCGACATCCGGCAGGGCAGGATGATGCATGACGATTTCGGAGATCAGGTTCGTGAACAGGCCGTGGTGGCCGCCGTATGAACCGTAATGCAGCGCGATCTGGCCGCGCGCGATCGAGCCGAACTTGACCCGGAGCAACGACGGACCGTGGAGTAACAAGTAGGCACAGAAGTTGGGGAGATCGGGAAGGTACTGGCGACCCTCAAGATCGATCTCGGTATCGGTACTCCAGCGGTGGGCCATCAGGGCCACCAGCAGTAGAGGGAGCGAGTCGACACATGGTTGCAGCGACATCGGCGCACTCGCCGGCATCGCATCTCCCCCCAGGTCATTCGTCGGTATCGGGGCGGACGAGCCCGCGATGCCCGACTCGATCCGTGCCGCTTCGCGCTCCAAGCGATCGTGTTGCGGAATCGCGGCATTCGAACGTCCCGCGAGATCGCCGCGCAGGTACTGCTCGACGTGCGTCAGCTCGTGGGCGATCCGTGCGTCGCCTCTCGCGCTGCTGGGTTGGTATGCATCCGAGGCGAAGTAGATGTCGCGACCCACGGTCACGGCGTTGGCCCCGGCGTTCCGTGCCAGCTCGTCTGCGCCGGCGTCGGTATGGATGCGGGCGACAGCGGACGCCGCGCGCGAGACCGGGATCCGCGACGCGACGTGGTCGGGGACCGGTGATCCCGCTTCCGAATCCGGGTGTCGTGGCGGGCGCAGCGTAGTCGGCGAGGTGCGAGCGCGCGCGGGCTCGCCGGTCGATGTACGTGTGTGGCGGGCCGGTTGCGGTCGGATTCCGCGCGGCAGTCGACTCACGCGTCACCATCGAGCCAACGCGTGACCTCGCGTTGCCACGTACCGAGTTCGGTCCCATCGATCAGACGTCCCGAGCGGGACAGCTCGCGCCACACTCCGATCACGAGCTCTCGCATCCCGATCGGCGTATCCCCAGCGAGCACCAGTGCCGCGAGCACCGCATTGCGGATGTCGCCTCCCGCTAGCACGAACCGCTGCGCGAGCAATGTGAAATCGATGTTGGTCGCACGTCGCAGCGGAACCAAGCGCTGCCACAGCGCGACCCGCTCGGCGACTCCCGGCATCGGAAACTCGGCCATCACGTGAAGTCGACGCACGAACGCCGGGTCGAGGTTGTTTCGCAGGTTGGTGGCCAGGATCGTGACCCCTCTATGCTGCTCCAGGCGCTGCAACAGAAACCCGGTCTCGACGTTGGCATACCGATCGTGGGCCGTGGTCACCTCGGTCCGCCGACCGAACAAGGCATCCGCCTCGTCGAACAGCAACACGAAGTTGTGGAGCTCGGCGTGCTCGAAGATCTGCGCGAGATGCTTCTCCGTCTCGCCGATATACTTGTCGATCACCCGCGATAGATCGATGCGATAGAGCTCGAGCCCGAGCTCGCGGGCGATCACTTGCGCGGCCGTGGTCTTACCCGTCCCCGGTGGCCCCCAGAACAGACACGCGAGCCCACTTCCACCGACCAGGCGCGGACCACGTGCCGGCAAGTCTTCGAGCTGCCGCGCCCACTCGATCGCCAGCTCGAGCTCGCGTCGTGTGGTCGCGGGGATCACCAGGTCGGCAAGCCCCGACGGGCATTCGATTCGATCGGCACCCGCCCCGACCGCCTCGTCACCGACGAGTCGACACGCGAGTCGCAGATCGGCGATCTCGTTACCCGAGGCTGCGGCAATCTCTCTCGCGCGCCGCGAGGCGGCGAGGATCCGGCCCGGCCCGAGTCGACGAGCCACCACGTGTTCGATCTCCGAGGATGCCGATTCACCGAGCGCACGCGTCCACAACATGCGACGCTCGTTCCTCGTCATCGGGACGACTTCGAGATCCAGCACTGGTAAGTCCGCATCCACGGCGCCGCCGATCACGATGGCCGTTCCGACCGCATCGGTGAGCCGCGCGAGGTCGACGCTGCTCGCGCGCGGATCGACGGGCTCGACGAGCACGGGGATGGCTCCGAACCACCGCGACTCGCGGACGATCTCGGTGCCCGGATCGTCCGCGCGCGCGAGCAACGCTCTACGGGACAACGCATCGGCCAGCGCCGCTGCGATCGCCGTACGCCCCGACCCCGATCTGCCGCGCAGAACGATCGCACAACGGCCCTGCTTGCGCGCCCACACCACCGCGCGATCGAACGCGGTGCGCGTGACCGCCGGCACCACCAGACGATCGATCGTGTGCCGCGCGCACAGTTCCAGGCTCGAACCCGCGTCGATCCCGAGAATGCGTCGCCACACCGGATCGGGAACCGACACGCCGCGATCGCGATCGAGGTGCAGCAGCGCGTTCGCGAACAGCGGAGCGCCGGCGGCACCGCGGCTCAACGCCACGTCACGCGGCAGGCCGTTGCTCGCGATCAACAGGTCGAGGTAGAGCTCGAACGATGGCGGTCGGTTCCCAGCGATCAGCTGCAGCGCGGTGCGGTAGCGCGTATCCAGGTGGACGGAGGACGCGAGCAACAGCAAGTCCCGATCGAACGACGACAGCTCGTACGCCGTGACCGTCTGCGCCAGTCCCGCCAGCACGACCGGGGCATCGTCGAGCGTGGCGGCAGGTTTGGTGGCGTGATCGGTGGACAGGGACGCGACGACAGCCTCGAGGTGCTCCGCCGGCTCACCCGCTTGGATCGGGAACACGCCCGCGGTCGCGGCGAGCACGCGATCGACCCGGCGCAACTCGCGGCGCAACAGCTCGTCGGTCGAGAGCGGGTTCACCAGCTCTCCACCGCGTAGGTCACGCGCACGCGACGCGAGAGCCACGGGATCCATCCGGGGTTGAAGTCCAGACCGGCGACGCGAAGCTCGACCTCCGCGTGGGCGGCGGCGAGCTCGATCACGATGTCGTCGCCGTCAACGATCGAACCCCGCCGTAACGCCAGATCGCGCGCGGTCTCCACCTGCCACGAACGCCCCAGGCGTTCGCAGACCACCGCACAGACCGCCGCCGCGATCGTTGCGTGGAGCGGCGTCGCCTCTCGATCCAACGTCGCCACGATTCGAGCGCACCGTGCCATCGTGTCGCCCGGAGGCGCGCCGCGCTCTACCAGCCACGAGGCGAGCGCGCGATGGGTCTTGTCGACGACTTCCTGCACTGCCCAGTCTGCGGGACACACCGTCTCCGGCGCGGTGCCGGCGATCACCGCGAACGACGGATCGTCTCGTAGCTCGTGCGGCACCAGCAGCGCGAGCGCGCGGGCCACCGCGGGGCCCTCCGAGATCCCCGCGCACCACAGGTGCTCCCCGAGCTCGAGCTCCGCGACCCGCGACAGCAGGAAGAACAGGCCACCGACTTCGGTCGCGACACCGATCGGCGCATGCGAGGTCTCGGTGATGACACCGTCGCTGTTCGCGATGTGCTCGCGCACCGCGCCGGGTACGTGGAGCACCCGGATCCCGGCCGGGTGCGACGGTCGCGCCCCCGCGCCATCGGGTTCGCCTTCGGTCGAGCCGGGATCGCGGACCGCGCTCTCGAACGCGGGTGCCATGTCCTCTCGGTTGCCGGTTTCCACGAACGGCCGAGGCGGGTTCTCGATCGCCAGTGGGCTCGCGACGACGAGATCCCGTGCGCGTAGATCTGCAATCCGAGCACGCAGGCGTCGTGGCAAGTCTCGACGATCGAGCTCCGCCACGGTCACTTCGTAAGCGGCCAGGAGCTCGAGCACCGCGTCGATCACACGGTCGCCCCCGTCGATCACGTGCTGCCACAACTGTTCGACGGTTGGCGCCAGATGGTAGTGAGCCACCGGCCAACCCTCGGCGCGCTCCGCGAGCGCCACCGCCAACGCGTGCGCGTCGTCCACGAGCACGACCACGGGTGCATCTCGTAACGGCCGCGGACAACTCGTCGTCCCGCGCGTCGTCGAAACGACACTGGGCGGGCGGGACACCTTCTCGAGTACTCCGTCGGCGAGCTCTCGACCGAGCCGGTCCTGCAGCGCGAGGTCTCGTAGCTCTTCCTGCCCCAACTTCCATCGCAGCGGCAGCCGCTGGATACGCACGATCGCTCGCGGTCCGAGGCACGCGTGAACCTCGCGCTCGAACGCATCGAGCACGTTGTGCAGAAACGTGTGCTCGACGTGCGCGCGTAGCGTACGCGCCTCGGAGGCAACGCTCTCCGGGATCCGAAGCCGCAGCTTGACCTCGCGAACCGCGCTGACCGAGCTCACCGCTCGATCCCCACCCGCGTGGACGCGCGCTCGAGCGCGGCCTCGATCGCGGCTCCGGTCAGCTTCGCGAAGCGCTTTGTCAGGTCGGATGCGATCGCCTTGCGAGCAGGAGCATCACGCAGGATCGTTGCCGGTGCCGCCGGTTTGACCTTCTTCAGGCCGTTCGCGACCCCAGCGGCCAACCCGTCGAGTGCCTTTCTCGCGTTCGCGGCGAGGTCGTCGATCGCCGCTGGATCGGCGTTCGGCGAGATCGCCAGCAACCCCTCGGGGCCCGCATCCACGACACCCGCTAGGGTCATCCCGGAGGCGGTCAACGACTTCGCCAGCGTGGTCGCCAGTGCCGCGAGATCGGCGATCGAGGTCGGGGGAATCTCCGAGGCGAGCTCCACCGTCGCGATCCGGGCCGCGGAATTGGCGAGCGGTCGCAGCCCTTCGTGGCGGTCGAAGTAGACGTTGACCGCGGGCCGGAGATAGTCTCCCTTCTCGGCGGTGGTCGCGTCGGCGCTCGGTGCGAGCAACTCGACGATCGCTCCATCCCCGAGCCGCGTGCGGAACCTCGCGAGAGGGGCCCTCGACTCCGCAACGAACGCACCGACGAGCCGACGAACCAGCTCGGTGCGCCCGATGTCCTTGGCCGGCAACGCGCTGTCTTGGGGCGAGACCCACATCTTGCCTCGCCCGATCGGAATACCTCTCTTGGCGCCAAGCTCGATCGGAAACGACTCGCGCTCGTCGCCGCCCGGGATCGAGGGTACCGGCAGGCCCGCGATGCAGCAGATCGCCTGCGCGAGCCGACCTACCACGACGTCGACCGGAGCGAGCCCAAACACGCCGAGCCAGTGATTCACCAGCGGGCCGAGTAGGACTTGCCGCCGGTGCTCCCACATGTCGAACGTCAGGATCTGTCCGTTCGGTCCGATCGAGGCGCACCCGAGATACACGCCGTGGTGCTCGCTCGAGCAGCGCGGGCCGGCATACAGCATCGCGTCGCACCAGCACTGGAACAGGTGGGACAGGATGCGAGCGAGCTCCTGTTGCTGCTTCTCGGTGTTCGGCGCCGACACGTCAACGTCGAGCAGCCGCCACACCACCGTGTACAGAAGCGCAGCGGTCACGCGCTGCTGCGTCCATGCTCCACCTGATCGACTCGTGACGTCCGCGAGGTACGCGTAGATCGCCGCGAGCACCAACAGCTTCGCATCGCGTTCGCCATTGTTGGGGTCGGACATGACTCCCCAACGCAGACGATCGAGGCAACTGCTGTCGGTAGCCTCGCCGACGCTGGACTTCGAGTCGACCGTGAGGAATTTCACCGAGGTCTCGATCGCGGCGTCGCTGCCGACGCTTACCGTGGCCTCGCCACGGATCAGCAAGTCCGCGACTCCTGCGGTGTGATCGCCGAACACGCGCTCGATTCCGAGTTTTTCGACGCGATACTCGAAGTGCTCGGTGACCCGTTCCTGGCCATCCGGCAGCGCGATCTCGAGGGCCCAGAACTGCTGGAGATCGACCGGAGGCGCCACGACATCGACCGAGACGTCTCCCTCGGTGACCTTGCCCGCCGTGAATCCCCACTCGGCATGCGGCCGCAGCTCGAACTGGACGATGCCCGCCCGCAACGCGCCGCCCGGAGGGACGCGGGTCGCACTGATCGACGCGCCACCGATCGATCCCTCCGCCGGCGGTTGCAGGGTGACCGCGTTGGCGTCGCCCGAGCCGGGCACCGTCACGCGCAATGTTGCAGGCAACGGTGCTGCGGGATCCGGGAACGGTGCCTCGCTCCGTGGAGTCGGCGGTGGAAACAAGGCGTCCTTGAGTGCGGGATCGGAGATCGAATCCTCGAGCGCCTTCAATTCGGCGAAGAAGTCCGCGAGGCAGTCGGGCTCCGGAACCGGCGGTGGCACGAGCAGGACCCGCGTGGTCTCCCGGATCCGAGACGGCTCGCAGCGAGTCGTCGGTGGCGCACACGGGTCGAGATGCACGGGGCGCGCATCCTCCGGACATTCGACGTATTGCAGGACGACGCATGCTTCGCGCGGCTTGTGTTTCACGACCCGGTCCTGCTTGCCAAATACGCCGATCTTCGGCGCCACGATCGCGGGATCCGCGGACGCGATCAGGTCGCTCTCGGCAACCTCGATCGGACATTCAACGATCAGATCGTTGCCACAGCAGTCGAGCGCGTACCCCGGACCGAGCAGGAACGTCCGGCCGCGCGCATTCCACCGCAGGCGGAGTCCCCAGACGACACCCTCACCGAGTGCTCGATTCGTGAGCCGGCGTTTGACGCGCCAGAACCTCTGCTCGTTATCGAGGTCGGCCTGGGTCAGCACCATCCCATCGAAGAAGCGCGTGCGGATGAGGCCGCCCGGCAATGCGCCGGGCGCGCACGCCCTGAACGAGTGGCCGGGAAACGTCGGTTGCTTGGTATCGCAGCAGGTCATTGCTCCTCCACGGCGTAGCTACACGGCAAACAGTCCACCGGCGGAGGGCTCGGCAACTGCAACGACTTCGGCGGTGGACACAACGCCTCGCGGATGCACCGCAGCAGCTTGCAGAGCAGATCCACGAGGCAACGCTCGAGCTCGGCACGACGTGTGACGGGATCGCTCGTCGCGTCGCACAGATACTGCTCGAGGCACGCGAGCAACTCGCACAGCACGTCCTTCAAGCACGCCCGCAGGCGGTTGCGAGTCTCGCACGACGGTGTCCACGGCGTGCACTCCTCCGGCTGCGGTGGACACGTGCATGCGCTCGCACACAGATCGTCGGCGTGTGCGCCACGCGGAATACAGTCGACACACGATTCGGTACCCGCGCAGCCACATCCGGAACCGCCACACGTCCCCCCGCAATCGCAGCGTGGCTTGGGATCCTCGCAGTCGACTCGCCGGCGCGGTGTCGCACGCCGGGAGGACGACGCCGATGTCGAGTACGAAGAGGACATCGACACCGTCGTGGAGTACGTGCGCGCGCCGCGACAACCGCAACCACCTCGACGCGCAGTCGCCGATGCCGCCGCGGTACTCGCATACCCGCGAGCGCGAGCGGCGCTTCGCAACGCGCGTGCCGAGGGTTGAGCTTCGGCCTCGAGCTTGCTGGTGGTCTCGGCTTGTTTGGTGTTCGCCTCGACCGTATCGTTCGCCGGACCCGCGGAGGCCCATGCCGCCAATGCGCGCAGTGCCGCGAGCAGGTACCGGAGGTCAAGCGCCGGCGCACTGCCCTTCTCGTCGAGCACGAACACTCCGTCATGCGGCGCGTACGCCGTCTCGGGAGAGGGCAACGTGCCGGCTTCGACGATCAGCTTGTGCATGGCGACCATCAGCAGCCGCCGTTCTCCACGGGCGGCGTCCCGCTGATCGTGCTCGATCGTCTTGGCCGCGGGGCCGACGTAGATCCGAGCGAACGGCAACACGAGCTGCCCGATGCCCGCCAGCATCCCAGCGATCGTGCCGTCCTCGGTAGAACCAGACATCATGGGGCCTCCGTCGCGTACGGTGCGGGAACGAGGACGAGCGCCGGTGGACTGCCCTGCTCGACGATCCGGAAGTGATACGACGGCCGCAGCGGCCGGAGTGGACGCAAGCGATCGTCGACGATCGGCTCGGCGGCAGTCTCGACGACGGTGAGTCGGTACAGCCCATCGTCGACGAAGAATCCCGAGTCGACGGATACGCTGATCATGGGTGGGGAAGCGGCGTAGGTCACGGCGACCGCGCCGGAAGGAGCTTGCCAGCCGGCAGCGGGATCGAGCCTGCGCAGCTGGTAGGTCGCAGCGAGGGCTGTCGCCTCGACGACCGGCGCGGACAACGCCAGATCGATCCGGTCGCTCGTCCCCGGGGTGAACCGGAGCTCGATGATCTCCGGTCCCCCCGCAGCCCACGCCCCGGCTTCGAGTGTGGCCGCCATCTCGGAGGTGACGAGTTGCTCGAGCAACGCGGTCGAATACAGCATCGTCGCCGCCGGTTGCCGGTCCTCGATCGACAGCACGTGTTCGCGATCCGGATCGAGTCTGACGGAGAAGCATGCGAGTACCAGCCAACTCTCCGGCTCGACCTCGGCACAATCGGCCTGCAACAACGCGCGCAGTCGATTCGCCAGATCCGTGCCGCCAATCGCCGCACCGAGCGCGAGATCGAGTCCCGGACGAGCGGGAGCGATGGCCGGCGGAACGTGCACGGCGGCGTCGGCTTGGAGCATCAAGCGCAGCTCGAACTCCTCGCGGACTCGACCGTAGTCGGTGCCGGCCGCGTCGCACGCACACGGGTCGCGCGGAGCGGGCTCGGGCGCCGACGTGCATTCGCGAAACCGCAGCGTGGTGCACAACCGCAACAGGTCGCCGTCGAGCGGCGGTGTCCAGCCAGGATCGTCGGCGAGTTGTTCGGCACGCCACCTCCCGTACCAGGCGTCGAGATCGATACACTGGTCGTAACCGACGACGATCTCGCGCCCGCACTCGTCCAGGGCCGCCCCCTTGGTCACGCGCAACACGGTCTCGCCGGGCGCGAACAACGATACGTCGAGGCCGCACAACACACCGGCACCGTGTGCGCGCTGGTTGTGAAAGCGCAACTTGCCCGCGTGGTACCGTTGCTCGTCGACGAAGTCGATCACGCCTAGCCGCTTGCCATAGAAATAGCGCAGGCGAACGAAGCCTGGTGGCAGCGTGCCACAGGGGCCGCAGTCGTTCGGGGGGCAGTCGTTGGTGTAGGCGGACATAATCCTCGGACGGGTTCAGGTGATCGTGAAGTCGTGATCGATCGGGATCGGTGCCAACGTGTTGGCGCCACGACCGGCGTCGGGCAGTGACATCTGCCCCACCACCGCGGGTGGCTGCGACACCAGGCCGAGTGGCGGATGGACGGCGCCACCAACGAGCACCATGTCGATACCGAGGCTCGTCGAGATCCCGACGCGGGGCGAACCATCGATCACGTGGAGGTCGTAGGTGGTGTGCGCGGGCTTGCTCGATTCGATGATCGCGCGCGCGGCATTCGCCGTGGTCTCGCCGCAGCCCGTCTCGTTGTCGCCGAACACCCAGATCGAGAAGTGATGCGGCAGCCCACTCCGTTCGTGCACGAGCGTGCCCCCCAGCGCCGACTGGCCGAGCACGCGCTCGCCGCCGAGCACCGTCGGTGGCGCCGCACGCCATTGGAACCCTTCGACGATCGATGGAGACGTCCCGAGGTAGATCTCGAGATACCGCCGGATCCCCTCCAGCGTGCCGCGCTTGGCGAACAGCTCGTGGGCGTTGATCACGAGCTCGCGACGCCGTGCAAGGGGCCACGACGGGTCGAACACGAGCCCGTACCACGCAGCGAGGAAGCGCAACCATTCCGGTGTCGATGCCTCGGGATTGAGTTGACGAGCGACCTCCTCGTAGCGAGCTTCGATTGCCGTCAACCGTGACTCCGGCAATGCGAGCAGCCGCTCCAGGAACAACGCCCCCGTCGGATCGTCGTCGTCGCGTCGGCTATAGACTTGCGGTAGGTATCGCAACAGCGACAACCTCGGCAACACCACGCGTAGCGAGCGGATCATCGGGCCCGCGATCGCGATCGGATCGCCGGGCAGCGCCACGGCACCGTGCAGTGAAAGCCGCACCCACAGGTACTGTCCTCGATCGGTGGGCTCGGCGTCAGCGAGCGTGAACCTCGTCCACGTCGCGTACGGAATGCCGGACAACGGCTCGAGCCACACGGTGTCGGTATCGAGCTCCGCCCACCGGAGGGTTGTCGCCACCATCGTTCCGGCGTTGTCGTCGTGAACGAACACCGGCTCGCCGGCCGGAACGTCGTCGGTCCAGCCGAGCTGGTCGACGACAAGCCGATCGCGCGCCATCACCAATCGCAGATCCGCCAGTTCGAAGTTGCCGACCACGGCCAGCGCGAGCACGACGGTGGCATCGGAGTGATCGACGCGATCGACGACGATCGTCGCGCTGGCCACGGTGCCGTCCTCGACGCGCAAGACATCACCATCGCGAACGAGAGCCGCGACGGCATGCGAGGCCGGCACATCGTAAAGCGTCCCGTCGTCGACAGCAGCACCGAGGTCGAGCAAGTCGGAGGTCGAGAACCTCGCGATCTCCCGCGGGCCTCCGAGGGGCTCGACACCCTCGCGTTCCACCAGCACCAACGTGCAACCCGGGCCGTACAGCTGGATGTCTCCGCTGACGACCGAGTGAAGTGTGCGCCCGGCGATACTCGCGATCGCGCGTGGCATCGCGGTTCCATCGAGCCGACGCAACTCGATGTCGTCGTGTGCGCGCAACCGGCGCGCCATGATCCACGGCACGGTGAACCCGGCGACCCCGTTAGGACCGGTGCCGGCGAGTCTGCCGAGTGGCCGGTTCGTCCGGAGGTACGGCTCGGCGCGTTTGCGAAGCCACCTTCCTTGATCCGACACCACCAACCGCGCGCTCTCGCCGTCGCGCGATTCGACCTCTTCGATCGGGATGCGTTGCGGACGCACGGGTGCCCACGGAATCACCGACGGGGTGACCGGATCGTCCGAGGCAAAGGTCTGAACTTCGACGCTCGTACCCGGCGGGACATGGGCATCGACGATCACCCTGTGCCACGCCAGATCTTCGGTCTGGCCGTCGATCGGTCCCACCACGACGTCGCCACGCGATGCCGAACGCGAGTGAGCCTCCATGCTCGCGATTTCTGGAGGTGGTGCTCCAGCATCGGCGGTCACGTGTCCCTCGAAGTCGTAGGCGATCGGTACCGACCACGCCGCGTCGATCACCCACACGATACACGCGTCGATCGCGACCGCGATCGGCTGCGGGACGAACCCCGTCGGCGCACTCGGCGGCACCGGCACCAGGGTCGCCACGAGCTCGAAGCGATCGTCGTAGATGTTGACCGCTCCGCGGCGACGGTCGGCAACCCCCAGCATGCCGCGGTGGAACGCGAGCGCGACCGGCTCGTCGAGCGCGTGCGGATCGGACGACGCGACGCCGCGCCCGAAGATGTCGACACACCCGATCACCACGACTGGCTCGCCGGTCGCCGCACGTACGACCTGGACGCGGTGGTTCCCCGCATCCGCGATCGCGAGCATGCCCCGCCGCGAATCGAGCGCGAGCCCCAGCGGCCGTCGTAGTTTGCCGGTCTCGGTACCGGTCGTGCCCACGAACAACGCCCATGCGGCGTCGCAGCCGTGCCGCCGCCACACGGCATCGGCATCGGCATCTACGCGATACCGAGTTCCGTCGAGATCTTCGATCTCGACCGCGCCGAGACCCTGTGCCGGTGCAGGTCGCAGCACGAGTGCCGGTACCCCCGGATCTACGATAACGTCGGTCAACGTCGCTCCGGCCCAGTCCTCCGGCCGGCGCAGCACGATCCAAGCGGAGTCGTTGGCGTCACGACCCGGATGCAAGGCGCCGTCGGAGAAGACCGAGGTCATGCGCGGACGATCACGTCGAGGGTGGAGGTGTCGACGAACACGTTCTCGTCATCGAACAGCTCGAGCACATCGGTGTCTGTGGCCGCCACCGGACATGCGATCAGGCGGCGAGCGATCGCGCGTTCTAACCGCCATCGCATCGGTGGCTGCTCTCCGGGAGGCGCGGGCGCAACACCGTCGAACGATGCTACGAGCTGTTGGACGCGCTCGACTCCCTCGCTTCGCATCACCTGCGCGACGAGCTCCGAGTGGTGAATCACCGCACCGAACGGTGTGCCTTCCCCATCGGCCCCGCCGTGGAGGACGTGAAAGTAAGTCTCGAGTCGGGTCGCCACGCTCGCGCGCACATCGGCCTGTGACCATCCGGGCTTCGCCACCAACACGATCTCGAGATCGAAGATTCGGACGTACTGGGCCGGGATAACGTACAGCTCCGTGGTGATCAGACGGTGGTGATCGAGGTGCCGGCAGACCGCCCGCAATACCCCTTCCGATGCGGTAGGCGCGTAGCCTTGTTCGTCGGGCACGATCACGACCGTGACCACGCCGGGTGCGACGGTATCGACGTCGATGCCCGGCGAATCCTCGCCGATCGCGATCAGGGGCCGGCGCAACGCGATCGTATGCGCCCGCGCGATGCGAACGCCCGGCGTCTGGTGGGCGATCACTTCGAAATCCTCGCCGGTGACCGCACGACTCCGCGTGCGCAAAACACTCGGGGCACGCTTGCGTGCCTGCGCGAGCGTCTCCGCATCCTTGCCGCCGCGGGCAGCGACCACGTTGACCGCGTCCTGGATCGCACTCGGGAGCGCGAGCGGCGTGGTGACCTCTCCCGGCCCGACCTCCGTAGCTGCACCGCCGCCGTGGCGATAGCGCAACGCCACGATCCGGCAGGCCACGCCCGGCACTCGCCCGCGGACGCCATCGCCGAAGTAGATCAGCCCCGCTTCGGGATCGAGCACGTACGTCCGGTCGTCGGGGCTCGCCCGATCGAAGTCCAAAACCTGCGTGTAGCGGTGTAACTGCAGGTCGACCTGATCCTCGACCGCGAGATCGAGCGTGCCGTCGAGGATGTTGTCGTGGGGAAGCTTTGCGGTCTGGTCCGAGAGCCCCGTGCCTTTTCCCAGTAGCTGGTTGACGACCGTCTCGGCCGCGGTCGCACGGCCGGCATTGAACGTGAGTGCCCGCAACGAGAACCGCCACGATCGCTCCGAAAACCGAACCGCGATCCATCCGCTGATCGGCACCACCGTCGACAGCCCCGAGACCGGGTTCTTGATCGCACCGATCAGCGGGTGAGGGATCGGCGCTGGCAGCGGCGTCCCAGCACCGGTGGCCTCGGCGCAGATCTGTTCCATCGTCTTGGGCGTCGCGGCGCGCGGGTCTCTCCACTCGCCATCCGGGATCGGTCCGAGAGTGGTGGGGACGTCGAATCGCACGTACCCCGATCGCGTCCATCCTTCCGTCGTGTCGGTCAGCACGGGAAGCTGGATCCACGTGCCGGTGCTCTGCCCGGGCCGCGGTGGCCTGTAGAAGCTGTAGGTGACGTCGGTGCCGGTTGGTGACGACTCGACGGGAGCATTGCAGTCACCGATCGCCGCCGGATCGGGAAGCTCGTCGTCGTCCAGCTGCACGGTCAGGGTGACTCGCTGACCGAGGAATCCCGCACTCGACGCGGGATTGAACGCGAGCCCCAACCACAGGTGCTGGTGTTGCGCCTCGCCCGGACGAAAGAACACCGGCACAGGTTGCTGCGGCCAGCCCTTCAACTTGGGTTGCTTGCCATCCCACACCAGCGCGAACCGGTCGGAGAGGTAGTCATCACCCGTCTCCCCGGGATCCGGCGCTCCGCTACCCGCCACGAGGTCACGGAGATCGCTGGACAACGTCGTGACCAATGCGGCGATCTGCCCGGGCACGACATCGACAAGATCGTCGAGCTCGAACGTCGCTGGCCATCCTTTGGACTTGATCTTCGCGCCCGCGCGAATCGTGACGGCTGTCGCGAGCTCCGGCTTGCCGAGGTAGAACGCCATCAACGTTCGTGCGGCCTCCGCCGGCAACAGCCGCATCCCGATGAGCTTCAGAAACTCGAGATAGGCCTTGTCGGGAAGCCGGTTGAGTCGATACCCGATCTGCTCGCCCATGTGCGCGAACAGCTGAAGCAGCGTGATCCCGGGATCGTGCTCGTTGTGATCGGTCCACTCCGGCGCGTACATCGCGATCTGTCGGCGCATGCTCTCGAACAGTCCGCGGAAACGGAGGTCGTCGAGTTGGGGGATCTCGATCGGCATCTACGCCCCCTCCGTCAGGTAGAACGGGTAGACGAGGTTGTAGAACGCGTTGGTGCGGCGAATGACGTAGTCGATCTCGATGATGAGGACATGCGGCTGAACGGTGGCTGCATGCGCGGTCACGCGTTCGACGTGGATCCTCGGTTCCCAGTCGCGTAGCGCTCCGGCGACCTCGTGCTCGACGCGCCGGGCAAGCGCGCTCGAGTTCGAGTCGAACACGCGATCGCGCAACGTGCCGCCGAACCCCGGACGCATCACGCGTTCACGACGATGGGTCTCGAGGATCAGTCCGATCGCCTGCTCGACATCCACCTCGTCGCTGACGTAGCGCAGGTGACCACCGGTCGGACGCACGGGAAACGCCCAGCCACTGCCGAGTTGAGGTTCCGTGCTGCTCACGGTCCACCTCCACTCACCGCGTTCGGCAACGGCTTGTCCGTGAACCCCGTGCCCGTCGCGTGGATGTGATTCCAGGGTACGCCGTCGAGGACGATCGTGCTCGAATCGATACTGCCGGAGGTCGTGATCGACAACGTGTCGCCAGATATCCGGATCTCGAAGTTGCCGGCGGTCTTGATAAGGATCCCGCCGGAACCGGAATCGTCGAACGTGACCTCGTGACCGGCCCGGGACACGATCGTGCGCGTGTTGTTGGTCGCGTCGGTATCGGCCGAGGGTGGTGGCTGATCGCGATCGTTCCACAGTGAACCGAGGATCACCGGGCAGTTCACGTCGCCTTGCTCGAACGCGACGACGACCTCATCGCCGACCTCCGGCCGGAAGAAGGCGCCGCGGCCGGCACCGGCCATCGGCGTGGCGAGCCGCGCCGGAGCCGAGGGTGCATCGATCGAGGAAGACAGGTACTCGAGCTCGAGGTGCTGGCCATCGAGTGCGCGCACCTTCGCGTAGTACAGACCGTGGCGCGGTGCCATCCGGTTCACGCGCTCCTCGAGCGCGAGCAGGCGCCGGAAACAACTCCGTGGTGCTCATGAGGGCGTCACTCCAGGGCGCCGCCCACTCGCGAGCGACCACATGTATTCGTCGGGATGTACGAGACCGGGCCTGCGCAACGACAACTGCGTCCGGTAGCCGGCGGCACCGAACGAGTGCACGGCCTGAGTCACGTAGTAGAGGCCGTCGAATGGTGCGTACATCCCCGAGATATCGACGTGGATCCCGGCGCGAAGCGATGGGAACCCGATCGTGGTCGCTTCGACGGCGATCAACTCGCGAGCCTTCTCGCGCAACTTCGACTCGGCCATGATCCGAGCGCGCTGGGGCCCCAGGTTCGTGAAGTCGACGTCGAGCGGTGCGTCCGAAGGCAGGTCTTGAAAGAACGTGCGCCGCAGCTCGGTCGCGGGCACGAGCATCGGGCCGCCCGCGATGCGACCGAGATCGGCGTTCACGATCTGGTCGACCTCTGCAGGATCGTGAATCTCGTGGTTGATGCGCTCGACCGTCGCCGGATTGCGACCGCGCGCGGTGACCGCCGTGACGAGATCCCACACCTTCAATCGTGGAGAGAACTCGAGCAGATTGATTCCCCAGGCGAGGTCGACGACGAAGCTCGGCGCTCCGCCCTGAAGGCGCGAGCGCGCGGGCTCGAAGTGCAGCAACATCTCGTTGGGATTCGAGTCAGGTGTGGACGATGGTGCGGTGTCCGAGGGTGGCTGGTTGCCGGGTTCGTCGAGAGGGACGTAGTTGGTCGCAAAGTCGACGAACAGCTCGAAGTCCATCCGCGAGGCGATCGGCTGCAAGAACTGGAGGTACGTCTGGGTCTTTTGATGGGTGACGCTCGGCAGGTCCTCGGTGATCGAAGGCCACTCGATCAGCGATCCCCGCACCTCGCGATAGCCATCATCCCGCCGACCACCGGGCACCACGCGCTCTCCAGCAAACGTCGGCGCGCCGGCACGCGCCACCACGTCCTCCACGATCTCGGCCTCGGTCTGCGCTGCGGGATAGCGATGATCGGATCCCGGTTTTCGCTTGAGCAAGCACAGCAAGTCTTCGCCGACGATCGTGATCTGCGCGGCCCCTGACGAGGGAAACGAAAACTGGATGTCGTTGATCTGCGCGACGATCATCTTCGTCCACGCTTGATCGCCGTAGCAGAGGTCGAGCCGCACGCGCTGCCCGAAGCGCAGGCGATCGAGGCCGTTGTAGAGCCAGGGTGGAGTGACCGGCAGGCCGTCGCGATCGTAGATCTGGTTATTGAGCACGACCTGCAGTTGTGCGACGCCACTGTTCACGAGAGTGACGCGTGCACTCACGACATCGAGCGCGACGGTGCGCGATGTCGGATCTCCCCCGAATCCCTCTCCGATCAGATCTCCAGAGGTCACGTCGACGAGTCGCGCACGCGGCGCGTAGAACTGGGTGAGGGACTCGGTCGTCATCCTCGAATCCGCAGGTACTCCTGCAGCTCCTCTTCGAGGGCACGCGCGATCACGCGTCGCAGCCGATCGCGCTCGGGCTCCGTCGCCTGCGCGGGCGCGACGGCCCCCCGCCCGGTCGACGAATCGCGGTCGACGCTCGGAAGGATCTCGATCTCGCTATCGATTTGCTCGATGTGGACAGGCATGGCTCATACGAGTGGGGGAATGACCAGGACGGATCCCGGCGTGAGTACGCGCGGCCGGGTGATTCGATTCGCGTAGGCGATCGTGGGCCAGTGGATCGCGTCGCCGTACTCTTCGACAGCGATCACGTCGAGCCGTTCGCCCTCGCGTACTACCCGCGTCTTCGTGCGATCCGGTGACTCGGTCGAAGCCGCTCGTGCCTGCAGCAATGGGGGCGTGTACTTCTTGAGCAGCAGTGTGACGCGCGCCCGCAGGGCGTGCCCCGCCTCGTCGAACATCTGAAACTTCTCGGTGTAGCTCGCGACCACACCCGGGAAGTGCAGGTTCGCCCAGTCGAACTGGACCACCGGCGGTGCGTGGATTCCCGAGTCGATCGTGACCAGTAACCTCAGCAGCTGGAGCTCCGCCTCGATCCCGTGAAAGGTCGCCGACGCCGACGTTCCTCCGCCTACGGGAGTCGACCCCTGCGAACCGGGAACTGCGGGCGTCGTTGGTGTCTCGTAGGCAACGCGATCGCTGCGATCGAGAAACAACTCGAGAGCCAAGGTCTGGGTCTCGCCTCGCGTGAACTGAACCACCGAGGTCTCGAGCCCGGGGATCGTGACGTCCGCGTAGTTGACGTTGCGGCTGAGCGTGTACTCGTTCGGGTTGAACCGGACCGGGATCCCGTCTGGCTCGAACGGGGCGTACAAGGTCTGCCCGGTTCCCGACAACCGCTGCAGGATCTTGAGGTGGGCGTGCGCGAGTCCCATCTACGGCTCCACCACTCGAGGATCGTGGTGTGGGTCCGCCGCGAGGGCTCCGTCATCGATGCTGTCGACGGCACCGAGGCCCGCAGCAATCCCCGCGGCCGCTGCTCCCGCCGCCGCACCGGCCAGCAAGCCACCCGCGGCGGACGATGCATCCGCGAGCCCCGGAATCGCGGCGAGCGACACTCGGGTCAAGCCCTCGTGACCGATGTCAAGCTGCTCGATCGCGATCGCGTTGCTCTTGGCATCGAGCTGCGGACCGGTCACCCGTTCGGGCAGCCCGCGCTCGAAGAACCAGGCGGCGACCGGTGGACGCGTTAGTTGGGCGAGCAGATCGACCCCCACCCCTTGTCCCGGTTTGGACACGAACGCGGCCTTCTCGAGCAACAGGATGATCCCGCTCTTGCGGATCATCGGATCCGAGCCGTGCAAGACCTGCTGATTCCAGTCCCAGATGTCGGTGTTGAACGTCACTCCTCGTTTGAGGACCAAGCTGGGATGTCTGCCGCCCCGCACGAACTTCTTCGGCGCACCATTGTCGCCACCGACCTGGTAGGTCTCGATATCCAGTTCCACATTGAGGCCGGTGATCTCGGAGAACGCTCCCATCAGCAACTGCGTGCCGATGTTCGCGAGCCCGCTCGCGATGTGCGAAGCGATGCCCCACCCGCCCGCACGGGCCGCATCGATCCCGAAGAAACCGGGACCCTGACAATCCCACATTGTGACCATGAAATTGAAGGAGACGACGGGCTGTTCCAACGGCATCAGGTGTTCTCCTTGAGCTCGATCACGCCGGCTTTGCGACCGATCCGGAACACCAGGAACTCCGCCGCCGCAGCGATCGCCACGCCGACCTCGACGACGACATACCCGTTGGCGAGCGCCGACGGCGGGTTGAGCGCGTCATCGCATCGCACGTAGTACGCCTCGGTGGGTGTGCTCCCGAACAGGGCCCCCGCTCGGTGCACGGTGATCAGATAGCCGGCGATCGCCTGCACGAGTCCGAACCGCAGGAGCGCGGCGTTCGGTTCGAACACGAACATCTGACCAATGCGCTCGATCGAGCGTTCGATCGACGACAGGCAACGGCGCACGTTGACGAATCCGAGAGCGTCGGGACGATCGAGCAGCGTCGCTGGTTCGTGCCAGCGCAACGTACGTGCCCCCCACAACTGGACTCCGCGCCCCGGAAACGCTCGGCACGGGTTGATCGCGCGTCCGTAGATCCGTGCGTTGGTGCGATCGTCGATCTCCAACTCGGTTCCGACCGCCCCGATCACGAGCTCGTTGGCGGGTGCCGCATGCGCGCCGTGCGAGACGTCGCGTCGTGCGAAGATCCCCGCGACATGGCCGAGCGGTGGACGCGTCCTGATCGGAGCACCCACGCGATCGATGACCTCGAGCCACGGCCAATACAACGCCGCGCAATCCATGTCGACGCGATCGCTGCCGTCCACGATTGCATCTCGCCACGCTTCGGCTTGACGAACGGTGCGCTTGGCGGGCGGACACACGAGCGCGAACACGCGCCAACTCTCGCTAGCGCAGCGTGCGATCAGGTGTCGTTGGGCTCCGAGGATTTGGGGATCGGTGAACAGCGGCGCCGCGACCCGTTGCGAGAGATCGACCGCATCGTCCACGAGCCGGATCGACGGACAGCAGACGAACTCGCCCTGATCGGCCAATGGCGGCAACGGCACGCGACTCTCGTCGGTAACCACCGCATGAGCGTGGAGGTCGGGAAGCGCAACGATCGCGACGTCCGAATGCAACAACAACTGCTCGAGTCCCGTGCGACCGTGAAGGCCGAGCATATCCGCGATGATCTCGCCTGCCCTCGAGACCTCGACCGAGGAGGCGATGTTGACGATCCAGCAGCGAAGCCCCCCGTTCGCGAAGAACGCGCGCACGCAACTCGCGAGCTCGCTGCCGGGCGGTGGTACGACTTCCGCACCGGTAGCGTCGCGCAGGTAGATCAGCTCGTAGCTGCGCCAGTCGTCGATGCGCACGGCCTCGCCGAGACGGTTGGGACCGCCGATTCCAACGAAGCCCGCCACGTCGGTGCGTGCACGTGGCAACTCGGGCACGCGGCCCGCCATCTGCCGGTACACTCCCGGGACACCGGGTATGCTGCGCAGCTCGAACGTCATTCGATATCGAGTCGCTCGACTGCGAGATCGATCTGCTCGATCGCGATGTCGTTTCCCTTCGCGTTGAGGCTCGGGCCCGTGATCTTGGTCGGCCATGCGCCGTGCAATACCCACGTCATCGCGGGCGACCCGGTGTCGTGGTTCTCGTTGAGCAACTTGACGCGTACGGTCTTCGATGGCGGAGCCGTTGCGCTCGCGTCGCGTACCTGTTGACGCCATTGCCACATCGCCAACGAGCCCGTGATCCCTCGCTTGAGGGAGACGTTCGAGTACTTCTCGATCCCGGGCAGCTTGCGCGGCGCGTTCACAGGATCCATGCCCTCGCGGTACTCGATCGGCGTGTTCTCGCTGTCGAGACCGCTGACCTCGGAGAACGCCCCGATCTCGCCGACGCCATCGGCTTCGACGATGAAGTTGAAATTCGAATAGGGATTCGCTCGCTGGGTAGCCATGGGCTAGCTCCTTTTCTTCAACCGTTCAGGCGAGGTTGCTCGACGCGGTGAACTGACCGATCCGGAACACCACGAACTCGGCGGGATACGTCGGTGCGACGCCGATCAGACACACGAGACGACCGTTATCGAGATCGTCCTGCGTCATCGTCGTGCGATCGCACCGAACGAAGTAGGCCTCCTCGGGCTTCGTACCCATCAACGCACCGGTCTTCCAGACACCGAACAGGAACGCTTCGATGGTTGCCTTGACCCGGGCCCACAGTGCCTCGTTGTTGGGCTCGAACACGACCCACTGCGTGCCTCGGTCGATCGAGTGCTCGAGGAAGATGAACAGCCTCCTCACGTTGACGTATTTCCACTCGGAGTCGCTCGACAAGGTGCGCGCGCCCCACACGCGGATCCCTCGGCCCTCGAACTCGCGGCTGAGATTGACGCCAACGGGGTTAAGCACGTCCTGCTCGCCGTCGGTGAAAGGAAGCTCGACATCGAGAATGCCCCGCACGGTTTCGTTTGCCGGAGCCTTGTGAACACCGCGCTCGTTGTCCACGCGTGCGCAGATGCCGAGCACGTATCCCGACGGTGGAATCGGCAGAGTCCTACCGGTCGTGAGGTCGACGGTCGTCAACCACGGCGCGTAGTAGCCTGCGTACTTGGTGTCGTAGTTGTTGCGGTGGGCGAGGATATCCGTGACCGTCGACTGGTTCGGGCGCCCGTCCAGCACCGCGAATCGATACCGCAGCAACTCGCAATGCGTGATCAGTGCCTGCTGCACGAGCTCGTCGGTGACACCCGGAACCGCAACGAGTGCGATGTCGTTGCGCTCGACGAGTGATTGGATGCCGAACCGCTGGTTGGGGCCGTTGTCACTACCGATGAGATCGACGGGTGTCAGCGGACTGCCATCCGAGCCTGCGGTGAGGTAAGCGAGAAAACCATCGGCGGTGGTCGGCTGCCCGCTCGCGGTCGTCGGCGGCGGAATCGCGGGCGGGTCGACGGTCACCAGCTTGCTACCGAGCTCGGGATCGTTGACCTTGTCGACGTAGTAGCGCGACAACGACTGGGCCGCCGGGTCCGAGTTCCACGTCAGTCTCTCGAACTGCTCCTTGAGGATCGGCCGTCCGGTAGCTAGATCCGTTTCGTAGACGTTGATCGACATCTCGAGCACGCGCACGTATGCGCGTCGCGCCGCCGGATCTGCGGGCACGTCGATCGGACCGGGGATCGTCGCCACGGTGATCGTGCGATTGCCGGGGTCGGTCGCGGTGACCACGCGGTACAGCTTCGTCGTGCCGTCGTCGACCTCCACGATCGCGCCCGTGTAGAACCCGGCGGTCGTCGCGACCGGGAGGATCGAGCTTCCGATGCCGACGACCTGAAGCGTCTCGAAACTCGACCACGTGGAATTGTCGGCGGTATCGGGGAACGTCCCCGAACCTGGCGCCGGTGGGTCGGTGCGCGTGACAAACACCTGATTGGTTCCGGGATCCACGAGTCGAACGGTGGACGCGTCCACCGCACCACCGGCGGTTACCGCGATCGGCTCTGCGGTGCTGTCACGGTACGGGACGACGAGTCCCGTGGTGTCACCGACGACTAGACGCGTCGTGGTCCCTACCGCTGCGGTGGTCACCAGGCGCACGGTCGACGTCGAAAAGTCCTCGCCGCCACCGAGCGCGGGGGTGAACGTGATCGTCGCGGATGCCGCGACCGTGGTTCCCGCGACGACGGTCGTGTCGACGCTCGGCCCACCACCTCCGGCAACGCGAATCTGATCGCCGACGATCACCGACGCCGCTACGCCGTGCGGACACGGGTTGGATGCCCCATCGACGAGTTGTTCGCTAGTGGTGAGTTTGTACAGCGGGATCGGCGATGGTGCCGGCGTAGCGCCCCGTTGGAGCAGCGACACGACGGCGTCGAAACCCCACGGACCGCCGCTCAGCGCGGGAGCGACCGCGAGCGTGCCCGCGTCGATCTCGGTGATCGTGCGGATGGCACCGCTGGGGAACGCGAACTGATCTCCGACGCGCAGCTGCCGAGCCTCGTTGGCCGCGAGCTGGAACGTGTTCGTCCCAGCACCGGTCGGCCCGGTCCCCGCAAAACTCGCGACGATCGGCCGATTCCGCTGGAACCGGTGGGTCGCGAGACGCGTCGGTGGAGTGTCGGTGGGAATGACCTCCACGGCGAGGTCGTCTCCACCCGCACCGCGATATCGTGCGTTGAACGTCGGCCCCGCGGCCGGACCCGGTGGGGTCGCCGGCGCGACACCCTGTACGACGACGAACGTCGATGCCGGGTTGAGCACGGTGCCGGTCGGAATCGTGCCGGACAGCTGCACGGTGTTGCGTGTCGGATCGTAGTGCAGGACTCCAAACGTGAACCGCAACGCAGGCGGTGCACCGGGGCTGCGCGTCCAGATCTCGATCGTCTTCGACGTGTCGACGTTGCGGAGACTGTCTAGTGGCAGGATGTCGGTTGGACCGATCACCGTCGCCGTTCGAGGCAACCGGAGCACGGTGCCCGAGCCGACGAACGTCGAGCTGTCCGACCGCAGTGCGTCCGCCGCGAGCGCGCGCACCACGTAGGCGCGACGGCCACCGTTCTCGAAGAACGCGCGCATCGCGTGGCCGAGGTAGTCCCCGAGTTGGTCGGGCACTGGATAGGGTGCTCCGAATTCGCGGACGAACTGGGTGAAGCTGGTCACCAGCATCGGCCGACCTTCGGGGCCTTTACGTGTACGGCCCACGAGACCCGCCGTACTCGTGCTGACGCCTTCGATCGGCTTCGCTCGGAACGAGGTCTCCTCGACGTAGACACCTGGGTGCAGATACTCGGGCATGGTTCCCTCTTACGTGACGTGAATGCGGATGCGGGTCTGACCCTGCGGGCGGATGGAAAACCGGGCGCCGAGAACGGCGGAATCTCCGGCGCGTTGCGTGCTGACGACCGTCCGCCCCGGAACCGTCGCGGTGAGATCGAGCGCACCCGTGGTGGTGCGCGGCCATCGCGCTCCGGGCAGAAGGTAGATCAGCTCGCCGAGGGCATCCGCGCGTGTCCAGCGATCGCTCGAAGGCACGCCGAAACCGTCGATCTCCACCCGTAGACCCGCCACGGCGGATCCCACGAGCTTCGCCCGGATCGCGGCGACTCCCTCGGGCACCGTCGCCCACGTCGTCGGCCACATCTCGATCCGCAACGCGGTACCTGGATCCGGAACCGGAACGACGACATCCAGTGGTGCCGGATCCCAGCGCCGCCAGCGACCGCTCGGAGAACGAAACGTCAGATGTCGAAGGCCGTCCGCGAGGTTCGCCCAGCGATACGTGCCGTCGGCGTGTCGTCGCGAACCCTCGCGTGACATCACGGGTCGCTCCCGCGTGCTCAAGAGGATGTCGACGGGTTCGCCGATCGGCTGTTGGGAGAAATGATCGTCGACCCGTATCGCGAAGGCGAGTCGGCTGACCAACGCGTCGGTGCTCACGACGCACCTCCCGGGAACGCGGGCTTGGGACTCCAATCGAAACTCGCTTCAGTCACGCGCGGATCATCGACGTGCTGTGTAGGCTCGAGGCCGAGGACGCGAACGCGGTACGTGAGAGACACCCGGTAATCGAGCTCTCCGGAGTCCCAGATGCGATAATGATCTTCAAATGGGAGCGTATCTAGTATTAGCTGTATATTATCGGTTGCTTCCCAGATCGCGTCTGCCGATTCCTCGACTAACTCCGCTCGAGAAATCTCGGCGTGATCGTAGAACGCCTGGAGCGCGACACCGAGCAAGCGGTGCTCTTCGCGTGCAGCGAGCTGATCGGAGCCGGGAGTGTTGTCGATCCGCACACCCCACGGCGTGATCATGTAACACAACTCGAGCGGGAGTAGCGATTTTGTCGTCGAGCCATCGGCGAGATGTCGCCGCGGCGCGTTTCGCAGCTCGGCGTTCTCCATCGCCCGGTACAGGAAGACAGTGATCGTGGGAGTCGTCGTCGATTCGAGTTGCTTGAACAGCTTCGTCGTCGCCAGCTGTACCTTTACTCCCGCAAGCGGCAATACAGAATCTACATGTGCTTGAAGGAGACTAACGAGTGTCTGTCCAACACTCTCTATTAGCCCCCAAGTCGCCACCTGCGCGCACGAGTAACACGGCATGCGTGAAACAAACAATGTCCCGTTGCCGAAAGCGTGTCGCGAACACGCGCGATCGATCGCTCGTGCCGCAAAACGCTGCACGAATCGTTCGGTGGATCGTTTCTACACACATCGTCGTAGTGTGTCCGCGTGCTCGTTTCGACGGTGCTGTTGCAGGAGCTTCAACGCTTCGCGGATCCAGCAGCCTCCATATTCGTCGCATGGCCGAGCAGTCGGATCGATGCGCGTCACAAATGGGCCCGCGCGTACTACGCGTACGTCAAGGACATGGTCGACGTCGCGCCTCCACTCACCCCGACCACCCATACCCTAAGCTTCACCGCGGTCGAGAGCGCGTTCTTCACGTCGATCACGCTCGACAACCCCGATGTCGTCGTCGCCGCCACTGACTTCGCGGACGCGTGGAAAGCGGCGATCCATGCGTTGCTGCCAGATTCTCCGGCAACGAACTCGGGAAGCACGTTCACGTTCGCTGCGATGGATCCGGTGGATGTCGATACGCGATACGCCACGCTACACGCCGATCTAGTGGCCTCATTCACGACAACACGCGGCTCGCGCCGCGCCGATCTCGACGAGATCGCCGCCGCGTTCCACCGAGCGACTCGTGGCATTCGCTCGACGGCAACCACCTTCGTCGTCACGTATCGCTGAGCGCGAGCCGGCACGAACCACGATCGCTTTTGAGCTGCCTCCACAAGCGGTCGAATAGTGGGGATGGCTCACGCGTTCGCCCCCTCCAAAGGGGGAACTCCGTGGAACGCATGACCGAAACGACCGACTCCGAAACCGCCGAGGGGCGCGGCTCGGATGTCCCGCCGCTCCGCAACAAGACCATCGACCGGCGCTTCGGCTGGCTCGACGTGCGACCGCTCGGCTTGATCTCGCTCGCGATCGCCGCCGTGTGGTGCGTGTCGATCGCCGCCGGCACCTGGAAGAGCGTCAAGATCAAGCCCGAGCTCCGCACGATCAAGGTCGTCGGCTCGGCGAAGAAGCGCATCGTGTCGGACCTCATCGAGTGGAGCGCCACGATCGAGGCGCGGTCTCCGGATCGCACCGCCGCCTACAAGGAGCTGCGCGCCGACCGCGAGAAGGCGATCGCGTTTCTGACCTCGCAGGGCATCAAGCCCGCGCAGATCTATCCGCAGTCGACGACGTTCGAGGAGCAGTACAAGACCGAGACCGACTACAAGGTGCTGCCCGGCGTCAAGGAGCCGGTCCCGGTCGAGAAGCGCACGTTCCAGGGCTACATCACACGCGAGGTGATCCTGGTGCGCTCCGCCGACGTCTCGACGGTCGAGCGCGCGTCGCGCGAGATCACGTCGCTGCTCGAGCAGGGCATCACCGTGACGTCGTCGCCGCCCTCGTACTTCTACACCAAGCTTGGAGAGCTCAAGGTCCAGATGCTGGCGGAGGCCGCTCGCGACGCGCGCGCGCGCGCCGACAACATCCTCGAGTCGACCGGCGGCGCGGCGATCAAGCGCCTGCGCAAGACCACGATGGGCGTCATCAACGTCAACCCGGCCAACTCCACCGAGACCTCGTACGAGGGCAACAACGACCGGACATCGCTCGACAAGGACATCATCACGATCGTCCACGCCGAGTTCGAGCTCGAGGACAGCTAGGAAGGGCATACACTGGCTGCGATGGCCAAGGCCAAAGCCAGGGCTCCTCGCGCGCGTCCTCGTACCAGCACCCGCGAGGCGTTCTTCGCCGCGTGCCTCGCGATGCCCAAGGCCAAGCAGGCACGGTGGGCGAGCGGACGAGAGATCACCAATCGTACGAGCTTCCGGATCGACGACTCGAACTACCGCGAGTTCGCCGCGTGGGTCGACGACGGCGCGCAACCCGGCGCGCACCTGCGCTACGCGGATGCCAAGCGCCTCGGCGATCCGCAGTTCGAGCGCTCGACACTGTTTCGTGGAGCCAAGCACAACTGGATGCACGTGACGGGCACGGTCGACGCGGCCACCCTGCGCGAGCTGATCGAGACCAGCTACCGCGCGGCCGGACAACGTGGCGGTGGGCTCGCGAACGCCGCCAACGCGGCCAACGCGGTGTACGCACCGCTGCGCCGCGGCCTCGAACAGGCGCGCCCTGTGGATCGCCCAGCACGCGTCCACGCCGGAGGTCCGGCACCGAAGATCGCGAGCAACGAGGGCCCCGCCGCGTTCAAGCTCGCGCTGTGGTCGGCGCGCGAGGTCCACGATCTCGTACCCGCCGCCGAGCGCGCGGAACTCGCGCGCGGGATGACGGCGCTCGACAAGGCCGACGCGCTTCGCGATCGCCTGCTCGCCGAGCTGCCCGATCGCGAGATCCGCATGGGGCGCGGCTACGAGCAGCTGAGCACCACGGCCGCGAAGCTCCCCACGCTGAAGGGATCGAGCGAGCCGATCGTCGCCGCCCGCGGCGCGATCGACGCGTTCCGCTCGCTCCCCGGCGGCTACAACGACAGCGCGGTGGCCGCCTGTACTGCAACCGTGCAGGCCACCGTGACGGCACTCGCGGCCGCCGGTCGCGACGTCGCCGCCTATCTCGCCGAATTCGATCGTCGGGTCCTGATCGCCGAGGTGCAGGCGGTCGCCAAGCAGCGCTCGCTCGCACTCTCCGAGCCTCGCCGCGTGCTGTGGCGAGGCGCCGACGACAAGGGCTATCCCGCGTACTGGGTCGTCGAGCTGGCCGAGGACGAGCTCGGCCTGGTGTGCAAGATCGGTCGGCGCTGGCGGCTGACCACCGGCAATCGAGCCGAGGTGCTCGCGACGATCCCCGATTCGCACTTCGAGATCGCCGTCGACTTCATCGGCCCGGCGTGACTCGGCGCCGACGGCGACCGAGCACCAGCATGCCGCCGAGCGACAGCATCGCGAGCATCGCGCCGTCGCCCCCACCGATCGAGCAACCACCGCCGCCGGGCACGCAGAACTGCTGCGCGCCGCTGGTCAGGCAGTCGAACCCGGACGGGCAGGACTGATCGGCGCTGCAGTCCTGCGTGCAGAACTTCGAGCCGTCGGCCTCCTGCGCGCACAGATTGCCGTGGCAGTCCTCGTTGAGCAGACAGGTATCGCCGACCGCACCGAGCGCGACCGTGATCGCGAGTTGCTTGTTGGTGACGTTGCCCGAGAAGTCGCTCGCCCTGACCTCGAGGGTGTGGTCGCCCTCGGCGATCTGGGTCACCGCGATCGTGTACGTGGAGCCGTCGGGGCTGTCGGGGCTGGAGCCCGCGGCGACCTGCTGGCCGTCGATCAGCACCGCGACCTGGTCGACCTCGGTATCGTCCGACGCGTCCGCGACGACCTCGAAGCTCGGCGCCAGCCGATCAGAATTACCGGGCGACTTGACGCTCAGCGACGGCGCGTTGGTCTCGATCGGGCGCGTCCCCACGAACTGCGATAGCCGCATCGCGGAGTTGGTGACCTGCCCGGCGCCGGACGTCGAGCAGCTGCAGTTATTGGTGTTCTGCGCGTCGGTGCCGCACTGCGAGTTGCTGCTGGTGAAGCTCTTCTGGTTGACGCTCGCGAACGGCACGTACGACATCGTGTCGGCACTCGCGACCTCGTGCTCGAGCGCGAGCAGGTGACCGACCTCGTGGGCGATCGTCGCGCACAGCTCGTCGTTCGCCTTCTGGATCCCGAGGTGGTTGGTCGAGAAGCTGAACGCGATGCCGCGCTCGGTAACGCCGCAGAAGTTGTCGGCCGACGCGACGCCGAGGATCCCGGAGTTCGAGCTCCACCCGGTACTCGCACCGTTGCCACCGACGACCGCCTCGATGTAGTTGCCCGACGTCGGCTCGGTCTCGGTGATCTTGATGTTGTACGTCCGGTACTGCTGCTTCACGCAGTCGACGATGTACGGCCAGTTGAACGAGGACTCGATCGCCGGGATCACCGCGTTCGAGTGCGTGCGGCCGTCACCCGAGGCGATCGTGTTCGCCGTGTTGGTGGACGAGTTGGTGGCGCTGTTCGTGATGTTGTAGGTGCCGCCGTTCTTGTTGAGGAACACGGTGCGTGTGGTCCCCGCCGGCGCCACGTACGGCGTGGCGATCGGGACCGGCGCTCGCGTACGCGTGGTGCCGCAGCTCGCGGGACCGCGGATCAGATGACCGGCGGTATCGACACGGGGGGAAGCCAGAGCGGCGGGGGCGGAAGCGAGAACAAGGCATCCGGCGAGCGCCGAAATGGATCTCATGGTTCTACGCTACACAGTTTTTGGGGCGGGTGGGTCCACGTCCTACTGGCAGGTTGTGACGGATCGCGTGGTGCCGATCGCACACGAAAAGCCACGCAACGCTCACGGGTTAGCTCCTCTCGTAGGGAGGAAGCTTCACGCGCGACGAGGCGTAGAAAACCGCTTCACGCGACGCGTGGATCGCCCTCGTCGGAGAAGTAGTCCGACGCAGCCGTTGCGTCCTCGCCGTCGGCCACTCCCGCCCGCCGAGCGATCACGGTTCCCGCGATCACCACGATCAGGTTGACGAGCACCGCCAAGAAGCCCGCGTAGATCGTGACGCGCCACGGCAACCCGAGATCGGACAGCGGGAACGCCACGCCTCCGAAGTGCGCCCTGCCCTTCAGCGGATTCGGGATCGAGTACAGCATCGCGAGCCCGGCCAACGTGCCCGCGATCCAGCCCGCGATCAGCGCGCTGCGATGGAACCATCGGGTGAACAGTCCAAGGCCGACGCTCGGCAAGGTCTGGAGGATGATCACGCCGCCGATCAGCTGGAGATCGATCGCGTACTGCGGATCGATCAACAGGATGAACAGCAGCGCGCCGAACTTGACCACCAACGAGGCGAGCTTCGACACCCGCGCCTGCTCGGCGTGGTTGGCATCCTTGGCGACGTACTCGACGTAGATGTTGCGCGTGAACAGGTTGGCCGCGGCGATCGACATGATCGCGGCCGGCACCAGCGCGCCGATCCCGATCGCCGCGAACGCGATGCCGGCGAACCACGACGGGAACATCCGGTCGAACAGCTGCGGCACGATCGTGCTGGCGTCCGGATGACCGTCCACCATCACGGGTGCGACACCGTGGTCCGCCGCCGCGATCGCCATGAAGCCGAGCAAGGCGATCAACCCGAGCAGCAGCGAGTAGGCCGGTAGCGCGGCCATGTTGCGCTTGATGATGTCGCGGTTCTTGCTCGCGAGCACGCCGGTCACGGAATGCGGATACAAGAACAGCGCGAGTGCCGATCCGAACGCGAGCGTGACGTACGACAGCTGCGAGTTGTCGGGCAGGATGAAGCTCCCCTTGCCCGTCGACGAGAACTTGGCCTCGGCAGCATCGAAGATATGGCCCCACCCACCGAGCGCGTGCGGGATGTAGATCACGGCGACGATGATCACGATGTAGATCAGCGTGTCCTTGACGAACGCGATCAACGCCGGCGCGCGCAAGCCCGACTGATAGGTGTAGGCGGCGAGGATCCCGAACGCGACGATCAGCGGGGCGTGGCGCGCGAGGAAGCTGTCGCCGACCAAACCCATCGACCGCAGCACCGCCTCGATGCCGACGAGCTGCAGCGCGATGTACGGCATGGTCGCCACGATCCCGGTGATCGCGACGAGCAGCGCCAGGGTCGGCGAGCCGAACCGCGCGCGTACGAAGTCGGCCGGCGTCACGAATCCGTGCCGGTGCGAGACCGACCACAGCCGGATCAGCACCAGGAACACCAGCGGGTACGTGATCACCGTGTACGGCATCGCGAAGAACCCGACCGCGCCCGCCGAGAACAGCAGCGCCGGCACCGCGACGAACGTGTACGCGGTGTAGAGATCGCCGCCGATCAGAAACCACGTCACCCAGCCGCCGAACTTGCGACCGCCGAGCCCCCACTCGTCGAGGTGCTCCATCGTCGTCGGCCGTCGCCACCGCGCGGCCACGAAGCCCAGCCCGGCGACGAGCAGGAACAGCGCCGTGAAGATCGACAGCTCGGTGACGTTGATGTCGTTCATCGCTTCTTCGTCATCCGGTAGACGATCGCGGTGCACGCGACGCCGAGACCGATGAACGCGAGCTGCAGCCAGTAGAAGCGCGGAAACCCGCCGACCCGCGGCTCCGTGTCGTTGTAGAGGAACGTCAGGAGCGGGATCACGATCGGAACCAGCAGCAGCCAGTTCCACGGACTACGGTCCGAGCGAGGAGCGGGATCGTCGGCCACGGGGCGATGATATGCGGGTGTTCAGGCTGTCGCGAGTGCGACGACCATGAGGCCCATGCCGGCGACCCCGACCGCCCACACCATCGTGCGGAGGCCCTTCACGCCGGCGAGATAGACCGGCCAGTACACGACGCGCGCGAGGAAGAACAGCTGGGCGCCCCGCGTGACCTTCCAACCGCTCGCGCCGACCCCCTTGGTCGCCGCCCAGATCGCGGTGAACAACACGAGGTTCTCGAGCATGTTCTTGGCCGCGCGATCGGCGCGTCCGGCGAGCTCGCTCGGCTCCGCGAGGTCCTCGCGATTGCCGAACATCTTCCCGAGGTCGCCGCCGGCTTTCAATGTCGAGGCGACGAGGATCATCACCCAGGCCAGCACGGCCGAATACGCGAGCATGTGCGCGTCGGTCATCGCCGCCGAGCGTACACGCGGATCAGTGGCAGGGGTTGGCGAACGTGGCCGTGCGGACCGAGACCGGACCGGATCCGGCGATCGCGAGGCGATCGCCGACGAACTGGAGGGTCGGGTTGCGAACGCCGGAATCGACGCTCGAGACCTCGTGAATCGAGTCGCCCTGGATGCAGCCGACGTGGACCTTGCCCTCGAACTCCGCCGCGACGATCCCATTCTCGACGGGGATGGCGTGTTGCACGACCTGTTTCCAGGTGGCGACGACGCTCCCATCCGAGGCGCGCACCAGCGACACGCCGTGCTCGCCCATCGCGACGGCGAACATGCCGGCACCCTCGCCGATCGATCCTACCGGGATGTCGAGCTCGGCGATCGGTTTGGCGTCGAGGTCGTACAGCGTGAGCTTCCGGTCGTCGACGAGAACGCGATCGGCAGACGTGCGGACCGAGCCGGGAGCCATGCCGAGCGCCACCCTCCCGCGCACCTTGCCATCGACATCCGCGATCACGAGCTCGTACGATGCACGCATCCGCCCGTCGCGTGATTCGAGGACGAGCGCGACGTGCTTGGCATCTCCGAACCACACGGCATCTCGGACCGGTGCCGACACCCCCCGGCTCTTCGACCTGGTGAAGCTCTGCAAGCCGGGCACCGGGCTCCACGTGCGCGTCCCGAGGTCGAGCGTGCCGAGGCCGATCCGCAGCGTCTTGCCGGCGTCGAGCCAGCGCGAGCCCTTCGGATCGATGTCCTCGGGGAGCACCACCGTCACCGGCTTGCCGTGCTCCCACCAGATCGCGCGGCCATCGAACGTCATCAACGGCGCACCGGGTGTGATCGCCGTTCCCCCACCATCGGCGAGGTCGGTGAACGGGCTCAGGATCGGTGCGGGAGACACGGCGGGCTTCGGGGGTGCGGGGGTGGAAGGAATGGATTCGCTGTTCTTGCAGCCGACACACGCGAAGCACAGGGCGACGACGTGTGCTCGCATCATGTCAGGTATTTGGTGAAGAGGAACCCGACCTTGCCGCCGTGATCGATGAGCGCCCACTTGCGGTCGGTCGTCAGTCCCATCATCCGCACCTTGGTGCCGTTCGTGACCGTATCGATGACCGTCGAGTGCGTCGTCGGCTTGGCGCGAACGTTCAGGACCGTCTTCACGTTGACCGTGGCTTCGTACGGTGTGAACCGCACGAACGTCTCGTTCCACGTGTTGTTGTTGGCGTCGACGTTGGCCTTCACGTGCTCGTCGCTACTGCCTCCACCGCCCGACGGCGCCGCCGACGACGGAGACAGTCCGATGTTCTCGAGGATCGAGAGCTCGGATTCCGGCTTGATCAGGGTGGGAACGTTGAGTGCGCCCGGGAAGCTCGACGTGCTCTTGCCACCCGCCGCCGCGCGCAACAGGCTTCGGGCCGGTCCCGGCATCGACTTCCCGTCCTGGATCGCGATCGAGAGCGCCAGGAGCAGCTGCCCCTTGGTCGGCGAAGCGGTCGCCGGGAGCAACGTCGCGAGCTTCGGATCGACGAGCCCGCGTGCGAGGTGCTTCTTGAACGTCGTGTAGATGAAGGCGCTCGCCGTCAGCGCGCTCATGAACGCCGCGCCCTTCTTGGCGTCGAACTTCATCCACGCCTCGTTGACGCCGACCTGGATGTGGTCGTCGCCTCCCGACGAGGTGCCGAGCATGGCCGCGTATACCTTCGGCGCCTCGGCGGGTTTGGTGTTGTCGGCGAGGTACTGCGGATTCGCCTCGTTGTCCCACAGCATGATGAACCACGCGCCGATCCGGTGAACGACGTCGAGCAGCTTGTTGGGGTCGACATCACCGGACGCCGGCAAGCACAGCTCGAATCCGAGGCGCGTGATGGTCTCGTCCCAGTCGGTACTTGCTGCAAGGCCGGCGACCTTGGTCCGGATCTCGGTCGTCGTGGTCGTGGGACCGATCGCCGGATCGGCGTAGCACTCGATCGCCGCCCGCAACGCACCCTCGGGCTCGATGCCGGTCTTGAGGTACGCGAGCTTGGTACCGCCGAGATCGGGCTCCGACGGATTCTTGATCGTCGCCAGCCCGGTGCCCGGATCCTTCTGGAACGAGTCGAACGTCGCCGACGCGTTGGCCGCGGTGACCGTGCCCTTGGCGCCGGCCGACTTGATCCGCGACCGGACGTAGTCAGCGAGGTTGGGGTGCGCCGCGAGCGCGGCCTGCAGGTTCTTCTGCGCGGTCTTCGCGTTGGTGCCGAGCTTGGTGGTGGCGGGTACGTCGTGCGAGTTGACCAGACAGCCCGCGAACACGATGTTGACGTCCGCCGGATCCATCCGCTTGATCACGGTGTCGAACAGCAGCTCCGTTCCGTTCTTCTTGGGATCGGTGCCGCTGTTGACGTCTGCCTGGTCGTACCCGACGCGTTGGTTCTGGTCGTCCGCGTAGGCGCCCTTGCCCGACGAGCCGAGCTCGACGCTCTGCTCCGAACCGTGACCGGCGACGACGACCTGCTTGAGACGTCCCGGCGACTTCTGCGGCAACCACGACACCTTGGGATTCCAGGTCCACGATTGCTGACCGTACGTATCCGCGACTCGCGTGACCTGACCAGCTGCGGCCGACGGCGACGCCATGCCCTGGACGACCAGCGACAGGTGGCGGTTATCGAGGATCAGCTTCTCGAGCTCCTTGCCCTGGAGGAATGCGGTGTTCCAGTCGACCGCCGAGAACAGGATCAGGATCACCGGCTTGGACCGGCTGGTATCGCCGATGTTGGCGAGCAGCTTGGTCAGCGTCGGTTGCGTGAACACGTGGAGGTCGTGGATCCACCCGGCGAGCGCGCCGTAGGTGGACACGCCGAGATCGAGCAGCTTCGTGACGTAGTCCCACTCCTCGGCGGTCTCGAGCGTCGGGCTGAACGTCGCGTAGTACTTCTTCAGCTCGGACAGCTTCTTCTTGTCGATCAGGTAGTCGAGCCCGGCGGCCGGGATCACGATCTTCAGGACCGGCGTCGGGACGAAGCCCTCGAGATCGATGATCGCCTGACCGAGCACCTGCGCGCGTGCGAGCGTGGTGGCCGCCTTGGTGAGCTGCACGGTCTCGGCGTTGGTATCGAAGCAGCGCGCGTACTTCGCGAGCTTGGTGACGTCGGCCTTCGCGACGTCGGCGACCTTGAACTTGCCGAGCGCGGTCGTGACGTGGAACCCGGGACCGAGCAGCTTGACCACCTTCCACACCAGGTCGCGATCGGCGGCCGCCTTGAAATCGGGGTGACTGAACCAGTCGGCCTGCGCCTTCACGTAGGCAAAGAAGTCCGAGATGCTCATCGCGAGGACGGTCGCCTTGTCCTTGAGCTGCGACTTCGTCCCGTGGACCACGGTCTTGCGCTGCACCGTCGGTGCGGCACCGCCGCCACTGCCCTTCGCACCGTCGAGCATGTGCTCGCTCGACTCGCCGCGCACCACCGCGTCGGCGACCTGATCGGCCTGGATCTCGTGCGGATCGTGCGCCCCGGCATCGATCCCTCCGAGCAGCTGGACGCCCTGCCGTTGCTGCACGACGTGCGCGGCCTCGTGCGCCGCGGTGTGAAGATCCGGCGCCGACGAGAACCCGACCGAGTTGCCGATCGCGAAGCCCTCGGCGCCGAGTTTGCCGGCGGCGTTGCCCGCCGCACCGCCGACGTGTGCCTGCACGCCCGAGACGTCGTGGCGACCGAAGCTCTTCTGGATGGTGTCGAGGTGAGGCAGCTTGCCGCCACCACTCTGCGTGCCCGCGTACGCGATCGCCGACGCGGTGCCGTGCTTGCCGACCTCGCCCGCCTCGGCACCCTCGCCATGCGGTGGGAAGTGCTGGGTCAGCGACCGTTTGCCCGGCCAGATCGGCGGCTTCTTCGCCGGCGCGTTCGCCGTACCACTGCGCTTGCCCGGGGCGAGCGACGCGTTCGACTGACCATCCGGCGTCGCCCAGTCACTCCCTTCGTCGCGCCACTTCCGCACGCGCCGATTATGACCCCACCCCAGGCCATCCACCAACGACTGGATCGCGCCGGATCACGTCGTATGTTCGAGGGAATGTCGATGACGGTTCGGCCGTATCAGGTCGTTCTAGCCTGCGCGACGATCGCGATCGCGATCTCGGGATGCGGTGGGTCGAGGTGTCGTGCCGTCGGCCATGCCCGCGCAGATCTTTCGCACGCGCGCACGGCCCGCACGGCGGACGTCCGGGTCGTCGTGCCCTACGCGCGCGCGAATGCGGTGATCGCCGACGCGCTTCGCGACCGACCGCTGGTGGTTCCGGTCGAATCTCCCGGCTGGGCCTCGCTCTTACCGGGCGTTCCCGACATCGCACTCGAGACGACGGTCACCGAGCTCGCGCTTCGTCCGACCCGGACACCCGGTCGCGTGCGATTCGCACTCCACCTCCGCGTCACCGACACCACCGCGGGATCCGGCGACGACGCGCGTATCGGCGACCTCGACGCGGTGATCGAAGTCTTGCCGAGCGTGAAGCGCACGACGACGACCGAGCTGGTGTTCGGCATCGATCCGCAAGCCCTCGTGCGTGCGAAACCATCGCTCGGCCCCGATACCGAGACGCGCCTGCGCGCGGCGATCGAGCACCGGATCCCGGCAGCGCTGCGCGGCAAGCTACCGAGCGGCGCCACGGCAACCGCCGCGCGTCGACTCGCCGGTCACTTGCTCGGGCGCGCGTGGGACCTCGTGCGAACCCGCCTCGGTCCTCGGATCGGCGACGTCACCACGCTGCGGCTGCGGCTCCCCGCGGTACCGATCGCGAACCTGGCGGTCGCGAGCACGCCGAACGCGGTCGTCGTCGACATCGAGTCGAGCCTGCCCGTGCGGCGCGGCCTCGCGCCTCGTTCGGTCGGCGCGTCTCCAGACGATGTCGAGGTCACGATCTCGGGCAGTGCCGCCGCCGAGCTCGCGAACTGGGCGATCGATCGCGGCTACGCACCGACCTGGTACACCCGCGATCTGAAGCCGAGCTCCACCGGCGAGTTTCACCCGCGCTTCGATTACCTCGCCGGCGACGGCCACCCGATCAAGGTGTACTCGTTCCAGGATCGCGGCGGCTGCTCGTTCTTCCGCGTCGGCGTCGAGGCGAGAGTCGCGCTCGACCGCGATCGACTCGAGGTCACGGCGATCGATCGCGATCTCGAGGCCAGCGCGGCCAACCCGGTGATCGCCGCGGGCGCGTGGGCGAAGTTCTTTCTGTTCGGCTGGGTCGATCAGTCCAAGCGCGTGGCGGCGACCACTCGGCTGACGATCGGCAAGCGCGTGCTCGAGACCCGGGTGGTGTCGGCAGCGCTCGCCAACGACGAGCTCCGGTTCGCGCTCCACACCGGATGGGCCGCGGCTCAGCTGCCGCGTTGACCCGAGCGCACCTTGCGCGGCGGTGCAGTGCGCGCCTGGTATTCCTCGAGCAGGAGATCGATCGCGCCGGACGATGTCGCCTTGGGCTGACGCGCCCGCTTGAGGGCGACATCGATGATGTCGCCGATCATCTGCTCGTACGAGCGACCGGCCGCGCGCGCCGAGGCCGCGAACGCACACGACCGCGCGAGATCCGGGTTGGGATTGACCTCGAGGACGTAGATGTTGTCGAGCTTGTCGAGCCGCATGTCGACGCGCGCGTAGTCGCGACAGTTGAGGGCGCGATACGCGGCGAGTGCCGTCGACTGCAACTTCGCCACGACCTCGGAAGACAGATCGTCGACGGGGCACTTGCCCTCGACCGCGTGGTGCTCGCGGCTGTACGGATCCCACTTCGCGCGGTACGTGATGATGTGAGGCAGCGGCTTGCCGTTGTCGTCGACGCCGTCCTTGAACTGCATCTCGTAGAGTGGCAGAGCCTTGCCCCCGAGGATCGCGCAGTGGATCTCGCGACCCTCGATGTATTCCTCGACCAGCACCGCCATCTCGTTCTCGACATGGAGTTTCGAGATCCGGGCCTTGAGCGCCTTGCGATCGTGCACCACCGAGCCGGCGTCGATGCCACCCGAGGCGTCGTCGTACGCTGGCTTGACGATCAGGGGAAACCGCAGGTGCAGCGGCACCGGGGTCTTGTCGCCTCGCTCGATCACCACGCCGGCCGCCGTCGGGATCCCGAACGAGGTCATGATCGCCTTCGCCTGCGGCTTGCGTTGACACAGCGACAGCGCGAGCGGGCGACTGCCGGTGTACGGAACCTCGAGCAGCTCGAACAGCGCCGGGATGTGGTGCTCGTGCTCGGGGTCCGCATGGAAGAACTCGATCAGGTTCATGATCAAGTCGGGCTTGTTGCGGCGGATCGCGTCGAGCAGGGTCTGGAAGTCATCCTTGATGTTGACGAGCGTGACGTCGTGCCCCTTGGCCTCGACGGAGCGCACGATCTGCTGCATTTCCTCGTCGACCGTGTCCCACGGCTCGACCTGCACCGACGGATCCCAATCGACCGTGCGGCGGTCGTCGCGACGATAGTGCTCGTACACATCGTCTTCGACGAAGTTCCAGACTATGAGGATGCGCACGGAACCTCATCTAGATGTACAGGACGGGACCGACGATGTCGAGGTTGTCGACGAGGGGCGATCACGACGAGGTCACGGTTCCGGGCCGCGTCCCCCAGGGGTACTTCGCGATCACGTCCTCCCCGCGCACGCGCTGCTCGTGGTCGAGCCCCTCGGCGATCGCGAGCGCGAACCAGCGGGCCAGCTCGCTCGCGGTCGCGAACCGATCCTCGGGGTCCTTGGCGAGACCGATCGCGAGCACGCGGTCGAGGTCGGCGGGGAGGTTGACGAGGATCGAGGGCTGGGTCGGGATGCGATACACGACGTCGTACAGCATCGACGGCACGTCCTTGCCGGCGAACGCGGGGTAGCCGGTGATCGCCCGGTACAGGATGGCGGCGAACGAGTACACGTCGGCGCGGTGATCGACGTCCTCGCCGCGAGCCTGTTCGGGCGCCATGTACGCGGGCGTCCCGATCACGTGACCCTTGGTGAGCGTCCCCGAGCCACCCGACTTGGACACCCCGAAGTCGAGGATCTTCCACACCCGGGTGCCGGTCGGCAGCTCGGCGTGGAAAACATTGTGGGGTTTGAGGTCCCGGTGGACGATGCCCGCCTCGCGCGCCGCCTCGAGCCCGACCGCGACCTCGTCGGCAAACTGCTTGGCCTGGTGGAGGTGGAGCTTTCGGTGCCGGCGCAGCTGGTGCGCGAGGTCGTGCCCGCGTAGCCGCTCCATCGCGAGGAACGGAACCTCGCCGGCGGTGGTGCCGACCTCGAGGACGCGAACCACGTGGGGGGTGTCGAGCTTCGACGCGGTCTGGGCCTCGCGGATGAATCGGGCGACGTGAGTGGGATCGGCGAGCGTGCCGGGGTGCAGCAGCTTGACCGCCGCCTCGCGGTGGTCGTCGACACCGAACCCCTCGTAGACCTCGCCCATGCCGCCGCGGCCGATCAGGACGCCGAGCTTGAACCCGCCAACCGTCTGGTCGCTGAACCGCCCCGGCCCACCGACCTTGAGGGCGCGATCGAGCTCGGCGCGCGCCTCGGCGAGCATGGCGTCGCGCTGGGCGACCGACTTGGCCGCGAGCTCGAGCTGGGTCATCGCCCGCAGCGTCACCCGCTGGCTGATCCGCGCCGTGTAGAACGTGATGAAGTACAAGAACTCGATCACCACGATCACGCCGAGCTGATTGATCGTGCTGATGTCGGCCATCGAGACGATGCCGCGGTCGACGATCACGCCGGTCATGATCCCGACCCCGAGCAGCGCGTGGAGCGTGGCCACCAGCGCGTACATCGCGGTGACGAGCCGGGCGTTGGAGCCGAGGCTGAAGAAGTAGATGCCGTAGGTCACCATCGCCGCGACCGGCGAGGCGACGCCCCAGTAGTACACGCCGCCGAACGCACCGAACGCGATCACGCACGCCGGGCCGAGCATCTTCCTCGACGTGAACGTCGCCGCGTCGCGGGCGACGAAGTACATCCAGACCGCCCCACCGAACGTCACGATGGTCGACACGACCACCACCCGGAACGCGATCGGATCCCCGCCGGTGACCAGCGCGACCACGATCGCGGCGACGCAGGTCAGCATCGCGGCCTGCAGGAAGATCCTCGTGCGCTGGACCTCGTCCTGCTTCATCGCTGCCATCGGCGACGCGTGGGTCGCCGAGGCATGCGACGACATCGATGGCGTCATCGTGCTGGGGCGGCGCCGGCTGAGCTGCTGGGTCGGCAGCCGGTGAACCATGTCCGGCGGCGGGCCGGCGACCGTCCGCGTGATGTCCCCGGGGATCTCGCCTGCGGCGGTCTCGGTCTCCTCCGGAGCGTCGTCACCGAGGTCGGTGGGAGCCGGTTCGGCTCCATCCGGACCTCGGGGGCCGAGGTCGACCGTCGCGCGGTCGTCGTCCGGCATGCTGGCCCCCATCCCAAGAGCATACGATCGGTGCTGAAACAGGGCGAATCCGCTTGTTTATCTAGCGACCTCTCATTACATACGCGGCGAATGCGCCTGTTCCTCGCGTTCGCGTGTTTCTTCCGGATTTTGTTCGGCAAGAAGCTCCCACCTGCCGCGGCCAAGTACTTCCCAGAGGAGGCTCGTCCGAAGCAGCTCGCCGAGCCCACATCCGAGCCGAAGGCCAAGTCCCGACCCGAGGCCAAGCCCGAGCCGAAGCCCGAAGACACCAAGAAAGCCGCCGAGAAGCAGAAGACCGCGACCGCCCAACACCAACGTGACGGCGCGCTCGCCCTGCTGGCGCTGCTGCAGCGTGAAGGTCGCCTCGTCGACTTCTTGCGCGAGCCACTCGACGGGTTCTCCGACGAGGACATCGGGGCCGCCGCCCGCGACGTCCACCGCGGCTGCCGCAAGGTGCTCGATCAGCACCTGTCGATGGAGGCGGTGATGCCGGGCGAGGAAGAGCAGAAGGTGAGCGTGCCGAAGGGGTTCGATCCATCGGAGATTCGCCTGGTCGGCGAGGCCAAGGGCGAGCCACCGTTCTCGGGCACGTTGCGCCACCACGGCTGGCGAGTGACCGAGGCCAAGCTGCCCTCGCTCGCCGAGGGCGTCGACCGCACGGTGATCGCCCCCGCCGAAGTGGAGCTGTGAACATGACCCGCGTCCTGGGCATCGACCTCGGCACCACCAACTCGGCGGTCGCGGTCGCCGGAGTCGACGAGCCGGCCCACGACGTGCCGATCCAGCAGGTCACCGGCCCCGGCGAGGTCGCCGAGCGCCCCACCCTGCCCTCGTTCCTGCTGCTACCGACCGAGCTCGAGGTGCCACCCAAGGAGCTGCAGCTGCCGTGGTCGGGTCCGCTGCGCTACGCCGTCGGCACGTTCGCGCGCGAGCGTGGCGCGCAATTGCCGCACCGGTTGGTGTCGTCGGCGAAGTCGTGGCTGTGCAATCCGTCGATCGATCGCACCGCCCAGGTGTTGCCGTTCCGCGGTGCGCAACGCGAGCTCGAGGCCGAGATGGAAGGCGGGCAACGAGTCAGCCCGGTCAACGCCTCGGCGCGCTACCTCGCGCACATCCGCGCCGCGTGGGACGACGCCCACGAGGACGAGCCCGCCGACGAGATGGACGTGCTGGTCACCGTGCCGGCGTCGTTCGATCCGGTCGCCCGCGAGCTCACCGTGGTCGCGGCGCGCGAGGCCGGGTTCGACAAGATCACGCTGCTCGAGGAGCCGCAGGCCGCGTTCTACGCCTACCTCGCCGCGCGCGGCGATGCCTGGCGCGAGGACCTCTCGCCCGGAGACGTCGTGCTGGTGTGCGACGTCGGCGGCGGCACCACCGACTTCTCGCTGATCGAGATCACCGATGCGGACGGCTCGCTCGCTCTCGAGCGGATCGCGGTCGGCGATCACATCCTGCTCGGCGGCGACAACATGGACCTCGCGTTGTCGGCGATCGTGCAGCGCGATCTCGCCGAGCGCCTGAAAGACCGCCCTCTCGATGCCATGCAGCAGCGCGCGCTGGTCCACGCCTGCCGCCGCGCCAAGGAGCAACTGCTCGACGCCGAACCTCCGAAGTCGGTACCGGTCTCGATCCTCGGCCGCGGCAGCAAGCTGATCGGCGGGACGCTGAAGGCCGAGATCAAGCGCGAGGTCGCCGAGGCGATGCTCGTCGACGGGTTCTTTCCCGAGGTCAAAGCCGATGCGCGTCCCGAGCGCCGCCGCGCCGCCGGTCTGCGCGAGGTCGGCCTGCCCTACGCGCACGATCCCGCGATCACGAAGCACCTGGCCGCGTTCCTCGGACAGGCGATGGCCGGTCGCACGCCGAACATGCCGACCCACGTGCTGTTCAACGGTGGCGTGATGAAGGCGGCAAAGCTGCAAGCGCGCATCGTGTCGCTGCTGCGCGCGTGGGCCGGTCGCGACGTCACCGTGCTGACCGGCGCCGACCTCGATCTCGCGGTCGCGCTCGGTGCCGCGCACTTCGGTCAGGTCCGCCAGGGCAAGGGGATCCGGATCCGCGGCGGTACCTCGCGCGCGTACTACATCGGGATCGAGAGCGCGATGCCGGCGATCCCGGGGTTCGCGCCACCGATCAAGGCACTGTGCGTCGCGCCGCAGGGCCTCGAAGAGGGCTCGACCGTCGAGCTTCCCGACGACGAGCTCGCCGTCGTGGTCGGCCAGATCTCCGAGTTCCGGTTCTTCGCCGCTCCGAATCGCAAGGACGACACCGCCGGCACGCTGATCGACGCCGATACCGAAGGACTCGTCGAGCTGTCTCCGGTCGAGAAGCAGATCGAGGCCGAGGACCGCGCCGCCGACGACATGGTCCCGGTCCGCCTCGAGGCTCACGTCACCGAGGTCGGCACGCTCGAACTGTGGTGCGTCGCACGCGACGGCCGTGGCCGGTGGAAGCTCGAGTACAGCGTCCGCGAACGCGACGCCTGAGCCCCGAAATCGCTCGGGATCCTCGAGCGCAGAATCCTTTGGGCATCCGGTGGCTCTCACAGGGCATGTCGGATCTATTTCCCAACAACGAGCACGTCGTCGATCGGGTACTGCGCGTCGTCGTCGGCTTCGCGTTACTCACCCTGATGTTCGTAGGTCCCAAGACGCTGTGGGGCATCGTGGGTGTGGTCCCGTTGTTCACGGGACTCGTGGGGAGCTGCCCGCTGTACTCGGTCCTCGGGATCAGTACGTGTCCGATGAAGACGCGCGCGCGTCCGACCTAGCGACGCCGTAGGGTCGGCGCGTCCAGCCAGTCTTCGTCGTCCTGCTCGGTGATCGGGGCATGGCTCTGCGTCGCCTGGGGCCACCGCGTCGGTATCGTGCCGACCAGCTCTCGCGCCACGTCTTCGATTCGCACCGAGCTCTCGATCAGCACGCGGCGCAACGGCGCGATGTTGTCGTTGCCGGCGATCTCGAGCTCGAGCAGTTGCGCGTGCAGCCGGATCGCTCGTGCACGATAGTGCGCGATCTGTTGGCGCATCGACTCGAGCTTCTCCGTGATGCGCCGTGCCCGTGGCGGAGGTGGTGCATGAAGCGCGCGCGCGAGCTCGCGACGACGTTCGAGATCGGCGTGTCGAGCGAGCGCCGCCGGCGGCAGCCCCGCATCGAGTGCCTGACCATCGAGCGACGGACGGGACCTCACGCCCGAAACCATGGTTCGGGGATCGATCGCCAACAAACCACCGTCGCTGACTTCCGCGGCCTCGGTGCGACGTCGAGTTGTCGGATCGACCGGCACCCGATCCTCCACGAGCGTCGAACGGCAACTCATCACCTGAACAGGACGGACCCGACGACACCCCGTCGCGTCGATGTCGCGATCGAGACGGGCGCAACGTCGGGGCCGTTACGTCGCCGACATCGATGTAGGCGCTCGGCATACCGCGACGGTGCGACACCACCAACGCGGTGGCGCGACCCTCAGAAATCCGTGGCTCACGCTATGATGGACGCAAACATGCCGAGTCCTGCCTACGCGCTGGCACACACGTTCCTCCCGAACACCACCAAGCTGAAGGGCCCGACGACGATCATGGTCGCCCTCGAGAAACGCGATCGCGCATTTCTCGAAGCGATCTGGAAGCAAGCGTTCATCGAACACGAGCCCCAGATCTTCACGGTGGAACGCGACCCGTACCGGATCGGTGTGGTCGAGCTTCCGGTGCCGACGGATCCCGGCGAGGCCTACTTCGCGGGCTGGGTGATCGACAAGTCCGACATCACGTTCGCGCGCTACTTCCTGCTCGAGTCGGACTACGTGCTCGCGAAGAACGCGACGCGCGCGCTGCTCACAGAACGCGAGGGGATCCAGCGGGGAACGCCTCGTACCGTCAAGCACGGCGAGGGCCCCCCGGTGACCGGCGACTTCGCGATCGACGCCGCCGCGTTCGCGGACTGCTTCATGGAGCTGATCGTTCCCACCAAGGTGCAGAACAAGCCCAAGTGGCAGTGATATGACTGCTGCGCAGTGCCCGCGCGCTACCTGATCGGAATCGACCTCGGAACCACCAACTCCGCAGTCGCGTACGTCGATACCGCTGCGGCCGATCCGCGCGTCAAGGTGTTCGAGGTGCCCCAGCTGGTGGCGCCCGGCGAGGTCGCGCCGCGGCGGCAGTTGCCCTCGTTCGTGTACCTCGCGGGCGATATCGATCTCGCACCGCACGAGACCGTGCTGCCGTGGCGACCTCTCGAGGTCACCGGCAAGACGGCCAAGGCGGCGTCGGTCGGCGGCCTCCGCCCGGTGATCGGCGAGCTCGCGCGCAGTCAGGGCGCGCGCATGGCGTCGCGCATGATCGCGTCGGCGAAGTCGTGGCTGTGTCACGGCGGCGTCGATCGCCAGGCGCAGATCCTGCCGTGGGGCGAGAGCGGCGAAGGCCAGGCCAAGCTGTCGCCGGTCGCCGCGCAGGCCCTCGTGCTCGCGCACGTCCGCGCCGCGTGGGATCACGCGCACCCCGACGATCCGTTCGACGATCAGGAGGTCCTGGTCACCGTGCCGGCGTCGTTCGACGAGGCCGCCCGCGAGCTCACCCTGCAGGCCGCGGCCAGCGCCGGCTACCCGCCGGTCGTCCTCCTCGAGGAGCCGCAGGCCGCGTTCTACTCGTGGATAGACAACACGCCGTCGAAGAACCTCGCGCCCGGCGAGCACGTGCTGGTGTTCGACGTCGGCGGCGGCACCACCGACTTCACGCTGATCGAGGTCGACCCCGGCGGCGACGGCTTCACCCGGACCGCGGTCGGCGATCACCTGCTGCTCGGCGGCGACAACCTCGACCTCACGCTCGCCAAGATCGTCGAGCAGCGCGTGGTCGCGAAGTCGGGCAAGAAGCTCGACGTACTGCAGTGGCACGGGCTCGTGCACGCGTGCCGGCTCGCCAAGGAGACCCTGCTGGCCGACGAAGGTGCACCGGACTCGGCACCGATCGTGGTGCAGAGCCGCGGTGCCAGGCTGATCGGCGGCACGCTCCGCGACGAGGTCTCGCGCGGCGAGCTCGATGCCGTGTTGTTCGACGGGTTCTTTCCCGTCGTCGCCCAGGACGCCGCCCTCTCGCGCGGACGCGGCGGGCTCCAGGAGTTCGGCCTGCCGTACGCCAGCGACCCGGGGGTGACGCGTCACCTCGCGACGTTCCTCGCGCGTCACGGCTCGCCGCGGATCGATGCCGTGCTGTTCAACGGCGGTGCGATGACACCGGTCGCGTTGCGCCAGCGCGTGATCGACCAGCTCGCCGCGTGGCAGGACGGCGCGCCGCGCGAGCTGGCAGCGGCGATGCCCGAGATGGCCGTCGCGCAAGGCGCCGCGTACTACGGGCTGGTCCGCCGCGGGCTCGCGACCCGGATCAAGGGCGGCACGGCGCGCGCGTACTACGTCGGCGTCGAGACCGGTGACGACGCCGGACGCATGGCGGTGTGCCTGGCGCCGCCCGGCCTCGAGGACGGCGCGCGGCACCAGCTCGAGCGCGACTTCCGTCTGGTCACCAACCGGCCGGTGAGCTTCCGGCTGTACTCGTCGAGCACGCGCGACGACCAGCCCGGCGCGCTGGTGCCGATCGGCGACGGCAAGGCCGAGACCCTCGACGACGGTAGCGACCTGCTCGAGCTCCCACCGATCGTCACCGTCCTGCGCGCGCGGGGTCGCGGAGAGGTCACCGTGCGGCTCGAGGTCCACATCTCCGAGCTCGGCGCACTCGAGCTCTACTGCGTCGACCGCGAACCGGCCGACCCCGACAAACCCGAGACCTGGCGCCTCGCCTTCGACATGCGCTCGGGAGGCGCGGCCCCGGTGGCCGAAGATGCAGCCGATGCCGCGCCGCATCCGAAGACCGACGAGGCCAAGGCCAAGCTGACCGCGGCGTTCGAATCCGGCAGCGGACTCGCCACGCTGACCCGCGAGCTCGAGGCGCTGCTCGAAGCGCGACGCGACGACTGGTCGATGATGACGACGCGCGCGCTGTTCGACGCGCTCGTCGAGGTCGCCCCGGCGCGCAAGAAGACCGCGGACCACGAGCACCGCTGGCTCAACCTCGCCGGGTTCCTGCTGCGGCCGGGTACCGGGGCACCACTCGACGCGTGGCGCTCGCGCGTGATGTGGGGCGTGTTCAACGAGGGCCTCGCGTTCCCCAAGAGCGAGCCCGGCAAGCTGGCGTGGTGGATCGTGTGGCGCCGGATCGCCGGCGGCCTCGCGAAGGGCCAGCAGGATCAGATCTACGATCGCCTCGCGCAGCTGTTATTGCCGAGCGCGAAGCAGCAGAAGAAGCTCGCCGAGGCCAAGGCCAGCAAGCAGGAGCTCGCCGAGATCTGGCGCGTGGTCGCCAGCCTCGAGCGGCTTCCGATCGCGCACAAGCACAAGCTCGGCGACGAGCTGATCCGCCGCATGGAGTCGCGCAAGGGCCGCGACGACGCCGTTCACCTGTGGGCGCTGTCGCGCGTCGGTGCGCGCGTACCGCTCTACGGCCCGCTCAACGCGGTGGTGCCGGCGTCGAAGGTGGCCGAGTGGATCGGCTACCTGCTGCGGTGGGACTGGCCGTCGCCCGAAAAAGTCGCGTTCCCCCTGGCGCAGCTCGGACGCCGCACCGGCGATCGCGCGCGCGACCTCGACGAGGCCACGCGCGAGAAGCTCGCGGAGGCGGTGCGCGCGATGCCCGGTGGGGAGCGCGCGGTCGTGCTGATCGAGCAAGTGGTGGCGCTCGAGGCGCGCGAGGAACGGGTCGCGCTCGGCGACACGCTGCCCGCCGGCCTCAAGCTCGTCCTCGACGACGACGCGCCGGCTGCCTCGGCCTAGGGCGGCGTGCCTGATCGGCGTGTCCCGGAAAAACGCAAAGCTGCGGAGGACCCAGAGATCACGAAGGTCTGGACGGAAATGGCACGTGCTCGATCCCGGTCTAGTGACACCACCCTCGCACCTGATCTCTGCGATCTCGGCGTCCTCGATGCCTTTGCGTTTTCCGCATGCAATCAAGACGGCCGTGTTCGACGACATCCACGTCGCCGACTACGACCGCTAGCCGGACAGGCGCGCGACCTGCGCGTGGAAGTGGGTCAGCGCGTGCTCGAACGCGCCGAACACGACCTCGCGGTTGGCGCCGGACGCGAGCCCTCGCTGGATCGACTCGCCCATCGCGAAGTCCTCGCCGATGGCGTTCATCAGGATGTCGTCGTTGGCGGCCCAGTACGCGCGCGCCTTGTCGGTGTCGGGTGCCTCGGGCACGAGCATGTACGAGGTCAGCACCGCGCGCCCCGGCCCGTCGGGCCACAGGTGGAGCACCGCCGCGTGATCGGGCTCGACGAGGACCAGCGTGTTCGGGAACACGTGGAACAGCACGTTGGCGTGGTCGCGTAGCTTCCAGCCCGACTCCGGCGTATCGGCGAGCTGCTCGATCGACCGTTTCGGGAACACGTTCCGGAGGTGCGGACCCACCGGATCCACGAGGCCGAGGTTGTCGAAGAACATGGGATAGATCGAGTCCGCGTGCGTCGTGCGCAGGTGATAGGTCTCGAGGAACACGTCGATCGCGAGCTTCCAGCTCAGCTCCCGCGTGGTGACGTGCGGGCGATGGGCATGCGAGGTAGCGACGTCGAAGCTCTCGAGGTCGTCGACCAGGGGACCGAGCCATGCACCGACATCGAGGTCGGTCGACTCGCCGGGAGAGACCGGCCGCGGCTCGACGAAGATCAACCCGGCGGCGACGCCGAGTGGTACCTGCACGAGGTTGCGGCGTCCGCGTACCAGCTCGCTGGCCGCGACGAATGCGCGCTCGTGCGGCACGCCGACGAGGCTGCCATCGCGGCCGTAGGTCCACGCGTGGTACGGGCACGTGAACTGCTTGCGCGAGCCGCACGCCGAGGGCTCGACGCGCGTCCCGCGGTGACGGCACACGTTGACGAACGCGCGGATGGTGCCGTCGTCTCCACGGGTCACGAGCAGCGGCATGCCGGTCGCGTCGTGGGTGAAGAAGTCGCCGGGCGCGAGAAGCTGCGAGATGTGACCGATCGCGAGCGGGTAATCGTGGAACAACTTCGCGCGCTCGCGATCGAACCGCGCGGCGTCGGCGTACGCCTCGATCGGCAACGTCGACGGTTCGCCGGCGGTATCGGTGGTGCGGTGCTCGACGTGCGCGAGCACCCGGCGGACGAGCTCGACCTGGAGGGCGTGGTTCATGCGTGACCTGTCGTTGTTGCCCGACTTCGCTTCCGCGAGCCACGCGGCTGCTCGACGAACCCGAGGATGCGGCGCGCGCATGCCATCGCGTCGGACCGGTACGCGCGATCGAGCTCGCGGGCCCGCGCGCGTCCGACGATCCGTGCCACCGTGGGATGTGCGGCGACGACGTAGCTGAGCGCCCCGACGAGATGGAGCACCGCGAGCTCCGGCGCTTGCGGCGCGAGCACGCCGGCGCGTTGCCCGGCGGCGATCAGCGCGGTCGCGCGCTCGAGGAAGCTGGCGAGCGGCAGGTGCGACGCGCGCTCGACACGCGCCGGGTTGTCGAGCAGCTCGCGGAGCAGTAGCCGCACGCGCCCCGGTCGCTCGCGCGCCCAGCGCAGCATGAGGTCGACGAATGCCGTGACCGTCTCGGCGGTGGGCAGCGCGTCGAGCCAGGCCACGAGCTCGGCGCCGATGTCGTCGAGCACGGCGCGATACAGCTGCTCCTTGCGGGCAAAGTGATAGACGCAGGTGGCGAGCGGCAAGTCGGCCGCCGCGGCGACGTCGCGCATGCTGGTGCCGTGGAACCCGCGCTCGACCAGCAACTCCTCCGCGGCGCCCGAGATCTGGGTCCGCGCCCGCCGGCCCTTCGGCGTCTGACTTCGCAGCTCGATCACGACCCGTACACTTGTACCATTTTTATGGTACGAGCGTACGGTTTTCTGACCGTGCGAAATCGCGACGATGGAAGATCACCGGCTCCTAGGGCGTGTTGTCCTGGAGGATCAGCAGGCCGCGCGGCGAGTCCGCCACGAACACCAGCTTGCGCGCGAGGTCGACGTCGATCCCGACCGCACCCTCGAAGAACCCGCTGGTCGACTCCGGCCCTTGCGGATCCCACGTGTTGAAGTAGCCGATCAGCTTCGGTTGCGTGGGATCGGACACGTCGGCGACGCGGATGCCGTCCTGGTAGTACGAGAAGTACGCCTTGTCGCCGAACGCCATGATGTTGTGGATCGACACCCAGTCACGGGTCTTGTAGGTCCCGATCGACTCCATGTACGTCTCCGACGAGGTGTCGAGATCGATGACGTCGAGGTGCGCGCCGTACTCCTCCTCGCCGTGCAGCGCGACGTGCCGACCACCGGCCATCGTCGTCCAGTTCGAGTGGCTGGTGCCGGTCGGCGTGTCGCTCCAGCTGCCGATCAGGTGCGGATCGTCGGGCGTGGTGAAGTCGACGGCGAGAAACCCGGCGTCCCACGCGTCGAGGTAGGCGATGCCGTCCTTCACGGACAGGTCGTGGACCAGCGAGCCGTCGGTCTGGTAGCGCCCGAGTCGCACCGGATGCGCCGGGTCGGCGACGTCGTAGACCGGGCAGCTCGCGTCGTAGTTGCCGAAGTACGCGCGCGTCGTGCCATTGCGCGTCTCGACGAACAGCGTGTGGGCTTCTTCCGGAATCTGCGCGGCGAGCGCCGGATGCGCGGGATCGGTGACGTCGACGACGTCGACCGGGAAGTCGGCGATCAGCGCGTAGCGCTTCCCGCCCGCGGTATCGACGAGCTTGACGTCGTTGCTGTAGCCGTTGCCGGTGCGGCGGTAGTGTCCGAGCTCGATCGGGTTCGCGGGGTCGGCCGTCTCGATGATGTGCAGGCCGTCCTCGCGGATCAGGTACGCGAGCGTCCCGTCGACGCGGACGTTGAACGTGTAGCCGTTGTCCCAGTCGGCACCGCGCAGCTCGCCGACCAGCGACAGATGATCGGCCTCGCCCTCGCCGGCGTTGTGGGTGGCACGGATCAGATGCGAGGTGCACACCCGGCAGGTCTGCCCGTCGCACACCGCGCGGTCGCCGCGCAGCGAGCCATCGGAGCGGCGATCGATCACGCGCTTGGCGATCACGTACGTGCCCTGCGGGGACATCACCGTGTAGCGGTGGAACACCGCGTCGGCGTCGATCGTGCCGGGCGTCGAATCATCGCGATCGACGATCACCTGGTCGCCGGTCCGCTCGAAGTTGACGCTGGACACGCCCCCGACGCGCTCGTCGGTGAAGAACCAGCGACCGTCGGGATCCCAGCCCTCGAGCGTGCCGGGCGTGATCGGACCGAAATCGGTTGCGCTGGTGAACGGCTCGGTCGAGGTCTGGGGCATGTCCGTACAACCGGGTGCGAACTCGGGGGGCTCGACCACGGGCGGGGCCGCATCGGGGGTCTCGACCGCCGTGTTGTCGCCGCAGCCCGCCAGCGCGAAAGCCGAGGCCAAGGACATGGCCAAGGACATGACCGAGGTCACGACGGTCACGACGGTCACGATGGGGCGCATCATCGCCGCGAAGCTTCGACGGGCGTACCGGCCGCGGCAACCACCGCTGGCTCACAGCCACTTCCGACCTGCGGCGCAACCACGGCAGTGCGGCGCAACTGGCTGGGACAGTTTCCGGGGGAACGCGCCCCGGAGGTGCCTCGTTCGATGGGCACTCGCGGCGGCGGTGCGTGCACGGCGGTGCGCGACTCGCGTCGGGGTGAACGCGAGTTTCGCCGGGTTTGCCGGATCGTGTGGGTCTTGCGGCGATGGCATGGCGGTCGCATTTCTCGGTCGCGTGGAGCTTCGGCCCTCGCAACCGTCCCTCTCGATCCCGCCCCTGTTCCGGCCGCGGGTCACCACGCCGGTGACGATCCCGTCGATGCACGAGCTGGCCGCGACCGCCACCAACCTCGGAAACGCACCGACCCTGGTCGCCGGCGTCTGGCAACTCCAGCGTGATCTACGTCGCTTGCTCCAGCTCACCGACGTGTTGTGCGCGTGGATCGACTGGCCGCGCCGCGAGGTCCAGACCGCCTCGGGTCGGCTCGGCACGCAGCTCGCGGAGCTGGTCACCGATGTCGCCGGCAGTGGCCATCGCGAGCTCCTCGGCAACACGTTGATCGAACCGGTCGGCCGCTCGCCGGCGCGCGCCGTGCTCGCGTTTCGCCGCACGTCTGGATCGACGTTCTCGGGGTCGGAGGTCGCGATGATCTCGACGATCACCACCGGCATCGCTCCCACCCTGGATCGCTTGATCGCCGCTGCTCAGCTCGGCCGCTGACGCACGACCACCGCGAGCAGGTCCTCGTACGGTTCGCCGCGTGCCAGCGCGTCGTCGACCAGCACGCTCGCGAGGCGCGGCCCGGCCGGCGCCGCCGCACGCACGATACCCATCCACAAGATCTCGTCGTCGGCACGCAGCCCGGTCGACGCGATCACGAGCTGCGATCCGGGTTTCAGGTTCGACGTCCCGCGGGTCGCGATCTCGATGCTCGCCCCCAGTCGCGCGCCCCCGCCGCCGAGGATCTCCGCGGCGCTGGTGAGCCCGCTCGACGATGCGGTCGCGGATGCCTCCGGCGTGCGCCCGACGATCAACGCCCCCGGGTGCCCGGCCGACGCCCACTCGACGGTATTCGTGTTGCCGTCGAGGATCGCGATGAACGCTCCGACCGGCTCGCCCCCGCGCACCACGCCCTCGGCACTCGCGCGCAGGCTGACGAGCAGATCGTCGAGACGCAGCGGCGGTGCCTCGACCGAGGATCCCGACGTCGCCGCGGCGAACGCCCCGGTCAGCGCTGCGGTCGCGAGCGCCGCCGCGACACCGTGTGCCTGCGCTTCGGTGACCAGCACCGCGAGTCGACCGTCGGGAAGCAGGCTCGCCGACCATCCCGCACCGGTGGTGCGCGCCGCGCTGCGGTACTCCGCGGCCACGGCCCATCTCCCGAGCTCGTCGTCGCGACTCGCCGACGTTTGCAAGCGCATCGCCTCGGCGACCTCGACCTCGCGCGCGGTCTCGAGCTCGCGCGCGGCCTCCCGCGACAGCGCGACGTAGGTGAGTGCGCGCGCCGCGGCGTGGGCCGATTCCACGACCAGGCCACGCTCCTCCTCGCGCAGCGCGAACTTGTGATGTGCCTCGACCATGCCGACCAGCGTGCCGCGATCGATCAGCGGGACGATCAGGTTCGCGCGCTCGTGGTCGTCGGGCGACGGCCCGGCGAACAGCTTCTCGAGCTTGGGACGCGCAGGACCGAGGAGCGCGGTGCCCAGGTCACCGGCCGATAGCACGTCGTCGTGCGCGACGAACCACTCGGCGAGCTCGGGATCGAGCGGGCGCATGTTTCCTCCCGTCGGAGGCATCGCGTACCCCAAGGGTACTTGCTCGCCTGGCGGCTCGCTGGCGTGTAGCTCCGTCTGCCCGACTTCGAGCAGGAGCTCTCCCTCGACACGTTGGAACGCGCGCATCTCGACGCCGACGTGCTTCCACACCTCGGCGAGGCTCTCGCCGACCTTGGCATCGGTGTCGAGCTCGCCGAGCGACGCGATCAATTCCTCGAGCCCCCGGTCGCGCGCGATCGGTGCATTCACGCGCGTCTGCGACCACGCGATCCCGAGGAACGCCACGCACACAGCGCTCGACATCAGGGCCACCCCGACCGGCGCTGCGCCGAGGAATACGGTGATCGCCGCGATCGCGCCGAGCGCACAGACGAACCCGATGCCCTCGAGCAGCGCGCCGCGATCGAGCCCCTGGGGACGCAGCAGATCGCTCCTCAACGTGTAGTAGAGGGTCAGCGTGGTCGCGACGATCACCGGCACCCACGCGATCGGGTACGAGCCGGCGATGTCGTAGACCAGCAGCATGTCCGTCGAGCCGACCGTGCCGAGCGCGAGCACGCCGATCATCAGGTGGACGAGCCGCCGGCGCTCGCGGGTCCCCGTCGACCGCCGCGCGATCACGATCCCGACGGCGAGCCAGATCGCGATCTGCGCGTAGTGCACGCCGGTCAGAGGACCCGCGCTGATGTAATAGATCCCCGAACCCAACCGCTGCGCGCCGGCGACGGTCCAGTCGGTGACCCAGCACGTCACGGTGAGCACCGCGCCGATCACGCCGGCGCCACGGGCGAGCCAGCGATGCCGCTCGAGCTGGCCGCCGACGCCGAGCAACACCAGGAGCAAGCTCGGTCCGACGAGGGCGACCGAGGCATTCCCGAGACGCAGCAGCTTCGTGGCGTCGTCGGCATCCGGCACCCAGGTCACCGCCGCCGAGCACAACGCCCACGGCAGCGTGTTGACGGCCGCCCCGATCGCGCCGAGCCGCAACACGCGATCGCCGCGGGTGAGAGCGGCCACCGCCGCCACCGCGATCAGGAGCACCGCACACACCAGGTACGGGAGGCTCAGCCAGTTCCACGCGAGGCCCGACACGCGGGCCCGAGCTTACGCGAAACTCACTTTGCGCGACTTCGCTTCCGCGGTCTGCTGGGTGCCCGCTCGCGAAGTCATGGTTGTTCGACTTCGCTTCCGCGGTCTGCTGCTGGGTGCCCGCTCGCGAAGTCATGGTTGTTCGACTTCGCTTCCGCGGTCTACCTGCTCGCTGGGTGCCCGCTCGCGAAGTCATGGTTGTTCGACTTCGCTTCCGCGGTCTACCTGCTCGCTGGGTGCCCGCTTGCGAAGTCTATGGGGCCGTCAGCTGGAGCGTCAGCGTGTACCGGTTATGCGCGCAGGTGCCGTCGCAGTCGGCCGTCCCGGAATGCACGAGGCCGATCGCGAGGTGCGAGCCGTTGGCCACGGTCTGCACGAAGCACCGGACGTCGTTTCCACCTCCGCTCACGCCGGAGGCGTCGTCGCATGGCGTGTCGGCATCGACGGGCGCGCCGTCGTCGGTCGAGAGCTGCATGGCCACCGGCTCGAACGCGGTCGGATAGGTCAGCCGCGCGTCGATCTGCACGCCGTTGCAGTTGTCGGGGACGTCGAACTGGAACCAGTCTCCGGGGTCGCCGTCGACCAGACACGCCTGCAGCTGGTGCACGACCGACACGCAGTCGAGCTTGCCGAGCGACAGCCCGGTCGCCGGTGAATCGTCGCCGGTGCGATCGGGGAGATCGCACGCGAACGGCCGCGCGCTCGCGGACACCGTGCAGATGTTGTCGACGCCGTTGCACACCTGACCTTCGGGGCAGCTCTGTTCCGGACCGCAGAAGTAGGTCCCCGGGGCGATGTCGGCCTGACATGCTGCCACGGTGGCGAGGGCGGCGAAGCCGAGCGTGGAGGTGACGGCCTTCATCAGAAACTCCACTCGCTCGTGGCAACCGCGCCGCCGCGGACCGGCGTGAGTCCGGCGTGATGGGGTCGGATCACGTGGCGTTCCGCCTTCGGCTCGGTGGCGATGTACGCGGCGATCGCACCGGCGACGAACGCGCCACCGATCGAGTACGCGATGATCGCGCGCGTGCGCGAGCGATCGGTGTTGTCGACCGCTCGCTGGAGCTCGTCGGACCACGTCTTGCCGGTGAATAGCTGCGCCGACACCTTGTTGGCCTGGGTGCGCGAATCGAGCGTGTACACGAGGCCGACGCTCCCCGCGATCACGCCGGCCGCGAGCAGCCCACCGGACAGGATCTTGGCCCGCCGCGTCCGCAGACCGGGCACGTCGATCACGATCTCGCGACGCGAGATCGGCGATCTCAGCACGGGGCGGTCGTAGCTGTCGGGTCGGGGGATCGGCGGCCCGTCGGGCATCGGCGCGGGCTCGGTGTCGGGCGTGGGCGCCGGCTCGGTTCCGGGCTCCGGTGAGGGCTGCTCGGGCGCGGGTGGGGGCGTCGGCGGTACCGGGGCAGGCGCGGTCCCCGGGGCCTCGACCGGGGGCGTGTCGTCGGCGTGCACCGTCGCCGGCGCGCCGATCGCCAGCGCACAGAGCACCGCCGTCCACAGGCCCCGACGGCTATCGCCCCTAAAGGTCATCCCCCGAACGTTCGCGCGTGCACCCGCGATCGTCAATCTCGGCGGGCTATTTGGGGCTGTCACCCCGCGACCCACACATCGCGAACGCGACGGGGCTGCGTCACGAGCCTGCCATCGTGGCAAACTGTGGACGTTGTCACGACGCGCTCCTCGCTACCGTCTCGATATCGCGGCCACGGCCGTGCCACTACTCGGAGGTGACATGGCGGTGTGTCGTACGCGCGACGTATCCGAGGTCGGCATGTGCCTCGACACCGCCGCGTGGTTCCCGCTCGGCACCCGGCTGTCGGTGTCGTTGATCGATCCTGCCAGTGGCGGTGCGGTCGAGGTGATCGGAGATGTCGTGCGCGAGGCCACGGCGCCGAGCTGGTACCTCGGGATCTTGCTGATCGATCCACCTCCCGAGTGGCAGGCGCTGGTCGCCGCGGCCGGTCAGGAGACACCGCTCGACCGGCCGGGTAAGCGTCTGCGCGTGCTGGTGGTCGGCGACGAGCACCGCCAGCGCGGCGCGATGGCGCTCTATGTCACCAGTGGATGGGACGTGTTGTTCGCCTCCGACGTCGACAGCATCACCGAGGCGGTCGACAACATCGAGCTCGACGCGGTGGTCGCCGAGCTCGACGCCGACGATCCCCGGATCTCGCCGATCATGCAGAGCGTGCGACGCGCCCAACCCACAGCGCGCCGGGTGGTACGCACGGTCGGCGGGCACGGTTCCGACGAGCTCGTGCACCGGTTCGTGGATCGCGACGCCGGGCTCGAGGCCCTGGTCGATGCGATGACCGCGAACATCCCGCGCGGCTAGTAGTCGCGGTTCTCGAGCTGGGCGATGTGCGACTTCTGCTTCTCGAGCACGACCTTGAGCTGGCGCTGCGCCATCTCCTCGCGTAGCCGCGCCGCACGATCACGCGACGCTCGCGCCACGGCCGCCATCGACACCACGCGGGCGACCGTGACCGCGACCTGGGTCGCCGCCTCGATCACCACCATCTGATCCGACGGATCGCGAAACGCGCGCTGGACCGCGACCATCAGCCGATCGAACACGGTCTCGGCGTCGGCGAGCACGACCTCCTCGCTATCGCCCCACGCGAGACGTCGCGTCACGGCGTCGTGGATCGTGAGATCGAGCCCGGGTACCGAGTCACCCCCGACGGCGAGCGCGCGGATCACCGCCTCGAAGAACTCGCTTCCCGGCGGATCGCGATCGCCGTGCTCCTGGGTGTCGAGCACCTCGTCGCGCAACACGCTAACCGCTTCGACCAGATCGGTGTCGGACATGCCTGGACCTCCGTTACCACTGCGTGGTGCCGCGGGATCCCCACGGCAAGCTGGAGTCGACGTTGGTGGCGTGCTCGCGCTCCAGCGCGGCGCGACGCCGCTCGGCCGCGGCCACCTGATCGCGCAGGTCGGAAGTGACCGCGGCGACCTCGCGCAACCGTTCGGTGTACGGGATCGAGGCCTCGAGCACGATCCCGGTCGTCGCACCGACCAACCGCTGGTGGGCGGTCGATAGCGCGAGCAGCGCCTTGGCGCGTACCGCATCGGTCGCCTGGATCTCGTGCACCGATGCGGCAGCGATGATGCGCGCGGAGTCGAGCGCATCGAACAACGGCATCACGCCGGCATCGTCGACCGGCCGCACGCCGTAGAGATCGCGCGCGGACAGCACCGCGGTGGCGAAGTTGCCGCCGCCATCGGAGGCGATCGACTCGAGCGCCGATAGCACCTCGCGCACGAGGTCGGACTGGGGCGTCGTGCGCGCACGCGCGATCGTCATCGTCTTCCCGATCGCATCGAGGACATCGCTCGACACGCCGGACTGGGTGAGCGGGCGATCCGGGCGAAGGAACGGGATCGTCGGGCGATCGATGAACCCGCCGGTGTCACCGGCGCCGGTCTCGGGCTCGCTCTCCTCGGTCGTGACCTGCTCGGCCTGCACGGTCTGCAGGGCGATCAGATCGGCGTCGACCTGGCGCAACCGCTCGGCGAGCAACCCACCCAGCGCGAGCTCGGCGACGACGAGTGCGCGACTGACCGCGACGTCGAGCAGAAACCCGAGCTGGGCATCGGACGTACGGATCTCGTCGACGCACACCCGGGCGCTGGTCGCGAGGATGTCGATCAGCCCGCGCACCGCACTCCACTCCCCGCCGCGCTCGAACCAGCCCCCCGCGAGGTTCTGCGCGAACGTCCACACGTTGACCCCGGTCGACTTCTCGAGGTCGTGGAACACCGCCTGACACAGCGACAACCCGACGAGCTCGAGCGCCTCCTCGGGCTTGAGCCCGCGGACGATCGGATTCCTGGTCAACCCGCGGTCCTTCGCGATCTGGAGGAACCGCTGCCGTTTCTGCCACCACGCGGTCGCGCCACTGGTCCGCACGACCTGCGTCGAGGTCGGTGCCACTTGCGGTGCCTCGATCACGATCGTCGACACGTTGTCGCCACCGCCGCCACGCAGCGCGAGCTCGATCAGATCGCGTGCCACGTGGTCGGGTGCGTCGCCCGATCCGAGGAGGTACTGGATCGCCTCCGCGGACGCGTAGCCGTACAGACCGTCCGAGCACAACATCAGGCGATCGCCGTTCTGGAGCTCGAGCTCGACGACGTCGACCCGGGTCTCGGGACGCGCGCCGAGGTTGCGCGACAGCACGTTCTTGTACGGATGGCGCTCGGCCTCCTCGTGTGTGAGCAGGCCGCGATCGACGAGCTCCTCGACGATCGTGTGATCGCGGGTCAGGTTCTGGAGCCGCCCACCGCGCAACAGGTACGCGCGGCTATCGCCGACGTGCGCGATCACGACGTGCTGGGGATCGACCACGAGACACGCGACCACCGTGGTGCCCATGCCGTGACGTTCGCGGTTGGCCTGCGACGCGGCGAACACCGCCGCCGAACCGGCCTGGATCGCCGCCTCGAGCAGCTGCTTGGGTGGCAACGACGCCCGGTGTTGCTTGACGTAGGCGGCGACCGCATCGCGCGCCATCTGCGAGGCGACGTCGCCGGCGTTGGCGCCGCCCATCCCGTCGAGCACGACGTAGAGGCCGAGCGTCGGATCGAGGATCATCGAGTCCTCGTTATGCGTGCGAACCTTGCCGACGTTGGTATCGCCGGCGATCCGCATCGCGCCGATCACGCTCACGACGGGCCTCCCTGCTGCTTGCCACGCAGGTCGTTCCACGATCGCGTGCGGCGCTCGAGCTCCTCGGCGATCAGGTCGTTGACGGCGCGTGCCGTGCTCGCGGTCACCCGCGTGAGCAGCAGCGTCAGTTCGGCTCCTTCGTTGGTGCCGACGCCCTGCTCCTGCGCGACCTGCGCCGCGGTGTCGCCGATCGCGACCAGCATCGCGAGCACGGCAGCCGGCGATTGCGCCTCGGCCGCGCGCATCGCGAGAAACGTGTGGAGGAACGCGCGGTGCAGCCCCATGTCGCCGGTGGCGATGAAGTTGCCGAGGTGATCGAGCACCGCGTCGAGCTGGGAGCGCGCGAGCGACTCGTCCATGCGGGCCAGCGTCTGATCGAGCGTCGTCCGCAGCTCGATCAAGCGTTGCAAGATCCGCGGCCGGAGCACCTCGTAGGCGCGCGCGAGTGGTGGCACCGTCGACGAGGTCGACATGTCTCACGAGCATACACCTGCTCGCGCGGATGGTAGGCTGAAGCGGGCACGATCATGAAGGAAGGGCGAGTCCTCGTCGTCGATGACGAGCCGATGGTGCGTGACACCCTCGGACAGATGCTCAGCGACGAGGGATATGTCGTCGACCTGGCGATCGATGGTGAATCCGCGCTCGATCGCGTCCACGCCGCCAGGCCCGACGCCATCCTGCTCGACCTGATGATGCCGGGGATGAACGGACGGCAGTTCCTGCAGACGCTCCGCGACGACCCCAGCTACGAGAAGGTCCCGGTGCTCGTGATGACCGCCGTGCACGGCCTCGAGGTCAACCTGGCGACGTTCGGTGCCAGCGAGGTGGTCGAGAAGCCGTTCGATGCCGACGAGCTGCTCAACAAGGTGGCGCTCGCGGTGTACCGATCACGCGGCCCCGTCAACGCGCCTCCACCGACACCGCCGGTGTCGCAGCCGCCGATCGACGACGACATGGGCGTGGTGCTCGTGGTCGAACGCGATCGTGCGAGCCTCCAGCAGCTCGACGTCGCACTGTCGGCGAAGGGCTACACGGTGGTGTCGATGACCCGGACGCTGGTGCAGCTGTCGCGCCTGGCCCGCGCCCTCCACCCGCGCGCGATCCTGCTCGACCTGTCCACCGAGGGCGCGCACGATATGATGAGCGAGCTCGCCGCCGCCGGTCTCGACGCGATCCCGGTGCTCGCGTTCTCGCGCAATCCGGATGCGGCGCTCCCGACCGACCCCACGATCGAGGTGTTGCGCGGCGCGGCCGACGCGGACCTCCTCGCGTTCGTGGATCGACGCCGATCCTAACGGCGGAGCTTCCGCTTCACGATCGGCTTGGGATACAGCACGATCTCGATCCGCCGGTTGGCCGCACGGTTGCGGCGCGAGACCGGCCGGTACTGCCCGAACGCGAGCGCGGCGAGCCGATGCGGATCGACCTTGGCGACGTCCTGCAGGTAGTGCACGACGGTGAGTGCGCGCGCCGCCGATAGCTCCCAGTTGGTCGCGAACCGCGGCGGCGGTGGCTCTTCCTTCTTCTTCCCCCGGACGCGGCGGCCGCGGGTCGGCTTCTTGGTCTTCGGCGGTTGGATGATCGGCACGTCGTCGGTGTGGCCCTGCACCCAGATCTGCTTGTCGCTGATCTCCTTGTCCTTGAGCGCGACCGCCACGCGATCGAGCACGCGCTTGCCGCGCGGAGTGAGGTGATCGTCGTAGGTCTTGAACAGCACCTTGGACACGAGCCGCAACCGGATCTCGTCGCCGTCCGCCGACACGATGCCGATGCCCTTGTCGACCGACGCCTGCAGCTTGTCCTGCACGGCCTTTGCAGCCTTGGCCTTGGCCTCGGCCTCCTCCACCCGGCTCGCGAGCTCGCGCTTCACCTTGGTGACGGCGCCGAGCTTGATCTCCGCCTCGTGTTTGGACTTGTTGGCCTTGTCGAGCGACTTCTCGAGATCGTCCGCCCGCTTCTTGATCGTTTCGGTGGCGGCCTCGGTCTGGGTCAGCTTCTGGTCGAGCTCGTGGACCTTCGGATCGGTGGTCAGGACGGGCCGCATCACGAAGCCGAGCACGATGCCGGACACCAGCGTGCCGACCACGGCCATCACCAGCTTCCGATCGATGCCCTTGCGTCGGATCGACGGATCGCTCTCGCGCGGCCTGGGAACCGGCAACCGCGGATAGACGGGCACACCGGTATCGGTCGGATCGCCGCGTGACATCGTGTCGATCGTATCACGCGCGGGGAGCGGCGATCGTCAGTCGCCGATCGCCGCACCACCGCCGCGCGGATCGGCAGCGCCTTCCCACCCGTCATCCCCGCGCACGATCGCGTTGACCGCGCCGAACCACCGTGGCACCTGGCCCCAATCGAGGTGGTGCCCCATCGCCTCGAGCGACTTGTCGGTGGTCTCGTCGATCGAGCCGGCCTCGATCCGGAGCAGGTCCGGAAGATCCTGCTGGTGGATCCGGGGGCTCGCGACCGCGAGATCGGCGTGCTCGCCGAAGTCGATCACGTTGGACAGCGTCTGCCACACCGACGTGATGATCTTGGGACCGCCGCCGGCGCCCGCGAGCATCTTCAGATCGCCGTGCTCGTCCTCGACGACGGTCGGCGACATCGACGACAGCATTCGCTTGCCGGGTTCGATCTTGTTGGCCGCGCTCTGGACCAACCCGAACATGTTGGGCGACCCGGGCTTGGCGGTGAAGTCGTCCATCTCGTTGTTCATCAGGAACCCTCCACCGGGGATCGTGACGCCACTCCCGAACGCACCGTTGAGCGTCGTGGTGAGCGCGACCGCCATGCCCTTGCCGTCGACCACGCACAGGTTCGTCGTGTGGATGCCCTCGATCAACTTGGGGACGTCCTTGGACGGCGTTGCCTTCATCGTGATCGTGGCGGCGAGCTTGTCGAGGTAATCCTGCGACGTCAGCTTCGCGATCGGCATGTCCTTCACGTAGGCCGGGTCGCCGAGCAGCGCGTTGCGCGCCGAGAACGCGCGCCGCCACACCTCGGCGAGGCGATGGATGTGGTCGACGCCGTGCCACGCGATCTTGCCGAGCTGGAGACCGCGCAGCATGCCGGCGGTCATCGCGAGCACGATGCCGCCCGACGACGGTGGAGGCATCGAGTACACCGTGTCGCCGCGATAGCTGAACTGGATCGGGTCGCGCCAGATCGGCTTGTAGTTGGCGAGGTCCTCGGCGGTGATGATGCCGCCACCCTTGTTCATCTCGTCGACGATCAGCTTGGCGGTCTCACCCTTGTAGAACCCGTCGGGGCCCTTGTCGCGAATCCGCTCGAGCACGGCGGCGAGCTCGGGGATCTTGACCACGGTGTTCTCGGCCTTGGGTTTGCCGTGGTCGAGCCAGATCGCGGCGGTCGCGGGGAACCGCTCGAGGAGCGGTAGCACCATCGGATGGGCGAGCGACTTCGCGAGGACGTGATCGATCTCGAAGCCGTCGCTCGCGAGGGAGATCGCCGGCGCGATGACCTTCTTCCACGGCAGCTTGCCGAGCTTCTTGTGGAGCTCGTAGAGCCCCGCCACCGACCCGGGCACGCCCGACGCGAGGTGACCGATCCGGCTCTTGTCGGTCGGGTTGCCCGCCTTGTCGAGGTACATCGTCTCGGTCGCGGCCGCCGGTGCGGTCTCGCGGAAGTCGAGCGTGGTGGCCTTGCCGGACCCGGTGCGCACCACGGCGAACCCGCCGCCGGTGAGATTGCCGGCGCTCGGGTGCGCGACCGCGAGTGCGAACGCGGTGGCGACCGCGGCGTCGACGGCATTGCCGCCGGCAGCGAGGATCTGCGCGCCGGCCTTCGAGGCGTCGCGCGATTCCGACACCACCATGTACGTCTTGCCGACCCCGGTGACCTTGGGATCGATCGGGTTGCGCGCCGGGTTCTTGCGGTAGTCGGGTTTGGGACCCGCATCGACCGGAGGCTTGGCGATCTGGGTCGGTTCGACCTGGGGCGCGGGCGGGGGTGCAGAGCGCTTGCAGGCGACGAGGGAAAGAGCGATCAGCGCGAGCCAGGCGTACCTACGCATGGCGGGCATCGTATGTTGGTTGGAAGCGGGACGGGTCGCCGGGCACGACATCGATGTCCGGACTCCCGGGAGCTTCTTGGATCTCGCGCGAGCGCCGCCGATCGTCGCCGATCGTCGCAACTCGGCGCGATCACGGCGCAATTCGGGGAGCTTGTTCGTGGCACTTCGGTTGCTCAACAGGTCGGCATGCGTAGCCCAGTCTTCGGTCTGATCTTTCTCGCGGCATGCGGTGGTAGTGCTGCCGACACTTCCAGCGGCGCCCCCGGCGGCAACGTCGGCTTCGGCGGCGCCCAGGACATCGGCGAGTTCCGCGGCATCCTGGAACGCGGCGAGATCCCGGGACCGAGCACGCTCGACGCCAACGGGTTCTTCAACGAGCACTTCGTGGAGCCGCCCGACGTCACCTGCGGCGGTCCGTTGTGCCTGACCCCCGGGCTCAGTGTCGGGCGCGACTTCGTCACCGGCGCGTATCAGGCGGCGCTCCAGATCTCGGTCAACACGACCCTCGATCCGAACGACTACCCGCGGCTGCCGATGAACCTGGTCGTCGTGGTCGATCACTCGGGCTCGATGGCGCAGGACCAGCGCCTCGATAAGGTCAAGACCGGCCTCCACACGCTGATCGACAACCTCCACGACGAGGACCGGCTCGCGATCGTGTCGTTCGACGACACCGTCACGATCGACCAGCCGTTCACCACTACTCTCGATCGCACGCAGCTCCACGCGGTCGTCGACGCGCTCCGCCCCGACGGCGGCACCGACATCTTCGACGGGCTCAAGGCCGGTCTCGACCAGCTCGGCGACACGCCGAGCAGCGAGAAGCAGAACCGCGTGATCCTGCTGTCGGATGGTCTCGCGACCGCCGGCAACACCTCGCAGGATGCCATCATCCAGATGGCCACCGGCTACGTGGAGCGCGGCATCGGGCTCACCACGATCGGCGTCGGCAACGACTTCGACGTCGATCTGATGCGCGGCCTCGCCGAGCGCGGCGCCGGCAACTTCTACTACGTCGAGGATCCCGCGGCGGCGACGGAGGTCTTCACCGAGGAGCTCGACGTGTTCATGCAGCCGATCGCGCTCGACCTCCAGATCACGGCGACCACCACCGATGGCTGGCCGATGCGCGAGGTCGTCGGCACCAAGCTGTGGCAGGCGAACACGTTCGACGGACAGATGCAGGTGCCGGCCGTGTTCTTCGCGAGCCGGACCAGCCAGCAGGGCGAGCTCGGGCGGCGCGGCGGCGGCAGCATGATCTTCGTCCACCTCGATCCGACCACGAACACCGCCGGCAAGGTCGCCGAGCTCGAGCTGACGTACCGCCTGCCCGACTCGGGCGAGACGTTCACCCACACCGTCACGCTCGACTACGACCGCGATCCGACCGAGATCCCGGAGCAGCCGTTCCTGTCGTACCCGTCGATGGCCGAGCGCTACGCGATGTACAACATGTTCCTCGGGTTCCGCCTCGCGACCCAGCTCGCGGAGACCGACTACCAGTGCGCTGCCTCGGTGCTGAGCGCCACGCGCGCCAGCGCGCTCGACTGGAACTCGACCCACGATAGCGATCCGGACATCGCGGCCGACATCGATCTGGCCGACCTGTTCCTCGCCAACCTGCAGGCCAAGGGCGCGACCGGCGACGTGTCCACCGATGCCTGCGCCGGTGCGGGCTACCCGTATCCCGACGGCGAGGGTGGCTACTACGGCGACGATTACTACGACGGCGCGATGGGCTGCTCGGCGACGGGTGGCACCGGCGCCGGCGGGCTGCTGCTCGGTCTCGGGGCGCTCGGCCTCGTGATCCGGCGGCGGCGCCGCCGCTAGTTGGGTATAACCAACCGGATGTTCGATCCGGCCGTGTTCGCCGCGCGCCGCGAGGCGCTGATGAAAGCTCTCGGCCCCGACGCGGTCGCCGTCGTTCGCTCGCTCCCCGAGCGGCTACGCAACGGCGACGCGTTGTTTCCGTTTCGGCAGCACTCGGACGTCGTCTACCTGTCGGGGTTCGTCGAGCCCGACACCACGATCGTGTTGCGCCCCGGTGCCGAGGACGAACGGTTCGTGATGTTCGTGCGCCCGCGCGATCCCGAGATGGAGGTGTGGGACGGCAAGCGTGCCGGGATCGAGGGTGCGAAGGAACGCTACGGCGCCGACGCTGCCTACCCCGCCACCGAGTTGCGGACCCGGCTCGGCGATCTGATCGCCAACTCCGACGAGCTCCACTACGCGCTCGGCCTCGACGACGACATGGATCGCACCGTGACGTCGACGATCGCGCGGCTCCGCAAGACCGAGAAGAAGGGCAAGCGACCACCGCGCGCCGTGATCGATCCGCGGATCGCGCTACACGAGCTCCGGCTCCACAAGGGCGCCGAGGAGCTCGCGTGTCTTCGCAAGGCCGCGGCGATCTCGATCGACGCCCACGTCGCGGCGATGCGCGCGGGCAAGCCGGGCACGTTCGAGCACGAGATCGAGGCGCTGATCGACTACACGTTCCGGCGCAGCGGTGGCGCGGGCCCGGGCTACGCCACGATCGTCGGCGCGGGCGAGAACGCGACGATCCTCCACTACATCGAGAACCGTTGCGCGATCGCCGAGGGCGACCTCGTGCTGGTCGACGCCGGATGCGAGTACGACCACTACACCGCCGACATCACGCGCACGTGGCCCGCCGGCGGCACGTTCTCGCCCGCGCAACGCGATGTCTACCAGCTCGTGCTCGAGGTCCAGAAGTCGGCGATCGAGATGGTGCGGCCGGGCATCACGCTGGACGACATCCACGATCACTGCGTGTCGGGCCTGACCCGAGGGATGATCGATCTCGGTCTGCTCGCTGGTTCGCTGGCCGAACGGCTCGAGGACAAGACCTATCGCCAGTTCTACATGCACGGCACGTCGCACTGGCTGGGGATGGACGTGCACGACGTCGGTGCGTACACGTCCAACGCCAAGGCGCGCCCGCTGGAGCCCGGCATGGTGCTCACGGTGGAGCCGGGCCTCTACGTGGCACCCCTCGGTCGCCACCAGGACGAGCTCGCGATCCCCGAGGCGCTGCGCGGCATCGGCGTGCGGATCGAAGATGACGTGCTGGTGACCGAGGCCGGGCACGAGGTGCTCACGGCGGCGTGCCCCAAGGAGCTCGCCGACGTCGAAGCGATCTGCCGGCCTGGCTGAAACGGGTCTGCTGCCAGCTGGTTGCGGCCCGATCCCCCGCGGGGGATGGGACCCCGTTCTCCCCGACTCGACCCCCAGCGTTCGATGTAAGTGCGCGTAGTCGATCTGACCAGGTGCGGCACGACTCCCGACCGAATCGTAGCGATTCGTGAGGGTTGCCGCTCGGTGGTGACAACTGACCCGAGTGGCACGTTCCGTGATCTGACTGTCACCCATGAAACGCAGCTGCCTCGTCGTTGTCTTGGCTGGTGCCGCCTCCCTCGTCCCCTCCCTCGCGGCGGCCGAGCACACCGTCCAACCCGCTGGCTTCGCAGGCAGCTACGACTTCGTCACGACCTCCCCCGATATCAACGACCTGAGCTTCGCGCGGCAGGTCATCCCGCCGACGTCGTCGACGACGAACGGTACGTCCGCGGTGCTCGCGCAGAGCAAGACCATCTACCTCAACCACAACGGCGTCACCCTCTCGCCGGGCAACAACGACTCGCGCACCAACCGTTCGACCATCGCCTCGCAGCAGACCACGCTCGGCGCGTGGAACACCGACGCCGGCACCTGGTCGGCCACCGTCGCCTGCATGCGCGAGCTGTTCCAGCCGTTCAACGTCACGGTGACCGACGTCGAGCCGCCCGCGACCACCAACTACATCGAGGCCGTGTTCGGCGGGTCGCCGCAGCAACTCGGCCTGCCGTCGAACGTCGCCGGCGTGTCGCCGTTCACGACCGACTGCTCGATCATCGAGAACTCGATCGTGTTCACGTTCACCGACGTGCTCCCCAACGACGCGCGTCAGAACTGCGAGATCATGGCGCAGGAGATCGCGCACAGCTACGGCCTCGACCACGAGCTGCTGGCGTCCGATCCGATGACGTACCTCAACTACAACGGCAACCGGTCGTTCAAGGACCAGACGGCCCAGTGCGGCGAGAGCACGGCGCGCCCGTGCGGCATCAACGGCAACACCTGCCGCGCCGACCAGAACTCGGTGGCGCTGCTCAAGGAGCGCCTCGGCACGAACGGCACCCCGGGCGACTCCGTCGCGCCGACCGTCGGCATCACGTCGCCGTCCAACAACGCGACCGTGCCGCCCGGCTTCACCGTCAAGTTCGACGCCAACGACAACGTCGGCGTGCAGATGGCGACGCTCTACATCGACGGCAACGCCGCGGGCTCGGTGCTCGGCAACGAGACCTACCAGTTCCTGACCTCGTCGACGCTGCCCGACGGCGTGCACAAGGTCCGGGTCGACGTCACCGACGGCGTCAACGCGCAGTCGACCGAGATCACCGTGACCGTCCGCGTCGGCGCGGCCCCTCCGGGAAGCGGCAACGACGGCGACGTCCAGAGCGGGGACCTCACCGGTGGTTGCTCGACCGGTGGCGGTAGCACCGGTGGCCTGCTCGCCTTCGGTCTGCTCGGCCTCGTCGGCCTGCGCCGCCGCCGCCGCTAAGTTTACGTGGTCTCCGTCACCCGGTGCCCGCTTCGGCGGGCATCGGCGTTTTCGGGGACGGCGATTTCGGGGCATGATCGGATCATGCGTGGGTTGGTGATGGTGACCTTGGCGTGTGCCGTGGCGTGCGGTGGAAACGAATCGAGCTCGCCACCCGCTCCGCCGCCCGCGGATGCCTCTGGAGCTGGAGGTGGTGGGCCGACGACGTGCCCGTGCGCCGATCCCCATGGGTTGCCGGCATGCGGAAGCGTGTGTGGGAACGGCATCATCGAAAGTTGCTACGTGAGGAGCCCGATGGGTTGCCACTGCGCGAACCCCGCGGTCGAGACGTGCGAGATCGGGATCGGTCCGAGTTGCGAGGAGCTCGGCTACTACGGAGGGACCGTGGGATGCGCTCCAACATGTCTGGCCAGTGATCCGGTGCCGTGCGACGCGTGCGGCCCCGATACGCTTGCGTGCACGAAAACCAACTTTCCCTCTCTGTCGACGCCGAACGTGGTCGTGAGCGGTTCGCACGTCGGCGTGGCCAGTCGCGGCGTGCATATCTTCGATGGCGTCGACTTCGTCGTGACACCACACCTGTACACGCAGGTCCTCGCTCCGGTACCCGCCGGGTGGGTAGCATTTGTCCAAGTGTCTCTAGCGCTCGTGACCGTCGATCTCGACGGAACCCTCGGTACGCCGCACCCGGTGCTGATCGACGGCAAGTTCCCGTCGATGTCGTCGACCGGCGACCACGTGCTGCTCGCGTGGACGCCCGACGGTTCGACGCAGACGAGGTTCGCGATCGCAGACGCCAGCGGCAACCAGGTCGTTCCCGCGACCGACCTGTTCGGTGACGGCGAACAGTTCCCGGCGGCAACGACGGATGGCACGAGCTTCTTCGTGGCGGGAGGCGGGCATCTCGCTCGTGTCTCACCGGACGGAACGCACACGGTGATCGACGGCTACCCCGTCGATGACACCAACCACGCAACGTGGCTCACGTGGAGCGGAACGACGGGTTGGTACGTCGTACGCGGAGCAGGTGATGCACTGGTCGCGCAACGATTCGATTCGAACGGGGCGATCGTGGGTGGCGCGATTCCGATCGATGTCGGCGAAACGGTCACGGATGTCGAGGCAGATGGTGAGGATCTCGTCATCTGCTGGACCTCCTCGGATGGGAAGCTCCACGCCGCTCGCGTCGATGCGCTCGGGGCCGTGGGTACGCCGGTCGAGGTCGGGGTCACGGCCGGGATCGGGGAGGTCCGCGACATCCCGCAACTGACCCATCTCGGCGTTCAGATCCTCGTGGCGTGGATCCGCCACGGCCCGAGGGGGTTCGCGCTACAGCTCGCCACGATCGCCCCGCCGTGATGGCAGTGCGGATCGACATTGGGTCCTGAGGCTCGCGCCCACGTGGGCGGAGCTACTTGCGAGGAACGCAACGTAGCGCCGTTCTCAACACGGTCTCGAGGTCCGTCGCACGGTGGCCGAGCTCGGCAATGGCGCGATCGACACACGTGCGCGCTTCGTGGCGTTTGAAGCCGGCCGTGACCAGTGCGTCGAGCGCCTGGGTTCGCGCGGCCACGCGATCGAAAACGCCGGATCGGTGTCGTGCGCCCACGTGGGTGCGGTCGATGGTGCCGACCGCTACGCGAGCACCGTCGATCGTTTCGACGCCCACGTGGGCGCGACCGATCGGGCTCGTTCTTACGTGGGCGCGGTCGGCTGGATCGACGCCGCCGTCCGGGTCGAGCTCGGTGGGCTCGAACGAGTGGCGGCGCGTCACGACGAGGTCGTCCGACGTGCCGGCGATGTCGAGCAGGCCGCGGTGGTGGGCGGTATGGCAGCCGTCGCAGAGCTGGATCAGGTTGGATGCCTCGTGCGAGCCACCGCGCGAGCGCGGCACGATGTGATGGAGCTCGAGGTTGGCGGCGGAGCGACAACCGGGCACCCGGCACGTGCCACGATCGCGCCGCACCACGAACCGGCGGACCCGCGGTGCGATGTCTTGCGTGGCGCGAGCGGGCTCGCCGTCGAGCGAACCGACGTGCTGGGCGTCGCACAGTGCGCGCTCGGTGTCGGCGGCGTCGAGCGGGAACGTTCGCCCGGCGCCATCGCGCCACCCTTGCTGGCAGCGATCGCACACCGTCACCGCGACCTGGTACTTGGCCCGACCGGCATGCGCGTCGTCTTCGCAGGGCGCCGACGCGCCTTCGAGATAGCCACCGCATAGCACGGCGAGGAGCTCGTCGTCGGACACGTGCACGCCGCGCTCGGCCTGTAGCTTGTGCCGCGCCTCGCGCCAGGCCGCCTGCGTCGCGGGGCGGATGTCGTCGAGCGACAGCGGTCGCCCGGTGAGGTCGGCCTCGCCCGGATCGGTCGGACGCGAGCCGGGCCGGTGACCGGCGACGGCGCGCTCGACCTCGTGGACGCTCTTGCCGCGGCACGCCGCGATCCAGTCGTCCTCGGTCTCGCGCGTGGCGACGCGCGAGAGCTCGCGCACGGCGGTGTACGGCATGCCGCGCTCGAGCTCACCGGCGAGCGCCGGCAGTTCTTCCAGCGCGAACGCGACCCGGATGCGATCCTGCGCGGCGCGCGGACCGTAGCCGAGCCGGCGCTCGAGATAGTCGAGCAAGCTCGCACAGCCGACCTGCTGCCAGATCCGACACCGCGCCGCCGCACGCAACCAGCGGGCTTCCTCGGCATCGAGCACACACCGCTGTCTGGCCAGCGCGCCGAGCCGGCGATCGATCTCGCGCCAGCTCGTGCTCGTGCTCGTGCTCGCCTCACCCCGCCCCTTCTCGTTCGCGATCGTGTTGTTCGCAACGCACGCGTTCGTCGACTCCATCCCGACGCTCCTTGCTAGATGCCTCCTCCATAGCACGCGAGTTTTCGAAGCTCTCAGCTCGCGCAGGTGCGCCGTTGTCGCGATTTCTCGTCGAGAAACGGTCCCGCGCCGGTTTGCGCGCGCAGCGATCGATACGTCGCGACTCGTCGCACATCAGCGTCGCGCTCTCGATCGTCGAGCGATGTCGCCGCGAGATCCGTCAAGCGAAAAACGCCGCTCCCCGACGAGAAGATGCACCATCGCGCTCTCTTCTCTTCTTCTTCTCGAGAACATCGTTCTCGTCTTTGGGGCGCCGGCATTCGCATCAGGCGAGTGGCGCTTGTGGGCCGCGCGACGAGGTCCGTGCGCCGAGCAAGAATCGGCACGACGTGCCGGGCGAGCACCGGCGCGGTCCACAAAGCCAGGAGCACGCCGCGCGGCCTACCGACCGCCTGTGCCGGATCTTCCGCGAGCGCATTCGAAGTGCGGGCGTCGTTGTTGGCCAAGGGAGCTCGTGGTCCACGCGACCATCGTCAGTGCGGAGGCACCTCGATCTTTGCGATCTCTGTGGCCTCCCGTCCCTTCGCGTTTCCCGCGCGCATCCAGCACTTGTGGCCCCGTCCTTCGACGAGGAACGCTCGGGGGACGGTCAGACGCCGAGCAGCTGGCGCCAGGCGGCGACGTCGATCCAGCCGAGCTGGACAGACATTGCCGCGAACGCGGCGAGCAGCAGCAGCACGAACAGCTGCGGGAACTGCGAGCGGGGCGGCTCCGCGGTCCACCGCGTCGGCGGGCGCCAGCGCGGCGCGCCGTGATGGGAGATGTCGCGACGCGGCGGCGTCGGCCGGGCGTTCGGCGCGTCGAGCGGACGGACCTTGGTGGTCGGCGAGTGCGGAACGGGATGAGGCACGCCGTCGGAGCTCGGCGGGCGCTGTCCCCGCGCGACGATCGGGGCCGACGAGGCGGGCACGATCGCGAGCGGTGCCGGCGTCGGCGTCGCGCCTCGACGTCGCTCGAGTCGGATCGGCTCGGACGCCGCGCGCTGCTTGACGTCGACGGTGGGTGCGGTGTCCTCGCGACCCGGGCGCGATGGGCGCCGGACGCCGAACGCCGGCGTGACGCGCTCGGGGCCGAACCCGGGCGTAGCGCGCACGCCGCGCCCCGGAGTCAGCCGCGGCGGATCGGCCGGCGGCACCGTGCCGGTCGCGATCCGCGCGCGGCGACCACCGAGCGAGGGAACCTGGGTGGCGTACCGCGGCGTCGGCCGCAGCGCGCGATCGAGATGGACGGGTGCGGGCGTGGCGCGATCGAGCGTGGGGAGCTCGTCGTCGATCTCGCCGGAGGTCTCGTTGGCGGAGATCGCCGACGCGGACGACACGGGCTCGAGGTCGCCGCTCACGATCTGGATCGATGGCGAGTCGTCCTGAAGCTGATCGACCACGTGGCCGATCGGAGAATCCTGGCGCGTCGGCTGGCGGAACGCCCACTCGATCCACTCGCGGATCTGCGCGCCGCTGACGACTTGCCGCAGACGGCGCGCCTCGGCGGTGAGCGCGGCGCGCATCGCCCCGGCGTTCTGCCAGCGCAGATCGGGATCGCGCTGCAGCGCGGTCATCACGATGTCGTCGAGCTCCGGCGACACGCCGTTCGCGATCCGCGACGGCGGCGTGATCGGCATCGTGCGGACGTTGCGGATGGTCTCGCCGTCGGTGTCGCCGAGGAACAGGCGCCGCCCGGTCAACATCTCGTGCGCGACCACACCGAGGCCCCACAGGTCGACGCGGCGATCGAGGCCGGTGCCGAGCGTGTACTCGGGCGCGACGTACGCGTGCTTGCCCTTGATGATGCCCGCCTGAGTGACGACCGCGGAGCCTCGCAGCTTCGCGATGCCGAAATCGATCAGCTTCGCGGTGCCGGCGCGCGACACGATCACGTTCATCGGCGAGATGTCGCGGTGGATCAGGTTGAGCGGGTGGCCACCCTCGTCGCGGAGATCGTGCGCGTGCTCGAGCGCGTCGCACAGCTGGATCAGGATCTCGAGGACGATCGGCAGCGGGATCGCGCCGGCCGCGCGCCGCGACTGCGCCATGATCTGCGCCAGCGTCGGACCGGGGACGTACTCCATCGCGATGAAGTAGGTGTTGTCGAGCTTGCCGAGCTCGTAGGCCGACGCGATGTTGGGATGGCGGAGCCGGCCGATCACGCGCCCCTCGGTGATGAACGACGTCACGAACTCCGGGTTCTCGGAGGTCGCGGTGCGCATGCGCTTGAGCGCGACCGGCTTGCGAAATCCGGCGGCACCGACCATCTCGGCGCGATGGACGTACGCCATCCCGCCCTCGCCGAGCTGCTCGTAGACGAGGTATTGCCCGAACTGCTCGGTGGCCTCCGCCGCGATCGGTGCGGTCGCGTGGCGGAACGGCGAGGTCTCGGCCGACGTCGAGAACCGGTGCGGGACGGTCTCGAGCGACGACAGCTCCTCGGTGCGCAGCGCTCGCTTGTTGATTCGAACGCGTGCGATCGGAGCAGCCATGAGATCACGTTCGCAAACTCGCTCGCCGACAGCAACGAACGAAATCGTCGTCGGAAACCTGGCTTCTGTGAGCGTCGTGTTGGTGAAGTTCTCCGTCGAGGAATCGCGTGGGGGAGAAGTCTCCGCGAATCCCACGACGAGTCACCGGCTAGTCGGCTAACCGCGTGGATGCGCAATTCGCGCAACGCGCGCAATCCACCGACCTCGCTACCGAAACGGTTTTCGGGTTGCGTGGCACGGGTCGTGATGTCACGAATGTCAACCGTGGAACGCAGCCTGATTGCGTTCACCATCACCTTCCTCGCGACGAGTCTCGCCCACGCGTCGCACCCACTCCGAACCCTCCAGCTCGACGGCCACGCACGCGAACGCCAGTTCGTGGCGGCCAGCCACCCGGACTCGCGAGGCTACGTGTTCGCCCGGCAGGTGCTCTCCGCCACGGGGATCACCGGCGACCACCGCGCGAACAGCCGCGTCATCTACCTCGACCGCGAGGGTGCCGTGCTGTTTCCCGGAAACAACGACTCGCGCGAGGACACCTCGTCGATCATCGACCAGCCCGTGATCATCACGCCGTGGGAGATCGACGACGACACCTGGAACGAGACCGTGGCTTGCGTCGCCGAGATCTACTCGCGGTTCGACGTCACCGTGACCGACGTCGATCCCGGTGACACGCCACACATCGAGGCGCTGTTCGGCGGACACCCCAACGATGTCGGGCTTCCCGACAACGTCGCCGGCGTGTCGCCGTTCACGACCGACTGCGGGATCATCGAGAACTCGATCGTGTTCACGTTCACGGACGTGCTCCCCGACGACTCGCGCACGATGTGCGAGGTGATGGCGCAGGAGATCGCGCACAGCTACGGCCTCGATCACCAGATGACGCCATCGGACCCGATGACGTATCTCGACTACTACGGCGACCGCGAGTTCCAGGACTGGACCGCGACCTGCGGCGAGTTCGAAAGCCGCGACTGTGGAATCAACGGCTCGGTGTGTCGCGACGGACAGAACTCCGTCGAGATCCTCGCGAGCCGCCTCGGGCGACGAGGTGCCGAAGACGAGTCGCCCGGGGACCTCACCACCACCGCGGAGCCGGAGGTCGGCGGATGCCAGGCCTCCGGCTCCGGGGGCCCGCCTAGATCCCCCTGGCGGACCCTCGGCATGGTGGCGGTCGGCCTGGCGTACGTGCTACGCAGGCGGCGATGCTCACGGGCAAGCAGCGCCGGTACCTGAGGTCACTCGGACACAACCTCCATCCGATCGTCCAGGTCGGGAAGGAGGGTATTGCCGACGGCCTGGTCGCGGCGATCGAACAGGCGCTCCTCGATCACGAGCTGATCAAGATCAAGATCGGCGAAGCCTCCGCGCTCGATCGCCACGACGCGGCGACCACGCTGGCCACCCGCCTCGGCTGCGAGGTCGCCCAGGTGCTGGGCAACACCGTGCTCCTGTTCCGAGCCCACCCCGACGACCCTCAGATCACCCTGCCGTGACCGCCCCCGAGCACTTCGGGCAGTACCTGGTCTACGAGAAGCTCGGCGGCGGCGGCATGGCTGCCGTCCACCGGGCACAACGACAAGACGATCCGGACGGCGCGCCGGTCGCGCTCAAGCGCCTGCACCCCCAGCTCGCTCACATCGAGGAGTTCGTGATCGCGTTCCTCGACGAGGCCAAGCTCGCGCTCGACCTCCAGCACCCCAACATCGCCGGCACCTACGACTTCGGGAAGGTCGGCGACACCTACTACATCGCGATGGAGCTGGTGCGCGGCCCCACGGTCTCGCAGATCATGAATGCGTGCTGGTCGGCGAAGCGCGACATCCCGCTGCCGATCGCGATGTCGATCGTGATCCAGCTGCTCGACGCGCTCGACTACGCCCACCACCTGTGCGACGCGAACGGCCAGCCGCTCGGCATCATCCACCGCGACGTCACGCCGTCGAACATCATCGTGTCGCGCGACGGCGTCGCCAAGTTGATCGACTTCGGGATCGCCAAGGCGACGAGCTCGAACGTGCGGACCAAGACCGGCTTCATCAAGGGCAAGTTCGCGTACGTCGCGCCCGAGTACATCGCCGGACGGATCGACCCCCGCGCCGACCTGTTCGCGGCGGGCATCGTCGCGCACGAGCTACTCGCGGGCAAAAAGCTGTTCCAGGTCGAGAACGACCTCGAGACTCTGAGGCGCGTGCAGACGCTCGAGATCGAGCCGCCCTCGAAGTGGAACCCGCGCGTCCCGGCGGCGATCGATGACGTGGTGATGACCTCGCTCCGCCGCGATCCCGAGGAGCGCTGGGAACGCGCACGTGCGATGCGCAACGCATTCGCCCACGTCGCACAGCAGCTCCCCACGCCCACGCAGGTCACGCGCTGGATCGACGAGGTCACCGGCCCGGCGCCACGCAGCGTGGCGAGTGCGGTGTCGATCGAGATCAGCCTGCTCGAGGAGACCTACAATCCGATCGGCGCGAACATTCTCAAGAGCGCCCACGAGCGACGCCGCGGTCGCGCGTGGCTATTCGGGCTGATCGGCGCGCTCGCGATCGGTGGCGCGGTCGCCGCGTATCTGACCCTGCGCTAGTTCGCGAGGAACCGGAACCCGCGCGGGCGGCGCAGGGGCTCTTCGACGGGAACCAGCACGCCCTCGTCGTCGCCGGAGTCGGCATCGAACCGCCGGATCCCGAGCTCGTCGAGGACATACAGCTTGCCGTCGGTGCCGAGCTCGAGGCCGACCGGATACTCGAGGCCATCGATCCGGGTATCGAGATACTCGCCCGTGGCCGGATCGAACCGCATCACCTGCCCCGCGATGTAATCGGTGACGTACAGCGTCCCGAAGTGATCGAACGCGAGGCTGGTCGCGAACGAGATCTCGCCGTCGGCGGCACGGCCGAACGACCTCACCAGCGAACCGGTCGCGAGATCCCAGACCTGGATCGAGGTGCCGAGCTGCGGATGCGACTCGGTCGCGACGTAGAGATAGCCATCGGGGCCGAACGCGAAATCGTGGGCCGCGCGCATGGTCGGATGGCCGAAGTTGCGACGCGAGACGCCGTCGCGCGACACGATCACGGCGTTCTGCGTGTCGTTGCCGAGCACGACGAGCTCGTCCCCATGAAACAGGAGCTCGACCGGCTCCTCGAGCACGCCCGTGTCTCGGTAGAACACGTCCATCATCTCGCGGGTCGCCATGTCGAACCGCACGATGTCGCCATGGCCGAACCCGGCGACGTAGAGGTTGCCGTCGGGACCGAGCCGCACGTTGGCCGGGCGATCGACGTGGTCCTCGTAGCCCTGAGCGAACACGTCGATCAGCTCGCCGGTGCGGCCGTCGTAGCGGACCACGGCATCCGCGGAGTAATCCGAGACGTAGATCGTGCCGCCGGGGCCCGAATCGACTTCGGTGGTCGTGCAGCCGATCAGGCTCACCAGCATCACGCACCGAAACGCGGTTCCCACATGACGACACTACATCGCGTGTGTCGACTTCGGCAGAAAAGTGACGGGGCGGTGACGCGGTTTTGGCCGTTCGTGTGTCGAAATGGAAACGGCTCCGTCGCACGGATTGCGACGGAGCCGTCACACGGGACAAACGGTAACTAGTTCGGGAAGCTGGTCCAGCCCGCCGTCCAGTCCTCGGTGCCGATCGCACCGCAGAACGTGGCCGAGGTGTCCATCCCGGCGGGCGGCGTGCCGCAGCCGGTGAGGACCGGCGAGCCCGCGGCCGGCTTGAAGTTCGGCGACGTCAGGTTCTTCGGGTCGGTCAGCATCGCGTCGACATCGACGTGGTTGGTCGCGTCGCCACCGATCTGGGTGGCCTCGTCGAAGCCACCGTCGTTCTCCGCCGGCGGGTTGCCGACGAGATCGAACCCGGTCGGCCACGCGGCGGTCGCGTTGGTGCCCTTCATGAAGTAGGTGTTCTTGATCGCCAGGTTGCCGGCGTTGAACTGCGCCACCGAGCCGGGAACGGCGTCGTCGACGTCGACCGCGAAGCTCGGGAAGAACGCGACGATGGCGTTGTTGATCTTGCCCGCGGTGCCGCGGCGGAGGTGCATGCCGCCCTGCGGATCCGAGGCCGCGCCGTCCGAACCGATGAACGTGGCGTTCCAGATCTCCGGCGCGCTGCGCGGGGTCAGGTCACCGTCGTTCTTGTTGTTGTCGGCCTCGATGCCCTTGTCGCCACGACCGACCTTCTGCTGGACGATCAGGAACTGCACCTTACCCTGCCAACCGAAGTCCCAGTCGAGACCGTCGTCGTCGGGCTGGCTGATCACGATGTGCGTCAGGTTGGTGGTACCGCCGAACAGCTCGATGCCGTCGTCGAGACCGAGGTGGATCTGGACGCTGTCGATCTCGGTGGCCGAGCCACACGCGCCGATGGTCAGACCGTTGAGCTCGTTGTCGACCGAGAGGGCGAAGCCCGCGTACTCGATACGCGCGAACTCGAGCTTGCCGCAATCGTGGGTCGCGTCGGGGGTGGTGTCACCGTAGACGATGCGATCACCGAACGAATCCGCGAAGCCCTCGACCTTGTTGGTGCCGCCGGTGACGTTGATCGGGCCCTTGCCGAGCAGCACGACCCCACCCCAGTCGCCCGACTGCGGGTTGGGCGAGCTCGAGGTGAACACGATCGGCTTGTCGGCGGTGCCGACCGCGTCGATCTTGGCATTGCGAGTGATCGTGAGGGCGCTGCCGTTGTCGCCCAGGATCTTGGTGCCGGGGTCGATCGTCAGCGTGCCACCGGTGACGAACACGTAGCCCTTGAGGGTGTACGTGTGGTCGGCCGTCCAGTGGTCGCCGTTGGCGAGGTCACCGGCGGGAACGTCGACGTTCATGCCGTTGGAGGGAGGGGCGTCCGGCGTCGGCGTATCGTCGCCGGTGAGCCCGGAATCGCCACCGCACGCGGCCAGCGTCAGTACGAACGCGGACGCAAGGGTGCCAAGCGAAGTCATTGTTCGCCCGCTCGTTGGGCTAGTCAGTAGCTTCTTCATCGTCATAGTCCTTTCGGGTGAGAGCGAGAAACCGAAACCTTGTTAGGGAGCCCAGTCGAGGCCGAGCGAGAACGACACGCCGGGCTTGTAGTTGTTGACCGTCACGCCTCCCTGATCGAGGCGAACGCTCTGGTTGAGGATGTTGCTGGCCGCCAGCTTGAGCCGGAGGTCCTTACGAAGAAGGCGACTCGCGACCACGTCGACCCGATGCATCGGCTGCTCGTAGGTGTCGGGCAGACCGTCGACACCGACGTCGGTGATCCGCGCGCCGATCACGTTGTAGAGGAGGTTGGCGTCGAGGATCTTCGGGTTGGAGTAGCCGAGGTTGAGGTTGACCACGTACGGCGACTGGCCGAAGACCGGGCGCTTGCGATTGGTCAGCAGCATCTCGCTCTCGTCGAGCTCGACCCGCGACTGGATCAGCGACAGGTTCGCGCCGACGCGGAACCGGCGTAGCGAGGTGTCGAGGCGACCGAGTGTGGTCCGCGCCTCGAGCTCGGCGCCGACCAGGTTGCCGGCCTTGGCGTTGCGGAACGTGACGTCGCCGTTGGAGTTGACGAGCACCTGCTCGATCGGATCGACCAGGCGCTTGTAGAACACGCTGGTCGCGAACACCTCGTCCTCGCTCGGGAACCACTCCCAGCGCAGGTCGGCGTTGTGGAGGTGGGTGGTGGTGAGGTCGGGGTTGCCCGAGATGTCGCGGCGCCGGATGTAATCGAAGTACAGGAACGGCGCCAGCTCGCGGAACCGCGGGCGGGTCAGCGTGTAGCTGTACGCCGCACGGAAGTTGATGTCGGGGCGCGGCGAGTACACGAGGTTCGCCGCCGGTAGGATGTCGTCGTCGGTCCGGGCGATCTCGGTCTCGAGGCCGGCGATCGCGTAGCGGCTACCGTTGGACAGCTCCTGGCTCGCGCGCTCGTAACGAACGCCACCGATCGCGCGCCACTTCTCGTGGAGCTGGACCTCGGCGGTGGTGTAGCCACCGTAGATGTCGAGCGAGGCCTGGTACGCATCCTCGTTGAGCGTGCCCTCCTCGAGCTGGAAGTCCGGGCCGATGTGCGCCGGGTCGAACATCTGCTCACCGGGTAGCGCACGCACCGAGGTGTCGTTGCCGACGAACTTGTAGCGGAACCGCCGGCCGCCGAGGGCGCGGCTCGACAGCTGCGCGATGCTCCCGGCGTGGATCGTCGCCGGACCGAACCGCGCCTTGACGTCGGCGCCACCGCCGCCCGCCTTGTCACGCAGCTCCTGCCAGAAGTGCTCGCCCGAGCCCGGCTGATCCTTGTAGTTCGGGATCCCGGTGGTCGGATCGAGCGTGTAGACGAGGTCGCGGCTGTCGAGCTCGTCGCGCGACGTCGCGGCAAAGTTGCCCTGCCATGTCAGCTCGAGCCCACGCGACCGCTGTAGCAGGTGCTTCCCGCGGAGCTGGGTGAACGCGAGCGAGCGCTCGATGAAGCGCAGCCGCTGCACGCTGAGATCCGCACCGTCGGTCTCGGAGAACCCGCCTGCCAGAGAGCTGGTGTCCTCGCCGACGTGGGTGAACAACCCGAACAGGCTGACCTGATCGTTGTCGGTGAGATCGACGCCGACGTTCGCGAGCGCACCGAGCGTCGCTTCGGCGGTCCCGACGTTGTAGTTGAGCTCGTCGGTCGCCACCGTCATCCCGGAGGACTGCGCGGTGTGCGCCGTGATGCCCTGCTTGACCGTGAAGTTGTGGCGCATCAGGCCCGACGCGAGGTAGCCGACGCGCTTGCCGCCGACCTTGATCGTGTCGCCGACCATCGCCGTGAGGCCGAGGTTCGGGGTCACGGTCTCGTCGGACGGCGTCCACACGTTGGACAGCGACTCGCCGATCGACTCGGTGCGCACCGGGTCCATGCCGCGCACGGCCTGGTTGCGCGGGATCGAGCTCGGCAGCGCACGGCTCCCGTCGTCGAACCCGAGGTAGTTGCTGACGCCGCGCGAGCTCGCGTTCGACAGCCCGTTCTGGCCGGTGGCCACGGTGTTCGCCGAGGTCGACACGCCGAACCGCGTCTCGAAGCTGGTCGGGAACGAGCTGGTGTCGATCGAGAGGGTGCCGCCGCCAAACTGCGCGGGCAGCTCCGCCGAGTAGCTCTTTACCACCGTCATCGTCGACAGGAGGCTGGTCGGGAACAGGTCGAGCGGAACCGCGTTGCGATCGGGTTCGGGGCTCGGCAGCAGCACGCCGTTGAGCAGCGACGTCACGTAGCGGCCCTCGAGGCCGCGCAGCGCGACGTACTTGCCGTCGGTGACGCTGACCGCCACCACGCGCTTCATCGCGTCGCCCGCGTTGCTGTCCGGCGTCCGCGCGATCTCCTGCGAGCTCACCGCGTCGCTGACCGTCGCGGCCGCGCGCCGCACGGCGAGCACGGCCGACTCCTTGCGGGTGTCGATCTTGTCGACGATCTCGATGGTCTCCGACGTGGTCGCCGGCACCGGGTCGAGGTTGATGTCGATCCGGAGCTGCTGCTTCGCGACCACCGTGATGGTGCGCTTCTGCTCGATGTACTCCGGGGTCGAGAACGTGATCGTGTAGGTCCCCGGCACGAGGTTCAGGGTGAACGTCCCGTCGAGCTCGGAGGCGATCGTGTCGTCGCCCGCTGGACCCTCGATCTGGATCGTCGCGGCCGGCATCCCGAGCTTCGTGTTGTTGTCGATGATGCTGCCCTTCACCGTGACGGTCGCGGCCGGCGCCGGCTTGGTCTCGGCGGGCGGGGGCGGCTGGGTGGGCGCATCGGCCGGCGGCTGCACGGGTGCCTCGGCCGGCGGCTGCACGGGTGCATCGCCCGGCTTCCGATCGGGGTCCGCCGGTGCCGCCGGTGGCGTGGCCGGCGCATCACCCGACTTGTCGTCCGGTGTTGCCGGTGCCCGGTCGTCTGGCTTCGCCGGCGCCTGGTCGTCCGGCTTCGCCGGCGCCTGGTCGTCCGGCTTCGCCGGCGCATCGCCCGACTCGTCATCGGGGGCGGCGGGCGCGGGCGTCTCGTGTGGAGCAGGCGGTTGCGGTGCCGGCTGGTCGGCACGCGCCACGCCCCACGCGCAGGCCACGATCACGGCGACGATCGAAGAACGATGGCTGGTGCGATACACGGCATGGGCTCCCTTTGCCGCGCACCCTACGGTCTCCGTTTGTCGGTTCGGCGCGCGAATCGTGACCGCACGGCAACAACGAACGTCGCGATCTCTTCGATTGACGTCACTTCGTTTCGCGACGCTGCACGTTTGTCATGGATGTGGTGTCTCGCCGTCGCGACGTTGCGACCGTGCTGTCACCGACGATCTGCGGTGGCTTCGTCACCGGCTTCGGTGCAACGACTGTCTCGAACCACGGCGTCCCGATGGCGGCCCGTCGCGACGTGACGTACGGTAGAGGGAATGGCGCACCTGACGATCATCGAGCCCGCCGACGCGACCGGCCCGCTCGCCGCCGTCTACGACAAGATCAAGGAGCGCAAGATGCCGCCGGTGTACAAGCCGTCGCACGGTGGCGTGCCCGGCATCATCCGGGCGCACAGCCTCGATCCCGCGCTGATCCCGCGGGTGTTCGGATTCTCGAGCGGGGTCAACCACGGCGGGCCGCTGACCTGGCCGCAGCGCGAGCTGATCGCCGCGACGACCTCGCGCCTCAACCAGTGCTTCTATTGAACGGTCGCTCACGCAGAGTTTCTGCGTGCCGCGCTCGAAGGTGACGACTCGCAGTCGCGGGCCGTGGTGATCGATCCGCATTCGCTGACGCGGCACGACGATCCGCCGGTACGCGCGCTGATCGCGCTGACGATCGCGGTCACCGAGCGACCGTGGGCGCTGACCGGTGACGATCTCGCACGCGCTCGCGCCGGCGGCCTCGACGACGCCGCGGTGCTGCACGCGATCCTGCAGAGCTCGCTGTTCGGCCACCTCAACCGGATCGCGGATGCGGTCGGCGTCGAGGCCGACTATCCCGATCGGTTCGGCTCGCCCCACGTCGAACCCGCCACGCCGCCGTACCTGCCTGCGAGCGATCCGCCGCCCGCGGGTAGCGGACCGATCGCGCTCGAGCTTCGCGCGGGTGCCACGGATCTCCGCGACGCGTGGCGCGCATACGCGCTCGATCGCGAGACCCCGACGCTCGATCGCCGGCGCCGTACCGTGATCGCCGCCGCCGTGGCGCGCGTGCTCGGAGATCTCGCGACACCGCCCGTCGATCCCACCGACGATCTCGATCGCGCGCTGATCGACCTCGCCGAGATCGTCGCGCTGGCACCGTGGCGACTCGGCACCGCCGCGTACGCGCGCGTGCGCGCGCTCGGCCCGAGCGATGACGCCGCGGTGTTCGATGCCGTGGCGACGGCCTCCGGATGCACCGTGTTCTCGCGGATCGCCGTCGCGCTCGCCGGGTTCGCGCGCTGAGGCCCGGGTCGCACCCGTCGCACCGTCGCGTCGCACGGCCGCACCCGCTCGACTGGCAACCAACCCGACACCTCGGCCGTTTTCGCAGGCAATTCCTGCCGAGATGGCACGCACGCCGTGACATGCCCGTGGTTGCCTTCGTGCAGTTACCAGCAGTTGCGCGACCCGGGATTTGGCCCCGACGTTGCTCGGTTGAAGAGGCATGACCCGCTCGTTCGATGTCCTCGCCTCCGCCACGCGAATCACCCAGCCGTTGCAGGTGGTGCGCCCTCGCGAACCCGACATCCATTCGCTCGGGTTCCAGTGCTTCCGCCTGCTCAAGATCCCCGGTGAGGACCAGCTCGCGGCGATCACGTTCGTCAACCGCCGCAACATGATGTCGGTGTTCGCCGAGCGTCTCGGGACCCGCAAGGATGCTTGCACCGTCGCGTGGGCGGAGCGTGCTCGCCAGGTCGGGTGAGCACGCGTAGCGATACGAGCGTGCGCGATCGAGGGCGAGCCCGACGCCCGTGGCTTCGCGTACGATCCAGCGATGGCTCGCGTGCCCTCGTGGCCTGACGATGCAGAGTCCGGCGCGCTCGGTCCGTCGCAGGCGCTCGTCGAGATCGATCGCCTCGTCGCGCTCGCCCCACAGACCGAGGTGCTCGCGCGCGTCGACGATCTCCCGATCCACGCCTTCCGCTTCGGTTCGCGCGATCCGCGGGTCCCGGCGTTGCTCGTGGTCGGCGGCGTTCACGGGCTCGAACGGATCGGTACCGATGTCGCGATCGCCTACCTGACGACGCTGCTCGCACGCCTCGACTGGGATCGGGTGCTACACGACGCGCTCGAGCGCTGCCGCGTGATCGTGGTGCCGCTGGTCAACCCCGTCGGCCTGACGCGCGGACGCCGCGCCAACGGCAACGGTGTCGATCTCATGCGCAACGCGCCGGTCGCGACGTTCGGGGGCACGCCGCTGCTCGGCGGCCAGCGCCTGTCGCCGCGCTTGCCCTGGTACATGGGCAAGGCCGGCACCATGGAGGTCGAAGCCGCGGCGCTGTGCGACCTCGTCGAGCGCGAGCTATTCGCCGCACCGTTCTCGATCGCGATCGACCTGCACTCGGGGTTCGGGATGATCGATCGGCTGTGGTATCCGTACGCGCGCACGCGCGAGCCGCTGCCGGACCATCCGGCGATCGCCGCGCTCGCCGCACTGCTCGATCGCACGTTGCCCAACCACGTGTATCGCGTCGAGCAGACCGCACAGGCCTACACGATCCGCGGCGACCTGTGGGACTACCTCTACGATCGACGGCGCGATGCCGGCGCCGGCTGCATGTTGCCGCTCACGCTCGAGATGGGATCGTGGGCGTGGGTGCGCAAGAATCCGCTGCAGGCACTGTCGACGCTCGGCCGGTTCAATCCGGTGCGACCACACCGCCATCGCCGCACGCTGCGCCGCCATCTCCCGCTGCTCGACTTTCTTTGCCACGCGGTCGCGTCGTACGACGCGTGGCTGTCGTGATCATCGGTCGATCGGTCGCGGTGCACCGAACAACCGATCGAGCGATACGCGCACACCGGCGGTGAACGCGGTGAAGTTCGCCCAGTTGTAGATGTCGCGATCTTCCACCTTCGCGCCACCGCCGAGCAGACGAGCACCGAACACCACATCGATCCCGTTCGCGACCGGGTGACCCGCGGCCAGCTGGACGTCGTAGATCGCGCCGCGAACGCCCGGGACGAGCCCGAATGTCGAGAAGGCGTCGGCCTCCAGCGAAGCCCACCAGGCGTCGACCGACGGCCGGTACCACAACCGCGCCTTGGCTGCACCGACCAGACCGATGTCGTTCTCGGACGCGCGCTGCGCGCCATCGAGCGACCTGAACGCGACCTCGGCGTTCCGGACCTGAAGCGAGCCACCGATCTCGAGCGTCACGGGGCCCTTGTCGAAGAGCCGATACAGGTAGGACCCGCGGTATCCGTCGAACAGGTAGCGGTGCTCGACGGCGGTTCCCGCGACAAACCGCGTGTCGCGAAACTGCAAGTCACGCCCCAGCTCGACCTGCGTCGTCGCTTCGAACGGGGCATAGAGCAGGATCGCCGTGTGCCGCCCGTACGAGAGCTCGAGGCTCGTCCGCCGAGACAGCAGGAGATTCTCTCGCTGTCCGACGTCGTCGGCATCGTAGCGAGTTCCGTTCGCCCCGTATTCGCCATCGTTCTGAGCGATGTACGCGGGCCCCGTCTCGTACTGCGCGGTCGCGCGGAGCATCGCCCCGGTATCCGCAGATGCGACCTGCACGACAGCCGGGCTTGCGAGGGCGAAGAGCGAGAGGATGGGGAAACGCACGAGTTCAGTCCTTGGCAATCTCCTGGTTGGAGGCCTGACAACGGCGATTGGTTACGCGCGAAGGCGCAGCCCGCGACGCTAGCGTCGAGCCGCGTGCGAGGAACTGGTGGTCCGGCCGCGCTAACCGGCCAGCGGTGCGCGGTGCCGGAGGTCGACGGCGTTGACCATGAACACGACCGCCTCGGCGATGTTCTCGACGTGATCGCCGATCCGCTCGAGGTAGCGGCACACCGACGTCAGCGGGAGGATCCGGGTCACCATCGCGGGATCCCTCGCGACCTGTGCGACCAGGTCCGCGAACAGGTCTGGCGTTGACCTCGTCGATCTCGACGTCGGCGGCGATCACCGCGGTCGCCCCCACGGCGTCGCGCTTGACGAACGCGTCGAGCACGGCATGGAGGTTGGCTTGCACCAGTGCCGCGAGCTCGTGAAGGTTCACGTTCGACATCGGGGAGAGCGGGCTGATCTCGAGTGCGCGCTTGGCGATACCACTCGCGAGGTCGCCGATGCGCTCGAGGTCGATCACCATCTTGAGCGCCATCGCGAGGAATCGCAGATCGCTGGCCACGGGCTGGTAGGTCGCCAGGATCTGGAGTGCGAGCTCGTCGATGTCGTTCTCGTCGGCATCGACCAGCTCGTCGGCGGCGATCACCTCGCGTGCGAGCTCGTCGTCGCGATCGGCGAGTGCGCGCATCGCCATCTCGAGGTGCCGCGAACAACGCTGCCCCATCGTCGCCAGGCGCTCTCGCAGCGTCCGCAGCCCGTGTTCGAATCGCTTGCGGGTGTGGGCGGTCATGCGGCCTGCTCCATCGTTGCCCGCGGCAACCGCAACCAGAAGATGCTACCGGTTGGCGAGTTGGGTTCGACGCCGACCTCACCATGCATGCTCTCGGTCAGGTGCTTGACGATCGACAGCCCGAGACCGGTGCCGCCCGCCTCTCGCGAGCGACTGGGGTCGGCGCGATAGAACCGCTCGAACACGCGCTCGAGGTGCTTCGGCGGGATGCCCGGGCCGTCGTCGCGGATCTCGATACGGACGAAGTCGTCGTCGGGCTTGGCCTCGACCCACACGTTGCCGTCGGTACTCGTGTACTTGACCCCGTTGTCGATCAGGTTGACGAGGATCTGGTCGAGCGCCTTGGGGTCGGCGCGTACCGCGAGGTCGTCCGCGATCGATACGATCGTCACGGTGACGTTGCGCTTGGCGGCCTGGGTCTCGACGGCGGATAGCGCCTGCTCGGCGGTGGCCCGCAGCGAGATGCTCTGCAAATCCAGCCGGTACTGGCCGGCATCGAGCCGCGACAGGTCGAGCAGATCGGCGAGGATGCGCGCGAGCCGCTCGGCGTTGCGGTGGAGGCCTTCGATCAGCTTGGGCGCGATGATCGGGTCGTCCTTGGCGCCCGCCATCAAGGTCTCGGCGTTGGCGCGGATCACGGCGACCGGCGTACGCAGCTCGTGCGACACGTTGGCCACGAAGTCGCGCCGCACGTTCTCGAGCCGGCGCATCGCGGTAACGTCCTCGAGCAGGAGCACGCGCCCCGCCCCGCCATACTTGTTGGCCACCCGGATCAAGGTCCGCGTACCCCCCGGGAGCTCGACCTCGGCGGTCGTGGCCTCGTCGCTCTCGATCAACGCGAACACCTCGGGTAACCGCACGAACTCGATCAGTGGCTCCCCGACCGGCGAGCTCGACACCGAGAGCATCTTGCGGGCGGCGTCGTTGAGCAGCTCGATCTTGTGATCGTCGTCGACCGCGATCACGCCCTGGGTCAGACCATCAGCCACCGTCGCCAGCAGCTCGCGCTCGCGGGCCAGTCCGCGATGGCTGCGGTCGGCATCGTCGGCGAGGAAGTTCACCCACTCGCTGACCTGGCGGAGGTCACCCCCAGCATCGGCACTCGGGAGCGCGAGCCGGCGGCTGGTGTCACGCACGACATCCTGCAGCGCCACCCGCAACTCCGACAGTGCCCGGCGATGCCACGCGTCGACGACGTACGCGGTGCCGATCACCAGCGCGAACACGCCGACCCCGAGGATCAACGGGACAGCGGCGAGCTCGAACGGACCGTGCAGCGCGATCCGGAACAGCACACCGGCCGCGATCGCTGCACCGGCCGCGAGCACGAGCACGCGGAACCGGCGCATGGTCTCAGGCCACAGCCTCGTCGGGCTGGTCGCGGAACCGGTAGCCGACCCCGCGCAGGGTCTCGATGTAGCCGCCGGCGTCACCGAGCTTCTCGCGGAGCCGCTTGACGTGGGTGTCGACGGTGCGGGTCGTGACCTCGGCCTCGATACCCCAGACGTCCGACAGCAGCGCATCGCGGGTCTGGACGCGACCCTTGCGCGACATGAACGCGTGTAACAGCCGGAACTCGAGGGCGGTCAGCCCGATCTCGTTATCGTCGACCCACGCGCGGTGCGCGTCGCGATCGATCTTGAGGCGACCGAACCGGATCAGCGAGGGCTCGCCCTCGACACGGTTGACGCGGCGAAGCAGCGCGCGGATCCGGAGGATCAGCTCGCGCACGCTGAACGGCTTGACGATGTAGTCGTCGGCGCCGACCTCGAAGCCGACCACGCGATCGATCTCCTCGCCCTTCGCCGTGCACATGATCACCGGGATGTCGCGCGTCCGTTCCTGATCGCGGATGCGGCGACAGATCTCGGTGCCCGACAGATCGGGCAGCATGAGATCGAGCACGATCACGTCGGGGAGTGGCTCGGTCGTCGCCGCTGCGAGGCCCGCACGACCGCTGTGCGCCAACCGGACCTGGAATCCTTCCGCGCGCAAGTTGTACTCGACCGTGGTGGCCAGGTCGACTTCGTCCTCGATGACCAAGACGAGCATGATGGAGCCTTACCACGCCCACGGTGACGCGGGTGTGACGCGCCGACCACCCGCCGGTGACATGGGGATCTCCTCGTAGTCATTCGAGAACTGGCGCGCGAAAACCGCGGCAATCGTCGCGCGGCCTAGATCGGACGACTGGCGAGCCGGAACCCGACGCTGCGGACCGTCTCGATCAACTCGGGGCGCGGCAGCTTCCGACGCAACCGAAGGATGACGTTGTCCACCGCGCGCTCGGAGACCTCGAGATCGCCTTCTCCCCACGCGGTGTCGAGCAACTCGGTGCGCGAAAGCGGCCGGCCTCTCGCCTTGATCAGCTCGCGCACGACGGAGAGCTCGATCGACGTGAGCGGGATGCTCTTGCCATCGATCCATAACGATCGACCGTAGAGATCGAGCGTCAGCTCCCCGAACCTCAGCCGACCGTTCGAGGTCCCTCTCCAGTGGACGCGGCGATGTACCGCACGCACGCGACCCGCGAGCTCGCGCGCGCTGATCGGCGTGACCACCGCATCGTCGAACCCCGCGGCGAGTAACATCTCGCACTCCGGCACACCGCCTGCCTCGACCACACCGATCAACCCGGGTCGCAGCTCGCTCGCGACTCCCCACGCCACCAGCTTGTCGGCGAGCACGCCCGCGATCGGTGGATCGACGCAGATCACGTAGACCGGCAGCGTCGGCGGTGACTGCAGCACCTCCGCGGTGAGGGTCTCGACATACATCGCGTGACGCCGGAGCTCGGTGACCACTGCCTGCGCGATCTCGGTCGTCACCAGGGTCACGACCCCGACCCGCACGGGCTCGATCGACTTCGGATCGTCGGTAGCTGGCAAGGCGTACACGACTCAACCTACGCACACCGGGTGAACGGTGAGGCGCGGTTCTGCAACCGGACGGTGACAGCCCACCGAGGAAATCGTGGCGCCCGCTCGCGGGCTACTTGATCCAGACCGGCGCCGAGCGCGCACGGATCACCACGGGCTCGTCCGGATCGCGCGTGCGGATGCGTCCGACTTGCACCGCGTAGGTACGGGCGCGCCGCAGCGACCAGCGCTCGTCGGGAGTCCGCATGTCCTGGGCGCCGTAGCTGGGGCGCTCGCCGGGAAACACCAGGTACGCGTACACGCGATCGCCGAGCTGGTTGGCGACCGGCCAGCCATCACCTTCTGTCGTGGGCGCGCGACCGACGAGCTGGAAGTAGGCGATGTCGCCTTCCTTGGCGAGCGTGATCGGACGCGCGCCCGGGATCAGCCCGGAGGTCGCGAGCTCGTGCGTCGGCACGGTCGGTACCGGAAACCGCGAGGCCGGCGCGGGTGCCGGCGCGGGTCGCTTCGGGATCGGCTTCACCCAGTCGGCCTTCCAGTACCAGCGGCGTTGATCGTCGAGCTGCCACGCCCCACCGATCGCGACGCGATCGCCTTCGGTGGCGGTCATGGGTGTTGGACTTCGCTTCTGCGGTCCGCCTTGCCGCTGGGCGCCCGCTCGCGAAGTCCTGCCGCCGAGCGCGATCCGGATCCCGAGCCAACCCTCTCCCTCGCTGTCGTCGACGAGCCAGGTGTACGGCGACGCGATCAGCGCGGCGTCGGCCGGCGGTCCGGCGTCGCGCACGATCGCCGACCCCGATCCGAATCCCGATCCGGACGTCGGGGCCGGCATCAGGATCGCCGGACCGACCCGGCCGTACACCACCCCGCGTTGATGGCGCCGCCCGAGCAACCGCCAGCGATCGACCACCGCCTGCCAGGCGGAGATCGCGCCGAGGTCGTCGATCACCTTCCCCGGATCGGGTGGCTCGGGCTCCTCGGGCCGCGCGCCGTCGGCGACCTCGGCGTCGTCGGGTACGGACGCATCGGCGATCGCGGCATCGTGAACCTCCGGACGATTCGATCCGGCCGAGCCGTTCGAGCCGTTCGAGCCGTTCGCGCTGTTGTTCGATCCGCTGCCCTGACAGGCAACGGTCGTCGCCGCGACCAGCGCGAGCGCGCGTCTCACCATGCCAGACCGCCGAGGAGCTCGGCGATCGGCGCGAGGCCGGCCGCATCGATGTGGTCGAATGCGGCGAGCTGGTAGCTGTCGACGTCGAGCACGGCGACCAGGCGCCCCCCGGCGAGGATCGGCAGCACGATCTCGCTTCGCGATCCGGCATCGCACGCGATGTGCCCGTCGAACAGCGACACGTCCGGCACGATCAGCATCCGGCGCTCGCTCGCCGCGGTGCCGCACACGCCACGACCGATCGCGATCCGCACGCACGCCACGTTGCCCTGGAACGGCCCGAGGACGAGCTCCTCGCCGTCACCACTCGGTCGCACGATGTAGAACCCGACCCACGACGCGTCGCGGATGCACGCACGCAACGCGGCCGCAGCGTTCGCGAGGTTCGCGATCAGATCGGGTTCGTCGGCTAGCAGCGCCTGGAGTTGCGGCAACAGCTCGCGGTACCGCGAACCCTTGTCCTCGGCCGATAGCGCGACGCTATCCATGCGTCAGCCGGCGGCGAGCGCTCGCGCCGCGTTGAGTGCGCGCGGAATCCCGAACGGGCTGACCCGCATCTGCACGATCAGGAAATCACCCTCGGTGGACAGCCCCGAGACGCGCGTGACCGGCGTCAACGTGCCGAGGATGGCGCGCACGCGATGGTTGTCCGCGAACTTCGGGTTCTGCATGAGGTCGAGCACGATGATGTCGTCGTGGGCCTCGACCAGCACGGGCGGCCGCTTGGGCATGAACTTGGCGAGGTTGCCCGGCTTGCTGAGATCGAGCGCGCCGCTCTTGATCAGCCCGGCGACCGGCGTGAACGACTCGCCGAGCACCTTCATCGTGACGTCGGAGAGCCGCAGCGTGACCTTGAACGCCGCGTCGCTGACCTCGATCTGGTCGACCCGGATCGACGCGCCGGCGCGCACCGTGGTGCCCATCAGGTCGATGGTCGCGCCGATCCCGATCGCGGGTGGCCGCGGCGAGATCGTGACGTCCTGCGGCGCCTTCTTCGACGGCGGCGTGTTCGCGATGAACCACCGGAGAGCATCGAGCGGCACCGCGATCCGCATTCCCAGCGCGTGGCGCGCCATGCTCAGCATCGTGGTGGGGTTCTTGACCATGAAGCGCCCTGCGGAACGCAGCGCGGCGCGGAGCGGGAGTGCCATCGAGAGATCCTATAGCAGTGTGACGAAGGCCCGTCGCGGTACGCGGCCTCAAAACACCACGATACGTAGCGGGTTCGCGAGCACCGCACCCGAGACGGGCGTGCCGTCGACGATCGTCCCGAACACGAGCCCCGGCACGGCGTCGTCGGACAGCGTCGCCCGACGGATCGGGTCCCCACTACGAGGGTCGATCACCAGCACCTCGCGGAGCCCCGAGCCCGACACCACCACGAGCGGACTGCCGCTGGGGCCGCGCGCCGGCGCCGACTGCACGGGCCACGCGAGGCCGTAGTCGTTGCGGGCCCGCAGCCCGCCGGCACGCTCGTAGAGCGTGTACTGCCAGCTGTCGCCGCTCGGGGGTGGTGCCGGGATCGGAACCCACAACCGCGGTGCGTCGGTCTCGGGGTCGCGCGGCTTGGCGCGGCCGTGATTCTCGGGCGGCTCCGGCGCTGCCGCGGCACGCGGCGCTCCCGGGACGGGACCTCCCGTCGTCTCGCCGGTGATCAGCTCGCCCGACGCACGCCACCTCAGCCCGAGCCCCGGCAGCGGCGTGACCTCTCCGGCGAGATCGACGCGATACGCGTCGCCATCCTCGAGCACCACCAGCACGCCGGATCCCGACGGCTGGATCGATCGCACCACGCCGGCCACGTCGAGCGACCACAGCGCGGCCATCGCCACCGCCGGGATCCGCGCGACCAGCCGGCCGCGTTCGAACGCGATCACCCACGTCGTCGTGGCGGCCGTGACCACCGCGGCGCGCACCGCGGCACCGTCGTCGCTGGTCAGCCGGCCGCGCACCGCGCCGGTCGCCGCGTCGAGCACCGTGGCGCGATCCGCCGCGAACGCGATCACCGCGTCGCCAGCGGCAGTCACGCCGTCGACCGCACCGGACCATTCCCAGCGTGGGTGGCCATCGCGGCCGGTCGCACGCACGGACCCGGGAGTCGGACCGCGCGCGGCACACACGACGATCGCCGGTGTCGCCGCCAACCCGACCGGCTCGCCGGGCCCACATCCGTCGTCGCGCGACCACGCGAACGTGCGTGCCGCGAGGTCGGCCCGCGCGACCGCGGACGGCCCCGCGCTGGGGTTTCGCGCGATCACGTAGAGCGCCGGGTCGATCGGATCGAGCGCGATCGCCACGGCACCGGGCCTCTCCGGCAACGCGAAATCGCGATCGTGTGCGAGCGGCGTCGACGGCGGAAGGTCGCGCAACTCGGCGGCGATCGCGACGCCGACCGGAGCCGGCACGACGCGCGCGACGCGGCGCAGTCGCGACGGGATCGCGAACCGGCGCAGCGTGCTCGCCGGCGACGCGGCCGACGTGCCCGTCGCGCCGCCTGCCCGCGACGCTGCGAGAGTCCCGCCTGCCCTTCGCGGCCCGAGCGCCGCGATGATCGTCTCCGCGCCGAGCGCCGCGCTGCCGAGCTCGACGGAGGGGCCCGATTCGCGGGCCTCGACGGGAGCGCCTGGCGTCGGCGGCAGCGTCGCGCCTGGTCCGCCCGCCAGCGGGACCACCGCGCGCACGCCGTCGCGATCGAGGAGCACCGCGGTCGACGGGGTCGCCCGCACCAGCCGGCGATCGCCGCGCGCGTCGATCACCGCACCGAGCGGTGGCAGCGACAGCGCGCGCACCGGTCCCGACAGATCGTTCGGCCAGCGAACCACGCCGGCAGCGCTCGCGACCTCGATCGCATCCGACCCGTCGCGCGCGCGCCAGTGCCCGCGCACGCCACCGACCCGCCCGGTGACCTTGCCGGTCGCGCGCGCGATCGCGTAGAGCGCTCCTTCCGGTTCGGATGGCGCAGGTGGCGCGAACCGCGGCCCGCGCGACGACGGCGCCTCGCGGGTCGCGACGACGATCGCATCGCGGCTGCACTCGATCGTATCGATCGTGTCGATCGCCACGGGAGACCCGGCGAGTGTGGTCTGCCACGCGATCGCCGCGCCGCCTCGACCGTCGGAGATCCGCTGCAGCCGATCGCCGGCCAGCGCGTACGCGTCGTCGCCACAGCTGCCGACCACCGAGGCCGGCGTCACGCCGTCGGGAAGCGTCGCGCGCCATCGCTCCTGGCCATCGCCGGCATCGACGATCGCCAGGTCGCGATCGCCCTTCGCGATCGCGAGCGCGTCGCCCGTGACCGCGAGCAGCTGGCCATCGGCATGCCAGCGCGGCTTGCCGTCGAGGCCGAGCGTCCGCACGCCGCGGGCCCCTCCGCAGACGATCGTCTTCGCGGTCACACCGACCACCGGCTCCACGCAGGTATCGGTCGAGCGCCACGCGACCGCACCGCGATCGATGTCGACGAGCTCGACCGCCGGCCGAGCGTTCGTGTAGCCGAACACCACGGCCCGCGCATCGCCATCGCCCGGAACACTCCACACCGTCGGGCGTTGCAGGGGTGTGCTCGCACCGCCGCCCGCCGCGATGCCGAGCGACTCGATCCGCTGCGGCGGCTGGCTACGACCGAACCGCCCGCGCAGCGGTCCGAGCTGCCACGCCGGCGCCGGCGCCGGATACGCCCACGCCGGTGGAGGCGGTGGCGCCTGTTCCGCCGGCTTGCACGCGGCGAGCGCCGCGAGCGCGGCGAGCGCCGCGATCAGGGCCGAGAAACGCACCGCCGCGACCCTAACATCGGGGCGGTGCGAGCGCGTCAGACGCGCTCGATGATCGTCGCGATGCCCATTCCGCCGCCGATGCACAGCGTGATCAGCGCGGTGGCCTTGTTCGCACGCTCGAGCTCGTCGAGCGCGGTGCCGAGCAGGATCGCGCCGGTCGCACCCAGCGGGTGGCCGAGCGCGATCGCGCCGCCGTTGACGTTGATCCGCTCGGGATCGATCTCGAGATCGCGCGCGGTGAGCAGCGGCACCACGGCGAACGCCTCGTTGATCTCCCACAGGTCGATGTCGCCGACGTTCATCTTGGCGCGGCCGAGCGCCTTCTTCGACGCCGGCGCCGGCGCGGTCAGCATGATCACCGGCTCGGCACCGGCGGTCGCCATCGCGCGGATCTTCGCGCGCGGCTTGAGACCGGCCTTCTTGCCCCACTCGGCCGAGCCCATCAACACGGTGGCCGCACCGTCGACGATGCCCGACGAGTTGCCGGCCGTGTGGACGTGCTCGATCTTCTTGGTGTCCGGGTAGCGCTTGAGCGCGAGCTGGTCGAGCGTCTCCTTGTTCGGACCGACGGGCATCGCGCCCATCTTCTCGAACGCCGCGTTGAGGCCGCCGAGCGACTCCATCGTGGTGTCGGCGCGCGGGTGCTCGTCGCGCTCGAGCGCTACCGAGCCGTCGTCGTTCTTGACCGCGAACAGCGACTTCGCGAACCGCTTGCCCTCGATCGCGCGGGCCGCGTTCTGCTGGCTCTTGAGCGCGAACGCGTCGACGTCCTTGCGCGAGTAGCCGTTGCGGGTGGCGATCAGGTCGGCCGAGATGCCCTGCGGCACCATGAACAGCCGCTCGCGGAGCTTCATGTTGAGGCCGTCGATCATCGACTCGTCGCTGCCCATCGGCACGCGCGACATCGACTCGACGCCGCCACCGATGCCACCCTCCATGAACCCGGCGCCGATCTTGCCGGCGATCGTGTTGACCGCCTCGAGACCGGAGCCGCAGAACCGGTTGACCGTCATGCCGGTGATGTCCTCGGGCCAGTCGGCGGCGATCAGCGCGTTCCGCGCGATGCACGAGCCCTGCTCCTTGACCTGGGTGACGCAGCCCATCGCCACGTCCTCGACCAGGTTCTTGTCGAGCTTGTTGCGATCCGCCATCACGTTCAGGGTCTGCGCGAGCAGCTCCTGCGGGTGGATACCGGAAAGCCCACCCTTGCCGGCCTTGCCGCGACCCCGGGGCGTACGCAGCACGTCATAGATGAAAACGTCGGTCATGTGATCCCCTTTACGACTCGTCGAGAGCCAATCGGATTGATGGGTGGAACATGGGCCGAAACGTCAGAGCTTGCAACCGGCGCCGGCCGCCTGTTGCTCGAGCTGTCCGCGGCTTTGCGCACACACCGCGGCCATCCTCTTGATCGCATCGGCCGGCAGCTTCACCGCGTCGGGAAGTGACCACAGATCCACGGTCTGCGTTCCCAGCGACACGCGCGTCGAGAGCTCCATCTCCTCGCACTCCAGGATCCGCCCCACGGAAGCCACGAAGTCATCGCACTCCGGGATCCCGAGGCTAATGTTCTGCAGCCGCGCGATCGCGATCGCGAGCTCGGCGCGATCGTTGCCGAGCGCGCCGCGAAGCACCGCGAACAACGTGCGGCGTTGCTTGTCGCCGAGCTCGCCGGCGCACCGTCCGAGGTCGCCCGGGATCATGTCGTGGAAGCAGTCGAGCGCCGCCGCCGGCCAGTGATCCGCGGCGCATCGCGACTTCAGCCGCCCGACGACCGGCACCACGTCCGGCCCGCGGAGCTCGCGGGTCGCGCGATCGATGCCGAGCGCGGCGTCGTGACAGCTCGCGCCGGGCGGCGTCGCGACCACCGGCGCCTCGGGTTCGACCGGAGCCGGCGCCGCGGCCCCGCCCCAGCATCCGGCGAGCCCGACGATTGCAGCGAGCCCGATCGGCGCGAGGCGCATCCTCCGCAGCGTAGCAGGGGCAACGGGCGCCAGCATGGCGTGTCGACACCCGCCGCCGCTGCGTGGTTGCAGCCCAGGCCGTGATATCCGACGGCATGGCCGGTGGTCCCAACGCAGCCGAGGTCGCATGCATGACGTGTCTCCGCGACACGCGCCGGCTCGTCAAGGCGACGCGTACGAGCGAGGGCATGGAGACCGACTGGTACCAGTGTCCCGAGGGTCACACGTTCGGCGTCGACTGGGAGTACGACGGTCCGCCGAACGAGCCGCAGTGGCCGCCGTCACCCGAGCTGATCGCGTTCGCGAACAAGCCGTGACGGCTATCGAGGCGGGTCGCACGCCGCGGACATCGCGACCCGCTGGGTCAGCGCGTGCAGCGGACCGTCGTCGTCGTGCGATCGCGGCTGGATGTAGACGTACGACCAGCGTGCTCCGCACGACCACGCCACCATCGCCATGAGGGAGTGATCCTCGAGCTCGTAGATCCGGGCGTCGACGTCGACGCCCGCCGACCGAACCGTCCACGACTGGATCGGGTCGTCCTCGACGGGTGCCTCGTCGATGTTCCACAGCCACTCGACGCTGCGAAGCTGCGAGTGGTCGGGCGTGATGAGGAGCGAGTCTCCGTCTGCCTCGTCGACCTGGATGCCGAGCGGCAGGTCGACGCGAAACCCGCCGGCGCGGTGGGTCTCCAGCGCGGCTCGATCGATCGGCCGGATCCAGAACATCTGGAACGAATTGATCGACCCGCCCGCGAACACCATCGCCACCACGATCGGGACCCACACGTGGCGCCCTCGGAGTCGCCACAGCCCGAGCACCCCCGGAAGCAGGCACGCCATCCCGAACACGAACGCACCGGACGTCTCGTCGTCGAGGGCACGGCTGCGCTGCAACGCCAACCCCATCGCGAGTCCTCCGGCCACGACGAATGCCAGCGACACGATGCCGGCGACCCGACTAGCAGCGCCCCGCGCGCTCGCCGGCGGGATCCGCGCGTCGAGTACCGGGAATGCACCGAGGAGATCGAACGCGAGGTAGCACGCCATCGCGAACACCGGGATCCCGATGACCTCGACGCCGAACGGTCGGATCGCCGTCACCGCGGCGAGCGCGACCGACATCGGGAGCAGGCTCCAGGTCAGCCGCTTGCTGCCACCGCGCGCCATCGCGGCGCCGGCGAAGCTCGCGAGCCCGAGCAAGGACACGGCTCGACCAGCCCGGTAGAGATCGAAGTCGATCGAGACCTCGACGAGCCACTGGAGCTCGAACACGGCAGCGATCGCACTCGCGACTGCCGATCCCACGAGCAGCACGCGCCACCTGCCGGGAGCACTCGCCGCGAGCACGAACCCGATCGCCGCGAGGATCCACAGCGCGAGCCCCGACACGTGCAGGAGCTCTGCGAAGGTGCCGTCGTGGGGTATCGAGGCTCCGGCGTGCGAGATCGCGTAGCTCTCGCGTGCGGCGAGCAGTCCCGCTCCGTGGATCGCCATCCCGCACATCGCTCCTGCCACCAACCACCACCCGCCTCGCGACCGCATCGCAGCAGTATGCCGGATCTCGGGTCGGCCCGGGGCCCGAACTACAGGCCGGTCAGCGAGGTGCCGGCGCTCTGGTCGGTGCCCGACGGATCGACGTGCTCGCGCGGCACGATCAGCCGCAACGCGTGCTGCATCACCTCGAGATAGTAGCGATCGCCCGAGGGCACTTCCTCTCCGTCGATCTGGGCGGGCGGTAACGGCGCGCTCCCCGTGCGCACGATCAGCTCGAACTTGGCCCCGGCGATCGCCGGCGCGTGCTCGAACCCGAGGAGCTTGAGGTCGTCGACCCCGACCGGGCTCGCGCGCAGCGAACCGAGCAGCTTGGTACCGAAATCGCGGCGTCCGGCGACGGGCACCAGCTCGAACTTGCCGTCGTCGGATTCGGTCGACGGATCGAAGATCCATTCGCCGCCGAAAACCTTGGTGTTCTTGACGATGACGTCGAGCAGGTTCTCGAACGGATGGACCTTGCCGTCGATCACGGCCTCGAGGTCGAACTTGATGTCGACGACGTAGCTCTCGACGAACCGCCGGAGCACCGCCCCGGCGTAGACCAGCTGGTCGCGATAGATCGCGCCGAGCCCGGGGATCCGGCCGACCCGCTCGCGATCGCGGTTGCGGGTCTCGAGGCTGGCGGCACCGAGCCCGACCGAGAACGAGTCGAACATCATGTCCTCGTGGATGATCTGCAGATCGCGCTCGATCACGACCTTGCCGACATCGCACGGCACGGTGACCCCACCGCAGATCACCGTCACGTTGCGCGCCAGCGACGGCATCCCGGCATCGAGTCCGAACGACTTGCCCTGATCGTTGGCGGTGCCGGTCGGCAGCATGCCCATCGCCACGCCGTCGCGGCGCTCCGACGCGAGGATGCCCTTGGCGACCTCGGCGAACGTGCCGTCCCCGCCCATGTAGATGACGACGCGGGTGCCATCGTCGACGATCGCCTTGACCCGGTCGACGGTCTTGCCCGCCGGCTCGGTCGCCACGAACCGGTGCGACACGCCGGCCTCGTCGAGCAGCGCGCGTGCACTCCGGATCAGCTCGGCGGCCTTCCCGCTCTGTGCGGTCGCGTTGGCGACGAGCACGGCCGGCAAGCCGCCGGTCAGACGATCGATCCCATTGTGCACGCATCGACTGTACCCCGTTCCACGGCTAGATTCGGACGGTGACCCTGACGGACGAGCACGAACAGCTGCGCGCGATGATCCGGCAGTTCGTACAGCAGAAGGTCGAGCCCCAGGCCCAGGAGCACGACGAGCAAGCGAAGTTCAACCCGGCGCTCTTGCGCGAGCTCGGCGCGCTCGGGTTGATCGGCGTGACGATTCCCGATGCCGATGGCGGTGCCGGCATGGACGCCACCGCCTCGGTGATCGTGCACGACGAGCTGTCGTACGCCGACCCGGGCTTCACGCTCGGCTACCTCGCGCACGCCCTGTTGTTCGTCAACAACTTCTACTTCGCGGGCAACGCCAACCAGCGGAAGCGTTACCTCCCGAAGACGCTGTCGGGGGAGATGATCGGCGCGATGGGCATGACCGAGCCCGCCGTCGGCACCGACGTGCTCGGGCTGCAGACCACCGCGCGTCGCGACGACGCCGGCTACGTGCTCAACGGCCGCAAGACGTTCATCACCAACGGCTGCGAAGCCGACGTGTTCCTGATCTACGCCAAGCTCGAGGACCGGATCACGAGCTTCATCGTCGAGCGCAGCTTCGAAGGGTTCTCGACCAGCGCGAAGATCCCGAAGATGGGGATGCGGGCGTCGACGATGGCGGAGCTGGTGTTCGAGGACTGCCGCGTCCCCGCGGAGAACCTGCTCGGCACCGAGGGTGGCGGCATCACCAACATGATGCGCAACCTCGAGATCGAGCGACTCGGACTCGCGGCGATGAGCCTCGGCATGGCGCGCCGCTGCCTCGACACCATGGTGCGGTACTCGACCGAGCGTCGCAGCTTCGGCAAGCCACTCGCCGAGCACGGCCAGATCCAGCGTCACATCGGCGAGAGCTACGCCAAGGTCGAGGCGATGCGCGCGCTGATCTACAGTGTCGCTGCGACGGTGGGCCCCAAGCAGCGGAACCGACTCGGCACCGACGCGGCCAAGCTATTCGCCGCGACCGCGGCCAAGGAGGTCGCCGACATGGCGATGCAGGTGCTCGGCGGCTACGGCTACTGCACCGAGTACCGGGTCGAGCAGTTCTTCCGCGACGCCAAGCTGATCGAGATCGGCGGCGGCACGATCGAAGCGCACCAGAAGAACATCACGCGCGACCTGACGCGCCGTTGACCGCAGGCGAGACCCGCTCTCGAGAGCGGGTTCGAGCACGAAGCCCGAAAATGCGAAGGCCCGCACGAGGCGGGCCCAGCAGTTGGAATCAGACGAAGCGATTACTTCTTGTCGTCGCCAGCGCCCTCGTCCTTCTTCTCGTCGCCACCGGCGCCGTCGTCCTTCTTGTCGTCGTCGCCGCCAGCAGCCGCGCTGCCGTCGTCGCTGCCGCCAGCAGCCGCGCTGCCGTCGTCACCGCCAGCCTTGTCGCTGCCGGCCGTGTCGCCACCAGCCTTGTCGCTGCCGGCCATGTCGCCACCAGCGCCGGCCATCATGAGCTTGGTCATGCACTCGGTGTACTTGCCCATGATCTCGGTGGTCTTCTTGACCATCTCCGGATCCGGCTTCTCGCCCTTGTCACCGGCGTTCTTCGCCATCTCGGTGCCCCACTTGGTCATCTCTTCCTGGACCTTGTCGGCGCACGCCTTGTCCTTGCAGTCGCACATCTGCTTCTGGAAGCCTTCCATCTTCTCGACGGTGTCACCGCCGCCGCCCTTCTTCTTGCAGCCGGCGAAGGCGAACAGGGAACCGACAGCCAGGAACGCGATCATGAGCTTCTTCATCAGGGTCTCCTTGTGTGTCGATCGTTGTAGAACAACCGACACGGCCCCGAAAGCAAACTACTGTTATTCATCGTGTTTGCAATGTCTCAGCGGGCCGTCACTCGTAATCGAGTAGCGACAATCTGCGCGCCAATCGCGTGGCCGCGGGGGTCGCTCAGCTGACGAGGTAGCGTTCGTACGCGGCGAAGTCGTAATCACGGCCGAGGAAGTCGCGGACGAGATCGACCGCGTCCCGACTCCCGCCCGGCACCAGCACCTTGTCGCGATACGAATGGGTGACGTCGGTGGCCATGAGGCCGGTTTGCTCGAACGGCGTCAGCAGATCCTTCGCGATCACGAGCGACCACTGGTACGTGTAGTACATCGCCGAGTAACCCACGAGGTGCCCGAACGAAGCGTGGAACCGGGTGCCCGGCACGTACGAGAACGGCGTGAACCGCTTCTGCAGCGCCTGCACGGTCGCGAGCTGATCGAGCGTCGCCGGATCGGCGCGATGGAAGTCGAGCGAGATCGACGCGTAGAAGATCTGCTGCACGGTCTGGGTGCCGAGCCCGAACTTGTCGGCCCGGCGCATGTTCTCGACCAGCTCCTTCGGGATCGTCTCGCCGGTTCTCTGGTGGCGGGCGAACCGCGCGAGCGTGTCGTAGCTCCACGCCCACTCCTCGAACATCTGCGACGGCGCCTCGACGAAGTCCCACTCGGTGGCGACCCCGCTCTGCGTGATCCATCGCTGGTGGCCGCCGAGCACGTGATGCATGAGGTGCCCGAACTCGTGGAACATCGTGACCACGTCGTCGTGCTCCATCAACGCGGCGGTGCCGTCGGCGCCGGGAGCCGGGAAGTTGCAGACCAGCACGCCCTCGGGAAGCTGCACGCCCTCGACGCCGTCCTTGAGCGGGAACTGCGCCGCGTGCTTGTACTTGCCCTCGCGCGGATGCATGTCGAGGTAGATCCGGCCGAGCGTCGCGTCCCCGCGCACGACGTCGTACGCCAGCACGCTCGGGTGCCAGATCGGCGCGTCGGAGACCGGCGCGTAGGTGAGCTCGAAGATCTCCGACGTGATCGCGAGCAACCCGTCGAGCACCCGGTCGTACGGGAAGTACTGGCGGACCTCGCCCGCATCGACCTGGTAGCGCTCGCGCTTGACCGCGTTCTCGAGCCAGCCCTTCTGCCAGTCGGAGACCTGCGTCGCGTCGGGCTGGGTCGTGCGGAGCTGGGCGAGCAGCTCGGCGTAGTCACGCTCGGCGCGCGGGGCGGCGAGTTGCCACACCTTGTCGAGGAACTCGGCCGCGTGCTGGCCCGAGCCGATCATCTTGTCGGCGGTGATGTAGTCGGCCCAGTCGGCAAACCCGAGCAGCGAGGCCTTCTCCTTGCGGAGCACGAGGATGTCGTGGAGCACCTGCTCGTTGTTGCGCCCGTCGCCCCCGTACCCGCGGCTGCGGAACGCGACGTAGAGGTCCCTGCGCGCCGCGTCGTCGGTCGCGTAGGTCATGAACGGGTTGTAGTCGGGGTAGTCGGTGGTGATCCGGACCTGGCCATCGGTCGCGGGGTGAGCGGCCACGAAGTCGGGCGGCAACCCGCCGAGGCGCGACGCGTCGATCGTGATCGAGCGAACGTCCTCGGAGATGTTCTTCGAGAACCGCTGGGACAGCAGCGTCAGCTCCTCGTCGATCGCCTTGAGTCGGGCGCGGATCTCCGGCGACTTGTCGACGCCCGCGCGCCGGTAGTCGCGCAGCGTGTGCTCGACGAATCGCTGGGTGTCGGCATCCGAGCTCGACACGTCGACGGCCGCGAGCGCGTCGTAGACCTCGCGATCGAGGGCGAGGTCCGAGTAGAACCGCGCGACTTCCTGCTCGCACTCGCGCGCGGTGTCACGGATCGCCTCGTCGGGATGGACCTCGGACATCAAGCCGGCCATCGCGTTGCTCGCGCTCGCGGCGGTCAGGAGCTCGTTGTAACGCGTCAGCGTGCCGTCGATGGTCCGCGGACCCTCGACGACCTGGGGACGCAACGCCTCGGCACGGCGCAACCCTGCGAGGCACTCGTCGGCAAACGGTTTCACCGTCACGCGAATCAATCTAGCATCGTCGCGTGCCTCCCGACCCGGCCGACCCCGACGATCTGGTCATCCCGCACCTCGGAGATGCGCTTCCGCTGGTCGCCAGCGACCCGCGGTGGCTCGAGGTCGCCCTCGACGACCTCGAGTCGGTGCACGCCGATCACCTCCACTGCGAGCGCAAGGCCGCGCAGTCGGCGCTGTCGCTGATCCGCAGCTATCCCGAGCGCACCGATCTGGTGATCGCGATGGCGCGCCTCGCGCACGACGAGACCCGCCACGTCGTGCAGGTCGCGTCGTTGATGTCGCGCCGCCAGCAGACCGCGAGCTACGACCACGGCGACGCGTACGCCGCGGCCCTGCGAGATCATATCCGCGTCCCGGAGCCGGAGCGCCTGCTCGATCGCCTGCTCGTGTTCGCGGTGATCGAGGGTCGCTCGGCCGAGCGCCTCGCCCTGCTCGCCAAAGCCTTGCCCGATCCGAAGTCGCGCGATCTGTACGCCAGCCTCGCGACCGCCGAGGTCCGCCACCGCGACACGTTCCTGTCGCTCGCCCGCGATGCCGCGCCCGACACCTGGCGTGCACGCGCCTCGGAGCTCGCGACGATCGAGACCGAGATCCTCGCGCACCATCCGATCGCCGCGCGGATCCACTGATCGCGACGCTACCGTCGTCTCTTCGATCGCGTGCGAGACCGGCCGCGCGCCGCGGTCGTCGAGTGATCGGGCTCGTCTTCGAAGAACATGCGCGGCGCGACCCCGGCCGCGCCGATGGCGGTGGCGAACGCTTCGAGTGTCGAGACCAGATCGGCGCGGTGGCCGGCAGGCATCGCTCGGATCGCGGCGATGATCCGTGGCTGCGGTAACGTGGGTGCCGACGCGATGACGCGACGGCCCGCCGGCGTGATCCGGAGCTCGGCGCGACGCCGATCGGCCGGCGAGATCCGCCGCGCCACCAGCCCGCGCTCGACCAGCCGCGAGACCACGGTCGATACCGAGCTCGGATCGGTCAGGCTGCGGGCGGCCACCTCCGCGAGCGACAGCGGACTCGTATCGACCAGCGTGTGCAGCACGAACAGCTGCGCGGCGGACAGGTGGGCCGCCGCTTCGATCTGACGGTCGGCAAGCCGGAGGAGCCGGACGATCCGGCGCAAGGAGATCATCACCCTGACGGCCTCGTCGCGAGTCTCGATCATGGCGCGAGCGTAACCCGACGAAGTTCGAATTCGTGGGCCCCCATGGAGTTGTCCCGACGTGATATGTGGGACCCCATGGATCGGGCCCACCACGCCAGGTCGAGCGGCTACGCGATCCGGGCGGGCCTGTGGGCGTCGGTATTCACCGTCGTGCTCGGCGTGGCGATCGTGGTCGGCTCGCGCAACCTGGCGTACTTCGACGCGGCGCTCGTCGGCTACACGTTCGCGACGCTGTTCGCGACTTTCGGGATCACCTATCGCTACGCGATGTGGCTGCAGCGTCCGCCGACGCGGATGTACTGGCGGCGGGGATGGCGGGCGTTCCTGTCACCGCGCCGGCTGGCGGGCAACCTGCTCCGGTTCGGGCGCCGTGCGGTGGTCGATGTCGGAGGCAATCGCTTCATCGTCCGCCGCGGTCGGATGCGCGGGCTCACGCACCTGATGCTCATGTGGGGCTGTGTGCTCGCGGCGGCGATCACGTTTCCGCTGGTGTGGGGCTGGATTCATTTCGAGACCGTCCCCGGGCATCTCGACACCTATCGCACGTACGTGTTCGGCTTCTCGGCGGGCGACTTTCCCGTCGACTCGGTGATCGCGTTCGTGGTGTTCCACGGACTCGTGTGGGCCTCGTTCCTGGTGCTCGGCGGCGTGATGCTCGCGTTTCGGCGACGCATGCGAGATCGCGGGGCCGAGGCGTTGCAGCAGTTCGGCGAGGACATCCTCCCGCTGGTGTTGCTCGGTGCGGTCAGCATCACCGGGTTGATGCTGACGATCAGCTACACGTGGCTGCGCGGCTACGGCTACGACTTCATCGCGATCCTGCACGCGGTGACGGTGATCGTGACCTTGCTGTGGCTTCCGTTCGGCAAGTTCTTCCACATCTTCCAGCGACCCGCCCAGCTCGGGGTCGCGTTCTACAAGGACCAGGGCGCCCGCACCGAACAGGCGCGCTGCCGGCGCTGCGATCAGCCGTTCGCACCGGCGATCATGATCCGCGACCTGATCGCGGTCGAACGCGAGCTCGGGTTTCGCTACGACACCACCGCCGGCGGCGCCACGCACTACCAGCAGATCTGCCCCGCGTGCCGGCGATCGTTGTTCGGACTCGCGCAGGGGCGCGCGTGGGTCGCGAGCGAGGAAGGCTGATCGTGGCGAAACTCCCCGTCGACGAGCTCGAGATCACGCACGCCTTCGGACCGCGGTTGTCCGTGGGCACGCGCGGCGGCACCGCGGGTTCCCCCGACAAGCTCGTCAAGACGCATTGCTGCTTCTGCGGCCAGCAATGCGGCATCCAGCTCAAGGTGCGCGACAACCAGGTGATCGGGTTCGAGCCGTGGGACGAGTTTCCGTTCAACCGCGGCATGCTGTGCCCCAAGGGCGTCAAGCGCTACCTCCAGGGCTCGCACCCGGATCGGCTGGTCACCGCCCTGCGCCGCGACCCGGCGGCACCGGGTGGCTTCACCGCGATGTCGTACGACGATGCCATCGCGCGCGCGGCCCGCGAGATCGCCGAGCTGCAGGCGCGCCACGGCAACGCTTCGATCGGCATCCTCGGCGGTGCCAGCCTGACCACCGAGAAGACCTACCTGCTCGGCAAGTTCGCGCGCGTCTGCTTGCAGACGCCGTACATCGACTACAACGGCCGGCTCTGCATGGTGAGTGCGGGCGCCGCGAACACGAAGTCGTTCGGGATCGATCGCGCCGCGAACCCGTGGGACGACATGCTCGGGGCCGAGGTGATCTGGGTCGCCGGAGCGAACGTCGCCGAGTGCGCCCCGATCACGACGAACTACATCTGGCAGGCGCGCGAGCGTGGCGCGAGGGTGATCGTCCAGGATCCGCGGATCACGCCGCTCGCACGCACCTGCGATCTGTATCTTCCCGTCCGGCCCGGCCGCGACGCCGCCGTGTTCGCCGGCGTACTCGGCCTGATGATCGAGAACGACTGGATCGATCGCGAGTTCATCGAGGCACGTACCGTCGGGTTCGACACCGTCGCCGAGTACTGCCGGAGCTGGCCACTCGCGCGCGCGTCCGAGGTCAGTGGCGTGCCCGAGCGTTCGCTGCACAAGGCGGCCGAGCTGTGGGGGCCGGCCCGCGCGAGCTTCATGCTCCACGCCCGCGGGATCGAGCACCACTCCAACGGGGTGCAGAATGCACTCGGCGCGATCAACCTCGTGCTCGCGACGGGCCGGATCGGGAAGCCCACGGGCGGCTACGGCACGATCACGGGACAGGCGAACGGACAGGGCGGCCGCGAGCACGGCCAGAAGTGCACGCAGTTACCCGGCTCGCGCGAGATCTCGAACCCCGAGCACCGCGCGTACGTCGCGTCGGTGTGGAACGTCGACGAGGGTGACCTTCCGGGCCCGGGCGTCGACGCCTACGAGATGTTTCGCAAGATCGACGCCGGCGAGATCAAGGGGCTGATCTCGATCTGCTTCAACCCGAAGGTGTCGTTACCCGACAACCAGTTCGTGACGCGCGCGCTCGACAAGCTCGAGTTCTACGTCGCCATCGATTTCTTCCTCAACGACACGGCCCGCCACGCCGACCTCGTCCTTCCCGGTAGCTTGCAGGAGGAGGACGAGGGCACGGTGACGCAGGCCGAGGGTCGCATCATCCGGATCAACAAGGCCGTCGAGTCCCCGGGGGATGCGCGCGCGGACTGGAAGATCGTCCAGGATCTGGCCCGCGCTCTCGAGCGCCCCCACGGGTTCGAGTTCGCCGGCCCGCGCGAGATCTTCGAGGAGCTGCGCGTCGCGAGCAAGGGAGGCATCGCGGACTACTCCGGCGTGACCTACGAGAAGGTCGAGCAGCAGATGGGCGTGTTCTGGCCGTGCTACAGCCACGATCCTCGAACCGGCGAGCCGGTGCCGGACCACCCGGGGACGCCGCGGTTGTTCGAGCCGGGGAGCTACAATCCGATCGCGAAGGGAACCGGACCGTTCTACTTCCCCGACGGCAAGGCCCGGTTCCACGTCGGCGAATACCGCCCGGCGATCGACGACGTCTCCACGGACTATCCGATCTTCCTGACCACCGGTCGCGTGGTGAGCCAGTTCTTGTCGGGCACCCAGACGCGCCGGATCGGGCCGCTGATCAAGCAGTATCCCGAACCGCGGATCGAGTTGCATCCGCGCCTCGCCGACAAGCTCGGGATCGCCGATGGCGACTGGACCACGTGCGCAACCCGCCGCGGCGAGATCACGGTGCGGGCGGCGGTGGTCACGACGATCCGCCCGGACACCGTGTTCATTCCCTACCACTGGCCCGGCGACAAGAGCCCGAACCGGCTCACCGTCGCCGCACAGGATCCGATCAGCAAGATCCCCCAGTACAAGGTGTGCGGCTGTCGAGTCCGGCGCGCCGATGCTCCCCCCGCCTATTCGACGAACCGCGAACCACAGCAGTGAGCCATGCCCGTTCCACGCGACCACGAGTTCTTCGTCGATCCCAGCCGGTGCATCGGCTGTCAGGCCTGCGTCCAGGCGTGCACGGAGTGCGACACCCATCGTGGCGACTCGATGATCCACCTGCAGTACGTCGATCGCGCGACCTCCGTGCAGACCGTGCCGGTGATCTGCATGCACTGCGAACAGCCGACCTGCGCCGAGGTCTGCCCGGCCGACGCGATCAAGCGCACCGGGGACGGCGTCGTCCAGAGCGCCAGCAAACCGCGTTGCATCGGCTGCGGTAACTGCGTCGTCGCGTGTCCGTTCGGCGTCCCCGAGCTCTACGTCGAACGCGCCGTGATGATGAAGTGCGACATGTGCTACGACCGAACCTCCGTCGGCAAGCGGCCGATGTGCGCGACGGTGTGCCCGAGTCAGGCCCTGTTCTTCGGAACCCGTGAACAGGTGCGCGCGTTGCGACCGCGGTCCGCGCCGATCAACACGTTCCGGTTCGGGGCGCAGACGATCACCACCCGGGTCAACGCGATGGTGCCCCGTGGTCCCACGGCCCCGACCCACGTCGACGTCACCGCGGCGATGGACGAGCATCCGCACAATCGCGGCCTGCGCCTGCCCGTGATCGATACCGCCGATCCGTTTGCTGGAGTGGAGGTCTGACATGCCCGACGTACTCGAACCCGACCTCGATCCCGCGCGTGACCCGACGCGCGACCCGGAGGACATCACCGTCGCGCCCGACGGGCGGCCGCTCGAGGAACAGCCGCGATGGCGCCAGGACTTCGCGATCGACACGCCCGAGGCCAACTTCGTCGCCCGGCGCGACTTCGCGAAGTTCCTCGTCCTGACCAGTGGGGCGTTCGTCGCGGGCCAGGCGTGGATCGCGGCCAAGAGTCTCGTACGGCATCGGCGCCCCGCACCCGGTCGGGTCCGGATCGCATCGCTGGCAGCACTTCGACCCGGTAGCGCGACGATGTTCGCGTATCCCGGCGACGACGATCCGTGCCTGTTGATCCGCCTCCACGAGGGTCGCCTGCTCGCGTACAGCCAGAAATGCACGCATCTGTCGTGTGCCGTCGTGCCCGACCTCGACGCGGGCGTCCTGCGGTGTCCGTGTCACGAGGGGATCTTCGAGCTCGCCACCGGACGCAACATCGCGGGCCCACCGCCGCGCCCACTCCCCGTGATCGAGCTCGAGATCGCCGGGGACGACGTCTTCGCCGTCGGCGTGGAGGCGAACGCGACATGAGCGCGGATCCCGAGCGGCGGCGGACGCGCGCACAACGCATCACCGTGATCTACGGCGTGCTGTGTTTCGTCCTGATCCTCGTCGTCCTCCAGCTGTGGCTGCTGACCGCCACCGTCAACGCCTGGCTCGGTGACGACGACGGCGTGGTGTGGCCGGCACTCGCCGCGAGCGTCGGCTGTCTCGGGCTCAACCTGGGCCTGCTCGGGTATCTGCGCCGGCGATGACGGACCCCGCGCGCCCCACCGGCCTCGCGGGGATGCACCCCGCATACTTCGCGCTCGTGATGGCGACCGGCATCGTGTCGCTGGCCTGCGAGACCCTCGGCCTGCACGCGATCGCGGTGACGCTGTTCGGTCTCAACCTCGGCTTCTATCCGATCCTGTGGGTGCTGCTGATCGTACGCGTGGTTCGCTACCCCGATCGCGTGCGCGCCGACCTCGTTCACCACGGCCGCGCCGTCGGGTTCTTCACGATCGTGGCGGCGACCTGCGTGCTCGGTTCGCAGTGCCTGGTGATAGCCGACAGCTTCACGGCAGCCGCCGCGTTGTGGTTCGCCGGGATCGTGCTGTGGGCGGTGCTGATCTACGGCGTGTTCGCGATCCTGACGGTCAAGACCGACAAGCCGTCGCTCGCCGAGGGCATCAACGGCGGCTGGCTGGTCGCGGTGGTCGCCGCCCAGTCGGTGTGCGTGCTCGGTGCGCAACTCGCGCCCGGGTTCGGCGTGCACGCGCCGGAGGTGTTGCTGTTCTCGCTCGCGATGTGGCTCGGCGGCGGAATGCTCTACCTGTGGCTGATCTCGTTGATCTTCTATCGCTACACGTTCTTCACGATGAGTCCGTCCGACCTCGCACCACCGTACTGGATCAACATGGGCGCGGTCGCGATCTCCACACTCGCCGGCACGATGCTGATCGCGGCGGCACCACACTCGCCACTGCTCGCACAGATCCTCCCGTTCGTGCGCGGCTTGACGTTGATGTGGTGGGCGACCGCGACGTGGTGGATCCCGATGCTCGTGATCCTCGGGATCTGGCGTCACGGACTCCGCAAATTCCCGCTGCGCTACGACCCGCTGTACTGGGGCGCCGTGTTCCCCCTCGGGATGTACACGGTGTGCACGTTCAAGCTGTCACGCACCGTCGATGCCTCGGTGTTGAGCGCGATCTCGCATCGGTTCGTGTACGTGGCACTCGCCGCGTGGTGCATCGTCGCGATCGGGATGGTGTTGCACCTGCTCGATCGACGCGAGCGCGGACCGGTCGATCCGGCGTGATCGATGGCGATCGAGGACTGGTGTCCCGGTTGCACACAACACGCAACACATCGAATTCTCAGCCTCCCGAGCCGGCTAATCGGGTTGCCAGTCACCGGCTAATCGATCCGCCGAATCGGTGGCGAAACCGAGAATGACGCGATGCGCATGCGGCGTCGATTACCAGGAGTCGGGGTGTTGCGCGGTTCGTGCATCTTGGCCGGAGAGTTGGAAGTACCTCGGGCATGCGGGCCATCCAACTCGGGATCATGGTGACGGTCGTCCTCACGACGGCCTGCACCCAGAGCTTCGACGTACCCGGTGCGGGCGACGATTCTCCCCCCGGGCCGGGTAGCCCGACCTGGGACGACACCGACCTGACCTGCGCGGCCGAGTCGGACTGCGCTCCCGGCGAGACCTGTGACAACGGGACGTGCCGCCCGCGCCAGTGCGACGACGGCCCGTACGAGTCGGGCGCCCCGCTCGGCCCCAACCACGTGTTCTTCCGCGAGCAGGAGCTGCTCGTGGTCGACGGCAGCGCCAACAACGGCAAGTACTGGCTCGACGGCTACGACGGCGACGGCTCGGTGCACTACAACGGCCCGGGCAGCGGCTCGTACGAGATCTCGGCCGCGTCAATCGTCGACGTCGCCGCGATCGTGGCCCCGGATGGTCCCGGCTTCGTGACGGCGACCGCGAATTCGCACACCGTGCGCGCCGCCGGCCGCACGTTCGCCCCGATCGACATCGACACCGGCCTGCAGCCGATCGCGGTGGCGGCCGACGACGTCGATGGCGACGGCGTCCAGGACGTCGTCGCGATCGACAACGGCGGCCAGATCGCCGTGTGCTCGCTCGACAACCACTGCACCCGCTACGGCTTCGGCTCGGGCGTCACCGCGAAGGACGTCGCCACCGGCGACACCGATGGCGACGGCCTCGCCGAGGTGATCTTCCTCCTCCGCAGCGGCGACTCGACGCAGGTGATGGCGTGGAAGGTCGGCGGCGACTCGGTCGCGGCGGCGTTCGACGTCCACTTCGATGCCGTCACGGCCGGCGATATCGACCACGACGGTCGCGCCGAGATCGCGCTGCTCGAGGATCGCGGCTGGTTCGGCCTCCGCAGCGACAAGATCCACTTCTACCGGGTCGGGTCCGGGTTCACCGGGATCACCGCGACGACCACGACGTCGAGCGCGACCGACCTCGCGGCCGGCAACCTCGACGGCGCCGACGCCGGTGACTCGGTGGTCGTGCTCGGCGACGACAAGACCCTCGACGTGCTGCGCTGGACCGGCACCGGCGTGGCGAGCGCCTATTCGGGCTCGGCGTCGGTGACCTCGTCGCCCAAGCGGCTCGCCATCGGCGACGTCGACAACGACTCGGTCAGCGCGAAGCTGATGGACGGTCCGACGCTCGTTCCCGGGCGGCTGATGCCGGCGATGGTCGTGCAGTTCCCGCCCTACTACTCGACGATCGGCGACGACAAGGCCTCGGTCACCGTCGGCCAGCGCAACGACGAGTTCGACGACCACACGACCACGGTCTCGATGTCGGCCGGGATCGAGGTCGGCGTCGACGCCGACTTCGTCGGACTGTTCAAGGCCAAGCTGTCGACCAAGGTGCAGAAGGACGTCACGCTGACGCACTCGACCGCGCGCCGCACCTTCGTCGGCACGCACTTCACGCTCAAGCCGCAGATCGACCTCTACGGCGACCACTACGGCGCGGTGTTGGTCGGCTGCAACTGCTTCCACACCTATCGCTACCAGCTCGTCGACCCGGCCAACCGCGCGGGTGGCAGCGGCCACGTGCTCACGATGATCGTTCCCGTCGGGGGCCAGACCACGGTGCTGTCGACGCCGCGGTACAACGCGCTCGCCGCGGCCGCCGGGGACATGCCGACGATCGACCTGACGACGCGGATCGGCGATCCCACGACCTACCCGAAGACCCCGACCCGTCTCGACGGCACGCCGGTGTTCCCCGAGGACGAGGTGTTCAAGGACACGCCGACGATCCGGGTCAGCGACGTCAGCACCGCGGAGTTCGGCATGACGACGAGCGACTACGTCACCAACGCCGCTGCGATGGACACGCACGTGTCGGTCAGCGGCTCGGTGTCGGCGCTCGGCGTCACCGTCGGCGGCGAGCTCGGGGCCGGCTGGGGCGAGAGCTTCGGCATCAGCATCGGCGTGGCCGCGGAGTTCTCCGGTTCGGTGCCGCCGCTCCCCGACGATCCGGCGACGCAGGAGGACGAGTACAAGGCGCACGCGTTCACGTACTCGCCCTACGTCTACAAGATGACCTACCCGGATCCCGACACCGGTGAAGACACCGGGATGTACGTCATCGATTACACCGTGGGTGCCCCGTGAGCTCGCGCATCCTCACCCTCTCGCTCGCGGTCTCGCTTGCAGCTCCGCTCGCCGGCTGCATCCAGAATCTCGAGCCCGGTCAGGTCGGAGCCGGTCGCCGCGTCGGCGATGCGTTCCCCGGCCCGATCGCCGCCGTGCTGCCACCGATGACCGATCGCGACGGCAACCTCTACGTCGTCACCGGCGTGCCCGACTCGACCGGCCGCCCGTCCCCGGGCACCGCCTACGTCGGCGCGTCACGTGGCGGCTGGACCGCCGGCTGCCAGACCAGCGACGCGATCAAGAGCTCGGCACGCGGCTGGATCGGCGCCACCTCGAGCGTCGGCTGGCTGTGGGCCGACACCGCGGTGCTCGAGCTCGATACCGCCGGCAACTGCACCGCGCGCCTCGACCGCGACCCGGCGAGCGCCAGCGACGTCACGTTCCAGGCGGTCGCCCCCGTCGTCGAGGAGACGCTGTCGGGCAACTTCGCGATCGCGATCCTCAGCACCACCGCGGATCCCGCGCCGCACCTCGCGACCATCGACCTCGGTCTCGGCACGATCGTGTCGGCGACCGCGCTCGCCGACGGCACCCAGGTGTATGGCGCCGGCGTCGACCCGTCGACCCACGAGGGTGTGTTCGCGATCTCGGACGACACGGGCGCGAAGCTGATCTTCGTGGCACCGCACGGCGAGATCTCCGCGACCGCACCGATCACCGGCACGATGGGCCCGCTGAAAGGCGAGATCGTGGTCGCCGGTGACGGATCGTTCTTCGCCGGCGTGATCGCCGACGACGCGGTGCTGGTCGGCGACCGCACCGGCGCCCGCGTGGTCGCACCGGACTTCACCGCGGTCGGCGTCCAGGCCGACGACAGCGGTTGGCCGTGGGTGGTCGGCCAGAGTGCCGATGGTGCAGCACGGATCGCTCCGACTGCTGCCAACGGCCTCGGTCCTTCGCAGCCGTGGAGCTGCGCGAGCGAGCTCACCAGCGCGCTCGCGGCCGGCATCGTCGTGGTCGACGACCGCATCGGCGAGCGCACCTCGGTGACGTGGGCGGCCCACAGCGCCCTCGGCACCAACCCGCTGGTCGAGTCGCACACGGCCCCCGTCTACGGCGTCGGCTCGCGCGCCCTGCTCGTCGGCGACGGACTCGTCGATCGCGGCGGCATCCCCTACAGCCAGCTCGCGGTGCTCCCCGCAGGAGTGAGCTTCCCATGAACCGCGCGATCTCCATGCTCGCTCCTCTGTTCGTGCTCGCGACCTCGGGCGGCTGGGTCTCGCCCAGCCACGAGTCGCTATCGTCGGACGACGCGGATGCCACCCGCGTCGAGGCCACCGCCGACACCGGCACCGACGCGGATACGAATACGGACAGGCACCGAGGCCGCACCGACCCCCGACGACACGGCGTCGGCGCCCCGCTCCGCCGCGGCGACCGAGATCGCCACGGCACCCGCCAACTCCGAGGTCGCGATCGCCGACGACGCGTCCGCCCTCGGCGACGGCCCCGCCCTTCACGACACGCTGGTCCCCGAGCTCGGGTCTGGTGCGGTGCGCCTCAAGGTCTTCGGCGCGCTCAAGCCCACGTTCGGCGTCGTCCACCGCGACACGCTGTCGGCCCGCGACCGCTGGAACTACGGCGCGACCGGCAGCCGGATCGACCTCGGGATGTTCGCCAAGGTCGGCGGCAACGTGTCGGCGCTGTTCTACACGGCGATCGGCACCGGCCAGGACGATCAGGGCAAGACGATCGCGGACGTCAAGCTCGAGCGCGCCCTCATGCAATGGCAGCCGGTCGAGGGCCTCAACCTCGCGGTCGGCCGCGACGCGGTGCCGCTGAGCGCGCAGAGCGCGACGCCGACCACCGGTCGCGTGTTCCCCGACGCGATCCCGCTCAACGCGACGTTCGTGGTGCCGACCGACGTCGGCGCGCAAGCGACCTACACCTCGAAGTACGTCACCACCTCGGCCGGGCTGTGGAACGGCGTCGCCGGCGACGCGATGCTCGCGCCCGGCACCACCGACCAGGGCCTGTTGTACTCGCTGCGCGTCGAGGCCACGCCGCTCGGCAAGCTCGGGTTCGACGAGAACCAGCACGACGACGACACCCTCAAGATCGGCATCGGCGGCGCCGCGACCTACCGCGCCGCGACCACGTTCTCGCCCAACGGTACCGAGGGCATGCGGACGCGCGACCTGCGCGCGGGCCTCAGCTTCCGCGCGGCCTACCAGGGGCTGTTCGTCGAGACCGAGCTGCTCCGCAAGCAGATCACCGACGACCTGTCGTCGCGGCCCGACATCGCGACCGGTGGCTACGTGCAGGGCAGCTACCGGCTGCACGTCGACAAGGTCAACGTCGCGCCGCTGTTCCGCGCGGGCGTCGAGAAGGTGCGCCAGATGTCGGCGCCGGCGGCCGGATCCTCGGTCGAGGTCGGTGCTGCGGTGATCCCGTTCACCACGGATCGCCTCGTGCTGGTCGGCCTGTTCTCGCGGATCCACGAGCCCGATGTCGACGTCGAGCAGCGCGTGACCGGTCAACTCCGCCTGCAGTTCTGAGCAGGGCTTGTCGCACGGCCATCACCGACCGCGTCGCGCACAGCGTATGATCCCCGCGTGCAGGCCCCCCTCGCCACGGTCGTCGTCGGCGCGATCGTCGCACTCGTGGCCAGCACCGCTCGCGCCGAGCACATGTCGCCGGAGGACCTCGCGCGCAAGAACGAGAAGGGCTACTTCACCGGGCTGCCGCTGGTCGCGTTCTCCACCGACATCGGGTTCGGCGCCGGCGCGCGCGCCTACTACTACTGGAACGGCTACAAGAAGGATCCGCGGTTCTCGATCACTCCCTATCTCCACCGCGTGTTCCTCCAGGCGTTCGCATCGACGCGGGGCGTGCAGTTTCATTGGCTCGACTACGACGCGCCGCGGATCGCCGACACGCCCTACCGGATCCGCAGCCAGCTGATCTACGCGCGCAACATCAACAGCAACTACTACGGCCACGGCAACTCCGCGCTGTTGCCCCTGCAGTTCCCCGGCGCCCCCGGCACGTTCGACACGATCGCGAGCTACGCCGACGCGCAGCAGCAGGCCAACGGCGGCATCGCGTACAGCAAGTACGACCAGTTCGATCTGATCAAGCCGGTGTGGATCGCGAGCGTCGAGCGGCTGTTCCTCGACGACCGCGTGCGCGTGCTCGGCGGGTTCGGGTTCAGCTACACCAAGATCAACGACTACACGGGCAAGCAGGTCGACGCGATCGATCCCGCGACCGGCGATTCGATCCAGGCCACCGAGGCACCGACGCGGCTGCGCGAGGACTGCGACGCCGGCAAGCTCGTCGGTTGCACCGGCGGCCGCGAGGGTTGGCTACGACTCGGGGTGTCGTACGACACCCGCGACTACGAGCCCGATCCCAACCGCGGGATGTTCATCGACATCGCACTCGACGCGGCCACCGTGGCGCTCGGCTCCGAGTACGACTACCTCCGGCTCCTCGCCGCGATCCGTGGCTACTGGAGCCCGATCCCCGAGCGCGCCGATCTGGTACTCGCCGGGCGCGCGTTCATCGACTTCCAGACCCGCGGCACGCCGTTCTTCGCGCTCGACTCGCTGCCGTTCACCGAGGACTTCCGCAACGGACTCGGAGGTCACCGCACGCTCCGCGGCTACCGCCAGGACCGGTTCGTCGGCCGCACGATGGCGGCGCTCAACGGTGAGGTGCGGTGGACGTTCACGCGGTTCACCCTGTGGAAGCAGAAGTTCGCGTTGATCGCCGTGCCGTTCGTCGACATCGGCCGCCCGTTCGACAACGCCGGCGCATTGACGGTGTCCGACTGGCGCCCGAGCTACGGCGGCGCGCTGCGGATCTCGTGGAACCTCGCGACCATCGTGACCGTCGACTACGGCCGCAGCTCCGAGGACGCCGGCCTCTACATCAACTTCAACCACATCTTCTGAGGCGCGACGATCGAGAGCACGCCGGAACGGCTAATGCCGGTTCTTGAAGAGATCGTTATCCGGCGCTTCCGGGACCGGTCCCTTGTTCTTCTGCGGCTGTGGCTTCGGGCGCGGCTTCCATCTGCGAACCACGGGTCGCCGGATCACCGGCTTCTTCGTCACCACCGGCTGCTTGGGTTCCGTCGTGGTCGCCGGCTTCTCTGTCGATGGCGTCTCCGCCGTCGCGGAACCGGATCCTGCATCTGCCGCATCGGATCCGGATCCTGCGTGCTCGTCGGCGGCATCGTTCGAGCCGTGGGTCTCGGCCGGCTCGTCGGTGTCGCTGGCACCGTCGGCCTTGTCGGCCTGGTCGTCCTGTCGGCCTGGTCGGCCTTGTCGTCCTTGTCGTCCGGGCTCGCTTCGTCGTCGGTCGTGGCGCCGGCGTGCGCCGACACGTCGGGCTCGGTGCCGTGAACCGTCGGCGGCTCGGGAGGCGGGCTCGAGACCGGCTCGATCGTCTTCTCGCCGAACCAGCCCGCAGACGAGGCGTAGTACGCACCTCCACCGGCGAGCGCGAGGATCGTGAACGCGGTCAACGCGATCACCCAGCCACGACCACGGCCGCCGCCGGCGTTCGGATACGCGTTGACCTCGCCGCTGCTCGAGCTGATGCTGGTCGCCGTCGACTGGTGCACCGTCGGGTCCCCCGCGATCGCGCCGGGCTGCGAGGTCGAGATCGGTGTCGACGCCACCGTTTCGGGTGGAGGCACCAGCGACGGGATCGGCGTCTTCGGTCTCCCGTACGGATTGTTCGGCTTGCCGAGCAGACGTGCACTGCGCTCGGCCGCGGCACGACCCGCCACCGGATCGGACGCGAACGGCACCAGTGCGAACGCCAGCTCGGAGACGTCCTGGAAGCGTTTCTCGAGCGGCTTCTCGAGACACTTCATCGCGATCGCCACCATGCCCGGCGGGATCTCCGGGTTCACCATCGGTACGGGCGGATCCATGCCGACCTTGAGACACAGCTCGGAGTAGATGTCGGAGCGGAACGGCCGCGCCCCTTCGAGTAGCTCGTAGAGCACGACGCCCATCGACCAGATGTCGCTCCGCGCTTCGGCGGCGCGCGTCGATCGCATCTGCTCGGGTGCCATGTACGCCGGGGTCCCGACGACGGATTGCGTGTTGGTGAGCTCGCTGGCGCCCTCGGGGGCGGTCGCGATCCCGAAGTCGAGCACCTTGAGCTGCGGCAGCTGGTTGGGCGGCTGGAGCACGAAGAAGTTCGAGGCCTTGATGTCGCGATGGACGATGTTGAGGGAGTGCGCCTCGGCGATCGCCTCGCAGGCCTGCAACATCAGATCGGCGGCGACGGATGGATCCTGCGCGCCGTGGTGCTTGATGATCGCCCCGAGGTCGGCGCCCTCGAGGTACTCCATCACCATGTAGGGCACCTTGTTGTCGGGGAACCGACCGACATCGTGCACGCGCGCGACGTGAGGCCCCTTGAGCCGGATCGTCGCCTTCGCCTCACGAAGGAAGCGCGCCACGATCTCCTCGCGCTCCATCATCTCGGGAAGCAAGCACTTGATCGCGACGTGCTCGTCGAGCTCGACGTGCTTGCACTTGAGCACGATGCCCATCCCGCCTTCCCCGATCAGCGACTCGACCAGGATACTTGTGCAGGAGCACGCTACCCGGCTTCGGGTACGCGCCCATGATGGTCGTCTCGACCGACTCGTCGAACTCGTTCGACACCCCAGTTCATGCTTAGTCGATCGGTAAGGGGCCTTGCCACGTCGTCCACGAGTGATGCCGCGTTAATCGCGGGCGATCTCTGCGACGATGTAGGTGGCGCGACCGCAGTTGCGTACCGCGCAACTACGTCATCGACGCCCGACGTGCGCGATTACTGCCGAACGAGCACGCGACCCGAGTGCGCGGGTACGGTGACGTCGAGCGTGCCGTCGGCCTTCACGGTGAAGGTCTGGCCGTCGTTGCCGGGCATGATGTCGGTCAGCGTGGTGCCCGGGGCGAACGAGGTCAGCATGCAGGCGCCGCCCTCGGCAACCGGCGCGCAGGTCTCGGCGTCGTCGGCACCGGTGCCGAGCACGACGAGCGCGGTCTCGTTGTCGCTCTTGCGCTCGAACGCGAACACGCCGGCATCGCGACGCGGCCCGGACACCGTGGTCGACCAGATCGGGGTGACCGTGCCGCGGCGGAGCGCCTCGTTATCCTTGCGCATCTGGATCAGGCCCTGGACCAGCTTGAACGTGTCCTGATCCTCGTCGAACGGCTTGTAGCCCATCGCCGGGTTGCCGCCGAACATGTCCTCGCGGTTCTTGGGATCGACGCCACCCGAGAACAGCTGCTCGGTGCCGTAGTACATGCACGGGATGCCGTCCCACGTGAACAGGTACATCAGCGCGGCGCGCAGGACGGTGGTGTCGGGCTTCTCGAACAAGAACCGCGGCAGATCGTGGTTGTCGAGGAAGTTGACCATCACCTGGTTCGGCGCGAGGCCGATGCCACCCTGCTCCGGCATCGCCTGCGGCGTGCTCTGGTAGGTCGGGCCGGCGGGGAAGCCGTTGCTCTGGCAGAACGTGTCGTTGGGGTTGCGCCCCATCCGCGAGTTGTAGAGGCACTCGAGGTTCTTGGTCGGCTGGCCCTGACCGAACACGGCGTCGATGCCGCGGTACTTCTGCGAGAAGTAGAACATCGAGTCGAAGCGACCGAACGCGCCCTCGGCATCGCTGCCGCCGAACGTGTAGCTACCGATCAGCTCGTCGTCGCCATCGAAGCCCTCGCCGAAGATGAAGAAGTTCTGCTTGCCGAGCTCCGCCGCCTTGGCGCGGATCCGGTTCGTGAAGTAGCCCCAGAAGCCGCGCGTGTTGCGGGCGATCTCCGGGCGATCGATGTGCTTGACCGTGTCGATCCGGAACCCGTCGAAGTCGGCGACGGTGATCCAGTACTCGAACGACTTGGTCAGCGCTTCCTTGACGTCCGGGTTGTCGGTGTCGAGATCCTTGAGCCCGCCGGGGAAGTCGCCGCGGGTCTCCTGCTCGCGCACGAAGTCACGCGAGTAGTCGGCCTCGTGCCACCACACGTAGACGCGTCCCTTGCGGTTGTACCAGCTCGGATCGTCGAACCATGGCTTGTCGTCGGGCCAGCCGAACCAGTCGGGCGGCCGCGGCGGCGGAGTGCGGTTGACCTCGGGCCAGTCGGTGAACCGGATGTCGGCATCGCCCGAGTAGCCGAGCGACGTCCAGCCCTGGATGCCACGCGGGTCGTAGTCCGGATCCCACTCGATGATGCGCTCGAGGTAGTCCTTGCCCTCGGCGCAGTACGTGAGCTCGTCGGTCGAGCACTCGCCCGGGTACTGGGCGCAGATCTGGAGGCAGCTGTGCGCGAAGCCGCCGCCGGAGATCGTGTCGTCGGGCTGACCGTTGCCGTTGATGTCGTAATAGAACAGCTGCCCGACGTGGTTGGTGACGACGTCGAGGATCACGAGCATCCCCTTCTCGTGCGCCTTGTCGACGAGCTCGCGCAGCTTGGTGAGGTCGCCGAAGTGAGCGTTGGGCCGGAGGAAGTCCTGCGTCCAGTAGCCGTGGTAGCTCGAGAACCCGGCGTCCTCTTCGGTGTTCTTCACGACCGGCGAGATCCACAGCGCGGTGACGCCGAGGTCCTGGAGGTAGTCGAGGTGGTCGATCACGCCCTGCCAGTCACCGCCGTGGTGACGGCCCGGCACGCTCGGGAACACGTTGAAGTCGTTGTTCGGATCGCCGTCGTCGAACCGGTCGACCACGATCTGGTAGATGACCTGGTCGCGCCAGTCGAGACCGGCGTTGGACTGGTGCGGAGCGTCGGCGGGATGTTCGAGATCGTTGGCGCCGCCGCACGCCAGCAGCAGTGATCCCAAGAGCGCCATCCAGATGTGCCGGGTCATCAAGCCTCGTTTTCGAGCACGATTCGTGCCCTCGGAGTAGGCCAGATAACCGTCGGTGATCAACATGTTATTGATCACACACGCGAACCGGCGTTGCCGATCGCAACGATCGAACCCGCGTCGGCGTTGCGGATGAGGCCGCGCGGATCCGCCCGACGGCTCGCTGGCGTACCCCAAGGGCACTTGCTCGCCTCGACGGCTCGCTGGCGTACCCCAAGGGCACTTGCTCGCCTCGACGGCTCGCTGGCGTAACCAACGTGGGGTGGCCCACGCCGGTCACTCGCGCTACTACGAGACATGTCACCGCCGACCCGACGATCGCGCGCCCTCGCGATCTGCCGGTTCGTCGCCGTCCACGTGCTGCGCGCGGTGTGGATCAGCACGATGGTGCTCACCCCGCTGTTCGGGTTCTGGCTGGCGTCGTCGCTCGCGGCCTACAAGAACGCGTCGCAGTGGCTCTCGCTGCTCCTCGGGCTCGCGCTGTTCCCGCTGCTGCCGGTCGGCTGGGAGCTGTTCTCGACGTGGCGTCGTCGACGGCGCGGTGCGACGGGCAAGCAGGTTCTGACGCGGATCGATCGCCTGGTCCTGCGCACGCTCGCGATCAACGGCGCGTTCCTCGCGATCATGTCGTGGCAAGCACGTGGCGTCGCGTTCCGCTCGCTGAGCGTGCGCGGCGACTGGATGCTCGATGGTTATGACGGTCGGGTCGCGGGTGCGATCCGAGGCGTGCTCCTCGGCATCGCCGACAAGCTCGACGGTCGTCACGGTACCGACGACGACGGTGGGCGCTACGGTACCAGTGACGACGCGCCGGACCCGTCGAAGATCAAGCACCGCGACGACACGCCCGTCCCCGTGAAGCCCGGCGAGCACCTCGATCACCCACCGAAGACGGCGTGGGGCTGGCCGTACGACGACGCGCCGGATCCGAAGATCGTCGACATGCCGGCCTCGGCCTCGGCCTCGATCGCCGCCGTCGGTGCGTACGTCGAGCGCGAGTTTCCCGACAAGAAGTTGCGCGTGAAGGCGATCCACGACTTCGTCGCGCTCCGGCTGACCTACGACGACGAGGCGCTGAAGCAGCTGCAGGCCGGCGACTACGCGAACGTCCCGTCGCAGGAAGCCGAGGCCGTGTTCGCGAGCAAGAAGGCGGTGTGCGCCGGCTACGCCAAGCTGATGGTCGCGATCGGTTCCGCCGCGAACCTCGAGATCAAGTACATCACCGGCTACATCCGCGACGCGTCTCGCCGCGTCGCCCCCGGCACCGACGCTCAGGTCAAGGCCACGCTCGAGGGCTACAGCCACGCGTGGAACGCGGTGCTGATCGACGACGAGTGGTTCCTCGTCGACACCACCTGGGACGATCCGACGGGCGCCAAGACGCCGGTGCAGTCGACCTACCTGTTCACCCCGCCCGCGCTGTTCGCCTACGACCACCTTCCCGAGGACCCGGCGTGGCAGCTCGTGATGAACCCGATCTCTGCCGGCGACTTCGCACGTTTGCCGATGTTGTCTCCCGAGATCGGCCGGCTCGGCATCACGCTCGAATCTCCGAATCGCTCGCAGGTCAGCGTGTCGGGCTCGCTCGCGATCGAGCTCGACAACCCGTACGCCGCCGACGTCATGGCCTGGGCCTACACCGACGGTACGCGCGAGGGCGGCACCCCGTGCTCGCGCGCCACGACGGGCCACGAGACCACACTCACCTGCAAGCTGTCGGACGGCGAGTACGAGGTGAAGATGTTCGCGGCGCCGAGCTCGCGACACGACGGTCGGCTGGCGCACCCCGAGGGCACTGGCTCGACGTCCGTCTCGCTGGCGTACATCGGGTCGATCCTTGCCAATAGTCGCTAGCCGTTCGGTGTCCCGGCGTTGCACATCGAATCGCCATGTCGACCAGGTCACGCCCGACCGTCGGATTGCCGCATTCGCCGTCGAATACGCTAGGATAGCGGGGTGAGCGGAGATGCTGGTACGCCCGCCAGGGTGATCTCGCTGCGTGTCGCGATCGATGCCTCGCGACGTCTGGACGAGCTCGGAACCGCGCGCTGGATCGAAGACGCCGCGATGGCAGTCCACAAGGCGCAAAAACAAGGTCAGCCGATCGGCAAGCTCGCCCCGGAGGCGATCGGGATCCGCGATGGCGATGTCGTGATCGAACCGCTCGCGACCGCGATGACCGCGTACTCGGCGCCCGAATGTCTGCGCGGCGGCTCGGGCGATCGACGCAGCGACGTGTTCACGCTCGGCGTGATCCTGTGGGAAGCGCTCGCGCACGCGCCGCTGTTCGAGGGTTCCTCGGACGCGGCGATCCGCAAGGCGGTGGAGTCCGACGAGCTCCGCTCGGTATCCGAGCTCAACGCCAACGTCCCCGCCGAGCTCGACGCGATCTGCCGCAAGGCACTCGCGCGCGATCCTTCCGACCGCTACCAGAGCGCGAAGGTGATGGCCGCCGAGATCTCGGCCGTGCTCGACGACGCCGGCTATCCCGACGGGACCGAGGCGATCGTGAAGTGGGCGGCCGAGCTTCCGGCACCGCGTGCGGAGAGCAAGAACGAGCGTTCGTTCAGCCAGACCGTGATGGGGCTACCACCGCTGGTCGCCCCCAAGCCGACCGAGGAAGTCGTCCCGCTCGAGACCAAGAAGCCCGCCGAGCCCGAGCCGTCGGCGAGCTCGTCGGTGGTGCCGCTCGAGGTCAAGAAGCAGCCCGAGACGATCGTCCCACTCGAGGTCAAGAAGTCTCCCGCGCGGGTCGAGCCCGAGCCGGCGCCGACACCTGCATCGACCGCGAGCGACGACGCGTCGTCGTTGCCGTCGTGGGCGAAGCGCTCGCCGAACACGACGCTCACCGGTCCCGCGATCCCGAAGAAGATCGCGCCCCCACCGGCCACGACGTCCCCCACACCTGCACCCGCACCGGTGACGCGAGGCGCTGCGATCGCCGATGCCCTCGCGCGCGCCAAACCCGAGACCGCGCCACCACCGACCCACCTGGTGCCGTCCCCACCGGTCCTGCCTTCGGTGGTGTCCAAGCAACCGACCACGGCCCCCGGCGCGGCCGTACCGGCGGTGGTTTCGAGTCCGGCGATGCGCCTCCCCGACGCCCCACCCGGCGCCACGGTCTCGGCCGACAAGCCGGCCGCGTTCAACGGCGGCGCCACCGCGATCGTCGGCTCGTCGATCTCGAGTGCCGTCCCGGCGGCACAACCGACCAAGCTCCCCGTCGATGGATCGCGCACGGCCGTGCTCGGCTCCAACGCGATCATCGAGGCCGTCAACGCACACGTCTCGGCGGCCAATCCGCCCGACAAGGCCGACAAGCCGAAGGCCGACGAAGCGAAGGCCGAGGCGGCGAAACCCGAGCCGCCCGAGACGCCGGCACCACCGGTGTTGCCACCGTCGGTCGTCGGCACTCCGGCGATCAAGATCTCGGAGGCCGAGACCATCGGCACGCCGGCGCTCGCGGCTTCCGCTGCGGCCTCGCCCGCCACGGCCGTCGACGCGGCGGCCAAGTTGCCGCCTCCCGCCGACGACGACTTCGCGGATGGCCCGTCGAGCAAGTCGAACAAGTCGGCCCGTGCCGCGTCCTCGTCGGAGTCATCGTCATCGTCGTCATCGTCATCGTCGACATCGTCCTCGCGAGCGACCGGATCGCGTCGCCGCTCGCGCACCGGTACCGGTGGACGCGACGTCCTCGCGGGCTGGGGATGGAAGACCGACTCGCACGAGGCGCTGACCGGCGACGACTCCGACTTCTACGACGACGAGGATCGTCGCAGGTCCCGCCGTCGGAACATGTTCATCTTCGGTGGGCTCGGCGCCGCCGTGCTCGTCGTGCTGACGCTCGCGTTCGCGTTCTCGGGCGGCAAGTCCGAGGACAAGAAGGACGATGCCCTCGCCGACACCGCGAGCAAGCCGAACGAGCAACCGCCACCTCCGACGAACGACGTCACCCCGACGCCGGTCGTCGATCCCCCGGCGGGCTCGAACGCCACCGAGCCCGCGCCGGACACCGGTTCCGGATCGGCCGCGGCCGCGGCGCCCGTCGAGCCCGAACCCGAAACCAAGCCCGAACCCGAAACCAAGCCCGAAACCAAGCCCGAGCCCAAGAAGCCCGAGCCCAAGAAGCCCGAGCCCAAGAAGCCCGAGCCTGCCAAGCACGTCACGCGTACGCCGCAGAAGCCGAAGCACGTGAAGCCACACCGCGTGGCCACCGCGCCGAAGCTCGCGGATCCCTACAGCCGACCGAAGGTCGATCCGGTGAAGGCGTATCGCACCGGGTTCCAGCAGTTCGTGCGCGGTGATTCGATGGGTGCGCTCGCGACGTTCAAGAAGTCGCTCGCCTCCAACCCGAGCTACGCGCCGACGTGGCGTGGCATCGGACTCGTGTACGAGAAGCTCGGGCAGCGGGCCCGCGCGGTGACCTCGTTCAGGCGCTACCTCAAGCTCAATCCCCGCGCACCGGACGCGAACATGATCCGCGCCCGTCTCGAAAGGCTCGGATCGTGAAACGTCTCCTCGTCCTCTCGATCATCGCACTCGGCGCGCTCACCAGCGTGGCCGGCGCCGACAACCTCCTGGTCCTCAAGTCGGAGGGTCGCGCCGATGCTGCGGTTCGCGGCCGCGTCGACGCCGCGATCGTCAAGCTCGCGCGCACCGGCAAGGACACCGTGACGCAGAGCGAGATCACGTTCTCCGAGGCGGCCGCGATGGTCGGCTGCCGGCCGGAGGAAGCGAGCTGTCGCGACGCGGTGATCACCACGCTCGCCGTCGACGAGCTCGTGATCGTCAAGGTCGAGCCGAAGGGCTCGGGGTACGAGATCACGGTCCGCCGTGCCGGCAAGGGCGGCGCGACCCACGACGCGTCCACCGTGGTCGCCGCGACCGCGCCCGACAAGGTCGACGCGCTCGCACCGTTGTTCGGTGGTGTCGCGCCACCCGTCCTCGGGCCGCCGCCGCCGCCGAACACGACGGAGCCGCCCACCACCACGACTCCGCCGAACACCACCGAGCCCCCGACGGTGATCAACCCGACGATCACCCAGCCCGGCACCGAGCCTCCGACCGGCACCAAGCCCGAGGAGGCGCACACCACCGGGACCGATGCGCTCGGGCACCAGACCGACAAGCAGCCGAAGAATCGCAAGCGGCTCTACATCGCCGGCATGGCGACGGGCGGCGGGATGATCTTCCTCGGCGCGATCCTGTGGGGCGCTGCCTCGAGCGTTCAGGGCGAGATCGATAGCGCACCGACGAGAACGAAGGCAGACCTCCAGCACCTGCAGGACCTCGAGGGCCGCGGAGACTCGCTCGCCGGGTGGGGCAACTTCCTCACCGTCGGAGGCGTCATCCTCGGCGGCGTCAGCACGTACCTCTACATTCGCCAGCGGCGGTCCCACAAGGACACGTCGACGGCGGTGCTCGCACCCGCCGTGTTCCCGCACGGCGGCGGTCTGACCCTCACGTTCGGAGGTTCCCGATGACGTCCCGTAGCCTTGGTTGTTCGACGTCCCTGCCGCGGTCGACCGATCTGCCGGGTGCCCGCTCGGGAAGTCTCGCGATTCTCGTTGCGGCGATCCTGGCCTCGCTGGCCACAGGTTGCTCGATCAATCACAAGAGCAACGAGTTCACGTGCGAGACCCAGGCGGACTGCCCCGACGGTCGAACCTGCAGCGACGGGCTGTGCATCTCCACCGGCAACCCGACGCCCGACGGCCAACCCGGAATGGACGGCCAGCCGCCACCACCGGATGCGGCCATCTGTCCAGCCCAGTGCACGTCGTGCCGGCAGGACTCGCACACGTGCATCGTCAACTGCAACGCGTCGCCGGCGACCTGCAACGTCCCGATCAAGTGCCCCGAGGGCTTCAACTGCGAGATCACGTGCTCGACCGAGATGGGCTGCCCGAACGTCGACTGCAGCCCCGGCGCGTCGTGCAAGGTCACGTGCAGCGGTCCGAACAGTTGCCAGGGCGTGACGTGCGGCGCCAACCCCTGCGACATCTCGTGCCCGGGGACCGGCAGCTGCCGCAGGGTCGACTGCAAGGACTCGTGTGCGTGCGACCTCGCCTGCAACGGTCAGGGCTCGTGCTTCCAGAGCTTCGCCTGTCCGATGGGCCCGTCGCTCAACGCCTGCACGATCCTCGCGGGCGCCAACCGAGGCTGCACGTCGGAGCCCACCGGCTGTAACACCTGTCAGTGACCAACGTCGCGAGCGCGCTCTGCCCGAAAGCTCAGTGCGAGTACGTCGACGAGTTGAACCACCACTCGGCCTGGACGCCGAGGAAGTGGGTCCAGCGGTAGCTCTGCCGCGGATCCTCATCGACGAACAGGTCGCGCGCCGCCTGGTTGAAGTGCGCGGCGCGGTAGACCAGCCGTAGCTGCGGGCGGTCGTAGCCCGACGGCCCCATCGGCGAGAGCACGATCATCGGTGCGATCTGGAACACCGCCGGATCCTCGGCGCGCTGGGTCACGGGGTTGAGCCCGCGCGGGAACCGCGCCTGATACGACACGTCGGCCCCGACGAACATCCCCTTGCCGAGGTGGGCGAGCGGGCGCGCGTCGACGGCGTACTCCCAGCCATCGTCGAAGTCGGTCGAGTTGCCGTCGGCGTCGATGAACCGGCGCGACAGCACGCCGAGCAGCACGTTACCGAGCTCGTGATCCCAGTTGCCCGACGCGCCGAACGTGAGCTCGCTGGCACGCGTGGCCTTGAGGCTGCGATCGAAGCTGGTCGGCGGCGCGAGCTCGTCGAACGCCGCGAGGCCGCGCGCATAGCGCGTGAACAGGTTGAGGTGACGGCGGTAGCCGAGCTTCGGATCGGCGAACCCGAACGCGCCGACCTCGGCGCCGATCAGGTAGCCGGTGTCGGCGGGCAAGGACTCGAGCGTGTTGTCGGTGAGCCGCCGGCGGGTTCCGGATCCGAGCGCGTGGAACTCGCCGTGGACCTTGAACTTGAGGTTGGCGCCCTCGGGCCGGTCCATCATGAGGTAGGTCGCGGTGGCGCTGCTGACGATGCGCTCGCGGTTGAGCTGCACGATCGTGCGCGCGCCCTGCTCGGGATCGGGAACCTCGATCTGCTGGAACTGGAACTCGGTCGGCTCCTCGAGCCGGTTGAACCCGACGTGACCGGCGACCTCGAGGACGTTGCTCGACGGCAGGTCGTCGGCGAACGCGCGATACGAAAGTCCTCCGCCGACGGTGTTCTGGTCGTCGAGGGGCCAGTAGTCGAACAGGTAGATGTCATCCCCGCGGTACATCTTCGATCCGATCCACGCGGAGGCATGTTTGGACAGCTTGGCCTCGAGGAACAGGTTCCGGAGGGCGGGCTGGGCGTCGAAGTTGCCGGTGTCGTGAAACAGCGTGCCGTCGAAGGCGAGCGTGATCACCGGCCGCAGGTACATCCCGTTGGGCGCCTGGGCACCGTACGAGAAGTCGAGCTCGAGGTAGCTCGACTCGACGATGCGCGGACCGTGCGCGACGATGTTGGCGGGCTCGGGCTTGCCGCCGCGGAGATCGGTCCCTGCGAGCACGCGACCGTACGAGCCGAACCGGAAGCCGAGGTCCTTCGAAGGAACAATGACCGTCTCGGGTGCGGCCGGCGGCGGTGTCGTGTCGGAGTCGGTGCCCGACGCCGGTGCCGGTGCCGGTGCGGTCGTCGTCGTGGCAGGCGCCGTCGTGGGCGCCGGTGCCGGCGTCGGCGTGCTGGGTGGTGGCGGCGTGGGTGCCGCGTCTTCGGGTTCCGCAGGCTCTGCGGGCTCGGGGGCTGGTTCGGGCTCGGGGGCTGGCTCGCTCGGTTGTGCGCTCGCGAGGCGCGCCAACGTCACGAAACCGACGACGCATACCGCGGTCCGCATCGCGCGGCACACGAGCACGAAACATGCCCGGTACACAACGTGCGTTGTTCGTGATCTGAAAGCCGCGGTCAGACAAGGCGTTGCCGATCCGCGTTGCCGATCGCAACGAAGCCGCGACCATCTCCCATCGCAGCGGCCCAAGTGCCGATTCACCTGGATCTTCTTCACGAACCACGGTCTGCTCCGCGCGGCATGGCCCTTGAAACGTCCCGCCCCATGCGTTTCATGCTGCTCGGCTTCGCGGTGGCTGTTCTCGCCGGCTGTCCGTCCGAACAGCATCCCGGGAACGGCGACGACACGCCGCCCACCGATGGCGGCGTCGATGGCGATGGCGGCTCCGGGGCCACCTGCGACAACCCGATCCCGACCTGTAGCGTGACGATCACGTACGCGGGGCCGGGCACCGACGTCAGCCTGCACGGCGACTTCGCGGCCGACGGCTGGTCGACCGGCGTGCCGATGACGGCCAACGGCGACGGCACCTTCTCGGCCACGCTACCCGCCAACGATCAACAGGTGATCGTCTACAAGTTCGTGGTCGACGGACAGTGGATCGCCGATCCGGACAACGCGCGGCGCTCGCCCGACGGTTTCGGCGCCTTCAACTCGGTGATGCGCGTCGACTGCGATCACTGCCCGGCGCGCCCCGCGATGGATTGGCGCGACGCGGTCATGTACTTCGTGATGACCGATCGGTTCTTCAATGGAGATCCGAGCAACGACGCACCGGTCAACGGCGTCGAGTACCCCGGGCAGTACCAGGGCGGCGACTTCGCCGGCATCCTGCAGAAGATCGAGGATGGCTACTTCGACGACCTCGGCATCAACACGCTGTGGCTGAGCTCGCCGATCGACAACGCCGACAACGCCAACCCCGGCTCCGACGGCCACTCGTACTCCGGCTATCACGGCTACTGGCCGGCCGATCTCGACAAGACCGAGTCCAAGCTCGGCACGCTGGCCGACCTCAAGGCCGTGGTCGACGCCGCGCACGCGCACGGCATGCAGGTGCTGATCGACTACGTGATGAACCACGTGCACGAGAACAGCCCGATCTACGCGCAGCACCCCGACTGGTTCTGGCCCAACGACAACGGGTTCGGCGGCAACTGCGTGTGCGGTAGCGGCTGCTCGTGGGACACCGATCGGATCCGGTGCTGGTTCGATCCGTTCCTGCCCGACTTCAACTTCCAGAACGACGACGCCCGCCGGTACTCGGTCGAGAACGCCGTCGAGTGGGCCAAGCGGCTCGGCATCGACGGCTTTCGCCTCGACGCGGTCAAGCACATCGAGACCTCGTGGCTCACCGACCTGCGCGCGCGGATCAACGCCGAGGTCGCGTGGGACCAGCGGTTCTACATGGTCGGCGAGACCTTCGACGGCAGCCGCGACCTGATCAAGAGCTACGTCAACCCCGACACCATGCTCGACGGGCAGTTCGACTTCCCGCTACGCGGTCAGGTGCTGTCGACGATCCTCCGCCGCGACGGTTCGATGACCGACCTGGCGGGCTTCCTCGGCTCGAACGACAACTTCTATGGAACCGGCTCGGTGATGTCGACGTTCATCGGCAACCACGACGTGCCGCGCGCCGTGCACCTCGCCGAGGACACGCCGCTGTTCGGCGCGTGGGATGGCGGCAAGGACCGCGCGTGGTTCAACCAGCCGACGCAACCGACCGGCTCGAGCCCGTACGAGCGGCTCGAGGTCGCCTACACCCTGCTCTACACGATCCCGGGGATCCCGATGATCTACTACGGCGACGAGTACGGCATGGCCGGCGCCGGCGATCCCGACAACCGTCACTCGATGCAGTGGTCGGGCTACAACGCCGGCCAGCTCGCACTCCACGACCAGATCGCCGCGCTCGGCAAGATGCGGGCGGAGCACCCGGCCACCCGCCACGGCCAGCGCGTCCCGCTCGGCGTGTCGCAGAACGCGATGGTCTACAAGATGACCGACGCCGGCGACACCGTGTTCGTGCTGCTCAACCGTGGCGACGGCAGCGAGGCCGCGGTCGGACTTCCCACCGGTGACTACATGGACGCCATGACCGGCGAGGCCGTACGGGCCCCGGTGACGCTGGCGCCGCGCTCGGCCAAGGTCCTGGTCCCCGCCCAGTAGTTTCCTGTAACCCGCAGCGGGTCTCGCCCCTCAGGATGGTGAGATGAGGAAGCTCGCCGCGTTCGTCACGTGTTCCGTGATCGCGGTCGCCGGACCCGCACGCGCCGCCGACCGCACGTTCCAGCCCGGGACCCTGATCATCCCGATGGACCTGTCCTACCAGGACACCGGGATGTTCCAGGCGTATGGCCTTCTGTACTCGCTGCTGGCCAACGGCATCCACGTGCTGTGGGTGATCGATCCGCAGAAGACCTATCACGCCGATAACTGCGACTCGGCGACGTCGCCGTGCGACTGGGATTGCGACCTCGAGGGCTCGGGCGTCAAGTGCCCGTACCCGACGTCGAGCCCCGACTTCACCGCGACCACCAAGGTGATCTGGGACGACAAGGAAGTCGCCGCGCGCGATTCGACGCTCGGGACGCATCGCTACCGCGGTGGTCCGTTCGTGATCGACGCGGCGGATCACGACGCCGCGCTCGCCGTGATCGATGCGTGGAACGATCAGGCATCGAGCACGCGCTCGGTGTTTCACGTCGTCACCGTGCACGAGGCGACCGAAATGTTCACGGGCAACGTGGCCAAGGAGATGATCGCGGCGCCGACGATCGCGGTGTTCGCCGACGGCAACGAGTCGATCGCGACCAACTACCTGCGCTCGGCCGGCATCCCGCAGAGCAACGGAATGGAGTTCCCGCCGTCCAAGTGCGGCAACAACAACTGCGGCCCGGGCACCAGCAACCCCGACATGCTGACCGAGGAAGCGATCATGGGCGACCTCGGGACCTGCGATAACCCGAACTACGACCACCGCAACGGCGCGCTGTTCGTCAACGGCGAGGCCGCGTACTGCCAGGTGATGTCGATGCACTGGGACGTCACCGATCGCGAGCGCGTCGAGTGCGATGGTGGCAATTGCCCGGCGACGCAAGGCGAGTGCACCGGCCAGGCGTTCACCTACAACGGCCACGAGGTCGTCGCCGAGGTTCGCGAGTTCTTGAAGGACAACACTCACTTCTACGCGGAGTGCCAGGCGGTCAACGCGTACGAGAACACCACACCGAACCCGAACTGGCCGTACCTCGACGACGACGGCCGCGATGGCCACTTCCTCACGACCACGGGTGTGCCGGTCGCGTGCGACGCGCAGACGCCGTGCGCCGACGGCGACTATCAGTGCGTCGGTGGGTTCTGCGTCGCGAAGAACATCCGCGAGCAGGGCACCGGGTTCGAGATCGCACCGCAGCAGCAATCGAGCTCGCTCCAGGTGCTGCGCCCCGACATCCCCTACAACCAGTTCGACGGCATGTTCGGCACCACCGGCGGCAGCGAGCCCGCCTACAACCTGTCCGCGTTCCTGCAGACCGAATACAAGAACAACCGCCAGGTCACGCTGTTGACCGGGCCGCTCGGGCCCGGCGTGGCGGATCTATGGATGACCGGATATCTCGACGGTGCGTGCGACCTCGGACCGATCCTCAAGCCGGGGCAACGCGCCGCGTGTCAGGGCAAGATCAGCTACCTCGGCGGTCACCAGTACAAGACCGACGTGCCGGTGACCTCGGGCTCGCAGAGTCAGGGCGCGCGGCTGTTCCTGAACGCGCTGTTCGAGGCCGATTGCGTGACGGGCACGATGCCCGGAACCGACACCGACGGAGACGGTGTGCGCGACGACGACGATCCGTTCCCCGACGATCCGAACCGGTGTGGCGACTCCGACGGCGACGGCTGCGACGACTGCTCGAGCGGCCACTTCGATCTCGCCAACGACTGCACCGCCGGTGGTGGCGGCGGCGACCAGCCGGCGGGCTGCTGCCAGACCGGCGCCGACACACCGACCGCCCCGCTCGCGCTCGGCTTGCTGGTTCTCGGCGTGCTGCTATCGCGGAGCCGCCGCACTTCGCGGCCCCGCCGCGCTACTTCGCGGGCCCGCCGCGCTACTTGAGATCGTCCAGGCTCGTCTCGGCAGCGGAAGAGACGATCGAGCAGCGTGGAGCGGGGCATAATTCGCCGAAATTCAAGCGTTATGCCGAGCCGCACGAAGACAATCCACGACGTTACGACGTCGACGCCGACTTCCATGCCACCCGAGTCGCCGAGGATCGGGACGCTCGGTCCCGGGTTCGACAGTCATTCACGCAGCGAGATCCAACACTGTGGTCCAAACGCTACGAACCAAGATCGCGAAACCACGAGCACTGAAAACTAACGGAGGTGGCGCACGACGTGCTGTGGTTGTGCTGCATGCCTCTTCCTCGACTCGTCCTCGTCCTCGTCACCCTCGGCGCGACCGCTGGTCTGGCTGCTGCACAACCCGGCCCGGCAACCCCCCCACCACCTCCCCCGGCGGCACCCGGCGCACCGGCCGCCGGCATGCCCGCACCGGTGATGATGCCACCGCCCCGCCTCATGGAGCGCCACGGCCTGTTCGGCGGCGGTGGTCTCTACGGCGGCAACATCTCCTGTGACGGTGGCGACTGTGGTGACGGGTTCCGCGAGGCCGGTGGTGCCAACGGCCACCTCGGCTTCATGATCACGCCACGGCTCGGCCTGCTCGTCGACGGCTGGGCGATGACCTCGAGCAAGAACAACACGAAGATCACGTTCGTCACCGGCACGGTCAACGCGCGGCTGTGGCTCGCGCCGGCGATCTGGGTGCAGGGCGGCGTCGGCAACGGTCACGCGGTGGTCTCGGTGCTCGGGTTCTCCGGCCGCGGCGACGACGTGCCCGTCGGTCTGTTGGCGGCGGGGTTCGAGGTCGTGCGCGGCAAGGGCTGGGCGATCGACTTGTCCGCGCGGTTCGCGCAGGGCACCTCGACCGACGCTGCCGGTAACGACGTGACCACCGGTCGCATGGTCGGGCTCGGTGCCTCGGTGAGCTTCTTCCAGCGGCGCCCCGTCCAGTAATCCCGGCGTCGATCCGCCCACGTGCTGGTGCTAGTGTCTCCGCGTGTCGCGGATCCTGTTCGTACTGATCGTCACGTTGGCGGCGGCGGCATGTCATCACGACCCCGAGGTGATGCAACCCAAACCCGGCGAGCTGCCCCCGTTGCCGCCGGCCTCCGGCACCGCCGTCGGTTATCTCGTCGACGCGGCCGTCCAGCTCGACCTCACCGGTGATCAGCTCGACAAGCTGAAGCAGATCGACCAGAGCCTCGCCGCACGCAACGACGTGCTCGACACGCAGCTACGGTCGATCGAGCAGCCCGCCGAGGAGGAGCCCGAGAAGGGTCAGCCCCCGCCGCGCCACAACAACGCGCCGGGCGCGCAGATCAAGACCACGCCCGCGGCCGCCAAGCTCCATGCCGCGAAGAAGGCGAACGACAAGGAAGCGCTCGGTCGCGCGTTCGCGATCCTCGATGCCACCCAGCAGGAGAAGGCCCGCCGCATCCTCGACGACCGCGGCATCGTCGTCCCCAACAAGGACGAGCCGAAGAAGAAGTCGTTCACGGTGAAGCCGCTGCAGTAGCGGCTCGGAGATTTCACCACCTCGGGTGCGACGTGGCGTCGCGGCTTGACGCCGCGGGCGCACCTAATCGTAGAGTCCGGTCGTGCGCAAGTTAGCTCGTCCGCTCACCCGATCCGGTTTCTTGCTCGTCCTCGCCGCCACGGCCTGCGGCGGCACCAAGCAACCCGAGACCGTTCCGCCACCACCGCCGGGAGGCTCCGAGGCCAACCCGGACATGCCGGAGCCGCCGCCACCGACCGCCGGTGACGACGCGCTGATCGGCGAGGCCAAGCAGTTCGTCGCCCAGGTCGATCGCGACGCGCGCAAGTACCTGGTCGACGCGTCGGTCGCCGAGTGGGCCAACGAGACCGACATCACCCCGGCGCACGAGGATGCCGCGTCGAAGGCCGGCGCCGCGCTCGCGACCTACCTGACCAAGTCGATCAAGGCCGCTCGCAAGTTCGACCCGATCCTCGACAAGCTCGATCCCGCGACCGCCCGCCAGCTGAGGCTCCTCAAGTTCTCCGGCCAGCCCGCTCCCGACGATCCGGCGAAGGCGGCCGAGCTCGCCAAGACCGGCACCGAGATGACGTCGATCTATGGCAAGGGCAAGGCGTGCATCGGGAAGAAGCGCGTGAAGGGGAAGCTGGTCGACAACTGTCTGGACATCGATAGCGCGTCGAAGGTCCTGCAGAAGAGCCGCAAGCCCACCGAGCTGCTCGCGATCTGGAAGGCGTGGCGCGACGGGGTTGGCCGCGCCGAGAAGGCACCGTTCGCCAAGTTCGTGCAGCTCGCCAACGCGGGCGCGCAGGGCGTCGGGTTCAAGAACGTCGCCGACATGTGGAAGAGCGGCTACGACATGCCGCCCGACGCGTTCGAGGCGGATGTCGACCGGCTGTGGGGCCAGATGAAGCCGCTCTACGACCAGCTCCACTGCTACGTGCGGCGCAAGCTCAACAAGCGTTACGGCAACAAGGTCCAGCCCAAGACCGGACCGATCATGGCGCACCTGACGGGCAACATGTGGGCGCAGGACTGGGAGTGGCTCTACAAGGATGTCGAGCCGTACCCGGGCCAGGTCAACCAGGACGTGACGCCGGTCCTCGAGAAGAAGTTCGACGAGAAGAAGATGGTGTCGTTCTCCGAGGCGTTCTACACGTCGCTCGGGATGCCGCCGCTGCCGGCCACGTTCTGGAAGCGCTCGATGTTCGCCAAGCCGCCCGGCAAGGAGGTCGTGTGCCACGCGTCGAGCTGGGACGTCCAGTACAACGACGACCTCCGGATCAAGATGTGTATCCAGAAGACGCAGGAGGAGCTCAAGGTCATCCACCACGAGCTCGGGCACTCGTACTACTTCGCCGCGTACTACAAGCTACCGATCCTGTTCCAGAACGGCGCCAACGACGGCTTCCACGAGGCGATCGGCGACACCATCGCGCTGTCGATGACTCCCGCCTACTACAAGGAGCGCGGGCTCCTCGACAAGGTGGTCAAGAACGACAAGGCGATGCTGAACCATCAGATGAAGATCGCGCTCGAGAAGATCGCGTTCCTCCCGTTCGGCCTGTTGATCGACAAGTGGCGCTGGGACGTGTTCGCCGGCAAGGTCGCGCCCGACAAGTACAACCAGCACTGGTGGGACCTGCGGCTCGAGTACCAGGGTATCGCGCCGCCGATCCCGCGCGGTCCGGACGACTTCGATCCGGGTGCGAAGTACCACGTGCCCGCGAACGTCGCGTACACGCGCTACTTCCTCGCGGCGGTGCTCCAGTTCCAGTTCCACCGTGCGCTGTGCAAGAAGGCCGGGTTCACCGGGCCGCTTCACGAGTGCTCGATCTACAAGAACGAAGCGGCGGGCAAGGCGTTCTGGAAGTTGCTGTCGACCGGTGCGAGCAAGCCGTGGCAGGAGGTGCTCTACGATCTGACCGGCTCGCGCGAGATGGACGCGACCGCGATCCTCGAGTACTTCGCGCCGCTCAAGACCTGGCTCGAGAAACAGAACAAGGGCCAGAAGTGCGGCTGGTAGCCGGTCTCCCGAACTGAACGGCACTGCCCACGGCCGTACGCATAAGTGAACGGCCGGACAGCGGATTATTCTCTGGTCAGCTGGCTCCACGGAAAATGGAGTCGCTGGCAAGGCGATCCGCCACCACCCGCGTAACTCGCCTGATCACGGGGGATCTGGGGTCGGATCCGCGTGGCATATCCGCTGCAGCATGGCTCTGCATCAACCAAGAAGCCGGAGCCATCCAGATGAAGACCCTCACCACCAAGTTCGCTTTCGGAACCAAGACCCTCGCCGCCACGTTGATCGCTGCCGCCGCCCTCGCGGGTTGCGCCACCGACCCGGGCAATCCGACGGATCCGACCGATCCCACCAACCCCACCGACCCGACCGACCCGCTTCCGCCGGACGTCGACGCGTCGGGTTCGTACAAGGTCAAGAGCACGTTCGACCTCGCCACCAACCTTCCGGGACAGGTCGGCGACATCGCCAACCAGTTCATCGCGATGACCGATGATCCGGACGACCCGACGAACTGGCTGCTCGATCAGCTCATCAACCAGACCAGCGGTACGGTCAAGAGCATCCTCCAGGGCGCCAAGCCGTTCGTCGCCGGTTACCTCAACGACCGTCTGCTCGACATCGCCCCCGACTTCGTGACCACGATGGTCACCGTCGGCAACGACTTCGGTCAGGTGTCGAAGAACTTCGGCCTCAACGAGACGCTCGACGTCACCAAGTCGGCCGACAACTGGGTCGCCAAGCACACCGTCACGGGTGCGCGGTTCAAGATCGACAACGTCGAGACCGACTATCCGTTCGCCCAGTACGGCGCGCAGAACATCACGGTCGAGAACGTCGGCATGCAGCTCGATAGCTCGGGCAAGCTGACCCTCGCCGACCACACGGTGCCGCTCAAGTACGGCGCGGTCCTCCACATCGCGATCGACGACGCGATCATCCCGTCGCTCGACCCGAGCGCGTCGAACCTCGGCGAGCTCCTGCAGCACCAGGTCGACTGCAACGTGGTCGGCCAGGCGGTCAACCAGGCGGTGCAGGACGCCGTCGGCTTCAGCTTCGGCTCGAGCGTGTTCACCAGCGCCTGCAACGTCGGGCTGCAGCAGGCCGCCAACGCGATCTACAACAAGCTGAACGACATCGATGGCTCGGCGCTCGAGTTCCAGATCAACGGCACCGCCAAGGCCCTCGACAAGGACAACAACAACCAGATCGACACCATCCAGACCGGTACGTGGGCCGGCACCTGCAGCTACGCGGGTACGCCTGCACCGCTCTCGACCGCGACGTTCTACGGCTCGCGGTAACCAACGCCTTGGTTCGACGACGCGGGTGGTGAGACCCGCAGCGTCGAGGATGGCTGGCCGGCCGGGCAATTCTGCCCGGCCGGTTTTTTTGTGGCGTACGACCTTCGCGCGAGCCCCGACGAGCCCCCGCTCGTCGGGGCTCGTGCGTGCTTACGTCTGCGCGCCACCACGTGCGCTCGGTGACGTATTTGTCGTGGCTAGTCGACATGCGCGAAGGGTTCGACATGCCCGACCAATCGAGTTGCCGGTTTTCGAAGTCTGCACCGCAACGTGTTGATCGATCAGCGCGACGCAGCCGAAGCCGAGTGGCACATGCGCTGCACGAGGGTTCGGCACCAATCCTCGACGGAGAAAGCACCATGTCCCAGATGCGCAACCTTTCGTTCACTGTTCTTCTCGGCCTCGTCGCTGCCGCGGGTTGCGCGACCGACGCGCCCGATACGCTGCCGCCCGGTGGCGGTGGTGGTGGTGGTGACCCCACGCCTCCTCCTCCGGCGTCGCCCGAGGGCAAGTTCGCGATGAACAGCTCGTTCGACATCGCGACCAACGCCCCCGGCACCGTCGGCACGGTCGCCAACTACTTCATCAACGCCACCGACGATCCCGACGATCCCACCAAGTTCATCGTCGAGCAGCTCATCAAGGCGCTGCCCGACGGCACGATCAAGAACGTGGTGCAGCAGTCGGCGCCGTTCGTCACCGGCTACCTCAACGATCGTCTGCTCGAGGTCGCCCCCGACTTCGTCACCAAGCTGGTCGACGTCGGCGACAAGTTCGGCCAGATCACGCACAACTTCGGCACGCTCGAGACCCTCGAAGTCGACGCCGCGGGCCACGCCAAGAAGACGGTCACCGGGCTGCACTTCAAGGTCGACAACATCGACCTCGACTTCCCGTTCGCCGACTACAACATCCAGAACACCGAGGTCGACGGCCTCCTGGTCAACCTGACCCAGACCGGCCAGCTCTCGATCAGCCAGCACACCGTGCCGATGAAGTACGGCCAGGTCCTCAAGCTCGCGATCGACCAGGCGGTGGTCCCGATGATCGATCCGTCGGCGCAGGACCTCGGCGACATCCTCCAGGGTCTCGTCAACTGCCAGGCGGTCGGCCAGTACGTGTTCGACGCGCTGAACATCGGCTCGCCCAGCACGTTCGAGTCGGCGTGCACCAGCGGCCTCGACGCCGCCGGCAACGCGCTCTACAAGGCGCTCGACAACCTCGATGCCTCGCCGCTCGAGTTCAACCTGACCGGCACCGCTCGTGCGATCGACAAGAACGCCGACGGCAAGATGGACGACATCCAGACCGGCACCTGGACCGGCACCCTGAGCTACGCCGGAACGCCCGCTCCGCTGGCGACCGCGAAGTTCTACGGCGCACGGATGTAGTCCACCACCCACGTTGTAGGGTCGCGCCGCGCGTGACTCGAACGCCGCCCACGGGGCGGCGTTTTTTTTGGTCCGATCAGTACATCGACCGTCCGGGATCGGGTGCGCCCGCGTCGCGTTCGAGCTGCCCGTTGACGAACCCACCGACCACGATGGCGATCGTCGACAGGTAGAACCACAGCATGACGACGAAGAAGCTGCCGAACGCGCCGTACCACAGGTTGTAGTTGGCGACCCGATCGACCCACTGCGACAGCGCCCACGACATCACGACCTGGAGCACCGTGGAGATCAGCGCGCCGGGCCACAGGTGACGGGCCGTGCCGAGCGGCCGCGGCGACGGGCCGTAGCGGTACAGCATCATCATCAACAGGAACAGCACGGTCATCAACGCCGGCCACCGCAGCAGGGTCACGAGCTCGCGGTTCTCGATCCCGATCAGGGCGAGCACCGCCGGCAGCGCCACCACCACCGCGAACATCGCCACCAGGCCGATCAGCGTGGCCAGTGCCATCGCGAGCGTGATCGCCGTCTTGTAGAGCCAGCGCCGGGTCTCGCGTACCCGATATGCGCGGTTGAGCGAGTCGATCATCGCCCGTGCGGCACCGCGCGCGGAGAACACGGCGATCCCGACGCTGACGATCAACGCCAAGCCGAGCTCGCTGTCCGAACGCCGCGCCTGGCGCTCGAGCTGTTCGCTCAGGAACGCCACGACGTTGGGGGGCAGCACGGCCTCGAGTCCGTGCAGGTGGTTCTCGATCTGGGTCGGGTCGGCGACCAGGCCGTAGATCGCCACGGTCGCGGCGATCGCCGGCACCACCGCGAAGATCGCGAACAGCGACGTGCCGCCGGCGAGCACGGGCATCTCGCCGAACAGCGACTCGCGCCCGGCACGGATCCAGTGCGCCGGGATCGAATCGCTGGTGCGATACCACTCGATCCAGTGCTGCCAGAACCTCACGCGTCGATCGTACGACGGACATCGTCGCCAGGCGAATGCCCGGGTAGGATCGGAGCGCCGTGATCGATACGCACTGCCACCTCGACGTCGCGGCGTTCGATGCCGATCGCGAGGCGGTGATCGATCGTGCCCGCGCGGCGGGTGTGGTCGGGATGATGATTCCCGCGATCCGGCCGCGGACCTGGCCGACGCTACGCGCGCTCGCCGCCACCCATCACGATCGGGGCGTGCGATGGGCAGTCGGCGTCCACCCGCAGATCGTCCCCGAGCTCGGTAGCGACGAGCTCGCCGACCTCGAGCAGCGTCTCGCCGACGCCGCCACCACGGCGGTCGCGATCGGAGAGTGCGGTCTCGACGGCCATACCGGCGAACGAGTCCTGCAGGAGCAGGTCTTCCGGATCCACGTCCGCGTCGCGCGCGCGCTCGGGAAACCGCTCGTCGTCCACGTGCTGCACGCCCACGACGTCGCGCCCCGGATCCTCCGAGACGAGGGATACGGGCCGGACCACACCACCGGCGGTGTCCTCCACAGCTACTCCGGCAGCGTCGACCTGATCGGCGTGTATCGCGACCTCGGGATGGCGTTCTCGTTCGCCGGTCCGGTGAGCTACGACAACGCCCGCCGCCCGGTGGCCGCCGCCCGTGCCGTGCCTCCGGAGCTGCTACTGGTCGAGACCGATGCGCCGGATCAGGCCCCGGAGGGACATCGGGGGCAGCGGTCGGAACCGGCGCTGTTGCCGGCCGTGATCGCGGGCCTAGCACGCGCACGCGGGGCGTCGGCGACGGACATGTCGGTCTTGACGGCCGCCAACGCGCGACGAGTGTTCGCCACCTGGTGAGCGGCGCGCGAATCTGACCTACCATCACCCGGTGGACCCGGTTCGAGCGAATCTCGCCGTGTTGTCGGTCACCGACGATGCCAGCAGCAACGTCGGGGCCGAGAGCATCGTCGCCGACACGTTGACCGCGGCCGGCCACGAGCTCAGCGCCTTCGAGGTGGTGAAGGACTCCGAGGTCGCGATCCGCGCGCAGCTCGTCGGCTGGGTCGAGGATCCGGAGGTCGATGCCGTGATCGTGATCGGTGACGGCCAGGCGATCTCGCCGGCGGTCGCCGCGTTGACCGAGGAGTCGCTGCCCGAGCTCGCCGCCCTCGCGCGCGACGTCGTGCGTTGCAGGTCGACCTACGTGTTCGTGCTACCTCCCGGCGACAAGCCCGTGCAGGCGGCGATGGACAAGCTGGTCATTCCCCAGCTCGATCCACGTACCGAGCCGAGCAACCTCGTGGCGGTGCTCCCTCGCCTGCGCGACGTCGGCGAGTTCACCAAGGTCGATCACGCGAGCGTGCCCGAGAGCATTCCGGTCGCGATCGCCGCCGAGAAGACGGAGGGCGGCGTCGGTCCGGGTCGGCTGCCCGCGAAGAAGGCACCGCTGCATCGCGTGAAGTCGCCCACCGGCAAGAACGTGCTCGTCAAGCCGGCCACCGATCCGACCAAGCCGATCCAGCTGCAGGAGCTCGAGAGCCAGCTCGAGCTCAGCAAGGATCGGGACAAGGAGAGCTCGCCCGACCGAACGGCCCAGACCGATCTGACGCGATTGCCTCCGCTGCCGCCGGGTGCCGACCCCAGCCTGCTCGAGACCCCGGCGATGCGCGAGGAGACGATCCCCGCGTTGTATCCGGTGAAGGAGAAGGCCGAGACGAAGCCGGCCGTCGAGGCCAAGCCCGTCGAGGCCAAGGCACCCGCCGCCAAGACGCCCGCCGCCAAGACACCCGCCGCCAAGACGCCCGCGACGAAGGCACCCGCCGCGAAGTCGCCGGCACCTGCCGAGAAGGCACCCGCAGCCGTCGCGAAGGCACCCGCCAAACCGCCCGCGAAGGCACCTACCAGAGACGAACCCTCGCGTCCAACCCGCGTGACGCCTCCACCGACGCCCACGGTGTCGGCGAGCCGCACGCACACGCGCACGCCGCCTCCTCCAGCGCCGGCACCGGCATCGAGCGCCTCGATCCGGCTGTCGACCGTCGACATGGAGCCGATCGAGGCCGAGGAAGCACTCTCGGAGCTCGGAGCGACGCCGGCTGCCGACAAGCCCGCCGAGACCGAGGCGCCGGTTCGTTCCAGCCTCGACGATCTCACCCCCGACGAGTCCGCCGGCACCCACGAAGCACCACCCGCCGCGGCCGTCGAAGCCGCCGAGGCTGCCGAGGCCGAGCCCGAGGCCGCCGAGGCCGAGAAGGTCGAGGCAGAGAAGGCCGAACCCGAACCCGCACCCGCGAAGCCGAAGAAGCCCGCGCCGAAATCCGGAGGCGAGCTGCCCTCGCCCGCCGCGTCCGATCGCTTCACCGAGCTACCGCGCGGCACGTTCATCTACGACGAGCGACCGGAGCGGTCACGCCGCTCGCTGTGGATCGGTGCGGCGCTGCTCGTACTCCTGGTCGGGGGTGGCTACTACTTCCTGACCCGGAACAGCGGTGCGAAATCGACCGAGGTCGCGACGGCCGGCCACGGCTCGGAACACACCGGCAGTAGCGAGACCGGTGTCGAGCCCGGTAGCAACGCGACCGGCAGCGACGACGCCGCCGGCAACAACGACGCCACCGGCAGTGACGAAGCCGCCGGTAGCGACGAAGCCGCTGGTAGCGACGACGCTGCCGGTAACGACGAGGCCGGTAGCGACGAGGCCGGTGGCGACGAGGCCGGTGGCGACGAGATCGAGGTCGATCCCACACCGGCGCCGACGCCGAAACCACCCGATCACGCGGTCACGCACGCCGCACCAACACCCCGTCCGCCGATGACCCCGAAGAATCCCCCGGATCACGCGGCGACGCCGCCGCAGCCGCCACCGACGCCATCCCCGACGACGGATGGCTCGCCGGTCGTCTCCGATCGCGGCGGCGCGTGCGACGAGGTCGCGTGCGTGATGACCAAGTACGCCCGTCCGTGCTGCGCGAAGTTCAAGCCGAAGGGCGATTCGTTCCGGCCGGCGACCGGCGTGAGCCTCACGAAGATGCAGATCCGCGCCGGCGTCGACACGGTGCGACCGGCGGTGATCGGCTGCGGCGAGCACGACGACAGTCACGGCACCGTCAAGGTGCGCGTCGTCGTCGCGGGCAGCGGCAAGGTCAAGCACGTCGAGGTGGTGAGCGACCCGGATCCCACGCTCGGATCGTGCGTGGCCCGCATGATCAAGCTGGCGCACTTCGCGGCGACGACGAAGGGTGGAACGTTCGTCTATCCGTTCGTGTTCTGAGCGCGGTCAGGCCATCGCGACGCGAACTTCGGCGTCGAGTACATCGGTGACCGTCACGATGCCGATCAGCGCTCCCTTCTCGACGATCGGCAGAGCTCCGATCTGCGAGGCGGCGAGCCGTCCCGCGGCCTCGGTCAACGAGTCCTCGGGGTTGGCCGTCTGCGGGTGCGCCACCATCGCAGCGCTCACCGGTGCGCGCCACCAGTCGCTGCGAAACGGCGCGGTCGCCCGGTAGCGCAGGATGTCCCGCGACGAGAGGATCCCGCACAGCTTGCCGTCGCAGATCACGGGCAGGTGCCGGATCTCGAGCTCGCGCATCAGCCGGTGGGCATCGCCCAAATGCATCGTGTCCTCGATCGTTTGCGGGCTCGCCCGCATCACCTCTTTCAACTTCATGGTCGTTCTCCCGCGTGGGTCCACGGCAGGGAGTTGCAAGCGACGGGCCCGGACAAACCTCACGTCTACCGGGTGTGCGCGCAGCTCGTGCGCCACCGTGCGGCACACTCGTGCATCCCCTGCGCCAGCGGACTAAGCTTCGTCGGTGCCGACGCATCGCCGTTTCGACCGCGCCGCGCGCCTGCTCGGCGATCGCGGGATCGACCGCCTCGCGCGCTCGACGGTGACCGTGTTCGGTGTCGGTGGCGTCGGCTCGCATGCCGCCGAGGCGCTCGTGCGTACCGGCGTCGGACGGGTGATCCTGGTCGACTACGATCGGATCTGTGTCACCAACGTCAACCGCCAGCTCCACGCCATGAAGGGTACGCTGGGCAAGTCCAAGGTCGCGGTGATGGCGGATCGCCTCCGGCTGATCAACCCGGATGCCGAGGTCGAGGCGCGGCCCGAGTTCTACAGCGCCGAAACCTCGGCGCGGCTGCTCGTGCCCGAACCCGACGTGGCGATCGACGCGATCGACAACATGGCGGCCAAGATGCACCTGATCGCGACCTGCGTCCGCGACCGGATCCGGATCGTGTCCGCGATGGGAGCGGCGGCGCGCCTCGATCCGACCGCGGTACGTGTCGCGGATCTGTCGGCGACGCGCATCGATCCGTTCGCCCGCGACCTCCGCAAGAACCTCCGCAAGAAGCACGACCTCGATTGCACGCAGCCGGTCGGCGTGTGGGCGGTGTACTCCGAGGAGGCTCCGCGCGCGCCCGAGCAGCTCGCGTACGACGACGGCGCGTTCCAGTGCGTGTGCCCCGGCGGACACAACGGCATCAACGACTGCGAGCACAAGAACCGGGTGGAAGGATCGCTCGCGTTCGTGCCGTCGGTGTTCGGCGCGACCGCGGCGGCGTTCGCGGTCCGGTTGCTCCTCGATCTTCCGCTGCCCCGGATCACGAACACGCAACCGCGGCGGCCGACCCACCGCGCGACCAACGCGTCTCCGACGCCGAAATCTGACGCGTCGAGTTGAGCCGCGTGACGACGCATCTGCTCGTCGTGGCTCTCGGGTTGGCCGCTTCTGGCTGCCACCGGCGAGCCGAGCCACCGCGCGATCTCGCGAGTGTCCTCGCTCGTGCGACCCCCGACGACGTCGCGAGCTGGAAGCTCACACCCGCGGCGTGGCGCCGGATCGTGGTCCCGCCGTACGACGGCTATCACGCCGACTACGCGCGCGCGTTCGACGAGCTCGCTCCGCAGCTCGCCGCGGAGCTCGCACGAGGAGGGACGATCGCGACCCGGCAGCACTACGCCGGCGATCCGGTGTTGACGGTCGGGCAGGCCCGCGCGCGGTGGGCGTTGCCCGTGCTGGCGAACACGGAGATCGCGACGCGCGACGGTCGCGCGATCGACGCGGTGTTCGTGCGCGATGCCGGACACTGGAGCGCGATCGTGGGCATCGATCGTATCGTCGACGATCGCGTCGGCGCGCTCGATCCCGCGTGCAAGGCGACGATCGACGTCGCTTCACCGTCGCAGCGCTGCCGCGAGATCGCGTGGGAGGTCGCCGAGGCCGCGCTCCGGAACGATCGCGGGAGGTTCACCCACGCCTGCGGGATCGCCAGAGTCGCGTGTGGTAAGCCAACCCCATGATCAGTCAAGGTTCCAAGATCCCGTCGGTGAAGATCAAGCAGGCCACCCCGGAGGGCCGGCCCGAGGTCGATCCCGCGGCGCTGTTTGCGGGGAAGAAGGTCGTGATGTTCTCGCTGCCCGGCGCGTTCACGCCGACCTGCTCGCAGAAGCACCTGCCCGGCTTCATCGCCAAGCTGCCCGACCTCAAGAAGCAAGGCATCGACCTCGTCGCGTGCCTGTCGGTCAACGACGCCTACGTGATGCAGGCGTGGGCCGAGGCCAACGGCGCGCTCGGCAAGATCGTGATGCTCGCCGATGGCAGCGCCGAGCTCAGCAAGGCCCTGGGGATCGCGTACGACATCCCCGGGATGGGCGTGCGTGCCAAGCGCGGCCTGTTCGTGATCGAGGATGGCGTGGTGAAGTCGGCCGAGATCGAGGAACCCGGCAAGTTCGAGGTCTCGAGTGCCGAGGCCTGCCTGTCGAAGATCGGCAGCTAGTCTGTCGTGATAGCGTGCGAGCGGTGGCACGCAGTCTGTTTCATCGCTTGCTGATCGCGAACCGCGGCGAGGTCGCGGTGCGGATCGCCCGCGCGTGCGACCAGCTCGGCATCGAGGTCGTGTTCGCGGCCAGCGAGGCCGATCGCGACGCGCCGTACACGAACGGTCGCGAGGTCGTGGTGCTCGGACCGGCGCGCGCCGCGCAGTCGTACCTCGACGCCGAACGTGTCGTGCAAGCCGCGGTGCAGACCGGCTGCACGGCCTTGCACCCGGGCTGGGGCTTTTTGTCGGAGAACCCGCTGCTCGCCTCGCTGTGCGCGCAGCACGGCGTGACGTTCGTCGGCCCGCCGCCACACGTCACCGCGTTGATGGGGAGCAAGACCCGCGCGAAGGCAGCGATGCGCGCCGCCGGCCTGCCGGTGATCCCCGGCAGCGAGGGCGTGCTCGCCTCGGTCGACCACGCGCGCGAGGTCGCACTCGAGGTCGGCTTGCCGGTGCTGTTCAAGGCCGAGAACGGCGGCGGTGGGCGCGGCATGCGGGTCGCGCGAACCGCGGCCGACATCGAGAGTGCGTTCAACGAGGCGCGCGCCGAGGCGCGCGCGGCATTCGGCGGCGACCGCGTGTTCCTCGAGAAGCTGATCGAGGGCGGCCATCACATCGAGGTCCAGGTGTTCGCCGATCGCTACGGCCGCGCCGTCCACCTCGGCGAGCGCGACTGCACCGTGCAACGCAACCACCAGAAGCTGATCGAGGAGAGTCCGTCGCCGGTGCTGGCTCCCGCGATCCGGATCGAGACCTGCGCCGCCGCGGCGCGCGCCGCCGCCGAGATCGGCTACGTCGGCGCGGGGACGATCGAGATGCTGCTCGACGGTGACGTACCGCGGTTCATGGAGATGAATTGCCGGCTCCAGGTCGAGCACACGGTGTCCGAGGAGCGCACCGGCAAGGATCTGGCCGCCGCACAGATCGAGGTCGCCGCCGGACGACCGCTCGCCTGGACGCAGGACACGATCGCGTTCGACGGTCACGTCATCGAGTGCCGGATCAACGCCGAGGATCCGAGCGCGGGGTTTCGGCCCGCCCCCGGCACGATCACGAAATGGGTCCCGCCGACCGGCGACGGCATCCGGGTCGACACCCACGTCGTGGCCGGGTACGTGGTCCCCCCGCACTACGACTCGCTGCTCGCCAAGCTGATCGTCCGCGGGTCGAATCGCGACGATGCGATCGCCAAGATGATGCGAGCGCTCGGCGAGTTCGTGGTCGAAGGGCTGCCGACCACGATCCCGATGCACCTCGCGATCCTCGGCAGCGCCGAGTTCCGCGCCAGCAACTACGACACCCGCGCGATCCCCGGCTGGCCGTGACCTCCTTCGTCGAGCGTGCGCGTGCTGCCGAACGGCGCGGCGACTACCTCGGCGCCTTCGACGTCGCACGTACCGGACTGGCGGCGCATCCCGACGACCTCGTGCTGGCGCATCGCGCGGTTCTCGCGCTCGCACGCAGCGGCGCGACCCGCGGAGCGCGTGCCCTGCTCGCCTCGATCATCGCGCGCGTTCCTCACGCCGCCACCGACGACGAGCTGGTCGCCCTCGACGCGCGACTGTGCAAGGACGCCGCCCTCGCCGCCACCGGCGAGGAGCGCACGTGGCTCGCGCGCGATGCGGCGGCGCGCTACGCGGCACTCCACACCCGCAACCGGTCGTCGTACCCGGCGATCAACGCCGCCACCCTGCACCTGGTCGCCGGCGATCGCGACCGGGCGATCGAGTTCGCCGAACGCGCGCTCGCGCTCGCGAGGACCGAGCCCGCTCGCGCGGGCGATCCGCTCGCCGAGTACTGGCGCGCCGCAACCGCGGCCGAGGCGTTGCTCGTGCTCGGCCGGCTCGACGAGGCCCGCGCCCACCTCGCCGCCGCTCGCGCCGCCAATCCCGACGATCACGCGGCCCTCGCGACCACGCGCAAGCAGCTCGCGCTCGTGGGGCACCTGACCGGCGACGCCGTCTCCGATCTCCTCGACGCGCTCCGTCCGCCCGCGGTCGCGTACTACACCGGGCACATGATCGGATCGCGGTTCGCCGCGTCGTCCGAGCCCCGGGTCGCCGCCGAGATCGCCGCCACACTCGCGCGCCGCGACGTCGGCTACGGGTTCGGCGCGCTGGCGTGCGGCGCCGACATCCTGTTCGCCGAGGCGCTACTCGCGCGCGGCGCCGAGCTCCACGTCGTGTTGCCGTTCGACACCGACCAGTTCGTGACGACGTCGGTAGCGAGTGCCGGTGACACCTGGGTCGATCGTCTTCACGCGTGTCTCGAGCGCGCGTCGAGCGTCACCCACGGAACGCTCGACGCGCGGATCGACGACACCGACGCGCTGTTCGCGTACGGCGGACAACTCGCGATGGGACTCGCGCTCCTGCGCGCCGGCTTCCTCGCGACCGACGCGGTGCAGATCGCGGCGTGGGACGGCAAGCCGACCGCCGGGATCGCGGGCACCGCCGCCGACGTCGCGACCTGGCGCGCACGCGGGCTCCCCACCGAGGTCATCCACGTCGACGACGCCGCCGACGACGCGCCGGTGGCGTCCGCGCCTCCGCCGGTGAGCTCACCGATGCACGTCAAGGCGATCCTGTTCGGCGACATCAAGGGGTTCTCCAAGCTCCGCGAGCGCGACGTTCCGGCGTTCGTCGATCGCGTGCTCGGCGCGTTCGGCGAGGTCCTCGACGGCTGCGAGGTCGACGTCCGCAACACCTGGGGCGACGGCATCTACCTCGTGTTGCCCGACGTCGCCGCCGCCGCCGAGTGTGCCGCGCGCCTCCAGGCGGCGATGCGCGCCCTCGATACTCGACCGCTCGGCGTCGAGACGATGGGGCTCAGGCTCGCCGGTCACGTCGGTCCGGTGTTCGAGTGCTACGACGCGGTGATCAAGCAGCGATCGTTCTTCGGCAGCCACGTCACGCGCACCGCCCGGATCGAGCCGGTGACTCCGGAAGGAGAGGTTTTCGTAACCGAGTCGTTCGCGGCCGCGCTCGCCCTCAAAGGTGCCGGCTTCGCGTGCGATTATGTCGGTGACGTGCCCGCGGCGAAGGGATTCGGAAACCTCAGGATGTGCGTGCTCAAGCGCGCCCCGAGACTTCGCGAGCGGGCGCCCAGCGGTGAGGTAGACCGCGGAAGCGAAGCCGAAAAACCATGAGCCAACGCATGAAGAAGCCCGTGATCCTCAGTGTCGACGACGAAGCACCGGTCGCGGCCGCGATCGTGCGCGACCTGCGCAAGCAGTACGGGGAGCGGTATCAGGTGATCGGGACCGGTTCGGGTGGCGAGGCGCTCGACGTCGTGAGAGACCTCGCGGCGAAACGCGAGGTGCTCGCCCTGGTGCTCGCCGATCAACGGATGCCCGGCGTCACCGGCATCGATCTGTTGCGCGAGGTCGGCACGCTCGCACCGCAAGCGCGCACCGTGCTGCTCACCGCCTACGCCGATACCCAGGTCGCGATCGACGCGATCAACGAGGTCGGTCTCGATCACTACCTGCAGAAGCCGTGGGACCCGCCGGCCGAACGGCTCTACCCGGTGCTCGACGATCTGTTGCGCGACTGGCGGACCAGTACGTACCTGCCGTGGGACGGCATCCAGCTGCTCGGCGCCTCGTGGTCGAGCCGCACCCACGAGTTGCAGGGCTTCCTGTCGCGCCAGCGCATCCCCTACCACTACGCCGATGTCGAGAACGACGTCGACGCGGCCGCGCGGCTCGCCGAGCTCGCGATCGGGTCGACCCGACTGCCGGTGCTGGTGCTCGCCGACGGCACCACCCTCATCGATCCCGAGCTGCGCGACGTCGCGGACAAGGTGGGGCTCACCACCGAGGCCTCCGCGCGAAGCTACGATGTCGTCGTGCTCGGCGCCGGTCCGGCCGGCTTGGCCGCGAGCGTGTTCTGCGCGGCGGAGGGCGTCGACTGCCTGGTGATCGAGAAGGGCGAGATCGGTGGCCTCGCATCGACCAGCCCCCGGATCGAGAACTACCTCGGGTTCCCCGCCGGCATCGCGGGTGCCGACCTGACCCGCCGCGCCCGCGATCAGGCGATGCGCCTCGGCGCCGAGATCCTGTCGCTGCACTCGGCCAAGCGCGTGCGGGTCGACGGTTCGCATCGCGTGATCGAGCTCGCCGACGGCTCCGAGATCACCGCGCACGCCGTGCTGATCGCGACCGGCGCCGCGTTCGCCCGCCTGCCCGCAGCCGGCGCGGATCGGTTCCACGGCACCGGTGTCCACTACGCGGTCGGCGTCGGCGAGGCCAGGCTGTACGAAGGTCAGGACGTCGTTTTGGTCGGCGGCGGCAACTCGGCGATGCAGGCCGCGCTGCTGCTCGGCCGGTACGCGCGGAGCGTCCTCGTGCTGGTTCGCGGCGCGCAGCCGATCGCGGCCCAGTACCTGCTCGATGCGGTCGCCAACCACGATCGCATCACCGTCGAGCTGTCGACCCAGATCACCGAGCTCCGCGGCAACGACCGGCTCTCCGAGGCGATGATCGCGTCCGGGGGGACCACGCGCACGGTGTCGACGACCGCCGTGTTCGTGTTCGTCGGCGTGCGGCCGTCGAGCGACGTGGTCGCCGACCTCGTGGTGCGAGACGACCGGGGCTTCATCCTGACCGGACCGCAGCTCAAGGCGAGCGGTGCCAACCACCCCGCATGGCCGCTCGAGCGCGATCCGATGCTGCTCGAGAGCAGCGTGCCCGGCGTGTTCGCCGCCGGCGATGTCCGCTCGGGCACGATCGGGCGCGTCGCGTGGGCGGCGGCCGAGGGTGGTGCGGCCGTCGGTCAGATCCTCCAGTACCTCAAGGGCTGGGACGCGACGTCGCGAGGAGCCGCCGAGGCGTGACCGAGCCGGCCGATCGCCTGGCCGCGATCCTCGGTGCGGTACCGCTGTTCTCCGAGCTCGCCGAGAACGACCTCGCACAGATCGCCGCGCGGGCGCGGATCGAGGACGTCGCGGCAGGAACGGTGGTGATCGCCGAGGGCAGCGCACCCGACGCGATGTACGTGGTGGTCGAGGGCGAGCTCGCCGTCGAGAAGCAGGGGCAATCCAGCCTCGCCATCGCGCTCAATACCTGCGGGCCCGGCGATCTGCTCGGCGAGCTCGGCGTGCTCGCGGGACGCCCCACCACCGCGACCGTCACGGCGCGTACACCGTCGCGCCTGGTGGTGCTCGACCTCGAAGCGCTCCACGATCTGTTGCGCAAGAGCTTGGCCGCGACGCTGTCGATCCTGCGGACCGTCGCGGCACGGCTCGACAACACCGAGGCGGTGCTGCGCCAGCACGACACGCTCGCGGGGCTCGGACGGATCGCCGCCGGTCTGGCGCACGAGCTCAACAACCCGGCAGCGGCGGTCGCACGCGGTGCCGCCGAGCTCCCGGAGCGGCTCGATGCCGCCGAAGACGCGGCGTTCCGATTGCGCGGTCTCGATCCGGACCAGCTCGCCGCCGTGCAACGGCTCGCGCTGACCGATGCACGACCATCACACTCGGCGATCGAACGCGCGCGCCGCGAACGGGCCCTGGAGGAGGCGCTCCAGGCACGTGGCCTCGACAAGCCATGGGAGCTCGCACCCGCGCTCGCCGAGCTCGGATGGGACGTGTCGCGACTCGGCGACATCGCGAAGGCACTCGAGCGAAACAACTCGCAGTCGCTCGAAGATGTCCTGCGGTGGATCGTGACCAGCTCGTCTGCGCGCTCGATCAGCCGCGACATCACCGACGGAGCGACCCGGATCTCCGAGCTGGTCGCGGCGGTCAAGGCCAACAGTCGGCTCGGCGAAGCGCCCGTCCAGGCGGTCGATGTCCACGCCGGCCTCGACAGCGCCGTCGCGTTGTTGCGCCACCGGCTCGGCAACATCGCGGTGCGCAAGGACTACGGAGAGCTCCCTTCGATCCAGGCGCACGGCAGCGAGCTCAACCAGGTGTGGACCAACCTGATCGACAACGCGGCACACGCGATGGCCGGCACCGGCGAGCTCGACATCGTCACCCGGCGCGACGGAGACCATGTCGTCGTCGAGATCATCGATAGCGGCCCCGGGATCCCCGCCGAGGTCCGGGCCGAGATCTGGAAGCCGTTCTTCACCACCAAGGACGTCGGCGAGGGCACCGGGCTCGGCCTCCACCTCGCGCGCAATGTCGTCGTGCATCGCCACCGCGGCACGATCGACGTCGAATCGCGCCCCGGCCGCACGTGCTTCCGGGTGGTTCTGCCGGTCTCGTGACGATCGTGGCGGGAATCTTTGTAAGCCTCGCCCGGTTCGACACCTTACCTACGGCATGACCTGTCGTTGCTCGGACTGCACCGCGTGTACGAGCTGGCTCGGCCGGCTCGCGCACGACCACGCCTCGCGCCTGATCGCGATCGCCCGCCGCGAGGGTGCCAGCCCGACGGATGCGCTCGACCTCGTCCAGGACGCGTTCGGGACGTTGCTCGCGCGACCGGATGCCGAACAGCTCCGGCGTCGACCGGATGCCGACGGCGCGCGCGTGCTCGGCGCGATCGTGCGCAACGCCGCCCGCAACCTGCGCCGTCGCCACCATCACGCGCGCCCCCACGTCGAGCTCGACGACGCGGTGCTCGTCGCCGACGATCGCTCGCGCCCCGACGATCGGGTCGACCGCCACCGTCGCGGCGCCCGGCTCGCCGCGTGTCTCACCGAGCTCGGCGAGGTCCACCGCGACGTGGTGCGGCTGCGCGTGCTCGAGGAGCTGTCGGGGAGCGATGCCGCGCGCGAGCTCGGGCTAACGCCGGGTCATGTCGCGGTGCTGCTGCATCGCGCGCGCGAACAGCTTTCGCGTTGCATGGCGCGCGAGACCTAGCGGACTACGGCGCCGCGATCGCGTTGTCACCGGCGAGCGCGCGATCGAGCACCCCGGCGACGAACGCCCGGGGCCGACTGCCGACGATGCGCCCGACCTCGCGACCGTCGCGCAGTACCACGAACGTGGGCGTCGACCGCACCCGGTAGCGCTCGGCGAGCTCGGGTGACCGATCGACGTCGACGGCGGCAAACCGGACGTGACCGGCGTACTCGCCCCAGAGCGCTTCGAGCACCGGTAGCATGGCCCGGCACGGGCCGCAGTGCGTGGCCGTGAAGTCGAGGAGGGCGACGCCGGCTGCGGTCACGAACGCCGGAGCATCGGGAACATCGAGGGTTAACAGCGTGGACATGCATATAGAGGTGGCGAGCGCGCCGTCCATGACACGCCGGGGGCAGATGTTCGCCCGTGGGTGCGGTGTCCGCGTACACTGCTAGAACGATGCCGGGGGGGACCTTCGGATGACGGCGCTCTCGGCGCTGGCCGCCGCCGCGTTCTCGCCGCGCCCCGAAGGCCCACTGCCTCCGGAGCTCGAACCGACGATCCGTACGGCCTGTGCGGGTGCGTGGCGCGCGGTCGAGGTCGTGCTCGCCGGCGAGCTCCTCCACAACCGGCTGTCGCGCACGCAGGATCCGCTCGTTCGCGACGGCGTCGAAGCCGTGCTCGCGCTCGCCGGCATGCCACCGAACCGCGCGGCGGCCCTCGCCGATCTGCGGGCGGCGCGCGACGCGGGCGAGCTCGATGGTCCGATCGATGTCGAGGCGATCGTCGATGCCGCTCGCCAGGCCGGCGTGGTGGCTGCCAAGCACCAGGCGATCGAGCACCTGCACCACCAGCTCGGGTCGCGCCGCGAGCTCGCGTCCGCACTCGGCGAGCTCGAGCTCGGCACCCTGCTGATCGACACCGCCCGCGCCGTGTTCCGCACCCTCGCCCGCGATCCCTCGCTCGCGCCGTGGGCGATCGGACCGACCAGCAGCCACCAGCGCGATCGCGCGCTCGCCGCGTTCGCCGAGCTGATCGCATCGCCGGCATCGGTGGACGAGCTCGAGGTGCTGATCTCGATGCCGTTCGCGCTCGACGACAACGTCCAGTTCACGGTCTACCGCCCGCGTTCGATCGATCCGGGCAAGTGGCACCCGATGCTCGCGTTCGCACACCTCGCCGAGCGTCGCGTCGGAGAGGACGACCTCTCCGATCCCGTCGAGGAGGTCCAGCGTCAGGCCAGGCAGGTGCTCGGCGACCGCGCGAACAACTACCAGTCGTTGACCCAGGACGCTTCGGCGCCGGTGCCGCTCGAGGGCGAGCTCACGTTCGTGCCCGAGTTTCCCGGGTTGTTCGTCAACCCGCCGCGCCGCTCGTTCGCGTGGCTCGAGCCGGTGCACCGCGAGGAGTTCCGGATCCGCGCGCCGTACGCACTCGACGGCAAGACCGTGCGCGGACGGGTCACCGTGTTTCTCGGTGCGATCGCGATCGCCGAGGTCGCGGTGTCGGTGCGTGTCGACGCGTCGCGCGCGGAGCCGGCGCGTCGCGAACCCGCGGTCGCTCGCACCTATCGCCGGATCTTCGCGTCGTACTCGCACCGCGATATCGCGATCGTCAACCAGTTCGAGGGCTACGCCCGCGCACTCGGTGACGAGTACCTGCGCGACTGGGTGCACCTTCGCACCGGCGAGGTCTGGGACGACCGGTTGCGCCAGCTGATCGATCAAGCCGACGCGTTCCAGCTGTTCTGGTCGTGGAACTCGATGAAGAGCCCGTTCGTGCGCCAGGAGTACGAGCACGCACTGTCGCTCGAGCGCCCGAGCTTCGTGCGTCCGACCTACTGGGAAGAGCCGATGCCGACCGCGCCCGGGCTGCCTCCCGAGGCCCTGCTGCGCCTTCACTTCCAGAAGCTGGGTGGCAGCGTGCGCGCGAACGCCGAGCAACTCGAGCGCGCGACCGAGGCGATCGCGACGCGCCCGAAGTACTCGATCGGCGACCACACGGCGAAGACGCGCAACGACGACACGTTTCGTGACGCGCGCGAGGAATCCAATGCCACGCCGGTGGCCGGTGCACCGGTCGCCGCCGGTGCGGTCTTGTTCGAGGAGGTCGGTGCGGTTACCGATCCGGTCATCCGCGATGTCCCGCCTTCGTCCGACGACAACACCGACGTCGCGGCGATCGAGCACGCGACCGACACCAGTCAGTGGGTCGATGACAAGCTCGCGGACCCACCCTTGCCGCGGGCGCGGGCGAGCCGGCAGCACCTCGCGCGTCGCTCCAAGAAGCGCACCGCGGTGCCGCCGATGTCCGCGGCACCTCCCCCACCCTCGCCCCCGACGCCTCCCGAAGCGCCACCGACCATCTCTCCCGCGGCCGCGGCATCGCCGACCGCAGCGATGATGGCGATGCCACCACCGTCGAAATCGAAGTCGAAGTCGATGATGGCGGCGCCGTCACCGATGGCGGCCGCGCGTCCCGCGCCGCCGGCACCGAGCCCCGCGAAACCGCCACCTCCGCCCGGCACATCCGCGAAGCCCGCGGTCGACGGTCCGCCGCATCTGCCGTCCATCCTCGCGCGCACGTCGGCGCCGCGTATGACGAGCGCGGCACTGTCGGGCATCCCGCGGCCGCCCCGGTTGCCCGGTGTCGCGCTTCACCCACCCCGACGTCCGACACCGCCCCCGGCACCGCAAGCTTCTCCACCACCGCCGCCGCCACCACCTTCTCCGCCCGCCGCCGAGCCTTCCCCGGAAGAGACGATGCCCATCGTCGCGCCGACGCCGGTGTTCGCGAAGGAGGAGAAGCGCGACATTGTGGAGCCGGCACCTGCCGCATCGGACGACGTCCCGCGCGAGGTCGACGCCGAGATGCCCGAGGCGGCACTCCTGCCAGCACCGCCCGTGCTCCCTGCCGCGCCCGTGCTCCCCGCCGAGGAAGCGAAGCCCGCGCCGTCGGAACCCGAACCGTCTGCGCCCGAGCGACCCTCGCCTGGCCCGTCGGATCCCGGGTTCTCGTGGCCCGACGTACCCGCGGTCGAGGAGCCACCGCCAATCTCGTGGAGCGACGAGCTGATCGCGCGCGCCGAGTCCGAGCCCGACGAAGCAACGCGCGAATCGAGGCCCAGCAAGAATCCCGACGACGCTGCCGGGAACACCTGCGGCATCGATCGCCGCGAAGACCGACGCCGGCGAGACCGTGCTCGGCATGGGCACGGCGGAGACCGAGAAGCTGGCCGCCCGCCCCAGCCATGCCGAGGTGCCGCTGCCCTACGCTCCCACGGTGCCGCAGCAGGCCCTTGCCTCGCGCGACACGCCGTTCCCGAAAGGTCAGGCCAAGCTTCCAAACGCGCCCCAGCAATCGAGCGGGCTCGCGCTCGTGCTGTTCCTGGTGCTGATGCTGGCCGTCGCCGGCGCGATCGTCTACCTCGTGATGATGTGATCGCCGTCGGTTGCGCTCGCTCGCGACGCTGCTCTGGTAGCATTCGCGGCGCATGGCGTTCGTTCCCCTGGTGCCGATCGGAGATCCCCTCGCGAAGCTCGCCGACGAACGCACCGCGACCGAGCGCGTCGCGGCGCTGACCACGCTCGAGGACCGGCTGCGCGCACGGCGCACCGAGGTCGAGGCGGGCTGGGGCCCGAGCTACATCGAGCGCGTCCACAAGAAGGGCAAGTTGACCGCGCGCGAACGGCTCGCGCGCCTCGCCGATCCGGGAACGCGCACGTTCGAGACCGGGACGTTCGTCAACTACGGCGAGGTGTTCCCGGGCGACCAGCGCTCGCCCGGCGCCGGCGTGGTCACCGCGTTCGCGCGCATCGAGGGTCGCTGGTGCATGGTGATCGCGAACGACAACACCGTCGCCTCGGGCGCGTGGTGGCCGCGCACGCCCGAGAAGATCCAGCGCGCGCAGATGATGGCGCTGCGGTTGCGGCTTCCGACGATCTACCTCGTCGACTGCTCGGGGCTGTTCTTGCCCGAGCAGAGCAAGAGCTTCCCCGGAGCGCGCGGGGCCGGTCACATCTTCAAGATGAACAGCTTGCTGTCGGCTTCCGGCGTGCCGCAGGTCGCGGGCGTGTTCGGCGACTGCATCGCGGGTGGCGGCTACATGCCGATCATCTCGGACCGCGTCTACATGACCGAGCAGGCGTACATGGTGATCGCCGGCGCCGCACTGATCAAAGGTGCGAAGAGCCAGAAGATCACCTCGCTCGACATCGGCGGTCCCGAGGTCCACGTCCATCGCTCCGGGTGCGCCGACGTGCGCGTTCCCGACGACGACACCTTGATCGCGTGCCTGCGGCGCGACGTCGCGCGGTTGCCCTCCTCGGCCGCCGACTTCTATCGCGGTGACACGGGGCCGATCGATCCGCGGTTCCCCGCCGCCGAGCTATCCGGCCTGATCCCCGCCGATCATCGCGAGGCCTACGACGCCACGCAGGTGCTCGCGCGGTTGTGCGACCAGTCGCTGTTCTGGGAGGTGATGCCGGAGGTCGGCGAGGAGATGATCTGCGGTGTCGGTCGACTCGGCGGGCTGTACGCCGGTTTCGTGATCAACCGGCAAGGGCTGGTCGGAGATCCCGAGCACCCCGGACGGCGTCGACCCGCCGGCATCCTGTATCGCGCGGGCATCGCCAAGATCAGCGCGTTCTCGCGCGCGTGCAACGACGACGGCATCCCGCTGATCTGGTTGCAGGACATCTCGGGATTCGACATCGGCCGCGAGGCCGAGGCCCATGGTCTGCTCGCGTACGGCAGCTCCCTCATCTACACCAACTCGACGAACACCACACCGATGTTCACGGTGCTGCTGCGCAAGGCCTCGGGCGCTGGCTACTACGCGATGAGCGGGCTCCCCTACGACCCGGTGATCCAGCTGTCGACGACGCTGTCGCGCCTGTCCGTGATGGAAGGCCGCACGCTCGCGATCGCCGCATTCAACACCAAGCTCGACGACGACTTTCAGATCCTGACGACCGACGCGAAGGAGCGCGCCAAGATCGAGGCAGGGATGCGCGAGACCGAGGCGCGGATCGAGCGCGACATGGATCCGTTCGTGTCGGCGCGCCAGCTCGACACCGACGAGATCGTCGAGCTGGGCGAACTGCGCGACTATCTCTCCGCGCTCGTCGAGATGGCCTACCAGAACACCGGGTACCGGCGGGTCAAGAATCCGCGGATCTGGTCGATGCACGACCTCCGCGAGCTGATCGGAGGGCCTCGATGACGGCCGCGCGTCAGCTCGACGCCGTGCTCGAGCGCTCGGTGGCGAGCGCGATCGACGGTCAGCCTGGCGACGATGGCTGGCTCGTGCGCAGTCCCGGCGTCGGGCTGTTCCATCCGCGTTCGACGCCATGTGTCGTCCACGGCGGCGACGCGATCGGCACACTCGAGATCCTCGGCGTCGCCCACGAGCTCGTCGTGCGCCACGCCGGCTGGCTCGATCAGGTTGCCGACGACGACGGCGTGACGCCACGGTTCGTCGAATACGGCACGCCACTCGGACACCTCGGGCACGGTCCCGACGCGCGCGCCGTCGGATCCGTCGGCGATGACGACGATGGCGATGCGGAGATCGCCACCGGCGATCACGTGTTCCGCGCGCCGACCAGCGGTCGCTACTACGGCCGCCCGTCTCCCGACAAGCCTCCGTTCGTCACGGCCGGGGCCGAGCTCGCCCCCGGCGCGACCGTGTGTCTGCTCGAGGTCATGAAGACCTTCCATCGCGTGACCTACGACGGCGAACCCGTGAAGGTACGCGATGTCCTCGTCGCCGACGGTGCCGACGTCAACGCCGGCGATCCCCTGCTCGCCCTCGAGACCCTGCTCTCCCTGGAGTGACCATGAGCTATCCCGTGTTCGTCGATCCCGCCGACCTCGAGCCGCGCACCGGCACCGGCTATCCCGAGCCGTATCGCTCGCGCGTACTGCCGCGCGAGAAGCGCGCGCTCGGCGATGCCTTCGGCCTCACCCACGTCGGCATCAACCTCACCACGCTGCCGCCCGGCAAGGAGTCGTCGATGCGGCACTGGCACGGTGGCGAGGACGAGTTCGTGTACATCCTCGAGGGCGAGGTCACGCTGCGGACCGATCGGGGCGAGTACGTGCTGGGTCCCGGAACCTGTGCCGGATTTCGCGCCGGCGATGCCGACGGTCACCAGCTGATCAACCGCGGCGATCGTCCGGCGCGCTATCTCGAGCTCTCGAACCGCACGTCCGATGACCCGGTGACCTACGTCGATCCCGACGTCGATCTCGCCCTCACGGCGGACCACCGGTTCACGCACCGCGACGGCACGCCGTACTGACGGTCAGTACGCGATGTACGGTCCCGAGGAGCTCGGCTCCTGGGACTCTTCGGGCTCGTCTTCGACGACGGCCGGGGCCGACGAGCCTTCCTTGAGCACGAAGATCTTCACCGCCGACGCCGGGATCCGCGCGTTGGGTGCGACCCGACGCAGGATCGAGAGGACGTTGCGTTGGATATCGTCGACCTCGGTCACCGCCGGACCCGGCCGGATGACCTTGCCGATCCAACGTTCTTTGTCTTTCTCGCCGCCGATCTCCATGACCCGCAGGAATTCGTCGGAACTCCCGTCGAAATACTTCTTGTCCCCGGGTTTGGACAGCGCCAAGCCTTCGCGCAGCTTGCTGTCGATCTTGGTCGCAAAAAACAGGGACGTACTTTTGTCGAGCTTCATGGTCGTCGTTCGGGGACAAGGATTCGAACCTTGATGAGCAGCTCCAAAGGCTGCTGTCCTACCATTAGACGATCCCCGATCTCGCCGCGCACGATACCCTCAATAACGGACGTTCGCTACCCATGTTCTTGATTTCCCTTGGGAGCCAGCGGAGTTCTGCGCGATCACCGGCCTCAAAGCGCACGCACGCGCTTGCCAGTCGCGATCGATCCCATTAGCTTCCTGCTCCACTCGATCGAGTGATCACGGCGGGGTAGCTCAGGGGTAGAGCAGGGGTCTCATAAGCCCTTGGTCGGCAGTTCAAATCTGCCCTCCGCCACTCATCACGGACGCGTCGACGCGTCGGGCCTCCGGCCCCGCGCACCGCGCTACGGCGATCCCGCGAGGGCGGTCATCTCGGCCCGGAGCTCGCCGCTCGGGAAGTGCGCGAGGTAGCGCTTCGCGAGCGGGATCGCTTCGCGCGGACGGCGAACCGCCACCAGCGCACGCACGTGCAGCGCGAGCCCGCGTTCCTCGAGGGGGGACCCCGAGGCGTCGACACGGTTCGCGGAGAGCACGGTGATCGCGGCCGCCGGATCGTGCAACGAGCGCAGGTACAGATACGCCGCCGAGTATGCCGCCTCGATCGACGTCGTGCCGATCGACGACCGCGCCGCGACCTCGTAGGCGGCGGCCGCATCGGCGGCACGCCCGAGCCCGCGCAGGGCATCGGCCTCGACGAGCTGCCACGCGGACGACGATGCACCGCGGTCCACCGCGCGCTTCGCGATCGCGAGTGCGTCGGCGGGTCTGCCACCGGCGAGCGCCGCGTGCGCGTCGGCGAGCAGGTGATCGAGCGTGGCCTTTGGTGCAGCGACCGGGATGCGATCGGGAAGCGTGCGGCGAACCTCGTCGGGAGAGGACGACGCGCGTGCGGACCGCGTCGGCGTAGGCGCAGGCGCAGGCGCCATCGTCGCTGCCGTTGTCGTCGGCGTCGGTGTCGGTGTCGGTGTCGGTGTCGCCGGTGCTGCATCGAGCCGCGTGGCACGCCGCACGAGCGCGACATCGATATCGGCGACCAGCGCCACCGGTGGTTCGATCGCGGCAGGCGCGGACTCCGGCTCGACGCGCGCGAGCTTCGACGTCCCGCTCGTCCAGGCATGGCCGGCAGACACCGCGTGGTGCGTGCCGCGCTCGATCACCTCGACGACGCCTTCGTAGACCTGCACGCGCGAGCGCCGCGCGTCGGTCTCGACCGAGAACACCGTGCCCTTCGCGATCGCGACGAGGTGCGGCGTGGCGATCTCGAAGTGCTGGCGCGCGGTCACGTGCGCGACATCGGCGAGCAGCGTGCCCCGTCCGAGGGTGATCCGTCGATCGTCGGGATCGAGACGCGCGACCTCGAAGCCGGCACGATCGGTCGCGACCAGTCGATCGCCGGTCGGCAGCGCGAGGTGGAAGGCCTCGGGCGCGCGCTCGGTGTCGGGAACCGGTCGCAGCAACCAACCGACGACGACCGCTGCGGCGAGTGCGCACGCGAACGCGAACGCGCGACCGGCACGGCGCGCGGGCGAGCGCGCCTCGATGCCACGCGAGAGTCCCGCGGCGTCTCCGAGCGCACACTCGACGAGCCGACGCGCGGCGAGGTCGTCGATCGGTGGGGGCTCGGCACGTGCGGCGAGCCCGACGAGCCGGGCGAGCTCGGATCGATCACCACGGGCGGTGCTCATGCGGCCTCCTGTTCGGGGTGGAGCCAGCGTGCGAGGTACGGATCGCCCTTGAGCATGCGGGCGACCTCGCGGCGGGCGTAGGTGAGCCGGCACCGCATCGCGATCGCGGTGGTGCCGGCGATCCGCGCGGCCTCGCTCGGCGCCAGCCCTTCGATCGCGCACAGCACGAACGCGACGCGGCGCTTGGCCGGCAAGCGTTCGAGACAACGATGTAGGCGGGCGAGCGCCTCGCGCGCCATCACGCGTGCCTCGGCGTCGTCGCCGGTGGCGCGCGGTTCGGGGACCAGATCGATCGCGACCTCGGCCGGCCGCCCCGCGGATCGGAAGTACCGGTACGCGACGCGCACCGTGATCTGGTAGGCGGCGGTCTCGAGCTTCGATCGCCCCTCGAAGCGCGGCAGGAACGCGGCGATCTCGGCGAGTGCGTCCTGCGTGGCGTCGTCGAGATCCGCCGTGCGGCCGAGCAACCGATAGAGCCAGCGGCGCACCCGTGGCAACAGCGCCTGCAGCGCTTCGCGCACCGCGTCCGGATCTCCGGCGCGCAGGCGTTCGAGGTCGTTCACAGAGGCAGCTCCCACCGCAGCGAGGTCCACACGGCCGGCGCGGTCTCGCCGGCGCCGACGACGACGATCGGCGAGATCGACCACGAGAACCCGGAGTGTGCGCCTTCCCACGTGACGCCGAGTCGAGCTCCACCGAACATCACGCCGTCACCATCGACCGTCGCGCCGCCGACCAGTCCACCGAGATCGAAGTGGCGGTGTCCGAGTCCGACCCGGCGAACCTCGACTCCACCTCCATAGATCAATCCGAACTGTGGCTTGTCGAACAGCTTGTCCACGACCCCGAACGGCGCGAGCCGAACGCGATCGGTGACCGCGAACGCGACACCGACGTCGACGCCGGCCGTGAGTGGCGTCAGCATCGGTCCGACCTCGAGCAGCGTGCGGTCGGCGCGGACCGGCGCGTTCGACGAGCCCGCAACGACAGCAGCGGGAGCGATCGCCGCACCGGGCGCGATCGCCACACCGGGCGCGATCGCCGCACCGGGCGCGATCGCCGCACCGGGCGCGACCGCTGCACCGGGCGCGTCGACGTCGACGTGCGTGCCGCCGGGTCCGACCGAGACGTGGAGGTCGACGTCGATCGCCAGATCGTCGGGCGCGAGCACCTCGTCGAGCAGGCTGGTCGCGATCGCGGCGAACAACCGCGGGGTCCGTGCATCGTGCGGCAGCGGCGCGTGACGGAACACGTGACCGTCGGCCGACACCACGCAGACCTCCGCGGTGGCCGGCTGATCGTCCTCGATCCACACGCCGGCGATCGCCTGCTCCGCGACGGTGCGGCGTTGCACGATCGCCGCGCGATCGAGGCGCAGCGTGCCCTGGGGCGGCGGCAACGCCGTCACCTCGGTGCCGCGACCGGCGAGCGCCACCCGCATCGCGGCGGCATCCTCGGGTTCCGGACAGCACGACGATCCGCGCGTCGGCGTGCGCGGTGCCCGCGGCCGCCAATAGCGTGACCATCGCGACCATCCCCAATGCCTGCCCTCGCGTCGTCATCATGGTGCGTGAGTGGCGGCACCGTAGGCGAGCGTTGCAGAAAAGAGAAGGCTTTCGGAGCCGCCCTGGCCCGCTCCTCCCGGTGGGGATTTCTGACACAAGTGACCGAAACAACAGCCGTGATCCGAAGTAACGAACGCAACAGTCCAAGCTGACTGTTTTTGCGATACACCCGGTCCATGGATTTCCAGCTCGACGACGAGCAAGCGATGATCGTGCAGACCGTGCGGCGCTTCGCCGAACGCGATCTGCGCACGTGGTCCGCCGACGCCGATCGCGCCGGCACCGCACCCGATCGATTGATCCCCGCAGCCAGCGAGCTCGGCCTCTTGGTCGATGCCGTGCCCGCCGACCGCGACGGGCTGCTCGAGGGTCGCTACTCGCACGCGACTCGCGTGCTGCGCGGGTACGAGCTGGCCCGCGGCTGCGCGGCGCTGTCGGCGATCCTCGAGACCAACGTCGAACCGGCGCTGGCGATCGAGCGCTGGGGCAGCGACGCGCTCAAGCAGGCGGTGTTCGGCTCGCTCGCCGCCGGTGGGTTCGCGGTGCTCGCGCACGACAGTCGCGGTCGCCTCGACATCGTCGCCGAGGGCGATCGACTCCGCGTCACCGGCAAGCTCGGTCCCCTGCCCGCCCTCGCCCTGGCGAAGCACGCGATCGTCGTCGCGCGCGACCACGTGTTCGCGCTCTCGACCGAAGGTGCCACCGTCACGCCGACCACGCCGTCGGGCTGGCGCGCCGCGCGCTGGGCGATGCTCGAGCTGACGTCGCACGCGATCCCCGCCGACTTCGTGCTCGCACGCGGTGCCGATGCGGCCGACGTCGGCGACACGATCCTGGCGTGGGCGCGCGTGTCGCTCGCGGCCCGCGCCGCCGGTGTGGCCGCGGCCGCGATGGAGTACGCGAAGGGCTACGCCGACGAACGCGTGCAGTTCGGTCAGAAGATCGGAAACTTCGAGTCTCTGATCCGGCTGCGCGACGACGCCGAGACCCAGACCATCGCCGCGCGGCTGTTCGCGCTGCACGCCGCGTGGGCGCTCGATACCGATCATCCCGACGCGCTCGACCTCGCGAGTCGCGCGCGCGTGGTCGCCGGTGACACCGTGGCACGCGCCACGATCGATGCCGTCCAGATCTACGGCGGCTACGGCTTCGTCAACGATTATCCGGTCGAGAAACTGATGCGCGACGCCCGCGCGTTCGAAGCGCTACACGGCGACGAGCGGCTCGGCCGCGTGATCTCCAAGAAGGGCGCGAAGGAGTAACCGCCATGGATCTGTTCCACGACTCGCCGATGTTCTCCGGGGTCCGCCAGATGCTCGGCGGCTTCGCTTCCAAGATGATCCGCCCGATCGCGATCAAGCACGATCGGGAGGAGTCGATGCCGTGGGACCTGATGAAGGTCGCCGCCGGCATGGGCCTGTCGCAGACCTCCGTGATCGATGGTCGCAAGAAGCTGACCGGTCAGTCCGACGAGGCCGAGATCGATCCCAAGAAGCCGAGTAGCCAGGCCCGGCTCGCGGTCGTCGGGTCCGAGGAGCTCGCGTGGGGGTGCGCCGGCATCTCGCTCGCGATCGGCGGCTCCGGCCTCGCCGCCTCGCCGATCGCCCGGATGGGAACGGAAGAGCAGAAGCAGGAGTTCCGCAAGTTACTGTCGGGCAGCGACGAGCACGGGCGGATCAAGGTGGCCGCGATGGCGCTGTCGGAGCCGTCCACCGGCTCGGACATCTCCGGCCTCAAGACCACCGCCCGCGCCGACGGTGACTACTGGGTGATCCGCGGCAGCAAGCAGTGGATCACCAACGGCAAGTCGGCGTCGGTCTACGTCGTGTGGGCGCAGACCGACGCGAGTGCCGGACGCGCCGGCGTGCGCGGCTTCATCGTCGCGCGCGATACGCCGGGCCTGGTGCCCGGGAAGAAAGAGACCAAGCTCGGCATCCGTGCCTCGGAGACCGCGCAGGTCCACTTCGAGGACGTGCGCGTGCACGAGGACATGATGCTCGGTGTCGCCGGCGAGTCTCGCGCCGGCGGACTCGCCGACACCAAGAAGATGCTCGACTCGACCCGTCCGGTGGTCGGTTCGCAGGCCGTCGGCATCGCCCGCGCGGCCTACGAGTTCCTGCTCGAGCGCGTGCGCGGCGGATCGCTGCACGGCACGCCGATGGCGTCGCACCAGCACATCATGTTCGAGCTCGCCGAGATGCAGATGGAGATCACGGCGTCGCGCATGCTCGCCCACCGCGCGGCGTGGATGGCGGATCACCACCTCGACAACGTGCTCGAGGCCTCGATGGCGAAGGCGCACGGAGCGCGCACGGCACAGGCGGTAACGACCCGGGCGATGGTGCTGCTCGGCGAAGAAGCGCTCGAGCCCGGCCACCCGGTCGAGAAGTGGTACCGCGACGCGAAGATCTACGACATCTTCGAGGGCACCGGTCAGATCCAGCGCCGCATCATTGCCAAACAGCTGACCGGCCAGAACCCGACGTAGTTACAGAGGCTCGCGAAGCTCGCGCAACAGGCGCGCGAAGCTCGCCGAAACCTCGACTTCGCCCGGATTTCCGGCAACACTGGGCCTGCGGGATGGCAGTCGCTCTAGGCATCGATCTCGGCACCACCAACTCGGTCGCCGCCATCGCAACTCCCACCGGCGTGGAGTTCATCCTCGGACCGCGCGGCGAACGGGTCCACCCCTCGGTGGTCGCGTTCCCGGCGAGCGGCGGCGTGGTGGTCGGCCCCGACGCCAAGCGCTACCGGCTCACCGAGCCGCAGCACGTGATCCACTCGGCGAAGCGGTTCATCGGCCAGAACATCCGCGCCCCGCTGGTCCAGCTCGCGATGACCGGCGTCCGCTACAAGGTCGAGGAAGGCCCGAACCAGCAGCCGATCGTCGTGGTCCGCGATCGCCGGATGACGATGCCGGAGATCTCGTCGCACGTGCTGCTCCACCTCAAGCGGTGCGCGGAACGCCAGCTCGGGACCCAGGTCAAGGACGCGGTGATCACCGTGCCGGCCAACTTCACCGACGGTCAGCGCCAGGCCACCAAGGAAGCCGGGCGACTCGCCGGCCTCGACGTGCTGCGCCTGATCAACGAGCCGACCGCGGCCGCCCTCGCCTACGGCTTCGGTCAAGACCGCCAGCAGCTGATCGCGGTGTTCGACTTCGGCGGCGGCACGTTCGACGTCTCGATCCTTCGCCTCAGCGGCGAGGTGTTCGAGGTGCTCGCATCCGACGGCGATTTCTTCCTCGGCGGCGACGATCTCGACCGCACGCTCGCCGAGATCCTCGCGGCCGAGTGCAACCGCGTCCTCGGACTCGATCCGCGCCCTCACCCGGCGCTGATGATGAAGCTGATGATGGGGGCCGAGGCGATCAAGTGCCACCTGTCGGACAACGAGGCCGCCGAGGGCGAGATCGACGGGCTCGACCTCCCCAACGGCACCACCGGCAAGCTGCCGTTCGCGATCACGCGCTACCAGTTCGAGGACATGATCAACGGCTACGTCGGCCGGACGGTCGAGGTCACGCGCCAGGTGCTGACCGCCGCGGGGCTCGTCCCTCGCCAGATCGCCGACGTGCTCTGCGTCGGTGGCTCGACCCGGATCCCGCTGGTGCGGCAACGGCTCGCCGAGCTGTTCGGCAAGGAGCCCAACCACCACATCAACCCCGACGAGGTGGTCTCGCAGGGTGCGGCGATCCAGGCCGGCAGCCTGACCAACTCGCTGTCGGCCGGCACCGGCATGGGTGCCCGCGACGCGGTCGCCACCGTCGGGCACTCGACGCTCGTCGGCATGGGCGGCGTCCAGCTGCCGCAGGCCGAGGTCAAGCGTCCCGTCCTGATGGACGTCAACCCGGCGACGCTCGCCATCCAGACCGCGGGTGGCTTCACCGAGCGTCTGCTCGACAAGAACGCCCCGATCCCGATCGAGAAGGTCCGGGTGTTCACCACCGCGCGCGACAACCAGACGCGCGTCGAGATCGATTGCTGTCGTGGCGAGAACCGTCGCTACGACGAAAACGAACCGCTCGGCACCCTGATGCTCGAGAACCTCCCGCCCAAGGCGCGCGGGGAGCTCAAGATCGAGGTGTCGTTTCGGGTCGATGCGGATGGGATCCTCCACGTACGTGCGATGGATCAGGCGTCGGGGGCAACACAAGAAGCACACCTGCAGGTGCTGGGAGCGCCGACTGCCGAGGACCCGTGAGCGTACGAAGCGACGTGCTGTTGTGGGCGCAGAGGATCGCCAACAAGAAGGCGGACTCGAGCCCGACCAATCTGCTCGAGATCCGCGAGGCCGCTGGCCTCGAGGAGGCCCAGCAAGCGTTCCACAAGATCGCGCGGATGGCCCACCCGGATCTCCACCGCACCTCGCTGAGCCCCGACGAGCTCGAGATGGTGACCCGGGCGTATGGCCGAGTCGCGAACGCCTACCAGGAGCTCCGCAACCAGAAGATGCAGACCGGCCGAACGCCGGCCTCCGGCGCGACGCGCCCCCCGACCACCAACAGCCCCAGGCCGTCGGGCGAGGGTCCGGCCGGTCAGATGACCCCGAAGGCCCTCGTCTACTTTCGCAAGGCCGAGATGGCGCTGCGGCGAGGCGACCTCAAGGGAGGCGTGCTCCAGCTCAAGATGGCGATCGCCGCGGATCCATTATCGAAGCACCTGCGCGCGGCCCTCGCCCAGGTCGAGTCAGAGATCGCCAAGGGCGGGTAGCTTTACACGGCCGGATACCTGTGCGACCAAGTGCCCCTCAGTCTGGCAAACCAGTCGCCGAGAGCATCCATGTCGCGGGTCACCACGGGAACGTCCATCACCGGCCACGGGGTCTGGCACCCCGCAACCGTCCTCACCAACGAAGAGCTGTGCGTCGCGTTCAACGAGTTCGTCCGACGCGATAACGCCTCGCACGCGGCCGAGATCGAGGCAGGAACACGGCAGCCTCTCAAGGAGTCGAGCCCCGAGTTCATCGTCAAGGCGTCCGGCATCCACCGTCGCTACGTCCAGGACAAGACGGGGCTCGTCGATCCGGAACGCATGTGTCCGAACATCCCGGACCGCCCGGAGGAAGAGCTCAGTTACCAGGCCGAGTACGCGGTCAAGGCCGCCGAGAAGGCGCTCGCCGTTGCCGGCAAGACCGGTGAGGATGTCGACCTCGTCGTGCTCGGCGCGTCGAACCTGCAGCGGCTGTACCCGGCGATCGCGATCGAGGTCCAGAACGCCCTCGGCGCACGGGGCTACGGCTTCGACATCTCGCTCGGCTGCTCGGCCGCGACCGGCGCCACCCAGCTCGCGGTCCAGGCCGTGCGCCTCGGCCAGGCCAAGTGCGCGCTGGTCGTCGTGCCCGAGCTGACCACCGGCCACATGAACTGGCGCGACCGCGACAGCCACTTCATCTTCGGCGATGCCGCGGTGTCGATGGTCGTCGAGCCGACCGCGAACGCCAAGCCGGGTTCGTGGGAGGTGCTGTCGATCCAGATGCTGTCGAAGTGGTCGAACACGATCCGCAACAACCGCGGGTACCTCAACCGGTGCGATCCGAGCACCGAGTACGACGACGACAAGCTGTTCCACCAGCAGGGTCGCCGCGTGTTCAAGGACGTGGTGCCGCTGGCCGAGACGTTCATCCGCGAGCACATGGCGGCGCACGACCTCACGCCGGAGCAGATCGCGCGGTACTGGCTGCACCAGGCCAACCAGAACATGAACGATCTGATCGTGAAGCGGATCCTCGGGCGCGAAGCCACCCGGAGCGAGGCGCCACTGATCCTCGACGAGTACGGCAACACCGCGTCGGCGGGGTCGCTGATCGCGTTCTCGCTGCACAACGCCGACCTGCCCGCGGGGTCGTACGGGATGATGGCGTCGTTCGGCGCCGGCTACTCGCTCGGCTCGCTGCTCCTCCAACGCAGCTAGCGCAGCTAGGGTCAGACACAAGTTCCACAAGTTTGTAGGGGGACAGACCGCGGCGTGCCGGAACGGCACCCGGTCTGGCACCGCACAAACTTGTGGAACTTGTGTCTGACCCCTGTCCGTATTTCGGACGTGATCTCGGGCGGTTGTTGTCAGACCACCCTGGTAGGGTTCCCGACGATGTTGCCCACCGGTGCGCGCGAGAGCTCCGAGTCGACCGACGCGCCGGAAGGCGCCGAGTCGATCTTCACGCGCGCCCTCGCGCAGTTCGGGCACGCGTCGTTGCGACCCGGCCAGGCGGAGGTGATCGCCGACATCTTCGCCGGCGTCCCGGTGATCGCGGTGATGCCCACCGGTGCCGGCAAGTCGCTGTGCTACCAGCTACCAGCCGTGATCCTCGGCGAGAAGGGCGGCATCACCCTCGTGGTGTCGCCGCTGATCGCCCTGATGAAGGATCAGGTCGACGCGCTGGTCGCGCGCGGCGTTCCCGCAGTCGCGCTGACGTCGCGCGATGGAGCCGAGGAACAGCGCGACATCCTCGACGGCATCCGCGCCGGCCAATACACCCTGGTGTACGTCGCGCCCGAGCGGTTTCGTAGCCCGCGGTTCGTCGACGCGCTGCGCTCGATCGCGGCGCGGCTCGCGCTGGTCGCGATCGACGAGGCCCACTGCATCTCGGAGTGGGGGCACGACTTCCGCCCCGACTACCGGCGGCTCGGCGCGATCGTCTCCGAGCTCGGCGCGCCGAGAATCGCCGCGTTCACGGCGACGGCCACCCCCGAGGTCCGGCGCGACATCGCGACCCAGCTCGATATCGAGAACGGCCGACTTCACGTCCACGGCTTCGACCGGCCGAACCTGCACTACGAAGTCGTGAAGACCGGAGGGGCGGCCGACAAGGCACACCGACTCGCCGAGCTGGTCCGCATGCGCGATGGCGGCGTGGCGCTGATCTACGCCGCCACCCGCAAGAACGCCGAGAAGTACGCCGCCGAGCTCAAGTCGTCGGGCATGAAGGTGCGCGTCTATCACGCCGGGTTGCAGGGCAAGACCCGCGAGCGCGCGCAGGACACGTTCATGGCGGGCAAGCTCGACGTGATCGTGGCGACCAACGCGTTCGGGATGGGCGTCGACAAGAGCGATATCCGGCTCGTCGTGCACGCCGACATCCCGCGCAGCCCGGAGGCCTACTACCAGGAGGCCGGACGCGGCGGGCGCGACGGCAAGCCCACGCGATGCGTGCTGCTGTTCAACCACAGCGATATCAAGCTCCAGGAGTTCTTGATCGACGCGTCGTACCCGTCGCCGGAGACGCTGCGCGGACTGTGGAAGCTGTTGCGCGACCGGCCCGAGCTCGGCGAGATGGGCCCCTATCCCGACGAGCTCGAGGCGCGGCTACGCGCGAACCTCCCCGGCGACATCTCGGGCGCGACGATGAGTGCGGCGATCCGGATCCTCGAGCGCCACGGCATGCTGCGGCGCGATGGAAACCGGGTGGGTGGGTGGGAAGACAACGAGACCGAGCGGCTCGTCGCGAGCCGGCCCACCGACTCGATGGCCGGGCTCTACCCCAAGCTCGACGTCGAGTCGCTGCAGCGCCGGGCCGAGGTCGAGCGCAGCAAGCTCCGCACGATGATCGAGTACGCGTACTATCCGCGGTGCCGGCGGCAGTTCGTGCTCGAGTACTTCGGCGACCAGGAGTGGGCGAGCCGCGAGAAGCGATGCGGCGCGTGCGACAACTGCGAGGCGATGCTGCACGGCAAGCCGACCGGGCTGTCGGATACCGATCGCAAGGCGATCTGCGACCTGCTCAAGCTGGTCGGCTCGCTGCACGGCCGGTTCGGCCGCAAGCGGATCGCCGGCGTCGCCAACGGCAGCGACATCGATCCGCGGTTCTTCGAGCTGCCCGAGCGCAACGCGCTGCACGCGTGGCCCGAGCGACTGATCCTCGATCTGCTCCGAGCGCTCGAAGGCGCCGGGCTGGTCGAGGCCTCGCGCGGCGAGTACCCGACGATCTCGACGACTCGCAAGGGCGACCAGGTCGCGTTCGGCCAGCTCGATCCCGGCGACCTCGGCATCCAGATGCCGACGCGCGCCGCCGCCAAGCGACGCCGCAAGCGACGGTGAGCTCGTCGCCGCGCTCGAGGTCGTACCTCGCGCACATCTGTTTCGCATCGCGGCGTGCACCCGGCACTTGACCGCATGCGTCCCACCACGGACCCTGGAAATGGATGCGGATCGGGCTCCTCGCCGTCGTGTTGCTGGGTGCGTGCTTCTCGCCGCAGCCCCCCGCGGGGATCGCGTGCAGCGCGAACGATGCGTGTCCGGCCGGACTGCACTGCGATCCGGGTGGCCTCTGCGTCGCCGCCGGTGGTGACCTGCCCGATGCCTCGCCACCCGACCCCGATGGTAACGACGACGCGCCCCCGGCATGTGCCAATGCCGTCGGTCACGACGAGGATGGCGACGGATTCGACGACGGCTGCGACAACTGCCCGCACGTCGCGCAGACGAACCAGGACAACGCCGACGGCGACGACCTCGGCGACGCCTGCGATCCGCACCCCGGCGAGACCGACACGATCGTGTTGTTCGAGTCGTTCGCGTCGACCCCGACCGGGTGGTCGCTGCCACTGACAGGCGCCACCGTCGCCAACGATCAGCTCGAGATCGAGGCGCTCGGCGGCACCTCCGAGGTCGCGAGCTTTCCCGCGATGGCACCGGGGGCGCTGGTGATCGCACACGTCGGGTTCGAGGAAGAGACGAACGCCGTCCAGCCGAACGCCGCGGTGCTGACCAACGTCGCGGGAGCGGGCACGTTCTACAAGTGCGGCACCAGCCCGGAGCCGCACGTCGAGCTGGTCCGGCACCTGGCCGGGATCCCGGTACCGCTCGACATCGTCGCCACGCCATCGATCGACTGGCTCGACGCGACGCTGTCGATCGAGAACCAGGGTGGCAACCTGACGTGTCGGATCGAGCGCGACGGGGATTCGCGGACCGCGACGGGAGTCGACACCATGATCCAGGCTGACGGGATCGGGCTCCGGGTACGCGAGGGCAAGGGCACGTTCGACTACGTGCTCGTGATCGCGCACTAGGAACGGTCTCCTAGGGGCAGACGTCGAAGTTGTCGAACTCGGCGACGCCGGGTGCCGCGAGAATCGCGAAGGTCCCGCCGTTGAGCGACACGTCGGTGTCGGTTGGCGCCGTGCTGACGCTCGTGGTGGCGAGGTGGGTCCACGCGAGCCCGTCGGGGGAGTACTCGGAGGTGATGTTGCCGCCGTCGGGGCGCAGGCGCCACCACCGCATCTCGACCGGGTCGTACGGGATGTCGCGGATGGTGGAGCCCGGCTGCGCGTCGTCGAATGCCTCCAGGCGCGCCTGGGCGTCGTTGGTCACCGCCATCCCGACGGAGGAACCAGCGGCATCGAGCTGGAGGATCGTGTACGTCCCGCCGGGACCGAGGACCGATCGGACCTCGACGAACACCGGACGATCGAACACCACGCCACCCCACGTGCAGCTCGCGTTGCTGACGTCGGTGGTCCCGGGTGCCTGCCGCAACACGCCGTCGCGGCGGGTGACCGTCGAGATCGGGTCGCCGTCTTCGAACCCTGCCCCGCACGGCTGCCCGCTGGTGTCGTCGAAGTTGTCGGACACGTTCGCCGCCATGCACGGCGGCGCGTCGACCCCGCCATCGCCGGGATCGACGTCGGGTCGCGCTGGCTTCGCGAAGCAGCCCGCCAGGACCACGACGAGGACCGTCCAGCGCACCCGTACAGTGTAGCGAACGGTTACCGATTTGGGCGAGATCGTCGACCGTGCTACCGATGGGACGTGGCCGACGAGCACGACGATTCGCTCGGGGCTCCCGAGCCCGCGCTCGAGCTCCGTGACCCTCCGAAATCTGCTGGTGGGATGTCCGCGCTGACGGCCGCGTTCCGCCACCTGTCGCGCGATCGCGCCGTGTCGCGCGGCTCGCGCGCGCTGCTCGCGATGAACCAGGTCGACGGCTTCGATTGCCCGGGCTGCGCGTGGCCCGAGCCAACGGCCGGCGATCGCAGCCGGTTCGAGTTTTGCGAGAACGGCGCCAAGGCGATGGCCGAGGAGACCACCACCCGGCGCGCCACCCCCGAGCTGTTCGAACAGTTCTCGATCGACGAGCTACGCGCGCTGTCGGACTTCGAGCTCGGTCAGCTCGGCCGCCTGACGCATCCCCTCGTCCTCGATCGCACCGGCGGCGACCGGCACTACCGCGCGATCTCGTGGCCCGACGCGTTCGCGCTACTCGCGAGCGAGCTGCGTGCCGTCGGCCCGCGCGCGACCGCGCTCTACACCTCGGGGCGCACCAGCAACGAGGCCGCGTTCCTCTATCAGCTCGTCGGCCGCATGTTCGGTACCAACAACTTTCCCGATTGCTCGAACATGTGTCACGAGTCGAGCGGCGTGGCGTTGTCGGAGGTCGTCGGCGTGGGCAAGGGCTCGGTGTCGCTCGCCGACTTCGATCACGCCGATCTGATCTTCGTGATCGGCCAGAACCCGGGCACCAACCACCCGCGCATGCTGTCCACGTTGCGCACCGCCGCGCGACGCGGTGCGCGGATCGTGGCGATCAACCCGCTGCGCGAGGTCGGGCTACTCCGGTTCTCGCATCCCCAGCACCCACTCGACCTCCTGCGCGGCGGGGTTCCGCTCGCCACCGACTTCGTGCAGGTCCCGATCGGCGGCGACCAGGCGCTGTTCCTCGGCCTCGGAAAGGCGGTGCTCGAGGCCGGCAAGGTCGATCGCGCGTTCGTCGATACGCACACCGACGGATTCGAGGCGTGGGCCACCCACGCGCGTGGCGTCGCGTGGTCGACGATCGTCGAGCGTTCCGGCATCGACCGGCAGACGATCGAGAACATCGCCGCGCTGTACGCCGACAGCTCCGCCGCGATCGCGTGCTGGGCGATGGGGCTCACGCAGCACCGCCACGCGGTGACGACGATCCAGGAGGTCGTCAACCTGATGCTGCTCCGCGGCAACGTCGGCAAACCGGGCGCCGGGCTGTGTCCGGTGCGCGGTCACTCCAACGTGCAGGGCGATCGCACGATGGGGATCGACCACGCCCCGAAGGCCGCATTCCTCGAGCGCCTCGGCGAGGCGTTCGGGTTCGCGCCGCCGCGCGAGCCCGGGCTCGACACCGTCGACACGATCCGCGCGATCGAAGCCGGTGACGTACGCGCGTTCGTCGCGCTCGGCGGCAACTTCGTCTCGGCCACCCCCGACACCGACCGTACCGCCGCAGCGCTCGAGCGCTGCACGATCACCGCGAGCGTGTCGACCAAGCTCAACCGCACGCACCTGTACCCGGGGATGCGTTCGTTGATCCTGCCGTGTCTGGGCCGCAGCGAGATCGACGTCCAGGCCGGCGGTCCACAGCTGGTGTCGGTCGAGGACTCGATGAGCATGGTCCACGCATCGCACGGCGTCCTCGCGCCGGTCAGCCCCGAGCTGCGCTCCGAGATCGCGATCGTGGCGGGGCTCGGCGAAGCGCTCTTGGATCGGGTCGATGTTCCGCGCGTGCCCTGGGCCGACCTGGTCGGCGACTACGACCGGATCCGCGACGCGATCGCGCTGGTCGTGCCGGGCTTCCTCGACTTCAACTCGCGAGTGCGCGAGCCCGACGGCTTCCAGCTCCCGAACGTGGCGCGCGATCGCTCGTTCTCCACGATCGGCGGCCGCGCCCGGTTCACCGTCGCCGATCCGCCCGCGCTCGCGCTGCCCCCCGGCCGGCTGCGTCTGATGACGCTTCGCAGCCACGACCAGTACAACACGACGATCTACGGCCTCGACGATCGCTACCGTGGCATCCGCGGCGATCGACGGGTCGTGTTCGTGTCGGGAGCCGACCTCGCCGAGCGCGGGATCGCGGAACGCGAGGTCATCGACCTTGTCGGCGAGTGGAGCGATGGCGAGCGTGTGGCCGAGGCGTTCACGGCGATCCCGTTCGACCTGCCGAAAGGCTGCGCCGCGGCCTACTTCCCCGAGGCCAACGCCCTGGTCCCGCTCGACAGCGTGGCCGAGCGATCGAACACGCCGACGTCGAAGTCGATCGTCATCCGGCTGCGCCGGCGTTAGCTACCAGTCGAAGCGCACGGTCGCGCCAGCGCCATCCGGCGACAGCACGGGCGTGATCGCGATCCGCTTCTTCTTGTGGATCCGGTGACCGATCGGTCCGTCCCGGCTCTCCGTCTTGTGGGAGACCGTCGACTCGTAATACGCGAACACGGCGAACAGACCGGCAACTCCGGCGGTGAGCCCGGTGGCCCAGCTCGCCTTCGAGTACGTCGGCCCCTTCGCACACTCCGCCGCGGACTTGTTACCGAACGACCCGCCGTTGGCCGGCTCGTAGGTCGAGGCATCGCCGAGCGAGCCCGTCTCGCCCGGATGACACTGGTCCTGAAGACCGCGGGTCTTGATCGGACCGGTGTAGATGAAGCCGCCGAGCGCGATGACCGAGACCGCCCCGGCCACATAGGCCGTCGGCCGCCACGGGAACCCGCCCGACTTCTTCGGGGTCACGGTGATCGAGCCCTGCGTCCCGGTCACCCCGCCGGTCGTACCGTTGGCGCCGGTGGGGGTTAGCACCGGCGTGATCGGCGCTTCCGTGCGCGTCAGCGTGTCGAACCCCTGCTGGACCCGGCGGTCGAGCCCACCGTCGAGAAAGTCGGTCAACGGGACCCAGTCGCTCCACTCCTTGACCGACTGGCCGGCGACGTCGAGGGCCTTCATCGACAGCTGGTAGCCCTTCTGGTTGTCCTTCGGACGCTTCGAAATCTTGCCGAAGATCAGCAGCTCCGCGCCGAGGTTCTTGGCGATCGTCGTCATGCAACCCAGCGCCTCGGTATCGCAGCTATTCGCAACCTTCTCGTCGAGCAGGTCGCGTTCGCTGTTCGGCGCCAGGGCGTTCCCCGCGCTGGCCTTGGTCTTGTCGCGGAACATCCCGGAGATCATGCGGGCGTGCGACGTCGAGTCGGTGTCCACCGCCCCCGCGACCTCGAGTCCGAGGACCGCGGTCTTGACCTTGTCGGCGGAGGCGGTCCCCACTGAAGCGGTTACCGCGACGACGATCAGGGGCAGCAGGATGCCGGTGCGCATACCTGGCGATTATCCCAGAGTTCGGGGCCCAAATGCAGTCAAGTTCGCCCGGGATATCCCGGGAATCTCCTACCAGTGGAGGAGGAGTGTGGCGCCAGCGCTACGGTCGGTGACCGTGGGGATGACAGCAAAGTCGCGGTCGCGGTGTCTTGACGTCAGGGCCATCCGCTCCGTGCCTCCGCTGTGCACGAGCTCGTAGATGCTGACCCCGGCGAGAAGGGCCCCCACGACGGCGACGCCGCCTCCGATGAAGGAGCGCGTCGACCACGACTTGGCATCGGAGACCGCCGCCGCGGCATCCGCGAAGTCTCCGCACGAGTTGGTCATCCGCTCCGCGTCGGTGTCGCAGTCCTTCGCCTTACCGAGCTGTCGGAACGAGTAGTACCAGAGCACTCCGCCGACCGCCCCGGCCACGAGGCCCGTCACCAAACCCACCTTCCACTTGGTCTTGCCGTTTCCGCCCTGGGAGATGGTCCCTCCGCATTCGCTCGACACCATCGGATCGCAATCGGCATGCGCCGCCTTGTGGAGCGTGACCTCCTCGGTCGCGGTCTGGCCGTTGTGGATCGTGACCTTGTCATCCGAGTCCCACCGGTCGTAGCCCGTGCCGACCACCGAGACGCGATAGCGCCCCTCGGGGAGCGACGTCACCTCGCCCGAACCGCCGGTGATGTTCCCGCGCTCCTCGCCGTCGATCAGGATCAACCCGCGATCGAAGCCATCGTTCTTCACCACCACGCGCAGCGTGCCGCCGTCGAAGTCGTGGGTCAGCGAGCGGTACCCGCGATTCGCCCAGTTCATCAGCTTCTGGCCGGTGGTCTCGTCGAGGGGGATGAAATCGGTCCAGGTCTGGGTCTGGGTCTGGGTCGCGACCTTGAGGATCTTGAGCGTGACCTGATAGCCGGCCTGGCCACCGAGCGATTTGCGCTCGACGCGCCCGTAGACCAAGTAGTCCGCTCCGAGGTTCGACCCGATCTTCGCCATGCAGGTCTTATTCTCGGTGGGGCAGTTGTTCATGATCTTCTCGTCGACCAGCTCCTTCTCGCTGCCGGGAGTCCACTCGTAGGGTCCCTTGCCAGCCTTGGGATGCAGGCGTAGCGCGACCGTGAGGTCCTGCGCGACGCGCGTCGATGCGGCGTCGATCGTGCTCGACGAGCCGAGCACCTCGAGCCCGAGGATCGCGATCTTCTCTTTCTTTCCGGCCAGCGCCGACCCTCCGGTCAACGCGAGCGCGGCAACACACAACATGGCGATACGGGCAGGCCAAGCTCTCATGTTCCCTCGCGCGAAAGTATACACGGCGCCGCGGCGGCCCACCCTTATCTGGCCCCGTCCCCGTGGTCGGGCTACCGTTAGAGACGTCCATGCGCACGCTATCGGCGCGGATCCTCCTCGGTTTTGCGGCTCTGACGATCACGTTCGGAGTGATCACCGCAACGCTGGTGAGCAGCCTCGGTGAGGTCGAGAACCAGGTTTATCTGGTCGGCAAGGGGTACGTCCCGCTCGCGCTCAAGAGCAAGGAGCTGGTCAACCGCCAGGACGACCTCCGCAACTACCTCGAGAAGCAGCTGCCGGAGGAGTCGAACGTGCTGCTCGCACGGGCGAACATCAAGCGTCACCGCGCCGCGCGCGATCGGTTCCTGCTCGACAACCGCAAGGTGCTCGAGGACCTCGAGAAGTCGATCGAGATCCGCAAGCGCCAGTTCACGCGATCGCGCCCGCAGCTCGAGGCGATCGAGCGCGCCGTCGCCGCGACCGCTCCGCTGTACGACGACATCCTCGCCGCGCCACCGCTCGCGATTCACCAGACCACGAGCCAGCACATCCTCGATGCCTTCCTGTTGCCCAAGCCGCCGCTCGATCCCGAGCACGCGAAGGCAGCGGCTTCGCTCCAGCGCTTGCTCGACGAGGAGCGCCGGATCTGGGGTCAGGTCAACCAGCTATCGAACATGCAGGAGCGGATGCTCCCGCACCTCACCGAGCAACTCCAGGACAACGAGCACATCCTGCGCGTGCGCACGTTCTACTTGGGCATCTCGGCGGTCGTGCTCGGGCTGGTGCTCACGCTGTCGGTCGTGATCACGCTGCGCCCGCTGCGGCGGTTGCGCGACGGCGCGCGACGGATCGCCGCCGGTGACTACGCGAACCGGATCCCCGAGCGCGGGCCAACCGAGGTCTCCGAGCTGGCCCGCGAGTTCAACTCGATGGGTCGCGCCGTCGAGGAACGCGAACGCGAGCTCGTGCGATCGGAGCGACTCGCCGCGGTCGGCAAGATGGCGGCGATGATCACGCACGAGGTCCGCAACCCGCTGTCGTCGATCGGGCTCAACACCGAGCTGCTCGAGGAGGAGGTCGGGGAGAGTGGCGAGGCGCGCGAGCTGTGCCGCGCGATCCACCGCGAAGTCGATCGCCTGACCGGTATCACGGAGGAGTACCTCGCGTTCGTGAGACTCCCGAAACCCAAGCTCGCCGCCGAGGCGATCCACCCGATGATCGGGGCGCTCGCGGCGTTCGTGCGCGAGGATCTGGCAACCAAGCAGGTCGAGCTGGTGACCGAGCTCGCGCCCGGCGATCCGATCGCGCAGATCGACGCCGGTCAGATCCGTCAGTGCCTGATCAACCTGGTCCGCAACGCGGCCGACGCGGTGGTGGCCAAGGGCAGCGGAAAGGTGACGCTGCGCACGCGCGCCGACGGCTCGCGGATCGAGATCTCGGTGATCGACGACGGCATCGGCATCCCCGAGGACGTGCTGCCACGCCTGTTCGACCCGTTCTTCACCACCAAGGATGGCGGCAGCGGGCTCGGCCTGGCGCTGACCCAGCAGATCGTCCGTGGTCACGGCGGCACGGTGGAGGTCACGAGCACCGAAGGCCGGGGAACGACCTTCACGCTGAATCTACCCGCGAGCACGTAACTTCCCACGTTACCCACCAAGCGTTGCGATCTCGACCGAGGTCGTACGATGATACCGCGTTCGATGGCCGACTCACCCGACTCCGACAAGCGACGGGAGATCCGCGAGGCGGTGACCCTGTTCGTCGAGTACGAGGGGGCCGACGACCTGATCGGTGACTTCACCGAGAACCTGTCGTCCGGTGGCACGTTCGTGTCGACCAACCGCCAGCTCCCGATCGGCACCAAGGTCCAGCTCGTGCTGTCGTTCCCCGGGCTCCTCGAGCCGATCGCGATCGAGGGTCACGTGCGCTGGCACCGGTCCGATGGACCCGAGGGCGATCGCGGCTGCGGCATCGAGTTCCTGCCGGGTCCGGCTCGCCAGGAGCTCGAGGCGGTGATCGAGCGCGTGCGACAACGCGATCCCAAGACCGTGTCGCGCACGTTCCGCGTGCTCGTGGTCGAGGACAACCGTCACGTCGCCGCACTGATCCAGGAAGGTCTGCGCGGTTCGAGCCGGCGCGACTTCAACAGCAACATCGCGTTCACGTTCCGTAACGCGGAGGACGGACGCGCCGCCGTCGAGATCCTGCGCCAGGAAACGTTCGACGCGCTGATCATCGACGTCTACCTCCCGATCATGGATGGCCCGAAGGTGATCCAGCAGGCACGCACCGAGCTCGGGCTATCCGAGCTGCCGATCATCGCGGTGTCGGCCGGCGGCGATGCCGCCCGGCGCTCGGCGCTCGATGCCGGCGCCAACATCTTCCTCGACAAGCCGATGCGGCTCCGTCAGGTGATCGACACCATCCAGCGCCTCTTGTACTGACGCGGCGCCGATCGGCGCCACTGTCGGCAGATGTCGTTCGCGCAAGATCGACGCGCGCAAAACCGCTCCCGCGCACATTTGCGGGCCTTGCGTGCCGGAGCGTACGGATCGCCCGGCACGTGGACTGCAGCTCCGCGCCGTCATGGGTGGAGCATGGTGAACCTTGGAGTGGTCTTGGGGTGCAGCATCTTGCTGCTCCTCGCTCGCGTTCTCGGTCTACCGCTCGATCCACTGCTGCCGATCCTGCTCGTGCCGATCGCGAGCACGTTGTATTTCGATCGTCGCGCTCGCGCGCGGCGGCGTGACCTGGAGCAGACGGTGACCGCGGCGAAGACGCGCGAAGAGATGATCCGCCAGCTCTCCGAGAGCATCCACGAGGTGTTCTGGCTGCGCGAGAACGGCAACACCCGGATGCTGTACGTCAGCCCGACCTACGACACGCTGTTCGGGCGGTCGTCCGACGCGCTGTATCGCGATGCGCGCGACTGGCTACAGATGGTGCATCCCGAGGACCGGGCTCGCCTCGAGGAGGCCGCCTCGCGCTGGCACACGGCGCCCGAGGAGCACACGTTCCGGATCGTTCGCGACGGCGAGGTCCGCACGGTCCACGCCGCGCTGTTTCCCGTGCTCGATGCCGACGGCCGGCCGACCCGGCTCGCCGGCATCGCCGACGACATCACCGACCGGGTCGGCCTCGAGGAGCAGGTCCGGGAGACTCAGAAGCTGGAATCGCTCGGGCTGCTCGCAGGCGGGATCGCGCACGACTTCAACAACGTGCTCGCCGTGATCGGCGCCAACGCCGGCCTCCTCGATTTCCCTCCCGACGATCCCGATCGCGAGCTCGTCGACGACATCCGAGCTGCGGTGGCACGCGCGACCTCGCTGACCCGGCAACTGCTGGCGTTCAGCCGCAAGGAGGTGACCCTGCCGGTCGTGCTCGACGTCAACGCGACGATCGCCGATACGCGCAAGATGCTCCGTCGGATGATGGGCGAGGACGTGGTGATCGAGTCCTCGCTCGATCCCGATCTCCCGAACATCAAGATCGACCCCGGCCACTTCGTCCAGGTGATGATGAACGTCGCGGTCAACGCACGCGATGCGATGCCGACCGGCGGATCGCTGACGATCCGCACCCGCGCGTCCGGCGATCGCGTCGTGGTCGAGCTCGCGGACACCGGGACGGGGATGCCGCCCGAGGTGATCGATCGCGTGTTCGAGCCGTTCTTCACGACCAAGGCCATCGGCCATGGCACCGGCCTCGGACTGTCGGTGGTCCACGGCATCGTCCAGCAGGCGGGAGGGCGGATCGAGATCGTGTCGCGCGTCGGCGCCGGCACCACGATCCGGATCGCGCTCCCCGCCGTCGACGAGGTCCCCGAGCCGCTGGTCCACGTCGCACCGGTCGCGCGCGGCAACGAGACGATCGTGCTGGTCGACGACGACCTGTTCGTTCGCCGCGCGACGGCGCGTGCGCTTCGTGCCCGCGGCTACACCGTGATCGAGGCGAGCAACGCCCACACCGCGATGCGCTCGCTCGAGGATCACGGCGACAAGGTCGCGTTGCTGCTCACCGACGTGGTGATGCCGGAGATCGACGGTTGCGAGCTCGCCGAGCGCGCCCGCCGCTCGCGCCCCGAGCTCAAGGTGCTGTTCATGAGCGGGCATGCCGACGACGCACTCCAGCGGCACGGACTCCAGCACGACCAGATCTCGTTCCTCGAGAAGCCGTTTCACAGTCACGCCCTCGCCGGCAAGGTCCGGCACGTCCTCGACCGCGCGTGATCAGGGCAGCTGCTTCTTGAGCGCGAGCGCCTCGGCGTTGTTGGGCTCCTTCTGGAGCGCCTTGGAGAGCGCGACCTTGGCCTCGGCCTTCTTGCCCATCGCGAAGAGCGCGCGCGCCCGTCCGAGGTGGGCGAGCCCGGGCCGGCGGGGATTGGTGAGGAGCAAGGTGTCGTAGGTGAACAGCGCCTTCTTGGGCGCGCGGGTCTCGAGTTGCGCGCGGCCGAGGCCGGTCAGCACCTCGACGTCGGATGGCGCGATGTAGAGCGCCATCTCGCCGAACGTCCGCACCTTCGCCCACTGCTTGAGCCGGCCGTACTCGAGCATCAGCTTCTTGAGCGGCGCGAGCTCCATCTGCTCGAGGAACACGTAGTTCTCGAGCTCGTGCAGCGAGCGCTTCATGTCGCCCTGCTTGGCGTAGAGCTCGGACAGCTCCTGATACGAGAACGAGCGCTCGGGGTCGAGCTTCTTGGCGGCGCACAGGTGCTTCTCGAGCGCACCCATGTCCCCCTCCTGCTCGGCCATCTGCGCGAGTCGAGCGCGGACGTCGGCGCTGTCGTAGCCATCGGCGGCGAGCGCCGTGTACATCTGCTTCGCCTTCTTGAGATCGTTCTTGTGGACCGCGATCTCGGCGAGGATGAACCGCGCGATCGGTTGCTTGGGATCCATCGCCAGCGCGGCCGTCGCGTTCTGCTCCGACTTGGCGGCCTCGCCCTGGTAGTAGTAGCCGAGCGCGACGTTGGCCCGCGCGCGCGCGTCCTTTGGCTTGGCATCCGCCGCGATCTCGAGCTTCGTGACGTCGTCGAACCCGCGGGTCGGGAGCTTGAACGTGCCCTTGTACGGCTTCAGGCGGATGTCGAGGTACTTGCGGAAATCGCTGTCGAGCTGCGCGATCGTCTTGCCGGTGATCGACTTCAGGACCTCCGGCGTCTCCTTGCCCTTGCCATACAGCTTGAGCGCCTCGACGATCTTGGGGAACCCGTACGTGGTGGCGAGGTACTCGATCGTCACCGCCGACTGGTAGTAGGCGACCACGATCGCGTTCTGATCGGGCTGCATGAACTCGGAGTTGAGCGCACCGATCGAGGGCAGCGAGTTGTTGGCCAGGGCGCCATAGAGATCGATGTCGTTCTCGCGGCGCCACCACGGGCTGGCGATCAGGGTCTCGTACTCGCTGAGCCCCTCGGTGAACCACCGCGGCACCCGCGAATTCGACAGCTGGATCGCGAACACGTGACCGAGCTCGTGCCACAGCACCATTCCCCAGTTGATGTCGCCCGAGGCCGGCGACATCGCGGTGATCACCTGCCCGAAACACACGCCGAGAGCACCGATGTCGGGGAGCCCGACCGTACGGATGCCGTAGTCGCTGCGATCGGCGTACAGCTCGAGCGTGACCGGCGTCTTCGGCGTGAACCCGTAGCGCTTGACCATGTCGTTGAACGCACGCTCCATGGTCGGCTCGAGGTAACGCGAGAACACCGCCTTCTCCTGGTTCTGGTACCGGATCCGGAAGTGCTTGGTGGTCGCCACCGAGTACTCCTTCGGGATCGTCTCCTTGAACAGGTGGCGCGTGTTGTAGGTGCGAACGTTGTACTGGTCGCCCTGCCACGACTTCTCGAGCCAGGCGAGGCCCTGCTTCTCGTCGCCGAGCCGGAGGTAGCCGAGTCCGACGCCGGCCATCGCCTCGTAGAAGTCGGGCCTGAGCTTGACCGCGGCTTTTTCGAGCTCGATCGCCTGGACGTAGCGGTGCTCGCGCACGGCCGATCGCGCGACCACCCGATACAGCTCGGCGTACTTGGGATTGATCGCGAACGCCTGCGCGCGGAGCGCGTCGTAGGTGCGGGTGTCGTCGCGTAGCCACGCGATCGTCGCCTTCATCGCGATCGCCTCGACGTCCTCGTGATTGATGGCGAGCACGCCGTCGAGCGTCTTGGTCGCGGCGCTCCACTCGTTCTGGTCGATCTGGATCGCGGCGCGGACCTTGAGGGCACGCGCGTTCTTCGGGTTGACCTCGAGCGCCTTGTCGAGGTGGTGCTTGACCGCGCCGAGGTCGTAGCGGGTCTCCATGATCACCTCGGCCATCGCGGCGTGGCCGTCGGGATCGTTGGGGTTGACCTTGAACACGTCCTCGAGCGTGGCCTCGGCGAGCTGTGCCGAATATTTCTGGAGGAACAGGTCGGCCCACGACACGCCCACCCCGGTGTCCTGCGGCCGCAACTTGACCGACTCGCGGAACGCGTCGTTCGCGAGCTTGAACTCCGACGTGTTCTTCGCCGCGATCGCGAGCTCGTACATGTCTTCGGGGTTGTCGAAGTCGAGCTTGTTGTTGTCCTGCTCCTTGACCGTGATGTCGAACAGCGTCTTGGCGCCGAGGACGTCACCCTGCGCGAGCCGGAGCTCGCCGAGCTCGGTGCGGACGTTGCGCTCCGGCTTGACCTTGTAGAGCGCCTCGAGATCGGCGCGCGCCTTGGCGAGGTGACCCGTCAGCACGCGGAGGTGCGCGAGCTCGATCCGGGCATCGATGGCCGGAGGCGTGGTCCCGGTGGCCATCGGAGACAACGTGCTCTCGGCCCCGGCGTAGTCGCCGGTCGCGATCTGGGCGCGTGCCAGCAGCACCCGCGCGGCCGGGCGGTCTTTTCCGCTGACCTTGGACAGCTCCGAGATCGCGGTCTTGTAGTCACCCGCGATCAGCTTGTCGCGGCCAGTGGAGAGGTCGGCGAAGGCAAGCCGCGAGGTGGCCACCAGGATCAGGAGCGCCGGGGCGCACGCGCGTCTCATCTCCTCGAATTTGATGGGAGGAACGACCACGCGCAAGCACTTGCGCTATGGTTGGGCTGTGGCCGACGCCAAAGAGGCGGTGCCCCAGGACAAGGGCATCTATACGTCGTTCGACGCGTTCCTGAAGCAAGCGATCAAGGAGTATTACGACCGCAGCTGGACGACTCGTCGCGGCAACTTCATCGCACTTCTGATCGCCAGCGGGACGACCTCGTTCGCGCTGGCCAAGGACTCGGTGGTCGACGGTCAGGGCGCCAAGAAGGTCGCGATCGGCGCCGGCCTGTTGCTGGCGCTGCGGATCGGGTTGCGCTACGCGCTCGGCGGTCCGCTCGGGCTGGTGATGACGGTCGCCGCCGGCGCCTCGATGGTCGTGTACTTCGTCCGCAACCAGAAGGACATCGTGTCCAAGGTCGGCCGGTACAAGACCGTGATTGCCGACAGCCACAAGCAATTCGAGGACATCCAGGCCAAGTGGCGGGATGGCAAGGCGCAGATCACCGAGCGGAACCTGATGATCGATGGGTTGATGAAGCAGTTCATCTCGTCGATCGACGAGGCGTAGACGGGGCGACGGCCTCGGCTCGCGTCGCGGTCGCGGTCGCGGTCGCGGTCGCGGTCACGGTCACGGTCGCGGTCACGGTGACGGCACGCGGTGACGGTGACGGTCACGGTGACGGTGACGGTCACGGTGACGGCTCGCGGTGACGGTGACGGTCACGGTGACGGCTCGCGGTGACGGTGACGGTGACGGTGGACGGTGACGGCTCGCTGTGGTCTGTAGTCAGGTTTACACATCCGGCAGACCATGGCCTGGGTACCACGTCGCGACCCTCGAGTCGTCCTCCGCGGCGGCGGGCTCGCCCTCGCGGCCGCATGGCGCGTGAACACGTGCCGAGCGCCCGACGTTGGTGCGAACGCGCGCCGCGGCCGCGGAGCTTGGCGAAGGAGCGAACACGAGCTCGGTGAACGAGGGCGCTCGTCACGGTTCGCGCGCCGCGGCCGCGTTCGGGCGAGAGCCCGCCACCGCTCCGGGGAGGGCGTTTTTCTTGAAAGGAGATCCCGATGAAGAACTTCGCTGCCTATACCAACGCTCTCGAGTTGATCCGCGCCCTGGTGCCGATCCTGGAGCAGTTCCGCGCGCGCAGCGCGGACCTCGCGAAACAGCTCGAGCAAGCTGCCTCGAGCATCGTGCAGAACGTCGCCGAGGGTGCGCGACGGCATGGCCGCGATCCGCGGCGGTTCTACAGCATGGCGAATGGCAGTGCGAACGAGGTGCGATCGCTCCTCGATCTCGCCGAGGCGTGGGGCTGGGCGATCGACGATCGATCTGCGCGTGCGTTGCTCGATCGCGAGCTCGGCCTACTGTGGGGACTGACGCGCGATCGCGAAACGCGGTCGGCCACGCGTCGCGTGTCTTGAAGGTCGATCGCGGTCCCGCGGAACCGCGCTGGGACACGAGTCGATCACGGGTCCCGCGGAACCGCGCTGTGACACGAGTCGATCACGGGTCCCGCGGAACCGCGCTGGGACACGAGTCGATCACGGTGCAGCGGAACCGCCGTGTGACACGAGTCGATCACGGGTCCCGCGGAACCGCCGTGTGACACGAGTCGATCACGGGTCCCGCGGAACCGCCGTGTGACACGAGTCGATCACGGGTCCCGCGGAACCGCCGTGTGACACGAGTCGCATCGCGGTCCGGCGGAACCGCCGTGTGACACGAATCGCAGCACGGTGCCGCGGGAGCCTCGAACGGCCAGGACATCGCGCGATCTCTCGATCGACGACGGCGCGCGGCCGGGTAAGCGATCTCCTCGATCAGCGACGCGCGCGCGCGGGGCCGATCGACGCGCTGTGCGTGAGTCCCCACAGCAAGGCGTGCAGCCGCATCAGCTTCGCTCGCGCCGCCGAGTCATCGCGGATGTGCCCCCACGCCTTCGCGACGTCGAGGCTGCCCTTCACCTCGTTGGCCTCGCCGAACGCGATGTCGTACTTGAGGCGTTTGTTGCCGCCGCGATGCCGCTCGCCCTCGGCGAGGTTCTGCACGGTGCTGTTCATCGCATCGACGAGCTGCTTCGCGAGCGTGTTGTCGTGCTTCTTGATCTGCTCGACGAGCGGACGCAACTCGACGATGACTTCCAACGCGACTTGATAAGCGACCAGCATGTTCGTGTTCTCCTGATGTGTTCGTGCCGGGGACCCAACCAAGAACCCGCTGGCTCCCCGAGGGCGGCGGGCTCTCGCCCCGTGGCGCGACCCGCGCACGGACCGTGACGAGCACCCCGCACGGCGCTCGCAAACGCTCGGCGCTCAGCTGCGTGGCGGTCGCCCGCACACCACCGCCATCGTGGTGCTCGGCGCGGTCCGGTGCGCGGAAGCGCGCGGGAGCGAGCCCGCCGCCCGAGGGCCGAAACTTCGAAAGCGACGTCGAGCCTCCGTAGTTCCGTCCCACGTCTTCGTTCGAACCGGCGATCCCCGTTCCCCTCTACCGTTCCCCTCTGCCTTTTTCCCTTTGCCCTTCCCCCTCTGCCCTCTGCCCTCTGCCCTCTGCCCTTTCCCCTCTGCCCTTTCCCCTCTGCCCTTTCCCCTCTGCCCTTTCCCCTCTGCCCTTTCCCCTCTGCCCTTTCCCCTCTGCCCTTTCCCTCTGCCCTTTCCCTTCTTCCCTCTGCCCTTTCCCTCTGCCCTTTCCCCTCTGCCTTCCCTCTGCCCTTTCCCCTCTCCCCTCACTGTGACCATCCCTGCACTCCCAGCGGTTCGGTGGCACGACCACCGCCGCGGTCTGCTAGGTTCCTCGCGATGCGTGGGCACCTGGCTTCGACGATCACCATCGCGCTCACCGCGCTCGCTGCTTGCGGCAACACCACCGAGCCGACGACCGCCCTGTTCGTGCTCCCCGGCGGTGCTCCCGGCGACGGCTTCTACGCCACGCCGTTCCCCAACGATCTGTGGCGCGATTCCGACGGCACGATCGACCTGTCCGAGTTTCCGACCAACTCGCTGATCGCCGACAGCTACCGCGCCGCCGCCGACGAGCTCGACGGGTTCGGCAAGAACTCCGCGATCTATGCCCGGTTCGACGGCCCCGTCGATAACGCCAGCTTTCCCGACCCCACCGGCTCGCTCGCCGACGACGCGTCGGTGTACCTCGTCAACGTCGACCCGGCGTCGCCGCGGTTCGGCGACAAGACGCCGATCCTCGCGCGGTTCTCCGAGACCGGCACGCAGACGATGGGTGGAAACCGCATCAGCGTGCGTCCGTACCCCGGGTTTCCGCTCGACGACGACACCACCTACGCGCTCGTGATCACCGATCGGATCTCCGATGCCGCCGGCGATCCGGTGGCCTCGCCGGAGCTGTTCCGCACCCTGATCGACGGTGACGGCGGCGACCAGCTCGTGGTCGATGCCCGCGCGGTCTACCAGCCGCTGCTCGACTATCTCGACCAGCCCGGCGGCGACGAGCGTGCCGACGTGATCTCCGCGGCGGTGTTCACCACGCAGACGGCACTCGCCGTGGCGCCCGCGATGCGCGACGCGATCTTCGCGCTGGCCGCTCCGGTCGCCACCGACGTGACCTCCCCCGCGAGCACCTCCGTGTTCACGACCTTCACCGGCAACTACATCGCGCCCAACTTCCAGAGCGGAGACGTGCCGTATCGCAACGCCCCCGACGGCCAGATCGTCGTCGGCAACGATGGCCTCGCGGTCGTGCAGCGCATGGAGCCGATGCGGTTCGCGCTCACGGTCCCGCCCGGACCGACGCCGGCCGGCGGGTTTCCGATCTGCATCTACTCCCACGGCACCGGGGGCAGCTACACGTCGTTCATCAACGATGGCACCGCGGCCGCGCTCGCCAACCAGGGCATCGCCGTGATCTCGACCGATCAGGTGCTCCACGGGCCGCGCAACCCGGGTGGGGATCCCGAGATCGACTTCTTCAACTTCGGTAACCCGTACGCGATCCGCGACAACGCGCTCCAGGGCGCCGCCGACGCGTGGTCGCAGATGCGGCTCGCGCTCGGGCTGTCGATCGACGATGGCGGCGCACGCACGATCACGTTCGATCCGACGCGCGTGTCGTTCTTCGGGCACTCGCAAGGCGGCCTGACCGGCCCCGGCTTCGTCGCGTTCGAGCCGTCGCTGTCGGGGGCGGTGTTCTCGGGTACCGGCGGCGTCGCGTACTTCGGACTGCTCTACAAGACCGAGCCGGTCGACATCGGGTCGTTGATCGCCACGCTCGTCCGCGACGACCCGGTGGACGAGGACAACCCCACGCTGGCGCTCGCGCAGATGTGGGCCGAGCGCACCGACGGCGTCAACTACGCGCCGTTGATGGTCCGCACGCCCGCCGACGGTCCCGACGGCACGCCGCTGGCACCACGCAACATCTTCCAGACCGAGGGCTTCACCGACTCGTTCACGCCCAACCCGGCGATCGAAGCGTTCGCCACCGCGCTCGGCGGCAACCAGGTGATGACCCCCGATACCGCCGACGTGCCCGGACTCGATCTCCAGGACCGCCCGGTGATGGCGCCACCGTTCTCGGACAATCTCGACGGCGCGACCGCCGTCCTCGCGCAGTACAAGCAGGCCCCGGGCTCCGACGGCCACTTCGTGGTGTTCGACATCGCCGCCGCCAAGCAGCAGGCCGCCGAGTTCCTCGGCACGCTCGCGGCCACCGGCACGGCGACCGTGGTCGCGCCGAACTGAGGTTCCCGTGAGCCTCCAACGTTGTCTCGGACTGGATGACGACGTTCGATGGTGTGTGGTCGCCGGGCCCCGTCTCTGGGATCGCGACGAGTGCGCGCGGATCCTCGCCGCCGCGAGCGATCCTCGCGCCGCCCTGACCGCGGCCTTCGGAGCGTGGACCGAGCACGTCGATGCGCTCTACTACGGGCACGACAAGCTGGTCGCAGACGAGCTGATCGAGGGCCTCGACGGCTGGAACACGTTCCTGTCGACGGTCGACCACATGTTCGCCGCGATCGACGACGCACCGAATCTCGAGCAGGGCGTCCACCGGGCGCTCGCGGAGCTCCTCGCCCTGGTCGTCGAGGCGACGTCGTGCGAGGACTCCTGGTACGGGACGGCAGTGGTCGCGATGTCGTGGCTCCAGGACCACCTCGGAGTGCGCTGGCTGCTCCCGCCGGATCATATCGAGAACCTCGTCGAGGGGCGGTTCGAGAGTTGGGTCGCGCCACCCGAGGATGTCGCCGCCGAGGTGGTCGGCGTGCTCGCCGAGAGCTTCGCGACCCGATCCCGTCAGGAGCGCCCCGACGCGCTCGCCGCCTGGCGTCGCGACCGAACCCGTCTCGTCGACGCGCCGCCGCGCCGCGACGAGCCGGTGACCGCGGACGCCCACCTCGACTACATCCGGACGATCGAGCACGCGCGCGATCCCGAGCGCGCGATCGCGATGGAAGTCGCGCTCGATGCCTGCCGCGAGACCGCCTCGCGCGCGCTGCCGCTCGATCTCGTCGCGCTGTCGGCGTGGCAGCGCGCGGTGCTTCCGGGATCGACCGCCGAGCTCCGTCGGACCGACGCGTTCGCGAAGGCGGGTCGCGAGCGCTACGCCGTCACCGATGATCTCGCGACGGCGTTCGAGGCGGCATTAAGCGAAGCCGAGGATCCGTCGCTCCCGGTGCTCGTGCGCGCCGCGCGGCTCTACCTCGACGTCTGCTACTTTCACCCGTTCGCCGACGGCAACGCGCGCGCCGCCCGGCTCGCGCTCGATCACTTCCTCACCAGTCGCGGTCTCGGTCTACGCGGGTTGCATCCGATCCTGCTGCCGTGGCGAGTCGACATCGATCCGCTCCCCGTGCTGACCGGGATCCTGACCACCGTCGTCGGACCGTGCCCGTGGATCGAGACGACCCGTCGCCTCACCTGATCGCGCTAACGTCGCCGCATGCTGGCGGACTACGAGAGGCTCGCCACTCGGTCGTTCGACGAGCCCGACGATCCCGAGCTGCGTGACCGAGCTCCTGGTCCACGACGACGCGCTCTCGCAGGCCGGCGATCCACGTGGCGCGCCGATCACGATGGAGTATGCGCTTCGGGACGAAGCTCTCTCGCGGTGCGGCCCGGCCGAGTCGGATCGCCGGTGTCGGGGGAGATCAGCGCCCCCAGCGCGGCGATCACGCCGATCATGCCGATCGCCAGGAGCGCGTGTGCGCCGATCTGCAGGTCGACATGGATCTTCCCGAGGTCCGCCTCCTCGGCGGCGTACTGCATCGCGTAGCGGAGTCCGAACCACGCGGCGAGCGACGCCGCGCCGAGCACCAGCGAGAGCGCGCCGAGCACGCGTCCGACGCGGCGACGAGCCACGCCGATCGCACCGAACAGGCCGAGCAGGATCCCCGGCACGAACGCGGCGGCGGCCCACTTCGCGGCATCGAGCACGTCGCGAAGATCGCTCTGCGTATCGACCACCCGGGACATCCGTTTGGCGACGAACCTCGGCAGTCGCTTGTTCGCCACCGCGTGCGTCTTCTCGAGGCCGAACGACAGGTCCTTCGCGGTGTACCCGACGACGAGCGGGCCGCGCGACAGCTGGACCATCGGCAGGAACACGCCGATCACGCCGGCGACTCCCGCCGCGAGCAGCAAGTACCTCCACGGCCGGTGGGTCCGGGACACGACGTAAGACAAGCCCACCCCGCGCACGCGCGCAAGGGAGCGGTGTAGATTGCCGCCGTGTCGGAGGACAGCGGCCCCGGGGCGACGTCGCCACTCGCCGAGCTCGCGCGCGCGCTCGGCCACCGCGCGGCCGACGTTCTCGTCGATGTTCGTCGATTCTGGAGACGTAGCGCAGAGGTCGTCGCGCCAGCTAGCCAAGCTGGAGGACGTCGGTTCGAGTCCGATCGTCTCCACGGTTTCGAGTCCGGTCTCGGGGGGCGTAGCGCAGAGGTCGTCGTAGATCGTGTTTCCGAGAGCTGTAGCGCAGAGGTCGTCGCGCCAGACTACGGATCTGGAGGACATCGGTTCGAGTCCGATCGGCTCTCACCTTCTTCATCACATCTCGGGGGACGTAGCGCAGAGGTTGTCGCGCCTGGACCTCATACGTCCGGAGGACATCGGTTCGAATCCGATCGCCCCCCACCACCTTCACTCGATCGCGGGGGACGTAGCGCAGCGGTTGTCGCGCCGACCTGTCAAGTCGGAGGACATCGGTTCGAGTCCGATCGGCCCCCATCTTCTTCTCTCTCTGGGGGGCGTAGCGCAGCGGTCGACGCGCCGACGCCACATGTCGGAGGACGCCGGTTCGAATCCGGACCGCCCCCATCTCCTTCGCCCGAGCCGCTGTCGAGCGACGCGATCACCCGGTGCCTCGCCACGCTCGAGGCCCTCCGCCACACCGCCCCCGACGATCCGGCACGGGTCGCGGTCGAGCGCGCCGCCGCGCACCTCGCGAAGAGCGCCAAGCAGAAGCGACGACTCGCACGGAAGCAGGCGAGCCGCGCGCGCGATCGCGAGGCGATCGGAGGCTCGCTCCGTGCGGCTTCGTACCTCGGACCCGCGTTGCCATCCGCACCCACCGACGCGTGGCCACTCGAACGCACGCTGCGTCGCCAGCGCCGGTGCTACGTCTGCAAGCAACCGTTTCGCCGCTTGCACGCGTTCTATCACGCGCTGTGCGAGCGCTGCGCCGGCGACAACTTCGCGGCGCGCAGCGATACGGCCGACCTGTCGGGACGGCGCGCGATCGTCACCGGTGGACGGATCAAGATCGGGTTCGAGATCGCGTGCTCGCTGCTCGCGGCCGGCGCCCGCGTCACGGTGACCACGCGGTTCCCGAACGACGCGCGGCGGCGGTTCGTGAACGCCCGCGTCGATCCGGACCGGCTCGACATCGTCGGGCTCGACTTCCTCGACCTCGCCGGCGTGCTCCGCTGGGTCGACCGCGAGCGCGCCGCCGCCGTGCCGCTCGACATCCTGATCAACAACGCCGCGCAGACGGTGCGGCGGCCCGCGGCGTACTACGCGCGGCTGGCGAGCGGCGAATCGGCCGAGCGACGCGCCTTGGCCGGTACGATCCGTGAAGCCGAGCAGCTGCTGTTCCCGGATCGCGACGACGCCGAGGGCACCCCGGTCGACCTGCGACCGCACAACAGCTGGGTCTCCGACGCCGGCGAGGTCGAGCCGGTCGAGCTCGCCGAGGTTCACGTGGTCAACGCGATCGTGCCGTTCCTGATCGCGACGCGCCTGCGGCCGCTGATGGCGCGCAGCCGGTTTCCCGATCGCTATGTCGTCAACGTGTCCGCGATGGAGGGTGTGTTCGCGTACGCCAACAAGCAGCCGCGCCACCCGCACACCAACATGGCGAAGGCGGCACTCAACATGTTCACCCGGACGTCGGCACCCGAGTTCCTGCGCGACGGTATCTACATGAACAGCGTCGACACCGGGTGGATCACGCAGGAGAACCCGCACCCCGTCGAGGAGCGCCTCAAGCAGCGCGGGTTCTGCCCGCCGCTCGACGTCGTCGACGGTGCGGCGCGCGTGCTGGCCCCGGTGTTCCGCGGCATCCGCGGCGACCGCGTGGCGGGCGCGTTCTTCAAGGACTACCAGCCGGCGCCGTGGTGACTTCCGCGACATGAACGACGTGACCAAGACCCACTGTCCGGCGGTCGCCGTGCCCACGGTGACGCCGTGCGATCCGGCCGAGCTACGCCCGCTGGTCGACTGGCTCGCTCGCAGCGAGGTTGCACCAGCCTCCGATCCGATCGCGTTTCCGCGCGGCACCGTGCTCCCCGGTGGTCGCCTCGATCTGTGCAAGCAATCGATCGGTCCCGACGGCGCGCGCCTGGTGCTCGACGCGCTGCGATCGACACCGCGCGGGACCATCCGCGCGATCCTGTTCGGCACCGGTGCGATCGGCAACGCCGGTGCGGCCGCGGTGGCCGACACGCTCGCCGACGGCGTCGAGCTCGACACCGTCTACCTCGGGTGCAACCGGATCGACGACGTCGGCCGGCTGGCGGAGGTCGTCGGCGAGCGCGGCGTCGACGCGCTGTGGCTCAAGCGCAACCCGATCGGCACGGCCGGGGCGCATCGCCTCGCCGCGGCGATCGCGAGCGGCGGACCGCGCGTGCTCGATGTCTACAACTGCGAGCTCGGCGACGACGGCGTCGCGGCGCTCTCGCGCGCCCTGGCGTCGCCGGCGTGCCGCGTCGAGCACGTCTACCTCGGTGGCAACGCGGCCGGTGCCGCCGCGGCGGCCGCGATCGCCGAGCTGGTCGCGACCACGCCTCGCCTGCGCTCGCTGCAGCTGTCGGCGAGCCGGTTCGCCGCGCATGCCGAGGTGCTCGCCGAGGGGCTCGCCGCCAACCGCACGCTCGCGGTGCTCGGGCTGGCATCGTGCGGTCTCGATGCCGGCGGCGCCGGTGCCATCGCCCGCGCCCTCGCGCGCCACCCGGCGCTCGCGCGACTCGACCTCGCACGCGCTCCGTCGGCTCGCGCGCTCGGCGAAGCGGCCAACCGGATCGGCGATCCCGGCGCGCCCGCGTGGGCCGACCTGGTGCGCGCCAACGGTCCGCTCGCCTCGCTCGATCTGCGCGACAACGCGATCACGTCACGTGGTGCGTTCCCGATCCTCGAGGCGCTCCACGACAACGATTACCTCGTCGAGCTCGGCCTCCACCACCACGTGGCGCGCACGATCCGGCGATCGATCCGGCGCCGGCTCGAGGCCAACGCCCAGACGCGCGGCAAGCCGGCGATGCCGCCGCACGTCGCCGCGATCCAGAGCGTGTATCGCGTGCCCCGTTAGGCGTCGCTGTCGCCGCTACCCTTGAGGCCGTGCCTCTTGAGCAGCTCGCGCAGGTGGTAGCGCGTGAGCCCGGCTTCTTGCGCCGAGCGCGTGATGTTGCCGTCGTTGCGCTGCATCAGCGCGCCCAGGTAGGCGATCTCGAACGCGTCGACCACGCTCTGCTTGGCGCCCTTGAAGCCGAGCCCCGCCTTGAGCAGCGACGCGTCGAAGATCGCGGGTCCGCTCTGCGTCGCGCCCGGTGGCACCTCGACACCCGACATCTGCGCGGCGGCACGCTGGGCGGCCTGCGCACCGGCCTGGGCGAGATCGTGGGACACCACGATGCTCGGTCCCATCTCGCGGCCGAACACCAGATCGCTGCGCGTGATCACCGGTCCGTCGGATAGCGCGGCCGCACGCTCGACGACGTTGCGCATCTCGCGCACGTTGCCCGGCCACGTGTGGCTCATCATCGCCGCCATCGCGTCCTGCGAGAACGACATCGTCATCCCGCGGCGGCCCGCGACCTCGCGGAGAAAGTGATTGGCGAGGCCCGGGATGTCCTCGCGGCGCTCGCGCATCGGCGGCAGCTCGACGTGGACGACCGACAGACGGAAGTAGAGATCCTCGCGGAACGTACCCTTGTTGACCTCCTCGCGGAGATCGCGGTTGGTCGCGGCCAGCACGCGGACGTCGACCTTGTGCGTGCGATCGCCACCGACGCGCTTGATCTCGCGCTGCTCGAGCACGCGCAGCAGCTTGGGCTGCAGCGAGATGTCGAGCTCGCCGATCTCGTCGAGGAAGATCGTGCCGCCGTTGGCCTGCATGAAGCAGCCATCGTGCTGCGACACCGCACCGGTGAAGCTGCCCTTCTCGTGACCGAACAGCGTCGACTCGATCAGCTCGCGCGGGATCGATCCGCAGTCGAGCACCACGAACGGCTTGCTCTTGCGCTGAGACGCGTTGTGAAGTGCGCGCGCGACCATCTCCTTGCCGGTGCCGGTCTCGCCGGTGATCAGGCAGGTCAGCTCGCTGGGGGCCACCTTCTCGAGGTGCGCGAAGATCTCGCGCATCGCCGGCGAGGAACCGAGCATCTGGTCGAAGCGATCCTTCTTCGACAGCTCGATCTCGACGACATCCTGCAGCGGCTGGAACTGGATGTTGGTGTGGCCGATCCGGAACACGGTGCCGGGTCGCAGGTAGACCTCGCGGATCCGCAGATCGCCGACGAAGATGCCGTTGCGCGAGTTGAGATCGCGCAGGCGATAGCCGTCGTCGCGGGCGGAGACCTCGAAGTGCGTGCCCGAGACCGCCTTGTCCTGCACCACGAGGTCACTGATGATCGAGCGACCGCCGGTGACGCGCGGCTTCGAGATCTCGAGCTCCTTGCCCTGATCCTGGCCGGCGACGACGACCAGCTTGCCCTTGCGAAGCCGGCGAACCGTCGCCCACTCGCCCTCGAATAGCGTCGTCAGCCCGGTGCCGGATTCGAACTGCGGGTCGCCCTCTTCCATACAGGGCTCACCGTATCACGGCTATCTCCCGCGAGGGGCTGGCAGACTCCTGTTAGTTCAACCACTTCTGGTCGGTCTTGGACTTCTTGCGAGCCTGGCCGCCGTCGATCACGGCCAGCTTCGCGCGCGCCCGCGCGATCCGCCAGCGCCGCCACACGAGCCCCGGCGACCACCGCTTCGACGTCATGAGCGCCGCCGCGAGCATCGCCGCCGCGAACGCCGCGCCCTGCGACCAGAACTGCTGGAGCACGACGAACAGCGCGACGAACCCCATGAACCCGTACATCAACTGGCGGCCGGTCAGCGGCAGCACGCCGAAGAACTGCACCGGCTGGCGCGCGTACACGATCCCGAACGCGACGACGGCCGCGTAGACGAACGGCGACAGTCCGAGGATCTCGGCGTTGCTGCCGATCAGGTAGCCGACGCCCGTCCCGACGACGGTGCCCGCCAGCGACGTGATGATCACGAACCGGTAGAACCGGGCCGTGCCCCAGAACCGCTCGAGCGTGGGCACGAACATCCACAGGATGAACACGTGCATGAGCAGCCCCAGGAAGCTCTTCTCGAGCAGGGCGCTGGTCGCCAGCGTCCACACCCGCCCGTGCTCGAAGATGTTCGCAGGCGACGCCGCGATCCACTTCTCGATCGTGGCCCGTGCGGACAGGTCCGACAGCAGCCACACCAGGCTCATCCCGACCTCGAGGCCGGCCACGATCAGCGCGCCGCGGGTGATCCGCATGCCGGCGAACCGGTCGCCGAATGAAGGCTTGCCGCGTCGCGCGCTCACGGTTCGAACCTAGCACACACCGAAAATGCGACACGGCCGACCCTGGCGGATCGGCCGTGGTAGGAGCGGAGCTCCGAGCCTCGTTATTCGGCCAGGATCGAGACCGATCCGAGGTCCGTGTACCCGTTGGGCGCCGTGATGTCGACGTTGGTGATCGTCGTCGACGAGGATCCCAGCGCGCCGCCGGAGCCATCGAGCGCGTCGAGGGCCGCCGTGTACGTGCCTTCCGGGATCGGTGCGGTGATGCCCGTGCCATCGCCACACGGGAACGTGTCTTCGACCGCGCTGGTGCTGTTGACCAGCGTGTTGATGATCGAGACCTTGTCCGCTCCCGCAGCGGCGCACGAGATCGGGTTGTTGCCGGCATCGACCAGCACCCAGTCGAAGATCGCGCGACCACCGTCGTCGATGAAGTCCTCCGAGACGTTGGCGTCTGCGGGCACGAGGTCGACCCGCTGGGTCAGCGACTCGGCGTACACACCGCCACCGCCGTTGGTGGTCACGGTGATCGTCACGTCGTACTGGTCGAGCGGATAGTCGGCCGAGCCCTGGAACGCGACGCAGTCGTAGAGGTCGACGACCGGCGTGCCACCGGCGACCGGGACCGCGGAGACCTCGGCGGTATCGAATCCAGGGGGACAGTTGAGGCTGCCACCCGCGGCGGTATGGAAGGACCAAGCCGCGTCGATGAACCCGGTATCGTCACCGGGCGGGGTGTCATCGCTGCTCGAAATGATGCAGCCCGTAGCCAGGGTCGCGATGCCAGCGACCATCATTGCAAAGACAAGTCTTCTCATAGTCCCTCCTGTGTTCGTCACGGTAGCAGAGTTGATAGCCGAAGGTGAAACGCCGCCGGGTGTTCGTGCGGAGCCATGTGCGCGCTGCACGGTGTACGGGGATAGACGACGCTGCCGTTGGTTCCTTCAACAACAGCAAGCACCGCGCCAGCGTCCTGCCACGTCGTGTGACATCAACCGCAGCCTAGCCGCAGATGCACAACTGCTCGGCGCAGCTCGTGACCTTCACGATCAACTCGATCGCACCCAAACTCACGGTATCGCCCAGGATCACGGTGCGCTGCTCGACGGCGGGCGCGATGTAGGAGGATGGATCCGCCGGACCGGATTCACAGATCGGCACGACGGAAAACAGGGCCGGGCCCTCCGGTAGTACAAATCCAGTCACACCATGGCTGTCGCCACAGGGCCACTGTTCGTGGTCCGTCTGTTGCTCGACCGTCCAATCGAGCCGGATCGCGACGATCGGACCGGTCCCCGCCTTGCCCGATGCGCAATCCACGAACTTGTCCTCGAGGCCGCTCGACGACGGCCTGAGCCGCCACGATAGCTCCGCGGCGCCGCCATCGACGCTGCCGCACCCGATCGCGGCGAGCGCGATCGGCACGACCATCAGGTGTGGGGATCGGAAAGCGGGTGGGTGGGTGGGTCGAATTGACCGGGACTTAGCGCGCATGCTCTATTCGCGTCACGAGTATGCCAGGCTCTGCAGCTCCCGCACTCGCCGCGAACCTGGACATCGTGCGCCTGTTCCAGCACGCGCACTGGATCGTCCAGGTGGTGATGGTGCTTCTGGCCGTCATGTTCATCGTCGGCCTCTACATCATCATCTTCAAATGGATGTACATCCGCCGCGCGGCGGGTGAATCGGCACAGTTCACCGATTCGTTCTGGCGCTCGCGCGACATCGAGCAGATCTACAAACAAGCGCAAGCGCTGCGCCACAGCCCGATCTCGCAGATGTTTGTTGCGGGGTACACCGAGCTCGCGAAGCTCGCCTCGGACGAGCACCTCAAGGAGGATCGCGAGGGCAACCTCGCGAACATCGAGCGTGCGCTGCGCCGCGCGCAGACCGTGGAGACCACGCGTCTCGAGTCGATGGTGCCGTTCTTGGCGACCACCGGATCGGCGGCGCCGTTCATCGGGCTGTTCGGCACCGTGATCGGCATCCTGTTCGCGTTCGTCGATCTGTCGTCTTCGACCGCCGCGGCGACGCTCAAGGTCGTCGGCCCTCACATCGCCGAGGCGCTGTTCGCGACCGCGATCGGTCTGGTCGCGGCGATCCCGGCGGTGATGGCCTACAACTACTTCACGCGCCGGATCCGCGTGCTTCGCTCGGAGATGGAGACCTTCGAGCAGGACTACCTCAACATCATCAAGCGCCACTTCCTCCGGTGACCCCGAGCGAGCGAACGAGATAGAGGCCAACCGATGGGGATGAAGACCGGCGGTTCCGACGAGCTCAACTCGGAGATCAACGTGACGCCGATGGTCGACGTCATGCTGGTCCTGTTGATCATCTTCATGATCACCGCGCCGATGATGAACACCGGCGTCGACATCGCGTTGCCGCAGGTGACCGCGAAGAACATCGAGGATCCCGAGGGAAAGCTCGTCCTGTCGATCAGCCTCGACAGGAAGATCCACCTGGGAGGGACCGCCATCACGTGGCAGGATCTGGAGGCCAAGCTCAAGGCCAACGAACGCGTGAAGCGCGAGAGCGAGCTCTACATCGAGGCCGACGCCAAGTTGCCGTATGGCGTGATCGTCACGGCGATGGCGATCGCCAAGAATGTGGGGGTCGAGAAGGTGATGATGCTCACCGATCCTAGCGAAACCCTTGCCCTCAAGCAGCTGGACGAGAACACCGGGCCCTGACGTCCGTCTATAGCAACATGGCGCTCAACGACTCCTCGATGCACGTGGTAGCCGCGATCGGCGCCTGCCTGCTCAGCGCCGCCCTCGCCGTTCCCACCGTGTGGTGGACCCGAGCGGTCAGCACCAACGACGACAGCGCCGACGAGGGCAAGCACCTGGTGATCCGGGCATCGCTGGCCATGCTCAAGACGTCGAAAGAAAAGCAGCCGCAGAAAAACTTCCAGCAGCCCGTGAAGGAAGACAAACCGAAGGGCGTCTCCCACGACGAGAACAAGGTCGCTCCGAAACAATGCTGCACGTCGCAAGCCGACTGCAACGCCGCCAAGCTCGCGCTCGGAACGTCGTGCGCCGACGGCCTGGAGTGCAAGAACAACATGTGTGTCAGGCCCAAACACGACAAGCGACCGACCAGCCCCGACGCTCCGGTCACGATTCCGGATCGCACGGCCGGGCTCGACGACCCGGTCGGTGATCCCACACCCAACACCGAGGGTTCGTTCGACGGCAGCAAGCACGGCCTCGCCAAGGTCAACAGCGGTGACCCGTGGTTCGCACGTCTCAGCAACGACTTCTTCTCGTTCCTCGAGTTCCCCAAGCTCGAGGCCGCATCCGCCGCGGAGCCTTGTGTGCAGATCACCGCGGATGGAAAGATCGCCGATACCGAGTTCCGATCCAACAAGCGGAGCGACAACGAGGGACTCAACGCCGAGATCACCAAGGCGCTCAAGAAGCTGAAGGACAAGCGCAACCGCAAGCCGGAACCCGTGCCCACCCACCTCCTTCGGGACGTGACCACGCAGTGGACGTGCTTCCCGGTCGACAACCAGACCCGACAGCAGGATTGACGATGATCTCTCGCCCCACCATTGCTCTTTCCACTCTCGTCGCGGCCTCCCTCGCGTTCCTCGCGAACCCGCCGGTCGTCTCCGGCGACGTCGTGAGCAGCGGCGGCGAGGTCAAGCGCACCGCGTATCCGATCGCGCTGCCGGTCGCCGTGCAGGGCGATCAACGGGTCGCCGCCGAGGTCGCCTCCGTCGAGTCGTTCGACATGGGCATCGCTGGCCAGTTCAAGGTCGTCGACCCCAAGGGCTACCTCGCCGATCTCCGCGCCGAGGGCATGGGGATCAACCTCCAGAAGTGGAAGGACACCGGCGCGTTCGGCGTCGTGAAGTTCAAGGTCACCGCCACCTCGATCGAGTTCCGGCTCTACGAGATCTCGAAGGGCGAGAGCCCGACCCTGACCAAGACGTACTCGCGGCGCGAGCAGACCCGCGCGATCACCCACAAGTGGTGCAACGAGCTGGTCAAGCACTACACCGGCGAGCTCGGGTTCTTCGGCTCGAAGATCGCGTTCACGGCGAAGGCGCGCGGCAAGAGCAAGATCCTCGCGATGGACTTCGACGGCGCGAACACCTATGCGATCTCGAACAACAGCTCGATCAACATCCTCCCCGCGTGGTCGCCGAGCGGCGGCCAGATCGTCTACACGTCGTTCATGCGCGGCAACCCGGACCTCTACGTCACGGGTGCCGGCGGCGGCCGCCCCAAGCGCTTGTCGCGCCACCGCGGGATGAACACCGGTGCGTCGTACTCGCCCGACGGCAGCAAGATCGCGCTGACGCTGTCCAAGGACGGCAACCCGGAGATCTACGTCATCGGCGCGAAGGATGGCCGCATCATCAAGCGCATCACGTACGACAAGGCGATCGACACGTCGCCGGCGTGGTCGCCCGATGGCCGGCAGCTCGCGTTCGTGTCCGACCGCAACGGCGGCCCGCAGATCTTCGTGGTGTCGTCCTCGGGCGGCAACGCGCGCCAGGTGTCGTTCAACGGCAGCTACAACACCACGCCGACGTGGTCGCCTCGCAAGGGCAAGCAGATCATCGCGTACACCACGCGCGACAAGAACCAGTACGACATCGTCACGCTCGACCTCCAGACCAAGGACATGACCCGCATCACCCAGCGCATGGGTAACAACGAGGAGCCGTCGTTCTCTCCGAACGGCCGCGCGATCGCGTTCGCGCGCACGGGTCAGGGCGTGTTCATCGCCAACGCCGACGGCAGCGGCACGCCGGTCAAGGTGTGGAGCGGAGCGGCGACCGGCGTCGACTGGGGTCCCGCTCCCAAGCAGTGATCCCGGCCGGCTATCGCGGGCACGCCGAGGTCCTCGCGCGGCTGGCGCGCCACGGCGCGGTGGCGGTGGGCTCCACCGTCGAGCAGTTGCCGATCGCGTGCGCGCGGTTCGGTCCACCCGATGCGGCGCGTGTCAGCGTCGTGATCGCCGGGCTCCACCCGATCGAGTGGATCGGGGTCGAGACCGCGCTCGCACTCGTCGATCGCCTGGCCGCCGAGCCACCGCGCGATCGCACGGTGCTGGTGTTCGCGATGGCGAACCCGGATGGATATCGCCGGATCGAGCGCGATCTCGAGGCCGGGCGCCGGAGGTTCCGCCGCACCAACACGCGCGGCGTCGATCTCAACCGCAACTGGCCGACCGGGTTCGTCGCGATCCCGCGCTGGCTTCCCGCCCGCGCGCTCGGACTCAACTACCCGGGAGAGGCGCCGTGCTCGGAGGCGGAGGTCGCGGCGATCGTGCATGCGCTCGACGCGGAGGTGGCACGCGGTGCCTCGATCGACACGGCCCTGTCGCTGCACAGCTTCGGACGAAAGCTCCTGATCCCGTACGGCAACCGGTGGCGGCGCTCGCCGCGGCACGCCGAGCTCTACGAACGCGCGCGCCGGGTGCGCGATCGACTCGTCGAGCGATACACGATCGATCAGGTCAGCCGCTGGGTGCCGGGAGCGTTCGTGTACGGGATGGAGATCGATCACCTGCACGAGCGCTACGGCGCGTGCGCGCTCCTGGTCGAATGTGCGTTCGGCGGATGGACCACGGATCCCGCGAGCTGGGTGTCGCCGTTTCGCTGGTACAACCCGCGCCGACCGAGTCACGTCGCCGGCGATCTGGCACGCGCGGTCGAGCCGTTCGTCCGCGGTACGTGAACGAAATCTCCCGACAAACGGCTCGCGACATGCACGGAATCTGGTCATGCAGCTTCCGATGGAGATCACGTTTCACGACATGGCAGCTAGCCCCGCGCTCGAGAGCTCGATCAACGAATGGACCGCCAAGCTCGAGCACATCAATCCGCTTCAGCGTTGTGCTGTGACCATCGACATGCCCCACAAGCACCACCGTCACGGTCGCACGTTTCGCGTCCAGCTCACCGTGACGCTTCCCGGGCACGCGATCGCGGTGACACGTACCGGTCACGACAACGCCCACCTCGCGATCTCCGACGCGTTTCGCGCCGCGCGTCGTCAACTCATCGATTTCCTCGCGCAACGACGCGAAGCACGTCCCGTCGCGTGACGGCACCCCTTGCGTCGACGACCGGAGGTCCCGCAAGACCTGCGGAATCGTCGCGAAGGGGGGTGTCTGTCCCGAGGATCGGGGCGGACTTCTCGGTGGCACGACGGTCGCAACCGACGTTCGGCATGGCAGCGATCTTTGCACTCATCTTCCTGTTCGTCGTCGGGTCCGTCGGCTTCATGGTGAAGACGATCATGGGGAGTGGCTTCAGCCTCGGCTCGACGCTCGCCCTCTCCTGCTTCGTCGCGCTGGCAAGCGGCCTGTTCTACGGCCTGTTCCGTCTCGCGCGCCGGTGGGAAGACGAGGAGCCGACGACGGATTGGCCGCACTCCTCCGAGCACCAGTAAGCCGGCGGGCGTCGCGACGATCTCGAACGCTCGCGTGAGCGATCGAGACCGCAACGCGTCACGCCGCAGCGCGCCGCAGCAAGTCGGACAGTGCGTGCAGTGCGTCGACGGCGGTGAAGATTCCCTCGACACCATCGACACTACGAACCACCACGCAGTCGGTTCGATGTGTCGACATCAGGTCGGAGACCTCGTCGAGCGGCGTGTCTTTGCGAACGTCGACGGGCGGGCTCATCACGCGGGAGATCTCGACATGCCCGAGATCGATGCCCGGAACGGCCCCGAGGAGCGCGACGTCGCGGTCGGAGATCACGCCGACCAAGCGCTCGCCGTCGACGACGGGCAAGTGGCGGATCGCGTGTCGCCCCATCACCGTACGAGCGGCGGCCATGCTCTCGCCCGACGAGATCGAGTACGGCTTCTGCGTCATGTAGCGTTCGATGGACGGCATCAGCATGTACTGGGGCTTTGCACCCGACATGCCCCGGTATTTTCCCCACTCCCTCCCGCGATCACTGCCGTCCTCGAACCGGGCTCGTCCCCGATCCGCGCACACGTTGCGGAACCCTCTTTCTCGACGCGGTGGTTGCGTCGATCGCGCGCTGGCGCGTGACGTGCAGTCGGTTTGCGCCATGTACAAGCTCGTCACGTGCCCCGAGACCGAACGCCTCGAGCTCGTCGAGTACCTCGACACACCGCTCGGCATGCTGATCCACCGGTGCTCCAAGTTCCGCCCGGTGTGCGCGCTGAACTGTACGCGCAACTGCGCCGCGGTCCTCGATCGGCGGGCCATGGAGCTGCGCCAGTTCCAGCGCAGCCTCGAGGGCACGCGCCCGCTACGCATCACCAACCAGGTGGTGGAGCTCGACATCGAGCTCGACGGCGAGCCTGCCTAGGAAGTGGCTCGCCAGAGCGGCGGAGGAGGACCCGCCGCTAGTACAGCGGCCAGTCGTTGGGGCGCGAGATCAGCCGCGTCTCGACGTACGAGTAGCGGTGCGGCCCCGCGTAGGCCTTGTGCTCGTGCTCGAAGTTCATCACCTTCTCGAGGTCGACGTTCTTGTAGGCCTTGGGCCGCGCGACCATGACGGGACACTTGGCTTCGCGCACGACGCGCTCGGACACCGAGCCCAACAGCATGCGCTCGAGACCGACCTTGTTGTGCGAGCCGATGAACACCAGGTCGGCACCGACCTCCTCGCACAGACGCAGGATCTCCTCGACGGGCTTGCCGATCCGGCAGTGCACGAAGAACTGCACCTCGCTCGCGGTCTTGCGACCGTCGAAGGCACGCGTCAGGTGCTCCTTCAGCGTCTCCTGCATCGCGTCGGCCTTGTCGTAGCCGACCTTGTGGATGCCGGAGTGCGCCTCGAGCACGGTGATGACGTGCAGCACGTGACGCGGCGCGCGGGCTGCGACCTCGATGGCGCGGCTCAGTGCGATCTCGCCGGTGGGGGAGAGGTCGTAGGCCACGACGACTTGGATGGGCTTTTCACTCACGGTGGTCCTCCTGATAGACCTTGTGTGCACGGTAGGTGCCATGCGTAGAGGCCGTACACCCGTCGGGCTTCGCGCAAGCCGTGCGCTTGGCGAGACGGCCACGAAATGGTTGCGCTAGGCCGGGTGAACGCGCAGCTCGATCCGTGGGGGTTCGCGCATCGTGTTCGAGACGATGCAGTGCGGCTTGGCGCGATCGAACACCTCGCGGGCGCGGTCGATGTCGTCGGTCGCGACCACGATGTCGACTTCGATCGCGAGGCTGGTGAACGCCAGTCCTCTCGAGGTCTTGTCGACGGTGCCGCGCACCGTGTCGTGCCAGTCGAGGATCTCGAGCTTCGCGCGCTCGGCAAATGCCTCGAACGTCGAGAACAAACAGGTCCCTGCCGATGCCAGCAGCAGGTGCTCCGCCGACCACCGATCCGGCTGCCCGCCGAACTCGGGCGGGCGACTCGCGACGATGGGAGGGCGTGGCGACGCATCGACGGTCAGTGCATCGTGCCCGGTACGCGTGATCTCGACGGTATACCGGTGGGGGAACGGCGCTCTCATGCCGAGGCTCCCTCGCAAGCACCGTGCCTGGCGCGGTTCGTGAACGATCTGGAGTCACCATGCTGCCGCTTCGCCGGATCCTCGTCGCCCTCGACAACTCGCCTCGTGCTCCCCACGTCCTCGCCACCGCCAACGGTCTCGCCGAGGTCTCCGGCGCGAAGCTGGTGCTGTTGCGCGCGATCGGTGTCCCGGCAGACCTCCCCCGCACCGTGCTCGCGATGACCGACACGCGGCTCGAGGAGGTTCTGCAGGACAACGCTCGCAGCGACCTCCAGCGCCTCGCCGCCGACGTCCCTCCGTCCCGGATCGAAAAGACCATCGTCGCGTTCGGAACGGCGTGGGACGAGATCTGTCGGGAGGCCACGGCCGTGAACGCCGACCTCATCGTGATCGGATCGCACGGATACCGTGGACTCGATCGCGTACTCGGCACGACCGCGGGACGCGTCGCCAATCATTGCGATCGCAGCGTCTTGATCGTTCGCGGGACCTAGCGGCTCACACGTGCTGGATCACGATCCGCACGCCGACGCCGATCACCGCCAGCCCGCCGACAACCTCGAGCATGCGCCCGAACCGTGTCCCGCCGAGACACCCGCCGACCCGCACTCCGGTGACCACGAACACGAACACGACGCCGCCGATCAGACCGATCGTGGCGAGCTCGGGGATCGCGAGCAGCGGCAACGTCACGCCGGCGGCGATCGCGTCGATGCTGGTCGCGATCGCGAGCCCGACGAGAAGCCCCCAGCTCGCCGGGATCTCGACCGTGCCGGGGCGCAGCGCCGAAATCACCATCTTGCCGCCGATCACGCCGAGCAGCCCGAACGCCACCCAGTGATCCCAGCTCGCGATCCACGCCTCCGCCGCGGTCCCGATCATCCACCCGATCGTCGCCATCGCGACGTGGAACAACGCGAACACCACCGCCATGCGGACGCCCGCGGCGGATCGGATCCCGGCGGCACCGGCCGCGACCGCGATGGCGGTCGAGTCCATCGCGAGGGCCACGGCGAGCACGATCGCTTCGAGCACGTGCTTCGCAGTCTATCAGTACACGGTGCCGCGGTTCGCCGTCGGCGCCGACACGAGCTCCGAGAGCCGCAGTCGGCCCGGCGCTGCGTGCGCGTCGCAGAACCACCGCCGGCCATCGGAGTTGGCGCGCACGGCCTCGCAGTCGGGGCACTGTTTCTGGGCGAACACCTCCTCGCCCGCCAGCCCGACCGCCAGCACCGGACACGGCGCGCGCTTCAGCAGCGCTTCGGCCACCGAGTGCCGGTGGGTGCCGTAGTTGCCGACGACGATCATCTGCGCGCGAAGCTCGGCGGCGAGGTTCGCGATCTCCTCGGCGGGGTCGCCGGCGTAGACGTGGATCCGCGCGTGGATGTCGTGCGCCCCGTTGAAGTTATCCATCCCCTCGACCACCGCTCGCGATAGCCACTGGCGACTGGGCTCGAGGTCCTTGGTCTTGCGATCGACCACCGTCAAGAAGTGGAGGTCGGGCGCGTCGTGGCGCGCGGCCTGGTCGAACGCATGCTCGAGCACGATCTCCGAGTACTCGGAGCCATCCAACGCCACGATGATCGGGAATCGCTTCATACCCGCAGGACCTGCATCGCGAATGCCACGTTTGCAGGCCTACGTCATTGCACGTGCGCCGTCGCCAGCTCGGGGTGGTCGCCCCGCCCGGTGTCCATCGTGTACGGCGGGTGGTCGTCGCTGAGTGACGCGTGGTAGGCGACCAGTCGAGCCTGCCACCGGAGCAGGCCGCGCTGGAACCCGAGGATCCCCGCGGGCACGGTGTTCGCCAGCAGGATGGTGAACGCGCCGATCACCCACAGCACGCCCGACACCACCGACAGCACGAACAGCACGAGCGCGTTGGGCAGCGACGACACCAGGCGGACCATCGCGGTGGTCACCGTCGGGCGTCCCTCGATCGGCAGCTCGACCCGCGTGTCGGTGTGCGCCGACGACGGGAACCGGTCGGTGAGCAGCATCGTGAATGCCGAGAGTTGGAGCAGCCACACCAGTCCATCGCGAATCTTCGGGGCGGTCTCGTGCTGGAACCGCTCGGTGCCGATCGTGGAGATCGCGATCGCGGCGATCAGCGGTAGCGTCAGATACAGCACGAACGCGACCCAACCGACGGTGATCCCGAAAACCCCTAGCACCATCGCGAGCAACAGGCGGACGAGCAACTGCACCCGCTCGAACCGCGGTGGCGAGTCGACCTCGACGTGGACGGAGGTTGGTGTGCTCATGCCAACTACAGGCAGCAACGTGCGTGCCGCGCGAAGCCGATGAATTCACTCGATCGGCGAACGAGATGTCACCGCCGAGCGCGCACGCGCTGCACCGGGCGCGCGTGGTGCCGCATCGGTCGCCGGATCCGGCGCACCACGCGCTGCTCGACCTCGCGGTTCCAGTCGATGGTCGGAGCGTCGCGGGAGAACCGAGCGGTCACGCGCGGACCGGGCTTGTCGTCGAGTAGCGGTGCGGTGATCGCGAGCGCTGCGATGAACGCCGAGGCGCTCGGGTGCCGGCGGGACGGCGTCTTTTCGAGCGCACGCAACACCACGCGCTCGAGGATCGGCGGAATGTCGTCGCATCGGAGCGACGGCGGCACCACCGCATCCGACAGATGGCGCTGCACGATGTCGGTCGGCGAACCACCCGCGAACGGCGTGCTGCCCGTCAGGAGCTCGTACAGGATCACGCCGACGGCGTAGAGGTCGGACAGCGCCGTCGAGCCATCGCCCGCCGCCACCTCGGGCGCCATGTATTCCGGCGTTCCGGACACCATCGGCTCGTCGGGATCGACCTGCCGGACATCACCTTCCACCAGCTCGACGTGCGCCAGTCCGAAATCGATGAGACGTGCGACCTCGCTGCCATCGTCGAGGGTCTCGACGAGCACGTTGTCGCTCTTGACGTCACCGTGTACGACACCCGCACCGTGAAGGGCCTCGAGCCCGGCGAGGATCTGCTGCGTGATCGCCACCGCGCGGCGCAACGAGAACGGACCGTCGCGCTGGATCCGCGTACCGAGCGGCTCGCCGCACACGCGCTCCATGACCAGGAACGGGACGCCGTCGGGGGTGTCGCCATGCGCGAGGGTCGCGGCGACGTTCGGGTGAGTAACGATCAACCCCGCGATGGCTTCATCGTGAAGTCGACGGACCGCACGCTGGTCGTTGGCTCGTTGGGGGTGGAGGACCTTGAGCGCGACCAGCCTGCGATCGGAATCGGTAGCCTCGTAGACGACGCCCATGCCACCACTGCCGATCACCGATCGAACCTCGTAAGTTCCGATCTTGGTTCCGAGGGGAATCGGCATGGTTCCTCGTGCCAGCGTCACGCCCCTTACTTCGAGCACAGCGCGTGCCACGAGATGCCGTCGACAACTTCAAGAGATCGAGCGCGATTCGATCGATCCGCGAATCCACTGCGTCAGCAGGGCCACGCTGCCTGCACACGCTTCGTGGATACCCCCACCTACAGTGGTGTAATCAGAGAATTACCCGAAGATGATCATCGATCACTTCGATCCCTCGCATCCCACGCAGGATGCCGGTGATCGTGCTGCGCTCTGCCCACGAGCCCACCGTGCCGCGTAGCGCGACGCGGTTGCCATCGACCTCGATCGAGACCCGACTGGCCTCACGTGCAGCGTGACGTTCGAGGGCGTCGGTGATCATCGCGTGCAGCACGCGGGAATCGATCCCCGCGTCCACGACCTCGATCTGGTTGACCACCGTGTAGACCTCGTCGAGCGATCGCACCGCTTGTTCGGCACGCTCGCGCTGGTGGTTCGAGTCCACCGTGCCGAGTAGCGTCACGATGCCGTCGCTCACGGTGGTGGCGATCCGCGTGTCGGGCAACTCGGGATCGTGCTCGAGCTGCAGGCGAACCGCGCGCGCGATCTCCGAGTCGTGGAAGTGCGGCGCGTGGTGCGCGACCTCGAGATCGTTCGCGACATCGAGCACGCCCTGGACACGATGCGCGACCTCCTGTGCGCGCAGCTTCGCGGTCCACGTGCGTGCTCGACCGCGCAGCGTGACGACATGCTGGTCGACATCGACGGCGATATCCGACGCGTCTATGCGGGAATCGCCGGTCAGTCCCTGTACTACCGCCTCGCGAATCTCCGGATCCGTGCGGATTGACATCATGGCGCTATTCCCCCTGTTAGACGTGGCGTGTTGTTTCAGTGGGTAGGGGTCGGAGCAATGTACGTACCACTACGTCACGCGTCCGCGATCAGCGTCGCGATCCCTCGTGCGGCGTCGTCGTCGAACCCACCCCGTGCGGTGATTTCCGGCGATGTCGGAGGCTCGTAACTCGCACCGATGCCAGGAAGCTCCGGCGCGTCGCCGCGTCGCGCCATCGCATAGAGTCGTTTCGGATCGCGCGCCTCACACTCGCTGACTGGTACGTCGACATGGACCTCGACAAAGTGCGCGGCGTTTGCGCGAAGACTGTCACGATAGCTTCTCAACGCACCGGTTGCGGCCACGAGCACGACGATCCCTTGCCGCTCGAGGAGCAACGCGAGATCACCGAGCACGCGATAGAACTCGTCGCGATCCACAGGCGTGTACCCGTGCATGCCGAGCGCATCACGAACCTCGTCGCTGTCGAGGATCACGCACGGTTTTTCTGTCAGCTCGCCCACCCGATGGGCGAGCGTCGTTTTGCCCGACGCGGGCCGTCCCGTGAGCCATACGATCATCGGAACAGCTCGTCGGCCCACGCCGGATCGAAGTGGTGCGTGTCGAGCGCGGCCTCGGCGAGCCCGAGCAACGTGTCGCGGCCCGCACGCGACAGCTGCGGATAGAACGTGGGGTTGCACACCACGAGCGCACGCCACGCGAAGAACGGCGGCGCGACCGACAGCAGCACGCGATCCGGACGTGCGTCGAAGTAGCTATCCCAGAACCGGTGCCACAGCGGCCCGAGCCCGGCCCACGCACCGCGCGCGTCGACAGCGAACAACAGGTAGTTGATCGCCATCGCGGTCAGATCGTCGGCGGGATCGCCGCTACCACCGCGGCTGGCATCGAGCACGGCGAGCTCGGTCGTGTCGCCTGCGAACACCACGTTGAACGGATGAAAATCGCCGTGCGTGCGCGCCAGCCGGTTCTCGTGCTCGCGCAGGCGCCACCGCCATTCGGAGCAACGCTCCTCGAGCTTGCGCAGCCGCAACGCCGAGGCGCCGGCGATCGGTGGATAGCCATCGACGATCCCGAAGATGCCCTCTCCCGATCCCACGAGGTCGCGGATCGACCGGCGATAGCGATGGCGATTGGCGGGCGAGGTACCGTCGAGCGGGCTCTCGTGGAGCTCGGCGAGATAGCCCGCGAGTGCGGCCGCCCGCGCGTGGTCGAGCTCCTTCGCGTGCCCCTCACGGGCGATCCGGCGAAGATCGGTGGCGTACGGGGTACCGGGGGCATAGGTCGTGATCAGGTAGAGCTCGCCTCCGTCGCGGATCGAGATCAGCTCGCCGTCGTCGCGGATCGCACCGAGATCGATGGGAGCGACATGGCGCGGGAGTTTCGGAAAGTCGTCGAACGCGAGCACCATCGAGGCAGCGCGATCCGCACGCCGGTCGTGTCCGAACTCGTTGGACGAGGCGACGCGCCAGACCAGGCGAAGCGTGCCGTCGGGGCCCTCGAGGGTGACCCGAACGGGAAGTCCATAGCCGGCCGCCTTGGTGGTGCTTCCCGCGGTGGCCCCGTCGGGAGCGAGGGGTTCGATCTCGGTGATTCGATACCCCGGATACAAGCGTCCGAGGTGCTCTCGCAGCTTCGGTGATCGCATGACCCGAGATCGGTGCATCACATGTGCCCGCGCAGCCTTCGCAGCTCGATCGCGCGAAGAACGCAAGTCGCGCGCGCGTTTAGCGAATCCAGGCCGCGTGGTCCGGAACGGTGTTTGCTCGACCGCGTTGCAAACACACAAGGAGCATGGAGATGGCCAACCTGATCCGCCGCGACAACGGCAACAAGCAGACCCAGATCACCCGCGACCCGCTGCAGTGGATGCGCGACATGCTGCAGTGGGATCCGTTCGCCGAGAGCGCGCCGTCCTCGTTCTTCGGCCCCGGATGGGAAGGCAACTTCAACCCCGCGTTCGAGGTCAAGGAGACCAAGGACGCCTTCCAGATCAACGCCGACATGCCGGGCGTCAAGGAGAACGACGTCGAGGTCAAGATGACGGGCAACCGACTCTCGATCTCGGGCAAGCGCGACATCGAGAAGGAAGACAAGAACGATACCTACTACACGTTCGAGCGGTCGTACGGTTCCTTCCAGCGCCTGTTCACGCTGCCCGACGGCGTCGATACCGAACACTCGGTCGCCGAGCTCAAGGACGGCGTGCTCACGATCGTCCTTCCCAAGAAGCCCGGTGAGGGTGCCAAGACGATCGCGGTCAAGTCCGGCGCGAAGCCGAAATCCTGAGCGCGAGCTAACCGCGGACGACGGCGACCAGCGCGTCGTCGCTGCCGCGACCGAACCGCGAGAGTAGCGTCTGGGCGATCACGATCGGATGCCGGCGAAGCATCGCCTTGTCTCCGGTCAGATCGATCCGGCTCGTCAGCCCGTCGCTGAACAGCACGAACAACTCGCCGGCGGCGAGCGTGAGGTGCTCGACGTGGATCCGTCGCGGCAGCACCGTGCCGAGCGTCCCCGAGATGCTCGGTAGCGGTCGGGCGATACCGTCGACGCCGATCACGCAGGCGCCGATGTTGCCGACGCCCGCGTATTCGAGGTGGCCGTCGACACCGACCCGTCCGATCGCCATCACCGCCCCGCGCGATCCGTGGGTCGCGGCGTGCGCACCGGCGAACAGCTCCGGAAGCGAGCGTGCCGCGTGCGGCGCGACCTGCGCGATCGCGTGTTCGGCGGCGCGCCGCGCCTCGGGACCGTGACCGAGCCCGTCGGCCACCGCGATCGTGGTGCTGACGGCGTCGCGTAGCAGGACCGCGTGGTCGCCGATCACGACCTCTTGAGGGTGGACGCGCGCGAGCACGCCGACCTCGCAACGTCGGACGCGGTTCGCGAACGCGCGGATCGCGATGCAGCTACCCTCGCCCCACCGGATGTCGACGTCGAGCTCGTCGGCCTGACGGGCCGTCGCCGAGAGCCCGACCCCGAGGCTACCCTCGGCGCGGGGGATGCCCGCGAGTGCGGTGGTCGGATCCTCGATCCCCCCGCCGCGATCGCACGCGATCACCTCGACGCCCGCGACCCCGACGCGCTCGATCGCGCGAACGGCGACCGCACCACCGATCGCGTGGGCGAGCTGGTTGTGCGCGAGCTCGCTCGCCGCGGCTGCCAGGTCCTCGGTCCGGATCGCGGGGAGCTTCGCGATCCGCGCCACCTCCCGCACCCGCTCCCGCACCTCGGCAACCGACGCTTCGTCGCGAACCTCGATCCGATCGGGACCGAGCCATTGCTCGATCAGAATCGAGCCCACTTGACCACCGTCACCGCCGTGCCCTGCCCGACTTGCGATTCGATCTGGAAGTCATCGACCAACCGCTTGCTCCCCGACAACCCGAGCCCGAGCGATCTCGCGGTCGAATACCCACCGGCCATCACGCGAGCGACATCCGGGATCCCGGGCCCCTCGTCGCGGAACGCGAGCCGCAACCCCCTGCGGGTGCCGTTGTCGATCTCCTCGAGCACCGCCGTCCCCCGGACCGCGTGGACGAGCACGTTGCGGGCGAGCTCCGACCCCGCCGTCGTGATCGCGACGGTGGCGAACGAATCGAGGCCGGTGCGATGCGCGAGCTCGCGGATCTTCCGGCGCACGACCACGACATCGTCCTCGGTCGCGAGATTGAGCTCACAATGGCTCGTCACCTTCACACGCTCACCCCTCTCGCGACGCGCGCGGCAACAGCAACAGCCCTTCGTCGACGTTGAGGGCCGTGCGTACGCCGGCCATCATGAACCCCATGCGGACGAGCGTGGCCGCGACCTCCGGGCGGATCCCGACGATCACGGTGTCGGTGCCCATCAGCCGCGCCATCTTGGCGGTGTCGACGAGCACCCGTGCGACGTAGCTATCGACGATGTCGAGCCCCGAGACGTCGATCAACAGTCCGGCGGCACCGCTACGTTCGATCGTCGACAGCAGATCGTTCTGGAACGCATCCGCGACCGCGTCGTGGAGATCGGTCTGGACGGTGACCAGGAGGTTGTCTGCGACGCGCAGGATCGGGATCGACGCGGACATCTCAGTCGTCCTTTTGCGAGATCGTCTTGCCCACCAGCCCCAGCGCGAGCTCGATGCCGTCGGCGAGCCGCGATCGCGTGTGCATGCTCGAGATGTCGACACCGAGCTGGACCACGGTGCGCGCGATCTGCGCGCTGATCCCGGTGAGGATGGTCTCGGCGCCGAGCAGCCGTACCGCCTCGGTGGTCTTGAGCAGGTGATCCGCGACCATGGTGTCGACCGTCGGCACGCCGGCGATGTCGACGATCACCGCCCGTGCCTGCTCCTCGACGACCCGCAGGAGCAAGGTCTCCATGATCTGACTCGCGCGATGGCTGTCGACGGTGCCGACCAGCGGCAACAGCAAGATCCGGTGGTAGACGCGAATCACCGGGGTCGACAGCTCGCGGATCGCCGCCTGGTGGCGCGCCACGGTCTGGAGGTTTGCGGCGATGTACGTATCCACCGCGAGGCTCATGTCGAAGGCTACCAGCTTCGCGAGGCTCCGGTAGGCAGCGTGCGCTGCGTTGGCGTCGAGCTCGGAAAGCAGGCGATCGAATAGCAACCGGAGGTAGCGGCTATAGGCGCCGATGTAGAGCTTCGGCTGCATGCCGATCCGCTCGTGTGCCGCACCGACCCGCAGCCGATCCTCGACGTAGGCGAGGTCGCATTTCCCGGAAAACAGCCCGAGGAAGTACTCGCGCTGCAGTGCCTTGACGTGACGGACAGCGCTGGCATCCGGGAAGAACGCGCGGCTCTCGTCGTGGTTGAGGATCAGCTCGTAGAGGGCATCGACGATCGCTTCGCCGTTGCGATCGGCAAACCCTCGGAGGCTCGCGAGCCGTCCGAGGTCCTCGTCGGTGATCTCGTAGAAGGCCCGCCTCGACCGCAACTCCCTCTCGTCCAGTCGCAGCCGTTGCATGTAATTTACCTCGGCGCTCACGGGGCAGCGTCGTACCACGCCGGCCCATGTGGTGAGAAGCCGGTGACGGCTTGACGTGGATGGTTGTCCACGCAACAGTTCGGCGAGGTGGTGGATTCGAGAGCGGCACTTGGCTGGCTCGCCGACGTGAGCCGGCAAATGGCCAGCGCCACGACGCCCGAAGGCATGTACCCGGTGCTTGCCGACGCGGCGATCGCGCGCCTCGGCATCGAGGCCGTCGCGGTCATGGGTGTGTCCGGTGACGATCTGGTCGCGGTCGCCACGCGCAACCTGCCCGCGCTCGAGGGCTGGAAAACGGAAGCCGATGACCTCGAGACCGTCGGGCCGGAGCTCGCGAAGGCTGGGGGGTATCCCGAGTCGTACGCGCGCGTCCTGATCGTCGGCGGCAACATCTACGGTGTCCTCGTGCTGCTCTCGAACAAGCCGATCGCGCTATCACCCGCCCGGCAGTCGCTCCTCGAGGCGTTCGTCGATGTCGCGGCCACCGCGATCGAGCGCGTCGAGAGCTACGCGACGCTCGCGCGGTCGTACGCCGAGCTCAAGGCATCCCGCGCCGCCCTCGCACGCAGCGAACGCCTGCGCGTGCTCGGCCAGATGGCCGCCGGCATCTCGCACGACGTCAAGAACATCCTGAACCCGCTCGGGCTCCAGCTCGAGGTGCTGCGCCGGAAGTTCCAGAAGGGCGACGTCAAGGGTGTCGAAGAGACCCTCGACACGATGCGAGACGTGATCGCGCACGGGGTCGACATCGTCGAGCGCCTTCGCCTGTTCTCGCGCGAAGGTACGGACAACTCCGAGACCGTCGACATCGAGCGCGTGATCGCGACCGCGGTCGAGCTCAGCCGGCCGCGGGTCGCCCTGATCACCGGCGTCGAGCTCGAGGTGGCGTCGATCCCGCGGCTCGCGATCCGGGCCCGGTCGTCGGAGCTGGCAACCGCGATCGTGAACTTGATCGTCAACGCCACCGAGGCCATGCCGGACGGTGGGCGGATCTCGATCTCCGCGGGCCGGACCGACGGCGAGGTCTGGATCGAGGTGTCCGACGACGGCCCCGGGATGCCCGCCGAGATCGCCGACAACGTGTTCGAGCCATTCTTCACGACCAAGCGCGAGGGCACCGGCCTCGGGCTCGCGATGATCTACGCCTTCGTGCAGCGGTTCTCCGGGCGGATCAACCTGGCCACCACCCCCGGCAAGGGGACGACGTTCACGCTGTTTTTTCCGGCGCTCGACTAGAAAACGCGCAGGGTTTGCATGGCCTCACGCAAGCCTGCATGCTTTGCGCGTAGAACGGGCTAACTAGCCGACTTTCCCTGGCACGTGCCTCGCAACAGCGACTTGTATGGGACGAACCGGCCGCATTCTGGTTGTCGACGACGAGGTCAATGCGCGGACCGCGCTGGCCGAGTTGCTTCGGGACGAAGGGTATGATGTCGAGACCGCAGCGGATGCGTTCAAGGCCCTCGGCAAGTACGAGAGCTTCACGCCGCACGTCGTGGTCACCGACCTCAAGATGCCCGGCATGGACGGCATCGAGCTGGTCAAGAAGATCAGGGCCTCGGAGGACCCGGCCGCGGTCGTCGTGATGACGGCGTTCGGTGCGGTGTCGTCCGCGGTCGATGCGATGCGAGCTGGTGCCGCGGAGTACCTGACCAAGCCGCTCAACTTCGACGAGCTGTTGGTCGTGCTCGACAAGGTGTTCGAGCAGCAGGAGCTCCGGCGCGAGACCCGGCAGCTGCGTGCGCGCGTTCGCGATCGGGTCGCTCCCAACAACATCGTCGGGTCGAGCCCGCCGATGCAGCGCGTGTTCGAGATCGTCGAGCAGGTCGCCCCGAGCAAGGCCACCGTGCTGATCACGGGCGAGAGCGGCACCGGCAAGGAGCTGGTCGCCAACGCGATCCACCAGCGCTCGCCGCGCGCCAACGGCCCGTTCATCAAGTTGCACTGCGCGGCGCTCGCGGAGTCGCTGCTCGAGAGCGAGCTGTTCGGCCACGAGCGCGGATCGTTCACCGGCGCGATGGCTCGCAAGGACGGTCGGTTCCAGATCGCGGACGGCGGCACGCTGTTCCTCGACGAGATCGGCGAGATCTCGCCGTCGATCCAGGTCAAGCTGCTGCGCTTCCTCCAGGAGCACGAGTTCGAGCGCGTCGGCGGGACGCAGACGATCCGGGTCGACGTGCGCGTGATCGCAGCGACCAACCGCAACCTCCAGGAGGAGGTCGCCAAGGGTCGGTTCCGCGAGGATCTGTTCTACCGGCTCAACGTGGTGGCGCTCGAGATGCCCCCGCTACGCGATCGACGCACCGACATCCCGGCGCTCGCCAAGTTCTTCCTCGATCGCTACGCCAAGGACAACGAGAAGGCGATCGAGGGATTCGCCCCGGAGACGCTCGAGCTGCTCGCGTCCTACGACTGGCCCGGCAACGTTCGCGAGCTCGAGAACGCGATCGAGCGCGCCGTGGTGCTGACCAACGGATCGATGCTCGAGTCGCGGCACCTGCCGCCCAGCGTCCAGCCCCATGCCACCCCGGCCGGGATGCCGATCATCCCCGGTTCCACGATGGCGGAGCTCGAACGCTACGCGATTCTCGAGACGCTGAAGTCGACCGGAGGGTCGACATCGAAGGCCGCCGAGATCCTCGGGATCAGCGTGCGGACGATCCAGTACCGACTCCACCAGTACAACGAAGCTCCGCGATCGGATGTGGCTGTCGTGCGTAAGGAGAGCTCGGGACGGGGTTCGCGTAACACCGAAACCACGTGAGCCCACTCGACGAGCTACTGGCGTACGTGGAGCTCGGCGACACGGAGGTCGCCCTGCTGCGCGCTCTGCATCCGGTGCTCGAGCCGCACTTCGGAGAGATCGCCGATGCGTTCTACCGTGCGGTGTGGAACAACCCCGGCGCGGCGGCGGTGATCACGGGTCCCGAGCAGATCGCGCGGCTACGCAAGACCCTGATCGACTGGATGTCGACTGGCCTGCTCGGCCCGCACGACGAGCGGTTCTACGAGAAGCGCTCGCGGATCGGCCGCCGTCACGTCGCGATCGGCCTCGAGAACCAGTACATGTTCACGGCGATGAACGTCGTGCGGCTCGCCTACTGCGACGTGATCGCGGCGCACTGCGACCGCGACGCGCTGATCGCGAACATGCGAGCGGTCGAGAAGCTGCTCGACGTCGAGCTCGCGATCATGGTCCGCCACTACCAGCTCGACTCCGAGGAGAAGCTGATCGGGCGCGAGCGGCGGATCCTGGCCGACCGGCTGACCGCGATGCAGACGATGACCGCCGGCATCGCGCACGAGGTCCGCAACCCGCTCAATTCGGCGCGGCTCCAGCTCGAGTTGCTCGAGCGGCGGTTGCGCAAGCACGGCCACGTCGAGGAGCGTCTCGTCGAGCCGTGCAAGCTGGCACAGACCGAGATCGAGCGACTGACCACGCTCCTCAACGACTTCCTGTCGTTCGCGCGTCCGCCGGAGCTTCACCTCCAGGACCACGACATCGCCCAGATCCTGACCCACGTGATCGACCTCGAGGGCGTCGCCGCCGAGCGCGCGGGCGCGCGGCTGAAGCTCGATCTCGAGGAGCCGTCGCTGATCGCGCGCGTCGACGCCGCCAAGATCAACCAGGTCGTGCTCAACCTCGTCCGCAACGCGATCGAGGCGGTGGGAACCGGGGGGACCGTGACCGTGGTGCTCGACGGCGACGAAAAGGAGCTGCGGCTGGCGGTGATCGACGATGGTCCCGGGATCTCCGCCGAGGCGCGCGGGCGGATCTTCGAGCCGTTCTTCTCGACCAAGGAGGGCGGCACCGGGCTCGGGATGTCGATCGTCCACAGCCTGGTGTCGCTGCACGGCGGGACCATCGTCGTCACCACCGACGACAACGGGACTCGCTTCGACGTCGTGCTCCCGCGGCGGATCTAGCGTCACTCGACGTCGCTTCCGCGGCCTACCTACCCGCTGGGTGTCCGCTCGCGAAGTCTTGGTTGCCCGACGTCGCTGGGTGTCCGCTCGCGAAGTCGGGCAGGCCCATCGTGGTGCGACAGGTCTTGGTGTAGAGGTCGCGAAACACGTTGTCGGGATCGGTGATCGCCTTGACGGCGTCGTAGTTCGGCTTGTTCCAGATCTCCCAGAACTCGGACTCCGAGTAGTAGTTGTGCGCGATCAGCGTCTTGATGCCGCCGAGCTCGTGCAGCTTGTCCTCGACGAGCTTGTGATAGTTCTTGTCGCCCCGCTGCCGCATCCCGTAGATCGCCAGGTCGAGGAACAGGTGATCGTCGATGTGGCTCCAGTGCTCGTCCGAGAGCCACTCGTAGTCACGCACGCGCCGGTACGGCACACACCACAGCGGGAAGTGCCCGAGCTCGCGCTCGTACCACTCGAGAAACTCGGGCACCTTGGAGAACGGCACGAACACGTCGAGCGTGATCGTCGGGTGATCGTCGCGGAGTAGCCAGCGCAGCTTGGTGCCGAGCGTCAGCCACTGGGTCGAAGACAACCACCGGCCGAACAACAGGCGCGGGATCAGCGACTTCGGTCGCACGTTGGTCACGCCGCGGTCGTACCGGAACACGTACTGCGTGGTGGTCAGGTAGTCCTCGGCGCGCTTCGCCGTGCTGAGGTAATAGACCTTCGCCCAGTCGTAGCGATGCGTGTACGGCGCGCGATCGACGAACCGCCCCACGCTCAGCACGTAGAGTCGGGGTGAGTGAATGATGCCGTCCATGAAGTCGACGTCGCGGGCACCGAAGTGGCGCGAGATCGCGCAGCGATAGTCCTCGAGCGTCTCGTACTTCTCGTAGACCACGTGGACGTATGGCTTCGCCGGGATCAGGCGGAACGTCAGCCGCGTCACGATGCCGAGTGTCCCGAACGTGCCGTGCACCATCTGGAACACGAGCGCGTGCTCGTTCTCGGGGGTACACGCGAGCACGTCGCCGGTCGCGGTGACCACCTCGTACTCGAGGCAGGTGTCGTGAAAGCCGCCGTGCACGAACGACATCGATTCGATCGAGCAACCGGCGACCGCACCCCCGACCGTGATCGTCTTGAGCTCGGGTACCACGATCGGCAACAGGTCGTGCGCGAGCGTCGCGGCGACCAGATCGACGAACGTCACGCCCGACTCGGCGATGCAGACCTTCTTCACCGGATCGATCTCGAGGATCTCGGTGAGCTCGGTGACATCGATCTTGTCATCGCGGTGCCGCAGGTCGCGCGCCTTCGGGACCTGGTGCGCCACCGCCTTCTTCTTGAGCGATACCGGTCGGCCCGGCGGGTGGGCGCGGAGCTGGGTCGCGATCCGGGCGACCTTGGCCGCGTGCCGCGCGTGGGGATCCATGCGCGGCATCATGCCACGCGCTCCCAGATCGACTAGTGCGCCGACGGCGCCGGCGGCGGCTCGTGACGGCCGTGCTGCGCGACCTCGAGCTGGCCGGCGACCCGGCGCTGCAGCTCCGGGATCAGCGAGGCGTCCTTGACGCCGAGCGACACGGTGATGCCTTCGGTGCCGCCCCGCGCGTCGACCAGAAGACCGGGCAGATCGAGCGGACAGCTATCCTGGCCCGCAGGCCCGAGCATCATCCACGCCCGGTGACACTTGAGCTCGGAGAGCAGGTGGTCCGGTCCGCCGACCTTCGGATCGAGGTAGATGATCGCGCCGGTGGCGGTGTTCCAGCCGCCCGTGCCCCACCGCACCAGTGGTGACACCGAAACCTCGGCGAGTGAACGGTCACCGCACGCATCGACATACGCCGAGTACAGCGCGGCGGCCTTGCCGCGATGCGTAGCGGCGAGTCGCTCGTGCTCGCCGGCGGGATCCCAGCGCCGGGTCCACGGGATCGTCGGTGTGACGCTGGTGCCACCGGGCGTCATGTGGCTGGTCGCGGTCGGCCAGCGTGTTGCCTCGCGGGCGAGCTCGTCCTCGCGCGCGGCAACGTCGAGATGGTCGCTGGCCCGGAGACCGCGCGGCCCGCCCTTGGGACCTTGTGCGGCCGGTGTGGCGCACGCGGCCGCGAGGAAGAGGATCGGGAGACTCCGCATGCCCTGATCCGGAGCATCGGGCGTGCCCGCGGATCGTCGCGATCTGTTAACTGCGCGAGCTCCCGTTCGCGAACCCCGCGCGCTACCCCGACCGGATCGCGCACCCGCTGCGTGCTGTCCGACGAGACTTGCGTGGGATCGCGCGGCACGCCCGATGCTCGTAACGAGGGTATGAAGTGGGCCCTGCTTCTCGTCTCGGCGCTCGCCGCCTGTCAGCTGACGGCGGAGGTCCCGGCGATGCCGTGGCTCCACGGGCTGCAAAAGCCGGTGGCGTCCGATATCGCGAGCGACGAGGTCGCGCGCCGGATGGACTCGTGGAGCGTGCTCGCCGACGTCGATCCCGAGTGCTCGCCCGGCACGTACCCGGGCATCGCGATCGCGTCGGACGTCGCACCGGCGCCCGGCATCGAGATCGTGATGGCGTCGCTGTCCCACGGCGTGATCGTGGTCGACAGCGAGTGGCGGCTGATTGCCGAGGCGCCCGGCTACGTGTGTGACGACGACGGCTCGGTCGACGAGCTCGAGTCGGTCGCGGCCGGTAGCGCGTTCGGTGCGCCGACGATCGCGATCGCCGCGACCACCGGCGGTCACTACGAGACCTCGACGTGGGTGTCGCTGTTCCGCGTCGGACACGCCGGGCAGCTCGACCCCGTGTTCACCGGCACCGTCGAGATCCGGCGCGGCGATGACGTCGAGACCGGCGGCATCTTCCTCTTGCCGGGGGCGCTGATCTACCGCCACCCCGAAGGCAAGCCGGCGTTCTACTACTACAACCCCGTCGTGCGGGCGTACCTGCAGCCGGGCAAACCGATCGACGATTCGCACTCCGAGCCGGGCGCCGTGCTGTCGGTGCTTTGAGTCAGTCGGGTAGCGGGCCGTGAACGACGGCACGCGGATCGGCGCACAGGTGCATCGTCGCATCTTCACCTTCGGTGGGCGTCACGCGACGATGACCGCGGCCCTCGTCGTCGTCGGGCCAATCGATCTGGAGCTCCCACGCGGCGTCGAAGCACGGCTTCGCCGGGTCGCTGACGATCCGCGCCTTGCCGAGCCGCGCGACGACATGGCGGCCCGAGCGGAGCGGTGTGTGGGCGGGGAGATAATCGACGACCGCCTTGCGCAGCGATCCCAGGCCGATCGTTCCGTATCCGAACCCGCCCCCACCCTCCTCGGGATCGGGGTCGACGTCGAACCGGACGACGAGCTCGCGGCAGGCCTCGCGGATCCGGTAGCGATGCGGCCGTCCCTCGACCTGCGTGGCGCTGCCCCTCGCGAGCTCGATCGTTCGAGCTCCGAGATGAGCGCGCATCCCTTCGACTCCGATTCCTTCGACATCGCCGGAATCCTCGTCGTCGGGCGCGAGCCACCGGTACGAGAGACCGATCGAGGTACTCGGAATCGGGAGCCCGATCGTCCCGCCGAAGACCGACACCGCATACCCGCCGCGGTGCGGCGTCACCGCGATGCCGGGATCGAGCGCGATGCTGGTCGCGTCTTCGAACCGGCGTTCGAACCGCTTCGCGAGAACCGGTGCGAGATCGCGGCGATCCACGAACACGCGCACGTGCTCGAGGGTCGACGGCGCCTCGAAGCCGAGCCAGCTGCAGTGGCGGCCGGATACGGGCTCGACCTCGACGAGCTCGGGGCCCACCGTGACGACCCGCATCGGTGCCGACGCCCCGACCACCGAGGTGCGCGAGAACGGCTTCGCGAGCCAGATCCGCGGAGCGGTCGTCGAATGTTCGAGATAGAGCGGGGCGTCCGCCCACACCCGCACGGTCCCGGCGATCGGGATCGTCGCCGGCGTCGACGGCGCGGGGATGGTCGTGGCGGTGGTTCCGTCGCGCCAGCAACCGCCCACCACGAACACGATCCCGAACGCGAGCCTCGCGAGCACGGCGGGACGCTAGCGCGCCCGACGAGAAAACGCCAACGCCGGAATCGCGCCAGCGCGAGATCTCAGTTGTCGGTCGGCGCGTTGCTACCGGGTCCGAACGGGTGACAGGTCGCGCACCGGACCGCGGTCGGCTGGTGGTTCTGCTGCTTGACGTGACACTTCACCGTGCACGTGACGCGATCGTCGCGCGGCCTCGCCTCGTGCGAGCGGTGACAGTTCGCGCAGTCCTGGTGGCCCTTGTCGCGATGCAATCCGGGGCGCTTCGCGGCCGGGTGACACGAGACGCACGGCGGTGGCTTGGCGATCCCCTTGGGGCCGTGCGGGCGGTGACAGTTGGCGCAGTTCTGGTTGCCGTGGTGGAGCTTCGGCTTGTCGGTATGGCAGGTCGTGCACACCGCGGTGGGTTTGCGCGCACCGCTATGCGTGTCGTGGCAGCCGTTGCAGCGCTGGTGACCGCGCGGTGCCGTCGACGCTTCCACCTTGTGGCAGGTCGCGCACGCCGGACGCGGAGCGCGCGGGTTGTGGGTCGCGTTGGTGCCGTGGCACTTCGTGCAGTCGGCGTGGCCCTTGTTGCTGGCAGTCAACCGGCGCTGCTCGGCGTGACACGTCGCGCACGGCGGGGGCGGCTTCGACGGCTGGTGGGCGGCTTGCTTGTGACACCCGGTGCACTGGGCGTGACCGGATCCGCTCGTCGAACGCGCCTTGTCGGCATGGCACTTGGTGCACAGCGCGGCGACCAGGGCCGGCTTGGGTGCGTGAGGATCGTGGCAGTCGCGACACTTCGCGGTCGCGTGGCGCGGTTGCTTCGCGTGGCACGACTCGCAGGTCACCGCGAACGCGGTCCCGAGCTTGGCGTCGTGCGGAGGATGGCAGGTCGCGCACGCGGCGCTGGCACCACCACCGTGCTGCGTCATCGCGAGCGCGGCCGGTCCCTTCGGAGGATGCTGCGTGCGCCTGGCGTGGCAGGTCGTGCATGCCTTCGCGGTGCCGGTGTCGTGACGATCGTGGCAACCGGCACAGGTGTGGCGACCCTTCGACGCCGCGACGGCGAGGATCGGCTGGTTGGCGTGACACGTCAGGCACGGCTTGACCTCGGTCTTGGCGAACTTGTGGGGCGCGTGGCAGGTCGTGCACTTGGTATGGCGGTTGTCGATCGCGCGCGCGTCGACGTGCACCGCGCCACGTTGCTTCGCGTGACAGGTCGCGCACTGGGTCTCGGCACTCGCCCGCGCTTCGTGCACGGCGTGGCAGTCGATGCACCCGCGAATGCCAGCATGACCGGACGCCGACGACTTCTGCGCGGCGTGGCAGTTCGTGCACGGCTGGGGCTCGAGCGAGGGAACGTCGTGCGCGCGGTGGCACGAGCTGCAGTCCTCGTCGGAGTGGATGCCGACGGCCGCGTGTCGCCCCTGCGCGTCCTGATGGCACCGCATGCAGGCATTCGGTCGGATCGAGAGGTCGCGACCGAAGCCATGGCAATCGCGACACTGCGGAGCGCGCGGTTGTCCGAGGAGCTCGTCGGGCGGATGGATCGTGTTGCGGGTGACGTCGTGGCACCTCGAGCACAGATCGAGCGGCGGCACGGGGAACCCGTCGGTGCCGTGACACGCGGTGCAGGCGACGTGATGCTTGCCGACATGCACCTGATGCCCGACGCTGTTGCGCACGTCGGACCAGCTGGCGGGCACCTGCTCCGGCGGTCGTTGCTCGCGAGTCGCCCCGCAGCTCACCAACACGGCGGCAATCCCCGCCGCGACGAAGCCGAGCAGGACCAACAGCAGATGCCGTCGGGTCATATCCGCGACCCTATCGGGTGACACAACCGGCATGGCAGCGCGGTGAGCGGGAGCCGGCTCGAGAACCCCGACGGGTGGGGGTTCCCACCGGGCTTGCCGACGGCGTGACACGACACGCACAGCGATTCACCGGCACCGCCGTGACACCCGGCGCACGACACCGGATCGCGACGCGCCTCGCGACCGTGACGATTCTCGCTGCTGACCGGACCGACCCAACCCGGAGGATGCGGGCTCCGCCCCTCGACGCCGGCGACCCCGCGCTCGACGTGGCAGGCGGCGCATCGCTGCGGCTGGTGGCAGGTGGTGCAGGCGCCCGGATCGGAGCGCGCCTCGAGTGCGTGGCGCGAGATGAAGCCCGCGCGATGGATCGTCGGCGTCACCGGATCGGCGAACCGCCGGTTCGCGGGCAGTGCCGGCACGGTCTGGCCGTGGCAGCTCGAGCAGAACGTCTGCCGGTGGCAGGTCTCGCACAGCGCACCCGACGACGCCGCCCGCGCGCCGTGCTCGCGCAGCCAGTCACCGTCGTGAGCGAGATGACTCTCGGGCAACGTGCCGGACTCCGCGAGATCGATGTGGCAGACGTCGCAGCGCCGACCATCGCGCTCGGAGTCCTTGTCGTGGCAGCGGTAGCACATCGCCATCGGCGGTCGCAGCCGCGACGAGCCCTCGGCGACCGCGCCGTGACACCGCATGCAGTTCCCGTTGGTCGGCTTGGCGTGGCGCTTGTGCTCGAACCGGAGATGCTTGCGGGTCTCGATCAGCTGCTCGACCGCGAGCGCGGAACCGTGACACTCGAGACACGCGCGCTTGTCGTCCGCGTTGTCGTGCGCCTTGTCGTGACAGCCCTTGGTGCACGTGGCGCTGTCGGGCAGGTGGAGGTTCGGCGAGCCGTCGAACGGGTTGCCGTGACAGCGAGTGCACGGCACGCCCTTGGTGAGGTGCGTGAGGTGCGGGAACCGCGTGCGCTCCGTCGGCTTGATCCCGAGGATCCGCGCGCACGCCGCGATCGCCACGGCCGCACCGACCAGCGTCGCCACGATCGCGAGGCGGTGTCCGGGCGACCGCATCACCGCTTCCCTCCGACATCGAACAGCCGCGAGAGCTGGAACAGCACGTCGAGACGGCGCGTGTATTCGGGTGTCGCGCTGGCCTCGGCCGCGATCGCTCCCTGCCAGTCACCGCGCTTGCCCGACACCGCGACCAGCGCCCACGGGAACACGCGACCGCGATCGCGCAGCGTCATGTCATCGTTGCCGGTGTCGCGAACCACGAGCTCGAGCTCGGTCGCGAGCATCAGGTCGTACGGCATCGCGATCCGTGCGGCGCCGCGTAGGCCGGTCCACGCGTCGTTGCCGACTCCGCTGTGACGGAGCTCGCCGGTCAGGGCGCTCTTGCCCTTGTCGTCGAGGCGCAACCGCGCACGGCCGACCACTTCGGCGCCGAGCTCGTCGACGTAGCGTGCGCCGAGATCGGCGATCAGATCGAGTCGAGGGAACGCGCGCCACGTCGCGAGCACGCCGGCCCGCTCCGATGGCACGTCACCGAGCACGCTGAACAGCGAGGTCGCGGGCAACAGGTGCGAGGCCTCGCGGTGGGTGACGTAGGCATCGGTTCGCAGCGACTTGTGGCGATGACTCGCGGTGACCGTGGCTTCGGCGACGCCGGGGTTGGCGAGGTCGAACGCGATCCGACCGCCGACGTCGTCGTTCTTGGTGATCGTGAAGCCGGCATCGGCGCCGAGCTCCTCGGAGGCGAGCACGCCGGTCTCGCGGCGCTCCGCGAACGCCACACCGACCGCGCCCCACTCGCCGATTCGCCGCGACGCGCGCGCCCCGGCGTACCAGTCCCACGACCGCGCCGACATCGTGCGGTCGTACAGTGAATCGGTCGCATCGCCTGCGGGGATCACCGGGATGCCCGCGACGACCGCGAGATCGAACCGATTGGGCAGCCTCAGGTGGAGCTCGCCACCATCGACGTGCGTCGGGCGCATCGCGCCGAGTGCGGTGACGAACCGACCGAGCTTGCCGTTCGCGCGGTTGTTCTCGGTTCGCGCGTGAACCACCGCGACGAGCACGTCGCCGCTGGGATCGCCGAGCTCGCGCGAACCTCCCATCCACACCACCGCCTCGGCCTCGACATCGTCGCGCACCTCGCCATCGGCCTCGAGCACGAGCAAGCCCGCCGGCGATGCGGTGGTCGCGAGTGCATCGGCACGCAGCCGCAGCGGATCGGCCTGGGCCGAACCCGCAGCGACGACACCGGTCGCGATCGCGAGGCCGAGCTTCACGACTTCGCCTCCTCGGCCTCGGGCTTGATGATCGGGATCTGCTGACTACTCTCGCGGCGCTCCCTCCGGATCCGCCGGAGGTCCTTGTAGACGGCGAGGCCGTACAGCGCGAACGCCAGCGTGCCGATCACCTGGCCGACCGACATCGCGAGCAACACCGGCCACGGCGTCGGATCGACCATCGACCACACCATGAGCGCGAGCCCGATCAACGTGAGCACCGCGGCGATCCGGAGCAACGTGCCCGGCTTCGCGTACCAGATCCGCTTCCACAACTTCTTGATCATGGCGCCCTCCCCGACGACACCGCGTTGGCGGCCTCCTCGCGGGCGCGCTTCTTCGCTTCCTTGCTGAACGGGTGCGCGTACCCGTGACAGCCCACGCTCGCGCAGCTGACCTTGTCGGTGCGGACTTCCTCGAGCGCGCTCGCGTGATCGCCAACCTTGTTCCACAGCGGGTTGTCGGTGGAGTGGCAGCGAATGCACTTGGCATTCGAGAACGGCTGCCGGATCTTGACCTCGACGAGGAACTCCTCCTCGGGCGTCGAGTGATAGTGCATCAGGTACTCGTAGACGTGACGCATGCCTCCGATCTTCGTGGTGATCGTGCCGAACATCCCGTAGTCGGCGTGGCACATGTAGCAGTTCTCGTCGCCGAACGCCTTGTTGCGCGCGTGACGCGCGGCGAGCGAGGTGCTGTTGGGATTCCACGAGTCGCGTCCGTACGGCAGCATGACGTGGCACGACGACGCGCAGAACTTGGTGGTCTTGGTCGCGTGATAGCCGGCGATGTTGCCGTTCGCGGCGGTCGCAATCGGCAGGATACCGATGCCGAACAACAGCGCCAGCTTGGTCATCCGCGTCAGCGCCGGGCGCCGGCCGAGATACCACACCAGCACCACCGCCGAGAGCAGCGCCGTGGACATCGCGAGGAGGAGGAAGGGATCAGAGGACATCGACGACTCCATCGAGGTGCTTGCTCGTCCCGTCGGTCTCGATGATCGGATTCCCGAAGGCATCGACGCTGGGATGGCAGGTCGCGCAGTCGCGGACCGTCAGGTTCTGGGCGTGGTTCGACGGAGGAATGCCGTGGCACGAGCCGCAGTAGACCTGCCCGGTGCTCGCGGTCCACGCGGGCGATCGCACCAGGCCCGACGAGGTGTCGGCCGACAACAGGTTGCCGCCGCCGTGGCAGTACGTGTTGTCGCAGGTCCCGGCGATCCGGTCCCACGACGGGTTCGCGTCGTCGGTGCGCGCCAGCGTTCCGGATCCGGCCGGGAACACCTCCGCCGGCAAGGCGGTATCGATGTGACCGACGTCGCCGACCGCGGTCGGGACCAGGTGGCACTCGTTGCAGGCGATCGGTCCGCGCAGGCGCGACGCCCCGGTCAGGTGCGCCTGGTGCGCGCCGACCCCGAGCGAGGTGGTGAGCGTGTTGCCCGAGAGATCGTTCGGCGGTGCGGGCGATGCGGCGCTGCCGTGACAGCCATCGCAACCACCCCCGACCTCGAGCTTGCCGTCGAGGTGCGGGGCATCGCGGTGACAGCTCTGACACTCGGACTGCGCGTGACTCGGTGGCGGCTTGCCGTGGCACTGATCGCAACCGCCGATCGGCCGGTGGTCGTCCCACTTCGGCGCGGGCGTGGTGCCTCCGCCGGCGTGCAGCACCGCACCGTGGCAGTACACGTTGGTGCACGTGCCGTCGGCGTAGGTCGGCGGACCGGAGCGGTCGGCGGGATCGAGCGACTGGTTCGCGAGCGCGCCGAACGTGACCTCCGCGGGCGGCGGATCGAACTCGCCGTTGCGACGCAGGTGACCCTCGTCATCCCACTTCGTCGGGACGATGTGACAGTCGGAGCACTCGCGTCCGACCGCGAGGTGCTGCGGATGCGCCCCGGAACGCGGGCCGGGATGGCAGGTCTCGCAATCGGTGGGACCTTTCTCGTGACACCGCAGACACGACACGCCGGCCTTGCCGCCCGCAAAGTCCTCGCCGTGACACTTCTGGCAGATCGTCAGGTCGTAGTCGAGCGACTCGACCAGCTTGCCGTGGAAGTTGGGGTTATTGACCGACAGCATGCCCGGCGGATGGACGCCGGTCGCCGGCTCGCCGGGTGGCAGATCGCGATCGACCGAACACGCCGCGAGCACGAGTGCGAGCGACAACGGCGGCAGCAGCCGCCGAGCGATGACGAGAGCGGGGTTCAAGGGGCCTTGTGATAGGTCTCGACGGAGAACATCGCGCCCGTGCCGTGGCACGTGTCGCAGGTCTCGATCGATCCCGGTGCGATGTTGACCAGTGCGTGTGCCGCGACCGATCCGGTGTCGTGACAGCTGGTGCAGACCGACGCCTCGGGCGTGATCTTGATCGTGTCGGTGACCTGCCAGAACGGATCGTTGCAGAACTCGTTGTTGTCGGCGTTGGCCGCCTCGCTGCACGACAATTCGAGTGCCGTGCTCGGCAGGTACGCGGGCGAGCGATCCATCGGGAGCGTCCACGTCTTGCCGACGTGGCAACCCTCGCAATCGGTGCGCGCGCGCGGATAGCGCAGCTCGTTGAACGAGATCGGCGAGCCGTCCGGATCCGTCACGGATGGCACCGGGAAGCCGCCGAGCACGTAGCTCTCGGAGAGCTCGTCGCCCATGTGGATCTTGTGGATCATCACGCGGAGGTCGACGGGCTCCGCGATCACCGTGCTGCCCTCGAGGCGCGCGACGCGTTCGTCGTTGGCCTTGTTCGGGTTGTGACACATCACGCAATACTCGACGCCCTTACGGCTCCCGCCGTGTTCCTGGATGTCGACGTGGCAGCCGTTGCACTTGATCGACGCCACGATCTGTCGCCGCGGCACGGCCTCGGGATCGGTGACCGCGAACGCGAGCGGCGTCGCGCTGACACCGAACCGCGTCCCGCTCGGCGCGGTCGCGTTGCCCTCGAGCCCGACCTGGTAGCTACCGGTCGCGGTCACGGGGATCGCGGCGGCAGCGGGGAACGTGTAGTCGAACACGCCGTCGGCCGCGTCGACAGGTGTCAGCGTGCCGACCGCCCCCGTGCCCTGGATCCGCGCCTGCCAGAACTCGGCGAAGTCGGTCGTCGGGCCGGCGATCGTCGCCGACAGGCTGCCCATCGGTGAGGTCGTGAGGTCGCGCGGCGTGCCGTTGTTCGTCGCGCGGAACCTGAGCGTCGGCGTCTGACCGGGTGCCGTGTTCGTGATCGATTGCAGCTCGAACACGAAGTTGTCCCCGGCGGGATCGAGCAGCCCGGTGTAGTGCTTGTCGAAGATGCCGGCGAGCCCACCGGTCCCCGGGTGGCACACGTCGCACGCTGCGTTGGGCGGCTGCGTGCCGCCGCTATGCAGCACCTTGTCCGCCGGCACCGGCGTCTCGAACACGATGTTGTCGTGACAGGTCACGCAGGCCTCGCGGCTCGGTGCGGTCATCCAGCGATCGCCCTGTGCGCCGGCGTGACAGGTCTCGCAACGCTGGAGGTTCGCGCGCGCATCCGACATCCCCGGGAACGCGACCGTCGAGAAGTCGTGCGGGCGGTTGCCGAACCCGACGATGACGTAGGGCGTACCTCCGACCACGCTGGGCAGCGTCTCGCCCGCGTGGATCTTGTGGATCATGACCTTGAAGTCCACCGGCGTGCCGACCGGATCGGTGGTCTGCGGCTGGTGACACAGGATGCACTGCTCCGGTCTGGCGTAGCGACCACCGTGAAGGCCGAGGGTGCCGTGACAGCCGTTGCAGCTATCGGCCGTGACTTCCTCGCGCGGCACCACCGCGCGCGATCCGTCGGGGCGTACCGAGAAGGTCTCGCGATCGAACACGTTCGCGCCGTCGACCGTGCGCTGGGCGAGCACGAGCACCGTCTGCGTCTTCGACGGATCGAAGCCGGTCAGCGGAGCCGCGAATGCGTAGTTATAGGTGCCCTGCGTGACGTCGACGGTCTCGAACTCGCCGCTCGATTCGGTGGAGGCCTGCGTGCCCGACGTGTTGGTCGTGTACGCCGTGTACTGTGCGGGCGAGCCGTCCGGGAACTCCGCGAGCTGCGCGAGAACAAAGCTGACCGAGGCCGGCGCGTCGGTGAGGGGGAGCGTCGCGCGGCCCTTGCGATCGACCGGAACGCCGTCGCCATCGGTGATCCTGAACGACACCACCGCCTGGTTGGCATCGACGGTGAGGTTGGTGATCGTGACGTCGACGCCACCGCCGACCACCCACGATCCGACGCCGGGCGGACCGGCATCTCCGGGATCGCCCGGCTGCCCCGGCGGCCCATCGCTCCCAGCCCCTGGCGGACCATCGGGTCCTTGTGGTCCGGCCGGTCCCTCACAACCGGCCACTCCGACCACCAACAAAGCTAGGAGGAATGCGCGCATACCCAACCTCACACCACAGTCCGTGCCATCGCAAATTCCTCGATCACGCGCAAATTCGCGCAAGAAGTGCGACTCCGCGCAAATGTTGACGCAGAAGCCGCGCCATCTATCATCGAACGCCTCCCGATCACGCCCGCAATTTCGCGGGGAGCTATCCCCCGCCTTCGACCGAGATCAAGTCGTCGCGAAGGACGCGGGAACTGAGGAAATAGCGCTCCTCGGCATCGAGGTGCGCTCGAAGGTGGGCGAGGACCTCGCGAAGGTCGGCCGTGGCGGGGCTGCCCGACAGCCGTGCGCCCATCGCGCGGTGCTCGTCGACGTGCTCGTTCACCATCCGCTCGACCCGCACCTCGCCGAACGAATCGGCTTCGAGCAGGACCGGGCGCAGGATCTGTTCCTCGAACTCGTTGTGTGCGTTGAACGCGATCCGCAGCTTGGCGACCTCGCGCGTGAGATGCGCCGGATCGCCGCCACCGGCGTCGATGGCGTCGGCGAGCTCGTCGCAGATCACCATCATCTCGCGCAGCTTGCCGTGCTGCGACTGGAGCTCTTCGAGTGCAGTTCGTGGCGTCATGGCTAGATCGTGATCGAGTAACCGCCGGCGCGTTGGCCGTGGTAGCGGTCGAACACCATACACACATTCCTCACCAGCAAACGACCCATCGGGGTGGTGTGAATCGTGTGAGTCTCGGTGTCGTAGGACGCGAGATCGGGAATCGCAGAGAGCGAGGCGAGCTCGCGGGCGAAGTAGGTCTCGCCGTCGAGTCCGTACTCGGTGCCGAGCTCGGTGAGGTCGGCCTCACCGTCACACATGAGCTTGTTGATCAGCGCGCCACGTGCGCGGTCGTCGGCATCGAGCACGAAGCCACGCTCGACGGGCAGACGGCGCGCCGTGATGCCCTGCTCCCAGGTCCCGAGATCGGCGCTGTTCTGCCAGTGCATGCGCGGGGTCGACGAGATCGCCGTGACGCCGAGGCCGATGATCGAATCGGCGCGCCGTTCGACGTAGCCCTGAAACGTGCGGGTCATCCGGCCTGCCTCGGCGGCGCGCGCCAGACGCGACCCGGGCTTGGCGAAGTGATCGAGGCCGAGGTGGATGTAGCCCGCGTTCGCGAACTTCTCGATCGCGAGGAGCAGCAGGCTCGCGCGCTCGTAGCGATCGAGCACGCGGCCCGCGCGCTCGACCAGGCGCTGGTGCGGGATCTTGTCCGGTAGGTGTGCGTACCCGAACAGCGCCACTCGATCGGGCGCCAGATCGATCACCTGCTGGATCGTCTCCTCGAACGTGGTCTCGGTCTGAAACGGTAGGCCGTACACGACATCGACGTTGACATCGTCGAACCCGGCATGGCGCACGCGCTCGACCAGCCAGCGCGTCTGTGCGACCGACTGGTGGCGGCGGATCGCGTTCTGGACCGCCGGCGAGAAGTCCTGCACGCCGAAGCTCGCCGACCGGAATCCGGCGTCCGCCAGCGCGTCGATCTGTGCCGTCGTGGTCTGACGCGGATCGAGCTCGATCGAGCGCCGCGCATCGGAGGACACGTTGAAGTAACGATCGACCGCCGAGAACAGCGTGCGCATCGTCTTGGGTGCGAGGAAGTTCGGCGAGCCGCCACCGATCGCGATCTCCGTGACCGGTGCCGTGAACAGCCGACCGGCGACCAGCGTCATCTCGGTGGCGAGCTGATCGACGTATCCGATCCCGCGACGCTCGTCGCGCGTCGGGATCACGTTGCAGCCGCAGTAGGCACACAGCGACCGACAGAACGGAACGTGGAAATACAACGACACCGCTTCGGTGCCGGTACCGACATCCTGCAGCTCGCGGCGAACGCGCTCCTGGGACATGGCACCGAACTCGGTCGCCGGCGGGTAGCTCGTGTAGCGAGGCCCTCGGCTGGCACGGTCGGCGAGACAGGTGATGGTGTCATCGGAGCGGTCCAACACGCCCGATTTCCTATCAAGCGTCGTGCCGGCGTAGGTAATGACGGATCTTGAGAGGGGTGCGCAGAAGCCGCGTGCGGCGCAATTCGGGAATCATCGCTACGCAAGCGTTGCGGGTTTTGGAAAGCCGTCAGGTTTGACGCAGTTGGGTCGGATGGACACACACCCCGAGCCAGGTTCGGCGAACCGGTGACGCAGAAAATGAGGTGAACGAGGGGCGAGGGAATGAGGGGCGAGGGAATGAGGGGCGAGGACGAGGACGAGGAGATGAGGGGCGAGGGACGAGGGAGCGAGGACGAGGGGTGAAGGGCGAAGGACGAGGGGTGAAGGGCGAGGGACGAGGGATGAAGGACGAGGGATGAGAGGGATGAAGGAATGAGCGGCGTGGGACGAGGGAACGAGGGACGAAGGAATGAAGGGCGAGGAACGAGGGAATGAGCGGCGTGGGACGAGGGAGCGGAGGGACGAGGGACGAGGGGCGAAGGATCGAGGGACGAGGGGCGAAGGACGAGGGACGAGGGACGAGGGGCGAAGGATCGAGGGACGAGGGGCGAAGGACGAGGGACGAGGGACGAGGGGCGAAGGATGAAGGACGAGGGACGAAGGACGAAGGACGAAGGAATGAAGGGCGAGGAACGAGGGACGAGGGGCGAAGCAAACGAGGGAACGTGGGAACGAGTCGCTTCTTCGGTCCCGGCCCTCGCGCGGCGGCCTCGCTCCCGCGCGCTTCCGCGCAACGGACCGCGCCGAGCACCACGACCGGCGGTGCCGGCGTTGGCCACCGCCGCGGGGTTGGAACATCAGGCGCCTGCAAACGGTGGTGCGGGTGCTCGTCACGGCCCGTGCGCGGGTCGCGCCACGGGGCGAGAGCCCGCCGCCCTCGGGGAGCCAGCGGGTTCTTGGTTGGGTCCCCGGCACGAACACATCAGGAGAACACGAACATGTTGGTCGCTTATCAAGTCGCGTTGGAAGTCATCGTCGAGTTGCGTCCGCTCGTCGAGCAGATCAAGAAGCACGACAACACGCTCGCGAAGCAGCTCGTCGATGCGATGAACAGCACCGTGCAGAACCTCGCCGAGGGCGAGCGGCACCGCGGTGGCAACAAGCGCCTCAAGTATGACATCGCGTTCGGCGAGGCGAACGAGGTGAAGGGCAGCCTCGATGTCGCGAAGGCGTGGGGACACATCCGCGATGACTCGGCGGCGCGAACGAAGCTGATGCGGCTGCACGCCTTGCTGTGGGGACTCACGCACAGCGCGTCGATCGGTCCCGCGCGCGCGCGTCGCTGATCGAGAGATCGCTGGCCGCGCGCCGTCGTCGATCGAGAGATCGCGCGATGTCCTGGCCGTTCGACGTCCCGCGCGACCGTGATCGATTCGTGTCACACCGCGGTTCCGCGGGACCACGCTGCGAGCTCTGTCACACGGCGATTCCGCGGGATCGTGATCGACTCGTGTCACAGCGCGGTTCCGCGGAACCACGCTGCGAGCTCTGTCACATGGCGGTTCCGCCGGACCGCGATGCGACTCGTATCACACGACGGTTCCGCGGGACCGCGATCGACCCTTCAAGACGCGCGACGGGCGGCCGACCGCGCTTCGCGATCGCGCGTCAGTCCCCACAAAAGGCCGAGCTCGCGATCGAGCAACGCACGCGCAGATCGATCGTCGATCGCCCAGCCCCACGCCTCGGCGAGATCGAGGAGCGATCGCACCTCGTTCGCACTGCCATTGGCCATGCTGTAGAACCGCCGCGGATCGCGGCCATGTCGTCGCGCACCCTCGGCGACGTTCTGCACGATGCTCGAGGCTGCTTGCTCGAGCTGCTTCGCGAGGTCCGCGCTGCGCGCGCGGAACTGCTCCAGGATCGGCACCAGGGCGCGGATCAACTCGAGAGCGTTGGTATAGGCAGCGAAGTTCTTCATCGGGATCTCCTTTCAAGAAAAACGCCCTCCCCGGAGCGGTGGCGGGCTTTCGCCCGAATGCGGTCGCGGCGCGGGAACCGTGACGAGCGCCCTCGCCTCTCGAGCGTGTTCGCGCCGTTCGTTCATCTGCGCGGCTCGGCACGCGCCAACGCCGGCGCCCGGGCGCTCGGCGCGGTTCGCGCGCAACGCGGCCGCGAGGGCAAGCCCGCCGTCGCGGAGGACAAGACCGATCTCGCGACGAGGTCGCCGAAACTGTCTACCGATGTGTAAACGATGTGTTGACTAGAACCGCGAACCGCGACAGCCACCGCCACCGCGAACCGCGACGGCCACCGCCACCGCCACCGCCACCGTCAGCGCGAACCGCGACAACCACCGTCACCGCGACCGTCACCGCCACCGCACCGCGACCGTCACCGCGAACCGCCACCGCACCGCGAACCGCGACAACCACCGCCACCGCCACCGCACCGCGACCGTCACCGCGACCGCCACCGCGACCGCCACCGCGAACCGTGCACCGCGAACCGCGACAGCCACCGCCACCGCACGCGAACCGCGACCGCCACCGCCACCGGCACCGCGACCGTCACCGCGACCGTCACCGTCACCGTCACATCCCGGTCACTCGCGTCGTATCACCGGCGCTCGTGACGTACCCTCAGCGCCATGGTCAAACGAGTGGTCTGCAGTCTCGTCGTGTTCGGTCTCGCGATGACCGGCTGCAAGAAGAGCAACAAGACAACCGGGAACGAAGAGGCGACCGCGAGTGGCTCGGCGACCGGCAGTGACACCGCCAACGGAAGTGACGTTGCCACCGGCAGTGCGGCGCCGACACCCGACGCCGCGGCACCTGCGGGTCCCAAGGGCGTCGCCGCCGCCGACAACAACAAGGCGCTGGTGGAGATCGCCCAGAGCAACAAGGGCTGCAAGATCGACCCGCACTACCCGAGCAACAACTGCAACGACGTGGTCAAGAAGTTCGAGGGCGCGTTCGACAAGACCAAGGATGCAGTGACGGTGGTGAACCTCGCCGAGGAGCCCACCGTCGAGATCCGCTACGTCGCGGTCCGCGCGCTCGACGACGGCTCGTTGCTGCAGACCGCGGCGTATCGCCCGTTCCAGGGCCGGCTCGCCACGGCCGCCGCGGCCGAGACCGATCCGGCGATCGGCGCGCTGTGGGGCGGCATCCTCGACAACGGCGACTTCAAGGACGCCGCGTACGCCGACGCGGTCGAGAACATCATCAAGACCCACGAACTGCCGCAACTGCGCGCCGCCCTCGCGAAGGGGCTGATGGTGGCCGACGGGGCGCGGTTCTTTCCGATCCTGACCACGCTGTACGCGTCCGCGACGGATGCCGCGGTCAAGGACGGCATCATCATGGCGATGTACGGCAGCCACTACGACGCCTCCAAGGTGTGCCCGTGGGCGCTCGAGGTGTTCCAGAAGGAGACCGACGGTACGCTCGCCGGCGATGCCGGCTACGTCCTGTCGTGGTCGAGCGGCATGTGCAAGGACTACTACGACCAGTACATCGACGCGTACGCCAACTGGGTCGCGTCCAACAAGCCCGACTTCCAGTTCGTCCTCAAGACCGTCTACATGGCGCGGGCACAGGGCGCGAGCGACGCGCAGAAGGCGAAATTCCTCGACGCCGCGAAGAAGGTCGTCGAGAACACGGCGGTCAGCGGCATGGCCCGCAGCAACATGCTCGAGACCATCGGCAAGTACGCCAAGGACGGCAAGGCGTTCGCGAAGAAGTTCGTGAACGACAAGGACTCGTTCGTCTCGAAGGCCGCCAAGGCCGTCAAGTAGCGTTCAGCCGAGCAAGCCGCGCACCGCATCCGCGAGCGGCGCGTCGATCGCGATCCGGTTCGAGGCGTGCGCGATGGTGTCGCAACTGACGATGCCCTTCGCACCGGCCGCCAGCAGCTCCTCGTGCACCGCATCCGCGAACACCGCGTGGATCGCGACGCACATCGGCGGAGCCGCACCGGCCGCGCGCAACTGCCGCGTCGCCTCGACCATGGTCTTGCCGGTCGAGATGATGTCGTCGATCACGACCGGCGCACGGGTCTCGATCAGCTCGCGCGAACACTCGGGCATCGCGACCGAGACGTCGCGATCGCCGCGCCGGGTCTTCTCCATGATCACGTAGGGCGCACCGCAGCGCTCGGCGATCGCCGATACCCACTGCACGCTCTCGGCATCGGGCCCGACCAGCACGGGCTCGGTCACCTCGGCCGCGACCCAGTCGGCGATCGCGCTCGCGGACCGCGCGACCGTGGTCGGGATCGTGTAGACCGGCGACAGCGACGCGTAGCGGTGCAGGTGCGGATCGACGGTGACGAGCCAGTCGACCGAGGCCGACACCAGCTTGCCGAAGTAGCGCGAGGTCACGCCCTCGCCGTTCTTGAACACGCTGTCCTGCCGCATGTACGCCAGGTACGGCGCGATCAGTCCGACGCGCGTGGCCCCGAGGTCACGGGCCGTGCCCGCCAGGAAAGCGATCTCGAGGAAGCTGTCGTGCACGAGGTTGCCGACGATGGCGACCTCGCGCAGTGCCTCGCGGTCGATGCCCTCGTGATCGAGGCGGACGTAGAGCTCGCCGTCGGGAAACCGCCGTACCTCGGGCTCGACGACCTGGATGCCGAGCCGCTCGCCGATCCGTCGCGCGTGGGGCGCCCCTCCCGAGACGGAGATCAGCACAGGCACCCCCGAATGCTATCAGGAACGCGTGCCAGGTGATGTGCCTGTCGTCGCGGCGGTCACTTGGCCGCGGTGGCGGTGCAGTTCTCGAGCGCGGGCAGGTGGAACGACTCCTTGACCGTCCCCTTGGCGGTGATCTTGTCGTACTGCGTGAACTTGATCGCCTTCATGTCGGTCTCGCTCGTGTAGCAGGTGATGTGGAGCTTCATCGAGTCCTTGCTGTCGATCATCTCCAGCGTCACGGTGGTCTTGCCGCCCGCGGTCATCGACCCCGAGCTGAAGTACTGACCGGTGACCTCGACGGGCTTGCCCATGAGCGCCTCCGGATCGGACGTGAACGTGGCGATCAACCCCAGCACGCTCTTGGTGTCGCCGACCTTGCCGCCCGCGGCCTTGGCCTGCTCGCCCGGATCGTTCTCCTTGATCTTCGCGATCACCGTCTGCTTGGCCTCGTCGTAGCTCGCCGCCTTGACGTGCTTTTTGCGTTCGATGTCGTCGGCGAACTGCGAGTCCATCAGGATGTCCCCGTCGGCGGTCAGCACCTTGGGCCACTTGCCCTCGCCGATCGTCAGCACGTCCTTGCCGTCCTTCTGGGACCACGCGCACTTCTGGTCCTTGCTCTCCCACTTCCCGAACCGCTTCGACCACGCCTTGCACGCGCCCTTGTCGTCGAGCGTGGTGACGTCGACGGAGATCCCGCACACCACCGCGGCCTTGCCCTTGCGCATGCCGACCGAGCCCTCGCCGGCGAGCAGCTTGCCGTCCTTGACCACGAACTGCTTGGTGTGGAACGAGGTGCCGCCCTTGAGCGAGCCCTCGGTGATCGGTTCGCTGATCGTGACGCTGCACGGCGTGTCGACCTCGAAGCCGAGCGGGTACTCCTTCTTGCCGTCGAAGCCCTTCGCTCCGTCGCCCTTGATGTCGAGCGCGGCGAACGACCGTCCGGTCTGCATGGTCTTGCCGAGCGTCATCCGCGTCACCCACGCGCCCTGCCACGCGGCTGCCGCATCCTTGGACATCCAGCTCGCGAACGCGGCCGGCGTGTCGGAATCGACGTCGGGCTTGTCACCCCCGCCACTCCCACTGCTGCCACCGCCGCTATCGTTGCTCTTCTTGCCGCACGCCGCGAGCGCCAGCGCCGCGACCAGGATCGTGATCGTCTTCATCGGGGCGCAGGCTAACGCAGCTTTACAGGTGGCGCAGCCGGGTCATCCGCAACAGCAGCGGGATCACCTTCTTGCTGGTGACGATCTGCATGTGGCCGTACTGCGAGTGGATGTACAGCAGCTTCGACCGGCGCTCGCGCTTGGTGAACCCGCGCAGCTTGTCGGGGAACCCTTCCCGCGCGCGCCCGAACTTGTAGGAGTTGGTGAACGACCGCGACTCCTGGGCGACCGCGGAACCGACCACGATCATCTTGTGCCAGTCGGCGTGCTTGCCGCTCTTGATGTACTCGTCGAACTGGCGCTCGCCGGCGTACATCGCGTCGAGCAGGATGATCTCGTCGACCAGCTTGTGATCGACCCACTGCCGCACGGTCCGGTACGCCCCCGAGTGCCCCATCACGACGATCGGGCCGTCGGGGAGCCGGATGTTGGCGCGGGAGATCGCACGTCGTAGATCGGTGAGCGCCGGCCACTTCACGGAGTCCTCGGGACCCGACGGTGCGTCGGGCACGATGAACAGCGCGTTCTGGTGACTCTTCCTGAATTGCGTGGCGAGGTGGTAGTCCTTCCAGGCGCGGTCGGCATCGGTCCAGTAACCGTGGACGTAGACCACCGTCCCGGCGGTCTTGCGGTGGTAGCCGGGCGGGACCCAGACGTGGATCGCCCCTTGCCCGGTCCGGATCCGCCAGTGCTTGCCACCGAGCACGCGATCCTCGGACTTCTCGAGCGCGCTGTGACCGTCGTCCGCGACGTAGCGGTGATAGCGACGCATCGGCGTGGCCATCCGCGCCTGCCGCTTGGCCTTGGGTCGATGCACCGGCTGCTCCGGCTCCGGGTCCGGCGCGGCATCGACATCGGGAAGCGCCGGCTCGGAGACGTCGTCGGTCACCGGCTGGTTCTCCCCGGGGGTGCCCGGCTCGTCGATCGCGGGGTCTTCCTGCGGCATCGGATCGTCGGCAAACGCGACGGAACCGGACGACAGGAACAACGCAGCGAGCGCGAGCGCGAGCACGAGCTTCATTTCTTGGACTCCACGGGCTTGGTGATCATCAGGTGGATGTGTTTCGCGTTATCGGGGTAGCCGTAGCGGAACGGCAGCTTTCGGTACCGCTGTGAAGACCACAGCTTCACCATCCGCGCGCTGATCCGCGGGTCGGCCTCCTCGAGGAACGCGCCCTTGAACTGACCGTAGGTGATCTGGACGAACCCGGCCTTCTTGGCCGCACGCGGGGCGATGCCCGTCGCGTCCGACACCATGAAGGTCATGTGCTCGAGCAGGTAGTCGCGGATCTTCGAGAACCCGCCGAGCCAGATCAGGTAGCTCGCGGCCTTGGTCATCGCCGCGACCTTGCCCTTCGCCTCGAGATACTTCTGGAGCGGCGAGCCGTCGAACGCCCGGTTGGCCAGGTTCCACGCGAAGTGGCGGTGCACGACCAGCGGCGCGTTGGGATCGCCCGCCTTGCGCATCGTCAGCTCCATGTGGTCGTACGCCTTCGACCAGTCGGTATCGACCCAGCTGCCCTTGACCCGCTTCGCCTTGACCTTGGCGAGCGCGTCGAAGTCGGCCTGCGTCAGGTAGTGGATCTTGCCGTCCTCGTCGAGGCGGAAGAACTTGAGCGACACCGGCTCGTAGCCCATCACCGCCATACCGGTGAGGTGGAACGACAGCTGGCCGGGGATGCCACCCTTCTCGAGCTTGCGCATGTTCTCGCTCGTCGAGTCGTGCAGCGTGAGCAGCCCCGCCGACGCCGCGCGATAGGCGGCGAGCGCGCGATACAGCTTGCGCTTGTTGGTCAGCTTGGCGAGCCGCGTCGGATCGCCCGCGTGTTCGAGCGAGATCGTGGTGATGTCGCGCGCGTTCGGATAGGTGACGAGCGCGCTCATCAGATCGCCGCCGCCGAACGGGTAGACGACGGTGGTCGGCAGATTGGCCGGACGGACCTGTTCGAAGAACTTCTCGGCCGGCTCGAAGTACGTCTTCGCCAGGCGCTCGTAGCGCTTGTTCTGCAACTCGCAGTGCTTCTCGATGATCTTGGCATCGAAGCCCGCGGGGATCGGATCCGAGCCTTTGCAGGCGACGATCCGGTAGTAGAGCTTGGCGTCCTTGATGAAATCGACGCCGTCGGCGCGGGCACTGGTCGATCGGCCGAGCAAGGCCGCACCCATCACCGCGAGAAGCAAAAACCTCATGTTCCCTCCAGACACATATGACGAACCGTCGGACGACGCTATTTCTTGGCGCAATTGACCGGAGGCGAGCCCCGTTCTCCAGGGGCTTGTTCGTGCAGGGTTACCCATCGGGACTCGCGCGCAGGTCACAATTGATACCTCGGCACGCCTCGGTCAATTCACGTCGACGGCGGTCGCCACGTCGCGGGTGGCCGGTTTGGGACCGACGAGGCTATGCAAGATGACCTTCGCCACATCTTCGCCGCTCGCGTCGCGGAGCGTCACGGGCACGTCGATCTGCGCGCGCGTCGAAGCCCGCGGAATCGGGGGCTCTCCCACGGCGGTGATCGTGCCACGCGCCTTCTTCAGGTAGTCGATCTCCATACCGCTGACGATGAAGCGCGCGTTATCGGGCAGCGAGTACGCGAGCGCGATGTTTCCGGCGAGCTCGCCGAGGTTGGCGAGCGCGATCGCGTGGATGCAGTCGAGGTGGTTCCGGATCGAGCGGCGGTCCTGCATGTGGACTTCCGCGTAGCCGGCGCGCAGCACGCTCACGCTCGCGTGGATGCTGCCCGAGTACGGTGCCGCGCGACCGATCAGCCGCGAGAACACCGCCTTGCCACCCGGCATACCCGACAGCCGGTCCCACCCCAGGCGGACGAGATTGCGGCCGCCGAGCTTGGATAGGGAGGACAACGAGCTGGATAGCTGATCGGCAAACGACATCGGCGGGACCCTACCTCAAATCATCCCGAGTCGAGGTGCGACTTTCGGCGGGCCGGGGGTAGGATTGGCGGCACGTCATGACCGCTCCCAGACTCGTCGCGACTGCCACCCTCGCCCTCGCTCTCGGCGCGTGCAGCAGTCCGCCGAAGAAGCAGCCGATGACGCTGCAGGACATGATCACCGCGGACCCGCTGCCGCTCGCCAAGGGCGCGAAGTGGACCTACACGGTGAACGTCAAGCGGTTCGACACCGATGCCAACAGCGTGTCCACCAAGACGATCTCGTGGGTCACCGAGGTCGTCGATGCTCGCGAGAGCAACGGGGTCACGGCGTACCGCGTCCGCGGTTGGCCCAGCGATCTCACCGACTACGACGGCACCGGCGTGGTCCCGACCCCGACCGAGGTCACCCTGCTCCGCAAGGGCAACTCGTTCCTGTTCGGGTCGGCGGATCACCCCGGCGAGCCGGATCTCGATGGTGCGATGGGCTGGTTCTCGTGGCCCGTGATCGACGGTCAGAAGATCTGCCCGTCGGCCGAGATGGTCTACTGCTGGCAGGTCAGCGCGGTCGAGACCGGCTACAAGCTGTCGTTCTACACCGGGCCCGACGAGCAGTCGTTCGAGCTCGAGCCGGGGACCGGAATCTCGGCCTTCCACTACGCGCACCACGGCACGACCAACGAGGTCGACGCCAAGCTGGTCGACTACGCCAAGGGTCGCTGACCCTCTCCCCCCGTACGATCGTGATGGGCCTGACCCATCGGGGAGGGCCCGCGCGCGTTGCGCGGCGCTGACGCGACTCGTACAGTCGAGCCATGAACCCGATGCAACCGATGATGAACTATTTGGTCCCGACGGTGATCGAGCAGACCCACCGCGGCGAACGCGGCTGGGACATCTTCTCGCGCCTCCTCAAGGACCGGATCATCTTCCTCGGTACGGCGATCAACGACGACGTCGCGAACGTCGTCATCGCGCAGCTGCTATTCCTCGACTCCGAGGAGCCCGAGAAGGACATCATGCTGTACATCAACTCGCCGGGCGGACACGTCTCGGCGGGCCTGGCGATCTACGACACGATGCAGTACCTGCACTGCGACGTGGCGACGATCTGCATGGGTCAGGCGGCGTCGATGGGGAGCTTCTTGCTCGCGTCGGGCACCAAGGGCAAGCGCTATGCCCTGCCTCACTCGCGCGTGATGATTCACCAGCCCCTCGCCGGGTTCCAGGGGCAGGCCACCGACATCGAGATCCACACCAAGGAGATCCTGAAGACGCGGGATACCCTGAACGAGCTGTACTCGAAGCACACCGGCCAGCCGGTCGACAAGATCAAAACGGACACCGACCGAGACAACTTCATGTCGTCGGCCCAGGCCAAGGAGTACGGCCTGATCGATGAGGTCCTGATCACGGCGAAGAAGAAGCCGGACGAGAAGCCCGAGAAGAAGTAGCCAAGCAAGCCTCGGGTCCCGATCCGCGGTAGGCTCGAAACGATGCCAGTCGAGAAGCGCGATGGTGGCGCCTCATTGACCTGCTCCTTCTGTGGCAAGGCCCAGAAGGAGGTCAAGAAGCTGATCGCCGGCCCCACGGTGTACATCTGCGACGAGTGCATCGGGCTCTGCAACGACATCATCGCCGAGGAGATCGAGAAGGAAGACGCCCAGTACGGGTCGTCGACGATCCCCAAACCGGCCCAGATCAAGAAGGTGCTCGACGAGTACGTGATCGGGCAGGACCGCGCGAAGAAGATCCTCGCGGTCGCGGTGCACAACCACTACAAGCGGATCGATCACAAGGCGACCACCAACCTGTCGCCGACGCCCGAAAGCGAAGAGATCGAGCTCCAGAAGTCGAACATCCTCCTGCTCGGCCCCACCGGCTCGGGCAAGACGCTGCTCGCGCAGACGCTGGCCCGCATCCTCAACGTGCCGTTCGCGATCGCCGACGCCACCAACCTCACCGAGGCCGGGTACGTCGGCGAGGACGTCGAGAACATCATCGTGTCGCTGCTCCAGAACGCCGATCACGACATCGAGCGGGCGCAGCGCGGCATCGTCTACATCGACGAGATCGACAAGATCGCCCGCAAGAGCGACAACCCGTCGATCACGCGCGACGTGTCCGGCGAGGGCGTTCAGCAGGCGCTGCTCAAGATCATCGAGGGCACGACGGCCTCGGTTCCGCCCAAGGGCGGCCGCAAGCATCCCCAGCAGGAGTTCCTGCAGGTCGACACCACGAACATCCTGTTCATCTGCGGCGGTGCGTTCACCGGCCTCGAGGACATCATCGAGAACCGGATCGGTCAGAAGATGATCGGTTTCGGCGCCGGCATGAACAAGAAGGTCGAGCGCACCCAGTGGGAGCTGATCCAGGAGGTCGAGCCCGAGGATCTCCTGAAGTACGGGATGATCCCCGAGTTCATCGGCCGCCTACCGGTGATCGCGCCGCTCCACGAGCTGTCGGAGGAGGCGCTGGTCCAGATCCTCACGCAGCCCAAGAACGCGCTGGTCAAGCAGTACCAGAAGCTGTTCGAGATGGACGGCGTCAAGCTCAAGTTCGGCAAGGGCGCGCTGACCAAGGTCGCCAGCATGGCGGCGATCCAGAAGTCCGGTGCGCGCGGCCTGCGCGCGATCCTCGAGGCCGCGCTGCTCGACATCATGTTCGACACGCCCGGCCAGGCGGTGAACGAGGTGATCATCAACGAGGACGTGATCGAGAAGCACGGCGCTCCGCTGATCACGTATTCGAAAGAACCGAAGGCCGCCGAGGGCTAGCCCCCGACGGCCTGTCTTCGATCGGCCGGCTTACCGGATCAGAACCAGTTGACGCCGACGCCGACCGTGCCGGCGGTGATGTTGTTGTCGATGCCCTTGTAGGCGCCGTTGAGCAGGCGGCCTTCGAGGTCGACCGAGAACAACCGCGACGAGAACACCTCGTAGCCGATGGCGCCCATGATCGCGGTGCCGTTGTCGATGTTGCTCTGGAAGAACCCGTCCGCCGATTGCTCCTCGAGGTGGGCGAAGCCGATGCCACCCTTGACCCACAGCTGCGGCGTGATCCAGTACTGGCCAGCGACCATCGCCGCGCTCTGGTAGAGGAACGCGTCGTCCTCGGGGAACGCCGCCTGCGAGACCTGCTGGCCGTTGACCTGGCCCTCGAACATCAGCGCGAAACGCGGGCTGAGAAAGCCACCGATGTGACCCATGAACCCGAACGAGATCGGGTTGTAGTCGCAGCCATTGCACCCGATGTCACCGACGTCATCGGACATCCCACCGAGGCCGAACGCACCACCGAACATCAGGCGTCCTTGCCGGTTGTGGAACCCTCCGGGGAGCGTCGAGTTGACGGGGCCGCCGCCGGGTCCGTAGTAGCCGGCCGGTTGGGCCGAGGCAGTGTCCGGGGCGAGCGCAGAGATTGCGGGGAACGCTCCGAGAGCACCGAGAACGACAAGTGATTTGATAGGCTTCATGTGGTCGCGCCTTTCCTTGGCCGGAATTCTCGCAAGTCCGGGGCCAGCGCGCGAGTGCCGGAGGCAACGACGACACGCGGGGTTACGACTGGTCGGACCAGGTGGGATGTGCTGGTGGGACCACGAGCTGTGAACGCGTCTTCATGATCCGGGCGTGGCCGGCTTCTTGGTGGGAAGCCGGGTGTCAGGAGATCGACAGTAGCTTGTCGACCACGTTCCGTCCGCGACGCGCATCGCCATGGACGGTGATGCACGGCACCGAGCGCGAGGCGAACAGCGCCTCCATCAAGGCCGCCGATTTTCCGTTGGGCAGCCAGTCCCCATCGAGGAGCACGGCATCGACGGCACGCCCTTCCTCCGACAGGTCGACCAGCGCGTTGGGATCGGTGCCGCCGGTGACGGCGTATCCGATCGAGGCGAGCGCTTCCTGGATCTCGACGAGTCGCTCGGGCGACGCGCCGACGAGCACGCGCTTGTCGGCGCGCTTCTCGATCCGCGACAGGAACTTCATCCAGCGATCGAGATCGACATCGCTCATGTCGGAGATGTTGAGCCCGTAGCCGGGCTCGAGCCCGAACGTGCGCGCATCGCTCTTGGCGACATGGCGCACCACCTTCGCGCGACCGGAGATCGGTGCGCCGCCGTCGTCGAGCACGACCGAGAAGCTGAGCGTGGTGTCGAGCTGGAGCGGATGACCGGGCCTGACGAACATGCCGCCGTACGAGATGTCGAGCGCTTCACCGCGGATCGCACCCCGCATCGTGCCGAGACACACCGGCCACTCCACCGGGTAGCGCCGCGTGCTGCGTGCGGGCGGTGGCTTGATCGTGACCTGCGCGTCGCGGGCCGCGGTCAGCAGCGTGGTGAGCTCGCGGCGCGCGGTGTCGTCGAGATCGAACTGCACGCTGAACGTGGGCGCGCCGGTGGCGGCGGCTTCCGCCACGGTCGAGATCTTCTGCACCGGACCGCGCACGAGCGCGCGGTGCTCGGCGTAGGCGAACGCGAGGTCGACCTGGTCCCCGGCGCGAGGAAGCGCGCCCGACAGCAGCGCCGCCCCCTTGAGCGACAGTGCGCCGATCCGGATCGGAACCCATTTTCCGCTGCGCAGATAGCGCGCGTGAATGATCCCCGGCGGGGTCGCCTTCGACGACTCGGCGTTGTCGGGCGACCCCGACTGGCGCGGGAGGTCGTCGCGTGTCGCCTTCGCGAGCACCGGTCGTTCCACCGTACGTTCCAGGTGGTCGCGCGTCCCCTTCGGAGTGACGTGCAGGTGCTCGGTCGTCGCGGCGCCGACGGCCGGCGTCAGGGAAGCGCGCGCGGCCGGGGTTCGTGCCCGGCGAGTTCGCGACACCGAGCCGATCACCGTCGCGGTCTGCTTGAGGTTGCGGATCTTCTTGACCAGCGCACCGAACGCACCGACCGCGGTGTGGTGCTCGACGACGATCGCGCATCGCGAGACCCGCTCGCCGAAGAACCGCTGGCGATCGGGGCCCGAGAGCGCGGCGAGCTGGATCAGGCCGATCTCGGCGAGTCGAGTGACCTTGGTGACGTATGCCGGTGCATCGGTCGCGAGCTCGCTGAACCGGAGGCCGATCAGGGCCTGGTCGCGCTGGGCGTCGTAGAACGCGGCGATGCTGGTGATGACGGGGGCGTCGGGATCGTCGAGTGGCGAGAGCGCCTGGGACCAGTGACTCGCACGCTGGCGCGGCAGCTCGAGCACGAGGAACGTGTCGAGGATAGAGGTGGCAGAGACGGCAGAGGACATCTACGCGCCCGCATACGAGCAGCGCGGATGCCACGAGCCCGTTTGGCAACCAATCTTACGGCACGGATCGCGATCATCTTCGGATCGCTGGGGTTCTGGGACGAGCCTCTGCGCGGGAGTGTGGCAATTTTACCCTGATTGCTGTGGTGTGATTACCGCAGTGACGATGGAATGTTGCGCAAGTACGTGTCTCCCCTAAAGTATCTTTCCATGAAATCCGAGGGGACGGGCTACCGCCTTCCGTTGCTCCCACTGCGCGACATCATCGTGTTTCCACACATGGTCGTGCCGCTCTTCGTCGGCCGCGAGAAGTCGTTGCAGGCACTCGAAGAGGCGATGAGCGGTGACAAGCAACTGCTGCTCGCCGCACAGAAGCGCGCGAAGACCGACGAGCCGAGCTCCGAGGACATCTTCACGATCGGCACCGTCGGACACATCATCCAGTTGCTGCGGTTCCCGAAGGGCCCGGTGAAGGTGCTCGTCGAGGGACGCGCGCGCGCGCGGATCAAGGGCTTCGCGCAGACCGAGCCGTTCTTCACGTGCGAGGTCGAGGATGTCGAGGAGAACGAGGAAGACGCCTCCGAGATCGCGGCGCTGATGCGCTCGGTGCAGGACGTGTTCGAGGACTACGTCAAGCTCAACACCCGGATCCCGCCGGAGATGCTGGTCAGCGTCCGCACGATCGAGGAGCCGGGCCGGCTCGCCGACACGATCGTCGCGCACGTCGCGCTCAAGCTGAAGGACAAGCAGGAGCTCCTCGAGACGGCGTCGCCCGGTCGGCGCCTCGAGCGGCTCGGCGAGCTGATGCAGGGCGAGATCGAGATCCGCCAGGTCGAGAAGAAGCTGCGCTCCCGCGTGAAGAAGCAGATGGAGAAGCAGCAGAAGGAGTTCTATCTCAACGAGCAGATGCAGGCGATCCAGAAGGAGCTGGGTGGCGGCGAGCGCGACGAGTTCAAGAACGAGCTCGTCGAGCTCGAGCAGAAGCTCAAGCAGAAGAAGATGAGCAAGGAGGCCAAGGAGCGCTGCATCAAGGAGCTCAAGAAGCTCAAGCAGATGTCTCCGATGTCCGCCGAGGCCACCGTCGTCCGCAACTACCTCGACTGGGTGCTCGCCCTGCCGTGGGAGGACAAGACCCAGGATCGCCACGACATCAACGAGGCCGAGCAGATCCTCGAGGCCGAGCACTACGGGCTCAAGAAGGTCAAGGAGCGGATCCTCGAGTACCTCGCCGTGCAGGCGCTGGTGCCGCGGCAGCGCGGACCGATCCTGTGCCTCGTCGGACCACCCGGCGTCGGCAAGACGTCGCTCGCGCGGTCGATCGCGCACGCGACCAATCGCAACTTCGTGCGGCAATCGCTCGGCGGCGTGCGTGACGAGGCCGAGATCCGCGGCCACCGGCGCACGTACATCGGCGCGCTGCCCGGCAAGATCATCCAGTCGCTCAAGAAGGTGGGCTCGCAGAACCCGGTGTTCCTGCTCGACGAGATCGACAAGATGTCGATGGACTTCCGCGGCGACCCGGCGAGCGCGCTCCTCGAGGTGCTCGACCCCGAGCAGAACAACACGTTCAACGATCACTACCTCGATCTCGACTACGACCTGTCCGACGTCATGTTCGTGACCACGGCCAACCAGCAGCACGCGATCCCGCTGCCGCTGCAGGACCGGCTCGAGGTGATCGAGCTCCCCGGCTACACCGAGTGGGAGAAGCTCGCGATCGCCAAGCAGTACCTGATCCCGAAGCAGGCCGAGGCCAACGGCGTCCACGAGCTCGACGTGACGTGGACCGACGAGTCGATCATCGCGATCATCCACCGCTACACCAAGGAAGCCGGCGTGCGCTCGCTCGAGCGCGAGATCGCCACGGTGTGCCGCAAGATCGCGAAGGATTTCCTCGCGAAGAACCGCACGCAGACCAACTTCGAGGTCACGTCGGAGAAGCTGCCGGAGTGGTTGGGCGTCGAGAAGTTCCGCGAGGCGCGCCGCGAGAAAGAAGACGAGATCGGGCTCGCCAACGGCCTCGCCGTGACGATGTTCGGCGGCGACCTGCTCACCGCCGAGGTCACGATCGTCCCCGGCAAGGGCAAGCTGACCCTGACCGGCAAGCTCGGCGAGGTCATGCAGGAGAGCGCGCAGGCGGCGATGAGCTACCTGCGATCGCGCGCCGGCACGTTCGGGCTGTCGAACGACTTCCAGACCAAGGTCGACATCCACGTCCACTTCCCCGAGGGCGCGATCCCGAAGGACGGACCGAGCGCCGGCATCACGATGGCGACCGCGATGGCGAGCGCGCTGCTCCGCATCCCGGTGCGCCAGAACGTGGCGATGACGGGCGAGGTCACGCTGCGCGGCCGCGTCCTGCCGATCGGCGGGCTCAAGGACAAGATCCTCGCGGCCCATCGCGCCGGCATCACCACGGTGCTGATCCCCGACGACAACACCAAGGACCTCAAGGAGGTCCCGGAGTCGGTGCTCGCGACCGTCGAGGTGCTCGCGGTCAAGCACATGGACGAGGTGCTGCGCCACGCGCTCGCGCACCCGCAACCCGACGAGTTCCTCCGCGAGCCGTCGAGCGTCGTCGACTGGCGGATCGTCGAGACCATGCCGCCGAGCGATCCGCGCGACGCGCATTGAAGAGGTGATGGGACGTGCGGGTCGCGACCTGGAACGTCCTCCACCGGATCCACGCGCTCAACTGGCGCGAGCCGGCGATCGACGCGTACCCCGACGAGGCCACGCGCGCCGCCGTGATCGCCGATGTCGTCGCCCGGCTCGGTGATGTCGTGTGCCTGCAGGAGGTCAGCGGCGACCAGCTCGCCACGCTGCGGGCGAAGCTGCCCGAGGCCGCGATCGCTTCGCATCGCTATCCGCGCGTGCCGCGTCCGCGACGCGTCGACGAGACGTCTCCGCTGGCCGACGCGCACGAGCACCTCGTCGTGGTGTCGATGCCGCCGATCCGCCGGTCCCACGGCCACACCTTCGACACCGACCGCGGCAAGGGCTACCTCGTGGTCGAGCTCGAGTCCGGCGTGGTGGTGATCGACACGCACGTCAGTTTCGGCGCGTCCCACGCGGTGCAGTGCGCCGAGCTCGCGGCCGTGGCCGCCGGGTTCGCGGGGCCGGTCGTGCTCGTGGGCGACTTCAACGCCGATCGCGACACCTGCCTGTCCCATCTCGGCGGCGCGTTCACGGCCGCGATCCCCGCCGAACCCGCACTGCCGACGCGGTTGAGGACGGTGCCGTCCGAGAAGTCGGCGACGATCGACCACGTGATGACCGTGCGCGCACGGGCCAGCGACGTCGCGGTGATCGATGGCGATGCGTTGTCCGATCACAACCCCGTGGTCGCCCGGGTCCTGTAATATCGATTTCGGTCCGTTGCCCGTCGAGAAGCCACTCATTCGAATCGCGGTCCCGGGGGAGACCGCCGAAGAATTCATGCAGGCCGCGGCGAAGCAGTTTCGCGGCGAGTTCTTCGTCGCGATCGATCAGCCGGTGGGCAAGTTCGTCCGCATCGAGGCACCGTTTCTGTCGGGCGACGTCGGGGTTCGCGGCGACGCGATCGCGAAGCCCGCCGTGCGGCACGGCCGCAAGGGTCTCGTCGTGCGTCTGGTGCGGCTCGACTCGGACAGTCTCGGCATCCCGATCCCCGAGTCGACCGCCGACGAGCTGCCGCCGGATCCCGCGGACGACTTCGAGTCCGACACCACCAAGGCCTCCAACGTCTCCGCCACCGTTGCCGAGGCGATGAAGCAGTCCGGCGAACCGGCACTGGTCGAGCTCGACGACGATGCCGCCGCCGAGTTCCACAACGACACCACCCGGTCGTCCGAGGTCTCGGCCGACCTCGCGAAGGCGCTCGCCGTCGAACCGCCGCCGGACATCCCGACCCCCACCGCGACACTGACGACGCCGAGCGGCCACGTCATCACGCCGCACACGATCCGGCGAACGCCGGGGCAAGGCGTGGCTCGACAGGTCACCCCACCCCAGGGTGCGCCGGTCACCGGGATGTCCATCCCGGCCAGGACACCGCCTCCGCCTCCACCGGGCCCGAGCTACCTCGACGACGACGAGGTCGAGCTCGAGATCGTCGCGGCCGAGGCGAACGTGGACGAGCCCACGAGCCCGCCGGAACCGGCGCCGGTCGCGGTGGCCCCGCCCGAGCCGGCAATCGACGAGCTCCCGGATTTCTCGCTCGACGACGCGACAATCGAGCCGGCCGCGCCGCCGGTCACCGCACCATCGGTGGCGTCGTCCCCGACGCCGACGGCCTCCCCGTCGCTTCCTCCGCTCGACCCGGCACTGCCTCCGTTGCCCGCGCTCGGCAAATTGCCCCCGCTGCCCGCGCTCGCCAAGCGCCCGACGCCACCCGCCGGGATCGCGACACCCTCGCCCTCGATCGACACGCCCTCGATCGACACGCCCTCGATCGAGACGCAGTCGCCTTCGATCGCGACGCCCGATATCGCGCCCGACGACGACGAGGATGCTGACTGGGTATCTCCAGCCCCGACGCTGTCGACGTCGGCCCCGTCCGCCGCGGAGTTGGCGATCGACGACGCCTGGGACACCGACGACGAGGTTCCGGACCCGTCCGCCACCGAGAACGACGACGGCGATGTCGCGATGATCGCGTCGAGCCCGCCTCGCGACGACAGCTGATCGATGAAGTGGACCGAGCTCGCCGAGCTGCTGCATCGCCGGGTGACCGACCCTCGTGTGGTCGATCTGGTGGCGAGCAGTGGCCGCGGGGTCGTGATCAAGCCCGGCGAGCTCGAGCTCCCCGAGCGCGGCCTGTTCGTGCGGGTGTTCCGCGACACCATCGCCGACTTCCGGTTCGTGCTGTCGCGCACGCCGGGCGTGCGTTGCTGGACCGGCGATCTGCCGTTCGACCTACCGCCGCGCCTGACACGCGTGGCCGCCGCGGGACTCGCCGGCGCCGACCCGCGCTACCACCACTTCGTGGTCGAGCGAGACGGGCTCTCGCTCCAGCTGTCGTTCTGGCGCGACAAGCTGTCGGCCGCCGTCCTGTCGAAGCCGCGCACGATCTCGCGCGTCCGTGCCGCGCGGCGTCCGACGATCACGTGGCAGAAGCTCGCCTCGATGCTCGGGCGCAAGTCCAACGATCGCGAGTTGCTCGCGCTGGTGCTGTCGACGCAGCGCGAGCTCGGCCGCGAGCCCGACGTGATCGGTCTGTACGGCTACGGTGCGGTCCTGATCTTCGCGCGCGGTCGCGTGTGCGAAGTCCAGCTCCACCTCGAGCGGGTGTTCGGCTACCGCGGCACCTGGAAGGGCGCGTTGCCGCGCGGCGTCTCGCGGACCCGCCGCAAGGGCGATCCGGAGATGGTGCGACTTCCGGGCGTGGTCGCGGAGTACGGACCGCGCAAGTTGCGCGTGGTCCGGCTGATCCCGCGCTAGCGATCGACATCCTCCGAGGTGCCCGATAGCACGACCGTCGCGACGAACCGCCCGCCATCGATGCGCGCCTCGATCGTGCCGCCCATGAGCTCGACCAGCTTCTTGCACAGCGCGAGGCCGATGCCGCCGTGGGCACGGCCATCAGCCGACTGCGTGCGTGCTCGATCGCCGCGCCAGAACCGCTCGAACACGTTGGCCGCGTCGTCGGGGGCGAGCGTGCAACCCGTGTTCGCCACCTCGATCTCCGCGCCGCCGTCGCGGGGCCGGACCACGATCGCGATCGTGCCGCCGTCGTCGGCGTACGACACCGCGTTGTCGATCAGGTTGTCGATCACCAGGCGCAGCTTGTCGGCGTCGGCCGCGAGCTCGACGGGCGCGAGCTCGGGGGTCACCGTCAGACCGCGTTCGCTCGCGCGAGCGTCGTGGGTCGCGAGGGCATCCCTCACGATGCCGTCGACGGCGACGGACGATCGCTCCACCGCCATCATCCCGGCGTCGAGTCGCGCCAGCGACAGCACGCCCTCGACGATCCGCTGGGTGTGCAGACAGATCGCCAGCGAATCCGCCAGCGCCGTCCGGTAACGTTCGGGCGTGCGCTCGCGTTCGAGTGCCAGCTCCAGCTTGAGGCGCAAGCCCGCCATCGGCGTTCGCAGCTCGTGCGCGACTTCGGCGGTCAGCTCGCGCTCGCGCGCGAACGCCGCCTCCACGCGGTGCAGCAGATCGTTCAGGCGCTCGATCACCGGGCGCAGCTCGGCGGGCGAACGGGCGGTGTCGAGGCGCGCACCCAGATCGGTCGCGCGCAGCTCCGCGATCGCGCGGGCCAGATCGCGCACCGGTCGCAGGCCGAAGCGCACCGCGAGGGCCATCAGGCCGACGCCGAGCAGCGTCGCCGCGATCCCGACCAGCGCCAGGATGCGCCCGAGCGCGGCGATCGTCCCGTCGATGTCGTCGGTGTCGCGCGCCACGGCGAACCGCAGCTTCGATGGCGCCGCGGCCGGTCCATCTTCGGTGTCCTGGTGGGGGACGAACACGATCGTCGCCTGCTTGCCAGCGCGGCCGTCGGGCAGCGTGACCTCGGCGAGGGCGATGCCCTGGTGCTCGCGCAACACGCGATCGAGATCGCGATGCCCCAGCGCGCGCGATCGCCACAACACCTTGCCGGTGTCGCTCCACAGCTCGGCGTACTGCTTGCCGTCGTCGTCGCGTGCGAGCTCGGTCTCGATGCCGCCGCCCTCCTGTTCGATCAGCGCCGTCAGGGCGTGGGCACGCGTCGCCAGCGCGTCGTCGAACTGGGCGCGCAGCTGCGAGCGCGTCAGCAGATACACCAGCACCCCCGACACCACGAACGTCGCGGCGACGCCGAGCGCGGTGCCCGCCAGCAGACGCGTGCGGATCGAGCGTGCGCTCACCCGTCGGCCCCGAACACGTAGCCCTGGCCGCGGCGGGTCTGGATCAGCTTGGGTGCGCCGTCGCGCTCGAGCTTCTTGCGGAGGTACCCGATGTACACGTCGACCACGTTCGAGTGCGCCTCGCTGTGGAAGTCGTAGACGTGCTCCCAGATCTCGGTGCGCGTCACCAGCGCGCCCGCGCGCATCGCGAGGTACTCGAGCAGCGCGTACTCCTTCGCCGACAGCGCGACCACCACGCCGTCCCGCTTGACCACGCGCTTGGTCGTGTCGATCTCGAGGTCGCCCACGCGGATCGTCGGATCGCCGCGTTCGTAGCGACGGCGGACCAGCGCCCGCACGCGCGCGAGCAGCTCCGCGAGGGCGAACGGCTTGACCAGGTAGTCATCCGCGCCCGAGTCGAGTCCCTTCACGCGGTCGTCGAGACCGTCGCGTGCGGTCAACACCAGTACCGGCACCGCGTTGCCCGCCGCGCGTAATCGGGTCAGCACCGTCAGGCCGTCGAGCTTCGGCAGCATCAGGTCGAGCACCACCACGTCGTAGGGGTTGTTCTCGGCGAACCACAGCCCCTCCTCGCCGTCCGCCGCCGCGTCGACGCTGTAGCCGTGCTCGGTCAGCCCCTCCACCACCCCCTCGCGCACCGGCGCGTAGTCCTCGACGACCAGGGCTCTCACTCAATCCTCGTCGTCATCGTCCGCGTCGCCCGCGCCGCCTTCTTCCTCGGCGTCCTCGTCCGGAGGCAGCACGGTCCCGTCGGTGCCAATCCGGACCTCCTTCTCCTTGCCGTTCACCACCACCTCGGCCTCGTAGCTGCCGTCCATCTGGCGCTCGAACTTCGCCACCTGCTGGCCGAGCTCGCGCGCCGCGGTCGTGCGCACCGCCTCGGGCACCTGGTCCGCCGCGACTTCTTCCTCGACCTCGACCACCGTCCCGTCGGCGGTCACCTTCACCTCGTGGCGCGCGCCGTTCACGTGCCACACCCCCTCGTAGTACGTCTTGCCCCCTTCGACCTCGCGGTGGGTCCGCTCGATCGAGGCGGTGCCCGCGCGGGCCTGGAGGGCCGCCGCCGCCGGCTTGGGAAGCGTGTTTAGGGCGCCCTTGTTGTCGTCCGTGCTACCGGCGCACCCCATCAATCCGATGATGACCATGATCAGAATCTTCATGCGGTGCATCCTGCCCCCGGCCCCATGAGACCACGATGAGAGCTACCCCTGGGAAGCCGAGCACATGGCCGCGGTCCCGCCCCACCCCCTCTTCAAACCCAAAGCGCCGGCTTGACACCACGATGCCGTCCGTCTAAACAACCACTTCTCGGAAGCGGGCGAATAGCTCAGCGGAAGAGCGTCGCCCTTACAAGGCGGTGGCCGCAGGTTCGAATCCTGCTTCGCCCACTGAAAACTAAAGACTCTTGGAGCGGTAGTTAAGTCGGTTATAACGCCGGCCTGTCACGCCGGAGGCCGCGGGTTCGAGTCCCGTCCGCTCCGCGACTTAACGGCGGAGAACTTCTCGGTTCTCCGCCGTTGGCGCTTCTGGTTTTGCCACGTCAAGCGGACGGGTTGTGTTCCCGTCCTTTGTCCAAGGTCGGACCTCCGTGTCAACCAGCAGGGGCAAACCCATCAGCGTTCACTTGGGGTCGGTAGTCTGCGGCGTCGATGTCCACGAGTCGAGCTCCAAGTCGCTCGCGAAGCCGTTGAAGGAACCCACTGAGTCGCGGGCCATTGATGCTTGCGAGAACGGCGTTGTCACGTGAATCGCCCCAGGTAACCGGCGCGTAGACGTCGACGTCGAGAGAGAACCACAAATCGATCTCCGTTGCGGAGTCCTCATCCTGGTCTGGGCTGTCGAGAAACACGCGGGCTGCCCCAGGTAGCCACGTTTCCGTTCCGTCGTTCACAGCGAGGTCGAGTGTCACGATCACTCGCCGAATCGTCTCGCTCGATCGAAACGCTTCGGCGACGCGTGCGACCTCGCCTGCACCAAACACGAAGGCATCATCTCCTCGTTCTGCCGTGACGATCTCGATGTCGCTCACACGAGCGAACGGTTCCAGAACATCGAGTGCGACGTTTGTGCTTCGTTGGAGGTTTGCCCGCCAGTTCTCGCTTGCGTGTGCCGGTACAACATAGGTCCACGTCGCTAGCCCATTTTTCCATCGCCACGTATTGGGAACGCGCGCCGGCACGATCGTGACGACCTCGATCGCCTGCGGCCTCAACCGGTACAATACGCGATTCCACCTGTCGACGAGCTCGCGCAGTTGCCACTGACCGTATTCGGGAACGACACGTCCGAGCTGTGGGTGATCTTGTAGTCGTTCGACGCGTCGCACGAGCGAGTCGATGATCTCGGCGGCCTTCGCTGCGGAATAACGCCCCAAGAGCTCCGTCTCGAGACCGACAAGCGCAAGGACCGCTTCCTCCGACCAGACGACGTTCATCCGCGATTGCGGGCGCGACGTTGATCTTGCAGATACGCCAGTACCGCGTCAGTGGTCCGTGTGCGACCGGCATCGAGGTCAGCTAGCCCGCGCTCGATCGAGGCTCCCACTTGGTTCTCGTAGCGAACGAAGTCGCGCAGTGCGGCATTCGCGAGAACATCGAGAGGACGTCCGGAACGCTCCGCCAGCTTGCGTAGCTCCTCCTGGACATCCTCGTCGAGCGTCACGCTCTCGGCTGCCTTGACCATGGAGGAAGCATAGCAGGTACGCCGCACCTTCTCAGCTATGGGTCTAGTAGCGTGTGTGGCCACCAGGAAGATCGTGATCGCCGAGGATCAGGGCCGCTGTTGTAGCGACCGGGTAGCCGAGCAGCAGTCCGCAGCGCGCGAGGCTGCCTGGCCGTCGTTTGTTGCCCGAACCTGGGATGAACTCGACCTCGACGTCCTCGAAGTCGAAATCGCCGAAGAACAGAGGGGACAATCTCTCGAGCTCGCTTACGACCTCGGCGGCGAGCGCAGGCGCTGCGGCCAAGTAGGCCTGGTAGTCAGCGGCCAAGGCCGCGAGATCGAAGGTCGAGCCAACGGTGCCGGAGATCGTGACCACCGCTCCGTAGTGCTTGTCGCCAATACCCTCGAAAATGACACGCCCGTGACCACCGCTGGCTCGGACGACCTCCAGAGCCTGCTCGATCTCTTTCCGGCGGCCACTGACGGACCCGATCGCCTTGAGTCGACGAGCGACGCGCTCGCTGGTGCGTCGCCAGTGCGAGTCGCCAGAGATGGCCAAGTTGATCGGGTCGACAAGCGGCGAACTGAAGCGTGCTGTGATGGCCGGGTGCCAGAAACGCAAGGTGACCACCTCGTTGCTCCAGTCGTCGTCACACACGACTTTCGTCTCGACCAGCCCGGGTCCATCGCGGTAGATGCGGCTGCCGTCGAAGTGGCCCATAAGGCGACGATAGACGATCGGCTCGCTGCGTACGTGTCATCGAGTACGCGTTGCGCGACTTGCGTTGCGGGTACCCGCTCTCAACAATCCTCGAGGACGATCGCGTGGCAAATCGTTGTCACGCCTCGACCGATCACGTCGGATCAGATCGGACGTAGCCGGATCGAAACTCGAGTCAACCGACCGAGACGACTGCAAGGCCACGTGACTCTTTGTCTTCGTGCATCGTCTCGGTCGGGTTCGAGTCCCGTCCGCTCCGCCACGAAGTGGCTCGAGAACAGACAGGGTTCTCGATGTCTTGGCGCGCAACAGCTCGATCGGTTGCAGCAACGGACGGGTTTCATCCCGTCCGCTTTGAAGGTGACGACGGTCGAGAGGAATCGCGTCAGCGTGGGAGCTCCTCGATCGGGAACTCGTACCACGCCGGATCCGGCGGCGTCCCCGGTGGGTACTTGGGCCGATTTCCCTGGGCCACGTCCCATGCCACGTCGAGGTACCAGGCGCCCTTGTTATGGGACGGATGCAGCCAAGGGATATAACCGTACCGACGCTCCAGCTCCTTGCCTTCCTCGAGGAACGTCCTGATGCGGTGTGGACCGTGTTCCACGTCGATGTCGTCGGTCGTCTGTTCGCCGATCAGCTGCACCGGATAGTGCTCCAGGCAGATCATCTTTCGGAATCTGCTCGCTCTCGACCAGCTCCTCGCAACGCACGTAGCCGCCACGTTGCCTCGAGCTCGTGGGGCACGCTCCCAGCTTACCGTGGCAGCAAACCTTGTCCTTGGTCTCGCCGCAGTGTCGGACGGTGGAACCCTCAAAGGGCTACGATGATTGCCTAGCGAAAGTACAGGTACAGGACCACGCCCAGCCCGATGAAGGTTAGTAGCCTGAACACCAAGTTCAGCGTCTTAATCCCCGGAACACTGGTGTCGGCGCCGTAGTCCTCGATAAGACCGTGCATCGTCGGATCGCGGTACCGGTTGCGCTTCGCGATGTCGTCCATCCGCCCCATGGAGCCAACGATACCCTGGTTTCGCGGGCTCCACATAGGGAACACATCGGACGCGCTAGGACTGGTTGCGTAGAGAGTTATATCTCGAAGTAGCGAGCCGGACGAAATGTGGACCGTCCGCCGAGATCCCGCGGCAAGTCGTTGCCACACGTCGGCCGATCACGTCCACGCGTCTGGCGGTGACTCGATCGAGAGCCGCCGGCCGCGACGGGCCGCGACGAACGCCTGCGCGAACGCCATCGCCGACGGGAACCGCCGGCGCGGATCCTTCGCCATCGCGATCGCGAGCACGTGCTCGATCGAGCTCGGCACCCGGCCGAGCAGACTCGGTCGCACCGGCGCGACGTGCACGACCTGGTAGACGAGCTCGGCGAGGTCGCCGCCCTTGAACGGCGATCGACCGGTCAGGCACCGGTACGCGATCGCACCGAGCGCGTAGACGTCGGCGAGGTGCGTGACCTGACCGCCCGACGCCTGCTCCGGAGCCATGTACTGCGGCGTGCCGACGATGCCGTCACCGGTGAGCGTGCCCTCGCTGCCGAGCACCTTGGCGACGCCGAAGTCGAGGATCTTCCATAGCCGGCCGTCGTGGAAGAACAGGTTGTGCGGCTTGAGATCGCGATGGACGATGCCCTCGACGCGCGCCGCCTCGAGCCCGCGCGCGACCTGGTCGATCAGGATCACCAGCTCGTCGGACGGGATCCGTGGCTCCGACCGGAGCCGGGCCGCGAGGTCGTAGCCGTCGAGGCGTTCCATCGCGATGTACGGCACCGGCGCGTCGGGTGGCGACAGCTCGAGCACCTTGACGACGTGTGGCGAGTCGAGGTGCGCGACCACCGCCATCTCGCGATGAAACCGCTCGACCATCGAGCTCGACCCGTCGGACCGCGCGTTGAGCAGCTTGACGGCGGCCGGTCTCGCGGTCGGGCCGTCGCCGACCGTCGCGTCGTAGACCTCGCCCATCGCACCGCGACCGAGCACGACGCCGAGCCGGTAGGAGCCCATCATCTGCCCGGTCCACCGCCCCTCGTTGACGCGTGCCTTGAGCGCCGCGTCGTCGCGATGTTCCGCGAGCACCTGTTGCTGGTCGCCGATCACGCGCACCGCGGCGGCGAGGTCTGCCAGCGCCTTGTGGTTAACCCGGCGGGCCCACCGGCCGAGCAGGTAGCCCGAGATCAGAAACGCGATGACCAGCACCTCCGAGACCAGCAACTGCGGCCGCGCGGCGCCGGTCGACGACAGCACGCCGACGTCGTCGAGCCAGCCCATCATGATCGGGATCGCGATCGCGGCGTGACCGACGATGCAGATCGCGGCGACGCCCAGCGCGGTCCACCGATCGCGACCGAGCGCGATGAACACCGTGCCGAGGAGCTGGATGATCAACGCGCCGGAGAACGGTCCGAAGTAGTACAGGATCGGCAACGTGCCGGTGGTGGCCAGCATCCACAGCGCGCCGACCGGTACCGGCTTCCACCGCTCGGGCTTGCTGGTCAACCACACCAGCCCGACGTTGCTCACCGACACCAGCGAGACGCCGACCCAGAACAGCTTCTGTGCCAGCGGATCACCGCCGAGGAAGAACGACAGCACGATGGCGCCGAGCGGCGCGAACACGCCGAACGTGTGAAACACCCGCATCCGCGGCAGGTCGGTGGCATCGAGCGCCTCGGCGGCCGATGGCACCGAACGCGCAGAATTCGTCCCCCACGCCGACGGACGTTGCGCGCTGCCGGTCGGCCCCGGGTGGTCCGCGATCGCGTGCGGCGACGCTGCCTGGGTCGCGGCGTCTTCGCTGTCGGCGTCGATCGACGATGCCGATGCGCGCACCGCCTCGGGCCGCGGGTCGGCCACGGTCGGTTCGGCGCCTTCCTCCTCCACCCGGCAATTATCTTCCAGACGATCGAGTTGCGCGCTCGGCGAGCGACTGACCTTGCCTCAGCGTCGCATTTTGGTCGTGTCAATTGACCCCACCTGCAGGGAGCCGATCGACGCGTGGGCCGAAGTCGTTCGATTCGTTACATGCAGTCGGTCAGCAAGCCGGTTCAGTTGTTGCTAACCGAACGAGTGTTCGCGTCGTTGTCGGGGGGACAACATGAAACTCCATGCCTGCTTGCTCGTGGTGATGATCGCCGCTTGTGGTCCTACGCCACATCGCGCTGCCGATGACGACACGTCGCCCGATGCCGGCGACGTGACCAATACCGACGCCGCGGCGTGCGTGGCCGAGGCGGTCTCCGCCACCCAGTACACACGTCCGGTCGACATCCTGTGGGTGATCGACAACTCCGGATCGATGAACGCGGAGGAGCAGCGCGTCCAGAACAACATGAACGTGTTCTCGAGCTCGATCGCCAACAGCGGCGTCGACTACCACGTCATCGTCATCACCGACACCGGCCACGTCAACGTGCCGCCCCCACTCGGAGGTAGCGCCAGCTACGTCGGCCTCGACCAGTCGGTCGGTTCCAACGACGCGCTGCAGAAGCTGGTCGAGCGCTACCCGGATTACCAGAGCTTCCTGCGCCCGGATTCGATCAAGCACATCGTCGCGGTGACGGACGACAACAGCGACTGGTCCCGTCAGACCTTCGAGACCCAGCTCGCTGCACTGACGGCCCCCGGCTTCGGAACGGACTGGCGGTTCCACGCGATCGTCGCCGAGGATCCGCCCTTCGACTTCAACTCGCACTGTTTCGCGCTCGCCGCCGCCGTCGGCTCGACGTACATCCAGCTCCAGCAGGCGCACTCCGGCGAGTTCTTCTCGCTCTGCGACACCAACTGGGATCCGCTGTTCCCGGCGCTGGCGGATAGCGTCGTCGCCGGCAGCACGCTTCCATGCACGTTCGAGATCCCGCCGCCGCCGGACGGGATGTCGCTCGATCCGAACCAGGTCAACTTCGTCTACACGCCGACCGGCGGTACGCCGATCACGCTCAACAACGTCGGCAGCATGGCGGGCTGTGCCGGCGGCCCGGGTTGGTACTACGACGACCCGGTGGCCCCGACCCAGATCCTGCTGTGCCCGTCGAGTTGCTCGACGGTCGAGGGCGACCCGACCGGCACCGTCAACGTCGAGTTCGGCTGCAGCACCGTCGTGCTGTAGCTGTGGGCGTTGTTTCGATCACGGCAGGATCGTGATCGACAGAAACGACGATGGATCGCTCTGGTTCGCGAACTCGGTCGCGATCCAGTCGGCGTCGCGGATTTCCTTCGAGAACCGGATCTCGTCGAGCGCTCCGGAGAATGCGCGCGTGCTGTCGCTACGATCGCCGATCACGAGATCGTTGCCGTCGTCGGGCACCGCGGTCCCGAGCGGTGGTGCCGCCGCGGCCGAGGGTTTCTCGACGGCGTCGATGTAGATCGTCGGGTTGTTGGCGGTCGAGCTGCTGTCGTAGGTCACGACCACGTGGGTCCACGTATTCAGCGAGATCGTGTTGGCCTGCGTGAGCCAGTTGGCCGAGCGTTGCGTGAAACCCTGGCCGAACTCGAACGAGCGCTGGATGTTGGCTTGCCCCATACACGCGAGCACCCCGTTCTTGTCGAACACCCTGCCCAGACCGTTTTCGCCGCCCCCGGTCGCCAGGAACCAGGCCTCGAACGTACCTCCGCCATCGAACACGTTCGCATTGTCCGCGACGCCCGAGACCACGATGTCGGTGGTCGCACCGTCGAACGTCCTCGCGCCCGCGATCTGACCGACCGCGGCCGTCGTGCCCTCGTCCGTCGTCGTGGCATGGCCCGTCGCATCCGTGACCGCAGCGAGGTGGAGGACGTTCGCGTATCCCGCCCACACACCCGCGGCATCCTCCTGGCTGGTGGTGATCGTCGGATCTCCGAGCTCCAGGAACACCGACGTCGCCACGGTGAGCTGCGGAACCTTGACCCAGGCGACCAGCGTCCCGGCGATCGGGTCGAACTGCTCGATCTCGTACGACAGCCGCTGCGTGCCATCGGCATCGTCGACGAACACGAGGTCGAACCCGGCGTCGCTCGCGACCGACCCGCCGTTCGCGATCGAGCGGAGGACCGGATCGGTGAACGACACCAACAGGGGAAAGTCGACGTGCGGCCCGCCCGTCACCGCACCGGTCACGACGTCGATCCGGATCGTCGTGCCTCCCACCGCCGCATCACCGTCCGTGGCGGTATCGACGGGCGTGTCGACACCGGACGATGCGTCGAGTCCGGTGACGTCGTCGAACCCGAGGATCTGACGACAGCCGCTCGCGAGGATCGCGAGAGTGACGACTGCCCGGAACATCCCCACAGATCGATGTTCTCGCCTGGCTCCTGTCACCGCAAGCCGGATCACCAGCCCGAGGTGATCGCGGTCGCACGGCCGCCGATTCTCGGCATCACGGTGCACCGTCCGCGGCGACCCGCTCGAGCCACGCGCCGACGGCGTCGTCGTCGGGTCGCGACTCGATGGGCTCCCAGGTACCCCCCTTGGACGTCGCGAACATCGGGCAGTCGATGCTGTTGTCGGCGACGAAATCTCGCGTGCCGAGCTTGCTGCCGGTGGTCGCGTCGAACACCTCGACCTGGACGTCGATCAGCTTGCGAGGCGCCATGCCCCCGGCGGAAGCGCCTTTCGACGACGACTTGTAGGGACCGCACTCGCTGCCATCGCGCGGCGTGTTGATGTCGTGCGCGACGGCGACCAGGCCGACCTCGCCCACGGTGGTCTGGCGGCCGTAGTGCTTGGCGGGGTGGTACTTCTCCGCCGAGATGTAGACCAACGAGTTCTTCGACCGGCTGGCCGCGTCACCGGTGATCGGCGTGCCGGTACCGACGTCCTTGAACATCGTCTTGGTGAGGTCCTTCGCCGCGCCGGCCAGGTCGATCGCGAGCTTGCCCTCGATCTTCTCGCCGCCCTTGGCGAACGAGATCGGCACCTGCGTCGTCATGCCGGCGCCGTCGGTGAGCGCCGAGCGGATCGGCGACCGCACGATCAGCGGCCGCAGCGGGTAGACGACCTGGGCCTTCCCGTCGGTGCCGATCTCGACGGTCTGGTCGCCGACGGTGACCTTGCCGCCGATGCTGCCAACGAATCCGATGCGGATGCTGGAGTCCGACCACACCCAGCAGTATTCGGTCTTGCCGAGTGGGCCCGCATCGAGCTTCGCGTGGCCGTTGCTGGTGCCCGAGCTCGTGCATTTGGCGAGCCGCACGAACGGCTTGCCGGATCCCGGTGGCTTGGTGAACGTCACGTTCTCGGTCACCGTCTTGCCGCGCTGCTCGAAGGTGATCGCGAGCGTGTTGGGGCCATCCTTGAACTTGTCGAGCGGCACCGACATCTTCCACGGCGCCGTGCCCTGCAGCGTGTCGAGGCGCGCCGGCGGCACGCCCGGCACGGTCACCGTCATGTCGGCGTCGCCGTAGAACTCGAAGTCGACGTGATCGTCGACGACGTTGGCGTGGACGCTGGCATAGAACGGTGGGTTGCCCTTGCAGGCGAGCAGTGCGAGGAGTGCGAGGACCAGCACGAGAGCGCGCATGTCGCGACGATACCCCACGAACCCTAGAGACCCCTTCGTAGGGCGACTCGAACGGCTCGACGATGTCGACTTCGTGCGAACGAACGAAACCGCTTCGGGCGAGCAGCTCTGCACCCGTGTTGGTCGCGTGTCTCGGTCGACTTCAGCGAGCGCCGATCGCGTGTTCGGGTCGTTCGCACCGCGTGACCCCCGATTCCATGTTAGCCGACCTCGACCGCGCCTGTGGCGCGACCGGCGCGAGCTCGCCTACCCGGCGAACGCGCGCGTCGCGATCTCGACCAGCGCGTCGTCATCGCCGCTGATCGGGCCGTCGCGTTCGATCGTCACACCGCCGATGGTGACGGCAGCGAGGGGCAGCGTCGCCCACACCACGCCGATCTCGCGCAACAGCTCCGCATTGCGACTGCGTGTCTCGTCGAGGACGAGCCGCCGGGGCGCGCGCTCGAAGAACTTCGACTTGTCCTTGACGAGCCGGTTCACGAGCGGTGGGAGGTGTGCGAGTCCGACGATCGAGTGGACGGTCGTGACCCCATCGAACATCGATGACGCGAGCCGCTTCATCCATGCTGCTTTCGCGAAGTCGACGCGCTCGAGGTATTCGAGCGTGTTGCGGTTCGCCGCGATCAGCGCGTCGATCACGGCCTCGTCCGAGACATCGACGCGCCGGAGCGCCGTCGCCCTCGGGGCACCGACGAGACGGGCATAGATCGTGGCCGACACGCGACGTCCCCGCTGCGAGTGCAGCGTATGGATCATCGCGAGCCGGAAGTCGGCGCACGCGGCGTCGAGCTCGGCGGGGTGATCGGTGTCGTCGGGCGCGTTCTGCGCGATCGTGGCCTCGACCGGAAATCCGCCCACCAGCTCGACCTTGGTGAGGTAGGGAGCGAGCGGACCGAGTGATTGCTCGAGCCTCGCGGGCGAGACCTTGCCGTCCGCGCGGAGCTTCGCGATCGCTTCGGCGGAGGGGTCACCGAGCTCGAGCAACAGATCGACGAGCACCGCCCGCAACTCGTCATCGTCTGGATTGGTGACGATCGACGCGATCAGACGATCGAGATCCTCGGACGCTCGACGAGGTGGGCTCGCCGCCGGGGTACCCCGAGCGACTCCGATCGGATCCTTCGCGCGCGAGCTGGTGACCTTCCCGGCGAGAGTCGAGGTCGCGGAGGTGTTGGCGATCGCGACGCGCGGTTGCCCGGGGATCTCGAGCACCCCGTAGTGGCAGGGGTAGAGCTCGTCGACGAGCGTGACCGGCTGGTACTTGGCCAGCGATAGCCTCGGGATGTCGATCGTCAGCTTCGGCTCCTTGGCGCCACCCCGACCGTCGCCGATCTCCACCATCGCCCGACCGTCCTGCAGGTACCACAGGAACACGCACTCGAGCCGCGCGTCGGGATCGCGTCTCGGATAGTGACGTACGAGCGAGACGTCGACCGCGCCGGCGGCGAGCGACTCCACCATCGCCGTCGGGATCGCGATCACGCCGTTGTCGACTCCGAGCCACACGTATCCAGCGCTCGCGACCGGGTCGCCGAACGTCCACCGCAGCGCCCCGGGTGGCAACACGATTCGCACGACGCGATCGGCTTCGGCATCGATCACGCTGAAGCCGCGCTCGTCGCGCACGATCGCGAACCGCTCGTCCCAGCCCCCCAGCTGCGCGTACTGATCGATCGCTGTCGCACCGTTCGGCCACGCGAGACGAGACTTCTTGCCCAGCGACGTGCGCTCGAACGGCGCGGGTACCGGCCGGTCGAACGATCGGGGAGGTCTGGGCTGTTCGGTGTCCTCGGTGACGAACGTGTCGCCGGTTGGCACGATGCGGACCAGGTCTCTCGGCGTGGACGGCCCGAACGTCGACTTGTACCCGAAGAGCACGCCACGCGGATCGGCAGCCACGACCTCGACGGCTCCGAGCTCCAGGTAGGCCCAGTTCACGCGCGAGTGGTATCACGCCGGCGCCGGAATCGGCCGCCACCGTGGCGGACGCCATCCTGGCCTGCTTCCGGGTGGGTGAGGTGTAGACCTGTTCACTACTTCGTCGACCGAAACTCCAACGTCGATCTCTTGCGGTCGTGTGCGATCCTAGAAGTGATGGGCGAGAGACTCGTGGACGGACAGCAACTGGGAAAGTTTCGGCTCGAGTGCCCTCTGGGCAGTGGCCGAAGCGTGTGGCGGGCGCACGACACGGATCTCGATCGGTCGGTCGCACTCAAGGTGCTACGCATCGAGCTAGCGAACGACGATGACGCACGGTTGCGACTAGCCCGGGAGGTGCGCGCGCTCGGACGCCTCCGTCATCCCAATGTCGTCGCCATCTACGAGATCGCGACGATCGACGACTACGACGTGATCGTGATGGAGCTGTCCGACGGCGAGACGCTGACGTCGTGGTTGAGCCGAAGGCCGCGCGGACCGATCGACGTGCTCGACGTCGTGACGGCCGCCGGTCGCGGACTCGTCGCCGCGCACGAGGCCGGCATGATTCACCGCAACTTCACGCCCGATAGCGTGCTGATCGAACGGAGCGGGCGCGTCCTCGTCACGGACTTCGGGTTCCCCACCGTGGGCGAGCTGATGGTCGGCTCCTCCTACCTGGCGCCCGAGCAACGACGCGGCGAGCCGGCAGACGTGCGGTCCGATCAGTTCGCGTTCTGCGCCACGCTCTGGCAAGCACTCGCGGGCGAAGCGGGGCCGTGTCCGACGATCGCGATTCCGGATCCGATCCAGGTCGTGCTGCGACGAGGTCTCTCCCTCTCGCCGGCCGAGCGATGGTCCTCGATGGACGAGGTTCTCGGTCTCCTCTCACAGGCCCGCGCAGCGAAGTCGCGGGCCTCCGTCGCTACCCACCCGAAGCCCGATCTGGCCGAGGCCCGCATCCACGCTCCCGCTCGAGCCCGACGCCGCGAGCTCCTGTACGTCGCGTTGGGCGTCTCCATCCTCTGGGCGTTCGGTGCCGTCTACTGGGCCGTTCGGCAAGCCACCACCCCCTCGAAGATCGTCGAGGTGCGGCGCGACGCGTTTCCACGACCAACCCCACGGACCTACCAGAGCCAATCCGGCGGGCGAATGGCGATCGCCCACTCCGGGCCCGTCACCGGGGAGCCGTGCCAGACGGACTGTTCGCTCGCCTTCGCCTCCGGACGGCAGGCGATCGTCCCACCGAGTGACCAAGCCCTCTCGCCGAGGACGATGGAGGCATGGGTCAAGCCCACGCGCGATCCCTGGGGATGGACGCCGATCGTGACGCGCCGGCCCGTGTGGGGGCTCTACCTGATGGCGAGCAAGGAGAGCTCGGCCGTGTTGTGCTTCACCGACCAGGGACCCCCGATCACCTCGACATCCACGGTGCTCGCCGATACCTGGACCCACGTCGCGTGCACCGACGACGGACGACACACGCGGATCTACATCAACGGCACCGAGGTCCTCGACAAGAGCCACCCTGCACGCGAGAAGGATCCGCGCGTCTCCGTCGTCGATACCCCGATCGAGATCGGGTACGACAACAACGGTCGCGCGCACTTCGCGGGCGCGATCGCCGAGGTTCGCCTCTGGGATACCGTCCGCACCGAGGACGACATCAGCAACTCGATGGAGCGCACGTTGCCCGGCACCGAAGCGGGGCTGGTCGGCTATTGGCCGCTCGACGAGGCCAAAGGTCAGTCGATTCGTGACCTCTCGAAGACGTTCCGGCGGGGATGGCTCGGCGTCACGCCGAATGCCGACGATCCGGCCGACGCCGTGTGGATCGAGGGCCGGCCGTTCTGAGAACTGGCTACGGTCGACTGCCCGAGATCACTGGATCACGAAGACCGTCGTGACGATCGTTGCCACCGCCCAAGCGCCCACATAGAGCGTGCGGCTCCACGGCGCGATGGGACGAGGCCAGGTTACGACCCCGACCTCCGTGGTCGGCTCGACGACGAGGATGTTGGCGAGGTTGCGAGCGAGGTGCGCGGCGGTCGCGACCCACATCGATTCGCTGATCAGGTAGATCGCGGCGAGCGTCAGTCCACCGAGAGCCCAGCCGACCACGCGATAGCGATCGACACGGTTCGTCGGCAAGTGCACCACCGTGAACAACGCGGTCGACACCAACACCGCGACGACCTCGCCGGCAGCGGACAAGACAGTGAGCAGGTAGGCACGAAACACCACCTCCTCCATCCAGGCAGCGGCCAGTAGCGGGATCGCGACGGAGACAGCACGTCGCAGATATGCGGGCGAAGCCACCCTCGATCGTCGCGCACCGCCTGCGCGTGCCACCGCGATCGCCACACCGAACGTGACCACCACCACGAGCAACGAGGTCAAGGCGAGCTGGCCATCGAGCGTCCAACCAAGGTCGGCGATCGATCGCGGGTCGAGCACGGTGAACAGCCCGAGCGCGACCGCAGCGATCGCGAGGTTTGCGAGGATCGCGACAACGACCGGAGCAGTCCGGGAAGCGATCGCCGTACCGTCTCGGGTCGAGTACCCGAGACGCGCGAGAGCACGGATCGCCACGGCCGCGATCGTCACGTAGGCGGCGATCACGAGAGTCGTCTCGAACAAGGCGCGCAACATGAGGTTCTCCACCGATCAGCGGAAGCGGTACCCGAGATGCACGGCCGGAAACACGGTCAGCCTGCTGACGTGAAGCGTCTTGCCGGCGAGCATGACGTCATCGGCATTGATCTCGTAGCCGAGGCCGAGCCACGGCGTGATGTAGAAGTGGGCGGGCAAGCTGATGCGATAGCCGAAGTCGACCCCCACACCCGCGAGCGTCTGGCGCTTCGCCATCGACGTGCCCTTGAGCTGTGCGAGCGCGTGTGCGACCGACCCGTCGATGCCCACGAACGCGCCTCGCGCCTCGTGCTGCAAGAAGTACTGGAGCTTGAGTCCGAAACCGTCCATGAACAGGTCGAAGTCGTCGTTGCTGCCGAGGAACTCGGGGAACTTCATCGCGTACATGCCGAGGTCGGCGCGCACACGTCGGAACCCGACACCCAGATGCAACGAGTAACCACCGAGGGCATAGCCACTCGGGTCGACCTCGGCGTCGACGCGAAGCCCCGAGCGACCATCGACCGGCGCACGCGTCTCGGCACGATCGAGCGTGGGCGGCGTATTGCTCTCGCTCTGACCGGCGTGCACGGGCGCGACCAACGCGAGTACGACGGCAGAGGCGACGCCGGCGCCGAGGTTAGCCATTCGTTTGCTGCTGTGGGTCGCGCTGACACGCGCGCGTTTGGCTGTCGCCTCCACCATCTCCTCGAGCGTCGCGCCGACATTCGGAAACCGGATCCGGAACCGGCGATCCGCGACGAGAAACGGACGGTCCCATTGATAGAAGGTCTCCAGCATCTCGCGAGCTGCCGGCATCACCGGCGACAGCACGCGCAATAGCGTGCGGCCGATTCGCCGCGGCCTCACGCTGACCCCGAGGGCGTCGGCCAGGCGTTGGTACAGCTCCGCTGAAGCAATCTCGACCACTGGGAGGTGAAACACCTGCCCCTCGACGTCGGGAGCGGCGGTGCCGAGCTCGATCAAGCTCGCGATCACGTCGGGGATGTAGCTGAACGCGTGCGGTTGGTCGGGGTCACCGAACAACGCCGGGCGCTTGCCCGCGACGAGACCACGCACGCTCGCCTCGCTCACGATCGCACCGTCGGCACCGGGACCGAAGTAGTCGCCAGCGCGTCCGATCACGATTCGTGTGGATTCCTGTTCCGCCGCGCGCATCAAGCGCTCGTGCCAGGCCATGCGGGCGGCGCCCTTCCGCCCGGCGGGTTCCATCGACGTGTCATCGGTGAGCGAGCCATCGTGCGGTCCGTATGCGTAGAGGTTGTCGAGAACGACCAACCGAGCCCCAGCAGAGCGGGTCGCCGCGAGGATCGCCTCGCCAAGCTCGGGCAGCTCGCGCGCCCACGTGCGTCCGCTGTACTTGGACGGGTTGGTACATTGGTAGATGACCGCGGCGCGCGCCGCTGCACGAGTCGCGAACTCGGGGTCGCGGGCGTCACCGGCCCAGACCTCGATACCCTCTCCGACGGAGCGGTCGCTGCGGCGAACGACGCGGACACGCATGCCGAGATCGCGCAACGAACGCGCGAGACCGGCACCGATCTGACCGGCACCGAACACGACGTGAAGAGGCGTATCGGACGAACCGGTACGAGGAATTGGGTTGGTCGATGGATGAGTGGTCGAAGTCACGGGGGCCTTCCTTGGTTCGGGTTCCTGGTCCCAACGTGGGCTCTCGAGACAAATACTTCCAATGCATGCTTGCTATAGTTCTCATGCACCATGGACATGAATCTCGCCAACCTCGATCTGAACCTGCTGGTCGCGTTCGACCGCCTACTCAGGTCCGGCAGCGTGACCACTGCCGCGAAGGAGCTCGGTATCACCCAACCAGCGATGAGCCGGAGGCTGAATCGCCTGCGCGATCTGCTCGACGACCCGCTGTTGGTTCGTGACGGACGCACGCTGGTCGCGACGGCGCGCGCTCACGAGTTGATCGGCTCGGTGAGGGAAGCGCTCGATGCTGCAGGCCGCGTGTTCGCTCACGCCGAACCATTCGAGGCAGCCACGGCGCGCGGAGAGGTGAGGATCGCACTCGGCGAGGAAACCCAGGCCAGTTTCGCCGATGCCATCCTCACCTTGTTATGGCGCCAGTCTCCGGGGCTGGATGTCCGTATCCGTCCGTTGACGGTCGCGAGCGTGGCCGAGGCGAGACGCGGGGAGATCGAGCTCGCGCTCGCTCCCGACCTCCGTGACTTGCCGCAGGGACAGACAGGTCCCGACCTCTCCGAGTTCGTGTTGCGTAGACTCTACGATCGGCGATTCGTCGTGGTCAGCTCGCCCCGGCACCCACGCCGCCGGTTCACGCTCGGCTCGTACGCTGCGAGCCACCATCTGGTCACTGGACCGGATGCGAGCGGGCGAGGCTTTGTCGATGATCTTCTCGCCACCCGCGGGTACAGCCGCAGGATTGCCGCCGCGGTGTCATCGTTTCGTACCGCCGCCCAGGTCGTGGCGCGAACGACGCTGATCGGCACGCTGCCCGACGACGTGATCCGGACGACAGGCGTCAAGCTCGTCACGGCGCCGCCTCCGTTCGACATCCCTGTGCTTCCGATGGCGCTGGTCTGGCATCCGCGGCACACGACCGACCCACGCCATCGCTTTGTCCGGGACACCGTGGCAGAAGCAATCTCCGCCAGGATTCAGTGATCGGCGACGCGTAACGCGGAGCGCGGGTGGCCGATGGCATGGGTCTATCGGGAGACCGGGATCACGAACTCGGTCCCGGGCTGCACCAGGACGTGGCGGCCGTCGAACGGTGCTCCGTCGACGAGCATCGGCGTGTCGGGCGAGCCCGGAAGCGCGGCCTCGGCGCGACTCGTGTAGGCATTCACGTCGAGGAGCGGGAGAGGTTGCGGCGTCGCGCCGAGCGGCTGGAAGAAGTCCTCCCAGTGTCCGGACAGCGCGAACCGCGGCTCGACGTTCGCCAGCGTCTGCCCGGGATAGTCCTCGACCGCGTCCGAGCTGCCGACACACAGGATCGCGACGTCGACCTGCTTGTCGGCCAACAGGGCCGGCGGGACGTGACCGATCGGTGCGTTGGTGGGCGCATCCTCGTAGAACACCCGGAACACCGGCTGGCCGCGATCGTCGAGGAAGTCGACCAAGTAGGAGAGCGTCTGGCCCTCGAGCCAACCGGACGCCGCGGCCGGGAGGTCGCAACGATCCTGATCGATCGAGCCCTCGCCGAAGTGATACGGGCCGATCTGCGCCGGGTGCATCGAGCACAACGGCATCAAGCGGACGTGGCTGTTCGGCACGTTCACCCACGAGCCTTCGATCGGCGCGCCGGCGGGCCGCTGGTCCGGGCAGTTGGTGTAGTCGACGTGACTCGCGAGCGGATCGTCGAGAGCGATCACGCGGTCGCGCGCGATCGTCGGGGTCGGCGCCACGTTCGAGCACCCGGGGCGGTCGGGCGCGAGCGCCGCGAGGAGGTGGCGGCCGGTCAGGTTGGTGTACGCGACCGCGCCGGGTGCGTCGGCGAGCACGCGCGGCACGTCGAGGAAGTGATCGTAGTGCGCGTGCCCGGAGATCACGGCACGCAGCTCGTCCATCGGGACGTCGGCGAGCCCGGCATCGATCGCCGCCGTATCCGACTCGATCGGCAGGTCGAGGGCGACATCGAACGCGGACTGCCGGGTGAACAGCGGCGCGGTCATCACCACGTCGTGGCCGCGACGGAGCACGAACCCCTGGACGCCGAGCGCGGAGATCTCGACCGGCGAGGTGTCGACGACGTCCGGCGCATCGGGCGTCGGCGTCGCGGCATCCGGCTCGGTCGCTTGCGCGGTCGCACCGCCACTGCAGGCGGCGACGACGAGTGGCAGGAGCAGTCCCCGGTTCACGGCGCGCAGTATCGACACACCCCGCACGGGCACTTACTACGTTTCTGTTACTTGTTGGCGATCGTGCCGCTGGTCGGACCGGCACGACCCTGCGGCGGATCACCTAGACTCGGCCGGATGACCAAGGGACGACTCGAAGCGTTCAGCGACGGCGTGATCGCCATCCTCATCACGATCATGGTGCTCGAGCTCAAGGTCCCCGAGGGGACGGACTTCGAGGCACTCCACCACATGTTGCCCGAGTTCCTGGCGTTCGTCCTCAGCTTCACGTTCCTCGGGATCTACTGGAACAACCACCATCACATGCTCCACATGGTGGATCGGGTGACCGGCGGCATCCTGTGGGCGAACCTCCACCTGCTGTTCTGGTTGTCGCTGGTGACGTTCGCGACGCAGTGGATGGGATCACATCACGACGCGCTGGCGCCGACGGTGGTGTACGGCGTGGTGCTGCTCGCCGCCGCGATCGCCTACTACACGCTGCAGCAGCTGATCGTGCGCTCGCAGGGTCCCGACTCGAAACTGCGCGCCGCGATCGGGAACGACATCAAGGGCAAGATGTCACCGATCCTGTACTCGGCCGCGATCGGCAGCGCGTTCATCCACGTCCGGATCGCCCAGTCGTTGTTCCTGCTGGTCGCGTTGATCTGGCTGGTCCCCGATCGTCGCCTCGAGAAGCACCACGCCCAAACGACGTAGCCCACGAACCCCTACGCGGCGGCCGGGCCGAGCTTCGCGAGGGCGTCGTAGGCGGCGTACTTGTAGAGCTCGCCGAGCGTCGGATAATTGAACACCGACTCGATGAAGTAATCGACGGTGCCACCGAACGTGAGCACGGCCTGCGCGATGTGGATGAGGTCGGTCGACCGCTCGCCGAGCAGGTGCGCGCCGACGAGCTTGCGATTCGAGCGATCGAACACCAGCTTCAGCATGCCCTCGGGGTCGTTGATGATCTGTCCGCGCGCGTTGTCCTTGTAGTACGCGCGACCGACCGCGATCTCGAGGCCGCGCTCGCGCGCCGAGGCCTCGGTGTCGCCGATCATCGCGGCTTCGGGGATCGTGTAGAGCCCGTACGGGAACACCGGCGCCAGCTCGGTCTTGTAGTTGAAGTGGAAGGCGTGACACATCGCCACCCGGCCCTGCTCCATGCTGGTCGACACCAGCGAGGGCCGGCCGATGACGTCGCCCGCCGCGTAGATGCTCGGAACGTTGGTCTGGTAGTTGTGATCGACGACGATCAGCCCGCGCTCGTTGGTCTTCACCCCGGCGGCCTCGAGCCCGAGGTTCTGGGTGTTGCCGACGCGACCGGCGGCGACGAGTAGCCGCTCCGATTCGAGGACGCGCCCGCTCGCCAGCGTGACGCGGACATGGCGGCGCGCGGGCTTCTCGTACTTGACGATCTTGTCGCCGAGCATCACGTCGATGCCGAGCCGCGTGAAGGCCTGCGTCAGGTGCGTGCCGATCTCCTCGTCGAGAAAGCCGAGCAGGCGATCGCGCGCCTCGAGAACGGTCACCTTGGTCTTGCCGAGCGCGGCGACGATCGACGCGTACTCGCAGCCGATCACGCCGCCACCGACGACGATGAACGACTTCGGGATCCGGTCCATGTGGAGGACCTCGTCCGAATCGTCGACGTCGGGGTCCTCGAACGGGATCTCCGGCGGGCGCCGCGGCCGCGACCCGGTCGCGATCAGGATGAAGTCGCCGGTCAGATCGCGATCGCCGACGCGAACCGTGTGCGCGTCGATCAGTCGCGCCTCGCCGTGGATCACGTCGACCCCGTGCTTCTTCAGGTTGGCCCGCTCGCGCTCGTGATCGCGCGCGACGACGATGTCCTTCTGCTTCATGAACTTGGCGATCGAGATGTCGTGATCGTGGTCGACCCCGACGCCGTAGATATCTCGATGGCGGAGATCCGAGAGATAGATCGCGGTCTCGCGCAGGGTCTTCGATGGCAGCGTGCCGGTGTTCGCGGCCGCACCGCCGAGAACGGGCTCGCGCTCGATCACGGCCACGCGCTTGCCGAAGTACGCCGCCTGCGCGGCCCCCTTTTCGCCGGCCGGGCCGGAACCGATCACGATGAGGTCGTAACGCTCGGTAGTCACAGGAGGCGGAGCCTATCTCGATGCCGCTCGGGCGTCGAAGGATTCCCGGCCCTTCCCGGCGGCTGGCAGCCTACAATGATCGGGTGACGCTCCGATGGTCGATCCTGGCGCTCGTGGCGGCCTGCTCGTACCAGGCGCCGAAAGCAACGTCGGACGACGGTCCGCCCGCCGACGCGACCGACGCGCCCGCCGACATGGACGCCACCGACACCGACACCGACGCGCCACCCGGTCCCGTCGTCCGCACGATCGTGATCGCGCCCGGCAAGGTCACCGGCGGCCCACACCTCGACTTCCCGCTGCTCGTCTCGCTGTCCGATCCGACGCTGCGCGACACCGCCCATGGTGGACGCGTCGAATCCGCGAGCGGCTTCGACATCCAGTTCTTCGCCGATAGCGGCGCGACCATGCAGCTCGCTCACGAGGTCGAGGCCTACGACCCGGAGGCGGGCACGATCCTTACCTGGGTGAAGATTCCTTCGCTCTCGGCATCGACGACCTGGTTCGTGCGCTACGGCGATCCGGCGATCACGACCGACACCCAGGACCGACCGGCGGTGTGGAGTGCCAACTTCACGGCCGTCTATCACCTGTCGGATGAAAGCGATGCCCTCGGTACGAGTCCCGGCACCAACAACGGGTCGACGGCAGCCGACGGCAACATCTCTGGCGGCCGGGCGTTCGATGGCACGGGGCAGCGGATCGACGTCGCATCGACCAACGCGATCAACAACCTGTTCGCCGGAGGCGGCACCGTCGAGGCATGGGGCTTCGCCAACACCGCCGGCGGCAGCAGCCTGGGTCGGATATTCGAGAAGGGCGACGTCGTGCGCATGGGGCGGTGCGAGGGCGGCGTCGGTTCCGCCTCGGTGTTCTTCGCGCACGACTTCGCCGCCGGCGCCGGGACGTGGTGCTCGAACGTCGCCGTTCCGCTCGGCACCTGGTTCCACCTCGCCGTCGTCTACAACCGCAACTCGACGGCGAACGTCCCGACCATGTACGTCGACGGTGCCGCGGTCGGAATCACTGCCGTCGAGACGCCCAGTGGTGCGGTCCGTGCGGACGCCGGTATGCCGATCGCGATCGGAGATCGGGCAGCCGGTGGCAGGGCGTTCGACGGGATCGTCGACGAGCTACGCTTCGCGAACGTGGAGCGCGACGCCGGCTGGATCGCCACGTCGTACGAGGACCAGCGCGCGCCGAGCGAGTTCGTCGAGCTGCAGTGAGATCGGACCCAGACCCGTCGTCCTGCACCCTCACTTGTAGGCGATGGCCGCGCTCGTCGGACCTGCCAGCGCCATGATCTCGGTCGAGCGGAACCCGGCGTCGCGACACCAGCCATCGAAGTCGGCGCCGGTGTAGTCGAAGCCGTCCTGCGTCTCGATCAGCATGTTGAGCGACATCAAGAGCCCGAACGCGTTGTGGCGGCGATCGTTGTCGATCACGTTCTCGACCGCGATCAGCACGCCTCCTGCGGGCAGACTGTCGTGGGCCTTCTTGATCAGGGCCTTCTTACCCTCCACGCCCCAGTCGTGGAGGATGTTGCCCATCGTGAACACGTCCGCCCGAGGTAGCGGTCCGTCCGTGAAGTCCCCAGCCACCACTTCGATCCGGCCAGCGAGACCGGCGGCCTGGATCTCCCGGCGGGCGATCGGCGCCACGGCGGGCAGATCGAACGAGATGCAGGACAGGTGTGCGTGTCGCGTAGCCAGCGCGCGGCAGAGGGCACCGTTGGCACCGCCGAGATCGCACACGGTCTTGTACTGCGAGAAGTCGAACTTGTCGGCGAGCACGCCGAAGTTGCCTTTCTGGACTCCGGCCATCGCGGCCAGGAACTGTTCGAGCCGTGCCTCGTCGGCGTACAGCGCCTCGAACAGCGACGCGCCGGTGTGCTTCGCCTCGTTCTGCGGCTTGCCGGACTCGAGCGCCGGCGTGAGATCGGCCCAGAACCGGAACAGCCGGGCGTTGGCCATCTCCAGCATGCCGCCGACGTACGCGGGGCTGTTGCGATCGAGGAACAGGGCCGTCTCCGGCGTGTTGGTGTAGGTGGCGTCGACGCCCCGGCCCTCGCGCTGGAGCAACCCGAGCGCGACCAGCGCGTCGAGGAAGTCGCGGGTCGAACGCGAGTGGAGTCCCAGGCGATCGCCGATCGCGGCCGCCGAGGCCGGTCCCTTGGCGAGCTCGGTGAACAGTCCCAGCTCGACCGCGCTGAGCAGCGTCTTCGAACCCCAGAACCCGAAACCGATTTGCATGATGTGTGATGGATCGAGCGTCATTTCTGTCTCCTTCGTGTGATCCAGAAATACCGGTCCGTCCGATCCTGCAAAAGAGCCCAGATCTGCATCTCGGACATGCAATTATGCAGGCCGTGATCAACTGGGAGCTGCTGCGTTACTTCGCGGCGTTGCGGCGAGCCGGCAGCCTCGCCGGCGCCGCCCGCCACCTGCAGGTCGATCAGACCACCGTGGGCCGACGGCTCGCCGCACTCGAGAAGGAGATCGGCGTGAAGCTGCTGCGCCGGACGCAGCGTGGCTACCGCATCACGCCCGCGGGCGAGGAGATCCTGTCGGACCTCGAGGTCGCCGAGTCGGCGTTCGTCGCCATCGAGCGTCGGATTTCCGGACGGGACGAGCGCCTCGAGGGTCGGGTCCACGTCACCAGCACCGAGACCCTGTCGACCCAGATCCTCGGCGCCCTCGCGACGTTCCGGGCGCGCCATCCCCACGTCGACATCGACTACCTCGCCACCAACCGCAACCTGAGCCTGACCCGCGGCGAGAGCGACATCGCCGTCCGTGTGGGACGCCCGAAGGAACAGTCGCTCCTCGCCCGGCGCGTCGGAGATCTCGGCTTCGCGATGTACGCCGCAGAGAGCTACCTCCGCCGCCGCGGCACACCGACGCCGGGACGACTCGCCGGACACGACCTGTTGTGGTTCGGTGAAGACCTGGCACCGTTGGCCAGCAGCCGGCAGCTTCGCGCGTTGACCGCCGGTGGCAACGTCGTGGTCCGGACCAACGGGATGATGCTGCTGACGGCGGCCGCGGTCGCCGGCCTCGGCGTGGCAATGCTTCCGTGCCTGATCGCGGACGAGCAGCCGACGCTGCGCCGCATCGACAGGCCGATCAAGGTCGCAGAGATGTGGCTGATCACGCATCGCGACGCGCGCGACAACGCCCGTGTCCACGCCCTGAGCGATCACCTCTACCGCATGTTTAGCTCCGGCCGGCGCTAGCGGGCACGAGAAGCTGACCGGCGCTGCTACGATGCCGCGCGATGCCGAAGCGCTCCACGAAGGCGGCCAACACGAAGAAGCCACGCCGCAAGGTGGTCGCCACGTCGCCGGCAGCGAGCGACGTCATCGAGGTCCCCGAGGGCTGGACGAGGCTCGAGCGGATCGACGCCGGGCGCCGGGAGTTCTATCAATCGAAGGTCGAGCGCCTGCGTCTGCAGATCGCGTACGGCGAGATCGGAACGGACGGCACCGCCCACACCGAGAGATTCACGGACGCGTACGAGGCCCACGCCGCGAACGCCGAGCGACTCGCCGAGAAACAGGCGGAGGGGTTCGTGCGCGTCGTCGCGGGACCGCGCCTACCACCCGATGTCGGCGCGCACGATGATGCGCTCGAGGCGCGAGTCGTCGAGGATCGCAGCGACGATAGCTTCGAGGTGTATGCCGACTGGCTGCAGGAACGAGGAGACATCCGCGGCGAGCTCGCCTCGTTACAGCTGCGCGCCAAGAGCTCCAAGTCGCCCGGCAAGCTCGCGGCTCGGATCGAGAAGCTGATCTGGGATCACAAGACGCGGCTGTTCGGACCGTTCGTGCCCTATATCGGGCGGTCTCCCGAGACGGTGAAGAACATGTACGAGCTTCCGATCGAGGTCACGTGGCGCGCCGGGTGGTTCGACACGCTCTCGCTGGGAGCATCCGCGCGGTGGAATGCCACGACGACGGGAATCACGACGGTCAACGATGTCGCCGAGCTCGTGGCGCTGTTGCCGAAGTGCGTCTCGGCTCGTTTGATCCACGAGCTCGTACTGACACGCACGTACCGGGACCTCGATTTCGCCAGCGCCGTCGACGCGCTGGTCGCCGCACTGCCGAGCTTGCCCGCGCTGCGCCGGCTGACGATCGGCGTCTACGACGACGAGCGCTACGACCGCTCGTGGACGAAGATCGGCAAGCTCGCTGCGCACTGGCCGCACCTTCGTCGCCTCGAGATGCTGAAGCTGCAGGCCGGCACGATCGATCTCGAAGCGATCGAGCTGCCCGAGTGCCGCGAGCTACACGTCGAGACCACCGGTCTGACGCGAAACAACCTCGCGGCGATCACCAAGGCGACGTTTCCGAAGCTCGAGAAGCTGGTCCTGTGGTTCGGAGACGAGGACGACGGCTGCGACTGCAAGGTCGAGGACCTCGCGCCGATCCTCGACGGCCAGCGGCTGCCCCGCGTGAAGCACCTCGGCCTCCGGGACCTGCGGTGGGCGGACGCGCTCGCGCCGGCGCTCGTGAGCTCGAAGATCCTCCCGAGGCTGGAGACGCTCGACGTCTCGATGTCGGACCTCACGGGCACGGGCATCCGCACGTACACCGAATCCGCGGCCAACCTGCGCCACCTGCGGTCGATCGACATGTCGAAGTGCCTGCTCGACGGCGCCGCTCTCGCTCTCGCGAAGAAGCTCGGCAACCGCGTCGTGCTCGATCAGCAGGGCGACCGCTCGCACAAGAACAAGTTCCGTTACGACGATGTCGACGAGTAGGGTCTCGACCGCCGCGCTGGCGGAACGCAGCGTCGCTCCGCTACGCGGCGAGTTGGACGCGACCGACCTCGGGGTACTCGTCTTCGATGAACTCGTGGAAGCCCTGCCCCCAGTGAGCATCCGGGGAGATCAGCACGGTCTCGATCCGGTCACGGGCGGATTCCAGCACCTGGACCACCTCGAGCGGCGTCCGGGTCACCCGCACGTCGTAGCCGTACACGCGATAGATGTTCGCGATCACCTCCGCGATCGAAGGTTCCGCGATCACGAGGGCGACATTGCGCTCGTCCCGTTCGAGCTTCGCGCGCCAAGCCAGATCCGGCTCGAGGCCACACCCCACCGATTCCACGTCTGGGTTCCTCATCGCGACACTAGCCAAGCACGTGTCGCGCCAACCGGTTAGCGATCGGGTAGCGCGAGGAGCGATCGCGTCGTGACGGAAGAAATTTCGTGCAGATCGCGACCACGGCCGTTGTCGAGATCCGCTGCGATCATCTTACCTTGTAGGACAATAGGCGCATCGTCCTCGGCGAATTCGCGCACCGTTTGCCGCGTGCGACCGAGACATCCGGAGGACATGCGCAATCCCTCGTTAACCGATCCGTAGTTGCGGGTGGAACACCCCCTGCAGGGATCTTCGACAAACACCATGACCTCTGAGACCTACTTCGAAGGCATCGACAACCCGGAGGCGATGGAAGGGGCGATCCAGCGTTGGGTCCATCGACTCGAGCCGATGCAGCCGATCGGAAACTGCTCGGTCCACATCAACATCGAGCCGACGCTGTTCGGCTTCAGCAAGCGGGCCCGTGTCGAGCTCGAGGCGCTCGTCGGATCGGAGCGCATCGAGGTCATCCTGACGATGAAGTACCGAGGTCACGAAGACCTGTACCTCCTGATCTCGGATGCGTTCCGCGAAGTTCGCCGGCAGCTCGTGTCGTTGCGTGCGCGTGGCACCACTCCACCCCCGCTGTTCAGCTGAGTCGCTGTCGAATCAGGCGCAGATCAGGTATTTCTCGCCGGTCGCCGTGGCCGCGCACGCTCGCAGGGTCTCGAGATCGAGCAACCGCGAGAGCGAGATCCGCGCCTTGTAGTGGCTGGCGAACGTGGTCGTGAGCTCGCTCATCACCCGACCGGTCATGCGCGCGACGGCTTCGCCACCGAGCTTGCGAAGTGCGTAGCTGACGAGATAGCCGCTGACGCCCCACGCGAGACCGAAGCTGCGGACGAGGGTCGTGGGCGAACGGTCGAGGTTGCCGTAGATGTAGAGCTGCTTGTGGGTCGGCGAGCCGTAGTGGCTGAACGTGGTCATCGATCGCGCGCACACGCGCTCCATCGCGTCGAGGATCTGCGACGCCAGCGAACCACCTCCGATCGCGTCGAACGCGAGGGTCGCGCCGGTAGCGGAGATCGCCGCACCGAGATCGGAGATGAAGCTCGAAGCGGAGCTATCGACCACGTGCTCCGCGCCGAGCGCGCGCAACGCCTCGACCTGCGCCGGCCGACGCACGATGTTGACGAGCGGCACCTGGTCGGCCGCGCAGATCTTGATCAGCATCCGGCCGAGATTCGAAGCGGCCGCCGTGTGCACGAGTGCGCGGTGGCCCTCGGCGCGCATGGTCTCCACGAAGCTGAGCGCCGTCATCGGATTCACGAACGAAGAAGCCCCGTCTTCGGCGGTGCGTCCGGCGGGCAATTCGCGCACGGCCGCGACCGGCAGCTTGCGATGAGTCGCGAACATCCCGCCTCCGGCGGCGGCGACGACCTTGCCGAGAAGCGCCTGGGCGCCGGCACCCGAACCGGCGGCGACGACGGTCCCCGCGCCCTCGACTCCGATCGGGAGTGCTTGACCGAGTCGTTTGGCGAACACGTCGACGACGGCGCGTGGCACGGGCGCGACCACGGCGCCGTCGACCACCGATGCGCGCGACAGGTCGGCCATCGACAGCATGAGGTAGATGTCGGTTGGATTCACGGGCGCGGCGTCGACGCGCACGATGACCTCGTCGGCACTCGGCTCGCCGAGATCGATATCGGTGAGGGACAGCCGGATCGTCGCGTCATCAGACAGCGTCGAGTGAAGTGAGCGAGCCTGCATGCCGGGACTCTACCGCCGCGCACGAACCTCGGTCTGCACCGATTGCGCGAACCGGAGTGCTCGTTCGGGCAGGATCAACTTGGTCTCGGGGGGCAGTTGCCACCCCGCGCGCAACACGGCTTCGTCGGGGAACCCGCCAGACACGTATGCGGTGAGCGCGAGGCCGGCCGGGGCGACGAACTTGCCATCGACGACGCGTACGTCGTGCGTACCGATCTCGACGAAGGTCCCTGCGGGACCGCGATGTCGATCCCGTCCTCGGTGCGCAACACGAGCTCGGCGGTCGTCCCCCGGCGCCACTCGCGATGGGTACCGATCATCACGTCTCCGGTGCCGACGACCACGACATCGAGCGGGCGCATGTGCTCGATCCCACGGGAACGAGGCGCCCAGGAGCAGCGCGTAGATCACCCCGAGCACGACCCACGTCACGAGGGCATGATGCCACGATGGGCGGCATCAAAACGCAAGCTCGCGGCGCGCGACCCCGTGGTAGCGTGCGCCCGCGATGAGGCTCTCGATCCCCCTGACCTGTGCGTTGCTCGCCCATGCCGCCTGTAGCGGGCCATCGCAGGCGATCGGTGACGATGACGACGTCGCGGTCGACGCCCCCGGCACTCCCGACGGCGACAACACCACGCCGCCTCCGCCCGAGGGCGACTACCACACGTCGCTGAGTGCGTGCTGGAACGACGCCACGTGTCCGCGCGTGATGGCGATCGCGCACGGCGGTGCGTGGGATGCGGCCAATCGCCCGTACGACTCCGATGCCGCGATCGCGGAGGCCTTCGCCGATGACGACGAGGGCGTCAAGATCGACGTGCGGGTCACCAAGGACAACGTCCCGGTGATCGCGCACTCGAGCCCGATCGAGATCTACGAGTCGCTCGACTGTGCCAACAAGAAGATCGAGGAGATGACGGCGGCGGAGGTCACGTCGTGCCATCGGTTCCCGTCGAGCTCCGAGACGTTCCAGCGGCTCGACGACGTGCTCGACTACCTGCGCGGTAAGATGGTCGTCCAGCTGTGCGTCAAGGAGTCGACCGACTACGCGCGCACGATCGCCGAGGTCCGCGCGAACAACGCCGAGGACTTCGCGTTCATCGAGATCAACGCGCCCGAGCTCGGTTCGCTGATCCCGACGCTGCCCGACTGGGACTCGGTCTACTACCTGGTCAACGTCGCGAGCGACCTGTCGGCGATCGACGGCTTGCTCGCGCTCGATAACCCGCGCGCGTTCATGATCGAGATCGATCCCGGGATCGATCTCGGCAACCTGGTGGAGAACAAGTTGCATCCGGCCGGTGTTCGCGCGTTCGTCTACGACGATGCCGCGTCACCATCGGTCGATCAGCTGGCCGCGCACTACGCCGCGGGCTTCGACGTGGTGTCGTCGCAATCGGGTCCCAACGGCGTGGCCGCGCGCAAGATGGCCAACACCGACCGCGGCGTCACTCCTCCCTGACCGCGTCGCTACCGACCGTCGCTGCCCGCGGGCAGTAGCTGGTTCAGGTGCCACGCCTGGATCGATACCTTCTTGCGCATCTCTCGCACGCTGCGATGGATCGCCGCCGACCACAACGCGACGAGCGCGACCACCATGATGTTGGTGGCGACAAGCGCCAGTGGCTCGACCTTGCCTCCCAGGTCGAAGATCGACGACATCGAGCGCACGCCGCGAACCGTGACTTCCCAGGTCGGTGCGAGGAGTCCCGTCGCCTCGAACACGAGCGGAGCGAGCATCGTGGCGACGATCCACACGACGAACCACACGCGGTGAGCGTCGACGGATTGATTGGCGGCCAGCGCGAGGTACATCCCGGTCAGCACGATCGGCGTGATGATGAACGGACCGACCACGCGCGATACCAGCATCGAGAACGAGAGCGAGATCGCCAGATTGAGGACGAGCGAACCGCGCCCCCGTGCAGGGGCGAACCAGCGCACGAGTGCAATGAAGGCGAAACTCCCGTAGACCGCGATCAGGTACGGCCAGCTCCGCACCTGCATCCAGGGCACCAGCACGACCGTCCACAGCAGTGCGAGCAGTGCGAGCACGCCGGTCCGAGCCCGCTGTGTGGTTTGTTCGAGCTCCTGCGCTTCGAGCTTGGCGTTCAGCTCGGCGGGGAGCACGGGCGGCGGCTCGACCATGAGGCTGGTCACCAAATTCGCTGCATCGGCTGACTCCGGATCGAGCGCGAGCGCACTCCCCGCGCTGCGGAACGCTCCCGCCCGCGCCTCGGGATCCCCCGACCCCAGCGCTTCGCGCGCCGCCGCGAGGTGCTCGGCCGCGAGCACGCGGCGGCGTTCGACGTCGCGATCACCGTCGAGGTAGTCCTGGACGAGCTTACCGAGCGTGCGCGCGCTCGGTCGCAGGGTGGGATCCTCGGCCAGCGCGGCGTGACACGCGCGATCGAGCTCGGGGGCGATGGCGCGTTCCGCTCGGCGGCGCGCCGGTGCTTGTTGTGCGTCGGTCAGCGTACTGGACAGCGCCGCGGTCCCCCGCGGATGCAGTGACTCGCCCGCGAGGATCTCGAACAGGATCGAGCCCAGTGCATAGACGTCGCTCTTGGGTCCGACAGCGCCACCTTGGATCTGTTCCGGCGCCATGTACCCCGGCGTTCCGAGCAGGTCCCCGGTCTGGGTTCCCTCGTCGAGCGTGTCGATGTCGTCGCCCTGCACCGACGGCGCGCGCCGCTCGGAGATCACGCGCGCGACGCCCCAATCCAGCACGTAGACCTCGCCGTAGTCGCCGAGCATGATGTTCTCGGGCTTGAGATCGCGGTGAACCACACCGCGCGCGTGTGCGAACTCGATCGCCAGGCAGACCTCGGCGAACGCGCGCAACAGAGGCTGGATCGGCCCGCGCTCGGACAGCCGCTCCGCGAGGGTCACACCAGCGAGCCGCTTCATCGTGAAGAAGGGACGGCCATCGCTGTCGAGCCCGAGCTCGTGCACCGGCACGATCGCGGGATGATCGAGGCGCGCCTGGATCCGCGCCTCGCGGAGGAAGCGCTCGAGCGCCATGCGCGACGTCCTCGAACTGCGCATCCGCTTGATGGCAACCTCGCGGCCGATCCGCCGATCGTGTGCCGCGACGACCTCGCCCATCCCACCGCGCCCGATCACGTCGCCGAGGTCGTAACCACTCGCCGGCAGCGTGACCGCGGCATCCCCATCCTCACCGGCCGGCTGTCCGGGCTCGGTCGTGCGGTAGGCCTCGGCCACCGTCGAGGCAAGCTGCTCTGGGTCGTCGGAGCTCATTCCCTCCATCGTAACCGGTCGATCGGCTCCCACACGACCTCGCGGAGTCGATCTCGACCGGCCCGGTGATCGGCGATCTCAGGGAACTTCGGTGTCGTCGTAGATGATGAAGTCGTACTCGAACAAGATCGCGGCGACGTCCCACGTGGTCATCGTGTCGGCGGCGGTGTCGACCATCGATGACGGCACCAGCCAGACCTTGCCGTTCGTAGCGTCGAGATCGCGGTCGAGCTCGTACGACGACCACGGAATCGAGAGCGTGCCATCTGCGGCCACGGTAGCGGTGGGGGCGATATCGACGGCGGGATAACCAGGCCACGGATCGATGTACTGGAGCAAGACGTAGGTGTCGCCGGGATCGAGCCCGATGGCATCGAGCTTGAACTCGAACGTCGGGCCGCTCGGAACCCAGGTCAGAACCGCATAGGGAAGTCCCAGGTCCGGAACCGGTCAGGGGCGTCCAGTCGGGCGCGTCGGTCTTGTGCACGAGGTTCATCGTCGGCAACACGCCCCCGGCGTCGGACACACCGGTGTCGTCACCCAGCAACCCGTTGTCACCGTCCGCCGTGTCGAACCCGAGACGTCCACAGCCCGATGCACCAGTCGAGGTGACGAGCAGTGTCATGACGAGCGCGTACCGCACGAGATGTCCATGGTATCGCGGCTGCGGACGCAGCGAAACTCTCGATCTCCGCCACCGTCTCGAGTTGCACTGCGAGAACACGTTCGTCAGCCACTTCGCGCTGGTGCGGGGCGACGAGCGCGACGTACGCTACCCGGATGCGGCTCGCGGTCGGTCTGGCGGTCCTTCTCGGTACCGGGGTCGCTCACGCCGATTCGGACGCCACGCTGACCGTGCAGCTCAACGACCTCGGACGGCAGTTCGCGAGCGAGTTCGGCTACAACGAGCAGGAGCTCCTCGACCGGTTGCACGCCGCGGTCGACGACGTCTACCAGACCGCACACCTCGACAATCTGTTGCGCTCGTTCGCGGACACCGGGTCGTTCTCCAACCGCAGCCTCGGGGTCGACTACCAGTCGGATCCCGGCGACCGCACGATCTCGGTGATCGGCATCGGCGCGATCTCGAACGATGCGTCCCTGGGAACGACCAGCCACCTGATCGGCGGCGTGATCGCGAACGGGGCAGTCGTGGCCGGCGTCGATCTCGCACGCTTCGGCCATCCACGCTGGAGCGTGTTCGTGAACGGCTTCTACGAGGCGACCACGATCCACGGGCTCGACGGTCATCTGCTCACCCTCGGTTCGCACGTCCAGTACCGACTCGTCGAGGCCACCCACTCGCGTCCGGCATGGTGGAGTGGTCTCTCGGTGGTCTCCGGTGTCGAGGTGTCGCGGTGGACGCTCGGCACGAGCACCGGTCCGGTCGATAGCCACTTCACCGTGCTCGGCACGCAACCCGATCAGAAGAAGACCGTGCACGTCACCGCGACCGGCGTGCTCGAGGTCGTCGCCTCCACGGTCACCGTACCGATCGAGCTCGCGACCGGCGTGCGGCTCGGCCCGCTCGGCTTGTACGTCGCCGGCGGCGTCGACCTCACGACGGGCTCGTCGACGATCACCGCCGACCTCGACGGCGTCCTCTCGATCAACCAGATGGACCCGATCGGCAACGCCCAGATCGTCGCGACCGGTTCGCACGGTCCGAGCCCCGTTTCCGCGCACGGCCTCGCGGGGCTCGCGCTGCACACGCGACACTTCCGACTGTTCCTGCAAGGCTCGCTGGCGACGTCCGACAAGGGTGTGTTGCTCGGCATGCGCGCCGCGTGGTGATGCGTCATTCGACACGAGCGTCATGAGCCACAAGCAGGCCCTCGAGGATCTGAAGCGCTGCGTCGCGCGAGGCCCGAACTACTTGTGGTTCGGAGCGCGAGCGTTCGGTGCATTGCGTGGCGGAGTTGATCATGTGCTGGTCGAACGCGTCTTGAACATCGTGATCCCGTGGAGTCCGGAGACGGCGTGCAAGAGGCTCCACGACGAGTACGCCCCGATCGCCTGGCGGGTGCTCGCCAAGGCGAAGGTGCCGAGGGCCGCGTTCTTGGTGGCATACGCGGGCGGCCCCGATCCCGAGCTCCTCCGCGCGGGTGCCGCCTGGCTCGTCACAGCTGCGATGGTCGACGCCACGCCGAAGAACCGCGCGCGACTTCCCGGACTGTGCGCCGATCACCGCGCGATCGACGCCGCCCGCGCGACGGTGGTCGAACATGGCGGTGCCGCCAACCAACTCCTCGCGGTACTCGCCCACGACGGCGCCGCCGAATCCGTCGACGCACTGGTCGATGTCGTGTACGAGGCGATCACTGCGCGCGGGCCCGTTCTCGATACGCTGTTCGCGTGGTTCGTACCGTTCGCGCGCGGGACGCGAATGACCGCGCTCGCGGGCGAGCTCACGGAGGCGAGAGATCGGCGCGGTATCGCATCGCCTTTGGGGCGCATGTTCGGCAACGTGCGCGACAGGCTCGCGCTGAACATCACGTTCGATTCACGTCAGGCCCGCACGTCGTATCGACGCAAGGCCAGCGCATGGATCGTGCTGTCGTCGCACGCACTGCCGAACGCCGCCGCGACGATCACGTGGAACCTGGCCAACCCTCGGTCGACTCGCTGGGAAGACGGCAAGACGATCCGTGACCACAATCGGCTCGGCTCCCCGACGTCGGTCGACGACATTCCTCGCTGGCTTGCCGCCTCGGCCGCGACCCTCGGGATTCGCTGGGATCCGAGGACCGTGCGGATCACCAGCAACCTCCGAGGTGCTGCGCGACGGGCTGCGGTCGAGTGGCTATTGCCTCCGCCTCCAAAACGCCGGCGCCGAGCGGGCTAGGCGGATGCTTTGGGGAAACGCCGCGACTTCGCGATGGGCTCGGTGTCCTCGAGCAATGCCTCGATGTGCCCGCGCAGCGCGTCGAACGCGATCGGCTTCGTGATCGGTGGACGGGGCGCTCGGCGCAACGCGGCCTCGGCAGGCTCGGTCACCGCACCGCCGGTCGCGAACACGAAGCGCGGCAGCAGCTCGGGCCAGCGCTCCTCGATCTGGTGCAGCAGGCCCGCGCCTCCCATCCCGGGCATCATCAGATCGCAGACCACGAGGTCGAACTGCTGGCCAGCCTCGAGCAAGGCGAGCGCGGCCTCCGCGTTGTCGACCGCCACGATCTGATGGGGGGACAACGCGCGCACCCAGACCCGCGTGACCATCGGTTCGTCGTCGACGAGCAACAGTCGGCGCTGACGAACCTCCGCCTCGGGTGGACCCGCCGGCACCTCGGGCACGTTGTTGGCACCGGCGGCGGCCGCCGTGCGCAAGGTGATCCGGAACGTCGATCCCTTGCCGACCTCGCTCTCGACCACGAGCTCGCCGCCGAGCGACAGCACGATGTTGTGACTGATCGCGAGGCCGAGGCCGGTGCCGATATCGAACGGCTTGGTCGTGAAGAACGGCTCGAAGATCCGCGCCTGCTGCTCGCGCGGGATCCCGGCGCCGTTATCGATCACCTCGATCGCGACGTGCTCGTCATCGTGCGGTCGAGCCCGGACTTCGATCCGACCGGGGCGATCGCCGGTGAGCGCGTGGCCGGCATTGACGAGCAGGTTGAGCACGACCTGACCGAGCTGCGACTCGATTCCCCACACCGGAGGGACGTCGGGGATGTCGATGACGAGCTCGGCCCGGTGCCGGAGCTGGTGACGCACGACGTTCGAGGCGTAGGTGACGACGCTCGAGACATTGACCGGCCCCGCGACCACCTCGTGACTGCGCGACAGCGTTCCCAGATCGCGAACGATCTGCTGGATCCGCTTCGCGCACGTCTTGGCATCCTGCATGGTCCGGACCAGCGCGGAGGCTTCGGGATCGGTCGATCGCCCGAGCTTTCGCATCGTCAGATCGAGCGTCATCATCACCACGGCGAGCGGGTTGTTGATCTCGTGGGCGACACCGGCCGCGAGCGTTCCGAGAGATGCCATACGATCGGCGACGGCGAGCGACGTCTCGAGTTGCGTCCGCTGGGTGATGTCGCGGATCGCGACCACGCGGGCGGTGATGCCATCGACCAACGTACCGACGGTGCGCGCTTGCACCTCGGCCGGAAATGTCGAGCCATCGAGACGCTTCCCGTAGCCCCGATACGCGCGTTCCTCTCGAACCGCCACCTTCGCGCGCACCAGGTCGAGGGACTCGTCGGCGACGAACTCGAACAGACCGCGGCCGACCATGCCACCGGGCGGAACCCGGTACATCTGCTCCGCGGCCGAGTTCGCGAGCAGGATGGTCCCTTCGTGGTGGATCAGGATCGCTTCGAACGTCGCTTCCGACAGCGCCCGGAACGTGGCCTCGCTGCGGTGGAGGTCGGCCAGCGCCTGCTCGGCGCGGCGTTGCTCGGTTCGATCGCGGATCAGGAGCCAGACGCGGGATTCGCCGTTCGGCGCGGCAAGCCTCGCGACCGTGACATCGCCGTCGAACTGGCCTCCTCCCCTGCGGGTGTACGTCAGCTCGCCGCGGAACCTGCCGGTCTGGTTGCGCGCTTCCAGCGCTGCTGCGAAGCGCACATCGTGCGCCACCAGATCGCTGCGATGGAGCGCTCGGAGCTCCTCGGCGGAGTAGCCGAACAGCTGCTGAGCGGCGGCGTTGGAGTCGACGACACGACCATCCGGCGTCGCGATCAGGATCGCGTCGCCGATGGCTTCGAGAAGCCACCCCCAACGCGGATCCTGTTGCACTTGCCCGTCACTCACTTCGGGCTCGCCTTGCGGCACGTCGATAGTCTACATCCCGCGTTCGAAGTGAGCTTGTCCCGTGGTCAGTTTCGCTTCCTGGGACGGTTCCGCAAGACCACGTTCCGCCTGCGCTTCCTGTGCGCGGCGACCCGGGAAGTTATCGCTCATCGGCTGCGGGCGATGAACCGCACGACATCGGTCCACAGTGCCTCGAACTCCGTGCGACCGAAGTTCGAACCGGTGTTGAGCCAGTCGTTGTGGGGCGGCTGGAGGTCGGGACCTTCGAAGTGGCCGATCACGTCGAGGTGATCGCCGCGCGCCTCGTGGAGGATGTGCCCGCGCCGCTGCGACGCGGACGGCACGATGCCATCGCCTTCCCCGACCTGCTTGTGCAACCACGCGTACAACGCGTAGGTCGCCTGCTTCCACGGCCGAGGACCGAGCGAAAGGCGCGTGGCGAACCGCGGCGGCGTGGCCTGCGCGACCACGCTGGCGTATCGTACGCCGGGCCGATCCGCGGTTGTCGTGTCGAACAGGTCCATCGCCGCGGGCGCGAGCTGCGGGATCAGAGCCTGATCGCGGTAGACGTCGCGCACGAACTCGCCGACCTGATCGCGCTGGTCGGAGGGGAGCGTGCCGAGCAGCTCGTTCTCGAGGTGTTCGAGCAGCTCGATCGGCGCGCCGGGACGCGCGACCGCGAACCGCGCGATGCTGGTGGTGATCCGCGCCATCAGCGCGATCGGCAGTCGGCCGGTTCGCAGGATCGTGATCGTCGCGAGCGACAGCAACTGCAACAGGTGCTGCCCCATCCGGCTGGAGAAGAACGCGGCGAGCGGCGTTCCACCGTGCGGAGTCGCGACGGTCACGACCGACCGCACCCGCTTCGCGATCGGCTCGATCGGGAAGTCGACGTCGAGCGCCACGTTCGGCGTGGCCACCAGCCGCGCGTCGAGCCCACCGGTCGAGTGCCCCACCAGGTGGACCCGCGCACCCTCGCCGAGCTCGTGGATCGCCCGGGCGAGCTCGGCAGCGCGGACGCGCAACGACGCCGTCGGCTTGAGCCGGACACGATGGATCTCGATGTCGACCCGCTCGCGCGCGCACGCCCCCTCGAGAAACTCGCGGACGTGCGTGAAATACACGACACGTCCGAAGTTCACGAACCCGAAGAACCCGGGGACCAGGAAGATGTGCTGGGTCGCCACGCCAGGCGACCATACGCGACTACAGGAAGCGCCGCGTCCTGATCACAGGACCGGTCCGCTGCCGCTCCCGCTGTCGGGTGGAGGATCGGTCGGATCCGTGGGATCGGTCGGATCCGTGGGATCGTCGGGCGGATCCGTCGGATCCGTCGGATCCGTCGGATCCGTGTTGCCATCGCCGGCGCAGACGCCGAGCGTGTCGCCGTGGTGCGCCTGGTGCGGCGCGATCGCGTGCTGGTCGACGCAGATCGTGTGCGCGTTATCCGGGTTGCCGGGCGGGATATGACAGAGCAACACCTTGTGCCCGTTGCAGCTCAGATCACCATTGCTTCCGACCACCGGCTGCTCCTCGGTACCGGTCAGGTACATGCTGGAATCGCTCGTGTTCGTGGCACATCCGACCAGCGCGCCGAAAACAAAACAACAGAACAAGCTCGAGGTACGCATCGAACCTCCTAGTGGTGATTCCTCCTTCTTGTGAGTGCAGGGGCGAACAAAGTCGCAACGAAGTTCACTGGGGATTTTGTCCCGGTTCCGCTCCGTGAAGACTTGCAGGGTTAGAACGTCCGACGCGCGCTGGATCACGTGGCGGAGGTCCAAGAGTGCGAGACCAAATCCCCGCTTCGTACGTCGATGACATCTGGAAGTCTGATCGATGCGTTTCCTCGTCATCTTGGCGCTCGTCCTGGCGGCCGGTCCCGCTCGTGCGGACACGCTCGGATACCCGCGCGCGATGCAGCTCGACGAGATGGTGATCGCCAAGCCGTCCGGAAAGCCACGCGTGATCGTCGCTCGCACGCACGCCGAGTGGCGAGCGGCCTGGAAGACAGCCGGTGGCAAAGGACCGGCTCGCGCGATCGACTTCTCGCGCGAGATGGTCGTGGGCGTCGTCAACGGCAAGACGGACGACCGCGTGATCTACCGGATCCAGCTCGACGATGCCGCCCGCGCGAAGGCGCTCGTGGTCCACCTCGGTGCCGGAGACGCGCCGACATGGAGCGGCAACACGCGTCCGCGAGTCGGCGCCCAGTTCGTCGTCACGCCGCGATCGTCACTTGCGGTCCGATTCGTATTCGACGAGATGGTCGATGCGCGGTTGTTCGCGTTCACCAACACCAAAGAAGGTGTCGATTTCGAAGCAAATCTCGGTGGTCCCCGGAGTGACCACGACGGTCCGAGGCAAGGCCGCGCTTCGCGAAGATGCCGAGCGCGCCGTCGTCACGTCGCTGTCGGCCGCCGAGCGCAAGCAACTGCTCGAGGGTCCACTCGGCCGGCCGCTCGCGCGGATCCCGCACGGCTGGACGGACCTCGAGGTCGTACGCGAGCCCGCGCGATGGAAGATCCGCTACGACAAGCTCGTGTTTCACGTCGACGCCGCCACCGGCAAGGTCACGCACTAGCGAAGGCGAAACGACTGGAGCACGCGGCGAGCGGCTTCGGTGTCGGCGGGCTGGACGAACACGACGTAGCCGGTGGTGCCCGGCGCGATGCACCGGAACGCGGCCGTGATGTCGTTGGGTGCGCGCACGTCGAACCGCCGCTCGTCGGGGGATGCGTCGTAGTCGCGGAGCAAGGGTTGGTTCGAGATCACGGTGCTCCGGCAGTGGTCGAGCCACGGCTTGGCCGCGGGGATGTGACCGACCACCGCCACTCCGTACTCCGCAAACCGGGTCTTCATCACGTATACGGGACCGTTCGAACCGACCTCTTCCGTCGACAGCGGGTGCGGGAGCTCGATCGAGAACCCGGGCCGTTGGTAGGTCTGCCAGTCCGGATGATCGACGGCCGGCGTCGAATACGGACCACCGGCGACCAGCGCGAACCCGCTCAGCGCCAGACCGCCCAGCCACACGCCGAGCATGCCGACGGTCTCTCCGACGCCGGCGGTTCGCGTGGTGGCCTGCTCGAGCAACTGTTCCATATTGGTCGCGACCACCGACGCGTGCACGCGTGGCTCGAGCTTGGCGGGCACCAGCGAGCACGCGGCGTCGTACAGCGTGCGGAGCCGAGCATCGTCGAGCGCGTGCGGATCGCTCGGCCACTCGAGCTGCTTCAGTGGTTCCGCACGATCGAGCAGCCGCTTGCGACCGCCGACCGCGAACAACATGAACACGCCGATCGCGGCCAGGAACCACAAGCTCCACAGCACGGACAGCAACACGAGTGCGGCGCTCGTGACCGCGCGGAACACGATCTCGAGGTGACGACTGCGGGAGAACACCAGGACCTGGAACAGGCGGCCGCCGTCGAGCGGTTCGAGCGGCAGCAGGTTGAACGCGTTGACCGCGATCAGCATCAGCGCGAGCAATCGCAGCGAGGCGGGACCCTCGAAGGTGAGGACCGAGCCGGCGACGATCCCGGGCAGCGGCCCGGCCAGCAGCACCACCGCCTGCTTCCAGCGCGAGACCCCGCGCGCGCGCCCCGTGGTCGCGGCACCGAACAGCGGGATGAAGAACACGCGAACGTCGCGATAGCCGCACATCAGCATCGCGGCGGCATGCCCGAGCTCGTGGACGAACAGCACGCCGACCAGGATCGCGAGCTCGAGGACCGAGGTCGTCCCGTGCAACGCCGAGAGCCCGACGAACAGCGCGAGGCTGATCAGCAGAAACCGGGTGCTCTGCCGGACGCGCGGTGGATGAAGCAGCCGCTCGACCGCCGCTCGGTACAGGAGATCTTCGGAGGGTCGCTCGTCTTCCATCACCGGCTCGAGCTCGACACGCTACACGATCCGCTGGACAGAAGTGGCGAGGACGAACCGCGGCGGACGCGCCGGAGCGTGCAGGTATCGCCGTGCAGGTTATCGCCGAACCAGCGTTACACGCCCAGCTACGTCGCGCGCTTCGCGCGAACGCTACGCTTGCCCTCAGGTCGCGTGCTGTCGCGGATAGCGCAGCATGCAACCCACGCCACCCATCGCGGACAGCTGTTCGTGGTGACTGACCCGCTCGAACCCGCACGCCGTGCGTTCGGCCAGCTTGACGAGGTGCTCGCGTAGATCGACGCCGACGAGCTCGCCTCCGCACGACGGGCACTCGCCGGTGAGCCGCTCCGGTGCTGCGGTCAACGTCTCGCACCGCGAGCAGATCCAGCCCTGCCCCGGTCGGTACGCATCGGTCATCACGAGCAGGTCCGCCTGTCCCCGCCGGAGTGCTTCGATCGAAGAAGCAGTCCCGAGCTCGGCCATCTCTCCACGATCGACCTCGGCACACAGCGCGCTCGCGGCGACGACCGATTCGTGTTGCTCCTGCGCGATGAAGCTCGCGATCGCCGCCTGCACGACATCTCCCGGGTCTGCGTTGGGCGGCATCGGGACGATGTCGATGAGCTTGGCCCGCAGCCGCTCGGGGAGTCGGTCGCGGATCCGCGCGGTGATCCGCGGATTGCCCGCGAGGATCAGGTGAGTGTGTCCGTTGGACATGACCAGCCGCTCGAGGACGGCGAGCTTCACCTTGAGGAACCGATCCACGCGGTCCTTGCGATGGTTTCGATACTCGTCCCGGCTCCACTGACGACGCAGGTCGTCGGGAATCGCGGGAGCCGACGTCCAGACCTCGCGGACGACCGCGCCGAGACTGACCTCGAGGATTCGCGCCGAGGACTCGTTCGAGATCACGACGACGAAGCGGTGAAACGTGTCCCGGAGCTCGACCAGCGGATAGATCACCGGGGTGTCCTCGGCGAACAACAGCTCGGGCACCGGTACACGGAACTCGAGCAACTGGAGATGTGGCGAGTTGCCAGCGCGCGAGAACACCGCCATCCCGCGAGCCCGTTCGGAGCGATGTTCGAGTTGCGTGTAGACGCGCGCCATCGCCTTGTCGAACGCGGCCTGCTTGTGAGGTGGCAGTCCCGCGCGGACCAAGCGGGCGTGCCGCCCGACGGTGTCGCGCGAGAGCACACCACGGTCGAACGAGAGGTAGCAGCTCACCATCGGGGCATCCGATGGCTCGAGCGTGGCGAGCGTCCGCAGGTGCTTGCGCAGCTCGCCGACGTCGACCGCGCCGGTGTCGAGGATGTTCGTCGGCAGCTCTGTGCCGGTCTCGAGCTTCGTGTCATTCACGGCTGACCTCCTCGTTACAGCTGTGTTGGCGAGCGCGCACTTGTTGACGACAGACAGAGACGAGTAATGCGATCAGCATCGTGTAGTCCTCCTTCCTGTGTCCTGAATACGGCGTGCGCCGGGAGTGCACAATGATCGAAGTTCACGGTGACGCTTCGAGAATCTCGAAGCGTGCTTACGAGAACAACTCGTTGCGTGCAGCGTTCCGGATCGCGAGCACGGCGGGGTGAACGAGCCGTCGCTCGGCGGAGATCGCGTAGTAGCGCTCGTGCACGTCGTCGACGCACGCCACGCTGACGAGGCCGTATCGCTTCGCGACGCTCTTCGCGATCACCGTCGGAACGAACAGTGCGCCCATACCGTCGGCGGCGAACGCCTGGAGCAGCGCGCTGTCCTCGGCTTCGGCCGCGACCCGCGGGCGGATCTCCGATGCCGCGAACCACGCGTCGAGCGTGCGCCGCAGCGTCGAGCCCGGCAACGGCAGGAGTAACGGCGCACCATCGAGCCCGTCGGGAAACGATCGCCGCATGCCGGGCGCCAGCGCACGAGGAGCGAGCAGCGTGATCGTCGACTCGCCGAGGAAGTGGTTGTACGCGCGCACGCTCGCATCGGGAGGTACCGGTCCATCGGTGATCACGACATCGACCGCGCCCAGCGCGAGCTCGGCGAGCAGCCGATCGAAGCGATCCTCCGAGCACGTCAGTGCGAGCCCTCCCTGCTGCTCGAATGCCGGCTCGAGCAACGTGCGGACCAGCAGTTTTGGGACCACGTCCGAGATCCCGACCGTCAACCGCAAGACCCGCGGCGTCGATCGCTCGCGGATCGCATCGAGCATCTCGCGGCCGAGTCCGAAGATCTCGTCCGCGTACTTGTAGACGACGCGGCCCGTCTCCGTCATCTCGAGCTTGCGGCCGCGGCGCTCGAACAAACTCTCGCCGAGCGTGCCCTCGAGCCGCTTGATCTGGCTGCTCAGCGCCGACTGCGACAGTCGCAAGACCTTGCCGGCCGGCGCCAGGCCCCCTTCACGCGCGACCATCCAGAAGTACAGCAAGTGGTGGTAGTTCAGCCATTCCATGCTGTGCGGTCCGTGCAGCGGGATAGCACAGTTTCGGTGAACTGTTCGATTCTCGCTTCGTTTGACAGAATTACTTCGATTTTGTCGAAGTGTCATCCGACCCGGTGTTTCGAACGCGAGCTTCGAGGTGGTCGGGTTGAGTTTGATCGCTGCGTTCTTTAGGGTCCGTGGATGCGTCGCTCGATCTTGCTGCTCTTGCTGTTGTCGGTCGCGAGCCTGTCCGCTCCGGCCGTCGCGCAGCCGGTCCCGGAGAAACCCGCCCCGGCGCCGGAACCCGCGCCCGCTCCCGCCGACCCGTTCGCGGATCAGGTCCAGGGGACGTGCCGGACCCCGCGCGAGGCGATGCTCCAGCTGCTGTACTGGATCCAGCCGACGAAGGCGCGCATCGATCCGAACAAGGCCGCCGCGTGCTTCGACACCAGCCAGCTCGGGGCAGCCACGGTCGCCACGCGCGCCGAGCTCCTCAAGCAGACGCTCGACGTGCGCGGCATGTACATCGACGTCGATGCGATCCCGAACGAGGCCGACTACAAGACGGCGGCCGGGATCCATCGCTGGCGCCTGCCGGAGCTCGAAGCGGTCGAGATCGTCAAGCTCGGCAGCAAGTGGATGTTCTCGACGGCGACGATCAAGGCGATCCCGGCGCTCCACGACGCGACGCAACCCTCGCTGCGCGAACGGATCATGAACGCGCTGCCGGACTGGGCCCACAAGCAACTGCTCGGCATCGAGGTCTGGCAGCTGGTCGCCCTGCTATTGATCGTGCTGGTCGCGCTCGCGCTCCAGCGGATCGTGGTGTTCATCATCAGCACCTACGTCCGCCGGGTGACCTCGAAGCTGGGCTGGGTCGAGAAAGCGATCACGCGGATCGCGCGCCCGGTCGGCGGCCTGGTGATGGCCGCGGTGTTCTACCTGTTCGGGCCGTGGCTCCGGCTCTCGGACCAGGCCGACAGGGTGATCGCGACCGCGACCGTCGCGGTGGCGGCGTACTCGGCCGCATGGCTCGCGTATCGCCTGGTCGACGTGCTCACCGACTGGCTCGAGGTCAAGGCAGAGTCCACCGACAGCAAGCTCGACGATCAGCTGGTCCCGCTGCTGCGCAAGACCCTCAAGGTGTTCATCGCCATCGTCGGCGCGCTGTTCGTGCTGCAGAACCTCGAGGTCGATGTCGGGTCGCTACTCGCCGGCCTCGGCCTCGGCGGTTTGGCATTCGCCCTCGCCGCGAAGGACTCGGTCGCGAACTTCTTCGGCTCGCTGGTGGTGTTCGTCGACAAGCCGTTCCAGATCGGCGACTGGGTCGTGATCGCGGGCGTCGAGGGCACCGTCGAAGAGGTCGGGTTCCGGACCACGCGGGTGCGCACGTTCTACAACTCGCTGGTCACGATCCCGAACGCGAAGATGACCGACACCTCGATCGACAACTACGGCGCGCGACGCTGGCGCCGCTACGTCGCCAACATGGGGCTCCAGTACGACACGCCGCCCGAGCGCGTGGAGGCGTACCTCGAAGGCGTTCGCAAGATCATCGATCGCCTTCCGGGGATGCGAAAGGACTTCTACGCGGTCGAGTTCAACCAGTACAACGACTCGAGTCTCAACGTGATCGTGTACTGCTTCATGGACGCGCCCGATTGGTCGACCGAGATGAAGACCCGCACGCAGCTCAACCTCGAGATGCTCAAGCTCGCGCAGGACCTCGGCATCGGGTACGCGTTCCCGACCCGCACGCTGCACATCGAGACCCAGGCCACCGCGACCGACCGGCCGTCGCCGTCGCCGCTCGATCAGACCCAGCTCGCCGACATCGTGCGGCGCTACGGCCCGCGGGAAGAGCCAACCCCGAACGCGCCGCCCGAGTAAGCTAACCGCCTGTTCTCGCGCGACTTTATTCGCTCGTCGTTCGGGATGCGACCTCGCCGGGCGAACCTCGTCCGATCCAAGCGATGAGCAAATCTCTCCCCAACTGGGCGTACAGCGTGCTGTCGGTCTGCGGCGTCGTGCTGGTGGCTTCGATGCTGGTGAGCTGGGTGTCGCTGATGGGCGAGAGCCATTGCGGGCTTTCGCTCGCGTGGAACGCCAACCACTGGCTGTTCCTCGTGCCGCTCGTCGGTGTGGCCCTCGCGGTCACGGCGGCCACGCGGTCCGAGCTCACGCGGCTCGCGGCGATCGCGGCCGGCGTGACGATCAGCGGTTACGTGCTGTTCCAGTTCGCGCGCTCCGTGGTGTTCGACGGCGGCATCGACTCGTGGCTCGTGTTCGGCGGCGCCGGCGCGATCCTCGGTGGCGTGTCGCCGCGTCGCGCGTCGTGGCGGATCGCCGGTGGCGTCGCGGTGCTCGCGGGCTTCTTCGCGCCGTGGAGCGATCACTCGATGTTCGACGGCCTGACCAGCGACCAGCTGCCGTTGCTCACCGATGGTCTCGGCGTGACGGTCCGGATCTTGTGGCTGGTCCCGCTCGCGGGTATCGCCGCGATCGCCAGTGGCGTGTCGACCAGCGCCAAGTCGGGCCAGCTCGCGCTGGTGAGTGGGCTCGCCGTGTTCGGCGCGGTGGCATGGACGATCGGTTCGTTCGCGAACGTCGTGCTCGCCTGGGGCGCGTGGGCCGCGGTGCTCGCGAGCGCGATCGCCCTCGTGGTCGGCGTGCTCGCGCCGCGTCGCTAGTGGTCGCGGTCGCGCCAGGCGTGCGGGTCGAGCCGCAGCTCGGCGCCGAACGACAGGAACACGACACGATAATCGAGGTTGTCGGAGCCGACACCGAACCGACCGTGGAGCCGCAGGTATGCGGCTCCTTTGTCGTCTTGCCAGTTCTTGGCGACCGATAGATCGACGATCGGCCCCGAGTCGGCATCGATGCCCGACCCCAGCGAGTAGCCGGCCATCACCGCGGTGAACGCGTGATGCTTCATGTGGTCGATCCGCAACCCGGCGAGCACGGCCTCGTGGATCGCCCGATCGCGATCGAGGCCCTTGCCGGGGTACTCGATCAGATCGCCGTGCGCGAGGACGTCGAGCTTGTGGACGACGTGCCACGCCATCTCGAACCCGACCCCCGGGACCGAGTACGCGAAGTGCGACACGAGCCCCGCACCGACCAGCGGATAGTCGACCGCGAGCGCGAGCCGCGTCGATCGCGGCGACGGTAACGCGCCGCAATCGGCCTCGTTGCGGTAGCCGGGGCGCGCTCCCGACACGATGCCGAGGTGCGCCAGCACCATCGAGGCAGAGCCGGCGTCACCGAAGCCCTGCACGACCCGCACACCGAACCGGAACACCGACAGCTGGTACGCGAGGTCGAAGCCGGCGGCCGGTCCACTCTCGGCGTCCTGCGTGCGCGTCGACAGGTAGCCGCCGAGCAGGTCGAGGCGCAGGAACCGTGTGGTGCTGTGAAACCGCGTGTTGTCGAGGACCAGGCTCGGCCCGGCGAGCGTCGCGAGCCGTACGATCGGACCGGTCTCGGTGTCGTCGTGTCGGTCGTGGTCGGCATCCTCCGGCGCATCGAGGCTGTGGACACGATCGATGCGTGCGACCGCGCCGAAGCGCTGCCCGAAGCGCAGCCGGCCTTCGAGTCCGAACGAAAACGCGTAGGCCTCGTGCGGATGCGCGCTGCGTTGCCAGCCGGTGCCCCATTCGAACCCGAGCCCGTACGACGGCGCGCGCTGGGGATTGTTGTACTGGTGGCACGACGCCGGGAGCTCGAGGATGTCGCCGCCTTCCGGATCGAGCGGGAGATCGACATCGCAGCGATCGGCGAAGCACCGCAGGCCATGTGTCGTCACGTCGACGCAGGGTCCGGTCTCCTCCTGACATAGCGCCGCTGCGACGTCGATCAGCTGATCGTCGGAGAGCGCCCCCACGCGCACGAGCACGGGGCGCTTGCCCCGGAGCTCGAGCAGGTGCGCGTACTGATCGCGGGTGAGCGGGTCGGCGAGGCGGAGCGCCGCCAGCTCGTGCGAGAGGGAACGCAGCGGCTCGAGCGAGAGCTCTTCGATCAGCTTGTCGCCGCGGGCGCACGCGGCGCACGGTTCGGGTGGTTGCGCTGCCACCGGTCGAGCGATCGCGAGTCCGACCGCGAACACGATCGCGATCGATGCGTATGGCGGGAACCATCTCGTCATCGCACTTCGAATCCGAGCTCCACGAACACCGCGGAGCTCTTCGCCTTGTCCGTGAGCACCTGATCGAACCGCACCCCCAGCGTCGCCGGGATCGCACGCGGCAGCACCTGGAGCGACAGATCGCCGGCGAGCGCCACCCGCCGCCACGGCGTATCGGGTCCGCGGTGGTAGCGGAGCTCGAAGCGGCCCAGCCCCACGAGCGCGAGCTCGAACTTGCGCGCGTCGACGATGCGCTTGACCACACCGCCGGCGAGCGCGAACGCGTTGACCTCTTCGGTCTTGTCGTTGCGCTTCGTCCAGTCGAGGCGAGCCACGTACGCACTCCCCTCGCGCTTCTCGGACGTCAGGTAGTAGCCGAAGCCGCTCAGGGCACCTGCCGCATCGTGCACGTCGGCGCCGAGCACGAGGCGCATCCCGATCCGGAAGTCGCGACCGACGATGTCGGGACGTTCGGCCTTCGAGCTCCGGCCTTCCTCGGCCCACCGGATGTCGCGTTCGTAGCGCTCGCGATGCGCCTCGATCAGCTCGAGCTGGCGCGCCACTTCCTTGACGCGTGCCGGCGAACGCCGCGCGATCCGTTCGAGCTCCTCGCGCGCGCGATCGAACTCGCCGCGACGCTCGAACGAGCGCGATACCGCCATGCCGAGCGCGTCGTCGGTGGGGACCATGCGATACAGCCGGACCAGCACGTCGTGCAGCTGGTGACTCCGGATCCGCGAGTGGTGCGCGGCCAGCAGGTACCCCGCGAACACGTCGCCGTGCTCGAACGCGAACCGCCAGCGCGTCACCGCGGTGCGCAGCGGCAGTCGCTCGCCATCCTTCTCGGCGTGACCGAGCTCGCGCACCAATAGCTGCCGGTTGCGGAGTCCTTCCTCGCGTTGCGCGTAGCCGATCAGGGCGACCGCGTGGCGCGCGTCCTCGATCGCCTCCTTGTACTTGTGGAGCTCGTCGTAGGCGCGGGCGCGCCCGTACCACACGTCGCCGTTGGAGCCATCGAGCTCGAGGGCGTTGGTGTACGCGACGATCGACTCGGTCCACAGCTCGTGACGCGACAGCTCCTGCGCGTGCTTGAACACCGCCGCCGGCGTCCCGATCTCGTCGAGGCGATTCCACGCGCGCCGCGCCTCGGCCTGCTTGTTGGCGCGCCAGTACGCGTTCCCGAGGACGATCGCGTGGTCCGGATCGTCGGGCTCGAGCTTCGAGATCGCCTCGTACTCTCCGATCGCGCGCGGCAGCTCGTCCCAGACTTCGTAGAGCTCCGCGATCTTCGACAGCGCGTTGACGCTGCCACGCATCCGGCGCGACAGCCGCGCCAGGGTCGCGAACGCCTTGGTCTTGTGCGCCGGGTAGTAGCGCTTCGCGAGCGCGACCTGGAGCTCGACATCGCCGGGGGCGATCCGCGCCGCGGCCTCGTGCTGTGCGAGCGCGCGTTCCGGATGCAGCTTGTCGAGGAGCGCGATCAGCCGGCGTTGCGTCCCGATCTCGGTCGGGGCTCTGCGCACGGCGTGCTGGTAAGCGTCGAGGGCGCCTTCGTCGTCGCCGAGCTCGGCGTGGAGATCACCGAGCGTCGCCCATTCGAAGTAGCCACGCCGGCGCGCGGGCCACCGAGTCTCGAGCCGCGACACCGCCGCGAGCAGCTGATGTCGCTTGCGTTCGACATCAACGATCCGCAGCACGATCTCGTGCCGGAGGTAGTACCCGCGCGGCGTGCGGTCGAGCGCGCGGTCGTACTCTGCGATCGCGTCGTCGGGTCGCCCGAGCCCCTCGAGCGCCATGCCGCGATCGACGATCGCCGTCAGCCGACGCTCGGGATCCCGGCGCAACAGCGGCTCGGCCGTCGCGAAGCTGGTCGCGGCGGCCTCGTAGTGCTTGGCCGCGAGCTGCGACGTCCCGCGTTCGAACCACAGCGAGCCATCCTTCGGCGCCAGCGCGACCAGCTGCTCGTACGTGCGCTCGATCGTCGGGGTGTCGCCGATCAGCCGCGCGGCTTCGACCAACTTGGTCAGTGCGATCCGTTTCTTGCGGGGCTCGGTGATCAGCTCGGCGGCGCGACGATAGAAATCTCGTGCGGCCGCCGGATCGCCGTTGGCCGCATCACCTGCCGCGAGCCAGCCGCGAGCGTCGTCGGGTTTGGCCGCCAGCGCGCGTTTCCACAACGCGAGCGTGTCGGCGCGCGACGTGCGTGGGAGTCGAGCGAGCACGACCAGCGTGGCCCAGTCGTCGCCGGTGCCGAGCCGATCGCGGTACTCGGCCTCGAGCTTCGCGACGCTGCGATACCGGCGATACAGCGTGACCAGCGCGCGCAGGATCCGCGCGTCGTGCGGATCGCGCGCGAGGATCGACTCGTAGCGACGGACCACCACGGGATCGAACGCGGCGCGATGCACACCCCAGTCGTCGGCCCGGGCGGTCGACACCACCGCGAGGCACAGCGCGACCGCGAGCACCCACCGCATGCCCCTAGTAGACGATGGATTCGGGCCCGTGGTTGCGCGAACTGCGCGTCGTTCGTGTCCGCGGCAGGATCCGGCCAACCTCGGCACGCCGCGGCGTCCGATTCCGGCCGGGGCACTGGCAAACGTTGGCGCGGGGTGCCACGGTGCCAGGGTCAGGAGCAGATCCATGCAGCACACGGTCGAAGTCGGATTTCAAACCTTCGTGGCCGACGGGGCCGAGGAGTTCGGGGCCGTCCGTCAGGTCCTCATGAACGGTGACATCGTGGTCTACGTCGAGAACGCCGGTGAGTTCGTGGTGTCCCAGGATGCGATCCAGGCGGTGCATGCCGACAAGGTCATCCTGCGCTACGCCAAGCTCGGCGATCAGCTCCGCGACGCGATCGGGCACGCGCACGACGCCGAAGAGCAGTAGCTATCGCGGCAACGCGATCGAGCCGATCTATCGCCTGGCTTCGATCGCGGCGATCAGTAGCGGATTCACCGCCCCCGCGGCGGTTACCGGCGCGAAGTGCCCGGCGCCGGTGATCACCTGGAGCGAGCCGTGCGTGGCCCCGGCGAGATACTCGTCGACCCGACGCGCCGTCGGCGGCGTTGTCTGGCCCGTGAGGATCGAGACCGGACACGCGAGCACGCGGTAGGCATCGAGCGACGTGTGATCCGCCATCAAACTGCGCACGCCCTCACGAACCACCCACGCGACGCGCACGAACTCGGCGCGCGCCGCGGCGGGAAGTGCATCCCACGCCCCGGTGCCGCTCCAGTAGTCGACGAACCGCCGGAACCAGGCCGACCGTCCGTCGTCGGTCGGCTCCCAGGTCTCGAGATCGAGGTTGCGGATCAACCCGAGCACGTCGCGATCGGCGACGGGATCGAGCACGCCGAACGCCACCGGATCGAACAGCTGCAGTGTACGGATGCGACCCGGCGCGGCGATCGCCGCGTGCAACGCGACCAACCCACCGTACGAGTGGCCGATCAGATGTGCGGAGCCGAGCGACTCGAGCAGCGCGCCGACGCGTTCGACATCGAGGTGAAAGTCGAACGGCTGCGGCTCGGGCCACGGTTCGGAGCGACCGTGCCCCGTGAGGTCGGGCACCACGGTGCGCTTGCCGCGCGCGACCAGCTCGGTGGCGAGCCGCTTCCACTGTCGCCCCGACGATCCCGAGCTGTGGACCATCACCACCGGATCGCCATCACCGGTGTCGTCGACGTGGAGGCCAGACGCGTTCACCAGCGACTGCATATCACGCCGCGACGAGCTCATCCCGTGGCTGGACAGGCTCCGCGGATCAGCCGGCGACGATCGCCGTGAATGCCTCGGGTGGCGCGACCCACGGCTGACCGTCGGAACCCACGCCGCACGCGATCCGCACCAGTGCGCCATCGCGATGCCGCCAGTACAGCTGATCCGAGATCGCGCCGGGCTCCTCGGTGAACCGCAGATGAGCGAGTCGCACGAGTGGCCCGAGAGCCGGGAGCACGCCGGCGCCGTCGAACGGTACCGCGAGCACCGCGTGGCGATCGGGCACACCGATCAGGTGGCCCCACTCGCCGGCGGGCACGTAGCGATCGAGAAACACCACGTGGCCCGACGCGTAGTACGACGTGCCGTGCAGCAGCGCGATCGACGGAGCTCCTGCCGCGTCGAGCTCGAGATCCTCGCGATCGAGCGGGGGCTCGGCTTCGGTGTTCGCACGAGCGCGCTCGAACAGCTCGTCGATCGAGCAGCTCCAGCTCGCGGGTTCCTCCGAAGAGACGAACACCACGTGCTCGGGCTTGTCGATCGCGAGTGCGAGATGTAGATCGGCCGCGAGCTCGCGCGACACGTAGCGCGCGGGCTGCGCGGTGACCTGACGGTCCGGAACCACGCGCAGGCGCAACCGCGATGCGGCGTACTCGAAGTCGACCGGCGTCGCCTGCGCCGTCGACCGCCGCAGATGCTCGCCCACGATCGTCGGCCACGCCTCGACCGGTGCCGCGCGACACAGCCGCGCCACGTTGGACAGGCCGTAGGTCCCCGACGGCGCGCGCAGCACGCCGCAATCGAGGTGCGCCTCGTCGAAGGCGATCCCGAGGCGCTCGGCCTCGACGCGCACGACCTCGCGAAACCGCGCGTAGTCGGTTCCGAGCAGCTCGGCCCACGCCGGCGCCATATCGCCCTGCCCCGTCATGGCGGCGCAGTGGAGCACATCCCACGCCGGCGGCAAGCGACTACGCGGGCTGCGCGACCGTCGTGAGCGCGCCCGGCACCGATGGCGAGCGTGTCGATTCTTCGAGCAGGCCGGGTCAACCGAGATGGGCGCTGGGCTAGTGCAGCTGGGGCGCCTCGGCCTCGCCGCGATTCTCGAACGATAGCCGGCCGTCGCGCAGCGTGGTGTCGCGCAGCGTGATCGCGAGCGCCTCCGAGAGCGTGTCGACGGGCGAGACGTCGAGGCGATCGCGCACGTCCGACGGCAGATCCTCGAGATCGGCCTCGTTGTCGCGCGGGATCACGATCTTGGTGATGCCCGACCGCACGGCCCCCAGGACCTTCTCCTTGAGCCCGCCGATCGGCAACACGCGTCCCGACAGCGTGATCTCGCCGGTCATCGCGACATCGTGCCGGGCCGGTCGCCCCGACAGCGCCGAGACCAGGGCGGTCGCCATCGCGATCCCCGCCGACGGGCCATCTTTCGGGATCGCGCCCGCCGGAACGTGGACGTGGACATCGCGCTCGAACACGCGATCGTCGATCGAGAGCCAGTCGGCGTGTGCGCGGGCGAACGTCCACGCGGCGCGCGCCGACTCCTTCATCACGTCGCCGAGCTGACCGGTGAGGATCAGCTCGCCCTTGCCGCGCATCGGCGCCGCCTCGACGAACATGATGTCGCCACCGGCCGGCGTGTAGTACATGCCGGTCGCCGTCCCGACCTGATCCTCGCGGTTGGCCTTCTCGGGATGGGCGCGCGGTCGTCCCAGCAACCCTCGTACGTCGCCGCGATCGATCGTCATCCGTTCGACCTCGTGGCTCGCGATCTTGCGCGTGACCTTGCGGGCCAGCCGTCCGAGCTCGCGCTCGAGCTGGCGCACGCCGGCCTCGCGCGTGTAGCTGGAGATCACCTCGCGGATCGCGTCGTCGGTCAGCGTCAGCTGGTCCTCGGTCAGCCCGTTGTCGGCGAGCTGGCGCCCGACCAGGTAGTGCTTCGCGATCTCGAGCTTCTCGCGCTCGGTGTAGCCGGCGAACTCGACGATCTCCATGCGATCGAGCAGCGGTCCCGGGATGTTCTGGATGAAGTTCGCGGTCGCGATGAACATCACCTCGGAGAGATCGAACGGCACCGCGAGGTAGTGATCGGTGAACGAGTCGTTCTGTGCCGGGTCGAGCACCTCGAGCAGGGCCGATGCCGGATCGCCCTGGAAGCTCTGGCCGAGCTTGTCGACCTCGTCGAGCAGGAACACCGGGTTCTTGCTCCCCGCCTGCTTCATGCCGGCGATGATCCGCCCGGGCAACGCGCCGATGTACGTGCGGCGGTGACCGCGAATGTCGGCCTCGTCGCGCGCGCCGCCGAGCGAGATCCGCACGTACTCGCGCCCCATCGCACGCGCGATCGACTTCGCGATCGACGTCTTGCCGACGCCGGGCGGACCGGTGAACAGCAGGATGCGTCCCTTCTTCTGCTTGCCCTGGCTGACCTGATGGACGGCGAGGAACTCGAGCACGCGATCTTTGACGTCGCGCAGCCCGTGGTGATCCTCGTCGAGGATGGTCTCCGCCTGGGACACGTCGAGGAGCTCCTCGGCGCGCTTGCCCCACGGCAACTCCGCGATGGTCTCGAGGTACGTGCGGATGACCTGGGTCTCCATCGACTCGCGACCGGCGCGCGACAGCCGGCCCCACTCGCGATCGACCTCCTTGCGCGCGGCCTCGGGCAGCGGCAGCTCGTCGAGCTGGGCGCGCAGTGCGCGCAGCGCCTCGTCGGCGGCATCGTCTCCCTCGCCGAGCTCCTTCTGGATCGCGCGCAGCTGCTCGCGCAGGATGACCTCGCGCTGGCGGCCGCCGAGCTCCTCCTTGACCTTGGACTGGATGTCTTCCTGGATCGACAGCACGTCGATCTGGCGCTGGATCACGACCAGGATCCGGCGCAGCCGATCCTCGACCGCGAGCGACTCGAGCAGCCCCTGTCGATCGCCGACCGGAACCTCGAGATAGCCGGCGACCAGGTCGGTGAGCCGGCCGGGATCATCGATCTGCGCCAGCATCTGCGCGACCGCCTCGTCGGGCACGCCGCGCTTGGTGGCGAGCTCGGCCGCCCGCGCGCGGACCTCGCGGTGCAGACCGACGAACGCCGGCGACTCGGGATCGTCGGGGGGAAGCTCGATGGCCGGGGCCACGGTGGCCACGAAGTGACCGTCCTTCTCGACGATGCGGAGCGCGTTCGCGCGGTCGCGACCCTCGAGCACGAGACGGACGCCGCCGAGTCCGCGCTGGACCGCACTGATCGACGCGATCGTGCCCATCGTGAACAGGTTGTCGGGATCGACCTCGTCGTGGTCCTCGCGTTGCGCGACGGCGAACACGAGATGATCGGGGTCGTGCAAGGCGGCCTCGATCGCCTTGAGCGTCTGCGGTCGTCCTGCCGTGATGGGGAGAGCAGCGCCGGGAAACACCACCGTGTTTCGCATCGGGATCAAAGGGAGCGTCTTGGACATCATCCGATCCCGATGTGGATCGATCGGGCCTCTCGCAACCCACCCGATCGGATGCTCCGTTGTCGCCCCACCCGGATCACCTGCTCCGTATTCCGAGATCCGACGAACGACCACGCCGGATCTGCGGGGTCGCGCGCAAGCGGCGCGCTATCGATCAGCGCCGTACCAGCTGATCGTGCAGGAACATCCCGACGAGCATCGCCGCGGCGAACACCAGGCCACCCGTGGCTCCCGACGAAGCAGACACCAGCCCCGGCCCGGGGCACAGGCCGCCGAATCCCCAGCCGATGCCGAAGATGCCGGCCCCCACGATCAACTGCCGGTCGAGGTCGCTTCGCGTCGGGAGGTGGTACCGCACGTCGAACCACGGCTCGTTCCGGCGGCTGCGGATCACGCGAAACGCGATGATGTACACGGCCATCGCGCCGCCCATGACGAAGGCGAGGCTCGGATCCCAGTCACCCAGTGGATCGAGGAATCCGACGATCTTCGCCGGCTGGGTCATGCCGGAGACCAACAAGCCGATCCCGAACACCAGCCCGGCAACGCCCGACAGGACGAGCGACATCGTGCGGCAGCGCGTGCAGCTCACGACGCCCACCTCGAGACCAGCACCGTGATCGCACCGGTGGTCATGAACGTCACGACCGCGACGAGCGAACGCCCCGAGAATCGGGACAACCCGCACACGCCGTGACCGCTCGTGCAGCCGCTGCCCATACGCGTGCCGAATCCGACGCACAGGCCGGCGAACACGAGCCCGGCGGGAGCTCGCACCATCGCACCGATGGCGGAGGGCGCGAACACCGCAGCTCCGATCCCGGAGACGATCAACCCCGCGAGAAACGCCAGTCGCCAGGGACGGTCGGTCGAGCTCGGATGGAGCGCACCTCCCGTGATGCCGCTGATCCCCGCGATCCGTCCATGCGTCAGCAGCAACAACGCGGAGGACACGCCGATCAGGGCACCTCCGGCCAGAGACACGAGCCAGGATTCCGGCACGAAGACCTGAGTACCAGATGTGGCTGTAAACGACTACGTGGTTCCTGGAATCGGCCAAACGGACGTTTCAATTGGTTTCACGTCGCCCGCCACGACCTCCTCGCACGCTCCCCGGACCCTGCTGGCACCCGGCTTGAATACACTACGGGTGATGCGGATCGCCCACCCGACGGATCTCTCCGGCCACGACCACCTGGCGTTCGAGCACGCGGCCGCACTCGCGGCGGCGAGCGGCTCCCGTCTGGTGACGGTGTTCGCCGGTGCCACTCCATCGACACCTCCCGACATCGGCGATCTCTCACGACGATGGAAACGCCCGATCGACCACGAATTTCGCAGCGTCGATTACTGCGACGAGATCGTCGACACCGTGATCACCGCACTGCGCGAGATCGAGCCCGACCTGGTCGTGGTCGGCATGCACACGCGCCACGGGTTGTCCGCGCTCCTGCACGGCAGCGTCGGCGAAGGCATCGCACGTAACTGCCGGGTTCCGGTGCTCGTGGTTCCCAACGAGTGTCAGGGCTTCGTCGGAAACCGCGGCGAGATCAAGCTCCGCCGGATCGTGGTTCCTGCGAGCAACGCGGAGGCCGCGCGGCAGGGAACCGAGGCGGCCCGCACGCTCCTGGCCGCGGCGCACGACTCCGAGGCGACGATCGAGCTCGTCCACGTGGGCCCGCTCGACCGCGAGCTCGAAGCGCTCGGAGCGACCCGCATCGAAGGAGGGCTCGAGGAAGCGATCCTCTCGACGGTGCGGACGCGCGAGCTATCGATGCTCGTGATGCCCACGCACGGCCACGACAGCCCCGGTGACGTGCTTCGCGGTTCGCACACCGAGCGCGTGATCCGCGAGGGCTGTTGCCCCGTGCTGTCGGTTCCGGTGTGAACGACCCGTCGGAGTCCCGCGGATCAGCGTCGGACGACGCGGCCGTGTAGGAACATGCCGACGATCATCGCCGCGACGAACAGCAGCGCACCCGAGGCGCCCGACGCCGCCGCCACCAGTCCCGGCCCGGGACACAGCCCGGCGAGTCCCCATCCGATCCCGAACAACGCCGCGCCGGTCATCAACTGCGGATCGAGATCGCGCCGCGTGGGCAGGTGAAACCGCAGATCGAACCACGGTTCACCTCGCAGCATCCGGATCGCGCGGAACCCGATCGAATACACGAGGACGGCACCACCCATCGTGAACGCGAGGCTGGGATCCCAGTGACCGAGCGGATCGAGAAAGCCGATCACCTTGGAGGGCCGGGTCATGCCGGCGACCAGGAGCCCGATCCCGAACACCACGCCCGCGACGGTGGCCATCACCAGCGCCATCATGCGACAGCGTCGACGCGAGCAGATCACGACGCCAACCCCGCGACCATCGCGGTGACCGCGCCGGTCGTCATGAACGTGGCAACGGCGACGAACGATCGCGGCGACAGCCGCGACAGTCCACACACGCCGTGACCGCTCGTGCAACCACCACCCATCCGCGATCCGAACCCGACGAGGAGCCCGGCGACCACGAGACCCACCGGCGATGTCCCCGAGGCACCGACCGCCGACGGCACGATGACCGCGGCGCCGACCCCCGCGAGGACGAGACCGAACAGGAACGCGAGCCGCCACACGCGATCGCCGCTGTTGAATTGCAACGCACCGCCGCTGATCCCGCTGATCCCGGCGATCCGGCCGTGGGACAGGAGCAGCAGCGCGGAAGCGCCACCGATCATCAGACCGCCGACGAGGGCCCACAAGTACGGAGACTGCACGAGGGCGACCTACTAGCAGCCGAGATGCCAATCACGAGTCACCAACGATCGTGGTGTTCGGCGGCGCGGTGTATCGAATGCAAGCGAGCGACACCGAAGTCCGCGTTTCGTGGCGTTTCATCGCGTTTCGCCACGGTCGGGTCCGAGCGGCGAGGTGCGGGTATTCGCGCTCGTTTCAAAGCGTTTCACGCCTCCGGGCTGAAACACGTTTTGCGATGTTTCATCGTCGAGCCACAATCACGCGAAACCGCACTCGGGGTTCGCTGGCACTCTCGTTGCTATGTAGGCTCCCACGTAAGAGAGGCAGGCAACATGGAGATCCAGGCGTTCTTCGATCCCGACACTTTCACGCTGACCTATATCGTGTTCGATCCGACGAGTCGGGACGCCGTGGTGATCGACCCGGTGCTCGACTACGACGTGCTGGCATCGCGCACGTCGACCAAGCAGCTCGCGAAGCTCACGGCGTTCCTCCAGGAGCGCGAGCTACGCGTGCACTACGTGCTCGAGACCCACGCCCACGCCGATCACATCTCGGGTTCGCAGTGGCTCAAGCAGCACTTCGACGCGAAGATCGCGATCGGTCGCGACATCCGAGTTGTCCAGGAGACGTTCCGCGACGCGCTCGACCTCCCCTTCATCAAGATCGACGGTAGTCAGTTCGATCGGCTGCTCGCCGACGGCGAAGTCGTCGAGGCCGGCACGTTGAAGATCGAGGTGATCGCCACCCCGGGCCACACGCCCGCGTGCGTCACCTACAAGATCGGCGACGCGCTGTTCACCGGAGACGCGCTGTTCATGCACGACTACGGGACCGGACGTTGCGACTTCCCGCGCGGCAGCGCCGAGGACCTGTACACCTCGATCAGCAAGCTGTACGCGATGCCCGACTCCATGCGGGTGTTCCCCGGTCACGACTACCAGCCGGGAGGCCGCAACGTCGCGTGGGAGACCACGATCGGCAAGGAGAAGGAGCTCAACCCGCAGATGCGTGGCAACACCACGCGGAACGAGTTCGTCACCATGCGAACCACGCGCGACAAGACGCTGCGCCCGCCGCGTCTGCTGTACCCGAGCGTGCAGGTCAACATCGACGCCGGCAAGCTCCCGCCCGCACACGCCAACGGCAGTCACTACCTCGCGATCCCGATCAGCGAGGCCCCCGTCGTCGAGGCGTATCGGGATGTCGACGCCGCGTTCGTCAACACCCATCGCGGGGCGTTCGATCTGATCGACGTCCGGGAGGCAGCCGAGTTCACCGGCGAGCTCGGGCATGTTCCCGGTGCGCGCCTGGTCCCGCTCTCGACGCTGACCGACGCCTCGGTGCAGTGGGGTCAGGATCGCGAGATCGTCCTGGTGTGTCGCTCCGGCGGACGTTCGGCTCGCGCCGCGACGATCCTCGCCGAGCGCGGCTTCCGCCACCTCTACAACCTGCGCGGCGGCATGATCGCGTGGAACGACGCCAAGCTCCCCGTGGAGCGGTGAATCGCCGGCCGCGACTGGGCGTCGCTCACTCGAACGTGAGCTGAGTCGGCAAGGAAACGCTGTTCATGCTCTGTCCGTTGCCGACCTGACCGTTCGAATTCCGGCCCCAGCACCAGATCGAATCGTCGGTCGCGCGCGCGCACGTGTGCGCCCGCATCGCGAGCTCCGCGAACGGTGGGAGGTTTTGGATCTCGATCGGTTCGTTGCGCTGGGTCATGTCGCCGAGTCCGAGCTCGCCGAACTGGTTGATCCCGACCCCGCTGATCACTCCGTCGACATCGACCACGATGGCGTTGCTCTGGGTGCCGGCATAGACCCGCGGATCGGGCACCGTCGCGATCGAGCTCTCGTTGTTCTTGGCCAACCCGCGACACACGCCGTCACCATTCACGATCGCGCACGTCACGCCCTCGCCGGCAAACACCCGATCGGCACCGGCCATCTCGACGACCTCGGTCGGACCCAGCATCGTGGCGCCGACGTCGGCGATCGCGCCGGTGGTGTTGTCACCCCAGCACCACACCGCTCGATCACCATCGATCGCGCAGGAGTGCGTGGTACCGACCGAGAGCGCCACCGCGCCGGCGATCACCGGCACCTCGTGCGGTTGAGGGATCGGATCACTGGGTTGCGTCGTGTCGACCTGGCCGAACTGGTTGTCGCCCCAGCACTCGATCGCGCCGTCGCCAAGCCGCACGCAGGCGTGACTCGCTCCGAGGTCGATCTCCATGACGTCCTCGAGGTTGGCGACGGTGTCCGGCATTCCCCGGGAGCCACCGGTGGTGCCGTCGCCGAGTTGCCCGACGCCGTTCGTCCCCCAGCACAGCACCCGGTGATCGGTGGTGAGCGCACACGAGAAGGCGCCGCCGGTGCTCTCACCTCCCGTCGCGATCGAGACCACCGGATCGGTGATCGTGGCTCGGACCGGTAGGAGGTGGTCGTCGTTCGTCCCGTCGCCGAGCTCGCCGTGGAAGTTGTCACCCCAGCACCACGCCTCACCATCGACGATCGCGCAGCTGTGGACGTGGGCCACGTCGACCTTCATCGCGGTGCTCGAACGATCGAGAGACAGCACGAGGTCACAACCACCGATCAAGAAGAGCGCGACCAGCGCCCCCGCACCCGCACGCATGCCCAGGATCTTACCAGTCACGCCAGATCGAACGCGAGTACCTCGCCATCGTCGACGCCTTCGATCCGGATCCTCGCCTCGCCGTCGAACGCGCCCCCGTCACCCTCGCCGAGCTCGGTACCGTCGACCCGGACCTTGCCGCGCGCGACGTGGAGCCACGCGCCGCGACCGCTCGCGATCGGGAGCTCGACCCGATCGCCGGCGCCGAGGATCCCGGCGTACACCTTCGCATCCGCGTGGATCGTCACGCTCCCGTCGTCGCCATCGGGCGAGGCGATCAGGCGCAACGCACCGCGCTTGTCGGCATCGGTGAACGTCTTCTGCTCGTAGCTCGGCGGCAGGCCGCGACGCGCCGGCATCAGCCAGATCTGGAGGAAGTGGACCTCGTCGGTGCGCGAGGCGTTGTACTCGCTGTGCACCACGCCGGTGCCCGCCGACATCCGTTGCACGTCGCCGGGCCGGATCGTCGCGCCGGTCCCGGTCGAGTCGCGATGGGCGAGTCCACCGTCGAGCACGTACGAGATGATCTCCATGTCGCGATGCGGGTGCGGACCGAAGCCCTCGCCGCCCGCCACGCGATCGTCGTTGATCACGCGCAGTCCGCGGAACCCCATGTGTGCGGGGTCGTAGTAGTTGGCGAACGAGAACGTGTGGTGCGAATCGAGCCAACCGTGGTTGGCGTGTCCTCGTTCCGAAGCCTTGCGGATGGTCATCATGGTCTGTCTCCTGGCGCGAGCCCCGAGGGCACTGGCTCGCCTGGCAGCTCGCTGGCGACAACCTGTCCATCCCCCCGGCGCGACACCAGCCCGTGTCGCGCAACGGACTGTTGCACTACTCGTTCGCGACGCGTGCCAGCAAGCGATCGAGCGCCAGCTCGGCGTAACCATGCGCTCCGTCGGGGATCTCGCCCGCACGGGCAGCAGTGAGGTACGCGCACGACGTCACCAGGGCCATGTGGCTGAACGCCTGCGGGAAGTTACCGAGCTGCTCGCCGGTGGCCGGATCGATCTCCTCGGCGAACAGCCCGACATCGTTGGCACGTGCGAGCAAGGACGCCAGCAGCGTCTCGGCCTCGTCGAGTCGCCCGGCGTGGGTCAGACAATCGACCAGCCAGAACGAGCACAGAAGGAACGCACCCTCGCCGCCCTCGAGCCCATCCGAGGACAGGTAGCGAAACACCAGACCGTCGCGCTCGAGCGAGCGCCGCACCACCTCGATGGTCTCGAGCATGAGCGGGTGGCGTGTCGGCACCACGCCGAGAGCCGCGACCAACAGCGTCGCCGCGTCGGGCACCGCGTGCTCGGCCGCCTGCTGGAACCATCCCGCCGGCGCCGCCTGCTCGAGCAGGAACGCGTGCAGGCGATCGCGCTCGGTCGTCCACCGAGCGACGTCGCACGGCAACTTGCCCGCGTTCGCGAGCTGGACGCCACGATGCAGCGCGAGCCAGCAGTTCGCCTTCGAGTGCGTGAAGTGCCTCGGTTCGTCGCGGATCTCCCAGATCCCCTGATCGGGCTTCTGCCAGCGCTGGCACACGATGTCGACGAGCCCGGCGAGGAATCGCCAGTTGCTGTCGTCGATCTGACCACCCGCCTTCACGTACAGGTACGCGGCCTCGAGGATCTGACCGTAGGCATCGAGCTGCATCTGCTTGACGGCGCCGTTACCGATCCGCACCGGAGCCGAATCGCGATGACCGGCCAGATGCGTGAGCTCGATCTCGGGCAGCGATCGCTCGCCACCGATGCCGTACATGATCTGGATGTCCTGTGGGCGACCCGCGCCGGTGCGCTCGAGCCACACCTTGAAGTCGTCGGCCTCGTCGCGGAACCCGAGCACGAACAGCGACGTCAGCGTCAGCGTGGCATCGCGAATCCACGTGAACCGGTAATCCCAGTTGCGACCGCTGCCGATCTCCTCCGGAAGGCTGGTCGTCGGTGCAGCGACGATCGCGCCCGACGGCGCGTAGGTCATCGCCTTGAGCGCGAGTGCCGACCGCAACACGGCGTCGCGATGGATACCGTCGTACTGGCACTTACCGATCCACGTGCGCCAGAACGCGATCGTGGCGTCGAGCCGGCGCGCGCCCTCCTCGGCGTGGGCCGCCGGGTCGGTCGACTGCGCCTTGACCTCGTACGACTTCCGCCACACGGCATCGATCCATGCATCCTCGCCGGCGGCGAGCTTCCAGGTCGCGGTCACGGCCTCGTCGGTACACACGATCGGCCGGCTCGCGTGCACGTAGAGCGCATCGGCACCACCGACGACGTCCGCACTCGCGACCCCTGTGCTGCGGAACCGCGGGCAGAACGCGCCGTACTCGAACCGAGGCGTCATCTCGACGCCGACCTCGACGGTTCCGGACGTGCAGCGCACCCGGCGCATGATCGCCGCGTGTTGCTTCAACGTCCGCGGCGCTTCGGCATCGGCCTCGACCGGCATGCAGTCGGTGATCTCGAGGACACCGGTGCTCGTGGTCAACGTCGTGACCAGCACGTTGGTCTCGGGGATGTAGGCCCGCGACCTCCCGGTCGTGCCGGTGGCGGTGATCCGCCACGCCCCGCCGCGCTCCGTGTCGAGCGCCGCCGCGAACACCGACGGCGAGTCGAACCTCGGAAAGCAGGCCCACTCGATCGCCGCGTCGCGTCCGACCAGCGCCATCGAGTGGCAGTCGCCGATCAACGCGTAGTCACCGATGTTGTTCACCGGTCGATGATATCGCTACGGCGTCGCGTAATGGACCGAGGGCGACCCTTCCGGGGCGAGCAGAGTGTCACCCGGCCGGTGGGCGCGCGGCGGGCGGATCCGCCGACTCGTTGACCACATGCACGGTGCGGGTCGGGAACGCGATCGACGTGCCCGCCTTCTCCACGACCGCCATGAAGTCGAGCAGCACGTTCTCGCGGATCTGCTGGAACTCGCCCCAGTCACCGGTCTGGAACCACGCCATGATCTGGATGTCCAGCGAGCTCGCAGCGAACTCCGAGAACTTCACGACCACGGTATCCGGCCAGATCTTGGGGTGGTCGCGGAGCACCTTGGTCAGCCCCTCGATCACCTCGCGCACCTGCGCCGCGGTGGTCTCGTAGACCAGCCCGATCGTGGTCGAGAGCCGGATCCGATCGCGCACCGAGTACGACTCGATCCGCTGGTTGGCGAGCTCGCCGTTGGGGATCGTGATCACGGTGCGATCGAGCGTGCGGATCCGGGTCGACCTCAACCCGATCTGCTCGACGGTGCCGACGAAGTCGTAGATCTTGACGAAGTCGCCCTCGCGCATCGGCTGATCGATCCCGATCGACACCGCCCCGAACACGTTCTCGACGGTCTTCTGCGCGGCCAGGGCGATCACCAGACCACCGATGCCGAGACCGGCGATCAAGCTCGCGATCGAGATCCCGAGTTGCGACAACCCGACCAGCACGCCGAGGATCAGCACCGCTACCTTCGAGAACCGCGATCCGAGCGCGAGCAACGACCGCGACGCCGGACGATCCTTGGCCCACTGCCGCGTCGACAGGGCGTCGCGCACGATGTCGATCACGCGGAACCCGGCCCAGATCACGACCGCGACGCCGAGAATGTCGATCAACTGGACGATGCGCACCACCGCCGTCACGCCGAGCGGCAGGTAGTCGAGAGCGATCCGAAACACTTGCAGCGCGATGATCGTCGACACCGGTCCGCCGAGCCGCTCGGCGAGCTTGTCGTCCCAGTCGACCTGGGTGCGGCGAGACACGCGAAGGAACACCGTGCGCAGGATGCGTGCGATCACGCGGCCGACGATCACGGCGCCGATCAACGTGGCGACGATCTGGGTAGCCGGATGGCGGATGACCGTATCGAGGGTGTCTCGGAAGTCCATCGGGTCGATACGCTACTCGCATACGTTGTTCGACGCAGAGAATGCGTAGCGCAACGCATGCGCGATCGCGGAACGACATTGAGTCGGGTTCCGCAGGCACGATCGCTTGCCCTCGAAGAACGATTGCATATAGTTTGTACACAAACGGATACATTCCCCGAGTGTCGTTGAATAATCCGTAGTTAGGACGGCTGATGTAGGGTTTTTAGCCGCACTGGGCGACGAACATGTTAAGCAACGAGGCCATCGAACACCGTCAACAGCTACTTCACGAGCTGACACTGCATCCACAACTCACCATGCTTCTCGATCTCGACGGCACGCTCATCCCGTTCGCACCGACGGCGGAGGCAGCGAAGCTCGACGAAGCGGGCTTCCAGCTGTTGCGCGCGCTGATCGATGCCGGTGTGCGCGTGGTGATCGTGTCGGGTCGCCCGCGCGCGCTCGTCGATCCGATGCGTGCACCGTTGCCGGGTGCATGGTGGGTCGCCGAGCACGGGAGCTGGTACTGCGACGATAGCGGTCGGTGGACCGGCCCCGGCACCGCGCCCGAGATCGAAGAGCTGATCCACGTGTTCGAGCCGTATACGCACACGCCCGGCGTGCGACTCGAACCGAAGTCGCAATCGATCTGCGTGCACTGGCGTTTGGTCCCACACGCTCTCAAGGAAGAGACCATCTCGAGCTGCGAGCTGTCGTGTGACGAGTGGCTCGAATCGCATCCCGACTTCGAACGGCTCGACGGCGTCGAGATGCTCGAGGTGCGGCGCCGGTCGTCGAACAAGAGCCGCGCCGTGTCGTGGGTGCGTGGCCGCGATCCGGGCGCGCGCATCATCGCCGTCGGCGACGATGACACGGACGAGGACATGTTCCACGCGCTGCGTTCCAGCGAGCTATCGGTCGGCGTCGGCGCGCGTCGTGGCAACTCGTGGGTGTCGGGTCTACCCGCGGTCCGCGAATTCCTCGGCTGGGTGATCGAATCCCGTACCGGCCGCACCACCGATCCGTTCCCCGGCATCGAGTTCCGCCGCGCGCGCGAGCCCACCAATGCCGAGCTGGTCGTGGTTTCGAACCGCACGCCCCCCAAGACCACCGGGCGCAACCGTCCCGTCGGCGGCCTCGTCAGCGCCCTGTCGCCGGCGCTGATCGCCCACAAGGGCGTGTGGCTGGGCTGGAACGGCAGCGACTCCGAAGGCGATCGCGAGCTCACGATCGACGACGAGGCGTCCCCGGTCACGGCGTCGTTCGATTTCCCGCCCGACTGGCGCGAGCATTTCTACGGCGGGTTCTGCAACCGCGCACTGTGGCCGCTGTTCCACAGCTTCCCCAGTCGGGTGCAATACACCGACGAGGATTGGCAGGCCTACGTCGCAGCCAACTCCGAGTTCGCACGTCACACCCGCGAGGTGGTGGCGCCCGACGGCACCGTCTGGGTGCACGACTACCACTTGCTGCTCGCCGGCCAGGAGCTGCGGCGCCTCGGGTTCACCGGCCCGCTCGGCATGTTCCTCCACATCCCGTTCCCCGAGCCCGACATGTTCGAGACGCTCCCGTGGGCGGGCGAGATCGTCCGCGCGATGATGGACTTCGATCTCGTCGGCTTCCACACCGAGCAGTGGGCCGACAACTTCCGCCGCTGCGCCAAGCGTCTGTGTCCATCGCGGACGATGCCGGACGTCGGCGTGCTGCCGATCGGCGTCGATCCGGCGTCGTTCCAGGCCGACACCGGCGAGGTCGATCGCGACATCGCCGGCCTCCAGGCGCTGCTCGGGGATCGCCGCATGATCCTGGGTGTCGATCGTCTCGACTACACCAAGGGCATCCCCAACCGTCTGCTCGCGTTCGAGCGCTTGCTCGACACCAAGCCCGAGTGGCGCGGCAAGGTGTCGTTCGTCCAGGTCTCGGTGCCGTCGCGCTCCGACGTGCCCGAGTACGCCGAGCTCCGCCAACGCGTCGAGAACCTGGTCGGCCGCATCAACGCGCGGTTCGGCGAGGCCCACTGGATGCCGATCCGGTACCTCTACCGGTCGTACGACCATCGCGTGCTCACGCAGCTCTACCGGCTCGCCGACGTCGCACTCGTGACGCCGCTCCGCGACGGTCTCAACCTCGTGGCCAAGGAGTTCGTGGTCGCGCAGCAGCCCGCCAGCCCCGGCGTGCTCGTGCTGTCGAGGTTCGCCGGCGCCGCCGCCGAGCTCGAGGACGCGGTGCTGACCAACCCGTTCCATCCCGACGGGCTCGCCGCCGACATCGACTTCGCACTCCGCATGGATCCGGAAGAGCGCCAGCGCCGCCACGCGCTACTCGCCGCCGCGCTCGGCGATCAGACGCCGCAGGCGTGGGCCTCTGCGTTCCTCGATCGTCTCGCCAGCGCTCACCGCGCGAGCTAGTCGTTCGCGGACAACGCCTTGATCGCGAACTTCAAGAAGTCGCGCTCGGTGACGATGCCGCACAGGATGTCATCCTCGTCGACCACCGGCAGACAGCTGTAGCGGTGATCGGCGAGCATCTGTCCGGCATGCGAGGCGAGGGTCTCGGGATGCACCGTCCATAGATCGCGCGTCATCAACTGGCTGATCCGCACCTCCTCTTGTCGTGTCCGCCGTTGCTCCTCGGTGAGGCCCGTGAGCGTACTGATGCGAGCTCGCAGCAAATCCCGCTGCGTGACCAGCCCGACCAGTCGCCGATCGTTGTCGATCACCGGGAGGTGACGAAACTTGTGGATCTTCATCACGTCCTCGGCGAGCACCAACGTCTGCTCGGGGAAGAACGTGACCACATCCTTGGTCATGATGTGCGAGACGAGTACCGGTGCGGTCATGACCAGACCTCCGCGGGCGCGAGCTCGCCTTCGGTCATGCGGGCGCCCCGTCGTTCTCGTACAGCCAACGCGCGACATCCGCCGTCGACACCACTCCGACCAGGGTGTGGTCCTTGACGACCATGACGTGGTGCATGTCCTCGGTCGACATCAGTGCGGCTGCGTGCGAGACGGTCGAGCTGTCGTCGAGCGTGATCGCGAGGGGCATCATCACCTCGGCAACGCGCACCGTGCCTTGGTGCTTGCAGTCCATCATCTGCTCGACGAGATCGGTCTTGGTGACCATGCCGATCGGCCGGCCAGTCTCATCGACCACCGGCACGCAGCCCAGACGTCTCTCCACCATCAGCTGGACGAGCTCTCCGAGGGGAAGCTCGGGTGCGGCACACACCGGATCGGCGGTCATGATCTCGGTGATCGGGACATGACGCGCGATCGTGCGGGTTCGCTTCGACGTGCGGCGTCGCGGCCGAGGCTCGTCGGCCGGGTCGTCATCCGGGGGGGTGGGCGCCGGAACCGTGCTGGTCGTCATGGCTCCTCCACCTGAGAGCGGAGCAAGACGCGGGCCGCGGATGCATACACGACCGCGCGTGACGGTGGGGATCATCCCCGATACGACGCTCCACGCACGCACCACTTGCGTTGCGTGCATCACCGCGCGCAGAAATCTCGCTCGCCGAGTCGCTCGAGGTATGTTTAGCGGCGTTTGCTCAGGATCGCATGACGCGCCGCGAGAGTCGCCAGACGTTGTCGCCGCATCGCGTCCTGGGCTTCGGCTTCGATCGCCGTCTCGTCGACACCTTCGTCGAGTGTCGGGCCGTCGTCGAACCCGTCGCGCGACGCACCGACACCGAGTGGGTCTTGCGGAAACCGCATCCCCTGATCCTCGTCGTGTCCCGTCTGCGCCTGCGCGATCGCGCTGGTCACACGAAACACGCCGCTGGCGTCGACGATCTGATCGTCGAGCGGGTCGTCGAAGTTGGCCGGCCGTGCCGCGAGATTCTGAAGCGCCGACTTTCCGTTCGCGGGCTTGCTACGCGATGGAGACTTCTTGGTAGCCATCGGGACCTCCCAGGATCCCATGCTACAAGAACCGCCCCCCGCTAGCGGTTGCAATCGTAGGTCAGCGGGATCATCGAGCCGTGGTCGATGACCTCGAAGTCGGTGACCTCGAGCGCCTGGAGGTCCAGCGCCCCCAGGAGGCCCGACCATTTCGCCGTGGTGTGGCGGTCGCTCTGCGCCGTCAGCGCGATGTTGCCGCCATCTGCGTGGTACATGCCGTACTTCTGCATCGCACGCGCGACTACCCGGGCACCTTCGGTGGGTAGCGAATCGATCGGATAGTCGGCTCGCAGCCGGAAATGGACGCCGTAGGGAGGAGCGTCGGTGCCGCCCGAGGTCGACGTCCCATGGGTCGCGGGCCGCACGTACCCTCGCTTGACCCGGCTATTGGGGAGGATGAACCGGATCGCGTGATCGATGTGTCCGGCCGCGACCTCGTCGGCGGTGAACAGCAGCGGCGCGATCGGAAAACCCGCGGCATCCGCGCTCGTGCACTGATCGCCGCGAAGCGTGTCGCTGTAGGTCTGCGCCGTGTCCCACACGGCGAGGCAGCCGCCCACGAAGTTGCCGCCGCTCATGTCGGCGCGCCACATCTCGTACAGCTTGGAGGTCGCGGGATCGTTGACGAGCAGGTGGCAGTCGCCATCGGTCGTGCACGCGTACCCGTTCTCGCCTTCGAGGTTGCCGCCGGTCGGAATCGGCACGTCGACGTGATCGCAATCCGGCGAGTAGAACTCGCTGGTCGGCGTGAAGCTCTCCATCGGCGTCGACGCGTCGGCGGTCAGCACGTCGAGACCGAAGTCGATCTGCATGCGACCGGTACCCCAGCCACCCGCCGCGGAGAGGGATGCGATCACCGCATCGCTGTCGGTCGCCTTGGGTAACGCGCTGACGTCCTGATCGAAGAACATCGGCTGCTGGAAGTACGGGCCACTCGAGGGCGTCCCCGGATCGGAACCCGAGCCGTCCCCCGACCCGTTCGATCCGGAGCCATCGCTTCCGGTGCCGTCGTCTCCATTGCCTCCCGTCGAACCATCCACCGTTCCCACACACCCAGCTGCCATGCTCGCGATCGCCAACCAGTGCGAGAGCTTCATCGCCGACCTTTGTAATGGGTGACGTGGTTCCTGTCGCTGTAGGGAGATGGGTGCACCTGTGCCGACACCCGCGAAAACGGGAATCTTTTAGGATCTGGATGTCATCGAAATCCGATCTGGAAATCGGCTTCATCCAGAAGGACTCGCACGCGAGATCGGTCGAAAAAAACCGCGAAAAACTTCAGGCCGTAGCGTTCGGAATCGGATTCGTGGAAATAATCGCGCGCGTTACCTCATGTCGATCGACGTCTCGTTCCTCGCGGAGATCCAGCTGTTCGGGCAGCTCGACGACGACGAGCGTGGCGTGCTCGCGCAGCAAATGTCCGAGCGGACGATCGGTGCGGGCGAAGCACTGTTCCGACTCGGCGATGCCGGCGACTCGATGTTCATCGTCAAGGACGGTGCGATCGAGCTGTTCGTCAAGGACACCGCCGGACAGAAGATCGTGCTGCACACGGCGAAGGGCGGCGATTTCTTCGGCGAGCTCTCGCTGCTCGACGGCGGTTCGCGCACCGCGAGTGCCACGGCGCTCGAACAGACGCAGCTGTTCATCCTCGACCGCGAGGACCTGCTCCAGCTGTTCCGCAAGCGTCCGGATGCCGCGCTCGACATGCTCGCCGCGATGGGCCGGATGACACGCAAGGCGAACGCGCTCCTCCGCGAGCGTGTCGTCAAGAACGCCAACGAAGAGATCGAGGAGAGCAACAAGGGCAACATCGTGCTCCGGGTCGCCGACTGGGTCGCCGCGTTCTCCGGCAGCATCACGTTCCTGGTACTGCACGTCGGCATCTTCGCGGTGTGGATCGTGCTCAACATCGGGGTGCTGCCGTTCGGCGACTTCGATCCGTTCCCGTTCGGGCTGCTGACGATGGCGGTGTCGCTCGAGGCGATCATCCTGTCCACCCTGCTGCTGTTCAGCCAGGATCGGCAGGCCGCCCGCGACCGCATCCGGAGCGACGTCGAATACGACATCAACCTCAAGGCCGAGCTCGAGGTCTCCCACCTCCACGAGAAGACCGACCGGATCTACGAGGAGTTGTGCGACCGGTTCTCCCGGATCGAGAAGGGGTTGGGCATCGCGCCCCGGACCACCGGGCCGATGAGCGTGCCGCCGACGAACGGCTCGTAGAATCCCCCCGAGGGCGGCGAGCCCGTCAGACCGGGGGCCTATAGTTGCGGCGTGGTGGCCCCGCGCACGACCGTGATCGTGAACCCCCGATCTCAGGGGGGAAAACTCGGCAAGCGCTGGGTCGATATCTCCGACACCATCGGGCGCGCGTTCCCGTTCGACGAAGCGATCACGACCGCACCGGGCGATGCCACGCGGCTGACCGCCGAGGCGCTGCGCGGCGGCGCAGAGCGGATCGTCGCGATCGGCGGCGACGGCACGGTGAACGAGGTGGTCAACGGCTTCTTCGACGACGCCGGAGCACCGATCGCGCCCGACGCCACGTTCGGGTTGATCCCGTTCGGCACCGGCGGCGATTTTCGGCGCACGTTCGGGCTGCCGCACGAGATCGATCAGGCGGTGGAGATCATCGCAGGGGGGGCGCGCCGCAAGCTCGACGTCGGGAGGCTGTCGTTCGTGGCGACCTCGGGCGAGCCCAGTCACCGGATGTTCGCGAACATCGCGTCGTTCGGCGTGTCGGGCGTCGTCGACCGCATGGTCAACGAGAGCGGCAAGCGGCTCGGCCGGCTGTCCTTCATGTTCGCGACCGCGCGTGCCACGTGGTCGTACAAGAACCAGCGGGTCCAGCTCGTGTTCGACGGCACCGATCGCGTGGAGGCCACGATCAACACGGTGGCGGTCGCCAACGGCAAGTTCTTCGGTGGCGGGATGAAGGTCGCGCCCGATGCCGAGCCCGACGACGGCGCGTTCGACGTGGTCGCGCTCGGCGACTTCTCGTTCAGCGACGTGCTCGCCAGCGGCCGGCGCCTCTACAAGGGCACGCACCTGTCGATGGACAAGGTCAGCGTCCGGCGAGCGCGCGTGGTCGAGGCCGAGCCGATCGATCCCGCGGGCATCGTCGAGCTCGATGTCGACGGCGAGACGCCCGGGCGGTTGCCGGCGAAGTTCGAGTTGATCCCGGGCGCGCTGTGGTTCGCGGTGCCGGGGTAGCATGCTGCGCGCGGTCCACGGCAACCGCGTCGAGCTCCTGCTGTCGACGCTGATCGAGGCGCTGCCTCCGGTCGACCCGTTCACGCCGACCACGATCGTGGTCGGTAGCAAGCTGGTCGCTCGTTGGCTCGGGCGCGAGCTCGCGTTCGCGCGCGGCATCGCTTCCGGCCTCGATCTGATCACGTTCGATCGATTCGTCGAGCGCGTGTGGGCCGGCGACGCGCGCGAGCTCGCACCGCTCGATCGCGGAAGGCTGACCGCGGCGTTCGCGTCGGTGCTCGCCGACCGCGAGATCGTCGGGCCGATCGCACCCGTCGCCGCGTACCTCGATGCCGCCGCTCGCGACTCGAGCGATCGCGATCGCGGTGGCCCGCGCCGGGTCCAGCTCGCCGATCATCTGGCGTCGCTGACCTGGAGCTACGCGCTGTCGCGTCCCGACTGGATGCCGGCCCTGATGGTCGGGCGCGTGCCCGAGGAGCTCGCCGACGATCCGAACGCGGCATGGCAGGCGCGGCTGATCGGCGGTGCACTCGAGCGACTCGCCCGCCACACGTCCGGTCAGCGCTGGGCGCCGACCCCGAGCCTGCCATGGCTGCGACGTGGCCTCGGGCTCCCGACGCCACGGCTGACGGCGCCGGTGTCGGTGTTCGGGATGTCGTTCCTGGCGCGCGCGCAGCTCGAGGCACTCACCGACCTCGCGGTCTCGACAGACGTGACCGTCTACATCCTCGATCCGTGCGAGGAGCTGTGGGACGACGTCGTCGGGCGGCGCGATCCGCAGGCCAGCGATCCCGAGACCCGCGTCGACCCGCTGCCGCTCGTGATGTGGGGCAAGCCGGTGCGCGACACGCTCGCATCGCTGGTCGAGCGCACCGGCGGCGATCTCGAGCCGCGGTTCGTCGAGCACTCCCGCGGCACCACCGCGCGAGAGCACCTGCTCGACGACGTTCGGGCTCGCTCGACCGGCCGCGACAGCACCCGTGGCGAGGGAGGCGACCCCGGCCGTGAGGAGGTGGCGGCGGGGGAAGGTCAGGCCGGGGTCGCGCGACCGAGGCGCGAGAAGATCGATCACGCCGGCGTTCGCGTGCTCGCCTGCCCGAGCACCCGCCGCGAGCTCGAGGTGATCGCCGACGAGGTCCGACACCGGCTCGACGCCGATCCGTCGCTGGCGGCCCACGAGATCGCGGTGTGGATCGCGGGCGATGCCGAGCACTACCTCGCCCAGGCGCCGAGCGCGTTCGAGGCGGTCGGCGTGCCGTGCCATCTGATCGACGCGCCGATCGACGACCGCGGGCGGATCGGAGAGGCGGTGCTGTCGCTGCTCGAGCTCCCGACCTCGGGACGCACGCGCCGCGACCTGCTGCGGGTGATGACGCACCCCGCGGTGCTCGCCGCGCACCCGCACGTCGATGCCGCCGACTGGGTGCGGTGGACCGAGCGGCTCGGCATCGCGCACGGAGCCGATGCCGCGGCCCACGCCAATACGTATCTCGCGGACGTCGAAGGCGGTCACTTCCACTGGGACCAGGGCGTGCGGCGGCTCGCGCTCGGCGCGTTCATGGTCGGCGAACGTGGCGCGCGCGGTCCGGCGCGGATCGCCGGTGCGGACGTCGCACCCGAGGAGCTGCGTCCCGACCAGCACGCGAGCGCGGCGACCTACGCACTGCTCGTGCGATCGCTGTGCGCCGACGCCGCGTGGCTCGCCGTGCACGAGGCACCGTTGCGTGGCTGGGCCGAGGTGTTCGCGGCGTTGATCGATCAGTACCTGGCCCCGCGCGACGACGATGCGCGTCGCGACCTCGAGCGGCTACGCGCGATGCTCGCCGGGCTCGCGCGGCTCGACGTCGACGATCGGCGCGTCGGGTTCCGCGAGGCGCGCGAGCACGTGATGCGAATGCTGTCCAGCTCGCGCGCGTATCGCGGCGAGCCGCTCGCGGCCGGCGTGATGATCGCGCCGCTGGCGGCGATGCGTGCGGTGCCGTTCCGGGTCGCGTTCGTGGCCGGGCTCGACGAGGGGAGCGGCCTGCGCGGGCGCGGCGATCGCACGAGTCCACTCGATCTCCGGCGCGAACCGCGAGTCGGCGACGTGTCTCCGCGCGATCGCGATCGCGCGGCGTTCCTCGACGTGCTGCTATCGACGCGCGACGAGCTGTATCTGTCGTACGTCGCGGTCGAGCCCGCCAGCGGACAGGCGCTCGGTCCGTCGTCGATCGTGCTCGAGCTTGCCGACGCGCTGGCGCCGTATCTCGGTGCCCCGTCGAGTCGCGAGGCGCTCGCGGCGATCACCACGCGCTATCCGTTGCACCGGTTCACCGGTGATGCGACCGGACCCGACGATCACCACGATCGCGAGCGCTGGGCGTGTCGGGTGCGCGACGCGCTGCGCGGCTACCTGCGCGCGACCGGCCGGCCGATTCCCGACGAGCACGGCCAGCTCCGGCTCCTCGGCCACGACTCGCCGGTGCTCGCGAAGCTGCGCGCCGAGCTCGCGATGGAGCGACCGACCGCGGCGGCGTCGCCGACGCCGACCCGCGAGCGCCGGCTCTCGATCTCCAACCTGCGCAACTTCCTCGAGCATCCGATCCAGGCGTGGGCACAGGTCGTGCTCGGGCTCGGCGAGCTTCCCGACGACGATCCGGCGGAGACCAGCGACGAGCCGTTCCACCTCGCCCGCAAGCACCGCGCCGGGCTACTGCGAGACGTGTTCGCGGCGCACCTCCTGGATCCCGGATCCACGCTCGCCGCGTGCTACGACCGCGCCGTCGGCGAGCTCCAGCTCCGCGGTCAGTTCCCGGTCGGCGTGTTCGCGGAGGCCGCTCGCGTGCGCGACCTCGACGTGCTCGGGATCTGGCGACGCGGCCTCGGCCGGATCGAGATCGAGACGGCGCGGTTCGGTTTCGGTCGCGCGTGGGCGATGGGCGCCGAGCTGCGGCCCGCGCTCGATCTCCCGCTCGATCTCGCGCTCGACGGCGACGAGGGAGCTCGGACGATCCGCATCCTCGGCCAGACCGAGCTGCTGCTATCCGGGCCCGACGGGCGGTTCGTCTCGGTGGTGCCGATCCTGCGCGCGCTCGAGAAGCGCAGCGCGTATCACCTCCGCGGCGCGTTCGATCACGTGGTGCTCGCCGCCGCCGGGATCGCGAACGGCGGCCACGCGCACCGGCTACTCGATCCCGACGGCCGCGTGTCCGAGGTCCACCACGCGGCGTGGTCGCAACGCGACGCACGCGCCTACCTCGCGAACCTCGCGCGCGAGCTACTCGACGAGCCCCACGGCTACCTGCTGCCGTTCGACGCGCTCGTCAAGTCGCTCGCCGGACGGCCGCTGACGCGGAGCTACGGCGATCCGACGCACGGCCTCGGCTACGGCCCGGTCGAGCGTCGCGACGGGCTCTCGATCCCGCGCGATCGCGTCGACATCGCCCAGCGTCGGTTGCGCCCGCTGGTCGAGCGGATGATCGGCGATCACGGGTTCGAGCTGCCACCCGGCGTTCGCGTCAGCCTCGCGACCACACGGCCCGGATCGCCTCCAACTCCGCCGTCCCGACCGCCCCGACCGCCGGCTCCACGCCCACCGACGCCGACGCCAACGCCACCGCCACCGCCACCGCCGGAGCCAACGCTGCCGCCCGGGCCGCCGGGACCTCCGACGATGCCGACCCGTGGCGGCAAGCCGATGCTGCAGATCATCAAGGGAGGCAAGTCGTGACGGTCCGCGTGGCGCGTCCCGATTCGTTGCCGGCCGCCGACGCGAAGCTGGTCGTCGTCGAGGCGAGCGCGGGGACCGGGAAGACGTTCTTCCTCGAGCACCGCGTCGCCGACCTGGTGATCGCCGGCGTCGAGCTCGAACAGATCCTGCTGGTGACGTTCACCGAGAAGGCGGTCGCCGAGTTGCGCCTACGGATCCGCGACCTGCTCGACCGGCTGTCGCGCACGCCGGCGTCATCCCCCGTTCCGGACAATGCCGCGAGCGCGTGGACGATCGACGATGTCGCACGGCAGCGGCTGCGCGCGGCGGTCACCGCATTCGATCACGCACCGATCCACACGATCCACGGGTTCTGCCATCGCGTGCTGGTCGAGGACGCGTTTGCCGCGCAGCGCTTGTTCGAGCAGACCCAGGTCGCCGACGAGGTCGCGTTCGACGCCGCGTTCCTCGCGCTGTTGCGCGAGCGGTTCGCCCGGGTGTCGCCGGATCGCGAGCTCCTGGCGGCGTTCCTCGAGGCCGGGCGCACGGTCGATCGGCTACGCGACGTGCTGCTCGGTTGCGCGCGCGCCGGTCGCGACGCGCGGATCCGGCGCCAGCTCGACGGCGAACGTGTACGCGACGCGGCCCAACAGCTCCGTGCATGGTTCGGCAGCGAGCCGCGACGCAACGTGGTGCAGGCCGCGGTCGGTGGTCGCCGCGATTGGGAGCCGGCGTGGATCGCGGCGATCGGACGTGCGGTCGAGCATCACGCCGAGATCGACGACCCGGCGCGGCTGGTCGCGATGATCGATTCGATCCGGGATCCGATGGCCAAGCTGCTCGTGCGCGCGGCGCGGTCAGCCCCCGAGGCCGCGGTCGCGCTGCGTGCGGCCCTATCGACGGTGACGCTCGACGAGGCGATCGCCGCCCAGCTCCTGCCGCCGCTGATCGCGCGGATCTCCGACGACAAGGACGAGAACGGCATGTTCGACTACGACGACATGCTGCAGCTGGTGTGGCGCGCGTTGTGCGGGCCACGCCGCGAGGCGCTCGCGGCACGCCTGCGCGAACGCACGCCGTGGGTGATGATCGACGAGTTCCAGGACACCGATCCGATCCAGTGGAACATCTTCCGCACGGTGTGGATGCACCCCGACGCGGGGCTCACGATCGTCGGCGACCCCAAGCAGGCGATCTACGGCTTCCGCGGCGCCGACGTTCACACCTACGTGATCGCGCGCGACGAGATGCTGCGCGCCGGCGCCACGCGGGTGTCGCTGTCGGTCAACCGGCGATCGACACCGCAGCTCGTCGAGGCGGTCAACCAGGTGCTGGTCGGCAACGCGCTGCAGCCGCTGCTCGACCGCGCGATCCGTTACGACGAGCCGGTGAGTGCGAGCGGCGACGTGGTGACCGACGACGAGCGACCACCCGTCACGGTGTTCCGGCTCACCACGCCCGGCGGCGCCCGGGTCGGCATCGATCAGGTGCGCGCGACGCTCGCGGGTGCGATCGGCGACTCGATCGAGGAATTGCAGCGCGCGGCGCCGCCGTGGACGGCTCGCGGCGTCGAGCAGCCGTTCGCGCTCGGCCAGGTCATGGTGCTCGCGCGCACCAACCGCGATAGCACCGAGATCGCATCGGCGCTGCGTGCGCGCGGGTTGCCGTGCGCGCTGGTCGAGCCCGAACGTCTGTTCGAGACCCGCGAGGCGACCGAGCTCGCGAGCGTGCTGGCGGCGGTGGCGGCGCCGCGCGATCGCGCCGCCCGGCTGCGCGCGCTGCGCACGCGGTTCTTCGACGTGCCGTGGAGCGACCTCCCGGCGGTTGTCGACGCGCCCGATCACCACCCGCTGATCGCGCGGATCTTCGACTGGGCGCAACTCGCGTCACGGCGTGCCTACGAGTCGCTGTTTCGCCGGCTGGTCGACGACAGTCGCTACGTCGAGCGCGCGCTCGTGCTCGGCGGCGGCGAACGCGCGCTGACCAACACCTGGCACCTGATCGAGCTGCTGCTCGCCGAGGTCGCGCGATCGCGGTGCGACCTCCACGAGCTGGTGGTCCAGCTGCGGCGATGGATGGCGGATCGCGCGCTCGCCAGTGCCGGCGACGATCGCGACCAGCAGCGAGTGGAGACCGATGGTGACGCGATCCGCGTGCTCACCGTGCACAAGGCCAAGGGGCTCGAAGCCGCCTACGTGTTCCTGTATGGCGGCACGTCGGGCGGCATGAAGTCGGGCGTGCATCGGCTGACCGGCGGACCCGACGGTGCCGCGCGTCGCGTGACGCTCGTGGTCGGCACGCCCGACGACGACACCCAACGGCTGCTCGACGACGAGGCCGCCGCCGAGAACCAGCGGCTCGCGTACGTGGCGCTGACCCGCGCGCGCGTGCGGATGTACTTGCCGCTCTACAACGACGGCGCGCTGCAGAAGAACGCGGCGTATCACCCGATCCAGCGCTGCGTCGGCGGGCTGGTCGCCGCCGCGGCGAAGGTTGGCGCGCCGGGTCTCCGGGGCGCGCCGCAGCTGCGCACGCTGTTCCAGACCGTACCGATCGAGATCGGACCGGCCTCCGCGGCGGAGGCTCCCGACGACGCGCTCGCGGACTTCGTACCACCCCCCGCGCCACCGATCGCCGAGCTCGGCGAGCTCCCACCGTCGCAACGCGGGCTCGTCATGGTCTCGTACACGCGGCTCGCCCACGACATCGACGTCGCCGCGTTGCCGCTCGACGCCGGTGGCGAGATCGATCCGGCCGAGTTCGACGTCGACGATGCGGCGTCTGCCGAAATCGATCGCCCGCTGTCGGCCGACGCCGAGCTCGCGGTCGGTCCCAACGATCTGCCGCCGGGTGCGAGCTCCGGTCTCGTGTTGCACGACGTGCTCGAGGTCGCCGACCTCGAGACCGCGCGGCGCGCACGCGATGCCGAGGCCTGGACGTTCAATCCCGAGGTCGCGGCCGCGCTCGCCGAGGCCGCCACCGCGCGCGGTGTCGCTCCGCGCTACCTGCCCCACGCCGCGCGGCTCGCGCACGCGATGCTCACCCAGCCGCTCGCGTTGATCGACGAGCAGCGAGGCCCGGGTGGCCGCACGTTCGAGACCACGCCGTTGCCGCCACTCGTCGAGGCCGACGCGCTCGCCCGCGAGGTCGAGTTCTCGTATCCGATCCCGACACTCCACGCGGACGAGAACACGCGTCGAGGGCTGGTGCGCGGGTACATCGACGCGCTGGTCGCGTACGGCGACGAGCTCTGGGTGCTCGACTACAAGAGCGACGTGCTCGCCGGTCCGGATCTCGCGGCCGCGGCGATGCACCGGGTCCACCAGCACTACGAGATCCAGGCCCGGCTGTACGCGATCGCCGCCGATCGGTTGCGCGGCAAGCGCCGGCTCGCCGGGATGATGTTCGCGTTCCTGCGCTACGGCATCGTGGTGCCGATGCGCGCCGGTGACGATCGTCTCGGTGCGTGGACCGACTGGCTGGCACGGATCGCCGTGCAGAGCGAGGTCGCGCGCGCCACCGGAGGAGCGCGCGCGTGACCGCAACGCTACATCCGCGCGGCACGTTGCGCGCCCGGTTCGAGCCGGTCGCGAACGACGTGTTCCGCCGGCTCGGGATCGGTGCGCGCAGCTGCGATCTCGGCGACGAGGGGCTGTACCTGGCCGAGGAGCTGGTCGCCGCCGACGCCGGGTGGCTGGGCTCCGGCTCGTCGGATCAGGCCGAGGCGCTCGCGATCCTGGTGCTCGCCCTGATGATCGTGCAGCGCCAGGGCTCGACGCGGCTACGGCTCGACGTCCCGCGCCGAGCGGTCACCGGCGGCTCGCGGCATCCCTTGCGGGCGCTGGTCGCCGACATCGCGCGGCTCGCCGGCATCGAGCTCGACATCCCGCGGATCCTGCGCACGATCACCAACCTCACCAGCTCCCCGCGATTCAACAGCGTGATCGGCATGCATGCGGCGCGGCTCCCGCTGGTCGTCGATCGCGGCTGCCTGTACACCGAGCGGGCGCGGTGGCTCGAGGATCGCGTGGCCGCGCGCCTCGCCGAGCGCATCGCGGTGGCGCCGCGGACCGACGTGGAGACCACCGCTGCGGAGGTCAGCGCGTTCGACCCCGCGCGCCCGCTGTCGGCGGAACAACAGCACGCCGTCGCGATCGCGCTGGCCAACCGGCTTGCCGTGATCACGGGTGGTCCGGGCACCGGAAAGACGCTGGTCGCCGCGGCGATCGTGCGCGGACTTTCGCAACTCGGCATCGCGCCGATCACGCTCGCGGCACAGACCGGCAAGGCCGCGAACCGGCTCAACGAGGTGCTCGCCGAGCAGCAGGTCGCCGCCACCGCGCAGACCCTCCACCGGCTGCTCGGCTATCGCGGCGGACGGTTCACCCACGATCGCAACAGCCCGTTGCCGGTCGGCGCGGTGATCGTCGACGAGGCCTCGATGATCGATCTCGAGCTGGTCGACGCACTGCTCGATGCCTTGCCGCTCGACGCGCCGTTGATCCTGATCGGCGATGCCCACCAGCTCCCCGCGATCGACGCCGGTCAGGTGCTCGCCGACCTGACCACGGAGCACCATGGCGATCGCGACATCCTCGCCGTGCTGGCGACCAGCTATCGCCAGAACACCGCCGACCCCGCCGGTCGCGCGGTGTTCGAGGCGGCGCGCGCGATCCACGAGGGCGAGCCCGGCCGGCTGACCGGCCGCCTGCGACCACGCGATCCCGACAAGCTGATGTTCCGCGGCGTCGAGTGGGTCGACACCGCCGCCGCGCCGCGCCCCCACGACGTCACGCTCGCCACCGCCGAGGCGATGTGGCTGCACCTCGAGGGGCCGCGCGCGCTGCGTGCCGGCGAGCGCGTGTTCCGGTTCGTCGACGGCGTGATCGATCCGGCGCAGCGCGCCGAGCTCGAGGCGCTGTGGTCGCTCCTCGGACGTGGACGGATCCTGACCGTCACGCGCTCGCTCGCCACCGGCTCGATCGCGATCAACCGCCACCTCCACCAGCTCGCGCTCGATCGCATGTCGGTGTCCGGCCAGCCCGAGTTCGTGCCCGGCGAGCCCGTGATGGTGACCGCCAACGACTACCACCGCGGGCTGTTCAACGGCGATCAGGGCATCGTGGTGCGCGTCGACGAGGGCCTCGGCAAGCACCACTACCGCGCGGTGTTCCGGTCGGGTGGCGAGCTCCGCCCGTTCGCGATCGAGGCGCTGCGCGATCGCCTCGAGCTGGCGTGGGCGTTGACGATCCACAAGAGCCAGGGCAGCGAGCTCGATGCCGTGGCGATCCTGTTACCGCACGACGACCTCCCGCTGGTCACCCGCGAGCTGCTCTACACCGGCATCACCCGCGCGCGGAGCTGTGTCACGATCGCCGGCTCGCGGCCGGTGCTCGCCTCCGGGGCGCGGCGGGTCGCGCAACGCGATTCGGGGCTCGGCGCCCGCCTGCAGGACTATCTCGCCGCGGACGGGCACGACCGGTCGTAGCCCGCTACGCTCCGAGCATGGCGCTTCCCCCGGCCGGCTTCGGCGATCCGACGTGTCCGCACGTCGAGCGCCGCGAAGGCGTGTGCGTGCGATGCGGCCACTGCGCCCACGAGGTGATCTTGAACGGCGCGTGCTTTCTGTGCGGGACGACGGATCTCGATCCGATCGCACTGTCGCCCAAGCAGCCCACGGTGATTCCCGCCGATCGGCTCGTGCGCAAGAAGTAGAAGGCCGCCGGTCGCGGTATGGTCGTCGCGATGTCGAGTGCCGCATGCGCGCTGTACGTCGGACTGGCCGGAGACACCCCTCGATCGCCTGCGGCGCGGATCGCGCTCGCCGAGGTCGACCGCGTGGACATCGGACGCGGCGACGTGCGAACGATCCGCCGCACCCTACCCGTGCTCGAGCTGGTGTTGCCCGATGCGCGGATGTCGACACACCACGCGCGACTGTCGCGCACCGCCGAGGGCTGGACGATCGAGGATCTCGGCTCGACCAACGGAACGATCGTCGGAGCCGATCGGATCAAGCGGATCACGCGCCTGTCGGACGGTGACGTGGTGATCGTCGGACACACCGCACTGGTGTTCCGCACGAGCGGCGGCGAGGCCGGCGATCTCGATCCCGCGACGCCGATCGCCACCGGTCTGACGACGGTGTCTCCCGCGCTCGAGGCGAGTTATCGCGAGCTCGTGTCGGTCGCGACCACGGCCACGCCGGTCGAGCTCGTCGGCGAGGCCGGCACCAACAAGCAGGCGATCGCCGAGGCGATCCACGAGCTGTCGGGTCGCACCGGTGGTTTCGTCGTGTTCGCCTGCGAGGAGGTCCCCGCCGACGAAGTCGACGCCGCGCTGTTCGGCAGCGACGACGATCCGGGCGGAGCGGTGGGTCGCGCGCAACACGGCACGCTGCTGTTGTCCCAGCTGCCCGCGCTCCCGCGCGGAACGTTCGCGTCGTTGATCGGGAGGATCGAGTCCGGATCGGAGCTCGACGTTCGGCTGGTCACCGCAGCACGGTCGCGGTCGGACGTCGAAGTCGAGTCGCCGAACGGCGTCCGTCGCCTCACGATCGAGGTTCCACCGCTGCGTCGCCGTCGCGAGGACCTCGCCCCGACCATCGCGGCGCTGCTCGAACGCCTGGCCCCCGACCGCCCGATCACGCTGTCCGGCGAGGTGGTGGCCGCGCTGTACCTCCACGACTGGCCGCTCGACGCGCGCGAGGTCGCTCGTTCGCTCGAAGCCGCGCTCGACAACGCCGGCGCGCATCCCGGCAAGAGCCCGCATCACGTCGAGCTGTCACACCTGCCGCCGTCGATCGGCGCGACCGAGCCACTCGAGCAACCGCAGTACCGGACGGTCACCCCCGCGGAGAAGACGTTGCGCGACAAGGTCGCCGACGCGCTGGTCCGCAACGAGGGCAACATCGCCGCGGTCGGCCGCGAGATGGGCAAGGACCCGACGCAGATCCGCCGCTGGATGAAGCGGTTCGGTCTCAAGCGCGCCTGAACCGAGGGAGCCAGCATGCGAGCTGTTATTGTCACCACGTTCGCGATCACCATCGCCTCGACCTCGTCCGCGCACGCGGATCGCGTGCAGGCCGATCTCGGGCTCTCCGTCGTCGCGATCGGTTACGAACAGCCGGTCTCGGATCACGTCGCGATCGCGCTCGAGGGTGGACTGTTCGGGACCTACTTCCTGCCGTGGTTCGACCTCGGCGACAACGTGATCGGCGCGGTCGGTGGCGTGCGCGGCACGTGGTTCGCCCGCACCGACGGGTCCGGGCTCTACATCACGCCGTACCTGCGTGCGGGTGCAGCCGGCGGCAAGAACGACGGCGGCAACCCGCTCGGTGGTGCCGACATTCGCGGCGATGCCGGCGTGATCACCACGGGCATCTTCGCGGGCTGGGTGTTCCAGCCGACGGCCAAGCTCGATCTCAGGGTCGGCGCCGGCGCGCAGTACATCTACTTCTCCGGCAGTCACGGCCTCGACGCGTCGACGCCGTTCATCGCGCTCGACTTCACGCTCGGCTGGAAGCTCTAGCGTCTAGAGCGTCATGTCGCCGGGCGTGGTCTGGTTCGCCGTCACGGTGATCTGCTTGGACGCCGTGTCGGCGCCCGACCGTACCGAGAGCTCCCAGGTGCCGGCGGTGACGTTCGAGATCGAGAAGTTGCCGTTGCCGTCGGTCGTGGTCTCGTAGAGCCCGCGGTTGATCGACACGGTCGCGCCCGAGACTCCCTGCGCCGTACCGTCGACGATGCGGCCGACCACGGCCCCGATGCCGGGATCCGGGCCGATGTTGACGCGGTAGTGGCCCGCGGTCTTGGTCAGCCGCCCGGCGGTATCGATCGACACCACGTGGAGCACCCACACGCCCGCCGCCACGTCGCTCACCAGCAGCTGCTTCTGGGTCGCCGGCAGCTGGGTGTCCGCGGCGCTCGGCACGGTCTTTCCGAAGTGATCCATCACGTAGTAGGCGCCCGACACGTTGTCGTCGCCCTGCGGGTAGCTCCACTGGAAGAACGGGTTGGTGTTGTCGGTGAACGTGGTCTGGCTCGGGTGACTCGTCGACGACATCGACGGGCCGCGCGTGTTGATGTTGACGGAGAACACCGTCTCCACGGTGCCGATCGCCGACTGCGCGTCGACGCTGACCACGTGCACGAAGTTGGTGCCGTCGAGGATGTCGTTGGGCGAGAACGACGCCTTGTCGACGGACTGGAACTGCGCGTCGGCCGCCGTCGGTGGATCGAAGTGCGTGGTATCGAGCCGCACGAGGTACCCCTGGCGCGATGCGAACGGCGGGTTCCACGCGACATCGAGGGTGAGGAAACCGTCGTTGTAGACGCGCGTCGGATCGGGATGCGACATCGACCGCAGCGGGATCGGCGGCGCCAACCCCTGGGTCACGCGACCCGCGACCACCACACCGTCGGCGATGTCTTGGTGCGACCCGAACAGTAGCTTGACGCGACCGTCGCCACCGGTCGGGCCGAACGCGGGCAGTCCACAGGCGGTGCGCGTCGGACCGCCGAGCCCACCGGCCGCCGAGATCGATCCCGAGACGGTGAGGTCGTCGGCCGCGAGCAGGATGCCGCCACCCGAACCGCCACCGCCACCGATCGCGCAGAAGTCGATGTTCGATCCGCCGTTGGCGCCGTTCGCCGACAGCTGGCCGGCGATGTCGATCGTGGTCGCCAGCAGGCGAAGCACGCCACCACCTTCAGCGGCCGGCGGTGCATTGGTGCCGATCGACATCTTTCCACCCGGGCTCCCGGGCTGGACATCCGAGTCGGTGTCCGAGCCCCAGACCCGCACGGTCCCGTAGCCACCGGCGCCGGGCGTGCAGCTGCTGCAACCGGCGTCGGTGCCCTTGCCGTCGGGCGACTCGCCGGTCGCGGCCATCGCGATCGAGCCGCCGGACTCGACGGTGATCGAATCCGCGGTGATCGTGAGGTTGCCGGTGACCGAGCTCAGCGTCGCGCCGGAGCGCACGACGACCGCGCCCGCGACCAGCACCGAGCCCTCGAGCTGCATGTCGCTCGCGACGTCGAGGCCGTCGAGCGCGCACAGGCCGTCCTGGCAGAACGTGGTGCACGTCTCGACGGTGTCCCAGTGGGTCCCTTCCTCGTTGCACACCTGGGCGTTGTTCCCGTTGCACCGCTGGGCGCCGGGGACGCACGGCCCGTCGTCCGGGAGCATCTCGGGGGCGTCGGTGTCGCCGGCGTCAGTGGGGGCGTCCCCGTTGGACCCACCGCAAGCGGCGAGCGTGAGGAACAGGGCACACGCGAGCACGCCGTGGTATCTGGACGGACGTGCTGCGGTGGTTTCCGGTGATCTCGATCGTGTGGACTGGGTGTTCATACGGGGTCTCGTTCGAAGATTGCGAGGTCAGTTGTCAGACGTCGTCGGTCTGCCCCGACGACTTCACGTGTATGGAGGGGGTGTGCCGCAGCCCCGGTGCCTCGGGGGCGTGCGCGAGCGGCGGCAACGTCACGCTGCGACAGACCGCCGACGACAAGGTCGAGCGGTCGCTCGTGTTCGGGTGCACCAACAACGACGGCACCACCGCCGAGACCAGCTGGTACCGCGTGTTCTCGCTCGCCGATGCCGGCATCACGTCGGGCTTCGACGTCACGCGGGTGACGTTCGGCGTGTGCTTCGCCGTCGGCACGCCGGCGGTCGACGTCAAGTTGGGGACCTACGGCGGCGGGGCCAACGACGCCCAGCTCGATCTCGCGAAGGTCACGTCGCTCGATAGTGCGAACATTCCGATCGAGGCGACGCAGATCTCGAAGACCGTCGATGTCGATCTGTCGGGGACCGTTCCCGCCGGCGACAACGTGATCGTCGAGGTCAGCGCGGCCGATCTGAACGGCACCGGCAACCAGGTCAACCTCGGGGTCACCGCGGCGGGCGAGGACCACCCGGCCTACCTGCGGTCGCCGCTGTGCGGCACGGCGAACCCGGTCACGACGATGACCGCGGGGATCCCCGAGGCCCATCTCGTCCTCACCGTTACCGGCTCCCGATAACTTCTTCACACGACTTCAGACGACCAGCCTCGTCCGAAGTCGCGTGGACTCGGAACAGTCGATCGAACACCTTCCTTCGGAAGTGGCGAATTCTTCGGGGTTCGTCTCGGGGATGAAGATCGGGCGCTACGTGCTCGGGGCCAAGCTCGGCCGAGGCGGATTCGGTGTCGTGTACCGGGCCGTCGATACCAGCCTGGACCGTGACGTCGCGCTCAAGTTCCTGCATGCCGAGCACACCGCAACCCCGCAGATGCTCGAACGTTTTCTCCAGGAGGCCCGCTCGGCGGCCAAGATCGCCCACCCCGGGATCGTGACCGTCTTCGAGTGCGGCCAGATCCGTGGTCCCGACGGACCCGCCGAGGGGGCGGCGCGCCCCGAGGGCACTGGCTCGCCTGGCAGCTCGCTGGCGTACATCGCCATGGAGCTCCTCCAGGGAGAGAGCGTGACCGACCGGCTCGCGCGGGCGGGCCGGCTCGACGCGCCGACCGCGATGGAGATCGTGCGTCAGGTCGCATCGGCGCTCGAGGCCGCCCACCGGGCCGGCATCATTCATCGCGACCTCAAGCCCGACAACATCTTCCTCGTCCCCGATCCAGCGGTGCAGCACGGCGAGCGCGCCAAGGTGCTCGACTTCGGGATCGCGAAGCTGAGCGCGACCGCATCCGGATCGGGCTCGATCGAGACCCAGTCGATGGCGGTGTTCGGAACGCCTCGCTACATGTCTCCCGAGCAGTGCCGCTCGGCCACCCACGTCGATCAGCGCAGCGACATCTACACGCTCGGTTGCATCCTGTTCGAGCTGGTGTGTGGCAAGCCGCCGTTCGCGGGTGCCGCGGGCGAGCTGATCGCGCAGCACGTGCTCGTCGATCCGCCCTCGGCCGATTCGATCGAGCCGGAGCTCCCGCCCGCGCTCGTCGGCCTGATCGCCGAGATGCTCGCGAAGGAGCCCGAGGACCGGCCGCAGACGATGGCTGCCGTCCAGCGGGGGCTCGAGCGCGCCGGTGCATGGACGCCCGGCGTCGCACCGACGCTGCTCCCCGACGCGATCCCTTCCGCGCCGGTGATCATGCGACCGAGCGGCCCGCACTCGACCGGGGGATCGCGTCGCATCGCACGCGGCACCAGCAATCCCAACCCGACGACCCTCCACGCCGCGACCGGCGAGTCGGTGATCCGGCCACCGGTTCGCACGACCCGCAGCCGCCGGGGCTGGATCGCCGGTGGCATCGCGGTCGCGATCGCGGCCGCCGGTCTCGCGTTCTACCTCACGCGCGATCGCGACAGATCCGACGACACGCCACCGCCCCTCCCGCAGGCGTTCGTCGACCGCGCCAAGCAACCCGAGCCGCCGCCACAACCGATCGAATCGCCCGCCAAGCCCTCCCCCGCGCCGGTTGTCCGAGATCCTGTCCGAAACGCGGGTACGCCCGCACCCACCGCGCCACAGATTTCCGTCGATCCCCACCCTGGGAGGGGGGCGGGGGCGAGGCATCCGTCACGACGAGGAGTATCTCGTCCGAGTACCGGACGGCTCGTGATCGGTTGCCGGACCCAGGCGTGCGAGGTGTCGATCGATGGTGGGCCGGTCGTGCACGGGCAGGTGCGCACCGAATTGCCGGCCGGCACGCATCGGATCGCGATCGCCAACGTCGCGCTCGGCATCGACGATCATCTGATCGTCACCGTGCGCCCCGGATCGACGCAGACGATCCTCAAGGACTACCAGCCCCGGCCGAAGGTCGACACGCCGCATGCGCCGCAGGCGCCGCACACGGGCAAGCCGTCGTCCGACGACTCGATGCGCGACCACACGATCAACCCGTACGTGAAGCGTGGCCAGCGGTGACCCCTTGCGGGGATCGCGGAACTTGCCGACGATGCGCATCGTGACGCGTGCGACGTGCATCTCGATCGTGCTGCTGCTCGCGGCTCGCGTCGCCGCCGCACAGCCGCAGACTCGGCCCGAAGACGAGCGCCTCTACAACGAGGGGCAGAAGGCATACGACGACAAGCGCTACGAGGACGCGATCGCCGCGTGGGAGAAGAGCTACGCGATCTCCAAGCTCCCCGCGCTGCTGTTCAACCTCGGCCAGGCCAACCGGCTCGCCGACCACTGCGCCGCGGCCGTCGCCGCGTACAAGAAGTTCCTCGAGAAGTCGCCCGACGCCGACGACGCCCCGACCGCCGAGCAGTTCGTTCGCGAGCTCGAGCCGTGCCCGGAGCCGGCCGCCACCGGCCCGTCGACCACCGGCCCGTCGACCACCGGTCCGGCAACCACCGGTCCGGCAACCACCGGTCCGGCAACAACGGGGCCCTCGACCGATCATCCGTCGACCAGCGTCACGACCCGACACGTCGTCGATCACGGTCGCGGCAAGCGCATCACGGGCATCGTCGCGCTCGGCGCCGGCGCGGCGCTGGTCGCGACCGGCGCCTACTTCGGCAACCGCGCCGTGACGCTCGCGGACGAGGTCGACACCGCGTGCTCCGCCGGTTGCGAGTGGGCCGACGTCCAGGACAAGGACGCCGAAGGTCGCCGCGACGCCAAGCTCCAGTACGTGTTCTACGGCGTCGGCGCCGCGGCGATCATCACCGGTGCCGTGACCTACGTGCTCGGCACGCGCGACAAGACGGTGATCGTCGAGCCACACGCCGATCGCGTGTCGGTCGCGTTTCGCACGACGTTCTAGTCAGATCTGACCCGCTGGCACGGTATCGGCCCGCGCGGTCTTCCGACGCACCCACGATCTCGGCGCCGAGACCGTGCGCCACCGGTCAGAATTGCTTCCGTAGACGCTTCTCGACGATCGCCGACGGGTCGAACCCGGTGTCGGTCTCGATCGCGTCGATCATGTCCTGCATGCCCGCGGGCTGGTTGTGATGCGCGCGGTAGAACCGACCGATCACGCCGTCGAGCACGTCGGCGCCGACCGCGTCCGCGACCTCCTTGTAGAAGAACGCGCCCTCCATGTACGGGAGGTTGGTGAACAGGTTGTCCTTGATGATGTCGATCTGGTTGCAGCCTCGCGGCCACGCCGGTGCGCCACCCGAAGCCTCCGCGTCGTCGAGCTCGGCCTTGTACTCGTCCCAGATCGCCTGCTCCTGCGACGGATCGACCACCGACAACGCGCGCGCCGACAGGTAGCTGACCGTGCCTTCCGACAGCACGAAGTCCTCCCAGCAGCGCAGGCGCACGCCGTCGCCGAACCAGCCGTGCGCCGCCTCGTGCGCATGGGTGACCTCGTCGCCCATCGCGTCCTTGGCGATGTGCCAGTACGGGTGGTGCTCCATGCCGCCGTACAGCCCCTCGCCCCAGATCACCGACACCGATCCGACCTCGTCGCCGAACGAGTACGGCCCGATCGTCTTCTCGTACCAGTCGAACACCTGCCGCAGGTGCTTGGTGCCCGCGACCGCGGCGGTCTTGCCGTTCGGGAGATAGTCGACGAACACCTCGGTGCCGGCGTCCGTGGTCCCGAGATCGATCCGCGTGTAGTCACCGACCGCCCACGCGATCATGTACGGCGGCGACTCGGCATCGATCGACGCCGGGTACACCGCCTGCTTGCCGGCGGGCACGCCGTCGAGCGAGAGCGTGAACGTCGTGCCATCCGCCGGTCGCGAGTGACACGGGAACAGGTTGCCGCAGAAGTACGGCCAGATCACCGTCGAGCCGCCCGGCAACAGGCCGTCGGCCATGTCGTGCTGGCTAAACCCGTACGTGATCTCGAGTGGCCCCTGCACGCTCGAGACGCGGAGCTTGCCGGCATCGGTGATCGCGTAATGCCGGTGGCCTCGATGATCGACCACATCGGTGATCGTCAGGCCACCGACCTCGAGCTCGACGTTGCCGTTGTGTTCGAGCTCGATCGTCGCGACCGCCGTGTCGTTCGCCAGGTCGACATCGAGGTGCGTCGCCGCGATGTCGACCGCCGACGCACCATCGCCCTTGCCGTCGACCCAGTCGTCGTCGCCGACCGTCGGATCGGCGGCACACGAGGCGAGCAGCAACGGGAGCAGCCAGCGGGCGCGCATGCGGGCCAGGAGCAGCAAGCGCGGGGCCATCGCCGGTCTCCACGATCTCGCGGGGTTCGTGCGAAGCGCGCGGCCCGGCGGCGGCTCGACTAGCCGGCGAAGCGCCAGCCCGAAGCGGCCGGGCTCATCCCTTTCGCGTCGGACGGGCTGTGCGGCCGGGACGCCGCCGGCTCCGATCACCCGAGCGCCCGTTGGGAAGTGCATCGACCAGCGAGGGTTCACCGACGGCCGCACTCGCGATCCCGAGCGCGAAGTCGAGCCCGTTCGAGGATCCGGCGACGCCAGCTCCATCGAACCGGAACGAGCCGTCGGGACGGAGCTCGAGGACGTGGCCGTTCGCGTGGACGTGGACGCGACCGTAATCGAGCGGCAGCTCGACGAGCGCCATCGCCCGTCCGCCGGCATCGAGCGCGGTGACATGCGCGCCTGACGTCATCGACCCACAGCGAGTACCCGACGACTCCGAGCTCCCGGCTCCGCTTCCCCGCCGCGATGTAGCGCGTGTAGGTCCGGTCGATCCCCCACCCGATGTCGGCGACGGGAGACACGGACCCGATCACGCGACGCGCCGTCGCGATGTCGATCAACGGCACGACACCCGACACGTTCGGTCGAGGAGGTCGCAGCAGCCGCTGCACGACGGATCGGCGAACAGGAAACACTGCCGCTCCAGTACAGCTTGGGTCGACGGGTTGCAAAGGTTTTCGGGAAGCAGGTCGTTCGAGACCCGCGTCGTCGTGAACCCGGGTCCCTCGTCGAACGTGATCTCGTCACCCGTACACGGATCGTAGATCGGGCTCAGGCCGATCGTCGGTTCGAGGTTGACAGGACCGGGGTCGCGGTCCGTCGCACACGCGGACGCCACCAGCCCAGCAAGCGAAACCCACACGAGCATCGTCTTCATCGTCGTCGTCCCTTTCTCACTCACTACCCACACGCGGCCACCAGTGCACCACCATCGGTTCCACCGCGACCCGCTTATCGATACTGGACGGCGCGGCCGGGGGATTCGTCACGCACGACGCGGGGCACACGCCTCGGTCACGCCGACGTCACGGGAGTTGCTCAGCGGATCGGCGGGCGATCGCGGGGCGTCGGCGTGGTCTCGCCATCGAGCCACACCGCCGACGGGTTCCAGGCCAGATCGTCACGGCGCGTCGCCTGCGCGAGCTCGTCGAGCTCGGTCTGGGCCCGGTGCTCGAGGTCGCGCCATGCGAGGGCGAGCTCGCGCGACTCGAGCGGGAGTAGCGGCTCGTCGTCGAGGACATCGCCGTTGATCGACGGGATGCCGTCGAACCCGCGGGCGATCAGCTTGGCGTACTGGATCGCGAAGTCCGCCCATCGCGGGACGCAGGTCACGGTGACCACGCAGGCGAGCTGGCTCTCCCGGATCAGGCGCGTCGTGCGCTCCCGGCCGAACCACAGCCACATCTCTCGGGGGTCACCGATCTCGATCCCGGCGATCGGGCTGGTTGCTCCGACGAGCTCGTCGGGGGAACGCCGGCACGCGATCGAGATTTCGAGCGTCATGACGGCGAGCCGTAGCACGAGTCAACGCACCGGGCTGTGACCATCTTCGAGCGGCGGGTCGTTTTGTCGCGTTCTCGACCACCCCTGGCGTTGCGGTCGTCTTGCACGGGGATCACCGAGCTCGCCCGCACCGGGGCCGCCACACGCGACGCCTTGCGACGGCTGGCTTACGCCTGAACCGCGCCCTCGCGATCGGCGGCGATGCCCATCGCGTGGAGCCCCTTGTCGACATACACCGTCGTGCCGGTGACGCCGCTCGCGAGCGGGCTGCACAGGAACGCCGCGGTCGCGCCGACCTCTTCCGCGGTCAGCTTCTCCGGGAGCGGTGCGTTGCGCTCCGCGTAGTCGATCATCTGGTCGATGAACCCGATCGCACTCGCCGCACGCGACGCGAACGGACCAGCGGAGATCGTGTTGACGCGGTGGCCCCACTTGCGGCCGGCCTCGAAGGCGAGCAACCGCGTGTCGGACTCGAGGCAGGCCTTGGCCGATGACATCCCGCCGCCGTATCCCGGGACCGCGCGCTCCGCGGCCATGTACGACAGCGACAGGAACGAGCCGCCCTTGCGAGTCACCGGTCCGAGCTGCGCGACCAGCGACACCATCGAGTACGCCGACGCCGAGACCGCCGACAAATAGCCCTTGCGCGAGGTCTCGAGCAGCGGGTTCTTGACCTCCGATCCGTTGGCGAGACTGTGCACCACGATGTCGACGCCGCCATCCGCCTCGATCGCCTTGGCGAGCCCACCGATCGTGAAGTCACCACAGTCGCGATAGCGACGGCTGTCACGGAGCTCGGCCGGGGCATCCTCGAGCCGGTCGTACTCGGCATCGAGCGGGTAGATCTTGGCAAACTCGAGCTTGCCGCCTCCCGGCATCGCGAGCGAGGCATCGAACTTGCCGCGCTCGAGCATGGTCTTGAAGATGCCGAGTGCCGGGGGCCACGTGGCCACCGCAACCTTTGCACCTGCCATCGCGAGTGCCTTGGCGATCGCGAACCCGAAACCGCCATCGTCGGCTACGCCGGCGACCAGCGCCGTCTTCCCCGTGAGATCGATCTGGAACATGGACGGGGGTGTCGCGCGATTAGGTAGTGGAATCAAGTCTCTCGCCCACTCTGTGGAGTGCGGTGGCCACGTGTCATCGTGCGACCTCGAGTCCGCAGCAACTTGATGGGAACTGCCAGGGGCAACGGGGCGGATTGTGCTCGCACACCTGCGCCCGACCCCCTACCGTTGTTGTCCCATGCGAGCAGTGTTTGTCCGCCGGTTCCTCACCATCGCCGCCCTCGCACTCCCAGCCGTCGCGACCGCGTCTCCGAAGTCGCTCGTGATCTGGAACAACCGCGTGGTCGGCGAGCGCCCGGCCGGTCCAGCCGCGCCCGCCGCGCTGACCAGCGTCTCGCACACGCTCTACCTCAACGACTGCATGCCCAACGGCTGCACGGTGTCGCCGGGCAACGACGACTCGCGCACCAACCGGTCGAGCATCCCGCAATCGACCACCACGCTCGACGCGTACAAGTGGGGCGACGCGAGTTGGAACGAGCTGGTCACGTGCGTGAAGGAGACGTTCAAGCCCTTCGACATCAACATCGTCACCGAGGATCCGGGCAACGTCCCGCACTTCGAATCGATGATCGGCGGCACCTCGCAGCAGCTCCACCCGCAGCTCAACGCGGGCGGCGTGGCTCCGTTCATCGATTGCGGCGCGACGCAGGACAGCGTGATCAGCTTCGTGTTCGCGTCGTCGACGTCGGACATCAACTTCTTGTGCGGCGCCGTCGCGCAGGAAGCCGCGCACGTGTGGGGGCTCGATCACGAGCTCGATGCCGACGACCCGATGACGTACCTCGATCTCGGATCGCTCAAGCGGTTCCAGAACAGCTCGCCCAACTGCGGCGAGGACACGCCACGGCGCTGCCAGTGCGGCGGCAACACGCAGAACAGCTTCGTCTACATGCAGCAGCAGTTCGGCCTCAGCCCGACGCTCGGCGACGCCTCGGTGGCGATCACCAAGCCGCGCGAAGGTCAGTGGGTCCAGCCCTCGTTCCCGATCTCGGCGAACTACGAGTCCGAGCTCGACGTCCACGACGGACGGGTCTCGATCGACGGCAACCTCGTCGAGCAGCTCGACAAGTCCTCGATCCTCGCGTGGAACGCGCCGGCCGACCTGACCGGCGGATCGCACTCGGTCGAGGTCGCGGTCACCGATGCCGGCGGTCGCGCCGCGATGGCGTCGGTCAACGTCAACGTGATGACGTCGTGTGCCAACGGCGAGGCTTGCGCGGATGGCACGACGTGCTTCCAGGGCCTATGCACGCCGGGTGCGAACGAGATCGGCGGCCTCGGCGCGACGTGCAGCGACAACGGCGAGTGCGCCACCAACAAGTGCGCGTCCGACGGTGCCGACTCGCTATGCACCGGCTCCTGCGAGTCCGACGGCTCGTGTCCGGCGGGCTTCGACTGCATCGCCGATGCGAACCTGTGCTGGCCGTCGAGCTCCGGTGGGTGCTCGGTGTCGCGCGGTACTCGCGGCGGTTCGACCGCGGTGATGATCGCGTCCGTGCTGTTCGGCTTCGTGCTCCTGCGCCGCCGCCGCGCGTAGGCATACCTTCGCGAGCGGGTCTGTCCCGTGTTCTCCCAGATGTCGTGCGTTCGAACGAGCGCCTGACCGAGGGTGGCCCGCGGAAGCGAAGTCGAGCCACAATGCCCGCGTGACGCTCAGACAACGCGTGATGCGCGCCGCGGTCAAGGTCGCGCTCGCACCACCCGCCGTGCAGGTACTCGCACGTCACCGACGCGACGGCGTCGATCGCGCGCTCGATCCGCAGGTCGCCGCCATCCTCGAGCTCCAGCGGATGGTGCGGTTGCCGTCGCTCGAATCGATGGAACCTGCCGAGGCGCGCCGGTTCGCGGCGGAGGGATTCTCCCCCTTCGATGTCGCCACGGTTCCGATGGCCGAGGTCATCGACACGCACGTGGCGAACATCCCGGTCCGGATCTTCGTGCCGCACGGTGCGGGTGACGATTGGATCGTGTACTTCCACGGCGGCGGCGGCGTGATCGGATCGGTGGACGCGTCGGAACCGGTCACCCGGCTGGTCGCGGCGCAGACCCGGTGCACCGTCGCGTCCGTCGAGTACCGGCTCGGGCCGGAGCACAAGCACCCGGCCGCGATCGAGGACGCGATCGCCGCGTGGGACGGCCTGATGCCGCGGGTTCGGGGGCACGCCGCCGTGGCGGGCGACAGCTTCGGGGGCTTCTTGTCGGCGCACGTCGCTCATGGCACCCGCGGTCGCAAGCCCGACCTCCAGGTCCTGACCTACCCGCTCGTCGATCTCACGCTCGCGGCACGTTCGATCGCGCAGTTCGCCGAGGGCTACCTGCTGACGCGCTCCATGATCCACTGGTTCCGCGACCACTACCTGCACCCCGACGACGACCAGCGGGCCGGCTCGCCCGCGTACTTCGGCGACCTCCGTGGCTCCTCCCCCGCGATCGTGGTCACCGCCGGCTACGATCCGCTGGTCGACGAGGGCGATGCGTACGCGGCTGCCCTCGCGGCGGCCGGCGTGCCGGTGGTCCACCGCCGCCACGACTCGCTGATCCACGGCTTCCTCAGCCTCGCCGGCAGCGTGGGTGCCGCGCGGGAAGCGCTCGATCAGCAATGTCGCGACATCGTCGATTCGTTGCATCCGCGCACCCGGTGATACGATCGGCTCGATGACGGCGGTGTTGATCGCGCTGGCTGACATCGGCCCGGCGATGCCGCTCGAGGAGGCGCTGGTCCAGGCCGGCATCCAGGCGACGTGGGATCCGCAACAGGTCGAGGGGCCCCGCGGCGCGACCACCGCACAGGTCGTGCTGATCGACGCCGATCACCTCGGTGCGAACCTGCACAAGGTTACCGAGGCGTGGCGCGAGCACCCGTCGGTCCCGGGGGTGGTCGCGATCGGGACGTCGGAGGTCGCCCGCGCACAGGCGCCGCTCGCACGGGTCACGCTGCTGTCGTCGCGCGCGCGTCCCGACACCATCGTCGCCGCGATCCGCGAGGCCGAGCGGCTCCGCCTCGCCGCGGGTCTGCGCTGGTCGGTGCTACGTGCCGCGGCGGGGTTGCCGCCCGCCGCCGAGGCGCCGCAGCAGTGGCAACCCACGCTCGTTGCCGCGCGCAAGGTCGACATCGAGATCCCACGTGCCGCGTTGCGCTGGCATGCCTCGGAGTACGTGACGCCGACCGCGCTGCTCGAGCAGCTGCGCGAGGAGCGCATCCTCACGGTGCCCGAGATGGAGGCGGCCAAGACGATCGACGGCACGCGCACCGTGCAGACCCACGTCCAGTCCGGCCCGCTCGACCCGTCGCAGATGGCGCGGTTCCTGTGGGCCGCTGCATCGATGGGTGCATTCGACCTGACACCCGAGATTCGAGACCTCGCGACCGCTCGGCGGCGTCATCTGTCCGAGCTCCGCGCGCACGTGCGGGCGCGCATCGAGCAGCTGAGCCACGCGACGTTCTACGACGTGCTCGAGCTGACGCCGCAGGCCGAGCACAAGGACATCGAGGCCGCGTATCGTCTGGTCGGCTGGCGGTTCTCACCGAAGAGGCTCGGAGTGTTCGATCTCTCGGACCTCGCGCAGCACGTCCGCCCGATCTGGGATCAGATCGAGAAAGCACGCAACGTGCTGCTCGACGACGCGGCACGCGGTCGCTACCACGACTGGCTGCGCCAGAACATCGCCCACCTCAAGACCACGTGGGCGATCGAGCGCGCCTCGATCGAGGCAGCAGCGTCGCTGTTCGCGCGCGGCCAACGTTCGCTCGGGGAAGGCGACGTGCATCGCGCGATGAGCGAGCTCGCCGCGGCATGCCGGCAGTTCCCCGGGCATCCCGACTACGAGGCCAACCTGGCGTGGGCGCGCTGTCGCGTGCAGGTGTCGTCGGGACGCGACCGCGTCGAAGCTGCGGTCGAGGAGCGGCAGCGCATCGAGAACCTGCTGCTCGGACGACGGCCGTGGCCCCGCGCGCTGGTCGCACTCGCCCTGCTGTGCGCCGCCGGCGGCGATTCCGATGCCGCACGCTGGTACCTCCACACCGCCCTCACCGTCGATCCGACCGTTCCGGCGGCCGCACAGCTCGCGCAACGGTTGGGGATGCGCCGCTGACAAGCTGGGTATAGTTCGCACGTGCGCGACATCGAGGATCGGCTCCACGCGGCACGGCCGGGCACGCTCGAGGCGGAGCTGGTCTCGATCGCGCTCGAGGCCACCGGGGCCGAGCACGGCGCGCTGTTCGTGTGGGACAAGGACGCGGGCGGGCTCGCCCTCGTGCACCACGTGGTCAACGGCGTCACGGTCACGCTGCCGCGCGTGGTCAAGAAGGAGGAGCGATCGTCGACCGGCAAGGCCGGCATCGCCCTCCACGTGTTCGACGAGAACGAACCGTACCTGTGCCCGGACACTTCCCGCGATCCGCACTACACGCGCTACCTGATCGACGTCGGCGCGATCGCCGCGACGCCGATCCGCTACCAGCGCCGCCCGATCGGCGTGCTCACCGTATCGGCGATCAAGCCGCGCGGGCTCGACGAATCCGCGTTGCACACGCTCACCGAGATCGGCGATGTCGCCGCCCCGCTGCTCCGCCGCGTGCAGGTCGACAAGCTGTCGCGCGATGCCACCGGCCGGCCGCTGATGATCAAGGGGCTCTCGCCGGCGTGGCACGAGGTCGAACGCAAGCTCGAGCTGGCCGCGCCGACCAACGCTCCGATCCTGATCCGCGGCGAGAGCGGCACCGGTAAGGATCTCGTCGCGCGAGCGATCCACTGGAACAGCCAGCGCGCCGACAAGCCGTACGTGGTGGTCAACTGCGCCGCGATCCCCGAGACCCTGCTCGAGTCGATCCTGTTCGGTCACGTCAAGGGTGCGTTCACCGGTGCGGCGTTCCACAAGGTCGGCGAGTTCCAGAAGGCCGACGGCGGAACGCTGTTCCTCGACGAGGTCGGCGAGCTTCCCGTGATGCTGCAGGCCAAGGTGCTGCGCGCCGTCGAGCAGGGCGAGGTCCAACCGCTGGGATCCAACGAGCCTCCCGATCGCGTCGACGTGCGGCTGATCTGCGCCACCAACCGCGACCTCGAGGGCATGGCCAAGACCGGCGCGTTTCGCGACGACCTGTTCTACCGCCTCAGCGTGATGACGCTCGAGCTGCCGCCGCTGCGGTCGTACAAGGACAACCTCGAGACGCTGGCCAACGTGTTCCTCGAGCAATCCGCCAAGTCGCACGGCAAGAAGGCACCGCGGCTCGGTACCACGGTGTTGGCCCGGCTCGCCGCCTACGACTTTCCGGGCAACGTGCGCGAGCTCAAGAACACGATCGAGCACGCCGTGATCCTGTGCACCGGCGACGAGCTCCAGGTCGCCGACCTACCGGGCCCGCTGCTCTCGCTGACCTCGACCACACCCGCGAAGAAGTCGTCGAAGCCCGCACAGCAGACGCTCGCCGACGCGCGCGAGACCTGGCTCGAGCCGCTCGAACGCCAGTACCTGACCGACCTGCTCGCCCGTCACGGCGGCAACGTCAAGAGCGCCGCCAAGGCCGCCGGGATCAACACCGTCACGCTGTACCGCCTGCTCAAGCGACGCGGCCTCCAGCTCGGCCGGACCGTACGCTCGGAATAGCCGCGTCAGCGCAGCTTGGTCACGTGGGCGGTCTTGCTGTGCTGGGTCATCTGGACGGTCCCGGTATCGAGCGCGACGTCCTGTTCGACATCGAGATGCGATCGCACGGCGGTTCCGGTCGACAGATCGAGCACGGTCTTGCCCTGCCCCGTCGCCTCGACCACCAAGGATCCGGCCCCCACGCCCGTCCCACGCTGCCTCTGGGTGATGCCGAGCGTGACCTGCTCGCCATCCATCGCGAGCACCTCGTAGGTGGTGTCGACGTGAACCACGAGCTCGCCAGCGGTGACCGTGCGCTCGACCTTCCACGTGGCACCGACCCCCACCCGTACTTCCGGCAGCTCCTGGGCGAAGTCCCGCATCAGCGCCTTCGTCTGTTCGACGACGTCGCGATCCACCGGCGTCGTAACCGCGATGTCCTTGATCACGCCGCGCGAGCTCACGACGAGCTCGGTCTCGAGGCCGACCAGGCTCGCGAGCTGCAAGTTCCCGCCGTACCCGGAGCTCGAGGGATCGAGCGCGTTCGCCTCGAGCACGGTGAGCTTCTGTTGTGCATCGCCGGTCGCGGTGACGCCGGTGATCTCGATCTCGAACGTGAATCGCGAGCCGGGTTGCGACTCGGCGGGCCCGACCTTGCCGTCGATCCCTCGCGTGCGAACGTCGGTCGACGTGACCTCGACCGTACGTTTCGCGTTCTTCTGGAACTGGAACCGGAGCGACCGTTTCGGTCCCCGGCCGGCACTCACGAGCTGGAGTCTCGGTTCGGCGCGCGCGGAGGAGAATCCGAGCACGAGCACGAGCGTGGCCAGTAGGTGCCGGATCATGCGCGTACAGGTTACTCCGAAAACACCGACGGGCGACCACCTCGGTGATCGCCCGCGGGAGTAGTCGTAGTAGTTCAGTCGATCGAAATTTCTACAGCACCGTGATGAGGGGCAGCACGTTCTGCACCGCCGCCGCGCCGTCCTGCGCGCTCTGCTTGGTGGTGTACTGCTGGCTGACCGCGATCACCTGGCCGTTGTCGAGCGACGTGATCGTGAAGTAGAAGCCGCCCTTGTCGTTCTCGAGGATCGTGTAGGCCTTGGCATCGATGCCGTTCGCCTTCACCGAGAACGCACCGTTGTACGCGGCCGCCTCGGTCGTGTACGCCTCGGAGCTCGCCACGACCTGGCCGTTCTTCGCGAAGAAGTTGAAGTGGAACTGGCCGCTCGCGCCCTGCTGGATCTCGACGCGCGCCCCGGTGGTCTGCGCCTCGCGCTTGTCGAGGTAGGTGGTGATCGCGCGGACGCACGACTTCACGGCGCGGGTCGCGTTCGACTTCGTCGAGTAGACCTCCGAGAACGAGATGCTCTCGTGGTTCTTCGCGTACAGGTGGACGACGTAGCCGGTCTTGGTCTGCTTGAGCTCGTACTGCGCCGGGTCGACGCCGTTCTCGAGCACGCTGAGCGCGCCGTTGATCGCGCCGGTGCGGCCCGTGTACGCCTCCGACGTGAGGAGGATGCCGCCGTTGCCGCTCTTCAGGTGGAAGTGCCACTGACCGTCGGGCGCCGTCCAGAAGTCGAGCGAGCCGGGCCGCGAGGCCTCGCCGTCGATGTCGCTGTAGCCATCGTCGAGGCCCGAGGTGGCGCAGCCGACCGCGGCGACGGTGGAGAGGGAAAGGATGAGGGAGGTAATAAGAGAAGCCGAGATACGCATGATGACCTCCCTATCTACAAAGGGTGGGCCAGTGTAGGTGCGTGTAACCAGCTGGAATCGTAGAGGGCAGATCTCTGCAAGTTTGCAGATGAACAAACTTAGTTGCGTGAAAGCAACTCCAGTTTCTTTGGCGCTAGCTCGACGAAACCCGGCTCAGTCGTACCGGAGCCCGTCGGCAGGCCGGAGCGCGGATGCGCCCAGCGCCGGGAACACGGTCACCAGCATGCTGACGATCATCGTGATACCGGCGACCACCATGACCTCGAACCACCTCACCTCGATCGGCAAGCGATCGATCAGATAGACCTTCGGATCGAGGTGGAAGCCGTACGAGCTGACCACGTAACAGAACGCCAATCCGAGGGCGACGCCGATCAGCATCCCGATACTTCCGATCGCGATCCCCACGATCTGGAAGGTCCAGGCCACTCCACCGGAGGTCGCGCCCATCGACTTGAGGATCGCGATCTCGCGAGTCTTGTCGGTCACCATCATGATCAGCGCCGACACCATGTTCACCGCGGCGACCAAGATGATGAGGGTGAGGATGATGACCAGCGCCTTCTTCTGGACACCGAGCGCCGTGAACAGGTTGTGGTTGAGCTCGTACCAGTCCTGGACCTGGTAGGGCGGCCCGCCGAGCTTCTTCTCGAGCTTCTCGGCGATGTCGGACGCGCGATCGACATCGCGCACCTTGAGCTCGACCCCCATCACCTGATCGCCGCGGCCGACCAGATCCTGGGTGTCCTTGAGCGACGTGTACATCAGGCGCCGGTCGTACTCGTCGAACCCGCTATAGAAGATGCCGGTGACCTTGAACCGCCGCGTGCGCGGGGCGCTCGACTTCGCCCGCCAGGTCTCGAAGTCGATGTTCGACAGCGGCACCACGACGGTGACGTCGTCGCCGAGCTTGCACTTGAGCTTGTGAGCGAGCTCCCGGCCTATGATGATCGGTGGGAGGGCGCCTGCCTGTCGCTTCTTGCCTTCCTGATCGAGCGAAGCCACCGTGCCCTCGACCATGTGCTTGTCGAGGTCGAGCACGCCGCCCACCAGCTTGGGATCGATGCCCTTGATCGCGACGCCGGACAGCTCGCCCTTGCCGCGGGTGACCAGCATCTCTGCGAAGATGAATGGCTGGACCGCGAGCACGTCGGGATCGATCTCCTTCGCGGTCTTCATCACGTCGCGGTACTCCGCGAACGTGGCCTGACTCTTGAGCACGATCACGTGCGCGTTGACGCCGAGCACCTTGTCGCGGAACTGTTTCTGGAACCCGGTCGTGATCGCGAGGACGACGGTGAGTGCGGCGACGCCGAACGCGACACCGAGGATCGACACGCTCGTGAACACGCTGAACACGCTCATCAGCGCGAACACGGCCGTCGTGATCAGCCCGACCACGAACATCAGCACGCCGACCACGTTGCCGCTCGAGCCGAACAAGATGCCGAGGCCGATCAGCGAGATCACGAGCGAGGCGCCCGCGAACGCGAGCAGCAGGCGATTCTTCTTCCCTCCATAGAGGTAGCGCCACCCGATCTTGGCCTCGTAAAACACGCGGGCCTCAGCTTGCCGCGCCGACGACGCCTGTGCCAGTCGCCGAACCACGGAATACGGCTCCCCCGCGCGATGGAATATCGGTGAGGCGACGGCGGTAGACGCCTGGGTTACCGTTCCCAGGTGGACGTGTACGAGGCACTGATCCGGGCGCTGCGATCGGGCGACTGGCCGGTCGCGCTCGCGTACGCGCTCGACGCGTGGCGGAACACGCGGTCCCCCGAGCTCGCCGATGTGGTCGAGGCGATCGCGGCGCGGTGCACGCCACCCTCGCCGCCGGCCAAGCCGCACGAGCTCCACGCCTGGTGGATCGAGCAGGCGATCGCTCCCACCCCGGTCGCGATCGGTGCGTTGCTGGCGTCATTGACCACCCGTGCCCACGTCGCCGACTTCAAACGCGAGGCCCTCCGCGCTCGGTGGCTCGATCGCACCGGCAACCCGATGCGGGATCGTCTGGTCGGGCAAGCCCGGCGCTACTCGTGGGTGTCCAACTTCCAGGAGAGATTCGCACTGCTACTCGAGATGCCCGACGATCCGCGCACCGCACGTGCCCTCGTCGAAGCCGTAACACGGCGACCTCCGAGCGCCTACGGCTTCGCCGAGCTCTACGATCTGATCGCGGATCGGATCGGTGCGATCGGCGATCGCCGGATGCGCGAACCGCTCGAGCTCGTGGCCACAGAGCCACGCGGGCCGAACCGGTACATCCGCGAGCGCCAGGTCACCATGGCCCAGCGCGCCCTCGCGGCGCTCGACCGGCGACCGGCACCCATCGCCCCGCCCCGGCTCGCCGAGGTCGTCGCGCTCGCGCTCCCACCGCCGCCACCATCGCCACCTCCGGCACCCGATCTCTCGCCGCTGTGGAACGAGGTCGCCGCGCACCCCGACGACGTCGGCCCGCGGATGGTGCTCGGCGACGCGCTGATCGAGCTCGGCGATCTGCGCGGCGATCTGATCGCGTTGCAGTGCCACGCGCGCACGCCCGGCCGTCCGCTGCGCGGGACCGATCGCACGCGCTACGACGGGCGCGTTCGCACGTTGATCCGCCAGTGCTGGAACGACTGGCTGGGCGACCTCGCGCTCGCGATCTCGCGCCGCAGCTCGGAGTATCGGTGCGGGATGCTCGAGATCGTCCGCGTCGGCACCGCCGAGACCCCGCCGTGGGTGTACGGCAAGGCTGCCGGCCATCGCGAGCTTTCCGCGGTCCACACCGTGCGACCGGGATGGATCGCACCGCCCGACTTCGCGACGTTCCTCGCCGGCCTGCCACGGTTCCCGACCACGCTCGCCGTCGATCGTCCGCCCACGCTCGACCTGATCGCGAAGTTGCCCGGGTTCGATCGCCTGCGCACGCTCGAGCTCGTCCGGTGTCCCGAGACCATCGGTCAGGGCACCACGCCGGGCCTGGGAACCCAGCCGCTGGAAGACACGCTCGACGTCGCGATCCGTGCCGGCAACCTGACCGAGCTCCACGTCTCGGATCCCGAGATCGCAGACGATCTGTTCGAAGCGTTGCCGGGGCTGCGCCGGCGGTTTTCGAAGCTCGAACGGGTGACGATCACCGCCGCCGTACGCGACGCGGAGGCCCGCCTGGCCGGGTCCGAGGTCACGGTGGTCGATCCCCGCTAGGAATCGATGTGTCCGGATTCAGGCCGGATTTTAACAAACAGTCTTGACTGACTGTTTCTTGGGCGCTACACCCGCCTGGGATGCCGGTCCGGGTACCGCGTACGCAACAGCAACGCCGCGACGAGACGCGCCGCGCGCTGCTCGACGCCGCGGTCGAGAGCCTGATCGAGGTCGGATTCGCGCGCACCACGACGCTCGAGGTCCAGCGCCGGGCCGACGTCTCGCGCGGCGCCCTGCTCCATCACTTCCCGTCGAAGGCCGAGCTACTCGTCGCCGCGGTCGATCACCTCGCGGAGATGCGCGCGAAGGAGCTCAAGCAGCTCGCGATGCAGCTGCCGAGCGGCGATCGCCGCGAGCGCACCAACGCCGTGCTCGATCTGCTGTGGCAGTGCTTCTCCGGAACGTTCTTCCAGGTCGCGATGGAGCTCCGCACCGCCGCGCGCACGGATCCCGAGCTGCGCCCCGTGCTCGCCGTCGCCGAGAAGAACCTCCGCGAGCGCATCTTCGCGCAGGCGCGCACGCTGTTCGGCCCCGAGATCGCCGAGCACCCGGGCCTCGAGCGCGCGCTCGACCTCACGCTGCAACTGATGATCGGTGCGGCGATGTCTCAGGTGCTTCACACCGACGAGACCCGCCTCGATCTCTTGATCGAAGACTGGAAGGCGCTGTTCCCCGCCGTACTGGAACACGCGGCCCGAGCGACCAACGCAACCAACGCAACCGCCAGACAGGCACACAAGAAGAAACGGTGACCCATGAGCGAGCTGAGATTCGATGACAAGGTAGCGATCGTCACGGGCGCGGGTGGAGGCCTCGGACGGTCCCACGCACTGCTGCTCGCCGCGCGTGGCGCCAAGGTCGTGGTCAACGACCTCGGCGGCGGTTTCAAGGGTGAGGGCAAGTCGACCTCGGCGGCCGACGCCGTCGTCGACCAGATCAAGAAGGCGGGAGGCACCGCGGTCGCCAACTACGACTCGGTCACCGACGGAGCCAACATCGTCAAGACGGCGATCGACGCGTTCGGGAAGCTCGACATCCTGATCAACAACGCCGGCATCCTGCGCGACGTCTCGTTCGCCAAGATGACCGACCAGGACTGGGACCTCGTCTACAAGGTCCATGTCGAGGGCACCTACAAGGTCACGCATGCCGCGTGGGCCGCGATGCGCGATGCCGGCTACGGCCGCATCGTCAACACCGCGTCGGCGGCCGGCATCTACGGCAACTTCGGCCAGGCCAACTACTCGATGGCCAAGCTCGGCATCCACGGCTTCACGCAGACGCTGGCCCTCGAGGGCAAGAAGCGCAACATCCTCGTCAATACCATCGCCCCGATCGCCGGGTCGCGCATGACCGAGACCGTGCTCCCCAAGGAGCTCCTCGATGCGCTCAAGCCCGAGTACGTGTCGGCGCTGGTCGCGACGCTCGTCCACGACTCGATGGAGGACTCCGGCGGACTCTACGAGGTCGGCGGCGGGTTCTTCGCCAAGCTGCGGTGGGAGCGCTCGACCGGCAAGACGTTCCGCCTCGGCCGCGCGATCACGCCCGAGATGGTCGCCGACAACTGGAAGAACATCTCCCAGTTCGACAAGACCACGCACCCCGGCGGCATCGCCGAGTCGATGCAGCCGATCATGGAGAACGTCGAGGCCGGCCCGAGCAAGGGCGGCAACCAGTTCATCGATGTCGACGCCGCGCTCGGCTACTCGTATCCCGAGATGGAGTCGAGCTACGACGAGCGCGACGTCTCGCTGTACGCGCTCGGCGTCGGCGCCGCCAAGGACCCGACCGACGAGAACGACCTCGCGCTGGTCTACGAGATGAGCGGCAAGGGCATGAAGGTGCTGCCGAGCTTCGGCGTGGTCCCCGCGATCAAGATGGTGTTCGACCAGGCCAAGCAGGGCATCACGGCACCGGGCCTCAACTTCGGTCTCGACCGCGTGCTCCACGGCGAGCAGTACACCGAGGTCAAGCGGCCGTTGCCGAAGCACGCGAAGCTGACCACCAAGGCCACGATCAAGAGCATCTACGACAAGGGCAAGGGCGCCGTCGTCAACACCGAGTTCGTGACCTACGACGAGCACGGTGACGAGCTCGTGCGCAACGTGCTCGGCACGTTCGTGCGCGGTGCCGGTGGCTGGGGCGGCGAGCGCGGTCCGTCGTCGGAGGTCAACGTGCCGCCCGATCGCGCGCCCGACAAGGTGATCGAGGATCGCACCACCGAGAACCAGGCCCTGCTGTATCGCCTCAGTGGCGACTGGAACCCGCTGCACGCCGACCCGCAGTTCGCGAAGGCGTTCGGCTTCCAGCGTCCGATCCTCCACGGGCTGTGCTCGTTCGGGTTCGCGACCCGCGCGGTCGCGAAGACCTACGCCAAGGACGGCGACCCGTCGTACATCAAGTCGATCCGCGTGCGGTTCGCGTCGACGGTGCTCCCCGGCGAGACGCTGGTCACCGAGATGTGGAAGGAGTCCGACGGAAAGATCATCTTCCGCACCAAGGTGAAGGAGCGCGGCGAGGTCTGCATCTCGAATGCGGCGATCGAGCTGTGGAAGGAGCTCCCCAAGCCGATCGATCGCAGCAAGGCCAAGGCCGCGGCTGCCGGCGGCGCCCAAGCGGTCCCGAACAGCGGCGACATCTTCCGCGCGATCGGCACGTTCGTCGCTGGGAACCCGGCGACCGCCGAGAAGGTCAAGACCGCGTACCTGTTCCAGCTGTCGAGCCCGGACAGCGCGTGGACCGTCGATCTCACGACGCCTCCGGGCACGGTGTCCGAGGGCAGCGTCGGCAAGCCGACCTGCACGCTCAACATGTCGGACGCCGACTTCATGGCGATGGCGACCGGCAAGGCCGACGCGATGAAGCTGTTTTCCAGCGGCAAGCTCAAGATCTCGGGCGACGTGATGGCGTCGCAGAAGCTCGGCTTCCTGAAGAAGCTGACCCCCGAGATGGTGCTCGCCGAGACCAAGAAGCGAGGCGGCAGTGGTGGCGACGCGGCGGCAGCGCCGGGTGGTCTGCCCGCGGACTACACGCCGACCGTCGACGACGTGTTCGCCGTGATCGAGGAGTTCCTCGTGCAGAACCCCGACCTCGCGGGCAAGGTCAACACGACCTACCTGTGGAAGATCGGCGACGCGCGGTGGACGCTCGATCTCAAGGGCAAGGGCAGCGTCAAGCCGGGCGGCGACTCCGGCGAGTGCACGCTCGAGCTCTCGCAGGACGACTTCATCGCGATGACGCAAGGCAAGGCCGACGCGATGAAGCTGTTCACGAGCGGCAAGCTCAAGATCAGCGGCAACGTGATGGCGTCGCAGAAGCTGCAGTTCCTGTCCAAGCTCGATCCGACCAAGGCGGTCGAGGTCGTCGCGAAGCGGCGGGCGGCAGGCGGTGGAGCGGCCCCAGCGGCCGCGTCGTCCGCGAGCTCTGCGAAGGCCGAGCCGCAAGCACCGAAGATCTTCGCGGCGCTCGACAAGCGGTTCGCCGACAACCCGGCGCTCGAGCAAGAGCTGCGGGCCACGGTCAAGCTCGTCGTCGACGGCAACACCAAGGAGCTGCCGTTCGGTGCCGATCCGAAGAAGCTCGACGCGACGGTCACGATCAGCGACGGCGACCTCGTCGAGCTCGTCACCGGCAAGGCCACCGCGAAGTCACTGTTCCAGTTCGGCAAGCTCCGGGTCGATGGCGACGTCACCGTCGCGCACCGCCTCGGGTTCCTCAAGGGTCTGATCTAAACGAAGGGAGCGCAGCCAAATGCCACGCAAAGTAAACGTCATCGGCGTCGGGATGGTTCCCTTCGCCAAACCCGGGAAGAGCGAGGAGTATCACGTGATGGCGCGCAAGGCCGGCGAGACGGCCTTGAAGGACGCCGGTGTGCCGTTCACCGACATCCAGCAGGCGTATGCCGGCTACGTGTACGGCGACTCGACGTGCGGACAACGCGCGATCTACCAGCTCGGCGAGACCGGGATCCCGGTGTTCAACGTCAACAACAACTGCTCGACCGGTAGCTCGGCGCTGATGCTCGGTGCGCAGGCCGTCGCCGGCGGCATGGCCGAGTGCGTGATCGTCGTCGGCTTCGAGCAGATGGAAGCCGGCGCGCTGCAGGCCAAGTGGACCGATCGCGCCAACCCGCTCGATCGGTTCGTCAACGTGATGAACGAGGAGCAGGGCTTCTCGTCGGCGCCGCCCGCCGCGCAGATGTTCGGCGGCGCGGGTCGCGAGTACCGGTGGAAGTACGGCACCAAGAAGGAGACGTTCGCCAAGATCGCCGAGAAGGCGCGCAAGCACGCCTCCAAGAATCCGTACGCGCTGTTCAAGGAGACCTACTCGGTCGACGAGATCCTCGCGTCCCCCGAGGTGTTCGATCCGCTGACCCGCTACCAGTGTTGCCCGCCGACGTGCGGCGCCGCCGCGGCGGTGCTGTGCTCGGACGAGTTCGCCAAGAAGAAGAACATCAGCAAGCCGGTGTACATCGCCGCGCAGACCATGACGACCGACTACCCGTCGACCTTCGAGGAGCACTCGATGATCAAGATGGTCGGCTACGACATGGCGAAGTCGGCGGCCAAGAAGGTCTACGAGCAGGCCGGCGTCGGCCCCGAGGACATCGACGTGGTCGAGCTCCACGACTGCTTCACGGCCAACGAGCTCTTGACCTACGAGGCGCTCGGCCTGTGCAAGGAAGGCGAGGCCGAGAAGTTCATCTGGGACAACGACAACACCTACGGCGGCAAGTTCGTCACCAACCCGTCGGGCGGCCTGCTATCGAAGGGTCACCCGCTGGGTGCCACCGGCCTCGCGCAGTGCACCGAGCTGGTGTGGCAACTGCGCGGTCAGGGTGAGGCACGTCAGGTCGAGGGTGCCAAGGTCGCGCTCCAGCACAACCTCGGTCTCGGCGGTGCATGTGTGATGACGATCTATCGTCGCGACTGAGAGAGTTGCCGTAGCTCGGCCCGCCTGCGATATCATGGTGGGGTGGGCCGAGCGCACTTGCTCGTAGGTTTGATCGCGAGCGCCGGCTGTAGCTACGCGCCCACCCGCGCCGGCCAGCAGGGTACCGACGCCCCACCGCCCGACACGTTGCCCGCGACCTGCGAGAACCAGGGCGACCACGCGTGCGACGGCCGAACGCGCCGCACGTGCGGACCCGATCACCAGTGGTTGCCCGACGCCGAGGTCTGCGGGTTCACCTGCGCCGCCGGCGAGTGCGTCGACGCGAGCAACGTCGATCCGGCGGACGTCCTGGCGTGCGACGACACCGCACCACGCCTCGCGCCGACGTCCGGAACCGTGACGCTCACGGCCCCGTCGGGACAGATCAAGGTGACCTGCAGCGACGGATGTGGCGACGGCCTCGACGAGATCCTGGCGACCAAGGTCAGCGGCACGCCGGGCCTCGGGTGGTTCTGCTTGAGCTCCCTCGACCTGCCGAACGGCGTGACGATGGGGATCCCCAAGAGCGGCGGTCCGGCCGAGGCGATCGCGTTCGTGGTCGACGGACCGATCTCGATCGCCGGCACGGTGGCCGTCGACGGTACGGCGGCGACGATGGGCACCGCCGGCGAAGGCGCGCCGGGTGCGAGCGATGGTGGAGGCCCCGCGGCGGACAGCGGCGGTGCCGGTGTCACCGCGACGGGTTCGGGCGGAGGTAGCGGCGGCAGCGTCGCCGGCAGCGCGAACAACTTCGCCGCGGGTGGTGGTGGTGGTGGCGGGTTCGCGACCGACGGCGGTGGGGGTGGTGTCGGTCAGAGCCCCGGTGGGCTGACGGCCAATGGGGGTGGCGGTGGCGCCACGTTCGGTGCGGGACTGTCGCCGCTCGTCGGCGGAAGTGGTGGTGGTGGCGGCGCGGATGGCTCGTGCGGCGGTGCGTGCGGGTGGCCCGGCGGCGGCGGTGGCGGCGCGATCCAGCTGTCGTCGCGCGCGTCGATCTCGATCACCGGGAAGATGAGTGCCCACGGTGGCAACGGATTCGGACTCGCGAACAACGCCGGAGGCGCCGGGGGTGGCGGCGCAGGCGGCGCGTTCCTGTTCGAGGCACCGTCGGTGACGCTCGCCGGCGCGATCGTCGTCGACGGCGGCAGCGGAGGTCGATCCGGGGCCGGTGCCGGGGGGACCGGCGCGAGCGGCGGCAACGGTCCCACGACCGGAGCATCGGGCAACGCGAACAGCGAGGGTGGTGCGGGTGGCGGTGGCGCCGGAGGTCGGGTCATCGTGCGCGCCGCGAGCCCGAGCTGTTCGATGGTGTCGCCGGCGGCATCGTGCACGACCGCCGCGCTACCCTGACGCGCATGGCGAAGGCCCACACCACCTGGACCGTCCTCTCTCACGACCCCATCGAAAAACTCTCGGAGAGGCTGTGGCGCGTCGAGGGAGCGTCCGGTCCGATGCGCCGCGTGATGGCGATCGCCAAGCGCACCGACGGCACGCTCGCGATCCACAACGCGATCGCGCTCGACGACGCCGAGATGGCGGAGCTCGATGCGTGGGGCAAGGTCTCCGTCCTGATCGTCCCCAACGGCTACCACCGCATGGACGCGCGGATCTTCAAGGACCGCTATCCCGACGCCAAGGTGCTGTGCCCCGCGGCCGCACGCAAACGCGTCGAGCAAGTGGTGCCCGTCGACGGCACCTATGAAGACTTCCCCGCTGATCCGGCGGTCGAGCTGGTCACGCTCGACGGGACCAAGCAGCGCGAGGGCGTGATGCTGGTGCACGACGACGCCGGCACCAGCGTGGTGATCAACGATGCGGTGTTCAACATGCCGCACGTGTCGGGCTTCACCGGCTTCGTGTTGCGCAGGATCACCGGCTCGAGCGGCGGCCCCCGGGTGTCGCGCGTCTCGAAGTGGTTGGTGGTGGCGGACAAGCCGGCGTTTCGTGCCCACCTCGAACGCCTGGCGCAGATTCCGGACCTCCGGCGGATCCTCGTCTCGCACCACGAGATGATCACGAACGACCCCGGCGCCACGCTGGCGGGGGTCGCGGCCAGCATGTAACGGCCCCGAGCGCTATGCGGCGCGGCTCACTGTCGTATGATCGCCTCCAGATGACGCGAGTGGTCGTCGTGATCCTGACGGTCGTCGCGCTGGCGGGACGCGTTCATGCGCAGCGCGCCGAGGCGCAGGAGGCGTTCGAGCGCGGCCGCAAGCTGATGAAAGAAGGCGACTACAAGGCGGCGTGCGCGTCGTTCGAAACCTCCCTTCGCCTCGACCCCACCAACGGCACGCTCTACAACCTCGGCCTCTGCCACGACAAGCTCGGCAAGCTCGCCAGCGCGTGGGCCGAGCTCAAGCAGGTCGCCGAGACCGATACCAACCGGGCTCGTGCCGCCGACGCCGGCAAGCGCGCCGAGGCCCTCGAACCTCGCCTGACCCGGTTCAAGCTGGTCGTGCCCGAACCGGTCGACGGTCTCGTGATCGAACGCGACGGCATCGACATCACGCCGCTCGTCGGTCAGGTCGTGCCGGTCGACCCGAGGACGTACTCGTTCAAGGCCACCGCGCCGGGGAAGAAGCCGGTGACGTTCGACGTCGCGCTCGACCGCGAGGGCGAGACCATCGATGTCGAGGTCCCACGGTTTGCCGCCGAAGCACCACCGCCGCCGCCGGGCTATTACCCGTCGCAACTCGCGCTGCGTCCGATCACGTTGCCCGACCGCATGTACGAGGTCACCGCGACCAACTCGATCTCGACGTCGGAGTCGCGGTTCGAACAATCGCCGATCGACGGGGAGATCGCCGGACGCATCGGGATCCAGAAGCTCGAGATCGGACTCCACGCGTCGTTCACCGAGCGCTACTCCCAGCTCACCAGCACCCGACCCAACCCGTGGGCCTCGGTCGGAGGATCGGTGTCCTACACGATCCAGCCGCGGCTCGTCGGCCGGTTCGAGTACATCCGCTTCCATCCGATCGGCGACGTCGGCACGGGGTCCGATCTCAAGCTCGCCGTCGAGCGCAAGCAGATGCTGCATCCCAAGATCGCGTTCGACGGCTCGGGTGGGTTCACGTTCGCGGCGGGACGTCGGTCCGGCGAAGATCAGAACGAGCTGATCCTGCAGACCCGGTCGGCGATCCAGGCGACCGCGACCCCACGAGCTGTCCGGCGAGATCGCCTTGCCGCTCGATATCAACCTCGGAGGTGGGTTGTTCGACCACACGCTCACCCTCGGAATCTCCCCGGCGGCCCTGTACGCGGCCACCGACCACCTCGACATCTTCGCGCGCATCTTCGTCGGGCTCCTACCCGCACCTTCGGGTGGGAGTGCGAGCGACTTCCGCAGCTACACCGTCGGCGTCAACTGGCGTCCGTAACGCGTTATTCTTGGCGCGTGGAGTCGGAATCGATCCTCGCCGGTCGATACCGGATCGGGCGCACGCTCGGTCGCGGTGGCATGGGCATCGTGCTCGAGGCCACCCACATCCACTTGAAGACCGGGGTCGCGATCAAGGTGCTCCGGCAGGAGGCGCTCGAGCAGCCCGAGCTGATCGAACGGTTCTTGCGCGAAGCGCGCTCCGCTGCACGGCTCAAGGGAGAGCACGTGTGTCGCGTGACCGATTTCGGCACCACCGAGGACGGCCTGCCGTTCATGGTGATGGAGCTGCTCGAGGGCGAGGACCTCCGCGAGATCGTCGACGACCACGGTCCGATGGACCCGACCGACGTCGCGACCTACGTGCTCCAGGCATGCATCGCGGTCGCCGAGGCCCACGCGCTCGGCATCGTCCATCGCGACCTCAAGCCCGGCAACCTGTTCCTGGTTCGCCAACCCAACGGCCGGCGCACGATCAAGCTGCTCGATTTCGGTATCGCGAAGTCGGACACGTTCGACAAGAACCTGACCGCGACGGCCAAGGCGATGGGCTCGCCGGCCTACATGGCACCCGAGCAACTCAAGTCGGGATCGCAGGCCGAAGCACGCAGCGACATCTGGTCGCTCGGCGTGACGATGTTCGAGCTGTTGACCGAGAAGCGACCGTTCGACGGGGACACGCCGTACGAGCTCGCGGTCGCGATCACGAACGACCAGCCTGCCGCGCTTCCCGACACGGTGCCGTCGGAGCTCGTCAAGGTCGTGAAGCGGTGTCTCGAGAAGCGGCTCGAAAAACGGTTCGCCAACGTGTCCGAGCTCGCGATGGCCCTCGCCCCGCTCGCGAACAACGGCAAGGAGCTCGCGTCCGAGGTCAAGGCGGCGCTGGTCCCGCCGGGAGACATCAGCAGCGAGACCCGCGCCGAACGCGTGCTGCCCGAGTCTCCGATGACCGAGACCACGCTCGGTGGAGCGAGCGGCGCGATCGGAGCCGAGTCGCTGACCTCCCGTCCGCGGTGGGCGTTGCCGATCGCGCTGGCCGCCATGATCGTGGTGGGCGTCGGAGGCTACGCGTGGTGGTCGCGCGGCGACAGCGAGCCGGCCCCCGCTGTCAGGACGACGTCACCGATCACCCGCCCCAACGCGGTCGCGGTCGACGCGGCTCCGGTCTCACCACCCGAACCGGATGCTGCGGCGGTCGAGCCCGATGCCGCGCTCGCCGCTGCCCCCGATGCCGCGGAGGCGAACACGCCGATCGACGCCAAGAAGCGCAAGCACCACCACCGGATCCACAAGCGGAACCCGACGAACCCGGTGGATCTCGGCAGCAGCCGGTTCTAAGGCGTTCTAGGGCTCGCAGCGCGGTCCGATGACGATCACCGGATCGTGACCGGTGCGGCGCACCGCCGACGTCGCCGCCACCAGATCCTTGGCGACGAAGTCCGCGCCGCCGACCTCGATCACGCCGTCGCACGTCTGGCTGCATGCGGCGAGGGTATCGTGCAGTTCGCGATCGATATCGCGCGACCGCACGAGCGCCAGTCCGGTGCCGCGATGTTGCTCGACGCACGGGATCAACTTGTCGCCCGTGACCTCGACGGCAACCCGCGGCGCGTCGGGCGGATGAAACGGCTGCCGGTCGGGGCCCATCGCGACGAACACCGGTGCGCCGCCATCGGCCGTCACCGAGATCAACACGGCGGGTGCATTGGACAGCCAGCCGAACACGCTCTCGAGCAGCGGCCCCGGTGCGTCGCGCTCGGCGACGACCAGGTACACCGCATCGGGGGGCGCGGGTGGTGCCACCACGCGATTGCCGTCGCGCGGTTGCATGGCCCCCTCGAGATCCACGTCGGTGTGCGACACCCCGACCTGGCGATACCCGGCGTTCGGCGTCACGCGCAGCGGCCCGGGGCGCGTCGCGGTGAGACCGCATTCGAGCTCGACCGGCTTCGCGGCTCCCTGGATCTTCAGCTTGCCGATCGCACTCGCGACACAACTCTCGGGCGTGTCGTCACCGAGTCCACCGACGCGCGCGGTGGTCGTTCCGTCGGGCGCCACCTCGAGCATCGCGACGAGCGAGCCCTTGTGGCCCGCGAGGCAGTGGTCGAGCTCGTCGAGATGTTCGGAGAGCGCGGCCCGAGCGCGGGCGGCCACCGGCTTCACCACGTCGGCACTCGCGATCGCGTGACGCGCGTAGGGAAACCATACCGCCGGGGCCTCCTTGACCGGACGATCGGCGTGGCCCATCGCGGTGGGCCCCGCCACCGCCGGTGCGCTCGGGATCGGTTCCGCGGGCGCGCACCCGACGATCGTGACCTTCGCGCTCGACCCATTCGTCGCGGCATCGCCGTGACGCTTGCAGCCGACGAGGGCGAGGGCGATCAACAAAGCTCGAACGATCATGGTCACTCCAGCTCGAGCTCGCCGTCGTCATCGTCGGGTTGGCTCCGCTTGGAGGGAAGGCTACACCCGAGCTCGTTGCCACCGAATAGCACGCGGTCGAAGCCCGCGCGCCGGGCGGCGCCGGCGACCTCGAGCAGATCGCGCGTCACGGCATCGCTATCGATCGCGACCACCAGCGTCGGCGCGCAACGGATCCGATGACAGCGTTCCGCGAGCTTGCGCATCAGGATCCCGAGATCGTGCGGATCCGACACCTCGGCGGTCGCGGAGGATCGACCGACACATCCGGTCGCCTTCGTGCGTCCGATCCGGAGAGCCGCCCGGATCGCGTCGTCGTCCTCGGCGCGACTGCTCGACGAGCTCGCCATCCCGAGGAATACCGGTGACCGCTGGCCATCGGCGACGGCGAGCAGGATCGAATCGGCATCGCGCGCCCACATCATCGCGAGTTGGAGCAGGCCGCCCGGCGTGTCGGGCTGCCCGACCACGACGTAGGTGTTCTCGGGAAGTGCCGGCGGATCGCTCGATCCGGGTACCACGGTCTGCGTGCCGTGACGCAGCTGCAGCGGCTCGGCCTCGATCACCTCGTAGCCGGCCGCGATCGCGATCCGCCACGGCTCCGCGTTGCCGCGCGCCAGATCGCACGCGACCTCGACGTGTTCCTGCAGCGGGGTCGCCACGTGGAGGTCGGCGACCGCCTTCGCCGCGCACCGTTCGCCGTCGTGATCGCCGAGCCCGCCCACGCGCACGCTCTTGAGATCGCCGGCGAGATCGAGCTCGAGGATCATCCGCATCGAGCCGGTCACCGATGACTTCGCGAAGCAGCGTTCGATCTCGACGAGCCGCGACCGCAGTACCGCCTCGGTGATCCGCGCCGCGCTCGTCGCCGCCATCCCGCCGGGCAAGGGGCCGATCGCGAACGGCGTCCATGGCTCCGGTGGCGAGAACAGCTTCTGGACCGGCGAGGTGGCGGTGGCGAAGGCACCGGTCGCGTCGAACACCAGCGCGATCGTCGCGGTGGTCGTCGTGCCCTTTGCCGGAAACCGCAGCCGGCCCAGCACGCGGCGCACGCAGGTGTCGAGCGGTCCGCCGAGCGCGCCGGAGGCGGCGGCCGCGGCCATCCTCCCGTTGCCGCGGATCACGAGCCGGTAGCTCACCACCGCCTTGCTCGGAACTCCGCGGGCGGCCACGTAGCATTGCGTGAGTTGATCGAGCTCGCCGCGAACGCCGGTGGCAACCGCCCCCGCGTCGAGGGGACCGCTCGAGTGTGGGGTGCCGAGCGAGACCGTCGGTCGCCGCGTGACCGCGCCACCCTCGTCGTCGGCGCGCCTCGATCGGAAGTGCGCCCGCGAGCGGCGGTTGACCAGCTCGGCCATCGCCTCGTCGGCATCGCCAGCGGCCATCGGCCGGGGCAGCGCGGCGCGACATTGCACGAGCTCGACGGTCGGACGCGCGCGGGGCACACCCGCCGTACCGCGGCTTCCACAGCCGAGGGCGAGCGCGGCGAGTAGGGCGCAGCCCGACAGCCCGCTCGTGGTCACAGCCCGCTCGCCATCGCGTTCACCGCCCTTTCCACACCGGGGCGCGCTTGCCGAGGAACGCCGCGATTCCTTCGGCGGCATCCTCGAGCGCGAGCACGCGAGCGAGCTCGGCCTGGAGGTAGCGCAGCTGCGGCTCGTACTCCATGTCCTGCGAGCGATAGAACGCCTGCAACCCGACCGCGATCGCGGCCGGGCTCTTCTCGGCGATCGACAGCGCGAACTTGAGGGTCGCGCCCTCGAGCTCGGCCGCCGGCACGACGCGATTGATGAGGCCCGCCTCGAGCGCCTCGGCGGCGGTCAGCTTGGTCCCCGTCAGCATCATCTCGAGCGTGCGCTTGCGACCGACGCTGCGCGTGATCTCGGCCGTGATCATCATCGGCCACAGACCGACGGAGATCTCGGTGGTGCCGAACACCGCGGTATCGGCGGCGACCACGAGATCGCACGCGACCATGAGGCCCATCCCACCCGCGAGCGCCGGACCGTTGACCATCGCGATGATCGGCTTGCCGAGCTCGTGCATCGCCACGAACAGCTCGACCAGCGTGCCCGGCGGCACGCCACCCTCGTTTCGAAGATGCCATCGCCGCGAGGTCGCCTCCTGCCGAGAACGCCTTGCCGGCGCCGGTGAGGATGACCACCCGGGTCTCCTTCGCCTGCTTGATCCGCGCGAGCGCGTGGATCAGCTCTCCGCAGGTGATCGGCCCGATCGGGTTGCGCTTCTCGGGGCGGTCGAGGGTCAACCGCGCGATCGGCCCCTGCTCGTCGAGCAGGATCTGGGTGTACGTGGGGACGGCGGGTTCGTCGTCGGCCATGTGGTGGGTGTATCACGTCACCGTCGCGGCTCCACCCGCGCGCCGGCGCACGCCGACGTGATACGCTCGTGGCGTGAAGCGCGAGGTCCTGTCCGTCGTGATCGGGGCGATCGGCGTTCTGGCCTCGCGCCCGGCGGCCGCCGACCTCAACGACATCGTGCTCAGCCGGCTCGCCACCGAGCAGCCGAACGGCACCTACGTCCCGCAGAACGCCGATCTCCGCTCGTTGTCGTCGGAGCTCGGCGTGGTGCTCGCCCCGCGCATGATCACCCCCGCCGACACGCTGGGGTTCGGTGGGTTCCAGCTCACCGTCGACATGGCCAGCACCACGATCGACAACCGGGCCGCGTACTGGCGCGCGCGCGAGGGCAGCCCCGATCCCGCCGGGGCCGGTGGCGTCGATCACGCACCCGGAGCCCTGACCACCGTCGGCTTCTTCGCCCGCAAGGGCCTGTGGTTCCCGGTCCCGGCGTTCGAGGTCGGTGCCGGTGCGATCCACCTCGTCGACTCGCACATCTGGACCGGCCAGCTGTACGCCAAGCTCGCCCTCCACGAGGGCTATCACCAGTGGCCGATCCCGAGCCTCGCCGTGCGCGGCGGCGTCTCGCGGATGATGACCCAGCACGATCTCGATCTCACGATCGCGTCGATCGACGCCATCGTGTCCAAGCACGTCGGCGTGTTCGGCACGTGGCGCTTCGATCCCTACGTCGGATGGAACGTCCTGTTGATCGTCCCGCGCTCCGAGGTCATCGACCCGACGCCCAACGTCGATCCGCTGATCCCGGGCAACGAGATGGATAACCAGCTCAACTTCGTGTTCAAGGACCAGGACAACATCGTCCGCCAGCGGTTCATCGTCGGCGCGAAGCTGCAGTACTACGTGTTCCAGCTGACGATCGAGGCGATCTTCGCGACCGCCGGCAAGTCGATCGACGATCGCGCCGGCACCACCGACCGGTGCATGCCGAGCTCGACCACGATCGCCTGCGATTCCGTGGATGCCGCGGGTGCGCAGCGCACGATCTCGGCCTCGCTCGGCGTCGACTTCTAGTCGCCGCGTCTACTGGACAGTGATGCTGCCGGTGAAGCCGTGCGCCGTGCACTTGAAGTTATAGGTGCCGGCGGCGGTGAACTTCAGGCACGCGGTGGCCCCGAACCCGACCGTCAGGCCGGAATCGTCGGACCCCGTTGCCGGGGCCACGTTGTGGAACGAGTCCATCTCGAACTTCACGATCTGACCGACGGAGATCGTCGTGTCCTTCGGGCTGTACGTGTTGCCCGTGTTGGCGCGCCGTCACCGTGGCCGATTCGCCGGTGCACGGATCGACGGTCTCGACATTCGACGACGCCGCATCCGACCCCGCGGGAGCATCGGTGGTCGGGTTGCTATCACCACCACCGCAGGCGGTGGCCATCGCGAACAAGCTGACAACAAGCAAACGTCGGATCATCGGTTCCCCTCTGGTTGAGCTAACGACGATAACGCAGCCGCGCCGACGAGGCAGCGCGGGAGCGCAGAGTTACTGGACCTGTGTCGGGTCGGTCACGGGCACGCCCTCGGCGGTCGGCCGCGGCTTGCGACGGACGCGGGCCGAGGTCTTGCGCCACTGCTTCTTGGCGCGATCCGAGCGTTTCGGATCGATCACGCGGTAGACGACGATCTTGTCGCCCTTGGAAAGCACGGTGTTGTAGGAGATCCGGTTGATCCGCGCGAGATCGTGCGAGCCCATGCCGTACCGGCGGGCGATGTCGGACAGCTTCTCCTTGGCTCGCGTCACGGTGTACTCGACGCGCACGCGACCGCGCCGCTGCTCCTGGAGGTCGAGGAACTCGGGCGAGTTGCGGGTGACGACGAGGATCTGGCTGTCGTCGAGCAGCACCACCGAGTGCTTGGTGGGGTCGAACGCCGGGTCGACCCACACCATCAGCACCATCCGCGGGTGCAGCTTGCCGGTGGATGCGAGCGAGTTCCATGCGGCGAGCTGGGCGACCGTGACGTCGAACGCCTTGCCGAGGTCGTAGAGCGTGTCGCCCGACACCACGCGATAGAACACGCGCTTCTTACCGGGCACCTTCGCGTCTTTGTCGGGCACCGGCACGATCAACGGCTCGCCGTCCTTCTGATCGAACCCGGACTGGTGCAGGTTCTCGCGCGCCTTGGCGCGGTTCTTCTCGCGCTGCGCGGCGGAGATCCGCGGCACGACGAGCACGGCACCGCCGGTGATCTCGGCCTCGTCGGTGACGTCGTTGAGCTTGCGCAGCGCCGCGTAGGACATCCCGAACGTGGTCGCGATGTCCTCGAGGCGCTCGCCGTGCGACACCACGTACGCGTCGTAGCCATCCCACTGGGTCTGCAGATCGACGAGCCGGCGGCGCGCATCGGCCTTGCTCCCACGCGGTACGCGCACGACGTAGCCGGGTTCGGGTGGCGTGCGGCCACGGATCAGGTGTGGGTTGAGACGCTGGATCGTCGCGGTGTCGGTGCCGGCGGCGCGCGCGATGATCGCGAGCGAGATCGAGGTCGGCACCGTGATCGTGTCCCACTCCTCGGCGGGCTCGACCTTGAGCTTGTCGAACCCGAACGCCTTGCGATTGCGACCGACGATCGCGGCCGCGATGATCTTCGGCGTGTACCAGCAGTTCTCCCAGCCGAGCGCGTTCTCGTACTGGCACAGCTGGTAGTAGTCGTTGGTGTTGTAGCGCGCGATCGAGCGCAGGATCCCGGCATAGCCGGCGTTGTACGCGGCGAGCGCGATGTGCCACTCGCCGAACCGCTGGTAGAGATCCTTGAGCGCGTCCATCTCCGCCACCGTCGAGCGGTACGGATCGCGACGCTCGTCGACCCACCGATCGCGACGCAGGCCGTAGATGCTTCCGGTCCGCGGCATGAACTGCCACAAGCCGACCGCACCGGCGCGCGACCGGATCGTCGGGTCGTAGCCCGACTCGATCATCGCGAGGTACACGAGGTCCTCGGGCAGGTGCGCCTTGCGGAGCTGCTCGACGATCATGTCGCGATAGCGCCCCTGCGCGACCAGCCACATCTGCATCAGCGCGCGGCCGCGCGGATCGTCGTGATAGAACACGAGGTACTCGACGAGCCGTTTGCTCCAGTGGATCGGAATGTCGGGAAGCGCGAGCTTGTCGAGCCACGGCGCGTCGGGCCGCAGCTCGCTCGGGTGCCGCACCACCTTGGGGTGCGTGGCCTCGAGCGCGCTGCGAGGCGGCGTGCGCTCGGAGATCCACGGGTTGTCGCCCGGGGGTGGAATGTGCTCGGCCTGGAACTCGCGGAGCACGTCGTCTGGCGACGTACAGGTCTCGCCGACCGAGCACCCGCGCACCGCGCGACGGCCATCGAGATCCTGATGCATGCTCACGTGAGCCGGCTCGACCGGTGGGGCGTTTTGGGCCCCCGCATGCGTGGGAGAGCCCGCAGGCCCGGCTATCGCGACACGTGCCGCGCAAAACGCGAGGACTGCGGCCAGGCGTCGCACGGTTCGAAGATAGATGTCGATCCGAGACCCGACCAAGTTTTAAAGGCGGTTTTCCTACGTCGGGTCCGTTGGTGCTAGGCTGCGGATCAGTTCATCAGGAGCCCTGCCATGCCCGGAATGGGCGAGCTGATCATCATTCTTCTCATCGTCCTGGTCGTGTTCGGCGCTAACAAGCTGCCGGGCATCGGCGACGCACTCGGTCGAAGCATCAAGAACTTCAAGCGAGCCTCGAAGGTCGAGGACAACGACGACGACGACGACAAGGACAAGGACCCTCCCAAGAAGCAGCTGTCGTCTGCCAAGGCGCAGAAGCAACTCGACAAGGCGGAGTCGTCCGATGACGAAGACGACGACGGCGAGTGGGAAGAGGTCGTGGTCCGGCGTCGCAAGAAGTCCGCGTCGGCCGAGTAGCTCTACTCCGTGGCGCGACCTTAGAGTCGACGCAACGAGACCTCGTAGACCTCGGCTGCGTGCGTGCGCAGCGCCTCGGGGAGCGAGGGGTCGGCCGCGATCTCGGTGAGCTCGGCGGGCCGGAGCGTGGTCGCGATGCGGATCGCCTCCGCGAGCGGTGTCGACGGGTTGAGCACGAGCGCTCGCTTGACGGCGTGACGTGCGGACCACTTCGCGTGGCGCGCGATCGTCGCGAGCGCCTCGGGAACCGCCGGGCGCGCCGCGGCCATCTTGACGACGTCGACCTCGGTGACGTGTGGGTTGCCCAATAAGATCGTCACGACCGCCGGGTGCGGGTCGCGCAACAGCAACTCGAGCCGCTCGCGATCGTGCGTGCGTGCGGCGGCCTTGCGCTCGCCGAGGGTGAGCGGTCGTCCCGCCGGCCGGAGCGGGCGCTCGGGGCCGAGCTGCTTCTGGAGCGTCACGGGAAGTGCGATCGAGGGAGACCGGGTCAGGAACAGCCGCGCGATCGGGGTCGCTCCGAGGTCGACCGCCGCCACGTAGAGACTCTGGCGGACCGTGTAGTCGAGCTCGGGATGTGCGGTCGCGTGGGTGATGCACTCGAGTGCGAGCAAGGCATCGGGGTCGGCGTGTTGCTGCGCGCGAGTCACGATCGCGGTCAGTGTGTGGACCCACTCCCCCGGGTCACCTTCTCCAAACGCCTCGATCAGGGCCAGGACCCGCATCTGGGGTTCGAGGATGGCCTTCAGACGGAGGATAATGTGGTCGGGACCCGGCATGGATGTGCGCGTCGGAACTACCGCGCGACGACAGGGACGATGATGTCACGTTGAGGTCATGGCGCGGTGCGTGATAAATTTGCAATCACATGCCGGAGACTCGGATCATCAAGCGATACGCCAATCGCAAGCTCTACGATACCGAGCACAGTCGCTACGTCACGCTGGAGCAGATCAGCGAGATGATCCGCAACGGCGACGACGTCAAGATCATCGATAACAAGTCCAAGGAAGACCTCACGACGGTCACCCTGGCGCAGATCATCTTCGAGGAAGAGAAGAAGCAGCGCAGCTTCCTCCCCCTCAACGCGATGCGAAACATCATCCAGTCCGGTGGAGAGTGGTTCGCCGAGGCCCAGCGCCGGGTGCAGTCGTCGCTCCAGAACGTGACGTCGCGCGGCCGCAAGGAGGGTGAGCCCGGAACCCCCGGAGCCACGACAACTTCCCCAGCGCAAGCCGCCAGCGACGAGCCGGTCGACGAGGCGATGGTCAAGAAGCGCTCCCTGGCCTCGCTCCGGGAATGGGTCGATCACTCCAAGCAGCGGCTCGACGAGTGGCAGAAGCAGGTCAACTCGAAGATCCAGACCACGATCGATGGCATCTCGCACTCGATCACGCCGTGGGGCTCGGTGAACAAGGACGTCCGCGCCCTCGCCGATCGGATCTCGGATCTCGAGGCCAAACTCGCCGAGCTCGAGGCCCACGAAGATCGTCATGCGGCAGCCGCCGCCGCCGCGGCCCCTGCCGCTGCCGCTCCCGCGCCCGAAGGCGACGCCTAGGAACGCCCAGGAACGCGCCCGCAAGCGCGCGCCAGCGCTCTACTCGAGGTCTTTGTGGAAGCTGCGGGTCTCGCCCGCCTTCACGCTGATCGGGAAGCTCGTCTTCGCCGTGCCCCACGCGAAGCCGATCCGGTGACGTCCCGGCGATAGCTTGATCTTGAACGGCGTCGATTGACCGATCGGCTTGCCGTCCACGCTGAGCTTCGCCTTCGGCTTGCTCGAGACGATCACCGTCGCGTCTCCAGACGCCGCCGGCTTCTTGTCGTTGTGTTGCGTCTGGTTGTGTTGCGTCTGGTTGTGGTGCGGCGGCGGTGGCGGCTTCTTGTCGGGCTTCTTCTTGCCGTCGAGGATGCCGGTCAGATCGAGACCGTCGTCGCGCCCCTTGATCGCATCCGGATTCTTGTCGGGTTTGGTGTACGGCCGGATCGTCGTGTGGGTCCCGGTCGTCCCCGTCGTACCGGGCTTGCCATCGGTCTTGCCATCGGTCTTGCCATCGGTCTTGCCGTCGTCGGGCTTGGCCGAGCCGGAGCCCGCACCCGAGCCCGCATCGGCGGCCTTGGCGGACCCCGAGCCGGAGCCCGCGTCGGTCTTGCCGTCGTCGGCTGATCCGGATCCGGATCCCGAACCTGCATCGTTGACGCTGACCTGTTCCGCCGACCCCGACCCCGATCCCGATCCCGCAGTCTTCGTGTCGAGCTCGCAGCTGAACACGTTGTCGGTGTCGGGGGCGAGCGCGAGATCGCGCTCGCAGACCTGGCCATCCTTGGCCACGACCTTGATCTTGCGATCGCCGGACTTCACCTGCACCGTCATGCCGTCGTGCACGACGTGCTCGGCGGTGTCGCTACCGTCGAGGAACAGCTTGGCCTCGACGTTGTCCGGCTTGAGCTCGATCTTGAGGTTGGCGATCTCGCTGGCGGGCTCTTCCCCCGTCCCCGAATCGTCATCGGCGTCGAGCACGAGGAACTTCAGCGCGAGGAACCCACCGAGCACCACGGCGGCGATCACCACGCCGATCGTGATGTCGCGACCGATCGACGACTTGCGCCGGCCCTCCTTCTTGGGCTCGACCGCAGCCACGTTGTTCGGCGCGTACTGATTCGGATACCCCGGCGCGCTCGGATACCCCATGTTCGACATGCTGGGGTTCATCATCGGGCCCGACGGATGTGCCAGCATCTGCGGCTGCGACGGGTTCATCGCCGGCATCGGACCCGACGGCATCCCGTGCATCTGACCCTGGTTTGGCATCTGGCCGGACATCGGTCCCGAGATCGGACCCGACGGCGCCCCCTGCATACGCGGATCGACCGGGTACGCCTGCGGCGGGTAGTTGCCCTGTCCGTACATGCCGAGTCCCGCGGGTGCCGCGGCGCCGAGCAGCGTCTTGCTGTTCGGTGGCTGACCGCCGGGTGCGAGCGCGTTCATCACCTCGGGCGGCGCCACCGGAGCCAGACCCGCAGCCTGCGGGTAGCCCGGCGGTGCGTTGTACGCCGCCGGTCCCTGGTTCGACGCACGTGCCAGCGAGCCGCCAGGCGAGCCCATCCCCCCGGGGTGTGCGCCTCCGCCATAAGCATCCGCCGGCGCATGAGGCGGTGGATTCATCGGCTGCACACCGGGATCGCTGCTCAGCGCGGCGTCGAGTGACATCCCACCCATCGCCGGTTGCCCGCCGTTGACCGGCGGCCGTGCCCCCGGCGGCGGCCTGGGGGGACGCGACTGCGGAATCGACGACGACGGCCGAGATGCTGCCGATGCGGCCACGGGCACCGCATCGCCATTGCCGTCGAGGTCGCCGAAGATCTCGGTCGGTGCTTCCTCGCCGAAGTCACCGTCGTCGTCCTTCGGCGACGGCGGCGCCGAGCCGCCGACCGCCGCGGGCGAGCCGAGCGCGGGACCGACCGCGGCGCTCGCTCCGACCGCGCCCTCGATGTCGTCGAAGTCGGGGCCACCGAGCTGGGTCGCGTCACCCTCGGGGGCGGGTGCCTCGCCGAGATGCTCGACGACATCGAGCTTCGCCTCGGCGGCGGGCACGCCCTGGATCAGACCGTCGCGGCCGACCCGCTTGTAGGTCTCGAGGAGCTGGCGCTCCTTCTCGATCTCGTTGGTGAACACTTCCTTGAGCCAGCCCGACAGGTGCTTCGCCGTGAACACCACGTCCTGGCTCATCAGGTACTGCTGGATGTCGCCCAGCATCTCGCTGCACCACTGGTAGCGATCGTCGACATCCCTGGCGAGCGCCTTCAGGATCACGCGCTCCACCGCTTCGGGGATGTTGGGGTTGATCTCGCGCGGTGGCCGGATGTCGACGTTGCGCACCTTCTCGAGCGTCGAGAAGTCGGTCTCTCCCGCGAACAGACGCTCGCTGGTCAGACACTCGTAGAGCATCGTGCCGAGCGCGAAGATGTCGCTCCGGCGATCGAGCGGTAGACCGCGCACCTGCTCGGGCGACATGTAGCCGAACTTGCCCTTGAGCACGCCGGCCATCGTGCGCGAGTTGCGAGACGTCGCCTTGGCGATGCCGAAGTCGATGACCTTGACCTCGCCTTCGTAGGACACGAGCACGTTCTGCGGCGAGCAATCGCGGTGAACGATCTCGAGCGGGCGCCCCAGCGGGTCGCGCTTGCGGTGCGCGTAGTCGAGACCCTCGAGCACCTTCGCGATGACGAAGCACGCCATCGACACCGGCATCGGCTGCTTGATCTTGCGTAGCCGGTTCTGGATCTGGAGCAGATCCTTGCCCCAGATGTACTCCATCGCGATGAAGTGCGAGCCGTCGATCCGGCCGAGCTCGAAGATCTGGCAGATGTTCGCGTGGGCGAGCTGCCCGGCGATCTTCGCCTCGTCGATGAACATCTTGATGAAGTCGCGGTCCTCCCCCATCGTCGGGAGGATGCGTTTGATCGCGATGATCTTCTCGAAGCCTTCCACGCCATAGCTCTTGGCTTTGAAGACCTCGGCCATCCCGCCGACGCTGATCCGGTCGAGCAGGAGGTATTTCCCGAACGGAACGGGCTGCCTCACCTGAGCCAAATCGTAGCCGAGGGTCGCGACCGATCACAACGAAGAAGGGGCCTATACGCCTCGGCCCTTGCACCACACTTCGTCGGTAGAACGCGATCTCGACGGTGTCGCATGGTGGCGAGCCCATGGGTCATCGCCCCCAAACACTCCGATGTTTCGCCACATGTACGCCCCATGTACGCCACCCGTGGTCACCAATGACCGGCGATCCCGACCATGCTTCCACCAGTTGTCGGCGCGACGTACGGTACCAATCGCTGTTCGCGTTGCTGTCGCTGATATCCGTGTACACCGTCGTACACGCCATACAGGTAGGTCGCGATCAAGCCCACGCCGGAGACCACGTTGACGATGCGGAGCTGGGTCGCGGTCGACGTCCGGTCGCGTTGGTCGTCGCACACCACGCTGCCGCCGGCGTCGCCGGTCACGCGGCTGCACCACGAGCGCAGGAGCGCATAGGTCGTCACGTTGGCGATCGCGAAGCCGCCGAGCAAGCTGCCGACGATGATCGCCTTGGTGGTGTCGCCGTTCTGGATCTGACCGCCGGGTGGGATCAGGTTGAGCAGCCAGTACCGCTTCGACGTGGGTCGCCGCGCGCGCAGCTCGGCCGCGTGCTTGATCTGGACGTCCTGGAAGAACGTCACCACATCGGGCGGGTACAGCGTCGGATCGAGGCGGCCGTCGAGATCGATCTGGAGGTACGACAGGAAGTGGTCCTCGGCGGCCTTGCGATCGTGGAGGAAGTAGGCCGCGAGCCCGGCGAGTCGGTGCGCCTCGGCGAGATCGTTGCGCGGGATCGGCGTGTGGATCCGGAACAGCGGGTCGACGATCGCGAGCACACGCGTCCAGTCACCGGCCGTCGCCGCCGCATTGCCGTCGCGCAGCCGATCGGCGGACGGTTGCCCGTGCGCCACCTGCGTGGCGAGCACGATCAAGACGAGGACACGAGCGATCACCGCGCCCGCGCCCCTCCTGCCGACCACCGCTTCTCGAGCGGACGAATGATCTCGATCACCTCGCGGGCGACCCGCGCCGCGAGCTCGTCACCGTGCATGCCTCGCGCTCCGACCACCGTATCCGTCGCGAGCACGCGCTCGAACACCACGCCGTTTCCGTCTGCGACCCGAAGACGGATCCGCGCGCGCGCGAGCGGTACCACGTCGTCCTCGTCGATGTCGTAGTCGAGAATCTCGAAGGCGAGGCCACGCTCGGCCTTGGCCGCCACCACCGTCTGGGGCGCGAGCTTCTCGCCGAGCGTGCTGGCATCGACCATCGACGGCGTGCGGTGATGCGCGCGCCCCCAGGTCGATATCGCGTTCGAGAGCGCGTTGCGAAGCGCCGCGAACGTCGCCGGTGCGCCGGCGGGCACCCCGATGCCGAACAGCATCACGACCCGTGCCGGCAGTGCGTTCCCGGTGACGGGGATGACACGTCCGTGACCGTGGTCGGGCGGGCGATGGCGATCGGGCAGCGTCGCGAGCCGTGCCTGGACCACCGGCAACAGCTTGGTCGAGAGCCGGTTCGAGGCCTTGTCGATCGCGACCAGGCTGGGTGCGACCTCTTCGAGCGTGTCGAGCACCGTGCCGTCGACCGGATCTCGAACACGGATCTGGATCACCACCGCAGCGCCCTTCGCGGTCAGCGCACCGTCGACGATCAGCTTGGCCGTTGCCGGCACAGACGCCTTGGGGCCGACCACGACGACGTCGAGCTTGCCGGCGGTCAGAGCCCGCCCGATCTCGCTGGCGACCGGCTGGCCGAACGCCTCGAGCCGCGTGCCGGCGTCGAGCGGTAACAGTGCGATGGTATCGCGCTTGTTCGCCGGCGGAGTCCTCGGCTGAGCATCCGCGATCGCACACGCGATACAGATCGCGACCGTGATGGACGCGCTGGCTCGAGCAACCCAGGTCATGTCGAGAGTGTAGGTTAGTTTGGATCGGGAACTGCGAGGGAGAACCTTCCGTCGACGCCGGTCACACCTTCGGCGATCGGTCGCGCGCGCTCGAGCCCCGCACACTGCGCGCACAAGAACTGGATGATCGCACCGGAGATCGGTGCGGACCCGCTGACCAGGCCGTGGACACGTGTCGGCTTGGAGAGCGGCGACGTGGCGGCAACATCGGCGATCGCGGCATCGGACTTCACGGCGAGCGCTGCTCGGTTTCCATTCGGATCGGCGAACCGCAGGTCGTAGGTCGCGTTGGTCGCCAGTCCGACCGTGACCTGGCCGCTGGCATTCGCCGTCGCGCGGATCGTCGGTGCACCGGCGAGGGCGAGCGGTCCCTTCGGCACGACGTCGAGCACGGCACCGGGAAGCGCCGTGGTGCCGTCCGCGCCGACCAGCTTCGTGGTCTTCGACGTCGTCGCGACCGCGTTGATCGTCGCGGGCACCGCGGTCGTCAGATCGATCGGCGTCACCGCGTGATCGCCGGCGGTGCCGGGGAACACGACGGCGAACAGCGGACGCGCAGGTGCACGCAGCGTCGGGAGCTTCCCGGCACCATCCGTGGTCGCGTTCTGGCGCACCTCACCGTCGGCTCCCACCGTGGCTCCGGCGGTCACGGTGCCGATCGTGGTCAGCGAATTGACGATCCACACGTCCGCGTTGGCGAGCGGCGTGCCGCGCGATACGACCGTCCCGGCGAGATCGCGCGTGTTCAGCGCAGCGTCGTAGCGCACCGCGATCGACTGCGTGGCATCGAGCATGGTCGACTCGGCGATCAGGCGCGGCAGGCCTTTCGCGGCCGGCGGTGTGACCTCGACGCGAACCACCGCACCGGCGGTCGGTGGCATCGCCGGGACCGAGAACGCCCCCATCGCATCGGTGGTGCCGATCGCCGATGGCACGCCGCCGATCACGAGCCGGACCTTGGCGCCGTCGATCGGCGCGTTCGCCGGATCGCGAACGGTCCCGGTCAGCGTGGTCCCGGCCGCGAGGTCGAGCACCGACTGTCCCGTCCACGTCACGATCTGCGGCGGGACGCTCTGCGACGTCGGGACGACGAGCACGTCGTGCGACTGGTTACGCAGCTCGGCGGTGAACGCGCCGGTCGCGTCGGAGAACGCCTGGACCGCCGCATCGGCGGCGCCACCGGGACGGAACTCGAGGTACGCCGGCACGCCGGCACCGGCGAGCTGCACGCTGCCCGCGAGCACCTGCCCGGAGGGAACCTGCACGGTGTCGATCAGGTCGTCGTCGCCACCCTCGACGATCACCGCGTTGTCGACCACCGGCCGGTGCTCGCTCGGCGGCGAGATCACGTGGACCCGCATGTCGATCTGACCGACGCCCGGTGCATTGACGTCGATGTCCTGCAGCGCCTCGGCGCAGTTCGGATCCTCGATCCGGAACCGCACCCGATACAGCGCATCCACGGTCGCGGGGAACTCGACCTGCGAGTTGTCGGGGACCGCCGCCGCGGGCGTCATGTTCGGGCCGCCGTTGATCGAGAGGAACCAGGTATACGTGTGCAGGCCCGTCGATCCGTCGACGTGCGCGACCGCGCGAACCACGGTGGTGGCACCGGCGATCGGATCCGACGGCATGTACGTGATGCCCGTGACGCAACCGCTGGGTGCGTCGGCGCCCGGATTGCCGTCCGTGCTCGGGGAGATATCACCCGCGGCACCACACGCGGCGAGGAACGCCGCCGCACCGATCGCGATCGCGCGCGCCAGGATTCTCACTGGACCTCCACCGCCCAGGTCTGGCGCTGCAAGCAACTCGGGCGCGTGGCGTCGAGCGCGCACGTCGCCTCGCCGTCACCGCACGTCGGCGAGGGGAACGTTCCAGAGCGATCGGTGATCTCGACCCGCACCTCGACGGTGTCACCCGGCACGAAGCTGTCCGGATCGAACGCCAGGAGGTTGCCGGTCTCGGTGTCGAGGCTCTGCCGCGCGCCGCCGTTGATCCGCAGCGACCACCGGAACTGCGCCTGACCGAGCAACGGGTCGCCGAGGTCGGTCGGGTACGGATCGAGCGCGTCGTCGACGCTGTACACCTCGAACAGCGTCGGCACGTCGATCGGCAGCGTCGCACCGGCGGCCGGAGCGAGCGGCGTGATCGGACCGAGGCACGGTAGCTGGTCGGGTACCACGACCACGGTATGCGACAGGACGAACGTGCCCGCGTCGCCGCCGACCGGATCGGTGGCGGTCACGCGGACCTCCCAGTTGCCGGGGATGTCCGGAACGAACCGCTTGCCCTGCTCGAGCTTGGTCGGATCCGCGGGCGTCAGGCAGCCCGGCTGCGGCGTGCACACGTCCGACAAGGTCGCGCTCGACAGCGCGGGCGCGAACAACTCGAACGTCAGGTCGACGGTGTCGGCCGGATCGTCGGGGTCGTCGTAGACCGCGAACACGTCGATCGGAGTGTTGATGGTCGCGCCGTAGTCCGACTGGTGGTCGATCTCGAGCCGCGGGTGGGCATCGCCGAGCGGGATGATCAGCTGCTGGCTCGGGCGCGCGGTCGCGCCGTGATCGTCGATGCCCTCGAGCTGCACCAGCAGCGACTGGGCGGGCGTACCGACCGCACGCTGGACCGGCGCGGTGAACGTGAACTGCCGGCTGCTGCTCTCGAACAGTGGCTCCGGATCGCAGGTCGCGAAGTCCGCGGCGTCGTCGCACACGTACAGGCGCCAGTGCAGCTTCACGAACTGGCCGTCGGGGTCGTCGACCGCAGCCTCGAGCATCACGTCCTTCTGACCGCGAGCGATCGTCTGACCGGACGGGCCCAGGATCCCGAGCGACGGGCGCTGGTTGATCGGGTCGACGTAGAAACACCCGCCGAGCAGGACCAGGACGCTCGTTATGAGGATCGGCAGCCGCAAGTGATTCCCGATGGCTGCAACCATCTTGCCACCTGCAAGTGCTGGAATCATCAACGGCGAGATCTGGGGTTTCTCGCGGATCGCGACACCGCTGTCATGGATCGCAGACGACACCCGAACCCTGCTCGTGGAGCCGGCAGGGGATCCGCGGGACGTCGAAGAACGCGTTGACCGCGGGCTTGCCGGCGCGCAGGAGCACGGCCTGGTGGCGGCCGACCTTGAGCTTCGCGGTGTCGCCCCGGGAGTACATGCGGCCATCGATCTTCACGCGATCACCGGTGATCGCGACGTGGACGTCGACCGTGGTCAGGAGCGTTCCGGACACCGTGCGCGCGAGGCCCGCGGTGACGTCGACCTGCTTGCGCCACCCCGGGTTGATGCCCGGCTGCGCACACGTGACCACGTGACGCCCGGCCGAGACCTCGACGTCGAGATGCGCTCCCGGGTTCAGCCGCCCGCGCGATTCGCCGTCGATCGCCACCTCGCACCACGTGTCGTTCGACACCACGATCCGCCCCGGCCGCGGTGGTGCCGCGTCGATCGGCTTCGGCGCGGCATCGATGGCGACCGCGGCATCGATCGGCGCCGCATCGAGTGTGGGTGCGACCGCGACGCGCGCGTCGACATGTCGGCGGATCCGCGCGTCGACCGCGCGCGCGTGGGCGTCGATCGCGGGCGCGAGGCGCTCGGCATCGATCGGCGCCCCGTCGATCGATGCGGCGTCGACCGGATCGACGGCCCCCGCGTCGGTCGAGCCGATCTCGAGCGCCCCGGCATCGCTGCCGAGCGCGACGAGGACCGCGTCGGGCGCGCTCGCACTCCCACCGGTCAGCCGGGTCACGCCGAACGCGACACCTCCGAGCGCGAGCACGCCGGCGGCCCCGGCGAGGAGCACCTTGCGGCGACGACTCGCGCGTCCGCCCTCCGTCACGGTCTCGACCAGCGTCTTGACCGCCTCGTCGTCGGGTGCGAGCGAGCTCGCCCGATCGGCGAGCGCGATCGCCCGCGGCAACCGCGACTCGGCGAGCGCCTGCTTGCCCGCCGCGACGATGGCGCTCACCACGCGCGGCGTGCAGCGCGCGAGGAAGTCGTCGGCGTTCTCGAAGTACGCGGCGAGCTCCTCGGCGGGATCGCCGAGACCGCCGGCGGTCGCGAGCTCGCGCAATTCGGCCGCGACGGCGCTGGCGGTCGCCGGCCGCTCGCCCGGATCGGTCGCCATCATGCGTTCGATCGCGCGCGACAGATCGGGCCCGACCTGGGTGCGCCGCCGGTTCGGTGACACCAGGGCCCCGGTCGCGATCAACGACATCACCTTGGCCGGACTGCCCGAGTACGGGAGGTAGCCCGTCGACAGCTGGTACAGCGTCGCGCCGAGCGAGTAGATATCGCTGCGCGCGGTGGCGACGTCGCCGCTCGCCTGCTCGGGGCTCATGTATGCCGGCGTGCCGAGCAGCGCCCCGGTACGGGTGACCAGCGACGAGTCGTCGGTCTCGAGTCGGGCGACGCCGAAATCGGCGAGCAAGAGGCGCCCGCCCTGCGCGATCAGCACGTTCGACGGCTTGATGTCGCGGTGGACGATGCTGGCGGCGTGCGCGGCGGCGAGCGCATCGGCGAGCAGCGCGCCGATGCACGCGACGACCTCGGCGAGCAGAGGGCCGCGTTGTTCGGCCTCCTCGAGCAGCGTGCGCCCGCGGACCAACTCCATGACGATGAACGGCGGTGTGTCGTCGTCTTGCTGGGCGGCCCCACCGACGTCGTAGATCCTGAGGATGTTCGCGTGCTCGAGGCCGGCGGCCGCGCGTGCTTCGCGCTGGAACCGGCGAACCACCTCGTCGCGGCGCGCGAGGTGCGGGAACAGCACCTTGATCGCGACCTCGCGCCGGAGCTCGCGATCGCGTGCGCGGAACACCGTGGCCATCCCGCCCTCGCCGATCTCGTCGAGCAGATCGTAGCGACCGAGCGTGTCCCCGGCGCGAACATGACGCGGTCCGCGACCTCCCCCACCGCGCGACGACGTCGCACTGTTCTCGGCGTCGGTCCCGGGATCGGACGCTTCGGTGTCGGCGACCGCGGGATCGGTATCGGCCAGCCCTGATCCGGGGCCCGAGCTCGATCCCCCGGGTGGCTGGTTCGCGTCCACGCCTATGCAGGGTACCGGGTCAGCCCGAGTACTTCACGTGACCGGTCTTACCCGCGGCCTTGGCTTCTTTCATCGCCTTGCCGAGCTGGCGGCCGAGCTCGTCGGCGCCGCCGTTGACGGTCAGCCCGTCGGTGTGGGTGACCGCGGCGACCAGGGCCAGCGAGCTGGGGTCGCCGGGGAGGCTCGACCGCTTGTCGTCGAACGCACCTTCGGCGGTGGTGAGAAACGGCTCGACGTGCTCGGGGGAGATCACCGCGAGGAAGTCCGAGCCGCCGACGTGGCCGACGAACGCGCCGCCCCCCGAGGCTCCGCGTGCGGCCTCGAGCAACCACTGGCCGAGGCTGCGTACCGTGTCCTCGGAGCGCGCGATCCCGATCGAATCGGCGTAGGCATCGAAGTTGAGGATGTCGACGTGGACCACCGCCGTCGGCTTGCCGCTCTTGAGGGCGCCCTCGATCTCCTCGTCGATCGCGCGCGACCCGGGGAGGTTGGTGGTCGGGTTGCGATCGCGCTCGCGGCGCGCCGACCGGATCAGCGCCTTGACCCTCGCCCCCATCTCGCGGAGGTCGAACGGCTTGGCCATGTAGGCATCGGCGCCGGCCTCGAGCCCGGCGACCTGGTCGGTGATGTCGGCGAGGGCCGTGAGCATCAGGATCGGCGTGCGCGACCACATGACATCGGCCTTGAGGCGGCGAGCGACCTCGAGTCCATCGACACGGGGCATCATGACGTCGAGCACGAGCAGGTCGGGGTCGTGCGCCTTGACCAGCTTCAGCGCCTCGTCACCATCCCGCGCCCGCAGGCACAGAAACCCGGCGTCGCCCAGCGCCATGTTCACCATGTGCGCGATGGCGTCGTCGTCTTCCGCGATCACGATCTTCTTCAGGAGCATGGGGCAAGACCGAGTTAGGAGCGAACTGCGATAAGACCATCGTTCCAGGCGAACAATGACTCGCCTCGGTGATACCACATCTCACCGTGCCGTTGGACACGCAGCTCGACCCCACCGTTGCCACCTCGACGCTCGAGAACGGGCTCGCCGTGACCACCGTGGAGCTGCCTCACCTCCACACCGCGGTGTGCGACCTGTTCGTCAAGGTCGGCGCCAGGTTCGAGGTCCCGGACGACAACGGGCTGTCCCACTTCGTCGAGCACATGCTGTTTCGCGGCACCGAGCACTACCCGAGCTCGCTGGCGCTCAACACGGCGGTCGAGAAGCTCGGCTCCACGCTGCACGCCGAGACCGGCCGCGACCACTCGCTGTTCCAGCTCGCCCTGGAGCCCGGCCACGTCGGCGCCGGGATCGAGCTGCTCGGCGAGCTGCTGTCACGTCCGCGGTTCGCCGACATCGAGCTCGAGCGCGGGCTGATCCTCGAGGAGATCAACGAGGACTACGACGAGCGCGGCGTCGAGATCAACGCGGACGACATCGCCCGCGGGCTCGCGTTCGGCGATCACCCGCTCGGCCAGCGCATCATCGGACCCCGCGGCAACGTCGAGCGGTTCTCCCGCGCCGATGTCGAGCGCCACTTCGCGCGGTTCTACGGCGCCACCAACGCCTGCTTGTGTGTCGCCGGACCGGTCGAGCACCAGGCGGTCCTGGACCACGCGGTACGCGCGATGGCCGCGATGCCGGCCGGTAGCCGCGCCGAGCACGCGCCCGCACCGGCGAGCCCCGAGAAGGGCCCGCTGTTTCGTCACGTCTCCGATGCCGGCTCGCAGACCTCGCTCGCGATCGTGTTCCGTGCGATTCCCGAGCTCGACACACGCCACGTCGCCCTCAAGGCGCTGTTGCGCGTGCTCGACGACGGGATGTCGACCCGCCTGCACTACACGCTCGCCGACCAGAAGGCGCTCGCGTACTCGATCAACGCAGCGATCGAGCCGCTCGCCGATGCCGCGCTGTTCGAGGTCGTGGGGGCCACCGCGAACGCCAAGGTACCGGCACTCGTCCGCGAGCTCTTCGGCCTGCTCGACGGGCTGCGGCGCGGCGAAGTGTCGCCCGACGAGCTCGCGCGCGCCCGGGTTCGCTACCGCTACGAGACGCTGGCCTCGCTCGACGATCCGGCGGCGATGGCCGGCTGGTTCGGCGGCACCGCCCTGTACTACGAGCCACCGACGCTGTCGGCACGACTCGCCGAGATGGCGCAGGTCACCGTCGACGATATCGGTGCGGTCGCACGCGACGTGTTGTTGCCCGACCACCTGGCGGTCGCGGCCGTGGGCAAGCTGAGTCGCGCGCGGCTCGGCGAGCTCCGGAGCGCGGTGCACGACTGGCGCTAACTTAGCCGCGGCGGCGGCGGCGGCGGCGGCAGCACGAACCGGATGTCGCGGCTAGCGCCGACGACGACGGTTGCCGGCGCCGTGCGGCGTGCGATCGCGCCGGCCGTGACCGTGGCCGGACTTGTGGTGCGGTGGGTTCGCGCGCGGCGGCGGCTCGGGGCCGAACGGCACCGTCGACTCGTACGGGTGCCCCTCGACCACCGGCAGCTTCTGGCGCGTCAGCTTCTCGATCGCGCGCAGGTCGGGACGCTCGTCGGCATCGCAAAACGTCAGGGCCATCCCGGTCGCGCCGGCGCGCGCCGTGCGGCCGATCCGGTGGACGTAGGTCTCGGGGACCTCGGGCACGTCGAAGTTGACGACGTGGGTGACCTCGTCGATGTCGATCCCGCGCGCGGCGATGTCGGTCGCGACCAGCACGCGATCGTGACCGCTCTTGAAGTTGGCGAGAGCGCGCTCGCGCGCGTTCTGGCTCTTGTTGCCGTGGATCGCCGACGCCTTGATGTTGCGCTTCTCGAGGTGCTCCGCGATCCGGTTGGCCCCGTGCTTGGTCCGCGAGAACACCAGGACGCGTTTCATCGAGGCATCCCGCAGGACGTCGACGAGTAACGCGCGCTTGTCGGCCTTCTCGACGAAGAACACCTCCTGATCGACGAGCTCGACGGTGGTCGACGGTGGCGCCACCGCGACCGTCGCGGGATCGCGCAGCAGCTGGTCGGCGAGGTCCTGCGCCTCGCGCGGCATGGTCGCCGAGAAGAACAGGGTCTGGCGCTCCGGCGGCAGCAGCTTGATCACGCGGCGAACATCGTGGATGAACCCCATGTCGAGCATGCGGTCGGCCTCGTCGAGCACGAACACCTCGAGCGGCGTCAGATCCACGAGGCCCTGCCCCGCGAGGTCGAGCAGCCGCCCCGGTGTGGCGACCAGGATGTCCATCCCGCTGCGCAGCGCCTTCTTCTGCGCGTCCACGCCGACGCCGCCGAAGATCACCGTGTTCGCGAGCGGCAGGTGCTTGCCGTAGGTCGTGAAGCTGTCGCCGATCTGCGAGGCCAGCTCGCGCGTCGGCGTCAGCACGAGGCAACGGATCGGCCTGGGTTTGGTCGGGCGCGCCTGGCCGGCGAGTCGTTGCAGGATCGGCAGCGCGAATGCCGCGGTCTTGCCGGTCCCGGTCTGCGCGAGGCCGAGGAGGTCGCGCCCCGACAGCACGAACGGGATCGCCTTCTCCTGGATCGGGGTGGGTCGCTCGTAGCCTTCGTCGGCGACGGCTCGGGCGATCGGGGGAATCAGCCCGAGATCGTGAAACTGCATGGGCAGCCAAATAGCACGAAAAAAGCCGCGTACCCCTGCAGGAGCACGCGGCAAAGCGGGGACGCCTGGCTCTAATGCTTGAGCTGGCGCTCGACCGTGGCCTTCACCTTGGCGTCGAACCCGCCCTCGCCCTCGTCGGCCGCGTGGGTCTCGAGGTACTTGGTGCGCTTCTCGGTCAGCTGGCGAACCTTGGCCTGCAGCTGCTTGCGCTGCTCGAGCTTCTGCTCGACCTCGGCCTTGATCTGCGCCTTGTCCTTGCCGCGGAGGTCATCGGGCAGGCTCGCGGCGGGCACGTCGTCGAGGTCGACCGTGCCGGTCTCGAACCGACCGACGAGGTCCGCGTCGCCACCGCGCGTGGACTTACCCTTCGCGTAGTAGGTCGCGCGGTCGGCCCTCGCCACGGGGGCCGCGCGGTGAACCGCTGCCATGTTCTTGTGGTAGCGCTCGCGCGCGCCATCGGAGCCCACGATCACCACGGTCGAGTCGATCCGGTTGGACAGCTCGGCGAGCTCCGCGTCGTACGGCGTCGCGACCTGCTGCACGCCGCCATCCTGCTCGATGGTCGAGAACTCGCCGTTGCCGAGCTTCGCGATCTCGCCGAACGTCATCGCCGTCTGGCTATCGGTGCCGCACCGGATCGTGTTGATGGTGATGCCACCCTCGGCGGCCTCGCGCGCGATCGTGTCGTAACGCGGCACCTCTCCGCGGCTCGCCGGCGGGGCATCGCCGACGACGAACATCAGCTTCTTGGCGCCGGTGCGCCAGCTCATCTTGTGGACCGCGTCGTCGAGCGCCGCATCGACATCCTCGGGCACGTCTCCACCACCCGACGCCGTGTACGTCGACAGCTCGGTGTAGACCGCATCGAGATCCGTGGTCAGCGAGAACGGCCGCGTGACGTAGTCATCCCCGACATCGCGGTAGGCGACCAGGCCGATCCGGAGGTCGGCGTTGGGATCGGCGTCGCGGATGTGCGAGGCGATCGACCACACCGTGCGCTTGGCACCATCGAGGAGCCCGCCCATCGACCCGGTGGTGTCGACCGCGAACACGACATCGATCTGGTGCTGGTCGCCGGTCGGGTGACTCGGGATCGTATTGACCCGCGTGAACGCCGTCGTGGTCGTCCCGGTCCCGTGGGACAGCAACGCGGCGGCCACGATGGTGGCGGCGGCGGCGGTGGGGATTCCGAACGAGACGATCTTCTGACGGGTGATCATGCGTAGGTTTCACGCACGAGCGGGCGCCACGATCTGCCGGAGTCGCCTGTAGATGCGTGGAATTTCGACCCAACGCGGCCCGCGGGCCGGTGTCTGCGAGCTAACTACGCGGACTCGCTGATCCGGCCCCCGATCCATCCCCCGATCCGTCCCCCGAACCGGCCGCCTTGGGACGGACCGCGATCGTGGTCTGACGCTGGACGTCGAGGGGGCGACACACCTTCGCCCCGCACAGCCACAGTCGGATCCGGAGTCGGGCCGGATGGTCACCGGCCGCGACACCACGGACCGGGATCTCGAACCGTGGCAGGTCGGCGCCGGGGTCGACCGCATCCCGCCGGGACAGCCGCAGCTTCTTGACGTGGAGCCCCTGCTCCGGGGCGATGTCGATCCACAGCGGGCCGTCCTTCGAAACCGACAGGCCGCGATCGACCGCGATCGAGACCGGGAGCTGGACGGTGGCACCGACCTCGACGTCGAGCCGGTCGGGAACGCGGATCTCCCACCGCGCCGCGGGCGCGGGATCGGCATCGCGCACCACGGTCACCGAGGCGACCACTGCCACCGCAACGCCGATCGCGACCCGTCGCATTACAGGATCTGAGTCGCGAGCTCCGCGAGCTGACTGCGCTCGCCCTTGGCCAGGATGATGTGGGCGGCGATCGACTCGTTCTTGAACCGCTCGGCGACCTGGGTCAGGCCGTTGTTCGACGAGTCGAGGTACGGGTGGTCGATCTGGTACGGGTCACCGGTCAGCACGATCTTGGTGCCCTCACCGGCGCGCGTGATGATCGTCTTGACCTCGTGCGGCGTCAGGTTCTGCGCCTCGTCGACGATCATGTAGACGTTGGGCAGCGAGCGACCGCGGATATAGGTCAGCGGCTCGATCTCGATGTAGCCGAGGTCGACCAGCTCCGCGTAGCTGCGGCCGTCCTTCTTGTCGGTCTTGGTGATGCCGAGGAGCAGCTCGAGGTTGTCGTAGATCGGCTGCATCCACGGGTTGAGCTTCTCCTCGACGGTGCCCGGCAGGTAGCCGATGTCGCGTCCGAGCGGGAAGATCGGGCGCGACACGAGGAGCTTGGTGAACACCTGCTCCTCGGCGACCTTCTGCAGGCCCGCCGCGATCGCGAGCAGCGTCTTACCGGTACCGGCCTTGCCGACCAGCGTGCAGCACTTGACCTGATCGTCGAGCAGGATGTCGAGCGCGAAGTGCTGCTCGCGGTTGCGCGGCTTGATCCCCCACACCCCCTCGCGCAGCTTCTTGACCGGCAGCGTCTTGTTCTGTTCCTTGTTCCACCGCGTCAGTGCGCTCTTGTTGGCGCCGTTGGCCTCCTTGAGCGTGAGGAACTCGTTGGCGTGGAGGCCGGGGGCGTCGACCTCGACGGCGCCGTCGGCGAAGAACTTGTCGATGGTGCCGGGGGGGACGGTCAGCTCGCGGTTGCCGGGATACAGCTCCTCGATCGCGATCCGCTCGGGCTCGAAGTCGGCAGTCGCCAGACCGAGCGCGTCGCCGCGAACGCGCATGTTGACGTCCTTGCTGACCAGGATCGTCGGCGTGTTCTTGTCGGCGTCGCGAACCTCGAGGGCGAGCTCGAGGATCCGCTGATCCATCGACCGCGAGTCGTAGCTCGGGTTCTTGGGCGGGCTCTTCGACAGCGCGACCCGGATCGTGCCGCGTCCGCTGTCGAGCTTCTGGGCGTGCGCGAGCCCGCCGTCGTGACGATGGTGATCGAGGATTCGGGCGACCTGGCGCGCGTTGCGCCCGAGCTCGGACTGATCCTTCTTGAAGGTGTCGATCTCCTCGATCACGTAGATCGGGATGACCACGTTGTTATCGTCGAACGCGTACAGGGCCCGCGCATCGTGCAGCAGCACGTTGGTATCCAGAACGTAGTTCTTTACCGTCACCTTGCGACCATCCCCCGGACGCCGCGCGACGGCAAGACCCGTCGGCGAATCAGAATCGGCCCAAGATCGCGACGCCGGCCGACGTGGAGGTGGCCACGGGTGCGACCGCGACCTCTTTCGGGGCCGTGAAATACACGTAGGCCGCGCCGCCGATCATCAGCAACCCCGCGATCCCCATCGCGGTCGAGACGTCGGCCTTGGTGCCCGCCTTGTCGATCTGGTTGGCGGCGTTCTGCGGACACATCAGCTGCCCGCCGGTGTCGACGCAGTTCTTCTTCGCAGAGTCGTACTGGGATTTCGCAGACAGCCCGAACGACAGGCTCACGGCGGTCAGCACGCCACCACCGATGCCGAGCGCGATCGCGATCCGGACCCGCTTCTTGTTGCGGCGTCCGGTCGCCGGGGTGTCGATCTTGCCTCCCCCCAGATCGACAAACGCCCCGATCTCGATCGCGGCCTGTTTGCCCGCCTCGGCGGTCGCCGTACGCGTCAGGTCCTGATGTCCCGGCGCGCTGGCCGTGATCGTGACCGGTCCGGCATCGAGGTACTCGACGATCTCGGCCGCCGGAGGCACCGTACGATCGTTGACCCGGATCACCAGCCCCGGCGTCGCGGGCTCGGCGATCCGGATCACCACCTTGGCGAGCCGCGGGGTCAGCGCGTTCGCGCGATCGTGGGCGAATTGCACGCCGGCCGCCGCGCGATCGCGATCGCGCTTGGCCTCGGCCGACTGCGGATCGGCGGCGAGCTTGGTGTTGGCCTCGTCGAGCTTGCGTTGGTAGTCGCGGGCGGCAGCATCGAACAACAGGTACGCGCGATGGATCTTTCCCTCGCGCTCGGCGCAGTCGCCGAGGTTGAGCTGGGTCCCGGGCGCGGGTCGCGACGCGGCGCGATCGAGCTCGTAGCTCCGCGCGAACTTCGCGCACGCCTCCGGGTACTTGTGCTCCTTCTGGAGGGCGAGCCCTTCCTTGAACAACTTGTTCGCGTCGTCGGGATCGGCGTGCGCGGTTGTCGCGACCAGCACGACGAGCATCATCGTCAGGATCCGCACCATCCGCAGGATCGGCGGTGGTCCTCGCAGGGTCAAGTGCTGACGGTTAGTGAGGACAGGCCATCGGGTTGGCCGCACACGGGTCGACGCCGGCGTCGCGCGGCTTCGGCGGGGGTGGCGGTCGCTTCTTGATCACGTCGATCCCCGAGCTGTGGCAGCTGGTGGCGACTCCGCGCCGCGCGCTCGAGCCGGGGATCCGCGGGTACCAGCGCTGCGCCCGCGACTCCTGACCGGCGCGACACGCGGCGAGCGTGCACAGCGCGGCGATGTGCGACGAGAACGTCTTCGTGCACTCGTGAACGGCAGCGGCGTAGCGGCCCTCGTCCATCGCGGTCCTCAATGCCGACTTCTGCGCGTCGACGCTCGCGTGCTTCGCGGTATCGGCGGGAACGACCGCGGCATCGACCGCCAGCGGTGCGGCAGCGTCGATCGCGGCGGCGGTTGCATCGATCGCGACCTCGACCCCGGCGTCCGGAACCGAGATCGTGGCGAGGGCATCGCCGGGTGTCGCGGTATCGGGCACCGGCAGATCGCCCGCATCTGCCGGCGCGTTCGCGAGCTGTGCGGCATCGGCCGCGGTGGTCGTGTCGCCGCCGCCGCCTCGCATCGCCAAGAACACGGTGAGCGATCCGATCACGGCGGCGCCGATCACGATCGCGAGCATCGGCCAGCGCTGTGACCTCGCCCTCTCCTGAGTCGACACCATCGGGTAGGCCGACTCCGAGCCGGTCAGGAAGCCATGCGCGCTCGACGACGACACTCGCGGATACGTGAGCGGGTGCGAGTGCTCGCCCGAGGACGATCCCGAAGCTCCGAAGGTGGGGTCGCCGGGTTGTTGCGGCAACGGTTGCTGTCGCGGTTGCTGCTGCGGCGGATACGAACCAGATGCGTGCTGCGGGCGCGGGGTCGGAAAGCCGTGCATCGTCGCGGAGGGTGTCGCCGGTTGCGTCGGTGCGGTCGGGTTGGCGGCCGCGACCCGTGCGGGAGCGCCGCTCGGCGTGCCTTCGGGCTCGGGTGGACGCGGCGCGGTCAACGGAACCGTCGGCGCGGCGGCCGCCGGGATCGGACCACTGTGCGCCGACACCGGGCCGCTGTGGTCCGAACCTTCGACCGGCATCGCACCACCCGCGGTCGACTGGCGAGGCAGCGTGCGTACCTGCTGCAGCAGGTTGTCGACCGAGTTCGCGGGTGCCGACACCAGCTCCTTCGGGATCGGCTCGCTCGTCACGGTCACGCCGGTCGTGGCCGCCGGAGATGCGGGCACCTCGAGCGTGGCGTCCATCTCGAGCCACGGCTCGGGACGCTGCCCGAACATGTCGCGCAACAGGCGCCCGACCGACGACGACGACACCATCGCACCGATCTCGGGAGCGATGTTCTCGATCGCCTCGACGAGCTGATCGGCGGTCTGGAAGCGGTCGTCGGCCTCCTTGGAGAGCAACCGCAACACCATGTCGTCGATCTGTTTCGGGATGCCGGGGTGTCGGGTCGACGGTGGGATCGGCGGCTCGGTGACGATCGCCGTCATGTTGTCGAAGTCGCTGGCACGCCGGTACAGGCGCTCGACGGTCAACATCTCCCAGAACACGATGCCGAGCGAGAACAGGTCGCTCCGGCGATCGACGGATGCGCCGCGACACTGCTCCGGCGACAGGTACGCGATCTTTCCCTTCACCGTGCCCGACCGCGTCTCCTGTGCGCGGTTCTCGGCCTTGGCGACACCGAAGTCGACCACCTTGACCGAACCCTCGTAGGAGAGCATCAGGTTCGATGGCGACACGTCGCGGTGCACGATGCCGAGCGGCTTGCCTTCGTACGACAGTCGTTCGTGCGCGTGATGCAGACCGGCGGCGGCACCGGCGATCACGGTCAGGATCACGTTGAGCGGGACCTCGCGGCGCAGCGAGCGGGCGCGGTGGAGCAACGCGCGCACGGTCTCGCCATGCACGTACTCCATCGTGAAGAAGTACGAGTCGCCGAGCTTTCCGATGTCGTAGACCTGCGCGACGTTGGGGTGCTGGAGCTGAGCGGCGAGCCGCGCTTCATCGAGAAACATGCGCACCAGCTGCTCGTCGTCCGCACGCTCGCGAAGAATCCGTTTGAGCACGACGTAACGCTCGACGCCGGTCGTGCTCGTACCTCGCGCGAGGAAGATCTCGGCCATCCCCCCGCTCGCGAGGCGAGCCAGGATTTCATAGTTGTTGGCCGTCGAGCCAACCTCGGCCGCAACCCCGGTCACGTGACCGAATTGTACCGGGTTTCGTCGCTGGTTCCCGAGTTCGGTGGCATTCGTGCGGATTTCCGCCCACCAGTACGACCTGGGAGGACACGTGGTCTTCGCGTACCGACTTCACTTCCACGGCCGACCTCGTTTTCGCGAAGTCCTACTCGATCGGTTCGCCTTCAGGTGCATCCGGCGTGACGTCGAGTGCATCCGGCGCGTCGGCATCCGGAAATCCGTCGGTCGGGTGCGCATCGATCGTACGCATCACGTGCGAAGCGTCCGCGGGTGGGCGGATCGCGGGTGTTTGCGACCCGCAGCGCGCGAGCAACACGATCGTGAGGCCGACACCGAGTGCCGAGCCACCGATGATCCACCACACGAGGCGCGCGCGAACGTCGCCGTGCGGTGGCGGCGGGAACCGAGGTCGTGGTGGCGTGCGCGACGGCGGTAGCACGTTACCTCCCGACCGGGGCACGGCGTTGCCTCCCGACGGTGGTACCGCGTTACCTCCCGACGGCGGCACCACGTTTCCGGCGGGTGGCGACGGGAGGATGTCGACGCGGGTCGGCGCGAGGTTGGCGGGGGGAACGTCGATCACCGTCGATGGAACGCGGCCGGGTAACACGTTCGGTCCCGCGCCGAGCAAGGTCCGCGCGCTCGAGATCGGCTGTGGCGGCGGTGCCGCGGCGTCTTCCTCTGCCTCGTCCTCTTCGGGGACGCGCGACCCGCGGACCTCGAGGAACTTGGTCGCTTCGTAGTCGCCGGGATCGTCTTCGTCGCCATGCGCGGTCTCGAGCTCGCTCGACAGCGATGGGAAGCTCCGGGTCAGCCGCTTCTCGAGGTCGGCGACGGTGGGATCGTCGACGGTGTCGAGCAACGCCGGGATCGGCGCCGACACCACGGTCATGGTCTCGCTGACCTGCCGCTGCCGTCGCCACGGCTCCGTGCGTTCGCCGAACAGCTCGCGGAGCAGCGTCGCGAGGCTGTTTGGCGACGTGTTCGCGTGCGTGCTGCGCGCCACCATCTCGACGGCATCGAACACCTCGGCCGCGGTCTGGAACCGGTCCGCGGGCTCGGGTGCGAGCAGCTTGTGGATCAGTTGATCGACCTCGGCCGGAAGATCGTCGCGATAGATCGATGGCGGGGGCGCGACCTCCGACGCGATCGCCGCGATCGTCGCGAACCGGCTCTCGCGACGCCACAGCCGCTTCGCGGTCAGCATCTCCCAACCGACGACCCCGAGCGAGTACAGGTCGCTGCGGTGATCGAGCTTCTTGAGCTGGCACTGCTCGGGAGACAGGTAGCCGACCTTGCCCTTGATCTCGCCGGCGCGCGTCTCGGGTCGACCCGCCGCCTTGGCGACGCCGAAGTCGACCACCTTGACGTGACCCAGGTGGCTGACGATCAGGTTCGACGGCGAGATGTCGCGGTGGATGATGCCGAGCGACTTGCCGCGGGGTCCCGTGCGCTCGTGGGCGTGCGCGAGGCCGGCCGCGGTCCCGGCGATCACGGCGAGCACCGCCCCGATCGGGAGCTGCTGGCGGTGTTCGACGGAGCGCGCGATCAGCGCGTGCACGGTGACGCCATGCACGTACTCCATGGTGAAGAAGTACGAGGCGCCGAGCCGTCCGACGTCGTAGACCTGCGCGATGTTCGGGTGGTGGAGCTGTGCCGCGAGGCGCGCTTCATCGAGGAACATCTGCACGTAGGCCGTGTCGGTGGCGTGCTCGCGCGCGATGCGCTTGAGCACGACGTGGCGCTCCATCCCGCCGGCACCGGTCGCACGCGCGAGGAACAGCTCGGCCATGCCGCCCTCCGCGAGCTTCGAGATCAGCTCGTAGCTGGTCGCCGTAGTACCGATCGCATCCGCCATCCCGACGGTCAATTGTGACCCGCGACGCACGCTCTCGGCGCCGAGAACCCGTACGTATCGAGAGTCCTGGGGGCCGAGACCGTGCCGCGGGTCAATCTACGACGCCTTCTTCGACTTCGCGGCCTGCGCTTCGGCCCAGGTCACCACGCGGTTCCGGCCGGTGTGCTTGGCGTGATAGAGCGCGAGGTCGGCGCGCTCGATCAGCACGTCGCGGTCGCGACCGTCGTCGGGGAACGCCGCCACGCCGATCGACTCGGTGACCGACAGCGGGCCCTTCTCGGTCTCGACCACGACCTTGCTGATCTCGATGCGGATGCGCTCGGCCACCGCGCGCGCCTGCGCGACGTCGACGTTGTCGAGGATGACGGCGAACTCCTCGCCGCCGTAACGCGCCGGGATGTCGATCTTGCGCGGCACCTCCTGGAGCACGCGCGCGACCCGGCGCAGCACCTCGTCTCCGATCGGGTGGCCGTAGTTGTCGTTGACACCCTTGAAGTGGTCGATGTCGCACAGCAGCAGCGCGACCTTGTGGTTGTGACGCTGCGCGCGCTGCAGCAGATCCTCGAACCGCTGCTGGAACGTGCGGTGGTTGGTGAGACCGGTCAGACCGTCGGTCGTCGCCATGGTCTCCATCTTCTTGTAGAGGAACCCGTTCTGGAGCGACACCGCGACCTGGTTCGCGATCACCGCGAGCATCTCGCGCACGTCCTTGCCGAACCGCTTCTCGGTGCGGCTGATCAGGGCGAGCGTGCCGATCGCCTCGTCGGCGACGAGCAGCGGCAGCACCAGCAGGCTCTTGGCGTCCTCGAGCCGGAGCTTGACCTTGCGCGTGTAGATCGGTGCCGACACCTCGCGTGGCTCGCCGCCCGCGGGCAGGTAGTGGCGGTTCTTGACCACCATCGAGGCGAGGCCGGAGTTGTCCTTGAACTCGAACCCGGTCAGCTGCGACACGTCGAACACGTTGGCACCGGACTCGGTGGTCCGCACCGCCTCGATCTTGTGCTTGCCGCGATCGCGGTCGTACAGCGCGATCGCCGCGACGTCGTAGCTCACGATCTCGGCCGACGCGTCGAACGCCATCTCCATCACCTGCTCGGGCGTCAGCGCGCGGCCGAGCATGGAGGTCGCCTGATAGAACCGCTCGTACTCGTACTTCGCGCGCTCGACGGCGCGGAACACTTGCTCGGCCTGGACCACGCGCAGCACCTGATCGCTGGCCTCGGCGAGCAGATCGCGATCGGCCTCGGAGAACGGCGCGTCGCGATCGGCGGCGAGGATGCCGCGCAGGTGCGCACCCTCGATGATCGGCACGCCGACCACCGCACACCCGGTATAGCTATCGCGCGCGTAATACGTCAGCTGGCCCGGCTTGGTGGCAGCGCACAGGATCGGTTGGCGATCGCGCAGCACCGCGGTGAGGATCCCGACCGAGGCCAGCCGCGGCGACTCGACGATGTCGTCGGCGTCGGAGGCGACGTCGGACAGCTTCACGGTGTCGCCGTCGATCCACAGCAGCGCGACGGTGCGGGCGCCGAGCGAGCGCTTGAGCGTGGCGAGCATCCAGTTGGCGGCGTCGTTGATCATGCCGACGCCTCCGATCGTGAGCAGGCGCTCCTCCTCTTCCCGGGCGCGCGGTGCGCGGCTACCCGGCCCGAGCGGTGCGGCGATCAACCGGTAGTCGCGCGCGGAGTCGCGCAACGCGAGGAGCTCCTCGTCGAGCCGCGCGATCCGGCGACGGCGATACCGCGCGATCACCCCGCGCAGCAGCAGTGCGTGCGCGACGGCGGCGCCGATCAGACACGCGCCGTGGATCGACGCTTCGACGATCGCGTGATCGCCGCTCCCGCCAGACCGCAGGAGCAGTGCGATCTCGAGGAGCAGCGCTGCGGCCAGCGCCGCGAACGCCCCCGGCCGTGCCAGCACCGACATCGCGAACGCGACCAGACCGTAGAGCAGCGGGTACGCCGGCGAGTCGAGGCCGCCGGTGACCGCGATGATCAGGTGACACGCGGCGACCAGCGTGAGGCTGAGCTCGACGTCGGCGAGGTCGTCGGCGGCGGCCAGCCACAGCGACACCCGCTGCGCGCGAGCCGACGGCGCCACGAACTGCAACCGGCGGATGATCGCGGTCGCGACCAGCACGACGATCGCGGTCGCGACGATCGTCATCCCGAGGTCGGGATGTGGCGACAGCAGCGCGGCACCATCGACGCCACCGACCGCGACCACGGCGCACGCGACCGCACCCGCCACCGCACCGAGCGAGACCTTGGCGGCGCGCCGGAGTGCGCGCTGGATCGCACGCAACTGCTGCTTCACGGCTGCACCCCCTCGACCCGCACCACGATCTCGTTCGGGTACACCATGCCGAGATCCGAGCGAGCGCGATCCTCGACCGCGTGCACGTCGGTCGATAGCGCGCGCACCTCGCGGGCGAGCGCGGCGTTGCCCTGCTCGAGCTCCGCGGCCTCGTGCTCGAGCTCGTCGAGTTGCGCCTGCAGCTTGATCACGCGCGGATCCTCACGCGTGACCTCGCCCGGCAGATACCCGATCGCGACCGCCACGACGATCGCGAGCACGAGCCGGATCCCCCAACGCCGGAGCGCGGGCGGGACGTGCATGTCAGCGACCCTCGACACGTTCCATTGAAGGTACGGATCGCCTCTGGGTGGGCGAGTTTTTCACCAGGTTTTGGCGCGATCTCGGCACCCCGTGACGCGAGCCGCCCCCGGGGCCGAAACCAGATGCATTTCGGGCGGTCCCGTGTACGCTGCCGCCTACATGTTGAGGGGAGCTGTTGTCGTCGTTGCCGTCGTCTGCACTGCGTGCGGCGACAACGGGAATTCCACCACCATCACGTGCGGGGACGGGACGTCCGGGGCGCTGTCCGTGGGGGGTACCGTGGCCGTCACCAAGGGCGGAGAGGACCTCGATGGCGCAGCGATCACCGCGGAGGACCACACCACCGTTCCGGCCGGTGACGTCTCGATCGCGTGCGCCGAGGACATCGCGCCTCCCGGGTTCACCCCACTGGGGCCGGCGGTGTCGTTCGGGGCCGAGGGCACGTGGTCCGATCGCCCGTTCCTGTTGACGCTGCCGTACAAGTCGGCGCGCCTGCCCGAGGGCGCAGTTCGCCGCCACGTCCGGATCGTCGCGCTGCGCGCCGGGCAGACCGAGCCGTTCTTCCCGCTGGTCGGCGACCGCGCGATCGACGACGACGACGATTTCGCCTCGACGATCTCGTTCCACGCCGGCGAGCTCACCACCTACCAGGCGGTGGTGTCCGACACCGCCGGCCAGCCGGTGCCCGAGACCTTCGGTTGGAATGCGACCGTGGGGATCTCGATGGGCGGCAACGCGGCGATGGCGATGGCGACGTTGCACCCCGACCGGTTCGACATCGCGGCCGACATCGGCGGCGAGCCCGGGCCATCGATGCGCTACACGCTGGAGATGGTGCGGCGCTACACGTTCGGCGGGTTCTGCACCGCCGAGGACGAGGCCGCCGGTCGCGGCAACGTCGGCGAGCTGTGCCCCCAGGGCACCAACCACGCCGACCAGTTCGAGATGCCGTCGGACTTCGAGCACATGCTGTTCCAGGATGGCGACGGCGTCGGACTGACGCTGCAGCGCAGCCTGTACATGAAGGGCGTGCGCGACATGGCGCGCGCGATGTCGAACCCGGCGTTCTACAACCCCGACAATCCGTACTCGCCGCCGGGCGTGCCGCTGTCGTACATGGCCACCGACGTGGCGACGCGCTGCGCGAACCCGATCGTGCTCGACAACTTCTTCGATCGCGAGTTCAACCCCGACGGTAGCAAGCCCGTCATCACGTTCTGCGACGGCGGCGACACCCGCGACGGCCTCGGCCTCGGCGTGTTCGATCCGTCCCAGCCGCACCTCGATCCGGCAGAGCTCCTGCTCGCGGTCGATCTCGAACGGCAACGGCCAGCGCGACGCCGGCGAGCCGGTGATCACCAACGCGTTCGAGCCCTACGAGGACGTCGGCACCGATGGTCTCGCCGATGTCGACGAGCCTGGCTACGACCCGGTGACCAACCCCGATCCAAACCACGACGACTTCCACTGGCAGAAGAACCCACTCGGTACCGAGGGCAACGAGGACTACGACGAGGGCGAGCCGTTCGAGGACGTCGGCCTCGACGGCGTGGCGGGTACCTGCCAGGCGGGCGACACGCCGCCCAACGGCGTCGCCGGTTGCTACGACTTCGGCGAGGGCGATGGCAAGTGGACGCTGTCGCCCAACGTCGAGCGCTGGTACGAGTACGATGCGGTCACGCGGTTCGCCGCGCTCACCAAGCCGCAGCAAGATCACATCCGGCTGTGGTTCGACGCCGGCATCCGCGACTTCCTCAACAACTCGGTGTCGACCAACTTCGCGGCGGGGCAGCTCAGCGGCAAGTTCGGGATCCCGATGGGGATGTGGAACGGTTTCTCCCCGCTCGTCGGCGGCGGCAGCGAGAACACCTACGACTTCACCACCGTCCAGTGGCAGGACATCCCGCGCCACAACTACCTGCGCTACGGAGCCCCCGACGCCACCGCCCAGCAGATCGAGGGTGGCGACGGCCGCCACGTCGGCACCGCCGTCCAGATCATCAACCGCGTGACCACCGCGTTCGCGTGGCTCGACAAGCAGTGGCCCGATGGCGATCGCGACGACACGCTCGACGGCGGCACGCTGATCAAGGACCTGTCGTTCGTGTCACCGACCACGGGGCGAGACAGTCCCTTCGGGTTGTTCTTGCCGCCCGGCTACGACGATCCGGCCAACGCCGACAAGCGCTATCCGGTGGTCTACTTCTTCCACGGCTACGGACAGGACCCACAGGACCTCGTCGATCTGTCGGCGGTGTTCGCCAACTACATGATCGCGGAGCAGCCGCTCGAGTACCGGTTCCAGAAGTTCATCATCGTCTACGTCGATGGCCGATGCCGCCCGCAGAAGGATGGCGTGCCCGTCGATCCGACCGGAGACCTGTGCGAACGCGGCACGTTCTACACCGACGCGCCGCTCGGCGGCACCGCGCGGATGGAGCAGAACCTGCTCGACCTGATGGACCACATCAACGCCACCTATCGGACAAAGACCCCCGAGACGATCGACGTCGTTCCCTGACGCCCGGGGTGAACGCGCGGTACCATGGAGCGTGCGTGTCGCGCTCCTGGTGGTGTGCCTCGCCGGGTGCGGTCGGATCGGATTCGACGAGGGCATTCCCGGTGGTGACGACACGTCCGCGCTCTCGCTCACCCCGACCTCGCCGGTCACCAACCTCGGCTCGCAGGTCCGCTTCGAGGTTACCGGTGGAACCCCGCCGTACACGTTCACCCTCGATGGTGCGGGCGTGCTCCGCGAGAGCACGTTCGTCGCACCGTCGCGTGCCGGTCGATCGACGGTCACGGCGACCGATGTCGACGGGCTGACCGGCAGCACGACGATCACCTACCGCGGCGACACGTTGTTCCTCGTCGGCGGTCGCGTGGGCGGCAGCTCGATCAGCAGCGTGCTGCGTAGCGACAACGGCGGCGTGACCTGGACCCAGGTCGGCGATCTTCCCTTACCCCGTGCCAACGGTGCCCTCGTCGCCTACGACGACGCGCTGTTCTACATCGGTGGGCTCGACGGCTCCGGTAACACCGCCGACGAGGTCTTCAAATCCACCAACGGTACGAGTTGGTCGCAGGTCGGTACGATCCCCGCGACCAACGCCGGCCTCGCCGGAACCGTTCACGATGGCGAGATGTGGATCGTCGGTGGCAACACCAGCGACAGCACGGCCGCTTTCCACTCGATCGACGGCGTCACCTGGGTCGAGGCGCCCGGCCACCTCGCGGTCGGCCGACACGAGCACGACCTCGTCAGTCGCGACGGCATCCTCTACGTCCTCGGTGGTCACGGACCCTCGCTGCTCGACGACATCGTGTTCACCACCGATGGATCGACGTGGACGACCGCGAGCGAGACCCTCGACTTCGCCACCGACTTCGCCGGAGCCGGCGAGCTCGGAGACATCATGTTCCGGGTGTGCGGCGATAGCTGCTCGCAGACCGAGACCTCGACCGATGGACTTCACTGGACGCCGGGAGCCAACCTGCCCGGCGGCCCTCGCTCGAGTCCGGCGCTCGTCGGCTTCGCCGATCGCATGCTGGTGATCGGCGGCGGCAGCAACGTGCTGTCGACGATCGATGGTTCGTCGTGGGCGGCGATCGGATCGCTGCCGCAATCGATCACGCTGACGGCCGCCGTGCAGTTCACGCCCCGGTGAAGCGAGCGGCTAGCCCGATGGCCGATCGATCAGCTCCTTGATCCGCGGCCACAACTGCTCGACGTAGTTGCCGCCCTTGCGCGCTCCCTCGGTCTGGACTCCCGACGCGCGACCATCGGGTCCCGGGCGCGCGAACAGCGGCACCAGCTCCGAGTGATAGCCGGCGGCATCGAGGCGCGGGTTGTCGCGATCGGCATCGAACTCGAGGAGACGCAGCGGACCGAGCGTGGCATCGAGCGTTCCGGCCCGGGCGGCATCGTGGAACGCGCGGCACGGCTCGCACCAGGTCGCGCCGACGTAGACCAGTACCGGCACGTGCGCGAGTGCGCCGCGCGCGACCTCGCCGCGAACGTACGCAGCGAGATCGCCGGAGCCCGGTGCCTCGACGAGTTCGACGTGCCCGCTGGGTGCGGGCTCCGAGTGCGAGCAGGCGGCCAGAAGCAACACGAGCACTACGAAGGCGAGGCCAGACTTCGCGGACACGCGCCTAGTGTGCCTCGTCCGGTGCCGCCCGCCCCGACCCGCCCGGAGTTAATTCGTTGGTCTCGGAGTGGCCTCCGAACCCGCGCCCCGACCCGCCCGGAGTTAATTCGTTGGTCTCGGAGTGGCCTCCGAACCCGACCGGGGTTGATTCATTGGTCTGCACTCGAGCGGCGCTTGTTCGACCATGTCGCGGTCCATTCGGCGGTTGCAATGTCGCTTGCTGCAATCGCACGCAACCACGCCGCGCGCGTGTCCGAACCCGACCGGGGTTGATTCATTGGTCTGCACTCGAGCGGCGCTTGTTCGACCATGTCGCGGTCCATTCGGCGGTTGCAATGTCGCTTGCTGCGATCGCACGCAACCACGCCGCGACGTCGCGTGCGACAAGCGCACACGCTGACCGCGACCACGCGCCGCGGGCTGTTCCTCAGGTTGTTCAGTTGGATTCCGGAGGTGGCTTCACGGACACCCCCGCAAACCGACGCAGCCAGTAGGTTCCATAGGGAAACTCGACGTCGACGCCGGCGAGCCACAGCAGCCGTGCACCGCGGTACTCGGCTTGCCATTCCTTATTGCGGCGAAGCGTGGCGATCCGGTCGAGCTTGTCTCGTGCCGCGACGCGCGGACGCAGATTGCGGCGCGGTTCGCGGCTCGTCGGCGTATCACGCCACGACTGACGCAGGATGCGGCGGCGGCCCATGACGCGGCGACCGCTCTGCATGCGTTGACGCGCGCACTCCTCCTCGACCTCCGCGATGCGGCGCTCGAGCTCGGCCAGGAATGCCTCCTTCTCCGGGAACTCGTCCGGTAGCCCGAGCTGGAGCTCCAGTTCCTCGGGCATCGGTCCATCTTCGCGAAAGAAGTGTCGCGGACGCGTCGCCTTGATCGATCGCCCCGACAGCAGCGCCTGGACGAACTTCGGGCCGGGCCAGTGGTGCACCTTGTCGACCAGGCCATCGTTGACCGGATTGGTCGCGATGTAGACCAGCTGGTTGAGCAGATCCTCGGCCGCCACCGTTTCGACGATGCATGGCTCCTCGGTCGACCACAGGTTCTCCCACCGACCGCGCAGCGCGTTCTGCGACTTGGCCATCAGCTTGTGGAAGTGCTCGCGGAACTCGACATGGTTGCCGTGCCGATCGTACGCACCCGTGTGGTGATGGTTGGACATCATCTGCGGCAGGATGATGTCGATGCCGAAGCGCTGCGACGCCTCGGCCAGCAGGTACGTGAACGCGTTGTTGGTCTCGTCGTCCGGTCGCAGCAAGAACTGTCGCTGCGTGCATCGACGCTGGATGATCAGGAACTGACCGGGAAACACGGGACGCGGCGCTGTCATGACCAAACTGAGAGCACGCCGCATGCCATCCGTAACTACGCAACTGCACGTGCCGACGCCCGTCTGTTGTCCGTATGGCGGATGAACCGTCCGGTTTTCGGATGCCCGTCGGACAAATCAACTCCGGTGCGGTCTCGCCCCTGCGCTGGTCATGTCGGTCGGCTCGCTGCTTCGGACAAATCTCGGACAGAGCTTGCCGTCGCGATCTCGATGGATCGATCAACCCCGGTCCCGGATCTTCCCGGTCGGATCTTCCGATGGATCGATCAACCCCGGTCCGGATCTTCCGATCCGATCTTCGGTGCGGATCTTCCGGATCGGGCTGCGGGGCTGATCGCGTCACTTCTTCGAGTGGTGCGTGTGGCAGTACCAGAAGCGGGTGAATCGGTTCGTGCCGCGCCTGTCGACGTGATCCGCGACGTGACCGTTCTCGATCACGGAACCAGGACGGCGCGGAACCGGACCTGGTTGTCCATCATCTTGGCGAACGCGGCCGGTGCGTCGGCGAGCTTGAAGGTCTCGATCCGCGGGCGCACACCGGTCAGTGCCGAGAACGCCATGGTGTCCTCGGAGTCGATCGAGCTACCGCTGGGCCACCCGGCGATCGCCTTGCCGCTCAGCAGCGCCATCGCCGACACCGTGACGGGCTCGAGCGGAGCCGCGACGATCAACAACTTGCCGCGCGACGTGAGCCCCCCGACCGTGCTTGCGATCGCCTCGGCGTGGGGCGCGGTGGCGAGCACGAGGTCGGCACCGCCGAGCTTCTTGAGCCCCTCGGCAGCCGGCACCGACGCGGTATCGACGTAGTCGTGCGCTCCGAGCTCGCGCGCGAGCACGGCCTTGTCGGCGCCGCGGGAAATCGCGACGGTGCGGAACCCCATCCTCGCTGCGAACTGGATCGCGAGGTGGCCGAGGCCGCCGATGCCCTGCACCGCGACGGTGTCGCCGGGACGCGCGCCGCTGTTGCGCAGCGAGTTGAAGGTGGTGACACCGGCGCACAGGAGCGGTCCGGCATCGACTGCCTTCAGCTGCTCCGGGATCCGCGCGAGCGACTCGGCCGGGACCACGGCGTACTCGGCGTAGCCACCGTCGTGCGACACACCGGTAACCTTGCCGGTGGGACAGTTGATGAACAGGCCCCGCCGGCACGCGTCGCACGTGAAGCAGTGGCCGCCGTGCCAGCCGACACCGACGCGGTCACCCGCCTTCCACGCAGTGACGCCCGGGCCGACCACGTCGATCCGGCCGGCGATCTCGTGACCGGGGATCCGCGGCAGTTGCAGGCCCGGGTACCCACCACCGACCACGAACATATCGCTGTGGCAGACGCCGCACGCCTCGACCTTGACTCGCACCTGCCCCGCCGCCGGGTTCGGGATCTCGCGCTCGACGAGCTCGAACGTATTGGGCTTCGAAACCTGCACAGCTTTCATGGTTGGCATGGTCGGCATGGTCCCGACCTCGCCGCGCACGCGCAACTAGTCCCGCACACTCAATCGGGCAGGTCGACAGCAATCAACTTCGGTCCCGGATCTTCCGCCCGCGGATGGACGCTGCTTCGGACAAATCTCGGACAGAGCTCGCCCTCGCGATCTCGATCGATTAATCAACGCCGGTCCGGATCTTCGATCTCGATCAACCCCGGTCCGGATCTTCCCGCTGCTTCGGACAGATCTCGGACAGAGCTCGCCCTCGCGATCTCGCTGGCTCGATCAACCCGGTCCGGATCTTCCCGCTGCTTCGGACAGATCTCGGACAGAGCTCGCCCTCGCGATCTCGCTGGCTCGATCAACCCCGGTCCGGATCTTCCGCGCCGCGATCAACCCCGGTCCGGATCTTCCCGGATCCAACCCCGGTCCGGATCTTCCGCGCGGATCTTCCGCGCGGATCTTCCCGATCTTCCGCGTCCCGCGTGCGATCGATCAACCCCGGTCCGGATCTCCCGCCGGATCTCCCGGATCCGGATCAGGGAGCGACGTGGAGCTGCAGCTTGATGTGCGCGGTGGTGGTGCTCGCGTTTGGCGCCGGGGGAAGCCGCCAGCTCGCGATCACCCGCGACACGCAGCCCGCGACCCGTGCCAGCCCGGCGTCGCCCGCCGCGGGCGTCAGGTTCGCCAGGATCGCGGCGCCGTGTTCGCCGGGCGTCAGGTCGAACGTGATGCTGCCATCGAACGCGGCCTGGCTCTGGAGCGGCGCCGCGTAACACGCGAGCAGACGGGACCGGGTCCAGGCGAGCTGCGCGTCCAGCACGCCCCGCTGGTACGCGGCCGACGACGGCTGGGTCGGCACCGGCGGCTGGATCTTGCCGATGGTGGCGAGCGCGACGCTCGCGTCTCGATACTCCGCGATGCCGGAGAACTGCGCGAACGTGGCGAACTGGGCTGCGAGTCTCGCCGACGTCGCCTCGAGCGCGGCCTCGAGCTCGCCGACACCACTCGCCGACGATTCGGCGATGGCCTTGGTGATCGCTCTCTGTGTGGCCCGTGCATGGGCAACTACCGCTGCAGGATGGTTCTCGGCGAGCGCCAGTTTCATCAGCTCGTAGGAGACGACGGCGTTGGTGTACGGATCGCCACCGACGGCGTGCTGAAGTAGTTCGGTGGCATCGGTGGCGTTACCCCACTTCGCGTAGGCCTGACCGAGCTCGAGGGTCAGCCACTCCTTGCTGTACTCGATCGAGCTCTCCTCGGTGACGCGGGTCGTCCGGCCGTTACGCACGACCGTCCGGATGCGCTTGTTGGTGGTGCCGGCTTCGCGCTTGGGTGGACCGTTGACGACCTCGGCAACGATCTGGCGCATGTAGTCTGGCTTCACGCCCGCGAGCGCGGCGATCTGGAACGCCTCGTGCCGGACGGTGTCCCAGCTCCACAGATCGTCCCAGCGCTGGATCGCCGTGATGAGCAATGCGTGTGCCTTGGTCTGCTCGCCCTGGCGCAGCGCGATCCAACCCGCAACGTAGTAGACCGCCGAAGGTGTCTCCGCCGAGCCGAGATCCGCGCCGTCGACGATCTCGGCGGCGCGCTGCGTGTCCTGCGCCTGGAGCTCGAGCCACGCACGCACCGCGCGGTAGCGCCAAGCACGTGGGCTCTGCGGGAAGCGCAAGATCAGCTCGTCGTAGATCTTCGCCGAGGCCGGTGCGTCACCGAGCGCGCGCTCGGCCACCGTCAACATCGCGAGCACGGTCTCGCTGGCGCCACCGGCCGCGACGACCCCACGCAACATCGTGCGGGCTTCCTCCCGCGCCGTGGTCTCGGCTGCGGAACCGGACGCCTGCGAGTACCACAACGCGGTGGCGAGAGCGGCCGCCTCCTTTTGCCTGGCATCGGGCCCCGCCGCGGCAAACCGTCGGCGCTGTGTCGCGACCGGACGATCGACCGGCGGCGCCGGCCACTCGAGGCTCGACAACGCGTGGGGCAGCATCACCGACGCCTCGAGCTCCGCCTTGGCGGACGCCTCGAACGGCATCGGTACCGACACGCCGGTCTCGCTGCGCGAGCTGAACGTCGAGGTCGTCGATCCCGATTTCGCCTTGCCACCACACGCGGTGGCGACGACGAGGAGGCAAGACATCAACAGGCGAGCGTTCATGGTGAGTTCCTTCGGTGTTCGGATCGAATCGACGCGCAATCAGCCGCGGGTCTTCTCGATCATGTGCTTGATGACGTGGGTGTGCTCGCGTTGCGGGCTGAACATCACGACCTCGGCATCGGCCGAGACCCTCACGTTGTGTCCTGGAGGCCAGTAGAAGAGATCGTTCGTCTTCACGATCTCGGTTGCGCCCGCCGCGTCGGTGACAGTCAGCTCACCGCGTACGAGGAAACCCCAGTGCGGGCACTGGCAGAGATCTCCCTCCAAGCCCTCGAACAACGGAGTCGTGTCGACGCCGGCCGCGAGAGAGAAGTATTCGCCGCTGATCTTGTCGTAGCCCTGCGTGTTGCCGAACTCCTTCTGCTGACGGATCACCGCACCTGGAATCTGCATCTGCACTTCGATGTCGTCCCTTGCTACATGCATCGGTCCGTTCCCTCGCTCGTGTGACTTGGCTCGATTCGCGACGGCACCACGCCCCCGACTCAACCGAAAGGATGCGAGCGCCGTGCCGTCTTCGGTTGCATCCAGCTGTTGCCCGAACCGCCTCCGCATCGAGGCGAGAGGGCGTCCCGGCTGTCGTGCCGAGATGTTCCGATGCATCGTGCGCGAGAAACACGGATCCGCTCGGCGCGGATCGCTCGCCGAGCGCGCAGGCGATGCGGCCTCGACGAGCAGGTCGCGCGTCGGCACGGGGGGCGCGGTTGTTGTTCTCGAGAGTGCGCCGAGCGGCATCGAGCCGAATCACGGCATCGTCACGTCCGACACCACCACATTGAAGTAGTGCTCTCGTGCTGCGCCAACGCGCAACGCCGGTCCGGATCTTCCGCACCCGGATCCATCAACGCCGGTCCGGATCTTCCGCACCGGATCAATCCGCCGGTCTGGATCTTCCGCACCGCATGCGGCGCGAAATCTTCCCTCCCCGCCGCGTGCGGCGACGTCATCCGATGCCGGTGGACTTCTTCGTCGCGCACCGCGCACGCCATGATCCGGCCCGGCGTATGATCGCCGGGTGAGTGTCCGGCGGTGCCCGTGTCTGATCGTTGCGCTCGTGCTCGCACTCGCGCTCGGTACCTCGCCCGCGCGCGCCGACGAGGCCGTCTCCAGCACGCGCCGCCAGACCGGGACCAAGATCGCGTACGGCGGGCTTGCCTCGGCGCTGACCGGCGTCGCGCTCGGCGCGTTCGCGATCGGCCTCGGCAACGATCGCCCCGACGCCGCGCGGCCGTTCTACGTCGCCAGCTTCGTGACCCTCGGGCTCGGCGCGGCGGGACTCGCCACCGGGCTCTACCTGCGTGCGACTTCGCCACCCGGTCCTCCCGATCCGGTGGCGCTCGATCCGGTCCGCGCGCGCCACCGCAACGAACGCCGCGCCGGCATCGTGTTGATGGGGCTCGGCGCGGCGGTGCTGGTCACCGGCATCGCGCACGGCGTCGGCGCGTGGCGCGACGACGATCTCGCGAGCGATCACTGTCCGGACAACATCTGCGACGCGGACGGTGCGCGACTCTCGAAGCGCGCGCACACACTCGCGCTCGCCGCCGACATGTTGATCGGCACCGGTGCGGTCGGGTTCGCGGGTGGCGTGATCCTATTTCGCGGTGGTCGCGATACCGGCGCGCAGGTCGTACCGGCCGTCGGCGCGCACCAGGCGGGTGCGGCGCTCGTCGGCCGGTTCTAGCTACGCGCTGTCGCGACTCTGCGGCACCGGGGTCAGCAGGTCGTGGAGCTCCTCGAACCACTTGCGGAGCTCCATGGCGCCGGAGCTCTCGGGTCCGAACGACCGCATGAGGTCGTGGAGCTGTTTGCCGTCGATGTTGCCATCGGGTGGCGCCATCCACTGCCGCATCCACGCGCTTCCGGAGGTTCCCGGGTTACCGAACGCCGGCACGTTGGCGGTCAACGTCGCTTCGAGCGATCGCCGCCGCCCATCGCGCACGACGTCGATCATCACGCGATCACCCTTCTTGGCGTTGGAGATCGCGGACAGCACGTCGGTCGCATTCTCGATCGCCTTGCCGCGCACGCCGACGATCACGTCGCCGACGTCGACACCCGCGAGGTCGGCGGGCGATCCCCGCTCCACGCGCGCGACGATCACGCCGCGATTCTTGGTGGCACCGAAGTGCACGCGGAGCTCCGGGGTCAGGCTCATCACCTCCATACCGAGGCGGCCCTGACTGGTCGACCACTCGAAACTCTCGACACTCTGCTGCGACCAGGGATTGTTGTGGGGAGAGGGTCCGGCGACAGCACTCGCGGGCGCCGCCGCCAGCCCGGCTACGAGGAGCAAAGCTGGAACACGTCGCATGGAACGACTCCTTTTGCGGTTCGTCTCTGCCCCCAAGACCGAGCCGACGCACCCGATATTCCCCAACGGTATCGAGTGTGTCGGTTCGACACACTCGATCGCTACAGGAGCAGCGCCAGCTTGTGTCGGAACTCCTCGGATAGCGGGGCGCGGATCCCGACCGCCGCGAAGATCACCAGCATCGCCTTGCGGGCGGCTTCGTCGTTCCACTTCCGCTTGCGTTCGACCATGTCGACGAGCACCTCGAGTGCATCACGCCAGCGACTCGCCGCGACCAGCGCGCCGGCATACGCGTACCGCGCGTCGAGATCGTCGGGGCGAGCGGTGACCGCGGCCTCGGTTGTCTCGAGTCCGGCGGCGCCGACGCGCGCCAGCTCGACCAGCGCGATCACGTGCTGGGCCTCGTCGGCCTCACGCGCCCGTGGCGAGATCCGCCCCGCGAGCGTCGCCGCGGTCTCGAGCTCGCCCCGCGCGAACGCCACCCGCGCCGCCACGACAAGCGCACCGGGATCGTCGGTCGACTGGGCGAGCGCGTCACCGATCGCGCGATCGGCCGCCTCGAGATCGCCGCGCGCGAGTGCGGCACGCGCATCCTCGACGCGCTGGGCGGCGGCGCTCGGACAGTGCTGGTCGAGAAACGCGCGGATTCGAGGTTCGGGGAGTGCGCCGACGAACTCGGCCGCCACCGCGCCATCCTTGTACAGCTTGACCGCGGGAATGCTGCTGATCTGGAACCTGCGCGCGGTCTCGGGATTGTCGTCGGTGTCGAGCTTCACGATCTCGACACGATCGGCGTACTCGGATGCGAGGCGCTCGAGCACGGGCCCGAGCACGCGACACGGCCCGCACCACGGTGCCCAGAAATCGACGAGCACGGGGATCGTGCGCGACCGCTCGAGCACGGCGGTCGGGAAGTCGCGATCCGTCACGGAAACAACAGGTTGTGACACGCGGGTCCTTTCGGCAGTCGACACCATACTCGTGAGAGCCGACCCCGGCCGAAACGGTTCGCGCGATTTCGGGGGCTGCCGAGCGACGCGATCGTGGCTATGCTGAACGCGTTCGGGCGTAACGCCCGCGAGCGTTTGGAGACCGTTCGATGATGGATGAAGTCAAAACCACATCGCCCCGTGTCCTCATGTACACGACCCGCTGGTGCGGCTACTGCCATCGCGCCAAGCGACTCCTGCAGGCGCGGAACATCCCGTACACGGAGGTCGACGTCACCCGCGACCGCGCGACGCGGCGGCGCGTGATCGAGGAGACCGGGCATCCCACCGTTCCGGTGATCCTCATCGACGGCCAGCTGATCGGCGGATCCGACGAGCTCGTCGAGCTCGATCACGACGGCGAGCTCGAGACGATGCTGGCGGCCTAGGCAGGCCGACGTGCGCCAGCGCACTGGCGCCGAACCCACACCTGAAGTATGCACGGGCTCGTGAAGGGGGCCTGGCTGCTCGCGTTGACCTCGCTGTGCGGGTGCTCGTCGTCGTCGACCGACGCGGGCACGCCGATCGTGGCGATGACCTTCAACACCGGCACCACCGACGGGCTGCTTCCCAACGGTGCCAACGATGGCTACGGCGACACCCAGGCGATGTACTCCGCCGACTACTACGGGCATGGCCTGGCCTGGAGGTCGGTGATCGACGATGCCCACGCCTTCGTCGCCGGCGTCGCCCCCGACGTGATCGGCTTCCAGGAGATCTTCGATCCGGCCGACTGCGCCCAGATTCCCGACGAGGCCAAGCCCGGCTTCATCTGCGAGACCTGGATGCCCGGCGATCCGACGGTGGCGCAGATGGTCGCCGGCGATGGCTACCAGGTCGCCTGCCACCCGGGGCATCCCGACAAGTGCATCGCGGTCCGCCGCGCGTTCGCCACGATCTCCGGCTGCACCGACGACCTCTGCCCCGACGCGATGTTCGGCACCGCGGTTCCCGATTGCGGTAGCGGCGCGCGGGTCGCTCGCGTCGCGCTCGACCTCGCCGATGGCGGCTCGCTGACCCTCGTCAACGTGCACGGCACCTCCGGGTTCGCCGCTGCGGACGAGGCCTGCCGCGTGTCGCAGGTCGAGCAGGTGTTTCTCGACGCCGGCGATGGTGCCCCGGCGGCCGACGGCGCGCGCAACCTGATCCTCGGTGACTTCAACACCGATCCGGCGCGGTTCGTCGGACAGGATCCGAGCGCCGATCGCTGGAACGACTTCGCGTCGGTACCCGGCGGTCCCGATCGACCGTTCCACTTCGTGTCGCCGGTCGGCGAGGACGCGCCCCCGTCGTACGGCGGTGCGGTCGACATCGATCACATGATCTCCGACAACGCCGACGGTGACTGCTGGATCTCCGGCGTCACCGAGGGCCGCCCCGAGGTCACGCAGACCGTGTACTTCGATCACCTCCCCCTGGTATGCGAGCTCGCCCTTCACTGATCGCGGCCGGCACGATCGCGATCGCGCTGGCGGCATGCGGCGGCGGCGATTCCGCGCCCGAGTCCGGCACGCCGTGGACCGCCGAGGAGGCGGCGGCCTGGTACGCGGATCAGCCGTGGCTCGTCGGGGCGAACTTCGTCCCCAGCACGGCCGTCAACCAGCTCGAAATGTGGCAGGCCGACACCTTCGACGAGACCACGATCGATCGCGAGCTCGGCTTCGCCGAGGCTGCCGGCCTCGACACCATCCGCGTGTTCCTCCACGACCTACTGTGGCAGCAAGATCCCGATGGCTTCCTCGATCGGATCGATCGCTTCCTCGCGATCGCCGACCGCCACCACATCCGCACGATGCTGGTGCTGTTCGACGGCGTGTGGGATCCGGCGCCGCACCTCGGGGCGCAACCCGCACCGATCCCGTTCATCCACAACTCGCGCTGGGTCCAGAGCCCCGGTGCCGAGGTGCTCGCGGATCCGGCGCGCTTCGACGACCTCGAGTCGTATGTCACCGGCGTCGTCGGACGGTTCGCCGACGATCCACGCGTCGTGATCTGGGACATCTTCAACGAGGCCAACAACACCAACTTCGCCTACCTCGCCGACGAGCTCCCGATCGACACCAAGTCCGATGCCGCACTCGCGCTGATGCGGCGCGCGTACGGCTGGGCGCGATCGCAGAACCCGATCCAGCCGATCACCTCGCCGGTGTTCTTCGGTGACTGGAGCGCGCCGAGCCAGCTGTCGCCGATCAACGACTTCATGCTGCACGAGTCCGACATCATCACGTTTCACGGTTACTTCGGGCCCGGCGTCATGACCCAGACGCTCGACGACCTCGCACAGTACGGCCGTCCGGTGGTGTGCACCGAGTACCTCGCGCGATCGATGTCGAGCACGTTCCAGGACATCCTGCCGGTGCTCGCAGATCGCCGGATCGGCGCCTACAACTGGGGCTGGGTCGACGGCAAGACGCAGACCAAGTACCCGTGGTCGTCGTGGACCGACGTCGTTCCGGGCGAGCCCGATCCGTGGTTCCACGACGTGCTGCATCCCGACGGCACACCCTACGACGCCACCGAGATCGACCTCATCCGCTCGCTCGCGACCACCGTGCCGTGAACCGGCTCTGGTGATCGCGCGGTCGCCTGCACGACGGGGTGACTACTTCTTCTCGGGATCCAAGATGTGCGACTCGCCTCGCGGATTGCTGCCGTTCTGGAACGCGAGCATCCAGCCCGGATACTCCTTCGGTAGCGCGCTTGCCGCGTCGAGCGCCTTGACCTGCTCGGCCGAAAGCTGGAGCTCGGTCGCGGCGATGTTGTCGAGTAGCTGCTCCTTCTTCTTCGCGCCGATGATGATGCTGGTGACGAACGGTCGGGTCAGCTGCCAGGCCAGGGCGACACGCGCGACCGAGACGTCGTTCGCCTTCGCCACCTCGCGCATCGCGGAGAGCACGCGCGGCAGGCGCTCCATGTCGACGGGCGGGAAGTCGAACGACGTACGGCGCGCATCCTCGGGTCCCTTCTTGTCGGGATCGAACTTGCCCGAGAGCAGACCGCCGGCGAGCGGGCTCCACGGCAGGATCGCGACCTTCTCGGCCTGACACATCGGCGCGATCTCGCGCTCGATATCGCGGCCGGCGATCGAGTAGTAGACCTGCCCGCTCTCGAACCGCGCGAACCCGCGCTCGGTCGCATAGGTCAGCGCCTTCGAGGCGACCCACGCCGGCAGGTTCGAGAATCCGACGTAGCGCGCCTTGCCCGAACGCACGACGTCGTCGAGGGCGCGGATCGTCTCCTCGATCGGCGTCGCCGGATCGAAGCCGTGGATCTGGTAGAGGTCGACGTGATCGAGACCGAGCCGCTGCAGGCTGTGATCGATGCTCGCGAGGATGTGCGCGCGCGACAGTCCGACCTCGTTGATGCCCGGTCCGACGCGCCCGCGCACCTTGGTCGCCACCACGAGCTGTTCGCGGGGACGCGCGAGCGACTTCAGCGCCTGGCCGACCAGGCGCTCGCTCTCGCCTTCCGAGTACACGTCGGCGGTGTCGAGGAAGTTGATGCCGCGATCGATCGCGGTGCCGATCAGCTCCTCGACCTGTTTGCTGCCGAGCTTGCCGATCGCCGTCCAGTACCCCTTGCCTCCGAACGTCATCGTGCCGAGGCACAGCTCCGAGACGTAGAGGCCGGTCTTTCCGAGCAGGTTGTAGCGCATGGCGAAACCCTACCCTCCGACTGCCGGACGAACATCCGGAGTCAGCGCAACTTGTTCGCCGCCATCGCCTCGAGTGCCGGCACCGGCACCAGCTGGCCGTCGACGTCGAGACCTGCCTCGAACGACGTCAGCCAACCCGCGTCGAGCGCGCGCACGACGTATTCCATCCGGCGCACCATCGGGGTTTGTGCGGGTGTGGTCGTCACCGGTCGCGGCGTCATCGCGATCGCGAGTCGCGTCAACTGGCCGGCGTCGTCGCGCGTGAACTCCCACCGCGCCGTGCCGTAGTAGCTGTGCATCACGACCAGCTTCTCGGCCGCGAGCCTGGTCGCCGCCCTCGCCCACGCGACGTCGTTCACGCCGCCCTGCTCGCGCACCACGATCTCCGGTGGTCCACCGCCGGCCTCGAGCCAGTCCGGAGTCATCCGGAAGTCGTCGATCACCAGCTTCTTCAGTCGGGGCAACAGCGACGTCCCCAGCACCGCCGCGGTCGTCGCCGCGTTCTCGCAGCGCGCGCGCACCACCTCGAGTGCCCACGGCTCGTCGGCCGCCAGCAAGTGGCGCGCGAACACGCCATGCGCCTCGCGCAGCCGCGACATCGCCGGACCGATGTAGCGAGCCCACGGCTCGTCCGCGTCGGCGACGATGTGATCCGACCACGTCAGCTCCTCGAACGTGTGCCACGCCGGTTCGCCCGCGTACTTCATCGCCTCGCCCTGATTGCGCAGCTTGATCGTGCCCGCCGCCGGAAACCCGCGCCGGAACGTCGGCTTCCCGATCAACACCGGGGCGAGCGATCCCAGCCAGGTCTTGCCGTGCTCCTTGAGGAGCTTGGTCTCCCGCTTGCGCGCCGCCACATCGAGGTCGCCGCGCAGCTGCAACGCGATGAATTCGCCGCGCGGATCGCCCTGCTCGAGAAGCCAGTCCCCGTACACCGAGCGCGGACCGTCCTCCTCGGGCTTGGCGTAGATCGCCGCGAGCAGCGCATCGCCGTGATCGGGCGTCGCGCTCTTCGCCTTGCGGGTCCGGTCGTCGATCGACTCCTCGAGCTTCGCGAGCTCCGCCTCGTCCCCCGCCGACCACGCTCCCACCTTCACGGGCCTGTCGAGCGTGGCGATGCCGCGTCGCAGGAACTGGGTCAGGTCGTCCGCCAGTTTCCAGCGCTCCGACACCGCGACCACCGACGGATACGCGCGCGCATCGCCGAGTGCGCGCAGCGTCTCGAACACGTACGTCCACACCTTCCGCGTCTTCCGACCGACGAACGGCAATCGCTGGAGCAACTCGACCAGCACCATCGTCGCGCGCGGATCCTGCCAGCCCGCGATCACCTCGAGCCGTGCCGTCAGATCCATCGAGGTCTTTCCGAGATCGTTCAGCAGGCGCCCGCGCTCGACGGCACCGGCGTTCTTGGCCGCGCGCAGCCAGTCGGGTGTGCTCCGGGTTTGTTGCACGCTCGACAGCGCATCCACCCGATCGATCGCGTCCGCGATCTGCGGGCGGCGCGTACGCCTCCACACGTCGAGCAACGCCTCGAGCGCCGCCTCGACGTCGCCGCGCACGAAGGCGGTGCGCGCATCGGCCAACGACATCGCCTACCCGGTGATGCGACCCGATGGATCGGTGCTGGCCGGTGCCTGCTTCTTGAGCTCTTCCCAGCGCGCGGACGCCGTCTGGTGCCGCTGGCGGATCCCGTAGTCCATCGCCAGCGCCGCGACCATCAGCGCGGGGATGAGCCCGATGATCGGAACCGTCCCGTACTCGATCGCCATCAGCAGCGTGATCAGGATCGACAGGCCGACGATCACCCCGTACGTCGTCCGCCGCCCCCGCGACAGTGGCAACGTCGCCAGCTTCCGGCACGTCGGGCACACCATCTTCGGAAACCCGAAGAAGGTCACGTGCAGACGCGTCGTCACCAGCCGCGAGCACTCGGGGCAGACCACCTGTTCCATACCCTCACCATAGCAACGCCGATCCCGGCGTACCTCCTCCGAAACTCGCCGGATCGGGACGCCCTACCTTCGCGGAGTCTTGACAGTTTCCAGGACCGCCGGTAGAAACCGGGCTCCCTGGGGATATAGCTCAGCTGGGAGAGCGCGTGAATGGCATTCACGAGGTCAGGGGTTCGATCCCCCTTATCTCCACCACCTAAGAGGTAGCATCGGCTGCCTTTTTGGTTTTCGGGGCCTGCTCCACCGACTGGACCGGTGGGAGCGTTCCCCGGGCCAAAGACCCGAGACCGGATCTTCTCCGAGGATCGAGATATTCACATCTTCACGACGACGAGCACCGCGCGCTTGTCTTCGTACTGCGCGAACGCGGTGCCGCAACCATCGCCGCCGAGAGACATCTGCGCGGCACGTCCTCGGTACGCCGCTTCTTCATTGTCGGCCAGCGCGTCGAACAGGTCCGTGTCCTTCTTGATGGCGAGCCCGTCGACCACAGCCATGCTCGCGCCGTCGATCGGCAGCTCGCCCTCGAGCCTCGTCATGCCATTGCGCAGCTCACCGATGCGCGCGAAGCAGTCCGCATGCACGGCCACGAGCTGTTGCGGTTCGTCTTCTTCGACCTGCTCGTAGTCACGGCGGTAGACGAGCCACACGCCCGGACGCGCATCGAGCTCGAACCCATCGCCGTATTCGCCGACGACGAGCGTGCCTTCGACGTAGATCGCCGCGATCGCGTCGAAGCTCGCGAGCGGCGGCAGCTCGGCAAATGCGGCGAGCTCCTTCGTGCGGTTCGACAAGAGCCCCTTCTTCAGCGCCCGCTTGCGGGTCTCGAGATCGATCGGTGTGTGGCGATCCTTCACGCGATACTCGAGTGCCTTGAGCGTCTTGCGGTCGAGAAGCGGCACCCATGCGCGCAACAGCTCCATGCAGCGTGCGGCTAGCTCGTCGCGCTCGGGGAGCTCCTTCGGCACCTCGAGCCCGAGCACCTGCGAGAACCTGGCGCCCAGCGCGAAGCCCGCGTCCGAAACCGTTAGCGCTGACGCTTTGTCTTTCGTCCTGTCGGGTGCGAGCGCATCGATCCTCTGGCGAAGCTGGGCGGCAAGAGTCATCGGGCGCGTACGACCATGCCATCTATCGGCTTTTGGACGCAGCAGCCACGCGTGGAGCTTGTCCCGGTGAGGCGCGCGAGGTCCGGCCGCGCTTGAACGATCTCGCCGTCCTGCGAAAACCGGCCATGTGCAACCGCCGCAACGAAGACCTCGCTCAGCGCGGCGAGCCCCGGGCGCCAGGTCACTGGCAGTCCACTTGTGCGCGCACGGTCCCGGAACGTGTCCTTCAGCCTGCCCTTTGCCTCGTGCTTCTCTTGAAGCAAGCGCTCCTCGATCTCTCGTCGTTGCCGGGCGCGCTCGCGAGCTCGTACACCGTGTTCCGCTCGACGCCGCGAAACGCCGCCACTTCGTCCGCAATCATCATGTCCTTCGCGGGCACGTCGGCCGGCACCTCGCACGGTCCCGCGGAACCAGGAGCGTCGACGAGGCGCTGAAACGCGAGCACGAATGCCTCAGATCGTCCCGCTGCCCGTTGAACTTGCTGTCGGCGGCGCCTTCGCCGATCGAATACCAGGAGCCGCGGCGGGGTAGCAACGCGGGCTCGGGGCGCGAGCACCCAGTCGCCGCGAAATCTCGCTGGCACCTCCTCGGCTCAAGGGCCGATTGGGACGTCGTTGGCTCAACTGTAGGGCCAGACCGAGCAGCCGGACGCGATCTCGAAATCGCCGGAGCCCCGCGCGCGCGCGAATGCAAGCGTTTGCTCGCAGAACGCCAGCGTCTTCGTGCACACGAACGCCAGCTTGCCTTCCACCGCCGCCGTCATCGCGGCGGCTCCAGTCAGCCGCCGCGACCAGCAGTACACTGGACCGGTCGCGCGCGTGCACTCGACATGCAGCGTCTCCTCGCAGCTCTCCTTTGCCTTCTCGCAGCTCGACACCGCGCCAGCTTTGACCTCGCCACACCACCATCCGGGCTCCACGTAGCCCGGGAACAACTCGGGATGCGCCGGGGGGGGCTCCTCGCGACAAGAATTCGCTCGCGCTGCATCCATCTCGCACGTCTCGCGATCCACAGCGCACGTCGGTGAACACAGAGTCCTGCCGCCCGTCTGCTCGCAGCCGTGGCTGCACACTGCGGTCCTGCGCGCCTTGCACGTGGCATCGATGTGGAGCGCCTGGACCATTCGGGCACAGTCGTCCTTCGTCGCCACACAAATGGAATCCGTACACCACCAGCTGCGTTCGGCGCTGCGAGAGCAAGCGGCAATCATGACAAGCAGGGCGATCGACTTCATCGGGTGACCCACATCGACAATCTATCAGCTACGCCGCGCGCTTGGTCGCCGACCGCGCTGCGCGCGCGAGGTCGAGTCGCCGCAGTGCGGTTACGAGCTCGGGCATGTCGGCCCTGCCCATCAGCCGACGCCACGACTTCTCGGCCTCCATCGTCCCAGCAAGCGCCCACCGCGCCATCGTGCTCCCACCTGCCATCGCGTCACTCGCCGCGACACGCGGCGCACCGTCGAGAACGTGCTCTCCATCGGGTTCGTCGTCGACAGCGACTTGCGCAGTGTCGGCGTCGTCGCGGGCATGCGCGTCCTGCATCACCTGGCGCACGTGCGGCTTGGCGTGCTCGGGAAGGTGGTCGAGCACGTTGCGTTTCTTGTGGACGTGGCATCGCTGGGAGCGCGTAGTCGCCGAACACGTGCCTCACCGCGCGCGCGTTAGCCGATTGCGCTGCGAGTCAAGCTAACCGTGTTGTCGAGCGTGCTGTGTTCATCGATGACCCGCTCGAAGTCGTAGCCCAAGACGTCACACGGTCTGTACCAAGTCCGCATGTCCGCCTCGGTGAACAGCGCTGCCTTCGCGCGACCGCTATGTCGGCGTACTGTCTCCTCGAAGCTGACGTCCAAGTAGAACAAGAAGTTGTTGCGCGGATGCTCACGGAACAACGTTGCAAACACGTCGCGATATCCCTTCTTGCTGAGAATCCCTTCGAGGACGACGTCGAACCCGTTACCGAGGGCGCCGAGAACATTGTCACGAATCATCTGGCGCACCGTCTTCGAGTACATCTCGCCTTCGCGCACGTTGAAGATGAACCGATAGGGGTCCTGCTCGATCAGTGCCGTTGGTCGCGGCGATTCGAGAAGCCTCGATGCGACGGTGCTCTTGCCCGCGCCACATGGACCTCGCAGGATGATCAGGCGCGTATCGTTAGGCGTCACCAGGTGCCCACGATGACAGGCGTCCGGTGTCCGGCGCAACAAGGCCTACGCCTCCGGCCCTCAACTCTGTCCTACGGTCGCGACGGCTAAGGCATGGCTCGCGATTCGATGTCGTGCTCGTCGACTACGATCTCGAGGACCACACCCCGAACGAGATGCGAGTAAGGATCTATCGATGCTCGAAGCGACTTGTCACTGCGGCGCCGTCACGATCTGCGTCCCGACCGCGCCCACGGAGCTCACATCGTGCAATTGCAGCATCTGCCGGCGGCTCGGCGGATTGTGGGCGTACTACGATCCGGCAGAGGTCCAGATCATGGGCGACACCGCCCAGTACATCTGGGGCGACCGCATGCTCGCCCTGCACCATTGCCAGACGTGCGGCTGCACGACGCACTGGACACCGATCGGCGAAACCAGAACGGACCGGATGGGCGTCAACACCCGGCTCCTGGATCCCCAGATCACGGCGGGTGTGCGGATCAAGCGCGTCGACGGCGCGGCGGACACGTGGGCGATCTTGGAGTAGCCGCATCGTATAGCCGACATCGATCGACCCGAGCGGATCTTCCGTCCGAGCCGCCGCTGGCCTTCTTCCGGTTTCCTTTTTCAGGTTGCCACTCGTGCGCCGCAACGAGCCTCATCGCTTCCGCGACCGAGACGCGCGGCGAGGGTTTCCGTTGCCGTTTGGATGGATCGTCTCGCCTCTCTCCAGCATCTCCACGAACGCGCGAATCTTCTTCTTCCGACCCTCTTCGGTCTTGAGAGACATCGTCCGGAATGTCAGGGCGAACCGGTTCTGCGCCGAGAGCGTCGCGTACATCGCCCGCGCCTTCGGCGAGGCCTCGATCGCCGCCAGGAGATCCTTCGGCGCCGCGCTCTTCATGCTGTACGCCTTCGCCCACCGCCCGTCGGCCTTCGCCGCCTCGACCTGCGCCAAGCCCGCCGGTTGCATCTTTCCGGCTTTCGTCAGGCGCGCGACGTTCGCGACGTTGACCTTGCTCCACACGCTCTTCTTGCCGCGCGGCGTGTACCGCTGGAGAAAGCTGTGCTCGTCGAAGCCCTTGCGGATCCCGTCGATCCACCCCCAGCACAAGACGACGTCGACTGCCTCGGCGGGCGTGATCGAACGCTTGCCCGACCGGACCTTGTGGATCTTGATCCACACCTCGTCCTCGTGCGCGGCGTGCTCGGCCAGCCATTCGTAGAACGCGCCTTCGTCTTCGAACTCGCGCACCTTGTTCGGATCGACACGAACGGGCGCCATGTGCGGAGACTACCGTGCGCCACTGTCTCGAGCTCGCGCGGAGGCGGAACGAGGCCGATGCGCTGGCAGCTGCAGAGCCCGCGAGCGCTGAAGTTCGATTCCGGGCTCGTCCGCAGGGTTCCCCGGGGTTGCCGCGACCACCCTCGGCGCCGACAATGATCGAATGGCCGACGACTCACGAACCACGCGGAACACCGACGGCTTCGCGACCACCGACGCCGACGACGCCAAGACCCGGAGCTCCAAGACCGAGATCGAGCACGGCACGATCGTCGCCCTGCCACCGGCCGGCTACGACCTCGGCGCCATGATCGGCCGTGGTGGCATGGGCGAGGTGATCGCCGCTCGCGATCGCCGGATCGGCCGCGACGTCGCGCTCAAGCGAATGCGCGACCCACTCCCCGATGCCACCGCGACCAACCGGTTCCTCCGCGAGGCCCGGATCCAGGCGCGCCTCGATCATCGCGCGATCGTCCCCGTCCACGAGCTCGGCATCGACGAAACCGGCCGGCCGTTCTTCACGATGAAGCAACTCGCCGGCCGCACGCTTGCCGAGCACCTGAAGGACAACGGTCCGATCCAGCCGCTGCTGCGCGCGTTCGTCGACGTCTGTCTCGCGATCGAGCGCGCACACGAGTACGGCGTGGTCCACCGCGACCTCAAGCCGGCCAACATCATGCTCGGCGACTATGGCGAGGTCTACGTGCTCGACTGGGGTATCGCGCGCGTGCTCGCCGAGGAGGAGCGCCGCGACGGTGGCGGCGACCTCGATACGCTCGACACCGGCACCCAGACGGGCGCCATGCTCGGCACGCCGGGGTTCATGTCCCCGGAGCAGATTCGTGGCGAGCCCGTCGACGGTGCGAGCGACGTCTACGCGCTCGGCGCGATCCTGTTCGAGATCCTCGCGGGCGAGCCCCTTCACCCACGTGGCACGGAGGCGATCGCGACGACCCTCGCGACACCACAACAGTCGCCGGCCGCGCGGGTCCCCGATCGAGCGATCGCGCCCGAGCTCGATGGCGCCTGCTTCGGCGCGCTCCACGAGCTCGCGGCCGAGCGACCGCGCGCCGGAACGCTCGCCCGTCGCGTGCAGCGGTACCTCGACGGCGACCGCGACCTCGAGCGCCGTCGAGAGCTCGCGCGGGAGCTGCTCGGCGATGCACGCGCAGCGCTCGACGCTCCCGAAGGGCGCGCGAACAGCATCGGGCTCGCCGGACGGGCCCTCGCGCTCGATCCCGAATCACGCGAGGCGAGCGAGTTGATGGCCGGGTTGCTGTTCAAGGCACCCCAGGTGCTGCCCGCCGCGTGCGAGGCCACGCTCGCGGCCAAGGACGACAGGGAGCGCCGTCATCGAGCCCGGCTCGGTGCACAACTCGCGGTCTCGGTGTTCGCGTTCCTGCCATTCGTGGCGCTCCTCTCGATCCGGAGCTGGCCGTACTTGATCGAGTTCTACGCGCTGCACGCCGCGATCGGCGCGTTCATGTACTACATCTCGCGCAGCCGAGATCTTCGCGGCTACTTGTGGATCGTGATGGTCGCCTCGATCGCCGCGTCGATCCTGTGGTCGCGGATCGTCGGGCCGTTCATGCTCAACCCGGTGATGATGTGTGCGACGTTGCTCGGGTTCGCGAGCAACCCCAGGGTGCTGAAACACGCGTGGACGGTTGTTTGCTGGGTCGTCGTTGCCGCGTTGCTGCCGCTCGTCCTCGAGTCGGTCGGGGCGATCGAACAGACCACGACGATCGTCAATCACACCCTCGAGATCCGATCGGCGATGTTCGACATCCGCGGCAACCTCGAGATCACGGCGCTGGCGGCCGCCAACGTCGGCGTCATCCTGTTCGTCGCGTTGTACGCGATCAGCGCCAACCGGCTGGTCTACCGCGCGCAACGCGAGCAAACGATCCAGAACTGGCAACTCAACCAGATCGTGGCGACCGCACGCGAGGCCGAGGCGACTGGTTAGTGCTCAGGATTTCCAGCGCCGCGGAGCGTGACGTTTGATCTTGCGCTGCAAGCTCTGGCGATGAATCCCGAGGGCCGCGGCGGCGTGCGAGATGTTACCGTCGCAGTCCTCGAGCACGCGCGCGATGTGTTCCCACTCGATGTCGTCGAGGGACGGAGGATTCGATCCGAGGGGTGGCGAGGTCCCGTTCTCGATCCGATTGAGCACCTGCTGGCAGGTGATCGTCTTCGGATAGCACCAGTTCGCGCCGGCCTCGACGGCGAGCATCGCGTACTCGACGGAGATGTGGCTGCTGACCAGGATCAGGTAGAGGTCCGGATCGAGGCCTCGCAGGTCCGCGATCACGTCGATGCCGCTGTCCTGCCCCAGGAACAGGTCCACCAGGGCGGCCTCGGGTTTGTTCGCTCTCGCGGCTTCGATCGCGTGCGAGCGCGTCGATGCCGCCAGCACCGACCGTCCGAGCATCCGGAAGCCGCGTTCCCACGTCCCGAGTTGCGGTTCCCAATCGTCGACGACCAGGACGCTCTGGACCACACGGTTCGACTCGTTCTTCATGACGTCGGGGTCGCGACCGTCTGCCGGAGAGCGTCGACGAACTTGCGCAGGCGGATCGGCTTGTCGAGATAGGTCGAGGCGCCCGCGCGCATCGCGGCCGTGCGCGTGACATCACCTCCACCCGACATCGCGATGATCGGCATGCTGGCGAGCCGCGGGATCGCGCGGATCTGCCGGATCAGCTCGTCGCCCGCGAGGACCGGCAGGTAGATATCGACGATCGCTGCATCGAACCTCTGGTGCCGGAGGATCTCGAGCGCGGCACCGCCATCGAGTGCGATCTCGAACCCGAACGCCAGGCCGCGCATCTCGCGGCGCGTGGCAGCCGTCAGGCCGGTCTTGACGAGCTCGCAAACGTGCAGGTTGTCCTCGACGATCAACACGCACACCACCGGCTGGACGACCCGGCGGTCGTTCGCGCGAATGCGCTCGACCATGGTGGACAGGTGCGGGGTGGACGACGCGAGGAGCTCGAGATGGAGCTGCGACGCCTCGCCGCGATCGGACGACGAGCGTGCAATCGCATCGAGAACGATCGGCTCGACCAGGCCGGGAAAGCACAGACCGAGCTGCACCGGGGTGTCGGGGGCGAGGGCACGCTCGGTAAGCACCACGACCTCTCGCGACCCGGTCGTGTCACCGAGGTCGGCGAGGAAGTCTTCGGCGTTGTCGTAGTCGACGAGCAGCAGCGGTGTGTTGCGCACCGCGGGCGATGCCGGCGCGAGCTGACCCGTCGGAATCTTGCGTCTCATGCGACCTCGCTCGCCCCGCCGATGATGCGCCGCACGGCCTCGACGACCATGTCGGTCCCGACGTTCTTCGAGATGAAACCGTCGAGCTCGGCCCACTTCACGCGCTCGGCGAGGTCGGCGTCGTCGAGACTGGACAGCAGGTAGATCGGGATGCCGACCCCGTACGCGTGACGCATCGTGAAGGCGATGTCGTCGCCGAACACCTCGGGCATCTGCACGTCCATCAGCACGAGCGCGATGTCATCACGCGGCTGCTCGCGCACTCGCGCGAGCTCGGCGAGATCGTTCGCGCACACCACCTCGTAGCCCGCCGCCTCGAGCGCGTTGCGCATGACCGCGAGAAAGATCTCGCTATCGTCGACGAGCAGGATGCGCTTCACTCGCCCCACCGCATGCGCATCCGCGCAGTCTAGAACATCAGATGGGCCTCATGCTGCAGGATGTGGAGCTGCAGCGAATTGCTGCATGTTGCAAATTGCGGCAGGTGTAGCGGATTGCTGCACTCCCCATGACGCCACCGTCGGCTGTCCCGAACACGATAAGATGAGCACGTGGTAAGGACCTTTGACTACACGTCAGAGCTGAATCGCGGCACGCTCGCGGGGCCCGTGTCGAGCGATGCGGAGCTCGCACGCGAGCTCGTCGCGGCGTCCCGGCTCGCCACGCTGTCGACCCTATCGCTGCGTCCGGATGGGTACCCGTACGGTTCGCTGGTCGCTCACGCGGCGGACGATCGTGGTCGTCCGCTGTTCTTGCTGTCCGCGCTCGCCGAGCATTCGAAAAACCTCGCTGCCTGCGCTCGCGCGTCACTGCTGGTCGTGGAGAGTGGCGCGACGAACATCGTGACCGCGCCGCGCGTGACGCTCGTCGGAACGTGCCAGCCCGTCGACGAGACCGAGCATGACGTGGTGCGCGCGCGCTACGTCGCCGCCCATCCCGAATCTGCATCGTGGTTCACCGACCAACTGCACGCGTACGCGCTCTACCGGCTGGAGCCAGAGGAGCTTCGCGTGATCGTCGGGTTTGGACGACTGTCGTGGGTGAGTGCGATCGAATACACGAACGCGATGCGGTGACGAGAACGAGTGCAACATCTTGTTGCACCCGCGATGAACATCGAACCTTCGTCTGTAACCTGCACCGGTCATGTACCCGCGAGGGGGTCGTTGTCGCCGAAAAACCCAGATAGACAGGACTCACGAGCGATGATGAAATCTGCTCACTCTCATTTTCGAGAGCGGGGGAGAAGATTTCAGTGAAACATCAGTTGTTCGGTCTGTTGCTCATTGCCGCGACGTCGTTGTCAGCCTGCACGGAGGCCACGGATCCGGTCGAAACCTCGACCACCACCGACGAGGTGTCCTCGCATTCGCATCATCAGCCGGACGCGGCTGCCGTCGCCTTCGCGGGCGACGTCGCGGACGCGATGATCGATCGCATCGTCGCGCTGTTGTTCCGCGAGTTCGACGTCACCACGGCGGACAACGCTCCCGTGGGCACGGCGGCCATCAGCAACGTGTTCTTCGACGAGAACTACACGATGCGGCTGGTCGGTGACGTCCAACCGCTCCAGGCGAACAACTTCCCGCGGGACGACTTCGAGCGCGACGCCCTCGCGGCCGCCAAGAATGGCGAGAACTTCAGTCGCACCGAGCGGGTCCACGGTCGCTGGTGGGTCCGCAAGTCGATCGCGGTGGCAACCACGTTCTCGCCGTCATGCGTGCACTGCCATGCCAACTTCGCCAACGTGACCAATCCGTGGGTCGGCGCCCTCATGGTGAGAGCAGAAGTTCACTAATTTCTCAGCAATCGGGTGGACCTCGACGACTGATCAGTGCCATTACCAATCGGGGGCAAGCATGTACGGACTCGTGAACAAGGCTGTCGTGGATCTGGTGGTCAGCAAGTTCGGTCAGGACGCCTGGGACTCGATCAAGAAGAAGGCGGAGGTCGACGTCGATGTCTTCGTCAGCATGGACGCGTATCCCGACGACCTCACGTATCGGTTGGTCGGTGCTGCGAGCGAGGTCCTGAAGATCCCGGCCGAGAAAGTCCTCGAGGCGTTCGGTGAGTACTGGGTGCTGTACACCGCGCAGGAAGGGTACGGGCCGATGCTCGACGCGGGCGGAAAGACGCTGCACGAGTTCCTCGCGAATCTCGATGCGCTTCACGCCCGCGTCGCGCTCACGATGCCGCAGTTGCGGCCGCCCCGGTTCCGACTCGTTCCCGTCGACGACTCGACCTCGCTGCTCGAGTATCACTCGCCGCGGGAGGGGCTTGCCCCGATGGTCGTCGGGCTCTTGAAGGGGTTGTCGATCCGGTTCGAGACTCCGATCGACGTCTCGTACACGAGTCGCGAGGACCACGTCGAGTTCACCATCAAGACAACCCAGCCGTCGTAGACCTCCGATGAGCTCGACGGGGTTGTCACCGCAGCTCGTGGATCGGGCGTTCCCGTTCCACGTCGCGTTCCGCTCCGACGGCAAGGTGCTCCAGGTCGGGTCGGTGTTGCAGCGACTGTGCCCCGAGCTCGCGAGCGGTACGATCTCGGACACGTTTCAGATCGTGCGGCCCGAGACCATGCCGTTCGACTTCGAGCAGATCCGTCGCGCTGCAGCCACGGTGTTCGTGCTGCAGCGAATCGATGGGGATCTGAAGCTCAAGGGCCAGATGATGGTCCTCGATGACGAAGCGGTGATGATGTTTCTCGGCTCGCCGTGGATCACCGAGCTCTCCGAGCTCGGCAAGCTCGATCTCCAGCTCGGCGACTTCGCCGTCCACGACCAGGTCGTCGACTGCCTGTTCTTGATCCAGTCGCAGCAGGCCGCCCTCGCAGACGTGCGTCGGCTCGCGAGCCAGCAGTCCGTCAAGCTGGCGCAACAACAGGGGGCCCTCCTCGAGGCCGAGCGCGTCGCGCGCGAGCGTCTCGAGAAGGAGCTCGACCTGGCGCGGCAGATCCAGGTCAGCATCCTGCCGCGTCGCCTCGTGGCCCACGGGCTCGAGCTCGCGGCCTGCATGACGACCGCGACCGAGGTCGGCGGGGACTACTACGACGTCCTGCCGATCGATGGCGGCGCCTGGATCGGGATCGGCGATGTCTCCGGGCACGGCGTGACCTCGGGCCTGATCATGCTGATGGTACAGAGTGCCGTGGCCGGGCTGGTGGCGCGCGATCCCGACGCCAGCCCGCGGGAAGCCGTGACGATCGTCAACCGCGTGCTGTTCGAGAACATCCGACATCGACTGCTCAAGGACGATTTCGTCACGTTCTCGCTGCTCCGCGTGTCGGACCGCAAGATCGTGTTCGCCGGTGCGCACGAGCACTTCGTGATCGCGCGCCACGGTCGCGAGATCGAGCGGATCACGACACCCGGCACGTGGCTCGGCGTGATGCCCGATATCGAGCGGTTCACCACCGACACGGTCGTCGAGCTCGAGTCGAACGATCTCGTGATGCTCTACACCGATGGCATCACCGAGGCCCGCAACGAACGCGGCGAGCAGTACGGCTTCGACCGCTTGTGTGCACTCGTCGATCGTTGTCGCGACGCGCCGCTCGAAGACATCCGCGACGAGGTGCTCGCCAACGTCACGCAGTGGTCACCTCGACTCGAAGACGACGCGACCCTCGTACTCCTCAGGCAGAATTGAAACGGCGGAAACACCATGGAGAACCCATATTTTCATCTCGCGTTCCGACCGAACATCAAGCTCGTGTCGACCGTGCGCCGGTTCACGGGTGAGTTCTATCAACGGGTGTTGAAGGATCAGGAGCTGGCCTCCCGGGTCGCGCTGGCGACGCACGAGATGCTGGAGAACGCGGTGGCCTACGCCAACGACGACGAGACGTCGATCCGGATCGAGCTCGAGGGTGACTTGCTGAGCGTGCGAACGTGGAACAAGGCGTCGCCGGAGCGGATCGCGGCGCTCCAGACCAGCATCGATCGCGTGATGGACGCGCCCGACCCCGAGGCGTACTACCAGGCACAGATGGTCATCGCCGCGAAGCGAAACGATGGCTCGGGGCTCGGCCTGGCGCGCATTCGCAACGAGGCCGAGATGAGCCTCAGCTTCCAGATCGACGAGGACAAGGCGTGCGTTCGGGCGATCACCAAGATCAGCGGAGGGGTCAATCCATGACACTGCAGCTGGCGAAGCTGGACGGCCCGGTGATCTTCGCGGATGCGAAGGTCGTCGATGCCGTGGCGAAGTTGGAGCTGCGCGGGACGGCAGACATCGAGGCCAAGCCCGCGCTCGATAACTACATCGAGGCACTGCACGACGAAGTGCACCGGCTCGGTCTCTCGAAGGTCGAGGTCGACATTCGCGAGCTCGAGTTCATGAACTCGTCGTCGTTCAAGGTGTTCGTGACCTGGCTGTCCAAGGTTCGCGAATCGCCTGCCGACCAGCAGTATCGCATCCACTTCTTGTCCAATCCGAACCTGCACTGGCAGCGACGAAGCCTCGCAGCACTGAGCTGCTTCGCCGTGGACCTGGTGACGATCGAGACGTGACCATGGACCCCGGCACCCTGCCGGAGGGCATCATCACGCGGTTCCGGACGCTGTCGCTCGAGCGAATCGGGAGGCTGGAGTCCGTGTGGAACGCGTTGCTGCAGGGTGCGGAGGACCCCGAGGCCGTACGCGTGATGTCGCGCGACCTGCACACGCTCAAGGGCGACGCGAAGGTCGTGGGGTTCGAAGAGGTCCACGTGCTCGCGCAGAAGCTCGAGGAGTTGGTCGCGCTGGCGGGGCAACTCCAGTATCGCGTGTCGGAGGACTTCGAGCTCGTCGTGACGATGGCGGCGCAGTTCGCGAGCATGCTCATCAAGAAGAAGTCGGCCGGGCAAAGTGGCATCGATCTGGCCGGTTTCGTCCGCCAGGTCGACGACGTGCTGCGCGAGACACGCGTGCTGCGCAAGACGCGGCCGACCAATCCGCTGCTCTCGCTCGCCCGATCGGGCAGCGGTGTCGATCGATTGTCTCCAGAGACCCGCAGCCGGATCGCCATCGCGGCCACCAACGCGTTCCTCGAGTACCTGGCGGCGCGTAGCGCTAGCTCCCGAGCGCGTCTGCACGCGATCTGGCAGACGCTCAGCCAGGAACTGTCACATCTCCACGCGATCGAGGTGGCACCGTTGCTCGATCGTCATCGTTCCGCAGCCGAGTCGCTCGCGGGCGAGCTCGGCAAGCAGGTCGAGCTCGCGATCGAATCCAACGATGTCCGGCTCGAGCCGCGCGTCGCGGAAGCCGTGGACGTGGCCGTCCTGCACCTCGTGCGCAACGCACTCGATCACGGCATCGAGCCGCCGTACCTACGTGCGGCCGCGGGCGGCAAGAGCCCGCGCGGACGGATCACGATCCGTGCGCGAGAAGTGGGGGGCAAGGTCGAGATCGTCGTCGAGGATGACGGCCGGGGCGTCGATCTCGAGGCGGTCCGCGCGACCGCGATCGCGCGCGGCTTGCTCGACGCGACGCGCGCCGCGAGCGAGCGAGAGCTCCTCGAGTGTCTGTTCCATTCCGGCTTCTCGACGCGCGCCCACGTCGGCGATGTCTCGGGCCGTGGGGTCGGGCTCGATGCGGTCAAGGCGGGGATCGCGAAGAGCGGCGGCACCGTCGCGATCGCGAGCCGCGTCGGCGCCGGCACCACGATCAGGATCTCGGTCCCGCCTCCCGTGCGCCACCTGCGCGTGTTCCAGTTTCTCGCGCGGGGCGGGGCGGTCAACCTCGCGATCTCGGCGCGATGGACCCCGACGATCGCATCCCCCGACGAGCCCGGCATCGATCCGATCGAGGCGATGCAGCTCGCCGGCAGCAGTCGACAGACGCTCGCCGGTACGCCCGAGCCCAAGCCCCTGGTCGTGCGAATGCGATGGGGCTTTCTCGAGATTCCGCTCCAGACCGCGACCGAGCCGGTGCTGGCGACCGCGGAGCGCGTGTGTCCGACGCCCGACGATCACCCGATCGAAGTCGTGATGATCGACGGGGTCGAGGCGCTGCTGCTGCGCCCCGAGCACGTGGTCGATCGGGCGTCGCGTGTCCGCGTCGGCTAGGTCCCGCCGGTGGATGGTTGTGGTAGTGGGACGAGATCGATCGCTCCACCGAGCTCGGAGAGGGCGGCGAGCAACGCATCGGAGTCCGTGTCGCTGTGCGAAGCATGGTGCTGCTTCGCGAGCCGTTCGCACGTGCGCGCTATCTGGACGATCGAGGTCAGTCCGAGCAAGCCGGCTTCGCCGGCGAGCGAGTGGAGATCACGGGCGATCGACAGGGCCTTCGCGGAGTCGCGTTCGTGCGCGATCGCGGTGAGCTCTACGAGCCGGGCCTCGGCCAGACGTTTGAACTTGGGCAGGAATCGCGCGATCACGTCCTTCATCACGCGCCGGCCTCCAGGAGGTCCTTGCAGCGGCGGATCAACGCGGGGATGCCGGCTCGCTTCTGGATGTAGCCCGCCGCCCGCGACCGCTTCGCACGCGTGGCCAGCTCGGCATCCTCGAGACTCGACACCAACAAGATCGGGATGCGGACACCGTGACCTTCTCGGAGCGCGAGCACGATGTCGTCGCCGAATGCCTCGGGCATCTGGACATCGACGAGGATCAGATCGGGATCGAGGGCACCGCGGTGGTGCTCGAAGGTCGCGAGGTCCCCGGCGCAAGCGACGGAGAATCCTGCCGACTCGAGGGCCGCTCGCGTGAGCTCGAGGACCATCACGCTATCGTCGAACACCAGGATCGTCTTCTTGGGATCGGCGGGTGGCAGGTCCGCGGTCGTGAGGAGACGCAGCGTCGTGAACAGGTCGCGAAACACCAGCGGCTTGTCGAGAAACAGATCCGCCCCGGTCGCCAGCGACGCGTCGCGGGCGGGGCGTCCACCGATGCTGACCGCGACGATCGGGAGATCGGCCAGCTGCGGGTTCGCCCGGATGCGCGCGATCAACGTCGCGCCGGTGTCGGGCGGCAAGTAGTAGTCGATGATCGCGATGTCGTAGCGGTTGTGATCGAGCAACTCCCACGCCTGATCGACGGTCTCCGCGTGGTCGACGGTATAGAAGCCGCGAGCCTCGAAGAACGCACGCATGCCGAAGTCGAAGACATCGCAGATGAACTGGTTGTCCTCGACGAGCAAGATCCGGCACGCGCGAGGTGCCACGCGATGCTCGCCCGCGCGCGCGAGCAGCGCGGTCAGACGAGCGTCGGCGGCGAAGCGCAGCCGCAGACCGGCTTGCATGCCGGGACCGTCTGCCTCGCAGCACTCGACGACGGTTGCCTCGACGTCGAGAGGGGCGAGCAGTCGCGGAAACGAGAGCCGGAGTCGGAACGCCTCACCCGGTTCGGCGCTCCAGTCCGTCGCGACGAACACCGAGGTCGGTGCGAGATCGATCGCGTAGGAAACGTCTACCTCGTCTCCCCGTGCAAGCTCCGCCCGCAGGGCGAAGCGATGATCGTCGATGGTCGTGTCCGTGCTTTCGCTCGGCATCGTGAGGCGCCCCGATCGATCAATACACGATCGCGACTCGTTTCAGGTGCCGCGAAATGCAGCACCGTCACTTCCGGGGTGGCAACTTCTTCAAGCGACGCTGCAACGAGCTGCGATAGATGCCCAGCTTGCGTGCGGCCATCGAGATGTTGCCGTTGCAGTCGGTGAGGACGCGCATGATGTGTTCCCACTCGGCACGTGCCAGCGTCGGGGTCTCTTCGAGGTCGGTGGTTGCGTGGTCGCTCCACTCGAGGCTCTGCAGGATCTCGCGGAAGGTCACGGGTTTGAACACCACCGTGGTGGCGCCGGCCTTGACGGCGGCGATCGCCGTCGCGACGGACAGATAACCACTGCAAAGCACGATGCGCGCGTCGGGTTGCCCGGGACGAAGCTCCCGGATCAACTCGATCCCCGAGGTGTCCCCGAGACGGAGATCGACGACCAGGAGGTCGAACGTGCGACATCGTGCGAGTTGGCGGGCGGTGTCCGCGTCGTTCGCGGTCTCGACGCTCCGCGTGCGAGCGACGATCCGTTTCCAGCTCGCGAGCAACGTTTCGTCATCATCGACGATGAGGACGTTGTGGATGTGTTGTTGCTCCATCACAACGTACGAGCAGCGTAACTCGACTCGTCGCGACCGAGCCGGGCCCTTCGTGCCGCAAAACGCTGCACTCGGGAATCGTGATCTCGTGGCACCTTGGGTATCCGAGCGATGGGTCAAGCGTTTCTCACCCTGTCGCAGACGAGCTCGGTCGAGGCGGCGGTCGCTCGGATCAGTGCCGTCGCGCAGGAGTCGTACGTGCTGGCACGGTCTGCGGACGAGGTGATCGTGAATGCCCCGTCCGCGCGAGCGATCATTCTCGATAGCGAGCACGCGGGCACCGCCGAGACGCTCGCCCAGCTATCCGCGTCGTCGCTCGCCAACAACACGTTGATCGTCGTCGTGAGTCCGGATCTCTCGAAGGATCCGCTCCCGGGAGCGCAGGTGCTCGTGACGGTGGCGGATCTGCATCACGTGCTCGCGCCGCCAGGATTGCCGCAACACCAAAAGCCGATCCGCTACGACCGCGTGCTCGCGCTATCGGTGCTCGGAGGGCAACTCGACCAGGCACTCGAGCAGGCAGCCGACGACGTGACCGCGTGCTTCGGTGTCGATCGCTGCGTGATCGCCGTGCGCGGTGACTCGAGCGGGGGCGCGGCGAGCGGCGCTCACACGTGGGATTCGTTCGCGTGGAATCGCACGGCGGAGCGTTGTCGGGCGGCGGCGATCGCACGCGCGACGTTGATCGCGCGGGCCTCCGCCGAACCCAACCGGTGCGAGAGTTACCTCGCGGTCCCGTTCGAGAGTCCGCTCGGGACGTTCGGGTTCGTCGGGTTGGTCGTCGAGAATCCGGTGGTGTTCGGGCCGCAACATCGGGACACCCTGACCGCCGTCGCGGCGCGGTTCGGTACGGAGCTCAGGTGGCGAGCCGTGCACCAGCGGACCGCGGACGAGCTCGATCAACTCGGCAATGCACCCGGACGCGATCTGTTACTCGGGATGTGGAACCGAATGGCGCTCGCGGAGCTGGCGGCGACGTACGTGGCCGGCGCCAACCGCAACAGCCAACCACTCGCGGCGGCGGTGATCGACGTGCTCGACCTCCAGGGAGTCAACACGCGGTGGGGACTCGATATCGGCGATCGACTGCTGCGACGGATCTCCGATGCGATCCGGGGAACGATCCGCGCGGAGGATGTCGTCGGTCGCTGGGGCGGCGACAAGATCGTCGTGTTGCTACACGGCACGGCGATCGACGGGGCGCAGCGGTTCGCCGAGCGCTTGCGCAGCGTCCTCGCAGCCAGACCGCTCGAGCTCGCCACCGGCGAGTCGCTGAGGTTGCCCGTCACCGTCGGGATCGCGGCGCTCGGGCCCGACGAGGATGCGATGGGAATGCTGGAGCGCGCGGTGAATGCGGCCAAGCAGGCGCGCGACGGCGGCGGCACGATCGGACGTGCGGTCACCGGGCCGGCACCGCGGATCTCGTCGCAGCAGATCGAGATCGGAGAGGAGCTGCGTGCGACGGTTGGTGGTCTGTACCGGCTCCAGCACGAGATCAGTCGTGGCGGCATGGGCGTGGTGTATCGCGCCGAGGATCTCGCGCTCGAACGCCAGGTCGCGATCAAGATGCTGCGTCCCGACCTCGCTGAGGATCGTGCGTTCGTCGAGCAACTGCGCGTCGAAGCCAAGATGCTCGCGCGCCTCCGGCATCCGAACCTCGTGCAGATCTACAGCTTCGGGCAGACCGGGAGCGACTCGTACTTCGTGATGGAGCTCGTCGAAGGGGAAGGGCTCCAGCAGGCGATCGAGCGCCACCGGCTCGAAGGCACGCAGATGCCGCTCGGCGAGTTTGTCGGGGTGATCGAGGAGATCGCGTCGGCGCTCGACGCGCTTCACGATCGCGGCATCGTGCACCGCGACGTCAAGCCGTCGAACGTGATCCGAGATCCGTTCAACAACCGCGCGGTACTGGTGGACGTCGGGATCGCGCGTCGCTACGGCCAGTTCGCCGAGGCCGCCGGGACCCCCGGCTACGTGGCCCCCGAGGTGATCGCCGGACGCGAGGCGACACCGCGTTCCGACGTCTACGGGCTGGCCGCCACCGCCTACGCGCTGCTCACGCTAGCGCCGCCTTGGGGCGAGGACGGCGACGTCATCGCGCGGCAAGTGAGCGGAGTGCAGGTCGCGCCGCCCTCGAGTCACCGGCCGGAGATCGGCGCGGCCGACGTGGCGTTGACGAACGCGCTGGCAACCGATCCCCAAAAGCGGCCAACGTCTGCGGGCGAGCTCGCGGCGAGTCTGCGCCTCGCACTCGCGGTCGTGCCGCAGATGCCACGGCCAGATGTGCCGCGCTGGCGCGGCAACCTGGTGCTCCCGCGACGCGCGATCGCGAAGACCCGGGGCGTGGTGTACCGCTCGGTGGCGCGCGCGGTCGGGATCCGAAACGCTCAGCGGTTGCGCGACAAGATCGGCGGCATCCATCCCGATGTCGCCATGGCGCTGACCGATACCGCACCACTCGCGTGGCTTCCGACCGAGCTGCTCAGCCGACTGCTGTCGGTCGCACCGGCGATCCTCGAGCGCGAAGGGACGCGACTGGCACGCGATATCGCACGCGCGACCGTGCGCGCGTCGTTCCGGCGGTTCTTCCCGGCGAGCTCGGCAACGCTGGTGCCGGAGCGCACGCTGTCGGCGATCCGGAACGTATGGGGCCAGTACCATTCCTGGGGCGTGGTCTCGAGCATGCCGGTGAGCTCGTCGGAGCTGGTCGTGCGGATCGCTGACGCCATCCCGCAGTTCGAGCTGTGCGCGTGGACCGAGGGATTGCTCGAGCAGCTGGTCGTGCTCTCGGGCGGCCGCGGACCGATCGTCGATCACGAAGCCTGTGTCACCCGCGGTGACGCCGCGTGCCTGTATCGCGTGATGTGGAGCGTCGCGTAGCGCGTTGCTAGAACAGCGCGCTCTCGATCAGCAGCGTGAGCTCCTCGGGAAGCCGCTCGAGACCGTTGACCTTGGACAAGAAGCCATCGGCTTCGCAGTCCCTCGCGAGCGCCTCGAGCTCGTGCGACGGCACGGCCGAGAACAGGAGCACGGGCACGTGCGCGGTCTCGTAGTTGGACTTGAGGATCCGGCACAGCTCGACCCCCGTCAGCCCGGGCATGTCGACATCGGTCAAGATCACGTCGGGGCGCCAGTCGCCAAGGACCTTCTCGAGATCGTGAACATCGAGCGTCGTGCGAACGTCGAAGCCCGCCTTGCCGAGGACACGCGACGTGAAGTGCAGCGATATCTCGCTGTCGTCGATCAGCAAGATCTTGCGCGGTGTCACCGAATCACGCGTTATCAAGGCGAATGCTCACTGTCGGGGTACTTTCGTCGTACGGAGAGCGGCGATTACTCGGCCGCGATGATGGCGCGCACGCGATCGACGATCGCCTCGACGCCGATTTGCTTGGAGATGAAGCCGTCGATCCGCGCCCACTCGACACGTTCGGTGAGGTCGACCTCGTCGAGGCTCGACAGCAAATAGATCGGCGCGGGGAGGTCGTGGGCGTAGCGAAGCGTCAGCGCGACGTCATCGCCGAACGCTTCGGGCATCTGCACGTCCACGAGCACGAGGTCGGGGCCGCACGTGCGTGCCTCCGCGAGCCCGGCGAGGTCGTTCGCGCAGACCACTTCGTAGCCGGCGGCGCGGAGTGCGGACGAGACGACCTCGAGAAAGATCTCGCTGTCGTCCATCAACAGGATGCGCTTCATGCCCCCACAAAATAGCCCAAGCGAGACGGTGGCCCCCTGCCGCGTTTCGCGGCAGGGGTCTATTGGAGGTCACACGTGGAGGAAGGTCGGTCGCCAGGGTCCCGCAGAGGTGAAGTCGGTCGTACCATTCGCCCACGCGGCCACCGAGTCGCGAAGCACGACGCCGGTCGACGTCGTCTTGTCGGGAGTGCTGGCTCGGGTTGATCGCGGTCCCGGTGCCCGAGGCGTTGCCGCCCACCATCCCGGGCACGTCTACCCAGCTCCATTCGAGCGGGATGTCGCCGAAGTCGATCGGATACTCCGCGTCCGGCGTGAGATCGGCGTCGGCGCTTGATCCATCTTCGCACGTCCAGTGTTCGCCGATCGGGCAGAGTCTGGCAGCGTGGTCGGTTGCGAATGATCGGAAGCCGTGGTGGTCGGGAAGCGGTAGCCTCGAGCTTCGTGAAGATCGTCCCGCTCGCAACACGACTCCAACCTGCGTGGCGCCTTCTCGCCTTCGCCGTCGCGCTCGTTTGCGCGACATCGGGTTGCGGCGCGAGCGGTGAGTGCATGCTCCGCGGCTCGGGCGGCGCGTACGAGAGCTGCATGGAGATGAGGCAGCAACCCTCCGGCAAGGACAGGGCCGAACGGAAGCGGCGAGACGAAGCGAAGGCTGAAGAAGCGAGACGGGATCGCGAGACGAAGCAGCGCGAATACCTCGCGGCGAAACAGCCGTGCAGCCGCGGCGACGCGAAAGCGTGTTGGATCGTGGCCATCCACGCAAGCCTGAACAAGCACGACAAGGCGGAGATCCTCGCGGCACTCGAAGTGGCATGCGATGGAAACAACGCGCAGGCCTGCTTCGAGCTCGGGATGATGCGTGACGACGTCGCGCGCCTCGCGATGGCATGCACGCTCGGGCATCTGCGCGCGTGTCAGATGGCGATCGCCAAGGATCCGAGTCGGGCGATGGAGCTCGATAGTCGCGCGTGCGAGCTGAACGATGGCGTCGCCTGCGAGCGTGTCGCGGCGATGTATGCACGACGCGGGGATCGCGAGGAGACCGAGAACTACCTGCGGCTCGCGTGTCGCGCGGACCGCAAGGCCGCGTGTCAACGGCTCGGCGAGATGGCGGTGGGCGAGCCATGATCGAGCGCCTCGCGATCGCATGCCTGCTCGCGGCGTGCGTCCATGACCTCGGGCCCGAGCGACCGAGGCCAAGCTCGATCGGTGCGTGCGACCAGACGTGGGAGCCGACCGCGTGCCTCGACGCCGGGCACTACTTCGTGAGCCAGCACGACTTCGAACGCGCGGTCGTGATGTACGACCGTGGTTGTAAGCGGCAGCTGATGGACGCGTGCATCGCCGGTTCGCGGTACTCGCTCGAGCTCGCGGTGGCTGCGTGCGACATGGGCTACGAGCCCGCGTGCATGGACGCGGCTCGTTACCTCGATGGGGACCTCCCGCGTCGCAAGGCGCTCCTCGAGCGCGTGTGCAAGCGCGAGCCCCAGCGTTGCGCGGAAGCGGCGCAGATCCTCGTCGACCGTGACGAGCCATCGGCGCTCGCGCTCGTGCGTCACGCGTGTGGCCTCCCCGATCAACGCGAGGCGTGTCGCGCGAGTGTGCGGGTCAGGTTCAGGACACAGGCGAACCTGCTCGAGGTCTCACGCCTCGGCTGCGCGATCGACATCGCGGAGGCCTGCTTGCGCGCAGGCCACCTCGTGAAGGCGCCCGAAGAGAAGCGCGAGCTGTTGATGCGCTCGTGCAAGCTGAAGCTGCCCGAGGGCTGCATCGCCCTGGGCCGGCTGATCAGCAAACCGTGATCGTCTCGGTCGGTTCGTGATCGAGGTCGTGCGGCCAGTGGCGCACGATGCCGGCCATCGCATCCTCTGCCGGGTCAGCGGGAAGCCGGGGTCTTCCCGAGGAAGAGCCAGTTGGTTTCGTCCTCGCCGACCGTGTCGTTGAAGAACTCGATCGGCTCGACGTGGACTTCTCGAAACGTCTTGCGAAGCTCTTGCTCGAACGCCGCACTCTCCGAGGTCGACCACACGGCGAACACGCCGCCGGGCTTCAGATGCTTTGCAGCGAGGACGAGAGCGGCGTGCGCGTAGAAGCTGTCGCTCGATTCCCCGAGGCGTTCGTCCGGCGAGTGGTCGACGTCGATCAGGATGAGATCGTGAGTCGTGGTGGGTGGGCGGCGCAGGCGTTCGAACACGTCGCCTTGGATCGCGTGAAAACGCGAATCGGCCATCAGCTCCTTGCCGAGCGGGATGACGCCGGTTGCGACCCACCCGATGATGCCTTGAATCAGCTCGACCACCTCGACGCGCGCAACCCGATCCGAGTCGAGCGCGGCCTTGCTCGTGTGGCCGAGGCCGAGGCCGCCGATCATGACATCGAGATCGTTGCCGCCATGCATCGCGATCGCGCGCGTTGCCAGCGCACGCTCCGAGCTCGTGACCGCGTCGCTCATCAGGAACTGATGCTCGAGCGTCAGCTCGATGACGTCCGGAACCGGCATGGTTCGTCGCCGGAGGATGAATACCCCGAGCGGCGACTCGGCGTGATCGATGACTTCGAATTCCCGCATGCGGTCAGGGCTTGTACTACGTATTCAGGTGGATCGGGCGTCCTCAGCAAGCTGGGAAGAAGAAGGCGCGGGAGGGAGGGGCGCGTCACTTGCGCGGGCCAGGGATCACCTCCCCGTCGCCGAGTTGGACGTAGGTCGTGCCATTGAAGGTCCAGCGCGACCGCAAGCGATCACCGTGCATCAGCCAGGTCTCGATCCACAGATCGCACAGGCCGTGATCGCGACCGTCGCCGCATGCCAGCCGGAACGCGCGGATCTGCCCGACGAAGCGCGAACACCCGGCGGAGGTTCGAACGTAGAGCACGTGCCAGGGCTCGCGCGCGCGGTCTCCTTCGAGGACCACGACGTCGGCCGCACCATCGCCATCGAGATCCGGGGGATGTGGATCGAGCTCGAGCGTCGCCGCGGAAGCTCCGGCCAGACGGGCACGCGCGTTGGCCACGGGATCGACGCAGTCGGGCTGCGTGGCGAGCGGCGACGCGGGGGCGGGGGTGTGGCGAGACGTCGTGGTGCACCTCGGACAGCCGCTTCCCGTCGACGTCGCCGGACCGGTGAGGTCCGCGGATCCGGGTCGGGCGGCCGGTGAGCGCGGGTGCTCCGGCGCGTGGCACGACACCAAGGCGACGAACAGGACGTGGGCGACCTTCCATCGTGTCAACGGCCCCATGTTCTCGTAGCGCAGCGGCCGCTCCAACTTCGATGGGAGAGCAAGCGTCTCATCGCGGGCAATCACGTTGTCGAATCATCCTCGATCTCGGTGCATCCTGCGCCCCACGAGACCCTGGTTCCCCGTTGGACCTGGCCACTCGAGTTGCCGGAGCGCGCGGTCACGTCGATCGCGGCACGCAACCGCCCGGATCGAAGGACCACGCCCTGGCATATCGGCTGCACCCGTCTTCGTCGTGATGCGCTGGCTCGCGGCGGTCGTCCTGGTTGCCGCGTTCGCGGGTTGCACCGATGCGCCCGTCACCGATGGATCGAGTGGTCCCGACGCTGCGTGCGACGGCAAGTGCGATGGCGATGGCAGCGGTGGCCCGTCGGCCGCGACGCTGCGCGCCAACCTGTACGCGAACCTGCTCGCGCAGATGGATGCGCCATCGGTGCTGTTCGGCCAGCAGCGGTTCAACCTCACCGGGGTCGACGACGACGGCACGCAGTGGCTGGCGTCCGCGGGCCACGTCGAGCGCTCGGATGTCCGCGCGCTGGTCGCCGATCACCCGGTCGTGATGGGGTTCGATGCGTGGGATCTCGCGATCAAGCCCGAGACCTGGGCACCGACCCCCGCGGTCCACGCCGAGGCGGCCAGATACGTCTATGCCCACGGCGGGATCGTCGCGCTCGACTGGCACATGCGCGGCTGCACGGTGTCGTCGTTCAACGCCGAGGGCAACGAGGCGTGTTTGTGCCGGCTCGCCAACGACGACGCGTTCGCGCGGTCGTGGCTGCTCGACGGCAACTACGCCCGGCTGGCCGACGCGTTGGTCCGCTACCAGCTCGACCGGATCCCGATCATCTTTCGCCCGCTGCACGAGCACAACGGCGGCTGGTTCTGGTGGGGGCGGCCATACTGGAGCTGTGCGAGCTACCTGCCCAACCCGCGGTTCACCGGGGCCGCGGCGTTCCAGCGGGTCTACCGCACGATCGTCAGCTACCTGCGCGACGAGCGCGGGCTCGACAACCTGTTGTTCGCGTACTCGCCCGGCGGCGACGCCGCGCTGGCGACCGAGGACGGCTACCTCGACGGCTACCCCGGCGATGCCTACGTCGACATCCTCGGGGCCGACCTCTACTACCACCGGACCCCCAGCTTCACGACGCAGACCGAGGCGTTCCGGCAGCAGCTCGAGACCATCACCCAGATCGCTCACCAGCGCGGCAAGGTCGCGGCGCTCACCGAGGTCGGTAACACGGAGCTCGCGAACGAGACCACGCCCAGCGAGAGCGTGTGGTTCACCACGCAGCTACTGCCGCTGCTCCAGAGTCCCGCGGTGCACCTCGCGTATGCGTTGACGTGGGAGAACCGCACGCCGGGCCCCAACCAGTTCTGGGTACCGTACCGCGGGCACCCCGGCGTCGAGGACTTCCGGGCGTTCGCCGCGAGCGACACGACGAGCCTTCTCGGCGATGCGCCCGCGTTCGCGCTGCCGCCGGCGGACGACTACCCGGTGTGCCAGAGCTGCGCCGCGGATCCCGACGGTGATCGCTGGGGCTGGGAGGACCAGCGGTCGTGTCGGGTTGGCTCGTGGTGTGTCGCCCCGACCTACCCGCGGTGCGAGCGCTGCGACGCGGATCCCGACGGCGACGGTTGGGGCTGGGAGCACGATCGATCTTGCGAGGTGCTCGCGACCTGTCAGTGAGCACGCGAGGCAGCAGGCATAGAACCCACGACCCGAGTGGGTCGCCGCGTGAAAAGATCCCATGACCTTCGACGAGAAACTGGCCGACCGCATCCGCAGAGTCGTTCCTTCCATCGACCACATCGTCGAGAAGAAGATGTTCGGCGGCCTCGCGTTTCTTCTCGACGGCAAGATGTTCGTGGGCATCGTGGGCCAGGACCTCATGGTTCGCGTCGGCCCCGACGCGTACGAATCGGCGCTCGCACGCCCGCACGTGCGCCCGATGGATTTCACCGGGCGACCACTCACCGGTTACGTCTATGTCGGCGCGACGGGATCGCGAACGGACGATCGTGTCGCCGATTGGGTCGACCGCGCGATGCGGTTCGTTCGCACGTTGCCCGCGGCGAAGAAGAAGCCCCGCAAGCGCACGACGGCAGCGGCGCGACGCAAGAAGCCCCGAGCGATGCGGTAGATTGCGCCGATGACGGTGCGGACGATCCTGACTCACCCCGGCGGCGCTCACAAAGATGACCTCCTCGCGGTGTGTGTCCTCGCGGCGCTTCATCGCGCCCCGATCGAGAGGCGAGAGCCAACGGAGACCGACCTCGCCGACCCCGAGGTTGCCGTCGTCGACATCGGAGGCAGCCACGACCCGGCCAGGCTCAACTTCGACCATCACCACTTTCCGCGCGAGCACCCGCCGACGTGCGCTCTGAGCCTGGTGCTCGATCACCTCGATCTCTACGAGGATGCCCTGCAGTTTTGCGACTGGCTGCCGACCGCCGAGTGGTTCGACTCTCGCGGACCGACGAAGACAGCGGCGTGGCTCGGAGTTCCCCGGCGCGCCGTCTCGCAGCTCAACTCCCCCATCGACATCACCTTGCTGCGCCGCTTCGCCGCCATCACGACGCTGGCGGCGGGAGATCCACTCTACGAGTTCATGGCCATGGTCGGCTCGGACTTGCTCGAGCACCTGCGCATCGCTCGCTCGAGACTCGACTTCGTTCGTGCTCACGCCACGCGGTGGTCGATACCGCGGGGCGACGACGTCATCGAGGCGGTGTTCTTGCCGCGCACCGAGCCGATGGCGGACGACCCGTCGAGCTCGATCGCCAGCTACATCCGCGCCGAGGCGCTCACCGACGTCATCGCGGCCGTCGTCTACCCCGACCGGCGCGGCGGCGGCTACGGCATCGGTCGCTACGAGGACCACCCCAAGCTCGACTTCGCCCGCGTCGAGGCCGAGCCCGATGTCGTGTTCGCCCACAAGAGCGGGTTCATGTGCAAGACGTCGGCGACCGACCCGCAGCGCCTGCAGGCGCTGATCGCCGCAGCCTGGCTGGCAGGCTGAGCGGCCAGGCGACTGGCCACCTCGGGTGGTGCGTGACACGGGCGGCTTGCGGACGAGCCATGCAAACGGCCGATCGCAGCAGCAAGCTCGCGCGGTTAGGAGGCGTCGCGATGGCATGGCTGTTGGACGCCACTTGCCCGGTGCGGTCCCTGATCTCTGGTTGGCGTTCGCGACTCGCGACGGTCCTGGTGGCGCTCGCACCCGCGTGTGGAGGATCGACCGCAGCCCTGCCTGGCGACGCGGCGATCATCGACGCCACGCCCCCATCGAACTGGCCCGAGGTGCGTGCGCGGTACGGTCTCCTGCGCGCGGTGGCGGGCGCCGGGCAGACCGACAGCGGCACGAGCGAATGGCAGCTAGCGTTCGAGGGTGGGCCGGCGACCGCGGCCGAGCTGTCGCGTCCACACAACGCGATGGCGGATGCGGCTGGCAACATCTACATCGCCGACAAGGAAGCCCACGCGATCCGCAAGGTGAGCCCCGACGGCACCATCGCGACCTATGCCGGGACCGGTCTGGCGAGCGTCGCCGACGACACGCCCGGGCCGGCGACCCAGCGCTCGCTCGCCAACCCGAACGGACTGTTCGTGCGCCCCGACGGCACGCTCTACATCCTCGACCTCGACCACGCGCGCGTGCGCGAGGTCGCGACCGACGGCACCATGACGACGCTGTTCACCGTGCCCGGCGGCATCGCGATCGGGCGCGGGCTGTGGGTCGACGGCGAACGCGGCAGCGAGCGCGTGTACTTCTCGTCCGGGACCGTGTTGAAGCAGTGGACCGCGACCACCGGCGTGAAGACACTGGCCACCGGCTTCGCGAGCCTCGGCAACATCGCGATGGACCGCGAGGGTCGGCTGCTCGTCACCGATCGCGGCGCCGACCGGGTCTACGCGGTGGCCGAGGGCGGTACGCGGACGGCGATCGCGGGCACCGGCGGCGCCGGCGCATTCGTCGATGGCATGCCCGCGCTCGCGACGCCGCTCGACGGCGTACGCGCGGTGTGGCCGGCGCACCCGGCCGACGGTGGTGGGTTCTTTGTCGGAACCCACGAGGGCTGCCAGCTATGGTTCGTCGATGCCGCCGGCCTCGCGCACCTGTTCGTCGACGGCGCGCGGAATGCGCACGCGGGCGACGGCGAGCCCTACTCGACAGCCGGCAAGAAGCTCAGCGAGCTCCGCTCGGTGACGCTCGATGGCCAGGGCAACGTCATCATCGTCGACAACGATCGCGGCTTCGTCCGGCTGGTCGAACGGAGATAGTGGAGGGTTTCAACCGTTCGATCTCGTGGTAGAGCTGCCCGATGAACCGGTGGCTTCTATGTGTCGTCTGGCTGCTCGCGAGTTGCCAACACCGTGACGACGAGGTTCGTCAGTCGAGTCCGCCCCCGGCGGTGTCCTCGCAACCGGCCCCCACCGATCGGACCGCGCCCGCGCCGGCGCCGAGCGGCGGCGCCATCTCGGGTCGGGTCGTCGAGACGATGGATGCATCGTCGTACACCTATGCGCGGCTCGATCGCGGCGGCACCGAGATCTGGATCGCGGGTCCCAAGGCCAAGCTCGCCATCGGCACGAAGCTCGAGCGGCTGCAAGGCACGCTGATGAGCAACTTCCACAGCAACACGCTCGACCGCACGTTCGCGCAGATCTACTTCGTCAACAGTTTCGGCGCGGGCGTGGCGACGGTCGCGAGTCACCCGGCTCCCGCTGATCATCCGGCGCCCGCCCAACCTGCCGAACACGAGGTCTCCGGAACTGTCGTGGAGACGATGGATGCCGCCGGCTACACGTACGCGCAGCTCGATCAGAAGGGCACCAAGGTCTGGGTGGCTGGCCCGACGACGAAGCTCGCGGTCGGGACCAAGCTCGGGCGCATGACGGGGTCGTTGATGACCGCGTTCCACAGCAACACGCTCGATCGCACGTTCGACCAGATCTACTTCGTCGGGTCGTACACGATCGCGAACTGATGCCTGGTCAGCGGGCGGCGTACATGTCGAACGCGAAGTTGCTGCTGTTCGAGCTCGGATCGAACAACCACCGACCGTCCACGACGACCGCGATCTCCTGGCAGTAGGGATGATCTCCACCGTAGCCCGACACGCGGGTCGTGATCGGCAGCGTGCCCGATTCGTACTTCAAGTAGCTGCGCTCGATGGCGGCATCCTGGCTCAGGTTCCCGGAGAAATGGTCACCCTGCCACTGGAGGTCGAGCGTGTACGTGAACGGCACGGAAGTCCTTCCAGCAGTCCGGGTAGTTCATGAACACCACCCGGACCGCGTTGGCTTCTGACAGCCCCTGCCCCCAGACGTTGGCGTAGACCGGGTCGGCCTCGTCGGTGTTGATCGGCTTGTACTCGTGATCCTCGATGTAGTGGGACACGTAGTCGATGCTGATGCCGACATCATCGGCGCTCTTGTGTACGACGTGGCTCCAGCCACTCGGATCGTCGGCCTTGCTGCCGCCGCGGAACCCGTCGTCGACCATGTCGGTTGCGCATCCTGCGAGGAGAAGGAGGGGAGCGAGGGGAGCTGCGAGCTTCATGTCTCCCGCAACCAGCACGGTGCATGCCGAGGGACGCCGTCACGATCTCGCCGGGTTACATCGGCCTAGTTGATGAAATCATCATCCATTGCCGGCGTCTCGACTTGCCGGTGACCTGGTCGGCACCCTGAACGGTTGACCACTTTCCTCATTCATGATGATTTCATCAGCGATGAGACTATTATCAGGTCGGCGAGGGTCGCGGAGGCGGAGCGTCGGGGTGTGGTCGAGCGAGCTTGCGGTCGGCTGCGTGGTGTCCGCGTTGGCAGGATCGGTCAGTTGTTCGGGCCGACCGGCCCTGGACTGCCCGGCGCCCCCTTGCGAGCAGCCCGGGCGATGTTTCGATGGACTCGACAACGATGGCGACGGCTGGACCGATGCCCTCGATCCCGACTGTGCGACCGGCACGGACGAGCTCGGGTACGGCACCTCCACGTGCAACGACGGGATCGATAACGACGGCGACGGCCGCATCGACGCCGCGGATCCGCAGTGCACCCAGGGCAGCTCCGACGAGGTGCTCGGCGACGGTGTATGCGCCGACCGCTGCCGCCTCGGCGCGACCGATGGCGACCTGACCTGCGCGCTATGGGACGCCGACGCGCACGTCTTCATCGACGAGCTCGATCAGTCGCGGCTTCACAACCGCGCGCGCGTGTACACGTCGGTGCTTCGCGACAAGCTGATGCCCCAGGGGGGCATCTTCCAGACGCTGTTCTCGAGTACCGACCTCGAGACCCCGGTCGGCTACGACGGCGTGCGTGACTCGCCGATCTGGACCGGGACCTACCTCGCCGCGGAGGCCTTGCGCTATCGAGTGACCGGCGCGCCGGACGCGATGGACCAGATCGAGCGCTCGCTGGCCGTGCTGCACCGGTGGTGGACGATCTCCGGGGACCGTGGCTACCTCGCCCGGTTCGCCGCTCCCGACTCGAGCCCCACGTTGAACCTGTTCGAGTCGCGACCCGAGGAGGTCCACACGGCCGTGGTCGACGGTAGCCCCTGGCGGTGGCGCGGAGACATCAGCCGCGATCAGTATCAGGGCGCATTTCTCGGCTACTCGCTCGCCTACGACGTGGTCCAGGACGAGTCGCTCCGCGCGCTGATTCGCAACGACGTGGTCAACACGATCGAGCAGTTGATGTCCCACGAGACCCGGCCCCTCACGGTCACCATCAATGGCGTGCCGCTCACCCTCGACCTCGGGCTCGAAGGCGTCATCTATACGGATGACGAAGGCCCGTCGGGGATCGACGTCACGGTCAGTCCGTTCTCGTTCACCGATGTCGGGCTAGTGACGTTCTGGCCGAATCCAGCGACCCAGCTCCGACAGATTCCCGGACTTGGCTTCTTGCCCGACATGCCATTCGCCGGTCAGGCGATCCAGCTCGGTGGCATGTTTCGCGTGGCTCTGCAGGTCACCGAGAATGTGCCCAGCTTCGCGGCGCGGCGCGCCGCCATCCAGGCGTACTACGACGCGCACTTCGACGAGTGGGCGAACATCGGCGCGAAATACGGCGTCGGTGGTGACAACTGCGGGAGTGCCTATCACGGGAAGAACATCGCGTTCACGCCGGCCTTCAACTGGCTTCGCCTCGAGACCGACCCGGCCCGCAAGCAACGGCTCCGCGACACCGTGCTTCGGGACGCGTTGTGGAACACCGTGGCCGATCACAAGAACGTGTGGTTCGCGTTCATCTACGCGGCCGAGGCCGAACCGAGCAGCGCCGTCAGCGCGGTGGCCGCGGCTCATGCGGCACAACTCGCGGAGTTTCCCGACGCGCCCAACCTGGAGCGAGGTCGCGATCTCCGGGACTCCTATCCCCTGGACACGAACTGTACGGACGAGCCGATGTCGACGATCGCCATCGATGTCGGCGACCGCGTGCCGAGCGTGTTCATGTGGGAGCGCCATCCGTGGAAGCTGGTCGGCCCGAACAACCCGCGCTTCGTGTTTCCCGGGCACGACTTCCTGATCGCGTACTGGATGGGCCGGCGGTTCGGGTTCCTCGACGAGGACACCCCGAATACCTGCCTGGTGTGGCATTGAACATGGCTTGACCGACCCGTCATCCCTCGCCATCATCGGCGGCTGATGGTTTCCTCACCCTCGCGACGCCCCGATCGTCGTGCGACGAGACGGGCAGCGACGCGCAAGGCGCTGATCCAGGCGGGGCTTCGGCTGTTTGCTCGCAAGGGCACCGACGCGACGACGTTCCAGCAGATCGCGGACGAGGCCAACGTCGGGTTCGGCTCGGTGTTCAACCACTTCGCGTCGAAGGCCGAGCTGCGCGATGCCGCGCTCGCCGACATGATGATCACGTTCGCCGCGGTGTTCGAGCGGCTCGCCACCCAGATCACGGATCCCGCCGAGCGACTCGCCGCCTTCGTCCGGATCACGATCAAGACGGCCTTGCGGGATCCCGATTGGGGATGGTTCCTGGTTCGAACCTCCGTCGAGACCCCGTTGTTTCGCGTCGTGGTCGTCGAGCAGATCTCGGCGGTCGTCCGCCAGGTCTGGAGACGCCGTACGATCAATCGCCAACGCGTCGAGGCAGTCGCGATCGCCGCCGGCGGCGTGATCCTGGCCTCGATCACCTCGCGGCTCACGGGACAGCTCGATGAAGACGTCGCCGAGTACGCGGCCGGCGCCGTCCTGCGGCTTGCCGATGTTCCGCCACGGACCGCCGATCAAGTCGCACGCCGACCGTTGCCCGACGACACCACCGCCCCCGCCACGGCTCCGCGCCGGCGCACCGCTCGAGCCCGCCGCACACGCTAGGCGGCGGGCCGATCCGCACGCATTCCGCGTGACGTCGTGGTCCGGAGGGTCCGTCGCGAGCGCGATCGGTTGTACGGGGTCGCTTGGCGTGATCCCGCGGCGGGGCTATCGCTTCAACAGTTGAAGGATCTTGCGCGACGCGGTGTCCTTCACCCACTCGAGCACCGATTTGCCTTCGAGCACTGCGTGCGGATCGGCCCCGAGGGCGAGCAAGCGCTCGACCGCCTTCGGGTTGTCGCGCGTGATCGCGGCGTGAAGCACACCGGGAGTAACAGGCGCGCCTCGCTCGACGAGGACGTCGATCAGGCTCGAGCCTCGCCACACCGCCGCTGCGAGAAGGCGTTCGCCATCGCGCGCCGCGCGGTCCGGATCGGTCGCCGCGATCAACTCGAAGATCTCGAGGTCGTCGGATTTCGCCGCCTCTTCCCACGCATCGTGACCGCGTTCGTCGGGGAGCTCGGGGCGCGCGCCAGCAGCCAGCAGCGCACGGATCGTTGCGAGGTACGCGGCGCGCGGAGGTTTCGTCGGGACCGAGCTGGCCGGGCTTCGAGACCGCGGCTTCGATCGCCTTGACGAGCGGCCGGCTACCACGCTGCCCCGCCACGTTTGGATCGCCGCCGTGGTCGAGCAGTGCCGGCAGGATCTCGAGGGCGGCACGTGCCGCGGCAGCATGCATCGCTCCGCCGGCGCACGGGTAGCTGGCACCGACGTTGGGGTTCGCACCGTGATCGAGCAGCCGCTTCGCGATCGTGGTGTGGCCCCTGTAGATCGCCCATGCGAGCGTGCTCTGGTCCTTGACCAGCACGTTCGGATCGACGCCCGCCACGAGCGACTTCTCGAGGTCGGCGAGCTTGTTGTCGACCGCCAGCTTCTGGAGCCGAGTGGCTTGTTGGGGGGTGGTCACCTTCGACGTGGCCGGCTTCTTGGCCTTCGTGGCCGCGGGTTTCTTGGTCATCGGGCCGCTCTCTTCATGATGAGCCTTTGCGTTCGTGTGGTGCGGTGATTATCCCGACCATCGGGTACGATCGGGCCTGATCATCGTCGATGCGCACTCGCGCGGCTGCGCCGGCACGACGATCGCGGCAGGTCTGCGCGACCTCGGGAGCACGATCCCGATCGTGTTGATCGCCGCACCTGGCGAAACCGAATGACTGGCCGCGCTAGCGTCGACGGACGCCGAGACGACGCGCCATGTGGTGCAGGTTGCTCCGATTCATTCCGAGGCGGCGAGCCGCTTCGGCCCAGTTGCCCCCGGTCTCGTCCATGGTCGTCGCGACCACATCGCGCTTGAGCTGCTCGACCGCGGAGCGCAGCGTGACCTCCCCACGGGCGACCCGGCGCGCCAACGTCTCGCGAACGGTCCCCACAACCTGGTTTGCGGGCTCGGCGTCTGGAGCGATGTCGGTCGCGTCGATCTGGATCGGCCCCTCACCCTTGGTGCGCAGCTTGGCGCGCAACACCGCGCGCGCGAGCACGTGGTCGAGCTCGCGCACGTTTCCCGGCCACGGGGACGCCTCGAGCATCCCGAGCGCCTCGCGGGCGAGCACGACGTGCGGGAGCCCGAGCTGGACGCGATGACGATCGAGAAAGAACCCGGCGAGGATCGGGATATCGGCGCGCCGTTCGCGCAGAGGTGGGACGCGGAGCGGGAACACGTCGAGCCGGTGATAGAGATCCGCGCGGAACCGGCCATGCGCGACCTCGTCGACGAGCTCGCGATTGGTCGCGGTGATGATCCGGACGTTCACGCGCACGGGCTTGTCGGCACCGACACGCTGGACCTCGCCCTCCTGCAGTGCGCGTAGCAGCTTGGACTGCACCGGCAGTGGCAGCTCCCCGATCTCGTCGAGAAACAGCGTGCCGCCGTCGGCGATCTCGAACTTGCCGGGTCGATTCGCGACGGCGCCCGTGAAGGCGCCGCGCACGTGGCCGAACAGCTCGCTCTCGATCACCCCCTCCGGCAGCGCCGCACAGTTGACCTGGATGAACGGTGCATCGCGCCTCTTGGATCCGGCATGGATCGCGCGTGCCGCGAGCTCCTTGCCCACACCCGTCTCGCCGAGCACGAGCACCGGAAAGTCGGTGCCCGCGACAGCATCGATCTCCTGCCGCACGCGCTCGATCGCCGCACTGACCCCGAGCATCTGCGCCGCACGCTGACCATCCCTGCCTCGCGTGAGCTCCTCGACGACCATCCCACGTTGCTCGGCCAGATGCTCGATCGTCTCGATGAGGCGAGCGGTGTGCAACGCCGCGCCTGCCAGCGCACCGAGTGCACCCAAGAAGTCTGGCTCGAGTCCGTCGAATGCGCCGACGGAGAGTGCGTCCGCGGTGAGCACGCCGACCACCTGACCGGCAGCGACGAGTGGACAACCGAGACAGTCGTGCACGTCGGCGAGCGCGTGCGGTGCGCCGTCGACGAGACCGTCGAACGGATCGGGCAGGTCCGAAGTCGTCGGGAACCTCACCGGCACGCCGCTTCGAAGCGTGGTGTCGAGTCGCGGATGGTCGGCCGGCAAGAATCGCATCCCCAGTACCTGAGGCGACAACCCGTGGACCGCGAGCGGGACGAGCTCGCCTTCTTGCAGCGCGAGCAAGGCGGTCGCATCGCACGGGATCGCGGAACGCACCACGGCGAGCAATCGCTCGTAGCGATCGGAGGCTCGCAATCCCTCCGTGAGATCGATCGCGAGCCGCTCGAGCGCCTGCCAAGGAACCACGTGTCTTGATTACAACACTGTTATGCGTACGACAACGCGTCACGTTGTCATCGACACAACATCCAAGTGGTTTCGATAACTTGCTACTGGTAAAGGATCTGCAGCAAGCCAGCTACATGCAGACCACGACCTCTCTGGGCGAGCTGGCCCGAGCCAACCCCGCTGCCACCCGCGTGTTCCTGCGACACCGTCTCGACTTCTGCTGTGGAGGGAAGCAATCGCTGGCCGCCGCGTGCGAACGAGCCGGACTCGATCCCGCTGCGATCCTGGACGAGCTCGAACGTGAAGCAACACGCGGCGACGATCCGCCGACCTGGGACGCGAAGCCTCTCGGTGATCTCGCCGATCACATCGAGACGCACTACCACGCCGGCCTGCGCCGCGATCTGCCATCGCTGATCGAAGCGGCGAGACGTGTCGAGAGAGTGCACGCGGCCAAGCCCTCGGTGCCCGCCGGTCTCGCCGACGTGCTAGCGGCATTCGCGACCGAGATGGAGCAGCACATGGTGAAAGAGGAGACGATCCTGTTTCCCATGATCCGGCGCGGCGCGCGTGGAGAGTCGGTGTTCATGCCGGTGCGGGTGATGGAGAACGAGCACGAGAGCCACGCCGAACGGCTCGCGGAGATCCGCGCGTTGACCGACAACCTCCAGTTACCCCCAGCCGCGTGCGCGACGTGGACCGCGCTCTACCACGGGCTCCGGACGATCGAGGCCGAGCTGATGGAGCACATCCACCTCGAGAACAACGTGCTGTTCGCACGCGCGACGTTCGAGCGTTGAGTCGATGCTCGTGCGTCTCGGAGAGCGACGGCCCTCGATGGGGCTCGTCGACCTGCTGCTCGAGTGCCACGAACGAATCCGGCATTTCACGCGCGGAGCGATCGAGCTCGCGACCGCGGTCACACCCAGCCTGCACGAGACGGCCGAGAGTGCGGGGCGGATCCGGCGGTACTTCGTCGAGGCATTCCCGCTTCACGTCGCAGACGAGGACGAGCTGATCGCGCCACGGCTCGCCGGCACGAATGCCGAGCTCGATCGGGCGCTCGCTGGCATCAGCGCCGATCACACGTCCCACCGGACGGACGTCGTGCGACTGATCGCGATTTGCACCGAGCTCGAAGCGAATCCATCACGGCTCGCCCGCCGCTCGAGGGATCTCGGCGACACGGGCCGACGGCTGTGGGCAAGCTTCGAACCGCATCTCGCTGTCGAGGAGCGAGCGATATTCCCCGCGATACACCTTCTTCAAGAAGATGAACGCGAGAGCATCCGCCGCGAGATGCGTGAACGACGCGCTCACATTGCGCGCTAGCCCGTCTCGTTCGCTTCGATACGGTGCAGTTCTCCGTCCTCGGACTGGGCGAGCTGTTCTTCTCGCACATACGCATCGTGCCGGCGCTCGGCGGCTGCGGTGCGCCGATGGTGATCGATGATCGCGTTGCGCAGGACGCGATAGAACCAACCGATTGCCGTATCGCGAACGGTATCGAGCTTGTCGATGCTGCGCACGAACGCGTCCTGCAGGATCTCCTCGGCCGTCGCGCGGTTGTCGACACGCTTCTCGACGAACGCCAAGAACTCGCGGTGATTCGCGACGAGTGTCGCGGCGATGTTTTCGATCGGTGCGGACTCCTCGGGGGCGTCGGTCGCCATGGAGAAGAGGACTGTAGCGCGCGATACGGAGCAGCCCAGATCGAGCGTTACTGCCGATCTTTTCGAGTAGCTGGGGGTCTGAGCTGACGCGGCGGACCACCCCACGTGACCGCCCGCCTCCGAGTTGTACCCAAGAGAGGCCACCGGAGGATGGGGGCCGACTGTCCTGGAGCCAAGTGGTCGAGCCTGCTGTACTCGCTCGTGATCTCGGGTATTTCAGGGCAATTCGGGGTTTTCGCCCCCCCAAGGTATTCTATGTTTCGAGGACGAACTCGGCGGTTTCTTCTGGGTATGCGCTGCTGGGTGGGCTAAGAGTCTGATCCCCGCTTCCGAGCACGAAGCCCCTCGAGGGACGGGAGTTACTAATCATGGGCCGTTTGAGTAAGCGATGAACACCCGTCTCTATGTTGGAAACCTTTCGTTCAATACGACCGCCGATGGCGTGCGCACTGCGTTCGAGCAGTTCGGCACCGTCAGCGATGTCCATCTCGTCACCGATCGCGAGACCGGCCGCGCGCGCGGCTTCGCGTTCGTGACCATGGGCACCACCGATGAAGCCGCCAAGGCCATTGAAGCCATGGACGGTCAGACCCTCGACGGCCGGCCGCTCCGTGTGAACGAAGCCGAGCAGCGCCAGCAGCGCGGTGGTGGCGGCGGCGGCTACCGCGGCGGCGGCGGTGGTGGTGGTGGCTACCGCGGCGGCGGCGGCGGTGGCGACTGGGGCGGCGGCGGCGGTGGTCGCGGCGGCCGTGGTCGCGGCGGCGGCGGCGATCGCTGGTAGTCACCTACCTTCGATCGTCTCGGGAGGCTGCTTCGGCAGCCTCTCTTGCGTTTCGGTCTCGGTCGATCGACCTGGAGTTGCTCGAGAGTGACGACGATCAGGAGCAGCTGTGCGTGGTCGCGTCGCGCATTCGCGAGCGCGACGACGAGATTTCGGCTCTGATGCCGATCGCGAGATTCTGCGATCGTGTAGATCGAAGTCATGAGGTGGCTCGCGTTCGTTGTTTTGGGAGCGTGTCAGTTCGACCCCACCCCGGCGACCACGACGGACGGTTCGGTCACCGACGGCCCGACGCTGACCGACACCCCGTCGGACACCGATGGCCGCGGCTCGGTCCGCTCGATCGACATCACCGACGCGCAGGTCACCGGTGGTCCACACAGCGAGTTTCCGCTGCTGATCTCGCTCACCGAGACCTACCTGCGTGACGGCGGTCATGGCGGCGACGTCGCGCGCGCCGACGGCTTCGACATCTACTTCTCCGTCGATCAGGGCGGCGCGACCCGACTCGCGCACGAAGTCGAGACCTACGATCCGACGACCGGCGCGCTGATCGCGTGGGTCAAGATCCCGTCACTGACTGCCGCGACCACAGTGTTCCTTCACTACGGCGATCCGGCGAACACCACCGACCCCCAGATGGCGACCGCGGTGTGGAGCAACGGCTACGCGCTCGTCGGTCACCTCGACGACGCCAGCGACTCGACCGCCAAGGCCAACCAGATCTCGTCGTCCACCAGTGGGGCGGCGACCGGCCAGATCGGCCAGGCCACGTCGTTCGACGGCAGCACCGACCTGATCGACTTCGGTTCCACATCCGCGATCGACGACATCTTCCAGAACGGCGCCACCGCCGAGGCCTGGATCGACCCCGCGAGCTTCGGCGAGAGCTCGTTTGGCCGGGTGTTCGAGAAGTCGACATGGCGGCTGATGGTCGACGATAACAACGCGACGCGGTCGCTGACCTTCCACCAGGACGGCAGCAGCCAGGGAGCGTGGGGGTCGCCGAGCAACAGCATCTCGACCAACGCCTGGCACCACATCGTGCTGACCTACGACAGCAGCTCGTCGGCGAACGATCCGTCGATCTTCATCGACGGCAGCTCGGTCTCGGTCGACGAGCGTGTCACACCCTCGAACCCCGCGTCCGATGCCGCGAGCCCACTCGTCATCGGCAACACCGGCGACACCACGCGCGCGTTCTCTGGCCTGATCGACGAGATCCGGCTGTCGACGGTGATCCGCGATGCCGACTGGATCGCCACCGAGTTCGCGAACCAGTCCAACCCCGGCGCCTTCTACACGGTCAGCGCACCGCTCTGACGGTCGGCTCGCTCCCGGTTACCGGCGATCCCGGATCAGCCCCTCTTGTACGGTCGAGGCGGCGAGCACGCCGTCGCGCGTGAACCACCGACCGCGGGCGAGACCACGACTACCCTGCGCGGACGGGCTGTCGAGGTCGTAGAGCATCCAATCGTCGACGCGGAACCGGCGATGAAACCACATCGCGTGGTCGAGGCTGGCGACCTGGATGTCGGGCGTCAGCCAGCCGACCGCGTGCGGTTGCAGCGCGGTTCCGAGCAGGTGGAAGTCCGAGGCGTAGGCGAGCACGAGCTCGTGGAGCGTTCGGCGATCGGGCAGCGTGCCGTTGGCGCGAAACCACACGCGGCGCACCGGTTCGCGGGCCGGCGGATCGTAGGGTGGCAACGGCTGGATCGGCCGGATCTCGATCGGTCGTTCCGCGAGCACCCGTTCGCGTATCGTGCGCGGTACCGCCGCACGCGCCGCCTCGGGGAGATTGTCGAGATAGCGACGGCCGAGCTCGCGCTCCGACAGGAGCTCTTCGGGGGCGGGCACGTCGGGCATGGTCTCCGCCTGGTGGTCGAACCCACCCTCCTCGATCTGAAACGACGCGGCCATGTTGAAGATCGCGCGACCATCCTGGACCGCGACCACGCGCCGGGTCGTGAAGCTCTTGCCGTCGCGGATCGGATCGACGGTGAACACGATCGGCTTCGCGGCGTCGCCCGAGCGGAGGAAGTACCCGTGAAACGAGTGGACCATGCGGTCGGCCGTCACGGTGTGTTCCGCCGCGGACAGCGCCTGACCGAGCACCTGACCACCGAACACCCTGCCCCACCCGAGGTCCTGGCTCTGCCCGCGAAAGATGTTCTCCTCGATCCGCTCGAGCTCGAGCCGCGCGATCAGGTCGTCCAGGACGGTCGTCATCCCTCGACGTTCGCCGCTTCACCGATCGCGCGCAACCGGACTCGTCGTGACCGGTGGTAGATTCGCGACACCGTGGAGGACGCGGATTTTCTCGCCGCGATCGACGCGTCTCCCGAGGACTCCGCGCAGCGCGAGGTCTACGCCGACTGGCTCGAGCAGCAGGGTGATCCGCGTGCCGAGCTGGTCCGGATCGAGAACGCGTTGTGGCAGCGACCGCTCGATCTGGTCCGCGTGCGCCGACTCTACCCGCGGCGGCTCGAGCTGCGCTCCGCGTTCGATCCGCAGTGGGGCGCGCGGGTCGCCCGACCGTCGAGCGCCGAGCTTCGCCGACGCCTCGCAGACCTCGCGGAGCTCGACCCCGACCACCACCAAGGCATGGCGAGCCACCACCACTACGCGCTCCGCCCGACCTTGACGGAGGCGCAGATCCTCGAGATCGAGCAACGGCTCGGTTGTCCGCTGCCCGCGCAGTATCGCCGATTCGTCGCGGAGCTCGGCGATGGCGGCGCCGGGCCGGACTACGGCGTGTTTCCGATCGCGACGCAGACCGCGACGGATCTCGCCACGCCGTTCCAGCGACCGGACGAACACGGCAACCATCAGATGGCGGATCGACCGGGTGCCGCCGCGATCTGCGAGATCGGGTGCGGGAGCTTCTACTACCTGGTGTTCGGTGGGTCCGAGGCGGGCAGCGTCTGGGTGTGCGGGGACCATGGGTGGTTCCCCGAGCTCGTCACCGGGTCGTGGAACGGCTTCACACGCGAGACCATCCTCGCGACCCCGCGCTCGATGCACGCGGAGTTCCTCGACTGGTATTCGCTGTGGCTCGATTCCACGTTGTGGGCGATCTGTCGCGCCCGGCCCGACGGCGACGAGGTGTTCGATCGCGATCCCGCCGAAGTTCCACACCTGAACCTCGAGAACAAGCAGCTCGAGCGACTGCCGGAGGGACTGCGTCGGCTCACCGAGCTGGTCCGCCTCGACATCGGCCACAACCCGCTGGTCGAGCTGCCGGACTGGATCGGCGACTTCCCCAAGCTCGAGTGGCTGTCCTGCGGCCACACCACGCTGGCGACGGTGCCCGCATCGATCTCGAAGCTGCGTGCGTTGAAGCGGCTGTCGCTGTTCATGGGGCGCGTGCTCGCGTCGCTGCCGGAGTCGATCGGTGAGATGACCTGGCTCGAGCACCTCGACGTCCGCTACAACGCGCTGGGCTCGTTGCCCGACTCGATCGGAAACCTGACCCAGCTCCCCGAGCTCGAGCTTCACGACAACCAGCTGACGACGTTACCTCCGTCGTTCGGAAAGCTGCGCCAGCTCACCAAGCTGTCGCTCGAGAACAATCGGCTGGTGACGCTTCCCGACGAGCTCGCGCAACTCGATCAGCTGGTCGAGCTCAACCTCGGCCGCAACCCGACGCTGACGACCTTGCCTTCCGTGGTCGCGAAGCTGCCGAGGCTCGAGACCTTGCGGCTGACATACGCCACGACGCTCGATCTCCCGGACGCGTTTCGCAAGCTCGCCGGCGTCGAGACGCTTCGCAAGCTGGTCCTGCACATGTCCGGGCTGACGTCGTTGCCCGACGACATCGGGCTCCTCGCCCAGCTCCACGAGCTCGACCTCACGTACAACCGGATCACCGAGCTGCCCGCCAGCTTCGCCAAGTTGACGAACCTGAAGCAGCTCAAGATCCGACACAACACCAACGCCTGGCGAGCATTGTGGGATCGAGCGGTCGAGCTGTTGCCACAGTTACGTGACACCACCGCGCGCTAGTCGTGATCTCCCGGGACGTTGTTCGCGGGACTACCCGCGACCGACCACGGCGGATCCGGCCCCGGCGCCCGGCATCGTTTTCGTCGCCCCCGGCCACTCATGGTCTCCACACCAGCGTCAGAGGATCCGCGAACGGACGGTGACAGTGCTGGCAGATCCGCACCGCCGCCGGCGTGCTCTCGACGAGCTTCGAACGCCCGCAGTGCGGACACCGGAGGCACCTCGTGCGGGGTTTCACGAGGATCGTTATCTGCATGATTGCACCACCACCCGCCCCAGCACCAAACACGTCCGCGCCCGCTGCATGACAGCGAAGCGGCACACACGGTCATCGAGCATGACTGAGCTCCCGCAAGTCGGTTGATCGATCGATCGAGCGAATCGAAATCGATCAGACTGGCGGGCCGCGGGCGAGCTGGCTCGATGCGACAACGTCGGCTGCAGCGCGCACCGTCGCGACCGTCGCGACCGTCGCGACCGACCGTGATGGTGTCGCGATCGCCAGCGTGGCCGGCACCACCGGCGTGGTGGTTGCGACCGCACCGGCATCGAATGCAGGCCTCGCGATGTCGAGCTGCGTCGCGCGGTCGCCGTGGTCACCGAGGTGTTGCGACGCCGGCGGGAACGCCGACACACACATCACGATCATGACCACCGCGAGACGCACGCCCGAGCACCCTAACCACGCTTTCGCGGCACGCAAGTCGTACCGGCAGTACGACTTACCTCGCACTCCACGCGCCCCGGCTGTAGCATCGAGTCCCCACGACAGGAGCGTCGATGATTCGAAGGTACAGCGGTGACAAGAAGAGTATCGAAGCGCGGACCGACAACAACGGCCGGACGTGGTCGGTGAAGCTGTTCGACACCGGGCGGCTCACCGAATACACCGGGGGGACGCTCGCCGAGGTCGACGCCCTGGCCGCCAAGCACGGGATGAAGCTCGTCCCCTGATCGTCAACCGTTCGCAGCCGCTCGCCATGTCGCCGCTGCGCCCCGGTGCTTGCGCTCGCAAACAGCCGTGCTTACCGGGACCACAGGCGAACATGGCATCCGAACCCGATGATCCGACGACGCGGCTAGATCTCAGTCATCTTCGTCGCGAGGCGCGCACCGCACTCGAGCTCGCGATCGTCGAGCTCGCGCCGACCGACCTGATCGAACGGCTCGGCCTCGTGACCGGACTGCTCGAAGCACTCGCCGAGCTGCCTGCGGACAGCCCACCGGCGATCGCGCTCGGTCCGCCAACCGCGGATCGAGCACGCGTCGCGCTCCAGCTGTGGCGCGACTGGTCGGTGACGCGTAAGAAGTTCGCGTAGGCGTCGGGACGCGGTTAGATCGACGTGCGGGGCACGAGCGTCGGATACTCGCGCGCCGTCCTCGGATCGAACAGCGTCGTGTGATGCTTGTAGACGCGCGCCGTGCGGTGGAGCCGCAACAACGCGCTCGTCAGCGGCATCGACTGGTAGCGCTCGGGCCACCTCGCGACCAACTGCGCGCGCACCTCCGGCGCGTGGCGCGTGCTCATCGCGGGGAACAGGTGGTGCTCGACGTGGTAGCCGAATCCGAGCGTCAGCCAGTCGACCACGCGCGACGTCGTCACGCTCAGCGAGCTGACGAGCGGATCGTCGATCTCGACGCGAGGGCTGAGGCTGTGGTTCGTGACGATGAACGCCATCACGCACACGTTCGCGATCAGGAGCGGGACGAGATACGCGAACACGAACGGAACCAGTCCGATCACCAGCGCCAGCCCGACCCACATCGCCAGCATCACCACGGTATCGGCGAATGCGCGCCTCCGCTCGTGCCGCGTCATCGCGGCCGACGTGAGCAGCTGAGTGGCGCTCTGCACCGTGAAGCCGAGCACCAGGCTGAGGGCCCCGCGCCAGCGTCCGCCGGCGAGCGAGAAGCGATCGACCGAGAACCGCGTCGTCGCGCGCGCGACGTAGTGCTCGAGCGTCGGGTAGACGTCCGGATCGTTCGACATCTGTGCATGCGCGTGGTGGTCACGGTTGTGCCATGCGCTCCACAAGTGGGGGGACACGGCGAACGGCATGAACCCGATCCAACCGACGACGCGCTGCAGCCAGCGCGTACGCGTGACGCCACCGTGAAGCGCCTCGTGCGCGACGAACGTGAGGCAGGCGAAGTTGATGCCGATCACGAGTGACGCCACCGGCACGAGCGGCCATGGCAGCCACCCGTACGCGATCGCCGCGATCGCCGCGATCGCCAGCACCACGTGGATGGGGACCCGCAACAGGCGCGACCGCGCGGGCGTGAACACCTCGCGGGGCAGCGCGGCGCGCAGCTCGTGTACGTAGTGGGAGCGAGGGTACGACACCGGTACGGGCATCGTTCCACCATGCGCCCGATCGACGCGTACGCCTGACACGATCTCGTCACGCCGAACACGCACATCGAGCTCTGCCGGTTTTTTCGTCACGAGACTCGGAACTATCGAATAGTCGAATCATCGACCCCGACGTAAGGTGCGCGCATATGTCCTCCACGTACGGAGATGCGGCAGTGGAGAGGCTCCGCGCGGCGATCGCGATGATCGATCACGAGCTCGTACAAACTTCTCCTACGCCTGCATTACGCGCGGCATGGGACGATCTCAATTCGGTGCTCGCGCTCGGCTCGGCGCCGCAGACTCGCGAGTGCCCGACATGCCACGAGATCGGAATGCGCGATGCCAGCCGTTGTGGTCACTGCTGGGCTGCGCTCGAACCCGTTCGGTCATGAACAAACGCACCGGGCGCGAGTTCGATCGCCGCCGTCACGCCCGCATCGAGCCGAAGGGCACGGTCACGATTCACGCGCCGGGAACGGCACATCGCGGGCGGGTCGTGAACATCGGCATGGGCGGGATGTACGTGGCGACCGACGACAACCTTCCCGATGGCCTGCTCCAGCAACTCGTCGACCTCGAGCTCAGGTTCGACGGAGCGCTCGCGACATGGCAGCGTCTGACCGGACGAATCGATCGAATCGAGATCGGCGGCGCCGCGATCGTGTTTGCCATGCCGACGGCCCCCGCGCTGTTGCTCGTGATCGACGGCCTGACGACGGCTTCGCATGCTTCCGCGCGCGTGATCTCGGTCGTGTTGATCGATTCCGACGCGGCCCGCCGCTCCGTGATCGCGGCCGGCTTTCGCGCGACCGGTTGCCACGTCATCGAGGTCGCGACGCAGCTCGAGGCGATCGTGCGGCTCGGCGAGTCCCATTTCGAACCCGACATCATCGCGGTCGCCAACACGCAGCCGGGCGGCGCCGCAGACGAAATGCGCGCATTCGTCGAGCGCTACCACCCGAGCTCGATGCTGGTCACGATCGGGCCCGAGTTGCTCGATCCTGCCGGCCTCGCGAACTGGCTGTCGGAGGCCACCACGACGGACCTGCCAGCCCGCATTCGCGAGCTCCTGTTCGCCCCACGGGGCCGATAGGAGCTCACCTCCTCGACGAGGAGGTGAAGCAATGCGTATGCATTTGACGCAAGAACGTGCCGTCGACACGGTGCTTCGAAGCATCGCCGATCACGGCGTCGATGCCGCACGCTGGACACAACGCGGTCTGATCGGAGTCGACCCACGTCTTGATCTCCGTGTTCGGGAACGTGTGAAAGCAAAAGAAACATCCACAACGTGCGCTCGCCTGGATCTCGGCGCGATGTCGGGACGCGTGCTCGCGCGCGGAGTCACACTGGACTGTATCGATGGATGTGACAACCGGCATGGAGTCGGGGTCCCCACCCCGGATCCCGACGATAGCATGCTGGTGTCGAGAGGATGGATGTGATGTTCAACGAGGAGTTGCATGAGCTCGAAGGCGTTTGGTCGGGCACCGAGCACGTCAGCGATGGCGCGGACGACTACCACTCGTCGGCGCGTTTGGTGTTCCAGAGCGTGTTCGATGGACGGTTCGTGTTGTGCGACTACATGCAGACCGCGCCCGAGAGGCCGACCGTCTTCGCCCACGGCGTATTTCGTAGGGACGATCGCTCGAAGGCACTCACCGTCACGTGGTTCCGGTTTCCGACGGCGATTGCCAGCCAGCAGACTCATGGGGTCGCCGAAGGTGACAAGCCGATCTTCTACGAAACCGTCGATGCTCGCACCACGCGCACGACCTATGCGGTCCTCAGGGATCGATTGTCGGTGAACACGGACCGCGCGACGGGAGACGACTGGCAGCGAGTCTTCGCAGGTACGTACCGTCGACGTTAGGTCGCCGCGCTCGAACCGAGGCCCCAGCACCGCAATCCGTGATCCGACCGCGCGCGGTCATGCTAGTGTTCGCCGTCGCCTCATCATTGGCGAACTAGCCGCAACTGCAGCTATTCACGGATTCCCCGCTCGCGGCTCGTGGTGTCTGTTATTCCAGCCGCCGAGGAGCTGTCATGTCGAATCGTTTGTATGTCGGGAATCTTGCTTTCCATGTGACCGAGGATCTGCTCAAGCAATACCTGTCGCAGTCCGGAGATGTGCGGTCGGTCGATCTGATCCTGGACCGCGTGAGCGGACGTCCTCGTGGGTTTGCCTTCGCCGAGATGGAGAGCTCCGACGCGATGCAGAAGGCCATTTCCGACCTCGACGGCAAGGATTTCGAGGGCCGCACGTTGAACGTCAAGGTCGCCGAGGAGCGGCGTTCTGGTGGTGGGCCCCGCGGCGGCGGTGGCGGCCGTGAAGGTGGCTGGGGCCGTGGCCGCTGACGGCGCCGCGGCGCCCCGCGACACTCTCGCGGAGCACGCATCGCAGATCGGCGCGGCGTGGGCCGAGGAGTATGTTCGCGATCTGCAGGCGCACTCGCGTGCACCCGTTGGCGCCTGGCCCGGCACGATGAGCGAGGCACGCAGACGTGTGGTGATCAAGCTGGCGGTCGCGCTCGCCCCCGATCGACTGCAGGAGCTGGCACGAGTTGTCAACCTCGCCGCGCGTCGGGAATGGCAGATGAGGTCCCAGCCGGATCTCGAGATCTGATGTTCACGAGACGGTCCGAGCTCGAGGGCCCGGGTGCATGCTCTGACTTCGCTCACGCGAAGATGTGTTTCCTCGCGACCTGACAGACCGCCGCCACCGCGGGGTTCTTGACCTTGCGTTCGATCGAGATCGCGTAGAACCGCTGTCGGATGTCCTTCGCGCGTCCCACCAGCTGCACCTTGTAGCGTCGCCGAATCTCGTCGGCGATCACGTCGGGTGCGGCGAACATCCCGAGGCCCGCCTCGCCGAGCACCAACGCCAACGCCAGGTCGTCGAGCTCGGCAACGATCTGCGGATGAAGATCGCGCGACGCGAACCACCCGTTGAGCGCCCTCCGGAACGTCGAATCGTCCCCGGGAACGAGGACGGGGCGACCATCGAGCGAGTCGGGAAACCTGGCGCGGCACGAGCGGGCCAGTTGAGGTGCCGCGAAGAACGACGTGCCGCACTCGCCGAGTGGATGACTGTACGTGCGGACGGGTGTACCGGGGCCGGCAGGTGCATCGGACAGCACGACATCCACGGTATGGGCTGCGAGGTCCCCCATGAATGCATCGACGGAACGATCCTCGCGGCAGATCACGCGAACCTTGTCTTGCAGCTCGAACGCGGGCTCGAGGATCCGGTGCACGATCGACTTCGCGAGGACGTCGGAGACGCCGACGACCAGCCGCAATCGCTGCCCGCTCGACCGTCCCTTGAGCGTGTCCTGGAACTCTTGGCCGAGCGAAAAGATCTCGTCGGCGTACCGGTACGCGATCCGACCGCTGTCGGTCAACGCCAGGTTCCGCCCGTTGCGCGTGAACAGCTTGACGCCGAGGGACGCTTCGAGCTGATGGATCTGGCCGCTGATCGTCGGATGCGCGAGGCGAAGCACCTTGCTCGCCTGCGTGATGCTGCCGTGCTTCGCGACCATCCAGAAGTACAGCATGTGGTGGTAGTTGAGCCATTCCATGTCTTTGTTGCCCGACTTCGCTTCCGCGGTCTGCCTACCCGCTGGGCGCCCGCCCGCGAAGTCACTGGCGAGTATGTCGCGTTTTTCGAAGTATGGTCGCAACACTTCGATTCATTCGAATCGGCGCGAGGGCGGATGCTATAGTCGGTACGGATCGAGATCGGGCCCCGCGGATCGCCGTGGTTTTTCCTCCGACAACGTCCAGGAGAGACCATGAACGAAACCACCCGAGCACCGCCCGAGCGCCGACGTCACGCCCGAATCATCGCGAAAGGCGCGGTCACCCTTCACACTGCAGGCCCGGCGCTGCACGGGCGAATCGCCAATGTCGGGCTCGGTGGCATGTTCGTGCAAACGGTTCCGAGGGTGCTCGGGTTACTACGTCGGCCCGTCGATCTCGAGATGCGTCTCGACGTCGGCCACGCCGAGTGGTTGCCCGCCACCGGCGAGATCGTGCGAATCGACGAGCACGGGGTGGCGATCGCGTTCGACACTCCTCCCGCCGCGCTCCTGCGCATGCTCGACCAGCTCGGAACCGCGGCTCGTGCCAGCGCGCGCGTACTATCGGTCATCCTGATCGATGCTGGTGACGCTCGGCGATCCGCGATGGCGGCCGGGTTTCGCGCGGCCGGCTGCAACGTCATCGAAGCGGCGACGCCGCTCGAGGCGATCGTCCGCCTCGGCGAGACGATGTTCGAGCCCGACGTGATCGCAGTTGCCGAATCGCAGACATCGGCGGCGGCCGAGATGCGTGCGTTCATCGAACGAGAGCATCCCGCCACCAAGCTCGTGACGATCGGTGACGAGCTGTTCGCGCCCGACGGAATCGCGCACTGGCTGTCGTCGACCGCCTCGTACCTCGATCTACCCGGCCGGGTTCGCGAGGTCCTCGTTCGGCCGTGATGGCCGCGAACGATCTCGTCGATCTTCGAGCCGGGCGAAGCTAGCCGGTCGTTCCCACACCAAGCCGACTCACGGCACCTCGACCCACGCGATGTTGGTGATGAACTCCGCGTCGTGGTCCACGCAGCGCCGGATCCGCGTGGGCGCCGCGGCGGTCATCCCGGAGATCGCGACGGTCTCGAGGTCGTCGCACGAGTTGGCGTTGTCGCTGACGGTGTAGACGATCGTCCCGCCGTCCGGTGACCACCGTACCTGCCCCACCCCGGTCGTCGGGCTGACCAGTACCGCCGGTTGGGTCGGTTGATCGAGGTCCATGACGTAGTAGCGGTTGCTGTCGTCGGCGTTCTGGAACAGCAGCCGGTGGCCGTCGGGAGCGAGCGTCGGGCGGCGCGCCGACGCCTCGACCATGGTCTCGGTGCCGGTGGTCAGGTCCCGCGACATGATCGTCGAGCCGGTCGCCGGCGGGTGATCGCGCAGCTCGAACAAGAGCGTCGACGTTCCGGGAACCGGGGTCGGGTGGAGCTCGAACTGCGTTTGCTGATCCGGCCGGACGAACTCGAAGCTGCCGTCGGCGAGGTGCAGCTTCCCGAGCCGCCAGCCCGAGAACGCGCCGCCGGGCATGAAGTCATAGCGGCGGCACACGAACGCGTCGGCACCGTCGGCGGTGAACGTATGGCACTCGTCGTTCTGGTTGCCCCAGGAAACCGCGCGCACCGTGAGGGCAGCGGTGTCGTACTCGAACGTGTTCTGGATCGAATCCCCGAACGTGACCCCGAAGTGGGCCTCCTGCTGCTCGTCCCAGGCCGAGAACAGTAGCTTGGTGCCATCGCTGCGAGCGCCGAACGCCCACACGCGGTTGACCTGGAACAGCTCGCGCCGGGCGCCGCCGAGGTCGGCCGTCGGCAGCGCGTAAAGCCGGTTCGGATCCTGCGACCAGTCGTTGTAGAGCAGCCAGCTGCCGCTCGGCAGTGCAGCGGTCGCGGAGAACCGGATGTCGGCCCCGGTCGGCGCGTCCGACGCATCGATCGCGCCATCGACCGCCGCGTCCGCGCCACCGGCATCCGCGTGTCCGCCGCACGCGGCGAACGAGCTGACGACGAGGCAGGCGTAGAGAGCGACGCGCGTCATCGCGCGGTGATATGGCCGTGTCGCTGGCGAGTCAACGACGGTGTCGCCGATGCCCGGAACTATCGTGCGCTCAGATGGTCGGGTACTCGTGACCGGTTCGCGGATCGACGAGCGTCACCGCGTCCTTGTAGACGCGTGCCGAACCGTAGAGCTGGCGCAGGGCCTCGCCCATCGGCATCGAGTGGTAGCGCGTGGGCCAGCGCTCCTGGAGGATGGTGCGTACCTCGCGGGCATGCCGCGAGCTCATCGCGGGAAACAGATGGTGCTCGACGTGGTACCCGAAGCCGAGCGTGAGCCACTCCAGCGGACGCGACAGCGTGACGGTGAGGCCGCTCGCGAGTGGATCGTCGATCTCGACCATCGGGTTGAGGCTGTGATTGGTGACGATGAACGCCATCACGCACACGTTCGCGATCACGAGCGGAATCACGTACGCGAACACGAACGCGACGAACCCGATGCTGACCGCGACGACGGTCCACACCGCCACCGCGAGCAACGTCTCCACGAGCGCGAGGCGCAGCTCCCGACGGGTCAGGATCCCGCGCCGTCTCGCCGTGGCGAGCACGATCGTGGCCTGGCCCGTGAAGCCGAGCACCAGGGTGAGGAGGCCGCGCCAGCGCTTGCCGCCGAGCGAGAAGTTATCGATGAAGATCCGTGCTCCCCGCCCCGTCCGGTACTCGTCGAGCGTGGGGTAGCGATCGGGATCGTCGACTTCGTTGGCGCCGGAGTGGTGCGTGCGGTTGTGCCAGCGCGTCCACAGCATCGGCGATAGCGCGAACGGCAAGAACCCGATCCAGCCGAACACGTGTTGCCAGCGCCGGCCGGCGACGATCGCGCCGTGCAGCATCTCGTGGGTCACGAACGCCATTCCGGAGAAGGTGGCGCCGATCACCACCGACCACAGCGGGGCGACGATGGTCGGCGTCCACTGGCGCGCGATGGCGATCGTCGCCAGCGCGACGATCGCGATCTGCAACGGCAACAACGCGAGGCGGGACCTCGCACGGTCGAACGCCGTTGCGGCAAGGCGCGGCCGCACGTCACGAACGTACGTCGCGCGGGGGACGGGCGAGGAGTCCTCGCTCGCGTGCATCATCGAAAAGACAGTGGTCGCGAACAGGTCGCGACGAGCGGTCAGGCCGGGCGAACGTTCTCCGCGCGCGGGCCCTTCGGTCCGACGCCCTCGTCGAACGTCACCTTCTGTCCTTCCTGAAGCTCCTCGAACCGCACACCCTGCACCGCAGACATATGAAAGAACAGGTCCTTGCCCGATGCATTGGCGATGAACCCAAAGCCCTTATCGGTCAGCCGCTTGATCGTACCTTCAGCCATCGTTGCTCCTAGCGAGTCACTGTGAACTCTCATGCCTGTGTCTCCTTAATTCGGGCGGTTGTCGAGGTCCCGTAGCCGGAGTCTTGCGGGATTCGACCGCCGAGCTTTACCGATCGCGCCGACGGGTGGCCCGTGTCACCCCTTCGAGTTCACGTGGATTGCCGAGGGGTTGCCTCGTCATCGGGGTTGATGATGCGCGCGGATCAGCCGGGTCTGCCCATCGGCGAGCCAGACGTTCAGGAGTAGCTCGCCGGTCGGCGTGAAGGCATCACGAGCGAGCCCGCTGATCGTCACGATCTGGGTGTTGCCGACGGCGTTCGCGTTTGCACGTGACGGACGCGGCGTGGGCGGCGGCGGCGGTGGGGGCGGAGCCGGTTCCTCGACGATCTCGAGCGGCGGCGACCCCAGGGCGGGCGGCGCCGGCGCGGGAGTACGCGGTGACGATCAATCGGCAAGGTCGCGGGGCGTCGCAGGCCTGTCGCTGTCGCAGGGCAGTCTCTGCCTGTCTCCGTCGCGACTCCTTGAATTCGCGACGCTCGGGGCTGGTACTCGGACTGCAGGGTCGCTGGCCAACACTCGTGACCCACCTCTCCGAAGTCCGGACGATCCGATCGCCAGGCCGCATTCGAATCGCCCTGCAGTGGCTGGTCGCTCCCCTGCGACCGTTCCTCGTGGTGCTGGTTCCGACTCGCGACGTGCCCCCGGAGGTGGCCGCCGGGCGCTACGGCGTGCCGCTACTGACGGCGGTACTGTGTGCGTGCGTGGCGGCGTACGCACTCGGCACGCGCCTCGATGTCGGACCGGCCGTGCGCGCCGAAGATGCCGTCGCGACGGCGACCGCGACCGCGACCGAAGAAAAGCCGGCCGAGATCAAGACGGACCGCGAGATCGACGAGGCGATCGCGAAACGCACGACCGTCACGCGCGTCGAGCTCGGGCTCGGCGCCGTGTTCGCGACTCCAGCGCGCGTGTTCGCGCTCGGCCTGATGCTGCTTCTCCTCGGTCGGTTCATCGGAGGAACGCCGACGATGAGACGCTCGCTCGCGGTTGCTGCCCTGGCCACGATCCCGTTCGCGGTGCGATCGCTACTCGCCGCGAGCGTGGCGTGGAGCCAACCGAGCGTGCTTCCCGGTGACCTCGATACCCTCGTGCAGTTTCCACACGTGATCCCGGAGGGCCATCCCGTCCTCGCGCGCGTGTTCGCCGGCGTCGACGTGTTCACCTGGTGGTCGGTCGTCATCGTCGCGATCGGGATGACCGCCGCCGCCGGCGTCAGGCTGCGCAAGAGCAGCGTCGCGATCGCGATCGGCTTCGTACTGTTCCTGCTCGTGACGCGTCTCATCTTGGGAGGTGAGTGATGACGATCGGACGTTGGGTCTTTGCCGCACTGATCATCGGCGTCGTCGGCATGGCCGCGATGTCCAGTCTCCAACCGCGACCGGAACCGACGACGACCGTGCAGGCTGCGACCGCCGCACGGATGTCGATCACGCGGACCGTGAGCGGTGCCGGCAAGCTCGAGCCGGTGCACAAGGTCAACGTGTCGTCGAACATCACCGGGACGCTGCTCCGGCTCGACGTCGCCATCGGCTCGAAGGTGACCAAGGGTCAGACGCTCGCGCAGATCGACACGTCCCTGTACCGCGCGCAGGCCGAGCAGCAGCGCGCGCAGGTGCGGGCCGCCGAGGCCACCGTCGCCGGCGCGCGCAGGAACCTGAAGTACCTGACCGAGGAGGAGGCACGGTTGCGCAGTCTGCTCGCCGCGGGCGCGGTGAGCGAATCCGAATTCGCGCAGGCCGAATCGAGCAAGGATCGAGCGGCGTCCGACCTGTCGGCGGCCGAGGGCCGGGCGGCGATGAGTCGCGCGGCACTGGCGCAAGCGCAGAACGCGCTCAACTGGGCAACCGTCAAGGCTCCGATCGACGGCTCCGTGCTCGCCATCGATCACCGGGTCGGCGAGCGCGTTCGCGGCAGTGACTTCGCCGAGGACGTGATCCTGGTGCTCGGCTCGCTCACCGAGGTCGACATCCGGCTCGAGGTCGGCGAGCACGACGTGGTCTACATCGCGCCGGGTCAACCCGCCCTCGTCGAGCTCGATGCATTCCCCGGCCAGACGTTCGCGGGAACGGTCATCGACAGCGGCCGGGACGCCCTCGTCAAGAATGCCGGCACCGAGAACGAGGTCACGACGTTTCCGGTCTGGGTCTCGCTGGCGGCGCCGCCGGCCCGCGCGTTGTCGGGCATGAGCGCGCAGGTCACGATCTCGACCGATACGCACGACCATGTCATCGCAGTTCCGATCCAGGCCGTGACGGTGCGGCCGCACGAGGCATCGACCGACGAGGCCGGATCGACGCGCCCGAAGCACAAACTCGACAAGGTCGTGTTCGCGATCACCGATGGCGTGATCCACAAGCGCGTCGTCGAGGTCGGATTGTCCTCCGAGACGCACGTCGAGATCGTCAAGGGGCTCCGGCCCGACGAGGTCGTCGTCGAGGGGCCGTATCGCACGCTGGCGCGCGATCTCGCCGATGGAATGCACGTGGCCGTGGAGCCGGTCGAGAAATGACCGAGCTCGCACCCCTGCTCGCATTGTCCGCCGTCACGCGTCGCTACCCGATGGGCGACGAGACGATCCACGCGCTCCGCGAGGTCAGCTTCACGGTGGTTCGCGGTGACTACCTCGCGATCGTCGGATCGTCGGGTTCGGGGAAGAGCACGTTGCTCAACATCCTCGGGCTCCTCGACACGCCGACCTCGGGTTCGTACCTGTTGCGCGGCGCCGACGTGCGAGGACTCGGCGACGACGCGCTATCCGACCTCCGCAATCACGAGATCGGGTTCGTGTTCCAGACCTTCCAGCTCCTGCCGCGAACCACGGCGCTCGAGAACGTCGAGTTGCCGCTCGTGTATCGAGGGGTCGGGCGGCGCGCTCGCCGCGAGCGTGCGCGTGCTGCGCTGGCGCGTGTCGGGCTTGCCGACCGCATGCGGCACCGGCCCAACGAGCTATCGGGAGGGCAACGCCAGCGCGTCGCGATCGCTCGTGCGCTGGTCACCGAGCCGTCGATCCTGCTCGCCGACGAGCCCACCGGCAATCTCGATACCGCGACGGGCCGCGAGATCTTGCAGCTCTTTCGCGAGCTCCACGCTGCCGGCAACACGCTGATCCTGGTCACCCACGAACCGGCGATCGCGGCACAGTGTCCACGCGCGATCCGGATGTCCGACGGTCGGATCGTCGCCGACGGGGCCGGACCACAGGTCGCGGCGGAACCCGCGATCGAAGCGGCGGTCGTTGCATGACCGGTCGGCGCGTGATCCGGCGGTTCGGCGTCGAAGCCGCGACGTCGACCGTGACCGCGGTTCGCGGCATCGCGGCGAATCGGATGCGCGCCTTCCTCAGCATGACGGGGATCGCCATCGGCGTGGCGACGTTGACCACGATCTACGGCCTGATCTCCGGGCTCACGACGCAGTTCACGACCCAGGTCACCGCGCTCGGCTCGAACACGATGTACATCACGAGCCGCCCGTGGGTGATGCGTGGCGACTGGTGGAAATACCGCAATCGGCCGCCGATCACGCGCACCGACGTCGCGGCACTCCGGCGCGGTGCGTCGCATCTCGCTGCGGTCGCGCCGGTGGCGTCGGCGGCCGCCGAGGTCTCGTACCGTGGCGAGCATGTCGGCGGAGTACGCATCCGCGGGACGACCAGCGAGTTCCTCGAGATCTCGACCCTCAAGCTCGATCGCGGACGCTCGCTGTCGGCCGTCGAGAGCGCGAGGGATAGCCAGGTTGCGGTCGTCGGCTCCGAGGTCGCGGAGCGCCTGTTCCCGAACGAGTCTCCGCTCGGCGCGAGGATCCTGCTCGGGCCGCACCGGTTCACGGTGATCGGCGTGCTCGCACCGCGGGGCAAGTCGTTCGGCCGGTCGCTCGACAGCGTCGTGATCATTCCGATCGAGGCGTTCGGCCGGATCTATGGCATGCGGCGCGACATGTTGATCGTCGCGTCGGCCGAGCCCGGTCACCTGCACGAGGCCGAGGACGAGATCGTCGAGGTGCTCCGGCGCTCGCGCTCGCTCGCCCCCGAGACCGCCAATACGTTCTCGGTCAATCGCCAGTCCGAGCTCGTCCAGATGTTCAAACGGGAAACCGCCGCGCTGTTCGGTGTCGCGATCGCGATCGGTTCGATCGCACTCCTCGTGGGTGGGATCGGCGTGATGAACATCATGTTGGTCGCGGTCACGGAGCGCACGCGCGAGATCGGCGTACGGCGTGCGCTCGGTGCCCGGCGCCGGACGATCCTCATGCAGTTTCTCGTCGAATCGTCACTCGTGACGATGCTCGGCGGAGCGATCGGCGTCGCGATCGGCGTGTTCGCCTCGGCGATGATCGGACAGGTTGCCCCCATTCGACCGGAGCTGTCGGCGGTGGCGATCGTCGGTTCGGTCGCGTTCTCGGCAGTCGTCGGCCTCGCCTTCGGGACGTGGCCGGCATCTCGGGCGGCACGGCTCGATCCGATCGAATCGCTGAGGTTCGAATGACGACCGGTCTCGCCGACACGTTGATCGCCGCGGTCCGGACGTTGCGCGCCAACAAGCTGCGCTCGGTGCTGACGCTGCTGGGCATCGTGATCGGTGTCCTCGCGGTCGTGACGATGGCCGCCACGATCGAAGGACTGCGGCGGCAGATCTCGAGAGACCTCTCTCAGCTCGGCTCGGGCGTGTTCCAGGTCCAGAAGCAGCCGATGGGCGGCTTCAGCAACTCCGATCGCGCGAAGTACGAAACCCGCAAGGACTTCACGCTGCGCGACGTCGATCTGCTGCAGACCCGATGCCGCAGTTGCCTGCGCGTCGGTGGCGAGGCGTGGGAGTTCGGACGCGACCTCTCCGCCGGTGGTCGTACGAGCCGCAGCATGGCCGCCAGCGTCGGAGCGACGGGCGCCTTCTTCGACAACAACGGCTACGCCCTGGCGACCGGCCGACTGTTCACCGAGAGCGAGGCGCGCAGCGGGATCGGCGTCGTCGTGATCGGTGCCGACATCGCCGATCTGCTGTTTCCCGACGAGTCGCCGATCGAGGAGTCGCTGTTCGTCCGCGGTCATCGGTTTCGCGTGATCGGAACGCTGGCCCGCCGTGGCGATCAACTCGGCGGCTCGCTCGACAACATCGTCGTGATGCCGATCAACGCGTTCACGCCGATCTTCGGTGCCCACCGGTCGCTGAACATCACGATCCAGGCTCGCGATCCCGCGCGTATCGGCCGAGCCCAGGACGAGGTCACGGCGCTGTTGCGGCGAGCGCGCGGGGTCGCACCCGAAGCCGACAACGACTTCGAGATGTTCTCGAACGCATCGCTCCAGGACACGTTCGACAACCTGAGCGGGGTCATCGCCGCCGCATCGATCGGGATCTGCGCGATCGCGCTGCTGATCGGTGGGATCGGCGTCATGAACATCATGCTCGTGTCGGTCACCGAGCGCACGAGCGAGATCGGCGTACGCCGCGCACTCGGCGCTCGACGGCGTCGCATCCTCGCGCAGTTCATCGTCGAGGCGATCATGCTGACCAGCATCGGCGGTGCGCTCGGGATCGCGATCGGCGCGGGCCTCGCCGAGCTCGTCGAGGTCTTCGTGCACGTCCCCACGGCGGTACCGATGTGGGCGGTCGCGTTCTCGATGCTCGCCGCCGGCGGCGTCGGACTCGTGTTCGGGATCTACCCGGCGTATCGGGCGTCGCGACTCGATCCCGTCGAAGCGATGCGGCGCGAATAGTCGATGGCGACCAGCTCGGACGCCGCCTACTCCCCGGCACCGTAGTAACGAGACGACGACGCGCGATCGGTGAGGCCGGCGGGGATCGCGCGCGCTTCGAACGTGTGCCCCGACGACACCAGGATCGCGAGCGCGATGGTGTGCTTGCACGGTCGCTTGCCGCTCGGACAGCTGCAGCCATTCTGAAGCGACGGTACGCGAACGTAGACCTCGTAGAGATCGCTCCCGCGATGCGTGCCCCAGTAGACGTCGTCGCTACGACCGAGTGTTGGCCACAGCTTTGGCTTGGCGAGCGTCTTCCCCTTGGCGAGGGCGCTCGCATCCGGGGACATCGCGCGGAGCTGGGCCTCGCTGATCGGCACCGTCGTGATCGCACGCTGACGATCCAGGCGCACGCTCGCACACAGGTCGGCAACCTGCTTGGCCGCCGCCGGTGACAGCGTGTTGGCCTCGAGATCGAGGCACTCCAGGTGGGCGAGCTTGTCGCGCGCGCGTACGAGCAACCCGGCTCCGGTATCGGACAGCGTGCCGCCGGAAACATCGAGGCTCGTGAGGTCGGGCAGCAGGGGCGACTTGAGGATGTGGGGCAGGACAACCTCCGTGTTCGCGGTGCGCGTGATCGCGAGGTGCTTGATCGACCACGACGGTGACAGCAGTTCCGCGAGCGCGGCGGGTGGCATCGCGTCGTCTCCCGAGGACAGCTCCAGTGACTCGAGCGACGGCAGTTTGGCCTTGGCGACCGTCGCGAGCACGCCTGGATCCATCGTCGCGATCGCGAGCCGCCGTAACTTCGGCAGCTCGATCGAGCTCACGCCGATCTGGTTGCCCGCGAGGCGGAGCTCCTCGAGCAACGGCGTCACCGCGAGCAACGGAGTGACGTCGGACAGGTCGGCAAACACGAGGTCCGCCGCTCCGGGCGGAAGATCGACGAGCGAGAGGATGCGCAGCGTCGACGGACAGGCGCGGATGATCTCGTCGATCACGGCCGCATAGTCGTGTTCGTCGGGACCGAGCTTACCGATCCGCAACTCGCGCAAGAACCGTGCGGCGGGATGTGCCAGCAGCTCGTGAACGAGCTCGCGCACCGTGTACGGCAGGCGATCCGAGGCGCGCGAGATCCGAGCCGCCGCGATGAACCCGTTCTCCCACACGATCGTCGAGCGATCGTCGTCGAGTTCGTTCGTGCGCTTCGTCTTCTTTGCCGATTCCATCACGCGCTGTGGCGCGAGCTCGGGGTGGGCCGCGAACAGCTTCTGCTCGGCTTTCGCGAGCGCCGTGTCGTCGGGGCGTTCCGCGCGTTGTGCCTGGAGCACACCGAGCTCGCCACGCGGATGCCCTTGACCCTGGAGCCAGTCCGCGTAGACCAGACAACGTCCGCCATCCATCGGCTCGTCGATGATCTGCTGCTCGAGCGCGGGATTGCCGGGCTCGACCACGATCGAGGGGGTCACCTCGACGAACCCCTTCGCGCGCTGGGCGGCGATCCGCTTCTCGACATCCTGTTCGGCGCGGCCACGCGAGGACAGCTTCTTCGGCACGTTCGCCTTGCCGTTCGTGCCGAGCTTCCCCGAGCGCGTGAGAACGCTGGTGCCGTCGATCCGGATCTCCCAGAACCGACCGTTGCCGCCTTCGAACCGCCGCATGCGACATCTATCGCATATCGACCAGGCAGCCACCGGTCGCGTCGCCACGTGCCACGGGTCGATCGCAACCTGTCGATCGCGGCGATCGGACCTGCCATGGCAAGCCGAGAAGACGGACACGTCCACCGGGATCGTTCTGGTTTCGGTGACTTGTGCGCGATACCGCTGGTGTTTGGGTTGCAAGGTCGACGGGTATGCATCGCCTGGCCTGTGGAATCCTCCTCACGTCACTCGCGGCCTGTGCGGTCGACGCGGGAGATCGGGAGACGGCTCCGGAGGGGTTCGAGATCGAACCCGGCGTGTTCGTGCCGCTGACGCTGGAGGGCAAGGCCGATCTGCCGAACGGCGCGTTCTCGCCGCGTGTCCTCGACACCAGCGGATATCGCACGATCGCGAACACGTTCCTGGCAGCGAGCTTCGATCTGCGCCTCACGCACGCCGGCGCGTCGTACGACTGGCCGCTCGTTGACTCGCACACCGTGCTCAACCGCGAGGGCACGCCGATCCGACTCGGCAACGAAGTCTACGAGCACACCGGGTTGGACGTGATCCGTGCCGACGAAGCGGAGAGCGCCACCGTGCACGCGCCGACCTCCGGGACCGCACAGATCACCGACTGGTGGGGTCAACACACGTTCCCGAACGGCGACTACTCGACCGTGATCTCGATCTGGGATCCGGTCACCCATCACATCCTCGAGATCATGCACGTCAAGCCCGACCCGTCCCTGCCGCGCGAGGGGTTCTTCGAGGTCCAGCGCGGCCAGGTCATCGGCGAGCTCGCCGACATCGGCATCGCCGGTGGTCGCCACACGCACGTCAACGTCGTCGACGCCGAGCACTTCGAGCTGATCGATCCGGTGCTCGTGATGCCGGCGTATCCCGACGCCACGCAGCCGACCATCGGCGACGTCTACCTGCTCGATGCCAACACCACGCGCTCGTCATATCTCACCGATGGCGCGCTCGACCTCGTGGTCACCGCATCGGACCGCGACGACAACTCGCCCCGCAACCTCGAGATCGAGAGCATCGGGTTTTCCGCGGTCGATCAGGCAGGCGTCGAGCGAGCGCGCCTCGGACGCTGCCACCTCTCGGACGCGTTCGCGAAGCTGGCGAAGGACTGGACGCCCACGGCGTCGACGATCCGCCTGATCGATTTCGGAAACGCGACCGAGCAGTACGGCGGGTTCTGGCCGAGCTCGGATTCTCGGAAACCCCGACCGGCTGTTCCGTTACGCGGCCACGAACCTGAAGCTCGACGAGGAAGGTCGATGCTCGGTGGTCGCCAACGACCGCGACGGCCAGCTCGAGATCGGTCCCGACACGACGTCTCTCACCGTCACGATCGATGCCTGGGACGTACGTGGCAACCACGCGACCCGGACCGTCACGCTCGAACGGGAGCCTCCTCCTCCTCCGCCTCCGCCGCCTCCGCCTCCGCCGCCTCCTCCGCCTCCTCCGACGTAGCGAACGTTCCGTCACGGTGCGGCCGAGGCCACGCGGTTGCTACTCGGCGTACCGGTGCTGTCCACCGTGGCGGCCGCCGACGACTTCGCGGACATGTTCGAAGCCGGCGTGTTCCTCTGAAGGTCAGGACCGTCGGCGCGCCGCGAGCGCGCGAACCTCGGCGAGCGCGTCCACATGCCGCGGGTGCTCGTCGAGCACGATCTGGAAGTGCTGGAGTGCCTCCCGGTCGCGACCGAGCATGCGCTCGACGCGCCCGAGGTAGAACCGCGCCATGGTCGGCTGCACGGACTTCTGGATCGCGCGCGCCAGTGCCTTGCGAACATGCACGGCAGCCTCCAGGCGATCGTCCGCGCCGCAGAACCGCGCCCACGCGAGCATCGCGTGATGATCGGGATCGTCGGGCGCGAGCTCGACGGCCGTCGAGAGCTCGTCGATCGCTCGTTCGATACGATCTTCGTTCAAGAACGCGAGACCGCGCCGAAACGCCTCGGCGGCGAGCTCGCCGGGAGGCCTCGGAGCCGGCGCCACGAGAGGCATCGGGTTGCCCTGCGTCGGCGGTGGCTGCGATCCGCGTCCGAGTCGCTGCGTGAATGGCCGCGTGAACTGGGAGGTGGGCGGAGGCAACGTCCCGCTGCCGGTGCGGATTGGTGTCGGAGGAGGCGTCTTCCGCAGCGGGATGCTCAGCAACTCCGGATCGAACGCGCACGGCTCGGTGTCGGCGCGCGCAGAGCGGACGTTCCGTTGCGGCATCGGATCATCCGCGCGGTGCTCGGCATCGCAGGCACCGCACACGACCAGCGCGTAGATCACGGAATGCACCGCTCGCGGCTCGAGCTCCGGGTGGGCGGCCTCGAGGTCGGAGAGCGTCGTGCCAGCATGCAGCGCCTCGAGGATCGGTCGGTCGGTCGCGTCGAAGCCGAACTGGGAGATCGAGTCGATCGCGTGGGGCCGCAACGTGAAGCGAGACCCGCAGACCTCGAGGTCCTTCGAGAGCCGCCCTTCCGAGCAATACGAAAGCACGCCGTTGTAGATGATCCAGCGTGCATCGACGGCGACGAAGCGCGTCCCGTCGGGCGGCACCTGATGGATCGTGAACGTTCCGTCCTCGATCGCGAACGTGCGAGCGGCACGCTGGGCGACGACGCGCTGGCGAAGCTTCGCGACGAGCGACGGATCGAGCCGAGCCTGCTCCGCGATCACGTCGATCTCGTCGCGCGTGATATCGCAGGCGAGACGTTCCGTGATCGCGTCGACGTGGGCCGCCGAGATGAAGCGTTGCGCGAGAGCGATCCGGACCGCGGAGTCCGCGGTCAACGACGACTTCGCACCCACGATCGCGTCGCCCTCGAACTCGATCTCGTGAGTGGTGCCGCTGCTCGAGACCACACACACGTGGCAGGAGATATTGGCCCGTGCGGCGGCGAACAACGTCGCCCCCCAAGGCCGGTCTCCGATGCCACCCCGTGCGATCTCCACGTCTCATCTCTATTACAAAGTCCGTGCCTCGCAACAATTGGACAGAGCGATTTCCGGGTCGAGGTGCAGTGGATATACAATCAATGATCTCGGTTGGTTGAGACCGCAGGGTGTACCTCACTCACCACTGCGTGTTCGAGGTCCGTACACCGTGCAGTAGGTGGACACGACTGACCCCAGAGGATCGGCGGGGAATCCCCCGACCGATCGCGTCACGCTCCGAGAGGCTCTGTCCCAGATGCCACGCGTCCTCGAGTGCCTGCCGGCTCCGAGAATCACGATCTGCGTGCTCAGAACGCCAGGGCGATCGTCAGGTCGGGATAGTACGTCGTGCAGTCGGTGGAGCACGTCGACACGGTGTGCTCGACCGCGATACCGAGCCCGAGCAACACGCGTCCCGAAACGTAGAGTGCGCCAGCGCGGGCACCGATCGCGTCGACGTCGGCAAACGCGTCACCGATGAACCAGTGGTTGTAGAACACGCCGACGTACGGGATCAGTGGAGATCGCCCGACCAGCGGCTGCGCGACGTAGCGGATCTGGGGCGCGAGCTTGGCGATGTCGGGACCGTCGCCGAACTGGTACAGCGCCGACGCCCCGAGCTCGAGGCCATCGAGCACGAAGTAGCCGAAGCCCGCGCCGAGCGCGAAGTAGCGCTGGCCGAACGCGCTGGTCGAGCCGCCCCCGACCGCGAGGTTCATCTTGCCGCGATCGAACGGGGTCGGAGGGGCGGGCTCGCGGGCCACCACTTCCTCGTCGTCGGCGCGTGCGCTCGAGGCGATGCCGAGCAGCGCGATGAGGATGGCGACCCGCATACCTCCAGTGTGTACCATCCACCCGATGCCGAACATCGATCGATGCGTCGCGGTCGTCGTGACGTGGTGTGCGCTGGCCGTCGCCTGCGGTCAGACCCCGCGCGAGCCACAGATGGTCTCGAACAAGACCACCGACCCGGGCTCCAACTCCGCGACGTGTCCACCCGACATCAAGACCCCACCGGCGGCGTGCAATTCGGAGATGCGCTGTACGTATCCGGAAGGCACGTGCACGTGCGCGCAGCGTTCGCGGTGCTCCGGGGTGGAGTTGCCACCCGACGAAGAGCCCCATCCCAACTGGGGATGGCGTTGTGCGTTCGATCCCAGGCCCGATGGCTGCCCGGTGAACGCACCCGCCGGCGGTGCGAGCTGTAGCGAGAGCGGGAAGTCCTGCAGCTACGGCGACTGCTGCATCGACGTGTTTCGGTGCACCGACGGCGGCTGGAAGCTCGACCCCACCGCGGGCGGGTGTCCGCCCTGACTCAGGTCAGAGGGAACGGCTTGGTTCCGGTCACGGTGGCCGCGGTCATGCTGCCGGGGTCGTCCTTCGGGATCGTGAACGACGCGGTTCGCTTGATCCCGGGCGGCCGGGAGACCGGGCCAACCGGGCGGTTCACCGTCACCAGGTCGGCGGTGATCTCGGTGGCCGTGACCTTCGCGTACCCGTAGCCCTGCGCGTTGGTGTCGACGTACCGGAGGTGCGTGTTGAGCGTCGCGTCGGCCGCCTGGTTGGCCGCGGCGAGCGCCGTCGCGGTGTCCGCGCCTCCACCGATCGCTCCCGCGAACGTTCCCGCCGAGAGCAGGCCCTTGGTGATCAGCAGGTTCAGGTTCTCGGTGAAGCTACTGCCACCGGTCGCCGACGCGTCGACCGTGACCAGCGCCCGAAGGTTCGGGTCGACCGTGCGCGTCGCGAGCTCGTAGAACGAGAACAGCGAGTTCGACGAGATACCGGCCGCGACGAGCTCGGCGGCGACCGCGGTCGGGTTTTGCGCGTCGAAGTCGTCGACCAGGACGCCAGCGAAGTGCGCGTGGATGTCGCCCGACAGCACGACGACGTTCTTGATGTCGTTCGCGAGCAAGAACGACATCAGCTCCTGGCGCTCCGTGGGATAGCCGTCCCACGCGTCGCCATCGAGCACGCGATCGAAGCCGATCGCGTTGTTGACGTTCTTGACCAGCACCCGAGTCATCGGGACCTCGTTGCCCCACAGCTTCCAGGTCGCGTCGGACGCCTGCATGGTGGCCTTCCACCAGTCCTTCTGTGCCTTGCCCAGCATGGTGCCGATCGGCGAAGCCGCGCGGGGATTCGGGATCGCGTTCAGAGGCGGTGGGAGGTTCGCCTGCCCGCTCAACGAGCCGACGTCGAGGAGCTTGACCAGATCACGAGGCAGGAAGTTGCGCTCGTCGAAGAACACCGTGGTCCCGGCCGCCGCGTTGATCAGCGCGGTGAGATCCTCGGGGATCGCGTGGTCGCTCCGGTACGAACGTTGGTCGGTCATCACCAGCTCGACGTGCTTGCCCCACCGCAACGAGCGATAGATCGTCACCGAGCCGACGGCGGACGCGTTGTTCGGCTCGTCGACGAAGTTGTCGGTGTTGGGTGCAGTGAAACGCGAGTCCGACACGGACACCCGCTCGAAGTCCTTGGCGTCCTGGGTGACCCCCGTCGGACCGGTCGCTCCCGTGAGCTGGACGGGGATGTACTCGAACCACGCCTGATTGGCGTTGATCTTGCGGACCTGTGACGGTTCGTCGAGGGTCGTACCGTCGATGTAGTTCGCCATCGACTGCCAGTAGTCGTTCGTGAACTCGTGATCGTCCCAGGTGTAGACGAACGGCCACTTCGCGCGCGCTTCCTGGAGCGTCGGATCCGCGAAGTAGGTCTTGTAGAGGTGCCGGTAGTCGTCGACGGTCTGCGCGAACTTCGCGCCCGAGGGCTCGGTCAGGCCACCCGACGGGAACCGGCTCGGGATGCGGTCCGAACCGTCGACGTTCTGGAGCATGATCTCCTGGAAGTCGTCGGTGAGGGCGCGCTGGGTCGGCTCGTCGATGGTCTCGTAGATCACGTCTCCGAGGTGGACGACGAAGTGGATGCGATCGGCCTCGGCGCGGGCATCGTCGTCCGCGATCATCTGCCGGTACGCGTCGTAGTGCCCGGCCTGGAAGTCCTGGCACGACACCCAGGCCACGTTGACCTGGACGTCGGCGTTGGCCTCGGGGGCGGTGCGCGTGCGGCCTACGATCTGGTCGGCGCCGGCGACGAACCGATAGAAGAACGTGGTGTCGGCGGAGAGGCCGGTGACGAGCACGCGAACCGCGTGGTCGCTGGCGCTGGTCGCGGTGATCTGCTGATCGACGACGACGGTGGTGAACGCCTCGTCGCTCGCGACCTGGAGCTGGAGCTCGACGTCGAGCTCCGGGTTGGCCGCGACGATCGCGCGGGTCCACAGCACGACGGTGGTCGTCCGTGGATCCCCGGAGGCGAGTCCCTGCGGGAACACGAACGTACCGCGCTGCGGGTTGTTGTCCTCGGCAGGCAACAGGTTGTCGCCGCACGCGGGAAGCAGACGAGCGGCGACGACGAACGCGCCGGCATTACGAAGGAAGTCTCTGCGCTTCATCGGGAAGTCCTTTCGTTGCGGGCAACGGCGGGTTCGGTGGTGGTCGGCGCCGCCTTGGCGCGCTTGCCGAACGTGCCGCGCAGTCCCGCCGACACGACGAGCGCCTGGACGCCGTAGGTGCCGTGGAAGATCGGGATCGAGGGATCGCTGGACGAGTCGCGCTCGAGGTGCGGGATGTAGAGCGCGCTCAGATCGAGATCGATCGACGGCGACAGCTGGAAGCTACTGCCGAGCGTGACGGCGTACCGATCGACGTCGGGAAGCTGCGCGGTCTGGGTGGTCGATGGGATCGGCGTCGGGTCGTACAAGAAGCCACCGCGAACGCTGGTGTGGTACTTCGGGAACCGGTAGTCGACGCCGAACCGGTAGGTCACGGTGTCCTTGTAGTCCTCGGGGATCGTCGACACCTGGTCGCCGGGGAGGTTGATCACCAGCGCCGTGGCGTCACCACCGCGGTTCGGATCCTTGGAGAACGTCTGCTTCCAGTGGATCCAGACGGTGTCGAACTCGAGCTCGAGGTTGTCGCGCGGGGAGTAGGCGATGCCCCCCCACACCGAGGCCGGCAGCGTGATCGTCGACGACGCGTCTCCATCGGGCGGCACCTGGTCGCGGAACGGAGCCGCGATGTCGAAGTCCGCCTGACCGTCGAAGTCGACCTTGACGCTGTGGCGGTACATCACGCCGAGCTTGAGCTTGGGGACCGCCGGCGGGTGGTACATCACGCCGGCACGGAATCCGTAACCGACGCCGGACGCCGCGAGATCGACGGTGCCGGTCGTGTCGCCGAACACCAGCGCGCGCTTGAGCTCGATGCTGGAGGGAACGATGTCGAGCCCCGCGCCGAGCGTCAGCCCGGGGACCTGCTTCCGGAGGTCGAGTCCGACCGTCGGAGAGATGAACATCGTCTTCAGATCGGAGCTCTCGGCGACCGCCGCCTGCGGATGGTTGTCCGGGTAGGACAGCGCGAGGCCGAACGGGAAGTGCGCACCGATACCGATCACGAACATGTCGGTGATGCGCGAGGCGATGTAGAAGTTCGGGACCGGCGCCGGCCCGCTGTTGGTGGTGACCTTGTTGGTGGTGCCGTTCTCGTACGAGCCTTCGGCGATGTAGAGCGTGCCGCCGACCGAGACGCTGGTGCCCTCGATCAGCCCGAGTCCGGCGGGGTTGAACACGATCGCCGCGGCGTCGTCGACGGACGCCGCCGCCGCACCGCCACGGCCGGTGACCGCCGCGTCGTGCTCGTTGACGTTGAACGAGTTGGCCGAGGCCGTGCCGGCGACGCCGGCGAGGCCCAGCGAGGTGAACAGGATGGAACGTAGAGTGTTCATGGTCGGGCCTCGTTAATTGAGGTTGGAGAGCAAGTAGAAGATGGCGTCGGTCTGCAGCTGCGTCGTCGCGAAGAAACCATCGCAGCGGCCGGATCGGGAGGTTGCAGCTCCCCGTGACGGCCGGGGAGGAGCAGCGAACCGTGATCGAACGTGTTGCCCGCCGGACAGGCGGGGTTCGCCGGTGGACGGTGAGGTAATCGAGGAAGCGATTTTCTCCTGGCGCGGCGAGCAGCGCCGTCGATGGGCGACCGCGAGTATCGGACGCCGCAGCTCGCGTCGCCGCGCAGCTGCTGGACCAGCGCGCCCTGGTTGTCGGTGGCGATGTTGGGGAACACCTCGTCGTCGACGATCTCCTGGAGGAAGAACCGGCTGTGGGCGAGCTGGACGTTGAAGTTCGCCGGATCGGCCGGATCGAGGATCCAGCGCGCGATCGCCGCGAACTGCAGGTAGCCCGGATCGGTCTTCCACGCATCGGTCGTGCACAGGCCCGTGCCCGCGAGCGGATCGAACTTGTCGCCGCTGAGCACGCCGGCGTCGATCAACGCGTCGACCAGCGGGCACTGGAACGCCGCGGTCTGATCGGTGTTCTCGAGGATGTCGAGCCAGCCCGCCGCGGAGGCGTCGAGCACCGACGCGTTGATGTCGGTGAACCCGACATCCATGCTGCCGAGCATGCCGCCCAGCGAGTGGCCGACGTAGAAGATGTTGTCGACGTCGACCTTCAGCGCGCCGCAGTTGGTCGTGCCGCACGCTTCGAGCGAGGTCACGAGCTGCTGGATGTCGAGCAGCGATTGTCGGAAGCTGTCGCGCGTCGCCGCGAGATCCGTCGAGAAGATCGGAGCGTAACAGCCCGGGTGTGTCGTCGGATCGGGGCCGAGGTCGGGACGCGGACCGAGCGCCTGGTCGGTGACGTCCGAGCAATCGAGCGGCGGGATCGCGTTGGCGGCATCGGAGATCCGGACCGCGCGACTACCGTGCAGCGCGGCGTCGATCGCGACGACCGCGAAGCCCTGCTTGGTCGCGTCCTGGAACGTCAAGTCACCGGCGATGCCGAACACGTCGCCCTGCGAGCGCGTGATGCCGTGCTGGAAGATCACGACCGGATACCCGGTGGCAGGCGGAGGATCTGTCGGCAACAGGACGAGCACGCCGATCTGGGCCTGCGGATCGTTGTCGATCGGATTCGCTTCCGCGGTGTCGTGGACCACCTGCGGGCTGACGGGATCGCTCCACGCTCCCGGGATCGGTGCGGAGCCGGTGCCCGTGTACTCGGTGTTGGTGACGTCCGTCAGGTACTGCTTCGAGAGCAGCAAGGAGTTGAGAACCGTGCCGATGTTGGCGCACCCGGCCGCGGCACACGTCGCCTTGCCGACGGCGTAGTTGGCCGCGAGGTCGGTCGACTTCCCGCCGCCGAGGAGCACGCGGAGGAAGCACTGGGTGTCATCGGGAGCATCGCCGGCGCACGGCGCGAACGGCCCGAGGTGGTTGACGACCGCGGCGGCAGCGGCCGGGTTGACGTTGCCGAGCAGCGGCAACGCCGTCGGTGTCGAAGCGGGCGACCCGTCGACCGCGGGATCGAGCGGATCGGTCGTGGTCTGCGTGTTGAACTCCCACGCCAGGAGCAGCTGGTCGGCCGGGTGTCCGGCGGCGGCCAGGAACGTGATCGCGGCATGGTGCGCGTTCCACAGCAGGGCGATGCCCTGGAGCTGCGCCGCGTCGGCGGGGACCTCGGGATCGAGCGGCGTGCGATTGACGATCAGGTTGCCGTCGCTGTCGAACACGACCACCGGGTCGGGGGAGCGGATCAACTGCCAGGTGAACGACCCCTCGAACGCCGTACCGTTCGCGGTGGTGATGCCCTCGACCTTCTCGGTCGCCGGATCGTCGCCGAGCAGCGCCACCGTGTAGGTCGCGTGCTGCTCGAGTGGAGCGGTCGGGATCAGCGTCACCTGGTCGACCATCACCGGATCGGTGCACGCCGCGATGTTCGTCTGATCGTTGAACCGGATCGTCTTGCCCGGAATCGCGACCACCGGAACCGGGATCGCGGTCGTCGGATCGTTCGGCTCGCCGGCACGCACGCGCTGGATCAGCAGGGCGTTGCCGGCAAACGATGCGATGTCGACGGGCTCGGTGAACGTGACCGTCATCGCGGTCTCGTACGTGCCGAAGCCATCGAGCTTGTTGAGCACCTGCGTGCGTGTCGCGGCGGAGCTCGCGCTCTCGTTACACTGCTCCGGCAGGTTGACCTTCCCCGTCGCGGGGTCGATCAGGAGGTTGTTCGGGAATGGAACGATACTGTTCGCGGGATCGAACTCGACGGTCGGGCCGTTGTTCCCTTGTTCATTCTGGTCGACCGTGACGCTCGGACACCCCACGAGCAGGACAAGACAGGCTAGCCAACGGGTATGCATGGGTCCTCCTGGAGACGCCGCGAGTATAGGCCCGTGCCTCGTCAACGCTGCCGTCAAGCCCCGCAATCGGTGCGCAGATGTCACGCGCCTTGATCGCCGTCACGGAGCCGCGGCGGGCGCTCAGCTCGCCGCACGCAGGCGCGCGATGAACGTCTGGACCAGCTCGTCGACCATCGCCCGGCGCGAGTGGATCAACGGTGCGTCGTCGGCCACGGCGACCACCCCCTCGACGGTCAGCATGCCGAGCACGGAGGTGTGCGCGAGAAACGCGAGCCGCCGGGCATCGAGGGTGGCGTCGACGCGACCGGCCTTCTGATCGGCGCGGATCTTGTCGGCGGTTCCACCGTAGATGACCTCGTTGAACGGACGGATTCGCACGAGCAGATCGGAGCTGAGGTGCGCTCCTCCGGCGACCTGAGGAACCAGGTAGGCGAGACGCAGCTCGTCCATGCGCCCGCCGTAGTCGTCGGCGGCAGTGCGGATCAACGCCTCGATCGCACCGGCGCCCGACGTAGCTGCCGCGATCGCGTCGCCGACGACGCGAGCATGGCTCTCGAGGCTGAGGTAGATCAGCTCGAAGACGATCGCTTCCTTCGACGGGAAGTAGTAGTAGAGCGCCGCCTTGGTCAGGCCGAGCTCGCGTGCGACGGCGGTGAGCGTCAACCCGGCGAACCCTTCGGCCAGTAACACCGCGCGCGAGGCATCGAGGATCTCCTCTCGCGCGCGCTCCTGTCGGTGTTTCTTGAGCGATTCGCGGCGTTTCACGACAAGTTTCTACCACGAGTCATTATTTTTGACCTTTGGTTAATTTAATTGACCATCGGTAGAATTTTCGTGTTAGCTTGTCTTCATCAGCTCGACACCACGAGGAACACACCACATGTCCACCACCACTTCCGACAACCTCCGCCTGTTCGCATACGGCACGGGCTGGGGCGTTCCGTTCGCCACCTCGGCACCGTTTCCACTCAAGCTCGCGACGTGGCTCCGCATGGCGGAGATCCCGTTCGAGCTCGTGGTCGCCAACGACGCGCGCAAGGGTCCCAAGGGCAAGTCGCCCTGGATCGAGTACGGCGACGTTCGAATGGGCGATTCGGCGCTCATCATCGAACACCTCCAGGAGCGCCACGGCATCGATCTCGATCGCCACCTCGATGCGCACCAGCGCGCGATCGCCCTCTCGGTCCAGCGCATGCTCGAGGAGCACTATCACCAGTGCTTCGAGCACCAGCTGTTCCTCGGAGAGGGTTCCGAGGAACGCCTGCGCGAGTTCGCGGCGATGATGCCGATCCCGCTGCGCTGGTTGCTACCGACCGTGGTCCGGCGCCACTTCACCAAGCAGCTCCATGCCCGCGGCATGGGACGCCACTCCGAGGACATCATCATCGCGCAGGGCAAGGCCGATCTCGACGCGCTCTCCGCGTTGCTCGGCGACCAACCGTATTTCCTCGGCGACCAGCCGTCGTCGATCGATGCCTGCGTGTTCGGGTTCCTCGGCGTGTCGGTCTACGTCACGGGAGACAACCCGCTCTATCGCCACGGCGCCTCGCTCGACAACCTGATGCGTTACTGCGAGCGCATGCGGCTCCGCTACTTCCCGGAGACGGTGAGCGGGCTCGCGCCGATGTTCGAGCCGGAGCCGGAGGCCAAGTCGGCACCCGCGGCGACGCCCGCATCGTCCGGGAACCAGAATCGCTCGACCTCGAGTCCCGCGGTCGTCGCGTGACCCTTTCGCGACGGACACTCGGGCCGGACGGGAGGCTCGCGCGATCCGCGGCGGCCGCGCCGATGGCCGACGAGGTGACGCCGATCCTGTTCTCGGACCGAGGGTGTCCGTTCGCGCATCGCATCCTCGCGTTGCTCGATCACCTGGAGGTGCCCGTCGAGCGACGGGAATCCACGGTCGGAGCCAAGCCGGCGGGCCTCGAGCAGTACTCGGTGGCCCTGCGCATCCCACTGCTCGTGCACGGGGACCTCGTGCTGACCGAGTCGCGCGTGATCGCCGAGTATCTCGCCGAGCATCACGGCTTCGCGGATGCCTATCCCGACGACGTCGTCGCGCGTAGCCTCCACCGTCATGCGATGGCGCTGTTCGATCGCACGATCGTCCCGATCCTGTTCGATCGCGCGCGGGCCGACGACTCCCAGCTCGACGACGTGCTCCGGGCGCTCGCGGCGGCGACCGCGACCGAGACCACCCCGCGCCCGTGCCTGCTGAGCTTGCACGTCGCCCCGATGTGGCTACGCCTGCGGTGGTGGCAATCGACCGGCGCCGTGGTGAATGCGACCCGAAACCACCCTGCCCTGCGCACCTGGCTCGACGCGACGACCGAGCTCGCGTGCGTGACCCGAACCGCCCCCGATCGTGAAGCCCACCTCGAAGACGTCGCCCGAGCGCGACGAGCCGGACTGATCGGCCCTTCGAACCCCTGAAGACGACCGCCATCGCGGCGCCTGACATCCGACCGCTACACCACCATCCACCCGAACGAGGCCCCCATGAAGATCACCAACACTGGATCGAACACCTCCATCTGCGAGATCGCGGACGGCATCTATCGCATCAGCACGCCCGTCCCTCCCAACCCGGCACTTCCCCCCGGCTTCACGTTCAACCAGTTCCTGATCGTCGACGACGAGCCACTGCTGTTTCATACCGGCTTGCGCAAGCTATTCGGCCTGGTGCGCGAAGCGATCGAGACCGTGATGCCGATCGACAAGCTGCGCCACGTCGGGTTCTCGCACGTCGAGGCCGACGAGTGCGGGAGCCTCAACGAGTTCCTCGCCGTCGCGCCCGACGCGTCACCGCTGTGCAGCATGGTCGGCAAGGTGGTCTCCGTCGACGACCTCGCCGATCGCGAAGCGCGCGGCATGGCCGATGGCGAACGCCTGTCACTCGGCAAGCGAACCGTGCGGTGGATCGACGCTCCCCAGCTTCCCCACGGTTGGGACTGCGGCTACCTGTTCGACGAATCGACGCAGACTCTGCTGTGCGGCGACCTGTTCACGCAACCCGGCGACAAGCACGATCCGATCACCGAGGGCGACATCCTGAGTCCGAGCGAGGGAATGCGGTCCGCGATGGACTACTTCTCTCATTCGACGCACACCGCGAACCTGATCGGCAAGCTCGCGGCCACGAACCCGCGCGCGCTCGCGTGCATGCACGGAGCGTCGTGGAAGGGCGACGGTGCCGCGCTCCTCGGCGAGCTGTCCTCGCGGCTGACGAAATCCGCCGGGTGGTGAAGAGGCGACGACCACGGTGTCATATACAGGGGCGTGTCACTCGACGCCGCTGCCGATGCGATCGCGACCGGTGACCTGACGGCCGCGCTCGCACACGCGATCGCGGCGTGGCGGGTGACGCGCGCGAAGGAGATCGCGGAGCTCGCGCAGGCGATCTCCGATGCGATCGCACCGACCTTGCCGCAGCTCGCACGCGGCAAGCGCACCGAGATGCAGAAGGAGTGGCTCGGGATCGCGAAGCGTCGCCGTGTCGAGGACGTGCCACGGTTGGTCAAGGCGGTGGCCGAGACCCACTTCCGCTCGACAGACGCCAAGGTGCGTGCGGATCAACTCGCGAAGTTTCCGGCCGATCCGCGGATGGCGAAGCTCGTGGTCGATCAATTGCTGCATCCCCGGTTCGACGCGTCGTCGAGCAAACCGTTCTGGACCGCGATGTTCCAGCTGTTCGAGGTCCACGCGGATCCCCGGGCGGCGACGCTGCTCGAGCGCTACGTCGCGAAGTTGCCCTCGATCCTGGGGCCGGATCGGTACGGCGATCCGAAGAAGGCGATGCGGTCGTGGTTGACGACGCGCGCGAAGGCCACGATCGAGACGCTCGGGAACATCGCGAAGACGACGCCACTGACAGCGGCCAACCGCGCGAAGCTGGATCGCTGTACGCGGGCGCTCGCGGCGCACGAGGAGAAGGCACGCGACCTGTTCGACGCCGTGTTCGCGGCGCCCGACGATGACGGTGTACGCGCGGTTGCCGGGGATGTGCTGCAGGAGCGCGGCGATCCGCGCGGCGAGTTGATCGCGCTGCAACTGACGCGCACGACGGGCGCCGCGCCGCGAGCAGCACTCGCACGAGAGCACGAGCTACTCGAGAGCCATCGCGCACAGTGGCTCGGCCCCCTCGCCGACGTGCTCGAGCCGAGCCTGTGCGAATTCGAGCGCGGGTTTCTGTCGCGCGCGTGGCTACGTGCCGGTGCGAGGATGGGCGCACGCGCAAGGCATGACGACGCGGCGCTCGCGGCGATGGCGAGCTCGCCATGGTGGTCGACCGTGCGATCGATCTCGGGCGACTTCGGCTCGGGGCTCGACGCCGTGTCGCGATCGAAGCACGCGCGATCGCTCCAGCATCTCGACACGACGCTGGACGTGTTCGACGCCAAGGCCCTGCCCCTGCGTTCGCTGACCGTGAAGACCCCCGACGTCGAGAGTGCGGGGCGCGACGCGCGAGGCTATCTGTATCGCTACGACGCGGCCGACGTGACGCGGATGGCGCGATCGAAGACGTTTCCCGCGCTGCGGCATCTCGGGCTACGTGGCGTGGCGCGCGAACGCGAAGGCGATCTGGCGTTCCTCGAGCGGCTTCCGTGGATGGCACGGATCGAGGCACTCACCGTGTTCGCCGACCACGTCAGCGAGTTGCCACTGGCGGAGTGGCTCGAGCGCGCCGCGAGGTTTCGCAGGCTCGCGACGCTGGTGGTCGAACGGTCGGATGCGGAATACGCGATCCGACTCGATCGCGTCGGGCGGTCGTGGGCGGGACGAGTGTGGACGAATCGCTCGTGGTTCCCCAACGTGATGCGTGCACTCGAGCCGCTGACTCCGAGCAAGCTGACGCTGTCGATCCTGCCGGCCTCGGGGCCGGTCCACCGCAAGGCGGCGGCCGCGCTGGCGAAGCGAGGGATCGATGTCGGATTCGAGGATGCGCCAACGGTCTGGTACTCGACGTCCAGCGGCGATCTCTATCTTCGTACCTAGTGGCACCTTACCGTGAGAGACTAGCCGCGCTGCGATCGTGACCCATGACCGCTTCCACGAGCTCTAGCGACGAGCGGTACCGGCTTCTCATCGAGTACGCGCCCGTGCCGCACTACGTGCACGATGGCAAGCGGGTGCTCTTGGTCAACCAGGCATTCGCGAGAATGCTGGGCTACCCACCCGACGAGCTCGTCGGCCGCGAGCTGGTCGACTTCGTGCATCCCGATTTTCATTCCGTGGTTCGCGAGCGGGTCGCCCAGCTACGCGAGGCCGACCACTCCGGGTACAACGCTCCCCTCCTCGGCAAGATGCTGCACGCCGACGGCCGCCTCGTGACGGTCGAAGTGGTCGCGGCGAAGATCGAGTACGACGGCCGGCCGGCGATCCAGGTCGTGATGCTCGACGTCACCGAACGCGAAGCCGCGCGCGAAGCCGTACGCGCTCGCGACGCCGCGCTCCAGCAAGCCGCCGAACGGCTGGCCGAGGCGCAGGCAATCGCGCGCACGGGCAACTGGGAGACCGATCTCGTGACCGGCAAGGTGACCTGGTCCGACGAGATCTTCCGGATCCTCGAGCTCTCGAACGACACCGTGCCCGACCTGTCTACCTGGCTGTCCGTCGTCCATCCAGAGGACCGCGCAGCGCAGGCCCGCCTCCGCGACGACATCCTCGCATCCCACAAACCCTCGAACACGATCTTCCGTCTGCAGACCGCCGGCGGCCGGATCAAGTACGTCCATCAACACATCCGGTTCGAACGAGATGCGAGCGGTCGCGTCGTTCGCTTGTTCGGTACGCTCCAGGACGTCACGGAACGCGAGGTCGCGGCCGCTGAACGCGCACAGCTCGAATCGCAACTGGTGCACGCCCAGCGTCTCGAATCGCTCGGCACGCTGGCATCCGGGATCGCCCACGACTTCAACAACCTGCTCACCGTGATCAACGCGAACGTCGGGCTCGCCGCCCGGGAATTGCCCGCCGATCACCCGGTTCGAGACAACCTCCGCGAGGTGGAGACCGCGAGTGCCCGCGGCGCGGAGCTGGTGCGTCAGATCCTGACCATCGGCCGCCGCAAACCGGCCCTCAAGCAGGTGGTAACGCCCGCGGATGTCATCGACGAGGCGATCGGCCTGCTGCGTGCGACGCTACCCAGGGACGTGGTCGTCGAGACCGACGTCGCACCGGACGCACCCTCGATCGAAGCAGATCCCGCGCAGCTCCACCAGGTGTTGATGAACCTGTGCACGAACGCGTGGCACGCGTTCGAGGGTGGTGGTGGTCGGATCGAGGTACGTGCGCGAGGAATCGAGCTCGACCAGCCGGACGCTTCTCTCGATGTCCCGACCGGCCGCTATCTCGAGCTCGAGATCGCCGACACCGGCAGCGGGATCGACGCCGAGACCCTCGAACGAATCTTCGATCCGTTCTTCACGACCAAGCCGGTGGGAGTCGGATCGGGGCTCGGACTATCGGTCGTGCACGGCATCGTCAAGGGCCACGGCGGGGCGATCGGGGTCGATAGCGAACCCGGCCGAGGAACCTCGTTTCGACTGGTGTTTCCGGCCCACGAGACGGTGGAGGCCCCCGAGCCCGTGCACCCCGGGACCGCGACCGATGGCGAGTCGTTGCCGCGGGTGCTGATCGTCGATGACGAGGTCGCGATCGTCCGGGCGTTCGAGAAGGCGCTCGCCAGCCTCGGCTACTCGGTGACGGCATTCACCGAACCCGAGCGAGCGCTGATGGCACTCACCGAAGGCTCCCACTTCGATGCCCTGGTGTTGGACCTGCGCATGCCCGGGATGTCGGGCACCCAGCTCGCACGAGCGGCCCGGAAGCTCGCACCCTCGGTTCCCGTGGTGCTGATCTCGGGCAACCTCGACGAACAGGTGATCGCCGAGGCAAACTCGATCGGCATCTCGCGATGCCTGCCCAAGCCGTGCTCGCCGGCCGAGCTCGCTGCCGTGCTCGCCGAGCTCGGTGTCCGCTGACGAGCCTATTTGCCTTCGAACTTCGGCGCGCGCTTCTGCGTGAACGCGGCGAACGCCTCGCCGAGATCCGCCGACGGCAAGAACGCCGCATTCCACATCGCGGCGGTGCGCAGGCTGTCGGCGGCATCTCGCTCGGACCGCGCGTTGAGCACCTGCTTGATGCCCTGCACCGTGAGCGGCGGATTGGCGGCGATCCGGGTCGCCATCGCGCGCACGTGACGCCATAGATCGTCGGCGTCGGGGCGAACGTCGCTGACCAGACCGAGCTGGAGCGCGCGCGCTGCGTCGATGTCGTCGCCGGTGAACGCGAGCTCGCGCGTCGCGGCCTCGCCGATGATCGCCGGCAACCGTGCGAGCGACCCGACATCCGCGACGATCGCGAGCTTGACCTCGCGGACGCTGAACTTCGCGTCGGCGGAGCACACGCGGACGTCGCAGGCAGACGCGAGGTCGATGCCACCGCCGACACACCAGCCGTGGATCGCGGCCAGCACCGGCTTGCGGCACGCGGCGACGCACGAGATCGCCGCCTGCATGCGCTGGATCAGCTCGTGGAGCCGCGTGCGAACGCGAGCGCCACCAGCGGGCGAGATCATGGGGCCGAGCTCCGAGCCCATCTCGATCAGGTCGAGGCCGTTGCTGAACCCCTCGCCTTCGCCGCGCAGCACGACGACGCGGACCATCTCGCTGGCATCGAGCCAGGCGAACAGCTCCGGCATCTCGCGCCAGAACGCGAGCCCCATGCGGCTGGTCTTTCCGCGCGCTCGGAGGGTGACGACCGCGAGGTGATCCTCGACCGCGACGGTGGCCCAGCTCGGTGCTGGAATGGTGGTGGATGCCGTGACGACGAGCTCGCTCATCGGCGCGGTGTTACCACCTCCAGCTCGACCAGCACACCGCGAGAGCCCCTGCTCTCGAGGTGAGAAGCAAACTCGTCGTCCAGAGCGAGCTGACGTTGTCGCCCGACGTCTGCATCGCGTACGCGTATGCGATACGGTCGCGCCATCATCGATGTAGCTGTGAGTAGAGGGACAGACGAGGAGGAGAAACGATGAGTGACAAGATCTACAAGGGGAGCTGTTTCTGCGGCGGCGTTCAGTTCGAGGTAACCGGTGCCCCCGAAGCGATGGGGTACTGCCACTGCGAGGACTGTCGGAGCTGGGCCGCTGCACCGGTCAACGCCTTCAGCTTGTGGAAGCCCGAGGCAGTGCGGGTCGTGAAAGGCGCCGAGCTCGTTGGCGAGTTTCACAAGACCGAACGTAGTCATCGCAAGTTCTGCACGAAGTGTGGAGGCCACCTGTTCACGGAGCATCCGCCCTGGAACCTGGTCGACGTCTACGCCGCGGTGATCCCCGAGCTCGGCCACAAGGCCGGGGTGCACGTGCACTACCGAGAGACCGTGTTACCGATCGACGACGGCGTGCCGAAGATGCGCGACCTGCCGGCGGAGATGGGTGGCTCGGGCGAGCTGGTGACGTGACCGACTAGCTCTCCCAGGTGCCGCCCTGGACGAACATCAGGTCGGGCTTTCCGATCACGCCGGCGTTCTGCATCGTCTGCTTGAGGTCGGGCGAGCTCGTGAACGTGCGCAGCGAGTCGAGCGACTCGGCCTGGAGGTAGACGACCACGAGGTTCGGGTCGGCGACGCCACGGTTGACCGCGTGGCCGATGATGCCGGCCTGCTTGCGCCTCTCGGCATCGCCGTCGAACACGCGCTTCCAGGCGTCGAAGTCCTTCACCGTGTGCCGAACGATCACGCCGGCAGCCGGCTTCTTCTGGGTGTGGTCCTCGACGGGCGTGATCGCGGCGATGTGCGGCGGTCCCTTGACGCCGGCACCGACCATGGTGTCGGCGAGGTCGCGGCTCTTGAGGAAGGCATCGAGCTTCGTGGCATCGGTACCGGCGAGATAGATGCTGAGGTGGTTGGGGTTTTCGGCGTCCCGGTTGATGTGGGTGTTCGTGATCCCGAAGGTGCGGCGCTTGTCCGCGTGGGCATCGAACGCCTGCTTCCAGCGCTCGTAGCTCTCGACGTCATGGGTCACGACAACAGCGGCGGTGGGGATGTTTTGCGTTTGCATGAATCACGGATACCCGGAGCGAGCGGGGGCGAGAACCCGTAGCTCGTGCATGGCCCCCTTGCACGAATCCCACCCCCGGCGGACGATGCGGCTAAGTGCCTCTGCACTGGGATGATTTTCGGTTCGTGCTCGCGCTCGGTCGCGCGGGTTCGCTCGGCGCGGCCGCTCGATTGTTGAAGGTCGAGCAGTCGACGGTCGGACGGAGGCTGAGCGCGCTCGAGACGGAGCTCGGGGTTCAGCTGATCACCCGCACTCCCCACGGTGCGACGTTGACCGAGGCCGGCCAGGCCGCTGTCGGGCTCGCGGAGTCGATGGATCGCGGCGTCGAGGAGCTGATCCGCAAGATCGGCGGCGAGGATCGGCGCCCGGAAGGCATCGTGAAGCTGGCGACGACCGATACGACCGCCGGGTTTCTGATGGGTGGACTGATGCCGCTGCGCGAGAGCTATCCCGAGCTTCACATCGAGCTCGTGGTTTCGAACACCGCCCACGATCTGATGCGACGCGAAGCCGACGTCGCGTTGCGGATGTTCCGCGAGACCAACCCGAACTTGATCTCGCGCAAGATCGGCGACATCGGGTGGTCACTGTACGCATCGCCGAGCTTTGTCGAGCGTACGGGCGTCGCGCTCGGCCCCGACGTCGACAGCGCCGCCCTCGAGGGTCAGGAGCTGATCGGATTCTCCGAGATGCTCGTGCATGCGCCGGGTGCGGTCTGGCTGACCGCGCACAGCCGCCCCGAGGATGTCGTGCTCCGCGCGAGTAGCCTGACCGCGGTGGCCACGGCGGCGAAGGCGGGCGTCGGCATCGCCGTGCTGCCCTGTTTCGTGTGCGACTCCCCGGAGCTCATCCGGCTGACGCCACAGGTCGTCACCAACACCGAGGCGTTCCTGATCATTCCGCCCGAGCATCGCGACACGGTCCGCGTGCGGATCGTGATGGAGGCGGTCGCCAAGCTGTTCGAGCAAGAGCGCGCGATGCTCGCCGGCTAGCAGATCACTGCCACGTCCAGCCGTAGCGCGGACGTTCGACCGAGGCATGACGTACCAACGTGTCGGGCGCTGGTCGATCCGGGAATGCATGGCCTCTGGCGGCGAGCACCAACAACGCGAGGGCGTGTTTGCACGGGCTTCTCGAAGATCCGCACGAGCAACCACAGCGCCGCCCTTCGAGGTGGGCGAACACGTAGTAGTGACGGGTTCCCTCGTACTCGCCCCACACACGACGCGAATCCCGGCCGAGCTCGAGCCACTTCGAAGCATCGGCGAGCTCGCGCGCCGCGGCCGCATTGCGCGGATCGTTCGTGCGTCGCAACACCGCAGCCTCGTCGAGGCCACCTCGACTCGGCGTGGCGATCGCCCCGACCAACCGCGTGATCTGGAGGGCGGACGCAGGCGACAGTGGGTTACCGCTGAGATCGAATGTGGAGAGGTGCGCGAACTTGTCGGCGTGGCGTTCGAGCTTGGCGACCGCCTTGTCGGCGAGATCGCCATCGGAGAGCACGAGCGAGTCGAGCCGTGACAGCAGTGGCGACGCGATCAATGCATTGAGCACCGTCTGCGTGCCCTTGCAGCGGCGAACGACCAGCTCGCGCAATCCCGCGAACGATGCGTTGGCGGCGAGCGTCTGGACGTCCTTCGCGCGCAACTTCACGCGATCGCCGCCGAGCTCGAGGGTCTCGAGCTGTGGCAGGCGAGCCGCGAACAGCGCGTCGCGCTCCGCAGGCGCGAGATCGGAGTACACGCGCAACGTGCGCAGCTTCGCGAGCGCCGGCATCGCCACCGTCACGTCCCCCGCGCGGATCGTCAGCGATGTCAGGTTCGGTGCGGCCACCAGCAACGTGCCGAGGTTGCCGGCGCGCGTGTAGCGCTGCTCCATGTGCTGCGAGGTGAAGTCGCCGATCACGAGCGACTCGAGGAACGGGAGCTCGCGCTTCGCGAACGCGGCGACCAGCGGAGCGAAGTCGTAGCCACCGGAGGTGCCGAGTGGGCCGAGCACGATCTCGCGGAGCAAGCTCGCGGATGGATGACCGACGAGCTGCTGCGCGAGCATCACGAGGTCGAGCTGCTGCCGGGGAGTCTTGGCGAGCCGCACGCTCTCGATGAAGCCGAGGTTCCAGCGCACGCCGCAGCGCGTGGACGGATCGTCACCGCGGCGTTGCGACTTGAGGGCCGCGAGCAAGATCTCGGGAAGCAGGTAGGCGCCATGCGTCTGGAACAGCGCGGACTCGGCCGCGCGCAGCTTCTTGTCGTCGGGCGAGCGCGACAGTTGCTCCTGCACCGCGATCAGCTGCCCGCGCGGATCTTTCCGCTCCTGGAGCCAGTCCGCGTAGACCATGTACGGATCCGGATCGTCGAGGTTCTTGCGGATCTCTGCTTCGAGCTCGAGGTTGATCGCGATCGGTGTCGCATTGCCGACCGCCGTGGCTCCGCGTTCGAGGCGGGCGCGATCCTCGACCGAGGATGGTGCCGCCGCGACCAGGAACTTCGAAACCAGCGCGGTCTTGAACGTTCGCTTGACGCCGTCCTCGAACAGATACGTTCGCTGATCCCGGCTCTCGGACACCAGCACGCCGGTGCCCCACTCGGGCTTCTCGGTGTGCTGGATGTAGTCGGGCTCGCTCACGATCGTCACGATCGTCTCACCGCGCGTCGGACCCCGTCGCCGTGATCATGCCGCCGTTATACCGCGACCCGATCACCGAGCGGTGAGCAGATGCTCCTCGTAGTCCGCGACGTATTCGAAGCCCAGGTTCGCGTAGCACGCGATCGCCGGCGTGTTGTCCTCGCGCACGTTGAGGCCGACGTGATCGGTGGTCTGGATCAACGACCGGCAGAGTGCCGCGGTCACCTGTCTCGCCAGGCCGTGTCCGCGTCGATCGGGATCCACCGCGACGTTTCCGATCGCGGCGACGCGCTCGCTCGCCGAATACACGTGCACGCCGGCGACCGCGATGATCTGGCCCGCGTCACGCCGGAGGACGTACTGGCCGGTCGACAGCATGCGTGGGTCGAACCAGTTGCCGGGATACGCCCGCGCGTAGAACGCGAGCAGGTCGGCGGCATCGCGCTCGGTCGCAGGTTCGACCTCACCGATATCGACGCCGGCGACCTTCGTGCGATCCGCGAGCACCATCTTGGCGTACGTACCGTGTGGCTCGTCGGAGTACCGCGGCGTCAGGGTCGCGAGGAAGCCCGGAGTCAGGTGGGCGTAGATCCGTGCGGGCAAGCGATCGCGAAGCTCGGAGAGCAATGCTGGGTGGTCGTCGCCGCCGAGGGCGATCAGGACAGGGAGATCGGTCGCCGTGTAGACGAGCGCGATCGCATCGCCGTGCGCGTACCACGTCGTGTTCGGCCAGAAGAAGTCGTCGAGATCGCCGAGCTCGTACAGATGGAGCGCCGGCGTGGAGAGCAGGCGGCGACGAATCGAATCGCGGTCGGTTACCTGGTTCAACGTCCACGATGCTATCGCGGCGATCGACGCGTGGCGACGTGTCGAGTTTTACAATGCGCGCAGCGCCGCAGCCGCGCTGCCGATTCGGCCCGCGAGGCACTCGGCGAACCACGCGTCGAAACCTTCGGGAAGCGCGATCGAGGCTCGCACCTGCGGCGCTTCGATCGGCCCGACGACCTCGGTCAACAGCGCCATCGGGTTGGCCTCGGCCGCGTTCGCGGCATGCCAGTAATGCCGGCCTGTCAGCAGGCGGAACGCGAGCAACGCGAGTGCGGCCGCCCCGTTCGAGGAACGCGACGGGAGCCCCTTCGCTTCGTCGGGCGTGAGATCGGGGTGCCACCGGATCTGGCCGGGTGCGGTGTATTGCCCGGCGACCAGGTCGTGCGCCCATCGCCGCCACTCGGCGAGCCCGAAGTTCCACGCGACCAACCCGCGAGGTGACAGCATCGCGTGCGGTGCGATCACGTGGGTGTCGACATGACCGGCGGCGTTGACCGAGGCGATTCCCGCGACCAGCTGCTCGAGGATCGTTCGCGCATCGGTCGCGGTAAAGGTCTCGCCTCGCGCGAGTCGTGCCTCGAGCGTCTCGCCTTCGACGAGCTCCATCGCGAACCACGGATCACCCGGCTGCGCCGTGAACCCCGCGTCGATCACGCGAGCGACGTGCGGGGCCGACAACTCGCGCAGGCTCCGCAGCGTGGCCAGGAAGCGGGCGGCGGACTCGGGACGGAGCGGAAACCCGAGATGGAGCACCTTGACGACGATCCGCCGCCCGGTCCGATCGGTTCCCGCGTACACCGGATCGCTGATCGTGGAGTGCGGGTGTTCCGGCTCGATGCAGCGTTCGAGGTGGTAGCCATCGATCTGGGGAAGAACCATGGACCCACCCTACTGCCGATACGATCGCGAACGCATCTCAGTCGCACGCGCCGCGCTTCGAGTAGCGTCGCCCCGGGCAGCTGCCGGAAGACTCGAAGGTGGTGCCATCGCAGCCGCAGTACTGCCGCCGGTCACGGGTGCAACCACGCGCGGCCGGTGCACAGGTCCCCGGAGCGTCGTCGCCGCATCCCTGCCCCTCGCAGATCCCCGACTCGCAGTCGGCACCGGCGAGACACGATGCACCGGCGGGACGCCCGCTCGATGCTGGCGGTGCGGGACTCATCGGCGGTGCGTTCGGCGGCGGTGCGCTCACCGGTGGCGAGCTCGACGGCGGTGGACCCGGCGGCGGACCAGACGGCCCGGGGCCGGTCGACGCCACGCACGCAACGAACAACGCGATCACGGCAACGACGATCACTCGCATGCGTGCATCCTATCCGCACCTCGGGGCTGTCTATACGCGATCGTTGACGAACATCCCGCACGACGCGTGGACGTCGGTACCGACGCGCGGCACCACCTGCACGCGGGCACGCGGCAAGCGCTGCCGGAAGATCTGCGCGTTGCGCTCGATGACGGCCTCGTCCGGCTCCTCGCCGTGCGCGGGCGACGGCGGGTTGTAGCGAACGATGTTGACGTTCGCGCGCAGCTCGCGGGCATCGAGCGCGTCGCAGACCGCGTGCACGTTGGCTTCGCTATCGTTGTGACCGCGGATGAACGCGTAGTGGATCTTGACGATCTTGCTGGTGTGACGCTGCCATGCCGCGAGGCGATCGAGCGCGTCATCGACGGGTTGCGCCTTGGGGAGCCAGTGACGGCGGAATTGCTCGTCGGTGGAGTACAGCGAGTAGTAGAGCTCGGGGTGATAGCGATCGAACACGTCCTCCAGCCGAAGCGTGAAGGCGCGGGGAAAGATCGTCGATACCAGGAACCGCGCGCGCAGGTCGTGCCGCGCGGCGAGCTGCCACAGCGCATCGAGGAGCTCCGCGGAGTGCTCGACGAGAGCGGGATTGAGCAGCGGCTCGCCGCGCGCCATGAAGTTGAAGTGCACGGTGCGCGCCGGTTCGACGCGGCGGTAGTGATCGAGCACGACCTCGGCTTGCTGGACGAGCTCGTCGAACGTGACGTCGCGATGCGCGGTCTGACCGGTCGCGGTGAGGTGACACATGCGGCATGCCTGCCGGCACCCGGTCTGCGACGACAGGTAGATCACGATCCGATCGGACCGCCGCCGTACGAAGCGGGTCTCGATCGTACCGACGTCGACGGGGCGAACCCAGTTGACCGAACGATCGATCGCGCTACGCCGCGCGACGAATCGCGGCACGTCGAGCGGAGCGCGCTGCGTGTCCACCATGCGCCGCCGAGAATACGTTACTGTCTCGACGCATGCACCAGTCGCCGGCGCGGAGGCGGTTGCTCGATGGATTCGTGTCGCGACTCGCGACCGCACGCGATGCGGATGCCTACACGCTGCGCGGCGGCATGCTGGTCGATGCATGGGTTCCGGGAGCGGGGCGCCGGATCCGCGATATCGACGTGATCTGCGGACTGCCGTACCGATCGCGCGACATGCGCACGCGCGTCCGCGAGATCCTGGCGGCGCCGCACGACGATGGCGTGACGTTCGAGGCCGATCGATTTCGCGTCGATCCGGTATGGCCCGACAGCCCTCACCCCGGGTTGATCGTATTCGCACGCGGTGAGGTCGGTGGCACCGTCGCGGAGATCTCGGTCGACCTGACGTTCCAGCTCGACGTCTGGCCGATCGCCGAACGACGCGAGGTCGGTGGCACCCGGGTATGGACGTGCGCGCACGAGATGGTGGTCGGCACCAAGCTCGCCGTGATCGGCGAGCTCGGACCGCGCGAGTGGCGCCCCAAGGACCTGGCCGACATCTGGCTCGTCACCCGGCGGTTTCCACCGGCGTCGTTCGGCGCGCTCGGCGAGGCGATCGACCGTGCGTTCGCGCGCAAGACACTTCGACTCGACATGCGCGACCTCCTGGGGACGCCGTGGTGGCGCGAGCCCGAGGCCGCCTCGCGATGGGCGCGCTTCGTCGCACGGCATCCCGTGGTGCCGTGCGATCTCGCGGCGGCGATCGGCGAGGTCCGCCGCGCACTGTCACCCTTGGCGAGGGCCGCATGACCGCGCTCGTCGACAACCTGCTCGCGGAGATCCGGAAGGAACCCTCGAACGACGCGCCTCGCCAGGTGCTCGCCGATCACTTCGAGCAGGTGGGCGAGACCGATCGCGCCAACCTGATCCACTACCAGATCGAGCGCGCGAACCTCCCGTGGTGGGACGCGCGAGCGCTCGAGCTCGAGCTCCGAGAGCGTGCGATCCTCGAGAAGCGCGGCGCCGAGTGGCGCGCGGAGCTCCCGACGCTCGACGGCGTGACGTGGGGGAGCTTCACGCGCGGCTTCGTCGGCAAGGTGGCGTTCGACAACGTCGACGCGTACGAGACCCACCGCGCGGCATGCATCGGTGCCGCGCCGATCGACCGTGTCGTCTTGCGATGGCCGCGCGCCGCCAAGCCGCCCAAGCTCGATGCACTTCCCGGCCTTCGCGAGCTGACCTTGGTCGGCGCCGTGATGCGACCCGACGACCTCAAGTGGCTCGCGAAGTGTCCGCTGCTGTCGACGGTGAGCGCCCTCAATCTCGTCGATTCGGAGCTCCGGACCGGCTGGGCGCATCTGCTCAAGTCGCCGCACCTCGATCAGCTCGAGGCGCTGCGCGTGCCGCTCCATCACATCGGCAACAGCGGCCTTTCGAAGCTGACCAAGAGCTCGTTGCCGAAGCTCGTCGAGCTCGAGCTTTCGGTCGGCAGCGACGAGCAGCTCGGCAGCGGGCGTCGGTACGCCCCGGCCGCGATCACCAGCAAGGGCATCCTAGAGCTGCAGGCATGGGCCGGTCTCGCGCAGATCCATACGCTCGACCTCAGCGGCGCCAAGCTCGGCGTCCACGGGCTGTTGATGCTGCTCGCGTCCGCGCAGACCCGCGGCCTCCGGAGGCTGTGCATCCGCGACATCAAGGATAGCGACTGGGAGATGGACGATTCGATGACCGCGTTCCGGAACGGACCCGCGGGCACGCTCGACGAGCTCGACATCACCGACAACGACCTCGATCCCGAGGGCGCGCTCTATATGGCGGAGTCCAAGGCGCTGCGCGAGCTCAAGGTGCTGCGGATCGGCAACGTGAAGTCGAAGTCGTTCGATCGCCTGGCCAGGGCGAGCTGGGTCCGCTCGCTGCGCGTGCTCGCGTGTAGCGAACCGGCGCTGTCGCATTTTCTGGCGCGTGTCCCCGAGCGACTCCACACCCTCGAGATCGCGCCGAGCTCGTCACCGCTGTCGACGGTCGTGAACCATCTCGCCACCGATCCACCACCGGGGCTGCTGGCGCTCGATCTCCGGGACTCGCGGATCGACGACGAAGGACTGCGCCGGCTCGGCGAGCTCGACCTCCCGAAGCTCGCCGCCGTCACGCTGCCTCGTCGACGCTCGAGTTTCAGCGTCGAGGCCGTGCAGGCATTCGCGCAGTCCAGGCTCGGCGCGCAGCTCACCAGCCTCGACACCGGCATCGCCGAGATCGATCGCCTGCCCGCGCCACCGCCGATCGAGGTCGGCTACGGCGAGTACACGCCCCTGCGACTGCTATGAGCGTGGTCAGCTTCTGCGTCGGCACCGGTCGCTGCGGCACGACGTTCCTCGCCGAGCTCGCGAAGCGCGAGCCCACAGTCGCCGCGTCGCACGAGCGGCTCCGCCTACCGGCGACGTTCCACATGTACTGCAAGTGGCATGGCATCCCCGTCGATCCGGAGGGCTTCCTGATCGATCGCGAAGCGGCGGTCCGCGACGATCTCGCGAGCCACGACGTGTCGTTCGAGTCCAGCGCCCTGCTCTCGCACTCGATCCTCGAGCTCCACGAGCGGTTCGACGCCCGGTTCCTGCTGCTCGTGCGCAGCCCCGATCGCACCGTGGCCTCGTTCGCGGTACGTGGCTGGTTCCTCGATCCGATCCCGTGGCGCGATCCATCGCTACCGCCGACGATCCGCGAGGGCGTCGAGCCGCGGCACTTCTTCGGACGCAACCTTCCACGCGGTGCCGAGCTCGATCGCTGGCGTGCGTTGTCGCAGGTCGGCAAGATCGCGTGGTTCTACCAGGCGCGGATCCGCGGCATCCTCGACCAGCTGCGCCAGCTGCCGGCGTCGCATCGCGCGCTCGCGCGCCTCGAGGATCTCGACTTCGATCGCTATCGCGAGGTGAGCCGCTTCCTCGGCTGGGAGCCGACGATCCCCCGCGAGACGTTCGCCGAGCTCGCCGCCAGCCGCCCCAACGCCGGCGCACCGGCTCCCCGCGACTGGGACGATCGCGTCGCCGCCGAGCTCGAGGCCGAGGTGGGCGAGCTCGCGATCGCACTCGGTTACGAGCACCGACTCGCGCGACTACGGTCCGGCGGCAACCCCGTGCGCACGCCGGCGCCGACCGTCGACGACGTGCTCGCCGCACTCCCGCCACGCGCGATCGAATTCGCATAGCGGTCACTCTCGACCCGACGCCGCGACCGCGTCGCGCGCACGGCGACGCGAGGCCAGCCCGAGCAACGCGATCAGCACGGCAGCCGCGAGAGCAACCGGCGCATCGCCCAACGCGCTGGCGAGCGTCGAGATCCGACCGACCGGCACGCGGGCGACCATGACTCCGTCGGTGTCGTCGATCGCCGACATCCAGCCGCGAACGCGGCCGTGCGCGTCGAACACGCCGCTCGCGGACCAGCGGACGGCGCGCACGAGGGGAATCCCGTTCTCGATCGCACGCACGCGCGCCATGAACGTGTGCACCGGATCGATGCCGCGCCAGTCGGACGCCGGCACGACCACGAGCTCGGCTCCCGAATGCGCGTGCTCGCGTGCCATCGCCGGGAAGTCGTAGTCGTAGCAGATCGCGCCGCCGACCCGACCGTAGGGGCGTTCTAGTATGTGTAGCGGGCCCGTGCCGCGGAGCGAGGGCTCGCCGGGGACAGGGTGGTGCTTCTGGTAGGTGTCGAGCACCGCGCCGTCGTCGGCGATGAACACGTACTTGTTGTCCAGCAACACCGGTGCGTCGCGTACGACCACGCCGTAGGCGAGCACGAGATCGATCGAGCGTTCGCGGGCGAGTGCACGCGCACGCGCGACGAACCCGGACTCCTCGGCCGGGGTCACCAGCGTCGCGACCTCGTTCCACACCACGAGCCGTGCCCCGCGATCCGCCGCGATCCGCGTTCGTGCGAACAGCATCTCGGTGTTGGCGGTGAGCGTGGCGGGGTCCGGCATGCCGTGCTCGTCGGGGCCGACGGTCGTGACCACGGTGGCGACCGCGACGTCGTGGCCGGGCACCGGGCGATCGATGCGGAACGTGCTCCACGCGAGCCCCGCGATCAACACGCCCGCCATGACCACGGCACCCCTCGCGCGTCTCGCAGGTCGCGGAGACGCCACCAGCATCGCGAGCGTCCCAGCGGTCCAGGCCATCAGGGCACCGAGGCCCGCGAGCCCCGCGATCGACGCCAGCTGGAGGAAGGTCAGCCACTCGACCTGGCTGTTGGCAGTCGCGGTCCAGGCACCGAGCTCGAGAGCGCCGGCCCAGTCGAGCACGACGGTGGCGGCGACGTACGCGACCACGCCCGCGGCCTCGCCGCGACGGCGGCGCACGATCTCGCCGGCCGCGAGCGCCCCGAACCGCGCGATCGCGAACGGCGGACCGAACGCGAGCGTCGCGATCACCGGGACGGGTGGAGTCGCGAGCATGGCGCACTGCATCCCGAACGCGACGAGGAGCGTGCCTGCGAGCGCCGTCCACGCGCGCCAGCCGCGCGCGCGCCGGGCGTACAGCAGGTACGGCACCGGGGCGATCCAGGCGAGCAGGCCGATTCCCCAGCGTGGACCGCTGACGATCGTCAGCACGGCACCGAGTGCGAGCCATCCCCGGGGCGGGACACGGTCGGCGATCGACGGGGGCGCGGGCGAGGGTGAGCGAAGCGCGGAGGTGAGGCTCGAGGTCATGACGGAGCTCCTTTCCTTCGCCCACCCTACGGATCGGGGCGGATCGCCGCTTGACGGCGCACGACAGCCCCTTGACCCGCAACGCCAACGTACATTCGCGTGATGCACGGAGCGACCGTCGCGACGACCTCGAGTCGGGCCCTCGTGACCGCGCTCGATCGTCTCGGCTTCGACACGGGGGCGCTGCTCTCCGCCGCGGGGCTAACTGCCGAACAGGTCGAGGACGCCGATGCCCGCCTGCCCGGCGAGGCGGTCGCGACGCTGTGGTCCTCCGCGCTCGAACGCTCCGGCGATCCGAGCCTCGGGCTCCGGGTCGCTGTCGCGGTGCCGTTCGGCGCGTACCGCGTGATCGATTTCCTCGCGGCGAGCGCCCCGACGGTCGGCGCGGGATTGCATCGGGTCGCGCGCTACTTCCCGCTGATCAACTCGGCGCTGTCGTGGGAGATCACCGATCGACCGACGACGATGTGCATGACACTGGTCCATCCGTCGATCGCCGGCGCGTTGCCGCAACCATACGTCGAGTACGCCATGGTGGTGACCGTGTTGCACTGCCGCCACGCGAGCGGTTTTGACTGGCCGCTGGTCGAGGTCTCGTTCGCGTTCGCCGCACCACCATCGATCGACGAGCATCTCGCCACCTTCGGATGCGACGTGCGATTCGATCAGCCACGCAACGAGCTCGTCCTGACGCGCGAGATCGCGGATCTACCGACGCGCGCGCCGTCGTCGGAGCTGCTGCGCACGCTCGAGGACCACGCGGATCGGATGATCGCGAGCCTCGAGCGCGAAGATGCCGCGTCGGCGCGGGTGGCGCGGCTGATCGTCGAGGAGCTCCACGGCGGAGAGCCATCGCTCGCCCGGGTCGCACGGCGGATGGCGATGTCGGGACGCACGTTGCAGCGCCGGCTCGAGCAGGAGCGGACGTCGTTCGCCAGCGTGCTCGATCAGACGCGACGCCACCTCGCAGAGGCCTACATCCAGGAGCGGGCGCTCGCGCTCACGGAGATCGCGTATCTCCTCGGGTTCTCGGAACCGAGCGCGTTCACGCGTGCGTTCCAGCGGTGGTACGGGATGTCCCCGAGCCAGTACCGGTCGAAAGCAGCGTGATGCCGGGAGCCTAGCAGAACGTGTTTGCCAGCCGATTCCGGATCGAGTATCCGTTACGGCTCTCCTCGCCGAGAGGTTCGTCATGACGCCCCGTGTCCTCCATCGATTCTCGTTCTCCTGAACGCTGAAACCTGATCGGCGCGACCTCTCGCGCCTGGAGTCGACATGAACGAGCAGCATCGTGGTGGCAAGCGCCATCACAAGGATCTGCAGCTCTGTCGTCAGGTCTTCGATGCGCTCACCTATGCGCTCGCCGAGCTCGACGATCCCGCGATCGACGAGCTGGCGCTCGCATCGGTGACACCCGCTCCCTCTGCTGCCCGCCTGCTCGTGACCCTCGTACCCTCTCGTGACGATCTCGATCCCGACGCCGCGCTCGCCTGCCTGCGCGACGCCGCCGACGAGTTGCGCGAAGAGGTCGTTGCCGAGATCACGCGCCGGCGAGCACCCGAGCTGGTGTTCCGCATCGGAAACCGCGACGAGCTGTAGAACCGATCACGACGATCGACGCGCGCGTCGTCGGACGCGCGCCGATCGTCTCTCTATTCTTCGTACCGGATGCAACTTCGACCGAGCAACGGGATCGCGGCCTCGATCGATCGCACCTGCACGACATCCTGCCGGCACGCATCGCAGTGCCGGATCCCGTCGACGGCGGTCGGCGCCAGTGCATCCCAGCGCTGCTGGCACCGGAAGCCGACGATCGCGGCCGATTGGATCGGCGGCGGGTGTGACGGTTCGTGGACGAGCTTGCGGCGGGTCTCCGCATCGACTTCGTCTGGCACGCACCGGCGCAACTCGGCCACCAGCGCAGCAACCGACGAGAACCGCTCTCGAGGATCGCGGCGCAAGGCATGCTCGACCACCTCCCGTAGGCCCGGCACGATGCTCGGAATCGGTGGCAGCGCAGGCTTGCCGTGCGCGATGCCCTGCATCACCGCGAGGTCGTTGTTGTCGAACGGATAGCGCCCGAGCAGCGTGCAGTACAGGGTGAACCCGAGCTGAAACACGTCGCTGGCCGGCGATGGTGCGTGTCCGAGGACCTGTTCGGGTGACATCCACCGCAGCATCGGCACGTGGCGTCCGCGCCCGAGATACCCGGCTCGCACGCCCACCGAGACCCGCTCGATCGGTGCACGCAACCGCGCGATCCCGTCGGCACCGACGACGATCTGCTCGTCGCTGGCGCGCCGGTGAACGAAGCCCGGCACTCGCTCGGCCATCGCACTGATCGCGTCGGCGATCCCGCACAACTCTGCGACGGCCCATCGCTCGCGCTCCTCGAGATCGGGCAGCTCGCGCGCCGTCCGCAGGAACCGCCTTCCCCGTTCGTCGCCGGTGACGACCACCAACTGGTCACCGCGGTGGATAATCGAGTGCACCGCGACGGCGCGTGCATGCGAGAGGCCGAGCCAGGTCCGGGTGCCGGTCTCGATCCGCTCGAGTGCCTCCGACTCCTCCTCGAACAGCACGTGTGCGATCCGCAGCTCGTTGCCGTCGCGAACCAGCCACTGTTCCCATTGCGGATCGACCGAGACCCGTTCCAGGAATTCCATACCGCGAGCCTACTCTCCTTCAGAACGGCGTGGATGGCTCGACCGGCGCCGCACGGCGAGCGCGAGCACGCCGAAGCCGCACACCAGGCTGATCGCGGAGCCGACGAGGATGCCGCTCTTGGCGGCTTCGAGCAGTGGCCCGTCGAGCGATAGCGACGCGATGAACAGCGCCATCGTGAAGCCGATGCCACCGAGTAGCGATGCTCCGATCAACATCGACCAGCTGGTTCCATCGGGCAAACTCGCGAGCTTGAGCTTGATCGCGAGCCACGCGGCTCCCGTGATGCCGATCGGTTTTCCGAACACGAGCCCCGCGGTCACCGCGACGGCCACGGGTTCCCCCAGGCCCGAGGTGCTGAACAACACGCCGGCGTTGGCGAGCGCGAACACCGGCATGATGACGAACACCACCCACGCGTGGAGCGCGTGCTCGAGTCGTGCGAGCGGTGACACCGACTCGGTGGCAGCGAACGCGAGAGTCTCGGCGGCTTCGACTCGTTCGGTCGACGGACCGTCGGTTCCCCGAAGCTGCGGGAGCGACGCGTCGATGACGTCGACGAGGGCCTTGTCCCCGATCCAGGCGCTGGCCGGCGTCATCAACCCGAGCAGCACGCCGGCCACCGTGGGATGGATGCCGGCCTCCAGCGTGCAGAACCACACCGCAGCACCGACCGCCACGTAGATCGAGATCCGGCGCACGCCGATCCGGTTGAGGATCGCGACCACGAGCAGCCCGACCACCGCGCCCACGAGCCACCCGACGTTGATCGCCGAGCTGAACACCAGCGCGATCACGATGACGGCGGCGAGGTCGTCGATGATCGCGAGCGACAACATGAACACCTTGAGGCCCGGCGGGACCCGCGCGCCGAGCACCGCCAGCACGCCGACCACGAACGCGATATCGGTCGCCATCGGCACGGCCCAACCACCGCGCCCCGGCATGCTCGACTCCAGCACGAGATAGATCGCGATCGGGACGATCACGCCGCCGAGCGCCGCGACCGCGGGTAGCACGACGTTGCGGCGATCGCGAAGCTCGCCCCACATGAGCTCGCGCTTGATCTCGAGCCCGATGACGAAGAAGAAGATCGTCATCAGGCCGTCGTTGATCCAGTACCAGAGCGGGTACGAGAGCTTGGCGCCGGTGAACCCGATCGTGAACTCGCGACTCCACAACGATGCGTATTCGTGAGCGAGATCGGTGTTCGCGAGGATCAGCGCGATCGCCGTCGCGGCGAGCAGTACGGCGCCACTCGAGGCCTGCAGATGCGTGAACAGGACGAACGGTCGCGTCAACTTCGTGACCGTGCGGGGCGGGAGGTTTCCGTTCTTCACGATCCCCCGCACTCCGCGAGCAGATCGAATGCGGTCAGCACGCCCTCCATCCGCCCGTCGGTACCGACCACCACGCGGTGGATACCCTCGCGCCTCATCACGTCGGCGACGCTGGCGATCGGCGTTTCGGCGGTCACCCACACCACGTCGGGGGAGGCGATATCACGCGCCGTCAATCTCCTCAGCTCGTCGAGCGGATCGTCGCTCTCGCCTTCATCGCTCTCGTCGTCCCAGGCCTGGTCCGCGACGCGTAGCAGATCCATCGCCGTCACGATACCCACGACGGTTCCGCCTTCGTCGACGACCGGCGCACCGTGGGTCTGAGCTTCGACCAGCAGGTGCTGGAGCTCGAGGAACGGTAGATCCGCCGGGATCGAGAGGGTCTCGACGGTCATCAGATCGCGGGCGAGACGAGGCATATACATGTGTCTACAGCAAGGACCACGCCACGGCAGCATCGGGGGGCACCACGTTGCAGCGGTGCAAGCGATGCGAGGCGGCATTCCCGCGAATGCAGCTCGTGCGTGAACCGGGCGCCGGAGCGTGGCCGGTGGCTTGCACCGATCTGGCGCATGAGTTTCCGCAAGGTTCTCGTCGCGACTGACTTCTCCGATGGTTCTCGTCGGGCGGTCGAGGTCGCCACACGACTCGCCACCACACAGAACGCCGAGCTCGTGATCGCGCACGCCTGGAACGTGCCCACCGCACTCGGCGGCGAGCTCCCGATCCCGTCGGAGGTGGTCCGAGAGATCGAAGACGAAGCCGTTCGCGGCCTCGGCGATGCGCTTCGCGAAGCCAAGCAGCTCGGCGCACGTGCGACCTCTCGGCTCGTGCACGGTCCCGCGACCCGCGCGATCGTCAGGCAGCTCGACGATCCGAGCTTCGACCTCGTCGTCGTCGGAACGCGCGGCCGCACCGGGTTGCCGCGCATCCTGCTCGGCTCGGTCGCGACGTCGATCGTCCGTCACGCTCCGGTCTCGACGCTCGTCGTTCGCCCCGACAACGTGGCCATTCCGTTCGAACACGTGCTGTGCCCGACCGACTTCTCGGATCAGGCGAACGCTGCACTCGCGCTGGCGGAGGAGCTCGCGGAAGCCGACGGCGCCAAGCTCACGCTCCTCCACGTCGCCGAGGTCGCGTTCTACGGAGGCCGCGGCGCCGCACAGTTCATCCATTACCTCGAGCGCACCAGCCGCGAGCAGCTCGCGCGCGCGACCGCCCGGACCCGCGACCGCATCACCGTCCCCGTCGACGGCGTGAACGCGATCGGCTCGGCGGGCGGTCAGACGCTGGCCCGGATCGATGACGACAAGTCGATCGATCTCGTGGTGATCGGAAGCCACGGGCGCACGGGCATCGAGCGCGTCGTGTTCGGATCGGTCGCCGAGAAGGTGGTCCGTCACGCGCGCTGCCCCGTGCTGGTCGCCCGCACGCGACACGCCTGAGTTTCCAGAGAGTTGGATCCGCGCCGATCTTGCGCGAAATCGAGCGAATCCTGCGCTCGGTCGGCTGGCTCTTACCAACCGGCTACACCTCGCGAGGCTTCGATGACGACCACCCCACCCACACACGCGATCGATAGCACCTGGAAAGACGACATGGCCTTCGAAGTCGACGTCCAGGGTTTCAAGTTGGTGATCGATGCGAGCTCGGAGCACGGCGGGCACGACCGGGGTCCCCAACCCAAGCCGCTCCTTCTCGCATCGCTGGCCGGCTGCACCGGGATGGACGTCGTCGCGATCCTCCGCAAGATGCGCCAGCCGGTGAAGCACTTCCGGGTCCACGTCGAGGGTGACCTCACCGAGGGCTACCCGGCCAAGTACGGCCAGATCCGCGTCGTCTACGAGCTCGGCAAGGATGATGGCCTCGATCCGGAGCGGGTCCAGCGTGCGGTCGACCTGTCGAAGGACAAGTACTGCGGCGTGTCCGCGATGCTGCGCGATGCCGCCGACCTGTCCTACGAGATCCGGTACGTCTGATCGCCATCTGCCGCGGTGTACCGGGTGCCGTCGGGCATTCCCACAGGCGCCATTCGTTCACACCTGCGGATCTACGCGAAACTCCATGACTCCGCGAGCATCGGGGTTGGTCTGTCCCTTGAAATCGAAGCGGGCATGAACCAACTCCGTGTCTCGCTTCGCCTCGGTACCGTCGGACTCGCCTCGCTTCTCGCCACGTCGGCCATCGGATGTGTTTCGAATCAGGAACGCGCGCTATCACAGGCCGAGTCCGCGTCGGCGGGTGACGCGCTCGGCACCGGCATCGAGGATGCCGCCAAGACGTTCGGCCCGGTCGCGACCGCCGGCGCCAACGATGGCTGCGTCGCGCTCTCCGGCGACACCAGCGACCCCGACGGCGACGCCATCCCGGCCGACGCCAAACTCACCTTCGACTGCTCCGCAACGGCGTTCGGGCTCACCGGCACGCTGACCGGAACCGAGGGCGTGGTCGACGATCAACCGGGAGCCATCGCCTGGGCATTCACCGGCTCGGCAAATCTTCACGCGTCGCTCGATGGTCCGCGCGGTGCTTCGATCGTGCGCGACTGGAGCGGCCAGCTGGTCGCCACACAGGCCGCGGCGCTCGGCCCGTTCACGCTCGGCCGCACGCTCGACGCGACCACCGTGTTCACGACCGCTCGCGGCGACTCCACCACGGTCACCGAGAACAACGACTGGAGCGTGAGCTTCACGCCCAGCATCCAGTGGACACCGGGTGCGGTGATCGTGAACGGCTCGCTCGCCGCGGACGGAAACTGGAACGTCGATGTCGACGGCATCGGCGCCGAGGCCACGCTGTCGACGCCAACCCCGCTCTCGCTGTCTCCGTCGTGCGCCACGCGTATCACGGCCGGCACCGTACGAGGGAGTTACGAGGCCAACGGCGAGATCCACACGATCGACGTGACGTGGAGCGGTTGCGGCCTCCACACCGTGACCTCGACCTGATCGGCTACGACGACAACATCCGCGCCTGATCCGATCCTGGGGAGGACTTCCCCCCGCGACAGTCGTGTCGAACCACTACTCGAAAATTCGAGGGTGGGCCTGGTTGTTTCGAGCACTTGTAGCTGGCCGATGACGTGCAGCGCACGAGGGCATGCGCCGTCTCGTCCTCGCCGCGATCGTACTTGCCGCATCCCCGGCCGTTGCCGATCGGCTGACCCCCGTCGGAACGCTGATCCACCGGGCTCCGGAACTGCCACCCGTCGCCGTCGCGGTCAATCCGCCGTTTCACTGGGGCTCCGCGATCGGCGTGTCGGGCTACCTCGGCGTCACGCCGCATCAGGCGATCCGCGCCAACGTCGCCCGCTACGAGTACGGCAAGGTGGCGAGCGAGGTGATCGGCGTGTTCGAGGCGGCATCCGACAGCGAATTCGAGAGCACGTTCGATGGCACCATCACCGACCTCGGCCTCTCGTGGATGTACTTCCCGCGCGCGCTGTGGAACGGGTTCTTCGTCGAAGCCGGGGCGTTGCGGCGTGCGGCGAACATCACCCAGGGCACCGGGGTCAACGACTTCGAGGACACGCGCTCGACGACCTACGCCGGTCGCGCGCTGGTCGGCTGGAGCTGGCTCCTCGGAAGCCATGTGTTCGTCTCGCTCTCGGTCGGCCTCTCGGTCGGTCACGAGTCCGGTGACGGCGTGACGCGCCCCGATCTGATGCCGGAGCAGCCGCACGCGATCTCGCGCGTCAGCGTCGCGGGCGAGGGCTTCGTGCGGATCGGCGCCTCGTTCGGTCGCTGACCGACATCACCGCGATCGGCAGGAGCCGGCGAGATCGATCTCGACGGTGGCGCCGTCGGGATCGACGGCCACGGTGCACTGCCAGTGCGTATCCCCGACCGACGCGGTCACCAGGTAGAGACCGGGATAGACATCGTCGACCTCGAAGGCACCATCGGCATCGGGACCGTGGTCCAACGGCACCGGCTCGGTGTGGGTCTCCATGGTGTGGTGAGAGATCGTCGATGGTCCGACGTATCCGGACTTGCGGAGCTCGACGGTGACACGTGCCTCGGGCACGGGTTCGGTTCCGCGTACGACCCTTCCGCGCAGCGACGCCATGACCGGCTCGAGCCGCCCCTCGACGAGCCTCCACGGCACGGCCTTCATCAGATCCGCGATCGGTCGAACATGGCGAGGTGCGCTCCGCACGGTGAGGTTGCTCGACAAGCTCACGGCGCTGCGATCGGCGGACCACCACGCGTAGGCGTGCGGCGGCGTGACCCCGGTCTGCGACACGATCGGGCCGGGGTGCGCGATCGGCCAGCGCGAGAGAACGCGACCATCGGCCGACAACACCATCGCGGCGGTTCCGTGCTCGCCGATCGCGACGAGCATGGTCCCGCGCGCGTTGACCGCAACGTTCTGCAGGTTCTCCGAGAGAAACGCCGTGGTCTCGCCGGTGATCACGTTGGCGATCGCGACCGCGTGGTCGGCGCCGATCGCTGCCACGTAGGTGCCGCTCGGATCGAGGGCGGGCGTGATGCCGACGTCGGGCCACCGCAGTCCCGTATCGTTGCCTCGAACGTCCCACACGCGAAGGTCGTGGACGGCGCGATCGCGATGGGACACCAGCACGATACGCTCGCCGTCACCGGAGAACCCGATCGGAAGATCTCCCTCGTCACCGACGCCGACGCCATCGACGCGCGGTCGCGCGTGATTCGCCCAGATCGCGACCCGGCCGCGGTTATCGAGGAGCGCGTGCGTGCCCGTGAGGTGGCGCGGCGCGCCGTCGGGACCACGAACCTCGAACGTGCCGTCGCCACGGCCGATCGCGACGTGAGAGCAATCGGGCGACAGCGCGATCCACGCCGGCACCTCGGTCGCGATCGCCGGGTGCGCCTGGCCGAAGAACTGGATGCCCGCGTCGGTGACCGCGGCGATCGAGCTCTCGCATGCCGCGACGGGCGCGCCGAGATGATCGGCGATCCGCCGTGACGTCCGCGTGTTGTAGATCGCGATCGATCCCGTAGCGTCATCGACAGCGATCACCTTGCCATCGCGCGACACCGCGGCGACGTCGGCATCCGCCGGCGGTGAGAACGTCGACAGCAGCGGCTCGTCGGGCCGTGGCCAGACCTGAAACCGCCCGTCGCCACGTAGCGCGACGAGGTAGTTGCCGTCCGGCGAGAACCCCGCCGTCTTTCCCCCACCGGTTGCGTGAGTCTCGAGCAGCGCGCCCGAGTGCGCATCCCACACGCGCACGCGACCGTCGACACCGACCGTCAGGAACCGGCGGCCGTGGGCCGAGAACCGCGCTTCGAACACGATGTCGCCGTGCACCACGGTGGTCACCGTCGCGCCGGTCGCGATGTCCCACACGTTGGCGCGGCCGTCCTGGCTGGTCGTCAGCAGGTGCTTGCCCGCCGGATCGAACACGCACTTCCACACCATGTCGGTGTGACCACCGACGGCGACGACCAGCGCACCGGTGGCGGTGTCCCATACCTTTGCGATGCCGTCGGTGCCGCACGTGGTGGCCAGGCTGCCGTCGCGAGACAGATCGCCGCCGAACACCAGCCCGCGCGCGGCGGAGTACTCGCGGATCGGCTCGCCGGTCGTGATGTCCCATCCCGCCGCGCGACCCGTGAACGTGGCGGTGAACAGCCGGTCGTGGTGCGGGTCGAGCACACCGTAGACGTCGTGCAGCAGGCCGGACGCCACCACGATCGTCCGCGGTTCGCTGCGCTCCTCGGTGTTCCAGATCTTGGCGGTGCCGTCGCGGCCCGTTGTGGCGATCCGTCGATCGTCGCCGGTGAACGACACGAACGTGATCGGCGCGCCGTGATCGTAGGTCGCGATGACCGCGCCGGTATCGGCATTCCACAGCCGCGCCTTGCCTTCTTCCCCCCAGGTCACGAACCGAGAACCGTCGTGCGAGTATGCGACCGCGTCGTAGGCACCGCCGATGCGCGGCAGTTGTAGGCGGGAAGCGCGATCGTCGAGCGACCAGATCTGTGCCGCGTCGTGGCACACCACCACGACGTCGCGGCCGACCGGCGGCGGACGAAACTCGAGCCACCTCGGATCGCCGCCGCAATCGATCGGCTCGGGAGCATCGACGATCCCGGCCTCGGCCGCCTGCGCGAGGTAATCGAACATGTCGCCCTGTGGATCGCCGGCCCGCTGCGCGGCGTCGAGATACGCGAGGCCGCGCATTCCATGGCCGGCGACCAGCTCGCCGCGCGCGTGCTCGACCAGCAGGTCGACGACCTTGTTCCGCGCCGCCTGCCGTTCGTGGAGGATGCGCGACAGCGCGATCGTGCCGAGCACCGCGATCACGACGACGGCGAGGCTCGCGATCGACAGCACCGCCCGATGCCGTTTGAAGAAGCGTGCGATGCGCTCGCGACGCGAGTACGCGTGCGCGCGGACCATCTGCCCGTCGCGAAACAGCACCAGATTCTCCGCGAGCTCGCGCGCCGTCGGAAACCGGTCTTCCGGTTGGCGGGACATCGCCTTGCGAACGATGCTGACGAGATCGCTCGGAGCGCCGGGGACGAGCTCCTCGATCGGCGTCGGTGGACCGGTCCGGACCTCGCGCAGGATCGCGTTGGTGGTCGCCCCGCTGTACGGCGCCTTGCCACCGAGCACGTGGTAGAGGATCGCCCCCAGCGCGTAGACGTCCGCGCGTTCGTCGACCGGCTCGCCGTGTGCCTGCTCCGGTGGCATGTACGCCGCGGTGCCGATCACGGCACCGACACTGGTCAAACGCTCTCCGCTTCCACTGGGCTCCGGGTCTTCGAGATCGAGATCGCGCTCGCGCTCGTCGGCCAGGTCCTTCGCCAGCCCCCAGTCGATCACCACGGTCTCTCCGTACAGACCGACGAGCACGTTCGACGGCGTGAGGTCGCGATGGATGACCTGCTGGCCGTGCGCGAACGCGATCGCCTCGGCGGTATCGATCACCGGAGACAGCAACTCGAGGCGCTCGGCGAGCCCCGGCGCGTCGTGGATCGCTCTGGCGAGCGTGCGGCCATCGACCCGACGCATCGAGTAGAACGGGGTCTTGTCCGGCCACCGGCCGATCTCGTAGATCGGGATGATGTTCGGGTGTTGTAGACGCGCCGTGACCCGTGCCTCGCGCACGAACCGCACCTCGAGGTGACGAGACTTCGCGAACAGCTCCTTGATCGCGACGTCGCGACCGGCGCGCAGGTCATACGCGGCAACGATCCGCCCCATGCCGCCACGCGCGATCTCGCGACCGAGCCGGTAGTTTCCGGGTTCGATTTCCGGGAGCGCCGAGCTCTCGAGTAGCTCGCGACACTGCGGGCAGCCGAGGAGGTGTTGCTCGACGAACTCTCGGTCGGCCGCGGACAGCGTGTTCTCCGCGTACCCGGGGATCAGGCCCTCGACGCGAGGGCAGTCCTCGTTGGTATCGAGGTCGTCGACTTCCGCGAGCAACTCGACGACGAGCTGGCAGTCTTCGCAGGTCGCGACGTGCGCCCGGATCTCCGGGGGGAGCGGTGACTGCTCGAGTGCCCCGGATGGGGGACACCCGATCACGATCCGAGGGCCTCCTCGTCTGCGCCACGAAACTTCCGCCGCAGACGCTCGAGCACGGCGCGCACGATCCGCCCGGCCTCGGCCGTGCTCTCGAGACCGAGTGCACGCGCGATGTCTTCGAAGCTCTCGCTCTGCGTCCACAGCTCGAGTGCCTGCCGATGCAGTGGAGGAATCGTGCTATCGGCGTACTCGAGCAGCCGGCGCGCCGTGCCTCGCGCCGTCACCGGCGGGCGACCGCCGAAGATCCGGCTCGCCGGCGGCAGGGTCTTGGGATCGACCCAGACTCCCGGCTTGCTCGCGTCGGCATCGTGACGGCGCACGTAGTCGGGATGAGCGCGCAGGTAATCGATGCCGACACGCTTGGCGACCACGCGCAGCCAGCTGATGAACCGCAGCCGCGGATTCGAGCGCTTCGCCTCGAGGTAGAGCTGCAGCCGCTGGAAGTCGTTGGCGTGCAGCCGGTCCATGACCTTGAGCACGATGTTGTGGCGATCGTCCTCGCGCTGGCCGAGCCGACCGAGAAACCGCGGCTGCGCGACGATCCGCGACAGCACGGGCTCGATCGTCTCCCACAGGTTCTTCCACGCGTCGAGGTCGTTGCCCGCGGCCGCCACCACGAGCGCCTCGAGCGCCTCGTCCCTCTGTGCATCCACCATCGATGACGTTAGTCCTTTCCTGCTTACTGAGGACGGCGAGGATCAGGCAAACAACACGCGGAAAAGTGAGCCGCGATTCCAGCGCCTTAGTAGCCCAGCCGACTATCGGTATGGCGGGTCGCCGGGACGCTCGACGACGCGCACGCCGTGGCCGCCGTACTTTGCCAGCAGCTCGAGCGCCTTGATCGCGTCGCGCGCGTACCACTCGGTCAGCCCGCAGCTCGAGCACACCCAGATCTCGAACGTCCCGATCGCGGCGCGGTAGGCGTTGTCGTCATCGAGGCCGACCGCGCCCGAGTAGATCCCGGCGGTCGTGACGTGCATCTTGACGATCCCGTTGATCGAGTCCTGCGCGGGCTGGCCGACCTCGTCGATCACCAGCAGCCTCGTGCACCCGCATTTTTGGCACCGTCCGGAGCTCTTCATGCTCCGATGGTACGCGCACGTCTAGCGGGCGATCTGGCGATCGCGGCAGTTCCTGCGGATCGAGAAAGCTCTCAGCCGCGCATCGTCAGGTAGGCGAAGAACCACAAGGCGGTGAACGTCAGGATCACGATAATCGGCAGGCTTCCTCCATACGGAGAGATACGGGGTCTGGGTTCGACGTTAGCCATAGGAACCTCCTCATCGAACGAGGACGATGAACAGTGCGAGCATCGCGATGATCATCGCGACGAGTAGCGCCGGCCAGACGCGACGCGGTCGGTCGAGGATCTCGTCGTGGGGGTAGTTGTAGCTCAGGTGATCGGCGGGCGGCTGCATGTCACGGGTACTTGCATGCACCGCGCCGGGTCGCAGCGCCGCGAATTCTGCGCGGGTTCGCACGGCGTGCGACGCACGTTGCGCGTCCCGACACTCGAGAGGTGTCGATCCGGCGTTCTCGGATGGCGCGTCCGCTGCAACCACGCTGTTCGTGCTCGGACGAGGCTCGACAGCCGCGGCTGCGGCAACTGTCGTGATGGTGATGGGTGTGGTGGGTGCGACCACCGTGCAGGCCGGTAGCCGCGACCTGTCCGAGGACGACCATCGAAAGAGTCTCGCACTCCACGACGAGACGATCGGGCTCGAGCTTCGCGGTGGCCTGACGCTGTTCGGCATGGACACGCACTTCTCCGACGCGGTGAACGCGCCGATGCAGGAATTCGACACGACCAACACCGTGACGTGGCTCGACCTCCAGGTCGGATGCACGGTGTTCAAGGTGATGGGGATCGGGATCGGCTACTTCCACGTGCTGGCGGACAACGCCGGCGTGTTCGACGGTGCGCCGTCGAGCCTGTCCGACGGTGGATTCTCGATGCAGCTCGACGCGTATCCGATCGGGTTCAGGCGCGTGCAGACGATGGCGAGCGTCGAGCTCGTGTACGGCGATTCGATGTACGCGACCGTGTACAGCGTCGGCGCGCGGATCGACCTCGGCAAGTTCAAGCTGATCCCGCGCGCGTCGTATACCGAGTTCTCCGTCGACGAGGACGTCTACATCACCGAGGCGTACAACGCCGGGTGGGGTGCCTCCGTGCAACTCGCCTGGACGTTCGCCGGGAGCGGAGAATGAGGCGGCCCGCCATCGTGTTGGCGTTGCCGCTGGTCGCGTGCGGACTCAACGTCGGATCGCCGCCGCGACGCGTGTTCCCCAACCCGACCTCGACGTCGTCGCTCGAGCGCACCCCCGAACGCACACCTGCCGTACCGCTGCTACCCGCGTGTCGGATCGCCGGTGCCGGCCAGGCATCCATCGACTACGCCGCGCCGGCTCCGTGGGGCGTGCGGATGCGAGGCAACACCGTGCTCGGCGTGTTCGCCGAATCGCCGGTGGCGAGGACGGCGCTGCGAGACCAGATCGCGCGCACGCTCGGCACCTGTCCCGCCGGTGCGAACCACCACCACCGCGTGGTCGTCGATCTCGTCGAAGTCGATCGCTACGAGGGTGGCAACGCCTACGACGCGGCCCGCGTCGTGCTCCGCATGGAACGATTCGACGATGCCTATGCGGGCGTCGATAGCTGGCGCGCCGTGGGCATCGTCAGGGTTCCACACGGTCGCGGCGACACCGCGCTGCTGGTGAAAATGGCCGGAGCCGACGCACTCGATGCCCTCCTCGGATCGGAGGCCCCACGATGACGCGACGCACGTTCTCGCTCGCCATCGCGTGTGCGGCACTCGTCGCATGTGCGCCGAAGCCGGCACCGCTGACCTACGATCCGGCGCGCGTCACCGGCGTGGCGCTCGATGCCCCGCTCGTCGTGACGCCACCGTTCGACGATCGTTATGCCGCCGAGCGCGACGGCGAGACCTTCACCACGCGATTCGCGGTCGGCTTCATCGGCTTCGCCTACCGCAGCAATCGCGGCAACCAGATCACCGGCGACGCCAACTTCACCAACCGCGGCGGGCCGTTCGGCACCAAGGGTGTCGTCGCGGGGGTCGGCAACTTGATCGCAGCCGCATTCGCGCGCGACACCGGCGCGATCGCAGACACCGCGCCCCTCGAGTGGCGTTGCCGCGGCGGAACATGTGCGCCGTCGCCGGCCGCCGTGATCGCCGCGGCCACCCGACACGGTGCGCGCTACGTCCTCGCGACCCGTGTGGTTCATCTCTACGGCGTGCGGTTCGGCGAACGACAGTTCTCGGTGGCGAGCTACAAGGAACGCCGCGGCCTCGATACCTACCAGGTGACCCAGACGACCGATGCGCGGAGCTACTCGACGGGGTTTGGTAACTGCACGCTCGAGGTGTCGCTGTTCCTGGTCGACAACGGCCGCATCCTCCGGACCGCGCGCGGCAGCTTCACCGCGAACAAGTCCGAGAGCTTCGGCTCGAGTCCCGATGCCCGCACCGGCCTCGCGCGGCTCGCGGTGCGTGCCCTCGGGGACACGCTCGACCGGATGCGCGCTGGCTCGAAGCCGGCGCCGCCGCCACCAGCTCCGCCGCCACCGCAGGTTCCACCCGACAACGAGAATCGGCGTGCCGCCGTCCCAGCGACCCACGTCCGACACCCCGGTGTCCGCGTCTCGCGACTAGCTACCAGCTTCGGATGTAGCTCAGCCCCGCCGTCGTCGCGGTCGCGGTCGGCACGATCGTCCCCGAGGACGATGGCGCCGTCGCGAACATGATCACGGAGAGCACGGCGCACGCGCCCGCGACGCCGAACGAAATGTTCGCAGCCAGCGCGAGCGAGTCTCGACGCTGCCGCGCGTCGTCGAGCTCGGCGAGCGTGTGGTTGCCGCTATCGGCGGCGATGTTCTCGACATCGGTCTGCGCGCGTCGCGCCAAGAGGCCCGTGGTGACGCCACCGCCGAGCGCGAGCCCGCCGACGACGAGCCACAGCGTGCCGCGTCGAAACATGCTCGGGCTGGCGCGGTGTTCGGGCGGTGGAGACGGTGGTGGGGGACTTCGAACGCCGCCTGGAAGCGCCGGTGCCGGCCGGACGAGCAAGCGATTGCCGTACTCGTCGAGGACGTACACCGATTCAATCGTCGCGTTCACGGGTACGGCGAGGAACGCCTTACCGTCCGACACCTTCGTCTTCGCGGGCGTACCACCGATGTCGGACGCGACCGCGGCAACCATCGCGAGCGGGTCGTTGACGACGGTGACCCGGATCCCCTCGTTGGTTCGCGAGAGATCGACGACGAGGCGCCCGTGGGCGGCCATGTAGGCTTGCGCGGCCTCGAACCGTTCGCGGAGCTTGGGAGCGGTGTCCTCGGACAGCTTGGCGTCGGGATCGACGAGCAGCCAACGCCGGTAATACTGCTCGGCGACCTCGGGTTCGCCGAGCACGAGGGCCGTGCTCGCGGACAGCCGATAGATCTCGCCGAGGATGTGAGGGTTGTTATCGCCGTCCTCGAGCGCGGCGAGCAGAAGCGTTCGCGCACGATCGTAGCGAACGGCATCCACGGCCAGGCGTGCCTTGGCGAGCTTGGCCTCGTCGGCTCGCACGGGACTGGCGAATGCGAGGATCGCGATGACGGCGAATAGACGCCCTACCATGTCAGCGTGCCCGAGCTTACCTCTGCTCCGGGTTTGACGACGATCTTGAACCGGCGCTGTCGACCATCCGCCAGGACCGCACGCACGACGTGCTTGCCCGCGGGCAATTCGATCCGGAACAGCGGTGTCTGATCCTTGCGTTTCCCGTCGACGTAGATCGTCGCGTAGGGATGCGAGTCGACGGTGTAGAAGCCGGGCTTGGCGGAGGCGTCGGTATTCGCTGCGGCGGCTCTCGTCGATCGCGACCGCCGCGAGCGATGATGCCGCTTGGACCTGGTCGGCGCCGCCGCGGGAGATGACGGCGTCATCGCGTGAGCCGTGGACTCCGATTCGGGGTCCGGGTCCGGGTCCGGTTTCGGTTCGATCGGCGTGACGACCGGTGTACTCGCCGGCGCCTCGGCCACCGTGGCCGCGGCCGCCTCGGTCTCGCCATCCGCCGCACGCGCCGTCCACCACAACGCGAACACGATCCCGGCGGCGGCGATCACGAACACGCTGGCGACCGCGATCCATGCGCGCGAACGCCGCGCCTCTGGCACCGGAACCGGCGCGCTCGAGTCCTCGACCTGGTCCGCGGGCATCGGCGCGAGCCCGTGCTTGACCATGCCGCCGACACCTTCGCGCTCGAGAGGCATCGTGTTCGTCGGCCGTGCGGGCTCGACGCCGGGCGACCCGCCGCCTGTCACCGTCGCGAGACGACGACCACGCTCCGCCAGGTGCGGCGCGCAGTGAGCTCGCACGGTCCGCGCAATCTCGCCGGCGTCGTGGGCGTGACCCCTCGCGCGGGCGACGTGGGTGAGCTCGTCGATGAAGGCACGCACCGACGGGTAGCGGCCGTCGCGCTCGCGCGCCAGCGCGCGCCCCAGGACGGTGTCGATCGCGGGATCGAGATCGGGCGCGTGCTCGCGCACCGAGGGAATCGGCTCCTCGAGCATCGCGCGCCACACGAGATACTCGCTCTCGCGCTGGAACAGCCGCGCGCCGGTCAAGAACTCCCACACCACGACGCCGAGCGCGAACACGTCGGCGCGCGCGTCGACTTCCTCGGCGCGAAACTGCTCGGGCGGCATGTAGGAGAGCTTTCCCTTGACCACGCCGCTGCGGGTCATGTGCTCGTCGGTCTTGATCTTGGATACGCCGAAGTCGAGCAGCTTGCAGAGACCGTCCGCGGTCACGAACAGGTTGTGGGGCGAGACGTCGCGGTGAACGATCGGCGTCTCGCGCCCGTCGCGATCGCGAAGCGAGTGCGCGTAGTGGAGTCCCTCCGCGATCTGTCCGAAGATGCCGGCGGCGAGGAGCAACGGCGCTTCGGGATCGCGGGGGATCGCGGCCGACAGCTCGTCGAGCGAGACGCCCTCGAGATACTCCATGACCAGGTACAGCTGATCGTCGTCCTGCACGATCTCGAACACCTGGCAGATGTTCGGGTGCGAGAGTCGCGATGCGATCCGTCCCTCGTTGAGGAACATCTCGACGAACTGCGGGTCGGAGGCGAGGTGCGGGAGGATGCGCTTGATCGCGAAGATCTTGGCGAACCCACCGACGCCGTGAAGCTGCGCGAGATAGAGCTCCGCCATCCCGCCACGACCGATCTCTGCGAGCAGCTCGTATCGACCGAGACGGCGGATGCCCTCGGTCTTCACAGCAGATCGACCGCTCATGCGCACCTTCATTGTCGCATGGTTCCTACCTGCGATAGGATGGATTGCATGCGAGCCCGAATCTTGTTGTTCGCGGCTCTGCTCGTGTTCGCGTGCCGGTTCGACGATCCGCCGCTCGGGGACACGCATTTTCTCTGCGACGCTAACCACCCCTGTCCGTCGGGGCAGACCTGCGAGGCCAACGTCTGCGTGGGTGACGCAGGCGTGGGCGACGCCGATGGACCGGATGGTGTGGCGTGCGGGAGTGTGACCTGCATGGGATCGATGGTGTGTTGCGTCGACACCACGGGATCTCACTGCATCGATACCGGCGACGCGTGTGATGGTCAGACCGCGACGTGTGACGGTCCGGAAGACTGCGCGCCCACCACGTTGCCGTGCTGCATCTTCAACAACCTCGAGCCCAGCTGTCTCCCGGCGAGCACGTGCGACGTCGTGATCTGTCACACCGCGGCCGACTGCCCGAATCCGCAGGTCGACGAGTGCCTGCCGATCGACGGCCACCTCGAGTGCTTCTGAGTCAGTCCTGTCGCACGTAGATGCCGCGCTCGACAGTCGATGCGGATCACCAGGCGGGCGGGTTCTCGACGCGCGTGGCTTCGGTCAGGGTGCGGTCGATCATCCGTTCGCGTCCTGCTGCACGTAGATGCCGCGCTCGAGATCGTCGACCCGGATCACCAGGCGGGCTGGTTGTTTCCACTCGTGATGAAACGTCAGCCTGCCGCCGCCACACGGTAGCCGCCATCGTCGCTGGTGCGGTTCGGTCGGAGACACCACCTCCGCGCCACCTCGGTCGTCGATCGCGTGCAACTCGCCGCCTCGCGCGGTCATCCGGTAGAGCACGGATCGCTGCGGTGGCTGGCCGACTCGCAGGTAGACGTTCTCGAGACACTCGACCGCGCTCACGATCGACGGCAGCTTCACGACCCCGCCGGTGCGCCACACATCCCCGAGATCGAACGGAGCCATCCAGGTCAGCGCGTGATCCCACGCTTGGCTGTCGTCTTCGGCCAGCGGGCCGGCTACATCGCGCAACCGTCGCAGGAGCATCGACCACGCCGGCGGTAGCGCGTGCGGCATCGCGTGATTGACCGTGCCCCAGATCGCGAACGAGCCCGCCTGGCCGCGCGGATCTCGGTAGCGGATGCCGATCGTGGTCAGCACGCGATCGAGTGCGGTGTCCGCGCCGACCTTGACGTGTTCGTCACGCGCGGACCGCGCATGCTCGAGGATCGCCTTTGCATCCGCCACCGTCAGCGGCACCGCGTGGCGCCCCGCCGCGGTCAGCATCGCCAGCTGTCCCGCATACGCGACGGCGACCAGCTCCGGGCCTCGATAGTCGGCCGGAAGCAGCGCGCGTTCGTCGGGGTGGTGGGTCTCCTCGACGAGCACCTCGAGGCGCGTGGCTTCGGTCTCGAGCTCGACCATGGACTCGAGTCTACGGTGCCCCGAGGTCGATCCGCTTGACTTCGCGAATGCTCGATCGCGTGCGAAGGATCTCCAGCCGGGCTACTCGGACAGCGGGCGGATCGACCCGGAGTCGAGCAATTCGAGAATCTGGATCGGCCCGCCGTGGCGTGACGTGACGGATCCTCCGGCCGCTACACTACGGAGCGACGGAGGCACCCGCGGCTGCGATCACGCTCTTGCATTGGTTGGCATCGCAGGTCGCGACGATCGCCTCGTTGGCTCCGGGGGTCGACCCGTCCTCGGCTTGATCGGCGTGGTTACACCCGAGCGGCGGGCACGCCAGGCAGGACTCGAATGTGGACTCGACCGCCGGGAACGCCGCTTCGGTGCCCGCCTTGACCGCGAGCATCACGACCCCGCAGCAATCGGCCGACGTGACGAGCACGCAATCGCCCGGCACGGTGCACGAGCGATCGATCGACGCTTCGAGATCCGCCTTGCACACTGCGGGGTCGCCGGGCGCGTCCATCGCTGGCGTGCTGCCGTGCTCGCAGCCGGCCAGTGCGACGACGATCAGCGCGATCCTCATCGGGGCAGTGTAACGCACGTCGCGATCTCCGGCGGAGGTCGCGACCGACCCTCACCAGGAATCGGGCGAGCCGTGGTGAGAACCTGTCGATGGGATGACTAACTCCGCTGGATCGTGACCCGCACTCGCTGGCCCGCCACCTGCTCGACTTCGGGATCGATGCTTCGCGCCGCCGTCCTCGCGCTCCTCTCCACCACCGGTTGCCTCTACAGCTCTCACCAGGCCGGGCAGGTCGGCCTGGTCCCGCCACCGCGCGCGACCATGTACGACGGTCAGCCGATGACGAAGTCCCTCCGGCTCGAGGGGCGCGCGACGACCTCGGTCACGCCGACCGACCGGATCAGCGGGAGCGACGCGAACCAGCACTCTGCCTATGTCGCCCGCGACGTGCTCGGCGGCGGCGTGTTCAAGGCGTTCGGTGCCACCGAGCTCGGGCTCTCGGTGGATCGCGCGCGGTCGCGTGCGGCAACCCCGATGACGACCGACGTGGCTACCGAGCGAGCCCCGAGCTCCGGTGCGGACACCTACACGTTCAGCCTGCGCCGTGCCGTCCTCCTCCAGGACGGTTGGTCGCTCGGGCTCGCCGGCGACTTGGGCTGGACGAGCGTCCCGATCAGGCGCAGCGACGGTGCCACCACCAGCGATAGTGCGCCGCTCCTGCGCGCGGCGATCGTGCCGAGCTACCGCGCCGGCGCGCTCACCGTGTTCGCATCATTGCAGGTGACCAACGACATCGACGTGCCGGCGACGATCACGGTCGACCCCGACACCGACGCCAAGGTCTCCGCAGACGGTGGCGCGTTGATCCCGACCGCCGGCGCGTCGGTGCGGATCGGGGACTTCGCGCTGAGGACGCAACTCTCGAAGCCGCTCAACACGGCGGTCGACCACGGTGCACAACTCGAGCTCGCCTTGGCCTACCAGTTCGGCGAGCCGGTCGACCCGCAACGCTGAGCGAGATCACGCACCGAGTGGACCGGTGCCAGACCAAGGTGGGGTGGATGTGTCCCAGCGTTGCGAGTCCACGCACGATAACGCCGCGAAACGGCTCGGAGCCGGATGGATCGCGGCTTGCTTGATGTGTCGTACATGAGGCAAACGACTGGGGTCCTGCTGTGCGCGGTGCTGGTCGCGGGATGTGCTGGCACGTTGGACGGAAACGCCGCCCCTCCGGACGCAGGCGAGGACAGCGGCGACGCCGCGCCCCCGGATGCGCCTCCCGACGAGCTGCAGACCGCGATGTGGGGTGTCGCATCGGCGAGCCTGCCGTTTCTCGCCAAGGGCGCCGCCGACTGGATCGACGCCCAGGCGTGCACCAGCTGCCACGCCGTTCCGGTCGCGCTGTGGAGTCACGCGCGTGCGCGAGACAAGGGACTCGCGATCGATGCGACCGACCTCGCGGACACCACGACGTGGGCGATCGAACAAACGCTCGCGGACAAGATCACGGCCACCGGCGCCGAGGCGAACCTCGACGGTGCGTATCAGCTGGTCCTCGGACGCGACAGCCAGATCCCCGCACAGAGCTACGAGGACCTCGCGCAGAAGATCGAGCGTGGCCAGGTCGCCGATGGATCGTGGCCCGCGGGTGGCCAGCTCATCCTGCAGCGGCGGTCGGCAACCGAGATCCAGGTGTCGTCGACGATGACCGCGCTCCTCGCGCTCCACGAGATGGGACGAACCGGCACCGTGATCGACAACGGTCTGGCGAGCCTCCAACCATGGTTGACCGGGGGCTCCGCGATCGCCAGCACCGAAGCCCTGGCGCTGCGCGCGATGATCGAGCACGAATTCGGCGCGGCGGGTGACGATCAGTCCAGCATCGACGCGTTGCTCGCGCGACAGAACGCCGACGGTGGATGGAGCTGGCTCGACGGCGAGGCCAGCGACGCGCTGGCGACCGGTCAGGTGCTCTACGCCCTCGCTCGTGTCGGCATCACGGATCCCGCACCGATCCGGGCGGCGTGGATGTTCCTGAAGAGCACGCAGCAGCCCGACGGATCGTGGGTGGTTCCGAGCACGAAGCAGGGCATCGACGGTCCGCTCTACACGTCGAACCAGTGGGGCTCGGGCTGGGCCGTGATCGGCTTGCTCGAGACGCTCCCGGGAACCGCACCGAGCCCGTAGTCGACTAGCCGAGCACGAGTAACCAGCCGGTCACGACCAGACACACCAGGAGGCACACGACGGCCGTGTAGCCCATGATGTCGCGCGCGCGCAGCCCCATGATGCCGAGCAGCGGCAACGCCCAGAACGGTTGCACCATGTTGGTCGCGGCGTCGCCGTACGAGAACGCCATCACGGTCACGCCCGGCGACACGCCGAGCGTCTTGCCCGCGGTGAGCAGGATCTCGCCCTGCACCGCCCACTGCCCGCCGCCCGACGGGATCGCGAAGTTCACGACCGCAGCCGAGAGGAACGCGAACACGGGAAACGTCGTCGGACCGGCGATCCCGACCAGTGCGTCCGACAGCGCGGCGATCGCGCCGGACGACTTCATGATCCCGAGGATCCCGAAGTAGAACGGGAACTGCAGGATGATCGAAGCGGCACCGCGTGCGCCGTCGCCGATCGCCTCGGCATAGCGATGCAGTGATCCGTGGAGCAGGATGCCGAGGAACAGGAACACGGCGTTGACGGTGTCGAGATCGAAGTGCGAGTCGCCGAATGCGAGCGAGCCGATCGTGCCGACCAACCCGGCGGCTCCGATCACCACACCGAGCACGCGCCATTCGCCGAAGCGCTCGGGGACGGTGACGGGCGCCGGTCGTTCGATCGCGGGCAGCGGTGGCAGCGAGATCGGCGGTACGAGCTTGTCGGGATCGCGCGGCGTCATCGCCCAGCACACGAGCGGGATCAGCACGACGAGGCTTGCCGCGATCGCGAAGTTGAGCGGCGATAGCAGCGTGTTCTCGATCGGGATCACGCCGGAGACGTGGGTCGCGAAGCTCGCCTTCGCGCTCGCCAGCGGTGCCGAACCGCTCATCCCGCCGTGCCACACGGCGAGCCCGCTGTAGGCCGCGGCGCCGAGCAACGGGTAGTGCACGCGCAGTCCGCGCGTCGCGGCGTGACGCGAGACCTCGCGCGCGAGCAAGGCGCCGGCCACCGTGCCGAGTCCCCAGTGGACGAGCGATGCGACGCATGCGACCACCGCCACGAGTGCGGTGGCGTGACCTGCGGTCTTCGGCCACCGGGCGACGATGCCGACCAGGCGCTGCACCGGCGGCGCGAGCGCGAGCGCGTGGCCGGTGACGAGCACCAGACACATCTGCAACGCGAACGCGAGCAGCTTGGTGTCGGCGAATCCCGAGAACCAGCCGGAGAACAGCTTGCCCGGTACGGCGGATACGTCGACGCCGTGCGACAGCATCAACGCGGCACCGAGGCCGCCGACGACCGCGGTCAGCCCGAGCGCGATCACGAACGGATCGGGCACGACCTTGCCGGCGAGTCTGCTGAGCCGCTCCCCGAGCTTCGCGATCACGGGCGACAGCGTACACGAGGCGCGGAACCGCGCGCCCGGTCAGGCCGGCGTCGAGCGATCGCGCGCGATCAACACGGGACAGTGCGCGTGGCGCACGACCTTCTCCGCGACCGAACCGAAGATCACGCGCTCGAGTCCGCCACGACCGTGGGTGCCCATGACGACGAGATCGATCGTGGCATCACCCTCGAGGCACTTGAGCGTCTGCGCGCCGGGCGATCCGGTCGCGATCTTGCCATCCACCGGCGAGCTCACCCGGGTGCGGATCTCGACGAGCTCCTTGTCGAGCACCGCCTGCGCCGCGACCTCGAGGTGGCTGACGAAATCGGATGGACCGCGGAACGCGTCGAAGCCGATCTCGACGACGTGGAACATCGTGAGTCGAGCACCGCCGGATTCGGCGAGTTGCTCCGCGGTGCGTGCCGCCGCCGACGAACGCGGCGAGAAGTCGGTGGGACACAGCACGTGTGCGAACGGGGTCGGCTTGCCGTCGGGGCGAACTACCAGCACCGAGCACGGGGCGTAGCGCACGACACCTTCGGCGATCGATCCGAGCAGGATGCGCCGGAGGCCGGTCCGTCCGTGCGTACCGATGACCACCAGATCGAAGGTGGGCTCCTCGTCGAGGGCGCCGAGCAACGCGCGCGTCGCGGCACCGTTCAGGGTCCTCGAGCTCACCCGCTTCGCACCGAGCTGCTTGGCCTCCTGCACCGCCGCCTCGAGACCGCGCTCCGCATCCTCCTGGATCTTGCTCACGACCTCCGCGGGAATCGGGAGCTCGCCTCCGAGCGCGGTCGGAACCTCCCAGGCATGGGCGATCACGAGCTCGGCGTCTTCGGCGATCGCCAATCGGGTGGCGACGCGCAGTGCGCTCCGTGCTCCTTCGGAGAAGTCAGTCGCGACGAGGATGTTGCGAAACGTCATATCCACCCGGGCTGCAAGGTACCCGCCAGGCCGATGGTAACAACGACGTACTGGCTCATGCACCCCCTGCGACTCCGGTTCCCGTGCGTGCAGTCCTTGCAGGTGGCCGTCCGATTTCGGTCGGCGGCCGGTTTCCCTCTTGCAAATGAGCCAGCAACAAACGCAGGCTACGTTTGCAGGACTGCAATGCCGCCCACCCCGTCCTCCCCTCACGTCGCGAGCCTGGAATGGGGAGATCTACGTGTACTTCTCGCGATCTGTCGCGCGGGCAGCCTCGCCGGTGCGGCGCGGATGCTCGAGCACGACCACAGCACGTTGTTCCGGAAGCTCAACCGGATCGAGGCCCGTGCCGGGGTCCGGTTCTTCGAACGACTGCCGACGGGCTACGCGATGACCGACGCCGGCGAGATCGCGCTTCGTCACGGCGAGCGGATCGAGAGCGAGTTCCACGCGCTCGGCCGCGAGATCGATGGCCGCGACGCCCGACTCGAAGGTACGGTCCGCGTCACGGCGCCCGATGGCCTGTGCTTCGATCACCTTCCGGCGATGGTCGCGGCGTTTCGCACCCTGCACCCGCGCGTGGTGATCGAGCTCGTCGAAGGTATCGCGGCGTTCGACCTGTCGCGCCGCGAGGCCGATATCGCGATCCGCGCGACGCGACGTCCACCGGACGACAGCCTCGGCAAGAAGCTCTCGGACTTCCGGTTCGCCGCCTACGCGTCGCCCGCGTACCTCGACGCCGCCGGTTCGCGCGACCTCGCCGATCACGATTGGATCATGTTCACCGGCACCGAGGACTTCCTGGTCGGGGCGTTGTGGAAGAACCGCCAGCAGGCGGTCGAGCGCATGGTGATGCACGCGAGCTCGGCCACCGTGGCGATCCGCGCGGCCGAGGCAGGCATCGGTGTGCTGGCGATGTCGTGCTACCGCGGCGACGCGAGCCCCGCTCTGGTCCGAGCGAGTCCGACGTTCGATCACCTGGACATGGAGCTGTGGCTATTCACGCACCCGATCCTGCGCCACACGGCGCGCGTGCGAACGTTGATGACGTTCCTCAGCGAGCGCCTCGCGCCGATGTCCAAGCTGTTCGCCGGCGAGCTCGGCCGGCCGTATCGCAAGGCGCGTGGTCGCAAACGTGACCGCCGCTAGTTCGAGGGAAACACGCGCCGCCGCAGGAACACGATCGTCCACACCACGAGGACGCCCGTGAGCCCGTACTGCACGAACGGCGAGATCAACAGAAACGTCGCGGTCTCGAGCTGGAACACCATCACCGTGCGCACGGTCATCTCGAGTACGAGCCAGATGCCCCACACCAGCGTCATCACGCGCATCGAGCGACGCAGCGCCGCCTCGGTTTCCCAGCGCTTGTTCCATCGCACGACGGCCGCGTTGTCGTGACCCGCCGACACCTGGCGGAGCAGGTAGAACACCAGCGGACGGCCGATCACCGCCGAGCCGGCGAGCACGAGGCCGATCGCGGCGGTGACCAGCGACTCGCGCAGGAGCAGCACGCGCTCCGATCCACCGAACGCGATCAACACCAGGCTGAGCGCGATGCCACCGAGCACGAGCGCCGACATGATGTCGAGGCGACGATCGCGGGCGATGCTCCAGATGCTCTCGAGCGTGGGCGGGATCGCGGACAGCGCGAGGGCGACGAAGCCGCCGAGCGACGGCTCGCACAGCACGTACACGACGTAGGGCGCGACGGCGTTGATCGCGATCGTGCGCAGGATCTCGCGGCGCGGATTCGGAGGGCTGGCGGGCGCCGGCGCGTTTGGCGGCGGTGGAGGTACTTCATCGGGCGGCATGGCCGGTCCCGACGATCTCACGTCGCGGTCATTCGTCGTAGGGGTCCATGATGTTCGCCGGGCGATGCCCCTGCTTGGCCCCTCCGAGTTGCGCGGCGTCGATCCGCCCGAGAAACTCGTTGGAGTACACGACCCGCTGGTGATCGCTCGCGCCTACCGTGACCGCGATCCGGAGCTTGGTATCGACGTCGCCGTCGTAGCGTGGCGCGACGAACTCCCAGTAGGTGTGCGCGGGCAACGTGAGCTGGTGATAGCTGTTGCCGCACCAGCTGTGGGGTAGGTACTCGATCGGCTTCCACGCGCCGGCGCCGTCGATCGCCTCGTGCACGATGTCGAGCCGCGAATCCTGTGCAGCGAACACCAGATCGTCGGCGGAGTTGTTGGCGACGATCACGCGAAAACCGTCGTGCTTGCCCCACGCGCGATCCTGGTCGGTGAGCGCGAGGACCTGGACCCCGGCGGCCAGTGCCGGCGCATCCTTCAGCTCGGCGATCGGATGCGGCATGTTGTTCGACGTCGCGTAGCCTCCGAGGCCTTCGGACTTCTCGGCGCCGGCATAGAAGTAGCCCCGGACCATGAAGTCGACGCGCACCGGATTCGCGTAGGTGCGCGCGGGCGCATGCGTGGTGGCGATCGGCGTGTCGGGTTGTGGGTCGGCGCCGGAGAACGCGCATCCAGAAACCAGCACGATCGCGAGCAAGCTCTTCATCATGACCTCCACGACCGTCGACACCGCGACGGGACCGAAGGTTGCGCTGAAGCGACGATCAGCGACGATCAGTGACGACCCACGGTCATCAACAACCCGAGCGCAGCCCCCATCCCGGTGGTGAGCAACGGGTTGGACCTCGAGGGTCAACCGCTCTCGCAGCCGAAGAAGTAGTAATAGGCGAACCCGGCGGCGGCACCGATCACGGTACCGATCACGGGCACGATGGCGCGCGGTCGGAGTCGCGGTTCGTCCGAGGTCTCGGCCACGACAGCTTCTAGCACGTCGTCAGAAGTTGTCGAAGCAGGTCGAACCGTCGCGCCACGTCGTCGCCTTCGATACGCACGCCGACAGGCTGGTGTACTTCGAGTACGAGATCACTTCGCGGATCACCTCGAACGACTCGAAGCAACGGTCGTAGCGCGACCCCGGACCGATCCTGACGAGCTTGGGACGGACCGAGTGGTAGGCGCGGTGCTCGACGGTGCGCACCAGTGCATCGACGAACCGGTCCCACCGGGCGTCGTGCTCGGCGAGGTCGTCGAGATGATGGCAGGCGTTGCGGCCGGGATCGTCGCCGGTCTTGATCAACAACACGACCGCGACCACGGTCGCGACGATCGCCACCCCGGCGAATCCGAGCAGAACTTTGATCCACGAACGCCCCACGCGCAGATCGGGAACGGACGAGCTCGCCACCTCGGGCACCGACTGCACCATGCGCGGGTGGATATCAAACAACGGCCGTTCGGACAAACCCGATACGATCGGCCGGAGAAGATTCAGTCTTCCGGATCGGGTTTCGGCGGCACGTCGTCGGGATGCATGTAATCGGCGAGATCGCTGTCGTCGTCACCGTCGTTACCGAACGTGATGCCACCGCGCCGGGGCTGGGAGGCCTCGGCCTTCGCGGCGGAAGGCTCCGATTCCGCATCCGGTGTGGGAGCGTCGACGACCGGTCTCCACACCTGGGTGGGCTTGCCACCACGCCGGCGAGGAGGCGACCAGCCGGACGACGATACGGTGCCATCGTCTTCGAGGTGCTCGGGAGCGATCGCGCGATCGTCGAACCGCTGGCGACGACCGGGTGGCGGGATCGTGGGCGAGCTGTCGCGCTCCCGATCGGCGGCCTCGGCATCGGCGTCGAGCTGGTCCAAGTGGTCGACGATGCTCTGCGCTTCCGGAAGCTCGGCGAGATCGATCTCACCCCGCCGGATGAGCTCGAGGACGATCTCCCCGAGCTCGGAGAGTGCCTCTTGTCGCCGCCGCGACGACCGGAGATCGGATCGGAAGTCGTCGAGCCGGGACCGGCCTTCGCGCGCCCCACGCTCGAGGGCGTCGCGAACCACGCCGGCTTGCTGGATGGTGGTCCGCAGGAGGGTGCCCAGGGTCCCCTTTCCCCCATAGCTGCGGGGTTTGAATCCCCCCCGCCGTTGTCGCGCCATGAAGGGAGGTTACGCTCGAAACTGGTGGGTTTCTACGCTACCGTCGAGGCGCGATGCGGTTCTCGTCCTTCGCAGGGGTGGTGCTGCTCGTCGGGGGGGTGGTCGGGACGGCCTGTCATCCACCACCTCGAATGCACGCGCGCACGCGTGCGGTGAACGTACGCGTGTTTACCGAACCATCGCCGGTGCGCCTGTTGGCGTCGGCCGGCAAGTTCGTGTTCGTCGCGACCGATCGCGATCTCGAACGCTGGGATGCCGACGGCACCCTGCTTCCGCTCTCGCCAAACGGCAGCCAGATCGTCGCGCTCGCTCCGGATCTCGATCGGCGCAGCGTGTGGCTACTCACCGCGACCGGCCTCGGTCACTACGACGCCGCGAACGAACGATTCGAACCGCTGATGCCGAAGGGCAGCCTCGGGATCGAGTTCCCTCTCCTGGCGCGCGAAGGTGCCAGCATCGCCCCGTCCGACGACGGCGTGTGGCTCGGAACCGCGCACGGGCTCGTCAGTGTCGGGCCGGATGGCGAGTGGTCGGCGACCGGGATCGAAACGCCGGTCAACGCGATGGTGCGCGATCACGCGGGTTGGCTCTGGGTCGCGACCAAGAGCGGCCTCGTGGTGCGCCGGCCGACCGGCGATACCCAGGAGGTCGGGATCCTCGACGGCTGTGCGATCGTGGATCCGCGCCTTCTCGTCGAGCTGCCGAACGATCGGATGATGGTGATCGGTGCCGACACCACGGGGCGAGATCGCCTGGCGATCGGCCACCAGATGTCGTGGACGACGTACCGCGTGCTTCCGCAGGTCAAGTTCGAGGCCGCGGCGCGGCGAGGCAACGGCGCGGTCGCGATGGCCGGCGATCGGATCTACCGGATCGCGCCCGACGATCCGGCGGTCGTGCAGCCGCTGACGCGCGACGGCCTGCGACTGGTGCCACTCGAGGGTGGCCGTTCCTCCGACTGGATGGTGGATCCGATCGACGTCGAGGTGCCGCCGGGTGCCGTGACCTTGGCCTCGGTCGACGACCAGCTCCTGATCGGCACGCGCGAGCTCGGCACGGCGCGCTATCGCGAGGGCGATGCTCGGCCGCGCGACTGGCTGCGTCGCCGCCAGATGTTCATGGACGCGACCACGCTCTCGGTCGCGTGCACCACGGAGAGCGATTGCTGGCTCGCGACCGGCACCCACCAGGCCTGGCACTGGAACGGCGAACGGTTCACGCCGCAGGGTCCCGACGACGTCACGCTCGCGATCGTGCGCGATCCCGAGGGCGGCATCTACGCGCTGCATCGACCCGACGACTCGACGTCGATCCGGCTATCGCGGATCGACGAGCTCGGCCAGTGGAACGCGCTCGAGGAGGTGGCGATCGAGACCGGTGGCGAGCGCCCCGACATCAGCTTCGCCCGGTTCGCATCGACCGGTCGGCTATGGGTCGGACTGCGCGATCGCGAGGAAGGCGAGTGGCACGGCTTCGGCGTCGCGGTCGTCGACGTCGAGAGCGGCCGGGTTCGATATCACCGCAGCGGCGATCCGCAGTCGCGGTTGCAGGTGCCCGCCAACGTGGTCGATGCCGCCATCACGGAGGACATCGCGTGGTTCGCGACCGACACCGGCATCGCCCGCGTGATCGACGGCAAGCTCGAGTCGACAGGCGAGCTCGACGGTGTGCAGGCTGTTCGCGCGCTGACCGCGGTCGAGGGTGGTGTGATGGTGGCGACGTCGTCGGGCGCGATGCGGTGGAACGGCAAGCTCTGGGAGCAACCGCCCGCACTGGCGTTTTCCGTCGACGACATCGTGGCGACGCGCAGCGGTCAGGTATGGATGGCGACCGATCGCGGGATCGCGGTGTGGGATGGCAAGCGCGTGCGGCGCGTCGATACCCGGCGCGGTCTCGCCGAGGACCGGATGCTCGATGTCGCCGTCGATCAGTTCGATCGCGTGTGGGCGCGCGGTGCCGGATCGCTCGCGTTGATCACGCAGTAGCGATCAGGCGGATCAGCTCGACCAGCGCGAACACGATCAGCAGCGCGCCGGCGACGAACATCGCCATCGCGGTCCGCGGCCAGCGGTCGGTAAACTTGACGGCGTCGCCTCCGATCCGCTTCATGAACGTGATCGGACACTGGATCTTGAACCCGCCCGCGATCACGGCGTGCAGGGCATCGAGCATCTCGGTGACCGACTGGTACCGGTCCGCCGGATCCTTCGCCAGCCCGCGCTCGATGAACCACGCCAGCTCGGCGGGCACCGGCGTCTGGTACTCGTTGGCCACGTACGCCGCGAACTGGTGATCGGCCTCGGAGATCGCGACGAGGAGCTCGGGCACCGTCGAGCACGGCGGGAGGTAGTGCTGCAACGCGAGCAACTCGTAGAACAGCGCGCTGAGTGCGTACACGTCGGTGCGTTCGTCGATCTGATCGATCGCACCAGCCGCCTGCTCCGGTGCCATGTACAGGGGCGTCCCGACGAGCGAGCCCTCGCGTGTCGCGGTCAGCCGCTGCGAATCCGCGACCTCGTCGGAATCTTCGCGTGGCTTCAGCTCCGGTTCCGACCGTTGCTTGGCGATGCCCCAGTCCATCACCACGACCTCACCGTACGGACCGACCATGATGTTGGCCGGCTTGATGTCGCGGTGCACGATGTGCTTGGCGTGGGCGTACTGGATCGCGTTGAGGATGCCGAGGAACAGCTCGACGCGGCGCTCGAACGTGTACTTGCGGTGGTACTCGGGGTCACCGCTCGCGAGCTGTGCGATCACCATCTCGAGGGTCTCGCCCTCGACGTAGCGCATGACGAAGTAGTGCCGGCCGCCATCGTCGACGCCGACGTCGTAGACCGGAGTGATGTTCGGATGCTCGAGCCGTCCCACGGTGCGGACCTCGTGCGTGAACCGATACAGGTCGTCGTCGGCCCCACCCAGCAGTCGCTTGATCGCGACCGGGCGATCGATGTCGTGATCGCGAACCAACGAGACCTCGCCGAGGCCGCCCTTGCCGAGCAGGCGCACCGCCTCGAACCGCGGCCCGGCGTGGGGCACCTCGCCCGAGCGATCGCGCGGCAGGATCGAACGGTGCCCGGTGATCGAGAGCCGTTGACTCGACCCTCGCGCGAGCTCCGATTCGTCGTGCGTGTTCGCCACCGTATCGGCGAGCTGGGTGTCCTTCTGCACGTCCGTGATCTTGCCATGCCGGCGTACCGGCACCGATGTAGGTACGATGCGAGGATGCGCGTCACCGTGCTCGAGCTCCCCGCGACCTGGGGACACCCCGCGCACGCGCTCGACGAGGTCGATGCCCGGCTCGCCGCCGGTGCCGCGACCGATCTGGTGCTGTTACCGGAGGCCGCACTCACCGGCTACGTGTCGCCCGATCAGTCGTTCGATCTGACGGCGTTTGCCGAGCCGATCGACGGGCCGACCGCTCGCCGGTGCGCGGTACTCGCGAGGTCTCATGGCGTACACCTGGTGGCGCCACTGGTGCTGCAGGAGAACACGGAGATCTACAACGCGATGACCTGCTTCGGCCCGCGCGGCGAGTGCGTGTTCGTGTATCGCAAGCGCCACCCGTGGTACCCGGAGACCTGGGCCACCCCGGGCGTGTTGCCGCCGCCCGTCGTCGAGCTCGGCGGCCTCACGATCACGATCGCGATCTGCTTCGACCTGCACGCTCTCGCGGACGACGCCGCCGACGAGCTGACCCGCGCAGACCTGTTGCTGTTTCCGAGCGCGTGGGTCGAGCGCACGGACACGCGAACCGAGCGCCTCGCCGAGATCGCGATCGGGTTCGATCTCCACGTCGCCAACGCGAACTGGGGTCCCGGCATCGTGCGAGTCCCCGGTCAGGGCGGCTCGTGCGTGATCGCGCCCACGGGCGATGTCCTCGCACGCGCCTCGGAGAACGGCCGGATCGACATCGACGTGGAGTGATACGATGGACGACGTGCGTTGGTGGCTCGCACTGGGAGTCCTGAGTCTGAGTGGGTGCGACCTGCTGCTCGACCTGTCACGCGACGAGCCCGTGATCGACAGCGATCGGCGACGACGCGGCCTCGACGATCTGCGTCGGGATGTTCGCGAACGTGTGCGTTCCGGGCCCGACCGGTCCGATGGACTACACGTAGAACACCACGATCGACACCTCGACGGGTGACGGCTGTCGTGATCCTGATTTCGTTCCGACGTGTGCGCGGTGGTCGCGACCGATCTCTCGATCGACTGGACGGAGTCACGGTCAACGGGGTCGGCGCCCGACCGCTCGTCATCGTCGCGACGGGCATGGTCGACATCACCGGGACGCTCGCGGTGACGAGCACGGCCGACCGGCCAGACCGGGGCCGGCGTCGGTCGAGCCGGGTGCAACCCCCTCGACCCGCCCGGCATCGGCAACGGGGTCGGTGCAGGTGGCGCAGGCGGATTCGTTCGTCGATTTCGGAGGCGTCGGACAGCAGCGGCAGGGACATCAACGGTGCCGATAACGGCACGGCCTCGATCGCCGGCCGATCCGGTTCCGATCCCGACGATACTCGAGGCCGGTTGCGAAGGCGTCGACGGAGCATCGGTGTCATCTCCACGACCGGCGGAACCGGCGGAGCTCCCGGTGGCGCGCTGGCGGTGTACGCCGACTCGATTCGTGATCGCGGGTCTGGTCGACGCGTCGGGATACTCGGGGTCGCGGTGGCGCCGCGAAGCTCCGGCGGTGGCGGTGGCGGTTCCGGTGGGATGATCGTGCTCGAGGCAGCGTCGGCGCTGTTCAACATCACCGGATTCGTACTCGCGCAAGGCGGTGGTGGTGGAGAAGGGTGGAGAGCAGAACGTGGCGGTGCCGACGGCACGACCGTGACGACCGTCGAGCCACCCCTCGGTGGCGGCATCAACAAGGGCGGCAACGGGGGAACCGGCGCGTACCAGGAGAAGATCGCGACGGATGGTCGGATCCCGAACGCGGGGGATGTTGGACGGCGGTGGCGGTGGTGGTGGTGGCGGCGGCGGCGGGATGATCGTGCTGACGCCGGCGGTGTCGTTCAACAGCGTGTCGCCCGAACCCGCGATGATCGTCACGGCGTGATCCGCGCGCACAACGCGAACGCGGTGACACCGCTGTCACCCATCATGCCGGCGATCTCGCAGTTCCACCGCGCCCCCATCGTGTCGTCTTTACCGGCCTGGCTCGGATAGCTGGCGATGATCGCGTCCTGGCTCTTGACAACCTCCGCCGACGAGGCGTTCGTTCGATCGACACGCGGCGAACGCCGAGTGCTTTCGCAGTGGTCGTCACCGTACGCACGCGCGCACCCTTGCCCGCCGCCGGAACCGTCTCCCGCTCGACCGCACTCCCCGCAGCGACACCGGACTCGGCCAGCAGGCGCGCCTCTTTTGCGGCCTTCGCGGCCTGCGCTCGTTCCCGTCGCTTGCTTGTAGTCCTCGTCGCGAGCGCGCGACGCCGCCTGCCGCGGTCATGCACGTGTTGCGAGTGGCACTCGAGCCCTGTTTTCGCAGTCCGAACGGACCGCGCAGGCCTCGCCTTCGCGACCACGATGACGACACTTGTTGTGGAAGCATTGGCGGCCGTCCGCGCAGTCGCCGCTGAAGCCGCACGCGACGCCGTCCAGCCCGCTCGAGCATCGATCGCCCAAGCAGATCCCGCTCTTGCAGTTGCGGTTGAGCCGGCAACTGTCGCCGGGGTCGCCACGCCCGTTGCACGCGAGGAGCACCAGCAAAACCACCCAGCCGATGCGCGGCATCGGTCGACCGTACCATCATCATTGGCGTTTCCGACCCGGCACGGAACTCGCGCTTTGGTTCGACGTCATCGGCGGCCGGCTGGCGGGCGATCCGATCACCGGTGCGTGTCAGGTGCGGCCGGCCGAGCCGCCTACGGTAGCGGCTGGATGTTCTCGACCAGCGGGTAGGTCGGCCCGGCGGTGACGTGGAGGAACCGGTTGCCGCTGCCCATCGACAACGCCGCGGCCGGTAGCTCGAACGTGACCCGACCGTTGTCGTCCGCCACCGCATCGACCGTCGCACCGACCAGAAAGTCGTCGTAGAGGATCGTGGCGGTCGCCCGCGCACCGGCGCCGGGCACCCCCATCCCGTCGAGGAACAGGGCGTCGACCGCGAGCTTGTCGCTCGTGGTCTGCGTCGTCACGCTGGCGGTCCACAACTGCGGATCCGCGACCTCGTAGTCGGATGGCTCGTTGGCCATGATGTTGTCGAGCGCGAGGTCGAAGTCGTCGACCGACTCGGCGAGCATCGGCAGATCGACGGTGTCGGGCGTGTCCTTGACCGTGTGGTAGTAGGGGTTGGTCACCGCGGTGGTCACCGTCGGCACGCCGCTGCGATACGTGCCCTGGATGTCGGTCGGGATGATGCCACCGAACAGCTGCGCGACGACCTCGAGCCCGGCGTAGACGCCGTAGAGCTGGCGCAGGTGCGCATCCTTGAGTGCCTGATCGAGCAGTGGCTGGTTGGAGTGCACGAGCCCGGCGATGTCGGGATCGAGTGCCGACGGACTCTCGAAGTTGAGCACCGCGACCACCGGCTCGCTGCCGGCGATGATGTGGTCGCGCAGGTAGTCGTAGCCGCCGTACAGCCCGACCTCTTCACCGTCGTACCCGACGAACACCAGCGTGTAGCGCGGCGTGCCGCGACGCATCCGGCGTTCGGCCACCGCGAGGAGCTCGGCGACACCACCGCCGTTGTCCGACGAACCGGCGAACCAGGTGTCGAAGTGCGCCCCCATCACGATCGTGTCGGGGAGCTCGCCGGGGATCACGCCGACCACGTTGGTCCCGGTGCCGGGTGCCGAGCTCGTCTGGACGTCGATCTTCGCCGTCACCGTCTTCCCGTTGGCCAGCGCGTCGGTGATCGCCGCACCGTCGTCGGCACCGACGGTGATCGCCGGGATCGTGCCGGCGGCCTCCCAGTCGAATCGGACCGAGCCAACCTGGCGCAGGTTCTCGGGAGCGATCGAGAGGTACAGCATCGCCGCCGCGCCCGCGCGCTGCAGGTTCCGGTACTGGGCGGCGCGGTGGAAGCTCGGATCGCGCACCACGAGCGCGACCTTGCCGGACACGTCGACGCGCGCGAGATCACCCTCGGTCGCGGTCCCCGCGTCGACGACCTCGGCATCGACCGATCCGGATCCCGACGCCTCGAACACGTCGAAGCCGATCGTCATCGCGAGTCCATCGATCGTGAGCGTCAGCGACTTCGATTCCTCCTGCCATCGCGGAAACGTGAACGGCTCGGAGTGGACGTTCGAAAGCCCGATCGCGTTCATCCGATCGGTGAGGTACGCGGCGGCCTGCTGGGCCTCGGGCGAACCGGCGTGCTTGTTCCCGAACGCCGCGAGGTCGTCGAGCGTGGCGAGCAAGTCCTGGGGATCGGTCGGGTCGAGGGTCACCGACCCGTTGTCACCACAGGCCGCTGCTGCCAGAACCGCAGCCAGACTCCACGTCGCGCGCATCATGGCGGGACCCTACCGCACGCCCCCGGTGCCGGATACGATCTGGCTCTCATCCCCGATGATCTATCTCGTCGATAACTCGCTCGATGGTAACGGTGACAGTCCGCGCGAGATCGCCGACGCCCTCACCCGGCTCGGATACGAGGTCGTCACGGAGCACTACACGCGGGCCTCGCCCCGAAGACTGGCCGAGCTCGACGCCGGTCACGTCGTGCTGAGCGGGCAGCCGTCGCCGTGGGACCGGTACGCCCCGGAGGACCTCGCGGGCGTGTTCGAGATCATCCGCACCGCTCCGCGGCCGGTCCTCGGCATCTGCGGCGGCCACCAGCAGATCGCGCTGTGCCACGGCGCCACGATCGGTCTCATGAAGCGGGTCTCGCCCGGCGCCGGCTACGAGGGCGCGCTCCGGGTCCGCGGATTTCACGACGTCGAGCTCGACCCCGGCGTGTTCGGCGAGCTGTCGGGCACCGCGTCGATGTGGCACTCGCACTGCGACGAGGTCAAGAACGTACCCGAGGGGTTCGAGCTGGTGGCGACGAGCGCGCACTGCCGGATCGCGGCGATCCGCCACACCTCGCTCCCGGTGATCGGTGTCCAGTTCCACCCCGATCTGTTCGATGCCGAACATCCGGCGGGCCGAGGGGTCCTCGAACACTTCCTCGCGATGTGAAGTCGTGGCTTACTCGGGGGCGATGGGCCTCGAGTGGGAGCCACTGCCAACGCCGAAACGTGGGTACGAGAAGGAGTACGAGTCGCTGTTCAAGAAGCTGGCGACCGCGGCTCCCAGCCGGCGCGAGCAACTGGCCAGCTGGTTCTCCGATGTCAGCGTCGCCCCGTTCGAGACCATCGGAGCCCCACGCGTCGGCTTCGATGCGGAGGCCGACGAGTGGTTGCGCGCCCGGATCGAGAAGACGAACCGCCTCGGCGAGCTCGAGGCGATCCAGGCCGACATGCGCGGGTACTACGTGCTCGAGCTGCTCCCCCCGTGCGACGGCTTTCCCGTGTACTCCAACCACAAGAACGACGAGCATCTCGATCGCTACGCGTTCCACGCCGAGCTCCTGCGCGGCGTCGCCGATGCCCTCGGCGACGAGCTGTGCGATCGCGCGGCGACGATGATGTTGCCCGCGGCCCATACCACGTTCGCGGCCGATCTGACCGCGGCGGCCACCAAGTTCTCGACCGAGAATTCGTTGCCCGAGAACGTCGCGACGATCCGCGAGCCCGTGTTCCCCGAAGGCTCGACCGAGTACAAGGGCCACGTCCTGCACGCGGCCGCGAAGTGGTCGACGTACTGGTCCGGGCGCGGCTACGGCCTCGCGGTCCTGGTCTAGGTCCCGTTACCTAGTTCCCGGCGGGCATCGCCGCGACCATCGGGTCGAGCTCGGAGTACTCGGTGAAGCCAATCGCGTCGCCGGCGGCGAGCGCATCGGCGAGCTCGTCCTGATACTCGGGCAGCTTCAGCGTGATGCGGTCGGACGCGAGTCCCGCCGTGGTGTAGGCCTCGAGATCGCTGGCACGGTTGCCGTTGCCGAGTGCGAGCTCGAGCCCGGCTTGCTGCAGCTTGTGCAGCACCCCGGTCTTGTAGTCGACCGTCGCGCTTCCCGGCAACACGATGCCCGGCGATAGCCGAAGCGCACCGAGTGGCATCCCGACGCTGGCGAGCCATTGCCGCGTCGCCTCGGTCGTGGCGCGCGGGCGGGCCGTCACGTAGATCGGCAGGTACCCCTTGGCGGCGAGCTGCTGGAACACCTCGGGGGCACCGGGCTGGACGGCGACGTCGGATCCCGACACCTCGCTCGACACGAACGCGTTCTCGAAGCTGGTCAGCGTGCCGTCGATATCGGACACCACGAGCTGCGTGTGGTCGGGGGCGACCACGCCGAGGAACCACACGTCGGAACAATCGCCGACCACCGACGCATAGAGATCGCGGATACCGAGCTGGAGGCAATCCGTGCCGGTGAGCACGATCACCGCGAGACCTTCACTGTCGGTGCGCGCGATCCCGAGCGACTTCCAGCTGCCGCCGTCGCACGCGAACATCTCGACGTCCTCGTCCTCGAGCGCCTTGTCGACCAACCCGTAGCCCAGCTCGACCGCGATCTGCTGGGTGCCGGTCGAGGTCGACACCACGAGGTCGAGCCCGCGATGGACCGGGTCTCCGACCGCCGCGGTGACGCTACTCGTGGTGTGACGGAAGCCCTCGGCCGCACCGAGGTCCGGTGGCGCGTCGCAGTGGATCTCGGGAATCGGAGCGGCGGGGTCGGTTCCCGGATCGCCGCTGCCCGACCCCGGATCGCCACTGCCTGGAGGTTCCGAGCTCGGCGCCGCCGCACACGCGACGAGGCAAAGGCTGGTCGCGACCGAGGTGAGCAACTTCGACATCGAAGTCACCGTTTGCACGATGCGGACCGCGGCCACGCCACGTGATCTCGCGGCACTCCGGGCCGGTGGCGGGGGACCGTTCACCGGCAACTCGAGGCGCCAGCGCGGGTGGAGGTCAGGTCCCGAGACCGCGTTCGACCACGATCTTCTGGTTGATCTCGTCGGCTTTCTGAAGGGCCGGTCGCTTCGCCAGACGTCCGACGTAGGTGTCGAACACCGGACGTTTCTCCAACATCCCGAACCGCAGCATGTACCGGAGTGTGCCGCCGAAGATGATGTCGGCCATCGTGAACCGGTCGCCGAGCAGGTAGTCACCAGCGGAGACCGCGCTGTCGATCGCCGAGAGCATCGCCTCGTAGTCGCCCCACCCCGCCTGGCTCGACTTGAACTGCCAGTGGTTGAGACGCGCCATCGAGCCGGGCTCGATCACCGACGGAGCGAACAGCGACCACCGCAGATAGGTTCCGCGCGCGGGGTCGTCGAACGACGGAGCGAGCTTGCCCGCGGAGTAGCGGTCGGCGAGATAGAGCCCGATCGCCGTACCCTCGGTCACGACCTGGTCGCCATCGGTCAGGATCGGCAACTTGCCCATCGGGTTGAGCGCCAGGATCTCCGGCGCCTTTTGTGCGCGCGTCGCGAAGTCGACGTGATGTAGCTCGTAGGGGACGCCGACTTCCTCGAGCATCCACAAGACGCCCGCGGCACGACTGAACGGATGGTGATAGAGCGTGATTGCCACGGCACGACGTTCGATCGCGGCGGTGACCGCGTCAACCATCGTGGTTCGCTTCCGCGGCCGGCCGATCCGCTGGCGCCCGCTCGCGAAGCCTACTGGAGCTTGGACATCGCAGCGTCGACGGCGTCGGCGAGCACCTCGGCGCCGGCCTGCGTCGGGTGCACGTCGCAGGTACCGTCGGGCATCGCGATCAGAAGGCCGTCCTTGCACGGATCGGAGCTCGCGGCCTGGAACGCCGCCATCCCGTCGGCCATCTCCGCTTCGTGCTGTCCCGCAGCCTCCGCGAGCACGCCATCGATCTGCTCGATCGCGTACTGCGCCGTCGCGTCGGTCGGCTCCGGGTTGTACATCGCGAGTGCGATGATCGGCCCGTCGTAGTACTTGCGTAGCTGGTCGAAGATGAAGTCGAGGTTGTTGCGGTAGTTGTTCAGCGTATCGATCAGCTTGGTGGCGATGCACGTGAGGTCGCGGCCGCACAGGTGCTCGAGGAGGTAGAGGTCGTTGGCACCGAGATCGATCGTGACCATGCGCGGGTCGTGCTCGCGGAGGTAGTCGACGGCGGCGCTCAGCTGGGTCCCGTCGTACGAGGCGTGGAGCGGATACTCCTGCCGGTTCTCGCGGCAGTGGTTGTCGGCGCCGTCCGGAGCGGTGAACCCACCCGATGCTTCGCCGGGGCACGACAGGTTGGTGACGTCGAGGCCGTACCGCTCGCCGACAATCTCGGGATAGCCGCGCACGGTCGTGGTGCGAAGGTCGACCAGCGGGTTGTAGCCGAACGCGACCGAGTCGCCGAGGGCGAGGTACTCGTTGGACGGCTCGCCGCTCGCAGCGGTCGCGCAACCCGCGCCCGCCACGAGGGCAAGGAGCGTGCTCGCGATGACAGTTGTTCGCATCCGGTGAGCCATGCCCCACCCCGGGGCATGTTCCGTGCCGGAGAACACGCCGGCCAACCGCCCGGCTTTTCACGAGGCCGCGTGGTCTCGCGAGATGCCTGGCAGGCCCACTTGCCGGCAACGTCGTGAAATCGACGCGAGATCGTCGCGACGATCCGGCGTCCGTATCGTCCGATTCTTGCGGGAGTCGCCCGATTCGGTGGCTCCACTTTTGAAGACTATTTCGCCACGCAGCGGCGTTAATTTCTCTCCTTCGATGACCACCACCCCCGTCTATGCCGGGTTCGATCTCGGGACCACGAACTCGGCGGCCGCGGTGTTCGACGGACGCGACGTCCAGGTCATGCGCAACTCGGCGGGAGCCACGCTGACCCCGTCGGTGGTGCGTGTCGACAAGCGTGGCCGGGTCAGTATCGGCCACAAGGCGCTGCGCCTCGCCGACCGCGAGCCCGAGAGCGTCCATCGCGAGTTCAAGCGGCTGATGGGCACCGCCCAGAAGCTCGGGTTTGCCGGCACCGATCGCCGATGGTTACCCGAGGAGCTCGCCGCGCTGATCCTCGAGGCGATGCGCGGTGACGTCGAGGACGTGGTCGGCGTGCGCCCGAACCGTGCCGTGATCTCGGTGCCCGCGCTGTTCGAGCTTCCCCAGTCCAAGGCAACCGCACGCGCGGCGGAGCTCGCGGGCTTCGAGCACGTGGAGCTGTTGCAGGAACCGATCGCTTCGGCGCTCGCCGCCGGCTGGCGCGACGACGACCGCGGGTCGTGGCTGGTCTACGACCTCGGTGGCGGCACGTTCGACGTCTCGCTGCTCGAGACCCGCGACGGGCTACTGCGGGTGGTCGGCCACGACGGCGACAACTTCCTCGGTGGCCGCGACTTCGACCACGCGATCGTCGACTGGGCGATCGGCGAGCTCGCCGCCGGCGGTGTTGTCGTCGATCGCTCCAACCCGGAGCACGCGCCCGCACTCGCCGCGCTGCGCACCGCGGCCGAGGCTGCCAAGATCGAGCTGTCCCGCGTCGATACCACCGAGCTGCTGATCGAGGATCCGATCGAGGTCGACCTCGAGCTCGATCGCGCGACGTTCGAACGAATCTGCGCGCCGCTGGTCGGCCGCACGATCGCGGTGTGCCGCCGGCTGCTGTCGACGCACGGCCTTCGCGTCGATCAGCTTTCGCACGTCGTCTTGGTCGGTGGCCCGTCGGCGACGCCGTTGGTCCGGCGCGAGGTCGAGACCACGCTCGGGGCCGACATCGCCAGCGGCTTCGATCCGATGACCCTGGTCGCCCAGGGTGCCGCGTTGTATGCGGCCACCGTCGGGCTCGATGGCCGGCCGCCGTCGAGCGAACGCGACCGCGATCGCCAGCGCGTGTTCTGTCAGTTCCCTCCGGTGTCCGCCGATCTCGAACCCCACGTGATCGGCCGATTCGACATCACGGAGAAGCCGGCACCTGCGAGCGTCGAGCTGGTCCGGATCGGTCGCGACGGTCAACCGGCATGGCGCAGCGGCGCGATCGCCGTCGACGACCAGGCTGCCTTCGTGGCGTCGGTAGTGCTCGAGCCGCGCGTCGCCAACCGGTTCTCGCTCGAGACCCGCGGCAAGGATGGCAAGGCCGTGGCCACCGACCCGTCGGAGATCACGATCATCCAGGGCCTCACGATCGGCGATCCACCGCTGTCGCGAACGATCGGGGTCGCGCTCGCCAACAACGTGGTCCACACCTACTTCGAACGCGGCACCGCACTGCCGGCGCGCCGCACGTTCACTCACTACACGATCGAGACCGTGGCCGCTGGCACGACCGACAGCGTGATCTCGATCCCGATCGTGCAGGGCGAGTTTGGCGATGCCCACCTGTGCCGGTTGGTAGGCACGCTATCGATCTCGGGACGCGACATCGACACCACGATCGCCAGTGGCACACCGATCGAGATGACGATCACCGTCGACCGCGGTGGCAAGATGTCCGCGACCGCACAGCTCCCGGGGGCGAAGGGCCCGCTGCAATTCGAGCAGGTCGCCCAGCTGGTCGTGCCGGAAGCGACGGTCGAGTCGCTCGAGAATAACCTCGAGGCATCGCGAACGCGGATGGACGAGGTGGCGTACGCGGGCGTGGCCCAGGAATTCGTCGCCCGGTTGCAGGCGCTCGACGAGCAACTCGACCAGGCCGCGCCGCTGATCAAGGCACTCGCCGGCGGCGACACCGATGCCGGCCAGCGCGCCGCGCGCATCATCCTCGACGTCGATGCCGCGGTGTCCGAGATCGACGCCGAGCGCAAGTGGCCCGAGTTCGAGGCCGACGCCATGGAGACCTATACGTGGGCGCTCGGCTGGGTCGGCTCCCACGGTCGCGAGGCCGAGCAACGCATCCTCGACAAGGCTGGCGCGGCGCTCGAGCAGGCGCTCGCGCGACGCTCCGTCAACGACGCCAACCGCCAGTTGACGGTGATCAACCGCCTCGGCTTCGCGTGCTTTCGTCGCGATCCGAACTCGTGGCGGATCTCGTTCGACTATCTGGCGTCTCGGATCGCGGACGCCAAGGATCTCCCTCGCGCCAAGCAACTCGAGCGAGAGGGCAAGAAGGCGGTCCAGCAGGGCGACACCGCGAAGCTGCGATCGGTGGTCGACCAGCTGCGCGAGCTGATGCCCGCGGATCCGGTGACGCGGCGCATGAGCTACGACTCGGGAGTCCAGTGACCGGCGACAACCCCTTCGATATCCTCGGGCTACCGCCGACCGCCAGGTCGATCGAGATCGAGCGGCGCAAGCAGAAGTTGCTCGGCATGCTCGAGCTCGGCCTCGCCGATGCCAGGACCTACGAGGGACGAGGCGGACCGGCGGAGCGTACCGCCGAGCTGGTCCGCGATGCCGCCGACCGGCTCTCGCGCCCGAGTCAGCGACTGGCGTGGGAGCTGTGGACGCGACGTCCCGACAACAGCTCCTATCTCGATCGCGCTCTGGAGCTGCACGTGGCGATCGAGCGCACGCTCGCCAACGCGATCGCGATCTCGGTCGGCGAGCTCGACCAGCTCGGATGCGCCTGGGATCTCGCGTTCGAATCCGAAGACGTTCGCGACCGCGCGGTCGAGCGCGCCCTCGAGCTCGAGCTCGAGCCCGACGATGCCGAGGCCGCCCTCGAGACGTTTCGCAAAGAGGTCGAAGACTCGCTGATCGACGCGATCGGTCGCGCGGGGAAGCTCGACTTCGACAACGTCGAATCGGAGCTCCTCGCCCACGCGGCCGGTCGTCACACCGACCAGGCGCTCGAACGGCTCGAGCAGGCGTGCGAGCGGTACTGCCAGGGGCCGGCCCGCGAGGTCGAGTGGGTCGCGCTCGCCGAGCAGTTCTGGAGCGCGGTCGAGAAGCGCGGCGAGCATGTCCGCAGCACCGCCTTCTACACGATCTACGGACCGCTGCAGGGTCACGCGATCGAGCTTCACGAACAGGGACGCGAGGAAGATGCCGCTCGCCAGTTCGCCTGGCTGTCCAAGCGTGCGCGGGCAATCGGCGATACCGACACCGCCGAGCGCGATCGCAAGAACGCGCAGATCTGTCTCGAAAACCACTACGGGGACCGCGAAGCACAGGCCTCCTACGCCAACACGAACGTCCGCAGTCGCGGAGGCGGATGGCTCACCGCGCGCGCGGTCCTGTTCGTCGCGGTCGCGGCACTCTCGGCGGGCCGCGCATGCGGCCGTAGTCACTCGTCGAGCAGCTTCGAGCCGCCTCCGTACTTCGAGCGACACGATCTCGACGACCGCTTCCGCCAGTCGAACGAACTGTTGCGGCAGCGGGTCGAGCGCGATCTCCAGGACATGGAGATGCGCGATCGGTCGAACGGGCTGTCGACGCCGGCACCGAGCCTGCCGGAGTACGAGGCTCCGGAACAGGCCCTGCCCGCGCGGCCGTAGGGCTAGCGGATCAGGCCGCGGCTCTTGAGCAGCGGCTTGACGCTCGGCTCGCGACCGCGGAAGTCGACGTACAGCTTGTGCGCGTCTTCGGTCCCGCCACGCGACAGGATCATCTTGCGGTACTTCTCGCCGTTGGCGGCGGTCATGCCACCGTTCTCCTGGAACCACGCGTAGCTGTCGGCGGCGAGCACCGCCGTCCACATGTACGCGTAGTACCCGGCCGAGTAACCGCCCGGCCAGATATGCGAGAAGTAGTTCGTGTGATAGCGCGGCGGCACCTGCGGGAAGTACACGCCGTGCTTGCGAAGCGACTTGAGCTCGAACTTCTTCGGATCCTGGAGCGGCGCGTTCGCCGGCAGGGTGTGCCAGTCGAGGTCGAGCAGCGCGCACTCGAGCACCTCGAGCGTGGCGAAGCCCTGGTTGAACGTGCTCGCCTTCTTGACCTTCTCGACGAGCGCGGCCGGCATCGGCGCGCCGGTCTTGTAGTGCTTGGCGTAGTTCGCGAGCACGCTCGGCTCGAGCGCCCAGTTCTCGTTGAACTGCGACGGGAACTCCACGAAGTCGCGCGGCGTCGCGGTGCCGCTCATGTACGGGTACTTCACCGTCGAGAGCAGGCCGTGCAGCGCGTGCCCGAACTCGTGGAACATCGTGGTGACCTCGTCGTAGCTCAGCAGCGCGGGCTGACCGGCGGCCGGCTTCGGGATGTTGAGGACGTTGACCACCACGGGCTTGGTCCCCATCAGGTCGCTCTGGTCGACGAAGCTATCCATCCACGCGCCACCGTGCTTGCTCGGGCGGGCGTAGTAGTCGGTGTAGATCAGGCCGATCGTGCTGCCGTCGGCGTCGAACACCTCGAACACCCGGACGTCGGGGTGGTAGACCGGGAGGTCGGTGCGCTGCTTGAACGTCAGGCCGTACATCTTGTGGGCGGCGAAGAACACGCCGTCCTTGAGGACGTGGTCGAGCTCGAAGTACGGACGGATCTGCGAGTCGTCGAGGTCGTACTTGGCCTTGCGCACCTTCTCCGCGTAGTAGGCCCAGTCCCACGGCTTGAGCTGGAAGCCGCCCTTCTCCTTGTTGATGATCTTCTGCATCTCGCGGAGCTCGGCGCGGGCGCGCGCCACGGTCGGGCGGACGATCTGCCCGAGCAGCTTGAACGCCGCACGCGGGGTCTTCGCCATCTGATCGTCGAGGATGAACGCCGCCGCGCTCGGGAACCCGAGCAGCTTGGCGCGCTGGGCGCGGAGCTGGGCGAGCCGCGCCACGATCTTCGAGGTGTCGTTGGGGCCGCCGTGGCTGCCGCGCGCCTCCGACGTCTTGTAGATCTTCTCGCGGAGCTTGCGGTCCTTCAGCGAGCTGAGCTCCGGCTGGCCGGTGGTGTTGATCATCGGCAACACCCACTTGCCCTCCATCTTGCGCTCCTTGGCGGCCGCGGCCGCCGCGTCGATGTCGGTCTTCGACATCCCGTCGAGCTGCTTGACGTCGTCGACGACGACCGCCCCCGCGTTCATGTCGGCGAGCTGGAGCTCGGAGAACTTGGTGGTGAGCTTGGACTCCTCCTCGTTGAACGCGCGCATCTTCGCCTTGTCGGCCTCCGATAGCTGCGCACCGGCGCGGACGAAGTCGAGGTGGTAGCGCTCGATCAGCCGGACGCCGACCGGATCGAGGCCGAGCTTGTCGCGCTTCTTGTAGAGCGCGTCGACGCGGGCGAACAGCTTGGGATCGAGGTGGATCGCGTCTTCGTGCTTGGCGAGCATCGGCGCGACGGTGGCCTCGAGCTTCTGGCGCGCCGGGCTGGTGTCCGACTGCGCGAGGTTGAAGAACACCTTGGCGACCCGGGTCAGCGTCTGGCCCGACTTCTCGAGCGGAATGATCGTGTTGTCGAACGTCGCCGGATCTTTCTGATCGTCGATCGCTTTGACCTCGGCGAGCTGCTCCTTCATGCCCTTCTCGAACGCGGGCAGGAAGTACGCGTCCTTGATCTTGTCGAACGGCGGAGCCTGCAGGTAGAGCGAGCTCTTCGCGAAGAACGGGTTGGTCGGTGCGGCAGGCTTCATCGATGCGGGCGGCGTCTGATCGCCGGTCGGGGGTGGCGTCTGGTCACCGGTCGTGGGACCGGGCGCGGGCGACACGGGAGGTGGGTGCGACCCTCCGCCGCACGCGGCGGCGAACGAGGTGCACACGGTGAGGGTGAGCAGTGGGCGAGTCCAGGCGGGCATGACGCCGAGACCCTAGATCACGAACCTCCCGGTCGCCACGCGAATCGCGCGCGTTAACGCTTCTTCTTGGCCTTGGACTTCGGGGACTTGGCCTTGGCCTTCGCCTTGTCCACGAGATCGGCCACGCGCTGTCCGTAGGTCAGCTTCTTGATCGCGGGAAACTTCTCGACCAGCGCGTCGACGAAATCACTGCAGAAGCCCTCGGCGAGCGACCACACGAGCCCCGACGGCGACACCAACATGTAGCTCTCGCTGAGCTTGGACACGCCATCCTCGTGTTGCTGGCGGACGTCGAAGGCGAGCCACGGCGCGTCGTCGCGCAGGACGAACACGTCGAGCATCTGCGGGTCGAGCGCGATCCTTTTCCTCTTCTTGTGCGCCGCGATCATGTCGGCGATGCGGGCGCGATGGGCGTCGCGATCGCGAAGCACTTCGGTCGGCGACAGCAAGCGTTCGACGTGATCGCCGACCCGCCAGCGAGCGGTGCTCGCCGCCGTCCACATCTCGCGCATCTCGGGTGGCATCGGCTCGGGCAACGCCGCGTCGTAGGCCGCGAGCTCGCCGTCGGTCGCCGGCGGTCCGAGCTCGACCTCGATGTCGTCGAGCGGGATCTCGGACAGCGCGAGCGCCGCCATCATCTCGGGCAAGCCCCGGACGTGCCAGCCGGCCGGTTGCTCGTCGTCGCGCTTACGATCGTCGAGCCACTTGTAGAGCGGCGTGTCGTCGAGCGGGCGGATGCCATCGTCGAGCGCGACCTCGCGCGGGAACAGCCCGCGGGCGAGGCAACCGGCGGCACGCTCCTCGAACGCGGCGATCGCTTCGTCGTGGCTGGCGTGCGCCACGCGCTGCGCCTTCCACTTCGACTCTCCCCACGCGTGCTCGCGTCCGACCACGTATCCGATCTCGGTGTCGTTGCCCCACTCGCGGATCCACGTACCGCCGCGCTTGCCCGGCACGTAGAATGGATCGACCGGCTTGAAGCCGACGAGTGGATGCGCGTCGAGCGCCTCGAACGTAGCCGCGGCCGCATCGGCGTCGGCGAGCTCGAACCCGAACACGGTGTAGTGGAGGTTCTGCGCGCGGAGCTGCAGCACCAGCCGCGCGCCCGAACGCACGACCTCGCGACGACCATCTTTCGAGGTGTGGAGAGATCGCCCGTCGGTGTGCCAGTCCGTGCAGAACGCGGCGAGCCCCGGCACTTCGACATCCCAGCCCTGCTCGAGCACGTACCGGCTCGGCGTGAACGGTGGGTCGGCGATGCCGTAGCCGTCGTAGTAGAACAGCTCGCCCTCGGCATCGAGAAACCACACCTCGCGCGACTTGGTGTCGGTGTGGAGCCGGTGTCCGACCGTGCCGCCCGCGAGCAGGCCGAGGCGATCGTCGTCGGCACCGCGTGGCGTGCCGGCCGCGCGCAGGGCCGCGATCTCGTCGGCGGCGCGCGCTTGCGCGGCGGCGAGCTTGCCGGAGCGCAGGTCCGCGAGCTGCTTCGCCATCTCCTTGTCGGCGAGCACCGTCTTGGTCGGCTTCTTGTTCGTCGGCTCGAGGCACTCGCGCGTGTCGCCGAGCAGCTCGAGGCAGCGCGACGCGAGATCGTAGCGGCGAAGCTCGAGCGCGCAGCGCACGCCGTCGGATAGCAGGTTGGCGTACTTGTCGGGAGCGGAGGTGTCTCCCCACGCGAGCACGCGTTCGACGATATCGACGAGCAGCCGCGGGCGATGCGCCCAGTGCATCTGGCACGCGCCGTACAGCCAGGCGGCGTGCAGCGACGGCACCGCGTCGAGCCGCGCGAGCACGTCGGCATGACGGTGCGGCATGCACGACTTGTTGAACGCGAACACGAGGTCGCGGGTGTTGCGCGTCTCTTTCCACAGCTGGCCGATCAGAACGTCCTCGGCGGCGCGGCCGGGGATGTTCTCGATCGCGTCGTACAGCTCGTCGCGCAGGTGCTCCGAGCTGTCGTCGCGCGCGAGCGCGGCCGCGAACGTCGCGAGCCCGCCGGGGTTCTCGAAGTAGAAGAACGCGCGCCCCACGGAGTAGTGGAGGAAGTGCCCCGAGTCCTCCGCGGCCTCGCACAGCGGAACCAGAATCTCGGCGATCTTCGCGGCCTGAGCGGCATCGAGTGCGCGGATCCAGTACCGCGCGTCTTCGCACAGCCGATACGTGCTCGCGCCTCCGGCGGCGAACCCGCGGAGCACGGCCTGAAACCCGCGCGGGGTCGCGAACAGCTCGGGCCGCGCCGGCGCGAGGTGCTCGATCACGCCTCCCCAGCCGCGATCGACGCCCTCGTCGAGGATCGCCAGCGCGTGATCGCGACCGGGATCGCCGGCATCCGCGATCTCCTTGCCGAGCTCCTTCTCGTCGTCGTCGCCGACGTAGCCGTTGACCAGCGCGCTGGCACCGAGCACCGCGGGGATCCGCGGCTCGACGATCGCGACGAGCCGCGCCCACGGCAGCGCGTCGCTGCGCGGATGGGCCTCCGAGATCACCCAGGTCGCCGCGTGCATGCGGTCGTCACCGGTCAAGCGCGGAAGCGACGCGATCGCGGCGTTGCGATCCTTCTCCTTGGCGTCTTCTCGAAGCGCCGCGAGCAGGCTCGCGTGGCGAGCGGCGAACTCGGCACGAGCGTCGAGCCGTGCCGCATACGCGGGATCGTTGGCGCGTACCGCGGCGCGGCTACGGTCCGCGAGCTGCACCGCGGCGAACGGCACGGCCTCCTCGAGCTGCGCGAGCGCACGCGCGAGGAGCACGTCGTCGACCCGGTCGGCGACCTCGCCGAGCGCGGCGGCGGCGGCGACCCGGCCCGCCGTCGCGACCGCGGCGTGCTCGGCGATCGCACGCGCATCGTCGTCGGTCCCGGTGCCGGCGATCGTCGCCAGCCAGCCGCGCGCCGGTCTCCCCTCGGCACCATCCCGTTGCTCCGCCAGCGCGGCGGTCGCGAGCTCGACCCGATCGGCGCGGCCCGCGAGCACGGCGTGGACTCCGTGGACTCGCTCGATCTCGGTCGGCTTGCCGAGCGCCTCGACCAGCTCCTCGACCGCCTCGCGATCGAGCTTCGGTCGCTTGGGCTTCCCGGACTTGGACTTCGTCGACTTCGACTTCGACTTCGACTGGGTCGTCGCCATGTCAGTACGGGATCTCGGCTTCGGCGGTGATCTTGGTCAGGAACGCGTCGAGGGTCATCAGCCCGAGGTCGGCTTGCTTGCCGGTGCCGTGGATGCGCGGTGACACGCCCTTGGCATCGACTTCCTTGTCACCGACGACGAGCGCGTACGGGATCTTCGCCAGCTGGGCGTCGCGGATCATCGCGCCGAGCTTGCCGTGCGAGCGATCGATGTCGACGCGAACCCCGGCCTTGCGAAGCTGCGCCGCGACCTCTTCCGCCCACGGGTGGTGGCGCTCGGCGACGGGGAGTAACCGGGCCTGCTCGGGAGCGAGCCACACCGGGAAGTTGCCGGCGAAGTGCTCGATCAAGATCCCGATGAAGCGCTCGAACGATCCGTAGATCGCGCGGTGGATCACGACCGGCCGGTGCTCGCTGTTGTCGGCGCCGATGTAGCCGAGGTCGAACCGCTCGGGTGCGACGTAGTCGAGCTGGATCGTGCCGAGCTGCCACTTGCGACCGAGGCTGTCGGCGACGTCGAAGTCGATCTTCGGACCGTAGAACGCGCCGTCGCCCGGCTTGAGCTCGTAGGTCAGGCCGGTGAGATCGAGCGCCGCCTTGAGCGCGGCCTCGGCCTTGTCCCACAGCGAGTCGTCACCGATCTTCTTCTCGGGACGAGTCGCGAACTTCGCGGTGAACTCGAGGCCGAACGAGTCGTAGACCTTCGCGATCAGCTTGGTCAGCGCCGCGACCTCCTCGGGGATCTGCGACTCCATCAGGTAGATGTGCGCGTCGTCCTGCTGGAACTGACGCACGCGGGTCAGCCCGGACAGCACGCCGGTCGCCTCGTTGCGATGCAGCACGTCCTGCGTGTGGAGTCGCAACGGGAGCTCGCGATAGCTGCGCCGCTTCATCTGATAGAACAGGTGGTGCGACGGGCAGTTCATCGGCTTGAGCGAGAACGACGCGCGGTCTTCTTCGGGCAGCTCCGGATCTGCCTCGGGATCGAGGATCAGGAACATGTTCTCGCGGTACTTGCCCCAGTGCCCGCTCTTCTCCCACAGGATCTTGTTGTAGAGCAGCGGGGTCTTGATCTCCTCGTAGCCGTTCGCGAGGCACATCCGGCGCATCGCGGTCGACAGCTGCGTGAAGATCACGGTGCCCTTGTGGGTCCAGAACACGGCGCCCGGTGCGGCCGGGTGGAACGCGAACAGGTCGAGCTCCTTGCCGAGCTTGCGGTGGTCGCGCTTGCGCGCCTCCTCCTGGACGTGGAGCCAGGCATCCAGCTCCTTCTGGGTGAAGAACGCGGTGCCGTAGATCCGCTGCAGCTGCGCGTTGCGGTGATCGCCGCGCCAGTACGCGCCGGCGACGCTGAGTAGCTTGATCACGCCGATCTTGCCGGTCGACGGACCGTGCGGGCCGAGGCAGAAGTCGACCCAGTCACCGTGCGAGTACAACGACAGCGTGGCGGCGCCCTTGGCGAAGATGTCCTCGACGAGCTCGACCTTGAACTTCTCGCCCATGCGATCGAACAGCGCGATCGCGTCCTCGCGCGAGACCTCCTTGCGGACGAACGGGAGGTCCCTCTTGATCTCCTCGTTCGCCGCCTTCTCGATCGCCGCCAGGTCGTCGGCCGTGAACGGAGTCTCGCGATAGAAGTCGTAATAGAACCCGTCCTCGGTGCTCGGACCGATCGTGACCTGCGTGCCCGGGAACAGCCGCTGCACCACGCTCGCGACCACGTGCGCCGCGTCGTGACGGATCAGCTCGAGGCTCTCGGGGTTCTTCGCCGTATAGATCGACAACTTGCCGTCGCGATCGAGCGGCTTGGCCAGGTCGATGTCCTGGTCGTCGAACTTCGCGAACAGTGCCGCCTTGGCCAGGCCCGGTCCGATCTGCGCGCGCACGAACTCGTTCACGGTCGTGCCGGCCGCGACCTGCTTCGAGGATCCGTCGGGCAGGGTGATCGTGATGGTCGGTGCGCTCATGAGGAGGCGCAGCTTACCCCTTCGGCTATTGGCAACCACCCAACCCGGGCTCTCGCCGCACACGATTTCGCGCCCCTACGAACCACCTGTCCGAGATGCAGTCCGGCACGAATTTCTCGTAACAATCCCGCCCGCTTCCCCGCCCCCTCCCAAGGTGGGGGGAAAGATGGCGTGGTGAAAGCGGTGTTTGTCCGAGGTATTTACAATGTAAATTTTACGTAGTAAACAATTGCGAGACGATGCCTCGGGCAGCCCTTCGAGATGCAGAGATCGCGGCGTTTCGCCGACGCGCCGCCGACGCCGCGACCCGGCTGTTCGCGGCACGTGGATACGACGCGGTGACGATGCGCGCGGTCGCGGACGAGCTCGGCGTGTCCGCGATGACGCCGTATCGATATCTCGAAGGCAAGGACGAGCTGATCGCGCTCGTGCGGATCGCCGCGTTTCGCGACTTCGCCGACGCGCTCGAAGCGGCGGTGACACGGCTCGGACCCGATCCCGATCCCGAAACCCGGCTGCGCGAGATCAAGCGCGCGTATCTCGGGTTCGCGCTCGAGCACGACGACGCGTACCGGATCATGTTCGAGCTCCGTGGCGGCGATGGTGGCGATGCCGCGCGGTGGCCGGAGCTCGCGCGCGAAGCGATGCGGTCGTTCTCGGTGCTGCACGATGCGGTGATCGCCGCGGTCGACGCCGGCATGCTGGCCGGCGATCCGCTGACCATCGCGCATCTGTTGTGGGCGGGCGCGCACGGCCTGGTGTCGCTGCACCTCGCCGGACGCCTCGCCAACAGCCGCTCGATCGAACAGCTCGCGGAGATCGAGCACGAGCTCGCGGGGTTTCGACCCGCACGCGGACGGAGCAAGACTTCACGAGCGGACACCCAGCGGGAGGTAGGCCGCGGAAACGAAGACGGGAAACCATCGACATGACCAACCGACTCGGAACCTCGTACAAGCAACACGGCATCCCGTCGGGGGCGTGGGACGCGATCGTGATCGGCTCGGGTCTCGGCGGCCTGACGGTGGCGAGCCTGCTCGCGCGCCACGCACACAAGCGCGTCCTCGTGCTCGAGCGCCACTACACCGCCGGCGGGTTCACGCACGTGTTCCATCGCAAGGGCTACGAGTGGGACGTCGGCGTGCACTACGTCGGCGATGTCCACCGGCCGCACACGCTGCTGCGCCGGATGTTCGATCACCTGACCGACGGCGAGCTCGCCTGGGAATCGCTCGGCGAGGTCTACGACACCATCGTGATCGGCGAGGACCGGTACGACTTCGTCGCCGGTCGCGACGCGTTTCGCGCGCGCATGCACGATTACTTCCCGCACGAGCGCGGCGCGATCGATCGCTACCTGGCAGCGATCCGCACCACCGCCCATCACGGCCAGCGTTTCTTCCTCGAGAAGGTCCTCCCGCCGGCGCTGGCGAAGGTCGCCGGTGGAGCGTTGCGCTGGCCCGCGCGCCACGACATCCGACGCACCGTTCGCGAAACGCTCGGCTCGCTCACCGGCGACGCACGGCTGCGCGGCGTGCTCGCCGGCCAGTACGGTGACTACGGCCTGCCGCCAGCGCAGGCGAGCTGGTTCATGCACGCGATGCTGGTCAACCACTACCTCGGTGGCGCGGCCTATCCGGTGGGCGGTGCCTCGCGGATCGCGGCGACGATCATGCCGTCGATCGAGCGCGAGGGCGGTGCGGTGATCACGTCGGCGGAGGTCGCGGAGATCGTCGTCGTCGATGGACGTGCACGCGGCGTGCGACTGGCGAGTGGCGAACGCATCGAGGCTCCGCTGGTGATCAGCGACGCCGGCGTGGCGAACACGTTCGGCCCCTTGCTGTCGCGCGATGCGGCCGCGCGCGCGGGCGTGATGCCGGAGGTGCCCGGAGCCCCGCCGTCGTTCTCGCACGTGTCGCTGTACGTCGGGCTCGACGCCGATGCGCCAGCACTCGGGTTGACCCGTGCCAACCGCTGGGTCTACGCGCACCACGATCACGACCTCGCGGTGTCCCGCTACAACGACGATCCCGACGCGCCGCTGCCGGTCGCGTACCTGTCGTTCCCGTCTGCAAAAGATCCCGACTTCGCGCGCCGCCATCCCGGCCGGGCGACGATCGAGGTGATCGGCGTAGCGCCGTTCGCGTGGTTCGAGCGCTGGCGCGACACGCCGTGGCACAAGCGCGGGGCCGACTACGAGGCGCTCAAGCAGCGCCTGACGGATCGTCTCCTCGAGGTGCTGGTACGCGAGTGCCCGTCGGTCGCGAGCAAGATCGATCACGCCGAGCTCTCGAGCCCGCTATCGACACGCCACTTCGCCAACCATCCACACGGCGAGATCTACGGGCTTTCCCACACCCCCGCGCGGTTCGCCGCGCGGCATCTCAGGACGCACACACCGATCAAGAACCTGATGCTGACCGGCGCGGACATCTGCACCGCGGGGATCGCCGGTGCTTTGCTCGGCGGTGCGATCACCGCCGCCGCGATCACCCGCAAGAACCTGATCGGCGCCGTGCTCCGCAACGAGCGAACGACGGCTAGATCCTCGACTTCACACCTGTACGACGCGGCCTGACCCCTGCCGCAAACTGCGGCAGGGGCAGAACGCACCCGTCCTCGCTTTACGCGATGTGGGCGGGTATCGTGGAAATGCATGGAGCACCAAGGTGTAGTGGTGGCGGCCGAGGTGAAATCGGTGCTGGTGATCGACGACGACGAACGGGTCGCCGCCGCGATGGCTCGCGCGCTGCGTCTCGATCGCGAGGTCTTCATCGCGTCCGACGCCTCCAGTGGTGTGGCGCTCGCGATGCAGAATCGTCCCGATCTCGCGATCGTCGATCTACGACTCGGCTCGGAGTCGGGGATCGACGTGATCCGCGAGCTCAAGCGCGCGTCGCCCGCGACGACGATCACGCTCCTCAGCGGCTATCTCTCGATCGACATCACGGTCGAGGCGGTCAAGGCGGGCGCCGATGTCGTGCTCGCGAAGCCGGTCACCGTGGGCGAGGTCCTGCATCGCGTGCTCGGCGACGACAGCAACCACCCGGTCACGACACCCTCGTTGGCCCAGGTCGAGGCCGAGCACATCGCCCGCGTGCTCACCGACTGCAACCACAACATCTCCGAAGCGGCGCGCCGACTCGGCATCTACCGCAGCTCGCTACAGCGCAAGCTCCGCAAGCAGGCCACCAAGCCACGGTCCTGACCGCCTTCGCGAGCCCGCGAAGCGATGTCGGGCAACAAGCCCGCGGGGCGAATTGCCCCGCGCCGTCGGAACCGTCACTCGACCCTGCAACACCCCGTACGTAATCGCGCGACTCGGGCGACAGTGCACTCATGCACCGCTGCGCGCTGGTCTTCACGATCGCGTGTACCTCGTCCACCCATCCCAACCACCCGACCTCGTGCGATCTGCCGACCGGCACGCTTCACGATCAGGTCCTGTCGCTCGGCGACGGGATCGATGATCGCGCGTACTGGCTGCACGTGCCGAGCGACTACGACTGCGCGTCGCCGACGCCGCTCTTGGTCGACTTCCACGGCACCGCGGGTGACTCGCCGGTCCCGCCGGAAGAGGCCAACCTCACCGACGAGCTGATCACGTTCTCGGAAGCGCACGGCGTGATCGTGGCGCGCCCGCGTTCGCGTTCGAGCACGACCGACGGCGTCGCGACCTACCGGTGGGACGAGAATCCCGGTGACGTCGATCGCAACGCGGCGTTCGCCCTCAACCTGGTGGCCGCGCTCGAGCGCACGTACACGATCGATCGTACGCGCGTGTACGCGTCGGGGTTCTCGTCGGGGTCGAACATGGTCTCGCAGTTCCTCGCCGATCCGAAGTCGCCCTTCAAGGGCATCGCACCGATCGCCGGAGGCTCGTGGGACCCGCTAGCCCTGCCGTCACTGGTCGATGGACCGCGCGTGTACATGTCGACCGGCTACCGCGACTACCTGTGGAAGTACGCGCGCGCGCAGATCACCGCGCTCGCCGACGCGGGACTTCCCACGGGCCGGCTCGAGTTCCGCCCGGGAGGTGGCGCCCACGATCTGTACGCGTGGCAGTTCGACGAGCTGTGGGACTTCCTCGATGCCGACGTCCAGCACGGGGGTGGCCAGCTCGCCGTGCCGTGGACGCAGCAAGCCCTTCCCTCCCCGGCCGACATCAACGCGTTCGCCGAGGACCGCGGCACGCTGGTCGCCGCCGGTGCCGACGGTCGCGTGTGGAGGCTCGGCCCCCGCGGCTGGAACCTCGAGCTCGATCGCGGCTCTCCCGACTTCACCGCGCTGTGCTTCAACGGCACCGCCGCGGCGGTCGGAGGATCGACCGAGCTCGCGTTTGGCCGATCGGGCGGGCGCTGGAACGCGACGGCGCGGATGCCCGACTTCGAAGGCGTGATCGGCGACGTGATCGGCGGCGGACAGGTCAACGCGGCGAGCTGCCTCGACGACGGCCACGTCGTGGTCGGTGGCGACTGGTCGGCGGCGGTCGCGCAGGGTCGCGCCTGGGGACCGTTCCACGTCCCGGCCTACGACGGAGAAGCGCAGATCGCGGGAATCGCGACGTCGCGTGGTGGTGCCACGGTCGTGGTCGGGTATCGCGATCACGTCGCACGTGGCGATGCCGGCAGCGACGCCGCGTATCCGGTTCGCCACCCAGCCAGCCCGGGTTGGTGGAACGCCGTGACCGCGATCCCCGGCGGGCGGTTCTGGGCGGTCGGCGATGGCGGCGCGATCATCGTGTCCGGCGACGACGGTCGGACCTGGTACGAGCAGGACAGCGGGACGAACGAGAACCTGTACGCCGTGCACTTCGCGGACGAGCTCCACGGCGTGGCGGCAGGTCGCGACGGCACCGTGATCGTCACCACCGATGGTGGCGCGCACTGGACCCCGCGTCCGACCGGGCTCGACGACTACGTCGGTGCGGTGTGGGTCGACGACACCACCGTGTGGATCGCCGGCCAGCACGGACTCGTGGCAACCAGCCCGCTCGAGCTCCCGATCCGAGCTCCCTAGCGCGAGCGTGCGTTCCGTACAGGCGAGCGCTTCCTACAGGCTCCCTACAGATTGGCGGTGGACAGCAGCGCTGCGATGCGCTCGCCGAGCTGACCGACCGACACCTCGGGATTGTTGGCCGCGTTCGCGAGCTGCTTGATCTGCATGTCGACCGCGGGGCTCCGCCCGAGCAGCTCCTGCGCCCGTACGCACGCCTTGGAGATGATGTCGCGCGCGGTCCGCGCGCTCAGCTCGGCGAGCTCGCGACTCGTCGTGATCGCCTCGCGCAGCTCCTCGGCGATCCGCCGATCGTGCTGCACCAGCACCTCGCGCTGGTTCACGACCGCGAGCGACTCGAGGTACTTCACGAGCCCCTCGGTGGTCTGCCGCGCCACCACCATCGGTTCGGTGGCGAGCCGCCGTTCGAACTGGGTGATCTCCCAGCGGTCGGCCGCGCGCATCGCCGAGCACGTCGGCGACTCGACGTAGGTGTGCAACGCGACCTTCACCGCGAAGTGCGCATCCGGGAAGTGCTGCGGGTCGCTGCCCTGCAGCACGTTGTTGAGCGGCACCAGATCCGAGAGCAGCGTCGTGATGCCCTGCCGCACCAAGAGCGCTCGCTTGAGCGTGGTCTTGTACGCCGGCACCACGGTCTCGGGATCGGCGTCGGCGACGAAGGTCTCGTAGACGGCCACGACCAGCGCGTGGATGCCCTCGTTCGAGGTGCTGGTGGCCTCGTCGAGCAGCCCGAGTACCTGCGTGTGGTGACCGGCGGCGAGCGCGACCTCCATTCGCTTGGTCGCGTCCTGGTACTGCGTGCCGAGCCCGTAGTGGATGCCCGCGATCTTGTCGAGCGCGTCTGCCCAGCGCTCGGCCTCGCTGCGCGTCGGCTCGGAACCGAGGCCGGCTACCAGGTCACCGATCTCGTTGGCATCGATCGCATCGATCGCCTCGATCGCGTCGAGCGCCTCGTCGGCCTCCGAGTCACCGAAATCCCCGAAGTCGAACATGTCCTGTTCGGTGTCGCTCTTGGCGCGCTTCGGGCGCCGCGTCGCGTCGAGCTTGCGACAGTAGGCGAGCAGCTGCGAGAGCGGGCGGAACGTCGCGTGCCACAGCGTTCGCATGCTGTTGGCGGCGGTCGCGGCGTCCTCCTTGGTCTTCTCGGTCCGCTCCGCGACGAACCGCTGGTAGAGCGAATCGTCGACCTTGTCGAGCGATTCCAGCGCCAACAGCGCGTACCGCACCACTGCGAGCGCTTCTGTGCGAATGCTCGGCGTGCTGATCGCCTTGACGAGTCGAGGGTCGATACCGTGGTGATCTTCTCAGAACCGCCGCCGTGGGTCGACTTTCGCTGGGGTCAGAAGGCCGACCTGCGACACGGCTGCCCGCGTGTTCTGGCGACCGGCCCAGCCACCGAGACCGCCACGATGTCTGGTGGTTGCGATGGTCTCCGGGTTGCTCCTCCACCGAAGTGCCATGCGAGCCGCCCTTCTCAGACTTCTTCTCCCCACGTTGATCCTGTCGTCGTGCGCCCTCGATCCCGAAGGGGACGAGCTCGGCGTTACCTGTGACGGCAAATGCGACGGTATCGGGTCACTCAAGTCCTATATCCGGGACGCGCGCGAGCTCGACCTCGGGGACCTCGTGGCCGTGGGCTCCAAGTTCGCCTCCGACCAGCTCAACGACGCGCTCGCGGTCTCGGACTACGCGTCGATCAAGGTCGACGAACCCCGGTTCTTCGCGTTGCCGAGCGTCTCCGAGCCCGACCTGACGCTCGAGAACCTCGACACCCTGGTGTCGGGACTGGCGGCCCGCTACGGCGAACGCGAGCTGTCGACCGAGGTCAACGAGGTCCGGCGCGAGCACCTGATGTCGTCCTCCGACAAGGTGTTCGTCGAGGCCGCGTTCCAGGTCGCGGCGAACGTCAACGCGAACTGGGGCGAGAGCGTCGGCGGGTTCGACAACGCGAACGTCGGCGTCGGGTTCACCTCCGGCGTGCGACTCGACGCGCGCGTGATCGGCGCGTTCGCGTCCGAGCTGTCGGGCGTCGCTCGCGCGCCGCTGCAGGCGCTCGAGGGCCTCCGCGGCTTCATCTTCCCGCGCAGCCTCGACGAGATCCGCCAGATGAAGCCCGGCGAGTCGTTCGCGCTCGAAGGCGACGGCCACCTCGGCGTCAACCTCGGCGCCGGCGTGCCGATCTTGATCGCCAACCCCGGCAACGCGATCACCTACAACATCGTGATCTCCGCCGGGCTCCGCGCCCGGCTGTCCGGTCAGCTCGACGTCCAGCTGGTTCGCCTCGACGGCGACCAGATCGTGATCGACGTCGGTATGCAGAAGGTCCGCGAGTGGTCGGCCAAGCTCGCCGCCGACGACGCGTGGGGCGTGCAGGGTCTGATGAAGACCCATCTCGAGCTCGGCGGCATCGACGTCGACCTCGGCCGCCTGGTCGACAAGGCGCTGCAGAAGCAGCTCAACGCCAAGCTCCACCTGTTCTCCGCCGAGCTGTCGCACTCGAGCACGGCATCGCGCGTGTCGGTGGCGCGCCTGCGGTTCCACCTCGACGGCGGCAACCCGGACATGATCGCTCCCGCGGTCGCCCAGGCGTTGCGCGGCGACGTGCGGCTCGCCCAGGCGCTCGCCAACCGCGGCGAGCCCGGCGTGATCGCCGAGTTCGATCTGCTGCGCTCGGGCAGCTCGACCACCAGCTACGCCGGCATCGACCTGCTCGGGATGAGCTTCTTCAAGAAGACGATCGCCAGCGACGGCACCGTCGTGCTGCAGACGCCGGGCGGCACGCGCTCGCTGCTGTTCGATTCGCTCCACAAGTCGAGCGGCTTTCTGTTCTCGGAGCACGGCTATACCCGGGTCGGGCTGTCGGGCCTCAACTACGACCCCGAGCACCCGGGCGAGCCACGCGGCGAGGCCAACCTGTTCGTCGAGCTCCAGGAGTCGGACGACTTCATGGAGCGCGACAAGATGCTCGACCACGTCGATCCGATGATCATCGCACTCGCCGGTCCCGCCGCGATGCACCAGATCGAGACCGCCGGCAACGCGCTCGAACGGTTCGTCGAGCAGGCGTGCCCCAACAGCCAGGCGTTCGATCCGTGCCGCGTCCAGGTGCTGTCGAACCCGCAGGTCATCAGCCTGCGCCAGCAGGGCGTCGATGCCGCCACCGCCGCGGCCGGCAACCTGTCGCCGTCGCTGCGCGACGTGCTGATCAAGCTCGCGACGTTCCGCATGACGGCGCAGGCGACCTACGAGCCCAAGGCCTCGCTGGTCGGTCCCGACTCGACGTGGACCGTCGGGTTCCGATTCGACGACGCGGCACTCAACTACGTGATGACGGAGCGCGACGCCACCGGGTTCAAGACCGCGCTGAAGTTCTACGCCGACGCGGTCGGGATCGATCGCATCGATCCCCAGGGCACGATCGATGCAGACCGCACCGCGATCGAGGGCCGGCTCGCCTCGACGATCGACGGGCTCGCCGCCGAGCTGACGGCCGACCAGGCCGCGTACAAGAAGTTCCGCGGCGTCGAGAAGGCGGTGGTCGACACGATCGGCGGCGTCGGACCTCACCTGCTCGAGATCCACGTGCCGGTCGATGCCGACAGCCGCCCGCTCTACGAGGATGCCGTCGCCGGCTCGCTCGCCGAGGCGCGGTCGCGGGTCGTGCTCCGGTTGTTCGACAAGCTGAACGAGGCGGCCAGCGGGTTCGGCACCAAGCGCGAGCAGGTCGCGGGCTACGCGCTGCTCTCGCTCCTCGAACCCGACCGGATCGACCTCCGGATCCAGGCAGACATGGACCTGTCGGACAACGCCAGCCAGAACTACGACCAGTATCGCGCCGCCGGCTACGGCAGCTTCGACATCTATGGCAAGGGCGACCACGTGACGCCGATCGACGGCGGTCTGTTCAGCATCGACGCGCTGATCGACGGCCAGTAAGACATCCGGCCACCCAGAGGGCCGGACGTCCGTGAACGCGACGTCGCGGAGCGATCGCATGGTCGCAGCGGCTTCGCGAAACCGCGACTGCCCGCAAGCGATGCGCGAATCGCGTACGAGATCGCCGTCGGAAGGTCTCCTACATCGGAGCCAGCTGGCCCGACGAATGCTGGCACTAGGCGGCATGAAGGCCGCCAGCAGCATGTTCGCGATCGTCGCGTTGCTCGCGATCAGCCCGAGCTCTGCCGCGGACCGCCGCGATGGTGATCCGCAACAGCCGAACCTGAACGCGCGAGACATCCACCACTACTTCCAGCCCTACGTGCCCTCCGTCCGCGACTGCTATGCCGCGAACGCGAATCGCCGCGCCGATGGCCGGCTCGAGCTCCACCTGGCGATCCAGCCCTCGGGGGACGTCGGCCAGTTCGACTTCTCGGCCGGCGGCGTGACCGGCGCGGCCCGGCATCGGCTCGGCACGTGCCTCCGCGCGCTGGTCCCGCAGTGGCACTTCCCGGTGCGTCGCGGGGTCACGAACGCCGCGATTCCGCTGTGGTTCGCCCACGCCCGCGACTGAGCCGGGGTCGACGGCGCACTCGGTGGTCACGACTGCATCGGCGTGGCAATGTCCCCGCCGATGAAACCGCGCAGCCTCCTCGTCTCGCTCGCCGTCTCGATCGCCGCGATCGCGTGCGGTCCCAAGCCTGCTCCGACGACGGGCCCCGGACCGGGGTCGAATACGGCCACCGCCGGCTCCGACACCGAGGTGCCGGCGTCGACCGGGCCCGCGCTGCCGCTGTGGACGGCGGTGCGCCACGGCACGCTACCGAACGGCCTCGACTACTACATCCTCCCGCACCACAAACCGGAGAAGCGCGCGCACCTGTGGCTCGCGGTCAACGCCGGCGCGGTCCAGGAGGACGACAACCAGCGCGGCCTCGCTCACTTCGTCGAGCACATGTGCTTCAACGGCACCAAGCGGTTCCCGAAGCAGGACATCGTCAACTTCATCGAGTCGATCGGCATCAAGTTCGGCGCCGACCTCAACGCGTACACGTCGTTCGACGAGACCGTCTACCAGCTCACCGTGCCGACCGACGACCCGGCGAAGGTCGCCAAGGGCTTCGACATCGTGCGCGACTGGGCGGGCGACGTGACGTTCGACCCCAAGGAGGTCGACAAGGAGCGCGGCGTGGTGCTCGAAGAGTGGCGCCTCGGCCGCGGCTTCCAGCAGCGCCTGCTCGACAAGCTGATCACGGTGGTGTTCGGCGACTCGAAGTACGCCAAGCGGATCCCGATCGGGCTCCCCGAGATCATCAAGAACGCGCCTCGCGATCGCTTGGTCAAGTTCTACAAGGACTGGTACCGGCCCGACCTGATGGCGGTGATCGCCGTCGGTGACTTCGCCGATACCGCCGCGATCGAGAAGCAGATCGTCGCCAAGTTTTCCGACCTCAAGAACCCGGCCAACGAGCGCCCGCACCAGAGGGCCGGCACGCCGCCGGCATCGGGAACGCGGATCGCGATCGAGACCGATCGCGAGCTCCCGCTGTCGCTGGTCGGCGTCGGCAACCTGGTCCCGCACCGTCCCGACGCCAGCGAGGCCGACTTCCGGCGCTCGCTCACCGAGCAGCTGTACCAGCACATGCTCAACGAGCGGCTGCAGACGATCTCGCGCCAGCCCGACGCACCGTTCGCGATGGCCGGCGTGATCATCCAGAACATCACGCGCGAGGTCGACGCGTTCGCGCGGTTCGCGGTGGTCAAGAACGACGACTCCGAGGCGGCGCTCCGCGCGATGTTCTCCGAGGTCGTGCGCGTCGAGCGTCACGGGTTCGCGCAGTCGGAGCTCGATCGCGCGCGCGCCGTGCTGCTCCGCAACTTCGAGCAGAGCGCGAAGGAAGCCGAGACCCGCGATAGCAAGGAGTTCACGGCCGAGCTGGTCCGCCACTTCCTCAACCACGAGTTCGTCGTCGGCTCCAAGCGCGAGCTCGAGCTCGCACGCGAGCTGCTCCCCAAGATCACGCTCCCCGAGCTCGACAAGCTGGCCGCCAGCTTCGGCGGCGCCGAGAACCGCGTGATCGTGGTCGCCGGACCCGACGGCAAGCCGATGCCGACCGAGGCCAAGATCAAGTCGATCATCGACGAGGTCGGTCGCAGCAAGGTCGAGGCGTGGAAGGACGTCCCGGTCGCGACCAACCTGATGGAGCCGCCGGCGTGGCCGGGAACGGTCGACAAGGAGACGAAGATCCCCGAGCTCGGCGTCACCGAGTGGAAGCTCGGCAACGGCGTGCGGGTGATCGTCAAGCCCACCGACTACGAGCGCGACGAGGTCCGGATCTCCGCGGACTCCCCGGGCGGGCTGGCGATGGCGGACAAGAAGACCTACCCGTCGGCGCGCTTCGCCACCGCGATCGTCTCCGCCAGCGGCATCGGCGAGCTCGACGCCGACGCGCTCGGCAAGTCGCTCGCCGGCAAGCATGTAGCGGTGACGCCCGTGATCAACGAGACCAGCGAATCGATCGATGCCCAGGGCTCGGCGCAGGACCTCGAGACCATGCTGCAGCTGATCCACCTCGACATGACCGCGCCGCGCCGCGACGACAAGGCGTTCGGCGTGTGGAAGACCAACCTGGTCGAGGCGCTGAAGAACCAGGAGCGGTCGCCGGACGTCCAGTTCGCCAAGCAGTCGCAGGCCGAGCTGTGGCGCCGCCACCCGTACCACCTCGCGCCCGAGCCCGCCGATGTCGAGAAGGTCGATGTCGACAAGGCGCTCGACTTCTATCGCCAGCGGTTCGCCGATGCCTCCGACTTCACGTTCGTGATCGTCGGTGCGGTCGATCTCGACAAGCTCAAGCCGCTGGTCGAGGCGTACATCGGCAGCCTGCCGAGCAAGGGCAAGAAGGAGAAGGAGCGCGACATCCGCGCACGACGCGTCACCGGCGTGATCAAGAAGACGTGGAAGCTGGGTCAGGATCAGGCCAAGGCGCGCGTCCAGGTCGTGTTCCACGGGCCCGCGCGCTGGACGCGCGACGACGAACGCGACATGCACATCCTCGGACAGGTGCTGTCGATCCGGCTGCGCGAGGTGCTGCGCGAGGACATGAGCGGCGTGTATGGCGTCGGCGCGTGGGGACAGCTCGTACGTTCGCCGCACCAGGAGCGCGTGTTCCAGATCGTGTTCGGTTGCGCGCCGGGCGCCGTCGACAAGCTGGTCGACGCGGCCCACAAGGAGATCGCGAAGATCGCCAAGTCGGGAATCGACAAGACCTACCTCGAGAAGGTCAAGGAGACCTACCTGCGCGATCGCGAGACCGGCATGCGCACGAACCGCTTCTGGAGCGACTGGCTGTCGCGCGCGGCGTACTACGGCGACGATCCGAAGCTCGTGCTCGATCCCAAGCCGGTGATCGCGCGGATCACGTCGGCGCGCGTCCAGGCGGCGGCCCGGCGATTCCTGCCCAAGCGCAGCACGTTCGAGGCGGTGATGTTGCCCGCCGCGGCCCCGGCCGCGACCAAGCCCGGAACGTAGATCGCCTTCGCCGGTAGACATGCGTCGACGCCGGGGCTCGCCAGTGGCTCGCTAGTCGCGCGACTTCACTCGCCGCGTCACTGGCATCGAGGTTGCGTCATCCCGGGACTCCCCCAACCAGGAGTCCTCATGTCCAAGCTCGAAACGATCCGTTCCACCTCCCTTCACCACGTCACCGGCGGCGGTCTGTTCGGCGCCATCAACGGCGGGATGGCCGGGTGGAAGGCCGGCCAGACCTGGGGGCGCGACGTCGGCGCCTCCGCGGGCCGCACGGTCGGTCGCCAGATCGGTACGCAGAAGCGTGGCCGTCTCGGCGGCGTGATCGGCGGATCGATCGGCGCTGCGAAGGGTGGCAAGTTCGGCGAGCAGTGGGGCCCGACGATCGGTGCCGCCGCGGGTGCCGCCGGTGGGCTGCTGCTACCCGGCGCCTAGGCGTCGTTGTCCCGCCTTCGCTCTCGCGAGCCCCCACTCGGGCGCTCCGTGAGAACGCACGTGGGCACTCGGTGCTCGCTCGCGAAGGCTAGTACTTGGCGCGAAAGCACTGGCGCTCGCCGGCGTACTCGACGTCGTAGGTCGCCCAGCTCACGCCCGCGATCTCGCCGGCCGCGGCGTGCGCCGCCGGGGTGGCGAGGATCTCGTGCGCCTTCGCGGTGTCCTCGCCGAGCTTGCTCGCGAGGTTGACCTCGTGGCCGAACACGTCCTCGTCGCCGATCTTGAGCATCCGGCCGTGGCCGATGCCGAGGCAGAGCAGCATGCGATCCTCCGGCGCACGATCGACGTTGACGCGGTCGCACGCGCGCTGCATCTCGACCGCCGCGATCACGGCCTCGGCCGCGGTCGGGAACAGGAGCAGCATGCTATCGGCCTCGGTCTTGACCAGAGAGCCGCCGTGCGCGTGCGCGACCGGCACCAGGAGCCGCTGTTGCTCGTAGATGACCTGGAGGAAGTGCAGGATCCCGAACTTGGCGACCTGACGCGAGAACCCGGACAGGTCGGTGAACATCACGGCACTCTCGACGCCGAACTCGTCCCAGATCCGCCGGTCGATCTCGGAGGGCTCGGGGCGGTTGCGAATGCGCTCGTCGACGAGCGCCCACAGCCGTTCGGACTCGGAGCTCATGTCTCGAACCTACTCCTTCCGGAGCGTCGTGACACCGCTCCTCACATGCGACTTCGCATTCGCGAAGTCTGCCGGAGCGTCGTGACACCGCTCCTCACATGCGACTTCGCATTCGCGAGGTCTGCCGGAGCGTCGTGACACCGCTCCTCACATGCGACTTCGCATTCGCGAGGTCTGCCGGAGCGTCGTGACACGTCAGTAGAACAGCCGGTACTCGGGCGGAACGTGATCGGGCGACTCGACCACCATCCCGAGGTCCTTCAGCAGGCCGTCGGCCAGCGAATAGATCCAGCCGTGGATCGTGAGCTTCTGGCCGCGGCGCCAGGCGTCCTGGACGATCGTCGTGTGGCACAGGTTGGCGACCGAGGTCGCGATGTTGAGCTCGGCGAGCCGGTCCTCGCGCTTCTTGGGATCGTCGATCGCTTGCAGCTCCTCGCGGTGCCACAGGTGCACGTCGCGGATGTGGCGCAGCCAGTTGTCGATCAGCCCGTGTGGCTGGGTCCCCATCGCGGCCCGCACCCCGCCGCACCCGTAGTGGCCACACACGATCACGTGCTTGATCTTCAGGACGTCGACGGCGAACTGCAGCACCGAGAGGCAGTTGACGTCGGTGTGCTCGACGACGTTGGCCACGTTGCGATGGACGAATAGCTCGCCGGGCTGCCGACCGATGATGTCGTTGGGGGGCAGCCGGCTATCGGAGCAGCCGATCCATAACAGGTCGGGGTTCTGGATCTTCTCGAGCCGCTTGAAGAACCCCGGATCCTCGGTGGTTCGATCGACAGCCCACTTGCGGTTCGCGGCGAAACACTCGTCCAACAGATCGCGATCTGGCACGGGTCGGTTGTGTCACGGGATCGGGAGCGCGTCATCTCATCTGCGCTAAGACTTGGCGATGGATCTCAACGACATCGTGGTGTTCGCGAAGGTGATCGAGACCCGCAGCTTCACCGCGGCCGCCGATCAACTCGGGATCCCGAAATCCACGGTCAGCCGCCGCCTCGCGCAGCTCGAGGAACGACTCGGCGTGCGCCTGGTCCAACGCACCACGCGCAAGCTGTCGCCGACCGAGATCGGGCTGACGTACTACGAGCGCTGCACGAAGATCATCGCCGACATCAACGATGCCGAGCAGGTGGTCACCGACATGCAAGCGGCTCCGCGCGGACGGCTCGGGATCACCGCGCCGGTCGATCTATCGACGCACTACCTCGGACCGGTGATCGCCGAGTTTCTCGCCAAGTACCCCGACATCTTCGTCGAGCTCGATGCCACCGATCGCGTGGTCGACATGATCGAGGAAGGGTTCGACGTCGCGATCCGGTTCGGATCGCTCCCGGAGTCGTCGTTGATCGCTCGCCGGCTGTGCGACATCCCGGGTTACCTGGTGGCGAGTCCGGCCTACCTCGAGCGCCGCGGCACGCCGACCTCGCACGACGACCTCGACGATCACGACCGGCTCGTGTTCACGCCGGTCTCGCACAACACGACATGGCCGTTGCTCGATCGCGACGGCAACACCGTGTACGAGTTCGGGCGCCCGGCGCGGTTCGCCGCCAACAACGTCGGCGCGATCCATCAGGCCGTGCTCGGAGGGAGCGGCATCGCGGCGCTGTCCGAGTTCCTGGTCGCCTGCGACATCCGGCGCGGCGAGCTGGTGCGCGTGCTGCCCGATCTCCACGTCCGGACCTCCGAGGCCCACGCGGTGTATGTCGACCGACACAACATGCCGCCGCGACTCCAGGTGTTCCTCGATCACCTCCAGCGCTCGTTCGACCCACCGCCGTGGCTGCGACAGTTCGCCGAGCACGAGCGACGGGGCGCGAACAACCGCTGATTCACTCGGCGGCGGACGCCGTTGCGCGGGTCTCTCCGGCGCGTGACACGCGAAGCAGCGAGCTGCGACAAACCACGGATTCGCGGGTTCGCGGCATCGGACATCCCGGGCAGCCGCGCCATCTCGACTGGACCTGCGTCGTCATGCGATCCGGTCTGGGATAAGCTCGAAGGGATGTGGCGCCTCGCCCTCGGCTTCCTTCTCGGCCTCGCATCGGGGGCGTGTGGCGGTGGCGCGGCCCCGGAGATCCACGGACTCGAGGATCAGGTCGCGGTCGTCGGCACCGAGCTGGTGGTGCGCATCGAGGGCACCGACGCCGATGGCGACGCGCTGACATACGGTGTCCACACCGACATCTCGCTCCAGGGCAAGGCGATGCTGAGCCAGGAGCCGAGCGGCGCGGGCGTGTTCCGGTGGACGCCCCTCGCCGACGATCTCGGCACGCACGCGTTCGACTTCACGGCATCCGACGGCTCCAACACCACGACCGTGACGATCCAGATCGAGGTCCGATCCGCTGCGGGTGCGGTACCGATCTTCCGCCAACCACTCGGCGCGGGCTCGGTGATCGATCCGGACTCGTGCACGACGGTCAACATCGTGGTCGAGGACCAGGACTCCGCAACCGTGACGATCGCCGAGGAGGCGCCGCTGATCGAAGGTGCGCAGCTCGACATCCTCGACGGCACCACCGCGACGTGGATGTGGTGCCCGTCGGCGGCACAGAAGACCGCCCAGGATCGCTACACGCTCACGCTGTCGGCGGATGACGGAGAGAACCCCAAGACGATCAAGGACTACGTCCTCGTCCTGCGCGGTAGCGGCAAGATCGTGATCAACGAGGTCGACTACGATCAGATCGGCGTCGACACGGCCGAGTTCGTCGAGCTTCACAACCCGTCGTCGTCGCCGGTGTCGCTCGCCGGCCTCGCCCTCGTGCTGGTCAACGGCGCCACCAACGTGCCGTACGACAACGTCGACCTGTCGTCGGCCGACACGCTCGCCCCGGGTGGCTACCTCGTGATCGCGGGCCCGCAGGTCTCGGTGCCGAGCTCCGCCACCAAGCTCGATCCGGTGTGGAGTCAGGACCAGATCCAAAACGGTGCCCCCGACGGGATGGCGATCGTCGATACCGTCACGCATGCCGTGATCGACGCGCTGTCGTACGAGGGTGCGGTGACGGCCGCCGCGATCCCGGACTTCCCCGCGCCGGTCTCGCTCGTCGAGGGCACGTCGCTCGATCCGGCGGTCGCCGATTCGAACACCCAGGTCGGCTCGCTGTGCCGTACGCCGAATGGCAGCGACACCGACAACGCGAATACCGACTGGGCGCTGTGCGCGACGCCGTCGCCGGGCGTGTCGAATTAGGTCTTCGGCGGCTCGGTCTTCGGCGGCTCGGTCTTCGGCGGCTCGGTCTTCGGCGGCGCGGCCTTGCCGGAGAGCTCGGCCTCGATCGCCACCTCGCCCTCGCGAAACGACGGGTACTGGAGCTCGATCCCCAGCGCCTCCTTGATCCGGGTGTTGCGGATCTTGCGGTTGCGATGCGCGCTCGGCGCCCCGGGCTCGTAGAGCGCGCGCGACGGCGGCAGACCGAGGCCCAGGCGATCGCACAGCCAGGTCGCGTACGCGATCTGCGTCGTCGGCGAATCGTCGGCGACCAGGAACGTCGAGCCGGACTCCGCGCGATCCTCGGCCGCGAAGATGATGCGGACGACATCGTCGACGTGGATCCGCGAGATCGCGTGCACGCCGCCGTCGAGGAGCTTGTACTTTCCGAGGCGCAACCGCTCGCGAACGCCGCGGCCCGGCCCGTACACCGGAGCGAGTCGCAGCATCACGGTGCGCAACTTGTCGAACGTCGATGCCGCGACGGTCTCCTCCTCGGACAGCACGTCCTTCATCGGCGGATCGTCGCGCACGATCGGGGTGTCCTCGTCGACCCAGGCGTCGTCGTCGGGAGCCTTGCCGTAGAGCCCGCTCGACGACAGGTAGATGAAGCACTCGGCGCCGGCACCGTAGGCGGCTTGCAGCGCGGCCCGCATCGCGTGTCCCGGTGGGAGCGAGGTGATCGGCGGGATCGAATACACCACGGTGCCGCCGGAGACGCCCGACAGCACGGGGCCGAGCTGCTTGACGATCGCGGCGTCGAGGTATTTGACCTCGGCGCCGAGCTCGCCGAGCGCGGACAGTCTCCCGGTGCCCCGCGCACACACGCGAACCGGACGTCCGGCGGCGAGGGCCGCCTTCGCGAGTCGTGTCCCGACGTACCCACACCCCAAGATGGTCAACGGCCGCATGGGGCGATCATAAACGACTCCCGGGTATTCTCCGGCGCGTGAAGGTCGCGATCATCGGAGGTGGAGCCGCCGGGATGGGCGCCGCGAAGGTGCTGATCGAGGCAGGCATCGACGTGACGCTGTTCGAGGAACTCCCGCGGCTCGGCGGCCATTGCTTCGCGATCCCGGTGAAGCACGGCAAGCGCACCGTGCTGATCGATGCCGGGGTGTCGAGCTTCAACCGCACCACCTCGCATGCGGTGGTCGGGTTCCTCGCCGACCTCGGTCTCTCGACGACGCCGATCGCCACCGACACCACGTGCACCACGCTCGCCGGCCACCCGGTGTGGACCACGCAGCGCCGTCGCGATCGAGATGCCTCGCCGATCACGGTGATCGACGGCGTCGATGACGAACAGCGCTTTCTGTCGGACATCGAGTTGTTCTCGGCGACCTGCACGGAGGTCACCGCGGAGACGCGGTTCTCCGAGTGGACGGCGCGCCGCTACCTCGACGAGTACGACTACGGTCCCGATTTCCGGCGCAGCTACTTCAACCCGCTCGCCGGCGGCTCGTTCCCGATGCCCGACCGCGATCCCGCGGACTACTTCATCCGCCCGCTGGTCGCGTACTGGCAGATGGACGGCATGCTGGGTGCCGGCGGTGCCGCCGAGCGCATGGTGGTCGAGGATGGCATGCACGCGTGGCCGGCGGCGTTCCACATCTGGTTCGAGCAGCGCGGTGGCAAGCTGCGGCTCGGCACCACCGTGATGGGCGTCGCGCGGCGTCCGCGCGGGATCCGGATCCGCCTCGAGACCGCCGACGGTGCGCACGAGTCGCTGTGGTTCGATCACGTCGTGCTCGCGGCGAGTCCGCACGCGATCCGATCGCTGCTCGAGGACCCGACGGCCGACGAAGGCGCACTGTGCGGGGCGTTTCAGTGGCAGCGCGCGCGCGTCTCCGTGCACACCGACGCCGAGTACGTGTGCTCGAACCCGGCGTTGATCGGCGCGTACACCTACGTGGTCGGCAACGGCGAATACCCCGAGACGCGCCCGACGCTGACGCTCTACCCCAAGTTGCTCGCGAATCTCGCCGATGCGCCCGACGTGTTCGTGACCATCAACCCGCATCGTCCGCTTCGCGGAGTGATCGCGAACCGGTTCTTCGTGCACCCCGCGCTGTCGCGGCCGCACGACCTCAGCGCGCGCCGCCTCGTGCAGCTCCAGGGTGCGAGCAACACGTGGTTCGCCGGCGGCTGGCTGCGCGTCCCGCACGTGCACGAACAGGCACTGGCCTCGGGACTCGACGTCGGGCACGAGCTGGTCGCCGGCATCACCAACCGTCGCCGCACCGGGCGGTTCGCGACCCGCAGCTACCTCGACGCGCTCCACGCCTCACCGATCTTCGCGTCGCTCGACGCGTGTCTCCTCGAGGAGCTGCGCGTCACCGCACGACCGTACGAGGCCGCGATGGGCGAGGTGATCGCACGCGAGGGCGAGGTGGCGACCGGCATGATCCTGATCGGCGACGGCGAGGCGATCGGTAGTCGCGGTGGTCGCCACGTCACCCGCTCGCGCGCGGGGTCCTTGATCGGAGAGCTGTCGATCCTCGATGGCGGACCGTCACCGGTGACGTTCGTCGCGCGCACCGGGATCACCGGCTGGCTGTTCGACCGCGCCGAGATCGAGCGGCTCCGCCGGACCACCAGCCCCGGGGCGTTCGCGTTTCTCGATCAGATCGCGCGCACGCAGATGAAGATGTGGCGCGAGCTCCTCGAGCGCCGATGGGGAGCGGTCACGCCGGCCGATGCCGCGACCTGGACCGGCGCCCAGGTGCTCGGGCCAGCGACCGGATTTCTCGGCACGTTCCCCGAGGCTCACCGGCTCCGCGCACTGACCTGGTCGCTGCCGGCGGACACCCTGATCGTCCGCGCCGGTGAACCCGCGAACCGGTTTCTGATCGTGACCGAGGGCCGGGTCGACGTTACCGCCGCCGACGGCACGCCGCTCGTCGATGCCGGTCCTGGAGACATGCCCGGCGTGCTCGCCGTGATCGATGGCGGCCGCCAGCCGTTCTCGTTCGTTGCCCGCGAGCCCACGATCGCCGCCGTGGTCGATGCCGACCGGTTCCGCGAGCTCCGCTACGGAGGGAGTCCGCTCGCCGCCGACCTGGTGCCGCGGATCCACGGCTATCTCGTCGCGCGCTGTCGACCCCTTCTCGACATCATTCTCGACAGCGACGACGAGACGGTCGTCGATGCGTGGCCATAACGCGAACCGTGAAGCGCGTTCTGCCACGTTGGATGACAGGCCACATCGTGGTAGTCCCGTTCTCACCGTGGCGTGACCGCGGCGCAGTTCTTATGTCAGCAAGTAGCCTGGGATGACCGAGTGACGTTCCCCGATCCGATCGGGCCCGCACGTGACACGGTCATCAAAGTCGTCACGCGCGGCTATCAGCTGTGGCTGACGACCAAGGCACGGTTCTCGCCCACCGAGCGCCAGCGCCTGTTCGGTCTCACCATCATGATCGGTGGTGTGTGCGGCCTGGTCGCGGTCGCGTTCCACGAGAGCATCCGCTGGCTCGAGGAACACACGCTGTCGCGAGGGTTCGCGGCCTCGGGCGATTGGTGGATCTTCTGGGTGATCGCGATCCCGTCACTCGGCGCGCTGCTCTCGGGGATCATGCTGTACTACGTGCCGGGCGCGGCAGGCAGTGGTGTCCCGCAGGTCAAGGTCGCGTACGCCACACCGCACCTCAAGCTCCGGATCCGCGACGCGTTCAGCAAGTTCGTGATCGGCGCCGTGCAGATCGGTAGCGGTTCGTCACTCGGTCGCGAGGGACCGACCGTCCAGATCTGTTCGGGTGTCGCCAAGCTGCTCGGCAAGGTGCTCGGCGTGTCGCCGCAGAACCTCAAGCTGCTGTTGCCGGTGGGCTCCGCCGCAGGAATCGCGGCGGCGTTCAACGCGCCGATCGCCGCGGTCACGTTCACGATCGAGGAGATCGTCGGCAAGCTCGATCAGACCCTGCTGTCGGGCGTGATCGTCGCCGCCGCGCTCGCCGCCGTGGTCGAGCGCAGCATCCTCGGCGAGAACCCGATCTTCACGATCCCCCAGGGCTACAGCCTCGAGCACGCCTCGTCGCTGGTCTTGTACGCGGCGCTCGGCGTCGCGGCGGCCATGATGTCGCTGGCGTTCACCGAGTCCCTGCTGTGGCTGCGCGCCCGGTTCAACGCGAGCAAGACCCTGCCCCGGTGGATGCGTCCGATGTTCGGTGGTCTGGTCACCGGCGGGCTCGCGGTCGCCGTGATGGAGATGCTCAAGGTCGGTGGCATCACCGGCGGCGGCTACGGCACGCTGACCGAGGCGCTCCAGGGCAACTTCGTGGTCGAGACGCTGGTCGTGCTCGGTGCCGCCAAGCTGGTCGCGACGGTGTTCTCGTACGCGAGCGGCGGTTCGGGCGGCATCTTCGCGCCCGCTCTGTTCATGGGCGCGATGGTCGGCGGCACGTTCGGTTATCTCGACGTCCAGATGTTCGGGCACTCGCAGACCGAGATCGGCGCGTTCGCGCTGGTCGGCATGGGTGCGGTGTTCGCCGGCGTGGTGCGCGCGCCGATCACCTCGGTGCTGATCATCATCGAGATGACCAACGGCTACGGCCTCACGCTCCCCCTCATGATCTCGAACATGATGGCGTACGCCCTCGCCCGCCGGATCCGTCCGGTCCCGGTGTACGAGGCGCTGCTCGCCCAGGACGGCATTTTCCTCCACGCCAAGAAACCGTCGGTCGATGCGATGGACGGGGTGACGATCGATCGGATCCGGTTGGTCTCGGGTGACATCACGACCTTCGATCCCAGCGTCCGCGGCGACGCGATGCTCGATGCCGTGGAGCAGGCCGGGCGCCAGGAGGTGTTCCCGGTGCTCGACCCCAACAAGCGGCTGGTCGGGCTGATCACGCTCGAGGACATGACCGCCCTCGCGGCCGAGACCGACCTCGGCGATCTGGTGTGTGCGGCCGACGTCATGCGGCCCCCGGTGGCACTCAAGCCCCAGGATCTCGTGGTCAAGGCACTCGACCTCATGCAATCCCTGGCGGTTCGCGAACTTCCGGTGCTCGACCTCGAGGGGCAGCTCCTCGGACTGGTCGAGGAAGCCGCGATCGCGCACGAGTACATGCGCGCCCGGGCTGCGGAACGTGCCGTATCCCTACCGCCTCCTACGGAATTGATGTGACCCCGCGTTTTCCTCGATGCGTTTTGGGGTTGGTTTGAGTAAAAAACTACTCATATGACCGAACGCCCGCGCCCGGAACGTCCACGCCTGTCCGGGGAGACGCTGCAGTTCATGCAAGGGATGTGGGATGTCGTCCACGCCCTCGATGTCCGCTCGAAGCGAATGGCGCGCGACCTCGGAGTGACCGGGCCCCAACGCCTGGTGATCCGCATCCTCGGTCAGTCACCCGACATGACGGCGAGCGATATCGCGGGCACGCTCGGGATGCACCCGAGCACGCTCACCGGCATCATGGGTCGGCTCGAGGCACAGGGCGTGCTCGAGCGCCGGGTCGACAGTCGCGACCGCCGCCGCGTCCGGTTCCGCTTGACCAACCGTGGCGCCAAGATCGATCGCGAGCGCAAGGGGACGGTCGAGGCCGCGGTTCGCCGGGCACTCGGCCGCGCCGACCAGGCGACGATCACCAAGGCGACGCGCATGCTCCAGCTGCTCACCGACGAGCTGTCGCGCAACGACTAGCTAGCGACAGGTCACGCCGGCGCCTTCGCGGGTGGTGACGTACGCCGAGCGATCGGCGGTCCACGCGAGCGCCTCGCCGTTGGGCGCGTTCACAATCGCGATCAGCGTGCGGGCGTCGCCGTGAACGCGGCGACTTCACGATACGCCAGGTCGCCGAAATCCGAGCGGTTCGCGGGTGGCCGCACGACCCGGCTTGATCGCCGCGTCGCCCTGGTGATATGAAAATGAAAATGAAAACGGTTCTCAAATTCATGATCGCGGCGGCCGGGCTCGCGATCGTGGGCTGCGGCGACCATGCCGGCGGAGAACCCGATGGGCCGTCGACGCTCGACGATGCGGTCGACGTGCCGATCGACGGGCTGTCGTCCGACGACGTCGACCGGTTCGATGCGGGCGACGCGCTGTTCGGGCTGCGGCTCCGCGAGACCGATGGCCTGGGTCCACTGTTCGTCCGGGCGTCGTGCGGATCGTGTCACGAGGAAGGCGGGCGCGGCCCCGGGCTGGTCCAGAAGATGACGGTGGTCGGTTCCGATGGGATGCCGTCACCCGATCAGTCGGCGCTCGCGTTCGGTCCCACGATCCGGCTCGGCCTCGCCGCCGGTGCGACCCAGCCGATCGAGCCGCCGGCCGGCATCGACATCGCGACCTCGATCCGCGTCGGGCTTCCGGTGCTCGGACGCGGCTACCTCGAGGCGATCGCCGACATCGAGATCGAGCGCGTCGAGCGCGAGCAGGCCGCTCGCTCCGACGGGATCCACGGCCGGATCAACCGCGTCACGTTTGCTTCGGTCCCCAACCCCGACACGTCGTTCTCGAGCTTCCAGCAGGGACAGACGGGGATCATCGGTCGGTTCGGGATGAAGGCCCGGATCCCGACGATCGACGACTTCACCGCCGACGCCTACCAGGGCGACATGGGCATCACGACGCCGATGCGTCCGACCGAGCTGCCCAACCCCGATGGCCTCGCCGACGATGCGCGCTCCGGCGTCGACCTCGAGCTCTCGCACCTCGACGATGTCGCGTTCTACGTCCGGCGGATCGCGATCCCGCGACGGATCGGCGTGACCGAGGCCGGTGCCGACATCTTCGATCGCATCAAGTGCGCCGCGTGTCACGTGCCGTCGCTGCACACCCGACAGGACTACCCGATCCCGCAGCTCGCCGACATCGACGCGCCGGTGTTCACCGACGTGCTGGTCCACGACATGGGCCCCGCGCTCGCCGACGGCGTCACCGACGGCAACGCGACCGGTCGCCACTGGCGAACCGCACCGCTGATCGGCCTGCGGTTCTTCCGCACCTATCTCCACGACGGCCGCGCCCACAGCGTCGAGGAAGCCATCCTCGCGCACGGCGGCGAGGCCCAGATCTCCACCGACCTGTTCGAGGCCCTGTCGGCCGACGAACGCCAGACCCTGGTCACCTACGTCGAGGCCCTGTGAACACCACGAAGCTGTTGTGTCTGCTCGTCCCGCTTGCCGCCTGCGGTGGCGACAAGTCCGATGCCGAGTTTCGCGCCGAGGTCACCACCGACATGCACGCGGCGATCGACGGCGAGCTCGCGAACCTGACCGCCGCGGCGCGCGCGATCCAGGCCGCCGCTCCCGATCACGCGTGGGATGCCTCGGCCGATGCCTCCGCGATCGCGGAGATGCGATCGGCGTGGCGCGACGCGCGGATCGCGTACGAGCACACCGAGGGCGCGCTGGCACCGCTGTTCCCCGACATCGACTTCGCGATCGACGCACGCTACGACGACTACCTCGCCGAGCTCGGCGCCGCCGGCGATCCCGAGCTGTTCGACGGCACCGGCGTGATCGGGATGCACGCGATCGAGCGCATCCTGTTCTCCGATCAGATCCGTCCCGAGGTGACCGCGTTCGAGGACACGCTCCCCGGCTATCGGGCCGCGGCGTTCCCGGCGACCGACGCCGAGGCGATCGCGTTCAAGACCGAGCTCGTCCAGCACTTGATCGATGACTGCGACGACCTCCACGCTCAGTGGCAGCCCGCCAACATCGACATCGGTGCCGCATTCGTCGGGCTCGTCGGGCTGATGAACGAACAGAAGGACAAGGTCGACCTCGCGGCCACCGGCGAAGAAGAGTCGCGTTACGCCAACGTCACCCTGTTCGACCTGCGCAACAACCGCCAGGGAACCGAGATCGCGTACGACACGTTTCGCACCTGGATCGCGAGCAAGGACGGAGGCGCCGACGCCGACGATCGCATCCAGACCAAGCTCGGCGAGCTCGCGCAGCTCTACGCGTCGCCGTCGGATGCGCTCCCCGAGGTTCCCGCGACCTGGAGCTCGGACAGCCCGTCGGACGCCGACCTCGCGACGCCGTTCGGGATGTTGTGGCAGAAGGTCCACGACGAGGTCGATCCGGCGCGCGACGGCTCGATCGTGTTCGAGATGAACGACGTCGCGATCCTGCTCGGGTTCCCGGAGTTCGTCGAACAATGATGCGGACCGCGATCGTCCCTGGTCTGGGGCTCGCGCTCGCCGCGGTCCCGCTCGCGTGCGCCACCGACGACCCCGCGCCCGCGAGCGACACGTTCATCGCGTTCTCGTCATCGTTCGAGGGCTTCCGGTCGTGGCCGTCGTTCGATAGCGAAGGTCCGATGCCGGGCACGGAGCCCGACATCATCCTCGGACCGCGCATCGAGTTCATCAACCAGCTCCCACCGTCGGGATCGACCGAGTTCCCGGTCGGTACGATCGTCGTCGAGGCGATGGACGGCAACGACCAGATCCTGGCGGCCGTGAAGCGCGGCGGCGGCTACAACGGCGGCCTCGACTGGGAATGGTTCGAGCTCACCGAGAACCCGACCGCGATCGTGTGGCGCGGCCTCGGTCCGCCCAACGGCGAGTCGTACGGCGGCGACGTCAACGGTTGCAACAACTGCCACAGCCAATGCGGAGCCGATAACGACCTCCGCTGTTCTCCTCACCTCCAACTCTCGAGCTTCTGATATGTCGATCCACCTTCGCGTCACCCTGGCCGCGACCATCGTCGCCACCGCGCTACCGGCAACAACCGCGCTCGCCAACCCGCGCGCGTTGCCGTTCACGTACACCTCCGACACGCTGCCCAAGGGCGGGGTCGAGATCGAACAGTTCGTCGATCTGGTCACGTTGCGCGCGATCTCGCCGGTCACGGCGGAGCCCGAGAGTTACCTCGGCAGCGCGTTCCAGACCGAGATCGAGATCGGGCTGTGCGATCGCCTCGAGCTCGGACTGTACATGACGTTCGTCCCCGATTTCGGCGAGGCCTACGCCAACCAGACCCAGATCGCCGGAGCCGGCACCGGCCTCAAGCAGCGCCTGCGGTACGCGTTCGCGCAGCCGGGGAAGTGGCCGATCGACGTCGGGGTCTACGGCGAGGTCACCGAGAACGAGCGCGAGATCGAATTCGAAACCAAGCTGCTGCTCCAGCGGCGATTCGATCGCGTGCGGGTCGCGGCCAACCTGACCGCCGAGCTCGAGACCTACTTCTCCGACGAGCTCGAGCTCGTGCTCAACCCGTCGATCGGTGCGACCTACGAGGTCACACCGGCGTTCCACCTCGGGGTCGAGTCGTTCCTCCACGGCGAGTACGAGCTCGAGGAGGAAGAGGAGATGGAAACCGCGCGCACGTTCGGCCAAGGGCCCCACGCGTACGTCGGCGCGGTGATGATGAACAACTTCGGCAAGCTGTGGTGGACGATCGGGATGTACACCCGGGTCACCGATATCTCGCACCACCTCCAGCCGGGCGAGCCCTACGGACGGCTGTGGATCCGGTCGATGATCGGCTACGAGCTCTGACGGTCTACTGCGGTCGCCCGCAGTGCGGGCAGAACCGCGTGCGTGGTGGGATCTCGCCGCGACAGTTCGGGCACCGGGCGATCTCGAGGTCGCCGTGCGATCGTTCGCAGGTCAGGTCGAGCGCGACCCGCTGACCGTTGGCGCGTCGCGATCGTGCGAGATCGATCGTCACGCAGTAGTACACGTGGTCGCCACACACCTCGCACGTCCGAACGTCCTCGGCGGTGGGCGGGAGCGCGCGCCAGTAGCCGGGACATCGGCCGGTCGTCGTCGTGCATCCCTCGATCAGCGAGCGCGCGACCCGGCTCCGCCAGTCGACACTGATCCGCGGCGCGAGCTCGAGCAATCGCCGGCGCGTCGGTCCGTAGCGAGGATCGTCGGGAGCGAGCTGCGCGAGGACGCAATCGAGCCGCAAGAACTCGGCCCGCACGACCTCGCCGCGGCGTTCGAGCCAGTTGACGTAGACCATCCGGCTCGCCTCGTGCCCCTCCGACATCGCCGCGAGGAGCCCGATCTCCGCGGGGGAGATGTGGGTGGTCGGACGGTCTTCGGTGTCGAGCGTCGACGACGGCTTGAGGTTGGTGGGTTCGGAGTCCGCGAACGCGTTTGCGTCGGGTGGCGGTGGATCGAAATGCGGTTCCCGGTCCGCCAGGACGTGCGCGAGGCTGTCGCGATGGAGCTGGGTCGCGGTCTCCGCCGGGTCGTGAAACTCGTCGGGCGGTGGAAACTCCTCCGGAGGTGCTCGCAACGGGAGCAGCGACGTCTCGTCGTAGTCGTCGTAGTCGTCGTGTTCCGCCGCCTCCTCCGGATCGTCGGGTAGGTACGCGCGCACACGCGTCATCTCCATCGACCCGTCCGGTGGCAGGTCGGCTTCGTCACCGGCGTCGTCGTCGATCACCACCACGCGGCGAGACGTGACCTCGAGCTCTTCGGGGTCCGGTTTCGGCTTCCTGGGGATCAGGCGACGGTGTGCGCGAGGAGGGTCTCCCATCTCGACATCCGCTGCGATCAAACCACGTCTGGTCCCCCCAGTGTACGGCGAACCGCGATCGGGTGTAGTGTGGTCGAGACTGGCCATGCCCAAGATCGGAGAGTTGCTGCTACAGCACGGCTGGATCGACGCCGGCACTCTGCAGAAGGCGCTCGCCAAACAACAGCAGGCGCCGGGACGTCGGCTGTGCTCGTTGTTGATCGAGTACCGCATCCTCGATCCCGACAACGCGGCGCGTGCGCTCGGCGAGCAATACTCCGTCGCGGCCGTGCTGCAGCGCCACTTCGAACGTCGCGATCCCGGGCTCGCCGAGCTGTTGCCGGCCGCGATCGCTCGCAAGCACTGCGCGGTGCCGATCGGGGCCACGCGAAACGGCGAGCTGATCGTGTGCGTGCGGGATCCGAGCCCCGCCCTCGAACAGGCGCTCCGCCGGGCGATGTCGCGACCGATCGTGATCGCCGTGGCGCCCGCCATCTTGCTCGAGGCCGTGGTCGACTCCACGTACCCCAACGACGAGTTCGACGTCGACCTCGACGACGGGGAAGACCCGGGGCAGATCGACGACTATCACCTCGCCGACCTCGATGACGTTCGCGTCACCAAGTCGCATGCACCCACGTTCACGTTGCCGCCGTGGACCACGACGCCGCCGTTCGGCACCACCAGTCCACCACCGACGCAACGATCGCCGTTCGGCGCGATCCGTGCCCCGACCAACCCGGTCGTGAGCCCGCTGGCGGCCGCATCGAGCACGGCCATCCCGGTCGCAGCGGCGCCGGGACCCACTCCGGCGCCTACGCCTGCGCGCGTGCCTCCGCCGGTGTCCACGCCTGCGACGACGCGCGCGCCGACGCCTGCGCCCACGCCCCGGCCGATCACGGCGACCGCCGCACCCGCCAGCGCGCCAGCTCAGGCGCCGGCGAACGTGATCGACGAAGATCCGCTCGCAAACATCGAGCTCGGTCATTCCACGTCGCCACCCCCCGAGCCCGAGCGACCGAGGCGCCAGGCGCGCATCCTCACTCCGCCACCGATCGCGGTAGCGACACCGATCGCGGTCGGCACCGAACCTCCACGCAAGTTCTCGTCGACGAACCTGCGCGAGGTCGCCGAGGCACTCGGAGACGCCCCGACGCGCGATGCCGCGACCGATGTCGCGCTGCAGTTCATGACCCACCGCTACCGGTCGTCGCTGCTGCTCGCCATCGACGAGGGCGCCGCGCTCGGTCATCGCGGACACGGCGACCAGTTGCCGCCCGCGACGGTCCGCGCGGTCGCGATCCCGCTCTCGGCTCCGTCGATCGTCAACGCCGCGTACGAACGTGGCGAGGTCGCGACGGCACCGCCGCCTTCCGCCGGCGAGATCCAGCAGCGGATCGCGCGACTGCTCGGCGAACCCACCGTGGCCTGCGCGGCGCCGGTCCGGATCGGGGGCAGCATCGCCTGCCTGCTCGCGGTCGGCGATCCGATCGGTGATGGCGACGGGCCGGGTGATCTGGGGCAGCTCGCGGTCGCGCTCGGCGACGCCTACACCCGGATCCTTCGGCACCGCTAGCAGCGACCGCCCCGGCGAACGCGGTACGTTCGACGCACACGCATGTCCACGCCGATCACTAGCGAACAGCGCCGGTGGCGCGTTCGCATCTTCGCGACGACCTGGCTGTCCTACGTCGGCTTCTACTTCTGCCGCACGCCGTTCGGTGCAGCGAAGGCCGCGATCGGCGCGGAGACCGGGTGGGATGCCACCACGCTCGGCAACATCTGGGTGGCCTACCTCGCGGCGTACGCCGTCGGTCAGTTCCTCGCGTCGCGGATGGGACAGTGGCTCGGGCCGCGCCGCAACGTGCTTCTCGGGATGGCCGTCTCGGTCCTGGTCACGGCGTCGCTCGGCGTGACGCTGTCGATCCCGATCATGGCGGGGCTCGTCGCGATCAACGGGCTCGCCCAGGCCACCGGGTGGTCCGGCAACGTCGGCACGATGGCGGGCTGGTTCCACAAGCACGAGCGCGGGCGCGTGATGGGAATCTGGTCGACCAACTTCGTCGTCGGCTCGATGGCCTCGGGCGCGGTGATGGCGCTCGTGCTGAGCATGCGCGACACCGTCATCGACATTCCGTTCCCGCTGTTCCCGGTCTCGGTGCAGACCCCGGAGCCGTGGCGATGGTGCTTCTTCGTCGGAGCGATCTTCCTCGCGCTCGTGTGGCTGCAGTTCTTCTTGTTCCAGCGCAACAAGCCGGAGGACGTCGGCGTGCCGCCGATCGACGACCCCAAGACCGAGGAAGACGAATCCAAGCAGACGCTCGACGACAGCAAGGGACTCGGGCTGTCGCGCAACGCGTGGATCAACCTGTTCCTGGTCGCGGGGTTCTACTTCTTCGCCAAGTTCGTCCGCTACGCGGTGTGGTCGTGGGCGGCGTACTTCCTGACCAAGAAGTTCCACCTGTCGAGCGCGCGCGCCAACCTGTACTCGATCGGGTTCGTGGTGTGCGGCGTCGCGGGCGTGTACATCACGGGCTGGCTGTCGGATCGGTTCTTCGACGCGCGGCGCGCCGGCGTGTCGCTGATCATGATGTCGGGCATGATCGGGGCGACCGGTCTGATGATGCTGTTCGGGACCGAGAGCGCCACGATCTTCACGGTGCTGCTCGGGCTGATCGGGTTCACGCTGATGGGCCCCGACGCGCTCCTCACCGGTGCCGGCGCGATCGACATCGGCGGGCGCAAAGCCGCGACGTTCGCCGCCGCCACGATCTCGGGGTTCGGCAGCACCGGTGCCGTGCTCCAGGAGGTGGTGATCCCGCGGCTCTACGACTCGAAGTCGGGCGGGGACCTCGGGATCGTGCTGGTGCTCCTGTTCGGTAGCGCGATCGCCGGCGCCGCGTTCTGCGCCATCCTGACCTGGCGCAACCGCAACGGTAAGGGCATCTAGCCGTGTACGATGGGTAGCCGGTGACGTCCTCGATCTTGATCGTCCACCCGGACCGCAAGACCCAGCGGACCGTGCAGCGGATCCTCGGGACGACGGGCTATGCCGTCGACGTCGCCGACGACATGGAACAGGCGATCCGTCTCCTCGGACACATCCGGCCCGTGCTCGTGGTGTTCGATGGTGCCCTGCCCTCGCTCCCCGAGTTGATCGAGACCGCGCGTGCCCAGGGTACCGAGGCGTGCATGACGCTCCTCGGTCCCGGAGCGGGCGAGCGCGTGCACGGCGTGCTCGGGCTCGGCGCGGTCACCAACCTGCTCGTGCACCCGATGCCGGTGCTCGCCGAGGAGCTCACGATCACCGCGCACAAGTTGATCCGCGGCGATCTGTTCGGGCTCGAGAAGTACTTGCTGTGGGGCACCGATATTCACGAGACCGGGCTCGAGCGCGCGAGCCAGCGAGGCGACATCGTCGGAGAGCTCGCGGAACGGATCCGGACCTGCGGGCAGAGTGCACGTGTGGCCTCGATGGCGATGCTGGTCGCCGACGAGCTGCTGTCCAATGCGGTCCACAACGCGCCGGTCGATGGCGACGGCCTGCACTACCGCAAGGAGCTGCCGCGCAACACGGAGCTCGAGCTCGACGGCCGCCATGGTGTGCGGCTGCGGTGGGGATGTGACGCGCGCTACCTCGCGATCGAGGTCATGGACCAGTTCGGCAGCCTCGATCGAGACACCATCCTGGCTGCCCTGGCCAGCAGTGACGTGCGCGAATCGGGGAGCGGCGCCGGGATGGGTATCGCCCTGGCTTACCGTTCGTGCGATCACCTGGTATTCAATCTCGCACCGGGGGAACGGACGGAGATCATCGCCTTGATCGACGTTCGCTACCCACCCCCGGCAAGCCGACCCGGCGCCTCGTCGTACAACGTGTTCGTGGAGAGAACCTCGTGAATCCGGAAACCCGTGGCCGCATGACGATCACCGATCAGGGAGACGCACTGGTGCTCGCCGGTGCGATCGACGAGGCCGCCGCGTTGCACGAGCTCCCCACGCGCGCGCGGAGCGGACGTCTGGTCCTCGACCTCGCCGCGATCACGTTCATCAACTCGCTCGGTGTGCGCGACTGGATCCGCATGCAGGCGGCGGCACGCCAGGGTCATCTGGCGGTCGAGCTCCGCCGGGTCGCCGAGCCGCTCGTCCACCAGCTCAACATGATCATCGCCACGCGCGGTGACGCGCAAGTCACGTCGTTCTTCGCTCCGTATGCCTGCGATGCATGTGGGCGCGAGGAATCCCTACTGATCGATGCCGTCGCCAATGCCGAGAGGCTCGTCCGACTGGACCCACCACCCATGACCTGCCCGGAGTGTCAGGCACAGATGGCCTTCAACGACTTCCCGGAACGCTATTTCTCGTTCCTCACGGCCGGCTAGTGCTGGAGCAAGTCGCCCACTGGGTGCAGGGAGTGGTGGAGAGCCTGGGCTATCCCGGGCTGTTCCTGCTGATCGTGCTGGAGAGCACGATGGTCCCCATCCCCTCACTTCTGGTCATGCCGTTCGCAGGTTACTTGGCGTCCCAAGGAAGTTTCTCGCTTCCCGTGATCCTCGTCATCAACAGTACGGCGGCGCTGACCGGGTCGACGATCTCCTACCTGATAGGGGCAGCCGGCGGCAAACCACTGCTCCTGCGGTACGGCAAGTGGGTGCTGGTACGCCCCAAGGATCTCGAACGTGCCGAGATTTACTTCGCCCGCCACGGCAGCGCCACGGTCCTGATCGCCCGGTTCCTACCCGTCGTGCGACACCTGATCTCGATTCCGGCCGGCATCGCCCGGATGTCGGTCCCCAAGTTTTTGCTGCAGACCTTCCTCGGGGCCACCATCTGGGGAGGTGGCCTCATGGTCGTGGGGTACGTGTTGGGTTCTCGGTGGGAGGAAGTCGCGACCCACGCCAAGAAATTCGACCTCGTCATCGCGGCACTGATCGTGCTAGCGATCGTGGCGTTGGCGATTCGCTTCGTGATACGTCGGCGACGAGAGGCTGCTGCCGATTAGTTTCTGGGGCGAGCATCGACTATATTTCTTTGGTCTTTATCTCCATTCGGCGTACCTGATGCTGATGGCACCCGGCGGCGCCTCCTCGAGTCTAGTTGTGAGTCCCACGTCGTCGTCCGCGTCTCCCACCAACCCCAACATCAAACTGGGGACCGGGGCGACCTACGTCAGCGTGCTGGACCGTCGCGAGACCGAGCTGATCCAGCGCGCGCTGACCACGGTCGCCGCGCGCGCGCCGGCCGACGCCGAGATCCTGCGTGGTCTGCTCGAGGAGCTGCGCGCGACCTCCGCGCTGCTCGATCGCCAGCGGCCACTGCGCCGGCCGACCGCACTCGGCGGCATCCCGCGCAACGAGCAGACGTTGATGGAGCACCTGTGCTCGCTCGACGGCCTGTCGGGTGACCTCGCGCTGCCGCTCAAGGCGACGTTGTCGCGGACCTACCTCCTCACCAAGATCAACTTCCTGCGCGGGTTCGTGAAGGCGACCGTCGCGCTCGGCGTGCACTGCCCGTCGTCGATCTCGCACGATCTCCGCGAGGAGCTCGCGCAGTCGGTCTACACGATGCTCGCCGAGGAGCTGTTCCTCGCGTTGCTCCGCAAGCCCGACATCAGCCGCCGCACCAAGCAGCGCGCTGCCGATCAACTGATCACGGTGTGGGACGACGCCGCGCTCGAGATCGACGACTTCGCCCCGCTGCTCGAGTCGGCGTGGCACGCACGCAACCGGATCAACAGCGCGTACGGCACGCTGCTCGGTGCCACCGAGACGTTCCGGCTGGTCACCGAGGACTGCAATCCCGACGTCATCGACTTCTTCGGTCGCGAGGGAATGTCGCCGGACGAGAGCGCCGCGTTCGAGGAGTTCCTGTTCAACATGACGTACGAGGAGCTCGGCCAGCTGCGGCAAGCGATGAAGCAGCAGCACGTCAACACGGCGAGCCCGGCATGGGCGGCCGAGGTGCTCGGGCGTCAGATCGAGGAGCTCGAGCACTCGCACGAGATCGAGCCGGTAGCGCTGTATCGCAGCTACCAGCGCCGGCAGCTCGCGGCCGACTTTCGCTTGATGTCGAACGCGCCCGGCCCCCGCCGCACCGCGGAGGGCTACTTGATGGTCTACCTGCTCGACCAGCAGTAGCTAGGCGGTGGCTTCCGGTGCCACCGCGCCGTCGAGGTACTTCTCGACCATCTTCGACAGATCGGGAATCGCCTCGATCACGTTCTTCTTCGCGCCGTCGCGCATCCGCAGGTACATCTTCTTCGCGGTCTTGTGCGAGGTGGTCTCCGCACGAGCGTCGGTGACCGACAGCAGATCCTCGGCGACATCGTCGGAACGCGCGACCAAGAAGTCCGACAGCGAGCTCGGCTTGGTCGCCTCCCACTTATCGAAGTGAGGTTGGAGCTTGCCCAGCCAGTCGTCGAGCAACGCGTCGACGACCTCGGGCACGAACCGCTTCTTGATCGTCTTGATCGTCGCGTAGGCGCTCTTGACGATGAACCCCTTCTGCTTGACCTGCGCGTCGATCAGGTCGACGCAGTCGGTGACCACCTGGGGGCGATGGGGCTCCTTGCCGAGCACTTCAACTAAGTTGGGCATATGACTACCGGCGCGTACCTTACGCGCGACACCGGGGGGTCGACAAGGTCACTTCGGCAGCGGGTCGGTGAACGTCACACCGTAACGATCGCAACGGGTTCGCATCTGAGCCCGGTCCCGGTCCGGCAACAGGTTGTAGCTCTTCTGCGCCTCGGGTCCATCCCCCTCGATGCAGTGGGACGACACCATGATCCGCAACATCCTGACGTTATCGGGGTACTGGTCGAGCACCCGCTTGGCGATCGAGCGCGCCTCGTCGAAGTCCATTCGATCGTAGGCCTTGTTGGCCTCGGCCATCACCGACTGGAGCTTGGGCCCGTCGAGCCGATCCTTGGGGTCGGTGTCCTGCGGCGGGGTATCCATCGACGGGACCGGCCGGGCCTCGTTGACCGGCGTGGTGTGCTGGATCAGGTGGCGGATGTTGGAGGCCGAGCGGGTGCCGGCGCGGTCGGACTTGATCTGGCTACGGGCCGCCCGCTCCGTCGGGTGGGGCGGAGGATCGGGGCGATCACGCGTCGCGACGTCGGTGCTCGGCGGCGGCGCGGCCGGGCTCGAGCGAACCTCGAACAGCAACACGACCCCCAACCCCAACACGAGGGCGGCCGCGATCGCGAGGACGACATGGCGAACGGACACCGAGTATCCGGATAGCACGGGCTCGTCGGAGGCTCCATCGCGATATTGTCGTCGTCATGAGAGGACTTCCGGGACGCGGATGGCTGTGCGCGCTCGTGATCTGCGGGGCGGGTTGTGGAGACAACTCGAAGCAGTGCGGCGACGGCACGAACGACCGCGACGGCGACAACATCTGCACGCCGGACGAGGGCGATCAGCTGGTGTGCGGTAACGGCACGCGCCTCGACATGCTGACCGACGAGTGCGTTCCCGACGAGACGTTGTGTGGCAGCGGCACGGTCCTCATCAACGGCGAGTGTCAGGACCCGACCGCCGGGCTGGTCGTCGATCTCGAGGAGGGACCGGAGCCCAACGGATTCGAGGACGGCGCCACGCCCGCCGGAACGATCACGCTCAAGCCCGAGGGCGGTCCGGGCGTGGTGATCCACGGCTGCATCACCCCGGTGGACAACTCCGGCCCCGACCTCGATGTCTACGAGCTCGTGGTCACCGAGCCGACGCTACTCGAGATCACCGCCGATGGCGTCGAGGGCCTGGCCGCCGGCTTCATCGCATTCGGTGACAGCACCGACTTCCCCTCGCTCTCCAACTGGTTCCGACTCGGGCTCGACCTCACCTCCGACACCTCGAAGCGGCAACTGCTCCTCCCCGTCGCGGGCACCTACCAGATCGTGATGACCGATAGCCGCACGCTGCTGCCGATCACGCAGGGTGGTCCCGGCTTCCCACCGGCGGGCAACCCCGACGGGACCAGCTGCTACTACACGACGATCAAGCACGTCGGCATCCCGACGACCACGCCGCTCGATCTCGTCAACGGCAACTCCGGCACGATCGGCGACGACCTCGGGTTCTTCTCGGCCAACTTCCCCACCGGGTTCACCAGCCTGACGGCGGTGATCGATCCGGAGGACGCGAACAACCCGGATTCGCGCGCGGCGTCGTCGCTGATCCTGATCAACAACGGCGAGCTGCGACAGATCAACGACGCCGGTAACGGATTCCCCGCCGACACGCCGGTGAGCAACATGGTGTTCGGCGGGATCCAGGCCGGCGACCTGCCGATCGTGGTCCTCGACTACGTGTGGAACATGACCCCGTTCCCCGCCGACTTCCAGATCGACGCCAACGCGGTGACCTCGTCGCAGGCGCTGGCGACCGACGGCTCGGCGGTCGACGCGACGTCCAACGGCCAGGACTTCTTCGACGGCAACGGCGATCCGCAGTTCGACCACGCGAACCTGTTCCACTGGGACGTCACCGACGCCGGCGAGATCGACGGCATGGACGTCGCGTTCTCGATCCCGGTGCAGGGCGTGGTCGTCGATCAGGACGGTGTCGTGGCGGCACCGTTCACCGGGCTGTCGACCAGCCCGGCGATCGATACGTTCGCGTCGTACAAGGGTCTGCTCAGGACCCGCGCGCCGGGCCGCTACTACTTCATGGTGTTTGCGCCACGCGATCCGGTGAGCACCGCGTTCACCGTGACCAGCACGATCGCGGCACAGACTCCCGACGCGTTCTCGCTCGACACGCCGTCGGCCGACACCGCGATCGGCGCGTTCGGCACCAACGTGCTGACCTACGACGCCGGCTCCGAGCCGTGGCAGTTGCTCGATGCCACCGGGACCAACACCGGCAACGTCGATGTCGCGCTGTTCGATCCGGCGGCCGCGTTCGGGCGGCTCGATCCGGTGCAGACCAAGCTCGGCAATAGCGCACCGGTGTCGACCTCCCCCGATGCCACGCCGCTGGTGTCCGCCAGCTTCGTGGCCGACGGATCGACGCCGATCGGCCGGATATTCCGGAACCCGACCGCGCTCCAACCCCCGGCGGTCACCCAGCCCCTGGTCAAGGTGGTCCCGGCGGCCCCCGGAGCCTCGCCCTCGTTCGTGCTCGACTTCGCGACCCGGATCTACGAGGACTTCGGGGGGCCGGCGATCGCCGCGGGCGACACCAAGAACGACACCGGCACGATCACCGCCGGGTCCGAGGAGCGCTACTACTTCGAGACCACCCCCGGGAACGTCGTCACGATCACCGTGACCCCGACCACCGGACCGACGCTCGACGCGGCCTTCGCGCTGCTCGGGATCGACGAGGCGGAGACCACCGTCGTCGACAACGCCTCCGGGACCGGCGCCGAGTCGATCACCTTCACGCAGGACGCCAGCGGGTTCACCGCGTTCGAGGTCCGCGGCGCGACCGGCGCCTCGATTGGCGACTACGACGTCACCGTCCAGGTCGTGGCCGGCTCCTGAGCCTCCCGACGCACCTGAAGTGCAACCGGCAGTCATCGTACCTCACCGCTGGGTAACGCGTCCCTGACGCGATCGGTCGCGCTTGCTGCGAGCTGTTAGTACCCCGGGCGTGGCGTTGTTAGGCGCGTCGACGGTGATGCGGTACGATTTTCGGTGATGGGGTCCGCTCCGCGAGCGCCGAAGACCCCCGATCTAGGTGTCAAGGTCGGGGTTGGCGATCTCGTGCTCGATCGCTATCGCGTGGTGGAGCAGATCGCGTCGGGCGGCCATAGCGTGGTGTTCCGCGGGACCGACGAGCGGCTCTCGCGTCCCGTCTGCATCAAGGTGTTCTCCGGGTTCGGTGGCAAGTCGGGGGTCGGGCGCACGAGCTACGAGCACTTCGTGCAGGAGGCGTTCGCGCTGTCGCGGCTCACCCATCCCAACACGCTGCGGATCTACGACTTCGGACACGCACCGACCGCACCGACGCAAGCCGATACCGAAGGCATGCCGCTCCAGGTCTGCGAGTTCATGAACGGCGGCACGCTCTCGCAGGTGATCCGCACCAAGGGTGTGCAGACGCTGGCCGAGACCGCGCGCGTGATCGGTGCGATGTGTGCGGCGCTCGGCGAAGCCCATGCGCTCGGCATCGTGCACCGAGACATCAAGCCGCAGAACATCCTGTTCAACTCCGTCGGACAGGCGCGTCTGCCCAAGCTCGCCGATTTCGGGATCGCGAAGTGGAGCGCCGACGACGAAGGCCAGCCGCACAAGCGCGCCGAGGACACGGCGATCGTCGCCGGTCAGAAGCTCGCGATGTATTCGCCGAGCTGGGCGGCCCCCGAGCAGCTCGCCGGCCAACCGGTGAGCGCGGCGACCGACATCTACTCGTTGGCCGTGGTCGCCGTGTACATGCTGTCGACCAAGGCGATCTTCGCCGACGAGGATGTCTATGCGGGCTACAAGAAGCGGCGCCGCTCCGGCGAGCTCGTGCGCGAGGCGCTCGCGCCGCTAGACGTCCCCGACAAGATCATCGAGCTGCTTTCGAACGCGCTCGCATTCGATCCGGCGAAACGCACACCCAACGTCGAGCAGTTCGCGCGCGCGCTGAACGAGGCCACGAATCAAAGCAAACCACCTCCCCCGCCCGCCGCGCCGAGACCGGCGACGGAGTCCCCGGACGAGCCGCAGGCGTTCCAACCCACCACCCCGACCACCCCCCACGCCGCGATCCCGGCGGCTGGCGTCGCCGAGGCCAGTCGGACCTCCAACCTGCCCCCGGTTCCGGCCGCCACGGCCACCGCCGCACCGACCTACAAACCACCGAGCCCGAGCTCCCCGGTGAAGACGCCGTGGATGGCGACGAGCAAGGTCTCCAAACACCCCCCACACAAGCTCGGGTTGAGCGACGTCCCGCAGTCCGTCGGGGATCGCCAGGTCCACTTCGTCCAGGCGACTTCGGGGGTCGCCGACCTCGCGAACAGCCAAAACAAGATTCGCATCACGTACCTATCGAGCCCGACGGGGTCGCGGCTCATCCACATCAAGGGACTGTCCTGCTTCATCGCGCCGGTCGGCGGACGCCCCTCACCGGCGGTGACCATCGAAAAGCCCGGAGACATCGCTCTCGTGACACCGCGGGCTCAAGAAGTCGGGCATGTACGTGTCGCGACCGGGGTCCCCGACACCGGTGCCCTGGTATTTCCCGTGGGTAGCGAGCGCGCTGCCATCGCTCTCGACGATTGCACGGACCCGATTCTGTTCGACTTCGGTCCGGGATCCGACGCGTATTTCGTTTACACTCAAGGACGGCCGATTCCTCGGCCCCGTCGCCGCTGATGCCGTCTCACCCGCCGAATCCTCCAGGTGGGCCACGCCCGAAAGGGCCGTCGCAAGCGCCCCCCATTCACCCGGACTTTGACGAGTTCGAGGGGGATCCGACGAGCATCAACCAACAGCGGCCGTCGCAGCAGCAACAGCAACAGCAACAGCAACAGCAACAGCAACAGCAACAGCGGCCGGCGTCGCAACCGCAACAGCAACCACCGCAGTTCGCGGCAGGGACGCCGACGCTGTCCCATCTCGGCGCTGCCAACCAGACGCCGCAGAGCATCCCGACGCCGCAGCAGTTCGGCGGCAACATCATGCCGTACACCAACCCGGGCTCGATGCCGGGCTCGGTGCAGATGCCGGGTCCGCAACCCGGGAATCCCGTCGGCCAGGTCTCGGGATCGATCGCGCCCAGCCATGCGACCCCGTACGTCTCGCGGTCGCGCATCTACGCGTTCGTCGTCGACGAGAACGGCAACCCGATCGAGCTCGGCTCCGGCAGGTTCGCGAAGGCGTACCTCGGCGAGGAACGCTGGGTCGAATCGAAGACCACGCTGCGCCGCCCGGTCGCGCTCAAGTGCCTCCAGAAGGGCGTGTCGGGCGAGGACCAGATGCGGTTCCAGATGGAGAAGGAGATCCTCGAGCGCGTCCAGGGTCACCCGAACATCGTCGAGCTGCTCGGATCCGGAGAGGGCGATAGCGCCGGGTTCATCCCGCCGTCGGTTCGCGACCGCGTCGAGAACGACTTCATGATCCTCGAGCTCCTCGACATGTCACTCGAGGAGCGCCTCAAGGGTGCGCGCCAGAAGCGCCGCCGCGACGACCTGCTCGCGATCCCGATGCGCGAGCGGATCTTCCGCGTCATGGACTACATCGTCCCGGTGGCAACCGCCGTCGAGTTCGCGCACCTGGTCCGCGACACCTGCCACCGCGACATCAAGCCCGCCAACATCCTCGTCAAGCTCCCCGACCCCAACCTGCGTGGCTCGCAGATGAAGGTCAAGCTCGCCGACTTCAACGTCGGCAAGGTCGCCGACAACGACCTCGACCTGTCGATGACGCGCTTCCAGGCCGTGCCGGGCACGCTGTACTTCCAGTCACCCGAGCAGGAGACCAACACGTTCGAGCTGCTGGTCAACGTCACGCAGGGCTCGCCCGAGGTCGAGTTCTTCGAGGACTTCTACATCGACATCTTCGAGAACGACACGTTCTCGCTGTTCAACCGCAACGAGATGTACTCGATCGCGGCCGCCGATCGCGCGCGCAAGAAGATCCTGCTCAACCGCCCGTTCGCCGAGACCGGCGAGACCAACGTGCGCGGGCGCGTGGTCAAGAGCGTCGGTCGTCCCGCCGATATCTACTCGCTCGGCGCGGTGTTCTACTACCTGATCTCCGGCGCGTACGCGAACCCCAAGAACCTGTACGACGCGTTTCGCAAGTTCGTCGAGTACGAGAAGCGCGACGAGAACAACTCGATCACCGCGTACGTCGATCACGAGTACCGCACGATCCAGAACATGCGCGCGCCCAAGATCGAGGGTCAGGGAACCACGGAGCTCGCGCCCGAGGATCGGTTCTTCAGCTACAAGCACTACCTCGACGGCAACGGCGAGCTGATCGATCCGACGATCATGTTGATCATCGCGAAGGCGATGATCCGCAACAAGCCCGACAGCTACTGCCTGTCGCACGATCTCCGTACCACCGGAATCTCGGCGATGGTGCACGACCTGCTGTCGCTCTACATCCAGTACGGCATCGACCCGTCGGCGCGCATCACCTACGGTAACGACCTCTATCAGACGCCGAAGAAGTCGGGCGCGATGCGCCGAGCGTTCGACCGGTTCTTCCGCAAGTAGGCTTCGCGAGCGGGCACCCAGCGAGCAGGTAGACCGCGGAAGCGAAGTCGAACAACCATGACTTCGCGAGCGGGCACCCAGCGGTGAGGTAGGCCGCGGAAGCGAAGTCGGGAACAGCGTCAGGCGCGCTTCGATGGCGACTTCGTCATCACGACGGTGCTCGCGATCAAGCCGACCAGGAGCATCGCGAGCGAGGCCTTGCCCTTGAGGTCGAGCTCGGCGATGTGCGGGATCACGTTCCACACGCGGCCGCGAACCGCGACGATGCCGAAGCCGGCGAGGGACAGCGCGCCGTGCCACGCCATCACCGGCGGCTTCCACAGCGCGAGCCCCATCATCACGGCGGGGAGCGCGTACGCTGCCAGGAAGATCAGCGTGTCAGCTCCGTTGGCATCGAGATGGACGCCGTTCGAGATGTAGATCGCGAGCAGACCGATCGCACACGCCAGGACCAAGAACACAGTGCTCTTCGATTTCACGAATCCCTCCAGGCTCCAGGCCGGATCGTAGCGCGCCGGATCCGCATCTGCTTGCGCTATGCTTCCCGGGTGACCCTCACGCTCGCGATCGCCGAAGCAGAGCTCGAAGGCAAGGCCGTGATTCCCGCGATGTCGGGCTCGATCCCGGAGATCAAGGCGCTGCGCGAGCGGTGTCTGGCCGCGGGGATCCCGGCCACGGTGGGCTGTCCGCCGGGCGGCGCCGGCCACGGTTGAGGGACCAAGACGCACCTCCTGGTCCAGGAGGCCGACCTGTCCAGACTCGGCGACTTGCTCCGGGGCGAGTGGCGCGATGCATTCGAACGCGAGGGGCTCGAGCCGGTCGCCCTGGACTTCTCGAGCGAGGAGCTGCCGTGTCCCGCGTGCGGGACCGCCGCCCCGCTGGTGGATGGCGCGTGCTCCGACTGCGGCCTGCAACTCGAATAACATCGTCGCCATGACGCTCGACACGGCGCTCGCCATGTTGTCGGACGATCCGATCGGGGCCCTGCGGGCCATGTTGCTGGTGTGGGAGGAGCGTCGCGCGGTCGAGCTCGCCGAGGTGATCGAGGCCCTCGACGCCAAGGTCGGTGCGGGCCGTGCTGCCCCCGCGCAGCCGACCAAGACCGAGGACAAGGCGTGGATCGCGATCGCGAAGAAGCGCGACCTCGCCGACGTCGGGCGGTTGCTCGCCCTGCCGATCCACCCCAACCCGTACTGGCAGGAGCAGCGGCTCCAGACGCTCGTCAAGTATCACGGGCTCGACGCCCGGATCTCCGCCGCGGTGTTGACGTACGTCGAGTCCGACGTTCGCGCGGTGTCCTGGTACACGACGTCCGGTCCCCTGCTCAAGCGGTTCGCCGATCCGCGAACCCCCACCCGGCTGCGCGCGATCGTCGCGGGCAACAATGGTCCGTCGCGGGCGATCGCCGACGAGATGACCCGTGTGGCCGAACGCATCGAGCGCGCGGTCGCCAAACGTGCACCGCTGTCGGCCGCCGAGCTCGCCACGCTCGCCCGGCTCGGCAAGGCGATCGCGAAGTTGCCCGACGGCGTGCCCACCGCGACACCTGTGAAACGGGCGCGGACCAACGCCGTGCCCCGCGCGTCCGCGAAGACCGCAGGGCCCGTCGCGCCGATCCTCGCGCGCATCGATCGCGAGCCCGAGGCCGCACTGGTCGCGCTCGTCGACGCGTGGCGCGCGAACCGGCATCCCCGGATCGCCGAGCTGATCGCGGCGCTCGGCAAGCGCGTCGTGCGTCCGGCGCTTCCCACCAAGCCCGCGCCGAAGGCGCTCGCGGCGTGGCTCGATTGCCTGCACGCCGGCGATCCCGTCGACGCCGACCGCCTGATCGCCGCGCTGCGGATCGGCGCGGCGAAACACATCGTCGAGCGGCTCGAGTCGCTGGTCGAGATGCCCGCACATCCGCAGTTCGCCGATGCGGCGATCGCGATCCTCGAGGAGCGGCCCTTCACCTCGCAGTCAACCCGCAAGCTCTACGCGGCCGCGATCGCGGCGCTCGCCGCGCAAAACGATCCCCGCACGCGAGCGCGCCTCGAGGACATCGAACAGCACCGCATGCCTGGACTCGGCCTCGAGGGCGGCACCGACTTCCGCGACTTCTTCGCGGCCAAGATCACGCGTGCGCTGACCGCGGCGCGCTCCGTACGGCCGGCCGCCGAGCTCGCAGCCGAGGATCGCGAGGCACTCGATGCCGCACTCGCGCGCTCGCGGCCACCCGACGATCGCACCGAGAACGAGCTCCTCACCGCGATCTGGGCCGCGCCCGCCGACGACAACGCCCGCGCGGTGTACGCCGACTGGCTCCAGGAACACGGTCGCCCGCACGGCGAGCTCATCACCTTGCAGCTCGCCGGTGTCGACACACCTGCGGCGCGACGTCGAGAGAACCAACTGATCGCCGCGCACTGGCGCGAGCTGCTGGGGCCGCTGGCACCCGCAGTCCAGAAGACGGGGCTGGTGTTCAAGCGGGGGTTCGTGGCGCATGCCGAGATTCCCGACAGGCGTTCGCCGCTGATCGAGGCACTCGGCCAGCATCCGGCGTGGGCGACGCTCGAGAGCTTCTACGCGTGGGAGACCGCTCGGAAGCGGTATCCGAAGCTGATCAAGCACCTGCGAAAGCTCGGCGCGGCCGACCTCAAGCGTCACGAGGCCAAGCGGCGCTATCGCGGACCGCGGTAGCGCTGGAGCTTGTACTTGATCTTCTTGCCGTCGACGGTCGGCGTGCCGAGCGAGAACCCCGACGGCGCCAGCACGCTCTTGCCGAGCGTGTCGGCGACCTGCTGGTGGACGCGCGCGAATCCGGGTGCCGTGAAGCTCTCGAACGGGAACGAGATCGTCAGCGCGAGCTTGCCCGTGGCGAGGACGACGCGAAGCTCGCTGACGAATCCCTCGGGGTAGTGTCCCGGCTCCTGATATGGCAGCGCGATCGTGGTGCCCGGCCACGCGAGCTGGAACGACGCGGAGAGCTGCGTGGCGGTTCCGAGACAGTGGGCGCGAAACGCCTTGTCGTCGAGGTCGTCGATCGCCGTATCGATCGCGATGTCGGGCGTCGGCCGAGCGATCGTCGTCGCCTCGCCGAGGAACGCCATCACCTTGTCGAAGATCTTGGGCGGCTTGCCGCGGAGCAGCCCACGCCACGACGACGTGAACTGGATGAACCCGCGGCCGCGATATTTCTCCCGGAACGGAAAGCCGCCGGGCTTGCCGAACACCGCCTTGCGATGATCGGCCACGACGCGCGCGAGCGCTTCGGACATCGCGAGGGCGCGCTCGGGATCGGTCTCCCGGGATAGCGCGATGTCGAGTGCGGCGATCTGACCGCGCGGGTCACCCTCCTCCTGGAGCAGGTCGGCCCACACCTGGGCGGTGACGGCGTCGTCGGGGCTGGCCCGCAGCCTGGTCTCGAGCTCGCCGAGGTTGGTCTCCGAGATCTTGCCCGTGCTGTCGACCCGCGCGTCGAGCGCCCGCAACAGCCGGACGATCGCCTCGCGCGTGCCGGCGCTCGCACCGTCGAGCCGGTCGCGCAAGTCGTCCTCGACCTCGGCGACGCGATCGCGCAACACCTGCTCCGAGGTCTCGCGCAGCGGCGGATCCGACAGGCCGGCGAGTGCATCGGCGGTCGTCAGCCGGCCGGCGCGATGCAGACGCTGAAACAGCTGGCCGCGCACCGAGGCCTTGCCGCGGATCGCCGCGCGGATCGCGGGCTCGGCGTTATCGGTGAACACCTCGCCGAGGCGCGCGAGGTACTCGGCGGCCGTGCGCTTGTGGCTCGGCACCGCCAGCAGGAGCTCGGCCCACACCCACGGTCCGACGAGCTGGTTGGCGAACTGTCGGATCACGAGCCGCAGTCGCCACGCCATCCGCGGCCAGCTGTACGCGCGGTACTTCGGCATCGCGGCGAGCTCGCGCCGACACCACGCGGCGAGCGCGACGGGTCCGAAATCTCCCGCTCTCCCCATCCAGCGGTCGAGCCCACCCGGGATCGCACTGATCTCGCGGTCGAGCGAGGCTCGGCGAGCCTCGGGGATCCGGGCATGGAGCGCCTCGATCACCGACGGCACCTGGCTGGCCGCGTGATCGACGGTGGTCTGATCGTCGGCCAGGAGGTCGTCCACGGCCGCAGCTTCGCAGATTTGCGATCTGTGCGGGTGTTGCGGAACCCCCGGCGGCCCCGTAGGCTGCGCCGTCATGGCCGAGCTGCCGTCCGAGATCGCCCGTCGACGTACGTTCGCGATCATCGCCCACCCCGACGCCGGCAAGACCACGCTGACCGAGAAGCTGCTGCTATTCGGCGGTGCGATCCAGCTCGCCGGCGCCGTCAAGGCACGCGGCGATCGCCGGCGCGCACGCAGCGACTGGATGAAGGTCGAGCGCGAGCGCGGCATCTCCGTCACCACGTCGGTGATGACGTTCGATTTCCACGACTGCACGTTCAACCTGCTCGACACGCCCGGCCACGAGGACTTCTCGGAGGACACCTACCGCACGCTGACCGCGGTCGACTCCGCGGTCATGGTGATCGACGCCGCCAAGGGCATCGAGACCCAGACCCGCAAGCTGTTCGAGGTGTGCCGGCTCCGCGACGTCCCGATCACGACGTTCATCAACAAGATGGATCGCGAGGGTCGCGATCCGTTCGAGCTGCTCGACGAGATCGCCCACGATCTCCAGCTGGAGGTGGTACCCGCGAGCTGGCCGATCGGAATGGGCCGCGACTTCCGTGGTTGCTACGACCTGTTCGCCGACCGGTTGATCCTGATGGAACGCACCAAGGGCGAGTACGTGCAGGAGGGCGTCGCGATCACCGGGCTCGACGACCCGAAGCTCGACGAGCGCCTCCCCGACCACGCCGCCAAGCTGCGCGAGGATGTCGCGATGGTGCGCGAGCTGTGCCCGAAGTTCGATCTCGAGAGCTATCGCGCCGGTCACCTCACCCCGGTGTACTTCGGCTCCGCGGTCAACAACTTCGGCGTCCAGGAGCTGCTGTCGGGGCTCGCCACGCTCGCCCCACCGCCGCGTGCCCAGCCGTCGCGCCAGCGCCCGATCGAGCCGACCGAGCCCAAGGTCAGCGGCTTCGTGTTCAAGATCCAGGCGAACATGGATCCCAAGCACCGCGATCGCATCGCGTTCGTGCGGCTCGCTTCCGGTCACTTCACGCGCGGCATGCGGCTCACCGTGCCGCGCACCGGCAAGGCGATCGGTGTCCATAACGCGATGCTGTTCCAGGCCAACGCGCGCGAGGTCGCCGAGGAAGCCTGGGCCGGCGACATCATCGGCATCCCCAACCACGGCACGCTCCGGATCGGCGATGCCCTCACCGAGGGCGAGACCCTGCACTTCACCGGGATCCCGAGCTTCGCCCCCGAGTTGCTCCGCCGCGTGCGCGCCGACGATCCGATGAAGGCCAAGCACCTCGGCCGTGCCCTCGAGCAGATCGCCGAGGAGGGCGCCGCGCAGGTGTTCAAGATGTTCCTCGGCTCGGACTACGTGGTCGGCGTCGTCGGTGGTCTGCAGTTCGACGTGCTCGCCGATCGCATTCGCAGCGAGTACGAGCTGCCGTGTCACTTCGAGAGCACCTCGTTCGAGGTCGCGCGCTGGGTCGACGCCACCGATCCCAAGTTGATCAAGCGATTCGCCGATGCCAACCGCGACAACATCGCCGAGGACCACTCCGGCGCTACCGTGTTCCTCGCGCGCAATGACTGGCAGCTCAATCGCGCCAAACAGGACTGGCCCGATCTGCAGTTCCTCGAGACGCGCGAGCAGACTCCGCTGACCGCGGCGTCGGCCTGACTACCAAACGCGCGGCCGCCACGAGGCGGTGAGCAAGAGCGCGCGCTCCTTGGTCTGGTTCTGCGGTCCGATCAGGCTCGGGAACCCGGCCTCGACGATGACCTCGAGATCGTGGCGCGCCCGCGCGGTGACCACGAGACCGAGCGGCGTGTGCCAGCCGTCGCGCGCGACCGCGAGGTCGCTGTTCCATCCGGTGTGGAGGGCGATCGACCACCGGCAGGTCGGCTGTACCGCGAACCAGATCGGGACGAACAGCGCCGCCCGGTTGCCGCGATCGCGGTTGGCGAGTCCGAGCCGCAGGTACGGATCGCCGGTGATCCCGAACCGCCCGCGATGCCAGCGCGCGACCGCACCGGCCGTGACCGCGGGCTTGAACGGATCGAAGTCGCGCACGAGCACGCGCGCCCGTGCGGCGATCGAGTGACCGTGGGATTTGCCAGCGTGTGCGTCACCGTGGATCAGGTAGCGCGCGTCGACGCCGACGTCGACGTAGGTCCGATCACAGTCGCGTACGCAGAGGCTGCCGCCGGCATCGATCTGGTCTACGCTGCGATTACCGTGGATGAGGCCGATCGTCAGGCGTGGCGCCGCGCCGACCGCGAGCTCCGGCACCAGGGACAGCGGTCGCGCGATCGAACGCGGCCGGAGGTTGGCCTCGATGGTGAGGCTCGCCTCGAGCACGCCGCGCTCGAGCACCACCGGAGTGTCCACGAGATCGTGGGGCGATGCGGCGGCAGGCGAGGCCATGGCGAGCACCGCGAGCGACGCGAGCGACGCGAACGACGCGGGTGTCCGGGCCTGGCCGATCACGCGGCCACGGTAGCACTGCTGATCGGTGTCTGCGTCGGTGCGGCGGCGTGCGTGCGCGACCTCGACGAGGTCGACGGGATCTTCTACAACCGGGACGGTCGCCAGGTGCACTGCGCGGCCGATCTGGACGATCGCGCCCGCAACTCGATCGCGAGCATCGATACCGCGCTCGATCGCGCCGTCGACCGCGGCGAGATCGTCGAGCTCTACGCGCACGACCCCGGCAAGACGGTGCCGCTCGACAAGCTCGAGCACGTGCTGGCCGGGGCGCGCGACCGCGGCCTCGCGTTCGTGACCTATCGGCAATTCGCGCGCGACGAGGTCCCCGACGGACCGGGCATCGCGCTGTCGTTCGACGACACCTCGATCGACGACTGGTCCTCGGTCCGGCCGATGTTCGGCCAGTACGGCGCGAAGGTGACGTTCTTCGTCAGTCGATTCGGGTTCGTCCACGATGCCCAGCGGGCCGAGCTCCACGAGCTCGCCGATGACGGCCACGACGTCGAGGCCCACAGCGTGCTCCACCTCAACGCGCCCGAGTACGTCGAAGCCAACGGCCTCCAGGCCTACCTCGACGACGAGGCGCTGCCGTCGATCCAGATCCTGCAGGACGAGGGCTACGAGATCTCGGCGTACGCGTATCCGTTCGGGTCTCGCACCAGCGAGCTCGACGACGCGCTCCTGAAACACGTACAGATCGTCCGCTCCGTGGTGTTCGCGTACTACGGCACCGTCCAGAGCCCATGCCCACATTGACCCGCCGGCACGGACGACTGACCTGGCTGATCGTCGTCGCGCTCGCGATGTTCCGCGCGGTGCCGGCACTCGCGGAACGCGCCGCGATGCGCGTGGTGCTCGTCGATCCCGACCCCGAGCTCCGGCGCGCGGTCACCACCGCGCTCGCTCCGTGGAAACTCGAGGTGATCGTCGATCCGAACCCGCAGATCGACGATCGCTCCGCGGCAGCGCGCGCCGCGGCGCTCGATGCGCGGTTCGTGGTGTGGCGCGAGGGAGACCAGCTCGTCGTGTTCGATCGCGAGCGCGGCGACACGCTCCGCCGCGAGGGTCAGACCGGCACGCTCGATCCGATCACCGCCGCCTCGGCCGCCCTGACGGTGAAGACGCTGATGCGGCTACCGCCGCCCGAGACCGACGGAGGACCACCGCCACCACCGGCGGAACCCGGACTCGAGGTCCGCGTCCAGCTCGGATCGGCGGTGAGGATCGCGCGCGGCTCCGAGACCGAGGTCGGAGTTCGCCTCGGCGGTGCCGCGATGGTGCGACCGGCCAGCGACCTCGGGCTCCGGCTCGGGGTGATGGGCGAGTTCGGTAGCGCGAGCGCGGTGGATCATGCCGGGTTCAAGGGCGAGTGGAGCGACTGGGCGGTGCTGGGAGCGGCGAGCTGGACGTGGACGCGCGGTCGATTCGAGATCGAGCCGTTCCTCGGCGCGGGCATCGCACGCTCGACGCTCGATGGGGACGAAATGATGGTGCCCCGCCGCGAGCTCGCGACGGTGTTCGAGACCCGACTCGGCATCTGGGGGCGGTGGAGGTATGGCCCGTGGACCGCCGCACTTACCTTCGAGGTCTCCGCGCTCGTGGCCACACCGACCTACACCAAGGCCTCGAGTGGGACTGTCATCTACCAGGTGCCGTCGAGCGCGCTCGGCTTGGGTGGCGTGATCGCTGTGGATCTGGGTCGTTGAAGCGACGGTGCGGTGTTGCTTGTGACTTTTCCGAAGATCCGGCCCACTGAAAGAACGTGGGAGCGGTATCAGCAGCGCGCGAGCTCGACCTCGCCCTGGCCCGGCGTGCCGCGGCCGGCGATCGCGAGGCTCAGTGCGAGCTGTTCGCCGCCCAGAAGTCCGCGGTCCACCACACACTGTTTCGCATCCTCGGCAACAACCGCGAGCTCGAGGATCTGGTCCAGGACGCGTTTCTCGAGATCTTCCGTGCGCTCGGATCGTTTCGCGGCGACAGCACGCTGACCCGCTGGTGCCAGACGATCGCGACGCGGATCGCGTACCTCGCGATCAGTCGGCGGCGGCCGACGCCGGTCGATCTGTCGCTGGTCGAGGAGGTCGTGCCGGGTGATACCAACACCTATCGGCTCACGCAGATCCGAGAGGCCGCGCGCCGGCTGTATGCCGCGCTCGAACGGATCGAAGCGAAGCAGCGGATCGCGTTCGCGTTGGCCGTGATCGACGGTCGTCCGCTGGCCGAGGTCGCGCAGCTGACCGACAGCACGATCGTCGCGGTCAAGACCCGGGTGTGGCGCGCGCGGCGCGATCTGATGAAGCGCGCCCACAAGGATCCGGTGCTGTCCAGCTACGTCGAGGAGCTCGCGGGAGGGGCGTCGTGACCGACGATCGCACGCTGGGACCTCCGCCGGTCGAGCCGCTATCCGACGTCGCTTGGGCGCGGGTCGAGCGCGGACTGTGGGCGCGCATGGATGGCTCGACCACGATCCAGATCGAGCCCGAGCGCAAGCGCCGGCGCTGGGTGTGGTTGACGGTGCCGATCACGACGGCGGCCGCCGCGGCCGCGATCGTGACGGTGGTCGCACGGTCGGATGCGCCGCCCGCTCCGAACCGGATCGCCCAGACCGAGCTCGTCGGATCCGATACCGGCGACGTGCGCGTGGTGTCGCCCGCGAAGGCATCGACGTCGGCATCGTTCAACAACGCGTACATCGAGCTCGCCCCCGCGAGCACCGTGGTGATGCGCCACGACCACCCGACGACGATCCTCGAGCGCGGCTCGGCGATGTTCACGGTGGCGCCGCGATCTCACCGCACACCGTTCACGGTGATCGCCGGCGATACCACCGTGCGGGTGATCGGCACGCAGTTCCGGGTCAGCCGCAGCGACGAGCGGGTCACCGTCGACGTCATCCGCGGCGTCGTCGAGGTGCAGTTCCGCGGATCGCCGATCCGGATCGGGGCCGACCAGAGCTGGAGCTCGGAACACCCGATGAAGACGTCGTCGCACGCCCCCACCGCCGCGGTGACCACCGTCGAATCGAACGTTCCCGATGTCCCCACGGTTCGCCAGGCTCCGGCTGTTGCAGGGCGGGTCGGCGCACGCCCCGCGCCGACTCGCCCCGCGACGGCCCATTCGAACACTGCGAAGACCATCGTCAAGCCCGCGGCTGCTCCCGCCGAGACCGTGAAGCATGCGGCGACGACCAAGCCGACCGTGCTCGATCGAGATCGGCTCGCGTTCGAGCATCTCGCGTCGATCGAGACCACCGATCCCACCGGCGCGATGACCGGCTATCTCGCGCTGTCGCAGCGCTCTGGCCCGTGGGCCGCGAACGCGCTCTACGCCGCCGGTCGGCTGGCCGCCGATCGTCACGACCCGCGCGCCGAGACGCTGCTCACCGTGTACGTCCGCCGGTTCCCATCGGGCGCCAACGTCGCCGACGCGCGCGCGCTGCTCGCCCGGATCCAGGGTCGCTAGCGCGCAGCCGGCCGAAACCGACTGCGGCCCCCCGGAAACCGGGAGGCCGCGCAAGCTAGGTACTATTGACGTTTAGGAAGCGGGGGTGAAGGCGAGCTTCACGCTGTTGATGGTGCCGGTGTCGATCGCCGCGTGGTCGACGACCTTGAGCGACCAGCGAACGTTCGGGTTCGAGCCCACCTCGGCCGACGACAGCGTGTAGGTCTCGACGATGTCGTCCTGCGAGCCACCGGTCTGGTCGGCGAGCGTCTTCACCAGCGTGCCGTCGCGGTACAGCTCGACCGAGAGGTCACCGCGGTAGGTGTGCGTGATGTCCACCGAGACCGCGAGGGTCTGCGCACCGGTGAGGCCGCTGACCGCGATGTCCACCGAAGCACCCGTGTCGCTGTTGTCCGGGATCGAGACCGGCGAACCGCTCGACTCGAACACCTTCTCCATGCCGCCGCCGCCGTTGTCCTGCGAGGCGACGCCCTTGGCGATCAGCTCCTTGACGTTCGACACCGAGACGTTCGGGTTGGACGGCTGGAACGAACCGGTCGGCGACCACAGGAAGTCGACGTGGCTGTTCTCGCTGTCGGTGCAGTAGCGACCGCCGATGATCTTGCGGTCCGCGTTGAGCTCGACGATGTAGTGGTAGCGGTCGGTGCGGATGTTGTTCTTCGACCCGAGCGGGCGGGTGCTCGGCGAACCCTCGGTGAGGTACTTCACCGTCATGCGGACCTCGGTCAGCGACTTCGCCTTGTCGTTGTAGGTCCAGGTGTCGCCGGTCGCGCCGACGCAGCTCATCGCGTCCGTCGCCGTGACCTCGTCCTGCTTGGTGATCTCGTAGCCCATCACCGGCTGGTTCCACACCTCGTAGTTCGCGGTGCGGTCCTCGACGAGGGCGAGGTTGGTGAGGCCGAGGAAGTTGGTCATCACGACGTGCAGCGCGCCGGGGTTGAGGTCCGAGCACGCGTCGTTGGCCGAGCCCTCGACGGTGTGGTTGATCTCCTTCGAGTTGCAGCGACCGCCGAGCATGACGGCACTGGTGCGATCGAACACGTTCTGGGCGAGTGCCTTGATGTCGCCGACCTCGAACGTCACGCCGTTGACCGTGACCGCGTGCTGCGGCTCGGGTACCAGCTGTGCGGCCGGGGTCCACGCGTGGCAGGTACCCCACCAGCCCTGGATGCCGTCGATGCCGTCGTCACCGTAGGCGTCAATCTTGCCGTCGCCGTCGTTGTCGATGCCGTCGTGCATCTCGCCGCCGCCCTGGAAGTTCTGGCTCTGCCACTTCGCGGCGGGACCGGCGCAACCGTAGTAGGTATCCCACTCGGCCTTCGCACCCTCACCGTAGAACTTCGACGGGTACGTGGTGCAGCCGGGTGCGTTGTTGAATGCGGCGTCGTACTTCTCGAGCGGCGAGGGGATCGAGTCGCCCTGCCACCGGTTGTTGTGCGAGCCCTCCGAGGTCGGCCAGTAGGTATCGGCCCATGCGACGTCGGCCTTGCCGACTGCCTCGGGGTACTGGTCCTTCCACACCGGCGTGGTGCGGTCGCCCTTCAGGGGCAGCTCGTCGATGTGATAGTTGAGGTGCTGCGACATCCGCTCGGGGTCGTTCTTGTAATCGAACCCGTCGGCCTTTCCGCCTCCACCACCTGCATCCGCGCAGTCGATGTCGCCCGGAAGGCACTCGTCGTCCGTCTGGGTGGCACACGCGAAGAGATTGAGGGAACCAACGATCAACATCCCGAGATGGGTAAGACGGCTGCGCTTCATGACTCTGCTCCTTTTGATGCAGACCCGATGAGCAGCCCCCGTGCCAGGCGTGATCTGGCCGGTCGCGTCAATGGTGCCGGGAGGTTGCACACAGGACAGTGGCAGCGCGACTTGCCGATCGAGGTGGGGTGTTCGAATGCTTCTGCCGGCTGATCGATCTTCCAGCCGGCTAAACCAAAGCCCATGAATTCGGGTCGGATCTCGCGTGGTAGCGTCAGCCAGCATGCGTTTCGTACGCCAGCGAGCCGCGAGGCGAGCAAGTGCCCTCGGGGTGCGCCGGCGAGCCGCGAGGCGAGCAAGTGCCCTCGGGGTGCGCCAGCGAGCCGCGAGGCGAGCAAGTGCCCTCGGGGTACCTGCGGTCGCTGTCGCGGTGCTCGCCGGGTGTGGCGGTGCAGGCGCGAGCGGCACGCTCTCGACGCTGCGACCCGCGTGTGGCGCGAGTCAGTACTGGAACGGCCATGCATGCACGCCGCGCGGTGAGGCCGCCAAGGATGTCGCCGCCGGCAAGCAGGCGTTGATCGAGCAGAACGTCGAGCAAGCGCAACGAGCGTTCGCGGCTGCCGACCATGCGGGACCGCTCGATCACGACACCAACGTGACGCTGTGGGAGCAGCGCGGGATCGCGGCGGCGTTCCTGGAGGACAAGCAGAGTGCCGCCTCGGCGTTCGACATGATGCTCGCGCTCGATCCGGGTCACTACCTCAGCTACAACCTCAAGCCCGACGTCACCCTGATCTTCGAACGCGTCCGCGAGCAGGCGAACCAGCGCGGCGCACCCGAGATCGACATCCACTGGCCCTCCGGTCTCGAGACCGGCAAGCCGATCCCGCTCGACGTCGAGGTGCTCGCCGATCCGAAGCATTTCCTCCATCGCGCCAGCGTGTTCCTCCGTGCTCGCGGCGACACCACGTGGCACGCCGCCGACCTCGGGCTGGGCGCCCGACCGACACGCCTGTTGGTGCCGCCTGTCGAGGCCACGCATCCGACGTCCCTCGAGCTCTACCTCCGCGCCTACGACGATCGCGGCAACGAGGTGCTGTCGTGGGCGGGGCCGGCGCGTCCCCGCGAGATCCCGCTGCGCTACGACCCACCAACGAAGTGGTACCGGAACTGGAAGACCTACGCGATCGGCGGCACCGCGATCGCCGTGGTCACCGGGATCATCGTGTACGCCGTCACGCTGTCACCGCCCGGCGACGCGAGCGGGACCGGCGTCGTTCGCTAGACGACGACGTCTACTGGGTCGCGACGACGCGCTCGGTCCACTGCGCGATGTGGTTGCTGCCCTCGATGTTCTGGAACGGCAACCGGAACGCCGGAGCGCTCGGATCCTGGCCAGCCGCGGCGCGATCGATGAAGAATGGGGTCATCCAGATCTGCGGGCGCTGCGCTCCGACCAGCCGGACGCCGAAGTCGCGCTTCGACGACACCGTGATCCAGAACAGTCGCTCGCCGTTGGCGCCGACGGTCTGCTGGAACGGCGCCCACCGGCCCCACGAGTTGGTGAGGTTGATCGAGTTGTTCGCAGCGGTCAGCTCGATCGCCGGCGCACTGCCGTCGGCCTTGATGGCGTAGAGCGTCGCCTGCGCGTTGTTGTAGCTGCTGTTGGCCGCGGCGTGGTTGTAGATGATCCACTGGCCATCGGGAGACCACGACGGGTAGTAGTTGTTGCCGGCATCGGTGACCAGTGGCACCTCGGCACCGAACGTCTGCGTGGTCTGATCGTACGAGCGCACGAAGATCTGGCCGCTGTTGAAGCTCCAGTCGCTGCCACCGGGCTCGCGGGCGTAGGTCAGCATCGTGCCGTCGGGCGACAGCTCGGGGTGCGAGATCGGGCCACCCGCCGTCATCGTGCCCAGCACGCTGTGATCGGCGGCGTTCCGCACGGTGAGCGCCCCCTGATACACGGTGAGCAGCTGCGAGTTGTCGGGCGTGTAGGTCGCGAAGTTCCACTTGATGGCCGTGGTGTCGGGCAGCGGCATGGCCATGGCGACGTCGAGGGTGGTGCCGTTGCCATTGCCGCCATCCCAGGTGAACGCCATCTGGGTGCCGTCGCGCGATAGCGTGTGGCATCCGACGCAGCGATTGCCGGTCTGGTTGAGGGTCAGGTACTCCTCGGCGGGCTCGCCCGGATTCGCCATGTCGTGGCGGTAGATGCCTTCGGGGCCGTTGGTCGAGGCCGGCGACCAGTAGTAGATACCGCCGTCCATGGTCTCGTTGGTCAGGCGGATCAGCCGCGGTGCGGTCGCGCCGACCGCGGTCGGGTTCGCGGAGTCGACGCCGCGGATCTGGACGGTGACGTTGGGCTCGACCCCGACGGCGCTCGCCCACTCGGCGGCGAGGAAGTTCACGAACGAGGGCATCGGGCCGGCGGCCGCGACACCGTTGCCACCCGGCACGTAGACCCGGACGTTGGCGAACTCGGTGCTGAGCGTGACCTCGAACACGTTGTTGCCCGACCCGTCGGTCCAGTGGGTCTCGAAGTCGCCGAGGTTGCGCGGCATCACCACGTTCTCGGGTGGGTACACCATGGTCGGCGCGCGCGCCGGATCCTCGGGTGCGGTGAACAGGTCGGGCGTGTCGGGCGGCAGGTTCGGATCGACGCGCGTCGATTCGAGGTGCGCGATGATCTGCCCGTTCGCGACCTTGTCGGTGTACTGACCGAACGCGATCGTCTTGCCCGGTGTTCCGATCGAGACCTGCGCGGCCTGGAACGATCCGAACGCGGCGTCGACGGTGAACGTCGTGTCGGCGGTGACGTCGCGTGTATGACCGTCGGGGAACGTCAACGTCGCGGTGTAGTCCTGGTTCGCCGGAACACCGTTGACGATCGTGAGATCGACGCTGGCGGGCTCGATCGTGAGCTCGGCGGTCGATTCGTCATCGCCGTTCGAGGAGGTTCCGCATGCGACGAGCGCGCACGCGGCCAGTAGGCCCGTGATCCTCATGGCGCACATGGTAACGCGACGGTGCTGCATACTGTATGAGGAATGCCTCTCGTCGCGTTGCCGTTCGGGTAGCGTCACATCGGGTCAACCGACCCCACCTGGCTGTGTGGTAAGACGCCAAAAATGCGGACGCTGACCTCGGTGCTCGGGAACTCGCAGCGTCTCGACGGTGGCGCGATGTTCGGCAACGCTCCCAAGGCGCTGTGGGAGCGCTGGATCCCGGCCGACGAAAACAACCGGATCCCGTTAGCCTGCAGGTGTTTGCTCGTGCGGGACGGGGGCCGCACGATCCTGCTGGAGACCGGAATCGGGGCGTTCTTCGAGCCCGCGCTTCGCGAACGCTACGGCGTCGTCGAGTCGGAGCACGTGCTCCTCGCGTCGCTGAAAGCGGTCGGCGTGGCCCCCGAGGATGTCGACGTGGTGGTGCTGTCGCACCTTCATTTCGATCACGCCGGAGGCGCGCTCACCACGTACGCACCCGACACCCCACCCCAACTGGTGTTTCCGAAAGCCACGTTCGTGGTCGGTGCCGAGGCCTGGCAGCGGGCGGTCGCTCCCCATGCGCGCGACCGTGCCTCGTTCATCACCGGGTTCACGGATCTACTCGCGGCGAGTGGCCGACTCGAGCTCGCGGGTGCCGATCGCGCGGCGGCGCTCGGAGACGGCTTCACGTTCCTTCGCAGCTCGGGTCACACCCCGGGTCTGCTGCTGACCGAGATCGAGATGCCAGGTGGCCCGGTGGTGTTCGCATCGGACTTGATCCCGGGTCGCGCATGGGTGCACCTGCCGATCACGATGGGCTACGACCGCTACCCCGAGCTGTTGATCGACGAAAAAGCCGGCCTCCTGAACGCTCTCCTGGAGCGTGGGGGCCGGCTGTTCTTCACGCACGATCCGAACATCGCGATGGGCAAGGTCACGCGCGACGAGCGCGGCCGGTTCACGACGACGAACGACGTGAAGCAGTTCCGCGACCTCGCCGCGTAGCTACTGCACGCAGGTGCTCTCGGCCCAGCGCGCGAGGAAGCCACCGCCGCGCAGGCTCGGACCTTCGAAGGTCACACCCTTGATGCCGCCGTGGTCACCCGCGCGATCGATCCAGCGGGCCTCGAACGTGCCGGGGCCGTAGTGACCGGCGATCAGCCCGGTGAAGTGACCCTCGCGATCGATGAACTTGCCGAACACGACCGGATCGCCGTTGCGACGGTGGCCGTAGATGCCGCGCACGTGACCGATCGGCACGCCGGCCGCGTTGGCGACCACGCCGAGGTAGACACCGGCGTTGGGGGCGAGCGCGTGCCAGCGCCCGCGCATCGTGCCGTGGCGGCAGACGTCGTCGCGGTGGCGACCGGCGGCGATCAGGCGATTGCCGTCGCCCGCGTCGACCACGACCGGACCGTCGGCGAGCTGCCGGAGATCGATCGAGTACTCGCGCGTTCCGTCGGCAGAGCGGTAGGTCAGCTGGATCGGATCCGCCGCGTCGGGGGTGGGATCGAACACGCGCAGCGCGAGGCCGTCGGCGAACGGCCGCGTCAGCGAGCGGAACTCGATCGCATCGGGGCGGGTCCGCGGCATCACGCGGTCGGTCAGGTTCTCGAACCCGATGCGGCGACGGATCAGGATGCCGCCACGCGACACGCGGAGCTCGCCCGACCAGTCGCGGCCGTCGGTGGCGGTCGGGTCGGGCGGCATGCGGCCCCACAGGACCACGAGGTCGCGCGCGAGGGCATCGGGACGATCCATCGCGAGCAGCGTCGGGTCGGCCGCCATGTCGTCGGCGACGTCGGCATCGGCCTCGATCTGCGCGTCGGCGTAGAGAGCGGCCTCGCCAAACTGCGGCGCCTCGTCGGCGGTATCGAACCCGCCGTTGTCGAGCTCGAGGTTGGAGGTCACCTGCTCGGCATCGTTGGGGTCGGCCGAGTTGGTGACACACGCGGCGGGGAGGGCGGCAAGCAAGACGAGGGGTAGGGAAAGACGCATCGAAGTAGCTCCTTTTGTTTTCTGGGTGAGCTACTCAGCAAGCGGTTTGCCAGCGCCGAGCTGCGCGGGATCACGATGTTTGGAGAGCGGGCGGTACCTCGATCTCCCGATCGGCCGCCGAATCGACCGGGGGCCGGTACCTCGAGGTTCCGGTGACGCAGTTCTGCGAAACCGCGGTGCGACAAACCTCGCACCGCGGTTCCGTGGAACCGCCGATGGATCTCGTCGTCTCAGCGCTGCTGCACGACCGTGGTCTTGCCCTCGGCGATCACGACCTCCTGGCGATACACGACGGCGCCGCCGTCGGGCCGTACCAGCGTGACCACGTGGTGGCCGGTCGGGATCCGGTGACCGACCAGGATCGGCGTCTTGCCGAATGCGTTGCCGTCGACGTAGACCTCGAGATACGACTGGCTCGTCGGCGCGTGCTTGACGATCAGCTTGCCGAACGTCGTGGGTGCGGCATCGCGCGGTGGGGGCGCCGGCGCGTCGATCGCGACCACGCGGTGGTGGGCGTCGCGCGGGATCCGGCGTCCGGCGTCGCGGTGAAGGATCACGACACGCGTATCGCGCGGCACCGCCGCGGCGTCGCGCGGGGGTGGAGCCGCGTCGAGCACCTCGACCGGTGCAGCGTCGTGTGCGACGGGCGGCGCGGCATCGCTGGGTGGCGGCACGGTGGTGTCGTCCGGCACGACCGGCGCGGCGTCGGCGATCACGCTCGCATCCGGTAGAGCGGTCGCGGAAGGTGATCGAGAGACCAGGAAGATCACCACCGCGGCGGCGGCCACCAAGAGCAGCCCGAGCCACACGAACGCGCGGCTGCGAGTCGGCGGGATCGAGAGACCGTCTTCGTCGTCGGGGGCCGTGACGTGGGTCGCGGGATCCGACGGCGCGTGCATGGTGTCGGCGAGCTCGGGCTTCGGCGGCGCCGCGGCCGGTAGCTGGTCGACGAACGCGAGTGGTCCGAGCGCGGTGACCGAGCCGGTCGCGCGGCCGACGGGTGTCGGCGTGTCGACTCCGGCGACGATACCGGCGAGCCATTCGCGATGCTGGTCGCGCGCCCCCGCGAGCATGCGATCGGCCCACGCCTGGAGCGTCTCGTCGCCGGCGGCCGCGATCGCTTGCTCGAGCTGCTCGGCGAACGCCGCCGCGGTCGGCGTGCGGCGCTCGGGATCGCGTTCGAGCGCGTTCATCACCGCGGCGTCGAGCCCGGCGGGTAGCTCCGCCCCGAGCACCTGCGACGGCGGCCGGATCTCCTGTTGATCGACGGCGAGCGCGACGGCGTAGACGCTGTCGCCATCGAACAGCCGCTCGCCGGTCAACAGCTCGTGCAGCACGACGCCGAGCGAGAACACGTCGCTGCGCCGATCGAGCGCCTCGTTCTTGACCTGCTCCGGCGACATGTACGGCGGCTTGCCCTTGACCGTGCCGAACTCGGTAACCGGTGCCTGCCGGTTCTTGACCAGCGCGATCCCGAAATCGATCACCTTGACGTGACCGTCGAACCCGAGCAGCAGGTTGTCGGGCGAGATGTCGCGATGCACGACATTGAGCAAGTGGCCGGAGATGTCGCGTACCTCGTGAGCCGCGTGCACGCCGCGACATGCCTCGGCGATCGCCTTCGCGGCGACGCCCGGCGGCACGTCCATCTCGAGCAGGTTGCGGAACGAGATCCCGGCGACGTACTCCATCACCATGTACAGCGACCCGGTGTCCTCGCCGAAGTCGTGGACGTTGGCGATGTTCGGGTGACCTAGCCCGCCGAGGATCTTTGCCTCGTCGAGAAACATCGCGCGCACGGCCTCGGTGTTCGCGTACTCCGGCCGGATCACCTTGATCGCGACCAGCTGCTCGAACCCGCCCGGGCCCTTCTTGCGACCGAGCAGCACGGCGCCCATGCCGCCGTGCTTGAGCTCGTGCAGGATCTCGTAGGCGCCGAACCTGGCCACTGGCCGCCTAGCCTAACTCAGTCTTCGTTGCCCGACTTCGCTTCCGCGGTCGACCCGACTGCTGGGTGCCCGCTCGCGAAGTCTTTCTTGCCCGACCTCGCGTTCAGTCGCCGTCGTCGTCCGAAGCCGATGGTCGCTCGACGATGGCGTGCTTGTAGAGCAGCTCGCGGAAGTGGCGGCGCGACAGCCCCGCGTGCTCGGCGGCCCGCGTGACGTTGTTGTTGCGATCGGCAAACACCATCGCGACGTAACGGCGCTCGAACTGGTCGTTCCACCGTTCCTTGGCGTCCTTGAACGGCAACGACGTGTCGACCACCTCGGACGCGCTCACCTGCGCCGCACCCGGATCGAGCCATAGCCGGAGCTCGCGGAACCCGGCGTCGGGGCCCGATAGCGCCCACGCGCGCTCGAGCACGTTGCGGAGCTCGCGCACGTTGCCCGGCCACGCGTGTCGCCGCATGCGCTCGAGGTTGTCGCCATCGATCGGACCTGGATCGATCCCGCGCCGGCGATAGAACGTCGCGATCAGGTGCGGGAGATCCTCGAGGCGCTCGCGCAGCGGCGGCAGCGCCACGTGCACCACCGCGAGCCGGTAGAACAGGTCGAACCGGAACTCCTTGTTCGCGACCATCCGCGACAGATCGCGGTGGGTGGCGGCGACCACGCGCGTGTCGACGGTGACCGGGCGATCGGCGCCGACCGGCTGCACGGTCTGCGCCTCGAGCACGCGCAGCAGCTTGGCCTGCGCCGACAGCGGGAGCTCGCCGAGCTCGTCGAGGAACAGCGTGCCGCCCGAGGCCTCGACGAACGCGCCCTTGCGATCCCGATCGGCACCGGTGAACGATCCGCGAACGTGACCGAACAGGTGCGAGTCGATCAGGCTCTCGGCGATCGCCGAGCAATCGACCGTCACGAACGTCCCCTGCGAGCGACTCGAGGCGTCGTGGATCGCGCGCGCGGCGAGCTCCTTGCCGGTCCCGCTCTCGCCCTCGATCAGCACGGTGGCATCGGTGGGAGCCGCCATCTCGAGCACGGCGAACAGCTCGCGCATCGCCACGCTCTTGCCGGCCATCTGCCCGAAGTGATCCTGATCGCTCGGCGGTAGCGACGGCGTGTCGCCGGCGGCGATCCGGACCGGCGTCGCGCCGAACTGCACGGTGGCACCTGTAGGGACCACCGCCTCGCCGATCCGGCTGCCCTGCCACCACGTCCCGTTGGTCGATCCGAGATCCTTGACCTTGATCCCCTCCGGCACGATCGAGATCTCTGCATGCCGGCGAGACACCTGCGGATCCTCGAGCACGAGGTCGCACGCGCCGTGGGCCCCGACGGTCACGGGACGGGCCCCGACCGCCACCGACTGGTCGCTCTGGCCCAGGACTTGAAGCTTGTACGTCCGCGCCGCCGTACGACTTCGCGTCGTCGTCATCGCCAGACCGGTCTGGATCAGCGTGCGCCGATCGAACGTCACGCCCGGCAGCATACCGCTACGCACCTATCAGAATGCCGATGCCCATGCCAAACCTCGCAGCAAGTAACCGTCGAGGAGTGCTAGCGTGATCTCGGCCATGGGGAAGCAGCTCGCCGTCGTGTGCGCGATCGCGCTGGGCGCCTGCGGCGAGCACCCGAGTCTGCGCGTCGAGGTCGTCCACCCCGACGACATCGACGTCGCGACCACCACCATCACCGTCTACCAGTCGGACCTGTTCAGCTGCGCGAAGATCGAGCTCGGCGATCTGTCCGATGACCAGCTGCTCGCCGCCGAGGTCGACCAGATCACGATCGGCGACGGCCTCGCCGCCGATGACCTCACGATGTCGCGCGTCGATCCCAAGGTGATCGTCGCCCGCGGCTACGACGCCGACGGTGCGTACGTCAGCGCCGGATGCGCCGAGAAGGGGGTGGTGTCCGAGGGGGACTCCCTGGTGATCGAGACCGAGCTCACCGCTCACGTGTCGGTCAACGGCATCGGACTCGACACCGCGGACCCGTTCGGACTCGCGGTCACGGTCACCGATCCGCTGGTGCGGTCGCTGCCCGATCGCGTGGTGTCGTGGCGCGTCCACGGTCCGGCCGGCGCGATGCCGCTCGACCTCACCAACATCACGCTCGGCAACGACAGCGATTGGGAGCCCACGCAACCCGCGTGCACCAACGAGAACGGCCAGGTCCGGTTGCACCCGATGCCGCCGTCGACGGTCGGTGGCTTCGCGACCTCGGTGCGAACGTCGTGGAGCGCCGAGCCGCCTCGCACGTTCACCACGTTCACGCCGGTCGATGCCAGCGGCACGATCTCGATCGACGCGATCCCCGGCACCAAGCGGTGGTGTGCTGCCCGGATCTCCGGCGCGACGCGTCGGCTCGACTGCGTGCAGAACGTCGCCGGCGAGATCCGCGCGTTCGAGTACACGGTCACCATGCAGGGTGGTGGCGCGACGATCGTCGAGTCCGATCAACAGGCGTTCTCCGGACTGGGCGCGACCGAGAACGTGATCGGCGTGTTCTCGGTCGAGCGCGATGCCACCACGCGCGACGTCTACGCGATCACCAATCGCGGGCGGCCGATCGGCTTGTTCGGTCCGAAGGTGCCCGCCGCCAACGTCAAGCTGAGTGACACCAACCCGGTGATCGACGTCGGCGTGTTGCCGGCGTGCGGCGGCAAGCCCGCGGGCCTGCTGCTCGTGGTGTCGACGCTACAGGCCCGCGAGGTCCTCGAGCTCGCGATCGATCCGGTACAGCCGCTGGGTCAGGACCCGACGCTGACGCCGTTCTTCTCGACGGCGCCGGGCGACGGCGTCGAGGTCAACAACACCGGGTGCGTCGCCGAGCTGTCCGCCGGTGCCACCGTGTTGCACCAGGTCGGCGTGATCGACATCAGCGGTCGGATCGCGCCGAACCCGCGCAACGCGACGGTCGCGGCGTTCGAGTGCGGGGCGTCGCCGACCGGATGCGTCATCCCGATGCCGATCGCGCGCGCCGGGGTCGGCTTCTTGGCCGCCGACGATCTGCAGCCCGCGCGGATCGCGATCCCGACGTTCGATGTCAGCGGCGCCGTACTCGCGATCGGTGTGCTGCAATCCGACGCGCAGGGCAAGCTGCGCGCCGTCGAGCTCGAGCGCACGTCCGCCGCCTCGTTTCCGCTCCACGTGGTGTCGGGGCAATTCGATGCCGACGGGCGTCCCGATCTGTTCTGGGACATCCTCGCCGGCAACGTCGCGGTCTCGAACTTCCAGCTGTCCTATGCGCACCAGGTCGATAACCAGCGGCTGTCCGCCTTGTCGACGGCGCAGCCCGATCTCGCCGTGGTCGACACGTTCGTCGCCGATGTCACCGGCGACGGCCTCGACGACCTGGTGATCACGGCCGACAACAAGCTGCTCAACCCCGACGAGCACAGCGTTCGCGTGATCCCCGGCCAGGTCCCGATCGCGAACTTCATGCCGGTGATCGATCCTCCGTGCGGCTCGCCCTGATCGCCATGGTTATCGCCGCGTGCGGTGGTCACGCGGCGCCACCGCCGGCACCGCCGCAGCCGAGTGAGGCGGAGAAGCTCGCCGCGTCGCTCGACGACGATCTCGCGCGACTCGGCGAGATCGCCCACCGGCTGCGCGGCAAGTGCCCCGAGCTGATCGCCGAGCTGCGGCCGCACGTGGAACGGATGAAGCAGCACCACGATCAGGTGCAGCACCTGCTCGCCGATACCAAGCAGGCCGCCGAGCTGAAGCAAGCACTCGCGGCGTACAACACGCGTGCCGGGGGCAAGGCCGAGGCGATCGCCGAGGATCTCGGCGCGACCTACAAGGCCTGTCACGACTGCCCGACCGACATCACGTGCAAGGAGCGCTACCAACTCGAGCGCGTGATCGCCGACATGCCGACCTACTGAGCGCGCCCCGACTCGATGACGTCGAACCGGTCCGCCGTGCTCGGATCGCCGCTGTGATCCGTGTCGGTCCACTCGATCAGGATCCACTCCGCGGCGTCGGTCGCGATCGCGGTCGCCGTTCGCGTGGCGAACCAGAATCCGGCAGCCAGCGTGCCGTTGACCGCCATCCCCTGCGCCGACAGCACGCGGGTCCCTCCGATCGGCTCGCGGACCACCATGATCAACCCGTAGTCGTGACCGTCCGAGATCGTGCCCGTCGCGATCACCCGATTCGTCGAGCGTTCGCGATACGTCGCGATCGAGCTGTGCGACTCCCACACCACCGGGGTGTCGTGCTCGAGCAGGTAACGGATCGCGCGGTTGGGTCCGTCGCCACCGGCGTTGACGGCGAGATCGTCGGGTGGAAGCAACGGTCGGCCCGTCGCCGGGTCGAGGATCCCGGGCTCGTCCTGCGACACCGTGCGCGTCACCGGCGTGACCCCGCAGCCGCCGATCAGCGCGGTCACCAGGTCGGCACCGACACCATCGTCCGGTGAGAGCCCGTTCTCGATCGTGGTCACCCGATCGAACGTGCACAGGTTGGAGAACGCGGTGCTGGTCTCGGGGTCGCCGCCGTCGCCCTCTCGCTCGGCGAACCCCAGCCGACCGCAGCCACACGCCACGACCATCGCGACCATCGCGACCACTGCTGCGAACGTACGCGCCACGGTCCTACATGATACGCGCGTGCCCCGTAAGATACGTGGGTGATCTGGTGGCTCGCGATCGCCGTCACCCTCGCCGGGTGCGGGAATCATCCTGCTCCTGCGGAGGTTACGCGCCCGACCCCGGCCGACGCCGCGGTCGTCGATGCCGAGCCGCTAGACCACGATCTCGATCGGTTAGCCGCGCGCTCCGTCGACATGTTCGAGGAGCTCGGACGTGTCCTTGCCGCGGGCAACAGCTGCGCCGCGACCACCACCGCGCTCGGCGAGCTCGAGGCGCGGTTTGCCGACGTGATCGCGGCCAACGCCCGGGTCCTCCACGACGGTCGCGAGATGCAGCTCAAGATCGCGCTCCGCCACTACGACGACCGATTTCAGGCCGCCGCGAAGCGCGTGGTTTCGGCCGGAGTGCTCGCGACGTGCGCCAACGACGCGGCGTTCACGGCCGCGTACGATCGACTCGCCGGCGCGGCGCGCTGACGAGGTCGATCGCGAGTCGTTCGGGTTGCGTGGGAAGCTCGCTCGACCGGCTCAGCGGGTGCAGCGAAAGTTCACCGTTGGTGTGTTCGCAGATGGCTGGTGGCTCGTGCGTCAGCGACCTGGGAAACAGCCAGAGTCGGTGGCTAGCCCTTGCGCTCTTCTTCGAGCTGTTCGCGCGCGGCCACGATCGCGGCGCGCTCTTCCTCGTCGGGTTTCGGGTACGCGATCGGGAGACGCTCGAGCGTCTCGACGATGATCTCGGCGACGGCGCGACGCATGTAGCTCTTCGAGTCGGCGGGAATCGCGTACCACGGCGCGTACGGTTTGCTGGTCGCGCGCAGCGCCTGCTGGTACGCGGTCATGTAGTCGTCCCAGCGCTTGCTCTCGGCGAGGTCACCGGAGTTGAACTTCCAGTTGGCGTCGGGATCGGTGACGCGATCGTAGAACCGCTTGTGCTGTTCCTTCTGGGAGACGTGGAGGAAGAACTTGAGGATCACGCAACCGTTGCGCGCCCAGTGCTTCTCGGCCTGCGAGATCGATTCGTAGCGATCCTTCCAGAGATCGTCGAGGTCCTCGGGGATCGTCGGGAGCTTCTGGTGTTCGAGGAACTCGGGATGGACGCGCACGACCAGCACCTCCTCGTAGTGGCTGCGGTTCCAGATGCCGATCCGTCCACGCTCGGGGAGACTGCGCTGGCACCGCCAGAGGAAGTCGTGATCGAGCTCTTCGGCGCTCGGCGCCTTGAACGAGGTGACCTCGCAACCCTGCGGATTGACTCCACTCATCACCGCCTTGATGGTGCCGTCCTTGCCGGCCGCGTCCATCGCCTGGAACACGAGCAGGACGCTGTAGCGGTCGTGAGCGTAGAGCTTGCCCTGGAGCTTGGTCAGCTTGTCGACCGCCTTCTCGAGCGCCTCGACGTTGGGGGCCTTGCCGGGGTCGCGCTCGAACTCGGTGGGAGCCTTCGAGATCACGAACGAATCGTCGACGAAGAACGGGTTTTTGACCGGCTCGAACAGGATCGGGTGTGCCATGCGGGGTCTAGGGTACCGCGTTCCTCCGACGACGAGTTTCCCCCCATTCCGGAAGCAATCCGGACGCGAAAAGGTATGGTGCCCCGGCTATGGTGACGACGAGCCAAGAGATGCCAGCCCCGCCGCCAAACCCCTATCAAGAAGACGACAAGCTCGGTCCCCTCGGCAGTCGCACGTCGGCGCTCCACGATCCGCTCGAGCTCCGCGCCAAGTTGCTCGCCGAGTTCAACGCATCGGTGCAGCTGGCGCGCGCCGCCGTGGCCGCGGTCGATCACGGTTCGGAGAAAGCGGTCCACGAGTCGCGCAAGGCACTGCGCCGCGCGCGCTCGGTACTCGCGATGATGAAGAGCTCTCTTCCCAAGAGCGAGCGCAAGGCTGTGCGCGCCGCCCTTCGCGAATCGCGTCGCTCGCTGTCGACGATTCGCGATCACTCCGTGGCGCCCGAGACGCTCGGCCAGCTATCGCTATCCCAAGAGGATCGCGAGACCGCGCGCCGGATCCTCGACAGCGCCGCCGAGGCGATTCCACCGACGTCCGAGATCAAGCAGATCCTCGGCGAGGCCGCAGCGCGTACCGCCGCGCAGGCCGAAGCGCTCGAGGCCGCGCTTCCCGCGGATCTCCCGTGGGAAGAGGTCGCGTACGGCGTCAGCCAGCTCTACAACCACGCGCGTCGCGCACGCAGCTCCGCCAAGAGCAAGAAGCAGTTCCACGCGTGGCGCAAGCGCAGCAAGGAGCTGGGCTACGCGCTCGACTTCGTGGCGCGACAGGCGGGCCCGCGTGCGAGCGCGATCCACGCCGAGATCACGGGCCTCACCGACACGCTCGGCCCGGCAGTCGACCTGATCATGGTGCGCGACTTCGTGCGCACGCACGGCCAGGGGTTGCCCGAGGACGCCGTCGAGAACCTGCGCGACGCGATCGACACCGCGCTCGACGATCTGATGAAGGAAGGCCGCAAGGCCGGCCGCGATAGCTTCGACCTCAAGCCGGCCAAGTTCCAGAAGCGGCTCGCGAAGGCGGTCAAGCGCGACCTCAAGCCGCCGGACGAAGACCGCACCGACGGCGGCAACCCGGACTGAACCGTCCGAGCCTGCGGCGAGCGTGCATCACGACTGTGGTACACAGCTCACCATGTCGAAGGTCCTGATCATCGGCGCCGGTGGCGTCGGCGGTGTCGTCGCGCACAAGGCGGCGATGGAGAAGACGGCATTCTCCGAGGTCATGCTCGCGAGCCGGCGGCTCGAGAGTTGTCAGCGTCTCGCGGCCGAGATCGAACAGATGCACGGCCGTACGATCCGCACGGCCCAGGTCGACGCCGACGACGTCGCCGCGACGACCAAGCTTCTGAAGGACTACCAGCCGAAGGTCGTGATCAACGTCGCCCTGCCCTACCAGGATCTCTCGATCATGGAGGCGTGCCTGGCGGCCGGCGTCGACTACCTCGACACCGCGAACTACGAACCGCCCGACGTCGCGAAGTTCGAATACAAGTGGCAGTGGGCGTTCCAGGACAGGTTCGCCAAGGCCGGCCGGATGGCACTGCTCGGCTCGGGCTTCGATCCGGGCATGACCAACGTGTTCTGCGCGCACGTGCAGAAGCACCTGCTCGACGAGATCCACTACGTCGACATCGTCGACTGCAACGGCGGCTCGCACGGCAAGGCGTTCGCCACCAACTTCAATCCCGAGATCAACATCCGCGAGATCACGGCGCGGGGTCGCTACTGGGAAGCCGGAGAGTGGAAGGAGACCGACCCGCTCAGCGTGTCGCGGATCTTCGACTACCCCGGCGTCGGCGAGCGCAAGAGCTTCCTCCTCTATCACGAGGAGCTCGAGTCGCTGGCGAACAACCTCAAGGGGCTGAGGCGCATCCGGTTCTGGATGACGTTCGGCGAGGCCTACCTCAAGCACCTCGAGGTGATGCAGAACATCGGCATCACGCGGATCGACGAGGTCGAGTTCGAGGGCAAGAAGATCGTCCCGATCAAGTTCCTCCGCGCGCTGCTGCCGGATCCGGCGTCGCTCGCCGCGGGCTACACCGGCAAGACGTCGATCGGCTGTCTGTGCGAGGGCGTCAAGGACGGCAAGAAGAAGCGCTACTTCATCTACAACATCTGCGACCACGCCGAGACCTACAAGGAGGTCCGCGCGCAAGCGGTCTCGTACACCACCGGCGTGCCGGCGGTGACCGGCGCCGTGATGATGGTGACCGGCAAGTGGAAGGGCGCCGGCGTGTTCAACATGGAGCAGCTCGATCCCGATCCGTTCCTCGCCGACGTCGGCACGCGCGGGCTGCCCTGGCACGTCGAGGAGCGCTGAGTGAGCAGTGCGATCGAGGATGCGAGATAGATGTCGGCCGGCGCATCCCTCGGCGGTGACGTCGCGCGTGCGATCGACGTCTCGCAGCTCGAGACCCCGTGCTTCGTCACGGACCTCGGCGCGCTCGAAGCCAACCTGAAGATCCTCGCCGACGTCCAGCAGCGCGCCGGCTGCACGATCCTGCTCGCGCTCAAGGGCTTCGCGCAGTGGTCGACGTTTCCGCTCGTCCGCCGGTATCTCGCCGGCGCGACGTCGAGCTCGGTCGCCGAGGCGCGGCTCGCGCGCGAGGAGCTCGGAGGCGAGGTTCACGCCTACGCCCCGGCGTACTCCGACGGCGAGATGCGCGAGCTGGTCACGCTCGCCGATCACGTCGTGCTCAACACGCCGTCGCAGTGGCGGCGTCACCGGCCGGAGATCGAGCGCGCGCGTCGCGCGGGGCGTGACATCTCGTGCGGACTGCGCGTCAACCACGAGCACCAGGAGGTCGAGGTCGCGCTCTACGATCCGGCCGGCCCGTGCTCGCGGCTCGGCACCACGCGCGCCAATATCACCGCCGAGGATCTCGACGGCCTCGACGGCCTCCACTTCCACACGCTGTGTCAGGTCAACAGCGACGCCCTCGAGCGCGCGCTCGCCGCGTTCGAGGCCAAGTTCGGCGACCTGATCGCCGGGATGAAGTGGGTCAACTTCGGCGGCGGTCACCACATCACGCGACCCGACTACGATCGCGAGCGGTTGATCCGCCTGATCCGCGAGTTCCGCGCGCGCCACGCGGACATCCCGGTGTACCTCGAGCCCGGCGAGGCGATCGCGCTCGGCACCGGCGTGCTCGTCGCGTCGGTGATGGACACGCTCCACAACGGCATGGACATCGCGATCCTCGACACCTCGGCGACCGCGCACATGCCCGACGTGCTCGAGATGCCGTACCGCCCGGTGATCGTCGATGCCGGCGAGCCGAACGAGAAGCCACACACCTACCGGCTCGGCGGCATGACCTGCCTCGCCGGCGACGTGATCGGCGACTACAGCTTCGATCGTCCGCTCGAGCCCGGCGACAAGCTGGTGTTCCTCGACATGGCACACTACACGATGGTCAAGACCTCCAACTTCAACGGCGTGCGGATGCCGTCGATCGCCACGCACGATCCGAAGACCAGGACGATCACCGTGCACCGCCGGTTCGGCTACCGCGACTATCGCGATCGCCTGTCGTAGCTAGGGAATCGCGCAGCGCAGCTGCACGAGCGAGGTCGCCGAGGCCGATCGCCCGTCGACCACGAGGCGCAGCTGGTCGTCGAGCGGGCACGAGGTGGCATCGGATTCGAGATGCCAGCAGGTGCCGGCGGTGCCGTCGCACGGCGGGATCTCGGTGACCGTATCGCCGTCGATGTCGGTCACGATGCAGTCGGGACGGTCGCCGAGCGGGCGGACGACGCACGACGTCCCGACGGCGAGCGAGATCGAGCGGCCGAGGTCGTCGACTGGCCGGGACAGTTCGTCCTGGCAGATCGTGTCCGAGCTTCCGCGATCGCCGAAGTGATCGACGAACGCCTGCAGCCGCACGCCCGGGTCGGCGACCTTGCGACCCGCTCCGTCGGGCCCGTACGAGCACGAGTGCGCGAGCGCGGGTTGCTCCCGGTTGTTGATCCGGCGGAGCTCGACCTGGACCGGATATGGCGTGCCGAACATGCCGGCGACGACGACCCGGCGGGGATCTGGCTCGAGCCCCGAGAGGAAGTCGGCAAACAGCGCGACGTCCTCGATCGGCGATTCCGGATCGGTGTTCGGACCGCAGTCGCCCTTGATGCCGATCTGGTTCATCTCGTCCGGCGTCCGTCCATCGAGCGCGCACGTCACGCCGAACCGCGTGCAGCGAAACGACTGCTGCGGGTTGTCGATCGTGTCGGGTCCCAGGAGCGACGGGTCGCGCATCGAACAGTCGTCCTCGTCCATCAGGATCGCGACCGCGAGCACCGCGCCGGGACGCCGGAACCCGACGTTGGCCGGATTGTCGTCGAGCGCGGCGCGGATCGCCGCCAGCGGTTGCTCGAAGCCGCATCCGCGAGCGCCGACAAGAAGCATGTCGGCCACGGTGGCGGAGAGATCGCCAGTGTAGTTGCGCTCGCGTCGACCGCTGCGCACCACCGAGCGATCGATGAGAAAGGTGCCGTTCACTCCGATCACCTGGCCGAGCTGCAACACACCATTTCGCCCGGCACCGCTGCAGCCGCCCTGGTTGATCGTTCCGACATCCTCGCCGAACACCCCGCTCGTGGTCTCCGTTCCGAGGTCCGATGTCGTGACCCCGACGTGCAGGTCGGGCATTCCTCCGGGGAGCGTCGCCAGCCGATCGAACAACCGAGGCAACGCGGCGCCGAGATCGAGCTGGAGATCGGCCGTGCCGCCGGAGTCGTCGATCAAGAACAGCAGGTCGACCTTTCGATCGAACGTCGGCGCCAGCTCGGCCACCAGCACGCGGTCGGGCGGGATGATCACCTGCTCGTCGCTACGACACGCCGCGCACGCGAGACTCGCGACCGCCGCCAACCACGCCGCCGCCGACTGCATGACCTGCAGGATACCCCGGCCGCCCGCTACCGGTAGGGTGCGTCGGGCGTGTAGTCGATCAGCTCGCTCATGTACTCGGGGCCGATCGGGATCTCGGCCGGGTCCTCGACGTACCACTCGACGAACCCGCACGACAGGCACGTGTAGGTCTCGAGCATCCCTTCGCCGCGGACGATCGCCGGTGCGTCGACCGTCATGCCCTTTCGAAACAGCGGGACTTCGATCCTGGGCTTCTGGGTCAGCGTCATCGGCGCGACCTCGGGACGATTGTTCGCAGAGTGCTCCGCGACCGTGTACTCGCGCGGGATCACGCGTACGAACTTGAGGCCGTTGCACTTGGAGCACGGGCTCGCCCGGCGCCGTGGTGGCGGCATCTCGACGATGCCGAGCTTCTCCATGCACGAGTCGCAGATGCCGGTACGGGTCGGCGGGTTGCGGTCACACAACTTGCAGTTCGCCATGGCGCATCTTGCGACATCACGAGCGCGGGTGCGCGCTGGTTGGTGCCGGCGCTACCGATACGGCGCGTCGGGCGTGTAGTCGATCAGCTCGCTCATGTACTCGGGACCGATCGGGATCTCGGCCGGATTCTCGACATACCACTCGACGAACCCGCACGACAGGCACGTGTATGCCTCGAGCATGCCGTCGCCGCGAACCACCGTCGGTGCATCGACCGTCACGCCCTTTCGAAACATCCGGGGCGCGAGCTGGGGCTTCTGCGTCAGGGTCATCGGCGCGATCTCGGGGAAGTTGCGTTCGAGGTGACTGACCACCGTGTGCTCGCGCGGGATCACGCGCACGAACTTGAAGCCGTTGCACTTGGAGCACGGACTCGGCCGGCGCCGCGCGGGTGGCATCTCGATGATGCCGAGCGTGTCCATGCACTCGTAGCAGATGCCGTTACCGGCAGGCGGGTTGCGATCGCAGAGCTTGCAGTTCGCCATGGCGCATTCTAGCCATGGCTCACCGCAGGAGGACGAGCTCCTCGGCGGTCGTCGGATGGAGCGCGAACGTGCGATCGAGATCGGCCTTGGTCGCCCCCATCGTCACCGCGACGGAGATCGCCTGCACGATCTCGGGAGTGTCGGGGCCGACCATGTGGACGCCGAGCACGCGATCGGTCTCGCGATCGACGACGACCTTGACCAGCACCTTCTCGTCGCGCGCGGATAGCGCGTAGCGCATCGGACGGAACCGGGCACGGAACACGCGGACGTCGTGGCCGGCCTTGCGCGCCGCCGGCTCGGTGAGTCCGATCGCCGTCGCCGGAGGCTGCGCGAACACGGCGGTCGGGATCAGGTGGTGGTGGACAGGCGTCGGGCGGTTGCCGAACAGCGAGTCGGCGACGGCGTGCCCCTCGCGGATCGCCACCGGCGTCAGCGCCACACGGCCCGACACGTCGCCGACGGCGTAGAGGTGCGGCACGCTACTCCGCGACATCTCGTCGACGACGATCGCTCCACTGTCGTCGAGCGCGACGCCGAGCGCCTCGAGTCCGAGGCCCTTCGAGTTCGGCGCGCGGCCGATCGCGGCCATCGCGCGATCGACCTCGATCGTCTTGCCGGCCACCCGCAGCGTCATGTGGTGGGTCGCGGTGCTGGTGGTGACAACCTCGTTACACGACACCATCTCGACGCCGTGCGCCGCGAGGTTGGCGGTCACCAGCTCGCGCACGTCGGGATCGAAGCCGCGAAGCACGTGGGTGTCGCGATGGATCAACGTCACCTCGCACCCGAGTCCCGCGAAGATGTGCGCGAACTCGACGCCGATGTAACCACCGCCGAGGATCGCGATCCGCCGCGGGAGCTCGCGCAGCAGGAACGCCTCGTCGGAGGTGATCCAGTCGCCGGGCGGCCGCTTCGGCGTGCCACCGGTGGCGATCAGGATGTTAGCCGCGCTGATCGTCCGGCCGGCGACCTGCACCGCGTGGCGATCCGCGACCGTCGCGCGCCCGTGGATCAGCTCGACGCCCGCGCGCGTCATCCGATCGACGTACGCCTTGGACAGCCGGGCGACCTCCTTGTCGACGCCTCCGATCAGCGTCGGCCAATCGCACGTCGCGCCGTCGACGGTCCACCCCGCGTGGCGGGCCTCGTCGACCGCACGCGAGAACTCGCTCGCGTAGACCAGGAGCTTCTTGGGGACGCATCCGCGGATCACGCACGTGCCCCCCCATCGATCGGCCTCCGCGATCGCGACCTTTGCCCCGTGCTCGGCCGCCACGCGTGCCGCCCGCACGCCCCCGGAGCCGCCGCCGATCACGAACAGGTCGACGTCGTACCGCGTCATCGGCGGCACCATACTCGATCTGTGCATCGAGGCGCGCTCGACGGTGCAGCGGGGCCGGGAGTCATCCGCACCTGTCAGCCGAACAGAGAACTCGAATTCAATAAGGTGTGGACAGCCCGGGGCGAATTGATAGGCTCGGCACTCCAAAAGGGGGATCCATGCGCACCAGCCTCGCTTTCTTCGCGTCCGGCCTGCTCGCCGTGACTGCCGCGTGCGGCAGCAACGGTTCGGGCCCTACCGGAGACGACGACGTCTCCCCCGATGCCGGCGATGTCGTCCCGCCGCCGCCCGAGCGCGGGTTCCGGATCGAGTCACCGATGATCGATCTCCAACCCGGCGAAGAGATCACGTACTGCTACTACTTCCACACGCCGAACACCGAGAAGCTCGCGATCGACCACTGGAAGAGTGTGATGACCACCGGCAGTCACCACATGATCATGTTCCTGACGTCGAACGATCAGCAGCCGGAAGGCACGGTCACCGACCAGAACTGCGATATCGGGGCGAGCGGTCAAGGTGTCGCCACCTGGACCTACGCCACGCAGACCGAGGAGAACGAGCTCCTGCTCCCGGCCGACGACGGCACCGGCAAGCCGCTCGCGCAGGAGATCCCGGCGGGATCTTCTGGGTTCTTCCAGATGCACTACATCAACGCGACCGATCAAGCGCTGACCGCCCACGTCATCGTCGACGCGTTCGCGCTCGATGCCGGCGCCGCGTACACGAGCACGTCGCCATTCATCACCTACAACGGCGAGATCAACATCCCGCCCGGGGCCACCAATCACGTCGAGTCGCAGACCTGCAGCGTGCCCGCCGGCGGCAAGTTCTGGCTGATGACGACCCACTCGCACAAGCAGTCGATCCGGACGCGCGTGCTCGACGGGACGAACGTGGTGCTCGACAGTGACGACTGGGAGCACCCCGATGTCGTCGAGATGGACAACCCGTTCTACGAGTTCGCGAGCGGCAAGCTGACGTACGAATGCACGTACAACAACGCCTCCAACCGGACGATCATGGACGGAGAGAGCGCGGTCACCGACGAGATGTGCATGGCGACGGGGTACTTCTTCCCGTCGACGTCGGCGAAGTTCTGCTACGACTCGTTCGGACCGTTCTAGTTAGTCGTCACCGAACTCGATGACGATGTCGTCGAGATCGATCGGGTCGTCGTCCGACGGCGAGGACGCGTCGTCGTCGCTGCTGGCCGCGGCGTCGCCATCGGTGTCGCTGTCAGCCGTGGACGAATCGTCCGTCGTCGTCGAATCGTCCGTCGAATCCGCACTGGGCGTATCCACGTCGTCGTCCGCCTCGTTGATGGCGATCGCCTGGTGCGGCTCGAGACTCTCGCCGCCATCGACCTCGGGCTCCGACGGCTTCGGCCAGGCCGGTTCGGCGGTGCGGTGCACGCAACCCGCAGCCCCGATACCGAGCAGGGCCACGAGCAGGAAGGTGCGCAACATCCGACAACAATAGCAGGTCCGGCGACGCTTTCACCGGACCACATCGTCGTGCTATCTGGCGCCCGTGATCCAGGTCGGCAAGAAACCTCCCGCGTTCACGCTGGAGTCCTCCGAAGGCGGCAAGGTCAAGCTCGCGGATCTCGCGGGCAAGATCGCCGTCATCTACTTCTATCCTCGCGACAACACGCCCGGTTGCACGGTCGAGGCCGAGGAGTTCCGCGACAACCTCGCGGCGCTCGAGCGGGCCGGGGCCGTGGTCTACGGCGTCAGCAAGGACTCGATCGCGTCGCACTGCAAGTTCCGCGACAAGTACAAGCTGACGTTTCCGCTGCTCACCGACCCCGACACCAAGATGATGGAGGCCTGGGGCGCCTGGGGCGACAAGGTCATGTACGGCAAGAAGATGAAGGGCATCATCCGCTCGACCGTGGTGGTCGGCGCCGACGGCAAGGTCGCCAAGCACTGGCCCAAGGTGAAGGCCAAGGGCCATGCCGCCGAGGTGCTCGCCGCGGTCAAGGAGCTCGCGAAGAGCTGACCGCCGGCGGCACGTGACTCACGCCTTCTTGGGCTTCAGGTCGAACCGGTCGAGGTCCATGACCTTGGCCCACGCGGCGACGAAGTCGCGGACGAACTTGTCCTTGTCATACGCGTAGACCTCGGCGACGGCGCGCAGCTCGGCGTTCGAACCGAACACCAGGTCGACCTCGGTGGCCGTCCACTTGCGCTGCCCGGTCTTGCGATCGAGCCCCTCGAACTCGTACTTCGCCCCGGCCGGCTGCCACCGCGTGGACATGTCGAGCAGGTTGACGAAGAAGTCGTTGGTCAGCGTGCCGGGCTTGTCGGTGAACACGCCGTGCTTCGAGCCACCCGTGTTCGCATCCAGCACACGCATGCCACCGACCAGCACCGTCATCTCCGGCACTGTCAGGTTCAGCATGTCGGCCTTGTCGACCAGCAGCGTCGCCGGCGACCGCTCGTATCCCGCACCCATCACCGCGTCGTCCGCGAGGTAGTTGCGGAATCCGTCGGCGTGCGGCTCGAGCCACGCGAACGATGTCGGGTCGGTCTGTGCATCGGTGGCATCGGTACGCCCGGCGTCGAACCGCACCTGCACCGTCACGCCCGCGTCCTTGGCCGCCTTCTCGATCGCCGCCACGCCGCCGAGCACGATGGTGTCGGCGAGCGAGATCTTGCGGCCGCCGGGAGCCGCGCCGTTGAACGCGGCCTGGATCTCGCCGAGCTTCGCGAGCACCTTCGTCAGCTCTGCCGGGTTGTTGGCCGCCCAGTCTTTCTGGGGCGCGAGTCGCAACCGACCGCCGTTGGCACCGCCGCGCATGTCGGTGCCGCGGTAACTCGCGGCCGCCGCCCATGCCGTGCGCACGAGCTCGGGGACCGTGAGCCCGGATCCGAGGATGTCGCGCTTGAGGCGCGCCACGTCGGCCGCGGTGACCATCTTGTAGTCCGCCGCCGGGATCGGGTCCTGCCAGATCAGCTCCTCGGTCGGCACGTCGGGACCGAGGTAACGAGAGCGCGGGCCCATGTCGCGATGCGTGAGCTTGAACCACGCCTTGGCGAACGCGAGCTCGAACGCCTTGGGGTCGTCGAGGAAGCGCTTCGAGATCTTCGCGTACTCCGGGTCCATCCGCAGCGCGAGATCGGTCGTGAACATGATCGGCGAGTGCCGCTTGGTCTTGTCGTGCGCGTCGGGCGCGGTCGCAGCGGCCTCGGGATCGGTCGGGATCCACTGCGTCGCACCCGCCGGGCTCTTGGTCTTCTTCCACTCGTACTTCCACAGCTCCTCGAGGTACTCGTGGGTCCACTGCGTGGGCTTGGTGGTCCACGAACCCTCGAGCCCGCTGGTGATGGTGTCGACGCCGTGGCCCTCTCCGCACGTGTTCTTCCACCCGAGGCCCTGCTGTTCGACGCCGGTCGCCGCTGGCTCCGGGCCGAGACACTTCGACGGATCGTGCGCGCCGTGCGTCTTGCCGAACGTGTGGCCACCCGCGATCAGCGCGACGGTCTCCTCGTCGTTCATCGCCATGCGACCGAACGTTTCGCGGATGTCCTTCGCTGCCTTGATCGGATCGGGCTCGCCGTTGGGCCCCTCGGGGTTGACGTAGATCAGGCCCATCTGCACCGCCGCCAGCGGTTTCTGCAGCTGGCGATCGCCGTGGTAGCGCTTGTCGTCGAGCATCTTCTGCTCGGGGCCCCAGTACACGGTGTCGGCTTCCCAGTCGTCCTCGCGCCCACCGGCGAACCCGAACGTCGAAAAGCCCATCGACTCCATCGCGACGGTGCCGGTCAGCACCATGAGATCGGCCCACGAGATCTTGCGGCCGTACTTCTGCTTGATCGGCCACAACAGGCGCCGTGCCTTGTCGAGGTTCGCGTTATCCGGCCAGCTGTTGAGCGGCTCGAATCGCTGCTGGCCACCACCAGCTCCCCCGCGACCGTCGACCACGCGATACGTGCCCGCGGCGTGCCACGCCATACGGATGAACAACGGACCGTAGTTCCCGTAGTCCGCGGGCCACCAGTCCTGTGACCGCGTGAGCAGCTCGCCGATCTCCTTCTTCACCTGGGCGAGATCGAGGCTGGAGAACTCGGCGGCGTAGTCGAATGTCGCGCCGTACGGGTTGGACCGCACCTCGTGATCGCGCAACGGCTGCAGGTTCAGCTGTTTCGGCCACCAGAAGTCTTTCGACTTCGGCCCGTTGTCGGCGGCCGTCGTCGCCGGTGTTTCCTTGGCGGGCTCCGCGGGTTTCTGCGTGGGAGGTGTCGAGCTCGCGGTGTCGTCGGACGTCTTGTGTCCGCCGCACCCGGCTCCTAACGTCAGCACTCCCAGCAAGGACGCGAGCGTCAGCTTGATGTTCATCGCGGTCTCCTGTTGTTCGCGGGATTCACCCGAGGGCGTCCGCGGTCGTTCGCACGGAGCCTGCTACTCGCGTGCCTACCGTGGGACGAACGTGTGTCTGGGAGCCGCGCGCAGACACGACTCGACGGACTCCACCACCGGCGTCGTTCGCACTCGCGACATCTGCATCGGCAGCGTTTGCACCGGCACCGTTCGCGACCGCGCCATTTGCGCCGAGGTCGCCGTTCGCATCTGCGGCAGTCATACGTGGCGATGCCTCACCGGCGCGTGCACCGAACAGATCATCGTCATGAGCGGTTGGATCGCCTGCGGGGTTCTCTGGAGCTTCAATGGAAGTCGCGGCTCGCGACCTCGGCGACCGGGCGGGACAGCTGCGGCACCCAGGCGCGCTCGGCGATCAAATGAACGATGCCCTCCTGGACCTGTAACGCTCCTGTCACGCCGAGCACCGAGGTGGTGCGGATCACGTGGCCGTAGTCCTCGAACACCTGCGGCCACACCACCACGTTGACGAACCCGGTCTCGTCCTCGAGGGTCATGAACACGACGCCGCTCGCCGTGCCCGGTCGCTGGCGACAGATCACGATGCCGACGTACTCGAGCCGTTGACCGTCGCGACCGCGCGCGATCGTCCGCGCGTCGGGCCACCGCCGCGCTCGCAACTCGGCGCGCAGCGGCGCGAGCGGATGTCCGCGCGTCGAGTGCGCGCTCGCCTCGTAGTCCCACAGGATCTCGTCGAGCTTCGACAGCCGGCCGAACGTCGCGGCGTCGGCGTCGTTGCCGAGCACGATCGAGGCGTCTTGCCCACCCACCCGGCCCAAGTCATCGCGACGCGCCGCCCACCCGCGCACCTGCCACAGCGCATCGCGCCGGTTGCCCGCACCCGCGAGCGCGCCGAGTGCACCGGCCTCCGCGAGCTGGGTGTACGCACGCTTCGGGATCCGCGCGCGCACGACGAAGTCCTGGGTATCGGCGAACGGGCGCACGTCGCGCGCCGCCACGATCCGCTCGGCATCCGCGAGCTGCATGCCGTGCACCCAGCGCAATCCCATGCGCACCGCGAACCCGAACGCGGAGCCGCGCTCGCCATCCGCGATCGGCTCGAGCGTGCATCCCCACGCGCTCCGCGTGACGTCGATCGGCCGCACGTCGAGGCCGTGGCGTTGCGCATCGCCGACGATCGTCGCCGGTGCGTAGAACCCCATCGGCTGCGCGTCGAGCAGTGAAGCCGTGAACTCGGCAAGGTAGTGCTTGCGCATCCACGACGTCGCGTACGCGATCAACGCGAAGCTCGCGGCGTGGGAGTTGTGGACCACGAAGTCGTTCGCCAGAAAGTTATGGTTGCCCTGGATCTCGAGGTCGTACGTCTGCTGAACGCCAGCCGGTTCGATCGAAACGATGCGATCCCAGTACAGATCAGAGGTGGCGCATATCGCGAGCTCGTCGGAGTCGAAATACTCGGCAAGGCGGCCGATCAGCTCGTGTCGTTTCCACCGCTTCGTCGTCGAGAGAGGAAGACACCGCGCGGTCGCGATCGCGTCACCGACCCTTAGCTTGCCGAGCTCGCGCCAGCCTTCAACCGTCAAGAACGGGTGATTGGAAGACGCTTCGATCTCGCGACCGAGCGCGGTGCGCAGTCGAAACACCTTCTTGCGGCCACTGGCCTTCGCAGCCACGACGCGGCGGGGCTCGATCTTCAGCCCCGGGCTACAGGTCAGCGTTCGCCGCAGGCGGACGCGCCCGGTAGCAACATCCTCGATCGTCACCCAACGACCGGTGTCCGCATCGATCACCCGTGTCGACCCGACGATGCATTCGGGGAAGCCATATTCGCCGAAGCCGCGGATCTGTTCGAACACGCGCTCGCCGAACGCGCGATCGATGCCCTTGGCCTCCATCCGAGAGATCAGGCGCTCGCGATGCTTCTCGATCCGACCGGAGCGCCGCCACGCCGCCATGTCGCGACGGAGCTGGTCGGCCTCACCGGGCGTGTAGTCGGCGGCGACGACGGCGAGCCGCATGACCTGCTCCTGGAACAGCGGCACGCCGAGCGTCTTGGCCAGCACGGGCTCGAGGGAAGGGTGTGGATAGACCACGGGCTCGAGGCCGTTGCGACGGCGCAGGTAGGGATGGACCATGCCGCCGCTGATCGGGCCGGGCCGCACGATCGAGACCTCGACGACGAGATCGTAGAACGTGCGCGGCTTGAGGCGCGGCAACATCGACATCTGCGCGCGCGACTCGATCTGGAACGTGCCGACGGTATCGGCGGTGCAGATCATGTCGTAGGTCTCGGGATCCTCGGCGGGGATCGTCGCCATCGACAGCTCGACGCCGCGGTGAACGCGCAGCATGTCGAACGCCAGGTGGAGCTGGTAGAGCGCACCGAGCGCGAGCAGATCGACCTTGAACAGCCCGAGATCCTCGAGGTCGTCCTTGTCCCACTGGATCACGGTGCGCCCGGGCATCGACGCGTTCTCGATCGGCACGATGTCGTGGACGGGCTCGTGCCCGAGCAAGAACCCACCGGGATGGATCGAGATGTGGCGCGGCAGCTCGAGGATCTCGCTCGACAGCTTGGCGAGGAGCTCGAACGAATGGGGAAGTCCGGCGCGCTGGAGATCGGCTTCGTCGATGTCGCCGTACATCGGGAGGTGCTTGGCGGCGCGATCGAGTGCGGTCTCGGGGATGCCGAGCGCCTTGCCGACGTCGCGCACGGCGGAGCGCGGCCGGTAGCGGACGATGTTGCACACCATCGCGGCATGGTCGCGACCGTAGACGTCGTAGACGTGCTGGATCACCTCTTCGCGTCGCTCGTGCTCGATGTCGAGATCGATGTCGGGCGGCTCGGCGCGCTCGCGCGACAGGAAGCGCTCGAACAAGAGGCCCATCCGCACCGGATCGACGGCGGTGATCCCGAGGCAGTAACACACGGCGGAGTTGGCGGCGGAGCCACGGCCCTGGCACAGGATGTCGCGCCGCCGGCAGTACGACACGATCTCGTACATGGTCAGGAAGTAGCCGGGGTAATCGAGCTCCTCGATCAGCGCGAGCTCGGCATCGAGCTGACGACACACGTCGGTGGGAACCTCGCCACCGTAGCGACCGCGCGCACCTTCGTAGGTCAGCTCGCGGAGATACTCCGCCGAGGTGTTCCCGCCGGGGAGCCGCTCCGACGGATAGCGATAGCGCAACTCGCCGAGCGAGAACGTGCAGCGCGCGGCGACCTCGAGCGAGCGTTCGACGGCGGCGGGCTCGTCGGCGTACAGCCGATCGAACGCGTGAGGCGCGCGCAGATCGTGCTCGTCGTTGTCGTGGATGATTCGCCCGGCGGTGGCGAGCGTGACGCGGTGGCGGATGCACGAGAGCACGTCCTGCAGTGGGCGCCGTGCACGCGTGTGATAGAGCACCTCGGTCGAGGCGACCAGCGGGATCCCGTGTGCGTTCGCGCGAGCACGCAGTCGCGCCTCGCGCGGCACGTCGTCGGCCCGACGGTGACGCGCGAGCAACGCGTACAGACGATCGCCGAACGCAGCTTTCAGATCGCCGACCAGGCGCGGCTCGGGCTCGGACTCGGCAACCAGAAGCGAGTCCCACAACGCGATCAGCCCGCTCGCCCGCGAGCACACCTCGGGCCAGGTGACGAGCGCCTCTCCCTTGTCGCAACGCCGGCGACCGATCGTGAGCAGCCGCGTGAGGTTCGCCCAACCACCACGATCGATCGCGAGCAACACGATCGGCGAGCTCGTCGGTTTGGTCGGAAGCGACAGCGCTACTTGCCGTGGCTTGCCGCGTCGCGTGCGCCCTCGCCGACCGGCAACCGACACTTCCGGTGGAAGGTCGTCGGTCTCGACGCCCCATCCCGGACCGCGCCCGTCATCGTGATGGAGCCCGACGGTGATCCGCGATGGCGAGAGCTCGCTGCCCGGTGACGCGACGGTGATCTGTGCACCGCACACGAGACGGATGCCGAGCTCGCGCGCCTTGACGTGCGCGCGCACCATTCCATAGACGCCGTCGCGATCGGTCAGCGCGATCGATCGGAGCCCGAGCGAGTGAGCGGACTCGACCAGCTCCTCGGGATGGCTGGCGCCCTCGAGGAACGAGAACCCCGATTTGCACCACAGTGGCGCGTACACTGTACGAATGTTCAGCTATTCAAATCGCGAGATCAACCAAGGACCTAGACGAATTTCCGCGCGATGGAACGGTGTTCCACGGGTCGTCACGCCAGGGGGTCACAAGGAGAAACCATCATGAACAACGCAGCCCGCACCCTCGCCCTCGTCGCCCTGCTGTCCCCCCTCGCCACCACGGCCCAGGCCGACGCGTTGCCGAAGGAAGTCCAGAACCTGAGCTGCCTCGAAGGCACCTGGACCGGCACCGGTACGCTCGCGATGGGCAAGCAGAAGGTCCCCCTGCACATCACCTGGACGTGCAAGAGCACCGCTGCCAAGTACGGCGTCGTGTGCGACCTCGATCTCACCGGGATCCCGGGTCTCGCGCACTACCGCGAGACCGACCTGTTCGGCTACGAGCCCAACACCCGCACGTACCACTGGTTCAGCGTCACCAACGGCGCCGAGACCCACGATCACGTCGCGCGCCTGTCCACCAGCAACAAGATCCGGTTCACCTATCGCGGCAAGCAGGACGGCAAGCCGTTCCGCGAGGTCATCGATTGGGAGTTTCTCGGCAAGCCGGACGCCGAGCCGACCGGCATCAAGCTTCGCTCCGAGTCGTTCGTCGGTAACAAGTCGACCAGCGTCATGATGGCAGAGGCGACGAAGCGGTAGCCTAGGAGGCGGTGCTCGTCGGACGCGACCGAGAGATCGTCGCCATCGACGCCGCGATCGAACGCGCGCGCGGCGGACAACGTTCCGCCATCATGCTCACCGGCGAAGCCGGCATCGGCAAGTCCACGCTCCTCGACGAGCTCGCCTCGCGGACGGTGTCCGCCGGAGGTGTCGTCGCGTGGGGCCGCAGCGCCGAAGTCGGACTGACTCCCGCATTCTGGCCGTGGATCCAGATCCTCGCCGCCCTCGCACCCGACGATGACGATGCCCGCGAACTCCTCGATCGGATCGACGAAACCGGCACGGTCGCCGGATCCGCGGCACGCCTCGCCCGGTTCGAGCGCGTCGTCGGGTTGGTCCGCCAGCGTGCCCGCGCGGCACCGCTCACGACGCTGTTGTTCGACGACGCGCACGTCGCCGACCTCGGTTCGCTCCAGTTGCTGGAGTACGTGTTGCCGCGGTTGGCCGGAGGAATCGTCATCGGGGTCGCGGCACGCGATGGCGATGCAAGTCCCGCGGTCGCGCAGGCGCTCGGCCGGATCCGGCGCGCGGCCCGGCGGTTGCCGCTGTCGCGACTCGATCGCGAGGCCGTCGGACACCTGGTCGGCGAACGCGTCGCACCGGCGGTCATGGACAAGGTGTGGGAGCTCACCGAGGGCAACCCGCTATTCGTCGAGGAGCTCGTCGAATCGCTCGCGGACGGTGGTCCGCCGCAGTTGCCCGCCGTGTCGAGCGTGCGCGCGATCGTGCACGACCGGATCGCGCGGATGGCTCCCGAGACCGGCCAGCTACTCGCGGTCGCCGCGCTCGTCGGTCGCGAGTTCCGGATCGCGGTCGTCGCCGACATCCTCGAGGTGTCGGTCGCGGACGCGAGCGCCCGACTCGATCCGGTGCTGCGCAGCGGGATGGTGCTGGCGATGACCGGCGATCGCTACCGGTTCTCGCACGCGCTGATCGCGGAGGCGCTCGGCGACGAGCTCGATCCGTCAGAGCGGGCCGGCGTCCACTTGCGCGCCGCGCAGGCCATCGAGCGTCACGACGGCGACACCGGCGATACCTCCGCCGCGATCGCGCACCACCTCTTGGCTGCCGGTCATCTCGCGGCCGAAGCCGCGGTCGCCGCCGCCGAGCACGCCGCCGAGCGAGCGATCGCCCGGTTGGGCTACGAGGATGCCGCCGCGCTCCTCGAGCGAGCCGTCTCCGCGTTGGCGTTGGCGGCACCAGGCGACCTCGCGCACCGGTTCGAGCTCGAGTGCCGGTGGGCCGAGGCCCTGCAGCTCGCCGGCGAACACGCGCGCGCGGCCGAACGCTGCGAGTCGGCGGCACACCTCGCGCGCGAGCTCGGTGATGTTCACGCACTCGCGCGGATCGCGATCGTGCGCGGCCTCGAGTACCGGTTCGGTCGCACCGACCCGTTGTTGATCGCGGTGCTGCGCGACGCGCTCGCTGCGCTGGGAAATGCACCACCCGAAACGCCGCCGTCCGAACGCGACGTGCTCCGCGCCAAGTTGCTCGCGCGCCTCGCTGCCGCCGAACAACCCGCGATCGATCCCCAGGAACCGACCGTGCGCGCGAAGCAGGCGATCGAGCTCGCGGCCGGGCTCTCCGATCGCGACCGGCTCGCGGTGATGTACTCGGCGACGGCCGCGCTCGTCGACTACATCCGCGCCGAGGAGCTCGAGGTCGTGCACCGCGAAGTGCTCGCACTCGCGACCGCGCTCGAAGATCGCGTGGCGATCGTGCACACGCTGGTCCGGATGTGTTTCACCGCGCTCGAACGCGCGGATCGTGCGGCGTTCGAGCAGCACCTGGCCGAGCTTCGCCTCCACGCGATCGCGCTCGGCATCCCGCGGTGGATCCGCACGCTCCACCTGATCGATGCGTTGCGCTCGCAGCTCGACGGTCGGTTCGCCGAGGCCGATCACCACGCCGATGCCGCCGAGGAGGTCGCCGGTAACGATGCGAGCGGACGCTGGCTCGTCGACATCCACCGCCTGATGTCGACAAATCAGCGCACCACATCGCCCGGCCCCGAGCTTCGCGAGCTCGCCCTCGGCTACGAGCCGACCCCGGGGGTGTTCGCGGTCTGGATGGCGTACATCGAAGACGACACCGAGGCGATGCGAACCACGATCGCGGTCCACGGCCCGCTACCTCGCGACGTCGACCTCGCGCTGTTCGTGGCACCGGCGGTGTGTCGCGTCGGCACGCCGGAGCTTCGCGAGTCGCTATACGAACGCGGACAGGTCCGGCGCGGCCGCGTCATGGTGGGCTCGATGATGGGCACCACGATCCTCGATCTCCAGGATCGGCTGCTCATGCTGCTCGCCGCATCGCTCGAACGCTGGGACGACGTCGAGGCACTCGGCGCCAGCGCGCTCGCGATCGCGGAACGTCTCGGAAGCTTGCCGTGGGCCGCGCGCGTCCGATCGGATCTCGCGGACTGTCTCGAACGTCGAGGTCGGCCCGCCGATGCGGCGGGGATCGCCGAGCTGCGCAGCAGCGCTCTCGCGGATGCCGAGCGCATCGGCATGCCGGGCCTGATCGCGCACTGTCGGACCGTCTCGCCCGCACAAGAACCACCGCCGGCAACCACGGCGCCGGACACCCGCACCACCGATCGCGGCGTCGAGCTCGAGCGCAGCGGTGCGTTGTGGATCGTGCGTGGATTCGGAGAGCAAGCGCACGTCAAGGACTCGCGCGGTGTCCAGATGCTCGCGCGTCTGGTCGCCTCGCCTGGCGTGGAGATCCACGCCCTCGAGTTATCGGGTGCGGGTGGTGCCGTCGACGGTGGAGATGCAGGCGAGGTACTCGATGCGACCGCTCGGGCTCGCTACCGCGAACGACTGCGCGAGCTCGACGCCGAGCGCGACGAAGCCGAGGCATGGGGAGACGCCGCGCGACTCGAACGCGCGATGGTCGAGATCGAGGCGCTCACCAGCGAGCTCGAACGTGCGGTCGGAATGGGCGGCCGCGAGCGGCGTATCGGCTCGGCCAGCGAACGTGCGCGAAGCAACGTGCAACGCCGACTCAACCATGCGTTGCACCAGATTCGCGCTGCCTGTCCGCGCCTCGGCGAGCACCTCGCCGCGACCGTTCGCACCGGGACGTACTGTCACTACGACCCGTGACGACACGTACGGCCGGCACCCACATGCGGTCTCCAAGGATCGCCGACGAGCGGTGGTATCCTTTGGAGTGATGGGCCCGGCCGGGGGGAGACCGGCGATCGCCAAACCGATCGCCGAGATGCCGAGTGGTACGACACTCGGCAAGTACGACATCCTCCGCATGATCGCGACCGGAGGCATGGCCGAGATCTATCTGGCGCGCCAGCGCGGCCAGGCCGGGTTCGAGAAGCTGGTCGTGCTCAAGCGCATCCTCCCGCAGGTCGCCGCCGATCCGACGTTCGTGAAGATGTTCCTCGAGGAGGCCAAGCTCGCCGCGACGCTGCGGCATCCCCACATCGCCGACGTCTGGGAGGTCGACTGCATCGACGGCATGTACTTCTACACGATGGAGTACATCCACGGTCAGGACGTCCGTGCGATCCGCGCGGCGTCGCGCAAGCGCAACGAGCGGATGCCGCTCGCGATCGCGGTCGGCATCGTCGCCGCGGTCGCCGAGGCACTCGAGTACGCGCACGACCGCCGCTCCGCCGACGGCTCGCCGCTTCAGCTCGTCCACCGGGATATCTCCGCGAGCAACATCCTCGTCAGCTACGCCGGTGCGGTGAAGCTGCTCGACTTCGGCATCGCCCACGCCGCCGATCGCAGCGACAACACGAGGACCGGGAGCATCAAGGGCAAGATCCCGTACATGTCGCCCGAGCAGTGCCAGGGCCAGCGGCTCGATCGGCGCAGCGACCTGTTCTCGCTCGGTACCGTGCTCTACGAGCTGACGGTCGGCCACCGTCCGTACCGGGGCAGCAGCGACTTCATGATCATGGAGCAGATCGTTCGCAACGATGCTCCGCGGCCGTCGCAACTCGATCCATCGTATCCGGCGCCACTCGAAGACATCGTGATGCGCTTGCTCGCGCGCGATCTCGACGCGCGCTACCAGTCCGCCGAGCAGCTGATCGCGGACCTCGAACAGTTCCAGACCTCGCACCAGCTGTGGGTGTCGACGAAGGTGATCAGCCGGTTCATGCGCTCGTTGTTCTGGGACAACATCGAGGCCTGGGAGAAGGCGGTCCGCGACGGCAACCTCGATCACCTGACCGCGATCGATATTGCCGACCCGCGTCCCGAGGCGGTGACGCCTCCCTCCGCATTTCCGGTCGCCACGGCGCCTTCCGATCCGGTCGCACCGGCCGTCGCTGCGCCGGTCGAGATGCGGACGTCGACTCCGAACGTGGCGCCGCCCGACGCCGTGCCGATGCCGTTCGGTGCGTTGCCCGAGGTCAGCGGTCCGGTAGCCGCGGTACGCAGCTCGGCGCCGGCGATCTCGCCACCGGTCGCGGCGGCTCCACCTCCGACCGAAGCTCCGATCGACTCGTCGCTCGCTCGATCGAGCTTCGTCGCTTCCGAGCCCGCACCGGCACCGACGCGTTCGAGCAAACGCGTGATCGCGATCGCCGCGGGCGTCGTATTGCTCGGCGTCGCGATCGGCGTGATCGCCGCGACGTCGAAGTCGCATGCACCCGCGGCATCGTCGACGCCCGGCACGTCATCGACGACCGAGACGACACCGTCGATCACGCCAGCGCCTCCCACGCCTCCCGCGACGACCACCGCGACGATGCCGACGGTCGAGTCAGCACCGACCAAGCCAACGCCCGCGCCGGGGCCGACGCCACAGCCACAGCCAACGATCGATCCGGATCGCATCGAGCTCGAGCCTGCATCGCCGCCCGTCGCGACCCCGCACCCGACCACCAGTTCGCGACCCGTCGTCCACAAGCGCAAGCCAGCGGCCCGGCCGAGCACGATCAAACTCAAACCCGAGGAGTCCACGTGGGATCCCAACTCGCCGGTCTTGCCGCAGCGGCACTGACCCTCGCGCTCGCGGTCCCGGCGCGGGCCGACGACGACAAGCCTGCCGACCTCGTCAAGCAGGGTCTCGACGCGTACAAGGCGGGCGACTACGAGACCGCGATCACGGCGCTGTCGAAGGCCCTCGAGCTCGAGCCGTCGTTCGACACCGAGTTCGCGCTCGCCCAGGCGCAACGCCTCGGTGGCCACTGCGACGCCGCGCTGCCGCACTACAAGGCGCTGCTCGATGCCACGACCGATCTCACGACGGGACGACTGATCCACACCAGCATGGATCCGTGCGTGCCGAAGGAACCACCGAAACCGCCGCCTCCGCCGCCGCCGAAGCCGGCGCCTCCCCCACCGCCGAGAATCATCGTGCGCGAGGGCAAGCCGAACCTCACCACGCTCGCCGTGATCGGCGGCGGTGCGATCGCGCTCGGCGTGTCGGCCACCATGTTCTACGCCTCGCACGAGAACCGGGGTGACGCCGACGCGGCGGCGTCGTTCAGCGATCACGTGAAGATCGAGAATCGCGCGGATCGCCAGCGCATCTACGGCATCGCCACGCTCGTGGCGGGCGCCGGGTTGATCGGTTACGGGGTGTATCGCTGGCAACTACCGTCGTCGCGGGCGGAGGTGGCACTCGTGCCGACCGCCGACGGTGCCGCCGTGTTCGCGCGGGGAAGCTTCTAGAGACTTCGCGAGTGGGCACCCAGCGGATACGCGAAGTCGGGTAACAAAGACTACAAGGGGGATGCATGCACGCCAGGTTGCTTTACATCGGGATCATCTGCGGGCTCGCGGCATGCGGCGGTAGCGGCATCTCGATCGACACCAACGCCGACAACGTGTGCAGCGAGATCGCCGAGGTCGCCTGCCACAACCTCTACCAGTGCTGCGCGGAAGGCGAGATCGAGAACTTCCTCGGGGTCCAGGATCCGCGCACCGAGGTTCAATGCCGAGACGACGTTCGAAGGATCTGCGATCGCCAGCTCGCTCAGCGCGATGCCTCGATCACCGCCGGTCGTTCGGCGTTCGATTCCGACATCATGAACGGTTGCCTCGACGCGCTGATCGCTCCCGACGGGCTGTGCGCCGACATATCCGACGCGTTGCCGTGGACCGAGGCCTGCATGAACGATGCGTGGGTCGGGCAGGTCGCCGATGGTGGGGAGTGTTTCCAGCCGTTCGAATGTGCGAGCTCCGATAGCTTCTGCGCCGCGACCCAGCGCTGCACCGCACTACCCAAGCTCGGCGAGCCGTGCACCGGACAGTGCGCGAACGGACTGTTCTGCTCCGGCGTGTGCGAGCAACAGCTCGGCGCCGGCGCGATGTGCACGTCGTCGATCCAGTGCCAGGACGAGCTGTTCTGCGACACCGCCGCGACCGTGCCGACCTGCACCGCGCTCGGAGAAGGCGGCGACTCGTGCAAGAGCAACCAGGCGTGCAAGTCGTTCCAGTGCATCCCCGGCACCTGCATGGGCACCAACCAGAACTGCTTCACCGATGCCAACTGCTCCGGTCAGTGCAGCGACGGCAGCGGGTTCTGCAGCCAGGATTTCGAACTGCTCGATCGGTGCCTGCAGCATCACGACTGGCACCTCGTGCACGATCGACGGCCAGTGCCCGACCGGCGAGACCTGCGTGTTCCCGGTCACGTGCGACCCGGGTACCTGCCTCGGCCAGCCGGTGTGCACGGCCAACCAGGTCGTGATCGACTACTGCACCGGCGCGCTGTCCGATCTGCCATTCCCCTGATTCGGCCGAGGCCGGGTCTTACCGATCGGAAACACGGGCGAAACATCGGCCGTGTCACGATCCACGGGTGTCGGGTCCGAAATCGGGTCACCAGCCAGTCGTTCGCGTCCATCACCGCGGTGATCGAGGTGTCGACGGCATCCTGCGCCTGATCGAGCTCGCCGGTCACGACGGTCCGATCGAGAGCATGCTGTCCGCGATGTGCGACGAGATCGCGGCGATCGCGAGCGTCGATATCGTCAGCGTGTACGCCTGCGAGTGGAGCGATACCCGGCTGGTGATGCGCGGCAACCACGGGTTTTCGCCGCACGCGATCGGCAGCGTCAGCCTCGGGATCGGCGAGGGCCTCACCGGGTTGGTCGCGGAGTGCCTGCGACCGGTGTCGGCGACGCAGGCCGCGGCCGAGACCGCGTACAAGCACGTGCCCGGCCTCGGCGAGGAGAACTACCCCGTGTTCGTCGGCGTGCCGTTGATCGCGGGCGGCACCGCGATCGGCGTGCTGGTGCTGCAGCGGCGGCGCGGCACGCTCACGCCCGACGAGATCACGCTCGCGACCGCGCTCGGTGCACCGGTCACCCTCGCGCTCGAGCGTCGCCGGTCGGCCGCGATCCGGTCCGCTCGACTGACGGGCATCGGCCACGTCGACGGCGCGGTGCTCGGTCGCGCCAACGCGGTGCCCACCGCCACCTCGTTCGAACCGATCCGCCGCGAGTCCGACGACGATCACTCGCGTTCGATCGAACGGGCCTTCGCACGCCTTCGCGACGACCTCGGTCGCGCGATGAAGCGCCTCGCCGATTGTCCCGAGCCCGCGATCGGTGGCGCACTCGATCGCTTCGCCCTCACGTTGTGCGACGCCCGGCTGCGCGAGCGGCTGGCCGCCGCCGCCGACCGTCCGAGCGCGCTGCGGCTGGTCGCCCGCGAATATGCCCGCGTTCGGTTGGGGCAGGTGCATCCCACACACCGGCCGGAGCGCGGGCCTGCCCACCCTCCGGAGCTCGAGGAGCTGTGCGCCATGGTCGGCGACGCGCGCGCGCTCAAGCCCGGTGCGATCTGGATCGCCGATCGGATCGATTCGTTCGTCGCGCTGGTCGCCGCGGCACGCGGTGCGTCCGCGCTGGTCGCCAGCGACGCGATCTCGGCGACCGCGATCGCGATCGCGCGTGCCGCACGAATCCCGACGGTGAGCGACGTGTCGGGGCTGTTCGCGTGGGCGCGTCCCGACGATCTGCTCGCCGTCGACGGTCACGCCGGGGTGGTGCTGGTCCATCCCGCACCGAGCGACATCGAACGTCTGCGCGAGCGTTAGCTCTCACTCGACGGCGCCCTGCCAGAACCAGCGCCGCCGTTCGCGGTCGTAGTAGACCCACAGGCAGTCACCGCGACGGAGCTCCGCGAAGTGGTACTCGCGGTGGAGCGCGCGCACCCACCAGCCACCCGAGATCACGTAGGGGCCGACGATCCGCACCACCGCACCCTGCTCGAGACCCGAGAGCAACCAACCGTCGTCGCGCACCTGGCGCGATTGCGGCGGCAACACGCGCGGCCGCGTCAACAGGCGACGCACCAGCGGCCGGACGCGGCGCTCGTCGCCGGTGGTGGGGCTCACCGCATGGATCAATCGCTCCCAACCGAAGCTCGCCTCGGGCAGGTGGCCTTCACGCAGCACCGCGCGCACCACCGCGTCGTCGCCGAGCTCGGCGCGCAACCGCGAGAGCACCTCGTCGGCAGCGCGCAGATCGCGGCGAGGCCGGGATGCGAACAACGCGAGCTGCTCGCGACTCGCGACCACGTCGTCGGCCCACACGCGCACGGCGTGAACCGGTGCGACGGGTGGAGTCCCCGATAGTCGCAGGTGTACGAGCCGAAGCATGCCGCGAACGTCGAGCGTCGGAGCGGCCGGCTTGATGCAATCCGAACGCAGCTCGACGTCGCGCACCGCGTGCCGGAGCGACAGCTCGACGTGGAGCGCGGTGACCGCGCGACCGCGCGCGGCGAGGCGATCGAACAACCGATCGATCGGTCCCTTGAGCACGAACATCAGACGCTCGATGTCGCTCTCGTCGTCGTCGAGGAACGCGTGCTCGTCGGGAGCTTCCGGAGGCGCCTTGGGGACCAGCGGATCCCAGCGCTCGCGCGCGGCGAGCTGGTACAGCCGATGGGCATCTCGACCGAACCGCTCGAGGATGCCGCCGCCAGGCAGCCGCACCATCTCGCCGACGCGGGTCACGCCGAGGCGGGCGAGTGCGTCACGAAGCGCCGGTGCGATGCCGAGACGAGAGAGCGGCACCGCGCTGGCACGGGTGCGCTCGTCGGCGTCGTCGCGCAAGATCGTGACCGCGTGGTGCGCGCCGGGGATCGACGCGCGCGCTATCGCGTAGGTCGCGAACCGCGAGAACCCGACCACCACCACGCTGCGAAATCCGATCGCGGAGATCGCGCGCTCGATCGCGAAGCCCCACGCTTGCCGTGGTGCGGGACCGCCGGGTTCGGAGAACAACCGATCGAGCCCGTCGCCATCGAGCCAGAACGTGCCCGACTCCCCCGGCTCGACGCGCGGCGACAGCCGGTGCAACATCGCGCGCAGCTCGACGATCGTCGCCTCGATCTGCTCCGGCGGTACGACGCGCGCTTGCAGGGAATTGCACAGCGACAGTGCGTGCGCGTAGCGCTGACCGGGCAACACGCCGGCACGCCGGGCGCGTTCGCACGCCCACTGCACGATGCCCTGCGGTCGATCCTCGTCGATCACGACCACCGGGTGTGCGCGCCACGCGGGCTCGCGACGCCACACGATCTGGAGTGGCAACACCGGGACGTCCAGGCACGCGATGCACGGGGCCGAGGGCACGATGCTCGACACCTGTACGAGTGTTCAGTAGCAGCATCTCGATGTCAATTCACCAGCGAGTACCGGGGGATCGGCACCTCCGGGGCGATTTCATCCTCGGCTCGCGCGTGGCTTACAGGCCCGACGGGCCTTTGAGCCGGCGCCGTCCCGTCCACCCGGGGCCGCGCCGCTTGTCCTTGAGCACGCGCAAGGTCAGCTCGAAACCATCGGGCCGGCGGATGCGCAGTGCCTCGGTGCGCAGCGACACCAGCGATCCGAGCGACGGCGACTCCGCCGACTTCTCGGTGATGCACAGGATCGCGGTGTCGTGCGATTGCGCGAGCGTGATCAATCGCCCCTGGTGCGCGACCGGGAGCTCGATCGGTGCGCCGTGCCCACCGAGATCCATCACGATCAACCCGAACGCGCCGGATCGGACCAGCCGCTCCGCCACGCGCGCCGAGAGCGCGAGATCCGGAACGCGTACGACGATCAACGCCGCGAGATCGACTCCGCTCTCGGCGACATCGGGTGGATAGAACGAGCCTTGCGGTCCCATGATCCAGGCGACCGGCTCGCCGTCGCGTTGCGCCTCGAGCACCAGCTCGATCGCTGCGGTCAACGTGGCGACCGCGCCGCGTGCCGACAGCTCGACCAGGCGCCCGCGCATCGCCGGCAGCCCCCAACCGACATCGTCCGCGGGTCGCTCGATCGGGCGACGTGCGCGGTCCAGAAACTCCCGTAAAGACGTGCTCATATCCGGCTCCGAACGGTACATCCGTTCAGTACCAGAACCGTCTGACAACGTCGCTATCGAACTTCGATCTTGAGGGAGATCTCGTCGCCGCGCCGGGTGATCGCGAAGTCGAGCAACGCCGCCCCCTTGAGCTTGGCGTACGCGTCGAGCGCGCGCGACGCGCTGTCGAGCTCCATGCCGTTGACGCTCCGGATCTTGTCTCCGTTCTTGAAGCCGAGGGCGGCGTACACCGAGCCCGGCCGGATCGCGTAGAGCTTGAACCCGTCGACCTGACCGTTCGTCAGCCCGGGCACGATCCGTGCGCCGTTCGCGACCTGCGTCGGGTTCGCGAGGAACCGATCGACCGACGAGCGCGGCACCATGTAGTGGAGGTCGTCGATCTTGACGATCGTGTCGATCAACGGATCGCGCGAGCTGTAGGGATTGGCGAACGGGTCGCGGAGCGTTCCACCCCGAAGCGATCCGAGCGCCCCGCCCGACGACAAGTTGCCGAGCACTCTGCTCGAAGGATCGATCGACCGGCGCGGCTGTCGCGATCGCGACGATGATGACGACGACTCGTCATTACGCGCGTCGCGCAGGCTGCCATCGATCTTCCAGCGCACGAGCACCGGCTCCGAATCGCGGAGGATGTCGACGTCGATCATCGTGGGCTCGTAGATCGTGGCCGCCATGATCGGCTCTCGGACGTCGCGCTCGTGTTCGAGCTCGCGGCCTCCGATCCGGACCAGCGCGTCGCCGGACTCGAGGCCGAGGGCCTCGCGCAGCTTGTCGTCGCGCAAGATCAACCCGTCGGGAGAGGCCTCGACGATGTCGCTGTTCAGCTTGACCACGTCGCTCGCGTCGACGGTGACCTCGATCGGCGAGGCTCCCCGGGACCCACGGGTCGCGACCACGCCGACGGCGACGAGCGACGTCACCAGGGAGAGCCCCGCAGCTCCAATGGCGAGTGCCGAGAGGCGGCTGGACATCCCGAGAGCATGCGCGGATCTCGTGGAAAGTAAAGGACGGTCCGATACGATGCCCCGATGCCGCGCGAGGCACGACCATGACCTTCGACGACGCGATCCGCGAGCTGTTCCAGGTACCGCACGCGGCCTTCGTCGGCGAGCGCAAGCGACTCGCAGCCGCGCTCAAGGCCGCCGGCGACAAGCCGGGTGGGACCCGCCTCGGCAAGCTCGGACGACCTCCGATCTCGGCGTGGGCCGTCAACCAGCTGTGGTGGCGAGAACGCGAGGCCTTCGATCACCTGCTCGCGACCGCGGCGCGGATCCGCGAGGGCGACCTCGGTGGCACCGCCGCACACCGCGAGGCGCTCACCGATCTCCGGACCCGTGCCACGGCGATCCTCGCCGACGCTGGTCACGGCAACACCGAGTCGACGCTACGCCGGATCGCGACCACGCTGTCGGCGATCGCCGCGACGGGAACGTTCGATCCGGATCCGCCGGGCGCGCTGACCGCCGATCGCGATCCACCGGGTTTCGAGGCCGCGGGCATCGGCATCCCGGGACTCGCGGCGAGTGTCGCGGCCGCTCCTTCCAAACCGGCGCGCGCGAACGAAGCGGCAAGGAGCGATCCCGACACGGCCGAACGCGACGAGGCCGCCGAGCGAGCCGAAGCCGCGCGTCGACAGGCCGAGGTTGCCGAGGCCGCCGCCGCCCGGCGGCGCGAGGACGCGGCGAAGGCGAAGCGCGTCGCCGAGCGCCAGCGTCACGAGGCCGCGCTGCGCACCGCCAAGGGAGACATCGAGCGCCGGACCCGCGAGCTCGAACGTCTGCGCACCGCGGTCGCCGATGCCGAGACCGCACTCACGAAGGCCGAGGCGATCGCCGCCGATCTCGAAGCGCAGCTCGCGGCGCTCGTCGATGACTGACGTGACCCCGCGCACGCTCGAACTTCGGTCGGGCGCTCCGAGGGGCGTATGATCGCCGCGGAGGGATTATGCGCTCGACGATCTTCTCGGTCGCACTGCTCGTAGCGTGCGGCGGCAACGCTCCCGATCCTCGAATCATCCCCGGTGGAGGAATCGGCGATGGCTCGATCGACGGCACGCTCAACGTCGCGGTGATCGATAGCACCGACGACTCGCCGATCGCCAACGCGCAGGTCGCGGTCGGCGACGTCGAGCTCACCACCAACGCCGATGGCTTCGCGGTGTTCTCGGACCTCAGCGGTCCGCAGACGATCGCGGCCAAGGCCGACGGCTACCGCTCGACAGCGTGGGTCGGCGCCGACGGCGCCAACGTCACGCTTCCGCTCGACCCCACCGGCGCCGTGACGACGCCGCAGGCGACGCTGTCGGGATCGATCGCGGGCTGGGACACCGTCACCGTCGCGCAGAACCACGTCAAGGCCGCGGTCGTCCTGTACTCGCAGTCCGACAGGCTCGGCGACGACGCGAACAACCTGCAGACACCGAACGGCGGCAACGTCTGCGGGGTCACCTCGCCGACGACCTGCGACTGGACGGTCGTGACGCGCACCGGCACGGTCACGTTGATCGCCGCGATCGTCGACCGCGATACCAAGGGCACGCTGACCGATCCCAACGACGACACCACCGAGATCATCGGCTGGGCCACCAAGACCGGGCTCGAAGTGTCCGACGGCGTCGGCCAGACAGGGCTCGTGCTCGACCTCGTCGAGGTCGGAAACCTCCAGAACATCACCGTCGACCTCGGCACGCCGCCGGCGGGACTCCCGACCGTGAACGCGATCGCCGGCATCGAGATCTCCGACGACGAGGTCGCGCAGCTCCCACTGTTCTTGGGGACGGATCAGACCACGTTGCTCGCCCCCAAGCCGTCGGTGCTCGGCGGCAGCACGTATCGGCTATCCGCGATCGCGAGCGGCGATGTCGATGGCGCGCAGAGCGTCGTGGTCCGCCGCGGCCTCGCCGGGCCGGACCTCGCCGCGGGTGAATGGCTGGTGCCGCCGACCAGCGTGTCGATCACCCGCACCGATGCGTCGTGGGAGCCGTCACCGGGCGCGATCGTCCACGGCGCTGCCTGGGAGGATGCCCAGGGCCAGAGCATCCTCGAGATCACGACGTTCGACGGATCGACGAGCGTCACCGTGCCAGCGCTCGTGGCGGTCCCGACCTCGGGCGTGCTGACCGGTCGCGTCACCGCGATCGGCGCCGACATCGACGTCCACGACTTCAGCCTCGAGGACGACGCCGACAACATCTTCGCGATCGCCTCCGAGCCGACCGACGTTCCCTGACCCGGATCAGTGGGTGATGTAGTCGTGCAGGTCGTGGATCGTGCGTTGGTGTTCCTGCACGATCCACGCGGTGAGATCACCGGACGACACCAACCCGCATAGTCGGTTCCCGTCGACGACCGGGAGATGACGGCAGCGACGCTCGGTCATGATCGTCATCGCCTCGACGACCGAGGTGTCGAAGATCGATCAGCACCAGCTCGCGTGTCATCACCTGCGCCGACCGGTGTGGTCTCGGGATCGCGCCCGGCTTCGACGACACGCACGAGGATGTCGCGCTCGGTGAGGATCCCCACCGGGCGTTCGTCCTCGATCACGAGCAACGAACCGATGTGGCGATCGTTCATCGTGGCGACCGCCGTGCGCACGGTTGCTGATCGGTATCGTGGTCTCGATGTCCCTGACGGTCAGTACATCCCGGATCAGCGTATTCATGACTTCGGCCTCCTTCTGCGGTGAGCTCCAAGGGAGCACCATGCAGAAACGGGACCGCCCGATCCGCTAGTGCCTTCCGCGTGGCGTTCCGTACGATCGCCGTCACCTGCATGACTTTGTTGCCGCGAACGAACGTGATCTTCGCCTTGGTGCCCGGCTTGGCCTGCTGCAACACGATCATCAAATCACCGACGTTACCGATCTCGACCGTGTCGATCTGGATGATGCGATCACCGGCCTGGAGGCCAGCCTTCGCCGCCGGACCGCCCGGAACCACGTCGGAAAGAATCATCCCCTTGGGTTGATTGGGATCGTTGGCATAGGACGGCACCGTCCCGAGCGCCGCACCGCGCCGTCGCACGTCGCCACCCCGCGGCACCTCGGGCGCGCTCTTCACGTAGGTCAGCTTGTCGGTGCGGTTGGCGACCGCGAGCGCAGCGTCGGCGGTGATCTCCGCAACCCGTGCACCTCCGGACGCATTGATCAACGGTGCGTCGTCCTCGGCGGTGTGGTATTGGCGGTGGCTCCCCGTGAACATGAACAGCACCGGCACGTTCGCGATGTAGAACGGCATGTGGTCCGACGGGCCGTAGCCCGACCCACCGATCGTGCAGCTGACGTGGTGCTCGTCGCAGATCGGCTGGACGATCGACGACCACTCCTTCGCCGAGTCGCCGCCGTTGACGAACAGCTGGTTCATCTTCATGCGGCCGATCATGTCCATGTTGAGCATCGCGACGATCGGCTCGGTCGTCGCGGGGTGTTTGACGTAGTAGGTCGAGCCGAGCGCGCCCATCTCCTCGGCGGTGAACGCGATCAGGTAGACGTCGCGCTGGAGCTTCGCCTTGTTCGCCTCGAGCTCGCGCGCGACCTCGAGGAGTCCCGCGACGCCCGACGCGTTGTCGTCGGCGCCGTTGTGGATCGCCTTGACACGATCGAGGGCGGTCGGGCCGCCCATGCCGAGGTGATCGAGGTGCGCGCCGACCACGACGACGCCCGGGAGCTTGCTCGGCGCGCCGGCGTGGATCACGCCGACGATGTTCGAGGTCTTCTGCCTCACCGGCTCGAGCGCGACGTCCATCTTCACGACGTGGCGGCCTCGGCGCAGCTTCTCGCCGGCCTTGCGCTTGATCACGACGATCGGGAGCTGCGCGGTGGTCTCGACGGCCTGGAGCTTCGGAAGCGGGGCTTCCTCGATGCCCGCGTTGGCCCACGGGTCCTTGCCGTTGGGTGATTTCTTGGCGGTGTTCTTGTCGGCGGGTTTCGGCGGCGGCGGCCTCTTGCCCTTCGGCACCTCGCCGTCGTCGATCACCAGCAGGCCGACGGCGCCGTGCTGCTTGGCGACGAACGCCTTGAACCGCAGGTCGCCGAGTCGCTGGATGTCCCGCGCGCCGAGCTTGCCGTCGCTCGGCGCGAACCGGTGAACCAGCGCGATCTTTCCGCGCACGTTCTTGCCGCGGTAGTCGTCGAGCTTGGTGTCGGTGTCGGTGATGCCCCAGCCAACAGGGACGACGACGCCCTTCACGCTCGCGTTGGCCGACATCGGCATCGGTGCGAAGTCCTCGGGGGCGATCGGCTTGCCGTCGAGCGCGAGCGCCGTCTTGTCACCGCGCTTGATCTCGGTGGTGACCTCGAGCTCCTGATGCCAGTCGGGAACGCCGGGCTCGACGCCGATCTGCTTCATGTGGTCGACCACCCAGGCACGCGCGTCGGCGAGCCCCTTGGTCCCGACGCCGCGACCCTCGCGAGCGTCATCGGCGAGCCAGGTCACCGCGTCCTCGAAGCGATCGGCGTCCGCGGTCATCTTGGCGACCTCGGAGGTCTCGTCGGTCTGGTCGCGACCCGGGCGCGGTGAATCGACCCAGTCGGCGAGGAACACGTTGGTGTCGTGCTCGCCGGCCGGCCCGCCACCACCGAGGCGGTACACCGGACCGTTCGGCCCATCGACGACATCGCGACGGTTCGACGAGAACGCCAGGGTCTTGCCGTCCGGGGAGAACACGGGGAACCCGTCGAACCCGGGCGCGAACGTGATCTGCTCGAGGTGCGTGCCGTCGATGTTGACCGCGAACAGATCGAACTCTCCGCTGCGAGGGTTCTTGAAGTTCGACGCGAAGATGATGCGCTTGCCGTCGGGGAAGAAGTACGGCGCGAACGATGCGCCCGGCAGGTACGTGACCTGACGCGCATCGGTGCCATCGGCGTTGGCGACGTAGAGGTCCATCTTCGTCGGCTTGACCAGCTTCTGCTGGAGCAGCGCCTTGTACTCCTCGAGCGCCTTACCGGTCGGCCGCGACGATCGCCACACGATCTTCGTGCAGTCGGCGTTGAAGAACGCGCCGCCGTCGTAGCCCGGCGAATGCGTGAGCTGCCGGACGTTGTTGCCGTCGGCGTCCATGCGGAAGAGCTCGAGGTCGCCGGTGCGATCCGACGTGAAGATCAGGCTGCCATCGACCGGGCACACCGTGGCCTCGGCGTCGTATCCGGGGGTGTTCGGCGTCAGGTTGCGAAGGTTCGAGCCGTCCGCATTGGCGCGATAGATGTCGTAGTCGAACAGGCCCCACATGTAGCCCTTCGACATGTCGGGCGGCGTCGGGCACGTCGGCGACGACTCGTGGGTCGACGCGTAGACGATCTCCTGATCGCCCTTGAGGTAGTACGAACAGGTCGTACGCCCCTTGCCGGTCGACACCAGCTTGCCAGGTGCGCCCGTCAGCGGCATCTCCTCGATCTGATCGCAGGAGTATGGCTTGTGGTTGGTCTGCATGATCAACCGGTCACCGGCGAACGACCAGTACGCCTCGGCGTTATCCCCACCGAACGTCAACTGGCGGACGTTCTTCAGGTGGATCTCTTGCGGCAACGCGAGCTCCTTGGGAGCGGCGTTCGTGGTGACGGGCTTCGTGGTCTTCGCCGCCTCCGGTGGGCAACACGCGGCGAGGACGACCAAGGCCACCGCGGGCGAGCAGATACGCTTCATGGCCGGCGAGCGTAGCACCGACGGAACCGGCTATAGTCGCAACGTGCAATCGGTCGCCGAGGCACTGCGCGCCGTGGTCGCGAAGGTCCCCCGCCTCGGTGCGGAGATCGTGGGACTCGATCGCGCGCACGGCCGCGTGATCACCGCGGACGTGGTCGCCGGCCGTGCCCTGCCCGGGTTCGACAACTCCGCGATGGACGGCTACGCGGCGCGAGCGAGCGAGCTGCCGGCCACGCTGGAGCTCGCCGGGACGTCGGCCGCCGGCGACGGATCGGGCCCGTTGCCACCGGGGCGTGCGATCCGGATCTTCACCGGAGCCGTGCTGCCCGAGGGTGCCGACACCGTGGTCATCCAGGAGGACACGCGGCACGACGGTGAGCGCGTCGTGCTCCCGGCCTCGCCGGTCGGTGACAACGTGCGGCGTGCCGGCGAGGACATCTCCGTGGGCGAGCGCGTGCTGTCGGCCGGCACCCGGCTGTCGGCGTGGGACGTCGGCGTGCTCGCGGCGCTCGGGATCGCGGAGATCGAGGTCGCGCGGTTGCCGCGGATCGCGATCGCGTCGACCGGCGACGAGCTTGTCGAGGTCGCGCACACGCCCGGTCCCGGGCAGCTGGTGGCATCGACGATTCACGCGCTGGCGGCACGTGTTCGCGAGCTCGGTGCGGAGGTCGTGCCGCTAGGCATCGTGCGCGACGATCGCGACGAGATCGCGAAGGTGATCGGCGCGGCCCTCGAGGACTGCGACGTCGTGATCACCACGGGTGGGGTCTCGGTCGGCGATCGCGATCGCGTCAAGCCGGCACTCGCGTCGCTCGGCATCGAGCTCGAGGTCAACAAGGTCGCACTCAAGCCGGGCAAACCGTTCGCCTACGGCCACCGCGATCGGCGCGCGGTGTTCGGTCTGCCGGGCAACCCGGTATCGACGCTCGTCGGCTTCGAGCTGTTCGTGCGGCCCGCCCTGCTCGCGATGCAGGGCGCGACCACGATCCATCGCCCGCGTGCCCCGGTCGTGTTGCCGCGCGGCTACCGGAAGTCCGCCGGCCGCGCGCACTACCTCCGTGCCCGGCTCGCGCGCGATGGCGAACGGCTGATCGCGCACGTCCATCCCAAGCAAGGGTCCGCGATGATGTCGTCCCTGATCGGCTGCAACGCGCTCGTCGAGATCGCCGCCGAGCTCACCGAGGTCGCGCCCGACACACTCGCACCCGCGATCCTCCTCGAGGCAACTTGACCACAACCTTGACCGCCGACCGCGACGATCGCGCCGATCGCACGATCGCTCGTGCCTATCCCGAGGCCGGCCGCCGCCAGGTCGCCGAGCTATTCGACGACGGCTCCGTGCGGATCGCCGGCAAGCGCGCGCGCAAGGGCGACCGCGTGACGACCGGCACCACCATCGAGCTCGCGCGCGAGCCCACCGGCAAGGCCGACCTTCGCCCCGTCGCCGATCCGGCGGCCGCGGAGCGCATCGCGATCCTGCTCGAGCGCCCCGACGTGGTCGCGATCGCCAAGCCCGCCGGCATGCCGACCCAGCCGCTGCGGGCGGGCGAGCTCGGCACCGTCGCCAACGCACTCGCCGCTCGATTCCCCGAGTGCGCGGGTCTCGGCGACGACAGCACGGGAGACAGGCGCGACGGCGGCGTCGCGCACCGGCTCGACATCGGCACCTCCGGCGTGGTGATCGCCGGGCGCACCGCCGACGCCTACCGGATGCTGCGGGGATTGTTCGGCGCCGGCTCCGCCGACAAGACCTACCTCGCGATCACCTGCGGCCGGCCGGTATCCCGCGAGTGCGACGCGTCGCTCGCGCAGCGCGGCAAGCGGGTCGTCGTCGACGAGGCCGACGGACTCACCGCCCACACCGACTTCGAGGTCGCGAGCGCCTCGCCGACCCACGCGCTCGTACGCTGTACCGCGCGTAGCGGCCGCATGCATCAGGTCCGCGCGCACCTCGCGCATGTCGGTGCGCCGATCCTGGGAGATGTGTTGTACGGCGGCGAGCCGCTCGGAGATGACCCCGGGTTCTTCTTGCACGCGGCACGCGTCGAGCTCCCGCTCGCGCCACCGCTCGTCGTCGAGGCCCCGGTGCCGGAGCGGTTCGCGGCCGCGCTCGCCGCGCTCGGGCTCATCATCGACTGAGCATGCCGATCACCGCCGGCACCGCGACGGCGAGCGCGATCGCCAGGTAGGCCACGCTCGGCCGCCACACGCGAACGCGACACGGGTGCGCTCGGGGTCGACCCGCGACACCACCGACACGCTCGGTTGCAGGACACCGGCGATCAGGCCGGGCGCGCGAGGTCGCAGGCCTCGAGCAGACACAACATCCGGCCGATGCGCAGGCGCTCCGCACGATCGGGGGCCTGCTCGACCAGCTCGGTCACGCTGTGCCGGCCGTCGAGCTGCTCGCACAGGTTGACCAGCCCCTTGACCTCGAATCGCTCGGGACCGACCCGGCGCGACCGCACTGCGCGCAGGCGTTCGCTGGCGTGCTTGCCGATCCACGCATCGATGCTGTCGTCGGACAGCGACATCGCGCCGGCGCCGAGGATCTCGAACGCGTTGAAGTCGAGCGGGAACGCCTCGCGCGGGTTCTCGCGCCCGGCGTACCAGCCGAATCGGCCGTGGCTCCACGTGCACACGTCGATGATCTTGGCGCGGACCTGACGCGTGAGGTGGCGGAACACCTCGAGTGGCTTGAGCAGGCCGAGTCCGACGAGCGTGTCGCCGAGCTTGCCTCCGTAGTGCGGCATCATCGCGAGCGCCATCGCGAGCTCGCCGTCGGACAGCACCCCCTTCTTGACGAGGTAGTTGCCGAACAGCTCGGAGGCCACGTTCGACGATACGTACTCGGGCTGGCCGTCGCGAACGTAGATCTCCTTCTTGATCCCGCCGACGGCGACGCCGAGCAGCCCGGTCGCGCGCGCGGTCATCAGCCGGAACAGCACGCGAAGCGGCGACGTGTCGTCGAACTCACCGGCATCGTCGGGAGCCTCTTCGATCTCGGGGAGCGGCGGCGGCGTCGGCGGCTTCTGACGTAGCGCCTCCTCTGCGGTCGGGGGGCGCGCCTTGATCGGTTGCGGAGGTTCGGTCAGATCGTCGAACGCGCGCATCGCCGAGTCCTCGGTCTGATCGGCGTTCGATCCGTCCGCGAGCGTGATGTTCGGATCGGCGTCGGGCAGCGAGAGACCGGCATCCGACGTGCCGGCTTCGTCGGGCAACGTGATCGCCTCGACGGCCGCGGAGATCGTGTCGCCGATCGGGATCTCGACCACGCCCTGCTGATCGCCGGTGGGCGATCGCCCGACCACGCCTCGGGTCTCCGTCGACACCACCATCGGCTCGGGCTTCGCGGTCGGAGGCCGCTTCGGTGGCTCGACCGGTGGCTCGTACGACACCGAGATCACCGGCATCGAGGGAGCATCCTCGATCATGACCGGTGCGCCATCGGGGTTCTCCGTCGGTGGACGGCTGATGACGAGCTCGGCTTCCATCGGCTCGGGTGGACGGGTGGTGCGCTCGCGCCGCCGGGCATTCACGACGTCGAACAGGTCGACGACGATCTCGGCGATCTGCTTGGTGGTGATGCGGTGGCGATTCTCGTACAGCCACTCGGCGAGAGCGTCGCGGAACTGCACCGCCGACTGCCAGCGCTCCTCGGGCGACTTCTTGAGCGCCTTGCGCACGATCGCGTCGAGCCCGGGATCGATGTCGGAGCCGTACTTGTCGAGCCGGTGGAGCTTGGCGTCGCGCACCATCAGGAGCACGTCGAGATCGTTGGGAGCCGCGAACAGCCGGCGCCCCGTCAGCAACTCGGCAAACACGACACCGAGCGAGAACAGATCCGAACGCGCGTCGAGGTGTTGCTCCGTCACCTGCTCGGGAGACATGTAGCCGTACTTGCCCTTCAGCGTGCCCGACTTGCTCTTGTGCGCGCGATCCGGATCGACCGCGCGGGCGATCCCGAAATCGACCAGCTTGATGTCACCGCGGAGGCTGAGCAGCACGTTCGACGGCGAGATGTCGCGATGAACGACTCCGAGCATCGCACCGTCGTCACCCACCAGGTTGTGCGCGTAGTCGAGGGCGTCGAGGACCTCGTGCACGATCCACGCGGCGATCTGGGGAGGAACCCGGCGACGCTTGGAGGCGTACTCGCGCAGCAGGGCGAGCACGTCGATCCCCTCGATGTACTCCATCGCGATGTACAGCGCGTCGTCGACCTTTCCGAGCTCGAGCGTCTGCGCGATCTTCGTGTGCACGAGCCGCGCGGTCAGCTTGGCCTCGTCGATGAACATCGCGTTGTAGGTCGCGTCGTGAACGAGCTGCGGAAGCAGCCGCTTGATCACCACGCGTTTCTGGAAACCGTGCTCTCCCGGAGCGGTGGCGACGAACAGCTCCGCCATGCCGCCAAGGGCAAGCCGCTCGACGAGCTGGTAGCGGCCGAAACCTACGGGAAACTCTGCCACCCGAAATCAACGATAACGTAATCGCGTGGCCGACACATGCGAACCGTCGAGGCTTTAGCCACGACGGGTCAATAAATAGCCGGCACGCTCGGCCGCGTGCGCGACGGCACTGTCGAACCGATCGAAGTGCTGGAACGCCACTCCTCGCTCGCTCGCGAGGCTGGTTGCCAGGTCGCGGATGTTGCGATGGGCGCCAGATAGCAGGATCTGGATCGCACTACCCTCGACCTGATCGAGGAACCGACGATAACCGGTCTCGAAACTCTCGGTGCCTGCCTCCGCGAGTCCGGCGCAATCGATGACCACGCAGGGCGCGCCGGTCCCGATGGCGAGCATCCACGCGCGGGACAGCAGGCCATCGATCATGCTGGCGCTCGGCGCGGCGACCAGGAGGCAGGCCGGCACCTTGGGCAGCACCTCGACCACCGGCGTTCCGATCTCGAGCTGATCGGCCACCCGCTCGCGGAGCGACTGGAGTCCGGACGCCGCGAACGAGTCCAGGGCGACCACCGTCAGCCATTCGAACAGCCGGTTGAGCGCGACCACCTCCTCGCTGTTCGCCATCCCGGCGACCACGTCACGGAGCTCGAGGGTGAGCGCGGCGATGTCGAACCCGGTGGCTCCTTCGCTCGCGAACTGTGCGCCCAAGAACGCAGCGTTGCGCTCGAGCTCGCGGGTCGCTGCCGACCCCGGACGGAGCTCGGCCGAAGCCGCGACTCCGAGGGCTTCTACCAGGTTGGCGACCTGGGCGGCGTGGGTCGCGGCCTTGGTGGCCCGCCGGAACCGGATCGGGGACCGCTCGAACCGGACGATCCACGCCGCGAGGATCTCGCTCGATCGTTCACCGATGATGTCGGCCAGGCTCCCGCTCACAAGAGCAGCCTAGCAAGCGAGCCGTGACAGAGCCATGGTACGATGCTCGCCGGGTGAAGCTGAACTCGGTTGCCCGCTCCGATGTGGGCCGCAAACGTCAGATCAACGAAGACGCGTTCTTCCGCGACGACGAGCGCGGGTTCTACGTCGTCGCGGATGGTGTCGGAGGCCATAACAAGGGCGAGATCGCGAGCCGCGAGGCCGTCGACCAGCTCCGGGGGTGGGTGTTCAACGCACGTGCCGACATCGACGAGCTGGCCGCACGCATCGAGGCTGGTGATAGCGAGTGCGTGTGGGAGGTCCGCCGCCTGCTGGAAACCGGGGTCAAGAGCGCCTGTTACATGGTGTTCGGGATGGCGGAGCTCGACCCCGAGAAGAAGGGGATGTCGACCACCCTGTCGGCCGTCCTGGTGTGCGCCGGGCTCGCCTTCGCCGTCCACGTCGGCGATAGCCGGGTGTACCGGGTGCGCCGCAACAACGTCCTCCAGCTGACCGAGGATCACACCCTGATCAACTACAAGGTCAAGCACGGGATGATGACCAAGGCCGAGGCCGAGAAGGCCTCCGGGAAGAACGTCATCACGCGAGCGGTCGGCCACAAGGACTACGTCCAGGTCGACACCGCCGACATCGACATCGGGCTCGGTGACCGACTGCTGCTGTGCAGCGATGGACTCCACGGCTATTTCCAGGCCGACAAGGAGGTCGCCGATCTGTGCAGCGACGGCGAGCTCGACGAATGCGCGGAGGCGGCCGTGGCGCTCGCCAACCAGCGCGGCGGCAAGGACAACATCACCGCCCTCGTCGTCGAAGTCGTCGCCTAGCCCGAGGGCGAAATACGTCGCGCGATCGTGGCGTTGTACGACCGACGTGCAATTCACGAAACCTAGCCGCGCTCGGTGCGTCTGAGAGGTATCCATGCGCGGACGGACCATGCTCGCGGGTGTTGCCGTCGTGGCGGCGGTGTGGTGGTGGCACGGGCGAGGCGACGAGGGTGACGCCACCTCCGAGCGCGACACGCCGGCATCTAGCTCGCGGCACACGTCGGCTTCGGCGTTTCGCGACGCGCGCGACGCACACATCGAGCTCCCGCGCACGGCGCGGATCCCAGGTGTCCACGTGCGCCGTGCCGACGCGTACGTGGTCTCCGGGACGGTGATCGATCGCGACACCCGCGCACCGGTCGGAGCCGTCGAGGTCGTGTTTCGCGGTGATGGTGGCGAGGAATCGGTGATCGCCGGCGCCGACGGCACCTATCGGATCGAGCTCGCACGCGGCCGGTATCGCGCGTTCGTGCGCGACGACGTCGTGATGTCGGTCGGTCTGAGCGGGCGCGAACGCCTGCCGTCGTCTCCCGAGGCCGAGGCAGTGGGGCTCCCGGACGAAGCCGCGATGGCGGTGGTGATGGCCACGCGAGATACCGGCCACGTCGACCTGCGCGTGGTCCGCGGCGGCACCATCACGGGGCATGTTCGAGACGCCGACGGTCACGCGATCGCGCGGGCGATCGTGCGGGCCTCCGGTAACGACGACCGTCCCGTGCTCGGTACCGACGTGGTCGAGACCGACGACGATGGCGGGTTCTCGCTCCGGGTGCCGACCGGCCAGTGGAACCTCGACGCGAGTCACACCGATTATGCCGGCGCGCTCGGGACCGGCAGCGTGATGGTGCTCACCGGTATGGCCGCCGAGCGTGACATCACGCTGGTGGCCGGCTGCGTGATCACCGGGCGCGTGATCGCCGCCAACGGTAACGCGGCGGGTGACGGTGCGATGGAGAAGCAGTGGGGCTCGACGGACGACGAGTACTCGCCCACCGGCAAGATCGCGAGCGACGGCACGTTTCGCTGGGTGACCACGACCACGGGCGACATCACGCTGCGCGCGTGGCCGTGGAAGTCGCCGCCGTCGCCATCCCGTACGTTCGCGTGCTCCCAGGGGGCGCGGTTCGACGACGTCGTGTTCCAGATCCCCGATCGCGGCCCCGACATCGAGGGCACGCTGGCCGATGCCAACGGCAACCCGGTGCCGCTGGCGTTCATCGATCTCGCTCCCCTCGATCCGGGAGGCATCTCGCAACAGGAGCGTACCGATCGCGAGGGTCGGTGGGGCGTGTTCCACATGCCGGCTGGTCGCTACCGCGTGACCGCATACGTCCAGGGCCGCGGCGTGGTCTCGAAGGTGATCTCGGCGCCGCAGCGCGAGGTCGCGCTGGAGCTGAGCGGGACGGGACGACTCGAAGGTTCGATCGCCGGAATCACCGACGGCAGCTTCCGGCTCCGCCTCGAGTCGTGCTCCCTCGACGGCCAGACGCTGAGCATCTCCGACGACGAACGCATCGTCGGCGTGACCGGTGGCCGGTTCGCGATCGACGGCGTCCCCGCGTGCTCGTTACGCGCGATCGCGCTGTCGAACCAGCAGGGACACCCGGTCCAGGCCGACGTGCCCCACGACGGTAGTGCGACGGTCTCGATCGAGGATCCGACGCGCCGCCCGGAAACGGAGGAGAGTCACGAGGTCATCGAGGACATCGAGGACATTCCCGACGAAGAATTCGAGTACGAGGTGTCGTCCTACGTCGAGTAGTGGCTACTCGATCGCGAGATCGACCATGAACGCGTTCGACGACAGGAAGCCATCGCGGTTGATCATCCCGATCGACATGTACTCGAGGCCGAACGACAGCCGGCGCCGGCGCAGGATGTCGACCCCGACGCCGACCACGCCCGCGGGTCCCGCGAGGGTGCTTCCACCGGACGGCGTGTACACGCCAACCCCCGCAGCGATCCGGACCCACAGCGAGCTCTTGGCGTAGAACTGCGCGCCGATCAGGAGGTTGGAATCCTGGTCGCGCTCGATCGGTCCCATCGATGCTTGCCGGTGGAGCAACGTGACCGAGGCGATCTCTGCGGTCAGCGCGATGCGCGGCCTCGCCATCGACGCGAGCCGGAACGACGCCGACGGTCCGCGCCCCACCGAGTTGTCGATGCCGATCCCGACCGTGAATCCAGCACCGAGCGCGGCGGTGAAGTTGAGCCCCTGGTGGCGATCGGTCGGTTCGAGATTGGCGTCCGCCGCGGCGTCGACGATCGGATCGGGCGGTGACGGTGGTGGCGGCGGATCGGGTTCCTTCTGCTTGGGAGGTACCGGCGTCTCCGCGAGCACCGGTCTCGCGAGTACCAGGCCGGCGACGCTGGCGAGGGCCAGCGCGCGGGCTCTCACCGCGAGACCTCGAGTGCCGGGAACGTGCGGCGATCGCCGAGGTGCGGCTGGTTCGGGATCAGGAGCCGCTCGACGACGCGTCCGTGGATCAGATGCTCCTCGACGATCTCGGGGATGTCCGCGACGGTGACGCCCCCGTACCAGACCTGCTCGGGATACACGACCACCGTGACGCCGTGCTCGCACTGGTCGAGACAGCCGGCGTTGTTGGCGCGGATCGTCTTCGACAGCCCGCGCGCGGTGAGCTCCGACTTGAGGCGATCGCGAACGCTGACGCCACCCTTGGCCTTGCAACACCCCTTGGGGTGATCGGGCGCCCGTTCGTTGATGCAGACGAAGACGTGGCGCGCGAAGCTCGGCATTCGCGGCAAGGTAGCATGGCGACCTACGCTGGTGGCTTGCTGCGTCGAGCGACAAGGCGCATCCTGTCGTGGTGCTTCGTGCCGCCGGCAGAACCCGCGGTCGAATACTTCATGGTGTCGCCATGGTGTTCGTGTTGGCCGCGGGTACGGCGGTGGCCGCACCCTCTTCACCGCTCGCCCGGATCGAGGATGCCAACGAGCTCGAAGCGGAGCTGACCGCGATCTGTAGTGATCCAGCTCTGATCGTCGCGGCTCCGCGTGACCGCGAGGTGGCGCGAGGCCTGCTCGCCGAGGGAGTCGAATACCTCCAGCAAAAGTCCTACGAACAAGGGCTCGCCAACCTGCTCGCGGCGTACGCCAAGGTCCCGAGTCCGAAGATCCTGCTCGACGTCGCGTCGACGCTCGAGGACATGGGGCGCACCGCGGACGCGGCGGACACCTACCGCCGTTATCTCGCCGATCCGCACACCGTCGACAACGTCCCCGAGATCACCGAGGTCCTGCGCCGACTCGACGGCCAGCTCACCTCGTTGACGATCCACGTCGAACCACCGCTCTCCGAGATCTCGATCGACGGCGGTGCGTTCGTGAAGGTCCGAGACGAGCTCGCGCTTCGCGTGCGTCCCGGACTTCACCTGGTGCGCGTCCGCAACGGTACCGCCGAACGCGAGCTCACGATCAATGGCTTCGAGGGCGAGCACAAGGCCGTGCTCGCGAACCTCCCGGGCGCACCGAACCCGACGTCGATCGACGACTCGATCCCGCGGCACCTCGATGGATGGCTGATCGGCGGGCTCTACGCGAGCGATCCCGCGCACCCCGACGAGCGCCGTGTCCTCGATCGCGCGGGTGGCTCGCAGATCGTCGCGATCGCGCCGAAGCTCGAGATCCGGACGCGGCCCGACGATCACCCTGCCACCACCCCGACCCCGGCGAGGCTGTCGACGGGGGGCATCGCAGCCGTGCGCATCGATGCCGCCGGGCGCGGGTTCGCCGGCGCCCTCGGCATCGCCCTCGCGCGCGGCGCGATCGAGGGCGACGTCATGGTGCTGCGCTCGAAGCAGACCGGTGGCTTCGTCGGCGCGCGCTATCGGTTCCTCGACGGCTTGCTCCGGCCATACGGATCGCTCGGATTCCCCGGGTTCGTGTTCGACGATACCTCTCGGGACACCACCGGCATGCAGCAGAGCAACACCAAGCTCGCGCTCGGCATCCGGTTCGCCGCTGGACTCGAGCTCGAGATCAGTCGCCACTTCAGCGTGCACGCCGACTTCGGGTTCGAACACTTCTGGTTCCTCGACGACACCGAGTTCTTGTCCAACCTGTGGGTACCCAGCATCGGGGTGACCGGTCGTTTGTGATGGCACGCCGGCGCTGGAGACGCCGCGCGACGGCGGTGGTCGTCGTCGGGGCGACCGCGACCCTGGCGTGGGCCGCCGGTAGCGCCGCCGATCTCGAGCTCGCACCCCGGATCCTCGGCATCCGGCAGACCGCCGGCATGCAGGCGATCGGCTCGGCGACGTTGACCAACACCGGGTCGTCGCAGCTCACCGTCGATCGCATCGTCGCGACCTGCGGTGCACCACCGGCGATGCAGCTGGTCGGCGGCAGCGGAGGCTCGGCGTTCGACGTTCCGGCCGGGAGCCAGGTCCCGATCGAGGTCGAGTGTCCGGCCGCACTCGATCCCGGACTCCATCACTGCACGTTCGCCGCGCTGTCGGGATCGTCGGCCTCCGCATTCGAGGCGTTCTGCCAGACGGTGGTCGCCGACGAGCTGGTCGCCGCACCGACCTCGGTGGCGTTCGCCGACACCGAAGTCGGAACGAGTAGCAGCGTCGCGATGGTCACGATCACGAACCAGAGCACCACGGCGACGGTTCCCGCACTCGAGCTGCAACTCGACGACGACGCGTTCCGGATCGGCGCCCCGTGTCAGGACCAGCTCGGCTGCACGCTCGGTCCGATCCCGCCGCAAGGCAGCGCCTCGGTCGGCGTGCTGTGCCGGCCGGGATCGACCGGGATGCACGGAGGGTCGCTGGTCGCCGTCGGGACCAACGGGGCCGGACTCGCCATGCCGATCGCGTTGTCGTGCAACGCGACCGCCGCGAGCAGGCCGATCCTCGCGTTGACGCCGTCGGAGATCGTGTTGCCGGAGGTCGAGGTGACCAACAAGGTCGGCGTCGCAACGCTGGAGCTGCGCAACGCGGGCGGCAGTGGTTCGCTGACGATCGACGCGCTCACGATCGCCGATAGCGGTGTGGTCGGTGCCGGAGCCGATTGGAGCGTCGCGATGGGCGGCGCCTGCACGATGCTGCCGTGCACGCTGGCCCCCGGTGACCGCGCGATCGCGAAGATCCAGTTCGATCCGTCGGACTTCAACATCAGACCCGCGCGCCTGATCGTCGACTATCGGGATCCGTCGACGCGCCAGGCGCTGGTCGGGCTGGTCGGTCGCGGGCGCGGCGCCACGCTCGGCGTGGTGGCGCCACAGACCTTGGACTTCGGCACGGTTCGGCCGGGAGCCACATCGACCGCGCTCGAGCTCGCGCTCGATAACCGCGGAAATCGCGCGACCACCGCGAACCTCGCGGTGTCTCCGATGACGCCGTTCTCGTTTTCGACAGTCGTCACCATCCCGCCCGGCCGTACCACGCTGTCCGCGACCTGCAGCTCGGCCACCGAGGTCGATGCGACCCGAATGCTGTCGATCACCAGCCCCGACGCACCGGCGATGCAGACCCGGACGCTGCACTGCAACGTCCACGATGCGGGCGTGTTCGCGACGCCGTCGACATTGCAGCTCGGCGAGCTTCGTACGGGCATCGCCGTCGCCGATCGCGCCGTGCGGGTCGACGACACCGGCGTGACCGCATCGCTGCCCGACGATCCCACGCTGGCGCCCGTGACCTCGAACCTCTCCGTGTCACCGTTCGATCGCGCGACCACGCCCGCGAATTCGTTGCTCTCGATCACGCCGACCACGCTCGGCGCGCTCGACGAGGCGACGGCGATCGACATCGTGCCGGCTGGCCCCGCGCAGTCGATCGCGGTCCCGATCAGCGGATCGGTCGTCGAGGCGACGTTCACCGCGCCACCGATCATGACGCTCGGGACGTTCTGCGCCGGGCAGCCGACCTCGGCGACGCCGGTCAACTTCGTGTCGAGCGGTACCGCGACGATCGAGATCTCCAGCGTCGAGCTGGCGGGTGGCTCGAGCTCGCCGCTCGAGCTCGAGCCGGTCGTGCCCACGACGTACCCCACGCCGTTGTTGCCCCACGCCAAGGCCACGGTGCTGGTGACGCCGCGGCGCTCGAGCACGTTCGGCAACGTCACCGACGACCTGGTATGGGACACCGATGCCGGCATGCCGCACGTCGTGCTGACGGCCCAGTTCATCGCCGACGGTGGCGCGATCGCCCCGGGTGCGATCGATTTCGGCCAGGTACCGATCCGGATCGCGGTCGACAACGATCAGGCGGTCACGCTGCAGAACTGCAGCACCGAGCAACTCGAGCTCGTGCCACCCGACATCCCTACCCCCTTCGAGATCACCGATCGCTTCCCGACCTCGCTGGCGCCGACCGATCGCGCGAGCTTCTCGATCGCGTTCCACCCGACGCAGGTCGGCCTGGTCGAGACCGAGCTGGTGGTGAACACGGTCGACGGGATGGCCCTCCGCGTCGCGCTGCGCGGCGAGGGGATCTCGGGCTCGGGCTCGAACGGCGACGACGATGGCACCGACGCGCGCACCAGCTTCTACGGGTGCGGTGGATGTGCCGGCGGCGATCCGTCGGGTGTGGCGATGATCGCATTCGTGGTGATGCTGATCTCGGCACGACGGCGAACCGCACTACACTGATCGCGTGCCGGGACTGCGCGTGATCCTCACCACGCCGCGCGCGTGGACGATCGCGATCGCGATCGCGGTGGCTGCGTGCAGGACGCCCGACCTCGGCGACACGACGCAGACGCTGGCGGGTGATGCCGGCGCGGCCGATGCGCCCGACGCCGGCGATCTCGGCACCATCGCGATCGCACCGACCGCGATCACGATCGTCGGTCCGTCCGGTCAGCAGGCCACCGCGGCGTTCTCGGTCGCCGGTCTCGGCGCCTCGGATCAGCTCGCGGCGATCGCGTGGCTCGGCGATCCCGGCACGGTGTCGTCGGTCACGCCGCCGTGCGTGTCCGGCACCTGTCCGCTCGCCCCGACCATCGATCTACCAGCGGTCGGACAGCTCGCGTGTACGCCCGGTCAGAGTGCGACGACCGCGACCCTGCAGGTGATCTCGAACACCGGCGTCACGGCGAGCGCGCAGGTGACGTGTGCCCCGCCGGGGTCCGGCCCGAGCTTCGCGATCCCGAGCACCGTCGGACCGGTCGTCGCCGACGTCGATAGCTCCGCCGGTGGCGCGCTGCACGTGACCAACACGGGTGACCAGCCGATCGCGATCTCGGCGCGACTCGACGCGCTCGATGACGACAGTGCCGCGTGGCAGATCGGTCGGTGCGCGGCTCCCGACACCTGCTTGCTCGACGCCGGCGAGACGCTCGACATCCCGGTCACGCTGCACCCCGATCGCCACGGTACGTTCGACACCGCGATCGAGGTCACCGGCCCGCCCGCGGTCGAGACCCGCACCGCGACGCTACTCGGGCTCGGGCTCGGGGGCGTGCTGCATGTCGACCGGCCGGCGGATCCGTTCGTGCTCGACTTCGGCACGATCGCGAAGGACCAGACCGTGACGCTGGCGGTCGCGATGACCGACACCGGCAACCAGGACATCACGGTGACGCCGAGCGACCCCGGCGCGCCGTTCGCGGTGGTTCCGGATCCCGTGACGGTGACCGGCGACGGTGGCATCGCCTCGTTCGACGTCGCGTGCAACTCGGCCGCGCCGCTGCCGCTCACCACCAGCACGGTCGACCTCGACCTGTCGCAGAACGCCTACGACCGCAACACCGATCAGGTGAAGGTGCGCTGCGCGATCGTCGACGCGACCGTCCAGGTCACCAACCCGCTCGACTTCGGCGAGCTGCGCACCGGGGATCCCGAAGGGGTGCTCGAGGTCGCGATCGCGAACCCGCCGGGAGGCGGCGATGTCGACATCACGCGGGTCGAGCTCGTCGGCGCACCGGCCGGCGTCACGCTCGATCCGATCACGCTCCCACAGGCCGTGGCCGACGACGACCAGCTCGCGGCGACGCTCCACCTCGCGACGGGCGCCGACGTCACGCTCGATGGCGTGGTGCTCGAGGTCGACGTCGACGAGGGAACGACCGCGACCTTGAAGGTCCCGGTGACCGGCAAGGTCGGTACCCCCGCCGCGGTGGTGCTGCCGACCGACATCGATCTCGGCACCATCTGCGTGGGCGCACCGGTGGCCGCGGACGCGACGCTCACCAACACGGGGACCGCGACGCTGAACGTGCAGCGCCCGACCATCGACTCGCCGAGCTACGCCGCGCTGTTCCAGCGACCGACCGCCTACCCCGCCGCCGGGGCGCCGCTCGCACCGACCGACAAGGCGCAGGTCGGCGTGGTCGCGACGGCGACGGAGCCCGGAAAGCTGGAGGGCACGCTGACATGGCCGGTCGATGTCCCCGACGGCGGCTTCGAGATCCCGCTGTCGCTCGAGCTCCTCGCCGAGGGCACGGCGGTGTCGCCGGCGCGGCTCAGCTTCGGCACCGCCGACATCACCGACCCGCCGACCGCAGCGCAGACGATCACGCTGCAGAACTGCGGCTCGAAGCTGGCATCGATCGAGTACAGCGGCACGGTGACCGCGAGCGGAACCTCGGATGCCTGGCTGGTGGATCCACCGGAGCTGCAGCGCACGCTGTTGCCCGGAGAGCGCGCCCGGATCCGGGTCGCGTTCTCGCCGACCGAGCCCGGTCGCCACGAGGCCTCGCTGCCGATCAAGATCGACGACGACGAACGCACGGTGCGACTCGAGGGCGACGCCACCGGCACGTTGCCGGATCGCTCGTCGTTCTACGGCTGCGGCGGCTGCGTCGCGCCCGGCGTGCCGGCCGGTGGATGGCCGATCATCGGAGCCGTGCTGCTCGCGATCCGCCGCCGGAGGGCTCGGTCTAGCGACCGGTGCCCGAGCGGATCTTCTTGATCTCGCCGAACAGCAGGTCGATCTCTTCGCGCTTCGTATAGAAGTGCGGCGCGATCCGGATCCCCGCGCCCGGGCGGTGATCGCTGTAGAACTTGCGGCGGTTGAGCTCGCGACACACGTCGGCCGCACCGACGAAGTCGAACACGATCGATCCGCCGCGGCGCTCGGGCTCGCGTGGCGTGTTGAGCTTCATGCCGAGCTCGTCGACCCAGTCGATGCACGCCTGGGTCATCACCAGGCTCTTCTCGCGGATCTTGCGAACTCCGATCTCCCCGATGATGTCGTGGCCCGCGCGCGACTGGTAGAGCGCCGCCACCGCGGGGGTGCCGCCCATGTAGCGCCAGATCGTGTCGGCGTAGGTCTGGTCGGGCATCGTGAACGCGAACGGCGCCTCGTTGCCGAACCAGCCGGTGACCCGCGGAGAGAACTCCTCGATCAGGTCCTCGCGCACGTACAGCCACGCCGCGCCCGGTCCGCCGCACAGGTACTTGACCGATCCGCCGCACGCGAACGACACGCCGAGGTCGACGACGTCGAGCGGCAGCGTGCCGATCGACTGGTAGCAGTCGAGGATGATGTGGGCGCCGACCGCGCGCGCGCGATCGCAGATCTTCTTGGCGTCCTGGACGTACGCCGACGAGAACACCACGTGCGACATCGGCACGGCCACGGTGTGCTCGTCGATCGCCGCGCACATCGCGTCGGTGTCGATCGTGATGCCGTCCTTGGACTGCACCAGCTCGCACTTCGCACCACGGCGCTGCTCGGCCTGCCACACGTACGACACCGTCGGGAACTGCAGCGCCTCGTAGACGATCTTGTTGCGCTCGGGCGTGTAGTCGAAGCACGACGCCAGCACGCTCATCACCTGCGACACGTTGTGGCTCATCGTCACCGTGCTCGGCTTCGCCGAGATGATCTTCGCGATCCGCGTCGCGGCGCGATCGACCTCGGGGAGCCAGTCGCTCCACGCGGTGATCGATTTGGTGCGCCACAGGTCGTAGAACTCGGTGAGGTCGTCGAGCGCCTTGGCGGGCACGCAACCCAGCGAGTGAGAGATGAAGTGCACGCAGTCCTCGAGCGCCGGGAACTGCTTGCGGTACTCGAGGAGGCTATCCGCCACGGGGTCGGCCATGGCCCCGATCTAACACGCCACGGCACCTGGCCGGACGACGGCTACGGTGTCGATCGCGGCGGATCGTTCGGGTCCGGCGCTGGTGCTTCCGGCGGCGGAGTCGGTGGCGTGGTCGGCGGTGGCGTGGTCGTCGTCGGCGGTGGCGGTGGCGTGGTCGTCGCTGGTGGCGTGGTCGTCGTGCCCGGCGGCGGCGCCGGTGGCGTGGTCGGCGGCGGCGGAGGCGTCGTGGTCGGTGGCGTGGTCGGTGGCGGTTGCTTGTTCGGCACGAACACCGGCGCCGGCGGCAGATCGTTGGGGTTCTCGACGGCGCCACCCGCACCCGTGGTGGTCGTGTCGTCGTCCTCGTAGCCGAGCCACATCGCGAACACGGTGATGAGGGCGATGCCGACGCCGCCGGCCGCCGAGATCTCGGCGCACTTCAGATGCTCGGAGCTCGCGAGCGAGCAGCTGCCCATCGCGAGCGAGCCGGTGACGAGGCCGGCGGTGACCGCCGGATGCTTGACCGCGAAGTTGCAGCCTCCGAGCTCGAACCCGAGCACGAGTACGAGCACGAGCGTGAGAAAACGACGCACCATGGCTAGCCGTGGTACCCGGGGTCGCGCCCCTTTGCCGCCTGCTGCGCGGTCCACTCGCCGAACACCTCGTCGCGCACGTCCCACAGTTTGGGGAAGAACCGCTGCTTCATGCCGTGCGCGAGCAGGTCGCTGTGCTTGCCCTTGAGCGACGGCGTGCCGGTTCCGATGATCCGGTACACGAGCATGAGGTGTCGCTGGCGCCAGATCTGGAGCAGCTGGTCGTAGTCGACGAGGCCCTCGCACAGCCGGAACAGCAGGTGGCGGCTGCCGCCATGGGGGTCGTCGTAGATCTGGCGCAACGTGACGCCCTGTCGCTCGAGGAACGCCGCCGCCGCCGGCCACACGACCTCGCCCGGCAGCTTCAGCATCGCGCGGAACCCCGGCGACTCCTGCCCCGAACCCCGGCCGAGCACGGTGCGGATCGTCATGTAGTCGGTCGGCGCCATGGTGTCGAGCAGGTCGATCGAGTGCAGGAGCACGCGCTGGATGATCGACACGCGACCGAGGGTCGTGATTGCACGGATCGCGTCGTCGGCATCGAGCGACCGGCACACGAACCGGAGCTCGTGCTCGATCAGCTTCATGTACAGCTCGTGCGCCTGATGGATGATCTGGAACTGCAGCTCGTCGTGGCACGACAGCGCCTCGGGCGACTTCTGGAGCCCCAGCAACTCGTCGGTACGGATGTACTTCTCGTAATCGGTGAGCTGCGCCATCGCGGGCGGTTGTACTACAAGCGGGCCAAGACGGCGTTCGGACGATCTTTGCCACCCCAAACCGGCCGAGTTTGGCGATAATGGGCAACGGTGTCCGTCGTGGAGACATGATGAAAACGGCCTGTCTGGTCGCCTGCGTCACGCTCGGAACAGCGTCGACCGCGTTCGCGCAACCCGGTGCCACGCCCCCTACGCCCGTGGGACCTCAGCCGTACCAACCGGCACCCGCGCCCGCTCCCGTCCCGGCGCCCGCGCCGACTCCGCACGATCCGGGGTTCGCACAGCCCTCGCCCACGCAGCCGCAGCCGGTTCCCGGCGGCTCGCGCACCACGTTCGTGTCGAGCAGCGAGACCCGCTGGGATGTCCGCCTCGACAACGACGCGGTGTGCTCGACGCCGTGCTCGATCTACGTCGAGCCGGGACGGTTCGTCACCCTGCACACGCAGGAGCGCCATCCGTCGAAGGTCTCCGTCGGCTACATCCCGCCGGGAGATTTCGTCGTCACCGCGAAGCCCCGCGCGCAGGGCACGTTCGCCACCGGCGTCACGTTCACCGCGCTCGGTGGTATGGCCGCCGTCACCGGCATCACCCTCACCGCGGTCGGCTGCAGCACCGACCGCAGAGGGATGTGCAAGGCCGGCATCATCACCGGCGTCGCCGGGCTGTTGGTGACGGCGGGATCGATCCGGTTGATCCAGAGCTCGCTGCCGACGGCGACCATCGGACCGGCGCGCGCACAGCCGTACGCCACCGGGAACCAGATCGGTCTGGCCGGCACGTTCTGAGCGTCCAGACCAGGTTAGCGCCGTTATCGACCAAGTCTACCTGCCCGTTTATACGGTAGTTTCGAGAATTTTGTTAGCAGTCGACGGCGGGGGTTGCCAACGCCCGTTCCAGTGAGTATTCGTGCTTCGCGAAAACACTTTCTGGAGTGAGCTTCAATGAAGATCCGTCCGCTGCACGATCGAATTCTCGTCAAGCGTCTCGATGCCGAGACCAAGACCTCTGGTGGTCTCATCATTCCCGACTCGGCCAAGGAAAAGCCGATCCAGGCCCAGGTCATCGCCGTCGGCGCGGGTAAGCGCGACAAGGACGGCAAGCTGATCACCCTCGAGGTGAAGGCTGGCGACAAGGTGCTGTTCAGCAAGTACAGCGGCACCGAGGTCAAGATCGACGGCGAGGAGCACCTGATCCTCCGCGAGGACGATCTGCTCGCCGTGCTCGACTAACCCGCACTCGCAACGCAAGACCAAGAAAGCACAGCAACCATGGCTGCCAAGGAAATCATCTTTTCGTCGAATGCCCGTAGCGAGATCGCGAAGGGCCTCAACCTGCTCGCCAACGCGGTGAAGGTCACGCTCGGACCCCGGGGTCGCAATGTCGTGATCGAGAAGTCGTGGGGCTCGCCGACCGTGACCAAGGACGGCGTCACCGTCGCCAAAGAGGTCGAGATCGAGAACAAGTTCCAGAACATGGGCGCGCAGATGGTGAAGGAGGTCGCGTCGAAGACCTCCGACGTCGCCGGTGACGGCACCACCACCGCGACCGTGCTCGCGCAGGCGATCTACAACGAGGGCGCCAAGCTCGTGGCCGCGGGCCTCAACCCGATGGACCTCAAGCGCGGCATCGATGCGGCGACGCAGGCCGTGGTCGACCACATCAAGTCGATGTCGACCCCGACCAAGGGCAAGGACGACATCGCGCAGGTCGGCACGATCAGCGCGAACGGCGACGAGGAGATCGGCAACATGATCTCCGAGGCCATGAAGAAGGTCGGCAAGGAAGGCGTGATCACGGTCGAAGAGGCCAAGACGCTGACCTCCGAGCTCGACGTCGTCGAGGGTATGCAGTTCGACCGTGGCTACCTGTCGCCGTACTTCGTGACCGACAGCGAGCGGATGGAGGTCGTGCTCAACGACGCGTACATCCTGATCCACGAGAAGAAGATCTCGAACATGAAGGAGCTCCTCCCGGTGCTCGAGCAGGTTGCCAAGCAGGGCAAGCCGCTCCTGATCGTGGCGGAAGACGTCGACGGCGAGGCGCTCGCCACGCTGGTCGTCAACAAGCTCCGTGGCACGCTGCAGGTCGCGGCGGTCAAGGCGCCGGGCTTCGGCGATCGTCGCAAGGCGATGCTGCAGGACATCGCGGCCCTCACGGGCGGCGAGGCGGTCACCGAGGACCTCGGGCTCAAGCTCGAGAACCTCACGATCAACGACCTCGGCCGGGCCAAGCGCCTCACGATCGACAAGGACAACACCACGATCATCGAGGGTGCGGGCGCCAAGGAGAAGATCGAGGCGCGCGTGAAGACCATCCGCCGCGAGATTGAGGAGACCACCTCGGACTACGACCGCGAGAAGCTCCAGGAGCGCCTCGCCAAGCTGGTCGGCGGCGTCGCGGTGATCCGCGTCGGTGCGGCCACCGAGGTCGAGATGAAGGAGAAGAAGGCGCGCGTCGAGGACGCGATGTACGCGACCCGCGCGGCCGTCGAGGAGGGCATCGTCCCCGGTGGCGGTGTGGCGCTGATTCGCTGCATCCCCGCGCTCGACAAGCTGACGTTCGATGACGACCGCCGCTACGGCGTCAACATCATCCGTCGCGCGCTCGAGGAGCCGATGCGGCAGATCGCCGGGAACGCCGGCGTCGACGGCTCGATCGTCGTCGCCAAGGTCAAGGAGGGCCAGGCCGGGTTCGGCTTCAACGCCGCGAAGCTCGAGTACGAGGACCTCATCAAGGCTGGCGTGATCGACCCCGCCAAGGTCGTGCGCATCGCGATCCAGAACGCGGGTTCGGTGTCGGGCCTCATGCTCACCACCGAGACGCTGATCGCCGAGAAGCCCAAGAAGGACGAGAAGGACGCCCACGCGGGCCACGGTCACGACTTCGAGTGATCTGATCTCGTAGCTTCCAACACGGTACGGGCCGGACGAGTGATCGTTCGGCCCGTTGCCGTTTCGGCTGTAGGTCGAGGTGGTGGAATGGGCCACGTCGAAGTCGCCGGCGCCGTGTGCGACAATCGTCGATCGTGAGGGCAGTATTCGTGGTCGCGATCGCTACCGGCGGTTGTTTCAACCCCGCGCCACACCCCGGGGCACCGTGCTCCACGCAGAGCGACTGCCCTGCCTCGCTGGTGTGTACCGCCGGCACGTGCGAGCTCCCCGGCACGCCGGGGCCCGACGCGCCGACCGCCGACAGCCCCCAGCCGCCCGACACCTGCACCGACTGTCCGACGGTGGTGACCTGGTTGCGGTTCGACGGCAACCTCACCGACACCAACAGCGAAATCTCCGCGATCGCCGCGGGGACGTCGGCGGTGACGTTCGTCGACGGTCACGCCGGTCAGGCAGTGCACATGCCGAACGACGCACTGGGGTGGGTCGAGCTCGGGGACTCGCCGGCCTACGACCTCGACTCCGGGATCGTCGATCTGTGGTTCCGCTACGGCGCCGACACGCCCGCCACGGACGTCGGGCTGATCTCGCGCGATGCCAACGGCACGACGCAGGACGGCCACTTCAACATCCGGCTCGGCTTCGATCGCAACCTCGTCGTGCGCATCCAGATGCAAAGCGATCCGTCGATCGAGGCGTTCCGGTGCACCGCCGACCCGATCCCCGTCGACACGTGGACGCACGTCGAGGCGCAGTTCGGACCCGGCGGGCTCGAGCTTCGCGTCGACGGCATCACCGCAACCGGCACCGAGTGGACCAACAAGGCCGGGACCAGCACGGTCTCGTGCACCGACCCGTGGACCCGAGGAATCTCCGGCAACGACAACCCGTGGGCGATCGGCGGGCTCAACTGGGGCTCGACCGAGGGCACCAACGAACCCGTCGAGAACATCGCCGGCGACGTCGATCTCGACGACGTCATCATCTGGTCCGTACCGCAGTAGCTACGGAAGCCAGCGGGCGCCGATCGCCAGGTTGGCGAACAGGTTGCTCCGCGCCTGTCGCGTGCGATCGACGTCGATGCCGGGCGCGAGCTCCGCGTATAGCTCGAACGGCGCGTGGCGCGTCGAGATCTCGATGATCGCGCGTACGCCGTAGCGGGTGTCGGGGAGGCGGTTCTGCTCCTCGTGCCGGTAGTAGCGAAGGCCACCGCCAAGCCGCAGCGGAAATTTGTCCGCGATCCGCGTCGCCTCGTAGCGAAGCTCCCCGTGGACCGTCAGCCCGAGCCCGTCGATCGTCCCGCTCCCGACGCCGGTGGTCACCGCGAATCGATCGGCGAACCACCCCGCGGTGATGGACGTCGGCTCGCCGAGCTCGACGCCGAACGCGAGCCCCTGCCCGCTCTCACCCGCGACCTCGACATCCCGATCGATCTCGACGGGAGCGACCACGCCCCCGCTCGCCGTCACCACCGCGGTCATCAGGCGATCGACATGGGTGCGCAGCTCGGTATCGGTGCAGGCGGTGCACGTCGTCGACTCGACGACGGTGGGATGGTCCTTCGCGATCCAGTGTGCGTGCATCGTGACGACACGTCCGTCGGGTGCAGTCCCGACCTCGACACCGACGTAGACCACGGTCCCCGTGTTTGCTTGTTGCGCGATCGCGGTCCGCGCACACCCGTCGTCCTGGATCACGAAGCAATCACCGACGGTGCCGATCGCCGAGGCGGGAAGCACGTCTGGTGTCACCTCGTGACCGTGGTTGGAGAGCCAGCTCGAGATCATCGAGTCGATCGGCTCGCGGATCGTCGGATCGCCGGACACGGCGACCCCAATCCTGTCGTCACCGCGGGCGGCGAGAGACTGGTTGCACAGGGCGACAAGAAGCGCCGCCACCAACTTCCCCGTGGCAGGGCTCATCGGGTCGGTTCGTTGCACGCTCCGCGCCCGCGCAATCCCGCGAAACTCGGACGACTGAAGCCGCGTTAGCTGTGCGAATGCATCACGCTGCGCAACATCGGGACAGTCAGGCCATCTCGTTGTCGACGATGTGCCAGCGAATCTTTCCATCGCGCCGCACCACGCGCGGCGTCGAGGCGGTCAGGAACTCGACGACGATGTAGACGCGCCCGCGAACCCGCGGATCGCGATAGGTCGACACCGAGCGCACGGGACTTCCGAACCGGGTCACGTCGACCTTGCGCTCGAGGCCGGAGGCGAGCTCGACACCATCGAGGATCAAGGTGGCGCGATTCTGGGTGACACGTCCCTGCGTGACGCGCACGCGTCCGTCGATCAGGATGTCCAGATCGCCGCTGCCGTTGTGACCGCGGAATGCGATGTCGCGCACGCGTGGCGGCCCGGCCGGCTGCGCGACGGCAACCCGAACGCGCGGCACCGAGCGCGCACGTCGCTCGGAGCGACGCGCGGCGATCGCACGCTGCTTGTTCGCAGCCTCGGCGCGCTTGTGTGCCTCGAGCTCGGCGATCGCGGCATCGCGCTGTCGAGTCGCACGGGCGGCGAGGTCCCGCGCCTTGCGCGTCGCAGCCTCGGCGAGCTCGCGACGACGCGTGGCCTCGCGAACCGCGGCCTCGGCTTGCGCTTGCTGCTTGGCGGCCGCGACGGCGGCGACCTCGGCAGCGGAGCGACGGCTCGCCGCGGTCTTCGCGGCGGCCTCCGCCTCGTGGCGATGCTGGATCGCCGTGGTCGCGGCGGCCTCGGCGGTCGCGCGTTGATCGACCACGGTCGCGAGCGCGGAGCGCGTCTGCTCGAGCTCGCGACGAGCCCGGGCCGCCGCCGCCTCGGCCTTGGTGCGTTCGAGCTCGGCGTCGGCGGTCGCACGGCGCGCGCGTGCGAGTCTCGCGTCGGCGACACGCGCGTCGGCGGTCAGCCGAGCACGATCCGCGGAGCTCGCGCGATCTCTCGCGCGGGTCGCATCCCTGGCCGCACGCTCGGCGGCATCGCGCTCGCGTTTCGCCCGCGCGAGCAGCTTCGACGCGTCGTCACCCTTGTCGTGCGCGGCAGCGAGTGCCGCTCGCGCCTGATCCTCGAGCTCCTTGACGTCGTGCGCGCGCCGATCGAGCGCCGCGAGCTGACGCTGTGCGGTCTGCGCGAGATGCTCGGCCTCGGTGCGCGCGAGCTCGGCGCGTTGTTTCTCGGCGAGGGCGTCCTTGTGAGCTTGCGCGGCCGCCGCCTTGGCGACCTCGGCCTCGGCCTTCGCGGCCGCCGCTTCGGCCTTGGCACGCTCCGCCTCGGCGCGCGCGGCGAGCTCGACCTCGTCGCGGCGAGCGCGTCTCCCTCTGGCGACCTTGTCCGCGGCAGCCTTCGCCTTGCGCGCATCGCGTCGCGCGGCGACGGCCTCGTCACGTAGCTTGGCGAGCTCGGCGGCCGCGCGCTTGGCATCGGCGCGACGCTCGGCTTCGCGTCGATCCGCTGCGACCTGCGCCGCCTTGGCCTCGGCCTTCGCTTTCTCGACCTCGCGCCGCAACGTCTCTGCCTCGGCGCGCATCGTCGCGAGCTTCGCGGCGGTCGCGCGCGCGGCCCGAGCCTCGGCCTTGGCCTTCTCGGCATCGCGTCGCAAGGTCGCCGCCTCGCCGCGCAGACGATCGAGCTCGCCCTGGTTGCTGGCATCGCGAGCCACGACGGCGGCGTGTGCAGCCTTGGCATCCTGCTTGGCCTCGAGTGCGGCGCGGCGCAGCGTCTCCGTCTCGTCGCGTAGTCGCTGGAGCTCGCCCTGTTTCGCGGCGAGCTTCGCGGCGGCATCGCGTGCGGCATCGGTCTCGGCCTTCGCCTTGAGCTTCGCCGCCTCGGCATCCTTTCGCATCGCCTCGGCTTCGTCGCGCAGGCGCTGGAGCTCTTGCTTGGTCGCACGCTTGGTGCGCTGTCGGCTCGCGACCGCGTCCTGCGCGATCTTGGCCTCGGCCTTCGCGCGATCCGCCTCGCGGCGGGCGCGCTCGGCGTCGGCGCGAGCGGCGACAAGCGCTGCTGCATCGCGAGCTGCACGATCGCGCACCCGATCGAGCTCGGCCTGCTTCGCCGAGGCATCGCGACGTGCCGCGCGGGCTTCATCCTTCGCACGCGCGGTTTCCAGGCGGGCCGCGCGGGTCGCCGCCTCGGCCGCGGCCTTCGTGCGATCGGCTTCGTGTTGCGCCGCGATCGCGGCGTCGTTCGCCTTTGCCGCGTCGCGCTTGGCAGCGAAGGCCTCGCGTCGCGCCCGGGTGGCCGCATGTCGCGCGCGATCGACATCGGCGGCGGTCGCGCGTCCCTGCTTGCGAGCCTCCTCGGCCGCGCGCTCGGCCACCGCCGCGCGATCGGCCTGCTCGGCGGCTGCCTTGCGCAACCGTTCGGCCTCGACGCGCAACGACGCCGCGGCCTGCTTCGCCTTCACCGCATCGGCGCGCGCTGCGGCGCTGGACTTTTCGGCCCGCGCGATCGCATCGGTCCGCGCGCTCGCATCGGCGTCGCCGTGCGAGGCAGCGGGCATCGGATCGCGTGGCGTGATCGTCACGATCACGTCGTGGCCTCGTGTCTTGACGTCGTAACGGCCCGGTCGCGCGAGCGTGACGACGACGCGAACGAGGTGCTCGCCGTCGTCGAGCTGGCTGGCCGCGACGGTGCTGACCGCCCACGTGTTCGGGGCGTACGCCGCACTCGCCTCGTGATCGGTCAGCGACGACGCCAGCCGCGTCGCCGGAAGATCGAGCACGACGCGGGTCGGCCGCTCGAGCTGGTACGCGGTGAACGTCGGCGTGCCGCTCGAGTGGATGGTTACCCGCGTCACCCCCGCCGTCTCGCCATAGCTGACCTTCCGAACGGTCTTCGCGCCGGCGTACACGATCGACGGCGCACACAGTGCACAGATCACGGCGATCGCGATTCGCAGCGCCTTGCGGTCCATGTCCTCGGTTGTCTCCCCATCGCCAAACGCGGCCAATTTTTTGGCGATCCTGTCGACCAGCCAGGCACGTGTCGGATTCCCTGACTGACCCAGCCCGCGATTGCGTCGGTGGTCGGGGGTGCGGGCGGCGCGAGTCTTGCTACGGTCGGCGGCCGTGGTTGGTGACCGTTCCGGTACGCGCAGGACTCCGCGTCGCGTGCGCTGGTTGATCGTCGCGCTCGGGTGCGGCGTGCCTTCGATCGTCCTCGCACAGCCGCCGCCGCCCGAAACTCCGACTCCCGAGGCACCAGCCCCCGAAGCACCGACCGGCGACGTCGTCCCGGTCGCGGGTCGCGTGATCAACGCGCTCGGTCGCCCGGTGCGGGGTGCGACAGTGCGACTCGAGGGCGAAGAAAGCGGCGTCAAGACCAACCGGTTCGGTAGGTTCGAGTTGCGGGCTCCGATCGGCACCACGCTGATCGTCGATCGCCCGGGCTATCAGACCGCGATCACGCTGGTGACCGGCGAGCCCCTCGACGACATCGTGATGTTGCCCGAGTCGATGGGGGAGACCATCGAGGTGCGTGGCGAGAAGCCAGCGCCGGCCCCCGGTGCGGCCGAGCTCGATCGCACCGAGTTGCAGCGCGTGCCCGGCACCGGCGGGGACATCGTCCGCGCTCTCACCGTGATGCCGGGCGTGGTCAACCTGCAGGTGCCGCTCGGCTACAGCGGCGTCGTGATCCGCGGTGCGTCGCCGCAGGACAGCAAGGTCCTGATCGACGGCTTCGAGGTTCCGGTGCTGTTCCACAACATCGGATTCCGCGCGATCACGCCGGCCGAGACCATCGCGTCGCTCGATTTCATCCCCGGCGGGTTCGATGTCGCGTACGGGCGCGCGTCGTCGGGCATCGTCGAGCTCACCACGCGGCAAGGCAGCGAGAAGCGCGCCCAGCAGGCCGAGGTGTCGTTCATCGACGGTGGCCTGATCGCGCAAGGTCCGGCGAGCAAGGACACCCAGTACTTGATCGCGCTGCGCCGCTCGACCATCGACTTCGTGCTGCCCGCGCTGATCCCCGACAGCGTCGATCTGTCGCTGACCACCGTGCCGCGCTACTGGGACGAACAGATCCGGATCGATCACCAGCTCGACGCGGACTGGCACCTGATGTTCTCCAGCCTCGGCACCGACGACGTGTTCGAGCTGGTCGCGAGCAAGCAGGAGAATGCCAAGGAGAAGCGGTTCTTCAACCGCACGCGGTTCATCCGCAACACGCTCGCCGGCAAGTACCACCACGGTCTGTGGACGGCGGATCTCGGGCTCTCGCTCCTGCTCCAGCAGTTCACGTTCGAGATCGGCGCGAACCAGTTCATCGACAGCAAGATCGCCGCGCTCACGCCGCGCGTCGAGGTCACGCGCCGGATCGCGAAGACCGCCGGCCTCACCGACGTGGTGTGGCGCAACGGTGCCGAGGTCCAGGTTGGCCGCGGCCGGATCAACATCGCGATCCCGGTCGAGACCCGCGAGGGCGAGCCGATGCCGGAGTTCGATCCCAACGACACCTCGACGCGGTTCGACGGCGTGATCTACACGCCCGACTTCGCGGCGTGGTCGGCGCTGACCGGCAACCTCGATCCGAAGATCCGCGCGACCACCGGACTGCGCGCCGACTTCTTCGCGCGCGGACGCCAGCTCGCGCTCCAGCCGCGCGCCGACATCAAGTACAAGCTGTCGCGGCCGTGGACGCTGCGACTCGCGAGCGGCTCGTACTACCGCCCGCCCGAGTACCAGTCGGAGTACCTGGTCAAGGACCTCCACTCCGAGCAGTCGTTGCAGACCATCCTCGGCCTCCAGTGGGAGCCGCGCGAGGGCCTGCGCGCGCAGCTGTCCGGCTACTACACCGATCGCAAGAAGCTGATCACCCACGACGAGAACAACAACCTCGCCAACCTCGGCCGTGGCACGTCGGTCGGCGGCGAGCTCCTCGCCACCTACCGCGGCGGGCCGTGGTTCGCGTGGCTGTCGTACTCGTACTCGCACTCGACGCGCGTCGACCGGCCCGGCGAGCCGTCGCGCCTGTTCACCTTCGACCAGCCGCACTCGCTCAACGCCGCGCTCAGCTGGAAAAAGGGCAAGTGGACGCTCGGCGGACGCTTCCAGCTGTACTCCGGGCTCCCGTTCACGCCGGCGATCGGCTCGATCTTCGACAGCGACCGCAACCTGTACATCCCGATCTATGCCGACGTGAACTCCGACCGCGCGCCGATCCACCACCAACTCGATCTCCGCGTCGACCATGTGTGGAAGGTCGGCCCGGTCCGGCTCACCGGATTCATCGACGTCCAGAACGTCTACATGAACCGCAGCGTGGTGACGTACTTCTACAACTACGATTACTCGCAGCGAGCCGCGTTCGAATCGCTGCCGATCATTCCGTCGCTGGGGCTGCGAGGCGAGCTATGAAGACTTCGCGAGCGGCCCTGCCCAGTCTTATCGTTGCTGCGCTCGCGCTCGCCGCGTGCGGTCAGGACCTCGATCCCGAGTGGCAGCTCGACCACGACCGCATCATCGCGATCCGGGCCACCCCGCCGTCGATCGCGACCGGCGAGACCTCGCGAATCGACGCGCTACTCGCCGTCAAGGGCAGCACCACCGAGGAGCGCGAGCCCGAAGTCGCCACGGTGATCTCGCCGCAGGCGCTCGCCGATACGTTGCTCCCGACGGACGAGGGAGGATGGGTCGTGACGGCTCCTGGCGACGACCAGCTCGCCGCCGCGCGCGAGGAGCTGGGGCTCGATCCGGGTGTGCCCGTGCCGCTCCAGATCGGGGTGGCCTACAATGGAATGACGCTGGCCGGGATCAAGTCGGTGACGCTCGGGATCGACCGCGCGAACCCGGACCTTCCGCCGGTCATGATCGACGGCACGATCGATCCCGCGCCCGACGCCGAGATCGTGATCGGCAAGCTGGTCGACGTTCCGATGTCGGTCGACGCCGCCGAGACCGACGACGTGAGCTGGCTGACCTCGTGTGGAACCATGCACGACGAGGATCTGCCGATGGCGCACATCCGGGTCGAGGTCGAGGACCCCACCGAGGGTCAACTCGCGGTCGTGCTGCGTGACGAGAACGGCGGCGTGACCTGGCAAGTCTGGAACATCCGCGCCGAGTGATCGGCCAAAAACTTGCCGCGCTCGATCGGCGCGCTCGAAGATCTACGCGATGCGTGGGATCCGCCCGGTGGTCGCTGCGATGTTCGTCGTCTCCCTCGCGGCGGTGGCCGCCTGTACCGCCACCGCCGAGGACCGTGCCCGCACGGTGTGCTCGACGGTGTGTGCGTGTCAGGCCGCGCCCACGCCCAACGCGCAGAACGCGTGTATCGATGACTGCACGAACCAGGTGGTCTCGCAGATCGACCTGATCTCCGAGGAGTGCTCGGCGTGCATCACCTCGCACGCAAACGTCTGCGTCACGCTGGAGCGCGATTGCGCCAACGTGTGCGAGATCGACCAGCCGCCACCACCGGTGGACGTCAGCGACGCGGGCGTGACGCCACAACCCCCGACGATCCCCGATGCCGCGCCCGACGCTTTCTGAAAGGAACGTGAACGTGATCAGAACGACGACGCTGGTAGTTGCCTTGACCGTCGCGGCCGCGGGTCCCGCCGCCGCGCAGCCGACACCGCCCACGCCGCCTAGCGAGCCACCGGTGCCGGATACCAACCCACCGCCGCCGGACACCACGCCGGATACCACCCCGGACACGAATCCGGTCGACACCAATCCTCCACCTCCCCCAAATCCGAACCCTCCACCGCCGAATCCGAACCCGCCGCCCCATACCAACCCGCCGCCGCCAACGGCGCCCGAGATGGATCGCGGGCACTACCGGCCGGACATGTTCTCGATCGGGATCGGGCTCGGCTACGTGTTCCCGACCTCGCTCGAGACGCCGAACATCACGACCGTGCGGTTCCGGCTGATCAGCGGTCTCACGTTCGAGCCCACCGTGTTCCTCCAGGGTCGCAAGCAGACCGTGGACACCGGCATGGCGGTCGACACCAGCCAGACCACGGTCGGCCTCGCCGCGCTGGTCCGCTACCCGCTGGTCGCGCACGGCCGCGTCGATCTCGAGCTGCTCGGCGCTGCCGCGCTCGATAACGTCAAGGACAATCCGCCGGGTTCCGACGACGAGACCAGCACGACGACCACGTCGCTCGCGTACGGCCTCGCGGTGTCGACCTGGATCAACCCGCACTGGCAGGTCAGCCTGTCGTCGACCAACACGCTGCTGCAGTTCGCGAAGGTCCGTCAGGAGAACGGGCCGGGCGCAGTCACGGTGAACAGCGACACCACGTTCGGTGCGGTGTTCGACCCGACCGTGTTCGTGATGGTCCACGCCTACCACTGAGCGTGTGTTACCAACCGGGCGATGGCTTCGTCGCCCGACCTCGCTCCCACGAACAGCGCCGGCACGCGTGAGAGCACCTGACGTGGGTTCTCGGCGTTCGTTCGCGAAGTCATCGTTACCCGACTTCGCTTCCGCGGTCAGCCGATCCGCTGGGCGCCCGCTCGCGAAGTCTGTTCCGGACCGCCGCCTGACGCAGCTCGCGACCGCGGTGGTCTCTCACTTCCAGAGCACACGGCGCGATCTGCCGTGGCGGCGCACGCGCGACCCGTACGCGATCTGGGTCAGCGAGGTGATGCTGCAGCAGACGCGGGTTGCCACGGTGATCCCGTACTGGGAACGCTGGATGGCGAAGTTCCCGACGGTGACGGCGCTCGCCGCCGCGCCGCTCGACGACGTGCTGGCCGCCTGGGCGGGACTCGGCTACTACGCGCGTGCGCGCAACCTGTGGTCGGGCGCACGCGAGGTCGCCGCGAGCCACGGTGGTGCGCTGCCCGCGACCGCGACCGGACTGCGGACGGTGCGCGGCATCGGGCCGTATACCGCCGGCGCGATCGCGTCGATCGCGTACGGCGAACGCACGCCGCTGGTCGACGGCAACGTCGCCCGCGTGCTCGCACGCGTGTTCGCGATCGAACACGACGTCAAGAGCACCGCCGGGAACAAGGCGCTGTGGGCGCGCGCCGGCGAGCTGGTACGTGCACTCCCCGAGACCGCGGCTCCCGGCGACCTCAACCAGGGGCTGATGGAGCTCGGTGCGACCTCGTGCTCGCCGACCTCGCCGCGCTGCGTGTCGTGTCCGATCGCCGCGAGCTGCATCGCGCATCGCGATCACCGCACCCACGAGCTTCCCGTGCTCCCTCCGCGCAAGAAGCAGGCGGACCTGCCGGTCCTGGCCCGGACCCTCGTGTGGATCGCGCTGCCCGGCGACGAGGTCGTCCTCGTACGTCGCGCCGCCGGCGGGCTGTTCGGGGGGCTGTGGGAGCTACCGCCGCTCGAGCTCGCCGAACGGTTGGGTGCGCGGATCGACCGCACCGCGGTGGCGCATCACGACCAGATCCTGTCGCATCGCCGCCTCGCGGTCACCGTCGTGACCGGGCGATTGGCGTCATCGAGGGCGCGGCGGCTTGAGGCCGTCGACGATCCGGGCTACGACGCGGTCTCGCACGTTTCGATCGCGGCGGCCCGTACGCTCGGTGTCGCGGCGGCGACCACCGCGATCCTCTGTAAGTATCAGGACACGCCATGGAGCTCGACCCCAAAGCCCTCGCACTCTTCACCGAGGGCTACCAGAAGATCCTCGAAGGCATCGGCCGCCTCGGCTACGACATCGACGACGAAAACTTCGCGGACACGGCGGCGCGCGCCGCGAAGGGTCTCCACGAGCTGATCCACGACCAGGATCGGGTCGAGAAGTCGATCGAGCACCTGCTCGCGAAGACGTTCCCCGCCAAGTACACCGAGATGGTGATCTCGAAACACAACACCGCGTTCGGTGTGTGCCCGCATCACCTGCTGCCCGTGATCTACCGGATCTCGATGGCGTACATCCCGACGAAGAAGGTGCTCGGGTTGTCCAAGCTGTCGCGGCTCGCCCGCATGCTCGCGCGAGGTCCCCGGCTGCAAGAGGACCTCACCCACGAGCTCGCCGACATCCTCCACACCCAGCTCGCGAGCCAGGGCTCGGCGGTCTACATCGAGGGCCTGCACATGTGCATGGCGGCGCGCGGGGTCGGCGCGCACGAGGCGCGGCTGGTCACCAGCGGGGTGCGTGGCGTGTTCCTCGACGAGCTGGCGACCCGCGAGGAGTTCATCAAGCTCGTGGTGTCGCCCCAGACCACCTTGGTGTGAACCTGCAACCGTCGGGGCGACCGGCTGTCTGCACTCCATGCGACCTCTGCTGGTCCTGACCCTGACCGCGGCGTGCGCCCACAAACCCACGACCGTCCATCCTGTCGCTCCGGCGCGCCCAGGGGTCGCGACTCCCGTCGCGCGACCGACGTCGCCGTGGCCCGTGCCGATGCGGGTAATGGCGTGGACCGCGCGGGGCACGCGCCAGATCGGGCGGCTCCCCGACGCGCCGCCCCGGCAGTACCCGATGCGATGGTTCGTCGAACCGGCGGTCCGGCTCGATCGCGCGACCTACGATCGCGTGATCGGCGCCGTGCGGTCCGAGCACGTCCCGGGTTTGTCGCTGCGCGGGCAGCCGGTGAGCGGCTGGCTCGACGAGCTGCACGACCTGCCCGAGCTGCACGCGCTGCTGCTCGGCGACACCGCGGTCGGTAGTGAGGAGGTCGCCGCACTCGATCTGTCGCTCGACCGTCTGTATCTCGCGCGCACGCAGATCGACGATCGCGCGTTGACCCCGCGCCTCGCCTCGCTCGAGGTGCTCGACATCGAGGACACCGCGATCACCGACCGGGGGCTCGCGACGATCGCCGGCTACGCCGGGCTGCACGCGCTCGACGCCGCCGGCACGCGGATCACCGATCGCGGGGGTGCCGCGCTCGGCGCGCTCCACGACCTCCGCATCCTCGATCTCGGCGGCACCAAGATCGGCGCGAGCACGATCGCCGCGATCCGACCGCTCGCACTCGCCGAGCTGTTCATCGATCACACCTATGTCGGGCCGGAGATCGCCACGCTCGCCGGTTACGCACCGGGCCTGGTCCGGTTCGATGCCTCGGCGCTCGCGACGTATCGACCGACCGATGCCGACGTCGGGTGGCTCGCCCGAGCGCCGAACCTCGTCGAGGTCGGGTTGTCGGGAGCGCGCGTGCACGATCCGCTGGTCACCACGATCGCCGGCCGTCGCGGGATCCGGATCCTGCGCCTCGCCGACACCCAGATCCGATCCGCGCTCGAACCGATCTCGCGACTCGACCACCTCGAGGAGGTCGACCTCGGCGGGTTGCCGGTGTCCGACGAGGTCGCTGCACGCCTGCTCGCCGGTCCGCACCTCCGCATGCTGCGTCTCGACAACACGATGGTCGGGGACGCCGCGCTCCACGATCCGTCGCCCGCGTTGCGCGAGCTCTACCTGTCGAAGACCGCGGTCACCGATGCGGGACTCGCGATCCTCGATCAGCTCCCGGAGCTCGAGGCGCTCGGACTCGGCAAGACCGGGGTGGGCGACGAGACGGTCGACCGGATCGCCAAACTCGACCAGCTCCACACGCTGGTGCTGACCAGCTCGCGTGCGCGCGCCGAGACGCTCGCCAAGCTCGGACGGCTCCACGATCTCGAGCGGCTCTACCTCGACGGCACGCATGCCGACGACGACACCGCGCGCGCGCTCGCACCGCTCCGCGACCTTCGCGTGCTCCACCTCGCGAGCACCGACGTGTCGCCCGCAGCACTGCCCACGTTGCGCACGTTCGTCCACCTCGACGAGCTGACCATCGGGTTCTCCAAGATGTCGACGGCGGTCGCCGAGCTCGCGGCGTGGCCGCACCTGCGCAAGCTCAGCGTCGCGGGCCTCGAGATCTCGAACCGCGACCTCGCCGCGATCGCACGGCGCCCGTCGCTGACGCTCGTCGATCTCTCATTCACCGAGGTCACCGATCCGGCGCCCCTCGCGGCCTTGTCCGACCTCCGCACGCTCGGACTGGTCGAGACCCGGCTGTCGGCCGCCGGGATCGCGAGCGCGCACCGGCTCGCCAAGTCGGGCGTCGCCCTCGTCCTGCACTGACAACATTGTCTGCCACGCCTGGCGACACGAGCGGGGAGCTCGGGCGATCATGCGAAGATCGCGTTGGCACTCATCGTGTAGGAGGTCGCGGCATGGAAGCTCCGTTTCACGCAGGCGCACGCAGCGCCTACCGGTTCACCGGCATCCTTCTCTGCATCACGATCATCTGTCTTCCGTTCGGCATCTACATCCTGGCCCGCGCCAAGGGATGCAAGGTGGTGGTGACGCCGGGCGGCCTCACGTCCAAGGCCGTGTTCAGCTCGTGCCAGTTCGCGTTCGCCGACGTCCGACGGCTCGGCGTGCTCGCGGTGCCGATCCGCGCCGTCGGGCTCGCGGGCCACTTCGCGCGCAAGAAGGTGGGCGGTGGCGACGCGATCCATCTGTGTGCGCAGACCGCGAACGGCAAGACCAAGCGGTTCATGGTCTCGATGTACGAGAACCACGCGCAGATCGTCGACGCCGTGTCGCGTAGCTGCAATCTGCCTGTCGAGACCGTGAAGATGGGTGCGTTCGGTCCGAAGTGGGCCGAGGCCGCCTAGTCGCGTTCGCCGACGAGATAGCGATACAGCGATCGCGTGCTGATGCCGAGCGCGGCCGCCGCGGCCTCGCGGTTACCGCCGTGACGCTCGAGGGCGGCGGCGCAGTACGCCGCGACGAACTCGTCGCGGGCGAGCGCGAGCGGTCGATCGTCGAACGCGACGGTTGGAGGTGCGGGCACCGGTGCGGGCTCGGGTGGTGCGATCGTCGCGGGTGGCGGGGTGGTGACACCGCGGCGGCGCGATGCGGGCAGCGCGAGATCGCGCGCGACGATCACCGGGCCGTTCGCCAGCACGGCGGCCCGTCGCATCGCGGCGCGAAGCTCGCGCACGTTGCCGGGCCAGTCGTGCGAGCGCAGGGCGGCACGCGCGTCGTCGCCGAGCCGGTGCCTCGCGGTCCCGAGCTGGACCTCGGCATCGGCGAGCAAGACCTCGGCGAGGAGCTCGACATCGGAGCCTCGAGCCCGCAACGGCGGCAGCTCGATCGTGACCTCGTGGAGACGAAACAGCAGGTCGGCCCGAAACCGCCCGGCCTCGACCTCGGCCTCGAGATCGCGGTTGGTGGCGCACACCAGCCGGAAGTCGACCGCGCGAGCGACGCTCTCGCCGACGCGCACGATCTCGTGCTCCTGCAGCGCGCGCAGCAGGCTGGCCTGGAGCGCAGGCGGCAGGTCGCCGACCTCGTCGAGGAACAGCGTCGAGCCATGCGCCGCTTCGAGCCGCCCCTCGCGATCGGCGACGGCGCCGGTGAACGCTCCGCGCTTGTGCCCGAACAGCTCGGCCTCGAACAGACCGGCAGGGATCGCGGCACAGTTGACCGCGACCAGCGGCCGCTTCGCGCGACGGCTGCCGGCGTGCAGGGCGCGTGCGACCACCTCCTTGCCGGTTCCCGTCTCGCCGGTGATCAGCACGGCGAGCTCGGTCGGCGCGACGCGTTCGACGAGGTTGCGGATCGTCGCGATCACCGGCGACGTCCCCAGGATGCCGCTCGCGTGGATCGTCGAACCGCGCCGCAATTGCACGACCACCGGCAGCGCCATCGACGCCACCACGGCGAGATCCGCGGCGAGCCGCGGTCCGAACCGATGCGCGACACCGCGCACGCCGAGATAGATCGCGCCCGCGACGCGATCGCCGAGCAGCATCGGGATCGCGATCACCGATGACAGGCCGAGATCGATCACCGACGGCACGCCGGCGAGACGCGGATCGGTCGTGGTGTCCTCGACGGCGACCGAGCGTCCGGTCGACAGCACCTCCTGGAGCACGGTGTCCGACAGGATCACCGACCCGTCGGCGACCGGCCTGCTGGTCTCGCCCGCCCGTCCGTCCCGGGGCCTCTCTCGCGCGGCCGCGATCGTGTGACCGTCCGCCTCGACCAGCACGATCGCGCCGGTGTCGGCGCCGGCGCTCGCGATCACGTGATCGAGCAGGCCGGCGAGCGCGCGCGAGGGGTCGTCGGCGTTGGCCAGAGCCTCGGCGATCGCCCCGACGGGAATCGCGCGTTCCTCCTCCGCGAACGCCCGCGCGATCTTCGCGCCGTCGATCATCACCGGACCGGGGCCGAGTGCGAGTCGCTCGCCGGTCTCGAGCACCGCGATCGAGATCCGGTCGCGCTCGCGGTGCACCAGCAGCCACTGCGCCGGAACCCCGGCGATCCGCACTTGCGCGTCGGGCGCCGAGCCGATCGACGTCAACGTGCGCGCCAGCGCGATGCGTGCCGGTGGGCGGCCCGGCAACGTGATGGTCAGCTCGACGGTGGACACCGCCACGAACCTAGCACCGTGGCGACCGTCAGAGCGCGGGTGGCTTCTCGGCCACGCCGTCGCCGGGCGACCCGTAGCCCGCTGCCGGTCGCGATGGTTTCACGTGCGACGGCTTCTCGATCACGCCGCCGGGTGGCGACACGACCGCGGGAGACGCGAGGTCGTCGTCGGTCTCGGCCGGGGTCGCGGGCTGCGACGGCCGGACGTGCGACGGCTTTTCGACCGCACCGTCTTCGGGATCGTCGGGGCGTACCGCGTGGTCGCGGGGCGGCGAGGCGTCGGGCTGCGCGGCGCCAGATCGATGATCGAGGGTGGCGATGGCGACCACCGCGACGAGCGCGATCGCCGCGAGCGCGATCGCACCGACGATCCACATCGCCCGGCGCGACGGCGGGCTCGAGCCCGAACTCGGGCCGGAGCTCGGGCTCGGGCGTTCGGCACTCACCACGACGCGGTGGCCGGCGCTCGGCTGGGGCGGCGAGAAGCCGACCAGCGTGCCGCTCGGGTCCGGATCCGGAGCTCGACCCGGCACGGTCTCGCCGGCGAGCGGTCCACCCGACATCACCTCCTCGAGCAGTGCGTGGAGCTGACGATCGTCCGGCGTCAACGCGAGCGCGCGATCGACATGACGGCTCGCCGCGAACGCGTCGCCGCGATCGAGCGCGGCGCGCGCGGCGGCCGAGAGTCGCGACGCGCGGATCGGTGCGACCGAGGCGGCATATCCGGCGGGGTCGCGCGCGAGCGCTTGCCGGGCCGCGGCCAGCTCGCCGGGCGCGAGCCAGTCGACGCAGGCCGCGAGCTCGCGTGCGAGCGCCGCACCGTCGGACGGACGGCGCTCGGGCGACGGGTCGAGGCAACGCTCGACGACCTGCGAGAGCTCGTCGGCACAACGCGGATCGCGCGCGGCGAGCGACTCGTGCTTGCCTGCGAGGATCGCCGCGACCTCCTCGCTCTGCCGCTCGCGCTGGAATGGACGCCGGCCCAGGGCGGTCTCGTAGAGTACGACCGCGAGGGCCCACACGTCGCTCGCCGCGGTCGGCGAGCGGTCCTCGATCTGCTCGGGTGCCATGTACGGCACCGAGCCGGTCAGCGCGTTCTCCTCGGTGTAGCGGCTGTGCTCGGGACCGAGCGCGAGGCCGAGGTCGATCACGACGACCTCGCCATTCGCCCCGATCATCAGGTTCTCGGGCTTGAAGTCGCGGTGCACCAACCCGGCCGCGTGGATCGCGCCGAGCGCCTCGGCGGCGGCGAGCACGACGAGCAGCGCACCTTCGATGCCGAGCGCGCCGCTCGCCAGCAGCTCGCGCAGGCTGGCACCGTCGACGCGCGGTGTGACGAGGTACGGAGCGCCGTCCCGATCGCTACCGAAGTCGATCAGTCGCAACACACCCGGGTGATCGATGCGGCGCAGGCTCTCGGCCTCGCGGCGAAACCGGGCGAGTGCGGCCGGCGGTAGATCGGCGCGCAGTCGCTTGAGCGCGAGCGTCGCGCCGTCCGGACCGATCACCTCGTAGACGGTCGACCAGCCTCCCGTGCCGAGCTCCCGCACGACCCGGTAGGGGCCGATCGTGACGGGAGCCGATGCGGGGTGCACGGCGACAACGGTATCGCGTCCGGACACGCCTGGCAGACACCTCTGGCACCGCCGCGGCCGGCTCGCGTAAGGTGGCGTCGCGCCAGGCTTCGAAACCGGGCACGCCGCTTGATCACGGCCCCTCACATGATGACCACGCGAACGTTCGAGACCTCCGCGCGAGCCCCGATGGGCAACGTTGCTCGCTCGATGCCCCTAGAGACCGGGTCTCGCCTCCGATCAATACACGCCGCTGCCGTGGCGATTGCCCTGATCGGCTGCAGCAAGGCCGACTCCACCGACAAGCCCGCCGACCAGCCGACGACCGACAAGGCATCGGCGAACCCGGCCAAGCCCGCCGCCAAGCCGTCCGCCTCCAAGGGGACGGACGACGGCAACGCCGGGCAGCCGGCGCCCACACCCGCGAAGGTCGCTCCCGAGGCCTCCGCTGCCGGGCCCGCATACATCGCGGTCGAGGGCACCGGCCTGGTCCGGGTCGACCACGGCAAGGTCAAGACGCTGATCCGCCACGACTACACGTTCTACGACCTCGCGATCGATCACCGCGCCGGCACGCTCTACGCGGCCGCGATCGGTGGGCTGTGGCAGATCGACGGCGACGACATCGCGAAGCTTCCCCAACCCGATCGGATCCGCAACGTCGAGAAGCTCGCGGTCGGTCCCGATGGCGTGCTGTGGGGCCTCGACAACGGGGGCGTGTCGCGCTGGGACGGCAAGGGCTGGACGCGCGAGCCGGCCCAGACGTTCGAGGCGACGTTACTCGGCGACATCACCGTCGATCTCGCGGGTCGCGTCTGGGTGATCACGAGCAACTACGTGTGGCGCCTCGACGGCGACAAGTGGAAGCGCCTCGACGGCAAGTTCGCCGGCACCGCGCAGCCGTTCTGGAAGACGATCGTCGCCGGCCCGTCGGGGGAGGTCTACCTCTCGGGCATCCCGGGAGCGTTCGTGTACGAAGGCAAGACGTGGCGCAAGCTCACCCTGTCGACCGGCTACAGCTCGCCCGACGAGCTCGCGATCGGTGCCGACGGTCGACTCGCCGCGAGCGGTGGCGTCGGCGATGTCGCGCTCGCCGCACCGGGTGCCGCCGCACGCGGCCTCGACCTCGCGAGCTCGGGGATCGCGGCGCACCGACTCGACGTGATGGCCGTCGACGGCCGCGGCCGCACGTGGGTCAAGAGCGACAACGGCGTGGTGATCCTCGATGGCAAGGGCAAGCTGCTCCAGCAGTGGAAGCCCGGCACCGTCACGGGCATCAACGGCAAGATCCAGATGATCGCCGTCGCGGGGGGCGGACCCGAGCTGCCGAAGCTGACCGAGGCCGCGGTCGGTGCGGTCGCCGGCAAGGTGCTCTACCGCGGCAAGCCGGTCGCCGGTGCAGCGGTCGAGATCTGCGAGTCACCGCTGACGATGTTCCGCACGTCGCCGTGCGACTCCGCCACGGTGACACGCAAGGCGACGACCGCCGCCGACGGCTCGTTCACGATCACCAACGTGTCGATCGGATCGTACGGCTTCGCGATCCGTCCCAAGAGCAAGTGGCTGGTGTTCATCGGCAGCAACGCGTGCTGCCAGAAGCTCGAACAGGGGCAGACCTACGATATCGGCTCGATCACGGTCGATCGCCTGCAGTAGGCCGAGCGTATGCGGGTTCCGCTGATCCACGGCTTCGCCGGCAATCCCTCCGCGTGGGATGCGACGATCGCGGCGTGGTGCGGTCCCGGCGAACCGTTCGCGATCGCGTTGCCGGGTCACGGCGGCGGTCCGGTGCAGGGCTCCTGGGATGGCAATCTCGGCGCGCTCGACCTCGGCGATGCCGAGGTCGCCGTCGGCTACTCGCTGGGTGCGCGGGTGGCCCTCGGTCTCGTCGCGTCGGGTCGCCTGCAACGCGCGGTGTTGATCGGCGTCAACCCGGGGATCCCCGACGACGAACGCGCGGCGCGACGTGCCGCCGATGCCGCGTGGGCGAGGCTCTTGCGCGAGCGCGGGGTGGTCGCGTTCGCGGATGCGTGGGCGGCCCTGCCGCTGTTCGCGTCGCAGCGAACCGTCGCCCCGGCCTTGCTGGCCGTGCGCCGAGCCCACCGCCTCGCCCTCGATCCGGACGAGCTCGCGCGTTGTCTCGAGGTGATGGGCCTCGCCGAGATGCCCGACCTGCACGGCGCCGTCGACGATCGCTGCGCGCTGCTGGTAGGCGAGCTCGACGACAAGTTCGTGGCGATCGCAGGCGAGTTACCGGCACCACTCGAGGTGATCCCCGGTGCCGGGCACGATCCGACGCTCGAGCAACCGGTCGCACTGGCCGCCGCGATCGCTCGCGCCCTCGAGCGTTTGCTCAGGTGAACTTCTCGCGCAGGTGATCCGGAATCTTGGTCGGTCGCCCGCTCGCCAGCGACATCATCGCCCACGTGGTCGCCGCTCGCGCGACCACCTGATCGCCGCGGCGCAGCTCGGTCTTGCGCACGCACGACGCGAGCTTCCAGTGATCGACCCAGGTCTCGCCGATCAGGGCATCGCCCTCGAGCACCTGTGCGACGTAGTCGATCTCGTGGCGGCGGACCACGAAGATCGCGCCGAGCTCGCGATAGGCGGCATGGTCCCACCCCATCGCCGCCGAGTGCGCCGTCGCGATCTCGAGGACCCAGCGCAGGTAGACCTGGTTCGAGACGTGACCGAGCTCGTCGATGTCGGCCGCGGTCGGCGCGATCGGTAACGTGAAGCGGGACGGCATCGGCGGGAGACATTACAGTAAACAACGTGAGCGCAGAGGCGACAGACGGCGACACCACGAACGCGGAGGTCCTGCGCGTCCGGCTCGAACGCGGCGAGACCACCGCGGCCCAGGCCGCCCCGATCCTCGCGGTGCAGGCGCTCGACGCGCCGACCCGGGTGCTGCGGCTCGATGCGTGCCGTCTACTCGGTGACCTCGCCGGTCGCGCCCTCGGCGCCGAGTGGGAGATCGCCGAGCGCGCCGCGTTCGCGTTGCTCGAGGCCGTGCGCGTCGCCGACACGGCGGCGGAGCGCCGCGGCGTACTCGAGGCGATGGGCCGTGGGTTCCGCAACATCTGGCTGTTGCCGTTCGTCCACAAGCGGCTGACCGATCGCGATCCGAGTATCGCGCGCGCCGCCCTGCAGGCCGCCGGTGGACTCGGGTTCCCCGCGCTCGAAGAAGCGGTGGCGAGCTTCCTCGGGGAGGCCACGCCCAAGCCGCTACGCCGCGCGGCGATCGCGGCACTCGGCCGGATGGGAGCGATGAGCGCCGTCGACCGACTGGTGCCACTGGTACTCGGGGATCCGACGGATGCCGCGGCCGCGCTCACCGCGCTCACCGAGATCCGCTCGGCGGCGGGTCGCGACTCGGCGCTGGTCGTGCTCGATCACGATCTCGAGCCCGAGGTGCAGATCGCGGCGGTGCGCTACCTCGCCGAGCTCGGCGCGCTCGAGGTCGGTCCGGTGTTGCGCCGCCTCGCGCGCAGCGATCATCCCGAGGTCCGGATCGCCGCCACCGAGGCCGCCCGCGCGCTCAAGGCCGAACGCACGCGCGATGCCGACGAGCGATTCCTGGTCGCGCTCGGCGAGCCCGATCGCGCGGTGCGCGCGATCCACGCGCGGCGGCTGCGCACGCTCCCCACGGCGACCGTGATCGAACAGGCCGAGGTGCTGTTCTCCGACGATCCCGAGGGCGTGGTGCAGATCCTCGGCGAGCTCCGCGATGCCGAGATCACGCGCTACCTGCTCGCGGTGGCCCAGCGTGCGGAGCTGCCGGTGATCGTGCGCGCGCGCGCGATCGGCGCGATCGAAGCCGACCTGACGTGGGAGCGCAGCGAGCTCGCGGCGTTCGCGCATCGCGCACCGGGGACGAAGCCCGACGAAGACGACACCCCGCTGCGGGCCGCCGCGGTCCAGGCGATGGGTGCGTTCGCGACCAGCACCGAGCTGATCGACAAGATCGGCGACCTTCGCACGTCGGAGTCCCCGGCGATCCGCGGCGCGGTGCTGTGGGCGTTCCAGCTCGCGAGTCGCGCGACCGGCGACGAGGCCGCGATCGCGCGGATCGTGCGCCCGATGCTCGACGACAGCGATCCGATGGTGCGGCGGCGCGCGGCGTATGTCACCGGCAACCTCGGGCTCGCGGAGCTCGCACCCGCGTTGGTCGAGGTCGCCACGATCAAGGCCGATCATCCGCCCGAGCTCCGCCTCGCGGCGTACGTCGCGCTCGGCGAGCTCGGCATGCCGGGCGTCGCGAACAAGGTCGCATCGATCATCAAACGCGAGACCGACCCGCGCGTGCTCGGTGCGGCCTCCAACGCGTTGGTCGCCGCACGGCCCGAGGCCAACGAGCTCGCGGCGCTGGCCCCGCGCGCGACCCAGCTGATCAAGTCTGGCAACGCGCGACAGCGTGAGGCCGGTGCCGAGATCGCCGGCCTGCTCGGCGGGGCCGTCCCGGTGTCCGCCATCGTGCCACTGGCCGGCGACGACGCGCCGAGCGTGCGCGGCGCCGCGATGTGGGCGCTCGGCATGCTGGCGCCGACCGACCCCGGTGCGACCGAGCCGCCGTTGCTCTCGGCGTTTCGCGACGACGACCCTGCGGTCCACGAGCGCGCCGCTGCCGGTTTGCTTCGCCTCGGCACCCCCGCGGCACTCGCACAGGCGATCGCGTTCATGTCGGGAGATGCCGATCCGGCGGCGCGGCGCACGCTGGCCGAAGCGACCGCGATCCCGCGCCCGCATGCCGCCGAGCTCGCGCCCGCGATCGATGCGGCGCTCCAGCGCGTCGACCCCGACGACGTCGCGTTCGAGCCACTGCTCCGTCTCAAGATCGAGACCGCGCTCGCTTCGAACGCCGCGGGTGGTCGGGCCGAGCTCGATGTCGACGGTGCGATCGCGTCCGAGTTCCCGAGCTTCCAGCACATGACCGAGCTCGGCGGCTTCGACAACTTCGTGCGCAGCCTGCGCACTGCCGAGTCGCTGTACCAGACCACCGGGCAGGCCGAGGACGCCGATCTGTCGCCACCGATCACGCTGTGGATGAAGGTGCTCGAGAACTACGTCCACGCCTGGCTCGGTCCGCGCATGGCGACCCTGCAGCGAGAGCCGGCGGTGTTGTTCGACTACGTCGATCGCGTGATCGGCGGCAACTGGTCCGGGTTCCAGCGCTGGCTCGAGCCACGTTGGCGCGATCCCTCCGAGGTCGGTGGCGCGCGCGTCGACATCCCGTTGCGCGCGATCCCCAACGCCGTGCGGGAGCTCCAGGAGCACCGGCGCAAGCGACTCGACTCGCCACTGTCGGTCACCGAGTGGGCGCGCATGCTGGTGCTGTTCGCGATCGACCACCCGAGCGGGTTCAAGAACCTGATGAAGCTCGGCAACAAGACGCCCGAGCGCACCGTCGCCCTCGCCCACCGTCTCCACACGCTGGCCGCGGTACGCAACCTGGTCACGCACCGCGCGAGCGCCGGCAGCGCGACCCTCGCCGCGTTCCGCAAGGCGTACTACGCGGCGTTCGAGGAGCTGGTCAAGTTGGCCTAGGGAACGGCCGCCGCGAGCACCTGGATATCGTTCCGGACCGACACCGACCACTCCGATCCACCGGCGGCGCCCTGCGGCGTCACCCGATTGGTGCGGGTGATGCGGATCGTGTTCTCGCGCGGCTTGTCCTGCTCCGTGCGCAACGTGCCGGGCGGTAGCGTGTGCGTGCCGCTGTCGACGATGGCGAGCGGATCGAGCTCGTCGGTGTCGAGCGATGCGGAGGCGGCCTCGTCCGAGCGCGACCACTTGATGTCGAGCGGCATCGTCGAGTCCACGGTCGCGCCCACGAGCGGCTCGTCGAACACGTGGATGTCGGGACCATCGACGCGAACGCCGGACACGTCGTCCTGGCCGCTGACGACGTCGAGCACGTAGACCTCGTCGTAACCGGGTGCGGAACCGCGCCAGCGACCCGCGTTGTCGCCGGTGTCCTGGAACGTCAGATCGATCGAACCCGTGCTCGAGGTGATGGTCACCGTACCCGTCGTGACCGGCTGGCCGTTCAGCGAGATCCGCACGCTGAAGTCGGTGTTGAAGTCGGCGGCGTTCTGCGCGTTGGTCAGCTCGGCATTCGCGTTCGCGCTGCCGTTGACCACCAGCGTCTGCGTGCCGTCACCGACGTCGTTCCCCGCCCCCGGATCGAGCGCGCTACCGCCACACGCTCCCACCAGCAAGATAGTCGAGATTACGAAGTGCCTCATGGTTCCTCCCGTACCGGCAAGGCAGCTGCAACCTCGATACCGAAGACGTTTGTCGGTAGTTTCGCGAAACGTCTCGATCGGTTGCGCAAGAACTCGACAGTTCGCGCATCGCTCGTACGGAGGCGATGTGGTCGCGCTCAGTCCATCCGAGGAGGTGGAGCTACCACGTGACGCCGCACATCGACGAGCGTGGGCTCGCGCATGGTCGGCGGCTCGGCCAGCGCATCTCGAAGATCGAGCTCGAACGTGACCGGAGTCGCGAACACCGGACGCTTGGTTCGTTTGGCGAGTCGACCGGAGAACGCGGCGTAGAGACGGCGAGACGGTCGGAGCCATCCGCCGATCGGGCCGCTGCTGCCGAACCCGAGCACGGCGGCACCTACGCGGTCGACCGTGGCAGCGGGCAACTTCGCGAGTGCGACCAGTGCGGGGTTGGGCACGCTACCGGTGTCGAACACCTTCGTGAGACCGCGACTGGCGGAGATCGAGACGATCGGCGCGAACACGGCATGCGCGGTCTTGTACGACGCGACCTCGGCGATCGCGCCGGTCAGGTCTTGCTTGCCGACGCGCGCGCCGAACAGTCCCGGGGCGACCTCGGACTCGAGCATCGCGTTGTCGACGAACCCGGCGTCGTTGCAGCCGGTCGCGACGTAGGCGAGGCGTTTGCCGCGCAACCCGGCGAGCGAGGTCGGACCGTTCGAGAACAACGCCCACGCGCGACTCGCTCCACCGCCGACCTTCGCGGTCGCGACGAGCCGCCACCCGAGGTGGGTCGCGTAACACGGCCCGTCGACGATCGCGAAGTCGACGTTCGCGCGCACGAGCGCGGCGAGGTTGGCATACGACCGCGCGTCGACATCGAACCCGGTGGCCTTGGTGACGTGCGCGGCGAGGGCACGAACGTAGGCGAGGCGCGCGGTCGCGGCGCCGAACTCGATCGACGGCGCGTAGATCCCGAGCGTGAGCTTGCGCGCGGGTTGCGCTTCGATCGGACGCGGCAGCGCGGCGAGCACGCCACACGCGACGATCACCGATAGCCACCGAGAGATCCGGCGCGCGCTCACAGGCCGAACATCCTCTTCTTGGTCTCGATCCACCCGGGCAGCTCGCGGACCTGGACGCGTCCCCGCGCGCGCTGCCACATCTCGACCGCTTGTTTGGGTCGCCCCAGCAGATCGTAGACGATGCCGAGATCGACCAGCGTCTCGAGGGGGTTGGCGCCGAGCTTCTCGAGTGCGCGCAGCTCGCGTCGCGGATTGCGGCGATCGATCGACGCCGCGATGGTGTCGAGCGCGATCCGCCGCTTGGTGTCGCCGGTCGCGTAGCGATCCGCCGTGATCAGCGCGCGCTTGGCCGCCACCGGGTTTCCCGCGCGCCACCGATCGACCGCGATCGCCTCCCAGGTCGCCGCGATCAACCCGCGCACGCTCGGCGCCAGCGGACCCGCGGCGGACTCGAGCTTCGCGAGCTCGCGCGACGCCCGGATCCGTGCCGCGAGTGACCCGGTGCGGTAGTCGGCGTACGCGACCAGCAACTGCGGGACCCGCGCGTACGACGGTGCGAGACCGTTCGCGAGCTCGCCGCGTGCCGCCAGCGCTCGCAACCGCCGCGCTGCTTCGGTCGCGCGGTTGGTCGAGATCGCGGCGAAGTTGCGCGACAGCTCGAACACCGTCGCCTCGGTACCGCGCAGGACGTCGGGATCGGCGCCGACGCGTGACGCTCGATCGAGGTCGGACGATGCCGCCGCTCCCGAGCCCTGGCGCAGTCGCTTCCAGCCGCGGTGATAGAGCGCGAGAGCGAGACCGCGCCGGGCGGCCGGACCGACCTGCGGATCCTTGCCGCCATAGCGCAGCGCCGTCTCGTAGCGCCCGACCGCCTCGTCGGGGGCAGTCGCGACGAACAGCGACGCCAGCTCGGTCTCGATCTCCGCCCGCATCGCACCGTGGCCGGCGCCGCGGGTGCCCTTGAGCGCCGAGGCGTAGAGCGATGCCGCGCGCTTCAGATCGGGCTTGCTGCCACAGACGTACGTGCGCGCGAGTAGGCGTAGTCGCATCGTGGAATCGTGGCCGCGTACCCGCGACAGTCGTCCGAGGTGGTCCCGCGCGCGGTCGCAGTCGCCGTGCGCGATCGCGAGCACGGCGGCATCGCGCAGCGCTTGCGGAGACTGCGGATCGATCGCGAGCGCCTCGGTCACCAGCGCTCGAGACTGCTTGCCGCCGGCCTTGTCGTCGGCGATCGCCTGCGCGTCGATCACCGTGACCAGGAGCCGGCGCACCGCGATGTCGCGCGGTAGGAGCCGGCGCGCCTCCTCGAACCACCGGCGAGACTTCGCGAGCTCGTGCAGGTTGTAGCGAGCCTTGCCGGCCGTGACCGCGACCTCGGCGCGAATCTCCGGCCGCGCCTTGACGAGTGCGCCGCCGATCAGCGCCTCCGCGAGCGCGGCGGCCTTGGCGTCCTGCTTGCCCTCGACGTAGGCGCCGGCGAGCTCGCGTGCGAGATCGATGTCGGTCGGCGCGGCGGCGTATGCGTTGGATAACTTCTCGATCGCGAGCGCGATGTTCGGCTTGGGGAGCCGACGGTAGGTCTTGCCGAGGCCGATCGCGATCAGCGACTTCTCGCGACGCTGGCTGGCGCGCGCCAGCTGTTCGGCGCGCGTGTAGTCATCGAGCGCGACCGTCCACTCGCGGCGGTCGAACGCGATGTCACCGAGTAGGCGATAGCCACGTGCCTCGGTCTTGCGCAGCTTGACGAACTCGTTGGCCGCGGCGCGTGCCTTCGACGTGTTCTTGCGCTTGGCGTAGGCGGTGGCGAGGTTGAACCACGCCGATCCCGTGGCATCGACGTGCTTGCGATCGGCGACCACCCGCTCGCACACCGCGATGGCCTGATCGAAGCGCTCGAGCCCGGTGTAGGCCGCGCACAGGCCGTTGTCGGCGTTGGGCTGCGCGTTGGGACGCGAACCGAACCGCCGCGCCACCAGCTCGAGTTGCGCCGCCGCGCGTCTGAACATCGCGCGTGCCTTGGCCTCGGCGGCACCGGCGATCGCCGTGCGCGCGATCGAGAGATATGCGAACCCGAGGCGCAGGCGCGGCAGCACGTCGCCCGACTCGAGGTTCGCGGGTCGATGCGCGAGGTAGGCCTCGTACGCCGTGGCCGCGCGCGCCGGATCGCGGGAGGCGTAGTACTCGCCGACGAGCTTCTGGTTGGAGAACGTCGACGGGCGCGCGCTCACGACGTTTTCGGCGACACCGATCGCGTCGTCACGGCGACCGAGCTCCCACAGGATCAACGCCTTCTGCTCGAGCACCTCCGGTGCCTTGGGATGCCAGGTCTCGGCCCTCGCGATGAAGGCGAGCCCCGGCTCGTAGCGGTGGAGGATGATGAAGATCGCGGCGCGCTTGCCCCAGGCCTCGGCCGACACCTGGCCCGGCGCCTTGGTGATCGCGCGATCGAACGCGCTCGCAGCGCGCTGCCAGTCGGAGCTCTCGAAGTAGCGGTCACCATCGCGGAGGTCGTCCTCGACACCGGCGTGGGCGCGCCCGGCCAGCACGCACACCGCCGCGATCGCGCAGACGAGCGTGGCCACCTGCCGGGTCACGCTCACTGGATCTTCCCCACGATCAACGTGATGTCGTCCTTGCGCGCGCGATCACCGTAGAACGTGGTCGCGTCGGCGACGATCGCGTCGCGCAGCTCGCTCGGAGCGAGGGCAGCCGCGCGGCGGACCGAGGCGCGGAACCGCTTCTCCCCGTACTCCTCGCCGCCGGGGTTCTCGCACTCGACGATCCCGTCCGTGTACCAGATCAAGATATCGCCGGGCATCAGCTCGGTGGTCTTGGCCTCGTAGTGCGAGGACGTGTCGTCGCCGAGCCGGTTGCCGCGGATCATCAGCGAACCGAACTCGCCCTCGCCGGACGGCGACGCCCGGAACAGGTACGGAAAGTTGTGGCCGGCGTTGGCGTACGTGATCGTTCGCGCCTCGGGATCGACGATCGCGGCGAAGCAGGTCATGTAGAACCGGCGCTGGCCCGCCTCGAAGATCGCCTGGTTCATGATCGCGAGCAGCCGGCTCGCCGTGACGTCGTCACCGAGGCTGAACCGGGCGACATCGCACGCCGCCTTGGCGGCCGCCGTGATCATCGCCGCCGGCACGCCGTGACCGGTGACGTCGCCGATCACGACCAGCAACTTGCCACCAGCGAGCTCGTGCCACGTCCACCAGTCACCGCCGGTCTGGGTCGCCGGCGCGTAGTGGCCCGCGAGCTCGAGTGCACCCCGCCGCACCGGCTCGGTGCTCGGGACCAGCGCCTCCTGGATCGCGCGTGCGACCTCGATCTCCTGCTCGATCCGCGCCTGCTCGGCGGTCTGCTGGAGGAGCAGCACGAGCTGGTCGGCCATGTAGTTGAAGTTCTGCCCGAGCACGCCGATCTCGTCGCGCGACTTGACCTCGACCCGCGCGCGCAGATCGCCACGCGCGATCTGATCGGCCCGCCACGCCAGCTGCTTGATCGGTCGCGAGATCGAGATTCCCTGGAGGATCGCGAACACCGTTCCGATCAACGCGAACAACGCACCGACGCCGACCGTGTACCAACCGGCGCGCCACACCGCCGCGCTCTTGGCCTCCTCGGCGGTCTCCTCGAACCACGCGATCGGCGCGAGGTCGTAGCCGAGCAACACGTAGCCCTGGCGCGGTCCTGGATCCTTCGCGAGCGCCGCCTTCGCGGTGGCCTCGGCGCCGGTGATCACCGGGTAAGCGAACACGCGGTAGCGCGCGTCGGGCGTCGACACGTCGAGCCTGACGAGGGGGTTGTCGTCGCCGGCAGCGGCGGTCGCCCACGCGGAGCGCGCTCCGTTCCAGGCATCGACCAGCACCTGCCCGAGGGCCGGATCGGTCGCGGCCTTGGCGTCGATCTGCGGGTGGCCGTAGGTGTCGAGGCACACGAGCTTGGTGGTCTCGATGCAGTGCGCGACCACGCCGCCGTTGAGGTCGAGCACGGCGGCGAACCGCAGCCCGTAGTCGCGCTTGCCGTTGTCGTCGGTCTTGGTGTCGGCCTCGACGGTCTTGGCGACCAGGGTCCGGGTCGGGATGTCGTCACCGCGGTCGATCAGCGCCGGCTCGACCGTGCGGGCGAACAGCGGTGCGAAGGCCTCGCCGGAGGCCTCGCGACCCTCGCGAAACACGTCGACCCGCTGCTGGGTAGTGGTGTCGAACACCCGGCGCAGGTTCGCGACGTTGAGCAGTCCGGACCCGACCACCGTGACGACGATCAGCGCCGTCGTGGTCAGGATCATCTTGACCGACAGACCTAGCCCCGCGCGCCTGGCCATCTCCGCCGGAGAGTATGACAGCCACCTCCGAACTGCTACCATCGCCTCGGTTTCCGGCCCTTGCAGCCCCCACGATGACCGCCCCCGCGCTCCAGCAGTTCCTCACCGAATTCAAGCGCGTCGCCAGCGCGATCGTCGATAGCTATTTCGTCGTCGATACCGAGCGCCGGATCGTCGACTTCAACCGTGCGTTCTTCGCGCTGCTCCCGCGCCAGGTCGCGCGCGGCCTCAAGGGCAAGCACTGCTTCGACGTCATCGAGCTCAACATCTGCAAGTCCGAGTGCATCGCGCAGCAGTGCTGGGCCAACAACCGCCACGTCCGCCTCGACGAGATCTCCGGAACCATCGCGGGCGAGTCCGAGCAGCTCAAGTTCATCCTGTCCGCCGTGCCGATCACCGACGAGCAGGGCAATCACGTCGGCGCGCTCGAGATCCAGCGCAACGTCACCGACGAGGCCGTCGTCCAGGTCAAGTACCAGGAGATGCTCGAGACCGAGGCCCGCGAACGCGAGCGGCTCGCCAACCAGGTGCGCGCGCGCACCAAGGAGCTGCTCGAGACCAACCAGCTCCTGCTCAAGACGCAGAAGGAGCTGCTGGCCTACAAGAAGGGCCTCACGGTCTAGTGGAGATCCTGTTCGGCGCGCTCGCCGGGGCGATCGCGGCCGTGCCGGGTGCGCTGTTCGCGGGCATCGTCCAGATCACCTACAAGCGGCTGCGCAACGGCCGCCTGGTGCGGCGCGGTGAGCCGCCGATCCGGGACGTGCTGTTCGCGCCGCTGATCCCGGTGCACGCGATCGCCGGGGCGATCGTTGGAGGGATCGTCGTCGCCGCGCGCGGAGGCGGATGGTGGCCGATCGGGGTGCTCTGCGGGTTGGGGCTGCCGGCACTCGGGGTCGTCGCGTGGGGAGTCGCCTGCGTCGCGCAGCTCCGGCGCTAGTCCATCTCCTCAGCTAGCCGTCCGAGGCGTGTCACCGAGGTTCGTCGGCCGGCAGCGCGATGCCGCGCGCCTCGAGCACGGTCTCGATGTCCTTGCCGACCGGCACCAGCCGGACCACGGCGTAACGCTGGAACACGATCGCCTGTGCGACTGGCAGTGTCACCCGACCGTGATCGACCTGGGGCATCACGTGATCGCGCACGAGGCCCCGGCACACCTCGGGGGTGAACACGTGGGCCATCGCGCGGAGCTCCGCGAGGTCCTTGTCGACGAGCGGGTGTGGCAACGAATCCACCTTGGCTCCGAACGCGGCCTTGAAGCTGCCGGCTGACACCGAATTCGCCCACACGCGGATCGTGAGGCCACGCATCGCGCGGACCTCCGGATCGTCCTCGCGAGCGGCGATCCGATCGAGGCGCGCGACCGCCGCGGTCCACTGGTCGTCGAGCGCGTCGAGCATCGCGAGCACGAACTGCGCGTCGTCGGAGAAGTCGGTCGCGAGCTTGGCGCGCAGCTGGCGCGCGAACGTCGCGAACTCGGCGGCATCGGTGACCAGGAGGTCGACCCGGTCCGGCACGGGAAACGTCGGCGGCGGTCGATGCGGAGCGCCACACGCGGCGAGCACGAAGGCGCAGACGAGAGCCACGAGCAGGAACTTCAACGCCCGGGCATCATAGCGCCTCGCGCGAGACAGCAGGTGCCAGCACGTGAACGGGCAACCGAGCCCTCGATTCGCGAGACAAATAGCGCGATGAGACACGCCCTCGCGCTCGCGCTGTTCGCCACCGCAGCCGCCTGCTCGCCGTACTCGATCAGCGGTCCCACCACCCCCGCGATCGACGCGTTCGGTCCCGCACACACCGACGTCGCGACCGTCTGCGTGATCCGGTCGTCGCCGTGGGCTCGCGCCGTGACGTTCATCGTCCACGACAACCAGACACTGGTGGGCGCGACCAAGGGCGACAGCTATTTCTGCTACGAGGCCGAGCCCGGTGCGCACGAGATCGTGTCGGACACGTTCGACTCGACGGACACGCCGGGACGCATCCGCGCGACGCTCCAGCCCGGCGCGCGCTACTGGCTGCGCCAGGATCACGCGAACCACTTCGGCTCGGTGACCAGCAAGCTCGCCTGGCTCGATCCCCAGTCGGCCGCGGATCTGATCCGCGATTGCGACTATCGCGTCGTCGACGCGACGCCCGGGCACGAGCACGTGCCGCCGGCGGTGCCGTTCGCGCCCGCGATGGTCGCGCCGGTCGCCACGCGCTAACCGATCTCGACCGGCGCGGTGTGCCAGATGGTCTTGGCGTACTCGGAGATCGAACGATCCGACGAGAATCGCCCGCCGCGCGCGGTGTTGAGGATCGACGAGTGAGCCCAGTCGCCCGGTGACTTCCACGCCGTCTCGACCTCGTGCTGGGCCTCGAGGTACGAGCGGAAGTCGGCGAGCACGAAGAACGGGTCGCGATGGACGAGCTGGTCGACCAGCGGGCCGAACAGGCCGCGATCGCCGGGACAGAACGCGCCGCTCGAGATCAGATCGATCACGCGCGACAGCTCGGCATCCTCGCTGAGGTGCACGTACGGCTGATACCCCGTGCGCTTGCGCTCGGCGACCTGCTCCGCCGTCAGCCCGAACAGGAAGAAGTGCTCGGCTCCGACGGCCTCGCGGATCTCGACGTTGGCCCCGTCGAGCGTGCCGATCGTGAGCGCGCCGTTGAGCATGAACTTCATGTTGCCGGTCCCCGACGCCTCCATGCCGGCGGTCGAGATCTGCTCCGAGAGGTCGGCGGCCGGGTAGATTCGCTGCGCCGTCTTGACGTTGAAGTCGGGTACGAACACCACGCGCAAGCGATCGCGCGCCCGCTCGTCGGAGGCGATCGCCGCCGCGATCCCGTGGGCGAGGCGAATGATCAGCTTGGCGGCGCGGTACGAGGGGGCGGCCTTGCCGGCGAACACGATCGTGCGCGGCACGCCGTCGTCCTCGCCGCGGCGGATCCGATCCCACAGCGCGATCGCGTGCAGCAGGTTGAGGTGCTGGCGCTTGTACTCGTGGATCCGTTTGCACTGCGCGTCGAACAGCGCCGACGGATCGAACTTCAGACCGTGGGTGGCCTGCAGCCAGGTCGCGAGCGAGGTCTTGTTGGCCTGCTTGACCGCGCGCCACTTGTCCTGGAACGCGGGGTCGCTCGCGTGCTTCTCGAGATCGCGCAACCGCTCGAGGTCGGTCACCCAGCCCTCACCGATCGCCTCGGTGATCAACTTCGCTAGCTGTGGATTGGCGAGCGCGACGAATCGGCGCGGCGTCACGCCGTTGGTCACGTTGGTGAACCGCTCGGGCCACAGCTCGGCGAAGTCACGCAGCACGGTCTCGCGCAACAGGCGCGAGTGCAGCGCGGCGACGCCGTTGATGTGATGACTCGCCACCGTCGCGAGGTGCGCCATCCGCACGACCTTGTCGCCGTCCTCGCCGATCAGCGACATCCGCCGCACCCGTTCCTCGTCGCCGGGGAACCGAGCTCGGACCTCGTCGAGGAACCGCCGGTTGATCTCGTAGATGATCTCCATGTGGCGCGGCAACAGGCGTTGCATCAGCGCCAGCGGCCACTTCTCGAGTGCCTCGGGCAGCAACGTGTGGTTGGTGTACGCGAAGCTGCGGCGCACCTGATCCCACGCCTCGTCCCAGCCGAGACCGTGGACGTCGATCAACAGGCGCATGAGCTCGGGGATCGCGAGCGTCGGGTGGGTGTCGTTGAGCTGGACCGCGAACTTGTCGGCGAACTCGCGGATCGGGGCGCGTTGCAGCAACAACCGGATGCAGTCCTGTAGCGCGCAGCTCACGAAGAAGTACTGCTGCTCGAGCCGCAGTTGCTTGCCGGCCGGGCTGGTGTCGTTCGGGTACAGCACCTTGGTCAGGTTCTCGCTGCGGATCTTCTGATCGACGGCGCGCCAGTACTCGCCGACCTGGAACGCGTCGAGATCGAATTCCTCGTCGGCGACGGCGCTCCACAACCGCAGGAAGTTGGTGGTCTCGGTGTCGTAGCCGGGCACCGTGGTGTCGTACGGCACGCCCTTGACCACCTGCGCGGGAATCCAGCGTGCGACGTAGCGCCCGTGCTCGTCGGTCGAGTGATCGACCCAGCCACCGAACCCGACCTTGAGCTCGATCTCGAACCGGCGGACCTCCCACGGGTTGCCCTTGCGCAACCAGCGATCGGTGCGCTCGACCTGCCAGCCGTCGCGAATGTCCTGATCGAAGATCCCGAACTCGTAGCGGAGGCCATGCCCGATCGACGGGATGTCGAGGGTCGCGAGCGAGTCCATGTAGCACGCGGCGAGACGGCCGAGACCACCGTTGCCGAGCCCCGGTTCCTCCTCGTGCTCGATCAGCTCGTCGAGGGTGACGACACCGAGCGACGACAGCGCCTCGGCGACTTCGTCGGTGATCCCGAGCTTGAGCAGATTGGCCGCGAGCTGAGGACCGATCAGGTACTCGGCCGACAGGTAGATCACGCTGCGGAGCTTCTCCGTGTAGAACGTGCGCGACGATTCGATCCAGCGATACAGCAGCCGGTCGCGGATCGCGAGCGACACCGCGAGGTAGTAGTCGTTACGCGTGGCGACCGCCGGGAACTTCGCCAGCTCGAAGAACAGCTTGGCGGTGATGTCCTTCTTGAGCGTCGCGACGTCGTCTTGCGGTCGGATGTCGTCCCCGTCGGCCATGCCGGGAAATTATCCCAACCGCGCACGCCGCCGAGGGGCGCCGCGTCGAAACGACGACGAAACACGCGGGGGCAGTGTGCCCCGAGGGCCTTGTTGCTCGCTTCCGCGGCCCACGGATCCGCTGGGTGCCCGCTCGCGAGGTCTCTACTTCGTGAGGACGAGGTAGGCGAGCACGCCGATCGCCCCGAGCAGGATCGCGATCAGCACGAACACCAGCGCGTTCGATCGCGGGGCCGGCATCGGCGCCGGCGCGTTCGCGTAGTTCGCCTGCATCAGGTTCGGGCCCGAGTGCAGGTGCGGACCCGAGAGCGGACCGGAGTGCATCCCCGCGAGCCCACCTGGTGGGCGGCTCCCCGGCGCGAGCTGGGCCGGCCGACTCGGGGTCCGACGCGCGGGAGTGCCGTTGCCGGGAAACCCGCTCGGGTGCTTCGAGCTCGCGCGCTGCTGGATCGACGGCAGCGACGGCACGTTCGACATCGTCGCGGACAGGTTGAGCTGCGACCCTCGCGACCGCACCTTCTTGCTGTCGACCTCGGGACCGCGCAACTCGCGCATCGCACCGTTGATCTTGTCGGCCTCCGCGACCTTCCTCTGGTTCGACAGGAACGCGAAGTACGAGTCCGGCATGTCGTCGAAGTCCATCACCAGATCGCACTCGTCGCACCGGCAGGTCGGCGGCTCGTGCGGCGGCGGACCCATGTCGGTGGCTTCGACCAAGAGCACCTTCTCCTCGTCGCACTCCGGGCAGAAGTACGGAACGTAGAAGCTCTTCACCACCCCGTTCCCCGTGAAGTTATTCACGAGGTTGATCTGCGCGACGATCGCCGGCGAGCACTCGACGAGCACCGACCGCGTGCCGTTGGTCTCGAGCTTGGACAGCCAGTTCACCCAGTCGCGAACGCCGCACGAGTTGATCCGCTCGACCTCGCCGAGATCGATCACCGCGGTGCCGTTCGGGATCTTCTCGACGAGCTCGGAGAGCTCGTTGTCCTCGTCGATGACGCCGCCAAGCTTCACGTAGCTGACGTCACCCCGATGCTGGACGACAGACTGAAACTTCTCGTTCATGAGGGTTTGGCGATCACGTAATGGCGGTGAGGATGATTACAGGATGGCCTCATAACCACAGGCGGATCAACTCTACTTCGGCAACCCCGACCAATCCAGCCGTGCCACCTCGCAAACCCGCGAATGTGCGTCCCGTCACTACGAGGTGAGTGTGTCACGCAGACGCTGATACGCGTCCGACAGATAGAACCTCACCAGGTCCGCGCCGCCGAGCACCGCCCCGAGCGCGACCGTATCTTCGTGGTTGGCGAGTCGTTCTCCACTCAGTCGCGACACCATCCAGATCGCCGCGCCGAAGTCGTTACACGCGAGGAGCCCTGCCCGCTTGGCGAGGGCGAGCATGCCGTCGCTCCAGGCACCGGGATCGACATCGCGCGTGCCGGCGTGCTTCTCGATCACCTCGGCCGCTTCGGGCGACGCGTTGTTGATCAGGTCGGCGGCCGCTCCGGCGATCTCGCCTTCCGCAGACACCAGCGTTCGGAGCAACATCGCGAGCTCGCGCCGTTGCCGCGCACCGACCTGGAGCAGCACCGCGTAGCCACCGCGGATCGCTTCGAACGCGTAGCCGAGCAAGAACCGCAGCCCCGGATCTCCTTCGTCGAGCAGCGTGCGATCGATGACGAGCATGCGCCGCGGGTACGCGGTGACGGCGGCCAGCCCCGGAACCTTCTCGCCGACGAACACGTCGGCCTGGGTCTGGAACAGCCCTCCGACTTCGGCGATCAGCTGGAGCAACCGCGGGTGATCGATCGCGTGTGCGGGCTGCAGGTTGATCCCGAGCGATGGTTGCGTCACGCGGTTCGATAGCTCCTCGGCGAGCGCGTCGAAGACTTCTCCGAGTGGCTCGCGCGCGGCGTTCGTGAGGAGGAACTGCGAGCGCTGCGCGGTATCGAGCACGCGCACGAACGGCTCGCTGCCGACGACGGCGCGGACACGCTGGAGCGTCTGGCGGTCGGCATCCTCGGCGAATCCGAGAAGGTCGAGCGCGGTCAGCACGCGATACGCGCGATCGGTCTCGCCGAGCCGGTGATGGAACGAGGCGAGCAGCCGATACGCCGGCGCGTGGTGGATGTCGCGGTCGAGCACGCGATGCAGCTCGGTGATCGCGCGCTGCGGATCGTCGACGGCGTAGATCTCGGCGAGCGCAACGCGATCGCTGGCGCCCTCGGGCTCGACGTTGAGAATGCCGCGGTAGGCCTCGATCGCCGCCGGTCGATCGCCCGACGCGAGCAGGATCCGCGCGAGCCCGCGCTGCAAGGGCACCGCCGCACGCGGACCACCCTGCGCCATCGCGGCGTGCGCGGCATCGATCAGCAGCGACTCGGCGGTGCGCTGATCGCCCGCGTCGGCAGAGCGCCGGGCGAGCACGAGCACCGGCGGCGCGTATCCGGGGTCGTAGTCGGTCGCGCGCCGGTATTGCGGTGCGGCGCTTCGTGCATCTCCCGCGGCCTCGAGGATGCGCCCCTTGTAGTAGTAGTAGCGCGCGAGCGCCGGGGCCTCGAGCGGCTTGCCCGGCGCGGTGGCGAGCTCGATCACGCGATCGATCGCGGCGTGCGCGTCGGCGTACGCCCCGCTCAGGAAGCACTGCTGCGCCAGCGAGTAGTACGCGTCCTGGTGCTCGGGGTCGGCCGCGATCACGGTGTGGAGCACGTCGATCGCGCGGGTCGGATCCATCTCTCCATCGGCGTGAATCGCCGCGCGCCGGAGCTGTGCCGCGAGCTTGTCGGCCGGGGTCGACGCCGGCGAGCGCACGAACGTCTCGATCGCCTCGATCGCCTGGCCCCAGTAGCGCATGTCGGTGTGGAAATCGACGACCGACGACAGCACCTTGAGATCGCCGGGGGCCAGCTCGCTCGCGTTGCGATACAGCTCGTGCGCCTGGTCGAGATCGCCGGCGCGTTCGAGGATCGCGGCCCGCCCGACGTGCACGCGCGCGAGGAGCGTGTCCGCGTCGTCGCGCTTGCGGTACAACTTGTCGAGCTCGCGATACGTGCTCTCGAAGTCCCAGGCGTCGGGCTGCTCGCGCGCCAGCGCACCGAGATCGTCGAGCGCGTCGAGGTTGGTCGGCCGGATCTCGAGTGCGTAGACGATGCTATCGGCTGCCGCGCGCGGATCGCCCGTCATCTTCGCCACCACGCCGCGCTTGCGGAAGAACTCGCTACGCGTGGTCGGATCGCCATCGCGCATCGTCTTCTGCGCCAGCGCGACACCGATCTCGAGCGCCTTGTCCCACTCGCCGTGATCGAAGTGATGCTCGAACAGCGCCTGGTTGGCCGGCAGGCAGTCGGGATCGATGTCGAGCGCGCTCTCGTAGAAACCGAGCGCGCGCTCGGGATCGCCGAGCTGCTGTTCGTGGATCCGGCCGATCTGCGCGAACACGCCGGCGCGTTCCTTGTCGTCCTGCCACAGCTTGACCTCGAGCTCGAGCGTCTCGATCACGCGCGGCCACTCCTCGCGCTTGCGATAGAGATCGCGCAGGCCGTGCACCGCCGGCAGGCACGCCGCCGAAGTCTTGATCGCCTCGTGGTAGTAGCGGATCGCGTCGTGCTCGCGCCCGAACTTGGCCTCGAGTACCGAGCCACATCGGAAGTACAAGAGGGCGCGCGTGTTGCGATCGCTCGTGACCTTGATCTGCTTGCGCGTGATGTCGATGAACTCCGCCCACTTCTCGGTCGACTCGTAGATCCGGCCGAGCGCCTCGAGCGCATCGCGATCGGTATCGCGAAGCTCGAGCACCTTCTGGTAGTACTCCGTCGCGGTGGCGACGTCGCGCGCCTCCTTCTCGGACGCGCGCGCGATCTTCTTGAGGAGCTGGACCTTGTCGTCGTGATCGCGCACCTGCTGGAGTTGCAGCTTGAGAACCTCGACGAGCCCGGTGTTGTCCTCGGAACGGTTGTAGTAGCGCTCGAGCGTGGCCTGCGCCGCGGCATCGCGCGGATCGATCGCCAACAGCTTGCGGATCAGCTGCACCGAGCCGCGCCCGCCCTGGTGGCTATCGGCGAGCTTGGCGGCGGTGCGCAGCGCATCGGTCTTGCGCGTGGTGTCCTTCTGGTACTCGGCGCGGCGCTCGTACGCGTCGATCAACGGCTGCCAGTCCTTGTTGCGCTCGCAGATCTCCTCGAGCAGCTTGACCGCCGCAGCCGGCTGCGAATCGACCTCCACGACCTTCTGGTACGACGCCAGGGCCTCCGCCGGCTGTCCGAGGAAGTTGCGCTGCACGTTGCCGCGCCGCAGGTACAGATCGCCGAGGCGATACGCGCGCGAGTGACCGCCCTCGACGTGAAGCAGCGCCTTCTCGTAGAGCTGCATCGCCGCGTCCCACCGCTCCGCCTTGTAGCAGACGCGCTCCATCGCGGTGAACACCTCGCGGTTGGTGGGATCGGCGTCGAACGCGTTGCGATACGCCTCGAGCGCGTTGTCGACGTCACCGCGCGCGGCGTGGAGAGCGCCGACCCGTGCGTAGAGCTTCGCCCGCTCCGCCGGATCCGGAGTCGTATCCGCGCGAACGTCGAGCAGTAACGCCAGCTCGCGATCGCGGCCGGCCTTCTCGTAGAGCGGCTCGAGGGCCGCGAGGGCCGTCGGATCGGTGGGCCGGCGCTCGAGCACCGCCTCGTACGCCTGCAGCGCCTCGGGGGCGCGATCGAGCTGGGTGCGCAGGTGCGCCAGCTCGAGCAGGATGGCGACCACGCGATCGGTGTCATCGGCCGGCACCAGCGGCAGCTCGCGCTCGAGTGCCGCGACCAGCTCGACACTCCGGTCGGCGCGCCGCAGCCAACCCTGGAGCTCGACCTGACGCGCGGGATCGAACGCCGCGTCCTGCGCGACCACGAGCATGCGGATCGCGCCGTCGAGATCGCCGAGCTCGCGCTCGTAGAGCCGCGCCAGCTCGGTCGCACGCTGCGCCTTCGCCGTGGGCTCGGACGTGGTCTCGAGTTGTTTGCGGAGAACCTCGGCGAGCTCGGACCACTCGGCGATCTTCGCGAGTGCCTCGGCGAGCACCTCGAGGTTGCGTGGAGTCTGCGGCGCACCGCGGAACGCGCGCGCGAGCTCGTCCCAGAGTCCGAGCCGCCGCGCCGGCTCCTCGATCCCGGCGAGTGCCTCGGTCTGATCGGGCTCGAAGCCGAGCACGTCGAGATACGCGGCGACCACCGCCTCGGGCTCGCGGCCGAGCTCGGTGAGGAGCTGCGCCAGCTCGCGCTGCAATTTGAGACGGCGATCGAGCGGAGGCTCGGTGGCCAGCTCCTCGCGCACGGTCACGAGTGCGGCCTCGAGATCGCCCGAGCGCCGCAGCAGCTGTGCCTGCTCCGCCCTCGCCTCGGGCGCGCCGAGCTCGGTCGCCTTCGCCAGCGCCTCGAGCGCACCGTCGCGATCCTCGGCGGCCTCGCAACTCTTCGCGATCGCGAGCCACACCTCGGCCTTGCGCTCGGGTGCATTGAGGAGCTCGACGGCGCGTCGGCGCAGCTCGATCGCGCGCGCGAACACGCGATCTCGATCGCAGAGCCGAGCCAACGCGAGGATGTTGTCGACGCTGTTCGGCTGATCGCGAACCAACCGCTCGAGGCTGCCGCGTGCGCCGTCGGGATCGCCGAGCTCGTCGAGCAGGTCCGCGGTCTCGCGCGCCGCGGCGGTGCGGGCATCGGGGCTCGTCAGCTTGGTCGCGAGCTCGTCGAGCATGCTCGCGAGCTGCTCGTGCCGGCGACCGGCGCGATACACCGCGACCAGCGCCGCACGACTGAACGGATCGTTGGGTGCCTGCTCGGCCGCACGGATCAGCGCCTCCTCGGCACGTCCGGACTGACCGCTCGCCAGATCGACGACGCCACGGGCGCACCACAGCGCCGACGTGCATCGAGGATCGAGCTCGACGCTCGCCGCGGCACCGTACTGCTCCGACAGCTCGTCGTTGGAATCCATGTCGGCGAGCGCGAAGTCGGGCGTCTTCCCCGACAGACGCGAGGCCTCGAGGGCCGAACCGCGCAACATGCGCAGCAGATGATCGCGGGTGGTGTGCAGGCTCGGATCCTCGGCCGCCCGCTGCCACAGCTGCCGCGCCTTGACGTGCTCGCGCCGCCGCTCCGCGAGCGCCGCCGCCCACCGCAGCGCCAACCCTCCCCGCGCCTCGAACCGCGCGATCGCCGCCGAGCTGCGCGCCGGGCTATCCGACCCGAGCTCCAGGATGTCGAGCCAGCGCTCGGCAGCGACGCTCCCCGCCGCATCGTTGACCGCGCGGGCGAGGTCGTCGAGCGACGGATCGCTCAGCACCGCCGCGAGCTCGAGCGCGCGCCACGCGTGAGTGGTCGCGACCTCGGAGCAATCGCCGTCGACGAGCTTGCGATGCATCGCCAGACAGGTCGCGCGATCCTCCGACCGCGGCGATCCGATCGCCGCCCACGCGGCACGCAAGAGCGCGATCCGTCGTGCGAGGCCGGGCCCCTGCGCGACGGGATCCTCGGCGAGCTGACTCCACAGCGCCGTCGCCGGTGCGAGCTGCCCGTCGCGCTCGAGCTCCGAGGCGATGGCGTGGCGGGTCGCCAATGCTTCGATCGCGCCGCCCGGCAACGTGGCGACGAGCTCCGCGCGCTTCTCGAGGAGCTCGGACCGGCGATCGTCGTCGAGCACGGTCGCCGCATCGATCGCGACATCGAGCGTGCGCAACCAGCCGAGTGCATCGCTCGCCGGAACCGGAAGCCCGGGAAGGTACGCGAGCTTCGCCCACGCGATCGCGAGCGCAGCCCCGGCATCCGCCTCGCGATCGAGCATCAGCGCGGCCGTCGCGGCAACCTCTTCGGGTTCCGAGGTCTCCGCCGGACCGAGTGCGAGCTCGCGAAGCTCGACCACGCGCTCCCAGTTGCCGCTCGCCGCGTGGACCAGGGTGGCGAGCTCGGTGACGTGCGGCCGCCAGGTGGCGGGAATCTCCATCGCCAGCAGCCGCTCGACGAGCGGCGCCGCCTTGTCGAGTCGACCGTGCCGCCACAGCCAGGCCTCGGCGAGCTCGAGCAAGAGCGGCGGCGGGGTCGTGTCGGCGGTCTCCATCGCGGCCAGCGCTTCGAGCGACTCGGTGTCGCCGATCGCGATCGCCGCCGACACGCGCAGCCGTGGCGCCAGCGGATGCCCCTCGGCAAGCTCCAGAAACCGCACCGCTTCGTCGGGTTGATGCAGTGCATCCCAGCTCGCCAGCGCCGATCGCACGTTGAGGTCCGCGAGCCGGACGTCATCGTTGGTCGCGAGCAGGGCCTCGGCCTCCGTGGCCACGAGCCCGAGCACGTGCTCGATCAAGCGCGACGGATCTGGCGCATTGGTCGCATTCGTGTCGTCTTCGTTCGGCACCAGAACCTCGGTCCTGGCAGCAAGCGGAGATACCGGCGTGCGCGCAGCCGGTATCGGCGGCGGCCTCGTCGCGGGCCGTCGGCTCGAAGGCGGATCCGCCATGCGGTCCGCGATCGTAGCAGGGTTGTTCAGAAACGGGCCAGCCGGGCCGTGTCGACGTGATACCTTGCCATCCGATGAGGCGTGCCATCTGCATCAGTAGGCAGGGCAGTGGCTGCGCCGCCGTCGAACGGGCCCTCACGAACACGGGGTTACGGGTCTCGCATGTCGAGGAGCTGTCTCCGAATTCGGCCGACCTCTCGGATGTCGCGCTGGTCGTGATCGACCGGGCGGCCCGCCAGGCCGCCGGAGACGCCCTGCGGACGCTGGGCGCTCCCATCATCGTGGTCGGCGACGACCTCGACGACGACTCGTTGATCGCGCTGATGCTCGAATCCTCGGTCTCGCACCTGGTCCACGACCCGCGCGACCGCGATCTCGGCATCACATCGTCGAAGCTGACCTCGGGGAACATCTTCGGACTCGAGCAGTACGTGGCCTCGGGCACGGCGGTCGCGGAGCGGGTCGTCCACGAGGACACGCGGCGACGGGCGATGGACGAGGTGTGCGCGTTCGCCGAGACCGTGGGCGCGCGCCGTCCGACGCTGCACCGGATCGCCAACGTCGTCGACGAGCTGCTGATGAACGCGCTGCGCGAATCGCGCACCGGAGACGACCACCAGGCGATGCTGCGATGGGCCGCCGACGAACGCGCGGTGGTGGTGTCGGTCGCCGACGATCGGGGCAGCCTCCGCCAGCGCGACGTGATCGCCCACGTCCGGCGTGCCCGCCACGACCGCGGGCGACCCAACCCGTCGGGTGGACCGCAGATGATCGCGAACGCGACGCCACCGACCGGCACGCCGATCACCAGCGCACCGACGCCGCGTGCGTCGCCGGTGCCGCGGGGTCTCCAGCGGGCACCTTCCGGCGGTGCCGGCCTCGGTCTCTATCTGGTGCTCGCCAACGTGGCGGCCCTGATCGTCAACATCTCGCCGAATCGCCGCACCGAGTTCGTGTGCGTGTTCGACATCTCGCGTGGCCTCCGTCCCTCCGTCACCGGGGTTCGTTCACTCCACGTGTTCTCCGACGGCGTTCATACGTGACGTGAACTCGCGCCAACTGATCCACTGGTCGACCCTGCACGACCGCCGGGCGCACCAGCGCTGGTGGAGATCGCGCTATGCGATCGCGACGATCGCGGGTGGCCTGATCGCCGCGTGGGTCGCGTGGCGCGCCGAGGGCGGATTCGTTTCCGCCAGCCACGCGTGGCTGGCCGCCGCGGCGGTGACGTTCGCGATCGCGTTCCTGCGCGTCCCGTTTCACCTCTACTGGCGGCGCGACGCCAACCTTCTCGCACAGCTTCCGATCGACGGCGGGCCGCTGTTCGATGCCGCCCTGCTCCGTTGCCTGCGTGCGGCCACCGCGACCACGTTCGCTGCCCTGATCGGCGCCGCACCGATCGCGTTCCAGTCGATCGACAACGCGTTCGAGTTGTACGCACACCATGCCGTGGTCGCGGTCGTGCTCGGCATCAGCGCCGGCGCGTTGATCCCGGCCGTCGCGACGTGGGCGGCGGCGATCGTCGCGATCGGCCAGGGACACGCGCGCGTGCGCCAGGTCCGCGCACTCGCCGGCATCGCGCCGGAGGCGCCGGGCACGGGTCACTCGAGCGCGCTGCTCGGCGCGCTGCCCGGCTTCGCCGGCACGGTCGTGATCGTCGGCGTGGTGCTGGTCGCGCCGTGGCTGATCGGCGACACCCCGGTCCTGCCGGCGCCCGCGATCCTGGGAACACTCGGTGGCCTCGGCGTGATCTCGCTGCCGCTGGTGCGCAGGACGGCGAAGAAGGTGATGGGGACGATCCTTCGCGACGTCTCGGCGCTCGATCGCCAGACCCTGGCGACCCTCGAGATCCGCAAGCCGACGGTGATCGAGCACACGATCGCCGTGTTCCTCGGATCCGGCGCGCTGCCGTACAAGAAGACCGCTCGCCTCGTACGCCGTCGCTACCCGATGGCGTTCGCGCTCGGAGCGCTGTCGTTCCTCGTGCTGGTCGTGGTCGCCATCGCGCAGCCCGACGATCCGGGGCCGTGGTTGACAGCGACGTTCGCTGGCGCCGCCGCGTACGGCGTCGTGCTCGGTCGCCGCCTCGGCCTCCCGCCGATCGATCTCCCGCGGCTATCGCACACGCTGCCGATCTCGAACTCCGCACGCGCGCGTGCGAACGTCGCGTGGATCGTCGGCTGGTGGACGATGTTCGTGGCGCTGCCGGGTGCAGCCGCGATCGCGCGGCAACCGTACTCGCTGGCGCCGATCGCCCTGCTCGGCGCCGCGACCGTCATCGTCCTCGGGGCCGCGCTGGCACGCCGGCCGACGTGATCAGGTCGGTCCCTCGTCGGCGATCAACGAGACGTAGAGATCCTCGACCGCGGACGGCCCCTTGGCGAGCAACTCCCGGAGCTCGTCGCCGCGGTGATCGGCGACCAGCTTGCCCTTGTCCATGATCAGGATGCGATCGCACATCTGCTCGGCCGCCCCGAGGAGGTGCGTCGACATCAGGATCGAGGTGCCGCGCGAGGCGGCCGTCTTGAGGGCCGCGCGGGCCGCGCGCGACGCGTGCGGATCGAGGCCGTTGAGGGTCTCGTCGAGGAGCACCAGGTGGATCGGCCCGACCAGCGCCGCGGCGAGCCCGACCCGCTGCCGCATGCCGAACGACAGCTCGCGACACGGACGACCCGCGATCTTGGAGAGCCCGAGGTCGCCGAGCACGGTGCTCGCGTCGTCGGCGGTCGCCCCGCGCGCCTCGGCGATGAACGTGACGTGCTCCTCGACGGTGAGGTAGTCGTACAGCGCGGGTGGTTGATCGGCGAACCCGATCCGGCGCCGCGCCGACCGCGGTGCGGTCGCGAGGTCCTCGTCGTCGAGCAGGAACCTGCCCTCCGACGGCACGATCGCCCCGGCCATCGCGGCCAGCGTGGTCGACTTGCCGGCGCCGTTGGGACCGAGCAACAGCACGATCTCGCCGTTCGCGAGCGAGAAGGACAGGCCGTCGACCGCGACGCGCTTGCCGTAGTTGATCCGGAGGTTATCGACCCGCGCGGTCACTGCCCCAGGAATACACCACCGCGTAGAGGATTGTCCGTTGCTGGCGCGCCGGGACGCGCAGTCGCATGGCGATTTGCTGTTTTCCTTCCTTGGAGAAGCTGTTCGAGAAGTACGCGATCGTCCAGTTCTCTCCGCGATACAGATGCTCGCGCAGGATCACGTCGATCTCTCGCGCGCGGCGGTTGTCGACGGTGATCTCGATCTCCTCGACGATGCGCTTGCGATCGCTGTCGACCGAGAAGTCGCGGCGCTCGCGCCGGCACGTCACCCCGGTCGCGGTGCCGAACACCACGGTGTCGGCCTCGGCGAGACGCATCTCCTCGCCAAACAGCTCGGCCTGCCCGCGCAGGGCGAGCGAACCGTCGGAGCCGCGTTCGAGCAGCCGCACCGTGCCGGCCGGGAGATCGCGCGTATCGCGAGCTCGCGCGACCTCGAGTCCCTCTGCCACCCGCGGATCCGGTGGCGGGTCCACGCCGAGCTCGGGCTTTCGCACCGGCGACGAGTTCTCGTAGTCGAGGGCGGTCCCGAACGGGTCGTACACGAGCACGGTGTGTGCGGGCCGCCACCGCGCGTCGGGGAGCAGGGCGATGCGGGTGTCTCCCTCGACGAGATCGACCCGACCGAGGTCGCGCGGTCGCGCCAGCGGCGTGCGCACCGAGCTCGGCGGGAGCGGGAGCTCGCGATCGACGGCGTCGGCGCGCGACCTGTAACGCGCGTCGACGATCCGCAGGTCGATGCCCCGCAGGTCGAGGCCCGTCGTGTTCCGGATCGACAGCGCGCCCTCGAGCCGCACGCGATCGTGCGCGGGCACCGTCGTCATCGTGTAGGCCGCGCTCCAGCGCAGCCGCGACGTGCGATAGCTGACGTCGAGTGGAAACGTGCCCTCGCGCGGTGCACCGACCACGATCTCGATCTCGGTCGGCCCGGGCTCGGCTCTGGCCGACGACGTGATGGACCGGACCTGACGCACGACGAGCTCTCCCGGATCGACGGCATCGATATCGCCGGGAAGCGTCGCGGTGGCGATGTGAAGACGCACCAGCGCGTCGGAGGCCGGTGGGACCGTGACCTCGAGGTGATGCGTGATCACCGCCTGATCGCGATACAGCGTCACCTCGATCCCGCGACGGTGACGCTGCTGGCGAGCGTGGCGAGGACGGGCACCACACGCGCAGATCGCGATCAGGAGCACCAGGGCGACCCCGGAGATCGCGAGCCTCCTCACCGCCACAACCGTGAACGAGCAACGGGGGCGCGTCCAGTCGTTTCGTAAGGTGAAACCGGTGGTTGGCTGTGTGTATAGTGCAGGCGTGGTCGCGACTTATCCGGGGACGGTGTCGCCGTTGCGGGGGCTCGATCCGTTTGGCGAGGCCGAACGCGATGTGTGGCATGGGCGCGAGGCCGAACGCGACGAGATCGCCAAGATGGTCACCGCCGATTCGTTCCGTGCGGGCCTGCTGTTCGGGGAGCCGGGGGTCGGCAAGACCTCGCTGGTGCGCGCCGGGCTGATCCCGTCCCTGCGCGACCACGGCATCGTCGCGCTCGCCTGCGAGGACCTCGCGCAACCCGCCAGCAGCTTCGCGGCGGGTCTGTCGGCGTTCGGGATCCAACCGACGGCAAACGAGCAACCGATCGCGTTCATCTCGCGCGCGGTATCCGCCGCGGTGACGGGACAGCAGTTCGTGTTCGTCGTCGACGACGTCGATCTGCTGTGCACCGACGAGCAGGCCACCGGCGAGCTGTCCGACCTGTTCTCGCGCGTGGTCAGTCGCGCGAGCGGGCGCGCCCGGTTTCTGTTCGTGTGCGCGAGCACGCGCTTGCACGTGCTCGGCGGCCTCGAGCGCCGCACCGGATCGCTGTTCCCGCCGTCGACGCGCTACGAGCTCCAGCGCCTCCCGGCGACCGAAGCGACCAAGATCCTCGATCGCATCCTGACGTTCTCGGGGGTCGCGGCCGATCCGGCACTCGCCGACGCCGTGGTCCAGGGACTCGGTCACGGCCAACCGATGCTCCCGGCGGATCTGCAGCTCGCCGGCCTCGCGCTCCGCGATCTCAAGATCACGAACGCGGCGGCGCTCCAGAAGATCGGCGGCGCGCGCGAGCTCGCGGAGACCTGGCTTCACGAGGCGTGTCGCGCCACCGGCAACGAGCGCTCGGCGATGCGACTCGCCGCCGAGCTCGCGGTCAACGCACCCGGAGCGACGCCGGCGGAGACCGTGATCAAGCGGATCAACCTCGAGCCGGGCTACGCGCAGACGGCCTTCACCACGCTCGAGCAGCGCGGGTTGATCATCCGCGCCGATGCCAACGGCGCGACCTGGATGCTGCGCCACGAGATCCTCAACGAACGGATCCGCGAGCTGACGGCACCGACACGCGCCGCCGCGCGTCGCGCGTTCGACCTGCTGGGCTCGAAGGCCGACAACAAGGAGCGCCTGACGATCGGCGAGCTGCGCGCGCTACGCACCGAGGGCATCGCGCCCATCACCCCGGCCGAGCTGGCCGTGGTGCAGCGTTCGAAGCGCTACTACCTGACGATCCTCGCCGGCGTCGCGGCGGTCCCGATCATCATCATCATCATCGTCTGGCTCTCGCTCTCGGGTCGCGTGTACTTCGACCTCACGCCCCACGCGGGTGGCAACAGCGTCACCGTGCGAGCCGGCCGCTCGGGGCTGTCCGGGTTCTTCTGGCTGCCCGGTGGCTGGGGCGACGAGGTCGCCGACACCGGCCTGACCAAGGCGATGGTCGCGCCCGACGTGTGGCAGAAGATCGACGATCACGATCTCGGGTCGGGCAAGGGCGACTGGGACGAGCAACTCGAGGAGATCATGACCCCGCAGCTCGCCGGGCTCATCGAATACGCCACCACCGGCAAGGCGCAGGTGCTGACCACGCTCGGCAAGGCGGCCAAGGATCCGGAGGATCTCGCGGAGCTGCTGACCGCGCTCGAACCGATCGCGCGCGGCACGCCGGGCGAGGTCGCATTCCTCGAGGGCGCGATCAACCAGAAGGCACCGCCGGCGGTGCAGCGCGCGGCGGTCGCGGTGGCCGGTGCGGCGGCACAGCGCCGGGGCGACGTTTACGCCAAGACCTTGCGGCACGCACTGACCTCGGACGATCCCGAGTTGCGGCGAATCGCGTTCTCGCTCGTGCACGGGCTCGGCGACCGCGGCCACGCCCTGTTCGAGGCGGCGCTACGCGAGAGCCGCGATCCGGCGACGCGACGCGAGCTCCAGGTCGAGGTGTCGTCGGCGGATAGCAGCAACAACACCGTGTCGGTCGGCGCCGCCATCGCCGTGCTGTCCGACAAGGATGCGTTGCCGGTACCCAAGGAGCGTGCGAAGGCGCAGATCCGTACCGCGCTCGGCACCAGCGAGAAGGCCACGGTCAAGGCGCTGGTCGCGCTGGTCGGAAACGATCGCGCACCCGCCGATGCCCGCGTCTACGCGATCGAGCTCTTGCGCGACCTCGACAAGATCCCGAAGGTGCCGAAGTTGAACGAGTCGGCGCGCGAAGCGCTGGCTTCGAAGTCACCGACGGTGCGGGTCGCGGCGATCCCGCTCTACGCCAAGCTCGATCCGGTGCGCGCGGGTGGAGAGGTGCTCGCACCGCTGCTCGAAGACAAGAGCGCCGACAAGGCCACGAGGGTCGCCGCGGCACTGGCGTGGGGCGAGGTCGCGAAGGCCGGCGGCAAGGACAACCTGGGCGCGGCGCAGAACGCGCTCGATCGCATGCTGAAGTCCGAGGACTCGGCCGTGCGCGAAGCGGCCGCCGAGGCTGCGGGGATGGCGGGGCGTCGCTATCAGGAGCAGCTCCGCAAGATGATCAAGACCGACAGCTACGCGATCCGTTACGGCGCGGCGCGCGGTCTCGCGAACAGCGCGGCGGTCGGTGCCAGCACGAACGTCGCCGTCGCCGGCATCGCGCAACTGTGGAAGGACAAGGGGCGCCCGCGCCGCGAGGCGACGAAGGTGTTCGCGGAGCTCGCGAAGAAGCGACCGGCCTCGGTGCTCCGGTTCTTGATCAACGCGCAGCGGTCCAAGGAGGATCCGAGCCTCCACCCGATCGGCGTCGAGGGGTTGTGCAACGGCGCGCTCGCCGGCAACTCCGACGCGCGGCGCGCCCTCACGTGGTCCACCAACGACGACTCGGTCGACGTGCGGCGGCTCGTGATCGGCTGCGTCGTCGACGGTCCCGATCCGTCGAAGAACGGGATCGCGATCGCGCTACGGCTGGTCAAGGATCCCGACGGCGAGATCCGCGCGGACGCGGCGCGCGTGCTCGGCGAGGCCGCCTCGAAGCGCAAGGTCCCCGACAACGTCGGCGAGGCGCTGGTCGGGATGCTCGACGACACCGAGCGCTCGGTCCGCATCATCGCGATCCGCGCGCTCGGAGAGCTCGGCACCAACGCGCCCAAGGGAGCCGCGGCCACGATGGCCAAGCTGTTCACCAGCGCGGACGAGGCCGAGAAGCTCGCCCTGCTCCGCACCGCGCGGCTGACCCAGTCCGAGGACATCATCGCGATCGCGATCGCCGATTCGTCTCCGATCGTGCGCGTCGAGGCGGTCGACGCCGCACTCGATTCCGGTATGCGCGCCGGCCCGACGCTGTCCGCGGCGCTCGCGGATTCCGACCCGCAGGTCCGCAAGGCCGCGCTCGAACAGATCGCCGCCCAGAAGGGCAAGCTGGATCACGCCACCCTCGATCGCACGCTCGCCCTCGCGGTGCGCGATCCCAATCCCGAGCTATCGCAGCTCGCGCTCACCACGATCGCGCGGGTCGCCGCCAAGCCGGCCGACGTCGCGGCTCGCCTCCGCCGTGCGCTCGCATCGCGTGCCGAACGCGAGCGGGCGCAGGCCGCCGCCGCCGCGATCGGGCTCGTCGACCGCGACGCCGCGCTCACCACGCAACTCCTCGAGCCGCTCCTCGACGACCCGTCGCACGACGTGCGGGTGGCGATGTTGCCCGCGCTCGCGGCCGCCTACGCCAAGACCAACGACTCCGAGAAGCTCGCCAACATCCTGCGCGACTCCGAGGCCCACGCGATGCGTCGCCTCACCGCCGCCGCCGCATTCGTCACGCTCGCGAAGACCGAGACCGGGCGCAAGGCCGCGGTCGCGACGCTCGACAAGGTCGCCAAGGACGGCCCGCCGATGGCGCGCTACACCGCGAGGCTCACCGGTGGACTGATCGCCGGCAAGGCCAACGGCATGGCATTCCTGCAAGAGCTCGTGCCGTAGGTTCGACGGGCTCGGCGCGCACGACATCACGTGCGCCAACCTGACCGACCCTCTCGGGATCCACGAGCCCGATGGCGATCGCGGCCCGACCTACTCCGACGCAGAGATCCGGAGCCCCGGCTCGGATACAATCCGAGCATGCTGAAGGTCGGGTGGGTCGTCGGAGTCATCGTGCTGGTGTGTCGTGTCGGAGTGGCAGCGCCTGACGATCCGGTGCTCGAGCAGCGGTTCCGCGACGAGGTCGCGGCAGTGAGCGCCGACGCTGCGACCGCCTACGACGAGGGCAATACCCTTCGCGATGCGGGCAACCTGGAGAGTGCGGTCCGCGCGTACGAGAAGGCGATCGAGCTCGCGCCGAACGTCGACCATCCACATCGACGGTTGTGCGGAGTGCTCGTCGGACAGGACAAGGTCGCCGAGGCAATCGCGGAGTGCGGACGCGCTCGAGATCTGGCGCCCAAATCTGCCTACGACAAGGCCGCGATGGCCTGGGTGCTGATCGCGCGTGACCAACCCGGCGATCGAGAGGAGGGCTACACGCTGGTCCAGCAAGCCGCCGAGGCGCTGCCGAATAGCGTGAGCGTGCAGGAGACCTTGTGCCTCGTCGCGCTCCGGGTGCAGGACATCGCAAAGCTGCGCCGCTGTAGCACGCAGGTGCTCTCGCTCGACCCCGACAGCGCTCCCGGCAACCTGACCGCAGCGCTGCTCGCCGCGAACGACGGTGATCTCGATGAAGCACGCATGCACCTCGACAAGGCCAAGGCGGGCGGGCTCGATCCTTCGGTCTACGACGAGATCGGCGCGCGGCTCGACCAGGCCGAGAAAGACAGAGCCATCTTCCCCGCCTGGGTGACCTCGGTAGCGGTCGCGGGCTTGTGGTTCGTGGGGGCCTGGGTGGCGGTGATGGTGCTGCTGCTGATCGGGGGGTTCGTCCTGTCCCGGATCACGCTGCGTACCGTCAACCGCGGCGTGCTGACCGCTGCGCGAGGTGCGGGCAGCGACAGCGAGCGACGGCTCCGGCGGATCTACAAGGCCGTGCTGCTCGTGTCCGGCGCGTACTTCTACCTGTCGATGCCGGTCATGCTGATCCTGGTCGTCGTCGCCGGTCTCGGTTCGATCGGCGTGATGCTGGCGGCCGGCTACATCGTCGTCAAGCTCGTGCTGATCGTCGGCATCGTCGTGATCGCGACGATCGGCGCGATCGTGCGTAGCTTGTTCGTGCGTGTGGATTCGCAGCCACCCGGGAACACTCTCGATCTCGAAAAGCACGAGAAGCTGCGAGGGCTGCTCGAGGATGTCGCTCGCACGGTCGGCACGCGCCCGGTCGACGTCGCGTACATCACGCCGGGTACGGAAATGGCCGTCACCGAGCGCGGCGGGGTCTGGACGTCGCTACGTGGCAAGCGTACGCAGCGCAGCCTGATCATGGGCGTCGGCCTGTTCGAGGGCATGACGCAGCTCCAGCTCCGTTCGGTCCTCGCGCACGAATACGGTCACTTTCGCAACGAGGATACGGCCGGTGGTGGCTTCGCGATCGCGGTGCGGCGTTCCCTGATCACGCTGATCATTCATCTCGCGCGCGCGGGCGTCGCTCGTCCGTGGAACCCGACCTGGTGGTTCGTGCGTGGCTTCCATCGCATGTACCTCGCGATCTCGCAGGGGGCATCTCGTCTCCAGGAGGTCCTCGCCGATCGCTGGGCGATCCAGGCATACGGTAGCGAGGCGTTCGTCGCCGGCTATCGTCACGTCGTCGCGCGCTCGGTCGAGTTCGACAACGATGTCGACTCGACGCTCAAGGAAGTGATCGAGTCGAAGCGCGCGTTGCCCAACCTCTATCGCTATCAGCCGGAGGCCAAGAGGCTGACGGCCGAGGACCTCGCGAACGAGATCGAAAAGGAACTGACGCGCGAGCCCGCGTACTACGACAGCCATCCGTCGTCCCGACAGCGAATCGAGTGGGCCCGCCAGCTCGCGATCCCGCACGAGCCCCATCCCGACGACGACGCACCGGTGTGGGAGCTGTTCGAGGATCGCGAGGAGCTCGAGCACGCGATGACCGGGACCGTGCTCGGCCAGATCGCCCGCAATCACGGCGTGGAGATTCCGCGGAGCGAGCCGGAACCGGTCGACGACGCAGCGCCGTAGCCGTCAGTCGTGACCCGGCTGCGGCATCGCCAGCAGCTTGTCGACGTCGCGGACCATCGGCGGTTCCTTGATCCACAGCATCGAGAGCGCCGCGCATGCGAGCAGGATCCCGGAGAACGTGATCGCGTTGGTCGGATCGCCGCCGAGTGCGTGACCGAAGATCCAGCCGAACGTCACGGTCTGCAGGAGCATCGGCACCACGATCATCATGTTGACGATTCCCATGTAGACGCCGTAGCGCGTCGACGGGATCAGGCGCACGACGAGGATGTACGGGACTCCCATGATCGAGGCCCACGCGATGCCGAGGCCGATGATCGGCACGAACAGGACGTACTTGTCGGTCAGGTGCGGGAACACGAGGAGCCCGATGGCCGCGCACATCAGCGCCCCGGAGTGCACCCACTTGGCGCCACGCTTGCGGGCGAGCGCGACCAGCGAGAACGCCACGGAGAACGTGACGACGTTGTACCAACCGTTGACGAGCCCGGTCCAACCGATCGCCTTGTCGAAGTCCGGGCTCGCCGGGTCGGACGTGTGCCACACCGACTGCGCGATCGACAGGCCGACGTACTGCCAGTAGCAGACCATCGCGTACCACTGGAACAGGTAGACCAGCGCCAGCTTGCGGAGCTCCTTCGGCATGTCGACGATCGCGTCGTAGACCTCGCGCACCGCTGGACCGATGCCACCCTTCTTGGCACGGAGCTCCGCGAGCTCCTCGTCGCTCGGTGGGATCTCGGGCGTGCGCAACACCGAGACGAGCACGGTGGCGATCGAGCACACCGAGCCCAGCATGAACGATCCGAACACCCAGTACGGGATGCCGGCCTCGGTGCCGCCGGTGATCACCTTCTGGAACACGAACAGCGAGATGTTGGCGAGCGTGATGCCGAAACCGGTGAAGAAGCTCTGCGCGAGGAAGCCCTTGGCGAGCTGCGACGGAGGCAGCTTGTCGGCGATGAACGCGCGGTACGGCTCCATCGCGGTGTTGTTGCTGGCGTCGAGCAGCCACAGCAGCAGCACCGCCATCCACACGGCGGCGACGAACGGAAACAGGAACAGGCACAGGCTGCAGCCGACGGCGCCGGCGATGAAGAATGGTTTTCGCCGGCCCCAGCGCGGACTCCACGTGCGATCGGACCACGCGCCGATCAGTGGCTGGATCAGCAGGCCGGTCATCGGCCCGGCGAGGTTGAGAAATGGCAGCGAGTCCGGGTCGGCATGCAGAAACGAGAAGATCGGGTTCACCGCCGTCTGCTGCATCCCGAAGCTGTACTGGATGCCGAAGAACCCGAAGTTCATCAGCAGGATCTGCCGCATCGTCATCAGCGGCTTCTGCCGGATGATCGTCACCGACGGTCGCAGCGGCGCTTCGCTCATCGAGCACCTCGTGCGGCGAGGAGCTCGTCGAGGCGGTCGAGCTCGTTCTCCCAGCCCTTGCAGTGCGTGTCGGCGACCGCGGCCTCGTAGGGTCCCTGGACGATACGCACGAGGGTGCCGCCGCGGCCGGTCTTGATCAGCTCGACGCGCATCTCGAGAAGCACGTGGGGATCGAGGCCCGGATCGCCCGTGATCCGCTGGCGCATGACGAACACGTCGGGCGGGTAGTACTCGGTGAAGATGCCGTCGGTGGTGACGCGCGTCTCGGGGTCGTCGTCGAGCACCTTGACGTGATGATGTTTGCCGCCGAGGCGGAGCTCGGAGGACAGCGTGTCGCGCTCCACGTGCCAGCCCTTGCTGCCCCGCCACTCCTGCAGCTGCTCGGGAACCGTCCAGGCATCGAACACGACCTGCTGCGAATAGCCCAGCTCGCGCTCGACGATCACCATCACGTCGGCGGACACCGATCGATCACACCTTCCATCGCCGTGCGGGTCAAGGCGCTGTCGTCGATGATAGGGTCGATCACGAATGAGCGCCTCGGACAAGGCCTATGCGGACATCGAGGCTGCATGGTCGGACCCGGAGACGCGCCGCACGGCGATCGATCGTTATGCGACGCGGCGCTCGTCGTTCGTGCCGGGACTGCTCCCGGAGCGAGCGCTGAGGATCGACGCGGCCGAGACGTTCGACATCCTGCGTGCGCGGCTCGGCGCCGAGACCGTCGCGCTCGCCATCGGCGCGCGCTACACCGATCCCGAGGCGAGCGAGGTCCCCGACGAGATCGCCAGTCCGGTGCGTGACGCGAGCGATGGCGGGTGGCTCGCGCGCGCCAACGTCGTCGGGATCAACGCACGGACGTGTGCGAGTCCCGGCGATGCGGGACGCTCCAAGCACGGCGGCAGTTTCTGGGGTGTCGTGAAGTATGCGCTCACGCTGTCGGCGGCGCAGGACACCATCCACCTGTTGCCGTTCTGGGAGGCGGGCGTCGCGCGCAGTCTCTACGCACCGAGCAGCTGGGAGCTGTGCGCGGAGCTCGCGAGCGACGAGCTGACCGCGGCGTGCCCGCACCTCGATAGCGCCGCGCGGCAACTCCGTGCGGTGGTCAACCTGCTCCACGCGCTCGGCAAGCGGGTCGGGTTCGACGTGCTGCCGCACACCGATCGCTACGCGGAGACCGTGCTCGCGTTTCCCGGCTTCTTCGAGTGGCTGCATCGCGACGGTGCCACCATCGCGAGCCACGCCGCCGACCTCCACGAGACCGTCGAGCGCGTCATCGTCGACGTCGTCCGCGCGCACGATCCCGCGACCACCCACGCCGATCTCTTCGGTCCCGGGGTGGATGAACCGACGCGTCTTGTCCGGCTGTTCGGACACGCTGGCGACCGTGCGACCTGCCTCGCACGCCGGATCGAGATCATCGGCGCGCTCTACCGCGCCGGCCTCGAACCGGTCCCGGCGACGATGGCCCCGCCGTTCCGTGGTCTCGAGGTCGATCCCGATCCCGCCGCCATCACGATCGACGAGTACGGCTGGAAATGGCGCGACTACGTGATGACCGCGCCGACCGCGATGTCCCGCGTGTTCGGCCCGCTGACGCGATTCGCGCTCTACGAACCGGCCAACGATCGTAGCTGGGCCCTCGACTTCGACCGGCCGCGCCGTGACGTGTGGGCCTACGTCACCAACAAATACGCCGACATCCAGCGGCGGTTCGGCTTCGACTTCATGCGTGGGGACATGGCGCACGTCCAGATGCGGCCCGACGGCGTCCCCGCCAACCTCCCCCGTCCCGGGGTGGTTTCGCAGTCCGCTTCATCCCGTCCCGGGGTGATTTCGTCTTACGACCTGATGCGCTCGGTAAAGGAGACGGTGCAAACGCGAACACCACATTTCGGCTACTTCGCCGAAGCGTTCCTGTACGACCGCGACGTGTTTGGCTACGGCGAAGAGATCGATCACCTCGAGGCCAGCTTGGCGGACGTCGCGCTCGGTGATCTGCAGTCGTGTGAGGTCGGGTCCGAAGAATTCACCCACCGGCTCGCGCGCTATCGGGCTCACGCCGAGACTCGCGCTACCACGCCGTGCTTGACGATGGCGACGAGCGACAAGGACGACCCGCGATTCGATGCGTTCTATGTCTCGGGCAACGAGCTGCGGTTTTTCCTCGGGTTGTTCGTGACCGACATGCCGAGCTACGTGTCACTCGGCTTCGAGACCCGTGACGTCCACCTCGATCCGGTGGGCAACGAGCACTACACGAAGCTCTACGTGTTCGACAAGTCGAGCGGTCCGCGGGCGACGCGCGGCCCCTACGCGTGGGGGCGCAACGGCACGCTATTCGGGACGCTCGAGCGGCTCAAGGCACTCGCCGACGAGCTGCTCCCCGTGATCGGGGGTGCGCCCGTACGTTGGTTGCTACGACCCGAAACGACAGCGACGACCCCGGTACTCGCGTGGACCCAGGCCGATACACCACGGTTCGTGTTCGTGGCATGCACCGATACCGAGCGCGGTACGAGCTACTTCGGGCTACCCCATGTCGATGACGATCGATCGGTGCTGACGCTCGTGCACTCGACGGCCGGTGCCGCCGGCACGCTGGTGAGCAACGGGGTGCACTACCGCGTCGACGGCATGGCGCCTGCCGAGTGCCGCGCGTATCGCGTGGGCTAGGCGAGCAGATCGTCGAGCGACGGCAGCGCCGCGATCGGGCCGAGCTGCTGGATCTTGAACGTGGCGGCGCGAATCCCCGCGTGCATCGAGCGCTCGACCTCGCCGGTGCGAAGGTAGGCGGCGAACATCCCCGCCGTGAACGCATCGCCGGCACCGGTCGGATCGACGAACTTCGGAGGCGCGATGGCGTCGAACCTGCGGGGCGCCTCGCCGCGGTGCGAGAACACCGCGCCGTGTTTTCCGAGGGTGAGGATCACGCGCTCGGCGCCCCATGCGTGAAGCGTCTCGAGGTGCCGCTCGACCGGCTGCGAGCCGAACAGCCGCTCGCAGTCGTCGAGCGACGGCTTGCAGAATGTCGCACACGCGAGGAACTCGCGGATCACGCTACGGGCTTCGTCGCGATCGGGCCAGAAGCTCTCCGCGTAGTTGGGGTCGAACGAGGTCCACGTGCCCCGCTCGTGGGCGAGGCGAAACGCGGCGAGGATGGTGTCGCGCGTCGGCGTACGAGCGATGCCGTGAGCCGTGGTGTGAAAGATCCGACAATCGCGAATCAGCGTCTCGGGGATGTCGTCGGGCGCGAGTCGGGTATCGGCATGGCGATAGGCCACGAACTCCGGCGGCGTTTTGCCGGCGGTGACCACGACCATGCTCGTCGGTGCGCTCGGGTCGCGGCTGATGTAGCGGGTGTCGAGATGGCGAGCCACGAGCTCGTCGATCAAGAAGGTCCCGAGCCCGTCGCGACCGACCCGCGACACGATCGTCGACCGCACGCCGAGCCGCTGCATGTTGGCCGCCACGTTCGCGGGAGCACCGCCACAGAACTTGGTGAAGCTACGGACCTCCGCGAGCGGCACGTCTCGGTCGTCGGCCACGAGATCGACGAGCAACTCGCCGGCCGCGACGAACTCGAAGGGGTCGGTGTCCGGCGTGGTCATCTGCATCGACCCTACGCGGCGGTGGCGAGCCAGAGCAACACGGCGCCGCCCACGACGGCGATCGCAACCGCGATCGTGCCGAGGGCGAGCAGGATCCGGCGAGACCGCAGCTTGCGCGTCGCATCGCCGAGCGTCCGCAGAGCCTCGCGCATCCGGCGTTGCAGCGCCCGCACCGGGACCTCGTCGATCAAGTTGTCGCTCCCGCAGTACGCGCAGGTCGCGGCGAGCTCCCCGGGGTGAAGTGCCAGCGGCGCCGCGCACTGGCGACACCTCGGTGGGGCGCCCTTGGTTGCCGGTGGCTGTGCGCACAACGCGTCGCGAACCCTCACGATGGTGGCGTCGACCGCCGCGCCCCACGCCGTCAGGATCGCACCCGGGAGAATCGCGGGTACCGTGGCCAGCGCATAGACCTGAACGCGACCGAGCGGCGGCGCCGGGATGAGCATCGCCACCACCGTCGCGATGGGCGGCAACACGACGATCAGCAAGATGCCGAGGGTCGACGCCCAACCGGCGACGGGGCTCGCGAGCTGTTTCCAAATCGGCTCGACGGCGCGCCGTGCCTCCGCTGTCCGTGCCGCGGCAAGGATCGCCGAGGCATACTCGGCCGGCAGCGGCACCGAACTCCGGCAATGCCCACACGCGAGCGCAGCACCCGGAGCGAGATCGACCGGCAACGGAACGGATGCGCCGCAGGACGCACAACGCAGGACCGACAGGCCGGCCATCACCGCGCCTCCGGTGCGGAGCGATAGCGGATCATGTACGCGCAGTCGGTCTTCGTCGTGACAGCAACGTGGTAGCGCCCCGCTGGAAGGCTCCACCGGCTGCGTTCATCCAAGCCGCCCAACCGGGCCTTGCCGCCGGGTTGGCCACCGCCTGCTTTCTCGATCGCGACATCGCAACGACCGAGCCATTCGAGTTGCAACGACCCTCGGACCCGTGGATCCAGGGTCGCGTCCATCCGCTTCGGACATTCGTCCTCCAGCTGGCCGGATGCGTCGAGACATCCTTCGAGCCAATCACCGTACCGTAGGGTCGCCTTGCCATCGCGGGTGTCCATCGTGGCGATCAGATCCGCGGTGCACATCGAGAGTCCGATCGAGAGAAGCGCGGCCGTCGCGACCACCGCCGCACCTGCGCCAGCTCCATCTGACTCCTTGTTCTTGCGCTTGTTACGCCAGCGCTGCTTCTTCGATCGTTTCTCGACTGGATCGCCGGCTCCGCGCGCCGCGAAGTAGAGACGAGGAATCGCCGGTCCCACCCCCAGCACCATTCCGCCGGCGGCCAGGAACAATCCCTCGACCGCCCAGTTGGCGTTGCCATCACGCAACCCGGCTCGATACAGGACGACCCCCAAGATGCCGCACGCGGCGCACAGCAGGAGTCCGCCGATGCCGCTGCCCAGATTCGCCCTTCGGTCGGCAAACCCTGCGGGCACACGACCCGCAAGCATGCCCACCCAACCGGCCGCCATCGTGCCAACGGTCGACAACGTGGCCGCGAAGATCACCGCGAGCGCCACCGCCGAGATCGCTCCCGAGATCGCGAGTCCCACGATCCACTGCCACCACACGGTGGCCATCTCGATGGCCGTCTCGTTGATCACCGCGATCACCACCAGTCCCAAGGTGATCGCCACGATCGCCAGCACGCCGGCCGCGAGCTCCTTGATCGCGGTCTTCATCGCTTCCACCTTATTCCGACCACATGCGAACCACCAAGCGCCCACTCACCCCGTCTTCGCTCGCTCGCTGACCTCACCCCGGGTCATTCTTCCGGTCGGCCTCGTCCTCTCACCCCCGTCTTCGCTCGCTGACCTCACCCCGGGTCATTCTTCCGGTCGACCTCGTCCTCTCACCCCGTCTTCGCTCGCTCGCTGACCTCACCCGGGGTCATTTTTCCGGGCCGGCCTCTCACAACGTCTTCGCTCGCTCGCTGACCTCACCCGCGCTGACCTCACCCGGGGTCATTTTCCGGTCGGTCTCTCACCCCAGGGCATTGCTAGCGAGCGCATTGCTCGCGTGGCTTGGCTCGGGGCGTTGCTCGCATTGCTCGACTGTCGACGTTGTCCGTGTCCGGCCGGAGCACGGACGCCGTGTCCAGCCCTCGGACGCTAGACGGGCTAGCGTCGCTATTTTTCATCGGTGACGCCGTGGTCCCGTTGTTGCTGCGTCACTTCCGCATGACCGCTCCCCGCCGCATTGTCTCCGGCCAGTTCTGGTTGCTCACACGTCGCTGCGTGCAGCGGCAGTTCCTGCTGCGCCCCGACGAGAAGATGAATAACGCGTTCATCTACTGCCTGGTCGAGGCGGCACAGATGTACGACATCATCATCATCCTCACGCAGATGATGTCGAACCACCATCACACCGTGCTGTTCGACCCGAAGGGGAACGTCGTCCATTTCTACCAGCGGTTCCACACGAACCTCGCAAAGTGCGTGAATGCACTCCGACATCACTCGGAGAACGTGTGGGCGACGAAGCCACCCAGTCTCGTCGAGCTGGTCGAGGCGGACGATGTCGTCGACAAGATCGTCTACACCGCGACGAACCCGGTCAAGGACGGGCTGGTCGAGAAGATGCACTCGTGGCCGGGCCCGCGAACCGTCGCTGCGATGTTCAACGACAAGGCCATGCACGCGACTCGACCCGGATACCTGTTTCGCGACGACGGACCGATGCCCGAACGCGTCGAGTTGAAGTTCGAGATCCCGACCGAGCTCGGCGACCCAGCCGAAGTCCTGGCTCGCGTGCGGGCTGGTTGCATTGCGGTGGAGACCGCGATGGCAGAGGGTCGCGCTCGGACCAACCGCCGGGTCCTGGGTCGGCGAACCATCCTGCGTCAGTCGTGGCGTGATGCACCGGAGACTGTGGAGCCGCGTCGCAGACTGCAGCCCCGTGTGGCGGCGCGCAATCCCCCCGCACGTATCGAGGCGCTGCTGCGCAATCGCCAATTCTGCGTCGACTACCGTGACGCTCGAGTTCGTTGGCTGGCTGGCGAACACGTCGTGTTCCCGGTCGGAACGTACTGGCTACGATGGTTCGCCAACGTACCCGTCGAGCCAGCGACGTCTGCTCACTGAATCGAGCCAGCACTGAATCGAGCCAGCCGGCTCGTGCACGGATTCGTCCCGGACGAACCCGTCGTCGCGGCGTGGTCGAGGTGGGCGCCGAACGACTCTCGCCGCACCGAACCCACCGACACGATGAGCTGTCGATCGCGGCCGAAAAGCTCATCGCGATGGAGCCGCAACGACCCCCGCAACGACCCCACCTCCGGTCGGGTGAGTTGACGTCGAGCCGCAACGACCCCACCTCCGGTCGGGTGAGTTGCAACGGCCCCACCTCCGGTCGGGTTAGTTGACGTCGGGGGCGGTTTCGAAGGTTCGGAACGCGTAGGCCTGCTGCGCGAGGAAGTGCTCGGGGAACGGCTGACCGAGCCCGTAGCCTCGCGGCTTGCGGTTGGGACGTCGGACGGTGCCGAACATGTAGTCCCAGAACGCGAACTTTGTCGCGAAGTTGTGGCCGGGAGCGACGAAGTCGACGGCGTGGTGCCAGCGATGCATCTCGGGTCCGTTGACGACGTACTGGAGGGCGCCGGAGCGGACGTCGATGTTGGCGTGGATCCACATGCCCCAGACGATGCTGATGACGCCCTTGGCGAGCATGACCGGGGGTGAGGCTCCGAGGAGGGTCATCGCGCCGACCTCGATGGACTGGTTGATGAGGATCTCGAGGGCGTGGGACCGGGCGCCCGCGATCCAGTCGACCTCGCGCACGGAGTGATGGGCCTCGTGGATCCGCCACAGGAACCGGTTGTGGTGTTGGAGGCGGTGGAACCAGTAGATGTAGAAGTCGTGCGAGACGATGAACAGGCCGAGCTGCGCGTACCACGGCCACCCCGAGACGAAGCCGTAGTCCGACGCGCCGGTGAGCTGGTCGACGTGACCGACGAGGCCGGTGATGACGAGCCCGAGGAACCAGCTCTGGATCAGCGCGTAGCCGATCAGGTCGACACCGAGCCCGGGGCGTAGCAGGCGCTGGCGATCGTATGGCCAGAGTCGTTCGGCAACGATGATCGCGACCGCGCACGCGATCACGACCCCGGCTGCAACGAACGACTCGGTCATCTCGGGTCTCGCCTACGATACCGCGGACTGGACGCGGCGGAGCTTGGCACGAGGCGCGAGCTCGCTCTCGTGGACGCGCTTGATGCCGTCGCCCATGGCGCTCTCGATGTCGCGAATGTTCTCGACCAGCCGGATGAAGCCGTTGGGCTCGATCGAGGCGGCCTGGTCGGTACCCCACATCGCGCGGTCGAGCGTGAGGTGGCGCTCGACGAAGCACGCGCCGATCGCGACGGCGGCCCACGTGGGAGTCAGCCCGGTCTCGTGACCGGAGTAGCCGATGGGGCGGAGCGGGTACTTGGAGCGCAGCGTGCGGATCATGTTGAGGTTGACCGCCTCGACCGGGCACGGGTAGCTCGACGTCGAGTGCGCGATCAACAGCTGCGGGTTGTCGACGGCCACGACCGCCTCCTCGATCTCCTCGAGCGTCGACATGCCGGTCGAGATCATCAGGGGACGCCCGGTGCTCGCCATCTTGCGCAGCAGCGCGTGGTCGGTGAGCGACGCGGACGCGGCCTTGTAGCAAGGCGGCTCGAACTGCTCGATGAAGTCGACCGACGGCTCGTCCCAGCACGACGCGAACCACTGGATGCCGCGGTCGCGACAGTAGTTGTCGATCTGAGCGTAGTCCTCGGCCGAAAACTCGATGCGATGCCGGTAGTCGATGTACGTCATCCGGCCCCACGGCGTGTCGCGCTCGATGTTCCACTGCGCCTTGGGGACACAGATCTCCGGCGTGCGCTTCTGGAACTTCACCGCGTCGGCGCCCGCGAGCACCGCACCATCGATCATCCGCTTGGCGGTCTCGACGGAGCCGTTGTGGTTGATGCCGATCTCGGCGATCACGTAGACCGGTTGACCATCTCCGACGAGCTTGTTCCCGATCCGTACCTGAGCTCTCATCCTTGACCTCCTGAGGTTTGACGCAGACGCAGCAACCACTCCGCAACTTCACGGAAGGCTCCACGCCCGCCATGCGCGTGCGTGACAAAGTGAACGGCCTCTCGAACCTCGGGCATCGCATCGCCCGGAGCAGCCACGAGACCGCGTTCGCCGATCGCCTCGATCATCTCGAGGTCGTTGACGTCATCGCCAACGTAAGCGAGCTGCTCGACCGAGAGTCCGGTCTCCGCGAGGATCTGAGGCAGGTGCGCGCGCTTGTCGCGAACGCCCGTCCACAGGTGCGGCAGCTCGAGCTTGGCGGCGCGCCGCGCGATCAACGCGGGACGCTCGCGAGTAAGGATCGCCGTGGCGACGCGGTCGAGGCGCAACCGCTCGACGCCCATGCCGTCGCGCACGCTGTACACCTTCATCTCCTCGCCGCGCTCCGACACGTAGACCCGCCCGTCGGTGAGCACGCCGTCGTTATCGGTGATCACCATCGCGATACGCGCCGCGCGCGCCGCGAGCTCTTCCGGCGACGGGATCACCATACGGTGAAGCCTCCGTCGACCACGAGGTTGTGCCCGGTCATGTAGCCCGAGGCATCGCTCGCGAGGAACACCACCGCGCCACCGTAGTCCGCCGGCGTTGCCATCCGACCGAGTGGCGTGCGCGCGCAGTAGGTCGACACGAAGAACTCGTTCTGCCCGGCCTCGACGCCGCCGGGCGACAGCGCATTGACCCGGATCCCGCTACGGCCCCAGTAGGTCGCGAGGTAGCGCGTGAGACCGAGCACGGCGGCCTTCGCCGTGGGGTACGCGGCGCCCTTGAAGAAGCTCTGCGTCCCGTCGGGCTGTCGGTACAACGACTGGTCGGGCGCCACGATCCCGTAGGTCGAGGCGACGTTGATGATCGAACCGCCGCCCGACGACAGCATCGCGCTGCCGATCGACTGGCACGCGAGGAAGGTCCCCGTGACGTTGGTGTCGAGCTGCTTCCGCCACCGCTCGAGATCGTAGGTCTCGAACCGCGACTGTTCCGGCGAGCTCGCCCCGACCTTGTCGTCGATCGCCGCGTTGTTGACGAGCACGTCGATGCGTCCGAAGTTGTCGAGCGTGGCCGCGACCAGCGACGCCAGCGACTCCGGCCGCGTGATGTCGGCACCGTGACCGAAGGCCGCCTCGCCGTGGCCGTGCGCGCGATCGACGCACGCGCCGTGGTCGAGATCCGTGACCACGACCCGGCCGCCGGACTCGAGCAACGAGCGCACCAGCTCGCGCCCGATCAGGCCGAGCGCCCCGGTGACGATGCAGACCTTGCCGTCGAGCTCGATCATTTCTTGGCTCCCTCGGACGCGTCGACCGTCTTGCGGAACACCGCCTCGAGCGGCTTGCCGCGCAACGCCGAGGCGACCGTGCCGTTCTTGACGTGGCCGGCGAGCATCGGCAGCACCTCGCGATAACACTCGAGCAGGTAGTCGATGTCCGACGGGCGGTGCGCCCACGACAGGTTGTGGAACCCGGACCACAGCACGCCGCGCCGGATCAGCTCCTGCTGGACGAACGACTTGGCGATCAGGCCGTCGCCGACCGCCGGATCGAACACCGCCATCGTGCGGGCATCGATGCCGACCAGGCGCGTCCACTCGATCCCGTGCTCCTTGCAGATCTCCTGGTAGCCATCGCGCAGGCGCTTGCCCTGCTCGGCCATCACCCGCGGCACCTCGCGACGCCGCAGCTCCGGGATGGTCGCCGCGGCGGCCGCCAGCGACAGCGCCTCACCACCGAACGTGGTGAAGAAGAACACGTCCTTCTCGAACTCGGCCATCACGTCGCCGCGCCCGCAGATCACCGACAGCGGCATGCCGTTGGCGATCGCCTTCGAGAACACCGCGAGGTCGGCACGGATGCCGTAGGCCTCCTGCGCGCCGCCGAGCGCCATGCGGAACCCGGTCCACATCTCGTCGAACACGAGCAGCGCACCGCGCTCGTCGCAGATCTTCCGGATCCCCTCGAGGAATCCCGGCTTCGGCGCCTCGAGCACCGTCGGCTCCATGATCACGCACGCGGTCTCGTCGGTGACCGCAGCGCGCACCGAGTCGAGGTTGTTGTACGCGAACGTGGTGGTCAGCTTGGCGACCTCGTCGGGAACGCCGGCGCGGCGCGTCGTCGTACCGATGTACCAGTCGTGCCAGCCGTGATAGCCGCAGCACGCCACCCGCGAGCGACCGGTGAACGCGCGCGCCACGCGCACCGCGGCGGTCGTGACATCGCAGCCGGTCTTCGAGTAGCGTACCGACTCGACGTTCGGCACGGTGTCGCGGATCAACTCGGCGACCTCGACCTCGAGCGGATGCATCAGCGAGTAGGTGATGCCGTCGTGGAGCTGGTCGCGAATCGCGGCGTCGACCACCGGGTCGGCGTAGCCCAGCGACAGCGGCCCGATCGCCATCTCCATGTCGAGGTACTCGTTACCGTCGACGTCCCACACCCGCGCTCCGCGGCCGCGCGACAGGTACTTCGGCGCGACGCCGTCGACGTGCTGGGTCGGCCCCTTCGCGAGCGTCTGGGTGCCGCACGGGATCAACCCGCGCGAGCGCGACCACAGCGCGTTCGAGTGCTCGATCCGCGGGTCGGCCTCGTTGTGCGCGACCCGGTTGCGGCCGCGCGGCTGATCGATGCGCTGGAGAATCCGGGTGGCCAGCGCCGCCCCCGTGAAGCCCTCGCGCTCGAGCACGTCGGGCAACAGGGCCGGCTTGAACCACCGCTCGGGCAGCGCGATCGGCAGCACGTCGGCGCGCACGCCCGAGCGCACGAGCAACTCGCACACGATCGAGTACAGCCCTCCGGTCTGCAGGTGATCCTCGACGGTCACCACCAGCCGCGTGTCGTGCGCCGCGGCGAGCACCGCCGCCTCGTCGAGCGGCTTCGGCATGCGCACCGCGAGCACGCGGGCGCTCACGCCTTCGGCAGCGAGCAGCTTCCGCGCCTCGAGCGCCTGCTCGACGAGCATGCCGTGGGTCAGGATCGCGACATCGTCACCCTCGGCGAGGGTCTCGATCAGGTGCGGCTGGCCGGGCAGCGGGTGCGTGACCTGGGCCGGTCCGGCGGTGTAGCGGATGTAGCACGGCGACGGATCGGCCATCAGCGCCGGCAGCGAGTCGGCGAGGTCCTGCTCGTCGGTCGGACAGAACACCTTCATGCCGGGGATGCCACGCATGATCGCGATGTCCTCGACGGCCTGGTGGGTCGGACCGTTGGCATCCGACAAGAAGCCCGGCACGCCCCCGACGAGCTTGACCGGTAGCTTGCCGATGCCGACATCGGTGCGGATGAACTCGTAGGCCCTCATCGTGAGGAACGACGCGAGCGCGTGAACGACCGGCTTGCGACCGCGCAGCGCGAGGCCGGCGGCCATACCGATCATGGTCTGCTCGGCGATCCCGACGTCGATGAACTGGTCGCCGATCTCGTTCGGCAGCGAGCGCAACGCCGCGCGGTTCTCGGCGGTCATCACGACGACGTCGGAGTCCGCCTTGGCGAGACGAAGAAGCGTTTGTTCGTAGAGATTCGGCATCAGCGCACCACCAGCGTGGGAGAGGTCAAGTTCGCGGCGGCGGCTCCGTGGAGCTCGGCGAGCAGCTGCTCGACTTCGGGAGGAGTCAGCCGGACGAACCAGCGGTCGGACTTGCCCTCGAGCGAAGGCAGGCCCTTGTTGCGAACGGTGTCCGCGATGATCGCGGTCGGGCGTCCGCTCTTCTTCGGAATCTCCGCGAACGCGCGATCGAGCTGATCGAAATCGTGACCGTCGATTCGCATCGTCGACCACCCGAACGCCTCGAGCTTGGGCGCCAGCGGCTCGAGCGGGATCAGCTCCTCGGTGGCCATGTTGGCCTGGAACTTGTTGCGGTCGACGATCGCGACCAGGTTGTCGAGCTTGTGACCGGCGGCGACCAACGCCGCTTCCCACACCGAGCCCTCGTCGAGCTCGCCATCGCCGAGGATCACGAACACGCGATTCGGCGCACCGCGACGCTTGGCGTCGATCGCGATGCCCGCACCGACGCTCAGCAGGTGACCGAGCGAGCCGGAGTGGAACTCGACACCGGTGACGTTGCGGTTGGGGTGCCAGTACAGCGAGTCGTCGGGATCGAGGTGGTTCGCGAGGCGGCTGCGCGCGATGAAGCCGAGCTCCGCGAACGTGCCGTACAGTGCCGGCACGTCGTGTCCCTTGGACAGCAGCAGGTAGTCGCGATCTGGATCCTGCTCGGCACCGGGGCTCACCCGCAACACGCTCGTGTAGAGGTGGACGATCAGGTCGGTGCACGACAGCGATGCACCGAGGAAGCATCCGCCACCGCCGGTCATGCGAATCACGTGCTCGCGGACCTTGAGCGCGAGCTCGGGCCGGGACGGGGTCGGTTGTTGCGGTGTCATCGGGATCCTCCTAGCTCCGGCAGCGTGCGCAGCTCACCGGGATGGTTGCGGTACCAGCTGGTACCGATGTGCTTCGAGTTGCGCGCACACAGATCGGGACGTGACGCGAGAAGCTCGACGATCTCGGCGAGCGTGAAGTGACGATCGGGCGACCACAGCTCCGCGTAGACCGCGCGAATCAGCGCGTAGTCCTCGGGATAGTCGAGGGTGAGGCGATAGGTCTGCGAGTAATCGAGGCCGGTCTCCCACACCACGTTGCGGATCCGGAACCTGTCGGGGTTGTCCCAGAGATACGGCGTGGTGTGCTCGCGCTCGAGGGGCTTGCGGGCCAGGCTCCACGCGATCGCGAGCGCCTCGCTCGACATCACCTCGACGTCGAAGCCGTCCGGCCAGGTCGGTGGATGCAGGTTCGACACGTAGTCGGCCGGTTCGTTGTTCGCGACGAGCTCGTGGTACGCGCCGATCACGCGATCGATCGTCGCCGGATCGATCAGCGGACAGTCCGAGGGGATCTTGACCGCGACGTCGCCACCGACCGCGTGCAGCGCCAACACGTGACGGTCGAGTAGATCGGTCGGGTGACCGCGCACGACGTCGAACCCGGCGCGGTGTGCGACGTCGACGACCGGATCGTCGTCGTGCAGCACCGTGGTCGCCACGACCACGCGATCCGCTGTCTCGGCCGCCGCAACCCGCTCGAGCATGCGCTGGAGCAGCGTGGCCCCGGCGGCCTCCTTGAGCACCTTGCCCGGCAACCGGGTCGATCCGGTGCGCGCCTGGACGATCACCGCAACGGTCACGCGACGTGCTCCTCGTGGCGGCGGGCACTGTCCCGTGCCATCACGCGGCGACACACGTCGGCGATGTTCTCGGCGCCGCGGCCGTGCTGGTCGGGCAGCAGCGACTTGTGGTGCTCGAGATCGCGATAACTATAGGTCGGCTTGCCGAGCGCGAGCCCGACATACGCGAGCGTCGACCACTCGGTGACCAACGTGTGGCAGTTGGCGGCGAGCACCTCGCCCGAGCCCGAGGTCACGCAGCGAGCGTTCGGCGCCCAGCGCTCGACCTCGCGCACCGAGCGACTCATCCGCTCGTTGGGGTGGAACTTGAATACCAGCGGGCGATCGCCGGCCAGCTCGAGCGCCCACTGGATGAACGCCTTGCGATCGTCGCGGCGGAACGTCTCGCGACCGTCGCTGGTCGCCGCGAGTACGTGACCCTCGATCCAGTGACCGCGACGAACGTGCTTGGCGAAGTTGTCGAAGTTGGGGAGCCCGGTGACGACGATCTTGTCGGGGTTCGCGCCACGGTCGACGAAGTCGCGCTTGTACCCCGCGCTGGCGACGCAGTAGTTGACGTACTCGTCGGACAGTCCGGTGCACGCGGTGCCGGCGGCCCAGCGCGGCAGCTTCGGCCACGGCAGCACCTGCATCACCTTCCACCAGAACAGCTTGGGATCGATCATCCCCTCCTGGACGCCGACCAGCGGAGCCTTCACGTTAGACGGCACGATCAGGTCGGAGCACGTGACCACGAGGTCGTAGCCGCCGCGTCGGCCACACAGATCGATCGCGAGATCGTGCGCCTCGAGATACGCCAGGCACTTGGTGCGGAAGTCGTGACCGAGCGCGACGAACTCCAGCAGGTGCAGCCGCCGCAGGTAGTCGAGGAACGTGTCGTCGTCGCAGTAGTACGGCGTGAACCACTTCTCGCACTCCGGCAGCGCCCGTGCGATCGCGTGCATCGTCGTCGTGTGGTTGTGATTGCCGCAGATGAACAGCACCGAAGGTGCGCGATTGGGCAGCGGCGAGATGGTGGTCATTCGAGTCAGATCTCCGTCAAAGACTTCGCGAACGCGAAGTCGTCATGAGGAGCGGTGTCACGACGCTCCGGAAGCGAGCAGCCGATCGATCGCGCGACGGTGTTGGAGGGCTTGGAGTCACGGTCGTGTCGACGGCCGTCGAGCACGAACAGGTCGAGGTAACCGATTCCGATCCACACCAATTCCTTGGTGCGCTTGAGCAGCACGAACGCGCTGGCGGGGGCCGTGGCGACGCCGAACGCCGACAGGAACCCGAGGTAACCGGCATCCTGTACGCCGAGTCCGGCGGGAAGGAAGAACGCCGCGTTGCGAGCGAACACCACGCTCGCCTCCATCGCCACGACCTCGGTGATCGGGAGGTCGACGCCGACCACCCGCAACAGGACGTAGGTCTCGATCGACTCGACCAGCCACGCACCGAGCAAGATCACGCCGGCGAGTGCGAGCCGACCGCGCTGGGCGCCGAGTTTGGCGAGCCCGGTATCGGCATCGGTGAAGCCGCCCCGCCAGCGATCGAGCGCGGCGCGCAACCGGCGCGACGGCAACCGCGACAGGCCGCCATGGATCCGCCGACTCAGCTGACTGCCGGTCAGCACGACGGCGAGCAACGCCGAGATCGCGAACAACGCACCGGCGACGATCGCGGCGAGCACGGGCAAGCCCCCGGTCCCGATCACCGAGTGCGACGCCCGCGCCAGGGCATCACTACCGATGACCACGGCGGTCGCGAGGTAGATGCCCTGCGCCATGCCGAGCAGGCAACGCTTGAACGCGATGCTGGCCACGGTGGCCGGCATCGGCACCTGCGCGGAGCGCGACAGTAGGTACGGCTTGAGCGACTCGCCGATCAGCGAGCCACCCGGCATCGTCATCAGCACCGCTTCGGTGGCGAGCCGCACCGCGAACAGGCGGTGCCACGACACCCGGTGCGAGAGGCCCGCGAGCAGCACGCGCCACGCGAGGGCGTCGAAGCCGATCTGCACCGTGTACGGCACGAACGCGAGCACCACGATCGGCCCCGTGTGCGCGAGCACCGAGAGCGCTCCCGAGACATCACTGCGCGCCAGCACGACCACGAACGCCACGATCCCCGAGGACCACAGCACCCAGCGGATCCATCGTCCCCGGCCGGGCTTCGCGACATGCGGCGCCTCGCTCACGTGGGGCTACCTTTTCCCTGGCCGGCAACGCGAACGTTGCGACCGCGTTTCGAGATAGCACCGATTGGCCGTGCACTCTGCCGCATACTCGTGACGGCAGGATTGTGTTCACGCAACGCCACCCCATACGAGGCGGTCGGGTGTGAACTCGGTGTCGTTCCTGTAGCAGGCGTAGTGGCGGGGTCGTAACACATGCCAAACGCTGGTTGAATGGCCCTCTCGATCGCTTTGGTGATTCTGGCGATCACCTTCGGGGACCTCGAGGCGAGGTACCCCGCGACCCGCAAGCCGTGGTGACGACGCGGCCTGGTGACGGACCTGGTGTACTGGTTCTGCACACCGCTCGTGTCTCGCGTGCACGCGGTGGCGATGGTCTTGGTGGTCGCGGTGGTCATGGCGGCGGCTGGTGTTCCGTTGGACGCTCGGCATGTCCGGGCGTTCGCGACGCGATCGACCTGGTTCGCAGAGTTGCCGTGGATCGCGCAGGTCGGTCTGGTGTTTGCCGGCGGCGACCTGCTCGACTACTGGATCCATCGCGGGTTTCACCGTCGGTGGTGGTGGCGTTTCCACGCGATCGGCTGTCGGCGACGCGGCTTCACCCGGTCAACGACGCGCTCGCGCGTGGGCTCCAGGCGATCCCGCAGATCGCACTCGGGTTCGACGCGCGCGTGGTCGCCGTGTTCGTGCCGTTCGTGGCGCTCGACGCGATCGCGCTCCAAGCCAACGTGCGGTGGACGTTTGGTCGGCTGCGCTACGTGTTCGCGAGCCCGACGTTCCATCGCTGGCACACCCGCGAGATGGACGTCGGACCGGAGGAAAAGGTCGGACCTCTCGCGACGAACGTTGCCGGATTGTTCCCGATCTGGGATCTCCTGTTCGGGACGTTCTCCGTGCCGCGCGATCGGCAGCCGAACCGTCCGGCGTTGCCGATCCCGTCTTCCAAATAGTGTGGCCGTTCAGGCGCGCGCGGTCACGCGTAGCCGCGGCCGAGTAGCATCTTCGCGCCGGCGTCGAACGCTGCCTGCGAACCGACTTCGAACGCGAACGTGTCCGCGAGCCGCGTGATCACGTTGAAGCAGAACCCCACGTCGAGCGCGTCTTCGATCTGCGCACGCGTGACGCCGAGCGCGAGCAGCGGCGCGATGTCGGCCGCCTTCACCTCTGCATGGTCGCGCGTGACCTTGCGGAGCAGGCCGAGGGTCGCACGCAGCTTGTCGTCGATCGGTGCACTCGCGAGATCCGCGAGCACCGCCGACACCCGATCGTTCCCGAGCACCTTCGACGCGACCGCGCCGTGAGCGCGCGTTCAAAACTCGCACTCGTTGGTCTTCGAGACGTACGCGGCCATCAGCTCGCGATCGCCGATCGACCACTCCGACGGCCCACGCATGACCTCCTGGAACACCGGGTTCATCACCTCCCCGAAGAACTCGGGTCGATAGAGGAGCGTCTTGACCACGTCGGGGGCGCGGTGCCGCGACATCACGCGGATCATCGCGAACAGCGCCTTCTTGCCGAACGTGTGACCCGAATCGAGCTTGGGGAGCCTCATGCCGACTTGTCCTCGTCGCGGGCCGCGCACGCTTCGTCGAGGGCCGCACGTGCGGCGTCGAGCTGACGCGTCGCCTGACCGAGCGCGGCCGCGATCACCAGCTCGAAGATCTCGTCGTCGTCGCGATGCTGCCGCACGGATGCGACATCCTCGTCGGTAACCTTCCACGCGTTGCGCGCGACCTTGTCGATCAACGGCCGCACGTCCTCGGGGACGACCGCGTTGTCGAACGCGGCGCGTCGCGCGTCCCCCGAGGTGGTCCCCGATCCGTGCAATACGCGCTCGACCACTGCCTTCCGGAGTCGATCCGTCGCCTCACCCATCCGACCATGATGCCACGAGGGGTGTACGAAGCCGGGACACTCCGGGTCGAGATGTACGTTCCGTGCACGAACCTCGCAGGTTCGCATACACCCAAGTATTCGCGATCATTAGATGTTTAAGTGGTGCTGGGTTTGCTTCATGATCTCGCTGATGAGGGTGGCCATCGTGTTGTTCGTCGTGCTCGCGGGGTGTGTCGGGCAGATCGAAAACATGGGCGGCGACTCGAGCCAGCCACCCCCGAATGCGGATCCTCAGGCCGGCTGTGCGATCGGTTGCCACGGCACCGACTCGAGCAACGCGCCGCCGACCAGCATCTCCGGTGTCACCGACACCACGTCGGTGGGCGTCGGCGCGCACCAGCAACACCTGACGATCGCCCCGACCTGGCACCGCCAGATCGAGTGCAGCGACTGCCACGTGGTACCGGCGACCGTCGACGCACCGGGACACATCGACGGCGACGGCGTCGCCGAGGTCACGTTCTCGATGATCGCCGGACCGAACGCGACGTGGTCGGGCACGACCTGCACGACGAGCTGCCACGGAAGCGCCATGCTCGGCGGCACCGCGACCGCACCCGTGTGGACCCAGGTCGACGGTACGCAGTCGACCTGCGGTAGTTGCCACTCGACACCGCCGCCCGCTCCCCACCCTGCCGATAGCAACTGCTCCTCGTGTCACCCGACGATGGAGGTCGGCTCGCTGACCTTCCGCGATCCCGCGAGCCACATCAACGGCGTCGTCGACGTCAGCCAGGGTGTCGCCGGCGACTGCAACTCGTGCCACGGCTCCCCGACGAGCTCGGCGCCGCCGAAGGATCTCTCGGGCAACACCGACCCGACCGCACAAGGCGTCGGTGCCCACGCCGCGCACCTCGCGACGTCGACCTGGCACAAGGCCGTGGTGTGCTCGAACTGTCACGCGGTCCCCGTCGACGTCAACACGCCGGGTCACCTCGACGGCGACAACATCTCCGAGGTCACGTTCGACACGATGAACCCCGCCGGCACGTACACCCGCGCGACCGCCACGTGCTCGAACAACTACTGTCACTCGAACGGCCGCGGCAACACCGGCACCAAGGTGTGGAACCAGCCGGGGACCGTCCCGTGTGGCGGCTGCCACGCGCTCGACGGCACCGGGATGTCCGGCGATCACCGCAAGCACATCCGCGGCGAGAACATGAAGTGCTCGCAGTGCCACGCCGACGTGATCGACGCGAACCAGGTGATCAAGAACGCCGACCTCCACATCAACGGCAAGCACGAGGTGAAGATGGCGAACGGGACGTTCAACGCGACGACCCGCCGATGCTCGAACACCGGCTGCCACGGCACCGAGACCTGGTAGCTGCCTACATGTAGGCGCCAACCGCGATGCAACACACTCGCGGGTGTCGTGCGTATATCTAAGAGTGCGCTCGTGGTTCGGTTTGCTGATCTCGGTCTCGCTCGTCTCGCTCGTCGGGGCGTGCGGATTCGCCGAGCCCCCCCGCGCACCCGAGCCCGATCCCTGCGCGTTGCCGCCGGGGTCGGGCGATCTCGACGACCCCACGATGCGCCTCGTCGTGAAGCGCTCGCTCGCGTGTAGCGATCATCGATCCGGACGGATCTCCGAAGAGACCTACCGCCGGCGGATCGCCGCGATCGATCGCGAGCTCGACCGGCGCCATCACCCGGCGGACCGCAAGACCCCGGATCCGCCGGACACCATGATGGTCTCGTGGGCGACCTCGGTGATCGCGTACTCCACCCAGTACTCGGCCGACGCGTGGTCCGCCCAGCGCGTGCTCGGCCCGCCCGACGTGTTTCCCGACTACGGCGACCGCAAGAACGCGTGGGCCTCGCACGGTGCCGACGATCGCGACGAGTTCATCGAGGTCGGGTTCGAAGTCGACGATCACGTCTCCGGTGTCGAGGTCTACGAGACCTTCAACCCCGGCGCGATCGACAAGATCGAGCTGATTGCCAAGAACGGTCGCCACCTCGACGTCCCGATCACCGGCCCCGCCCCGAATCCCGGACACAGCGCACATCGCGTGTTCGAGGTGCGGTGCACGCGCGAGCGGATCGCGTCGGTCCGCGTCCACCTCGACTCCAAGGCGGTTGCCGGCTGGAACGAGATCGACGCGATCGGCGTCGTGCCCTGCACGCGCTAGCTCTAGGGACGACGAATCGTCGACGCGTGTGCGGTGTCGGCCTGCTTGGCCCGCGCCTTCTCGAGCGCGTCGTCGACCATCTTCTGCTGCTCGACGGGGTTCTTCCAGCGCTCCTGGATCTCGGGTGCCAGCATGTCGACCGGATCGAAGTACAGGAAGAACCCGGGCTTGACCGACGGCGCGGTGAACACGCTGATGCCGGTGTCGCGGTTGTAATGCTCGAAGCTGTGGGCGACACGCTTGCCGCCACCACCGGGAGCGTCGACGACGAACGTCGGGGTGTGGAACCCCGCGGTGATCCCGCGCACGGCCTTCTCGAGATCGCACGCCGTCTGCAGCGTGGTGCGCAGGTCCTCGACGCCCTTCACGAGGTCGTGGACGTAGACGTAGTACGGCTGGACCTGGCAGTGCCCGAGGCGCTTGACCAGAAGCTGCATCGTCGCGACCGAGTCGTTGACGCCGCGCTGGAGCACGCTCTGGTTGCGCGTGATGATGCCGCGCTCGAACACGCCGTCGAGAGCGCGCTTGGTGATCGCGGTGATCTCGTTCGGGTGGTTGAAGTGCGTGTGGAGCACGACCTCCTTGTGGAGCTTGCGCCCGCGCTCGACCACGGCGGTCAGCGCGTCCATCCACTCGTGGTCGGAGATCAGCTTCATCGGCATCACGGCCGGACCCTTGGTCGCGAACCGGATGCGGCGGATGTTGGGGAGCTCGAGCAGCTTGTTGCCGATCAGCGTGATCTGACGGGCCTTGAGCTGGTAGCTGTCGCCACCCGACACCACGATGTCCTCGAGCTCGGGGCGCTCGGCGATGTACCGGAACGCGAGCTCCCAGCGATCCTCGGTCGCCTTGAGCGAGACCTTCTCGACCTCGTCGGTGTCGATCCCGACCGCGTAGCTGCGGGTGCAGAACCGGCAGTACACCGGGCAGGTGTCGAGCACGAGGAACAGCGCCTTGTCGGGATACCGGTGGGTGAGCCCCGGCACCGGCGCGTCGGCCTGCTCGTGCAGCGAATCGAGCGTCAGCTTCGGGTGGTCGGGCAATAGCCGCGACGCCACCGGAACGAACTGCCGCCGCAACGGATCGTTGTAGGCATCCGACCAGTCGATCAGCGACAGCAGGTACGGCGACACGCGAATCGACATCGGCGCGTGCGTGAAGCCTGCGGCGACATCATCGTAGAAGCTCTGCGGCACCAGATCCTGGACGGCCTGGAGCAGCTTCTTCGGGTTGGTGATCGTGTTCCGCGCCTGCCACGTGTGGTCGAGGAACGTGGCCTCGTCGACCAGCCGGTAGGCGGGGATGCGCTGCCAGAACTGACCGTCGAGCAGCTGCCGGTGATGCAGCGTGGCCGGATCGATCGTCGGCTTGATATGTTTGATGGGGGCCGGAGCTGGCGCGTCGCGGCCGAGCAACTTGAGCTGGGTATCCATGAGATTCCTCGCAACAGAGACGAAACGGCGGACTTAGAGAGTCGAGCCGCTCGCTACGTCTGGCTGGTGCGGAACAGATCTCAGATACCACATCACCATGATGGATATCACGCGCGACGTGCATCGCCAACGTCGGATCTCGATGTCGATCTCAGTGTTTGCAGATCCGGCGAAGCACCAAGAACACGCGGCGGATCACGGGCGGTCTCATCGTGTCCGCGCAGACCGCCGCGGCGTGTCTGCGATCCCCGAGCGCACGCAGGTTGCGGATCAGGGCCGCGCGCTCGACGAAGTCCCACTCGAACGTGGGATCCTTCACCAGCCGCGTCAGCCCCTCGACGGCGCGCTTCCGATCGCCCGCCATCTCCGCATCGATCGCCGCCTGCAGCTGGGTCAAGCGATCGGTGAGCGGCATCCCCGATGACAGATCACGCTTGCCCACCAACGGTGCGGCCAGGATCGACAACCGCTTGTACTGGTAGTGGGGCGCGCGAGCCCCGAGCATGGCGAGCACGTCGCGCGAAGGCTCGGCGAGTCCCCCGGCGATCGTCATCTCGCCCGCGATCGCCAGCAGGGTGGCGGTCCCACCGGTGAACGGCCGCGATTTCAGGTGGGCCAACAGCGCGTCGACCATGCGTGCGGCTTTCGGTGCATCGCCCTCCACGATCGCCGACGCGATCGCGTCCTCGAGCGCCGATGCCCGATCGGGTGGCACCGGTGGCGAAGGCAGCGGCTCGCCGAGCACCATCTTCGCCCACGAGCTGAACGGTTCCACGTTGCGGGCCGCGAGCTGCTCGTACTTGCCCATCGCGAAATCGGCGTACTCGACCTTCTCGTGCTGCTGGGCGAGATAGAGCCGCGCGCGCCCGCCGTCGCGTCGGGCGATCGCGTACTCGCCGGCATGGATTGCCGCGTCGACGTAGTCGGGGTCTTCCTCGAGCACGCGCTGGAAGTAGCCGAACGCGATGTCGTGATGGCCGTCGTGCCAGTGTGACTCGCCGAGCTCGAACAGCAGATCGCGATGATCGGATCTGTCGAGATGCTCGCGCTCGAGCGGCCGGAGCGCGGCGATCGCATCGGCGAATCGCCGGTGATAGCGAAGCAGCGAGGCGTGAAGGATCTGCTTGCGCGGTCCATCCGGCGCCAGCTGGAGTGCGTGCTCGAACGCCGATTCGGTGACGTCGTGGGGGGCACCGAGCCTCGCGAGCACCAATGCGAGCCGCCGCCATCCTTCCGCCGAGCTCGGGTTCATGTGCACGGCCTGCTCGAGGTAGGTCCGCGCGGGACTCCAATGTCGTTGGTCGGCCTCGCGGATCCCTCGATCGAGCATGTCGTTGGCATTCACCGGGTTCGCCGTGCCGTCGACCCGCGCGTCCGAGCGCATGGCCCGGGCGATCCAGCTCGACACGCGGCTCAGCAGCGCCGGGACGTCGACGTTGTCGATCCGGATCTCGGTGTGCCGTGGCTTGGTGCGGGAGGATAGGAACACGAGCGTGACCGTCGCGGTCAGCCCGCCCGCAGCCTCGCGAACCGCGGTCGTGGCGAGAACGTCGGCCTCGGCCGTGCGGGCCGCGGTCTTCCACCCATCCTCCGTCTTGGTGGACGGTCGCAACCTGGCGAGCTCGTCGGGGTCGATCACGTCGACACCGGCATCGCCGACGCGCGCGGCGATCAGACGTGCGAAGGCGTGGCGATTGGGGGGCTCGGCACCGTACGACGGGATCTCCGCGATCTCGAGATCGCCGACCGCGAGCCTGCCGTGGTTGTACGAGGGGGGCGCGTCGACGGGCGGAGCGGCGGCCGTGTCGTCGTGGCGCGATAGCACGTAGCCGCCGATCAGGAGTGCGGCGATCGCGGCGCCGCCGAGAGCGACCATCGACCAGCGCGGGAACCGGCGACGTGTGCCCTCGGTCGGCGCACGAGGGGCGAGCCGTCGCGCGATCTCGTCGAGCGACGGTCGACGCGACGGATCGCGATCCAGCATGCGCGCGATCAGGTCGCCGAGTGGGTCGTCGATCCGCGGCGGAGGATCGTCCGCGATCGCGCACGCGATCACCTCGTGCAGGTTGACGGCGTCGTGGGGACGCGTGCCCGTCAGGCACTCGTGGAGCAACACCCCGAGGCTGTAGACGTCGCTCGCCTTGCTGGAGTCATCTCCACACAACACCTCGGGCGCCATGTACGCGGGCGTGCCGAACACCGTATGGGTCATCCCGGTGATCTCGGGCGGCGTGGTCGCGACGGTGTCGCTGCTCGCCGCCGGACCGAACCGCAGCGTGCGCGTGAACGCGTCGACGATCTCGGTGGCCTGCGCCGCCACCGGCTTGGACACCACCGGCATCGACACCCGATCGAGCCGTCGCGCGATCCCGAAGTCGACGACCTTGACCCCGGCAGTGCCGACCACGATGTTCTCGGGCTTGATGTCGCGGTGGAGGATGCCGGCGTCGTGGGCAGCGGCGATCGCGGCAACGACATCGGCGAGGATCTCGAGCAGTCGGTTTCGCGTCGGCGGATCGTGCATCAGCAGCTCGCGAAGCGACCGGCCCGGCAGATACTCCATCGCGATCAACGGCTGTCCGTCGACCTCGGCGATCTCGAAGATCGTGACGATGTTGGCGTGGTTGAGTGCCGCGAGCGCCTTGGCCTCCTGCTCGAACCATCCGCGAGCGGAGGCATCGGCCAGCTCGCGGCTGAGGATCTTGACCGCGACCTGACGGTCGAGCTTGGGGTCGCGCGCGAGCAACACCTGTCCCATCCCTCCGCGACCCAGGGTCCGGATCACCTGGAAGCGACCGATCGAATCCACGCCGGATCAGTATCGCTCAGCGACGGCGGCCGAGCTTGATCGGCTTGTCGGGATCGGGATCCGGTCGCGCGACCGCGAGCTTGGGCGGGGCGGTGTCGCACTCCGATCCCCGGTCTCGCGTGATCTGCGCGCGTAGGGACTGCGTGTGCTCGGTCCACGCCTTCTGAACCTCGGCGTCGACCCCGTGATCGCGCCACGTCTCGCGCAGGATCTGGAGCCGGCGCTCGAACTGCCCACCGAAGATCGTGTGCTGCGCGTGCGCGACCCGCATCGGACGGCCCGTGTAGCTGACGCCCGGAGCACCGAGCAACGCGGCGACCAGCTCGTACTCGCGGTCGATCAGGTGTTGCTTGTCCTTGCCCTGGAACATGAAGCCGATCATCGCGTCGCGAAACACGCGATCGTAGAAGTCGGTAACCACGGCGCGCAGCGCGTCGGCCCCGATCTTGTCGAACAGCTCGGACGACTTCATGCTTTCGCCACCTCCACGGGCTGACCGCTGAGCGCGCTCGTGCCCGACAATCGATCGATGCGCGTCGGATCGATGACATCGTTGACGCTCTCGCCGGCGTGGGCCGCGGCGACCCCGAGCCGGACGCCTCCGCGGCGATGCCCCCAGCCGTGCGGTACGCTGACCACGCCGGGCATCATCTCGTCGGAGATCTCGACGGGCACGGTGATCGCACCGGTCGCCGTGCTGACGCGTGCGTCTTCCCCCTCGACCAGCCCGCGCGCACGCGCGTCGTCGGGATGGATCAGCAGCGTGCAGCGCGACTTGCCCTTCACGAGCCGCGCGCTGTTGTGCATCCACGAGTTGTTGCTGCGCAGGTGGCGACGACCGATCATGACCAACCCGCCGGGTGCTGCCGCGCGATGGGCTTCGACATCGGCCTCGAGCCGCTCGACGTCGGCGACCAGCTGCGCCGGCGCGAGGTGGACGGTGCGATCGGGCGTGTTGAGACGGTCGGGTAGCCGCGATTCGAGCGGCCCGAGGTCGAGCCCGTGGGTCGCGCGGCGCACCTTCGACAGGCTGAGCCGGTGCGGGCCGATGCGCAGTCCGAGGTCGAGGATGCCCTCGGGACCCAGTCGACCGAGCGCGCGCTCGACCAGTCGCGCGCCGCTCCCGAGTCGCGACGGTGCACCGAGACGGGTCCACAACGCGAGGCAGATCTCCCAGTCATGGCGAGCGTCGGGGTGGCGCTCGAACACCGGCGGGCTGTAGCGCGCGACGTTGCGAACGGCGAACGCGTTGAGCGCGACGTCGTAGTGCGAGCGCTCGAGCGGCGACGTCGGCGGCAGGATCACGTGCGCGTGGCGCGTGGTCTCGTTGATGTAGGGATCGATCGAGACCATGAAGTCGAGGGTGGCGAGCGCGCGATCGAGGCGCTGCCCGCCCGGTGCCGACAGTACGGGGTTGCCGGCGCTCGTGATCAGGGCGCGGATCTGGTCCTTGCCAGCGGTCTCGATCTCCTCGGCGAACGCGGTCATGGGCAGCTCGCCGCCGAACTCCGGCTTGCCGCCGACCCGACTCGTCCACCGCCCGAACCCGCCGTCGAACCCGATCTTCTCGGCGAGCGGCAGCGGATCGATCGCGGGCGTGGTGAACATCAGCCCGCCGGGCGTGTCGAGGTGCCCGGTGATCGCGTTGACCACGTAGACCAGCCACGCGGCGAGGCCGCCGAACGCCTGCGTGCACACACCGATGCGGCCGTACAACACGGCTCGCTTGGTGGTGGCGAGCGCGTGCGCGAGCTCGCGGATGTCGGTGGCGGCGACTCCGGTGTAGGGCGCGACCCGCTCGGGCGTCCACGCGGCGACGGTGTGGCGCAGCATGTCGATGCCGGTCGCCGGCAGGTGCGCGAGGTCGACGTGCTCCCGCTCGAAGATCGTGTGGATCACCGCGAGCAACAGCGCGGCGTCGGTGCCGGGGCGCAGGAACAGGTGGCGATCGGCCGCGCGCGATGCGGTCTCGGTGCGGCGCGGATCGAGCACGATCACGCGACCTCCGCGCGCGCGGATCGCGGCGAGCCGCGACTTGACGTCGGGGGCCGTCATCAGGCTGCCGTTCGACGCCAGCGGGTTCGCGCCGAGGCACACGAACAGATCGGTGCGATCGATGTCGGGCACCGGCATCAGCAGCTGGTTACCGAACATCAGCAGCGCCGCGAGCATGTGGGGCAGCTGGTCGAGCGACGTCGCCGAGTACATGTTGCGCGTGCCGAGGGTGCGCAGGAACAGCTGGCCGTAGGTCAGGAGGCCGAGGTTGTGCGCGGTCGGGTTCCCCTGGTACGCGGCGATCGCGTGACGACCGTAGGTCTTGCGGATGCCGCGCAGCCGCGTGGTCACGAGGTCGAACGCCTCGTCCCATCCGACCTCGCGCCAGCCGGAACCGTCGCGCACGACAGGTGTGCGGAGGCGATCGGGGTCGGTGTGGAGATCGGCGAGGGCCGCTGCCTTGGGGCAGATGTAGCCCTTGCTGAACGGATCCTCGGAATCGCCGCGGACGTCGGTGATCTGGTCGCCATCGACGGAGATCGCGACGCCGCACCCGGCCTCGCAGAGTGGGCAGCTGCGATAGTGCGTCGTCGCCATCGCGCGAACTCTACCCCAGTCCTATGCTTGGACGAGGGGATGGCTACCAGCGAGCCGAACACTGCCGCGTCCACGCCGGAGCGTGACCCGGCGCGCGCGATGACCGTCGAGGAGCTCCTCGCGTTGCACCCGTGGCCCGCGGACTGGCGGGAGCACAAGAAGGTCGAGCGCCTGTGGGTGTTCGAGGTGCCCGGCAAACCCGAGGAGCTGTGGCCGTTTCTATCCGACACCTCGCGGATGAACCGCGCGCTCGGCACCGCCGAGATGGAGTTCTGGGAGAAAGGGGGGCTGCGCTACGGCAAGTCGAAGGCTGGTGGCGTCCAGCACGAGTGGCGCGAGGTGCCGTGGAACTGGGTCGCCAACCAGTGGCTGAGCTCGCTGCGCGTGTACTCGAAGGGGTTCTTCAAGGCGGTGTGGTCGGTGCACGTGCTCGAGAAGATTCCGAAGGGGACGCGGATCTACCTGTACTTCGGAACCGTGCCGCGCAACGCCTTGTCGGGCGTCGCGATCCGCATCGGCTTCCCGTCGATCGAGAAGGCGTACCGGCGCGTGCTCCCGGCGCTCGCCGAGCAACTCGATCGGCTACGCCCCGAGGTGCTCGTGCTCGCGCCGCCCGAGCTCGCACCCGCGGCGCGGCAGCGGATCGACCAGCAGCGCGCCGCACTGGTCGAGAGCGGCCTCTCGAAGGCGTGTGTCGATCCGCTGGTCGACTGGATCGCGACCGGTGATCCGGTCGACCTCCATCGCATCCAGATCCGGGAACGCGCACGCGTGTGGAAGGTGCCCGAGCTCGAGCTGTTGCGGGTCGCGCTCCACGCCACGCGCGCCGGGCTGCTGACCCTGTCGTGGGACACGGTGTGCCCGCACTGCCGCGGGGTACGCGACGAGAACCCGACGCTCCACGAGCTCGAGGCGCACGGTCACTGCGAGGCCTGCGACGTCACCTTCGACACCGACAAGCCCGAGACCGTCGAGGTCACGTTCCGCGTCCATCCGTCGATCCGCGACATCCCCGATCAGGTCTACTGCAGCGCCGAGCCGGCCAAGAAGGAGCACATCCGCGTGCAGTGGACCGTGCCGCCGAAGGGAAACGTGCGAGTGACGCCGCATCTCGAACCGGGCCGCTACACCGTGTGGCGCCAGCACCAGGGTGGCTGGTACCTCGACATCGAACACGACGACGACGGTGCGCGCGACGTGTGCTGGGCGCAACATCCAAGAGATCACGTCATCAAGGCGTCGGGTGACGTCGCGATCGAGCTGCCGAACGATGCCGACCAGCCCGAGATGTTCACGATCGAGCAGGCCACGTGGAGCGACCACGCCCTGCGCGCCGGCACGCTACTGTCGTTCCAGGACTTCCGCGACCTGTTCTCCGAGGACTACATCGGCGCCGATGTCCGGCTCGGCGTCGGCGAGCAGACGCTGCTGTTCACCGACGTGGTGGGCTCGACCGCGTTCTATGCGTCGCGCGGAGATCCCGCCGCGTTCATCGAGATCAAGAAGCACTTCGACGAGGTGTTCGCGATCGTCGGCGAGTTCCGCGGTGCCGTGGTCAAGACGATCGGCGACGCGGTGATGGCCACGTTCGTCGATCCCGTCGATGCGGTGAAGGCTTCGAAGAAGATCCACGACACCTTCCACCCCGATCGACTCGACACGCCGATCCGGCTCCGGATCTCGCTCAACACCGGTCCGTGCATCGCGGTGCGGCTCAACTCGAATGCCGACTTCTTCGGCGGCACCGTCAACATCGCGGCGAAGCTGCAGTCACTCGCGGAGGGCTATCAGATCGCGATGTCCGACGTGACGTACGACGCGCCCGGCGTTGCCGACTACCTCGCGAGTGAAGGCGTCGAGCTCGAGCAGCTCACCTACACGTCGAAGGCCCTGCCCCACCCCGTCGGCGTCCGCCGCTGGACCGTCTACAAGTAGCGCCTACGGAGCGAACTGCAGCGCGACCAGCCGGCGGGCCGCGATCTTGAACGCGGCGTACGTCGGCAGTTGCTTCCACCGCTGTTTGTGGTCGACGGCATGCTCGCCATTCTGGGTCACGCCGATCGAGTAGCCGGACGCACCGTGTTCGAGATCGACGGTCCCGACGACGCGACCATCGAACGCGACCTTGAGCCGGTACTTCGGTTCGGTGTCCGACGGCTCGAACGCCTCGTAGACGAACACGTGATACTTGCCGACGTCGAACTGATCGTAGACGTACGACGTCAACGTCGGTTGACCCGGTTTGCGCGCCTTCCACATCGCGAACACGCGCTCGCGTGCCTTCGCGATCGCGGCCGACTTGCCGAGGGCCACGTACGCCTGGACCAGCTTCTTGGCGACCTGGAAGTCGTCGGGGGTCAGCTTGGCGGCGACCTCCCAGCGCGCTGCGGCGGTCGCGTACTCGCCGAGGTCGTAGTAGCTCTGGCCGGCGTTGTAGGCGGCGTCGACGTGCTTGGGGCTGAGGTCGAGCACGCGATCGAACCGCCGCGCGGCTTGCTTGGTCTTGCCCATCTGCCCGAGCACGACGCCGGCGTTGTAGATCGCGTCGACCAGACGCGGATCGAGCTCGTAGGCGCGGTCGTAGGCACGCACCGCATCCTCGCGCTTGCCGATCCGGGTCAGTACCCAGCCTCGGACGTAATGCGCGTCGGCATCGCGCGGACGTTTGGAGAGGATCGAGTCGAGCTCGGCGAGCGCCTGAGCGAGTACGTTGGGCTCGCGTTCGTGCGCCGCCGCGCGCTCGAGCACCGCCATCGCGGGGGACTTGGTGTCGGCACGCGCCGCACTCGGCGACGCCCACGCGAGAGCGAGAACCAGCGCGCCCGGCACGACGCTGCGCATGCCCCATCGTGACACGCGCGATTCTCGAGATCGACTACTCGAGCGTTTCGATGACGAGGTGGCCGTCGCGCTGGCGGATCGTGAACCGCCGGATCACGGGGCCTTGCGGACCGCCACCGCCCCGCGGATCGAACGGGCTATTCCAGCCCGACAATCGCGACGGCCGGTTGCCCCAGGCATCGCGCCCGAGCACCTCGACCGGCCGGCCGTAGCCGGCGAAGTCGTCGGCCATCATCCGAGCGACCCGTTGCTCGTGGCTCGACATCATCCACAAGAACGGGGACAGGAGCACGAGCATCCAGATGCCGTAGGCCAGGCCGACCACCGCGAACACCACGGTGAACACGCGCGCGATGGTGACCGCGACATCGGTCGCCCGCACGTAGTCCATGCGGTACGACAGCGCCGCGCGCAGGATGCGCCCGCCGTCCATCGGCAGTGCCGGGATCAGGTTGAAGGCCGCGATCACCAGGTTGACCCAGCCGATCAACGCGATCAGCGGGGACTGCACGGCGATCCCGAGACCGAGGCCGATGCCGGCGAGGATCAGCGATACCGCCGGGCCGGCGGCCGCGATCGCGATCTCGTCCTTCGCCGAGCGCGGCAACTGGACCATCTTCGCGGCACCGCCGAAGAACGACATCTCGATACCGGACACGTGAACGCCGCGTTGCCGCGCGACGAGTGCGTGACCGAGCTCGTGCACGAACACCGACGCGAACGCCAGGAGCACGACGAACAGCCCCGACAACCCGCCCCATGCCAGCAGCACGAACGCGAGGAGAAGGATGAAGGACAGGTTGATCTCGACCGGGAAACCGAGCACCCGGCCCAAGCGCCAGGACTTGAACATGGGGGCAATTTGTATCGGAATTTGGGGATGTAAAGGACAGCTAGTCCATCGGGCAGGCTGCCAACGACCGAGAATTACTCTGTCGGAGCGAGCTCCGTATAGGGAAACGCGATTGTAACGGCCGCCGTCGACGTATCGATCAGCTGGCCGATCCGCCGCGCGAGCTCGCGACGATCCTCCGGCGAGATCCACGGGATCGAGACGCGCGCGAGATCGGTACCGTCGGGTGCGGCGAACCGGATGTAGTCACCGAACACGGTGACGCCGAACCGCGACCGCACGGTGACCTCGATCGGTTTGTCCTTGGGCTTGTCCTTGGTCTTGTTCTTGGACCGTCCCGTGGGGATCACGATCCGCCCGTCCTCGTGGATCTCGAGCGCGAGCCGCGCGCGATCGCGAAACAGGCGGCGCGCGTAGATCGCGAAGTGATCGCCGTGATCGGCGAGCAGCACCTTGTCGAGCCCGCGTCCGATCTCGACGGCGCGGCGGATGTTTCCGGCGTACTCGGCGAGCGCGACACGCAGTCGCTGCGCCAGCCGATCGAGCGCCGACAGCGCCATCAGACCGCCCTGTTCGAGCAGGCTCACCGGCTCGACTCCGAAGATCCTGCGCATCCCGCCCGGGAGCTCGATCCAGACTCCGAGATCCTCGTGCGGGACGTCGCGCGCGACCACCAAGCGACCGATCTTGAACGACTCGCGCCGGACCTTCTTGCGACGTTGCTCGAGGATGGTGACGTGCTGTTCGACGACGTGAAGCGTGCGGTTGTCGACCGTCAGCTTGACGGTGCGCGGACCACATTCCAGACGCAGGAAGCCCTCGCCGGTCGGCGCTTCGAGTGCATCCCCGGAATCGTCGCGATACGCCACCGTTCCCAAGTTGACCGCCTCGCACGATGCGTCGCAAGCCTCACGCGGTATAACCGCGCCCGATGACCGCCCAGTACACGTACGTAATGAAGGACCTGCGCAAGCTGGTTCCACCCAAGCGCGAGATCCTCAAGGGAATCTGGTTGTCGTTCTACCCGGGCGCCAAGATCGGCGTCCTCGGCAACAACGGCGCGGGCAAGAGCACGCTGCTCAAGATCATGGCCGGCGAGGACAAAGACTTCCTCGGTGAAGCGTGGGCGGCTCCCGGGCTCAAGGTCGGCTACCTCGCGCAGGAGCCACACCTCGATCCACAGAAGACGGTCAAAGAAAACGTCGACGAGGGCGTGGCCGAGACCCGCGCGCTGCTCCAGAAGTTCGAAGACCTGTCGATGAAGCTAGGCGAGGACATGTCCGAGGAGCAGATGAACAAGCTGCTCGAGGAACAGGGACGCCTGCAGGATCAGATCGACGCGGCCAACGCGTGGGAGCTCGACCACACCGTCGAGATGGCGATGGACGCGCTGCGCTGTCCGCCGGGCGACGCCGACGTCACCAAGATCTCGGGTGGCGAGAAGCGCCGCGTCGCGCTGTGCCGGCTGCTGCTCTCGAACCCGGACATGCTGCTGCTCGACGAGCCCACCAACCACCTGGATGCAGAAAGCGTGGCGTGGCTCGAGAAGACGCTCGAGAACTTCAAGGGCACGGTCGTCGCGATCACTCACGATCGCTACTTCCTCGACAACGTCGCCAAGTGGATCCTCGAGCTCGATCGCGGTGAGGGTCACCCGTTCGAAGGCAACTACTCGGGCTGGCTCGAGCTCAAGGCCAAGCGGTTGCGCGACGAGGAACGCCAGTCCGACGCACGCGCCAAGATGCTCGCCCGCGAGCTCGAGTGGGTGCGGTCGTCGCCCAAGGCGCGCCAGGCCAAGAGCAAGGCCCGCCTCGCCCGCTACGACGAGATGATGAACGAGGCGCAGAAGGAAGCGCGCGATCCGTCGCTCGAGATCGTGATCCCGCCGGGCAAGCGCCTCGGTGGTGAGGTCGTCGTGTTCGATGGCGTCAGCAAGTCGTTCGGCGATCGCATGCTGATCGACAACCTGTCGTTCAAGCTACCGCGCGGTGGCATCGTCGGCGTGATCGGTCCCAACGGCGCCGGCAAGACCACGCTGTTCCGCATGATCATGGGCGTCGAGAAGCCCGACTCGGGCACGATCAAGATCGGAGAGACCGTGGACCTCGGCTACGTCGATCAGAGCCGCGACGCACTCGACGACGGCAAGACGATCTTCGAGGAGATCTCCGAGGGCGCCGAGACGCTGACGCTCGGCGAGCGCCAGATCAACGCGCGCGCCTACGTATCCAGCTTCAACTTCAAGGGCCAGGACCAGCAGAAGAAGGTCGGCGTGCTGTCCGGCGGCGAGCGCAACCGCGTACACCTCGCGAAGATGATCAAGCGAGCGGGCAACGTGCTGTTGCTCGACGAGCCGTCCAACGATCTCGATGTCGACACGTTGCGCGCGCTCGAGGACGGCCTCGAGAGGTTCCCCGGCTGCGCGGTGGTGATCAGCCACGACCGCTGGTTCCTCGATCGCATCGCCACCCACATCCTGGCGTTCGAGGGCGAATCCCACGTCGAGTGGTTCGAGGGCAACTTCGCCGACTACGAGGCCGACCGGCATCGCCGGCTCGGCAGCGACGCCGATCAGCCGCACCGGATCAAGTACAAGCCGATCCGGGCGTAGGCAGGCACTGCCGATATGCTTTGCCGCACCGATTGTTCTTGGATCAGTGACGGCGATGCCCCTACCCGAACCCGACGTCTGGGATGACGCGATCCGCCAGCACGACCGGCGGGTCTATCTGTCGGTGCTCGCGCTCGGCCTCGGCCCCGATCGCGCCCGCGAGATCGCGCAGGCGGCGTGGACACGGTTGATCGAGCAACACCGCAAGGGAGCGCTCGCCGAGCTCGAGCTTCCCGGCCTCGCGATCCGGCAGGCCCGCTTCCTCGCGCTCAACGAGCTCAAGCGAGCGCGCAGCGAGGGACGCGTGCTCGCCGCGGTTCCCGATCCGCCGGACAGCACCGATGTCGAACGCCAGGTCGGCAGCCGGCGCGACATCGAGCGCGTGCTCGCGGCGCTCCAGACCTGCTCGCCGACCGCCCGCAAGGTGTTCCGCATCGTGTACGCGATGCCGGGTGGCAATGCGGCAGTGGCCGCGAAGCAGGTCGGGCTATCGCTCCAGCGCGTGCGCCAGATCTTGTGCGAGACCCGCGCCCACATTCGCCGCGCCCTCGACGACAAGGAGACGCCATGACCCCGCGCGACGACCTCCGCGATGACATCGAGCTCTACGTGATGAACGAGTACGACGGTGATGCCGCGGCGCTCGAGCGTACGTTCGCCGAGGACCCCGCGCTCGCCGCGCTCGCCGCCGACGAAGCGCGCCTCGAGCTGCTGTTGCGCGATGCCGCCGACGCTGCGACGTTCTGCCCGGCGTGCGGCGATCTGGCACCCGATACTCGCTGCGATGCCTGTGGCGCGGCGATCCGGCCCGGCGGCTACACGGTCGAGCGCGTGCTGGTCGCGGGTGCGCACGGCCGGATGTATGTCGCGCGCGATGCCGACGGTACGTGCGTCGCGCTCAAGGAGCTCGCATTCGTGCAGTCGCCCACGCTCGAGGCGATCGCCGCATTCGAACGCGAAGCCAAGCTGCTTCGCGCCCTCGAACATCCCGCGATCCCGCGATTCGTCGCATCGTTCGAGGAAGGTACCGGCGTGCACACGCGCTACTACCTCGCTCAGGAGCTGGTGACCGGCGAGTCGCTCGCGGACCGCCTCGACGAGCACTTCTTCTCCGAGGCCGAGCTCGTCGCTCTCGCGCGCCAGGTGCTCGACGTGCTGGTGTATCTCCAAGGCCTGTCGCCGATGGTGATCCACCGCGACATCAAGCCGGCCAACCTGATCCGGACGCCCGACGACACGATCGCCGTGGTCGACTTCGGTGCGGCACACGTGCAGGGAGCGACCGCAGGCTCGACCTCGATCGGCACGTTCGGCTACATGCCGGTCGAGCAACTCGCCGGCGAGGTCGACGCGACCACCGATCCGTACGCGCTCGGCGCGTCGCTGCTCCACCTGTCGAGTCGCCGCGAACCGTGGCGAATCCTGCAGGGCAACGCGCTCGCGGACGTCAACCTGTCCGCGCCGATGCGCGCGTGGCTCGGCAAGCTCACGGCGTCCGATCCCGCGGCGCGGTTCGCCAACGCGAAGGCCGCTCGCGACGCGCTCGACCGGGTCGCACGCGGCGAGGAGCCGGTCGCGGTCGCGGCGATCGAGACCATCAAGAAGACGCGTACCTCGCCGAGTTGGTGGCGGCCCCTCGCGCTCGCCGCCGCTGCTCTCGCGCTGGTCGCTGGCGGCTTCGGCGTCCACGCACTGCTGGCGAGCCGCGACGATGGTTCGCCCACGAAGTCCCCGGCGGTCGCTCCTCTCGTGACCGGCACGATCCCGACTGCCCCGGAATCGCCGGCACCGCCCGCGACCGCCAAGTTGCGCCTCCGGATCGGTGGCACGCCCCACGCGAAGCTACTGATCGACGGCCGCCTCGTGCGCGCCATCGCACGAGACGGCGACGAGGTTTCGGTCGCGCCCGGTCGCCACTTCATCCAGTTGATCGCGCCGAGCGGTGAGCGCTGCTCCCAGACCGTGGTGCTCGCCGGCAAGTCGCGAACGGTCGGGTGCGCGTTGCGGATGAACATGGCGATCAAGAAAGGCAAGCCGCCCCACGCGGACGCCGATCATCCGAACGGCAAGTTCCGCCCCGACCAGTGCACGCAGTGCCACAAGCCCGGGAAGTTCGACGCTGCCAAGACCAGCTTCCTGATCGACACCGCGATCCCACCCGGCAAGAAGATCAACCTCGACGTCACCGACGCTCCCATCCACACCGTGCTTCGGACCCTGGCCGTGCGGTGCAACCTCGGTCTCGTGGTGTCGAGCTCGATCGATTTCACGACCACACTCCATCTCGAAGCCGCACCGTGCGACCAGGCACTCGAGGTCGTGCTCCAGGCACACGACCTCTGGTACCGCTACCACGTCGACACCAACGTCGTGCGTGTCGGACCTCGTCACGAGCTCGACCGCGAGGATGACGAGCGCATGGAACGCGCCGACCGCGGCTTCGCCGATGACCCACTTCCCGCAGGTCCGGCGATCGACCTCGACCTCCGGAACGCGCCGCTGCAAGACGTACTGCGCGAGCTGGCCGCAGCCGCGAAGGTCAACATCGTGGTCCCCGACGAGATCGACGGCAAGGTCACGGTCCACCTGGTCCACGTGCCGTGGGACGCGGCGCTGACTGCCGTCCTCGGTGCGCAGGACCTGTGGTACCGCTACCGCCCCAACGGCAAGCTGCTACGTATCGCTCCGCGCCACGAGCTCGACCGCGAGGACGACGAGGCCGCCGCCCGCGGTCGGTCGCGTTAGCTACGGCTCGCGCACCGTGTAGTGGATGCTCGCGGCATCGAGCGCTTCGCGCAGCTTGTCCCAGTCGCCCTGCCGCGCGTCCCCGGTGACCAGCACCTCGATCGTGGCTTGCTTGCACGCGGCGATCGCGGCGTCACTCGAGGTCGACTCTCCGTCGAGGCTGAGCCCCGCCGCCGCGAGCCGGAGCGCGCAGTGCGTCCGCGGCGCGGCGTCGGGGATCGGCGTCGCCAGCGGCTGCGCCGACCCGGTCCCCTCGTCGCGTCCGCCGAGCCCGCGGCCGCACCGCAGGTACAGGATCGCCAGGATCGCGAGCGCCAGCACGGTCGAGAGGACGATCAACCGGCGCCGCCGTTGCCGGCGATCGAGATGCTTGGCGACCTGTTTCGGATCGACATCGGTCATTTGGTGTCCGCCCGCGAAGTCTGGGGCCCGACGATCGCCGCGATGCCCTGCTGCTCCGCGACACACCGGCGAACGTCGCGCTCGAGCCCGCGATACAGCGCGTGCACGAGATCGTCGGTCGGCACGTCGGGGGCGAAGATCACGAGGTAGTTGGAGAGATCCTGGAGCCCGAGTTGGACCGCCGCGACCCGGCACACGTGCAGCTCCTTCGATCGATCCCCCAGATACGCGAGCACGGCATCCGGATCGGAGCTGCGCTCGAGTAGCGGCACGTCGAGCTTGCGGTGGTCCTTGCCCACCTCGAGACCGACGATCGTTCCGGACGCGGCGATCCGGACCACCAGCGGAGTCTTGTCGCGGACCGACTTGTCGACGATCCGTAACGCCCGGGTGCGGAGCTCGTCGGCGGCGCGCGGCTTCGGCTTCGGCGTCGGCTTCGGTTTCGGTTTCGGCGCGGGAGTCGGCGCCGGAGCCGGCACGCTCGCGACCGCCGGGGTGGTCTCGTGCGCACCGGCGGCGCGGATGAGCGCGACGAACGCGATGATGAACACGACGTCGAGGAGCGACGTCAGATCGGGGGCCGACCGCACGCGGCGCCGTTCGCGCAGCCTCACGACGACACCGCGGACGACTGCCGGCGGGCGTCCCACGCCTCGAGGTTCTTCTCGCAGGCATCGACCCACGCCGTCAGCTTCATCGCGAAGCTCGCCGACAACAGGATGCTCGAGGCCAGCCCGGTGACCGTGGTCCACACCGCGAGCGCGAGCGGCGCGACCAGGCGGGAGACGTCGGTGCCGGCAGACGCCAGCGAGATCCCGATGCCGACGACGGTGCCGAGCAGACCGAGCTGGCGCAGCAGATCGGTCCAGAACGCGAGTGCCGACTCGAGCCGGTACGCGCGCATCTGCCACGTCCGCACCTGCTTCTGCGCCCACGCGGCATCCTTCGCCGTCGCGACCGCGTGGAGACCATCGCGGATCTCCTGGGCGAGCAGCGACCCGGGCGTGCTCTGCCCCGCCGCCAGCTCGATGCCGAGTTGATCGACGAGCACGCGCACCCACGTGATCTCGCGGCGCAGGTGGATCCAGGCCGCGAGAAACACGAGCAAGATGAACGCGCACATCGCGATCGTCAGCCCGGAACCCTCGACGAACGCGTTCATCGCGAGCGCATCATACCCGGGTTGCAAGTCTTCACGCGCGGCCCGACGGCCCGTCACGTAGAGGGCGGTTACGGGCGTGGCGCCGGCGGCTTGGGCACCGGGTGATCGGCGTGCTCGCCGCGATGATGCGGCTGGAGCCGGACCTCGGCGACCAGCGGCCGGTGATCGCTGGCGCGCCGGGCGAGTTGACTGTCGCAGCGGGCGAGCGTGAGGAAGTCCATCCGGCCGCGCACGAAGATGCCGTCGAGCGGACGCATCGGTCCCCACGCGGGGAACGTCAGCGGGCGCCGCTCGGTCCCGCGGAATCCGGCCGGCGCGAGCAGATCCTTGAGCCCACCGTAGACATCGTTGAGGTCGCCGCCGACGACCACCGGCGTGTCGTGGTGGAGGTGCGCGAACGGGTGGCTATCGAGGAACTTGGACAGCTGGATCCGGCGTTCGAACCGCGCCAGGCCGAGGTGCATGTTGTAGACGTGGACCGTGCGGTCGACGTCGTCGTGACGGACCCGCAGCACGCCGTGGAGCACGCTGCGCTTCTTCTTGAACCGGATCGAGAGATCGATGTTGCTCGACTCGATCAGGGGGAACCGCGACAGGATCGCGTTGCCGTAGTGACCACCGCCGCGCACGTCGACGTTGGGGAACCAACTGCGGTGCGGCATCCCGAGCGCGTCGCCGAGCAACTCGACCTGCTTGTCGCCGCGCGACCGGGTGGCGCCGGCATCGACCTCCTGCAGCAACACGACGTCGGCATCGAGGTTCTGGATCACCTCGACGATCCGGGTCGGTTCGTACTTGCGATCGACCCCGCCGATGCACTTGTGGATGTTGTAGCTGAGGACGCGCAGCTTCATGCGGCGTCTCCCGCGATCGATCCTCGGTCGAGCAACTGCGCCACCACCACGGTCTCGTCGTCGATCAGCGGCCGTCCCGCGCGATGCGTGGCAACGCCGGCCTGTACGACATCGTGAACGCTCGCGGGCTCCAGCTTCGATCGATCGAGCTTGCGCAGCAGCTGCTGTAGCCGGCGATCACCGTAGGGCTTTCCCGCCGGGTCCACTGCGTCGACCACACCGTCGGTGTACCACACCACCAGATCTCCGAGCTCGAGAGTTCGTTGCTGCACCTTGGGAGCCGCGGGGAGTCCCGCACCTAGGAGATTACCTCTTCCGACCAGCGCCTGGATGGTGATCGATCGGGCGGCCTCCGGATCGCTCGAGGCCCGACACAGATACGGCGTCGGATGGCCGCACGACACGAAGTCGATCCGGCGCGCCCGCGGGTCGAGGATCGAGGCGAAGCACGTCATCGCGAGCTCGCCACCGCCGACCCGGCGCACCGCGGCATCGAGCGCGGCCACGAGCTCCGCGAGATCGATCTCGCGCGAGCGCCGCACGCACACGTCGCACGCGCCCGCGGCACCGGCGGTCACCATCGCGGACGCCACCCCGTGACCGGTGACATCGCCGACCACCACGAGCACGCGATCGTCGGGCAGCGGGTACACGCCCCAGAAGTCGCCGGCGCATCGCGTCGCCGGCTGCCACGATCCGACGACGGTGATGTCGCCCAGACGGTGCGGTCCGCGGTTGGGCAACAGCTCCTCCTGCACCGCCGCCGCGAGCTCGACCTCGCGAGCGAGCGCCGCCCGCTGCGCCGCGTGCCGCGCCATCCGCGCGTGGAGCAGTGCCTCGCCGAGGCGCTCGGCCACCCGCGTCAGGAACACGAGCTCCCGGCCGCGCAGGCGGCGCACTGTCTTCGGGATCGCGATCAGACCGAGGAGCTCGTCACCGCTGCGCATCGCCAGCAGCGCGCGAGCCGCCTGCTGCTCGAACAACATGCGCACCGGTTCGCGCAGGTCCTCGGGCACCGGATCGAGATCGTCCGCGAACACCACGTGGAGGTCGCGGTCCTCGGCGAGCCAGCTGATGATCAACGGATCGGGAGCCCTCTCGTCGAGCAGCAGCTCGGGCTGCCTCCGCGGAGCCACCACGTACACGCCCCAGTCCTCCTCGGAGACGATCAGGATCGACGCGCGCGTGCCGACCCCGAGCTCGACGATGTCGATCGCGAGGTGCGCGATCTGTCCGGCATCGGTCATCGCCCGCGCGCGGTCGACGAGCTGGGCCTGCAGGCGATCGAGTGGACCGCCGGCACGCCGCGCCCCGCGTGCGATCAACTGGCTGGTCGCGATCGTGAGTCGGACGCCCGCGAACGACACCGCGATCACCGCACCCTGCATCCACCACGGCGAACCGTCCGGCAACAGCGCCAGCATCGCCCACCCGAACAGCGCGGTCCCCGCGAGATGCAGCACGAGCAGAGGACCCGCGGTCGATACTGCACGGACCCGCAGCAGATCCTCGACGATCAGCGCGCGCACGACGAGCAAGCTCCCGACTCCCGACAACAACCAACCGAGCGGGAAGATCCCGATGCCGTAGGCCAGGCCGACGTCGACCAGCCCGGAGTAGGTGACCAGATTGGCGACCAGCGCGGCGCGCAGCTGGCGGCGCTCGTCGGACGGTGGCGAGCGCAAGGCCTGGGTGGTGAGTGCGAGGAATCCCGGGAGCGACATCACCATCGTGTGGAGCAGCGCGAGCCACGCCCACGGTCCGGCGTTGGCGTACCAGTACCCCTGCATCCAGCGCACGCTCTCGACCGCGGCGCCCGTGGTGCTGCTGACCGCCACCCACACCAGCGAGGTCGCGAGCAGCGCCCAGATCATCCACCGGTTCGGGCGGTACTTGCGCACGAGGGCGAGCTGGAACCCGGTGCCCGTGGCCGCGGCGAGTGGGATCGTCGACGCCCCGATCCGGAACAGCTGGTTCGCTGCCTCGGGCGTGGTCACCGACGGTGACAGCATCATCACGATCGCGTACGGGAGCAGCGACAGGCAGTGTCCGAGCAAGAACCCGCGGAGCACGCGCGCACCGCGCATCGACCCCGCGTACGCGATCACGATCAGCATCGCCGCCGGCGCGAGCGCGAATGGCAGCGACAGCAGATGCGGCTCGTAGCTCGAGCTCGACCACACGACGAGCGAGTCTATCCGTGTTCGGCGGCACGTGTGGGATCGTGGCCTCGTCGCGAGCGGCCCGGCGGTGTAGCATGGTCTCGTGGGTGACACGCGGAATCCCCGGCGGGGTGGCCTCCCGTTGCCACCTCCGGACGACGATCCCCGCCACCGGCGTCCGCGCACCGCGCCGCAGACGTCGCCACAGTACCGGATCCCGGTCTCCGACGTGACGAGCGAGCTGCCGCGGCTCCCCGAGGTCGAGCTCCACAACGAGACCAGCGAGGTCGCCGTCGACCATCGCGCGCTCGCGCCCGGTCGCCGCTCGCTGTCGCGTGCGCAGGCGCAGCCGTTCGGCCCCAACGCGGCGACGCGTACCGATCGCCCGCAGCGTCCGCAGCGCCCGCAACGGTCGGACAAGCGCCAGCGCCAGGAACCGCCGCTCCCGACGCCACGCCCACCTCCGCGCAGTGCAGGACCGCGCGTCCAGACCGCGGAGTATTCGAGCCTGATCGGCGGTCGCTACCAGATCGTCCAGCGCATCGGCCAGGGCGGGATGGGCAAGGTCTACAAGGTCACCCACGCGCACCTGTCGCGCACGTTCGCGCTCAAGATCATCTCGAACAACGTCGCCGAGACCGACGAGGCGCGCGAGCTGTTCTATCGCGAGGCGCGGTTCGCCTCGGCGATGGCGCACCAGAACATCACCGCGGTGGTCGACTTCGGCGAGGACGAGAAGGTCGGGATGTTCATGGTGATGGAGTTCGTCGACGGCGAAGCTCTCAACCGCGTCCTGTTCCGCGAGAAGAAGCTGAGTGTGCGCAAGGCCTGCGAGATCGTGCTCCAGGTCGCCGACGCCCTGCACTACATCCACAAGCAGAACGTCGTCCACTGCGACATCAAGACCGAGAACATCCTGATCTGCGAGCAGCAGGAGCAACGGCCCAGGATGATGGTCAAGCTGCTCGACTTCGGCCTCGCGCGATCGCTCGTGGCTTCGCGACTCTCGACCTCGCTGTCCGGCACGCCGCACTACGTCGCCCCCGAGCGGATCCGCGGCGAGCCCGCGTCGCCGGCCAGCGACGTCTATGGCGTCGGCATCCTGCTCTACGAGCTGCTGTGCGGACAGGTCCCGTGGGATGGCCCGGTGCAGAAGATCCTGTCGGGTCACCTCGAGGAGAAGCCGCGCCCGCCGTCGTCGCTGATCGAGGGTGGACTCGATCCGGCGGTCGAGCGACTGATCCTGCACGCCCTCGAGAAGCGGCCGGCGCAGCGCCACCGCGACATGGCCGCGTTCATCTACGAGCTCAAGACGGTGATGGACATGCTCGGGTTCGGGCGCCGCGCGAAAGCTGGACCTGCCAAACGCGTGGTGATCGAGCAGCGCCCGCAGGTGCCGCCCGAGGTCGCGCGCCGCGACGAGTTGGCCCGCATGGCGTTCGACGGTTGCCGTCTCCCGCTCTCGCTGGTGACGCCGCAGGGCGTGATCATCGCGGCGAATCCCGCATTCGCGAAGTTCGTGATGGGTGTGTCCGTCGAGGTCGAGGGGCTGCCGATCCGATCCACGCCCCTCGCCTCCGCGTGGTCGACCTGCGATCAGGATCTCGAGCGCACGCTCGCGGGTACGCCGATCCGCCGCATCATCGAGATCGACATCGCTCCGGGCGAGGTCCGAAGATTGCTGCTGTGGCTCGACGCGATTTCGCTCGAGCACGTGGTCCTGGGCGTCCAGCCGCTCGAGCTGTAGTAGGGTGCGGGCCATGAGGCTCGCAAACCATGCAGCGCGCGATCTAAACCGCACTGCTCACGCAGCGCTCGTCGCGTTGCTCGTTGTCGGGTCGTTCGGAACCGCCGCGGCCAAGCCGTGCGCCCGCTCGACCTTCAAGACCCAGATGGTGAAGAACGCCTGTGCCGCGGGCGGCCAGGCAGCAGCGAAGAAGGCGATGAAAGCCTTCAACAAGCAGCACAAGATCAAGAGCTGCAATCAGTGCCACAGCAAGCTGGCGCCGACCTACGCACTCAAGCCCGACGGGCTCGAGCAGTTCGTCAAGCTCGGCGGCAAGCTGCTCGCGACCACGCAGCCCAAGCCGCAGCCCAAGCCGCAACCCAAGCCGCAGCCCAAGCCGACGAAGCCGATGCCGCCGACGGGCAATCACCCGACTCCGACGGGATCGTCGACGCCGGTCGCTGGCGATCCGAAGATCGCGATCGAGCGCTACAAGCTCCCCAACGGTCTCGAGGTGATCCTGTCGCCCGACAACAAGGTGCCGATCGTCAACGTCAACGTCTGGTACCACGTCGGGTCCGGCTACGAGACGCCGGGGAAGAGCGGGTTCGCGCACCTGTTCGAGCACATGATGTTCCAGGGCAGCGAGCACGTCGGCGAGGACCGCCATTTCGACATCCTCAAGAAGATCGGCGTCACCCAGGTCAACGGCACCACCAACAGCGACCGCACGAACTACTACGAGACCGTGCCGTCGAATCAGCTCGAGACCGCGCTGTGGCTCGAAAGCGATCGCATGGGCTACCTGCTCGACCCGGGCATGGGCAAGAACGGCAAGCCGGTGGTGTTCAAGGACAGCCTCGCGAACCAGATCGAGGTCGTCCGCAACGAGCGCCGCCAGCGCTACGACAACGTGCCCTACGGCAAGGCGCGGTTCGCGCTCGCGGCCGCGATGTACCCCGAGGGTCACCCGTATCGCTACATGACGATCGGTCGTCACGAGGACCTCGAGAACGCGTCGGTCACCGACGTCCAGAACTTCTTCAAGACCTGGTACGTGCCGGCCAACGCGACGCTCGCGATCACCGGTGACTTCGATGTCGCCGCGACCAAGCAGCTGGTCGACAAGTGGTTCGGCAAGTTCCCCAAGAGCGTCAAGCCCGTGCCCGTGACCGTGCCGGCACCGACGACGCATGCCACCACGATCACCGTCGACGACAACTTCGCCAAGCTCCGCCAGATCCAGTTCGTGTGGCACTCGCCGGCGTTCTTCGCCGACGGTGATGCCGAGCTCGACATCGTCGCCGACGCGCTCGGCCGCGATGGCGTCGGCCGGCTCTACAAGGCGCTGGTCTACGACCGCCCGCTCGCGCAGCAGGTCTACGCCTACCAGGGCAGCGCGCAGTTCTCGTCGGAGTTCATGATCGGCGTGATCCTGCGGCAGGATGCCGACGCGGGCGAGGTCCGGCGAATCGTCGCGGCCGAGGTCGCCAAGATCACGTCGTCGCCGATCACGCAGAAGGAGCTCGGCCGCGTGCTCGCGAGCAACGAGTCGCGGATGATCCGTGGCCTCGAGGATCTCAACGGCCGCGCCAACCTCCTCCAGGCCTACAACCACTACCTCGGTAGTCCCGATCGCCTGAGCTGGGATCTCGATCGCTATCGCAAGACCACGCCCGCGAAGGTCCAGGCGATCGCCGCCAAGTACCTGCGCCCCGATCGCATGGTCACCGTCATCTCCAACCCGGCAGGTAAGCCATGATCCGCTCCGCGATTCCCTCCATCCTCGTGGCCGCTCTGATCGCGTGCGGTCCGTCTCCGCGTCCCCAGGGTCCCAACGGTGGCGGTAACGGTGACACCAACGGCTCGGGAACGGACACCACCGACCCGGGACAGAGCTCCAGCGAGACGCCGATGCAACCTCAGACGTTCCCCCAGCAGACGGCGACGCCGCAGGCGCTGGCGTTCCCGGAAGATGCGTTCCGGACCAAGCAGCCGACCGGCAGCAAGCCCCGGCCATTCAAGCTCCCTCGGGTCCAGCGGCTCGCGCTCGACAACGGGATCAAGGTATGGCTCGTCGAACAGCACGATCTGCCGATCGTCACGCTCGATCTCAACTTCGACGGCGGATCGATGACCGATCCCGACGGCAAGGAAGGGCTCGCGAGTCTCTGCATGTCGATGCTCACCGAGGGCACCGAGGCGCTCGACAAGATCCACTACGCCGAGGCGCTCGCCGACGTCGCGTCGCGGATCAACGCGTACGCCCTCGAGGACTCGACCGGGCTCACGATGAGCACGCTCAGCAAGCACTTCGACACGACCTACCAGCAGTTCATCGCGACGCTGCGGTCGCCCGGGTTCCGGGCGCCGGACTTCGACCGCATGGTCAAGCGCCGGATCGAGAGCGTGCGCCAGAGCAAGGGCAGCGCCGGCTCGGTCGCGGCTCGCGTCTCGGATGCCGTGCTGTACGGCGCCGACCATCCGTTCGGCGAGATCGTCACCGAGAAATCACTACAGGGGCTCACCGTCGACGACTGCAAGAGCTACGTCGGCAGCCACCTCAAGCCGCGCGGAGCCCGACTGTTCGTGGTCGGCGACTTCACTCCGGCGCAGGTCAAGCAGTACTTCAGCGCCAAGAAGATCGCGGGATGGACCGGCGCCGGCGCCCGGATCCCCGCGACGCCGCGCCCCCAGACGATGAAGGGTCGGATCTTCTTCATCAACATTCCGCACGCGGCGCAGTCGCAGGTGATGGCGATGCACTTCGGTCCGTCGCGTCGGGCGCCGGACTACTTCGCGAACACCGTGATGGCCTCGGTGCTCGGCGGCGGCTTCACCAGCCGACTCAACATGAACCTGCGCGAGGATAAGGGTTACTCGTACGGAGCCCGCGGCGGGTTCGGTTACAACCAGCGCTACGGCGTGTTCCGTGCCGGCGCATCGGTCCGCACCGACTCGACCTACCAGACCCTCCTCGAGATCGATCACGAGATCAAGGATCTGTGGAACGGCAAGGCCAAGGTCACCGCCGACGAGCTCGCTCGCGAAAAGGAGAGCGCGATCCTCAGCCTGCCAGGGCGGTTCGCGACCGGTCAGGCCGCGCTCGGCCAGTACCGCCGGCTCGTCTACTTCGGACTCCCGCTCAACTACTTCAACTCGTACGTCGCCAAGATCGGTCGCGTCTCCGCGGCTCAGGTCACGGCCGCGGCACGACGCCACCTCAAGCCCGGCCAGGCGGTGTACCTGGTGGTCGGTGACGGCGATGCCCAGATGAAGGTCCGCAACGGGGACAAGGACGTGCCGTACGTGAAGGACGGAAAGCCGATGACGTTGCGCGCCGCCCTCACCGACCTCGCCGCCCGCGGGGATGTAGGCACGGGTGGGCTCGTCGAGCTCGACGTCGACGGACACGTGGTCGGCCGGTAGTCGGCCGGGTAACGGAACTATCGGGGGCAGCCGAGATACTGCTACGATAGATCATGGTCTCGTCGCGTCGTCATCGCCGTCGCCATCGTGGGCAAGCGGGCTTCACGCTGATCGAGGTCATGATCGTCGTCGTCATCATCGCGATCCTCGCGGCGATCGCGGTGCCGGCGCTCACCGGCGATAGCCGGAAGACCAAGGCCAACGCCGAGATCACCGCGTTCTTCGCGGAGCTCGGCATCCGCGAGGAACAGTACAAGGTCGACAACGGCACGTATCTGACCACCGCGACATGTCCCGCCTCCCCGAGCAGCTCCGGTCAGGCTGTGATCTGCAACCAGCCCACTAAGGAATGGGACGGGCTCAACGTGACGCTGCCGACGTCGAACGCGTACTGCAGCTACACGATCACCGCGAACAGCGGCACGGGCACCACCAATCCGATCGCCGGGTTCACGTTCGACTCGCCCGCGGGCAACTGGTACTACATCTACGCGACGTGCGACATGGACGGCGACGGCACGCTGGCGGGGTACTTCACGAGCAGCGTCGACAGCACGATCCAGAAGGTCAACGAGGGCGAGTAACGCGATGAGGATGCGGCATCCCGAACGTGGCTTCACGCTGATCGAGCTGATGACGGTGGTCGCGATGATCGCGATCCTCACCGTCACGCTCGCGTCGGTCGCTGGCGGCAAGGGCGCCGGGAAGCCGCGCACGACCGCCGACCGGATCACCGGGATGATCCAGTTCGCCCGGCTCCGCGCGGTCTCCCAACGCCGCTACCACATGGTCCGGATCGAGCCGAACGTGATCTCGGTGTGGGCCGCCGACGACACCGGCTTCGCGGCCCCAGCGTACAACAACCCGATAATCCAGGGCATGGACATCCCGAGTGGCGTGGTGGTGTGGAACGTCGACACCGCGACCGACGCTGCCTCCGGAAGCTCGCCGACGCAGTCGACGTCGTTCACGTTCGACATCACGTTCAAGCCCGACGGGTCGTCGAGCGGTGGAACCGTGTTCCTCACCGACAACCAGCAGGAAAGCAAGTTCCGCGTGTTCGTGTACAAGACCACCGGCGCCGCGCTCTCGCGCGAGAACTGGTAGCGGAACCGCTCGCGCACTTCGCCGTACACCTCGGCGAATCTCTCGCTACCCCGGCGCAACCCACGATCGGTTCTCAACTTTTGGGCCGGCGTCCCGTACAATATTTCCGTTGCGTCGGCGTCGTTCACAAGAGTCCGGGTTCACGCTCGTCGAGGTCCTCGTATCGCTGGTGCTCGCCACGATCGCGATGATCGGGGTGATCGCGCTGTATCGCGCGCAGACCACGGCATCGTCGTTCTCGCGCCGCACCACCGAGGCGACCGTGCTCGCCGAGGATCAGATGGAGCGCTTGCGCGTCCAGAGCGGTGCGACCGGCGGCACGATCACCGAAACCACTCTCGACGAGACCGGCAAGGTCACCGCCACGGGACCGTTCACGCGCAAGTACTCCGCGACCCTCAACGGGACCTTCTACGACCTCATCGTCGAGGTGGGCTGGACCGAAGAGGGCTCCGCCAAGACGGTCAAGTTGATCGGTCGAAGGAACGTGCCGAATTGACCAGAGGCGAGACCCGATCTTTGAGGATCACGCGCGAGCACCGCTACCCATCGGGGCTCGCGCGGAGGTCACAATTGATGCGGACCCGTCGACAACAGGATCGTCGCCAGCGCGGCTTCACGCTGATCGAGCTGATGGTCGCGCTCGTCCTGTTCTCGGTGGTGACCGCCGGGATGATGGCCGTCGCCGTCACGATGGTGAACGGCTATCGCGATCAGGAAGTGACCGTGTCCACCGAAGGCGCGACGCGCGCGACGATGGACTTCCTCTCCGACGCGGTGCGGAGTGTCAGCCCCGGAGTCCCCGCCAACTCGATCGTCGATGTCGACGAGACCTCGTGTCCCACGGGCTCGCTCACGATCGCCAACAACCAAGCGACCCCGTTCTCCAATACGAGTGACGAGCTGACCATCCTGTTCGCGTCCGGTTCGATCGTCACCACCCTGACGCAGCCGTGGGCGGGTGGCCCGGCCACGCTCAACGTCGCCGACGGCACTCAGTTCGAGATCGACGACTTCGTCGTGGTCACCGACTTCACCAACGGTCACTTCCTTCACGTCTCCGGCGTGGGCGCCACATCGATCACGGTCGATTCGAACGCGTGCGGAACCCCCAACTACCCGACCGGCGGCTACCTCGCCGGCGCGACGGTGATCCGCGCACAACGCGTGACGTTCAAGATCATGTCGATCGACGGCATCCCCGCGCTGGGGATGGACGCCGATGCCGAGGGCGGGCGGTTCACCACCTACGAGCCGATCGCGGAGGGCATCGAGGATCTCGAGGTCGCGGTCGGGATCGACAGCAACGGAGATGGCGTGCTCACCGAGAACAACACCGTCGCGGGCGCGGACGAGTGGCTCGGCAACGTCAACGGAGAGGTGATCCCGGCGGCCATCACCTCGGTGCGCGCGATCCGGCTCTCGATGGTCGCCCGCACGACGAAGCAGTTCGCCGGCACCAACACCTACAAGCTCGGCGCGCTCGAAGACCGCCTCGCCAACGCGGCCGCCGACAACTTCCGCCGGCGAACGCTGTCGTCGATCATCGAGATTCGCAACATGGGAGGCTCGCCATGACACGTGCACTCGCGCGCCGGCGCCGCGAACGCGGCTCGGCGATTTTGATCACGATGATCATCGTCGTCGCGCTGCTCGGCGGTGGCGCCGTGCTCGTCGGCTTGCAGTTATCGTCGACACGCTCGACCGAGGTCACCCGCAACGGCATGACGTCGCTGTACTGCGCCGAGGCCGGCCTCAACGCCGCGCGGGCGCTGGTCTCCACCACCTACAACCAGTGGAACACCCAGTTGTGCAACGGCTGCGTGGTCGGCTCGCCCGCCTCCGAGCTCCCGTTCATCACGTCCGGTATCAACCACGATCTCGACGGCGATGGCCTGAGCGACTTCGTGATCACGCTCAAGGACAACGACGACGAGTTCACTCCGATCGCGCCGAATCTTTCGGTCGACAACGACCTCCAGGTCTGGGTGATCTCGACCTGCACCAAGTACCCCGACAACCAGAAGCAGGTGTCGGAGCTCGTGCGGTTCAACCTGAGCGGTACCTGCTACGACAACCAGCTCGGCGGTTGCGGCGGCAACGGCAACGCGAACTGAGAGCCCCGAATCGAGTTCTCTCTCGCGCCGCGACCTGTAAACTAGGTTACGTGCTACCCCGCCCGTAGTCCTCGAAATTATTCAGTTAACCGAGAATTGCGCTACGGTGTTTTCGAATCCGGCCGAACCGGATCGAGAACCCCGATGCTCCACAGACGCACACTCCTCGCCTCACTCCTGTTTCTGTCGATTCCTGCCGTCGCGCACGCCGCCGGCAGCTGCCCGGTGCCGGGCTTCGAGTACGCCGCGTTCGGCGACACCGGCATCAGTATGGGCAACGGCAACACCGACAGCTACGACACCACGCTCGGCGCGTACGCGACGTCGCAGTGCTCGCTGATGCCGCCGTGTCTGGGAGGCGTCGCCACCAACAACAGCAATAGCGGCGGCATCTCGCTCGGACCCAACGCGAGCGTCCAGGGCGAGTGTCAGATCGGCGCCGGCGGCACCGCGGCGAACATCACGCCGAACGCGAGCAAGTGCGCCACGCTCGGCGTGCAGGGCTCGCACGTCTCGCTCCCCATTCCAGCGCTCCCCGGCACGCTCGCAGGCGCGCTGGGCGCGGTCTCGAACACCATCACGATCCCGGCCACCGGCGAGTACTCGATGACCTCGCTGACCCTCGCCGGTAACAAGCACCTCGACGTCGGCGCCGGGCCGGTCGTGATCTATCTGACCGGCAGCGGGCAGGTGCTCAAGCTCACCGGCAACGGGGCGATCAACAACAACACCCAGATCCCCAGCAACCTGATCTTCATGTGCACGAGTAATCAGGCGCAGACGATCGACATCGCCGGCAATGGCAACGCGTACTACGGGATCTACTGTCCGAAGGCAGACATCACGATCGCCGGCAACGGCGACATCTACGGCGCGATCGTCGGCAAGTCGGTCACGTTCAACGGCAACAACGGCTTCGTCCACTACGACCACTCGCTATCGACGTTCACCACCGGTGCGATCTCGTGCACGACGAACGAGGTGTCGCGCGCCACGCCGATCATCGCCGACATCTCCAACCAGTCGTGCGTCCTTCAGGGAACGTTCAAACCGCCGACGAGTGCGGCGACCACGATCCTGACCACCGCCGACGTGGCCAACTTCGAGTTCCCTCATGTCCAGGGCCACATGCGCGCCCGCGTGAGCTCGTCGGTGACCACGACCGCCAGCGAGTTCTCGACGGGCACGATCGTGTTCGACGCCGCGGACCACATCCCGCCGGTGGTCACCGGCGGCTGCGCGACCGGTACCAACGGCGAGTTCCGCGCGACCTGTCGCAACGTGTTCACCAACGTCAGCGTTCCACCGGCGAGCGGCACGACCACGTTCACCGGCGACCCGCTGAGTCGCCTCACGTTACTCGACGACACCAACGCCACGACGGTCGGCCAGTTGATCGCACCGGCCGGCACCGGTACGAACCAGGTCCCGAACATCGGACCCGGCGAGTGGCAGACGATCGTGCGACGCGTCCTCCAGGGCACGTCGAATGGCACCGTGGCCGCACTCGGCGGTGTCGACCGCTCGACGGTGGCCGTGATCGGCAGCAGCAACCTCGCCGGCAACAGCCAGCGCCCGACGATGACGTACTTCGGCGGGGACGACGGCATGCTCCATGCGGTGTGCTCGAGCGTCGGCGGCACCACCGACTCGGCGAGCAACATCTGCCCGGCGCTCGGCACCGAGTTGTGGGCGTTCCTTCCGCGCGTGCAGTTGCCGCTGGTCCGCGTCAACAAGCAACGCCTCGACGGATCGGTGCGCGTCGTCGACGCGTTCGGTGCGTTTCCCGATCCGACGTCCGGGGCGACTGCGGGCACGCGCACGTTCCGTACGATCCTGACGTTCCAGACCGGCTACTCGGACAGCAGCCTCGGTTCGGCACCGGCGGTGTACGCGCTCGACGTCACCGATCCGGCGAAGCCGATCTTGCTGTGGGAGTTCACGACCCCGGCGACCACGGGACCGCAGCTCGGCGTCGGCCTCGCGATGCACGCGGGGGCGACGATCGTGAGCGGTGCGATCGCCAACCTCGCGATCGCGCAGACCAACAACGGCGGCTCCGGCGGTGCCGGCATGGTCGTCAACGGGCTCTCGCTCGAGACCGGCGTGCCGAAGTGGACGTCCCCGTTCTCGTACATCTACGCGAGCCCGCGACCGAGCTCGGGCACCTACGACGGCGCGATCCCGACGACCGGAATCCCCGGCGGTGCGGTCGGCATCGATCTCGCCCGCGCCGGGTTCACGACCGACGTCGTGATGGGCGATCTCTACGGCAACCTGTGGCGGCTCGACGCGGCGACCGGCGCCAACACCACCGTGCCGGCCAACCAGCCGCTGTTCTCGTTCTCGACCGATCGCCACCCGATCGGTGCCCTCCCCTCGATCCTCGACGACGGTCGCAAGATCGCCGTGTTCGGCACCGGCGGGTATGCCGATCCGTCGGGCGCCCCGCAGTGGACCACCACCGACCAGCGCGTCGTCGGTGTGGTGGTCGACAAGACCGCGCCGATCGACGAGAGCTCGCCGACCCTGGCGTTCAGCGACACGCTGACCAATCAACGGATCTCGTCGCAGGTGCTGGTGGTCGGCGGCAAGGTGTTCGTGACCACCGATACCGACGACATCAACGCATCCGGATACGGCACCAACGGCTCGACCACCGGGAGCGCGTACGCTCTCGACACCACCACGCAGACGCCGGCGCTGGTATTTCTCGAGGGATTGCGGGGTGGAGCGAGCTCGCTCGCGTTCGATGGCAGCTCGTCGCTCGTCGGCGGTGCGGCCGACATGACGCAGCGACTTGCCACGACGGCGTCGACGAGCGGAGGTACCAGCGTCGACTACCAGAACACCAAGAAGATCACTCGCCTCGTGTGGCTACGTGGCAGGTTGTAGGTGCATGTGATCGCTCGATAACCCCGTCGTTACCCGTAATTCTGCAACCCGGATCGCTACGCGACGCACTACAATGGCAGGTAGCCATGTTGCGAATCCTATCCTGTGGTTTCGCCGTGCTCGTCGCGGTGGTCGCGTCAACTCCAGATGCCCGCGCGGACTCGTGCATTCCGGGCTTCGACTACGGAGCGTTCTCGAAGGGATGCACGATGAAGTTTACCGGTGGTGCCGTGACGGACAGTTACGACTCCACGCTCGGTAGCTACTCGGACACGCTGACCAACACCGGTGGCAACATCGGCACCAACGGCGTTTCGAACAACTGCGTCCAGCTCAACGGCGCCACGACCGACATCAACGGCAATATCGACGTCGGACCCGGGGGTACGCCGAGCTCGGTGATCAACGCGAATGGTGGTGCGAGCTTCGATTCGAGCTGCGGTGTTGCCCGCGCCCGTGAACTTGCCGTCGGTGGTGATTCCGGTCATCGCGCCCACCTTCGGCAACCAGTCACTCAACGCCGACACCACCCTCGCCCCCGCGACCTACGGCGATGTCAGCGTCACGTCCGGCGCCACGCTCACGCTGCAGAGCGGCGAGTACGTGATGAACTCGCTCAAGCTGGTCGGTGGCGCGATCGTCTACGTCGACATCTCGTCCGGTCCGGTCATCGTCTACATCGTCAGCGACCTCGACCTGGGCGGCGGCACGGTCGTCAACGACTCGACCCAGTCGACCAACCTGATCTTCATGGTCGGGCCGGCGGCGACCACGGTGAAGGTCACCGGTGGTGCCAACGCGGCGTACGCGCTCTACGCGCCCGACTCCGATGTCACGGTCTCCGGTGGCGGCGAGATCTTCGGCGCCATCATCGGCAACACCATCACCTCCGTCGGTGGTGCGCAGATCCACTACGACAAGGCACTCGCGACCGTCAGCGCCGGCGGCTTCACCTGCACCCCGACCGAGATCTCGCGTGCGACCCCGATCGTCGCGGACATCGGTGGCCAGAGCTCGATCGTCCAGGGCACCTTCGAGTCGTCGACCTCGTCCGAGCCCACGTTCGCCAACGTGACCCAGCTCGCGAGCTGGTCGTTCCCGCACGTCAAGGGCCACATGCGCGCCCGGGTCGCCTCGACCATCCCCGACACCAAGCTCGACTCGGGCACGGTCCAGTTCGATACCGCCACCGGGATCCCGACGGCCAACTACGGCGGCTGCACCGACTTCAAGACCACCTGCCGCAACGTGTTCACCACGGTCAACACGATGGACGGCACCACGGCCACGCCGACGGTGCTCCAGTTCAACGACACCAACGCCAGCACGATCGGACCGCTGATCACTGGCGGGCTATCCGGCGCGGCCGGGTTCACGACCACCGACTGGCAGACCATCATCCACGACGTGCTCGACGGCGGGCTCGGCGGCGTCGATCGCTCGACCGTCGCCGTGATCGGGCCGAGCAACTTCGCCGGTCAGGGAAAACGTCCGACCATGATCTACTTCGGTGGGGCCGACGGCATGCTCCACGCGGTGTGCGGGAGCGCGGCCGCCGGTCAATCCACCGGCACCGACGCCGACCAGACCGGCTTGTGCCCCGTCGGCTCGCTCGGCAAGGAGATGTGGGCGTTCCTGCCACGTCCCGAGCTGCCGCTGCTCCCTCGCAACGCCGCCCGGATCGATGGCTCGGTCCACGTGATCGACGTGTTCGGTGATTTCCCGAGCGCGCAAGCTGGTGCTCCGTACACGGCACCGGCGGCTCCGAGCGGGAAGAACTCGTTCCACACGATCCTGTACTTCCAGACCGGGTTCGCCCTCGGCACCACGCCGGCGGCCTACGCGCTCGACGTCACCGATCCGGCGCGGCCGGTGGTGCTGTGGGAGTACGCGACCCCGGCATCGCCGGCATCGGTCGACTTCGGGGCGGGACTCACCGTCGCCGCCGGAACGACGTTGATCAACAACCAGTCGACGAACCTCGCCATCTTCGAGACCGCCAATGGCGGCTCCAGCAAGGCCACCGTCACCGGTGTGGTCACCACGGCCCTCAACGCCGTGGACGGCACGGTGAAGTGGCAGTTCAAGCACTCCTACGCCGACCCGCCGCGTGGCGTGGCCGGCGACGAGATGCCCTTGCCTCCGCAGAGCATGCCCGGCGGTGCGGTCGGGATCGACCTCACCGGCGCCAACCTCGGCTTCATCTCGCACTACGTGTTCGGCGACATCTACGGCAACCTGTGGAAGCTCGACGCGACGACCGGCTCACCACCAACCGGCGGCTCGGGCCTCCCGTGTACCGTCGACGCGACCAGCTTCGCCAACTGTCTCCCGATCTTCTCGTTCTCCACCAACAAGCACTCGATCGGGGCGCTGCCCACGGTGTTCCAGCGGACCAGCGGCGGAGAGCAATTCATCGCCTTCGCCTCCGGCGGCTACGCCGACCCGGTCGCGACGCTATGGTCGGCCTCGACGCAGAAACTGATCGCGGTCAAGGCGTCACCCTCGACTCTCCCGGTCGACGAGACCACCGCGGCGTGCGCGCTCTCGACGTGCGACGTGCTCGTCAACGCCGACTTCGCGAGCGGAGATCGCGGGTTCTCGCAGGCACAGATCATCGGGAGCAAGCTCGTGGTGACCACCGACAGCCTGGACATCAACGAGGCCGGGTACGGCATCGGCACCGCGGACACGGGCAACATCTACAGCACCGACGTGCTCGCCGGCGCCACCACGGTGATCTCCGCCGGAACCACCGTCCACCGCGGTGCCGGGGCGGTGGCCGCCAACACCGCGCGGACGACGGCCTATACCGCACACGGCGAGGCCACGACCGTGAGCACGAGTGGTGGGGTTGCGGTCGATCCGAACGCCAGCGACAAGATCGTGCGACGGTTGTGGTTGCGTAGCATCTGACGTCGTAATTGACCTCTCGCGCGCTTGGCCTCGCGGGGAGTCCCGCGCGACACTCGCAGACCATGCGAGCCGTGGTGTTTCTCGTACTGCTGGCGATGGTGCTCGGCGCGTGCCCCTACCAGCTGCCGAAGTACGACTACAGTGTCGAGCCCGATCCGCGTAACAAGGAGCTGGTGCTCGGCGTCGGAGACACGATCTCGATCAACGTGTGGGAGAACCGCGACCTCAACACCGAGGCCACGATCCGTCCCGACGGTACGATCACGATGCCGCTCGTCGGAGACCTCAAGGCAGCCGGCGAGACGCCGTCGTCGCTCAAGGCGCAGATCAAGAACCGGCTCACCGACTACGTGAAGCTCCAGCAGGGCTCGGACCTGGTCACCGTGGCGGTGCGCTCGTGGCGCAGCTACCGGTTCACGATCCAGGGCGAGGTCCAGCGCCAGGGCGTGTTCACCGCCGATCACTTCGTGACCGTCGCCGACGCGATCGCGATGGCGGGCGGACTGACCCGGTTCGCCGAGCACAAGAAGATCAAGCTGTTCCGGGTCGACCCCAAGACCCACGAGACCCGCACGATCCCGCTCGACTACGACGCGCTGTCGTCGGGGAAGCGGTTGGACATGAATATCTGGGTGCTGTCCAACGACGTGATCTACGTGCCCTAGCGCGTACTCCTAGCGGGGAATCACCAGGATCCGGTAGCCGAGGCCGTACCGCGATTCGATCAGCTCGCCGAGGTCGGCCTTGATGAACACCCGGCGGACGCGGCGGATCAACTGGCGAACGTGAGCGTCGCGCGGCAACGTGGCCTCGAGCGAGATCTTGCCGAGCAGGTCGGCGACCGAGACGAACCCGCGCACGCTGGTGTCGCGATCGACGTCGGCTTCCATCTGGGCGATCAGTAGCGTCACGAGCTCGAGCTGCGCGAGCGTGAGCTGGACCTGCTTGCCGTCGATCTGGACGATGCCCCCGCCACCACCCGTGGGCTCGTGCAGATGGACCTCGCACACGCGCGGTGTCGGCTGTTCCGACATCGGTTGCACGGGCGCGATGGTCGGACGCACGGTCTCCATGTCCACCATCGAGGGCGCGACCTGGTAGACGTGGTCGAGGAAGTAGAACGAGACCTGTCCGAACCGCAACTTGTCGCCCGGATGGATCGGCACCGGCTCGCCCTCGACCCGTACATCCTCGACCAGCGTCCCGTTGGAGGATCCGAGGTCGGACACCGACCAGGTATGGTTCGAAGGATCGAGCTCGATGCGCGCATGGCGGAGCGAGACCGATCCTTCGTGGATCGCGATCCCGCAATCGTCGTCGACGTTGCGCCCGATCGCGGCGCGCGGATCGAGCAGGTGAACGCGCCCCCAGAAGTCGACGAGTGCGGCGCGGGTGGGGTCGACGATACGCCCCGTGATCTGCTCGGGCACCATGACCGGCGGAGTCAGCTCGCACTGACAGTCCCGACACAGGATGCCCACGCTCGCCTCGGCGAGCTGGCAGATCGAACACAGCGAACGCGACGTCATCGGGACCTCGGGGAGGCGGCCGGAACCGTGGCCGGGAACGCGGCCGGGAATGCGGGCGGAGACAAAGGACGATCCGTTGAGGGGTTTGGTGGTCATCGGGTAGACGTGTCGGGGAGCCAGATCGGGTTGTTCGCGAGCGTCGGCTCGTGATCGGGGAGCCGGAACGCGGGAAATGAAGGGTCGCCACCGGACGACACCGAGAGATCCACGGCGGCGATCCAGATCTGCTGCTGTGCGGGATCGTAACCACACGGCCTGGTGGAAGCGAACGCCAGCCACGCGACGTCGCCGTTCACCGACGGTGCCCACGTCGGCATCGTCGACCCGAGGCCACGGCGCTCGCCGAGACCGACGCGCCGGCTCGCCGCGCGCAGCGCGATCGACGGACCGCCGGCGGCGGGAACGAGCCGAAGCTCGGCGGAGGCTGCCCGGAACGACGTCCCCGTGGCGTGCACGTACGCGAGGTAGCGCCCATCGGGCGACCACCGAGGGAAGTAGTTGTTGTCGCGCTGATCGACGCGGGGGACCAGGATCTCCGGCACGCCCCACGTGCCGTCGTTGTAGGGGATCCGCGCGATCTCGGCCGCGACGACCTCGGTGTTGACCGCGATCGCGGGTGCGAGCGCGACGGCGACGTAGCGACCGTCGGGCGACCAGTCGGGATGGGTCGCTTTCTTGCCCGATGGTAGCGGAACCTCACCGCCATTCGGACCGACCGGCGCACCGGTCGCCGCATCGCGCAGCGTGAGCGTGCCGCGATCGGAGACGAGAAGCAGGTCGCCCTCCGGCGAGAACGTCGCCCATCCCATCGGCGCGTCGTTGGTGATGATCGGAGACAGATCGTCGGCGGCGACGGTGCGCAGGGTGTCGCCACCGTAGCCGAACGCGAGCTGCGTACCGTCGCGCGACGCGACGTGACAGCCGACGCACTTGCCCCCGGTGCTCGAGAACATCCGTGTCGCGACGCCGGTGTCGAGCGCTGCCGACGCGACCGCGTTCGTGCCACCGGACCAGTAGGTCAGCCGCTGGGGCACCGGCTCGCGCGCGAACGCGAGGCTCGTCGTGGGGCCGCCGTACAGCGCGCCGGGATTCGTGGTGGTGCCCGCAGCGATCGCGACGGAGAGCTCCTGGTGCGTGCTCTCGAGCAGCGACCACGCGCGCGGTTCGAATCGCCACCGCTCGCTCCCCATCAGCACGTCGAGGTGCAACAGCTCGGCATCGAAGGTGACTCGCACGGCGTCGTTGCCCGCTCCAGACGCCAGCTGGAGCTCGAGCGGCGCGACGTTCGGAGGTACCAGGGTCCCCGCGGCGGGATACAGCACGACGGGGGCGCGCGCCGGGTCGATCGCGACGGGAGCCGCGAACACCGCGTCGGCACCCGGAGGCGGATCGACCCGGAGCGTGGCGTTCACGCGGACCACGAGCTGGGCGCTGGCATCGAAGCCACCACCCGCCGCGTGCACGACGACGTGGCCGACGGCCGCGTTGGTGGAGACGTAGTGTCCCGGTGCGTCGAGCCCGCCGGGTGTCGGATCGTCGACGGTCCACGCGACCAGGTCGGTGACGTCGAGCTTCGAGCCGTCGGCGAACGTCCCGGTGGCGACCAGATCGAGCGCGCGCGGAGTGTCGAGATCCGTGATCGAGAGCTCCGTGGTCGACGGCGATACCGACAGCGCGACGATCCGGTCGAGCGGAGCGGGATCGAGCTCGACGGTGGTCGTGCAGCCCGCGAGCACACCGAGCGCGAGCCCGGCCGCGCCGGAGATCGCCTCGCGGATCACAATCCCCTCGCGAGTCGGGAGGCCTGCCGGGCGTACGTGCCGTGGGGATACTTGCGGAGGTAGGCGGCGGCGGCACGTCGCACGTCGTCGTCGTGGCCATGGCGACGCGCGGTCGCGATGTCGACACGCAACCACGCCGCATCTTCAGCGTTGCTGCTCGCCGGGAACCGGCGTTCGAGCTCGGCGATCGCGCGCAACGCCACCGCCGCATCGCGCCGTGCTTCGATCTCCGCGAAGCCGAGCAGCGCCATCGCGGCCCATCGATCGGAGCCCCGGGCGAGCTTGCGATAGGCGACCGCGGCCGCACCCGGATCGGTGAGCTCGAGCCGCTGCGCGGCGGCATAGGCCTGGCGAGACGACAGCGTGTGCGGACGCACCGGCGCGAGCGAGAGCGCAGGCGTCGTTGCCGGCTCGGGATGTGTCGCGACGACGGCGATCACCGGTCGCGGCGGTGGGGCAGGTGTCGGTTTTGGAGCGGCGGGACGCGGCACCTGCGGCGCGGTCGCGGCGGTCCACGCTGCGGACGCCCAGCTCTCTCCCGCCGCGACCATATGGCGCTCGCCATCCACGACGACGGCGACCAGCCCGTGCGTGACGTCGACCCGCACGCGGTCGGCGAACCGGGTGACGCTGAACCGCGTGCCGACGACCTCGACGATCGTGTCACCCGCGATCACGCGGAACGCCGGCCGATCGCCGCGCGGTGGCACCTCGCAGTCGACGACGCCGCGCAGCAGGGTCAGCGTGGTCGAATCCTCGGTGGGGCGTGCCACCGACACGGCGGTATCGGAACCGGCGTCGATCACGACGTCATCGAGCGTGAACCGCGAGCTCCCGCCGACCGGCGTGGTGACCAGCGACGGTATCGTGGCTTTCGGGCGCCCCCGCGGCACGACGATCACCGCGATCGCGACCGCGACCGCGATCGCCGCGGGCACCGCGATCGCGAGCCACCGCATGCGCGAGCGAGGGGGCGTCGATACCGGCGCCGTCGGACGACGCGATGCCAGACGCGCGAACACCGCACGTTCGGTGCGCTCGCGCCGGAGCTCGTCGATCTCGACCTCGATCTCGAGGCGATCACCGCCGCCGATCACGCCGGATCCCTTCGGCGGTGGGTCTCCAGGAACTCGGCGAGTACCGGATCGGCGGTGGCGCGGCGATCGATCTCGCGGCGCGCGCGCCAGATCCGGACCTTCGCCGAGATCAGCGTCCCCCCCATCAACGAGGCGACCTCGCGGATCGATCGCCCGTCGATCGAATACAACGCGAACGCCATCCGGGCCCGCGGCGTCATCTCGGAGAGCACCGCGTAGAGCCGGCGCAGCCCCTCGCGTGCGTCGGCCTGCTCCTCGAGGCGGCCCGGAGCGGGGTTGTCGGGACCGACCGGCTCGATGGCCAGCACCGGCGCGTGCCGGTTGCTGCGCATGTACTGGAACACCTTGTTGACCGCGATCCGATCGATCCAGGTCGACAGCTTCGCCTCGCCACGAAACGTCGGCAGCGCGTCGAACACCGCGATCATCGTGTCCTGGACGACGTCGTCGACATCGCGACCATCGCCGATCATCCGCGAGATCGTGGCGAACACCGTCGGGTATTCGCGACGGAACAGCTGGCGCTGAGCCGCGGTATCGCCGCGCGCGGCCGCAGCGATCAACTCCGACTCCTCGGGGTCGGGCGGTCTCGGGTAGACGTGCGATTGCGGCTTCGCCATCACCACAGTCCCACGCCGAGGAGCAACACCCCCGAGATCCTCACTCGCGGGACCAGCCCGACCTCGTCACCCCGTACGACGTACCTCGGCCGCTGGAGCATCGTGTCGGAGACCAGGTGGAACCCCAGATCGACACGCGGTGCGATCGCATGGCTCGCACCGACGCCAACACGCAACGACACGTCGAGCCGGCGATCGGTGGCCGGCGCTCCATCCATCAACACGCCGTCGAGCGAGAGCGCGTGGACGGCCGCACCTCCGACCGCGGACAGCCGGACGTCGTGCGCGAGGTCGAGCGGCACTCGCGCGTACGCGGCGACGGCACGATCCGCGAGCCGACCCGAGAACCCCGGGTCAGCGACATCGGTGCTCGTGGCGTCGACGACCGCCATCGCGCCGACGCGATCGGGCCGCCAGATCGCCTCCCCGGTGAACGCCACGTCGCCGCTCGAGGTCATCCCGGCACCGACGGCGATTCCCAGCGTCACGTGCTCGGTGGGTGGGGAAGCCACGTTGTCGATCACCGCGTGGTCCACGTTCGGGGGCGGCGACGCCGCGACACCGTCCACCGGCGTGGGCCCCCGGTTGAGGGAGAGCGTGTGGATCATCGTCCGTACGGCGCGCGCGGCCTCGAAGGCGTCCGCGGCATCGAGCGGTGCGCGATACGGAAACGCACGCTCGAGTAACTGGTCGTGTGTGACGTCGAACACCAAGAGCGTGGTGTGCGGGGACGAGGTCATCCACACGACGACCTGCGCGTGCTCGCGCGTGGCGATCGCGTGTGACGCCCTGGCGATCGTGGCGCGATCGGGGTGATCGGCGATCTCGATCAGGTTCGGTGCGTAGACGGCAAGCGATGACTCCAGCGCCCGCGTGAACCCCGTGTCGTCGCTCCCGACCGCGATCGTCAACCCGCCATCACCGGGCCTGGCGGATGCGATACCGCACCACAGCACGAACCACGGGAACGCGAGTGACCTCACCACGTTCCACTCTACGCATCCCCAACAATCAGATTGCTACGTCACGGGTAGCCATCGCGGGTCCGCGTAACCTTTCCGGGCGAACCTGCATCGATCTCATCACGGAGACGTTTCGCTCCGCGGCGTTCGCGGGTCGGATGGCGCCGCTAGGTGCCCGGGACCCACACCGCCGCACCATCGACCACCTTGGTCACGAGGATCGGTTTGATGGTGAACGCGCCCGCGAGCTGTGCGCGAAACAGCGACAACGGCACCTTCTTCGGAGGCGGAGCCGGCGTGTCGTCGAGTTTCGACGTCGGCTCGTTGGTGAGCCGGCCGCCGTCGCGGTGACCGAGCACGAGCGCGTACGAGCCGTCCGGCGCGATCGACACGGCGGTGAAACCCTTCCAGCACTTGTACTGCCCGCCGTTGGCGCGCATCAGACACGCCGACGTGCCCTCCTGGACGAGCACGTACTCGTTGTCGAACGACCAGTCGAGCGGGACGCCCTTGCGGATCGCCTTGCGGCGCGCACCCGTACCGTCGAGGTCGAACGTCATCAGCCCGTCGACGGAGATCTTCTTGCGCTTGCGGCCCGTGTATTCGTAGTCGTGGTAGACGCCGACCGCGCGCGTGCCGTCGAGGCTCGGCGAGAACCAGTCGATCGGCGGCTGCGGTGCGACCTTCTTCCGCTTGCGCAGGTCGGCCGGGGGCGCCGACCACACGCCGTGCGCGTCGGACCACACGAGCCGGCGCGCGGCCCCGTGACCGACGAGGCGAGCGGAGTCCGGAGACACGGGAAGCCGGAGCTGCTGGCCGGTCGCCAGCACGATCACGACGGAGCGATCGCCCTTCGCTGCCGGATCGCGACACAGCACGCAGGTGCCGTCGAGATCGAGCGTGGCCGGCCCGGCACCACACGCGAGTGGCGTCAGCGTCTTCTTGGCGCCGTCGAGCGGCATCCACGACCACTTGCCGTCGACGTCGACCAGGAGCGTCTGACCCTTCGGATCGGTTCGCATCACGCGCACCGTGCCGCGGCCGAGGATCGGCGTGAGATCGGTCTCGTGGCCGCCCTTGGCGGTGCTCCGATACAGCATCCCCCCGCGCTGGTAGATCACGCTGCCGCGGAGCAGCTCCTGGTCGAGCTTCTTGTTGTCGGCGTGGGCAAGGCTCGCCATGCACGCGACGAACACCACCGTCGCGACTGCCCCACGCATCAGGGCACCAGCTGAGCGGCGCGGCGAGCGTCGTCGAGAGAGGTCACGAACCTACCCTTCCCGGTGATCTCGAGGAGCGTCACCGGCCCGAACCTCGGGAAGTGAACGTCGAGCGACTTGATATCGTCGGCGTTCGAGGCGTCGCGTTCGAACTGCTGCTTGGTGAGCGGCTTGCCGTCGACGAACACCTCGGACAGGAACTCGAGCGGCGCGATCCAGCTGGCACCGTCGCGATGGATCTTGTCGCGCATCGCGCCGCTCAGGTTGTCGGAGCTGCGCACGATCTGATCCCAGTCGCGCTTGCCGAGCGCCGCGGCGACATCGAGATCGAAACGCTCGGCCGGGAACACCAGCACGATCGCACCGTCGACCTCGCGGGCCGCGAGCGGCGGACCTTTGGGCTCGGGCTTCGGCGGCGGCTCCGGCTTGGGCTCGGGCTTGGGCTTGGCCTTGGCATCCGGCTCGGGCTCCCCGGTCTTGGCCGCTGTCGACGGCGCACCGGGAATCAGCGAGAACCGCTCGACCGCGGCGAGCTGCTGCTCCATCACCAGCGACTTGCGTTGATCCCACGAGCCATCGTCCTCGAGCACGTCCACGACGACCACGTCGCCGCGCCGTTCGAACGTCGCGACCGACAGCCCCGCGAGGATCTGCTGGTCATCGAGCTCGTCGAGACGCTTCTCGTAGGCCAAGAGCTTGGCCTCGAACTCCTTCTGCGATAGCGGCGTCGCCCGGCGCTTGCCGTCGACGTCGACCTGCGGATCGAGCGCCCACGGCAACAGGCTGATGCCGCGAAGGTCCTTCGCCGATCGCGCCACCAGCACCGCATCGCCCCAGCTGCCGAGCGCGAACAGTCGCCCGAGCCGGATCGGGAGCTTCTGACAGATCTCGATCAGCTGTTCCTTGGCGGCGCGGAGGTCGCCCTGGACCATCGGATCGGCCTGCGGATCCTTGCGCGGCGTGATCGTCGTGTCGTCGATGATCATCAGCCGGCGCTCGCCGCGGCGGCGGAACGGCATCGACGGCGACAGTTCCATCTCGGCGCGCGGATCGAGGCGATCGACGTCGAGCAGTTGCTTGGTCTGGAGCGCCTCCTCACCACCGAGGCCATCGATCAGCGTCTGCTGGTCGATGGCAGCGCTGCTCTGGAACATCAGGTCGATGACGAGGCTGTCGAGCGAAAGAGGCATGTGGTTTGTCCGTGTTCTATAGGTAGCCGCTTCGCTGGCGCAAGAGCCACTCGAGCCCGAGCAGGCCTACCACCAACAGCAAGAGGCCTGGGCGGCTCCACAGCTCGATATCGGTGCGGCGATCGACCCGGACGATCCGGGGAGGATCGAATGGCAGCTCGGGGAGGACGTCGACGCTACCGAGCGCGGTTCCGCCGGTCCCCTTCGAGATCCGCTCGAGGGTGCTCGCATCGCCGATCGGGCGGTCGAGCTCCTTGCCCCCCTCGCGGACCAGGAAGATGTCGCTGGCGTCGACCTGGCGGCCGCCGACCGACGCCTTGCCCTCGACCCGGTAGACGCCCGCGGGGAGCCCCGCGATCTCGTGAACGGCAGTGCCGTCGCTACCGACCGAGACCTTCGCCGTGGCCACCTTGGTCGCACGCACCGGATCGGCGCCGCGCTTGATCGTGAGATCGACGACGCCCTTCGGCAGCGGCTGGTAGTCGCGACCGAGCAGCCGCACCGCGACCCGGATCGGCGAGTCGGGCTGGTACTGCACGGCGTCGCTGTCGACGTGGAGGTTGCGCAGGTCCGGATCCTGGATCAGCCAACGGATCGCGTTCTCCCAGAACTTGGTGTACTGGCGGCCGTCGTCCCCGGGGCGCGCCGCCGCGACGAATCCCCAGCGCCACAACGTATCGGTGGTGACGGCGAGCGAACGGCCATTGCCGTACTCCCCGGCGACGATCACCGGCATCGGCTTGCCCGACTTGGTGCGCAGACGCGGGTGCGTCGCGAGCACGGTGGCATCGGGCTTGGCCTCGGCAACGAGGTTGACCCCCTCGAGCTGCGGCAGCGCGCGCCACACCTCGCGGTTGTCGGACGGCGAGTAGCGCAGCGAGGTGATCGGATGCACCAGTCCTGCGGCGGTGAGATGCGGCGAGAACTTGCGGGTATCGAGGATCGGCCCCTTGTCGAACGGCCCGTACAGCTTGACCGGCAGCGCGGCCTCGACGGGTGTGCCGTAGTACCCGCCCGAGGTGAACGACTCGGCGCCGCCGAGCATCGCGAGCCCACCGCCACCCTCGACGTAGCTGCGGATGTTCTCGAGGTAGTCGCCGATACCGTACGGCAAGTACTCGAAGTTCTGCAGCACGATCAGGTCGAACGACGGCAGCTCGTGCTCGAACAGCTCGCGGGTCGGGAACGGGATCAGAGACATCTCGTCGTTGGGGACCAGCGAGATGCTGTCCTGCGTGCGCAGGATGAAGAACGAGATCAGATCGACGTTGGGGTTGCTCTTCAGCATCTGCCGCAGAGCCCGCACGTCCCAGCTCGGCTGTCCCGCGACCTGGAGCACGCGGATCTTGTCGCGGATCACGCGGACCACGAAGCTGCGCGCGTTGTTGGTCTTCACCGCCTCGCGCTTGGCGACCGGAACGGACACCTCGTAGACGTAGCGGCCGACTCGCGGTGGCGTGACCTCGAACGTCACGGTGACCTCGTGATCGCCCGCGGGGAGGTCGACCATCTTCTGGCGCAGTGGCTGGCCGTCGGTCGACAGCGTCACCGGTACGCGGCGTGCGGGCAGCCCCGTCGTCCGGATCACGGCGTCGATCCGCACCACGGTGCGGACGAACGCGAACTCGTCGGCGAGCACGTCGGCGACCGCCACGTCCTTGAGCCCCGGATGGGTCGCGAACACCGTGTGCACGCGCGTGTCGAGGCTCTTGAGGAAGTCGGAGACGGCGCCCTCGCCCGCGTCCTCGGACAGCGAGCCGGTCGACGCGCCGTCGGAGATCAGGACGACACCGGCGAGGTCGTGGCCCTCGTAGCGCGCGCGCACCTGGTCGAGCGCCTTGCGCAGCATCGTCGCCTTGCCGTGTGGTGTGGCCTTGTCGAGACCGCGCAGCGTCGTCGGCACCAGCGTCTCGGCGAACGTGTAGTAGTCGATCTCGTGATCGCGTTCCCAGGCATCGATGGTCTTGCTCGAGCTCGAGAGCAACTCGCGTGCACGGTCGAGGCGGGTCGGACCGTCGGCATCCTCGGAGAGCGCCATCGAGGCCGAATCGTCGACCAGCACGGCGATCCGGTTGGGCTCGCGCGCGACCTGGCGAAGCTCGACCGCTGGCTCGAGGAACACCACCAGCGCCGACGCGGCCGCACCGACGCGTAGCCCGACCATCGCCGAGCGCCGCCATCCGCGTGCTCCACGACTCGCACGCCAGGCGAGCACGGCGACGATCGCCACCGCGCTCACGCCGAGCGCCAGACCGAGACGCCCCCACGGGGCGAGGAGCACCCAGCGGTACTCGTTGAAGTTGGTGGCGTTCGGTGCGGCGAGCCGCACGGTCAGCGTGATCAAGCCCTCGGCGATCAACGCACCGAGTGAGATCAGTGTCAGCGTGCCGAGCATCGTCGAGACCCGCCCCGTGCCGCGCCGGCTCGACAGCCACGTCGCGAGCGCGAGCACCAGCGTCACGGCGATCACGCCGTACCGGACCGAGCTCGAGAACAGGGTGATGTTCACGTCACCGGCTCTTCTTCGGACGCGGTCGCTTCGGCAACGTGGGCGTGATCGCGCCGTCGGACGGCTTCCACCGTCGACGCTTCATGATGTACTGCACGTGGACCTGGTCGGCCTTGTAATCCAGGCACAGCGCGTACATCACGAGGTTGATGCCCATGCGGTACGCGAGCTCCCGCTGCCGCTCGCCACCGGGCTCGCACGGGAACGCGTAGTTCCCGAAGTCATCGCGCTCCCACGCGCCACCGAGATCGTTGGCGACGTAGGCCGCGACGAGCCGGCCGTCGCGCGTGACCGCCTCCATCGCCGGCGCGATCGCGAGCCGACCGACGGGCCGGTCGAGCAGGTAGAACGACTTGTAGACCACGTGATCGGCCGGCACGATCTCGAGCGGCTTGTTCGTGCTCGGAAAGATCGCGGCGATCAGCTTGCGGACCGACCCGTCGAACGCACCGTCGGTGGTGCCCTCCGCGGAGTCGATCAGCATGAACCCGCCGAACGTCAAGAACCGGCGCAGCGCCTCGATACCGGCGTAGTTGGGCAGCTCGAGCTCGCGATCGCCGGCCAGGTAGAGGAATGGATGGTCGTGCAGGTTGTCGCTGGTCGGCGTGACCGTCACCGGCTCCAGTGCGACTCGCACGCTGGTCCGCTTCTCGATCTCCCAGCCCAGCCGGTGGAGCGCGGTCGGCCGCGGGGGCTTGTGGTTGGCTCCGAGTTGCAGCACCCCGAACTGGAACCGCGAGCCCGGGCCGATCGCCCCGGCGCGGCGGGTCAGCGCGGCCACCAGCGCGGTCGCCAGACCGCCCGTGATCAGCCCTCGCCGGGTGGGGTACATCCCGGGAAGGTAGCACTCTCCACCCGCCCGGGATCAGGCGGGAATCGTGATAGCTTGGCGCCCGATGCTGCGGGTCTTGCTGCTGGCGACGATGGTTTCGGCGACGGCACTGCTCGGTATCGCCTCGGCTGATCGGATCGCGGATCCCGACCCGCCCGACTCCGGAGAGCCCGCGCCGCCACCCGACGACTCGACCGGTGCCGAGCCCAAGCTGATCACTCCGACCAAGGAACCGGCCAAGGAGTCGGCCTCGGTCCGGCTCTCGCACTACCACCAGGTCGAGGCGTCGATCCGACTGTCGACCGGCCTGCGCGCGATCGCGCCGTATAACGACGAGTACTGCGGCTCGACGGACGCTTCGCGTCCCAACGGGTTCGCGGCCGTGTGCACCGGCCGGTCACCGTTTGCCCTCGACTTCGAGCTCGGCTTCGGCGTGGCGCACAAGATCGACGCGTTCATCGAGCTCCGGCTCGGCCTCGAGTCCGACTTCGGGATGTCGCAGACCGATACCAACGGCACCCACGAGATCCATTTCTCGCCGGGTGCGCGGTTCTTCTTCGGCGACGTCGGGTCGAGCAAGCTGTTCACGACCGCGCAGGTCATCCTCGATACGTCGAGCTATCACAACCTCGCCGGCGGCACGCTGTCTGCCGACTTCGGACTCCGCAACCTCAACGGGTTGTGGTTCGACCTCGACCCCGCCTACGGGTTCTACGTGTTCGTCGGCGAGACCGCCTCGTTCGCGCGCTGGCTGCGCTTCGAGCTCGAGGGTGGAATCGGCGTGCAGGGCCGCTACGGAAAGTAGCTCTCGCGCATCCCACGGACGATGGGTTTCGGCGATCACTTCTCCACCGTGGCGGGACGCTACGCCGCGTTTCGTCCGCACTATCCACCCGCCCTCGTCGACGTGCTGGCCGAGCGCAGCACGGCGCGCGACACGGCGCTCGACATCGGGTGCGGGACCGGGCAGCTCACCGCAGCGCTCGCCGACAGGTTCGACCACGTGATCGGCATCGAGCCCGCGGCCGCGCTGATCGCGAAAGCGACACCGCACCCGCGGGTCGAATACCGCGTCGCTCCCGCCGAGGAAACGGGACTCCCCGATGCCTTCGTCGACCTCATCGTCGCCGCCCAGGCGGCGCACTGGTTCGACTGGCCGCGGTTCATCGCGGAGGCCGGTCGCGTCGCAAGGCCCGGCGCGCTGGTCGCGCTCGTCAGCTACGGTAACCCGCTGATCGATGGCGTACGCGATCCCGACCTCGTCCACTACCACGACGTCACCGTCGGTCCGTACTGGCCGCCGGGGCGCGAGCACGTCGAGAACGGCTACCGCGATCTGGTGTTGCCATGGCCGGTCGTCGAAGCTCCGTCGCTGGCCATCGAGGCGAGCTGGACGCGCGACGAGCTCCTCGGCTACGTGTCGTCGTGGTCGGCGACCGCACGGATGATCGCCGACCGGGGCGCGAGCGGATACGAGAGTCTCGCGGCCGCGCTCGCCGCGCGCTGGCCCGACGACACCCGCCGTGCGATCACCTGGCCGTTGACCGTCAAGCTCGCGCGCCGCTGACTTCGCGAGCGAGCCGTCGGCGTATTCTTCGAGCGGTCTCGCGTTCTTCACTGGCGCTTCACCGCCGAGCGGATCGCGGAAGCGAAGTCAATGTGAAGTAGAGTCCACCCCATGGTGCTCGATCCATCGTGGTCTGCACGCGCGTGCTCGGCGTCGGATGTCGTGGCGTACGTACAGTCGGGAATGCGGGTCTACGTCCACGGCGCGGCGGCCACGCCGGTCCCGCTCCTCGACCAGCTCGCGGCGCGCACGGATCTCGAGAACGTCCGGCTGTATCACCTCCACACCGAGGGCACGGGGAGCTTCGTCGCCCCGGAGGTCGCGGGGCGGTTGCGATCGATCTCGATGTTCGTCGGAGCGGCGGCGCGCACGGCCGTCGACGAGGGCCGAGGCGACTTCTTGCCGGTGTTCCTGTCCGACATCCCGAGCCTGTTCGTGTCGGGCGTGGTGCCCCTCGACGTCGCGTTGATCCAGGTCTCTCCTCCCGATCGCCACGGGCTGTGCTCGCTCGGCACGTCCGTCGACGCGGCGCGTGCGGCCGTCGACAACGCGAAGCTCGTGCTCGCCGAGATCAACGACCGGATGCCACGCACGCACGGTCACACCGGTGTCCCGCTGTCGCGAATTCACGCATTCGTGCGCACCGATCGGCCGTTGCCATCTCCGAACATCGCACCGCCCTCCAAGATCGAGCTCGAGATCGGCGAGCAGATCGCGGCGCTCGTCGAGGACGGAGCCACGCTCCAGGCCGGGATCGGGGCGATCCCCGACGCCGTACTGTCGCTCCTCGGCGACCGCCACGACCTCGGGATCCACACCGAGATGTTCTCCGACGGCATGATCCCGCTGCTCGAGAATGGCGTGATCACGAACCGCAAGAAGACGGTCCATCCCGGTCGCACGGTCACCAGCTTCGTCACCGGCAGCCCCGCGGTGTACGCGTACGTCGACGACAACCTCCGGATCGAGTTCCACGGCTGCGATCGCACCAACGACCCGTACCTGATCAAGCAGAACCCCAAGGTGGTCGCGATCAACTCGGCGATCGAGATCGATCTCACCGGGCAGGTGTGTGCCGACTCGATCGGGCACCGGATCTACTCGGGGATCGGCGGCCAGATGGACTTCATGCGCGGCGCAGCGCTATCGCACGGCGGCAAGCCGATCATCGCGCTGCCGTCGATGGCCGCGCGCGGCAAGGTCTCGCGCATCACCGCCGAGCTCAAGCCGGGTGCGGGCGTCGTCACCACGCGCGGCCACGTGCACTGGGTGGTGACCGAGTATGGCGCGCGCAACCTCCACGGCATGACCTTGCGCGAGCGCGGCGAGGCGCTGATCTCGATCGCGCACCCCGACGTGCGCGGAGAGCTCGGCCGCACGCTGCGCGCGGTCCGGCACTTCACGTAGGGCGAGACTCAGTGTTCGATCGCGGTGCCCGGCGCGCATAGCTTGAGCGTCCGGCGCGTCGTGCCCCAGCTCTGATCCTCGCGCGACAGCGTGAGGTGGATATCGAAGCACGCGGTCTCGGGCGCCGGCGCCGGCATCGGGATCGAGATCGGCGTCGCCGCGACCGCGACCTCGCGACCGGTGCGCGTCGATAGCGGCGTACCGGCCGGAAGCCGCCAGCTGGTCGCCGGCTTGCTCCGCGGCGGGCGCGGCGGATATCTGCGCATCGGCTTGGCCGGACGCAGCGCGGTCGCCGGCACCTCGACGACCATGTCGATGCAGCGGGCCTCGAGGTGGAACAGCGTGGGGTTGGACTTGCGATCCGGCATCGCCCCGATCCAGTTGCTGGTCCGGACCTGGAAACCGTCGTCGCCGAGTCCGGCGTGGACGTTGCGATCGAGCCGCGCGAGTCGGGGCTCGCCGCGCGACGGCGCCATGTCCGGATCCGCGATCCTGGCCGGCTTGTAGACGTAGCCGACCGAGTCGTGCGGGATCGGGAGACGGATCTTGTCGTCGCGTAGCGGCACGATGTAGTCGCCGCTCGGGGTCGGCATCACGGGCATGCCGACCGCGAGCTTGATGCGCGTGCCGTCGGTGTAGTTCGCGGTGAACGGCTTGATCAGCACGGGGGCGAGATCCTCGCGGTGCACGTACAACCGCAGGCCCTCGATCCGGTCGTCGACCTCGAGCCGGCGCCAGGTGCAACTCGGAACGTGGCCGGCCTCGATCTCGACGAAGTTGCGTAGCGTCGAGTCGATCACGTGGACCGGGATCGCGTGCCCGACCGCCGTGCGGCGCTTCGAGATCGACGAGAACCGTACCGAGGTGTCCTTGTTCCACGGCTCGTGGGGCTCGAGATAGATCCGCGCGTCCGCCCAGATCATCACGTTGCCGCGCAGATCGTCGGCATCGAGGCCGGGGACATCGAGTCTGTCGTCGGTGTCGGCGTGGGCGATCGTCGAAACACAGACGAGCAATGCGATCACGAGCCGCATCGATTCCATTGTACCCCAACGATTTCGGGGGTGCCTCGAAGACCGATCAGGGAAACAGACGATCCAGCACGTGCACCGCCGTCACCACGAGACGCGGCTTACTGCCGTCGGGCTGGTCCTCGAACCGCAGGTTCTCGACCACGAACCACCGGCGCTTTCCGACGGCGACCAGCCCGGCGCCCGGCGTACCGGGCGGTACGTCGATCCACCAACGCGACATGTCGAACCGGTGCGGCCCCGATTTCTCCTCGGGCTTCGCGCGCACCAAGAAGCGCCGCGACGTATCCAGCGACGTCTTGCCGTAGCCGCCATCGCGCTTGAACGCGAGATCGTAGGTGTGGAGCGGGTTGTACTTGCGGATCAGGTCCACGCGTGGCGGTCGCGACACCGGCACCAGCGCCGTCAGCGTCGCGAGCGGCTGCTTCCAGTTCGGGGGCAGCTGGTAGAGGTCCGACATCTGGTCGACGCACAGCACGACCCAGCTGCCGATCTTGGCGTCCATGATGCCGATCGTGTTCTCCCAGTGATCGGCGGTGAACCGGTAGGTCCCGCGGTAGCCCTTGACCTCGTAGAGCGGCGACTTCCACGCGCGGTTGCCGAGGTGCAGCGTGGCGAGCTCGCGGCGCGTCACGCGACCCCAGTCGGCGATCGGACGGCCGAGCTTCGGATCGGGGTGCGCCGGATCGACCGGGATCCGGCAGAACGCATCGAGCACCGCGATCGCGCGCGACTGATCGTACGGATGCTTGGCGAGGAACGCCTCGAGCTCGCCCTGCCCGGCCGACGGCGGTGACGCGGTCGCCGGTGCCGCGGGCGGAGGCGGTACGGTGCGACGTCGAGGCGCAACGCCGACGGACAGTGGGGGTCTCGCCTTGGTGGGCGGCGTGACGGCCGGAACGGCCGATGTCGCGACGCGCGCGACCGCGGGCGCTCGCTTGGTCGGCGCGGGTGCGACCGCCGGTGCGTCCGCGGCGGAGTCCGGTGCTACGGCCGGTGCCGGTGACGGTGCCGCCGCGGCCGGTGCCGGTGCCGCTGCCGGGGCCAACGTCGGTGGTGGTGTCGGCGTCGCGATCTCGGTCGGCGTCGGAGGTAACGAGGCCACCTGCGGTACCGGCTTGTCGGTCACCAGCTTCCACACGATCACCGTCGCGGCGACCGCGACCACCACGGCGCCAGCGGCGAGTGCGATCCCGAGGCCGCGCCGGCGCGACACTGGTTTCGCGCCGACGGCACCGATCTCGTCGAGCACCTCGCGCAGCGAGGCATAGCGATCGCGCGGTGCCGCGGCCATCGCTCGGGTCAGCACCGCCACCATCGCCTTCGGGAGCGCCGGATGCGGCTTGGGCCCCGCGATGATCGCCTCGAGTCGCACGATCGGGATCGCCGGGAATGGCCGCACGCCCGTGAGTAGCTCCCACGCCATCACCGCCCACGCGAACTGGTCGATGCGCGCGTCGAGCACGCCACCCGTGAGCTGCTCGGGGGCGAGGTACGCCGGCGTGCCGACGATCGCGTTGGTCGCCGTCTTGAGCGGATCCATCGACGCCGTCGCGCCGCTCGGATCGACCGGGAGATCGAGGCGCGCCAGTCCGAAGTCGGTGACGATCGGCCGACCGTCGCGCGTGACCAGGACATTTTCCGGCTTGATGTCGCGGTGGATGAGGCCCGCCGCGTTCGCGGCGGCGATGCCCTCGCCCGCCCCCATCAGCACCGCGCGGATCTGCTCCGGCGTCTTGCCGTTCACCCACTCGCGAAGGGTCGTGCCGTCGATCAGCTCCATCGCGACCCACACGTCGCCCTCGGGATTACCCTCCGACGGCTCGGTACCGACGTCGTAGACGTGACACACGTTGGGATGCGACAGCCGCGCGAGGCTCTGGGCCTCGCGGACCAGGCGCGCGCGCCCCGCGGCATCCGCCGCCGCGCGGTGCACGACCTTGATCGCGACCTGGCGATCGAGCTGCGGATCCCACGCCGCGTACACGATCCCCATGCCGCCCATCCCGAGCACGCGATCGATGCGATAGCGCCCGAGCCGCGCGCCGATCCGGGCCTCCGCATCCGGCGAGATCTCGCCGTCCCCCGAGCCCTTCGCGAACAGCGCCACGCTCGAGCGGCAGTCGACGCAGGTATCGAGGTGCGTTTCGATCGCCGCCGCCACGTCGTCGGACAGCGCCCCCGACGCGAAGCCCCGCAGCTGGTCCGAAGGAGGACACCCCACCATGCGCGCGAAGCCTAATCGATCGCTCCCGTTCTCGCATGGCAATCTTTCGCAGCGCGCCCCCGCGCCCCTGATAGTTCCGTGGGGACTGCTACAGTCCACACACCGGTGTACAAGCTCCTCGCGCTCGACCTCGACGGCACCCTGCTCCGTCGCGACCACACCGTCGATCCCCGCGATGTCGCGGCGATCGCGGAGCTCCAGCGCGCGGGGGTCACCGTCACCATCGTCACGGGACGCCTGCAGTCGGGCGCCACCCACGCTGCCGCAGCCTGTGCGATCGAGGGCACGATCGCCTGTGTCGAGGGAAGTCACCTGGTCGAGCTCGCCACCAACACCACCGTGGTCCATCACCCGATGTCCGGGCCGACCCTCGACCTCCTCCGCACCACGATCGCGGAACACGAGCTCGCCGGCTTCGTGTTCGACGCCGACGGCATCCACCACGATCACGCCGGCGTCCCGTTCGCCGGCTACGTCCGCACGTGGTCGCCGAACCTGCGCGTCGTCGAGGAACAGCTCGCGTGGCAGACGTCGCCGCTCGCCGCCGTTGCGATCGGCGACCCCGACGCCGTCGAGGCCGCCCACGCCCTGCTCCGCCCGCACGCCGAGCAGCTGTTCTCGGTCAGCTTCCCGGTGTCCCACTATCCCGGCAAGTCCGCCGTGCTCGTGCGCGCCGCCGGTCCCAGCAAGGGCACCGCGCTCGCCGAGCTGTGCCGCGCGGCCAGCTGCACGCTCGACGATGCCGTTGCCGTCGGTGACTGGGTCAACGACGTTCCGATGTTCGAGGTCGCCGGCCGCTCGTTCGCGATGGGCAGCGCGCCCGATGCCGTGCGCACCAAGGCCACCGATTCCCTCGACGCCACGACCGGCGAGGGTGGCGGCATCGCCGAGGCGATCCGCCGCGCCTGGGGCTAGCGCTCGCAGCGCGATCAGCGCGTCGTGGGAAGCAGGTCGATCGTGGGTGCGTCGGGTCGCGGCTTCGCCACGTGCGCATCGACCCGTGGCCGTCGCTCCGCGGCGTCGACGCGTGGCAGCTGGGCATCCCGCACAACGCGGACGCGAACGGTATGGCGCGGACGCGCGTCCATCGTGACGACGGGTGCCGCATCGACGATGGCGGTCCGGAGATCCGGCGGCACGCTCGCGGCGTCGATCGGTGCGGTGACGTCGATCCCGACCGTCGCGTCGACCGGGTGCACCACGGCGGCGTCGCTCGCGGGCGCGACGGCAGAACGCTGCATCGCGCGCGCGACCACGAACGAGATCGCGGCTGTCCCGATCAGCGCCACCACCGCCACCCACCACCGGTATCGTCGCGGTGCCTCGAGCGACGGTCCCGACACCGGCGCGGTCGCGCGACGGTTCGGGGCGCTCGGCGGTGGCGGCGAGGTCAGGTCGCTCGGCGGCTGGATCGTGCTCGCCATCCCGACATCGGGCAGCGTCTGGGCGACGCCGATCGGGTCGTCGGACAGCGTGTCGATCTGGTGGTGCACGCGCCGCGCGTTCAGCGGTCGATCGTCCGGAGCCTTCGCCATCAGCTGCGCGATCAGATGCCCGAGGTCCGCGGGCACGAGACCGTCCACCGGCGGGACCGGCTCGCGGACGTGACTCTTCAGCACGGAGTCGACCGTGCCGACGAACGGCGGGCGCCCCATCGCCATGTGGAACAACATGCAGCCCAGCGAGTAGAGGTCTGCACGGTGATCGCTGGGCTCGCCGAGGATCTGCTCGGGTGGCATGTACAGCGGCGTCCCGAGGATCGCGTCGCTATGGGTGACCAGCGACGTCGACTCCTGCAGCGACTTCGCGAGTCCGAAGTCGAGGATCTTGAGCAGGTCGCGCCCCGGTGGCTCGTCGAGGATCAGCACGTTTCCCGGCTTGAGATCGCGATGGACGATGCCCTTCGAGTGCGCGGTATCGAGGGCATCGCAGATCTGCATCGCGATCGCCTTGATCCGGCGGATCGGTAGCCGGCCGTGATGCAGCTCGTGAGCGAGCGGTCGACCGTGCACGAGCTCCATCACCAGATACAGCGTGCCGTCCTCGCTCTGTCCGAAGTCGTAGACGTTGATGATGTTGGGCTGGCTGAGTCGACTCGACAGCCGTGCCTCGCGCAAGAACCGCTTGGTGACCTCGCGATCAGCCGCGAGCTTCGGGTGGATCACCTTGATCGCGACCTCGCGATCGACGGATCGCTGCCAACCCCGGTACACCGTACCCATGCCACCGTGCCCGAGGTTGCTACGGATCTCGTAGCGGTCGTCGAACACACGGCCGATCATCGGGTCGGTCTGCGCCTCGAGCTTGACCAGCCGCGCGCCGTCGTTGGGACACAGCTCGAGCTCGATCGAGAACGACTGGTTGCACGCCGCGCAGTACGCCTCGTCACCACGATCGTCGGGTGGCAACGAGATCTGGGTGTCGCCAGCTCGCGGGTCGGTCACTTCGGCTCGATCGTGATCGAGCTGCCCACTTCCAAGGCGTCCGGGAAGTAGAACAGCGTCTTGTCGCCCTCGAACCAGTGTTGCAGGTGGGCCGTCGCGCTGACCTTGGCGTGGTGACCGACATTGGTGGCGATCGCGAAGCCCCCCGGGACCCTCGACGGCGATGTGATGGTCAGCGTGTCCGTACGTTCCGTCGCGTCGTCGACGTACACGCCGTGAATGTCGAGGGGCACCGTTTCGGTCTTGTTGATGTTGATCGCCGGTGCTTTCATCAGATCCAGCGCGTCCCTGGCACCGGCGCAGTCGTTGGCGATCTGGACGGCCGAGGTGACGACTTGTTTGGAGGCACTGATCGTCGGCAGGCTATGAACCCAGTCGTAGGTATGAGCCCCCGAGTCCATACCGTGGGCTCGGAGACGGGCACTCGCGTTGGACCACGCGACGCCGATCGCGGTGTCACCGTAGTCGTTACACCCGAACTGGTGGTTAGGTACCACGGTCTCGTCCGACACGGGATTGCCGTTCTCGTCGCTCACCGTCATCGGGTTGTCGAGCGTCCAGAACGTGGTGAAGAACAGTTGCCCACTCGGATCCTTGCAGCCACACGCCGGAGGGTCCGAAGGTTCTGGAGGCTGGATCGTCGCCATATCCGGTGTGACCTCGTCGTTCCGAACAACGCGGTCCGGAAACATCGTGAACGTCGACGTTCCCGTCAGCGTTCGCGAACCATCGCAGTCGAAGCCGGCGCTGTAGGTCACCTCGAACGTCGCCACGATCGGACCTTCCATCACCCGCTGCAGGTGAGAGGACACGCGGGCCGTCATCTCGGCGTTGACGCGCACCGCAGGAGCCACGGCGACGCCGACCAGAGACTCGACGTCGCAATCGCTATTGTCCGAGGCCAGACGCTCGATATTTCGCACGTCCAGCTTGTCGGGAAGATGGATCGCCTGGCTGTCGTCGCCACCCGCGAACTGGATCGCGTACGCGTCGGCGAGGTTCTCGTCGGTCGTGGCCTTGACCTTCACCGCGCCACCACCAACGTCGAACACCCTGACCAGCGTCGGGATGTCGGGCTCGGTGGCCCTCGAGCAGGCTGCTCCGAGAATCGTCGCCACGACGACTGCCCCCCTCATCGCGTTCGAGTATCCACCGACCGGCTCCCGCTGCCAACGTGTTAGCTTCGAACCGTGACGAGGGTACGTGGCGCGCTGCTCGCCTTCGCGGCACAGGTAACCTGCATCGGGATCGCCGCCGCGGATCCCGCGAGCGCCGACAAGCTCGCCGCCGAGGCCAACGATGCGGCCAAGGCCGGTCGCTTCGTGGACGCCGCGCACAAGTTCTCCGCGGCGTTCAAGGAAGACCCGTCGCGGCCCAACCTGTTCTGCAACGTCGGCATCTCGTACTTCAAGGGCCAGGATCTCCCGCACGCCCACCTGCTCCTCGGGCTGTGTCTCGATCGTGCCCAGCTCGATCCCGGCCTCGTGAAGTCGATCCGCGCGGTCCTCGACTCGATCGAGGGCACGATGCGCGCCGGCAACTACGCGCGAGTGACCTTCACGGTCGCGCCGACCAACGCCTCGCTCACGCTGCTCGAGATCGGTGACGACGCCACGTTCACGGGCAACCGCACCGTGTGGCTCGGGTTCGGTCCGCACGACGTGCGCGTGCATGCCGCCGGCTACGCCGATCAGACCAAGCACTTCGACGTCGGCTCGTCGACCGCCGCGCCGATCGACATCGTGCTCGTGAAGCCCGAGACCACGAAGCCCGACGGTACGAAGCCCGACGGGACGAAGCCCGACGGCACGAAGCTCGACGGCTCCAAGCCCCTGCCGTCCGGGCCCACCGCTCAGCCGCCGGCTCGACCGAGCAAGCTGTGGCCCGCGCTGACCACCGCGCCGGCGGTCGCGGGTGCGGTGGTCGCCGTGGTGGCACTGCACGCCAATCGCTCGGCCGCGAGCCGCGCCAGCATCGCGCTCGACTTCGACACCTTCGACCAGGACGACGCGGAGACCACGCACTACTACAAGATCGCGGCGGTGGCCGGTGCCGCGGCGGCCGCGTTTGCCGGGGTCAGCGCCTATCTGTGGATTCGCGCGCTGCGCGCTCCGACCGTGACCCGCCTCGACGTCACGCCCACGGCCGGCGGAGCCGCGGTGTCTCTTCACCACCGGTTCTGACTACGTCGACGCTTCGTTGTCGGCGTCGTCTTCTTCGTCTTCTTCGTCGTCGGTCGCGGCACTCGCGACGGGCGTGTCGGTCGCGGCGGGCGTTGCAGCCTCGGCGACCGGTGCTGGTTTCGGGTCCGGCTTGGGCTCCTTCTTCGGCGGCTTGCCCTTGTCGAGCTTGATCGCCGCGGCCGGGTTATCCGAGTACAGCGCCTTGGTAGACGCGCTGCCGCTGCCGAACGCCGTCCACGAGATCAGCTTCTCGAGCTTGTCCTCGCCGCAGACCTCGCAGGTGACGAGGTCGTCGTCGCTCATCCGCTGCTGGTACTCGAACTCGCGCTGGCAGGCATTGCACCGGTACTCGTAGGTCGGCATGTCGTCGACCGACGATCGCGCCGGTGCCCGCGAGCCGTCAAGCGGAGGTCAGAACCGTAGACCGAGCTCGGGGCCGTAGAGCGCGGGGCCGACGTTGAAGTCGAGGATCCGGAACGAGGCCTGGAGAGCGCCCCACTTGAGACCGATGGTCCCCGAATGTGCTCGCACGTGATCCTGGAACACCATCTCGTGCAGCGTGCCGAGCAGCGTGGTCGAGCGAGTCAGCGCGTGCTCGACGCGCACGCCACCGAGGCCACCGGTGATCGAGCTGTCCATCACCGGATCGTTGTGGGTCTTCGCGCCCGTGATGCCGAGCTCGAGGTACGCGCGCGTGGCGCCGCCATCGTCGATCCGGATCCCGCCGATCAGCGCGGGCACCGTCAGCGTGAGCTGCGAGCCGTCGAGCTGACGCTCGTAGTAGCGCGTGACCGAGCCTCCGATCCGGAACAGCCGGTCGCGGATGCCGAGCTCGAGCGTGAACGCGCCGTCGGATTCGTGGACGTCCTCGGCGCCGATATACGCCTCGAACTTCGCGGTCCCGCCATCGGGCGCCGGCGCGGGTGCCGGCATCGCGGTGACTCCGCCGCCGACCACGACGGCTCCGGCGACCACCGGCGCTCCATCGACGTAGACCTGCTCGCCCCCGGAGTCGTCGCGCAGTGGAGGCGGCGGAGGCGTGTAGCTCCCACCTCCGCCGTGGCTTCCGCCACCACTGCCTCCGGTCGCGTTGCCGAGGCCGCCGCTCACCTGACCGAGCCGCCCGCCGCCACTACTGCCGCCCCCGGTCGGATGCGCGGCCGCGATGCCGGGGGCGAACAATGCGAGGGCGAAGACGGACGGAGCGATTCGCATGGCTGCCGGTACAGCACGTGGTGTGCCGCGACTCAACTCCGCGAACGCGTTGAGGGTCTCGAGCATCGCCCGCCGTGGCGCTCGAATCGCGCTGCGGAATCTGCAGCGAGGTGTGTCGCTGTTGCGTCAGTGCGGGACAATGGAGGCGCGTGGCGCGACCGAAGAAGCGAGCGTGGAAGAAGCGACCCAAGCGGATCGAGGGTCCCGAGAACGCGTTCGGTCTCGCCCGCCGGTTCACGCTCGCGTCGATCACGTCCGGAGCCCCAACCGATCGCCCGACCGGATGCTTGATCGAGCCGGCCTGGGATGGCCATCGCGTGCTCGCGACCCGGGTCGGCGATTCGATCCGGCTCGCCGCCGCGGACTTCCGCGACTGGACGCACGCGTTTCCGGCGCCCGTGCGCGCGCTCGGCAAGTTGCCGTGCCACTCGCTCGCGATCGACGGCGTGGTGTGCGTGTTCGACGACCGTGGCGCGCCGTCGTTTTCCGAGCTCAAGACCCAGGTCGCCGCGCAACCGAGCCTGCCGAACGCCGTCCTGGTGTGCTGGGACCTGCTGTCGATCGACGACGACGATCTCCGCACGCGACCGCTCGCCGAACGCCGCGCGCGGCTGGCCGAGCTACTCGCCAATACACCCGGCGCGCTGATGCTGTCGCAAGCGCTCGACGGCTCGCTCGCCCGGGTGCTCGCCGCGGTCGCCAAGCTCGGGCTGCGCGGCGTGGTCGCGCGTCCGCTCGACGGCGAGTACACCGCGCCCTGGCACGACTACTCGACCTCGGACACGCCGGTCGACTGGCGCCGCAGTCTGTCGCCACCGCCGCCGCTGTCCAACGCCGACAAGGTGCTGTACCCGCGCGACGGGATCCAGAAGCAGGAGATCGTCGCGTTCTACCGCGACATCGCGCCGGTGATGGTGCCGTACCTGATCGATCGCCCGGTCGTGATCCAGCGGTGGCCCGACGGCATCGACGACTTCGACTGGTACCAGCACCGGATGCCGCCGCGCGCACCGGACTATCTGCGCGCGACGTGGGTCGACGGCGTACGCCGGATCGTGATCGAGAACGCCGATGCCCTGCTGTGGATGGCGAACCAGGCCGGCCTCACCTACCACGTGTTCTCGAGCCGGCTCGCCGCGCTCGCCGAGCCCGACTACGCGATGATCGATCTCGATCCGGGCGACCGCACGACGTGGTGGGACGACCTGATCGAGGTCGCGCTCGCCGTGCGCCAGACGCTCGAGCTCCTCGAGCTGCCGAGCGTGGTCAAGACCAGCGGCCAGCGCGGCCTCCACATCCTCGTGCCGCTCGCGCCCGGGCACACGTTCGCGCAGGCCGAGCGGTTCGGGCGCGGCGTCGCCGAGCTGCTGCTGCGCCTGATGCCGGACAAGATCACGCTCGAGAACGAGAAGGAGAAGCGCGGCGGCCGGCTGCTGTTCGACCACAAGCAGTTCGTGGCCAAGACACTGGTCGCGCCGTACTCGCTACGCGCCGCCGACGGCGCCCCGGTCTCGACCCCGATCACCTGGGACGAGGTCACGCCCCGGCTCGATCCGAAGGCCTACAACCTCAGGACGCTGCGGGCGCGACTCGACGCGCGGGGCGATCTGGCGGCGCCGCTGCTGGCCGGCACGACGCGCCTCGATCGCGCGCTCGCGCAGCTGCAGGCGAACCGGTAATCGGCGTCCCCCGGATTCGCGCCCACCCGACGGACCTGCCTATACTGCGATCGACGTGGGGTTTTACGACGTCCTCGACATGCTGATCCGGTGGACCCACCTGATCGCCGGGATCATGTGGATCGGCAACTCGATGCTGTTCAACTGGCTCGATCGCAACCTCGAGAAGTCGGCCGAGCTGGGCCGCCTCTCGCAGGGCAAGATCTTCATGGTCCACTCGGGCGCGTTCTACGACGTCGAGAAGAAGCTGCTCGAGCCCGGCGGACTCCCCAAGACGCTGCACTGGTTCCGCTACCAGAACCTGGCGACCTGGCTGTCGGGCATCGCGCTGTTCGTCGTCGTCTATTACATGCACGGCGCGTCGTTCCTGATCGATCCGCGCGTCTACGCGATGTCGCCGATCGTCGCGATCACGATCTCGGCGAGTGCGCTGCTGGTCGGCTGGATCATCTACGACGGGTTGTGGTCGAGCTACGGAGAGAGCCATCCCAAGGTCGCGACCGCGGCGTCGATCGTGATGCTGTTCGGCGCGATCTTCGGCTTCACGCAGGTGTTCGGCGGCCGCGGCGCATTCATCGAGACCGGCGTCCTGATCGGGACGCTGATGACCGGCAACGTGTGGTTCACCATCATGCCGTCGCAGCGCGAGCTGATCGCCGCCACCAAGGCCGGGCGCGATCAGGATCCGGCGCTGTCGATCCGCGCCAAGCAGCGCAGCATCCACAACAACTACTTCACGTTCCCGCTGCTGTTCATCATGATCTCGAACCACTTCCCGACGACGTATCAGCATCACCTCAACTGGTTGATCCTGATCGGCGTGATGGTGGGCGGTGCGGCGGTGCGCCACATGATGAACATCCGCTACCTCGGCGGCGGCAAGGTTCGCCCCGCCGGCGCGGTGATCGCACCCGCGGTGGCGATGGGCGGCATCGCGCTCGCCGGCGTGATCGTGGTCAGCCACCTCAAGAAACCGTCGAAGATCGCCGACTACCCGGTGCCGTACGCACGCGCTGCCGACATCATCTCGCGCCGCTGCATGCCGTGCCACAGCTCGCACCCGACGGACGACGTATTCAAGACCGCCCCCGCCAACGTGCGGTTCGACAAGCCCGACGAGGTCAAGCTGATGGCGCCGCGGATCATGGCGCGCGCCGTCGAGAGCGATCAGATGCCGTTCAACAACAAGACCGGCATCACCGAGCAGGAACGCGCCGAGCTCGGACGCTGGATCGTCGACGGCGCGAACACCGAGTAGCACGTGGCGCTCCGCGTCCGCGTGTGCCGGCTCGACGAGGTCGCCGATGGAGGCCTTCACGGCTTCGTGGTCGACGGCGTGACCTGGCCCGTGATGGTGACCACCGTCGACGGTGCGCTGGTCGCGTTTCCCGGCGTGTGCCCGCACGACGACGTGTCGCTGGTCGACTACGGCGTGGTCGAAGGCCGCGAGCTGCGCTGCCGCGTGCACGGCTACCGGTTCGATCTCCTCGATGGCCACTGCGAGCACGTGCCACAGCTCCATCTCCGCCGCTATCCGATCACGATCGCCGGCGACGAGCTGTGGGTCGACCTATTGTGACCGCTTGGGATATGTTGCGGTCGTGACTGCGCCACTGGTCGTCGTGCAATCCCGCCGGGTCGTCACCGGCGGTGCGATACGCCCGGCCGCGATCCACGTGCGCGACGGGCGGATCGAGCGCGTCGCCGATCACGGTGACGTACCCGCCGGCGCTCGCCTCGACGATCATGGCGAGCTCGCGATCCTGCCCGGTGTGGTCGACACCCACGTCCACGTCGACGAGCCCGGCCGCACCGAGTGGGAAGGCTTCGTGACCGCGACCGAGGCGGCCGCGATCGGCGGCGTGACCACGCTCGTCGACATGCCGCTCAACTCGATCCCCGCGACCACCACGCGCGAGGCGCTCGCGACCAAGCGCATGTCGGCGGCCGGCCGCTGCAGCATCGACGTCGGGTTCTGGGGCGGCGTCGTCCCCGGCAACGCGAGCGAGCTCGAGGGCATGGTTGCCGACGGGGTGCGTGGCTTCAAGTGCTTCCTCGTCGAGTCCGGCGTGCCCGAGTTCGGGTGGGTCGGCGAGACCGAGCTCCGTCCCGCGATGCAGATCCTCGCCGGCATCGCCGATCGCGCGGTGCCGTTGCTCGTGCACGCCGAGGTCGCCGGACCGATCGAAGCCGCCGCCGCCGGGCTCGCAGACGCCGACCCGCGGCACTACGCGACCTACCTCGCGTCGCGGCCACCCGCTGCCGAGGAGCAGGCGATCGCGCTGGTCGCCGGGCTGTGCCGTGAGACCCGCGCGCGCACTCACGTGGTCCACCACTCGGCGGCGAGCGCGCTGTCGCTGCTCGAGGATGCGCGGCGCGATGGCTTGCCGCTGACCGCGGAGACCTGCCCGCACTACCTGCACTTCACCGCCGAGGCGATCCCCGACGGGGCGACCGCGTTCAAGTGCGCGCCGCCGATTCGCGACGCCGCCAATCGCGAGCGCCTGTGGGAGGCGCTCGCCAGCGGGCTGATCGAGCTGGTGGCGTCGGATCACTCGCCGTGCACGCCGAACCTGAAGGCACTCGACAAGGGTGACTACATGGCGGCGTGGGGCGGCGTGTCGGGGCTCCAGCTCGCCCTGTCGATCGTGTGGACCGAGGCGCGCGCGCGGGGTCACACCCTGCTCGACATCGCGCGCTGGATGGCGGCCGCACCGGCGCGGCTCGCCGGAATATCGAACGACAAGGGCGCGATCGTCGTCGGCAAGCACGCCGACCTGATCGCGTTCGACGACGCGACCACGTTCACGGTCGCGCCGGAGGTGATCCATCACCGTCACAAGGTCACGCCGTACGCCGGCGAGACGTTGACCGGCATCGTGAAAGCGACCTACCTGCGCGGCGAGCGAATCGCCGAGGACGGTCGGCTCGTCGGTGCCGCGCGAGGAGTGCTGTTATGACGCAAGGTTTCGAGGCCCCCGGGGCGAGGAAGCAAGACTCCGTACAGCTGAGGCTTCCCGAATTGCCCGATCTCGCGTGCGAGGACGTCGGCGGCACGGTGATCGCGGCCAACGACGAGTTCTTCGCCGCCAAGGAGAACCTGCTGCGCCCGCACGAGGCCGTGTTCAAGCCCGAGGCCTACACCGATCGCGGCAAGTGGATGGACGGCTGGGAGACCCGACGGCGTCGGCAACCCGGTTGTGGCCCCGGCCATCCGTCGCACGACGGCGCGGAACCCGCCGAGGGCCGCGACTGGTGCGTCGTGCGGCTCGGGCTACCGGGGACGATCCACGCGATCATCGTCGACACCGCGCACTTTCGCGGCAACTACCCCGAGGCGTGCTCGATCGAGGCGACCGAGCTCGATGACCCGCTCGATCTGAACGCCCTCGACAACGCGCAGTGGACCACGCTGGTACCGCGGACGCCGCTGTCGGGCGACAGCCAGAACGTGTTCGCGAGCGCCGATCGCAACCGCTATACCCACGTGCGACTCTCGATCTATCCCGACGGTGGCGTCGCGAGGTTGCGCGTGCTCGGAGAGGTCATCCCCGATTGGCCGCGCCTGGGCTCGCTCGGCGGTCCGATCGATCTCGCCGCCCTCGAGTGGGGAGCGGTCGTCGAGGCCTGCAGTGACTCGTTCTTCAACTCGCGCAACAACCTGATCAAGCCCAACCGCTCGCGCAGCATGGCCGATGGCTGGGAGACCCGCCGGCGACGCGGCCCCGGCAACGACTGGGTGCTCGTCCGGCTCGCTGCCTCCGGCACGATCGACGAGCTCGTGATCGATACCTCCCACTTCGTCGGCAACGCACCCGGACGCTGCCTCGTCGAGGGCGTGCAGGCCCCCGGCGTCACCGTCGCCGACCTCTCCGGTACCGAGCTCGGCTGGCGCACGCTGCTCGAGACGCCGTTGCAGCCGCACACCAATCACGTGTTCGCGAACGCGCTGCGCCGGATCGGACCGATCACGCACCTCAAGCTGTCGGTGTATCCCGACGGTGGCCTCGCCCGGTTGCGCGCCCGCGGCTACCTCGCGATCGACGAGGCCGCGGCACGAACTCGCGGCCTCGCCGCGCTCGCCAACATGCCGCACGACGCCGAGCGCGCCGCATTGCTCAAGTGCTGCGGCTCGACCGCGTGGGCAGAGCAGATGCTGGCGGTCCGCCCGTTCGAGGATCTCGCCGCCCTGCTCCGCGCCGCCGAGCGCGTGTGGTGGTCGCTCGACGAGGCCGCGTATCGCGAGGCGTTCGCCGCCCACCCGAAGATCGGGGCGTCGAAGCCACCACCGCAGGCAAACGACACCGAGGCATGGAGCGTCGGCGAGCAAGCCGCTGCCGCGGGCGCCGACAAGACCACCGCCGCCGAGCTCGCCCGCCTCAACCGAGAGTACGAGGCCAAGCACGGCTTCATCTTCATCGTGTGCGCCACCGGCCGCTCCGCCGAGTCGATGCTCGACGACCTTCGAACCCGAGTCGAAAACTCGCGCGAGGCCGAGCTGCGCACGGCTGCCGAGGAACAGATCAAGATCACGCGCATTCGACTCCACAAACTGATCGACGAGCTCGCCCCATGATCACCACCCACATCCTCGATACCGCCGCCGGCCGGCCCGCCCAGAATGTCCCCGTCGAGCTCGAGCGCGCGGGCGCTCCGGGCATCTGGGAAACCGTCGGGAGTGGCGTCACCGATCGCGACGGCCGCAATCGCGCGCTCACGCCCCCCGGCCCGGTGGTTCCCGGGATCTACCGGATCCGGTTCGATACCGCGGCGTACTTCCATGCATCGAAGACTCCCGGGTTCTTCCCGGTCGTCGAGATCCAGTTCACGATCGCCGACGGGGCGCAGCACTACCACGTGCCGCTCCTGCTCTCGCCCTACGGCTACTCGACGTATCGCGGCAGCTGACCTCGCAGCCATTCTTGGTGAGCCGATCCTGGGGTACAACCCACCCCCATGTCGGTCCGCACCACTCTCCCCCCGAAGAAGCTGTCCAAGGCCCTCGAGCGCGTGCAGCGCGCGCAGGCCGAAGTCGCCGAGCGCTATCCGGGCGATGCCGGCATCCGCCAGGCCGTCCACACGGTGTACGGCGGCGCGCATCTGTTCACCGCGGGCACCGCGAAGAAGCTCGGCGAGCTCGCGATCCGCTCGCTCGATACCTACGCGCCCGATGCGAGCTCGTTCGCCGAGGCGATCAACCTGCGCGGTGACCTCGCCGGTACGGTCTACGATCGCGTGCGCGACAAGCTGACGCGCGAGGCGGTCGAAGACTTCCGCATCGACTTCGAAGACGGGTACGGCAACCGACCCGACGACGAGGAGGACGGTCACGCCGCCGCCGCGGCGCAGCAGGTCGCGACCGGGATGGCCGAGAGCTCGCTGCCTCCCTTCATCGGCATCCGCACCAAGCCGCTGACCCGCGAGCTCGCCGCGCGGTCGCTCCGCACCACCGACATCTTCCTCACCGAGCTACTCGACAAGACCGGCGGCAAGCTCCCCGACAACTTCGTCATCACGCTTCCGAAGATCCTGTCGAAGGAGGACGTCGAGACCTTCGTCGACATGCTCGAGCTGTTCGAGGATCGCGCCGGCCTCGACTCCGGCACGCTCAAGATCGAGCTCATGGTCGAGACCACGCAGTCGATCTTCGACGCGCAGGGTCGCGCCGCGCTGCCGCGCCTCCATCGCGCTGCCGCGGGCCGCCTGGTCGCCGCGCACTTCGGGACCTACGACTACACCGCGAGCTGCGACATCACCGCCGCCCACCAGAAGATGCGCCATCCGGCATGCGACTTCGCGAAGCACGTGATGAAGGTCGTGTTCGCCGGCACCGGCGTGATGCTGTCCGACGGCGCGACCGTGATCATGCCGGTCGCTCCGCACCGCGGGAAGGATCTCAGCGAGGACCAGAAGCGCGAGAACCGCGCCGCGGTGTTCGCGGCGTGGCGCCTCCACGCCGACGACGTTCGCCACTCGCTGGTCAACGGCTTCTACCAGGGTTGGGACCTCCACCCGGGCCAGCTCCCCACGCGGTACGGCGCGGTCTACGGGTTCTTCCTCGACGGGCTCGCCCCCGCGTCCGAGCGCCTCAAGAACTTCGTCGAGAAGGCCGCGCAGGCCACGCTCGTCGGCGACACGTTCGACGACGCCGCCACCGGTCAGGGCCTGCTCAACTACTTCCTGCGCGGCATCGCGTGCGGTGCCGTCACCGAGCAGGAAGCGCTGGCCACCGGGCTCACGCTCGACGAGATCCGCGGCAAGTCGTTCGTCAAGATCATGGCGGCGCGGCGTGCGGCCCAGGCCGCGAACCCGGCCTGATCGATCAGTAGATCGGTCGCTGAACCTTCGACATCGACCAGGTGTGGCCGATCGCGATGCCGAGCTGCCATCGCGTGTGATCGGGTGCGCCGAACTGCCAGCGGTAGCCGAGGCGCGCGTCGGCCGCGATCTCGAACCCGGAGATGTCGAGGCCGAGACGGGCGGTCGCGAACGGCGCGAGCATCCCGAAGCCGGTGTCGTCGTCGACCTGGTCGATCAGGATCGCGTCCATGCCGAAGCCGATCGTGGCGCGCACCGGCTCGACGCGAGCACCGAACACCATCGCGACCGGCATCGAGAACCCCCAGTTGTCGGCGCCCGATCGCCACCACTCGAAGCCCTCGTGGAACCCGACCACGCCGCCGGTGTCCTGAAACACCGGGAGCACCTCGTACTCGAAGCGCGCGACGTAGCCGCTCTTGCCGCCGCGCTGTCCCGCCCACCCCAACACGAAATCACCTCCTAGGCCCGCTGGTGGATGCGCCGGTTCGCGGGCCCACACCCGATCGGGCTGGTCGCGCGCGAGGTTGTCGCTCGCGACCGCGATCGCGCCGCTGGTCGCACCTCCCGCCGCGGCCAGCGTGCCGTGGGTCGTGTCGGTGGCGACCGCACCGGTCGAGCTCGTGGTCGCGGTGTGGGTCGTGCCCAAGTATGTCGCCTCGGATCCGGATTTCGGGTCGAGATCCGGGCGTTCGGCGGCCTGCTGCGCCCGGGCCACGGCCGGCGCCAGCACGATCAGGAAAGCCACGAGACTGCGCACTTGCGAGGAAAACGGCGGCCGGCCCCCGGGCTTACAGCACGGGGATTGCGAGACTTCGCGCGCTCGTGTAGACAGTTACACCTCTACGGCGGACGTAGCTCAATCGGTAGAGCGCCAGGTTGTGGTCCTGGATGTCGCGGGTTCGACCCCCGTCGTTCGCCCCAAAAAGTCGCCATCGCGCGGACCGAGCAAGGCCGCCGCGACCTAGCATCCGGAGATGGCCTGGAGCGTCAACGATCGCGTCGTGATCGCCGCCGGTTCCGCCCGCGGCCTTTTGGGCACGCTGGTCGAGGTGAACAAGCCGATGAAGCCCTACGGCAAGCGTCATCGGATCGCTGGAGACGATGGCGAGAGCTACTGGTTTCAGGACTACCAGAAGGACGTGTTCTTCGCGGTCGACAGCGATCAGGGGCGTGCCGTACGCGCCGCCTACGAGGACTCGCTCGGACCGGCCGATCTCGATGCCGATGTCGCGTTCGCCGAGTCCGTGGTCGCGGAGCGCCGCAAGGCCGACGTGTTGCGCGCCGCGGATCGCTTGCTTCGTCACCAGGATCCCCGCGCGCTCGTCGCGCACCTCGATCTCGCGTCGGTGGATGGAACGCGCATGACGTTCATGGGCAAACCTCCGGGCTGGATACCCTCGGTGCTGCGCGGGTGGCTCGGGCGCGAGGGTGTCGATCTCGTACCTGCCGCGGTCGATCGGTTGCGCCACTGGTTCGCGACCGACGATCTGCGACGGCTGTGCGGTGTCGTCGCCGGCGCGCTGTGCGCGAGCCCCGATCCGCGACTCGTCGAGGTGCTCCGCGAGCTGTCCGCGACGGCGTCGGATCCCGGCATCGTGGCGGCACGGCTCGCCGCGGGTGACGACGACGCCTACGACGAGCTCGCGAAGTTGCGGGTCGTCGAGCGGGATGGCCGGCTGGAGCTCTCCGTCGGAGGACTCACCCCCGCGATCGCGACGCGCCTGCTCGAGCGACTCGGCGAGCGCGCGGCCCGTATCGAACAACTCGACTTCGTGCGCGGGAGCGGGGTGGCGTATGCCGCGATCGATCTCGACGCCTGGCTTGCCTGGCCCGAGCTATCGCGATTCCCGCGTCTCGATCTCTCCGAGAGCTTCACCGGCGCGGCGACGCTCGAGCGCGTGCTGGCCTCCGACCACCTGTCACCCGAGCTCGCTCATCTCGATCTCACCGCGTGCGACATCGGCAAGAAGGGCTGCACGGCGCTCGCCAGGTCGTCACGGCTGGCGAGCTTGCGCTCGCTGCGGATCGATTGCGGCGACTACGACCGGACGAAGTGGGGGCCGACGCACCTGACCGCGCTGTTCCCCGCCAAGGGCTCGCTCGGCACGCTCGAACAGCTCTCGATCGCGGGATGGAAGATCACGCGCAAACACGTCACCGATCTGATCGCCGCCAAACGCTGCGCGCTGACGACCGCGCAGGTCGAGTACGGCAAGGCGTGGACGTTCGAATCATCGTGAGATCACCGTGAGCGAGCGGAGCCGAGACCGCCGTGACCTCGATGTCGTGTCCGACATCGGTGTTGCGATCACGTCGCACGCGATCTCGACGATCGATCGCTGACTTCGCCGCGTGGCACGCGTCCTGCGAGACCTCCGATGCAGGAGGTAACCATGAAGACTCGTCTCACTTTGATCTCGCTGTGTCTCGTCGGTGCGTGTGGCGGCAGCTCGGATCCGGGCACCGACACGAGCGTGAGTGGCCAGGCGGTGTATCGCGACTCGTCCACCGATCACGACGGCGTCGCGCAGGATCCCGCCGCGCCGCCCGCGCAGAGCGCGTCGTTGTCGATCGTCGTCGAGGGCGAAGGCCAGATCCCCCAGGTCGATCCGCAATGCGCGCTCGATCCCGCCGGTGCGTTCGAGGCCGACTACGCCGGCAGCCTCGAGCTCGGCAGTGACGCGCTGTACGCGGCCTCGGTCGGCTCGGCGCAGCTCACCACACCGAGCGGCTGCGAGATTCCCGAGCTCACCGTCGCCGCGATCACCGACATCCGCGTGCGGGCCGAGCTGACCGCCAGCACCGAGAACTGCCAGACCTACTGCGCGGCAGCCGCGCGCGCCGATGCCGAGCAAAGCTGCGGTGCGACCGCGGCGGCTGTCGATTGCCGGACCGCCGCCGAGAGCGATGCCAGCGCGTCGTGCATGACCACGTGCACCACCGAGACCCATACGATCGTCGCGGAGACCTCGCTGTCGGCCGCGCTCCTCGGCGATCTCGATGCCAGCGCGCTGCGTGCCGCGGCCCTCGGAGATCTCGAGGCCAACCTCGAGTTCGATCACATGGAGGACGCCGACGGCAACGTCGTCGAGTTCTGAGCGCTGACTCGACGTCGGGAATCACGATCACGACAGGTGAGCGGTTGGGGTCGTGACAGTGGGCGGCAGATCGTGCCGGGTTTTCACCACGTCCCCCGATCGATTCGAACGCGATCACGACCACTTGCGACTGGTCCGACCATTGCAGCGTTCGCGGTTCGTGAAGCTCCTCGTCGCCGCCGTCCTGTCATGTAGCGCGATCGCACACGCAACCCCCGCAGCGCAGCGGATCGACGACGAGCCCGCGCCTCGCCGCGAACAACGCGAGTACCTACCCGCGCCGACGTCGTACGAAGCTGCGGAGCCGCCATCGCCGAAGCCGCGAGGCCTGGTCACGTTCGGCGTCACGGGCGGCAGCAGCCCGGCGGGTGGCGTCACGCTCGGCGTGCTCCTCGATGGCGGTGCCCGACTCGGTTCCACGCCGTTCTACGCACACGGTGCGCTCGAAGCAGGATCGTTTCCGCTGAGTGGCACCTACACCGCGTTCCGACTCGGTCTCGCGGTCCGGACCTGCAACGAAGCCGTCTGCGTGTTCGCCGGTGCCGATGCGGGGCGGCGCGAAGCGAACATCGCGCCGTACACGTTCGATGGACCGACGATGCACGAGGCGGCCACGCACGCGATGGTGGTCGCGCGCACCGGGATCGACATCGGTGGAGGTTCGATCCGCGGCCGGTTCGCGTTCGAGATGCCGATGCTCCGCGAGGTCGGCGATGCGCGACACGCCAACGGGTACCTTCACCACGACGGGATCGGCGGTGCGGTCACGTTCGGTCTCGCCGTCGCGATGTGAGCGTCACGGCGGGGGCGCGGACAGCTCGAGATCGGCGCCGAGCGTGAGGAACCCGTCGGTGACATCGGGGCGCTGTCGCATCAGCAGCTCGAGCTGCGCACCGTCGAGGCCGGGCGCGAGCTGATCGAGACCGAGCGTGGCGAGGTCGGGGATCGGTAGCGTGATCTGGAGGCTGCTGCCGATCGAGTCGACGAGATCGGGCCACACGACGTTCGAGATCACGTCGCGCACGGCATCGGTGGACAGCACGCCGTCGACGGCGGAGGTCTCCCACACCTTCAGGGTGGGCGTGTCCTGGATCTGGATCGAGACCGTGTTGCCATCGACGATCACGCGCGCGCCCGCGATCGCGTTGATCGCGAAGCTCTGCTCGAAGTCGGCGAGCTGGACCTCGAGCTGACCGAGCTCGAGGACGAAATCGCAGCGCTGGCCGTCGATCGAGCACGCGATCTCGGGAGGCGTGGGTCGGACGACGGGCGGGAGCTTGGCGCTGACCGTCGCGGACAGCCCGCCGAACTCGGCGGACCCCTCGAGGAGCCCGGCGTTCCACAGCGTGTGGAGGAGCGAGTTGAGGAGCTCCTGCCGCAGGGTCAGGTGGACGCCTGCGGTTGCGGTGACGGGTGGCGCCGGATCGGCGTCGAGCCGCGCCGCCCCTCGCGACTCGGGGTGCAGCGGCGAGTTGGTGCTGCGGATCGCGAGATCCTCGCGCACGGATACGCCACCCGAGACGCCGCCGGAGGTGACGTCGAGAGCACCGATCTGACCGTCGAGGCGGATCGTCACCGGCGAGCCGAGCCCGGGATCGAGCGTGAACTCGACGTTGTCGAGCAACGAATCGGCCGCACCGAGCAATTGCTCGAGCAGCGGCGGGATGTTGTCGGTGAACGTCGGGATCAGCTGCTGCGACACCAGGTCCTCGATCACCGTGCGGAAGTCCGAGTTACCGATCGTGATGAACGCGTCGAGCTCGTCGCCGTCGGGACCGGTGAAGCTCGGGACCAGCGGGCCGACGGTGGCGGTGATGTCGGTGGCGGTGACATCGACGGTACCGTCCTCGGCGATCGCGAGCGCGAGCGTCGCGCTGGCGTGCATGTCGGCCGAGATGCCGCCGGCGACCACGAGCGTGCGATTGCCGAACGTGAACGTCCCGTCCATCTCGAGGAACACGCCGTCGAGATCGATCGAGAGCTCGACCGCCGGCACGGGAGCATCGACGGCGCGCACGTCGACGAGGATGTCACCCGGGGTAGCGGACGGGATCGCGACGTCGAGCGCGGCGCCGTTGCCGCCGACCTGGAGGTTGCCGTCGAGCAGTGATGCGAGATCGATGTGCCACAGGATCAGCTCGAGCGCGGAGGCGAGATCGTGTGCGATGACGGGATCGGTCGTGAGGTCGAGCGCGGTACCGAACAGTCGCGCGTCGAAGAACCGCTGGCCGAGCCGCAACTGGAGCGCGCCCGGCAGATCGAAGCCCACCTGATCGGGAATCGCCGGCAGGTAGTCCGGAGCCCACAACACGTCGAACTCTTCTCTTCCACCCACTCGGCCCGATTCGACCAGCGGGCCACCATCGCCACCCTCGATCTTGAGATGGTTGATGCCGACGGAGGGAACCAGCTCGGTGGTGAAGCTGCCGTCGGCCTGGACCGGTACCTCGACGCCGTTGACCCACGCCTCGAGCGGACCGTAGTCGGGGCTGGTGGTGGCGACCGTGCCACTGACGACGATGCGCGCGGCGTCGCTGCCGCTGAGCTCGGCGCCCGGCGAAGGAGACGTCACCGTGACGGTGATGTCGCCGGGCTCGGGACCCGAGGTCGCCGACGAGCCGCAGGCGCACAGCGCGATCAGCCAGGCGACGCGCGGCCATCGCGAGCCGCGACGCTCGGTCTCTCCACCTGCGCCCATCGCCCAGCCCGATACCGTGCCGCGGCTCAATTCCTCACTCCGAACGACCCGGTGAGCACGTAGTGCACGCCGGAGGTCGACAGCGTCGGGTTCAGGATGCCGAGCTCGGCTCCGGCCGGCAGCCCGAACGTACCGGCACTCGCCGGTAGCGCGAACGACGGGATCGGGAACGCCGGCAGTCCGTTGTTGATCGCGTCGGCGAGCACGCTCTGCAGGACCTGGGTCAACAGGTTCTCCATCGCGTCGCGCTGGTTCTGGGTCAGCGGGGTCGAGAACGACACGAACAGCTCGTCGAGCGTGAGGTTGCCGAACGTCAGGGTGTCGCCGTTCAGGCTGACCGCGGCCGAGGCGCGACCACCGAACAGGATCGGGATCGGCGTGTTGATCACACCCGGGATCTGGATGGTCGCGGCGATCCCGCCGAGCATGAGCTGCGCGTGGTTGTTGGAGGTGATCGCGGCGACGGGTGGGAGCCGCGCGTCGATCGTCGCGTTACCGCCACCGACCGCGAGGTCGGCCTGGAAGAACCCACCGCGCCACAGCCCGTGCAGCACCTGGTTCAAGATGCCCTCGTAGAACGAGATGCCGACCGGTCGCGCCCCGCTGGTGCCCGGGGGATCGAGCAGCGGGTTGGGCGTTCGCCGCGGGATGCCGAGGCTGGGGCGGTTCTGCGCGATCGTCCCGGGTACGAAGCGTGTCCCGATGCCGAGTAACGCGCGGCTGGTGGTGATGTTCAGCGACGAGAACGCGAGTCCGAACCCGAGCTGCACGTTACCGGTCCCGTCGAGCCGCGGCACCGCGAACGAGGTGCCGAGCGTGGTGACGTCGAGGCTCGACACCAGCTGGTCGAGCAGCGGCCCGACATCGCTGTTGATGAAGCTCGCGAGCGCGTCGCGCACCGCATCGCGCACGGTGCCCGTGAAGAAGCTTTGCACCAGGTTGATGATGAAGCCGCAGAACCCGGACCCGTCGAGCGACACGTTGCCGACGGTGACGTTCGGCGATCCCGCGACCGCCGCGCGCAGCACACCGCCCTGGAGCTGGAGGCTGAAATCGACCGTGGCGGTGATCGAGCTCGCGGTGACGGACACGTTGGAGCCGCCGATACAGCACGTGGTGCCGCACGCGTTGACGCTGAGCCGCACGTTGGGCAGCGTGACCTGCGCGCGCAGACCGCCGTTGATCAGCGACAGCGTGCTCGACGGCGTGTTCCAGTTGATCGAGCCCGCGTTGTAATTGACGCGCGGCGTGCACGCGAAGATGCCGCAACTCCCGTTGCTGAGCGGGTTGGCCCCGACCAGCCCCTGATCGACGAGCGTGCGCAGCTGCGGCGAGCTCAGCACCGTGAACAGGATGTCGTTGATGCTGTTGAGGCCGGTGGGTTGCGGATCGCCGATCGCGTTGGGGTCGAGGCGCATGCCGAGCGAACCGCTCATGTTGCTGACCTCGGGCGTGTACTGGTCGGCGACCAGCACGAAGCACGTGGTGCTGTTCTCCTTGCCGAACTGATCGGTGGCGACCACGTCGACGAAGTTGATCCCGAACCCGATCTGCACGCCGGCCACGAAGTTGCCCGAGCCGGCATCGAAGCTCGCCGGCTGTCCGTCGATCGTGACCGTCGAGACATCGAACGCGTCCGTGATCCGCACCGGGAAGCTCACCGTGCTCGGCCCGAGCTGGAGCATGTACGCCTCGGAGTCCTGCGACGGCGCGTCGATCCGCATGCACTGGATCGCCGGACCGGCCGAGTCGACGAACACCGGCAGCGACACCGACAGCGGTTGGTCCATGAACGTCGGCGAGGTCACCGCCGCGGACAGCGTGTAGCTGCCGTCGGTGTCGAACCGGAACCGCGCGATCGACGGCGACGGCACCGTCGGCGACGACCCGTACGCGAGATCGATCTCGTCGACCCGGTTCCCGAACTGGTCGTGCGCCTCGGCGACCAGCGTGACCTGCTCGTCGACGGCGTACAGCGTGCGCTCCGGAACCAGCGACCCGACGAGCGATGCCGGCAACCCGGCGACCACGGTCAAGAAGTCTTCCTCGACCTCGGCGGCGGCCATCACCACGCAGGTGACCTCGTACTCGCCGGCGAGCGTCGCCGACACCGTGTCGGCGGTGGTCGTGGAGCCGACGCCGAACGGCGACATCGCGAGCGTATGCTCGACGTCCGGCACCGGGTTATCGAACGTGTCGAACGCGAGGCAGGTGACGCCGACCGGATCGCCGGCGGGTGTCGTACGACTCGCGAGCTCCGTGATCACGCGAAACGGCGGGCCGGCGACGATGTCGAGATCCTTGCCCTCGCGATCCTCGAGATCGAGCTCGGGAACGCTACAACGTACGTTGCCCGGACCGACGCGCGCCGCCACGACCTCGCCGTCGTCATCGGTGGAGAACGAATCGGGATGCTTGTAGTCGATCGCGAACTCGACGCTATCGGTCAGCGGCTCGCCGCGCGGATCGAGCGCCGGTTCGCCGGTCGCCGCATCGATCACCGCGCAGCGCGCACCGATGCGTTCGCCGGCCGCGTACGTGGTCTTCGCGATCCGGGTCTCGACGAGGAGTCCGGGGCGAATGTTGTCACCGCACGCGCCGAGTCCGAGCGCGGTGGCCACGACCGCGAACACCACGCCACGGCAGTGCAGCCCCATGACGCCGACGATACACCACGAACCGCCACCCGCGCCGGGATCAAAACGCTGCGGTGTCGTCCCTACATCGACACGGGGTGCATGATCCCGCCCATGAAGTGATTGCCGGCGAGCACCTCGAACGTGTACGGGATGAAGGTCGTGCCTGGCTTCGTGGCGGTCAGCTCGACGGATCCCGTAGGAACGTTGAGCGCCCAGGCAAAGCCACTCGAGCTGGTCTCGTTCGCGGAACCCGATGGAAAGCCGTTGGCCCCGGCATAGAGGATGTCCTCCGGGGCGGGAGATAGCGCGATCGTCGCACCGGACACCGGATTGTCGTCGCAATCGACGACCCGGACGAACACGGTGCCGAGCATCGAGTCGCGGGACACCGGACTCAACGAGTACAGCGATCCCACCGCTGTTGCCGAGCCGAAGAAGGCCTGAAGCCCCGCTTGATCGTGATCGAGGGGTTCGTCGGGAACGAACACGCTGGTGAGGGCGTTCGCGGCGTCGACCGTGATGACCGGAGCGATCGGACTGCCCCCGGTCGTGATCGCCAGCGTGAAATCTCCATTGCCCGCGCTCGTCGTGCTGGCGAGCTCCTCTCCGTTGACCGCAGTCAGTGCGGTGACCGTTGCGCCGCCCTCGGCGCTCGGGATCCCGATGAAGCTAATGCGCAGCGTCTTGCCCGACACCATGAGCGGGTCCGCGGTCGTTGGCGACAGCGGGCACCGGCGCACCGTGGAGGCACCATCGAGTGCCGACGCGTCGGTAGTTCCGCCGAGCGGATCGAATCCGATCCGTCCGCACCCGGTAACCACCACGACGAGAAGCGACGCTCGATTCCACACCATGGTTCGATCTAGACATAACACGATCGAGTAAGGGACCTGACACGCGCTACGCCCACCGACGAGCTGACCGCGACTCACACCACATCGAAGGTGGGTTTCCGCTACCGATAGCGGAAGCCCCGTGTCAGGTTCACGGCCTATTTTCACCTGGAGTGATCGTGGGTTTGAACAGGACGTTCGGTGACATCGCGCTCGTCGCGATCGGCATGGTCGTGATCGGTTGCGGCAACGTGAAGAACGATGGACCGCCTGGAGGCGACGATGCGCCGCCGGTCGACGGTCCGGACGGCACGACCGCGTGCACGGCGTCCACGGCCTTGCGTTGCGACGGCGACACGCTGGTGTCGTGCAACGGCGATGGCACCGCCGAGGTGCAGACCCCGTGTGCGCTCCGCTGCAACGCCACGGCGCTGGCGTGCGAGAACTCGGTGGATCCGTCGAACGGGCTCGCCGCGGAGCTCGACGCGGCGGCGGGCGAGCCGGCCCTCGACATCACGACCCAGACGTTGTTCAGCACCGAGACCGACTTCGACGCGACTGCCAACACGATCGACATCGGCGGGCAGACCTTCAAGGCGCAGCTCGTCGCCGGGTCAGGTGGAGCGTCCGACATCGTGGCGATCTCGGTCGGCAGCATGAACGTGGCGGCCAACGTGACCCTCAACGTGCAGGGCGCGCGACCCGCGGCGATCCTGAGTGCCGGCAACGTCACGATCGCCGGGACGATCACGGTGATCGGCGGAGCCCAGACCACGCCGGAGGCGTGCTTCGGTCAGGCGTCCGCCGCCGCGGGTGCCGACAACGACATTCCCGGTGCCGGTGGCGGTGGCTTCGGCACCAAGGGCGCGAACGGTGGTCCCGTCGTCGGGATCGCCACCGGCAAGATCGCCGGAGGCACCGCGGGGATGGTGACGCTCGTCCCGCTGCGCGGTGGATGTCCCGGCGGCGGAGATGGCCTCGGTGGTCCCGGCCGGGGCGGCGGCTCGATCCAGATCACGAGCGCCACGGAGATCGGTGTGACGGGTGCGATCGGCGCCAACGGCGGTGGTGGTGTGGTCAGCTCGGGCGGCGGCTCGGGCGGTGGCATCCTCCTCGAGGCACCGACCGTGTCGTTGACGGGTGGCGTGTTCGCCAACGGCGGCGGCGGCGGATGCGGTGGATTCTCGGCGGGCGCCGACGGCGCCAACTCGACCACGCCGGCGCTCGGCGCCAACTGCAACGGTGCGGCCGGCACTGCTCCGGGCGGAAACGGCGGCGCCGGCACGACGGCTCCGACCGTCGGAGGCTCGACGCTCAACCGGAGCGGTCAGATCGATCGCGGCGGCGGTGGCGGGGGCGCGGTCGGACGGATCCGGATCAACACGCTCGACGCGACGATCCCGAGCTCTGGTACGCAATCGCCGCCGGCAAACCTCGGAGCGATCGGGACTCGCTGAACGCGACGCGACGTGCCGCCCCCCGCGGCATCATGACGGTTCCTGCACGGTCGCTGACGGCGCTCGCGTTGTCGGGGTGCGGCGGCTAGTGGCATATGGCGGGCCACCAAGGAGCCCGACATGACGTATCGCATCCCCACCTTCGTTCTCGCAGGTTGTCTGCTCGGCTGCGCCGTCGACGCGCCGGATACCGAAGCCACGGCCGCCGCCGGTGGTAAGGCCGACGGGATCGCGCGCAGTGTCGTCGCGCGCTACTGCGAGGCCTTCGTCGACAAGGCAGCGATCGCGAGCTCGTCACAGTCGTCGAGCCGATACCTCCAGACGTATCTGAAGGTGCTGAACGATCGCCTCGATGGCGACGTCGTCGAGGCCGGCTTCACCGGCGGACGAACGGTATGTGCCTCGTGCGACGTCGGCGAGTCCGGCGGGTACACCACCACCCGACCGCTCTTTGTGATCGCGCACCGGTTCCTCGACGCCCCCGACTACTTCGAGATGACGCTGCCCGTCGGGCTCGATGACAACGAGGGCACCACCGTGAAGCTGCAGGGTCAGTTCTACGTGCTCACCGATCAGGGAACCCGTTACACCGTGCGCGCCGATCCGGACGACCACGCGATGCTCGATCGCGATCTCGACCTGCCCGCCTGGCACGACGACATCAGCACGCTCCAGTCGATCGGCTCCTATCCCACGTATCATCCTGCGCGCCTGCAGCTCGATCCCGACGGCTGCCTCTAGCGATCGTCAGCTCGGCTGGACTGGGCGTAATCGCGCGGCGGCATCCCGAAGCGATCCTTGAACGCACGCGTGAACGCGCCGATGTCCTCGTAACCGATCAAGAGTGCGATGTCGCCGACATTGTGATCGCCGGCGACGAGCAGTCGGGCGGCCTCGTCGAGTCGGCGCTGTCGCACGTATGCGGCCGGCGTCTGGCCGACCTCGCGTTTGAACGCGCGCAACAGCGTCGATTCGCTGGCGTGCGCGATGGCGCATAGCCGCGCGATGTCGAGTGGCTCGAACAGGTTGCCCTCGATGAAGATCAGCGCGCGACCGATGGTCTCGCCGGCCGCGACTCCGGCCACGTCGTCGGGCTGCTTCGACGGTGCGAGGTCGAACGCGATCCGGACGACCTCGTGCAGGATCTGTTTCTCGAGCAGTGGCTGCGAACCGGTGGCGGTCTGGATGCCCAGCACGCGATCGCAGAAGTAGCGTTCGAGGATGTCCTCGAGCCACGGACTCCGTCGGATCGTCCGCATCTCACCGCGCAGCGCCGTGGCCTGTTCGTCGGTCAGGCTGCACTCGGTCGCGATCTCGGCGAGCAGCTCGAGGTCCGGATACAGCGCCATCGTGTCGTAGACGACGCTGGTGCCGAGGTCGTCGTGCAGCAGGTCCGCCGGGACCAGCAACACCGTGCGCGAGTCGATCGGATACTCGGCAGGCTTCTGCGTGCGCACCGTCATCCGGCAGGCACCGCGCGGCGCCACGAGCATCAGCCGGCTGTGAGTGTGCATGTCCTTGAAGAACCCGACGCTCCGCTCGTAGGCGATGCCCATGCGGTCGTCGAGCTCGACCACCTGCCGCAACAGCAGGCCCTCCGGAGAGCGTTCGAAGCCTTTCCACTGCGGGAACGAGTGACCCTCTGTCACTCGCCCACTATAGCCGGTGCGAGGCGCACGACGCGAAGTCCGTCAAACCTCGTGCCGCTACCCGGCGTTCGCGATCATGCGCTGCTCGACGGTCAGCTGCTTGATGCCGACCAGCGCGAGGTCGAGCATCGCGTCGAGCTGCGCGCGATCGAACATCGCGTGCTCGGCCGTGCCCTGGACCTCGATCAACTTGCCGTCTTCCGAGCCGACCACGTTCATGTCGACGTCGGCCTTCGAGTCTTCCTCGTAGGGCAGATCGAGCACGACCTCGCCGCCCACGATCCCGACCGACACCGCGGCGATCGGCGGCTCGAGCGCCGAGGTATCGGCGAGCTTGCCGCTGGCGACCATCTTGTTCATCGCGAGCGCGAGCGCGACCCACGCGCCGGTGATCGACGCGACCCGCGTTCCACCGTCGGCGCACAGCACGTCGCAGTCGACCGCGATCGTGCGCTCGCCGAGTTTCTGGAGATCGACCGCCGCGCGAAGCGAGCGACCGATCAGCCGCTGGATCTCCTTGCCGCGTCCGCCGGGGTCGCGCCGCGTGCGGGTGTGCGTCGAGCGCGGCAACATCGCGTACTCGGCGGTCAGCCAGCCGGAACCTTTTCCCTTCATCCACGGCGGCACGCTGTCCTCGACGCTGGCCGCACACAGCACCCAGGTATCGCCGAGCTTGACCAGGGCGGACCCTTCCGCGTGCTTCTGGAAGTGCGGGATGATCTCGAGAGAGCGGAGTTGATCGGGGCGACGACCGTCGGGACGCATGGGGGCGCACCCTACCGCGCGCACCGTGCGGCCGGACCGATCGCGCGGCAGTTTTCCGGCTACTCGGTCTTGAGCAGGCGCTTCGCGGCGTCGCGCACGGCGTGCGGATAGACCGTCTGCGAGGCCGCGAGCTTGAGCTCGATCTTCGAGGTCAAGCGCAACACGCGCATGATCTGATCGACACCGAGCCGTGGGTTGGAGAGCAGCGCGCGCCGCACCTCCGGCACCTGCAGCCAGGCGCCGTTGCCGACGATCAGCTCGATCAACGGACGAGGCAGAGCACCCATCCGCGCGATCCGCGCGACCTCGGGCGGCGTGAGCTTCGGATTACGCAACAACGTCTCCCACACGTTCTTGCCGTACATCCGCTCGAGCAACCGGCGCTCGGCGACGTCGCCCAGCCGCGCTCGCTTGTGCTGCTGGACCAGCGTCAGCCCGCGCAGCCGCTCGTGGAGGCTCTGGCCACGGTCTTCCGGCTTCTCTCGCGCGGCGATCTCCGGCGCTCGCTCCGACACGTCCGCGCCGGGCTCGCCCTCGAGGTCGATCGCAGCATCGGGGTCGATCCCGAGGTCGATCCCGAGGTCGATCGCGTCGTCGGACGAATCGTCGACATCGTTCAGGTCGACGGCCGCCGGCGCATCGGCCGGCTCGGCGACCGGTTCGGGGGGGGCCTCGACAGGCGTGGCGGTCTCACCGGCCTCGACCAGCGCCTCGATCTGCGCCTTGAGCTCGGGGCCGAAGCCATCGAGCTCGAGCCCGACACCGCCGTTGCCGTCCACGTACACCACGTGCGCCGGGAGCGGCAGCTGTCCGCCGTCATTGAACACGACGAGCTCGCAGGTGTCCTGGATCGCGAGCTGGTCGTCGTTCACGAACAGTCCGCCCGCCGACAGGTCGTTCGCGATGCGCGAGCTCGCCACCAGCTCGACGTAGATCGTCCGGCTCACGGGACGATGATAACTCCGTCGCGGCCCGCGATCAGTCCGGTGTGATCGCGAGCAGGCCCGCGACGTGACCGGCCGGCGTGCCCGGATCCTCGTGCGCGTAGGTTACCGCCGCACGCCGACATTCGTCGTCGATCCGGCGCAGGCACAAGATCCGCACACGCAACCACAGCGCCGCCTTGTAGTCGCCGTCGGTCGGCGTGAACCGGCGGCGGAATAGATCGAGCGTCGACAGCGCGTCGCCGTTGCGGCCGAGCTTGCGATGCTGGAGCACCGCGATGCTGTACAGCGCGTGCGAGGCCTCGGTTCCCCGCCTGGTCACCACGATCTCGCGCAGCTTCGAGATCGCGCGCGTGGCGTCGGGAGCGCCGACGTCGAGCACCGGCGGCAGCGGCTGCGCGAGGATGTCGGACCGGAGGTCGTGTCGCGCATCGCCGGAGCCCTCGCGGTGCGGCGTCGGGCGGACGTAGTCGGGACGATGCACCGCCGGGTGGCGTTCGATGGCGGGCGGGCGCGTCGCAACCTTGGTGTCGGGCACCTTCGCCACGCGATCGTGGAGCTCGATGTCCGGCCCGGTGGTCGGCACGTCGACACGACCAGCAGCACTCGAGCCCGCATCGGCGATCCGATTCCGTGCGCGCTCGAACGCCGCGAGCTGCGTGGACGTGAGCTTGCCCTCGTCGGTCCGCCACGCCTCACCGGCCGCCACCCGATCTTCGTGATGCTGGTGAACCACTCGCACCACGCCCTCGGTGACACGCACGTCGACCGGGCCGCTGCCATCGCCGTAGTCGACCGTGAATCGCGTACCGACCACGACCACGTCGGTGTCGCCGGCGCGCACCACCAGCGGCGGCCGGTGACCGCGCTTGCCGACCTCGAGTCCGACCTTGCCCCGGGTCATCGACACGAGCACGCCACCGCCGGGACGGGTGACCTCGTACTTGGTCGAGGGTCCGCTCGTGATCCGCGCATCGCCGATGTCAATCGTGCTCGCGTGACCCGCGGTGCTATCGACACGCAGTGGCGACTCGGCGACCTGCGCCGGCCCCGGCGCGTGGTGCAGCTTCCAGCCGACCATGCCGGCGACCACGACGACCGCCGCGATCGCACCGGTCGCGAGCGCGAACCGTCCCAACGATCGCGACGGCGCGCGATGCGCCGCCGCGTCGGCGGCACCCGCGACCACGCGGCGCTCGATGTTGGTCCACCGCTCGTCGTCGAGCGGCTCGACCGGAACACGTCCGACGAGCTTCATGGGGCCTCCTTGTCATCGGAGGGGAACGCGATCGTCATCGGTCCGCTCGCCGCCGAGCTGCGCGGCTCGAGGAACTCCGACAGCACGTGATCCTTGGCGGCAGCCGCCTCGATCGCCTTGCGCGCGCGCCACACGCGAAGCTTGGTCGCGGTCACCGAAGAGCCGACCAACTTGGCGACCTCGGCGATCGTGCGCCCGTCGATCTCGTGCAACGTGAATGCGAGCCGCGCCGCCGGCGACAGCTCCTCGAGCACCTCGTACAGCCGCTTGACGCCATCGCGCGCGAGCTGGCGGCGAGCACCGGGGCCGATTTCGGCGGGGGCGATCGTCAACGGATCGCCATCTTCGATCGGCGCGCTGGGATCCGCCGGCAGCCGGCGGCCTTTTTGATTGAGGTAGCGATACGCGACCCGCACCGCGACGCGATCGATCCAGGTCGCGAGGCTGGCCTCCGCGCGCCACCCGCGCAGCGACTGGAACACCTGGAGAAAGGCCTCCTGGAGCAGGTCGTCCATGTCTCGGTTACCACCGAGCACGCGGTACAGGCTCGCGTGGACGCGCCCGCGATGGCGTCGGAACAGCTCGCGCGTGGCCGCCGGCTCGCCGGTCAGACAACGGTCGACCAGCAGCACATCCTCGACGTAGGCCACGGCGGTCACGTGACTAGATCGTGCACGACGGCCGCGCCGCGGTTACAGGCTCCTCGAGATTACTCGCAACCCTTCGAGATCACAGGAGCCGTGACCGTCGACGACGGCGGATCCGGCCGGTCGACGGGACCTTGGCTTGGGGGTTGGCGGCCTTGCGCTTGCGCGACTTCTTCTTCGGAGACGCCAGCACGACCAGCTGGCTCGGGCGATCGAGCTCCGAGAGCGGCCCCGGACACTCGTCGGTCAGCGTGCACGCCTCGCACTCGCCGCCACTCCAGATCCGTTCGTACAGCGCCTGCACCTGATCGAGTAGGGGCGCATCGCTCGTCACCATCCCGAGCTCGAAGTTGCGGCGCCCACTCCCCTTCGCGCCGAGCCCGGCGCCGGTCCAGTTCGCGCTGCCGAGATACAGCAGCTCGCCATCGACGATCACCGCCTTGAGGTGCACGCGGGGACATCGCCGGAGCGCGAGTCCACCGGCGACCAGGCGCGGGTGCCGCGCGATCTCGTCGCGAAACGGGCGCGACGGTAGCTCGGCGTGGAGCAGGCGCAGCTCGACACCGCGCGCGGCGAGCTCGTCGAGCAGCGCCAGGATCGACACGTAGGCCGAACGGCGATGGTTGCGGCGCCGACCCGGCCGCGCCCGCGCGTCTTCCACCATCAGCTCCTTCACGTTGGCCGTCGCGATCCACACGCTGGTGGTCGCGCGCGTCACCGCCGCGATCACGCGTTCGTAATGTCCGCGTCCGCCGACGAGCTCGACCGCGATCGGCCGCGCGGGCAACGCGAAGTCGAGGGGGCCACCCTCGACAACCGGTGCGTCGGTGCTCGGTGCACGCAGCTCGGCCGCGACCTCGTCGAGCGAAAGGGATCGCCGGCGGAGTCGCGGCGCCTCGGTCACACGCTCATCCCGAGTGGTGGCGTCGCGACGCAGTGGCCGCCATCGACGACGAGCACGTGGCCGGTGACGTACGCGGCCGCCGGCGAGCGCAGGTACACCGCGGCGGCGGCGATCTCGTCGATCGTGCCGAAGCGGCCCGCCGGGATCGCGGCCATCGCCTGGTCGGCGATGTCGCCGGGTGCGAGCCGCTTCATGCCCTCGGTGTCGGCGATCGGACCGGGCGCGATGCCGCACGCGCGGATCCCGAACCGTCCCCACTCCACGGCGAGGTTGCGGGTCACGGCGTCGACGCCTGCCTTCGCGGCCGATGCGTGAATCTGCAGCGGCGTGCCGTGGTAGTGCAGCGTCGCGCTGATGTTGACGATCAGCCCGTTGCCCGACTTCTGCAGCGCTTCGAACGCGGCGCGCGAAGTGTTGAACGTCCCGACCAGGTCGATGTCGATCACGGTGCGGAAGCCATTGGGCGACAACCCGGCGGCGGGGGCGAGAAAGTTGCCAGCGGCGCCGTTGACCACGGTGTCGAGCCTGCCGAACCGTTCGACCGTGGCCGCGACCGCGCGCGCCACCTCGTCGGGCTTTCGCACGTCGGCCGCGACGCCGATCACGGTGCGACCCGTCACGGTCGAGAGCTCGGTGGCGGTGGCATCGAGCGTCGCCTGCTTGCGGCTGACGATGCACACGTCGGCGCCGAGCCGCGCGTAGGCCGCGGCGATCCCGCGACAGATACCGGTGCCGCCGCCGGTGACGAGCGCGGTGTGACCCGAGAGCGCATCCGCGCGGAACACGTCGAGAGGATTGGCCATTGGCGGATCATGCACGGGGCACGAAGAAATCCGAAACCAACGGCGACCGGCGCTGTCTATCCGTACGAACTCGACGGCGCTGCACGACGCAGCGTTCGCGCCGATGCGACTCGCGATCGCGAGCACGCGTAGCCGGCGCCGGGCATGCCGAAGGCGCGCCGTCACCGGAGGTCTTGCCAATGCGTTCTTCCTGGGCGCGATGGGCGACGTGCGCCCTCGCCATGTCTGCTGCCATTCCCGCGCTGTACTCCTCGTCCGCACGTGCCGATCACCGGCGGTCGCTCGCCGACTGCACATTCTTCGATCAGCAAGATCAGGACGAGGACGCGGTGAAGTTCACGCTCAAGAACACGTGCTCGATCCCGGTCGACTGCAAGATGAGCTGGCGCGTCGTCTGCGCCCCGGAGTCGAAGAAGCGGCGCAACGTCCACGCGTCGTCGTTCAAGCTCACGGTCGACAGTGGCAAGAGCGACAGCCGCCAAGCCTCGGCGGCGCTGTGCGGCGACGACGGCTGGACGATCGATTCGATCACCTGGTCGTGCCAGCCCAATAGCGACTGACGCGATTCTCGTCAGTTGCGGCCGCCCTGCCCGATCGGGCGGCAGAACACACGTTTAGATCGTCGGCCTCGGTCCTGCGTCTGTAATCGGCGAACCACAAATCGAGCCTTCGAGCCGGGTCCCCACAAAGGACCCAAGTGCTCGAACTGTCTGGGCTCGTCCCCGGTTCGTAGTCGTCGAATTACACACGTAGTATGTATAAGGACTCAAGGCCCATGGTCGTCGACCAGGACATAGACGCGCTGCTCATCGGCGCCCTCTACGGCGAGCTCACGCCCGCCGAGGAGGCGAAGTTGCAGATGCACTTCGAGTCCCATCCCGGCGACAAGTCGGTGCTGGCGGACCTGACCGCGACTCGTAGCGCGGTCCGCGAGAGCCGGTTCTTGACGGTTCAGATCGAGCCGCCCCAGGCCGTGTCGGCGCTCCTTCTCCAGGAAGCGTCGCGCCGCCGCGTAGTCACCCCCAAGGAACAGCCCGCCAAGGAAGGCGGTGGCTGGTTTGCCCGGTTCGTGCGTTCGTTCGCCGCGCATCCGGCGATGGCCGCCGCGGCGATGCTCGTCGTCGTCCTCGGCGTCGCCGGTACGGTCTATCTGAAGAACGGTGGCAAGCAGCAGTTCGTCGACCAGACCACCTCCAACCGAGAGGAAGTCGCGACGCCCGCCGCCGCCGGCTCCGACCGTCCCGTGACGGCGACCGCCGATGCCGAGGGCACCAAGCTCGAGGCGCAGCGACTCCAGGACAACGCCGGCTCCGGGTTCCAGGCCGACCTCGCCGTCGCGGGCGATACCGGCGAAGCCGATGATTCGGCGGTCGCGCAGAAGACCAAGGGTAAGGACGCCACCTCCGTCGCCAAGAACGACGTCGCCAAGATGCCGGTGCCCAGGCCCAAGCCGACGCACCGCACGTACATCGGCACCGAGCGTCAGAACTTCGAACCGAAGGACCTCGACGAGGTCGTCGGCAAGAAGCGCCGTGCTCCGGCGTCGAGCAGCGACGGCTACACGATCTCCTCGAAGCCCGGCGCGGGCGCGCGTGGCGGCGCGGGCGCCGCGGGCGCGCCACCGCCGCCGAGCGTCGACGGCCGCTACCGTGCTCCCGATACCGCTCCGGCCATGCCGAGTCGTCACGCGACGCCACGGCGGCCCGCCAAAGCGCCGGCGCAGGCACAGATCGCCTCCGATAGAGCACCGGCACCGTCACCGGCCCGCGACGACGACAGTGCCGACATGGGCATCAGCGCGAACGTCGCGAAGGAAGAGAAGAACGACAAGGCCGCCGCGGACCTGCGGTGGGCGCGCAACCAGCACGTGAAGGTCGCCGCCGCCGTGCGCGCACGAAACTGCAAGCAGGCGAGCGTGCTCGCCCTCGCACTGTCCAACCGCGCGCCGGCCTACTACACGCGCAACGTTCAGAACGATCGCAACCTCAAGCAGTGCATCACGTACATCAACGCGGAGCGCGAGCGCGAGGCGGAGCGGACGGCGCGCCGTCGCGCGCTCAAGCGGCAGGCCGACGAGGAAGCCGCGTCGGCGAAGAAGGCCAAGGCGGCCGCGCCGGCGTCCCGCAAGTAGACCTCGCGAACGAGCCGCCCGCGTCCTCTCCCGACGGCCTCACGCTCGAATCACCGCGGAGCGATTCGCGAGAGCGAATCAGGCTTCACGCAGCCACCTGCGCAACGCGAACGGTGCGGCACGCAGCTCGGCGAGCGTGGGCGGCTCCAGCAGGGCGGCCGACTTGCTCGCCCACATCAGCAGCGGACCTTCGCCGGCACGGTGGAGTCGGAACAGCGCCGCCGCAGCCTTGGCCGAGTACACGCCGTCGAGACGCGGTCCGGTCCATGCCTCGAGCGCGTCGCGCGCCCGGTCGGTGACGCGCCCGTAGCCGGCGCCGAGCTCGCGTCCGTCGACGGCGAGTCGCCCGTAGAGCTCGCGCACCGTGATCGAGATCCGAGGAGCGCCGAGGCGCGCGGCGTGAGCGATCACGCGTGCCGCGTACTCCGCGATCCGCAGCCGCGAGGTCACCGGCCACGGCGTGACGCGTACGCTGTGAACGATCGGTGCCGGCCATCGCCACGTCCCGGCGGCGTGGGCGAGTGCGAACCCCGCGAGCAGGCCGGCGGTCGTGCACGTGCTCCCCGCCGCGACCACGAGGCGCCGCGGTGGCGGCAACGCGTGTGCCGCCACCTGCTCGGCGAGCTCGAACGCGGCGCCCATCGCTCCGAACGCTCCGAACGTCGTCGCGCCCCCCGGGGGCATCACGATCTCGCCGGGCCGGCGTCCGATCGCGAGCGATGCGAACGGCACCTCGACCACGCTCCGCAACCGCACGATCGGGCACCCGCTCGCGATGATCGCACCGCAGTTCTCGATCGCCCACTCGCTCGTCGGCTGCGGGAACACGATCGCCCCCACCTCGAGACCGGCCGCGCCCGCGTGCACGATCGTCGCGATCGTGTGGTTGGAGCCGTATGCGCCGATCGCCCAGATCCGACGCGCGCCACGATCGCGTGCATGCCCGAGCCAGACCTCGAGCGTGCGGACCTTGTTGCCGCCGTAGGTCGGGTTGGACACGCCCTCGTCCTTGACCCACACCTGTCCGCCACCTGCCGAGGCCGGTAGTGCCACGGCGCTCACCGGCGTCGGCCACACTCCGAGCGCGACGCGCGGGATCCGGGAGGCGAAGACGGGCAGCGCGCGATCTAGTGCACGATCCGCCGACATGACGGCGCCGTCTTGCTCGTGTGCCTGCACGGTGGCCAAGGACTTCGCGAGCGGGCGCCTGGCCCGACAAGAAGCCAGGCCGCCGAAGCGAAGTCGGTCAACGCCTCAGTGTTTCTTGCCGCCGGTTTCACCCTCGGGTACCGCGTCGAGGGCCAGTTGCTGGCCGTCCTCTCCGAACAGGAACGCCGCGCACTGCTCCTTGAGCACGTCGTGGGCCTTCTTCGACGTCAGGTCGAGTCGGTATTCGTTGACCAGCTTCTTCGAGTGCTCGATCCACAGCTTCCAGGCCTCCGCCGAGACCTGGTCGTAGATTCGCTGGCCGAGCTCATCGTTGAACGGTTTGTAGGGGAGTCCCGGTAGCGAGCTACCGAGCTTGACGCAGTTCACCATCCGGGACATGTGGCGCGCATTCGACCAAGTTTCCGGCGCGGCGGCAAGGAGCACGGGTTTCGGGCAACCTAGAAGGGGACAATTCGGTCAACACGGCTGGACCGCCAAGTCCGCCCCGTGCCCTCGTGAGGGCGGCCAATCGCCGGTCCCCCCGTGCTATTAACAAGACACAGGCACTCATGGAATCTTCGATCTGGGACCTGATGAGCCACGGCGGTGGCGCGATGTGGGTGGTTCTCGCCTTCTCGATCATCGCCCTCGCCGTCGGTATCGAACGCCTCGTCGCTCAGTGGAAGTTCGTCACGCGCGCACGCACCCTGGGCGACACGGTCACGCGTTGCCTCGCTCGCGGTGCGGTCAACGAGGCTCGCTCCGCTTGCGAGCGGTCGCCGTCGCCGATCGCCGATGTGTTCCTCGTCGGTTACGAACGGCTCGGCCGCGCCAAGCCCGAGCACGTCGCCACCGCGGTCCACCGCGAACGGCTGCGCGTCAACCAGGACCTGCGCACCCGGCTGTGGGTGCTCGGCACCGTCGGCGCGACCGCACCGTTCGTCGGTCTGTTCGGAACCGTCGTCGGCATCATCCTCGCGATGGGCGACCTCAATCCCAACGAGACCGTCAAGCTCGGCGAGGTCTCGGGGCCGATCTCGTCGGCCCTCGTGGTCACCGCCGCCGGCATCCTGGTCGCCGTCGAGGCGGTCATCCTGTTCAACTTCTTCAGCCAGCGCGCCAACCGGATCGCGACCGAGATGAAGCTCCTGACCGACGAGTTCCTCGAGCTCCTCCTCGACGAGCCCGGCGATTCGCAGCCGAACAAGAAGTCTCGACACGACGACGACGACCGCGACGACGACGAGGATCGTCCGGCCGCGAAGCAACACACCAAGTCCGAGAAACGCGCCAAGGGCGACGGCGATGGCGATCGGGAAGCAGCCTAACCCCTCGGCGTCGGACGACGCCGAGGACGGCGGCGAGACCATCTTCGCCGAGATCAACATCACGCCGCTCACCGACGTGTTCCTGGTGATGGTCGTGATCTTCATGGTGAGCGCGCTCGCCGTGCAGGCCGAGCGCAACCAGGAGAAGAAGCAGCAGAAGGAACAGAAAGAGCAGAAGGAGAAGTCCGAGAAATCGGGCATCAAGCTCAACCTGCCGGAGGGTCAGTCGGCGGAGATCGATCCGAACAAGCCCTCGCTGATCCTCGAGATCCCGCTCGGTGACAAGGTCTACGTCGCAGGCCGCGAGATGACCGACGCGCAGCTCGACGAGATGTTCCGGCGCGCCTTCGTGCGCGACAAGTACACGCAGGTGATCCTCAAGGCCGACCGCGGCGTGATCACCGGCCGGCTGGTCAACCTGATGGAGCGCGCCAAGCGCACCGGGCTGACCCGCCTCGCGATCGGTACCGGCGGCAAATAGCCCCACGCGTACGCCCGCCACGTCGCGTACATCATGCCGTGATCGCCTCGAGAACGGCCGCGACTTCGATGCGGCGCAGGAACCACACGATCCGCGGCGACGCCCGGGCGGGTGGGCTCGTCCCGACCTCGTCGGGCGCCGCCCGATCGGCGTCGACGCACAGGATCGCGCGCTCGATGCCCGCCTCGCGGTAGGCCGCCTGCTTCGACGCCAGGTACGCCGCGGTCGAGAACCCGACGACCTCGATCAGCCAGCGATCGGCGTCGCGATCCGCGCCCACGTGGGCGTCGCCACCCATACCGAGCGGCGTGACCGCGAGATCGGGAAACACCAGCTCGGCCCCGGCGACGATCGGCGGCGGCTCGCGCTCGACGCCGCGCCCGGCGGCGACGAGATCGGTGGCGAGTCGATCGGCGGTGGTCGGTGCGCGGCGCCGGGCGACCACCGGCGGCAGCCGGATCGGCGGCGTGACCCGCAGGGTTTCAGCGAGCCCGTCGAATTCGCACGCGATGTCGAGCTCGAACCGCTCGTGGTCGGCCAGCAGCGGGATCAGCTGGGCGATCGCGCGGCCGTACACCGTGGTGGCGTGGAACAGCGCGAGCGGCCCGGTGATGTCGAGGACCGTCGCTCCACCGGCCTCGCGATGGATTCGTGCGACCAGGCCGTAGCGCGCCGCCATCCGGACCAGCTCGTGAGCGGCATCCCACACCCGGAGCTGTACCGACCGGGCGCGGCGCACGGCGCGCTGGATCCGGTCGAGGTTGGCCGCGGCGATCAGCGCCAGCGGCGAGGGTGGGCGTCTCGGGCAACGCCACCGGCTGCTCGAGCGCGAGGTCGGCCCACAGCAGCGACTCGACCTCGTCCGCCGACATGCGAAGGTTGGCGGCCACGGCGGCGATCCGCGCCATTCGGCTCCCGGTATCGAGCGCGGGATGCCCGAGCACCAGGGCACGGGCCTGCCGCGCGATCCGAGCGCGCTCCGGGTTCCTGCCGAGCATCCGCCGCAACGCGCGCACGACGGTGGTGACACGCGCGGGGTGGGTGCCGAGGTCGTCGGTGCGACGTTCGATCCGGTCGAGGGCGATCCGCCACGGCGCACCGGTGTTGGCGGCGACGATGTCGAGCACGCCTTCGATCCACGGCGCGTCGAGGTCGTCGTACAGGCGGAGCTCGGTGGCGACGGTCACGACACCACCTCCGCCGCGGCGTCACCACCATCACCATCATCGTCGTGGATCAACGGCACGTCGAGCCCGCCGCGGCGCCGCCGCACGTACTCGACCTCCATGGTGTCGGCCACCACCAGCTCGTAGACCACCGCGCGTTTGCCCTCGCGCGGGCGAAGCACGCGGCCGATGCGTTGCACGTACCGGCGCGCGCTCGCGGTGCCACCGACGATGATCGCGACGTCGGCGTCGGGAACGTCGACGCCCTCGTCGAGCACCTGCGACGACACCAGCACCGAGATCTCGCAGATCGCGAACCGCGCGAGTGCCGCGGCGCGCTCGGCGCGTTTGATCTCGTGGGTGATCGGCACGACCAGAAACTCGCGCGCGATCTGGTAGGCGGTGGCGTTGTCGGGCGTGAACACCAGGGTGCGCGCCCCGGCATGCCGGGCGAGCAGCTCTCGCAACGCCTCGCGCTTGCCGATCGGATAGGCGACGACGGCGCGGTAGTCGCGCCAGGCGGCGAGTGCGTCGCGCACCTCCGGCGAGCGCGACGCCGCAGCGACGAACGTGCGCCACCCGAACGGCTCGCCCGAGCGACGCGCGTGCTTCGCGTAGATGTGAGCGAACAACCCGCGCTGTCGGCGATAGCGCTCGCGTTCACCACGCGAGAGCGCGATCGGAATGCCGACGACGTCGTACGCGGCCAGCGCGTCGCCGGCGAGCGTGTCGACGCCCAGCGCGTACACGACGCGACCGATCCGTCGCTCGAGCTCGCCGTTTGGGGGCGGCGGTGTGGCGGTGAGCCCCATCCTCGCCGAGGCCGTCAACATCTCGAGCACCTCTCCCGGACACCACGCACCGACGTGGTGAGCCTCGTCGACGATCGCGAGCCCGAAACGGTCGCCGATTCGAGGGGCCCACGCCACCGCGCTCGCATAGGTCGATACGGTGATCGACTCGACCCGATGCTCGCCATCGCCGAGCATGCCGATCGGCCGGCCGACGTCCTCGGGCCACGCCTGCTCGAGCGCGCGCGTCCACTGATCGAGCAGCACGCGGGTCGGCACCAGGACGAGCGCGGGCACGCCGAGTGCCGCGATCGCCGCGATCGCGACGCGGGTCTTGCCGGCACCGGTGGGCAACGCGATCACGCCACGACACCCCATCGCGCGCCAGCGATCGAGCGCCTCCTGCTGGTACCAGCGCAGCTCGGGTGAGGGGAGCTGGATCCCGTGCGCGTTGTCCGGTGTCCGGGGTTGGGCGTCCGGCATTCGGACAACGACGTCGTGATAGCGCGCCGCCGGAACACGCCACACCTGATAGGTCTCGTCCCAGCTAGCTCCTGGAATCCGCGACGGATCCTGCTGACCGGCCGCCTGCTCGAGCACCAACGTTCCACGATCGAATCGCATCCGCATGCGCGCGATGCGACGCAAACGACGTGCCGACGGGTGTCCGAATACCGGACGGGATCTGATCATCTCCGCCGTGGTCGCGCGATCTCATGCCACGACGTGTCCGACTATCGGACGACACGTTCCGCAGTTAATATCGTATTCAGATCTCGAGTGTGCGAGAACCAGCAGGTGGCGCCGATGGCTATCGTCATCGGAGATTGGCCCGAGACGTCGCGGACCCAACTCGGTCTTTGTCATACCGGTATTGTAGAGATCGTTAATGAGGAGCGAACAGCTCGAGATCGAGCTACTCGGCGAGCAGATCGCGATGCATGCCGCCCACCTCGATGCGGCGACCCATCGCCTGCTCACCGACCTGCGGGCGTTCGACCAGGCCGGCGGCTGGTATCGAGCCGGCGCGATGTCGTGCGCGAACTGGCTCAGCTGGCGGGTCGGATGGGACGGCCGTACCGCGCGCGAGCACGTCCGGGTGGCAAACCGCCTGGGCGAGCTGCCGCTGATCGACGACGCGCTCCGGCGCGGCGAGATGTCGTGCTCCAAGGTGCGCGCGATGACCCGGGTCGCGACCTCGGCCAACGAAGCGTGTCTGCTCGAGCAGGCTCGCCATGCGACCGGGGCTCAGCTCGAGAAGATCTGCCGGCTCTACGCTTCGGTCGAGCGCCACGATGCCGACACCACGCCGTCCGATGATCGCCAGCGCCGACACGTCACGCGGCGCGAGCTCGATGACGGCATGGTCCGCATCACGGCCACGCTCCATCCCGAAGAAGCTGCACTCGTTTGGACCGCGCTCGAGCGTGTCGCCAAGGAGCAATGTCGTGCGAGCGGTTCCGCGAAGCCGGCGCCCTCCACCAAGCCGGGGATCAGGTCGCTGCGTGAGTCCGTGGAGCCCCCGAAGCCCGCAGCTCTCGCCTCGGTAGACCCGCAGACGGATCCGGATCTGCAAGCTCTCGTCGCGACAGACACCGGACGCGGGCAGACGGCCCCGGCTTGCAACGGCTGCGGTTCCGCGGAACCGGCGATGGCATCGGATCTCGAAGGTCGAGTGGCGGAACCGAAGCTACAAGATCGCCTCGCGCCAGGCACCGAATTCGGGCCCTCAGCCTCGGCGCCTCGCGACCGCGGTTCCGCGGAACCGGCGATGTCACGTGATCTCGAAGGTCGAGTGGCGGAACCGAAGCTACAAGATCGCCTCGCGCCAGGCACCGAATTCGGGCCCTCAGCCTCGGCGCCTCGCGACCGCGGTTCCGCGGAACCGGCGACCTTGCGAGATCTAGCAGGTCGCGTGGCGGAACCAAAGCTGCACGTCCGGCTCACGCCACACGTTGGATACGCGCAGGCGGCCTCGGCTTCTCGCATCGGCGGTTCCGCGGAACCGGCGACGTCACGTGATCTCGCCCGTCGCGCGGCGGCATCGGATCGCCCAGCGAACGCGGTCCGCGCGCCGGTGAGCCGTTTCGATCGCGCGAATGCGATGGTCGTGATGGCCCAGGAGATCTTGCGTGGCTCGTCCGTGCAGCGCTCGCCGATCGATCTGATCGTCACCGTTCAAGCCGAGGCCCTGCATGCAAAGGGAAGTCGTGGGGACCGGTCCGCATCGGCCAGCGATGGCGGCGCGATCGGCGGCGGCGCGATCGACGTCGGCGTCCTCGGCGACGGCGAGTGCATCTCACGGGCCGCGGTACGCCGGCTCGCATGCGATTGCGGCATCATCGAAGAAGTCGAGGACGCGAACGGCGCGCCGCTCTCGATCGGCCGCAAGCGACGCACCATCCCCGGTGCCATGAAGCGCGCCTTGCTCCGCCGCGCCTTGCTCCGTCGCGCCTTGCTCCGTCGCGCCTTGCTCCGTCGCGCCTTGCTCCGTCGCGATCGAACGTGTCGGTTTCCGGGCTGCCACACGCGCGTGTTTCTCGAGGGGCATCACGTCCAGCACTGGGCCGACGGCGGCAGCACCGAGCTCGCAAACCTGGCATCGCTCTGTAGCTGGCACCACCGTCACGTCCTCGAGTACGGATTCGAGATCGCGATTGGAGACGGCGGCGAGCTGCGATTCACCGATCCACGTGGCCGCGAGGTGAACGACGTGCCGGTGGCCCGTGTCGGACCGCGGCTGGGCTGGCCGACCATCCTCGCGGGCAATGCCGACCTCGAGATCACGGCGGACACGCCCGCGTGCGGCTCGACGGGAGACCCCGTCGATTACGCGGCCTGCATCGACGCACTCGTACGCTCCGGTCGGTGAGGAGCCATCCGTGCAGCGGCGCGAGATCGCAGCTGCGTCTGGGGTTCAGCACGAACACGAACGGGTCGTTGACGACCATCGATCCCTTCCTCGTTTCGAAACTCTCAGGGGATCGACAGCGGACATCCGTGATGAGCAGTGGGAAGCGATCCGGAACTGTTTCCCGGTCGAGGAATTGAAGCGAACGAGGACAACGCCGAGAACTACCTCAGCTGGCATGTGCCGACCCTCGCTCCTCAAAGCGCCCTCTAGCACAGCAAGCGTTCGCCAGCTTCTTCGAGCACGCCGGCCCACGAGTCGCCGGCCCACGATTTGCCAGGCTCGATCGTGATCCACGCCTGGTAGGCGATGAAGTACGCCGCCCACGCGCGCGTTGCACGGCGCTCGCCCGGCGTGAAGGCGTGGCCGCACGCTTGTTCGTAGTCAGCGATGAAGCCGACGACGTCGTCGTAGGTCGGTGTGTTGCGCGTCGCCGATTGCGACCAGTCGGCGGTGTGGCCGTGCGCATTGATTCCGACGACCCGCGTCTCTGGTAGTACGGCGAGCGCATCCCAATCGTACGTCGCGACGATCCGAGCGCCGCGCGCTTTGACGTGCTCGACGCGCCAATCGCCATGCGCGAGCACGAGTGGCGACGGCTCGGCTTCGGCGATCGCGCGCGCGCGGCTCGCGAGATCCCGAACCCACACCGTGCTGGCCTCGCTCGGTCGAAACAGCTTGCTGTGCGGCTGCGCGAACAGGCGATCGCGTGGCAGTGCGAAGCGATCCAATGCGGGAGGCCGAGCTGGAAGCAACCGCATGTGCTCGACGAGTCCGCGAGCGAGCATCGAGCGCGGCGCCGGATCGGCAGGCGGCAGATACGTCTCGATGATCGCGAGGCCCGCGCCGAGTGTCGTCGGCCCGACGAGCGGCTGCGGACATGGAAAGCCAGCTGCGTGCAGTGTGCGCTGCGCGTCAACAATTGCCTCGAGCGATGCGCGATCGAGCGGCAGCTCGGGATTGCTCGCGGCCGGTGGTTTCGCTTTGACGACGACCTCGCGGCCATCGTCGAGCACGATGCCGTGAACGCTGCTGATGCTCGTCGCTTGAAACAGATAGCCGGCGACCGCCGCGTGGAGCGAGCTCCGCGCGAACCCATCGATCGCGGCGAAGATGCGCTCCGGATCGCGCGTGGCGAAGATGTCGAGCTCGACGAACGGAGTCTCCCACTGCGCGAGGTGTTCGGCGATAACGGCAACGGCGTCGCGCATCGCGCCTAGTGTAGTCTCCGGCCTCATCTCAGGTGATTCCCGTGCCAAGTTGCCCCCCAATTGGGACACCACCGAACGCGGACAAAAGTCGCGTTTGGTCCCCGGCAGCGGAAGCGCCGCAATCGAGCGCGTTGAACCGCTGCCTTGTTATCGATCGGTAGGCAACGTTCGACGTGCCCGACGGGTGTCCGAATATCGGATGGGATCTAATTCGCGATCTGGTTACGGCGGCCGATGTGTGTGAGGTCCCAGCGTCCGCCGTCGGTCTCGCTGCGGCCCCAGCCCCACGTCCCCTCGAGGTGGTCGCCCACGATCGTCCACACGCCGCGCCCCGAGCCGCCGGGTTGACGCCACACGTAGTGCAGCACGCGCCCCTCGACGACGCGGCCCTCGATCGTGCCGCCCTGACAACACACGTACGTGCCGTGGACGCGATCGCCATCCTGCACGAGCTTCACGTCGTCCCAGTTGCTGTGATAGCTGCCGGTGACGGCCGCCGCGCGCGTCCGGGTGGCCGCGGCGTCGGGCGCGAACGCGAGTGCGAACAGCGTGGCGATGGCGACGACGAGGGCGGCACGGATCGGCATGTCAGGTATCAACGCGCGAGCGACTCGCTCGGTTTCCCCGGGGTAACCGGTCGAGATCCTTACGGTCCGACGAGGATGAACCGGTCGTCGGGTCGCAGGCAGTGGTCCGAGTCCGGACGCCATCGCACTTGCAGGAGCAGCCGGGAGCGAGCGGTGTCGAACCACACGCCGTGCAGCCGTGCGTGCGCGGTGCAGTCGTTGCCGCCGACCATGCCCGTCGCGATCGGCTCGAGCTTCTGGGAGCCGACCGGCTTGCCGTCGTGCGCGATCGCCACCTCGAGCACGTGGGCCGGCGTCTCGGTGGCGTGGAGCGCGAACGGTCCGGCCGTGATGTCACCGGCACCGGCATCGTCGAGCGCCTGCGCGTGCTCGAACGGGGTGAAGTGGCCGTTGTCGAGGCGGCCGCGGATCTCGGTCACCGCGGCATCGAGGGCGCGCGTATCGAAGATCGGCTGGGTCTCGCCGTCCTGCGCGTCGAGGAGCAGCTGCACGACCTGCGAGTCGATCAAGGTCAACAGCTCGGGTCCGCCCGACCACGCGTCGCCGTTGGCGCCCGTGAACCCGATCGAGTAGCTCGACGCACCGGTCATCCCGACCGGCGTCACCAGTGCATACGCCGCGGTGATGCCGTCGCGCGAGAGCTGCGGGAGCACGGGCGGTGCACCGCCGAACGCCTTCGCGATCACCGCCATCACCGGATCGTCGGCGTCGATCGCCACCACCCCCGGACCCGATCCGGATCCGACACCGGATCCGGATCCGGGCTTGGTAGTTTCGGTCTTGTTGGTGTTGCACGCCCCGAGCGCGAGCACGAGCACGAGCCAGCTGCGAGTCATCGTCGTTCGACCCATCTGGGGATCACACGCACGAGGACGGCAATGGACCTACGGCGCGACTTCTACCCGGTTGCGACCGCGATCCTTGGCGCCGTACAGCGCGATATCCGCGCGCTCGATCAGCTCGGGCATGTTCTCCCCCATCCGCCACTGCGCGACGCCCACGGAGATCCTGAGCAGCAGGGCGAGCCCGTCGCCGACGTCGAACGCGCGCTCGCACACGCGTTGGCGCATGCGCTCGCCGACCTCCCAGGCCCGCCCGGCATCGGCCTTGGGAAGCACGGCGAGGAACTCCTCGCCGCCGTAGCGCACGAGCAGGTCGCCGGCGCGGATCGCCCCGCGCAGACGTCGCGCGACCTCGGCGAGCACGACGTCGCCGATGCCATGACCGTACTGATCGTTGACCGCCTTGAAGTGATCGACATCGACCATCGCCACGCTCAGCGTGCGATCGCGCTCGATCGCGGCCTCGATCTCCTGCGGCAGCCGCGCGACCAGAAACTCGCGATTGTAGGCGCCGGTCAGCGGATCGGTCACGGCGACGCGATGCAGCCGCACGTTCTCGATGTCGAGCGCGATCGTCGTCGAGATGAACCGCACCAGCTCGAGCGACGACTGGTCGAACGCGCTCGGTCGCTCGCTCGTCGCGGTCACGCATCCCACGCGCTGACCGCGCGCGATTAGTGGCACGCACACCATCGACGCGATCGGCGTCTGGTTCGACGGCAGCTGCACGAACCGCGAGTCGTTGGAGACATCGTCGATCAGCGCCGACTCGCCGTGCTCCACGACCCATCCCGCGACCCCCTCCCCGACCCGGAACGACAGCGAATGCATGCGCTCGGTGCGCAGGCCGTAGGCCGCCTTGGCGAGCAGGCGTTCGCGCTTGGCATCGAGCAGCATCACCGAGCACGACTTGGCGTCGATCAGCTGACACATCAGCTCGGCGATCCGCGACAGCAGGATCCCCGGATCGAGATCGGAGCCGATCAGCTTTCCGATCTCGAACAGCGCCGCTGGCAGCTTCTCGAGGACCGATGGGTTCATGGGGATTCGTCGGCAGTCTGCACGTAGCCGATGAACGGCAGGTTGCGGTACTGCTGCGCGACATCGAGGCCGTAACCGACGACGAACTTGTTCGGGATCGTGAACCCGAGATAGTCGATCACCACCGCCCGCTCGGAACGCTCCGGCTTGTGGAGCAGCGAGCACAGCGCGACCGAGGCCGGCCGCCGGGTCCCGAGGTTCTCCAGGAGGTAGTGCACGGTGTGTCCGGTGTCGACGATGTCCTCGACCACGATCACGTGCCTGCCCTCGAGCGGCCGCGACACGTCCTGGGTGATCTGGACCACGCCCGAGGACACGGTGGCGTCGCCGTACGACGAGATGCCGATGAAGTCCACGTACACCGGTGCCGCGATGTGCCGCACCAGGTCGGCTAGAAAAATCACCGACCCCTTGAGCACGCCGATCACGACGACATCGGCCGTCTTGCTACGCGTCGCGTAGTCCTTCGTGATCTGCGCCCCGAGCTCTGCCACCCGCTTTTCGATGGCCGAGGCGGAAATCAGCTCGGCAAACGGGTCGGTGGGCCGGTTCCAGGGTGGTGCAGCCATAGCTCCAATGTATCCCAGTCATGGGTTGATCCCGCGCGCCGCGGCCCGCGTATCACGCTACAATCGACACGAATGGTCGGAATCGGCGACCTCGATCCACAACTGAACGCACTGCTGGGGGAAGCGAGCACCGAGATCGACGTCGCCCGCAAGAACCGGGTGTTCTGTAACCGCAACCTGCGGATGGACTCGATCGAGATGATCGGGTTCGACATGGACTACACGCTGGCCCTCTACCACCAGGACCGGCTGGAGAAGCTGTCGATCGAGCTCACCCTCGAGAAGCTGATCGAGAAGCACAACTTTCCGGAGTCGATCCGCGCCATCCACTACGACACCCAGTGGGCGATCCGCGGCGTGATGGTCGACCGCCACCTCGGCAACGTGTTCAAACTCGACCGGCACAGCTACGTCGGGCGCTGCTATCACGGGTTCCGCGAACTGTCTCCCGACGAGCGCAAGTCGACCTACCGCAACGAGAAGATCAACCTGTCGGGCGAGCGCTGGGCGTGGATCGACACGCTGTTCGGCCTGCCCGAGGCGGTGATGTACACGACCCTGGTCGACTGGTACGACCAGCAGGGTCACGAGGTCGACTACGACCAGCTGTTCGGTGACATCCGGATGGCGATCGACGAGGCCCACCGCGACGACACGCTGAAGAGCGTGATCAAAGGTGACCTCGCCTCCTACATCATCAAGGATCCGCTGCTCGCCGAGACCCTCCACAAGTTCCGGAGCTCGGGCAAGAAGCTGTTCCTGCTCACCAACTCGCTCTACGACTACACCAACGAGGTGATGGCGTACCTCCTCGACGGTGAACGCAAGGCGTACCCGTCGTGGCGCAACTACTTCGACATCGTGATCGTCGGCGGCACCAAGCCGGGGTTCTTCAACGAGATGCGCCCGTTCTGCCAGATCGATCCGGCGACCAACAAGCCGGTCGCCAACGGCAACGGCGAGGGCATCAAGCACCTGTCGCGCGACAAGGTCTACCAGGGCGGCAACGTGGTCGACTTCGAGGAGATGACCGGCATCCGTGGCGAGCAGGTGCTGTACATCGGCGATCACATCTACGGCGACATCCTGCGGCTGCGGAAGCAGCACATGTGGCGCACCGCGATGGTGTTGCAGGAGCTCGAACGCGAGATCAGCGTCAACGAGCGACTCGAGGCCCAGATCCAGGACCTCGACCTCCTCGATCGCCGCCACCGCAACCTCGAGTCCGAGATCGACTACCAGACGCTGCGTCTCAAGAAGCTGCAGCGCGTGATCGACGACCCCACGTGCTCGGCCTCGCTGCAGGTCCGGCTCGACGAGGAGCGCAAGCTCGCGCGGGTCTCGATCGAGTCACTGCGCGACCGCGCCAACCTGATGGACGCCGAGGTCGACTCGCTCGAGGCGCGCATCGACCGTGCGTTCAACCCGCACTGGGGCTCGTGCCTGCGCGAGGGCAACGAGAACTCGCGATTCGGCGAGCAGGTCAACGACTACGCCGATCTCTACACGTCGCGGGTGTCGAACTTCGGGCCGTACTCGCCGCTGCGCTACTTCCGCGCACCGCGCCGGCCGATGCCGCACGAGATCTGAGACTTCGCGAGCGGACACCCCGATGCCTACTTCGACAGGAACGCGACCCGGTCGCGGAACGCGATCGCGAGCACGCGATCCTCGAACACGTCGCTGCCGATCAGCATCGCCGGTCGTTTGGACAGCCCGAGGATGTCGAACGCGGGGAGGTTCTGAACCAGCATGTGACGCGGTCGCACGTCGACGTTGCCGATCATCATGCTGTGGATCCGGGTATGCCCCGGCCCGTGCATGCCGAGCATGAGCGCGGCCTGCACGTTGATCACGCTGATCGGCGCTCCGAGATCGAGGAACGCCGGCATCGGTGGATGATCGTCGAACTGGACCTGCATCAGGATCAGCCCCTTGTGACCGTGGGAGATGCCGACCCGCTCCATCTGCGAGGTGATGATCGACTCGCGCGCGAGCGTCCCGATTGGATGGAGCGAGATCGTTCGGCGTGCCAGGTCGAGCACCAGATCGTGACGCGTCAGGATGTCGAGGCCGAGGATGCCGTCGAATTGCACGCGGCTATCGCGCGCGTTGGGGAGGTCGACGATCACGACCGGGACGTCGTCGTATTGCTCGGCACCGATCTCGAGCTGCTTGATGATCCCGTGCTGTGCGGGGAGCGTGCCGTTGATATCGGTCGGCCCGAGCGGGTGGATGCCGAGGCGCCGGGCTGCCGCGGTCGACAGCGAGGTGACGCTGGCACCGGTATCGACCAGGAACACGATCGGCTGGCCGGACAGCTTCGCCGACACCAGGAGCCGCCCCTTGGTGACGTGCATCGGCTCGCGGATACCTCCATCGAGCCGGGGCGGCCCAGCGCAGCCCACCAGCACGACGAGCAGCGAGAGGATCCAGCGCATCTCCCAGCGTAGCACGCGGAGTGTGCTCCGGCTTTCGTGACCTGGTGACGCCGCGATGCCACCGCGACTGCAGTAGCTTGGTGATGTGAGACTTCGCGAAGTCGGACGAAGACTCGGCCTCGCCGCGCTGGTGATCGTGACCGCGTGCGGCCCACAGCCTGCTGCCCGCGCGCCGACCGGAAGATCAAATCCCGCGATCGATGCCGCCACGGCAGCACCCTCGTCGCCGCCGCGCCTCGTCGTGCTGCTGGTGATCGACGGGTTGCCGCAGTGGTCGTTCGTCGCCAAGCGGGGCGCGCTGACCGGCGGGTTCGATCGGCTGTTGCGCGAAGGCGAGTGGCACACCGGGCGGTTTCCGACGCCCGCCACCACGTCCGCGCCCGGTCACGCGGTGCTCGGCACCGGGGAGCCGCCCGCCGCCTCGGGCATCGTGTCGAACGAGTGGTGGGACCGCGAGGCCGGCAAGATCGTGACAGCGGTCTCGGACGGCGATGGCGAGACCGCGAGTGCCGCGCACCTCCAGGTGCCCGGGCTCGCCGACGCGATCGCGCGGGCGAAGCGCGGTGGCAAGGCGGTCGGCATCAGCCTGTTGGCGCGCGGCGCGATCTTGCCGCTCGGACATGCGGGAACGCCGATCTGGTACGACGCCAAGCAGGTCGCGTTCACCAGCACGCGTTCGGTTCCGTGGCTCGCGGCGTACAACCGCGAGCACCCGATCTCGAAGCACCTGCGCGACGTGTGGAACCCACTCGATCGTGGTCGCATCGCGAAGCTGTCGGGCGTCACCGACGCTCGCGCAGGCGAGATCGGCACGCGCGGTTTCGGTCCGACGTTCCCGCATGCCCTCGGCAAGACCAAGGCGCCGGCGAGCGCCGTGTTCGCCACGCCGCTCGGCAACCAGCTCGTGCTCGACCTCGCCGTCGCCGCGATCGATGCCGAGCACCTCGGTGCCGATGCCACGCCCGACCTGCTCGTGATCAGTCTGTCCGCCAACAACGACATCGCGCACGGTTGGGGCCACGAGTCGTGGGAAGCCTGGGACGAGCTGCTGCGGCTCGACACCCAGCTCGGCGAGCTCCTGCGCGTGCTCGACGACAAGCTCGGCGCCGGCGCGTGGTCGATGATCGCAACCGCCGATCACGGTGGTGCACCGCTACCCGATCCCGACAATCGCGACTCGAGCCGGAACCGCGACGGACGCACGGGTGGTCGGATCACGTTCGAGCAGCTCGAACGAGCGGTCGATCACGCCGCCGCGACCGAGCTCGGCGGTGGTGACTGGGTCACGCTGGTGACCTACCCCGGCGGCATCTACCTGACCGACAAGGCGCGCGAGTCCCGCGCGTTCGACACCGCGACCAAGAAGATGGTGTTCGCGTTGCGATCGTTTCCCGGGATCGAGCATGTCGAACGTACCGTCGACTACGCGGGTCACTGCGACGCGCGCACCGGCTACGCGTTCCGGCTGTGCCAGATGCTCGATCCGGAGCGCAGCGGCGACGTGATCGTGATCCCGCGGCGCGGGTGGATCCTCGAGCACCGTGCGAAGCCGCTCGCTACCGGCAATGGCTCCGATCACGACTACGACACCGACGTACCCGTGATCGTGGTGCCACCTCGCCGCGCGTCACACCCCGCGCTCTCCCACCCGAGCGACACCACGGTGCGCATGATCCGGATCTCGACGATCCTCGCGCGCTGGCTCGGCGTCACGCCGCCGGTATCGATCCCGCGTCCACCGCCGCCACCGCCGCCGCCACCACCGGAGTCCACCGAGTCGCGGTAGTATCGAGGCTGTGCGTGCACGATACCTGGTCGCGGTGATCGCGTTGTCTGGATGCGATCTGGTGCTCTCGCTCGATCGCGGAGATGCTGGATTGTCGGATGCACGAACCGATGGCATGGACGCCGGCGCTACCTGCTACGGGATGAACGGCACCACGGGGGTGAAGGGCTTGTTGCGCGTGTGCCCCAGGACATTCGGCAACGAGCTACCGATGGACGAGGCGATCGACACCGGCGCGTGCATCGGTGGCCAGCCTCTCGAGGATCCGGGCACGCACGTGACAACCGCCTGCATGTTCGTCAACAAGAGCTACCAACTCACGACCGACGTTGTCGCCGTCGGCACGCTCCCACTCGTGATCCTCGCGACCACCGACATCGTCATCGACAACCACGCGATCGACGTCAGTTCGAGCACCACGAAGATCGGGGCGGGCGGAGACCCGAGCACGTGCGTGGGACAGGGTGCAGGACGATCCGGCGGGGCCGGCAGCATGGGAGGTAGCGGTGGTGGTGGCGGCGGCGGCACCAACGAGACCACCACCCAATCCAACGGGATCCGGGGCGGCGCGGGGGGCGCGAACACCGGCACCGGGGGTGGCGTGGGCGGTGGAGGCCAGCCGATCGCCAACTTCCTCGAGCTTCATGGGGGGTGTGGGGGGGGTGCGGGAGGGCTTGGGACCGTGGCCGGTGGTGCCGGCGGAGCTGGTGGCGGCGCGGTGTACTTGATCGCGGGAAATTCGATCACCATCACCAGCACCGGAGCGATCAAAGCCAATGGAGCACCCGGCATGGGTGCCCCGGCCAGTGCCAATGGCGCCGGTGGTGGTGGAGGTGGAGGTGCCGGTGGAATGATCGGCCTGGACGCACCGATGCTCGTGATCGAAGGCACCCTGCAAGTGGAAGGTGGTGGCGGGGGTGGCGGCGGCGGCATCACGACCGCGGGCCATACCGGTACCGGATTTGGCGGTGGGATGGGCGGCGACGCCAATGCAGGTCCCGGTGGTCAGGGTCAGACCGACCTGGGTGCGGCGAGTGTTGGGGGCGACGGGAATACCGGTGGTGGTGGTGGCGGTGGCGGTGGTCGCGGTCACGTCTGCGAGTTCTCGCAGAACGTCAACGCTTGCTGAGCGCTCGGAACCGTCAGCCGAACAGCGACGACAGCAGGTCGACGAACGCGTTGCCACGATTGTAGCCGCCGCCGTAGCTCCCGAACCGGTACTCGCCCGAGCTCGCGGCGGGACGCATCGCCGCGAACGCTGCACGGCGCTGATCGTCCTTGGCTTGCTCGCGCATGCGCGCGATGTCCTTCTTCTGCGCGGCCTCGAGTCCGCCCTGCTGGACGTAGTCGATGATCCGCGGCAGCTCGCCGACGTCGAAGAACGTGCCGTGCGTGCGGCACACGTCGACGATCACGCCCGAACCCGAGGCGAACAGCTTGCGGTTCATGATCTGCGAGCACACCGGGCACTTGATGTACAGCTTGCCGGTGGGTCGCGAGTTGGACGGGGGTGCCGTCGGCAGTGCACCGAGTAACGCCTCCGCACGCGCCTGTGCACGATCGGTGATCACGCGCTTGATCGCGATCTGATCGAGAAACAGTCCGCGGCACTCCATGCACTCGTCGACCACGACATCGACGACCATGCGTGCCGACAGTACGTGGTGGCAGCGCGGGCACGGCCGCTCCTCGGCAGTCTCCGTGGTGGCGACGACCGACAGCTCGGAGCCGCACTCCGGGCAGTGCTTGTGACCGTGGAACACGCGCGACAGGCAGCGCGGGCACGCCTTGACCAGGAGCGCCGACGAGCAGTGCTCGCAGCGATTGGTACCGGGCGCGACCCCGGCAGCGCAGTGCGGGCAGGTGAGCTGGCCGGCCTGGCGCGAGGGCGCCTCGAGCGTGATCACGGTGCCGCACCGGCAGCGGAACTGCTGGCCGACCGGATAGCCGGTCACGTCGTAGCGACCGTCGCACCCCGGACACGCGAGGATCATCGATACGATCGTGGGGCGTCCTGCGGTTTGTCGCAACCCCCGATCGTCATCGCGCGACCGATAATCCGCGAGATCAGCGAGCGATCGGGATATCGCGCGTGAATGCGACGTAGTGCGAACGCCGCGCTGCGGCGAGCGCCTGTTCGTATAGCGCGCGACGCGCGGGAACCAGCGTACCGGCGAGACGGCGCTGGTAGAGCCGCTCGTAGTAGTCGTCGGGGTGAACCTCGACGGTGAGATGCGCGACCGTCGCCTGCGCGACGCGACCTCCGGACCACGCGCGCGACAGCACGGCGCGTTCGCCGGGCGGGATCCGGGTGTCGGCGTGCTCGACCCAGCGACCGCCGTCGAACGCGATGTCGCGCCCGATGCGAAGTCGATCGCTCGCGCCGGCGATCGCGATGCCGCGGGCGTCGCGCAGCTCGATGGTCAGCCACGCCGCGGGCGTCGGCGTGGTCGGCAGGTAGTGCCCGGCACCGACGTTGGCGAGCTCGGCGACCACCGTGATCGCGTGATTGCTGTCGACGAATGCGCGGCCGGTCATCACCGCACCCTGACGGAACGTGTGCGGATCGTGGATGCCCTTGAACTCGTGCTCGCGGTTCGGCATGTGGCAGTGCTGGCACTGCACGCCGCGTCGCATGTACGGACCCTCGAGCCATTCGCGGTAGGTATCGAGCAAGGGGCGCCCGTCGACCGCATCGCGCGGCGGCAACTGGTGACACGACATGCACATGTCGCCGCGCTCGTAGATCGCGAGCTCCTTGCGCGGGTAGCCCGCGATCGGTAGCAGCGATGCGGACGGCGCCGGTGGTCCGTGGCGCGTCCAGTTGCGAACGTGACACCCGGCGCACGACAGCCCCTGCACGCGCAGTCGGTTGGGGAATCCGCCACGTTCGAGCGCTGGCTTTTGCTCGGCGAGCGGCGCGTGACACCGCAGACAGCGCAGCGCCTTGTCGGTCGACATCCCCATCATCTGCGCGGCGAGCCCCGGCGAGGCGGCACCGTGATGCCGCGACGGTTCCCACTCGCGATACTGCTTGGCGTGACAGCGCGCGCAGTGCTGCGGTGCGAGCGAGGCCTGCGCCGGCGCGAGCGTGGGCGGCGGTGGTCCTTGCGGCGGAATCGGGCGACCGAACACGATCGCGTCGTCGTCGGTCGCGGGCCCGGGCCACAGCCCGACGCCGAGCTTCGCGGTGCGGTCGGTGTCGATCGCAGCGCCGCTCAGCACCGTCGGGCGTGGGCGTGCGGTCGCCTGCAACGCGACGACGTGATCGGCCAGCGCCCACAGATCGTCGGCCGAGAGAGATCCGATGTAGCCCGGCATATCGCCACGCCCCGTGGCGATCGCGAGCGCGGCAGCGACACGCAGCGACTGATCGGCGGGCCGCGGGCGGTGCAACAGCTCGCGCGTCAGATCGTAGGGCTTGACGGTCATCGTCTTGGCGACCGGGGACTCGCCGTTGCCGGAGGGGCCGTGACACGACGCGCAGCCCTTCGCGAGCCACAGCTGCTTGCCGCGCTCGGGATCGTGTTTGCGGGGCGCGACCGGAAGCGCGATCGCGGGGCCGGGGCTCGCGGCCGGTGCGAACGCGAGCACGACGTCGATCAAGCGATCGATGTCGGCCGCCGGCAGCGCGAACGCCGGCATCGACGTTCCCGCAGCACCGTGGGTGATCACGAGTCGCAGGTCGTCCCGCGAAGGGGCGGCGTTCTGGGCGGTGGTTCGCCACGCAAACGCACCACGCGTGAAGTCACGGGGACGCCCCGCGGAAAACGGCGCGGCGGGCCCGCGACCATCCCCGGCGGAGCCGTGACACGGCAGGCACAGTCGATCATAGAGGTGCCACCCGGGAAGCGTGCGGGGAGCGGGCCGCGGGGCGAGCGCGGCCGTCGGTGATACCGGGCGGGTGCGTGTGGCGCCTCGAGGCGCACGCGCCACGGCCGTGGTTTGCGAGATCGTCGCGATCGCGAGGGCGACCGTGATCAGGCCGAGGGCAAACCGCCGCACGCGATGGTTGTCGCATGTTACGCGTGAGATGGCACCGACCCTTGTAGTCAAGTAGCTACCTGACATATCCACGTCAGATGATCCGCACGAGAGTCATGGGCCTCGGTAGCTACGTGCCCGAACGCGTCGTCACCAACGAAGAAATTCCGTTTCTCGACGACCAGCACGTACGCCAAGCCACGCCGCAAACCGAGACCGACGACGCGTGGATCCAGAAGCGCACCGGCATCAAGGAGCGACGGTACGTCCCCAACGACGGCAGCACCTGGACCAGCGACCTCGCGCTCGAGGCGAGCAAGCGAGCGATCGCGGATGCCGGCCTCGAGCCCGGCGACATCGACTGCATCATCCTCGGCACGCTGTCGCCGGACTTCCACTTTCCCGGCACCGCGGTGCTGGTGCAGAAGAAGCTCGGCATCTCCGAGAAGACCACGTGCGCGTGCTTCGACATCCGCCAGCAGTGCTCGGCGTTCGTCTATGGCATGCAGATGGCCGACGCGTTCATCCGCACCGGGATGTACAAGCGCATCCTCCTGGTCGGTGCCGAGCTCCACAGTCACTCGCTCGACTACTCGACGCGCGGGCGCGACGTGATGGTGCTGTTCGGCGACGGCGCCGGCGCCATGGTGCTCGGCCCGATGGAGACCGACGACCCGCGCGCGGGCTTGATCTACACGGCTGCTCACGCCGACGGCAACGGCGCACTCGATCTCTACCTCAAGATCTTCGAGATCAACCGTCGCCCCTACCTCGACTACGACCCGCGCGATCGCGAACACAACCAGCTGATGTATCCGCACATGGACGGCAAGCGCGTGTTCCTCCACGCCGTGCGCGGAATGGTGATGGCGTCGCAGACCGCGCTCGCGAAGACCGGCCTGTCGTGGGACGACATCCAGTGGTTCGTGCCGCACCAGGCGAACCTGCGGATCAACGAGAAGGTGGTCGAGGTCGCCAAGATCCCGCCGGACAAGGTCCTCAACACGATCCAGGTGTACGGCAACACCACCGCGGCCACGGTGCCGCTCACCATCGATCACTGGCGCCAGCAGGGCAAAGTGAAGCGCGGGGACCGAGTGCTCGCCAGCGTGTTCGGCTCCGGGTTCACCTGGGGTGCGGCGATCTTCACGCTGTAGCTTCCGCGGTCGGGCTCCCGCTGGGTGCGCTCGCGAGCTCCCCGATCGCTCGACGCGTCACGCCGGCTAGTCGAGTAGCCGCGACCGACGCAACTGCGCGTCGCGACTCGATCGGGCGCGTGCATGCGACGTGCAACTCGTCGTGGGCATGCGTGCTCACTGGCTGATCGTGTCGCTCTCGCTCTCGACGACGCTCCTCGGATGCGCCGCCAGCGGTGACCCCGACGACAAGGCTCCCGGGCAGTGGACGCCCGGCAAGGGCGATGGGAGCTTCGAGCTGATCGAAGCCGGTCCGGCCAGCCTCAACCAGAAGCAGACCGTCGAGCTCGACGGTCGCGTGCCGGCGTACCGCATCGTGTCGTACGGCGGCACCACGCTCGACATCGATCTCGCCGGGCGCGGCTCGCCGACCGCCGCCGCCGATGGCTACCTGATCCTCGAAGGTCCGCTCGATCGCGATGGCGACGGGATCGCGGTCGGCGGCGGCACCGTGATCGCGGAAGACGACGACGGCGGTCCGGGACGCGACGCGCAGATCTCGATCAAGCTCGATCAACCGGGCACGTATCGCCTGCTCGCCGGAACCTACGAGTCGCTCGGGCTCGGCGAAGCGGCGACCGGCACCCTCGATCTCGACGTCGCGTGCTCGGCCGCGTGCACGCGGCCGGCGGTCGATCAGAAGACCTTCATCCGGTCGCTCCAGCAGACGACCGGCGGCGCGTTCGCCGAGCTCGCCAAGCAGCAGATCGCGAAGCTGATCCCCGACCAGGCGATGGCGGCCCAGCTCGGTGCGCAGTTGGATCAAATTCTCGCCGATCCGGACCTGACCGGACTCGAGCGGTTCCCCACCATCCCGCTGTCGGCGATCTCCACGGTGCGCCCGGCGCTCGGCGGGTTGAACGCCGAGGAGCCGAAGCCCGACCAGGTGGTGACCGGCGATCTGATGCAGCTCCTCGGTGACTGCAAGCCCGATCGCTCGCCGCCGGCCGAGATCGATCCGCGGCTACCCGGCGTGCGCTACGGCCACTTCCCGAGCACCGCCCTCGCGCCGTGTCAGTTCGCGCACGCCAAGACGCTCGCGCAGGTGCTGACCTCGCTCGCCGCGAACAACGGCTCGGAGGTCACGTACAAGGGCAAGACGCTGCGCTCGCCGCGCGACCTGTTCGCCGCGCTGGTCGAGAGCGGTCACACGATCGAGGTCCGCAACGAGGCGATGTACGCCAACTTCCTGTCGCTGATCGTCGGCGACCGCGACCTGCGCTGGCCCGTGTGGCTCGACACCGGGATCCCGCTGTCGAGCGGCGAGACCCTGACCATCCCGGTCGGCCACAGCGGTCACGCGTGGCGGATCAGCGGACCGAACGTCAACACGCGCGTGATGTTCTACCTCGGCATCTCGGGCACCGCGTTCTTCGGCCAGACCAGCGACCGCCCGGCGTGGACCGGCAATGTCGCGCTCTCCGACGTCACGGTCTCCGAGGCCTCGGGCGCCGACTACGACTACCTGCTCGCGACCGCCGACACGGCCGCGAAGTACCTGCAGCGCAGCCGGACCGAGCGCTCGACGCTCGCACAGGGCATGCCCGCCGACGGCTACGGCTACCTCGGCGTGTGCAACGACTCCACCGCGACGCTCGAGTACGCGACCCGCGGCACGATCTCGGAGTTCCCGCTGCTGCGCGCGAAGGAGCTCGACCAGGCCGCCCCCGACCTGAACGACGGCCTCGACGACGTGGTCCGCGCGCTGCCCAAGGATGGCGACGGCATCGTCGACCCGCACGATGCGCTGCGCCGCGCGGTGCTGATGCAGCCGTTCGCCGACGGCTCGCCGATGTGGTGGGACGACCACCTGGCCGCGCAGGTCGCGACCGCGCGCCGCGACCTCGGCGAGTAGGAACAGGGACGGGGTTTTACTCCGTCCCCTCGAACGGCGAGATCTGCTCTCTGGCCCTCCTCCCATCGAGGAGCTTCTTCAGCTCGCGCACGAGGTCGGGGCGATCGACGGCGAGGTTGTGGGCCTCTCGCGGATCGGCGTAGACGTCGTAGAGCTCGAGGCCGTTCTCGTTCTCGATCAGCTTGTAGCGGCCGCGCACGAACGCGGCCTGACCACCCGGATTGGAGCGGTCCTTGATCATGATCGCGAACGCCGTACCGGTATCGGGAGGCGACGGTCGCGCGCCCGTGATCTGGGGTGCGAGCGAGAAGCCGTCGAGGTTGGTCGGAGGCTGGAAGCCGGCGAGCTCGATCACCGTCGGCGTGAGGTCGGTGAGGCTCACCGTCTGCTGCAGGCGCGCCGCCGGGATCCCGGGGCCGGCGATCACGAACGGCACGTGGGTCTGCGAGTTGTAGAGGTCGGTCGAGTGGAACGGCTGGCCGTGATCGCCGAGCGCCTCGCCGTGATCGGCGGTGACGATCGTGATCGGTGCGCGCTCCGGTGATCGATGCGCGAACGGCGCGAGCACGCGCCCGACGATCGCATCGGCGAGCGCGAGCATGCGGTTGTAGTTGCGTCCGCGAAGCAGCGGACTCGCCGGAGCGGTGCCACCGATCGCCCAGTTGTGCGGCTCGAGGATGTGAACCCACACGAACAGCGGCTTGGTCGGCGAGCGCGCCTCGCGCGCGGAGAGCCAGTGCTCGGCGGCCGCACCGAGCTTCTTGCCATCGTGCTGGATCTCGACGTGCTCGATCCCGCGCTCGAGGCCGGTGTGCGCGTCCGGCCCCCAGAACCCCTTGCAGCACACGAACGCGGCGGTCTCGTAGCCGCCCGCACGCATACGCTCGGCGAGCATCACGAACCGCGGGTCGACGCGCAACGCCCAGCCGACCACGCGTCCGTGGATCCGGTCCGGCGAGTACCCGATCACCATCGAGGGGATCGACCGCCGCGTGACGTTACTCGGCGAGAACGCCCATTCGAACACCGCGCCACGCTCGCCGAGCCCGGCGAGCACCGGCATCTGCGCCGTGCCGCCGTACGGCGGCGTGTGATCGGCGCGCACGGTGTCGATCGTGATCAGGATGATGTCGGGATGCGCGGCGCCGGGATGATCGACGGGGCGAAACCCCGCGAGCGAGAGGTCTGCGCGGACGTCCTCGATGTTGTAGAGCATGTCGACGGCGAGTCCGGCGACGGGGCGATCGCCCCAGATCGAGATCGTGAGTCCGGGGTCGGTGCGCCGGATCACGAGGGCGAACACGACCGCCCCGAGCGCGAACGCGACCACCGCAGCACCCGTCACCCACCGCGCCGCACGGCGATGCACGCGCGCGAACCCGACGTGTGCGAGCCAGGTCGCGATCACGGCGGAGAACGGCGTGTAGATCAGGCCGGTGTCGAATGCGCCGATCCGCGGGTGCACCACCAGGCGCCACAACAAATAGATGACAACCACCGTCGACACCACGCCGGCGATCGCGAGCGCACGCGGCGACACCAGGCTCGCGCGTCCCGCCGCGCCACGCCGCCAGCGACCGTCGATCCGGCGCGCGAGGCGCGAGAACGCGTCGACCGCCGGACGCGATGCGGCGACCACGACGATCGTTGCGAGCACGACGACGACCGGCTCGACGATCCCGAGCACGGCGGGGTGAAACGTCGAGTGCCGCGCGATCATCCAAGCTCCCTCGTAGACCGCACCCGCGACCACCAGGCACGCCAGTCCGAGCGTGACGATCCATCCCGCGAGCCGCGGAGCGCCGCCACCGTCTTCGGTGAGCCGCTCGACGAGCTCGCGCGGGCGCCACGCGGCGTAGACCCCGCGAATCGCGAGGCCGGTCGCGAACAACAGCGGGATCGCGACGACCGCCACGAACCCGATCGTCGCGAACGCCGGTGCCCACCCCAGCCCGGACAGCGGACCTTCGATCAGTCCGGCGACCGTGGCGCCGGCGCACGCCGCCACCGCACTCGGCGCCGACCAGCGCACGATGGAGCGGACATGGTTTTTCAACAAGACCACCGCACGGGCAAACTCTGAAGCCCAGACGGGAAGCGTACCATCCAAGGACCATGACCCGGCCACACGTGGTGATCATCGGGGGCGGCTTCGGGGGCCTCGCGGTGGCACGCGCACTCGCCAAGACCGACGTCACGATCACTTTGATCGATCGTCGCAACCACCACCTGTTCCAGCCGCTGCTCTACCAGGTCGCCACCGCGGCGCTCAATCCGAGCGACATCGCGTACCCGATCCGCGGCGTGCTCGCGAACCAGAAGAACGCACGCGTGCTGCTCGCCGCCGCCCGCTCGATCGACACCGCGAACAAGCGCGTGGTTCTCGACGACGGCGTGCTCGAGTACGACTACCTGATCGTCGCCACCGGGGCGACCCACTCGTACTTCGGCAACGACTGGGAGACCGTCGCGCCGGGCCTCAAGTCGGTCGAGGACGCCCTCGAGATCCGGCGGCGGATCTTCCTGGCCTACGAGGCCGCCGAGCGCGAATCCGATCCGACCGCGCAGCGCGAGTGGCTGACGTTCGTGGTGGTGGGCGGCGGACCGACCGGGGTCGAGCTCGCCGGCGCGCTCGGAGAGATCGGCCTCCACACCCTCGCCAACGACTTCCGCACGATCGATCCGACACAGGTCAAGGTGATGCTGTTCGAGGGTGGCGATCGCGTGTTGTCGGCATACCCGCCGAAGCTGTCGGCCGCGGCGCAGCGTTCGCTCGAGAAGCGCAGCGTCGAGGTCCACGTCGAGTCGCGCGTCACCGGGATCGACGATCGCGGGGTCGCGGTGGACGCCAACGGGACGACCCGACGCGTCGGTTCGCGTACCGTGCTGTGGGCCGCCGGCGTGCGCGCGTCGTCGCTCGGCAAGACCCTGGGCGTCCCGCTCGATCGCGCGGGCCGTGTCGAGGTCGAGCCCGATCTCTCGATCCCCGGACATCCCGAGGTGTTCGTGATCGGAGACCTCGCCCGGATGCGCAAGGTCGACGGTACCGAGGTGCCGGGGGTCGCGCAGGGAGCGCTCCAGGGCGGACGCCACGTCGCGAAGTTGATCTCCCGGGAGGTGAAGGAGGGCCCGCAGGGCTCGCGGCCGGCGTTCGCGTATCACGACAAGGGCAACATGGCGACGATCGGCCGCGCGTCGGCGGTGATCGCGACCAAGCGGTTCTCCAAGAGTGGCCTGCTCGCGTGGCTGTTGTGGTGGGCGGTCCACATCATGTTCCTCGTCGGGTTCCGCAACCGCCTCCTGGTGATGTTCCACTGGGCGTGGTCGTGGCTGTCGTTCAAGCGTGGCGCCCGCCTGATCACCGGCGAGATCGAGTCGCTACCGCCGGTGCGATCGATCGGTCCGCACGGCGAGCCCACGCTCGAGGCGGGTGCCGCGACCGTCGCGCTCGGAGAAGGCGACGCACCGGCCCCGTCGGCGAGTCCGCCGACCAGTTAGTGCCCGAGCGGCTCGACGTACGAGATGTCGCGATCGGCCGGCACGTCGAGCGTGATGTCGCGATCGACCTTGAGGAACTCGTTCTCGAAATGGATCGTGTGCTTGCCGGGCGTGAGCTCGACGAGCCGCGGCGTCTGGTACCGCGGCCCCTTGCCGTCGACGGTGAAGTACGCCCACGGCGTCGCGTTGATGCGGACCTTGCGGAGCACCCCGGGAGGTGGCGCTGCCGAGCCCGCGTTGCTGCCGCTGCCCGCCCGAGGCGTCGCACTACCCGCGTGATGCGTGCCGCTGCCCGCATGCGGCGGTCGCACGACATGCCGGAGGTTGCGAGGCGGAACCACGACGGCGGCCGAGCCGCGATCGTTTGGGTCGGCACTCCCCGCGGCGCTGCCCGTGTTCGTGTCGCTGCCGGCTGCATTGCCGTCGCTGCCCGTCGCACTTCCCGCGTCGTTACCGTTCGTCGCACTGCCAGCGTCGCTGCCACTCGCACTGCCCGCGCTGTCGCTGCCGTCCGTCACTCTACCCGCGGTCGAGCCGCTGCCGCTTCCCACCGCGCCGCTCGGATCGCTGCCGCTTCCGACGACACCGCTGCCACTGGCCGCGGAGTTGCCGTTGGCAGCGACGTTGTTGGCCTGAAAGGCAGGGGGCTTTCGCTTCTTGTGGACGATCGCGACGACCAGAATGATCGACACGATGACGACGAGCACCGGGGCGAGCCAGGCGGTGGAGCGCTTGCGCTCGCGATCGGTCGGACGCTTCGCCAGCTTGATCTTGGTGGTCCGCGGTCGCGCGCCCGGATCCAGCTTCGGACGCTTCGCGTCGCTCTCCGCGCGTGCCACGGCGGCCTTGGCCGGCTCCTTCGTCGTCGGTGACTCGGTCGACGCGGCTGGCTCGGATCGCGCCGTCGGTGGCGCTTCGTCATCGGCGAGCACCTCCGCGGCGAGCGACTCGTCGGCCGCCGTGGCCAGGAGCGAGCGCTGGGTGCCGGTTCCCATCGCGTCGAGCCCGCCGTCGTCGAGGAAGCTGAGTAGCTCCGCGGAGTCTCCGTCGCGGAGTTGATCCTCGCCGACGTCGCGATCGTCACCCCACACCTCTCCCAGCCACGACGCGAGCTGGCGCGACGGTGGATCGCCGAGGTGCGTGGCGCGCTCGGCCACGATGTACGCGTCGAGATCGACCAGCATCTCGTGCGCGCTGGCGTACCGCTCCTCGGGATTCGCCGCGGTCGCGCGATCCGCGATCGCCATCAACTCGGACGGCGGCTCGGTCTGCCACGGTGCGAGCTCTCCGGTACGCGCCGCGGCGAGCAACGTCTCGCGATCCTCGCCGGGTCGCGCGCGCACGCCGGTCAGGGCCTCGCGCAGCACCATACCGACGCCGTAGATGTCGGTCCGCACGTCGAGCGTCTCGCCGCGGGCCTGCTCGGGAGCCATGTACCCGGGCGTGCCGACCAGCCGAGAGGTGTCGTCGCCCGCGAGCGCGGCGATCCCGAAGTCGGTCAGCTTGACCTCGCCGGACCACGACAACAGCACGTTGCGGGGGGTGACGTCGCGATGGACGATACCGAGGCTCGTGCCATCGCGGCGGCGACCGTGCGCGTAGTCGAGCGCCTGGCAGCATCCGGCGGCGATGAACGCGGCGACCAGCGGCGGCGGCGGGCGGCGGTCCGAGCGGGCCAGCGTCGAGCCGAGATCGCGGCCCTCGACACGCTCCATCGCCAGGAACACCTGTTCGCCCGCCTTCCCGTAGTCGAACACCTGGACGATGTTCTGGTGGGTGAGCCCCATCGACAGGTGGGCTTCACGCGAGAACGACTCGCGGAACCGGGTGTCGCCGAGGCGCTCGGCGCGGATCCGCTTGACCACCAGCAGCTTCTCGGCGTGACCGACGCGACGCCGGGCGAGGAACACCTCGGCCATGCCGCCTCGCGCGAGCGGGCGAACCAGCTCGTAGCGCCCTAATGCGCGACCGGTCACGCTGCGAGTATAGCGTGCAGTTGACCCCCGTCCCGCGGCGGTCGAAACTCGTGTTGGGTGCACATCGTCTCGACGCTGGCGGTGATCGCCACCGCAACGGCCCTGCCGCGCGTGGCAGCCTCGGCTCCTGCGGCCGACCTCGTGGTGGTCTGGGCACCGGGGCGCGACATCACGCCGATCGCGACTGCCGCACGCGAGATGGGGGCGGCCGTCATCGACCGCTCGCCGAAGCTGCCCGCCCCGACCGCGATCCCCTCCCTCGTGGCACGCGGCATCGAGGGGTACGACAAGCTGCGCTACAACGACTCGTGGCGGGCGCTCGAGCAGGCGCTCGCGGCGGTCGATCGCACGGGCGCCGAGGGCATGACGCCGACACAACTCTCGGACCTGTTCCTGTATCGCGGTCTGATCCGCACCCAGCGCAACGACCCGACCGCGTTCGACGAGCTCGCGACCGCGATCGTGATCGATCCGAACCGGGCGTTCGACCCCGCGCGGTTCTCGCCGGGCGTGATCGAGAGCCTCGAGCGTGCGCGTACGACGATCAACGGTCGGCCGCGCGCCACCCTCGCCGTCGATGCACCGACGGGCTGCACGGTCTCGGTCGACGGCTCGACCACGGCGGTCGCCACCCAGCGCGTCGTCGGACCGCACTGGGTGCGGGTGACGTGCCCCGATCACTCGCCATGGGGCGCTCGCGTCGAGGTCACCGCACCGGCAACGAACGTGGTCGCTCGCCCGGTGCGGTACGCGCCGCCGACCGATGCGGAGCTGTTGATCCAGGCACGCACGGCGGGCGCCAACGCGCTGGTGTCGGCGGAGCTCCGCGGGGACGTAGCGACCGCGCGCCTGATCGGGGCCGACGGGCGCGAGCGCGATCGCCGCACGATCACGATCCGCAACAGCCTCGACCCGCTCGCCGCCGCGGTTCGCGCGCTGCTCCGCCCGAAAGCGAAGCCTCACTGGTACCAGTCGCGATGGGCGTGGGCCGGTGCGGCCGCATTCATCGCCGCCGCGATCGCGATCCCGATCACCGCCGCGGCCACGCGCGACACCACACCGACGGACGGCACGGTCAAGCTCCCGGGAGATTTCTGGTGAGCCGCGCGCCCGCGCTCGCGCTCGCGCTGCTCGTGGGATGCGGTGCCGACCCCGTCGTCGTGGTGCCGGTGATCGACAGCCCGACCGACAGCGACGCCGCGGTGCTCGCCGACCTCACGCGGATCGAGGTGGTCGTCGAGCACGCCAACGGCGATCCGATCGCCACCCAGTCGTTCGACCGCGGCGAGCCCGTCGAGATCGCGGGGATCCCGTTCGGCGACGACCTGGTGATCGAGATCAACGGGTTCGCGGGCGAGTCTCCGGATCCGATCGCGATCGGACGTACCTGCTCGTTCGCGCTATCTCCCGACCAGGAACCGCCCTCGCCACACCTGTTCCTATCGCGGATCGGCAAGGTCGCGACGATCGGGTTCGCCACCGAGGTTCGCGCCAACGGGTTCGCGCTCAGCGAGGACGATGGCGACGCGGTGATGCTCGGCGGCGATAACTCGATGTCGATCGAGCGGTTCGATCCGCGTACCGGCGAGTTTGCCGAGACCGAGCTCGCGCTGGAGCCGCGGACGCAGGCCGCGATCGCCGAGCTCGGCACGGTCGCCCGCAAGCCGGTGGTGATCGGAGGCATCGTCGACGGGGCTGGTCTCGCCGACTCGATCGAAGTGATCGATGTCGAGGCCGCGCGCATCGATCGCACGATCGACGACAACCTCACGCTCGCGCACACCGGCGTGGTGGCGACCGAGCTCACCGACGGCCGGATCCTCGTCACCGGCGGTCGCGATCCCGGCATGCTGACGCCCAGCGGAAAGGCCGCACCGGTCGGCTCGATCGCGACGCTGCAGACCCGCAGCGACGGAGCGATCGTGATCGAGCAGCAGGCCGAGACGCTGCACCCGCGCGCCGGTCACACCGCGACGCGCCTCGCCGACGATGCCGGTGCACCGGTCCTGGTGATCGGCGGAGTCGACGATCAGGACCTGCTGGTCCCGGAGGCCGAGCTCTACAAGCCGCTCAACGACGACGTGCTCGACACCTTCAAGCCGATGATGATCACGCCGCGCCGCAACCACCGCGCGGTGCGACTCGGCGACGGCAGCGTGCTCGTGATCGGCGGCGTCGATGCGGCCGGCAACCCGGTGCGCTCGCTCGAGCGGTTCTCGCTGATCGAAGGGTTCACCGAGGTCACCAACGACACGTTACCGATCGCCGCCGGGGTGGTCGACTTCAGCGTCACGCCCCTCCCCGACGGTCGCATCCTGCTCGCGGGCGGCCGGATCCCGCCCGACCCGGATCCCGTGCGCGGCGTCTACTTCGTCACGTTCAACCCCGACGCCGACGTCGTGACGATCGATGCGGCGGGAGACGAGATGTCGGTCGGGCGAGCCAACCACCAGGCGGTGCTGATGTGCGATGGCACCGTGCTGATCACCGGCGGCACCGACTCGCCGAGCGTCGCCGAGCGGTTCAACGCGAACGTGATCCAGCGCTGAGGTATCGTCGAGCGATGGCCTACCGCGACGAGCACGAGCGCTGCCCCCGCTGCAATGTCGAGCTGATCGACGCCGTGGTCGGTGCCGGGTGTTCGCAGTGCCGCGGGGTGTGGTTGGCGGCCTCGAGCCTGGCCACGATGGCGGCCCAGATGCAGGTCCCGCCGGAGCCCGTGCCGCTTCCGATGTTCCCGGACCAGCGCTCCGAGCGCCTACCGTGTCCGACCTGTCATTCCGACATGGCCGTGTTCCAGCTGTTCGCGGTGCCGATCGACGTCTGTCACAGGCACGGAATGTGGTTCGACACCCACGAGCTCGGCGCGGTGTTGTTCCGTGCCGCGCGCACCCCCGCGGAATAGTCGGTCCTCCGAGCTTTGCGTAGTCACGCTGGTACGCGCGCGGCATGACCGGACCAGCCCGCATCGGGTACGGTGGTGGGCGGGGGACGCGTGGCGGCACATCACGATGCAGAGATCGCGACGTTACTGTTCGAGCACGCGCGGGACGTGCTGTTCGTCCTCGATGCGGACTCCGGTCAGATCATCGACGCCAACCGCGCGGCCGAGACTGCCTACGGATACTCACGCTCCGAGCTCCTCGCGCTCACGATCTTCCAGATCCGCGCCGCGGACCCCGAGCCGGTGTCGCGTCAGATGCGGCTGGCCGACACCGAGGGCTTTTTGTTTCGCACGATCCACCAGCGCAACGACGGTTCGACGTTCGACGTCGAGGTCAACTCGCGCGGCCACACGATCGGTGGACGCCGCGTGCTCCTCAGCGTGATCCGCGACATCTCCGAGCGCTGTCGTCTCGAGGCCGAACGCGAGGCGCTGATCGAGACCACCCGCCGCGCCCTCGAGCTCCGCGACGAGTTCCTCGTCACGGTCTCCCACGAGCTGCGATCGCCGGTCACCAACATCAGCCTCCAGCTCCAGCAACTCGCGCGCCTTCTCGATCGCGGCCACACCGGTCCCCACCTCGGCGACGCCACCCACCGCGCGCTCGAAGAGGTCGCGCGACTCTCGCACCTGATCACGGCGCTGCTCGACGCGCAGCAAGCCACCGGCCCGATCGCGCTGGCGCGTGGCCCCGTGGATCTCGAGCTCCTCGTCGAGGACGTCGTCGCACGGCTGCGATCTCGCGCCGAGCTGTCGTCGTCATCGGTCAGCGTCGACGTGCCGTCGATCCGGGGTGACTGGGATCGCCTGCGGCTCGAGCAGGTGTTCACGAACCTGATCGTCAACGCGATCAAGTACGGGCGCGGACGCCCGATCGAGATCTTCGCGACCGTCGACGACGACACCGTCCAGGTCGACATACGCGACCACGGCATCGGAATCTCGCCGAGCGATGCCAGCCGGATCTTCGAGAAGTTCGAGCGCGCCGTTCCCGCCGCGTACGGCGGGCTCGGGCTCGGCCTCTACATCACGCGCCAGCTGATCGTCGCCCACGGTGGCTCGATCTCGTTCGACAGCGCGCTCGGCGAAGGCACGACATTCCACGTGCGCCTGCCGATCCGCGAGTGACGCTCGCGGGAAGGTCACCGCGCGGCTACACGCGCTCGAGCACCATCGCCACCCCGAGCCCGGCGGCGCCGCTGACCGCGACGACGGCTCGGTGCGCGCCGCGCCGCTCGAGCTCGTCGAGCGCACCGAGCGCGAGCACGGCACCGGTGGCGCCGTAGGCGTGGCCGAGCGCGATCGTGCCTCCGTTGGGGTTGAGGCGATCGTGATCGAGCTCGAGATCGCGCATCAACCGCACGCACAGCGCGGCGAACGCCTCGGCGAACTCGAAGATCTCGATGTCGGCAGCGCGCAACCCGGCCTTCGCGAGGGCGCGCTCGATCGCGAGCTGGCCGGCGGTCAGCATGGTCACCGGATCGGCCGCGCACGACGCGGTCGCGACGATCCGCGCGCGTGGCGCGAGTCCGCTGCGCTCGGCGGCGGCGCGATCGCCGACCACGACCAGCGCCGCCGCGTCGGCGAGACTCGGCGACGAGCCGCGGGTGTGGATGTGGTGGATCGCGGCGAGCTGGGGGTGACGGGCGAGCGCGATCGCGTCCTGACCGAGCTCGCCGAATAGCGGTGGCAGCGCGGCGAGCTCGTCGAGCGATGGCTGGTACGCGACGTTCTCGTCGTGCGCGAGGGCGACGCCGGGCACGGTCACGATCGATGGTGATGGCGGCGCCCGGCGCGCCTTGTCGCGCGAGGCGTGCGCGTAGCGATCGCAGGTCTCGCGGTCGATGCCCTCGAGCGTGGCCACCAGATCGGCGGCGACTCCCATGTGGATCGTGCCGGCGGCCGCCATCACCGCCGGATCGAAGTACAGCGGCCCGCGGTCCGCGAACGTCGCCACCCGCGACACGCTCTCGACGCCACCCGCCACGACGAGGCTCGCATCGCCGGCGCGAACGCGCGACGCGGCGAGCCCGATCGCCTCGAGCCCGGACGCGCAGAACCGGTTGATCGTGAGCCCGGGGACGCGCGGATCCCAGCCGGCGAGCAGCGTGGCCGCGCGCGCCAGGTTCGCACCTTGGTCGCCGACCTGGGTCGCGCAACCCACGATCACGTCGTCGACCGGGTGGCCGAGCCGCGGCGCGAGCGCGTCGAGGACGGTGGCGACGAGCTTCACCGGTGGCACGGCGTGGAGCGCGCCCTTCGAGGAGCCCTTGGCGCGCGGCGTGCGTGCACCGGCGAGCAGGAAGACGTCGGTCATGCCGGCGCCCAGCACGCGTGGGTGCCGGCGCAGATCCGCTCGGGCAACCGGACCCGCGCGAGTGGCCCGGCATCGAGGTGGTGCGCGTCGAAGATCTGGCACTCGGATTCGTCGCGCGTCGTGTCGCTGACGAACGTGACGGCATAACCGTCGGCCTCCGCCGTCGCTCCGCGGCGGCGTGCGATCGGCGCTTCGCTGCCGTACACGCCGTCGGGCCACCCGAATCGCTGGACGTCGCCGGTCTCGAGATCGAAGCGAACCATGCCGTCGAACAGGAACCAGCCCGGCTTCGCCGTCATCGCGTACGCGAACCGATGGCGGCGGCCGCCGACCCGTCCGTCGATCGACGGGAACTCGCAGATCACGTCGAACAGCCGCTCCTCCCGCACGGTGCCGGTGACGAGATCGAGCCGCCAGCGATGCGGTCGCGCTCGCATCGCGTGGACGTCGACCATCTTGCGCAGCCCCGCCCACGGACCGTCCGCGGGATCCGGCTTCGGCATCGGATCGGCCTGGAAGTAACCGTCGATCACGATCGTGTCGCCCTGTTCGTACGCGTTGATGAAGTGGAGCACGTAGGTCGGCGCTGCCTCGAACCACCGGATCTCGCCGCGGCCGCGTCGAGGGACGACTCCGAACCGAGTCGGGAGCTGGGGATTCCATCGCGGACGATGGATGCCGCGCGCGAGCAGCTCGGGATCCCAGAACAGCGGGAAGTCGCCGACGATCACGTGGTGCTCGGTGAACGCGAGATCGTGGGGCAGCCGCGGGCCGGGGAGCGGCACGGGTCGCTCGTGGACCAGCGCGCCGCCGCGATCGACGACGCCGAACGCGAAGTACGGCGCGCGCGTACCGTAGCCGAACACCAGCAGCTCGCCGGTGACCTCGTCGAGCTTGGGGTGCGCCGACACGCCGAAGCCACCGAACCCACCCGACCACGCGAGCGGGCCCGCGGCCTCCAGCGTCGCGACCTCGTGGGCATACAGCTCGCCGCACTGGTAGAAGCTGGTGAGCGCACGCCCCGCGTGGACGACCACGTCGGTGCTCGACGCGTCCTTCATCCGACCGCGCGCGCCGACGCCGTCGCGCTTCGAGCGCGTGGCGGGCTCGATGATCCCGGACCATAGCGGCTCGCCGGCAGCGAGCTCGGCGGCCAGCCCGGAGGTCCGCACCATGCGGTTGCGATAGTGCGCGCGGCCGCCCTCGAAGCGGATCGCGTGGACCATGCCGTCACCATCGAACGGGTGATACCGCCCGATCGCCGGCAGTAACGGGTTCTCGGTGTTGCGGAGGTAGGTGCCTTCGAGGTCATCCGGGATCCGGCCCTCGACGACCTCGAGATCGTCGGCATCGTACTCGACGAGGTTCGGTCGCCAGGCGCCGGTGCGGTACGGGTGGTCGTCGTCTGCGGGCAGGCGATTGTCATAGCGGTGGACGACGCGGACCGGCATGCGCGAACTCTACACCGCGCCGACGATCAGGCTCGCCACCGTCGCGGCGCTTCCACCGAGGTTGAGCGTGCCGAACGTCTTGGCGCCTTCGACCTGGTACGCGCCGGCGGTGCCGGTTACCTGGCGAGCCGCGTCGACGAGCATCCGCACGCCGGTCGCCCCCACCGGGTGGCCGCCACCGATCAGCCCGCCGCTCGGATTGATCGGGAGCGTGCCGTCGCGCGCGTGAGTGCCGGCCTCGATCGCCTTCCACGCCTCGCCCGGCGCGGTCAGGCCGAGGTGATCGATCGCGAGGTACTCGGTGATCGTGAAGCAGTCGTGGACCTCGAGGCCGTCGAGCGCGGTCGCGTCGGCGAGCCCCGCACGCCCCAGCGCATCGGCGACCGTGTCCGCGAGGTGCGGGATCAGCGGCTGCGCACGATCGTGGTGGCGCGCGAGCTTGGCGTCGAGTCCGAGCGCCGCGGTGCGATGGCCCCAGCCGACGATCCGCGCCAGCGGCTTACCCGTGCGGCGCGCGTGCTCGGCGGCGAACGCGGGCGATGCGAGCACGACCGCGGCCGCGCCGTCGGTGACCTGCGCGCAGTCGTAGCGCCGCAGCCGACCCTCGACGATCGCGTTGTTCGGATCGTCGTCGGTCAGCGTGGCATCGGTCCAGCTCCACGCGCGGGTCTGCGCGTGCGGGTTGTCGCGTGCGTTGCCGAGGTTCTTGGTCGCGATCGCCACCAGGTGCGCGCGGTCGAGCCCCCAGCGCTCCGCGTACGCGTCCGCGATCCGCGAGAACATGTGGGGCCACAGATAGCGTGCCGTCTCGCCCTCGTGACCGATCCACGCCGCCGAGCCCATGTGACGTGCGGCGACCTCGCCCGACACGTTGCGCTCTTGCTCGACGCCGAGCACGAGCACGCAGTCGTACCGGCCCGCCTCGATCTCGGCCATCGCGGCGAGCACCGCCATGCTGCCGGACGCGCACGCGGCCTCGTGACGCGACGCCGGGATCCCCCACAGCGCCGGCCGCGCGGTCGCCGGCATCGCTCCGAGGTGTGCCTGCCCGGTGAACAGCTCGCCGAACGCGTTGGCGACGTGGATCGACTGGATCGCGGTGATGTCGAGGCTCGCAGCCTCGAGGGCCGCGTCGATCGTCTCGCCGACCAGCGTGTCGAGTCCGAGGCCCTCGCGGGCGAGGTGGCGCGCGAAGTCACTCTGAACACCACCGAGCACGAATCCCATCGCGCGATGATAGTCGACGACAGCAGGCCGCGGATACGTTGCCATCGCCGTCCGGTGGCAGTTCGGCCACTGGCGTCATGTCGCCGTGCTCACAGGCCGCAGGCGAGCTGGAACTGCCCCGAGCCGCCGGCCGAGCTGGTCCACCGCGCGGTCGTGGTCCCGTCGAAGGTGATCTCGATGTGACGATCGCGGACCGTGTCGCGGGTGACGGTGCCGATCGGGCACTCGGCGACGCAGCGGGTGACGTTCGCGGTGGTCGACCTCGAGAGGTCACCACGCGACGACGACCATGCACCATCGATCGTCAAGCAATCGCTATCCCAGGTCACGGTGTAGTCGCCGTCGTGCTCGAGCGTGTAGCCGAGCGCGCCGACGCCGCCGCTGCGCGTGACCACGGCGAGCGACTGGGTATCGCCCGCGCCGGTGTAGGTCGCGGTCGCGGCGATGTCGAGCGTCGCCTGGCCGACGTGAAAGTCGGTGGCGTTGGCGTCGACGACGATCGCGCCGCCGGCGCCCGCGGACACGTCGAGCACCGCCGTGCCGTCGAGCAGCCGCAGTCCACGAGGACCGGTGCAACCGGAGAACACCGCGGTGATGGTCAGGCCTTCCTGGGTGACGTCGACGCAACCGCTCGGGTTGTAGCGGGCCTCGAGATGCGCGGCGATCGCCGCCGCGGCGCCGTCCGCCGAGAGCGGCGCCACCCCGCTGGTGCCGTCGAGCATCGACGACAGCAGTGCGGCCTCGTCGTTGGCGGCCAGCGTCGAGTCGGCTGCGAGCTCGGCGGTGTCGGTGTCGCCACCGCGATCGCGTGCGAGGCAGGCGGTGAGCGAGAGGGAGGTGGCGAGCAGGGAGGACAGGGTGAGAAATCGCTTGTTCATGCCCCGATCCCAGATCACGAGACGGGCCAAACCCGGTGGTGGGATCTCGCAACACCTCGGAACCTGGAGGTTCCAGCCGAGCTCCGCCCGATCGGCCCGATCGGAACCTCGAGGTTCCGGTGCGCGTTCACGCCGTCGCGTTTCACCGCATCCCGACGCGTCGGATCTCTCCACGCTGTCGGAAGGTCACATCCGGGATCTTCGTCTACGCTTGGCGTGGCTGTCGCGCTGTCCCCGCAACCACCATGAGCGATCTCGGCCACGACCACACCCACGATCACGCTCCCGAACGCATGTCCAAGGCGTTCGCGATCGGAATCGCGCTCAACATCCTGTTCGTCATCATCGGCGCGATCGCCGGCGTGATCGCGCACTCGACGGCGCTGCTCGCGGACGTCGCCCACAACCTCGGCGACGTGCTCGGGCTCGCGATGGCGTGGGGCGCGGCCGCGCTGTCGCGGCGCTCGCCGACCGCGCGCCACACCTACGGTCTCCGGCGCACCACGATCCTCGCCGCGCTCGCCAACGGCGGACTCGTGCTGTTCGCGATCGGCGGCGTCGCGTGGGAAGCGATCCACCGGATCGGCGAGACCCACCCCGTCGACGGAAGCATGGTCGCCGCGGTCGCGGCGATCGGCGTGGTGATCAACACCGCCGCGGCGCTGCTGTTCGCGAAGGGCAGTGCCCACGACATCAACGTGCGCGGTGCGTTCCTCCACCTGATCGCCGATGCTGCGGTGTCGGCGGGCGTCGTCGTCGCCGGGATCGTGGTGTGGCAGACCGGCGCATCGTGGGTCGATCCGGCGACCAGCCTCGCGGTGTCGGTCGTGATCCTGTACGGCACCTGGAAGCTGCTCCGCGAGGCGATCAACCTGCTGCTCGACGCGGTACCACCGCACATCGATCCGGCCGCGGTCGAGGAGTTCTTGCGCGGCCTACCCGAGGTCCAGGAGGTCCACGATCTCCACGTGTGGTCGATGAGCACGACCGAGGTGGCACTCACCGCACACCTGGTGTTGCCGTGGCCGGCCGACGAGCCCGGGTTCCTGGCCAGCGTCGGCCACGACCTCGAGGACAAGTTCGGCATCCACCACATCACGCTCCAGCTCGAGGACTGCCGCGACAACGCGTGCGCCCAGGCGTCGATCGGGTCGCTGTAGCGATCGGGTCGGCGATCGGGTCGCTGTCGCGCTAGGTCATGTCGGGGCCGACGCCCTCGATCAGACACTTGCTGTGGTCGCGGAACTGCAGCGAGTAGATGAAGCCCTGCGGGATGTAGATCGAGCTCGGCGCCGCACCGTTGAGGTTGAGGTCCATGCCCTCCGCGTCCCAGTTGCTGTAGACCGAGTCGTTCCAGCTCGCGGCCGAGCTCAGCTGCTGGATCCACGTGGCCGGGTCGTCTCCCGCCGACACGCCGTCGGGCAGGATGTTGGTGAGGATGCGACGGCGCTGCTCGCCCACCCAGGTCGGATCGTACACCGCGACGTTGAGCTCGCCTTCGTAGATCATCCCGCGGTTGTTCTTGTTCGCCGACCCGACGCTCATGAACTTGTCGTCGACCATGAGCATCTTCGAGTGGACGTCCATGTCGAGGAAGTGCGCGTCGGTCTCGTCGATGCCCCAGCTGACCGCGTAGTCGAATGCGCGTAGCTGGAACAGGTGGTAGCGATCGCCGAACTGACGGAACACCTCGTCCGAGCGATACGTCCACTCGCAACCCGGGTCGAGCCACTCGTCGACCGGCTTCGTGATCACCACCAGCTGGAGGTTCGGCACCTCGCGCATGCGCTTGGCGATCGCGTCGAACAGCAGCGGCGCGCGGAAGTACTGGTCCTCGATGTAGATGTAGTCGTTCGCGTTCTCGACCGCCTGGATCCACGACTCGGCGATCGCGGCCTCGCTGAGCGGGCTCGGCAGCGTGGCGGTGACCTGCACCATCGAGCCGTCCACGCTCGAGGCGTCCGGATCGGGGTCGGCGTCGGTGGCGATGTCGAACGCGCTCGACGCCTCGGAGTAGTTGGCGTGCTCGGTGCGCAGCAGATCCCAGCGGCGCTTGAACACGTCCGACGCGTCGCGAGCCGACGGGCCCTCGATCCGCATGATGTAGTCCTTGCGCGGGCCCATGTCGGGCTCTTGCTCCTTGTCGGCGACCGCCTGGCGGTCCGCGCTCGACGCGTCGAACAGCATGCGGCGCGGATCGAACACCTCGTGCTTGGACGTGTCCCAGTCGACGCGGCGCAGGTTCATGCCGCCGATGTACGCGACCTTGTCGTCGGCGACGAAGAACTTCTGGTGGAAGCTCGCGTGCTCGACGTCGATGCCGATCGGCCACTCGGTGAGATCGACCATCTGCGGAGAAATGAACGACGCGTGCAGGTCCTCGGGATCGAACTCGCGCCGCGTGGTGTGCAGGTACGTGTCGCGGATGCGATCGGTGAAGTCGAACGCGTCCGGCTGCCAGGTGAACTGACCGGAGGTCTCGTTGGCCTGGCCCATGAACTCGAAGTTGTCGCCGGCGGTCTTGCCGCGCTGCTTGAGATCGGAATCGATGGTCAGGCCGTCGAGCAGGCCATCCTGTCCGAAGAACTGCCCCACGATCACGCGCTTGGTGGCGGGCGAGTTGTCGAGGATGCTGAGGATCGTATTGGGACGGCGCTGGTCCTCGCTCGCCGTCAGGTTGTTGCGGTCGCGAACGAGCTCGAACTGCGACTCCCACCACCAGGTCGACAGGTGGATCGTGTCCTGCGCGTTCTCGAGATCCGCCTTGGCGTGCGACCACGCCTGCTCGCCGTCCATCATCAGCTCGATCCGGTTTCCGCGCCGAGCGGGACGACCGCTCGGCGAGAACCACTTGTGGCTGAGGCCGGTGTAGATCGTGTGGATGGTGCGCTCGCCGCGATCGGGAATGTCGCGCATCTCGTGGCTGCTGGCGACGACCGCGCGCTCCTCGGGCATCACGCCGATCGCGAGCCCCTGCAACCCGTCGGAGCCGTCGTACTCGAGCTCGACCTCGTAGTCGCGATAACCGGGTGCGGTCGCGCGGATCACGTACGTGCCCTTGTCGGCCAGCGGCGCGCGGATCAACGGAAACCCGACGACAGGAACCTGTTCGCCGTTTCGCGTGACCGTGACCGAGGCGTCGCTCGGGAGGTACTGCGCCCAGATGTCGAGGGCGTAGATCTCGAGGATCGCGGCCGTGTCTTCCGTCGGGTAGGGAGAGTCCGGCGGCTTGCACTCGTCGCCCTGGCATAGCGAGTCGTCGGCATCCGACGAGCAGCCGGCAACGAGCCCGGTGAATCCGAGGAGTCCAGCGAGTCCGAGAACGAGTGTTTTCCGCACGAGCTTGTCTTTTGCAGCTCGCACGCCGCACCTGGCCCCGCGGGATCATTGAGGATCCGATGGCTGATCGAGCTGCCAGGCAGCGCCCTCCACCGGGCTGCTAGCCAGGTCTCGGCACCCCAGCGAACCACCGGCGCTGCGCCCACAGCGCCGCGTGAACGAGCCCCAGCATCACGGGGACCTCGACCAGCGGTCCGATCACCGCGGCGAACGCCACCCCGCTGTGGATCCCGAACGTGGCGACCGCGACCGCGATCGCCAGCTCGAAGTTGTTCGAGGCCGCGGTGAACGATAGCGTCGCGCACTGGCCGTAGTCGGCACCGACCCGCCGTCCGAGCGCGAACGACACCGCGAACATCACGATGAAGTAGATCAGGAGCGGGATCGCGATCCGCACCACGTCCAGCGGCAGCTTCACGATCGCGTCGCCCTTGAGCGAGAACATCACGATGATCGTGAACAGCAGCGCGACCAGCGTCAGCGGTCCGATGCGCGGCACGAACTCGGTGCGGTACCAGGTATCGCCCTTCGCGCGGCGCAGGAGCAGGCGGGTCACGAACCCGGCCGCGAACGGCACGCCGAGATAGATCGCGACGCTCTTGGCGATCTCGCCCATCGAGATGTCGACCACCGCCCCGTGCAGGCCGAGCCAGCGCGGCAACACGGTCGCGAACACGTACGCGTAGACCGAGAACAGCAGCACCTGGAAGATCGAGTTGAACGCCACCAGCCCCGCGCAGAACTCGGTGTCGCCCTTCGCGAGGTCGTTCCACACCACCACCATCGCGATGCAGCGCGCGAGCCCGATGATGATGAGGCCGAGCATGTACTCCGGCTTGTCGGGCAGGAACACCGCCGCGAGCGCGAACATCAGCAGCGGACCGATCACCCAGTTCTGCACCAGCGAGAGCACGACGACCCGCTTGTTGCGGAAGATCTTGCCGAGCTCCTCGTAGCGAACCTTCGTGAACGGCGGATACATCATCACGATCAGACCGACCGCGATCGGGATCGACGTGGTGCCGACGCTCAGCTTGTCGAGCGCGCGCGGAAGCTCGGGAACCAGGTTGCCGAGCGCCACGCCGATCGCCATCGCGGTGAAGATCCACACCGTGAGGTAACGATCGAGAAACGACAGCCTGCGGGCGAGGTGGGGGCCGGAGCCGTGCATCGATCAGCCTTTCACTTGCAGGCGTTCGGCCCGCAGTTCTTCTTGAGCCGCGCGTGGTCGGCGCGCAGTGCGCGCTCGGTGCCGAACGTCTCGACGAGCAGATCGAGCACGCCGCTGACCGCCGCGTGCTCCTGCTCGCAGAGCCGGTAGTACACCCACGTTCCGTCGCGCCGCGAATCGACGATGCCGGCGGCCTTCAGGATCCCGAGCTGGCGAGAGCAGTTCGGCTGACTGATCCCGAGCGCGGTCTCGAGGTGACACACGCACAACTCGCCATGCGCGAGCAACGCGACGATCCGGATCCGGGTGTCGTCGCCGAGTGCCCGGAACACGCGCGTCAGCGGGCGAACGTGTTCGAGGTTCGAGGCACTGGACAGCATCGCTTTCGTATATCACGATATCTGCATATCCTGATGCCACGAACGAGCGTGTTGTTTCTGTGTGTCGCGAACTCCGCTCGCAGCCAGATGGCCGAGGGGCTCGCGCGCCGCATTCTCGGCCCCGATGCGCACGTCCAGAGCGCCGGGAGCCAGCCATCGCGCGTGAACCCCCACGCGATCGAGGTCATGAGTGAGATCGGGATCGATCTCGGCGGCCATCGCTCGAAGTCGGTCGACACGATCGATCCGGCGACCGTCGATCTCGTGGTCACGCTGTGCGCCGAAGAGGTGTGCCCGGCGTTTCTCGGGCGGGCGCGCCGGCTGCACTGGCCGATCGCCGATCCGGCGAGCGACGATCCGGCGCTGTCGCCCGACGACCTGCGTGCCCGCTTCCGCACCGCCCGTGATCAGATCCGCGGCCGGATCGAGGTGCTCTCGGCCCTGCTCGACGTGCCGGCCGGGCCGGCGCCCACCGAGTTCCACGCGAGCGTGCGCGTGAAGGACCTGCCGGCGAGCACGCGGTTCTATACCTGGCTGCTCGGCGCGCCCCCCAAGGAATGGACGCACCGCTACGCGACGTTCGTCGACCCGACGCTCGGCACGAACTTCGTCGTGGTCGTGTCCGATGGCAAGGACCTGCACCACGACACGCTCTATCATTTGGGCATCGCGGTGGCGGACAAGGCGGCGGTGATCCGCGCCTACGAGCTCGCACGCGAGGCCGGCATGCACGTCGAGAAGCCGCCGCGCACGACCTGGCGTGGCACGCCGCTGCACGAGCTGTGGCTCACCGATCCCGACGGCACGCTGATCGAGATCTACGCGCGGCTCACGGACGACGAGCTGGGGCAGAAGCCCGAGAACCTCGAGCCCGTCTTGCTCTGTTGAAGGTCGCGATCGCTACCACGACCACCGAGCGCCGAGTCGCACGCCGTCGCCCGTGGCCGACACGGCGGGCGACCACGATGGCGGCGCCGCAGCGGTCTCGTCGGTGAGGAACGCGGCATCGACGACGCTGGCGACGGCGAACCCTCCGAGCACGCCCGGCAAGATGGCATCGCACCGGAAGCCGTCGTGACAGTCGCCGACGCCGATCGCGACCAACATGCCGATGCTGGCGGCGCCGGCGCGTAGCGCATAGCTGCCGAAGCCGCGCAGACGGTGACCGCGCGCGATGTGAACGATCGGGGTCACGAACGCCACGCCGATCACTCCGGTGGACAGCATCACCTTGGCGGCGACCGAGCCGTCGTCGTGGTCGCGGAGCAGGATGCCGCCGAGGGTCACCGCCACGGCCGCGGCGTCGGTGGTCAGCGTGATCGAGCGATAGCTCGTCGTGGCCGGCGAAGCGACGGGGTCGGGGGATGCGTGTGCGATGGTGGAAAACAGCACCCCGAGGATCACGACGGCGCGGAACATGTTGTCCCTCACGTGCAACGGCAAGGCCCGCGCGAAGCCCGCGAGTTTGCTGTGGCGGGCCGGTGATGACCGGCACCGATCCGTCGAAACATCACCATCGAATAACGATTTCGCGGGCCTCCGTGCAACCGAGAGCTGACTACTTGTGGGGAACACGACGCAGCGCAGCTCGTAACACCGTCTCGAGATCAAACGCGCGGGGACCGAGCTCGGCGATCGCACCATCGACGTACGCTCGCGCTTCGTGGCGTTTGAACCCGAGCGTCACGAGCGCGTCGAGTGCCTGGGTTCGCGCCGCGACGCGATCGAACACGCCCGATCGGTGTCGTGCACCGACGTGCGTGCGGTCGATGGTGTCGACGCCCACGTGGGTGCTGTCGATCGGGCTCGTGGACGCGCCACGATCGATCGGGCTCGTGCTCGCCGCATGGTCGATCGGGCCGTCACCCGTGTGGACTCCCTCGATTGGCTTCGAGCCGACGTCCACGTGGACGCGGTCCCACGGATCGAAGCCCACGTGGACGCGATCGCGGGGATCGACGCCCACGTGTCGGGCGATCGGATCGACGCCCACGTGGGCGCTGTCGGCGTCGAGCGTGGTGGGCACGAAGGCGTGCCGGCGCGTCACCTCGAGGTCGTCGGACGTGCCGCGAATGTCGAGCAGGCCGCGGTGATGAGCGGTGTGGCAACCATCGCAGAGCTGGATCAAGTTGGAGGCCTCGTGCGAGCCACCGCGCGAGCGCGGCACGATGTGATGGAGCTCGAGGTTGGCTGTGGACCGGCAGCCGGGTACGCGGCACGCGCCGCGATCGCGCCGCACGACGAACCGGCGGACCCGCGGCGCGATGTCCTGGGTGGCGCGTGCGGGATTGCCGTCGAGGCTACCCACGTGCTGGGCGTCGCACAGCGCGCGCTCGGTGTCGGCGGCGTCGAGCGGGAACGTGCGCCCGGCACCATCGCGCCAGCCCTGTTGGCAGCCGGGACATATCGAAACCGCGACCTGGTACCTGGCGCGACCCGCGTGTTGGTCGTCTTGGTCCGGGGCCGCACCATCGAGATAGACGCCACACAGCACCGCGAGCAGCTCGTCGTCGGAGACGTGGGTTCCGCGCTCGACCTGCAGCTTGTGCCGCGCTTCGCGCCACGCCGCCTGCGTCGCGGGGCGGATGTCCTCGAGCGGCAAGCGTCGCCCGGCGAGCTCGGGCTTTCCAGGATCGCTCGGACGAGAGCCGGGCCGGTGACCGGCGACCGCACGCTCGACCTCGTGGACGTTCTTGCCGCGGCACGCTGCGATCCAGTCGCCCTCGGTGTCGCGCGTAGCGACGCGGGACAGCTCGCGCACCGCGGTGTACGGCATCCCGCGCTCGAGCTCGGCGGCGAGCGCCGGTAGCTCTTCGAGGGCGAAGGCGACTCGCACGCGATCTTGCGCGGCGCGCGGCCCGTACCCGAGTCGGCGCTCGAGGTAGTCGAGCAAGCTCGCGCAGCCCACCTGCTGCCAGATCCGACATCTCGCCGCGGCACGCAGCCAGCGCGCTTCCTCGGCATCGAGCACGCATCGTTGCCGAGCGATCGCACCGAGTCGGCGATCGATCTCGCGCCAGCTCGAGTTCTCGTGCGCTTCACCCCGCCAGTCGTTCGCCGCCGCGTTCATCGACTCCATCCCGACGCTCCTTGCTAGACGAGATACCTACCACGCGAGTTTTCGAAGCTCTCACCTCGCGCAGGTGCGCTGTTCTCGCGTTTTCCCGTCGAGAAACGACCTGTCGTGTTTCGCGCGCGCAGCGCGCGACAGGATGCGGCTGGTCGCACGCCAGCTTCGCGACGAGCACGGGCGTGCGATGGCGGCGCGAGATCCGTCAAGCAAGAAATCATCTCGCGATCGTTTTGAGGGTCGACGCTCTCTCGCGGCTCTCTCGTCTTCTCGCCGCTCTTCTCGCCGCTCTTCTCGCCGCTCTTCTCGCCGCTCTTCTCGCCGCTCTTCTCGCTTCTCTTCTCGAGAACATCGTTCTCGTCTGTGGTGCGCGCGCGTTCGGTCAGCGCGTCGAGGCACGAGCCGACGCGAACGACGCGATGCCAGCGCGTTCATCTCGGGCGACTGGCGTTTGGGCCGCGATCGTCGGCGCGCCGCGGGAGCACGCGCCGCGCTCTCCCGACCATGCGTATCGATCCTCTCCCTCGACAGACTCGGGCTCGTTGGATCGTCGCCCCGTCGAGATGCACGCACGAAGCGATCAGCCCGCGCGATTCGGCGGCGGCTTGAGCCCGTACTTCTCCATCTTGTAGATCAGCGCGCGCCGGGATAGCCCGAGGCGGCGCGCCGCGCGGGTCTGGTTGCCGTTTTCCGCATCGAGGGCGGCGACGATCGCCGCGCGCTCGACCTCGGCGAGCTGACCGCGGACGTCGGCGGCGGCGCTCACGGGACGCACGCGCTGGCCGACGTCGCGCAGCTTCTCGGGGAGGTCGGTGATGTCGATCGTGTCGCCGCACAGCACGAGTGCACGGTCGATCGCGTTCTTGAGCTCGCGCACGTTGCCGGGCCAACCGTAGGCGAGCAGCGCATCGCGCGCGGCGTCGCCGATCGTCGGAGCGGGGCGGCCCTGCTCGGCGGCGGTGCCATGGATGAAGTGCTCCGCGAGCGCGATCACCTCGTTGGGACGATCGCGTAGCGGCGGCACGACCAGCGTGAAGCCACCGATCCGGAACAGCAGGTCCTGGCGGAACCGACCGAGCCGGACCTCGGCCTCGAGATCGCGGTGAGTGGCGGCGACGACGCGCGTGTCGGTGGCGATCTCGGTGGTGCCACCGACGCGCGTGATCATCTTGCGCTCGAGGACGCGCAGCAGCTTGGCCTGGAGCGACAGCGGCATCTCGCCGATCTCGTCGAGGAACAGCGTGCCGCCGTCGGCCGCCTCGAAGAATCCGATCTTGCGCTTGTCGGCGCCGGTGAACGCCCCGCGCTCGTGACCGAACAGCTCGCTCTCGAGCAAGGTCTCCGGCAGCGCGGCGCAGTTGAGCTTGATCAGCGGCTGGTCGCGACGCCCCGAGCGGCGGTGGATCGCCTCGGCGACCAGCTCCTTGCCGACCCCGGTCTCGCCGAGGATCAGCACGGTCATCTGCGAGTCGGCGATCCGCTCGACCAGCGAGTACACGCGCTGCATGCCCGGATCGAGCACGATCGGTTCGTTCTTCCCTGACGGTCCTGGCGTCCGGTCGACCGGCCGGCCGGTACGCAGGCTCGTTCGCAGCGCGCCGATCAGAGCCTCGACGGTGGTGCCGTCCTCGGGGACGAGCACGCTGGCGCTCAGTGCCGCAGTGCCCGACGCGCGCGCCTGTTCGAGGATCTGGTCGACCACCTGCTGGCCGTCGGCGCGACCGAGCTCGGGGAGGATGATCAGGTAGTCGTCGCCGGCATCCTCGGCAACGAGGTCCATCGGACGGAGCGAACCGGCGATCTGGTCGATCACCGAGTCATCGGCGATCCGTAGCATCGCCACGGTGACATAGCGGTAGTAGCGAAGCGCCCGATCGACCTCCGCGCGCAGCCGGGCCTCGCCGGCGTCGGCATCGACCACCATGGTCGAGCGCGGTAGCCCGCTGGTGACGTTGACGATCGCCTGGATCGGACCGATCGCCAGCTCGTCGCCGTGTGCGAGCTTGTGCACGCCGGTGATCTTCTCGCCGTTGACTCGGGTGCCGTTGCGGCTCCCGAGGTCCTCGATCTCGAGGTTGTCCCCGTCGCGCCGCACGCGCGCGTGCATCCGGGAGACCTTCTCGTGGTCGAGGGTGAACGTGGCACCGCGGGAGCGGCCGAACGTGACATCGATCCCGTCGGGGAGGTCGATGACCCGCGAGCTGTGGTCGCTGTCGGTGACGTGAACGACGAGGAAGGCTCGCCGCTCGTGTGCCGCGAGGATCGTTCCACCCTCTTGGGTCAGAAAGTCAGTTGCCATATCGTGTACGAAGCCTGCACAATTTCCGAGACGTGCGCAGGAACAGCGACTCTAGTTTCGCGCATTTCCCGTTGCAACTCGGTGGTGTGAGCATTGCACATCCAAAGTTCGTGCTCCGCCGGGTGATGCTTCTGCTGCTTGTCGCGTGTGCCGCGGGGTGCCCGGCGACTACGTCCGGCGACGATGTCGGTGATGACGACACCCCGGACGCACCCCCAAGGTACGTCCACCCTCCGCATCCACTGGTCGACCGACTTCGCCATCCCGGGCCCGATCTCGGCCGTCGACACCCTGACCGACGTCCGGATCCGGATGGAGAACCTCCAGGCGGTCGTCACGGTCAGCCCGAACGACCCCCGCACCACCCTCGAGGAGCTCAAGCTCCGGTGGAGCAGCGATGGCCAGCCCGAGGACGTGGTGTTCGAGAACGCCCCCGCCGGCCTCTATACCTCGCTGGTGTTCAAGCTCGATGCGGCCGACTTCACGAACGCGTTCGAGATTCACGGCACGCACGAAGCCAGCGAGATCGAGATCGAGGACAGCGACAGCCTCCCGATCTCGATCGACACCAACCTCGACCTCGCCCCCGGCGCCGACGAGACGCTCGACATCCAGTTCCAGATCGGAGCCGCGGTCGGCACGCTCGACCTGTCGAGTGGAGGAGAGATCACGCACGGCGATCCGCAGATGGCGACGTTCCGGGCAGCGCTCCAGCAAGCCTTCGTGACCGACAGCGGCGCGAGCAAGTAGCCGCGTCAGCGACCCTGCGTCATCTTGAGCATGACCAGTGGCGTCTTGACGATGATCCCGAGCTCGGTGCGCAGGAACGTATCGAACCGCTCGAGCGATGCCGTGTACGCGAGATCGTAGAGCAGCTTGATCCGCATGTCGTCGGCGAGGGAGCCGCGGGTCTCCTCGAGCTGCCACGGGTTCTGCAGCGTACCGGCGAGCTTTCCGATCTCGCTGCCCTCGGGGATCGCGCCGGTATAGCCGAGCGAGATCTGCGCGAGTCCGGTGATGCCGGGTTTGACGTCACGCATGCGCTCCTCGAACAGCGGGATCGCGTACGCGAGGTCGCGCAACAGCTCGGGACGTTCTGGACGCGGACCGACGAGACTCATCTCGCCGCGCAACACGTCCCAGAACTGGGGAAGCTCGTCGAGCCGCGACTTGCGCAGGAACCGCCCCACCCGCGTGATCCGCGGATCGTCCGCACCGGCCACCACGATGCCCGTCTTGGCCTCCGCATCGACGGCCATCGTGCGGAACTTGTGCATCATGAACTCGTCGAAGTCGAACTGCCGCACGCCGTTGGTGATCCGCGAGCGGCGCAGACTTCCCGCGCGGCGTTGCCGGTAGAACACCGGGCCCGGCGAGTCGAGGTAGATCGCCGCCGCGATGATCGGCATCAACGGCGCCGTGATCGCGAGACCGACCGCTGCGCCGGCGATGTCGATCGCCCGCTTGGCGAGCCGCACGCTGCGTAGCACGGCACCAGGGTAACACGAGGGTTGCGAGCGCCCCCCGTGTCGCGATCTACGTTATGTTTCTTGATGATGTCCGCCTCGATCCGGCTCACCGTGCCAGGCACGTTGCGCTATCGCGGTATCGCGGTCCGCGTCGTCGCCGAGGCGGCGAGGTTGGTATCGGGGTCGGCCGTTCGGGATCCCGAAGACCCACTCGCCAACGATGTTCGCCACCCGTTCGACACCGCCGTGGTGTCGGCGTTCATGGAGATCTTCAACAACATCGCGATCCACGCCTACGCCCGCAAGGGCGGCGGTGTGATCGACATCGTCCTGACGCCGAGCGAGCGAGAGCTCGTCATCGACGTCAACGACCATGGACGCGCCTTCGACATCGAAGGCGTTCCGCCACTGCCGCCGGAGCTCGACGAACACAGCCTTCCCGAGGGGGGAATGGGCATCCACATCGCCAAGACCATGCTCGACGAGATGACGTACGTACCCGGGCCACCGAATCACTGGCGGCTGCGCAAGCGGCTCGCCACCACCCCACATGCGGAAGTAGGGAGGAGTTGACGGTGCAGCCCTTCGAAGTCACGATCACCAACGACGGGGCCCGCCTGACGATCCGCGGCTCGCTCGACATCAACACCGCGTCGCCGCTGGCCGAGGAGATCGACAAGCTCCTGGCGAAGAAGCCGTCTCGGGTCGAAGTCGATCTCGCGCCGCTCGATCTGATCGATAGCTCCGGGGTCGCGGCGCTCGTCAAGCTCTACAAGGGCGTGCGCGGCGTCGGCGGTGTCATCAAGTTCACCGGCGCTCGCGACCAGCCGCTCGCGATCTTCAAGCTGCTGCGCATGGACAAGGTGTTCGACCTGTAGCTTCGAGATCCGAAGCGAGTCGATAGTGCTCCGCGTCCTCGCGATCACGAAGATCTTCCCGAACGCGGCCGAGCCGCTGGCCGCGCCGTTCAACCGCCAGCAGTTCGCGGCGCTCGCGAAGCTGTGCCACCTCGAGGTCATGGCCACGTTGCCGTGGTACCCCGGCGCGCGCTTGCTGTCGAAGTGGTCGAGCGCCGGCAAGCTGGCCACGGTTCCCGCCCACGAGCGGATCGCGGGCATCGACGTCAGCCACCCGCGCACGCTGTTCCTGCCGCGGGTCGCGCACGGTGCGTGGGGCCCCTTGTATGCGGCCTCGATCGCGCCGCGGCTCGCCAGGTTGCGCGGCCAGTTCGATGTCGTGCTCGGATCGTGGGCGTACCCCGACGGGTTTGCCGCCGTGATCGCCGGCCGCGTGCTCGGCGTGCCCGCGGTGGTCAAGCTCCACGGTTCCGACATCAACGTGATCGCCAAGCTGCCCGGAGCGCGGCGCATGCTCCGATGGGCGTTGCCGCACGCCACGCGCGTGGTGGCGGTCAGTCGCGCACTGGCCGACGAGGTGGTGACGCTCGGCGTCCCCCGCGAACGCATCGCGATCGTGATGAACGGCGTCGACGAGACGTTGTTTCACCCCCGGCCTCGCGATGTCGCGCGTGCCGAGGTCGGCCTCGGGGATATCGCGGGACCGATCGCGCTCTACGTCGGCAACCTCAAGCTCGTGAAGGGCGTGCTCGATCTCGCTCCGGCGTGGAAGCGCACGCTGGCGCTCGTTCCCGATGCCACGCTCGTGGTGGTCGGTGATGGTCCGCTGCAGGCGCGCGTCGCGGCCTCGCTGTTCCCGTTCGGCGATCGCGTTCGACTGATCGACGCCCAGCCGCTGGCCCGCGTGCCGGTGTTCATGGCGGCGAGCGACGTGCTGGTGTTGCCGAGTCACAACGAAGGCACCCCCAACGTCGTACTCGAGGCCCTCGCCTGCGGGCGCCGCGTCGTCGCCACCGCGGTCGGTGGTGTTCCGGACGTGCTGTCACAGCCCGCGCTCGGAGTGCTCTCGCCGCCCCGCGATCCGGTGGCGCTCGGCGACGCGCTCGCCACCGCCCTGACCGCGCCCTACGACGACGCCGCGGTGGCGGCCGCCGGTGCGCGTGGTGGGTGGGACGCCAGCGCTCGCGCCCTCCTCGGCGTGCTCGAGGATGCCGTGCGACGTACACTGAAGGCGGCGTGAAGCGCTCGAAGGACACGATCGACTGGTTCGAGTCGGAGGAACCGACGCGCCTCGCGCTGACCGCCGAGGTCCAGCGCATCGGTCGCCGCGTTCGCGTGCGCCCGTGGCCGGTGATCCTGGTGACGCTCGCGCTGACCGCCCTGGTCGTGTGGCGGTTCGGCCTCAAGCCGCGGCTCTACACGGCGGACGTCGTGCTCGTGCTGCACGAGGGCGCGCTGGCCAACCCCGACGACTCCACGATCCCGTTCGACCAGCTCAAGGACTACGTCAGCCACGTGCTACTGCCGGATGTCGAGGTCGAGAAGATCATCGAGAAGCGCGCGCCCGGGAGGATCGCGAGGGTCGGCGCACCGTTCGCGCTGTCGACGTTCTACGACCGGGTCGAGATCCTGATCTGGAAGAACTCGTTCGCGTACTACGACGAGGAGGATGCCAACGCGCAGAAGTCCGCGCGGATCGGGATCGAAGTCAGCGACGAGGATCCCGACGTCGCGCTCGATGTCGCGCGCGACCTCTCCCGGATCGCGATCGCCACCCACGATGCCCAGCGCCGCACGTTGACCACCGAGCTCGCCGATACCGTGACGTCGATGCGCGACGCGGTCAACCAGGAGCTCGCGGAGGCCAGCTCGCGGCGGGCCGAGAAGCAGGCCGCGGTCGACGACGCCAAGGCCGCGGGCAACAACGGACGCGCCAGCGCGCTCCTGGTCGAGGTCGCGACGCTCGACCAGCAGATCAAGCGACTCTCGGATCGCATGAAGGCGATCGAGATCAGCCCGGACACGCTCGCCGAGCAGGTCACGGAGGCCGGACTCGGTACCCGGATCTCGATGGCCGATCAGTTCAAGCCGGAGAAGGTCGAGCAATCGTGGATCCTGATCGCGATGCTCGCGGCGGTGGTCGGCACGATGACGATGATCGGTGCATCCCTGGTGTTCGGCTCGTTCGACGCGCGAGTGCACGATACCGAGGACGTCGCGCGGCTGGGACTCCCGGTTCTGGGCCACGTTCCCTCGTTTCCGGGCGACAACGTGGGATCGCTGCAAGCACGTGGCGTCCCCCGCGCTCGTGTACCATTGTTGTCTCGATGGCGATCGCAGCGGTAACCCCCCGTGACCGGCTGCAGTGGTTCAGCGACCTCGGCCGCAAGACCCTGCGCTACTGGTGGCTGGTCGCCGCGTTCACGGTGATCGGCGGCGCCCTGACGCTCGCGTTCGTGATGCTCAAGGGCCGGAGCTACCAGTCGTGGTCCACCCTGCTCTACCAGGAGCGCATCAAGTCGCAGCTGCTGACGCCGACGCGCGACGAGATCGTCCAGCGCAACATCGGCGAGAAGTATCGCGAGTTGCTGGTCGCCCGGCCCCAGCTCGAGCCGATCCTCGACGATCCCGAGCTCGATCCGTTCCCCGAGATCAAGGATCGCGAGGTCGCGCTCGACAAGATGCGGCTCGCGGTCAAGCTCGAGGCCCGCGGCGGGGGCAGCGCGTTTCGCATCGTGTTCACCGACACCGATCCCGAACGCGCCAAGAAGGTGGTCGAGAAGCTGACCAAGGAGCTCCAGGACATGGACGAGTCCTTGCGCCTGGAGACCGCGCGCTCGACGGTCGACTTCGCGACCACGCACAAGGAGCAAGCGGCCAAGGAGCTGCGCCAGCGCGAGCTCGCCCTCGCCGGGTTCCTCGCCGAGCACCCCGAGTTCGCGCAGGAGACCCAGCCGGGTCAGTCGGAGGGCGCGTCGATCCGCGCCGCCCAGGGCAGCAAGAAGTCGGCATCGTCGGCGAGCAACTCGCGCATCGGTGTGCTCGAGCGCCAGCGTCAACGCATCAAGGCCCGGCTCGATGCCCCGGCCGACGCACCGCCGGTCCGGATCGCGTCACCTCCATCGGCGGAGCGGATCGCTGCCGAGGCCCAGGTCCAGCAGGCCAAGAGCGAGCTCGACGCCGCCAAGCGCGAGCTCGAACAGGTGTCGTCGAGGTTCACCGACCTCCACCCGACGGTGAGGGCGGCGAAGGAGAAGGTCGCGCAAGCCCAGCAGCGGTTGCGCCGCGCGCAACAAGCCGTGCCGCCCAAGTCCGAGACCATCATCGCTCCGGCGAGCGCGTCCGATCGTGCCAAGCTCAAGAAGCAGCTCGCGTCGGTCGAGGCGGAGATCGCGGCACTCCAGAAGAGCGACCGCGTCGGATCGTCGGCGGCCGCCGCCGCGGCGAGCACCGACCGCATCGTCGAGCTCGAGGCCAAGCACTCCTACCTGCGTCGCACCGTCGCCGAGCAGCGCGAGCGCGTCAACGCGCTGTCGGACAGCTTGTTCCGCGCGCAGATGGACTACGACACCAAGCGCGCCGAGACCGGCGGTCGCCTCAAGGTCATCGATCCCGCGTTCCGGCCGGTGCGTCCGTCGGGTCCCGGCAAGACGATCTTCATGATCGCCGGGCTGGTGCTGTTCGTCGGCCTCGGCTTCGCGCTCGCCATCGGACTCGCACTGATCGACGATCGCATCTACCGCCGTACCGATCTCGACCAGCTCGACATCGCGGTGCTCGGCGTGATCCCGCCGGTCGGGCACATACGGCACGAGAAGGGACGCGCATGACGACCTCGAAGAAGCGCCCGACCGGTCGTTACGGCGAGCTGCCCTCGAAGCGCGGCACGGCCCTGCCGCTCGTCACGCAGCCGATGATTCCCGTCGACGGGCCCGACCGCGTCGTGCGGGACGTGGCGCGCGTCGATCCGGGAGCGACGCGTGTCGACAACCCGCTGCAGGCGCTCAAGCCGGAGAGCGCCGCGCTCCTCGCGGGCAACAGCGACGTCGGCACCAAGACGATCGGACCGCAGCAAGCGCTGGTTCCGGACCGCACGCCACCCGAGGTCGGCCTGACCCAGCATCATCTGCCCGAGCACGATCTCGATCGTCGGCTCGCGCTGGTGCTCGATCCCGACTCGGAGCGCTCCGCCGCGTTCCGCGTGCTGCGCCACCACCTTCTCGAGATCGGGCGGCCCCAGTGCGTGGTGGTGTCGAGCCCGCAGCCCGGCGAAGGCAAGACCACGGTCGCGATCAACCTCGCGAGCGCCCTCGCCGAGTGCGGCCGGGCGAAGGTGCTCCTGGTCGAGACCCACGTTCGCCGCCCGCAGCTCGCGGACATCTTCCAGTTCGTACCGCCGTGGTGCTTCGCCGAACAGCTCGCCGCGCACCGCCAGCAACCGATGCTGCCGTGGAGCTTGGTCGACATCCCGCAGCTGTGGTTGCACGTCGCCGCCATCAACCCGCGGATCGAGAAGACCCAGCTGCTCGATGGTCCCGCGTTCGCGATCGCGATCGAGCGCCTGCGCCTGGCCGGCTACGACCACATCGTGGTCGATGCACCGCAGGTGCTCGGGTCCGCCGACGTCAACCTGATGGCAGACGCCGCGGACTCCGTGTTGCTGGTGCTGCGCGCGCGAAGCTCGACGACTCGCGATCTGCGGCGCGCGATCGAGCAGGTGGGCGAGAGCAAGGTGAGCGGTACCGTGCTCGTCTCGTCCTGATCAGGGAAAGTACGTCACGACCAGCGAGGGACGCTCGGTCGCGATCGGCGCCTCGCTGGTGCTGACCCGGGGCTCGCCACCGCCGGACGCCGACAGCACCACGCCGAAGTTGGATCCGGGTGTCGCCATCCAGCTCGCGATCGTGGTTGGGGGGATGTCGAACGACACCGTCCCGTTTGCCGAACCAGCGGTGAGGGCCGCACCCGCGGAGCCCGGCGGGCTTGCCCCGGCGTCCGTCCACGCCTGACCGGTGTCGCGCGAATTCCAGCTCACCGTGTCCTCGTTCCAGCTCTCGAGCAAGGGTGCGATCGAGATGGTGGCGGACTGCCCGGAGAACACGAGCTCTAGACGCGCCGACACGATCGAGCTCGCTGCGAGCGACGACACGTCGAACCGCAGCAGCGCGCGCTTCTCCGATCCCTCGATCGACATGCTTCCGCTGGCACCGGAGTTGGACGTCGGCGACTCGCGGTTGAGCTGCGCGTCGGTGGTCACACCGCTGGTGTCGGAGTCGGGGCGCTCGCCGAACCGAGCGACGACCGAACCGGGCGGCGCGTCCGGGTCCGAGATGCCGGAGTCGGGGTCGGGGTCGGTGGCCGCGACTCCGTCGAAGCCGAGTCGGCCACACGCTCCCAGCAGCATCAAGACCACGACACACCGCACGGATACCCACTCTAGACAATTCTTGCACACCCCCGCAATGGTGCGTGATGTCGGTGACCTACGTACGTGCACGCTTCGCCGCCAGCACCCGCGCGACATGATCGCCGAGATCCGCGACCTTGCGCTCCCACGTCTCGGCGCGCATCGCCTCGGACCGCGCCCGGCGGGCTGCCGGCGAATCGCTCGCGAGCGCGCGCACCACCGCCGCGTCGAACTCCTCGTGCTGCGACACCACCGTACATGCGTTCGCGAGCTCGCCGGCATTTCGCACGTAGCGTGCGACCTCCGGCATGTCGGTCGACACCACCGGCAACCCGGCGGACAGGTACTCGCGCAACTTGATCGGGTTGACGTTGCGGGTGAGCTCGTTGAGCTTGAACGGGATGATGCCGACGTCGAATGCCCTCAGGTAACTCGGCAGTGACGCGTACGGCTTGCGGCCGAGCAGCTTCACGTTGGGAAGGCGCTCGAGCGCCGACAGATCGACCAGACTCTTGCCGACCAGCACGATCGTCCAGTCCTCGGTGGCGCTCGGCCATGTAGCGCACGAGGTCGAGATCGACCCAGTCCTGGATCAACCCGACGAAGCCGATCACCGGCGGCTCGATGCCACGCATCTCGTCGGCCAGCGGCGTCTCGGGATCGAGCGCCCGCGCGAAGTGCGCCTGGTCGACGCCGTGCAGCGCGAGGTGGGTCTCGGGGTTGTACGGCCGCTTGCTCTCGAGCAGGGTCGCCGCCGTGGTGAACACGATGTCGGCGCGTTCGCATAGCTCGCGCTCGAGCGCCATCGTGCGCTCCTTGTCGACACTGCTGAAGTGCGACCACTCGTCCGTGCAGTAGTAGACGACGAGCGACTCGCCGAGCTTGCCGACGTACTTCGCGGCCGACGGGATGAAGCTCCACAGCTGGAAGTCGTCCATGCCGCGCTGGCGGCGCAGCAGGCCGATGCTGGTGCGCAGGATCTGCTCGTTGATGCGGGTGGCGAGGTTCGAGTGCGGGAACGGCAACACCACCGGCGTGTAGACATCGAGCCCGTTCTCGATGTGAACCGGACCGCTGGCGAAGCTGCGCAGCTTGCGCGCGATCTTCGACAGGTCGCGACCGCTGGTCAGCGACGGCGCGCGCGTCGCGATCGAGTTGAGCCACAGCACGCGGTTGTCGCGCGCCAGCATCTTCATGACGTGGTTGTTGCTCGTCGGGTCCTCGGACCAGTCCTTCGCGAAGCAGACGATGTTGGCGTTGGTGAGCACTGCGGGGTGACTCTATGTCGTCGCGCGCGATCGCGGTACCGGCAGCGACCACGGGATCCGTTGCTCGAGCCGCTTGAACGCCTGCTCGGCGAATCGCAACACGCGGCGGCGTTCGCTCCCTCGCAGCGCGGCGATCCCCGGCGACGGTGGTGGCTGCTCGATGCCGTCGTGGATCCGGCGGGCGAGCGCGCCGACGGTATCGACCTCGAAGCGATCGCGATGCGCCGCGAGATACCGCGCGAGCGCGCGCAACCGCCACAGGTTGACCGAGCTCGGTCGGCCGCTCCGGCGCTCGATCGAATCGAGGTGATAGAGCTCGAACGAGTGCGTCACGATCGTGACCTCGGTGAGCCCGGCCGCGTAGGCGTCTTCGAGCAGCGCGCGAGTCTCGGCGAGGGAGATCGCCGTGATCTGCGCGTGGCGATGCGCGCCCGTGCGCTCGACGATCGTGGTGATCGGGAGCTCCCACACGCCGTGCGGTGCGCGGAACAGTCCGGCCGACGCGCCGTCGAACCGCATCTGGCAGTTCTTGTCGAAGTAGCAGGGGTTGTAGGTCGAGTCGACGACGAACCCGGCGGCGGCGAGCGCCTCCCAGGTCGAGGTCGCGGCGCCGAAGTTGCCGGCGCGAAACGCGAGCACGCTGCCCGCCGGCGCACCGCACCGCTCGAGCGTGGCGGCGCCGTCGCGGAGCATCCGGGTCTGCTCGTCGATGGCATACGACCCGATGTCGTCGGACGCCGGTGGCACGCCGCGCGAGCGATAGTCGGCGACGATCTGGCGCGGGTGCGTGTGGAGCTGGACGTCGTGGCCGCGCGCGATGATCGCTTGCACGACGTTCGCGAGGCCGTCCTCGCCGAAGTACGCCGACCCCAGCGCCTCGGTGAAGAACGTGCCGCGCAGCCCCTCGCGCTCGAGCTCGTCCATGATCAGCTCGATGCCGAGCGCGCGCTGTTGGTTGGCGAACCGTCCCCACACGCGGAGGTCCCACCCGAGCGGCGGCTTATCGCCGCGCTCCTCGGCGCACTCGGTGTCGATCGTGAGGTAGACGCGAACGCGGGACATTGGCGGCGTCGGCGATCGTATGACATCGTGCGGTCGCATGCAGGCCGTGGTCGCTCAGGGGTACGGTGGAATCGATCGTTTGGCGATGGTCGACCGCGAGGTGCCCGAGCCGGGGCCACGCGACGTCCGGATCGCGGTGGCCGCGGCGGGGCTGAACCCGCTCGACTTCAAGATCCGCGAGGGCAAGACCCGCATGGTGCTCGACGTGCGCCCGCCGATCGCGCTCGGCTGCGACGTCGCCGGAGTGATCGACGCGGTCGGCGCCGACGTCACCCGGTTCGCGGTCGGCGACGAGGTGTTCGCCCGGCTCGAGAAGAACCGGATGGGCGGGTTCGCCGAAAAGGTCTGCGCCGACGAGCAGGTGGTCGCGCGCAAGCCCGCCTCGATCTCGATGGCCGAAGCCGCAGCGATCCCGCTCGCCGGGCTGACCGCCTTGCAGGCTCTGCGCGAGTCCGCCGGCCTGACCGCCGGACAACACGTGTTGATCCACGCCGGCTCGGGTGGCGTCGGGACCCTCGCGATCCAGATCGCGAAGATCCTCGAGCTCCACGTCACCACGACCACCAGCGGCAAGAACGTCGAGTTCGTGCGCTCGCTCGGTGCCGACGTGGTGATCGACTACACCAAGCACGAACCGCTACCGACCGAGCTCGACGCGGTGTTCGACACGCTGGGGACCACCGAGCTGGCGTCGATCGCGGCGACCAAGCGCGGTGGCGTGGTGGTCGGCATCGGCGGCATGCCCGACGCCGCGTTCGCGCGCGAGTGGCTCCCGTGGTTCGCGCGCGCGGGGCTGTGGCTGATCACGGCCAAGCGCCGCCGCGCGGCCGCCCGTGCCGGCGTGCGGTTCGCGTACCTGTTCATGCGGGCCGACGGCGCGCAGCTCGCCGAGCTCGCCGGCTGGATCGAGGCCGGAAAGCTGAAGCCGGTGATCCACCAGACGCTGCCGTTCGCGAGCTACCGCGAGGCGTTCGAGGAGCTCGAGCGCGGTCGCTCGCGCGGGAAGATCGTGCTCGAGCTAGCTACCTAGTAGCTCGGCTAGCGACGCCACGATGCGGTCGGCGCTCTTTCCGTCCCACTTGTCGGGGACGCGCGCAGCGGCGCGGATGTCGTCGATGTTGCCGAACGCGGAGACGATCGCGTCGCGCGAGGTACCGGCGATCTGGTTGGTGCCCTGATCGCAGGTCACCGGGCGCTCGGTGTTCTCGCGCAGCGTGATGCACGGGACGCCGAGCACGGTGGTCTCCTCCTGGATGCCACCGGAGTCGGTGAGCACGACCTTCGCCGAGGCCTGCAGCCGCAGGAAGTCGAGGTAGCCGAGCGGATCGATCAGCTGCCAGCGCTTCGGATCGAGGGTGATGCCGGCGTCGGCGATCCGCTTGCGGGTGCGCGGGTGGATCGGGAACACCAGCGGTAGGCCCAGGCTGCCCAGGATGTCGAGCAGGTTGCGGAGCGCGACCGGGTCGTCGACGTTGCTCGGCCGGTGGAGGGTGACGAGGCCGTAGCCCTGGTCGGCGAGTTTGAACGTGTCGAGCACGTTCGACTGCATCGCGCGCTCGCGCGCGGCGAGCAGGGTATCGATCATGACGTTGCCGACCATGATCGCGCGATCGGGGCCGACACCCTCGCGCGTCAGGTTCGCCAGCCCGGCCGGCTCCGACACGTAGAGCAGGTCGCTGATCGCGTCGGTCAGCACCCGGTTGATCTCCTCGGGCATGTCGGCATCGTGCGAGCGCAGCCCGGCCTCGACGTGGATCACGACGGGCCGGCGCCGTTCGGCACCGCGGAACTGGAACGGCTCGTCGCGGAACAGCTTGGCGGCGACGATCGCGCAGCCGATCGTCGAGTTGACGTCGCCGACCACCAGCACGGCGTGGGGCTGCTCCTGAATCACCACGGGCTCGAACCGCTTCATGATCTCGGCGGTCTGGCTCGCGTGCGAGGCGGAGCCGACCTCGAGCTCGATGTCGGGACGCGGAATCGCGAGCTCCTCGAAGAAGATCTTGGAGAGCTTCGCGTCGTAGTGCTGCCCGGTATGCACGAGCCGCGCCTCGAACCGCGAATCGCGCGAGAACGCCCGCAGGATCGGCGCGATCTTCATGAAGTTCGGTCGTGCGCCCGCGACGCACAAGATTCGCCACGACATCGCCGGCGACGATAGCAGGGCCCCCGCGATCCGCCTATGATCGCGGCGTGCTCAGGACGATCGCGATCGTCGGTGTCCTGGTGGCCTCGCGCGTGGCGTTCGCGCAGGCGCCCGAGCCCACCGGCAAACACCCCCGGATCCTGCTCGACGACGCGCTCCGCGCGGCGTGGAAGAAACAAGCCAAGCAAGCAGGCAGCCCGGTCGCGCGCGCGATCGAGCGCTGCAAGGCGACCCGCTCCGATCCCAAGGAGTACGAGCGCGACTCGTACATGGGGTTCGACTGGGGCGCGAGCCTGTCGGCGTGCCTGATCGCGTGGGTGGTCAACGGTGACCCGGCCGACGCCAAGTCGGCGGTGGTGTACGTGCGCGCGCTGCTCGATGACCTCGAGCATCTCGGCGACGGCAAGGGCGGCGAGAAGGCGGTGCGGCGCGATACCGGGTACGCGATCCGGAGCCTGCCGCCGTACGTCGCGATCGCGTACGACTGGCTGCACGACGACCCGGTGATGACGCCGGCGCTGAAGCAGCACATCCGCGAGCGGCTCGAGGAGTGGATCAGCTGGTACCGCAAGAACGGCTACCACCGCCACACGCCGGCCACCAACTACCACGCCGGCTACCTGCTGTCGGCGACGCTGGTCGCGATCGCGCTCGGCGGTGAGGGCGGCGATTTCGCGACCTCGCTGTGGAAGCACGTCCGCGATGACATCTGGGGCACCGACATGAAGAAGGCGCTCGCGCCCGGCGGGATCTTCGACGGTGGAGATTTCCCCGAGGGCTGGCAGTACGCGCCGCTATCGGTCGCCGAGTACGCGCTGACCGCGCGGATCGCCGGTGCGCACGGTCTCGACATCACCGGCGTCGATCGCTGGCTGACCGCGATGCTCGTGCGCACGATGCACGCGCGCTCCGGTGCGCGCGACACGATCGCGGCGATCGGCGACACCGAGGCGAAGTCGGCATCGATCCCGGTCGAGGCGCTGACCCTGCTCGCGATCCTGGTCGGTCCGTCGACGGTGGCGGCGCAGCGCCAGGCGCTGTCCGAGAAGAACCGGCTCAAGCTCGAGGCGCGCACCCGCTACCTCTACGAGGCGCTCGCCGCGGCGCGCGACATCCAGCCGGCGGCACCGGCGATCGACAAGTGGCCGACCGCGTACTACGCGCGCGGCATCCACACGTTCTACGCGCGGACGACGTGGGCCGATCAGGGCGTGTGGATGGAGACCATCTGCAATCCCAACCCGAACGAGGATGCCGATCACATCCAGCCGGCGGCCGGCAACCTGGTGGTCACGCGCGGCACCGACGAGGTGGTGATCGATCCGACGCCGTACGGCTCGCTGTCGACGATGACCACCAACGCGCCGGGCATCGAGGCCAAGAAGCTCCCCGCCAACTACCGGCCGAGCCAGGGCACGTGGGGCGTGACCACGCACTTCGTGTGGGCGGAGCAGACGGCGAGCGGCGTGGTCGCCACCCGCTGCGACTACGCCGATAACTTCCGGTTCCAGGAGCGTTCGACCGAGATCGATCTCGCGCTGCGGGACCTGATCATGATCCCGTGGGGCCCGAAGCGCGGCGACGCGTCGATCGTGGTGATCGATCGCGCCGAGACCGACGGCGGTGCGATGCACCTGCGGTTTCGTTCGTCGGGCGGCTTTTCGCTGAAGGGCAGCGTGGCGACCGCGAAGATCGGCAAGTCGACGCTCGCGATCCACAAGGTCGCGCCGGTCGCGGTCGCGGGCGAGGTCCGCATGGCCACGGTCGGCGAGTGCTGGGATCTGCCGCGCGGCCAGTGCGACACCGCGCGAATCCCGAGCGGCGAGTACCGGATCACCGTGCCCGGCGACAAGCCGTACGCGGTCCACGTGCTCGACGTGTCCGGCGGCAGCAAGCTCGCGATCGATTCGCCGGCTCCCGGCGTCACGCATCTGCGTCGCGATGGCCACGACGCCTACGTCGCGACGCTCCCGGGGCCCTATGTCGCCGCGGCGACATCCGGTGCGATCCACGTGATCACCGCGCCCGGTGCGAAGGTCGACGTCACCAAGGGCAAGGCCGGCTGCAACGTCGTGGTCACGCCCGGACCGTCGACGTCGACGTCCGAACCGGTCGTGCTCGTGGTCGATGCCGCCTGCAAGGCGACGCCGGATGCCAAGACCGGCCCCGCGATGCCGGTGTTCGGCGACGGCAAGACGAACGCGACGTCGGCGCCGTTGCCGATCGGCGGTGCACCGACCGCGAAGAAGCGGAGTGGCTGTTGTGCGGCCGGCGGGAGTGGCGGCGAATCGAGCGCGCTCGCGTTCGTCGTTCTCGTCGGGTTGCGCCGACGCCGAACGTGACCAGAAACGATTCGCGCAAAACTCGCGCGGGCGTGCAACAAGATTTGGGCTGCCGCAGAACTTGCGTGGACCCCCCGCTGATCCACCCGAAAATCAGGGGTTGGGTCTGGCACGTCCCTCGCTCTACGTAGGGTCATGAAGCGTATCGAGCTCGAAGTTCGGGACCTCATGACGACGGCGCTCATCACCGCCAACGCCAAAGACCCTCTGTCCGGCGCCCACGCCGAGATGCAGGTCGGGGTGGTTCGCCACCTTCCCGTGGTCGACGATCACGGCAAGCTGGTCGGCGTCCTGTCCGATCGCGACATCCTCCGTTCGCTCGGTCACCGTCCACCCAAGCGGGTCGGCGACGTGATGTCCCGTAACGTGGTCACGATCCGTCCCGGCGCGCCCGCCCACGAGGCCGCGCAGGTGATGCTCGACGAGAAGATCGGTTCGGTCCTCGTCGTCGAAGAGGACGGAGCGCTGGTCGGCATGGTCACCCAGACCGACTATCTCGACCTCGCCCGACGTGCCCTGCTGGCGTTGCCGCTGGAGCGCTGACCATGCAGGACATGTGGAAGACGATCGTCGTACCACACGACTTCTCCTCGTCCGCGAACCACGCCGCGGCGCTCGCACGCGACGAGGCAAAGGCGCACGGCGGCAAGCTCATCCTGCTACACGCCGTCGACCTGCCGGCCGGGTTCGGTCCCGACACGACGCTGATCGTGGCCGGAAACAACGAGACCCCGATCGGCATGCGCGAGTTCGCGGTACGCCGCGCCAACGAGCACCTCGGTGATCTCGCGGCTCGCCTCCAGACCGACGGCGTCGAGGTCGAGGCCGTGGTCAAGGTCGGCAACGCCGTCCAGGAGATCCTCGACCTGGTCGAGGAACGTGGCGCCACCGCGATCGTGATGGGGACGCACGGACGGACCGGCCTCAAGCACCTGCTCGCCGGGAGCGTCGCCGAGCGCATCGTACGCGCGAGCCCGGTACCCGTCCTGACGACGCGCCACCCCGAAGACTGACCGACTAGTTCTTGTTCGGGCAGCTCGCGAGGTCGAGCAAGCGCCGCCGAGCGGCTTCCCACGCGGCTTCGTCGGTGGGCCACGACGGCGGCCCGTCGGCGGGCGCATCCCCGAGGGCCGTCGGCACCAGCTTCGCGGCGAGTGCGGCGGTGGCGGCAGGATCGCAGCGCGCGGCGAGCTCGAGCAGCGCGCGATCCTGGAGCCCGCGACGGAGCGCTTCGAGGCGCAGCGACGGGCGGCACCCCCGGCGATCGGGATAGGCGAGCACGCCATCGAGGTTGCCGCGATCGTCGCCGTCGTCGAACGTGATCGCGTCGCGGCGATCGAGCGCGCGGCCCGGCAGCGCCGCGCCGTGGCGGTTGTGGCGATCGTGCCAGTACAGCGCGTCCCACGCGTACCACACGGGAATGCGCCAACGATGCGCGATCCAGCCCCACGTCCGGAGGCCCGGCGTCGCGGTGTCGAGCGTCATCGAGCCCGCGCGCGGCGGCTTGCCGTTGTAGGTCCAGCGCTCGGGCGGGTCGCGCGTTCGATCGAGGTGGGCCGCGTTCCACGAGATGTAGAGATCGATCGCGTCGCCGTACTCGGGATGCGGTGAATCGGTGACGGCGACCTCGAGCTTGCCGCGGCCACCGCCGGCGGCGTGAACCGCATCGGCGATCGCGCGCACGCGCTGTCGATCGGCGGCCGTGTGCGGCTCGTCGATCGGGATCGCGAACGGTACGTGATGGCTGTTCGCGGTCGCGGCGATCCAGGCACGCACGGCATCGCCGACCTTCGCCGGCTCGGTCGGGATGATCGCCGGGACGTACGGAAAGTCGAACAGCAGGTCGGCGCGCGCCGGATACTCGTCGGCGGTCATGTCGGGGGACAGCAGCACGCCGCGCGTGCGGAACATCTCGATACACGCGCGCTCGGTTGCCGAGGCGGCGTGGGCTTGCGGATGCGACGGAGCTGCGAGTCAGGAGAAGATGCCACCGGCGGCCCAGGCGAGCTCGCGCTGATCGAAGTACGCCCAGACATCGAGGCGTGGGAGCGGCAAGGTCACCGGTGCCACGGTCAGCACGACCGGGACGTGGAGATCGCGGATCCGCAACATGCCCGCGTGGATGCCGGGGCGCGCGGCGCGCCCGATCGTGATCTCGAAGTACGCCGGGTCGGTCGACGGCGCGGCCGTGTAGATGAGCTCGTCGGGATACGCCCCGACGCCGTGCGACGGGCCGTACATCGCGGTCGAGGCACGCTGCACGATCGTGCGCTTCACCGCGTAGCCGCGCACCGTCGCACCGTCGACGGTCAGCGTCACCGGCGCCGGGGTGCGATGGAACACCTGGATGCCGAGCGTCTCCCCGCGCGCCCCGGCGAGCGTGATCTTGCCGCCGGAAAACCACGGGGTCGTCTTCGGCAGCGGATCGCCGGCCCGCCAGCGTGTCGACTCGCCGACCACGGCGAGCTCGGGCTTCGCCGACTCGTCGTCGCGGTGGCGGCACGCACCTCCCGCGCATGCGAGCAGCACCAGCCAGATCCAGCGCGACGACCGCACGTGCAGATCGTACATGCGTCGTCGACGTTGCACCGTGTTCTGGGATGTCAGTCCGCGATCTCGCGCGGCCGGGCCATGCTTCGGGCATGAGGCTCGTGGCCGCCGCCTGTGTCGTCGCGCTCGCCGGTTGTCCGCTCTGCGAGCTCGACACCGACCTCGACCTCGTCGAAGGAACGACGACCGTGCCGACCGGCGGCACCGTGACGTTCTCGCTCGACAGCGAAGGGTTCCGGGCCGGTCCCGGCCACTGCCGCGGTCACTGGTACGTCGATGGCGTCGAGGGCGGAGACCTCGAGACCGGGACGATCGACGGCTGCGGGGTGTACACCGCGCCGGTATTCGCGCTCGAGGATCCGGTACTCGTCGAGGCCACCCGGTTCCCGATCGACGGCTGCGCGGACTGCTGCCCGTACGGCCAGCGCGAGCTGACGATCGTTGCCCCGTGAGAGTTGTTTGCCAGCGCGCGTGAACGAACCCCCACGCGTGCGCGACGCGGGCAACATCCGATCGGGGTCGCCGGTCACAAGAACCGATGACCCACCGATGCGCGGTTCTCGCGCCGGTGGCGGTCGTGGTCGCGTTCGCGCGTCCCGCCGTTGCCGCGCCCACCGATCCCGATCCTGCCGCCGATCCGACGATCGATCGCCGTGACTACTCGGGCATCGACCCCGCCGACCCCGACGCCAAGCCGCGACCGGTCGCCGACGAGCCGGCCACCGACGACGATCGCAAGGGTCGATTCGAGATCGGAGTGGGGTTCGACTCCAGCGAGGGCTTCCTCGCGCACGCCGCCGTCGTGCACCCCGACCTGTTCCACAGCGGCCAGTACCTGTCGCTGTCGGCCGACATCTCGGCGCACCGCCAGCGCTTCGTGCTCGCCCACGAGGTCCCGCACGTGCTGCCGGGGCTCGACCTCCGCACCGAGCTGTACACGACGCGCATCCAGTACCCCGGGTTCACGCGCGAGGCCACCGGTGCGGCGATCGGGCTCGCGCACCGGTTCGGCCGCTCGCTCGAAGTCTTCGGGCGCGTGCGGGCCGAGCGCATCGGCCTGTCTCTCGATCCGACACGGGCAACCGCTCGCGCGGTTTCACCGTCGAACCCGACGAGCCAGGACGAGAACACGCTGGTCGCGCTCGAAGGCGGCCTGATCTACAACACGCTCGACGATCCGCGCTTGCCGTATCGCGGGACGCGGTTCGAGCTGGTGGCCTCGCGCGCGATGCGAAGCCTCGGCTCCGACTACGATCTCGAGCGCGTCGGCGCCAGCCTCGACGTCGCGCGCGGCCTCGGCCCGTTCACGCTCCGGCTGCACGGCTCGGGCGCGTACATCCATTCGCTCGATCCCGCGGGTGTACCGCTGTCCGAGCGTCTGCAGTTCGGGAGCAACGACGTGCGCGGCTACCCGCTCGACTACTCGCAGCTCTCGGTCGGTAGCAACGTCGAGGCACTCGGTCGGGTCGAGCTCGAGCTCCCGGTGTGGAAGCGCGCCGGCATCTCGATCGCGGGCTGGGCCGACGCGGGTCTTCGCACCAACACCGATGCGGCGTGGGGACCGGTCGGAGATCCACTGCTGCGCGGGTCGGCCGGCGTCTCGATCATCTGGCGCAGTCCGCTCGGTCCGCTGCGGTTCGACTGGGCGTTCCCGCTCGACGGCGGAAAGCCCCGGTTCCTGTTCGGGATCGGCGGCAGCTGGTGACCGGGGTCGGTCGACGTCGCTCTCGCGCTCGCGAAGTCACAGCAGGCCATAGCGGCGCAGCTTGTTGATGAACGTCGTGCGCGGCATGCCGAGCGTCTTGGCGGCGTGCGACTGGTTGCCACCGGCCGCGCGCAACGCCGCGGTCAGCCGCTTGCGCTCGATGTTCTCCATCACCTCGTCGTGCGGGATCTCGCCCGACGGCATCTCGATCACCTCCTGCACCGGCGGGGCGCGATCGGGAAGATCGAGGTCGGCGGCCACGATGTCGGGACCCTCGGCGAGCACCAGCGCGCGTTCGAGCACGTTCTCGAGCTCGCGCACGTTGCCCGGCCAGCCGTACGCCTGCATCCGCGCGAGCGCATCGGCGGCGAGCGGTCGCACGCGACGTCCGCACCGGCGCGCCACCCGCGGCAGCAGCGACTCGCATAGCGACGGCAGATCGGAGCGGCGCTGGCGCAGCGGGGGCACCACGAGCTCGACGACACGGAGCCGGAAGTACAGGTCCTCGCGAAGCTCGCCGCGCTCCACCATGTCGTCGAGCTTGCGATGGGTGGCCGCGATGATGCGGACGTCGACGGTGACGGGCTGGGTGCCACCGACGCGTAGGAACGACCTGTCCTGCAGCACGCGCAGCAGCTTTGGCTGGAGCTCGAGCGGGAGCTCGCCGATCTCGTCGAGGAACAGCGTGCCACCGTCGGCGAGCTCGATCGGACCGCGCCGCATGCGACCCGCGCCGGTGAACGCGCCGCGCTCGTGACCGAACAGCTCGCTCTCGAACACCGAGGGCGCGATCGCCCCGCAGTCGACCTGGAGGAACGGCTTGTCGGCGCGCGCCGAGGCGCCGTGCAGCGTGCGCGCGACCAGTCCCTTGCCGGTGCCGGATTCGCCGAGCACCAGCACCGAGGCGTCGCTGCGCGCGACCCGCTCGATCGTGCGCCGGAGCTCGCGGATCGCCTTGGACTCGCCAACCAGCGTCGCCCCGTCGGTGGCGGCCTCGATGCGCGCGCGCAGGAACTGGTTCTCGTCTTCGAGACGATCGCGGAGCCCGCGGATCTCCTCGTTCTGCGCCTCGAGCTCGCGCGACAGGTTCGAGATCTTGCCGTACGCGCGTGCGTTGCCGAGCGCGACCCCGAGCTGCGCGGCGAGCGCGGCGAGCAGATCGCGATCTTGCGACGAGTACAGATCGCCACTGCGACGCGCGCCGATCACGAGGAGCGCGACCGGATCTCCGGTGGCGCCTCCCGGCACGCGGATCGCGACACCGTCCTCGGGGGTCTGGGGCAGATCGGGAGTATCGGAGAACTCCCCGACGGCGTGCGCCACGGTCCAGGTGTCGCCGGTGCGCAGGTACAGCGCCCCGCGCTCCGCGCGCACCGCCTCGACCACGTTCTCCACTGCCTCGCGGGCGAGCGCCTCGGGTTCCCTCAATTCCGCGAGCGACTCGCTGACCCGCCGGATCGCCTCGACGTAGTGCCGGCGATCGCGGAAGAACCGGCGATCGATCCAGCCACCGACGCGCGTGCGGATCGGACCGAACAGCGCGGCGGCCGAGAGCCCTGCGGCGAGGTGCGGCCACGGTCCGGCATCACCGACGAGGCGTCCGGTGATCCATCCGGCGCCGAAGATCACCGCGATGTAGACCAGCACGACCGCACCGGTGGCGCTGACGTACCCGAGCGAGCTCTTGATCAGCGCGTCGACATCGGCGAGCCGCACGCGCAGCACCGCGAGGCCATACGCGACGAACCACAGGATCGCGATCGCGACGACGAACGGCTTGTACCAGACCAGCAGGAACATCGGCAGGTCGGAGAACGCGAGCGGTACCGCGCCGAGCGACGGCAGGATGCACAGCGCCTGACCGAAGATCACCCACTGTAACTGCGCGCGCGCCGGGCCGCTGACGCTGCGGAGGGCGCGGCTCTGGAACCAGAGCCCGAGCACGGCGTGGAGCACGACGAACCCCATCTGGATCGCCACCGCGACGACCGCGGCGGTGAGACCGCGATCGCCACCGCCGGACTCGTAGTCGGAGATCGCGACGCCGAACGCGATCGCCGCGACCACGATCAGCACGGCGCTCGTGGCGTAGGCGATCCATCGCCAGCGCTGGAGGCCGGCGCTCACCGTCGGTCGGTGCGGAAAATCGGCCGACAGATCGAACGCGATCGCGGGCGCCGTGAACAACGCGAGCAAGAACCCCGCCCCGAGTACCGGGTGCACGATCAGGCGCGACCACGACAGCGCCCCGACGTAGACCACCGCGTACACGATCGAGGCGCGGTAGAACCGCCTGGCGTCGGGGTCGTCGGGGCGGCCGATGCGCGCGACCAGCCCGAGGAGGACGAGCACGGCGGCGAGCAGCGTGGCCACGATCGCCGACCACGGCGGCGGTGACTGGCCACAGTGGATCGGGATGTCGTGCTCGGTGCCGTCGCGACGGACCTCGAGCGTGACGGTGTCGCCGGGCGCGCGCCGCAGCACGCGATAGGCGTAGTCGAGCGTGCCGGTGATCGGAGTACCGTCGATCCCGACGATCACGTCACCCGCGCGCAGACCTGCCGACGCGGCCGGACCGCCAGACTCGACGTAGACCACGCGGTGACCGACGAATGCCTGGAAGCCCTTCGCCGGTGCGCTCCACGCCGCCACGACGACCGCGATCGCGTAGATCAACGACACGGCGGAGGGCACGAGGACCCAGGCGGAGGTGCGGCGGCGCGCCACGCGCTCTATGTTCGCACGGTCGTCAGACTTCGCGAGCGGGCACCCAGCAGTCAGGTGGACCGCGGAAGCGAAGTCGGCAGCTCAGTGCTTCCCGTCGGTCGTCGAGCGCACGATCGCGCGCGCCACGCGCATGCCATCGAGCGCCGCCGACACGATACCGCCGGCGTAGCCCGCACCCTCGGCACACGGATACAGCCCCGCGAGGTCGGGCGAGACCAGGGTCACCGGATCGCGCGGCACGCGAACCGGGGACGAGGTTCGCGACTCGACGCCGACCAGCACCGCCTCCTCGGTCAGATAGCCACGCATCTTGCGGTCGAACACCGACAGCGCCTCGCGGAGGCGGGCGGCGAGTGGCAGACCGGTGGCATCGAGCACCGCGGCGATGTCACCGGCGGCGAGCCCGGGCTGATAGCTGGTGGCCGGCACGGTCGACGACGCGCGCTTGCGCACGAAGTCGGTCGCGCGCGTGGCCGGCGCGCGCAACGCCCCTCCGCCGGCGGTCGCTGCCGCGCGCTCGAGCCGGCGTTGTAGAGCAACGCCAGCGAGGGGCGACCCGAGCAAGTGCCCTCGGGGTGCGCCAGCGAGGGGCGACCCGAGCAAGTGCCCTCGGGGTGCGCCAGCGAGGGGCGACCCGAGCAAGTGCCCTCGGGGTGCGCCAGCGAGGGGCGACCCGAGCAAGTGCCCTCGGGGTGCGCCAGCGAGCGGATCGTCCGATCCGAGATCGGCGACCTCGATCGCGACGACCAGGCCCGAGTTCGCGTACGGCGAGTCGCGCCGCGACAGGCTCATGCCGTTGACGACCACGCCGTCGGGCTCGGTCGCGGCCGGCACGATCCAGCCGCCGGGACACATGCAGAACGAGAACGTGCCGCGACCGCCTTCGGGCGTGTAGGCGAGCTTGTAGGCCGCGGCCGACAACTTGGCGTGTCCGGCGAACCGCCCGTACTGGATGCGATCGATCAGCGGCTGCGGGTGCTCGATCCGCACGCCCATCGCGAACGCCTTGGCCTCGAGCCGCACGCCGGCGCGGAGGAGCAGCTCGTGGACGTCGCGCGCCGAGTGCCCGGTCGCGATCACGACGGCGCGGCCGAGTAGCTCGTCGCCACCGGCGAACCGGACGCCGACCGCACGGCCGTCGCGCACCACCAGGTCCGTGACGCGTGCACCGAACCGCAGCTCGCAACCGGCGCGCTCGAGGTGCTCGCGCAGCGCCACGATCACCTTCGGCAGCTTGTTCGAACCGATGTGCGGGCGCGCGTCGACGAGGATGTCGCCGGGGGCGCCGTGGACCGCGAGGATCTCGATCACGTCGCGTACGTCGCCGCGCTTGTGCGAGCGCGTGTAGAGCTTGCCGTCGGAGTAGGTCCCCGCCCCGCCCTCGCCGAAGCAGTAGTTGCTGTCGGGATCGACGACGCCGTGACGCGTGAGCCCCTTGAGATCGCGACGACGCGCCTGGACCTGCTTCCCGCGATCGACGATCACCGAGCGCACGCCCGCCCGCGCCAGCTCGTACGCGCATAGAAAGCCCGCCGGGCCACCGCCCACGATCACCACCGGCTCGCCCTCGGTGTCGCGCAGCGGCGCCCCGCCGAGCGCACCCGCGGTGGCGGCTCCGACCACGACGTGGAACCGCACGCGGCCCCGGCGCGCGTCGACCGAGCGCTTGCGGATCTCGAGCGGCGGCAACTCCTCGGGAGCGCACTCGAGCTGCGCCGCGAGCTTCACGCGCAGGGCGTCGCCATCGTCGGGCTCGTCGAGCTCGAGCTCGAGGCGGTAGTCGTGCTCGGGATCCAGTCGTTTCATCGGGCGCGCGTCGCCTCGTGCGGGTGGCTTCGTACTACGTTCGCCGCATGCGGACAACGTTCCCGGGTTCGGCTCGGTTTGCGTGCTTGCTCGTCGCCGTGGCGCTGGCCGGCTGCGGCAAGAAGAAGGAGAGCGGCGACACCGCCGCCAGCGGATCGGCTCCCGAGCCCGTCGAGCCCGCCCCCGTCACCTGCCCGGCCGGCAACGCGGTGCAGGAGGGCAAGTGCGTGCCGGTAGTGACCGCGGAGAAGGTCGAGGCCGTGGCCAAGCAGCAGTCCCGGCTCGACGACCTCGCCAACACGCTCGGTCAGATCGACAAGCTGGCCGCACCGATCGAGCTCCTCGACGCGTTCCGCAAGCTCGATCAGTGGAAGGCGATGACCGACAAGTTCGACAGGCTCGAGGCGGTCGACGCCGCGATCGGAGACCTCGACACCGCGGTCAAGACGCTGCGCACGTTCAAGGGTAGCCTCGGCGAGGCGTCCGGACGTCTCGGCAACCTCAAGGGCGAGCTCGATCGTCTGATGACCGAGACCGGCAAGGCCCGCCAGCTCGAAGAAGTCCGCGGTCAGGTGTCGACGCAGCTTCGCACCACGATGCAGCCCCTCGCCGACCAGGTGGCGACGACGCTCGACAAGGCGATCCAGCCGCTGTCGTCCCAGCTCGAACAGGCCGGCGACGTGCTCGACCTCGTGTGCGCCTCGCTCAAGTTGAGCGGCGGCGGCGACGATGCCAAGACGTTATGCAAACAAGCGAAGAGCGCGTTCGCCGACGGCGTCGCGTACTTCGCCAGCATCAAGACCCAGCCGGCGAAGCTGTTCACCGAGGTCCAGGGCGAGCTCGAGGCCCAGCTCCCCGATCTGATCGATGCCGAGACCAAGAAGGCGCTCGACGCCGCGCAGGCCAAGGTCAACGACGCGCTGAAGTTACCGGCCGCGGCCGCGGGCGCGGGCTCGGGCTCCGCGAGACGACCATGACTCGCAGGCTGCGCTCTTCAGCAGCTTGCTAGGCGAGGCCGGCTGCCGCTCGTGCGGCCGCCAGCTCGGGTCGCCCCTCGAAGCGCGCCAGCCAGGTGCGTGCGGCCGCCGCCTGCCAACCCCGGCCACCCGCGAGCACCGCGACCATGCCGTCGATCAACCGCGGGTCCGACGGTGCGGTCTCGAGCAACCGCCACTTCACGTTGGCGTTGGGGTGCCGCAGCATGCGGTCGAACAGCGCGACCGCGGCACCGTCGAGTGCGCCGCGCGACAGGTAGTCGACCGCTGCGGCGAGCGCGCGTGCGTCCGGATCGAGTATCCCGTGCGCGTCGCGCGCCGCGCACCCGATCGCGTCGGTGGCAGCGGCGATCACACCCCGCTGGATCGCGAGTTGCGCGGCGGGTTGCATCCCCGCAGCGCGACGCCGATCGGCCTCCGCGATCAACGTCGCGCGTCCGATCACGTGGGCCTCGGCGAGCATCGTCGCGAGCGCGTCGTCATCGAGCGCGGCCGCGGTCGCGCGATCGAACATCGCCGCCTCCGGCACCGGGCGCCCCAGTCGCACGAGCAGCGCGTGGGCCCGGCTCCGCAGGGTCGCGTCGGGCGAGCGCGTCAGCCACACGAGATCCGACGGGTCGACCACGTCGGGCACCGCGGCGGCGATCTCGAGCGACAGTGCGAGGGCGCGCCCTGTCAGGTCCGGATCGCTCTCGACACGCGTGAGACCGGCGTGCATCGCGGCGCGCAGCTCCGCAACCGCGACCACGTCGGCCGGCGCTCCCGCGAGCGACCGCGCCACCAGGTAGCCAAGCCGTGTCGTCGAGGCGCGCGCGGCACCGGGGCTCGAGCCGTCGAGTCGTGACCGGATCGTGTCGCGCCGCGCCGGCTCGAGCTGGCGCGCGATCAGTCCGAACGCCAGACACGCCCTCGCACTGGCCTGTCCGCCCGCACGGATCGCGGCCAGGAGCCTCGCGAGCACGTCGTCGCTGACGTCGCGCGGGGCCGGTGCGGTCGCCAGGCACGCGGCGAGCGCCTCGGCCGCCTCCGCGACGATGTCGTCGGCCTCGGGTGCATCGCCGGCGGCCGCGATCGCGATCGTCAGCGACGGTACCGCCGCGGGTTCTGCAATCTCGCCGAGTGCCCGCACGGCAGCGACACGCACCGCCGGCGGTGACGCTCCGTCGCTCGATACCGCGCCGAGCGCGGACACGCTCTCGCGATCTCGCAGCGCGCCGAGCACGCGGATCGCGGCGAGGCGCTGGTGAGTCGACCGATCTCCGTCGGGAACCAGGGCGCGGAGCGCCGGCACGGCTCGACGATCGAGCTGTCCTGCGCGGGCGCGAGCGAGCAGGATGTCGCCGGCGTAGCTGGCGATCTTGCGCGGCAGTTGCTGCATCGCGACCGCGGCCAGGCCGCCATCGTCGAGAGCCCCGTCGACATCGTCGACATCGTCGACAGCTTCTTCGTCATCTTCTTCTTCGTCGTCCGCGCTCAGAAGCTCTTCTTCTTCTTCGTCGTCTTCTTCTTCGTCGTCTTCTTTTCTTCGTCGTCTTCGTCGTCTTCGTCGTCTTCGTCGTCTTCGTCGTCCTCTTCGTCGCCATCCTCGTCATCATCCGCGAGGCTTCCGAGTCCCGCGGCTGCGAAGATCGCGTCGACGTCGTCGCTGTCGTCGTCTTCTTCTTCGTCGTGATCGTGGCCGTGATCGTGGTCGTGATCGTCGCCGTGGCCGGGCAACCCCGAGGTCACGATCTCGATCGCCAGCTCGCGCAGCATCCGAGCAATCTCCTCGCTCGACCACCGGGTCTGCTGCTCGATCCAGCGATCCACGCCGGGTTCCCCCTCGGCGGCGTGCACCGCGATCAGCGGATTGCCACCGAGCACGAACGGCTCGCTGGTGTCGCCCATCAGGCCGCCGTACTTCTGGGCCATCGTCGCGCCGCCGAACCGCGCGTGCACGACCGGCACGACCTCGTCGAGCTTCGATACCACCCACAGCAGGTGATGGACCTGCTCCTCTGCCGACACCGGAACCGCGAAGCGATCGACCCACAGGTGTCCGGCGTGATGTCGCCGATCGACCGTCACGGCCGCGTTGCGATAGCGCCCACCGTACGGTGACAACCACAACGCGTGGAACCCGAGCCACACCGTGCTCTCGCCGGGCAGGAACTCTCCGTCGAGCTTGAAGGCGATCCCGAAGTCCTCCCAGTCGAGCTCCTCGAGGATCGCCGGATACCCGTCGACCGGGAAGCGCGGTGCGGACACCTGCGGTGGCGGGCCGTGCGACCACGTGACGTCGTCATCGTCATCGTCGTCGTCGTCGTCATCGTCATCGTCGGAGATCGCCTCGTGGGCGGCGGTGACGGCCGCCTCGTCATTATCGTTGGCGGCGGTCGCTTCGTCGTCGTCGCCCCAGGCTTCGTCGAACGGTGCGTGCCGGATGGTCGGCTCGTCGAGATCGGAACCGATCGGCGAATGCTCGCCGGTGACGACCGAGAGTCCCGCCAGCTCCTGCAGATCGACCGCGTGGCCGTTGCCATGGCCGTTGTGACCGTTCGCGCCCGGCGCGTCGTCGTCGTCGTCGTCGCTGTCCTCGTCGTCGTGCTCGCCGGGGAGCGCCGTGCCGGTCTGGAAGAACCACGCCGCCTCGACACCGAACGGCGCCACCGCCTCGATCAGCCGGCGTTGCTCGTCGACCGAGTCGGCGATCGGAGGAAGCCACGGCATCCCCACGATCCGCATGCTCTCCTCGAGCTCCTCCGGGAGCTCGGCGACGAACTCGTCGGCACCGGGAATCATCGGTGCGATCTGCTGGATCGCGGACAGCAGCCCGTCGCGATCGACCGGCTCGGCGAACCGCAGCACCATGAACGCGAACGCGGGCTCGCCCTCGCGTGGCCCCAGGCCGTGAATCTGGATCGCCATCAGTTGCCCTCCTCGCGGGCGTGCCAGTCGCGGAACAGCTCCTTGAACTCCGGCCACTCGAGGATCGGTCCGAGGTCGGTATCGACCTCGACCTTGGCCAGATGATCGTAGTCGTGCTCGATCGCGAGCTTGACCTGTTCGAACGCGCGCTGGTGGTCGCCGGTGGCGGCGTAGGCGCACGCCGCGGAGTGATAGATGTACGGATTCTCGTGCGCCACGGGCTGCGCGCGGTCGGCGATTCGCACCGCGGCGTCGTAGGCCTTCACCGCGTGCGCCTGGACGCAGGCGTTGTTCATCGCCCGCAGGTAGTTGGTGCGCTCGTCCCCCTCCTCGGGAATCGGCAACGCCAACAGGCGGTCGTAGAGTGCGAGCGCCGAGTCGCGCTGCTCTGCCTGGATCGCCTTCCACGCCAGCTCGGAGAGCAGCTCGATGTCGGTCGGGAGCAACGGCACGAGCCGCGCCATCCGGTCGGGCGCGTGCTCGAGGATCGCGTCGCCGAGCGCCGAGAACAGCTCGTTCGCGACGTCGCCGAACGACAGGATCGCACCACTGCCGGCCGCGCTGGTTCCCTCCGCCAGGATCCGTTCGGGGAGCGGCTCGCCCAGCGCGACGTCGACCGCGTCGCCGAACAGCCGGTGCTCGAGGTTGCCCATCCGCACCGCGAGCTCGATCCGGATCGCCGGCACGCACCGAGGGAGCCATTCGATCAGCTCGCTCCCTCGCTCCGATCGTCCCGCACGGTCGGCATCGAGCAGTAGCACCGCATGAGCGAGCTGGACCTCGGCATCGTCGGGATCGAGCCTTAGCGCCCGGCGGGTCATCGCGAGGGCGGCCTCGATCTTGGCGGGGTCCGGAAGCTCGTCCTCGTCGTCCTCGTCGTCGTCGTTGTCGTCGTCGTCCTCGTCGTCCTCGTCGTCGAAGTCATCGTCATCGAGATCGTCGTCGTCGTCGACCAGCACCTGGTCGTCGTCGTCGTCGTCGGGCTCTTCGTCTTCGAGCTCTTCGTCTTCGAGCTCCGCGCCTTCGCGGACCGCATCTTCGTCGGTTCGCTCGGCGTCGACGCGCGCCTGCTGGGCCGCGATCAGCGCGTCGAGCGCTTCTCGCACCGCGTCCTCGGCCGGGACCAGCCGGAACGCCTCGTCGACCAGCCCGCCGATCTGCAGGAACCGACCGTGGGAGACCAGCTCCGCGTCGTCGAATAACGCGATCGCCGGGATCCGCGGATCGATCTCGATCGCATCTCCTGCGCCGGCCGCGACCTGTGCCGTCGCCACCAGCCGAGCGACTCGCTGCACGAGGTCGAGCGCCCAGCTCGGAGGCTCGAGCTCGTCGGCGGCTCGCCGTGCGCGCAGCGTGAGCTCGAAGCCGCCCCTCGGCGCACTCGCGAGGCCATACGTCACCGCGTGCCAGTGCGGAACCGGCTCCGTGCGCGGATACACCGCGATGCCGTCGATCGGATCGCGCTCGCCGAACATGTGCGTGACCTCGGTCCCGTAGTGCAGCGGCTGGAGGCCGGCGAACACCGACGCCAGCACGCCCTCGTGGGCATCGGCCGAGGATGCGGGCGCGATCGGGATCTCGCGGGCGAGCACGCCGGCGAGCGAGTCTCCGCGCACGAGGCTGCCGACCAGCACCGCCTCGAGCTCCGACGACAGCTCGGCCGCCACACGAGGTAGCGCGATCGCGCGCTCGTCGTCGCCGAGATCTCGTAGCTCGTCGAGCGCGGCGATCAGCGCAGCCGACGGACCACGATCGAGACGCTGCAGAAGCTCCTGGTGCCCGGACCCTTCGCCGAGCCAGCTCCATGCGAGGTCGCGCCACTGGGTCTCGGGCGTCGTATCCAGCGCACGGGCCACCTCCTCTGAACGCGCACGCTCGACCCGGGCTCGCTGTTCGGCCTCGAGCTGGCGCGCCTCGGCTCGCCGAGGATCGAGGTCGTGCGCGCGGAACGCCGCCACGCGTGCGCGCATGTCGGAGATCGTGCCCAGCACGTTGCGCTCGCCGCGTAGCTCGTCGATCAGTCGCGCCGCATCGCGAACGAGTCGCGCCGGGTGACGCCTTCCGATCTCGAGGTAGCGATCGACCTCCGGCTCGTCGAACAGGTACGCGCGCCACATCGCGTACAGCGCCGTGGGGATGAACTTCTCGCACGCCTCGTACCGCGCGGGCAGCTGGTCGGCCGGCACTGCCTGGTTGAAGTCGGCGTTGAACAGCGACGGCAACGTGGCGATGTCGATCCGGTGGTCCAAAAGTGCGGTGATCCACCGCGATCGGTAGAAGAAGAACTCGGTATCGCGGCGCTTGGGCTCGAGAGGTACGAACCGCCGATCGCGACGCTCGACGCCGAACTCCGGCGGAGGCGCCACCTTGCCGTGCAACGCGCGCAACGCATCCTTGTATGCCCGCGCGGGAATCAGCTCGGCTTCCCCTGCCTTCACCACCGCCGCCAGATACAGCAGGCTGTCGAGTGCATCCGCGACCACGCCGGAACAGGCGTCGCGCGCGGCGAAGTGGAGGACCTGCCGCGGCCCGTCCCACTCGTAGAGCTCGAGGTCGTAGGTCTCGCCGTCCGGTCCCGACGCGACGGGAAACACGCCGCAGAACGCCTCGACCAGCCCCGTTCCGCTGTCGCGCTGTGCGCGTACCACGAGGAGCTCGAACAGGTTGAGATCGCCGACGTCGGGCAACAGTGGCACGTCGAGATCGATGACGGCCAGCGGGCGGTTCCCTCCCCGGTGCCGGACGAGGTCGCGCGCGCGCTCGAGCTCGACGGGAAGCGGCATCCCGTAGATGTCCTGGAACGAGACCGCGTCTCCGGGGCTACTCAGCGCGGCGATCGCCGTGTCGTACGCGGCGTCACCGTCACCGTCGTTGTCGTTGTCATTGTCATCGTCGTCGTCGTCGTCGGCATCGTCGGCGTCATCGGCGTCATCGGCGTCGATCGGCGTCATCGGCGTCATCGGCGTCATCGGCGTCATCGGCGTCATCGGCGTCATCGGCGTCATCGGCGTCGTCGTTGTCGTCGTTGTCGTCGTTGTCGTCGTCGGAATCTGCCTCCGCGCCGCGAGCGGAGATCCGTCCGCTGCGATCGTCCTCTAGCTCCTCGGTTCCCTCGTCTTCGCCCTGGTCTTCGTCATCTTCTTCTTCGTCGTCGTCGTCGTCGTCGTCGTCGTCATCATCGTCGTCGGAGACCTCGTCCCAGACGTCATCGTCATCATCGTCCTCGTCGTCCTCGTCGTCCTCGTCGTCCTCGTCGTCCTCGTCGTCGTACGGGTTCGTCTTGGCGAGCGAGTCGAGGTAGGCCTCGAGCCCGTTGCCGACGAACGCACCGGGCCCGGCGGCGAACACCGCCTCGAGCTGGGCTTCTCCGGCGAACAGATCGATCCGCCCGGCCCACGTCGCGTCGTCGGCCGGGGCGAGCCGCAAGATCATCCCACCGTCGCCTCCGATCAACAGGCCTCCCCCGAACCGCTCGGTCGACCACAGATGGATGTTGCCGAGGTCGTGCGCGAACGGCTTCCAGGTCCGACCGTCGTCCGACGAGATCAGGATGCAGCCGCCGGCGCCCACGATCACCACGCGGCCATCGGACAACGCGTGCACCGCCTCGAGGTCGGCCTCGAGGTCGCGCGGGGACACCCGCGAGAACCACTGCCCGTCGGGTGACCGCGCGACGAAACCGCCATCCCCGACGACGATCCACGTGCCCTTGGGCGTCACCGCCAACCAGGTCAGCGGCCCGGTCGCACCGCACGCCACCGTCGTGACCTTGCCGTCGCGCCAGCGGCGGAGCTTGCCGTCGAATCCGACCGCGACGATCTCGTCGCGCACCGAGAACACCGCGGACTGCCGCTCGGTGGTGCCGAAGTCGATCCGCTGCGGGCGATCGCCGAGGATCCGCGCGACGTATCCCTGATCCCCGACGACCCACAGCGCTCCGTCGGCCCCGAGCGCGATCGAGAACAGGCACGCGTCGGTGCCGGTCTCGACGCGGTTCCAGATCTCGCCGTGGTCGCGCGTGAACGCGAGCTGCCCCCACTCGCCACATGCCCAGATCTGATCGGCGAGCGCCACCACGTCGCGCAGTCCCGTCGGCTTCGGTGGTCGTCGCGACACGAAGCGCTGGACGTTGGAGGATGCGAGCACGAGCGGGTCGCCGGCACCGCCGAGGGCGATGACGACTTGATCGGTGACGGCGAAGCCGGCGACGAAACCACGATCGGCGGTCGCGGAGGCAACCACAGACAGCTGGAGATCCCCCATCTCGAACGAGCCTCTCACTCACCGCTCCGAGGCGCAGTCTCCGGAGTGGAGAAGTTTTCGCTACGGATCGTTCGCGTCCCAGAAGTCGACTTCGGACTGGACGGCCGAGGACAAATCCTCTCCACCTCCGCCCTTGATCACCCACAGATAGTCGGTGAAGAAGTTGTTCCGGGTCCGGGTGGTGCCGTGCTGGGGCTCGTCGTCGAGAATCTGGTTGGGTGTCAGCGAGGTGCCGCCATGCTGGTGGCACCCGATACAGTTGGTGACGGCGTTGCCCTTGCCCTCTTCGAGGTACGGGTTCGAGCACCAGGTCGGTGCACCGACGCCACCGTGGACCGCGGCGATCGCGTCACCCAGCGACCCGGGTTCGCCACCGCGCGGATCCGGGTCGGCCTCGAGGTAGGTCGTCGCCACGCACATCTTGTAGTGGCTCCACGGCCCCGGCAGGGCAGCCACGCTCGCGGGGCGGTCGGCGCCGAAGTCGGTATCGGGCGACTTCGAGTACCACAGGGTGATCCACACCCAGTGATCGAGCTCCTTCGACATGATGTGGAGCGCGGGCATGCGGAACCTTCCGCCACTCGGAATCTCGACGGTGAAGATCTCGTCGGGCCCGGGATCGGCGACACCGTCGGAGTTCCACGTCTGCTCGCCCGCCAGCCGCGACGTCATGCGCGGCCCCGAGGTGTCGTAGATCGGCAGCGTCTCGCCGGGGAACTGGCGTACCCAATCGGACTTCACGACCACCGCGTCGCGCGGCATCTCGCCGTCGAGGCACGTCGGATCGCGCACGTCCTCGGTCACGTAGTCGAGCTGGACATCGGCGTGCCCGGCGTCGGCGCCGAACAACGCGATGTAGATCGGTCCATCGCCGTCGACGCTGCAGCTCTCGTCGCTGGAGTCACCGGCCGACTTGCAGTCGAAGCGTTCCGACGTCGGCGGGGAGCCCCGGCGCACGTACAGATCGATGTCGCCGTCGCCGCGGATCGCCGCCTGAAACTCGCCGTGGCCCGCCTGAAACGGACCGAGAACGCGAAACTCGCAGCTGTCGATGTCCGACGACATCGCCTGCGTGACCGCGTGGCCCTCGCGCATCGGATCGCTGGAGAACGCGTCGGGATCGTCCGACGTCCGGCACGCGTACTGGTTGGCGTAGCTCTCGACCAGGTGGCCGAGCGCCCCCGGTGCGTAGCTGACGCGAGGTACGCCGCCGATGCCGTTGGCCTGTTCGGCCGTGGTGATCGCCGCGAGGTAGGCGTCGTAGCGCTGCTGGTCCCACGACGGGTCGTCGAACAGTGCGTTGGCATCGGCGGCCATCCCGGCCGTGGCATCGATCGGTGCCCGCGCCGCGCGACCGGCGGGACCGAGATCGCGATACAGCCGCTTGAACACGCGCTCGAAGTCCTCGCGCGCGTACCACGTGCGCCACGCCGGTTCGATCGGCGCGGTCCCGCCGAACTGCGGGGCGAGCGCCGACAGCGAGACCGGCGACAGCACCCGCTCGACGATCTGCCAGGCGGCCTCGCGCCGCGCCGCGATCGACGTCTCGAATTCGAAATCGCGCGCCGGCAGCGACAGATCCGGCTGGTAGGGCAACGGTACGCCGATCGTGTAGCGGTCCTCGATCGTCGCGGCTCCCGTAGCGGTTCCGACCCGGCACACCGCCGTCTTGTCGACCACGTTGTCGCCACAGGCGGCGATCGCGAGCAGACATACTGCGGCTCGGAACACACCCGATTGTACCGTCAGTTGTTCGGGCCGCGTGTCCACTTCCGAAAACTGCTGGACCCCCGCCGCGGCGGGGGCCCTGTTCACGCGCAGTTCACGCCAGATCGGGGATCCGGAGCGAGCGAGCTACCGTGATCACAGCGCCGCGTCGGACGCGACCGCGTACTCCTTGTTGGTGTTCTTGTCGCGCACCAAGAAGTAGAACCAGCCATCCGACCGGAAGTGCGGGTACAGCGCGTACTGGCCCGCGTGCATCGTCGTCACCCGCCGGCGCTGGCCCGTCACGAGGTCGACGATGATGATGTTCGAGCTGCCCTTCTGGAGGAGCTGCTGGAACGCGGGGTCGCTCGGCGACGCGTAGCCGAGGTCGGCGTAGTCGTCCGGCCCGACGTAGTGGTGGGTGACGAAGTAGCGCTCGTCGAACGAGATCGACGGCTTCGCACCCTTGGTGCAGTAACGCGCCACCTCGGAGGTCGACACCTCGTACGAGCCGCCGGCCGGGGTCTTGGTGACCTGACGGAGCACGTAGCCGAGCTGGCCGTTCTGGTTGCCGAACCGGCTGATGATCAGCTGGGTCGACGGCGACAACACGCTGTCACCCTCGTACGGCGCGGCGGTGGTGACCGGCGGCTTGCCGACGTACTTCTGGCCGTCGAAGATCATCGGCGTCAGCTTGATCTCGGCGGTGTTGCCGAAGCCGGCGCTCGGATCGTCGTTCACCGAGCCGCTCGGGTTGTCGCTGGTGAACTGGCTGTTGATCACGAAGTAGTCTCCGCCGCCCAGACCCTGGCCCAGGTGCTGGTACAGCGACACCGTACCGACCGAGCTGCACTGCGACTCCGAGAAGTCGATGCGGTCGGGGTTCGAGGTCAAAAGGCCCATCTGGCAGAACCCGGCGCCGATCGGCGTGCCCTGGAACACCCACGCGCGGTTGTCGGGGAAGAAGCCCGGGTCGTACGCGGCGTCGACCTTGATGTCCTTGCCGGACTGGAGGTCGCTGATCACCGAACCGTCACCCGTCGCACCGTTGGCGACGAACCGACCGTCGGGCGACGACCGCATCCAGTAGTAGGTGTTGAACGACAGCTCCTTGAGAATGCGCAGCGTGCCGGTGTTCGCCCAGCCACTGCCGTAGCTCTTCGAGCTCGCCTCGGGCAGCGAGGTCAGGCAGGTCCGCGGATCACTCGAGGCACCGCAACCGAACATCGCGAGTCCGGCGCTGCGATTGGCCGCGCCCCAGCCCGACGTCGCCATCTGCGACGCGTGCGAGCCGACCGCCGACGAGATGTTCGCCGAGCACGAGGTCGGGCCGGTATCCGGCGCGATGTACGTCGACATCCGCGGCATGCCACGCGCGAACCACTCGGCGACGATGTCGAACTCGGCCTGCGAGAACCGCGGGTGGTTACCCTTCGGCATCGAGACGCGGTTCTTGAACTTGCCGTACTGGATCGCCCAGGTGTCGGCGTTGTTGCCGTTCTCGCCGTCCGGGTACGCCTGCTTGAACGTGTCCTGGAACCAGCCGAGGTGCGCCGCGGCGGCGTAGATGCCGGTCTTCGACGGCGCGAAGATCGAGTTCTCGTCGTCGGGCTGCAGCCGCAGGCACGCGACGATGTCCTTGGCCGGGCGCTGCGCGGTACCGGGCTCGGTCCAGTCGATCACGACCGTGACCTTGGCCGACGCGAAGCCCTTCACGGCGACGTAGAAGTCAGCCGGGCCGGCCGCGTTGAACTGGTCGGGACCGCACGACTCGTTGGAGTCGTTGCCGTACGGGCGGCAGTCGTAGACGTCCTCGGTGGCTTCCTCGCCGCGCTTGACGTAGAGGTCGGCGTCACCGGTGCCCGTCATCTTGACGTCGATGTGCGAGCCGGCGGCGACGTGGAACGGACCGTATTGCTTCATGTCGCCCTCACCGAGCGACTCGTTCTCGTGCTTCTCCTCCTTGGGCTCGCCGCCCTCGGTATCCGACAGGCAGCTGCCCTCGGCGATCCGGGTCTTCTCGGCCCAGTCGCGCAGCGTGGTCTCGTTGGGCGAGTGGCACTCGGCGCACGTCGTGCCCGGGTCGTTCTTGTTGAAGCCGAGGAGCGTGGTCGCCTGCTTGGCGAGCTCGTCGTCGGGCAGGTTCACCGGGTTGCGGAGCTTGCCGGTGCCGCCGGTCTCGCCGCCGGGCGAATCCGGGATGTCGGCGAACTCGCAGCCCGCACCGCTGCCGTCGGAGCAGCTCTGGATGAAGTCGAGCGCCTTCTTGTACTCGCTCGTGTTCCACATCTCGTCCGACGTGAAGTTCTGGTCGGGCGGCATCCAGTACTTGAGGTGCGACTGCTGGAACTTCTCGGTCGTGATGTTGGTCCACGAGGTGTCCTCGCCCTCGAGGCGCTTCAGCCAGTCGTGCATCCACCGGCCATCGCCCATGCGGTGGCACTTGAGGCACGCGTTGGCCTGCGGCGACACGATCTGGCGGGGCATCGTCCAGCCCTGCCCCTTGAGGTTGACGAGCGAGTACGGCGTGTCGAGCGCGCCGAGCGCGAGGTCCGGATCGACGCCCATGCGCGGCACGATCGGACGGCCGTTGGCATCCTTCGCACCGTCGATCCACGGGGAGTGGATGAACGGGTCGGCGTCGTGGCAGTCGGCGCACTGGATGCCCGAACCGCGACCGCCGTGCACGCCACTCCACAGGTTCTGCGACTTCTCCTTGTCGGCCGGGTGCGGCACGTGACCGCCGTCCTTCTTGGAGTACAGCGCGTTCTGGAAGAAGCAGGTCTTACCGGTGAACGGGTTGTGCCCGATCATCGCGATGTCGTTGTACTGGTTCGACGCGTAGCCGCCGATGCTCTTGCGGCACAGCAGCACCCATCGCGTACCCTGCTCGTTCGTGCGCTCGGCGACGCGCGGGCCGGCCTCGCACAGCGAGTAGATGTACTGCGGGTTGTCGCACTTATCGAGCGTGCCCTCCTGCGGCGCGTTGATCGTGCCGTCGTTGGCCGTCGCGGTCATCGGGATCGGCGTCGAGTCGAGACAGTCGTACGTGGTGTACGTGCCCTCGCCGGTCTTCTCGAAGAACGGGATCTCGCCGAGCTCGGCCACGCAGCGCTCGCCGTACTCGAGCGGGCTGTTGATCCGTACCTCGCCGCTCGGGTCGTCGGCCTTGCCGCCGAGGCCTTCCTTGCGACCGGCGTCCCACGCCTGGAACAGGTCGCGCTCGATCTCGGCCACCACCTTATCGCCGTCCATCAGGCACAGGTCGATGATCGAGTCGGTGCCGTTCGCGAGCGAGTCCAGCATCTCCTGGGTCGGGTTCTCGGCCCACTCCGGTCCGTAGAACGGCTGGGTCAGCTCGGGGTCGACGAACGGGCCATCGATCCGACGGCCCGAGGCACCCTCGACCGGCGCGATCTCGTTCGCCAGCTCGTGGCAGTCGAGCACGCCGAAGCTGCCGCGGCGCGCACGCACGTAGAGCGTCTCGCCACTATCGATGTCGCGGTTCATCTCGACGACGATGCGACCGTTGGCGTGGTTGTAGACGGGCCTTATCTCGAAGTCGTCACCGCACGCGGCGAGACCGAGAAAGGAGAAGATGGCGATTCGAGTTGCCGTGCGGACACGCATGTGCAGACGAGTCGCAACATCGGCGCCAACTGGCGGGACGTGATCTCGACACTCTATGGCGCATGGCAACTCGAGTAGCTGGCGTCTGCGAGACCTAGCAGACCGCGCACCTGGCTGATCAGATCGTGCAGCCGTAGCGTTTGGCCGATTGCCGGAGCGCCTGCACGGCCTGCTTGCACCCCGTCGCGGCGGCCTGCTTCGTCCTCGGGTTGGTCAGCGCCGTCGCCCATCCCGGTTGGGCCGAGGACACCGTTCGCTGGATCGCCTGCCGGCTCGTCGCGGGCACCTTCGGGCATGTGGCGTAGGCCGCTGCTACCGCGAGAAACGTATCGCAGTCGGGAATCCCGGTACGCGGCACTACGCCCTTGGCAGGGAACGTCCACCGCATGCGTTGCCCGACGGCGCGCTCGCACAGCTCGATGTCGTTCGCGAAGTAACACGCGCGGACCGGGAGGCTCCACTGCTCGCGCTTGCACGCCTCGAGCATGAGGCGGCGGGACTCGGCGATGACGTACTTGCGATCGGCAGTTCGACGGGCGAGCGTCCGCGCTGGCGTACTCGCGAGAGGTAGCTTCGCCTGCCACCTCGCGTTGCTGTAGTGCGCGCCCACGACCTTGGCGCAGGTGACCATCGCCGGCTGCGCCTCGAACACGAGGACGCGCACCATCATCACCCCGATACGATCGAGATCGGCGGTCACGCCTTTCTGCTCGCGGGGCGGGAGCAACCGGCGGCAGTCGTCGGGCATCCGGCTGGTGGCGAAGCAGTGCTTGGCTTGCTCCGGCCAGCCAACCTCGCAGCGCTCGACGAGCAGCGACCGGCGGATGGCGTCGATGAAGTCCGCGTTGTCTCCGGGGCCCTGGGGAAACGGCCTGTAGAACGCGACGTCTCCGACCCCTTCCACACACGAGATCAGGGGTTGCTTCGGCCGGGTGAAGTCCAGCGCTTCGCCATCGCTGACTTCGACCCAGCTCTCGATCTTGCGGGCGAGCAGGTCGAGCTGCGAGGCGTCGAGCTTGGTCAGGCAGCTTCGCGGCCTGGGGTCCGTGGCGATGCAATCGAGGACGGCCTGCGGCCACGCCCCGGTCAGGCACGCACTCGCGATCGTCGCCTCCTTGGTCGGTCCCGTGACCTTCGGCCGCTCGACCTCGCCGCGGAGGATCACGCCGGCGTCACCGCACGTCACCGGCCGTGGCGTGCGCGGAGGCGGAGGCGGATCGTGGATCACGATCGGCGCGGGTGCCGGAGGAGCCCCGCACGCCGCCGCGGCCAGCACCACGATCGACAACCGCACGACTCGACGATGCCACGACACGACGGCTCACGCGACGGCGCGATCGAGGAGCGCACACAGCTCGCGGTCGATCGCCTGCGCGTCGGTCTCCGACGGCATCTTCGAGAAGCCCAGCATCACGTTCTGGGGCTCGACCAGATCCGTGAACGGCTTGAGCACGAGATGTCCCGGCCCGTTCGGCGACGCCGCACGACGACCGTTCGTGTAATCGGTACCGCCCCATAGTTGGCGGCCGTTCATGAAGTAGGGAGGCAGCTCGGGCGTCAGGGGAGCGAGCCGCCACGACGAAGCCCTGGCGACAGCGAGCTCGGCGAGCCCGGCGCGCATGCCGGCGCACAACGCGGGAAGCCGGTTCGACATCGTGTCGCGCCACCGCGGATACTGGACGTGGCCCTCGAGACGGAAGCCATAGCTCGCACGGATCGAGTACGCGTAGGTCTCGCCACGAACATCGAGATCCTCGAGGGCGACCGGCGGCGGCCGCAGCACGAAGTCGCGATTGGGTCCCGGACCGTGGATGGCGAGGGCATGACCGCCGGCATCGCGATCGATCACGTCGCGTGCCTTGTTGCGAACGTACCGGCCCAGGTTCCCCTTGCTCCAGTTCCAGCCGCACAGCCGCGCCACGATCGGATCGTGTTGCGCGTAGAGCTCGTGGTCGAAGCTCGCGCGCTCGGGGACGCTGCCGTCGTGAACGTGCACCGTCGGAAAGAACAACTCCTGGGGATCGCGACGAGGAAACCACATCGCCATCGGATGGATCGAGCTACGCTCGTGCGCGGTCGTGCGGAGCTGGAACACCGCGAAGCCGTAGTCGGCGTACCGGGGCTGGGCGTCGATCACGCCGGCCGGGATCCGGAACCTCGGATCGAGCCGTTCGAAGTCGCGTGGCGACGGCACGTACGATGCCTCGAAGTCGCCAACTCGATGGACCTCGAGCACGTTGCTCGGAGCGCCGCGACTGCGACCGAGCGTCAGCGACTGCGTCGCGATCCGGAGATCGGGAAACGCGTTCGCGAGGTCGTCCATCACATCGCGGTAGCCCGAGAGATCGACGAACTCGATCGCGCCGTCGGGACCATTCGGAGGTACCGGCAACGGCAACACCATCGCCACCGGCTCGTTCGCGGTGATGTCCATCGAGTAGATCAAGACCTGCCGCCCATCGGGCAGACCGCGCGCGAAGATCTTGGTCTTGGCGACCAGCTCGATCGCCTGGCTGAAGATGCACATGGCCGTGATTTTCCCCTGCTTCCCACATCATCGAGGATCTGCGACTCGATCGGTTGACGCGGAGCGTTACCGAGCTACACTGAATGACGGTTCATTCATTTTCTCGAGAGGCCCTCGATGTCCGACCAGAATTACTACAAGGCCAACCTCCGCGACCTCCAGTTCCTCCTGTTCGAGCAGTTCCACCTCGAGGAGCTCCTCGGCAAGAAGCCCTACGCCAACTGGGGCAAAGAGGAAGTGATCGCCGTTCTCGAAGAGGCCTACGGCTGGGTCCAGAAGTACATGGGCCCGTACAACACGCTCGGCGATGCCGAGGGCTGCAAGCTCGTCGACGGGCAGGTCCACATCCCGGCACCCTTCAAGGACACCTGGAAGGCGCTCTACGAGGCCGGCTGGCGCACGCTCGCCGTCGAGGAAGCCCACGGCGGTCAGGCCGGTCCGATGACGCTCGCGATGTTGGTCGAGGAGTTCATGTGCGGCTCGAACACGTCGTTCAACATGTACCCGGCGCTCACGCAGGGAGCCGCCGACGTGATCCTCGCGTTCGGCACGCCCGAGCAGCAGAAGACCTACGTGACGAACATGTTCAACGGCAAGTGGGCCGGCACCATGTGTCTCACCGAGCCGCAGGCCGGTAGCGACGTCGGTAGCGCGACCACGCAGGCGACGAAGCGCGCCGACGGCAAGTACGACATCAAGGGCACCAAGATCTTCATCTCCGGCGGCGACCAGAACATGACGGAGAACATCATCCACATGGTGCTCGCCCGCACGCCCGAGGCGCCCGCCGGCACGAAGGGGCTGTCGCTGTTCATCGTTCCCAAGGTCCGGCCCGACGGCAAACCCAATGACGTCGCGGTTGCCGGCATCGAGCACAAGATGGGGATCAAGGCGAGCGCGACCGCGCAGCTCGCGTTCGGCGACAACGATGGCTGCATCGGCGAGCTGGTCGGCACCGTCGAGTGCCGCGGCATCTCGCAGATGTTCCACCTGATGAACTACGCGCGCATCGGCGTCGGCATCCAGAGCCTATCGCTGGCGTCGTCGGCCTATCTCAACGCGCTCGACTACGCCAAGGAGCGCAAGCAGGGCAGCTCGATCAAGCAGTGGAAGGACGCCACCGCACCGCGCGTCCCGATCATCGATCACCCCGACGTTCGCCGGATGCTGCTCGACATGAAGTCGCGCGTCGAAGGCATCCGCGCGCTGGTCGTCAAGCTGACGATGCACCTCGACCGCGCGAACGCGCTGTCGAAGACGGACGGCGACAAGGCCCAGATCGACTACCACCAAGGGCAGGTCGACCTGCTGGTGCCGCTGCTCAAGGCCTACGGCAGCGACCAGGCATTCCAGATCTGCGCGACCGCGATCCAGACCTACGGCGGCGCCGGCTTCCTCAAGGACTGGCCCGTCGAGCAGTACTGCCGCGATTCGAAGATCTTCTCGATCTACGAGGGCACCAACCATATCCAGGCGATGGACCTGGTCGGCCGCAAGCTGATGTCGCGCGGCGGTCAGAACGTCGGCGCGTTCGGCAAGGACGTCGGCGCGTTCGTCGCCGCACACAAGGACCACCCGACGCTCAAGGAAGGCGTCGCGATCCTCGCGCACGCGATGGAGTCGCTGACCACGACCGGCAACAAGTTCATGCAGTGGTTCGGCGGCGGCAAGATGGAGATGGTGCCGACCGTGGCCAACCGGTTCCTCGAGATGATGTCGGAGACCGTGGTCGGCTGGCTGCTGCTCGAGCAAGCCGCGATCGCGGAGAAGGCGATGGCCTCGCTCGCGGCCGACCACCCCGACCACGCGTTCTACGAGGGCAAGCGGTGGGCGGCACAGTACTTCGCGTACAACGTGCTCGCGACCGTGCCGTCCAAGGCGCAGATGATCCAGCGCGAGGATCGCTCGATGCTGGAGATTCCGATCGCCGCCTTCGCCCCCTGATCTACGAATTCGCGAGGCCTGCGCACGCAGTTACGAAATCGTCGTTGCGCGATCGCGCGACGCTTGTTACCTATGGCGACTCATCGCGTCGGGAGGGTGTAGCCATGGCTCGATCAATTCGTCTTCATCTCTAGTCCTTCGTCGACGCTCGCGACAGCGTCCGGACCGGAGCACGATGATTCGGGTACGCGTACGCCTCGGGCGTGCGTGTAGCCACGAGCGCACCAGCGCGACAGCTCCTCGGGCGGGAGCAGCTGGGTGCGTAGCTCGGCGCTGCGTCTTTCACCGCAAGCGGCGCCTTCGAGCGATCGGATCTCGCGCCATCGACCTCCGGTAACAAGGCCTCGTGCGAGCGACGCGTCTTCCTTACAGGAAGCGTGTCGCAGACCACGGCTGGTCGTGTTACCGGCTCCCGTTCGAACGGAGACGACGGACCTGGCAACCGACGATCACGCGTGCGCGGTGCGGCTTTGGCACCACGCGCCACTTCTTCGTCGCTGCTCGGTCCGTCGTCTCGTCGTCGCGAAGCCTACTTGCCGTAGTACCAGTTCGCGGCGGCGTTACCGAGCGCCGTTCCGGCGTCCCACACCGCGCCACCGAGCTTCTTGCCGAGCCACCCGCCCGCCATGCTGCCGGTCGCCGCACCCGCGGTCGTGATGTGCGGGTTGCCGCCGCTGACGTAGCCGCCCGCGGCCCCGCCGGCGACCGCGCCGCCGACCGTTCCGATGGCCTTGCCACCGGTGACGTACGTGTTGCGGTCGATCCCGCCGTTGACCTGGTCGAGGGTGTTGAAATCGATCACTTCGAGCTGGTTCATCGTGGCCTCCATATGTGCCCGACCGATGAAGCACGGCGGATGCCATCCACCCCGATTATACGATTCGCTATTTTGCGTGAACGCGAAGTGCAGATCGGTACACCCCGGAAAGCACCGCCGCACACCGGGGTAGACGATCGGCGAAGCTAGGATCGACCCATGCGCGACCTCGAGCTCTGGCGCGACGAGCCCTCGCCGAACGCACTCCGCGTTCTGGCGACGTGGCCGCTGGCGCGCCGTGTCGCGTACTTCGGCAAGCTGCTCGCGACCACCGAGCATGCCGACCCTGCGCTGCGCGCGGCCGCACTCGAGGCGCTCGCCGGCAGTCGCGGCGTGCCCGGCGTTCGCGCGATCGTGCGCGCGCTCGGGGATGCCGACCCGACCGTGCGCGACGCCGCGCTCGTGGCGCTGCGTGCGACTGCGCGCGAAGCTCCCGATCGCTACGCCCACGCGGTGTTCCATCCCGATCCCGCGGTCCGCCGCGCCTCGCTGACCGATCTGCCCTCCCCTGCGCAGAAGCTCGCGATCTACCTGCGCGCCGATCCCGCGTGCGCCGAGGCGCTCGGCGCGGATTCGTGGCCGCGCGACGCGCTGCCACTCGCGTTCGACTATTACGTGCTGGAGATCGCGTCGCCGCGCGAGCTGCTCCAGGTCGTCATGCAGGTCGGTGCGGCCGAGCTCGGCGGGTTCCTGCAGCGCGAGCGCCGGCGAGCGCCCGAGACCGTCGATGCCTACCTCGCCGCCGCGACCTCCACGGCGCGCCTCGAACCGCCATCCGGCGACGATGCGCTCGACGCGATCGTCTCGGCGGTCATGCGTGCACTCGACGCCGACGCCGAGACGTGCGGAGAGCTCCCGTGGCAGGTGCTCGAGCAGTTGATCGCCGCCATCACGCTCAAGCACGCACGCCTGTCCCGCGCGCGCGTGCTGGCGGCGCTACTCGGCGCCGTGGCACGCGGTGCACCGTCGCCGGGCTGGCGCGCGCTGCTCGAGCTCGCGATCGCACTCGAGCCCCGGCTGATCGAGGCCCGGGCCCTGCGTGCCCTCGGCGATCGGGAGCTCGCGGACCGCACGGTCGCCGGGCTGTTTCGCTACCGGTGGCCGATCAAACCCGAGCGCAGCCATCTCGAGCGCTTGCTCGACCTGCCGTTCGTGCGCGACGACCTCGCGCTCGCCGTCGCGATCACCGGCCTCGGTAACCGGCGTACCAGACGGCTGCTCGCGATCTACGGCGAGGCCGGCATCGTCGAGCGTCTGGTGAAGGCCGATCGCGGTTGGCGAGAGCTGTGCCTGCTCCCGATCGAGAACAAGCCGCTCGAGCTCGCGTGGCTCCCGCGCGTCGAGAAGCACAGCGTCGAGCGCTACGTCGCTCTCGCCGGTCTCGCGCTCGAGGTGCTGCGCGACAAGCGCCTCGCCACGTTCGTCGATCAGATCGCGCGGCGCCATCGCGCTTCCACGTTGCTCGCGTTCGCGCGCCGCACCGCGCTCGTCGATGGCCGGCTGTCGGCGATCGTCGAAGCGTTTGCCGGCCGGCTCGACCGCGGTGGCGTCGTCGAGGTGATGGCCGAGCTCCTGGCCGGCGACGAGCGAGCCCTCACGATCGCCCGCGCGCTCTCACGAGCCCTCACCGACAAGCTCCTCGGATCGGCCGCACACGCGCTATCCGACGACGCACTCGTGCGGCTGGTCGAGGCGATCGAGGATCCGGACGCGCTCCCGCGCGATCGCGAGGTCGCACTCGCACGCGCGATCGCCGATCGCGACGACCCCGTCCTGGCCGCATGGGCCGCGCGCATGCTGGCGGAGCCGACGCTCGTCGCGGTGCCGGCACCACCGCCGCCCGAGGGGCGCGCGCTCACCGAAGCCGAGCGCCACGACATCGCGACCTGCCCCGACGCCGAGCTCGAGCGAGCGCTCGAACCAGCGCTGGCATCGCGCACGCGCGGCCTGACCGCGGCTCTCGCCGAGCGCGCCGAAGCTCCCAGCGTGGCCGCGTGTGCGGCGCTGTTCGGCTGCACCGATCCGATCGAGCACGTCGCGCGTCAGCTCGACCGATTCGCCGACTGGACGCCGCGGTTCTCGGATCGCCTCGATCACCGCGCGACGATGGCGTGGCTGCGCTTCGATCGACTCCCCGCGCTCGGCCACGCGCGCCTGTTCCGCTGGGAGCGTCACACGCTCGCGTTGATCTCGTGGATCGAGGAAGCCGGTGGCCTGCTCCCGGCCCTGATGTCGGCCAACGCGCTGACCGGGCAGCTGGCGTCGCAGACGCTGTGGTGCGGCATCGCCGAGGTCGTGATGTTCTGGCGCTATCGCGATCCGGTGCGACTGTCGCGCGAGGCCACGCACGATCTCGCGCGCTACTCCGCCGCGCGGATCGATCGCCCGATCGGTCGCTATGCGGCGCGGATCGTCGTGGCGCTGGTCGAGGGTCGACTCGTGCCTTCGTCGGCGGTGCGCGATCTGGTGCTCGCGCGCACTCCCGATGCCGACGTCGAGACCCGCCGGTACCTCGCGCGCCTGATCCGGCTCGATGGCATGCCGGATCCGCCGCCGGTCCACGGCCAGCCGGCACCGACGCTCGATCTGATCGAGCGCGTGAAGCGGTGCCGCGACCCCGAGGAGCTGGTGCGGTGGTGCGGCGACGTGCGGACCGCGGTGGTGCACGAAGCGGTGCTCGCGCTCCTGCTCCTCGGCGAGCCCGGCCAGCTCCGGCTCGCCGAGCTCCTCGGCAGCCTCGGTGACCTCCCAAATCCGGTGCCGCTCCTCGCGAGCATCGGGCTGTGGGATGTCCCCGCTGCGCTCGACGCGGCGCGCGCGCTGGTCGCGAGCGGGAAGCTGTGGCCGCACTGGCAGTTTCATCTGTGCCTCGGACTCGGCGACGTCGACGGTGCGCTCGCCGCCGCCCAGATCCCCGGCGAGCGCAGCTGGTTCCGGCCCACCGACTGGGAAGCGCTTGTCGCCGCCGCCGGCCTCGAGCGTTGTGCGCTCGCGCTCGCCGACGCACCTCACCATCACGCGTACCAGCGGGCGCTCGCGTGGCTGATGGAGCAGCCGGCGTCCGACGCCGTCCGCGACGCCTTGCTGCGGTTTCTCGAGGTCGATTCCAACCGGCCGCTCGAGCTGCGCCGCCAGGTCGCGCGGTTCCTGCTCGTCGTGCACGCCTGCGATCGCGGACTGCCGTTGTTGATCGAGCAACTCGCCGGCATCGCGACCGACGACCTCGACTCGCCGGTCGGGCTACTCGCGGATCTGCGAACGGTCGCACTACCCGTGGTCCGCGGTCTGGTCGACGCGGCGTTGATCGGTGGTCACGCGGTGTGTCCCGAGAAGCGGATGTGGCGCGTGTTCGATACGCTCGCGGCCGAGCTCCCGCCCGACGCGCGTGCCGAGCTGTTGGTGCGAATGCTCGAGGAGGCGTCGACGGCCCACGTGCGGAGGTCGGCGGCCGCGCTGGTCGTCGGCGAGGCGCTGATGGAAGACCGCATGGTCCGGGTCGCGGAGACGTTCGCGTGGGGCATCCGCCGCGGCGCCGAGCTCGCGGGCCGGCTGTTCCGCATCCACCTCACCAGCACCGAACGCGACCTCGGGTACACGATGCTCGACGGCAACCGGATCTTCGTGTCGCCGTTGCCGATGTTGCGCGGCGATCTCCACGGCAAGGACGTCGTCGAGGGCCTCCTGCTCCACGAGATCGGCCACCACGTCTATCACCGCGGCGAACGGGCCCAGGCGCTGTGGAAACGCGCACACGCCGAGGGTATCGGCCACCTCCTCAACCTGATCGCGGACGAGCACCTCGAGCGCAACCTGCGCGCCGTCGATCGCGCGTATGGCGATCGCCTCAAGCGGCTCGACGCCTACGCGTTCCAGCACGCCTCGCACGAGTTGCGCGTCGACGTGCTGCTCGCGGCCCTGCGCGGCAGCGCGGTCGACGCGCTCACCAACACCCCCCTCGAGGTCGCGTTCGACGAGGCCTCGGTGCGGATCCGGCGGGGCGCCGTGCTGGCCCAGCTCGAGCGCGACGGCCACCCGCTGGCACGGTTCGCACGCGCGCTGCGTATGGGGCTCGGCAACCGGTTCGACGATCCGCGGGTCGCCGAGGCGCTCGCGTTGTGCGACTCGAACCTGCGCAAGCTCGACATGCAGGGGCTCTACGACCTCACGGTCCAGATCTCCGCGATGTTCGGAGGGGCGTGCTCGATCGCGAAGGTGTTCGGGGGCTCCGAGGGGCTCGAGTTCGGCGAGCGCGACGACGACGTGTTCTCCGGCATCGACGACGACATCCTCCAGCGCGAGGTCGAACGCATCCTCGATCCGCGGCGCGACAAGTCCTCGCGGTCGATCGGAGGCGCCGATCGCCTGTGCATCAACGTCAACCCCGACGAGGAGTTCGACAAGATCTCGCACGTGTCCCGGGTGCGCGGCGATCCTGCCGAGCACCGCCGGCTCGCCCACGAAGTCTCGCGCCACAGCCAGCGCCTGCGCGCGCACCTCGACGACCTCGGCCTGCGGTGGGAGCCGCAGCGTGCACGCCTACGCGGGCGCGCACTCGATCGCACCCGGCTGCGGGCGCTGGTCACGCGTCGCGATCCGAGGATCCTGACGGCGCGCGAGCCGGTGCGCCGCACCGATCTGTTCCTCGGCACGGTGATCGACTGCTCGGGATCGATGGATGTGGGCGACAACCTCGGGCGCGCGCGCAAGTTCGCGGTCCTGATCGCCGAGGCGGTGCGGCCGCTGCCCGGCGTCGAGGCACGGTTCTTCGGGTTCACCGACAGCGAGATCTACGACGCCGGCGACGCGCGGACGTGCGACGTCACCGCGCTCGAAGCGGGCGGCGGCAACAACGACGCCGCCGCGCTGCTCCACGCGGCCAACGTGGCGGCCGCGTCGACCAAGCGCGCCAAGGTGCTGGTGATGATCAGCGACGGCCTGCCGACCGAGTGCTCGGTCGCCGCGCTCCGCGGGCTCGTCACGCAGCTGACCCGACGGCGCGGCATGGTGTGCGCGCAGGTCGCCGTGCGAAAGCTCGAGGAAGAGTGCTTTCCCCACCACGTGCTGCTCGACGACGACGAGCCCGACGTCGCGGTCGCACGCTTCGGCCGCATGATCGGCGACCTCGCACGACGCGGTCTCGCGCGATGAGACGAGAGCGTCATCAAGTCGACTAGCCGCACGCGGTGACGGGTCGATCTGCCACCGCGCTGCCACCACGCCGCAACGTCCCGATCCTGCACGTGCGCGAAGAGGCACGGTGACTGCACCGACTCGCGCGCATGCTTACCCGTGGCTTCGCCTCTTGCCTGTCGCTCGCCCTGATCACCAGCCTCGGCGCCGCCTGTATCGGCTCCGACAAGGGAGACGAGGACGACGTCCCTAACGGCAAGGACGACAGCTTCGTGCATCCCTCGGATCACGGCACGCTCGCGTTCGGTATCGACAACCAGGCCTCGTTCACGGACACCGAGGGCTTCCACACCTGGACGTTCGAGCTCTCGGCCGACGCCAAGGTCGATCTGTCGACCGCGATCACCACCCAGAACCTCGACACCGTGATGTACCTCTACAAGAGGACCAGCGCCTCGGAGTCGTGGGGGAGCTACATCGCCAAGAACGACGACGCCAGCGGTGACACGGCCGCCTCGCGGGTCGCGAAGTCGCTCGGTGCGGGCCAGTACCGCGTTCTGGTGAAGGCCTACAAGCGGATCCAGCGCGGCGACTTCTCGGTACGCGGCGAGTGCACCGGTGATGGCTGCCCGGCCGGCGACACCTGCGAGCCGATGCAGGGCCTACCCACCGAGACCGACTACGGGGGGAGCTGCGGCGACAAGCTGGCCGCGATCTACGCCTACGGATCGATCGATGCCACGCAGTCGACCGAGGTCACCACCGAGGATCGCTGCACGGCGCCTCCGCTGCAGCGGCTCGCGATCGACTACTACAACGACTACTTCGCCGGTTTCGACGAGTTCGAGCCCGACACGCCGCTCGAGATCGACACCCAGCTGCTCGGCGGAGCCGGCACCGACGGCGGCACGTTGATCACGGTCACCGACGGCGGTGACGAATCGGCGATGACGTTCGTGTTCGACCACGACAACAACCTGGCCGCGCTCTACCAGCACAACCAGAGCCCCGACGTCCGGTTCTACTGCCGCGAGGCGAGCGCGCCGCGCATCGACCTGCCCAACGTCGAGGATTGCGTCGGTGCGCTGGTCAACGAGATCCCGCACGACGGCGACGAGGAGGGCGAGGTCAGCCTGACCGCCGCTCCCAACAACTTCCCGGCCGGGCTCGGCACCCAGATCATCCGCCCGATGCAGCGCTACTCCGCGCAGAACGGCACGTCGGCCTCGACCAAGCTGACAGCCGAGGGCGCGCAGTGGGACCTGTTCGACGGCAAGGCCGCGCGGGTCGACATCTCGGCCACCGGCAAGCCGGCCGCCACGTACCTGGCGACCACCGACATGGTCGTGCTCGAGGCGCCCGCGGGCGGCACCGCGCAGCTCGTCTGCGAGTAAACTCCGCCGGCATGCCGGCGAAGTGGACTCTCGAAGAGCTGACCCCGGGCCGAACCGTCGAAGCGACGTTCTGGCCCAACGAGCAAGAAGGCTCCGCGTTCAAGCTCCGGGCGACCCACCTCGACGGGCGTCGCGCCCCCAAGGTGATCCTGTCCAACGACGATCGGATCGTGGCGGGCGTGCCGTGCCTGGTGAAGGTGACCGCGATCCACAAGCCCGAGCGCGACGACCGCGGTCGGATCGAGGTCGAGTACGTCGGACGCGCGCCGTTCAAGATCGAGGGCGTGTGGCTCGATCCGGTGGTGTCGAAGAAGCTGCAGGTGCTGCTCGAGAGCGGGCTCAACATCCTGCTCGACGGACCGCAGGGCTGCGGCAAGACCGTGCTCGCGCGCTCGATCGCCGACAGCCTCGGGATGACGTTCGTGTTCTTCAACTGCGGCGCCGTGGTCGAGGCCAGCGACTTCTGGGTGTCGATCCAGGTCCGCGCCTCGGAGACCGGCGCCCCGGTCACCGACTTCATCAAGACCGACATCCTGACCGCGCTCGAGGACGCGTCCGAGCACCCCGAGCGGCGTTACCTGGTGTTCCTCGACGAGCTCAACCGCTGCCAGGAGAGCGCGCGCAACGCGCTCATGCCGGCGCTCGATGCCACGCGCCGCGTGTTCCATCCGATCGAGAACACGTTCATCCCGATCCCGGAGAACGTACAGTTCATCGCGGCGGTCAATCGCGGGCGCGAGTTCACCGGCACGTTCGGCATCGACGCCGCACAGCTCGATCGCTTCGCGCCGCTGCAGATGACCTATCCGCCGGCGAAGGCCGAGATCGAGATCCTGGCACAGCGCCACCCCGAGATCAGCGGCGCAAACCTCGAGGTGATCGTCACCGTGGCGAATGCGATCCGCGAGGCCGCGGAGCTACCGGGGAGCCTCAGCGTGCGCGCGACCGACGAGGCGTGCGTGTATCTCCAGCACCCGCTGTTCGCCGGCGACGGCAAGCGCTCGCTGCCGGAGATCCTCAAGAGCTCGTTCTGCGGCCGGTTCCCCGGACGGTGGGACGACATCACCACCGACGCCGGCGCCGTGTGGGCGCTGGTTCGCAAGACCCTCGCGACCTGTCGCGTTCCGGTCCCCGAGGACTAGTCCGCGAACGCCTTCGCGCACTTCCGGGTCTGATCGCCGGTGAGCGCGTTGCGTGCCTGGAGGATCTTGCAGGTGTTGCGGCGCTCGTACGAGGTGTCGCCGTGCGCGAGGAACTCCTTGGCGACGACGGTCTTGAACTGCCGCCAGCACGACTTGGTCACGATGGTGCGGATCGTCTTGGCGTCGTCGTAGGTATCGGGGAGGTTGAACCCGGACACCACGACGAGCTTCATGTCGGGATCCTTGCAGACGCTCGCGGCGTTCTTGCCGGCGGCGGCGAGCGCGCGCTTGAAGTACGGGGCGACTGCGCCGTGCGGCGAGGTGTGGCGGCGTACGAGCTTCGCCATCTGGAGCGCGAGCGTCGCGTTCGTCGGATCGGCATCGACGAACTTGATGCCGTGCTCGAAGCACTCTTGATGCGCGTACGGGTGGGCGAAGCAGGCCTTGAATCCCTTGAGTCCGATCTTGGCGCGCGCCGCCGTGTACTTCTTCGACTTCAGCAGCGCGGGGATCGCACCGTCGATGCGCTCGATCTCGAGGACCTGGCGAACGAGATCGTCGTTCTCGAGAGCCGCGATGTAACCGGTGGCCGCATCGGTGGCGACCGTCAACCACGCTTTGTCGCGCTTCGACGGTGCGATGTCGGTCAGGTGATCGACGGCCTCCTTGTACGACTTCTGCGAGACCAACGTGGTGAGGTCGTCGAGCGAGTACGGTGCCTTGTCGGCAACGGCGGTTCCTGCGAGTTGAGCGACTGCGACGGCAGTGACGAGTGGGATGAGCTTCATGGATCCTGACAAGGAAGTCAGAGCTCGCACTATTCCGGCGGCTGTAAGACCGTGTCGTCACTCCGAGTTCGGGTGATCGGTTTCGACTCGAACACCGGGAAGGTCGCCGCCGCGCGATCCGTAGGGACGCGTTCAGGATGTCGATGGGACCCAGCTACCATGGAACCCGAACGGCACGCGTTGCGGGATCCGTACGCGTGCGACCGGCGGCGAACCGAAATCGCGCGCGTCGAGCACCACGAGATCGCTGCCGTCGCGCGCAGCATCGTAGACGAACGTCAGGAGCCACCCGGCATCCTCGGCGGCATCGCCCGCGGCTGGCACGAACACGCACTCGCCCGGCATCTGCGATGCACCGAGATCCCACGAGCGGGACTCGCCGGTCCGGGCATCGTGACGACGCAGCAGCGATCCGCCGGGCTTGCCATCGACGAGCCGAAGCTCGACCGCGTAGGTGTAGCGATTCGGTTCGCCGGTACGACGATCGTCGATGCGCGGGAACTCGACAGGCCGATCGTCGAGCGGCGTCTCGGTCGCGCGTCCCGTAGCGAGATCGAGCTCCCAGCGATACAGCACCGGTGGTGGCTGATCGAGGCGCGCGTAGTGGATGCCCACGACGACGAGCTTGTCCCCATCCTCGTAGCCGTTGGCGACGTGGCCGAGCACGCACGGGGCCACCTCGAACCGGCGGATCGAGCGTCCGGAATCGCGCGGTACCACGACGACGCGCGTCGGCAGATCGTCGTCCCAGCGAAACGGCATCGGCATGCCGGCGCCCCACGGCGCGATCATCCGCGCAGGGGTGTCGAAGAACACCGCGTGGTGCTCGGTGAGAGCGAAGTCGTGGAGGTACGACGGGCCGCTGACCTCGATCACCCGGCGCGCGATCATCCGGCCACGGTCGTCGACGACGAACTTGGTGAGGTGCGGCGCTTCGAACTGGTAGCCGAACACGTGCAGCTCGCCGGTACGCGGGCAACGCTTGGGGTGTGCGGTGATCGGACCCGCGATCGCGCCGCCGAAGTCATGCGGACCGATCGTCGCGAGATCGCGATCGAGCTCGAGCGGCAGATCGGCCTCGACCAAGGCGAGCAACCGACCGGCGTGCTCGATCACGTGGGTGTTGTTGTGTCCGCGTCCGAGCGCGCGCGGTCCAGGTGGCCGCGGCTCCCACGACGCCGGGGTACCGACGTAGCGGTTGCGATACCACCGCGCTCGCCCGCCGGCGATCGCCACGCCGTGCACCATGCCGTCGCCGACCAGCCAGTGCGGCGACGTACCCGACCGCGGGTTTGGCCCGTTCCGCAGGTAGACGCCGTCGAGCTCGGTAGGAACCTGCCCTTCGACCGGCAGATCGTGCGCGACGAGCTCGCGCTCGACCGGGGCGAAGTTTCCTTGCAGATGGAACGGCAACGGCGTATTCATTGAGAACTCAACTATCACCAGATCGTCGAGCCCTCAAGTATTTAATTGAGAACTCAACCATATCACATGGCTGCCACCGACCCACTCGCTGTTCTCCTGGACTTCAACCGCGCCCATGCCGTCGTCAGCCGGCGGTTCGACGCCACGCTCGGCGGGTTGCACGGTCTCGGCCTCAACGACCTCCATCTGCTGTCGGCGCTCGATCGTGCACCCGATCGCAAGCTGCGCCGGATCGACCTCGCCCGCGAGCTCGGTGTCACGCCGTCGGGCGTGACCTGGATGCTCCGTCCGCTGACCAAGCGCCGGCTGGTCGGCAGCCAGCCGTCGACCGAGGACGCACGGGTCACGTTCGCGGTGCTCACCGAGGCCGGGCACCGGCTGGTCGCCGACGCCACCGCGAGCGGCCGCGCACTCGCCAAGGAGCTGATCGGGGATCACGGCAAGCAGGAGCTCGCACACGCGGCGAACGTGCTCGCGAAGCTCGGACAAACCGACGAGCCTTGAACTCTACTGCCTACCTGCCAGCGTGCTCGAAGCTGAACAAGTAGATCGCGAGTCCGGCGGAGTCGGTGTGAAGCTCGACGCGGGGGTGGGCACCTTGGTCGACCCTGACGAGTCCGCGATTCAACAGGCTGGCTCGCGGGGCGTCCGGGTGCGGTCGTGCGTGGCGTGGACTCGCGTGGTGCGGTCCGGCCCCGGCGCCGACCGCAGGCGTGGCGGAACCGGCGCGGGGGGTTTGGGTCTTGGTGGAACCGGAAGCGGCACCGGAACCGGAACCGGCATCGGCCGTGCTGGCGGTGGGTGGGGTGTGATCGGCGGGCACGGTCTCGGGTCGGGTCTCGGCTTCGGTCACCTTCGGGTGCTCGAGCTCGTCGCGGGCAGCGGGCGGAATCTTGCCGCTCGTACGGATCTCGGAATATGCCGCGTGGACCGACGCGTCGGCTTGCTCGAGTGGCCGAACCGAGGCCACCACGTACACGTTCTCGCGGCCCACCGAGTTGTCGAGCTGGAACCATCCCGTCGGTGGAACGCGCCGTGCGCCGCTCACTCGATCGTCCTCACCGGCCTCGGGAAACAGCACCGCGGCACTGCCGTCGGGAAAGAACTCCATGACGTACACGTGGAGAGCGTGGTCCGCATCGACCTGCATCGCGACCTTGTCTCCGCTGTGCAGTGTCGCCCCCGGAGCGATCGGGCCGCCGCTCTCGCTCACGACCTCGAGTGACAGCCCCGCACCGGCGGCCGTCTCGACGGGAGTGGGAGTCGGCGTGGGCGGCGGTGTCGGCGATGTCGGCGAGGGTGGAGAGGAGCAGCCGATCGCCGCGGCGCCTGCGGCGATGGTGACGAGGGCGAGCTTCACGGGACCTCCTTCGCACAGCGAAAACCGACATTGATGTTGGTGGCGTCGTGATCGAAGCGAGAGCGACCGGCCCCGCGCGCTGACTCGGCGAGACCATCGAAGTAGCCGCCCCGAACCACCCGCTTGACGTCGGAGCCGGGCTCGGCCGCGACGATGCAGTCGCGGTGACACTTCGGGTAACGATCGCGAAACGCGTCGGCGACCCACTCGGCGACGTTGCCACCGAGGTCGAGCACACCCTCGGGAGTCGCATCGCGCGGCGATGACCCGACAGGCGACGGTCGATCGCCCTTCGCGGCGCACTCCATGTCCTTGCCGCGCTCGATCGCGATGTCGTCGCAGCCGAGCTCGGTGTCGTCACCCCACGGAAACCGGCGGCGATCGACACCACGAGCCGCGCGCTCCCACTCCACCTCGGTCGGCAATCGCTTGCCGGCCCGCTGGCAGAACCAGCGCGCTCCTTCCCACGTAACTCGCACCATCGGCAGCCGGGCGAGATCGTCGACGGCGACGTACCGACCGTCGCGATACGCGACGCCGCTGTGCTCGGTGCCGGCGATCGCCAGCAGCTGGCCATCTGCAAGAACCTCGTCGTCGTCGGGCGGCGCGATCCTGGCGTCGGCGAGTGCTGCGGCGAAGGCCGCGTTGGTGACCTCGGTGCGATCGAGATCGAACGCGCCGACCTCGATCTTCTGGACCGGCTGCTCGCGCTGGTACAGCGCATCCGGGCACTTCATCTTGGCCAGCTTCGAGCACCACGCGAGATCGGCGGTGATCTCGTCGGGCCGCGAGCCGACCTCGACGGTCGCGGCGGCGAGGCGGATCATGCCGTCGGGCGGCGGTGGCGGTGTGGGCGGTGCGGGCGTGGCGTCGGGTGCAGGGGCGAGCTTGGGTGCCGCGTCGCTCGGCGTGGTGGCCGCAGCTCCCTTGCCGTGCGACGCGACGACCGCGATCACTGCGACCACCGCGATCAAGACGCCCCCGCCCAGCACTGCGGGCATCCACCGGCGGCGTGGGGGGGTGGTCGGCTCCACCGGCGGAGCCGCTGACGCGACGTTGCCCGCCGTGTCGTCCACGGGCGTCTGGGTCGTCTCGCTCGTCGCGGTCTCGGACTCGGCGTACTCGGCGTGGTGCGTGATCGCCGTGCGCATCTCCGCCGCGCTCGGGTAGCGATCGTCGGCCGAGCGAGCCAACGCTCGCGACACCACTTCATCGACCCAGGCCGGCAGCTGTTGATGCGTCGTTCGCGGATGTCGCTCGATGTTTCCCGCGAGGATCTTGGTCATGACCTCGGGGTAGGACTCGCCACTGACGGTGTGCTTCCCGGTCAGCAGCTCGAACAGCGTCGCCCCCATCGCGTAGATATCGGTTCGGGCGTCGACGTGCTTGGAGTCGGTGAACTGCTCGGGGCTCATGTAGCGCGGGGTCCCCATGAGCGAGCCGGTCGCGGTCATCCCGCCATCGCCTTGTCCTTCGAGGGCCTTGGCGATGCCGAAGTCGAGGATCTTGACCTGGTCACCGACGAGGAACAGGTTCTCCGGCTTGAGATCGCGATGAACGATGCCCTGGCCGTGGGCGTATTCGAGTGCATCGAGGACCTGGACCACGATCTCGACCGCGCGTTCCAGCGGCAGCCCGTTGGCCGCGAGCACGTCGACCGGCGTGCCGTCGAGCAACTCCATCTCGAGGTACGGCGAACCGTCGGTGTCGCGTCCGAGATCGGCGACGGTCACGATGCCCGGGTGACGGAGCCGCGCGACTCGCTTCGCTTCCTGATCGAACCGCGCCGCGATCGCCTCGTTATGGGCGAACCGGCGGTGGATCATCTTGATCGCCACGTCGACTCCGAGACTGGCGTGACGAGCGCGGTAGACGGCGCCCATCCCGCCAACGCCCATCAACGACTCGAGGGTGTACTTGCCGGCGACGACCCTTCCGAGGCGGCTGGCCGGACAGTCCTCGGAGCCACGCCGGTGGTCGACGTCGCACAGCTTGCATTCGGTGGTCGAGCTCATAGATCAGAACCGAAACAAGAACCCGGTCTCGAGCAGCACCACATCGCTGTCGAGCGAGCGCGAGAGGACAAACTCACCGCCGGCGTGGCGGCCATTACGCTGGATGCGGTTCTCGGCAAGCACTCGCAAGAGGAACGACGGAGCCTCGCCGATCGCGACGCTCTCGACGGTGTTCGTCAACCCCACGACCGCCATCTCGGTTCCAGCAGTCACCGCCACCTTGTCGACGATCTGGTAGCCGAGCTCGGCCGCCAGCCGGAGCCGCGCATCCTGGCCATCGTTGTCGATCTCGAGTAGCCGCGAACCTGCGAGCACGAAGACCCGAGAGCTCGCGACTATACGGGTGTCGAGGTCGAAGCGCAGGCCATCGAGACCACCGCCGTCGAACCTGATCCCTAACCTCGGTGCCAGATCGAGCGAGTCCGAGTCGTATGCGAGCATGGCCGCCATCGGCAACACGGAGCCTCGAACGGTGAAGCCCCCGAACGGGTCACTGGTGTCTGGAAAAAACCCGCCCGCGGCGCGGACACCGACTTCGACGCGGTCCGTGATCCCGACCCGCGCATCGATCGCGAGGACGATCGACTTGCCTGCGGGGTCGTTGAACCCGAACTGGAAGTTCGACCTGACGCTCGTCAGCCCGGACACCATGGTGAGCGGCTGATCGATCGCCGCGATCGGAAACAGGTCCTTTTCCGTCGCCGCGTGGCGATCGGCAACCTCGACCTCGTCGGGAGCGGGCGCCGGAGCCGCGGCGGTGCGGACGGGTTGCGCCGGCATAGGTGCGCTGGACGCAGACATACCAGCGGTGTCGTTCGTCGCGGTTGCCGTGTCTGCGAGGTTCGTCGTGTGTTCCGCGTACGGATCCACCGGCGTCTCCGAGCCGTTCGATGTGTTCGACGTGTTCGGCTTGTCGATTCCAACCGGCTTGCCCGGTTTGGCGGAATCGTCGGACGCAGGAATGTCGTGGGGGACGTAGCGATCGTCGGGATCGCGCTCGAGCAGGACCAGCTGGTGCTCGCCGCGGTAATCGATCTCGACGGCAACCGCCTGCTCGATCCCCTCGAACGGCGCGATCTCGATCTCGCCGAACTGGCTCGTGGTGACGTCGCCGCTGCGCAGCTTCGTGTGGTCGGCGCCGATCACCTGGTACTCTATCTCGGCTCCGCTGATCGGTAACGCCACCCCGTAGCTGGTGGTCTGCGGCGGATCGGGAAACTTGTCCTCCTCGAGGATCCGGCCCTTGTAGTGGAAGCCGAGCACCGTTACTCGTGGATCGATCATGTCCCACCGCGCGTCGGTCAGGTGGGTTTCGTATGTCTCGGGGCCCTTGCGGGCGTGCGGGGTGGCAAAGAACAAGATCGCTGGCAGGGTCGCGAGTCCCAGGATCGTCTCGATCCATTCGTAGTGTTTGTCGCCAAACTCCTCGAGGGCATAGGTGCTCCGGTGGACCTCGCGGCGCACCGTCACCGGAGTCCGTCGTCGCGCCTCGATCCGCAGCCCGGTGGAGACCAGCCACGCGCGAAACTCCGTGGCCGGCGCTCCCGCCTTCTTGTCCACCTCGATCTGCCGCGGCGGCCCCTTGGTGTACCTGGCGAAGAACGCCTTGTTGGTGCCGCAGGCCGAGACCGCGAGCATCGCGGCGCACGCGATCGAACTCGCGTGCTTCACTTGTCCCACCCGTAGAGCACGAACGCGGCCCAGTAGTACGGGTGCGCGAACTCGGGTCGGTGCATCAGCTGGAGCTGCGCCGCGCGCAACGCATCACCGGCACCGCGCTCGAGGAACTGGCTGTAGAACGACAGGAACAGCTCGGTGGTCGACGCGTCCGACACCTTCCACAGCGAACCGATCACCGTCGGCGTACCCGCGAGCAGGAACGCGCCGGTCAAACTCGCCAGGTCGAGGCTCTCGCCCTCGATGCCGACGCTGGTCTCGCATGCACTGAGCACCGCGAGATAGAGATGCGAGAGGTCGAGCTCGGTGATCTCGGCCGCGCTCAAGAAGCCGTCGTGGTTCGGGTCGGCGGCCACGAGCAGTGACGAACCACCGGGAACCTGGTCGCCGAGCAGCACGCCGTGGGTCGCGAAGTGCAGGATGTTGGCGTTGCCGATCGCGTCGACCACGCGCGACTCGCGAGCCGCCGCCCCGGTGAGCAACACCGACTCGTCGAACACACCGGCGACGACCCGAGCCTCGCGCTCGGCCGCTGGCAAGGGCGGAGCCTTCACCGAAAAGGCGGGATTGCCGACCGCGAGCATGCTCGGTGGGCGGTCGAGGATCTGCCGCATCAATAGGCGGCGATAGACCGAGAGCGACGGCAGGTAGCTCACGCGCACGTTCTCGATCAACGGCTTGCCACCGCGACCGAGAATCGCGAACGGCACGTTGGCGAGAAACCCGTCGGGAACCACGTAGAGGTGGTGGATGTTGCGGAGCTCGGGTTCGACGGGACCGAGCAGCGCGGCGTAGAGCGCCTCGGCCTCGGGCTTCCAGTTTCCGTCGGGGCGACTCGCGGCCCCGAGCAGCGCGGCGGTGTGAGCACGCAGGGTTCGGGCCGGCATCGGCACGATGCGGGCGGTGACGTAGGAGCTCCGGACCGCGAACACCACGACCTTGTCTCCGCGGACGAAGAACGACAGCGCCAGATCGTCGGGCGCCATCATCATCCGCGCCTCCTCGGTGGTCACCACCGCGAAGCTGCCGCGGACCGCGTGGAGATAGGGTGTGTTGGTCTCGATCCGCTTCTGGTACAGACGCTGGTCGGCCCAGAACAGCTCGTCGCCGTGACGATCGATCCCGATCAGCTTCTGGGTCGCGTTGCCACCGACCCGATGGAGCCCGCGACTGGCGACCAGTGTCGCGTCGCCGCCGGCGGGCTCGAACATCCGATCGAACACCGGCCTCAGATCGATCGAAGCGACCCGCGTCGCATCGGGATCGGTAGCCCGCTGACGTGCGGCGAGGCGTTCGGCAGCGAACCGACGGGTCTCGAGCATCTCGAGACCGTAGAACGCCCGGTCGATCCGCCCGGCCGCGAGCTCGCCATCGACCCAGTCGCGAAGCGTGTCGCGAACCGGGTACAACTCGCTGACCGGTACCGAGACCCCGATGCTGATGCGGGGCTTGGTGCAGGCCACCGCTGTCACCAACAACACTCCCGCGAGCGCGAGTCGCGCGATCACTAGTCAACCTCCTGGACCGGGTGCAGCGGCCGGATCGCTCGGGAGATCGCCTGTTCCGACAGCGTCGCGTTGGAATCGAAGGCTCCGGGGAGGGCGCTCAGGTCCCATGTCAGGTTTCGGACCGTGATGCCGTCGCGCCACATCATCCGCACGACTTGAGCACTCCGGTTGATTATCAAGTTCACGACGATCTGGTGGTCGGTGACCTCGCCGGTCTCGCGATCGAGGGTCGCACAGCAGAAGATGGCTGCGGCGCCACCGGGGCCGTGCTCGTCGGCGAACGATTGCTCCAGCGGCGAGATGATCCGCTCGACCCGGGCGCGCGCCATCAGCCGCGGCGTGACGCGGCCGCCGGGCGTGAGCCTGGCCGCGAAGGTGCGCGTGTCGTCGAAATCGAGGCGGGTGAATGGTGCCTTTTCGGGGTGGGCAGCGAGGGCACGGTAGTACGCCACGAACGGAGCGTCGGGAGACATCAGCACGTACTCGAGGACCTTCGGGTTGATCACCCCACGTTCGCCACCGTTGTCGCCACCACGCTCGGCGGCCGCTTCGATCATCCATCCATCCTCGTGCATGTAGACCCCGCCGCACCCGACCGAGGCCAGCAGCAACGTGACGATGGCGAACCTCATCGCAAGAGCTCCCGCGCGCGATGGAGCAGGCTCTGGGCCTCGACGGCTCGCGCTGGGTTTCCTGGCTCGAGGTAGCGCTCGAGGTAATGGACGGCGGCCGTCGCGGCGCCTGCCTCCCCGTGTTCGGCCCGGGTCAGGTGTGCGGCACCGAGCTCGAACAGCGCCTCGCCGCGCGGCTCGACGCCGGCGTGCCCCTCCCAGTACAACAGCGCCTGGGCGAACGAGACCCGCGTCGGGCGCGCCGCCACGACCTCGCGCGTTCCGGGGACCGACGCGGTCACCACCACCGGGGCGAATCCCGGCCAGCTCACCCGGTAAGCGCGATCGGCGGCGATCACCCGATCGTGGGGGCTGTAGCGAGCCGACTTGTTGCCCTCATCGAAATGGATCGCGAACCCGCCAATTCCGAAGAGATCTATGACCCCGATGGCACCGAGGGTCAGCCACGGTAGTGCAGGCCCCGTGTGGGTGGCCCACCCGAGAGTGCCAGCCGTGAAGTCCGCGGTCGCAACGATCCCGCCGAGGATCACTCCGCCGTAGCGACCTTCCTGCCAGTCTCGCTCGATCCGGTACGGAGCCTCGTCGTCGTACGGTGCCGGCCCGAGGAGCTTTCCATCGGTGGAGGCGACGGTCGCGCCGGGCAGGTTGCCGCGGATCCGCACCCGCTTGCTGGCGGTGATGGTCTGGTGATGGTGCGTCTTCGGCCACGCATAGGCGATCGCGGTCCCGCAGCCCGAGCTGCCCAGCGCCGCGATCACGGCCAGGCTGACGGCACCTGGCAGCGCTCTTCGATTCATTGGTTCTCAAACTATCACCACGCCGATGGCGGATTCGAGTGGCCAAAGTAGGCGCATGTCGCCCCAGCGATCGACGTTCGAATCGTGCCGAGGCGCTCCCGAGAATTCGTGGCAGGACCGCTCGCGAAGTCTCGGACGGTGTAGCGTCGCGCCATGGCGTCACTGCAGGGCAAGGTCATCATCGTCACGGGTGCGAGCCGCGGGATCGGCGAAGCGATCGTGCGCGCGTGCATCGAGGAAGGCGCCAAGGTCGCACTGGCGTCGCGCAAGCAGGCCGACCTCGATCGCGTCGCGTCGAGCCTGCCTGAAGATCGGGTGATCGCGATCGCGTGTCACACCGGCAAGGCGGATCAGGTCGACGCGATGGTCGCCAAGACGGTCGAGCGGTTCGGACGCGTCGACGGGCTGGTCAACAACGCCGCCACCAATCCGTACTTCGGTCCGTTGATCGACACGCCGGATCCGGCGATCGAGAAGACGTTCGAGGTCAACGTGCGCGGCTATCTGTACTGCGCGCGCGCGGTCGTCAAGCAGCTCCAGAAACAGACCGATGGAGGATCGATCGTCAACCTCGCGAGCATCGCGGGCATGCGTGCGGCGCCGATGCAGGGCATCTACGGCGCGTCCAAGGCCGCCGTGATCTCGATGACCAAGACGCTCGCGTTCGAGCTCGGCGGTCAGAACATCCGGGTCAACGCGATCGCGCCCGGCCTGGTCGAGACCAGGTTCGCGGCGGCGATCGTCGGCAACCCGATGCTGCGCGATCACGTCGTCGGCCGCACGCCACTCGCGCGCCACGCGCAGCCGGCGGAGATCGCCGGTGCCGCGGTCTACCTGCTCTCCGATGCCGCGTCGTTCACGACCGGCTCGGTGGTGGTCGCCGACGGTGGCGTCACCGCCGTGTGAAATAGGTGGGGAACCCGGACCGCGGCGGTCGACACGCGCGCGGTCCGAGATCCCCATAGATCGATAGAAGCCGGGACACCCCATCGACCCGATCGTCGATGTTGCAGCCGGCGTGCCGCCGAGCGACAACCGCGATCCTCGCGAGTTGCCGCCGTCGCGCAGGGTGACGAGTCGCCGGATCGCAACCCGAGAAACTCGTCAGCGTCGAGCGAGCGCGGCAGACACCGCCGCGGCGAGCTCGGGGTTGGCATCGATCGCCGCGCCCCACGCACGACCGACCTCGAGGTAGGCCTCGTGGTCGAGCCCGAACTGTTCGAGCGCTTCGCCGGGACCCAGCGCGGCGAGGTCGCGAAGGAGCGCGACGTACTCGCCGAGGCGCGACACCTTCGATCCCGAAACCATCACGTGATCGGTCGGCACCGGTGGTGCGGGCTCCACCGCGCGCGTCGAATCGCCGAGACGAGGCATCGGGTCGCGCGCGAGCTCGGCCTGCTCGCGGATCGCGAGCGCGGCGATCCGGCACAGCACCGGGCCGCGCTCGAACGAACCGGTGGTCTCGGCGAGGACCGCCGCCGCCGCAGACCGCGCCCGATGCGTCACCCCGACCATCTCGCCGGACGAGCGATGGCGAACCGCGGCGATCGCGGCGCGGAGCGCCTGCCAGTCGCGCCCTCGGGGACGCGCACGGGTCTCGGCGTCGAGCGCATCGAGCGCCGCGATCGCGGTCGCGAAGTCACCGCGGTCGAGCGCGACGAACGCGGGATCCCGTGCGGGCGCGCCGGCCGGATCGACCGCGGTGGCACCGGGACCCCCGGTGGCTCGATCGAGGGTGGACTGCAGCGCGGCGGCGGCACCCGGCTGGGTATTGCGCTCGATCGCGCGCCGCGCGAGCTCCGCGGCGTGCTCGCGATCGTCGAGCGCGAGACACGCGCGCGCGTAGGCATCGAGCTGGATCGCATCGAGCGCATCGGGATCGAGCTCGAACGCGCGCGCGTACGCACGTTCGGAGCGCACGTGATCGGCGGCGGCATCGGCGATCCCCCCGAACCCGAGCCACTGCTCGGCGCGCCGGTACCACCGCGACGCGTGATCCAGCACCGCGAGCGCCTGCGGTAGCTTGCCGAGCTGGAACAGCACGCCGGCCAGGATCTGCGTGGCCTGTCCGCGCGTGCCGCGGGCGAGGTGGTGGAGCGCGTCGACGATGTTGCCCTGTTGCGCACACGCCAGACCGAGGCTGCGGTGTGCCTCCACGGCCTCGGGATCGAACGCGATCGCCCAGCGCCCGAGCCGCTCGGCGCTCGCCGGGTCCTTGTTCTGCAACGCCTCGCGGGTCTCGACGAGTGCGCGATCGGGAGCCGGTGGCGCTGCCTCCGCCGGCCAGCGATCGACGCGACCGACGACGAGCTCTTCGATCACGCGCGCCCGCTCGTCGCCCTGCCGCGTCGCACCGAGCCCGGTCTGCAGCGCGATCGTCGCGGGGTCGGCGCGCCCGGCATCGAGCAGCACGCGGGCCAGCTGGATCGCGGGAGACCCCGACACCCCCTCGGCGAGATAGGCCGCGGTCTGGAGCGTGTCGATCGCATCGTCGACCTCGATCGTTCCATCTGCGAGCTCCGCGACCGTCGCGTCGGCCCACTCGACGAGCCCGTCGCACCCGGTGTAGCGCGAGAGCCGCGCGGCCTGCGCCGAGCATGCCGCGGCCCAGCCATCTCTTCGCTCGCGGTGAACGCGCGCGACCGAGGCGGCGAGCACGGCAGCCTCCTCGGGGCCGATCAGTCGCGCGGCGACCCGCGACGTTTCCTGCGCGAACCCGGCGAGGTCACCGCCCGTGCGCTCGTCGATCCCGCAGCTGCGCTCGACCAGCGCGAGCCAGCTCGCACCGACCCAGCGATCGATGCGCCGCAGGACCGGATCGATCACGCCGAGGAACGCGCGCACGTCGTCGTCGCGCAACGCCCGGCGATGCCTGCGCACGAGCGCGAGTGCCTCCGCCGCGACCGTGCGCAATGCTCCAGCCGTGACGCTCGGGACCGCGGTCGTCGCGACCAGGTAGCGCCCGAGTGCCTGGGCCGCCACGTAGATCCCCGCGCGCGCGAGTGCGGGGCTGGCCGCGTGGTCGGGATCGCGGGTCGGTGGGTCCTCGCCGATGTCGACGTACACCGCGTCGAGCCAACGATCGACGAGGCGATCCGCGCCGACCTTCGGATCGATCACCACGGTGACCGGACGTTCGACCTTGGCGACCCGGCGCGTCGGCCTGCGCCCGCGCGTGACCGGTCGCTCGACGCGCTCGACCTCGGGTTCGAGCTCCGCGAACAGCGCGTCGATCACCTGGCGTGCCGCGCCACGACACGAGAACGCGGCGAACGCGCCGTGATCGAGCTGGAGATCGATCGGCTTGCCAAGCGCGCGCATCACGACCTCGTTCTTCGCGGCACCGGGAACGAAATCCGCGACGTCGCGCGCCATCCGGCGGGCCAGCGAGAATGCACCGCCGGCGACACGTTCGGCGAGCGCTGCCTCGGCGACCTCGAGCGGCATCGTCGAGAGCAACACGCCGAGGTGCGCCAGGGCGACGTGATCGTCCCGCCCCGGCTCCCCGAGCTCGACGCGCCACATCTCCTCGAGGCCGCGCCGCCACTCGCCGGCCGCCATCAAGGCACGAGCCGCGGCGAGCCGCGATACCGGCGTGGCCAGCTCGCGACCGAGCCCGAACAGCGCCCACGCCAGCGGCGCCTCGCTCTCGCGCCCGGTCGCGACCAGCGCGTCGATCACGATCGCGAGATCGAGGCCGCGATCGCGTCCGTCGAGCTCGATCGCGCCGTAGCGCTCGAGGGCGCGCACCGGATCGCCACCGAACCACGCGGCACGCGCCTCGCACCAGATCGCGAACCGCGGCTCGTCGCGCCACTTCGCGAGCTCGGCGGTGTACGTCGGCCAGGTGACCTCGACACCGTCGAGCCTTGCCGCACGGAGCGCGACCGCGGCGTGAAACCGCCCCGCGTGCAACAACGCCTCGGACAGGCGAAGATCGATCTCGATCTGATCGGGATAGCGCGGCAGCGCGGGATCGTGGCTGCAACCGTGGCGCGCCGCCGCCTGCTCGGCCGCGAGTAGCCAGGCACCGATCCGTCCCGTCGATCGCGCCATCCCGAGCATCGCGACCGCCGCACCGGGATCGCCGGCGTGGAGCTCCGCCGCTCGCTCGACCAGCCGCATCGCCTCGGCCACCCGCCCGTCGTCGCGCAGGGCCGCCGCCGCGGACTCGATCACCTCGCGCTGCGCCGGGCGACACAGCGCCGCCATGCCGGCACCGGCGACGACCTCGAGCGCGCTGCTATCGGCACCTCGCGACAGTGCGGCATACGGCGCCGCCCACCCGGGCGCCGACGCGATCGCTCGACGCAAGAGATCCGGCTCGCGCATCGACGACGAACGCCACCGCGCGAAGAGCGCCGTCGGATGCTCGGGATCCACGCCGAGTAGCAGGTCGCTCAGATCCTCGCCGAAGGCGAGCTCAAGCACGCGTAGCGCGACCGCGCGCAGCGGCACCGGCAGCCGACTGGTCAGCTGCCGCCCTGGTGTCGAGCGTCGGGTGCGGATCGCGGTGGGCAACACCGGCCGATCGACCGTCGGCACCAGCGCGTCGAGGGCATCGTCGATGTCGTCGTCCGGACCGCGCTCGACCTGCCGCGACGGCGCGATCACCTCCCTCGCATGCTCGACCAGCCCCGGTCCGATCGCCTTGATCACCGCCGCCAGATCCTCGGCGGTCACCGCGCCGAGCATGGGAGGAGCGCCGAGCTCGCGGACGCCGAGCCAGGCCGCGAACGCGCGATCGATGCGCTCGCCGAGCGTGCGCCCGTCGCCATCGAATTGCTTCCGCGTCCCGGCCTTGTCGACGGTGTGGACGGAGACTTCACCCCGTGCGAGCTCGAGCCACATCAGCTCTTCCCGCCGGGCCGGGCCGAACCGAGCGTCGGTCGGTGTCGAGCCGGGATCGGCGTGATCGGGGACGAAGTGACCGTCGCGCACGCGCAGCGGCAGCGCGTCGGCGTCGTACACCGCGAGCCCGGGATGCCGGCGCAGCACCTCGATGCACGCCGTCCACAACACGAGCGCGACCTCGTTGTGGTACGCGGCCAGCGGATCTCCCGCCTCGAATGTCACGCGCGGCGCCAGCACCGCGATCCGGTAGGGCTTGCGAAACGGTGGCATCACGTCACCTCCAGATCGGAGGTGTCGAGCCGGCGCAACCCGCGGCGTTCGAGCTCCGCGATCACGTGCGGCGGGCAGTCGATCGCGAAGTACAGCTCGGTCCCCGGCGACGGCCCGGCCACCACGCGTGCCCCCGCACGCTCGAGCGCGGCGAGTGCCGCGATCCGTTCGGGAGCCTTGAGCTCGCCCGCGATGTACACCGCGGCGCCGCGGAGGTCGCGCCGCAACCTGCGAGCGACCGCACCGACCCCGTCGAGCGAGGTCGCGTCGGGCTCGGCGTCGTGATGCGCCGGGTGAGCGAGTGCGATCACGGCTTCGCGTCCACCGGCCAGCGCCGCGATCGCGACGTCGCGGATCGCGCGGTGCTCGGATGGAGCGGCGTGCTCGACGCGCCAGGTCTCGTCGGGGCCGGGGAACGGATTCGCGCGTTCGTCGTCGGTGAGCTCTGCGGGCGGCAGATCCTCGGCGAGAACGAGCTCGGTCAGATCGGGGCGGCCCGCGCGGTAACACGCGAGCGCCCGGGCGCACGCGAGCTCGGGCGTGTGCACGGTGGCGGTCGCGGCGAGCTCGAGAGCGGCGAGTGGGCGTCCTCGGATCGCGAGCTGGAGCGCGCCGACGTCGGGCGTGGCCTGCGCCGCGATCAGCAGCTGGCGCACCCTCCCACGGCGAGCGAGCTCGGCGAGATACAGCTCGCGAACGTTCGACAACGAGGCGGGATGGGCCGCGACCAGCTCGTACGCGCGCGCCGGATCCGCCGCACCACGCACCATCCACGACCACAGCTCGTAGACGCCCGGCTCGTGACGGGTGAACCGAACCAGCGCACCGAGATCGTCGGCCGCGCGTTCGCATCGCGCGGTGCGCTCGGCGACCGGCAGCGTCGCGAGCGAACGCGCGATCCGCAGACCGCTCACCGCCGGGATGGTGCCGGGGTTGGCGAGGTGCCAGCGCGCGCGGGCGTGTGACAGCTCGGGATCGCGCACGTCGCGCAACACCGTCTCGAGTCGCGGCAGGTGAGGTTCGCCCTCGAGCGCGATGGTGAGGAACGCGGACTCGAGCCGTTCCTCGATCGCGGCACTCGTCGACGCCGCGCGCGCGATCAACAACGGCATGCTATCGCCGCCGAGGGTCGCGGCGATCAGGCGCAACACGCGCACGCGGTGCCGTGGCGCGATGTCGTCGATCGAGACCGCCAGCACGCGCGCGAGCGGTGGCGTGGCGAAGCATTCGAGCGCGCCTCCCCACAGTGCCGGCGAGCGCGCGAACACCGCGGCGATCTCGTTGGATTGGACGTGGCGCAGCGCGTCCGGAAACGTCGTGAACGGGAGCCGGCGCTCGGTGGTCGCCAGGTCGGCGATCCGGAACAGCGCGTCGTCGGCGAGCTGGATCGCCTCCGGCGTCCACGTGGTGCCGGGGTGCCGGTCCCGCAGCTGGCGATCGGCGATCGCCTCGATCGCACACCGGCGCAATGCGGGCTCCGCCTCGGCATCGTCCACGATCGCGACCAGGCGCTCGATCGACTCGACCGTGGGAAACATCGCCAGCCACCGGCACCCGAACCTGCGGAGCGCGGGATCCGCCCGCGCGATCATCCATCGCCCGATATCGGCCAGCGAGGGATCCGCGCCCAGCCAGCCAACTCCGGCGTCGAGCAGGCGCGCGAGCCGATCGTGCTGGTCGTCTCGCGCGGGTGGGTGCTGCGACGCGAGCGCTGCCACGGCATCGAGCACGCGATACCGGAGAGCCGGTGGCAGCGCGGTCATCGCACCGATCACCGGGATATCCGGCTGCCTGGCCCTAGGCATTACCCGAGCATAATCTGCTCCGCCGTGTCATGTTCGCGATGGCCCATGAAGTGTGTCCCCGCGAGCGTCCTCCTTGGCCTGTTGGCGCTGAGCGCCACGACCTACGCGACCCCCGCGAACAAGGCCCCCAAGAAGCCGGTCGCCACCGGCAAGGTGCTCGGCACCGTGATCTTCGTGGGCGAGGCCCCCGACCGGAAGCCGCTGGTGCGCGACACCGACCCCTATTGCGCGAAGACGCCGAAGCTCGCCGAGGATGTCGTGGTCACCAAGGGCAAGCTCAAGGACGTCGTCGTGCGCGTGGTCGATCCGCCTCGGCACGCCAAGTTGCCGTCGCGACCGGTGCACCTCGACCAGCACGAGTGCATGTACACGCCGCGCGTCGTCGTGGTGCCTCCGAACCCCCAGTTCATGGTCCACAACAGCGACGGCACGTTCCACAACGTGCACGGCTCGATCCAGGGGCGCCTGCTGTGGAACAGACCTCAGGCCGGTGGGGATCCCGACCTCTCCCTGGGCGCCACGGCGAAGGTCGGCGACGTGATCGACATCGTGTGTAACGTTCACCCGTGGATGCACGCGTACGCGATGGTCGTGGATCACCCGTTCGCGGCCGTCACGGGCACGGACGGCACGTTCGAGATCGGCGGACTCCCCCCGGGAGCGTACACGCTGGAGGCGTGGCACCCGTCGCTGGGCAAGAGAACCCTCAAGATCCGCATCGGAAGAGGGGCCAAGGGTACCGTCCCGGCCCGGATCTCGTATAAAACCGAGTAGCGATGGACGCGATGTTGTGCTCGCTGTCGCCGAAGCGGCTCGCGATGCTCGAAGAGGACCCCGAGGTCCTCGGAGAGCTGATCGAGGCCCGTCAGGACGACGAGATTCCCGGACTGCTCGACCTCGGTAACACGTGGCACGCGCTCGATATCCTGCTCGGTGACGGGAAGGACGAAGTGCTGGCCGATGCCCTGGTCGCGCGCAATGGCGCCAAGCTCAAAGCCGAGGCCGCCCACGGCAAGGCCCGCGTGATCGGTGCGGGCCGCGTGGCCGAGATCGCGAAGGCGCTGAGCGCGCTGCCCGCGACCGTGGTCGCCGATCGGTACTCCAGCCTGCACGGCAAGACCGTGCACGGTGGATACGGCCGCGACGCGATCGACGAGGACGACAAGAAGTGGCTGCGCGACAAGATCGCCCAGACCCACAAGACCGAGATCGACAAGCTCACGAAGAAGCTCGCCGAGGTGACCTCGCTGTATCAGGAAGCCGCGACGAAGAAGCACTCGATGATGAGCGTGATCGTCTAGCGTTCGCGAGCGGGCATGTCCCGAGTGCCCTCCGCGATGTCGTGTGGTCTCGCGAGCGCCTGACCGAGGGGTTGCCCGCGAAAGCGAACCCGAACAACGATCGTCCGATCACCAGTAACGTTTGCGCACGTCTCGCAGCCAGGTATCGAGGGCGGTGATCGCCTCCGGCGGCGGATCGGGCGGCAGCACCGAGGGTTGCCACGCGGCGTCGATCGCCTCGATCGCCGCGGCCAGCCGCCCGCGCCACGCCTTCGCGACCTCGGGCGCGAGCACCTGGCGTTCGCCGGTGCGCTTGATCTCGAGGAGCTCGTCGAGCTCGGCGGGCAGCTCGTCGCGGAGCCGATTGACATCGATGATCAGCTCGCCCTTCTCGAGCAGGTGGCGGCCGGTCGCGGCGGTGCGCAGCACGTAGAGGGCGCGCTTCGCGGTCGGCTTGTCGTCGAACATCCTGAGCTGGCTGGTCGCGAACCCGCCGTAGTGCCGGCCGACGCGACGCGAGAGCAGCGGTGCCACCACCGCCCTGGCCTCCTCGAGCAACGGTCGATCGCCGCCGAGCGCGAGCGGTCCGAGCAAGCGCTCGAGGAAGTTGCCGTTGCCCTTGAGCGCACCGCGCAGCACCAGCGACAGCTCGTTGCTGCCGTAGTCGAGCTCGACTCCGTCGATCACCTCGAGGCGATCGGGAGGGTCGTCGCTCGGTGCGAGCCCGACCAGCTCGTTGGTGGGCGCGACGTGCACGCACTTGAGATCGAGGTCGCTGTCGGGCGACGCGAAGCCATAGGCGTGGGCACCCGACAGGTAGATCACGAGGTGGTGCCGCTCCCGCTCGCGCTCGGAGATGAACGCGCGGGCGACCCGCTGCTGGTGCGGGCTCAGGACACTCCACGGGTCGATCGACACGTCAGTCGTCATAGCGCGCTTCGGGCGGTGGGGGAGCCTCGGTGCCCCACGGTCCCGCGGCATTCTCGATCGCGCGCCGCGCAGCCTCGTGCCGGATCGCTCGCAGCGTGCGATCGGCGCGCGCGACGTCGGGGTGCCGCGGCAACGGGCTGGTCTGCCGCACGGCCTCGAGCTTCGGGGCGAGCTCGCGGGCGAGCGACATCACCTCGGTCATCGGAACCTCGCCCGCCTTGATCGCGCGAAGCGTCGGACGGAGCGCGTCGCTGACCTCGACCGAAGGAGTCGCGCCGGCCAGCCAGCGGATCGCGAGATCGAGCAGGCGGATCAGGTTGTAGGCGTTCTTCGGCCGGAGGTCGCGCGGTGGTTGGAGCGGGCGATCCGCCGCGAGCGATGCCGATCGCAACGAGGCCCAGTCGTTGGCCGCGATCACGCCCTGATCGTAGAGCGAGCGGTACAGCTGCTTGATGTAGTCGCGCGCGCGGGCGATCGCGTCGCCGCGACTCGGGGCCGCCACCTTAGCCGATTCGGCGAGCCGTACCGCGGCGACATCGAGCTCGAGCGTCGGGTCGTCACGCAACCAGTCGAGGATCGCGATCCGATGATCGGCGAGCCGCTGGTTGTGCTCGAGGCGATCGAGCTGCGACAGCGCGTAGCGTCCGAAGCTGCCGTAGATCTCCTGCGACAGGAACCCGTCGCGCATCGCGACCAGCTCCGCTCCGAGCGGATCGACGATCTCGGGCGACGCGAACAGCATCTCGAGCGTGTTCGGATCGGCGCGCAGCGCCTGCCGGATCGCCTTGCCTGCCTCCCAGTAGGTCTCCGAGCCATCGATGCTCACCAGGTCGTGCGGCGGATCGACCAGCCCGGTGGTCCACGCCATCGGCAGGACGAACACGCCGCGGCGATCGACATCGGAGGCCGCGTCGGCGAGTCCCCACGCGCGCGAGCCGACCAGCGTATCGATCACCACGCACGGGCGAAGCTGGTCCCACGCCGCCGCCCGGCGTTGCGCGTAGCGCTGGACGCCGAGCTTGCGCGGGACGATCTCCGCGCGTAGATACGTCGCCGTCTTGCCGTCGAGGAACACGACCTCGACGCGATCGCCCTCGAGCTTGGCCACCCGGCCGGTCGCCCCCTGCGGGCGGAGCTCGCCGTCGACCGTGCGGTCGACCCGGGTGGTGACCTCGGTACCGACCGGGAGCGGCACCGCCGCGGGGTCGAGGTCCGCGAGACCACCGAGTCGCAACGCCATGTTCCGAATGTATGAAATTGCGGGGCAGACGTGCGAGTTAGTATGGGGTGAGCCGTCGAACGCGCAGGCGCGGAAGCTGGGCGACGGTTGTTTTCGGGGTGCTCGTCGCCGTCGGGTTCGTGGCCGGCTATGCCCTCGTGTTCGGCGGTGGCGACGACGATGACGACGACATCGACCTCACCGATCTGATCCCGCCGGAGTGTCGCGAAGGCCCGACGACGATCGGCATCGACGTCTCCTACTACCAGAACACGATCCGGTGGAGGCACGTGAGAAAGGCCGGCGTGCTGTTCGCGTTCATCCGCGTGTCGGACGGAACCTCGACGATCGATCCGGCGTTTCGGCGCAACTGGAGCCACGCGCGACCGACCGGGATCATGCGCGGCGCGTACCAGTACTTCCGCCCCGACCAGGATGCGCGCGCGCAGGCCGACGTATTGATCGAAGCGATCCGCCGCGACCCCGGCGAGCTCCCGCCCGTGATCGACGTCGAGACCACCGGAGGGCAGACGCGCAGCCACATCGTGCGCGGGATCCGGACCTGGGTCGCGCGCATCCGCACCGAGCTCGGCGTCGAACCGATCGTCTACACCGGCCCCGCGTTCTGGATCGAGCTCGGCGCCCCGAACATGGCGAGTCAGGCGCTGTGGCTCGCGCACTACATCGAGGCGTGCCCGCTGGTGCCGCCGCGATGGCGCGCGTGGACGTTCTGGCAGCACTCCGATCGCGGTCACGTGCCCGGCATCTCGGGACCCGTCGACCTCGACGTGTTCGCGGGCACGTTCACCGAGCTCGAAGCCTTCGCGCGCCGATCGCGGCTTTTGCTGTAACGTCGATCAGAACGCGCGAGACCACGACACCGCCGCGCCGTTCGCGGTCGGGACGATCGCGACGCCGTGGGTGGGCGATGGCGATGTGAAGTAGAGGACCGCACCGATGACCACGGACGCGGCCCCTAAGCCACCGAGCAGCGAGGCCGTGGTGAAGGCCTGGTGGCGGTCGCGATCCACGCGCGCCTGGTTCAGACACAGGCCGGTATCGCCGAACTGCTTGCACTCGATGCTCGTGGCGTACCCGTACCAGATCAGGCCGACGGCGATCACCCCGGCTCCCGAGAACAAGAGGATCTTTCCGGTCCGACGCTTCACGTTGGCCTCGTGAACCTCTATGTACGGATCGCGCACCGCATCCGCTCCGGTGAGCGGGACCGGAGCCCCGGCTGACGCGCCGGGTACGGTCGGCGTCGTGGGGCTCGCGGGATCGTCGGCGACCGTGATCGCGGCGCTCGCGGCGGTGGGTGGAGACGCTCGAGCCTCGCGCGCACATTTCTCCATCTCGTCGTGCACCTTGGAGGTCGACTCGCGCAGCTTGTCGTCATGCTCCTCGCGCTCGTACGACGCGTAGAACTGCGCGGCGTTCTCGCAGTCTCCCTCGAGGCGATATGCCTGGGCGATGTTGAACAGGTACACCGCGTTGGGCGCCAGCTTGTAGGCGAGTTTGAACTCGGCGATCGCCTCGTCCCAGTCGTGCACGTTGTAGGCGGTCTTGCCGGTCTTGTAGTGCTTCAGCGCCTCGGCCTTGCGACCGTCGGCGCGCGCGATCGAAACGCTCGTCACCACGACGCAAACCGCGATCCCGAATCTACCCGTCATCGGTACGTCGGCTCGCGGAGCGAGTTATCCATCGGATCGAGTTCATCCGCACGGAGCGCGCTGATCTTCGTCGTACCGGTTCCGACTACAACGACCCTCGTGAACCGATCGCGCGCGGTCCAGATCGCGATCCGGTGCCGGCCGACGGGCAGCGCGAGCCGGTGCGCGACCCCCATCGGACGGCCATCGACCGTGATGCGCTGGACCAGCCGAGAGTTGATGATCTCGACGGTCCCGGTGCGCGTGTCCCCCGGTGGGATTCTGCGACACCCCACCTGCACTCGGCGTGCGGTGAACCGGCCGGCTCCGCGACGTGGTCGTGGGTTTGCGAGGGGGGGTCGTGGTCGGCTTCGTCGGCTTCGTCGGCTTCGCGGGCGCCGCCGCGTGAGTGTTCGTCGCCGGATCCGGGGGTGCGGGAGGTGCGGGGGGTGTCGGATTCGTGGGCGGGGCAGACGTCGGGCCGGGATCCGGCGGCGCGGGCGGAGGTGCCGGACTCGGAGGCGTCTCCACCGGTGCGCTCGCCGATCCTCTGTCGGGAGGATCGGACGTCGCGACCCGAGCGTTGGTCGCCGAGCCGTCGTCACCACCCGAACGTGCACTTCGCACGGCCGCAAAGGTCACGGCAGCCACGCCGATGACGAGCAGTGCAGCGAGCGCGAGCGCGAGTCGGCGGCGTCGTGGGGGACGCACGAACTCGGCCGATTGCGGGTGCGGGTTGGCGTCGGCAGAGAGCTCGGCGAGCCGGCTGCGAACCTGTGCCAGCGTCGGCCGATCGCCCGGCTCCTTGGCCAGCATCGCGTCGACCAGCGCGTCGAGATCGGGCGAGATGTCGGGCGCCACCGTCGATAGCCGCGGCGGCGGTTCGAGCATGTGGTGGGACACCACCTCCATGGTGGTCGTGCCACTGAACGGCGTGTGTCCCGACACCAGCTCGAACAGCATGATGCCGAGCGCGTAGACATCGGACTCGGGGGTCGGCTCGCCGCGCGCCTGTTCGGGCGCGATGTAGTGCGGCGTGCCCAGCATCGCGCCGAACTTCGTCTGATCGTTGCGGCCCTCGCCGGTGAGCTTCGCGACGCCGAAGTCGAGGAGCTTCGCCCGCGGGCGCTCGCCCGGCACCTCGACGAGGAACACGTTGTCCGGCTTGAGATCGCGATGGATGATGCCGTGCTCGTGCGCCGCCTCGAGCGCGCGGATCACGTGGGTCATGACGTCGCGGATCTCGTCGCGCGGCAACGGCCCGCGCCGGATCCGGGCCCGCAGACTCTCGCCGACCAACCACTCCATCACCATGTAGCTGCGACCGTCGGGGAGCTCGCCGAACGCGAACACGTCGACGATGTTGGGGTGGCCGATCTGGTTGATCGCGCGCGCCTCCTGCACGAACCGTCCGACCTGGACCTGGTCCTGGCACAGCGCCGTGTGCAGCACCTTGACCGCGCCGCGCTTGCCGATCCGTGTGTGGACCGCGCCGTACACGGTGCCCATGCCACCGCGTCCGAGCAGCTTCTCGATCCGGAACTCGCCGACGTGCGTGCCCGGCGCCAGCTCCTCGTCCGGAGCGACCGGGGCGTCCCCCGTCACGGCGGTGGCCTGGTTGCTGCTCGCCTCGCTCATCCGAGCCTCGATTATAACCGCTTCAGTTCGGCACACCCGCGCGAGTTGCTAGGTCTGGGGGCGGGTCGGCGTCACGCCGTTGGGGCCCAGCACGTTCTCGAGCGCCGCCCACGAAGGCTCGTCGATCCGGGCACCTGCCGGCGCCTCGACCACGAGCTCCCGGATGGTCGTGATGTCCTGGAGGATCTGCGCCGGGTAGCTCGCATCGATCTTGCGACCGTACGAGACCAGCGTGACGCGGTCGCCGGCAACCCGCACGACCTCGCCCTGCGGATCGCCCGGGAACGTGTAGGCGCGCACGAACTCGACCTCGAGCCCCGGCGGCGCGACGGCGAGGGTGGCGGCGACCCGATCGAACCGCGTCGACACGCGGACGCGCCGGATTCGCTGCGCGAGCGTCGGGTGTTTCGGGAGCATCCGGATCACCGCCGCACCGTTGCCGGTGTCCGACAGGTCGAGCTCGACGAGCTCGGGGAGCATCCTCGCGATCGCGCTGTAGGCGTCGTCGGTCATGTAGCGCACGCCGAGCGTGGTCCACGGCAGCGGCGCGCCGGCGTTGGCCAGGTCCGGCAACTCCGAGCCCCGCAGTCCGAACACCCGCCGCAACGCGCGGCGACGAGGATCGCGGAGAAACGCGATGCCTCGGCTGGTCACCGAGATACCCACGTCGAGCTCCTCGATCGTCGACCACATGGGTGACTTCAGCAGTGGATAGTGCTTGGTGTACTTGAGCCCCTCGCGCGCGCACGCGAGGAACCCGCGCCGGTACACCACGCCCTGCTTGTTCACGATCGGCTCGATGTCGCCGAGCCACGCTCGCCCGTGCGCGCGCAACAGCTCGCGTTCGCGACGCGACGGCGGATCGCGATCGCCTCGGGCGCACTGCAGCGCGATCAGCTCGCCGCGCGGATCACCCGCCTCCTGCAGCGCGTCGGCATACACCGCGCGCAGTCCGGTGTTGGCGGGGTCATCTCGGATCGCCTCGAGCAGCTCCTCGAGGTTGCGTGCGTGGGCGCGTTCCGACGGGGCGACCCGGCCGAGCGCCTTGTCGATCCGGGCGGCGGTGGTTTCGAGGTCGAGCTTCGCCGCCGGCGGCCGCGTCGCGATCGACGCCGCGATCGCGCGCAACGCGTCGAGCCCGGGCCGCAACTTGCGGATGTAGCGGCGGCGTTGCTCGTGACGCGTGGACTCCGAGGTTAGAAACTCGCGATAGCGCGGGTCGTCGATCGCGTCGAGCGCCGCGATCACGTCGCGCATCAGCGAACCCTCGCCGTTACTGCGCATGTTCGCCCACGGCGAGTACCGCGCGACCTCGACGAGCGCGGTGGCGATCCGCGGATCGGGTGGCATCGCGCGCGCCAGCTCGGTCGCCCACCGGTACGCGCGCGGCGTGCGCCGCATCTCGCGCAACGCGACCTCGAGGATCGGCGGAACATCGGCCTCGGTGGCGTCGGCGATTCGCTTGGCCATCACCTTGGTCAGCGAGCCCGCACCACCGACCACCGGGCCCGCTGCACGTGGCGACACGCGCTCGATCAACGCCGCGAGCTCCGGATCGGGGGCGACGCGCCACACGGCGAGTAACGCCGACAGGCACGCCGGCCATGCCTCGGTCTCGGCGTCGGTCGCCGCACGCGCGAGGAGCTCGTCGACCGAGATCTCGGGAGCCTTCGCGGACCGGCGAGAGCGCGCCACGCCTGGTTATCGCCCAGATCGACGGCGAAGTCGTTGCACCCGCCCGCCGGACGCCGTCTACTTGTCGCGGTGCCAGCGCTGATCGACGAGCTCGTCGCGATCGTCGCCCGTCGCGGGACGCCGGAGGCGCGCGACTGGATGACCGCGCAGCTGGCCGATCCGGCCGCGTTCGCACCCGCGTTCGCCGCGGCCGGTCGCAAGCTCGGCAAGCAACCGATCACCGGCGACGATGCTCGGGCGCTGTCGATTCCGTGGCCGACGACCGGCCTCGACGAATGTGGCCGCGCCGCGCTGGTCCTGGCCGCGATCGCCAGCCGCGCGCCCGGCGAGCACGTCACGTTCGTGCGCGATCTGATCCGCCGTGGCGAGGTTCGCGAGCGCCAGGCGGTGCTGCACGTGTTCGCGGGGCTGCCCGATCCGGATCGATTCGTCGATCTCGCGATCGATGCCTGCCGCACCAACGTGTCCACCGTGTTCGAGGCGATCGCGTGCGACAACGCCTACCCGACGCGGCATTTCCCCGCACCGGCGTTTCGCCAGCTCGTGCTCAAGGCGCTGTTCATCGGCGCGCCGGTGGCACGGATCGTCGGACTCGACACCCGCACCGACGACGAGCTGGTGCGCATGGTCGAGGCCTATGCGAGCGAGCGACGTGCCGCCGGTCGTAGCGTTCCTGCCGACGCGGCCCTGATCAGGAGGACGTGAAGTGAAGCTGTGCGATCCCCACATCCACATGACGTCGCGTACCACCGACGACTACCAGGCGATGGCCGCGGCGGGCATCGCGATGGTCGTCGAGCCCGCGTTCTGGGTCGGCCAACCACGCACGCACGTCGGCACGTTCGAGGACTACTTCCTGTCGCTGCTCGGCTGGGAGCGATTCCGCGCCAGCATGTTCGGGATCCGGCACTACTGCACGCTGGCGATGAACCCGCGCGAGGCCAACGACCCCGCGCTCGTCGACGACGTGCTCGCGCTATTGCCGGGCTACCTCGAGAAGGACGGCGTCGTCGCGGTCGGCGAGATCGGGTACGACGAGATGACCCCCGCCGAGGATCGCTGCTTCGCGAACCAGCTCCAGCTCGCCAAGGCACACGACCTGCCCGCACTGATCCACCTGCCCCACCGTGACAAGAAGCGTGGGTGCGAACGCACGCTCGCCCTCATCAAGGACATCGGGTTCCCGCCCGGGAAGACGATCGTCGATCACAACACCGAGGAGACGCTGCCGCTCGTGCTCCCCACCGGATGCTGGGCCGGCCACTCGATCTATCCCGAGACCAAGATGGACGAGCCACGGATGGTCGCGCTCGTGAAGCAGTACGGCGCCGAGCGGATCCTGGTCAACAGCGCCGCCGACTGGGGCGTGTCCGATCCGCTCAAGGTGCCCAAGACCCGCGACGCGATGCGCGCGGCCGGCATCGCCGACGCCACGCTGACCCGGATCTTCTGGGACAACCCGGTCGCGTTCTTCGCGCAGAGCGGGCGGCTCGATCCCGCGGGTGCCGCGGCGCCGCTCGCCGTCGACCAGCGCCAGCTACACGAGGGGAACTCGGTGCTGCGCGGCCAGACACCCCGCGTGGACTGAGGTCGCGCGGAGATCGCAGATGAACCGAACGCTCGTTCTCGATGTCGTCGGGCTGACACCGGAGCTGGTCGGCGAGCACACGCCAGCGTTATCCGCGCTCGCCAAGGCGGGCTCGCTGCGGCCGCTCGACACGGTGCTACCGGCGGTGACCTGCAGCGTGCAGTCGACGTTCACCACCGGCCTGCCCGTGTCCGGTCACGGTTGCGTCGGCAACGGCTGGTACTACCGCGATGTCGCCGAGGTCGCGCTGTGGAAGCAATCGAACCACCTCGTCACCGGCGACAAGATCTGGGACGACGCCAAGCGCCGCGAGCCCGACTTCACGTGCGCGAAGCTGTTCTGGTGGTTCAACATGTACTCGACCGCCGACTTCGCCGTGACCCCGCGGCCGATGTACCCGGCCGACGGGCGCAAGCTACCCGACCTCCACACCTACCCCGCCGACCTCCGCGATCGCCTGCAGTCCCAGCTCGGCCAGTTTCCGCTGTTCGAGTTCTGGGGCCCGCGCGCCGGGATCAACTGCAGCAAGTGGATCGCGGCCAGTGCGATCGACATCTGGCGCAACCACAAACCGACCCTCGAGCTCGTCTACCTGCCCCATCTCGACTACGACCTCCAGCGCAAGGGACCCAGTGGCCCGCACATCGCGGACAATCTGCGCGAGATCGACGCGCTGTGCGGCGACCTGATCGAGATCGCGAAGGCCGACGACGCGCGCGTGATCGTGCTCTCCGAGTACGGCATCACGCCCGTCGACGGCGCGATCCACATCAACCGCATCCTGCGCGAAGCCGGCCTGCTCGAGGTTCGCACCGAGCTCGGTCGCGAGATCCTCGACGCCGGCGCGTCCAAGGCGTTCGCCGTCGCCGACCACCAGGTCGCGCACGTCTACATCCGCGAGGTCCCGATTCCCGAGGTCCGGGCCCTGCTCGCCAACAGCCCCGGCATCACGCAGGTGCTCGACGCCGCCGACAAGCAGCGCGCCGGGCTCGATCACCCGCGGGCCGGCGAGCTGGTGTGCGTGTCGGCCGCCGACAAGTGGTTCTCGTACTACTACTGGCTCGACGACGATCGCGCGCCCGACTTCGCACGCACCGTCGACATCCATCGCAAGCCCGGCTACGACCCGGTCGAGCTGTTCCTCGATCCCGAGATCTCGGCGCCGACCGCCAAGGTCGCGTGGAAGCTCCTCCAGCGCAAGCTCGGGTTCCGCACGCTACTCGACGTGATCCCGCTCGACACGTCGCTGGTGAAGGGCTCGCACGGTCGGATCACGGACTCGCCCGATCAGGGTCCGCTCGTGATCTCGAGCGAGCCGCTCCCCGAGGGCGCGATCGAGGCAACCGACGTCAAGCGGCTGATCCTCGATCACGTGTTCTCGCCGGAGCTGATCGGCTGATCGGCTGATCGGTCGATCGGTCTCAGCTGGCCGGCGACGCGTAGAACAAGCTGATCGCGAGGCAGTGAAACTCGGAGTCCGAGGACTGCGTGACGACGAACTCGGTCAGCGTGACCTCCGGGTGCGAGGAGATCCACTCCGTGACTCGCTCGCCCAGCTGCCCGCGTTGCTGATACATCGTGGCCGAGAACACCTTCACGCCGTTAAACGGAAGGTCCGGCCGGAGGACGATCTGACCCGAATCGGAAACTGCTGACTGCACGCACACAACGTAGCACCGCTACCCGCCCGAGAGGCCGCAAACCGTCCCTTCGTCGCCTGCGGGGATTTGTGAGCCTACGCGACTACTTGCGCCTACTCGTCCGTCCCGACGATGGTCCCCACGATCGTGCGTCGGGCCCGTGGCCCGTCGAAGTCGCACAGAAACACGTTCTGCCACGTCGACAGGGCGAGCTCGCCGCCGCGGATCGGGATGGTCTCGCTGGGCCCGACGAGCCCGGCCTGGATGTGTGCCGCGCCGTTGTTGTCGACCCGGTCGTGGCGCCACACGCCGGCGGGCGCGACCTTGTCGAGGCAGTCGAGCACGTCGAGTGTGATGTCGCGGTCGCACCCTGCGCGTACAGGGCACAGGTCCCGTCGCGCACGCCGGCAGCATGCACGCGCTCGCGAACCTGCCGGGTGATGTCGACGAGCATGCGCGGGCGGTCGGTGGCGACGTGGATCTGCGAGCAGTCGAGCTTCATGGGTTCTCCTGGTCACGCGAGCTCGCGCGAAATTCCCTCTCGGGCAGGATCGACAGGGTCGATTCGTTCGAGCGTGAGGTCGTGTTTCGCCGCATACGGCGCGACCGCCTCGGCGAAGTTTGTGGGGACCCGAAGCACGTCGATTCCTTTCCACGACTTCTTCTTCATCATGTCGAGCGTCGATTGCAGGCTCGCCGCCGTCGATCCGATCTGGTGCCGCACCGTCGCGATGCCCGGCTGTTCGACCCATAGCTCCCACATGGTCTCGGGCTTCGCGTAGTTGCGGTGAAGGTGGTCTGTGTCGTGGGTCAGAACGACCGCCGGAACGGCCCGCTTCGACCACAAGGTCTGCCACTCGGCGATTCCCCAGCAGCCGATCGTCTGCAGACGGCGATTCCACGGTCGGTCGAACCCCGTCGGGATCTGGCTCGCGTCGACGCGCACGAGCGCCGGCAACCCCGGTCCGTCGAGATCGACTCGCCGGATCCCCTCCACCACGAGGTGCTCGATCGTCGTCGGCTTCCCCGCCGCGATTCCCCGCGCCGCTTGGTCGGTCGTGATCAGGCAACGCAGCGACGGTAGCGACGCGACTACCTCCGAGTACACCGACGGATCGACCTCGCCCATCAAGAACGTCCGATCCATGACCAGCGTGTCGAACGTCGCGAGCGCCTTCGAGCCGGCCATCGACGCGAGCTCGACGTCGCTGCGGAACATCAGGTGCCCGGCGACCGGGACGCCGCGGCGAAACACGCAGGTGTCGCGGTACACCGTGTTCGGCACCCAGTCCTTCGCGTGCTTCTTGATCAGCTTGGCCTGCCGTTTCAACAGCTCCGGCGTCGAGCCACCGGCGTAGATCGCCTCCTGCACGGCGATCAGCTCGCCGCGCGGATCGCCCTCGATCAGCAGCTGGTCGGCCGCGACGGCTCGCTCCTCGGGAGACGCCAGCGAGAGCGTCGCCGGGGCGGCTCGCTTGGCCGGAACCGCGAGACTCGCCAGCAGCTCGCGTTCCTCGTCGGATAGCGCCCGTGGAACGAGCCGCCGAAGCGCATCGGTGGCGACGGTCTTCGTCCCTCCCATGAGGCTGCGCTCGAGCTCCTCGAGCGCGGCGAGCTGACGGACATCGCCCTGCTCGGCGATGAACCACGCGTGAGCCTGCCAGTAGGTCTGCGAGGCGATCGACGTGTACGGCCGCGGGTCGCGACGCGCGAACTCGAGCGCGGCGGTGGCGAACAACGGGCTGCGCGGGCGGCGATACAGCGGTCGCATCCGGCGCTGCGCGTCGCGCCACTGCTTGGGCCACGTTCCGGCAAACAGGCTGCGCGGGATCGCGGTCTCGGCCGCGGCCGCCCACAGCTTCTCGGTGTCCTTCTTCTTCTTCGCGACCGGCATCTTCGCGACACCGCGCTGCGAGTCGAGTGCCTCGATCGCGTCGGCGAGCTCCGGTGCGAGGCACCCGCGCCACGCATCCTCGAGCGCGGCGATCCGATCATCGCCGGTCGCCTCGGTCGCCCGGCGCAGTGCCGCGGCGACATCCCCGCTCGGGGAGACGCGAAGTGCGTGGGATGCGTCGATGATCGCCGTCGCCGCGAGCTCCCACTCGGTGCCCTCGGGGTACGTCAGCAGCTCGGCCGCGATCCACGGATCCGGCCAGTCGGCGACGTCGGAGACGAGCTCGACATCCAGATCACCGCGCCGCGCGCGCGCGATCTGGTCGTTGCCCTTGTCGAGCCAGTACGTGGTGAGATCGTCGCCCTCCATCGCCGGCGAGGATAGCCGCTAATCGTCGCGCCACGAACGCACGAACGCACCCGGCTCGTCGAGCCCGTCGTCGGGACCGCGTCGCTGCTCGCCGAGGTAGACGTTCGGAAACGCCTCGGCAAGACCACGCGTCACCGCCGGCGAGAACCAGTTGCGCTGGAGATCGAGCCGCGCGAGGCGCGCGAGTCGCGGGCGGACGCCGAGGAGAGCGCGCACGTGATCGTCGCCGAGATCGGCGCCCGCGAACGACACCTCGGTGCACAGCGCGGTGACCGGAAGCGCGAGTAGCCGCCGCAGCTCGTGGCCGAGCCAGTCGGGCGTTCCACCGTCGGAGAACGCGATCGTCGACACGAACCCGCGCCGCCACGCGATGCCGACCGCGCGATCGCGCGGGCACAGCCGATCGGCGAGCTGCTCGAGCAGGTTGTGGGTGAGGACCCCGAACGTCTTCTTGGCATCGGCATCACCGGTGTCCTGGCACGCCACGGCGATCAGCTCGCCCCACGGATGGCCACGATCCTGGAGCCAGTCGGCGAGCACCAGGAACGGATCGACCGGTCCGTCGAGCGCGAGCTGATCGAGAAACGGCTGCAGCTCGACGGGATCGATCGTCACGATGCTCACGTGCCGGCGATCCTGCGCTGGAGCCGCGTGGTCAACACGAACGCGACACACGCCGCGGCGGCGAGCACCGGTCGATCGCACCGGATCGCGAACACCGCATCGAGCAGCGAGATGCCCGCGATCAGCCCGCCGACGGCCTCGCGCATCGTGCCGCGCAACACCAGGCGCACGCACCGCACGGTCCAGCCGGCGAACATCAGGTAGACCGCGAATGCCCACGGCCCGCGCCCGATCGGATGCAGCGCGATCAGCGGCAGCGCGAGGGTCGCGATCGAGAACAGGTCGGCAGCGGATACCTTTCGCGGTGCCAGGCTGAACCGCACGTTCTCCCGTCGCGCCGCCGCGGTGAGCCCGATCAGGTAGGCGAGCAAGAGGCCGCAGCCGACGAGCAGTGACCGATCGATCGAGCCCCCGGCGGCCAGCGCGGCGGTGGTGTACGCGCCGACCCGGCACAACCCCATCACCAGCGGCGCCAGAGGGTTGGTCTTGTGCGAGAGGTCGTAATAGACGATCAGGCCGGCGAGCGCACAGGCAGATGCGAGGGCGAGCCAGCTCGCCCCCACGGTCGCCACCGTGCCGGCGACGACGAGCACCCCCCCGCCGAGCAACGCGAACCCGGCGCCGAACACCTCGGCGGCACTGATCTGCCCCGACGGGATCGGACGCTCCGGGCGCTCGATCGCGTCGACCTCGCGGTCGAACGCGTCGTTGAGGAACATGCCCGCGACGTACATCAGCGCGATCGCGAAGCAGATCGCGACCACCGCGAGCGGATGCGGCACCGCGCCGGACAGCGCGATCGCGGCGAGCACGTTGGAGATCACCGTCGGCAGGTTCGACACCCGCCCGAGGCGCAGCGCGATGCCGAGCGTCATCCGAGCCGCTCCAGGACCCACGCGAGCTCCGCCGCGATCGCGTCGACGATCGGCCGGTCGCGAAGCTCGGGCGGAAGCACGTCCCAGGTATACGTCTCGGCTTCGAGGTGCGTCGAGATCGGCGCGCGCCGATGTCGAGCGAGCAGGTCGGCGAGGAAGTCCTGCGTACTCCCGAGCGCCCCGAACCCGGCGTGGAAGATCGGCACGTGAAAGTGGACGCGCCACTCGTCGTAGTTGCCGTCGCCGGCGTCGGCATCGGCGAGTGCCGCCGGGAGGTCGTCGAACCGGGTCAGCGCGTCGCCGCGGCGGGCCACGACCTGGTGCAGGTACGTTCCCTCGGCAAACCGTGCGAGCGCGCGTCGCGTGGCGTCGTCGAGCGGCGCGGCCCGCAGACCCGCCCCGAGCTGGACCTTGCCGACGGTGATGTTCGCCGCCGACAGCGCGGCAAGCGCGGCGCCGAGGTCCTCGTACTCGACCGCGGCGTGACAGGCATCGAGGCACACGCCGAGATAGCGGCGATCGAGACCGTGGCGCTCGAAGAACGTCACGGCTTCGGAGAGCGTCTCGATCGCGCAGGCCGGCTCGGGCTCGATCGCGATCGAGATCCGCTTGCCACGGGCCCGCTCGAGCGCGGCGAGATGCTCGGCGCACCGCGCGTAGCTCGCGGCCATGACGTCGCCGGTGCCTGGGGCATCGAGCGCGCGAAAGCAGCCCGGCACCGTGCTGATCGTCCCCTCGACCCCGTCGGGCAGGAGCTCGACGAGGATGTCCGCCAGCCGGTCGGTGTACGCGACGCGCTCGGACTCGCGCCAGTCGGGCCGGTACACGGCCTCCTTGACCGGCTCGCCGTGAAACGGCCCGTACGGGAAGCCGTTGATCGTGAACACGTAGAGACCGCGGTCGTCGAGCCAGCGCCGCAGGCCGGCGACATCGACGAGCTCGCGCGCCGCGCGTGCCGACAGTCGCAGGCCGACGCCGAACGGCGCCTCCGGACTCACCCGCGCCTTGACCGCGACCACGTGGGTCTCGAGGTTGGTCCGCACGGCATCCCAGCTCTCGGCCGGATGGATGTTGGTGCAATACGTCAGGTGCGCGTCGCCGGCGTTCATGGGCTCCGTGCCGTCGCGGCTAGCGACCCGCTCTTCGGCGCAGCCACGCGATCGCCGACACCATCCGGTCGGCGCGCACCGCACGGTGATCGACGCCCTGTCCGATCCCCGCGAGCAGCGTGATCGTGAGCTCGCCACCGAGGTGCTGGCGGAACTCGTCGAGCCCGTCGAGCAGGCTCGTGTCGAGCAGCTTGTCGTGCCACGTCGGCAACCGCAGGCTCTCGAGCAGCCGCAGGAACGTCGCGAGCGCTTCCTCGTCGAGGAGCTCCTCCTCGACGGAGTAGCGCGCGTCGACCGCCATCCCGATCGCGACCGCCTCGCCATGACGGAGCTCGTGCCCGGTCAGCACCTCGAGCTTGTGCGCGGCCCAGTGCCCGAAATCGAGCGGTCGCGAGTTGCCGGTCTCGAACGGATCGCCGCCGGTCTCGATGTGCGCGAGGTGAAGCTCGGCGCACCGCCGGATCATCCGCTCGACGGTAGACACCTCGAAGCTCGCGAGGGCCGACGCGCGATCGAGGAGCCACTCGAAGAATGCCAGATCGCGAATCGCCGCGACCTTGACCGCTTCGGCCATCCCGGCTGCCTGGTCGCGCGGATCGAGCGTGGTGAGATACCGGCTGTCGTCGATCACCGCGAACGGTGCGGCGAACGTGCCGAGGAAGTTCTTCGCACCGTACGCGTTGATCCCGTTCTTGACTCCGATCCCCGCGTCGTTCTGCGCGAGCACGGTGGTCGGCATGCGCACGAACCGCACGCCGCGATGGACGAGCGCCGCGGCATAGCCGGCGACATCGAGCATCGCGCCGCCGCCGATCGCGACCACGAACGAGTGGCGGTCGATTCCGAGCCCGGCGAGCCGCTCGACCAGCACGTCGACGACCTCCCGATCCTTGGCACTCTCGCCGCCCGGTACCGTCCACACGCCGGCGAGCTCGATCCGCTTGCCGTGGCGCGCGGCCCACGCCTCGACCTCGCCGGAGAGATCCGGCCACGCTGCCGTGACGCCGCTATCGATCATGACGACCACCCGGTGCCGGCGGTCGGGTTCGCGGGCGGAGAGAACGTCGACGAGCACCCGCGAGCTCGGCGACAGCACGTCGCGTGCGAACACCACCGGATACTCGAGAACGAACGAGACGCGCTGCTGGATCGCGTCGACGGGCACGGGGTGTCAGCTTACCCCAGACTCCGCGGATGCGAGGTCGCGGTGAGGAGCGGTGTCACGACGCTCCGGACGATCGATGTCGCTTGTGCCAGCGGTGACGCTTCACGGCCACGATCACGGTCACGGCGATGCAGCCGAGCAGCGGGAACAAGCCTCCGACGATCGCCACGATCAGCCACGCCCCGATGCCGGAGCCGAGCGCGAGCACGAAGCGCCTCGACGCGCTGCACTCGAGCGTGTACGTCCCGGGGGCGGGGATGATGACCTCGAGCGCGGTGCTCCCGGCGAAGTCCGACGTGTCGTAGCTCTGGTGCCCGGTCGGCTGGGTCAGCGGGACCTCGCGCCCGTTGACGTCGCGCATCGTGCAGCGGAAGTCGAGGGGCGTCGGGTCGTCGAACACCTCGCCCTCGACCTGGGAGCGGGTCTCGTAGAACAGCAGCGCGCGACCCTCCGCGAGCGCGATCTCGGAGCGGCCCGGCATGATGCGACGCTGCATGCCCTTGACCGACTGGTTCATCTGGTTGAAGCCGGTGATCGCGATCGACCCCGCGATCACGAGCAGGCCGAACGACACGCCGTACCAACCCAGAGAGGTCGGTCGGTCCTTCTCGGGCGCGAGGTCGTCGGACTCGTCGTCCTCACCCGGGTGTTCGCCGTCGTTACCCTCCATGGTCGGCTAACCGCTGGAGGAGGGTCGGCATTCCGGAAACGGGTGGGAAGACCTAGTGAGAGGCAGAGTCGATCCGGGCCTGGGCCCAGCCCGCACGTTGCCGGAGATTGTGGTAGTCGCCGTCGAGCGGCTTGTCGCCCCACTTGGAGAGCTCGGCCTCGGCGGCCGCGAGCTCCTTGCGCGCGACCTCGACGTCGACCTGCTTCGCCGGCATCGCCTGCTCGACGAGGATCTCGACCTCGCCGGTGGGATCGACCCGCAGGTAGCCACCCGACGACGCGTAGCGCTCGCGGGCCTTGGTGCCGATCGTCAGCACACCCGGCTTGAGCACCGTCAGCATCGGCACGTGCCCCGGCAGCAGCTCGAACTCGCCGAGCTCGCCGGGCGCCTGCACGCTATCCGCGTCGGTGTGTGCGATCACACCACGCGGCGTCACCAGGTTGACCTTGAGGATGCCACCGGCCATCGGAATGCTCCCTTACGCCCGCTTCGCCAACTCGGCGGCCTTCGTGCGCGCGTCGTCGATGGTGCCGGTCATCTCGAACGCCTGCTCCGGCAGGTCGTCGCACTTGCCCTCCAGGATCTCCTGGAAGCTGCGAACCGTGTCGTCGCGCGACACGAAGATGCCCTTCATGCCGGTGAACGTCTCGGCGACGTGGAACGGCTGGCCCATGAACTTCTCGATCTTGCGAGCGCGCGACACGGTCTGCTTGTCGTCCTCGGACAGCTCGTCCATGCCGAGAATCGCGATGATGTCCTGGAGGTCCTTGTAGCGCTGCAGGATGCGCTGGACCTCGCGAGCCACGTTGTAGTGGTTGTCGCCGACGACCGCCGGCGTGAGAATCGTCGACGTCGAGTCGAGCGGATCGACGGCCGGGTAGATGCCCTTCTCCGTGATCGCACGGTTGAGCACCGTGGTCGCGTCGAGGTGGGCGAACGCCGTGGCCGGCGCCGGGTCGGTGAGGTCGTCGGCGGGGACGTAGATCGCCTGCACCGAGGTGATCGAGCCGTCCTTGGTCGACGTGATGCGCTCCTGGAGACCGCCCATCTCCGTCGACAGCGTCGGCTGGTAACCGACGGCCGAGGGGATACGGCCGAGGAGCGCGGACACCTCGGAGCCGGCCTGGGTGAACCGGAAGATGTTGTCGATGAACAGCAGGAGGTCCTGCTTCTCGACGTCGCGGAAGTACTCGGCGACGGTGAGCGCGGACAGCGCGACGCGCTGACGGGCACCGGGCGGCTCGTTCATCTGGCCGAACACGAGCGCCGTCTTGCTGAGCACCGAGCTGCCGTCGAACAGCTTGGCCTCGCGGAGCTCGTGGAACAGATCGTTACCCTCGCGGGTACGCTCGCCGACACCGGCGAACACCGAGAAGCTGCCGCTCTTCTTGGCGACGTTGTTGATCAGCTCCTGGATCAGCACGGTCTTGCCGACGCCGGCACCACCGAACAGACCGATCTTGCCACCGCGACGATACGGGGCGAGGAGGTCGATGACCTTGATGCCGGTCTCGAACATCTCGACCGCGACCGACTGGTCGGTGAACTTGGGCGCCGAGCGATGGATCGGCTGGCGCTTGGTCGCCTTGACCGGGCCGGCCTCGTCGACCGGCTTGCCGACGACGTTGAGGATGCGGCCGAGCACCTCGGCTCCGACCGGCATCGAGATCGGCGCGCCGGTGTTCTTGATCGGCTGACCGCGGACCAGACCCTCGGTGGTGTCCATGGCCACGCAGCGCACCATGTGCTCGCCGAGGTGCTGGGAGACCTCGATCGTCAGGTTGTCCTCTTCCTTGCCGATCGCCGGGTTGGTCGCGAGGAGCGCGGTGTTGATCTCCGGCAGCTCGGCCGAGTCGAAAGCCACGTCGACGACGGGGCCGATGACCTGGACCACGCGGCCCATCGAGTTCGGAGAATAGTCGGTCGTTGCCATGATGCGTTACCCCTTGAGAGCCTCGGCGCCGCCGATGATCTCGAGCAGCTCCTTGGTGATCGCGGCCTGACGGGCGCGGTTGTAGGACAGCGTGAGCTTGGCGATCATCTCGCCGGCGTTCTTGGTCGCGTTCTCCATCGCGGTCATCCGCGCGGCGAACTCGGCCGCGATCGACTCGAGTGCGGCACGGTACAGCTGGATCTGCACGTACAGCGGAACCAGCCGCGTCAGCAGCTCGTCCTTCGACGGCTCGTACGTGATGTCGGACACCCCGCCGTGCGAGTCGGCATCGTCGAGCTTCTCCGGCACGACAGGGAGGATCTGCTTGACGCGAACGACCTGGCTGATCGCGCTCTTGAACTCGTTGTAGACGACGTAGACGCGATCGACCTTGTTGGCCTTGAAGTCCTCGATGATCCGGGTCGAGGTCTCGCGCGCGACGTCGAGCGCGGTGGCTCCCGTGGGTGCCGGATCGAAGCTCGAGATCGTGGCGCGGCGTCGCGCGAAGTACTGGTTACCTTTGCGGCCGATGATGCGAAGCGAGACCTCGCTCGCCGCGCTCAGCTCGTTAGCCGCGTAGCGCTCGACCGCCTTGGCGACGTTCGCGTTGAACGCGCCGGCCTGACCGCGGTCGCTCGTGACCACGACGATCGCGGCCTTGTCGAGCGGACGGTCCTCGAACAGCTCGTGGGCATCGGGGCCCGCCACCGTCGACAGCTCCGACACGACCTTCGTGATCGCGGACGTGTACGGCCGCGCCGCGATCAGCGACTCCTGTGCGCGGCGCAACTTCGCCGTCGACACGAGCTTCATCGCACGCGTGATCTTGCGCGTGTTCTTGACGCTCGTGATGCGCTTGCGGATCGCCTTCAGCGACGGCATGTGCTCATCTCCTTCACTTTGGCTTCTCCACCGAGAACTGCTTGGCGAACTCGGTGAGCGCGTCGCGCAGCCGCTTCTCGATGTCGCCCTCGAGCTTGCCGCCCGACTTGAGCTCGTCGAGCACGTCCTGCTTGCGCGCCTTCATGAACGACAGCAGCTCGCTCTCGTAGCGGCCGAGCACGGCGACCGGGTAGTCGTCGACGAAGCCGTTGGTGCCGGCGTAGATCACCACCACCTGCTCCTCGATCGGCATCGGCACGAACTGACCCTGCTTGAGGAGCTCGACCATGCGCTCGCCGCGGTTGAGCTGGGCGAGTGTCGCCTTGTCGAGGTCGGAACCGAACTGCGCGAATGCCGCCTTCTCGCGGTAGCTCGCGAGCTCGAGGCGGAGACGGCCGGCGATCTTCTTCATCGCCTTGGTCTGGGCGCTACCGCCGACGCGCGACACGCTGATGCCGACGTTCACCGCCGGCCGGACGCCGGAGTAGAACAGATCGGCCTCGAGGAAGATCTGACCGTCGGTGATCGAGATGACGTTGGTCGGGATGTACGCCGAGACGTCGCCGGCCTGGGTCTCGATGATCGGCAGCGCCGTCAGCGAGCCACCGCCCTCCTTGTCCGACATCTTGGCCGCGCGCTCGAGCAGGCGGCTGTGGATGTAGAACACGTCGCCCGGATACGCCTCGCGACCCGGCGGGCGGCGAAGCAGCAGCGACAGCTGGCGATACGCGACCGCCTGCTTGGAGAGATCGTCGTAGACGATCAGGGCGTGGCGGCCGCTGTCGCGGAAGTACTCCGCCATCGTGACGCCGGTGTACGGCGCGATGAACTGCAGCGGCGCCGGCTCCGACGCACCGGCCATGACGACCGTCGTGTACTCCATCGCGCCGGCCTTGGTCAGCCGGTCGACGACGGTGGCCACCGTGGACTGCTTCTGGCCGACGGCCACGTAGAAGCAGTACATGTTCTGGCCCTTCTGATTGATGATCGTGTCGATCGCGATCGCCGTCTTGCCGACGCCGCGGTCGCCGATGATCAGCTCGCGCTGGCCGCGACCGATCGGGATCATCGAGTCGATCGCCTTCATGCCGGTCTGCATCGGCTCGTGCACGCTCTTGCGCTGGATGATACCGGGCGCCTTGATCTCGACCTGGCGGCGGTTGGAGCCGACGATCGGCTTGCCGCCGTCGACCGGCTGACCGATCGCGTTGACCACGCGGCCGAGCAGCTCCTCGCCGACCGGCACCTCGACGATGCGCTGGGTGCGCTTGACGACGTCGCCTTCGCGGACCGACTCGAACTTGCCGAGCAGCGCGACGCCGACGTTGTCCTCCTCGAGGTTGAGCACCATGCCCGCGACGGTCTGGCCGCCGGCACCCTCGAACTCGAGCAGCTCGCCGGCCATCGCGCCCGACAGGCCGTAGACGCGAGCGATGCCGTCGCCGGCGGTGAGCACCGTACCGGTTTCGGTGACCGAGACCTTCTTGTCGTAGTTCTCGATCTGCTTGCGGATGATGTCGCTGATCTCTGCGGCGCGGATGTCCATGGGGCGTCCTCTTGCGGTTGCGTGCTACTTGCTGAGCTGTTCGCGCAACCCGCGGAGCTGGGTGCGCAGGCTGCCGTCGTAGACGACGTCGCCGACCTGAGCGACGACGCCGCCGAGCAGCGCTGGATCTTCCTTGCGGGTGACCTCGACCTTCTTGCCCGACAGCTTCTCGAGCGCGGTCGTGATCTGCGAGACCTGGCCGGCCTCGAGCGGCTTGGCCGACGTGATCGTCGCCGCCACCCGGCCGGCCTTGGCCTCGATCATGGCGTCGAGCTCGCGCGAGATCGCCGGCAGCGACGACATGCGCTCGCCGTCGAGCAGCAGGTAGACCAGGTTCTTCGTGGTCGGCTGCGCGCCGGCGCGCTGGAGCAACGCATCGATCACCTTGCGGCGATCGTTGCGACGGATCGCCGGGTTCGACAGCGTCGTCACCAGCTCGGCCGAGGTGGCCATCGCCTTCGCGAGCACGCGCAGGTCGGCGGCGATCTGGGGGAGTCCCTGCAACTGCATGACCGCGCGCGCGTAACGGCGCGCCAGGCTTCCCGTGATCACGATCGATCTCCTCGCTGGGTGCCCGCGTTCCCGACGTTCTGCACGCCGGCGATGAAGGTGGTCACGATCTTCTGTTGATCGGCCGCCGTGGTCTTCTCGCGGAGCAGCTGCTCGGCCGCCTGTGTCGCGGCCGCCGTGACCTCGCGGGTCAGCGCGGTGCGCGCGAGCTCGATCTCCGCAGCGATGCGGCTCTCGGCATCGTGCTTCATCTGCGTGGCCTGGCGCTCCGCCGCCTCGAGGATCCGCTTCTTGTCGGCCTCGGCGTCGGCGCGCATGCCCTCGATCATCGCCTTGATCTCGGCGTCGGCCGCCTGGAGCTTCTCGCCGTACTCCTCGAGCCGCTTCTTGGCCTGCTCGCGCAGGCGAGCTGCCTCCTCGAGCGCGGTCTTGATCTGATCGTGGCGATCGGCCGCCAGCTTCTCGATCGCCGGCTTGCCCTTCCACGCCAGCACGATCAGCAGCAGCACGAAGTTGAGCACCATGAAGATGAACGGCGCGCTCATCTCCTCTTCGTGTACGGGCTTGCCGTGCTCGTCGAGCATCACGTTGCCGTGCTCGTCGGTCATCACGCCGTCGCCGTACTTCCCGCCCATCACGTCCTTGCCGTAGTGCTCGCCGGGGCTGCCGAGGAAGTTGAAGTGCTTCGTCGGATCCTCGTGGCCCTCGTGCGCGTGCTCCGCGTGCTCGGCACCGTCGTCACCAGCCGGCGTCTCGGCCGGAGCTTCCGGCGGCGGCTCGTCGGCGAACGCGATCTGCTTCGCGGTCAGGGCGAACGACAGCGCCGCCGCGATCGCGCCGACCAGGACAAACTTCTTTGCGGCGGTCATGCGACCTCCCGATCGAGCAGCTTGGTCGCCATCTGTCGCGCCAGCGCGTTGGCCTGCGGCAACAGTTGCTTGCGCGCTTCCTCGACCTGCGCGCGCATCTTCGCGGTCGCCTCGTTGATCGACTTCTGCGCCTCGGCGCGGGCCTTGTCGGTCACCTCGCGCTCGTGCGCGATCGCATCGGCGCGCAGCTTGCGGCCCTCTTCGTTGCCCTTCGCGCGCGCCTCGGCGAGCTGTTGCTCGTACTCGGCGAGCTTGGAATCCGCTTCGCCCGTCATGCGCTCCGCTTCCGCCCGCGCGCCGTCGATGCCCGCCTTGCGCTTGTCGCGCAGCCGGAGGTACGGCTGGAACAACAACCGGTTCGCGATCACGTAGAGGATCAAGAACAGGACGAACTGGACGAAGACGGTGCCGTCGACGTCGATCAGCGGGTGATCGCCCGAGGCGAGTGCGAGCGCAGCCTTGGTGTGGTCCATGTTCGAGGCAACCTGCCGAAAATCTTGGCCGAATATCCTGGAAAGGCGCCGACCTTATAGTCGGCGGCTCCTGCGGTGTCAACGGTGGGATGCCCCAGGTTTTCCTCGCGGTCCTGCGACAACGCGCCACCCCGAAAAACAACGAGACGCCGGGGTCAATCCCCGACGCCCGTTGTCCCCCGAATCGACGTCAGTCTCGACGCGCGCCAACTGCGAAGGTCGGTCGAGCTCGAACGAGACGCTAGCCCTTGACCGGTGCCGGCTTGGGCGGCTGCGGGGGCGGCTGCGGCTTGGCGGCACCCTCCATGAACGAGCGACCCTCGAACACCACGCCCTTGTCGATCTGCAGCGTCGGGGTGTGGAGGTCGCCCTTCACGCGGCCCGGCGCGTGGATCTCGATCGAGCGCTTCGCCTTGATGTTGCCGACCACCGTGCCCTGGACGATCACCTCGCCGATATCGATCTCGGCCTCGACGATCGCACCCTCACCGATCACCAGCACGTCGTCGGAGAACACCTCGCCCTTGAACCGTCCGTCGATCCGGACCGTCCCCTCGAACGTCAGCTTGCCTTCGAACGTCGCGCCGCGTCCGAGGAGCGTGGTGATCTCGCCCATTGCCTGTCGTGCTGCGGTAGCCGCCATAGGAGCGGCAACCTATCACCGGGCCGGCCGGTGATCGACGACCGAGGTCTCAAAACCTGCTGCGCCGAAACGGGCGGGAGTCGTGCCGTGTGTGTGAGAGGTACGAACCGTTGTTCGTACCGCTTCAATCGGCGGGCCACATCGGTGTCACGGATCCTGTTTCGGTACGAACCATGGTTCCTACCGGTCCCAGACAGGGGGACCGGCACACGAATCTCTTCGCAACCGCTGCTCGGTGCGGCCGACACGAATCAGCATGTCGCGACTTCGGCAGTTTTGGCACTATCGACACATGCGGTTGGCGGTGGCGTTGTTCGCCTTGCTCGCGGGCTGTTCCAAGCCCAATCCAGAGGTGTGCTGTCTCGACGAGAGCGACTGCTCGTCGATCGGGGTCACCGACGGCACCCGGCCATGTGACACCGGCCTCGCCTGTGTCAATCACGCGTGCGTCGCGCCGTCGTGCTCGACCGATGGCTGCGGCGCCGAGGCACCGGTCTGCGAGACCACGACCGATGTCTGCATCGGTTGCTCGGATGAATCGGACTGCGCGCGGTTCCCGGATACCGGGCTGTGCGACACCGACTCGGGTGCGTGCGTCGAGTGCCTCGGAGACTCCGACTGCGGCGCGGACAAGCCGGTGTGCGATAGCGGCGCATGTCGGATCTGCCAGGCGGACTCCGAATGCGCGAGCGGTGCGTGTGGGGAGGATGGGACGTGTGTCGCCGAGGCCAACATCGTTTACCTCGACCCCGGTGGTGCAGACTCCGGCACGTGTGCGCGTTCGAGCGCCTTGCAAGGGGCCGCAGCTTCGGGATCGGACCAGACGAGCCTCGCCAGAAACCACGTCGTGATGGCGCCGGGCACGTATACGACGACCCAGCAAGTCCTCATCAGATGCCAACGAGACGTCTGCGTCAGACGGTGTTTATCCACGGAGGACGAGCGCTGACGATGTTCGAACATGTCGGCAGAACCGATGATGTCGAGCGGCGATACCGATCAGGATCGGCAATCTCGATCATGATCCATCCAAGACTCGGAAGCCGTCCTGTGCGGTAGCGGAGTGCGACGATCGATCACGTCAACATGCGATCGCTGTTCCGGGGCGTCTCGGCGGGCGCAGGCAACCGTGACCCTTCCATGACGTGACGATTGAAGCAGACTGAGACCTACGGTCACGATGGGCACGATCGAAGTTGGTGGCGGAGCGAGTTTGGTACGTGAACGGTGGAGCCAACGGAATCATGACGAGCGGTACCGTTGCGGTCGATCTGACAAACCTGCTGGTCTTCGATACCTTGAAGCTCGCCATCGACCTCTCTGGGAGCTGGACCGTGACGGGCTCCATGAACTTCATCACCGATCGCCGACACTGGCAACCTCGGGGACGATGGCTGGCGGTGTTGCACTGCACCGTTCGCGAAGCTCAACTCGAGCATCGTCTGGACGCCCAACTCCAGCAATCCTCCGATCTCGGGATGCACTCCTCAGTCAACGATCGCAGGTCCTATCACTGTCACGAACACGACGAATTCTGATCCGCTATTCGTGAACCGAGGCCACTCATGACTACCACCTAGGCACGGGCAGTCCGGCGCGTGACGTGGTCGATACCGGCCCGGCAACCGACTTCGAGGGTGATCCCACGACCCCAAGGAACAGCGCTTCGACATCGGCGCTGACGGAAGCACCGTAATTTCTTCCATGGGGTAGTCGACTAGAACAGGCCGCCGACGCAGCTCGAGATGTCGAAGAACATGAAGGCGAGCGCCTTCTCCTGCGGCGTCAGGTCGAGGTCTGACGCGCTGGGACGCAGTTGTCGGGATAGTCGCCACTGCCGCGCTGACCCCGACACGTGCATGCCGGTGAACACCACCTTGCCGCAACGCTGATCGTTGGCGACCTCGATCGGCGTCGTGAACTGGAACATCTGCGCGCAATCGCTGGCGGGAGCTACCGCCGTCACCCTTGGTGTGACACCCAACGCTCGACCTTCGTGGTGTCGAGCGTCTGGTTCGTCGGTCGCGGGCCTGAACGACGGGGAACTCGCCCCGCGTGGTGCTCGGCGAGGCACCGACGGTTTGACCATCCAGTCGGCGAACAGACGACGCCCTTGGGGTTGTTGACTCGTCGATGACATCGGTGATCGCGTGCTGAAGTTGCTGCCGTTGTCCCAGGTGCCGAGCGCGGCCCACTCGGGCGACGGCTCTGCCGGTTGCCGTCCCTTGAACTGACCGCTGATCCAGATGTTGTGCCAGTGCGAGGCGAACACGCGACCGCCCTTGTCGGCGTAGGCCTTCATCGCGTCGAGCGCGGCCTGAGGTTTGGTGTTGGCGTTCTGCTGGCCCTCGCACGACAGGATCACGATGTCGTACTGACTGAGCGAATCGACGCTGGACCAGAACGGCGTCGCGCTCGAGATGCGATGCGCCAGAACCACCCGCGAAGCCGCTCTTGAAATCTGTTGACGCCGTTGCCTGTGTAGAGGTGGATGCGGCCGTCGCCGCTCGCTGTTGGTGATCTCGGAGTCGTCGATGCCGAGCTTGCGAGGAAGGCACTCCATCGAGTCGGCGTTGCCGGTGGTGATCGCGATCTTCGGGATGTCACCTTCGGACTTGTTGCGAGGGAGGCGCGTCTGGTCCTGGGTGGTGGAGTTGTCGGAGCACTGGGTCACGTTGGAGATCGTGACCTCGCGGCGCCACTTGCCCGTGGTGACGACGAGCGGGATGTCGGCACCGGCGGGGACGTTCTCGAGGCGGAAGGTGCCGTCGGCGCCAGAGACCGTTTGCGTGATCGGACTGCCGGGCAGCGTGCTCGAGCAACGATCGCAGGACACGCCCTCGGTGAACGGCGGCAACGGATCGCGTGGCACGTAGACGTTGACGCCGTTGAGCGGCAGCGTTCCGTTCGGCGCGAACACGGTGCCGGTGATCGTCGTCGGAGGCATCGACATCGACGCGCAATCGACCACCTGACACTCGAGCCCGACGCACGCATCGGGTCCGGTATCGTCATCATCAGCGCCGTTCTTCTTGCCACCACAGCCAAGAACGAGCGTGAACACAAAGCACGTCGTGAGCGTCGTGCGCATAGCGAGAGGCCTCCTAACGATAATGATATCGGACTGCGCGCCCGATCGGAACTAAAGCCTGTCCTGACCGATGCTTACCGTACGGGGCGAGATGTCGCGGAAGCTGAGAGTAAATGCGGTCTCCACTCGATCCCCGGTCGACGACGATCCGGAACGTCGTTCGGTGTCGTGAATTCGAGATCCTGCATGCTCGACGGAGATCGAGTGACGGAAGGGTATCGTGCGTGGCACTAACGTCGAGCTCGCCGTGTAGTCGGCGCACCGACATGAACCCGGCGAGGTGTTCTGGCCCTCGATGTGACCGAAGTCGCGGCCTATTTCAGGAGGGTGGCGTTGATCTCGAGGTTGCCGTCGGGAGGCCACTTCAAGATCTGCTTGAACGGCTGGTAGCCCTTGAGCCGGATCTCGATCGTCTTGGTCGACTTCATGTCGAGGTCGGGGATCGTACGAGGCGTCGTGCCTCGCGGTTCGCCGTTGAGCAGGATGTCGGCCTTCGAGGGTTTGCTGCTGACCACGAGCCGCCCCGTGATCGGCTGCAAGAACCCGACGATCTTCGCCTTGCCGGTCGTCTTCGGGAGGTCGACCGATTCGACCTTCGGCTTGTAGTCGGCGAGCTGGAACGTGATCTCGTGACGCGTGCCGAGCGGCACGTTGTCGATGGTCAGCGGCGTCTCGCCGGCAAGCTTGGTGCCGTCGTAGAGCACCTCGGCACCCGACGGAACCGAGTCGACCTCGATCGTGCCGGTGGTGGGAATCGCGTTTTCCTGGGTCGCGCGGATGATCAGAAACGTGGCGATCGCGGCGACCGACACCGCCATCACACCCGCGATGAGGTACGTGAACGCGCGCCGGCGGGCCGCACCGATCTTGTACTGCGACGGAATCTCGTCGACCTCGAACAACCGCATCTGACCGGTCAACGTCATCGGCTGTCGTGGCGGCCCGTGCATCTGGTACAGCGCCCCCGGCGACATCTGCGGGTACTGGGCGTACTGCGGGTTCGAGTTCGGGGGATACGTGCCCGGCGGATACGTGCCCGGCGGATACGTGCCCGGCGGGAAGTTCGCCTGCGGATACTGCGGCGCGCCCTGCGCGTGCATGTACGGCTGCATGTGAGCGGGCACGCCCGGCATCGGTCCCGCGGGTTGCATCCCCGGCGGCGTCGGCGCACCGAGCGGCAATCCCGACGCGTCGGTCGCGTAGCCCATCGCCGGCTGACCACCGGGTGTCGCCGACGGGAACTGCGGCGGATTCGTCGGGTAGGGCTGATCTTGGGTCGGTGCGTTGCGCGCGTCGGAAGGCGACGCCGGCCGAGGAACCGGCATCGGCTCGCTGGTCTGCGAGCTCACGATCTGCTGGAGGATGTTGCTCTGCGCGGGGATGCCCTGCCCCGGCGTCCGGCGCGATGCGCGCGGCTTGCGGATCTCGCTGACCGCCGGCGCGTGGATCTTGGCGGCGAGCGCGGGAGGCTGCGGTCGCTTGGGTTGGCGCACCTTGGGACGTCGCGGCGGCGCCGGGAGCTCTCGCGATAGCGTCGGCCCCTCGTCGTCGTCGATCGCGTCCTCTGCTTCTTCGTCGGCGGACTGCTCGAACCCCTCGGGGGTCGGCGCACCGGTCACGAGCGTCGCTTCGACGCCGTCCTCACCGGCGACATCCATCATGAAGCCGCCACCGCCCGGCGCACCCGTGACGACCGTGCGCTCGCCGATGTTCTCGAGATCGTCATCGTCGGACCACGACTCGGTTCCGGCGTCGGGATTCGGCGGCGGCGCGAGGAGCCCGCTGTCCTCGGTATGGGTGCCTCCCGCCGGTGCTGCGTTCGCCAGCTGCCGGGTCTCGTCGCGAATGTCGCGCGGCTTGTTCGCGCGTGCGGGAGCGATCTTGGGCAACGATGGTGCGCGGACCGGCGGCGGTGGCGGTGGTGTCGCCGGCGCCGGCGCCATGTGTGCGGTGGACGGTCGGTCGTTGAGCATCTTGCTCGGGCCGCGATCGCTCGGCTTGAGCTCCGAGACCCGAAAGATCACGCTGTTCTCGTCGCGGAGATCGTCGGCGTCGGAGGCGTGCGCGAGATCGGCGTCGTTGAGCGTGTGCGTCGACAGCGTGCCGTCGCGGAGCTCGATGCTCGGGAATCCCGCGTCGGCGGGCACCTGCATCGGATCGCCGATCACTTGCTTGATCAGCTGCGAGATCTTGCCGGCGGTGAACACCGGCGAGTACGCGTGGAGGAACCGCTCGAGGTCGGTCGCGAAGTCGCCGGCGCTCTGGTAGCGATCGCCGGGAGCCTTCTGCAACGCGTGCATCACGATCTTCTCGAGCTGCGGCGGGATACCTCGGCGCAGTTGACTCGGCGGCGCGATCTCGGCCTTGCGTGCCATGTCGAGCAGCTTGTGCAGATCCTCCTCGAGGTAGAGCATCTGCCCGGTCAGCATCTCGTAGAGCACGATGCCCGCCGAGAAGATGTCGGAGCGGAAGTCGATCGGATCGCCCCAGGCCTGCTCGGGGCTCATGTAGTAGTACTTGCCCTTGATCACGCCGACCGCGGTCTGGCGTGCCTTCATCGTCGCCTTCGCGATGCCGAAGTCGACGAGCTTGACCTCGCCGGCGTAACTCACGAGCACGTTCTGTGGCGACACGTCGCGATGGACGATGCCGAGCGGCTTGCCGGTGTGGTCGCGCTTGCGGTGCGCGTGATCGAGCGCCGACGTGATCTCCTTGGCGATGAACGCACAGACATCGAGCGGCATCTCGATGTCCTGCTCGGAGGCGCGGCGCAGGATCTTGTAGAGGTCCGCACCGTCGACGTACTCCATCGTGATGTAGTAGGTCTCGCCGACGCGCCCGAGGTCGAAGGTCTGCGCGATGTTGCCGTGCGTGAGCTGCACCGCGATCTTCGCCTCGTCGACGAGCATCTGGATGAACTGCTCGTCCTCGGCGAAGTTCGGGTGGATCATCTTGAGCGCGACGTACTTCTCGAATCCCGCGATGCCCTTGGTCTTCGCCAGGTGGATCTCGGCCATGCCACCGACGGCGATCTGACGGACGAGCCGGTATGGACCGAACTGGCGCTCAGCCACCTTCGGGTCGCTCCGGGTGGGGTTGGTCGATGTTCGGATCCCAGCTCTCGGGGAGCGGTCCCTTCAGGAGATCGGCGTTGCCGGGGTGCACGAACACGCCGACCAGACGAAGCGGCGTCTTGGCACCGCGATCGAACGTGCACACGACCTCGGTCGCGATCCCGTAGGCGACGTTGACGACGTAGGTCGCCGCCGCGTTCGCCACCAGGTACAGGCCGAGCCCCGCGCCGTAGGTCTTGCGGTCGATCTGCTGGGGCGACGAGATGCACTTCTCGATGTAGGCGAGGATCGTGTTCTTCGCGAGCCGCCCGAAGCGGTCGCGCACCGCCACCGCGAACATCGAATCGGTCGCGGCGTACCGGATCGAGACCGGCCGCGGCGACCGCGTCTCGGCGCGCAGATGCGGATCGAGCTCGGCGAACACCTGCTTGCCGGACGAGTCGACGGGCGCGTCGTACAGCGCGTTCATCAGCAGCTCCTCGCACACCGCGCCGATCGCGGTCCGGACCTGGCGACGCATCTTCGACTGCTCGGCGAACCCGAGCACGGTATCGATCGCGCGACCGCGCCCCGCGAAGTCGTGCAGCCGCGCGTAGTGCACCTGGGTGCCGGCCGGCAGGTACTTCTCGATCCCGAAGATGTCTCCGGTGAGGAGCTTCTGTGCGGTGACGAACACGCCGTCCTCGAGCTCGTCACCGACGATCACGTGGTTGATGTGGTCGTCGCGGAGATACCCCGTGAGGTCGGACAGCTTGGCCTGCGGCGTGACGACCGCGACGTGGGCCTTGTCGCGCAACTTCGAGAGCAGCGTGCGGAGCCCACCGTGATCGCCGGGCGACGTGGTCGACACGAACACGTAGCGATGCGGGATCACGTCGCTGGTGATCGCTTCGGGATTGCGTACCGCATCCACCTCGGCGCCAGCCCGTTCGAGGGTGGCGACGATCCGGCGAAGTTGATCGAGATCGCTCGAGATGGCGAGGACGCGCCGCTTGGACAAAACAGGATTCCCCTCGGCGCCAAAGCCGCAGGAAGAGCACTCGATGATAACCCAGTCAGTACGTGTAGAGGGCCGACAAGTAGGCGCGAAACCCAGGGTAGGGATTCGGTAGGTACTCGAGGTGCGGCTCGTAATCGAAGAACACGTCGGGTTGATACGAGTGTCCCGCGAGCGCGTTGTAGACCGTCCCACGGATCGTGAGGTGGGAGGTCGGCATGTACGACATCCCGACCGACAGCTCCGCACTCGGCGGTAGCCGGTCGAGCACGAGATCGGTCGCGGCCACGGCGATCGATTGCGGCTCTCCCATCGCGTCGAGCCCGAGCCCGCGATACTCGACGAGCCGGTTCGGATCCTCGGCGGCACCGGTCACCTCGAGGCGGGTGGTCGCGGTCAGGTGTGACCCGAGCGAGAACACGGTCGCGAGATCGAACCAGTGCTCGGGCAGCGAACGGAGCCGGCCCTTGTCGCTGGTGTCGACCTGCAGGTAGGTGTAGCCGAGCTCGATGCGGTGTCCGCCCTGCACGAACAACGACGCCAGGAGCTCGCCCGAGGCGATGCCGCGCTGTCCGGAGTTCTCGTAGTTGCCGGAGGTAACCTGGATCAGATTGTCGATCGTCGTGTAGCTACCGTCGACGCGGAACGACAGCTCGCGAATCCGGCGCTCGCCCTTCCAGATCCGGGCGTTGATCTCGGCCTGGGTCGCGCGCGAGGTCTCGACCTCGAGATTCGGGTTACCGCCGATCTGCAGGCCTTCGCCGTTCGAGGTCGTGTTGTTGAACACCGGCGGCCGGAAGCCCTCGGCGTAGTTGAGCTTGAGGTGCCAGCCGGGGATGAAGTTCCATACGAAGCTCCCGGCGAGCGTGGTGTCGACGCCGTACGACACGGAGCCGAGCGCTTCCGGCGCGACCTGCACGCGACCACCGAGATCGAAGATCAGCTTCTTGTTGGGCCGGTACTGCGGATTGACGTAGGCGCCGAGCACGGTGCGGTCCGCCGGGAACGCGAACGTCAGCGGACAGCCACTCACCGGCACGATCGCGCCGGCCTGCGGATCGAACACGCGCGGACATAGCAGCGGCAGGCGATCGAGGTCGTACGGCGCCCGGATCTCCGACTCGGTGCCGGGCCCCTGGCGCGACCGGGTGACGTTGTCGGGCTTCCACTCGTAGAACGCCTCGGCGCCGTACTGCACGCGCGCCGTGCGCGTCAGCTGGTAGTCGCCGTCGATCGCACCGCCCGCGCGATAGTTCGTGAGGTCGGCGGCGAACGCGAGGCCGCCCTGGACCAACGGCGATGGCGCGAGCACCTGCAGCGGCTGGAACCCGCGCACGAACTGGATCAGGTACCCGCGCGCGGTGATGCCGGCCTTGTCGTCGAGCAGTCGCGTGCGGTACTCGGCGACCGCGTAGCGATCGTAGGTGTCCTCGCGATTCGATCGGCCCCGGTGGAGCGGATCGGCGCACGCCGGATCGATCGCGCCGCCCGGCGGTGGCTCGGGACAGCGCCCGTCATCGGGCAGGTCGGTGCGGATCGGATTTCCCGACAGACCCGCCGGGTTGTACTCGGCACCGAACGGCGCTGCGATCCGCAGCTGGAGCTTGCCGTAGGTGACCTTGGTGAACAGCATCGCGATCATCGACTGCTGCTGGTCGGTGGCCGCGAGCGGACCGTAGATGTTGGCCGAGTTGGGTTGCGGCAGCGCCCCGTGAAACAGCAACTGCGGAAACTTCAGCTCCGGGCCCTGGTAGGTCTCGACCCCGGCATACCCGAACACGGAGAGCTTGTCGTGGAGCAGGTGCGACGTGCCCGCCATCGCGTACGCGCGCGCCATCGAGCGATCGCCACGACCATCGCCGAGCTGCGCACCGACCTCGACCCCCTCGACGTCCTCCGCGTCCTTGGTGATCACGTTGAGGATGCCGAGCAGCGAGTTCGATCCCCACAGCACTCCGCCGGGACCGGTGATCATCTCGACCCGCTTGATCAGCTCCACCGGCATGACCCGCGTCGTCGCCGGCACGTTGAGGAACGGATCGAACAACGACAGCCCGTCGTGGAGGTACTGGACCGCCTGACCCTGACCGCGGACCAGCGGGGTCTGGAACGTCGAGTGAAACAGCCCGACGCTGTTCCAGCCGGGAACGGTGTCGAACAGCTCGGGAAGCGACTGGAACTGGCGATCGCGGATCTCGTCGGCCGTGATCACGGTGACGATCGCCGGCGCCTCCTGCACCGTGGTCACGCCCTTGGCCGCGCTCTGCACGATGTTGGCGAGATCGAGCACGTCGTCCGCGGGCGTGCCGGGCGTCTCGGTGTCGAGCACGAGCACCGGCACCTCGATGTCGGTGACGTCGGCCGCCGCGGGACGCACGCCGGATCCCGCGAGAACCAGTCCCACGAGTAGCCACCGCATCACGGCGCGCCTCCCCGCGAGCACCCGTCGGGCGGTGCGCCGGCGTCGTTGGGGCAGCGATCGCTGGCGTCGGGCACGCCGTCCTGATCGTTGTCGGGATCGGCACAACCGTCCTCGTCCTCGAAGTTATCGCGGTCCTCGGGCTCGAGCGGGCAACGATCGATCGCGTCGACCACCCCGTCGCCGTCGTTATCGAGCTCGGGGCAACCGTCGGCGTCCTCGAAGCCATCGCGATCCTCGGCATCGTCGGGACACTTGTCGGTTGCATCGGGGATGCCGTCGCGATCGTTGTCGGCGTCGATGCACCCGTCCTCGTCCTGGTAGCCATCGCGATCCTCGGGCTCGGCGGGACAGCCGTCGACCGTGTCGGGAACGCCATCGCCATCGCGATCGTGCTCGCCCGGCATCGAGCTCCCGAGCGGTTGCGGTGCCCACACCAACCCGGCGGTGAACCTGAGCGCGTCGCCGCGCGCGCCGAGCTGCGCGCTCGACGCCATCGCCTCGAGCGTGACGTCGGCGGTGGCACGGACCTTCACGCCGGCGGTCGCGAGCACGAGTGGGTCGCCGCGGCGCGCGTCCGCGAAGTAGTCGCTGGCGCCGAGCGTGCTGCACCGCCGGCCGTCGTAGCGCCTGCAATCGCCCCACGACATCGCGTCGGGCAGCGGCGCGAACCCCTGCGCTTCGATCGCGAGCCGCAGCCGCGGGGTCACCGCCAGCACCGCGCCGACTCCCAGCACCGTCTCGCTGCCGACGTCGAGGAACGCGCGCGCGTCGGCGTCGGTCGCCATCGGATCCTGGACGTCGAAGCTCTCGAGCACCGTGCGATGCCGGATCCGCGCGGCGAGGTTGGCGACCACGCGCAAGCGCGGCACGCGCGCGACGCCGGCACCGATACCTCCCTGGCTCCGCCACTCGGTCGCGAGCGCCGGTTCGAACACCAACCCGCGATCGCCGAGCAGCATCTCGTCCTCACCGAACGGCAACCACACCGAGCCGATCGCGGTGATCGCGAGGTTGGGACGCTCGATCAACGCCAGCTTCCCGCCGAACCGCGCGTCGAGTGGTCCGGCGAGCCCATCGCCGAGATAGGCCGATGCGTCGCCGGGGCTCGCCGACGGATCGATGTTCGAGATCGGGCGAAGGGCGATCAGCCCGCTCGATGGCGTCACCTGGTTACCGGTGGCGTAGCGCCCGCGCACGCCGTAGCCAGGGCCCGTCGACGCGCGATACGCGGCGACGTCGAGCCCGATCGCGAACCGCGACGTCACCGTCATCCCGAACGCCATGTCGAGCACGAACAACCGATCGATCACGCGATCACTCGCGGTGTCGCCGGCGGCGCGGCCGATGCCCGGTACCGGCAGATCGACCGGCGCCAGCCCGAACCCCGACAGGATCTCGAACGACAGGTCGTGAACCGGAAGGAGCCGCGCGCCCTCGACGGCGAACACGCCATTGGAATCGTACGAGCTGCGGAATAGCGCACCATCGATGCCGCTCGTGGGATCGGCCACAGCCGGTGTCGCCACCGCGGCCACCAGGGTGAGTGCTGCTACCGCGCGCACGTCGTCACAGCCCGCACGTTTGGCCACTCGCATCGGTGGGACGGAAGATCTGCACGAACAACACGAACGGCAGTGACACGCCGACGTGTGCCTCCCACGCGCACTCCGCCGGCAGCGCGCCGGTACCGAGGTAGCCATCGAGTTGCGCGTTGGTAACCAGCGCGGTGCCGTTCGCCCCGGTCGAGGTCGCCATCGGATCGATCGTCGTGCGCGTGGTCTCGGCGGATTCGAAATAGAAGTCGTCGGGGGGAATCGGGACGCCCTCACGCAGGATCGTCACGCCCGCCCGCGTCGCGGTTCCCATGCTGGCCGCGCGGAAGATCGCGACGAACATTCCCTCGTCGATCGTCGGCCCGCCGCTACTCGCCCACGCGTCGGTGGTCGACTTCGGTGCGACGAACGCCTCGAAGTCCTTGAGCGCGAGGTTGGCGACGGCCGGCGTCGCCATCCCGATCGCGTTGGTGGTGCCGCCCGGACCCTGCATCGCCGGTGCGGCGTCGTCGATGCCGATCCCGATGAACGGGTTGGTGGGCAGCGTGATGTCCGGAATCTTGAACCGCCCGCAGTCGTCGAGATAGATCGGCCCCGTCGCGAGCACGGCGTTCGGATCCATCGGGTTGGTCCCGAACCGAACGGCATCGAGCGCGCGCAGCTCGAGAGAGCACACCCCGGTCGCGGTCGGCGCACCGCACGGGGTGCACTGCGCGCCCGGATCCGACATCGCGGTACCGGTCTCGAGATCGAACAGCTGCCCGCAGATCGTCTGCTTGCCGGTCGCAGGTTGCTCGCACGCGAAGCCGACCCCGGTGCCGATGCAGGTCGTCACGCCGGTCGTGGTGTCGAGCTCGGCGGTCGTGCTCTGGTCGTCGCACACGGTCGGTGGAAACTGCGGCACGCACTGCCCACCCTGGAGCTCCGTGAACGGTCCGCAGGTCGCCGGCGACACCACGACGTCGGCGGGCACGCACGCCCCATTCTTCTCGAAGGTGCCCTCGCCGCATTCGATCGACTTGCAGCCGGCGACCACCAGCGGCAACAACGCCACCACGAAGACTTCGCGAGCGGGCACCCAGCAGTCCAGTAGACCGCGGAAGCGAAGTCGGGCAACAAAGCCGACGCGCATCAGAAGCTCACCTCGTCGGTGCCGAGATCCGCGAACACGGTCATCTCGGCGGTCAGGCCCGGGAACGCCGGGCTCTCGAAGTGCACGTGCTGGACGCCGCGCGGCCCGGGTCGGGGATCGCCGACGAACAGGAGCGTGCCGGGCGACCCCGCGGGCTCCCCATCGTCGTGGACCGTGATCGCGTACTGATCGACATCGGCGACCGCGACCGGCACGAACAGCTGCGCACCGCCGATCGGCGTCGACGTGATCGGATTGAGCCCGTCGACGAAGCCGAACGTGGTGCCGGCCAGCGGCGCGGTCAGGACGCGATCGGTGCCCTCGAACAGCGCCGGATCGGCATCCCACGCCGCCTCGCAGATCGCGAGCCGACGCGCGTTCGACGCGGCGTCGCGACACGCCGGCGGCGGCAAGCCGGTGCCGTTACAGTCGGCATCGACGTCGGGGTAGGTCGCGGGCGACGCCGAGGTCACCACCCGGATCCCCATCGCGCCGCCGAGCGCGGCCACGTTGGCCATCCGCTGGACCGCGGTCGCGGCATCGATCCGGTCCTGCTCGGTGGCGGTCGGCGGCGGGTTCGCGAGATCGGTGATGCCCGTGACGTCCTCGACGGCGTGCTGGTACTCCGTGACGTGCAGGCCGGGGAACCGGGCGTTGTCGACATCGATGAAGCACGGCGACGTGACATCGACGATCCGATGGAGCTCGAACCGCGCGAGCTCGATCGCGCTGTCGGCGTCCGCGCCTCGCTCGATCGCCGAGATCGCGAGCACGCTGGTGGCCGGCAGCTCTCCCGCTCCCGGTGCGTTCCCCGGCGACACCTCGACCGGCGTACCGGGAGACAGATCGATTTGGAGGTTGGATCCGCGAAACCCGTCGACACATCCGACGAGCCCCGCCACGACGCAACTATAGATCGCGATCCGCACGGCCCCGCTCGCCGGCGATGATAGGGACCGTCCCGCACGAAGTCCAGGCGCCCCGAAACGGTCGTGCTACGGATCGGTATGCGCGCCGTGGTGGGATCGATCGTGGTGATGGCCGTGGCCGGCTGCTACCGCGGCACACCACCGCCACCGCCCGTGCGCGCCGCGCCACCGCACGTCCAGCGACGTCCGATCGCGAACGCCGATTCGCTGGCGTACTTGCCCGCGGATTCGGACATGGTCATCGTGCTCGACGTCGCACGCCTGCGCGCCTCCCCGGCGTGGCCTCGCGTCCAGGCGATGGCGGTCAAGCGGTTCCAGAACCTCACCGCCGGATGCGGCGTCGACGAGGCGTCGGAGCTCCAACGGGTCTCGGTCGGGATCCGCACTCTCCAGACCAAGCCCTCCGGCATCATCGTGATCCGCGGCTCGCATCGTCGCCGCGTGCTGCGGTGCCTCGCCGCCCGGACCGACGTGAAGCTCACCGAGGTCGACGGCGCGATACTCATGGATGGCAGGACGCACAGCGTCGGCGTGTTCGCGGACCCGCACACCCTCGTGCTCGAGGTCGGCGCCGATGCCACGCCGAGCACGGTCCGCGCCGCGATCGCGAACGGCGCGCCCCTCCGCGACTCGCCGGCGTTCATCGAGCTCGGCTCGGGGGTCGAGAACACGCACCCGTCGTGGTTCGTGATCGGTGGCAGCGCGATGCAGTCCAGTGCATTGGGAAGCCTGCTCGGCGGCCCGCCGCGCGCGGTGATCGGCGGCTTCGACGTCGATGATGGTGTCGTGGCCGAGCTCAGGTTCCGATTCGAGCGTCCCGACCTCGCCACCACCGCTGCCGCCACCCTCGGGCGCCAGACCACCCAGATCAAGAGCGTGTTCATGAATCTCGACGTCGCCGCCGAGGATCTCGATGCGGTGCTGCGCGTGCGGATGTCGCGCGCCCAGCTCGATCAGATCCTCGGCATGTTCGCGCCGTGAGTCAGGGACGGAACCAACGCTCGCGCGCCGCGACCGATAGATCGGGCTTCGAGCAATCCTTGTACGCCTTCGCGAACGAACCCATGTGCAGCGGCTTTCCGGCGTCCTTGCACGGCACGTAGTCGTCCTCGCGTCGCGGTGGCCAGCCCCAGACCTCGTGCGGCATGCCCGCACGCGTGCCGTGGATCTGCTGGAGCCACCATGCCGACGGCCACTCGACGCCCCACACGATGTACGAGCGGATCGCCTGGCCCTTGCTGTTGCGCGCGGGATCGAACGTGAGCTTCTTGACCTGGTTCACGGCGATGTCCTCGAGGTCGTAGCCCGGGCGCTTGAGCCACTTCATGCGCGTGATGTTGCCGCGCGCGTCGATATCGAGGAGGAACCACGCTCGCGTCCACGCGTTCGAGAGCACCGCGCGATCGCTGTACGGCGGCGCCTTGCGCCGGTTGAAGTTGGTCGCCTTCGCCGGCACCGGTGGGCGGAAGCGCTCGCGGATCTCGATCACCTCGCCCTCGGTGGAATCGACTCGCCCATCGAGCCTCTTCGGCGTGCCCGCGACGAGGTCGACGTGCCCGCTCGATCGCGCGGTGCCGTAGATGAACACCAACACGTACGAGCCCGGCGCGACGTCGGTGGCGTAGTGACCGCGCGCGTCGGTGAGGATCGTGCGCTGGACGCCGGCCTTGCCGGCGACGAGCACGGTGGCGTTCTCGACGGGGGTGCCGCGCTTCGAGTCGAGAACTCGACCACTCAAGTGCGACAGCGGACCGGCTTGCGCGGCGCTCGCTATCGAAACCAAGACACTGATCGCGAATGCAAGAAGGTTGGACGGACGCATGCCGAAGCTATTCAGCAACGCGCGTGCCTCGATGTTCCGTCTCCATCACACGCGTTCGTGTGACTTGCGCGCGCCCGAGCGTATCTCGCGTGCCACACCCCGCCGCGAAATCCGCAGTGGTCTCGATCAGAACCGCCCGATGAGACCCATCCCCCCACCATGCGGGTTCATCACCGGCACGAGGTGCACGTCCTGGAACCGGTGGTTGTAGTCGCGTGCCGCGCTCGGCGCCGTCGCGATGTCGTCGACCGTGCCCGCGATGTACAGACCCGCACCGGCGAGCATCACCAACGCGGCACCATCACCGTTGTCGGTCTCCGAATCGATGCTGCCGAGCGCCATCGCGATGCCGACGAACTCGGTGCCGATGCCCGCGAGGCGCAGCCCCATGCCGCGCGAGAAGTAGTGGTGCGAATACCAATGGCCGAGGCTGGGCGCGAACAGCGTGCCGATCGCGCCGACCATGCCCGCCGTCGGGTTGTCGGTCGCGCCACCCACGATCAACAGCGCGTACGACGCGACCGTGCCGCCGAGCGAGAGTCCGAGCGCGACGTCCTCGGACACCTGCTCGTAGGCGGGCGGGGCGATCGGCGTCATCTCCTGATAACCGTAGCCATACGGGGCCGGCGGCGCGGGGGCAGGCGCGGGCGCGGGCGTTACCGTCCCGGGCTGCGCCAGGGCGGAACCCGAACCAGCAGCGAGGGCGACGGCAACGAGCGTGACGGCGAGCTTCATGCCGCTCCTTCGTTTCACGCCGTGCGCCAGTCCCGAGCTCGAAACATCGCGGTCACTTGGGCGATCGCCAGGCGTCAGGTGTTGGACGCCTCGTCGCTTCTGCCACTCCCCACGACCAAACTTCACCGCTCGAGGTGGCGGTGCGGGTACGACAAGATCTGGTTTTCTCTCGGTTCGCGACTCGGGCATGATGGCGCCTTCGTGAGCCGCCCCGACACGCAGGCCGAGCGCACGCGGATGTGGATCCGCCCGACGCGCGTCGAAACCGCCGATCCGTTGCAGGAGCTCCGCGCCGCGATCGCGACCTTGCGAAAACGTCCCGGCGATCCCGATGCCCGTCACCGCGTTCGCTCGGTGGCCGACGATCCGTCGCTGCGCGAGACACTCGCCGTGGTGCTCGCCGACGAGGCGACAGCATGCAGCACCCAGCACCGCGACGAGGCGGCCGCCGCCCTGTTCGAAGTCCTCGCGGACGTGCACGAAGATCTCGACCAACCGCTCGAGGCGATCGCCGCGATGGAGCAAGTCGTCCGGCACGTCTCCGACCGCACCGAGCTCCACGATCGACTGGCGTGGCTGTACCGGCGTGCGGGGGCATGGGCCAAGGCCGCCGCCGAGTTCGTTCGAGTCGGCGAGCTCGCCACCGACGAGCGCGGACGCGCGGCGTTGCGGGCCGCGGGTCGGCTGTATCGCGAGCACGGCAAGCTCGAGCGTGCCGCCGAGCTGTATCGCGAGGTGCTCGAGCGCCGGCCGAGCGACGACCAGATCTGGCGCGAGCTCGACGAGGTCTACGCCGAGCTCGCGCGCTGGCCCGAGCTCGCGGAAGTGCGAGCGATGCGTGCGGCGCACGCGCGATCGAGCGTCCAGCGCGCGGCACTGTTGCGATCGCAGGCGCGTGCCCTCGAACAGGCGGGACTCCTGGCGGAAGCCGCGCGCGCGGTCGAGGAAGCGACCACGCACGCGCCGAACGATCTCAGCGGGCTCGTCGATCACGCCGACATGCTCGCGCGCAGCGGTCGCGGCGAAGAAGCGGCGAAGCTACTGCGCGCGCGCATCGCGGACGCGACCAACAAGGGCGCGGACGCCGAGCACGTGGCCGCGATGCGGCTCCAGCTGGTCGGTGTCCTCGAGGACCTCGATCGCGACGCCGCGATCGCCAGCCTCGAGGAGCTCCTCGCCGAGGCCCCGGATCACATCCCCGCGCTCGAGCGCGCCGCCGCGTTCGCCGCCGCGAGCCAGGATCCGAAGGCGCACGCGAAGGCACTCCTGCGTTATGCCGCGGCGCTTTCCAAACCGGAGCCCGAGGTGATCGCCGCGGCCGCGCGACGGTTCCGCGACGCCGGCGATCACGCCGCGGCCGCCCGCGCGCTGTCGGAGGCGTTGCATCTGCGACCCGAGGACGAGCAGTTGCAGCGCGAGCTCGACGACACGCGCGCGGGGATGAAGGTGTCGCGCGTGATCGAGGAAGCGAACGCGATGATGTCCGCCGGCCGGCTCGATGCCGCTGCCGCGTTCTTGTACCGCACGCTCGAGGAGCTCGAGGACGCACCCGATGCCCAGCTCGCGACGCTGATCCATCACTATGCACGGGCGCAAGCCGCCCTCGGCGACGACGACGAAGCCCATCGCTTGCTTCACGAGGCTCACCGACTCGATCGCCACTCGCTCGCGATCCGGCTCGCGCTCGGCGAGAGCTGCTACGCGCGCCGTCTGTGGCGCGAGGCCGTGCGCTACCTCGCTCCGCTGGCCGAGCACCCCGATGCCGCGACCCGCGCCACCGCGGTCGCCACCGGGCTGGTCCACGCGGCCACCGCGGAGACCCGATCGCTGCGTCCGGCCAACGCGCTCGCGCACGTCGAGAAGGCGGTGCGCATCGATCCGAAGTGCGGACCCGCGTGGCACGCGCTCGCACAGGATGCGATCGAGCGCGGCGACCTCGAGCGCGCCGCCGATTGTCTCGAGCGCGAGGCGGAGGGCGCGACCGACGACCGTGATCGGATCCGGCTGTTCGATGCGCTCGGTGACATGGCGCGCGACGTGCTGGGCGATCTCGAGCGCGCCGAGCGTTGCTGGGCGCAGCTCGTCGACATCGCCGAGGCACCGATCCTCGACAAGCTGCTCGCCACCCAGCGCAAGCGCGGCTCGGCGGCGCGCGCGCACACGTGCCTGCGGCTCGCCGACATCGCCGGCGACGCCACGCAACGCAAGGCGCTGCTCGAGGAGGCCGCCGAGATGCTGGCCGCCGATGGCAAGCACGCGCGCGCCCTCGAGGTCGCCGAGCGCGTGATGTCCGCGCATCCCAACGACGTCACCAGCTTGACGTGCGCCGCCGACGTCGCGCTCGCCGCCGGCGATCCGTCGCGGGCCGCGAGCTGGCTGCGGCCACAGCTCGCGCGCGTCCGCGTGTCGCCCGACGAGGCGCCGCGAGTGGCCGCGTTGTGGCGCAAGCTCGGCGATGCGGAGCGTGCCCTCGGCGCGCTGCCCGCCGCACGGCGCGCGTACACCCAGGCCGCCGCAGTCGCACCGAGCTCCGACGGTGCGCTCGCCGCCCGGCGCGGACTGGTCGAGCTCGACGCCGAGGGAGAGCACGCGACCTCGCCGGTGTCGTTGCAGTCGTCGCTGTTCGCGCTCGTCGAAGCCCAACCCGAGCGCGACGACGTGCTCGCCCTCGCCCGCGAGCTCGCGGGTCGCGACCCCGACCACGCGCGGGCGACCTACGAGCTCGCCCGTGCACTCGGTGCGCGACTGTCCGAGGACGACGATCAGTTCTATGCGAGTCACCCGCCCCGCGCGCTCGCGCCCGACGAGGTCTACGCGACCAGACTGTCGGCCGCCGACCGTCGCGAGCTGATCGACGACCCCGACGATGCGCCACTGACCGGCGTGCTCGAGATCGTGGGCGAGGCGATGCGGCTGGTGTGTCCCGACGCGAAGACCGCACTCCTCGATGCCGGCTACGACGACGCGACCCGCGTGCCGGTGACCGGCGACGTGATGGCGGCCGCGATCCTCCCGCAGATCGCCAAGGCGATCGATGGACCGGCGGTGCTGCTGTACTCGAGCGAGCGCGCGCCGCAGGACATCGAGCTCGTGCTGGCGTCGCCGCCGGTGATCGTGCTCGGCCCGGATGTCGTCGAGGACGACGATCCGACGGAGCTGCGGTTCTTGCTCGGTCGCGTGGTCGAGCTCGCGCGCCCACATCGCGTGTTCGCGGGTGGACAGAGCGATGCAGACTTCGCCGCGCTGGTCGCCGCGATCACGACCTTCGATCCACGCGCCGCGCGTCCTCGCGCTACACGCCGTGCCGATGCCGCGATCACCCGCGACGCCGAGTGGCTCCGCTCGAAGCTCCCGGTGGTAGTGCGGCAGCGCCTCACGGAACGACTGACCTCGCTGTCCGAGCCCCTCGATCCCGATCGCTATACCGCCGCGTGCGCGCGCGCCGCCGACCGCGCCGGCATGCTCGCCTGCGGACAGATCGACGTCGCGGTCGAGCTCGCCGGCGGAGCGAGTGTCGCGCGCCACCTGATCGAGCTCGCGACCTCCCGCGCCTATATCGACGCGCGTCGCCGGCTGAGGACGCGCGAGGGACGCGACGTCGACGACGTCACCTCGCCGTTCTCGCGCTGATCGATCATCTTCCGCCTCGGTCCGTCACTCGGAAAGTGCGTCCGCCAGACCCACGAGCGCCAGTCGCCCGGGACAGAACGATGTTCTCGAGAGAGGGAGGAGAGGAAGAGACCGTGGGCGCGATCGAGTCGCATGGTCGGCAGGAGCGCGAGGCTCTGGCGCGGGAACGGCACCGGTTGCACACTCGGCACAGGGGCAGTTGTCCTGACGGGAATGACGTTCGCGGTTCAGGGCCCGGAAAGAAACGCGCGGTGGGGAGAGCGCGGGGCGAGCTCCTGGCTTTGTGGACCGCGCCCGTTGGCATCGTGACTGCGGGCGCGCGGCCCCAAGGCCAGTCGCCTGATGCGAACGCGCGCGCTTTGTGGACGACAACGATGTTCTCGAGGGAGACGGAAGATCAACACAGTGGGGCGCGGTCGAGTCCGTTCGTCGGAAGCGCCCACGTGGGCGCGATCGAGTCGCACGCACCGCAGGAGCGTGGGGCTCTTGGCGTCGGGGACGGCACCGATCGGCGCATTGCCGGCTGGCGCGCAGCTCACGAGCGACAGCGTCGGCCAGTTGTCCTGATGCGAACGCGCGCGTTCGGGAACGAGACCGACGTTCGCGGTGGGCCAGAAACGCGCGGTGGGGAGACCGCGGGGCGTGCTCCTGGCTTTGTGGACCGCGCCGGTTGGCATCGCACCGGTCGCGTCGATCCTTGCCTCGGTGTGGTGACTGCGGGCGCGCGGCCCACAAGCGCCAGTCGCCTGATGCGAACGCGCGCGCTCCGTGGACGAGAACGATGTTCTCGAGAGGAAGAAGAGGAAGACAGGAAGAGTGGAAAGCTGGCGGAAGCGCCCACGTGGACGCGATCGAGTCGCACGCACCGCAGGAGCGTGGGGCTCTTGGCGTTGGGGACGAGACCGATCGGCGCATTGCCGGCTGGCGCGCAGCTCACGAGCGACAGTTCGGCCAGTTGTCCTGATGCGAACGCGCGCGTTCGGGAACGAGACCGACGTTCGCGGTGGGCCAGAAACGCGCGGTGGGGAGACCGCGGGGCGTGCTCCTGGCTTTGTGGACCGCGCCGGTTGGCATCGCACCGGTCGCGTCGATCCTTGCCTCGGTGTGGTGACTGCGGGCGCGCGGCCCCAAGGCCAGTCGCCTGATGCGAACGCGCGCGCTCCGGGGACGAGAACGATGTTCTCGAGAGGAAGAAGAGGAAGAGAGGAAGAGTGGAAAGCTGGCGGAAGCGCCCACGTGGGCGCGATCGAGTCGGACGCACCCCAGGAAACGGGAAGCGTGCTGCTGGCTTTGCGGATCCCGGTTGGCATCGGTGGCGCGGGCGCTCCGGGAGACGAGAACGATGTTCTCGAGGGAGAGAGGAAGATCAAGACCTGGGTGATTTCGTCACGCGTCGGACGCGCCCACGCAGGCGCGATCGAGTCGCACGGCCGGCAGGAGCGGGGTGGGCTCTTGGCTTCGCGGTGAGGAGAGCGTGGGGCGTGGTCCTGGCTTGTGGACCGCGCCGGTTGGCATCGGTCGCGTCGATCCTTGCCTCGGTGTGGTGACTGCGGGCGCGCGGCCCACGAGCACCACTCGCCTGATACGAACGCACGCGCTTCGGGAGCGACGAACTTCTCGCGCGGAGAGGAGACGTGCGTGTTGGCTCGGGACGCCGGTCTACCTGTGAGGGACTCGCTGGAGCGCCGCTCGCAACAGTGCCTCGAGGTCCGTCGCGCGATGGCCGAGCTCGGCGATCGCGCCGTCGACGTACGACCGCGCTTCGTGGCGTTTGAAGCCGAGCGTCACGAGCGCGTCGAGGGCCTGCGTTCGCGCGGCCACGCGATCGAACACGCCCTGTCGGTGTCGTGCGCCGACGTGGGTCCGGTCGATGATGCCGGCGCCCGCGTCGGTGCGGTCGAGGATGCCTGCGCTCGCGTGGGCGCGATCGATGGTGCCGGCGTCCACGTGGGCGTGGTCGAGAGGGCCTGCGCCCACGTGGGCGCGATCGAGGGTGCCTGCTCGCACATAAAAACGATCGGTGGTGTCTGCGCCCACGTGGGCGCGGTCGATGGTGCCTGTGCCCACGTCGGCGTGGTCGAGGGTGCTTGCGCCCACGTGGGCGCGATCGGTGGTGCTGGCGCCCACGTGGGCGCGATCGAGGGTGCTGGCGTCCACGTGGGCGCGGGTGGGGTCGAGCTCCACGGGCCCGAGCTCGTGGCGGCGGGTCACCACGAGCTCGTCCGACGTGCCGACGATGTCGATCAGGCCGCGGTGATGGGCGGTGTGGCAACCGTCGCAGAGCTGGATCAGGTTGGACGCTTGGTGCGAGCCACCGCGCGAGCGCGGCACGATGTGATGGAGCTCGAGGTTGGCGGCGGATCGACAACCGGGCACGCGGCACGTGCCGCGATCGCGTCGCACGACGAAGCGGCGGACGCGCGGTGCGATGTCCTGCGTGGCGCGTGCGGGCTCGCCATCGAGCGTACCGAGATGCTGGGCATCGCACAGCGCGCGCTCGGTGTCGGCGGCGTCGAGTGGGAACGTGCGCCCGGCGCCATCTCGCCAGCCCTGCTGGCAGCGATCGCACACGGTCACCGCGACCTGGTACTTGGCCCGACCCGCATTCGCGTCGTCGTCCGGCGATTTGGCGCCTTCGAGATAGACGCCACACAGGGCAGCGAGCAGCTCGTCGTCGGAAACGTGGGTTCCGCGCTCGGCCTGCAACTTGTGACGCGCTTCGCGCCACGCCGCCTGCGTGGCCGGGCGGATGTCTTCGAGCGGCAAGCGTCGCCCGGCGAGCTCGGGCTCGCCCGGATCGCTCGGACGCGAGCCGGGCCGGTGACCGGCGACGGCTCGCTCGATCTCGTGGACGTTCTTGCCGCGGCACGCGGCGATCCAGTCGTGCTCGGTGTCGCGTGTGGCGACGCGGGAGAGCTCGCGCACCGCGGTGTACGGCATGCCGCGCTCGAGCTCGTCGGCGAGCGCCGGCAACTCCTCCAGCGCGAACGCGACCCGCACGCGATCCTGCGCGGCGCGCGGGCCATACCCGAGACGGCGCTCGAGATAATCGAGCAGGCTCGCGCAGCCGACCTGCTGCCAGATCCGGCACCGCGCCGCGGCGCGCAACCACCGCGCCTCTTCGGCGTCGAGCGCGCAGCGTTGCCGCGCCAGTGTGCCGAGCCGGCGATCGATCTCGCGCCAGCTCGCGTTCGTTTCACCCGGCAGCTCGTTCGCGATCGTGTTCGCTACCTCGCACGCGTTCGTCGACTCCATCCCGACACTCCTTGCTAGATGCCTCCTCCTGTACCACGCGGATTTTCGACGCTCTCGATTCGCGCACGTGCGCCGTTTCCGTGTTTTCTCGTCGAGAAACGGTCGTGGCGATTTCGTGCGCGCAGCGCTCCACACGACGCGGCTGGTCGCACGTCAGGTTCGCGACATCGATCGATGCGCGATGGCACCGCAAGATGCGTCAAGGCAAAACTGCATCGCGATCGAGTTTTTCGACGACAACCCTCGTTCGCATCGAACCACCGGAGACCGTTCGACGGTGCGCGTCGATCTGGCCTCGTCTTCGCGTGGCACGTTTCGTCGAGAACATGGTTCTCGCCACTGGCGCGCTCTCGCATCAGGCGACTGGCGCTGGTGGGCTGCGCGCCACCGCGGTCACCGCATCGAGGCAAGGATCGACGCCAACGATGCGGTGCAACCTGCGCGGTCCACAAAGCCAGGAGCACGCCGCGCGCTCTCCGGTTTGGCGCGCCCCGTTCTGTCTTCTCTCCTCTCCTCGAGAACATCGTTCTCGTCCCCCGGAGCGCGCGCGTTCGCATCAGGCGACTGGCGCTTGTGGGCCGCGCGCGCGAAGTCACCGCACCGAGGCAAGGATCGACGCGACCGGTGTGATGCCAACCTGCGCGGTCCACAAAGCCAGGAGCACGCCACGCGCTCTGCCGACCGTGCGTGTCGATGGCTTCCTCGGAGAATCCCCGTTCGCCCAGCACACTCGACCGCCCACGCACCCGACGAGCACGCCCACGTGGGCGTGACCCACGAGGCGGCGACCCGCAACAAGAGCGAAGCCGCCGGGATCGGCGAGATCATCGTTCTCGTCCCGCTGCTGCCGCGCGCACATCAGGCGACTGGCGCTGGTGGGCCGCGCGCCACCCGTCGCCGCACCTTCCAAGGATCGATGCAACGGTGCGGTGCAACTGCGCGGTCCACAAAGCCAGGAGCACGCCGCGCGCTCTGCCGACCGTGCGTGCCCCGTTCTTGTCTTCTCTCCTCTCTCTCGAGAACATCGTTCTCGTCCGCGGACCGCGCGCGTTCGCATCAGGCGACTGGCGCTTGTGGGCCGCGCGCGCGAAGTCACCGCACCGAGGCAAGGATCGACGCGACCGGTGTGATGCCAACCTGCGCGGTCCACAAAGCCAGGAGCACGCCACGCGCTCTGCCGACCGTGCGTGTCGATGGCTTCCTCGGAGAATCCCCGTTCGGCCCAGCACACTCGACCGCCCACGCACCCGACGAGCACGCCCACGTGGGCGTGACCCACGAGGCGGCGACCCGCAACAAGAGCGAAGCCGCCGGGATCGGCGAGAACATCGTTCTCGTCCCGCTGCTGCCGCGCGCGCATCAGGCGACTGGCGCTGGTGGGCCGCGCGCCACCCGTCGCCGCACCTTCCAAGGATCGATGACAACGGTGCGATGCAGCTGCGCCGTCCACAAAGCCAGGAGCACGCCGCGCGCTCTCCGATCGTGCGTGCCCCGTTCTTGTCTTCTCTCCTCTCCTTCTTCGAGAACATCGTTCTCGTCCGCGGACCGCGCGCGTTCGCATCAGGCGACTGGCGCTTGTGGGCCGCGCGCGCGAAGTCACCGCACCGAGGCAAGGATCGACGCGACCGGTGCGGTGCCAACTTGCGCGGTCCACAAAGCCAGGAGCACGCCGCGCGCTCTGCCGACCGTGCGTGTCGATGGCTTCCTCGGAGAATCCCCGTTCGCCCAGCACACTCGACCGCCCACGCACCCGACGAGCACGCCCACGTGGGCGTGACCCACGAGGCGGCGACCCGCAACAAGAGCGAAGCCGCCGGGATCGGCGAGATCATCGTTCTCGTTCGCGGAGCGCGCGCGTTCGCATCAGGCGACTGGCGCTTGTGGGCCGCGCGATCGCGATCATCGCACCGAGGCAAGAATCGCCTCGGCGACGCGGTGCCAACCTGCGCACACTCGACCGCCCGCACCCGACGAGCACGCCCACGTGGGCGTGACCCACGAGGCGGCGACCCGCAGGAGCGAGCCGCCTGGATCGGCGACTCGCTCTGCCACGAGCGCGCGCGTCGCATCAGGCGACGGGCGCTTGTGGCCGCGCGATCGCGGTCATCGCACCGAGGCAAGAATCGCCTGGCCGACCTGCGCACACTCGACCGCCCACGCACCCGACGAGCACGCCCACGTGGGCGTGACCCACGAGGCGGCGACCCGCAACAAGAGCGAAGCCGCCGGGATCGGCGAGATCATCGCTCTCGTCCCGGAGCGCGCGCGTGCGCATCAGGCGACTGGCGCTTGTGGCCGCGCGATCGCGGTCATCGCACCGAGGCAAGAATCGCCCCGACGACGCGGTGCCAACCTGCGCGGTCCACAAAGCCAGGAGCACGCCACGCGCTCTGCCGACCGTGCGTGTCGATGGCTTCCTCGGAGAATCCCCGTGCGCCCAGCACACTCGACCGCCCACGCACCCGACGAGCACGCCCACGTGGGCGTGACCACGTTCTCGTTTCGCGTGCGCATCAGGCGATGGCGCTTGTGGGCCGAGCGCGCACCGAGGCAAGGATCGCCGTCACCGGGGCGATGCCAACCTGCGCGGTCCACAAAGCCAGGAGCACGCCGCGTGCGTGTCGATGGCTTCCCTGAAGAAATCCCCGTCGGCCCAGCACACTCGACCGCCCACGCGCCCGACAACCACACCCACGTGGGCGTGACCGCATACTCGGCAGGCCCGCTCGCGAAGTTGCCCGACGTCGCTTCCGCGGTCTGCCTACCCTCTGGGCGCCCGCTCGCGAAGTCTATTCGTCTTCGCCGGGAACCGGCGCCTCGATCATCGACTCGACCGGCTCGTCGTTGACGAAGTCGTTGACCCACTGCGCGAGCGTCATGTCGTGGTCCTCGATGTCCGAGCCGGCGAAGTTCAGCACCGTGGTGCAGTGGCTGTCGTTGATGTCGCGGAAGTACGGGATGAAGTAGTCGAGGTTGGGCCGGGTTTCGTATTGCTGGACGAGCAGCTGCGTGTCGGCATCCCACATCGACAGGATCTGATCCTTGGGCGGGAAGTCGTAGAACCGCTCGTAGGAGTACAGCGAGAAGTCCATGTCGCGACGGAAGAACGTGGTGGCGAGCCGGTCGTCGGGGAACTCGTCGGCGAGCGCGGTGTTCATCGTGCCCATGTCGTTCAGGTCGAACCCCGGAGGCATCGCTGCCTTCAGCGAATCGAGGTTCCACGCCGCGCGGATCATGCGGTGCATCGGACCCGAGTACCCGCTCGACGGAAAGATCGGCCCGGAGTCGTCGAGCATGTAGCCGTGTTCCACCGCGCGCACGCCATGGCGCAGGAACCGGTAGTTGACGAGCGAGCCGACGCCACCCGCCGAGCATCCGGTGACCAGCATCTTGGGGATGTGCGTGAAGTTCTGGTCGATCCACGCGACCACCTGCTCGACCGCCGCGTGGCCATCGTGGTGGAACGTCACCGACGGATCGCTCGCGTCGTCGTAGACCACGGTGGCGTTCCCGGTGTGGACGTCACCCGTGCAGTACGGGACGTAGACCATGTTCCAGTCGCGCGACGGGTTGGTGTCGTCGAACCGCGACAAGAACGGCGAGATGAACGGTGCGAGTTGCCAGTGATCGTCGGGGATGCCGTCGACATTGGCGGCTCCACGGATCCCGTTCTTGCCGGTGCAGCTGTCGTAATCCCAGCACGCCCCACCCGGCTCGAACACGACGACCAGGTTGTCGCTGGCCTCCGAGAAGTTTGCGAACAACTTGTACGGCGTGTCGTTCCCGCACACGACTCCCGGCGGCTCGATCTTGACCCACTCCTCGTAGACATCGCGCGACGGGTTCTGCGTCTGCGTGTCGGGAACGATGCCGTCGCCGCACGCGACGACAGACGAGAGTGCGACCGCGAACGCCGCGTACGAAAAGCCCCCTGACATGGGCGCCACTCTATGCCGATCTCGCGCCACGAATCCATCACGATGTGCGCTTCGCGAGTTGCTCGTCACGCAACTCGCGCATCGTGATCGGCCTGCGATGTCGAGTGGATAGCGGTGGGCCGCTCACCCAGGGCCGCGGATCGGTGACGAACGCGTGGGTCCCCGGCAACCGGCGCACGTCGTCGCGCCACCCTTCCCATCGCACCGCGCGGTAGTGGTCGAGCTCGCTCGCGAACAGCGCGCGTAGCCAGTCGCCGTACGACAGCTGGGTGTCGCGCCACAGGCGTGCGCCCGGATCGAAGAAGCAGACGTTACCGTGCGTGGCGCCGAGTGCACCGATGTCGACGGCGAACATCCCGCCGAGCGCGTCGTCGGCGACGAACATCGCGCCCGGCAGATACGCGTCACCGGCGTCGCACGGCAGGCCGTTCCATCCGGCGATCGTGCGCGCCAGTCGCGCGTGACCGGCACCGAGGATGCGGATCCACCCGTCGTCGATCAGGATGCCTCCGGTCTCGAGCGCGATCGCGCCGAGTGGCGAGCGCGCCGAGATCTGGAGTGCCTCGAGCGAGATCTCCCCGTGTGCCGGCTCGCAAGGCAGGATCTCGACGGTGGTTCCCGGCGCGACCCACCCTCGGATCACCGGCATCGCCGACCCCTCGTCGACCAGCTCGCTCGCCGTCTTCAGCCTCATGGTTCGATGATAAGGTGCCGGGAGGAGTGTCGGAGCGACCGTCACAGGAGGGCAAGTTATCCCCGGGGGCACCGAACGACCCCGTGCCGTTCGGGAAGTACTACCTGCTCGGCCTGATCGCGCGCGGTGGCATGGCCGAGGTCTATCGAGCGCGGCCCAAGGAAGGCGACAAGCGCCTGTTCGCCATCAAGGTCATGCGCCCGCAGCTCGCGCGCGAGGCCCGGTTCATCGACATGTTCCATCGCGAGGGCAAGCTCGCGATGCTGCTCGCGAACCGCTGCATCGTCGAGACCGTCGAGGTCGGCCAGCACGAGGGCCGGCACTACATCACGATGGAGTACATCGGCGGCCGCGATCTCACGCAGGTGCTGCGGCGCTGTCAGGAGAGCCAGCAACGCATCCCGGTGCCGCACGCGGTGTACATCGCCGCGCGGATCGCGGAGGGCCTGCACTTCGCGCACACGTTGGTCGGTCCCGACGGCCGCCCGCTCAACATCGTCAACCGCGACGTGTCGCCATCGAACGTGCGGCTCAGCTACAACGGTGACGTCAAGCTGCTCGACTTCGGCATCGCCCAGGCGCTGATGAAGTTCACCAGCGAGATCGGAATCCTCAAGGGCAAGTTCAGCTACATGTCTCCGGAACAGATCCGGGGCATGCCGCTCGACGCGCGCACCGACGTGTTCTCGGCGGGGATCATCCTTCACGAGATGCTGACCACCGAGAAGCTGTTCCGCGGTGACACCGAGTTCGCGCTGATGGAGAAGGTGCGCAAGGCCGAGGTGGCGCCACCCTCGAAGTTCAACCGCCGCGTCACGCCCGAGCTCGATGCGATCAGCCTGCGCGCGCTGTCGCGCGATGTCGCCGATCGCTACCAGAGCGCGGCCGAGCTCGCGGCCGACCTCGACGCGCTGATCGCCGGCTACCGCTTCGATCCGAAGGAGCTGCGCCAGTTCGTGCGCCAGCTGTTCCGCAAGGAGTACGCGAAGGAGATGGAGGACGTCGAGACCGCGCTGTCGTCCCAGCCGCAGCCGACTTCGATGTCGATGGCGAACGCGGCGGCCGCACTGGCGGCCGACTCCTCGGGACGGCTGCCGTCGGCAGCGGGCTCGCAGACCCTGCTCACGCCGCCCACCAATCCGACGGGTCGCCCGACGCTCCAGGGCATCGGAAACGCGGGCTCCAACCCCGGATCCAACCCGGAGATCAGCATCGAACATTCCCAGCGTGACAGCGAGCCACCTTCCGACGCCGAACGACCGCGCGGCTTCTGGGGATCCTTGTTCAGGAAGCGCAAGTAGCGCATCCTTGGGGCTGTTCCGATGCCCACGCCAGCCCCTCCCGACGAGCTCAAGAGCCGCATCCAGGTCGCGTCGATCGTGTTCGCGATCGCGGTCCTGCTCAACGGTGCGTTCTACTTCCTGTCCCAGATGTATTACGACGGCAAGATGTCGAAGCAGGGTCTGCTCGGCGACATCACCCAGGCCACCGTCAACCACACGAGGTTGACGTTTGTCGTGTTCACGGTGGTCGTCGTCGCGGCCACGATCGCGACGTTGTTCGCCGCCAAGTGGGTGTCTCACGGGATCGCCGGACTCGGCGCGATCGCGTCGCTGATCGCCGGAGTCTACGCGTGGCGCGGTGGCATGCCGGGAGCGTTGTCGGCGTCGCTGTTCGTGATCGGTATCGTGATGCCCCTTCTCGTGTGGCGTTCGCTCGTCCATTCGCGTGCGGCGTGGGCGTTCTTGATGTCGATGTGTTACGTGCTCGCGCTCGTGTTGTTCTTCGGCGCGCCGAAGGTTCGCTCGCAGATCGACATCGGGCTGTGGACCGCGATGATCATCCCGGGGCTGTTCGCGATCGCGGCAGCCGGGATGACGATGTCTCGTCGCGAATACAGCACCATCGCCTGACCGCCACGCGACGGCGAGCCCCATACACCCCACCCGAAAGTCGGTCATCGGGCTTGCCGGTTGTCGTGGTCTCCGCTATTACGTCAGCAGTTCCACGATCACGGAGGATGGCAATGGCACTGCAACTAGGAGATGAAGTACCCGATTTCACGGCCGAGACCACCGAGGGGTCGATCAGCTTTCACAGCTGGCTCGGCAACAGCTGGGGCGTGTTGTTCTCGCATCCCAAGGACTTCACGCCGGTGTGCACCACCGAGCTCGGACGCGTCTCCGCGCTCAAGCCCGAGTTCGAGAAGCGCAACGTCAAGGTGGTGGGCTTGTCGGTCGATCCGCTCGGCTCGCATCGCGAGTGGGCCAACGACATCAAGGAGACCCAGGGACACGCGCTCAACTTCCCGTTGATCGCGGATGCCGACAAGAAGGTCGCCAACCTGTACGGCATGATCCACCCGAAGGCCGACAACACGCTGACCGTGCGATCGGTGTTCGTGATCGGTCCCGACAAGAAGCTCAAGCTGAGCCTGACCTATCCGGCCTCGACCGGCCGCAACTTCGACGAGTTGCTGCGCGTGATCGACTCGCTGCAGCTGACCGCGAAGCACCAGGTCGCGACGCCGTCGGATTGGAAGCAGGGCGAGGACGTGATCATCGTGCCGTCGCTTGCCGACGACGAGGCCAAGAAGAAGTTCCCCGGCGGGTGGAAGACGCTGCGTCCCTACCTGCGCGTCGTCCCGCAGCCGAAGTAGTCGACAGCGATAGCCACGCACCGGTTGCAGCGAAACCGGTGCGAACGCGACGTGTCGATCCGACATGCAGGTCGCGGAGATCGCGGTTCGCTTCGGAGACACGCGACTCGCACACGTCGACCTCGCCCACGGTGCCTATCGGATCGGCACCGCCGCGGAGGTCGACCTCGCGATCGACCCCGGGTTCGGGCTCGCGCGGTTCCCGCTCGTCGAGTGGCTGGTTCGCGGCAACCGGCGGACGTGCACCGTGCGGGTCCCGGTCGGCATCCCGGCTCGCCTCGATGGACAAACGATCGATGGCGCGATCGCACTCGCCCCCGGCGATCGAATCGCGGTCACGATCGGAGAGCTCGCGATCGAGATCGCACTCGTGACGCGCGCCGCGGCGCTCGCGCGTCCACCCGTGTCGGCGTGGTTCGCGAGCTGGGTCGCCGGTGCACTGGTCGTGCACCTCGCGCTGCTCGCGGTCGCGCATGCGCTGGCCGACCCCGAGCCCTCGGGTGTTCCCGCGACGCGTCTGCCGCCGGCGCTGGTCGCGCGCATGCTCGATCCACCGCGGCCTCCGTCCCCCGACCGACCGAGCCGCCGGGCTCGCCGGCCACATCACCGCGCCCGGACCGCGCGCGCGATCGCTGTCGTCGAACCGCCGGCCGTGACGCTCCCCGAGCCCGACGCCAAACAGACCAGGCAACGTCGCCGCGCCGTCTCGCGTGCACGGGGCGTTGGCATCCTCGGATCGGACAAGCTCGACTTCTCCGGGGTGGTCGGCACGGTCGATCTCGACGAAGCACTCGAGGATGTCGGTCCGGTCTACGACGAACACGAGGCCCAGCGCGACGGGTTCGGCAACCACACGTGGGACCTCGAGAACGACCCCTACTACGCCACCGTCAAGGTTCACCACTACACGACACAGTCGCGCGGGCGAACCGCCGGCGATCGCTACGCGTTGCCGGGCGAGGTCGGCGCCAAGCGCGCTCCTCGCTTCACGCTGTGCCCGCGCGCGTGCACGTCGTCGGACGGCGACTTCGATAACCTGCGCGCGCCGATCGCGAAGCACGCGCAGGCGATCCTCGGGTGCTACGAGCGCAACGGTAACGACGCGCCGGGGGAGGTCGAGGTCGACTTCGTTATCGACGTCGCCGGCATGGTGATTCCGGATGGCAAAGGGCTAGGCAGTACCGGCAGTTGCGTCGCCGGGGTCATGCGACGCGTCCAATTCGAACCGCGCGAGATCGAGGCGCACGTGGTGATCGCGTTCGAGCCGAACTGAGCGACAATCCCGAGCGATGGCCAAGAAGAAGCCGGCGGCCCGCGTGGTCGAGCTCGCCAAGCTGCTCCGAACCTACAAGGACGCCTACTACAACGGCACGCCGCTGGTCAGCGACGCCGCGTACGACGCGCTCGAAGACGAATTGCGCGAGCTCGCCCCGGATCACGAGCTGCTCGCGAGTGTCGGCGCCCCCACCGCCGCGGTCACGGCGTGGGAGAAGGCGCGGCACGCGATCCCGATGGGCTCGCTCAACAAGGCGGTCGACGAGGACGAGTTCCGGTCGTGGGCGACGCGATGCGACGAGCTCGGCAAGAAGGACAAGCTCGACAGCATCACCGGCGATCTGTTCGTCACCGAGAAGCTCGATGGACTCTCGCTCGCCGTGACCTATGAAAAGGGCAAGCTTGCCGACGCGATCACGCGCGGCGACGGCCAGGTCGGCGAGCGCATCCTGCCCAACGCGAAACGCATGAAGGGCGTGCCGCCGAGGCTCAAGAAGGCGATCTCGGTGACGGTGCGCGGCGAGATCATCCTCAAGTTGTCGGACATGAAGAAGGCGTTTCCCGGCGCCGCCAACCCGCGCAACCAGGCCTCGGGTACCAGCAAGCGGTTCGACGGCCACGGCTGCGAGCACCTGACGGTGATGTTCTACGACCTCGATGGCGAGGAGCACGACACCGAGACGGAGCGGTTCGAGCGGCTGGTCGAGCTCGGGTTGATCGTGCCGTCGTACGAGGTCACCGATCTCGACGGTGCGATCGGAATCCACCAGGACTACGCCAAGACCCGGCGCGCCAAGCTCGACTACGAGATCGACGGGCTCGTGATCCGCGCGCACAGCATCCACGCGCAACACATGCTCGGCGAGCTCGGCAACCGACCGCGCGGGGCGATCGCCTACAAGTTCGCGTCGCAGGCCAAGGTCACCACGCTCGTCGACATCGTGTGGGAGACCGGCCCGTCGGGCCGGGTGTCTCCGGTCGCGATCGTCGAGCCGGTCGATCTCGCCGGTGCCACGGTCCGCCGAGCCTCGCTCCACAACGCCAGCAACATCGCCGAGCTCGGCCTCGGCATCGGGGACGAGGTGCTGGTGTCGCGGCGCAACGACGTGATCCCGTACGTCGAAGAGGTCGTGACTTCCAGGGGCAAGACCGCCAAACCGCCGACGACGTGCCCGACCTGCAAGTCGAAGCTGCTCAAGGTCGGCGAGTACCTGCAGTGCAAGAACGTCGAGTGCCAGGCGCTGATCGAGGGACGGATCGAGAACTGGATCGACGCGCTCGGGGTACTCGAGTGGGGTGACAAGTTGATCCACCAGCTGGTCGAGGCCGAGCTGGTGCGCGAGCCGGCGGATCTCTACAAGCTGAAGCCGGCGCAGATCGCGGGTCTCGAACGCCGCGGCATGACGATCGCGACCAAGGTGCTCGACAACCTCAAGGCGCAGCTCCCGCTGACGCTACCCAAGTTCCTCGCCGCGCTCGGGATCGAGAACCTCGGCCTGCAGACCGCGAAGGCGATCGCCGGCAAGCTCGGCTCGCTCGAGAGCGTCCAGGCCGCGACCGAGGAAGAGCTCGCCGCGATCCCCAACGTCGGACCGGCCAAGGGCAAGGCGGCGTTCGAGGGACTCGTGGCACGCAAGGCCGAGATCAAGCGCCTGATCGCGGTCGGCGTGTCGCCGGTGGCCAAGGCAGCGTCGGGGCCACTCGCCGGCAAGACGTTCTGCTTCACCGGTGCGCTCGGGCGCCCGCGCAAGGAGCTCGAGAAGATGGTCGAGGACCGTGGCGGTTCGCTGCTGTCGGGCGTGACCAAGGACCTCGACTACCTCGTGATGGCAGATCCGAGCTCGGGCTCGAGCAAGGCGGAGAAGGCCAAGAAGTACGGCACGCAGTGCCTGAACGAAGCGCAGTTCATGGCGCTGGTCGAGTAACGCATGGCGGGCCTCGAACAAATGCTGCACTGCGAGTGCGGCGCGACGCGGATCGCACCTCCCGGGTTGCGCACGGTGTCGTGCGTGCAGTGCGGTCGCGAGATGCATGCGCCGTTGCCGCCGACCGTCGATGCACCGTCGACGGCGATCCTGACCCTCGGTGCGTTGCTCTCGCAGCTGGTCGCCGGCCTGGTGATCGTGCTCGCGGGAACGTGGAGCGTGATGCATCGCGTAGCGGCGCCGGAAGTGATCACGGCGGCCGGCATCGCGCTGGTCAGCGTGCTCGCCGCCGGCCTCGCGTACGGTGGTCGCGTCATCCCCCTGTTGGTCGCGGGTGCGATCGATGCGGTGATCGCCGGCGTCTCGTTGTCACACACCGGCGTGCTCGCCGAGCTCGACAGCAACGTCTCCAACCTACTCGATCCACAGCACCTGGCGCTCGGGCACGGCGTCGCGGCCGGGCTCGCCGCGCTGCTGTGTGCCGCCGCGATCCCGCAGGCTCACCGCTACACCCGATGGCAGGACGCCCAGATCGAACGGGCGATCGCCGCGAAGCGGCTTTGAGTCCATACTGCGCCGATGTTGCTCGCGCGCATGCCCGACGGATCGCCCGAGGTGTTCGCCTCGATCCAGGGCGAGGGCGTGACCCTCGGCGTGCCGAGCGTGTTCGTGCGCGTCGCCGAATGCAATCTGCAGTGCACGTGGTGCGACACCGCGTACACGTGGGACTGGAAGCATCACGACCGAGCCACGAACGTGATCGCGCTCGAGATCGATGCGGTGACGGCGCGCGTGCTGGAGCTCGCCGGCGATCGGATCCGCAACGCCATCTTGACCGGCGGCGAGCCGTTGCTTCACCAGCCCGATCTCGTCGCGCTCGCGAGCCGTCTGCGCGCGCGGGGGTTCGCGATCGAGATCGAGACCAACGGCGCGATCGAGCCGATCCCGGAGCTGATCGAGGTGGTCGATCGCTGGAACGTGTCGCCCAAGCTCGCGAGCTCCGGCAACAAGCGCACCGCACGGCTGCGCACCGGCCCGCTCTCGCGGTTCGCGGCGCTGCCGAACGCGAACTTCAAGTTCGTCGCCGGTGATCGGCACGACCTCGACGAGATCGAGTCGATCGCGAACACCTACGAGCTACCGCGCGACCGCGTGCTGGTGATGCCCGAAGCGACCGACCCGGTCACGCTTGCCGAGCGCTCTCGGCACCTGGTGCCGCTATGCCAGGAGCGTGGTCTCCGCTTCGGCACCCGGCTCCAGGTCCTTCTGTGGGGCGCCGACCGCGGGCGATAGCTCCGCCGGGATGTTCTCGAGCTCGACCGACAACCGCCACCGAGGACGCGCCCCGACCAGCTGCACGGTCCACGCGAGATCGTCGCGGGTCCGTGGTTGCACGAGGTAGTGATCGCAACGCCAGCGCGCGGCATGATCGTCGAGCTCGTCGAGCGTGGTCGACGCGTCGGCAACCACGCGGACCTCGTCGGCCTGATGTGCGCCGAGCGTCTTCCCGCGGCGCGGCGTGATGGCCAGCCAATCGACGGCACCGCGCGGCGCGTGGGTGCCATCGCAGTGCAAGAAGATCCGGAACCCGGCGCGGCGCAGCGGCACCGCGAACTCGTCGGTCCACAGGTCGGCCGCCCGGTCGCCGGTCACCACGACGCGGTAACAGCGGAGGGAATCGAGCTCGCGCAACTCGCGCAACAAGTCCGTGGGCGACAGCTGCTTTCCGCCATCGGCGATCGCGATCGCGACGCATGCACGACCGGCGTGGGCGCCGGTGGTCTCGAGGGTTGGTCCGCGTAGCTCGACAGGGACGGAGGACATGGCCGTTCTTATAGTGCGGGTCGGCGGAAGCTGTTCGATGGCGCGATCACAGATTGTCACTGTCTGACGCGTTCATGACAGAGTCCCGACATGCGCCGGGTCGGCCCCTGGATCGTCGCGATGTTCGCCTGCCGGGGCGACGTGCGCGACCACGGTCACGAGATGCCGCCGCCGGTCCGACCACCGACCGTACCGACCGAAACATCCACGCCCCCACCACCGGACCCGGACTCGACCCCGTCGTGCGAGGCCGTCCCGTTCGAGGCGACCACCCCGGTACCCGAGGCGTCGGGTGCAGCCTGGATGACGATCGACGGCAAACCCATGCTCGTCGTGATCGGCGACTCCGGGAACCACGGCGCCTACGCGCTCGTCGACCCGGACACCGGGCGCACCGGCGAGCGCGGCAAGTTGCCGCTGGGTGGAGGCGGGGACGACCTCGAAGGCGCGGCGATCCGTGACGGCAAGCTGGTCGCGCTGTCGTCGGCCGGGTGGATCCGGGTCTGGGAGCGGACCGCGAACGGCTTCGCACTGATCGAGGGGCCCTACCCGCTCGCCGCCGTCGAGCTTCCGGACGACGATCCGCCACCGCACGGCAGCACCGGCATGGTGTGCCCCGAGCGCCATTCCAACTGCGGCCGAAACTACGAAGGGTTGTGTCTCGCACCGAATCCGTCATCCCCGCGCGACGGCACCCGACCCTGCGTCGGCTTCGCGGCCTCGAAATACGACGGCTCGCTCTACTGCCTCGTCGATCGCGGTGGCAAGCTGGCGATCGATCGTGACCGCAGCATCCATATTGCCAAGCGCGGGAGACTCGCCGACTGCGCGTTCTCGGACACCGGCGAGCTCGTCACGGGTAACAACCTGTTCGGTCACTCGCGCGTCTATCGGATCACCGGATGGAACGACCCCGCGCACGCGCGCCTCCACGATCTCGGCCCGATCGGGGTCGGCTTTCCGGAGGTCATCGCGATCCGCGGCGACCTGATCTACCGCATGTCGGACACGGGGGGCGCCCCGAGTCTGACGAGCAAGTACCGCTGTAAAGAATGACGTCTCCTCGTTGGACCCCACGCTACGTGCTGGGCATCGCGCTGGTCGCGTTGATGGCCACCGGGTTCGCGATCGTGTGGCGCGCGAGCATGCGCGGCATCTGGACGCTCGCCGCCGGAGCCCACGATGTCGTCCACGCGATGATGGCCGCGCCGTGGTGGCTGGCGGTGATCCTGCCGGCGCTCGGCGGCCTGGTCGGCGGCTCGTTCGTCAAGCTGGCGGCCAAGCGCGCGAGTAGCACCGGCGTCGGCGGCGTGATCGAGGCGGTGGCGATCGGTCGGATCCGGCTATCGTTCGTGTCCGCGCTGTTCCGTTCGGCCGCATCGTATTGCGCGATCATCACGGGTGGCTCGCTCGGTCGCGAGGGTCCGCTGATCCAGTTCGGTGGCACTGCCGGTGACGATGTCGGCGAGTGGCTATCGCTCGGTACCAACGAACGGCGGGTGCTGATCGCCGCCGGTACGGCCGCCGGGTTCGCGACCGCGTACAACACGCCGATCGCTGGCGTGGTGTTCGTGCTCGAGGTGGTCGCCGGCGTGGTCGTGGTGGACACGGTGGTGCCGACGCTGATCGCGACGGTGATCGCCACCGAGTTCACGCGCATGATCGTCGGCGAGGAACCGCTGTACGGCCTGCGCACGTTCGAGCTCGGTAGCGCGCTCGAGCTGTTCGCGTATGTCGGCGTGGGGATCGCGTGCGCATTCGTGATCACCGGGTTCCGGTGGATGTCGTCGAACGCCGCCAATCTGTTTCGCAAGATCAAGACGCCGTATCGCCAGGCCGTGGGCGGACTCGGCGCGGGTGCGGTCGTCGCGGCGCTACCGATCGTCGCGGGCAACGGGTTCGAGCCGCTCGGCCAGATCCTCGACGGCCGGATGGCTCTCTCGATGGTCGCCCTGGTGATGGTGGCCAAGGCGGTCGCGACGACCTCGTCGGTGTCCTCCGGCAACCCCGGCGGCGTGTTCACGCCGTCGATGCTGATCGGTGGATGCACCGGCTTCTTGCTCGGCACCGGCCTTCACGCGGCCGGAGTCCCGGTCAGCTCGGCGGGCGGCTACGCGCTGGTCGGCATGGCCTCGGCCGTCGCCGCCTCCACCCACGCACCGCTGATGGCGACCGTGCTCGTGTTCGAGCTGTCGGGCGACTACAAAGAAGTGCTCCCGCTGATCATCGCGACCGCGGTCTCGACCCTCGTCGCGCGCCGACTCGAACGCGACTCCGTGTACACCGCCGAGCTGCGGTCGCGCGGCGTCACCTGGGAGCTCACGCTTCCGTCCGAAGTCGTCGACAAGCCGCCGCCCGAGCAGTCTCCCGAGCCTCCCCCTCCTCCGAGCCCGCCAGACGCGGAACACGACACGGCCGACAAGCCGGCGGCCTAGCAGGGCGTCAGTCGTCGTCGGTCAGCGGAAGGCCGAGCTGGGGAGGAGGCGCACTCGCCCGCTCGTGATCGAGCTGCACCTCGCCCTCCTCGTCGACGTAGTTGGCCCGCATGCGCCGCGCCGAGATCGGATCGATGTTGTCGAGGCGATCGAGTGCGAGCGTGACGATGTCGCTCCAGGTCACGGACTTGCGACCGCTGTCGACCAGGTTGGCCTCGATGTCGCGCGCGATCCGGCGCAGATCCGCGTCGTCGACCGTGCTGCGATGCGCGCACACGCGGCGCAGCGCCACGAGGAGCTTCTCGCCGTCGAACGGCTCGAGCGAGCCATCGCGCTTGGTCACCTTGAGCCCCGGTGCTCCCAGTCGCTCGTAGGTGGTGAACCTTCGCTTGCACGCCGCACACACGCGGCGCCGGCGCAGACCGTCGGCAGTGACCCGGGTCTCGGCCACGTTGGAGTCACCGCCGCAATACGGACACTGCACGGTGTGATCGTAGCGCTCCCTGGCAAATCGGCGAAGTTTGCGTCGATCCCTGCCGACAGGGGCAAACGCGCGGGGGCAGAAAAGGAACAGCGAGGTGGGTGTGGCCCGGGGCCCAACCGGACCACACCCTCGATCGAGTCACCACATCTCGATCGTTCTCGCCGAAGACGAACTGGTTGTTCAGACGATGCTGACCACCGCGATCGCGATCGCGAAGGCGCTGGCCAGCAGGGCGGGCAGCGTGGTTCCGGTGGAGAACCGCTGGGCGCGGACGTACATCGTCCGCTCGGGATCGAGATGCGAGTCGCGGCCCGGAGGAGACCGACGCGGCGCGGATGCGGGCGCCGGCGCCGAGGCCGGTGCAGAGAGCGGTGCCGGCGGAGCCGAGACCAGCGACGGGATCGACGCCACCGACGGCCGGGCCTCGACCGCGGACACCCGCGAGGTCGCCGGGGGGCGACGGTAGGCATGCGGGCGACGATCGAAGTCGAACACGTGCTTGCGGCCTTGCGGGTGACGCTGCGCGAGCGTGGCCCGCAGCAGCAACCGATCGGTCGGCGTCGCGAGCTGGTCGGCGTTCATCGAGACGATCGCTCCGATGGCGTTTCCGGCGTCGTTCGTGGCGGCGTACCCGGTGGCGTGCATGTCGAGGAGTAGTGCACGCCGTGTGCCTCGAGCTCCGTCGAGCAGTTTCACCGACATCGCACGCGATCGACGACGAAGGGTGATCCGTCGAGGCAACATCACGTCAACCGCGAGATGCGGCAGCTCGAGTGGCCATGGGAGTCGGGTGTCTGCATGCGCGAAGTGCTCTCGTGTTCCGAAACGAAACGAAGGCGCGATCGTGAGATCGCGCCTTCGCGTCGAGTGAGTTGTCTCCCCGTCCGTGCCGGGATTACCAGCGACGACGGACGCGGGTCGAGATGTTCACGACCGGACCGACCGCCGGGGCCGCGGCCGGAGCGGACGCGACGACGGTCGCGCCACCCGAATTCTTCTGGCTCATCATCAGGCCGAGCATCAGCATCGTCGTCGAGTCGAAGCCGCCGCTCTTGTTCTTCTGGTTCGCGACGTCCTTGATCGAGCTCTGGATGCTGGTGAGCGCCGAGGTGATCTCGGAGCTCTTGCCGCCGTTGACGTTCTCGAGTGCGTTCGTGGTGATGGTCTTCATGAGTAGATGGTCCTTGTGAGCGAGTTGGGGGGAGGGAGAGAAGAGAGAAGAGAGAAGAGAGAAGAGAGAAAGAGAGAGAGAGAGAGAGAAGAGACGGAGCTGGCTGGAGACGAAGGAGGTTGCGAGGAGCGAGCGGTCAGCGACCGCCCATCATCTTCTGCATCACCTGCTGCATCATCTGCTGCTGGCCGGCCTGGTCGGCGGCACGCTTCTGGCCGAGCACCGCGACCGATTCGGTCAGCGACTTGAGGCCGCGGAGGATCGAGGGATCGGGTCCCTTGGAGACCGAGACCCGGCCGCCGACGACGAGGTCCAGCTCGGCCGAGGCGATCGCCCGCGGGGCGGCCGCTGTCTCCACGCGCGGCCCGAAGGCCCGTCGCGTACCTGTCTTGCGTTTGCGAGCCATGACGCCCTCAGCGGCTGACGCTGTTGGTGATGTTCACGACGGGCTTCGGCGGAGCGGGCGGAGCCGCCACGGCCGGGGCCGCGCTGCCGCCGCCGCCACCGCCACCGCCCATCATCATCATCATCATCATCATGGTCGGGTCCATGCCCGACGGCTTGTTGTTCGCGAGCTCCTTGATGGAGTCGGTGACCGACGTGAGCATGGTCTTGACTTGCTCGTCCGCCCCGCTCGAGCGAGCGGTGACGCGAGCAGCTCCGCCGTTGACACCGACGAGGAGGGCGCGGTCGAGAGCGGGGAGCTTGGTGGTGTTCGACATGGGATTCCTTTGGGCGCGCAAGACGCTGCTGGTGAGATGGTGGTTGATCAGCTTGCGAACGGGAGTTGTTCAACCGACGTGCCAGCGGCGCGATCGACGGGTTTCGCAGATCTGCGCGCGCGTGCGGCCGCGAGATCGATTCCGCCAGTTGACGATCGCTGCCCCGGCGAGACGATCGTGGTTTCCAGCAGACACGCCCTCGGACCTGTCCGAGTTTCGGACACAAAACGCGAAACGACCCAGCTCCACGACGGGAGCTGGGTCGCTTGAAATCGCGAGCGGTCGACGAGATTCAGAGCTCGATGCCGACCTTGACGCCGGCCGACACGGTGCCGTCGACAGCCTCGTACACGCCTTCGTCCTCGGTGATCTGGCCAACGCCGTCGAAGCTGGTCTTGAAGCGCGTGAACGAGAGCTCGCCGCGCACGAACAGGCGCGCGGGTAGCGGCACGATGAAGTTGCCGCCGAGCGAATAGCCCGTCGTGCTGCCCGGGCCGTACCAGTCCACCGACGATAGATCCCCGGTGTCGAGCACGTGAAAGTACGCCGCCCCCGCGCTGATCGACGCGCGATCGGCGACGGCGATCTCGGCGCGACCGCCACCGTGAAGGTAGTGGTATGCGGTGTCCGGCACCTCGAACTCGGGAGCCGCGTCGCGGATCGCGTAGCTGCGACTGCCGTAGCCGACCTCGCCATCGAGCGAAACCCGGGAGCTCACCGCCGCACGGTAGTGGATACCGGCATCCCATCCGTGCTGATCGATCGAGTAGTCGCTGACGGTGTCGAGGTCGTCGAACGTCACCGTCGAGCCGACCGATTGGTCGAGCGCGAGCGAGAACCCGATCCCCGACAGTCGGGCACCGGCGCGATCGCGCGGGAACGGATAGAACGCGGCGTCGACCGCGAGTGCCTTGTCGGACACGCCCGCGTACTGGGTCACGCCGTCCGGGTTCTCGGCGCCGATGGTGAGGCTGCGGGTGCGATATCCGAAGCCACCGGCGATGCGGATCCGCGGCGTCGCACGAGGCGGCAACGTGCGTGCGACCGCGGGTGCGGCGTCGACGTTGGTTTCGGCGGCCGACTCGTGCGGGACGAACGGGGCGACCGTGGTCGCGGGCTCGGCCGTGGCGATCACCGACTTCGCCGGTGGCGCCTCGGTGACCGGCACGCAGTCATCGCACGGCGTGCGCGACGGTGGCGGCAGTTGCGGGCCGAACACCGGCTCGCTGTCGGTGCCGATGTGCTGGGAATCGGCGAGGGCGGCGCCGGTTCCGCTCGCAGCGGCGAACACGGTACAGGCGACCACGGAACGGAACGGGGCGTGACGGATGCGGGTCATGGTGAGCTCCTCAGAATGCGATGCCGACATGCAGGGTCCCGGACACCGTGCTGTCGACGGTCTCCGTGACGCCCTCGTCCTCGGTGATCTGTCCGACACCGTCGAGCGACGTCTTGATCCGCGTGAACCCGAGAGCGCCCTCTACGAACAGGTTCTTGGGCAGCGGGATGATGAAGTTACCGTTGAAGTTCCAGCCCGCCGACTTGCCGGGGCCGTACCAGTCGACGGAGTTGAGGTCGCCGGTGCCGAGCGTGTAGAGGTACTTGGCACCGAACCCGACGCTCGAGTGCTCCGTGATCTTGAGGTCGAGGTGTCCGCCGGCCGACAGGTACGAGTACGCCGTATCGGGCACCTCGAAGGTCGGGGTCGCGTCCTCGATCTTGTAGTTCATCTGCCCGTAGCCGACCTCGCCATCGATCGCGAACGACTCGCCGAGCGGCGTGCGGTAGTGGATGCCGGCGTTCCACGCCGACTGGTTGATCACGAAGTCGCTCACGGTATCGAGGTCGTCGAACGTCACCACCGAACCGAGCGAGTGACTGATGTCGAACGAGAACCCGATGCCCGACTGGATGCCGTCGATCTTCTTGTTCGGGAACGGGTAGTAGGTGCCACCGACCTCGATGCCCTTGCTCGGCACGCCGGCGAACTGGGTGACACCGTCCGGGTTCTCGGCCTGCGCGTACAGCGTCCGCGAGCCGTAGTAGCCACCGCCGTAGAACCGGGCCTTGGTGGTCGGCTGGGGCACGTGGGCAGCCTTCCCGCCGGTGACGATGACCTCCTCGTCGGAGATCGGGTGGAACACGTTGGCCACCACGTTGTCGTCGCGCTCGGCCTTCGAGGTGTGAACTTCGATCGCCGCGACGCGCTTCTCGCTGACATCGTCGTCGCGGTCGCGGTCGCGACGGTCGTCGACGGTCGTCGCGGTCCTCGCGATCGTCGCGGTCGCGATCGGCACGGCGGTCGTCGCGGTCGTCGCGGTCGCGATGGTCGTCGCGGTCGCGGCGGTCGTCGCGGTCGTCGCGGTCGCGGCGGCGCCGGCTGCGGCGGTCGTCGCGATCACCTCGATCGCGGTAGCTGTCGACGTCCTCGTCGCGGCGTGCGCCGATCATCCGCTTGTCCTTGGGGTTGTAGGTCGGTAACGGGTCGGGGTTGCCGGTGTCGAGCGGCTGGATCCACTCGAACCGCTCGTCGAGACCGCGCCGGACGCGATCGGAGACCTCCGAGGTGAAACCGCGGCGCCCGAGGCGGATCGACAGCGAGTCGAGCTCGTCGCCGTTGCTCGCGTCGTACACCACCAGCGTCATCACGTTGCTGCGCCCTTCCTTCTGCACCCACCCCTCGACCACCGCGTCGACGCCGGAGGCCTTCGAGGCCTTCGCCCACGATCGTGGGCCGTGGATGCGGCGCGACGCGCGTGCCATCGCATCCGTCCAGTGCTTGCTCGACACCACGTCGTAGCGATCGGCGAGCACGCCGACCACCGTCGACTTGGCGTCATCCGCGAGGGTGCGAGGACCGTCGAGGTCGAGCACCGCGACGCGGCGGGGACGAGCATCGGCGGTGGAACCCTGCGCGAGCACGCCGAACATGAACGTGGCGGGAACGAAGATCGTGGCGAGGCGAGCTGCCTTGGTGGTGGGCATGGCGGGCTTCCTTTTCGGGCGGGTTCGGGGCGGGTGCGGGGCGGGGGGCGTGCGGAAACACGTACGAGTGACGGCGCGTCTGGGCGGACGCGCTTACTGGCACCAGTACGTGCAGTTCGATGCGGACTGATTGCTGGCGATCGTGGAGGAGCCGTGCGAGGGCACGCAGCGGTCGACCTCCTCGGCGCGACACTGGGACAGGTTGGTGTTGGTCCGGATCTCGATCGAGCCGATCGCGCTCAAGTGGCTGAGCTCGCCGAGATCGGACAGCTGGGCGTTGTCGATCAACGTCAGCTTGCCGGCCAGGTACTGGGTGCTGCTGGTGAACATCCCGACCGTGGTCAGCGCGTCGTTGTCGTCGATCGTGAGGTTGCCGGCGATGCTCGACAGCGAGCTCATCGTGCCGAGCGTGGTCAGCGCCGCGTTGGCGCGAAAGATCACGTCGCCGCCGATCGAGGTGGCATCGAAGCCACCGAACGTCGCCAGCTTCGGGTTGCTGGTGACCTCGACGCGGTTGACGACGGCGAGCTTGTCGAACGAGACCGCACCGAGAGTGGCGTTGTCCGAGATCTTGATCGCGCCATCGACCTCGAGCAGCTTGTCGAGCTCGAGCGAAGCCAGCCTCGGGTTGCCGGTGACCGCGAGGTCTCCGTCGATCTTCTGCAGCGCGTCGAAGTCGCCGAGGCTGGCGAGCAGCGAGTTGTCCTCGATCGTGACCGTGGTGGCCAGGTTGTCGGCGTGCTCGATCTCGAGGTTGTCGAGGCTCGCGAGCTTGTCGTTGCCCGACACCGTCAGCGTGCCGTACACGTGCAGCGGCTTCTCGGAGTCGAGCTCGGTCAGCTCGGTGTCGGAGATCACCAGGTGGTCGATACCGACCAGCTTGTTGAGCCCGGCGAGGCTGGTAATCCCCGAGCCGTCGAGGGTGAGGGTGCCGTAGAGGTCCCAGCATCCCGACGGGACCTGATCGAAGTCGGCGTCCGAACGGATCGTGATGTCCTGCGTGACTTCCTTGGGGGACGTGCAGGGACGGTCCGTGGTGGTGCGACCACCATCGTCGCCGCCGACCTGGGGCACGCAGCCGGCGACGAGCAGTCCGAGGGCCAGGGAGGGGAAAAGTGGGGCGAGAGTCTGGGGGCGAGCAAGGCGCGTGGTGAGACGCATGGTGATTTCCTCGATCAAGGGGTGTGCCGTAGAGGGCTCACTGTTGTTTCCGGTGGTTGACATGGGGGCTTCGGGGATGGGGGCGGATCGTTGTCAACTCGGGGATGCGATCACCGGCGAGCGCGAGCGAGCGGCCGCGGGCTCACCCGGTACTGCTCGAACAACATCCCGCCGTAGAACTGCACCTGCGCGACCGCGATGCGGTAGTCGCGGATCGCCTGGCCGAGCCGCAACTTGGCGTCGACGAGGTCGTTGTAGCGCTGCATCACGGTGTAGTGCGTCGCGTTGCCGAGCCCGGCCTCGAGGGTCGCGCTCTCGGCCTTGGCGTTCTGCTCCGCGAGCGAGACCGCCTTCTCCGACAGCGCGACGCGGGCGCGCGCCGACTTGACGGCATGGACCGCGTGCACGATCTCGGTGTCGAGCGTCCGGGTGGCCTCCTCCTGCTCGATCTCGAGGCGTTGGCGGCGCGCCCGCGCGGCATCGTGCGCACCCTTGGCGGCGCCACCGATCTCGAACTGGACCTTGAGGTTCGCCATCACCTGGAACCCGTCGGAGTTGATGCCCGAGCTCAGCGAGCGATCGACGGTGTTGCCGGTGCCGACCAGCGCGCCCGACAGGCTGAGGTCGACCTGCGGCAGCATCGAGTTCTTGGCGACCTTGACGTCGACGTCGGCGGCACGCTTCTCGAGGATGATCGCCGCGAGCCGGCGGTTCGACTTGTGTGCGCGACGCAGCACGTCGCGGACCTCCCACTCGTCGGGGGCCGCCGCGAATCGCTCCTTCGGCCGCATCACGATGTCGCGGCGCCCGAGCTCGAGTCCCGCGATCTTGCGCAGCTCGAGGGACTTCTTCTCCCACTCGTTCTTCGCGGTGAGCAGCGCTTCCTCCCGACTCGCGACGTCGAACTGCACCTGGGCCAGCGCGTTCTTCGGATCGGCCTTGGCACGGATCCGCTCGCGCGTCGTCTTCTCCTGGTTGCGCGCGATCTCGAGCGCCTCGGCACGCGTGTCGACCTCGTAGGCCGAGTACGCGAGCTCCCAGTAGCCCTTCACGATGTTGCGCAGCAGCTCCTCGGCGGCGATCTGGGTCTTGATCGTCGACTCGGCGAACAGCAGGTCGCCCTTCTTCTCCTTGGCGAGCGCGACATCGCGCCCGAACCCGCGCGCCAGCGGCTGCGTGACCGTCAGCTTGGCCTGCGACTGCACGATCCCGTAGGTGTCGCCGATCGTCGATCCTTGATCGACCTCGGCCGGCACCGTCTGGCCCGACTGCAACGTCGGCGGAATCTCGAGCTCGCGCACCGTGCGCAGGATCCCGATCTCGAGTCCGATGTTGCCGCCGGTCGGTAGGTTGCGACCGATGCCGAGGTTCGCGCTCAACTTGTCCTCCGCGACGACCTGAAACGCGCCGACCTCGACATCGCCCGCGGTGGCGAACCGCGAGTACTCCGAGCCGGCATGCACCACCCACTCCTGGTCCTTCCGCGCCGCCTTGGAGTCGCCGCGCGCCGCATACCGATCGTTCTTCGATCGCGCGAGCTCGGGGCTGAGCCGCACCGCGATCTCGATCAGATCGTCGAGCCGGATCGGAAGAACGGATGTCGCCTCCGGACCATCTTGATCGTCGACCTCGGCTGCTTCCTCTCGATCGATGCGGCGGCGATCGCGATCGCGGTCGCGACGATCACTCTGATCGTCGCGATCCGCGATGCGGTGGTGGCGCTTGTGCCGCCGGGAGCGGCGGTGGCCGGCCTCTGCGGTGGTGGACAGGAGGAAGGAGCCGAGGACGAGAATGGCGATCGGGCGAGTCGTCATTTGTAGGGTGGCAAGAGCAGTCGCCATGCCACCTCTAAGTCCGCTGTCTACCGGCGGATCCAGCGCCCGCAGCCACCGGGACTCGACTACCTCGGGTTACGGATCGGTTCCCCCACCCCCCTCGATTCGATCGACAGGTCCGCGATTCCGATCGTGATTCCCGCGGTTACACGACCTGCCTCCCGTGGTCTTCGCCTTGCACTTTCGGTCGTCGACCATGCGGCCCGGATCTCATATCGAAGCCCCGACTCACCTCGGGACCCGCGATCTCGGTCTTCCCCCCGAGTGGCTCTGCGACGACGACGCTGCGGAGATCGTGACCAGCGCGGTGCGTGCCCGAGAGAATGGCACCCCCGCGGGTCGGCCAGCCGTGACCGCGCGTGGGGGGCGGGCTCAGTCCAAGAGCGTGCACAGCTTCTCGTCGCCACCGCTCGCCGCCTACCCGGCGCAGCGCACCGAGGAAGCCAGCATCCCGCCGTACACGCCCGAGGGCAGCAGCGAGTCGCTGCCAGCCTCCCGCGACTCGCGGAGCTCGCGCAACTCGCGCGACCTGCGTGCCGAGCGCGACACGCGCGACGACCGCCGCCGTTCCCGCGAAGACCGTGCGTCGCGCGAGTCCCGCTCGTCGCGCGACGACCGCAAGCGCCGTTCGCGAGACAAGCGCCGCAGCAAGAGCGCCGAGTCGGCACCGCGTAGCTCGTCCGCGAGCGTGTCGGCGTCGAGCGCGGCAGCTCCCAGCCCGTCGGCCCCCAGCGCGTCGGCCTCCAGCGCGTCGGCCCCTCGTGCCTCGGCGCCCAGTGCGTCGGCTCCACAGGTGGCACCCGAAGCTCCGGTCTCGCCGATCGGTCCCGGCGTCAACGCGATCGATCCGATGAGCGTTCCGGTTCCTCCGGAGATCGGTCCCACGATCTATGGATGGGTTCGTCGCCTCGCGTTGCAGGCCGACCTTCCCGGTGCCGACCGCCTCCTGCGCGAAGCGCTGCTCGACGTCTCGTCCTCGCTCTCGGTCACGATCGTCTATCCCGGCCAGGACGGCCTGTGGTCGCTCGGCTCCGACGAGGAGATCCCGCGCGAGACGCAGCCGCTGGTCGCCGTCGCCCAGGCGCGTCGCGCCGTCGTCTCCTCGCACTCGGCCGTCATCCCCGTGCTCACCGCCAGCGAGACCGTCGCGGTGGTGACGCTGACCCGCAACCCGCGCAACCCGGCGTACCACCCGGTCGAGCAGATCGCGATGATCGCGCTCGTTCGCGAGTCCGCCGCGATCCTTCATCACCTCGCGGTCGCGCACCTGCAGAAGCAGAGCGAGATCGAGGCCGACAAGGGTGGTTTGTATCGCGGCGAGGCACTCGAGGCGCACCGCTCTCGCGGCAACGAGGGCGTGCTCGTCCAGCTGACGCCGGGCTGGGTCAAGCGCACCTACCCGATCCTCGGGATCTCGATGCTGATCGCCCTGATCGTGGCGGCGCTCGTCAAGGTGCCGACCTACTCGACCGGGTTCGGCTACATCACCTACGGTGGCACGCCGGCCACCTCACCGGTGGCGGGCTCGGTCCGCGAGGTGCTCGTCAAGCCGGGCGAGGCCGTCCGCAAGGGCGAGCCGGTGGTCAAGTTCGACGCCGTCGATATCGAAGCGCAGCTCAAGCAAGCCTCCGACGACTACACCAACGCGAAGCTGCTCTACCTCGCCGACCGCAACGACGCCGCGGCGCGCAAGGCGGTGATCACCGCCGAGACCCAGTACGAGCGCGCCAAGGCGCAGCTCGAGACCCGGATCGTGCGCGCGCCCGCCGACGGCACCGTCGTCGATCTTCGCGTCAAGGACGGCACGTCGGTCGCGGTCGGCGATCAGGTGCTGACGGTGGTCGACGAGGGCGCCAAGCCCGAGGTCGTCGCGTTGCTTCCGGGTGGTGACCTGCCTCGCTTGAACCTCGAGCAGAAGCTCCAGGTCGATCTCAGCCCGAGTGGCTACAAGAAGAACCGCCCGCACATCGCGATCAAGTCGATCAGTCGCGAGGCGTACTCCGGTGCCGAGATCGCCAAGCTGATCGGCCCCGACCTCGCGAACTCGATGCCCGAGCTTCGCAACGGAGGAACCTTCGTGATCGTGCGGGGGCGCCTGCCCAGCGCCACCTTCGATTACGAGCACCAGAAGATGCAGTACACGCACGGGATGCGCATCGGCGCCGAGGTCAAGGTCCAGTCCAAGGCCTTCATCCTCACGCTGCTCCCCGCCCTGGAGAAGCACTTCCCCGGCTGATCTCTTTGTCTCGTCGTCTAGCTACGGGTCCGCCTCGCCCGACGCCCGACCCGCTCGCTCCTCACAACTGAATCGCCCCGCCAAGGACTCACCACACCATGGCCCAGCCCCAGCCCAAACAACCCGACGTCCGCGCCAGCTTCCCCGCTCTGAAGAAGCTCGGCTTCCTCGCCAGCCGTCGCAGCGTTCCGTTCGTGCAGCAGCTCGAGTGGACCGACTGCGGCGCGGCGTCGCTGTGCATGGTGATGGCCTATCACGGCCGCGAGGTGAAGCTCGCCGAGGTCCGCGAGGCGATGGGCATCGGCCGCGACGGCGTGTCGGCGAAGTCGATCCTCGACACCGCCGAGCGCTACGGCCTCACCGGTCGCGGCATCAAGGTCGACGTCGCGCAGGTTCATCTGCTCAAGACGGCGACCATCCTGCACTGGGAGTTCAACCACTTCGTCGTGTTCGATCGCCTGGTCGCGGGCGGCGTGCGAATCGTCGACCCCGCAACCGGCCCGCGCGACATCCCGCTCGACGAGTTCTCGAAGTGCTTCACCGGCGTCGCGATCGAGCTGACGATCACGGAGCGCTTCACCAAGGTGAAGCCCGAGAAGGGTCGCCTCAAGCGCTACGTCACCGAGCTGCTCAGCGAGAAGGGTCTGTTCTCGCGCATCATCATGGTGTCGCTGTTCCTCCGGCTGATCGGCCTGGCGATGCCGCTGGTCACCGGCATGATCATCGACAAGGTCGTGCCGCGGCACGACTACGACCTGCTCTACGTCTGCCTGATCACGATCGGCGGGATGACGCTGTTCACGCTGATCAGCGAGATGGTGCGTTCGTTCTTGCTGCTGCATCTCCGGATCGCGCTCGACACGCGGATGACGCTCGGGTTCCTCGACCACATGGTGTCGCTGCCGTTCTCGTTCTTCCAGCGGCGGTCGACCGGTGACCTGATGATGCGCGTCGACAGCAACAGCACGGTGCGCGAGATCGTCACCAGCAAGTCGCTGAGCGCGATCATCGACGGCCTGTTCGTCCTGATCTACGCGGCGGTGATCTTCTACGTCAGCCCGATGCTCGGCGTGATCACGCTGGTGATGTCGCTGCTCGAGGCGCTCGTGTTCCTGTGCGCGCGGCCGACGTTCCACCGCCTGCTCGCCGCCGACCTCGACAAGCAGGCCAAGGCCCACAGCTACATGGTGCAGATGCTCGGTGGCATCGAGACCCTCAAGTGCGCCGGCGCCGAGCGACTCGGCGTCGAGAAGTGGTCGAATCTCTACACCGACGAGCTCAACGTCAAGATGCGCCGTGCCCGCGTGTCGGCGTGGGTCGACTCGATCCGCGGTGCCGTGGCGTCGGCGGGTCCGATGCTGATCCTCACGATCGGCGCGACCAGCGTGATGAACGGCAAGATGTCGATGGGAATGATGCTGGCGATGAACTCGCTGGCGACCTCGCTGTTCGGGCCGTTGTCGCAGCTCGTCCACTCGGCCCTCGAGCTCCAGCTGGTCAAGGGCCACATGGACCGCATCGACGACGTGCTGCAGACCCAGATCGAGCAGGACCGCGATGCCGTCCAGCAGCCGCACCGGCTGCGCGGCGGGGTCAAGGTCCGCAACGTGTCGTTCAAGTACGGCGAGCAGGCGCCGATGGTGGTCCAGGACGTCTCGCTCGACATCCAGCCCGGGATGAGCGTCGCGCTGGTCGGTCCGAGCGGCAGCGGCAAGAGCACCCTCCTCAACCTGCTCGCCGGGCTGCAGAAGCCGGCGCGCGGCGAGATCCAGTACGACGGCCGCGGCCTCCACGAGATGGACCTCCGCGCGATCCGCCAGCAGATCGGCATCGTGCCGCAGCACCCGTTCATCTTCGGCGGCACGATCCGCGAGAACGTGGCGCTCACCGCGCCGGGCGCCACGCTCGACCGGATCTCGAACGCGTGCAAGGTGAGCAGCCTGCACGACGACATCGCGCAGATGCCGATGGGCTACGACACCGTGGTGTCGGACGGCGGCGGTTCGCTGTCGGGCGGCCAGCGCCAGCGCGTCGCGATCGCCCGCGCCGTGATTCGCAACCCGGCCATGATGCTGCTCGACGAGGCGACCAGCGCGCTCGACAACTCGACCGAGAAGCAGGTGATCGAGCACCTCGAGCGCCAGCGCTGCACGCGCATCACCGTCGCCCACCGACTGTCCACCGTCCGCAACGCCGACCTGATCGTCGTGATGGACAAGGGTCGGATCGTCGAGCAGGGCACCCACGACCAACTCCTCGCCAACGGCGGGCTCTACACCGCGCTCGTCCAAGCCTCGCAGAACAACCCCTTGGAGATGAACCATGACGCGTCCCTTCAGCACCAGGTTGCTGCTGCCGCTTCTCGCTCTCGCCACACCAGTGGCCGGGTGCGGAACAGCCGACAAGCCTCCGGTCGCGCCTGATCGAACCATGCCCACCACCGCTGCCAAGCCCCAGCCCGCCCCCGAGCGCCCCGCGTTCGTCGGAGTCGTGACCGCGAAGACCTCGCAGGTGATCACGGCACCGTTCGACGGCAAGGTCACGCGGGTCGACGCGCAGGCCAACCAGCGGGTGACGCCCGGCGACAAGATCGCGCTGCTCGACGACACCGACCTCAAGTCGAAGATCGCGGCCAGCGAGGCCAACGAGCAGTCGGCGCTATCGGAGGCCGCGTCGGCCGGTGCGATGGCAGCGAAGGCCAGCCAGACCTACCGGTCGCAGGCGATGCTTCAGCGCCATGGCATCGTGTCGGGGTTGGCCGTCCGCGCCGCCCGCGCCGACCTCGGTCAGAGCGGTGCACAGGCACAGTCGGCTCGCCGCCGCGCCAAGGCGGAGCGCGCTCGTCGCGAGCCGCTGCTCCGCCAGCTCGAGAAGGCGCAGGTCACCGCGCCGATCGCGGGCGTGGTCAGCCGCCTCAAGGCGCGCGTCGGAGCCGACGTCAAGACCGGCGAGCCGATCGCACAGATCAACGACCCCGCAGATCTCAAGATCCGGTTCGCGATCCCGAAGAACCTTCGCAACTCGGTGAAGCTCGGCACGCGCGTCGCGCTTCACATCACCAACGCCCAGCGGACGATCTACGCCAGCATCGATCACTTCATCGATGAGGACGCGCCGCTGGAGTTCGATACGGCGGAAGCCGATATCGACGATTCCAAGCTCGCCCCGGGCGAGATCCAGATCGGCGCCGACGCGCGGATCGAGATCGCCGATGCCCGGATCACCACCCGCACCACCCGCACCACCAAGACCCAGACCGCAGGAGCCCCCCGATGAGCGTGGTAAACTCGACCCAAGAACTCGTGACCGACGGTAACCATCTCGAGACACCGACCTGGGTGACGTCGTTTCAAGGCCTGCCCCGCACCGTCAACGTGCGGCGCTGCCGGCTCGAGGTCGTCGCCGGTCCCGATGCGGGTACGTCCATCGAGCTCGCGCAGCCGACGATCATGATCGGCCGCGCCGGTGCCGACCTCAACCTCACCGATCCCAAGGTATCGGGGCTCCACGCCGAGCTCCGGTTGCAGTCGGACGGCTACCGCATCCGCGACCTCGGCTCGACCAACGGCACGCACGTTCGCGGCGTCCGTGTGGTCGACGGGTTCATCGCGCCCGGTGCGACGATCCAGATCGGCAAGTCGGCGATCGTGTTCGACCCGCTCGACGATTCCGTCTCGGTGCCGCTGTGGCACGAGAACCGGCTGCACGGTCTGATCGGCGGCAGCGCTCCGATGCGCCACATGTTCGACCTGATCAACCGGTTCGCGCAGTCCGACGCGACGGTGCTGATCCAGGGCGAGACCGGCGCCGGCAAGGAAGGCGTCGCCGAGGCGATCCACCTGTGCTCGCCGCGCAAGGACGGACCGTTCGTCGTGCTCGACTGCTCGGCGATTCCCGAGCAGCTGTTCGAGGACCAGATCTTCGGCCACGAGCAGGGCGCGTTCACCGGTGCCGGCAAGGCCACGGTCGGCGTGTTCGAGGCCGCGCACGGCGGCACGCTGTTCCTCGACGAGATCGGCGAGTTGCCGCTCGACGTGCAGTCCAAGCTGCTGCGTGCGGTCGAGACTCGCAAGATCCGCCGCGTCGGATCGACCAAGGTGGTCGCGTGCGACGTTCGCATCGTCGCCGCCACCAACCGCGACCTCGCGACCGAGGTCAACCGCGGCACGTTCCGCTCGGACCTGTTCTACCGGCTGAGTGTCGCGAAGCTGTCCGTGCCGGCGCTGCGCGAGCGTCGCGATGACATCCCGCTCCTCATCGAGCACTTCCTCCGCCAGCTGACGGTCAGCCTCGGCAACAAGGACCCGCGGCTGCCGGAGGACTTCACGACCCGCGCCCAGCGCCACGCGTGGCCCGGCAACGTGCGCGAGCTGCGCAACGCGGTCGAGCGTGCGTGCCTGCTGCCGAACCATCCGACGATGGGCTTCGAGGCACCACCGAAGAAGGAAGGCTCGTTCGGCGAGGTCGACATCGACATCCCGTTCAAGGTCGCCAAGCAACAGCTGGTCGACGAGTTCGATCGCAAGTACCTCCAGCAGCTCCTCGAGGCGCACGACAACAACATCTCGGCCGCCGCGCGCGCCGCCGGCATCGAGCGGATGTCGATCTACAAGATGATCCGCCGGCTCGGCCTCGACAAGACCGAGTCACGCGCCGGCCTCAACGATGGATCGAGCAGCGACACCGACGAAGAGTCGACCGACCACCGCCGCTAACACGCCCGCGCGGTCATCGTTGACGACGTTCGGCGCGTCGGCGGCAGCTACGGCTTCTCGGCGCCGGGCACGACCTTGGTCGGGTCCGGCTTCGCGTGCGCGGGTGCGGCTTGCGCGGCTTGCGCGCCTTGCCCGGCTTGGCGGGCTTCGCGGGCTTCGCGCCGGCATCCTCGGTCGCCGGGAGCATGATCGCCGTGTACACGCTGCGCGGCGCCAGGAATCGGCGGGCCGCGGACCTGGTGTTGGCGTTCGTCATCCGCGCGATCATCGGCTCGGGGTCGAGGACGATATCGGGATCGTCGCCGAACCGCGCCGACGCGCTCAGCCAGCCGAGCCAGAACCCGTTGCTCTGGAGCTGCTGCTCGCGGGTGCGGCGAAACCCCTTGCGGAGCTTCTCGAGGATGTCCTCGGGGATCCCGTGCTTCTTGACCTTCGCGATCTCGGCGTAGGCAGCCTCGATCAACTCGTCGACGCGACCCGGATCGGCACCGAACCGGATCGAGAACACGCGCTCCTGCCGCGGGCGCCGCACGATATCCCCACCGACGCCGACGCCGTACACGCCGCCCATGTCCTCGCGCATCACCTCGCGCAGCCGGATGCCGAGCGCGCGGCCGAGGATGTAGATGTCGCGATCGTCGTTTCGCGTCCACCGCTTGGGACCGTGGAACTGGATCGACACCGAGGCCTTGGGCTCCTGACCGAACCGCCAGCTGCGCTTGACCACGCCACCGATCCGCCGCATCCCGACGTCGCGCTCCCGTTCGCCACGCCACTTCGCCTTACCGGGCAAGCTCGCGAGATAGCGCTCGACCAGCGGCTTCAGCTTCGCCAGATCGACGGTGCCGACGATCGTGAACGTGAAGTCGCCGAGGTTGCCGAACCGCTGGCGGTAGAACGCGAGCGCCTTGTCGGGATCGACCTTCTCGATGTCGGCCGGCGTCGGCGGACGCGACCGCAGGTGGTTCCTCCACAACACCTTTCCGGACTCGACGGAGAACTGATATCCCGGGCTCTTCTTACGATTGGTGAGTCGCTCGGCGTAGTTCGCCTTCCACACCCCGATCGCGTTGTCGTCCTTTCGGGGCTTCGAGATCTTCATGTACAGGAGCTGGAACATGGTCTCGAGATCGCGCACCGAGGCACTCGCTCGCACGGAGTCGGTGGTCGAGTTGATCGACGTCGACACGCGCAGCTCCTTACCGGCCAGCACCTTGCCGAGGTCGTCGCCGTCGAGCTCGCCGACGCCGCCGATCGCCGCGATGTTGTCGGCGAATCGCGCGTCGTTGTAGCCCGCGTTGCTCGCCATCGCGGTGCCGCCCGGCGAGCTCCCCGCGAGCAGCACGCTGTCGGCGGCGAAGTCGGTCGGCTTGACGATCACGCGCGCGCCGTTCGACAGCTTCCACTCGGTGGTGCCGATCTTGGCGTCGTGGGTCTCGGCGACGATCGTCCCCGGCTCGGGTAGCTTCGTCATCAGCTTGGTCGGCGGCGGCTTGTCGACCCACGGCTCGAGCTGCTGCTTCGCGACCTCGTCGATGATCGCCTGGAGCCGGGCCTTGGTCGGCGCCGGCTTGTCGATCGGCCCCGAGTACAGGATCACGCGATTCTCCGCACCGCCCGTCGTCGAGCCCGGCCCCCCGGCCCAATCCTTCGCGAGCTGGTTCAGATCGGCGAGCGTGATGCCCGGCAGCATCTGGATCGCGAGATCGTGCTCGGCCTTGGGCCCGATCACGAACTCGTGCTCGAAGAAGTTGCGCAGCAACTCCTGGATCCGAGGGCGCGACGGCGCGGTCGGAGCGTCGGCCAGATACTGCTGGTAGTTGCGCGTGACGATCGTGCGTGCGCGATCGAGCTCGCCCTGGGTGAATCCGTGCTGCTCGATCCGCAGCGCCTCGGTGAACAGCGCGCGGAACGCGTCGTCGACGCGACCGCTCTTGACGGTGGCGCTGCGCGAGAACACGTCGATCTCGCGGGTCTCTCCTCGGAACCCGGCGCCGGCGCCCATGAACGCGGCGTCCTTGTCGCGCGCGAGCGTGCGCATGCGCTCGTTGAAGATCTGGCCGTACAGCCCCTCCATGAGGATGCGCCGGAAGTCGGCGTGGTTGGCCTCGGAGCGATGCGGCAGCTGGTTGAGCACGCTGATCACCTGCGTGGTCTGCTCGCGGTCGGTCTCGATCGAGATCCGGGTACCGCGCGCCGGCGGCACGATGCCGTGCGGGCGCGGACGCTCGTGTGCCGGATTGACCAGGTCGCCGAACTTCGCCTTGATCTGTGTCTCGATCGCCGCGGGATCGGCGATGTCGCCGACCACCAGCACCGCCATCAGGTCGGGGCGGTACCAGTCCTTGTAGTAGCGATACAGCGTGTCGCGCGGCGCCTTGCGCAGCGTATCGGCAAGCCCGATCACCACGCGGTCCGCGTAGCGCGAGCCGTCGAACAGCACCTTGACGTGCTTGTCGAACAGGCGGCGCCCAGCGCCGAGCCCGAGGCGCCACTCCTCGAGCACCACGCCGCGCTCCTTGTCGACCTCGGCGGGATCGAACGTCGCGTGACCCGCCCAGTCGTGCAGGATGTCGAAGCCCTGCTGCATGAACTCGGGCTTATCGGTCGGCACCTCGAGCTGGTACACGGTCTCGTCCCAGCTGGTGTACGCGTTGAGGTCGGCGCCGAACCGCATCCCCATCTTCTCGATCAGGTTGACGATGTCCTGCTTCGGGAAGTGCTCCGTCCCGTTGAACTCCATGTGCTCGCAGAAGTGCGCGAGCCCGCGCTGGTCGTCATCCTCCTGCACCGATCCGGCATTGACCGCGAGCCACATGTACGCGCGCTTCTCCGGCTTGGGATTCGGGAGCACGTAGTAGGTGAGGCCGTTCGCCAGCTTGCCGTGCCGGACCTTGGACCACAGCGCGAACGGAGGGTCGGCGACCGGCGCGGGAGGCGGCGGCGGTTTCGCGGCCTCGACGGGTGCTCGATGCGGTGGCGGTTGCGGCGGCTGCGGAGCGGGCGCCGGACCACACGCGACCAGCCCGGCGACGACGGATACCAGCAGAGCTCGCGCGCGGGTCGAAAGCCCGATGCGCCCATCACGTACGCGGGTCATGCCGCGACATTGACACGATTTCCTGCGCGAGGCCGGCTCGGGGCGCTCCTACTCGGCTTCCGCAGACTCCGACGGTGCGGCTTCGTCGGCACTGCCTTCGGGCAGATCGAACAACTCGGCGAGCTGGTCCTCCTGCGCGGCCGCGTCGCGCCGGCCGAGCTCGATCAGATCGTTGGCGAAGTCGCCGTCGAACAGCAGATACGACAACAGGTCACTCTCGTGACGCGCCTCTCCACCCGCGAGCCGGTTGATCAGCCGGGCAGCCACCAGGCTGTGGACGCGCATGCGTCCGCTTCGCACGAAGTCGGCGGCGAGTGCACCGATGTCCTCCGACGGGCGAACGTGCACCGCCTTGATCCGGCGCAGTGGAGCCCCGCGACGGTTCACGAGGGCGCGATTCATCACCTCGCCGAACGCATCGCCGAACGACGAGTGTCCGGCGTCGAGGATCAGGTTGATCCGTTCCATGCGCTGGAGGTCGTACTCGGTGTGATCGAGCATCAGCGCATTGAGCGCCTTGCCGGCGAGGAACAGCGGCTTGGGGTACGCGACCGTGCGTTCCTGCTCGATGAACTTCGGGGTCGGTCGAACGTGGCGCAGCGAGACCAGCAGCAGGCGATCTGCTCCGAGCCGGATCGCCGGCGACATCGGCGTGTTCTGGCGCAGGCCACCGTCGGTGAAGAACTCGTTACCGATCTTGACCGCGGGAAACAGCATCGGGATCGCGGCCGACGCGAGCACGTGGCGCGGGCCGATCTTGGCGGCGCGATGGCGTACGAACGGATCGCGGCTCCACTCGCGCGGCACCGGATCGGCGGACGACAGGAACACCACGGTGTGGCCGGTACCGACGTGGGTCGCCGACACCGTGATCGCCTGGACCTTGCGATCGCGAAGGTTGCGGTCGATGCCTCGCCACGGAATGATCCGGACCACGAAGCGTTCGAGGCCACTGGTGTCGAGCAGGCCGCCGTAACGAAAGCTTCCGGGCTTGGGGGATGGCGGCTCGCCGCCGAACGTCATGCGGATCGCGCGGTAGATATCGCGCAGGTGGATCGAGATCAGCTCCTCGAACCGCAACGCGCGCCACGCGGTCACCATCTGCTCGGCCTGGCGCCGCGGATTCTCCTGCGTCGCCGCCATGAACGCCGCGTTGATCGCACCGACCGAGGTCCCGCTGATGATGTCGATCGGTACCTGGCGGCCGAGCCGGCGCGCGAGATCGGTCCGGATGTAGTGGATGATCCCGGCCTCGTAGGCACCGCGGGAGCCTCCGCCGGAGAGCACGATCCCGGTTCGAGGTCGCGTCGCGGGAGACTTCACTCAGATGATTGTACGACAGACCGTCCAGGTCACGGTACCGGGCCGATCGGCGACGTGGGGGGCGCTGCCGGGGCGTCGGGCGAGACAGGCTCCGCGGAGGCCGCGTCGACGGGCGCCGTCACCGTGGCGGGCGGCTCGGGCACCTCGATCGGACCGGGCGGCTCGGGGTTCGCGGGCGTGAACGGCTGCGGCGTGACCGGTTGGGTCACCGGATCGACGCCGGCATCGTGCGGAGATTCCTCGGACACCGGCTCGAGGCGCGCGTGCACGGTGCCGCTCTGGATCGGTACGAACCGGTAGCGCCCGACCGCGTGACCCGCGAGCACGAACGTGAACTCGTGGTCGTGGCCATCCGCCTCGCCGTACCAGTACGCCGGCGTGTGGCCGATCTGCACGCCGTCGACCGCGGCCATCGCGCCGCTCGGCGTCGACTTGAGCATGACGTCGATCGGCCGCCGCGGGATCTTGCGAGTCGTCCGCACGGGCTGGCCGACGACGCGATCCGGATCCGGATCGGTGAAGCGATCGGGATCGTTGGTGCCGATCGCGGTGATGCCGGCATCGACCGTGACAGGAGCCGGCTCCGGTGCGGGCGCCGGCGCCGGTGGGGGCGCTTTCTCGCCGCCGCCACACGCGACGAGCACGACCAGGCACGACCAGCGGCGCATCGCCATCGATATACCATCGATCCGACGGCGACGAACGGCGCGCCTAGCGCGAGTGCGAGTGGCGCACCGCCGACTCGAGCTGTCGGACCTGATCGGCCTCGAGCATCCGGCGCACCTGGATCCAGGTCATCAGGCGGGTCTTGCGGATCCCACCCTCGAGCGCGGTGATCTGGTCGACCATGCGCGACACCTCCTGGTCTCGCACGTGAACGTCCTGGAGCGCCTGCTCGAGCTGCTTCGACACCATCTCGAGCTGCTGGCGGGCGACGCGCTCCTGCGCGGTCGCCTGGGCCTGCAGGCGGGCGATCGCGTCGCGCTGCGACTGCTTGAGGGTGAAGTTCGAGAGGTCGTCGATCTGGACGTCGACATCGTCATCGCGATCGTCGTCGGAGTCGGCATCGCTATCGACGTCGACATTGCCGTTGGCGTTGTCATTGTCGTTGTCGTTGTCGTTGTCGTTGTCACCGTCGAAGTCGAAGTCGAAGTCGAAGTCGTCGCCGCTGAACACCTGGCCGTTCTTCGCGACCAACCCCTTCACCAGGTTCTTGCCCAGCTGCTTGGCGAGGTTCTTGGTGATGCCCTTCGCCATCTTGTCGCCGAGCTTGTCGAGATCGCCATCGAGCCCCTCCATCGCCTTCTCGAGCTCGTCGCCCATGCTCTCGAGCTCGGACTCGAGCTTGTCGATGTTGGTCGACGACAGGTTCCGCATGTGGCGATCGAGGATCCGCTGCACGCGGTCGAGCCGGCGCAGGATCTTGTCGCGCACGGCGCTGGGGATATTGGGGTTGGACTGCAGCATCTGGCGCACCATCTGGAGGCGCGTCGTGACGAGCTGCTGGATCCCGTTGATGTGGACCTTGCCGTTGCGCACCGAGATCGAGATCCCGGGATGGCCGCGATGGATCACCGGCGGTGCCGGCGGTGCCGGCGGTGCCGGCGGCACCGGTGCCGTCGGGCCCCAGCTGTCGCGCCCGTCGCCGGGTGCGGCCTGACCGGAACCCGACTCCATGATCATGCCGCCGATGAACAGCGACACGACGACGACAAACATGATGCGGATCCGGTTCATGGTGCGACTCCCTTGGAGTTGACGAGCTGGATGTACGGACGGAGCGGGCGCTCGATGCGGCTCCACGGTGCGTGGTAGTGCATCGCGCGGTCGGTATCGGCGAGGCGAACGAGCCCGGCGAGCTCGTCGTCGGGGATCACGATCGGCTTGCGATCGTCGGCCGCCGGATTCGACGGATTCGCGACCGCGGCGGTGTGGTCGGCGTCGTCGTGCGACCCCGAGCTACGGGTCAGAGCGAACACCCCGACCGCGCACGCGGCGACCGCAGCCGCGGCGGTCCCGGCGATCCGACGGCGACGGCGCACCGCGATCCGGTGCTGCGCGCCGACCGTCATCCGAGCCGAGAACCCGAGTCCGGGATCCGACGCGGGATCGTCGCCGGCTGTTGCCATGCCCGCGGCGATCCGGCCGGGCATCTCGACCAGCTGCCGGCACGACGCGCACGACGCGACGTGTTCGGAGAGCTCGCCGAGCGGTTCGCCGAGCGCGATCCGCTCGGTGACCCGTTCGCAGGGTAGGACTTCCTTCATCGGTGTTCCTCCATCAGATCGCGCAGGCGGGCGAGGCCGCGCACGAGATGCGTCTTGGCGGTGGCGAGCTCGACGCCGAGGAGCTCTGCCACCTGGGCGACCGGCAGGTCGTGGCCGTAGCGCAGGACCAGCGCGGTGCGCTGTTGCGGGGAAAGAGCGGACAGCCGGTCGAACAGAGCGCCGAGCTCCTGGCGATCGACCAGCGCCTCGCGCGGGGCCGGTCCGTTGACCGAGTGCATGCGTTCGGCGATGTCGTCGCCAGCGCCCTCGTCGATCACCGGAGCGGCGTCCACCCCCTCGGCGTCCTTGCGGGCCATCCAGCCGAACAGCCGACGGCGCAAGCGACGGCGGCGCAACGTGCGGAGGCATTGCGTCGTCACGATGCGGAGGAACCACGCCGGCGCGGCGGCCGGATCCCGGAGATCGCCGATCGATTCGCACGCCCGGGCGAGTGCGTCCTGCACCGCTTCCTCGGCTTCCGCGCGGTTGCCGAGCAAGTCGTAGGCGATCCCGTAGCCCTTACGGGCCGGTGCGGCCGCCAGCTCGGCCAGCAGACGGGAGCGCGCGTCGGCGCGAACGCTGGACCTGGCTCCGGTGGTACCGGTCGTGATCGTCATGTTTCGGAGAGAGCCTTGTACCTGCACCCTGCGAACTAGGAGCCTCGACGTACCACGGTGGTGGACATGTGGGACCACCGGTTCGCGAAGTGATGGCAATTCCAATGGTATCGTGGAGCTCGCGCCCCGTACGCCGATGCCCCAACACCTCGAAAAAGCCGTCTACAAGAACCAGCGACCCTGGTTCGAGATCTGGTTCGCGGTGGTGGTCGACCGCGACCGCCGGCGCGCGCTGTGGATCCGCGAGACCCTGTTCGTCCCGCGCGAAGGCGACGGCCGCTCGGTGATCTGGGGAGCGTGGTTCGACGCCGACGCCGGCTCGCCGGTGGCCGCCAAGCGGATCCACCCGCTCGCCGCGGCCGAGCTCGAGCGCGACGACGTCCTGATCGCGATCGCCGATAGCTCGCTCGCCCGCACCTTCGCGCGCGGTTCGGTCGATGGGCTGGCGTGGGATGTCACCTGGGGCGGTGGTGCCGAGATCCGCGCCGAGCTCCCCGCGTGGGTTCCGGCACCGACCCACGCGCAGCCGATCGCGCACGATGCCGAGGCCACCGGGCGCATCACCATCGGTTCGACCGAGATCGAGATCTCGGGACGCGCCAAGGCGATGCACCTGTGGGGCAAGAAGCGGGTGCCCACGCTGCAGTGGATCTGGGCACCGTGGCTCGGCGACGCTTCGCTCGAGATCCAGGCGGCCTCGATCTTCGGCCGCGAGAGCATGTCGATCGGTCTCTCGACGCTGCGCATGACCGGCGGAGAGACCGTGCTCGCCGGCCGGCCGATCACCGCCGCGCACGCCTCCGGTCTCGTCACCGCGATCGCCGCCGGTCCGCGCACGCTCGTCCACGCGCGCGCGTGGGCCGAGCCGTCGCAGATGGTCGGCTACGCCTACCGCAACACCGACGGTCGCGATCTCAAGGTCGCGCAGAGCGACATCGGCGCCGCCCACCTCGAGATGTTCTCGCGGCCGGCCCCCGGCGTGCCGTGGAAGCTCGTCGAGGAGCGTCGTGTCGCCGGCGGGGTCGCCGTCGAGATCCACCAGCGCGCGGCGTTGCCCGACGTCGACTACATCGGCTGGGACGACACCGCGCGGCCCGCGTTCGATGCCCCCGCCTCTGCCGCGACCTCTCCCGGCGAGGACGTCGCGTGGCCCGACGTCACCGCGATCGTCGCGCTCGGTCTCACCTACGGCGATCACGTCCGCGAGACCGGCCAGAAGCTCGACTCCTCCGCCCCGCCCACGTCGTTCACCAAGGATGTTCGCGCGTGGCGTCCCGGCGACGGCAGCGTCGCCATCCCCGCCGCGCGCGAGCTCCTCGCCGCCCTCGAAACGCTCGAGCCCGGCCTCGAAACGACACTCCACGAACGCTTCCCTGCCCTCCCCGCGGTGATGGACTACGAGGGCGAGCTCGCGCTCGTCGCACTCGGCCCGATCGACGACGAGGGCCTCGCGGCCGGCGAGCCCCAACCGTTCGGCGTCGCCGCCGCCAACGACCTCACCGCGCGGCTGTGTCAGGTGCTCGGCGAGACCATGGACCGCTCCCTCGACTACTGGGCATGCGCGAAGTCGTTTCCCGACTTCTTGCCCGTCTCCCCGCAGGTCTGGGCGCCCGCCAACGGTCTCGTGCGCATGCCGGAGCTCACCCTCGAGACCCGCGTCAACGGCACCGTTCGCCAGCGCGCCTCGACCAAGCTCCTGATCTACGACCTGCCCGCCATCGTGCGCGCCGCGCGCGCCCACCTCGGTCGACCGCTCGCGCGCGGCGACCTGATCCTGACGGGAACACCGGCGGGCGTCGGGCTCCGGATGTCGCCGCTCAAGCGGCGGGTCGCCGCACTGGTCAAGAGCCGGTTCCGCAAGGTCGAGCTCCTGATCTCGATGTACGCGACATCCGACCGGCTCCTCCGGCCCGGTGACGTGGTCGAGGTCGATGCCGGTCCGGCCGGCCGGGTCCGCACCCGGCTCGGCGTCGGCTGACTAGACGCCGTCGACCTTGAGCTCGCCGTCCTCGACGACGACGTGGGCGAGTGGCGCCGGCGCCGTACCGGCCGCGCGGTACCGCACGACATCGTCGTGGCCGAGGGTCCAGTCCGCTCGGCGCAGCGTGTCGGTGTGGGCGACCGCGAACCGACGTAGCCGGTCGAACGTGCGCCGGAGCGAGGCCTCGTCGGTGCGCATCAACAGTGGCGTGGAGAGCAGGTCGTGCCAGGCCGCGAAGTCCTCGCGCTGGAGCGCATCAATCGCGCGAAGCGCGAACGACCGTGCGTCGGCGTCGGCGGGACGCTCCGCGAGCGTGGTGGGATTCGACCCCGCAGCGAGCCCCGAACGGCTGACGAAGCCGAACCCGTAATCGAGAACGACGATCACGCCGAGGGTCGCGACGAGCGCAGTGGCGCGCTTCATGACCGGTAGATCCACGACCCCGCGAAGCGGCTGACAGAAATCGTGCTGCCCTGCTGCAGATGCCAGTGGAGGAACGGCGCGTACGCCGTAGCTGCGGGTGGGAGCTGATCGCTTGATCAGCATTCGGCGCGGATCCGGCCGACATCCGACCGAACGAGCCCGCGTCGCGACTACCGCCGGGTCGTGACGTCATCGGGATCGTGTTTGCTCCGGCGCGACAAGCTCTCCGCGTCGGACCACGGATCGGTGGTCGGCAACATCATCGGCTCGGGCAGTCGGTAGCGATATCGCTTCCAGCTCAGTGCGACGAACGGAATGCACCCCAGCACGCGCGCGATCGGCCCGGGCGCGAAGTACGTCGGGACGCCATCCCGATCGCGCGCCGCCAGCGCGATCGTCCGTCTGAACCGTGCGTGAAACGCCGACACGATCAGCGGCGCCTCGAGCCAGTCCGAGATCGTCGAGGGGGAGACGAACACGACCAGCACGTCGACGTGAAACAGACGGATGCTCGCGCCCCAGAACCGATCGATCGTCGGGCGTTTCGGTTGCGTCGTCAGACGTGGGCTCGGTCGAGCCGGGGGCACCGGCACCTGCCAGACCGGCGGTACCGGCGGGACCGGCGGCGGCGGCAAAGGGGGCATGGGCGGTACAGGTGGCACCGGCGGCACCGGCGGTACCGGCGGTACCGGCGGGATGGGCGGCATCGCCGCCGATCGCGGAAGCGCCCACGTCCCCCTGCCCCTCGCAGCGACGACCCGGGTGCGCATCGCCGACTCGTTCGCCACCCGACGCCCGCCGACTGTCCGCGCGCGCGTCGTCGACTCGTTCACGATCTCACGCGCACCGACCACCGATCGAACGACGGTCCGGGCCGCGGACAGCGCACGCGAGCTCATAGCGCCCCCGGCAGGCGATCGAGCTCGCGCAGCACGCGCGCGTGCTCGAGCCTCCACGCCGCGAGTTGCCCGTTCCAGCTCCGAGCGCGTGGATGCGCGATCGGGTAGTAGCCGTCGCTGGGACGTCGCGCGCCGGCCTTCCACACGATCGCCGTGACCGCGGGCAACTCGCGTGCGCGGCACGCGAGGGTGACGCGGGTGAGCGCGTCGTAGAGCCGTGGGCTACGCCGATGAACGCGGAGCTTGCCGCTGATCGCGTCCGCCAGATCCCCGTACGTGATCGAGGCACCACCGCGGCGGAGCACGCGAACGAGATGGCGGTAGATGTCGCGAGCGATCGGCGTCAGCTCGGGTTCGGCCTGGATGCGTTTCGTCATGGGATGTCTCCGGTCATGCGACGTGGGCCTCGTGGTTGAGGGCAGCGGCGTGGACCACGTGATCGGCCGCTGGATCCGGATCGCGGAAGTGCGCGGCCTCGACGAGACAACCCGGATCGATGTCGTCCTGCCCGGCCAGGTCCGCGATCGTGCGGGCTACCTTGATGAGCCGGTCGACACTGCGTGCGGTGAACGACCGCCGGCGCTCGACGATCGTCGCGAGCGCGCTCTCACAAACATCATCGATCCGGCAGACCGCGCGCAGGATCGCCCCGGACATCTGCGCGTTGCACGTCAACCCGAACGGGGCGAGCCGCTCCTGCTGGCGAGCGCGCGCCGCGGACACGCGCTCGCGCACCGACGCCGATGATTCGCCCGGCGCGTGATCGCGCAGCTCGTCGAGCGGCACCGGTGGCACGGCGATCTGCAGATCGATGCGATCGAGCAACGGCCCGGACAGGCGAGCGCGATAGCGATCGATCGCCCCCCGCGAACAGATGCACTCGCGGATCGCCGTGTCGAACCAGCCACACGGGCACGGGTTGGACGCCGCCACCATCAGGAACGACGCCGGCAAGCACAGGTTGCCGTGCACGCGCGCGATCGTCACGTGGCGTTCCTCCAGCGGCTCGCGCAGCCCCTCGATCGCACCCCTCGCGAACTCGGGGAGCTCGTCGAGAAACAGCACGCCGTTGTGCGCGAGAGAGATCTCTCCCGGCCGCGGAATGCTCCCGCCGCCGAGCAACGCGGCCGTCGAGATCGTGTGATGCGGCGAGCGAAACGGACGGTCGACGATCAGGCCGGACGCCTGCCCGACCGCCGAGTAGATCTTGGTGGTCTCGAGCGCCTCCTCGCGCGTCATCACCGGCAACACCGTGGGAATCCGCCGAGCGAGCATCGTCTTGCCGGCGCCGGGTGGTCCCGACAACAGCAGGTTGTGCCCGCCCGCCACCGCGATCTCGATCGCGAGTCGCGCCTCGTGCTGGCCGCGCACCTCCGCCATGTCGAGGGCGAAGCGCTGCGTGCTGTGCCCTCGCCGTTCGCGGGTAGATCCCTCGAGCGCACGCTCTCCGGACAACGCCGCGATCACGGTGGACAGGTCGCGCACGCCGTAGACCTCGATGTCTTCGACCACGCTGGCCTCGTCGAGACACGCCTCGGGCACCAGCACACCGCGCATGCCGCGTTCCCGCGCGAGCAGCGCCGCCGCCAGCACACCCGGCACGCGCCGCACCGTCCCGTCGAGACCGAGCTCGCCGAGCACCAGCACGTCGGACAGCACCGCATCGTCGTAGTGGCCGTCGGCGATCAGCACGCCGATCGCGATCGGGAGATCGAGCGCGCACCCCGGTTTGCGCAGGTTCGCCGGTGCGAGGTTCACCGTCACGCGCTTGTGCGGAACGTCGTGACCGACGGAGTTGAGCGCGCTCTTGATCCGGACCGCACCTTCCTTGACCGACGGTGCCGCCAACCCGACGACGTTGTAGAACGGCAACCCCTTGGTGACCTCGCACTCGATGTCGAGCAACACCGCCTCGATGCCGTCGAGGGTGAACGATTTGACATGAGCGACCACGACGCGAAGACACAGCAGGTCTCGGGCCAGCGACTCGACAACCGGATCCCGCGCGGTTGCGGCGCGTAGCGTCCGCCGGCTGGACAACGCGTCCGGTTATTGGCCGGACACGGACAACGACATCGCAGGGTCCGACGAGATCTCGTGTTGTCGCGTCAGATCTCCTCCAACGACTTGCCTTCCTCGCGCTCCGCATCGTCGGGCGATCCCTAGAAGACACGTCCCCTATCGGGACTCGTTACAACAAGCGTTATGACGAATCCGCTATCACAAACGTTATAACGACTCCGGGTCCCCCCACCGGTGCTGCAGGGACCTCGCGGGGCAACGTCGGTGCAGCGGTGGAAGGACGCCGAGAGTCAACCGACGTAGGTGATCTCCCACTCGCGAAGGTTGCCCTCGACGGTCACGTCGACGACATCGCCGGTCGTGCGACCGAGCACCGCGCGCCCGATCGGCGAGGCCGGTGTCACCACCGAGAGATGTCCATCACCGCCGGGGCCGGTGAGCGTGACCCCGGCACCGACGGGCGCGAGGAAGAACGTGCGTCCCTCGCCGGACTCGGCATCCTCGATCTCGACGATCGCCCCGACGGCGATCCGTGCCGAGGCCGGCAGTGGGCTCGGCTTGAACGCGTGGAGCGCGTCGGCATCGGCGAGCGCCTGCCGGGCGCGGCGTTGCTGCGCGCGTCCGAGGCTCTGGAGCTGGTGCGCGGCGCGGGCATCCTCGCGCTTCTCGTCGGGGGTGGCGCCATCGCGCGCCTCGGCTGCGGCGGCATCCCGCGACGACAGCGCGGCGCGAGCGGAGGTCGAGAGCTCGCGAACCAGTTGCGCGACCAGGTCGGCCTTGTCCATCCCGAAAGCGTCGCCTTCGGCCGTGTCCGGCGCAAAGATTTGGCCCGTGGTGGTCGAGACCCGGAGCGTCAGTCCAGCGGGGCCGGACCGGGCGGCGGCGGAACGTGGGGTGCGTCGAGGCTCACGAACGCGGCGATCTTGGCCTCGGCCTGCTCCTCGACGTGATCTCGCCCGGCCGATTTGGCGCGCGCGGCGTCGAGGTTCGTGATCACGAGGTCGGCACCGATCAACGTCAGGATGAGGACGTTGGTCTCGAACTTGAGCACCGCCTGGATGACGTCGACCGCGTGGAGACGCAGCTGCACGACCAGGTGGCCGAGCGCGATCACGATCAGCACGGCGGACGCGACCATGATCCAGATGTAGATCTTGCGTACGCCACGGATCCGTTCGAGGGCCTCGTCCTCGGTGAGCGGCTGGGCGAGCGTGAACCCGGAACGCGCGAGCAAGGCCTGCGCGGCGATGACGCCGATCACGCCACCGACGAACCACCCGCTACCGGTGAACTGGTACGGCACGATCAGGATGACGTACGCGAGCAACGCGTAGATCGGTGCGGCGACGACGATCAGCCAACCGGGTGCCGGCGAGCCGGGGAACAGCAGCTTGATCACGAGCGATGCGCGGATCAGTCCGGGCATCAGCGAGATCGCCTTGGGCGCGAGCTGCAGCATCGCGATCATCGTGATCGTGAACGGGTACATCTCGCGCTTGATCGCGTCGAGGTTCATCGCCCGCACGTCGGACATGCTGAACGAGCCCTCGAACACGGTGCGCAGCGGATAGATGAAGACGACGAATGGCGTCGCCATGAACAACAGCCAGCCGAGCAAGAGCCAGCGACGCTGCTTGCGCCAGTAGGCCCAACGCCGAAGCCCGAGCCAGCAGATCCCGAGGAACACACCCTCGGCGAGCACCGGCGCCATCTTGACGACACGGATCGGCGTCGCCTGCCCGACGAGCAAGGCATCGAAGAAGCCGATCACGAACAGCGGGACGAGCGCGCAGGCGACGAGGAACAGCACCGATCGTCGCCACGCGAGAAACGCCTGCAGGTTCGAATCGACGATCGGAGGGACCGCTCGCTCGAGCTCCTCGCGCTCCGAGTCGAGGACCTCGGTGGGCTCGATGCGGAGACGGAAGGCACGCTTGGCGGAGATCTTGAGGAAGTTGACGAACTTCGATCCCGGGTTCTCGATGACGTGCGAGAGGAACGACGACTCGTCGGCACCGCCGTATCCGGGCGCGGTCTTGTCGATCGCGGCGATCGGCGCGGCGATCGGCGCGGATGCCGGCGCGGCGAACGCCGCGGATGTCGGCGCGAGCGGGTTCGGTTGGGAGGGGGCGCTCGCGACCGGTTGTGGCGGTGCCGGTGCGGGCACCGGCGCGGACGCGGGCGCGGAGAACGGCTGCGACGGTGCGGACGATCCGGGAGCGAGCGGTGTCCCGACCGACGGTGGAGGTTGCGTGGCGACGGGTCCCGACGGGCTGACGGGAGATGCTGGCGGCGGGCGGGGGACGGCACCCGACGGCGCGGCCGGGACGGCACCCGACGGCGCGGCCGGGACGGCACCGGATGGCGAGGCCGGGACGGCACTGGACGGCGAGGCCGGGACGGCACCGGACGGCGCGGCCGGCGCGGACGGAACCGCACCGGACGGCGCGGCCGGCACGGACGGAACGGCACCGGACGGCGCGGCCGGCACGGCACCGGACGGCGCGGCCGGCACGGCACCCGAGGGCGAGGCGGATGTCGGATGTGCCGGCGCGCCCGCGTGCGGTGGAGGTTGTGATGGCGCGCGGGGCGGGCGCGCGGATGGCGGCGCGGCACGCGGTGCGATCGAGATCGGCGGTGGCCGCGACAGACTACTGCGGCGGGGTGGCGGCAGCGGCCGGCCCGACGGGGACTGTGGCGTGAGGGGCGACGGCTCCGGAGGCGCTGCGGGGGACCGAGGCTCCGCGGGGGCTCCGGGCTTCGCCGGCTCCTGACCGGTCTGCGGGAACCCGAGGATCGTTCCCTGTGATGACTGTTTGGGTGGCGGGTCGCCGTCCGACACGGTCGACATCGTACTCCGATCCGCGGGCGCGAGACCGGTAGGTGGGGTAGATGACTGCAGATCAGCGGCGCGGGCACGCTGCAATGTTTCTTCACGTTGAGTCGTCGAGTCGTGAAACAGGGGGACCACAGGCTGGTGAGTGAAAGGAAACCACCATGATCTGTCTCGCCATCGGTCTCGGAGTTCTCGGTGCGATCGCATTTCGCCGTGCGCGTCGTTGCCATCACCACGGATGCGGCTACGGATGCGGCTACGGCTGGCACGGTCCGTGGGACGGCCCCGGCTATCCCCGGCACCATCACCGCCACCGGCGGGGCCGTTGGATGATGCACGCGGCGCTCGCGCGAATCGATGCGACGCCGGCGCAGGAGCGGTTCATCGTCACCGAGATCGACAAGCTACGCGATCGCATGGGGAACGCGCGCGAGGGTCTATTCGACGTCCGCGGAGACCTCGCGGCCGCACTGCGCGGACCTCAGCTCGACGACGCGGCGCTCGGTGCGGTGCTCGGTCGGGTCGACGCCACGACCGCGGAGACCCGCGCCGCGGCACTCGATGCGTTGCGCGCGATCCACGGCGTGCTCGACGACAGGCAGCGTGCGCAGGTCGCCGACATGCTGGATCGCAGCGGCGGCGCTGGTTGGTGGCGCCACGGTCCCTACCGCTGAGACAATCGGTCGTCCGCCATGCGAGTGCTCCTGATCGACGACGACGCCCGGCTCGCCGAGCTGCTCGAGGGTTACCTCACGCCGCAAGGCGTGTCGCTCGCGCACGCCGGTGGCGGTCAGGCCGGTCTCGCCGCACTCGCGACCGGCGGCTTCGATGCGGTGCTACTCGACGTGATGATGCCGGGCATGGACGGCCTCACCGTGCTGCGCACCCTACGCGACGCCGGTCACCGGATCCCGGTGCTGATGCTGACCGCGCGCGGCGACGAAGCGGATCGCGTGGTCGGACTCGAGCTCGGTGCCGACGACTATGTCGCCAAGCCGTTCTCGCCACGCGAGCTGCTGGCGCGCCTGCGCGCGGTGATGCGTCGGGCACAGCCCGATGCAGTTGCCGAGCGCCTGACGTCGGCAGGGATCGCGGTGGATACCGGTTCGCGCGAGTGCTGGGTCGACGGCAAGCCGGTGGAGCTGACGGGCCTCGAGATCGATCTGTTGACCGCGCTGTTGCGCCGCGCCGGCCGGGTGGTGCCGCGCGCGACGCTGCTCGAGCTCGCGGGTCGCGGCGACGTCACGGTCAACGAGCGCGCTGTCGACGTTCACATCTCGCGGCTGCGCAAGAAGCTCGGCGACGATCCGCCGACGCGGATCCGCACGGTGCGCGGCGTCGGCTACGTGCTCGCGCGCTCGGCGACGGAGGACGCGTGAGGCAGGCGCGCGTGGCGATAGTCGCGCTGGCCGCGTACGTCGCGATCGCGGTGTCGGCGGCGGTCGGCCTCGCGGAGCTCTCGACATGAGCGAATTGCCGTTCCGGCTGGCCGCGCGGATGAGCTCGGTCGAGCGCGCCGGCCCGTGGCAGGTTCCGCCCGAGGTCGAGCTCCGCACGTGGTGGGGCAACGTCGAGCTCGATCTCCGAGAGGCGACGTTCTCTCCCGGCACGACGACGTTCGACGTCCTGGTGACGATGGGCCACGTCGAGCTGATCGTGCCGCCACACGTCGAGGTGCGGATCGAGGTCGAGTCGTTCGCCGCGAGCATCGAGCAGCAGGGCGCGCCGGCGACGGCGTCGGCCGAGTCGGAGGGACAAGCTCCGGGCGAGACCACCGTCGTGTTGCGGCTGGTCGGCAGCGTGCGGTTCGGAAACCTCGAGGTGATCCGGTTGTGGCCGGGCGAGACCCGCCGCGATGCCTCGCGCCGGCGTCGCATGGAGCGCAAGCTCCGCCACGGCCACTTCGTCGCCGACCACTTTCACGATCACGGTCCGCATCACGACGACGTCGACGACGAGTCGTGCAGCAATCGCACCCGACGACGTCGACGACACGCAGCGCGTCGTCGGCAGCGCTGGCGCGAGCTCCACGCCGAACGCGAGCTGTGGCGGCGCACCCGCGATCGCGGCGAGCCGTGGCGACCGTGGTGGGTGATGGCACGCATGCGCCGGAAGATCTTCTTCTGGCTGGCGATCGCGCTCGGTGGCGGCATCGCGATCGGATTGCGGCTCGATGGAGCGCCGCGATGGTGGTGGATCGTGATCGGACTGGTCGTGTTATCGATCATGTCGGGTGCGATCGCGTTCCGGCTGACCCGCCCGCTGATCCTCGCGATCAAGGCGGCGCGCGACATCGGCGACGGCAAGCTCGACACGCGGATCGACGTCGACAGCCACGGCGGCGAGACCCGCGTACTCGCGACCGCGATCAACGATATGGCCGAGAAGATCGAGCAACAGATCGCCGATCAGCGCCAGCTGCTCGCGGCGGTGTCGCACGAGCTGCGTACTCCACTCGGCCACATGCGCGTGCTGGTCGAGACCGCGCGCGGTTCGCCGTCGGGCGGGGAGCCGGTCGCCGGGGCGGGCGTGCAAACCAAGGCGCTCGACGAGATCGAGCGCGAGATCCTGGTGCTCGACGATCTGGTCGGCAAGCTCCTGGCGTCGTCGCGGCTCGAGTTCGGCAACCTCGAGCGACGGCCGATCGATCTCGGCGAGCTCGTCACCGATGCTGCGACCGCGGCAGATGTCGATCCGGATGCGATCGAGGCGATCGGCGACGTGCGCGCCGCCGTCGATCCGACGCTGCTCCGGCGCGCGGTCGCGAACCTGCTCGACAACGCGCGGGTCCACGGCAAGGGCGTGGTGGCGGTGCGGATCGAGCGGCGCGCCGGTCAGGTCGCGATCGAGGTCGACGACGCCGGTCCGGGAGTCTCGGCCGAGCGGCGCGCCGATGCGTTTCGCGCGTTCGGGCCGTCGTCGGGAACGTCGGGAGGAGGATCGGGGCTCGGGCTCGGACTCGCGCTGGTGTCGCGGATCGCGGTGGCCCACGGCGGTGGCGCGTGGATCTCGGAGCGCCCCGGCGGTGGGGCACGGGTCGGATTCGCCGTCCAGGCGTGATCAGCGCTGCGCGCCCTGGGGGCGACGGCGCGCTTCCCAGTCGACGAGGAACGCCTTCTCCTCGTCGGTGCTGGTGCGGCCGAGGATCGTGTTGCGATGCGGGAACCGCCCGAACCGGGCGATGATGTCGCGGTACTTCTTGGACTGCTCCAGCCCCTGCTCGACCACGGCCTGTTGCCAGGGCGTACTCGCCTCGTAGAGCGCGGTCATCTCGACCACGCCGCGCTCCTGAAGCGCGAGATCCTCGGCGTGGACGAACGGCATGATCGAGAACAGCCGGGGCTCGAGGTCGAGCTTCTGGGTCAGCCCGCGATCGGCGGCCTCGATCGCGAGCTGCTGCGCACGTGGATCACCGGCATACGTGCGCGGGTCGTCGCGAAAGATCGCTCGCGGGAACTGATCGAGGACGAGGATCAGCGCGAGCCGACCACGCGGCGTGTCCGCCCACGCATCGAGCTCGCCGGCGAGCGCCTGCTCGACGAGCGGCGTGAAGTTGTCGCGGATCTCGGCGTCGACCGCCGGCCCACCGTCGTACCAGCGTTTGACCTTGGCGCCGAGCGTGGCGGTGTCGGTTGCCGGTTCACCGAACCAGAACTCCAGGACCTTCTCCATGACGGAGAGCATAACCACCGGACTGATCTAGAGTCGGGGCATGTGCCGGAACATCCGCCCCCTGTTCAACTTCGAGCCGCCCGCGACCGACGAGGAGATCGAAGCCGCGGCACTCCAGTACGTCCGCAAGGTCAGCGGCACGCGCAAGCCGGCCGGTGCCAACCTGAAGGTGTTCGACAAGGCGGTCGCCGACATCGCGAAGGCGACGCGCGCACTGGTGTTCTCGCTCGAGACCTCGGCGCCGAAGAAGAACCGCGAAGCGGAAGCTGTCAAGGCCAAGGCCCGCAACGCGCGCCGGTTCGGTTGAGCGGAGTCGATCGAGAGCGCTATTGCGCCTGACCGCAGTCGCCGCAGAACTTGGAGCCCGCGTCGAGCTGGGCGCCACAGCTGGTGCAGAACGACTTCTGCGCCGCCTGCCCGACCGGCTTGCCGCACCCGGCGCAGAACTTCTTGCCCGGCTGTAGCCGCGAGCCGCAGCTCGGGCACTGCGCGAGCATCTCGGCGCTCGCGTCGATGTTGCCGACCAGGTCGGTCTGCCGGATCTTCTCGGCCATCTGCTGGGACGCGATCTGCGCCTGGTGGTGCGCCGCTTCCTCCGCGAGGTCCGGGGCGCAGCCCTCGCACAGCTGCTTCTTGGCGTTCCAGCACACGTCCGGACACACCCACTTCCCGCACCGGGTGCACTGGTGGAACTTCGGCTTGATCTCCTCGATTGCCTTGGAGAACGCCTCGTCCCAGGCCTTGCCACGCAGGCCATCCTTCATGTGACCGGCCGCGTTACCGACCTGGTACATCCGGCTCCCGCCGAACAGGCTGCCGAGACCTCTGGCGATCTTCGATCCGACCCCCAGCGCGTTGGTCCGGAACGTCGACCGATAGCCATTCCCACACTTGTCGCAGTGGAACTCGAACTGGAACCCCGTGTCGTTACTGTGATCACGATAGTTTCGGGTGAAACCCTGAGCACCCATATCCCCAGACTGTACCGCAACCCCACCGATGCTTGCGATCCGGATGGGTCCGTGGCATCGAGGCGACATGGGTTGGATTCGTAGTCTGTCGGGGCTGTGTTTGCTGTCCGCGGTCGCCGTCGTGCAGGCGGCTCCACGATCGAAGCCGGCCGCACTGGTGGGAGCGACCGAGAAGGTCGTGCTCACCGCGCCGTCGGGATTCATCGACGATGCCGTCGAGGTCGATCCCGACCGCGCGATCTACACGGTGTCGGACTCCTCGACCAAGTCGGAGATCCACATCTACACGTTCGCCACCAAGGCCGACCAGACGATCGACATCTCCTCGCTGACCCTGCACCCGACCGAGCTCCACGTGCTCGGAAAGCGAGCGCTCGTGATCGGCGCCGATGGCGATCGACAGATCGGTGGGATGGTCGAGCTCGCCGATCGCGGCCGCGTCAAGGCCGGCACCGTGATCTACAAGATCGCGCCCGCCACCCACATCACGTACCTCGGGAAGCGCGGGATCGCCGTGCACCGCACCACGGCCACCGGCGATTCGACCCGTCACGAGATCGAGCTGCTATCGACCACCCGCGGTCGCCGGATCGGTGCGCGCCGCACGCTCGTCCTCGACGCCAAGGGCCGCGACGCCAAGCTCGACTTCCGGGTCAACCACTGGAGTGACGGGTGGACCCGCGCGCACGGCATCAAGGGCGGGGAGTGGAACCGCAAAGAGAACCAGCGCTCCCCCGACACCGAGGCGACCTACGACGTGCCGACGCGCCGGTGGATCGAGCGAAACAAGATCACGGACCTGTTCGCGCAACGGAAGCGGTTCCAGACGCTGGCCGATGCCGGCGGCAAGCTCGATTTCGTCCGCTTCACCTGGGACAACAAGACGCTCCGGCTGTGGCGCGGCGGAACGCCGGAGGATCTCGACGTCGATCAGAAGCTATCGACCTACGATCCGAAGTCGCTCCAGAGCGCGGTGCACGATGGCAGCGCGTGGTTCGCGCTCACCGTCGATCCGGTCAACCCCGATGCGGTCAACCGCAAGAAGGCCGACCCGGTCTACCTCGATATCTTCCAGATCGCCGGCACCAAGGCGACGCGCCGTGCGCGGGTGTTCTCGAAGGACACGCGCTATCGGTTCGGGACCACCGCCGACGGCAAGGGCTTCTACCTGCTGAAGAAGAACTCGAGCATGGACCGGGGCGGCAAGTCGCTCGCGATCTATGACCTGTGACCTGTGACCTGTGATTCGTAAAGCCCTGGTCGCCCTCGAGTCGACGATCGTCGCGCACGGACTTCCGTGGCCCGACAACCTCGAGATCGCGCGCGCACTCGAGGCCACGGTGACCACGCGCGGTGCGGTGCCGGCCACGATCGCCGTGGTCGACGGCGAGATCCGGATCGGGCTGACCGCCGACGAGCTCGAGCGGCTAGCCCGCGACGGGGCCACGTTCGCCAAGGCCACCGCGATCGACTACGCCGTGCACGTCGCACGCAAGACGTGTGCGGCGACCACCGTGGGCTCGACGTGTGCGATCGCCGCGCGCGCCGGGATCCGCGTGTTCGCGACCGGAGGGATCGGCGGCGTGCATCGCGGCGACGCCGGTGACGTGTCCAACGACCTCGCCACGCTCGCGCGTACGCCGATCGCCGTGGTGTCGGCCGGCGCCAAGGCGATCCTCGATCTGCCGCGCACGCTCGAGATGCTCGAGACGCTCGGTGTGCTGGTGATCGGCTATCGCACCGACGAGCTCCCGGCGTTCTACACGCGCACCTCGGGGCTACGACTGGCCCACCGCAGCGACGACGTCACCGACCTCGCCGCGATCGCGAGCGCCCACTGGAGGCTCGGTGGCGGTGGCATCCTCGTCGCGAACCCGATCCCCGAGGACGCCGCGCTGGATCCGGCGATGATCGATCGCGCGATCGAGCAGGCGCTCGAGCGCGCGAATGCCGAGGGTGTGACCGGCAAGGCCGTGACGCCGTTCTTGCTCGCGCGACTCGCCGAGATCACGGGCGGAGCCTCGGTGCGCGCGAACCGCGCGCTGGCGCTACACGACGCCGCGGTCGCCGCCGAGCTGGCGGTAGCGCTGGGACACGGCAGCGTCGCGTGATCGCGCGACGGGGAGCTCCCCCGAGACCTGGCCCGAGACCTGGCCCGAGACCTGGCCCGAGACCTGCGATGTGTGCCACGCGGCCGCCTCGATCCACCACCACGCGGATCCGATGACGAGACCGATCGATGCCGCGAACGACGTGTAGGCGCCGATCAACGCGTCGTGATCCGCCGAGATCATGCCGAACCAGACGCTCGACGCGATGCCGGCGACCACGCCACACCGCGCGATGGTGACCTCCGACCAGCGTGCGCCGATGCCGAGCGGGATCGCGATCAGGAGCAACGCGGGCGGCGCCGCGCACCCGACCAGGACGACGGTGGCGCCGAGGATGAAGCGGATCGCGATCGAGATCGGACGCAACTGCCACGGCCGGAGCAAGGTCGCCGCGAACACCAACCCGGCGACGAGATGAGGTGACCACACCATCGGGAACTGGATCGGTGCCACCGGATCGTTGCACACGCGCAGCGTGGGGATGATCAACCCCACGAGGAGCAGGACGCTCGACGGGATCGTGAGCAGTCCCGAGCGCCGGCGCGGGCGCACCCCGAGGGCACTGGCTCGACGTGGCAACTCGGCCACAGCCTGTGGCAACCGCGCACCACGTGCCTGCCACCGTGGATCGTGATGAACCGGAGTTGGAACGACGGGATCGGCCATGCCCGGAGTCCTCGCAAGCCGCGGACCTGCAACGGTCGGCAACACATGGCAAGTGGCAATTCTCACGAGGTGCGCGAGATAATCGTCGCCGGAGGAGGTCCGTCATGCGTCAGCTCTTGCCCTGCGTAGTCCTGTTCGCGATCGGCTGCGGAGGTGATTCACCGGCCGGTGTCGACGCACCGTCGATCGACGGCCCCGGACAGAACGACGGCCCCACCGCCGACACGGCGATGGGAACGTTCGCGATCACCAGCACCGCCTTCGCGGAGGGCGGAACGTTCCCGACCGACAACACCTGCGACGGCACCAACGTGTCGCCGCAGCTCGACTGGACCGACGCTCCCGCCGGCGCGATGTCGTTCGCCGTCGTGCTGACCGACAAGTCGTTGAGTCCACCGTTGGTCCACTCGGTGATCTATGACATCCCGATGAGCGCGACCGGCCTGCCCGCCGACGTCGACAAGGTGTTCGCGCCGCCCGACGTGGCGGGTGCGCACCAGACCCGCACGTTCAACGGGTTCGGCTACTCGGGACCGTGCCCGCCCGTCAATCAGGGTGCACACGACTACGAGCTCGCGGTCCACGCACTCGATGTCGCGACGCTTCCCGGTGCCGACATGAACACGACGCGCGACACGGCCGTGCAGACGATCGCCCAGCACGACATGGGCAGCGCGGTGCTGAACGGCATGTACCAGCGCTGACCAGCACACCGGGCGTCGGCGTCAGCGCAGCTCGAATTCCTTGCAGAAGTAGGCCTCGGTCGGCCTCGATCCGTCGGGGTTCGGCGCATCGAGCGGCCACCGGCGCTGGCCCTCGTCGGGCCAGTCGTGCAGGCAGACGCCGGTCTGCGTGCTCCAGAACGCGCAGTCACGACACGCGGATCGCAGCTCGAACCGGCGCGCCTCGTCGATCAGTTGATCGGTGAGAGGGAACCTCACGGCGACGGCTGCTCGACCGCGGGCGTGGTCTTGCCCCCGACCCCGGCATCCGAGCCCGAGCCCGAGCCCGAGCCCTCGCTGACGGCCTTCATGCCGCCTTCGACGAACTGCTTCGCCTTCTTCGTCGCCGGCTCGGCGGTCTCCTCGACGCCTTCCTTGAGGTCCTGCATCGGCTCGCTCGCCCAGATCCGCTTCACGTGGCCGAAGAACGTGTACTTGCCGAGCTTGATCGTGGCGCCGCAGAACGCGAGTCCGCCGACGATCGCCAGGGTCAACAGCCACTTCATGTCGAAACCCTAGCGCGGGTCCTCACACGAGGCACACGCTAGTCCGCTAGTCCGACGACCGCTTCAGGATCAGGAACGCGACGCGCCGGTTCTTCGCCCACGCGGCCTCGTTGTGCCGGCGGTCGATCGGCTGGGTCTCGCCGTAGCCCTGCGCGGTGAGGCGCTTCGGATCGATGCCCTTGTCGATCAGATATTGCTCGACGGCGTGGGCACGCTTGTCGGACAGATCGAGGTTGTAGGCGTCGTTGCCGCGCTCGTCGGTGTGTCCCTGGACCTCGATGAGCGCGATGCTCGGGTTGCCCTTCAGTGTCGCCGCGACCGCGTCGAGGATCGGATACGACTGCTTCTTGATCACGGCCTTGTTGAACTCGAAGTAGACCATGTCGAGGATCTCGATCGCGGTGTCGGTCACGACCACGCGTCCGCGATCCGGACACCCGTCCTCGTCGTCGGTACCGTTGTAGGTCTCCGGCTCGTTCGGACACTTGTCGTCCTTGTCGAGGATGCGGTCCTTGTCGTTGTCGAGGTCGGGGCAACCGTCCTCGTCCTCGAAGCCGTCCTTGTCCTCGGGGTCGTTCGGGCACAGATCGTCGACGTCGAGGATGCCGTCCTGATCGTTGTCGGGATCGGGGCAGCCGTCCTCGTCCTCGAAGTTGTCGAAGTCTTCCGGGTCGTCCGGGCACTTGTCGACGTTGTCGAGAATGCCGTCGCCGTCGCGATCGTTCTTGTCACCCTCGGGACAGCCGTCCTCGTCCTGGAAGCCATCCTTGTCCTCCGGGATGTTGGGGCACTTGTCGTCCTCGTCGAGGATGCCGTCGCGATCGTTGTCGGGATCGGGGCAGCCGTCCTCGTCTTCGAAGCCGTCGAAGTCCTCCGGATCGTCCGGACACTTGTCGACGTCGTCCTTGAGGCCGTCGCCATCGCGGTCGCCGATGTTGGGCTCGAACACGATGCCGATGAACGCGCGCAGGTCGGGGTTGGCGCCCTTGTTCGGGAGCAGCCCGCGACCGGCACCGAGCGACAGGAACGAGTTCTTCGCGAGGTAGAGCTTGACGCCCCCGATCGCCTCGAGCGGCTGGTAGTTGTCGTGGTTGCCGAGCGGGATCGTGCCGTAGATCTCGCCGACGAGGTCGAACTTCTGCGGCGAGATCGCGTAGGCGATGCCGGCACCGTACGGGATCTCCGTGCCCATCGTGACGTGGTCACCGGTGGTCGGCGGCATGTCCGTCTCGTTGGCACCGTTATCGGTGAACGTGGTCTCGCTGCGGATCCGGATCCCGCCGTTGGCCGCGATGCGCAGCCGGCCGCGATCGAACTCCTTGTCGACGATGCCGATGATCTGCGGGACCGCCTTGCTCTCGCCGAGCCACGAATCCTTGGGATTCGTCGACGGCAAGTAGATGCTGGCGATCACGCCGATGCCGACGTGCGGAGGACGCGAGGTCTTGAGAAACCGCGTCTTCAGGTGGAGCCCGATCGAGCCGACGCCCTGCGCGTCGATCTTGAACTGCTCGTCGTTGTTGGGGTCGTTGTCGGTCGTGTTGAGGTCGGGGCCGCGGTCGCCGTTCATGATCCGCAGCGGAGCCGACGCACCGAACTCGAGCTCGACCGGTCCGGCGTGGATGCCGAACGCCGCGATGATCGTCGCGGTGATGACGTTCTTGACGTTGTAGCAAGGGCTGCCCGTCGCCGCGGCGCACGTGCTGTCGTCGCCGAGCTTGAGCAGGTTGTGGCCCCAGTCGAGCGAGCCGAGCCCGAACGAGACCTCCTTGTCGCCGAGCACCTGCGACGCGTTGATCGTCAGGTACCCACGCGAGTCGATCGCGGGCCGAAAAATACTGAGGTCCGAGTTACCACCGACCTCCGCCGAGGCCCGGCGAGGAACCACGCTCAGCGTGGTGAGTGCAAGGATCGAGTAAGCAGCGGTGCGACCGAGGCCGGCGAGTCGAAAAGACATGGGGTCTCCGTAGTTTGACGGAGTACACCAGTTTTACGGGTGGGGTCAAACTACTGGCCGGGAACTCACGAGCGACGGTCGAGACCAATCGGAGCTCAGGGCGAGACCTTGCGCGGATCGAAGCCTTGGTTGAGGCAGATCTGCGCGTACGACAGCGGCAGGCCCTTGAAGTAGATCTTGGCCTTGGCGAAGTTTCGGGACTTGCAGGCGACCAGATAAGCCTTCTGCTTCACGTTCTTGCACCGCATGATCTTCTCGTAGCCCACGAGTGCCTGGGCGTACCGGCCGGCCGTGTTGTCCGCATCGGCGGCGGCCTCGATCGCGCCGGCGCCCGCGCACGGGTCCGGCGGCGGCGTGTTCTTCACGCAGTGATTGTTCTCGCAGTGCGTGCCCGACGAGCAGTTGGCGCACGGATTGGCGGCCACGGGCTCGCGCGGGGTGCACTTCACCTTGTCCCGCGCCTTGTCCGCGGCGATGCGGCCGTAGGCGTGCTCGAGCTGGTTGAGCTGCTGCTGGTAGCCCCCCCTGCAGTCGTGCTTGCGCGCGTAGGCTCTGAGCTGGGGGAGTGCCGTACGGACCAGGGTGTCGAGGCCCTGCTTGTACTGATCGCTCGCCTCGCTCCGATAGATCGAATCGTCGGGGATGTCCTTGAGCTTCTCGGTGGCGTCCTTGAAATCGCCCTTCTTGAGATCCTCCGTGAGCTTCCGCAAGGCGACCTCGGCCTTGCTCTCGGACGTCGCGCGCTCGATCAGCTCTTTCCCGTGCGAGTCACCGGCGGCATCGAGATCGTGACCGCACTGCTGGAGCTCCGTCCACGCCTTCTTGTCCTTGAGCTCGGCGCACCGGGTGGCGATCGCCGTGACGTCCGGCCCGGCGGCGTCCTCGGTCGCGTTGACCTCGGCAGCGTCGATCAGCGGAGGCACGCTCGCACCGGCATCTTCGGTCGGGTTGACCGCGAGGTTGCCGCCGCTGGCGGTCCCCACGCCACCGCCGGATTCCTTGTCGCCTCCACCGCCCTTGAGCACGAACGCGACGATCACGGCGCCGACGACGAGCACGAACAGAAGGCCGATGACCATGCCCTTCTTGCTACCGCCGGTCTCCGGGACGTCGGTGATCACCGCGTCGCGCGAGAACACGAAGTCCTCGCCGGGCTCGATGAACCGCAGCCGGACGTGGCCGAGATCGACGACGTCACCGCGCCGGAGCTCGACCTTGCCGTAGTCGTTCCCGTTGACGCGAACGCCGTTGGACGATTGCAGGTCGCTGATCGTGTAGCGGCCGGTGTCGGGCTCGCGCACCAGCTTGGCGTGGTTGCGGCTGATCGACCGGTGGTTGATGACGATGTCGTTCTCGTCCGTGCGCCCGACGATCATCTGCGGGCGCGACAGCTCGAACTCCTTGCCCGCGAAGTTCGAGGACACGACGACGAGCTTGCCGTACCCGGCGGTCTGCGGAATCGCCGCGGCGATGTGCTCGGGACGCGCGAGCGGGCGGCCGTCCTCGCCGGTATCCGCGACCGCGACCATCGTGCGGTTGGGATTGGCGCCGACGATCTGGACGCCGGGAACCTGACCGGGAGGAGGCGTCGGCGTGGTAGCGCCGGCTACCGACTGGACGGGGACGGGCTGGGTCGGCGCCGGAGCCACCGCGGGGATCACGTCGGTCGCCGCGCCATCGACGCGCTCGATCGGCATCGTCCGAGCCTCGTCGACCTGCTCGACGCCCTCGGCCTTGAGATACAGCTTGTAGTCGCCGATCTGGACCTGGTCGCTGACGCGCAGGCTGACGCGCTCGGCGATCCGGGCGTTGTTGACGCGGATGCCGTTGTAGCTGCCCAGGTCCTCGATCTGGACCTCGCCGTTGTTGCGCACGATCCGGGCGTGACGGCGAGACACGTTCCGCTCGGTCAGGCGGATCGTGTTGCCCTCCTTGCGGCCTATCGTGATCTCGTCACGGATTAGAGGGACGACCGTAGTCTTTCCCTCGTCATCCTGGATCACCAGCTTGAACATCCGGTTGCGCCTCTGCTCGTCTCGTTAGCGGAGAAAACCCAACGTGTTAACGGTTGTACCAGTCCAAGCTCGAGCAAAACAACTGCACGCCAGCATCTTGGGGACTACTTGCCACCAGTGCGCAACGACGCGCGGGCAAGCTTTACAGCGGTGGCGAGTTGTGGATCGTCGTCGTCCTCGTTGCTGTCGTCGGAACGAATTGTGGCATCACTTCCCGTCGTCCCGCCACTACCACCACCACCCCCGACGACGATCTCTTCGGCAGCGAACTCGTCGACCGGGACATCCGGGCGAAGACCCTTTGATTCCAGCGAGTTGCCATTCGGCGTGTAGTATCGGGCCGTGGTCAGTTTGAGCCCCGCACCGCCCACGAGATCGAAGAACGTCTGAACGGTGCCTTTTCCGAACGTACGCGTGCCGACGAGCTTCGCCCGTCCGTGATCGCGGAGGGCCCCGGCGAGGATCTCCGAGGCGGATGCGGTGCCGTGATCGACGAGCACGAACACCGGCACGCCCGTCGCCGGTCCACCCGCATGCGCGGACTGTCGCTCGACGGAACCCTGCCGCCCGCGGATCGTCACGATGGTTCCGCGATCGAGGAACAGGTCGGCGACCGCGATCGATTGATCGACGAGCCCCCCGGGGTCCGCGCGCAGATCGAGGATCAGCGTATCGAGCGCCCCGCCGTGCTTGAGCTTCCCGAGCGCCGCCGCGGCGTCGATCGATGTCGCCTCCGAGAACCGCGTGATCTTGAGATAGCCGATGTGGGGCTCGAGCACGCGATGGGTCACCGTCGGCAGCTTGACCTGGGCGCGCACGATCGTGAACGACCGCGGCTTCTTCCAACCCGCGCGAAGGACGGCGATCTCGATCCGCGTTCCCGAAGCACCGCGCAGCCGTGCTTCCCAGGTGGTCGCGTTGGCCGTCTCCTTGCCCGGCTTGCCGGGGGTGTTCTCTGCCGTCGGGATTCCACTCACGGACACCACGCGATCGTCGAGCTGGAGACCGGCCATGTCGGCGGGTGAACGCGGCACCACCGTGTCGATCGTCGGATACGGAGGGAGTCCCGGCCGCGCGTCGTCGATCGTGCCCGGCGACAGCGTGATGCCGATGCCGCCGAACTCGCCCTCGGTGTCCTGCCGCAGGTTCTTGTAGCGGCGCGGCGGCAGGAACGTCGAGTACCGATCGAGGTTGTGAAGCATGCCGCGCGCGGCGTTGTAGATCAGCTGTTTCTCGTCGACGGGATCGACGTAGCTGGTCTGCACGGTCGCGAGCGCCTGCGCGAACGCGTCGAGGGTCTGGAACCGTTCGACGTCGCGACGGGGCGTACTCCACGCCGCGAACGCACCGGCGATGGTGACCCCGGCAACGAACGCGGCGGCGTGCGATGCTCTCGACAACCTGACGCGATTCTAGCGTGCGAGATCCGGGGCCAGCAACGGCTCCGGATCGATCGGGAGCCCGCCGGGCCCGACTTCGGCCCGCAGCTCGAGATACACGCGGTGTCGCGACGCCCGTCCGATCTGATCGCCGCGCGCGACGTGTGCGCCCGTGGATACCGCGAGCTCGCCGAGCTTCGCGATCACCGTGAGGTAGCTTCCGTGCTCGAGGATCACGCCGTTGACGAGCCCGCGGATCGGACCGGCGTAGCGCACGACGCCGTCGGCGGGCGCCGACACGTCGGAGTGACGCGCGACCTCGAAATCGAGCCCTCTGCGGCTGAGCGTTGCATGCGATCGACCGTGCACCAGCGTTCCGAAGTGACGCGCGATCGTCCCGCGCACCGGAGGTGCGAGCCGCGGCGGATCGATGACGCGCTTGGCGGCGGTCTGGTTGCGAGCGACCCGCGCGGCCGCGTCACCGAGTTGATCGAGCTCGTCGGCGAGGAGCTCGCGCTCGTGGCGATCGCGCGCGAGTAGCAGCCACACCGCGGCGTGCCGGCGGGCGGCCGCCATGCGGCCGTCGCCCGAGCGCGCATTGTCGATCGCGCTCGTTCCCGATCTCTCGTCGCGGAGCAGCCGATAGGCCGCGGCCGCACGGTGTGCGCGCACGGCGTCGGCATCGGCGAGCTTGGACTTCACGATCGCGAACGCCCGGCCGATCGACTCGGACTCCGCGGTGAGTTGATCCGCGATGAAGGAGCGCACGTCGGACGCCTTCGTCGCGTGTCGGTGATGATGGTCGCTCTTGGCGCGGGCCGTGGCGATCAGCGCGATCGCGGTGAAGCCCGCCGCGAGGAGCACGCGAACGCGCCAGGCGGCACGCGATGCATCGCTGTCGACGGCGGCATCGGCGTCGGCTACGACTTGCGGTTGCGGTGCGGCCATCGATACCTCGTCAGCGTTCGAGAAGAAGGAACCGAGCGGCGCGCGGTTGCCGAGTCGGCGGTCTCGGCCTGGCCGTCGTCGTCGATCTGAGAGCCATCGCGCTCGCCGCGCTCTTCGACGAACCGCAACCGCGACACCAGGGTGGAGATCAGCCGGGTCCGCCACACGATCAGCCCGCCGTCACCCGCGCTGCGGGTGTGGCCGTCGCGGCCAACCCACCCCCGATCAGCCCGATCGCCGCGCCGGTCCCGAGGAACCCGAGCATCGCGAAGGCACCCGGCAGCGCGACCTCGACCGGCAAGCCATCCCCGTAGATCTGGATGCCGATCGCGAGCAGCGCGATCGCGAGCAGCGCCGCGACCAGACCTTGCAGGGCTCCGGCGAGCGCGGTCGGGACCACCGTGTACCCGGCACCTCCGCCGAGCAGGTCGATCACCCGGTACTCGTGACGATCGAGATCGAGCCGGAGCCGGATCGATGCGAGCGCGGTGATCAACGCGAGGATGGCGAACACGCTCGCGGCGGTCCACGCGATGGTCTGGACCGTCGCCATCGCGGATTCCGAGCGATCGGTCGGGGTGTCCTCGATCACCAGGTCGGCCACGCCCGGGGTGCCGCGGAGCTCGCGCACGATCGGGCTCATCGCGACCACGTCGCGCACGCCCGGAGCGAGCGTGATCTCGACCGACGCGGGGAGCGACTCGAGGTCGACACCGTCGAGCAGACTCGCGCTCGATCCCAGCGCGGCGACCAGACGACGAGCCGATTCGGCGCGCGACACCAGCTCGACGCGTTCGACGCCGGTCAGCCAGCGCAGCTGCTCGACGAGCTCCTTCGCCCGCGCGTCGGTGACCTTGTCGCCGAGATAGACCACGACGCCGGCGTTCGCCGGCTTGATCGGGCTCGATGCCGGTGCACTCGCCGCCTTCTCCTGGACGCGATCGACCGCGAGTGCGGCGGTGCCAGCGACCGCGGCGGCGAGCAACGCGCAGGTGAGCGCGAGCGTCGTCCACAGCGCCGCACGCGGGCGGTCGACGAACATCCGCAGCGTACGGCGCAGCACGGCTGCGATCCGCGCGGAGATCCCGGTCACGTCTCCTCGTCGCGGTAACCGGAGAACCGACAGCCGTACGGCCCGGTGATTCGATCGAACACGACCTCGGGCGGTGGCTCGGGCTCGGGTTCGGTCGTCGCGTCGGTGAAGTCGAACTCGGTGGGGCGCCGGCGCAGCTGCCGCGGTGCGGTCACGCGCATGCGGCGGAGGGTTCGGGTGGACATCTCGTTCTCAGCCTCCGCTCGCCGCGAGGGACGGTGGAAACGGAACCACGTTGGACGGCAACGGCGCCGACTCGAAGCTGCCGGTCACCTCCTCGTCGATCACGCTGTCGATCGCACCGGAGTCGACGAGCGACTCGGTCAACCGGAACAACGAACCGTCGACCAGACCGTAGCGGCTCCAGTGGTGACGCTCCGCGAGGGACAAGAGTGCGGGATCGCGACCGAGCACGAGACACGCCGCGCCGCGCGCCGCGGCGATCGCGATCGCCGTGCACACCAGCTCGGTACCGTGGGCGTCTTGCAGGCTGGTCGGATGATCCGCGATCACCAACTCGGGCTCGCGGACCATCGCGCGTGCGACTGCGACGCGCTGGCGTTCCGCGGCCGACATCCGCGCGACCGGCATCGCGGCCTGGTGTTCGTCGAGACCGAGCTGCGAGAGCACCTGGTGCGCACGCGCCATCGAGATCTCGCGCGGTATGCCGTCGATCTCGAGCGGCAGCACGACGTTGAGCTCGGCGCTGCGATCGTCGAGCAGACACAGGTCCTGCGGCACGATCCCGATGCGGCGCCGGATCAGGCGTAGCGACGAACGCCGGAGGCGACCGACGTCGCGACCCAGGATCGCGATGCGTCCGGTGCCGAGGGTGACCTCCCCCAGTGCCGCCGCGACGAGGCGCGAGGTTCCGACACCCGCCGCGCCGACGATCAGCGCGACCTCGCCGGCGCCGAGCCCGAGGTTGGCGCCACCGATCAGCGGAGCCCCTCCTCGCGGGTGATCCAGCGTGACATCGACCATCTCGATCACGTGTTGTGTCCCGCTCATCGAATTCGGTCGTACGCCGATCGATCGCCGTGGGCAAAAAACCGGCGGCACCCCGACGCCAACATCGATGCCACGACGCCGTGAAGCGTTGGGACATCGCGTCCTTGCGTTTCACTTATTGCAGTGACGATTGGAGCGCGCGGACCTCGGCGAGCTCGGCATCCGTGACCTGCGCCGAGGTCGCGATCTGGTGCGCGCGCTCGAGCGCGGGCTTCGCGAGGTCGGGGTGACCGGCGCCGATCTGCGCCTTCGCCAGCACCACGAGCGTCGGCCACAGGTTGGGGGCGTTGTTGCCACCGGTGGCCTCGAGCGCCTCGACCCCGCGCTGCGCGAGCTCGACCGCCGCATCCCACTGGTTCTCGTCGACGGCGATCCGCGCACGCGCCGTCAGCGTGACTCCGAGCACCGGCGAGTGAACCTTGTCCTCGAGCGCGATCACCGTATCGAACTGCTTCTCCGCGTCGCCCGTGTGCCCCATCGCCGCCATCGCCTCGCCCGCGGTGGTGGCGATCGTGTGATACATCGGGTGCCCTCGACCGATCGTACGGGTGGCGATCGCGAGCGCACGATCGACGTACTGCTTGGCGAGCGCGCCCTGCCCCTTCGACCGCAGCAACATGTCGGCGAAGTTGTTGAGCGTGATGATCAGCAGCGGGCTGTTCGGCCCGAAGTGACTCTCCTGGATCGACAGGGCGCGTTCGTACAGCCCGCGCGCCTTGGCAACCTCGCCGGAGTGCACGTGGCACAGCGCGAGCCCGGTCAGCACCGGTGCGAGGTCGGGGTGCTCTCCCAGCGTGCGCTCGACGATCTCGACCGCGTGTTCGTAGTGCGGCTTCGCCTTCGCGTAGGCACCGACCTTGGTCAGGCTGACGGCAAGGTTGGACTCCTCCTGGGCGATCACGACGTTGTCCTTGCCGAGGAGCTCGATCGCCAGCGCGAGTGCCTTCTCGTGCGCGGCCACCGCGGCGCGCAGATCGCCGGATTTGCCGCGCACCACTCCCTCGGTCTCGAGCAGCTTGACCTCGAGCATGCGATCGTGGACCCGCGCCGCTGTCGACGAACCGATGCCGAACCAGGCGATCGCGAGCTCTTGCTTGTCGAGGCCGGTCGCGTAGGCCAGCGCGGCCCACAGTGCCGCCTGGGTGGCGAGGTCATCCTGTCGCCCACGGATCGCCGCGCGTGCACCTTCGGTCAGCGCCTCGACACCATCGGCGAAGTTTCCGACCTGGATCAACGCCGAACCGACGAGGGTCTGCGACGCCGCGAGCGCGGGGTCGTAGTCGAGCTCGCGCACGAGTGCGGTGGCCTGTTTTCCGCGGTTGATCGCGGCGCCGAAGCGTCCGGCGATCACCGCGGCCTTGCCCGCGGCGATCTTGGCCTGCGCCTCGGCCAGACGCGGACGGATCTCGGGCGGTGGCCGATCGGGTGCGCGCAACATCGGGAGGTCGGCGCACCGCGCGATCGGATCGAGCTTGTAGGCGGCGGGCTCGGCCTTGTCGATCAGCGCCGCGTCGGGGTCTTTCAGCAGCGACGTGAACGCATGCAGCTCGTCTCGCGCGGTATCGAGGCAGTCCTGGCGCAGCGTCATGTCGTGCTCGGTCTGCTCGCCGCTCACCCGCGTCGCGCGGCAACTCTCGGTCGCCATCTCGCTCCAGTCCGAGGCGTACCGATCGAGCGCGACCTTGACGGCTGCGAACGACTTCGCCGCGCGCGGGTGTTTGGTGGCCGCGAACGCGCTCTCGATCTGCTTGGCGATCGCCGGATCCCACGCGCCCGCGAGCCGAGCCTCGATGCCGACGCACGGCTCGGGTGCCGATGCGTGGTTGCCCCGCGACGACAGCGCGAACACCGCGGCGATCGCGCCGCCGAGGACCGCGACGCCACCGGCCCCCGCCGCGAGCTTCTTGCGGCGGGCCAGCGGATCGCGCGCGAGCTCCTCGATCAGATCGGTCATCGAGGAGTACCGCTCCCCGGGGTCGATCGAGATCGCGCGCATCAACGCACGCTGGATCGCGACGGGCACGCGAACATCCGAGGGCGGCGTGCGCGGACGCAGGGCCGAATCGGCAGCGCGCAAGGCGTCCTTGGAGTACGGCCGCAACCGGAACAGCGCCTCGTAGAGCGTGACACCGAACGAGAACTGATCGGTCGCAGGATTCGCGCCACCGCCGGCGTGGAGCTCGGGCGCCATGTACACGGGCGTGCCGACCACGGTGCCCGCGATCGTGAGTTGCTCCGACAGCGGGCTCTTGACCTCGATCTCGCGATCGGACGATCGCTCGACAGGCGCACCATCGCGATCGCTACTCAGACGCGCGAGTCCGAAATCGAGCACGCGCACGCGACCGTCCTCGCCGACCAGCACGTTCTCCGGCTTGAAGTCGCGGTGCACCAGCCCCGCAGCGTGGGCGGCCGCGAGTCCCGCGCCGGCGTCGCGCATCACGTCGAGCGTCTCGCGCCAGCCGTGCGGGGTGTCGAGCCACTTGCGGAGCGTGACGCCCTCGACGAGCTCCATCGCGACGAACACGCGGTCGCCGGGCAGCACGCCGACGTCGTGGACCGCGATCACGTTGGGATGGGACAGCCGCGCGAGCGCCTGCGCCTCGCGCAACAGCCACGCCTTGCCTCCCGAACCGTCCGTCCCGGCCTGGAGCAACTTGACCGCGACCTTGCGATCGAGCTCGGGATCGTACGCCGTGTAGACCACGCCCATCCCACCCTCACCCAGGACATCGATGACGACGTACCGACCGAGCAGCGTGCCGCGTCGAAAATGTTCGATCGCGTCGGTCGATCCGCGCGGTAATACTCGCACCGACCCGTGGCCCTCGCGTTTGGTGGCGCCGGTGTGCTCCACGCCGTCCGCGAGCTCCCGCTCGGTAGCGATATCGACATCGGTCGAATCGGCCACACTACAGCCTCGCACGCATCGGCGGGCAGGGGAACGCTCAGAAGCAGGCGAGGCCGTGCGCCGATGCCGGTTTCAGTCCGATAGCCAGCGGCGTGGTGGTGACTTCAGCGATGCCGGAGTACACGCGGAGCCCGTTGGCATCCATCGTTTGATCCGCGACCACGAGCTGCTGGTCGGGACACACCGCCACGTCGACAAGCACCTGCGTGTCCGGCGTCACCGGCTCGGACCACAAGCACTGCGTCTCGAGGTCGTAGGCCTGCAGATTGCCGTGTGCCTCGGTGTCGAAGCTGCTCACGACCATCCACATCACCCAGGTTCCGATCTGCTGGAACTCGATCCGCGCGACGTAGCCGCCGAGATCGACGTTCGGCACGATGCAGCCCTTCGGATCCGGCGTCGCGCCGGGCGTGATCGCCTCGACGCAGCCGGTCGACGTGTCGAAGAAGCTCGGGATCGTCGGGATCACGAGGTCGCCACCGACGTCGGCGGGCGTCCGCTCGAACACGCCGAACGGGTTCGCGTTGGTCAGCGTCAGCGTCGTCCGCACCGTGTCGGTCGTCGAGTCGATCACGACGACCGTGCCGGGGCCGCGCGCGGTGAAGTTCTCGTCGAGGGTCTCGCAGGCGACGTAGACATCGTTGTCGACCGCGAACGCCGTGACGCAATCGGGCAGGCCGTCGGGATCGAGCGACGACAGATCGATCGTGGTCGACGTCGTTTGCCCTCGCGTCAGCACGACGACGCCCGCGGTGCCTAACGCCGGGACATACAGCTTGTTGCCGATCACCGCGACGTCCTGCGGGTTGGAGCCGGCACCGGTCGCGAGCTGGTCGACCAGCTGGAACGTGTCGGCATCGAGGATCGTCACGTTGTTGCCGTCCGCGCGGTTGACCACGTACAGCAGGTTGCCGACGTGGCGCATCACCGGATCGTCACCGATGCTGCCGTTGGGCGACACCTGCTGATCCATCTGGAGCGTCGAGACGTCGAGCGCCGACATCACCCCGACCGATCCCGGCGTGAAATCACCCGCCACCACGACCGCGTGGGGCTCGAGCGGCGGTTGTTCGGCATCCGGGGTTCCGGAGGCCCCGAGGTTGTCCCCGCACGAGCACGAGAGCGATGCGAACACGGTGCAGACGAGCAGACGCGAAGTCATGGGGTCCTCTCAGTATGTCCAATCGAGCGACAGGTAGTAGCTGCGACCTGGTAGCGGGTACCCGGCCACGTCGGTGAGTGGTGTCGGTGTCGGTGAATCGATCGCGCGCTCGGCGGGCAGCTCCACCACGCGTAGATCCGCGAGGTTCGCGACGGCGAGCGTGACGCCCAACCGCCCACCCAGTCCGACGCGCGCACCGGTGCCGAACAGCACGCGCCCGGGCACGCTCTGGAAGTTCGCCTGATCCAAGAAACTCCGAGACTGTGCGGCCGCATCGAACCAGCCGCCGACGGCGTGGCCGAGCACCCGATGCGAGACATCGGCGCGCGCGAACAACCGGTGGCCGGGCGAGCGCGGCAACGTCTTGCCATCGAGGTTGGGATCGATCGCACGCTGCTCCGAGACCAGCCGCGTGTACGACGCGGTCACCGCGACGGTGCGTGCGAAGCGCACGGAACCGACGAGCTCGGCGCCGTAGCTCCGGGTCGCGCCGATGTTGGCCGCGCGCGTGACGAACCCCGCGGTCGAGATCAGCGCGATGGTGTCGCGCGGTCGCGACCCGAACGCGGCCGCCTCGACGAGCACGCGGTCGAACGGACCGTGGGCCTCGCCCGGAGCCCACACCACGCCGGCATCGACCGTCGGCCCGCGCTCGGCGCGTAGATCCGGGGTGCCGACGATCAGGCCGCGATCTCCGAACAGCTCGAGCAGCGTCGGCAGCCGCACGTACCAGCCGGCGCTCGCCTTGATCGCGACGTCGGGAGTCAGCGCGACCCGCGCGCCGAGCCGCGGGCTCGGCACCGCATCCCATCGCGGCGGTAGATCGGCCAGTGCATCCGGGCCCTCGGTCATCGGCGTCGGTGCCGTGCGAACGACATCGACCCGCGCCGCGGGTGACAGCTCGATCCCGGTCCCCACGTCGATCGCGAGGGCCGCCGTGAACGCGCCGCCCGCACGCGTCCCGATCAGATCGGGACGACCGCCGTCGAGGTCGCGATCGCGAAACCGTTCGCCGCGGAGCTCGAGCCCCGCCGTGCCGCGCATCCGATGGCCGAGCGCGCGTGTCCAGATCGAGGAGGCTCCCCCCGCGAGGGTCAGGTATCCGCGATCCTGGGTACCGAGCCCGAGCTCCGCCATCGGATCGCGCAACACCTGGTGCTCGACGAGCGCGTAGCCGATCTGCCGAGCGCGCGCGTTGCCGATGGCGATGTCACCGCGCGCATCGGCGATCACGTCGATCGTCGAGATGCCCGCGACCGCCGCAGGTTGCGCGATGCTGCCGGGAAGCCCCTGGTGCTTCCACGTCGTCCGTACGCCGGAGGCCCACGACCCCTCGTCGTCGCCGAGCCGGCTCGCGGCATCGATCTGATCGAACGCGTTGTTGCCGCGGATCAGCGTCGTGTCGTCTCCGCGGTCGAGCGGCGTGCCGTTGTCGGTGAAGTACGGGTAGTCGCCGGTCGCGCCCTGGTACCCGATCGTCGTCGACGATCGCAGGTGGCCGTGCTCGTCGCCGTAGTGCACGCGCGCGTGCCGCGCGCCGTACGACCCGCCCCCGGCCGAGACATGGATCCGTTCGCCACGCTCGCCGCGACCGAGTCGGGTCACCAGGTTGACCGCACCACCGACGCCAGCACCACCGAGCTCGACCGGCACGGCGCCGCGATACAGGTCGACCTCGCCGAACGAATCGATCGCGAAGCGTCCGAGGTCGACCGTGACCTGTGCGAGTCGCGCGAGCGGCACACCGTCGACAAGTACCTGCGTGTGACCGGGCGTCGCGCCGCGTACGCTGACCGACGCGAACGCACCGAGCCCGCCGAGGGAACGTTCGGCGGCACCCGCCGAGGTCGCGATCGCGTCGGCCACGCTGGCCGTGGCGGCGTGCTCGTCGGGATGGAGCACGGTGACGAACGGCGTTTCGCCGAGTGCCCGGGCGCGATCGCGCGCGGTCGATCGCGCGTCCGGCGCGGTCCGGGTCGGCGCGGTCCCGGTGATCACGATGGTCTCGGGCTCGAGCTCTCGGGTCTCCGAGCTACCTTCGTGACCGGATCGATGATCGGCACCGTCATCGCTGGACGGTTCCGCACTCGCGCGGAGCGAGACAGCCACGACTGTCGCGAGTATCGCTATGGAACCGGTTCGAATCATTGGTCACCCCACGTGACGGAGGGGTGACCGAGCGCATGGCCTTGTTCACCCCGAGGCTTCCGACAGAGAGGTGTCCTGACTTCCGGTTCGTCCTTCGCGGCGCCTTCCCAGTTTCCCAGTGGCTGGCAGGTGCCCTGCCGCGTCGTCCCCGGTCACAGTAGCGGGGGCTGTGCCGTCTGGGTCGCTCCGAATGGGCGACCGCCGGCTTCCCTGCATCCGTCGGAGTATGCGCGATCGATTTCTTAGGTGGTCGTCCTCTTCGAGGGTAGCGAGCCCGCGATCGTGGCGAGCTCGCATCGTGGATAGACGAGACCGACCGCCGAGTCAACGGGTGGTTCGTGACCCACCCGAGATCACTGCTCGACGATGTCGCCCTTCATGCCACCGAGCGCGGCGAGCAGGTCGTTCTTCGCGTCCTCGGGGACCTTGAACTCGTCGAGCGCCTTGACGAGGTCCTCGACCAGCGCGTTGAAGTCGGCTTCCTTGATCCCCATGCCGGCGTGGGCGGTCTTCATGTCCTTGCCCTCGTAGGTGCACGGTCCACCGGACGCGTGGCAGATCTGATCGACCAGCTGCTTCTTGAGGTTGGCGGCATCCGCGTTCTTGAAGAACCCGTTGATGCGGTCGTCCGCGATCACGTTGGCGAGGAACTTGTCGACCACCGCGGTGATCGCGTCCTTACCACCGAGACGGTCGTACAGCGACTTGGCGGAGGCGCTGCCCGCGGCCATGTCGCTCCCGCCACCGCCACCTTCCATCGTGTCTCCCTTCTTGCCACCACCGCACGCGGCGAGACCTGCACTAGCGAGCGCGACGACCAGGATCATCTTCAGACGCATATTCATTCCTCCCGATAAGCTTCGTGATCTACGAGCCACGCTCGTAATCGGATCGTGGACTTCGTATCAAAAACTGATCCACTGCGGGGAGAGCCGGGGGCTAATAATCCCAGCCATGGCGGACCTCAAGAACAAGACCTTCGTCATCACCGGTGCGACGTCGGGGATCGGTCGCGTGACCGCGCTCGAGCTCGCACGCCAGGGTGCGCGCGTCATCCTCGCGTGCCGGTCGAAGGCCAAGACCGAACCGGTGATCGAGGACATCCAGCGCGAGACCGGCAACGATCAGGTCGAATTCGTCCAGCTCGATCTCGCCGATCTCGCGTCGGTGCGCGCGTGCGCGAAGGAGCTTCTCGATCGCGATCTACCGATCCACGGCTTGATCAACAACGGCGGGCTCGCCGGTCACCGCGGCATCACCAAGGATGGCTTCGAGCTCGCGTTCGGGACCAACCACCTCGGACACTACCTGCTGACGCGCCTGTTGCTCCCGCGCCTCGAGCAAGCGGGCACCGCCGAGGAGCCGGCGCGGATCGTCAACGTCGCGAGTGCCTCGCACTACCGCGCGAAGGGCATCGACTGGGAGCGCGTGCGCGGCAAGACCCGCTCGGTGACGGCGATGCCCGAGTACGAGGTCTCCAAGCTGTCGAACGTGCTGTTCACCAAGGAGCTGGCGCGCCGGCTCGAGGGACATCACGTGTCGACGTACGCGCTGCATCCCGGCGTGGTCGCCACCAACATCTGGACCCGGATCCCGTCGCCGCTGAGGTGGCTGGTCAAGCGATTCATGATCACGCCCGAGCAGGGCGCCGAGGCCAGCCTGCGATGCGCGAGCGCCCCGGAGCTCGCGCACGACACCGGCAAGTACTACACCGTGGGCGGCAAGGAGAAGCGACCGAGCCGCTACGCCGACGACCCGGAGCTGGCGAGCACGCTGTGGCAGCGCAGCGCCGAGTGGACCGACCTGCCGGCGTGATGCCCGCGCAGGCGCTATGATCCCGGCCGATGGGGGATGCGGCCGATAGTCCGGTCTACCGGTGCACGATCTGCCACGCCGTGTACACGGCGGGCGAGCGGTTCTGCCCCCTCGATGCCGGCCCGATCGCGCCCGACGGTGACACCGATCCGCGGATCGGGCGCACGATCGACGGTCGCTACTTCGTGCGCCGGCTGATCGGCCGTGGCGGCATGGGCACCGTCTACGAGGCCGATCACGTCGGGCTCGACAAGCGGGTCGCGATCAAGTTCCTCGCGATCAACAAGACCGATCGCGATGCGCTCGCGCGGTTTCGTCGCGAAGCCAAGATCGCGAGCCGGATCGTCCACCAGCACGTCGTGCAGATCTTCGACGTCGGCACCGCCGATGCCGACACCGACTTCATCGTGATGGAGCTGGTCGCGGGGCGCGACCTCGCGGCGGTGCTGCGCGAATCGAAGATGCTCGAGCCGGGTCGCACGGTGGCGATCGCGTGCCAGGTATTGCGCGGCCTGCGCGCGATCCACCAGGCCGGCATCGTCCACCGCGACATCAAACCGGCGAACATCCTGCTGTCACCACGCGACGACGATCCGGACTTCGTCAAGATCATGGACTTCGGGATCTCCCGTCCGATCCACGGCGAGACGATCACCAACACCGGCGCGATCATCGGCACCCCCGAGTACATGGCGCCCGAGCAGCTGCTCGCCGAGGACATCGGACCGCGCGCGGACCTCTACGCCGTCGGCGTGATGATGTACCGGATGCTGACCGGCACGCTGCCGTTCACGACCGACGTGTTCGACCGCTCGGCGGCGGCGAACCCCTACGTCGAGGTACCGCCGGTCGACACCGTGCGACCGGACATTCCCTCCGAGCTCTCGCGCGCGATCGCCAAGGCGGTCGCGAAACCGCCCGACGATCGCTATGCCGACGCGCAGGCGTTCCTCCACGCGCTCGAGCCGCTCGGCCGATCGTTCGTCGGCGCGGGCGCCACGGCGGTGCTGTCGGGTCCCAATCCACCATCCCAGGTCTCGGGGCTCGAGCGCACGGTCAGCGCACCGTCCAAGGTGTCCGGCCTCGAACGCACGGTCAGCGCGCTCGCCGCCGCCGACACCGCGTACGCCTCGTCCCAGGAGGCACCCCCGGAGCCAGCGAGATCCAGCGTCACCGCTCCTGCACGGCCGAGTGCCGGGATCGTCGCGCAGCCCGCGGTGACGATTCCCGACAGACAGCCACGCGGACGCTCGCGCGCTCCGTTGATCGCGGGGATCGGACTCGCCGTCGCCGGCATCGCGATCGCGGCGATCGTCCTGGTGTCGCGCGGCAACGGCGATCGCGAGATCGCGACCGCGCCACCCGAGCCCGCGGTTCCGAGCACGCGACCGACTCCGCCGACGCCACCCGACCCGCCGACGAAGGGATCCGCCGCCGGCACGCCGGCGAGCACACCATCGCAGGGTGACAAGGCGGCCGGCCTGCTCGCCAAGGCACGCGCCGCCGAACGTGCGGGCAAACTCGACGACGCGATCGCGGCCTACGGCGACGCCTACGCGCTCGATCCCGCCGCCGACACCAGCTTCCAGATCGCCGAGCTCCACGAGCGCCTCGGTCACGACGCCGATGCGATCACGTGGTTCCAGCGCTACCTGCACCTCGCCAAGAACGCATCGGATCACGACGTCGTCGTGGATCGGATCGCCCGCCTCGAACGTGCGGTGAATCCGCCCAAGACCTCGAACACCGTCGCACGCCACGTCGACACGGCGCCGCTCGAGCGATGCCACTGCATTCCGATCGACGGCCCCGACACGCAATCGCTGTGCAAGAACAAGGGGCCGTCGCTGTGCAAGTGCAAGCACCACGACGGGCGCGATCTGTGTCCGACCCAGGTGACCCGCTGCCCGGCGTGTCCCGATCCGGACAAGCGCTGCGATGCCGACGGCTGCAGCTCGGACGGCTGGTCGTGTGGCGACAAGCTGTTCCAGACCACCCACGTCCCCGCCAAGCACGGCGATCCGTGCACCGGCTACGAGACCTACGACCTGTTGCCGGCGTCACACGGCACCTGGTACTGCGACGTGTGCAGTGGCCCGCATCCGCCGCGCCAGTTCGTCGGCCATCACGGCGACAAGTGTTTCGGCTATTACCGCCACACCGGCCAACGCATGGAAGGCCGGTTGTGGTGTCACCGTGACTGACGGAGTTGCCGCCGACGACCGTGGGCAGTGGGTGAAAGCATCCCAGTTGTACGGCTGCCCGACGTGGCCGACGATTAGGCATGTGGCTCTCGATCCTCGCGGTGCTGTCCTCGGTGCACCTCGAAGCCGACGTCCCGGTCGCCGGCGGTGACTACGTCGACGTGCCGTTCGAGGTGCCGGCCGGGACCAAGGAGATCCGGATCGCGCATGCCGACAACGACGACTTCGTGATCCTCGACTGGGGCGTGTGGAGCCCCGAGGGGTTTCGCGGTTGGGGTGGAGGCAATCTCGAGGACGCGGTGATCGGCGTCGATCAATCGTCGCGCAGCTACCTGCCGGGACCGATCACGCCCGGCACGTGGACGGTGGTGATCGGCAAGGCGATGCTCGGCGCCGACGGCGGGCACTACACGATCGACGTCACGTGCAGCGACACGGAGACGCTGCCGGTCAAACCCAAGGCCGAGTTTTCGCCGGTCGTCTTGTCGACGGAGCGGCGCTGGTACAAGGGCGACTTTCACGTCCACTCCGAGGAGAGCGGCGACGCGACGGCCACCTTCGATCAGATCGCGACGCTGGCCGCGCAGCGCGGCCTCGACTTCGTCAACATCAGCGACCACAACACCGACTCGCAACTCTCGCTGATCGCCGCGGCGCAACCGGGCTACTCGGTGCTGTTCCTGCGCGGCGCCGAGATCACCACGTACGCCGGACACGGCAACGCGGTCGGGCTGCCGACCTACATCGATCACCGGATCGGCTACCAGGGTCGAACGATCGGCGACGTGATCGCCGACGTGCGAGCGCAGGGTGCGCTGTTCATCGTCAATCACCCGGTGCTCGACCTCGGCGACAACTGCATCGGGTGCGCGTGGACGCACGACCCGACACCGTGGGATCAGGTGTCGGGCATCGAGGTGATCACCGGCAAGTGGGATGTCGTCGAGCGACTGTTCGTCCCGCGCGCGATCGAGATGTGGGATGGCTTGCTCGACCAGGGCTACCGGATCGCCCCGATCGGCGGCAGCGACGATCACCGCGCCGGCATGGGCACCGGGTTCACCGACACCCCGGTCGGGAGCCCGACCACCCTAGTGCTCGCCGACGAGCTCTCGGAGGCAGCGATCATGGACGGCATCCGCAAGGGCCGCACGATCGTCAACCTGCGTGGCCCCGACGATCCTGCGATCGACGTCCACGTCCGCACGGCCGACGGAGGGCTCGCCGAGATCGGCGACGACGTCGACGGCATCGCGAGGATGCAGATGCCGATCACGATCACCGGCGGCGCCGGCAACTTCGTCGAGCTGTGGCGCGACGGCGAACGGATCGAGCAGGAACCGATCACGAGCGACGACTTCTCGATCGAGCTCGAAGACGAGCCCGGCCCTACCGACCATCGGTATCGCGTCGAGCTGATCACCGATGCGAACCAGCGGATCGTGGTCACCGGCCACTTTTACGTGCACGGCATCGCAGCCGCGGACGGGTGCGGGTGCGGGTCGAATCGAGGCTCGGACGGCCGCGAGCTGCTGTTTCCGTGCGTGTTCGGGCTCGCTATAGCTTGTCGACGATTTGCTCGGCGAGCTCGTCCCGGTCGGGGAACTCGCCGGTCTCGATCAGCTCGCGAAGCCGCAACATCCTCGCGGTGACCTTCGCCGCGGGCTTGGGTCGAGGAGGGGTCTTGACGGGCATTCTGGCGGGTGGTTTGACGACGTACATCCCACGTAGTTGGGTCGGCCGTGTTCCGCGAACGTGTTGGGGGGCCAAGTCGTCGAGATCAGGGATGTCTCAGTCGTCGGCGGCGTGGAATCGCCGCAACTTCTCCCACAGATGCTTGCGGGAGATCCCGAGCAACTGCGCGGCGCGCGTCTTGTTGCCACCGGTGGTCTCGAGCGCGCGTCGCACGTACTCGCGTTCGAACGCGAACACGGCCTCCGAAAGCGGCCGGATCTCGGCATGCTCGCCGGGTGGCGGGTCGCCGCAACACACGCTCCCGATCTCCGGCGGGAGGTGCTCGATCTCGATGTCGCCGCCGCGAGAGAGAACGAGCGCCCGCTGGATCGCGTGCTCGAGCTCGCGGACGTTACCCGGAAACGGATAGGTCAACAGCGCGGCCCACGCGCGCGGAGAGATCGTCGCTCGCGTGTCTCCCGTCGCGTACTTGTCGAGGAAGTGCGCGACCAGCAGCGGGAGATCGCCGGTGCGGCGGCGCAGGGGTGGAAGGTCGAGATCGAGCACCTTGATCCGGTAGTAGAGGTCGCCGCGAAATCGCCCGTCCGCGACCAGCGCGGACAGATCGTGGTTGGTCGCGGAGATCAGACGAACGTCGACGGTGGTCTCGGTGTTGGTGCCGAGTGGATGAAACCGACCGTCCTCGAGCACGCGGAGCAGCTTGGCTTGCGCGGCGAGCGACAGGCTGTCGATCTCGTCGAGGAGAAGCGTGCCACCTTCGGCGGCCCTGAACCGGCCGTCGCGGCGATGCAGCGCACCGGTGAACGCGCCGCGCTCGTGTCCGAACAGCTCGGCCTCGATCAACGTCTCGGGAAACGCCGCGCAGTTGACGGTGACGAGAGGTCCATCGCGACGTTCGCTGCGCGCGTGGATCATCCGTGCGAGCACATCCTTGCCGGTACCGCTCTCGCCGGAGAGCAACACCGGGGCATCGCTCGAGGCGACTGCATCGACGCGCGCGAGCATGTCGTGAACGGCAGGCGAGTGGCCGACGAGAGGTGAATCGGTGACGTTGCCGAGCGCGTCGTCGAGCTGCTCGCGAATCGCGCCACGCTCCTCGAGATCGCCGACCACCGCGACGAGCTCGTCGATCGAGCGCGGCCGAGGCAGGTAGACCGGCTCGGCGTCGTGACGCGCGTGGCCGGCATCGGGGGCACCCGCGACCACGAAATCGAAGGTCTGCTCGGCCAGGGCGTCCGGGGCACCGGCCGCGTCGACCGCGACCACGTCGTGGCCCCGGGCCTGCAACAGCTGGCACGTGACCCCACGGGCGGCGCTGTCGTCCTCGATGACGATGATCCTCGGCACGGCTACCTGAAAGGCTAACCCAAATCCTCGCAACGGCATTCCGGCATCGGAACGGAACCACGCTTACATCGAAACGGTGTGGCGTACGTGTCCGCGAGGTAACGGTGCGGTGTGCGATTCGTGGTCGATAGGTAACGTTCGCGAACTGACCGGGAGTCACCGAGATCGCGTGCATTCACCTACCTGACCGCCTCGCGCACTGCAGGTTTCCGCGATCGACGTCGAAGCATCGCAGGCATGGTGCTTGATGTGATCACGTGTGATGAGCAACGCCGACCTTCTGATCAGCAATCTCGCCAACCAGATCGATCACGCGTTGGCCCCGATGCGATTGAGTCTCGGACGCCTCGCGAGCTTCGAGCTATCGCGTCGACCGATGACGGCGGAGCGCCTGCACCGGATCGAGCTCCTGCAGGACGTGCGTGAAGGTGTCGACCTCGTCGAACGAATCGTCCGCGAGCTGCACGCGCTGTCGCGAACCGACAACGAGGATCGCAGTCGAGTCGAGCTTCCCCAGCTTCTCGAGACGGTGCTCGCGATCGCCGGCGAGGCCACGCGTCACTGCGGATGGGTGTCCCGAAACTACGAGCGCGTTCCGGCGGTGTGCGTACGACCGACCTCGCTGCACCACGCGCTCGAGAACGTGGTGCTCAATGCCGTCGAGGCGATCGAGGAGGATCCGCGACGCGGGCAACTCAGCGTCTCGACGCACACCGACGCTCGAGGCTACGCGGTGATCGAGATCTCCGACACCGGCCCCGGGATCGCGGAGAGCGACATCCCCCGCGTGTTCGATCCGTTCTTCACCACGCATCCGAGACGAGCTCTCGGACTCGGACTCGCGATGACGCGCGACATGGTCCATGCGGAGGGAGGCGAGGTCGAGGTCGCCAGCGAGCTCGGGATCGGCACCACCGTCCGGATCTGCATCCCACCGTGTCCTCCCGCACTCGGCGACCGCGTGCCGACCGAGAACTTCGCTCCCTCCGAGCTCCCGCTCAGGATCCTGATCGTCGATGGCGATCGGCCGGAGGCCGCCGCGCTCGCCCTCGAGCTCGGCGATCACGACGTGGTGGTGACCGAGAACAGTCGCGAAGCGATCCACGTCCTCCGCGAGGATTCCGAGTTCGACGTCGTGGTCTGCGACGTCGAGCAACCCGAGAATCGCGAGGTCTACGAGGAGATCCGCGTGTCCGAACCGCACCTCCTCGATCGGATCGTGTTGCTGACCGAGGAAGCGCACTCGAGGAACGCGGCGGCGTTCCTGCCGGACGTCGAGGCGCCGGTGATCGAGAAACCGATCGTCGCGGATCAGCTCCACGCCGTGGTCGACGCGATCGCACACGAGCTCCACGCGTCGTAGCGAGCCCGTTACCCGGTGGCCGACAACGGAAGATCGACCCAGAACGTCGGTCCCTGTCCCGGTTCCGAGTAGACCTCGAGATTGCCGCCATGGGCGGCCGCGTACGCGCGCGCCACGTACAGCCCGAGACCCAGGCGACTACAGGATGATGACCGCGCAACCCGGCTGGAGCGCGGGGTCAAACTCCATCGACCACGAGAACAGGAAGCCGTTGTCGTCGGCCCACAGGTCGGTCACGCGGAGCTCCCACGTCCCGTCGAGCGGCGTGTTCGCGATCGCGCTCCACGGCCCTTCGCTCGCGTAGTCGCCGGGAACAATCTCCTCGCCGAACCCGTCGGACGCCGGCATCGTCGCGCCTTGCCAGATCGGGGTCGTCGCGGTGGGCGTGAAGCAGTACTCCTTGCCGACGCCCGGCTGCGGCTGTACGCCGGAGGACGCGTCGTCGCCGTCGTTGGCATCGCCGAGGTAGATGCTCGGCGCGTGCGAGCAATCGTACGCGTGGAGAATGAGGTGGGCACCGCTGGGCGCCACCAGCTCGATCTGGGTGTCGGCGAGCCACGAGTGCTCGATGTTCAAGCACACCTTCTGGAGCTGGCTCGGGTCGGTCAGCGTCGCGCTGGGGGCGAAGGTCGACCAGAATCGCCTGCGAGGTGTACGGGTTCGCGCAGAATCCCGCGACGCACTTGCCGGTGCTCCCGCTGCACGACGCATCCGACGTGCACGAGCCACCGTCCTCGTCGATCCCGTCGGGCAGCGCGAGCGGCTGGGACTCCGGTGCCTCGCACGCCGGGCACTGGCCGACGCCCGCACACTTGGGATCCGCACAGTCGGCGAAGCCGTCGCCATCGTTGTCGAGGCCATCGTCACAGACCTCGGCACCGGACGCCGAGTCGACGGTGGTGCCTGGATCGCGAGCGGGGGGACTACACGCCACGAGCGAGAACAACAGCGCCACGGCTTGGAGCTTCATCGTCCCTGCGTATCACGGGTTGCCTTCGCGAACGGATCCTTTCTTGGGGGGGCCCAACTATCGATCCTCGGGCGATCTGATGCGGAGTGTCGACAGCAACGGTCATCGTCTGCCAGGGCGACTACCTGGTTTCCCCCGCTGGGACGCCCCACCGCCAGAGCCAGCACACTGCCAGCCGCGATCACGGCTGGACCGCGGCGGCGTAGATCGCGGTGTTGCCGTCACGGTTGGAGCTGAAGTAGAGGGTGCAGCCGTCCGCCGCCAGATCCGCGTCGCCATCGTGCGACGTGGTGTCGAGCTCGACGAGCTCGAGCGCGAGTCCGAAATCGTCGGCGGGCGTCGCACGCGTGGCATAGAACAGACGGCTGTCCGCGTTGGAGCTCCCGTCGTCGGCGGCGAACACGAGCACCCGCTGGTCCGGAGAGATTCCCGGGTCGTAGTACGCGTTCTGGCCCGGCGCGGTGACCGCGACCACTGCGTCGTGGTCGAACGCCGCGTCGATCGTGGTGCGCGAAGCGTGGTGGATCTGCTGGAGCCCCGCCGTGTCGGGAGCCCAGTAGAGATCGAGCCCATCGGGCGTGAGCTCGGGATCGAACTCGTTGCCGGCGGTGTTGATCGACGCGAACAGCGACGAGCTCGGCGCGCCGAACACGCCATCGGGTCCGCGCGTCGCTTGCCAGAGGTCGAGCGCGCCGAGCGTGCCCGTGCGATCGGAGGCGAACACGGCGACGCGATCATCCATCGTCGTCGAGATCCGGGAATCGCGCATGCTCGTCTGCAGCTCGGACACCAGCTCCGGCATGCCGAACGGATCGCCGCTCGACAGCCGCGAGGCGCCCCACGGGTCGCCGCGGTGCTCGAAGTAGATCGCGAGCTCGTCGAACGACACCGACGGGTTCGCGAAGTCGCCGGTGCCGTTCTGTAGCTCGACGAGCTTGCGGGGTGGCTCGAAGGTCACCGTCCGAGACAGCCAGCGATCCCAGCAACCGGTCGGCGTCGCGTCGATCGGCGGGCAGTCATCGCACGAGACCTCGCACGTGTGGCTGACCGTGTCACACACCTGCGGGCTCGGACAGTCGACGTCGGAGCTGCACGGCACACCGGTCGGCGGGGACGGTGTGAAGCACGCCGGCATCGCGACGAGGAGTGTCCGAGCCAGCCTCACACCACGAGTCTACCGGCAATGCCTCCCCGCCGGACACCGTCGATGTGATCGGTCAGATGCAGCCGAACGCGACCTCGCGACCTTGACCGGCAACCTCCCGCCGCACCTCGACGCGCCCGTGATCGCGAAGCCGATCGAGTCCGATCAGCTCCACGCCGTGGTCGACGCGATCGCACACGAGCTCCACGCGTCGTAGCGAGCCTGTTACCCGGTGGCCGACAACGGAAGATCGACCCAGAACGTCGCTCCCTGTCCCGGTTCCGAGTAGACCTCGAGATTGCCGCCATGGGCGGCCGCGTACGCGCGCGCCACGTACAGCCCGAGACCCAGGCCCCCGGAGTTGCGCATCGCACGCGACCGCTGGAACGGCCCGAACACCGAGGCAAGGTCGGAGGGATCGATGCCGGGTCCGTGATCGGCGATCGAGATCCGCGCGCGTTCCCCCCTGCGCTCGACGCCGACCTCGATCGGCCCGCGAGGGGCGTACTTGATCGCGTTGCCGAGCAGGTTCTCGATGACCTGCTCGATGCGGAGACGGTCCCACGTGCCGTTGACCCCACCGTCGTGGTCGACGTGGATCGTCGCCTCCGCTCGTGTCGCAAGCTCGGAGAGACGATCGACGACCTCTTGCACGGCATCGACCAGATCGAAGGGTTGGCAGTGGAGCGTCAATCGTCCCGTCGCGAGACGCGAAAAATCGAACAGGCTATCGATCAGGTTGACGAGTCGATTGCCTTGCCGCATGGCCGAATCCACCTTGCGGAGCATGACGTCCGCCGACACTTCTTTCGCGATGTCGCTGTTCAGACTGCCGAGTCGAAGCTGGAGGGTGGTCAGCGGGGTGCGCAGCTCGTGGGATGCGATCGATAAGAACTCGTCGCGCTCCTGGACGGCCTTCTCCGCCGCGCACACCGCGCGCTTGAGCCCGTCGCAGTCGGTGAACGTACCGAGCCAACCGACCATCTTGTCGTCCTCGATCTCGGGCACGGCGCGGCAGAGATGCCACCCGGACTCGCCATCGCGGTGGCGCAACCGGCACTCGAATTCGAACACGGTGTGGCTGGTCAGCCGCTGGTGCCAATCCGCCGCCCAGGTCTCGGCGTCCTCGCACTCCACCGCGGCCATCCATCCGAACTGCTTGGCATCGACCGCGATCTGCCCGGTGTATTCGTACCAGCGTCGATTGAAGTACATGACGGCGCCGTCGGGCGATGCCGTCCACACGATGTGAGGGATCGCCTCCGCGAGATTTCGGTAGCGCTGCTCGTTCGCGGCGCGAATCGCGAGCAGCTCGTTTTCCAGTTCGCGGCGCTCGGCGGCGCGGAGCGCCTTCGCCTGCTCCTGGATCTGGAGATCCTTGCGAAATAGCTCGACGAAGATCGCGACCTTCGCACGCAGCACGTCGGCGTCCAGCGGCTTCATCAGGTAATCGACCGCTCCGACGGAATAGCCACGGTAGATGAGGTCGATATCGGGACCGCCCGCCGTCAAGAAGATGATCGGGGTGTAACGCGAGCGCTCGCGCTGTTTGATCGTCTTCACGAGCTCGAAGCCATCCATGCCCGGCATCATCACGTCCACGAGGATCACGGCGAAGTCGCGTTCGAGGATCCGGCGAAGCGCATCGGGCCCCGAGGACGCGCGCACGAGGTCATAGTCGTCTCGCGCGAGGATCGTCTCGATCACGAGCAGATCCTCTCGGCGATCGTCGACGAGCAGGATCTCGACCGGGTTCGCCGTCATTGCTCCTCGCGCGCACGCATCACCCACGACCGCAACACGGACAGGAGCCGGTCGAGATCGACCGGTTTCGCGATGTAGTCGGACGCGCCTGCCTGGATGCAGTTGTCGCGATCCGTCGGCATCGCCTTCGCGGTCACGGCGATCACCGGAAGGTCGGCGAATCGCGGCTTCGAGCGAATCTGGCGGATCACGGTGTAGCCGTCCATCTCGGGCATCATGATGTCCATGAGCACGATGTCGACGTGGTGGGCTTCGAGCGTGCTCAGCCCATCTCGACCGTTCTCCGCCGACAGGACCGAGGCGTGGTACGCCTCGAGGACGCTCGTGATCGCGAAGATGTTTCGCACGTCGTCGTCGACGACCAGCACCGTGACGCCCTCGAGGTCCGGAGCCTGATCGCGGGGTAGCACCGGTGCCTTCAGCACCGGCGGTTCGTTCGAGAACGCGACCTCGCTCGTCGGCGTGCGGCTGATCGCGGCCTCGACCATCGCGGAGTGATCCGGTAGGTACAGCGTGAACGTGCTCCCCACACCGGGCTCGCTGACCACCCCGATCTCGCCACCGAGGCTGCGCGCGATCTCGCGGCTGATCGACAAGCCGAGCCCGGTTCCGCCATAGCGCCGGCTCGTCGTCCCGTCCGCCTGCTGGAACTCCTCGAAGATGATGCGGTGCTTGTCCGCCGGGATCCCGATGCCGGTGTCCGCGACAGCGAACGCGATCACCGCATCGGCCTCGTCGAGGAACCGATTTCCGCGGCTCCAGCCGTCGTGCGCGGCGTGGATGTCCACGTCGACCCGGCCATGATCGGTGAACTTGAACGCGTTGGAGAGCAGGTTCTTCAGGACCTGCTGCAGCCGCTTGGCATCGGTACGAAACTCGAACGGAAGGGTCGAACCGAGCCGGATTCCGAACTCGAGGCGCTTCTGATGCGCGACGTGCCGGAAGTTCTGCTCGAGGTAGTCGGCGAGACCCGGAAGGTCGATCGTTACCGGTTCGATCGAGATCGTGCCCGATTCGATCTTCGAGTGATCGAGGATGTCGTTGATCAAGCCGAGCAGATCCGTGGCACTGCCGTGGATCGTGCGGGCGAACTCGACCTGCCGAGGCAGCAGATTGTTATCGGAATTGTCGGCGAGCATCTTCGACAGGATCAGCAGGCTGTTGAGTGGGGTCCGCAGCTCGTGCGACATGTTGGCGAGAAATTGGGACTTGTACTTCGAGGTCAAGGCGAGCTGCTCGGCCTTGTCCTCCAGCTCTTCCTTGGCGAGCTCGACCTCGCGGTTCTTGACCTCGAGCAGCGTGGCCTTTTCGCCGAGCTGGTCGTTGGTCTGCGTCAAGACCTCCTGCTGCTGCCGGAGCCGGTCCTCGGACTCGCGCAACGTACGTGCCTGGTGCTCGAGACGCTCGTTGGTCTGTCGCAGCTCCTCTTGCTGGGACTGCAACTCCTGCGTCAGGGACTGCGACTGCTTGAGCAGCCACTCGGTTCGCATGCCTGCCGCGATCGTGTTGATCACGATGCCGATGCTCTCCGTGAGCTGATCGAGAAACTTCTCGTGGATCTCCGAGAGCGGCTGAAAGGAAGCGAGCTCGATCACGGCGTTGACCGTCCCCTCGAACAGCACCGGCAGGATCAAGAGGCTGAGTGGCGGAGCCTCGCCGAGCCCCGAGCTGATCTTGACGTAGTTCCCCGGAACCCCAGCGACGATGATCTTGCGCTTGTCGAACGCGCACTGGCCGATCAAGCCCTCCTTCAGCTTGAAGGTCGTCGGCACGTCGTCGCGCTGGCGATAGCCGTAACTCGCGAGCAGCTTGAGGGTGGTTTCGGGCGATGTCTGCTCGTGTTCGCGATCGGACAGATAGATCACGCCGTGCTGTGCCGATACGAGTGGCGCGAGCTCGGAGAGGATCTGTTGGGCCACGGTCTCCAGGTCGCGCTGCCCCTGGAGCATCCGGGTGAACTTCGCCAGGTTGGTCTTCAGCCAGTTCTGTTCCGTGGTCTTTTGGGTGGAGTCCTTGAGGTTCCGGATCATCTCGTTGATGCGCTCCTTGAGCGCCGCCACCTCTCCCGAGGCTTCGACCGAGATCGATCGTGTGAGGTCGCCCTTGGTCACCGCGGTCGCGACATCGGCGATCGCGCGCACCTGGGTGGTCAGGTTGCCCGCCAGCTGATTGACGTTGTCCGTCAACGCGCGCCATGTCCCCGCGGCTCCCGGGACCTTGGCCTGGCCTCCGAGCTTGCCTTCGACGCCGACCTCGCGTGCCACCGACGTGACCTGATCGGCAAACAGCGCGAGGGTGTCGATCATGCCGTTGATGGTCTCTGCCAGCCGCGCGATCTCGCCTCGCGCTTCGAGCGCGAGCTTGCGATTGAGATCGCCACCGGCGACCGCGGTAACCACGGTCGCGATACCGCGCACCTGATTGGTGAGGTTGGTCGCCATCGAGTTGACGTTGTCCGTGAGGTCTTTCCACGTGCCGGCGACACCGCGGACCTGTGCCTGACCACCGAGTTTGCCCTCGGTCCCGACTTCGCGTGCGACGCGTGTCACCTCGGACGCGAACGCGTTGAGCTGATCCAGCATCGTGTTGATCGTGTTCTTGAGCTGCAGGATCTCGCCCTTGACGTCGACCGTGATCTTCTTCGACAGATCGCCATTCGCGACCGCCGTCGTGACCTCGGCGATGTTGCGCACCTGAGAGGTCAGGTTCGACGCCATCGAATTGACGTTGTCGGTGAGGTCTTTCCAGGTACCGGCCACCCCCTTGACGTCTGCCTGGCCACCGAGCTTGCCCTCGGTGCCGACCTCGCGGGCGACGCGCGTGACCTCCGATGCGAAGGCGTTGAGCTGATCGACCATCGTGTTGATCGTGATCTTGAGCTGCAGGATCTCGCCTTGGACATCGACGCTGATCTTCTTCGACAGGTCGCCGTTCGCGACCGCAGTCGTGACCTCGGCGATATTGCGCACCTGTGACGTCAGGTTCGATGCCATCGAATTGACGTTGTCGGTGAGGTCCTTCCACGTGCCGGCGACGCCCTTGACATCGGCCTGGCCGCCGAGCTTCCCCTCGGTACCGACCTCGCGTGCGACACGCGTGACTTCCGACGCGAACGAGTTGAGCTGGTCGACCATCGTGTTGATCGTGGTCTTCAGCTGCAGGATCTCGCCCTTGACGTCGACCGTGATCTTCTTCGACAGATCACCACGCGCGACCGCGATCGTGACCTCGGCGATGTTGCGAACCTGGGCGGTCAGGTTGCCCGCCATCAGGTTGACGTTGTCGGTGAGGTCCTTCCACGTGCCGGCGACACCGCGCACCCGTGCCTGACCTCCGAGCTTGCCTTCGGTGCCGACCTCGCGGGCGACCCGCGTGACTTCCGACGCGAACGACGCGAGCTGCTCCACCATGCCGTTGACGACCTTCGCGGTGTGGAGAAACTCGCCGCGCAACGGTCGGCCTTCGAGCTCGAGCGTCATCGTCTGCGACAGGTCTCCCGACGCCACCGCACCGATCACCCTGCCGACATCGGTGGTCGGCATCACGAGGTCCCCGATCAACCCGTTGACCGACTCCACGCAGCTACGCCAGCCTCCTCCGGCGTTGCCGAGCACCTCCATTCGCTGATCGAGCTGCCCTTCCTTGCCGACGCCCACGGCCAGGCGCTCGAGCTCGCTCACCATGTGCTGGTTCTGCTCGATCACCGAGTTGAGAAGGCGTGCCACCTCTCCTTCGGTGCCGTCGCTCGCGACGGGCATGCGCACCGAGAAATCACCCGCCTCGAGAGCGCGCAACACCGCGAGCAAATCGCTCGGGGCCTGATCGACGGGCCGTGCGTGCGTCAGCACGACGCCTCCCGTGTTCCCGGCAAGACGATGCGAAACGTCGTGCCGTGCCCGATCTCGCTGGTGACCGAGATCTTGCCGCCGAGCTCCGAGATGATGCTGTGGCTGATCGACAGCCCGAGCCCCGTTCCCTGCCCCGCCGGCTTGGTCGAGAAGTACGGCTCGAAGACGCGGTCGAGGACGTGCTCGGGAATTCCCTCGCCGGTATCCGAGATCTCGACGACGAGGTCTCCCGTCTGGTCGTCGCCGAAAGCATGGACGCGAAGCTCGTGCTCGTGAGCCGCCCCCTCGGGCAGCGCCTGCACGGCGTTCGCGAACAAGTTGAGGAACACCTGACCCAGACGTCCTTCGTTGGCGAGGATCGCCGGTGGGTCGTCGTAGTCTTTGATCAGTCGTGCGCGGTGCCGAAGCTCGTTGGCTACCAGCTTGAGCGCCGCGTCGATCGGCACGCGGATGTCGATCGGCTTGATGCTTTCCATGTCGACGCGGGAGAACGTGCGGATCCCGATCATCAACTGGCGGATCCGCTCCGCGCCCTCGAGCGCAGCGCGTGCGAGACCCTCGAGCTGCTGCACGCGCGCCCGGTTGTGGTCGGTGGCGAGCTCGGGCAGCCAGCGTGCGACTTGTCCGAGTTGGAGCAGCACGTAGGTCAGCGGGTTGTTGATCTCGTGGGCGAGTCCCGCGGCCAACGTTCCGAGCGTCGCCAGCCGATCGGCCTGTGCGATCTCCGCGGGCTCGAGACGCTTCGCGTTGAGTCGAACCACCTGATCGATCGCGTCTCGCAGCATGTCGGCGTCCAGCGGCTTGCGCAGGTAGAGGTCGGCATCGACCGCGGCCGCCGCGGGGCTGTTGCTCGCGGAGATCACGACGACGGGTGTCGCGGCGAGCATCGGGTCGCGGCGTTGCTGCACGCGAAACTGCCAACCATCGAGCTTCGGCATCATGAGGTCGAGCACCACGACGTCGGGATGTGCGTCGCGTAACTGCCGCAGACCGTCCTGGCCGTCGACGGCGCACACCACCGTGAGACCGCGTTCGGTCAGAGCCTCGGACAGTGCTTCGCGAAGATCCGCGTCATCCTCCACGAGCAGGACGCGGTGCGTTGCGTGTTGGTGTTCGGAACCTGGCTCGCGCATGGGCAAGCGGTATTCAAGCGGCGTGCCTCACTCGTGGGCCCTTGCGAGGCGCCGCATCTTCTCCCACAGGTGTTTGCGCGAGATCCCCAACAACCGTGCCGCGCGGGTCTTGTTACCTCCAGCGGCATCGAGCGCACGCTGGATGTACTCGCGTTCGAAAGCGAGTAGTGCAGCGTACAGCGGACGGATCGAGGAATCGTCGGGCGGTCCGTCGGAGACGGCCGCGATCTCGGGTGGAAGATGCCCGAGCTCGATATCGGCACCACAGGCGAGCACCACGGCACGCTGGATCGCGTGTGAGAGCTCGCGCACGTTTCCGGGAAACGAATACGACAGGAGTGCGGCCCACGCGCGCGGCGAGATCTGGATCTGTCGAGATCGGTCGCCGTACTTGCACAGGAAGTGCGAGATCAGCACCGGCAGATCTCCTTCGCGTTGTCGCAACGGAGGTACGTCGAGATCGAGGACCTTGATCCGGTAGTAGAGATCGCCGCGAAACCGGTTGCAGGCCACGAGGCTCGCGAGATCCTGGTTGGTCGCCGAGATCAGACGCACGTCGGTGACGACTTCGACGTTGGTTCCGAGCGGATGATATCGGCCGTGCTCGAGCACGCGCAGTAACTTGGCCTGCGACGCGAGCGACAGGCTGTTGATCTCGTCGAGGAACAACGTGCCGCCCTCCGCGGCCTTGAAGCGTCCGTCCCGACGTTGGAGGGCTCCCGTGAACGCTCCGCGCTCGTAACCGAAGAGTTCCGATTCGATCAGTGTCTCGGGAAACGCCGCGCAGTTGACGGTGACGAGCGGACCATCGTGCCGTGCGCTCCGCTGGTGGATCCTGCGTGCGAGCAGCTCCTTGCCGGTGCCGCTCTCGCCGGTCAGCAATACCGGAGCGTCGTTCGCGGACACTGCCGCGACCCGCGCGAGGATGTCCCGGATCGCACTCGACGTGCCGATGATCTCGGGGTCGCCATCACCGAGCCTGCTCGCATCGTCGAGGACGGTGCGGATCGCCCTGCGCTCCTCGAGCTCGCCCACGGCCGTCACCAGCTCGTCGATGGACCACGGTTGCGACAGACACACGAGCTCCGGCGAAATCGTTTCCATCGCGAATTCAGAGGCGGACTCGGGGATGCCCGCGACGACGACATCGAAGGTCCGTTCCGAAAGCAGGCCGAGCGCCGTGTCCGAGTCGACGGCGACGACGTCGTGGCCCCGCCCCTGCAACGCCTGACGGGCGAGATGCCGGATGCCACCGTCGTCTTCGATCACGATGATTCGCGACATCGGGGTCTCCCTTGAAGCGTTAGCTGGCGGAACCGATCGGCGACTACCACACACACGTGGATCGACGCGTACGACATCCCTCATGTTGATAGTGGCGAACCGGTGACGGTCGGTCGCGGGATTCGTTCGAAAAAGGTAACGCGTGCGCGACCGTGTTGGCGTCTCGTGAGCTGCGTCTCAGGATGTTGTCGCGACGGAACGTCAACGATCGATGGCATCGCATCGTGTACACGTCGAACACGCGTGCAGTTCTGTCAACGTGCCAACGTGAGTGGATGTCGTTCACCCTTCGGCACGCCCCTTGATTCGTTCGCCAGTGATGACGGACGAGAACGCTTGCCTTCCGATTTTTCTAGTAACGAGCCTCGCACACCAGATCAATAATGCACTGGCGCCGATGCGACTCAGTCTCGGTCGCTTGGTGAGCTTCGAGCTATCGCGACGCCCGATCTCCGAGGAGCGCCTACACTGCGTCGAGTTACTGCAGGATGTACGCGAGGGCGTCGCGCGCATCGAACGCATCGTGCACCAGCTTCGAGCGTTCTCTCACACCGAGGACACCACCCGCCGTGCCATCGAGCTTCCAGAGCTACTCGAGATCGCGCTCGCACTCGCGAGTCACGACATCCAGCACCGAGCACGTCTCGTGCGCGACTACAATCCAGTGCCGCTGGTGCGTGCGCGCCCTGCCCGGTTGCGCCAGGCGATCCTCAGCGTCCTGCTGAACGCGGCCAACGCGATCCCGGACGGCCAGACGCATCTCAACGAACTGCGTGTCAGCACCCGCACCGACTCGCGTGGGTTTGCCGTGGTCGAGATCTCGGATACCGGCACGGGGATCGCCGCCGAGGATCTACCCCGCATCTTCGATCCGTTCTTCACGACGCGCTCCACCGGACTCGGGCTCGGCCTCGCGATGACCCGCGACGTGGTGACGGCCGAGGACGGGCAGATCGAGGTCGAGAGCGAGATCGATGTCGGAACCAAGGTTACGATGACGTTTCCCCCGACCGATGACGCCCCCGAGTTCGTCGAGTTGACCGATAGCGAACCGGCGAAGACAAAGGTGACCGGTGGGCTGCGGATCCTGATCGTCGATGACGATCGTCCGGTGGCCGCTGCGATCGGGCTCGAGCTCGCTCGGCATGATGTCGTGGTCGCGGAGAGTGGACGCGAGGCGCTCGGGATCCTCCACGAAGACTCCGGGTTCGACCTGATCCTGTGCGACCTGATGATGCCCGATGTCTCCGGCATCGATGTCTACGAGGCGATCCGCGCGACCAACCCGCGGCTACTCTCCCGCGTCGTGATCATGACCGGCGGCGCGTTCACGACGCGCGCCGACCAGTTCCTCTCCGCTGTCGAGACCCCCGTCCTCGAGAAGCCATTCGAGCCCGGACAGCTCCACGCGATCGTCGAGACGTTCCAACGGCGCCGCCAGACGTTCGCGTCGACTTCGATCGATCCCGCAAGTCCGGAGGCGATCTCGAGGGAGGACTCGACTCCTATCTGAACGAAGACCGCGTACCAGCTACGCACGAGCGGTCGGTCGTCCAACGACGCGCTGCTCGGCGTCGGCGCCAGCGATACCGTCAACACTGCCGACACCTCGTGGGTCGCTCGATGCGATCACGCGTGGTTGCGCGGGTCCACACGTTGCAATCGACCACGTTCGATGAACGCGTGTGCATCCCAACTCCCCCGTCCGGAACGCAATCGTCTGGTCTCCGAGCACGTCGAGGTGGCGCGCCGGATCTCGCTGAAGATGGCCCGTCGATGCCCCGACTGGATCCCGCGCGAGGATTTGATGGGGGCCGCGCTGGTCGGACTCGTCGAAGCCGCCGACCGCTACGACACCAGCCGCAAGGAACCGTTCCTGGCGTTCGCCGAGAAGCGGATCCGCGGTGCGGTGCTCGACGAGCTCCGACGCGGCGACATCATGCCTCGTCGCGCACGCGCGATGGCGCGCAAGATCGGCGAGACCATTCGCGATCTCGAGAAGCGAGCGGGTGGGGCGGTCACCGACGAGGCGGTCGCCCGGGCACTCGGCGTCTCGGTCGAGGACTACCGCGACAACCTCGAACAGCTCGTCCACGTCACGGTCGGTGCACTCGACGACGTTCACGAGGCCACGCTGTCGGGCGGCGACGAGTCTCCCGAGCTCCGCGCGATCAGGCACGAGGCGATGGCGCGGATTCGCGAGGTGCTTCCCACGCTCGACCGGCGTGACCTCGTGGTGCTGGGCCTCCACTACAACGAGGAGCTGACGTACACCGAGATCGGTCAGGTGCTCGGCGTCACCACCTCGCGCGTGTGCCAGCTCCACGGCCGCGCGATCGCCTGCCTCCGGGCGGCGCTGACCGGAGCTCGTGCGAGTGCACCGGTCCGACTCAACGGTTCGCGGACCCGGCCGAGTCGGTAACCAAGGCCCATGCGTATCGTCGCTTCCCCGCCGCCCACTCCATCCACATCCCTCGACGCCGAGACCCACGCGGCGCGGATCCACGAGATCCGCGCGCTGCTCGATGCCGGGAACTACACGATAGATCTCGACAAGCTCGCGTCGCGGATCGTCGATGCGGAGCTGATGAGGATCCGGCGATCGCCAGGTGTCTGATACCGTGGTCGCATGCACAAGCTCGCCCTCCTGGCTGCGTTGGTGGGATGTGGTGGCCTGAGCTCCGATCTCGAGGGCATCTACGAGATCGGGACCTGGACCCAGAACCCCGACGCCTGTGATGTCGAGGGACCCTCGATCCTCGAGCAACAGTCGCAAACCCTGTTCTACGTCCGCGTGGAGAACTTCTTGGGACAGAAGTTCCTCAACGCCTCGTTGTGCGACGACCTCGCCAACTGTCAGTCCGAAGCCGGTAGCGACACCATCAACCTCAGCGGGTGGGCATTCGACGGGGGGGACGACAGCAACGGATGGACCGGCGCCACCGTGTTCGCCGGTGGTAGCGGCACCGAGTGCACCGGTCAGGTGACCGATCACCTGATGACCTCGAGCGGCCCGGATACCGTCCTGATCGAGAGCCGGACGCGCGAGACCGTGCCGTTTCCCGTCGACAGCGACGGTTTCTGCGACACCGACCAGGCGCGCGCCGCTGCCGAGGGACAGCCGTGCACCACGTTCGAGGTCGTCACCGCGACCCGCACGGCGAACCTGTAGCGATCGCGTGTCGGCAAACTTGACGATCGCGTCGCGACGAGCTGGCTGAATTCGTTGGGGACGCGATGGCACGTTGCTGGCAACGCGAATCGTCGTGACCTCCGCAGCGCCCAAGACTCTCCCCACCGAGACGCCACAGTCGCCCGCCGGCGTACGGATCCTGATCGTCGACGACGACGCACGGATTCGCCGGGCGGTCGGCACCGCGATGGCCCGCGTCGGGTTTCACGTGTTCACGGCCAAGGATGGCGGCCCCGCCCTCACCGTCGCCGAGAACACGCCGCCCGATGTCGCGATCGTCGACTTCAACATGCCGACACCGGGTCTCGAGGTCGTACGTCGCCTCAAGGAGCTCCACGGCGCCGCCGTGTGGGTCGCGATGCTGACGGGCCAGGACGACGAGGACACGCGCGCGGCATGCTTCGCGGCCGGTGCCGACGACTTGATCGTGAAGCCCGCGCCGATTCCCGAGCTTCGACGGCGCATGCTGGCGGCCGCACGTACCCAGCAGGCATACGTCGAGGCCCGCCTCGCGCAGGAGCGCGCCGACCGCAGGCTCGCGTACGGCGCCGAGGCATCGGCGATGCTGGCGCACGATCTCAACAACGGTCTCGCGGTCGCGCTCGGCAACCTCAACTACCTCCGCGAGGTGCTCGAGCTCGAGGACGACGAGGCGAACGCGCTGAGCGCCACGGCCGACGCGATGCGCCGGATGTCGGGCCTGGTCGCGAACTTCGTCGACATCTCGCGGTTCGAGGATGCCGCCGTCAAGCCGCATCGCGAGGTCTGCCAGCTGTTCTCCTTGCTCCGCGACGTGATCGACGTCCACGCCGCCGTGCCCAAGCGCAGTGCCCGGTTCGAGCTGGTGTGCGAGCCCGAGGCCACGGGGCGGCTCGACCCCGCGCTGATCGAGCGCGTGCTCCACAACCTGGTCGGAAACGCCTCCCGCTACTGCAACGCGGGCGGTGTGGTACGGGTGACCGGGCGCGTGGTGGATTCGCTCGACTGCTCGCATACCGAGATCGTGGTGTTCAACACCGGACCCGCGATCGGCGAAGACCTCCGCTCGCAGTTGTTCGAGAAGTACGCGCGCGGCGCCAACGGCAAACGTGGGTTCGGTCTCTACTTCTGTCGTCTCGCGTGCGAGGCCCACGGCGGAACGATCGAGTACTTCGCCAACGACGAAGGCTCGAGCTTCCGGATCCGGATCCCGAACATCGGTTGATCTCGCGAGCACCTCGTGGGTGCGCGATCACCCTGGGTGGGTATTCGAACACTCCACGCGACGTATGTAGGGCACGCTACCCGTTCGGGATCTCACTCCGAGCTAACTCGTCACTAACCCACGACTAATCCGCGAACAACCCAGATCTCGTTGGCCCGGCTCTCGCACTAGTTGCGAGCCATGATGCAGACGGATCTCGCGTCGTGGCGTTCGCAATTCGCACCCGAAATCATCGGCGAGTCGCCGCGGATGATCGAGGCGCTCGACACGATCCGATACGTCGCGAATAGCGCCTGTAGCCTTCTGATCACCGGCGAGACGGGAACGGGCAAGGAGCTGTTCGCGCGGGCCGCCCATCGCGCCTCACCGCGCCGCAACCAACCGTTCATCCCGGTCAACTGCGCCGCCATCCCCGAGACGTTGCTCGAGACCGAGTTGTTCGGTCACGTCAAGGGAGCGTTCACCGGAGCGACCAACGCGCGCCCCGGTCGGTTCATGACCGCGAACGAGGGCACGATCTTCCTCGACGAGATCGGCGACCTCCCGCTGTCGGCGCAGGCCAAGCTGCTACGTGTCCTCGAGGAACGCGTGGTGAGCCCGGTCGGTTCCGACACCGATCTCCCTGTCGACGTCCGCATCATCGCCGCGACCCACCACGACCTCGGGGCCATGGTGGCGCAGGGCACGTTCCGCGCCGACCTGTACTTCCGTCTCGCCGTCGTGCCGATCTCGCTTCCGCCGCTCCGCGAACGCCCCGAGGACGTCGTGCCGATCGCCGAGGTGTGCCTCGCCCGCGCACGCGAGCGTCTCGGCCGCGCGGTCGAGGGGCTCGATGGTTCCGGAAAGGCCGCCCTCACCGCCTACCAGTGGCCGGGCAACGTGCGCGAGCTCGCCCACATGATCGAGCGCGCCGTGCTGCTGTCTCGCAAGTCGCGGATCGGCCAGGCCGACCTCCAGCTCCCCGACGTCCGCACGAAGTTCGCGCGCGCCAGCCAGGCCATGCCCGTCGACCCGGCCAAGATCGCCGAGGGCTCGTGCCCCAGCATCCCGGTCCCGCAATCGCTCGACCTGCGGTCGGCTCTCGAGGCGCTCGAGCGCCAGATGATCGAGCGCGCGCTGCACGAATCCGGTGGCAACCGGACCGTGGCAGCCGCGCTGCTCGGGCTCAACCGCACCACGCTCGTCGAGAAGCTTCGCAAGTACGCCGCCTAGGCCCCAGGGCCCCAGGTGCCGCTAACGAAACGTCGCCGGGTCGATCGAATGCCGCTGCAACAGCCGGCGGAAGTTCGTGCGATCGACCCCCGACATCCGCGCGGCTTCGGAGACCGAGCCCTTCGCGGCACGCATCACGCGCTCGAGGTACCGCCGCTCGTACGCCGCCGTCGCCTTGCGCTTGGCCTCGGTGAGCGGGAGGAGCTCCTTGTCGTCGATCGGGTCCGGGATCGCCGTCGCCGCTGCCCGCGTCGGCTTGATCGCGCTCGGCAGCGACTCGGGACCGATGACCTCTTCGTGATGTAGCGCGATCGCGTGCAGGATCGCGTTCTCGAGCTCGCGCACGTTGCCCGGCCAGGCGTAGGTGGCCATCACCTCGAGGGTCTGTGGCGACAGGCTCGGCGGCGTGTCGCCACCGTGCTTGCGCAGGAAGTGGGCCGCGAGCAACGGCAGGTCGTCGGCACGGTCGCGCAACGGCGGCACGGTCAGCCCGACCACGTTGAGCCGGTAGTACAGGTCCTGACGGAATCGACCCTGGTCGACGGCGGCCTGGAGATCGATGTGGGTCGCCGCGATCACGCGAACGTCGACGGAGCGGGTGCCGTTGCCACCGACCGGCCGGACCTCGCCCTCCTGGAGCACGCGCAACAGGCGCGCCTGCACGACGCTCGGCATGTCGCCGATCTCGTCGAGGAACAGCGTTCCACCGTCGGCCTCGACGAACACGCCGGCGCGATCGGCACCGGCTCCCGTGAACGCTCCCTTGATGTGACCGAACAGCTCGCTATCGATCAGCGAATCGGGGATCGCGCCGCAGTTGACGGCGACGAACTTCTTGGACCGACGCGGCCCGCCGGCGTGGAGCGTGCGCGCCACCAACTCCTTGCCGGTCCCGCTCTCGCCGTGGATCAACACCGACACTTCCTGCTTGGCGAGACGGTCGAGCGACTCGCGGAGATGGCGCATCGGCGCCGACTCCCCGACCAACAGGCCGTGGACCGGCGATGGCGATTCGAGCTGGCGTCGCAACCTCGAGTGGCGCGCCGCCGATAGCACCATCCCCGACAGCTCGTGCGGCCGGAACGGCTTGGTGAGGTAGTAGAACGCGCCCTCGCGCATGCACTGGGTGGCGGTCGCGGCGGTGGTGTCGGCGGTGAGCATCACCACGGACACCGGCGAGGCGGCCTCGCGAAACCGCTTGAGCACCTCGATCCCGTTCATGTTGGGGAGCCCGACGTCGAGGATCATGACGTCCCAGTCGGCCTCGCCACGCTCGAGCCGCGCCAGGATCGGCATCGGATCGTCGGAGATCTCGTACTCGCAACCGTCGACCTTGAGCGTGCGTCCGATGGCGACGGCTACCTCGGGGTCGTCTTCGACGACTATTACCCTGACGCGCTCGAGACCCATCGAAGATCCGAGGCTCGCATGCAGATCGACCGGCTGACAACCGGTCGACGATGCCGCGAATCGCGTCACTTCACGCCGCGAGATCCTCCGTCTTCCCGAGCTGCGTGCGCAGCCGGGCGACGGCGCGCCACAGCAGCTGGCACGCACGCGACGCCGTGATGCCGAGCGTGGTCGCGATGTCCTGGAACGTCATCTCTTCGAGGTAGTGCAGGCCGAGGAGCGTGACGTCGCGAGGCTCGAGGTGATCGAGGGCGGCACGAACGCGGGCCAGCATCTCGCTGCGCGCCGCGAGCTCGCTCGGCGACTTCTGCTGGTCGACGAGGATGGTCGCGCCTTCGCCATCGATCGACTCGGTCTCGACGTGGAGCAGGGTCGCGAGGTTGTCGCGGTAGTTCTCGACCGAGACACCGAGCGAGCGGGCGACCCTCTCGTCGGTGGCCTGCTCCCCGGTGAGCTCGATCTGGCGGATCGTCGCCGCGACCTTGCGGGCGGCTTGACGCACCCGTCTTGGAAGCAGGTCACCGCGCCGCAGCTCGTCGAGCACGGCACCGCGAATGCGCTGCTCGGCGAACGACAGGAACGGCTCGGCGCGAGACGAATCGTAGCGGCGTGCCGCCTCGGTCAGTCCGAGGAAGCCCGCCGAGACGAGGTCCTCGCGGGCAACCCAGCTCGGGCAACGGCGCGCCATCTTCAGTGCGATCCGCCTCGCGACCTCGGTGTGTTCGGCGATCAGTTGGTCTCGCTGGGTTTGTTCCACGAAGGGTCGTCATAGCGACCTCGATGCCAGCTTTCGCTCGAGTCCGAGCTCCGAGAAACATCAGTGATTACAGCGTGATTACACCCACTCAGGTTGTCCTATCGTCGCGGGTCGACCTACCCTGGGTAACGTCTGACCCGTCTCGATCTACCCGGATCTACAACGCCATCATCGGATCGTCGTGGTGCTTGGGCCGGGACAAGTCCAGGTGCCGGACCACGCCGAGAACGACCTGCCGCTGATCGAACCCTCCGTCGAGCACCGGCAACCGGGTCGCCGGATCGCGATCGCCACGATCGACGACGGCGTACTCGACGAACAGGTCCCAGCGCTTGATCGACAGTACCGTGCCGACGCGGAGGTCGAGACGGGGTTGCGGATCGACGTCCATCCCGGTCGTGGGATCCGTGCCGCGCGCGTCGACCGGCACCGCGTATCCGAGGCCGACCCACGCGCCCCAGTGCCCGGACGGCTCCCGGAACAGCGCCGAGCCTCCGCCCGCCAGCTCGGTGACGAACGCGCTGGTCGAACGCGGCGCGGTGATGCCGATGCCGTCGAGACCTCCCGAGAGATCGAACGTCACGACGTCGTTGATCGGATGTCGCCACTGCACGGTCATCGACTCCTGCGTCCACATGCCGGCGTGATCGATCAGGTGACCGCCGCCGCCCTGGATCGCGAGCGCGACGCGCTTGGCGAGCGGACTGCGCAACCCGAGCGACACGCTCTGCCACGGTTTCTCGTCGGTATCCGAGGGTTGTTTGGCCAGGAAGCTGACCTGCCCCGAGAGCTCCAGCTTCGAGAACAACGCGTAGCGTCCGGACAGGGAGAACAGCGCGAGGTCGGAGAATCGCAACTGGCGATCGCCGATGCCCGTCGGATCGGTGATCGGATCCGCCATCACGAACCTCATCGATCCGCCGAGCTCGGCTCCGCTGGGAAGCACGATGTAGTCGCGGGCGACGCCGCGCGCGGATCCTCCCGACGACGATCCGGCCTCGTCGAGGGACGGTCTCGAGATCGGGGATGTCAGATCGTCGGCCGTCGCGGTCCGACCCAAGCTCGCGAGCGCTACCAGTGTCCAAGCCCATCGCATGGACCCTGCAACGCACGCGGGGCCGATGTGATCTATCGAGATGCCGTGGTGAAGCGTTCGAGCTGCCGGTGATCGACGGCTCCCGCGCGCTGGCGCACCAGCTGGCCGCCATCGAACACCGCGAAGTTCGGGATGCTCTGGACCTGGTAGCGCTGCGCGAGCGTGGTCAGCCGATCGGTGTCGACCTTGAGCACGAGCGCCTTGCCCTGGAGGTGTCGAGCGGCCTTCTGGACCTCGGGGGCGACCGCCCGACAGGGCCCACACCACGCCGCCCAGAAGTCGACCAGCACGGGCACGCGCGCCTCGCCGACGATCGAGTCGAAGTCGCTGGTCGACTCGATCTTGATCGGGAAGTGCTGCGCTGGAAGCGGCGCGTGGCAGCGACCGCACTTCCCGGCATCCGCGAGGTGGCGGACCGGGATCCGGTTGACGGCATGACAGCTCTCGCAGGTCCGTTGCATGCGAACACCGTAATCACGATCCGGCGAGACATCAGGGGCGGGTGTTACCGTCCGCGACGTGGCGAAGACCAAGGGGAAGAAGCAACCAGCACGTAAACCCGCAAAGGCTGCGCCCGAGAAGACCAAGCCCGCGTCCAAGCCCAAACCGAAGAAGACCACGAAGGCCACGAAGGCCGCCCCGAAAACGAAGGCCGCCCCGAAGACGAAGACAGCCAAGAAGCCGCCGAAGCTGCCCACCCAGGCGGTCAAACCCAAGCGCGCGACCCGACCGTCGCTGCCGTTGCCGCCACCTCCGCCACCGCCACCGCCGACGCGCGACGAGCTCGTGGCCGATCGCGACATCGGCCGACTGCTTCGCTACGGCGAGAAGTTCGGCGCCAAGAAGATCGACGTGCGCATGTTGCCGCTCGCGCTACCGGTGGGGTCGGGGGCGCTCGCACTCTGCGACCCGGGCGCACCGAAGAGCTGGAAGGTGCTCGACCGTCCCTCGGGGAGCGGCGCGTTTCGCGTCATGTTGTCGGTGGTACGCGAGCCGCCGCCACCGCGGAGCAAGGATCCGAATCCCGTCGAGCGGCTCGCGGCGGTGGTGATCCACGTCGGCCGGCCGCCGATCGAGCGCTGGACGGTGGCACACCTCGCCGGGCAGAAGCGCCCGAAGTCGATCGACAAGATCCCGCACTGGCCGGTCACCACCGGGTGGCTGGCGCTGGTCGACGCCGGATCCGGATCGCCGGGAGTGATCGCGGTGCCGGAAGCACCGGCCGGGGTCACACCGGTCGAGGTCCCGCTCACGGACGGCCGCCGCGCCCTCGCCTTTCCCTGCGGTGCCGGCGAGTTCGCCGCGTACTGGGCGATCGACGCCGCCGACAAGCCCGTGTGTTTGGTGGTGGATTTCGACGTGTTCACGCAGAAGGACTGGAAGGCCAAGCCGAGCTGACCGACCGCGTCCGGACCCGGACCCCACGAGCCACGCGATCCGCGATACACCTCCGGAATGCGCCTGGTGTTCGTGTCGTTGCTCGCGATCGGGTGCGGGGGTTCGGGGACCAAACCTACCCACCCGCAGTCGACGCCGCCGGATGCGGCGAACGGCGACACCACCAAGGCCGTGGTCAAGACGCCGTTCTCGCTCGAGGTACTCGAGGTCGAGGCACGCAGCGAGGTGGCGCAGCCGTTCGCGGAGCAGCTGAGCAGCTCGTTGCGTGCCGCCGCGCGCGAGTACGACGCGATCAAGCTCGGCCCCGGCTCCCACAACCTGGTCGATCAGAAGGTGCTGGTGGCCTGCGACGACGAGGCGCCCACGTGCATGGCCAAGGTCGCGCACAACGTGCACGCCGACCGCATCGTGTACGGCTCGCTGGAGCCCAGCGGTCCCAAGCTCGACATCGTGCTGAAGTTGCTGGTCGCGAAGACCAAGTACGTGATCGAGTGGACGGGACGGGTCTCCCCCGACGACGCCAGCCTGAAGGCCACGGCACGCGATGCGATGGCGTCGCTCCTGAGCCGCGCACCATGAGGTGTGCCTGGGTCGCCGCGGTGGTGCTCGCCGGGTGCTCGAGCGGCCCGCCCAAGGATCCGACCTACACGCCGGCGGGCCCCAAACCGTGCGAGCGCATGGCCGATCACCTGGTCGGCCTGATGCAGCCCAAGGATCCGAAGACCGGCAAGCCGATCGATCCGGATCCGGACACCGCCGACAAGATCACCCGGGTGTTGATCCGGACCTGTACCGACGACAAGTGGACGATCGACGCGCAGAGTTGCGTGGAGAAGCTGCAGTCGTTCGAGGACTTCGAGCGTTGCGCGCCGCTGCTCACCGTCGAGCAGCGCAACTCGCTGGTCCACACGTTCGACGTCGCATTCCCGAAGCAGCCGTCCTCGCAGTAGGATGTCCGCCATGTTCAAGCTCGGTGGGATCGCGCTTGCCGTCGTGCTCGCGGCGTGCGGCGCGGGGTCGAAGTCGTCGCAGCAGACCATGCCGATGGCGCAGCAACCGTCGGAGTGCGAGGTGATGGCGAAGCACGTCGCCGGAGTCGTGATGCGCTTCCAGGAGCCACCTCCGACCACCGAGGATGCCGTGGCCGACGTGATCGGCAGGCACTGCGAATCCGACGGCTGGAGCGCCGACGCCAAGCAGTGTCTCGGCGGAGCCACCGACGAGCCGTCGGTGAAGGCGTGCGTGTCGAGCCTGACCGAGCAGCAACACGATGCGGTCATGACCGACTTCCGGGCGCTCGTCGGGGTCCACAAGGACGAGGCCAAGACGACGGACGCTTCGCCCCCTCCACCACCGCAGCCGGAACCGAACACCGGGGGCTCGATCCCGGGTGGCGGCGACGGCGGCGACGGCGCGGACCCCTGCGAGGGCGGCGAGTAAGGTTTCGGCGCGGGGTCCGCGCGGGACGTGCTAAACGACCTGCCGTGTCGGTCACCCCGAAACTGTTCTCGCACCGCCCGTACTGGGCGGAACGGTTCGGAATCGCTCCGGTTCTACCGACCACGCGCGCCGAGATGGACGTGCTCGGCTGGGATAGCTGCGACGTCATCATCGTCACCGGTGACGCGTACGTCGATCACCCCAGCTTCGGGATGGCGTTGATCGGACGGCTCCTCGAACGCCACGGCTTTCGGGTCGGCATCCTCGATCAACCGGAGTGGCGCTCCGCCGAGTCGTTCCGCGCCCTCGGTCGCCCCAACCTGATGTGGGGCGTGACCGCCGGGAACATGGACTCGATGGTCAATCGCTACACCAGCGACCGCAAGGTGCGCCGCGACGACGCGTACTCGCCCGACGGGGCCGGTGGTCAGCGTCCGGATCGATCGACGCTGGCCTACGTGCAACGCTGCCGCGAGGCCTTCGACGACAACGCACCGATCGTGATCGGCGGCATCGAGGCGAGCCTGCGGCGGATCGCGCACTACGACTACTGGTCCGACAAGGTCCGGCGCTCGATCCTCGTCGACTCGAAGGCCGACCTCCTCGTGTACGGTAACGCCGAGCGCGCGATCGTCGAGATCGCTCACCGGCTCGCCGCCGGCACGCCGATCGCCGAGATTCGTGATCTTCGAGGGACCGCGTTCACGGGCTCGCGCGACGGCTTCGTCGAGCTCGACTCGACGGCGATCGATCGTCCGGGTCGGATCGAGCCGCTGCCGGATCCGTACGCCAGCGAGCCGTCAGGCGAGCAAGTGCCCTCGGGGTGCGCGATGGAACCGGAGCGCGCGGCCGCCGCGTGCGCGACCGGCGAAGCCGCACCACCGCCGCTCGTGACGCTGACCCGGCGGCGGCCCGATCGCGCGCGCACCGCGATCCGGATGCCGAGCTTCGAACAGGTGATGGGCGATCGCACGCTGTACGCGCACGCGTCGCGGATCCTCCACCTCGAGAGCAACCCCGGCAACGCCCGCGCCCTGGTGCAGCGCCACGGCAAGGTCGACGTGTGGCTCAACCCGCCGCCCGAACCGCTCGCCACCACGGAGATGGACGAGCTCTACGAGCTGCCGTTCTCCCGTCTGCCGCACCCCAAGCACCGGCACACCAAGCTGCCCGCGTACGAGATGATCAAGTTCTCGGTCACGATCATGCGGGGCTGCTTCGGCGGCTGCAGCTTCTGCTCGATCACCGAGCACGAGGGCCGCGTGATCCAGAGCCGCTCGGAGCAGAGCATCCTCGCCGAGATCGAGCGCATCCGCGACGTCACCCCGGGCTTCACCGGCATCATCAGCGACCTCGGCGGGCCGACCGCGAACATGTACCGTCTGGCGTGCAAGAGCCGCGAGATCGAGGCCGCGTGCCGCAAGCCGTCGTGCGTGTACCCCGACATCTGCGACAACCTCGGTACCGATCACGGCCCGTTGGTCTCGCTGTATCGCAAGGCGCGCGCGCTGCCGGGCGTGCGCAAGGTGTTCGTCGCCAGCGGCGTGCGCTACGACCTCGCGGTGCGCTCGCCGGAGTGGATCCGCGAGCTCGCGCAGCACCACACCGGTGGGTATCTGAAGATCGCGCCGGAGCACACCGAGGACGGCCCGCTCTCGCACATGATGAAGCCGGGCATCGGCACCTACGATCGGTTCAAGGAGCTGTTCGACCGCTACTCGGAGGAGGCCGGCAAGGAGCAGTACCTGATCCCGTACTTCATCGCCGCGCACCCGGGCACCACCGACGAGGACATGCTGAACCTCGCGCTGTGGCTCAAGCGCAACGGCTTTCGTCCCGATCAGGTGCAGGCGTTCCTGCCGTCGCCGATGGCGAGCGCGACCGCGATGTATCACACCGGCTATAACCCGCTGCGCTCGATCAAGTATCAAGACAAGGCGCGCGACGGCGTACACGTGGTCAAGAGCCTCGGACAGCGTCGGCTCCACAAGGCGTTCCTGCGCTACCACGATCCCGGCAACTGGCCGATGCTGCGCGAGGCGCTGCGGCGAATGGGACGCACCGATCTGATCGGCGGAGGCAAGCACCAGCTCGTCCCGTCGTGGCAACCGGCGCGTGCGGGTCGAGGAGAAGGGCGCCGGAAGCGGATCCAGCCCGGCGTCGCGCTCACGCAGCACACGGGGTTGCCGCCGCGAGCGGGCGCCAAGCGGAAGCGGCGCTGACGCGGTAGCATCGTCGCGATGCGCGAGCTCGCGAACTCCGTGACGATCATGGCGATCGCGATCGCGATCGCGGCGTGCGGCGGCCATCACTACGATGCCTCCGAGGCCCACGCGATCACGACGTCGGCCGTCGCGGTCGGAGATCGTGCCCCGAGCTCCACGTTGACCGACGCGTCGGGGCATCCCGTCGCGCTCGCGACGATCATCGGAGCGCACGAGCGAACGATCGTCACGTTCTATCGCGGCTTCTATTGAAGCAGCTGCACGCGCTGGCTCGGCGAGCTGGCGAATCATGCGAGCGATCTCGCGGCGCGCGATGCCGTGGTGGTGGCGATCGCCGCGGACGAGGTCGAGGACATGGCCGCGCTACAGACCCGCATGCGCGGCATCGTGTTGTTGACCGATCCTGGCCTCACCGTGCTGCGCGCGTGGGGGGCCTTACTCCCGGGAGCCGAGCACCCCAGCCCGATCACGTTCGTGGTGAGGCGTGACGAACGCATCAGCTACCGGCACCCACTCGACGAACACGGCGATTGGCCGCCCTATGCCAACGTGTTCGACGCGTTGTCGCGATAACGCCGCATCACGCATACACCGGGGGCTTTTGTGGGAAACTCGCCACGCGGTAATCTCGAAGCTGGCTGATGACGGCGGCATCTCCATCGCCCGACACGCACGATGTCGAGCTCGGCACCGTGCTGGACGGGCGCTACCGCATCGATGCGGTGCTCGGCACCGGCGGGATGGGATGCGTCTATCGTGGCGAGCACACCGGCATCGGTCGCCCGGTGGCGATCAAGGTGCTCCACGCCGACCTCAACCGTAACCGCGAGGCCGCGCAGCGGTTCCAGCGGGAGGCGATCGCCTCCGGTCGCCTCGATCATCCCAACATCGTCGGAGTCAGCGACTTCGGCGTCCTCGAATCGGGCTCGTGCTACCTGGTCATGGAGGTGCTCGAGGGAGAGTCGCTCGGGACGCGCCTCGAGCGGGAGCGCCGGATCCCGTGGCCCGAGGCGCTCGCGATCCTGCGCGGCGTGCTTCGCGGCCTCCACCACGCCCACGAACGTGGCGTCGTGCACCGCGACATCAAACCCGACAACATCTTCCTCGCACGCAAAGACGACGAGACCGTGGTCAAGATCCTCGATTTCGGGATCGCCAAGCTGTACGCCGGGAGCGCCGACGATCCGGCCTCGACGCGCGCCGGGATCACGGTCGGAACGCCTGCCTACCTGTCTCCGGAGCAGGCGGTCGGCGGCGAGATCAAGCCGGCCTCCGACATCTACTCGACGTCGATCGTGCTCTACGAGATGCTGACCGGGCGCCCGCCGTTCGAGGACGAGGATCCGCTCGCGATGCTCGGCGCCCACGTCAGCCGGCCACCGCCGCCGTTCGCGGAGCGCGCGCCGGATCTCGACGTCCCTCCCGAAGTCGAGGCGCTGATCGATCACGGACTGGCCAAGATCGCCGCCGAGCGCATCGGCTCGGCGAACGACTACATCGCCCAGATCGACGCGATCCTGGCCGCCAAGCCCAGAGGAGGCGTCGCCGCACTGATCGCCTCGGAGCTCGGCGGTGCACCCGCGCTCGGCACGCAACAGACCGACCTCGCGATCGCGACCTCGATGCCAGGCAACATTGCCACCCCGGTCCCGGGCGGCGAGGCGGGTGTCGTCACGCCACTTCCGCGTGCCGCGACGCCGTTTCCCCAGCTGGCCACGCCGGTCCCCGGCACCGTCACCCCCGTGCCCGGCACCGCCACGCCGGTCCCCAACACCCCCACGCCAGGCACCGCCACGCCGGTCCCCGGCACCGTCACGCCCGTGCCCGGCGGCATGCACGTCGCACGAGCGATCCGTGCGGTGTCGATCGCCGATGCGGCCCCGATCCCGCGGCGATGGCTCGTGCGCGGCGCGGTGATCGCCGCGATCACGATCGCGGTCGTCCTGCTACTGATCCTGTTGCGAGGGGGCAAGAGCGATCACGCGAAGTCCGGGTCGACCGATCGTTCCGTTCCCACCAGGGCCGCGCCAACCCCGACGTTGTTGTCCCCGACACCGGTCTACAACGAGCGCGACGACGAGGAACATCAGACCAAGCTCAAGGCTGCGCTGTACGAGCTCAAGGAAGGCAAGACCTGCGAGGATCGACGTGCCGCGATCTCCGACTTGCTCGATCTCGACGATCCAGCGGCGATCCCGGATCTCAAGCGCGCGCGCTATCGCATGCGCGGCGGCGTGCTCGGGATCGGTGACTCGAACACCAACGGGTGCCTCCGCAAGGATGCCGAGGAGGCGATCCAGGAACTGTCGCGCAACCTGCCCGATCCACCACCCCGCAAGCGGGGACGCGGACGCGGGCGGCATTTCTAGACGCGAGGGCTAGCCCAGCGACGGCAGCGGTTCGCGCGACGCGCGCCACGACGGCGGGATCCCGTCGAGCCCGACCGCTCCGACCACGATTCCTCCCACCATCGCGCACGTGGTGTCGATGTCGCCGCCGACCTCGCCGCACGCCCACAGCGCACCGACGTAGTCCGCGAGGTGAGTCGCCGCACACCACAGCGCGAACGGCACGGTATCGGTCGCGAGCACGTTGCTGCCGTTGCCGAGCTCCGCGGCCACGGTGATCGGCTCCTCTCTCAACATGCCGGTCGCGCGACGCACGCCATCGCGCACGGGGCCGGCCGGGGTCTTGGCCATCACGGCCTCGAGCAACCCACGCGCGTCGCGCTCGCCGGCGAACACCGCACCGGCCGCCACCGCGATCGCGATCGCTCCTGCGACGCCGTCGCGGTGTGCGTGGGTCGGTGCCGCCGAGCGGCGTGCGTGCTCGACCGCATCGTCGAGCGAATCGGCGAAGTACGCCCCGATCGGTCCGGCGCGCATGCCGCCGCCGTTACCGCACGACCCCTGGCCGCGAAACAGCGCGCGGGACGCCGCGTCGTAAGGCGTGCCGGCGGCGATCTGCCCGAGCACCTCGTGGGCACCGCTGCCGTAGCCGCGTGCCGGGTCGGCGAGGTAGCGACTCGCGAATGCCTGGGCGAGCACTTCGGTGTCGATGCCCGCGTGATCGCGCAGCACCTCGACGATCGAGAGCGCCATCGCGGTGTCGTCGGTCCACATCCAGCGTCGGGAGCGAGGGGGCCGGCGATCCGACAGCGCCTCGACGCGAGCCTGCGCTCCCTCGTGAAGGAGCTGCTCGCCGAATGCATCGGCCACCGATAGCCCCTCGAGACTCAACACCGCGCGCTCGTCTGGCTTCATGGTGTACCTATCACTCGTAACATGACTCCCCCGCCGCGGTTCCTCTACCTCCACGGCTTTGCCTCCGGGCCAACCTCGAAGAAGGGGTGCGCCTTCAGCGAGCATTTTGCCCCACGCGCCGCCATCGAGCGCTTGAACCTGCGAGTGCCGTCGTTCGAGCACCTGCGCTTGTCGGTCATGATCGACACCGTGACCCGGGCGCTCGGCGAGGCCCGCGATCGTGCCGTCGTGATCGGGAGCTCGCTCGGGGGGCTGACCGCGGCGCGTTCGGCGGAGCGCGATCCGCGGATCGCCGCGCTCGTGCTGATGGCGCCCGCGTTCCAGATCGCCGCGAGGTGGCGCGAACAGCTCGGCGACGAGCTCGAGACGTGGCGGCAGACCGGATGGCGCGAGGTGATCGATCACACCACCGATGCACCGGCGCGCGTCGACTTCGGTTTCTTCGAGGATCTCGTGACCGTCGATGTCGACTTTCCCGACGTCCGCGTTCCGACCTTGATCCTTCACGGTCGTGGCGATGACGTGGTGCCGATCGAGCACTCGCGCCGGTTCGCCGCCGGCAAGCGGCACGTCGAGCTGATCGAGCTCGACGACGGTCACGAGCTCGTGCAGTCGATCCCGATCATCCTCGGGCACGCGGAGCGCTTCCTCGCGCCGTGGCTCGGAGCCTGAGCGCGTGTCGCGTCTACTCGCCGCTCGGGATGTGCGGCCCGATCAGCATCAGCAAGAACAGTAGCGCCAGCGAGATCCACACGAACGTCATCACCCACTTCGTCGTCCGTGCCGTCGCCTCGCCGCTCTCGAGCCGAGCGTGCGGCAACGGGTCGGTCTGGACGTCGAAGTCACTCTGACCAACTGACCGGGGCATGGTCTTGAGATGCCGGATCCGGCGGCCAACGACGTGCGGCGCGTTGTCACGGGGAGGGTGTCCACCGCCCGGCCGGCTCGTGGCTCTTGTCGACATGCGCGCCGCCTACTTGCTCTCGTTCGCCCTCGCCGCATGTGTGGCCCATGCCGCCCCGGCGCCTACATCTTCGCGACCCGTGATGGTGGCCGTGGCCGGGCCCGCACCGGGTGTGGCGCAGTCGTGCAACGCCGGCGGAACCTGCGATTTCGACTGCGATCAGGGCAACTGCGGGTTCGTCTGCGAGGCCGGCAGTATCTGCAACGTCGAGTGCGATGGCGGGGCGTGCCTTGGCCAGTGCGAGCCGGGAGCGACGTGTAACTTCGAGTGCGACGGCGGGGGCTGCCGGTCGCTGTGCGACGGCGGTTCCACTTGCAACCTGGAGTGCGACGGTGGGGGCTGCCAGCAGGCGTGCGAAGGGGCGACGTGCGCCCGCGACTGCGAGGGCGGCGGCTGCGATTGAGCGGCTCGCCCTAGGCCGGCGTTACAAACGCGCGCTTTGTCGCGGCGGGTGGTACCGTTTTTTTCATGCCGCTGTTCGTCGCGGTCGGGCTCACGATCATGATCGCGGTCGCGATTTCGTGGGTGTGGGTCTCGCGAGTACGCGTGACCGCCAAGCGCGTGCCGGTGATGACCAACCGGATCGCGTTTCCGGGTGGTCTGCGACTGCACGAGCCCGAGCTCGCGCTGGCGCGACTCGACGAGCCCGAGGAGATCGCGATCCCGTTCGAGAAGGCGACCCTGGTGATCGCGTATCCGCTCTCGACCCCGGCGTCGGTCGAGATCGTCGCGCCGATCGCACACGGGTTCACGCGTGCCGCGCTCGTGCGCGCGATCTGCGAGGAATACGCCCACGTCTACGAGGCGGAGGCCGGCACCTCCGCGATCGAGCCGGAGGTCAGCGAGGAACGCAAACGCAACCGCACCGATGGCGCGTACGGGATCTGGGGCTACGACCTCCAGGATCTCGTGCTCACCGCCCTGCGGTGGACGCGGCGCCCCGACGGTACGGTCATGATCGACCTGCACGTCGAGAGCTGGGGGTTGCGGCTGACGCCCTAGTCAGTCGCAGCCGCCGCCGGAGCAGGTGGCATTGCACACCGACCCTTCGGCACACCCGAGGTGGCACTGCCCACCGCTGCACGCCGAGTTGCACGTCGCCCCGGACGCGCAGTCGGTCTGGCAGTTCCCGCCGGAGCAATCCGTGTTGCAGGTCGCACCGCCCGCGCACGCGAGCTGGCAGTTGCCACCGGAGCACGACACGTTGCAGGTGGCGCCACCCTGACAGCTGAACGCGCAGTTGCCCTCCGGGCACGTCCAGTTGCAGACCTCCCCGGTGCCGCACGCGGTGCCGGCCGCGCCGGGTCCAGGAGGAGGACCTTCTTCGACAACCGCTCCCGGTGGCGGTGGGGGCGGTCCCGCCGGGCCCTGCGGTGGAGGCGTCGAGACGACGCAGGCAACGAGGAACGACAGCCCGAGAGCGAACCGGAGCAGCATGGCCGCATCCTATCGCAACGTCGCGTCCGTCAATCGGCGCGCCGGAACGATAACGTCGACGCACCCGCGAGCTGTGCGTGCGAGATCGCCGCAGCATCGACCGGCACGCCGTCGAGCTCGATCGTGCCGACGTCGATCCCGGTGCCGTCGGCGGCGCCGTCGAAGTCGATCACGAGCTGGTGGCCGCCGACGGTGACGCGCGCCTGCGGGAACCGGGGCACGCCGAGGATCCAGCGATCGCTCCCCGGGATCGGATAGACCCCGAGCGACGACAGCACGTACCAGGCACCGAGCGTTCCTCCGTCGTCGTTGCCGGCGACCCCGTCGGGGCCATCGCCGTACAGCGAGTCCTCGATCCAGCGCACCCACTGGCGCGTGAGGTCGGGGCGGCCGAGCTGGGCGAACAGGTACGACGCGTTCATGTCGGGCTCGTTGCCGTGCCAGTAGTACGGACGCGGGAAGTTGGCGGCCGACTCGTCCGAGGTCTCGAAGTCGACCTTGGCGAGTTCGAAGAACATCTCGAGCTTCGCGATCGCCGCATCGCGACCCCCGAGGATCTCGGCGAGTCCATCGGGATCGTGGGCACCCGCCATCCACAGCGAGTGCCACGCGTTGGCCTCGGCGTAGTCGTCGCCGAGCTCGAGGGGATCGAACTCGCCGGCGGGAAACGAACCGTCGGCGTTGCGCCCGCGCAAGAAGCCGACCGCGGGATCGTAGAGCTGGCGCCAGCCCTGACTGCGCGCGAGGAGCGCGTCGCGATCGCCCGTGTTGCCGAGCGCACCGGCGAGGTTCGCGAGCGCGAAGTCGTCGTGCGAGAACTCGGTGGTCAGCGACACCGTGCGGCCGGCGGTGCCGTCGCGCGGCACGTAGCCGAGATCGAGATACGGCTCGATCCCGCTGCGGCCACCGCGACCGGCCGCGGGCGGCGATGGATCCATCGCGGCCGCGCGCAATCCCGGCCACGCGCTGTCGGCGTCGATCCCGTCGACACCGCGCATCACCGCATCGGCGATCGCGATCTCGGCGCTGGCACCGAGCATCGTGCCGGTCTCGCCGATCGCGAGCGGCCACTTCGGAAACACGCCGGTGAGCTCCCCGAACGCGACCAGCGAGCGTGCGGAGTCGTGGGCGCTCGCGGGCGCGAGCCACGCGTAGAGCGGCTGCACCGTGCGATAGGTGTCCCACAACGACAGATCCGACATCTGTCGCCAGCCGTCGCTCGTCGTCGGGTCGTGACCGGCGAGCACGAACGAGTGATCGGCATCCTCGATCACCGTCGGCATCAGGAACGCGTGGTAGAGGCTGGTGTAGAACGTCCGGCGTTCGGCATCGCTCCCACCGGTGACCAGCACCGACGACAGTCGCGAGGTCCACTGCGCCCGTGCGGCGGTCGCCACCCGCTCGAAGTCGACGCCATCGGGGAGCTCGGCGGCGAGGTTCGCGCGCGCACCCTCGAGCGAGACCAGCGAGATCGCGACGGCCAGCTCGATCGGCTCGCCGCCGGTATCGATCGCCGCGCCGGTCGCCCACGTCGCGATCGTGGCCAGCGGTCGCGACCCGGCGATCGCGAAGTAGATCGTGTAGCCGCCGTAGCGCCCACTCATCCCTCCGAGGTGGTGGAGGTAGCCCGTGAGCTCGCCACCATCGGCCGTGATCGCCGCATCGTCGACGGTACCGCCCTCGAGGGTCTTCGCGAGATCGATCACCACGGCGGCGGCGCCGGTGTAGCGGTGCACGCCGACGTGCGTGGTCGCCGTCAGCGCCACACCGATGCCGTTGTCGAGCGTGACCTCGTAGCGACCCGCCGACGCGTGCTCGTCGTCCTTGGAGAACCGCGTCTCGTAGTCGACGACGCTCGTCATCGCGGGATCGAACGCGGCGACGGGCATCACGGAGAGCACGCCGTAGTCGGTCGCGCCGGCACCGTGGAGATGCACGTGGGAGAACCCGCGGATCTTGTTGTCCTCGGCGTAGTACCCCGAGTAGTGGAGGAAGTTGACGGTGCCGAACGGGCCGCTGGTGTCGGGGCCGAGCTTGACCAGACCGTGCGGGACGGCCGCCCCGACGAAGCAGCTCCCGTGGGCGAAGCCGAGCCCGCCGGTCCCGATCCGCGGGTCGACATAGGCCACCGGGTCGGTGACCTCGGGCGCGATCACCGGCTCGGTGAGGTTGTCACCACACGCGAGCACGTGAACGAGCGCGACCACGGCGAGTGCCCCTCGCATCGCCGCCGACTCTACACAACCAGGTCGGTGGTCGTCCCGATAGAACCGGTCGCCGGCTCAGTTGATGACGAACGGATACGCCACGTCGGCCATCCCCTCACCCGATCGCGCCGGAAACTTCCACGAACGCGTCGCCTTGACCACGCACGCGGCCACCAGCGTCGCGCCGCTGACCGACGACTCGATCTGCGGGTGCTTGACCGACCCCATGGCATCGACCTGCGCGTGCAGGGTGAGCGTGCCCTTGAGCTTCGGGTTCGCCTTCTTGCCGTCGACGATGCACTTGATGATCGCGGGGCGATTGCGACCGACCACCGCGGCGAGCGTCGACCGCGAGATCGTCGGCTTGGGCGGCAACTTCGGGATCGAGGGAAGCGCGGGGCGCTCGATCAACGACTCGTCGGTCGCGGTCTTGGTCACCGAGGCCGGGGCCCGGGTGGGTCCGAGGACCGTGTTGTCGTCGACGCTGGCGACCTCGGTCTCGGTTTCGGCGGCGGCGGACTTACCGATCTTGCGGGGCGCGGGCGTTTCGACCGCGGGTGCGGCCGGCTTCACGGTGCGCGCGACGGGTTCGGCCGTCGCGACCACCTTCGGGGCCTTCGGGGCGGTCGTGACGGGCGTCTTCACCGCCGCGACCGCGGGCTTGGTCGCCACCGCGGCCTTGGTCACCGTCGTCGCGACGGCCGGCTTCGCGGGCTCCGGCGCGGCGACCTCGCCGAGCGCGATCAACGTCTGCTCCTCGGTGGCCTCCACCATCCCGTTGCCGCGAGCAAGCTTCGCGGTGAGGTGCGTGGGCCGATCGAACGTCAGCCAGTAGCGCGTCGTCTTGTAGCCGGGTGCCGAGACCTCGACGAGCTCGACGACGTTGTTCGAGGAGACTTCGAACGACGAGGGCGCCTTCGACAGCCGACGGCGGAACGTGACGTGGGCGTCGGGCACGTTGGAATCGAACTGCACGGCGATCTTCGACGGGGTCGCCGGAACCGCCGCGGCAGGCGCGGGGGACGGGGGCGGTGCCGGTGCGGGAAGCGCCGCCGGGGCGGGTGCCACGGTCTCGTTGGTCGCCACGGTGTCCTTCTGGAACATCGAGTAGGCGAGCGAGATCCCGAGTCCGCCGATGATCAATCCGACGGCCGCGACACCGTAAGCAAACGTGTGGCGCTTCTGCGCCGGTGGTGCGGGTAGCGTGATCGGTTGCAACGTGGAGTCGGCCCGACCCGGAACCGGCGTGTCGCGAGATGCCACCGGCCGCGGGATCAGATCGCTGTAGCGGGCGATGTCCTCGGGGCTGGCGATGGGCATCGACAGCGGCGTCCGACGACGGCGCATGTTGTCCTGGGTGATGAACGACTCGAGCGCGGCCTCGACATCGGCCATCGACTGGAACCGGTCCTCGCGATCCTTGGCGAGCAGCTTGTGGATGACCATCTCGGCCAGCTTGATCGGGATGCCCGGACGCGTGAACGGGGGAGGATCGTCGCGAACGATGCGCTCGAGCAGCTCCTGCGGATCCTCGTCGGCGACGAACGGTCGTCGCGCCTCGATCATCTCGTAGAGGATCACGCCGAGCGCGTAGATATCGGTGCGGCGATCGACCGACGCCGGGGCGGTGATCTGCTCGGGCGACATGAACTCGGGCGTCCCCATCACCATCCCGCGACGCGTCTGCTCGTCGTCGACATCGAGGAAGCGCGAGATGCCGAAGTCGAGCACCTTCACGTGATCGACCGACTCGTCCTTGTCCGTGAGGAAGATGTTGTCGGTCTTCAGATCGCGGTGAACGATCTCGGCGTTGTGCGCCGCGCGGAGTGCCGAGGCGATCTGCTGCGCGATCCACACCGCACGACGAACCGGCAACCCGCCGACCCGATAGACCTCGTCGGTGAGCAACGCTCCCTCGAGGTACTCGAAGACGATGTACGGGATGTGCCCGTGGGTGAACCCCATGTCCGTCGACTCGACGATGTTGGGGTGACCGAGCGTGCCGGCGGCGCGGGCCTCGTTCATGAATCGTTCGACGACGTGGGCGTCGGTCGCGAGCTCGGCATGCAGGACCTTGATCGCGACGCGGCGCTTGATGAGCGTGTGCTCGGCCAAGAACACCGTTCCCATCCCGCCTTCACCGAGGACCTTGATGACCCGGTAACGCCCTTCGACCACATCTCCGATCTTGAGCAACTGCTCCCCAGAGTTCCCCATCATAGAAGCCACCATACGGATCTAACCCGTCGCATCTCAAGGAGATTTTGGACTTTCTGAGTGTCGTTCTTCAGCGACACGTACGGCATCGTGCTCGTGACACCCCACCGCTACCCCATCCACGTATGCTCGGTTGTGCGATGACGAAGCCTCGCAATCCCTTTCAAGTGCTCGAGCACCTGCGCGAGACACTTCCTGAAGGAAATTCAGGTATTCCGGCTAACAACTCGACCGCCGAAAGTGATCCAGCCCCAGCACCGAGAAACATCGCGCGTGCGGTCGTCCGGATCGAACGAAAAGGTCGTCGAGGAAAGGAAGCGACGGTGATCGAGAAGCTCGCGCTACCGGATTCGGAGCTCGAGATCTGGTGTCGCGAGCTCAAGCACGCACTCGGTTGCGGCGGCACCGTCGACGGAAACGCGATCGTGCTCCAGGGTGATCTGCGATCGCGACTCGAGGCAGTGCTGATCGCGCGCGGGGTCGCCAAGGTCACGATCGCGTAGTCGCGTGCCGTGTCGCAGTGGCTAGTGAACCTGCCGTTCGATGGGGTCGCGCAAGTCCGTCGGCTGGCTGATCGAGTTGGCGCCGCGGCGCGTCGAATGCGGTGGGTGTGGTCGGCCCCTCGTAACAGGCTCGATCCACACGGCATCCGGACGCACAACACGAACGTGTTCGACCACTTGGATTGGCCTTCGCCTTGCTGAAACGAAGACCAGCCATGCAGACCCTCACCAAGCTCGCCCCCGCGCTGTTCCTCCTCGCAACTGCCTGCGGTATGTCGGCCGGTGAGGAAAAAGATCCACCCGTCCTCAAGGTGACGTCGCCCGAACGGAGCCTCGTCACGGACAACGGAGACATCACGGTCACCGGTACCGTCGCGCCGAACGCCGAGGGCATCCCGGTGCACCAGGTCTCGGTCAACGGCGTCGCGGCCACGGTCGAGGCCGACGGTTCGTTCCACGCCGCGATCCACGTCGAGGATGGCGCGAGCTTCATCGAAACCGTCGCGCTCGACGACGACGGCGGCAAGGCCACCGACACGCGTGCGGTGCAGGCCGGTGACCTCCGCGCTGCCGGCGGCACGGTCGACAGTGCGCTCACCGTCGCGATGTCGACGCAGGCGTTCGCCAAGATCTCGGCGGCCGCGGGCCCGATGATCAAGAGCATGGACCTCGGCGCGATGCTCGCGCCGATGCAGCCGATGCAGCACGCCGGCGACGAGAACGGCGAGGACTGCCTGTTCGATCGCGTGTTCGTCGACGACCTCAAGCTCTCCGACATCTCGCTCTCGCTGACGCCGCAACAGGGTGGCCTCGCGTTCAGCGCGACGATCGACGGACTCGATGTGCCCGCCCACGCGCGCTACGCGGTGGCGTGCGTCTCCAATCAGACCGACTTGCGCGTCACCGCCGACCGCGTGGTCATCTCGGGCACGCTGCTGGTCAGCCCCGACGGCATGCAGGGCTTCTCGACCGACCTCGTCAACCAGTCGGTCCAGCTCACCAACTTCAAGATCGACGCGTCGGGCATCCCCGGCACGATCATCGACCTGATCGACTTCAACGGCCTGGTCCAGACGGTGGTCGCCAAGGGTGCCGAGCTCGCGATGAAGCCGATGATGAACGCGGCGCTCGGCGGTCTCGCCGGTCCCAAGCAGGTCGACGTCCTCGGCCGCACGCTCACCGTCGAGGTGACGCCGAGCAACATCTCGTTCGACCCGCAGGGTGCGCTCGTCACCATGAACATGGCGATGCTGATCGGCGGTGCCGAGAACGCCAAGTACGTGTACACGCCGAACGGCCAGCCCGCGATGGATCCGGGCAACGGCTTCCACCTCGGTCTCGCCGACGACCTCGCCAACGAGATGATGTCCGAGGCCAACGCGATCGGTCTACTGAACCTCGAGATGCCGGCCGCGGCCGGGACGTTCGACTCGACGGCGATCGAGATGACGCTGCCCCCGATGATCAGCGCCGACCCGGTCGACGGCAAGATGCGCGTGTTCCTCGGCGACATGATGGCCACCTACAAGAGCCACGGGGTCGCGGTCGCGAAGGCGGCGGTCAACGCCAAGCTGGACGTCAAGATCAACACCGCCGGCAACGGCTACGCGGTCGCCCTCGAGCTCGGCAAGCCCGACATCAAGTTCGACGTGCTCGACGACATCGCCAACGAAACCCGCCTGACCGACGAGGACCTTGCCTCGGCGTCGGCCGCCTGCCTCGACGCGCAGATCGCTCACATCTCCGCGCTGCTCGTGAACATCCCGCTGCCGTCGATCGCCGGCCTCCAGATGCGCAACCTCGAGGTCGGGTCGAACAACGGCTACGTGATGGTGAAGGGCCAGTTCGAGTAGCCAACTCCGAGTAGCACCCGGCCGCCTCGGCCGTACACTCGAGTCGTGCGACTCGAGTGTTTTGTCGTGATGGCGGTGGTGACGCAGGCAGCCCACGTCGGGCGAGCCGCTCCGCCACGAATCCACGCCACCGAGCTGGTCGACACCGTCGTCAAGACGCTCGCCACGCCCGTCGACGCCCACACGCCGCGCGGCATCACCACCGAGGTCGCGACCGTCGGCAAGGCGAAGGCGCCGCTGGATCGCAAGACGGTGCGCGCCGCGCTCGAGAAGCATCAGCTACGGGTGATCGAGGATCGTTTCGACGGCGACGTCTTCACGCTCACCGTCGCGGCGGCAAGCGGTGCACGCGCATCGATCTCGTTCGGTCCCGACGGCGGCTCGATCTCCGCGACGCTGCGACCGGCGGCGAGCATCCCGCCTGGACGATGCCTCCCGATCCCGCAACTCTCCCACCACGTCTACGTGACCTCGAGCGGGATCGACAACGACGGCGAGTTTCACGAGTCCGTGAACCGCTGGCTACTCGACACGTTTCGAGGGCTCGACGTCGATGGTGATGGCATCGACGACGCGTTCGTCCCGATCGCCCCGAACCGAAATGCGTGTCCCGAGGAGGTGTCGTATCGCGTGTACGTCGTCCGCGGGAATTGCGGCCACGACCTCGGCGTCGTCGGCCCGGGAAGCGTGACTCCGAATCCGCGCACGCCGCTGGCCAGGTCGGGCTACCGGCCGATCGTGATGCAGGCCGAGGTCGCCTCCCACAAGCACCGGATCCCCGACCTCTACACGACGACCCGCCGGTTCGAGGTTCGCGGCCGGCGCTACAAGCTGGTCAAGCAGACGAGGACAGGTGGCCAGTGCCACCACTGCTCGACGTGGAGTTGCCACCACGAGTGACTTCGCGAGCGGGCACCCAGCGGGTAGGTAGACCGCGGAAGCGAAGTCGAAACGTGAATGACTAGTTCTCGGCGCGCTTGAGGATCAGGAAGTCCACGCGCCGGTTCTTCGCCCACGCGCGCTCGTTGTGTGCGCGGTCGATCGGCTGGGTCTCGCCGTAGCCCTGCGACACCAGCCGCTTGGCATCGATCGGCGTCGAGTCGTGCTTCGTGCCGTGCGTGGTCAGGTACTTCATCACCGCCGCGGCGCGCCGATCCGAGAGCTCGAGGTTGTAGGCATCGTTGCCCCGCTCGTCGGTATGGCCGGCGACCTCGACGAGCTGGATGTCGGGGTTGCCCTGCATCGACGCGATCACCGCGTCGAGGATCGGATACGAGTCGGGCTTGATCACCGCCTTGTTGAACTCGAAGTTGATGGGTTTCATGATCACGATGCCGGTCTCGGTCTCCGTCGCGAGACCGTGGTCGGGGCAACCGTCCTCGTCCTCGAAGTTGTTGTAGGTCTCGGGCTCGTTCGGGCACCGATCGTCCTTGTCGAGGATCCGGTCCTTGTCGTTGTCGAGATCGGGGCAGCCGTCCTCGTCCTCGAACTTGTCGTAGTCCTCCGGATCGTTCGGACACAGGTCGTCGACGTCGAGGATCTGGTCGTTGTCGTTGTCGAGATCGGGACAGCCGTCCTCGTCTTCGAAGTTGTCGTAGTCCTCCGGGTCGTCGGGGCACTTGTCGACGTTGTCGAGGATCTTGTCGTTGTCGCGGTCGTTGGCATTACCCTCGGGGCAGCCGTCCTCGTCCTGAAACCCGTCCCGGTCCTCCGGGATCAGCGGGCACTTGTCGTCGACGTCGAGGATGCCGTCGCGATCGTTGTCGAGATCCGGGCACCCGTCGTCGTCCTCGAAACCGTCGCGGTCCTCCGGATCGTCGGGGCACTTGTCGACATCGTCCTTCAGCCCGTCGCCATCGCGATCGCCGAGATTGGGCTCGAACACGATGCCGACGAACGCACGCGCCTTCGGGTTACCGCCCTGGTTCGCGACCAGGCCGCGACCGGCACCGAGCGACAGGTACGAGTTGCGTGCGAGGTAGACCTTGATGCCGGCGAGCGCCTCTAACGGCTGGTAGTCCTGGTGCGTCCCGAGTGGCACCGCGCCGAACACCTCCGCCACGATGTCGAACTTCTGCGGCGACAGCGCGTACGCGAGACCGAGCCCGAACGGGAGCTCGGCCGCCGCGCTGATCGTCTGGCCGGTCGCCGGCGATCCCATGTCGCCGTTGTCGGTGAACGAGGTCTCGTCGCGCAGCCGGATGCCGCCGTTGATCGCCGCGCGGAACCGGCCGGTGCGGCCGAACTCCTTGTCGACGATGCCGACCAGCTGCGGCGTCAGGTGCTTCTCTCCCATGAACCGCTCGGCGGTCGCGGTCGGCAAGAACACGCTCGCGATCACTCCGACGCCTACGTGCGGCGGGCGCGACGACGCGAGAAAGTGGGTCTTGAGGTGAAGGCCGACGTTTCCGATGCCCTGCCCGTCGAGCTTGAAGTTCTGATCGTCGTTGGGATTGCTGGGATCGCCGAGGTTGTCGGGACCGCGATCTCCGCTGACGATCGTGAGCGGCAGCGACGCGCCGAACTGCAAATCCGCGGGACCGAGGTGAAAGCCGACGGCACCGATCAGCGTCGCGGTCACGACGTCGTTGACCATGTATTGATCGCCGGCGGTGTCCTGGAACTCGAGCAGCTTGTGCCCCCACGACAGCGAACCGAGTCCGAACGAGACCTCACCGTTGCCGAGCGTCTGCGACGCGTTGATCGTGAGGTAGCCGCGCGAGTCGATCGCCGGGCGAAACGGATCGAGCTGGATGTCACCGGCGGGTTGCGCGGCGGTCGCGGTGGGAAACACGGCGAGCGCGATCAGCGCTGACACGACGGTGGATACACGGATGCCGAGAGCCAGGCGTGGCATGACGGTCCTTTCGCGGTGGCCGAGTTCGAGATCAGCCGTGCCGCAGGTGAGAGAAACGGGTTCTGCACGCACAGTGCACCGGCATCGCGATCCGGTTACACGTGCACGGTGTGCGCGCTAACTAGGCGCGATCGCTCGGCCCGAACACGCGATTGCGTCCAGCCCGCTTGGCTTCGATCAGGTTCTCGTCGGCGGTCTGCAACGAGGTCGTCGAATCCGCGCCGAGCATCGCGACGCCGATCGAGACCGTGGCGCGGATCTGGTTCTGGTCGGCCTCGAACGGAACCGCAGAAAACTCGGGCTCGCAGGCGACCCGGATTCGTTCGCCGAGCGCCTCCGCCTGTTCGACCGACGTGCCCGGCGCGACGATCACGAACTCCTCGCCGCCGTAGCGCCCGAGCAACATCGGCCAGGCGACGTGGCGCCGGATCCGCTCGGCGGTCAGCTGGATCACCTGATCGCCGGCCACGTGTCCGTAGTGGTCGCACAGCTTCTTGAGCCAGTCGATGTCGATCAAGAGCAGCGCGCCGGCGGAGACTCGCTCGAGGTATCTCCACAACAGGCGCCGATCGAACAGGCCCGTCATCGGATCGACCACCGTATCGAGGTGACGTTGCTCGCGCCGGGAGCTCTCTCCGTCACCCCCGAACAGCCGGAAGATGCGCGCGCCGATCACGAAGCGGTCGCCGTGGTGAAGCTCGACCTCGCTGGTCGCGAGCACATCTCCGACCATCGCGACAGAGGCACCGGGAATCAGTCGATAGCGACCGTCGCGGGCCGTGATCGTCGCGAGTGGCTGTTCGGGTGGCCCCTCCGGATCGAACAGCCCGCGACCGACAGGAAACCCGTAGGCGCCACCGATCGCGAGCTCGCCCTCGAACGTGACCCACCGCCGCGGCGACCTCCAGACTCCATCCACCATCAACGTCGCGCGATCGCGGGCCACGATCGAGCTTACGATGTCCTCGTGGCCACGCGCGAGCAGCTCGCTGCCCAGATCACGGACACGCCGTACGACGACGAGCTGTACGTGATCTACGGCGACCTGCTGCAACAACATGGCGATCCGCGCGGCGAGCTGATCGCGATCGATGCCGCCGCGACCCGCGCTCCGGCCGACTTCGGTGCGTGGCGCCGGCGTCGCGTCGAGTGGCTGGCGGCACACCCCGAGCTGGTTCCCCCGAGCGACGGCGTCGAGCTGACCTGGCACCTCGGGTTCGTGAGACGCGTATCGGTGCACGAGCAATCCGCGCGACTCGCCGAGCTGGCCGCCCACCCGTCGCTCGCGTTCGCCACCGAGCTAACGCTGGAGCTGTCCAGGCTCGGTGCCGAGGACATCGCGACCACGACCGCCTCGTTTCCCCTCCTGTCGCGACTCGCGCTCGGCGATCCCGACGCGCGCTCGTGGGGTCGCGATGACGACACCGTCTACGACCTCGCCGTGATCGCACCGCGGCTCGAGGATCTCGTTTCCTCCGTGGCGGTCGCGTTCGAGCACGCGCCACGTCTGCGCCGGTTGTCCCTGCGGGAGGTCGACGCGCCCGCGCTCGCCCGCGTCGTGCGAGCCCGCCTCCCCACCCTCGAGGAGCTGTCGCTGAAACTCCAGCGTCCGCGATCGTACCGGCGCGCGAACCTGCCGCCGGTCGAGCTCGTCGAGCCCGACCATCTGCGCGAGTTGTTTCGCGCGCCTCCGCCACGACTGGCCACGCTCGAGCTGATCGACGCATTGCCCGGCGACGACGTGGTCGCGGCGCTCGTGGGGTCGCCGCTCCTCGCGCAGCTTCGCGTGCTCCGGCTGTGGAACGCCGATCTCACCGATGCGGCGGCGCGCTACCTGACGCGCGAGGCGTGCGGTCACCTCGAGCTACTCGACCTCACCGACCCGCTGCTCGACGGCGCGCTCGCCGCGCGGCTCTCGACCGCGTGCGACGACGTTCGCACGACGAACCCGGTACTCGATCACGTACTGGGGCGCGCTACTTCGAAGCCGTGATCGCGGCGAGACGCGCGGCGACTCGCGTTTGCAAGAACGCCGGGGCCTGGTACTGGCAATACGTCGGCGTGACGGCGACCGGCGCGTTCTTCGCGCACGTCGCGTACTGCACCGTCCAACGATCGCGGCGGCACGACTCCGCGAGCGCCGCCATTCGCGCGTCGGCGTCGGGCAGTCCCGGATAGCTGCGCTTCGTCGCCGTGCGGATGCCGTCGATGATCGTCGAGCAGTTCGCGGGATCGACGACCTGCACCGTGACGCCGGGAAACAATCGCGGCGCGCAGTACGCCATCGCATCGCGCCCGTGCGAGGTGTACACGCACGCGCGCTCCTCGCGGTCGAGTCGCAGCGCCGCGCACCGCGCGGTCTGCTCGCGCACGGCCGGAGCACGCGTCGCCGCGTCGGCGTAGTTCCCGATCTCGAGCGTGGCGAGGGCGAGTCCGACCTCGGCGCACGAGGTCTTGCGCGGCGTCAGCGAGGGCTGGGTCGGCCGGGTCGGGAGATCGGGATCCGGAGTCACCCAGTCGTCGTCGGGTCCGGCGTACTGGCCGTCACTCCCGATCGCGAGCTCGCAGCCGCGATCCTGGGGACACGTCGATTCTCCTCGGGTGCCCCAACGGGCCTGCTGGGGGGTACTGCACGCCACCAGCGCGAATGCGATCCATGCACGCATGGTGGTGTCCCAACGCATGATCGGCCCTCGCGATCTGGGGAACTCTCGACACTTGGCCCGAGATGCGAAACCCAAAAGTGGGTTCGGTGTCTCAACCTCGCGAATAGACCGGAACAATCGCACGTTCGTCTGTAGCTCTCAACGAGGTGATCCGATGGCCCTCCGTTCGATCTGCTTCTCGATCTGGCTCTCCACGTTATCCACGGCTCTGTTGTTCGGCTGTCTCGACACCGGACACCACGAGCCCTCCGACGCCGCGACTCCCAAACCACGCGAGGTCGATCACGCGAGATCCGAGCTCCCGCCGTTGCCGCTCTCGATGCACTCCGGCGGCACGCTGTCCGAGAACCTGATCCCGGTGAAGCTGCCGGCGACCAAGCCGGGCAAGGCGACGACGTTCCGGATCGGTCGCGAGACCGAGCGCAAGGCGTGGGTCGCCACGTTGCCCGGACGCCATCGCCTCGTGTCGGCCGCGTACGAGAACGGCAAGATCTTCGTCGGCGGCGGGTTCGAAACCAGCGCGATGTACGCGCTCGAGGCAACCACCGGCAAGCGCCTGTGGGTCGCGTACAACCTCCAGGATCCCGGACCGACCTCCGCGGTCGTCGATCAGGACGAGCTCGCGTTCGACACGTTCAGCTGCAGCCTCGCCGTGCTCGCCGCGTCGACCGGCAAGGTCAAGTGGCAGAAATGGATCGGCTCGGAGACTCCGACCCAGCCCGCGTTCAGCAAGGACTACGTGCTCGCACCGCACCCGAGCGACGGCGGCTACGTGTTGACGGCGTACCACCGCGCGAACGGCGCCAATGCGTGGTCATCGGCGATCGACAATCACAGCTATGCGCCGATCGTGAGCGGCGACTCGGTGTACGTCGCGACCACGAGCGGCACGCTCTACCGGATCACGCTCGACGGCAAGCGAGTGTGGTCGCGCCGGATCCACGCGCTCAGCGCGCCGTGGATCTCCGGCGACGAGGTCCACGTCGCGGTGCGCGAGGGGAGTCAGGAAGCGCAGGTCGTCCTGTCCGCAGCCGACGGCAAGCGGCTGCGGACAGTGACCAGCGAGCGCGCCGTCAACGATGCACCCGGCGGCGACACCATGAGCTTGTGGTGGTACGAGGGCTCGCGTCCAGTGGTCGCGAACGGCGTGCAGTACTCGGCGATGGGCGACCGCGTCGAGGCGCGTGACGTCGCCACCAACCAGCTGCGCTGGGAGCGCCACGTCGACTCGGCGGCGAAGACGGCGACTCGACGCAAGGTCGAGTCGGTCGTGGTTGCCGGGAGGCTCGCGCTGATCACCACGCGCGACGGCAAGATCGTCGGGCTCGACACCCGCACCGGCGCGCAGCGCATGGGCTTCGACTTCGACACGCCGATCACGGCGGAGCCGATCGTCGCGAAGGGTTGGATGTACGTCGCCACCGCGCGCGGTCAGGTGCTCGCGTTCGACCTCGGCGACGCGGCCAGCGACGGCTGGCACATGTGGGGCGGTAACGCCCAGCACAACCTGTAGCGAACGCGATGGCGCGCGGTACGATGCGCGCATGACGAAGTACGGCGCCGCGCTGGTTGTCTCGTTCGCGATCGCGTGCGGTCCACCGAAGCCCGCGGTCACCGTGCCAGCGCCGGTCGCGACGGCGAGCGACACGCCCACGGCCGACAACGCGCTCGAGCCGCCGCAGCCGACGCTACGCCTGCCGCGCAACTTCGCACCGACCTCGTACGAGGCGCGCCTCGCGATCGATCCGAAGAAGCCGACGTTCACCGGATCGATCGCGATCACCGGGACCGTCGGCATGCGGTCGCGGGTGATCTGGTTGCACGGCCGGCATCTCACGATCCAGAAGGCGGTCGCCCGTAGCGGTGAAACCGAGGTCCCGCTCGTCGTGACGCCGAAGACGGAGTCTGGAGAGCAAGACCTGCTCGAGGTGCGAGCCGACCCGCCGCTCGAGGCCGGCGAGTGGACGCTCGCGTTCGACTACGGCGGCGAGGTCGGGTCACTCGACACTGCCGGGATCTTCCGCCAGACCGTCGGCGACGCCAGCTACGTGTACACGCAGTTCGAGGCGCTGTACGCGCGGCGCGCGTTCCCGTGCGTCGACGAGCCCGACTCCAAGGTGCCGTGGAAGCTGACGCTCGACGTGCCCAAGGACCTGATGGCGGTGTCGAACACGCCGGGGACCGAGACGCCGCTCGACGCCACGACCAAGCGCGTCGAGTTCGAGAAGACGCCGCCGCTACCGACGTACCTGGTCGCGTTCGGCGTCGGACCGTTCGAGGTCGTCGATGCCGGCAAGACCAAGCTCGGTACGCCGCTCCGCGTGATCACGCTCGCGAAGCGCAGCGCCGACGCCGCGTGGGCCGCGAAGACCGCGGCGCCGATCCTCGACGGACTCGAGTCGTGGTTCGGCGGGCGCCTGCCCTACCCCAAACTCGACCTGCTCTCGATCCCGCTGACCGTCGGATTCGGTGCGATGGAGAACGCCGGACTGATCACGTTCACGGAGGGCCTGATCCTCCACGACCCCGCCAAGGTATCCAAGGAGCGCGAGCATCGCTGGGTCGTGGTGTGCGCACACGAGATGGCGCACCAGTGGTTCGGCGATCTCGTGACGATGAAGTACTGGGACGACATCTGGCTCAACGAGGGCTTCGCGAACTGGATGGAGGCCAAGGTCACGAACGCGATCGACCCCACCTATCACGACGAGCTGTCCGAGCTCGAGATGCGCAACGGCGCACTCGGCGCCGACGCCCTGGTCAGCGCGCGGCAGATCCGGCAACCGATCGAGACGGCCGACGACATCCTGACGGCGTTCGACGGCATCACCTACAACAAGGGCGCCAGCATCCTGAACATGTTCGAGCACTACATCGGTGCCGAGACGTTCCGGCAGGGCGTGCGCGACTACCTGCAGTCGAAGGCGTTCGGCAACGCGACATCGAAGGACTTCGTGGCCGCGATCGCGGATGCCGATGGCGGCAAGCACGGTGACATCGCATCGGCGTTCGCGACGTTCCTCGATCGGCCGGGCGCACCGGAGATCACGGCGACGAAGTCGTGCACGGGCAAACCGCGGATCGAGCTGACGCAGCGCCGCTACGTTCCGCCGGGAGCACCGTCGCCTCCCGAGAGTGGTCCGTGGGTGATCCCCGTGTGTGTCGCGTTCGACAACGCGAACCCGCGCGTGCGCAGCAAGCCCGCACGTGGCGAGGCCTGCACGCTGATGTCCACCACCACCGCGACGCTCGACCTGCCGACGAAGTACTGCCCTCGGTGGGTGATGCCCGATGTCGAGGGCCGCAGCTATTACCGCTCCGCCTACACGGTCGCCGACGCGATCGCGCTGCGCGACGAGGCGTGGCCCCAGCTGTCGTCGAACGAGCGCCGCGCGGTGTACTTCGACATCAAGGCCGCGGCCACCGCGGGCAAGCTCCCGCTGCAGCTCGCGCTGTCGTTCATCCCCAAGCTCCTGATCGGCGACGACCGCTACACGATCGCCTCCGCCTTGAGCTTGCCGAACGGTCTCGACCATCTGGTCCCCGATTCGCTGCGACCGAAATACGAATACTGGATGCGGACGCAGTTCGGGCCGGGCGCCCAGGCCGCCGGGTTCGTGGCCAAGGACACCGACACGCTCGACGTCGAGTCGATCCGCGAGGACCTCGTCGGCGCGGTGGCCTGGCACGGCCGCGATCCGGCGCTGATCGCCGAGGCGGTCAAGCTCGCGCGCAACTGGCGCGACCTGCCGCAGTCGATCCGCGGCCTCGTGCTGTCGCTCGCCGTCGATGCCGACGCGGGCATGTTCTCCCGCGTCTTGAAAGACGTCTACTCCGAGACCGATCGCACGCGGCGTCGCGAGATGTTCTCCGCGCTCGGTGCGGCGCGCGATCCGGGGCGACATCAACGGGCGCTCGCGCTCGTGCTCGATCCGAAGCTCGACATCCGCGAGACCTCCGGGATCCTGTTCTCCGGCGCGACCGAGGCCAACCACGCCGCGGGTCGTGCGTTCTTCAAGGCGCACGACAAGGCGATCATCGAGCGCTATCCGCACGATGGCACGGCGTCGCGGGTGTCCGGGTTTACCTACCTGTTCACCGCGACCTGCAAGGCCGACCAGCGAGATGCCGTGGTCTCGTACGTCACCAAGACGTTCGCGCCGCTCGCGGGAGGACCGCGCACCGTCAAGCAAGCGATCGAGGGGATGGACCAGTGCATCGCGCGCCGCGCCGTGCTCGAACCCGAGATCCGGGCGTGGCTCGAGGGCCTCAAGATCCCGCGAGATCACAAGCGCGGCAAGCGCGGCAAGCGAAAGCGCGGCAAGCGCGGCAAGCGCGGCAAGCGCTAGGCACCACCGTTCAGGCGAGATCCGCCTGCGCGCCGCAGCACTGCTTCCACTTCTTCATCGATCCGCACGGGCACAGATCGTTGCGGCCCGGCTTCTTCGGCTTGAGGCGCGCCATCTCCTTGGGCGACGGATACTTCGACGGGCGCTTCGCGCGACCGATCGTCTCGGCCGCCTCGAACCGCGTCGCGATCTCGTCGAGCTTGCCCTCGGTGAACCAGTCGCGCGCCTCGTCCTCGAGTTGGTGCGCGAGCGCCATGTAGCGCCGGTTGTGGTTGAGGTGATCGTAGTGCGCGACCTTGCGGTAGCCCGCGGGGATATCGACGAGGGCATTGCCGCCGGGGAACCCGTAGGTTCCGACCTCGCGCGCCGGCAACAGCGGCCACTCGATCTGGAACAGCCGGTAGCCGACCGCGGAGATCCCGACCCACGCACGTGCCTCGTGCTGGTTGAACGTGTGGAGGTACGCCGCTTCCTCGGTGGGGGGAATCGACTCGGGAACCCCGTACGGGAGCCCGACCGGCGTGCCGTAGTTGGGCGCTTCGGGATCGCCGCACATGGCGTGGATCAGCTCGTGGATGCAGAACCCGAGCAAGCGGCTGTGGATGCATGGACCGTCGCGCACCGCGACCCACTTCACTTCACCGAGCTGTTGCTGGATCCGCCACAGCGTCGGCGCCGCGAGATCCCAGATCACGGTCTGGCCCCAGCCGCGCATCGCATCGTCGAACCGGTACAGCGCCTCGATCCCCGCGACTCGATCTTCGAGCGAGAGCAGCTCGTGACACTGGCACGCGCAGGGAAGCGGCGATCGAACGGCATCGACGACGGTGGCCGGCACGTCCGGAGCTTACCTCGGGTGATGCGGCGTGGCGCGCCGCGATCTGTACCACCCCTTGTGTGGCCGGGGCCGCGCGCCGGCTGGTACCAATGGCCATGTCGCACGCGTTCCGGATCGTCAACGTGTTCACCGTCGACGGCGATCGGTTCTCCGGGAATCCACTATGCGTGTTCGAGGACGCGCGAGGGCTCGACGATCGCCAGATGCAGTCACTCGCGCGGCAGATGAACCTGTCGGAGACCACGTTCGTGTTGCCGCCCGAGCGCGGCGGCGACGCCCGGGTGCGGATCTTCACGCCCGGTTTCGAGATGCCATTCGCCGGGCATCCCACGCTCGGCACCGCCAGCGTCGTGGCCGGCGCGCGCGACAACGTGCGTCTCGAGATGATCGCCGGCATCGTCGAGGTCGCGCGCGGCGACGGCGAATGGACCCTGCGCACGGCGATCGCTCCCGAGACCCGTCCCGTCGAGACCTCGCGCGCCGAGCTCGCTCGCATGCTCGGACTTCCCGACGATGCCGTCGCCGGCGAGCCGCTGTGGGTGTCGACCGGCGTCGAGCAGCTCGTGATCCCGGTGCGCTCGGCAGAGCTCGTCGACACCGCGCGACCCGATCGCGAGCTGATCGAGCGGTTCGGCTACTCCTCCACCCGCCAGGAAGCGATGGCGTACGTGTGGGCCCCCGATGGTGACGGCAAGCTCGCGGTCCGGTTCTTCTTCACGCTCGCCGGCTCGGTGATCGAGGATCCCGCGACCGGCTCGGCATGCGCGAACCTCGGCGGCTGGATGATCGCGACGAGCCAACCGCGGCCGGTCGACCTGATACTCCGCCAGGGATCCGCGGTCGGCCGACCGTCGCGGCTTCACTTGCGGGTGTCCACCGAGGGTGCGATCCACGTCGGTGGCGCCGTGATCGAGCTCGGCGGCGGCACCGTCGACGTCACCGCCGGATAACGCGACGCCGCGGATCGCGCCGGATCACGACGAATCCGACAGCGAATCAACTTCATCGCCAACCGGCAGGGTCGATCTGTGAACCGCCGTTCGCGGCGCGGAGGTTGCTGAAGGGCGCGGCATGAAATCCCGCATGTTCGTCCTCGGGATCCCGGTCGTCTTGGGGATCGCATCACACGGGGCTCGCGCCGGCGAGCTCGATCTCGACCTCGGCCTCCAGGCCACCACCACGCAGTGGGACGGCGATCGCGGCGGCGGCCCGGCCCTGTCCGCCGCGTGGTTGTTCCGGCCGTGGATCGGCGCATCGTTCGTCGGCAAGGAGCACTACGCCAAGATCGACGACCGCTTGATGAGCTACTTCAGCGTCAACGCCGTGTTTCGTCGTGCGTTTCACCGTCTGCGACTGTCGGGCAGCGTCGGGCTCGTGCACCAGCACGAGGAACCGAAGACGGCGATCGATGCGATGCCCCTGGCGTCGGCGTTCGGCGTCGCCGATGGCATCCGCCACCGGATGGCGTCGCGCGCCGGCGTCCAGCTCGCGATCCCGTTTCGCGATCGCACGAGAGGCGACTGGTACATCGGGCTCGATCTCGATGCGACCGTGTTCGCCGAGGCGACGCGCGGTCCGAGATGGATGACCTCGGCCGGCGTGTCGGTCGGCTTCACGCACGACTTCGCGGCGGACAGATCGAGCGCGGCGACGACTCCGCCGGTGGCACGGCAATGACCCGCGCGCTCCTCCCGTGTCTCGCGCTCGCGGGTTGCATCGATTCGGCGATGCCGATCGACGAGGCGACCTGTCCGCCGAGCGGCACCACGCTGACCTACGACAACTTCGGCGCCGGGTTCCTCGCGACCTACTGCAACCGCTGTCATTCGAGCGCGAGCAACGGTGCGCCTCCCGACATCAAGTTCGACACGCTGGACGAGGTCCACGCCCATGCCGACCGGATCTTCATCCGCGCCGCCGGACCGAACGTGACCATGCCGCCCGGGCCCGACGATCCGCCCGCCGAACAGCGCGACCGCCTCGCCGAGTGGCTCGCCTGCGGTGCCAACTAGGGTCAGACACAAGTTGCACAAGTTTGTACGGGGACAGACCGCGGTCTGTCCCCGCTACAAACTTGTGCAACTTGTGTCTGACCCCCCTGCCGGCTAGCGCGGTAGCCATCCCGTGCCCACGTAGATCCGCGGCGATGGAGAGCGCCGCCGCTGGCATGCCGGGTGCTCTACCCGGGGCGTGTCGCGTACCCGTTCGATCGGTGGCTGTTTGTTCGTGGGTTTGGCGTGGTGCGTCGCGGGTTGTTCCGACGCGCCGGCCACCACGGATCAGGATCCCAACGCGGGTCTGCTGCGCGACTTCCTCGACGGCAAGTTCGACTCCGCAGGCCACCCGCTGAACGCGAAGGTGATCGAGGCCGAACAAGCATGCGCCGGTGAGGTCCGAGACGGCGCGGTGATCCTGCGCGAGGCCTGCACGATCGCACTTCCGGACAACGCGCAGAGCGGTGGCCTCGTGGTCGACCTGCGGCTGCGCATCGGCGAACACGCGCCCTCGGGCGAGCTGGTTCGCGCGACGGTGCTCGACGATCGCGGCGAGGTCGCGAGCGAGTCGCTGACCGTCGATCGGTTGCGCGAAGGCGACGACTGGATCGATCTCGCGGTCAGCTTTCACGGGAGCGCCCGCGAGCTACGCATCGATCCCGCGGCCGACGCGGGCATCGAGCTCGACAACGTCGAGGTGTTCCCGCAGCGCTTCGGGCTCGCGATCGCGCCGGGCTCCGGCGTGCTCGCCGATGACGACGTGCTCACCTTCGAGCTACCCGAGCTCCGCAAGCTCGACACGCTCACCGCCGACGGCGTCGATCTCCTGCCGAAGCTCGACGAGCTGTTCGCGAGCGGGGATGCCACGCGCACGACCACCGACGTCCGGACGTTGATCGAGGTCCCGGTCGGCGCGCTGCTCCCCGATCGCGGCGAGGTCACCGAGCTCCGTGCGCACGGCGCCGGCGATGCGGCACGCATCCAGATCCGGCGCACGCCCGCCGCGTGCGAGTTCGAAGGCGACCCGAACGGCACCAAGGTGCTGGTCACCGGGTTCCAGCCGTTCCCCGCGGATGGCTGGCACGACAACGTGGCCGAGATCGCGGTCACCGCGATGGATCCGTCGGTGCTGCGCGGCGCGCAGGTGATGCGGATGGTGCTGCCGGTCGAATACGACCGCGCGGCCGACGCGATCTCCGACGCGATCGAACGCTGCAGCCCCGACGTCGTGATCAGCTTCGGTCAAGGTGGCGGCGCGATCGCGCTCGAGCACACCGCCTACAACCTGCAGGACACCGGAGAGATCGCCGGCGGCGTCCCCGACAACCGCGGCGTGATCCGCGGCGCCCAGCCGATCGATCCCGCAGCGCCACCCGAGCGCTCGACGCTGCTTCCGATCGACGACATCCGCGTCGCGCTCGAGGCGATCGGCGAGCAACCGCAGGACAGCACCGACCCCGGTCGCTACATCTGCAACAACGTCATGTTCCAGGACATCGCGGCCATGGGTCCGCGCGGCGGTCGCGCCGGGTTCATCCACCTGCCGTACACGGCCACGTTCGACGACGACGTGCGCGCCCGCTTCGGCCACGTCGTCGAGGCCGCGATCCAGGCGACGATCGACGCCGGCCACGAGTAGCGCCCCGCGAACGCCCGAGACGTTCGGCCTATTTCGTTGAATCGCGCGTGTCGATCGCGCATCCCTGATCCGTGCGGATCTACCTCGCGTCGTGCGTCGTGATGTCGGTCGCGTCGACGGTGGCCGCGGCTCCGGCGTTCGTGCCCGATCGCGCGGACATCGTCGGCCGGGTCGGCGACAAGGGAGCGTGGACGGACGCCGCCACCGAGGCGCGCGCCGACCAGACCGCCGAGCTCGCCGCCGTGGTGATCGGCCATCGCGGGCGCCGGCGGGTCGTGCTCGCTCCTGCCGGCGTCTCGCGCGTCCGGCTGCGCGGCCGGCTCTACCGCACCGAGCCCTTGATCGGTGCACGGCTGCGGTGGTCGACCGTCGAGCCGCACGGGTTCCGCGCGAATCCGGCGACCAACGGCGTGACCAGCGACTTCTACTCCAACGTCTCGGTCGATGCCGGCACGTTCGGTCGCTGGGCCGGCTACGACACGATCGACTACTTCGAGCACGTGATGAAGCCGTGGAGCGACGCCGCGACGATCCCCGCGAAGGCGGTCGCCAGCGAACCTGGTGCCCAGACGCTGCCGGGTCTGGGCACGATCCGCTACAAGGTCGAGGTCGAGCTCGACGGTGTGCGCGTCGCGAGTCCAGGGTCGGCGGCGGTCGACACCGCCGGGATCCTGCCGTCGGTACACCGGGTGTCGATCCGCCGCGGCGATGACTTCCTCGGACGACTGTCGGGCTACCTGCTGGTACCCGAGGTGTTCGGCTCGGCGGGCGGCGGTCGCAACCACCAGACCGAACGGTTCACCGGTGCCGACTGCGCCGACGTCATGGTCGGTGCCGCGCGCCGGATGGGACGGCGCTACGCGTACACCAACGTCGCCGGCCTGCCGCGCTACGCGCGCACGATCGCCAAGCCCGTCGAGCTCGACGACCACGGCACGCCCGCACACCCGATTCCCGGCGTGCAGCCCGGCGATCTGATCCGAATCGACTACGGCGGATCGCTACGCCACCACACGCCCCGCGCCTGGGATCACGTCGCCGCGTTGTGGCAGGACCGCAGCGACCCGGCCGGTCCCGCGCACGGAGGACCCGACGGCAAGCTCGACGGCTTCGACCTCGTGATCCACATGGGTCACCCGCGCCTCGTGATCGAGCCGCTGGCCGAACAGGCGCCGGCGACGATCGACGTCCTGCGGTGGCGCGGTCGCTAGAAGTAGTACGACGCGCCGAGCGTGAACTGACCGCCCGACAGATCCTGCGCCGTGCGGACATCCGATGCGGGAGCCACCGGCGGCGGCTGCATCGCACCCGTGTCGGGGCTGACCGGTGGCGGTGCGGTGTTCGGATCGGACATGTCGCTGCGCGGGCTCATGCCGACGAATCGGAGCTCGGCGTGCAGCGCGAGGTGGCTGAACCGGCGCTCGAGCCCGACGCCGAACGCGACGTGACCGCGCTGTGCGGCATCGCGCTCGGCCTGGGTCGACTGCTGGTGCTCGATCACGGTCATGCCGAGACCGCCCATCAGCCACCAGTTCCACGCGCGTTCGGCGCGGAAGCGGTAGCGCGCGGCGAGCGTGCCGCCGCCCATCGCGAGGTCACCGTCTTCGCCGGTGTCGAGCACCTGGCGACCGCCCGAGAGCAACAGCTCGAGCTCGAAGTGCGGCGTCGCGCGATAGCGGATCGACAGCTCGCCGGTCCGGAAATCGGTCGGGGTCTGCGTGTCGTCCTGGTCGGCCGTCACCGACATGCCACCGACGTTGAGGCCGACCGCGAACCGGTTGGCCATCGGATCGATGCAGTCGCCGCACGGATCCGCGACCACCGCAGGTGTCGCGGGTGTAGGTGCGACCGGGGTGGTCTCACCCGGTGCTTGCGCGTAGGCGGCGGTGGCGAAGGCGGGAACCAGTGCGAGTCCGAGCCAGCGAGACATGGCCTCGATGATTCCACACTTCGTGCCAGCGCAAGTCGCCGAAAACGACCGTGCGCGACGTTTGCCACACGTCTCGATTACCGACATCCAGATGGATGATCGTGGGCGGTTCCTACACTACGATGATCCGGTGGCAGGTCGGACCTTTGCCATCGGGGACATCCACGGCGATCTCACGGCATTGCAGGTGCTGTTCGAACGGCTACCCGAACGCACCGCCGACGACACCATCGTATTCCTCGGTGACTACATCGACCGCGGCCCCGAATCGGCCGGCGTGATCGAGTTCGTGCGCAAGCTCGAGACCTCGGGACCCGCGAAGGTGGTCTCGCTGCGTGGCAATCACGAGGACGCGTGGCTACAGGTCATCGACAAGGGCTGGCCGGAGTTCATCATGCCGCGCTCGAACGGCTGCCTCGAGTCGTACCGGTCCTTCACCAACGGCGACATTCCCGACGACGATGACCTCCCGGAGTCGAAAGAGCTCCAGGCGATGTTCGAGGGCGGGTTCTTCCCCAAGGACGTCGTGGCGTGGATGCGCGAGCTCCGTCACTTCTTCGAGGACGATCACGCGATCTACGTGCACGCCGGGATCAAACGCACTGCCGGTCGGTTCCCTCATCCCTCCGAGGTGTCGCCACCGCGCGCGCTACTGTGGTTACGCGATCGCGACTTCTTCGAGAACTACCGCGGCAAGCTCGTCGTGTTCGGTCACACCACGACGCGCACGTTGCCGAACGAGCTCTCGACCTACACGCCGGAGGACCCGACGGATCTCTGGGCCGGACCGGCGTGCGTCGGGCTCGACACCGCGTGCGGCAAGGGCGGGTTTCTGACGGCGTTCGAGCTGCCCGCGCGTCGCGTCTACGAATCTCGTGGCTGACAGCGCTCCTCCGAAACACTCCACCGCCGGAACGCCGGCGATCCGGATGGCCCGCGCGCTCGCGTCGCCGCGCGGCGTGCTCGTCACGATCCCCCTGCTGGTGATCGCCGTCGGGCTCGGGATCCTGTTGCTCGGTCGCGACGCCACGCGCACCGCGAGCTCCGATCTCGCGCGACTCCAGATGACCGAGCAGGTCGAGAGCGTACAGGCCGAGGTCGCACGCGCACTCGATCAGGCGGAGCCGTTGATGGCACGCACGCGGGTGCTCGCCGAGCGCCTGCCCCCGGATCCCGATCTCACGGACGTGCTCCTCCACCTCCACGATCTGATCGTCGGGCGCCCCGGCGTGTCGTACATCAGCGTGAGCTTTCCCGACGGTCGCTACTACCATGCCAACGCGACCGCCTCCGGCGTGATCGAGGTCCAGGAGAGCCGGTTTCGCGACGACGGCAAGACGCGCGTGCGGTGGTTCACGATCTCGGGTCGCAAGCTGGTCGCACGGCGCGAGCTGATCAACGACTACGATCCCCGGCAGCGGCCGTTCTACAAGATCGCCGTCGCCGCGCGCGCCCGCGCATGGACCAAGCCGTACACGTTCGCGCTCACGTTCGATACCGGGATCACCTGCACCGAGCCGGTGTTCGATACATCGGGCGCGGTGCGCGCAGTGCTCACCGTCGACTTCGATGTCGGCGCCCTCTCGCGCCTGGTATCGCGGCCGACACTCGACGGTGCGCGCACGATCGTCTACACGGGCAAGGGCACGATCCTCGCGTACCCCTCGGCGGGCGAGAAACCACCGAAGCACGGCGACGAGCTGCTGTCGTACCAGGCGCTGCACGATCCCGCGCTCGATGCACTGTTCGCGAAGTCCACTGCGTCGAGCGTGCAGCTCCTCGACCTCGGCGCCAGCAGCAGCGGGTGGCTCGCCGCGGTGGCACCGATCGGTGGCCGGCGCGCCGGCGTCAACGTGCCGCTCGACTGGTACGTCGCGACCATCGTCCCGAAGGCGACGCTGCTCGGCCCGACCCGCACGCTCGAACGCCGCAGCTTGATCGCCAGTGGTGGCGCCCTCGCGATCGCCGTCGCGCTCGCCTTGATCCTGGCGTGGAACCTGGTGCGGATGCGGCGGCAGGTCGCGCAGTCGCGCGAGGAAGCGCGCTCGGCGAACGCGCGTGCTCGGGAGCTCGGCAGCTACCGCCTGGTCGCGCAGCTGGGTTCCGGCGGCATGGGCGAGGTGTGGCGCGCCGAACACCGGATGCTGGCGCGCACTGCCGCGATCAAGTTGATCCGCCCCGAGGCGATGCGCGATCCGGACAGCATCGCCGAGGTACGCGAACGGTTCCGGCGCGAAGCGCAGACGCTCGCATCGATGAAGTCGCACCACACGATCGCGCTCTACGACTACGGAGTCACCGAGCACGGCGTGTTCTACTACGTGATGGAGCTCCTCGACGGTATCGACCTCGAGTCGCTGGTCGTGCGTTATGGCGCGCAGCCCGCCGCACGCGTGATCCGGATCCTCATCCAGGCGTGCGCGTCGCTCGCGGAGGCCCACGACGCCGGGCTGCTCCACCGTGACATCAAGCCACCCAACCTGTTCCTCTGCCGCGAGGCCGACGAGCTCGACGTCGTCAAGCTGCTCGACTTCGGCATCGTCGCGACGCCCAACGATCCCGAGCTCGAGGCCGCGAAGCACACGCCCGAGCCCGAACCCGAGCCCGAGCCCGAGGCGCCGACCAGCCTTGCTCACTCCAAGCTGACGCGACTCGGTGCGATGGTCGGAACGCCGGGGTTCATGGCGCCCGAGCAGATCCTCGGCATGGAGCTCGACGGTCGCTCGGATCTCTACGCGCTCGGGTGCTGCGCGTGGTGGCTGCTGGTCGGGCACGAGGTGTTCACGCGCGAGCAGAGCCACGGCAAGTTCCTGCACCAGCACATCCACGACACACCGCCGTCGCTCCGACTCGCGATGCAGGGATGGTGTCCACCCGAGCTCGAACACGTGATCCACGCGTGTCTCGCGAAGACGCCGGAGGAACGCCCCGCCGACGCGCGAGTCCTCGCCGCACGATTGCGCGCGATCGAGATCCCCGACGAGCACGCGTGGACCGAGGCCGATGCCATTTCGTGGTGGGCCACCTACGAGCCACCGCCGGTCAGGCTGCCGCCGACCGGCGAGGTCCACGTGATCATGCCCGGGCGCACCGACCAGCGGCCGATGGCCGCGACGTCGGACGAAGCGATCGGCCCGACGATCGCGCAACGCTAACGGCGCGCGCCCAGCAACTTCCGAAGTGGATTGCGACGCTGTGCGCGAAGCGCCGCGCCCGCCGAGGCGGTGCGGGCGCGTGCCGCGTGCTTGGCGTGCATGAAGCGCTCGCGCTCGCTACCCACGAACACCTCGCGCGTACCGGCGAACATGTCGAACCACGACCACACGACGCCGAAGTTCTTGTCCTGATCCCCCATGTGGTGATCGTAGTGATGCGGTAGGTGATCTCGTCCCCAGCTCGGATCGAGATGCGAGCGCTTGTGCTCGCGGCGGTAGCGGGCGAGGCAGTACCAGATCGTCGACGTGTAGAACGGCACGACCGGAAACAGCGGCGCGTGCGCGAGCCCGATCGCGATCAAGCCGATCGCCTCGCGCGCCTGCGTCGTCGAGCTCCACGGCGGTCCCTCGTACGCCGGGTCGTAACCGCCGTTACGGCGCACCGACTGATGATGCTCGTGATAGTGAAACGAGAACCGGCTCTTGCGATCGCGGCCCAGCCCGTGAAGCAGGTACTTGTGCGTGGCCCACTCCCCGTACCCGAACACGGCAAGGCCGAGCGGAATCCCGATCATGTGCGGATCCTCCCAGCGCGATGTATCGGCGGCAACACTTCTTTACGCTGCGAGGTAACATGCGCTCGATGTTCGTGCGACGAGGTCTGGCCACCGCCACGGTCGCACTGTGCGGTTGCTCGTACACGCCGCCCGACACGCCGGTCGACGCACCACCCGACACCGGCGCATGCGCCAACGCGCACGCCGAGTGCGTCGACGACACGTTGTTCTCGTGCGCGGCTCCCGGCGCCCCGCTCGTCGAGGAAGCCTGCACGTGGGGTTGCGAGACCAGTGACGGCGCACACTGCCGTCGCATCACGCCCGCGGGTGGTGGTGCCACCGCGAACGATCTCGATCCGGAAAACTACTCCGGCATCGTGTCGTACAGCCTCGCCGGCGTGCTCGACGGCGGCATCGGTACGATCAACGGCAACCCCGCGGGCAGCATCGGCGTCGGCTACCAGATCGAGAACGGTGTCGCGGTGTTCCGGTTCGCGGATCTCTCGGTCGGCGTCGTCAAGCTCACCGGCACGGTCCCGATCGCGCTGGTCGCAGACGGTCCGATCGTCGTGTCCGGCATCATCGACGCAACCGGTCAATGCGTCACCGGCTCGCCGGAGATCGCCGGACCGGGAGGTGCAAACGGCGGACTGACGAGCGGCGTCGATGGCGGCGATCCCGGTGGTGGCAGCGGTGGCAATGCCAACCTCGGCCTCGGCGGTGGCGCGGGTGGCGGTCACGGTGTCGACGGCAGCATCTCGGGCAACGCCGAGCCCGGTGGTTCCGCGTTCGGCGACGACGCGATCACCGAGTTGCGCGGTGGTGGTGGTGGCGGTGCCGGTCGCGGCACCGGCGCGACCTCGTTCGTGGGCGGTGGCGGAGGCGGTGCGATCCAGCTGGTGTCGAACACGTCGATCGAATTCATGGCGACCGGCAGCATCAACGCCGGTGGTTGCGGCGGTCAGCGCGGCGCGCAGATCGGTGACGAAGGTGGTGGTGGTGGTGCGGGGGGAACGATCCTTCTCGAGGCACCCACCGTTCACCTCGGCCCGACCAGCATCCTCGCGGTCAACGGCGGCGGTGGGGGCGGTGCCGCCGGCGGGAGCACCACGGCGCAAGCGGGTGCCACGGGAGGACTCACCCGCACGCCGGCGAACGGTGGCAACGGCGGGACCGGCGGTGGCTCCGGTGGCGTCGGCGGGGCCGGCGTGTTGCCCTCGGGGTTGCCGGGTAGCAATCCGGCCGGTGGCGGTGGCGGCGCGGTCGGTCGCATCCGGATCAACACGCTCGCGGGCAGCGCGAGCATCGAGGGCACGATGAGCCCCGACTTCGGAGACGTGTCGACGGCGACCCAGGGCGTCGCCACCACGCAATAGATCGCTACAGGCGATCCTCGGTCGTCGGATCGGACTCCTCGATCGAGCAGTCGATCCGCACCGCATCGCACGATCCCTCTTCGTCGAGCTGGATCCCGATGCGGCGAACCGCGAGCGCGATGCCGAACGCGACACCCTTGTCCTCGATCACCTTCCGATACGGGTCGACGGTGGCTTCTTCCCAGTTGACCTCGTCGAGATCGGCCGCGTTGAGGATCCAACCCACCGCAGGAACCGTCGGCAGCCACACCGTGAACGTGCCCACGTAGACGCCGTTACCCGAGGTCAGCTCGCGGCCGAACACGCGAACCAGCGCTCGCATACGATCCAGTTTCGCCATCGGCCGGGGAATGTACGTCAAACCCGAGTGTCTGGGGGCAGTTGCAGGTCGTTGTCTCGATCCGAGGCGGTCGTGCGACGACCCGGTGAAAGGACCAAGACATGTTCAGCATCGACACCACCATCGACATCCCTGCTCCACTCGCCACCGTTCGCACCGCGATCACCACGCTCGAAGGCTTTCGCGGCTGGTGGACCGAGGACACCGAGATCGACGACGCCACGCAGGAGGCGACGTTCCGGTTCGTCAAGACCGAGACCATGCAGTCGACCTTCCGCATCGATCGCATCGACGACCGCGGCATCGCGATGACGTGCGTTCGCGAGATCAACAGTCCCGACTGGCGCGGCACCGAGCTCGTGATCGAGGTCGAGCCCGCCGGGGACGGCACGCGCGTTCACCTCGTGCACTCGGGGTATCGCACCAAGAACGAGACCTACGACATGTGCACGAAGGGTTGGGCGTTCTTCCTCGGTAGCCTCGTCAAGTACGTCACCACGGGCACCGGCGAGCCATTCGCGCGGGCCGCATGATAGGAGCGAGCCATGCCTAACCCCGATCCACAAACCACCGGTGTTGCGATGCTGCTGTTTCGCGACGAAGGAATCGACTGGTCGGAGTACGAAGACGACGAGCGCGGCAAGGCGATGTTCCAGCGGTTCGTCGACTGGGCGGCCGACCTCGATCGGCGAGGCATCCTGGTCGGCGTCGATCCGCTGGTGCGCGGCGGCAAGACCGTGCGGCGCAAGGGCGCCAGCATCGTGATCGACGGGCCCTACGCCGAGGGACGCGAGGCCGTGCTCGGCTACTACATGGTGCGCGCCGCCGATCTCGACGAGGCGTGCGAGCTCGCTGCGGAGGCACCGCACACCCAGCTCGGAGGAGCGACCGAGGTCCGGATGATCGGCGCGTTCCCCAAGCCGTGAGGCTCTCGGCTCAGCGCAGCTCGGCGAGGCGGTCCTCGAGGAACCGGCGCTCGGGCTCGGTGCCCGCCAGCTCGAGCGCCCGCCGGTAGGCCGTGCGCGCCGCGCGCTTGTCACCGCGTTGCGCCTGCAACTGACCGATCGCCGCAGCCAGCACCGGATCGTCGTCGAGCCGCGCGTCGCCCGCGACTTGCTGGAGGGCGCGCAACCCGACCTTCGGTCCGTGGGCATGCCCGATCGCGATCGCGCGCTGCATCGCGACCACCGGCGAGGGTTGCAGGGCGAGCAGACGATCGTAGAGCGCGACGATTCGCGCCCAATCGGTCGCGTCATACACGGGGGCCAACGCGTGACACGCCGCGATCGCCGCCTCGACGTGATATGGCGACATCGCGTCGCCGGCCGAAGCCGTCGCGAGATGCGCGAGCCCGGTCTCGATCATGCCGCGGTCCCAGCGCGTGCGGTCCTGCCGATCGAGCGACACCAGGTTTCCGGCCTCGTCGACGCGCGCCGCCAGCCGCGCCGTCTGGAGCAAGAACAACGCGTGCAACGCGTGGCCTCGCGGGGTCGGAAACCGTTCGAGCACCAACTCGTGGAGCCGGATGGCCGTGCGGCAGAGATCCTCGTCGATCTGTTGCTCGCCCGCGTGGACGCTATAGCCCTCCAGGAACAGCACGTACAGCGTTCGCAGGACCGCGTCGAGCCGCAGTTCGACATCGTCGGTCAGCTCGAGCTCGACGCCGAGCTCTCGCAGCGTCTGGCGAGCGCGCAACAGCCGCTTCGCGATCGCCGCCTCGTCGGCGTACAGCGCGCGGCACAGCGCCGGCACCGGGAACCCGCACAGCGTGCGCAACGCCAGCGCCAGCGCACTCTCCACCGGCAACGCGGGGTGGCAACACACGAACATCATCCGCAGCAGCGCGTCATCTCCCGTCGGCGGATCGGGAACCGCTTCGATCGCGTCGAGCTCGTCGGGTGGCGCGAACCGTGCCGCGCGACGCAACGCATCGATCACGCGCCGGCGCGCGACCTCGTGGAGCCAGGCCGCCGGCCGTTCCGGTGGAGTCTCGCCCCAGGCCTCGAGCGCGGCGACGAACGCTTCCTGCACGCCGGCTTCGATCACATCCAACCGGTGCGGCCCGAACGCGTGGGCGAGCGACGCGATGAGGAACGGCGCGTGCTCGCGATACAGCGCGTCGAACGAGATCACGGCGCGAGCATCGCACGCGACGCCGAAAGTGCCGAACCCCCTCCACGCTTGCGCGGGAAGGGGGCTCGTCGGAGTTGTCTTTGGTGGCGTGATCGGGGTGTCGGCGTGTGCGAACCGTAGCGTGCTAGGCCGGCGAGAGCCGGGGCGACGAGCTAAGCGGTCATTCCACACAACGTCGCGACGACGGCGACCAGCGCGTTCTCCTTCTACAGCTTACGGATCGTCACGTGCGTGCAACAAATGCGACCTCCATCGGTAACCCGGCTGACTCGAAGAGTCCCGTGGCTTTGCGTAGCCCGCTCGCGCGGGGGTTGCCGTTTCGTGGCGCGGGATGTTCCCCGCCTGGTGTCGATACGACTACCTCGAAGGACCTGCCCTGATACGAGTCGCTGTTCTCACTCTCCTCCTTTGGTTGGTCGAAGGTGATTGATTCCACCGTAACGGAAGCGAGTGCGAGTTGTCACGAGAAAATCGACGACGAGAGATCGTCATCGCGCAAGCGCGCGCTACGACTCGGGCAAGTACGCGCGCGGTATCGCAGCACCGCGAAGAAACTGTCCGCGACGGCGACGACGATTGAGTCGGTAGGTACCGAGCAGTGTGCCGAAACCGAGGAACACTCCCGATAACGCGAACAGCCATGACACGCCGAGCGCCGGAACCAGCAGGCCGACGGTGAGTACGACACCGGTCCCACCGAGCGAGCACCACACGATGTCGGCGGCGTACCGACGCGACCACGCGTCGTACTCGAGCTCGCAGCTCGCACACCACTCGCGCTCGTCTTCGATCTCGCCGTTGCAGCGCGGGCAGGTCACGGGGGAACCGTACCGCGAAACGGTCAGGTGCGCCGAGGGAAGCCTTCGAACAGGTAGCCCTTGTCGACCCCGCTATCGATCAGGCGGATCGAGCAGTTCTGCGGGTTGCGCTCGTTCTCGAACCACTCGGGCGACAGGTGGCACCACATCATGACAAACGCGCGCAGGGTGACGCCGTGGCAGATCACGACGATGTCGTGGATGCCGTGGAACTCGGCGTCGCGATGGAAGGTGCCGAACGCCTGGTGGATCCGCTTGGCGACGTCGAACCGGCTCTCGCCCTGCGGCATCCGCGCCCAGAACTTGCCGCCGAACCGGCACTGCATGTCGTAGTACGCGAACTCCTGAGGGAACCGGATCGGGAGCTCCTCGTCGGGCACGCCGTCGAACACGCCGAACTGCTGCTCGCACAGGAGGATGTGCTCCTTGCGATCGGTGATCACCGCACCCGCCGCGGCCTGGATCGCGTCGGCGGTCTGCCGCGTGCGCTTGTAAGGGCTGACCCACAACCGGACGTGGCGAAGACCGACGACGTGCTGCCGACCGAAGTGCTCGGCGATCTGGAGGCCAGCCTCGTGCGCCTGCTCTTGCCCGCGGTCGGACAGCGGGATGGTGTGGTCGGCGGTGGTGGCGTGGATCGTGGGATCGACGTTGCCCATCGACTCGCCGTGCCGCACCAGCAGGATCCGCATCTGCGACCATCGTAGCTGCGTTCCTGAATCAGGTGCTCCGTTCGAGCCGGCGTTCGTTCGCCCGCTGCCAACGGCGGTGGCAGGTCGTCGCTCTCGCGCGCAGTGCCGAGCTCGAGCTTTTGCCGAAGCGATCGCCAACCGAGTGTACGATCCGTGATCGATCGCCAACCCGATTGGCGGCGAATCGAGTTGCCGGTCCAATGACGATCGCGAGTTAGCGCGTGGAACTCGCGTTGCACACAGTGCGCGCCATGTCGCTCCTTCGCTTCGCCTTGCTCACGACGTTGCTGTTCGCCTGCAGTGGTGGTGGGAGTGGGACCGGTGACGACGACGTCGGACCCGACGCCAGCGTCACCCCGCCAGGCTCCACCGATCCGCTCGACGGACTCCCCACCGGTGTCGACCAGTGGAACGCGCTGTGCGCCAAGGGGTACGGCGACATGATCAGCGCGAAGTTCTGTGCGGGTTCGACACCGCCGACCATCACATCGCTCGCCCAGCTCGAGCAGTTCCTCGGGCTACGCGTGCAGCCCAATCCCAACAACGACCCCAACATCAACAAGACCATCCGGTGGACGCTGACCGGTCACTCGACGGGACTCGGCCTGCGCTCGGTGACGCCGCTGACCCCGCGCGCGTTCATCATGACCACGCCCAACAACACGGCGCCCAACCCGCAGTACCAGGTGGTGTCGTTCTCGCGCGGCGAGCCGCTGGTCGAGCTGGTCGCCAACGATCCCAACGCCAACACGTTGCGGTTCTTCCTGGTCAGGTTCCACCCGGCGTGCGAGGCCACGGGCTGCAATGCCGCCGACCTGCTGACGCCGTCGATCGAATCGGGCTGGACCGACTACACGATCTACGACGACGACACGATCAAGAACACCACGCTCGACTGTCTGACCTGTCATCAGCCGAACGGTCCCAACACCACCAAGATGCTGCGGATGCAGGAGCTCGCCGGCCCGTGGGCGCACTGGTTCTATATCGAGCACAACTCCAACAAACTCACGATGGACGACTTCCACGCCGCGCACGGCAACGAGGACTACGCCGGCATTCCGATGTCCGCGATCAACCCGTCGCGCCCGATCCAGTTGATGAAGCTGGTGCAGAACAACGGGTTCGCCAACCAGCCCGACTCGTTCGACAGCACCACGATCGAGAACGAGCTCGCGGCCACCGGCACCAGCGCGACCTGGAACGCGCGGTACGCCAAGACGGTCGCCGGCACCGCGATCCCGGCGCCGTACTACGGGATCCCGCAGACCGATCCGGTCAAGGTCGCCCAGATGGTCCAGGCCTACTCCGCCACGATGGCCGGCACGCTGCCGCGCGACCAGATGCCCGACATCAACGACACCCTGCTCGATAGCGCGCTACCCGCGATGTCGATCCGCCCGAAGGCCGGCCTCGACGGCAAGGGCATCCTCGATCACATGTGCCGGATGTGTCACAACGGCCTGCTCGACCAGACCATCACCCGTGCGCGGTTCGACATTTCGCAGCTGTCGTCGATGTCGCGCGGCGAGAAGGACGAGGCGATCCGGCGGCTGATGCTCCCGGAGACCGACGCCAAGCACATGCCCCCGGCGCGGTTCCACACGCTGTCGGACGCCGAGCGCGACCTCGCGATCCAGGAGCTGTCGCAGTAAGCGCGCAGGCAGTAACACCCGCCCTGCGTGCGTGGTATGAGACGTCTGCCCGATGGCCGACGTCGACCTGGAGCTCGCCAGCATCGGCGTCGTGCTCGTCGAGGAGCGAGTGCTCCGACGCGTCATCAAGGGCCACCGCAAGTTGCGCGGGGTCGGCCTGCTGGTCCCGCACGCGCATTGCTACCAGCTCCCCAAGGCCGACCTCGTCGACCACGTCGATGACGACGAGCTGACGGTCGACCTCGACAAGCTGCCCGAGCGGATCGTCCTGTTGCCCTCCGAGCGCGGCCGCGCGACGACCCCGGAGGAGTGGACCGCGGCGTGGCGAGAGATCTTCCACGCGCGGATTCACCTCGCGTTCGAGGACAAGCTCGCGGAGCGCCGGCTGACGCTGTCGGCGATCCGCGAGCGGATCAACCGTCTCGGCCAGACCGAGTTCGACGAGATCCGGTCGGTGCTCAAGCAGGAGGCGCTGCTGCTGCCTCCGGTCGACGACATCGCGACCTACGTCGAGTTCGCGGCGCTCTACCTCGAGCTCGAGAACTTCGCACCGACAGCGATCGAGCGCACGTTCCCGGCGCTGTTCGACACCGCCCGGGTCGATGCCACGCTGGCGCTCGACCTCGACGCCGCGGAGCTCCTGGCGGCGGCCCGACCGCCGAGCGCCCCCTCGACCCCGGTGATCGCGTCGCACGTCGCCCAGATCCAGCGCGACACGCGCGCGGCAGTGCTCAGCGACACGGCGAAGCAAGCGGCCCACGAAGCCGCGCTGACCGCACGCGACAAGGGCAATCGCTCGCGCGCCGCGATCCTGCACTACCGCGCCGGGATGGCGGTCGCCGGGCGCGCCGACATCGAGGAGCTGGTCGCGCGCCTGTCGCGCGCGCTCGATCCGCCCGAGCTCCCGGAAGCCGCCGAGGCGGTCTCGACGTCGCGGCGGAGCACGGCGCCGCTGCCCGCGGTCGACAAGGAGACCGCGCAGCGCTGGGTCGACGAGCTGTGCAAGGTCGCCGAGTACGCGGCGCGCCAGACCTCGCTGCGGTTCTCGATCGGCGCGCGGCTGCTCTACGATCTGCAGGCGGCGTGCGTGGTCGCCGAGCGCGAGGTCAAGGTCGTCGACGTCGCGACCTGGGCGCTGTCCCGCGGCAAGCGACCGATCGTGCGCGAGCTGCCCGCGACGCGCGAGGTCCGCATCGCGAAGCACGTCAAGGGCGCGGTCGCCAAGGTGCCGACGTGCGGCGTGCCGACGCCCGATCTCACGGCGGTGCTGCGCGACGTCCAGGCGCGCGCCGACGGCAACGTCCGCGCGGTGATGCGGCCGAAGATCGAAGTAGCGCTCGATCAGGTCGACCTCCATCCGCACAGCCTCCCCGAGCGCGTCGGAGAGAAGAAGCTTGTCGACGAGCTACTCGACCGCGCGGTCGCCGTAGGCCGCCTCTCGATCGGCAGCCTGCGCGACGCGCTGTCGAAGAACGACCTCAAGACCAACGACCTCACGCTGTCCGAGCTCAAGACCGGCGATCAGCTACTGCGTTGCGACGACATCCTGTCGCACTCGATGGACGGCGTGTACCGGCGCGGCGAGCAGTACATGCGGGGGCTCCAGCGCTTCAGCTCGGTGCTGTTCGGCACTCGCGTCGGCCGCTGGCTCACCCTGTACCTGATCCTGCCCGCGCTCGGCGCACTCGCCGTGATGGAGGGGCTCCAGCACACGGTCGGCCTCTTGATCCACAAGCTCACCGGCAACGAGCCCGAGATCTCGACGCAGACCTCGAAGCTGGCGTGCGCCGCGTTCCTGTTCCTGCTGATCCACGTCAAGCCGTTCCGCAAGCTCGCGATCTGGGTCGGCCTCAAGATCTGGTGGCTGATCAAGCTGCTGCTGTGGGACCTCCCGCTCGCGATCTGGCGCCACCCGATCGCGAACCGCTACTTCGAGAGTCGCTTCCACGGCTGGATCGTCCGACCCGCGCTGCTCGGCGCGATCGCGTGGCTCGCGATCCCGAGCCGGTTCGAGATCCCGCTCGCCCGCGAGCTCCGTCACGTCGTCGCCGTCGGCGTGGTCATCCTCGCCATGGTCGTGATGAACACGCGGATGTGGAAGGTGCTGCAGGAGCGGATGGCCGACTGGGCCGTGCGCTCGGGCCGTCACGTCACCACGCGGCTGTTGCCGGGCGCGCTCAAGCTGATCCTCGAGGTGTTCAGCAAGTTGATCGAGCGCTTCGATCGCGCGATCTACCGCGTCGACGAGATGCTGCGGTTCCGCAAGGGCCAGTCGAAGATCGTCGTCGTCTTCAAGGGCACGTTCGGCGCGCTGTGGTTCATCGTCACCTACGTCCTGCGGCTCTACATCAACCTGTTCGTCGAGCCGACGATCAACCCGATCAAGCACTTCCCCGTGGTCACGGTCGCGGCGAAGCTGATCATCCCGATCTTGCCGTCGCTGCTCGAGGGCATCACCAACGCGACGCAGCCGCTATTCGGAGCGTTCGCCGGCACGTTCGCCGGCTTCACGGTGCTCGTGCTTCCCGGGCTCGCCGGCTTCTTGGTGTGGGAGTTCAAGGAGAACTGGCGTCTGTACCGCGCGACGCGCCCGACGATCGTCCACGCGCAGGCGATCGGACATCACGGCGAGACCATGATCGCGTTCCTCAAGCCCGGCTTCCACTCGGGCACGATCCCGAAGCTGTACACGCGCCTGCGCCGCGCGGCGTGGCGCGACGACGAGCGCGGTGTCGCCAAGGCCAAGGAAGGGCTGCACCACGTCGAGGAAGCGATCGCCACGTTCGTCGATCGCCAGCTGGTGTCGATGCTCAACGAGGTCGAGTCGTTCACACCGACCGACGTCACGGTCACCCACGTCGAGATCGGATCGAACCGCGTGCAGATCGAGCTCGCGTGTCCGAGCGTGGCGCGCGAAGCAGCGCGGATCCGGTTCGAGCAACAATCCGGGTGGCTGGTCGCGAGCATCCCGGAGCGCGGGTGGCTCGCTCACCTCGACGACCACGCGCGCCGGATCTTCGAGATCTCCTTGACCGGGTTCTACAAGCTGTCGGGGGTCGAGCTCGTACGCGAGCAGCTCGAGTACGCGTTGCGCGGCGAGAGCGGCACGCCGCCGCCGTACGACGTCGCCGACGAGGGGCTGCTGGTGTGGCCCGCCGGCGCCTACAACACCGAGGCGATCTACGATCTCCACCGCGCCAAGCTGACGCCCACGATGCGCGGCGAGCCGTACGGTGGTGGGCTCCCCGATCTCGCGCGCCACCACGCGCTGTTCGCGCGCGAACCGCTGTACTGGTCGGTGTGGTCGACGGCGTGGCAACAGATCGCGCGCGGCGAACAGCCGATGCCGCTGCTCGTGGGGCCGCACCTGCTCGCGGCCTAGTGCGAGCTCGCGAGCGCGTTCCTACGGCACGAGCGGCGAGAACACGAACATCGAGTCGGTAGGCTCGAACGTCAGCGTGGTTGCACCACCGGGCACGAACAGCCGCCCGGCGACCACCGCGCCGTGCGCACCCGCGCGCGGCTCCGGCATCGGTGCGTGCAAGGTCGGGTTGGCGGGATCCGGACCGGTCTCCCAGGTGTCGAGCGTCGGATCGTAGATCTCGACGACATCGAGCGCGTCGAGCCCGGCCTCGCCTCCCGCGCACACCAGGCGGCCGTACAGCGTCCCGTACGCGCAACCTCCTCGCGACGTCGGCATCGACGCGCGCAGCTCCCACACCGGGTTCGTGCCGTTCGCCGGCGATTGCAGCTCGGCGAGCGACATCGCGTAGACATCGCCGAGCGGACGCGTCGTCGTGAGGTCCTCGAGTCCGCCGGCGACGATCATCGTGCCGTCGTACATGCGCATCGCCGCGGGATGCGAGCGCGGCGTCGGCAGATCGACGGGGAACTGCGACCACGGGGACTCGCCCTCGGGAACACCGAGGTCGAAGTCGAGGATCGACGCCAGCGCGCGATCGGTGGAGGCGCCGCCGACGAGGAAGATGTGCCCGGGCGACACCACGACGGCCGAAGCGCCGCGTTCCTCGCCGATCGGCATCGACGCGAGCTGCTTCCACTGCGGATCCGGAACCCCGGTCTGGAGTGCGTAGACGTCGCCGCGCGCGACGAACGATCGACCCTCGAGCCCGCCCAGCAGGTAGACCACGCCACCGACCGCCGCGACGTTCGCGTGTGTCCACGCGACCGGGGCCGGTGGGAGCGAGCCCCATTCGCCGGTCAGCGTGTCGTAGGTCAGGACGTCCATCGTGATCGGGAGTCCCTCGGTCATGCTGGCCGAGAACCCGCCCACGATCACGAGCTTGGTGCCGAGCGAACCCGCGGCGGCCTCGAGGCGACGCGAGGGCATGCCGGTACCGTCGTCCGGAAACGGCACGGAGTCCCAGGTTTCCTGGAGCGATTGCGGCTCGGTCGTGGTGTCGCACGCCACCACCATGGCGAGAGCGATCGACAAACCGGCGCGGACCACGCCCAAGTTTAGACCGAGCCGAGGTGTCGTGCGTGCAACTCCCCCACGGGAGCCTCGTCCGGATGCCTGTGACCCTCCATCGCACCGTGGTACTCGCGGCGCTGCTCGCCTCGGCGGGAACGGCCGCCGCGGACGACGGCGATGCTGCCGATGGCCCGCCGGTGCCGCACCACGCGATCACCGTCGGTGGGATCGGCTACGGCGGCCGGGTCGCCGGCGTACCGGAAGGCGGCTGGGGCGTCGATACCGAGCTATCGCTCGGACAGGGGCGCTACCAGCTGTTCGTCGAGGGGGCGGTGATGGGCGCGATCCTCGGCGAGGATACCGATCGCCGTCATGGTCTCGCGCTCCGCGGCGCGGGCGGCGTGCGCTGGCTCGCACGAACGTTCGAGGTCAACCCCGGGGCGGTGCTCGACATGCACCTCGAAGCCTTCGGCGGTGCGGTTCGCGTCGACGTCGAGGATACCGATCCGGTGCTTCGCCCCGAGCTCGGCGTCGGGGTCGGCTACCAGGTGCGGAAACTCTCGGGGCGCCACCTCGGATTCCGGCTGTCCGCACGGCTGTGGTTCTCGCCGACATCGAAGGCGATGGCCACGGCGGTGTGCCGAGGCAGCTGTCCGACGGCCGGATACGACGCCAGCAGCGGCCTCGCGGTCGTGTTCGGAGTGCAGTTTTGATCGCACGAGCTTTCGCGATCGCGGTCGTGGCCGTCACGCTATCCGGCGGCCGCGCGCGCGCCGAGATGATCGCGTTGCCAGACCCGCCGACGAGCGCGAGCGACGACACGGACGACGACGCCATGCCGTCCATGCTCGGATTCCGGTTCGGGGGTGGCACCGCGGAGCTTCCTCACGGCCCGGTGTTCGAGATGGGCCTCGGGATCGGCGTCGAGCACCACCTGTTCGGTCGCTGGCGCCTCGGTGGCGAGTACGAGTACCTGTTTCTCTCCGACGACACCGAGCTGATGGCGGGAAACGAACGCGCGCAGACCAGCGTCGGGCGCGGCCACCGCGCTCACGTCCTGCTGCGTCGCCGGATGCTCGAGAGTCGATGGATTCAAGGGCGCATCCGGTTCTTCGCCGATGCCGAGCTCGGCGGCGGGATGCTGCTCGCTTCGGTTCCGAGCGAGACGATCGTCGCGCCGCACGCGTTCGTCGGCGTGCGTGCCGGTTACGACATCTCCTCGCTCGGCGACTCGCGTGGCTCGCGGATCTGGGAATCCGAGATCCTCGTCCGCGCGATCGCGAACCGTCGCGACGGCACCGTCGGGTGGATGTTCGGGATCGGGATGAACTGGGGCGACTGACCCTCTTCGAGCCGGGCTAGATCACGTGGGGAGATCGAGCCAGCGCATCGCGTGCGGCCAGTCGTTCTTCAGCATGCCGCGCACGCACCACAGCTGACACAGCGCCTCGATCGGCCGCGCCGACTGCACGCCCCCCATGTCCGCCGTGTGCCATCCGAACGCGGTGAGGATCTCGGTGACCGTGGCCTTCGCACCATCGTCGTCGCCGCAGATGAACATCGTCGGCGTCGGCTGGAACGCAGGCTTGACCATGAACGCGTTGCCGATGCTGTTGAACGCCTTCACGAACTTCGCCTGGGGCACCTTGGCCTGCAAGCGCTCCATCAGCGACTCGTTGGCCTTCGTGAAGTAACGGATCACGCCGTTGTCGGGCTTCTCGTCGGCGATCGGGTTGGTCGCGTCGATCACGACCTTGCCAGCGATGCTGCCGGCGATGTCGCCGACGATGCTCTCGACGGCCGTCCCCTTGACGGCGAGCACGACCACGTCGCCCCACTTCGCGGCTTCAGCGAACGTGCCCGCCGAGGCGTCGCCCTTGGCACTCGACTTCCACTCGTCGAGCTTCTTGGGGTCGCGCGACGCGCGCATCACGGCGTCACCGCGATCGAGGAAACCCTTGGCCAGCGCCGCACCGACCTGACCGGAACCGAGGATGGCGATCTTCTTCATGCCGCCGACCTTCGCATAGCTCCGCGTGGCTTGTTCGGGAGTGCGTCGCGCATCCGCGCCGCTCCGGTCTTCAAGTAGAACGACCAGTAGCCGATGTGCCGGCCGTAGCGGCGGCGGATCTCGCACTCGTCGAACGAGGCGCCGTACAACGCCGGACCATCGCCCGCGAACACCGCCCGGGGCACGTCGTCCATCCGACCGAGGCCGCGGAGCAGGATCGCCGCCGCCGAGAACGGCCCGATGCCCGGGATGCGAAGAAGAGCATCGCGTGCCTCCGTATACGGTGCCTCGCACAGGATCGTCTCGCCGATCGCAGCGACGCCGCGCACCACGTTCGCGATCTGCTCGCCCCTGCGCCGGTTTCCGATCGCCTCGGAGATATCCTCGGGATCGAGCGCGACCAGACCGTCGAGCTCGGGGAACGCGCGCAGCGTGGTATCGCCGACTCGGACCTCGAGTCCGAACCGCTCGAGGAACCGCCGCTTGAGCGTGGCCGCCATCGCGATCGGCGCGCGCTGCATCATCACGCAGTACACCGCGATCTCCGCGAGGGTCAAAAACCTCACGTGATGCAGCCCGTGTAGCGAACCTACGATCGAAGGCTTCGCGAGCGGGCACCCAGCCGGGAGGTCGACCGCGGAAGCGAAGCCGAGCAAGAAAGCCATCACCGGATCGCCCTCGGCCGCATCGTAGAACGGTGCCAAGTCGTCCCGGGCACCGACGAAGTCCGCCGCCACGCGCGCGACGCGATCGATCGATCGCCGCTCGGTGTCGATCACCAGCTCGCCGTCGCGATCGAACAACGTGAACGGCACCGCGCGACCGTCGATCGCGATCGCCGCGGTGAGCGATCGATCGCCGAGCACGTAGTCGGTGCTGACCGGCAGGAACCGCCGGATGAAGGTCAGCGTGTGGTCGAACGAGAACGGCTGGGTGGTCGCGATCGTGCGCTGCATGTCCACGTGATATGCGACCGGAGTGTCAGCCTCTTGTCAGGTTTGAATGGCGGACCAACGCTCGCGACGCGAGCGAACGCTCACCCCAGCTTCTTGTAGGGGGATTTGCCGGTGACCTTCGTGTAGACGTGATACCCGAGCCAGCGAAACGGCTCGGGCGGGATGCCCGAGGGACGCAGGTTGTAGAACGCGCAGTCCTTCCAGGCGTCGCGATTGCCATCGTAGAGGTCGGCGATCACGCGACCCGCGAGGTTCGCGAGCGTGATGCCGTGGCCGCTGTAGCCGAGCCCGTAATACACGTTGTCGTGATCGCCGATCACGCCGATGCCGCAGTGCCGCGGAAGCGTGAGATCGAGCGGACCGCTCCAGCGATGCGCGAGCGGAACGTCGGCGAGCTCGGGGAAGTAGCGCAGCATCGATCCGTGGAGCGCGCGGGTCGCGTGGTCGCCGAGCTTCGCGTCGTAGGTGGTCGCGTTGTTGAACCGGTAGCCGTACGACGCGGTGGTGCCGCCGCCGAAGATCATCCGGCGCTGGTGATCGACGCAGCCGTACGCGAGGCGCGGCAGGTCGTCGAACCAGCCGGCGAGCTTGCCGAGGCCGAGGCGATCGACGGTCGCCTCGGGCAGCGGCTCGGTCGCGATCACGTGCGAGATCACCGGCAAGAGGCCGCCGCGAAAATATCCGAGCCGCGGCGTGTAGCCACTGGTCGCGAGCACGATCGCCTTCGCGCGCACGGTGTGCCCGCCGGCCACGAGCTCGATCGTCGCGCCCTCGCGGATCCGTTCGACCGGCGTGCCCTCGTAGATCTTCACGCCGCGCTCGACCAGCACCGGCCGCAACGCGCGCACGAGATCGACGCCGGCGAGCTGCGCCTCCGTCGGATCGAGCACCGCCCCGTACGCGTTCTCGATTCGCAACACGCCGGGCAGCTCGTCGCGGGTCAGGTAGCGCACGGGCACGCCGCGCTCGCCGAGGAGCTCGACGATGCGGTGCGCTTCTTCGGCTGACTCCGTGGTGGTCGACACGTGCACGCAACCGTCGCGGCGAAACCGCACCGGCAGCTCGTGCTCGCGGATCATCGCCTCGATGCCGTCGATCGCCTCGCGGGTGACCCGGTGCTCGCGCGCCATCACGTCGGGATCGATGTCCTTCACCGTGATGCCGTTGAGGACGAGCCCGCCGTTGCGCCCGCTCGCGCCGTTGCCGAGTCGCGTGGCCTCGAACAGGGCGATGCCGAGCTCGGGATGGCGACCGGCGAGGTGATATGCGGTGGTCACGCCGGTGAACCCGCCACCGACGATCGCGACGTCGACCTCGAGATCGCGGTCGAGCGCCGCCGCCGGCCGATCTGCCGGCGCGTCGACCACCCACGACGAGATGTTGTCGTCGAACGAGCGATCCGACATCGATGGCTAGACCACGCCCGCGAAGCTGACGAGCTTGGTCTCGAGGTTGTCGTAGAGCCCCTCGCGCCCGCACTCGTGGCCGACACCGCTGTCCTTGCGACCGGAGAACGGTGCCTCGGTGGCCTGCGGCGCCCAGTCGTTGACGCCGATCATGCCGAACTCGAGGCGCTCGTAGGCGTGCATCGCCGCGCGCAGGTCGTTGGTGAACACGTACGCGGCGAGCCCGTAGCGCGTGGCGTTGGCCTGCACGATCGCCTCGTCGAGCTTGGCGAACGAGGTCAGCGCGAACAGCGGCCCGAACACCTCGTCGGTGTACGCCGGCATCGACGCCTGGATGCCCGACAGCACGGTCGGCTCGAGGAAGTAGCCCTTGCGAGCGGGTCGCTTGCCGCCCGCTCGCACCTTGGCCCCCGCGGCGGTCGCCTGCGCGATCAACCCCTCGACGCGATCGCGGTGACGCGGGCTGATCAGCGGTCCGACGCGACTCGCCGGATCGGTGCCCGGCCCGACCGGAAGCTTGCGGGTCTCCTCGACGACGACCTCCTCGAACGCCTTCGCCTTCGCCGCATCGATCATGAACCGCTGCGGCGACACGCAGACCTGCCCGGCGTTGCGGAACTTCGCGGACACCGCACTCTTCGCCACCGCCTCGATGTCGGCGTCGGGCAGCACCAGCACGGGCGCGTTGCCGCCGAGCTCGAGCGACAGTCGCGTCATCGTCTTCGACGCGCCGTCCATCAGGATGCGGCCGACGGGCACGCTACCGGTGAAGCTGATCTTGCGCAGCTCGGGATGATCGAGCATCGCCTTACCCATCGCGGCCGGATCGCCGTTGACGACGTTGATCGCGCCAGCCGGTACTCCGGCTTCCGCGAGCAACTCCCCCATCGCCATCCCCGACAGCGGGGTCAGCTCCGACGGCCGCATCACGACGGTGCAGCCGGCCGCCAGCGCCGCGGCGACCGCGCGCGCCGGGTTGTAGGCCGGAAAGTTCCACGCCGTGATCACGCCGACGACACCGATCGGCTCGTGGAGCACGAGGATCCGCTTGCCCGCGACCCGCGACGGCACGGTGTGGCCGCTCACGCGCTTACCCTCCTCGGCGAAGAACTCGAACAGATCGCCGGCGATCTTCCACTCGCGCACGGCGTCGCCTCGCGGCTTGCCGCTCTCGCGCACCGTCACATCGGCGAGCTGTTCCGCGCGTTCGCGCATCAGGTTCGCCGCACGGATCAAGATCGCGCCACGGTCGTACGCGGTGCGTGCCCGCCATGCCGGCAGCGCCGCGTGCGCCGCATCGATCGCTCGGTTGGTATCGGCGGCGCCACCGAACGGCAACGACGCGATCGTCTCCTCGGTTCCGGGATCGATCAGGTCCCAGCGACCACCGTCGATCGCGTCGACCCAGTTTCCATCGATGAGTAGTTGCTGCTTCATGGCTAGACTCCGTTGACCTCGACGTGGTGGAGCGCCTCGGCGATCACGGCGAGTCCCTCGCGAACCTCGTCCTCGGTGATCGTCAACGGCGGCATGAACCGGATGCAATTCGAGTACAACCCCGCGCGGATCAGCACCACGCCGTTACCGACGGCTCGCTTGATCGCGGCCAGCGCGTGCTGGGGAGCAGGCGTCCGCGCCTGGCGATCGGTGACCAGCTCGATCAGGAGCATCGGTCCCTCGCCGCGAACGTCGCCGATCAACGTGCCCGCCGCCTGCATCTTCTCGAGCTCGGTGCGCATGATCTCTCCGATCCGGCGAGCGTGATCGAAGAATGCGGGCGTGTTGATCTGCTTGATCGCCTCGATCGCGGCGACGCACGCCACCGGACTACCTCCGTAGGTGCCGCCGACGCCGCCGAGGTGCGGCGCATCCATGATCTCCGCGCGTCCGGTGGTCGCGCTGATCGGCATGCCCGCACCGAGGGACTTGGCGGTCGTGATGACGTCCGGCACCACGCCCGCGTGCTCGACGGCGAACAGCGTCCCGGTGCGTCCGAATCCGGTCTGCACCTCGTCCGCGATCATCACGATGCCGTGCTGGTCGCAGAGCTCGCGGATCCGGCGCAGGAACCGGTGCGGCATCGGAATGAACCCGGCCTCGCCCTGCACCGGCTCGATGATGATCGCGGCGAGCGCCGACGGATCGATCTGCGCGACCATCGCGCGGTCGAGTGCCGCGATGCAGGCATCCGTGTACGCCTCCTCGGTCATCTCGTTCATCGCCGCCGGCCGGTGGTAGTAGTCGGGCGCGGCGATCCGGTAGACCTCGGGTGCGAACGGTCCGAATCCCTGCTTGAACAACCCGTACTTGCTGGTCAGCGTCAGCGTCAGGAGCGTGCGGCCGTGATAGCCGCCCTCGAAACACAGCACGCCCGCACGTTTGGTGTGAGCGCGAGCGACCTTGATCGCGTTCTCCACCGCCTCGGCGCCGCTGTTGCCGAGCAGCGTCTTCTTCGGAAACTTCCCCGGCGTGACGGCATTCAGCAACTCGCACAGCGCGACGTACGGCTCGTAGGTGGTGACCAGCGCGCAGGTGTGAAGAAGCTGCTTGGCCTGCTGCTCGATCGCGGCGACCACCTTCGGCGGACAGTGTCCGACGCCGATCATGCCGATACCGCCGGCGAGATCGATCAGGGTGTTGCCGTCGACATCGGTCACCAGCGCGCCACGACCGCTCGCGACCACGACGTCGGTCGATCTCGCGAGCCCTCGCATCACGGCGTTCGCTCGCCGATCGAGGATCGCACGACTCTTCGGACCCGGAATCTCGGTGACCTTGTGGATCGCTCCCATGCGCGAACGGTCGCACGAATTCCGGTCGGGCACCTACGGGTACGGCACGTCCCGATCGGCGGGCAACACCAGCACCACGCCGTAGCCATCGCACACGGGGTCGTCGATGTATCCGGCGATCAGGCCGCGAAGCTCGAAGCCGATCTTGCGCTGCGCCGACACCGTCGGATCGGAGCGCGTGCCGGCAACCAGCTCGTCGTAGTAGGCCTCGGCGGAGAGGTGATCCTTGACCACGCCATAACCGCTCGGCATCCCGACCGTGACCTGGCCGTCGAGCCCGAGCCGACGTACGACCTCGTGACGGGCGGCATAGAGGGCGCGCGCGATCCCGCGACCGCGATAGTCCGGATGGGTACCGACGTCGGCCCCGTAGAGCCACGGGCCGGTCGGATCGTGCGAGGTCAGGTAGCCGCCCTGGATGATGTCGGCGAAGGTGTGGTTCGGGTGATCGAAGTCGAAGCGGTAGCGGATCGTCGAGGTCATGCCGACGACGCGATCACCGGCGTTGGTATCGATCACGCAACACTGACCGTCGGGAAATAGCTCGACGTGCCTGGCGTAGTGGCGGGCCTCGAAGCGCTCGGCGGGCGCCAGCGTCGGGAACACGATGCGCTGCAGCTCCTCGAGCTGCGCGTAGTGCTCGGGCCCGGTACGCACGACCGCGAGGCCGTCGCCGAACCGATGGATCGCGTCGGTCACACCTCGCTCCGCTTACCACCCTCGGTGTAACGCACGGCGTAGAGATCCGTGCGCCGGTCGAGCCACGTGCGGATGCCGGCGGTGAGGCGGTAGCGGCGCAGCGCCTCGATGTCGAGCTCCTGCACCACCATGGTCTCGACATTCGGCGTTGCCTCCTCGGCCACACCGTCGCGCGAGAACGCGACGTCGCTCGGCGTCAGGATGCAGGCCTCGCCGTAGTGGATGTCGGCGCCCTGAACGAACGGCAGGTTTCCGATCGGACCGGCGAGCACGGCGTACATGCCGTTCTCGATGCAGCGCGCCGCGGAGCACGACCGGATCCGCATGTAGCCCGAGCGGATGTCGGTGTTGAACGGCACGAACAGCAGCATCGCTCCCTTGGAGGTCGCCACCCGGACGACCTCGGGGAACGACACGTCGTCACCGATCATGATCGAGATCTTGCCGCGGTCGGTATCGAACACGCCGATCTCGCTGCCCGGCGAGACGCCCCACCAGCGCAGCTCCGACGACGAGATGTGCAGCTTGAACTGGCGCTCGACCGAACCGTCGCGGCGAAACAGCGAGGCGATGTTGTAGAGCTTGCCGCCCTCCTTCGTCAGGTGGCTGCCCCCGATGATGTTGAGGTTGTACTTCATCGCCATCTTGATGAAGAACTCGTTGTACGCCTTGGTGAACTCGTCGAGCCGACGCGCGGTCGCCGACGATTCCGGAGCCGGTACCAGGACCTGCAGCTGGTTGGTCACCATCTCCGGAAACAACAAGAAGTCCATCCGATACTCGGACGCGGTGTCGATGAAGAACTCGCACTGCTTCGAGAACTGCTCGAAGCTCTCGATCGGCCGCATCTGGTACTGGACGGCCGCGACACGCACGGTGCGCACGGCGGCTGGCATGTCGTCGGGGTGGTGCGTCGGGTTCAGCCACTCCATGAACACCGCGTAGCCACTCGACTCGGTGTCCGACGGCAGGTAGCCGCGGAACACCTCGCGCACGCTGAACCCCTGTGCGAGCTGTGCGGTGAGCACGGGATCCTTGTCCTTGAGGTCCTTGCGGATGACGCGCCGGACGTACTCCTCGGCGGTCATCTTGTCGGCCTGTTTTCCGTAGCCGGGGATCCGGCCGGCGATCAGGATCGCGCGCAGGTTGCGCTGGCGAGCGAGCTCCTTGCGAGCCTCGTAGATCCGGCGCGTCAGGTGTACGCCACGGTGCTTGGGATCGACCGCGATGTCGATGCCGTACAGCGTGTCTCCCTCGGGATCGTGGTTGCGGATGTAGCCGTGGTCGCTGACCTCGTCGAACGTGTGGTAGGCGCCGAAATCCTCCTCGTCGACGATCAGCGAGCTCGAGGTGGCGACCAGCTGGCCATCGATCTCGACGCCGATCTGACCTTCCGGAAAGATCGCGAGCTGGCTCTCGAGTTGGTCCTTGGTCCACGGCTCGATCGGAAACGACCGCTTCTGGATCTCCTGGATGGCGCGCAGGTCGGACTTGCGAAGCTGGCGAACCAAGAGTCGGGCGCGGGACTGAGACATCTTGGCAACCTACCGCAACGGTCGCGTCCCGGCTCCGCGGGCCAAGCCTATTCGAGGCGACCTGCGGTGCTGACCTTGCCGCGCTCGCGATACATGCGCTCGATGGTCGCCCGAAGCAACGGTTCGTCGATCTCGGTACCGGCCGCGCCGGCGACGTAGGCGGCACGTTCGCAGGCCACCTTGATGAAGCCACCCGACAGCTCGTAGGCATCGGCCAGCGCGTCGAAGTCGATCTCGGGCGACGACTCATCGTCGCCATCTGCCCGACCCGGATTCTTCGGGAGCGTTCGCCGCCACAGCTCGGCGCGCATGTCTGGACTGGGGAAGCTGAAGAACACGTCGTAGGTGAACCGGCGCTTGAACGCCTGGTCGATCGCGCTGGTCAGGTTGGTGGTCAGGATCGCGAGCCCACCGAACCGCTCGAGCCGCTGCAACAGGTAGTTGGTTTCGAGGTTGGCGTAGCGATCGTTGCTGCTCTTGACCTCGGACGTGCGCTTGCCGAACAGCGAGTCGGCCTCGTTGAACAACAGCACGACGTGGCCGGGCTCGGCGGCGTCGAACACGTCGGACAGGTTCTTCTCGGTCTCGCCGAGCCACTTCGACACCACCTGCGACAGGTCGACCTCGTAGATGTCGAGGCCGAGCCGCTTCGCGAGCACGGTGCCCGACATCGTCTTGCCGACGCCGGGGTGGCCGGAGAACAGCACGCTGATGCCCTGCGCACCCCGCAGCTTGAACTGGTCGCGGATCGTGCGCCGCTGGTTGGCGGCCGCGGCGATCTCGAGCAGTGCGGACCGGGTGTCGTCGTCGAGGATCAGGTCGTCGAGGTCGAACGGTGTCGACAGCTTCTTGCCGAGCCGGCTGATCCGCTGGTGGAGCTGCGCGGCGACCGCGGCCGCGAGGTCGTCGGGCGCGGGAGGACCGGCATCCGGCATGCGACCTGCGGCGGCCGCCTGAGCCGCGGCGACGATGATGCCGCCCGGGATCGCGAACCGGTTCGACAGGTTGTTCGCGTCGGCGGTGCTCAGCGTCGGGGCGACGTCCTGCCACATCGTCGCGCGGGTCGCGAGATCGGGCACCTCGAGCGAGACGTGGACCAGCGGTCGCTGATGGATGCGCGGCAGGCGTTCGCGGTTGAACGTGATCGCGAGCGGGCCTGCCCACTCGTCGATCAACGCGTCGACGAACGGCGGGAGCTCGTCGTGCGTGTCCTCGAGCTGGACGGCATCGTCGAGGTCGGCGAACACGGGAATCGCGTCGAGCAACCGGAGCTCGCGCACGATCGACCGGATCGCGAGCGGACGGACGGAGACCGGCAGCTGGCCGAGTCGTCCCGCGTCGATCGTCAGGATGCGCTGGCCCCAGTGACCGGCCGCGACCTGGAGCAGCAGCTTCTTGCCGAGACCGCGCTGACCCTGCACCGCGAGCACGACCTCGTTCGATCGCAGCGCCGCCTCCGCGCGCTCGACCGCGATCGGTGGAAACGCGCCCCGGTCCGAGCTCGGGCGAAGCTCGCAGATGTCGGCGAGCTCGGGATCGAGATCGATCGCCGTGCCGTCGAGCAGGTACACCAGCCGCGACGCCGCGCGGATCCGGCGGAACATGATCGAGTCGCCGCTCGCGGTCGGTGTACTGACGTCGACCAGCCGGTAGCGCACCAGCGGCGAGCTCGGCGACAGGTCGCGCGCCATCAGCGACCGCGACGTCGGCGTGTCGTAGACCAGGAGCGCGAGCAACCGTCCGTCGAGCCCGCGGCAACCGTCATCGCGGGCGAGGTAGCGATAGGCCTGCACCAGGTTCGGATCGGTGTCGGGGAGCAGCGCGAACATCAGGGTCGACCACTGCCGCGGTGTGAGACCGAACGTCCGGATCAGATCGATCAGCGCGGAGCGTTGCTTGGCTTCGACGGTCGCTCGGATCCGCGCCTCGACGTCGCGATGCTTGGCGAGCCACTGCTCGAGCACCGTGCTCGCACCGGCGTCATCGCCGGTCGGTGCCTGACCGCGGGCCTGCGCGAACAGCCGGCCGATGTCGGTCGCGCCGATCGCGTCGTCGGTGATGTTGACGCGACCCTTCGTCCACGCGAGCCGGACCTGGTACTCGACCCTGAGCCACGCGCGCTCGAGCTCGTCGCGCAGGTGAGTCGCGACGTCCGGGTACGGCCCGGCTTCCGGTTTCTCGCGAACCACCGAGCGATCGTAGCCGATCTAGCCCCGGGCGAGCTTGCGAGCCGATCTTCGCGACCCGATCAGACGAGCTCGCGATCGGCTTGCTGTAGCCCCAGCTCCTCGGCGACCACGGCGGGCTCCTGCTCCTGCTCGGGCTTCACCTTGGCCTTCTCCTCGTGTCGTGCCTCCTGCTTGGGCGCCGCCTTCGGCTCTTCCTTCGGCTTGTTCTCGGCCGCTTCGAACTCGCGGGCGAGCGCCTTCATCTGGTCGATCAACGGCACCGTGTACAGGTCCGCCGAGATCCGCAACCGTTGCGCCAGCGGAACCTTGGCGTCCTCGTTGCTGTTCGCGGAGCCGAACATGCGATCGAACTTGTGATCGCCGAACTCGTCGCGCAGCTCGTCGAGATCGTGGGCGACACCGGCCACGCGATAGTCGGCGATCGTCGGACCCTTGATGAAGTCCTGCACCGCCTTCGACGCGCTGGTGCCCTTCTTGAGCTCCCACGCGTAGATCCGGCGATTCTCGTACGGCTGCTCCCAGCCGTCGGCCGCGGTGTGCCCGGCGCGGTAGTAGTCCTGCCACTTCTCCGGCTTGCCGGCCTTCTCGCAGGATGCCTTGTACTCCTGCGGAGTGTGGATGCCTCGATCGAGGTGCGAGGTGTCCTTCTCGACCTGCGGCTCTTCTTCCTTCTTGTCCTGACCGAAGGCAAGCTCGGAGGCCGTGGCGGTCGCCGCCGTCGCGGTGGCTGCCCCCTGCGCGACGGCGGGAAGATCGCCCTCCGAGGTGAACTCGGTCTTCTTGGCCTCCGGTTCTTGCTCGACCGGAGCGGGAACCTCGGTTTCCTCGGCGGCTTTTTGCTCGACGTCGCGTGCGGGCATGGCTGACATGATACGTGCAAACGGCCGGTCGGCTTCCCAAAGCCGGGTATCATCGAAGGCGAAAGTTCTCGTGGGATTTGGCATCGATCGCCGCGCTCGCTCCCGTCGTCCGAAGGGAGGATTGCGTGGATTGTTCAGCAAGACGCCCGACGTGCGCGAGGTCGGGGCTCGTCTCGGGCGGCTCGCGCGTCGCGTGTTCAAGGGAGCACGTGTCGACGTGTCGCCGACCAAGGTGACCGCCAAGCTCCATCGCTACGCATCGCCGGTACGGATCTCGGTGTTGCCCGACGGCGAGATCGAGATCCACGCCACGACGTCGCGCCTGGGCGCGGCGTATCACAGAGAGGTCATGGCGCGCATCGCGCCGATCCTCGACGAGCTCGACTACGTGCTCGAAGGCGACGACGGTGATCCCGAGGCCGACATGCTGGCGTGGCTCGCCTCCGAGCTCGAGGACGGCGCGACGAGGATCGGCATGCCGGCCGATCGCACGTTCAAGCTCGACGCCGCGGTCCAGACCGCGATGGGTCCGCGCGACGAAGCGTGGCGCGATGCGGTGATCGCCGACCCGACGCGTGGCACCGACGCGTTCGCCTGGTGGACCGCCGGCCCAGGTCGAGCGGAGCTCGCGAGCGCCCTGCTCGCGATGTGGCTCGATGTTCCGTGGCGCGAACCGCTCGACAACGCCGAACGCGATCTGATGGATCGCGTCGACGAGGATCTCACCGCCGCGATGCGTGCGAATCCGGATCTCCCGCTGCCGTGGGCCGACTGGTCGGAGATGCTCGAGTGGCTCGGACGCGACGACGAGCACGCGCACCACGTCCGCGACAGCATCGGCAAGACACCGGTTCCCGAGATGCGGATCGGTTATCGGCGCCACCTGATCGAGGTCGAGCTCAACGGTGGGTGGTCGTTCGACCTCGGTGGCGGATTCGTCGGTCGCTGGGAAGACGATGGCGCGCAGTGGTGGGCCACCGACGGAGATCGCGTCGTCGAGTTCACCAGCCTGACGGCCGACGGCGAGCTCGACTCGCAGAAGCTGCTCGAGGTCGCTCCCGCCTTGCATCCCGTGATCGGTCAGATCGCCGAGGGCGAGTACCGTGGGCGCGCCGAGGCCTACGACGAAGACGACGTCCACGTCGTGCACGGCCTGGTGACGCGCGCACCACACGTGGCGATCCTGACGTGCAAGGGTCGCCCCTCCGACGAGGAGTGGGCGCTCGCGACGTGGCGTAGCCTGCGCAACGACTGATAGGTTCGAACCGTCATGGAGCTCCAGTTCATCGCGCTCCAGCTGGTGTCGCCGCTCGTCGGCATCGTCTTGCTGGGTCCGGTCGTGCTCTACCTGATCGCGCGCTGGCGCGCTCACCGCGATCCGGCACTCGATCCACAGCTCGGGTTCAAGTTCGCCCTGCACTACTTCGCGACGCTGGCGTTCCACGTCGCGCTCGCCGGCGGCACGCTGCTCCTCTACACGATGATCCGGCCGGGCGGCGACGACCACGGCACCAAGAGCGAGATGTATCGCCTCGCGTTCGGGTTCCTGGTGCCCGCGGGGATCGTGCTCGGCGGCAGCCTCGGCGTGTTGACGCGGACCAACGATGGCCAGCGCCGGCAGATCCGCCGGCTGTTCGTCGGCTTCAACCTCGTGCTCACGGGGCTGGTCGGCTTCGGCGCGCTGGTCCTCGGATTCCAGGCGCTGTTCGCGAAGGGCTCGACCGGCGGCATGGGCCATCTCGGTGGCGCGGCGATCGTGATCTACTGCAGCGCGTGGGGTGCCCTCGGCTGGCGCTTCTACCAGATGACGATCGGCTCGTACGGCTCGCAGGATCCGCCCGACATCGTGCCGCCGCCGGGCTCGGTCGCCGGACCCCACGCGCAACCCGGCGGGCTGCCACCGCTCGGCGACGGGTCGTTTCCTCCGATCGACCGCTAACGATCGAGCGGCGCGTCGTCGCGCGCGAACACGACCACGCGCTGGTCGTGCAGCTCCTCGTGCGATGTCACCAGCGCGAACCCGAGCTCCGTGAGCTCCTTGACGATCCGCGCGCGGGTCATCTTGTGCGCGGGCTTGATCGGAATGCTCGGGTCCTCGGCCTTGTACTCGACGAGCACGAGCTTGCCGCGCGGCTTGAGCGCGCGCCGGATGCCGGCCATCACGCCCGGCGGATCGACGAGCTCGTGATAGACGTCGACGAGCAGCACGACGTCGCAGCAGCGCGCCGGCAGGTTGGCGCGATGATCGGTGCCGCGGATCAGGCGGACGTTGGTGAGGTGCTCCTCGGACACCCGGGTATCGAGCAGGCCGAGCATCTCGGGCTGCAGATCGGTCGCGAGCACCTCGCCCGTCGGTCCGACCCGCCGCGCGAGTCGGATCGTGAAATAGCCGGTGCCCGCACCGACATCGGCGACCGTCATGCCCGAAACGATCCCGATCATGTCGAGCACCTTCTCTGGATGCTCGCGGCTCTCCCGTTCGGGACGATCGAGCCAGGCGGCGCCGTGGAAGCTGCAGGTGTCGGCGATCGGCCGGCCCTCGTACGTCGGTCCCGCTGGTGGAGGGGACTCGGTGTCCTGACCGCCACCGGACACGCCGCTCGAGCTCGAGCATCCCGAGGCGATCACCAGCGCCAGCACGACCGCGATCCGCATCGCGAGAAGCCTAGCGTAGTAGGCTGCCTCGGTGAGTGCGCGGTACCGTGTCGACTGGGACGAGCTGTCCGTGATCGAGCCGACGCTCGACGAGGTGCGAACGCATGCGCCGACGCTCGCGGTCGCCTACAACGATCCGGAGAACGCACCGCTGCTCGGCCACACCAGCGAGCTCGCCGAGGCCGACGTGATCGAGCACTACGAGTCGCTGTTCGCGCAGGGCGCGCGACCGTTCCTGCTGCTCGAGGGTGGCGCGCTCGCCGGCGATGCCGACCTCCGCGGGATCGCCGGAACCACCGCCGAGTTCGCGTTCCTGATCGCGTCGCCCGCCTCGCAGGGCAAGGGTCTCGGCACGCGGTTCGCGATCATGATCCACGCGCTCGCGTTCGCGCAGCGCCTCGAGCGGATCTATGCGTCGGTGATCCCGGCGAACACCGCCTCGCGTCGCGTGTTCGAGAAGCTCGGCTATGTCGAGGACACCAGCGATGACGCGCGCGCGTACGGCGACCCCGGGGATGTCGTGCTTTCCCTCGAACGTGGCGCGTTCACCGCGCGCCATGCGGTAGCGGACCTCCGGATCGCGGTGCGATAGTCCTCGCATGGCGCTCGCCTCGCAGATCCTGACCGCCGTGGTCGCTCTCCTGCACGTCTACTTCATGGTGCTCGAGATGTTCTTGTGGGCGACACCCACCGGGCAACGCACCTTCAAACGCAGCGCCGAGGAGCAGCTCTCGACCAAGGCGCTCGCCGCGAACCAGGGGCTCTACAACGGGTTCCTCGCCGCGGGGCTCGCGTGGTCGCTGTTCGCGCCCGAGCCGATCGCGCACGCGATTCGCGTGTTCTTCCTCGCGTGCGTCGTGATCGCCGGCATCTACGGTGCCGCGACGGCGGCCAAGCAGATCCTGTTCGTGCAGGCGATCCCCGCGGCGGCCGCGCTCGTCGTCACGCTGCTCTGACGACCTCAGGCGTCGGCGAGCGGCGTGTCTCGAATGTGCGCGATCACGGTGCCGTGGTCGCTGGTACCGAAGTCGCGGTACGCGGCACACACACAGGTGCCGTCGATCAGCTCGCGACTCGCGATCACGTAGTCGAGCCGCCACCCGATGTTGCGCTGGCGCATGTTCCGCCATGGCGCCCACCACGTGAACAACCGATCGTTATCGGGGTCGACCTCGCGATGGAGATCGACGAGCCCGTGCGACAGGAACTGCTCGAACAGCGTCCGCTCCTCGACGCTCTGCCCGATCATGTCCTTGCGTAGCATCGGGTGGACGTCGATCGGGAGCCGCGCGATGTTGAAGTCGCCGCACAGCACGAGGTACCTGCCGGCCTCGCGGAGCTCCGCCGCCCACAGCACGAGCTCCTTCCAGAACTCGATCTTCGCCGCGTAGTCCTTGCCGCCGTTCGGTCCGTACACCGTGCCGTAGACGACGTTGTCGATCTCGGCGACAGCGATCCGGGTCTCGATGTCGAACCGCGGATGCGTGAACTCCGGCGGCGTGTCGCCGAACGTCTTCACGCGCAGCATCAGCGCGACGCCCGAGTAACCGGGATGCCCGTGCCAGTGGCAGTGGTAGCCGGGGACCTCGACGATCGGTTCCGGCAGCTGGTGGAGTGCGGCCTTGGTCTCCTGCAGGCACACCACGTCGGGCTCCTCGCGATCGATCCACGACAGCACCTCCGACGACCGCTTGCGGATGCCGTTGACGTTCCAGGTCCCGAGCTTCACCCTCGACCACATACCACAACTATTTCCAGGTGTTCTCATCACAAAACAAACGAACGTTTGCTTTTTTCGAGCGGTCTTGATACCCGTCTTGGCGTGGCGAAGCCATCGACCGACCGCATCCTCAAGAGCTCCGAGCGGGTGCTCGCCGAACGTGGATACAGTGATGTCTCGCTCCGGCAGCTGATGGCTGCGGCTGGCGTGTCGACGACCGCGTTCTACGCGCGCTTCGCTTCGAAGGAGGCCGTGATGGAGGCGCTGGTGACCGGGCTGTTCGCCGATCTCTACGGGGCCGCACCCGACGTGCTCGATCGCGCGCGCGATCTCGAGGCCGGCATCGAGATCGGCGTCGATCTGTTGTGCGAACAACTCGGCCCGCGCCGCGCGCTGGTCGGCGTGATCCTGTCGGAGACCGGCTCGATCCCGGGAGCGATCGAGGCGCGCCGCAACGCGTATCACCTGCTGGCCGCGGTGCTGGCCGACCGGTTGCGCCCGTCGTGTCGAGATCGCGTCGATCCGACCGCGCTCGCGTGGGGATTGGTCGGCGCGCTCGAGATCCAGTTCGTGCGCTGGGCGGTATGGCAGGACATCGAGCTTCCCGAGCTCCATACCCAGCTCGCCACCACCGCGCACGCGATCCTCGACCCGCTGGTGCGCCGATGATCGCGGTGCGAGTCGTCACGCTCGCGGCCGTGATCGTGGCGACGGCATGCGGCGACAACGATCCCGGCGTCGGATTTCGCATGCTCGCGACCGCCGACATTCCCGCGTACGGCGACGTGCCGTTTCCGACGGACGCCGCGATCGAGAACGGCCGACTCGCAGTCAAGGGCCTCGATCGGATCGCCGACCTCCGCCTCGATCTGATCGAGACCCAGCTCGGCGCGCTCGACGGCTACGGCGTGCGACCGCTGGTCGAGATGTTCGCCGAGGCGCCGCTCGACGAGGACTCGCTGCCGACCATCACCACCTCCACCGACGACATCGCCGGCTTGATCGACGTCGATCTCGATTCGCCGGAGCGCGGCCGGGTGATCGCGATGGACTGGCACTACGATCCCGATCGCGAGGTGCTCGCCGGATCCCCACGCCCCGGAGAGGTCCTGCGCGAGGGCACGCGCTACGCCGCGTGGGTCACCACCGACGTTCGTTCCAGCGGTGTACCGCTGCATCCGGTATCGCGCGCCGGCCTCGATCATCCGCGCTGGGCGTCGACCCTCGCCGCGCTCGACGGCCTCGATCAGCTGGCGGGCCACGAGATCGCCGGGATCGCCGCGTTCACCACGCAGCACGCCTCGGCGCCGCTGGTCGCGGCCCGTGACGTGATGACCACGCTGCCTCCTCCCGAGCTCGCGTTCCCCGATCCGGACCTCGGCTTCACCGGCGCTCGGCTCGATGCCATCCTCGGCACCGCCGCGCGCTTCACCGACGGACCGCGCACCGGCCTCGAGCACTGGGGCAACGACAACCCGACCGGCATCGCGCACGATCACGTGGGTGCGATCGTGACCGGCACGATCACGATCGCGCGGTTTCGCCGCGACGACACCGGCACCGACCTTCCCGATGATGAGACCTTCGAGCTCGATGGCGACGGGGTCCCGCGCGTGGTCGCGATCGAGCCGATTCCGATCACGTTCATCGTGCCGGCAACTCCATCGCCACCCGCAGGTTACCCGGTCGTGATCTACGGACACGGGCTCGGTGCCAGCCGCGACCAGCTGTTGTCGTTTGCCGAACCGCTGACCTCGCAGGGCTACGCGCTCGTCGGCATCGACATGGTCGGGCACGGTTCGCGCTTCGACCCCGGCGATCGCGTCGCCAACATGGCCGGTCAGCTGTCGGCGTTCTCCGGCGACCCCTCACAGCGCGATGGCTTCGGCGACACCACCGGCGCGACCACGCAGTTCGAGTTCTTCGAGGGATTCCAGAACGTGCTCGCGGTACGCGACGCGATCCGCCAGTCGGCGCTCGACCTGTCGCGCGTGGCGCAGCTCGTCCACGCCGGGGTCACGCTTCCCGACGGCACGCAGCTCGATCCAGACCGCGTCGCCTATCTCGGGGAATCGTTCGGCACCGTGGTCGGCACGCTGTTCGCCGCGATCGAACCGACGATCGACCTCTACGTGCTCGACGTCCCGGGTGGCGGCATCCTCGATCGCATCCTCCCCAACAGCCCCGAGATCGGGCAGCTCGCGCTGCCGCTGATCGAGACCCTCTATCACCCCCACGCACGCCTCGATCGCTGGAATCCGCTGATCGGGCTCGTCCAGGCCACGATCGATGGCGGCGATCCGCTGACCTACGCTCCTCACGTGCTCCGCGATCGGTTCGCGATCGACGGCACTCGACTCGGACCGCGCAGCGTGGTCGCGATCGAGGTCGTGGGAGATCAGATCCTGCCGAACGTCGCCACCGAGCCGCTCGCTCGCGAGCTCGGCCTCGACGTGCTGGTGCCGAACCTGGTCGTCCCCGACGGGATGCAGGGGATTCCGGCGCCGGCCACAGCGAACCTGGACGGTCAGACGGCGGTGCTGGTCCAGTATTCACCGGCGACGCACGGTGCGAACTGGACGGCGGAGCACGGCACGCTGCGGTTCCTTCCGGGCTTTCCGGCCGATGGTGACGACCCGTTTCCGCGACTTCCCGAGGACATCACGATCGCGAACCCGATCTACGAGACCCTCGACCAGGTGTTCGACATCCTCGCCACGCACCGGACCGGGGTCCCGCGCGTGATCTCGACGCTGGCGCCCGTGTCCGACTTCGACGGAGATGGTGTCCCGGACGACACCGATCGCAACCCCTACGATCCGTCGATGCGCTGAACGAGCTGTGTCATAGTCGCCGGATGGTGGGAACTACCGTGAGGGCGCTCCGCCTCGCCATTGTGATCCTGTTGTCTGCCGGCACGGCCGTCGCCGGTCCGGTCACGTCGTACGACTGCGCACCCGGCACACCGGTCAAGGGCGTCGGCTGCTCGTGTCCGAAAAGCTACAAGGGCAAGGCGTACACGCCGAAGCGCGACTCCGCAGATCCCGGTCGTGCGATCTGCGCGGTGCAGAGCTCCCGCCCGTATCGCCCGCGCGGCAACTACACCAAGCTCGTCGAGCAGGCGAACAACTATGCCGACGCGTTCAACTGCACCAAGGCCGAGGAGACCTATCAGCAAGCGTTGAAGGTCAACTCGCGCGGCCTCGAGGCGCTGGTCGGCTCGGGCAACTGCATGGTGCGCGAGCGCAAGTGGACCAACGCGCACATGCGCTTCGATCGCGCGCTCGCGATCAATCGCAAGTACGAGCCGGCGCTGTGGGGCAAGGCCGAGGCCTACCGCCTCGCGTACAAGAAGGACGACGCGATCGCCGCGTATCGCCAGTACCTCGATGCCTATCCCAACTCGTACAAGGCGAAGCAGGCGCTCGAGAAGCTCACGCAAGGTGCGCCGCAGATCGGAACGCCACCCGTGCGTCCCGGTCGCTACCCGACGCGCACCCAGGACGTCAACGTTTCGATCTCCGGGTCGAACATCGTGTGCAACGGCGTGGCCGTCAGCGGTACGCCGCGCCTGGCCGACTTCGAGGCGATCTACGGCAAGCCCGATCGCGTGTGGGACACCAAGGGCGGCGTCAACAAGGTGCATACCTGGGATCGGCTCGGCCTCGTGGTCTACGAGCCGAAGGACGGCCGCGCGATCTCGGCAACGTTCCCGTTCAAGCCGATGGGCATGGCCTACGACCCGTCGACGATGTTCCGTGGCTCGATCACCGTCGACGGCTACGCGCTCTCGCGTGCCACGAGCCTCGGTAGCGTGAAGAACCGGCCGGGCGCGACCCAGCCGTATTCGAGCACCTCGGTGGTGATCGCGAAAGGCGACTTCAACGTGTTCGTCACCGGGAAGAGCGGTCCGCTCGACCTCGTCGAGCTCAGTCTGTGGAAGCGTGGCAACTCCTCCACCAACACCAGCAAGTACAAGAACACGCGCGACGTACGTGTCGTGGTCAACGGCACGCGCGTGACGATGAACGGCGTGACGATCAGCGGACGGCCGATGCTCGCCGACATCGAGAAGATCTACGGCAAACCGGATCGCACGTGGGACACCGGCGCGAGCAACCGCGTTCACACGTGGGACAAGCTCGGCCTCGTCGTCTACGAGCCGCGCGACGGGCGCTGCATCTCGACGACGTTCCCGTACAAGCCGATGGGAAGCTCGTACGACCCGTCCACCATGTTCGGTGGCTCGATCATCGTCGACGGTCGATCGGTGACGAAGTTTTTGACGATCCCGTCGATCAAGTCGCGACCGGGAGCGACGCAGCCGTACGGCAAGAACTCGATCGTGTTCGACAAGGGCGATATCCACGTGTTCACGATCTCGAAGAAGGGCGGCCCGATCGACCTCGTCGAGATCAGCTACTGGCAACGCGACAAACGCGGCACCTCACTCGGTGGCAACAACACCACGACCTCGAGCGGTGGTCGCGTGGCGAACGCGAAGGACGTGCGCGTCGAAGTCGTCGGTACCACGGTCAAGCTGCAGGGCGTCGCGATCAGCGGCAAGCCCCGCGTGTCCGATATCACCGCGATCTACGGCAAGCCCGATCGCGTGTGGGACAAGAAGGGTTCTCCCAACCGCATCCACACCTGGGACAACCTCGGCTTCGTCGTCTACGAGCCGCACGATGGTCGGGCGATCTCGTTGACCATGCCGTTCAAGCCGATGAACAACACGTTCTCTCCGAGGACGCTGTTCAAGGGACGGGTCTCGCTCGACCGCCGCGGGTTCTACAACTTCAACACCATCGGCACGATCAAGCGACGCAAGGGCGCGACCCAGCCGTACGGCGCGACCTCCGTCGTGTTCGATCTCGGCGACGTCCACGTGTTCACGACCGCTTCCAAGTCGACCTCCTCGACGATCGATCTCGTCGAGGTCAGCTTCTGGCAGCACAAGTAGGACGCGCGCTACTCGTCGTCGTTGTCGCTCGCGATCTCGCCGGTCACGGACTCGAGCTCCGTCCCGGCCTCTTCCATCCCCGCTCCGATCAGCGCGCGACCGAGGTCCTCGAGGCTGACCAGCTCGGCGATCGGTGCCGTGGCACGCGGCTTCGCGACGCCGGTGTACGCGTGCGCGAGCCCGAACGCGACCACCTCGCCGCTGCGTCGTCCGAGCGCCGGCTCCGGCGGCAACCAGGCGAACGCGATCGCACCGACGATCGGTGCCGACGCGTGTGCGGGATGTAGCGGACTCGCGAGGTAGAGGATCAGGTCGCTCATGCCGCCGGCATCGTCGGCGTCGATGTCGACCGGGATCAGCGACCGCTCGAAACCGGTGCCGCTCGCCTCGACCGTGACGATCGCCGAGGTCGCACCGTGAACGTTGACGCTGGCGTTGACCGCTCCGATCGAGAGCGGCTGGAGATCGTGATCGGCCGGGATCTCGACCTCGATGTCGATCAGCCCGACGCCGGCGTAGCGACCGATCGTCCAGGTGCCGGTCGCGATCCGTGCCGAGCCATCGAGCTTGGTCGCGATCGCGAGCTCGGCCTGCGAGTGCGCGCGGAGCAGCTCCGCACCGGTCACCCCGATGATGCGCGGGCCGTTGGCGACCAGCGTGACCGGCCCGATGAACTGCGGGGTGTCACCGAGGGCGATCAGCGGCGCAACGGAACGTAGCTCCGGTGCGTTCGGGTCGCGCATCACGCGCCCACACTCGCACATCGCAATCCGGTCCAGCAAGCCGCCGGGGGGGCACGATTGGGGTACGACATCGGCTCTGTGGCACCCTAGTGTCATGGAGCACGCAGAGGGGCACGTGTCATCGGCCATCCCGGGCCGCTCGGAAGGTCGCTCGCTGGATGTTCGCGGCGTGCTGGTGTCGACGTTCCGCCGGCTGATGCGGTTGTACTTCCGCGACATCGAGCGCGTCGGCGAGCCTCCCGGTGCCGACACCCGCGGCCGCGTCGTGGTGTCAAATCACACCAACGCGTTGATCGATCCGATCCTCGTGCTCACCGATGTCACCTGCGAGATCTCGCCGGTCGCCAAGTCGACGCTGTGGAACATCCCCGGTCTCCGGTGGCTGCTCGACCGCGCGGGTGCCGTTCCGATCGTGCGGCGAAAGGACACCCCGAACAAGGACGTGTCCTCGAACGCGACGATGTTCGAGAAGATCGCCACGCACCTGTCGGGTGGCGGAAACATCCTGATCTTTCCCGAGGGCACGAGTCACAGCGAGCCCCGTCTCGCTCCGCTACGAACCGGCGCCGCGCGGATGTTGCTCGCCGCCGAGAAGGCCGGTGGCACGCCGCCCACGTTTCAGGCCGCGGCGCTCGAGTTCGATGCGCGCGAGGACTTCCGATCGCGATGCCTCGTGCTGTGGGGGCCGGTGCGGAGGTTCGCCGACGTGCCCGGAGACGACGACGAGATCCGCATCCGCAACGCGACCGAGATCATGAACGCCGATCTCCGCGAGCTCCTCGTCGAGGGCGACACGCACGAGGAGCGCCTGCGGATCGCGCGCGTCGCCGAGCTGATCGCCAACGACGAGGGCGATCGTTCCCTCGGAACGTGGAACGGCATCGGCCGCCAGGTCGAGCTCGCGAACCGCACGCTGCGCGATACCGCTCCGGACCTCCTCCGCCGGGTCGCCGACCAGGTCGACGCGTACTACGCCGAGCTCGAGCGACTCGGGCTCGACGACGTGCGGATCGTGGCGGGTCGGATCGGCTCGCGTCCCCCGCAGCCGGAGGCCCCGCGTGGATGGCGCCGGGCACTCCTCGCACCGCTCGCGGCGTCCGGCGTCGCGCTGTACGCGATCCCGTACTTCATCCCGCGCATGATCGCGCGCTCGCAGGATCCCGATGCCGTGAGCACGTTCAAGCTCGGTTCGGCCCTGCTCGTGTATCCGCTGTGGGCGGCGGGACTGGTCACCGGGTCGCTCGTGCTGCTCCCCCCGCCGCTCTCGGTGGTGGCGGCCGCGGTCGCGATCGCGTCGCCGTTCGCCGCCTTGAGCTGGCTCGATCGCTGGTACGAACACTCGTCCGAGCCCACGCCCGACGAGCTCGCACAGCTCGCGCGGATGCGGATCGCCGCACGCACCGCGATCGACGAGGCGCGTAGCCGGCTACCCAGCTGAGCGGCGCGGGTGGAACACCACCCACAAGAGGAGCGAGATCGCTCCACTCGCGAGCTCGACCCACGACGACGTCGCGCTGAGGTTGAACGTCCGGTACATCCACTCCTGCGACGACGGGTTGAACCCCGCGATCGACACCGCCACCATGCCGATACCGCTCGCCACCACGAACAGGTGCTCGAGCTCGAACCGCGCGAACGCGAATCCGAGCAGTCCGACGCTGAGGTTGAGCGCGAGCGCATGTGCCTGGTTGGTGTGAACGAACCCGAGGTCCTCGGTGAACAGTCCGATCAGACCGAGCAACACCAGCCCGGCGCAGACCAGCCACGACCATCCGGCGAGGATCGCACCGCGATAGTGCGCGCTGCGACGCGCCGGCACCGGCTCCGGTAGCGATGGCGGCTTGGCGGTCTCGGGGCTCGGTGGCCGCTCGAGGAGCGCTCGCACCGCCGCGGTGACCTCGTCGGGCCTGTGTTCGGCGATGAAGTGCATGCCGTGCGAGATCGTGGTGCGCGTGGCATCCGGGATGGTCGCCACCAACTCGTCGGCGATGTCGTTCGGGCACCACGGATCGGCGTCGCCCCAGATCACCGCGGTGGGTATGTCGAGCGTGGCGAGTGCGGCGAGTTGCTCGCGTCGCGGGCGTAACGAATAGCCGGCGAAGAACCGTGCGAACCACCGCCGGTTTCGAACGCTCGCCCATCCACCCGACGTAGCCATCGACCTGCTCCGCGTCGAAACATCCCGCCTGCTGGTACGGCTCGAGCCCGAGGCGATGGATGTTCTCGAGCGGCAACCACGCCAGCAGCCACGGCGCGACCCGCGCGGTCGCCGACACCAGCCACGTCATCCAGAACCCGGCACGGGTGAACGTCTCGTGCGCGCGGCTGTTGAGGATGCCGAACCGCGCGACCCGTTCGGGGTGCGCGAGCACGAAGCCGAGCGCGATGTAGCCTCCGTAATCGTGCGCGATCAGGTTGCAGCGCTTCACGCCGAGCGCGTCGAGTAGCCGGCCGAGCCGCTCGACCTCGCCCTCGTAGCGCGACACCGCCCCCACCACGCGCTGCGATTCGCCCCAGCCGAACCAATCGATCGCGATCACGCGATGGGTCTTCGCGAGCTCCGGGATCTGGTGGCGCCACATCACGTGGCTCTCCGGATATCCGTGCACCAGCACCACCACCTCGCCCTCTCCGGCCTCGACGTAGGCGACGCTCGCGCCATCGACCTCGACGCGCTGTAGCGAGAGTGCTGACACCGCGGAGACCATACCAGCTGGCGCGATCAGCCGCCGTGCTCGTCCGCGCCGATGTCGTATCCGTCATCGAGCGGACGCGGATCGCCATCGAAATCGACGTCGATCGTGGACGACGGATCTGCCGCATCGATGGCCGCCGACGATCCCTTGAGGTGATACCCGTTGTTGGTGAACCCCGGATCGGTGTTGCCGAGGTTGCTCGTCCCGGCCGGCGACGTGCTCCCGAACAGCGAGAACGACGCCTGGCAGGAACTGGCGACCGCGGCGTCGAAGATCGAATTCGCCACCGGGACCGCGGTCGGACACTGCATCGTCGGCGTCCCACCGTTGTCGGCCACGGTGTTGAATTCGAACCGCGTCGTCGCACCGATCATCGCGGGTGCGATCACCGCACGGGTCGCGTTGTTGGTGATGTACGTATTCGTGATCGTGTAGTCGATCGGCGTCGTCGCCGCCGTCATCTGGATTCCGATCCCGTTACCGTCGATCGTGGATCGATCGATCACCAGCGTGGCGCCGTCGGCCACCGAGACGCCGATGCCCGATCCCAGCTTGTTGTCGACGATCGCGGAGCGACGCAACGTCACCGTGGCCGCCCGGATGTCGAGGCCACCGGCGGAGTTGGCGATCCGCACACCGTCGAACACCACGTTTCCACTGGTGACGCGGACGGCCTCGTTGCCGCTGGTGTCGGCGAGCGATAGCGACTCGACGAGCAGATCGGTACCGGACGTCTCGAGCAGGTGATCGTGCGCGCCGGTCCCGAACCCGGCCGTCGCGAACGCGACGGTGGCGTCGCCATCGTTCCCGGGTCCGGAGATCGAGAATCGACCGAGATCGACGAGCACCCACGACTCGCTGTAGTTGCCGGCGGCGACCCGGATCGTGTGACGGGAGGAGTCGAGCTTGCCGAGCGCTCCGGACACCGTGAGGCATGGCGTGTCGATCGTGGTGCAATCGTTGTTGTCGTCGCCGTCCGGCGCCGCGTACAGCACTTCGTCCGCGGGCACGCAGGTGCCATCCGACTCGGCGCACACCTGGCTGTCGCATTCGGAATCGGCCGCACACGCGCGACACTCGCCTGTCGCATCGTCGCAGACCGGTTGCGACGGGTCGCACTCGGACGCGACGCACCCCTGCAAGACGTCCGAGGGATCCACGCATGCCGGCGGATCGCGGCGCTGATCGCACACCAGGTCATCGGGACACGACAGGTCATTCGCGCACGGCGCGGTACCGGCGGCCTGCGGGTCGAAGCAGCCCACCATCGCGAACCCTACAGCCGCGACTGCGATCCGATAGTCCACACACCCATCGTAGATCACTTCCCGATCAGGGGGAGATCTACCGCGTCGTCGTTGGCCGGTGCGACACCCGCCCTGGTCAAGATCCGTAACGATCGCAAAGCTCTCTCTGCCGCCGGCCAGTCCGGATGCACGCACCGGATCGTGATCAACAGACCACCATCGATCGCGAGATCGCCGGGTCCGATCGCGAACACGTAATGATACGGAAGCGGACCGGCGTGGACGGCTTCGGCGCGATAGCCGGTGGCACCGGGGAGCTGGACCGCCACCGCCGGCGTGCCCGTCGCCTCGCTGGCCTTCGCCGCGAGGATGCCATCGCGATCGATGACGAGCGCCGCGGTGAACAGCTCGATCGTGAGCTCGCCGACCACGCGTCCGTCGTCCCGGCGTTCCTCGAAATGAACGGGATCGGTATCGTTCGGCTCGTCGTCGAGCTCCAACGTGAAACCGATGGCCGGAACACGTGCCGGTGGCTTATGGATCGGGTGAACACCCAACCCAGAGATTTTATTGCGGGAGCGCCGGGATTTGGCTTCGAAGTTCCGGCGTGATCTCGCGGTGTCAGCCGTGCGTGCTGCCGAGCCGGCGCGCGAGCTCCTCGTCCTGGCGATCGTGCGGCAGCATGCAGATCTGCACCAACCAATCGGTCGCGCACACGCCGGTCGCCGATCCCTGCTCCTCGCGCCACCGCACCATCACGGTTGGCGACGCGCGATCGACCACCCGGATCAAGTTGTTGATGTAGCCCTCGCTGCGCCCGAGGCCGCGCGCGATCCGCGCTCCGCTCCAGCCCTTGTCTCGGAGCACCTTGCACCACACCGCGAGGTCGCAGGTGCCGCCGAAGCCGAGCTCGACCCTCGGCTCGGTCGACGCCGGTTCTCGAACGTCTTCTCCAACGTCGGGTTCTTGAAGGTCTGGTTCTCGGAGGTGTTCGGGGATGGGTTCGAGCTCTGACACGGCGATCTCCACGTGCCGGTATGACGCCCGACCCGACGGATTTCATTCCCGTCGCGTGATCGCCTGCTTCGCACTGGCGAACACCACATCGAGCATGTCCTCGGTCAGCCGTCCGGTGAACGTGTTCTGCTGGCTGACGTGGTAGCTGCCGAATAGCGCCCAATCGCCGATCGTCGCGGTCGCGCCGTGGCCGAACTTGGGCTTCGGTTTGGGGATCGCGCGCTCGAGGGCCGCGGCCGCGAGCAAGAGCCCATCCCACGCGAATCCACCCAGCGCCACGATCGCCCGCAGGTCGGTCAGGAGCGCGAGCTCGCGGGCGAGCAACTTCACGCAGCGATCGCGCTCGGTCGGAGTCGGTTTGTTGTCGGGCGGAGCGCATCGCACGACACAGGTCACGTAGGCATCGGTCAGCGCGAGTCCGTCGTCGGCGCTCGTCGAGGTCGGTTGGTTGGCGAACCCGGCGCGATGGAGCGCGGCGTACAGCCAGTCTCCCGATCGATCACCGGTGAACACGCGCCCGGTGCGATTGGCGCCGTGCGCAGCCGGTGCGAGTCCGAGCACGAGCAATCGCGCGTCGCGATCCCCGAACCCCGGAACTGCACGACCCCAGTAGGTCTGCCCCTGGAACCGCTTCGGTGGATCGGCAGCGGCGCGCTCGCGACACCGCACCAGACGCCGACACCTGCGACAGCCGATGATGTCGGCGTTCAGCAACTCGAACGTCGGACTGACACGCGTCGCCGGTTTCGCCTTGCTCGCCATGCTTGCCGTCATCGTCGCACGCGATGCCCGCGATACGCGCGACATGCGGCGCGACGCGACACCGGCGCGTGTCATGCGGCTTCACCGACGCTGCGTTTCTTTCGCGCGCCCTGCCCTCTATCACGAGATCGTGCGTTGGGTTCATCTTGTTCGTCTCCTCGTCGCGTGCGTGCTGTTGACCTCGACGGTTCCGGCACGAGCGCAATCACCGACCACCGGCGCGATCGCCGGGCGCGTCACCGATGCCATCTCCAAGGAGCCGCTGATCGCCGTCGCGGTCACCGTCGTACGCGAGGGTGGCGGCGAGCCGCAGACGGTGCTCACCGACGAGAACGGCGTCTACAAGATCACCGAGCTGCTACCCGGGTTCTATACGGTGACGTTCGAGGTCGACGCGCTGTCGAAGACCAAGCGCACGCACGTCCAGGTCGACGCCAACGGCGTCGCCTCCGTGTACCAGGCGGTCAAGCACGGCGACATCATCGAGGTCGTCGGCAAGGCACCGCAAATCCGGCAGAGCACGCTCGAGATCAGTCGCCGCATGGACCACGACTTCCTGACCAAGATGCCGCTGCCGACGCGGAACGCCACCGACGCCGCAGGTGCGGCGGCCGGCGCCCATAACGATGGGGTCGGCATCGCGTTCTCGGGTTCGACCGCGCTCGAGAACCGGTTTTTGGTCGACGGCATCGACATCACCGGACTCACCCTCGGCGACGTCGGCACGCCGGTCCTCAACGACTTCGTCGAACAGATCGAGGTGCTGTCGGGTGGGTTCAACGCCGAGTGGGGGCGCGCCACGGGCGGCATCGTCAACATCGTCACCAAGTCGGGCACCAACGAGGTTCACGGCAGCGTGTTCGGCACGCTGTCGCCCGGAGTCCTGACCGCGAACCGGCAGACGACACCGACCAACGCGGCATCGATCGACCTCGTCGGCGACCGCGCCTACAACGCCGACTTCGGCGCCGAGGTCGGTGGTCCGCTCATCAAGGACCGGCTGTGGTTCTACGCCGGTCTCGCCCCGCAGCTATCGCGTACCGACCTCACGCGGATCACCAAGCGCCAGACCGACTGCCGGCAACTGCTGCCGAGCGGCGAGCTGTCGGGGTGCGATCCACGGCTGGTCAGCCAGGGCGGGTTCGCCGACGGCGCTCCCGACGTCGATCCGTCCACCGGGTTCTTCATCACCGACGAGATCGATCGCGATGTGCGCCAGGCGACCTCGGAGCAGCTGTCGTCGATCGCCAAGCTCAACCTCGCGGTGACGCCGCGCCACCAGGCGCAGATCAGCCTGATCGCCGTGCCGGGCCGCTCGCGCACGCCGGGCCTGTTCGGGTTGCCGTCGACCGGCTCGCGCACCAACACGCTATCGCTCGACGGAGCCGCGCGCTGGACCTCGAAGGTCGACGACGACCGCCTCGAGCTCGAGGGCGTGCTCGCGTGGCACCACTCGTCGCTGCGCACCGGTGCACTCGACCCGACGCTCGACGCGCAACCGCGCCAGATCTTGCTGAACGGTAGCCTCGGCACGTGGTCCGGGTTCGGCGGCGAGTCGGCGCGCACGGTGGCCGGCTGCACCGATGGCGGTCCCGGCTCGAGCGACCCGTACTTCGGCATCGTCAACTGTCCGATGGACACCGTGTCGTACGCGATCGGAGGCCCCGGCCCGATCGCGGCGGATCGAGAGGATCGAATCACCGCACGGTTCGGCGTCACGCGCCGCGGTCATCTCGCGGGCTCGCACGAGATCAAGGCCGGCATCGACATCGAGAACAACTCCAAGGTCACCGCGCGCCTGTTCTCGGGTGGCGCGCTGATCCAGAACTTCGTCGACGCCGGCGTCGTCGACGTCACGCGCTGGGTCGGACTCGCGCCGCTCGGCGACAAGGACCCGCGCTACGACCACGTGTGCAAGACGCCCGATCCCGAGGCCACCGGGGGGCTCGGCACCGGCAGCAAGACGTTCGCGTGCGAGTACCTGCCCGGCACGGTGGGGGCCCCCGGCACCGAGGTCACCGGCCAGACCATCGACTGGTCGACCTACCTGCGCGACTCGTGGCAGCCGTGGCCCAACCTGACCCTCAACGCCGGCGTGCGCTACGAGGAGCAGCAACTGCGCTACGCCGAGTCGCTCCGCGGCAAGCTCGATCCGTTGACCGGCGAGCGCCACGACACCACCGCGCTCGACCTCACGAACAACTGGGCACCGCGGCTCGGCGTGGCCTGGGATCCCACCGAGGAAGGTCGCGCGAAGCTATGGCTGTCGTACGGCCGGTTCTTCGAGGCGATCCCGATGGACATCAACGATCGCTCGTTCGGCGGCGAGGTGTCGTACCAGCAGTCGTTTCAGACCGCGGGTACCGACGTGTGCGGTTCCGTCGATCCCCGGATCGGCGCCGCCGATGGCGTCGGGTGTTTGACACCGAACGGCGCGCCCGCGGTCGAGCAGTTGATCGGTTCGTCGGGCGTGCTGGTCGCTCCGGGGACCAAGTCGCAGTACCTCGACGAGGTCGTCGCCGGCGCCCAGTTCCAGCTCGCCGACGACCTGATGATGGGGATCACCTACCAGCACCGCTGGCTCGGTCGCGTGATCGAGGACGTGTCGACCGATGGCGCGCAGACCTACGTGATCGCCAACCCGGGCGAGTGGTCGGCCGACGAAGAGGCCCGCCTGGAGCAGCGGATCGCGGCGGCCGACGATCCGGTGGTGCGCGGGCGGCTCGAGGATCAGCTGGCGATGTTCCAGGGCATTCGCGCCTTCGATCGGCCATCGCGCACGTACCGATCGATCGCCCTCGAGCTGTCCAAGCGGCTATCGCACGACCTGTTCGTGCGCGCGTCGTACACGTACTCGCGCACCCGGGGCAATTTTCCCGGCAGCGTGTCCTACGACAACGGCCAGCGCGATCCCAACATCTCGTCGCAGTACGATCTGATCGAGCTACTCGCCAATCGCTACGGTCCACTTCCGCAGGATCGCCCGCACTCGCTCAAGGTCGACGCGTTCTACACCGCGCATCCCAGCGATCGCGATCTGCTCACGATCGGTGCGCGCGTACGTGCGGTGTCGGGCATTCCGCGCAACGCGCTCGGCGCTCACTATCTGTACGGCCCGAACGAATCGTTCCTGCTACCGCGCGGTGAGCTCGGCCGAACCGAGCTCGAGCGCACGTTCGATCTCAAGCTGTCGTACGGACGCAAGCTAAACGACAGCAAGATGACTGCCGAGATCTTCCTCGACGTGTTCAACGTATTGAATCATCAGGGCACGTTCGACGTCGATTCGACGTACGCGCCGTCGGTCAAGCGTGGAATCGGCGGTGCGGGTGGGACGCTCAACAACGTCAACCCGGTTTCTGGAGGAACGTACGAGGATCTGATCTTCGCGAAAGCGATCGACGCAAATGGTGCCGAGACTTCCGCACCGACTGCGCGCAATCCAAACTTTCAGCGCACGATTTCTCGATATGCTCCGGCCTCGGCACAAGTGGGTTTTCGGTTGACGTTCTAGTACTTCGGACCCACGTTGTGTTTCGTTGTCCGACTTCGCTTCCGCGGTCGACCTCTTGCTGGGTGCCCGCTCGCGAAGTCTTGCCGGGAGGAATCATTGACTACGAGTAGGGCCATCAAGAACGTCGTCGTGCTCGGCGCGAATGGAACGATGGGCGCCGGAGCGGGCGCCCTGTTCGCGCTTTCGGGCTTCACCACCACTCTCGTCGCGCGCACGATCGATCGCGCGGAAGCGGGTCGCAAGAAGGCGATCAAGATGTCCAAGGGGAAACTCGCGGACGACGCTCCGATCCGCTGCACCACGTACGACGATCGCGAAGCGATCGCGAACGCCGATCTGGTGCTCGAAGCGGTGGCCGAAGACCCGTCGATCAAGCGTGCCCTGTTCGCGAACGTCGATCAGATCCGTAAACCAGACTCGATCATCGCCACGGTGTCATCGGGGCTGTCGATCACCGAGTTGTGCGCCGATCGCAGCTCGGGCTTTCAATCGCACTTCCTGGGGATCCACCTGTTCAACCCACCGACCATCATCGTCGGCTGCGAGCTGATCCCACATGCCGGCACCGATCCGGGAGTGATCGCGGTGGTCCGCGACTTCCTGCAGCGCGATCTGCGCCGTCAGGTCATCGAGACGCGAGACACGCCGGCGTTCGCCGGCAACCGTCTCGGCTTCAAGGTGCTCAACGAGGTCGCGCAACTCGCCGAGGAACACGGCGTGGTGTTCATGGACCAGCTGGTCGGACTTCACACCGGCCGCGCGCTGCCGCCGCTCGCCACGATCGATCTCGTCGGCTGGGATGTCCACGCGGCGATCGTCGATAATCTGGTGGGCTCCACCAACGACTTCGCGCACGCATCGTTCGAGCTGCCGAAGTACATGCGCGATCTGATCGCGCGCGGTCACCTCGGCCGCAAGAGCCGCGACAAAGGCGGGTTCTACAAGAAGGTCGGTGACGACCAGTTCGTGGTGATGCCGAAGACCGGCGACTACGTCCCGCGTGGCGAGATCGTGGTGCCGGTACCCGCGTTCGTCGAGCGCATGCAGGCCGCGGTCGCGAAGGGCGATCACGTCGCCGCGTTCGACGTGATGTGCACGGCCAAAGGTCACGAGGCCGACCTGCTCCGCCAGATCATGCTCGGCTACGTCAGCTACGGGCTCGGACTCGTCGGCCAGGTCGTCGAGCGACCGCGCGACATCGATCGGATCATGAGCTACGGCTTCTCGTGGGCACCGCCCGGCATGGTGGTCGACGCGATCGGTGCCGAGCGCACGATCGAACTGCTCGATCAACTCAAGATGCCGGTCCCCGCGTGCGTGCACGACGCCGCCGAGCATCACCGGCCGGTGTTCCACGAAGAGATCAACACGGCCCGACTGTTCCCGGTCGCGGCCTGAATCTCGTCACACGACGTCGGTTCCGCGGACCGCTCCGCGGTGAAGCGCGAACCGAACGCGAGCTCTGGAAAGAACACGCGGACGGTTCGCTCGCGAAGTCAGCGTGCCTCGAGGGCGAGCGTCCACACGAGGTCGGTGGTGGTCTTGCCGTCGAAGTACGGATCGTCGGGCGCGAGATCGCCGCGGGTGACCGGAAGGTACTCGGTCGCGCCGAGCGCCGCGCGGCGATGACACGCCACGCAGTTGGAGTGCACGCCGCCGGGAAACCGCGCCTCGAGATACGGGTTCATCGCGACGTGCGGCGAGCCATCGGATTCGCGCGGGCGTAGCGCCGACACCGTGGTGTCGAGCAGGTAGCTGCGCGCGGCGCCGCGAACGTCGTCGGGGCGTCCGGCCGCGTACGGACCGGCGTCGGGTCGGTCGTGCCACCACAACGTGATCCACACCCAATCGGGAATCTCGCGCGTCGATACGTGCATGCCGACGAGCACGACGTGATCGCCGATCGCGAGCGTCGGATCGCGCGCCGCGCGGCGAGCGGCGGCGACCTCGTACGGCGTGGTCAGCGTGCGATGGATGAACGCGTCGAGGGGAACATGATGGACGCCATCGACGAGCTCGTCGAACGCGGTGCCATCGGTGGGCTCCTCGGCCACGGGATCGATCGCGACCTGGCGCGACCAGGTTCGCGTCGGGTTTCCGAGGTCGCGCGCGGCCTCGCCGTCCCACACCGGCAACCGCGTCACGCCCTCGCGATGCACCGGGTACCACACGGCCTTGATCAGGATCGCGTCGTCGGGGAAGTCGGGGATCGCGGATGCGTCTCGCGTCGACGCGCGCTGCGCCAGATGGTGCTCGCGAACGTGTGCCGCTGCCACCGGATCGAACACGACCTGAAACATCAGCGGCGCGGTCTCGCGCTCGATGCGATCGCCGACCCGGAACGCCTGGAGCTCGCGGAACACGCGATCGCGCACGCCGAGCACGACGTCGGAGCGCGGCCATTGTTGCCAGCGATCCTGCAGACGCGCCCATAGTGCCCACGCGTGTGCCCGGATCGCAGGCACGTCGTCGCGATCGCGCTCGGCGAGCAGCGATGTCTGCGACCGCGATGGCACCGGTGCACGTGGGCGACGGCAACCGAGGCCGAGGCCGAGGACGAAGATGATTCCGAGAACGCGAAGAGACACGAAAGGTGGCGCGGCCCACGCCCGGGCGGATGGAGCCCGTTGATTGTGGGTACCTCTTACGAGTGACCGGTGACGAGTGACGCGGCCTCTATGTCGAGGCCGTTACCTATTGCCGTTTGCAACAAACAAACCGTCTTGGGATGTGGTGGGCGGATAGGCACGTGACGAGTGACCAGCGACGTGTATGCAGCCAAGCCTTCGGCAGGGCCGCGCCGTCACCGAGTCTACTTGAAGAACGGGTAGTAGACGCCGTCGATCGTGTAGCCGGAGTAACCGCCGATCGTGTTGGGGGCGTACGCGGGCGCGGGCGCGGGCGCGCTACCGCCGCCACCTCCACCCATCATCATCATGAACATCATCATGGTCGTCGGGTCCATGCCCTGCTGGCGGTTGGTCTGCAGGCTCTGGAGCGAGTCGATCACGCCGCTCAGCGCCTGCGTGATCTCGGCGTTGGAGCCGCTCGACGACACGCCACCGCTGACCTGAGAGAGGTCGGTCGGGTCGATGGTCTGGAGGGTTTCGGGCCGGGCGGGTTGGGTGGGCTTGGCTTTGGGCATGGCCGGTGTCCTTCGGTGGTGACACCCCTGTCTCCAGCAGTCGACGTGCCACCGTTCGAAGGTCGCGATCTCGCGAACATCGACGACCATCGAGGGACGGGCCCCGGCGAGCGAAGCGCCGGTCCGTATACCGCCGGACTCGATCGATCAGCCCAGCGCCACCCCGAGGAGACGCCCCACCCCGAACGTCAGACCCGCGGCACCGAGCCCGAGAACGAGCTGTCGCCCGCCCGACCACACCGCCGACCTCCCGGTGAATAGCGTGATGCCGGCACCGACCGCGAACAGCGCGAGCCCCGAAAGCCCGATGCTCGCGATCATCGCGACCGTGCCGCTCGCGAACACGAACGGCACGACCGGGAACACCGCACCGAGCGTGAACAGCAAGAACGAGGTCAGGGCCGCGGTCCACGCCGATCCGCCGAGATCATCGGGATCGAGTCCGAGCTCCTCGCGCGCGAGGACGTCGAGTGCGGTCTCGCGATTCGCGAGCAGGTTGGTCGCGAGCTGCTTGGCTTCCTCCTTGGGGATGCCCTTGGCCTCGTCAGATCAGCTGTAGCTCCTCGCGCTCTTCCTCGGGCGCCGCCGCCAGTTCCTCCGCCTCGACGCGCAACTCGCGCTGCGCGAGCTCGCGCGAGCTGGTCACGCTGATCCATTCGCCGAGCGCCATCGACGACGCGCCGGCGAGCAACCCGGCGAGACCGGCGATCAGGATCGCCTGGCTCGACGCTTCGGCTCCCGCCACACCCATCACGAGCGCGAGGTTCGAGCACAGACCATCGTTGGCGCCGAGTACCGCCGCGCGGAGAGCATTGCCTCCGACGTTGCGATGGCGACCCTCGACGCGTGCCAGCGTGCTTCCCGTCGCGCCCTGCGCGCGCTGCATCATCACGCCGAGCACGCGCGCGTGCGATCGCTCCTGCGCCGCCATCCGCGTGTGCGCCGACTCGGCCTGCGTGGCGTAGTCGTCGCGCCCCGCCGACTCGCGCGCTGCCACCGTCGGCAAGATCGCGCGCGCACCGAACCGTACCGCGAACCAACGCAGCACCCGCGCCCGCCAGCTCGGGCGCCGAGGCCCCGGATCGACACCCTTGGCGCGAAGCTGGTCTTCCCAGAACGTCGCGTGCTTCTCCTCGACCGCCGCGAGCTCTCGATAGATGTTGGCGATGCTCTCGTCGGACTCGACGTCGGCCATCGCGTGGTACTGCGCCGCGCTATCGATCTCGTCCTGCCGGTTGAGCCGAAACCGCCGGATGTCGTCCGTCATGGGATCACGGGAGATCCAGAAGCTCGGTCTTGTTCGCGTAGTTGATCGCCTGCTTCACGCGCTGGAGGAACTCCTGGATCCGATCGATCTCGTTCCACACCTCGCGTGACGGCAAGCCGTAGTCCATGACCTCGGTGACGTCGTAGCCGAGTAGCTCCATCTCCTCCGCCTTGAGTCCTTTGTCCGAGAACGTCTCCTTCTTGCGCTCGACCTTGTGAACGTTGCGGTAGCGGACGTGGTCGTCCCCGGTCTCGATCACGTTCACGCCGTCGGCGCGCAGCGGGATCGCGCGTGCGGCTTCTTCCATCTTGGGGATGATGCTGTCCTTGAGCACGAGCAACTCGGGGATCGAGTAGCTGCGTGCGTTGCCCTCGAGGTCGGATACCTCGGCCTTGGCCGCCTGGTTGGTGATCGAGATCCGGAGTGCGAGCTGGCGATCCTCCGCGATGATCTCGCGGATCTTCGCGCGGCACTCGTCGACCGTGTAGTGCCGCGACGTCGTCTTCTCCGATCCGGGCTCCGGAGCGAAGGCCTGGGCGCCCTCGATCGCGTGAGACCGATAGGTCCGCTTGGTGTGTCCCGACGCCTTGAGTCGGTTGGTCCACGACGTCAGATCGGCGGAGAGCTTCTTGCGGCGGTTGAACGCATCGCCCAGGGTCATGCGCATGGGCGAAGGTTATCCGAGGTAACCACCCAAAACCACGAGACTACTGATCTTTACATCGTCTGTACGAACCGAGGAATCTGCGCAGAAACGCTACACTGTGGTTCGTTCGGCAATGGCGAGCTTCTTCTTCGGTCGAGTCGACGAGCTGCGCCGGCTTCGAGCTCTGGCCGAAGAACCGGTCGCACTGATCTATGGGTTGCCCGGGATCGGCAAGAGCGAGCTCGCCTACCACGCGGCTGCCGAGCTGCGTTCGGCACCGCCGTGGCAGGACATCCCGATCGTGCGCGTGACGATCGAGCCGCACAACGCCCGCGTGTTCCACAGCTTCTTGCACGCACGGATCACCGGTCGCGGTTGTCAGGGTCTCTCCGATCTCGTCGCCCTGCTCGCGAAGACACCCCACGTGGTGGTCCTCGACAATGCCCACCACGCGCCGAACGAGATCGCCGCCCTGGTCGACGAGCTGGTTCGCGAGGTCGAGCCGGCGAGTCGGTTGATCGTCACCTCGCGCACGGCGCTTCCCGTGGTGACCACGCCGATCGTGATCCGCCTCGGGCCGCTCGCGAAACCGGAAGCGCGATCGCTCGCCGAGCACTTCGCGACGCGCCTCGGCATGCCCACCGACGGGCTCGACCCACTCGTCGAGCACAGCGGTGGCAGCCCGTTCCTGTTGCGGCATCTGGTGGCCGGAAGCCGGCGCGGCTCCAGCAGCGGTGATCCGCTCGAGGAGACCATCAACATCCTGGACTCGGACGCACGCCAGGCGCTGATCCGGTTGGCCGCGGTCGCCGACTGTTCGCGCTCGCGGCTCGCCGCAGCTCGGCTGGTGCCCGACGACCGCGTGTTCAACACGCTGGCGGAGCAGTTCCTCGTCGATTCTCGCCCCGAGGAGCTGGTGATCCACGAGCTCGTTCGCGAGGTCGTGATGAGCGGCGCCGATCGCGACACCATCGCGTCGAGCCGCAGGACCGCGGCCCAGGTGTTGTGGGAGGACTTCGAGCGCCACAGCTTGCCGCTGGTCGCGGTCGAGTCGATCTGCCTGTCGGTGTCGGCGGGCGATATCGAGCAGGCGTTCGCGAGCCTGCGCGCCGCGATCCAGACGATCAGCGGTGCCGGACTCGATCACCTGCTGGTGCCGACGCTCGAACGACTGTCGCGCGACGGTCGACCCGAAGCCACGCTCGCGCTCGCGCGGATCTACCTGCGGATGGCGCGGATCGACGACGCGGCCCAGGCGATCGAGGCCTTGCCACCGGAGCGAGACCACGACCTGTCGGCACTGATGACACGCGCGACGATCGCCGAGCGGCGCTGCCGGGTGCTCGAAGCACGCTCGCATCTGGCGGCGGCGCTCGAGGTCGCTCGCGATCCGCGGATGCGTGCACTGGTTTCGATGCGACTCGCGATCATCGAGACGCTGTCCGGTGAACCGAGCGGCAGGAAGCGGATCGTGGAGCTCGAGCACGATCCCGCGATCACCCGCGAGGTCGATCGCGTGCGTTTGTGCTGGGCCCGCGGTGTCGTGCACGCCCTTCACCTCGAGTGGATCGAGTGTCTGTCGGCAGTGTCCGAGGGTCGGCGGATCGCGCAGGCAGCGGCGATCGTCGACCTCGACTTCCTGTTGATGCTCCTCGAGCTGCTGGCCGCGAGCGAGCTCGGCGACGTGACACGCGCGGAGGAGCTCGGTCGCGATACGCGCCTCGTCGAGACCAGCGCACACCTGCGCGGCCGGATGTCCGAGCTCTACGTCGGCGTATCTCAGGTCGTGTGCGGGCGGCTCGACGAGGCCGTGGTCACGCTCGAGCACGCGTACGTCGAGCACGAGCGCCAGCACGACGAGCTACTCGCCTGCCTCGCCGGCCACTTCCTCGGTCGTGCACTCGCGCTGCACGGTGAGGCAGCGAGGTCGGTCGAGGTGCTCACCGACGTCAGCCAGCGCGCCACCGCGGCGAAGCTCGTTCCGTTGATCAGTCCGGGCAGAGCGCATCTCGGTCGCGCGCTGCTGACCGTCGGCCGCGTCTCAGATGCGGAGCACATCGCGCGCGACCTTCGCGATCACCCGTTGCCCGCGATGGCCGCGGAGTCCGCGGCGCTCCAGGCGTACGTCCACGTGTTCCGCGGAGACATCGAGCTCGCGCGAACCGAGATCGCACGCGCGCTCGAGATCGCCGGCGACCGCGAACCGCTCAGGACCGACTACGCCCTCGACCAGGCTTACATCGAGCTGTTCGGTGGCGATCCCGAACGCGCGCGGGCGACAGCCGTGGCGGTGATCGAGGACGAATCGCGCCGCCGGCGCCCGTATTCGCTGGGACGCGCGTTGCTCGTCACCGCGATCGCCGACGTCGCCGCGGGGATCTACGACACCGCGTTGGCCTCGCTCGCGCGCATCGACGAGCTCGCGAAACGCCACGGCCTGCACTTCCTGCACGCACGTGCCGCGCTGTTGCGCAGCGCGACCTCGCACGGCGGCACGTCGATCCTCGAGCGCGTCCCTGCCGAGCAACAGCAAGGCTACGTCGGACTCCTGCGCGTCCTCGGACTCCGTCCCGAGACGGTGATCGTGTCGTCCCGGCATGGTCGGCTCCATACCGAACACGCCTTGCTGCGCGAGGTGGCGCGCGAGCACGATCTGCTGATCGATCTATCCACCGGATCGATCATCGAGAAGTCCGGGCGAGCGATCGAGGGACGCGGCGTCGCCTCCGCGATCCTGGTGGCGCTCGCCGAGAGTCCCGATCCCGTGAACCCGGAGCGGCTCTACCAGATCGTGTGGGGCGGTACCGACTACCACCCGCTTCGCCATCGCAACACGCTCTACATCGCGCTCAACCGCACGCGGAAGCTTCTGGACGAGCTGGTCGGTGACCGCGAGATCATCATCCGCCGCGATCCGACCGGATGGGCGATCGCGCCGGATGTCGACATCGCCGTCGCGCGTCGCGACCCGCGGGTGTCGACGGTCACCGGCGCGCGAACCTGAGAGAATCACTGGCACGTAAAGACGAAGTACAGGTCGCGACATGACCGGGAGCGCCCGGGTTCCGGCAACGTAACGCTCGGGGTTTCATGATCGGACCGGGAGCGATCCTCGATCGATACGAGCTGTTGCGGCCACTGGCGAGCGGCGGCATGGGCGAGATCTATCTCGCCCGCCTGCACGGTGCGGCCGGCTTCGGCTCGCTGGTGGCGATCAAGGTGCTGGTCTCGAACCTCAGCACGAACCCGACGTTCGTGCAGATGTTCCTCGACGAGGCCCGGCACGTCGCGAAGCTGCGCCACAAGAACATCGTGCAGATCCGGGACATCGAGCTGCACGAGGGCCAGTACTACATGATCATGGAGTACATCCGCGGGCAGAACCTGCGGGAGCTCCTCGGCGACGTGTCGATCACGGACACACCGCTGTTCTCTCCCAAGCTCGGATGCGAGCTGTTCGCGGATCTCGCGAGCGCGCTGGGTGCGGTCCACGACGCGGGACTCGTCCACCGCGACCTGTCGCCGAACAACGTCATGATTGGAGACGAGGGCATCGCGAAGCTGATCGACTTCGGCGTCGCACGTGCGCTCGGTACCGTGTCGTTGACCAACCCGGGCACCCTCAAGGGCAAGTTCGCGTACATGGCGCCCGAGTACGTGCGCAACCACGCCTACGATCACCGGGTCGACATCTTCTCGTTTGGCGTCGTGATGTGGGAGACGTTCACGCGACGCCGGTTGTTTCGCGGCAGTGCCGCCGAACAGATCCACCAGGTGCTCGAGGCCAAGATCCCGCGGCTCGACGAGGCGGTACCCGGATTTCCGACGGAGGTCGCCGATCTGGTCGGCGGAATGCTCGAGCGCGATCCCGAACGCCGGCTCGCGAGCGCGGATGCGATCAGCGACCGGCTCCGCGAGCTGTCGCGCGGCTTCACCGAGATGGGCGATCGCACGCTGCAACGCTGGCTCACCAATCGAATCGGCACGCGGATCGAAGAGCGACGACTGCGCGATCAACAGGTGATCGACGCCGGCCCCGAGGTCGCCATCATCGAGATGCCAACGTCGCCATCGTCGCCATCGTCGCCATCGTCGCCGTCGTCGCCGTCGTCGCCGTCGTCGCCGTCGTCGACATCGTCTCGATCGTCTCGATCGTCGTGGTCGGGATCGGGCTCGGCACCGTCGGGTTCGTCGCCATCAACGTTATCGAGGCCGTCGGGCGCGTCGCCATCGGGACTGTCGGGACCCTCGGAGTCGGGCGCGACGCTCCTGTCACCGTCGGGGTTCCCTCCGGATCCCGGCATGCGTCCGTCGGGGCACTTTCAATCGGTGCCGTCGGGCGCGACCTCGATCCGGATCGCCAACGGTGAGGTCTCCAGCCACACCGGGGTGTCGCTTCGAGATCGCCGCGGCCTCATCGCGATCGCGATCGGCGCGGTCGCGGTGTTCGCGTTGGTGACCGCGTTCGCGCTGCGAGGTCGGGGATCTTCGGAGTCATCCGCTGCCGCCGTGCAACCGAAACCACCACCCGCAACGGAGACGGACACGACGTCGAGCGAGGCCAAGCAACATCGCCAGGCCGGGATCGATGCCTTGCAAGCCAAGGACTACCGTCGGGCGATCTCTGAATTCGCCGAGGCGATGCGTCTCGGCGCCAACGATCCGGGCCTGCTCCAACTCATGGAGCTGGCGCGAAAACTTCAGCGCGAGGAACGCGCACCATGACGCACCGAAGCACTCGTGTTGCCCGCTGTACAGATGAAGTAAAGCCCCGGTGAAGACGGACACCGAGGCGAATTCGGCAAAGTGAATCCCGGGAGGATCATGACTACAGTCGGCACCACAGTCGGCCGCTACGAGCTTCTGCGCCTGCTCGCCGCCGGAGGGATGGGCGAGGTGTACCTCGCACGTCTCACCTCGGAGGTGGAGGGGTTCGGCGCGCTGGCCGCTGTCAAGGTGCTGCCACGCAACCTGAGCGCCAACGCGACCTTCGTGAAGATGTTTCTCGACGAAGCGCGAGCGGTCGGAAGACTCCACCACAAGAACATCGTGCAGGTCCGCGATGTCGCGGAGCACCTCGGCCAGTACTACATCGTGATGGAGTACATCTCCGGACAGAACCTGCGGGAGCTGCTCGGTGATGCATCGATCCGTGATCGGCCGCTGTTCGAACCGCGTCTCGGATGCGATGTGTTCATCGAGATCGCGAGTGCGCTCGCCGCGGCACACGCCGAGAAGCTGATCCACCGCGACGTCTCGCCCAACAACATCATGATCAGCGATGAGGGCATCGCGAAGTTGATCGACTTCGGCGTCGCACGCGCGCTCGGATCGACGTCCGGCACCAACCCCGGAACGCTCAAGGGCAAGTTCGGGTACATGGCGCCCGAGTACGTGCGCGAGCAAGCGTACGACCACCGCGCGGACATCTTCTCGCTCGGTGTCGTGATGTGGGAGACGTTCGCACGCCGCCGATTGTTCCGCGGCACGGCGGCGGCCGAGCAGCTCCACCAGTTGCTCGAGGCCGACATCCCGCGGCTCGACGAGGTCCTGGACGACTTCCCGGCGGACCTCGCGACCATGGTCGCAGGCGCACTCGAGCGCGATCCCACCCGCCGGATCTCGTCGGCGAACATGCTCGCGGAAGCGCTGACCGAGATCGCACGCGGATTGCCGGTGGGCCCCGATCTCACGCTGCGCAAGTGGCTCGAGCGCCGGATCCCCGGACGGCTCGAGGAGCGCCGGCGCGTCGACAACGCGCTGCTCGCACTTCCACGCGGTGCCGCGATCCCCGACTTCGGCGTCGCCTTCCCCGACGCGGGAAGCTTGCCCGGTACCTACGGCTTCGAACTGTCGCAACCGATCCGACTCGGCGAGTTGCTGGGAGAGCCGTCGTCGTCGTCGGGCGGTGCTCCTGCGATGGCGGCGCCGCTGCCGTCGGCACAGATGGCATCCCAGATGCCGACGATGCTCGGTGTCGGGATGACACCGAAGGACACCACACCGCCTCCGATCTCCCAGCTCTCCCCAAAGCCGCAGGCCCAGAGCTCGCGCGGCAAATGGGTCGCGTTGATCGGAGGTCTCGCCGTCGCTGCCGTGGTCATCATCCTCGTGGCGCGCGGAGGCTCGTCGTCCCCGGATCTCGCCACCAAGGCATCCGGCTCGGACGTGCAGACCGCGGCTGCCGACGAGGCGCCGAAACCCGGCTCGGATGCCTCGATCATCGAGGCCCACCGCCAGATCGGCCTCAAGGCGATGTCCGACGGCGACTACGCGAAGGCGCGCTCCGAGTTCCAGCAAGCGATCGAGGCGGGCGGCGGCGGCGATCTCGCTCAGCTCGCGAGCATGGCGGAGGAGCTCCAGAAGGACTCCACCGTCGCGCACGCCGCCGACGACAACGCCACCGACGACAAGACCACCGGCGACAAGGCCACCGACGACAAGGCCACCGACGACAAGGTCCCCACGAAGGTCGCGGCCGTCGAACCTCCCAAGGTCGCTGTTGCCAAGGCGCCGCCACGGCCGACTCCGACACCACGTAGAAGAGTGGTCGTCCCGCAGAAGCACCGCACCCGCGTTGCCGTGCGGCAACCGACGCGCCGCGAGGCCGAGCCGACGCCCGCCGCCGTCGAACCCGTCACGTTGCCTCCCACGCCCGAGCCACCGAAGAAGACCTACCTCGCGGTGACCTCGAGCAAGGTCGCGCCGGCCGGCACCGTGATGCGCGTCGACGGCAAGGTCGTCGGTCCGGTGCCCGGACTCACCAAGGTCAAGCCCGGCAACCACAAGCTCGTGATCGAGAACGGGTCGCGCATCCTGTACGCGAAGACCGTCGACGTCGGTGCCGGCGAGACCCAGCAGGTCAAGCTCGCGGATGCGGTGTTCGCGAAGCCGGCGGAGCCGGCCAAACCGCCACCCGCCGTCGTGCGCGCGCAGCGACCGCAACCGAAGCCGACACCGCGGGTGAGCTCCGACGGCAGTGTCGACGCCGGTCGCCGCGTGGTCGGTGCGTGCAGCGGTTGCCACCGCACGAGCGGGATCTCGGGGGTCGCACCGCGCAGCCGTTCGCGCGCGATGTGGGAACGTTTCTTCGCTTCCGGGCAGCACGATCGCTACATCCCGATCGGGGATCGGATGTCGGCCGGTCAGCTCCGGGCCGCGCGTGCCTACCTCCGCGCGAACGCCGCCGACTCTGCCGAAAACCAGGGCGCCGGCATCAAGAACTGATCCGCATCGCGGATCGACAAGGACAACATGGCTTCGAACCGACTCTGGCTGCTCCTGCTGCCCGCGTGGCTCCACACCTCGACAGCACTCGCCGACGATCCACCCGGTGGTGACGACGACGAGGCGCCGGCGCCGATGCCAACACCGAGCGAGCCCGAAACGACTCCGCCACCCACCGCGCCGCTACCGACGGCTCCGGATCCGAGCGCCGGGGCTCCGCTCGATCAGGATCCGGCTTACCGGCGACTGCGCGATCGCGTACGAGATCTCGAGCATCGCCTCGTCGATCTCGAGAAGGAGAACTCGCTCCGTCGCGTCGAGTGGGGCGGTGACTACCGCACCACGCTCGGCAGCTACTGGTATCACGGTGCCGATCCGCAGGGGAATCCGTTCGCGCCGCCCACGTTCGTCAGCCTCCACAACTCCGAGCAGTGGCTGCATCGGTTCCGTCTCATGCTGAAGGCCGAGCCCACCGACAACCTACGCATCCGCGGTCGGATCTCGGTGTTCAAGCGGTTCGGCACCAACGTGTCGACACCGTCGCCGCAGGACTTCTCGCAGGGCCGCGTGCCCAGCGACACCACGCTGCGTCTCGATCGGTTCTGGCTCGACTGGTTCTTGACCTCGAAGATCGCGCTGTCGTTCGGACGCATCTCGTACTCCAACGGCAGCCCCGGCGAGCTCCGCGAGAACATGGAGAAGCCCGACGCCACGTGGGGCCTGACGATGGTCGACGGCGAGTACGACACCGTCGACGTCACCATGCAGGTCGCCAAGCCGTTCCTGATCCGCGGGTTCTACGCGTCGTGGTCGTTCCCCAACAACGACGACCTGTTCTCGCAGAACTTGTTCCTCAACAACGGCACCAACAACCTGCGCATCATCGGCGGCAACGCCGACCTGTCGTCGTCCGACGGCCGGTTGTTCGCGCAGTTCGGTGCGTACTACGTGCCCAAGTTCCGGCCGTTCGACATCCCGCTGCCGAACCCGAGCTTCTACCTGAACCCACAATCCAACCAGCCGGCCAACGCACCGCCGCCGCTCGACGGCTCGCTGGTGTTCCCGTCGTCGAAGCCGAGCTCGCTCGGCACCTACGGCAACGTGAGCCTGTTCCTGATGATGAAGAAGCTGGCCGGGTTCGATGCGTTCGTCGGCGGCGCACTCGGTTTCTTGAATCCCAACGGTAAGGGGATCTCGTACCGCGGCTACGCGTTCGACCAGATGGGGATGCCGATCCTCGACGCCAACGGGCTTCCCGCCGAGCTCCCGTTGCTCCACCTCGCCAGCGATGACGTGGACGCCAACGGCAAGGAAGTCAGTCACGTCACGAAGTTCCTCTACCTCGGCGGTCGCTACACGTTCCCGGCGGGCGGTGTTCACGCTCCGAAGATCGGTGCCGAGTACAACCAGGCATCGCGCTACTGGATCTCGTTCGCGCAGCCGACCGACCTCTTGACCAACAAGCTCGCGGTTCGCGGGAAGGCCTACGAGGTCTACTTCATCCAACCGATCAACGAGCGTGCGTTCATCCGGTTCGACTACCAGTTCATCGACGCCGATTTCACCAGCGGCTTCCCCGGCAACATCGCCGGTGCGACCGGGTTCTTCGGTATCCCGGACTTCCCGGGGCAGCAGCCGCACGGCGGGACGTCGCCGCCGGTCGATCCGACCGGCATGGGCAACAAGCAGCACCTGCAGGCACTGACCGCCACGATCCACACGGACTTCTGAGCGGGCTCGCCGCCCCGCGTTCGTGATCGCGCTTCGACGGTCGATCGACTGCAGGGCTTGCGCCGACTACGCAACCGCCCGGTAGTCTGGCAGCATCGTACCCGCTGGTGCCCGACGATATCGACGAGCTGACTGGTGGGATTCGACGGATGTGGTCGACCGCGAGCCTCACGAGCAAGCTCGGGCGGAAGGCCGCATCGCGCTTGCTGTTCCGGCGCAAGAAGGCCGGGGAACAAGCCGCCGAGCCGGCTGCGCGCGACGCCAAGGCCGAGGCCAAGGCGGCCCGAGCCGAGGCCAAAGCCATCGCCCACGCCCGCGAGCTGGTCAGCAAGATGGGCCACCTCAAGGGACTGGTGATGAAGGCCGGCCAGATCGCGAGCTACATGCCGGGCACGCTGCCACCCGCCGCACAGGAGGTGCTGGCCGAGCTGCAGGCGCAATCGACACCGATGTCGTTCGCGCGGATCGACACCGTGATCGCGGGCGAGCTCGGCGATCGCGCCACCACGTTGTTCGACGACTTCGAGGATCGCCCGTTCGCGTCGGCATCGATCGGTCAGGTCCATCGCGCGCGGGTTGGCGACCAGCAGGTCGCGGTGAAGATCCAGTATCCCGGGATCGAGGACGCGATCCGCAGCGACCTCAAGATGGTCGGGGTGCTCGCCCGGATGAGCTCGATCGGCTCGTCGGTCGACGGCGGCGCGCTCGCGACCGAGCTACGCGATCGGCTGATCGAGGAGTGCGACTACGAACGCGAGGCCGAGCAGCAGGAGCTGTTCGCGACGCTGCTCGGCGAGGTCGAGGGTGCCCACGTGCCGGGCGTGGTGCGCGAGCGGTCGAGTGGCCGCGTGTTGACCACCGTGCTCGCCGATGGAGCCCGGATCGCCGACACGCCGGCAGACGCGCGCGATCGCGCGGGTAGCGTGATCTTCCGTGCGTGTTTCGAGCTGCTGTTCCGACGCTGCATCTACAACGCCGATCCGCATCCCGGGAACTACCTGATCGGCGACACCGGCGACGTCACGTTCCTCGACTTCGGATGCACGCGTCGGTTCGACCGCTCGATGATCGAGACCTGGCGCGGCATGGCGCGCGGCATCCTCGATGGCGATCGCGAGGCGTTCCAGCACGGGTTTCGCGAGCTCGGGTTCGTCGGCAAGGAAAAGGGGTTCGACTGGGACTACCAGTGGGAGGCGATGCGGCACCTCTACCAACCGTACGCGACGTCGACGTTTCGGTTCGACGCCGGGTTCGTACGCGAGACGTTCGGCAGCCTGATGTTCGACAACCCGAACCGGTTCAAGGTGGCGATGCCGCCGCAGTGGCTGTTCCTCAACCGCCTGCAGTGGGGGCTGTTCGCGGTGCTCGCGCAGCTCGAGGCCGAGGCGCCGTGGCGCGACCACCTCGAGGAGCTACTCGCCGGTCCGGTCGAACCGGCCTAGGCCAGTTTGCGACCGACGAAGTCGAGCGAGGTGATCGCGAGCTGCTCGTCGGGGAGATCGCGAAACGCCGGATCGAGGCGATCCTCGGCGCGCATCCGTCGCACCGAGTGAAGCCGATCCTCGGTGGTGTTGGGAATGTCGAGCGCGATCGCGAACCCGGCGTCGCGCGCCATGTCGGTGAACGCGAATGCGCGCAGCCGGTTCTGGTACAGGAACTCGTTGTCCCACCGTCGCCACGCGGCCTCGGAGTACTGCAGGTAGTTGACCTGATCGATCTCGGGATCGGAGTAGGCGTAGTGATCGCCGCAGTTGACCGAGTGATAGACGATGCCGCCCGGCTTCAAGATCCGGTAGGCCTCGCGAAAGCACGCCTCGAGCACGGGTGCCGGGATGTGCTCGAGCACGTTGTTCGAGAACACGACATCGACCGACGCGTCGGGGAGCCCGGTGTCGGAGGCGTCACCCGGCGCGTGATAGTCGACGACGCCCCCCGTGGCCTGTCCTAGCTCGACGCCGGCGGCGAGCAGGTTGGCGTACTCGGCGAGCCGGCGCGCGACCTCCTCGCGATCGCGACCGGCGGAATCGGCGACCTTCGCCGCGTGGACTCGCGCCAGTCGCTCGATCAACGCGCGCGTGAGCCTGACATCGTAGTGGCGCACGAGATCGTAGGTGTGGACACGCGCCGCCCCCGCCAGCCCCAGGCACACCGGCAACGCCGGATACCATCCGCTCCCGATCTCGAGCAGGATCGCGCCCTCCACCGGGACGCGCACCTTCTGGAGGTTGCGCATCATCAGGGTCCAGTCCGTGACGCGAACATCACACTCCTGCTCGAACCTGGAGAGCCCGCCGAATCGTTGCTGTAGCAACAGATGCAGGCGCGTGCCGCCCGGCACGTAGCCGAGCACCTTCTGGATCGTGCCCTTGATCCGCCAGTCCATCGGCAACTCACTGTCGGCCATCGAGGGCTCGTTGTCATCCTCGCGTGGCACGTGATCCTCCCCACTGGACGGAGCGCCCCCGACGTGGTGCAGTGCAGCCGTGCGCTGGGTGTCGCTCGCAATTCTGCTCGCCGCTTGCGGCCAGGATTCCGTGCCGAGCTTCACCACCGACGCGTCTCCCGACGTCGGTGACGACGCGCCGATCGACACCCCGCCTCCGCCGCCCGGGTGTGACTACGGCGAGCTCGCCGATCTCACCAACGACTTCACGGTCTCGAACAACGCGTCCGAGACCACCAATCTCGTGCTCGATGCGCCGGTCACGATCTGCGGCAGCGTCGACTCCGGCCACTTCGACGCCGGTGCCGGCGTGGTCGACCTCGATGGCTACGCCGTGCACGTATCCGCGCGCACCGCGTTTCGGGTCGAGCTGTCGGGCGACGCCGCGGCGCTCGCGAGCCTCCAGGTCCGGGTGATCGACAGTGGCCTCGAGGTGGTCGATGCCGGCACCTATCGCGGCAACCACGTCGCGTTCGGATCGACGTTGATCGCCGGCGACTACCAGCTCGCGGTGGTGGCGTCCGACGCCGCTGATATCGGCGCCGCGATCCCGTACAAGCTGCGCGTGATCCCCGATCCGACGCCGTGCGCCGCGGTCACCGCCGCTGCCACGTACACCGAGGCCAACGACGGGCCACAAGACGATCGCAACGACGTCGTCTCCGTCCAGTTCGCGCCCGACGTGCGCGCACTGACCGCGAGCGCCAACGACAACCCCGAGGCGACCGGCATCGTCACCGCCGCCGGCACCGACGTCCGGATCTCGGGCACCAGCGCCGATGTCGACGCGGCCGACGACTTCCGCGACCGCGACACCTATCTGATCGAGACCGGCGCCGCTACCGACGAGCTCGCGGTGCGCGTCGACTGGACGGGCGCCGCGGACCTCGACGTCCTGGTGTTCCCGGAGAACACCACCGCCGAGATCGCGAGCGGCACCTCCATCCAGCCCGTCGGCCCCGAAACCACGTTCTTTCCGGTGCTGCCGAGCACCCGGTACTGGGTCTGGGTCGGGAGCTTCGATTCCTCGACCACGCTTCCCGTCGACTACGACATCACGGTGTGCCCCAGCACCTACATGCCCTGACGATCAGCGCGGTGCGTCGATCTCTGATCCACCGAACCCGTTGTGATTCGTGGTCACAGGTCCGTTCACGATCGGGAGACCGGCTCCAACGATCCCGCGAATCTAGGCACTGGCACGAAGGATGCTGCATAGTAAATACATGCGAAACCTGCTCGTCCTGATGGTGCTCTCCATCGCCGCTGGCGGTTGTTACGCCACCACGACCACCGGCTACACCCCCGCCTACGTCGGCCCGGCGGTGTCCGTCTCCGCCACGACCGTCGCCCCCGATCTCGTCTACGTCAGCCCTGGCGTTCAGGTGATCGCGGACTACGACGAACCGATCTTCTACTCCGACGGCTTCTACTGGAGGGAGTACGGCGGCACCTGGTACCACTCGCGTTACTACGATCGCGGTTGGGCCTACGCCGCGCCGCCGCGTGCGATCGTCTCGATCGGCAACCGGCGCTCGTACGTGCACTACCGCCCGCGCGGGTACACGCCCCGCGGCAGCTACGTGCGCGACCACCGCGGATACAACCGGTCGCGTCCGATCGTTCGCGACAACCGCGGCTACAACCGGTCGCGTCCGATCGTTCGCGACAATCGCGGCTACAACCGGTCGCGTCCGATCGTTCGCGACAACCGCAACTACAACCGGTCGCGTCCCGTGGTTCGCGACAACCGTGGCTACAACCGATCGCGCCCGGTCGTTCGCGACAACCGCTCGACCCGGTCGCGTCCCGTGGTTCGCGACAACCGCAGCAACCGGTCGCGTCCCGTGCGCGACAACCGTAGCAACCGTCGCGATCATCGACGCTAGTCGCACGTTTCGCTCGCGCGCGTCGAGAAGACGCGATCGAAGGCCCTCCTCCGCGAGGGCCTTCGTCGTTTCGTGCTAACGACAGCCATGCGCGCCAGGCTGTTGTGGATCGTCGCCCTCGCCGGTTGCCCTTCACCGGCTCGACCGCCGGTGCCGGCCACACCCGCACCGCCCGTCGAACGCGCTGCGGTCGATCCGGCGACGCTGGTGACCACGGGCGAGCGCTCGGGCTACGTCCGGACCGGGCACTACGCCGAAGCGATCGATCTGTGCGAGCGGTTTCCCCGCGCGTTCGCGCACGTGAGCTGCGGGCCCATCGGCACCACCGCGGAGGGTCGTCCGATCGTCGCGCTCACGATCGAGCGACACCCGAAGCTCCCGTGGATCTACGTTCAGGGTGGCATCCACGCCGGCGAGATCGAGGGTAAGGATGCCGGGTTCGCATTCTTTCGCGACCTGCTCGAGGGCAAGGTCGCGCCCGGCGCGCTCGATGCCGCCAACGTGGTGTTCGTGCCGGTGCTCAATCCCGACGGTCACGAGCGGTTCGGTCCCAACAACCGGCCCAACCAGCGAGGACCGGAGGACATGGGATTTCGCACCAACGGTGCTCGCCTCAACATCAACCGCGACTTCATCAAGGCGGACACCGAGGAGACGCAGGCGATGCTGGGTGTGATGCGCGCGCGCGACCCGGTGCTCGTGATCGACCTGCACACGACCGACGGCGCCAAGTTCCAGCACGATGTCTCGATCAATGTCGCGCCGGTGGCGCCGCGCGCCGACCGCCTCGACGAGGCGGCCGACGCGTTTCGCGATGCCCTGATCGCGCGGCTCACCGAGCTCGGTCACCTCCCGCTGCGGTTCTACCCGTCGTTCGTCAAGGACGACGATCCGTCATCGGGGTTCGGGATCGGAGAAGCGCCGCCGCGGTTCTCGCAGTTCTACGCCGCGGCACGCGGGCGGCTGGGCCTGTTGGTCGAGAACCACAGCTGGCGCACGTACAAGGAGCGCGTGAAGAGCACCTACGACACGTTGCGGGCCGTGTTCGAGGATGCGCGCACGCAGGCCGCGATGTGGCGGCGCATCGCCGACGAGACCTCTAGGGCCGACGCGGCGCTCGGCGGAACTCGGCTGCCAGTGATGTGGAAGCCGTCGGGGCACACCACGCAGATCGCGTTTCGCGGCTACGCCTACGAGAAGCGCGAGTCCGAGATCTCGGGCGGCACCTGGATCGTCTACGACGAGACCAAGCCCCAGATCTGGAACATCCCGCTGTACGACGAGTTGGTCCCGGCGATCACCGTCGACGTGCCACGTGCCGGGTACATCGTCGATGCCGGGTTCGCGAAGCAGGTCGGAACCATCCTGGCTCTCCACGGAGTTCAGTACCGGTTGATTCGTGGCGCGCCGCGGGTCCAGGTCGAGGTGTTCCGCGCCTCCAAGGTCACCTACAACCCACCGTACGAGGGGCGCACGCGGCCCGACTTCGAGGGTGCGTGGACGACCGAGACCCGCACCCTGGAGCACGGCGCGATCTTCGTGCCGATCGCGCAACCGTTCGCGCGCCTGGCGATCCACATGCTCGATCCGGCGCTCCCCGACTCGCTCGCGAAGTGGGGCTTCTTCAACACCGCGTTCGAGCAGAAGGAGTACATGGAGTCGTACGTCGCCGAGGAGCAGGCGCGCGCCATGATCGCGAAGGATCCGAGCCTGAAGACGAAGTTCGAGGCCGCCCTCGCGGCGGATCCGAAGCTCGCCGCCGATCCGGCGAAGCGCCTGCACTGGTTCTACGAGCGTCATCCGTCGTGGGACGAACGCGTGAACCTGCTGCCGGTGTATCGCGTGGCGACCGATCCGCGGCCGCGCCGACGGTAGCTACACGCGCAGGACGATCTTGCCGAATCCGGCGTTCGTCGCCATGCGCTGGTGCGCCGCGGCGGCCTGGTCGAGCGGCAGCACGGTATCGATGACCGGCGCGAGCTTGCCGCGCGTGAACAGCGGGACCACCTGAGCCTCGAACGCGCGCATCGCCGCGAGCTTCTCCTCGAGCGGACGCGACCGCAGCACCGTGCCGGTGATCGTGATCCGCTTGCGCAGGAGCAATCCGAGATCGAGCTCGGTCTTGGTACCGGCCATCAGCCCGATCAGCACGATCCGGCCGAGCGTCTTGACCGCGCGCAGGTCCTCGTCGACGTACTTGCCGCCGACCAGCTCGAGTACGGCATCGGCTCCAGCGGGGACCAGCTTCTTGACCGCCGCCGCGAAGCTCCCGTCGAGAACCGTGATGCCCTCGTCCATGCCGAGCTGCTTGGCCCGTTCGAGCTTGTCGGCGGTGCGAGCGGTCCCGATCGTGTACGCGCCGAGCGCGCGCCCGAGCTGCACCGCCGCCGTTCCGACACCGCTGCCCGCAGCGTGGACGATCACGCTCTCGCCCGACCGCAGGTTCGCACGCGTCACCATCGCGTCGTGTGCGGTCACGAACGCCTCGGGCACCGCCGCGGCGTGTTCGAACGACATCCCGTCGGGAATCTTGGCGAGCGCACGCTCGTGTGCGGTCGCTGCCTCGGCATAGCCACCGCCGCCGAGCAGACCGAACACGCGGTCGCCGATCGCCAGACGTTCGACGCCCGGTCCGAGTGCGTCGACCTCGCCCGCGATCTCGAGCCCCGGGATGTCGGGCGGAGCATCGGGAGGCGCGGGGTACGCACCCATCCGTTGCAACACATCGGCGCGGTTGATCGCCGTCGCGCGGATCCGCACCCGAACCTCGCCGCGGCTGGGCTCGGGTAACGGTCGCTCGACGACCTCGAGGACCTCGGGTCCTCCGAACGTGGGAATCGCGACGGCTTTCACGCGGCGACTATCCCACGCGCGCCTGGCGAGCGTGGGATGCGCGCCCCGCGACTGCTACCACCAGCGACCGCGACGGCCGCTGACGTAGACGACGTTCGCCGCCTGGCTACGCTGGAGCGCGATGCCCATGAGAAGGATCATCTGCGTGCTCGAGAACCCCTTGGTCTGAGCCGAGATGTCCTTGATCGACGACGCCAGCTTGCTGATGTCGTCGAGGAACGGGTCACCTGCGTGCTTGGTTCCGCCGGTGACGGTCGAAAGAACGGTGGGATCGATGGACAGGATCTTGTTCGACATGGGCTGGGCTTCCTGGTGATGGCAGGTGGTGCCGATCGTTCGAGCAGCCCGCGTGCCATCGCTAAGTCGTTGATCCCAGTCGCGCGATCCAACCGAACGAATTCATTCGAGGTGACACCTCGCCAACCGAGGGTGACACCCGGGGGGCCTTGCGCGGGGGGTCACTGGACCAGGAACGGCTGGTCGACGGTCGCCTTCACCGGCCGGCCGTCGTCGTCGAGGGCCGGCCGGTACCGGAACCGGAAGATCTGGTCCGCCGCCACGTTGTCGCGCGGACCACCGACGCCCTGTACGAGGTGGGCGCCGACCACGTAACCGTCGGTGTCGACGGTGACCCGTGCGACGAACAGCGGGTCACCGTCGCCGACCTCGCGCTGGCGCACCGGGTAGATCAGCTTCGGGGGGCGCGCCTTCGACGGTGGTGGTGGCGGCGGCAGGTGACTCGACAGTAGCTCGTCACCACCACCCGCCCCGTCCCCGAGCCCCGTCCCGCACGCCAGCCGCCCGATCCCGCGACACCGACCCGTGCCGTTGCCGGTGCCTCGCCCGTCACCCGTGCCCGCGCCGGTTCCCGTCGCACCCGCGCCGCCGCCGCGCTCGCCGGGACCTGACTCGATCTCGACCGTGCCGAGCTCCGAGGCGATGGTCCGGATCTCGGACGTATCGGTCCGGATGCCGGAAGGCTTGGTCCGCGCACCGGACATCTCGGTCCGTGCACCAGACGTCTCGGTCCGAGTCTCGGTCCGAGTCTCGGACGATGCCGAAGTCGCCAACGCGTCGGCGCCAATGTTGCCGTCGGCGCGGGGCGCGTCCCGCGCGGCGGGCTCGAGCGACGACGAAACGTCGACGACCTCGACGATCTCGACGCCCGGTGCCATCCCGAGGCCGTGTCCCGTCGACGGCGAGCGCCGCGCGAGCATCACCAGCGCCGCGCCGAGGATCGCGTGCAGTACCAGGGATCCGAGGAGCGCGCATCGTCGGAGATAGTCACGCGCCGGGCCCTCGGGGCGGGCGTGACGACGCTCCGGGTGTTGCCCCACATCCACCCGACGATCATGCGCGAAACCCGGTGCCGTGCGGGATCACACGCGATCACCGGCGCGAGCTGCAGGTCTCTCGCGGTGTCGCGGTCTATCCGTGGTCCTGGCACCGCAACGGTCGATCGCGATTCGGACGGCATTGCCACTGCCAGCACGGGTCGTACTTACCCGGGCCAATGCCGTCGACCCGCTCCGCGTGAAATCGCTCTCCGTCGAGCCAGCCCTGAACCACGACGTCGACACCCTCGCACACCGTGTCCGGAAGCACACCGTCGTAGAGAACCTCGACGGGATCGTCGATCTTCGTGGGTGCCCACGGGTCGACGAGCGTCAACGCGTAGCCATCGGAGGTGTGGTGCAGCGAGCCGCGCTCGATGGTGCCGGCACGCCACTCGAGATCCCGGTGTACCAGGCCTCGAATCGCCATCGCGATCGCCAGCGTCGTGATCACGATCAGACTCGCCGCGAGCCAGGTGCGAACACGATCGAGGACCAGCATTTCGATCGCGCAACCGCGAGAGCCGCACCGCTATTCCGTGCAGCAACTGCAGGGTCGGTGGTCGCGGATGAAACTGGTGGCTGGTCGAGATCTGGCTACTCCACTGGCCAGACGTCCGAAATGTGGACACTTTCTGGAGCTTGGTCATTTCAACCATTGAAGATCATGGCGATATTATCGGCCGGACCAATGGTCCACCGCTTGCACCGCAGTGCGTCATCATGCGTGCTCTAGCTTTGATTCCTCTCCTCACCGCGTGCGGCGCCGACCTCATGGAGCCACCGCCGGCGTCCGCGCGGGCCTATCTCGAGGCCGGTGCCGACGTCGAGGTGTCACCGGCCGACAGCGCCGGCACCATCGGCGCCGCTCACCACACCCCCGATGGCTGGGTGTCCGGCCTGACGGATCTGACGATCGACGCGGGAACGATCGCGCTCTCGACCACGAGCGATGGCGCGCTCGAGATCGACGACGTCTCGCTCGACCTCGGATCGATCGCGATCCCCGAGACCGTGCTCGGCTACGACGTCGCGCTCACCGACGTGCACGTCGGTCTGAAGGCCCCGGTCGCGATGGTTCCGGAGTGGGACGGCGACAACGCCGCGCACGCCCGGGCCGAGCTCGAGCTCGCGATCACGTGGTCGCTGACCAACCACGGCACGACGTCGCCGCTCGGGTCACCGAAGCTGCCGTCGCTCCCGGTCGAGCTCGACATCACCGGGAGCGGAGCCGGCGTGAACGTCGAGATGCGGGTGACCGCACCGGGCACGTTGTGGACGTGGGCGAACCTGCTCGAGCTGCAGGATCTGACGCTGATCGTTGGCGGTCGCGGTTAGGCGATCGTCGCTCGTCGATCGTCGCTCGTCGCTCGTCGCTCGTCGCTCGTTGATCGTCGCTCGTCGCTCGTTGATCGTCGATCGTCGATCGTCGCTCGTCGCTCGTCGCCGATGGTCGCGTTGACAGTCGTCTACTGGCCGTAGCCGGTCGTGCTGCCGTAGCCGGAGATCTGGACGTTGGTCGTGATCTCCGGACCGGCCGACGGCGGCGGAGCCGGCGGGGCCGCCGGCGGCGGGCAGCTCTTCTTCTTGTGACAACCGCCGGAGACGCCGGCGAGGTCGGAGAGATCGATCGACTCGAGGAGGGGCTGGGTGGTGGTGGACATGTCGCCTCTCGGTGCAGCGCATATGCCACGGGTTCCCGCCGAAACTCCGCGCAGTTGGCCAGACGGCATCGTCTCCCGTGGGATGCAATCGATGATCGCGCGACGCAGGCCAACGCTGGTCGAGCGTGGGACAATCACCCGGTGATCGCGCCGAACATGTCATCGCGCGGCAAGCAGCTCGCAGCGCTGTTCGCCCTGGTGATCATCTTCGCGCTCCCCAAGCAGGTCGAGTGCGGGTATCCCGGCGGGACCTGCGAGCATCCGGCCTCGTTCCATCGCACGTGCAAGAGCTACGAGGTCGAGCCGTTCGGGTTCTACCTGATCGAGAAGCTGGTCGGAGACGACGTCGGGTTCGCGTACTCGTCGGGCGAGAACTGCCGCTAGCTGGGGTAGTCGATCGCCACGACCTCGACTTCGCCGCGCGGCAACACGATGCTGTCGCCGACGCTGGCGTCGTAGAGCTCCTCGGCGATCGGGGTCTGGAAGTAGATCGCGCCATCCTTGGGCGACGCCTCGATCGCGCCGACGATCCGGTAGGTGGTGCGCTTGCCACGCGCATCCTCGACCGTGACCGCCGCTCCGAACCCGACGCGCGACCGATCGACCGGCGGCTCCATCACCACCGCGGTCCCCAGGTGATCGCCGAGCTCGCGGGCGCGATCCTCGTCGGTGCAACTCTCGAGCTCGGCGCGCAACGCACGGACACCGGCGGCCGTGACGTAGTTCGGCACGCCGTCGGGCACGGGCACGCCCCGGCGACGAACCGGCGGTGGGGGGACCCCGTCGTCGTCTTTCGTGAACGCCTTGCTCAAGACCCCGTGTTATCACGCTCCGATGAACGAGCGGGATGAGATGCGCGAGCCGGCCCCGATCGACGAGATCGACCCGACCGATCCGCGTACCAGACTGCCGAACCAGATCCCGTTCATCATCGGGAACGAGGCGGCGGAACGCTTCAGCTACTACGGGATGAGGAACATCCTCACGACGTTCCTCCCGATCTCGCTCTTGCTCGCGAACCTGCCACCCCCGGAACGCGAGGGCGCCGCCTCGACGGTGTTCCACACGTTCGCGATGGGCGTGTACTTCTTTCCGCTGCTCGGCGGCTGGCTGTCGGATCGCTGGTTCGGCAAGTACCACACGATCCTGTGGTTCAGCCTGATCTACTGCGTCGGGCAAGGCTGCCTCGCGCTGTTCGTCGACGACCGCACCGGGTTCTATACCGGTCTGTTCCTGATCGCGCTCGGATCGGGCGGCATCAAACCGCTGGTGTCGTCGTTCGTCGGCGACCAGTTCGACCAGTACAACAAGCACCGCGCCAAGGTCGTGTACGACGCGTTCTACTGGTCGATCAATTTCGGCTCGTTCTTCGCGTCGCTGTTGATGCCGATCTTCTTGCGCCAGCTCGGTCCACGCGTCGCGTTCGGCGTGCCCGGCGTGCTGATGGCGGTCGCGACGCTGGTGTTCTGGCTGGGTCGCAAGCGCTACAAGAACATGCCGCCGGCGCCGCGCAACCCGGACTCGTTCGTCAACGTGTCGCGCACCGCGCTGCGCGCCGGCGGGTTCGGCTTCGCGCTGTTCGTGATCGGCGCCTTGATCATGTTCGGGCTGCTCGTCGCCTCGGGCACGTACTTCATCCATCCGGTGTGGCCGATGACGTGGCTCAAGCCGGCGGAGTCGATCTGCCTCGGCGTGATGGTGTTCTTGGTGTGCGGCTCGATCGGAGTCCACCACCAGCTCGAGCTCGCGCGCGGCAAGCACCCGGACGAGGCGATCGACGGCGTGCGCGCCGTGCTGCGCGTGCTGATCGTGTTCGCACTGGTGACGCCATTCTGGACGTTGTTCGACCAGAAGGCCTCGACCTGGGTGTTCCAGGGCATGGAGATGTCGAAGCCGTCGTGGTTCGAGTCGGCGCAGATGCAGCTGGTCAACCCGGCGCTCGTGATGATCCTGATCCCGCTCAACAACCTCGTGTTGTTCCCGGCGATGCGCAGGCGGGGCTTCAAGCTCACCCAGCTCGGAAAGATGACCACCGGGATGGCGCTCGCCGGGTGTTCCTACATCTCGGTCGCGATCTTCCAGCTGGTCCTCGACGGTGGCGGTGACCTGTCGATCGTGTGGCAGGTGATCCCGTACGCGCTGCTCACCATGGGCGAGGTGCTGGTGTCGGCGACCGGCCTCGAGTTCGCGTACAGCCAGGCGCCGCTGTCGATGAAGGGCGTGATCATGAGCTTCTGGCAGCTCGCGGTCACGATGGGCAACCTGTGGACGCTGCTCGCGCGGGAGACCGTGCACCGCAAGGGTGTGGCCGACTGGATCTCGGGTTTCGGGATCACGCCGACCGCGTTCCTCATGGTGTTCTTCGCGGGCTTCGCGTTCTGCGCCGCGCTCGCGTTCCGCTGGTACGCCAAGCGCTACAAGGAGGTCGACAACTACCGCAGCAGCGGACCCGCTCCGGGTGCCGGTCCGGCGCCGATCCCGAAGGCGACCGCGCACGATGTCGACGAGCTGCCGAAGGCGACGGCGCGCGAGACCGACGAGGATTGATCGATCCTCGTGGTCGTGATCGTTGTCTCCGACGTGGACGTCGACGTAGGGAACAGGACACGAGGACGCCGAGATCGTTTCCCGCGAGTGCCGACCGTGGCTACGGCGCGTGCCCGATGGACAGTCGCTAGGCGACGCGTTCGATCTTGCCGTCGGCGTGGCGCGCGAATCGTCCCTCGCCGCGCGGATGGACCGGCGCGTCGTCGGGCCACGGCCAGCCCCCGAACCGGGTGCGCTGGTAGTCGGTGAACGCCTGCACGATCTCGGCGCGGGTCGACATCACGAACGGACCGTGCTGCACGACCGGCTCGCCGATCGGCTTGCCCTGGAGCACCAGCGCCTCGGCCGGAGCGGCGGCCCGGAGCACGGTGCTGTCGGGCGCGAGCCGCACGCCGGTGCCCTCGCCGATGGTCTCGCCCTCGATCTCGATCTCGCCCGCGAACACGTACAGCACGCGGTTACTCGTGGGGCGTGCCGCTGGCATCGTCCACGTCGAGGGAATCGAGCCCGGTGCGTGGGCGCGACCCATCGCGATCGTCCAGATCGCGACATCGGAGTCCTCGCGCGCGGCCCACGAATCCGGCGGAGGTGCGAGCGGTCGCACGTCGCCGATCGCACCGGCGACCACGGTGATGTCGACGCCATCCGCGTGGATGACCGGAATGTCCTTGGCCCAGAGCATCGAGAAGTACGGATCGACCATCTTCCCGGTGTGCGGCAGGTTGACCCAGATCTGGAACAGCTCGCACGGGTTGCGCTCGTCGCGCTCGAGCAACGGGAACATCTCGGAATGGACGATGCCCTTGCCGGCGGTCAGCCACTGCACGTCGCCACGCCCGAAGCGTGCCGCCGCTCCGAGGGAATCCGAGTGGTCGATGAACCCGCGCCGCGCGATCGTCACGGTCTCGAACCCGCGGTGCGGGTGACTCGGAAATCCCGGCACCCTCTGGCCGTGGTACATGCGCCAGCCGGGCTCGCCGGGGACATCGCTCTTGAGCGTGAAATCCATCCCGAGCTCGCGCCCGGACAGCGAGGCCGCGGGCCCGAGCTCGTCGTTTCCCTTGGGATAGTTATCGACGTGGTGGACGCAGAACAGAAACGGATCGAGGGTTCCCCACGGAAACCCGAGGGAAAACTTCTGGAGGATGGTGCCGCTCATGGTGTCTGACCCGGACGACAAAATACGTCGTCCCGGCGAGACCGCAAGCTAGCCGATCCGCCGATCTCGGAGTGCGCGACTGCGCGTGGTGCATCGCTCGCTGACGATCGCGATCACGCGATGCGTCCCCTCGATCAGCTGGACCTTGCCGAGATCGCCGCGCCGTCCGACCAGTCGGCCGCGCGAGCCGGCGGCGATGAACCGCCAGGTCTTGTGGCCGCGCTTGCTGCCCTGGATCTCGGCGAGCACGTCGCGGACGATCATCACCAGGTCGCCGATCTCGGCGGAGAACAACAGCGGCACGCCTCCGTTCGAGATGGTCTCGACGAACGACGCGATCTCGTCGGCCAGCGGCGCGGTGACCTCGAGGCGGAGGTTGTCGAGGTCGACCCGCTGGGTCTTCGTGACGTGGTCGACCATCGCAGCCAGCGCCGGCGGCATCGCCAGGGCCTGGGTCTGGCCCTGCGTCTGGGGATGCGCCTGGCCTTCGAGAGGAGGAGGCAGCGGGCGACTCGCGAGCCCGGTGAGGAACCGCAAGCCTTCGGTACCGTTGACCGTGATCGTCGTCAGCATCGGTATCGCGACGTTACTCGGGGGGACTGACACGCTCGTGTCAGGGCTGCGCGCCGCTGCCCGCAGCACCCGTTGGGGCACCACCCCGACCGAACCTCCGGCCGAACCGTCCGAACCGACCACCGCCCCACATCCGCGAACGCTGCTCGAGCGCGGCGTCGAGCTCGTCGACACTGATCGTGCCGTCCTTGTTGGTATCGAGCTCCTCCGGCTTCATGCGGCGGAACCGGCCCTGCGCGAGCTCGTCGGGCGTGACCTTGCCGTCACCGTTGACGTCGGATCGAGACAGCAGATCCTCGGCGCGCTTGTGGCGTGCGGCCGCGCGCTCCTCGTCGCTGATCTTGCCGTCACCGTCGGTGTCGAGCTGCTCCATGCGGTGGCGGCGCCGCGACTGGAAGTCTTCCAGCGACGGACGCTCGCGCGTCGTATCCGCGCTGTCGCTCTCGTTGCTCGGCAAGCTCGGATGCCGGGGCGTCTGGAGCTCGATCTTCCCCGACCGACCCTTTCCGAGGTTGTTCGGCGCCGTGTCGGACTGATCGTTCGACGACGTGGCCTGGGTTTTCGACGAAGACGAATCCTTGCAGCCGCTGGCGGCGAGGACTCCGACGAGGGCGATTCCGAGTAGCTTCCGCATGTCGCGAGGACGTTAGAGCAAGCCCTGAGCCAGCACGCAAGTGCCTTCGATTGCCGGGGTGCGAACCCGCACGATCCGCCGCGTTCTGCCGATCACGCAGGGCAGCATGCGGTTTCGGCATGCGAGATCCTAGAATCGGCCGCCGATCGTCCCGACCCCGATCGTCCACTCGATGCGGTGGCGTCGTTCGAGGCGGGCGCTGTCGCGCGGCTGGGTCCACGCGAGCAGCGGCGTGACCGGTATCGCGGTGAGAAACGACGTCGCGCCCGTCGTGAAGTCGTGCCGTGCCCACAAGAAGATCGAGCCCGCCAGGTTGACAGCCGTACCACCGATCAACGTCAGCCACACGGATCGCCGTTCCTTGCGCCCGACGATCTGGATCGCGTGACGAAGCGCGCGCACGTCGTCGCACGGATCGTCGACACGTGGAGGAACCGCGATCCGCAGCGGCAGGACCACACGCGACGCCATCCCGAGACTGGACTTGAGCATCCCGACGTACATCGCGTCGCGAAACCGATCGTCGAACGGGCCGAGTGGATTGACCTCGGCCTCGAGTAACCCGAGCTGTCCGATCGCACTGCCGGCGAAGCCGAGTGCCCACGCCGTGTTCCAGACCTCGGCACGATGTGACTCCGCCTGTAGCTGACGCCGCAGATCGGCGGCTTCGCTGCGGCACCGATCGTCGGCGAATGAACGATTCGTGTACACCACGACGATGGTGAGCGTGACGACCGTGACAACGACGCGGCGCACCACGCGAATCTATGTCATTCGCGCTCCGGCTTGCTGATACCGTTGCTCTATGTCGAACCGGTGGACCGAATTCGTGCTCGTCGCGGCTCTCCTGGGTGCGTGCGGTGGTGGTGGCGGCAGCAGCGGCGATGACGACGGCGGTCCCGATGCTCCGACGATCCCCGACACCATCATGATCTCGGGGACCGCGGTCACGCAGTCGATCCAGGGCAGCAACCCTGCGGTCGGTCTCCAGGTCGAGGCGTACTCGAACGCCGACGAGAACACACCGGTCGCGACCACGACCACCGACATGCAGGGCAACTACACGCTGGTCGTGACGACCAACGGCATGGCGCTCGACGGCTACATCAAGGCGACCGGCAACAACCTGGTCGACACCTACCTGTACCCTCCAGCGCCACTCGCGGCGGACTTCGACGGTGCGTCGGTCAACATGGTCTCGCCCGGCAACTTCGACATCCTCTCCGGCACGCTGTGCCGTGCGAACCAGGATGCCGCGAAGGGCACGATCGCGGTGCTCGTCGAGGACGCCAGCGGAACCGCGGTCAGCGGAGCGACGATCGCGAGCGATCCCGCGGCGACCGACACCTGCTACAACGGGTCGAATGGACTGCCGAGCTCGACCGCGACCGCGACCAGCGACAGCGGCATCGGGTATCTGTTCAACGTCACCGGCAGCGCGACGGTCAGCGCCGACGGCGCGGGGATGACGTTCCAGTCGCACGGTGTGGTCGCCCGCGCCGGTGCACTGACGACGACGCTCGTCGAGCCGTAGCGCGAGCCTGCTAGCGCGGAGTCGCGATCAGGGGCCTCACGTTCACCATCGACGGGGGCGTCTTCACGCCGCGCATCAGCGCGTAGCGAAACACCTTCTTGCGATAGCGCAGCGACGCACCGCCGACCTTGCCCGACTTGGCCATCGCGATGAACGCGAGCTGCGCGTCGGGATCGGACTTGACCTCGGGGTGCTTGGCGACGATGCGCGCCAGGATCTCCTGGCACGCGCGCTTGGGGTCGAGGCCGGCGCGCATCTGCTCGACGATCGCGAACGAGGCGGCGTGCTTGATCGCGAGCTCGCCGATCCCGGTCGCCGCGGCTCCGCCGATGTCGTTGTCGACGTAGCACCCGGCGCCGACGATCGGCGAGTCGCCGAGCCGACCGGGCAACTTGTTCGCGAGCCCGCTGGTCGACACCACGGCCGCGAGGTCGCCCTTGGCGTCGATCCCGATCGCGCACACGGTGTCGTGGTTGTCCTCGTGCCAGAACGAGCGGCGCTTCTTGCGCTCGTGCTGCTCCCACTCGCGACGCAGCTTGGCCGTCATCAGATCCTGTTCCTTGAAGCCGAGCTTCTTCGCGAACGCGTTGGCGCCGCGGCCGACGAGCAGGACGTGCTCGGTGCGCTCCATGACCTTGCGCGCGACCGAGATCGGATTCTTGATGCGCTCGAGCGCGCCGACCGATCCGCAGCGGTGCGTGCGGCCATCCATGATCGTGGCGTCGAGCTGGACCACGCCGTCGGCATCGGGCCACACGTTGTAGCCGACGGTGTGAACGTCCGGATCGTTCTCCACCACGTGCACGCCTTGCTCGAGCGCATCGAGCAGATCGCCGCCGCGCGCGAACACGCGCTGCGCCCCCTTGCACAGGTCGAGACCGTAGTCCCAGGTCGCGATCACCGAGGGCATCGTGACCCGCGCACGCGGAGCGGGGCGCGGCGGCGTCTTGGTACGAGGCGCACGTGCGCGCGCCGCACGCGGCAGCAGGGCGAGCCCGAGAGCGGCGTCGCGAAGGAGCTCGCGTCGATTCATGCCGCGATGATGACCGAAACGGTCAGCGGTTGCAGGCTGGAAGCGACTGCGAGCTGCACGTCGGTGGAGCGGTGCCGTCGACCACCGCCTCGATCCACGCGACCGCGCGCTCGATCTTGCGCTCGAGGACGGTGTCGTGGGTCGCGAGCGCGTCGGCGCAGATCGTCGGGACCACACCCTCCGCACGCAACTTCACGACGTCGCAGGCGGCCTCGCCGGCGGCCGGCATCACCTGATCCGCCAGGCCCTGCACGATCAGCACGCGCGCGCCCTGTGGATCCGCGGTCACGACGTCGGACAGCATCCAGTCGTGAAACGCCTGGCCGAGACCGGTGCACCCGGCGGTACCGTCGATGCACGCCAGTACCTGCTGCCGGAACTGATCGTCGACGAGATCGCCGAGATGCGGCTGCTGCGCGTCGAGCGCACCGCCCAGCGGGATCGTGCACAGCGACTCGATGCTCCCGGTGATCGACGACGCCTCGGTCGCGGGGAACGACTCCTCTCCGGACAGCCCCATCCGGTTGATCAAGAACCCGTAGTGCCGGAGCACCGTCACCGTCGGAGCCGCGAGCCCGGCGAGCCCCGTGATCCGATCCGGGTGGCGCAGCACGTCCTCGTAGCCGAACGATCGCGTCGAGATCGGCCACTCGGGTGCGATCGCGACGACGGCGGACAGGGTGCGCGTTCCGGTGGTCGCGAATTCGAGCGCCTGCGCCGACAGCACGACGCCGCCGCCCTGGCTGTACCCGGCCGCCGCCACCGGATCGCCGACCAGGCCGTCGGGCTCGAGCGCCCGCAACGCGATCGCGCCATCTAACAACTGGCCGACCTCGTCGTGGTTGTCGAGATAGCTATGCGTTCCCTCCGTCCCCAGCCCGGCGAAGTCGGGCGCGATCACCGCGAAGCCTCGCGCCGCGAACGGCAACGCGAGATTCGGCAACGGGTGATCGGCCTTCGAAGGCGCGCAGTCGTCGGCGACGCCCGAGGTCGAGCGCCCGATCAACACGACCGGTGCCGGCAACGCGCGCGGCACCGCGGGCAGATACACCGTCGCGCTGGTCATCGCCGCGGCACCGTTACTCCGCTGGGTCCGGTACGCGAGCTTGACCACCCGCACGCCGGTCTGCGCGACGGTATCGCCCGCCCCGCTGGCGTCGAGCGCCGCCTGCACGGCGGCAGCATCGAGCGCGTCGCCGAGTGCGCAGTGCACGATCGCTCCGCGCGCATCCGGCAGCTGCGTCGGTGACGTGTAGATGTCGCCAGCGGCGTCGCCGCATCCCTCGGGCGTCGGCAACCACGCCGCGGCCGGCGCGTCGGGCGACACCATTGGCGCATCGGGCGCATCGGGCGCATCGTCGCCGACGGGCGCCATCGTCGATCCACCGCAGGCAGTCACGCATGCGATCGTCAGCACTCCCCACATCGCTGTCACGCGCGCACTCTCGCGCACGCCTCTCCGAGTTACGTGATCGAAGTCGTTACACTTCGATTGCGCACACCCGCCGCGTGTTACAGCGCGATGTCGCCGGTCGCGATGGCCACCACTCGAGGGAGCGAGCGATCACGTTCGGTCGGGGCCGACGGCCCGGAAGCTCCACAGAAACCACGAGATCCCGAAGACGATCGCGACACCCGCCAGCCACCACGTCGAGATCGACTCGTCGTAGACGTCGGCGATCACGCCCGCCACGATCGACGAGATTCCGATGCCGAGCGTCGCCAGCCCGTAGTCGAGCGACATCACCCGACCGCGCAGGCGATCCGGCGTCGCGACCTGCAGGCCGTAGGTCGACACGGCCCACTGCGCGCCACCTCCCATGTGCGCGAGCACCACGAACACGAGCGCGAGCGGAAACCACGTGACGAACGGAAACCCGAGATAGAACACGCCGTAGCCCAGCGTCGACAGCGCACACACCGCGACGATCGTGCGCGGCGACGGCGTGGCGCCGGTGACCTTGCGGGCGAACAACGGACCGAGCAAGGCCCCGAGCCCGCGCGCCGCGAACAGGAGGCCGGTCGGGATCGGCGCGCCGCGGAACCGACCGTGCGCGAATCCCGGCAACAGACCGACGATGCCGTTCGCCCAGCTCACGCCGGCCTTGGCGAACAGCAGGCGCTTGACGACACGATTGCTTCGCGCGTGGCGGATCACGGCGCGCAACCCGCCGCGATCCTCCTCGGTGGGTGTCTCGCCTCGCGCCTCTTGCAGCGGCTTTCCGATCCCCGCGACCAGCCATGCCGAGATCACGAACGACGCGGCGTCGATCGAGAACGCCGTGTACGGACCGAGCACCGCGGCGACCAGACCGCCGATGCCGGCGCCGAGCAGCAGCATCGATCCCCACACCATGCCCATCAGCGACTGCGCCGAGGCGAGATCCTCCGCCGGGACCAGGTTGGGCGTCGCCGCCGCGGCGATCGGATCGTAGAAGCTCGCACCGACACCGAGCATCACGATCGCCGCAACCGCCATCGGCAAGCTTCCCCAGTAGGCGGCGAGGCACAGCGACAGCGCGATCGGAACGCGCCCGAGATCCGCGAGCACCAGGATGCGCCGGCGGTCGAAGCGATCGCCGGCCATCCCGGCGATCGGCGATGCCAGGAACACGGGCAGCACGGTCGCCGCGTACACGTATGCGGCGGTGCCGGGACGACCGGTGAGATCGGTGACCAGATCGGCGACGGGAACGAACGAGAACCAGTCGCCGGCGAGCGACACGACGCTCGCGAGGAACAGCCGTCGAAAGTCGGGGTTGCGAGCCAGGAGCTCGCGCGCGGACGACACCCCGTACGACTACTCGTGGATCAACGTCGCGACGCGCTCGCGCAGGTGATCGAGGTTGTCCCTGCCGTCGATCACCCAGTCTTCCATCGAGTAGTAGTTCTTCACTCCGCGGCTCGCACCGGCGAGCGCCAGGCAGTAGTCCATGCCGCGTTCGTTGCAGCGGGTCGCCTTGGCGGTGATCTTCTCGCGCTCGCCGGTCTGGCCGTAGACGACGCGAAGCTCGCTGCCGTGGGCCTCGTAGCGGAACATCTCGAACTGGCCTTTCCACTGCGAGGTCGCCTGGAAGATGCCGAACGGCTGCTCGGTGATCGCGACGAAGATCTGGAACGTGTCGCGATCGTTGCGCGGGATGTGGTCGATCCAGATCCGATCGAGCACGACGTTCTTGGCGAGCGTGTCGCCATCGCCGCTGTCGTCGTGGGATCCGCTGCGATGCACGGCCACGTACGCCACCACGGCCGCCACGATCATTCCGAGGACGAGCTTGTTCTTCATCGGCCGCACTCTACCCGGACGACGTACGAGCGACCAGGCGATCGCAGGCGATCACGATCGTGGCGCCCGCCGGAGCGCGTGCAGGTTCCCCCAGGGCGCGTTTGTCTTTCCCCCGACGAACGAACGCGCCTTCGCAGCGATTCCGGCGGGCGATGGCCACCCGCTCCCGCGCGACGATCCTCGTCGATCATCGCGTCGGAGCCGGTGCCCATCACCGGGCCCCGCTCACTTGTTGGCGACCAGCGGCACCAACGGCGATCCCGGGAACGTCGGCAACGGGTTCGGGAACGTCGGCGACGGGTTCGGGAACGTCGGCGACGGGGTCGGGAACGGGTTGAACGGTCCGGTGCATCCGCCACCGTTCGGCTGCTTCGTCACTCCGCCGGTGACCAGCGAGAGCTCGTCGAGCTCGACGACGTTATCGGTGGCGGTGACGTTCTCGGTATCGCGCATGATGTCTCTCCTGTTTGGATTCGCGGCCGGTTCGGCTGCAACCTCCTCGAGAGCACTCGACGTGCCAGCGTCGCTCGCACGCTCGCGATCAAAAGTGTTCGCGAGTTGCGGATCGACCACGCGCTTCGCGACCTCGCGGTGCGTGTCCCGCGGTCGGCGATCGGCATCCCGTGGTTGGCGTCGTGATCGTCGAGGAGCCGGCGGCGCGCTTGATGATCGAGACGGCGATCGACATGACGCTGACGATAGGAGCAGCTCGCGTGCCACGCGATCGCGGCCGCATGCACGCGACTTGTGCGCCGTCGCGAGCGTTCCGCGGGTAACACCGTGCCGTCTCTGAGCATCAGTCACTGGTCGAACCGCCTCGGCGTTTCATGGTTGCGCGAATTGTGCAGCGCGGGCACGATGCCGCCGTGATGAGGGTCCGTCGATTCGTGCATGGCGTGATCGTCGCGGCACTGGTCCCCGCGTGCTCGTACACGCCCGGCACCAACCCCAGCGGTGACGACGATTCCACCGCCGACGCGCAGGTCGTGACACCGGGTGACGATGCCTCGACCGCGACCTGCGGAACCCGCCCCGGCCAGCGCGGCTATACCAACCGCGCGGCCACGGTCGCCGGCCTCGATCGCACGTACCACGTGTACCTGCCGCCGAACGCCTCGCCGACCGAGCCGATGCCGCTCGTGATCGTCCTTCACGGCTACACGATGTCTGGCGATCAGATGCACGACGTCACCCGGTACCAGGAGCTCGCCGACTCCGAGGGCATCGCGGTCGCATTCCCCGACGGCGAAGGTGGTCCCAACAACGCACTCTCGGCGCCGTGGAACGTCGGCTCGGACATCTGCCCGAGCACGATCGGTGCGCCGCCGAGTGCCGACGGCGACGACTTCGCGTTCCTCGACTACATCAAGGCCGATATCGCCAAGGACCAGTGCATCGATCCGGATCACGTATTCGCGACCGGGTTCTCGATGGGCGGTTACTTCTCGCACCACATCGGGTGCATGCGCACCGACTTCGCGGGTGTCGCGCCGCACTCGGGAGGAACCCACCCGCTCGACAACTGCGTGACGTCGAAGATGCCGATCATGATCTTCCACGGCAAGGCCGACCCGCTCGTCCCCGCCGGCTGCGACGACCCTAACTCGAACCCGGTCAACGGCGTCACGCCGGCCGCCGACGCGTGGGCGATGAAGAACGGTTGCTCGCTGACCACCACCACCCGCTCGGTGACCGGTGGCACTTGCTACCACTACGAAGGCTGCCCGACCGGGGGCCAGGTCGAGCTGTGCACGTTCGACAACGCCGGCCACTGCTGGGCGGGCGGCAAGAGCGGGATCTACGCGTGCTCGGGTACGGCGAGCGCCACGCAGCTCGAGTGGGACTTCTGGAAGCAGTACGCCTGGTGAGCGGATCGGCCGTTCTCGTGATACGAGATGCGGATGCGCGCGCTCGTCTCGACGTTCGTCCTGGCCGGTAGCCTCCTCGTCGCCTGCAAGCACGACGTGACCGAGGACCTCCAGGCCCTCGAGACTCGCGCCTGCGACTGCGCGGCGAAGAAGGACGCCGCGTGTGGCAAGGCCGTGCTCGCCGACCTCGTCAAGCTCGGCGACCTCCACAACGCCAAGGCCGACGAGGCCAAGGCGGCGGAGTCCGCCAAGCACCTGGCGACCTGTCTCCTCGAATCCGGCGTCAAGGCGCTCGAGATCCACGAGGCGATCAACAAGCCCGACGAGCCGGCCGAGAAGTCGGACTGATTCGTCCTCGCCACCCGCGGCCGACGAACCGTGAAGCCGGCTCCGTTCGCTCGCGTGGTACCAACGCGCCATGTCCACCGAGCTCGTTCGCGAAGTCGCAGGTGTGTCGCTCGTCAACCAGAGCCACTACGTCATCAAGCGGAAGTTCTGGTCGTTCTTCGAGCGGATCTTCCGCGTGTGGACCCGCGACGGTCAGCTCATCATGTACATCAAGCACCCGCTCCTGAAGCTGCGCGAGGAGTTCATGGTGTACGCGGACGAGGCCCAGACCCGACCGCTGCTGCGCGTGAAGTCGCAGCAGATGATCGCGATCAACTTCTCGTACGAGATCACGGATGCCAACACCGGTCAGGTGTTCGGTTCCGTGCAGAAGAAGGGACTCAGGTCGATCATCCGCGACAAGTTCATCCTGCTCGACGACACCGGCCAGGAGATCGGGTACGCCGAGGAACAGGGCGCGTCGATCATGCGGCGGTTTTTTCCATGGCTGACCTCGAAGCACGCGATCTTCGTCGACGGTGGACAGGTCGCGTTCATCAAGCAGAAGTTCCGGTTCTTCACCAAGGAGTTCGAGGTCGATCTCCAGCCGTCGCGGCTCGATCCCAAGTTCGTGCTCGCAGTGGCGCTGCTCGCGCTGATCGCCGAAGCACGGCGCGAGGACTCCTAGTCCCACCATGCCCGAGCCCGATCATCGCGTGTTCGTGTACGCGTCGCTGCTCTCGCAACGCGAGATGGACAAGCAGTGCCGCACCGCGCGATTCCTCGACATCGCGCAGCTCGCGGATCGCAGGCTGGCGTTCACCAAGCCGTCGACGCGGTGGGGCGGCCATTCGGCCGATGTCGTGGTCGCCCCGGGACACCACGTGTGGGGCGCGCTGTACGCGATGGACGAATCGGATGTCGAGGCACTCGATCTCCGCGAAGGCGTGCCGCGGTTCTACCGGCGAACCGCCGTCGACGTGATCACGTCGGTGGGCGAGCGCCACGCGAGCGTGTGGGTGTTCGAGGCACAGGACCACGTCCGCATCGCCGAGGCGGCGCCGAGCGAGACCTACTGGTCGACGATCGTGATGGGAGCCCGCGAGCGCGCCTTGCCCGCGACCTACATCGACGCACTCGAGGCGCGGATCCGCACGCTGCCGGTCGTGAAATAGGTTCCGAGAGGTTCCGCGCTCCCGACGTGTGGGAGTTGACGACGATCGAGTCGGCGAATCCTACGGCCAGATGTGGAGTACGATCGGTCAAACGCCTGGATTCGCGGCCCTGTTCGGGTGGCCCTGGCGTTGCAGCTCGAGCACGGAACGAGTTGGTTCCCCGAGGGAGAGGAGACGACGTGCATCTCGATCTACGACAGCTGGTCGTTTCGCTGGTGGCCGCATGCGGCCTCGCAGCGTGCAACCAGACGCACGATGGACAGCAACCGATCGGAGGGTCGGTGGATAGCGAGGCCGCGATCCAGCGCTACCTCCGCCACGCCTATCTCGATCTCACCGGCAAGCCACCGACCGACGACGAGCTGTCGGCGGCGACCCTGCGGCTGCAGGACGCCGACAACACGCCGACCGCGCGGGCCGAGCTGGCCGACGACCTGATCGCGAAGCCCGAGTTCGCGACCTCGTGGGTCGAGGAGCTCGAGAACGGGATCTTCGGCGGCAACGATCTCGAGGCGCAGTACACGCAGGTGTGCGGCCTGGTCCGCGCCACCACGCAGGCGTGCATGACATGCACGGACGCCGACCCGTGTGCATGCACGTGCTCCGCGATGACCCAGTTCGCGACCGAGCGCGCCCAGCTCAGGTTGTCGCCGACCGACTTCTCCGACGGAATCGCGAGCAGCGTGATCGAGCGCCGTTACGCCTCGGCGAACGGCTACTTCTTCCTGCTCGGCGCGCCCGAGACCCGGATCAACGCGCTATTCGATGACTTCCTCGGGCGGCCCGCCGAACCCGACGAGGTCGAGAACGGTCGTTCGATGATCTTCGGCGCGATCATTCCCGGCTCGCCTGCGGGGCTGATGTTCCACAAGCACGGCGCGAACTACACCGACCTGATCGACATCATCTTCACCAGCGAGGTCTATCGCGAGTCGATCGTGCGCCGCGTGTTCGACCGCTACCTCGCGCGCGACCCCGATCCGGTCGAGCTCGAGCACTTCACGCCCACCCTCGATGCGAACGAACCCGACCTGCGCAGCGTGGTCCGCGCGGTGGTGTCGTCGCGGGAGTACTTCGAACAATGAGAGCTCTGGTCCTGCGCCTCCCGGCGCTGATCCTGTGCGCCGTGTTCGCGCTATCGACGGCGTGCACGGACACCTACGACTACGATCCGGCCACGGCCGGCGCTCCCGAGGGCGACCGCGCACCGCGCTACAAGTCGAACAGCCAGTTCATCCGCTCGCTGTACGCGGACCTCTTGGGGCGCGCGCCCGAGGCGCACGACGTCACGATCGCGGTGGACGGCGTCGACCAGTTCACGCTCCCGGTCGACGAGGAGGCGCAGCTGGTCGGAACGCTCGACGGCATCGGCGATTCGCTGCCGATGCGCAACCTGATCGCCAACGGCCTGGTTCACGGCGACGAAGTGTCGCTTCCCGCCAAGGACGAGGTCGACGCCAAGACGTTCATCACCGACCAATTCCGCACGCTGCTCGGGCGCGACCCCAATCCGTACGAGCTGCAGGTGTTCGCCAACGAATGGGCGAGCGACGACGCGGTCGGTCCCACCACCATCATCCGCGCGATCGTCGGGTCGCGCGAATACCAGAGCCAGTAGGAGGAATTCGCCATGGCACTGTCACGACGCAACTTCCTCCGCGGCGCGTTCGCCGGTATCGGCGCCGCCGCCGCAAGCTCCGCGCTGTCTCCGCTGATCAAGGTCAAGAACGCGCGCGCGGGAACCACCGGTAACCGGGTGATCGTCGTCGGTATCGGCGGCGGCCTGCGGCTGCGCGAGTCGCTCGGCATGGCCGAGGGCGCGACGATGCCGAACCTGTTCGGCAACACGCCACTGGTCACCGGGTTCGGCGTGTCGGGGTCGCAGGGCGCTCCCAAGATCGCCCCCGAGTACGCGTCGACCGCGCGACCGCTCGCGCTTCCCACACCGCGTGCGACGCCGCTCCACACGCAGGGAACGCTGATCACCAACCTCCGCTACGCGGATGGTCCTCCCGGACACCTCCAGGGTCACGGCTGCTTGCTATCGGGCTTCTACAACAAGCTCGAGAACCGCGCCGACGCCCACCTACCGGTGCCGACGATCTTCGAGCTCCACCGCCGCGAGACCAACATGCCGGCGTCGGATGCCTGGTACGTCTCGCAGGTCGGCGGCTTCTATCGCGCGCTGATCACGAGTGACAACCCGCTGTACGGCAGCCGCTATGCGGGCGTGTACCTACAGCCTCCCGGCGTGATGCAGCAGGTCGTCCCGATCATCACCAGCGGCAAGCGCCACATCGACGTCAGCTCCGCGAACCTCCAGTTGCCGACGATCCCGTCGAGCCCGGCCGAGGACGCCGCGGTCAACCGACTCACCGACGTGCTCGACGGCAACACCGCGGGCTACCAGCCCGACCCCGGCAACGTCCACCTGTCGCCGGTCGACAACGCCGCGATCCAGGCGCACCTCGCCGAGATCTACTCCGACCCGACCTACCAGACGTTCTTCAACGACAGCTTCGGCATCGGGTTCCGCAACGGCGACGGCAGCATCGCCGGCACCCCGGACGCGCTGACGGTGTTCCATGCCGAGCGCGTCCTCGATCGGTTCCGGCCGTCGGTCATGGGCATCACGCTGCTCGACGTCGACGTCTGCCACTCCGACTTCAACGGCTATCTGCGGATGCAGCAGGTCGTCGACGCGTGCGTCAACCACCTGTGGGATTTCATCCAGTCGGTGCCCGAGCTCCGCGACACCACCACGATGGTCGTGCTCCCCGAGCACGGACGGCACCTGTTCTTCAACGGCAACAACCCCGACACGCTCGGCCGCTCCGGCATCGACCACGGTCAGGGCGACGACGGTGACCGCGACGTGTGGATGCTGGCGCTCGGCCCCGACATCAAGCCGAACCAGGTGATCGCGCCGACCGGGATCACGCAGACCGGTCGCAGCACCGATCGCTACGAGACGATCGACGCCGTGATGACCGCGATGAACGTGCTCGGTCACGACCAGGCGATGACCACCGAGCTCACCGATTACGGTGCGCGTCCCGGTCTCGTGATCGGGGAGGTGCTGGCATGAAGACCTCGCGAGCGACCCTGCCGAGTATTCTCGCCAAGGCTTCGAGTTCGCACGAGTGCTCCACCGAGGTGGGGTCGCGGAAGCGAAGTCGAGCAACAATGACTCTCCTGCTCGGCGCGGTGCTCGGGCTGGCGCTCGTGGCCTGCGGCTCCGATGGTTCTACCGACGGCCCGCCCGACGCGACGGTCGATCCCGATCCGCTCGACATCACGAGCAACGCCGCGCCCGGTTCGCTCGACGATCTCCACGAGCGCATCATCGCGAAGCGCTGCTCGGGACAACCCGGGCTGTGCCACAACGGCCAGTTCGAGCCCAACCTGTCGACCCCGGCGCTGACCTACGCGTACATCGTCAACCGGCCCGGGATCGAGAAGACCGATCGCCTGCGCGTCAAGCCCGGCGACTCGGCGCACAGCCTGTTGATCGACAAGATCCGCAACCGCAACGGCGTGGCCACCCAGATGCCGCTCGGCGCCGAGCCGCTCGACGAGGCCGACATCGAGGAGATCGAGGACTGGATCGATGCCGGTGCGTTGCGCGAGCCCGGGGCCGACCCGGCTCCGGATCTCAACAATCCACCCAAGCGACCCGAGATCGCCGTGTTCGACAACGCGGGCAACCGGCTCGATGGCACCGGGCCGGTGGTCGCGAGCCCCGGAGACACGCTGGTACTGCGACACAGCGTGCAGGACTTCGAAACTCCCGACGACCAGATCCCGTTCGCCGCGGTCGTGCTCCAGCTCGGAGACGGCCAGCAGGTCGTGCTGTCGCCGGGCGAGAACGATCCGGGCCTCGGACCGACGACGTTCGATGTCGCCGGTCCGCAGGGCAAGGGCGACGTGCTCGACTTCGAGCGCTCGTGGACGATCCCGACCACGCTCGACGTCGTCGACCCCAACACCAAGATCGTGACCCAGCGAGCCGCCTCGGGACAGTCAGCGACGGTGCTGGCGCTCTACATCGACGGCGATACCGTACCGATCGTCGCCTTCGACTTCTCCACCGCACCCATCCAGATCCAATGAGGAGCACCATGAAGAACTTCGGTTTGTTATTGGTCGCGGTTCTGGCGGCCGGGTGTAGCGACGCCGGAACCACGCCCGAGGTCGTCGTGACGAACGCGACGCCCGACACGCTCGCACCCTCCGACGACATGCGCGACGACCTCACGATCACCGTCGACTACGACGATGGCGATGGTGACCTCGGTGGTGGGGTGGCCGAGGTTCACGACTGTCGCGCCGACGGTCTCGTCACCGCGCTCCCGATCCCCGAGATCGCGCCGGAAGGCGTGATCGGCAAGCACATCACCGGCTCGCTCGAGCTCCACGTCAACGACGTCGGCGCGCTGGCGCCCGAGGCCCTGCCGCCGTTGTGCGCCGACCTCGGCGTCGACGCACTCGGCGACACCCAGACCGTGTTCTGCGTGGTGCTCGTCGATGCCGCCGGCAACAGCGGCACCGGCGACTGTACGGACCCGATCACGCTCGAGTAACCACGGGTTGGCGCCGCCGAGCGGGGTCGACTTGCAGGTCGACCCGGCCGGTCCATCCTTAGCGAGTGAGGGCCGCCGAGGTCGACGACGAGTTCGCCGGGGAGCTGCGATCGCTGCGCGTCCCGCGGCCGACGCCGGCGTGGGTACGCCGGCTGATCGCGGCGTTCGGAAACGGCGTGATCGCCGGGCTCGTACCGTCGGCGATCGTGCTCGGCATCTACTACCTCGCGAATCACGAGGCCTCGCTACCGTGGATCAAGATCGCCTCGATCCTCGCGATCTACGGTCCCGGCGTCGGCGTGTCGCTGGCCGTGCTCGTCGAGGCGTTCACGCTGATCGCCGATCGCGTCGCGCGAGCGGGCCACGGCCTACCCGTGATCGCCAACCCGCTCTCGGCGGGGATGCTCGCCGGCGTGGTGGCTGGCATCGCACCCGGCGCGATCGGGGTCGTGGTGTTCGGCTCGTATCACGGCCCGTTCGTCGGCACCGGGCTGATCGCGTTCGGGCTGATCTCCGGATCGGTGATGGTGGCGGTACCGCTCGCGGCCCGCGCGCGTCGGGCCCGCGGTCACACGCGCGCGCGTGGAATCATCGCGATCGCGACGCTGTCGGCCACGTTGTTCTTCATCGCGGTGTCCGTGGTGATCGCGCCGGTGATCGTCGGCAGCGCGTTCGCCGAGGCGCGATTCTCGGTCGCCGACCACGGCTGGGCGGTGGGTGCGGTCGCCGGAGCGATCGGCGGAGGTGTCGCCGGGACATTCGTCGGGATCGTGATCGCGATCGGTCGCTCGCTGGGCGTGCGGCGAGCCTAGCAACTACTCCAGCGTCAGGTCGCACTGCAGACAATCGCCGGCCGAGACGTCGACCGTCATCGCCGTGTACGGCGCGCCTGGTGGCGGCGCCTGCGACGGAGCCTCCGTGGTTCCGTTCGACAGCCATGCCGAAAGCAGGAACGTCGTCGCGTCGGTCTCGCCAGCGTCGGCTCCGACCAGGAAGTGCTGCGGAAACTGGGCCGGGAACACGGCGATGCGATGCTGATCGTCGCCGATCGCATCCCAATGCACCTCGATCGCGGTGAAGCCATCGGTGCTCGCGGTCGGCGCGAGCGTCAACGTGCCCTCGGCAGCGGAAAGATGTCCATGACGACGATGGTCGCCATCGCAGCGGCGATCCCGATGCGCATGCCCGGATGGTACACCTGTGACGCCGTGGCCAAGGAACAGTCGTCCGCGCAGGCGGGCACCGGGAGCGGTGACGACGACGCGCTCCGGTGCGCGGCGTGCGGGCACCGCATCACCGATCGGGCGTATCGGGTGGAGCGCGGCGGTGCGCACGAGCACACGTTCGTCAACCCGGGCGGGTTCGTGCACCACATCGCGTGCTACGCGGCCGCGCCCGGATGCGTCCAGATCGGGAAGACGGAGACCGCGTTCTCGTGGTTCCCCGGCTGGAGCTGGCAGATCGTCGAGTGCGGCTACTGCCGCCGTCACCTCGGCTGGATCTTCCGCTGCGAACACGACCAGTTTCACGGGCTCGTGGTGTCGGCGTTGCGGTAGCTTCGCTAGCGATGGGAGCGCGCGACAAGGGCAACGACATCGACATGGTCGCGATCGCGCGGCGCGTACTCGAGGACAACGGATTCGAGCCGGACATGCCGGCGGGGTTGGCGGACAGTGTCCCGGAGGACCCGGATGTCGACATCGAGAGCCTGATCAACCTACCGTGGTCGTCGATCGACAACGCGGAGTCGCGCGACCTCGATCAGATCGAGCACGCGGAGCGGCTCGAGGACGGCACCTACCGGGTGCGCATCGGGATCGCCGACGTCGATGCCTTCGCTCCCAAGGATTCGCCGGTCGACCTTCACGCCTACGCGAACACCGCGACGCTGTACACCGGCGTGAAGATCTTCCCGATGTGTCCGCGGGTGATGTCCGAGAATCGGACGTCTCTCCTCGAGGGCGGCGAACGTCTGGCGGTGATCACCGAGATGATCGTCGATGCCGACGGCTCGCTCGACGACACCGAGACCCGGGTCTATCCGGCGCGCGTGATCAACCACGCCAAGCTGGCCTACGAGCACGCCGGTGCGTGGCTCGACGGCGAGACCGACGCCAAGCCGCGAGACGCGCGGATCGCCGAGCAGCTCTCGCTCCAGGACGAGATCGCCGCGGCACTGCGTCGCCGCCGCCACGAACGCGGTGCGCTCGACTTCGAGACCATCGAAGCGCGTCCGGTGACCAAGGACGGCAAGGTCGTCGACCTGCGGGTGGCGCGAAAGAACCGAGCGCGCCAGCTCGTCGAGGATCTGATGATCGCGGCCAACGCTGCGACCGCGAAGTATCTCGAGCAACGCGGTACGTCGTCGATCCGCCGGGTCGTGCGCGCACCGAAGCGATGGCCGCGTATCGTCGAGATCGCCGCCGGCTTCGGCCACGCGCTCCCCGACGAGCCCAGCGCGCTCGCGCTGTCGGAGTTCCTCGCCGAGCGGCGCGCCGCCGATCCGCAGCGGTTCGCCGACCTGTCGCTGTCGGTCGTCAAGCTGATCGGTCCCGGCATGTACGTGCTGCAGCGCGCGACCGATCCCGATATCGGCCACTTCAGCCTCGCGGTCGAGGACTACGCGCACTCGACCGCGCCCAACCGCCGCTACCCCGACCTGATCACCCAGCGGCTCCTCAAGGCCACGACCGCCGGGCAGCGGATCCCGTATTCCGACGACGAGCTGATCGCGCTGGCGCTGCACTGCACCGAGCGCGAGAACGCCGCCCGCAAGGTCGAGCGCAAGATGCGCAAGGTCGCCGCCGCCGCGCTGCTGACTCCGCGGATCGGCGAGACCTTCGACGCGATCGTCACCGGCGTCACCGGCAAGGGCACGTTCGCCCGCCTGCTCCATCCACCCGCCGAGGGTCGCGTCGTGAAGGGCGAGGCCAAGCTCGACGTCGGCGACGCGATCCGCGTCAAGCTGGTCGCCACCGAGCCGACCCGCGGGTTCGTCGACTTCGCCGCGGTGACATCGTGACCTCACGCCGGCGGAAGGCATCCGACGAGTCGGGGCTCGAGTACATCTTCGACGACATCACGGTCACGTGCACCAACGTCGACCGCATCATGTTTCCCGGCGAGGGGATCAAGAAGTCGGAGGTGATCGGCTACTACCACTTCATCGCCGACTACATGCTGCCCGAGCTCCAGCAGCGTCCGGTGTCGGTCGAGCGCTTCACCAAGGGCATCGATCGGGGCGGGTTCTTCCAGAAGCACTACCAGAAGCACTATCCGGCGTGGCTCGACAAGGAAGAGCTCGGCGAGAAGACCCGTGTCGTCTACCCGATCGTCGACAACACCGCCGGGCTCGTCTACCTCGCGAACCAGGGCTCGATCGCGTTTCACATCTGGACCAGCCGGCGGGACACGCCCGAGTATCCGGACCTGATCGTGTTCGACCTCGACCCGCCCGAGGGTCGGTTCGATCTGGTGCGCCAGACCGCGCTGATCGTTCGCGACCTGCTGGACGAGCTCGGGTTACCGGCGTACGTCAAGACCACCGGGTCGAAGGGCCTCCACGTGGTGGCGCCGACCGACGGGCGCGCCACCTTCGGCGAGGTGTCGCGGTTCTGCAATCGGGTGGCGAAGCTGTTGTGCGCGCGCCACCCCGACATCATGACCGTGGAGTTCTACAAGAAGGACCGCAAGGGTCGGCTGTTCTTCGACACGCTCCGCAACGCGCTCGGTGCGACGCTGATCGCACCGTGGTCGCTACGCGGCCGGCCGGGAGCGCCGATCTCGATGCCGATCCACTGGGACGAGGTCGAGGATCCGGAGCTGCGCCCCAACGGCTTCCTGTTGCGGGATATCCGCAGGCGCCTCGACCAGCGCGGTGACCCGTGGGCCAAGCTGCGCGCACGGGTGGGCTCGCTCGACGATGCGGAAGCCGCGCTCGCCAAGCTCGAACCGTGATCACCGGGAGTGGGAACACTCCCCCTACCTCCGTCGTGATAGCGTCGTTGCCGACCATGCTCGGCGCCGCGATCGGGAAGTTCAAAATCCAGAGTCGACTCGGGAGCGGTAGTTTCGGCGAGACCTGGCTCGCCGCGCACGAGGAGACCGGCGGGCGAGTCGCGATCAAGCTGTTCCGCCCCGAGGTCTCGCAGCATCCGATCTTCAACTCGCAGGTCGTCGACGAGGCGCGGCTGATCTCGCGGATGGCCAACGCCGGCGTCGCCCGGATCTGGGACGCCAACGTACTCCCGAACGGTCAGGCCTACATGATCCGGGACTTCCTCGATGGCGAGACGCTGACCCAACGGATCGCGTACGGCCGCCACTCGGCCACCCAGCTCGCCGACATCGTCGAGCAAACGGCGAACGCCTTGGTCGCCGCCGCCAACGCCGGCGTGTTCCACAACGACCTCAAGCCGAGCAACCTGTTCATCGTCAAGGACGGCGATCGCGCCAGCGGCGAGCGCATCGTGGTTGCCGACTTCGCGCACGGGAAGCTGGTGTCGGCGTTCCCCCAGCTCGGCCATCCGGGTTACCTCGCGCCGGAGCAGCAGCTCGGCGCCAAGAACGACTGGCGGATCGACGCCTACGCGCTCGGCTGCATCGCGTTCGAGCTCGGGTGCCAGCGTCCGGTGTTCCTCGGCGATAGCTGGGACAAGGTCCGCAACAAGCACGTCAAGGACCTGGCGCCCAACCTGCGGTCGTTCGTTCCCGATGCGAGCGCCAGCCTCGACCGGCTGATCGCGCGCATGCTCGAGAAGAATCCGATGGAGCGGCCGAAGAAGATGCAGGACATCGCCAAGCTGTTCCAGCTGATGGTCGGCTACGAAGCGCCGCTCGGCGAGACCGTCAAGGACTAGGAGTCTTGGCCCACATCACGTGGTTCGATCCGCCGCCGGATCGCGCCGCGCTGCCCGCACGGCTGCCATCGCCGTTCGCGGTACCGCCGCACCCGCTCGCCGAGCGCGCCGCCCGCGAGCTCCGCGATCGCGTGATGCGTGGCGAGCTCGACTCCGATTCCGCCGCGATCGTGGGCGACGCGCGACTCGACGCACCCGGTAACGGCAAGATGTTCGGGGTGCTGGTCGTCGCCGACGGTGATGGTCGACTCGGCTATACGTGCGCGTTCTCCGGAATGCTCGGCGGACGGTGGCACGTGCCGGGCTTCGCGCCGCCGGTGTTCGACGAAGCAGCACGCGATCGGTTCTGGCCGGCCGGCGAAGCGGAGCTCGGCGGGATCGATCGCGAGCTCGCCACACTCGAGACGCGGATCGCCCCGGTGCGCGACGAGCTCGCGGGCCTCGACGATCGCCACCTCGCCGCACGCGAGCACCTGCGCGCGACCCACCTCGAACGCCGGCGACAGCGCCGAGCCCGCCGCGAGGAGATCGCCGGCGATCCGGCCGAGCTGCGCGCGCTCGCGCACGCCAGCAGCGCCGACACCTCCGAGCGCAAACATCTCCTCGCCGAGCAGCGCGCCGAGCGAGCGCCGATCGCCGAGCGGCTCGTCGCCCTCGAACGCGACGCGACCGCGATCGAGCACCGCAAGGCCGCGCGGTCGCGCGAGCTCTTGATCGCGATCCACGACACCTACGTGCTCTCCGACGCGCGGGGCGAGCGCCGCACGTTGCGCGAGCTGTTCGCACCCGCCGAGCCGCCCGGCGGCGCCGGCGACTGCGCGGCTCCCAAGCTGCTGGCGTACGCGTACGCGAACGAGCTGCGTCCGATCGCGTTCGCCGAGATCTGGTGCGGTGGCCCGCCCGCCGCCGGCGGCCGTCACGACGGCACGCTGTACCCGGCGTGTCGCGGCAAGTGCGGGCCGATCCTGGCCCACGCGCTCGGCGGGCTCGACACCGATCCGCTCCCGGTGTTCGGCGTGCCCGTGGTCGGCGATGACGAGCCGCGCACCGTGTTCGAAGACCCATGGCTCGCGATCGTCGACAAGCCGGTCGGCCTCCTGTCCGTGCCCGGCCGCGGCGATCACCTGCGCGACTCGGTGGCCGTGCGCATGCGCCGGCGCTATCCCGACGCCACCGGTCCCCTGCTGGTCCACCGGCTCGACCTCGATACCTCGGGGCTGCTGGTGGTCGCCAAGGACCTCGCGACGTACCACGCGCTGCAGGCGCAGTTCGCGCGCCGCACGATCGACAAACGCTACGTCGCGTGGCTCGAGGGCGAGGTCGCGGGCGAGTCCGGAACGATCGATCTACCCCTGCGCGTCGATCTCGACGACCGCCCGCGCAACATCGTCGATCCGATCCATGGACGGCCGGCGATCACCGACTGGCGCGTGCTCGAGCGTGCCGGCGGTCGCACGCGGGTCGCGTTGTATCCGCGCACCGGTCGCAGCCACCAGCTCCGAGTGCACTGCGCGCATCCGCGCGGGCTCGACGCGCCGATCGTCGGTGATCGGCTGTATGCCCGCGCGCCGCACGACGAGTCGCGCATGCTGCTACACGCCGAGGCGATCGCGTTCGATCACCCGCACACCGGCGAGCGGATCGCGCTCGAGTGCCCCGCTCCGTGGACGCCGTTGTGACCTGGCTCGCATCGCGGTTCCGAGGAACCGCTTCGTCGATCCCGGTGTGGCCTCCACGCGGTCACCGACGCAGAGGAGATCGCGTGCACGCTTCGCTGCGCCAGGTGAGGTCCCCTCGGCGTCTGCCGAACAACTGCAAGCGCCCGCGCGCACGGAGCTAGGTTCGTGCAGGACAGGACCGACCGGCGTAGACACAGCCGCCTCGAGGACCCCACCCGGCTTGCCCGCGTTGACGAGATCGCGATCAGTTGCAGGTCGGGAACGCAGGTGACATCGCGATCGGCCGCGCAACATCGGCGATCCGGTCCACGGGTGACCCGCGGTCACCGACTGGCGCGTGATCGAGCGTGCCGGCGGTCGCACGCGGGTCGCGTTGTATCCGCGCACCGGCCGGAGCCACCAGCTCCGCGTGCACTGCGCTCATCCGCACGGGCTCGACGCGCCGATCGTCGGTGATCGGCTACGCCCGCGCACCACACCACGAGCCGCGGATGCTGCTGCACGCCGAGGCGATCGCGTTCGATCACCCGCACACCGGCGAGCGGATCGCGCTCGAGTGCCCCGCTCCGTGGACGCCGTTGTGACCTGGCTCGCATCGCGGTTCCGAGGAACCGCTTCGTCGATCCCGGTGTGGCCTCCACGCGGTCACCGACGCAGAGGAGATCGCGTGCACGCTTCGCTGCGCCAGGTGAGGTCCCCTCGGCGTCTGCCGAACAACTGCAAGCGCCCGCGCGCACGGAGCTAGGTTCGTGCAGGACAGGACCGACCGGCGTAGACACAGCCGCCTCGAGGACCCCACCCGGCTTGCCCGCGTTGACGAGATCGCGATCAGTTGCAGGTCGGGAACGCTGGTGACATCGCGATCGGCCGCGCAACATCGGCGATCCGGTCCACGGGTGACCCGCGGTCACCGACTGGCGCGTGATCGAGCGTGCCGGCGGTCGCACGCGGGTCGCGTTGTATCCGCGCACCGGTCGGAGCCACCAGCTCCGCGTGCACTGCGCGCATCCGCGCGGGCTCGACGCGCCGATCGTCGGTGATCGGCTGTATGCCCGCGCACCGCACGACGAGCCGCGGATGCTGCTGCACGCCGAGGCGATCGCGTTCGATCACCCGCACACCGGCGAGCGGATCGCGCTCGAGTGCCCCGCTCCGTGGACGCCGTTGTGACCTGGCTCGCATCGCGGTTCCGAGGAACCGCTTCGTCGATCCCGGTGTGGCCTCCACGCGTCACCGACGCAGAGGAGATCGCGTGCACGCTTCGCTGCGCCAGGTGAGGTCCCCTCGGCGTCTGCCGAACAACTGCAAGCGCCCGCGCGCACGGAGCTAGGTTCGTGCAGGACAGGACCGACCGGCGTAGACACAGCCGCCTCGAGGACCCCACCCGGCTTGCCCGCGTTGACGAGATCGCGATCAGTTGCAGCGATGTTCTCGACGAAACGTGCGACGCGAAGACGAGGCGGATCGATCCGCACTGTCGAACGGTCTCCGATAGTTCGATGCGAACGAGGGTTGTCGTCGAAAAACTCGATCGCGATGCAGTTTTGCCTTGACGCATCTCGCGGTGCCATCGCGCATCGATCGATGTCGCGAACCTGACGTGCGACCAGCCGCGTCGTGTGGAGCGCTGCGCGCACGAAATCGCCACGACCGTTTCTCGACGAGAAAATACGAAAACGGCGCACGTGCGCGAATCGAGAGCGTCGAAAACTCGCGTGGTACAGGAGGCATCTAGCAAGGAGTGTCGGGATGGAGTCGACGAACGCGTGCGAGGTAGCGAACACGATCGCGAACGAGCTGCCGGATGAAACGAACGCGAGCTGGCGCGAGATCGATCGCCGGCTCGGCACACTGGCGCGGCAACGCTGCGCGCTCGACGCCGAAGAGGCGCGCTGGTTGCGCGCCGCGGCGCGGTGCCGGATCTGGCAGCAGGTCGGCTGTGCGAGCCTGCTCGATTATCTCGAGCGCCGTCTCGGGTATGGCCCGCGCGCCGCGCAGGATCGCGTGCGGGTCGCGTTCGCGCTGGAGGAGTTGCCGGCGCTCGCCGACGAGCTCGAGCGCGGCATGCCGTACACCGCGGTGCGCGAGCTCTCTCGCGTCGCCACACGCGACACCGAGCACGACTGGATCGCCGCGTGCCGCGGCAAGAACGTCCACGAGATCGAGCGAGCCGTCGCCGGTCACCGGCCCGGCTCGCGTCCGAGCGATCCGGGCGAGCCCGAGCTCGCCGGGCGACGCTTGCCGCTCGAAGACATCCGCCCGGCCACGCAGGCGGCGTGGCGCGAAGCGCGTCACAAGTTGCAGGCCGCGCGCGGAACCCACGTTTCCGACGACGAGCTGCTCGCTGCCCTGTGTGGCGTCTATCTCGAAGGCGCCAAAACGCCGGACGACGACGTGAATGCGGGTCGGGCCAAGTACCAGGTCGCGGTGACCGTGTGCGATCGCTGCCAGCAGGGCTGGCGAGATGGCGCCGGGCGCACGTTCCCGCTCGACGCGGCCGACACCGAGCGCGCGCTGTGCGACGCCCAGCATCTCGGTGCGCTCGACGGCGAGCCCGCACGCGCCACGCAGGACATCGCACCGCGCGTCCGCCGCTTCGTCGTGCGACGCGATCGCGGCACGTGCCGCGTGCCCGGTTGTCGATCCGCCGCCAACCTCGAGCTCCATCACATCGTGCCGCGCTCGCGCGGTGGCTCGCACCAGGCGTCCAACCTGATCCAGCTCTGCGACGGTTGCCACACCGCCCATCACCGCGACCTGATCGACATCGCCGGTACGTCGGACAAGCTCGTGGTGACCCGCCGCCACGAGCTCGGGCCCGTCGAGCTCGACCCCACCCGCGCCCACGTGGACGCCAGCACCCTCGATCACGCCCACGTGGGCACCGGCACCCTCGACCGCGCCCACGTGGGCGCAGGCACCCTCGATCGCACCGACGCGGGCGCAGGCACCCTCGACCGCACCGACGTGGGTGCCGGTACCCTCGACCGAACCGACGCGGGCGCCGGCACCATCGACCGAACCGGCGCGGGCGCCGGCATCATCGACCGAACCGACGCGGGCGCCGGCATCATCGACCGCACCCACGTCGGCGCGCGACACCGACAGGGCGTGTTCGATCGCGTGGCCGCGCGAACGCAGGCCCTCGACGCGCTCGTGACGCTCGGCTTCAAACGCCACGAAGCGCGGTCGTACGTCGACGGCGCGATCGCCGAGCTCGGCCATCGCGCGACGGACCTCGAGGCTCTGTTGCGAGCGGCGCTCCAGCGAGTCCCTCACAGGTAGACCGGCGTCCCGAGAAGTTCGTCGCTCCCGGAGAGCGCGCGTTCGCATCAGGCGACTGGCGCTCGTGGGCCGCGCGCCCGCAGTCACCGCTCCGAGGCAAGGATCGACGCGACCGATGCCAACCGGCGCGGCCAAGAAGCCAGGACCACGCTCCGCGTTCTCTCCACCGCGAAGCCAAGAGCCCACGATCGCGCCCGCGTGGGTTCCGACGTGTGAGGGACTAACCCAGGTCTTGATCTTCCTCTCTCCTCGAGAACATCGTTCTCGTCCCTGGAGCGCCCGCCCCACCGATGCCGACCGGGATCCGCAAAGCCAGCAGCACGCTTCCCGTTTCCTGCGGTGCGTACGACTCGATCGGCTTGCCCGCGTTGACGAGATCGCGATGCGCCGATCGTCGGTGATCGGCTGTATGCCCGCGCGCCGCACGACGAGCCGCGCATACTGTCACACGAGGCGATCGCGTTCGATGACCCGCACACCGGCGAACGGCTCGTGTTCGAGCGACTCGCCACGTTCCGAGTCCTCTACCGGATCCTGAAGACGGCGGGGTTGACACCCTGCACCCTGTCTCGGATCTTCGTTGCGTTGTCCCGTTCGTGTTGGCTCGTGCTGCTCGCCGCGTGTTCGTCAGCCGCGACCGCGCCACCGCGTTCGGAGACTCCCACATCGGTCGCGCCGTCCCCGCGAGTCCGGGCGCCCGCCTCCGACGAGCTCGCGCGCTCGCCGACGCTGCAACCACTTGCCTGGTTACTGGGCACGTGGTCCGGGAACGGCGCCGAGGTCACGTTCGCGGCCGTCGAGGGCGCGATCTACGGTGTCGAGATCGGAAGCGACGGCCACGTCGATCTCGTCGTGCTGGACGATGGCGAGGGGCGCAAACCCGCCGACGGTACGCTCCGCTGCTTCGTGCTTCCCGGCGCCGAGGTGGTCGACGACCGTCCCTGCGCGCTCCACGATCGGGTGCTCGAGCTCGACGATACGCGGTACTCGCTCGTCGGCGACGGCCTCTCGATGACGCGGGGCGCACGAACCGTGGTGCTGTCGCCCGCCTCTCCGTCGTCCGCGCCCGCGATCGCCGCCGCCGATCGCGCGTTCTCGCAGGCAACGCGCGAGCATGGCGTCGCCGGTTGGGTCGGTGCGTTCGCGACCGACGGGGCGATGATCTCCGAGGCCGGCAAGATCGCCGGCGCCAAGGCGATCGAGGAGGAGATGTCCGCGTTCCTCGCTGCCGGTACGCTCGCGTGGGCGCCGAACGTCAGCGGCCAGCACGCCGGCGTCGGCTACACGATCGGCAAGGCCACCTACACGCCGAAGTCCGCCACTGCCAAGCCGTTCGGCACGACCTACGTCACGCTGTGGAAGCGCGAAGGCGACGCGTGGAAGGTCGCGCGTGACACCGGTCGCGCCGTCAACGCACCGTGACCGTGCGGTCGTGGCGCTAGTCGCACGCCGGAAACGCCGCGGTCATCGCGGCGAACGTGTTCTGCGTGGTGCCGCCGCACCGGCAGTCCGCGGGCTGCCCTGCCTGGTCGACGCACGGCACTTCCTCGTCGACGAACGACCGCGTGGGTGCGCAGTCCTGCGACAGGTCGAGGAAGTCGTTGCAGTTGGCACCGATCGACAGGTTGGCCGCCATCTCCGCGTAGCCGATCAGCGCCATCTGGCAGGCGCGCACCGCGGTGGGGAGCGCGTCGCCGAACACGAACTCGAGCTGGTGACCGGGACGGCAGCTCGCCGGCACCACCATCGTCGTGCCCGCAGATCCCGCCCAGTACGTCGTCGTGAACACGATCTCGACGTGCGGCACCGCGCCGGGATCCGTCTCGACGATCTGGATCGGGAACGGCGCCAGCCCACCGCGGATGCACGCCGCCGTCTCGGCAAAATCGGGCCGGCTGTACGGCGGCAACTGCATCGGCCCGTCGACGAGCAGGCTGAGGTTCTGGATCGCGTCGTCGAACGTCCCGGCATCGTACGCACCGCCGCCGGCGTTGAGGTACAGGATCGCCGGCTGACACGCGGCGTCTGCCGATGGCGCGTCACCACCGCCGCAACCGAGGGCGAGCACGAGGACCGCGGCGGCACGCACCCCTCCAGTGTACGCCGGTCGCGTCCAGCAAGTGAACCCAACTGCTCGCTCGCTACTTCGCCTCCAGCATCCGTCGAGCTGCTTGCCGGCACGACGAGGCGAAGGCGCGGCTCGAACGACTCGCGAAGTCACTCGACGAGCAACGCCTGGCGCCGCGTGGTCGCTGCGCGAGGCTCGACGAGACGCTCGCGGATCCTCGCCTGATGCAAAAGCACGAACGGGAGCTATGTCTTGGTGCGCGAGGCGATGAGAACCACCCAGTTTGTCGTCCAAGCGTCGATCGCCTGCGTGATCGTCGCGGTGCTCCCGACGTGTTCGGGCGGCGGCACGTCCGCAGCGGCGACGGTCAACGGTCAGCCGCTACAGCCGCTCGCAGAGGGCGAACTGAAGCTGATCTTCGGCCCGAAGCCCGACGACACGATCCTCGTTCACATCGATGGCTCTTTCGAGGTCGTGCATCCGGAGCACGCGTCCATGCGTGCGTGCGGAGGAGACTGTTCACGGCGCGTCGAACGGTTCACCGTCACGGGAGACAAGATCGTACAGGGCTCCCGCGAGCTGTTGTCGCGGGCCGCCAACGGTAACGTCGACATGTGGGGACTCGGCCAGATCACGATCGATCACGATGGCGTGCTCATCCAGTCCGGGCAGCGGCGCGCCGTCGATCCGAGCGGTCGCTTGCCACACGCCGACGGCCAGCCCGACGTGACGATCGTCGGCGCGACGACACCGGAGTTGCGCCGACGCGCGATGCTCGTCCTCGTGTTCGTCAACCTCGCAACGGCGGCGTCGGCTCTCGATCAAGCGTCTCATTGACCGAGCGCGAGCCGTACGAACAGGATCGCGAGCGATACGCACGCTCACCCTCATCCGGCCCCACGCCGAAATACACCAGCTCGTGAGTGCCGATGATCATTCGATCGTCCAGGACCGGAGGCGACGCCGTCGAGCACGAGCCCGGCAGCCGAAAACCACCTGGCTCACTTCGTCTCGAGGAACCAACTCTTCTTGGCCTTGGGTGCCGTGTCGAAGTCGGACATGACGGACCTGTCGACCGTAACCGTCATCGGTTGCGCCGTTTCAGACGCCCGGCAGGACTGTTGCCTACGCCTGCTCGTTAGTGCCGATGATCATTCGATCGTCCACGCCGATGGCGGGACGTGGAACTTCGTCGTGCCGGTCTCGATCAGCGAGGCACCACCGTGCAGCGACCCGGCGAGCGTCGGGATCACCTTGTACTTGGCGTTGAAGGTCTGACCGGGCTGCAGCGGGTTGACGTAGAGGTCGACCTTGCCGTCGGCGATCTGGAACCGCGACAGCTGACCCGAGTCGACGAGCGCCTCGAGGCTCGGGCGGTCGGGTTGCACGCCCGCGGGCAGTGCGTGCTGGATGTGGACCGGGCGACCCGACGGCGCGATGGCGACGAGCGGCACGTCGATCGGACGGCCGACCTTGCCGGTCAGCGTGTCGGGGAGCGACAGCTCGAGACCCTTCTGCGTGGTCTGCTTCTCCCAGGGCACCCACGCCTGGAGCGTGAGCGCGTAGCCGAGGCCGGGGACGGCAGGATCGGCGGCGATCGTCCACTCGTGCGAGCCCGACAGACCGGAGGCGGCACCGTCGAGCACGAGCACGTCCTTGAGCTGCGTGCTGTCGAACTGCCCGGTCGCGACCGGCGTGCCGTCCATCGCGAGGGTGATCTTCACCGACGACGGCAACGGCGACTTGAACAGCTTCAGGATCGCGCGCATGCACGACAGGTTCGTGATGCCGTCACCCCAGCCGTAGACCGGCGTGTAGCCCGACAGCAGCGTGGTCCCGAGATCGGCGAGCGGCGCGTTCTTCACACCCTCGAGCGCGAGCACCGCGAGCGCGGTGGCCTCGACGCGCGACGGCCGCCTGCCATCGGCGCGCACCACGTTCTCGGCGACCTCGAGGAACTTCGCGCCGTCGGTCGTGGCCTCGATCGCGTCGAGGACCCGCTTCCGCAGGGTCGTGGCGAGCGTCGACTTCGGATCGATCGCGCCGCTCGCGAGGATCGCCGCGGCGGTGTAGCCGTCGGTGACCTGCTCGGAAGTGCGAGCGAATGCACCCTGCGCCTTGGCCCGCACGCCCATCGCGCGCTGACGAGCGCGCGCCTCGGAGCTCGGATCGATGCTGGCCGTCGCCGCACGCGTGGCGTCGGCGGTGGTCACCAGCACGCGCTGCAACGTCCACCCGGTCGCACCGGAGAACGTGCCGTCGGGTCGCTGGTGCTGCGCGAGGTAGGCCTCCGCGCGCTCGCCGAGTCGCGACAGCACCGGGTTACCCGGATGCGAGAGTGCGGCCTCGGCGAGCATGGTCGCGCGCGTGACGTCGAGCGTGCGACCGTGATGGATCGCGCGCTGCGCGGTGACCAGCGACAGCTCGCGCAGGACATCGGGATCGGGCTTGTCGCCGAGCTGGAGCAGGAGCTTGGGCGCCACGCCGGCGAGAAGTAGCGCGTAGCTATCCTCGGCGACGCCCGCGCGGGCGACCGACACGCCGAGCTCGGAGCGCAGCACCGCGAGCGCGCCCGGGTACACCAGGAGCCGCACGCGATCGGTGCTCGGGTCGGAGCCCGCCGGACCTTCGATCGTGGCCTTGCGCGGCGCGGCCAGCGTGCCCGAGCGTGTCACGGTCACCGGCTTGCCCGACGGGATCACGTCGATCGTGTGTGCGACGGCATCGGTGCCACCGAGCGCGACCCGCAACGCGATCGTGCCGGCGCGGTTCGCAGTCAGCGTCGCGTAGTCGACGAGGTTGCCCCGCGCCGGGATCGACTTCGGTCCACCACCACCGGCGAGCTGGGCACCTTCGATCTGGTAGCTCAGGTTCGCCGTGATCGGCTTGTCGGTGGTGTTGACCATCTGCACCGGCAACCGGATCTTGTCGCCGGCGATCAGGAACGGCGGCACCACGGGATCGACGTAGCTCGGTAGCGTGCCGAGGAAGCTGGTCGTCGCGCCGGCCTGCGCACCGGTACGCGAGTGCGCGAGTGCGAGCACGCGCCACGTCGTCAGGCGATCGGGTACGTGCACCGGTACGGTCGCGGCACCCGCGTCGTCGGTGACGACCAGCGGCTCGAACAGGAAGCTCTCGGGAAACCACGAGCGCGTCGGGGTCTCCGCCGCGTCGTCGGCCGGGCCCGCCGCCCCGTTGATCGTCTTGGACGCGGGCTTCTTGGGGGGCATGGACTTCGCGTCCATGTGTCCCCTCGTGCGTTCGTTCTTGCCCATCTTCCCTTCGTCCATCGCCATGGCGGTCCCGGCACCGCCCGCCATGTCGTCGCCGTCGAGCTCCTTCTGCGCCTCGGCGACCGCGGCCGGCCTGTCGGCCATCGGCTCCTCGGGAGCCTTGTCGGAGGTGGAGGTTGCATCCTTCGCGTTGCACGACAGCGCGAGCGCCGCGACGGCGAGGGTTGTCCGCATCGAACCTCTCATGGCCTGTTCTCCTCGACCCAGCGGGCCCAGTTCTGGACATCCTCGGGAAGTCGCGTGCCGACGACGATCACGGCACGCGGATCGGTGAGCGCGAGCAGATCGCGCGGTAGTCGGTGCAGTCGCAGGGGTCGGCCGTACGCGTCCGCCGTCGGTTCGCCGCGCGCCTCGCATGCCGCGAGTGCCTGCTTCCACAGCCGCGCCATCGTCGCCGGCTGCATCTTCTCGGTGGGCGGTGCCGACGCCTCCCACGTGCGTGCCTGCGCGTGAAGCTCGGCGAGCACGATGTAGAAGTGATCGGTGAGCTCCTCGACCGGATCGAACTGCGTTCTACCGTGAGCGTCGACCACCGCGTCGAGCGCGGGCGGCTCGGGGATCTGGGTCACGCGCAGCACCGTCGCCGCCGCGGCGTTGCGACCGCGGATTCGACCGAGCGCGAGCGCCTGTCCGTCGAGCACGCCGAACGCCGGTGACGACGTCGTCACTTTCGGTCGTAGCCGGCCCATGCTGTCGGGGCCGGGCAGCGGCACCAGCTGGCCGAGGCTCTGATCGACGCCGATGAGGCCCACCGCTGCCTTGCCGCCCTTGCCACCGATCGATGTCTTGATCACGAGCTCTGCGCGATCGCCCGGCTTGTAGGTCGGCTGCTTCGGCGCGATCGTCACCGCGAGCTCCGCCTTCGGCCGCACGTACACCAGCGAGCGAAGTCCACCGCCCGTGACCTCGCACCAGCCCTCGACGGAGGGGTCGAGCTTGACGTGGGTCTCGTGCTTGTCCTTGTCGAGCTCGAGCTTGTCCTGCTTCCACTTCAGGCAGTGGATCTCGAGCTGCTTCGGTAGCTCGCCGCGGAACTCGGGACCGCGGATCAGGCGCGCCGTCACCATGTCGCCGGGATTCGCGATCACCGGGGTCACCCGCATCCGCAGGTCGGGCACCTGGCCAGGGGCGATGCGCAGCTTCGTCGACGCCGGCTTGCCGTCGACCTGCGTCGACACGTCGAGCTCGTAGCCGAGCATCGTCGTCGGCTGCGGCATCGCGGCCTTGACCGCCGAGGGGGCCTCGAGGCTGAAGTGGATCACGCCGACCGCGTCGGTCTCGGCTTCGTCTTCGAGCGCGACGTTGCCGCGGATCCGCGACTGCACGCAGCCCATCGCCGCCGCGGTCGTGGCATCGCCGTTGGGATCGCGCGACCACGCACCGAGCTCGATCGACTTCGACTTCGCGCGCACCCGCCAGGTCAAGAAGCTCGGCAGCTCTCCCTCGAGCGCGGGCAGACAGTCGCGCGCGTCGTGTGCCTTCTCGGCGATCGCGGACTGGAGCCCCTCGGGAACGTCGAGCACGCCCTCGATGTTTGCCGACAGCGTCGGTAGATCCGGATCGTTGATCGTGAACGGAATGCGGTACAGGCGCTCGCCTCCCGCCGGCAACCGCTTGGTGCGCAGCACGCCCGCGATGCAGCCCGCGAGTGCCGACTCGCCGCTCGCCGCCGCGATCACCGCGCCCGCCGCCGATACGCGCAAACCGACCTCGACGCTGCCGTCGCCGTCGTACCACTTCGCGCACGGCTCGAGCGCGGGCAGCCAGCGGTCCATCTCGACCTGATCCGCGAGCGATGCGCCCTCACCGGCGATCAGCTCCTGCGGCTCGCCGCGATTGACCAGCGGTGGCCGCGGCGGTGGGCGGTATGGCGCCGCCGGGATCACGATGTTGACCGGTGCGCCCGGATCGATCTGCAGGCTCGCCACGCCGTCCTCGTCGAGGTCCGCCTCGATGCCCGGATCGTTCGGCTGCCACGTCCGCTTCACGTGCACCTTCGCGTTCGACACCACGCGGCCATCGGGCGTCACCACGCGCACGTAGAGCCGGTTGTTGAAGCTCTCGACCAGCCCGTTACCGAGCTCGGTCACTGCGGACGCCTCGATCGCGTCCTGGCTGAGCATCACCGACGCGCTTCCCTCGACGCGATCGCCCGCGGGGTCGACCGCCGAGATCCGCGCGACCAGCGTCGCCTTGCCCTGCAGATCCTCCGGCACCTGGGGAAGCGCGAGCTCGAACTGTCCGTTGGGCTGGCTCTCCGCGTGCTTCGGCAACAGCTTCGCCTGCCAGTCCGCCGGCGGCGGCCACGATCCGTTCACCTGCCACTGGACGTCGAGCTTCGCGCCCGCGACCGGAGCGCCCGAGCTGTACACCACGGCACCGCGGATCTTCGGCGTGTCCCCGATCTGATAGAACGGCCGGTCCGTCGACGTATCGACGCGGAACCGCGGCAGCGTGAACGGCTCGACCGTGAACGGCACCTCGTCGACCGCCTCGTTCGACACCCACGCGACCTTCCAGGTCCCGGTGTCCGCGCCCTTGTCGAGCGGAAACGATCCCGCCACCACGCCCCAGTCACCGGCCGGCGCTTTCTCCTCGAGCAGGACTTCGCCCGACGGGTCGGTCACGCGCCACAGTCCCGGCCGTCCGTCGATCGGCGCCAGGTCGCGTGCGCGCAGCACCACCGCGCGGAACTTCACCGTATTGCCCGGCTCGTACAACGGGCGATCCGTGATCACGTGGATGCGTGCCGGCGTGTACAGCGGCAGCTTCGCGTCCACCACACCCTTACCGAGCTTGGTCTCGTACTCCGCGTGCAGCGTGTAGTCGCCATCCGGAACCTCGGGAAGCGTGAGCTCCGCCGCCTGCTCGTCGCCGATCCGCCGCCAGTCGATGTCGAGTGGCGTCGCCTTCTGCTTGGCGTCGACCAGCGTCACCGTGACGTTCGCGTTCGGGATCGGTGTGGTCTTCGCGGCGTCGGCGTCCTCGGTCGTGTAGTGCGCGACCGCCCGGAACCGCAACCGCCCCTTGGCGCCGCGCCGCAGCCCGTTGCCGTCGAGCATCGCCGTCTGCCGCGGTACGCCGTCCGGGCATTCCCGCACCGCGATGCCCCACCGATGCAGGGCCTCGCGGCACACCTCGTTCGGCACCGCGATGCCGATGATGAACACGCCCGCCGCGAGCGGGATCCATAACGCTTTTCTCATGTTGGTCGGCGCCCCCCATGCACAGGGTACCAACTACGCAGACGCTCGAACCGCGGGTCCGGTTCGAACTACATCGTCATCAATTGTAACGATGGAGCTGACCCAAGGAGTCAGGCGTCGGGCGGGTCCAATCACGGTCGAGGACGTGGCGGCCACGCCGACCCCGGATCCGGACCCGCCGGCTCCCGGCGTCAGTAGCTCACTGCGGCGCGGGTGAGATCTGGCCGGCGCCGGCGATCGACGCACCGAACACGCGCACGATCCCGCCGCCACCACCACCACCACCGCCACCGCACAACTCGGCGCTGGCGGGGTCGCCGTCGTGCGACGGGGAGCCCTCGGCGAAGCCACTGCCACCGTGACCGCCACCGCCGACGCCGCCATCGCCTCCCGCGGCAGCAACCAACACCACCGTCGGATCCTTGCCGGACTTGCCGGCACCGTCGGGATTGTCGCCGTTGCCACCGCCGCCACCACCACCATTCGCGTGTACGAAGCCGGTGATGTCGATCGACGGGGCGTCGAACCCGATGAAGCCACCCGAGCCACCACCGCCGGCACCGGCACCACTGTCGACACCGGGACCTCCGAACCTCCCGCCGGCACCCGATGCGGCGACGGTTCCGGGGATCGAGATCGAACCGCCGGCGATCAGATACACCGCACCACCACCCTGACCACCCGCGCCCTCACCACCACCACCGACTCCATCGCCGCCGGTGCCACCACGACAACCGCCGGTCACGACCGTGACTGGCGTCGGGACCAGGGCCTTGCCTCCGAGCGTCCCGCCGGCGCCCGCCTCGCCATCACCGCCCGCACTGCCGAAGCTCCCGCCCGCACCACCACCGCCACCCGCAGGGACCGCCGCTGCGCTCTTGCCGCCGTTTCCGGTACAGGTCGAGCGCGCACCGGGACCGGTCGAGCCACCGAGGTGACTCGAGGCGTCGATCGTTCCGGGAATGTCGATCGACTGATCGGCGATCAGCACGAGTGGATTGGGACCGTGGACGGACACGACTCCACTGATGCTGATCGTCCCGGCTTCGAGAACACATAGCGACGGGCCGGCGTCCTGCGGAAGGATCTCGGTACATCCGCCCGTGCCGACGTTGTCGGTATCGATCACGTTGTCGCCGGCGAGCGATAGATCGCCCGTGAGTGGTGCGGGGAAGCAGAGATCGTGCAGCATGCCGGTGCCGTAGCAACGCGCCGTGTTGCCATCGCCGTCAGCGGGGGGCTGCGGTGCGTCGGTTCCGACCGGGTCGGTCGTCGTGCAGATGCCTCCACCCCCAGATGCGACGCACTGCTGACCACTCGGGCACACCGGCGCCGCCGGATCGCACGGCGCACCCATTGGCGCCGATGGGGAGAAGCAGCCCGCAGCCGTCGACGCGAGGAACAGACCGATCGCACGCACCGAGAGCGATCTTACGCGAAGGTCGACGACTGCGCGCGGGCTTGTCCCACCTCGCGCTCGACGCGCGGCGACACCGACATGTCGCTACGGCCGAGAAGTCGCGACCGTACGCACGCTTGTCGCGCCGGGCACGATCGGGAACGCCCACCGTACCAGCGGCGTTGTTTCCGCGACGAGCTCGCCCGAGACCGGCGTCTCCGGTAACACGCCCGGCACCGAGGCGAGCCGGATGATCGCGCGACACCGATCGTTCGCATCGTGGACCTCGACCACGCCCGCGCCGGCGACGACGTGCGCGATCACGGGAGCATCGGCTGGCTCGCGAAACTTCTCGCGCGCACGGATCTCGGGAAACGGCACCAGCTCGTTCACCGGAGTCGCGGTCGTCCACCGGAGTGCCTTGCGCTCGGCGTTTCCGACGGCGTGATAGGTCCACTCCACATGGTCCGGTCCTCGGACGACGACCTCGAACGCGTAGAACGAGCTCCACGGATCGCCGAGCAACGGAAACATCAACACGAGGCTGTCGCGCGACAGCGGCACGCTCGCCGAACCCCACGTCGTTCCGTCGGCGTTCGCGAGCACGAGCGTGTCGGAGGTGTGTCGCCAGCTCGACTGGCCATCGGGAGGTTTCGCCACGGTGCGACGGTACGACGCACCGTCCGACGGAGCGCGAGAATTCGCGCAAACAATGCATGCGGGATCGCCGGGCGCGTTTCGTACGATGAAGTTCGCGAATGAGACGACGGATGGTTTGGTCGAAGCTCGCGTGTGCGGCATGGCTGACAGCGTGCGCCTCCGATCCCGCGCCCAGACCCGAGCCGCTCGCGCCCCTTCCTGCACCGGTGTCGGTCGACACCGACCGGTTTCGCGACGCCAACGCCTGCGCGCAGTGCCACCTGGTCCCGGACGACGCGACACCGCTCCACGACGCTGCCAACCGCAACGTGTCGCCGGTGTTGCTCTGGCGCTCGTCGCTGATGGCATTGGCCGCGCGCGATCCGTACTACCTCGCCGTGTTCGAGGAGGAACGCACCCGCGCACCCGATCGCGCCGACGAGATCGACGCATTGTGCACGCGGTGCCACGCACCGGCGGGGTCCGAGGAGCTCGCCGATCGCAGCGAGCACCTGTCGTTCGACGATCTCGTGGCCGGCACCGGCGACGCCCCGGCGATCGGACGTGAAGGCATCACGTGCACGCTGTGCCACCAGATCGCCGATACCGGTCTCGGCGAAGAGCGCGGGTTCAGCGGCGGCTTCACCGTCGGCTACGGCCGCAACATCTTCGGTCGCTACACCGATCCGAACACGTCGCCGATGCAGCTGATCGTCAACTTCACGCCGACATCCGGCCCCCACGTCGCCGAGTCGAAGCTGTGCAGCACCTGCCACACCGTGATCGTTCCCGGTCCGAGCGGCGAGGTCGTGGAACAGGCGACGTTCCTCGAGTGGCGCTCGTCGCGCTTCGCGACCGACGGCAAGCCATGCCAGAGCTGCCACGTGCCGACCACCGACGAGGACGGCAACTCGATCACCGTGCTCGGCGTCGCCGGCACGCCGTCGGGGCTACCGCCGCGCACGCCGTTCGGCCGCCACACGTTTGTCGGCGGCAACTCGTACCTGCTGCGCTTGCTCTCCGATGCCACCGCGTGGTCCGGCGCCGGGATCTCCGCCGACGAGCTGCTCGCGAGCGCCGCTCGCGACGACGTCCACCTCGGCGAGGCCGCTCGGCTCTCGGTGGCGTCGCGCGATACCACCGGCATCACGATCCGGGTCACCAACCGGACCGGACACAAGCTGCCCACCGGCTATCCGTCGCGCCGGATCTGGCTCCACGTCACGATCGAAGATGGCGGGGCGACCGTGTTCGAATCCGGCAAGGTCGACGAACGAGGTGCGATCGTCGACGCCTCCGGCGCGCCGATCGCCGATCCGCAACCGCACCGCGACGTGATCTCCGGTGATGGCGAGGCCCAGGTGTGGGAAGCCAAGCTGGTCGACAGCGACGGCGTGGTCACCCATCGCGCGCTCGATGCCCGCCGCTACTCCAAGGACGACCGCATCCTGCCCGACGGCTTCGCGCCGACCGGCAGCGATCTCGTGCGCACGCTCAGCCTCGGCACCGACGGCGACGCCAGCTTCGTGGCGGGATCCGACGACGTCCGCTTCGAGCCGCCGGGCGGTCTACCCGACGGCGCCACCGTGCACGCCGAGTTGCTCTACGAGGCGACCTCGCCGGCGATCGTCGACGCGATCGACGACGCGCGCACCGCGGCGGGGAGCCGGTTCGTCGATCTCGCGCGTGCGCGACCGATCGTGCCGGTCGTGATGGCGACGCTGGTCGATTGACCCGACTTCGCTTCCGCGAGCGACCTCACCGCTGGGTGCCCGCTCGCGAAGTCTCAGCCCTTGATCTTCTCGTTCTTCGGATCGTAGAGCGGCCGCAGCGACGCCTTCGCCGGATAGCGCGTGCCCGCGATCTCGACGTCCCACGTGCCACCGTTGACGAACGCCGCGTCGATCGGTGCCTTGTCGGGCCGCTCGATCATCGCGAGCCCGATCGCACCACCGAGCGTGTGGCCGTAGGACGCCGCGCGGATGTAGCCGAGCGCCACGTCGTCGCGTCGTACGACCTCGGCGTGGAACATCAGCGGCTCGGGATCCGTGATCAGGATCTGCACGAGTCGCCGGGTCGGCGTCCCGGCCGCCTTCAGCGCGGCGACGGCCTCCTTGCCCTGGAAGCTCGGCTTGTTCAGATCGACCGCGAATCCGAGGCCGGCCTCGAGCACGGTGTCGGTGTTGTCGATGTCGTGACCGTAGTCGCGATAGCCCTTCTCGAGCCGCAGGCTGGCGAGCGCCTTGAGACCGGCGTGGACCAGCCCGACCTGCTCGCCGGCGGCGACGATCCGATCGTAGACGTGCGCGGTCTGCTCGGCCGGGATGTACAGCTCGTAGCCGAGCTCGCCGAGATAGGTGATGCGGATGCACAGCACGCGCGCGAAGCCGATGTCGATCTCGCGAGCGTGCCGGAACGGAAACGCCTCGTTCGACATGTCGGCCGACGTCACCAGCGACAGCAATTCGCGCGATCGCGGTCCCTGGATGTTGATCTGCCCGTAGCCACCGGTGACATCGCTGACGTGCACCTGCTGCTCGTCGCGCGCGTGGCGGAGCATCCAGTTCTCGACATGGCGATGCACGGTATCCGAAGCCACCACCCAGTAGCGCTGGTCGTCGAGCTTGGTGACGGTGAGGTCGGCTTGCAGCTTGCCGGCCTCGTCGAGCCACTGCGTGTACGTGATCGTGTTGGCGTTCGCCGTCGACGTGGTTCGCGCTGATCCAGTTCAACAACGCTCCGGCGTCACGTCCCTCGACGCGAAACTTCGACATGAACGACATGTCCATCAGGATCACGCCCTCGCGCGCGGCGCGATGCTCGGCGGCCCAGTAGCCAAACCAGTGCGGCCGCTTCCACGTCAGCTCGTGGGTCGGCTCGACGCCCTCCGGCGCGTACCAGTCGGCACCTTCCCAGCCGCTGACGTCGCGAAACCCGGCCCGCCGCGCGACCAGCCGATCGTGGAGCGGCGACAGCTTGGCGCCCCGCGCGGTCTGCGGCGTGTGTGTCGGATAGTGGCACTTGTAGACCATGCCGAGCGACTCGACGGTGCGCGTCTTCCGGTACTCCGGGTTGGACTGGTACGGGTGCAGACGGTCGATGTTCATCCACGTGACATCGATGTCCGGACGCCCGTGGACGATCCAGTGCGCGACGATCTTGCCCATGCCGCCGCCGGTCAGGATGCCGACCGAGTTGAGCCCGGCGCACACGAAGAAGTTCCGTAGCTCGGGCGCCTCGCCGACGATCGGCCGTAGATCGGGCGTGAAGCTCTCGGGTCCGCAGAAGAACTTCTTGACGCCGGTCGACATCGCGATCGGCACGCGCTGCATCGCCTTCTCGACGTACGGCCCCATCCGATCCCAGTCGGGCTGGATCTCGCCGAACGAGAAGTCGTCGGGGATCCGGCCGACGTTCCACGGCGCGCAGATCGGCTCGAACAGCCCGATCATCAGGCCGCCCACTTCTTCGCGGAAGTAGACGTACGAGCCCGGATCCTCGAGCACCGGCCAGTCCTTCGACAGTTCCGGAATGCGCTCGGTGATCAGGTAGTAGTGCTCGGCGGCCTGGTTCGGGATCGACACGCCGACCATCTCGCCGAGCTGACGCGCCCACATGCCGGCGCAGTTGACGACGTACTCGCACTCGATGTCGCCGCGCGCGGTCTTGACGCCGGTGACCCGACGCAACCGACCGTCGCGCACGATGTCGAACCCGGTGACCGCGGTGTCCTCGATCAGGGTCGCACCCGCCGCGCGCGCCCCCTTGGCGAGCGCCATCGTCACGCCGACCGGATCGGCGCGACCGTCCTCGGCGACGTAGAACCCCGCGAGCACGTCGTCGACGTTGGCGAGCGGGAACCGGCGCTTGACCTCCTCGGGTGGGATCTCGTGCACGTCGATCCCCATCAGCCGGTTGAACGCCGACACGCGGCGATACTCCTCCAGCCGATCGGGATCCGACGCGACCTCGATGAAGCCGGTGCGCCGGAACCCGGTCGACTGCCCGGTCTCCTCCTCGAGGCGCTCGTACAGATCACAGCTGTACTTGCGCATCCATGTCGAGGTTTCCGACGTGGAACCGAACGTGACCATCAGCCCGGCGGCATGCCAGGTGGTCCCCGATGTCAGCTTGTCGCGCTCGAGCAGCACGACGTCTTTCCACCCCATGTGAGCGAGGTGGTACGCGACGGAACATCCGATGATGCCGCCGCCGACGATGACGACGCGCGCCCGTGCCGGTAGCTCTGCCATAGCCCGGCAGACTATCAGCACGCCAATCCGCGAGCCGAGGCCCGCGTTGCTATCAGCGGCTTACTGGAGCTTGGCGATGCACTTCCCGGCTTCTTCCATGATCCCCATGATCTTCTTGCCGGTCTCCTCGTCGGGCTCCTTGTCGCCGTAGTCCTTGGCGAGGTCCATGACAGCTTCGTCGAGCTTCTTGTTGACGTCGTCGGCACACGCCTTGTCCTTGCAGGCGCAGGCCTCGTCCTTGAGCTTCTCGAGCTTGCCGACGCCACCTTTGCTGCAGGCGCCGAGGGTGAGGAGGAGAGCGGTGGAGATACCGAGCAGGGTCTTCTTCATGCGGATACTGGACGTAGCTCGATCGGCCATGTCGCGGGAAGCGACAACATCGGCCAACCGAATTCGGCGCCCCGCTGCAAGCGACGTGGGCTGGCCTACATCCGGCGCGGCAGTCCTCCGATTGTCCTGGAGAAGTCTAGGGATGTGCCGGCGGCGGCACCGGCGGCGGCATCATCGTCGCCCCACCCGGCGCGCCCGGGGCGCCGGGTGCCGGCGTGGAGGGAGCATCGGTCGACGACGGCTTCTTGATCAGCTTGTCGCGATCGACCTCGACCGTCTCCTCGAGCTTGGCCTTGTCGACCTCGGTCGCGCGGTCGAGGTCGTGGCGCTTGACCCAGTACGCGTCCTTGTCCTTGTCGAGCGCGACGTCGAACACGAACTGCTTGCCCTTCTTGTCGGTCACCGTGATCGTGGCGTCCGGCGTGACCTTGCGATTCGGGTCGGCGGGCGTCGCATCGATCGACGAGACGTTCGACAGGATGGTCTCGATCGGGAACGAGTCGAGCGACTCGCCCTTCGCGAATTCGAGCGGCTTGCCGTCGATCATCACCTTCCACGTCCGCGGCGGTTCGGCGGATCCGCTGCCACTCCCCGCGGCACTGCCGCTCCCCGCCGCGCTACCACTTCCCGTGGCGCTACCGGCCGCACTGCCACTGCCACTCCACTTCCCACGTCACTCGGAGGTGCCGCTTCCGGCGTGCGATCGAGATCGATCATCGTCGGGCCGCGGGCGATCTGGATCCGGTTGACGTCGTCGCGCGGAACCGAGCTGTACTCGTGCGCCACCCATTCGCTCGGCGCCGACGACACGGAGCTCGCCGTGATCCCGGAGGCCGCGAGGACATCGGTGGAGTCGGCGAGACGCACCGCGGTGCGATGCAGGCCGGCCGCCGAGCCGATGTAGATCGTGGTGTCCTTGCCGTTGGCGGTGATCACGAGCTTCTTCTCGAAGTCGTCATCGGCAACCTTGAGCTGCTTGTGGCGGCTCGCCTGGGTGGCGATCGGCTCGCCCGCCGTCATCGTGCCGAGCGGAGCGAGCGCGTTCGTCACCTTGGCGGTGTCCGCCGGGTAGTTGTACTGCGAGGCCAGCACCCACGAGGTGCCCTTCTTGACGAGGTCGACTTCGGGTTTCGAGCGTCCGTCCTGGAACACCTGCAGGCGGGTCACCGACGAGGCATCGAAGCCCGCGAGGATCGGCGCCTGCTGGAACGAGACGGTCTCGTCGCTGCGCAACACCGTCACGTACAGGGCGAGGGCGACCTGCACGAGGAGGAGCCCGATCAAGATCTTGTTGAGGCGGCTCACGACGCGGCCCCCTTTCCGTCGACGACGGGTTGTACGCGCTGGCGTCTCATCCACGCGAACCCGATCACGGCACCGAGCAGCACGATGGCGATCACCGCGTTGATGACCTTCCAGTTGTCGCGCTGGTCGGGATCGAGGGTGATCGCGTGCGCCGTGGCATCGTGCCCGCGGATCGACAGCAGGTCGGTATCGGCGAATGCCCAGTCGACCGCGTTGTGGATCAGGCCGATGTTGGCGAGCGCGAGGTCTTGCTCGAATTGCTGCGCGTGGCTCATCAGCGCGTCGGTGGCGAACACCGACGAACCGAACACCACGATCCGCGTGTCCTTGGGCGAGCGCTCGAGGATCGGGGTCTTCGAAATCACCCTTCTTCAGCGAGCTGTGGAACGAGCCGACGATCGACACGGCGAGCGGGTGACTGCCGCGCTGTGCATCGACCGGCGGAGGGAACCCCTTCTCGGGATCCGGTTCGACGCTGAGCGACGACGACAGCCACGACTCGTCGGACGACGAGAGCAACACGTCGACGTCGTGCTCGTCTTCGCCGACCTTCGCCTTGGCCTCGACCGGCGATCCGAAGTGCATCACCGCGCCGGGGATGCCGCCGGTGATCAGCGACGACGACATCTGGTCGCCGCTGACCTTCACGAAGAACGGATACGGGATCTGCTTGAACTCCTGCACCATCATCCCGCCACCGACGTCGCGCATCTGCGGGATCGGGAACGTCTCGCTCTTGGTATCGAGCACGAGCTTGTTGTCGACGGCGATGCCCCACGACTCGAACAGCTTCTCGAGGCCCGTGGTCACCTTCTCGATCGAGATGCCGCGCCCCGGCGCGAGTCGGAACCGCCCGTCGAGAACGACCAGCGAACCGCCGCGCATCACGAACTGATCGATGTTCTTGACCGAGCCGGCATCGAGGTCGGCGGGACCGCACAACACCAGGACGTCGATGTCGTCGGGAACCCGGCCTCCGAGATCGACGTCGCGGACGTCGTAGTTGCCGGCCAGTGACTGTCGCAGCGACTTGAACGACTGCGGTGGTGGCTGGCGCTGCATGCCCTGCGGCCCCGGCGTCGACGGTGCCGGCGGCGTCCACATCCCGACCACCTTGGTGAAGCCCGGTGCGCCGCGCTTGATGCCATCGACGATCGCCGACTTGAGGCCGGCCTCACCGGTGGTATCGGGGAGCTGGATGCGAACGGTCTTGTCGCCGAGCTCGACGATCACCGCGTAGTAGTAGTTCTTGCCGCTGAGCAGCTCCGAGTACGGCCGCAGCCCATACTTCTGATACAGGTCGATCATCTCCGACTCGCCCTTCGGCGAGACCGTGCTGACCGTGAGCTTGCCGCCGGACTCCTTGGCGATCTCGGCGGTGACCTTGTCGAGCTTCTTCTTCGCTCCCTTGAGGTTGTCGGGGAGCGTGTCGGGCGTGATGTAGACCGTCAGCTTCGCCGTGCCCGGGATCGACGCGAACAGCGACCCCATGCTCGAGAACGCCTCGACCGTCTTCTTGATCGCCTTGGTGAGCTGGTACTCGTCGTTGCGCAGCGTGATCTCGATCTTGTGGAGCTCGGGCTGTCGGACCTGGATCAGGTCCATCAGGTTGAGCACCTGGTGCTGGTCGCCGTACTGGATCGCGATCGAGAAGTACGCGTTGACTACCGAGCGGCCGCTCGTGGTCGCGAACTCCATCGGCGACGGGCTGATGTCGTAGAGCTCCTTGGCCGCGCGCTTGGCCTCGTCGTCGTCGGTCGGGTCGATGATCTGGAGATCGACCTTGCCGTTGCCCGCGGCCTCGTACTCTTCGAGCAGATCCTTCAATTGCGGGATCAGGGGCGCGAGATCCGGGTGGGTGTCCTTGCTGATGTACGCGCGGATGTGGAGCTTCTCGTCGAGCCCGGACACCAGCTTGCGGGTCGTGCTCGACAGGCTGTACGCGCCGTCCTGCGTGAGATCGATGCGGGCACTCCGCACCGGCGCGAGCCAGACGTCGAGCGCGATCGCGTTGACCGCGAGCAGCGCCACCGTGAGCAGGAGGTCGAACCGCCGCTTGCGTGCCGGCGGGCTGTTGCCCCACGACACCCGTCCGATCAACACGACGTTGATCCCGAAGCCGACGACGATGATCCCCGCGTAGTACGCGAGGTCGCGGAGGTCGAGCACGCCACGCGCGACGCTCTCGAACCGCGCGCCGGTTCCGAGCAGCCGGCCGATGTCACCGAGATCGCCGATCACGTACGTGAACACGCACACCAGCGCGGTGCCGACGAACGCGACGATCTGGATGCTGGTCGCCGCCGAGATGCACATGCCGATCACGAGGTACGCGGCCGACAGCAGCAGCGCCGCGAAGTAACCGCCGATCACCGGACCGGTGTCGAGGTTGCCCATGTGCGCGACGGTGAACGGGATGCCGAGCGTGAGGCCGAGCGCGATCGCGATCAGCAACATGCCGGCGGCGAACTTGCCGGCCACGAGCTTCCAGCGCGGGACCGGTAACGTCAGCAGCACCTCGAGGGTGCCCGCGCTGCGCTCCTCGGACCACAGCCGCATCGCCAGGGCCGACACCAGGATGATGAGCAGCTTCGGCATCCACTCGAACAGCGGACGCAGATCGGCGAGCCCGCGCGCGAAGAACTTCTCGTACCAGAAGAACGTGTAGAGAACGCCGACCAGGAACGCGCCGAGGAAGATCAGCGCGACGGCGGAGTTGAAGTAGCCACGAAGCTCCTTCTTCGCGATCGTCCAGATCATCGTTCACCTCCGCGCGAGCCCCGGCCGGGCATACGTTCGAGCTCGTTCGTGACCGCGCGCTGCGGCCGTGTCTCGCCTCCGGTCATCGTTCACCTCCGCGCGAGCCCCGGCCGGGCATACGTTCGAGCTCGTTCGTGACCGCGCGCTGCGGCCGTGTCTCGCCTCCAGTCATCGCACCACCTCCTGCTGGGCGAGCTCGCGGAACACGCGCTCGAGGGTCTTCGGCTCGGGCCGCAGCTCGCCGAGCTTCCAGCTGGTGGAGCGCAGCGCATCGAACAGCACGGGACACAGCTCGGTGGTCGAGCTCGACGTCACGCGCCAGCGCTTGAAGTCGGTGGGCTCGGGGAGCTCCTCGACCTTCGTGATGCCTTCGATCTTGCCGAGCCTGTCTTCGACGCCCTCGGCGCCGACCTCGATCGACACGATCGCGGAGTTCGACTCGCGGAGCTCGGCCAGCTTGGCATCGGCGCGAAGCTCGCCGTTCATGATCACGAGCACGCGTTCGCAGGTGGCCTCGACCTCCGACAGGATGTGGGTCGACAGCAGCACCGTGGAGTGCTCGGAGAGCTGCTTGATGAGATCGCGAATCTCGACGATCTGCGCGGGATCGAGACCGGTGGTCGGCTCGTCCAGGATCAGGATCTCGGGCTTGTGGATGATCGCCTGCGCGATGCCGACACGCTGGCGATAGCCCTTCGACAGCGTCGAGATCGGCTGGACCACGCGATCCTCGAGCCCGGTCGCCTTGACCACGTCGACGACGCGCGCCCGGCGATCGCCGAACGGCACGTCGCGCATCGCCGCCATCATCTCGAGGTACTCCTGCACGAGCATCTCGCCGTACAGCGGCGCGCTCTCCGGCAGGTACCCGATCTTGTGCTGGGCGCCGGTGCGGTCGGCGACGACGTCGATGCCGTGCACCCGAACCTCTCCCGCGTCGGGCTCGAGATACCCGGTGAGGATCTTCATCAGGGTGGTCTTGCCGGCGCCGTTGGGCCCCAAGAGGCCGATCACCTCACCCTTCTCGATCTCGAAGCTGACCCCGGCGAGGGCGCGTATGTGTCCGTAAGCTTTTGATAATCGTTGCGCGGCGATCGCAGTCATGCGGCCAAACAACCTGCCCTACCGGGCAGCGAATTTCAGCTCCGGGCAGTTTTTTTTCAGTGGAAGGTGACCTCGACCGAGGTCGTCACGATGTTGTTCTGGCCCTGGCCCCGGACGTCCGACGGCGGGTCGGTGATCGAGTCCGTGATCACCGGAACGTCGTACCAGTAGTGGAGGTACGTCAGCGCGAGCCGCGTTCGGCCCACCGTGTAGCGCACGCCGCTGTGCAAGCCGAGATGGGAGAACGTCGGCGAGTCGAGCGTGAGCGACTTGGTCGGGGCCGGCGTGTGGTCGCTATGCGCGCCCATCATCAGTTCGACGCCGGGCATCTTCGAGATGTCGTGAACGCGCACGCCACCGGAGATCTGCCACGAGTCGTGATAGTCCTTCTGCGTCGTCAGCTCGCGGATCAAGAACGAGCCCATGATGTCGGTGTGGGCCTCGTCGTACTGGCGATACAGCCAGTAGCGGAACTCGCTCCCGACCTCGACGTGTGGCGTGACGTCGTAGTTCGCGCCCGCCGCAAACGTCCACGGCAACATCTGCGACGTCTCTTGCCGCGCCTCGGCGTAGCCTCCCGGATCGGCGGCGTCCTGGCCGTAGGTCAACTTGATCGGGCCTTCGATCTTGGCGTCGACGCGCCCGGTGACGCTGGCGCCCAGCGTGAGGCCGGGGATCGGGGCCGCGAGCACGCCGACGTTCCAGGTCGGAGCCCACGTCGATCCGGCGAGCTCGAGTCGCGCGTCCGAGCCCAGCACGCTGGTCGCGTCGGCCCCGGAGATGATCGGATACACGTCCTTCTGGCCCTTGAGCCGCAGGTTCATCACACCGAACCCGGCACCGAACGCGACGTACTTGTTCAGCTGGTACGCGGCGCTGAGCTGCCCGAGCGGCGAGATCGTGTAGCCGTCGATCAGGTGGTACTTCGTGATCGCGTTCGGGTCGAACTTGGCGCCCGTGCCGTTGGGGACGTAGGCCGAGAACGCGCCGTACAGCTTGCCCGGCAAGATCTCCGCGGTGACCGCGAGCATCGGGATCACGCCCATCGCGCGCGTCGGCGACACCGTCGGGTAGTAGCCATCCGCATCGACCGGTGCGTCGATGAACCGGCTGCTCTGATCCCACTCGTGGAGCTGGAAGCTGGCATCGAGCATCGCGAGCCCGAACGATGCGTAGACCCGCACACCCGGACCGAGCACCAGGCCGGCCGGGTTGTGAAAGACGGCGTTGGCCTCGTCGGGGCGGCCGGTCACGGCCCCCATGCCCGTGCGGCGCGCGCCGACCTCGGGGATTCCGAAGCCGCCCGCGAACGCCGTGCTCGTGGAGGCGAGGATGGCGATCGCAACAAGTTTCGCTCCGCTCACGGGCCACACCAAACCGCGAATCGGCTTCGTGCGTCGCTCGATAGTTCCCGCCATCCCGGCGGTGGCTGGAACTATCGCCAGACGACGTGAGGTCCGGCACCAGCGCATCACTCGTCGTCCTCGAATGGACTGGTCTCGGTGGTGTCGCCGTCGCTGTAGCGCTTGGCCTCGACGGTGTCATCGCCGGGCTGCGATCCGCGACGAGCTTGGGGCGGAATCGGTGGCGGTTGTGCGCGGCGTCGTGCGCCCGGTCGCAACGCGCCGAGTCGCGTCCGGACGAACGGCTCGGTCGGTAGCTCGGGGCGCCGGGCCGTCGGATCGGTCGGTGGCTCGACTTCGGGCCCCGGCGTCTGCTCGGGACTCGCCAGGTCGATTCGTGGTCGCGTCTTCGTCGGATCGGTACCGGGATCGATCGGCGTGCTGGTGGTGTCGTCGTAGCCACCGCGACCGGCGGCGACCAACAGCGCGGTCGGGTACGCCTTCTCCTCGGTCGGCGGTTCGACGGCCCAGTTCGACGATCCGGTCGCGCCGATGTGAAGCTTGGGCTCGGTCTCCGGATCGGAGCTCCACAGTCCGGACCAGTTGACGAACGGCGAGCCGGCGACCGGCGTGCCGATGTCGAGCGCGTCGCCACTGTCCTCGTCGACGTCGACCTCGAGCTCGAGCTCGTAGCCCGCGTACGGATCGGAGCTGGTCTCCGGTCGCAGCGATTGCTTCGCGCGTACGACGTCGAGCGTCGAAGCGGACAGGTCGCGTGCGATCGCAGCGATCGAGCGATGCAACGACAGCGCCGATTGCCAGCGATTGTCGGGATGCTTGGCGACCGCGCGCAACACGATCGCGTCGAGCTCGCTCGGGCACGCCGGATTGAATCGCGAGGGCGGCGGCACCACCGTGTTGTAAATGGTTTCGATCATGTCCCAGCCGCGAAACTTGAACAGCCGCCGGTTGGTGAGCAGCTCCCACATCACCACGCCCGCCGAGAACAGATCGGCGCGCGCGTCGATCGACCGCGCGCGCAGCGCCTCGATCGCCATGTAGCCGAGCTTGCCCTTGGCGCGGCCCGAATCCGTCGCGAGGTCGCCGCGGACAGACTTGGCGACGCCGAAGTCGATGATCTTGAGGTGACCGTCGTCGCTGACCAACAGGTTCGTCGGTGTGAGGTCGCGATGGATGAGCGCGGCGGCGTGTGCGTGATCGAGCGCGTCGGTGAGCTCGAGCATCAGCGACAGCACCGCGCCGAGCGGGAGCAGCCGCTCGCGCTTGCTCGCGTTGCGCATCAACGTGATCAAGGAGACGCCGCGGACCAGCTCCATCGCGATGAAGTAGGTGTCCTCGATCTTTCCGAGCTCGTAGATCTGGATGATGTTGGGGTGGCGAAGCTGAGACGCGAGCTTGGCCTCGCGGATGAAGTCGCGCAGAACCCGCTCGTCGTCGGCCATGTGCGGGAGCAGCCGCTTGAGGGCGACCTCGCGTTCGATGCCCCCGCCCGCGGCGAGCGTGGCGCGGTGGACGGTGGCCATACCTCCAGAGCCCACGCACTCGTGGACGACATACGGTCCGAAGCGGGAGTCCGCGTCCAAGTCTCAATCGTCGCGTTCGATAGCGACATGGTCAAGGTGCGCCATCGTGGAGCACCCGCTGCTCCGATCTGGATCACCCTCTTGACACTTCGTGTATTTAGTACACATTGAAACGAACAACGTGACGCGGACATCCACGTTGGAAGGAAACCTGCAGCGGAGGGCTCCGAATGGACGAACGAACCAACAAGCGCGACCTCGTGCTCGCTCCGAGCGAGTACGCCTACATGCAAGACGTCACCAAGGGCATCGTGAAGACCTACACGGGCCCGACGGTGATCAACCCGACCGCACAGGAGCGCCCGGTCGTGTTCGATCCCGAGCTCAAGCGGTTCGAGCCGTGCACGCTCGAAGAAGCGGTCCAGCAGATCGCGATCGCTCCCGAAGGTTTCTACCTGATCCTCAAGAACCCGTCGGAGAAGTACGACCACCCGCCATCGGGCGGCGTGTATCCGGCGCCGGAGCTCACGGTCGGCCGCAAGATCAACATCACCGGTCCGTGCGCGTTCGCGCTGTGGCCCGGACAGATGGTCAAGCTGGTGCAGGGTCACCACCTGCGCTCCAACCAGTACCTGGTCGTGCGGGTCTACAACGAGGACGAGGCCCGCAAGAACTGGAGCACCGCGGTGATCAAGCCGGCCACCGACGCCGATCCGCCACAGCCGATCGCGCGTGCGCCCGAGGATCTCACCGTCGGCAAGCTGCTCATCATCAAGGGCACCGACGTGTCGTTCTACATCCCGCCGACCGGTGTCGGCGTGGTGCCCGACGAGCACGATGCCTACGTTCGCGACGCCCTCACGCTCGAGCGCCTCGAGTACTGCATCCTCGTCGACCAGAACGGCAAGAAGCGCTACGAGCGCGGACCGCAGGTCGTGTTTCCCGAGCCCACGGAGACGTTCATCACCCGGGACGGCGCCCGCAAGTTCCGGGCGATCGAGCTGTCCGAGATCCAGGGGCTCCACATCAAGGTGATCGCGCCGTACACCGAGGGGGACCGCACGTACCGCGAAGGTGACGAGCTGTTCATCACCGGCGAGCAGACCGCGATCTACTACCCGCGCGAGGAGCACTCGCTGGTGCGCTACGACGGCCGCGAGAAGCACTTCGCGGTTGCGGTGCCCGCCGGCGAGGGTCGCTACGTGATGAAGCGCAAGACCGGAGAGATCCGCATGGTGCGTGGCCCGGCGATGCTGCTGCCCAACCCCGTCGACGACGTCATCATCCGCCGCGTGCTGAGCGATCGCGAGTGCGCGACCTGGTACCCCGACAACACGGCGGTGCTCGCACACAACCGCGCGCTGCGCCAGCTCGAGGCCGACCAGCCGACCTCGCGCCCGGGCGTGGTCGCGGAGGGCGAGGTCCAGAAGCAGAAGCGGAAGCGCGAATCACCCGCGCAGCAGGTCGCGATGGATGCGGCGCCGGCGTTCGGAGCCGAAATCGATCGCAGCAACCAGTTCACCAAGCCGCGCACGATCGTGTTCAACAACCGTTACGAGGGCGTACCGACGCTCGCGGTCTGGGTCGGCTACGCGGTACTGGTGGTCGACAAGCAGGGTAACCGGCGTGTCGAGCAAGGTCCGTCCAACCTGCTGCTCGAGTACGACCAGTCCCTCGAGGTGCTGCAGCTCTCGACCGGCACGCCGAAGACCGACGACCGGCTGATCGAGACCGTGTTCCTGCGCGTGCTCAACAACAAGGTCAGCGACGGGTGCGTCGTCGAGACCGCAGACCACGTCCTGGTGACGTTGCGCTACTCGATGCGCGTCAACTTCGAGGGCGAGCCGCAGCGATGGTTCGAGGTCGAGAACTACGTCAAGTTCCTGTGCGACCACGTGCGCAGCGTGCTGAAGGGCGTGATCAAGAAGCACTCGATCGAGAGCTTCTACGCGCAGTCGGTCGACATCCTGCGCGACGCCATCCTCGGCGCGACGCCCGCGAGTGCCGCCGGCGAGACCCGGATCGCTCGCCCCGGCATGAAGTTCGACGAGAACGGCATGCGCGTCACCGACGTCGAGGTCCTCGAGGTCACGATCGACGACGACGACATCGCGGAGCTGCTGGGCGACGCGCAGCACGAGGCCGTGCAGTCGAACATCGCGCTGCTCCGCGCTCGCCGCGGGCTCGAGATGACCGAGAAGAAGGAGGTGATCGCGCGTGGCGAGGCCGAGGCCCGGGCGGCGACGGCCAACAAGCTCGCCGAGCTCGAGATCTCGGCGACCGCGGATCGCCTGCGGGTCGCGCTCGCGTCGGTCGAGGCGGAGCTCGAACAGGCCGAGGCGCAGAAGCGTGCGGCGATCGCACGCAACGCGGTCACCGATACCGAGCACGCGTCCGAGCTCGCGCGCCAGAAGGCAGCCTCGGCGCTCGATACCGAGACCCGCGCGGCACACCAGGCTCTCGTGCTCGAGGCGCTCAAGGCCGAGGTCGAGGCCGCCGTGCAGCGGTTCGGTGCGGCGCAGGGCGGCTTCAGCGAGGCACTCCTGGCGCTGTCCAACCAGGAGACGCTCGCCAAGGTCGCCGAGGCCATGAGCGTGCAGTCGTTCGTCGGTGGCAAGACCCTGACCGACGTGATCGATCGGGTGTTCGCCGGCACGCCGCTCGCGGGCCTCATGGATCGGGTCAAGACCCGGGCCACCAACGGCGTCAGCGTGCTGCGGGATGCGGTCGGTCCCGAGTGAACGTCACGCGAACACGATCGACTGGCAGGTCAGCGAGCCGTCGGCCTTGCGGACCTCCGAGGTCGGGACCGGATGCGCTGTCAATCCGGTCGCGACGACCGCGTCGAGCGTGCGAGGGAAGCCGGCGGCGATGATCGCGTGCTGGCCGATCGCGACCGCGTTGGCGGCGTAGGTCTCGGCGGCCGGCACCCGCACGATCCGCGCCGCCGCGAACGTCGACGGCTCGATCGAGCCATCGGCGAGCAGGATCGTGTCCGCCGCCAGCGGCGAGCACACGCACTTGAGGTGGAGTACGTGCGGGGGCAGATCGACGCCGATCACGCGGAAGCCGCGCCCCGCCACGCGGTCGGCGAGCTCGGCGATACCGGTGGCGTTGCTGCGTGCCGATCGGCCGACGTAGATCGTGTCACCGACTCGCATGCAATCGCCACCATCGAGCGTCGCTGGCTCGAAGAGCTCTGCGAGGTCGAAACCCGCCGCGGTCAATGCGCCTGCGACCGCCACGGTCTCGCCGCGCCGCGATGGGGCGCCCGGTCGCGCGATCACGGCGAGGTCACCCGCGATCACGGCGGTGTCCTCGACGAAACAGCAGTCCGGATGCGCGTCTGCCGCAGGAATCGCGATCACGTGCGCGCCGCAGGCCTCGAGCGCCGCGCGATACGCCACGTGCTGGCTGCGGGCCAGGGCGACGTCGATCGGCGATGACGGTGGCTCGGCGGAGAGAGCCTTCGCGAAGCTCGCGGGCACCTCGCGGATCAGCGCGCGCATGCCCGACCAATCTCGCCCGATCCGACGCGGCGCGGGACTCCTGTAACGGGAGGTGACATCGTGAAGGTATGGAGTTGAGGGAATCCCGGACCAACCGTCAAGACAACGAGTACTACCTGTTCGGCGCCCGTCCGGTGAAGTGGGTGGCGATCGAAGGCCATCCCGCGCAGCAGGTGCTGAAGTACGACTGGGACACGGGTTTCTTCATCCTCGGAACGGACTATGTCCATCGGATCCTGTTCGACAAACACGAGATCGAAGAGCTCGCGGAACCGGCGTTCATCGTCGCGACCGAGACGCTTCGGCGAACCACCTTCCGAGGTGACAACGCGGTCTTCGCCCTGTACGCCCTGGTCGAGGAGATCCTGGCAAAGGCGGTTCGGGAAGGCCGGCCGGTCTCGGACGAAGAACAAGCGATGATGTTCTTGATCTACAAGCAGACCTACGAGCGCTTCGAGGAGGTTTCGATCCCGTCGAAGAACTACTGGAAGAAGTCACCGTGAGAACGAAGTCGCGACGCGGCGCGCGATCGGAGTGTCAGCGCGGACGATCGTTGACTATCGCTTGCGAAACCAGCCGCCGCTGCTGCTGCTCTTGTTGGCGAGCTTGGCCTCGAGCTCCTGGACCTCGGCCAAGGCCTCCACGTGATCGGGATTCGCCTTGGCCACGACCTTGAACAACGCGAGCGCCTCGGCGTCGCGGCCCAGCATCTTCTCGAGCTCTCCGAGGTGAAACCTCGCTCGCTCGGGATCCGACGACTTCTGGATCGCGTGATTCAGCAGCTTGCGGACCTTCTCGGTCGTCTGTTTGCGTTCCGACGACGGTGCTCCGAGGTACTGCGCCCATGCCAGGAGGGCGGCGTATTCGAACACGTGTGGGTCGAGCTTCACGGCACGCGTGAGGTGCGCGATCGCCTCGATCAACTGCTTCGCTCGTAACGCTTCCTGGCCGCGCTGATAGGACTCGGCCGCCTCGGTGAGCGAATCGCGAACGCGATCGGTCCCCTCGGAATACATGCGCGAATTCGGGACCCCCATCGAGCTCTGAGAGACCGTGCGTGGCACCGCGAACTGGACTCCCGACTGCGAGGTCGTCCGGGACACGGTCAGCGGCGGCACCGAACCCGTCTGTGGACGCGTGGGTGGCATCGAGCCGGAGCGCGTGCGCGCCACGTTCGTCTGGGGAACCGACCCGGTGCCGCGCGCCGCGTTCGGCGGTGGGGTCGACCCGGTGCTGGTGCGCGACGCGTTCGGCGGCGGCATCGAGCCCGGGCGTGGCGTGACCGTTCGCGCGACGGAGGGAGACGGGGTACGCGTCCGCGCCACGGCGGGTGACGTGGTCGAGGGCGTGCGCGTCCGCGCCGGCATCGGGGCGGTCGAGGGTGGCGTGCGCGTCCGCGCCACGGCGGGTGACGTGGTCGAGGGTGGCGTGCGTGTCCGCGCCACCGCGGGTGACGTGGTCGAGGGCTTCATGCGGACCGGCGAGTCCGTCGGTGGCGAAGGCCGCACCGGAGGCATCCCCGGCCGCGAGCCGGTCGCGAGCGAGCCGAGCGTTGGAGCGCGCCCCATGGCGGGTGCGCCAGCGGTGACGTCGCGAAACGCGAGCAGCGCGTAGATCACCGACTGCATGTTGCGCGGGTCGAGATCGCGATGGCGTTCCTCGAGCTCGGCCAGGGTGGTTCCCCCGCGGAGCGAGTCGAGGATCGGCCGATCCGCCACCGCGAGACCGAACCGCTCCTCGCGGTCGAAGGCGGCGTCGAGCGTGAAGTGCGAACCGAGGGTGTGCAGCTCGCCGACCAGTCGCTTCTCCGACAGGTTCATTCGCGCGCCCTGATAGATCACCACACGCGCATCGATCGGGTTGTCGGAGGAGGTCGGGATCGTGATCTCCTCGTCGAGCAAGAACGCCCCCTGCTCGATCGCGAACGTACGGGCGGCACGCTGGAGGATCGTGTTGCGACGAAGCAACCGCGTCTTTGCCTCGTCGAGCTTGCACACCGTCGACACCGCGACGACATCGTCGCCCGGTCGCTCGGTCAACGCCCGGGAGATCCACGACACCTGCGACGACATGATCAGGTTCGAGGTCAACGCGATCCGGATCGCGGAATCGGCGGGCTGGGGAGAGAGAGCGCCGACGATCGCACCGCGTTCGAAGGCGACCCGGTAGAGGCGGCCGTCGGACGCGTTGACGGTGAGCTGGCCGGTGACCTCGCGAAGCGCGATCTGCGCGAACGTGAGTCCCCACGGGCGATCCGAGATCAGGCCGCGAACCAGCTCCGCCACGCCATAAACGTTACCTCGATCGGTGTGATTCGTATCCATGTTCCGAACGGGGAGAGCGCGCTATGACTCGACTCATGAGACTCGTCGTCGCCGTGCTCGTCTGCCTGCTCTTTGCGGGAACCGCTCACGCCGGTCCGGAGTCGGCGGCCGCGCGCCGTAAGGTCGCGCCACCAGTCGACAAACTCGCCGCCGCAGCAGGTGAGGCGTTCGGGAAGGCCGAGGCCGCGGACAAGCGCGGAGACCTCGGCGAGGCGCTGCGGTTCTACCGCAAGGCGCTCGCGATCTCGCCGCACCCGAGCACGCAGTACAACATCGCGGACGTCCAGCGCCGCAAGAAGGACTTCGAGGGTGCCCTCAAGTCGTACCGGAAGTACCTCGAGATGGATCCCGCGGCGAAGGATCGCCGGGAGGTCGAGAAGCTGATCGCGCAGCTGGACGCGATGCCCGGCAAGATGATCATCGAGATCGAGGAGTCCAGCGCCAAGGTGTTCGTCCAGGGCAAGCCGATCGCGGTCAAGCCCGAGCCCACCAAGCGCGGTGATCTGACGTACACGCTCGAGCTGCCCAAGGGCGCGTACTCGGTCGACGTGATCACGGCGATCTCGCACGCCAACGACACCTGTCGCGTGTATCGAGGGAGCCAGCGGACCTGCCGGATCCGGCTGCGCCCGCGCGTCGACGGCAACCTGATCATCAGCGGACCCCAGGCGATGTACCGCGCGTCGATCGGCTACAACCACGTGACCACCAAGCTCAAGCAACGCTTCGCGGTCGAACCGGGACGCCAGGAGCTCTACGTGCGGCGCGGGAGCCAGTGCAAACCGATGATCGTCCGCGTCGCGCCGAGCCCGGCGATCACCTACGTGTGGGCCGACGTGCCGGAGCACTGGCCGAGCCGGCGCGAGGGTTGTTACGACCTCACGTACAAGGTCCGCACGATCCGGTTCTGAGCCGTCAGGCGGAGCGCTGGTACGCGATCTTGCCCATTCCTTCGTACTCGGCGCGGGCCGCGCGGCGGAGATGCGCGTTGGTGATGGGCGTTCCTTCGTGGGCTGCCAGATAGGCGGCTCGCAACACCGCGTTCTTGATGTAGCCGCCGCTCATCGCATAGTCCGTGGCCAGTTGGCCGAGCTCGAGGTCTTCGGCACGCGCCGCCGCTGCCGGCAGCATCGTCGACCAAAGGAGCTCGCGGTGCTGCACGTCGGGCATCGGCACGCGGACATGAAAGGCGAGGCGACGCTGAAATGCCTTGTCGATCGCGGTCTCGTGGTTGGTCGTCAGGATGGAGATTCCATCGAACGACTCCATGCGTTGTAGAAGGTAATTGACCTCCAGGTTGGCGTAGCGATCGTTACTGCTCTTCACCTCCGTGCGCTTGCCGAACAAGGAGTCGGCCTCGTCGAACAGCAGGATCGCGTGCCCCGACTCGGCCGCCTCGAACAGCGCTGCGAGCTGCTTCTCGGTTTCACCGATGAACTTCGAGACCACCCTCGACAGGTCGACCTGGTAGAGGTCGAGTCCGAGCTCCCGCGCGACGAGTCCCGCGATCATCGTCTTGCCGGTACCCGGCGGTCCAGAGAACAACGCCGACAGACCGAGCCCCTTTCCGACCTTCGCCGCGAACCCCCAGTCGGTCAGGACCTGCCTGCGATGTTGGACCCGGGCGACCAGCTCGATCAGCAGGTCGAACTGATCGACCGGAAGAACGAGATCGTCCCACGTCTGGCGTGTCTCGACGCGGCGCGCCAGGCCGGACAGGCGACGTTCGAGCTGACCGCGGAGCGCGGTGTGCACGTGATCGACGGTGACGCCATCCGAAGTGTGCGCGAGTGCCGACGCGGCGGCCGCCGTGCGCGCGAGCAGTCCGGGCGAGATCGTGTAGCGAGCAGCGCAGGTCGTCGCGACGTCCTCGGTCGGAGCCGGAAGCGCTCTCGCCCACATCGCCGCGCGCGACGTCTCATCGGGCAACGCGACCGGCACGGTGACGAGGGTGCGATCGATGGCCCACGTGCATGCCTCTCGAGATGTCGCGAACGCCGGGCCGTCGTGGCGGTTCAGAAGATGGCGCTCCACGAGCTGGGAGTGCTCGGCCAGGGCATCGATCTCGACCAGCAGTGGCCAGGCGCCATGCAACCGACATTCGCGGGCAATCGCTCGTAGTTGCCGCGCCAGTCGGTCCACGTCCTTGTCCAACGCCGTGGTCCGCACCGTGATGGTCGCTCGCCCGGTCCCGGAGATCGCGTGCCGCAACATTGTCGAGCGCCCGCTCCCTTCGACGCCCGTGGCGACGACCAACTGTCCGGTTCGTTCGATCGCATGCTCGAGCGTTTCGGGCGTCGTGACCTCGAGGCCGACGAGCTCACGCCGAGCTTCGACCGAGCTCGTGAGCGTCGCGATCTCCGCCAGCTCGCGATCCAACCCCAGTCGGCCGCAGGCGAGCTCGACGACGCGGTCACTCGCCCGTACGGAGCGCCGATACAGCGGAACCTTGCGCTCGAACGTGGTCTCGACCAATCCGTGGAGCGCGAGCCGATCCACGATCTCGAGGCCACGCTCGTCACCGGGCGGCACGAGTCGATCGAGGATCTGTACGTTGAGCTCGTGCATGCCGGGAAACGCGAGCATGCGCGCGGCCCCTGCCAAGGCGGGTTCGAGCTCGATACAGGCGAGCATCCACAGCACGTCCATCTCCGCGGCCGATAGCCTCAACCGTGACTGCAGGATCCGCATCGGGGTCTCACCGGTCACCGCAGCGACCCTGTCGAGGAACACGGAGGCCGGTGTCACCTCCAGGAGATCGCCCTCCAGCCAGCCCGCTTCTCGGCCCTCGTTGACCAGCTCGCCGAGACGAGCCAGCGTCCACCCCTTGCGCGCCGCCAGCTCGGAAGCGGAGCTGGACGTGATCGTGTCGGACATGCGGGCTCGTATCGACTTCGCGTCCGTGGGTTGCTCGCTTTCTTGCGGAGCGACTACTTCAAGCCCGAACAATCGACGTCGACGGGAGGGACGCTGGCGCGGCACTCGTCCTTTCGCATCGCTTCGTTCAGCTCGATGACGGCGCGATGCTCCTTATCTCGCAACGCGTCAGCCCGATCGCGGAGCGCTTTCGCGCGTTTGCGGTCGACCGGCTCGAACAGGTGTGCGGCTGCCACGCAATCTTCAATCAGTTTTGCCTCGCACCCGGTCATGTAGGCGCGACGCGCGAGATCGAGATCGTGCTGTTCCTTCTGGGCAAACTCTCCGAGCGCATGGCACTGGCTCTCATCGAGCGCACATCCGAACTCGCGCATCCGTCGTTCCACTTGCGGATCGTCGCGCCACGCGTACCGGCAGGCGTATGCGTCCAGCTGATCGACACACATCCGTGTCTGCTCACTATCGTCAATGGCGTCACAGTCTCGTGGATAACCAGCCCGACATCCGACCTCTTGAAGCTCGAGCGCGCGCTGGTGGTAGGGCGAGGTCTCGTCACGGTTCGAAACGACTTCACAGGAGACTGCGTGTCCCATCTTGCACGCCTCGACGAGGAGCTTCGTTGCCGCGGGGTTGAAATGCTGATGCAGGTCGGGAATGCGATGCCGATTCGCTTTTTCGTACGCGATCAACCCGCACGCGTAGACGAGCCCCTGTTTGCACAGGGCGGGTGCCTCGTTGTCCACGTCGTACCAGTGCGCGCCCGCGTAGCGACAGGCCAAGACACTCCCCCCCATGCATTGGGAGCGCAGGCTCCGTTCGATGATCTGCCCGTATCCTCGATCATCGTCGTCGCTAGCGAAGTTCGAGATCGCGACGCAACCGGGCAGGTCACCCTGCTTACAGGCTCGCTCGAACAGCACGAGCGCTCGTCTGCGATCTTGAGGAACGCCGTCGCCGATCAGGAGTCTGCGGCCCTGCTCGACCAGCGTCGGTGGCTTCGTTGGAGATGGGCTTGGCTGTGGAAGGGTTGGTTGTCGGGAGGTCGGTCGCGCCGTCGCCGTCGTGCCCGAACACGCAAATGTCGCGACGAGGAGCACGATCAGAAGTGATCTCGGATTCATCTTCTTCGTGCTCCTATCCGAGTTTCTCGATGACGACGCGTGGACGTCGGCCTCGTGGATGATGCTGGTTCCTCTCACGAGTCCGGCAACAGAGCTGCATGTGCTCGTATCGGTCATGCGGCCCGTATCGACATCGCGCCCCGTGGGTTGCGTGCATCGCTTGGTTTCGAACGACTACTTCGAGCCCGAACAATCGACCTTGGAGTCAGGAACGCTGGCGCGGCACTTTTTCGTTCGCAATGCCTCGGCCCGCTCACGAAGCGATTTCGCGCGTTCACGGTCGACCGGCTCGAACAGGCGAGCAGCGGCCAGACAGTCAGGGATCTGACCAGTTTCGTAGTATTTTCGGCGGCAGCTGGTCAGGTAGGCGCGACGTGCGAGCTCGAGATCGTGCAGTTCCTTTTCGGCGAACTCTCCCAGCGCGTGGCACTGGCCCTCGTCGAGTGCACACCCAAACTCGCGCATCCGCCGTTCCTTCTCGGGATCGTCGTCGTACGAGATATCGCAGGCGTATGCGTCCAGCAGGTCAACACACGTCGACATGCGTACCTGCGCACTGACTTCTGTCGCGTCACAGTCTGGTGCATAGCCTGCCCGACATCCGATCTTTCGAAGCTCGAGCGCGCGTTTGTAATAGGGCGAGGTCTTGTCGCGAAGAGAAGCGATCTTGCACGAGATGACATCGCCCATCTCGCACGCCTTGACCAAGAGCTTCTCCGCGTCGGGGTTGTCGTGTTTGCGGAAGTCGATGGGAAAGTGGTTGGCTTGCCTGAACGCTTCGAACCGGCACGCGTAGCCGATGCCCTGTTGGCATAGGGTCGGTGCCAGGTTGTCCTCGTCGCTCCACTGCCGGCCGGCATAGCGACAGGCCAAGATGCGCCCTTCCACACACTGGGACCGCAAGCTCTGCTCGATGATCTGTCCGTATCCTCGGTCATCGCTGAAGTCCACGAAGTTCGAGATCGCGACGCAACCGGGCAGGTCACCCTGCTTGCAGGCTCGCTCGAACAGCACGAGCGCTCGTCTGCGATCTTGAGGAACGCCATCGCCGATCAGGAGTCTGCGGGCCTGCTCGACCAGCGTCGGCGTCGTCGCCGGAGGTGGAGGCGTTGGATGTCGGGTGGTCGTTGGCGTCGTCGATGTGCCAGAACACGCCGACATCGCGACGAACAATATGATGAAGAGCGGTCTCGGACTCATCGCGTTCGTGCTCCTATCCGAGCTTCTTGATGCGAAGACGCGGCGCATCGACGTCGTGGATGATGGTCGTCCCGCTCACGCTCTTGTTGACGCTGGTCTTCTTCGACTGATCCGTCTTGTTCGAAGAGGACACCTCGGTTTCGAGGCTCGTCGCGATCTCCGTCTCCACGTCGTGCTGGACCTCCTTGGAGTACGTCTCGGAAAGCTCCTTGGCGACCGATTTCAGCGTGTTGATCTTCTTGCCTGTCTTGCCGGAGAGCGACGTGCCGGTCGTGTCGCTCCCTCCATCACCACTCGAGCTCTCGCGTTTGACCGAGCCCCGTCCCGTGATCGTGTCCCACAGCGAGCCGGTGAGCTCGAGGGCCGCGCTGACGATGGGAATGTGCTTCGCGAGACCTTTTCCCTTCGAGAGCACCCACGAACCTGCCTTGGTCACGACGTGCTTGAGCTTGTCGAACAGACCCGTTTCCCCACTCTTGTCCTTGGCGTCGTCCGGCTTGTCGCCCTTCGCGGGATCGATCGCGACCGTCCACTTCACCGACTGTTCGTAGGTTGTCTGGTGCTGGCCCGTTCGAGAGAACAGTTGCTCCTCGATGTTTTCGAACACCTTCTGGACTCCCGTCGTCAGGCTCTTTTTGAAGGAGTCGACGATCTTCTCTTTCGTTGCCTGCCTCTTCTTGGCCGCGACGTTGGTCGTCGTCTTGACTCCCGACTGGTCGCTCGAGGCCGAGCCGTCTTCCGAGCTTTCGCTTCGGGTCCAGTGCACCTCGCGTTGATGATCAGCGCCAGGATCGATCATCACGGAGAACTTCGAGTCCGAGTCCGCCGCGTAGTCGGCGCCAGCGACCGAGAACCGCCGGGTTTTGTTGTCTCCTTCTGGCCGAATCTGGACCGTGATCACCGTCCCCGGATACAGGTCGGCGAGCTGAGCCTGTACATCCGCAGCGAGGGCGTCGTAGTCGCCGCGATCCTCTAGCTGCGCCTGCACCAGTTGACCTGCAAATTTGCTCGCCTCCTTCTGGTCTCCCTGTTTCCCCCCCTTCATGTTGACCAGGACCTGAAACTTGTTCTTGGTGGGGTATCCCACCGTGGCACTAACCCGGCCCGGCCCCTTCTGTAGGTCTGCACTGCCCAGCAGCACCGCACCGTCTTTCGCCATGTTGCCGCCCGTGAGGATCGTCGACGACGAGCCGTTCGGGACGATCTTGAGCTCGTCCACGACCAGTTGATCCTCGGGTGTACGAGCCGGGCTCCGTGAGCGCTTGCCTGCCACCGCCTCGTACTCGACGTACCACTGCGTGTGAACGCGGTCCGCGGCCGGCGTTGCAGGTGCAGCACTCGCTGGCGCCGCCCCGGTGGACGACCACAGACGATCGACGTGGGGATGATCGTGCTCAGCGTCCGCTTCGGACTTCTGATCGTGATCGTCGACCTTCGGCGTCTTCGACGGATCGTGGGTTTTGGGCTGGGTCAATTCGAGCGTCATGGGTCTTTCCGGTGATTGCTGAGCGCGCCTATCGACACGGCCTGCGTGTGGTTGCGAACACGGCTGTGGTTTTTTTCGCAACCGTTCGCTCGCGACGCCGACACGGGGGCCATGACGGCATCACAGGCGCGCAAGCTCTCGATTTCCCCGAGGTCGCCCGACACCACACCACCCCAACCGAAGGGGATGACCGGCCGCCGCCTCGCTCTCGTGGCAGCCGAAGAAGTCGAGAGCATGAGGAAACACGACCCGATCTGGGTGCCGGTTGCAGCGGCACCCGGACGCACACCCACCACGAGCGAGGTGTTGCAGCGAACGCGAGTCTCGCCGGACCTTCCTCCACAACTCGAGGCGGAGTTGCTCGCCGTCATCGTGCGACCGATCGGTGGCGACGAGACTCGACGCGATGGCAACGCCGCTCGTGAACGCGAGCTGTACGGATTGCTCGCGACGCTCGATGTCACGCAGGCCTTTCACCTGGGTCGGCGTCTGGACGCGATGCGCGCCGACGACGCCCTCGTTCGGGCATTTTCGCGGCTGATCCCGGAGCGCCGGCAGCGCTTGCGCGCCTTCATCGCCGACACCCGACGCCGCGTGATGCTGAGTAGCCTCGAGCGAAAAGCTGGTCGAACGGCGTCGTAGCTACTGGGTGCCGACCATCCTGGCGATCGTGTCGCGCACGATCGGGTGATACAAGCGACGCGCCTGCTCGAACGTCTCTCTGGCGATCCGGTCCCACGGCGCTCCGCGTTTCATCATCGCGGCGTACAGCGGGTTGATGTTGCGGCGGCGGCCGACCTTCATCAGATAGCTCTGCACGGCCGACACCACGTCGCGATCGTCGGCGCGCACGGCGATCGGGAGCCAGTGCATCCCGATCTCCGCGTTGCTCGAGGCGGTGAGATGAAACCGCGCGTCGAGCGCCTGCAGCCGATCGAGCGAGATCGTCGCGGGGAGCGCGCGCAGGAAGATCACCCAGTCGAGGGTCGACCACGCCGCCGGATCGAACGCGGTGCCGGAGGTCGCGAACGCGGTGGCGATTGCTTCGAGGTCGCCGACCCGCTTCGACGGCGCGGGCTCGGTGCCGGGTGGCAGCCCGGGATCGTGGAGCCACGCCGCGAGCTGCGCCGCGGTCATCTTGCCGGGGTACTTGTCGATCAGCTCGCGCCGGACGTCGGCCTCGAACACGGCCGTCGTGGTCGAGGTGAACGCGAGGCGATCGAAGCGCCGGTGCATGAAGTCGTCGAACGCGGCGCGACCGAACGTGGTCTCGAGCGTACGCAGGAACATCGAGCCCTTGTCGTACGCGGCGCTACTGGGCACGTCGTCGGGATCGCGATCGGCGCCGATCTCGAGGGCGAGCCGGGTATCGGGACCAGGCGTCTCGCCCATCGACTCGAGGAAGTCGACGTCGCCCATGTGCCACAACACCTCCGCGGCCTCGCGGCCGCGCAGGGCCTCCATGATCCGGCCCTCGACGTAGCTGGTGAAGCCTTCGTTGAGCCAGAAGTCGCTCCACGTCGCGTTGGTGACCAGGTTGCCCGACCACGAGTGCGCGAGCTCGTGCGCGATCAACGACACCAGCGAGCGATCGCCGGTGATCGCGGTCGGCGTCAGGAACGTGAGCCGCGGGTTCTCCATGCCGCCGTACGGGAAGCTCGGCGGCAACACGAGCACGTCGTAGCGGCCCCAGCGGTAGGGGCCGTACAGCGTCTCGGCCACCTTCATCATGTCCTCGACCTCGGCGAACTCGCGGGCCGCGGCGTCGACCACACTGGGCTCGGCGTAGACGCCGGTGCGCGGACCGATCGACCGGAACGCGAGGTCACCGACGGCGAGCGCCATCAAGTACGACGGGATCGGGTGGTCCATCCGGAACCGCCAGACGCCATCGGCAGGCGGGGTCTGGACGTTGGTCGCCGACATCACCACCCACAACCGGTCGGGGCACCGGCTCACCGGCACGGTCTCGGAGGTTGGTGCTGGGACCGAGACCGTGGGTCGGGGAGGGCAGACGTGGATCGTCGCGTCGTAGGTGAACCGCACGCTCGGCGTGTCCTGGAGCGGCACCCAGGTCCGCGCCAGGATCGGCTGGCTCTGGGTGAACAGCATCGGGGCCTTCTTGCCCGCGGTGCCTTGCGGCTCCACCCAGAGCAGAGCGCGGGCATCGGGACGGGTCCGGTAGCGAACCGCGACGCATGCGGTGGGCTTCTCGATCACCAGCGCCCGGCCGCGGATGTCATCCGGCGGCCCGAAGGCATAGGCCAGGGGGTGGCCGTTCCCACACGTAGCGACGCCCTCGATCGCGAGATCGTGGGTGTCGAGGCGGACGGGAGCGGTCGGATCGCGCCGCGACAGGCTCAGGCGCGCTGTCCCGAACAGGATCCGCTGCGTGAAGTCGACCGTGAGGTCGAGCGACACGTGGCGGACCGCGACCTGGTCGGGTCGCGCGAAGGAATGTGGATCGAGAACCGCCGCCGGAGGCGCGATGGGAGGGATCGGCTGCTTGACGCTCTGCGACGGGCAGCCGGCGACCGCGAGCGCGACCGCAACGGCGGGAACGACAGTCCGAGCCACGCGTTGTTATATACGCCGGCCCGGCCGAGGACGCGTTACGCGTCCGAATCGGTCTTGGCGCCGCCCTCGTTCTTGATCGTGGACACCTCGTTGCGAATCATCTGGGCGAACGCCTTGAGCTCCTGCATCGCGTTGCGAACGCGGGTCCCGGCGGCCTTGTTACCGGCGTTGTAGAACTTCTGGAAGTCCGCTTCCATGCCGGCAACCAGAGCCTGCAGCTCGGCAAACCGCGCGACAGCGGACGACGGTGCGGGCGTGGTGGTGGTTTCGGTCTCGGTCATCTGGTTGGTCTCCATGAGGGGTCGGAGCTTGCCTCAAACCTCTGACATTGCCAAACCCGACGGCACAAACCCCGATTTCGGCGAGTTGGCACGGCAGATCCCCTACTTACAAACCTGACATAAAGCTGTCTAGTTTGATGGCCAGAGGTTAGCGAGCCCTCTTTATTTGGCCGATGGATCGTTTAGGTTCCCTCCACACGAAAGGAGAGCACATGCCCACGATCAAGCGTCCCGAAGGTCACCACACCATCACCCCTGGATTCGCCGTGAACGGCGCGAACGAGGTTCTGACGTTCATCCAGAAGGCGTTCGACGGCAAGGTCGTCGACCGCTACGAGGCCCCCGGAGGGAAGATCGCACACTGCGAGGTTCGGATCGGCGACTCGGTCGTCATGTTCGGAGACGCCGACGCCGCCCACGGCATGCCGCCGATGCCCGCGATGCTGTCGTTCTATGTCGATGACGGACCCGCGGTCGACGCCACCTACAAGCAGGCCCTCGCGTGCGGCGCCACCACGGAGGCCGAGCCCAAGAACCAGTTCTACGGGTACCGGTCGGCGACCGTGAGGGACAGCGGCGGCAACCGCTGGACGATCTGTGCGGTGGTCGAGGAGCTGACTCCCGAGGAGATGCACCGCCGCGCGGCCGAGATGATGAAGGGTTAGCCAGCCGAAACGCCCAGCCGAAACGACGAAGCGCCGGAGGTGAACATCCCTCTGGCGCCTCCTGTGGCCTGGTGCCGCGACGCGGGCTAGTAGCTCGCGATCAGGGACACCCCCGCGTACGACTTGTAGCCACGAACCATCACGTAGTAGTCGCCGGCCGACGTGCCCTGAGTCGTGCACGTCTCGCTATTGCCGTCGACGTAGGGGCGGCACGAGTAGCTCGAGGTGGTCGGGCGCTGGCCGAACTTCGTATAGAGGTCGGCATCGCCGCTGCCCCCGCTGATCTGGACGGACAGCGTCTTTCCAGCCGGCGTGGCGATCCGGTAGTAGCGCGTGCTGCCCGAGGAGCCGCTGAGCCCGGTCTCGGCGACCCCGTTGTCGAGGTAGGGGTCACCCGACGACGGGGGAGTGGTCGCGGCATCGTAGGTCGCGGTCAGCGTGACGTTCGAGTACGTCGCGTAGGCGTCGAGCATCACGTAGTAGGTGCCGGCGGCGGGCGGCATGAAGTTGCAGGTCTCCTCGTTGCCGTTCTTGTACGGACGGCAATCGTAGGTCGACTTGGTCGGCTGCGAGCCCGAGCGGACGTAGAGGTCGGCGTCGCCGCTGCCACCGGTGATCGAGATGTTCAGCGAGGTCTGGCCGGCGGGGACCTGGATCATCCAGTACTGCTGCGTGCCCTTGCTGCCCGACAGGCCGGTCTCGGGGACGCCGTTGGCGAGCGTGCCATCGCCGGGCGGCGGCGGCGGCGGGGTGCTGCCGCCACAGCTGTTCGGCGCGGTGCCGACGTTGATCGCCGCGAACGCGCAGCCGACGGCATCGCGCGTCGCCTGGTCGTACCCGAGTGCGGTCGCCGCCTGCTCCATCGCCGTGCGGAAGTTCGAGTACTTCGACGTCGACGTCAGGATGTCGGTCTGCGCCTTGTAGATGATGCGGATCGCCTTCTCCATGCCGATCCCCGGCACGTTGACGGAGGTCTTCCCGCGCGGGTGGGTGCCGCCCTTCGACAGCAGGCAGAACATCAGGTTGGCGGGACCGGAGCTGTAGTGGACGTCGGTCGAGCCGAGCGAGCTCGACCACACGTCCTTCGACGCGCCGTCGGCGGCCGGATCGCACATGTTGCGGAGGAACGGCGGCAGGATCTCGTCGCCGATCAGCCACACCTTGGACGTGTTCGACAGCGTACCGTTGCGGCCGCCCTCGACCCACGCCTCGACGAACGCGCCGAAGATGTCCGACAGCGCCTCGTTCATGCCGCCCGACTCGCCGCTGTAGTTGAGGTTGGACTCGCTCTGCGTCACCGCGTGGGTGAGCTCGTGCGCGGTGACGTCGAGCGACAGCGCGAGCGAGGCGCACCCCTGCGAGGGGCTGCCGTCGCCGTACACCATCTGCGACCCGTTCCAGAACGCGTTGCAGTAGTTCTGCGAGTAATGGACCGAGCTGGTCAGCGTCGCGCCGTTGTTGTTGTACGAGTCGCGATTCCAGAACGCGTTGTACGCGTCGTAGGTGTCACCGGTGTGGGCGTACGAGTTGTCGACCGCGGAGTCTCCGGTCGAGCCCTGGCCCTCGGTACGCTTCAGCGAACCCGGGAGCGACGAGCCGTTGTTGGACGAGTACACCTTGCGACTGCGCGCGTAGTGGATCTGCGGGTAGTCGGCGACGATCGCGTTGGTATCGACGTCGACGTACACCTTGTCGCGCACCGGATCGGCTCCGCGCATTCCCTCGACCACGGCCTCGTATGCCTTGTGGAGCACGCCGTCGTCGGTCTCGATATAGACGTCGCGCGTCGACGTGATCGAGAGGTCCGAGAACCGCGAGTCGAGTGCGATCGTCGACTTCGCGCTCGCGACGGAGACCGCGTTCTGACCGAGACTACCGATGTCACCGCGCGCCGTGCCGTTGACCGCGTTGATCGCGCCCTTGACGTCGACGTGGACCACGAGCTCGCCACCGATCACCGGCAGGCCGTCGTGGACCTGGTCGTACCGGAAGTGGCGACCACCGTCCTCGTCGGCGTGCATGCTGCGCACGACGAGATCGTCGTTGGTCAGCCGGAACACCTTGAGGATCGGAGGCAGTGCCGTACGCAGCCGGGCGTCGGCCTGCTGCAGATCGTCGATCTGCATCGCTCCGAGCTTGGCCATCTCGCCGACGACGTACGTCGGCATGCCGTCGGCACGCGCCTCGATCACCGTCGCGTCGGGTAACCCGGCGACCGCATCGTCGATGTCAGAGCCATCCTTGCTCTCACCCCCACCTGGTGCACCCTGCGTGCAACCAGCGATCGTGAACCCGAGTAGCAACGAAACGCGGGAGAAGGTTCGCATGACGCGAGCCCTTCGTTCACCGCAGGTGCCAGCGCGCATTGCACAAGCTGCGCAATTGTCGTCGTCGCGCTGTCAGTGAGGTTCTGCCAGTTGTCAGAGCATGAACGCGTGGCTTCACTCGCGATCGTCGCGCGTAAGCGCGAGCACGTTAGAGGTCGGCGCGTGTAGGTACCGGGGTGACAGGTGTGGGAGGTAGTCGCGATTCATCCTTGCTCCCCGATGTCGGGAGCTAGCTAGCAGCTGTCATCTGCGCGACTACCGGCCTCTCATGTCACATGCAATACCATTGCATCTGTCTGCGCCACCTCGTCACGGCGTGGAGATGTTCCGCAGACTTCTGCCTCTGCGGTCGAGTGCCGACCACGTCTACACGGTGCTCCTCCGACCCTACACGCGACGCACATCTCGCCCGCTGTCGTACCCGCGAACCGGATCAGGGGTCGGTCGCTTGATCGCGTGGTTGCGATGCCGGATGCTCCTCGCCTCAAAGAGAGGGAGATGACATGGGCTTTGCGAAACCAGCTCCGAATTCCGCCGACGTGGGCCTCGTCGGCCTCGCCGTCATGGGCCAGAACCTGGTCCTCAACATGGCCGACCACGGCTTCAAGGTGGCGGTCTACAACCGCACCACCGCGACCACTCAGAAGTTCATCGATGACAATCCGCCGAAGGTGTTCGGCGATACCGGTGGCTCGCTGATCCCCGGCGCGACGATCGAAGACTTCGTCGCCTCGATCAAACGTCCGCGTCGCATCGTCATCCTCGTCAAGGCCGGCAAGGCCACCGACGCCGTGATCGACTCGCTGGTTCCGCACCTCGAGAAGGGCGACGTGGTCGTCGACGGCGGCAACGCCCTCTACACCGACACGATCCGCCGCGAGAAGGCGCTCAACGAGAAGGGGCTCTTGTTCGTCGGCTCCGGCGTGTCCGGCGGCGAAGAAGGTGCGCGATTCGGCCCGTCGCTGATGCCGGGCGGTGCCAAGGAAGCCTGGGAGATCCTCAAGCCCGTGTGGGTCGCGTGTGCGGCCAAGGTCGACGAGAAGACCGGCAAGCCCCTCGAGGGCGCCGCGCCGGCCAAGCCGGTCAAGGGTGGCGTGCCGTGCACGACGTACATCGGGCCGAACGGCGCCGGTCACTACGTCAAGATGGTGCACAACGGCATCGAGTACGGCGACATGCAGCTGATCTGCGAGGCCTACTCGATCCTCCGTCACTCGCTCGGCAAGAGCCCCGAGGAGATTTCGAAGATCATGAAGGAGTGGAACCAGGGCGACCTGGATTCGTTCCTGATCGAGATCTCGTCGGACGTGCTCCAGCAGAAGGATCCGGTCACTGGCAAGCCGTTCGTCGACGTCGTGCTCGACGCCGCCGGACAGAAGGGCACCGGCAAGTGGACCAGCGTGAACGCGCTCGACATCGGCATCCCGGCCGCGTCGGTCGCCGAGGCCGTGTTCGCGCGTCTGATCTCGAGTCAGAAGGAGGAGCGCGTGCGCGCCTCCAAGAAGCTCAAGGGGCCGCAGTCGCCGCTCGGTAAGGGCATCGAGATCACCGTCGACGCTGTTCGCGACGCGCTGTACTGCAGCAAGCTGTGCTGCTACGCGCAGGGCTTCGAGCTCTACGCGCAGGCCTCGAAGGACTACGACTGGAACCTCAACCTGGCGGCGATCGCGCAGATCTTCCGCGGCGGTTGCATCATCCGCGCGCGGTTCCTGCAGAAGATCACGGAGGCGTTCGAGAAGGACGCCAACCTCGACAACCTGCTCGTCGATCCGTACTTCTCGGGTCAGGTGCACAAGCTGCAGGACAACTGGCGTCGGGTCGTCGCGCGCGCCGCGCTCGACGGTACGCCGGTGCCGGTGTTCTCGAGCGCGCTGTCGTACTACGACAGCTACCGTGCCGAGACGCTGCCCGCGAACCTGCTCCAGGCGCAGCGCGACTTCTTCGGCGCGCACACCTACGAGCGTGTCGACCAGCCGCGGGGCGAGTTCTTCCACATCGACTGGCCGGATCCGAAGCGCCCGCAGCTCAAGGTCAGCGAGATGGGCATGTCTCGCTGAGGCGAGACAACCCACCTGTCGACGGCGCACGACCACACTGTGCGCCATGTAAGCCGACCCGGTGTCTGGCCCTCGGTCGCGAGGGCTATGACCGTGGGCTATGATCGACACGCGACGGGAATGCTTCCTGTCGTGGTGTCGGCATGGCCAAGATGATCCCGTTCCCCGGCGCCTTCCAGGGCGACGACGAACGCACCGTGATGTTGCCGGCCGCGCGGCTCGCGCTGCTGGCCACCGCCGGTCCGCTCGCGGGGCACCGGTTCGCGTTCGAAGGGGAAGCGCTCACGCTCGGCCGCAGCACCGACAACAGCGTCACGATCCCGAGCGCCGGCGTGTCGCGCAAGCACGCGCGGATCGAGTACGCGAACGGCGGCTACTGGCTGATGCCGGAGAACACCGTCAACGGATCGCGGGTCAACGGCGAGCTCGTCACCGAGCCGCGCCAGCTCGCGGATCGAGACCAGGTCGCGATCGGCGACTCGACGTTCGTCGTCGATTGCCCGGACCCCAACAAGGATGCCGAGCTCGATCAGGTACTCGGCGAGATCGCGCCACCACCGGCGCCGACCCAGACGCCGATGCCGATGCCGAGCTACCCGCAGCTCGCCGAGATGGCGCAGCGACCGACGATGCCGCAGATGTCGAGGGAGAGCCGCGCCAGCCTCCCGGTCATGCACGCGATGTCGGCGCGGATGTCGGCGCCGCAGATCGCCGCGCCACCGCCACGCCGCCGGACCAAGCTGTGGGTCGGTGGCTTCGTCGGCCTCGTGGTGATCGCGGTGGTGATCGCCGCGGTCACGGCTCCGGCGACCGAGCCGGCAGAGGAAACGCGAGGATCGGGTTCGGTCGAGCCGCTCGCCACGACGATGCCGTCACCCGACAAGGCAACCGACCAGGCGGCCCGCGCGACGCCCGGCAAGAGGGCGGTCGATCCGAAACCCGACACCTCCCATCGCGATGTCGATCACGCGGGCGCCGAGGTTGCGAGTGCCGTCGACGACAAGCCCACCGGCGACAAGCCCACCGGCGACAAGCCCACCGGTGACAAGCCCACCGGTGACAAGCCCACCGGTGACAAGCCCACCGGTGACAAGCCAGCGTCCACCGACACCGCCGACGCCGACAGCTCCAAGGCGTCGTCCGACACCACGGCCGGCACCGACACGGCCGCCGATGCCGCGACCGGCGTGCTCGCGATCGACACCACACCGATCCGCGCGGGCGAACGCGGCTCGATCGTCGACGTCCTGCGTGTTCACGCCAGGGTCAAGCGCGGCGGCGCGATCGCGCACTACCGTGTCATGACCGCGGCCGTGACGCGGGCGTGGACGCGGCTGCGCGTCATGCAGCGCAAGTACGGCCACTCCGAGGAGTACGCCGACTTCATCGAGCAAGCGCGCGTGAGCTACCGGCGCGCACTGGCGCGACGGCCGAAACACGCGGTGACCGCGCCGGCGGCCGGCACGATCGCGAAGGTGAAAACGCGTCGCGGTCGCGATGTCACCGCCGCGTCGGTGGTCGCCGAGCTCGCGGTCGCGCGACTCACGGTTCCGGCCGCGATCGTCGAGGGCAAGGGAACCAAGTGCACCGTCCAGCTGGCGTCGGGGAAGGTGACGGGGAGGCTGCTCCCCGTCGGGGCGAACGAGCGCACGCTCGAGCTCGACCGGATCCCGACCGGAGCCTCGCCGGGCAAGCTCGGCAAGGTCCGCGTCCACTGCGCGGGCGACTAGCGGGTGAGCCGTCGCGTATCGATCCTCGCGATGGCGATCGCGCTCGCCGCGGCGACAGGGCACGCGCATGCCGACGATGACGACGACGCGAAGGCCGACAAGGCCGACAAGGCCGACGAGGCCGGAACCGCCGACAAGTCCGATGACACGTCCGGTGACGACACCTCCGGCGACGACAGCGACGCCGCGCCGAAGGAGCCGGCCGCGGTCGCGGTGTTCGACCTCCGACCGGTGCGTTCGAACGGCCAGACCAATCTCGCCAAGCTGCGCGAGGCCGTCAAGCTCTCGGCCGCGTTGCGCGCCCGCCTGAAAGAGCTGACCGAGGCGCGCGTGGCGCCGCTCGACGAGGTCAAGAAGATCCTCGGTCGCCTCTATCGTGTCCGAGCGTTCGACTGTCGCGAGAGCCCGGCGTGCCTGCAGCGCATGATGCGCCAGCTGTATCGCGCACACATCGGACGCGTCGTGCTCGGAACCTACGAGGTGGTCAACGATCGCGTGCAGCTGACGCTCCAGGGTGTCGACACCAAGTCCGGCGCGTTCACCAAGGTCAAGCTGTTCGAGACCAAGCGTGGAGGCGAGCTCGACGAGGATGCCGCCGGCGAGGTCATGACGGCCGTCGCCGACATGGACCACGAGCCCGAGGAGACGGTCGACGACGGCAGCGACCAGACCGACGTGCTCGCGCCGCTGCCACCGCCACCGCCACCCGAGATCCCCGATCGGATCCTGCTACTCGGTTGGGCGCGCTCGCACACGGCGATCGGTCTCGCCAAGCAATCCAACGACCCCCTCGACCCGCCGTACGACCGCACGACCTCGCGCCAGCAGCTCTACCTGTCGGCGCGCTACCAGCGCGCGAAGAAGTTCGCCGCCACCGCGTCGGGATTGCTCGAGTGGAGCCTGTTCGATCACCGCTCGGCCTTCGAGGCCACCGTGCGCGAGCTCTACGTCGGTGCGTTCTACAACCACGTCGATCTGCGCATCGGCAACCAGCGGATCCCGTGGGGCAAGGGCGACGCGATCAGCCCCAACGACATCCTGAACCCGCGCGAGCTTCGCGATCCGGTGCTCACCGATCCCGAGCTCCGCCGGATCCCGACGTTCGCCGCGCGCGCCGATCTCAACTCCGGCAACCACGCGCTGCAGCTCGTGGTGCAACCGTTCTTCCAGCCCGGGCGCTACGACCTCTACGGCTCGAACTGGAGCGAGATCCAGCCGTCGTCGCCGGAGCCGTATCGCGGGTTCTTCCGCCTGCTGTCGCAGCTGTTCGATCCCACGCTGCACGATCAGGTCCAGCAGCTGTTCGCGCAGACCAGCCTGCCGAGGACACCGAGTGCGGGCGCGCGCTACACGTTCACGGGCCACGGCCTCGACGCCAGCGCGTACTACCACTTCGGCTACGGCGACACGCCCGTGGTCACGCTCGACCCCGACTTCGCGGCCGCGATCTCGCAGATCGACTGGGCGAACGCCACACCTTCGACGCTGTCGCCCGTGCTCGACCTGCTCGACGCCGGCAAGAAGCCATTCACCGCCGACTTCGTGCGCCGCCATCACGTCGGGGTCGATGGGGTCACCACGGTCGGCTCGTTCGCGATCAAGCTCGACGCCGCGTACGAGACCCGCCGCGTGTTCTACCGGCCGGATCTGGTGTCGTTCACGAGTCCGTCGATCCAGGCGGTGACCAGCATCGAGTACCAGAGCGGCGAGCTCGGTAAGCTGGTGCTCGTCGAGGGCATCTACCAGCGGATCCTCGACCCGTTGCCGGCCGAAGGGCTGCTCGGGTACCAGCAGGACACGGCCGGCGTCGCGCTGGTCGCGCGGTGGACGGTGTTCGACGTCATCGAGGGCGAGGTGCGCGCGGTCGCGGTGGCGGCGCCGAGCTCGACGGTCCTGCAGCCGCAGATCGCGTACAAGCCCCGCTCGGGCAACCTGACGCTCGCGATCGGCGGGCTGTTGATGCGTGGCGAGCCGACCAGCGTCGGCGACTACTACGGCCGCAACGACTACGTGTACGGCCTGTTCAAGTACTCGCTCTGAGGTGCGCTCCGAGATGCGCTCCGAGGTGCGCGAGTCGCTCCGCGATGCGGCGCGCATCGGCGGAGATCTCGCGCAGGCTGCCGGTGACGCCGCTGGTGTAGCCGAGGAAGAACAGGTCTGGGGTCGACGGCGGCGGTGCCGCGCCGTGCGTGATCGGCCAGCCCCGGTCGTCGAGCACGCCGAGGTGACCGACCATCGGCTCGAGTGCCGGCGAGAACCCGGTCGCGGCGATCACCGCATCGACGGCGAGTCGCTTGCCTTCGGCAAGCTCGACCCCCGTCGGCTTCGAACCGCTGGATCTCCGGCACCACGCGCACGCGGCCCGCGCGGATCGCCGCCACGATGCCGACGTCGAGGATCGGAAGCACGCGCTCGGTCAACGCGCGCACGTACGGTCCGCGCGCCGGCATCGGCAATCCGAAGGCGTCGAGATCGCCGACGGTGAACCGCCGGAACACCCGGATCACGCGGTCGACGAGCTGTGGCGGCAACGCTTCGAGCGCCACGCCCACGCCCTGTACCGGGATGCCGTAGAGATCGCGACGCAGGATCGTCGGCGGTGTCCGTACCGACCACCATACGGTCGCGCCGTGATCGGCGAGATCGGTCGCGATCTCGGCGCCGCTGTTCCCGGTCCCGACGACGATCACGCGCTTGCCGCGATACGGCTCGCCGTTCTTGAACCGGCTCGAGTGCGCGAGCTCGCCGGCAAACTGCTCGGTGCCGGGCCAGGTCGGCGTCCGCGGCACGTTGTTGTAGCCGGTCGCGACGATCACGTGGCGGGCCTCGATCGGTCCGCGCGAGGTCTCGACGCGAAAGCCGCCGCGGTCGTCCGTGCGCGCGACGCGGTCGATCCGCGCGACCGAGGTGCCGGCCTCGACGGAGATCCGATGGTGGGCCGCGTACAACTCCTGGTAGCGCGCGAAGTCATCGCGAGACACCCAGCGACCGAACCGCGGCGGGATCTCGAGCCCCGGCAGCGACGACATCCTTCGCGTCGTGTGGAGCCGCAGGCGATCGTAGTGACCGCGCCACCGCGTCCCGATCGCCGGGCTCTGTTCGAGCACGCGCGGTGTAAAGCCGAGGCGCTTCACGCACGCCGCGGCGGCGAGTCCCGCCGGGCCACCACCGACGATCGCCACGACCTCGCGACTCACGCCTAGAGCTTCTCGAGGTTGCGAACCGTGAACCCGTCGGCCGCCGGCTTCTTGGACGTCATCTTGTCGAGGAACAGGTCGGTCGTGTGCTTCTCGCGGTGGTTCGTGATCCGACCCTTGCTGTCGTACCAGTGACCGTCGACGCGCTTCATCTCCGACGCCTGGTAGGTCTTCAGCAGCGTCTTCGCCTTGTCGTACATCTCCCACTTGAACACGAGGAAGTTGTCGGTCCTCACCCAGACCAGGAACCGCGAGTACAGCGAGTCGGAGCGCGTCGGCTTGACCTCGAGCTTGTAGTACTTGTGCTTGCCGATCTTCTCGGTGCCGAGCAGCTTGGCCTTGCTCTCGCGGAGGTCGCGGAGGTCGAGATCGGCGTACGAGAAGTCGGTCCCGACGAACGAGTTGTTGCGCAGTGCGCCGGCGATCCGCCGCGACTTCTTGAGATCCGGTAGGTACAGGAAGCGATCGTCGTCGCCGTCGTCGCGCATCGTCTGCAAGAATCCGACGCCCGCCATGTCGGATGGCTTGGAGAACCGCGTCATCGTCTTCGACAGGCCCGGCTTGTAGCGCAGCCGGTCCATGTGGAACACGAGCACGCGCTGGTGGTTCTTGCGGTCGCGCAACACGGCGCGTCCCTCGAGCTGGCAGTTCATCATCCCGAAGGGATCGCGATCGACCACCTTGTCGACGATCTGGCGCGCGGTGAGCTTGTCGGCGGCTGCCGGTGCGACCGCCACGAACAGGAGCGCGAGCACTCCGAACAGCTGAGTCCTCATGGTCCCCCCACCGTATCAACGGGTTGACGACGTTTCCACCCGAACCACATCCGAGCGAGCGTCGTGGTGTAGAGCATGTCGGAGACGAGCCCGACGAGCAGCGTATTCATCGCGAGGACGCCGAACACGCGCAGGTCCGGGAACCGCGACACCGTGAAGATCGCGAACCCGATCGACAGGATGACGGCGGTGAATACCGCAGGTGGACCTACCTCTCGCATGCTGGCCTCGATGATGTCGTCGGGGTCGGCGTCGGGCTCGGCGGCGCGGCGCTGCTGGACACGCGCGAGGAACTGGATCGACGTGTTGAACAGCCCGCCGATCGACACGCTGAGGAACAGCACCGTCCCGATCCGCAGCGTGATGCCCGCGGCCGCGATCAACAAGAAGCACGTGATCACCGGCATCAGGTTCGGGATCACGCTGATCGCCGCCGCACGGATCGAGCGCAGGATCACCGCGACCAGGAGCACCACGAGTCCGAACGCGAGTGCGAAGCCCCAGATCATGTCGCCGACCAGCGGATCCAGGACGTCGAAGCCGGCCGGATTCTCCTCGGTCATGTGGACCGTCACGCCGAGCGGTTCGAGCTCGCGGTGCGCGACCGCCATCACCGCGTCCCGCATCGGCCGCCACTCGGCGGTGCCGTGATCGAGGGTGAAGATCATCACGCTCGATCTCGCGTAGTCCTCGGACACCAGCCGCGCGCGATCGCCGGGGTCGAGCATCTGGAGGTACTGCGCGGACAGGTTCGCCGACTTCGGGATCCGGCGTTCCTTCGGATCGCCCTCCATGAACGCGCGGTTCATCTCGGCGACCACGTCGGCGAGAGACACGGTCACCGTGACCACCGGGAACTTCGCGGCGGTCTGCTCGATGTCCTCGATCGCCTTCAGCGTGCGCGGATCCTTCATCACGTCGTCGGGCCCCTCGAGGAATAGCCCGCTGCGGATCACGCCGGAGAACTCGCGCTCGAGGAACCGGATGTCGTCGTCGGTCTGTCCCGGCGGGAGAATGCGCGTGTAGAACAGCGATACCGTCTGGGTTCGCCCGAACACGACGCCGGCGGCGATGATCGCGATGATCGAGACCACGATCCCCCGCCGGTGTCGCTTCGACCACCGCCAGGTCGCGGCGAGGGCGCGGTCGACCCGCTGCGCCAGCCGATCCGTCTTCGTGATCGGAGGCTCCGGCAACATCGCCAGCAGGATCGGCAGCACGATCAACGTGGTCACGAACGCGAGCACCACCCCGATCGCCATCACCTCGCCGAACGCGACGATCATCGGGAGGTCGAGCGTGCCGAATGCCGCGAACCCGACGGCCGTGGTGATCGACGTCAGGAAGCAAGGCAGGCCGAGCTCGCGGTAGGTCGCGATGATCGCGGATTCCTTGTCGAGCCCGGTCGCCAGCTTGTCGATGTAGCGGCGCAACACGAAGATCGGATCGACGGCGCCATAGACCAGCAGCGTCGCCGGGATCGTCGAGGCCACCATGTCGACCGGGCGGCCGAACAACGGGTACAGGCCAGCTGTCCACAACGCCGCGATCGATAGCGCGATCACCGGCAGCACGATGCCGTGCATGCAACGAAACGCGAGGAACAGCGCGAGCACGATCAGGAAGATCGCGATCGGCGTGAACACCTTCTGGTCGAACAGCAACGCGTCCGAGGCCTCGACCTCGAGCACCGGGGCGCCGGTGATCCGCACCGAGATTCCGTCCGGCGGCGGATGCGCCGCGACCGCTGCGCGCGCGACCGCCACGACGTCGCGCAGGTCCTCGAGCGAGCTCGATGTCGGTGGCACCGCGAGCTGCGCGGCGATCACCGTCGCCTTCGAATCGTCGGCCACCAGCACGCGTCGCAACAGGACGCTGTCGTGTGCGACCCGGCGCGCGCGATCGGCCTCCGCTTTGGTTTTCGGGATCTCGGGCAGGAGTAACCCGACGTCGACGCTGTCCTTCTCCCATCGCGTGGCGCGCGCGTTGATCAGGCTGCGGACGTGCGAGAACAGCTTGCTCGGCTCGAGCGCACGCGTCAGCGTGGTGACGTACGTGAGCGTCTTCGCGTCGAACACGTCGTCGCTCTCGACCACCACGGCGACGAACCCGGCCGGATCCTCGAAGTAGTCATGGTAACGATCGATCGTCGCGACCTCGGGGTTACCGGGAAAATCGAAGAAGTCGCGAAACGCGAACCGGATCTCGATGTTGCGAGCGGAGTACACGGCCACCGCGCTGGCGAGCAGGATCACGAGCAGCACGAACCGTCGCCACTTCAGGATCCATCTGACGATGTGCGCCGCGATCACGGTTAGTGCGCTGCTGCCTGCAGCCGATCGGCCGCAGCGGTGTGCTGCGATGCCAGTTGGGGTTGGGATCCGCGCAGCACCGCGAGGTAGCGATGGAGCTCGTACTGCTCGCCGAGCAACTGGCGCTCCTCGGCGAGGCGCAGTCCGCGCTCGATCAACTTGTCACCGGAGCGCTGGCTCCCCGACGCCCACTTCCACGCGCCCTTTCCGACGAGGAACCACGGCGTCGTGTAGCGCATCGCGTTCGCCGCTCGACCGCGCTTGGCGACCGTGCGTATCGTGGCGCGGACGTCGTGCGGCAACGGGCCGTGCTGGCGCGCGAGCGCGGCGGCCGCCAGCGTGACGCCATCGACCACGACCGATGGGTTGCGCAGGTGCGCGCGAGCGAGCCGCCGTGCCGATTGCACGCCGAGCGTGAGTGCTGCCGAGGTGTCGCCAACCTGGATCCGCGTCGCGATCAACCGACCGGCCGCGGCGAGCTGGTACGCGAGATCGCCGCCCTTCTCCGACAGCGCGACCGCTTCCTCGAGCCGCGCGCGTGCCTCGGCGAGCTGACCGCGATGTGCGAGCACGTGGCCCTCGAGGTACGCGGCCCAGCCCTGACCGCGCGGGTCGTGGACGTCGAGCGACATCTGCTGGAGCTTGCCCGCGAGCTTGTTGGCATCCTCGAGCTTGTTCGATTGGATGTACGCCTCGCCGAGGATCGTCCACACCTGCCGCAGGCGCAGCGTCTCCGGGCACTGCTCGATCCACTTCTCCGCCGCGTGCAACGCCTCGGTGTGACCGTCGACGCGCCCGGCGCACGCGTGGCTCATCCCGCGCATGATCTCCTGCCACCCGAGCTCGAGTGGCGTGCCCGCCTGCTCCCCACACGCGCGCGAGCGAGCGAGATAGCGAAAGCCCATGCCATAGAACCCGTAGACCGAGGCGGCGAGCCCCTGCTGCCCGAGCGCGACCGCGAGCTCGGGTGACGGACCGAGGCGCTCGGCGACCCGCACGCCCGCGAACTGGTAGAACGCCGCGCGCAAGAAGTCGCTCCAGAAGTAGCGCACGGCGAGCGGACCGCACGTCCGCGCGAGGATCTGGGTGCGTCGGTTCGGGCGAGTGGCCTGCTTGCGACGCAAGAACGGCAGCGACATCACCAGCCACGCCCACATCACGTTGACGACCACGCCGAACACCAGACCGAGCCGGGACTTGGGGACCGTGAACCCGAGCGCGCGCAGCACGTCCTCGAGTAGATCTCCGGCGAGCGTGGTGTTGCCGCTGCGGTGCTCCACCTCGGCGAGCCGGCGCAAGAGCTCGGCGCGTTCGAGGTCACTGATCGCGGTGTCGAGGCGCTTGCCGTAGCTATCGCGAGCGGCCTGGTAGAGCCCGGCCTGCAGGCAAGCATCGCCGTGGCGTTCGTACAGCGTCGGGCGAAGCGGGCGATCCATCTTCTGGCCGGCATGGATCGCGAGCCCGTACATCTCGGCCGCGCGCGCGAACGCGTAGCGGGCGGCCGCGTGATCGCCGGCGCGCCACCACTCGATGTACGCGCGCCGCGCATCGCCGCCGCGCCACGCGTGGTGGGCGATCTCGGCCGCGAGCTCGGGCGCGCGACCGTGGCGATCGAGTAGCTGGGTCGCGATCGCGTGGTGGAGCTGACGCGCGTCGTCGCGAGGCAGCTGCTCGTAGATCAGCTCGCGGATGCGATCGTGCGCGAACGTGTAGTGGCCCTCCTGCGCGGCCTCGAAGATGAAGCCCTCGCGCACCGCCTCGTCGATGTCGTCGAGCAGCTCGGGCTCCGGCACCTCGACGAGCGGGAGCAGATCGTCGATCGAGAACCGCGGTCCGCGCACCGACGCGATGCCGAGCGCGCGCTGGGTTCCAACCTTGAGGCGGCTCGCGCGATCTCCGATCGCCTCGCGCACGCTGGTCGGTAGCTTGATCGCGTCGGTCCCGACCTGATCGAGGTTCCAGCCCTCGGCGTCGCGCACGAGCTGGCGGGATCCGACGAGCATCCGCAATGCCTGGCCGATGAACAGCGGGGTCGCATCGCTGTGCGCGAGCAGCTCGCGCGTGAACCGATCGACCGTCGCGTCGCGCGGCACGGAGAGCATCGCCGCGACCAGCTCGGCCGCCTCGTCGGCACCGAACGGACGCAGCTCGATCGAGCGTGCGACTCCGAGCTCCGAGGCCAACCCGACCACGTGGTGGACCTCGCGCGGCACCTCGCGCCGGTGCGTCATGATGATGCCGAGCCGCGTGATGGTGCCCTGCGCTCGCGCCTGCGCGAGGGCACGGATCGCGAACCCGACGAGATCCATCGTCGCAGCATCGACCCACTGCACGTCCTCGATGACGATCACGAACGGGCGATCGCGGCTGCGCTCGAGGAGTGCGTCGACCACGCCACGGTACAGGCGCCACACCTGACCGTCGCGCTCGTCGAACGCTTCCGACTGTGCGACGAACCGCGCCGACTCGCGCGGCGATCGCCCGCGTGGCGACGAATCGCGTGGCGACGAGTCGCCGCGAGGCGACATCCCCACGTCGGGTCGTGTCGGAGCCTCGGAGTCGCGAGACTCGACCGGCGTCGGCGCGTGGAGCTCGAGGAGCGCCCGGATCGGCTCGTACGGCGCACCGCCTGCGGGCGGACACGCGCCGACCAGGAGATCGGAGCGATGGCGTGCGAGGAGCGGCATGATGCGCGACACCAGCCGCGACTTGCCGATGCCACCGTCGCCGGAAATCTGCAGGAGCAGCGGTGCGTCGGCAGCACCCGAGGCCACCCCGCGGGCGAACGCGTCGATCTCGGCGACATCGCGCTCGCGACCGACGAAGTCGGGAGCCGCGACGTACCCGCGGCGCTCGAGCGGAGGCAGCCCGGCGAGCATCGCGGCGCCTTCGCCGGTGCGAACGAGCCATGCCTCGATCGCGTCGAACGTCGCCGCGGCGGTGGGGAATCGATCGCTCGGTTCCTTGGCCAGCAGCCGCAACGTGATCTCGACGAGCTCGCGCGGTAGCGACGCGTCGTCGGGCCACGCCGGCAACGCCGACTGGTGCGCTGCGACCCAACCCTCGAAGTCGGCCTGCGCGGGTCGAAACGGCGGCTTTCCCGTCAGCAGCTCGTAGAGCACGATGCCGAGCGAGTACAGGTCCGAGCGGGGATCCACGGCGTCGCCACGTGCTTGCTCGGGCGACAGGTAGCGCGCGGACCCCATCAGCTGGCCCACGGTGTAGGTCGCCTCGGCGTCGTCGACCTGCGCGATGCCGAGGTCGGACAGCTTCGCGGTCAGCGTCAGTCGATCGACGAGGATGTTGTGGGGCTTGAGATCGCGGTGGATGACCTGGCGAGCGTGCACGTGGTCGAGGGCCGCGAGCACCTGACACGCGATCTTGGCGACCTCGATCGGAGGGCGCTTGGTCTTGGCCTCGAGGTGTCCGCCCTCGACGTACTCCATCGTGAAGTACCACCGGCCCTGATGCTGGCCGAGCGCGTAGACCTGCACGCAGTTGGGATGCGTGAGGCGGTGGGCGGCGTGGAACTCGCGCTTGAACCGGACCAGCGCGTGCTTCGAGTCGCTCTCGAGTACCTTGATCGCGATCCGGATGCCGGTGGATCGATCCACCGCGCTGTACACCGTGCCCATGCCACCGCGGCCGAGCCGGCCATCGATCTCGTAGCGGTCGGAGATCGTCCCTCCGACCGTCCAGGCCGTCGCCGCCGGTTCGCCTACAAAAGGAACCGTGGCTTCATCGTTCAAAAGCGCTCCACGATGGTGGCGCGCGGCTTTCCGTCGCTGGCGGACGTGATCGCGTGCGTGAACACGAGATCGGCGTCGACCGCATAGGCGCGGGTGCGGACGACCAGCTCGTCGAAGGCGAAGGCCGGGCGGCCGTACTCGACCTGGATCTCGCGCAGTGGCTTCTTGAGGCCGCGGCGCAGGTCGGCCGCCTGCGCACCCGCCTCGAGCACGAGCTTCTCGCGGCCGTGCGCCGCGAACGACGGCACTTCGACGAACGACCACTGATCGGCGACCTCGGACAGCGCGCGCGAGCAGAACGCGCGAACCTCGCCCTCGGCGAGCGGCGTGGCATCGGCGAGTTGCTTCACCATCGCGGGAACCGGTCGCGGCGCCGCGATGTCGTCGGTCAGCTCGTCGGCCTCGAACTTGCTGGCGAGCTCGGGAGGCACCGGGATCGGCGTCGCGCCGAGGCCGGCCTCCTTGGCGACGTGCAGGGGACGCATGATGCCGATGCCCTCGGCGATCGGCTTGCCGTCGAGCTTGCCGCCCACGGCGTGGATCAGGTGGTGCTCGCGGAACAGCGCGCGCTTCTGGATCACCGTGACGTCGCCGACGATGCGCAGACCGTCGCAGTCGAAGAACCCACACCGCTCGAACCACGTGACGTAGGCACCGACGACCACCGCTCCGAGCTCGTGATCGCGCACCAGCGACGGGAAGCTGGCGACGTACTTGGACAGCCAGCTCGCCCACGAGGTCATGCCGAATCGGAACGCGGCCACCGGCTGGAGCTGGAGCGGCGTGAACAAGCACGTGTCGTTGGGCTGTTCGAACGTGATCGTCCTCGTCATCTAGCCTCCTGCGATCGCCGTCAGGATCTCCACGACGTCGTCATCGCCGACCTCGCGATCGAGCTCGTTCGCCATGACCTGCTCTCCATTGAGGAACAGCCGGTGGGTCTGACGGAGGGTGTTGGACGCGCTGAACAGCACGCCGCGTAGCTCTGGATACTTCGCGACCAGCGCGTCGAGCGCGATCGCGATCGTCGGCGCCGCGATGTCTTGCTCGCGTTCGAAGTCGACGAATCTCATGAGGGTTCCGGAGAATCTGAACTTCATCTCGTCCGCTGGAGTCGTTGGTGGTTGCTGATCGCCCCCATCCCCAAATCGACCTCCAGGATGTCCTGCGCTCCTCCGCCTGCCAGCAGGCCGTAAAAGTCGCGGACGTAACGCTCGATCTGCGAGTCGCGAACATACCCCTTCCCGCCGAGCAGACGGAACGCTCGCGTCGAGATCTCGATCGCACGTTCACTGATCGTGTACTTCGCCGCCGCTCCGATCGGATCGAAGATCGGATCCCATCCCCCCACCAGCTTCGCCTGCCGCTGGAGGGCGTGATACGCGAGCGCGCGTGCACTCTCGATCCCGGCGTACATGCGGCCGAACGATGCCTGCACGTTCTGCATCTCGACCAGCGGCTTGCCGTAGCGCATCGTCTTGTCGAGCGAATCGATGCACATCTCGAACACCGCCTGCATCCGACCCAGCGCTCCGCAGGCCAGCAACGTACGCCGCTCGTTGAGGAACTGCTGCGCGTGCGTGATGCCGTCGTCCGCGCACAGGATCCGATCCTTCGGCAGCCGCACCGCATCGAGGCGGAGCGCTGCCAACCCCGCCGCGCGCAGGCCGGTGACCTCGACCGGCGTGACCTCGACGCCCTTGTCCGCGCGCTCGATCAACACCACCATCAGATCGCGCGATTCGGGATCCCGCAGGTATGTCATGTAGACGTCCGCGTCGGCACCACCCGTCACCAGCAGCTTCGCGCCCTCGGCGATCCAGTCGTCGCCGTCGCGCTTGAGCTGCGAGTTGAACGCGAACGCGTCGGCACCGTCCGAGTACGCGAACGAGCCTCCCAGCTCGCCGCGAACCATCGGCTTCACGTACTTGTCGTCGAGGTCGGCCCTACCGGCGCCGTGGATCGCGTTCGCGATCGCGGCACGGATGCTGATCACCAGCGGAAACGATCCATCGTCCGCCAGGTAGCCGAGCTGCTCGAGCGTGATCCCCCACCGGTACGCGTCGAGCCCTCCCCCACCGCACGTCTTCGGCATGCCGAGCGCCCACAGCCCGCACTTCACCGCCTCCAGGAGGATGTCGCGGGAGAACGTGACGCCGAGTCGATCGCGTTCGTCCGAGCCCGGATTGACGAACTCCCGCACGTACGACGCGAACCGAGTTCGTGCCTCCCGTGCGATGACCTCGGCATCCATCGTGATCCAGTCAAACAGAAAGCCCAAATCGTCGCAATGAGAGGGGTTCGTGTCCGGTGTGCGTGGGTCTCCGACAGTCCGACCCGTCCGATCCAACAACCCACGCAACCTCCAACACGTAGGGCCGATGGCGAGGTCCATGGCACATGGAATCGAGTATGTTCGCGGCATGAAGTGGGTGGCGTTGTTGATGGCGCTCGGCGCGGCTACTGGCTGCTCGAAGCGCAACCCGGAGGCGTGTTGCACGACACAGGCAGACTGCGACGCGATCGGCCTCCCGCTCGGCACCGATTGCGACGACGGCCTGACCTGCATCGGCAACCGGTGCGTCGCGTCGACGACCTGCCAGGCCGACTCCGACTGTCCGTCGGCAACACCGCGTTGTGGCGATGCCGGCGTGTGCGTCGAGTGTTTGGTCGAGAACGACGAGTGTGGAGATCAGGTGTGCAACGCCGCCGGACAGTGTGCGGCATGTACCGCGAACGAGGAGTGCTCGAGCGGTCTGTGCATCGAAGGTGCTTGTCGGACCTCGATCATTCCCAAGTACCTACCGAACGAGTGCGACAGTGTCGTTCCCACCGATCTCGTGGTCGGCGACACGATCGATACGGAAACGGACTGCACGACGATCGTCCCCCAAGGCAGTGGAGCACCCGAGATTTGCGTGATTCACGCGAGCACGATCTCGGTTCCGGGCACGACACGTGTGGTCGGGTCTCGAGCTCTCGCCTTGGTAGCCGATGAGGTCGTGTCGATCGAAGGTGTACTGGATGCGGCCGCGAGCAAGTCCACTGCGGGTCCTGGTGCAGGCGGAACATCGGGCGGTGCCGCGACCTCGAATACTGGTGGTGGTGGTGCAGGCTTCAAATCATCCGGCGGATCCGGTGGTGCGGGAGCCGATGGCGGCGCGATGAACGGCGGAGCGGCAGTTCCAGATCCGGCTCCCCTCTCGGTGTTTCTGGGTGGTGCGAGCAGCGCGGGCGGTGGCGGGGGCGGCGGTGCGGTCACGTTGATCTCGTGCCGAAGCGCGGTGAATGTCACCGGACTCGTCGATCTGGCCGGTGGCGGTGGTGGTGGTGGAACAGCGGCCGGAACCACTCCTGGCAGTGGCGGCGGCAGTGGCGGATACCTCGTCATTCAGGGCGTCGAGATCACGGTTTCCGGATCGGTGTTCGCGAACGGTGGCAGTGGTGGTGATGGAGCGATCACCGGAAACCTCACCCGCGACGGAGGTTCGGGGGCCGACGGCACACGATCCGCGACCGAACCAGCAACGAGCCGAGCGAATGGCGGCGCAGGTGGATTCGCGTCCACGTTGCCGGGTACCGGCGGTGCCGAGATTGCAGGAGCTCAGACACTGCATCCGGGCGGTGGCGGTGGCAGTGTCGGCTTCTTGCAGACGTACACGCCAGGAAGCGCGCCCGACGTGGCCTCGGCCACGGCATCTCCCGCCTTCGAAGCCAACCTCGAGATCAGTACGAAGTAGACCGAAAACACGGCGGGCCCGTCGATCGACGGGCCCGCGTGTCGGTCGATCGAGACTTTGCTACTCGATGACCAGCAGCTGGTACGGGTCGTTGGCCGGCTGGTAGCCCAGCAGGACCAGCGCGAATAGCGACGGCTCCACCTTGATGAAATAGGTGCCGGCAGCCGGTGCCGTAAAGGTGAAGTCCTCACCGAGATCAACATCGACGTCGTCGAGGCTCGTCGTGCCGTCGGTATCGATGACCTCGACCTCGGGGTCGGTCGAGCCGGAACCGCTGGTGGCGACAATGCGGATCGTCTGATCCTGGGTGAGCGTGACCGCGACGAAGTCGACATCGTTCTCGTCGGTGATCGTGCCGTTGAACATCGACACGGCGCCGCTCAGCGCCTGCGACGTGCCGCTGTCGTCGTTGGGCTCCGCTTCGGTCACCGGCGTGACACCGTTGAGCGAGACCACGCTAGGGGTGAGGTCGAACGAGTAGCCATCGACGCCCGCGTTATCGAGCACGACGAGATAGAACTTGTCGCCTGCGGCCACGACCTCGGCGTCGGTCGAGTGGCCACCGAGGCTATCGGCCCACTTGCCGCTGCTCGGCAGCAGCACGAAGAACGGGTCGGCATCGGTGTTCGCGGTGGTGACGTCGAGGGTCAGCAACTCGGCTTCAGATGCAGTGATCTCGAACAGCGACGTGGTCGAGAGCGTGTCGGTCGACGCCGTGCCCTCGGTGAGCACCGTCGCGGTGCGGGGCTCGACTGCCAGCGTGCCACCGGGCGAGGTCACGGTCGTGCCCCCGTCGGTGCTCGTCACGGTGAGATCGCCGGACTCGCCATCTACATCGACCAAGACGGTGACGTTGATCTCGTAGGCCGACGCGTCGTTGATGAACACCGTGGTGCCGGCGCCGCCGGTCACGTTGAGTCCGGTGAACGCACCGGTGTTGGGATCCGTCGCGACGTTGAATGGCGTCTCGGGATCGTGGCTGGTGATCGTGAACGTCGCGAGTCCACCCTGCGGAATCGGAGTGGTGTCGTCGACGGTGATCGGATTGACGAGGTTGTACGCGCCCGCCAAGGTGAACGTGTCGCCACCATCGGTGACCGTCACGTCATGGGCTCCCTCTCCTGCATCCGGCGCGATCGTGAGATCGACGATCAAGGTGGACGGGCCCACCAATTCCACACCGTCGACCGTCACGCCATCACCGAAGTTCACGGTGGTGGACGCGTCCCAAGACGTGGCATCGCCACTGACGAGCACCTGCTGGTGCCGGCCGAGTAGCCCGGTATCCGGGAACACTGCAGCAGCGTCACCAGGGTCATCGGATCCGCAGGCTGCCGCGGCAAGCGGCAGTGCGACTAGCAGGAGATGAAAAGCTCGCATCGATATCCTCGTAGGTTGAGGCCGGCACCGTACACGAGGAGAACCCGCAACAAAGTAGTTTTTCACACAAACGGCACGGTATTGCGGTCTGGCTCACACTTCGGGTCGTATGGCATCAGACTCGGAAAAAGCCCCACGGTTACCCGTATGTACAGGAGAACCCCGATAGACTGGATGGTGCGTGTCGCGCACCCGCACCATCGAACGACAAAGCCTGGCGATCCGGCGCGTTCTCGATGCCCGTGACGTGAAGATCGTCTACCAGCCACTGGTCGACCTGCGGACCCACGAGGTGTTCGCCTACGAGGCGCTGGCCCGCTCGAAGGCACCCGAGTTCAAGTCCCCGATCGATCTGTTCAAGGCGGCAGTCGATCACTCGTGCGCGGGGGAGCTCGGACGGGTCCTGCGCGAGATGTCGGTGCAGAACTGTCCCGACCACCCGCTGTTCATCAACATCCACCCGGCGGAGCTCAACGAGCCGTTCCTCGTCCGCCCCGACGACCCGATCTTCGACCACGACGACGACGTCTATCTCGAGATCACCGAGTCGGTTCCGCTCAGCCACTTCGCGCTGTGCCAGTCGATCCTCGAGGAGGTGCGGGGCCGGGGCGTGTACCTCGTGGTCGACGACCTCGGCGCCGGCTACTCGAACCTCAAGTACATCGCCGACCTCGCACCGCGCGTGGTCAAGCTCGATCGCGAGCTCGTCGCCGGACTGGTCGAGGACTCGCGACTGTTCAAGCTGGTGTCGGCCATCGTCGTGATGTGCGAGGACCTCGGAGCCAAGGTGGTGGCCGAGGGGATCGAGACCGAGGAGGAGCTCGGTGCGGTGGTGGCCGCGGGGGCGCACTTCGGTCAGGGATACCTGCTGGCGCGACCGGCCTATCCGTTGCCCGAGGTGAACTGGCCGGCAAACCTGGCCGAGGCGCAACCGAGGCGCAAAGCCCGCCGCTCGGTGCATCCCTGGGGTGGCCGTCGTCGGTGATGTCACGGCGACCGGGTTCGCATACGCTTAACGAGTGCGGCTCGAACGCTCGCTCGCCTTCGCCCTGACCCTCGTCCTGGCCCTCGTCCTGGCCGCGACGACGTTTGCGGGTCCGGTCCACAAGCCGTCGGCGCCCTTCTGGGTATCGCTGACGGCGCAGCGCGTGGACCGCGGCTTCGAGGTCACGCTGACCGCGATCCCGACGCGCGACGTCCCGAACGTCGAGCTCGTGCTCGACGGCGAGCACCGGCGGTTCGGTGCGACCGCGAAGGGCGAGCGCCGCGAGCTATCGCTACGGATCGCGATCGCGACCGGCAAGGGTCGCGACATCGTGGGCGGTGCGATCGCGGCGCGCCGGAGCAAGGCCGCCCTGATCCGCATCGGCACCCCACGCGCGACGCCGCGCCGCGCACGTACGACCCGACGACTTCCCGATGGTCGCGAGATCGAGGAGGTGCGGTGATACCCCAAGGGCACTTGTTCGCCTCGCGGCTCGGCGTGCGCGCACAGCTCGCGATCGCAGCGATGGCCGCGATGGCACTCGCCGCGTGCGGCGACGACCTCGTGCCACCGGGCGAGCCCGGACACTTCACGGTGTCGGGCACGATCCGCTACGAAGATCGGCCGCCGCTCGACACCGGCGCGCTCGGTCCGGCGACGCCAGTGCCGGCACGCGGCGTCCAGGTCGCGGTGATCGCCGAGGATGACGGCGCCGTCCTCGCGATGACGGTGGCCGATGACGACGGAGCGTACACGGTCGACTTCGATGCCAACGAGGGCGAGCCCGTCCACGTGCTGGCGGCGACGACGAGCGTGGTCGCCACGCGTCCGATCGACGTCCGCAACACGTCGACCGAGAACATCCACGGCTTCGGCGGTCCGACGTTCGCCGCGGCGAGCACCACGGCCGACGTGCTGGTGACGGTCGACTCGGGCGAGGCGCAGGCGTTCAACATCTTCGACAACCTGGTCGACGTGATGGACCGCATCCCGACGCTGTTCCCCGGCCGCACGCAGGAGCCGATCGAGGCGTTCTGGAGTGCGAACAGCTTCGACGGCACCTACTACGACAACGGTGCGCTCCGCCTGCTCGGCGATCCGTCGGACGACGACGGCTTCGACGACGCGGTGATCCTCCACGAGTGCGGCCACTGGATCGAGGATGTCTACGGCCGCAGCGACAGTCCGGGCGGCGATCACGACGGCAGTCCGACCCTGCCGACGCTCGCGTGGTCCGAGGGCTTCGCGACGTACTTCGCGATGGCGATCCGCGACGTGCCGATCTACAGCGACTCGAACGCGGCCGGCGGGTTCTCGTACAACGGCGACACCACCAACACGAAGGCCAACCCCAACCTCGCGCTCGACCAGAAGGTCAGCGAGGACATGGTCACCGAGATCCTGTGGGACATGGGTGACGCCCCCGATCCCGACGACGACACCGTCGAGGACACCCACGACCACGTGATCGGAATCGAGGGCTACCTGCACGACGCCGCGCTCCGTGCGGTCGGCTCTCCCGGCGTCGATCTGGTCGACGCACTCGACGGATGGTTCACCGATCGGGGGCTCGGCACCTGCAGCGGCATGCGCGACCTCCTCGATACCCGCCACACGTTCCCGTACGACTACGGTTCGGGTGCCGGTACCTGCCCGTAGGTCCGGATGCCACCGGCGCTGGACGAGCTCGAGGCCGAGATCCTCGCGACCTGGAACCGCGAGACCATCGAGGTCTACGGCGACCAGCTGCAAGCGCTCGGCGATCCGCGCGGCGAGATGATCGCGATCGATCTCGCGATCGAGGACGGCGGAGCGACTCCCGAGCTGACCGCACGACGCACCGAGCTGATCGACGCCTGGCTTGGCGACACGATCCCGAACGGCCGCGTACGGTGCGGATTCGTCGACCTCGATGCGACCGGTGCGGATCCGGTCGGCCAGATCCGACATGCGTTCGACGGCCCCGCGTCACGATTCGTGCGCAGCGTGGCGATCGTCGGCTCACCCGCCACCATCATCGACACTGCGTCGGCGCTCACCGAGGAGGTTCGACCGTCGTTGACACGGCTCCGCATCCTGCAATGGAACGAACGCGAGCGCGCGACCATCATCGCCACTCAGGCGCAGCAACTCGCGGCTGCCGTGCCTCATCTTCGCGAGCTCGCGATCGAGGGCCGCCGCGTGATCGCCGACTTCGCACATCCGCAGCTCGCACGCCTGACCCTGTCGGGATTCGACGGCATCGGCTCGTTGCTCGACGACGCGCTCGCGTTGCCCGTGGTGGCGACGCTCGACCTCGCTCTGTTCGGTCACCTCGCTCGACGCGAACCCGCGCCACCGAACGACCTGTTCGCCCGGATCGGCGGCGGCATGCCGGAACTGGTCGAGCTCGATCTGTCGCGCAACCGGCCCGGCTACCTCGATCCCGATCGCCTCGGTGGTGACGCTCCGATCGCGACCATGGTGCGCTCGCTCGCGATCGCCGAACGGCTGCGCACGTTGCGGATGCCGTCGTCGACCTCGCCCGTCGACCTCGCGAACCTGCGGGTCGCGTTTCCGTCGGTGGCGATCAGTCGGTAGCGGGTTCGGCGTCCGGTGCGGCCTTCTCGGGGGCCGGTTCGGACTTCGCGGATCCCGCGAGCGTCCACTCGTCGCGCCAGAACCCGACGACGAACGCCGGCACCAGCGGCCAGATGATCAGCGCGAGGTTGGGCTGCTTCAACACGCCGATCAGCGACAGTGCGAGGTAGAGCCCGAGCATCGCGACGCGCGCCTTCGCGTACTGGATCCGCCGCTTCATCGGCAGGAACAGCAGCAGGATGTCGAGCGGGAGCAGGATCGAGCAGGCTCTCGTTGGACGTCACGTACGGCAGCGGCGAGATGATCGCGAGGAACCACAGGATCCCGCCGACCAAGAACTGCGGCACGATCGCGATCGTCATCGCCACCCGTGGGAACCGCCCGTAGTAACGCGCGAGGATCACCGGCGACACGAGGATCAACAGGATCACGGCGAGCGGGATCCGCCCCGACTGATGCGCCGTGTCTTCCTCGGCATCGGAGAGGCCGTTGCCGTCGGCATCGGCGAGCGACGCGCCGGCGAGCTCGGGATGCTCGCGCGCGGGATCGCGCTGGTAGATGATGATCGGCTTCGCGCCCCACGGCATCTTCGCGACCGCCTCGCGCAGGTACTGTGGCAGGAACATGCGGTCCCAGTAGTCGGGCACGTGATCGGTGCTCGCTCCCATCGCGATGTCGGTGGCGAGGAGCGGCAGCGGCAGGCCCTTGATCTTGAGCCCGAAGAACCCTTCGCGCGCGAGATCGCGGAACGTGCGGCCGTCGGTCGGCGTGTCGCGCAGCTTGCTCAGGCTGCCACCGGTCGCGCGATCGAGGATGTCGCGCACGCGGGTCGTGCAGTTGTCGTCGAAGTGGTCGTACGCGTAGTGCAGGTTCTTTGCATCGGCGTACTTCGGATCGAGCTCGCTACGGACCGCGCGACGCTCCTGGTAGATGTTGAACAGCTCGGGGTGTTCCTTCGGATCGTAGACCGGCTCCTCGGTCGGGTCGTAGCGCGGAGCCGAGTCGCGATACAGCTCCCCGCGGATCTGGTCCTTCTGCGCCTTGGTCAGCGTGAGGGGCTGCACCCACACCGTGCGGTTGCGACCGGCGTACACGCTGATCAGCGTCGACACCGGCTGCTCGCCCGCCCAGAAGCTGTGGGTGCCTCGGAAGAATCCCCACGCCATCGACATCGGCTTCTCGAAGCTGCCGATGCCGTAGTTGAAGCACATGTCCTTCGACGAGTCGTGCCAGCGGATGCACATCGCGATGTGGCCGTGGCGCTCCCAGATCAGCGAGCCGATACCCATCGTGACCAGCTCGAGGGTGGGTTCCTCGTCGTAGAGCTTGGCGACCTGGGGGGGACAGCCATCCTTCGCCATGCCGCACGTCGTCAGGTTGGGGACGCTCAGTCGGACCGGGTGGATCTGTGGCGCGGGCTGCTCGTTCGAGCATGTATAGACCCCGACACCGAGTATCAGCACCAGCAGGATGCCGACGGGGCCGTAGCGACGAAGCACACGCGCAGTGTGAGCCATTGACCAACCCAACGCTACCCCGGAACATCGAGTGGTGGATCGGTTCGGGCGCTATCAGGTATTCGAGTGCCTCGGCGCCGGCGGGATGGCCACGGTGCACCGCGCCACGATCGACGTCGGCGACGGCATCGTCCGGGAGGTCGCCCTCAAGCGGATGCTGCCCCAGCTCGCGGACGACAAGAAGACGCTCGACGACTTCATCCGCGAGGCCAAGCTGGCCGCCCACCTTCACCACCCCAACATCGTTCGCATCCTGGAGCTCGGCCGGAGCGACGGCACCTACTTCATCGCGATGGAGCTGGTGCGAGGTCACTCGCTGCTCCACCTGATGCGCGCGATGGTCGGCCACCGCGAGACCGCGCCGGTCGGGATCGTGATCGCCCTGTTGTCGGAGCTGTGCGACGCGCTCGACTACGCCAGCACCGCGGCCGACGACGACGGTGCGCCGATGGAGATCGTCCACCGCGACCTGTCACCGTCGAACCTGATCGTCGCCGACGGCGGGCACGTCAAGATCATCGACTTCGGGATCGCCAAGAGCGTGAGCGGTCGGTTCATGACCAGCTCGGGTCTGGTCAAAGGAAAGCTCGGCTACATGGCGCTCGAGGCCCTCGCCGGCAAGGCGATCGACAAGCGGGCCGACGTGTTCTCGCTCGGCGTCGTGGCGTGGGAGCTGCTCACCGGGCGCCGGCTGTTCACGGGGATCAACGAGTACGAGGTGATCATGACGATCCGGCGCGGCGTGCAGCAACCGCCGTCGGCGTTCAACCTCGAGTGTTCGCCCGAGCTCGACGAGATCGTGATGCACGCACTCAGCCGCAAGCGCGACGAGCGGTGGCCGAGCGCCGGCGTGATGAAGCGCGCCCTCGACACCCTGCGCCGCACCTATCGCGACGGCCCCGCCGAGGTCGACGCCTGGCGGAGGCGCCTGATCCCGGATCCCGCTGACGACGACAACACGACGACCGAGCTCGAATCGCTACGCGAGGTCATGCTCCGCGACTCGGTGCCGAGCATCACCCGCACCACGCTCGTCCGGCGCCCCGAGGTGCAGATCAACGACGAGCCCGAGATCGGGGAGCAAGACCCGACGGAGCTGACCGTGCTCCCGCCCGAGCTCGCACCCGACACGCTGGTGCCGGACTCGCTCGCGACGGATCCCGAGGCGACGCCGCTCGACGACTAGCCAGGCGGTGCGGAACCGTCGAAGGACGGGCCGATCGGCTCAGGGCGTGCCGCCCTCGGGGGCGGGCTTCTCGGTGCCGGGCGTGGCCTCGGCGCCGGTCGACGACTGCACGAGCTCGAACTCGACGCGGCGGTTCTTGGCCCGCGCCTGGTTGAGCTTGTAGCCCTTGAGGCCGGTCGGATCGACGATCGGCTTGGTGTCGCCGTAGCCGACCGCGTTGAGCCGACCCTCGTCGATGCCCTGCTTGACGAAGTACGCCTTGACCGCATCCGCGCGGGCCTGCGACAGCGCCTTGTTGTCCTCGAACTGCTTCTTGTTGCGCAGCGGTTGATCGTCGGTGTGCCCCTGGATCTCGAGCTTGACGTCGGTGAACTCCTTGAGCACCGCGACCGCCTTGTTGAGGATCGCGCTCGAGCCCGGGGTCAGGGTCGCCGAGTTGACCCGGAAGTTGATGCCCTGGATCGTGCCGGTGAACTTCTTGAGCTTCTCCGGGACCTCGTCGGGGCAACCGTCGTCGTCCTGGTAGCCGTTCTTGGTCTCCGGCTGATCGCCGCACTTGTCCTGGGCGTCGGGCACGCCGTCCTTGTCGTTGTCCGGATCGGGGCAACCGTCCTCGTCCTCGAAGCCGTCCTTGTCCTCGGCGTCGTTCAGGCACTTGTCCTGTGCGTCGGGCACGCCGTCGGCGTCGTTATCGAGGTCGGGGCAACCGTCCTCGTCCTGGAACCCGTCCTTGTCCTCGGGCTCCTGCGGGCAGGTGTCGGCCGCGCCGACGATGCCGTCCTTGTCCGGATCCTCGTCCTTCGGCGGCGGCGGCGGCTCCTCCTTCTTCGGAGCCGGCTTCTTGTAGCCGAAGTCGCGGTACATCGAGAGCAGGGCCTCGGCCTCGAGCGCGACACCGCCCCCCTGCTTCTTGGGGAGCAGGCCGCGGAAGTCGAGGCGAACGCCCCAGCCGCTCGGAGTGCGGTACTTCGCACCGACGCCGATGAACGGGGAGATCCGAGTGTCCTTGCGAACGATCGACTCGTTGGCGGCGTTGCCGACATCGACGATCTTGATCATGCCCGCGCCGGCCGTGACGAACGGCAGCAGCTTGTTCGCCGCGTCTGCCGTGCGCAGCTGGTAGATCACGTTCGCACGCGCCGCAGCCAGGTAGACGTCGAACAGGATCGACCGCGGCTCGTCGGGAATCACGCCGCCTTCGACCTCGACGCCGAGCATCTTGTTGAAGTACACGCCGAGACGAAACCCGAACAGCGTCGAGTTCTTGAGGCTCGTCGCCGCCGGCGTCGGCTCGCCACCCGGGCCCGTGACCACACCGAGGGCGCTCTTCTCGCTGAACGTGTGGAGGCCGGCAAGTCCACCGACCTCGACGTTCGCGCTCGCCACCGTGGCCGTGGTGGTCAAGGTCGCGATGACAACTGCCGCTAAGCAACGCATGGCAGGGTTGTCTTTCCAATGGGGCAGCAAATGCAAGCCCCTACGATTGGTTTGAGTGAGTTTCGTGGCAGGAACCGGCCGGCCGGTCCGCCCAGGGCCCGGGATCGGTCTACTCGAGGCCCTCGAGCGACGGCAGCTCGGAGATGTTGGGCTGGAGGACGATCTCGATCCGCCGGTTGAGGGCGCGGTTCCGATCGTTGTCGTTGGGGGCGACCGGGTCGTACGGGCCGTACCCGGCGGCCGCCAGCACCTTGGGCTGCATGCCGTTCTTGATCAGGAACCGCACCACGGTGACGGCCCGCTCGGTCGACAGCTCCCAGTTCGAGGGGAACCGGGCACTCTTGATCGGGATGTTGTCGGTGTGACCAGCGATCAGGAAGTTGCGATCCCCGATCGTCGCCAGCACCTCGGCGACCTTCGCCAGCGTCTTCTGACCCGCCTTCTTGAGCTTGACGCTACCCGAGTCGAACAGGATGTCGTTCGGCATCGCGATGATCAGGCGGCCGTTGCGGGGCAGCACCTGCAGCTCCTTGGTGCTGATCATCGACTGCAGCTTCTGGACGAGCTTGCGGAACGTCGCCAGCCGGGCCTCGGCCGCGGCCTTCTGGCGGCGGAGCTCGGCGAGCTGGGCGATCGCGTACTTGTTGGCGGCGGTCAGCCCCTTCACGTTCTGGCCGAGCTGGCGCAGCCGGTCCTCCATCGCCGCGTTGGTGGCGGTGGTGATGTCGATCTCCTTCTGGAGCGCCGCCTTGTCGGTCTTGAGCGTGTCGCGGTCCTTGGTCAGGTCGTCGAACTTCTTCTGGAGGTCGGACTCGCGCTTCTTCTCGCTCGCCATCGCGGCGTCGTGCGCCGCCTTGGCCTCCGCCATTTGCCGCTTGTGGGTGCCCGTCGTGACGCACGCCGGGAGCGCGAGGGACGAGACGAGCAAAACCGACGCCAGCTTCCGCATGGCGGCGGTTGTAACACGGTGCCCGGCCGACTCGCGGTCAGTCGTCGCGGCCCTGGCGGTGCTCTTCTTTGCGCTGCGCGGGCGTCCAGTCGACGATCTTGTCGGTCCGGGTCTCGAGGAAGCGCGCCAGCCGGTGGTAGTCGCTCCCCGGCTTGATCATGCGGACCTCGGTCTTGAGGGTCTGCGGATTGACCAGCTCGTGAAACGGCACGTACACGAGATCGAGCTGCCCGGTGACGCTCACCATGTGCCCGTCGAGGTTCTCCTCGATCAGCGCGCGGTACGCACCGATGCCGAGCTGGCTGGCGAGCATGACGTCGAACGCGTGCGGCGGCGAGCACCGCGACTCGTAGCCGAGCTGGAGCCCGGTGGTCTTCTTCTTGCGGCCGGTCTTGGCCTCGTAGCGCTTGGCGACCAGGCTCGCGACCAGCTTGCCGAGATCGAACCGGGCGAGTGGTAGGTGGCCGTGTTCGTCGAGCGGTGCCGCCGAGGTCTCGTCGGGAGGCAGCAGCTCGGCGAGTCCCTCGGCGAGCACGACCGTGCCGTAATGCTTGCCGCGGCGCTCGCGGGTCTCGATCAGCTCGACGATCCGATCGGCGAGCTTCTCGATGCTGAGCCGCCGCTCCTTGGCCGGCTTGCCGTCGACCTTGACCTCGACCTCGATCGAGAGCGAGTGGTCGACGTCCTCGACGCCGAGCACCAGGTTGGCCTCGCCGGCGATCGCCACGCCGTACGACAGCCACCCGGCCTTGCGCCCCATGGTCTCGACGATGAAGTAGCTGCCGGTGGCCAGCGCGTCGGCGCGCAGGTTCATCAGCTCCTTCGCCATCACGTCGACGGCGGTGAAGAAGCCGAACGTGAAGTCGATGCCGCGGTAGTCGTTGTCGATCGTCTTCGGCAGGTGGATGACCTGGACGTGGCGCGCATCCGGCGGCAGCCGCTTCTGATACTCGTGGAGGAAGTTGGCGGTCTTGAGCGTGTCGTCGCCGCCGATCGAGATCAGCGCGTCGATGTCGAGGTCGACCAGCGCGTTGTAGACGTTGCGAAGCTTCTCGGTGCGCTGCGGCTGTGCGAGGTGCTCGGCCTTGTCGATCGTCTTGCCGGGGTTGCTGCGCGCGGTGCCGATGATGATGCCGCGCGCGTTGCGGAGACCGCGGAGGTCGCGCTCCTCGAAGATCCGGTAGTGCTCGTCGGGGAGCAGCCGGTGAGTGACGGGGTGATAGTCCTGGAGGTTGGAGTAGCCGTGGAAGAACCCGATCGCCTGGCGGCCGTCCTCGATGAACGAGATCGCCGCCGCCGAGATCACCGCGTTCGCTGCCGGAGCCGGGCCGCCGGAGAACAGCAGTCCGACGCGCTTGATGTGATCACCCTTGGGTCTGGACATCGAGGGCGGAGACTACGCCGGACGCGCCGCCGCAGCTAGCTTCTCCTCGACCATGATGTCCGCGACCTTGTAGGTCGGTGCGGCGAGCTTCTTCGAGCGTTCGCAGATCTCGTAGATCGTGTCGAAGATCTTCATCGTGCGCTCGCGCGCCGCCTTCGCGTCGTAGCCTTTGACCTCCTGCGCGACGTTGACGAGTCCGCCCGCGTTGATCGCGTAGTCGGGTGCGTACAGGATGCCGCGCGCGTGGAGGTCGTCACCGTGCCGAGGCTCGGCGAGTTGGTTGTTGGCCGCGCCGGCGACGATCGGCGTCTTGAGGTGCGGGACGGTGTCGTCGTTGATGCCGGCACCGAGTGCGCACGGTGCGAACACGTCACACTCGACGTGGTGGATCTTGTCGATGCCGACCACCGCCGCGTTGAACTGACGCTGGCAGCGCTCGCTCTTGAGCGGATCGACATCCGCCACCGTGAGCCGCGCGCCCTGCGCGTGGAGCTCCTTGCACAGGTGGTAGCCGACGTGGCCGACCCCCTGGATCGCGACGTGAACGCCCTCGAGCTTCGACTTGCCGAGCTTGAACTTCACGCACGCTTCGATCCCGCGACGCACGCCGAGCGCCGTGAACGGCGACGGATCGCCCGAGCCGCCATGCGACGGATCGATACCGGTGACGTGCTTGGTCACGGTACGCACGATCTCCATGTCCTCGAGACCGGTGCCGCTGTCCTCGGCGGTGATGTAGTGACCGCGCAGGTCCTCGATGAACCGTCCGAACGCGCGGAACAGCGCCACGCGATCGAATCGCGCCTTGGGGCGGATGATCACGCTCTTGCCGCCACCGTGCGCGAGGCCGGCGAGCGCCGCCTTGTAGGTCATGCCGCGCGCGAGGCGAAGCGCATCGGTATACGCGGCCTCGTCGGTGTCGTACTCGATGAATCGACACCCACCGAGGGCCGGGCCGAGCCGCGAGTCGTGAACCGCGACGATCGCCTTGAGCTGCGTCGCCTTGTCGAGCCGGAAGTGGACCTCACCGAAGTCGTAGGTGTTGAGCTTGCCGAATACGTCCATCGGCAAGCTTCATAGGCGGGGCGCGCGGAGCTTGTCCATGCACACCCGCCGGTTTCGCGGTGCGATCCGTGGTGACGCACCGAGCCAACCACCGCTAGGCCAACCGGATCGCGCCGGCCGCGAACAGCACCGCGATCGCGGCGAGCACGGCGAGCAGCGCGATCCACGGTCCCCACGTGCGCAGGCGGTGTGGTCGGTTCTCGGGAGCCACCCGAGGCGGTGACCGCGGCAGTAGGGGCATCGACAACGGCGGCACCGTTCCGGAGGGCTTCGGCGTCGCGAACCGGATCGCCGGCTCGGTGAACGGACGACCGAAGGGCTCGCTGTGTTCGTCCGGGCGACGGACCGTGATGCGGCGTGCGTTCTCGTCGAGGTCGGCCGGATCACTGACCAGCTCGAGCATCCGCCGCACGTGCGAGAGACTCGGACGCTGCTTCGGGTCCTTGGCCAACATCTCGAGCACCAGGCGATCGATCTCCTCGGGCACCTCGGGTACCAGCGACGAGGGCGCCGGCGGCTCCATCGTGAGGTGTGCCGTGATCATCTCGACCGCGTTCTTCGCGAGAAACGGTGGACGCGCGGTCAGACACTCGAACGCGATCGCACCGAGCGAGTAGACGTCGGATGCGAACACGACCTCGGTGGGAGAGCTCGCCTGCTCGGGTGCGATGTACATCGGCGTCCCCAGCAACTGTCCGCGCCCGGTGAGCACCATCGCGCGCTTGTCGTTGGCGAGCTTGGCGACGCCGAAATCGAGCAGCTTCACGAGCGGCTCGTCGTGGGCGATGTCGGCGAGGAAGATGTTCTCGGGCTTGATGTCGCGGTGGATCACCCGCTTGTCGTGGGCGGCTTCGAGTGCGCGCGTGACGCTCTTCACCGTGCGCGCCATCTGGACGAGCGACATCCGTCCGCGGCGCAGGCGCTCGCGCAGCGTCTCGCCGACCAGCCACTCCATCGCGAAGTAGCGGCGGCCATCGGGCATCTCGCCGAACGCGAAGATGTCGACGATGTTGGGGTGACCGATCTGGTTGACGATCCTCGCCTCGGTGATGAACCGCTCGATCGTGGTCGGGTCCTCGCAGAACTGATGCTTGAGCACCTTGATCGCGGCGCGCTTGCCGATCAGCGGATGGATCGCCGAGAACACCGTGCCCATCCCGCCCTCTCCGAGCTTGCCGAAGATCTCGAAGTCACCGAGCGTCGAGCCGCGCGAGAGCTCGTAGTCGGAGAGGTTGAGGACGTCGGTGTCGCGCGTGATCGCCGTGCGGAATTTCCCGGACGGAAGGGTGTCGGGCTCCTGCGTGACCGGTGTCAGCTGGTCGCTCGGCGGACCTTCATACGCCAGCGAGCTGTCAGGCGAGCCAGTGCCCTCGGGGTAGGGGGTGACCTCCGTTATTTGGTTGGAGATCGGCTTGGAGCCACGAGGTGAGTCCACCATCGACCAGTATCGCATGCACCGGGTCCCGAGCGCCCCGGTTTCGGCCGGTCAAGGTTGGCAGCCGCCGATGCCGAAACCCTCGGCGGGCGCGATCTGGACCCGGGACTCGGTCATCGGTCCCCACTGGCCATCCTCGTCGATCAGATCGTCGGGGGCGTTCCGGTTCCACAGGCGCTGGAACGCGAGCACGTCGGCGCCGCGGATGTCGGGCGAGGCCAAGTGGTCGAAGTGCACGGGGTCGCCGGGGACCGAGTGATCCCATCCGTGATCTGCGAATACGGTGATCCAGGCATCGTAGTTGGAGACGTCGAGCGCTCGCCCGCTCTCGTGGTTCGACCGGCCGGGTTCGGCGGCGGCGGTGATGCCGCAGCGTCCGAGGTCGAACCATCGGCGAAGCAGGTACTGCTGGACCACGGTGCGGAACCCGCTCGTGATCTCGACGGTATCTGTGCCCGCCGCCGCTGCGGCGAAGAGGTCGTCGCGTGCATCGGCGGCGAGGTACGGCAACACCGCGGATCCCACGAACGCGACCCCCGCCGCCTCGTCGAAGCGTTCGAGCTCGCCCGGCATCATGCAGCCGACCTCGTCGGCGATCTGGATCGAGAGCGCGAGCACGTCGGCGGTGCTACACGAGGTCATCTCGAAGCTACTCACGGGGGTGCCGTCAATCGAGGGCATCGGGCCATCGGGCGGCTCGGGGTCGGTCCCGCAAGCTGCCAGGACCGCACAGGCGAGGAGCCACCGCATCGACCCATCGTGTCACAACTGGGAACCCACCGGCGCGCATGCGAAAGCCATTGGCGCGGAGTCCCTGTGACCGCCGGCACGTCCGAAACCATCTTGATACGCCGGAGCCCCGATGCGCTAGTGTCCGCCTCGATGCGGACCGTCGTGTTTCTGTCACTGTGCGTGCTCGCCGCCTGCGGCGACAACAACACCCGCGAGTTGCCCACGCCCCAGGAGTGCAACCCGCTGGGAGGAACCAGCTGCATCACGCCGTGGCCGAGTGCGCTCTACGAGGTCGACGACGCGACCACGATCAGCGGCAAGCGACTCGCGATTCCGGTCGGGGCGCTGCCCACGAACATCGACGACATCACGATCGATCCCGAGCTGTTCGACAACCTCGACGGGTTCTCGTCGGCGGCCCCGATGGTCACCGCGTTCTCGACGGGCGTCGACGGATCGAACCTGGTGCCGTACGCCAACCTCGCGGCCAGCGTCACCGACGCCAGCCCGACGGTGATCGTCGACATGTCGACCGGCGAGCTGGTCGAGCACTGGGCCGAGCTCGATGCGAGCGCTGCGGACACGCCCGACAAGCAGGCGCTCTACATCCGGCCGTCGAAGCTGCTCAAGGGCAGCACGCGGTACGCGGTCGCGATCAAGAAGACGCTCAAGGCCAAGGATGGCGGCGAGCTCCCGATTCCCGAGGGCTTCCAGGCGATCCTCGACGACGAGCCGACCTCGCACGTCCTGCTCGAGGCCGCGCGCTCGCGCTACACCGACATCTTCGCGGCGCTCGAGGCCCACGGCATCCAGCGCACCGACCTCGTCACCGCGTGGGACTTCACGACCGCATCGCGCGAGTCGATTCGCGCCGACCTGGTCAACGCGCGCGATACCGCGCTCGCGATGATCGGGACCAACGGCGCCAACCTCACCTTCACGATCGACAACGACGAGGTGCCCTCCGACGCGCGGTTCGCGCGCCGGATCGACGGCACCTACGACGTCCCGCTGTTCCTCACCAACAACGGTATCGCGTCCGGGTCGTCCCGGCTGCAGCGCGACGCCGAGGGCAAGCCGATGGCGACCGGCATGTATCGCGTGCCGTTCACCGCGCTGGTCCCGCAGTGCGCGATGACTGCCACCGATCCCGTGCCGATGATGATCTACGGCCACGGTCTGCTCGGCAAAGCCATCGATCAGGTATCGAGCGGTGGCGCCAAGAACGCCGCCGCCGGCGTGTGCGCCGTCGTGCTCGGCACCGACATGCGCGGCATGTCCGAGCAGGACGTCCCCAACGTCGCGCTGTCACTCAACGACGCCAACAACGGGCGCTCGATCTTCGACGTGCTCGTTCAGGGCATGGTCAACCACGTCGTGCTGGTCCAGCTCGCGCGCGGTGCGTTCACCACCGACGTGTTCACCAAGACGGCGAATGGCCCGTCGCTGGTCGACCCCGACAAGTTCTACTACTACGGGATCTCGCAGGGCGGGATCATGGGCACCACCGTGTGCGCGATCGATCCGGTGATCGAGAAGTGCGTGCTCCAGGTCGGCGCGATCAACTACTCGATCCTGCTCGAGCGGTCACACGACTGGGAGACCTACAGCACGATCCTCCGTGGCGCCTATCCCGACCCGCTCGACCAGGTCCTGATCATCAACCTCATGCAGACCCAGTGGGACCGCACCGAGCCCACCGGTGTCGCCGACGTGATCGTGGGCGATGGCTTCCCGGGTACGCCGAAGAAGCACGTGTTCATGCAGTTCGGGATCGGTGATGTCGAGGTCTCCAACCTCGGTAGCGAGTATCAGGCGCGCACGATGGGCATCCCGGTGATCACGCCGTCGCCGTACATCCCGCAGGGCCTCGTCGGTACCGACCAGCCCGTCGAGAGTGGCGTGGTGATCTACGACTTCGGCGTCGGCGACACGATCCCGACGACCAACACGCCGCCGCCGGAGAACGACGTGCACTCGAACCTCCGCAACAAGCAGGCGACGGTCGACATGATGAAGCACTTCTACGAGACCGGCGAGATCGTGCAGATGTGCACCGGCGAGAAGGGCTGCGATTGCACCGAGGCGGGTGCCTGCGGCGCCGGCCTGTAGTCGCTACTTCTTCGAGCGCCACATGATGATCAGGTGGTTCCGGAACTTGATGTCCGGATACCCGAACCGGAAGTTCAGCTTCCGATGCGGCTGCGCCTTGAACATCTTCGCCCACACCGGCGAGAACGGCGCACCGGGATCCATCTCCGAGCGCTCGAAGGTGCCGTAGGTCTCGTACTTGAAGCCCGCCGGCTTGCCGTACTTCGGCGATAGCCCGGTGGCATCGGACACCATCCAGTCGACGTCGTCGATGATGTACTGCCGCATGGTCTTGAAGTTGGTGAACGACAGCAGGAACGACGCCGCCTTGGTCATCGCCGCGACGTGACCCTTCTTGTGGAGGTGGGCGAGGATCGCGGGGTGCTTCTTCAGGTGGGCGTCCTCGAGGTTGGCGACGATGTGGCGATAGACCTGCTCGTGCTTGCTGCCGAGCTTGCGGAACTTGATCTCGACGTTGGCGAGCGTCTGGTTGCGCTTGTTCTGGTTCCGGATCTTGTCGGCCTTGTCGAGGTCCTGGGCGGTGAGGTAGCGAATGCCGCCGTCGTCGGTGAGCTCGAAGTACTTCATCGAGGTCGGCTCGTAGCCATAGAGCCACAGCGCGGACAGGCTGAAGATCAGCTGCGTCGGCAGCTTGGCGCCGCGCATGAAGTCCATCATGTCCTTGGTGTGGGAGTAGTTGCGCCGGTACAGGAGCTCCATGCCCTTGGCCGACAGCTGGAGCTGCCGCTTGACCTCGCGCGGCTTGAGCTTGGCGAGCGCGCGAGGATCGCCGGCGGGCTCGAGCGCGATCGTGGTGATCTCGTCGGCGTCGGGAAACACGGCGAGTGCCGATCCGAGGTCGCCACCGGCGAACGGGTAGACCACGGTCTTGGGCACGGTGTTCGGCACGTGGTCGTGGAAGAACGCCGTGGCGTGGGCCTGCCACGACGCCTTGTAGGCCGCCTGCATCTTGTGCATCGCCCTGCAGTGGGCGGCGATCGTGGCGGGCTTGACCGTGGTGGGCGTGCCGTCGGCACACACCCCGACGACCATCAGCTCCTTGGCCTCGTCGAGCAGCTGCGCCGGTCGATCGGCGACCGAGACCCGGTCGGCGCGCGCGGGCGCGGTGGCAGCGAGACAAAGCCCGGTAGCGAGAATAGGTAGCAGGCGGCGCATGGGCGGGAATCTCCCACGAGTCGAACGCGTGGTCGACATCCGGCATTCAACCTCGCGGGTCGATTTTCGAGGTCGCCCTACCGAAACATCAGCTCGCGGTAGAGCGCCATCTTCTTGTACTGGTGGGTCTCCATCCGTCGCAGGATCGAATCCAGCGTGTGAACCGCGCGGGCGATGTAGGCGCCTTTGTTGAGCATCACGCACTCGGCGCGCACCGACATCGCGGCATCGGTGATCTCCCCGCGCGACGGCAGCCCGGTCTTGGCGAGGTTCTCGAGCACCTGGGTCGCCCAGATCACCGGCACGTGCGCCGCCTCGCACAACCACAGGATCTCCTCCTGGAGCTCGGCGAGCCGTTCGAAGCCGACCTCGACCGCGAGATCGCCGCGCGCGATCATCACGGCGACCGGGTGATAGCGCAGCGCCTCGAGCAGCAGCTCGGACAGGTTGCGGAACCCCGACGAGGTCTCGATCTTGAGCACGAGCCCGATGTCGTCGCGCTCGGCCTCCGCCAGCACCTTGCGCATCACGCGCACGTCCTCCGCGGAGCGCACGAACGACAGCCCGATCATGTCGGCGTGCTCGAGCGCGAGCACGAGGCTGTCGCGATCCTTGTCGGAAATCGCGGCGAGCACGTCGAGGGTTGGCGTGTCGGGGAGGTTGATCCCCATCTCGCCGCGGATCCGGAACCGCTTGGCCGGCGTGCGCACGACCCGGAGCAGCACGCGTCCGGGCGCGGTCTCGACGGCGACCGCCTCGAGCTTGCCGTCGTCGACGAACACGCGATGGCCGACCGCGACCTCCGCGAGCAGGTTCGGCAGCGACATGCCGACCTCGAGGAAGCCACGCGACGCGTCGCGATCGATCGCCGACGGATCGGCGACCAGCCAGAACCGATCGTCGACGGCGAGCCCGACGCTGGTCTCGACGAGCGGCAACGCACCGGGAGGGAACCGCGCGAGCTCGCGGCCACCGCGCCGCAAGCTCAGCTCGGTGTGGTCGGTGAGGTACGTGGTCTCCTGCAACAGCGCCTCGACGCGACCATCGTCGACGCGCGACACGATCACGCGTCGCTTCTTGCCGCGCGCGTCGCGGAACCGCAGCTCGTCACCGGGTTGCAGTCGTGCGAGCTGCTCGGCCGGGATCGGGATCGACGTCGGCGACGACTCGGTCGAGAGCTGCACGGCGAGTGCACCGGCAACGGCACCGAGCTCGTTCTTCGGCGGACGCAGTTTGTGGACATGGACTCCGGGGCCGAGCGGGAGCGTGCGCAGCTTGGGGCCTTCGAGATCGATCAGGATGCGGACGTCGCGGTCGAGCGCGCGAGCGGTCTCGCGGATCGTCGCGATCGCGCGCCGCCAGCCCTCGGCATCGTCGTGTGCGGTGTTGAGGCGAAAGCAGTTGGCGCCAGCCTCGAGCACCTCGCGCACCCAGGCCGGCGTGACGTCGCGGGCAGCGGGCAAGGTGACGAGGATGTAGACGTGGCGCGGCGACGGCTTGGGACCGAACAGCGCTCGCGAGTTTTCGTGGAGAAGCTCCTCGGCCTCGGCCGGCGTGATCGACGGAGCCGTCTCCGCGTCGCCGGAACGCGCGCGGTTCGCGATGTCGATTCGCGCGACCCCGCACATCTCGCCAAGTCGTGCGCGAACCTGCTCCAGGCTGTGTTGCACCCGGGCCTCGCACCGCCCGAGCGAGCTGAGCCCGAGCTCCGAGAGCTCCATCTGGAGCCGGCGCAAGTCGTGGCGGCGAAGGGCGAGGTAGTGAACCAGGTTGACGGCGCTCGCGGTGTTACGCGGATCGACGAGGCGCAGGGACTCCCCGGCCTCGACGACCTCACCGTCGAGAGACTGCAGCAACTGATCGAGTCGGTCGACGAGTGCACGCGGGTCGGGCATGGTCCTCCGAAAGACGTGCATCCCGAGGGCCAGTGCTGCGCAGGAATTTTCGCGCACGACGTGCGTGACGATCGTGTCGCAGGTGTCTGGGTGGCCGCTCGCGAAGTCTTACGGCATCGGGTGGGCCTGGAAGAACGCCATCACCTGCTCGCCCCACGTGAAGCTGTTGGGAAGCACGCAGGGGATCGCGTACTGCGCGGCGTAGGGATCGGTCGTGCTGCCCGCGATGCAGTGTCCCTTGGCGCTCGCGAACGGGCCGTCGGACACGGTCTCGTACGAGTGCTCGAAGGTCTCGATCAGCTCGCCGTCGGGACCGGTCCATCGGTTGTGGGTGTAGGTGGCGTCGCCGTCGACGGGCGTCGGTCCGGTCGCGTTGTACTCGGCGATCGCGGCGTCGCGGATCGTCACCATGCTCTGAAACCCGACCGAGGCGTCGGTGCGGCCCATCATGAACACGATCGGGATCGGGCGCGACGGCGTGCGACCGGTCTCGAAGCAGGTCTGCTCGCCGAAGTTGGTGCCGCGGCCCGCCCCGGCCGGCGCCGCCGACGCGAACAGGTCGGCGTGATCGCAGAGCAGGCGCCAGGTCACGAACCCGCCACGCGAGAACCCGGTGACGTGAATCCGCTTGACGTCGACGCGAAACACGTCGCGGAACTGCCCCACGATGTCGACCAGCGTGGCGTCGTTGCTCGCGTGCCAGGTCGAGCCCTGAAAGCCGCCGCCGAACGGCGGACCGGTCGGAGCGACGACGACGTATCCGTTCTGCTCGCCGAGGTCGCGCATCTGGATGTGGCCGTCCATGAGGAGGCCGTTGCCGGTGTCGCCGTGAAGCACGAGGATCAGGCCGCAGCCCGGTGCCTCGCACACCGCCGGGATCCGCGCGTCGACCTGGAGGCCGCCGCAGCTGTACACGTGATCGCCCGCGCTGATGTCGTCGATGCAGCCGGCGGGCACCGGCGGATCGGCCGGAGCGTCGGCGGGCGGCGCATCGTCGCCGGTAGCGGGATCGCTGCTGCCACCACACGCCATCGCCCCCAGGATCGCAACGAGGATCGCGAGAGCCAGCCCGATTCGCACGGATCGATTGTAACCAACGCGGGGGCCGATCGGCGGCCGGATCGATCGAGCGCCCCGGGCGGTGTGCGTTAGGGTCCGCCCATGCGTAGATCGCTGCTGACCGCCGTCGTCACCGCCGCTGCTGTCTGGGGATGTTCCTCGAGCCCGAAGAAGATCCCGCCGGGACCACCGCAGCCACCGGTCGGTGATGGCTCGGCCACCGCCGACCACGACGTGCCGCCGGATACCGGGCACGTCGAGAAGCGCACGCTGACCGAGGACACGCCGAGCACCACCGTCACCGGCAACAAGTTCATCGCGCCGGCGGGATGGCGCATCTGGGTCGACGGTCCGGCGACCGTGCTCGAGCCTCCCGAGGGCGGCTCGATGATCGCGCTGGTCGATGTCCAGGCCAAGGATTCGGAGGCGGCGCTCGCGGCGGCGTGGGCGGCGATCGAGCACCCGCCGAAGTGGAAGGTGCTGAACCACACCGAGACACCGGACGCCAACGGGTGGAGCCACAACACGGGCTACGCCTACGATGTGCCCCCCAACGCCAAGCGCGTGGTCGCCGCCCACACGGCATTCGCCAACGGCACGTGGACCGTGGTCCTGATCGACCTGGCGCAGGCGATCGCCGAGAAGCGTGGCGGCCAGCTCGGCGTGCTGTTCGGGCGCTTGCTTCCCAAGGGTGAAGAGGTCGAGTCGTTCGCGGGCAAGCAGCCCCACCCACTCGACAAGGCGCGGATCGCGGAGCTGTCCAAGTGGATCGAGGGCGCGCAGAAGCTGATGGACGTCGAGGGCGTCGGCCTCGGCCTGATCGACAAGGGCAAGGTCGTGTTCGCAGGCGGGTTCGGTGTTCGCACGCTCGGCAAGCGCGCGAAGGTCGATGCCAACACGCGGTTCATCATCGCGTCGAACTCGAAGGCGCTCACCACGCTGATGCTCGCGAAGCTGGTCGACGAGAACAAGCTGACGTGGGACACGCCGGCGACCAAGCTGTTGCCGGAGTTCAAGCTCGGCAACGCCGACACCACGAAGCAGGTGCTGGTGAAGCACCTGATCTGCGCGTGCACGGGGATGCCCCGCCAGGATCTCGAGTGGCTGCTCGAGTTCAAGAACCTGACGCCGAAGGGCGTGCTGACGGCGCTGGGCAACATGCAGCCGACCAGCAAGTTCGGCGAGCTGTTCCAGTACTCGAACGTGATGGCCGCGGCGGCCGGCTTCCTCGGCGGGCACGTCGCGTATCCCAAGCTCGAGCTCGGCAAGGCCTACGACAAGGCGATGCAGACGCGCGTGTTCGGTCCGCTCGGCATGCGGTCGACCACGCTCGACTTCAAGAAGGCGCAGCGCGGTGACTACGCGATGCCGCACTCGTTCGATATCGATCTGAAGCCCGCGCTCGCGGTCCACGCACTCAATTACTCGGTGATCCCGGTGCGTCCGGCGGGTGGCGTGTGGAGCACGGTCAACGACATGCTCGAGTACGTCCAGATGGAGCTCGCCGACGGCAAGCTCCCCAACGGCAAGCAGTACGTCTCGAAGGAGGCCCTGCTCGCGCGGCGTGCGCCGCAGGTCGCGGTGTCCGAGGACACCACCTACGGCATGGGCCTCATGGTCAACACCCGCCACGGCATCCAGGTCGTCAGCCACGGCGGCGATCTGATCGGCTACCACAGCGACATGATCTGGCTGCCCGAGTTCGGCGTCGGTGCCGTGATCCTCACCAACAGCGATCGCGGCAGCACGATCCGCAGCCTGTTCAAGCGCAAGCTGCTCGAGGTGCTGTTCGACGGCAAGCCCGAGGCCGACGCCCGGCTCGCCGCCGCCGACAAGAACTTCCGCGAGACCTACAAGGTCCAGCGCAAGCTGATCGAGGTCCCGGCCGATGCCGCCGAGGTCGCCAAGCTCGCCGCGCGCTACACCAACCCGTCGCTCGGGGAGCTCGCGGTGATCCACAAGGGCAAGACCACGACGTTCGACTTCGGCGAGTGGAAGTCCGAGGTCGCATCGCGCAAGAACCCGGACGGCTCGGTGTCGTTCCTCACGATCGCCCCGGGGATCACCGGCCTGGAGCTCGTCGTCGGCACCGGCGACAAGAAGACGCTGGTGATGCGCGACGCGCAGCACGAGTACACGTTCACCGCGCGCTGAGTCGCCCGCGCGCACGGATGCGCGGCGAGTGCCACCCGGATCGCCGAGGGACACGTGGCCTACTCGGAGTGGTTATAACGAACGTTATAACGGTCTCGTTATAACGTCCGTTATAACCACCTCGACTAACTAAGAACGGATCCTGAAATTCAGGTTCCCGGTTCCGCTTCCCTACTCCCTATTCGTCAGAGCGGACCCGTAGCCTGCGCGAATGAAGGGCGAGAACATCGCGACGCGACTGCTTGTGTTCGGGGCCGGGGTCGTTCGACTGTGCCGGCGACTGCCGGACGACGCATCGACCAAACACATCGCGCGACAACTGGTGCGGGCAGCGCGGACTTCATCCACAAGGTTGGAATCGCGAACAAGGAGCTGCGCGAGGCGCTGTACTGGTTGCAGCTGACCGAGGAGGCGGCGCTACACCATTCCTGACAGAATCGTGCGGCTCGGAATCGGCGGCCGTCCACGCCTCGGTCCCTTCGGGATCGGAGGAAGCAGCGCCTCTACGTGCTCCCACAATGCGTCCGGAATCTCGGCGAACTTGGTCTCCACACGCCGCGTAGATCACGAGCGATCCGGCGCAGCAATCAGTGGCGACCGAATAGGGAACAGGGAAGCGGAACCGAGAAGGAGAACGGCCCGTTGTGATGTTTCGGATCGCCCGGCGCCCGGGATCTGCGGGTCCGGTGGTATCGGACACGCATCTCGGTGCGCACGCCAGCTATGGGGTGACGCCGATCGCGCCGTCGATGTTCTCGAGTCCGCTGCCCATCGCGAGCGAGCCGACGTCCTCGACGGTGCCGTCGGCGTGAAACGCGAGCTGGCGCACCGAGACGTTCTCGGACACGAACACGCGACCCTGCAGGGTGCCGCGCTCGATCATCGCGAGGTCGCCGGGGAGCTGCGGCGATGCGCCGGTGTACGGGACCTCGCCGCGCACCTGCCAGGTGCCGCCGGCACCGTTGGCGTCGAGCACGAACAGCGCGTCGCCGAACGCGCTCGCGACGATCGCGACATCGCCGAACGGCGAGGCCACGATCGCTTCCGGATCCTCGACGTCGACCGAGCCGAGCGGCGTCATCGTGCCGCTGCCGGCGATCTTGACCGCCGCGACGCGGTTGTCGATGCCCGAGAACTGGCTGACGTCGCCGACCAGGAACGTGCCGCCGTCGAACGTCAGTGCGGTACCGCCGACGATCTGCATGTTGTCGGGGAACGCGTCGGCACCCGACGTGCGGGTTGCCGCACCGTCGAGCGTGGCGAGGTGGACGTCGTCGCCGGCCGGCGAGTCGAGCAGACCCTTCGCCGCGACGATCGCGCCGCCGTCGGACGTGAACACCATCCCGCCCGGCAGGTCGGCCGCGGCGACGAGGCCCATGTCGGTCGGCGTACCGTCGCAGCCGATCGCGACCTCGTAGATGCCGCCGTCGTTGCCCAGCGTGTCGGGATCGATCACGTAGGCGCGGTCGCCGCGCGGATCGACGACCACGCGGTCGGCGTAGAACGATCCCTCGAGCACCGTGATCGGCGTCGGCGTGCCGTCGGCGTCGAGCCGGAACACGCCGAGCTTGCCGTCCTCGGTCGCGACCAGGCCGATCTCGCCGTCCGGGGTGAACGCGATCGTGCCGACCGCCGCGCGCCCGAGCGTGAACGTGCGCCCCGGTCGGGTCAGCTCGCCGGTCTGCGACAGGTCGAGGACCTCGAACGTATCGGCCTTGTTGCCGTCGGTGTCGTAGGGGTGCGCGACCACGACGTGACGCGCGCGATCCGCCGCCGCCGGCATCCGCGCGCACGCGGCCGGGCCGTCGTTGCCACCGTCAGGCGGCGGCATGTCGTCGGCGACCTCGGAGTGGCCACACGCCGCGCCGGCGAGCCCGATCGCTTCCAACGCGACCGCGATCGCGAGTCGCGACGTCGTTGTTGCCCGACTTCGCGTCCGCGGTCGACCTCCCGGCTGGGTGCCCGCTCGCGAAGTCACCGCGAGGCCTTCCGGACCGGCTTCTTCTTCGTCACCGGCTTGGGGCCGCGCTTCATGAACACCATGTGGCCGTTGCCCTCGCCGTTGGGGTAGCCGAACCGGAATGCGAGGTCGCGGTGCGGCTTGGACGCGAACAGCGCCTTCCACGTCCACCGCACCGAGCCATTGCCGGCGTTCATGTTCGACTTCTTCCAGTCGCCCCAGGTCTCGTACTCGAACCCGGCGGGCTCGCCGATCGACGGCGGGATCCCGGTGGTGTCGCTGACCATCCAGTCGACATGCTGGATCAGGTAGTTCCGGAACCTGCTGAAGTTGCCGTACGAGAGCAGGTAGCTCGCGGCCTTCGTCATCCCGGCGACATGGCCCTTCGCGGCGAGGTACTGGAGCGGTGCGTTCCACTTCGCGAGGTGCTCGTTGTCGAGGTTGGCCATCAGGTGGCGATACACCTGCTCGTGCTTGCTGCCGTGCTTGCGAAACCGCAGCTCGACGTTGCCGAACACGCGATTGCGCGCGGCGGCGTTGCGGATGCGCTCGCCGCGCTTGATGTCGCGCTCGGTCAGGTAGACGACGCGCCCGCGGTTGTCGAGGCGGAAGTACCGCATGCCGAGCAGCTCGTAGCCGTGGATGTCGAGCGCGGCCAGGTTGAAGATCAGCTGCGTCGGTAGCTGGCCGCCACGCATCGCGCCGATCATGTCCATCGTCTTCGAGTAGCTGGCGCGGTATAGCTCGCCGAGCTCGTAGTCGACGACGCCGAGCGCCTTCTCGAGTTGCTTGTCGTCGAGCCGTTTGAGCGACCGCGGGTCCCCCGCTGGCTCGAGCGACAGCGTGGTGATGTCGTCGGCGTCGGGGAACACCGTCAGTGCGGTCACCAGGTCGCCGCCCGCGAACGGATACACCACCGTGGTCGGTAGCCCCGAGGGCATGTGGGCGCGGAAGAACTTGGTCGCCGGGGCGAGCCACGCCTTGCGGTAGTCCGCCTGCGCCGCGTGCACCTTCTCGCAGTGCGCGGAGATGATCTCCGAGCGGTGATCCTTGCCGGTCGGTGCCTTGCCGGCGCACGCGCCGATCGAGAGCAGCTGGTTCGCCTCGTCGAGCATCTCGACCGGCGCCGCCTTGTCGGCAAACGCGCGGGACGACCACGCGATGGATGTGAGGAGCACCAGCGAGACGGCGAACAGCAGGGAACGCATCGGCCGAGGACTCTGCCGCAATTGCGACCGCCGCGCGAGCCCCGATGTTCGTGGCTGGCATCACGGTCGCAAGTGCGGTTGGCCTCGGCAAAAGTCCTGGACCGAACCTCCGGCCCCACCTACGCTCCGCCCGTGCGGAGGGTGATCGTCTCGGCCGTGTTGGTGGTGCTCGGGTCCGCGTGTACGCGGACGGTCGCGCACCCACCCGACGCCGACCCGTCGCTGCCCTACCCACCCGCGCGCACCGATCTGGTTCCCGCGGTCGGCGCCGACGAGACGCTGGAGATCGCGACCTGGAACATCGAGAACTTCCCGATGCGCCCGACCACGCCGCAGATCGTGGCCGACATCATCGCCTCGCTCGATGTCGACGTGGTCGTCACCGAGGAGATCGCCGATGAAGATGCGTGGAACGAGCTACTGGCTCGCCTGCCCGACCGCGACGGCATCCTGTCGACTCACCAGTACAGCCCCGGCAACTACCAGAAGATCGGCGTGATCTACCGGCGCGACCTGGTCACCGCCGGCGAGCCGACCCTGCTGTTCACCAGCGACGGCTACAACTTCCCGCGCCCGGCCCTCGCCGTCCCGATCACCGTCGACGGCAACACCTTCGAAGTGATCGGCATCCACCTCAAGGCCGGCACCGGCACCGAGGACGCCGCCCGCCGCACCGCTGCCGTCGCCTCGCTCGACAACTTCCTGCGCGCCCAGATCGATGGCGGCGGCGAGGACGAGGTGATCGTGCTCGGCGACTACAACCAGCGCGTCGACACCGCCGCCCAGCGCGCCGTGCTCGCTCCACTCCTCGACGCGCCCGATCGCTACACCGTGCGCACCGAACCCGGCGCCAGCGCCGGCGGCGCGACCTACCTCGGGTTCGGCGGCGAGTGGATCGATCACGTCACCACGACGACGGCGCTCGATGCCCGGTGGTCGTCGGTCGCCGTCGCGGTGCCCGGCCTGCAGGGCGAGATCTCGAGCTACATGCAGCTCGTCAGCGATCACCTGCCGGTCGTGCTGGTCGCGCCGCGCTGATCGTTCACGGCTCGATCGCAGCGACGTCGAGTCGACTGGTTAGTACCAGTGGTGGCGCTGCCAGAACCGCTTGGCTTGATCCCACCCGCCATAGCGATCGCGCACGTAGTGCGACGCCGCGTTGTACTGGTCGCCGAGGTTGGTCGACTGCCAGTTGCTGCCCATGTACTGCTTGCGGGTCGCCTTGAGCATCTGGAACGCACCGAACGCGGTCGAGTGCGGGTTCTGTGCGCGCGGGTTGCCGCCCGACTCGTGCTGCATGATCCAGCGCGCCGAGGCGCCCATGCCGCCACTCGCGCGGCGAAGGGTTTCGGGATCGATCGTCTCGAAGGGGTTGTTGACGGACATGAGATGGCTCCTTGGTTTTGTGCTTCGGGGGCTGTCTTCGACGGAAGGAACCAACATCAAGTCCGGGGCCACGTCGATCGCCCCCTCGATCGAGCGGTGGCGTCTACGCGGGTTACACGCGCGGGAACTCGGCGGTGAACGAATTCACGCGGATCGGCCGCGGCGTCTACCGCGGGTAACGACGGTTCGGGGGCAACGTCCCAGACAGGGGAGCGGCTACTCGAGCCCCTACTGAAAGTCTGTAGCGCGCGCGGACGTGCGCGTCGCGTGCACGACCTAGCTCTGACGCTTCGAGGCGCGATCGGTGTTGAGCGCGTCGAGCGCGCGCGCCTGGAGATCGTCCGCGGTCTCGTCGCCCGCCTCGACGATGCCCCACGCCGCCGTCAGTGAATCCTCGAACAGGTGAGCGTCGAGGATGTGGGCACGGCAGCGGTCGGCGACGATCTGCGCACCTGCCGCCGAGGTTCCCGGCATCACGATCGCGAAGTCGTCGGCGGCGATCCGGAAGCAGGCGTCGATCGCGCGGGTGTTCTTGCGGAGGATGTTGGAGATCTCCCGCAGGGCCTCGTCACCGGCGGCCTGCCCGTGGCGATCGACCGCGGACTCGACCCCGTCGAGGTCGAGGATGCCGAGCGAGAACGAGTGACCGTAGCGCTTGTTGCGCGTGAGCTCGGCCTGGATCCGCTCGTCGAACGCGCGCCGGTTGCCGAGCCCGGTCAGTGCGTCGGTGGCGACGTCGTAGCGCGGGCGCGGATAGGTGTACGCGCGGTGGAGGGCGATCGCGATGATCTGCGCGAGCAACCGCAGGGTCTCGACGTCCTCGTCGGTGAACTTGTTCGTGCGCGTGGTCAGCACCTCGAGCACGCCCACCGCGCTCTCGCCGTAGAGCAGCGGCACGCACAGGACCGCGGTGGCCCCGGTGCGTTCGCGGGTGTCGGGGTCGACGCGCTCGTCGTTGGTGGCGTCGTCGACGCGGAGCGGCGCGCCATCGGTGACGCACAGGCCCGGGATACTCGCCGTGCGCGAGATCCGGGTCCCCACGGGAATCGGTGCCGGCCGGGTGACCGCGCGATACGCGATCTCCTCGCCCTCCTGGATCGCGACGATCCCGGTGGTGGCCGCGGTGAGGTCTCGCGCGCGTTCGGCGACGAACCCCATCACCTCGTCGGCGTTCATGTTGGTCGCCGCGATCGCGTTTTGCAGCTCGATGATCGACAACATCCGCTCGGGACGTGGCGTCGCTGCACCTGACATCACGGTCGATTAGACCAGATGCACCGCCACGGATCTCGCCGTGGCGGGACAAATCACGCGTTGCGAGGCTGGATCCGGCTCGACACGGTGAGCTGGGTCGCCCGGCTGCGGGTCTCGATCTGGATCTCGACCGCCTCGGCGTCGATCTCGACGTATTTGGCGATCACGGCCGCGATCTCCTCGCGCATCTCCTGCAGCCGCCCACCCTCCAGGCCGCTGCGGTCGTGGGCGAGCACGAGGTGGAGCCGCCCCTTGGCGACCTGGCTGGAGCGCCGGCCGGCGAGAAACGTCTTGATGTTGTGCCACATGGAATCGGCCATCCCTTCTCTCAGGCCGGGGTTGCCGACAGACCGAGCGCGCGGCCGATCCGGGTGAAGAAGCCGACCGACTCGGGGCGCTCGTTCTCGGAGCCGTCGAGCCGTCGAGCGATCCGAATCAGCTCCTTGGCCGCGAGCGACTTGCCCTCGAGCACCGCCGGGATGCCCTTGTTGGTGGTGGCGACGATCTGGTCGTCGAGCGGGATCGCACCGAGCATGTCGACCGCGAGGATCTCGATGACGTCGGCCTGCGACAGCATGTCGCCGCGCTTGACCAGCTGATGGGAGATCCGGTTGACGATCAGGCGTGCCGGCAGGTCGGCCGCGGCGAGTAGCCCGACCACGCGATCGGCGTCGCGGATCGACGACACCTCCGGGGTGGCGACCACGATCGCCTCGTCGGCGCCCGCGATCGCGTTCTTGAAACCTTGCTCGATGCCCGCCGGGCAGTCGATGAGCACGAAGTCGTGCGAGTGCTTGAGCTCGAACACCAGCGACCGCATCTCGTCGGGAGTCACCGTGTCCTTGTCGTCGGACTGCGACGCCGGCAGCATCCACAGGTTGTCGAGGCGGCGATCCTTGATCAGCGCCTTCTGCACCGAGCAGCGGCCTTTGATGGCGTCGACCAGGTGGTAGACGATGCGGTTCTCGAGTCCCATCACGACGTCGAGGTTCCTGAGCCCGATGTCGGCGTCGATCAACACGACCGAATGACCGAGCTGCGCGAGAGCGCTGCCGAGGTTGGCGGTGGCGGTGGTCTTGCCGACACCTCCTTTGCCTGACGTGATGACGATTGCGCGACCCATGGGGTGACTCCTCTAGCTCTGGCTTTTGGGGGTGGTGGACAGCGTGTCGGCGAGGCCGCGCGGCAGCCTCCCCTGGTAGCGTTCGACGACGATGCTGTCGTCGGTGAGGTAGGCGATCTCGGGCACCGTGGCGGTCTCGCCGTCGCTAGCACGCGCGACCGTGCGGCAGATGCGGAGCTGCTGCGGCTCGAGCCGGAGTGCGACGATGAACCCGGCGGTGGCACCGATGCCGGCGTGTGCGGTTCCACGCAGTCGCCCGAGCACGATGATGTTCCCCTCGGCGCGCACCTCGGCGCCCGGGTTGACGTCCCCGAACACGATCAGGTGACCGCGGTGATCGAGGATCACGCCCGAGCGCACGGGGCCGACGAACAGCCGCGTGGTCTCGGAGCGCAACGCGAGAATCGAGCTGGGCCGGCGACGGCTGGGCCGGCGACGGCGACGGCGACGGCGACGCGGGCGTCTCGGCGACCGGCTCCGGCGCCGGCTCGGTCGTGTCGTTGGCGGGAATCGGCGGGATGCTTGGCAACGCCGGCTGCACCGGCTCGGCGGCGCCGGGTCCGGTCCACGCGAGGCCCTGGCTCGCGGAGGCGATCGCGTCGGGCAGTCCGGGATCGGCGAGCGCCGGTGCGAGGGCGGCGGCGGTGGCGAGCACCGCGGAGCTCGGCTCGGGTGGTGCAGGCGGCATCGGTGCCGAGCCGGCGGCGAGCTGGACCTCGAGCCGGGGAATCGCATCGCGCTCGGGGGGTTTGGGCACGCTCGGCAGAGCGCCGACCTCGATGATCCGCAGCTCGAACCTGGCGGCGAGCTCGTCGAGTCGGCTCAGGCTGCCGGGAGGCAGCGGCCCCCCGTCGACACGGATCCGGACGTCGTTGTCCTTGAAGAACCCCGGAGCCTCGGACAACCGCGTCGTGGCGGCGTCGACGATCGCGTCGAGCGGTGCTTCGCCGTCGACGACGATCTCGAGACCTCTCGTGCCGCCGCGCAGGATCGCGGCCGGGCGATCGGAGCGATCCGGACGAGCGACGATATCGAGCGCTGCATTCCCCGCGGTCATGGCTATATAAAAACCCCTATAGGCCCCCGCGAACGTGGGCAAGTTTTCGGCGGTGCCGCGCCGGCGCCGTCGCAAAAGTCGAGGCGCCGATCTCCACGCCCTACAATTTCGGTCGTGAATCGCCTCCCCTACGCGGACCTCACGATCGCCGCCCTGCTCGTCGTGCTCGGCGCGGCGATCGCCGCGTATCCGTGGCTCGGCGACCGGTTCCTCTACGGATCGCTCGCCGTCGGCGCGCTGCTCGCGATCGGCGGATTGGGCGCGGCGAGCGCGCGACGCCCGCGCGACGTGGTCTCCGGTCAGATCCCGTGGACCTGACGGCCTCAGTCTCGTAGGGTCGTGACGTGGAACGGTTCGAGCGACTGGCCGCGTTACGGGGAGATTCGGTCAAGGGGATCCCGGCGAGTGCGTGGGCCACCAACCTGAACGATGTCGATCGCGAGGTCTTGATCCGCGCCCTGATCGAGGCAACGCGCACGTTGATCCTCGACGAGTGGACCAGCAAGCGACCCGACGATCTCCGACCCAAGGCCGCCCTCGACGCGACCGAGGCGTGGCTCGCCACCAAGTCCGAGGAGGCCGTCGCGAATGCCAAGGCCGCCGCCAAGGAGTGCACGGCCGCGCGCAACGACACGTTCGGAACCGATCACCGGATCGCCGAGGCGGCACGATCGTGCGCCTGGGCGATCACGGCGAAGGACAGCAAGGACATCTGGGAGGGGCTCGCCTCGATCGAGGGCGAGCTCCTCGCGCGCGTCAACCTGGTCGCCGAGTACCACCGCATTCCCGAGCAGCGCAAAGCCCTGATCGCCGTGCTCCAGCGCGTGATCGAGCCGCCGCCCGTCGAGGAGGAGCCACAGGTCACCGGGCCGGTCCCGTACTCCGCGAGCGGGAACTTCCAGGTCGGTCAGCAACTCGTGCACGCCAAGTTCGGTGACCTCGTGGTCACCGCCGCCGGCGACAAGTGGATCGACGTCCAGCTCCCGGACGGGACGACCAAGCGGCTCGCCCAGAAGCCGAAATAGAGACGGCGTCCCCGCGCCGAGCAGTCAGCCGAGCCCGACCGCGTCGAGGTTCTCGAGGTGGTGCGCGCGCATCCCGACCACGTCGGTCGCGCGCGGGAGCTCGAGCGACAGCGCGAGGTCGCGCGACCGTGCGGCCGCGGCTCCGAGGAGCCCGTCGAGGTACGTCACATCCGCGCGCGCGATCGCGAGCGCTTCTTCGGGAATCAGTTGCGGGCCGTGCCCGGGGATCACGATCTCGGCGTCGCGCACCAGCTCGATCAGCCGCTCGAGGCTCGCGCGATACGCGACCGCGTCGTCGACGAACGGGATCTCGCACGGCGACAGGTAGTCGCCGACCAAGAGCGTGCCGTCGATCGCGAGCGCGATCCCGTCGGGGCTGTGTCCGGGCACGTGGGTGACGCGAAGCTCGGTACCACCGAGATCGAGGCACTCGCCATCCGCCAGCCCGCGCCGGCGCTCGGGCCAGTGATGCCCGTGCTCGCGCGGCACGTACCACCGCGAGTCGAACTCGCGCGCATCCTCGAGGTACTTGGCGGCGCGGGGGTCGTCCGTCGCGATCGCGGACTCCAGCGTGCTCGAGAGCCACACCGGTGCGTCGAACATCGCGTGCCCCATCACGTGGTCCCAATGGCCGTGCGTGAACACCACCGCGTCGACGTCTCGCCCGGCGCGCTCGGCGATCGCTGCGAGCTCGCGCGGGAAGTACGCGGGGTCGATCACGATCCGCGCGTCGCCCGACGACACGATCGTCGAGGTGGTCTGCCAGATCCCGCTGGTCAGGATGTCGATACCGGTCGTGCTCGCCATGCCCGCACGCTGCCACCTCGGCGCGATCGGGTCCACCGCGTTACCCTGGCGACATGGTCGAGGACCCCGCAGCACCAGCCTCCGATGTCGTCGAGCTTCCCCCCGAGGGCTACGACCTCGGCGACGAGCTCGGACGTGGCGGCATGGGCGAGGTGCTCGCCGCCCACGACCTCCGGATCGGACGAGACCTCGCGATCAAGCGGCTGCACGGCTCGCGTTCGCCGCGCGCGGTGGCGCGATTCCTCCGCGAAGCGCGCGTGCAGGCGCAGCTCCAGCACCCGTCGATCCTGCCGGTCCATCGCCTCGGGATCGACGACGAGGGCCGGCCGTTCTTCGCGATGAAGCGGCTATCCGGGGACACGCTCGAGCAGCGGATCGCGGATCGTGCACCGTTGCAGGCGCTGCTCCGCGCGTTCGCCGAGGTGATCGGCGCGATCGCGTTCGCGCACGCGCGCGGCGTGGTCCATCGCGATCTCAAGCCGACCAACGTCATGCTCGGCCAGTTCGGCGAGGTCTACGTGATCGACTGGGGACTGGCGCGCGAGATCGACGCGCCAGCCGACGATCGCGACGACGACGATGACGATGACGATGACGCCGCCGCCCTCCCGCGCCCCGCCCCGCGCGTCAGCTCGCCGGAGATCGCGACCCGCGTCGGCGCCGTGCTCGGCACGCCCGGTTACATGGCCCCGGAGCAGGTGCGCGGCGAGACCAGCGGTCCGCCCGCCGACGTCTACGCGCTCGGCGCGATCCTGTTCGAGATCCTGACCGGCGGCGAACCGCTGCACCCGCGCGGTGACGACGCGATGGTCTCGACGCTGACGTCCGCGCCGAGCTCTCCCGCCGCGCGCGCTCCCGATCGCCCGATCGCGCTCGAGCTCGACGAGCTATGTCTCGCGATGCAGGCCGAGAACCCCGACGATCGCCCGACCGCACGCGCGGTCGCCGAGACGCTGCGCCACTACCTCGACGGCGATCGCGACCTCGAACGCCGCCGCACCCTCGCCGCCGAACAGCTCGCGCTCGCGCGGACCGCGTTCGACGGAGGCGGTGCGCCCGCCCACATGACGGCACTGCGCCACGCCGCACGCGCGCTCGCCCTCGATCCCGAATCCGCCGACGCCGCCGACTTCGTCGGGCAACTCGCGCTCGCGCGCCCGACCGAGATGCCACCCGCGCTGGTCGACAGCCTCGACGAGCTCGATCGCGACGCGATCCGCAAGCGGTCGCGGCGCGCCGTGCGCTCGTACGGCGCCGTGTTCGCGCTGCTCGCCGTGGTGCCGTTCCTCGACGTCGAGAGCTGGCCGTGGCTCGGTGCGTGCTTCGGCATGCTCGCCGTGCTGATCGGAGTCGCGTGGCGCGGCACGACCACGGGCACCGTGTCGCCGCATCTCTCGATGCTGGGCAACTGCTTGTTGACGGTAGCGTGGAGCCGGGTCGCCGGACCGTTCGTGCTCACCCCGGTGATGATCTGCGGCGCGTCGATCGCCGTGGCGTCGCATCCGTGGAACCAGGAACGGCCGTGGACGATCTTCGCGTGGGGCGCGATCACGGTGGTGGCGCCGTTCGTGCTCGAGGCGCTCGGCGTGTTCGGTTCGACGTGGTCGATCCACGGCGGCTCGCTCGAGATCACGTCCGCGGTGTTCGCGCTCCGCGGGCACGTCGAGGCCGGCGTGTTGTTCGCGGTCGACCTCGGCTTCGTACTGCTGGTGGGCGGGTTCGCGTACACGATCACGCGCAACGGCCGGCAGGCCTCCCGCGACCACCACATCCAGGCCTGGCACCTGGGTCATCTGATTCCCGAGCACGCCTAGACCCTCGCGATTTCACGGCGTTGGGAGGCCATCAGGGTGTTGACATACCCCCCGCCGCAAACCAGACTGCCGCTCCCATGCGCACGCATCTCCTCGCCCTCGCCCTCGTCCTCCCGCTCGCCCCGCTGTCGACCTCCTGCTCCAAGGAGCCCGAGGCCGCGACGGTCAAAGCTGCCGCGCCGGCGAAGACGACGTCGTTCGGCGCCGGCGTCACGGTTGCCGAGGTCACGCCGGTCGACAAGATCCTCGCCGAGCCGCTCACCTATCGCGGCAAGACGGTGCGCGTCGAGGGCACGGTCGTCGACGTCTGCAAGATGCGCGGGTGCTGGTTCGAGGTCGCCGGCGAGAAGCCGGGCGTCAAGCTCAAGTTCAAGGTCACCGACGGCGAGATGGTGTTCCCGGTCGAGAGCAAGGGCATGTACGCGGTCGCGCAGGGCAAGGTCTCGGTCCGCGATCTGACGCTCGAGCAGTCCAAGGAGTACGCGGCGGAGATCGCGCGCGAGAACGGCAAGACGTTCGACCCCGCCTCCGTCGACAAGCCGGTCCAGATCGTTCGCCTCGACGGCACCGGCGCCGTGTTCCGCGATCGCAAGTAAGGCGCGGATCGCGTGACGAAGAAGCGCGTCCGGTGGCGCCACTGGTTCCGGGTGCTGCACCGGGACATCGGCTACACCTGCGTCGCGCTCACGCTCGCGTACGGCCTGTCGGGGATCGCGGTCAACCACATCGCGGACTGGAACCCGTCGTACGCGTTCGCCGAGACCGAGGTCGACATCGGTCCGGTCCCCGCCGGTGCGCTGGGCGAACAGGAAACGTTCGTGGTGCGCGCGCTCGCCCTCGATCCCGACGAGGTGCGCGGTCACTTCGCCGAGACCGAGACTCGCCTCCACGTGTTTCTCACCGAGGGACAGGAGGCGATCGTCGACACCACGACCGGGCACGGCACGCTCAAGACGCTGTCGCGCCGCCCCGTGCTGTTCCAGGTCAACACGCTCCACCTCAACAACCTCAAGGGTGCGTGGACCTACGTCGCCGACGTGTTCGCGTTCGCGCTCATGATCCTCGCGATCACGGGCATGGTGATGATGAAGGGTTCGCGCGGCCTCTACGGGCGCGGCAAATACTTCGTGGGCGCCGGGCTCGCCGTACCGATCGGGTTCCTCGTCTATCTCTACAGCGGTTAGCGGCGTATCGTCCGCCCATGACCACGGTCGAAGTCTCCACCAACCACGGCAACTTCACGATCGAGCTCGACGACGCGCACGCACCGAAGTCGGTCGCCAACTTCCTCGCGTACGTCGACGCCAATCACTACGACAACACGGTGTTTCACCGCGTGATCCCGACGTTCATGATCCAGGGCGGCGGCTTCGATCCGCAGCTGTCCAAGAAGCCGACCAAGCCGCCGGTCGAGAACGAGGCCGACAACGGACTCAAGAACACGCGCGGCACGGTGGCGATGGCGCGCACCTCGGATCCGCACTCGGCGACCGCGCAGTTCTTCGTCAACGTCGCCGACAACGCGTTCCTCGATCACAAGGCCAAGGAAGGTCCCGGCTGGGGCTACGCCGTGTTCGGACGCGTGACCTCCGGGATGGAGGTGGTCGACAAGATCAAGGACGTGAAGACCGGCCCCGCGGGTCCGTTCGCCAAGGATGCCCCGGTCGAGCCGGTGGTCATCCACCACGTCCGTCGCACGTAAGCCTCCGCTTTTCATGTGCGATCCTGAAGGGGCATCTCGCGGTCCGGCACCGTATTAGGCAGACCGTGGCTGGCGGGAACCGCACCCATCGTGGTCGTTCACCGTTCGGTGAGGGGGATCACTGGCAAGACTCGGGGCCGACGCCGGGCAAGAAGTCGCTGACCCAGGAGCTCGGCAAGGCGACCCGCACCTCGGCGACCGTTCCGGGCAAGCGTGCGATGACCGACGTGTTCCCGACCCACCGTGCGAACCACATGGCGAGCCCCGACAAGGTTCCGGCATCGGTCGCGGGTGTACTCGCGAACGCGAAGGGAAAGCCACTCGCGAACTCGCGTGCGTGGTCGAAGCGCATGGGGTCGAACGTCGATCACGCCCGCGTGGTGACCGGAGAGGGTGCCCCGGATGCGGCGCGGGAGCTGGGTGCACGCGCGTTCACGATCGGCAACCGCGTGTTCTTCGGAGCCGGTCACGATCCGTCGACCGACGGTGGCAGCCTGCTCGAGCACGAGCTCACGCACGTCGTACAGCAGAAGCACGCGAAGCCACCCACGGACTTCGAGAGTGCGTCGATCGTTCCGTACGGCGATGGCCGCGAGAGTGAAGCGCGCGACAAGGGAAAACCGACCGCCGGATCGAGCGAGCAGGCGATCGCGCGCGACGCCGAGAAGGATCTCGACGCCACGCCGTATCGCACGCGGTTCGCCAAGGAGATCGGCGATGGCGTCGCCGCCTACCTCGGCACGCACGAACTGCCCACGGGATCGCGGTTCGTGACGTTTCCGATCCCGATGTCGGCGGCCAACGCGATCGTGGGTGCGACTGGGAAGGAGCTGAACGAGAAGCTCGATTCGTGGTTGACGCGCGGCAAGGTCGAGCAGCTGATCGACAAGGCGCGTCCGATGGGCCGCGAGCGAGTGACCGACGGCGACAAGACCTGGGTCGCCGACAAGATGGGCGAGGGTCCGGCGCGGTGGTTTCCCGATATCGCCACCGAGATCGCAGCTGCGTTGTTCGCGTTGCTCCGACAGTCCCTCGATCGCGTCGTGCCGCGCTATCAGAGTGCTGCGGTCGCGCTCGGCGTCGAGGCCGACGACAAGGAGCAAGCGAACGTCATCGATCCTCCAAAACCGACCGTCGCGGACATCGTGCCCAGCCACCCGATCGATGTCGCGACGATCGCCGCGCTCGTAAACGTCGCTCGATTCGACTACCAGACCTATCGCGCGACCTACCCGAACGAGAAGGGACAGCGCGGCAAGCTGCGCCCGATCACGTCCGTGAAGTGGCACGCACCCAACAACGGCACCTACTTCGCGCGCGTCGAACCGGCGGACGCCACCATCGAGGAGGTCGCGAACGAGCTGTTCGGTACGCCGACGAAGTCGTCGCAGATCAAGATCTCGGCTGCACCGCTGTTCGGTCTCGACTGGGCCGGCGACGTCAAGCCGGTGCATCTCGAGTCGCTGAAGAAGCTGGGAGCCGATCCGAACAAGCTCGGCGATGCCGGCAAGGAAGCGACCACCGGCGAGCTCGCCGACGAGATCGCGAAGCTGCAGGGAAGCAAGGTCACCGCCGGAAAGGCCGCGACCAAGGACGCCGTGCTGCGAACGATCGACGAATCGCTCGCGATCGTTCCGACGATCGAGAAGGCCGGCGCGGCGTTCGGCATGGGCAAGAACCCGATGGTCGGGTCGCTGGCCCCACTGACCAAACGCCTGGAAGACCGGCGCGCGAAGATCGCGGTCGCGAGCGAAGAAGACGCCCTGAAGTGGGCGGGGCAGACCGAAGCGCAACAGCAGGTACTGACGTCGATCTCGTTCGACTTCGATCGCGAGTCCAAGCGGCTTGCCGACCTCACCAAGATGGTGACCGATCCGCAGCTCAAGCTCGGCGGCTTCAACCTACCCCCGCACGTGCGCGAGGCGATGGTCCATGTCGCGATGGGTTACGCGGATACGGCGCTCCTGTCCGACGCACCGCAGACGGCGCAACACAAGCTGGCGGCGGTCGAGGACGAGGCAGGGGCCCTGCCGATCACGTTTCTCGAGGGCACGCTCGCATCGATCCAGCGCTCGCTCGACGACGCGCGCGATGCGAAGCACGGCAAGTCGGAACACGCGTCGTACGGCGTGACGGGGATGGCCGGCCGCGAGCAGAAGCTCAAGGAACGGCTCGCCGCCGTCCGGGCGATGATCAAGACCGATCCGGAGGGCGCCACCAAGGAGCTCAAGGAGGTCTCGAAGCTGATCACCGATCTCCAGCTCGAGACCGAGATGGTCGCGAACATGGACCAGATCGACGCTGCCTGGCAGGCGCTCGACGACGGCATCAGCTTCTGGTGGACGAGCGTCTTCACGCAGCTCCACGCCAAGGATCTCAAGGCCAAGGGCGACGAGCTCCACGCGCGGTGGAAGCAGATCTTCAAGGCGTGGAAGACCAACGATCCCGAGAAACAGAAACAGGCCAAGGCCGATCTCGAGGGTCTGCGCAAGGATCCGGCCCTGGGCAAGTGGCTCGGCGAGGTCCAGTCGGTACTCAAGGACGCGCGCATCGAGCGGCTGATCGGCGAGTTCGTCGCGATCATCGCGATCACGATCGTCACCGCGGGTGTCGGGGATCTGGTCGCGGCAGGCGCGGCGGGCTGGGAGCTCTCCGCCGGATCGACGGCACTCCTCGCGGGTGGCGCTGAGGCCGCGACCTTCACGATGCTGTCGCAGATCTTCCTCGACAGCGATCATAGCTTCGGCCACATCGCCTACGAGTTCGCGAGCAACTGGGCGCTGTTCGGTGTGTTGCGGCGATTCCAGGCGTTCGCGGAGGTCGCCAAGCTATCCAAGGTCGAAGCGGTCGGCGGAAACGTGCTGCTCCTCGCCGCGACCACCTACGCGAAGGCGGACCTCGACAAGTACATCAAGGAAGGTCGCCACCTCAACGCCGACGAGGTCAAGCAGGTCGCGCTGCAGGGCATGGCGATGGCGATCGCGATGCACGCGATCGCCCCGGCGATAAAACCGATGTTCTCCGAGCTCGAAGGCTCGGCGTACGCGTTCGCCAGCAAGCTCAAGGCTAACAACCGCGCGCAGGAAGCGCTGCGGGCGAGCGCCGAAGCCCTCAAGGGCTCGCGCGACTTCGGTCAGGCCAAGGACTACGTGACCAAAGAGAAGGCCTGGCTGGAGGAGCGGCTCAAGATCCTCGACGAGATCGAGGCGGCCGCGAAGAAGGAGACCGAGGGCGGCAAGAAGCCGAAAGACGGCGGCATCGCCGCGAAGATCAAGATGAGCGCGGACACGCTGTCGTCGATGCGCTCCGAGCTCCAGACTCACCTCTCCAAGGTCGAGGGCGCGGAGCTCCCGCTGATGAACCTCGAGCCCAAGGGCGCCGGACTGTTCACGTGTCCGAGGGAGAGCATCCGAGACGTGGTGAAGTCCCTCGGCGAGGTCCAGAGCACGCACGTCGACCCCAAGACCACCGTCACCACCTACGAGGTCAAGCTCCCCGACAACACCGTCGTCAAGGTGATGGAGAAGATCGATCCAGCCGCCGACTGGGTCTCTCACCTCAAGGCCGAGCTCGGTCCCGATGGCACCGCGCGTCTCGAAGTCGAGATGAAGGGCAAGACGCCCGAGGAGATCATGGACCACTTCCACGGCAACATCGACGTTGCCAAGGAACGTCTCGCGACCAAGGATGGCGACAGTCCGAAGACCGCGCAGGACACCCTCGACATGTTCGGCGTCGGCGAGGTTCCGACCGACGGAAATGCGAGGTGGGCCTACAAGGACGACCCGGCGCACTGGACGCCCGAGCGACGCGCGCTCCACGATCGTCTGATCGCGAAGGCCAAGAAGGACGCGCAGGCGTTCGCCGACGCGACCCAGGATGCCGGCCCCACGATCTACGCGATGCGCGGCAACACCGCGGCCGGCAAGACGCGTGCGGTGTCGGGCAACGTGCCCGAGCTCGCGGGTCCGATGCAGCAGACCAAGGAAATGCCGCATCGTTCGGTCAACCCCGACAACTTCAAGGCCGACCTGATCGCGGAGAGTGGAGGCACGCTGACGTCGACCCAGGTGCACTGGGAGTCGTCGATGTTGGCCGGCCGACTCGAACGCGAGCTCGTCGACATGAAGACGTCCGACGGCAAGGCGCTCGGCAGCATGCTGATCGACAAGCGCTTGTTGAGTGTCGGCGAGGTTCGTCACTACGCCGAGATGGCGAAGAGCTCCGGGCGCAAGTTCGTGCTCTACGATGTCGACGCTCCGCTCGAGGCGTCGCTGGCGGGCGTGCTCGAACGCATTCCCGGCGGCTCCGATCCGTTGCCCCCGTTCGAGGTCGTGTCCGGCGGGTTCAAGGGCGTGCGTGACAACCGACAGGCCGTGCTCGAACTGTTCACCTCCGACGCCTCGCTCGGGAGCTACCAGGTCTTCGGCACGCGACCCAACGGCGAACGCGTACTGGTCGCGACCGTCGAGAACGGCGCGCTCGCGATCCGCGAACCCTCGCTGTTCGGCGAGGTGATGGCCGGCCCGGGAGATGCCGCCGAGGTGCTCGCCAAGAAGCGAATCACCGAGGACAGCATCCAGGCGCTGACCCAGGATCTGTCGGGTGATCGCGCGACCAAGATCCGCAACCTGCTGCGGAAGTACCGCGGGTGGACCTGGAAGGCCGCACTCGATCATCACAGCAAACAAAAGCCCCTGCTAAAACCCAAACCATGACCCTGACCGGAAAAGACGCGCTCGACGTTCTCCAGCAGATCAAGGAGAAGAACGAGCGTGCGCGCAGCGAGGCGTTCGCGAACGCCAAGGACGCTGCACGTGCCGCCGGCAAGGAACCGTTCGATCTCGCCAAGCTCGAGAAGCTATGCGCGCTCGACGCCCTCGGCCCGATGACACCCGAGGAACGCGATCCCGGCCTCGAGTACCGCTACTACGTGCACTACCCGAATGTGATGACCGTCGCGGAATTTGCGGCAAAGCTCGACGAGCTCGGGCACTGGTAGCAAACGGCGTCGCCGCCGACTGGACCCGGCGCGAGTGATCCATATACGTTGCGACTTCGGATCCTAGGGACCGTCCGAAAGGGGAATCGCATGGCTTTGAAATGGATCGTATCGGGATTTCTGTGCACTGGTTTTGTCGTCGCCGCGTGTGGTGGCGGCTCCGGAGGCTCCGGCGTGTCGGGCTCGAAGAAGCTCGTCGACCTGACGCCAGACGAGGTCACGAGTCTGTGCGAGTACGTCACCAGCCTCTCTGACCCCCGCACCGTCGATTGCGGCAACGGCACGACGATCACGGTGGAGGGTCAGACCGTCGAGGAGTGTGTGTCGAGCTTCACCATGGACCAGACGAACGCGCCCAACTGCATGGTCACGGTCGCGCAGGCCGAGGCGTGCTCGGAGGATCTCTCGGCGTTCACCGACGAGCAGCTGTGCTCGGACACGACGACGATTCCGGCGTCGTGCGCTCCGCTGTTCTCCGCGGATTGCAACCCGCAGTGATCAGAACGGGATGTCGTCCTCGCGGCCACCGCCGCTGAGGTCGCTCGGCCGCGGCTCGAGCTCGCGCGGCGGCGGGATGTCGCGATCGTCGGCATACCCGCCGCGACCGCGTGCCGCCCGCGCCGCCTCGACCCGCCACACGTCGAGGCTGTTGAAGTACTTGATGTCGCCCGAGGGGCTGCGCCACTCGCGGCCACGCAAGCTGAACTCCAGCGAGACCTGATCGCCGACCTGGAACTGGTCGAGTTGCGCGCACCGCTCGCCGGTGAGCTGGAACAGGACCGTCTGGGGATACTTCGGGTTGTCGGTCATCTCCACGACGAACTCGCGCTTCGAGAAGCGCTCCGACACCTGCTTCGTGTCGAAGATCGTGTGCAGCTTGCCGGTTGCTTCCATCGCCATAGCGACAACCCTAGATCGAGGGTCTGACGCCGCCCCGTCCTCAGCGGGTCAGGTGGACCACCGAGGCGCCCGCCGGGGTCGCGATCGCGCCCGCGACGGTCGCCCACGACACCGACGTGGTGTCCGCGAAGTAAGGAGATACGACCTGTTGCACGATCGCGTCGGTGGTGGTGACGACAAACGCGGGTTGGCCCGTCGCATCGGTCGGGGCGGGGAACGCGAACAGTCCGGCCCCGCTGGCGAACCGGGTCGAGACTCCGCCGGCGCCCTCGAGCACGACCACCACGCCCTTGGCGGCGAGCAACGCGTCGATCGTCGGCTGGTACGCCGCACCGAGATTCTCGGCCGCGGTGCCGTCGCCGGTCTGCGGATCGACGATCAAGACGTCGATCCCGATCGGGGCATCGCCCGGTGCGGGTAGCGCCACCGCGTGCCACGGCCGACCGAGCTCGGTCATCGACGCGGTGATCGCCGCCCCCACGCCCGCCCGCGCGGCCGACGTGGCCGTGCCCGCGAGACGGGCGATCGCGACATCGTGGGGAACCGCGAGCGAGACGCTGTTGCCGAGCACGCGCGCCATCGCCTGGTTGTGCTGGACGTAGTCGTGGCCGATCGCGATCACGTGACCGGACAGCTCGCCGGCACACGCGCCGGCCTGGCAGATGCCGCTCTCGCAGGCGTGACCGCATGCGCCGCAGTTCAGCGGATCGCCGGTGACGTCGAGGCAGGTACCGCCGCATGACTGCTCCGGCGCGACGCACACGCTCGCGTCGAGGCCCGCGTCGCTCGCGCCGCCGTCGATCGCGCCGTCGGGCGCTCCGTCGATCGCTCCGTCGATCGCACCGGCTCCGGCATCCATGTCGACGACCCGACCGCCGGTGCCGCCGATCCCGCCGAGCTCGGCGTCGGAGCCCTCGATCCCGGGAGCCGCGTCCGGACCGAACCGCTCGACGCACGTGCCGTCGGTCATCTGATAGCCGGGCGCGCACGGCCCGTCGACCAGCGAGCTACAGCCCGCCAGGATCGCGATCAGTCCGACGACGACGACCGAACCGATCGACCGGTTGATCGTGGCGCGACGTCGCTGCCTCGGTCGACCTCCCGGCTGGGTGCCCGCTCGCGACGTCATGGTTGCTCGACGTCGCTTCCTCGGTCGACCTCCCGGCTGGGTGCCCGCTCGCGACGTCATGGCCATTCTCCGCGGGTGTCGGGGCCCGTGCCGCGATCGATCACGAACTCGACGCGACGGTTGCGCTGGTTCGCGCGGTCGCCGTGTCCGGGGTCGCGTGGACGCGAGCGACCGAAGCCGATCGTGGTCAGGTCGTCGGGCGAGCAGCCGAGCTTGACGAGCTGCGCCTTGACGCGCTCGGCTCGCAGGTCACTGAGCCACTGGTTGTACTCGTCGGTACCGCGCACGTCGGTGTGGCCCTCGATCGTGATGTGGCGCCAGTCGCCGTGGGATCGCCACGCCCACACGATCTCGCGCAGGATCTGGCGGCCGCGCGACTTGACGTGCGCGCGATCGACATCGAACAGCACGCGCTCGTCGAGGATGATCCGGTCGTCGCGCACGATCACGTCCGGCGACACCTGCTCGACGACCTCCGCCGCCGGGCATCCGGTGGCGTCGTCGATGCACCCGACGTCGTGATCGACCACCCGATCGCCGTCGTCCGCGATCGCGATTTGCGGGGCGGGCGAGACAGACAGCGGTGCCGTCGCGACCTGCGGCAAGCGATGCGTGTGGCGCTCGCGACCGAACCGCAGGTCGACGCCGACCAGTGCGAGCTCCGCGGTCCCGAACGCGTCCATGGTGTCGCGGCTGACCACGCGCACGTAGCGGACGCTCGGTCCGACATCGACGCTGCCGACCTCGAACGTCCAGCCAACTCCGGCCTCGACCGCGGGGACCACGTCGCTCCCGGTCACCCCGCCTCCACCGGCGAGCTCGAGCCAGCCACCCCACTTGCCGACGCGCATCGCGACGCTCGCGGTGGTCAGCCCCCCCATGCCCGGATCGGCGAGCCCGCCCGCCGGGCTCGGGCCGTCGCGCAGCACGCCGCCGCGAACGCGGAGTCCGAACGCGACGCCGACGCCGCGGCGCACGCTCTCGGCATACGCGCCAATCGCCGGCATCACGCCCGGCCGGAACAGGCCCTCCTGCGCGGTGCTGGTGGCCAGCGCGACCGGAGCCTCGACGACGAACCATCCGTCGGCGTGCGCGGGTGTAGGCAACGCCACGCACGCCGCGAGGGCACACAACCGCGAGAACCGTCGCATGTTCTCCCGGTTCGACCGCCTGCCGCGGTGATCGAGCCCTCACGATCGCGCGATCGGCCCCGCCCTCGATGAATCTCGCGATCGGTCGAATCAGCCGGTGTCGCGTTCGGACAGCTCGATCGCGGGGAGGCTCACCTCGGATACGATCGCGTTCGTGCGCTGCAATCATCCCGAGGCTCGGTTCTCGGTCTGCGTCCACCTCGATGAGGATGTGCCCTACGTGCGGCGGTTCACACGATCGCCGAGGACCACGCGTTCGATCACCTGACCGTACTCGGCGATGCGCTCGAGGCGGCGGGCTGCGACGACACGGCGATCCTCGACCACTGCCGCGACGCCGGTGAACACGGCGATCGGTGCTGGGTGATCGATCGCCTGGTCGCTAGGACAACCTGACGCCCGAGCGCCCGATCAGCGCGATGGTGAGGCCGACGCCCGCCATCACGCCTCCCATCACGAAGCTGGGCAGGGCCTCGCTGATCCCGACCGCGCCGAATCCTGCCGTCACCGTCCCGACGGTCAGCAACACGACACCGATCCGGATCATCGTTCGCACGACTTCACCCTACCGCGATCCCTCGTGCGGGCCCACGGTGACGATGGTATCGGCGGGATCGACACTGAGTCCGGCGTCCCCGTACATCGCGTCGAGGATCGAGTCCGCGCGCTGCTTGACGATCGCGTGGAGTCGGTGGCCTTCCGGGGTGTCGCGCGCAGCGGCGATCGGACGCACGCGTTCGAACCAGTGGAGATCGAACAGGTCGTTGTCGACGGCGGCTGTCATCAGCTCGAGGCATGCCGCCACGTCGCCGAAACGTCCGGCGATCTCGGACAGGAACTGCGAGAGGAACGCTCGCCGGCGCTTGGTCTTGTTCGGGCCGCCGAGGACCTCATCCATCAGGCTCGACTTGTCGCGCTCCCACGTCTCGTCGAGCACGGTCCCGAACATCAGCTTCATCAGGTTGGGTTCGAACCGGTTGGTCGTCGGCGTCCACCCTCCACGCGCCTCGACCATCCCCGCACGATCGTCGCGCCACATCGCGTAGCGGAACCGTGCGATCGGTCGATCGCTCTCGCGCCGCAGCCGCTCGATCAGCTCGTCGTGGATCATCCAGTTGTCCTCGAGGGCGTGCGCTCGAGCGATCTCCCAGCGCACCGAGCTCAGCTGCGGTGCGATCGCGAGCGCGTCGTCGATCCGCGCGAGCGCGTCGTCGAGAAATCCCGCCTCGAGCAGCATGCGCCCGAGTCCCTCGTGGGGCTCGGCGAGATACGGCGAGCAGGTGATCGCGGTACGAAACGCGCGGGCCGCGCGTGCCGGATCGCCGACGTGAAGCTCGAACTGGGCAGCGGCGACGTGCGCCTCCGCGAGGTTCGGCGCACCGTGCAGCGCCGCCATGACGAGCTGTCTGGTCGACTCGACGTCGTCGATCGCCGAATCGAACGCGTAGCGCATCGTCAACGAGGCCAGCTCGCTGACGATCCGCGGATCGTCCGGCCACCGGCGATAGCCCTCGCGAATCCGCTCGAACGCCCGAGGCACGCCCCGAAAGCCGGCATGTACCAGCGCACGCACCTCGAGCAACAGCGCCAGACGCTCCTCGGCCTCCCGATCGGGGGTGCGGTAGGTCAGCTCGAGAGTCGCGGCGGCGATCGTGTCGGCCGAGAGCGCCACGTTCGCGGTGTCGAGCGGAACGCGCAACGTCGACACCGCGTCGTCGCGACGGATCGTCACCACGAGCTCGCGCTCCGCGGCGAGCTCGACGAACGTCGCGCCCGGGAGCGCGCTCGCCTCGACCCGCGGCCATACCCGGACCTCGGGGTTGCGAGACAGCCGGCGCAGCAGCTCCTGGTGCACGCCCTCGGCGAGGTGGAGCCGGCTCGAGTCGCCGGCGGCGCGCGGTGCCAGCACCACGACCGTGGTGACCGGATGAGGCGGATCGATCGGTGGATCGATCGGATCGTCGAGGTCGGCGTCGACCCCTCCGACCGCGGCCATCTGCTGGACGTGATGCAGTCGCGTCGGCTCGAGCACCTCGGGCCGCCACGGTGCCATCCGCTCTGCGAGCTGACGCGCGGTCGCGATCCGCTCGCCGACCTCGCGCGCCGTCGCGTCGGCGATCACCGCCTGCAACCCGGGAGGAATCGGCTCGCGCACGATCGACTCCGCGAAATCGAGCGACAGCCGCTCGACGTCCTGCTTCGCGACGATCAGCTCGCTCATCGAGCCCGAGAACGCTCGTAGCCCCGTCAGCATCTCGAACAGCACCACACCGACCGCGTAGACGTCGCTGGCCGGCGTCGCGTGCTCGCCCCGCGCTTGCTCCGGCGCCATGTACTCGAGCGTACCGACCAGCGCGCCGTCGTCGTCGGAGATCGACAGCGACGCCACTCCGAAGTCGGCGATCACCACGCGGCCCTGTTCGGTCACGAGCACGTTGTCGGGTTTGATGTCGCGATGCACCACACCCGCCGCGTGCGCCACGGCGAGCCCTTCGCACATCGCATGCGCGATCGCGACCGCCTCCTGGATCGACATCGCTCCCCCGCGCAGGAGACGCTCGCGCAACGATCGTCCCTGCACGAGCTCCATGGTGCAGAACATCACGTCGTCGGCGACCACGAGCTCGAACGTGCGAGCGATGTTGACGTGGGTGACGCGCCTCGCGAGCTTGACCTCGCGGCGAAACTGCTCGACGGCTCCCTCTCGGTGGACGAGATCCGGCCGGATCACCTTGAGCGCGACCGGCTCGTCGAGCTCGCGATCGTGCGCGCGATACACCGCGCCCATGCCGCCCTTGCCGAGCAGGTCGAGGACGATGTAGCGACCGCCGAGGGTGGTGCCCGCGAGGTCACGCTCCTCCATCTCATGATCGTCGTCGACCCGTGGGGGCGAGACAAGCCCGCGAGCCACGACCCGCGGGGGGAGAGAGAGTTTCTCCTACCGGCGGCGTCGCGAGCGTCAGCGTTCGCCGGCGATCGGATCGAGGGGGCCGAACAGCGCGTCGAGCGGGACGTCGCCACCGTCCTCGAACACCACGCGACCTCCCGCCTCGATCAGCGCCTCGAGTCGCAGGTGTGCAAAGCGCAAGGCCAAGGACACGGCCTGCAGCGTCGAGTCCCCATAGATCGTGCGCGGTGGCTCGAGTCCCTCGAGCCGCAGCTCGCACGTGCACGCCTCGGCGTTCTTCATCGGACAACCAATCGCGATCCGACCAGGCGTCCGTTGTCCGTCGGACAGCACGAACACGACCGACTCGTCTGCCACGTACTCCATTGGCGCGAGCATGGCACGAAACGAAAAATAACGGCCGGCTCTCGAAGAGCCGACCGTCATTCGACGTGCGCTAGTTTTGCGTCGGAGTTACGAGCAGCCGCTGGTCGAGCCGCAGTTGGGGCACTTGTGGCATGCCCCGTTGCGCACCATCAGCGTGCCGCACTCGTGACACGGCGGAGCATCGGTCTCCTGCACCCACGCGCGGTCCTTGGCGCTCTCGGCGACCTCGACCGCGATCGCCGACTCCTCGGCCCCCGACTTGACCTCGACCGAGACGAAGTCTTTCGCGATCAGCGGGATCTTCGGAAGGTCGAGCTGAGCGCGGCTGGCGGCCGGGTGCCCCTCGACGAGCGGCGACGTGCCCTCGAGCGGGAACCGGATCGCGAGCCAGCGGAACAGGTAGTCCATGATCGACGTGGCGATCGGGATCTCCTGGTTGCCGGTGAAGCCCGACGGCTCGAACCGCGTGCCCTTGAACTTCTCGATCAGCACGTGGAGCGGCACGCCGTGCTGGAGGGCGAGCGAGATCGCGGTGGCGAACGAATCCATGAGGCCGGCGATCACCGAGCCTTCCTTCGCCATGCGAACGAAGATCTCGCCGGGCGAGCCGTCCGGGTACAGCCCGACCGTGAGGTAGCCCTCATGGCCACCGATCGAGAACTTGTGCGTGAACGACGCACGCTCGTCGGGCAGCTTGTAGCGGTTCGCCATCGGCGGACCCGACGGACGCGTCTTGCGCGCACGCAGCGCCTCGACCAGGCGGCGTTCTTCCGGTGCGAGGTGCGCCAGCGGATCGCTCGAGGCGGCTGCATCGGCGATCGCGTCGAGCGGCGAGCCCGCCGATCGGCCGGTCGACGTCGCCTGTTTCAGGTTGGTCGACAGCGGCTGGGTGCGCTTGCAGCCATCGCGGTAGACGGCGATCGCCTTGAGGCCGAGCTTCCACGCCTGGATGTAGGCGTCCTCGATGTCCTCGACGGTGCACTCGGTGGGGAGGTTGACCGTCTTGGAGATCGCACCCGAGAGGAACGGCTGCACCGCCGACATCATCCGGATGTGACCCATGTAGTGGATCGACCGAGTGCCGGTGGCGGACCGGAACGCGCAGTCGAACACCGCGAGGTGCTCCTCCTTGAGGCCGGGCGCACCCTCGATGGTGTCGTTCTCGTCGATGTGTTCGACGATCGCCTCGACCTCCTTGTCGGAGTAGCCGAGCTTGGACAGCGCCTCGGGGACGGTGTTGTTGACGATCTTGAGCAGACCACCGCCGACCAGGCGCTTGTACTTGACGATCGCGATGTCGGGCTCGACGCCGGTGGTGTCGCAGTCCATGAGGAACGCGATCGTGCCGGTGGGTGCGAGCACCGTGGTCTGGCCGTTGCGGAAGCCGTACTTCTGGCCGAGCTCGATCGCCCCGTCCCACGCCTCGCGCGCGGCCTCGATCAGATCGTAGGGCACGAGCGCCGCATCGACGCGGTCGACCGAGGCGCGGTGCTTGCGCATGACCTTGAGGAACGGGGTCTCGTTGTCGCCGTAGCCGGCGAACGGCCCGGTGGCATCGGCGCTGATCCGCGCCGACGTGCGATACGCCTCGCCGCACATCAGCGCGGTGATCGCACCGGCATACGCGCGGCCGGGCTCGGAGTCGTACGGCAGCGACCGCGACATCAGGAGCGCGCCGAGGTTGGCGAACCCGAGGCCGAGCGGCCGGAACTTGTAGGAGTTCTCGGCGATCCGCGGCGTCGGATACGACGAGTTATCGACGATGATCTCCATCGCGGTGATCGTGGTCTGGACCGCCCGCCGGAACGCCTCGACGTCGAACTCGCCGTCGGCGCGCTGGAACTTGCGGAGGTTGAGCGACGCCAGGTTGCACGCCGAGTCGTCGAGGAACATGTACTCGGAGCACGGGTTCGACGCGTTGATCCGCGACGTGTTGATGCACGGGTGCCAGTCGTTGATCGTGGTGTCGAACTGGATTCCCGGATCGCCGCAGATCCACGCGGCGTCGGCCATCTTCCGCATCACCTCGCGGGCCTTGTGGCTCTCGACCTTGCCGCCGTGGGTCACCGACTTGGTGTTCCACTCGCCGTCACGAAGCACGGCGTTCATGAAGTCGTCGGTGACGCGGACCGAGTGGTTCGCGTTCTGGTAGTTGACCGAATCGTAGGCGCCGCCGACGACGTTGAAGCCGCCGTCGTAGCCTGCGTCGATCAGCGCCCACGCCTTCTTCTCCTCGATCGCCTTGCAATCGATGAAGTCGACGATGTCCGGATGGTCGACGTTGAGGATCACCATCTTGGCCGCGCGGCGCGTCTTGCCGCCCGACTTGATGGCGCCCGCGAACGCGTCGAAGCCGCGCATGAACGACACCGGACCCGACGCGGTGCCACCACCGTTCAGGTGCTCGCGACTCGACCGCAGCGTCGACAGGTTGGAGCCGGTGCCCGAGCCGTACTTGAAGAGCATGCCCTCGGTCTTCGCGAGCCCGAGGATCGAGCCCATCGAGTCATCGACGGAGTTAATGAAGCATGCCGAGCACTGCGGGTACTCCTCGACGCCGACGTTGAACCAGACCGGCGAGTTGAACGCCATCTTCTGATGGAGCAGGAGATGGACGAGCTCGTCGCGAAACGCCCACGCGTCCTGCTCGCTCTTGAAGTAGCTGTCTGCCTTGCCCCAGCCGTAGATGGTGTCGGCGACGCGCGCGATCATGGTGCGCACCGAGTCTTCGCGCTTGGGGGTGCCGAGCGTGCCGCGGAAGTACTTCTGCACCACCACGTTGGTGGCGGTCTGCGACCAGCTCTTGGGGAACTCGACGCCGCGTTGCTCGAAGAACACCTTGCCGTCGGCGCCACTGATCACCGCGTCGCGTTTTTCCCACTCGACCGTCTCGAAGGGGTCCTGTCCGGGTCGAAGGTTGGCAGTGAAGTACCGATCCACCGCGAGGCCCGGCCGCTGGTCCTTGATGACGCGGCTCTGGACACGTTCTCCCTTCTCTCGGCGTCCCTCGTGGGTTGGAGCGACGGCGGCAGACTTCACGATCATGACCCCTCCTCGTAACTGCGGCGTTGTTGTGGAAACAGAATGGATCGGGCGTCTGATCTCGAGACAAAGCTCCCCTGTCGGCAGACGTCCATCCGGATTGCCTAACTGCCGATTCGTTCAGGGAAAATCTGTTTCTAGGTCAGTGCCCTTGCTGAGCTCGATGACGACTTGGATGGCGAAACGGAAAGGACCTGTATCAGGTGCCTATGACTGCGCGGGTCGAAGAACCGAGCCCGAGAGCTGGACTGCCTCGAACGGACAGCATCCAGCGGCGACCAGGCCGCCAAACAGCGGCCTAACGGTGACCAGGCCGCGGTACAGCGGCCAACGGCTAAGTGCGGGCGACGGCGTGTGATCCAAGCTGGGCATCGCGACGGAGTTCCCTTTTAACGAGGCCGAAATAAGAGGGCAAGAAAAAGAGGCGCTAGATTTAGTGGCTCATCTTCCGATGGGTCCTACACATAGTGTGGTCACGGGTGAGATATCCACGTGGACAGGTTGTGAATTGCCAGTGAATTGAGGTGAGGGACGACAGGGTTTCCAGCGCGATTCCGAAGTGTTGATAGATGCTGTGGATAAGGCTGTGAGTCTCTGAAAAAGCGTGAATTGACGCGGCGAGTCTTCGCGAGATCTCGCCCCCAAAAAAATTTGCGCTCAGTTCCGGATTGAGGTGGAAAGAAGATTTTCGGGGCCGATCTCTCGGCCCCGATTTGTCACGGTGCTGCCGCCGTTTCGAGGAGATCGTGACTTCGTCAAACCAGGACGTTTACTCTCGTTTCTCGATGCGGGTGCTGGTCCTGTTGTTCGTTCTCGCGGGGTGCCGCCAGCTCCTCGGGTTCGACGAGCCGGTGCCACTCGCGGGAGATGGTCCGTCTGCCGATTCTCCGGCCGACGCCACGCCCGATGGGGACGACGGTCCGACGAGCGATGCGTGTACGAGCTTCTCGTCGGTGATCGACACCTGCGTCGCCACGCCGAGCGACCCGCTCGAGATCGACGTCCCGACCACCTACGACACCGACACCGGCCAGCTGCTCTCCAACCAGGGCTCGTCGATGCCACAGCACGTGGTGTTCTCGACGGACACCGGCACGATCGACGCGGTGTTCGCGACCTCGATCTCGATCGGCCCGACGGCGGCGCTGACGGTCACCGGCTCGCGGCCCGTCGCCCTGGTCGCGACCGGGACGATCACGGTCGAAGGCACGATCGATCTCGACGCGGGTGGTGCGGGCGTGCCGTTCTCCGGCTGCAACATCGAGATCGGTGGTGACGGGCAGAACGATACCGGCGGCGGGGCCGGTGGTGGCGGCGGTGGGTTTCGCGGGGCCGGCGCCGACGGTGGCAACGGCGATCAGGACATGGGTCAGTCGACGCACGGCGCCGGCGGCCAGATCGTGGCGCTTCCCGCCGCGCCCCGCGCGGGTTGCGCGGGTGGTCGAGGCGGCAACGGGAACGCCCCCGGTGGAACCGCCGGGGTTGCGGGTGGCGCGATCCTGATCGCGTCGGAGTCTTCGGTCTCGGTGTCGGGAACGATCTCCGCGAGCGGTGGCGGCGGCCAAGGCGGCCACGCACCCGATGGCGGTGGGGCCGGCGGCGGCAGCGGCGGGATGATCGTGATCGAGGCGTCTTCGCTCGTGGTCACGGGCGCGCTCGTCGCCAACGGTGGCGGTGGCGGCGAGGGTGCGGCCAACTCCAACGGCAATGACGGCGCGACCGGCAACGCCACCGGTGCACCCGGTGGAGCCGGTGGTACATCGCTCGGTGCCGACGGTGGCAAGGGCAGCGGTCCGGTCGCACTGTTCGGCCAGTCACCGACGTCCGTGCAGGTTGCCGGCGGCGGCGGAGGTGGCGGCGGCGCGGGCTTCATCGGGCTGCGCGCCGGGAACCAGACGATCGGCGGCACCGTGTCGCCGCCGTCCGTTCCGTGGCCGTGACCGCTACATGCGATCGAGCTCGGCCTGCGCACGGGCCCGCGTCGCGGCGCGCGGATGGTCTCGCGCCGTCTCCTCGAGGTACTCCCTCGCGGGCGGCCCGATGTCCACGCGCAGGAACGTCGCGAGATCCTCGCGATAGTCGCCCGACGCGATGAACGCGCGGAGCACCGTCTTGATCAGCTCGGGATCGGCCCGGTAGGTCGGGTCGATCGCGAGCACCTCGCGGAACTCCTCGAGGCCGACGGTCCACCAGTCTCGATCGAAGTCGATCTTGCCGGCGAGGTAGGCGAGCCGCGCGTCCTTCGGGAACACCTTGCGTGCGGCGCGCACCCGTTCGAGCGCGGCGTCGGTGTTGCCGGCCGCGAGGAGCTCGGTGATGCGCGCGACCTGATCGTCCACGGCACCACCGCCGTGCGAGGTGTCGCCGCCCGCGACGCCGGCCGACCCGGTTGGCTTCTCGGGGGTGGGCGTCGACGACTTCGAACCGCGCGTCGCGGTCGCGATGATCGCGATCACGACGATCAACCCGACCGCGACCGCCACGCCGATCTTGAAGTGGTGGGGCCTGATCACGCGGGGAGGACGCGGACGCAGCTTGCCCTCGGGCTCGGCGACGGCAGAGGCATCGGCCGCATCGAGCGGGGAGGGACCGGTCGGTGGCGCGCCCCGGAACGCCACCGTTCCCTTCGCGTCGGTGATCGGATTGCCGTCGGCATCGAGCAGGGCTGCCGGGCTCGCCGCCGCCGCCGCCCGCCGCCGCCGCCGGAGGACGCATCGCGCCGGGTGCCACGCCCGTGCTCGTCGTATCCGACTGCGAGGTCGGAGGGCTCGACTTCGGCGAGCTTGCCGTCGCCACGCCGCCCGTGACCGCGAGCCCCGCGCTCGTCGCGACGGTCTTCGATCCGGGGGTCGCGTTCGCATCCGCGTTCGCTTCCCCGTTCCCTTCCCCGTTCCCTTCCGCGTTCGTATCGACGGTGGCGCCGCGATCCGCGTCCGGTACCGTCGCACTCGCATCGACGCCCGCAGCGTTGGACGCTGCCTCCGTGCTTGCAGGATCCGACGCATCGCGCGCGATCGGTGCGGAGACCTCCCCCGAGCGCTCGAGGATCGGGTTCGCCGCTTCGGGGATCGCCAGCGACATGTCGAAGCCGGGTGCGATCCCAGCCGGCCCGGCCGGCCCGGCGGCCGGCGGGCTCGGGATCGCGGTCGATAGATCGAAGCCCGTGGGCAGCCCGCGGCGCGGCTCGCTGGCGGTCGCGGCGGGCATCACCGGCGCGCTCGGAGTCGCAGCTACCGGTGCACTCGGACTCGCGGCACTCGGCGTGCTCGGCGCACTCGCACTCGGCGCACTCGGACTCGCGGCACTCGGCGCACTCGGCACCGGCGCACTCGGCGCACTCGGCGCACTCGGCGCACTCGGCACCGGCGCACTGGGCGCACTCGGCACCGGCGCACTCGGACTCGCGGCACTCGGCTTGGTCGGAGCTCCACCGGCGGGCGTCGGGACGCGCCGGCCATAGGGCGCGGGGATCGCGCGCCCGGTACGGGGCGCGACGATCGGCGTACTCGCGACGGGACCCGACGGCGGGATCGGTGCACTCGTGATCGGCGCGGCCGGTGCTGTCACCGGCGCGGACGGCGCGTCGCCCCAACCATCGTCGACCGACGGCGTGCTCGGGGCGGCGGCTGGAGCCGGCGTGGTCGGCGCGGCAGGCGCCTGCGAGGGAGCGGGTTCCGGCCCGTCGGGGAGTGGATACATCGACGAGCGCGCGTCGGCGGGTACCGCCCACCCGGTCTCCGTGGCGGCCACGCTCGGCGGCACCACCGGTGTGTCGATCGGTCGTGATTGGCGCTTGGGAACGATGTCGAGCGCCGACCCGAACTCGACGGCGGTCGCGTAGCGATCGTCGGCCTGCTTCGCGAGCGCCTTCGCGACGATCGCCTCGAGCGGTCCGAAGTCGATGCCGGGCTGTCGATCGCGGAGCGCGGGTGGCGCCTGCTTGAGATGCATCGAGCACACCTCGACCGGATCGTCGGCCTCCGAGATGAACGGCTTGGTGCCGGTCAACAGCTCGAACAGCAGCACGCCGCACGCGTACAGATCGGCGCGATGATCGATCGGCGTGCCGCGGATCTGCTCGGGCGCCATGTACGACGGCGTACCGACGACGATGCCGGTCGTGAGGTTCGACGTCGAGGTCTCGAAGCGCGCGAGGCCGAAGTCGAGGATCTTGACGTGATCGCCGAGGCCGGCCTTCTGCGACAGCACGATGTTCGCCGGCTTGATGTCGCGATGGATGATGCCGTGCTCGTGGGCGTGCGCGAGTCCGGACAGCACCTGGCGAACGATCTCGACCGCGCGCGGCAGGGGAACCGGGCCGCGCGCGATCAGGTCGCGCAGGCTCTCGCCGCTGACGAAGTCCATCACCACGAACGGCTTCTCGTCGTGGATGCCGACGTCGACCACGGCCGCGCAGTGCGGGTGCTCGAGCTTGGCCATCGCGATCGCCTCGATCTCGAAGCGCTGGCGCGCGGACATCTCGGACGGAATCTCGTCGTGGAGCAGCTTGATCGCGACGATGCGTCCGAGCTTGAGCCGCTCGGCGCGATACACGACCCCCATCGCGCCCTCGCCGATCGTTTCGATCACGCGGTAGCGGCCGTCGAGCACCACCCCGATGAGGTCGCCCGGATCCACGCCATCCACCATACCTCGTTCCCCCGGTGGGGGTGTGATACGCAGTGCACGTGCGCTGGCTGTGGATCGCGATGCTGCTGGTATGCGCGTGCGACCGGTCGACACCGTCGGACGGGACCGCCGGCAGTGGCGCCGGCCGCGCGCACCGACCCGCGCCCCGGATCGTCTCGCTGACGCCGAGCGCGACCGAGGTCGTGGCCGCGCTCGACGCGACGCCCGATCTGGTCGGCGTCGACGACTTCTCGCCCTACCCGCCCGAGGTCAAGAAGCTACCCAAGGTCGGTAGCTTCTTGACGCCGAACCTCGAGGCGATCGTGCGCCTGCGTCCGAGCCTGGTGATCGTCGACGACGTTCACGGCAGCACGGCGGGCGCGCTGCACGACGCGAACATCCCGACCATCGAGTGCGCGATCCACGCGTTGCCCGATGTCGAGAAGGCGCTGCGCGCGGTGGGCGCGAAGCTCGGCCGCGCCGAACAGGCCGATCGCGTGGTTCACCGCATCGAGCGCGCGCTCGATCGCGCGGCCGCGCACCGCCCGACGGGCAAGCGACCGCGCGTGCTCGCGGTGATCGATCGCGAGGCCGGCGGGCTCGGCGGCCTGGTCGCGGCCGGGCCCGGGAGCTGGCTCGACGAGCTGCTCGCGGTGGTCGGCGGCGACAACGTGCTCGCGAGCTCGGGGATTCGCTATCCGAAGCTGTCGATGGAAGAGGTCCTGCGCGAGCGCCCCGAGGTGATCCTCGACGTGTCGTACGCGGGGGAGCAGTCGGGCGCCGGAGCGTGGGATTCGGTCGACGTGCCGGCGGTGCAGGCCAAGCGGGTGCGCGTGCTACCCGAGCAGTACCTACGTGCCCCGTCGCCGCGCGTCGAGCAGGCCCTCGACGCGCTCGCGAAGGCGATCGCCCCGTAGCGCCGTCCGCGAATTTCTCCTGGTCAGCACGAGCTCAGGGCCGGCCGGCGTCGGGCTCGACGTAGGCCGGCGTCGCGTCCGACACCAGGGTGTCGAGCGGATGGAGCCGGAACCGATCCATGTAGCGGCGCTGGCCACCGCCCCACGCCGCTCCGAGCCCGAAGATGATCGTGGTCTCGCGGCCACCCATCGTCGGCCCGGCGCCGACGTCGCGGGCCGCGATCTGCGTGGGGTCGTAGCGCGAGGTCATCACCCGCACGAACAGGCGCGACTCCGCGATCAGGTTGGAGAACTCGGCATCGCTGCCACCGCGCAAGCGCAGGCACGCGCCGAAACCGTAGGCGGTGCGCGGCTCGTCGGCGCCGTCCCACCACGCGCGCTCGACGACACCGTGCAGCTCGATCCCGAGCTCGACGTCGCGAGGCTCGAACAGCGACGACACCATGCGGTCGTACGCGAGCACGCGCAGGCTGCCACCGAGCGTGGCGTTGATCGGCGAGCCGCCGACCATGTCCCAGCGTCGCGCGCCCTCGGCCGCGATCCCGATGCGTCCGTACCACCACGCCGCCTCGAGTCCGACGCCGAACAGCTGGGTCGCGTCGGTATCGTCGACGCGCGCGGTGACCATGCTGCCGCCGATCGTCGGCGTGGCCTCGCCCTCGGCGTGCGCGGCGGATGTCGATCCGAGCACCATCACGACGACGCCCGTGGCGCTCCCGATCGCTCTCATGCGCCCAGTATGGAGACCGCGCCCGACCCGTACAACACGCAGTTTGACAACCGCGCCTGTCAGGTTGTCAGGATGCCGGTGCCAGCTCGGCGAACGGCTCGGGCTCGCGTGTCGCTTCGTCACAGCACCGCGCGTGCTCGAGGAGCAGATGGGTGATCGACGAGTCGACCTCGGGATTGTCGTGTGACGGAATCCCCGACGACAGCTCGAAGTAGCCATCGTTCCAGCCGAGTACGGACATCACGATGTGGCGGGAGTCGGCATCGAGCGCGTTGGACCGCGCGCGGATGATCCGGCCGTCGACCACGTCGATGAACGCGACCAGGTGCTCGCGCGTCACCGACAGCTGACCGCTCTTGCGCTCCTGCTCGAACATCGACAGGAGCGACGGCAGGCCGAGCTCGGCGAGCGTGCCGCGCAGGATCACGCGATCGACCTCGCGCTGGCTGGCACGTGCCCACCGGCGGGCGCGCAGGATGATCTCGAGCACGGTGAACGGCTTCGCGATCACGTCGGCGGCGCCGAGTTGCAGGGCCTCGAGCCGGACCAGATCGCTGGCATCGGACGCCATCACCATCACGGGCACGCCGGCCAGCTCGGCGTGGCGTCCCATCTCGCGCAGCACCTGGACACCGTCGAGCACCGGCATGTCGCGCTCGACGAGCACGACGTCCGGCGCGTGGGTCAAACACGCGCTGATCGCCTCCATGCCGTTGGTCGCGGTCGCGACCGAGAACCCGGCGAAGTCGAGCGAGGTCGACAGCCGCTCGAGCAGTCGCGGCTGCGGATCGGCGACCACGATCCGGATCTCGCCCGACTCGAAGGTCGCCGTGTGGCGGAGCAGCAGGCGGCCGATCGCCTCGGCGAACCGTTCGTCGCCGGCACGCACCGGCTCGCGCAACACGATGCCGACACCCGGCGAGCGCCCGAGCGTGCATGCCTCCGCCTCGCAGAGACGGTGGGTGACCGTGCCCGAGGCGACGTGGCGCTCGCCGTCGAGAGAGATCGCGATCGTGACCGGAGTGCCGACGGGTAGCGGCGGTGTCAGCCGTACGAACATCCCGTACGGCGACAGATCCTGCGTGACCGCACGAAGCTTCTTACCGCCGGTGATCAACTCGACCGGCAGGCTCATCGCGACGCGGTTATTGCGACGGCGCACCAGTGTCTAGGTACATCAGGATTCGTCGCCGGGCCAAAAACCCAACCGGAGCCGGTGCTAGGCCGCGATTCTTCACGGTTATCGCGACTGGCGGGGGGCCGTGATCGCGCGGCGGATACCGTATGGTAGCCGCCGATGGCCTGGCTCGAGCTGATGGACGCCGCGGTCGCCCTGGGTGGGCGCGTGATCGTTCGCGCCTCGTGCGAGGTGGGTCCGGGGCAGCTGGTCGTGGTCGTCGGTCCCAACGGCGCGGGCAAGACCACGCTGCTCCGCGCGATCGCGGGCCTGCTGCCCGCGACCGGTTCGATCCGCGTGTTCGGTCGCGATCCGGCGAGCACGCCCCGGCGCGTGATCGCGCGCGACCTCGCGTACCTGCCGCAGAGTTACGACCTCGCGTTTCCGTTCCTCGTCGAGGAGGTCGTGCTGCTCGGGCGCTATGCCAACCAGCGCGGGCTCGGCCTCGCATCGTCCACCGATCTCGAGGCCGCGCACGCGGCGATGACGGCGTGCGACGTCGCGCACCTCGCGAGCAGGCGGTTCGACGAGCTGTCGGGGGGCGAGATGCGGCGCGTGATCGTCGCGCAGGCGATGTGCCAGGGCGCGCGCTGCGTGCTGCTCGACGAGCCGACCGCCGGACTCGATCCCGCGCACGCACGCGGCGTGTTCGAAACCGTGCGCGTGCACTGCGAGGGCGGCGGCGCCGCGATCGTCGTCACCCACGATCTCGATCTCGCGCTGCGCCACGGCGACGTCATGTGGCTGGTGGCCGGCGGTCACCTCGCCGCGCGCGGCGTGCCCGCCGACGTGCTGGCCTCGGCGGCGACTCGCGAGGCCTTCGGCGTCGACATCCACGTCGGCACGCTGCCCGGCGGCGGGAGGTTCGCGGTACCGGCCGAGCCGGTGACGGCGGCCCTGCGCGATGGAGAATCCGCGTGAGCTTCGTCAGCGGCACCGGCAAGCGGCTGACCGGCAAGCGACTCGCGGTCACGCTCCTGATCTGTCTCGCGATCGCCGCGGCGATCGGGGTGATCGCGCCGTTGTTCGGCGTCACGATGGCGCGCGGCGGCCGCGCGATCGAGTGGCTCGGTCCGTCGGCGTTCGACCCGAGCTCTCCCGATCACCCGATCCTGTGGATCCGGATCCCGCGCGTGCTCGCATCGTTCCTGGTCGGCGGCGCGCTCGCGGGCGCCGGGTGCGCACTGCAGGCACTGCTCCGCAACCCGCTGGCCGAGCCGTTCACGCTCGGGATCTCGTCGGGTAGCTCGCTCGCGGCGGTGCTCGCGATCCGGCTCGGGCTCGAGGGTGGCGGCTTCGGGATCAACTTCGCGGCACTGCTCGGTGCGGTCGCCACGCTGTTCGTGGTGTGGCGACTCGCGGCGATCGGTCGCCAGTTGCCACCGGCCACGCTCGTGCTCGCCGGCGTCACGGTGTCGATGTGGTGCTCCGCCGCGAGCGTGCTGATCCAGTACACGAGCGACTTCTCCGACGTCAGTCACATGCTGCGGTGGATGATGGGCGGGCTCGATTCGATGCGCCTGTCCTCGGTGGGCTATGCCGCCGGACCGATCCTGTTCGGGATCGTCGTCCTGATCGCGTTCGCGCGCGAGCTCGATGCCCTCGCCGCCGGTCCCGAGGCCGCGGCGTCGGTCGGCGTGGCGGTGGCGCGCACCCAGGTGATCGTGTTCGCCGTGTCGTCGCTACTCGTCGGGGCGGCGATCGCGCTCGCCGGACCGATCGGCTTCATCGGGTTGATCGTCCCGCACGCGCTGCGCGCCGTGATCGGTCCCGGCCATCGCGCGCTCCTGCCCGCGAGCGTGCTCGGCGGCGGCGTGCTGCTGGTCCTGTGCGACACCCTCGCGCGCACCGCGATCGCACCGGCCCAGTTGCCGACCGGCGCGGTCACCGCCGTGCTCGGCGGGCCGCTGTTCGTCTCGATCCTGATCCGCCAGAAACGGCAAGCGGCGCTGTGGGGGCGGGGCTAGCCGGTTCCGTACCGGCGAGCGCCGATCACCCGAGGGGAGACCGGATGTCATACGGTCTCCCCATGAGCTCCCCGGTGATCGACCACGTCGTCGACTCGATCGTGCCGGCGTCGGCCACGCTCGCCGAGGCCGCACGAGCGCGGGTCGCGCATGCCGGCGCGCCGATCCTCGAACACCTCGCGGCCCGGATCGGCGGGGCGCGCCACGCGCACGAGCTGGAGGTCGAGCGCCGCGTGCTGGTCGTGTGTGCCGGTGATCACGGGGTCGGCGATCCCGGGATCTCGCTCGGACCGAGCCACCCGACGATCGTCGCCGCGACCGCGATCGCCGATGGCACCGCCGCGCTCGCCGACGTCGCACGTGCCGGTCGCGCGCGCATCGTGCTGGTCGACGCCGGGGTCGCCGAGTCGAACGAGATGCCCCCGGACACGATCGCGTTCGGGTCCCAGCCGTCCCGGGACCTGTTGCACGGACCGGCGCTCACCCCCGAGGCGGCCGTTCGCGGCGTCGAGGCCGGGATCGCCCTGGCGATCTCGCTGTCCGAGACCGGCCTCGACCTGCTCGCCGTCGGTGCCCTCGGCGTCGGTAGCGAGCTGGCGGCCGCCGCGATCCTCGGCAGTCACCCGCACGAGCTGAAGATGGCGCGTCTCGACCCCGAGCTGGCAGCCGCCTACAGGGCCGGGTGGAGCGCTCGCACCGCGACGGGCGATCGCTGGGCACGGCTGGTCGCGTTCGGCGGACCGGAGACCGCGGTGCTGGTGGGCCTCGTGCTCGGCGCCGCATCGCTCCACGTCCCGGTCGTGCTCGACGGTCATGCCACCGGGGCGGCGGCGGCGATCGCGGTCGAGATCGCGCCAGCAACGGCGGACTACCTGATCGCGGCACATACCGGCAACGTGGTCCACACGAGGTTGCTCTCGCGGATCGGGCTCGGTCCGATCTTCGGGGTCGGGCTCGGGCATGGCGAGGGGATCGGAGCGGCGATGGTGTTGCCGCTGGTCGATCAGGTCACGGCACTCGCGAGGACGAGCGGGTCGCGTTAAAACCTAGACGTGAGCGAACGCAAGCGTCACACGGGGACGTTCGAGGTCGAGCGCACGACCGGTTCGCACGAGGTGCTCGACCGGCTGTTCGTCTACGGCACGCTCCGCAGCGGCCAGACGGCGCGCTCGTTGCTCGCGAACTCGATCGTCAAGACGGAGCCCGCGCGCGCCCGGGGTCGGATCTACGCGTTTCCGATGGGACACCCCGGGTACTCGGACGAGGACCAGACCCAGCAGGTCCGCGGCGAGGTCGTGTGGCTCAAGGACCTCGCGGCGACGTTCGGGCTTCTCGATGCGTACGAGGGCGAAGACTTCGCCCGCGTCATCACGCAGGTCACCCTCGCGACCGGCGAGGACGTATGGTGCTGGATCTACGTGCTCGCAGATCCTGCGGCGACCAAGGTCGGAACGCTGATCGAGGACGGGGACTGGGTCCGATACTGGACCGAAGAGCAGTCCTAGCCGCTCGCGAGAACGACGACTTCTAGAAGAACACGTACCCGAGCACGACCAACGACAGAGCGGCGATCGCGGCGGTCATCGTGCCGAACCCGACCTTGTAGTCGGGGCTCGATAGGGACAGACGGTGCTGCACGGGGCGAGAGATTGCCCCTTTCCTGGAAAGAATCAAGTTACGGCAGCACCTCTCGCGGGAGTGCGATTTTTACTGCAATTTCATCGAGTTATGTCGCAAAATCGGTGCCAGTGGGGTGATCTACCCCGTTGACTCCCGGGTCGAGACGCACTCGCCCCTACCTCGTGACCCGACTCACGAACCGCGGGCCTGGCGGATCAAACGCAGGTACGAGGTCTCGCATCGCTTCGCCAGATCGCCGAGCTCGTCGATCACGTTGCGCGCCACCGGACCGTCCGTCCGGTGCGTGTAGATCAGGTTCACCGCCCGCTGCTTGAGCATGATCGGCACCACCACGACGTCGCTCGGCTCGCGCGCGATCCCGAGCGCCGTCCACAGCTGGGTCTCGACCGGCTTGGCGGCCGAGGGCGGCGGCCCCACGAACAGCATGCCCGCGTCGTGGGCCGACTGCAGGGCGGACGCGCCTCCGAGCGGCAGCGACAGCTCGTCGATCGGTGTGTGGGACGCGTCGGCCTCGAGCACCGCGGACTCGACAACACCGCGCCACCCGAGCGCGTTGCCGTCGCGGATCAAGAACAGCACGAGCAGGTCGACCCGTCCCTTGGCGTACTCGCACAGGGCGTCGGCGATCTGTTCGCGGCTCTCGGCGGTGTCGATCCGCTCGCAGGCCGCGCCATAGGTGATCTGGGGGGCGGGCTCGGTCGCGGGCTCCGCGGCGATCGATGCCTGCGATGCCCGCCGGCGGCGCGGCTCGAGCGTCAGGGTCGGTGGCAGCACCATGCCGCGCGCGGGCTGCGACTTGCGCCGCTCGATGACCTCGCCCGCGGGCGTCGTCACCTCCGACTCGCTTCCGATCCGTCCGCTGCGGATGAACCGTGCCCGGCGCGGGAGCCCGAAGTGCTTCTCGAGGTAGTAGAGCGCGCGGAGCTCGGGCACGACGTACGCCGTGATCGGGGCCTCCAGCCGCGAACGCAACTCCTCGAGGGTCTCGGCGTTGGTGGGTTCGACGAGCGCCACCGCGATCGCACCGTCGGCGCCCTTCGATCCACCGAGGTGCCCGAGCGGGATCGCGCGCAGCCGGTGGGCGTGATCGGAGCCGAGCTTCTCGATCAGATGCGCGTCGACGTTCTCGAGCAGGGTCGGGGTGGCGATCGGAAACCCGGACAGCTCGGCGAGGTATGCCCCGAGCAGCTCGAGATCGATGAAGCCGAGCTCGACCAGGTTGGTGCCGAGCCGGCCGCCGTACAGCACCTGGTTGCGGAGCGCGGCCTCGAGCTGGGACAGACCGATCGCCGCGTTGCGCAGAAGGAGGGTCCCGAGCTTCATGGCTTCGTCCAGCATACGACGCCTCGCGCCGCTCAGCCCGCGTACCGGGTCGGATCGGGCACACCGGCCTCGGCGAACCCCTTCCGGCGCAGCGCACAGGCGTCGCACCGCCCGCACGCGCGACCGTCGATCGGGTCGTAGCAGGAGTGGGTGATCGCGTAGTCGACCCCGAGCGAGAGGCCGAGCTCGATGATCTGGGCCTTGGTGAGGTCGATCAGCGGGGCGTGGATCCGGACGTTGCCACGTCGGGTCGCCACCCGCGCGAGCGCCTCGAACGCGGCCACGAACTCCGGGCGGCAGTCGGGGTACCCGCTGGCGTCGAGCACGTTGACGCCGAGGAAGATGTCGCCGGCATCGAGCGTCTCGGCCCACGCGAGCGCGAGCCCGAGGAGCACCGTGTTGCGCGCGGGCACGTAGGTCGCCGGCACGTCGCCGTCCGCGCCAATCTCCGCCAGCCCGCGGTCCTTGGGCACGGCGATCGACGGTGTGGTCAGCGCGGAATCGGCCAGGGCCGAGAGCTCGACCCCGACCACGCGATGCTGGTGCGCACCGAGCGCGGCCGCGACCCGGGCCGCGGCGTCGAGCTCGACCTGGTGGAGCTGGCCGTACCGCACGGTCAGCGCGTGGCAATCGAAGCCGCGCGACCGCGCGACGGCGAGGGCCGTCGTCGAATCGAGACCACCGGAGAGAAGGACTACCGCGCTCGGCACGCCCCGAGCCTACCCGAACGCGGTGCGGGGGGCGGGCCCGCGGTACCGTAGCGATCGTGTCGGCGCGCGCGACATACCGGTGGTGCGCGATCTGCGTGGTGTTCGTGATCGCGTTCTCGATCGCGCAGCGCTGGGACGTGCTGTCGGCATCGCCGTTCCCGCTCGGGATCGACGGCTACTTCTATCCGGTCCAGCTGCGCTCGCTGCTCGCGCACGGCCACCTGCAGTATCCGGCCTCGCCGCTCGGGTTCTGGCTGCTGGCGCCGTTCGCGGCGGTCACCGATCCGATCGTCGGCGCCAAGCTCGGTGCCGCGGTGCTCGGTGCGGCGATCGCGATCCCGGCGTACGGGGTCGGCGCGCGCCTCGCTCGCACCGGCGATGACGCGGGTGGCGACCACGGTGCCGTCGGCGGACTGCTCGCTGCGACCCTCGCCACCACCAGCGCCGGCTCGATGTACCTGTCGATCGAGTTCGTCAAGAACGGCATCGGGCTCGGCGTCGCGCTGACCGCGGTGTGGTTGGTGCTGCGCGCCTGCGATCGCCGCGAGGGCTCGAATCGCGGGCGCATCGCGCTCGCGCTCGTCGGGCTCGTCGCCGCGGTGCTGACCCACAAGATGGCGGCCGCGCTCGCGATCGGGATCGCGGTCCCGGTGGTGATCGCCGAGGCGCGGGCGCGCGGTGCGCTGCGAGGTCGGGGCGCGCTCGTGATCGCCGGTGCGGTGATCGTCGCGATCGCCGCGCTGATCGTCGCCGGCATCGCGTGGCCGCGCCGGTTCGCGTCGATCGCGGATCTGTCGCTGGTCGAGCACCTGCTGTCCTCGCGCGCCGACGGGTCGCTCCCCGTGCTCGCCGGCCACCTGACGCTCGGCGACGAACCGCGGATCGGCGTCTGTGTCGCGATCGCCGCGCTGGTCGTGCTGATCGCCGACGGGATCTGGCGGCGCCGCGACGAGACTGCCCGCCGATCCCCCGGGGCCCCGTGTCGTCCGGTGGACGATGATCGTCCTCGGGCTCGCGATCGGCCTGCCGTGGCTCGACGTCTCGCACACCCAGGGCCTCGGCATGCGCCTGCGCGTGATCGCGTTCGTCCCGCTCGCGCTCGACGCCGCGATCGTGCTCGGCATCGTGCTGCGGTATCTGCGACCGCTGCTCGCGCGTCCGTCGAAACCTCCCGCCGGCGAGCCGCCGCCGCGACGGTTCCCGGTGCACGCCGCGCTCGGCACCGCGCTCGCCGCGTTCGTGGTCGCGCTCCACACCGGCGGTGGACCGCGCACCGAGGGCCAGGTCGTCACGCATCCGGCACTGGTGACCAGCGCCCAGGCCCTGGTCGGCCGGCTGCCGCCCGACGCCGTGGCGATCGTCCCCGAGCGTCACATCGCGTTCATGATCGCGTGGTACGCGCGCGTGCCGGTCGCGCTGCGACCCGAGGGGATCGACGCGCACCGGCGGTGGCGCGTGATGCCGCTCGCGTTCATCGAGCGCGGCCCGACCCTCGATCGGGCCTCGCCTGCTCGAGATCCGGGCACGCACCGATCTACCGCCCGTGATCGGCCTGCACCCGCACCACCCCAACGGGATGATCGCGGTGCCCGAGAAGACCTGGCGGGCCGTCCTCGCAAACCCTGCCCGCCGACGAGCGCGCGCTGTTCGAACGCTGGCCGACGATCTAGGGGTCAGACACAAGTTGCACAAGTTTGTTGGGGGGGCAGACCCGCACTCGGTCTGGCACCGCACAAACTTGTGGAACTTGTGTCTGACCCTAGCTGACGTCGGTCTCGGGGACGTCGTCGTCGGGTTTGAGCGCGGTCGCCTTGGGCAGCGTCGGCTTGGCCATCATCTTCTTGATGATCGGCGCGACCACGAATAGCGCGGCGGAGATCGCCAGCGACGTGATGATCAGCGTCATGAACAGGAAGTGGTACCCGTGGCCCTCCGACAGACCGGCGGCACGTCCCGCGAGGTAGTTGCCGACGGCGGTGGCGAGGAACCACGTGCCCATCACCATGCCGGCGAGCCGCGGCGGTGCGAGCTTCGACATCGACGATAGCCCGACCGGCGAGATGAACAGCTCCGCGCACGTCGATACGAAATACAGCGCGATCAGGTACATCGGACTGACGCGGTTGTAGTCGGTGTCGAGCGCGAGATCGTGCACGAACGGGAACTGCGCGAGCGTGTCGAGCGTGTCCTTGCGCTCGGTGATCGACGCCACCGTCGGCAGCAGCACCACGAACGACAGCGCCGTGAGGATCATGCCGATCGCGAACTTGATGGTCGGCGACGGTTCCTTGCCGGCCTTGGCGAGCTTGAGCCACATCCACGCGAACGGGCTCGCGAGCACGATGATGAAGAACGCGTTGGGGAACTGGTAGAAGCTGGCCTCGAGGTGGAGCCCGAGGAAGTCGCGGTGGACCATGTCCTGCGCGTACAGGGACAGCGTGGTGCTGGCCTGCTCGAACACGCCGAAGAACCCGATCGAGCCCAGGAACAGCGGCACGATCGCCGTGATCCGCTTGCGCTCCTCGGGCGCGACCATCTTGTAGTAGCCGACGAACAGGAGGATCGACGCGATGCCGAGGCCGATCCCGAAGATGTTGCCGATCAGCTCCTTGTCGAGCGTGATCACGCCGGCGGCGTCGAGCCCCCAGCCGAGCACGATGATGCCGATCAGGCCGCCGATCAGCCCCCACAGCACCGTGCGATCGCGCGCCGCGCGCCTGGGGTCGCTCGGGATCGTCGGGTGGAGGCCGGTCTCGCCGAGGGCCTTCCAGCCGGCGCGATACTGGATCAGGCCGAGCACCATGCCGAAGGCGGGCACCGCGAACGCGAACTGCCAGCACCAGTTGGGATCGATGCCGATGTCCGAGAGCAAGCCGCGGAACGTCTCGCTCTGCGCGATCAGCATCCCGACGAACGGCGCGAAGAACGCGCCGATGTTGATGCCCATGTAGTAGATCGTGAACCCGGCGTCGCGGCGGATGTCCTTCTCGCCGTAGAGCTGGCCGACCAGCGTCGAGATGTTGGGCTTGAGAAAGCCGGTGCCGATCGCGATCAGGGCGAGGCCCGGATAGAACGTGGCATCGATCGGCAGCGCGAGACAGAAGTTGCCGAGCGCGATGCCGACGCCGCCGACCATCACCGCCTTGCGCTGGCCGATGAAGCGATCCGCGATCCAGCCGCCGGGCAGCGACAGCAGGTAGACCGAGGACATGTAGAGCGCCATCACCAGGCCCATCGACGCGGCCGACATGCCGCGGCCGCCACGCGCGACCGAGGTGACCATGTAGATGGCGAGGAACGTGCGCGCGCCGTAGTACGACAGGCGCTCCCACATCTCGGTGAAGAACAGCGTCTTGAGGCCGGCCGGATGCCCGAAAAACGCGCGGTCCGGATCCTTCGTGGCTGACATCGCCGCGCACCTTAACCGAAGCCCCTTCCGGCGGGAACCCCCTGAAATGACCCCATGACCGGGCGCGGATCGTGTTGCGACACCCCCCGGTCCCAGGTGCCACGCCGCCGCCTCAATTCTGCGATGAGTGGCCAGCCATCACCGAGGTTGCAAACCCGCTGGGATTGGGAAAGATCCCCGCCCATGAAGTCGAGATTCTCGCGGGTGTGGGGACCGGCGGCCATGGCCCTCGCCGTCGTCTCCATGTTGCTGTCGTGCACGCCGGCCGATCCCAAGATCGCGTTCAAGGCCGCCGAGCGACGCGGGCGACTCGAGAAGAACGGCCTCCGGTTCGTGATCATGCCGGACCCGACGACCGACATGATCGAGGTCGACGTTCGCTACATGGTCGGCTCGCGCGAAGACCCGCCGGGCAAGGCCGGCCTCGCGCACCTCGTCGAGCACTTGATGTTCCAGCAGCGTCCCGACGGGCCGAACACCAAGCCGCTGATGTCGTTCATCATGCAGAACGCCGTCAACATGAACGCGTGGACCAAGACCGACGCCACGCACTACATGATCAACGCGCGCAAGGAAGAGCTCGACGCGATGATCAAGATCGAGGCGATGCGCATGCACTACGGCTGCCAGACGATCTCGGAGGCCGAGTTCGAGCGCGAGCGCGACGTCGTCCGTAACGAGATCCGGCTGCGCGGCGCGCGCACCCCCGAGGGCCAGATCCCGCGGCTCGTGCTGCAGAACATCTATCCCGAGGGTCACCCGTACCGCGAGGACACCGGCGGCAACGACGAGCAGATCGCGCACCTCACGCTCGCCGACGCCTGCCAGTTCATGAAGAACTACTACACGCCCGACCGCGCGGTGCTGATCGTCGCGGGTGGCGTCGAGGTCGATCCGACGGTCGCGTCGATCGAGAAGTGGTTCTCCGGCGTCGAGAAGCGCACGCCCGCACCGCGCCGGGTGGTGCCGCCGATCCACCTGCAGCGCGAGAAGAAGGTGATCGACCTCGACATCGAGCGTCCGTACCTCGCGGTCGCGTGGGCGCTGCCCGACGAGACCACCGACGAGGGCGAGCTCGCGCAGTTCGGCGTGTGGAACGCGTTCTCCGAGGCCGCGATGCTCGGCAACAAGTACAACTGCGCGGTCTCGACGCAGCCGTTTCCCGCCGGTGGCGAGCACGCACCCGCGTTCGTCATCCTGATGGAGCTCAAGAGTTACGACAAGGCCGACGAGTGCATCGACCTGATCATGAAGGCGGCCAAGTCGGCACACCGCGGCTACGACATGGTGCCCGAGCTGCAGGTCGACGAGATCAAGAACCGGCAGAAGGCCCAGTTCATCTCCCGCCTCGAGCCGCTGTTCGGCGGGCGCGGCGAGGTGATGGGCGACCTCGTCGAGTACACGCACGACTTCGACTTCGACTCCACCGACCTCTACGTGTTCCACCAGCTCGACAAGATCGGGAAGTTCGATCCGGGCAAGATCGGCTCGATCGTCAACCGCGTGCTCGATCCCGACAAGGCGCACATCGTGCTGTTCAAGCCGTCGAAGGCCGGCTCGCACGGTGACAAGCGCGCCAAGGTCGCGTTCCACGCCAAGTCGCACGATCAGATGGAGCAGCCCGATGTCGATCCGCGCGAGGCCCACCGGCCGTTCCGGGTCGCGACCGAGCTCAAGAGCCTGCAGGGAGCCGTCCGCTACCAGCTCGACAACGGCATGAACGTCGTGCTGCTCGCGATCGATTCGTTCCCGGTGATCTCCGCGGAGCTGATCTTCGACGTCGGCGAGTCGGCGACTCCCGACAACCCGCAGCTGGCCTCGGCCGCCGCCGACTTCCTGTCGGGTCCGATGGACTCCGAGGCCGTCGGGCGCACCGGCGTCCGCATGGGATGCCGCGCCACGCCCGATCACACGATCTGCGGTGCGCGCGGCATGAACGTGTACCTCGACGTCGTGGTGAAGGGCCTCGAGCGCCTGATCAAGGCCGGCACCTACCACCAGGAGGGGATCGAGAACTGGCAGAAGCGCGTCAAGCTCGCGCTCAAGCTGCGCCGCTCGCAGCAGAAGCTCGAGTTCCAGCGCCAGCAGCTCGCCGCGATCTTCGGCCCGGATCACGCGTACACCAAGACCGGTGCGCCGGCGCCCGACACGGTCGGCGGCGTCGGTCGCGACAAGCTGAACGACTTCCGCAACACGCACTACTCGGCCGCCAACGCGACCCTCGTGATCGCCGGCAGCTTCGATATCGAGAAGGCGAAGTCGCTGATCGGCGGCAGCTTCGGGCACTGGGGCAAGGGCCACAAGGACGAGCCGGTGGCGGCGACCCCGTACAAGCGCACCGGCCCGGCGTACGTGGGCGTGATCGGCGACGAGGATCCGCAGATGGATCTCGCGATCCTCTACCCGTCGCCGGCCGGCATCGACGGCCAGCAGGCCGCGCGCCTCGTGCTCGCGGGGATGGTCAACGATGCGATGTGGGACATCCGCACCAAGCTCGGAACGACCTACGGCATCTACGCCCGCCGCGACAACCGGCTCGGACCGTCGTTCTACGACATGGGTGGCACCGTCGACGCGCTGCGCGCCGGCGAGTCACTCAAGGCGATGCGCGACGGTATCGACGACCTCCGCAAGGGTGGCGTCGACTTCGACACCAAGTTCGTGCGCGCCCGTCGCAAGATCATCCAGCAGCTGCTCGGCGAATCGACGATGTCGGCATCGCTGGCGCAGCGGCTCGGCCTGATCGCCCAGTACCACCTCGGTCCGAACTACTACAACCAGTTGCTCCAGCAGGTCGCCGCGGTGTCGCTCGCGCAGGTCAAGGCGCTGCTCGCGACCGAGCTCGATCCCAAGAACGAGGTGGTCGTGGTGCTCGGCGACCGCAATGCGGTGAACAAGGCGTTCGAGGTGGCCGGGATCACCGACGTCAAGCTGGTCGAGCCCGACTACAAGTAGTCACGACGCCGCGACGCACGCGCGCACCAGCTTCATGTAGTGGTGCCACTTCCAGTGGCGCCCCGGATCGCTGTGATGCGAGACCCCGCCGCAGGCTCCCGCCGCGGCACGGGCATCGCTGCACAGCCGGTGCGAGGCCAGGTTCGACGGGATGTTGCCGTGGCCGAAGATGTGTTTGCGATCGACGGGGATGTGGTGCTTGACCGCGATCGCGCAGGTCAGCGCCGCCGACGCGCGGTACTGGGTGTCGACGTAGTAGCCGCCGCCCTTCGCGCGATGCGCGAACCCCTCGTGCTCGATCCCGATCGAGTGACGGTTGAACCAGCCGTGGCCCGCATGCCACGCGTTGTCGCCCTCGTGGACCATCTGCACGATGTGGCCGTCGCGGGCGCGCACGATGTAGTGCGCCGAGGCCTGGCTCGCCGACGACTTGAACACGTGGATCGCACCCGCCATCGTGCCTTCGATGTCGTGGACGACGACGTAGCGGATCGCGTAGCCGAGGCGGCTCGAGTGATTGGGCGACGCGATCCACTGGCGCTTCGGATACTTGCCGGGCACCGGCAGCGCCTCGAGCGCGATCGCGTGCGGCCCCGGGTCGGCGGCGAGCGTCAGGTGCTCGCCGTCGGAGGTCGTCAGATCGAAGCCGTCGGCGATCGTGGCATCGAGATCGTCGAGGGCGAACCCGGCCGCGTCGGCGTCCCCGTCGAGGCCGAGCAGCGACACCGTGGCGGTGCGTAGGTCGGTATCGTCGCGCGCGTCGGCGAGCAGCGCGGCCGCGGCGGCGGCGTTGGCATCGAGCCGGTTCTCGATGTCGGCCGGCGCATCGCCGGTGAGCTCGGACGCCCGCGCGATCTGCGCGTCCGTCAGATACATGAGGCCGTGGGCGTTGGTGTCGTCGACGTCGGCGCCGCCGACCGCCGCGGCGTCGTCGAGCGTGCCGTCGGTCTCGTCGACCTCGGTGTCGGCCGCGAGGGCATCGCCGTCGTCGGACTCGGCCGGGGCATCGACGGTCGCGACCGTGCCGGCGAGCTCGAACCGTCCGCGTTCGTACGCGATCGCGAGCAGCCACGGCTCGGGGATCGCGTAGGCGGTCGCGGCCTCGTGGATCGCCGACGCACGGGTCGCTTCGGAAGGTGGCGCCGCACACGCGGCGAGACTCAGGCAGACCAGGATTCGAAACCTCACGACGTCCTCCTAACGGAACCGAAGGGTCTGGTGATGCATCCGCGCGATCAGCTGGGCGTACGAGTACGCCGACGGCGGTGCCATGTCCGACTTGTTGACGAAGTAGTAACCGACGCCGTGCTGCTGCCGCAGGCGCTTGCTGCCGTGCCGGATCGCGTTGACCTCGCGCCGGATCGCGGCGAGGTCGTGGCTCGGTTGATCGAGGTAGCGGTACTGCGGATAGATCGAGTGCATGCTCGTGCCGAGCACGCTGATCGCGCGCAGGTTGATGCCGCCGCCGTACTTCATGCCCCGGGTCGAGCGGGCGAGGCGAGCGGCGGCGGTCCGTAGCGTCGACGGTGCCGCGCCCGCCATCACCTGCGCCGTGTGCAGGTAGACCTCGAGCGCGATCCCGCGGCCGCGCCGCTTGAGGGCACGCATCAGGTACCGACGATCGCGCAGCCGCTGGGCGCCGCCGGCGTACTGCGTGAGATCGATGCTGACGTACCCGATCACGGTGCGCGGCGGCAGCCGGAGCAGCAGCTTGCGAAACCGGTGGTTGAGCGCGTGGCCGTCGGCCCAGTCGGCGGCCGCCGTGATCTCGTCGACGACGATGTAGTCGTAGCCGCTGGCGAGCTTGGCGCGCAGATACGCCGCGGTGCGCTCGACGCCGTTGGGCCGCGCGAGCAGCTCGCGCAACTTGTCGCCGTTGCGATCGAGCACGAACGCGGTGCGCCCGCCGCGCTCGTGGTTGGCCGGGTTCTTCATCCGGCCGTGCGGTCCGCTCTCGCGCTTCTCCCCGACGATGACCTCGCCGGGACAGCCACCGAGGAACTGCTCGGTCTCGTCGGCGCCCGGGCTCGCGTACAGCAGGAACCAGGGCGAGTGCTTGGTGACGTGGCAGGTCGCGGCGTAGAGCGCCGGCGCATCGGCCGGTTCCGGATCGCCGAGGCCCGGCGGCCACACGTACCCGAGCGTGCCGGCGACCGTGTAGCCGTCGCCGGTCAGGGTCTCGATGGTCTCGGGCGAGGTCTCGTAGACGCGGCAGCCGTCGGGCGCGATCAGCTCGACGAACGCGGCCGTCCCGTCGCCGTCGTCGGACCGTGCCCAGCCGAGGAGCTCGGTGCCGTCGCCGGGCGTCGCGGTCAGGCGATCGCCGCAGGCGTCCGCGTCCGCGCGCAGGATCGGGACGTCGCCGGTTCGCTCGAGCGCGAACTGCGCGGTCGGTTGCCCGGTGTCGGCGGCGAGCGGCTGATGCGCGAGCACGAAGCGCGCCCCGATCCCGTCGGACCGTGCGGCGGAGAACACGTCGATCCGTGCGACCGCCGACGGCGTCGGACCGTCGTTCGCCAGCTCGTCCCAGTCGGCCGCGGCGTCGGTCGCGCACGACGCCGCGAGCGCCAGCACGACGAGAGATTGCCGCCGCCGCCGGATCGCGATCGCGATCAGCAGCACGACCGCGAGTCCGACGATCGCGCCCGGCGCCGCGGTGGTCGCGCAGCCGCCGAGGTCGACCGCGTCGAGGTCGCCCGGCATGCATCGCCCACCGTCGAGCACGGCGCCGTCGGGGCACGACACCGCCGCCGCGTCGACCGCCCAGTCGATCGGATCGTCCGGCACCGCCGCCGCATCCTCGTCGGCCTCGAGCGTCGCGTCCGCCGACTCCGGCAGACAGCCCGCGCCCGGCAACGTGCACTCGTCGACGTCCCAGTCGACGCTGCACTCGTCGTCGCACGCGCACCCCGCGTCGCACGCCGCCGCGTGTTGGTTGCACGTGCACGCCTGGTGATCGTCGATCTGCGCATCGGCGTTGGAGGCCGACGCGACGATCATCCACGTGACGAACCAGATCTTCCAGACGTGCATGTTCGGGCCGAAGAGCACCTCGCGTGCCGAGACTCGTCGCAGGCTCGCCGACAATGGTTTGGTCTGGTTGCCGGCGTTCGATCGCCCATGATCGCCCATGACAGGTCCTGAACCTCCCCGGTGAGACGTGTCAGTTGCGCAGTGATGTCCACGGTTTGGCGAGCTGAGCCGGCGTCGATTGCGCGTACCGACCAGATCTCGCGGCGCTCGCCGCACGCCGCGGGGAGGCACGTCGGTTGCCTGTCGGCGAGCGCATGACGATCTCCCGTTTCGCTGTGCTCGCCGTGCTGCTGGGTTCGATGACCGGTTGCGCACTCGACGATCCCGCCACCGACGACACCACCGACGATCCGGGTGTGTTCGAGGTCCAGACCACCGGCACCCTCCGCGGCGTCGATCGCGCGGGCGCGTTCTCGACGCGCGAGGCCAAGCGTCTCGCCCACCGTCACGCCGTGCGGTGGACCGGCGTCTACATCGGCGGTGCGTGCAACGCCGGCTACGGCTGGAGCAAGCACCGGGTGCGCGTGCTGCACGATGCGGTCGGCTGGCGGTTCCTGCCGATCTGGGTCGGACAACAGACCTCGAACATCTGCCGCCATCACCGCCTGACGTACGCGCGCGGGCTCGCCGACGGCAAGGCCGCCGTCAAGCGCATGCGTGCGTTCGGGTGGCATCCGCATCGCGAGATCCCGATCGCGCTCGACGTCGAGGGCGGCACCTACGCGTCCGCGCACCACCCGTCGACGGCCTACACCCGTGGCTGGGTCAAGTCGGTCCGCGCCGCCGGGTATCGTGCCTACGTCTACTCGAGCGAGCTCGCCGTCGAGCACTACCACGATCGCCACATCCCGCTCGACGGCGTGTGGGTCGCGAGCTGGTACTACACGAGCTTTCACGCCGCCGATCCGTCGCAGCTCTCGCTCGGCCAGCGGTATCGCCACCACGATCGGGCGTGGCAGTACGCGGGCGACTTCACGGTGACCGGGGTCGGCCGCGTCGATGGCAACGTCTCCGATCTGCTGCTCGCGCCCGGGCCCGGCGGCACCAACGTGGAGCCCGGCACCTCGCCGCGCACGCTCGATGCCGAACCGCTGACGATCGATGACGAGGCCGCGGCGTTCGACGAGCTCGCCCTCGAGCCCGCCGACGACCCGGGTTCGCTCGACGACCTAGGTTCGCTCGACGACAGCGGCGACCTCGACGAGTGAGCCCAACCGCGACACACATGTCGCGCTCGAACGCACCACCGCGTCGCGGTGCGCCTTCCTCCGTCACCTGCTCGGCTCCGGTCACGCGTGTCCGTAGTCCTGGCGTAACCTTCGAGTTGTCGTCGTCGTGGCAGTTGTTCGCGCGACGAGCCACCGACTCGGATAGACTCGATGTGATGGGGTGGCGACTCGCGGTTATGAGTTGTCTCGTTGGCTGCTACTCGCCACGAGGCCCGGCAGGTGCGCCCTGTGGTCCCGCGGGAGAGTGTCCGAGCGGTCAGGCCTGCGTGACCCAGACCGGAGTGTGCCAACCGATCGGGACCTCGGTCGATCCCGATGCGAGTGATGCGCCGGTGTCTCCACCCGACGGTGCGAGCGACTGGTGGGATCTCGCCTGGACCCACCGCCGCGCGATCGACGTCGTCGCCGGCGATAACGGCACCCCGGCGCGCTACTCGCTGTCGATCACGTTCGATCACGACACGCTCGTCGATACCGGCGAGGCGCTGGCATCCGGAGACGACGTCCGGATCGTGCGCGCCGACGGCGTCGAGGTCGAGCGCGTGCTCGACTCGGGCTCGGACTGGCGCTCGCCGACGACGACCGTGTGGTTCGCCCACGAGCCGGCGCTCGCCGACAACGCTGCCGTTCGCTACTACCTCTACTACGGCAATCCGAGCGCCGGAGCGCCACCCGAGAACGCGTCGAAGGTGTTCCTGCTCGCCGACGGGTTCGAGGGCACGCTGTCGCAGTGGTTCGCCGATGCGAGCGTCGGTCGTACGACCTCGCGCGCCCATAGCGGCACCCACGCGGTCCGCGTCCCGCCGCAGGACCAGACCGGGGTCGGGATCTCGGCGATGGACATCGACGAACGCGATGTCGTGCTCGATGCGTGGTGGAACCTCGAGGTCGCACTCGGTGCCGACGTCTCGATGGGCATTCGCGAGAACGCGACCTCGGTGTACTTCACCGACCTCCAGCAGATCGATGCCGGTCAGCCTTCGGTGTGGGACATCTCGAAGTTCGAGAGCGACACCTACACCGAGCTGGTACCGGCGCCGCCGGGCGCTCCCGGCGCGGCCGACGACACCTGGACCCGGGTGACGATCTACGCGTATCGCCACTCGATGGCGCTCGACATCGACGGCCAGCGCTACGTGCCGGAGTCGGGGTTCGCGACCGTCGACGCCGACCTGTCGGGCACGGTCGGCATGGGCGCGTACTTGACGACCGGCGACACGTTCTTCGACGACGTGACGCTGCGGCGGTTCGTGCTGCCCGAGCCGACGGTCACGCTCGGTCCCGACGAGACCCCGTAGCTCGTCGATCGTAGCGAGTCGATCGTAGCTACTCGATCGTCGCCACGTGGCGCATCACCACGCGGCCGCTGGCGTCGACCAGCTTGAGGCCACCGCGGCGCGTGCCGATCAGGGTGTACGCGGTGCCGTCGACGTCGAGCGACGTGCCGTCGGCTGCGGTCACCCGCGAGGCGCCGAGCGTCGCGAGCGACATCGCCTGGTGGTGGCCGAGCGAGATCGCCGCGCCGCGCACGGTGACGGTGGTCGGAGCGACGCGCGCCATCGCGGTCGAGGTGTCGCGCGCCGGCGGCGCGTTCCACGCGATCGGGTGATCGTGGGCGATCACGACGGTCGCCGGCGCGGTGGCGATCGCGTCGATCTGGCTGACGAAGCCCTCGAGGGCCGGCATCTCGGCGAGCCAGCTGGTGGCGCCGGTCGCGGGATCGATCTTGACCATCGAGCGCGACGACAACAGGTCGGTGCCCTCGTTGGTGCCGTCGTTGTTACCGGTGGTCGAGTTATCGAACGAGCCGACGATCACGCCCTGGATGCTCGCCATCGCGTTGGGCATGAACGACTGGTTGGCGAACACGCCGTAGTCGAGCGCCGCGATCGTGGTCTCTGCGCCGGTCGTGGTGTCCACCGAGTTGAGGTCCATCGTGCCGGCGTTGACGTTGAGATTCGCCGCCAGCAGGTTGTTGTTGTCGTCGAACACCATGCCGCCGCCGAACGCGAACCCGTTCGTGGCCACCGGCGTGACCGCCGCCGTGGTCGGGTCGATCGTGACCAGTCCGGCGATGCCCGAGTGGCCGTACAGCGTCGCGCCGTCGAACTTGATGTCGGCGATGTGGTGCTCGTTGTTGCCGTCGGTCAGCGTGCCGATCACCGTCACCTTCGCGGTCTGCGGGTCGACCGTGACCAGCTGCGAGGTCTTCGTGAGCCCCGCGGCCGTGGTGCCGAACAGCGTGCCGTTGCCGTCGAACGCGAGGCCGGTGAGGCCGTACGTCGTGTTGGCGTCGGTGGCGTCGGTGAGGATGTCGATCACGCCCCAGAACCCGTTGGTCGGATCGATCAGGTAGAGGAAGCCGTTGTCGAGGCCGCGGCCATCGGCGGCGTAGATCGCGAGGTACTCGAACGACGTCGTGACGCTGCCCTTGTCGGTGGTCACCGTGACCGTGGTGTCGATCGACACGCCCGGCGGGATCACGCCGGCGATCCGGTTCGGCGTCACCGCGGCGATCGTCGCGGCCTGGTCGCCGAACTTCACGGTGACGTTGCCGGCGCCCTGACCGGCGAAGTTGGTGCCGTCGATCGCGAACACCGTGCCGCCCGAGATCCCGGCCGCGCCCGGCGTGATCGCCGTGATCGTCGGAATGCCGACGTCGTCCTGACCGTCGGGAACGCACTCGCCGTTGGCCTCGTGCGTGCCGGTGCCGCAGGTCAGCCCGTCGGGCGGCGGGGTGCCATCGGGCACGCACACCCCGTCCATCTCCACCGTTCCCGTACCGCACGTGATCGTCGTGCCCGCGGGGTCAGATCCACCACACGACACCAACGGGAGACAGAGCAGCGTGAGGAGGACTCGCTTCATGAGCTGCCTACACCACGTTTCGGGCGGTTCGCACAAGATCGAATTCGCGCCAGGCATGTTGCCGGCGTGAGCCGAGTTACGTTTCGGCCGAGATCGGTGCCGACAACAGGTCGACCCAGACGTCACCGTCGACGATCGTCACCCGGTAGCGCCGCAGGGTCAGCGTCGGATCGTGCTCGCACGCACCGGTGCGCAGGTCGAACACGTAGCTGTGACCGGGACACGTCAGCTCGCAGCCGACCAGCTTGCCGCCGGCGAGCTCGACGTCCTCGTGCGGGCACACGCCGGGGGTCGCGACGATGTCGCCGGCCTCGCCATCGTCGCCTTCCAGGCGCACGACGAGCACCGGCCACGTGACGCCCTCGACCGCGAACGCGCGCGGCTGGTCGCCGACGTCGGTCACGCTGCACACGCGCACGCGCAGCGCCATCACCGCCTCCCGCGTTGTCGCGGATCCGACCAGTCGCGAAGACCGTCGCCGAGCAGGTTGGCGCCGAGCACGACCCACATGATCGCGAGGCCGGGAACCAGCGCGTAGAGCTCGACCCAGTCGGTCTTCCACAAGAACGTGCGCGCCTGGTCGAGCATCGCGCCCCACGCGTAGTCGGTGTGCGTGCCGAGGCCGAGGAAGCTGAGCGTCGCCTCGACGAGGATCACCGCCGCGAACCCGAACGACATCTGCACGAGCGCCGGACCCATCAGGTTCGGCACCAGGTGGCGCCACATCACGCGCACGTTCGAGGCGCCGAGCGCGACGGTGGCGGTCACGTAGTCGCGTTCGCGCAGCGCGAGCACCTGGCCGCGGGCGACGCGCGCGTAGCCGACCCAGCCGTTGGCGATCAGGGCCGCGATCAGGATCCCGAGCCCCGGGCGATCGACGGTCGCGACGATCGCGATGTTGAGCAAGATGCCGGGAAACGCCATCAGCACGTCGACGATCCGCATCACGATCTCGTCGACGATGCCGCGATACCAGCCGGCGATCGTGCCGAGTGCGAGGCCGATCGTGGCCGACACGCCGACGACGATCGAGCTGATCACCAGCGCCGAGCGCGCGCCCCACAGCAGCTGGCTCAGCGTGTCCTGGCCGCGGCTGTCGGTGCCGAGCCAGTGCGCGCCGCTGATGCCCTCGAACCGGCTGGACAGATCGATCGCGGTCGCGCTCGACACGTCGTGCGGTGCGATCCACGGCCCCAGCACGCCGGCGATCACGAATACCGCGAGCATCACCGCGCCGATGCGTCCCGACCAGCCGAGCTGGCGGATGCCGGCGAACGCGCCCCGAAGTGCGCGCCCCGCTTGCAGTGCGATCCGGATCGCCTTCATCCGCGACGGATCCTCGGATCGGCGAGCCCGTACGCCAGATCGACCAGCATGTTGACCACCACGTAGATCACCGCGATCACGAACACGGTGCCCTGCACCACGGGGTAGTTGCGCTCGGAGATCGCGTCGACCAGCGTGGTGCCGAGCCCCGGGCGCGAGAACACGTTCTCGATCACGACCGCGCCCGACAGCATCGAGCCGAACTGCAACCCGGCGATCGTGATCACCGGCAACAGCGCGTTGCGCAGCGCGTGGACGAACAGCACGCGGCGCTCGGGGACGCCCTTCGCGCGTGCGGTACGCACGAAGTCCTCGCCGAGCACGTCGACCATCGACGTCCGCGTCATCCGGGCCAGCATCGCCATCAGGTGGGTGCCGACGGCGATCGCCGGCAAGATCAGCGCCGCCGGGCCGGTCTCCGTCGGGCCCGGCAGCCAGCCGAGCACGATGAAGAAGATCATGAGGAGCAGCGGCGCGAACATCATCTGCGGGATCGCGATCCCGGCGAGCGAGGTCGTGGTCGCCAGCGTGTCGATCCAGGTGCCGCGCTTGATCGCCGCCAGGATCCCGAGCGGCAGCGCGAGCACGATCGCCACCAGCATCCCGGCGATCGCGAGCTCGAGCGTGTACGGGAACACCTCGCCGATCCGGGTCGCGACGTCGGGGCGGCCCTTCGCCTTCGGGCACTGGTGACCGAGCGAGCCGTCGACGATGTGGCCCATGAACGCCACGAACTGCGCGGGCAGCGGGCGATCGAGCCCCATGCACTCCTCGATCTTCTGGCGCTGCTCGGGGGTCGCCTCGCCGCCCGCCAGGTGATCGACCGGATCGCCCGGCACGATGTGCAGGAACGCGAACGTCAGGATCGAGACCCCGAGGATCGCGATCAACCCGGAGCCGAGCCGTCTGAGCAAGAAGCCCGCGATCGACACGACGGCGAGCCTACCAGGACGGGATCGCGACTTCGCGACCCGGAGCTACTTGAGCGCGACCGCGCAGAACCGAGGCAGCGCGTTGGCGTCGAACGGCGTGCCCGGCGCCAGCACCGGCTCGCCGCCGTGCGAGATCATGTCGCTGAGGTCGCGGCACTCGTAGCCGTCGCGGCAGTCGCCGTCGCCGTTGCACTTGCGCATGCAGAACCGGACCTCGCTCGAGCGCGGCACGCAGTTGCCGACCAGCGAGCACAGCTCGTCGAGGCCGCAGTCGTCGGTCGACACGCCCTCGGTCGCCGGATCGCACGTCAGGTTCGAGAAGTTGCCGGTGAAGAACCGCACGCACACGGCCTCGCTCGGGCAGGTGTCGAAGTCGCAGCCCTGGATCGTGCAGTACCCGCCCTGGCTGCTCGAGTCGCACTGGCGCTCGCCGGTGGGGCTGCAATCGGAGCTGACGATGCACGCGTCGCCGATCTCCTTGCCGCATCCGGCGGCGACGAGCGCGACGAGTACCAAGTACCTCATGAGGGCCGGCATCCTAGCGGCCGTTTCGACCCCCGTAAAGCCGCGGTGGTTGCCTGAGCGAAGACCGAGATCTTCATCACTTGGGTGGTATCACCGCCCCATGCGAGCCGTGGTCCAGCGAGTCACCCGCGCCGAGGTCCGTGTCGACGGCCAGCCGACCGGCACGATCGCCGGCGGGCTGCTCGTCCTGCTCGGGGCCGGGGCGGGCGACACCGCCGCCGACCTGGCGTACATCGTCGACAAGGTCACCAACCTGCGGATCTTCGCCGACGACGCCGGCAAGATGAACCGGAGCGTGCTCGACGTCGGCGGGGGCGTGCTCGTGGTGTCCCAGTTCACGCTCTACGGCGACGCTCGCCAGGGACGCCGGCCGTCGTTCATCGGGGCGCTCGAGCCGGCGGCCGCGAAGGCCCTGTACGAGCAATCCCTCGACGCGTTCCGTGCCGCCGGGGTCGCCCGCGTCGAGGCCGGGCAGTTCGCCGCCGACATGGCGGTCGAGCTGGTCAACGACGGCCCGGTGACGATCCTTCTAGATTCGCGCAAGCGGTTCTAGCTATAGGAGAACGAGAGCGTTAGGGTCCGCTGGCAGGTCAAGCCCACGTCACATGAAGGTCAGGTTCTGGGGAGTTCGCGGTTCCATCCCCGTACCCGGTCGGGCGACCAGCCGGTACGGTGGAAACACGTCGTGCGTCGAGGTGCGGCCCAAGGGCGCGTCGCCGATCATCATCGATGCGGGCACCGGGCTCCGGCGGCTGGGCAAGTCGTTGACGCAGGAGGCGTTCGGCGAGGGTAAGGGCACCACGACGATCCTGATCAGCCACACGCACTGGGATCACGTGCAGGGCCTGCCGTTCTTCTCGCCGCTGTACCGCGCCGGCAACGCCGTCCACATCTTCGCCCGCCAGCGCGACACCCACCTCGAGGCGGTGTTCAGCCAGCAGCACGAGCTGCCGTACTTCCCGGTGCCGCTGTCGGCGATGCGCGCGGACATGTACTTCCACGAGCTCATCGAGGGCGCGCGGTTCGACGTCGGCAAGGCCACGGTCACCACCGCGCGGCTCAACCATCCGTGGATCGCGATGGCCTACCGGATCGATGTCGATCGCGCGTCGGTCGTGTACTGCGCCGACACCGCGCCGTTCACCGACATCCTGTTCGGGCGCGAGTTCATGACCACGCCGCCCCGGCTCGATCAGGATCTGCCGCCGGAGGTCGTCGACGAGCTCGCCAAGATGCGCGCCGCCGTGGTCGCGCTCGCGAAGAACGCCGACCTCCTGATCTACGACACCCAGTTCACGATCGACGAGTACCGGCTGCGCCCGCACTGGGGACACTCGCATCCCGACGACGCGATCCAGATCGCGCGCGATGCCGGCGCCAAGCGGCTGTGCCTGTTCCACCACGCGCCGACGCGGTCCGACGACGACAACGACGCGATCCTCGCCAAGTACCGCGAGGTCGTGACCGCGCAGCACGACAAGTTCGAGCTGATGAGTGCCTACGAGGGACTCGAGATTCCCCTGGGGGACGAATGACCAGACCAACGTGCGGGCAAATGCCGGCCGGAGGTCGGCGATGAAGATCCGGTTCTGGGGAGTCCGCGGCTCGATCCCCGCGCCCGGACCCGACACGATTCGCTACGGTGGCAACACCTCGTGCGTGTCGGTACACACCGCGAGCGGCGGGCTGGTGATCATCGACATGGGCACCGGGCTCATGCACCTCGGCAATGCCCTGATGGCCGGCGAGTTCGGCAAGGGTCAGGGCCGCGCGCTGTTCCTGCTGTCGCACACGCACTGGGATCACATCCAGGGGCTCGGCTTCTTCCCGCCGGTGTTCGTCGGCGGCAACCAGTTCACGGTGTGGGGGCCCGGCGACACGCCGGAGGTGCTCGAGCAGATCCTCGAGGGCCAGATGGATCCCAACTTCTCGCCGCTGCAGTCGCTCAAGAACTTCTCCGCCGGGTTCGACGTCCGCTCGCTGACCTGCGGCAAGCCGTGGGAGGCCGAGGGCGTGTCGATCATCGGGCAGGAGCACCCGCACGGCGGGACGATCGCGCTCGGGTTCCGGATCACCGAGGGCACCGGCGCCGCGGCGAAGACGTTCGTCTACGCCTCCGATGTCGGCTACCCGGAGACCGGGCCGTCCGACGAGGCGATCGCGTTCTACCGGGGCGCCGACGTGCTCCTCCACGACACCACGTATCGGCCCGCCGACCAGGCGACGCGGCGCAACCGCGGGTTCGCGTCGTACGAGGACGCCGCCGACGCCGCGGTCAAGGCGAAGGTCAAGCGCCTGGTGATGTTCCACTACGACCAGGACTACTCCGACGACGACGTCGACGAGATTCTGCGAGCTCACGCGCGCCGCGCTCGACACCCGCGGCGGCAAGGCCATCGGGCTCGTCCCGGCGCGCGAAGGCGACGAGCTCGAGGTCTAGCGCGTCGTGGCCTTCGACCTGATCGCCGAGCTCGAAGCGCTCGTCGATGCGTTCGAACGCGAGCACGTCGAGTACGCCGTGTGCGGGGGGCTGGCGCTCGCCATGCACGGGTACCCGCGAGCGACGATGGACATCGACGTCCTCGTGCCCGCCTCACAACTCGCCGAGGCGATGCGTATCGTTCGTTCCCTCGGATTCGACGTCCCCGCACGCAAGATGACGTTCGGCCTCCAGGCCGGTACGCCACGCGAGGTCCAACGGATCTCCAAGCTCGATCCGACGACGGGCGAGCTGCTCCCGGTGGACCTTTTGGTCGTCGCGCCAGATCTCGAGGAAGTCTGGAACACGCGGATGCCGACCCGAAGCGGCACGAGAAAACTCGTCATCGTCTCCCGCGAGGGCCTTGCTACGATGAAGAGGATCGCCGGACGACCCAAGGACCTCCTCGATCTCGCCCAGCTCGAACATGACGACACCAACGGCAACGACTCCGGACCGGCGTGACGCGGCGATCGACATGTCTCCGGCGGCCGTCGCGGCGCGGCTCGAGCAGGTGCGTGCGCTTTACAAGCTCATGGTCTACCTGCGCCGGTTCCAGCCCGCCGAGGTAGCCGAGCGTGAACCTCGGACGTGAACAGGTGGACATGTCGCAGGCCGCCTTGGCCCGGCGGCACGAGGACATGCGTCAGCTCTACAAGCTGATGATGTACCTGCGGCACGCCCGCTACGTCGGCCCCGTCGAGCCCCGCGCCGTCGATCCGGACGCCGTCAGCGACCGCCGAACGCGCGGCTCTGGGCGTTGAGAAAGATGCCGCCCATCCAGCTGTCGTCGATCAGGCTCTTGCCGGCGACCACGCCGAGCTGGCCGAACGGCGAGAACCACCAGCCGCCGCGCACGCGGGCCTCGACCACGCCCGTCGCCCGGAGGATCGACGTCTGCTGCTCGCACGCGCCGTAGCTCGACGCGTAGTTGTACATCAGCGAGCGACCACCGCCCGCGACCTCGGCGCCGAGGGCGAGATGGCCGGTACGACCGGCGAGGCCGAGCGCGACATCGCCGCCGACCAGCATCACGCTCGTCGGGCGGATCGTCGGTGCGCCGCGTGCGCCGACGTCGAGCATCGTCGCGTGCGCGTCGTCGCCGACGCCGCCGATCTCGCCGTCGAACGCCAGATACAGCCCGCCCGGCAAGCCGATGCCGAGTCGCATCGCGAACGCCAGCGCGGTGTCGCGATTCGGTGCGCCGCCGCCGCTCGGCGGCTGGACCACGCGATACGAGAACGTCTCGTCGTTGTGGGTCACCAATCCGTTGGCCTCGCCGAGTGGGCTCGCGAACTCGCGCATCACCATCCCCATCTCGAGGATGACCTTCGGTAGCCGGAGGTTGGTCGCCCACTTGCCGTACGGCGTGCAGTGCCGGAACCCGACGATGTCCGTGTCGTCGACGCACGCCGGGGTCGAGCTGCTCGAGCTGCCCGAGTCGCTGTAGCTGCTCCCGCCGCCACCGGAGCTTCCGCCGGAGCTGCCGCCCGAGCTCCCTCCGCTCGAGCCGCCGCCGCCGCAACTGCCGCCTCCGCCACCACCACCACCGCCACCGGCGAGGGCGACTCCGGGTCGCATCGCCACCAGGCTCGCGATCGCCAGGCCGAGCGTGATCGCGCGCTTCATGGCGTCACCTCCGGAGCCTCGTCGTCGACGATCTGACTGCGGTTGGCGTCGGCGTCGGCGTCGGCGGCCGCCGTGCGCGCGGCCTCGGCTTCGAAGCCCGGTTCGTCCTCGCGGAGTGGAAGCCCCTTGCGAGCGAAGCACATCCATCGCGACGGGCCGGCGTCGTCGCCGAGTGTCGCCACGTCGACGCAGACCTGCACCATCGCCTCGTGCGCCGGATAGCTCAGCGCCTCGGCGCCCGACAGCCGGCCGTCGAGGGGAAGCGGTCGGATCGTGCCGTCGGGATCGAACGGCCGGAGCGTGTGCTCGCGACCCTCGGCGTCGCGGCCGACCACGTCGAGGTGTGCGAGGTCGACCGTCTGCGGACCCTCGCAGCGATTCGCGAACTCGAACGACAGCACCGACCAGCCGTCGTGATCCGCGCGGCGGTCGACGGCGAGGTCGAGGCAGCCCACCGTCGTGCGCGTGCCGGGAAAGTAGTTGAGACCGTGGTGAAACGAGCCCGGCGAGTACGAGCATCCCGCCACGGTGATCGCGATCGCGCCCCATCGCATGCCCGCGATCACACCTCCCGCATGCTGAGTGCGTCTTGCGCGTACGTTGCGAACCTTGAACGGCGTAGCCACCCCGCGTCTACCAGCAAGACCGGCGCCGCCCCGATTCGCCGCGTTCGTCGTCGAGATTTGCCGGTCTTACCGGTGCGTGCCGTGGCCCGTGCGCCACAGTGTGGCCGAACCACCCT
>CAVYYE010000004.1:0-13496 GCA_963772655.1 uncultured delta proteobacterium
TCGCCTGACGACGTTGCCGGTCAAGCTCGGCGAGCGGATTGGTCTGCTCAACTACGTGCTGCCGGACTACCGCCCGGCGCCAAGCCACCGCGCCACACGTTCCGCTGGGACCTCGACAAGACCTACCTCCGGACCGAGTTCGACAGCCTGACCGACCTCCTGCACAACGCGATGCAGGACGCCAGCGACAAGCAGGCGTACCCCGGGGCCACGTCCCTGCTCCGCGCGCTCAACCAGGACGGCCACCGGATCTGCATCGTGTCGGGCAGCCCGACCCAGATGCGCCAGGTGCTCGCCGCCAAGCTCACGCTCGATGGCGTCGAGTACGACGAGTTCGTTCTCAAGAACAACCTCAAGAACATCCTGCGCGGCCGGTTCCGCGCCCTGCGCGCCCATATCTCCTACAAGTTGCCCGCGATGCTGCAGTCGCGGATCGGGCCGCGGCAGGAGCCGAGACCCTGTTCGGCGACGATGCCGAGGCGGATGCGATCATCGTACCGCCTGTATGCCGACCTGCTCGCCGGTCGCGTCGGACTGTCCGACCTCGAGCGCGTGCTGATCGCGTCGCGCGCGTACGACGACGACGCCCAGCGGATCCTCGATCTCGCGCGCTGGGTGCCCAAGGGCGACGCGGTCAAGCGGATGTTCATCCACCTCGATCGCCGGTCACCGCCCGGTGGATTCCACCGGTTCGGCGGGCGGCTGGTGCCGGTGTTCAACTACTTCCAGACGGCGATGGTGCTGTACCAGGATCACGTGCTGTCCGCGCGCCAGGTCATCTTCGTGGCGCTCGAGATGATCGACTCCGGCCAGTACCAGCTCGGTCACCTCGCGACCAGCGTGCAGGACATGATCCGGCGCGGCCGGATCACCCGCGACGTCGCGCTCCAGCTGTCGGAGGAAGCGGGCGAGGCGGCGACCTCGGGTGCACTGTCGGGGCGCACCGATCTGCCCCCGTTCGAGCAGATCTCGCAGGCATTCCGCGATCGCGTGCGCGAGCTCGGCACCGCCGCCCAGCCGCCGCTCGACGATCACGAGCGACTCGACTACGTGCGCCTGGTCGACGAGGAACACGAACACCGGCGAACCCGCCGCAAGCAGGGAATGAGCTAGCCCCGCAACTCGACCCACCGTGCCGGCGTCTCGCTCTCGACCCGACCGGATCCACCACGCCGTACCCATGCCCCGCCCGAACCGACGCCCGCGTACGCCCGACCAGATCGACGCGTCGGGCCTTCGGGCCGCGCGAGGAGACGGACGCGTGCTAGAACCGAAACCGATGTCGGAGGGCAGCCCCTCGATCCTGGTCGTCGAAGACGATGCGGCGATGCGCGACCTGCTCGCGGAGGAGCTTGCCGACGCGGGGTACGAGGTCGAGTCCGCGGGTGGTGCCTCGGGCGGGCTCGAGCTCGCACGACTCGAGCGCTTCGATCTCATCGTCACCGACCTCCGGATGCCGGAGATGGATGGCTTCGATTCGATCCGCGGCGTGATGGCGATGCCGGATCCGCCGCACGTCGTGATGATCACCGCGTTCGGCTCGATCGAGACCGCGATCCGCGCCGTCAAGCTCGGTGCCTACGACTACATCACCAAGCCGTTCGAGATCGAGGAGCTACTGCTGGTCATCGACAAGGCACTCGGCGAGCGCGCGCTGCGCCAGAAGGTCGCGCGCCTGCAGCGGGAGGTCGAGGATCGCTACGGCTTCGGCAACATCATCGCGAAGAGCCAGTCGATGCGCGACGTGGTGGCGCTGGTCCAGCGGATTGCGCCGTCCACCGCATCGGTGTTGATTACCGGCGAGAGCGGCACCGGCAAGGAGCTGGTCGCGCGCGCGATCCACTACAACTCCGCGCGCGCCAGCGGGCCGTTCGTCGGCGTCAACCTCGCGGCCGTGCCCGAGGGACTGATTGAGAGCGAGCTATTCGGTCACAAGAAGGGCGCGTTCACCGACGCGCGGTCGGACAAGCCCGGCCTGTTCGTCGAGGCCCACGGCGGCACGATCTTCCTCGACGAGATTGGCGAGCTCGCCCTCCCCCTGCAGGCGAAGTTGCTCCGCGTGCTGCAGGAGTACGAGGTGCGGCCGCTCGGCGCGACCAAGAACCAGCGCGTCGACGTGCGCGTGGTCGCCGCCACCAACAAGAACCTCGAGGAGATGCTCACCGACGGCGGGTTTCGCGAGGATCTCTACTACCGGCTCAACGTCATCCATCTCGATCTACCGCCGCTGCGATCGCGACCGGAGGACATCGTGCCGCTCGCCGCTCACGTCCTCGAGCAACTCGGGGCTCGCACGCAACCACCTCGCCGGTTCCGGCTCGCCCCCGAGGCCCAGCACCTGCTGCTCGCCTATCACTGGCCGGGCAACGTGCGCGAGCTGATGAACGTGCTCGAGCGCGGGGTCGCACTGTGCCAGGGCGAGCTGATCTCGGACGAGGATCTGCCGCCGCAGGTTCGCGAGAAGCGTCCGAGCGACTTCCTCGGTGCCGCGGTCGCGCGGCGAATGAGCCTCGCCGAGCTCGAGCGAGAGTTCATCGAGCGCGTACTCGAGGACGAGGCCGGCAACAAGACGCGGACCGCGCAACGTCTCGGGCTCGACCGCAAGACGTTGTATCGAAAGCTCGACGAGTACGCGAAGGCCTCGGGAGCGCCACCGACGCGGCCGTCGAGCCCGACCGGCGACGGCGAGTGATCTGGGCGACAGCCTGATCGCGGATGACCGTGTGCAACCTCGATCCGTCGATCGAGACCAGCAGTCCGTGCGATAGGATGCACGAGTTGTGCAATCGACGTCGGTCGTACCGAACCCGTTGAGCCTGTCACGCCGGATGCGTCATGGTCCGCCGGTGATGTCGCCGGCTCGGGTCGTGATCGCTGCCTCGCTGTTGGTTTCCGCGTGCTCGTACGCGCCGCCGAACGCCAACAACAGCGACGACGACGGTACCAGCCCCGATGCGCCCACCACGCCGGACTCCCCCGACGGCTCCGACGCGCCGCCGCGCGAAGCGTGCTCGGCGCCCGACAGCACCGGCCTCGTACTGTGCCTGGAGTTCGACGACGGCGTCGACGACGGCACGTTGCTCGACAGCTCGCCGGCACACCGCGACGCCACCACCAGCGGCCTGTCCCCCGCGACGCGCACCGTCCCCGGCAACTCGCCGGCCGCGCAGATCGGCGCCACGTCGACCACGCGCGTCCCGCAGGATCCCGCGCTCGATCTCTCGACCTACACGCTCGCCGCCTGGGTGCACCCCGACTCGCTCCCTCAGACCAGCGTCGACATCTTCGGCGTCGTCGATCACGAGAACCAGTACGCGATGTTGATCGGCTTCGACACGATCTCGCCGTCGATCGAGAGTCGCTGCGTCAACACGGACGTCGGCCGTTACGAGTACACCGACGTTCTCCCGATGGGGGCCTGGTCGTTCCTCGCCTGCACCTACGACGGCACGCGTCTGTGCGCGTATCACTGGAACGCCACCGACGGCGGCAATTCGTTCTGTCACGACGAGTCACCTCCTAACGCGACCGGTGCGCAGGGCCTCGCGATCGGCCACCTCAGCGATACGGGCGTCGCCCAGAACCACTTCGACGGAGCGATCGACAGCGTGCAGGTGTTCGACCGCGCCGTCACCGAGAACAAGCTATGCGCCGCGATCGGTCAGGCCGCCGGCTGCATGCCGTGTCAGGCCGGCGACTGTCCGAGCGAATAGCGCGACATCCCCACCGCACGAATCGCCGCAGCGGAGCGGCTCAGCGCCGGAACCGTTTGCTCGCCGGCAGGATCTGGTCCCAGAACCCGAACGTCGCGGCGAGGATGTAGTCGAGCTCGCGCGTGACCTTCGTGCGCGCCAGTCCCGCGCGATCCGGCAAGCAGTACGCCGCCAGTCGCGATGCCTCGAGCTGGTGAAGCACGCCGACCGACCACCCGCGACCCGCGTACACCAAACAGCCCGGCACCCACAGCGCCGCGAGATCGTCGAGCGCGTACGGAATCTTCTCGTCGGCCGTGCCCTGCGAGTCCTGGTACTTGCACTCGATCGCGATCGTCTTCTGATCGCTCGGCCGCACGACGAACACGTCGATCTGGCGGTCCTTGCCGATGATCGTCTTGCCGAGGCTGACCTCGCGATACACGACCAGGCCCTGATCGGCGTACTGGTGATCGATGTACTCCGCGATCAGATCGCGGAAGCCATTGCCGGTCATCGTCGCGGCCGCTCGCGAAGTCTTCGAGTAGCCAGCGCTCGTCTTGGCCTTCGGCCTCGCCGTGCTCGCCTTGAGCGCCTTCACCCTCGGCGCGATCGCCTTCGCGCGCGCCGAGCGTCGTTTGGGTCGCGCCGCGCTCGCCGACTTCATGCGTGCCATCGCCATCCTCCTCACAGAAGTCCGAGCTGCGGCGATGCCGGACTCGCCGGCGCGATCTCCCCACCATCCTCGCGACCGCCGGCCTCGACCAGTCGGTTGCGCGTGATCTCGACCGCCTCGGCACACAGATCGTTGCCGCGAAACGATCGGCCGAGCGTCACCGCCGCCACGCCCACCGATCCCGATCCCATGAACGGATCGATCACCAGCTCGCCGGGTACCGTGCTCTGGCTGATCAAGGTCTCGCTGACACTCGTCGGCTTCTCCGCCGGGTAGCCACCATTGATCCGCTTGGCCTGCAGGATGTCCGGCACGCCGAGGTCGGAGAGCTTTCGCTTGCCCTTCTCGAAGAACAGGATGCACTCGTACCGCGCGCGGTAGTGGTATCCCATTCCGATCGAACAGTTGTGCGTGACCAGGCCGTTGGCGAGCACGAACAGCTCGTCCCGGTCGGCGATCGAGACGTCGACGAGGTCGACCTCTCCCAATGGCTCGATCTCCAGCACGGTGGTGGGTGCGCCCCGCTGGGCGGGATCGAAGCGCACCTGCCAAGCACCGGCATGGTCGTTGGCGAGCCGCCGCATCGACGGTCGGCGATCGATCGCTTCGAGCTCGCGACGGACGAACATCGCGAGATCGTGAGACGCGCTGGTGTAGCTCTCCCGCTGCTCGTCGTGAGACCAGTGGCCGTCGCCCTCGAGCAATCCGTCGAGGATCCCGCGTCGGAACTCCGCCGGAGCGGCGTACACCACCGGCTTCAGGAACTTCGCGGGTGCCCTATCACCACCGACGAAGTAATCGACGAGGTAACGCATGACCTTGGCATACGCGGCCACCACGGCCGTGTTGCCGTCGACGCGGACGCGGGAACGGATCCCGATCGAACGCGCGAACCGCGCGATCGCGGCATGCAGGTGCTTCTCGTGCGCGTGGAACGCGAACGTCACCCCGGTTGGTGCATGCGATCCTTCGGCCGCATAGAGCCCGATCACTCTCCCGAGCTCGTGGTCGAGGCGAAGCGTCGCCGGGTACCACGCTTCGAGATCGTTCTGGAGACAGCACTGGACGCGCGCTCCGAGCTTGTCTTCGAGTCCGAGCTGCTTCGCCCACATCCGGGGCAATCGCCCTCGCTCCATCCAGCGCCGCAACCGCTTGGCGCGAATGCCGAGCCGATCTGCCATCTCTTGTTTCGAGGTGGCCTGCGCGCACCAGCGCGCCTGGTGCGCGCCGGCCGCACGCGGGCTCTCGAACTCGGCGCCACACCACAGGCACGCGCTCGTGCTCGGCAGCTCGCACACCGCATCGTCATCGGGAATCACGTCATCCATCGACAACGTCGAAACCCCGCGCTCGCGAACCGGGCGCGCCAACAGCGCATCCCCGATCCGGAGCGCGCCGGCCTCGACGAGCTCCCCGTCCGCGCGCATCATCCGGTGCTCGATCGACGCGACCAGATCGGTTCCGTCCGACAGCACGAGACGGATGGCCGGCGCTCGGGTCCGGCGCGTCGCACGCACGCTGGTCGTGCCACCCTCCGGGATCGCGACGCGATCACCGACCTCGATGTCCGCGATCCGCTTCGTGCCTTCGGTGGTCCACACCAGCGTGTCGGGTCCGAGGCACTTGTCCCAGATCAAGGGTTTCCAGAACTTGAAACCGGCCTGTTCGGCGAGCGGTTTCGCGACGAACATCGTCTCGGGATCGCAGTACAGGTAGAAGTGCGTGTTGCGCTTGAGCACGCGATAGACCTCGGCGAACAGCTCCGGGAATCGATCGTTGGGAAAGATCGAGAACCAGTCGTTGCTCGAAGCCTTGCTGTGCTTGAGCCGGGTGGTGGTGCCGATCGCCCGATGCTTCTCGAGCGACTCGTACGGCGGATCGGTGACGACGAGATCGATCGAATCGGACGGCAGCGTGCGCAGCCACGTGACGGCATCGCCTTGCGAGAGATGGAACGTCGGACCGTCCATGCGCCAGACCCTCGCACGCCGGTCTGACAATCCGTTCAGTGCGAGATCGCGTTCAGGTGATCTCGGAGTCGCCGCAGCCCGAGCTCGGTCTTGAGGTCGACCAGGTCGCCCCGGACGCAGGCGTCGAGCGCATCTTCCAGCAACATCCAGCGAGTGCGCGCGCCCTCCTCCATCGGCGACCCGTCTCCGGACAATGGATGCTGTGCGGCCGGGTCGACCTCGACCGCGGCGAAGTAGAACTTCTCGACCATCGCGCCGGGCGACGCGTACATCCCGGCACCCAACAGGGCGATCGCCTCGGGCGCCACGACGAAGCCTGCCTCTTCCTCGACCTCGGCCGCGGCGCGCGCGCGTAGCCCGGCCTCCCCGGCATCCCCGGATTCGATCACGCCGGCGACCAACTCGGTGAGGTAGAGCGATGGAGGAGACTCGGGCAGCGGCGCGGCCGCCGGATCGCGCCCGAACCACAAGGCGGGGCGAAGGCCGTCGCGAAGCAGCACGTCGATGTGGTGTTCCCGCCGCGCGTACACCGCGACCACCACGGCGTCCTGTCCGATCGCGCGCGCGATCGAATCGGAGATGTAGCTTTTCGACAGCGAGCCGTCGGCGCGGCGGTTCTTCAGGTGGATGCGGCGCACCTCGAGAAACCCGCCACCACCGAACCGCTGGTCGGACGTGACGACCAACTCCGTGACGATGTCGTCGTCGCTCGTCATCACAGCTCGATCGTGTGCGGCACCAGCGGCACGTAGTCGGGCTCGGGACCCGCATCCGCCGGGACGTACGGCGGTGGCTCCGGCGTCGAGCCGGTCACGCCCTTCACGAGGTACGGCAACAGCACCTGATGGATCTCCCAGGCCACCAGGTCGACCTTGCCGGTCAGCCAGCCGGGCACGTCGATCTGCGTGGGATCGATCGGCTCGAGGACCGGCATGCCGATGTTGAACCGCGCGATCGTCGGCTGCACGTCGACGATCAGGTACTCGCCCTCGGGCAGGAACCGGACCGTCATCGCGACGTACAGGCTCTTGTCCGGCATCCGCAGATCGCCCGGGCGGCGAGGCGTCGCGAGCCCCTCCGGGGTGAGCCACCGTCCCTTGGTGACGATCGTCAGCGTGGTCTCGTCGGAGATCGCGATCCGCTGCCGGCGCGCGACCGCCCACTTCGCACGCGCGAACATGCCGAGCTTGCTGCCGCGATAGCGGGCGAGCTTGGCCAGCGCCACGTCGCGAGCCGACGGACCGCAGGCGAAGGCGAGCATCGACAGCACGCTCACCACCACCACCACCCACGCGACCGTCGAGCGCACCGGCGGATCAGGACGCCGGGGTGGGCGCGGGCGCGGGCTCGCTCGCGGGAGCCGGTGCGGCGTCGCCACCAGCGGCGGGCGCGGTATCGCTACCGGCCGGCGCGGACATGTCGTTACCGGCGGGCGCGGACTCGGTCGCCGGCGGCGGCATCTGCGCGCCCGGCGCCTTGACCTCGTACGGCTTGAGCGCGTCGTAGATGTCGAACGCGAGCTGGTCGACCTTGCCGCTCGCCCACCCCGGCAGGCTCGGATCCTTGAGCGACAGCTGCTCGGGGTTCGGCATCCCGGCGTTGTAGCGCATCATGTTGGCGTCGACGTCGACCACCCACTGGTTACCGTCGGGGAGCATCTTCACCGTCAGCACGACGTTGATGCTCTTGTCCGGGAGCTGGCGGATGTCGGCGGCGCCCGAACCCGTGGCGACCAGGCCCTCCGGCGTGTACCAGCGGCCGGTGGTCTGGAGCGACAGCGTGGTCTCGTCGCTCATCGCCAGCTTGTACTTCGACGCGGCGGTGTCCTTGATCGCGTTGAACAGGACGAGCTTGTCGCCGGTGTAGCGTGCGGTCTTGGCGAGCGCGACGTCACGGCCCGAGGGACCGCAGGCCGCGAGTTGCGCGAGCGCCAGGATGCAGATCGGGATCAGGTTCCGCATGCGCCGTTCGTACACCCGGCGTGCCCGCCAGACCAGCCCATCACGGGGTCTCGATGTACTGCATGGCCGGCAACCTGGCATGCTAGCGTCGCCGCGTGTCGGACCTGCGTGGCAAGCGCGCCCTCGTCACCGGCGCGTCGAGCGGGATCGGAGCGGCGCTCGCCCGCCTGCTCGCCGCCGACGGCGTCGATTCTCGTGCTGACGGCGCGCCGGAAGACCAAGCTCGACGACATCGCCGCCGCGTGTCGCGAGGCCGGCGTCGCCGTCGACGTGATCGCGGCCGACCTCGGCAAGCCGGGTAGCGCACGGAGCGTGTGGGAGACCGCGACCGCGAACCGCCCGGTCGACATCCTGATCAACAACGCCGGGTTCGGCTACTTCCGCGAGCTCGGCAGCATCGAGTGGGAACGCGACGCCGAGCTGTTGCAGCTGAACATCGTGTCGCTGGTCGAGCTCAGCTACCTGATGGTCGCGGCGCGCGGTCGAGGGCCCGGGGCCGGTGAACGGGCGCACCTCGTCAACATCGCGTCGATCGGCGCGTACCAGAGCGTGCCGTGCATGGCGTCGTACGCGGCGAGCAAGGCGTACGTTCGCAACTTCACCGAGGCGCTCCACGACGAGCTCCGCGGGGAACGCTCGCCGCTGTCGGCGACCTGCGTGTGCCCGGGCGGCACGACGACGGAGTTTCACGCCACCGCCGGCGCCGGCAACTACGGGTGGATCGCGAACCACTCGATGTCGAGCGCCGAGCTCGTCGCGAAGGCGACGCTGCGCGCGATGCAGAAGGGCAAGCGGTGCGTGATTCCCGGCCTCGTCAACAAGCTGAGTTGCTGGGGCGTGCGTCTGGTGCCGCGACGGTTCGCGTCGTGGATGGCGCGCCGGATCCTCGGCAAGCCGCGCGCGGGGGCGCTGCCGTCGCGCGACTCGTCCGCGGCGTGATATATCCGGCGCCATGTCTACCGAACGCAGGCACACGCCACTGTGGGAGGCCCACAAGGCGCTCGGCGCACGCCTCATCGACTTCGGGGGCTGGGACATGCCGGTGTCGTATCCCGCCGGCACGATCAAGGAGCACAAGGCCGTGCGCGAGGCGGTCGGCCTGTTCGACGTCTCGCACATGGGCGAGGTCTACCTGCGCGGTCCGCGCGTCCGCGAGGCGATCGACAAGCTGACCACCAACGCGGTGGCGAGCGCGCCGGTCGGCAAGGCGGTGTACACGCTCCTGTGCCTGCCAAACGGCGGGGTGGTCGACGACTGCATCTTCTACAAGCGCTCCGACGAGGAGTTCCTCGTCGTGGTCAACGCGTCGAACACGGCGAAGGACCTCGAGTGGATCCGCGAGCACACCCACTCGCTGTGCGACGTCGATGACGCCTCGGAGACCACCGCGCTGATCGCGGTGCAGGGCCCGAAGGCCGTGGCGCTGGTCGACAGCCTCGCGGACGGCGAGCTCGCGAAGCTCCCGGGCTTCTCGTTCACGGATACCCGCGTGGCCGGCGTCGACTGCATCGCCGCGCGCACCGGCTACACCGGCGAGGACGGCTTCGAGCTCGCGTGCGACAACGCGCATGCCGCGAAGCTGTGGACCGCGCTGCTCGACAAGGCGACGCCGCTCGGTGGCCTACCGATCGGGCTCGGCGCCCGCGACTCCCTCCGCCTCGAGGCCAAGCTTCCGCTGTACGGCAACGATCTGGACGAGGACCACACGCCGCTCGAGGCCGGCCTCGGTTGGGCGGTCAAGCTCGACGGGCGCGACTTCATCGGCGCCAGCACACTCCGCGAGCAGAAGGCGGCCGGGCTCACGCGCAAGCTAGCTGGCTTCACGATCGCCGAGTCGGTGCGAGCGATCGCGCGCCATGGTTACGCCGTCGTCGATCGCACCCAGACGCCGCCGACGATCGGTACGGTGACCAGCGGTGGGCCGGGGATCTGGGTCGGTGGAGCGATCGGTCTGGCCTACGTCCCGACCGCCCTCGCCGCCCCCGGCACCCAGCTCACCATCGATTGCCGCGGCAAGGACATCGCCGCGACCGTGGTCGCGGGCAAGTTCTACAAGCGAACGTGAAGTGACCGAACCCCGAGTGAAGCAACCATGAGCATTCCGACCAACCTCCGTTACACCAACGACCACGAGTGGCTCGAGGCCAAGGGCTCGATCTGGCGCGTCGGCATCACGCAATTCGCCGTCGACCAGCTCGGAGACATCACGCTCGTCGACCTGCCGAAGCAAGGCGACCTCGTGACCAAGGGACAGCGGTTCGGCACCGTCGAGAGCGTGAAGAGCGTGTCCGATCTCTATGCCCCGGTGTCCGGCAAGGTGACGGCGATCAACAGCGCGCTGTCGAACACCCCCGAGGACGTCAACACGGAGCCGTACGGCAAGGGGTGGATGATCGAGATCGAGCCGACCGAGAAGAGCGAGATCGACGAGCTGATGACGCCCGAGGCGTATACGACGCACGTCGCCGAGCAGTGAGCTGCGGGCTCCAAGTCCCCGACAATTGGTGGTCTTGCCGCGATGACCACCGGCGCTCGGCCAGTGGTGTCATGACCGCGCGCGTCTGTTAGCGATCCGGCCATGTGGCGTCAGTCGCGGCGACTTCTCATCGCGGGCGCCTCGACGTACGCTTCGCCGGTGACTTTGGTGCGTCTTGCGTTCGTGGCTCTCGCGCTCTCTGCCTGCGCGACGGCAGGCAAGGACCAGCAGAACCCTCTCACCGATGCGCCGCCCGGAGGCAGCGACGGTGGGGTCGACGCGGGACCGGACGCCAACAGCTGCGTCATGCAGCCGTGCGACATCCTCCCGCAGTGCGGGTGCGCCGCCGATCAGGCGTGCGACATCGACACCAGCGACCTGATGGGTACCGCCTGCCGGACGGTGGCCGCGACGCCCAAGAACGAGGGTCAGGCCTGCTCGACCGCCGCGCAGTGTGCGGTCGGCACGGTGTGCCTCGGTGGCTTCTGCCGCAAGTACTGCAGCACCAACGCCGACTGCGGTCAGCCGCGCGGCCAGTGCGTGATCGATATCCAGGACAGCATGGGCAACATCCTTCCCGGGATCCCGACCGCGTGCTCGTCGAACTGCGATCCGTCCAACGTGGCGGCGGGCGGCTGCGACACCGGTGCGAAGTGCGGGTTGTTCTCGGCGACTCACATGGGCGTCCAGTCCGACATCGTCGCGTGCACGGCCGCGGGCGCCGGCACGCAGGGCACCACGTGCACCGGCGGCGGTCAGGGCGACGACGGCCTGTGCGCCGCGGACTTCTCGTGCACCACGATCGACGGCGGCACCAGCTTCCAGTGCCGCCAGGTGTGCCCGGTCGGTGGCAACACGTGCGGCGTGCGAACCTGCATCTCGTTCAACCCGGCGCTGACCATCGGCGGCACCGAGTACGGCGTCTGTAACTGACGTTCGCTGTTTCCCTCGGTTCGACGTTTGTGGTGCGTGTGCAGCTCGCCCGCGGGTTAACTGAACGCAAAGCACGCAAAGGCGCAAAGCCGAGACGAAGATCTCGGTAGGACACGTGTGCAGTGCACGCGAACCGCGCCGAACGTGCCCACCATCGATCTCCCTCTGACCTTCGTGCCCTTGGGTCTTTGCGTTCGATCCTTCCGGGCGACGTTCGCGAACGCGCAAAGCCGCGTCGATCAGCGTGTCGGGTGCAGCACGAGCGTGTGACCGGACTCGCGGTCGCGCGCGCAGCGCGGCGAGTCGGCGGCGCACTGGATCCGTAGATCGGCGGAGCGATCCGGCGAGCGATAGCGATCGAACGCCGCGAGCGCGTCGCGGGCGAGCCCGCGCAGCCGGTCCTGCCGCCTCGGATCCTTGGCGTGCTCGGCGATCGACGTCAGGGCCGTCGCCTGGCTGCGCAGCAGATCCTGATCGCGCGGCGATAGCGCGAGGCCCTTCGCCGTGGCGGCGAGCGCGTCGGTGTCCCGGCCCAGCGAGCCGAGCACGCGCGCGTACACCACCCACGCGCGCGCGTTGCGCGGTGCGAGCTCGGTGCACTTCTTCGCCGGCGCGAGGGCTTCCTCCCACCGCCACACGCGAGACAGCGCGTCGGCCTCGATCGCGTCGAGCACCGGCGGATCCGTCATCGCGTGACCGGCGGCCTTGGCGAGGAGGCTTCGGGCGGTCGCGACCTCGGCGAGCGCGTCGTCGGCGCGTCCCTGCCGCGAAGCCACCCATCCGAGCTGCGCCGCGATCATCGCGCGTGCCCGATCGTCGGGCGCCTTCGCGCGAGCGACCTCGAGGACCGCGCGCGACTCGTCGAGGCGCTCGGTCACCGTCGAGGTGAGCGCCATGCCGTGCTCGTAGATGCGCTGCCACGCCGGCCGCGCGTGCGAGATCGCAGCACCGGTCCCGACCTCGACGTGTGCCTCGGCGATCAACGTGATCGGCTGCGGCTTGCAGGGGTCGAGCACGACGCCGCGCGTCGCCAGCGCGCCGCGCGAGAACGCACGGCCGAGCTTGGTCCGCGAACGCTTGCACGTCGTGGCCTGCACCTTGAGCGTGCGGCTGCGGTGGCGAAGCCGCGCGGTGACGGTCAGGGGCTGCTGCGCCTCGGTGAGCTTCGCCGGACGTCGAACGCGTAGCGGACGACCGGGCCTCGCGTGCGGTCAAGGTCTGCGTCGAAATCTGGGTGCGGAAGTGCTGGAGGTCGTGGAGCTCGAGCACCTCGCCGCGCTCGTCGACAATCAGCGACCGGAGCACGTGGGTGTCCTCGTCCTTCGGATCGGTGGCGTGCGACAGGCCCGATGCGGCGAGCCGCTTGCCGTTGCGATCGGTGACCTCGACCTCGACCCAGGTGCCCTGCACGTCGAGCACGCCGCCGGGGAACCGATGCCCGGCGAGCAGGTTGCGTACGACGACATCGAAGTCGACGTGACCGCCCGGCGAGAGCGGCGTGCCGTCGGCGGGCAGGTGCCAGGTCGGGCCCTGGCCATCACCGTCGGGGGCGGGTGTGATCCGGCTGCCCGCGATGTCGATTGAGGCCGCACCCTCGAGCTTGGCCTGCGTGCGACGGAGCTGATTGTCGTTGCCCCGCATCGCCGCGAGCCAGGTGTGTGCGCCCACGAACCGATGCGACGCCAGCGTGCGGTTGCCGTGCGCGTCGCGCTTGGCGCCGAGTCCGTCCACACCCGCCGGCTCGCGATCCAGCAATACGTACGTAGTCGAAGAACAGGCAAGAACACG
>CAVYYE010000005.1:0-791769 GCA_963772655.1 uncultured delta proteobacterium
CTCGGCATCGCCGGTCGGCTGGAACACGTGGCCAGCATTCCGCGAGCTCTGTCGCGAGAGCTCGCGGATAGTTGTAGATTTCGCCGTTGAACACCAAGTGGTAGCGATCGTCCGTCGTGGCCATCGGCTCATGTCCCGTGAGCGCTGAAATGGAGGATCGACAGTCGCCGGAACCCGAGGGCACAGCGCCGACCGTCGTTCCAGTCGCCCTCGTCGTCGGGACCTCGACGCACCATTCGTCCGATCAATGGACGGAGGTCGGTTCGCAAGCACGTCGCCCGTGTTCATCCTGGAAACGCGAAGCTTCCGACCAGACCGCACATCAGCGAAGCCCGACACGTACAATCCGGTATAGGTCGGCTTCGCGCTGGCGTAGAGATCGTCGCCTTGCCATAGGAGGAGATCCACATCGAGCCGGAATGCTACCCGGCTGCACCGAACGTCAGCATGTCGAATGTTAGTCGAGAATAGATCCGGAACGAGTAAGGTATTGATGACGATCCATAGTGAATCGATCCATCGACCGAATCGCGATGGCGTCCGATTTTCCCGGAAGGGCTCGCCAAGCGAGTAACTTCTTCGTCAACGACGTCGTAGCGATACACCGCAGTCTGGTAGGATCCGACGATGACTTCATTGCGGACAGTGGGGTAGATTAGATCCGTATTCGTAAGTCCGGGTTTGAGAGCGAAGCCGCTCGGTTCGACAGGACTCGTTGTCATAGACGATCAGCTCTGCTTGTGCCGTTTTGATCACGTCGACGGAGTCGTTCCGATAGCACGACACGTTGAAGCGTCGACAAAACCGCAAGTCCCGCGGGTACGACCTTCGAGAGATTGTCGTGGTGCCCGATAAATCGCTTGCTCGCGGGCTCGTAGTAGCCGATCGAACCGCCGACGCCATCTCGCTCCCTCCGACCCGCGAAGTAGAGGCGAGTTCGCGAAGGCGTCAGGAAGCTCGGCGTACTTCGCACCTGCCTGCGTGAAGTTGCCCAGCCGCCGCGGATTCGAACCCGGCGCCGACGACGCCTTGCTGGCGGGTCGTCCGGAATACCAAGGCTTAGTAGGGTCATATGAGTAGAGCACCCATTCGGATAGCCCGGTTATGTACAGTGCTCTGTCGAGTCATGCGCGAACTTCGATCGACTCGGAGTCGGACCGCCCAGGAACGTCGATCGTCGAGCCATCGCGTTTTGAAGAATCCGTGATACTGTTTCGTGTTGCCAAGCACGCTGCCGTCGGGAAGTGGGGTCAGCCCTTCGATCCTGATTGGTGTCGTGTGTCTTACTCTTGTAGTCGACGGTCTGCCAGTCCGTGGAGCCGAAGGCCCGCCAGCGAATGCGGCCAATGCCATGGGAATCGGGCGCGATCTGGTCGATGATCGAGTTCGGGGGCTCCGGGTACCGGCTTCGAGGGACCGAAATGTGCGAGCTTCTGAACGGAAGTTTGCCTTGGGGTCGACTCGGGATCGTCTTGCCGTCGACACACCACACGTAGTCGCGAACGGGTGTTCAGTGTGAACCCCGGTGATGAGTTGCGCGCGAACGCCCTTGCCGACGCCACTCGAGACTCATCCATGGACGATGATCGCCGTCTCGCGTCGCGAGGACTTGTGATTGCGCCAGTCTTCATATTCAACGCCGCGAGCTCCCATGGCATCTGCCCAACGGTCGCATAGATCCACGGCGGATCGATGGCGATCTGGTAGGCGTAGGAGAGGTCTTTGCGGTTCTGCCCGACGTGGCCAATCACCCGTGTCGTCAAGCGTGTTCTGGGTCGATCTGTACAATCGTCGGAAGCGCAGTGCTCTGCGTCCCACCATACAACTTCCCATCGGGTCCGAACTTGGCGGAGTAGATTAGTACTTGTCGGGACCTGTCGATGAAAGGACCGGGGGAGGCTTTCCCTTCACGGTTTCGTCGGATCGGATCGTAGTAGGCGAGCGCCACCTTCCAGATAAAGGGAAGAACACCCGGCCGTTTGGGGCTCGCAACTGATTTCGAAACTGGTACTTGGAGACGGCGTACCCTTTTCGCTGCGCGTCAGTGACTGAGTATTTGCCGGTGTTCAAGTCGACGACCACATACTCCGGCAGGTCGTGGGAATCCAGTTCCCACGACTGGGTGATGAAGTTCCATCCGCCGCGAGCGTTGGGAACGAGCGCTGTGGTCCAGTTGCGGGCGGACCGGACCGGCGAACCGAGCGACTCGATGCGCAGCGGCAGATGCGGATCGAGGGCGACGGCGAAGCCGTCATGGGCTTCGGTTGCGGGGGAACTTCGGAGACATGCTTGTCGCCGTGGCAGACCGAACACGACAACAGCAGCGCGCAAATCAGGGGTGTTGCTGGCGACATCTCCGCTAGTTGTCGGCAGCGCGAGCGACCTCGTCGTCTCGCTCACGCGAGCCGTGCGTCCACCAGAGTACTCGGGAACAAGCTCTGCGAGTGCCGCGCGTACTTATCGGCATCGTCCGAATCCGCGGTCACCAGCAGGTTACCGAGCTGCGGCGACCACGAACTCCCAGTCGTGCGGCTTGATGCGTCCGATGAACACCTTGGGGTGCTTCGTCTTGTCGGCGTGCTCGGCGTCCGTCGACAGCTCCTCGACAAGCTTCTCGCCGGGCCGGATGCCACTGAACTGGATCTCGATATCGTCGACGGGCCTCAACCCCGAGAGCACGATCAGATCGCGAGCGAGGTCGACGATCCGGACGGGGTCACCCATGTCGAGGATGAAGATCTCGCCACCGTGCCCCATCGAGCCGGCCTGCAGCACCAGCTGGCTCGCCTCCGGGATCGTCATGAAGTAGCGGGTCATCTCGGGATGCGTCACCGTCACAGGTCCACCACGAGCGATCTGTTCGCGGAAGATCGGAATCACGCTTCCCGCCGAGCCGAGCACGTTGCCGAATCGAACGGTCACGAACCGCGTGCTCGAGCGTTGCGACAGCGCCTGGACATAGATCTCGGCGACGCGCTTCGTCGCGCCCATCACCGACGATGGATTGACGGCCTTGTCGGTCGAGATCAAGCACGAACCGCTCGACGCCGAAATCGATCGGCGAGATCGCGCGACGATGCGCGTGCCCCGACGTTGTTCTTCACGGCCTCGCCCGGGTTCCACTCCATCATCGGGACATGCTTGTGGGCCGCGGCATGAAACACGAGCTCGGGCTTGCTCGCCGTGAACATCTGCTCCATCCGGGCTTCGTCGCAGACATCCGCAACACGCGGCTCGATCGAACGTGTGGAAACGTCGCGACAACTCGCGATGGATCTCGAACAGCGCGTTCTCGAACCGCTCGACGAGCACGAGTCGTTCGGACCGAAACGACACACCTGCCGGCACAACTCGGATCCGATGCTTCCACCCGCGCCCGTAACGAGCACGACGCGACTCGCGGATCGTCCACCGATGATCGCTTCATCGAGTTGGACGGCTCTCGCCCGAGCAAGTCCTCGATCGCGACTTCGCGGATCCGCGACAGGTTGACCTTCGTCGCCGACGATCTCGTAGATGCCGGGGATGATCTTGGTGTCGAGCCCTGCGTCGCTGCAGAGCTCGGTGATCCGGCGGATCTGGTGCCCGGGTGCATTCGCGATCGTGATCAGCGCGCGCTTGACTCGTTTGCGCTCGGCGACCTCGGCCACCATCGCTGTCGTTCCAAGTACCTGCAAACCGGCGATACTCGTACCGACCTTCAGCGGGTCGTCGTCGAGGAACCCGACTGGATGGAGGTTGAGGTCGGGCCGGTTCGCGATCTCGCGAGCCACGAGGACGCCTGCTTCGCCTGCACCGATCAAGAGGACGCGATGCCTGACGCCCTCGGCCGCTCGTTTCTTTCGCTGTTGGACCTCGCTGCGGAGCCGCCAACTCGCACGTGTTCCAACAAGACCGACGAAGGCGAGCACGGGATGCATCGCCAGGACGCCAAGCGGGATGACCGGAAATTGGGCTCCGAGAATCGTGGAAAGCAGTCGACTGGCGATCAGGATCGTGGCCGGTACCGCGATGGCCACAAAGATTCGCACTGTGTCCAGCATGGTCATGTACCGCCACGACATGCGCGGCACACCGAACGCCGTCAGGCTGAGGTAGTGCAGCCCCACTACGATCGGCCAGCTAAACAGCACCACGTGGATTACCGGGAGGTGGCAGCTGAAACTCGAATCGAAACAGGTAGGCCAGCCACAACGCCGACGACAGCACCATCAGGTCGATGGTGGTCCGTAGGCCATTGCTGATGAAACGTGGCATCGCGGGTTCGCGCTATTAGTGTGCGCGGAAGCCAGAGTTGTTCATGGCTCCGAGGCGAACGACCCTAGCAGATTCCGCAATGACGCAGCTGCGCCAGTCGGAGACGGCGGCTCCGTTACTCGTGTGGTGACTGCGACGTCGTGTGGTGTCACAGCCCGATACAAAAATCGAATCAACTATCCGGTGACGCGTAGACCGGAGGCTCGAAACAGGAACCCCACGGGTTCTCTCCGGTCGGGTCAGGGATGTCTGGAGCCGTAAACGAGTTGCCCGACTCGGTCTCCGAGGGTCTGTTCGCCGACACACTGATCGGCACCCTCGCGAAGTTTGCGACACGTCTCGGCGGCATCGACGATCGCTTGCATCGCGCTCGCATCACCACCCGTCAATTGGGTGTACGAGTGATCGGCGATGTTCAGCTCCGGCCGCATCTGCACCAGTTTGTCGTTGACGCAGTTGAGTTTGATGACGTCCTTCTGCTTGCGCGCCTGCTCGCGCAGACGATTGACGTGATCGAGGTGGTCTGCGAGTTGTTCGCGAAGTTCGGTCGCTCGCCGCATGTCGTCTTCCGAGATGCGAGCACTGCTATCGTCGTTCGGCGCTGCGAGCAACGCAGTTGCACCGATGCCCGCCACGACAGCAACAACACCGAGGATAGCCAAGGATTTCAAGATGTTCTCCGAGGAAGTTCGAGCGTACTCCCCAGACACAGACGTGTCAATGGTGAGGGTTAGTGCCCGTAAGGATTGCGGTCGTTCATGCTTGCCCACGTGAACCGGACCCGGGTACACGACGACTAATCCACGCCATGCGTTACTCGGTTCTGTTGATCGCCTGGTTGGCCGTCGGGAGCGCCTGCCATGATAACCCGTCGGCGGTCTATCCGACGGTTGTAAGCTTTGATGAATCCAAGCTAATTCTCGGTCCTCAGGACAAGCTCAACCTCACGGTCTACTACGGCTCGAAGTCGATCACGGCGCTCTACACGCTCGATGCGTCCGGACAGATCGACGTTCAGTTCATCGGGGCCGTTACCGCCGGTGGCAAGACCGTGGGACAGGTTCGCGACGAGATCAAACGGCGACTCGCAGACGGGTATCTGAAGAATCCGATCGTCTCGTTGACGATCGTGGAGCTCAATTCGTTGAGCGTTTCGGTGTCCGGAATGGTCTCGAAGACGGGCAAACTGAAATTCACGCCGGGAATGTCGATCATCGATGTGATCGCGATGTCCGGTGGGTTCACGCCTCTCGCGCGCAAGAACATGGTTCGCGTGACACGCCTCATGGACGGCGAGCGCCAGACCTACAAACTTCCCGTCGAGATGATGTCCGAAGGCGAACGTCCGAAGTTTCCCATGCTGCCAGGAGACGACGTGTTTGTTCCGGAGCGTGCCTGGTAGCGGCATGAGACGCCGCCGGGACCGGGTGAGCGTAGCCATCGGCGGCGTGGCGCTGGCAATCGCAGTGCTCGCCGGCGGCGGGATGTTTCGCTGGGTGCAGGCACTCGTCGCGGTGCTTGTCGCACTCGCACTTGTCGCCCAGGTATCGTCGCGACGCAAAATCGACCGCATTTCGCCGATCATGGTTCTTCTCGGGCTGGCGGCGCTGTTCACCGCGATTCAGCTCATCCCACTACCAACGGGGATCCTCGACACGCTGAACCCGATCGGCAACGAGTTACGTCACGACGGTGCTGTACTTGCCGGCACGGATCCCTGGCCGTCGATCTCGCTCGACCCTGCGAGCACGATCCGCGCGCTCGTGTTCTTCCTCACGTTGATCGGGTTCGCGGTGCTCGGCCTCCGGATCGCGTCTTCCGAACGCGGACGATACTGGTTGCTCTCGGGCGTCGCGATCACCTGTGGACTCGCGGCCCTGGTCACCGGGCTCCACGCGATCGTCGCTGCGAAAGTCGCTCTACGGCGTGTACGAGCCTGTCCACGCGCGCCACCCATCCTCGGACCGCTGCTCAATGCGAACCACCTCGGCTGCCTGATGTCGTTCGGAGCGACCATCTCGGTCGGACTCGCGTTCTACAGAAGCAGACACCGCCATGGCGTGCGCTGTGGGTCGTTATCGCGATCGGGTGCGTGGTTATCTCGCTGGCCTCGGAATCGCGTGGCGCGGCAGTGTCGTTGGTCCTCGGGTTGTTGCTAACGAGTGGGATGCTCGTCGGCCGTCGGGTGCACGAGTTCTCGAAGCAACCAAGCGCGGCCCTCCGACAGCTACCAGTCATCCTGGTGATGGTCGTGGGTTTCGGGCTCACGGTGTATGCAGGCGGAGGTGACGTCGTCGACCAACTCGACCGGACCTCGGCGGTAGAGGTCGATCACCCGACGAGCAAGTTCGCCGCCTGGCGGGCGTCGGCATCACTCGTCGCCGAGACTCCGTGGGTCGGAGTCGGACGCGGAGCGGTCGAGCCGGCATTCACGCGTGTCTCCAACGTCAGTGCCTTCGTGACGTTCTCGCATCTCGAGAACGAATACGTATCCGCCGTCGTGGAGTGGGGGGTGCCCGCCGCGTTCGCGCTCGGCGTCGTGTTGATCTGGTGCACGTGGGCCGCACTTCGACGGTGGCGGGATGGACCACTCGTTGCGGGGGCGCTGGGCGCACTACTGGGAGTGATGTTCCAGAGCAGCGTCGACTACGGCATCCAGTTGCTCGGTTTGGCCGTTCCAGTAACCATCGTCGCCTGCACCGTACTGCTCGTACCCGTTCGCGAAACCTCGCGGTTCAAGCGCCTGCCGGATCCAGCGCGCGGCGCTGATCGCCGCGTTGTTCGGAGGAGCACTACTCGTCACCTCGTCCCGCGCCCGTAGTGTCGAGGAGGATCACGACGCGCTCGTCGAAGCCAAGACGAGCAGCCTCGACGAGCTCCGAACGATGATGCAGCGGCACCCATTGGATTACTTCGCGTTCGGGCAGGCCGGAAAGGAGTTGCTCGAACACTCCGACCCACGGGCCGTCACCTACCTCAACCACGCTCTCACCCTGAACCCGAAGCACCCCGGGCTGCACCGACTCGCGGCGAGGCTCCTGGTTTCGCGAGGACGCAACGCGCAAGCGGCGATCGAGTACGAGTTGGCTTTGAACGGCACAGCACGACCTCACCTCCTTCTCACCGAGATCCTCGCTCTGCTGCCCACGACGAATGAAGCAGCGGCTGCCATTCCCGTGGACTACCCGACTCCTGCTTCGATCCTGACCTCGCTCAGCCAACTCAAACGCGAGGACGTCTCCATCGCATGGTTGATTCGAGTCCTCGATAGCCCGAAGCGAACCGTCTCGGCGATCGATCAACTCTACGAGCTGGCGGTGGCTCACCACGAGCTCGATGTCGCGATGCGCGCCGCGAAGGCCCGACTACAGGAAGCCCATACGACGACATCGCGGTTGATGCTTGCTCGCGTCCAATTCGCACGACACGAGTACGACCAACTTCAAAGGGATCTTGCCGACGTCAGCTCGTGGCGCGGTCGGATCGACGAAAAAGGTGATGCCTGGCTCGTGCTTTGCGACAGCTATCGCGAGCAGCAGAAGTGGAACGAGTCGCTCGACTGCCTTCACCACCTCGATGGAAGTGGTCTCATGGCACAACGGCGGAAGCAGATCGTCAGCCGCGAGAAGGACATCGATGATCATCGCGCAGCCGAGGTGCGGCTCAAGCACATGCAGGCCTTGGGTGCCAAGACGCTTCCTTCGCTCGACACCGGGCTTCCAGTCATGCACAAGAGCGAGTCAGAGAAGACCACCACGAGTCCAATCACCAACCCCTTGTTACGACGACGACCACCCTATTACACACCGTGATGCACTACCTGTGTGGAGAGTTGTCCAACATAACAGAATCCGCTAGGGTCCCCGAGCTTGCGTAGCTATCGCCGTACCCACCTCGCCACGCTCGAAGACGAGGCGGTCCACATCCTTCGGGAGTTGGCCGCCGAGCGCGAGCGCATTTGCCTCCTGTTCTCCGGGGGGAAGGACTCGATCGTCCTGCTCCGGCTCGCCGAGAAGGCGTTCCGGCCCGCCCGGTTTCCGTTCCCGCTGATGCACGTCGATACCGGGCACAACTTCCCGGAGACGCTCGAGTATCGCGACCGCCGGGTCGCCGAGCTCGGCGAGCGGCTGGTGGTGGCGTCGGTCCAGGAGTCGATCGACAAGGGCCGGGTGGTCGAGGAGACCGGACCGCGGGCCTCGCGCAACCGGCTGCAGACGACGACGCTCCTGGATGCGATCGAGGAGCACGGGTTCGATGCCGCGATCGGCGGCGCCCGGCGCGACGAGGAGCGGGCGCGGGCGAAGGAGCGCATCTTCAGCCACCGCGACGAGTTCGGGCAGTGGGACCCCAAGAACCAGCGGCCGGAGCTGTGGTCGCTCTACAACGGGCGGCGTGAGGCGCGGCGAGCACCTCCGGGTGTTCCCGCTGTCGAACTGGACCGAGCTCGACGTCTGGCAGTACATCGCCGAGGAGGAGATCGCGTTGCCGGAGCTGTACTTCGCGCGCGAACGCGAGGTGTTCGAGCGCGACGGGATGCTGTACAGGGCGAACGAGCACATGCCGCTCCTGCCGGGCGAGACGGTGAAGAAGGAAGTCGTGCGGTTCCGGACCATCGGCGACATGACCTGCACGGGAGCGGTGAAGTCGAACGCGCGCACGCTCGACCAGGTGATCGCGGAGGTCGCGGCGGCGCGACTGACGGAACGCGGCGCGACGCGCGCGGACGACCGCTACACCGAGGCGGCGATGGAGGACCGCAAGCGCGAGGGGTACTTCTGATGGCGGCCGACAGCGACGACACCACCCGGCAGGGCCTCGAGGAAAACGCCGAGCTGCTCCGGTTCACGACCGCGGGCTCGGTGGACGACGGCAAGTCGACGCTGATCGGCCGGCTGCTGTACGACACCAAGACGGCGTTCGAGGATCAGCTGCAGCACGTCGAGGACGTGTCGAAGCGGCGCGGCGACGAGCGCGTCAACCTGGCGCTGCTGACCGACGGGCTGCGGGCGGAGCGCGAGCAGGGGATCACGATCGACGTCGCGTACCGCTACTTCGCGACCAAGCACCGCAAGTTCATCATCGCGGACACGCCCGGGACACATCCAGTACACGCGCAACATGGTGACCGGCGCGTCGACGGCGAACCTGGCGATCGTGCTGGTCGATGCGCGCAACGGACTGGTCGAGCAGAGCCGGCGCCACGCGTTCATCGCGTCGATGCTGCGGATCCCGCACATCGTGTTCGCGGTCAACAAGATGGATCTGGTGAACTGGGACGAGAAGGTGTTTCGCGACATCGAGGCCGACTTCCGCAACCTCGCGGCGCGGCTCGACGTGCAGGACATCGCGTTCATCCCGATCAGCGCGCTGACCGGCGCGAACGTCGTCGAGCGCAGCGCCGAGATGCCCTGGTATCACGGGCCGACGCTGCTCTATCACCTCGAGACGGTGCACATCGCGAGCGATCGCAACCTGATCGACGTGCGGTTCCCGGTGCAGTGGGTGCTCCGGCCGCAGAGCGACGAGTATCACGACTATCGCGGGTACGGCGGCCAGGTCGCGGGCGGCGTGATGCGCCCGGGCGACGAGGTGATGGTGCTGCCGAGCGGGCTGCCGTCGAAGATCACGCGGATCGAACAGGGCGGAACGCCGATCGACGCGGCGTTCCCGCCGATGAGCGTGACGGTGCACCTCGCCGACGATCTCGACATCAGCCGCGGCGACATGATCTGCCGGCCGAACAACCAGCCGACCGTGAGCCAGGACCTCGACGCGATGGTGTGCTGGATGTCCGACAAGCCGCTGCAGGTGCGCGGCCGCTACGCGCTCAAGCACACGACGCGGTGGACGCGCGCGGTGGTCACCGACCTGCTGTACCGGATCGACGTCAACACCGGCCACCGCGACGAATCGAGCCAGGAGATGAAGCTCAACGAGCTCGGCCGCATCCGGCTGCGCGCGATGACGCCGGTGATCCACGACGCCTACAAGCAGAACCGCGTCACCGGATCGTTCATCCTCGTCGACGAGGCGACCAACGCGACGGTCGCCGCCGGCATGCTGCTGAACGAGTAGCTCAGCCGACCACGGGGCTCAGCGGCGTCTCGCCACGCAGCACGCGTAGCGCTTCCTCTGCTGCCTTGCGCCTCATCTCCTCCATCGCCTCGAAGGAATAGAACGCCGCATGCGGAGAGATCACGAGCCGATCACGGTAGCGCTCGTCACCGCGCGCCCACGCTCCGAGGACGGGATCCGCCATGTCCAAGGGCTCGATCGGAAGCACGTCGAAACCCGCGCTCGCAACGATTCCGCGATCCAGCGCCTCGCGAAACGCCGGCCAATCGACGATCGGTCCACGCGCCGTGTTGATCAACACGGTCCCCGGCTGCATGGCGGCGAACACGGAACGTGACATCATCCCCTTCGTCTCGTCCGTGAGCGGCGTGTGCAGGCTGACGATGTCGCTCGTGGCGACGAGCTCGTTCAACGTGCGTGCTCGCTCGATCGAGAATGTCTTCTCCCAGCCCGGTGAACGATAGGGATCGTAGAACACGACGCGCAAGCCGAACGCGCGTGCTCGCAGCGCCGTCGCACCGCCGATGCGTCCGAGCCCGACGATCCCCAACGTCTTGCCGGTCAGGCGAAACGTCGGCGTGACGCCCCATCGCCACTGTGCGGGGCCGGACCGCGCCGCTCGATCATGACCGAACAGGCCGCGCGCCAACGCCAAGAGCATCGCCATCGCGTGGTCGGCGCACGTCGTGGGTGCCGTAGTCGGGAACATTGCAGACGACGATGTTGCGCTGCTTGGCTGCGGCAAGATCGACGTTGTCGAAGCCGACGCCCACGCGGACGAGCACCTTGCATCGTGTCAAGGTATCGAGCACCGGCGCGGTCCACTGCAGGTCGTGCCACGCGAGGATCGCATCAGCCTGTTCGATTCGCCCGACGAGCTGTGACTCCGTGGTCGCCTCGAGCGTGAGGACATCGGCCGCGTCACCGAACACCGCTTGTTCGACCGACGCCGGCGGCGGGAGTCGATCTGGCACCACGATTTGCCAGCGCGTCATACGCGCTCCATGGTCGACACGATGCGGTTGGCCAAGGTGCCGATGCCCTCGATCGCGAGCTCGATCTGATCGCCCGGCCGCACGAGGGATTGACGCGCGCCGGCCGGTGTTCCGGTCAGTACCGCATCTCCGGGCTCGAGGGTCATGATCCGCGAGGCAAATGCCACGGCTTCGTAGGTATCGAGCACGCGATCGGAGGACGAGGCGTCCTGCGTCGTGCGCCCGTTGATCTTGGTGGTCATGTGAAGGTCGCGCTCGTCGAGGTCGGTCACGAGCTCGGGTCCGAGCGGGCAAAACCCGTCGAGGCTCTTGCTCCGCGCGAGGTGCCAGTCACGTCCGAACACGTTGAGCGCGGTCATGTCGTTGCCGATCGTCAACCCCGCGATGACCTCGCGAGCGGCATTCGCGCTGCTCAGCCCACGTGCGCGGCGTCCGATCACGGCGGTCACCTCGACCTCGATCCAAACCTCTCCGTCGGGAATCTCGATCGCCGCCCGGGGGTTCGTCACGCAGTTCGGCCCTTTCAAGAACACCAGGGGCGCGAACCCCTGCTGCGTGAAGTGGACCTCGCCCGTTCGCGCCATCGCTGCAGGATCGGCGAACAACGAGCGGTAGTTGTAGGCCAGCGCGAGAATCTTGGTCGGTCGGCCGGAGCGAGCAACGTGAGCTCTCCGACGTCGAGGGTGTCGCCGTCGGGCTTGCCGCCGGCCCATGGAGCCGACGACAGCGGTGTGACCGCATCGCCGTCACGAATGCCCCACCGCGGATTCGACGCCGCGTGACGAAACCGGACGTACCGGGTCATACGTAAGGCGTCGTGGTCTCGGTGAACCCGACCCGTCGGAGAAAGTGCTCGACCATCGGGAACTGCCACTCGAAGTCGATGTCGCAACCACCGTCTTGATGGAGTGGATGCACCTTCTGGCCGATCCACCGGAACGGGATCTCGCCACGCGAGTAGTCGAAGCAACGCGGACGGAGAACGAACACCGAGCAGTCGACGAAGTAGGTGTCGCCCTGACTGTCACGATCGCAGTTGGCGCCCTCGAACATCTCCGGCGGCATGAACGGCTTGACCAGTCCAGCTTCGATGCGGCGAGCCCGAAGCGCGCTGAACATGTTGTACTTGCTCACCGTGACGGCGGAGTCGTAGGTCGGGTTGTCGCGGAGGAACTTGACTCCCTCGTCGATAATCCCTGGGGTGATCGTTGCGCCGTTGGCGAACAGCAGGACCACGAACTCGATCTCGGACTTGGCCTGCGCGCAGATCGCTTCGTACCCGTGTTTGAAGGCGTCCTCCGCCAGCGCCTCGTTGGTCGCAAGAAACGCCGGACGCTCGATGTACGTGCAGCCTTGCTCCTTGGCGATCGCTTCGATCTGCTCGCAATCTGTCGACACGAACACGTCCGTGATCTCGCGAGCGTTCCTGGCGGCGAGGAGCGGATAAAGCGCGAGCTGGTCGTCCGAGAATCGGGCGCACGTTCTTGTTCTTCACCCGGCTGCCCTTGCGTCCGATGATCAGCGCTGGAATCACGTGGTCTCCTCTGCGTGTCGAGCGATGGATTCGTCGAGCTCCTCGAGCTCGAGGCAGCCTACCCCGGCCGCGCGCGCCTTGTGGGCGTCTGCGGGCTCGAGATAGCCCCACAACGCGAGATGCGCGGCGAATCCGTGGCGTGCCGCGGGGATCGCGTGCTCGGCGTAGTCGTCGAGAAACCACACCCGCGACGCTGGTTCGTGCGCCTGTTTCGCGAACTCCTGCAGCAACCGGTACTTCGGCTCGCTACCCGCGCGTGGAAGGAGGTCCGGTTCGATGCCGGCGAACTTCGCGAAGATCCGATGGATCGATAATGGATCGCGAGTCGACAAGATCGATGCCTTACCTTCGTCGTGAAGGCGCCGGAATGCTGCCAGAGACTCCGGATAGGGACGGATCGTCGCGCACCATCGATCGAGGTCCTTCGCGAGCTCGGTGCGGCTCTCGAAGTATGCCCGAGTAAACCCGGACCATCGCGATTCGTCACGTCGTGCGACCGTCAGGAATGCATCCGTGGACTCGGGAACGCGGTCCTCGGCGAGGCACTCGAGGAGCACCGCGTACTGCCACGGTGGTCCGACGTAGTGTCTGTGCGTGAGGAAACTGGCTTCGAGCTCCGATGACGGTTGCTCCGACCAGCGGTGGGGCGCGAGGCGCTTGGCCGTAGCGTAGGCAACCTCGAAGCACTCCCGTGCCGTGTCGAACAACACGCCGTCGAAGTCGAACACGTAGGTCATGCGAACAGATCGATGGCGTCGGCGACTCTGCTGGAGTATCCCCACTCGTTGTCGTACCAGAGCACGACCTTGAGCTGACGGCGCTGGTTCAGCATCAACCACCGCGTGTCGATGATGCAGCTGTACTCCTCTTTGAGGTAGTCGACCGAGACGAGCGGCTCGTCGGTGATACGTACGACGTTCCGCGAGCTCTGTGATCGCCGCAGCTCCTCGAGCGCCCCGAGCACGTCCTTCTCGGTCACGTCGCGCTCGAGGTGCAGGGTCATATCGCCGCTCGACACGCACGCCGTAGGCACGCGGAAGGACATGCACTTGAGTCGACCGGCGAGCTCCGGAACGATTCGCTCGCATGCCGCGACGACGGTGGTCGGCTTCGGGATTAGTGCTCCGACCGAAGCTCGGCCGGGTGAGATAGTGCGAGTACACGGCCCCCGGATACGCCTGCGACCGCGCCGGGCCGTCCAGGCGGGTCTGTACGTCAGCGACGGGTGGAGGGTCGTGATGAACCCGAAATCGACGCTGAATGACGGGTGCAGCGCCTTGAGCACCGGGGCAGCCGCGATCGCGTCGCAGATGCTCGTCGCGACGAGGCAGGGACTGCCGGGAACGAAACGCGTCTCGGTGGCTCCAAACACGAGCGTTGAATCCGCAGACGGCGCAGCATCCGTGATGAGAAGGGCGCGATGCGACCGCCACTTGCCGAGCATGCGTGTTCGTTGATCGAGTAAGCCCGGTCGCCTCGATCACGAGGTCGACATCGTTCCAGTCGACCTAGGCGATGTCGGGTTCGTGCGTCACGCGGATCTTCGCCTCGCCGATCGCGAGACCGTCGGCGGATCGCCTCTACCGGCGTAGGCAACCGCCCATAGGTGGTGTCGTACTTGAGTAGATGACGCGAGGTTCTGGCGTCGGTCCGTGTGAGGTCGTTTTGATGTGGACCAGACGAGTGACTTCGCGCTCGAGCAAGATCCGCGCGACGGCACGCCAGATTCGCCCGAATCCGTTAATCCCGACTCGCAACGTACGACTCATGATGTCTCTCCGGACTTCCATCGAGCTCATCGGCAACTCGGGTCGCGGCGCGTCCCCGATACGCGAGATGCCGCTCGAGGAACTCGAGATCGGACGGTCTCGCTCCGGGGCCCCGGGCGAGCGGGTGCAGCTCGGTAGCGAGGTTGGCGTGTAAGCCCGACGGCTGCGCCTCGCGAGACGTATTCGAACACGTGCCCGGAACCCGGAAGCTCGAGCACGCCGAGCAGGCAAGCCGAACGCAAGGGCTTCGAGACCGACGGTAGAGGCGAGCACGACCGCAGCCTGCCCCATCGCCGAGAACCTCGAACAACGCCTCTGACTCGCATACGTACACGTGGAGGTTCGAATGCTTGGCGGCAATCCTCGGAACGCGGCCACGTTCTCGCGCGGTGTAATTCACAACGACCGACGAGGACCGGCGTACCGGTGTCGACGGCTAGACCAGAATCGAGCGAACGCTCCATCTTCTCTTGCGTCGTGCAGAACCCTCATCACCGACTGTCCGAAGGAACAGAGCGCACGCGACGCGGTAGCCGCTCGTCCTCGAGCGCTTGCCCCAACCTGATCCAAGAGTCTAATAGACACCATCCAGCGAGAAATACCAGTAGACGCGGACACGAGGAGTGACGCGTACGGAAGTGTCTGCGGAGGCCTCACCCCAAACACATACGGCTGCGGCACCTCCACCTCCGTACGCGTGCCGTGCGTTCTGCTCACAGGGAAGAGGAAAACGAATGCCTCTTGGAGCAGTACGAATGGGATCCTGCGCGCCGCAACATGCGCGAGAGTCTGTCGTATGGGTAGGCGCATCGTTCGGAGACTACGACGAGGTCTGATCTGCGCAGCAGCCACCGGAGCCGGGGACGGAGCGCCACGTACCGACACAAGTTTCTTCAGGGTACGACGTAGAAGGGCTCGACTAGGAGAGGTGTCGAGCGTGGCACCGGCCGATGGTCGTCTGCGTATCCGCAGGAAATCGCTTGGAGGATTTCGAACGGAGTCAGAGAAGGTTGGTGTCTCGAATCCTCGCAACTCCACCATCGATACGAATCGACTCGTAACGCCATGAGTCACGAAGAGCACGCGCCACTGGCAACATCATCTCGAGGTGGTGACGTGGATTCGTGAAGACGAACGTCACCATCCTCGATTGGTGACTCGAACGGGTTCGAGCGTTCACGTGCGGTGACTCTCTCTCGATTCCGCCGGGACTCGTACCAGATAGCAGGAAAATCGTCGAACTAGGATCCTGGTGTGATCTTCGCCTCACCTGCTTCGGCAACTGTTCGCGTTCGAGGTCCTGTGCGAGTCGATCGGTGGAGACATCGGCGATGTTCGCGAGGCGATCGCCCATGCCGAGGACGAACAGCACGGTGGCATAGATCCCGATCGAGACACCGGCGTCGCCACGTTCGACGCGTCCCAGCGTCTTGCGCGTGATGAAGGCACGCTGGGCGAGGACGGCCATCGAGATCTTGCGCCGGCGCCGAGCTGCAGACAGATCTGCGCCCAGCTTCTCGAGGCCTTTTCGAACCGGAAGCGGAAGTCCCTGCAGCGCCTTGGAACCTCTCATAACGGGTCTTAATATACCCACTAACTCAGATAATGGGTAGCCATTTACCCCTGGGCGACCAGCGCACTCAGACCAGGCCGCGGGCTGCGAGCGCGTCGAAGATCCGCTGCTCGCAGTCCTCGCGCGACAGCTGGTCGGTGCGGACCTCGACCGCCGGCTTTGTGGGCGGCTCGTACGGATCGGAGATGCCGGTGAAGTGCGGGATCTCGCCCGCCTGGGCGCGCTTGTAGAGGCCCTTGACGTCGCGCGCGATCACCGTGTCGAGCGGCGCGTGGACGAACACCTCGAGGAACGCGTGGCCGGCGGCCTCGCTGGCGGCCTTGAGCTCGTCGCGGGTGGCCGCGTACGGCGAGATCGCCGAGACGATCACGAGGACGCCGTGCTTGGCGAGCAGGCGCGCGACGTAGGCGATGCGGCGGACGTTGGTGTCGCGATCTTCGCGCGTGAAGCCGAGGCCGGCGGTGAGGAACGTGCGGACGTCGTCGCCGTCGAGCAGCTCGAGCGGGCGGGTGGGGAGGTCGCGCGCGAGGCGGGTGGCGAGGGCGGTCGCGAGCGTCGACTTGCCGGCGCCCGACAGGCCGGTGAGCCACAGGATGCCGCCCGGGCGAGGCGCCACTAGTCGAAGACCTCGAACGTGCCGTCGTCGCCGTTGGTGATCGGGGTGCCCCAGCAGACGTCGGGCACGCCATCGCCGTCGAGATCGCCGACCCACGCGGCGGTGCCGAGGGCGCCGGCGGGATTGGTGAAGCCGATGCGGAACGCCGACGGGGCGGCGAACGAGAAGCCGGCGGACGACACGGTGGTGGCGCCGGCGGGCAGCGTGCCCCCGAACCACAGGTAGCCGAGGACGGAGCCGCCGGAGCGCCCGACGAGCAGGAGGTCCTCGACGCCGTCGTTGTCGAAGTCGGAGACGCCGTCGCTTTCGAGCACGATGGCTCCGAGCTGGGCGTTGTTGCCTCCGTCGATCGTGGTGATCGTCGCGTTGGGATCCGAGGTCGCGGCCTGCCCCGAGATCCCGACGAGGTTGCCCGAGACGACCACGACCTGACCGTGATCGTTGTTGGCGCGATGGGCGGCGATCACGAGGTCGCGCGCACCGTCGCCGTTGGCGTCGGGGATCGACGTCACCTGCGCGCCCCACTCGGTGGTGGTCGACGACGTGGTGTAGCTCAGGTGGAGGTCGCGACCGACGGTGAACGACCGCAGCGAGACGCCGGTCGAGGTCGGCCGCGTGCCGTTGCCCCGCAGCAGGTAGAGGGAATCGGACGTGGTGTTGTCGTCGGCGAACACGACGGCGAGATCGTCGGTCGGATCGAGCGGCCCCTGGGTCGGCCCGACGTCGTGGAGGTACGTGCCGAGCCGGCGACCCGGCGTGCTCGGATCCGCGAACAGCTCCGCGATCACGCCGTTGGCCCCCGACGAGTCGGTGTTCGACAGGTGGATGTTGCCGGCGATGGTGTCGCCGTAGAGGATCACGATGCCGCCGTCGCCCCCGTTGGAGGTCGGCATCGAGGCCACGAGGTCCTGCTGGCCGTCGCCGTCGACGTCGGCGGTGACGAGCGTGGCGCCGAGCGAGCTGGCATCGAACAGTCCCGGCGAGGCCGGGTCGCCCGCGATCACGAGGTCGGCCGTGGCGGCGTCGCGCGCCCCGGCGGAGATACCGGCGCCGCCGCGATAGACGTCGAGGAGGCCGGTCGCGGTCAGGCCCGGCGCACCGACCACGAGATCGTCGCGACCGGCCGCGGTCGACGGCAGGTGGATCGCCGTCAGGCCCGCGCCGAAGTGCGCCCCGGCGACGGTCGACGAGATCACGAGGTCGGGCGTCGCCGGGATGCCGAGCGGGGTGCCGAAGTAGACGTAGACGGCGCCGGCCTCGGCCGCGGTGCCGCCGGTGGCGTCGCGCGTCGGCGCCGACACCGCGAGGTCGTCGAGGTCGTCGTCGTTGAACCGGCCGTGCGCGATCGCCGTGCCGAGCCGCAGCGACCCGAGGTTGGCGTCGGGCGCGGTCAGGCCGCCGGTGCGATCGAGCGACGTCGAGATCGGGCCGGCCGTCGAGGCCACCGCGCGATTGCCGGCCGCATCGAACGTGGCGACCGCGACGAAGTACGACAGGCCGAGCCGCGCGGTGTCGAAGAACGCGCTCTCGGGCGTGCCGGGAGCCTGCGGCGCGCCGGTGGCGATCGGCGTCCCGGTGGTGTCGAAGTTGACCTCGGTGATCGGCGTGGTGGCGACCTTCGCGACGTACGCGGTGACCGGCGCTCCGCCATCGGACGGCGACTCCCAGGTGACGCCGATCGTGTGGCGATCGACGGCGGTCGCCGCGAGGTTCAAGACGGGCGGCGGCAACGTCAGATCGACGACGAGCTGCAGCGACGCCGACCCCGCCGACGCGCCGGCGGTCGCGGACGCGACGATGGTGTGCGACGGCGGCGACTCCGCGAGCGTGACGTCGCGACACCACGTGGTCCCGGTGACCGTGGCCGGCACGGGTGCGCCGGTGTCGATCACGAGCGAGACCGAGGCACCCGCGGCCGACACCGTGCCGCACAGCGGGAACGTGATGTCGCTTCCGACGACCGTCCCGTCGCCCCGCGCGATGAAGCCATCGGCGGCGGGCGGCGAGAACGACACCGTGAGGTCGTCGAGGGTGATCGGACAGGCGGCCGTGCGGGTGGTGTTCCCGAGGGCGTCGGCCGACAGCCCGACGAGCGAGTTGACGCCGGGCGCGAGCGTGAGCAGCACGTCGGACGACGCGTCGACGGTCGTCGTGCCCGTCCCGGTGGTGACCTCGAGCTGCTGGCTGACGGCTCCGACGGTGGTCACCCGCGCGACGACCTGAACACCGCTGGCCGGATCGACGTCGGCGGCGGGCGTGACGGTCGAGCCGCACGGCGTGGGCGGCGACACCACGGCGACGGTGGTGTCCGGCCCGAGGTCGTCGAAGTCGATCGTCGTCGCGGCCGAGGTCACGATCCCCGCGTCGTTGGAGACGGTGACGGTGCAGAGATCCGACTGCTCGCACGGCGAGGTCGTGCACCACTGGGTCCGCAACGTCAGCTGACCGTCGGCCGGCACGGTCGCGCTCGGGTTGTCGAGGCCGCACGTCGAGGTCACGGTGCGACCGGCGCACGCGGTGGCGACCTGGACGTCGACATCGACCTGGGTACCGTTGGCGGCGTTGCCGTCGGCATCGACGGTGACCGGCTGGGTCGGCGAGGTGATCGCGATCGCGCACCCGTCGAGCACGACGTCGTAGCTCTCGACGACGGTGCACGTGTTGTGCGCGTGGTCGCGCGACCCGAACACGAAGCTGAACGACGACGCGATATCGGGATCGATCGTGGTGACACCACCGGCCGTGCCGTCGGTGCCGACATCGGTCACCGTGACCGGCGCGGCCATGCCCCCGACCGGCGCGACGTCGAGCGTGGCGGGCTCGCCGAACACGTCGTCGCCGGACACCAGCCCGGTGACCTGGAGCTGGATGCCGTTCGAGAGGTCGAAGTCGTTGTCGAACGCGGGCGTGATCGTGGTGCCCGGTGCGGGATCGACGAACGAGCAGTCGGGTGGCGTGATGTCGACGACCACGTTGACGGGCTCCGACACCGCGGCGACCGACGAGCCACCCCCGCCATTGTTGCCGCCGTTGTTGATCGAGCACAGCGCCCGCAGCGACCGCGGCCCGTCGAGCAGGGTGTGCGTGAGCATCGCGGTGCCGTTGTCGTTGGCATCGGCGGTGCCGATCGAGGTGTCGCCGGTGCCGGTGTTCTCGAAGATCTGGACCTTGGCGCCCGGCGAGGTATCGACGATCAGCGTCGCCTGGAAGCCATCGATGTCGGGATCGGGATCGATCACCGAGTTCAACACGCCGACCGGCGCGAAGAACGGAATGGCGACCGGGGCCGGCGCGACGACCAGGTCGCACCCGGTGCCCGCGGTGACCGGCACCACGAGCTCGTCTTCGGCGTGCCCGCACTCGGTATCGACGGTCGCGCGCAACTGGGTCTCGGGATTGACGACCGAGACGCCGGCGAACGTCGCGACCCCGGTGTCGTCGACCGGCACGGTCGCGGTCTCGAGCAGCTCGCCACTTGCCGACGACACCTCGAGCGTGACCTCGTCGGGCGGCGACAGCGAGGTCCGCACGCGAACGTCGGTCTGCACGCCGGGCATCGCGGCATCGACGTCGGTCGTCACCGACGAGGTCTGGATCGCGACGAAGATCGGCGCCGGGCAGATCGCGTCGCTACACGCGGCCACGGCAGCGAGACAGACGACGGCCACGAGCCCCGGTCGGTTCACCGTAAAATTCTACCGCCCGCGCGTCGGCGCCCGCAAAAACACTTCGCGAGCGAGCCGTCCGCGTGTTCTCGCAAGTGCTCCGGGTCCTACGAACGCCCTACCGCGGAGCGGTTCGCGGAAGCGCGATCTGAGATCACTCGTATCGCTTGGCGGTATCGAGGAGCCACGGCCGGTGGGTGCCGCGGGCGGCCTCGATCAGGAGCTTTCTGGCTCCTGCCCGGTCGCCGCCAGCCGCCAGGAACGCCGCCTTCTCGCAGGTCGCCCAGGTGGCGAAGAACGGCACGTGGTAGGCGGCGTAGAAGTCGAGCGGCACGTCGAAGCTGGCCAGGTCGAGCGCGGGCCGGGTGTCCCCCACCATCAGAGGCGACGGCGGTGGGGGCGAAACGATGCACCCCCCACCGAAGAACTTCGCGCGGATCCGGAGCAGCGCCGCCAGCGAGGCCGGGGCACCGTAGGCCGGGTGCTGGGGCGTGGCCTCGGCGGCGAGCCGATCGAGCTGGTCGGCGATCCCGACGGCGCGTTCGGGCTCGATCACCCCCGCGACGAACAGGCACGCGCCCCGCTCCTTCGCCGCGGCGTCGGAGTCGCTGTCGCCCGCGTGCGACGCGGGGTCGGCCTGCCAATCCGCCGGTGGCGCCAGGCACGGCGCCACGGTCGCACGCGCGTCGTCGACCTCGCCGTCCATGTACTGGAGCAGCGCGAGCGCCGCGCGCCGGATCGGACGCCGCGACGGCCCGGCCCGCTCGAGCGAGCGCCGGTACATGGTCTTCGCGCGGTCGCGCTTGCCCGCCAGCGCGAGCACCTTGCCGAGCCCGGCGAGCGTGTCCTCGCCCTCGGACAGCTGCAGGGCCTGCTCCGCCGCCTCGATCGCCTGGTCGTAGTGACCGGCCGCGGCGAGCGTGGTGGCGTACACGCCGACGGCATCGGCCTCGCCCGGGAACGCGTCGCGATACAGCTTCCCGATCTCGAGCGCCTTGGCGGGCTCGTCGAGATACAGCAGCACCGACGAGTCGTGATCGTAGATCCGCCCGCGCAGCGCCTGATCGGGCGATGCGAGCAGCGCGGCATACTCGTCGCGCGCGGTCTGGTAGCGCGCCGCGCGGTAGTCGAGCTCGGCGGCCCAGAACGCGAGCTCGCGATCGTCGCCGACGACCTCTTTCGTCAGCACCTTGCGGGCGGCCGCCGGCCCGTCGTGGGCGAGCGCGAGCGCGGCATCGAGGAGCGCGCGATCCTTGCTGCCCTCCTCGGTCGCGGCCCGCGCCGACGGTCCCGCGGCGAGTGCCTTGTCGCGATCGGCGTCGGTGGCGCCACCGAACAGGAGCAGATAGGCGAGCGCCCGCGGGTGCTCGGGAGCGCGCGCGAGCGCGGCGCGCAGCGACGACCGCGCCTTGTCGTTGTAGAACACGTCGTACTCCTCGAGCGCGCGCGCGACGTGCTCGTCGCCGGGACGCGAGGGCGCCTCGGGCGGTCGCGACAGCCAGTACGCGAGGGCCCCGCCTGCCGCGAGCACCAGCACCGCGGCCGCGATCACGAGCGGCCACTTGCGTGCCGGGGGCGCGAACCGACGACGACGCTCGGCCGCGACCGCGTCGCGCAGCGCTTCCATCGAGGGATAGCGATCCTCGGGCCGCTTCGCGAGCGCGCGCTGGACGATCGCCTCGACGCTGTCGGGGATGCCCTCGATCGGCGGCACCGGATCGTTCTTGATCTGCGTGAACAGCTCGTCCATCGACGTCGCCTGGTAGGGCGGCTTGCCGGCGAGGATCTCGTGGGCGAGCACGCCGACCGAGAACACCTCGCTGCGCTCGTCGGGCATCGCACCGTCGACCTGCTCGGGCGCCATGTACAGCGGCGTGCCGAGCAGCTGGCCGACGTGGGTGCGGTAGCTGTCGATCTCGGCGTTCGACGGACGACCGGCGGAATCACTTCCCAGCGTCGCGTCGAGCGACATGTCGGGCTTGCTGGTCGCGGGCTCGCTCGGCATCGTCTCGTCGAGTGCGATCGCGCCCATGGGGACGGCCGGAGAGGGTGATGTCGCTTGCGGTGTCCGCACGGGCGGCGGCAACGTGCGCAGTTGCTCGTCGCGCAGCTTGGCGAGCCCGAAGTCGAGCACCTTGACGTCGTCGCCGTCGACCATCACGTTGGCGGCCTTGATGTCGCGGTGCAGGATCTTGCGCGCGTGCGCGGCGACCAGCGCGTCGGCGATGTTCTCGATCCACACCAGCGCGCGCTCGAGCGGCGGGCGCCCGTCCTTGCGCAGCGTCTCGGACAGCGTGCGGCCCTCGACGAGCTCCATCACCAGGATGTCGTCGCCGCGGTGGCCGACGATGTCGAACAGCGTGACCACGCACGGATGCTTGATCGCCGCGGCCGCCCTCGCCTCGCGCACCATGCGCGCCCGGCGCTCGACGTCGCCCGACAGATCCGGCGGCAGGATCTTGAGCGCGACGTAGCGATCGAGCCGCTCGTCCCGCGCGCGCCACACCTCGCCCATCGCCCCACGCCCGAGCTGGGACACCAGCCGGTACGGTCCGATCAGGTCACCGGTCTCGGGCACCGGCCGAGCATACGCGAGCCCCCGGGTCCGCTGGTCCGTCGTCGGGGCTACTGGCAGTCGACGGAGATCGCGGCCTGGTTGTTGTCCTCGCGACACTCGAGGTCGATGCCGGTGCCGTTGCCACGGTCGTCGACCACGGCGATGCCGTCGCCCGGTGGGCCGTTCCAGTCGCAGGTCACGATCGTGCAGTTGCCGGGGTACATCCTCACGGTGGTCTCGGCGGTGCAGCGGAGCTCCTGCGGCGGCCCGACGGCATAGAACGCCACCGGCACGCCCTCGGCGACGGGCTCGGTGCCGCGGTTGCAGACCTCCGCGGACACGCCGAGCGTGGCCCCGCCGCACAGAGGCTTGGTGTGCTTGACCGTGAGATCGGGGATCGCGCCGGGCGGAATGCCCTCGCCCGGACTGTTCTGACGGAAGTTGTTGAGCCCGGGCTGGGTCCAGTTCTGGAGCCATTCGCTGGTGCGCGGGACCTTGGCGGATTGATCGATGTTGGTGACGCTGTACGCGTGCTGGTTCCAGATCGTGCGCGTGCTGGTCCACCGGTCGACGGAGTCGGCCAGGATCCGCACGCCGACCTGATCGGTGCCCGCGGGGTGCGAGGCGCGACACACCTTGCCGGCGGTGGACGGCCCCGCGATCGGGTCGAGACAGACGAATCCGTCGCCGCCGCAGTCGTCGTCGACGGTGCACCGGCACCGGCCGAGCGGGTCGCCGGGATCCTCGCGGCCGCAGGTGGTGGTGGACGGACAGTCGGCATCGTCGAGGCACTGCACGCCGTCGAAGATCGGATCGACGGCCGGGCACGTGACGTTGCAGTTGTTGTTGGAGCCGAACACGATCTCGGCGTTGAAATCGGCGTCGCTGTCGACGACGATCGGGTTCTCGTACCAGGTGCACGACGTCCGGAACCGCGAGTACACGACCTGGCCGGTGATGCCGTCGTACACCCGCGTGAAGCATTCGTCGCCGTAGACCACCTCGGCACGGCCATCGCCATCGAAGTCGAACACCGACGAGCCGGTGCGGTTCGACGAGAAGTCCTGTGACTGCTGGACCCACGCGATGCCGTCGGTGCGCATCGACGGACAGGTGGCGGCGTCGGGCGTGCCCCGGCAGTCGAGATCGAACACGTGATAGGCGCTGGCGCCGGCGGAGGCGAACTCGACGCGGCCGTCGCCGTCGAAGTCGGCGATCGTCGGTGGCCCGCCCTGCCCGATCGGACCGCCGCCGAGCCCGATCAGATTGGCGGTGAACACCTCGCGACCGGCGATGTTGTAGACCTTGGCGACGCCACCGATCACGACCGCGACCTCGGCGATGCCATCGAGCGTGCCGCGATCGTCGGCGCCCGACGCCGGAAACGTCCCGAAGTCGGCGACCGCGACATGGCCGTTCTGGAACGGCAGCGCCTGCTTCGCGACCCAGTGGCGCGCCATCTTGTCCCACGAGTAGATCTCGGTGCCGGTGATCAGGTCGGGCACGCCGTCGCCATCGACGTCGGCGACGACCGGGACGTAGCCGGTGCCGGTCGCGTCCACGCTACCCGCGATCGACTCGTCGATCGTCGCGCCGGTCGCGCCGTCGTAGACCGCCCCGTAGAAGATCACCTCGGGGTTGCCGTCGTCGTCGAGATCGTGGATCGACGGCCCGGCCCAGTCGCACAGCGTGTCGGCGAACTGCGACGTGGTCTGCCACATCGGCAGCCAGGTCCCGTCGGGCTGGATCGTGTACGCGACCAGTCCGCCGTCGGTGCGCGCCGCGACGATCTCCGGGGTCGGATCACCACCGAGGTCGGCGATCGCGAGCGATGCGGAGGCGACGACGCTGGGCACCGCGATCGACGCCTGCTGCGTGCAGTTGCGACCATCGATGATGCGGATGACGCCGAAGAAGCTGGGATTGGTGCCCGAACACGACTCCGAGCCCCCGTCGGTGAAGTTGTAGGACGTGAACACCACCGACGGCGCGGAGAACTCGCCACCCGTGGCGTAGAACGTCGCGACCATCGGCGTGGCGAGGACGTTCTTGTGATCGGGGAACGGATCTCCCATCGGCGGGCCGAGCCACTCGCACTGCACGCCGGGGAAGAACACGCCCGGCACGGGCTCGCGCTTGCACTCGGGATCGCTGGCGCCGCCGGGGCCGACCTCCCACGGCAGACACTCGTGGTTCGCGATGTCGCAGTACTGGTCTCCGGTACAATCGGCATTGGTGTCGCAGGGAGTCGGCGGCGGCACGCAGGTCTCGTAGCGGCACACCTGGTCGTCCGGACACGCGGGGTCGCAGATGCTACCGGCGTCGGGGTGCAGACCCGCTCCGGAATTGCAGTCGCAACCCGCGGGCGCCGCGAGCGCGACGACGAGTGCGATACCTCCGAGCTGCCAGCAGCTACGACGGCGCATGCCTCATCGTACTGTGTCGAACCGGCGGCGTGGGAGGCTAGTTCTCGGCGGTCCGCTCGGCGGCGAGGAAGTCGAGGATCGCCCGCGTGAAGTGCTTGGGGGCCTGCCACAGCGCGAAGTGCGAGGCGTTCTTCAGCACGACGAGCTTGGCGTTCGGGATCAACTTCGACATCTCCTCGAGTTGCTCGAGCTTGATGATCTCGTCGTGGTCTCCGTCGGCGACCACCGTGTACGCCTTGATCTCGCGCAGCTGGTCCTTGGTGAACGACTGCGAGCTTCGCCACACCGGCATCAGCGAATTGACGACGTCGGCGTATGCCTTCGGGTTCTTCGACAGCTTCAGGAAGTCGCGCTTGCACTTGACCGCGTAGGCCGCGAACGTCGACGAGCCGGCCGAGCGGTCCTTGCTCCCGCTGGCATCGTAGTTGGCGCCGAACACGAACAGCCGGTCGACGCGGTCGGGGTGGTGGATCGCGAGGTCGAGCCCGATCTCGCCGCCATCGCTCCAGCCCACGATCGCCGCCTTCTGGATGCCGAGCGCATCGAGCACGGCGAGCACGTCGCCCGCCATCACGTGGTAGCTGAGCGTGGCCTTCGCGAACGTGCTGCGGCCCTGGTTGCGGCTGTCGATCACGATCACCCGGTAGTGCTTGGCGAGCGCGGGCACCTGGAACGCCCAGTGATCGGCGTTGCCGAGGCCGCCGTGCAGGAGCACGACCGGATCGCCGCTGCGCTTGCCATAGGTGGCGTAGTAGATCTTCGCACCACCCTCGACCGTCACCATACCCGGTGGTCTTGGCGTGCGGCATCGCCGGCGGCAACGGCAGGGTCTGCCAGCGCGGCTTGGCAAACGCGATCACCGGCACGAGGACGAACAGACCGATGAGCGCACGAACCACGCGATCACCATAGCTCAGCTTCGCGTGATTTCGAAACCTACCCGCTCTTGGAGGGCTTTCGTTTCGCAGACTTGCGGCGCGTAACAGCGCGTCCGGGAGCCTTGGCGCGTTCCTCGAGAACGAGGGTGCGCCGTTCGAGTGCACGGGCGCGATCTTCGAGTGCCTGGGTCCGCGGTGGCAGGTCCTGATACGGCTCGAACAGGATCGTCATCCGGCTCAGCAAGGACTCCTCGAACGCCTTGAACTGACGCGCGACATCTTCCTTGGTCGGGTAGTTCTCGAGCTCGCGCTTGAGGTCCTCCTTGGTGGCGAATCGCTCGAGGTCTTCCTTCGTGGCGAATCGCTCGAGGTCTTCCTTCGTGGCGAATCGCTCGAGGTCTTCCTTCGTGGCGAATCGCTCGAGCTCCTCGCGGAGAATCTTGCGAGTGACGACCTCGTCGTCGGGATCGTGCGGGGCACCGGACACGTCGGACATGATGCTAGCTCCTTCGCTGCGGGAGCGAGAGCACGAACGGGGCCCGCGGATCCGCGCGGGATCGCATCGACGTACGTCCGGAGTGTCCGAGATCCGGTGGCTACGCCGGACGCCTGACGCGAGCGAGCGCGTTCCGTCCTAGTCCGGAACCAGCTGCAACGTGATCGCGAAGCTGGCCTCGGTCTTGTCGCCGTCCTTGTCCTTCGGGATCGGGAACCGCCAGCCGCGCATCTTGGCGGTGATGCAGAGATCGACCTCGCTGGCGAAGCCCTTGGCGCGACCGTCCACCACACTCCCCGACTCGGTGACCGTCAGGCTGAGCAGCACCTTGCCGCGCGCCGTCGGGTCCTTGCCCAGGTAGGTCTTGTAGCAGCGCTTGAGCGCGCTCATGTAGATCGTCTGGATCTTGCGGAGCACGGCGTCGGGCGACAGCGTCGAGTCGTCGAACGACTTCTTGCTCGCCACCGAGATCCGACCCGCCGGGCCCTTCTCCGTGTTCTTGCCACCACCGGCGCTCGCGATCCCGTCGGGACCGTTGATCTTGGGACCCTTGCCCGTACCGGTGCGCTCGCCGCCGCCGCGCGAGCTGCGTCCGGTGCCGCCGCCGTTAGACACGGTCTTGCCGGCGTCGCGGATGTTTCCGATCTGCTTGCGGAGTGCGGCGTCCGGCTGCCGGTCGCTCATGCCACCGACGTCGGTACCGTCGTTGGTGTCGGAGGTGAGCTTGTTGGCGAACGCCTGGGCGTCGTCGGTGCTCATCGACGGCTCGTCGGTACCGGCGTTGCCATCGTTCCCCGCGGGCTTGAACACCTTCTTGACCGGCTTCTCGACCGGCTTCTCGGCCGAGCCGGCATCGCTGCCCGCACCGTCGTCGGCGGGCTGATCGGGCTCGGGCTGCAGCTCGACCTGATACTTCTCGGGTTCGAACGTCAGGTCGTACGCCTTCTCGGCGAGGCCATGCCGCGGGACGTCTCCCATCCACGCGATGATCACCACCATGAAGTGGAGGATGATCGACGAGCCGACGATCACCATCAGCCGCGGATCGAACCGATCGGCGAACGTGCCGCGCACCGACGCCGGCAGCATCGGCTTGGGCTGACGCGGCGGCTCGGTGACGAACTGGAACAGGATCGTGAGATCGCCGAGCGACAGCTTGCCGCGCGACGTGTCCGTCAGCGGAACCTGAAAGTACTCGCCGGTGTTGCGCGCGATACCGCTCTTGAGCGCGTCGAGCGTGTTGACCTGACCGCCGGAGTCCGACAGTCGACCGTCCATCTTGCCGAGGAACCGCAGCGAGTAGCGGCCCTCGTCGAGCGCGAACATCGTGAACTCGAGCGGCAGCCCCTCGATCGGCACCGAGAAGGTGTTCTTCATCGATTGCCCGACCGACACCGGCACGCGCTCGCGGATCAGCCGCTCCTCGACGATCTTGCCGCCGAGCAGGATGCCGATGCGCAGGATGCGCTTGCGGGGTGCACTCGCGCTGGTGCCTCCACCGCGCGCGGGAGGTCGCTTCTGCTGCGGTCCCGCCATCAGAACGGCGCCTTCTTCACGGTGGCGAGAATCAGCGGCATGAAGTCCTGCTTCAGATTCTCCCACTCGTAATCGATGTTCTTCACCGTGAGCACGTAGACCACGCTCGGGCGCGGCACCTTGCCGCACACGCTCACCACGGTGTCGATCACGGTGACCGGCTTGCCGTTGATGTACTCGATGTGGAACTTGCCCTGCTTCTTCTCGGCGTCGCTGTCGTCGGGGCAACCCTCCGCACGGGCGCGGACCGACAGGCACATCGCGAACACGAACGTCGCGATGGCGAGCAGCTTGATCATCGAGGTGCGCATGGTGACTCCGTGGCGATAAGTAGTATGACGCGTCGGGCGGCTAACGGTTCTTCCGCTTCCGCTTGGCACGCTTGATCAGCTTGTTGACTTCTTTTTCCCGGCCCTCGTACAGCTTCATGTCGACTCCCGGCATGTTCTTGTACTTGTCGAAGTAGTTCTTCGCCGTCTGGAGTCGTACGAGGTTGTCCGACACGCCGGGATAGGGCTCGGTGTCGAGGTAGAGCAGGCCGAGGTTGTAGTAGGCCGGTCCGTAGTTCGAGTTGACCGCCAGCGCACGCTTGTACGTGGCCTCGGCACTGCGCACGAACTGGTTGCGTTCCGGCGCCGAGCTCGGGTAGTCCGCCGCCCGCCCGCGGTACGCCGAGGCGAGCGACGGTCAGCGTGATCGCGTCGTTGCGATGGAACTGCTTGGTGACCCTCTCGAACGTGGTCTGCGCCGCCGAGTACTGGCTGTTCTTGAGCTGGTAGACGCCGAGGTCGATCAACGCGCTGACGTGGTTGGGATCGAGCTCGACGGCGTGCTTGAACGCGAACTCGGCACGCTGGGGACGCTTGGTCTTGTCGTAGATCAGCCCGTAGACGTACGACACGGTCGCCGACTTGCGCGCGCGGTCGCCGCGCACGCCCTTGTCGGCCATCAGATCGTCGAGCACGAGCTCGGCGGTGTCGTACAGGTGCTTGTGGTAGTAGGCGAACGCGATGTACGCGGCAGCCTCGACGTTGGACGCATCGAGCGCGAGGGCCGCCTTCGCCGCACGCAGCGCACCGTCGGCATCCGGCGTCGGTTGCGACAGCGCGGCCTTGGCCGCCGCGATCTGCTGATCGACCTGCGTCTTCACCGTCGCCGGATCGGGGTCGTAGTTCGGCGGCGTGAACCCGGCGTCGGTTCCTCCACCGGTGACATCCCCGCCCCCCGCCGGACCGCCGCCCGCCGGGCCGCCACCCATCGGACCACCGGTTCCACCCGTGGCACCGCCGTCGTCGGTCATCGACTGCCCGCTCGTCGTCCCGGAGCCGCCACCGGCGGTCGGCGTGGTGCCGGCCTTCTTGGTGCCGCCACCGCACGCCACGGCGAGCGACAGGATCGTCGCCGGGAGCCATGACCTGATTTCGGGCATTAGAGATGAGACGCGCCGGATCGGGCCCCGATCTATTTTCGTCACGTTTTTCACGGGGCCTCCGTTCCTTCGACGATCTCCTGGCTTAGCGGATGGAACTCGTTCGGGAACTCGCGCCCGAGGTTCTCCATCGCGAGCCGGCTCCACTTGTTGGAGATGCCGCCCTGCTTGGCAGCATCGATCACCTTGATCCACTCCGACTTCGCCTTGTCGCGGTACTTCTGGACGTTGGCGTCGAGCTTGGACTGGAAGGCCGCGACCAGATCCGGGTTCTTCTGAACCGGCACGGGGAGCGGTGCGTCGGCGAGCTTCGCGCCGTAGCCGTACTGGATGTCACCGCCGCGCACGTAGGCGGCCATCGTGTAGTCGGCGACGCCGTACTTCAGGAGCGCGACGTACTTGTCGTAGGTCTGGTCGCGCAGCTTCGCGATCGCCTTCCCGATCGCGTCCTGCTGCTTGAGCGTGCGCGCCGCCTTCTTGATCTCGTACGGCTCCCAGCGCTTCGCGTAGAAGTCCTCCGCGAACGACAGCTCCCACTCGCCCGCCATTCGCGCGGCGGGCGTGTCCTTGGGAGATCCGATCTTCTTCCACGCGTCGATCGTCGCCTGACCGGACCGCTTCGCGAGGCTGACCTGCTTCTTCTTCAGGCGCAGCTGCGACTCGTCGTAGAACGTCCTCACGTAGTCGTTGGCGTTGTCGTAGGGCTTGCCGTTCTCGGTGCCCGTGTCGCGACCGTACCGCGCCCGCCACCGCTGGTAGGTGTCGGCCATCGCGACCACGTTGCCCGACTGCCGGTAGATGTTCGCGACCGACCACAGCGCGCGGTCGAGCTTGCGGCGGTTCTTCTCGACCCGCTGGTACTTCGTGTACAGGTCGATCGCCTTGGTGAAGTCGCGGTTGAGCTCCGAGGCGAACGCGGCGTTGTACAGCGCGTCGCGCGAGATGTCGTCGAGCGTGCGCGCCGGCTCGTTGCCGATCGGCGGTGGCGGCTTGATGCCTTGCCGCTTCGCGCGGCGCGCGACGTTGTAGAGGTCGAGGTACGTGTTGACCGCGTTGTTGTAGTCGAACGCGGCCTGGTAGCTCGCCGCCTGTAGCCGGATCGCGTCGAGGTAGTACGGGCTGGTGCGGAAGTTCTTGGCCTTGTTGTCGGCGAACTCCTTGAACAGCGCGATCGCCGTCTTCGGCTTGTTGGCGAGCTTGTAGCTGATCGCCGCGTTGTACAGCGCGACCGGCAGCTCCTCGTCGTCGGGCGGCGCGGTCTTGTAGAACTTGTAGAACGCGAGGGCCGCCTCGGCGTACTTCTTCTCGCCGAACAGCGCGTTCGCGCGCGAGAAGTTGAGCGAGCGGTTCTGCGCGATCGCGGCGTCGATCGTCTTCTGATCGCCGCACTTCGAGGCGATGAACTTGTTGTTGGTCGCCTCGATCGCGTCGAAGTTGCCCTCTGCCTCGTAGATCGCGAGGATGCCGTCCTTGGCCTTGGCGGCCTGCGGCTGGTTGCAGAACTTGTCGATCACCTTGGTGAACCGCGCGATCGCGTCGTCGACGTGGAAGTACGCGAGCGAGATCAACGCGGCGTTGGTGCCCTGCTGCGGCGCGGCCGCCGGGTCGTTGACGACGTTCTGGTAGTTGTCGTACTCGGCCTGGAGCTTGAGGTAGATGTCCGGGATCGGCTGCGGGTTCCACGGCTGCGGTTTCGCCTTGAGCTCGGCGACGGTCGGGACCTTGAGCTCGGCGAGCTTGCCCTCGGCGACCTGGCGCGCGGCCTCGGCCTCGTACGACTGCACGATGCTGCGCGCGGCATCGATGTAGAACCGCGTGCTGACATCGCGGTGATCGCGAATCCACGTGTACGCGACGATCGCCTCGGGGTAGTGCTCGCTCCAGTACAGCGCCTCGGCCTCGTTGTAGGTGAACTCGTAGACGTAGTCGGAGTCGGGATAGGTCGCGATGAACGCGCGGTACAGCTTGACCGCCTTGGCGTACATCTCGAGGTAGGCCTGCTTCTCCGCCGGATCGTTGCTCTTGGACGCCTCGTAGTCCTTGCGCATCCGCGTCGCCGCGGCGTGCGTGTTGCGGGCGGCGGCGTAGAGAGCGCGCTCGGCGAGCCGGCGCTGGTTCTCCATCGCCTCGCGATCCTTCTCGTTGGCCTGACACCACGCGCTGTTCGGGCACTGGTAGCGGATCGCGAGCTCGGCCGCCTCGTTGTCGGCGGCGTTCTTGTCACCCTTGAGCTCGTAGACGTTGACGATCTCCTGGTGCACCAGCGGGTTCTTCGGGTTGAGCTCCCACGGCGGGCCGATCGCGATCCGATACGACGCGATCGATTGATCCCACGCCTGGAGGTCGGAGAACGCCTTGCCGAGCGCGACCCACACGTCGCGGACGTGCGGCTCGTTCTCGCGGCCCTTGTAGTAGTCGCGCGCGCGCTCGAACGCCTTGACCGGATCGGTATCGACCTCGCCTTCCCACGGATCGGTGAACGCGACCGCGATGTACTGGATCGACTCGTCGCGCAGCTCGAGCGCGGGCGTGCCGCCCGACGCGACGATCGAGTCGTACAGCTTGACGCTCTCGTCGAACCGACGGATCGAATCCGGCAACCGGTCGCGCTTGTAGTAGCTCCACGCCAGCTTGTAGAGCGACTCGGCGTACAGCTTGCTGTCCTTGCCGTGGTCCGCGACCTTGAGGTACGCGGCGATCGCGTCGTCGATCTCGCCGGGAACCGTGAAGTGATAGTCGGCGATGCCGCGCACCCACGCGTGGCGCACGAGCTCGGTATCGGCGCCGGGGTACGCCTCGCAATCGGCGTACGGATCGCGCAGCGTCTTGGCCTCGACCCGCTTGAGCGCCTCGGCGCGCGACGGGATCGGAGGCGGCTCGCCGTCCCACTTGTACTTGTTGGCACACGCGAGCGCGAGGAAGATCTGGAGCGACCGCCGCTCGTCCTGCGTCTTGCCGTAGTACGCGCGCAGGTACAGCGTCGACGCGGTCTGCCGGTAGTGCGGGAACTCCTTGAGGATGGTCTCCCACTGCTGGAGCGCCGGGGTGTAGTCGGCGACCGGCGACGGCGGCGCCGGCTGGTCCGGCGGTGGCGGGTTCTTCTCGAGCTCGGTCAGCTTGGCCTCGACCTCGTCGTCGGCGCGATCGAGGTAGAGATCGGCGAGCCGAAACCGCGCGTCGGGCGTGTAGTCGAGGTGGTGCGGATGCTCGGCGATGAACTTCTCGAGCTTCGCGATCGTGTCCTCGTGAAGCTTGCCGCGCTGCGCCTGGGCCTTCGCGATGTCGTCGGCGTAGCGCTTGTCGAGCGTCTTGACGCGGCCGTCGTACTCGCGCTGCGCGATCTCGCGCATCCGCGCGTCCTGCCGCTTGGCCGCCGCGACGAATCGATCGTTCTCGGCCTCGACGTCGCCGAGCACCTCGCGCTCCTTGTCGGTGAGCGTGAGCGGCGTGACGTCGACGGTGGGCCGCGCGTTCGGACCGGCGGGCGGTGCCGGCTGGTTGCCGAGGCCGGGACCGCTCGGCGGAATCTTGCACCGGCACGGATCCCGATCCCCCGGGCTGCGCCGCCACGCTACCGGCGACGAGCGCCAGCGCGGTGAAGCTCGCGAGGGTCCTGGTCAGGTGCCGTCCCCGCATCATCACTTGCCTCCCGCCTTCTTCGCGTCGGGCTTGACGACCGGTTTCGGCGGTTGCTTGGTGCCCTCGCCGCCCGGCTTGACGCGCGTGTCGGTACCGGGCGCGGCCTTGTCGGGGCTGGTGGTCGGCGGTGCCGCGGGCGCCGGAGTCGGCGACGGCGGCTCGAGCAGCGGGCGACCGTGCGACGTCGGCGTCGGATTCTCGAGCACCTCGCGGAACTCGTCCTTGAGCTGCTTGAGATCGCGCGCGCGCGCCAGGTTGAGCCGCTTGAGATCGTCGTCGTTGTCTTCCTTGCGCGACCACGCGACGTCGATGTTGCCGACGTCGGTGCGGACCACGATCTCGTAGAACCGATCCTTGACCGACTTGAACGACGACGCGAGCACGGTGCCACCGAGGCTGCGGGCCTCGTCGTTATTGGCATCGAGCTCGGTCTTCATCGACGCGATCTCGGCCTTCTCGGTCACGATCTGCTGGCGGACCTGGTTCATGCCGTCCTCGACGCGACGGTCGATCTCCGCCTCGAGGTTCGCGATCGAAGCGGACAGCCGCATCGCGCGCTCCGCGAGCTGGGCCGTGGCACCGCCGCCACTGCCGATCGCGTGGTACTCGGCGTCGAGCGCCGCGATCAGCTGCTTGCGCGTCTCGCGCGCCTGCGCGACGTCGGGATCGCCGACGCGGGCGAGGTCGCGCCCGAGCTGGATCTCCTTCTGGACATCCTGCAGCTCGCGATCGATCGCCGCGGCTTCGGTGGCCGCGGAGTCGAGGTCGGTCAGCATCGTCGTCTTCTGGTCGTCCGGCATCGGCTCGCCGCTGGGCTGCTTCGCACTCGTGTAGTTGCGAAGCGCGACCGCGATCGCCTGCGTCGAGTCGAGGATCTGCGTGACCTCCGACGCCGACTCGTCGATCTTGTCGTAGCCCGCGCGTACGCCGGCCGCCTTGTCGGAGGCCAGCTTCTCGACACTGCCGAGCGCGGCGTACGCCGACGCCAGCGTGCGCCGGTTGCCCGACGCGCCGTTGGCTCCGGTGGCGAGCTGGTCGTGGAGCCCGATCCGGATCTTGATGAGATCGTCCTGGATCGCTCCGAGCCGATCGCGACGCGACTGCAGCGCCGGATACAGCGCGGTCTTGTCGCCGACGGCGAGCACGGCCTCGAGCCGCGAGATCACCTGCTCGGCGTTCGCGATGATGGTCTCGACCTCGTTGAGATCGGTCTGCACGGCGACCACACGCTGGACCTCGGGCTCGTTGCGGAGGTACTGCGCCGCGGCCTCGGGGACCGGGGGCGTCGACGAGAACACGCGCGGCGTGCGACCGGCGAGCTGCTGGAGGAACTGCCCCGGATCCGGGTTGTCGACCATCTCGGCGAGCGCCCGGTACGACGGCAGGTAGAGGTCGTGGGTCTCGGTGAACACCGCCTCGGCCTTGTCGTACTGCTTGTTCGGATCGCTATCGCGATTGCTCGCGTCGAGCGTGTTGGTGATCTTGGCGTCGCGGATCATCTGCGCCTTGCGGATCCGCAGGTTGCCCTCGAGGATCCGCACCGTCGCCGTCTTCGTCGAGTTGGGCTCCGAGAGCGAGAGCAGCTCGAGCGCGCGCAGCGCCTTGTCGAACTGCTTGCCCTTCACGTAGACCCACGCGACCTCGTAGAGCGCGTCGGGGAACAGGTCGCTGTGGCGGTCGATCTCGAGATACGAATCGATCGACTTCGACGGCAGATCGCGCTCGTAGTACAGGCGGCCGAGCGCCATGTGCGAGAGCTCGATGACGCGGCGATCGTTCGGCGTCTTGGGCCGCTCGTTGGTGAGGCGCGTGAAGATCTGCGTCGCGCTGACCAGGTCCTTCTTCGCGACGTTGACCGTCGCGGAGTAGTACGTGGCCTGCATCCCCATCGACGACTCCTTCGGCACGTCCTGCAGGTACGCGAGCGCCTCGTCGTACTTGCCCTGGAAGAAGGCGTACTTGCCGAGCACGTACGGCACGTCGGGCCGACGCGCACCCGGCGCCAGTCGCTCGAGCGCGTCGAGCGTGGGCTGGATGTCGGTGGTGTCCTGCTGCGAGATCGCGATCTCGACGAGCCGGATCAGCGACTGCTGGTAGTAGCGGCTCTGCGGGTTCTGGGTGACGTGCTCGTAGTAGTGCCGAGCCGCCCCGCGATCGCCCTTCTGGTAGAGCGACTCTCCGAGGTAGAAGTTCGCGGTCTCCTGATCCGGTCCCGGCCTGGCCGCGAGATCGAACAGCACCAGCGCCGCGGCGTCGTAGTCACCGAGTGCGTACGACGTCTGCGCGTCGACGAGGCGGCGACCACCCGACGTGGTGATCTTGCCGGGCTTCGGCAGGTTCGCCCCGATCTGCTGGACCTCTTTCTCGTACGATTCGAGCTTGCCGGCGTCGTCGGCACGGGCCACCGACGGCGCATAGAGCAACACGGCGAGTAGCGCCGCCCCCAGGTTGGGCAATCGCATGGGTCACTTCCCCGGCGTGGTGGACGCGCCCGGTGCCGGTGTGGCGGAGGGTGTCGGCGAGGCCACGGGCGCCGCGGACTTGGTCTCGGTCGGCTTCTCGGGCGAGGCCTGCGTGACCTTGCACTCGACCGCGGCACGCTTCTCGAGCGGCGTCGTCGCGCCACCCTTCTCGTAGCCCTTGCACTCGATGCGGGCAATCTTGCCCTCGCCGGCGGTGAACGCCTGGCCACCGCGCGCGTTGAACGTGTACTTCGACAGGTACTCGAACACGCCGTAGCCGTGACCGCGGTAGGTCGCGGCGATCGACAGCTGGTGGTTTCCGGGTGCGATCGGGCCGGCGAAGATGTCGAAGCTCTTCGTCTTGTAGAGGTTCTCGGCCGACTCGTCGGTGCGGACGAACACCTGCGTCCCGTCGAGCGTGTAGACGAGCTTGATCAGCCGGAACGAGCTGCCCATCTGGTTGGAGTGCGGAGATCAGCGCCTGCGCGCCGACGCCACCACCGAGCACCTGCTCCTTGAGCATCTGCACGCGCGCCTTGAGCTGCCACGCGCGTTCCTTGAGTGCTTGCGTCTTCTGTTCGAGGCGGCGCATGCGCACCGCGGTCGGCATGTCGGCGGGCGCGACCTCGGAGGGGCTCGGCGCCGGCGTCGTGGGTGCGTCGGAACCGGCGGTGTCGGATCCAGCGGTGTCGCCCGCTGCGTCCTTGGGCTGATCCTTGGGCTGGTCCTTGGGCTGCGCGAGTGCAGCCGAAGCGATCAGCGAAGACATGACCACGACAGTCGAGATAGGTCGCATTCCGTCAGCCCCTTCTCCTGGCGTCGCGTATCCCGTGCGACGCAGTTTTTCCGTTAGGAATGGCCTGGTTGTAACACCCGGCCCGGTGATCCTCAAGTCAACGCCCGGGTCATCACCACACCAGGACGACGCCCGTCACATGGGCGGTTCTTGCGCAAACCCTCTAGCGCTTGGCGTGGGTCCAAAGTGCCTCGAGCACCTCGGCGGTCCCCTGCCCCGTGGCGGCCGACATGGTGTGAAGCTCCACCCCCAGATCGGCAAATGCCCGGCGACATTCCTCGACGGTCTCCGCCTCCGTGGCGTCGGTCTTGTTGAGGACCACGATCTGGGGCTTGTCGGCCAGCGTGGGGGCGTAGTTGGCGAGCTCCGCGTTGATCACCTGGTAGTCCGAGACCGGGCTGCGGTCGGGCCCGGTGGTGAACGTCGCCTCGACGATGTGCAGCAGGACGCGGCACCGCTCGACGTGGCGCAGGAACTGGTGCCCGAGCCCGGCCCCGTCGGCCGCCCCCTCGATCAGACCGGGGATGTCGGCGATCACGAACGTGCGGTCGTCCGACAGGCGCACCACCCCCAGGTTGGGGACCAGCGTGGTGAACGGGTAGTCGGCGATCTTGGGACGGGCGCGGCTGACCCGCGCGATGAACGTCGACTTGCCCGCGTTGGGGAACCCGAGCAGCCCGACATCGGCGAGCAGCTTGAGCTCGAGCCGGACCGTGCGGGCCTCGCCCGGCGTCCCGGGCTCGGCCGTGCGCGGGGCCTGGTTCCACGGCGTGGCGAAGTGGATGTTGCCGCGGCCGCCGTGCCCGCCCTGGGCGATCACGAAGGTCGACCCGTCCTCGGCGAGGTCGGCCAGCGGCGGTGCCTCGGGGTCGGCATCCTCGCCCGCCGGGTAGATCATCGTCCCGACCGGGACCTTGATCGTCAGGTCATCGCCCGACGCGCCGTACTGGTCCTTGTTGCGGCCGTCCTCGCCGCGCGGCGCCGCGTAGTGGCGCTTGTACTTGAAGTCGAGCAGCGACGCGAGGTGCGAGTCGGCGACCACCACGACGTTCCCGCCGTTGCCACCGTCACCCCCCGACGGGCCACCGCGGGGCACCCCATCCTCGCGCCGGAACGCGACGGCTCCGCTGCCGCCGTCACCGGCCTTGATGTGGATGACTGCCTCGTCGATGAACTTCATGGGGGACGTGTGTGTTTACACCGTCCCCGGCGATTGGTCAGATCGGCGTCAGCGAGAAGTTGGCGCGAACGCGCGCCCCGCTACCGGTGAAGGTCACGGTGACGTCCTTGCGCCACCCGGTCTCGAACGGGTTGTCGACGGTCTCGTCGCCGAGGCTGTCGTCGAACAGCGTGTCCTTGTCGGTGAGCTGGCCGCGCAGCCGCAGGATCGCACCGGCCTTGGGCTCGACCTCGATCACGGCCTCGGCGAGCGGGGTCCCCGAGCCGAACTGCTCGCCCTGGTGGATCTGGACATAGTTGCCGCTGTTCTTGTCGAACAGCATCCCGGCGCTCACGCCCTCGGCCCACAGCTTGCCGTAGATCTCGAGGTCGTCGCCGGCATCGCCACCCGCGTTGTCGACGGCGATGCTGGTCAGCGCCACGCGAACCTTCTGCGACACGCGCACGCAGTCCTCGACGTCGTAGTCGGTCGTGAACGACATCCGTGCCGGCGAGTTGTCCTTGAGGTAGGACAGCTTGTAGGCGATCGGCGCTCCCGGGGATTCGCGGGTGTAGTTGCCGCCCTGCTTGATGAACGAGATCAGCGCTTCGTAGCTGTCGATCGTCTGCACCGCGGTGCCGGCATCGCCGCCGAGGATGAACGCGGTGATCTTGCTGCGCGAGATGATGTCCTTGTAGGTCACCGACACGTCACCCGAGACATCGACCCCGCCCTGGTACGCGAAGTCGAGCGCGGCGCCCATCTCCTCGGCCGAGTACGCCGATTCGAACGTGAACACCACCATCCGCCCGTAGGTCACGCTCGACACGTAGACCGGCGGACGCTCCTCGTCCATCTTGGCCTCGACGTCGTCGAGCGTGACGGTCGGCGCGAGCAGCGCGCTCGGTGACTGCGGCGCGTCGAGATCGACGGTGTAGTACGCCTGCGTGTAGCGGACGACGTAGCGCGACCGCACCTGCTGGCTGTTCCAGTCGAAGCTGGCCTTGAGGCTGGCGAGCCCGAGGCCCCAGCTCGCCTGGACGCCGAGCGCCATGTCGAGCTGCTTCTCGGAGTGGACCTCCTCGATCTCGGAGTACAGGTTGGCCGGCGTCGACCCGGTGATCTCCGCGTCGAGGATGCCGGACAGCGCGTCCCGATACGTCGACAGCGACGGGTTCTCGATCGTGGCCGACTTGCCACCGCCCAGGTTCTCGAGGCTGACCGAGATCGTGGCCGGCGCGCGCGGGAGCACGACCTGCGTGAACAGGCCACTCAGCACCGAGTCGGCGCTGACGATCGCGCCGGGGTAGAGCGAGTCGGAGTTGGCGGCGTACGCGACGATGCGGTCGTACTGCCGGGTCTCCTGCAGGTTCTGGCTGGTGCACTCGTAGTCGCCCTCGCGCGCCGGGTCGGAGCGATCGCCCTGCATGACCTGCTCGGGCTCGACGGGGAGATACGGCAGCGAGTCGATGTACGCGTCGATCTTCCCGCCCTGCGGCTCCGCGAGATCGGTGGTGCACGCGGCGAGCGCCGCGACGCTGCACGCCAGAACTGTGGTGCGGGATAACAACGACGTCATGGGTGACCGAGCCCACGAGCAAGTCCTCGGCCATCTCGATCGCGCGGATGTGCGGACAGAAGTCCCGTCACCGTCCGGTTGGTTGCCGGTTGGTTGCCGGTTGGTTGCCGCTCGGTGTGCACACGACCGTGTTCGGGTGCGCTGGCTCCACCGGCCACTCGACTCGCCAGAGAACCGATTTCACTTCATCCGGCCGCCGACAACCGACCCCAGCTCCAGTGGCGTAACGTTGTCGTCGACGATGTCCGTGTCGATGTCAGGCGCCACCGCGCGCGTCCGCTGGCTCGATGTCTGGACCCGCGCCGTGATCGTGCCGGCGTGGCGTCGCGCGGCGGCGGTGTGGGTCGGTGCCGCGATCGTCGGTGGCGTGATCTTCGGTCCGTCGGCGATGCACCCGAGCGACCTCACCGAGCTCGCCCTTCACCACGCCAGCGTCGCGATCACCCTCGGGCTGACCTGGCTGCTGGTGTTCGTGCCCACGGCGCGGATCCTGATCCGCGCCGACGGTGCGCGTTACCTGCGCTCGCTACCCGGCCCCACGATCGCGCCGCGCCTGCTCGCCGGAGCCGCGCTGATCGTGCTGCAGTTGCCGTGGCTCCTGCTGTGGGTGATCGGCGAGGCCGAGCGCGGTCTGGCGATCGTGGTCGGCGTGACGCTCGTGATCGTCGCGCTCGGGAGCTGGCGGCCGCCGGTGATGCGCGCCAAGTGGCCGGGGTGGGCGTCCGACGGCACCGCGCTTCGTGGCATCCACCTGCGCGGCCTGCGGCGGCGCGCCGGCGACGCGCTGATCCGCGGCACCGGGCTGGCGATCCTCGCCGGCGTCGCGGGCGGCCTGTTCATCCGCAACAACCAGCTCGCCGACGCCGCGGCCGCCACGATCGGCGCCTCGGTGATCGCCGCGGTGCTGGTGCCCGCCGAGGTCGGCGTCCTCATGGTGATCCTCACGACCCATCGCCAGACCGCGTGGCTCGCGCACTCCCTCGGTACCACCCGAGGCACCCGGGTCGGAGCGATGGTCTACGCCGTCGCCGCGGTCCAGCTCGGGGCCACCGCGGTCGCGTTCGTGGCCGCGATCCTCGTCGGCGAGCTCGACCTCTCGACGACGGCCTGGCTCGGCGCCACGTCCGCGGGCGTCGCGATCGCGTCGTCGCTGGGGTGCGCGCGCGTGCTGCTCGCCTCCGAGGAGTCACCCGCGATCGCGATGCGCACCGTGGCCGGATCCACCGTGGTCGCCGCCGGCGCGGTGCTCTCCCTGGGACTGTTCGGCGAGCTCGGTGTCGCCGCGCTGTTCGCCGCGTGCGTTCTCGCCCTCGCGACGGTAAAGGGGGAGACGTGAGCGAGCCCGTGCCCGTGCCCGATCCGCCCGACGCTCCGCCCGCCGCTCCGCCCGCGCGCTCGGACGCCAGACCTCGGCTCGCGATCGAGCGCCTGTCGGTCCGGCGCGGCGGCAAGCCCGTGATCGACGGCTTCGCCCTCGAGGTCGTCGCCGGCGAGATCGTCGGAGTCGTCGGCAAGAACGGCTGCGGCAAGACCACGCTGCTCTCGAGCATCGCCGGCGTGCTGCCGCCGCACGATGGCCGGATCACGATCGCCGACGCGCGAGGGGTCGCGTCGTCGGTGTGGGGCTCGCGCCGCGAGCGCAAGCGCGCCCGCCGTCTCCTCGGCTACGTGCCCGAGGCCGCCGATCCGCCGGGGTTCCTGCTCGGCACCGAGCTGTGGTCGCTCTGCGCGGCGACCCGCGGAGCCAGTCCGCCATCGCAGGCGCTCCGCGACGCACTCGGCCTCGACGAGCTTCGCGACGTCGCGCTCGAGCGGATGTCGCTCGGCCAGCGGCGGCGCGCATGCCTCGGCGGTGCGCTGGTCGGCGACCCGCCGCTGCTCGTGCTCGACGAGCCCGATAACGGCCTCGACGCCCGGCGTCTCGACGCGATCGTCGGGCTCTTACAGGAGCACGCCGCGCGCGGTGGCGCGACGATCCTGGCCTCGCACGACGCGGCGCTGCTCGAGCAACTCGGCGCGCGCGTTCACGCGATGTGATCGGCGAACCGTGAGACGGATGCCAACCGGGCCAACCGGAACGACGCTACGAGCTCAGGCCGCGGCGGACGCGGAACCCGGAGCTGCAGCCGCCGGGTACACGGCGACGCGGGTACGCGTCCGGCCCTCGCGCTCGAACTTGACGACGCCGTCGATCTTCGAGAACAGCGTCCAGTCGCGACCGATGCCGACGTTCTCGCCGGCGTGGAACTTGGTACCGCACTGACGCACCAGGATCGATCCCGCGGTGACTTGCTCGCCGGCAAACCGCTTCACGCCGCGCATCTTCGGCAGCGAATCGCGGCCGTTGCGAGTGGAGCCTTGTCCTTTTTTGTGTGCCATGACGCCGTGACCTCTTAGCTAATCGCCGCGATCTTCACCGCGGTGTAGTCCTGACGATGTCCGTTGCGACGGACGTAGTTCTTGCGGCGGCGGAACTTGAACACCACCAGCTTGTCGCCGCGGCCCTGCTCGACGATCTCGCCGGTGACCTTGGCTCCGGCAACGGTCGGCTTCCCGATGTTGACGGTGGCGCCATCACCCGACGACACGAGCAGCACCTGATCGAAGGTCACCGGTGCACCTTTGTCGCCCGGCAGCTTCTCGACCACGACGGTCTGTCCGGGCTCGACTCGATACTGCTTTCCACCCGTCTGGATCACGGCGTACATGACTTGGTCTCCACGAAAACGCGTTAGGAACCGCGCACTTTACTGATCGTTTGCGGCGCGTCAAGCGTTCTACGGTGGCCCCGACGATCACGAACGAGATCAGCCGCTTGGCCGATCGCTCCCGGCGACGATCCTCGGGGCTCGACCCGGATCCTCAGGGTCCGATGCCGATCCCGCCCGGGATCTCGGTCGCATTGCCCGCCTTCCACCGCGCCTTCTGCAGGGTGCTCAGGTACTTCAGGCACCCCGAGTCGTCGATCCGGAACACCGCCCGCGCACACGCGATCATGTCCTGGTTCCAGTGATCGGCGACGCAGTGCTGCTCGAACTTCTCCGACGCCAGCCGCGAGGTGTCGGCGATCGCGGCGAGCTCGTCCGGATCGTCGGTCTGCTTCGCGCGATCCGCCCAGTACTGCTTCACGCCGGTCGACACGACGCTGCAGTCGAGCGGGCCCTCGTCGCGATGCGAGCACCCCGCCACGCTCGCAACCGCCGCGATCGAAACCGCCGCGATCGAAACCGCGACCGCGACCGCGCCGTCTCGAGCCGCGCGCCTCACGGACACCCCTTGGTCGCGAGCTCCGCCGTGTGCTCGATGCAGCGCCGGATCACGAGGCGCACGTTGCCCGCGGCCTGCACCGCATCCTCGCGATCGGCCTTCGGGTTGTTGGCGAGTTGCCGCGACATGTCGAGCGCGTCGGGGATCGCCTTCGCAGCCGCGCAGTCGGGGCCGAGCTTGTCCACGTGCTCGGCGCACGCGCACACCTTGGCCACGTAGTCCTTGCACGCGTCGGTGCCACGCTTCAGCTCGGGCGCCGGGATCAAGGGTGCCGGCGCGGCCGGTGGCTCCGGCTCGGACTTGCTGCACGCGGCCAACGTCAGTGCCGCCACCAGCACCCGACACGCTCGCCCTCCGGCGGTCATGGTCCCTCGATACGCGCCAGCACGACGGAGATGTTGTCGACGCCGCCTTCCTCGTTCGCCGCGGTGATCAACCGATCGACGGCGCGGTCGAGATCGCGCTCCGTCATCAGGATGTGCTGGACCTGATCATCCTTGACCATGCCGGTCAGCCCGTCCGAGCACAACAGGTAGGTATCGCCGAGGTGCGGTTTCTCGGTGAGGATGTCGACCTGCACGCTCTCCTTCATGCCGAGCGCGCGCACGATCACGTTCTTGTGCGGCCAGTTCTCCGCTTCCTCGGGCGTCACCCGCTTCATGCGGATGTAGTCGTTGATCAGCGAGTGGTCCTCGGTCAGCTGCGTGAACTCGGTCCCGCGCGCGCGGTAGCACCGGCTATCGCCGACGTGCCCGATGATCAGCGCGTCGTCGAGCAGGTACATCGCGACGCAGGTGGTCCCCATACCCTTGAACCGGGACTCGCGCTGCGACCGCTCCCAGATCTCGAGGTTGGCCAGCATGATGCCGGTGACCATCCGGTTGACGTGGGTGCGGAGGTCGCGGTCGACCTTGTACGGCCACGTCAGGGTCTGTTGCTTGCCGGTCTCCAAGAAGTGGTCGTTGATCAGCTCGACCGCCAGCCGGCTGGCGACTTCCCCCGAGGCGTGGCCGCCCATGCCGTCCGCGACGATCGCGAGCCGCTCGTTCTCGGGAAGCGAGATCGAATCCTCGTTGTGATCGCGTTTGCGTCCGATGTTGGTCGCACCGGCGAAACGAACGCGCATCCCGTCGAGCGGGAACGACGTGGACATGCGTTCCGAGTGTATCCCAGCGAGCCGGCCGACGCGATTGTCGCTCGGCACGGTTGCGGGGGCTGAAGGGTTTTCCGATCCTCTGAGCATCGATGTGGGGCTACGCCGAGGGCAACGAGACCGTGGTCGCCATCATCGTGGGTGTCGTGGTGGTGGGAGCCCTCCTGTACGTGTTTCGCCGGTTTCTGGGGGGTAAGCGGTGACCGAGCTCGCCCGGGGAAGCGTCACCGACCGGCCGTGGGGGATGACGCTCGGTGCACTCGGCCTGCGCGGCTTGACCGGACAGCTCGTCCTGGCCAGTAGCGATCGGAAGCAGTACGAGATCGCGTTTCGGGGTGGTGCCGTGGTCGGGGCGACCTCCCCGCTCGCCACCGATGCCGCGGTCCGGATCGCGATGACCGGGGGGCTCGTGAGCTCGTCCCAGGTCGCCGACATCGCCCGCCACCTCGCCGCCAACCCGCAACGCGACGAGATCGAGGTGCTCGCCCAGCGCGCCCGGCTCGGCGCCGACCAGGCGATGCGGTTGCGCCGCCGCATGATCGCGCAACGTGCCGCGCGAACGTTCGCCGTCGATCACGGCAACTTCGTCGTCGACGACAACATCACGCTTCCGCTCGTCACCGGCGCGGCGCTCGACATCCGTGCCGTGATCTTCATGGGGGCGCGTGGCGTCTTGTCCGTCGCCCGTCTCGAGTCCGAGCTCGCGATGTTCGGGTCGTGGTTTCGGCTGTTGCCCGAGGCCGTCGAGGACCTCGCACAGTACGGCTTCACCCGCGAGCACGACGCCGCACTCGCGATGTTGCAGGCCGGCGCCGGCGTCCCCGATCTGTGCGCGACCGGCGATCCGCACGTCGTGCGGGCGATGCTGTACGCGCTGGCGTCGTGCAGTGCCGTCGAGTCCGATGCGATCGCGGCCGCGACCGTTCGGCAACCCTCGCGTCCCATCCCGCGCCCCGCGCCGGAACCCGCACCACCGCAACCCGTGCCATCCCAGGCTGGCCAGCCCTCGCGCCAGCACCCCCGGGCCACGACCGAGCAACAACCGCCCCCCCCGAGCAATCTCGATGGGCCGACGATTCGCCGCCCGCCGGTCCTCGACGGCCCCACGGTCATGCGCCGTCCGAACGCGGGCGCCGGGCCGTCGCGTCGCCGTCGCCGTCGCCGCCGCGCCCGCGCAACAACACGTTCGACGCACCGACCCAGCGCAACCCGCGACCGGCGCGCGGTTCTCGCGTCAACGCCAATGCCGACCCCGCGCAGGCGCAGCAGGTCAAGGAGCTGATCAAGCGGCACCTCGGCTTGATCAAGAAGCGCGCGGACCACTACGCGCTCCTCGGCGTCGCCCCCCACGCGCCCGCGACCGAGATCCGCAAGGCGTACTTCGCCCTCGCGCGCCAGCTCCACCCCGATCGACTGGCAGCACTCAACATCGCCGACGACCACAAGGATGCGCAGCGGCTCTTCGCCGAGGTCAACACGGCGTTCTCGGTGCTCTCGGATCCGAAGCTGCGCCAGGAGTACACCGACGTGTTGCGCCGGGGCGGCGCCGCCGCGGTGGCCGCCGAACAGGAGCGCGCCGAACAGCTCGCCGCGAAGATCCTCGATGCCGAGGAGGCGTTTCGCCGAGGCGAGGCGGCGCTGCGACGCGACCAGCTACAGACCGCCGTCGCCGAGTTCGGGAAGGCGGTCGAGCTCAACCCCGACGAGGCCGAGTATCACTCGCTGCTGGCGTGGGCCCAGTTCTGCGCGTCCCCGGACAAGCTGGCGATCGCCAAGACCACGCGCGGCACGCTCGAACGCGCGATCGGAAGGGCCCCGAATTCCGTGACGCCCCGGTTCTTGCTCGGGCGCGTCGAACGCATGCTCGGACGCGATAGCGATGCGCTCCGATACTTCAACGACGTGCTCCAGCTATCTCCCCACCACGCCGAGGCCTCGTCGGAGATCCGGGTGATCGAACAGCGCCTCGGCCGGCGCAGGTAACGAGCTACCCCGCGCTCTGCAGGTCGTCCCGCCAGCTGCCGACCGCGTCGGCCAGCGCGATCGCGTCGGTCCCCGACAACGTCATCGCCGCGTGCTTCTTCCAGGCATCGCGCACCTTCTGGAGCCGGATCAGTGCCAGCTTGCGCGGCTTCCAGCTGCCGTCGGAGGCGCGTTCCTCGAACACCATCACGACGGTCGCCCACGCGCCCCGTTCGAACACGCGGCGGTGGATCACCCGGCGGACTTGCTCGCCGTCGACCTCGAGGTCGTAGGTGACGTCGTCCAGCTCGGGTACCAGCATCGGTTCAGCTCCCTTTTCCGGCGCGCTCGGTCTTCGACACGATCTCGAGCTCGGTGATCTGAGCATCGCCGGGACCGACGTGTCCTCGGACCTGCGCGACGGCGTCGTAGATCGCCCCGTCGTGTTCGATCTGGAGCTTCAGCTCCTCCCCGATCTCGAACAGGTAGGGCGACCGCACGCGGATGATCGAATCCTCGTCCTCGGTGTCGATCGCTCCCACCACGTCGAATACGTCGTGCGGATGCTCGCCATCCATGACGAGCACACGCGGACCCGCATGTCTCGCTGGCTCGGCCACCGTCGACACCCAGGGTGGGTATCACGCCGCGAGTTGTACCCTCAAGCCTTCTACGAATGCCTCCCCTGGGTTAACCTGCCCACCAGCGGATGCTCAAGCCGGTCGAGAAGCAACGCGTTGCCGAGGAGATCGCCGAGCAGCTGCGGTCGTTGATCCTGGAGGGAAAATATCCTCCGGGCTCCAAGCTGCCGCCCGAGCGCGAGCTCTCCAAGCGCCTGCGGGTCAACCGGGCGTCGTTGCGCGAGGCCCTCAAGAAGCTGGAGCACCTCGGGTTGGTGCGGATCCGGCAGGGCGACGGGACGCGGGTTCAGAACTTCATGGAGACCGGCGGCATCGAGCTGGTGCAGCACCTGCTGCCGCTCGCCGGGGACAAACCCGAGCTGATCCGCGACCTGCTCGAGTTTCGCCGGATCTTCGGCCGCGAGCTGGCGCGGCTGGCCGCCTCGCGCCTCGACAAGGGGGATGGGGATGCGCTGGCCAAGCTGCGGGCGCTCGCCGACCGCGCGGACCAGGTGACGGGCGCACTCGAGCTGTTCGAGCTCGACTTCGACTTCTATGTCGCGCTCGCGCAGCTGAGTGGGAACCAGGTCATGCTGCTGCTCATCAACACGGTGCGCGACGGCGTGCGCGGGTTCATGCCGCTGCTCGCGAACCTCGCGGCCCCGCAGGAACAGGTTCGCAAGCACCACCGCGATCTGATCGCCGCACTCGAGTCCGGCGACGCTGCGGGCGCGGGCAAGATCGCCGACGACTACTTGCGTCTCGGTGCCGAGCTCGCGGGCCGTCTCGGCGGCAAGCCCGAGCTGCAACCGAAACAACTCCCCACGCTTCCGGACTGAGCGAGGTCGACCGTGCCGACGCTGACCCGCCAGGAGGTCGAGGAGATCGCGCAACTCGCCCGGCTTCACCTCGAGCCGGACGAGCTCGAACAGATGCAACAGGAGCTCGGCGCGATCCTCGAACACTTCGGCACGATCGCCGCGGTCGACACGGCCAAGGTGTTGCCCCTCACCCACGCGGTCGCGATGGACATGACGCTCCGGCCCGACGAGCCACAGCCGTCGCTCCCCGTCGAAGACGCGCTCCGCGGAACGCCCAAGCGCTCGGGTGATCTGATCGTCGTGCCCGCGATCATTCCGGACGGGAAGACGCCGCCAGGTGGGAGCAACGAGTGACCACGGCCTACTGGTCGGCCGCCGACACGGCACGCCGGATCGCGACTGGAGAGATCACGGCCGAACGCGTGACCGAGGCCATGCTCGCGCGCATCGAGCAACTCGACGGCACGCTCGGCACGTATCTCCAGGTCGACGCCAAGGGTGCCCTCGCCACGGCGCGCGATATCGATCGCCGGCGCAAGGCCAACCAGCCGCTGGGCCGCCTCGCCGGCGTGCCGATCGCGATCAAGGACAACCTGGTCACCAAGAACCTCGTGACCACCGCCGGCTCGAAGATCCTCGAGGGCTGGGTCCCGCCGTACGACGGCACGGTGATCGCGAAGCTGCGCGCCGCCGACGCGGTGATCGTCGGCAAGACCAACCTCGACGAGTTCGGGATGGGCTCGTCGACCGAACGCTCGGCCTTCAAGAAGACGGTCAATCCGTGGGATCCGACGCGCGTTCCCGGTGGCAGCTCCGGTGGTAGCTCGGCCGCGGTGGCCGCGGGCCTGTGCGCGGGGAGCCTCGGTACCGACACCGGAGGATCGATCCGGCAGCCGGCGGCGTTCTCCGGTGTGGTCGGACTCAAGCCGACCTACGGTCGGGTTTCGCGGTGGGGCGTGATCGCGTTCGCGTCGTCGCTCGATCAGGTCGGTCCGTTCGCGCGCACCGTGCGCGACGCGGCGCTGCTCCTGCAGACGATTGCCGGACACGACCCGCACGACGCGACGTCGATCGACAAGCCCGTCGACAACTACACCGGGTCCGTCGGCGGCACGATCATCAAGCTGCGCGTCGGGATGCCACGCGAGTACTTCGCGGGCGAGATCGACAAGGAAGTACGAGCGGCGCTCGAGCGCACGAGCACGGCGTTGCGCGAGCGCGGTGCCGAGCTGGTCGAGGTCTCGTTGCCTCACACGTCGCTCGCCCTCGCGACCTACTACCTCGTCGCACCGGCCGAGGCGTCGTCGAACCTCGCGCGCTACGACGGCGTGCGCTACGGCATGCGCGCCAACGCTCGAGATCTCCTCGAGCTGTACTCGAAGACCCGCGGTCAGGGCTTCGGCCCCGAGGTCAAGCGGCGGATCATGCTCGGCACCTACGCGCTGCGGAGCGGGTACTACGACGCCTACTACAAGAAGGCGCAGCAGATCCGGACGCTGATCAAGCAGGACTTCGAGACCGCGTTCGAGAGCTGCGACGTGATGCTGACGCCGACGACACCGACCACGGCGTTCGCGTTCGGCGCCAAGGCGGCGCCTCTCGACATGTACCTCGCCGACATCTTCACGTTGTCGTGCAACCTCGCCGGCCTTCCCGGGATCAGCGTGCCGTGCGGTCTGTCCGCGGATGGCCTCCCGATTGGGGCACAGCTCCTGGGCAAGCCGCTCGACGAGGCGACGCTGGTCAAGGTCGCCGCGGTGATCGAGGACGCCGTCGGACTCGGCGAACGCCATCCGCCGGTCGATCCCGAAGGAGCCACCGCGTGACCCGCTCGGTGGAGGACCTGTTGCAGGACTGGGAGCCCGTGATCGGGCTCGAGGTCCACGTGCAGCTCGCGACCCGCACCAAGGCGTTCTCGCCGTCCGCGTGCTCGTTCGGCGCACAGCCCAACACGCTCACCGATCCGCTGGTGATGGGCATGCCGGGCACGCTGCCGGTGTTCAACAAGGCCGCGCTCGAGCTCGCGCTCAAGCTCGGGGTCGCGACGTCGTCGCAGATCCGCGCGCGCTCGCGGTTCGCGCGCAAGCACTACTTCTATCCGGACCTCCCGAAGGGCTACCAGATCTCGCAGTACGACGAGCCGCTGTGCGAGCACGGCCACCTCGATCTGATCGTCGGCACCACCGCCAAGCGCGTGCGGCTGACCCGGATCCACCTCGAGGAAGATGCCGGCAAGAACACGCACGTCGGCTCGGTGTCGCACGTCGATCTCAACCGTGCAGGTGTCCCGCTCGTCGAGGTGGTGAGCGCGCCGGAGCTCGGCTCCGCCGAGGAGGCCGCGGAGTTCATGCGGTCGCTGCACCGACTCGTCCGCTGGCTCGAGATCTCCGAAGGCGACATGGAGAAGGGCCAGCTTCGCTGCGACGCCAACGTCAGCGTGCGACTGCGCGGCGAGGACCGCCTCGGCACGCGCACCGAGCTCAAGAACATCAACTCGTTTCGGTTCGTGCATAACGCGGTCGAGCACGAGATCGCGCGCCAGTTGCGGATCATCGACGGTGGCGGACGGGTCGAGCAGGAGACGCGGCTCTGGGATGCGGACGCCGGTCAGTCGCAGACGATGCGCACGAAGGAAGAGGCGAACGACTACCGCTACTTTCCCGACCCGGACCTGCCGCCGATCGTCGTCGACGCCCCTCTCATGTCCACCACCCTGAGCGGCATGCCCGAGCTTCCGGTTGCACGGTTCGAGCGCTACCAGCGCGAGCACGGTCTGTCGCCCGACGACGCCCGCACGATGGTGTCGGAACGCGCGATGGCCGACTATTTCGATGCCGCGTGCACCGCCCATCCCAGCGGACAGGGTGGACGCACGATCGCCAACTGGATGCTCACCGAGCTCCTCGGTGCGCTCAACAGCGACAGCAAATCGATCGGCGATTCGCCGATGCCCCCCGCGACGTTGTCGGCCCTCGTCGTCCTGGTCGAGACCGGCGTGATCAGCGGCAAGATCGGCAAGGAGATCTTCGCCGAGAGCTACGAGACCGGCGAGGCTCCGCTCGCGATCGTCGAGCGTCGCGGCGTCCAGCAAATCTCGGACGAGCCCGCACTGTGGGAGATCGTCGATCGCGTGGTCGGCGAGAATCCCAAGCAGGAGAAGGCATATGCCGCGGGTAAGGACAGCCTGTTCGGGTTCTTCGTCGGTGCGGTGATGAAGGCCACCCAGGGTCGCGCCAACCCGATCATGACCGCGGATCTGCTCCACAAGCGGCTCGGCCGCTGACCGCGCCGGCGAGGCTCCACGAGCGGCTCGGCCGCTGACCCGCGTTGCACCCCGGCCCGGGCCGTAGTACTGCCCGGGGATGACAAAGCTCGCGAAGCTCGGGTTGCTCGTCGGCGCTATCATCCTCGGAACGGCGTGTGGTGGTGGTAGCAAGCAAGACACGCTGCCGCCCGGTGGTGGAACCGGTGGTGCCACCGGCACCGGCACCGCCGGCAACGACAACGGCGCCACCAACGGAACCGGCAATGCCGCGGATAGCGGTGCCAAGGCGATCTATCAGCCGGCGCTGCTCGCGACGCCGCTTCCCAACGATCCCACGAAGACCACGATCCACCGGCTGTCGAACGGGATGACGGTCTACATCAGCCCCGACGCGCAGCAGCCGACCGTGGTCGCACACATCGCGGTGCGCGCCGGCGGCGCCGAGGATCCGCAGCGCTCGACCGGACTCGCGCACTACCTCGAGCACATGCTGTTCAAGGGCACGACCAAGCTCGGCACGCTCGACTACGCGAAGGAGAAGCCGCACCTCGACAAGATCGCGTCGCTGTATGCCGACCTTCGCAAGCCGGGATCGAATCGCGCCCAGGTGCTCACCGCGATCGACAAGGAGAACCTCGCGGCCGCGCAGTACGAGGTGCCGAACGAGCTCGACCAGCTGTACTCGCGGATGGGCGTCACCGGCCTCAACGCGTTCACCAACAACGACGCCACGGTCTACGTGTCCGAGGTGCCGAAGAACCGGATCGCGCAGTGGGCGCACGTCGAAGCCCAGCGCTACAGCGACGCCGTGTTCCGGCTGTTCTTGCCCGAGCTCGAGGCGGTCTACGAGGAGAAGAACCGCGGGATGGATAGCCCGCCGCGCCGGGTCAACGAGGCCTTCATGAAGGCGCTGTATCCCAACCATGGCTACGGCTGGAGCAGCGTGCTCGGAGAGATCGAGCACCTCAAGAGCCCCGCGTACCAGGACATGCTCGACTTCTTCCACCGCTACTACAACCCGCAGAACATGGCGATCCTGCTCGCGGGTGACGTCGACACGTCGGTGCTACCGGTGCTCGAGAAGGAGTTCGGTCGGTTCCATCGCGAGCCCGGACCGGCGGAGCAACCCGGCACGCAGACTCCGCTCAGCGGCGTCAAGACCATCGAGGTCAAGGTGCCGTCGCAGGAGGGTGTGGTGCTCGGTTGGTTGCTCGTGCCGGCGACCCACCCGGATCGCCTCCCGCTCGAGCTGATGGACCTCCTCCTGCTCGACGGTCAGAGTGGCATCCTCGCGCGCGACCTGCTGCTCACCCAGAAGGTCGCCGATGCCGGCTGCAACCCGACGTTCCTCCGCGACGGCGGCTACTACGAGATGTACGCCGATGCACTCAAGGGCCAGAGCCTCGACCAGCTCCAGAAGCTCCTCCTCGGGTTGGTGGCGAAGCTGCAGAACGGTGACTTCACCGATCAGGACGTCGCGACCGCGATCCTGACCTACGAGATCCAGCAGCAGCAGATCCTCGAGTCCAACCGCGGGCGGATGAGCCTGCTCCAGGAGTCGTTCATCGACGGCGAGAAGTGGTCCGACACGATCTCCAAGATCGACCGGATGAAGAAGATCACCAAGGCCGACATCATGCGCGTCGCCAAGCAGTACCTGAACGGCAACATGCTGGTGGTCAAGAAGGTGATCGGAAAGCCCAAGACCGAGAAGATCGAGAAGCCGCACATCACCCCGGTCGAGGTCGATCCCAAGCGTCAGAGCGCGTTCGCCAAGGAAGTGATGGCGATGAAGGTGTCGCCGATCGAGCCGGTGTCGCTCGTCGAGGGGAAGGACTACGCCCGCGGCAAGATCAAGACCGGCGAGTTCGTCGCGGTCAAGAACACGCGCAACAAGCTGTTCTCGGTGTCGTTCGACTACGACTACGGCCGGTTCGACGATCGCATGGCATGCGCCGCGCTCGACATCCTCAAGGTCAGCGGCGCTGGCAAGCGCGACGCTCAGCAGGTCGCGCGCCACCTCCACGAGCTCGGCCTGTCGATCGACGCGTCGTGCTCGGCCGACCAGTCGTCGATCAGCATCTCCGGCATCGATCGCAACCTCGAGCAGGGCATGGCGCTGCTGCGCGAGTGGCTCGCGTCGCCCAACATCGGCAACGACACGCTCGCGTCGTACATCAAGACCACGCTGACCAACCGCGAGAACGCGATGTCGACGCCGAACGTGATCTCGGCGGCGCTGCAGCAGTACGCGCGGGTCGGCAACAACAGCGAGTTCCTGATGGTCCCCACCGACAAGGCGCTCCAGCGGGTCAAGCCGGCTCAGCTCCAGCGCGTGCTCGCGCGCTTCCTCGACATGAAGCACCGCACCGCCTACTTCGGACCGCGCGACGAGAAGACCGCCGAGTCCGTGGTCGTGCTCGGCAAGGGCTCGATCCGGGCCCGTCGCCCGCGCCCGGATCGGTTCCGCGCGCCCAACCACGTGTTCGCGACCGATCAGGACACCAAGCAGATGCAGATCCTGATGAGCTGGCCGCGTCGCCCCGCCAACAACAACGACCGCGCCGTCGGCACGCTGTTCAGCGAGTACATCGGCCCGGTCCTCTACCAGGAGGTTCGCGAGGCTCGCGGCCTCGCCTACACCGTGGCCGGCTGGTACTCGCCCGGTGGCAAGAAGATCGACGACGCGAGCGTCGGTGCGTACGTCGGAACCCAGGCCGACAAGATCCACGACTCGATCAATGCCGTGCTCGATACCATGCACAAGCCGATCGACGACAAGCGCCTCGATAACGCGCGCGAGACCATCATGCAGAACCATCGCGTCGATCGGATCCGTCCCCGCGCGATCGCCAACACGGTCTACGCCTGGGAAGACCAGGGCGAGAAGGCCGACCCGCGCGACGCTCGCGTCAAGCGCGCCCTCGCGGTCAAGAAGCCCGACCTCGAGAAGTGGATCAAGACCGCACTCGCACGTCGCGTGCTGGTCTCGGTGTCGGGGCCCAAGAAGGTGATCGATCTGAAGAAGCTCTCGAAGATCGCGCCCGTCACCTGGGTGCCGAAGAAGAAGCTGTTCGGCTACTAGGTCCTACCAAGGTCCTACTAAGGTCCTACTAGGTCCGACGCGTCACCCGTCGAGCGCGGGCCGTCGCTCAGAGGGCTGTCCCACAACGGGGCAGCCCGTCGTACTTTCGGACCGCCGCTCGAACGGTCCCCACGGCCTCACTCAGCTGGACCAACCACACCACCGCGGTTGTTGGTACCCCTGGTGCGCGAGCCGTCCAGCTCGCGCGCGAGCACGACGAACCGCCGCTCGTCGACGATGCCCGCGACCTTGTCGTAGAACGCGCGCGGGCCGATCCACGCGACCTCGCAACGCGGATGCTCGCGCGCCACGTCGACCAGGCACGCCATCAGCAGCGCCTGCCCGAGTCCCCGCCCTCGGTGAGCGGGCCAGGTTCCCGTCGGGCCGAACCAGCCGAGCCCTCGGTTGTTGCCGTCGTGTGCGGCGAACGCGCAGTACTCCGCCGCACCGCCGCTCGCCACCGCACCGCCGCTCGCCGCCGCACCGCCGCTCGCCGCCGCACCGCCGCTCGCCGCCGCATCGCCGCTCGCCGCCGCACCGCCGCTCGCCGCCGCACTGCCGCTCGCCACCGTACCGCCGCTCGCCGCCGCACTGCCGCTCGCCGCCGCACCGCCGCTCGCCGCCACACTGCCGCTCGCCGCCACACTGCCGCTCGTCGCCGCACCGCCGCTCGCCACCACACTGCTCTCCGCCGCACCGCTCTCCGCCGCACCGCCGCTCGCCGCCGCGCCGCCGCTCGCCGCCGCACCGCTCTCCGCCGCACCGCCGCTCGTCGCCGCACTGCCGCTCGCCACCGCACTGCCGCTCGCCGCCGCACCGCCGCTCCCCGCCGCACCGCCGCTCGCCGCCGCACCGCCGCTCGCCACCGCACCGCCGCTCGCCACCGCACCGCCGCTCGCCGCCACACTGCCGCTCGCCGCCGCACTACCGCTCGCCGCCGCACTACCGCTCGCCGCCGCACCGCCGCTCGCCTCCGCACCGCCGCACGCCGCCGCACCGCCGCTCGCCGCCGCACCGCCGCTCGCCGCCGCACTGCCGCTCGCCGCCGCGCCGCCGCTCGCTGCCACACCGCCGCTCTCGTCGCCTGCCTCCTTCGATCGAACGGCCACATAAACCGCCGGCGGGTCCTGCGCCAGGGCGCGCTCGACCTCGAACGGCCACGCCCCGCCGAACTCGTGCGCGATCGCCTCGACCAACTCTCGTTCGTCGCGACGGGCACGCCGCACGTCGTACCCCTGCGCCGCGGCCGTGCGCACCAGCTCCGCCGCGCGTTGCTCCGACACCCGCGGATTCGTGCGCACGTCGATCACGACGTTGTCCCGCGGCTCGCCGATCCGCGCGTACCCTCGCCGCTCGAGCCAACCGATCGCGTACGTGTTCCGCGCGTCGATCCCGGGCGCCAGGTAGTTGCCCGGTTGATCGAGCGTGCGCAGCTGCGTCTCTCCTGCGCCCCGAGCGGCGTCCTCGCACGCGGTCAGGAGCGCCGTACCCGCACCGCGTCGACGCGCACGCGGATCCACCGCGATCACGCGCAGCCAGCGTCCCGAGACCGCCGCCACTCCCACGAGTCGACCACGCTCCGATGCCACGCCCTCCGATGCCACGCCCTCCGATGCCACGCCCTCCGATGCCACGCCCTCCGATGCCACGCCCTCCGATGCCACGCCCTCCGATGCCACGCCCTCCGATGCCACGCCCTCCGATGCCACGCCCTCCGATGCCACGCCCTCCGATGCCACGCCCTCCCATGCGCCGAATGCCAGCGCGGGCGCCGATGCTCCGGGATCGAACAGGATCTCCTCGGCCACTTCGGTCGCGCGATCGAACGCGCATGAGTCCGCGAGCACCAACTCCGCGTCCTTCAGCTGCGACCGTTCGAGCGGGGCGATCCGCATCCACGAACGGTAGCAGGCCGAACGCCGCGGGCACCGACCACGCGCGCTGGCACCGACCACGCGCGGGCACCGACCACGCGCGCTGGCACCGACGCACCCGCGCCGGCGCCGACCACCCCGCGCCGTCGCCGACCGACCCCGCCCTGGCACCGACCACGCATGGCACCGACGCTGGCGCCGATCAATCGTGCCGATCAATCGTGCCGATCAATCGCGCCGATCAATAGCGCCGGCACCGTTCAATGGCACTGGCACCGACCCGCCGAACAGTGGCCCCCCGATCGCCCGCATGCGACAACCGACTCGATGCGCGCGATGTTGCTCTGCGCCGGACTCTCCACGCGACTCGGTTCGATCGGCTCCGAGCGCCCCAAGCCGATGCTTCCCGTGTGCGGCATCCCGATCGTCGCCTTCGGAATCGCCAACCTGGTCGCCCACGGCATCCGCGACATCGTGATCAACACCCACCACCGCGGTGATGTCATCGAACGAGAGATCGGCGACGGACGTCACCTCGGTGCACGCATCCACTACCTCCACGAACCGACGATTCTCGGCACCGGCGGCGGACTCAAGAACGCACTCCCACTCCTCGACCCCGACGGCCGCGACGAGCCGTTCCTCTCGCACAACGGCAAGCTGATCTTCGATCTCGACATCACCGCGCTCGTCGCCGCCTATCGCGCGCAACCCGACATCCTCGGGATGATGGTCGTGCAGCACGTCCCCGATGCCACGTCGTGGGGCGCCGTCGAGGTTCGCCGCGACGCCCGCGGTTCCTTCATCACCAACATCCTCGGCGAGGGCGAGCACATGTTTTGTGGCGTCCACGTCACCCGCCCCTCGGTGATGGCCCGCCTGCCCGACGGCGAGTGCGACTCGATCCGCCAGGGTTACCTGCCGTGGCTGCGTGCCGGCGAGCGCGTGGCCGCCTACGAGCACTCGGGTGGCTACTTCGCCGAGCACTCGACGCCGGAGCGCTACCTCGAATCCAACCGCGCGCTCCTTCGTGGCACGCGCCTTCGCCACCCACCCGGCCAGCTCGTCGGTGTCGATCCCACGGCACGCATCGATCCAAACGTGACGCTCGTCGGGCCGATCAAGATCGGAGCAGGCGCCCGCGTGGGCACCGGCGAAGCGATCACGGTCGGCCCCGACGTCGTCGTCGGCGATGCCGCGACCGTCACCGGATCGATCGCGAACGCGGTCGTGTGGGCGGGCGCCACGGCTGCTGTCGGTGCGGGTCCGATCGTGACTGGCTAACCCCATACGTCCACAGGCCGGACGTGGTGCCGGACGTGGTGCGGACGTGGCTGCCGGACGTGGCACTGGAACTTCCGGCGTCCGTCGCATCCGCCATCCGCCATCCGCAGCATCCGCCATCCGCCATCCGCCATCTCGTCGTTGCGGATCCCCGGGCTGCACCGGGGGGTGTCCCTGAGTGGTTATAACGGATGTTATAACGGATTCGTTATAACATCCGTTATAACCACTCACACCCCACCTAAGGGCGCGGGCGGGATCGTTCCGGGGGTCGCCGACCTCCACGCTCGAGGATGTGCTCTTTAGGAGAGCGGGGGCGGAAGTCTGAAAGAAGAAGTGCGCGGGATCTCGCGGCTTCAGCAGCTACTTTGTCCCAATACCGGACATCAGTGCAGAGCTACGGAGTGTCAGACTGATGCGCTACAAGTCTGCATGAGCAGCACAAAGCGGAAGTTGATCTCGATCGGGAACAGTTTCGCGCTCGTGATCGATCGACAGGTCTGTCGACTCCTGCGTCTGAATCGCGGAATGGAGTTTCGACTGCATCTCGATGGGGATCGCATCGTGTTCGAACCGATCCGACCGTCAAAGGCGCTGCCGCGCCTCGATCACCATCAAGTCCATCGGTTGATGCTCGCGCTCGACTCCAAGGGACTCTCGCCCGCCAGCTTCCAGAAACTCAGTCACGACGGCACGAGGTATGGCGTGTTCCTCGGACGGATCTCGATCAACGACGATGCACTCGATCGCGTGACGATCGAACGTCTCGAACGATGCCTCGTGCGGCGCAACGCGAAGCGCGAGTCCTGGGACGAGACGATCGCGGCGGTGCTGGCCGAGGTTCCCGATGCGAGTCTCGAGGCGAGCGACGTGCGCACCACCGGTACGTGAGGTTCCAGCACGTGAGGTTCGGGTTGGGGGCATGTGAACCTGGGGGCACGTGGGGGGTTTGTGGTTGGTGAGGTTCCGGCACGTGTGGTTCCGGCACGTGTGGTTCCGACACGTGAGGTTCCGGCACGCGTGGTTCCGGCACGTGAGGTTCCGGCACGTGAGGTTCCGGCACGTGGTTCCGGCACGTGTGGTTCCGGCACGTGAGGTTCCGACACGTGAGGTTCCGACACGTGAGGTTCCGGCACGTGGTTCCGGCACGTGGTTCCGGCACGTGTGGTTCCGGCACGTGTGGTTCCGGCACGTGAGATTCCGACACGTGAGGTTCCGGCACGTGTGGTTCCGGCACGTGTGGTTCCGGCACGTGAGGTTCCGGCACGTGAGGTTCCGGCACGTGAGGTTCCGGCACGTGTGGTTCCGGCACGTGAGGTTCCGGCACGTGAGGTTCCGGCACGTGAGGTTCCGGCACGCGTGGTTCCGGCACGTGAGGTTCCGGCACGTGAGGTTCCGGCACGTGAGGTTCCGGCACGTGAGGTTCCGGCACGTGAGGTTCCGGCACGTGTGGTTCCGGCACGTGTGGTTCCGGCACGTGAGGTTCCGGCACGTGAGGTTCCGGCACGTGGTTCCGGCACGTGTGGTTCCGGCACGTGTGGTTCCGGCACGTGAGGTTCCGGCACGTGTGGTTCCGGCACGTGAGGTTCCGGCACGTGAGGTTCCGGCACGTGGGTTCCGGCACGTGTGGTTCCGGCACGTGTGGTTCCGGCACGTGAGGTTCCGGCACGTGGTTCCGGCACGCGTGGTTCCGGCACGTGAGAGGCTCTGGTCGGGGCACGTGGGGGTTTGTGGTTGGTGAGGTTTCGCGGTTGGGTCACGGGTTCCGCGGTGGGTCACGGGTTCCGCGGTGGGTCACGGGTTCCGCGGTGGGTCACGGGTTCCGCGGTGGGTCACGGGTTCCGCGGTGGGTCACGGGTTCCGCGGTGGGTCATGCACGGGTTCCGCGGTGGGTCACGGGTTCCGCGGTGGGTCACGGGTTCCGCGGTGGGTCACGGGTTCCGCGGTGGGTCATGGGTTCCGCGGTGGGTCACGGGTCGGGCGTGAGGTTTCGGAGTTGACAACGTCGGGTTCAGAGCTCACTGTCTTTTAGGAATGAACGTTCAGTCCGAATCTAAGAGGCGTCGCGGTCGGCCTCTGGTCGACGATAAGCGACGTCGTCTCCTCGATGCGGCGCTGCGAACGTTCGCCGAGCGGGGATTTCACGGAACGTCTGTTCCGGAAGTCGCGAGGACGGCCGGGGTCGGGACCGGAACGCTCTATCGCTATTTCGAGCATAAAGAGGCGCTGGTCAACGAGGTGTATCGCGACGCCAAGCTACGGCTAAGGGCGGCGTTGTTGGATGGGTTGGCGGCACCCGATGCCGACAAGCGAGACGACGCGAAGCGCTGGTTCTTGGAGGTGTGGCGTCGGCTCGGCAGGTTCGCGCATGACGAGCCCGAAGCGTTTCGCTTTCTCGAGATGCAGGACCACGTGGCGTATCTCGATGGCGAGAGTCGGCAGGTCGAGATGTCGGTGCTGACGCCGCTGTTCCTCGAAGGTCAACGACTGCGACAACCCGGCACGAAAGTGGGCACACCGATCGAGGTGTTGCTCGCGTTGGTATGGGGCGCCTTCGTCGGACTCATCAAGGCGGGGCGACTGGGCTATCTGCCGGTCGACGCGCAGCGCATCGAGGCCGCCGGCGACGCGTGCTGGCGAATGATCGAACCCGAGATCCGCGGCGCGCGATCTCGATAACACCTCACGTCTCCCGATCGATCACGTTTGCCGCTCGACCACGTTTACCGCCCGACCACGTTTACCGCCCGACCACGTTTACCGCCCGACCACGTTTGCCGCTCGACCACGTTTGCCGCTCGACCACGTTTACCGCCCGACCACGTTTGCCGCTCGACCACGTTTACGCTCGACCACGTTTACCGCTCGACCACGTTCACCGCCCGATCACGTTTGCCGCTCGATCACGTTTGCCGCTCGACCACGTTTGCCGCTCGACCACGTTTCCGCCCGATCACGTTTCCCGCTCGACCACGTTTCCCGCTCGACGTTCGACATTCAACCTTCACCAGAGGCCACCATGCAGACCGTTTCTTCGTCTTCTTCTGTCACGTCTCCTCGTCCGTCTTACCCGCACACGCTCGACACACTTGCCGAGTGCACGCACGACGAGCTCGACGTGCTGTATCGCGCGGCGACCGTGTCGTCGACGATGCGCGCGGCAGATGGCGCTCTGGTCGGTCGCATGCTGGCCGTGCGCGGGATGCCGTCGGGGCCGGCCGGTTGGCTGCGTCGATGGGCGTCGTCACCGTCGTTCGTGTGGGAGGGCAAGACGTTCCAGGCGTCGAGCGATACCCACGGCATGGGGCACAATCGCGTGTTCGTACCGCGTGCGCTGGGTCGGCAGAATCTGTTTCCGTTCGCGACCTCGTTCGGACCGAGTGCGATCGACGGACGGCCGACGTTGGTGCTCGACTACGACCTGCGCGCGAACCCGAGCTACATCCGTCACGTCCACGACGAGATCCGCGAGCTGTCACCGGGGTTGTTCCTCGGACCCGCGATGTGGAAGACCGACCGGCGCAAGGTGATGGTGCTGTGGTTCGCCCTCGACTCGAGGCTGTCGTGAACGAACGGGGACGTAACGGAGGTGGCCGCGGCGTCGAGCTCGCGCACGTGCTGATCACCGGAGCTGCGGGTGCGATCGGTGGCTCGCTCGCACGCCGGATGCGCGCGGTGTGGCCGTCGGCGCGACTGGCGCTGCTCGATCGCGATGCGGGCGCGATGACCGCACTCGCCGGCGAGCTCGGCAACGCGACGACGCACGGCATCGACCTGCGAGCGGTGGATCGGCTGCCGGCGGAGGTGGCCGCGATCGAGGAAGCGGCAGGCATTCCGATCGACGGGCTCGTGAACTGTGCGGGCATCATGCGGGTGCGGCGGCTGTGTCCCGCGACGGATGGCTCCGATCCGGCCTCCGCGAGTCAGACGTCGGTCGGGTCGTGGAGCTGGGACGAGGCGAACGATCTGGTGACGATCGATCTACTGGCGCCGCTTCGCCTGCAGGATCTGCTCGCGCGACGCATGGTGGAGCGCGGAAGCGGCGCGATCATCAACGTCGCGAGCATGGCGGGCAAGGTGCCGTTGAAGGGCTGCACGTACTACGGCGCGTCGAAGGCGGGGCTCGCGATGGCCTCGGAGATCGCGCGTGCGGAGCTGGCGCCACACGGCGTACGCGTGGTGACGGTGTACCCGGGCCCGGTGAAGTCGGGCCTCGAGCAGGGTGCGCGCGAGGAATACGGTGCGAGCGGATGGTTCGCGCGGATGGTGCCGACGGGAGATCCCGACGAGCTGGCCCACCGGATCGTCCGCGCGGTCGAGCGCGACGAGGCGCGCGTGATCTATCCGCGGCTCTACGGCGTCGGGTGGTCGGCGAACAACCTGTCGCGGCGGATCGCGCTCTCCTACGGGCCGCCGCCCGTCGCGTGATCGCCGGGATCGCCGGGTTCGCCGGGTTCGCCGGGGTCGCCGGGGTCGTCGGGGTCGGGCTCGCCGGGCTCGGCGGGTTCACCGGGTTCGCCGGTGTGAAGCAGGAGGAGGTACTCGACGTTGCCGGCGGGTCCGGTGATCGGCGATTCGACGTCGTGGCCGGGCGTGAAGCCGTGGACGGTAGCCCAGGTGCGAACCTTGTCGACCGCACCGCGACGCGCGGCTTCGTCGCGCACGACCCCGCCCTTGCCGACCTGCTCGCGACCGACCTCGAACTGCGGCTTGACCAGCGCGACGATCGGCTTGGGAGTTGGTGGGCGCAGGAGCTCGGCGACGCGAGGCAAGCACGAGCGTGAGCGAGATGAACGACACGTCGATCACCGCGAGGTCGGCCGGCTCGGGGACGAGCTCGAGCGGAATCGTGCGCACGTTCTGTCGCTCGATCACGACGACGCGCGGATCGTTGCGAAGCGACCACGCGAGCTGTCCGTAGCCGACGTCGATCGCGTAGACGCGAGAGGCGCCACGGCGGAGTAAGAGGTCGGTGAAGCCGCCGGTCGAGGCGCCGATGTCGAGCGCCACCTTGCCCGTGGGGTCGATCTCGAAGGCATCGAGCCCCTTCTCGAGCTTGAGGGCGCCGCGCGAGACGTACGGGTGATCCTGCTCGCGCACCGTGATCTCGGCGGCGGGATCGACGAGCGTGCCGGGCTTGGTCTCGGGCTGTCCGCGCACGAGCACGGCGCCGCGCATCACCATCGAGCGCGCGCGCTCCCGGCTCGCGAACAGGCCGCGATCGACGAGGATCTTGTCGAGACGTTCTCGCGCCACGCCATCGTGTAGCATTTTCAGGATGGGTCCACGGAGGGTTCGTACGCTGGTCGCACTCGTCCTGGTGCTCGGGGTCGTGCACCCGGTGCACGCGGGTGATGACGCGACGGCGCTGACGGCGCTCGGAAGAGCAGCGAAGTGTCGTGACAAGGCGTCGCCTCTGCGTCCGTGGTGCATCGCGACGCGGTGGCGACACGGAAAGCCCACGCGACCGACCCGGACGCTGATCGGGCTCACCGTCGCACTCGAGGATGGCAAGGACTACGCCGACGCTCTCTCGAACAAGGTCACGCTCGTCGCGCTCGCCGTGCACCGTCGCAAGGCGAAGCTGTTCGAGATCAAGCCGACCGAGCCCGGGGAGGAGGCGATGCTGGGCGAGGCGGTGGCCGCGATCGCGAGCGTGTTCAAGGGCAAGACGAAACGCGCCGCGATCCCCGATGGTCTCGCGAGCTATATCCGTAGCCGCAAGGCGACGTATCCGATGGCCCGCGGCCGTCACGACGTCTACTGGAGAGACCCGAACCGACCGAGGCTCCGCAAGGTCGGTGCGTTCTGGGTCGCGATCGAGCACCCGAGCGAGAACAACGGCGTGTGGATCACGATCCTGACCGACGCTTGGCGGTGATTCCCGGAGGTTGGGCGTTCCTCGGACGCCGTTCTTGACAAATAGAACGGTCGTTCTAATCTGATGCCATGGCCAAGGGCGAAGAGACGCGACAGGCGATCCTCGCCCGAGCGTTCGAGCTCGCCAACGTCGTCGGCGTGACCAACGTGACGATCGGCCGGCTCGCCGAGGCCACCGGCCTCTCGAAGAGCGGGCTGTTCGCCCACTTCGGATCGAAGCAGGCTCTCGAGGTGGCGGTGGTCGAGGAGGCGTCGAGACAGTTCGTGCAGGACGTGCTCGTTCCCGCCCTCCGCGAGGCTCGCGGCGAACCCCGCGTGCGTGCGCTGTTCGAGAACTGGCGTGCCTGGGGCGACCGGCCGGGTGGGTGTTTCTTCGTCGGTGCGAGTGCCGAGCTCGACGATCTTCCCGGACCGCCGCGAGACGCGTTGGTCCGCGCCAACAAGGACTGGGTCGACGCGATCGCAACCGCGACACAGATCGCCGTCACCGAAGGACACTTTCGCGCCGACCTCGACGTCCAGCAGTTCGCGTTCGAGCTCTACGGCATCATGCTCGCCGCGCACACGTTCACCAGGTTTCTGGAGGACCGGGAAGCAACGATTCGCACGCAGACAGCATTCGAACGACTGCTGGCTTCGGCACGCTCTCTCGGCTCCGCCTGATCTCGCGCACCAAGGAGGCTTTCGTGGCTCTGATGACCTCGTCTTCTGGCTCTCCCTCTAAAAATAGCACGACCGTTCGTTCTGAAACGCAGCTCCGTCTGGCACGAGCGGCACTCCAGACCGCGTTCGCTGTCTCCGATGGGCTCGGGTCGGTGGTCGCCGAACGGTTGTTCACATCGCCGCGACGCTACCCGCGTCCGCCGCGGGAACGAGCCTTTCTCGCGACCGGGAGACCGTTCGAGGTCGAGGTTCCATTGCGGTCGCCACGCTGGAGTGGTGGGCGCGCCCGAGTGGCGGCGTGGCGTTGGGGTGCGGGTCCCACCGTGTTGCTCGTCCACGGATGGGAGGGACGAGGTTCGCAGCTCGGTGCGGTGGTCGAGCCGCTCGTCGCGGCCGGGCTCTCCGTGGTGACGTTCGATGCTCCCGCCCACGGCGACTCGCCGGGAAGTCGGCTGTATCTCACCGACCACGCCGACGCGATCGCGGCCGTCGCCGAGCGGGTCGGACCGTTGCACGCGACGATCTCGCACTCGTTCGGGTGCGCCGCGGTGTTGCTCGCCGGTGGACGCAACGGGGTCGATGCGCCGCTCAACGTCGCACTCGCACCGAACGTGCTGATCGACCAGGCGATCGCTCGGTTTGCCGAGATCGTCGCGCTCGATCGCGTGGAACGCGATGCGATGGAGAGTCAGCTCGCCCAGAACGCCGGCCTCCCGCCGGACGCGCTCCACCTCGACATGCTCGTCGGGAACCGCGACACCGGACTGCTGGTGTTTCACGATCGCGAGGACGGCGAGGTCTCGCTCGTCCATGCCGACCGGCTGGCGGCGCGGTGGCCAAATGCCCGACTGGTCATCACCGAGGGGCTCGGCCACCGCCGGATCCTGCGGGATCCCGGCGTGATCGCCGAGACCGTCGCGTTCGTCCGACGCGGAGTGGCACCACCGGCGTCCGACCTGGTGCGGGAGGTCGACCGTCATCTCGGCCAGTTCGAGCTGCCTTGACAGGGTGACCCCTCGCTGGTACCCATACCGCCGGTCTGGGGTCATAGCTCAGCTGGGAGAGCGCTAGAATCGCACTCTAGAGGTCAGGGGTTCGATCCCCCTTGGCTCCACCAAACCACCCGAACGGTCCGCAGCGATGCGGGCCGTTTGCGGTTTCGGGATTGGGCGCTTCGATCACCCGGCGCCGGGTGGTTCGCCTTCCCTGTAGAGTCCGCGCATGGAAGCAGTCGTGTGTGGACACTGTGGAGCGCCGCTCCAGGTCGAGTCGCGACAGCGGGTGGCGACGTGCCCCTATTGCCAGAAGTCCACGCGGCTGTTCGATCGCATCGCCGAAAGCGACGACGACGACGGTGATGACAACGATGGTGACGGTGATGACAACGACCTGGACGACGAGCAAATCCAGGCCTTGGTCGCGCAGGTCAGGAAGAAGTACCCACCGGGCACGGTGGTCAAGGGCAACGTCTCCGACATCCTCGAGTTCGGCGTCTTCGTTCAGATCGAGGAGGGCATCGAGGGCCTGGTCCACGTCAGCGACATGTCGACGACCGAACCGGTCGAGCCGCCATCCGAGCTGTTCCACGAGGGCGACGAGGTCGAGGCGGTGGTGCTGGACATCGACGACAACGACGGCGTCCGGATCTCGCTCGGCATCAAGCAGCTCGCCGATCGTCCCGCGTAGCGTTGTCGGCGGCGGTATCGGTTCCGGTCAGCGGCTCTTGGCGACCGCGGGGTTGTCGCAGATCACCAGCGGGAAGTGCGGCGAGCTCGACATCCGTAGCCGGCCGCCGGTGCGCTGGCCGAACCCGATCACGGCGATCTTCTCTCCGAGCGAGACGATTCCTTCTCGGCACTGGATGCCGGCGTACGACCGCCCGGCGACCCCGATCCGTTCGAGAAACGCGCGGTGGCGTGGATCGGACTCCCGCCCCGAGAACTGCCAGCTCCGGTGATCTTTCTCGAGGGCGCAGGTCGCACCGTCGGGATCGACGATCGCCGCCCCGCTGGCATCGACCACCTCGAACGGGATGCCATTGCTCTCCTCGGCCAACGTGATGGGGTCAGAGTCGCCGTAGCCTCCCGGCCCGCTCGAGGTCGCAAACACGAAGTGCGCGAGGCAGGGACGCCCGCTGATCGGGGCCTCGATCGTGCGGCCGTCGATCGCACGTGCGACCCCGACGATCCGACCGATCGTGACCTCCGGGAGCTCGGCGACCGAGTACCGAGGTCGCTTTCGAAGACCGCGCAACCGCTTGTCCAACCACCAGAACACGGCGCGAAGCTACACCCGGCCCGTGCGGGATGGGGCGAGCAGGAGCGACTGTCCTTGACAGTTACCGATATATCGTTATCATGTCGCAACATGATGGAATGTGAACATCCTTGGAACGATGGCGAGCGCGGCGGATTCGGCCGGCGCTTCGGACGCCGCTTCGGCGGACCCGGTGGTGGAGCTGGTGGACCTGGTGGTGGAGGACGCGGACGCGGACGCGGGCGCGGGCGCGGGCGCGGACGGCGGCGCGGTGGCGTTCCACCGGTGCCTCCCGGCGGGCCGTTCGGCGGCTGGGAGCCGGGCGGACCGTGGCCGGACGATCAACTGCGATCGCGACTCGAGTACATGCGCTCGATGGTCGGCGGACGAGGTGGTGGGGGTGGACGGAGGCGGAGCCGCGGCGACGTGCGCTCGGCGATCCTGCTGCTGCTCGCCGACCAACCGTGCAACGGCTATCAGCTGATGCAGGAGATCGATCGCCGCAGCGACGGCACGTGGCGCCCGAGCTCGGGATCGATCTACCCGACGCTGCAGCAACTCGAAGACGAGGGCCTGGTGGCGACCGAGGCGTCCGGATCGGCGCAGTCCGGTCGCACGTACCAGCTCACCGACGCCGGCAAGAAGTACGTCACCGAGCACCGCGACGAGCTCGGCGAGCCCTGGGCCTCGGAGCAAGGATCGGCGGGGCACCGGATCGAGGTGATGGGCATGATGGGCGAGATCGGGCCGGCGCTCGGGCAGATCATGCGGTTCGGTACGCCGAAGCAGATCGAGGAAGCACGCAAGGTCGTCACCGATGCGCGGCGGGCGCTGTATCGGATCCTGGCCGAGGACGAGGCCGACGACGACTAGCCCACACGCGACGACGAGTCTCGTTGCGAACGCGCACCCGACGACCTATCGTGCCGGTGACGTGGCGACAGCGATCGTCGTCGAGGGTGGAGCGATGCGTGGCATCTTCGCCGCGGGCGTGCTCGACGTGTTCCTCGAGCGCGAGTTCCATCCGTTCGACTTCGCGATCGGGAGCTCCGCGGGAGCGTGCAACCTGGCCTCGCACCTCGCGGGACAGCACGACCGCAACCGTCGCTGCTACCTGACCCAGATGCGCCGGGACGAGTTCATCGACGCGCGCCGGTTCTTGCGTGGCGGCCACTGGCTCGACATCGACTACCTGTGGGACGCGTTCGATCGCGAGGATCCACTGGACGTCGAGCGTGCGACAGAGAATCCGACGAAGCTCGTCGTGGCCGCGACCGCGATCGACACCGGCACGGCGATGTACTTCGAACCGGATGCCGACTCGCTGAGCGAGGTGCTGCGCGCATCGTCGGCGGTGCCGGTCCTGTTTCGACGGTTCGTCGAGATCGACGGGCGGAGGTTCACCGACGGAGGGATCGCGGCACCGATCCCGGTGATCGAAGCGTATCGGCGCGGCGCGCGGCGGATCGTCGTGGTGCGCTCGCGACCGATCGGGTTCGGCGGACCGTCGCGTCTCGAGTGCGCGATCGCCGCGGGGCTGTTGCGACGACATCCGGCGCTCGCGCGCGCGTTCCTGCGCTATCGATCGTTGTACGCGCGGGCCTCGGCGTTCCTCGCGCGTCCGCCGGCGGATTGCACGATCGTTCACGTGGCGCCCGAGGCGCTACGAACCACGCGGACCACGCGCGATGCGCACGTGCTCGAGGCGGACTATCGCCAGGGTCGCGAAGCCGGTGCACGCGCGATCGATGCCTGGGAACGGATCGCCAAGCTCGGCGTGACGGCGTGACGGCGTGACGGCCTGACGGCGTGACCGGACGGCGTGACCGGACGGCGTGACCGGACGGCGTGACCGGACGGCGTGACCGTCGGCGTGACGGCGTGACGGCGTGACGGCGTGACCGGACGGCGTGACCGGACGGCGTGACGGCGTGACGGCGTGACGGCGTGACGGCGTGACCGGACGGCGTGACCGGACGGCGTGACCGGACGGCGTGACCGGACGGCGTGACGGCGTGACGGCGTGACGGCGTGACGGCGTGACGGCGTGACCGGACGGCGTGACCGGACGGCGTGACCGGACGGCGTGACGGCGTGACCGTCGGCGTGATGGCGTAACAAGACGGCGGGCTGACCGTCGGCGTGACGGTGTGACCGGTCGGCGTTGCTAGCGCTCGGCGAGGGCGGCGAGACCGGACGCGGCGCTCCGACGAACCGCCGGGGTCGGGATCGGCGAGCGCGGAGCGGAATCGTCGAGCCGCCTCGTCGAACGCGCGATCGTCGACCAGGAGCCATCCCAGCATCGCGCTCGCGGATCCGGCGTGTCCGGACGCGCCCCGCTCGTCGAGGAGATCGCGGAACGCGGCGATCGCCTCGTGACGACGATGACCGCGGGCGAGCGCGACCGCACGCCAGTAGGCCGCATCGGGTGCGAGCGAGGACGTCGGCGCGAGCGCGATCACCCCCGCGAACGTGGCCGCGGCGGCCGTGAAGTCGCGCCGCCGGAGCGCGGTCCATCCCGCGGCGTACATGGCCGCGGGACGCGAAGCCTCTCGCTGGACCGTCTCGACTCGAGCACGCTCGTCGGAGCGCGCGGCATTCGTGGCGCGATCGCGGGCGACCGGGGCCGTGCGTTCGCCGGCGACCGCGACGCGTTTGTCGCCGGAGGTTGCGCGATCGCGGGCGACCGCGACGCGTTTGTCGCCGGAGGTTGCGCGATCGCGGGTGACCTCGCGGGCGACCGTCGCCGTACGTTCGCGGGCGATCGGGGCCGTACGTTCGCGGGCGACCGCGACGCGCTCGTCGCCAGAGGTGGCGCGATTCGCGGGCGACCGCGGCGACGCGGTCGTCGCCGTCGGAGGTCGTCGCGGTGTCGCGGGGCGGCGGTGCGGAGTGACGAATCGGGGGAGTGACACGCGCCGGTGCGTGCCAGGCATCTCCGGCGCGCAACACGTGGGTCGGCTCGCCACGCGGACGCACGACCACGCGACCGTGACGAACCTCGACGAGGATCAGGTGATCGGCGTGCACGACGACATGAAATGCTGTGCCGCGCACCTCGACCTCGCCGTCGCCCGCGATCACGCGGTAGCGCTCGCCGGGTCCGAGGGGACGCACCGCGATGTCGAGCTTGCCCTCGATCAGACGGACCCGCTCGTCGGGAGGCTCGCTGACCTGATAGACGGCGTTGGGGGTGGCGTGGATCGTGCCATGCGGGAGGGTGGGAACCGGCGCGGGCCGGGTGGTGCTCGCGATCGCGGGCTCGTCGCGCTCGGTCGAGGTGAACGACAGCACACCGGACGCGATCGCGACCACGGCGGCCGCCGGAACGAGTGCGAACGCGACCGTGCGCAGGTGCCGCGAACGAGCCGGCGCGGGACGCGAGACCCTCGCGAGGATCGCCGTGCGAACCTCTTCGATCTGCGGGGAGCTCGGAAGCGGCGCGGGAAGCTGACGGGCGAGCTCGATCGCCTCGCGTTGGCCGTCCCACGTGGCGCGGCAGTGCTCGCACTCGGCGAGGTGCTGCGCGAGCTCGGGATCGACGCCGGACACGCCGGCATCGGCAGGTCCGGCGGAGCCGACCGAACCGACCGAACCGGCGGAACCGACGGAACCGACCGAACCGACGGAACCGACCGAACCGACGGAACCGACCGAACCGACGGAACCGACGCGAACCGACCGAACCGACGGAACCGACCGAACCGACCGAACCGGCGGAACCGACCGAACCGACGGAACCGACGGGTCCGACGGGTCCGGCTGGTCCGACGGAGGTGTCGGTCCCGGACGCTTCGAGCGCGATCGACAGGGCACGCGCGAGCGCCTGCTCGGGAGGGCAACCGTTCATCGCGCGTCCTCGACCGCGGCACGCATCGACTTGCGCGCGTTGTGAAGGCGGCGCCACAGCGTGCCCTCGGGGATCGATAGCGCACGCGCGACCTCGACGCCGGGAAGCTGCTCGAGGTCGCACAGGATGAACGCCACCTGCTGGTCGTGCGGGAGCGTCGCGAGCGCCTCGGCGATGCGGGCGAATAGCCGCTTGCGATCGACCTGCTCGTCGAGAAGCATCGGCGACGCGGCCGGACGCTCGCCGGCGAAGTCCGCCTGGTGAGCGCGGCGACGGCGCTCGCTCCGCAGTTGTTGCCGCGCGAGGTTGGACGCGATGCCGAGGATCCAGGTCTTGACCGACGACGTTCCGCGAAACGACTGGGCGGCTTTGGGCAGGGTGAGGAACGTGGCCTGCACGAGATCGTCGCGGGCGGCCTCGTCGGTGGTGAGCAGGCGCGCGGCGAACCGATACACGGCGACGTGGAACCGATCGAATAACGCGCCGAGCGCGGTGGCGTCGCCCGTGGCACACGCCGCGAGCAACGCCCGATCGGACATCTCCGAGACGTCACCGCTGTTGCGCCGGAGCGGGACGAGCTTGGGCGCGGAGTCCATCACAGACCTCCGTAGCGCAGGCCGGCGGACAGCCGGATCAAGGCGCGTGGCTCGTCGGGAAGATCATCGACGCCCGGACGCGACCCGACCTCGGTCGCCTGGGTCAGATCGCCGGTGAGCGCGAGGTCGAACGCGAGATGATGCGCGAGGGCCACCGACGCGGTGACGTGCGCGTCGGCGCGCATCCCACCGGACTCGCCGCGCCCGTTGCCCAGGCGCGTGTGCATCGAGCCGACTCCCGCGGCGAAGCCGGGGACGACCGCAAACCGACCGCGGTGCAACGGCAGGTCGATGCCGAGCAGCACGTCGATGTCGTGGCGTTCGAGACCGCGCCAGACCTCGGGCGAAGCCACGACCGAGCTGAACCGGAGCCGCGCGGCGACGCAGATCGGATCGAGCATCACGCACGCACCGACGTGTCCCCCCATCCACGACGTCCGATCGCTGGCGTACGACGACTCGACGGCGGCGAACAGATCGACGCGCCGATGCGAGCGATCCGTGTGGTCGACGATGATCGTGGTGGCGGGGGCAGGTGCCAGCGGTTCGATCGCGGCGACGCGCGCGCGCGCGCGCGGGATGTCGTGGCTCGCGAGCAGGGGCGCATCGACCTCGGGATGCGCCCACGACTCGATCACCGTCGCGGCAGTCTCGAGGCCGTCGTCACCGGCGATCGCGCGCTCGATCGGCGGCTCGCCGGGACGTCGTTCGATCGCGACCACGATCTCGCTACCGCGACGATCGAGGCGAACGTGGATCGGAGGGGTGTCGCTCGTCGGACAGGGTGCGAGCGCGACGCCGCGCGCTTCGAGGAGCTGTCGCAACGTGTGGGCGGTCGTGGCGTTGCCATCGAGCACGCGATCGAGCACGACCGTGGGACCGCAGGTGTTCGCGTGCGCGGCGTGACCCGCGATCGTGCTCGCGAGCACGATGGTGGCGAACATCACGACCCTCGGCATCCACTGATTTGTCGCCTGGACCACGAAGATCCTTCGCACGATTTCGGACAACGCCAAGCGCCTGCGACCACACGGCGCAGTGTTCGGACTTTGCACAGCAAATCGGTGAGATCGAGGCGAAGGATCCGGCCCTCCATGGCCACAAACACCACGATGAAGTCCAGCTCGAAGTGCGAAGGCTGCTCGCGACGTCGGTTGTTGCAAGGCATCGGTGTGGCGGCCGCCGGCTTGGTTCTCCTCGATGGCTGTCTCCTCGGAGGTGGGAGCAGCTCGCCCAATGGATCGGCGAGCTCGTGCAGCGGAGGAGGAGGCACGTGCATCGATCTCGCCGATCCGGCCAACGATCCGCTCACCTCCGTCGGAGGCTCGGTGGTCGTCGACATCGGAGCCGACACCGTGATCGTGATCCGCGCGAGCGAGACCGACGTGGTCGCCGTGTCCGCGGTGTGCACGCATGCGGGCTGCATCGTCGGCTACAACGAAGCGAACCAGACGATCGATTGCCCGTGTCATGGAGCGCGCTACGACCAAACAGGCCACGTGTTGCGTGGCCCGGCCCAGCGCAACCTCCACTCGTACACGGCGACGCTCGCCAATGACATCGTGACGATCAGCTGATGTCCCGTCGCCGGAGGATCTGGTTCGGGTCTTGCTTTCTCGTAGAGCATGGTCCTGCGGATTGCCATTTTCCCCGGCATCCTTGCTGGCCTCACCGGCACCTGGGCCGGGTGCGCCGCCGAGGCGGCGCCGGACCCCTCACTGGTTGCACGGGTAAAGGCGGCACAGGCCCGAATGCATGTACGGTACGAGGCCGCGCAACGGATGCAGACCGCGATCGGCTTGTCCGATCTCGATCGCACCCGCGCAGAGGCCCGTCGGATCGTCGCCCTCGACGAGCCCGATATCCTCCCCGAGTGGAGGGTGTACATCGACGACGTGCGGGCAGCTGCGCGTCGCGTCGAGAAGTCGAAGACCACGTTCGCCGCCGCTGCGGCGAGTGCGGACCTCGGCCGTGCGTGCGCCAAGTGTCACGTAGCCGGAAAGACTCGGATCACGTTCCCCAAGCAGCCACGTCCACCCGACGATCCCAGGCTCGCCAACCAGATGTTCGCGCATCAATGGGGAGCGGCGAGGATGTGGGAGGGACTGGTCGGCCCCGACGATGCGCGGTGGAAGGCCGGAGCCACCGAGCTCGCCGGTGCCCGGCTCTCGATCGCCGCAGAATCCGGCTCGCTCGGCATCGCCGATGACATCTCGCGCGTGCGCTTGTTCGCCCGCCGTGCCCTCGATCCCAAGAACCGCATCGATCGGGCGACGCAGTACAAGCAGATCCTCGAGACCTGCGTGCACTGCCACTTCAAGATCCGAGAAGGTGGCCGCTAATCCGATCGCGCGGCGGTTGCGCTCGCCTGGCGCGGGTCGCGACTAATGCGCGAAGTCGAAGTCGCCGACCGCGATGATCGGACAGTTGACCAACGGGCCGGGTTGGGGATCGGGTGCGACGGTCAGCGCGGAGCGCTTGTCGCGAATGCGATCGAACACCTGGCGATCGTAGACGTAGACCGCCCAGAGCGGCGAGTACTCGGGGTCTCCCGGCACGCTGAACACCACGTTGTGCGTCTGCTCGGGGTTGGCAGTCTCGTGCACGAAGCCCGACGGCGGTCCGGCCTCGGTCCGGAACGTGACGAAGATCGGTGACGTCGGTACGCGATCGTCGTCGTCGAGCAGCACCGCGGGATCGAACTCGAGGCAGGTCACGCGGTGGCCGCGATACCGGAGCTCGTGGGGATGCGGTGGCACGACGCCACGAGCTCCGCGTGCGGTCGTACCCGCCGGCACGATCGGGCAATCGATCACGACGTCGGATCCGAGCGCGGTGAGCTCGGAGAGTTGTGCGACCTCGGTCACCGAGCCCGGCTCGACCTCGGGCCCGACCTCGACGAACGCGACCCGCCAGAAGTCCGAGTATCCCGGATCGCCCGGCAACACGTCGACGAGATCCGGCTGTCCCGGAAGCGGATCGCGAGAGCCCCGTCGCACGATGCGGTACAGCAGCGCGGGCGTGTCGGGCTGGACGTCGAAGTTGTAGTAGCGGACGGGCTTGCCGTCGGGACCCAGGCCCTGACTGATGAACGGCGGGTGATCGAGATCGATCGGCGCGCCCGGCTGCGGGAGCTCCGGCTTCTTCGAGCGCACCATCAGGTGACCTGCGGCGTCGCTGAAGCGATCGATGATCGGCTCGCCATTCGGGCCGAACCGCGGACCGGTGTGCGCCCCCGGATTCGAGCCGCAGCCGAGGACCACCGCGATCGCCAGCACTCGCTTCATGCGCCGACAGTACCGCGCCGATCGCGCCGATCGCGCCGATCGCGCCGAACGCGCCGCGTGGGATAGAGTGGCGACGTGCCGGTCCTGCGCGCTCCGAGCGTTGGCGAGCGTCCGCTCGGCGTGGTCTACACGCCGCCGGAGGTCACCGAGCCGATGGTGCGCCTCGCACTCGCGCCCCTGCTCGACCGTCCAGATGACGATGTCGCCGCGTCGCGCGTGTGCGACTTCTCGGTCGGAGAAGGCGCGTTCCTGCTGGCGGCGAAGGCGGCGATCGCGGAACGCTTGCGCTCGGGATCGCTCGACGACGCGGAGGTCGATCGACTCGCGGCGGGTTGCGTCGCCGGGGTCGACGTCGACGCGGGCGCGTTGCGTGTGGCGCGACGTCGACTCGGCTGCCCACCCGGCGCGCTGCGCGTCGCCGATGCCCTCGCGCTCGACTGGCCGGCCGCGTTTCCCGGCGTGTTCGCGCGCGGCGGGTTCGATGTCGTGGTCGGCAATCCGCCGTACATCCGCCAGGAGCAGCTGACCGACAAGGACGGGTTACGCGGGTTCGCGAGCTACGACGGGGTCGCGGATCTGTACGTGTACTTCCTCGAGCTCGTGCACCGGCTGTTGCGCCCGGGCGGCCGGTACTGCGTGATCGCGCCCAACAAGTGGCTGACCGCCGCGTACGGTCGCAAGCTTCGCGGATACCTGGCCGCGCGCGACAGCATCGACGGCGTGGTCGACCTCGGGCGGATGCCGCTGTTCGCCGACGCCGACGCGTATCCGTGCATCGTATGGGGCACGGTCGATCGAGAGCGCGATCGCCCGACCGGAACGTCGCGTCGCGTGAGGATCGGGCGCGCGATCGCGGGTGACGTGGCGACCGCGCTGCGCGATCCGCCGGGCGGTGCGTGTTCGCCCACGATCCTCGGCGAAGGTCCGTGGCACCTCGACGGCCCTCGCGAACGCTCGTTGATCCAGCGGCTCGAGCGGACGTGGCCGGCGCTCGGCGACGTGATCTCGGGTCGTCCCGCGCGCGGCGTGGTCACCGGCTGCAACCGTGCGTTCGTGATCGATCGCGACACCCGCAGGCGCCTGCTCGATGCCGATCCGCGAAGCGCCGAGCTGATCCGTCCATTCGTCAAGGGACGCGACATCCGGCGATGGCTCGCCTCACCGACCGAACGCTGGATCCTGCTCGTGGATCGCGACGTCGGGCGCGCTCGACCCGACCTCGCGGACTATCCCGCGATCGCCGCGCACCTCGCCGCGTTTCGCACCCAGCTCGACCCGCGACCCGACCACCACGCAGGTCCGTGGGCCGGACGCAAGCGAGGGAACTATCGCTGGTTCGAGCTGCAGGATCCGGTCGGCGAGCTCGCGAAGTCGCGGGCACCGCGCCTGCTCTATCAGGACATCCAGACCGGTCCCGCATGCGCGCTCGATCGCAGCGGCGAGGTGGTTCCGGACACCACGGTGTGGATGTTGCCGTCGGACGATCGCTGCTTGCTCGCGATCCTCAACTCGTCGCTCTACGGATGGTACGCGCGCCGGCGGTTTCCCCCCGCGCTCAACGGAGCCGTGCGCCCGAAGCTGGCGTACGTACGCGCGTTACCGATCGCGATGCCCGGACCGGCCGCGCGGGCCGAGATCGAGCAGCTGGTCGACGCGCGCTTGGCGACCGGCGACCCCGACCGCGCCCGCACGCTCGACGCCGCGCTCGATCGCGCCGTGCTCGATCTCTACGAGCTGTCCGCGGCGGAACGTCGCCTATGCCTTGGCGAGTGGTAGCCGGATCGCGAGTCGATCGGGAAACCGCCGCATCTCTCCGCCCACCCGCGCGAAGATCCATGCCGCGAGGGCGAGCTTCGTTTCCGGTGCGGGCTCGAGCTCGGTCGCCAGCGGTGCGCCGATCTCGACCCACCCGTTCTCGACATCCGGTGCGATCGCGGAGTCGATCTCGGGCTCGATCTCGAGCTCGAACGCGAGCTCGATCGAGCGTCGGCGATCGAGTCCACCGGCGAAGTCGAGAACGATCGCCAAGCCCTGAAGGGCGAGTGGTCGCGGCACGTCAACGGAGATCGCGGCCGGCGGCTGACCACGCAGCGTCAGCGCGACGCGCCGGGCGGCGGTCTGGATCAGCACCGCGAGATCGGTCGGCGAGGAGACCGGAGGTTTGGTGAGCGCGCGGTTCTCTTGCAACAGCCGGTTGAGCTCCAGCACCACCTCGTGCGCGGTCCGTGCAGCCTCGCGGAGCTCCGACGATCCCGCGGACAGCTCGGAGATCTCGTCGATCGACATCAAGAGGCCCTGGATCTTCGAAGCGATGTCGTGGTTGAAGCTCGGCGTGCGCGCACCGACCACGGCGAGCGAGGCGAGCTGGTCGAGATCGGCTCCCGCGAGAACGGACCGTCGATCGTCGTCGGTCACGGGTCGCTCTCGAGCGAAGCCGTCAGTCCGGGCAACTCGAGGAGCTCTGCTTCCGACCACGGATCGGCCGCGACGACGTAGGGCTCGTCGGGCTCGCGATCGACCTGCGAGATCCCGGGATACTCGGCCTCGAGTGCTTCGCGCAAAGCCTCGCGGCGTTGCCGGCGTTCGCGATCGCCGCTCATCTCCATCAGCTCTTTGTGGCGGTCGATTCCGGAGGACACCGCACCGCGGAGCGTGTCGTTGTCGAACGGCTTGTTGAGGAACTTGAAGATCTCGCCCTGGTTGATGCCGTCGATCGCGGTCTCGAGCGTGCGCTTGCCCGTGAGCAGGATCCGCACGGTCTCCGGACGCACGCGGCGCGCGTACCCCGCCAGCTGCGCACCGGTCATCTCGGGCATGTCGTAGTCGGAGACCAGCACCGCGACGTCGTGGGTCGCGATCCACGACAGGGCTTCGCTCGCCGACAACGTCGTCCGCACCTCGCAGGGCGAGCGTTTGAGGCACCGCGCGATCGTCTGGAGGATCGCCTCGTCGTCGTCGACGCACACCACCAGGGGCAACTTGTCGCTCATGACGAGAGCCACTTCCTCCATCCCCGGCGATCGGTGACGCGTTCGATCTGGTCGAGCGCGGCCAGCAGGGCGCGAATTCCGGGGAACCGGGCCTGTGGCGTCTTCTGCAGGCACGTGGTCACGAGGTCGGCGAGCTTGGATGGCAACGGTCCGTACGGACTCTCCACCGGCGGGATCGGCGCCTGGATGTGCATCATGCAGAGCCGTCGGAGATCCTCGTGTTCGAACGGTGGGTGGCCCACGAGCATCTCGTAGAGTACCGCTCCCAGACCGTACTGATCGGAGCGATCGGTGGGCGGCAGGCCACGCAGCTGTTCGGGCGAGATGTACGCCGGCGTGCCGAGCACGAAGTCGGGTTGCTCCTCGCGAAGCCCTTCGCCCGCGAGCTCGGCGAGCCCGAAGTCGACGAGCTTGACGTGGATCGGTTGGTCGTTCGTGATCAGCGCGTTCGACGGCGTGACGTCGGCGTGGATCACGCCGCGCTCGTGTGCCGACGCGAGCGCCTCGCCGAGCTGCCTCGCGATCTGGACCACCTCCGACGGCTGGAGCGGTCCCCGCGCCACGCGATCGGCCAGGCTCTCGCCCTCGAGCAGCTCCATCACGAAGTAAGGACGGCCATCGCGCAGGTGCCCGAAGTCGAATACGTCGACGATGTTGGGATGGCGCACGCGCGCGGCGGTGCGGGCCTCGCGCAGGAATCGCTCGGCGGCCGTGTCGTCGCGCTCGACCACCCGAGAACGCAACACCTTGAGTGCGTGCTGGCGCCCGAGCACGACATGCTCGACCGAGAACACCGTGCCCATCCCACCCTCACCGAGAAAATCGAGCACGCGGTACTGCCCGATCACGTCACCGGGAGATGGACCTACCGGTGTGGAATCGACCACCACGGTAGGCGTTCCGCGCGACCGCGCGAGCATCAGGTCGGCTCTGAGATCGTGGCCCGGCCGCACCGTGATCACGACGTCGGCCTCGCGGTTCCCCGATCGTACCGGAACGACGGCACTCGTGGTGTGTGAGGCTGCCAGGTCGAGCTCGGCGATGAAGGCCAGCCGCGCGATCACGGCCGTCCCGAGCTGGGTCTCGAGCGGAACGGCCGACAACACCTCGGAACCTCGCTCGATCGTCATCGAGTACATATCGGAATCGTCTGCCGGCTCGATGTAGACCGCGTCGGCCCGAGCTCTTACGGCCGCGGCGAGGGCGACGTCGGCGATCCGTCGAGGGTCGGCAGCGCTTCGTTCGTTGACTCCACCCCCCATGCGCGCTCGCTATAGTAGCCATGTCCCGAAACTCCCGTCATCACCACCGCGTCCGATTCGGGATGAACGGTCGTGACAGATGGTCGATTCGGAGTAACGTGGACCTACATGTTCGTGGCGAGGATGGAGCACGGCGCGACGCTCGCGGCGGCAGCGCCGTGACGAGGACGACGCTCGGGCGGGTGCTGGTGGTCGACGACGATCACGACCTCCGGAGGGCGTTGGCCCGACAGCTCAAACTCGAAGGTTGGCAGGTCGTCGACGTCGAGGACGGCACCCATGCCGTCGCCGTGGTGCGCACCGAGCGCGAGCCGTTCGACTGCGTGGTCTCGGACATCAACATGCCGGGGCTCGACGGGTTCGGACTGATCGAGCAGGTGCGCGATCACGACGGCGACCTCCCGGTGTTGCTGATGACGGGCGACCCTTCGCTCGATGGCGCGGTGCGTGCGATCGACTCGGGGGCGGTGTCGTATCTCAAGAAGCCGTTCGACCAGGAGGCCCTGGCCTCGGCGGTCGCGCGCGCGGCACGCCAGCACGGCATCGCGCGGATGCGGAGGAAAGCCGAGTCGTTCGCCGCGCACGTGCTCGAGCCCGACGCCGCCGACCTCGCGGAGCGGTTCGATCGGGCACTCGAGCAGTTGTGGATGGCGTTCCAGCCGATCGTCGATGTCAAGCAGCAACGCGTGTTCGCCTACGAGGCGCTGGTCCGGACCGACGAGCCAACGTTGCACCGCCCCGACATCCTGCTGGGCGCCGCCGAGCGCCTCGGCCGGATCCACGATCTGGGACGCACGATCCGCGCCGCGGTCGCGCGGGCGGCCGGCGATGCCCCCGAAGACGCGCTGCTGTTCGTGAACGTGCACGGACTCGAGCTCGCCGACGATCATCTGTACGCGACGTCGTCGCCGCTCACCGAGCTCGCCCCCCGCGTGGTTCTCGAGATCACGGAGCGGATCGGACTCGACCAGCTCGCGGGCATCACGCAGGTCGCGAACCTGCGCAAGCTCGGATTCTCGATCGCGGTCGACGATCTCGGTGCCGGTTACGCAGCACTCGGTGCCCTCGCCTCGCTCGAGCCCGAGATCGTGAAGCTCGACATGTCGCTGATCCGAGACATCCACGCGCACCCGACCAAGCGGCGCGTGGTGGCGGCGATGGCGACGCTGATCCGCGAGCTCGGCGGCCGCGTGGTGGCCGAGGGCGTGGAGACGATCGCCGAGCGCGACGCCGTGGTGTCGTGCGGGATCGATCTGATCCAGGGCTGGCTGTACGCGCGCGCCGAGCGGGCGTTCATCACGCCGAGCTGGTGACCTCGGGAGCGAGCTCGCGAGATCTAGCCGGCCGCGACGATCAGATCGTCGAGGATCCGGCGCGTCAGACCCCAGATCACGTGACCCTCGAAGTTCCAGCTCGGGAACGTCATCGCCGAGCCGGGATACACGTACGTGCCGTCGAGCTCGCCGGCGATCGCGGCATCGAGCGGTAACCAGAACGCGTCGAGCGCCTCGGGGCCGCACACCGTACGCGGTGGCTCGCGACATCGGAACACGAACGGCGTGACCTGGATCGGGATCGGGCCGGCGCTGCGCGGTCCGAGCGGCGCGAGCGACCCCAGCAGCGTGTCGGGCGAGAGCTCGATCCCGAGCTCCTCGTGAGTCTCGCGGATCGCGGTCGCGAGGAGGTCGGGATCTTCTGTTTGGTAGCCGCCACCCGGGAGCGAGATGTGACCCGACCATGGATCGCCGGCGCGCTCGACGCGCTTCATCAGCAACACCCGCGGAGATGGCGCGTCGTGCAGCAGTGCCGCCACGGCCGCGCGGCGCACCCCGTCGTCGTCGGAGGGCACCGGCGGCAGGTGCTCGCCGAGTCGATCCGCGAGTCGGGTCACCAACGTCGACACGATCGGAACATAGCAATATGCTGCCGGGATGCGATCCCGCCCGTTCGGTCCGTCGCAGAAGGGAGCGGAATCCGGTCGCGAGACGCTGGTGCCGGAGCTCGGCATCGGGACGTGGAACATGGAGCGTGACGATCGTGCGGGAGCGATCGCGGCGATCCGTCGCGCCCTCGAGCTCGGCATGACCCACGTCGACACCGCGGAGCTGTACGGCCGCGGCGAGGTCGAGCGCGTGGTCGGCGAGGCGATCGCGGGACGGCGCGACCAGGTGTTCCTGGTGTCGAAGGTGCTCCCGAACCACGCCCGTCACGACGCGGTGATCGATGCCTGCGAGGCCAGCCTCCGCCGACTCGGTACCGACCACCTCGATGTCTATCTGCTCCACTGGCGCGGCCGGACGCCACTCGCCGAGACGTTCTCCGCGTTCGAGGAGCTCGTCGACCGGGGCAAGATCCGCGCGTGGGGCGTGTCGAACTTCGATGTCGACGACCTCGAGGAGGCGCTCGCGATCGTCGGTCCCGGACGGATCGCGTGCAATCAGGTCCTCTACCACCTCGGCGAGCGCGCGATCGAACGCCGGGTCGTGCCGTGGTGTCGCCAGCATGGCGTGACCGTGGTCGGCTATAGCCCGTTCGGGAGTCGCGGCGGGTTTCCCGATTCGAAGCCGCTGTCCGCGCTCGCCCGCCGCCTCGACGCGACCCCGCGCCAGATCGCGCTCGCATTCTTGCGGCGCGCGGCCTTCGCGATCCCGAAGTCCTCCAACGCGGCTCACGTCGACGAGCTCGCCGGGGCCGATCGCGTCGAGCTCGACGACGCCGCCGTCGCCACGATCGAAGCTGCGTTCCCGGTAGGCGATTCGAACGGGCTCCCGATGCTATAGGAGGGCGATGCCCGAACACGATCAACACGATCGAGACGACCGACGTGAATACGACGTGGTGCTGTTCGGCGCCACCGGGTTCACCGGCCGTCTGGTCGCGGACTACCTCGCCCACCACGGGGGCACGGCGCGCTGGGCGATCGCGGGACGGTCTCGCGACAAGCTCGAGGCGCTCGGACTCGACGTCCCGATCGTGGTCGTCGATCTGCTCGATGGTGATGCCGTCGCCGAGATCGTGCGGCGTACGCGCGTGGCGTGCACCACCGCCGGGCCGTTCGCCAAGTACGGCAGCGAGCTGGTCGCCGCGTGCGCGGACGCCGGCACGCATTACTGCGATCTCACGGGCGAGCCGCAGTGGATGCGTCGGATGATCGATCTGCACGACGCGCGTGCTCGCGAGACCGGCGCGCGGATCGTCCACACCTGCGGGTTCGACTCGATCCCGAGCGACCTCGGCACCTGGGCGGTGCAGCAGGAGTTCCACGCGCGATTCGGGCGCTACGCGGAGCGCGTGACGGCGTTGTTCGGCGAGACCAGCGGTGGCATGTCGGGCGGCTCGGTCGCGAGCGGAATCGGAACCGCGCGCGAGGCCGAGAAGGATCGATCGATCCGCAAGATGCTCGGCAACCCGTACGGCCTCGATCCCGATCCGGACGCGCCGCATCCGGCATCCCCCGACGAGACGAAGATCGGCTGGGAGCCACACTACAAGCTGTTCACGCTCCCGTTCGTGATGGCGCAGATCAACACGCGGGTGGTGCGGCGTTCTCACGCACTCGCGGGCTCTCCGTGGGGACCCGACTTCGTCTACCGCGAGGTCATGTCGACGCCGGGCAACGCGCGCGGTCTGGCGATGGCAACCACCGTGTTCGCCGGGCTCGCCGCGATGGCGTTCGCCCTCAAGCGCCCGCGGCTGCGCGAGCTGCTGGCGCGCCGCGCGCCACAACCGGGACAGGGCCCGTCGAAGGAGACGAGGGAGCGCGGGCACTGGAAGACCCGGTTCGTCGCCGAATCCGGATCCGACACCCTGCTCTACTCGGCGAGCGATCGCGCCGACCCCGGCTACGGGTCGACCGCGAAGATGCTCGGGGAGTCGGCCCTGTGCCTGGCGTTCGATCCGCTCGGGCCCGCCGGGGTCACGACGCCCTCGTGCGCGATGGGGCAGTACCTGCTCGACCGGCTACGCCATGCGGGACTGACGTTCGAAGCTGCCGGCTGACCGACTGGTCACCGCGCGATATGTCCTCGATTCCGCAGGTCCGGACAGTGGCACTGCGAGTGCAACTCGTCACTCCGTGCGCGGAAGCGCCTGGTCGCCCCTCACTTCCAAGCAGTTCGTTTCGGACCTCGCCCGCCCCCCGCATCCCTCCATCGGCGGCGAGGTCCCCATGGTTCGATGTCGCGGTGGTGAGATCGCGATATCGAGGATGGCTGGCCGACCCGGGTAATTCTGCCCGGGTCGGTTTTTTTTCGGAGCCGTGTTACAGAATCGAGGCCCGATGTTCGGCCGGTTTTTGCCCCGCGAGACCAGCTTCTTCGACTTCTTCGAGCAGCACGCGTCGCTGACCATCGAAGGCTCGAAGGAGTTCCTGTCGTTGGTCACGACGGGGGCGAACATCTCGACGAAGTGCCGTCGGATCGCCGACATCGAACACGAGACCGACGTCATCACGCACCGCTGCGTCGAGGCGCTGCACAAGACCTTCATCACGCCGATCGATCGCGACTCGATCCACCGGCTGATCACGCGCATGGACGACGTCATGGACTTCGTCGAGGCCGCCGCCGAGCGCATCGAGCTCTACGAGCTGACGGTGATGACCGCCGACGTGCGCGACCTCGCCGACGTGCTCCATCGCTCGACGCTCCAGGTCGAGGGCGCGATGCGCGGGCTGCGCACGCTCAAGGATCCTGCCTCGACGCTGAAGTTGTGCATCGACATCAACCGGCTCGAGAACGAGGCCGACGCGATCCTCCGTCGCTCCGTGGCGCGACTGTTCAAGGAGGAGAAGGACCCGATCGTGATCATCAAGTGGAAAGAGATCTACGAGAACCTCGAGGACGCGACCGACCGCTGCGAGGACGTCTCGAACATCATCGAAGGTGTGATCCTCGAGCATGCATGACCTCGCGAGCGGGCACCCAGCGAACAGGTCGACCGCGGAAGCGACGTCGAGTGATTAGATGACGGGGGAAGTCGCCGCGATCGTGATCGTCACCATCGGGGTGGCGCTGGTGTTCGACATCATCAACGGGTTTCACGACGCGGCGAACTCGATCGCCACCGTGGTGTCGACCCGCGTGCTGTCGCCGCGAGTCGCGGTCGTGTGGGCCGCGCTCGCCAACTTCATCGCGCTGTTCATCTTCCATCAGGGGGTCGCCGACACGATCGCCAAGACGATCGCGATCAAGACGGTCGAGCTCCACGGACAGATGGTGCCGCACCCGGCGTACGTGTGGGTCGTGATCGCCGGCCTGCTCGGGGCGATCGCGTGGAACCTGTTCACGTGGTGGCTCGGGCTCCCGGCCTCGAGCTCGCACGCGTTGATCGGCGGCCTGTCGGGGGCCGGGCTCGCGTTCGGTGGCTGGGGCACGCTGCGGCTGTCGGCGATCTACAAGACGATCTACTTCATCCCGCTCGCTCCGCTGATGGGGCTCGCCGTCGGCAGCCTGCTGATGTTCTCGGTGTTCTGGCTGTTCCGGAAGATGCGACCTCGGAAGGTCGATCGCGTGTTTCGGTTCGGGCAGTTAATCAGCGCCGGCCTGTACTCGATCGGCCACGGTGGCAACGACGCGCAGAAGACGGCCGGCGTGATCTGGGCGGTGATGATCGCGAGCGGCATGCTGCACCCGGCCGTGCGCGATGCCACCGGCCACGTGGTGACGCCCGCCGAGTCCGCCCCGTACTGGGTGTACTTCGCGTCGTACACGGCGATGGCCCTCGGCACGGCTGTCGGCGGCTGGCGGATCGTCAAGACGATGGGCATGGGCCTCACGCACCTCAAGCCCGTCGGCGGCTTCTGCGCCGAGGTCGCGGGCGCGATCACCCTGTTCACGGCGACCCAGCTCACGATCCCGGTGTCGACGACCCACACCATCACCGGCGCGATCGTCGGCGTCGGCTCGGTGACCAAGGCGCGGGGCATCCGGTGGGGCGTGGCGACCCGGATCGTGTACGCGTGGATCTTCACGATCCCGATGGCCGGGTTGGCCGCGGCGCTGGTGCTGTACTTGTTCCACGCGCTGAACGTCTGGTAACCACGCGCATGCTCGCCACCGACAGCGCCCGGCGCGACGTGATCGTGATCGGCGGCGGTCACAACGGCCTGGTCGCCGCGGGGCTGCTCGCGCGACGCGGTCGCTCCGTCACCGTGCTCGAGCGGCGCCACGTCGTCGGTGGCGCCGCGATCACCGAGACGCCGTGGGGCCCGGACTACAAGGTGACCGCGCTGTCGTACGTGGTCAGCTTGTTGCCGCCGACGATCCTCGCCGAGCTCGAGCTCGAGCGCTTCGGCTACAAGATCCATCCGCAGCACCCGTACTTCATGCCGATGCCGGACGGGCGGTCGCTGATGATGTGCGACGACCCGGGGAGAAGGCACGCCGAGGTCTCGAAGTTCTCGGCGCGCGATGCCGACGAGCTCGAGCGCTGGGACGCGTGGCTCGGCAGGCTCGCGGGGTTGCTCGGTCCGCTGCTCACGAAGATCCCGCCCAAGCTCGGCAGCAAGCGGCCGCGCGATCTGTTCGCGGCGCTCGGCCTGGCGTGGCGGTTTCGCAAGCTCGACGAGCAGGGTGTCGGCGACGTCACGCGCCTGATGACGATGAGCGTTGCCGACCTGCTCGAGGAACGGTTCGAATCGGATGCGGTGCGCGGCGTGCTGTCGGTGAGCGCGGTGATCGGATCGTGGGCCGGACCGAGATCGCCGGGCTCGGCCTACGTGATGGCGCACCACAAGCTCGGCGACATCGGCGAGGGACCACAGGGCACGTGGGGCTTTCCCGAGGGCGGGATGGGTGGCGTCACCCAGGCGATGCGCGAGGCGGCCCTGGCGTTCGGCGCCGAGATCCGGACCGAGAGCGAGGTCGCCAGGATCCTGATCGACGACGGCCGCGCGCGCGGCGTGGTGCTCGCCAACGGTGACGAGCTCTACGCCGACACCGTGATCACGACCACTCACCCACAGATCACGTTCCTGAACCTGATCGATCGCGCGGAGCTCCCCGACGACTTCGTCACCCAGATCGAGCGCTGGAAGACGCGCAGCGGCACCGTCAAGATCAACCTCGCGCTCGACCGGCTTCCCGAGTTCACCGCGCGCCCCGGCTTCGATCCCGAAGTGCATGGCGGCACGATCGTCCTCGCGCACTCGCTCGACCAGATCGAGACCGCGTTCCAGGACGCGGTGGCCGGCCGCCCGTCGGAGGTTCCGTTCGTCGATGCCTGCATCCCCAGCGTGTTCGACACCACGCTCGCGCCCGAGGGGCACCACGTGATGTCGCTGTTCACGCAGTGGGTGCCGCACGCGTACGCATCCGCGCCGCACGAAGCCGAGCTCGCCGCGTATGCCGATCGGCTGATCGCGCGGTTCGAAGACGTCGCCCCGGGCTTCACCTCGTCGATCCTGCATCGCCAGATCATCGGACCGCACGAGATGGAGACCACCTACGGCCTGGTCGGCGGCAACATCTTCCACGGCGAGCTGACCGCCAACCAGCTGTTCCACATGCGGCCCGCCGCCGGCTACGCCGACTTCACGACACCGATCCGAGGGCTCTACCAGGCGTCGTCGGCGACCCACGGCGGCGGCGGGGTGACCGGCATCCCGGCCCTCCAGGTCGTCCGCAAGCTGTCGTGATCCGTACATGTCAGGCCCGTTTCGTAGGGTCTGGCCGTGGCCAAGCTCTACTTCCGGTACGGCACGATGGATTCGGCGAAGTCGATGAACCTCCTCGCGGTGGCGCACAACTACCGCAAGCAGGGCAAGCGCGTGTGTCTGATCAAGCCGCGGCTCGACAACCGGTTCGGTGCCACCACGATCTCGTCGCGCTGCGGTCTCGAGGCCGAGGCCGACGTCCTGGTCGATAGCGAGACGGTGCTCGATCCGCGCGACTTCGACGACATCGATTGCGTGCTGATCGACGAGGCGCAGTTCCTGCCGCCCTCGGTGATCGAGGACCTGCGCCGGATCACGGTCGATCCCGGCGTCCCGGTGATCTGCTACGGCCTGCGCACCGACTTCCGGACCAAGCTGTTTCCCGGCGCGCAGCGCTTGATGGAGCTGGCCGACCGGATCGAAGAGGTCAAGGTGACCTGCCAGTACTGCGCGAAGAAGGCGATCTGCAACCTGCGGTTCGTCAACGGCTCGCCCACGATCCGCGGTCCGCAGATCCAGCTCGGCGCCGACGAGCACTACGCGCCCGTGTGCTGGAACCACTACGACGAGGCCACGCGCCAGGCCGCGGCGGAGCACTCGGGCTCGTTCGCGAGCGCTCCCGTCAGCTAGCCACGTTCATTCGTCAGCTGCGCACGTGCGCGGATCACCCGCCAAGAACGGGTCTCGCCTCCGGTCAATTCAGGTCGGCGCGGCGCGTGCGCCACTCGACGAACAGCGCCGCGAACCGCGGATCGGTCTGCAGCGGCGAGAGATCCGCGTCGGTCTCCATCTTCTCGGTGTGCTCGTATTCGTGCTCGATCGCCTTCGAGACCTGCTCGAGCGCGCGATCGATCTGGCCGACCGCCGCGTAGGCACACGCCGCCGAGTGATAGATGTAGGGGTTCTCGGGGGCGTAGCGCTGCCCGCCATCGGCGAGCTGCACCGCGAGCCGGTAGTCGCCGAGCGCGTGGGCATGGATACACGCGTTGTTCCACGCCATCACCAGCGCGGTGCGCGCCTCGCCGGCGTCGAGGGCGGGCGGCGGCAGCGCGAGCACGCGGCGCAGGATCGCGAGGGCCTGCGGGCGATCGACGGTGAAGCTCGCGTTGTAGAGGTACGGCACCAGGGTCGCATCCTCGGGGATCCGCGCCAGGATCGCCGGCAGCGACGACGGCGCATGACGCGCGATGGTCGCCGACAGCTCCGCGAGATCCTCGGGGTCGATCGCGCGTGCAGTCTCGGGATCGAGGAGCTCGAGCGCCTCGGAGAGCCCCTCGGGAGATCGCTCGGCGACCTCGCCGATCACGAGCACGTGGACGTCGGGATTGGAGGTCTGGGCGAGCGCGATGGCATCGGCGAGCCGGCCCTGGCGGACCAGCACGATCGCGAGGTACCCGGCCGCATCCGACACCGGATCGAAGGCCAGCGCGCGTCGCAGCAGGCGCTCGGCGATGGTCGCACTCGCCGGCTCGTCGGGATCGTGGTCGAGCGCGACCTCGATCAGCATGCCGGCCAGCTCGCGCCGGCTCCACGCGCTCTGCGCCACCGCCCACTGCAGCGCCGCTTCCTCGCCGCTGCGCCGCATCCGCTCGGCAAACGGGTTGCCGGCCAGCACGAACGGCGTCCCGCCGATGTCGCCCGTGGCGCGAGACTTGATCGCCTCGTCGATCATCTCGAACCGCGCCCACGAGATCGGGATGACGTCGTGGAGCCGGGCGAGGATCCACAGCAGGAAGTGCACCTGGTCGGACGCGGTGGCCGGCACCGCGAACTTCTCGACCCACATCAGCGCCGACCGGTGGTTGCGATCGTGGATCACGTCGGCGCGCTGGAAGGCCTCGAGCTCGTCGGCCCGCTCGTCCTGGTAGACGCTGAGCCACAACGCGAAGAACGCGTTGACCACGCTCTCCTCGCCCGCGAGGTCGTCGCCACCGAGCTTGAACGCGACCCCGAAGCTCTCCCAGTCGTAGACCTCGATGATCTCGGGGTAGCGCTCGATCGGGAACGACACCGAGTGCTCCGACGGAGGCGGCCCGTTGCGCCAGTGGCTCTCGAACACTCCGACGTCGTGGGCCTCGGTGTCGGCATCGTCGTCGAGCTCGAGGTCTTCTTCTTCGTCGTCGTCGTCGCCGTCGGAGGTCTCGGGAGGGGCGTCGGGAGCGGCGTACAGCACCTCGGCCGGGCCTGCGGCCGGCGTGTCGAGGTCCGAGGTCTCGGTGGGCGCGCGATCGTCGTCCTCGCGCTCGTCGAGCGCCGCGATCTCGAGCCACGCGATGCCGTCGATCCCGGTCTCGACCTTGACGAACCAGATCGCCTCGAGGTCGAAGGTCTCGCCCGCGCGCTCGAGCAACGCGCGCTGGTCGTCGAGATCCGAGGGTCCGGGCGGCAGCCACGGCGCCGCGTGCCATCGCCGGGACGGCTCGGGGGCATCGTCCAGAGCCTCGTCCTCGCCTTCCTCGCGGTCGTCCTCGGTCACGCCCGCCGCACCGAGCATCTTCCACAACGCACGTTGCTCGCTGTCATCGAGCTGCCTCGCGCTGCGGGCGATCACGATGCCGCGGGCGAGGTCGCTACGCCTCGGCTCGAAGCCGGTGAGCTTCACCAAACCGATCGTACCACTAGCATTCGATGATGTTCACCGCGAGGCCCCCGCGCGCGGTCTCCTTGTACTTCTTGCTCATGTCGGCGCCGGTACGTCGCATCGTCTGGATGACCTTGTCGAGGGACACCTTGTGCGTCCCGTCCCCTTGTAGCGCGAGCCGGGCCGCGTTGATCGCCTTGACCGCCCCCATCGCGTTGCGCTCGATGCACGGCACCTGGACGAGGCCTCCGATCGGATCGCAGGTCAGCCCCAGGTTGTGCTCCATCCCGATCTCGGCGGCGTTCTCGACCTGAGCGGGCGTCCCCCCCATGATCTCGGCCAGCGCGCCGGCCGCCATCGAGCACGCCACGCCGACCTCGCCCTGACAGCCGACCTCGGCACCGCTGATCGACGCGTTCTTCTTGTACAGGGCGCCGATCGCGGCCGCCGTGAGCAAAAACCTGACGGTGCCGTCGTCGTCGGGGTTGGGCAAGAACCGCCGGTAGTACATCAGCACCGCCGGCACGATGCCGGCCGCCCCGTTGGTCGGGGCGGTGACCACGCGTCCCCCCGCGGCGTTCTCCTCGTTGACCGCGAGCGCGAACAGGTTGACCCAGTCGACAATCGCGAGCGGATCGCCCGCACCGCGACTCTTGAGCCGTCGCTGGAGCGCCGCGGCCCGCCGCTTGACCTTGAGCCCGCCGGGAAGCACGCCCTCGCGCTCGCACCCGCGCTTCACGCACGCCTCCATCGCGCTCCAGATCTCGAGCACGCCGCGGATGACCTCGGCCTCGGGCAGGAGGGATTTCTCGTTCTCGAGCATCAGGGTCGAGATCGCCATCCCGTGCTCGGTCGCGTGCCCGAGCAGCTCCGCCGCGGTGTTGAACTCGTACGGGACGCTCAGCTGGTCCGCCGGCAGGCTGCCGTCGGCCGGCGCCCCGACGTGATCGACCACGAACCCGCCTCCGACCGAGTAGTAGACCTTGTCGGCGATCGGCGCCTCGTCGACGCCGGTGGCGACGAACCGCATGCCGTTGGGGTGAAGCGGCAGCTTCTCGCGGCGACGAAACAGCAGGGCCGTGGCGGGATCGAGCGTGATCTCGTGCGTGCCGAGCAGGCGGATGTTCTTGGTGCGCGCGATCGCCTCGACGCGCGCGGGGATCGCATCGATCGCGACCGTGCGGGGATCCTCGCCCTCGAGCCCGAGCAGGACGGCGCGATCGCTCCCGTGTCCCTTGCCCGTGAACCCGAGGCTGCCGAACAGCTCGACCTGGATCGCGTGCACGCGGTCCAGCCGGCCCTCCGCGGCGATGCCCTCGACAAATCGCTTCGCCGCCAGCATCGGCCCGACGGTGTGCGAGCTCGACGGGCCGATCCCGATCTTGAAGATATCGAACACCGAGATGTGCACGGCGTTCGATAGATGTTGTCAGGTTTCAGAACAGAATGCGCGTACGGATGCTGTTCGGGAGGGCGGCGACCGCCTTCTTGACGTCCTGCGACACGTCCTTGTCGAGATCCATCATCAGGTAGCCGATGTTGGGGTCGGTCGACAGCACCTGGGCCCGGATGTTGGCGTCGAGGTCCGAGACGATGCGGTTGATGTCGCGGAGAACGCCGGGAACGTTCCGGTGGATGTTCAGGATCCGGTGGGTGTTGTTGGTGATCGGAAGGTCGAGCTGCGGGAAGTTGACCGCTCCGGTGGTCGCGCCCGTGTTGATCCACTTGATCAACGCCGCCGACACCTCGCGCCCGATCGACTCCTGCGCCTCCTCGGTGGAGCCACCGATGTGCGGCGTCAGGATCACGTTGGACAGGCCGCGGAGCGGCGAGTGGAACTCCTCGCTCGGCTTCGACGGCTCGTCCGGATAGACGTCGATCGCCGCACCGTTCAGGTGGCCGCGCTTGATCGCGGCTGCGAGCGCTTCGATCACGACCACCGTTCCGCGGCTCGCGTTGAGCAGGTGCGCGCCCCGCTTCATCTTCGCGATCTCGGCCTCGCCGATCATGTTGTGCGTCTGCGGGGTCTCCGGCACGTGGAGCGTCACGAAGTCGGACTGCGCGAGCAGCGCCTCGAGCGACGGCTGCGCGGCGTTGTTGCCCATCGGCAGCTTCGCCACGATGTCGTAGAACACGACCTTCATGCCGAACGCCTCGGCGAGCACGCCGACCTGACTGCCGATGTGCCCGTAGCCGACGATGCCGAGCGTGTGGCCGCGAACCTCGTGGTTGCCGGTGGCCTTCTTGTTCCAGGTGCCCTCGTGAACCTCGCGCGTCTGATCGCCGAGGTGGCGCGACAGCATCACGATCTCCGACAGGATCAGCTCGGCGACCGAGCGCGTGTTGGAGAACGGCGCGTTGAACACCGGCACCCCGGCCTTGTTCGCGTGCGACAGCGCGATCTGGTTGGTGCCGATGCAGAACGCGTTGATCGAGAGCAGGCGCTTGCCCGCATCGATCACGGCGGGAGTGATCCGGCTCTTGCTGCGAAGGCCGACCGCGTGGACGTCCTTGATGCGCTCGATCAGCTCGGCCTCGGGAAGCGCCGACTTGAGCAGCTCGACCGCGAAGCCTTCCTCGCGGAGGATCTCCGCGGCGACGGGATGGATGTTCTCCAGCAACAAGATCTTGATGCTGCTCTTGGGAAACGAGGTGACTGCCACGGGGTTGTTTTACTCCTCGGTGAAGGTTTGGCACGCCTCCAGGCGTCCCGTATCGAACCCCCGGCGAAACCACTTCATACGTTGGGCGGAGGTGCCGTGCGTGAAGGTCTCCGGGTTGACCCGGTGACCGCCCATCTTCTGTAGCCGATCATCGCCGATCTGGCTCGCTGCATTGAGCGCTTCGTCGAGATCACCGATCTCGAGCAGCTTGCGCTGGTTCGCGGAGTGCGCCCACACGCCGGCATAGCAGTCGGCCTGCAGCTCCTGACGCACCGATGCTTCGTTGTGCGAGTGTCCCGATGCCTCGTACCCCGCCGCCTGCTGGTGCACGCCCGTCAGGTTCTGGAGGTGATGCCCGATCTCGTGCGCGAGCACGTAGGCCTGCGCGAAGTCACCGGGAGCGCCGAGGCGATCGCGCAGCGCGCGATAGAACGAGAGATCGATATACGCGCTGTAGTCCGGCGGGCAGTAGAACGGACCGATCGCCGCGGACGATCGACCGCACCGGGTGTCGATCGCGTTGGTGAACAGCACCAGCTTCGAGCGTCGATAGGGTTGGCCGCGTTTCTCGAGCTCGCTCGCGAACGTGTCCTGGATGTCCTTCATCACGAACTTGACGAAGTCGACGAGCTCCGCGTCGGGATCCGGCCCCGCCGGTGGATGCGACGTGTGCTGGGTCGGTTGCGATGTCGAGGGACCACTCCCGCCGAACAGCCCCGTCACGTCGACGCCGAGGAATCGCGACACCACGACCGCGAGGAGCAGCACCACGACGCCACCCGCTCCCGCCTTGACGCCACCACTGACGCGACTACCGCGCGCGTCGACGACATCGTCGTTTTGCGTGCCGCGGCTCCACTTCACGGAAACCGACGGTACTACATTGCGCGCCATGGCCAAGGCCGCGAAGACGACCGCGAACAAGAAGGCAAGCGGTGCGACAAAACCGCGCAAGCCGCGCAAGGCCAAGCCCGCCCCCGGCTCCGTCGGACTCACCGCCGACGAGGTCGCGAGCGGCACGCCACCGACTGACATCGACGCGCTCGAGCAACGGATCACCGACGCCGGTGGACACGTGCTCGCGCGTTACCGCGAGCCACTCGGCGGTCACTGGGTGGCGCTCGGTGCGCTGCCGCTCGAGCGCGTCAAGCCGACGCCGTACCAGCGCGAGCTCTCGAAGGCGCACGCGGAGCGGCTGGCCGCGGTGATCCCGAAGGTCGGCCGGTTTCTCGATCCGGTGATCGCGGTGCCCGAGGGCGATCACTTCATCTCGCCCAACGGCATGCACCGGTTGCGCGCGCTCGAGCTCCTCGGCGCCAAGTCCGTGGTCGCGCTCGTGATGCCCGAGCCCGAGATCGCGTTCCGCATCCTCGCGCTCAACACCGAGAAGGCGCACAACCTCAAGGACAAGGCGCTCGAGGTGATTCGCATGGCGCGTGCGATCGCGGACAAGGATCCGTCGAAGAGCGAGGCCGACATGGCGTTCGAGCTCGAGCAGGCCTCGCTGATCACGATCGGCGTTTGCTACGAGAAGAACGCGCGGTTCTCGGGGGGTGCGTACAATCCCGTGGTCTCTCGGACGGAGACGTTCTCGACCGAGCCGCTGGCCGACAGCCTCGAGGTGCGCGCGGCCCATGCCGACAAGCTGCTCGAGCTCGATGTCGCGGTGACCGCCGCGGTCAAGCGGCTCAAGGAGTCCGGGTTCACGAGCGGCTATCTCAAGCCGATCGTGGTCGGACGCATCAACCCACTGCGCTTCGTCAAGGTGGCGAAGGATGGGCCGCCGCCGGACTTCGACAAGACGATCGACAAGATGATCGAAGGCGCCAAGAAGTTCGATCCCTCGAAGGTCAAGGCGCAGGACCTCGCGATCGCCGCGTCGGTCGGCGGTGGCGACGAGTCCTAGTCGAAGTAGTAGTGCACGCCGGCAGTGCCGGTGACGCCATTACCGGTGCCGGTGACCGAGCTGAAGTCGCCGAGCGAGATGCCATCGGCATCGACGAATCCGATCACGAGGCCGGCGTTGAACGACAGCGCGACGTTCGAGGCCAGGAACACGCGGATCTGGAAGCTGGGCTCGAGGAACATCAGCTGCAGGCGATCGGCACCCATCGGCTGGTCGGCGCTGTACAGGCCGAGCTGGCCGCCGATGCCGAAGTCGGACATCGCCGTCGAGGCCAGGTGATAGAAGAACCGGCCGCCGAGCGTGTAGTCGGTGTCGTCGGTTCCTCCGCCATCGAAGAAGCCGAGGAAGCCTCCGACGTGGAACTTGCCGGCGTCGTAGTTGACCGAGATACCACCGGTCGCACCGTTGATCGCGTATTCGGCGCCAACGCCGACCGTCCCTTCCGTCCCACCGGCCGAGGCGCCGTGAGCGGCGGCGAGAAGCAACACTGCTGCGAGCGTCATGGTCTTCTTCATGCGCGAGATGCTCGCCCGGCCCCGAGACGATGGCAAGTCGGTCGCACGCCTGCCGCTCGTTGCTAGGCGCTCCCTCTGGACACCGCCGTGAGGTAGCTTCCAGACGATGCTCTCCGCGGAGGTCGAGCTCGCGCACCTCGACGCGCGCCACTGGGCGAACTGGTGGCGGTTGCTCGTGCCGCCGCGCGTGCTGGCCGCGCCGTCGTGGGCGCTCGCGATCCTCGATGCCGGCAAGCCGATCAAGCTGGTGATCGCGAACACCGGATCGATCGAACCGCCCGACCGCGGCTTCACCGGTGTCGGAGAGGCCGGCCTCACGGCGTGGGCACGGGCGCTCGGGGTGGCGGCGGTGATCGCGATCGACCGCGCGGCGATCGGCCCGATCACGCGCGACATCGAGTCCGCGTTACGCCTCGAGCAGGATCTCGTCGAGCAGGGCCTGGTCGCGCTCCGCGTGCTCAAGCGGCATGCCGGCCGCGGCGTGTGGACCGAGCCGCCACTCCTCGACATCCTGCCGGCGCCCAGCTACCAGCCGATCCAGCGCACGTTCGACCTGTTGATCCCCGATCGGACATCGTTGATAGCGTACGTGATCGACGACGATCGCTCCGCCATCCACGCCTCGATCATCGCGGTCAAGGAAGGCGGTGACGTCACCCGCGTCGCCACCCATCGCGCGATCGCCGATCTGGTGCCCGAGTCGACGCTCGCGCGCACCTGGGCTCCCAGCGGCAAGTCACCGACGCAGGCCAGCTACCGGCGCGTGCTCGCCGCCGTCGAGGAACGGTTCGCGAAACCGTCGGTCGCGCTGTTCCTCGAGCGCGCGACGCTCATGCGCGTGATCACGGGGCCAGGTGACCAGCTCGCCCGCGAGCTCAACGCCAAACGCGTGGTGATCGATCCGGCGCCGCCGTGGCTGCTCGGGCTCCTCGGTGGTGCGACGGTCGCGGCGATGGCCGGACGCGCTGCCACCGCACTCGCCGGCATGCTGCCCCAACGCACGCGCGACGCCGCGGCGGCGGTCGCCAACCGCGCCCGCGACGCGATGAAGGACTCCGGCGCGCACCCCTTCGCGTTACTCGGGTTCGATCCGATCGAGCTGTGGTCGCGGGTCAAGCACTACTACCGTCAGTAGGCGGCGCGACGCGCCGTCAGAGATCCCATATAAGCTAACCCTCGTGCCCAAGCGTCCGCCGCGCGTCGCTCGCGAGCTCGCGATCCCGCGAGACCTCGCCGGTGCCGCGCCGAAGCGTGCGCTGGCCACCGACCGCGGCGAGCTGTGGCGCGCGGATGTCGCCGAGCTGCTCGCCCGGATCCCCGATGGCACGGTCGATCTCGTGGTCACCGATCCGCCGTACGCGATCGCGAAGGCCGAGTGGGACGAGTTCGAGAGCCTCGAGGCCTACGTCGACTGGTGCGACGGATGGCTCGCCGAGATCGAGCGCGTGCTGGCACCGCACGGGTCGGCGTACGTCTGCGGGTTCTCGGAGATCCTCGCCGACGTCAAGGCGCGCAGCGCCCGCCGATTCGCGAACTGTCGATGGCTGGTCTGGTACTACCGCAACAAGGCCAACCTCGGAAAAGACTGGGGACGCTCGCACGAGTCGATCCTTCACCTGCGCAAGCCGGGCGCGAAGCTCGACGTCGACGCGGTGCGGATCCCGTACAACGGACACACCACGCGCTATCCCGCGCGCGTGCAGGCCGTGACCTCGCAGTACGGCGGCGGCAAGCGTCGCGATCGCTGGGAGCCCAACCCGCTCGGGGCCAAGCCGCGCGATGTCATCGAGGTCCCGGTGATCTGCAACGGCATGGCCGAGAAGACCCCGCACGCCACCCAGAAACCGGAGGCGTTGATCGAGCGGCTGATCCTCGCGTCGAGCGCGACCGACCAGCTGGTGGTCGACCCGTTCGTCGGCTCGGGCACCACCGCGGTGGTCGCCGAGCGCCTCGAGCGGCGCTGGCTCGCCGGCGATGCCGATCCGCGCTACGTCGGCCTCGCCCGCGAGCGCCTGCAGGCGAAGCGACCGTAGTCAGCGTGCGTCGCGCGCGTGGACGAGTCCGGATCTAGCGCTTGATCGGATCGAGGTTCGGCGGCACGCCCATCTCCTTGAGCAGGTGATCGGCGTTGTCGACCGCGTCCATCACCCACAGCATGAAGCGCACGTCGGCGTGGATCGTTCGCGTGGTGGTGCCGTCGAACACGACGTCGGACGACACGCCCTCGATCGTCCCGTCGAACGCGAGCCCGACCAGCTCGCCCTTGTCGTTGAGCGTCGGCGAACCCGAGTTGCCACCGGTGATGTCGAGGTCGGAGAGGAAGTCGACCGGCAGCTCGTTGCCGAGCTTCGGATCGGCGTACTTGCCGTACTTCTTCGCCGCGATCCCGTCGAGGATCCACTTCGGCATGTCGAACGGCTCGGTGCCGGTGTTCTTCTTGAGGATCTGGCTCGCCACCGTGAACGGCCAGTCGGCGACATCCTTCGACTCCGGCTTGAACGACTTCACGGTGCCGTAGGTGATCCGCAGCGACGAGTTGGCATCCGGGGCGAGCCGGCCACCGAGCACCTCGCGCATCGCGTAGCTGTAGGCCGGCGTCACGAGGAGGAGGTCGCCCTCGCGCGCGTCGTCACGCTTCTCGATCTGCTTGACCGTGGGCCACACGCGCAGCGCCGCCTGGACGAACGGATCCTTCGTGCGGCGAAGCTTGAACAGCGTGCCCTTCGCGAGCAGTTGCTGTCGCAGCTGCAGGCCCTCGAGCTTGGTGGTCGCGTACCACTTGTCGAGCGTCTTATCGATCAGCGCCTCGGTGATGTTCTGGTTCTTCCGGGTGCCGAGCAGCTTGGCGAGCCACGGCCGCTCCTTCTCGGGAAGCTGGAGCGCGCGCACCAGCGCGAGGCGAAACACGGCGCGATCGAGCACGCGATCGTACGACTTCGCGAACTGCTTCTCGCGCGCCTCCGCGTGCGGCATGTCGCGCTGCTGGTAGCCCGGCTTGCGCGCGGCGTCGGGCTTGGCGCGCTCCTCCGCCCACCGCGTCAGCGACAGCGCCGTCGACAGCAGCGCCGAGCCCCGGAACGCGATCCGGCGATCGATGTCCTCGCGCGCCGTGTGTTGCTCGTCGGCGATGATCGACTCGAGCTTGTCGATGTCGGCCTTGTAGGCCTCGTGTCCGGCCTGGGCCGCCCAGTCCTTGATCTTCTTGTCGAGTGCTTCCTTGCGCTGGAGCAGGTCGCCCTTGGTCAGGCCCTTGAGCACGCCCTGCGACTTCTCGAGCGCGTTCTGCACGCCCTGCTTCTGCACGCCGGCCTTGATCCGGGTCTCGCCGTCGTCCTTGAGGTGCGCCTCGGCGAGCGCGTAGCGCTCCTTGTAGTAGGCGATCACGTACGGCAGGTACCACTCGACCTCGTGGCGGATCTCCGATGCGGTGTCGGTGCGGTTCGTGTGTCCCGGATACCCGGTGACCATCACGAAGTCGCCGGCCTCGACACCCGCGGCCGACACCCGCAGGAAGTGGCGCGGGTGGTACGGGATGTTCTCCTCGTCGTACTCGGCCGGCTTGCCGTCGCGGCCGACGTACGCGCGATAGAACGAGAAGTCACCGGTGTGGCGCGGCCACGCCCAGTTGTCGATCTCGCCGCCGTAGTTGCCGATCGAGCGGCGCGGCGCGTAGACCAGGCGCACGTCCTTGATCTCGAGGTTCTCGATCATCAGGTACTGGCCGCCACCGAAGTAGCTGCGCAGCTCGCACCGGAGCTCGGGACGCCCCTTCTCGCAATCGGCGACCAGCTTCTTGTAGCGCTTCTCGCTCTCCTCCTTGCGCGCGACCGGATCCTTGATCGCCTCGAGTCCGTCGCGCATCTCCTTGGTGACGTCGCGGAACGCCTGGGCGACCATGACTCGCTGGGTCGGTCCCGCCGGGAGCTCGTCCTCTCGCTCCTTCGCGAGGTAGCCGTCCTGCACGAGGTCGCGCTCGTCGGTCGAGTTGTTCTGCAGCGCGCGTTGCACGCAGTGGTGGTTGGTGATGATCAGGCCATCGCCCGACACGAACGACGCGGTGCAGCCGCCGAGCGAGACCACCGCGGCGAGCGGCGGCGCCAGGGGATCGGCGAGAGTCTTGGGATCGAGCTTGACGCCCATCTTCTTGAAGTTCTGGACGTGCACCGGCAGCGTCATCTGCTGCGGCATCCACATGCCACCCGGGTTCGAGTAGCCGAGACGGAACTCGCGCGCCGGGTCGGACTTGACCTCGGGCTTCGCGTTGATCCCGCTCGTGTCGTGGGTGCTGCCGAGCGTTCCACCGGTCACCAGCTGCGTGTTGGACGAGCCCGAGCTACAGGCCGCGATCGCGAGCCCCAAGATTCCTGCGCTGATCTTCATGGCCGATGGGGCATACCAGAAAACCGGCCCCGATCTCGAACATCACGTGATCACTCGTAGATGCGCAGATTTCTCGCGACCGGTGCGACACGTGGGACAGCGATCGGGCCTAGTCGTCGAGGGCGAGGCTGGCGAAGAAGTTGGCGACCTCGGCGGCCGGCACCTTCTTGCGTTGCTCCTCCGCGATGTCGCGGACGTCGAGCAGGTCGTCGGGGATCTCGAGCAGAAACCGCGATGGTGTCCGCGGGACGTTGCGACCGCGCGCGACCCGCGTGCACGCACGCGTCAGGTAGAGCCGGCGCTGGGCGCGCGTGATGCCGACGTAGCACAGCCGGCGCTCCTCGCTGATGTCGGTCGCGTGATCGACATCGACGGAGCCGTTCGCCTTGATGATCACGTCGGTGACCTGCGGTTGCAGCGTGCGGATGTGTGGCAACAGCTCCTCCTCGAGACCGATCAGGAAGCACGCCGGGAACTCGAGTCCCTTGGCACCGTGCAGTGTCGCGAGCACGACCTTGTCACCGCCGGTGTCCTTGTTCTCGTCCTGCGATTCCAGCGACAGCATGCGGAGGTACTCGCCGAGCGCCTGCTTGATCTCCGGGTTTCCGCGGTGCTTGTCGGCGAACCGTTGCAGCGAGCCCATCAGCCCCTCGACGTTGTCGATCCGGCGTTGCGCGGCGGCTCCCGATCCCGAGGCCGCGCGCAGATCGTCGTAGAGACGAATGTCCTCGATCAGCGTGCGCGTCGCAGCCACGATCTCGCCCTCGGCGAGCGAGGCGGCGAGCTCCGACACCACGTGGACGAGCTCGATGATCCCGTTGCGCGTAGCGCCGCGCAGCGAGTCGGTCATCGCGACGTCGACGGGCTCGCGTTCCTCGTCGGCGAGTAGCGGCACCCCGATCCCCGGGAGCGCGCCGGTTCCGGTGACCGCCGCACGCAGCGCGTCCCACAGCGTGGCGTGGCGCGCGTGGGCGGCGGCGAGCAGGCGCTCGACCGTGGTCGCACCGATGCCGCGCGCCGGATAGTTGATGATCCGCCGGAGCGCGAGCTCGTCGCGCGGATTCTGGGCGACGCGCAAGTACGCGAGGACATCCTTGACCTCCTTGCGCTCGAAGAACTGCTGGCCGCCGTACATCACGTACGGGATCGCGGCCTGGCGCAGCTCGTCCTCGAGGGCCTTGGACTGGATGTTCGATCGGTACAGGACCGCGACGTCCTGGAACCGGAACTCGTCCTTGCGGAGCTCGTGGATCTGGGACGCGACCCACTTCGCTTCGTCCTCGGGCGTGGCCGCGACCGCGTGGACGATCGGTTCGCCGATCGGCAGCTGCGACCACAGGGTCTTGCCGTGACGGCGGGGGTTGTTCGAGATCACCTCGTTCGCCGCGGCGAGGATGGTCTTGGTCGAGCGGTAGTTCTGCTCGAGCTTGACGATCTTCGCGCCGGGAAACAGCTCGCCGAAGCGCAAGATGTTGGTCGGATCGGCGCCTCGCCACGAGTAGATCGACTGGTCGTCGTCACCGACCACGCACAGGTTGCCGTGATCGGAGACCAGCTGCTTGACCAGCTCGAGCTGTGCGCGGTTGGTGTCCTGGAACTCGTCGACCATGACGAACCGGAACCGCTCCGCCCACCGACGCGCGACCTCGGAATCGCGACGGAACAGCCGCACCGGCTCGACGATCAGATCGTCGAAGTCGAACGCACCGCACGCGCGCAGCATGTCCTGGTAGCGCGGGTACACCAGCGCGGTGATCGCGTCGTAGGGGTCGCCGGTCTCGCCCTCGAAGTCGTCGGGTCCGACGAACGCGTTCTTCGCCAGCGAGATCCGGGTCAGGATCGCCTTGACGTCGAACCGCCGCTCGCCCTCGCGATTGAAGTCCTTGACCCCGCGCAACGCCTCGCGCAGCGCTCCCATCTGATCGGACTGATCGTAGACCGCGAAGCCGCGCGGCATCCCGAGCGCCTTGCGCTCCGCGCGCAGGATCGACAACCCGAGCGCGTGGAACGTCCCGATCGTGAGCGCCGAGGCCGTCTTGCGATCGCGCAAGAGGCCGCCGACACGCTCGCGCATCTCCGCGGCGGCCTTGTTGGTGAACGTGACCGCGCAGATCGCCTTGGCCGGGATGCCGCCCCCGATCAGGTGCGCGATCCGGTAGGTGATCACGCGGGTCTTGCCCGAGCCGGCGCCGGCGAGCACCAGGATCGGTCCGCCTCCGTGGCCGGCAGCTTCGCGTTGGGGCGCGTTCAGCTTGCTCAGATCGACCACGGGTCCAGCACGCTACGGATCTGCTCGCACGCCGTCAACGCCGGTGCACGACTCCCGCCACCACTCGCGCGCGGGCGATCATCCGATAACGCGACCCGCCGGCGCGGTACGGCTGCAGGTGCCCGGGGATACCACCGGGGTAGCCGGCGTCGGGCGGGCCGAACCGCGCGGTAAGATGGGTCGTGGATCGCTACGAACAGCTCGTACGTGCGCTGGGCGCCGAGCATCCCGGGTTCCGGATCGTTCGCAAGGACCGATCGCGGATGCACCGGGCGATCCACTACACCCTGATCGCGCTCACGTTCGGTCAGATGCGCAGCTACCTGGACTCGTACCAGACCACGATCGGTCGAACCGTCTACGTGACGTCGGACTGGGACGACATCGATCCGGATCAGCGCTACGTGACGCTGCGCCACGAGGCGATCCACCTCCGCCAGTTCCGACGCTACACGCTGCCAGGCATGGCCCTTCTGTACTTGCTGGTCCCGCTGCCGCTCGGCCTGGCGTGGTTTCGCGCCTACTTCGAGAAGGCGGCGTATGCCGAGAGCATCCGGTCCGCCGCCGAGGTGTGGGGACCCGCGCACCCGCGCAAGGCGTCGTATCGCAAGCACATCATCGATCAGTTCACCGGACCGTCGTATGGCTGGATGTGGCCGTTTCGTCGAGGGTTAGAGCGCTGGTACGACCACGTTCTGGCCACCATGGAAACCCCCGGTTAACGTATGTTTGGGAGTTGATTTGAAGGATCCGATCGTAGGCATCGACCTCGGCACGTCGAACTCGGTCGTCGCACAAGCGGACGGCGGAGGAGCGGTGTCGGTGCTGGCGGACGAGGGCGGCTACAAGATCCATCCGTCGGTGGTGGCGTTTCACCCCAACGGCGGTGTGGTGGTCGGGGCCGGCGCCAAGCAGCGCAAGGTGATCGACCCTTCGAACACGATCTACTCGGTCAAGCGCATGATCGGACGCGCGTTCGATAGCCCCGAGGTGACGACGCTACGTAGCCGGGTGCCGTTCCAGATCAAGTGCGGCCAGCAACGCCTGCCGATGATCGTGACCCGCGGTGGCGAGTTCGCGCCGCCGGAGATCTCGGCGATCGTGCTCGATCACATGCGCAACATCGCGGTCACGCGACTGGGCACGCGCGTCGAACGCGCCGTGGTGACCGTGCCCGCCGCGTTCAACGACGCCCAGCGATCGGCCACCGCCACCGCCGGGGCGATCGCGGGAATCACGGTGGTACGCGTGATCAACGAGCCGACCGCCGCGGCGCTCGCGTACGGCAACACGCGCAACCTCAAGGAGACGATCGCCGTCTACGACTTCGGTGGCGGCACGTTCGACATCACGATCCTGAGGCTCAACGACCAGGTCTACGAGGTCCTCGGCACCGCCGGCGATACGTTCCTCGGCGGCGACGACCTCGACGAGCGGCTGGTCGACAAGATGGTCAACAAGTTCCTCGCCGAGAACCGCGTCGATCTGCGCCACAACGAGGTCGCGATGATGCGCCTTCGCGCGGTCGCCGAGCAGACCAAGATCGAGCTGTCGCGCCGCTCGCGTGCGGTGGTGCGGATCGACGAGATCGCCTACGGCGCGAAGGGCAAGCCGCTCGATCTGCACATCGAGATCTCGCGCGACGAGTTCGTGGCGCAGGTCGCCGACATCATCGACCGGACGTTCCCGGTGTGCCAGGAGTCGCTGTCCGTCGCCGGGATCGGGATCGACAAGATCGACGACGTGATCCTCGTCGGTGGCACCACGAAGATCCCGTACGTCCGGGATCAGGTCAGCCAGTTCTTCGGCCGGGCGCCGCGCACCGACGTCAATCCCGAGGACGCCGTGGCCGTCGGCGCCGCGCTCCAGGCCGCGTCGCTCGAACAGATCCTGTCGCGCCCGCGAACCTCGGCGTCGATGGCGTCGCAGTCGTTCGACTCGCTGGAGAGCTTCGCCGATGGCGAACCGTTGCCGTCGGGCTACGACGACAACGAGGTCACGACGGCACAACCTCCGCCGACTCGTCCCGAGCCCGCCTCCGATCCCGCGCTGCGCACCGATACCGCCTATTCGATCAAGCGTGGGGCCTCGAGCGATCACCTCACCGACGATCCGTACGACACCCGCACGCCGACCGCGGCCACGCCGCTCGCCCGGATCACGAGGCCGGCCGCGCCGCCGTCGAAGCGCACGCAGTACGGCGTCCCCGCGGCTCCGCGACCGGGAGCCGTGCGGACGGTAACGGCCGAGGATGACCTCGAGACTCGTCCGAAGCTCGAGGCGCCTCGCCCGTCCGACTTCTCGACCGAGATGGACACCGGTGTCGCGATGGACCTCGCCGACCAGCTCGCCGCCGAGGCCCGGGCGTCGGGTGCGGACTCGGAGTTCCGTGCAGAGCTCGACACCGGCAGCGCGATGGACCTCGCCGATCAGCTCGCCGCCGAGGCGCTCCAGTCGCCGGCGAGTACGGCCAAGGGCATGGGGCCCGCGAAGGCCCCGACGCGAACGGCTCCCGCCGTGCCTCCGCCTCATCCACCGCCTCATCCACCGCCGATGCCCCCGGCTGCCCCGCCCCCGGCGCCCCCCGCGCCCCCGTCTCCTTCGGGCGTGTCGTTCTCGCCCCCGACACCTCCCGCGTCTCCCCAGGTTCCGAAGGCGCCGCCCGCAGCTCCGACGATCAGCTTCGGTCCCGGTTCGACCGCGTCACCCTCCGCACCCACGCTGGCCGCGCTCGTTCCGAGCGCGATCGATCCACGCACGCCCAGCGGCCCCGGCGCTGCACCCGCTCCGATGCACGCGCTGCCGACGATCCTCGAGGTCGCGCCGCGGGGCCTCGGCATCGCCACCGTGGCGGGCTTCTGCGAGGAGCTGATCCGTCGCAACTCGAGGCTGCCGGCGACGATGCGGAAGTCGTTCACCACCGCCCGAGATAGCCAGGCGATGGTGCGTATCGTGATCTGCCAGGGCGAATCGCGGCGGCTCGACAACAACACGGTGATCGGAGACCTCGTGCTCGCCAACCTCCCTCCGCGGGCGCGCGGGGAGACCACGATCGACGTCACGTTCGTGATCGACGCGTCGGGGACCTTGCAGGTCAGCGCACGCGACGCGGCCACCGGCACCGAACAGCGCGCTTCGCTGGATCTGGTCGGCGGGCTCCCGCAGCAAGAGGTCGCCGCCTCCCGCGAGCGCCTCCAGCAGCTACGTCGCTAACGACTGCCCGAGCAGGAACACCTCGCCGCCGGCTCCCTCGCCGTTTCGACGTGCAGGTTGCCCGCGGGCAAACGCAGTCTTTGCGACCTCTGCGACCTCCTTCTTCCCTTCGCGTTTACCCGCGAGCAAACCGCACGAGCGTGGTTTTATGCTCGGGCTCGGGCTCGGATCGGATCGGCTCGGCTCGGCTCGGGCTCGGGCTCGGGCTCGGGCTCGGCGATCGGCGATCGGCGACTACTCGCCGCCGGCGTCGGGATCTTCTTCTTCGTCGTCGTCGTCGTCATCTCTCCGAGCCTTGCGCTTGGCGGCCTTGCGCTTGGCGGCCTCGTGCTTGGCGGCCTCGTGCTTGGCGGCCTTGCGCTTGTCGGCCTTCTTGTCGGCCGGCTTCTTGGACGACTCGCCATCGACATCGCCGTCGGCATCGCCGTCGGCATCGCCGTCCGACGCCTTGCACCACGGAAGCTTGATCGACTTCTTCTCCTTGAGGTTGCGCACGTCGAGCACCGCGAGCTCTCCGAGCCGCGGGCCGCGCAGCAACGCGAGCAGGTTGGTCTTGCCGGCCACCGCGTCGGCACCGATCAGGCCCGTGAACATGCTGTCGAGGTGCTTCTTGCAGCGCGCGCGGATCTCCCCATCGCCGCTCCAGTACGACGCGACCTCCTTCTTGCGGCACGGTCCGTTCGGCGTGCGGCGGACGCTGCGGGCACGCTTGCCGCTGGCGACATCGATCGCCGTCACCGACGAGAACCCCTTCTCTGCGACCGCGACCCGGGACTCGTCGAGGATCAGGAACGAGCCGTCGTGCGTCGACAGCTTGCGCTCCTTCTTGCCGCCGAGCGCCATCAGCGGCCCCACCGCCTGGCCGTCGGTGCGGAACTGGAACACGTACGACTCGGCATCCTTGTCGTCGGCGCCCATGATGAAGATCGAGTTGCCGACCCAGTTGACCCCCGTCGGCGTGTTGGTGACGCCGTTGTCGCCGCGGATCGAGAACCCGCCCTCGCGAGCCTTGGCCGCTGCGTCGAAGATGTGGGCGTCGTCGCCGGCGATCACCACGACCTTGGCGCCGTCGGGACTGATCGCCATGTGGACGATGTTGTCCTCGGGAAGCTTGGCGTCCTTCGGGATGCAGTACCCGCGTGCGCAGCGGCCGTCGAGCAACACGCTCACGTTGCGCCCCGGGATCGGTTTGGGGTCATCCTCGTAGACCAGCCCGGCCGAGCCGAGCTCGACGCGCCAGCAGGCGACCGCCCCGAGCAGCCGGGACTTGTCTCGATCGATCGCGCAGATCACGGCCTGCTTGTCGATCGCGGCGAGCTCGAGCCTGGGTGCCCCTTTCTCCTTCAACAACTGCGGGAAGCAGGAGGTGCCCTCGGGCACGATCTCGAGCGCCGCGGCGTGACGCCGGGCTGCACGATCGGCTTCGGTCTCCGGCTTGGGTGGTTCCGGTTTCTCGACCTTGACGATCGGCTTCTTGACCGGCTTCTTCTCGCCGCCACCGCAGGCTCCCAGCACCATCGCTCCAGCGATCGACAAGCAAACGATCCTCGACAGCGCGCGGCCCATCCCGTGTTTGTACGATCGCTCTTACACTGATACAAGAAGACGTGCCTCGCACCGCGACGGTCGAGCGGACCACGAAGGAGACACAGATCCGCATCGCGCTGGCGATCGACGGGGGTGGTCGGCGCGAGATCGAGACGCCGCTGCCGTTTCTCACGCACATGCTCGAGGCGTTCGCGCGCCACGGGGTGTTCGACCTCGAGGTACGGGCGACCGGCGACATCGAGGTCGACGCACACCACACCGTCGAGGACATCGGACTCGTGCTCGGGGATGCCATGCGCGACGCGCTCGGCGACCGCGCCGGGATCGTGCGCTACGGCTCGGCCACGCTCCCGATGGACGAGGTGATGGCCACCGTGGCGGTCGATTTCTCGGGTCGACCGGCATTCGTGTGGAACGTCGCGGGACTCGACGGCAAGTGGATCGGCGACTTCGACTGCGAGCTCGCCAAGGAGTGGTTTGCCGCGTTCGCGACCCGTGCGCAGTGTAACCTCCACGTCCTGCTCCACTACGGCGGCAACGCACACCACGTGATCGAGTGCATCTTCAAGGCGTTCGCACGCGCCTGCGACCAGGCGACGCGGATCGATCCGCGCCTCGGCGGGGCGGTCCCATCGACCAAGGGCACGCTGACGTGACCGCGCCCGTGATCGCCATGATCGCGCCATGATCGCCATCGTCGACGTGTGCTCGGGCAACCTCCGCTCGGTACAGCGCGCGATCGCCAAGGTCGGCGGTGACGTCGTGGTGACCCGCGATCCGGACGTGGTCCGGCGTGCGGACAAGATCGTCGTGCCCGGCCAGGGCGCGTTTGGCGTGTTCATGCGCAGCCTCGGCGAACGCGGGCTCGGCGAGGCGCTGCGCGAAGCGATCGCGAGCGGGCGTCCCTACCTGGGCATCTGCCTCGGCCTCCAGATCCTGTTCGATTCCAGTGAAGAGCACGCCCGGGACGAGCCCGGCGACGGAGGTCGTCGTGGAGGGGAGGAACCGGGAAAAGGTGAGATCGGCCACGCGCGAGCGAGCCGCGAGACGATCGTCGCGGGACTCGGCGCGATTCCGGGGCGCGTGGTCAAGCTGCGTCCGACCGATCCGCGCCTCAAGATCCCCCACATGGGATGGAACCGGGTCGAGCGGCTGGCGCCCGAACCGATGCTCGCCGGGCTCCCCGACGACGCGCACGTCTACTTCGTGCACTCGTATCACGCGGTCCCCGAGGATCGGTCGCTGATCACGCTGGTCGCCGATCACGGCGTGCCGATCACCGCCGCGATCCGCAAGGACCACCTGTTCGCGTGTCAGTTCCACCCCGAGAAGAGCCAGGCCGTCGGGCTCAAGATCCTGCAGAACTTCGTGGAGGAGGCGTGAGGCTGTTCCCCGCGATCGATCTGCTCGGAGGCCGCGCGGTGCGGCTCGAGCGCGGTGATCGTGCACGCTCGACGGTGTTTCACGAGCGTCCGATCGAGCTGGTCGCCACGCTGGGCGTCGCCGATCGCCTGCACGTCGTCGATCTCGACGGCGCGTTCGGCGAGCCGCGGCAGCTCGACACCATCCGCGCGATCGTGGCGGCGTCGCCGGTCCCGGTCGAGGTCGGCGGAGGAATTCGCGATCGCGCGGCCGTCGCGGCGCTGCTCGAGGCGGGTGCCGGGTTCGCCGTGCTCGGGACGGCGGCGGTCCGCACGCCGGAATGGGTCGAGGACGTGTGTCGCGCGTATCCGGGCCAGGTGATCGTCGCCGTCGATGCTCGCGACGGGATCGTGGCCGTCGATGGCTGGACCAAGAGCGGCGAGGTCACCGCGATCGAGCTCGGGACGCGTGCCGCCGGATGGGGCGCCGCGGCGCTCCTCTACACCGACATCGCGCGCGACGGCGTGCATGCCGGACCGGCGGTGGCCGCGACCGCACGCCTCGCCGAGGCCGCGGGCATCGAGGTCATCGCCTCGGGCGGCGTGAGCTCCCTCGACGATCTCGCGCGGCTACGCGACGCGGGAATCCCGGCCGTGGTCGTCGGACGCGCCCTCTACGATCGGCGGTTCACGGTGGCCGAGGCGATCGCGATCGCGCACGGCGAGGCGCAAACGCCGTGACGCTCGCGCGGCGGATCATCCCGTGCCTCGACGTCAAGGACGGGCGCGTGGTCAAGGGCATCAACTTCGTCGAGCTGCGCGACGCAGGCGATCCGGTGGAGCAGGCCGCCGCCTACGACGCGCAGGGTGCCGACGAGATCTGTTACCTCGACATCTCGGCGTCGCCCGAGAAGCGCTCGACCCTGGTCGACGTGGTCGCGCGGACCGCCGATCAGGTGTTCGCGCCGCTCACGGTCGGTGGGGGCGTGCGCTCGGTCGCCGATGCCGAGCGGTTGCTCGAAGCGGGGGCCGACAAGATCGCGGTCAACACCGCCGCGATCCGGAACCCCGACCTGATCGCCGCGTGCGCCGACCGGTTCGGGTCCCAGGCGATCGTGGTCGCGGTCGATGCCAAGCGGATCGAGGGTCACCGGTGGGAGGTCTACAGCCACGGCGGCCGCACGCCCGAAGGCCTCGACGGGCTCGCGTGGTGCCGCCGCGTCGCCGACCTCGGAGCCGGAGAGATCCTCTTGACCAGCATGGATCGCGACGGCACCGGGACGGGCTACGACACGGACCTGGTGAGCTCGGTCGTCGCCGCGGTCTCGATCCCGGTGATCGCGTCCGGCGGCGTCGGAGAGCTCGAGCACCTCGCGATCGGCCTCGAGGCGGGCGCCGACGCCGTGCTCGCTGCCTCGATCTTCCACTTCGGGCAGCACACGATCCCCGAGGCCAAGGCGTTCCTCGCCGCCCGCGGGATCGCGGTTCGTGGCCCGTCGCGATCTTGACTTCGCGATCGCGGCTGGCGACGGTACGGCATGGTGTCGCCCGTGTACGACGCTCGCGGCCTGGTGCCGTGCATCGTGCAGGACGCGACGTCGAGCACCGTCCTGATGCTCGGCTGGATGAACGCCGAGGCGCTCGAGTTGACGCGCACGACCGGTGAGGTCCACTTCTACTCGCGGTCGCGCGCCAAGCTGTGGAAAAAAGGGGAGACCTCCGGCAACACGCTCGCCGTCGACGAGCTCCGGATCGACTGCGATCGCGACTGCATCCTGGTTCGCGCGCGACCGGCGGGCCCGACCTGCCACACCGGAACCACCAGCTGCTTCTTCACGATCGTCGACGAGGACGATGCTACCGACGACGGCGTCGCACCGATCTTGGCGAGGCTCGACGCCACCCTGGTCCGCCGCCGCGACTCGGCGACCGCCGAGAAGAGCTACACCAAGAGTCTGCTCGACAAGGGCATGCCGAAGATCCTCGAGAAGATCGCCGAGGAGCACGGCGAGCTCGCCGACGAGCTTCCGGCCGGCCCCGACGAGAAGGTCGTCCACGAAGCCGCCGATCTGCTGTTCCACGTCATGGTCGGCCTGACCGCGCGAAACATTCCGTTCGATCGCGTGATCGCCGAGCTCGGCCGGCGGTTCGGCACCAGCGGTCACGCCGAGAAGGCCGCCCGGCCGCCCAAGCCGGGGTCATGACCTCCACGCTCGGCGCCAACCTCCTGGCTCCCGGTGGCGGGCTCGCTCGCGCGATCCCCCACTACGAGGATCGGGTCGAGCAACGCCTGATGTCGGAGGCGGTCGAGCGAGCCCTCGCCGACGAGCGCCCGCTGATCGTCGAAGCCGGGACCGGCACCGGCAAGACGCTCGCGTACCTGATCCCGGCGCTGCGCTCGGGCAAGCGGGTGATCGTGTCGACCGGCACGCGCGCGCTGCAGGATCAGATCGCCCGGCACGACGTGCCGCTCTTGCGATCGATCCTGGCGCAGCCGTTCTCCGCGGTCGTGCTGAAGGGCGTCGCGAACTACGTGTGCCGCCGCAAGCTCGCGGAGCTGACGTCCCGTACGACCGGACTCCCCGGAGCGACCGGCAAGGAGCTGTCGCTGTCGTCGATCGTCGACTGGACCACGTACACCGAGACCGGCGATCGCGCCGAGCTCGAGTGGCTGGCCGAGGACGCGCCGCTGTGGAGCGAGATCACGACCACCCCCGAGGCGCGGGTCGGGCCGCGGTGCCCGCACTTCGAGCGTTGCTTCGCGACCCAGGCGAGGCGCGCCGCCGAACAGGCACAGCTGGTGCTGGTCAACCACCACCTCTACTTCGCCGATCGCATGGTGCGTGCGGCGTCGCCCGGTGCGCGCGTGTTGCCAGAGCACGACGCGGTGATCTTCGACGAGGCCCACCAGCTCGAGGACGTCGCCACCGAGCACTTCGGATCGCGGGTGTCGACCCACGCGCTCGGCGCGCTGGTGCGCGACGCGCATACCGCCCTCGCCTCGCTGCCGCTGTGGACCGGACGCGCGACGATCGACGTGTTGCAGGCGGTCGAGCGCAGCGGCCTGCGGCTGTTCGCGCTGGTGCGCTCCGCGCTCGCCACGCGACCCGACGCGCATACCGGCGATGGCCGCATGCCCTTGCCGGCCGGGCTGTTCGATCACGCCGAGCGCCAGGACGCGTGGTTCGCACTCGACAACGCCCTCGAGGACGTGGCACGGGCGGCCGAAGCCGAGGGCGAGCCATCTCCCGACGACGAGGGGCCCGACGCTTCGATCGAGACCGGGTCGCGTGCCGCGCTCGCGGGGATCGCCCGTCGGGCGCGCGAGCTCCGCGACGCGCTCGCCACGATCGCGGACCAGCGCGACGCCGGCCACGTGTACTGGGGCGAGCTGCGGTCCACCGGCACGGTGCTGACCGCGTCGCCGATCGATGTCGCCGAGCTGATGCGTCGCCACATCGTGCGTGCCGGTCCGACGCCGATCTTCACCTCCGCCACGCTGACCGCCGCCGGCGAGCTGACGTTCTCGCGGGCGCGACTCGGACTCGACGATGCCGACGAGCTGATCGTCGAGTCGCCGTTCGACTACGAGCGCCAGGCGCTGCTCTACGTGCCTCGCGATCTGCCGCCGGCGAACGACGGGTTCTCGCAGGCCGCCGCGGATCGCGTGCGCGAGCTCCTCGCGATCACCGAGGGCCGCGCGTTCTTGCTGTTCACCAGTCATCGCGCGCTGCGCGAGGCGGCCACGCGACTCGCCGACCTCCCCTATCCGCGATTCGTGCAGGGCGACGCGCCGCGGGCGACGCTGCTCGAGCGGTTTCGCGCGACTCCGGGATCCGTGCTGCTCGGTACGGGATCGTTCTGGGAGGGCGTCGACGTCCCGGGCGACGCGCTGTCGCTGGTCGTGATCGACAAGCTGCCGTTCGCCCCGCATACCGATCCGCTGATCGCCGCACGCATGCAGTCGTGCGCCGAGCGTGGAGGCGAGCCGTTCGCGCACATCCAGCTCCCCGCCGCGGCGATCGCGCTCAAGCAGGGCTTCGGCCGCTTGATCCGGCGCCGTGACGATCGCGGCATCGTGGCGGTGCTCGACGGGCGGATCGTGACGCGGACCTACGGCCGGGTGTTCTTCGACACCCTACCGGCCGCACTCGCGCGGACGTCGGCGCTCGAGCAAGTCCGACGATGGTGGAGCACCGAACCATGATCGCGCTGCTGATCATCGCGCTCGCGTTCGCCCTCGGATCGATCCCGTTCGGCGTGGTGATCGCCCGCCAGCGCGGCGTCGATCTCCAGCAACGCGGCAGTGGCAACATCGGCGCGTCCAACGCGACCCGCGTGCTGGGCCTGCGCGTCGGGGCGTTCGTGCTCCTGTGCGACGCAGGAAAAGGGGCGATCCCGACGGCGTTCGCACTGCATACGGAGGAGCCGTGGCTGGTCGTCGTCACGGCATTCGCGGCGATCCTCGGGCACTGCTTCTCGCCGTGGCTTCGCGGGCGCGGCGGCAAGGGCGTGGCGACCGCGTTCGGCGCGTTTCTCGTCCTCGAACCGGCGCTCGCGGGAATCGCGGCCGCCATGTTCGTGGTCGTGCTCCTGCGCACCAAGACGCCCGCACTCGGCTCGCTCTCGGGGATGGCGCTACTCGTCGCGCTGGCGGTCGGAAGCGGCGACGGTCCGCTCGTGACGCTCGCGATCGCGACGTTCGTGTTGATGCTGTACACGCACCGGACAAACCTCGCGGCGCTTCGTTAGCGCCGCGGCAGTGGGGGGTCTCCGGAGGAGGGACGTCACCAGGTGGCGGCGATCCGCTCGACGGGCTGATCGGCCACCCCCGCGAGAACATCGAACAGTGCCCCGAGGCCGACGATCTCGAAGGCGGGACCGACGACATCGGCGAGCGGTGCGAGGGCGAACCGGCGTTGCGCGAGCCGCGGATGGGGAACGGTCAGGCCCGGCGACGCGATCGTGCGCGTCCCCCACACCAGGACATCGAGATCGATCGTGCGCGGTCCCCACCGTTGTTCGCGCTCCCGCACCCGGCCGAGCGATCGTTCGAGGTCGAGCAGCCTCGCGATCAGACGATCGGGATCGATCTGGGGCGCGCGCAGAAGCACCGCGGTGTTGAGAAACGCGGGCTGGTCGGGACCGATCGGGGCCGTGCGATACAGCGCGCCGGACGTCACCGGCCCGAGGTCGCGCAGCGCCTCGCGCGCGCGGACGAACCGCTCGACGAGCTCGGCCTCGGTGCCGACGTTACCGCCGATCCCGATCGCGATCGGCTCGGCGCGCGGGTTCACGGGCGCGACACCACCGTGTTGCGCAGGATCCCGATGCCCTCGATCTCGATCTCGACCGTGTCGCCGGGCACCAGGTTGCCGACGCCCGCCGGGGTACCGGTCGAGATCACGTCGCCCTTCTCCAGCGTCATGTGCTCGCTGACGAACGCGATCAGCGTCGGTACGTCGAAGATCAGATCCGAGGTCGACGAATCCTGGCGAACCTCGCCGTTGACGCGCGTGACCAGGTGCAGGTTGGAGGGATCGAGCCCCGCGACGATCCGCGGACCGATCGGACAGAACGTGTCGAAGCCCTTCGCGCGCGTCCACTGTCCGTCCTTCTTCTGGAGATCGCGAACGGTGACGTCGTTGACGCACGTCAGACCCATCACGTAGTCGAGCGCCCGATCGCGACGGACCCGTCGGGCGCGCTGCCCGATCACCACGCCGAGCTCGCCCTCGTGATCGACCCGCGCGAAGCCACCGGGCCGCTCGATCTGACCGCCGCTGGCCACCATCGCCGACGGTGGCTTGAGAAACATCAGCGGCTGCTCGGGGAGACCCTTGCCCATTTCGAGGGCGTGGGCGCGGTAGTTCTGGCCGATGCCGATGATCTTGCTGGGAACCAGGTCGAAGTCCCGAGTCTCGGCGCCGCGAACGAGGGAAAGCTGCATGAACGGAAAGGTAGGATAGGCGCAGGGGTAGTGTCATTGATCAGCGCGGTACCGCCCCGTACAATTCTCTGGATGGGCCGGGCTCCTAACTCTGGAGCGCCACAACGCGTATCCGCGCATGTGGTGCCGAAGGCCCTATCCGCGTTCGCAGACGAGGACGAGAAGACCACGATCGAGAACGGGTGGGAGGAGGAAGCCAGCACGACGGTCGAGCAGGGCGAGGTGGCCGAGAAGATTCGCACGCTCGGTCTGCGCCCGATCACGAACGTGACCGCGAGCTCGAGCGGTGTGGACGAACCCACGGTCGACGACCAGCAGGCGAACGCCGCGCTCTCGATGATCACGCCGGCGGCGGTGCAGGCGCGACTGATCGTCACGCAAGGCAACGATAGCGGGCAGACGACCGAGATCGTCCCCGGCAAGACGTACACGGTCGGACGCGCGATCGGCAACGACATCGTCCTCACCGACATCGCGGTGTCGCGCAATCACTTCGATCTGCGGTTCGAGAACGGCGCGTGGGTCCTCGCCGATCGCGGCTCGGGCAACGGCACGCTCGTCAACGGCAACATCGAGGACGCTCCGTTCATGCTCGCGAACGGCGACTCGATCGAGATCGGCAACACGACGTTCCGGTTCGACAACCCCAACGGGGTTCCGCGCAACGCGTTCGTCGACGATGCCGCCGCGACCAACGGGTTCAGTCAGAGCAACATCCTCACGCCGGTGGCCGCCAGCAACGCCTTCGATCCGGATCTCGAGGAAGAGCCGTCGACGGTGTCGGGCAAGCCATTGCGAGACGAGATGGCGGCGCTCGCACACGAGCCGCTCAACACGTCGCTCCCCTCGAACCCGCGCAATGCACCGGCCTCGTTGTCGGCGCCGTTGCCGCCTCCGATGTCGTCGCCGGCACTCACCGCACCGTCGCGACCCAAGACGGTGCCACCGCCCGCGCCGCTGCCCCGCCCGAAGCTGTCGAGCGTGCAGCCGATGTATCCACGTGGCTCGCAGAACCCGATGCAGGCGCAGTCGATGCCACCGCAGTCGATGCCACCGCAGTCGATGCCGCCGCAGTCGATGCCGCCGCACTCGATGCCGCCGCACTCGATGCCGCCGCACTCGATGCCGCCGCACTCGATGCCGCCGCAGTCGGCGTCGCAGCCGGCGATCCTCGGAGGACCGCGCATGTCGCCCTTGCCCGGCGTGCCGCAGCAGCAGCCTCCGGGCTCGCAGCCTCTCGACCCGGGACAGATGGCGCTCGCGAACGTGATGCCGACGACGATCCCGGGACAGGGACCGATGCAGCATCAGCAGGCGCGCGGGCTGCCGTTCACCTATCCCAACGTCAACGACCTCAGCCACAACTCCTCGCAGCGAGCGAAGCTCCTGATCCAGGCCTCGCAGCCTCCCGGGCGCGATGCCACCTCGACGGCCCACGTTCCACCGACGCCGTACGGCATGCCGGTCGCGATGCAGCCGCAGCCGCAACGGTCGTCGTTGTCGCGGCGCACGAAGTTGTTGCTCGGCGGCATGGCGCTCACCGTGTTCGCGGCGATCGCGACGATCGCGATCATCAAGGGCGCCTCGTCGAACGAGGAGGTGTCCGCCGACACGGACACCACCGAGACGCCGCCGGCCAAGCCCGACGTCCAGCCGATCGCGGACAAGCCCCCGAAGACCGACGACCCGAAGGGAACGCAGCTCGCGGTCACGCCGAAGACCCCGACGGGCGAAGGCGATCCGACGAAGAATTCGTCCAACAACGACACGCAGAAGGTCGCGTCGGACGACCCCAAGAAGGACGACCCCAAGAAGGACGACCCCAAGAAGGACGACCCCAAGAAGGACGACTCCAAGAAGATCGCCAAGAAGGATCCCCCCAAGAAGGATCCTCCCAAGAAGGACGCCCCCCAAAAGATCGCCAAGAAGGATCCCCCAAGAAAGATCCTCCCAAGAAGGATCCCCCAAGAAGATCGCCAAGAAGGATCCTCCCAAGAAGGATCCCCCCAAGAAGATCGCCAAGAAGGATCCCCCCAAGAAGCGGACGCCGCAGAAGAAGCGCGTGCCGCAAAAGAAGCGGGTCGCCACTGCCGATGTCGGGCCCGTGCGAGCGGAGGCGGACAAGCTGTACCGGCAGAAGAAGTTCCGCGAGGCAGCAGCGATTCTCCGCCGCGCGTCGAGCGGAACGCGAGGATCGCTGCGCACCGTCCTGCGCACGACCGCGGCGCGCTACGAGGAGCTCGGGAAGGCCTACTTCTACGGCATGCGGCCCTCTGCCGATCCCGTCGACGCGTGGCTCAAGCTTCGCACCGCGAAGAACTACGACCGGCAACTCGGGGGCGCGTACATGAAGGAGATCGCCGCCAAGCAAGGACAGATCGCCGGCAAGGTCGCGCTCACGTTGACGGCTCGCATGCAGTACGTGGAAGCGCACGAGGCGATCCGGATCGCCGAGGCCAGCGGCAACGTGAACGGCAGCGTCAAGGCAGCGCGACAGGTCCTCAACGAGCAGGCCAGCACGCTCTACAAGACCGCGAGCGAGGAGATCTCGAGCAACCGCGTCGCCGGCGTCCAGAAGCTCCGCCTGATCAAGCAGCTCGTCGGTCCGAAGAGCATCTGGTACAAGCGCGCCCAGAAGCTGCTCGCCAAGAACGGCGGCTAGCCATCTGGGTTCCGCGGCCCCACCTCGGTCGGGCCGACGAGGAGACTCCGACGAGGAGACCCGCGCCCTAGTTCTCGAGCAAGCCCGAGATCACGCGCTCGACCTCGGCAAACTCGAACGGCTTGTCGACCTGCGCGTCGGCGACCGACTCGTCGATCGCCTTGTCGACCGCCGCATCGGCCCCGTAGATCGGCGCGGTGATCGCGTTGGCCCGCCCCATCGCGGTGAACATCACGATCTTGATGTGCTGGGTCTCGGGATCCTGCTTGAGGGTCCGCGCGACCTCCCAGCCCGACTTTCCGGGCATCATCACGTCGAGCACGATCAAGTCGGGGTGCTCGCTACGCGCCATCTCGAGGGCCTTGTTGCCGTCGGGCGCGCTCGACACCTTGTATCCGCTCTTCTTCAGGCGGGTTCCCAGCAGCGTCACGATCTCCGGGTCATCGTCGACAACCAGGATGTGCGCATCGGTGCTCATGGGCTCACGCTATGCCGCCGGTGGAAGCGGCGTCAAGCCGCGTGATACCAAGCATTGTGCGCCGCTGGATCTGGCCCGCGATCGTCGTGGTGATAGGTGTCGCCGCGATCGCCCTCGTGGGCGACGTTCGCGAGCTGGGGTCGCGCCTGGAGGGGTTCGCGTGGCCGGCGTTCGTGGCGGCGCTCGGTCTATCCCTCGGGAACTACCTCGTCCGGTTCGTGCGCTGGCAGATCTACCTGCGCAACCAGCGCATCGAGGTTCCTGCGCCGTCGAGCGCGCTCGTGTTCGGCGCCGGGCTGTCGCTGTCGCTGACTCCCGCCAAGCTCGGCGAGCTGGTGAAGAGCTACCTGCTTCGCGAGCTCCACGACATCCCCGCCACGCGCTCGGCGCCGATCGTGGTCGCCGAACGGATCACCGATCTGGTGGCGTTGTTCGTGCTCGCGGTGATCGGCGTCGCCGCCTACGGCATGCAGACGACCTTGGTGATCGTCGCCGCCGGCCTGATCGCGTGGGGCCTGCTCCTTCTCGCGTGGCCGCGGCCCGCCCGCGCGTTGATCGACGTGGTCACCAAGCCACGGCTGACCTGCCGGTTCCGCGTGCCGCTCCACGACATGTACACCGAGCTCGTCGCGCTGTGCCGCCCTCGCCTTCTGCTCTCGGCAACCGCGCTCGCGATCCCGTCGTGGGCGTGCGAGTGCGTGGGCTTCGCGGTGATCGTCAACGCGTTTCCCGGCGCGCATGTTTCCCTGCCGCTCGCGATGGTGATCTACGCCGCGGCGACGATCGCCGGAGCGCTGTCGTTCCTGCCCGGTGGGCTAGGTGTCACCGAGGGAGGAATGACCATCTTGCTGGTCCAGAGCTCGAACATCGATCACGCGACCGCCCTCGGAGCGACCCTGCTGACCCGGCTCGCCACGCTGTGGTTCGCCGTGTTGATCGGGGTGGTGTTGCTCGGTGTCGCGCGCGCGCGGATCGGCGCGAAGACCGCCGCTTCGAATCCGCCTTCGAATCCGCCTCCGGATCCTGCGTCGAATCCGCCTCCGGATCCTCCTTCGAGTGCGAGTTCCCCTCGCACGAGCTGACCGAACGCTATACTTCGCGCATGTCCGTCGGGATCGACTTCGACTTCGCGCGCTGGATCGCGGCTCGGCGCGGGTCACTCGAACAGCAGGCGCGGGAGGGAGCGGTCTACGCGTTCACGGGAGAACGCACGTTTCGCCGGACGCTCAACATGGCGCGTCCGGTGACGATGGCGCTCGAGGCCACGACCCGGTTGTGGCGCGATGTCGCGCGCAACGATCTGCTGGGCACGGCGGTCAAGGTCAGCGACCTGCAGTACCCGCGCGTGTGGCACGCGGCCAAGGCGGCCGGCGCGGCGCTCAACGTCCGCGTGCCGCCGATCTTCGCGGCGCCGTCGAGCAACATCAAGGTCAAGGTCCTCGGCACCGAGGACTCGCCACACCTGATCGTGAACCTCGAGCTCGCGGAGAAGCTCGATGAAGTCGAGCTGGTGGCCGCGATCGGGCACGAGCTCGGCTACATCCAGAACAACTTCATCCTGTACTCGACCGCGCTCCACTACCTCACGCACCAGGCGGTGTTCTTCGTCCGGTGGGTGATCCAGCCCGCGATCATGACCCTGCAGGCGTGGTCGCGGCGGGCCGAGGTCACGGGCGATCGCGCCGCGCTGCTCGCGGTCAAGGATCTCGACAAGACCCTCGCCGCGCTGGTCAAGCTCGAGCTCGGCCTCGAGGCCGGCTCGGCGTTCGATCCGGCCGAGTACCTGCGCTCGCTCCCCGACGTCAAGAAGGGCGTCGGTCGCTACGCCGAGCTGTTCCGGTCGCACCCGTACGTACCCAAGCGCGTGCAGGCGCTCAAGCTGTTCGGCGAGTCCGCGCTGTATGCGTCGGTCACCGGACAGGATCAACTCGGCAAGCCGAACATGGCCGATATCGACAAGCGGGTCGCGGACCTGATCTCCGTGTTCTAGGAAGGGCGATCGATGAGCTTTCTCGACCATCACAAGGCCATCAAGCGCGAGATCGTCGGGCGCTTCCAGCAGCTCGCCGATGTCGCCGACAACGTCGGCATGGTGACGCTCGCGCGGGACATCCGCACGACCCGGATCCCCAAGCTCGAGGCCGAACGGTTTCACCTCGTCGTGCTGGGCGAGTTCAACCACGGCAAGTCGACATTCGTGAACGCGCTCCTCGGCAGCGACATCCTGCCGACCGGCATCACCCCGACCACCGCGTCGATCAACCACGTCGTGCACGCGCCCAATCCGACGGCCAAGGTGGTGCTGCTGTCCGGCGAGAGTCAGCCGCTCGAGCCCGGCCAGCTCAAGGACTGGGTCACGGTCGCTGGCGGCCGGGCCTCGGAGGTCTCCTACGTCGAGGTCGGGTATCCGAGTGACCTCCTGCACAACAACGTCGTCCTCGTCGACACCCCCGGAGTCAACGATCTCAACGAGCAGCGCGCCGAGGTCACCTACGGCTACGTGCCGCGGGCCGACGCGGTGGTGTTCCTGCTCGACGCCGGTCAGGCGCTCAAGGACAGCGAACGCGAGTTCCTGCGCTCGCGCGTGCTCGAGAACACGCGCGACCGCCTGATCTTCGTGCTCGGCAAGATGGACCTGCTGTCGCCCGACGAGCGCACCGCCGTGGCCGACTACGTCCGTAACGGTCTCGCGAAGCTGGTGCCCGAGCCGGTGGTGTTTCCGCTGTCGGCGAAGGACTGGGCGCAGGCCCACTCCGATGACAGCGGGATGCCCGAGTTGCTGAAGTACCTCGAGCGGTTCCTCGCCCGCGATCGAGCGCAGGTGATCCTCGACAACGCCGCCGCCGATGCCGGCCGCACCGCCGCCTACCTGGAGAACAACCTCGGCGTGCGGATGTACTCGTACGATCTCGATCTCGGCGAGCTCGAGCAGCGGATCGCTGCGGTCCGCGAGCAACTCGACACGTCGAAGCGCCGACTCGACGATCTCCACGTGCGGATCGACGCGGATGCCGAGTCGATCAAGGCGCAGATCGGGCTCGATCTCGAGGCGTTCGCGAAGACGTTCGTGCAGGCGTTGCCGGCGCAGATCGACGCGGTCGATGCCAACGACGTCAAGGCCTACCTGCCCGCCTTCATCGAGGACAAGTTCAAGGAGTGGGCCGAGGTCGAGGGCGCGAAGCTGGCCGCGATGCTCGAGCACCTGGCCGAGGAGGTCATCCAGATCACCAACGAGAACGTCGCGGCGGCCGCGGCCACGCTCGCCGAGCGGCTCGGCCCCGAGGACACGAACGTCGACATCACCGTCGACAGCTTCAAGTACGACGTCGGGATCTACGCGGTCGGTGCGCTCGGCACCACGGTGATGCTGTTCATCAACGCGCTCGCGGGCGGCCTGCTCACGCTGGCGGCCCCGATCCTCGCGATCTTGCTGAAGTCGAAGATCGCCGGCGACATCCGGGTACAGGCCAAGGAGAAGATGCCGGCGGCGGTGCTCAAGGCGGCGGAGGCGATGCAACCGCACTTCGATCGCTGCATCGACGACTTCGCCAAGCGACTGTCCGAGTTCGTCACCAACGCGGGCAACACGCTGTACAAGGGCATCAGCGAGATCCTCGATCGCACGATCTCCGATCGCCGCGAAGCCGGCGGTGCCGTCGATCAGATGAAGTCGGCGACCGCGTCGCAGATCGAGCAGGTCACCAGCGTGCGCGCGGCGCTCGCGCAGCTTCGCGAGGGGCTGTGGTCGCCGGTCGAGTCGGTGCTGGCGCCGCCGAACAGCTAGGGTGTCGGGCCCGAGTTGTTGTTGGCGGCGTTCATGAACAGCTTGGTCATGCACTCGGTGTAGCGAGACATGATGTCGGTCGTGCGCTTCACGACCTCGGGATCCGGACGCTGGTTAGACATCTTCTTCGAGATCTCCGTCGCCCACTTCGTGAATTCGTCCTGGATTCGATCCGCACACGCCTTGTCCTTGCACGCGCACATGCGCTGCGAGAAGTCTTCCATGACGTCCGTGATGTTGTCCGCGTCGAGTTTCCCGGGCATCCGGACCAGGTGCCATCGCCCTGCCTCGGCGATCAGGTAGACGGATAGCTCGCGGTCGCGCTGCTTGCCGCCTTGGGTCTTGCGCACTCGAATCCGCGCCTCGTGCACGGTCAGATCGGTGCGCGCCGTGCATTTGCTCGACACCCGGCCGTCCTTGGCGAGAAAGTCGGCGTTGTGAGGCCGATCGGTCGTGCCGTGTCCCCACACGGCGCCGCCGACATCGACCTCGTTCTCGATCGACGTCAGCTCGATCTTGGCGTCGCGGATCCCCTTGATCGAGTCGGCAAATCCGTCGCGGAGCCGCGACGCGAACTTGCGCTTGCTGTCCCCGGGCTGGTCGTCGGCGCACGACAGCGCACGATCGAACAGGCCGTCGAGATCCGCGAGCGACATCAGCCCGTCGACATCTCCGGCCGTCATCGCCGCCATCGCACGTGTGATCACCTCGTCGCGCGTGACCGGCTGAACGGAGGTGGCGCTGTTGGAGACCTGCGTCGGCGCGGGGGTGGGTGCCCCGCCGCACGCCACGACCACGATGCCCGCGAACGCCAGATATCTCGCCATCCCACGATGATGCCATCGCGTCGACGAATCCGCTCCGAACACCCGAGTCGATTCACGTATTCCCGGTAGGCTGAGGCATGTCCCTGTGGTCGCGGTTCCAGCGCCGGCTCGGAGACCTGGCGGGCGAGCTCGTGCTCGACGACTACCGCGAACAGCTCGCGCAGGCCGAGGATCTGGTGCGCGAGGGCGACGTCACGTCGGCGGTCGACATGCTCGAGGCCCTGCTCACCGCGAAGCCCGATCACGGCCAGGCGCTGATCGTGCTCGGCGAAGCCCGCCTGACCCTGCGCGAGCCGGAACGCGCCAGCGCGGCGTTCGAACGGGCGCTTGCCGTGCGCGGTGGCGATCCGGCGGCGCTGGTCGGCCTCGGCCTCGCGCTGGTGATGCTCGGTCGCTACCACGAGGCGATCGAACCGCTGTCGCGCGCGGTCGCCGAAGCCGGAGGCGATCGCGGGATCCTCGCCGACGCGTATCGCGCCCTCGGGACCGCGTGGCGCCAGCTCGGCGATCTCGACAAGGCGATCCGCGAGCTCCGCAAGGCGGTGGCCGAGGATGCCACCGACGCCGACGCGCGCGCCGCACTCGGCGAGGCGCTGGTCGCCGACTACCTCTCGCCGTCGCCGTCGACCTCGATCGACGAGGCGGTGCGGCACCTCGAGCGCGCCACCGAGTCCGACGCACCGCCCGCGCTCGCGGTGTACGGCCTCGCTCGCGTCGCGCTGATCGAGAACACCCCGGCGATCGCCAGCGAGCGCCTCGAGAAGGCGCGCATCTTCGCCGACATCGATGTCAGCCCGCTCGGTGCCAGCCGCAAGCAGGCGATCGTGATCGCGCAGGGTGACGCGGCGCTCGCCGAAGGCGACGCCCAGCGAGCCCACGGGTTCTTCCTCGAGGCGCTGCAGACCGAGCCGCGATCCGCCGCGCTCCACGCGCGAGTCGCCGACGCCCATCGCGCGATCGGCAACCTCGACGCCGCCCTCGCCAGCTACGATCGAGCCCTCGCCCTCGGAGCCGACACCGACGTGCTCCGGGTTGCGGTCGACACCGCGATCGCCGCCCGCGACGCGACCCGGTCCCTTCAGTGGGGTGGCGACCTGCTCGGCAAGGAGCCCGACAACGTCCGCGCCCTGGTCGCCCGCGGTAGCGCGATGGCAGCGAGCCAGCCCGAGGCGGCGCGGGCCCTGCTCGAGCTCGCGGCCGCCCGCGACGATGTCGACGCGCACGTCGAGCTCGCGCGCCTCGCCCTTCCAGACGATCCCCACGGCGCCGGCGATCGCGCTCGCGCCGCACTGCGCGTGGATCCGCACCACGCCCGCGCTCGCGAGTTGCTCGCCGAGGCGCGAGCCGCTTCGTTCGGGGAACCCGCCGCCGAGATCGCCGAGCTCGCGAGCTATCTCGAGCGCATCGTCGAGAGTCGGCGCGAGCTCGGTCACCTGGTGGCCGATGTCTCGCGCGCCGCGGCTAACCTCGATCAGCCGCTGCTGGTGACCGTGATGGGCGAGTTTTCGAGCGGCAAGTCGTCGTTCGTCAACGCGTTCATCGGCGCCGACGTCGCACCGACGGGCATCACCCCGACCACGGCGACGATCAACGTCGTTCGTTACGGTCGCGAACGCGGTGGTCGGATCGTCGGGCGCGGCGCCGATGCTGCGATCCGCGAGCTGTCGTGGGACGCGCTGATGCAGGCGCTTCGCGAGCTGACGCCCGAGGACGCACGCGACATCGACCGCGTCGAGATCCTGCTTCCCCTGCCGCAGCTCGAGAAGATCAACATCGTCGACACGCCCGGCCTCAACTCGATCCAGCCCGAGCACGAGGCGACCGCGCGGGCGTTCATCGCGCGCGCCGATGCGGTGGTGTGGGTGTTCACCGCGGCGCAGGGTGGCAAGGCGTCGGAGAAGAACGCGCTGCGTTCGATCCACGACGAGGGCAAGCGCGTGCTCGGCGTCCTCAACAAGGCCGACCAGCTATCGGCGTCCGATACCGAGGAGGTGATCGGATTCATCGGCAGCGAGCTCGGCGAGCTGGTCGAGGTGATCGTGCCGTTCTCCGCCCGCGATGCCCTCGCGTGGAAGCGCGAGCACGGCGATGGACCCGGCGGTGATGGCGACGGGAACTGGGCCGCGCTCTCCGACTCGCTCGAGCAGCGGTTCTTCCGCCAGGCACGGCAGCTCAAGCGCGATGCCTGCGCCCGCACGCTGCGCTTCGTGATCGCGGAGGCGCAGGCGTCGGTCGATGCCGCCCGGACCCGCGCCACGGAGGCCGGCACCGCCGCGCGTGCGGCGCGCGATCAGCTGAGAGCCTCGGCGCGCACGTTCGCCGACGAGGTCGTGCTCGCCGAACGGCGAGCGCTGTCCGAGCAGACCTCCCAGCTCTACCGGCGCGCCGCGCGCGAGGTCATCGATCTCGTGCGCCCCCGGCGCTTGCCGTTCTCGTCGCACACGGCCACCGAGGCGGATCGCGACTACCTGATCGCGTTGTTGCAATCGGGGTTCGACGGCGCGATCGAGAGTGGGCGACGCCGCGTCGCGGCGGACCTCCGGGAGCGAAGCCGCGCGCTCGAGGATGCGGCGCGCACGCTCGGCCAGGCGATCGGAGCCGACGTGATCGGCGACCTGCAACGCGCCGCGGACGATCGCATCGTTCTTGCCCTTTCCCGGGTGTTCGATCGGAGCCGCGCGTACCTGCGCGGCTACCTCGAGGGTGGCTACGTGGAGGCGTTCTTTCGCAACCGCGTGCCCCGGCTCGACCTCGCCGAGGACGCGGTCTATCACGCGTTGATCTCGGACGCCCCGGATCTCGATCACGAGCTCGGCGAGCCGCTCGCGCGCGCTGCCACCGACACGCTCGCCACGCTGGCCGCGCGTCTCGATCACTGGGGAGCGGTGGTCGGCGTCCAGGAGCTCGATCTCGAGGTCGGGGTCGGGAGGGCGCTCGAGCGGGCGCTCGCCGGTGTTTCCTCGTAGCGGCTGTCCGAATTCCGGTCTCGCTTGACCTGCCGATCGGGCACGTGTAACGGGTTCTTTGGATGCCGCGCACGCCCAAGCCCCGTTCCGCGCGCCCGCGGATCCCGAACCGGCACACGCTGGGCATCGACGAGGCCGGACGCGGTCCGTCGGTCGGTCCGATGGTGATGGCCGCGGTCGCGATCGATTCGCGCGCGGCGGCGTCGTTGACCCGTCGTGGACTCACCGACTCCAAGACCTACGGGGCCGGCGAGGATGCTCACAAGATTCGCTGCGAGCTGGCCGAGCACGTTCGCGAGAAGGCGCTGTTCGTCGAAACCATCGTGGTGAGTCACGCCATGATCGACCAGCGGGTCGCGCGCAACGAGCTCAACGTGCTGGAGCGCGAGCTCGCGGTCCAGCTGATCGAGAAGGCACCGAAGGTCGACAAGATCATCGCCGACGGCAAGCGCATGTTCCTGCCACTGTGCGCGCGTTACCCCCACTTCGAACCGCGCGATCACGCGGAGGAGCACCACGCCTCCGTCGCTGCGGCCTCGGTGATCGCCAAGGTGCTGCGCGACACCCTGTTCGATCAGATCCGCAAGCAGTACGAGTCCGAGGTCGGTCCGATCGGAGGCGGTGGGTACGCCAACGCGGCGACTCGGCGGTGGCTGCGCGCGTACGTCGAGCGTCACGGACGGCTCCCGGCGGAGACCCGCCTGTCGTGGCCGCATCCGTATGTCGCCGATCTCATCGAGATCGAGCGCCCGACCCCGCAGCTCTCGCTGGTCTAGGGTCAGCCCCTACTCCAGGCAGCGGGCGATCGCCGGCTGCGTCGCGACGCGCTTCTGGAACACGACCGGGGCGGCCTTCTTGATCCGCGCGGTCGTCGCGCGCACCGCGGGACAGTCCTTGCGTTGCGCGGCCACCTGCGCCTGACGGATCAGCTGCTCGGTCGACACCGTGACCCGCCCGCGCGGATGTGGCTTGGCATCCTCGGTGGCCGGCTCGGATTCGTCGATCTCCATGGTCTTCGTGATGCCGCGATCCATGCCGCGAGCGGCCTTGTCATCGTCACCGGCGCTGACGTCGGAGCTCGGGTTCTCTCGTTTTCCACGCGGCTCGATCGGTGGTGGGGGCGGAGGCGCGGGAGGCGCGAGCCGTGGCGTAGCCGCGCCTGGCTGTCTGAAGTGACCGAACACCTGCGCGTCGGTGGTCGTAGATCGCTTGGCTCGGTGTTCGTGGGGAACGGCGGGCGCCGACTCGGGATCGGCTTGCGGCACGGTGGCACCGGTGGCCGGCGAGTCCGTGACCTCGTTCGTGTTCGCCGCCTTCTCGTTCGATGCACCACCGCGATCGTCGAGCTCGGCACCCGCGCCGGTCGATGACATCGGCGCGGCCTCGAGATCCCGGGCGGGCGCCTGTTCGTGCACGGGCTCCGTGGCGTCGGAGACGCCGTGCCGGTGGAGCGCGATCGCACCACCCGCGACCACCAGCACGGTGGCCAGTGCGAGGACCGGTGGCCGCACCAGCATCGCGAACGCACGGCGCCACCACGACTCGCGCGGCCGCATCGACTCCGCTTGCTCGTGAGCCGCGGCCATGAGCTCGGCGAGGCCGCTGGTCGGGGGATCCTCGTCGGCATCGCGCATCTCGCGCCACACCGAACGCATCGAGTCGAGCATCGGGTCGCGACCGTCGGGATCGGGGCCGTCCGTCGGCATCACGGTACGGCTGCCTTCGCCAGGTCCTTGTACTCGTCGAGCTCGAGCCGCAACTTCTCGAGCGCGTAGCGCATCCGGCTCTTCACCGTATTCTCGGGAACGCCCACGACATCCGCGATCTGCTTGAACGGCATGTCGAGGAACTCGCGCATCAAAAACACTTCGCGTTGTTCGTCGGACAGCGCCGCGATCGCACGATGCATCGTTTCGTGCAGCTGCTTGTTCACGCTCTTTCGATCGCTCGCCATCTCTTTCGACGGGATCACATCCATCAACGTGCCGCTCTCGTCGCTCGAGTCCATCGGGGCGTCCAGCGATGCGTGCTTGCGATGTTTGCGTCTCCTCGTCTGGTCAACGCACAGGTTGCGAGCAATGGTGTAAAGCCACGTCGTAAACTTGGCCTGACGCTTGTAGGCCTCCGCGCCCTTGATCACGCGCATGAAGGCTTCCTGCAGTAGATCTTCGGCGGTCTCCTTGTCGCCGATGAAGCGCAGGATGAAGTTGTAGACCGGCTTCCGATGTCGGGTCAGCAGCACCTCGAAGGCGCGAACCTCGCCCTTCTGGTACATGACCATCAGGTCTTCATCGGCTTGGTCGTTGAACATGTCTGCGGTTGGCTAGGTCTGCGAGGTTCGTGGGGAATCGCGCGTTGCCCGTCGATTCACACTATCATCGGGCTGCCCCGTTCCGCTTGGCAACGGTATCCCGTTAGACCCCTTACGGGGTCTGACACGTTGGACAGTAATACGTTGCCCGCCCCTGGAGGACCGACCGTTTGATCTTCGCCTTACATCGCGGGCATGGCAGCCCGGCCCGATCGTAGACCCACAGATAGTCGGCGTTCTCGCCGGCCTTGCCGTCGGCGTCGACGAAATCGGACAGCGTGGTGCCTCCGTTGACGAGCGCGTTCTCGAACACTTCGCGGATCGCGTCGGCGAGTCGGTTCGCACCGTCCTTGGTCAGCCGCTTGGTCCGTCGCGTCGGTCGCAGCCCCGCACGCCACAACGCCTCCGAGGCGTAGATGTTGCCGACGCCGGCGAGCACGCTCTGATCGAGGATGAACGCCTTGAGCGTGGTCCGTCGAAGCTTGGCCTCGGCGTACAGACGTGGAACGTCGATCTCCGAAAGCGCGTCGGGTCCGAGCACGGCGAGCGCTTCGTGTCGGCGTTCGCGCTCGCGGACGAACACGTCGAACTGACCGAACCGTCGCGGATCGGAGAACCGCAGCTCGCGCGCCCCCAGCCCGAGCACGACGTGCGTGTGAGGCGCTCGCGGACTGCGGGCGCGCTGGATCCGGAATCGGCCGGTCATGCCGAGGTGGACCAGGATCGAGCGAGGTCCGTCGGTGTCGACCAGCAGGTACTTCCCGTGGCGACGCATCCCCGTGATCTTGGCGCCGACCAGACGCGCCAGCTTGGCGCGCGGCGGGCGCCGATTCATGTGGAGGCCCTGTCCGCTGGTCCAAACGGACGCGATCCGCGCGCCCACCGCCGGCAACAACGTGCGCCGAACGGTCTCTACTTCGGGAAGCTCCGGCACGTTGGTGGCTTACCACACCTAGGTTCGACGACTGTCGAGAGGTAGTGCGGTCGCGAGCGCGGCGAACTCGGCGATCGTGAGGGTCTCGCCGCGACGTCCGGCATCGATCGCGGTGGTCGCGAACGCGGCATCGACCGCGTCGTCGGCAAATGCCGCACGCAGCGCATTGCGCAGGGTCTTGCGCCGTTGCCCGAACGCGGCGTGGACCACCGCCGAGTAGTGCGCGGCGTTCGCGATCGGCGCGCGCGGCTCGGCGAGCGGCACGAGCTTCACGACCGTCGACTCGACCTTCGGAGGGGGAACGAACGAGCCCGCCGCCACGCGTACCACCGTCGACACGTCGGCATAGGTCCGGATCATGACGCCGAGCGCCCCGTAGTCCTTTCCGCCCGGCGCGGCGACCAGGCGATCCGCCATCTCCTTCTGGATCATGAACACGGCATGGGTGATCGACGCGCGTGCCTCGAGCGCCTTGAACAGCAGCGGCGCCGCGATCTGATACGGCAGGTTGCCGCACACCGCGACCGGCTCCTCGCCGTGCCAGCGCGCGACCATCGCGAGGTCGTAGCGAAGCGCGTCGGCCTCCACGAGCTCGATGTTGTCGATCGCGCCGAGCTCGCCGCGCAGCACCGTCATCATGTCGCGATCGCGTTCGAGGGCGATCACCTTGCCGTCGGGCACGCGCGCCGCGAGCCGCGAGGTCAGTGTTCCGAGGCCAGCACCGATCTCGACGATCCAGTCGTCCTCGGTCCGTACCGTGGCATCGACGATCGCGCGAAACGCGCGCTCCGAGACCAGGAAGTTCTGCGAGAACGACTTCTTCGCGCGCAACCCGTAGCGGTCGAGCAGCGTTCGCGCGTCGGGAAACGGCTCGCGATCGGTCATGCAGAACGCCGGGGAAGCGGCGCGTTCGGCGACGCGTCGAGATCGAGTCCGTCGCGATCGCCCCGCACGAGGCGGTGATAGCCCGCGGCCGCGATCATCGCCGCGTTGTCGGTGCAGCGCGCCGGCCGCGGCACGTAGACCCGAAACTCGTCTTCTTCGCCGGCGCGCGCGAGCGCCGCCCGCAACGCCGAGTTGGCCGCCACGCCGCCGCACACCTGCACGTGGTGCAGCCCTTCTCGCCGTGCCGCTCGACGGGTCTTGCGCGCGAGTACCTCGACGATCGCGGCCTGGTAACTCGCACACAGATCGGCGAGCGCCTGTCCGTCGGGAACGCCGCGATCGCGCACGTGGTGGAGCAGCGAGGTCTTGAGCCCGCTGAACGAGAAGTCGAACCGGGTCTCGGGTGCGGTCATCGAACGCGGAAACGCGACCGCGCGCGGATCGCCCGTGCGCGCGAGCGTGTCGATCACGACGCCGCCCGGATAACCGAGTCCGAGGAGCTTGGCCCCCTTGTCGAATGCCTCGCCGGCGGCGTCGTCGCGCGTCGCGCCGAGCTCGACCACATCGCCGTGATCGTCGACTCGCACCAGCGACGTGTGTCCTCCCGAGACGATCAGCGCGAGGTGCGGAAACGGCGGTGGCTCGGGCTCGAGATAGATCGCCGACAGGTGGCCCTGCAGATGGTGCACCCCGACCAGTGGCTTGCCGGTGACCCAGGCCATCGCCTTCGCGGTCTGCAACCCGACGAGCAACGCGCCGACCAGGCCCGGAGCGTTCGTGACGGCGATGCCCTCGATCGAATCGAGCGTGACGCCCGCGCGATCGAGCGCTGCCTGCACGACTGGCACGACGTTGCGGATGTGCGCGCGAGACGCGAGCTCTGGCACCACGCCGCCGTAGCGTGCGTGGACCTCGTTCTGCGAGGCCACCACGTCGGCGACCACGGTGGTGCCGCCGTCGACGACCGCCGCCGCGGTTTCGTCGCACGAGCTCTCGAGCCCGAGCACGCGCATCGGGCGACCCTCGTCCGTCATGGCATCTCTTCGAGCCACTGCTTGAACAGCTTCACCGTACGACCGCGGTCCGGCACCATGTCGAGATACTTCATGATCGCGTCGCGCGCTTCCGCGTTGCGACCGGCCGCCTTGTAGATCCGCGCGCGCATCTCGTAGATCGCTGGAATCGGGAACGTCTTCTCGGCGTGGGTCAGCGCGTCGAGCGCCTGATCGACGTGGCCGAGGCGTTCGAGTGCGCGTGCCCGGAGCAGGTAGCTGCGCGCGGTGCGCCGCAACGCGAGCGAACGATCGACCAGCTCGAGCGCGGTGTCGAAGTTGCTCTCCTCGAGCTCGTGAACCGCCTGGTCGTAGAGCGCCTTCGCCTGCTTCATCGGGTCGTCGATCGGAGCGGCGGCATCCGGCCGTGGCGCCACCGGCGCGGCGTCGACGGGGGGCGGCGCGGCGGCATCGACGCTCGCGGCATCCGCGACCACCGGAGCCTCGGCCGCATCCTCAATCGGCGGAGGTAATGTATTGGCGTCGGCGATCGGCGTGACGATCGGGCCGGCGATTCCCGCATCGCGCGTCCGGTGATGCGAGCGATGCGGTCGGGTCACGTACAGGTAGACCGCGACCAACCCGAGGATCCCGGCCAGCACCAGGAGCGCGATCGCCCCCTTTCCGGGACCGGTCTGGCGGCGGACGCCGCTGCCGCCCGGCGCGATCCGTGGCGGGCGATGCGTGGCGATCGACGGGATCGCGGGCACCGTCACCATCGGGGCCACCGCGGGTTTCGCGAAGGCCTCCGCTTCGTCGGGCTCGCCCGAGACCGCCTTCATCTCGCGCGTGATCCGGCGCGGCAAGATCGTGACGAGCTCGCGCTGGGTCTCGGGCTCCGGTGATGTCGTGTCTCTCGACGACTTGATCTCGCCGAACGTTTCGGCGCGATCGCGGCCGAGCGATCCGATCATGCGCAATCCCGAGTCGTCGTTGCCGAGCGTCGTCGCATCGGCAGCGGTCACCCGGCGCGGTGGGCTGTAGTCGGCGTCGATCTCGCTCGGGATGTTCATCACGATCTCGACGTTGGCGTCGGAGATCTCCTCGATGTCGTCGGCTTCGACCCGCTCGGGCACGCCGTCGTTCTCGAACAACGACGGTTCGATCGCCTGTGCCGCGGCCACCGCTTCGTCGATCAACCGGAGGCTGCTCGGCCGGTATCCTCCGAGGAGCTCGCCCGGCACCTCTTCCTCGATCTGAGACGACTCGACCGCGACGACTTCCTCGACCGGACCGCTCGGCTCGGTCTGCGTGGGCAAATCCGCCTCGTCGAGATCCTCGAGGGAGACCTCCTGTTGGTCGCCGGATCCGGCGGCCGGCGGCTCCATGGGCCCCGAGCCCTCCGCCACCACGTCGGTCGGAGCCGGAGGGGTCGGCGTCGCGGGCGACGCGGCCTCGTCGGGCGTCGCGGGCACAGGCGTGCCTTCGGACGCGGCCCTCGCGGCGACGATCGGCCCCGAGGCGGACTCCTCGATCGGCGTCGGCACCTCGACGAGAGGAGCCGGGCGTCCCACCGGCGGCGAACGCGAGGGCATGCCATCGTCGAGATCGAGCAGCATCTCCTCGAAGTACAGCCGCGAGATCGCCTGCAGGCACTCGAGGTCTCCGACGTCCGAGGCATCGATCACCTCGAGCAGCGTGCGCTTTCCATCGATGAGGCGGAGGATCTGGTTGTTGTCGTCGGGCACGTCTCCGAGCCGCGTTGCCAGCTCCGAGGCATCGACCTCGAAACGATGGGTCAGCGGTGGCAGCTGCTCGAGCAGACGCGACCACTCGTCGAGCCGCCGCATGCCCTCCATCAACAGGCCCTGCGAGCTGGTCGTGATCACCTCGCGCCGGCGCACCGTGCGAAACACGACTTCGAAGTCACCGTCGCTCCAGGTCAGGAGTCGATACACCGCGTCCTCGCCCTGGAGGTTGCCGGCCTCCGCGTCGATCACGCGACCGTCGCGAAAGTAGATCGCGGCCTGCCGGTTGCGCTCCCCGACGAACTGGATCACTCCCGACTTGCGGCTGATCTCGACGGTCTGGATCACGTCGACCACGGGCATGTCGGCGACGCGCCCGGCGAATCGCGTACGACCGTCGCGGCGCTCCTCGAAGCGGGCCCGCTGGCGCTTCTGCAGCAGGATGTTGATCCGGGTGACGATCTCTTTGATGTAGATCGGCTTGGTCAGGTAGTCGTCGACGCCGAGCTCGAGCCCGCGAATCTTGTTCTCGATCGCTGCCTCGGCGGTCAGGAAGATGAACGGAATCTCGTTCCACTCGGGCTGCGCTCGCACGCGCCGGCGCAACTCGAAGCCGTCCCCATCCGTGAACGTGGTCTCCGAGATGATCAGGTCGGGGGCGCCGAGCTCCAGCTTGTCGAGCGCGTCCTTCACCGACACGGCGGTCGTGACGGTGAAGCCCGCTTTGCGCAGAGATACCTCGAGCACCCGCATGCTGCGGGTATCCCCATCGACCAGGAGCAGGCTTTGTTTGGACACGCGCGATGCGACGGTTGACCGGATCCCCGCGGCGTCGTCCGAGGAAACCCATGGTCACGATTGGCGTTCGGATCGTATCGAACTAACCAAACCGTCGCCAGCAGCGTAGCCTGACCTGGATGGTCGCGCTTCCTTATGGAAGAGCCTCGTACCCCGTCGACCTCGGTGACCGGCGCGCGACGATCGTGACCCTTCCCGAGGCCGGCGCCGTGCCGTCGATCTCGACGCTGCTCGACGAGGCGCTCGACCACCCGATCGATCGGCCGCGCGTCGAAGACCTGGTCCGGCCCGGGGACCGCGTGACGGTGATCGTGAGCGACGGGTCCCGCCGGGAGCCGCGATCCGCGTTCCTGTCCGCCCTGCGGTCCCGGCTGCCCGAGGTGACGTGGACCGTCGCGATCGCGACCGGCACGCACGGTCCCGTCGGGCCGGCGGCGTACGAAGCGCTCGGACTCGATGGGCTCGGCGAGTCCGTCCCCATCGTCGACCACGATGGCCATCGCGACGACGACCTCGTCGAGCTCGGCACCACGACGCGCGGCACCGTCGCGCGTGTCCATCGCTGCGTCGTCGACGCCGACCTCGTCATCGCGACGGGGTGCATCCGACCGCACTACTTCGCCGGGTTCGGCGCCGGCGCCAAAGCGATCTTTCCCGGGCTGGGAGCCGCCGGCGAGATCCGGCGCAACCACCTCCTCAAGCAGGAGCCGGGAGCGAGAGCAGGCATCGTCGACGGGAACCCGTGCCGGGCCAATCTCGAGGAAGCGGTCTCGCTGCTGGGGACTCCGACGTTTCTTCTCGATGGTGTGTGCGCGGCCGACGGCGAGGTTCACGCGGCCGTCGCGGGCGATCTGCGAACGGCGTTTCGCGCCGGCGTCGAACGTGCCCGCCCGTGGTTCACCGCGGCCGCCCCATCCGCGGACCTCGTGATCGCGTCGGATGCCCTTCCGGTCGCGGCGTCGGTCTACCAGGCCGCGAAGATCGCGGCCGCGGTCGCACCGCTCGTTCTCCCACACGGCATGTTGCTCGTCGTGGCGGAGTGCGCCGACGGTCTCGCTCCGAATTCGACCGTCGAGGCCGCACGGCACGTGGTCAACGAAGCGATCGTGCGCATCGGGGTGCTTCCACGACTTGCCGAAGGGGTACGACTGGGACTCGTCTCGAGCTTGCCGGACCACCTCGTGAAACAGACGTTGTTCGAGCCCATCGCGTCGGTCGCGGATGCGCTGAATCAGATTCGGGGCAGTGTGGTGCTCGTTCCTCGTGCGAGCTCGTTATTGATTCGATGACGCACTACGTCAAGATATTGAAAGAGCTGGGATTACCGTCGGATCTCGACGAGCGTCTCGAGGCATTTGCGCGGTTGTTCTTGCGCTGGAACGAGCGCATCAATCTGTCGGCAGCTCGAACGATCGACCAGATCTCCGAACACGTGATCGACTCGCTGCACGTCCTCCCCTGTCTCGGAGATTCGAGACGAGCGATCGATGTCGGTGCCGGTGGAGGATTTCCGTCGCTGGTGATCGGGTTGTGTTGTCCCGATCTGTCGCTCGTCGCGCTCGAGCCGATTCACAAGAAGCATGCGTTTCTGCGAACCGCTGTTCGCGAGCTCGGATTATCAAACGTCACGGCGCTCGCCCGACGAGTCGAGGATCACGACGAACGCGACTACGACGTCGCGTTTTCGCGAGCCACGTTCGACCTGCGCGAATGGCTCGAGCGTGGACTTTCATTGGTTCGTGTCGGTGGTCGTGTGCTCGGATTCGAAGGCGTTCGTCGTGACGATCTACCCGCGGAGCTCGAGCGATTTCCGTACACGATCGAGGGAAAACAACGAGCGATCGTGAGCGTACAACGACGTCTCTAGTTCCGATCTACATCGTGGCCAAACGCAAGACCCTCTCGCCCTGGAAGCCTTCTCGCGCCGAGCAACTCGAGTCGATTCGACGACGGGTGCCCGACGTGATCGCACCCGACCTCGACGTGCTGTTCTGTGGGATCAATCCCGGTCTCTATTCGGCGGCTGTCGGACATCACTTCGCCGGACCCGGCAACCTGTTTTGGCCGACCATCCTCGCAACCGGGTTCACACCTCGTCTGTTCACGGCGTTCGACGAGGCAGAGTTGCTGTCACTGGGTTTCGGGATCACCAATATCGTTCCGCGCGCGAGTGCGACGGCCGATGACCTGACGCTCGACGAGCTTCGAGCTGGCGCACGAACGGTTCGTCGCAAGGTCCGCAAGTACAAGCCGCGCTACCTCGCGGTACTCGGCCTGATCGCGTATCGGAGGGCGTTCGAGAACAACAAGGCTCAGGTCGGATTGCAACCCGACAAGATCGGGACGAGCTCGATCTACCTGTTGCCCAATCCGAGCGGGCTCAATGCGTTTCACCAGCCGGTGGTGTTGAATCAGCTGTTCTCGGACTTCCGGCAGCTCGTACGTGATCCTTCGTTCGTTCCCAAGCCGTTCATCCCCGCGGAGATCACGGCGCTTCGTAAATCGACGGCCGGACAGAAGGCGCCCAAGGCGATCAAGGCGCGAACGAGCAAGAAGGCCTCGAAGAAGTCCTGAAGCGACCTGTTTCACGTGAAACGGATTTGGATGGTCTGGATTTCTGTTTCACGTGAAACAGCTCCGACTACCGAAGCACGGCTGTCGTCGCTCGTTCGAGCAACTCGACCTCGTCACGCTTGATCGCGAGCGGTGGCATCCAGATCACGACGTTCCCGAGTGGTCGCAGGATCACACCGTGCTCGCGCACTCGAGCACAGACCTTCGCTCCGTCGAGCGAATCGTCGCTCTCGAGCTCGATGCCCGCCATCAGTCCTCGCCGTCGCACCTCGCGAACGGTTGGCAACTTCGCGATCCGCTCGAGAGCCTCTCTCATCGGTTCGATCTGCGCCTGGGCGTTCACGAGGGTCTCTTCGCGTAACAGCGCCAGCGAGGCTCGTCCCACCGCACAAGCCAACGGGTTCGCGGTGTACGTGTGACCGTGAAAGAACTGCTTGAGATCCTGACTCGCTCCGAGAAATGCCGAGAAGATCTCCTCGGTCGATAACGTCGCCGCCAACGGCAGGTATCCACCCGTGATGCCCTTCGCCAGACACAGGAAGTCGGGGGCGACGCTTTCCTGTTCACACGCGAACATCGTTCCGGTACGGCCGAATCCGGTAGCAACTTCGTCGAGGATCAGGTGCACACCGTACCGAGTACACAACTCTCGCGCTCGCTTCACGAAGCCATCGGGATGCACCAGCATCCCCGCCGCGCCCTGGATCAGCGGCTCCATCACGAACGCCGCGATCTCGCCTGCTCTTGTCTCGAGCTCGTACGCGAGCTCTCTCATGCACCGGTCGTGATCCACCGCCGGACTGGTGATTGGAATCGACTGCACGAGGAGTGGACCGAACACCCGATGAAACAGGTCGATCCCCCCTACTCCCACCGCTCCCAGCGTGTCGCCGTGATAGGCCTCGGAAAGCCGTAGGAACCGTTGTTTCTCCGGCTTTCCTCGAAGCTGCCAGTACTGAAACGATTGCTTGAGCGCGATCTCTACGGCCGTCGATCCGCTGTCCGAATAGAAGACACGCGTCAGTCCCTCCGGTGCGATCTCGACGAGCTCGGCTGCCAGTCGGATTCCCGGTTCGTGACTGAGTCCGAGATACGTCGAGTGTGCGATGCGCTCGAGCTGCTCGCGCAAGGCTCGGTCGAGTTGCAGGCGTTGATGTCCATGAACGTTGCACCAGAGCGAGCTGACGCCGTCGAGATACTTCTGTCCGGTTTCGTCGAACAGATAGTTTCCTTCACCCCGTGCGATGATCAGCGGACGCCACTCCCGCATCTGCGTGAACGGGTGCCACGACACCTGGCGATCTAGCGCTTCGAGCTCGGTCGAGGACTCTGTCATGTGAACGGCAACCTACTGTTGTTAAGAGACTATTCGCCGCATTTCTATATGACGCTGCGCGTCATTTCGCCCAATCGTACGATCTCCTCGAATCGATGATCCGCCGATATGCTCAGACGTAACCGCGCCGTGCCCACGGGCACGGTCGGCGGTCGTACGCTGGCCACCAGCATCCGATCGGCCAGCAGCGCTTGGCCGATCTCGTCCGTCCGCTGATCGTCTCCCACCATCACCGGCACGATCGCGATCTCCGGTTGTTCGGCTTCGATCCGGAGCGTCGCGCGTAGCTCGCGCGCACGTGCCGCCACCCTGCCCCGTCGCTCGTCTCCTTCGCTTCCACGCACGATCGAGATCGCCTTCGTCGTCGCGACCGCGATCGCCGGCGGAAGTCCCGTCGAGAACACGAATGGGCGCGCTCGATTCCACAACAGATCCGCGATCGCCCGGGTCGTCGCGGCAAACGCGCCGAAGGTTCCCAGCGCCTTGCCGAATGTCCCGATCACCACGTCCGGTCGGACGCCACGCTCCGCGGCCACGCCCCTGCCCTCCGGTCCGCGTACGCCGATCGCGTGCGCCTCGTCGACGATCCACGCCGCGCCATGCTTCGCGCACAACGCTCCCACTCCCTCGAGGTCGGCGACATCGCCATCCATCGAGAACACCGACTCGGTCACCACGATCCGACGACGCCCCGAGACTTCTTTCAACCGCCGCTCCAGGTCCGCCAGATCGCGGTGCCGGTAGATCGCGATGGTCGCACGCGACAGCCGACACCCGTCGACGATGCTCGCGTGATTCAGCTCGTCGGAGAACACCGCGTCGCCTTCGCGCAAGAGCGCCGCCAGCACTCCCGTGTTCGCCGCGTATCCCGTGTTGAACAGCCGCACGCCCTCGCACTCCATCCACGCCTCGACCGCGGCCTCCAAGTCCACGTGCGCCACGTGATTGCCCGCCAGCAGCCGCGACGCCCCGACGCCCATCCCGTACTCCGCCATCGCGCCCGCCGCCGCCTCGACCAGTCGCGGATCTCCCGCGAGCCCCAGATAGTCGTTCGACGCGAAGCTCGTCACCTCCACCCCATCCACGACTACCCGAGGTCCCTGCCGCCCGACGATCGTGCGCGGCACGCGACGCCGATGGATCTCCTCCAACGCGGCCAGCTCGCTTCGTGCCTCGTCGTCGAGACTCACCGCCGGACTAGACACCCCTCCACCTCACACGATCAACCCCACACCCGATCGCCCTCCAGGAGATTCGAACCGCTCTCGGAGCTCTGGGACCTTGCCGTCGGCAGCGTGCGAAGTCGTGGAACGACACCCTCGGGCCTCGGCCATTGGACATCGAGCCGGGCATGACGAGCGCCGGCCGAGCAGAGCTCGGGCCGACCCGGTCACGGGCAGGACACGACGAGGTCGGGCTCGACATGGTCGTGGGCGGGTAGGGCAGGAGTCGGGCATGACGAGCGCCGGCCAGCCATGACGGGCAGCACGACGAGCTCGGGCTCGACATGGGGCGTGGGCGGGTAGGGAAGGAGCGGCGCATGACGGACCACGACGAGCTCGGGGCAGCCATGGGCGGAGCATGACAAGCGCGGGCGGCCATGACGAGCGCGCGCCGGCGATGACCGGCACGGGCAGGGGAGGGCAAGGCAAGGCGAGCGCCGCGCGTCACTTGCCGATGCAGAACCGCGAGAACACCTCGTCGAGCACCCGCTCCCCGACCTCGATCCCCCGCAGCTCCGCGAGCGCATCGACGCCGGTCCGGAGCTCGACCGCCACGATCTCCGGCGGCCGCTTCGCGGTCCACGCCTCGAGCGCTGCACCGAAGGCCGTCGTCGCCGTCGTCGCCAGCGCATGCTGTCGTGCGGTGGTGAGCAGCGGATGCTCGCTGCCCTCCCGATCCGCGACTCCCGCCACCTCGAGCACGCGCCGGCGCAGCGCGCCGAGGCCGTCTCCGGTCTTCGCCGAGGTCACCAGCGCCTCGTGCGTGGCGCCCCCGAGATCGCCCTTGCTCCGCACGACGACCGCACGCGCTCCGTACCGCGCACCGTCGTTCCACGGCGCGACCCCGTCGTTGACCACGACCACCACGTCCGCTCCCTCGACCCGTGCCTCGCCGAGCGCGATGCCCCGCTGCTCGATCGGATCGATCGGATCGATCGCATCGATCGCACCGGCGCTCTCGCGCATCCCCGCCGTGTCGACGAGGGTCACCGCGATCCCGTCCCAGGTGGTCGCGACCTCGAGCCAGTCCCGGGTGGTTCCCGGCTCGGGCGCGACGATCGCGCGCTCGCTCTGGACAAGCGCGTTGAGTAGCGACGACTTGCCGACGTTGACGGGCCCGACGAGCGCGACCGAGATCCCGGCGGTCACGGCTCGCCCGTGGCGAAACCCGACCGCGAGCTCGGCACACGACTCGCGCACGCCGCCGATCTCTCCCGCGATCCACTCGATCGTCCGGATCTCGAGATCCTGCTCCGGAAAATCGATCCAGCCCTCGAGCTCGGCGAGCACCTGCAGGGCCCGGCGCTCGATCGCCTCGACCGCCACGCCGAGTCGCCCCGAAAGCTCGAGTTGCGCGAGTCGCCACGCGCGTTCGCTCCCGGCCTGGATCACCGCGAGCAGTGCCTCGGCACGGGGCAGGTCGAGCTTGCCGTTCTGAACGGCCCGCCGCGTGAACTCTCCCGGCTCCGCGATCCGCGCGCCGCGATCGATCACGCACGCGAGCAGCTTGCCGAGGTTGAGCGCACCGCCGTGTCCCTGCAGCTCGGCGACGTCTTCTCCGGTGAACGATGCCGGCGCGCGCATCGCGAACGCCACGACCCGATCGACGCGCGCGCTCATCGGATCGTGCGCCCAGCCGACGCGGATCTCCCGCCCGAGCTTCGGGGGCTCGATGCCGAGCGTGGCCGCGACGATCTCGATCGCACGCGGGCCGCTGACCCGCACGATCCCGACACCTCCGGGACCGACGGCGGTCGCGATCGCCGCGATCGTGTCGCCGCTGTCTACGGTCACTCGGCCGCGGCCGGAACGACGAGGATGTGGCGGTCTTCGCCTTCCCCCTCGCTGCGACTCGACAGGCCGTCCATCTCGGCGATCGCCATGTGGACGATCCGCCGGTCGTGCGGCGTCATCGGCTGCAGCGCGACGATCTGCTTGGTCTCGAGCGCCTTCTCGCCCATGCGCTGAGCCAGCGACCGCAGCCGCTCGAGCTGCTTGTCGCGGAACCCACCGGCATCGATCACCAACGGCTTGGTGCGCTCGCCGGGAGCACGATCGCGATACACGACCTTGTTGACCATGTGCTGGAGCGCATCCATCACCACGCCACGCCGGCCGATCACGACCTCCGTGTCCTTGGTCTGGATCTCGAGCACCGTCTTGTCGGTGTCGTCCTTGATGTCGATGTCGGCGGTGATGCCCATCCGCTCGAGCACTCCGAGCAAAAACTCGCTCGCCTTCTCGGCGAGATCTTCACGTTCCGCAGTCGCAGCAGTTTCGGTCACGGTGCCTCCTGAACCTAGCGTCGGCGCTTCTTGTTGCGCTTGCGACGCTGGCCACCGCCACCCGGCCGCGTCGGCTTCGGTGCGGGCTCTGCGTCGTCATCGTCGACGTCCTTGGACTCGGCGTCGATCACCGGCTTGGCCGGCTTCTTCGCCTTCTTGTCCTTGTCGTCGGGCTTGTTGCCGGCAGCCTTCGCCTTGGCTTCCTCGGCGTTCTTCTTCATCTGCGCCATGATCGCGATCGTCTTCTTGTCGTACTTGTTCATGTAGATCGCGTGCAGGGCGCTGAGCACGGTGTTGGTGAAGATGTAGAGCGTCAGCCCCGACGGGAAGAAGAACGACATCACGCCGAACATCAGCGGCATGCCGTACTGCAGGAGCTTCTGCTGCCGCGAGTCGCCGGATTGCGGCGTCAGTCGCGCCTGCACGAACATCGTCACCACGAGGATGATCGGAAGGACGTGCATCGGGTCGGTGTTGGTGAGGTCGTCGATCCATCCGGGGATGAACGCCTGCTGGTAGAGCTCGCCGGTGTTGGACAGCATCCGGTACAGCGCGAGCCAGATCGGCATCTGCAACAGGATCGGGAGGCAGCCCGCGATCGGGTTGACGTTGTGCTCCTTGTAGAGCGCCATCGTCTCGGCCTGCACGCGCTGACGATCGCCCTTGTACTTCTCCTGCAGCGCCTTCATCTGCGGCGCGAGCGCGGCCATCTGCTTCATCGACCGCATCGACTTGGTCGTCCAGTAGAGCGTCGCGCCCTTGACGAGGAACGTCAGCAGGATGATCGCGAGGCCCCAGTTGACGACCAGGGCCTGAAACTGGAACAGCAACCACATCAGCGGACGGCCGATGAACGCGAACCACCCCAAACTGACGGTGGCCGAGAAGTCGGTCGGGAACCCCGCCACGTCGTCGGCTTCGTGGAGCACGTTGTAGTTCTTCGGTCCGAGGTACGCGACGACATCGCGCGTGGTCTCGTGGGTGCCGCGATCGAACTTGATCCCCTGCGTCACCACCATGTCGGTTCGCATCAGGCCGTACGGCGCGAGCGGGTAGGTGTGCTTCGCGATGACCTCGGATCCCGCTTCATCGGGAGTGGCATCGGCGCGCTTGGGCGCGTAGGCCGCGAGCAGATAGGGATGCTCGAAGCCGGTCCACGTGATGTTGGGCTCGTAGCGCGGCACCTGCTTGCCGTTGGCACCGTCCTGGAGCTCGTTGAGCGGCGTCTCGACGATCGTGCCGTCGCGCAGGGTCGACGAGCTCCACACGCGTGGAGCGACGCGCCGGCTCCCTCCCTCGACATACTTCGGATCCTGGAACGCGTATGTCGTGATCGCGAGCCGCTGGACGATCGGCTGATCCTCGACGGTCACCTTCATGCCGAGGTTCATCCGCACGAGGTAGACCTCGGGCTCGAGGGTGAACGTCTTGGTGAAGGTCATGTTGTCGAAGGTGTAGGTGAACACCACCGACGTATCGGTCGACCGCTGCGCGTCGTAGGTCCACACCTGATGGCGCGGCAAGCAGCGCTGATCGGACGCCTTCTTCCAGAATCCGATCTGGAACGCGCCGTGATCCGGGTCGTCGGTGAGTAGCTCGCCCTTGTTCGGATCCTTCTGGTACCGGGGATCGGTGAGCTGCCACGACACGAGCGTGCCGCCGTCGGTCGAGAACTTCGCCGTCAGCAGGTCGAACTTCCGCTCGATCAACTTCGCGTCCAACTTCGCGTCGGACCTGTGCTCCGGCTTCGCATCCGTTGCGGTCGGCGCCTCCGACGGTGCGTCGGGGTCGGTCGCGTAACAGACCTTCGAGGTCGCGGCGACCACCTTGGCGCCCGCGACTGCTGCTGCTCCGCCACTACCGCTGCCGCTCGCGACCGTCTGGTCGTCCTGCGGCGGCTGCTTGGACGGAAAGATCATCTGCCACACGAACATCACGCCCAGCGCGAGCGCGACCGCGATCAGCAGACGCTTACCTTGTCCTTCCATCGATCAGTGCTCCCCGTGCGAGCACGTCCGGCGTCCCCGAGGGACCGGATCGTAGCCGGCGTGAAACAGCGGGTTGCAGCGCAGAACGCGCCACACCGCGAGACCGGTTCCCACGATCGCACCGCGTCTCTGGACGGCTTCGATCGCGTACTCCGAGCAGGTCGGCAGATACCGACAGCTCGGCGTTCGCTTCATCGGCGACAGCACGCGCCGGTAAAACATCACGGGCAGTAAGACGATCCGGCGAATCGCACGTCGCACCGGCCCCGCCGAAGCATCGCGCGAGCGCTCGAGCGCGTCGTCTGATCGAGAATCCGTCATGTCTCAGTGGTCGAGCGATTCGAGGATCCGTGAGAGATCCGGCGCGAAATCCTGAGGGTGAAGCTGCCGCGCCGCGCTGTCCTTGGCAACCACCACGATGTCCCATCCCGTCGGAACCCAACCGTGGGTTCGCATCCACTCGCGGACGAGGCGCTTGATCCGGTTGCGAACCACGGCGTTACCGACCTTCTTGGTGACCGTGATCCCGAGACGCCCCGCCAGGTCGACCCGAGATCGACGCAGCGCCATGCCCAGTACGTGGCGCCCGTGCACCTTGCGTCCACCGGATTGAACCGCGACGAACTCGGCGCGGCGTCGCAGCCGCATCTCTTTGGAGATCCCCTGCGCACCGGGCGACTCGTTCACTTCTTGGCGACGGTCACCGAGATCCGCTTGCGTCCCTTGGCACGGCGGCGACGCAGGACCTCGCGGCCTCCGCGCGTCTTCTTGCGAGCGCGGAACCCGTGGGTGCGCTTGCGGCTCTTGTTATGCGGTTGGTAGGTGCGCTTCACGGCTCGTCTTCTTTGCTAACCCGTCCGGATCCCGTCCGGACTCCGGGGAGGGGGATCGATACTCGACGAGGTCGACAGAGTCAAGGTCGGTCCGAGGTCCCTGTCCTCGATTTCGATGGCGTTTTCGCGACCGTTCGCCGCACTCTGCAATCGCCTCGTTTGTCGACGAAGTTCCGGAGTTCACTTGGTTCCGTTTTGGGCTTGCAACCCGAAATCGGCTTCTGTTACCAACGCGAAGTTTCGCTCGTTCGACGACTCGTGATCACGTCACGACGCGGAAGATTTGGCCAGAAGGTTCTGTGGATAACCTCTGGAATAGCTTTCTTGTGACCTGTGGACGACGCTCGGTAACCAAATGACATTACAGGATAAACATTGATGCTCTGGGATGAGGCTGTGGACCGTCTCCGTTCCCGTGTGTCGTCGCAGAACTACGACATGTGGCTGCGTCCGATCGAGGTCATCTCGTTCGATGGATCGATCCTTCGACTGCGAGCTCCGAACAGCTACGTCAGACTGTGGTTCGAGTCCAACTTCTTGAGCTCGTTGATCGAGGAGATCCAGGGGCTCGGTCACCAGGTACGTATCGAGTTCGAGCCGGACGCCCAGGATTCGCGACCGCCGGAGCCGCCTCGACCGCCGCCTCCGCTTCAGGTCGAATCGTCCTCGCCGCGAATCGAACCTCCCGAGATCCCACAGGAAGAGCAGATCCGTCCCCCCGAGACGGCCTCGCTCAACCCGCGCTACACGTTCGATACGTTCGTCGCCGGGCCTTCCAATCAGCTCGCATTCGCCGCTTCGCAAGCTGCGGCGTCGAGCTACCCGCCCAAGTACAACCCGGTGTTCGTCTGCGGAGGCGTCGGTCTCGGCAAGACCCACCTGCTGCACGCCATCGGCCACCAGCACCTCGTTCATCGGCCCGACTCGCGCATCGTCTACATGTCGAGCGAACGGTTCATGAACGAGTACGTGCTCGCGATCAAGACCGGGAAGATGCACGACTTCCGGCGCAACTATCGCGAGGGCATCGACGTGCTCCTGATCGACGACGTCCAGTTCCTCGCCGGCAAGGAAGGCACCCAGGACGAGTTCTTCCACACGTTCAATGCCTTGCACGAGAACCACAAGCAGATCGTGCTGACGGCCGACCGCAAGCCGCACGAGATCTCGGACATCGCCGATCGCTTGCGCACGCGCTTCGCGTGGGGGCTGCTCGCCGACATCGAGCCCCCCGAGCTCGAGGTGCGCATCGCGATCCTCCGGAAGAAGGCGGCCGTCGAGGCCGTCACGCTTCCCGACGACGTCGCCCTCTACATCGCCTCTTCGATCAAATCGAACGTGAGAGAGCTCGAGGGTGCGCTGATTCGACTGGCGGCGTACGCGTCGCTGTCCAAGCGCCGCATCGACCTCGAGTTCGCACAGGAGACGCTGGGAGCGGCGATCACGCGGCCCCGCGAGATCATCACCGTCGAGTCGATCATCAAGTCTGTCGCGAGCTACTACGGTCTCAAGGCCAGCGACATCAAGAGCGAGCGCCGCCACAAGTCGGTGGCCACGCCTCGGGCGGTGGCCATGTACCTATCGCGTCACCACACCAAGGACTCGTATCCCGACCTCGCGCGCGCGTTCGGCGGCAAACACCACACGACGGTCATCTCGGCCGTCCAGAAGATCACGGAGCGGCTCAAGGACGACGCGTCGCTCAGGTCCGAGATCCACGCGATCGAGGGGATGATCTTGCGATGACTCCCGCTGTGACCAAGTCTGTGAGCGTGGCTGTGTCGCTCCCGTGGACGGAGCATTCGCGTAACGTTGTCCACAACTTCGCTGCATGACGTCCACCGCAGCATCCTTCGAGTGTCTCGACCATGTGGATTTCCATTTTGACTGTCATGCCCCGGGGTTATGACTCTATCCACAGCGTCCACAGGTCCTACTAGATCCTACTACCGAGAAGATCTTTTTCTTTAGATAGATCAGAGAGCGAGCGGGTCATGGAATTTCGAATCGCCAAGAATGAATTCCTCAAGGGACTTCGTCTCGCGCAAGGCATCGCCGATCGCAAGAGCACGATGCCGATGCTCGCCAACGTGTTGCTTCGCACGCAGGGCAAGAATCAGATCCTCGTTGCAGCGACCGACCTCAACGTCTCCCTCACCGCAGAGCTCAAGAGCACGAACTCGTCCGAAGGCGGACTCACCCTCGGAGCCAAGAATCTCTACGAGCTCGTCGCGAACGCTCCAGGAGACGAAGTCACGGTCAAGAAGACCGACAACCACTGGGCCGAGATCAAGAGCGGCAAGGTCACGTATCGCATCGTCGGAATGCCCGACCGCGATTTCCCCAAGGTTCCAGACCATCGCGAAGCGCAGTACTCGACGTTCGAGAGCGCGATGCTCAAAGAAATGATCGAGCGCACGCTGTTCAGCGTGTGCAACGACGAGACGCGCTTTCACCTCAACGGCGTGTACTTCGAGAGCGACGGCACGATCTGCAGGATGGTGTCGACCGACGGCCATCGGCTCAGCAAGGTCGAACGAGAGGTCGGCAATGGCCTCAAGCTCTCGGCAGGAATCATCATCCCGAAGAAGGGGCTGCTCGAGATTCGCCGCGTGCTCGACCTCGGGCCGCAGTGCAAGGTCGCCATCAAGACGCCGCACATGTTCCTGGTCCAGGAAGATGTCGCCCTGGCGGTCAAGCTCATCGATGCGCAGTTCCCGCCGTACGACCAGGTGATTCCGAAGGACAACAAGCGCGTCATCACGGTGGATCGTTCGCGCCTGGTCGATGCACTCCGCCGTGCGCAGCTGATGTCGTCGGAGACGCGCGGCGTGAAGATCGCGGCGTCGTCGGAGGGAGTCACCGTGACGAGCGACAACCCGGACCTCGGCGAGGTTCGCGAGGAGCTCGATGCCGAGTACGTGGGCGAGCCGATCGCGATCGGGTTCAATCCCAAGTACGTGGTCGAGCTGCTGTCGCAGATGAGTTGTGACCAGGTGACGGTGGCGATGGGAGGCGAGCTGGATCCGGGGTTGATTCGTCCTCTCGCGGGCGACGAGTACCTCGGGGTCGTGATGCCGATGAGGATCTAGTCTGCGGATCCTGGCGCTCGCTGCAGAAGGCTTCCGCAACCTCGCACCGCTCCAACTCGAACCACGCGAACGCTTCAACGTGTTCGTCGGAGACAACGGGCAAGGCAAGACCAACCTGCTCGAGGCGGTGTTCACGGTCGCTGCACTGCGTTCGTTTCGAACCACGAAGCTCGGGGACCTGATCGCCTTTGGAGCGACTCGGACGAAGCTCGCCGCACGCGTACTCGCACGAGAGATGACCAGGCTCTACGAGGTCGAGATCGGAACGACCGAGGGAAGCGACGAGACGAGAAAGGTCGTACGCAAGACGGTTCGCCTCGATGGCAAGGCGGTGCGTCCGCTGTCGAGATACTTCGGCACGTTCAACGTCGTCGTGTTCACGCCCGAGGACCTCGGGATTCCTCGAGGCTCGCCCGGCGAACGCCGCCGGTTTCTCGACCGCAGCGTGTTCACGCTCGACCCGGGGTACCTCCAGGTCGCGGCCGACTACGAGAAGACGCTGAGAACGCGAAACACCGTGCTCAAGCAAGCAGGGCAGGGCAGCGTGTCGTCGCGACAGCTCGACGATCTGCTCGCGGTCTACGACGTGCAACTCGCGCGGCTCGCGGTCTCCGTGATGGAGGCGCGGTCGAAGTTCATCGCGATGCTGGCTCCCCAGCTACGAACGGCGTTCGCGGCGATCACGCGGACGCATCGAGTGGCGGGCCTACGCTACGAGCCCAAGCTCGACACCACGGACGAGGACGAGATCGTGGAGCGTCTGGTGGCTGGACGCGCGAAGGACCTCGCGACGCAAGCGACGCAGTCGGGGCCCCATCGAGATGACCTGGTGTTGGAGATCGACGGCCACGAAGCCGGCAGCTTCGCCTCGCAGGGACAGCTGCGCGCCATCATGCTCGGGTGGAAGACGGCAGAGCTCGGGATTCTCTCGGAAACACAGGGAGATCCGCCGATTCTCTTGCTCGACGACGTATCCAGCGAGCTCGATGCCTCGCGCAACGAGTTCCTGTTCGAGCACCTCGCATCGTTGGCCGGTCAGTGCTTCATCACGACCACCGATGGACGGCATGTCTTGCTACAGGAAGATCGGGCCGATTTCCGGTTGCAAAACGGCCGAATAACTCAGTGATTTCGAACTTATAATAGGGATCGAAACACACGCGGATCGCTTCCAGCAACCGCGCTCGTGTGGTACCAAACTGGCTCGTACTTTCGGCTCGGACGGAATGGCAGATCCCATAGTAGGTTCCAACGCTTCCACTTCGGGATCGACGTCGACCGACAGCGACTACGACGGCGGATCGATCGCGGTTCTCAAGGGACTCGAAGGCGTCCGCAAGCGCCCGGGCATGTACATCGGCGACACCGATGACGGCACCGGCCTGCACCACCTGGTGTTCGAGGTGGTCGACAACTCGGTCGACGAGCACCTCGCGGGGCACTGCGATCGCATCGACGTCATCATCCACTACGACAACTCGGTCACCGTGGAAGATAACGGCCGCGGCATCCCGGCCGACATCCATCCGATCGAGAACCGGCCCACGGCCGAGCTCGTGATGACGGTCCTGCACGCCGGCGGCAAGTTCGGCGGTGGTGGCTACAAGGTCTCGGGGGGCTTGCACGGCGTCGGTGTGTCCGCCGTCAACGCGCTGTCCGACTGGCTCAAGCTCGAGATCCGTCGCGACGACAAGGTCTACTACCAGGAGTACAGCAAGGGCATCCCGGCCACCGAGTTCAAGCAGACCGGGGTCACCGATCGCCGCGGCACGAAGATCACGTTCCATCCCGATCCGGAGATCTTCAAGAACGTGCTCGAGTTCTCCTTCGATCAGATCGGTCAGAAGCTCCGCGAGCTCGCCTACCTCAACAGCGGGCTGCAGATCGTCATCCACGACGAGCGCACCGACAAGCAGCTCGAATACAAGTTCGAGGGAGGGATCGCGACGTACGTCGCCGACCTCAATCACAACAAGACCGTGGTGTCGGACGTGATCTCGTTCTCCGGCGAGCAGGACAGCACGTCGGTCGAGATCGCGATGCAGTGGAACGACGGCTACTCCGAGCTGCTCACCTGCTTCACCAACACGATCAAGAACCGCGACGGCGGTACGCACGCGTCGGGCTTTCGTCAGGCGCTGACACGCACGATCAACAACTACGCGAGTGGCTACAAGCTCCTCAAGGAGACCAAGAGCGGCGGAGGGAGCCTGTCGGGCGACGATCTCCGCGAGGGGTTGACCGCCGTGATCTCGGTGAAGGCCGAGGATCCGAAGTATTCGAACCAGGCCAAGGACAAGCTGGTGTCGTCGGAAGTCGGCGCCGCGGTGTCCGCCGTGGTCACCGACAAGCTCGGTCAGTATCTCGAGCAGCATCCCAAGGAGGCCAAGCAGATCATCTCCAAGGCGGTGCTCGCCTCGCAGGCTCGCGAGGCCGCACGCAAGGCGCGCGAGATGGTGCAGCGCAAGGGTGCGCTCGCCGACTGGTCGCTCCCCGGGAAGCTATCCGACTGTCAGGAGAACGACCCCGCGCAGTGCGAGCTGTTCATCGTCGAGGGTGAGAGCGCGGGTGGCTCTGCCAAGCAGGGCCGCAGCCGTCGGTTCCAGGCGATCCTTCCGCTGCGCGGCAAGATCCTCAACGTCGAGAAGGTGCGCTTCGATCGCATGCTGACGTCGCAGGAGCTAGCGACGCTGATCAAGGCGCTCGGCACCGGCGTCGGTGACGAGAAGAAGATCGAGGATCTTCGCTACCACAAGATCATCATCATGACGGATGCCGACGTGGACGGCAGTCACATCCGCACGCTGCTGCTCACGTTCTTCTTCCGCCACTTCAACGAGCTGTTCGAGAAGGGGCACGTGTTCATCGCGCAGCCGCCGCTCTACAAGATCAAGAAGGGTAAGACCGAGCTGTATCTCAAGAACGAGCAGGCGCTCGAGGACTTCCTTCTCGACAACGTGTGCAAGGAGACCACGCTCACCGCCGGCAGCGCGACGTTCACCGGCAACGACCTGGCGGTGCTGATCAAGCGCATCAACCAGGCGCGCAAGCTTCGCGCGCAGCTCGACAAACGCACCGACGTCCGGATCGTGGCGCAGTTCGCCGACGTCGGTCTCGTCGAGGAAGATCTCCGCGACAAGGACAAGCTCGAGCGTCTCGAGGCCAAGGTGATGGCGGAGGTCTCGCGCCAGCACGGCGAGCAGCTCGGACAGGCCGCGGCGGAATTCAAGCAAGACACCGAGCACGGGACGTGGACGATGCGCTTCGTCGCTGGCTCGCACGGCGTGCGTCGTCATACGGTGATCTCGGCGGAGCTGGTGCGGAGCGCCGAGTTCTCGGAGTTGCGAAAGATCAGCGCGGAGCTCAAGGCGCGCCTCGGAGATCCGATGTCGATCGCGCACGCGTCGGATCCCGTACGCGAGGTGCTCGGCTGGGATCAGATCGCCACGGTGATCGAAGAGCTCGGACGCAAGGGTCTCCAGATCCAGCGCTACAAGGGTCTCGGCGAGATGAACGCGGACCAGCTGTGGGAGACCACGATGGATCCCGAGCGTCGGAATCTGCTCCGCGTGAAGGTGGAGGAGATGGAAGAGGCCGATGGCATCTTCTCGAAGTTGATGGGCGATCTCGTCGAGCCGCGCCGCGAGTTCATCGAAGAGAACGCGCTCAACGTGCGCAATCTCGACGTCTAGCCCGCCGTCGTAATCGTGGTCGTGGTCGTGGTCGTGGTCGTCGTCGTCGTCGTGGTCGTCGTCGTGGACGGAGATCGCAGAGATCTCGATGGAGCGACCTAGGTCTCGCCCTGACCTTCGCGATCTCTGGAGTTCTCCGTAGCTTTGCGTTTTCAGCGAGCCCCCTCGAGAGGGGAGGGACCGGGGTCGCTCTCGAAGGGCTTCGTCTAGAGCGCCTGGTGCTGCGCTTCGCCGACCAGCGGCGTCGAGTGCTCGGAGTCGTTGAGCCGGACGAGCTGGAGCTTCTCGATCGCCGGACCGGACAGCACGTTGAGTGCGGCCGGCGACTGGCGAAACGACCACACGCGCTCGAGGGGCAGGCCGATGATCCGGCAGAGCAACACGCGATTGACCGCGTCGTGTGCGGTGACGAGGAGCGTGTCGTCGGCACCGAGTCGATGGGAGGCGCGTTCGAGCACCGGCCACGCGCGGGCCTCGACATCTCCGAGCGTCTCCGCACCGGGACCGGCGGGTGAGTGACGGCCGGGTGCTGACTTCCAGACGCCGAACAGCTCGGCATGCGATCGCTCGACCTCGCCCGCGAGCTTGCCCTCCCATTCGCCGTGCGAGATCTCGAGGAGCCCGGCATCGGTCTCGAGGGACGGCGCGCGGTCCCGGCCGACGAGGATGGCCTCGGCGGTGGCGCGGGCGCGGGAGAGCGGCGAGCTGATCGCCACGCTGATCGGGATGTTCCGGAGACGGTCGCCGAGTCGGCGGACCTGGTTTTGGCCCTCGGACGACAGCGGGATGTCGGTGCGCCCCTGGTAGCGACCGGCGCGGTTCCACTCCGTCTCGCCATGTCGGACGAGCAAGATGTGCATGGCGGGACTCTACCGTGTGGTCGGTGGTCTGTGACGCGGCGAGTCGACAATCCGAATCCGCGCAGACAGGCGATCGGAGCCGCGAGCGGACGTGGTAGCCAGTTCGTCATGCATCGCAGTCGGTTCATGGGTATCGGCATGAGCGTCCCGAAGAAGGTGGTCACCAACGATGACCTCGCGACGATGATGGAGACGTCGCACGAGTGGATCGTGGAGCGCAGCGGGATCGAGACCCGGCGCTGGGTGAGCGAGGGAGAGACGGGGGCATCGCTGGCGACCGCGGCGAGCAAGGAAGCGATCGAGCGCGCCGGGCTTGTCCCCGAAGACATCGACATGCTCATCTACGCGACGCTATCGCCGGACTACAACTTTCCCGGCACCGGCGTGTTCGTGCAGCGCGGACTCGGGATCAAGGACATCCCGTGCATCGACATCCGGCAGCAGTGCACCGGCTTCATCTACGGGCTGTCGATCGCCGACCAGTACATCAAGACCGGGATGGCCAAGCACGTCCTCGTGATCGGCTCCGAGGTGCACTCGACCGGTCTCGACAAGACGACGCCCGGGCGCGACGTCACCGTGCTGTTCGGCGATGGTGCGGGTGCGGTGGTGCTCGGGCGCGCGACCGACGACGAGCACGTGCTGCTGTCGACGCATGTCCACGCCGACGGTAGCGAGGCGGAGATCCTGTGGACGGAGTATCCGGCGAGCGCGCACGATCCTCGGATCAGCGCGCAGGCGATGGAGGAGCGCCGTCACTATCCGAAGATGAACGGCAAGAAGGTGTTCAAGCACGCGGTGACGCGGATGCCTCAGGCGCTCATGGAAGGCATGGTCGCGAACCAGCTCAAGCTGACCGACATCGACTGCGTGATTCCGCACCAGGCGAATCTCCGGATCAACCAGATGGTCGCCAAGATGATCGGGTTGCCCGACGACAAGATGCACAACAACATCCAGAAGTACGGCAACACCACGGCGGCCTCGATCCCGATCTGCATGCACGAAGCGATCGAGATCGGAAAGATCAAGCCGGGAAATCTGGTCGCGTTGATCGCGTTCGGGGCCGGCCTGACCTGGGGCTCGGCGATCCTGCGCTACTAGCTGGCTAGCCGATCTGCACGCGCAGGCGGCGACGGCCGAAGTTGCCGATCCGGGCATCGAAGCGGCCCGCGATCTTGGTGCCGCATGCGCCGCATGCTCCGTCCACGAGGTTCGACGACAGGATCTCGTACCAGTCGCGTTCGATCACCGGCGTCTTGCACGAAGGGCAATACGTGGCGTCGCCCTCGCGATCGTGGACGTTGCCGACGTAGACGTAGCGAAGTCCGTGGTCGATCGCGATCTTGCGGGCGCGCTGCAGGGTCTTCGGTGGTGTCGGAGGGCGGTCCCGCATCCGGTAGTCGGGATGGAACGCGCTGAAGTGCAGCGGAACGTCGACACCGAGATCTCCCGCGACGAACGCGCAGAGCTCGGCGAGCTCGTGTTCGGAGTCGTTGAGTCCGGGGATCAGGAGCGTCGTGATCTCGGTCCACACCGAGGTCTCGTGGACCAGGTAGCGCAGCGTGTCCTTGACGGGCTCGAGGTGCGCCGCGGTCTGCTTGAAATAGAAGTCGTCGGTGAACGCCTTGAGGTCGACGTTGGCGGCATCGAGCTTCGCGTAGAAGTCGCGACGCGGATCGGGATGGATGTAGCCGGCGGTCACCGCGACGGTACGCAAGCCGAGCTCGTGGCACGCGTCGGCGACGTCGATCGCGTACTCGGCGAAGATCGTCGGATCGTTGTAGGTGAACGCGACGCTGTGCGCCCCGGCCTCGGCGGCGGAGCGGGCGATCGCCTCGGGGCTCGCGCGATCGGTGAGTCGGTCCATCTCCTTGGACTTCGAGATGTCCCAGTTCTGGCAGAACTTGCACGCCAGGTTGCAGCCGGCGGTCCCGAACGAGAGCACGCTGGTTCCGGGATAGAAGTGGTTGAGCGGCTTCTTCTCGATCGGATCGAGCGCGAAGCCACTCGAGCGACCGTACGTGGTCAGCACCATCGCGTCGCCGCTGCGCTGGCGCACGAAGCACATCCCCCGCTGTCCCTCGGACAGGCGGCAATCGCGCGGACACAGATCGCACTGGATGCGACCGTCCGACAGCGTGTGCCACCAGCGTGCGGGAAACTCGCTCATTCGAGAGCCTCGTGGGACGCGAACACCTCGGTGGTGTAGCGGGAGAGTTGGTGTTCGGCATCCCAGTCGGTGCGCGGGAGCCTGGCCTTGCGCGCGAGCGCATCGAGGAACGTGTCGAGGTCGCGCAGCGTCTTCCACATCGACGGCAGCAGCGTGGCGCGTTCGTAGCCGCGCTCGAGGATCAACCCGTCGACGCCGATCCGGATCAGCTCGCGCAAACGAGCTTCGTAGCCGTCGCCGAGGTGGGTGACGGGCTCGATCTCGCTGAGCAGCGACACTTCGATCGCCAGCTCGTCGACCTCGTCGAGCGACAGCCGACGCGCTCGAGGATCTCGCACGGCGGCGGCCACGGCGTTGTGCGCGATGTCGTCGATCAGCGCGCGGGACGTGCGCAGGGTGCCGATGCAACCTTGGAGCGTGCCGTCGGGCCAGCGCAGGGTGACGAACGTGGCGGATCTCTCCGCGCACCACGTCGCTGCGGGACGGTCGGGACTCGGGCCACCGGTGGCTTCGCGAATGCACGCGCGCGCCCACGCGATCAGCTCGCGTCCCATCGCCGCTCGATCTTCCGTCGCTATCGCGGTCACGACCCCTCGTAGCACGCGAACGCACCGTAGCCGACCACGCGCGCTCGATCGCCCGCGGTATCTCCCGAGCTGCGAAGATCGACGAGCTCGACGCGCAGATCGCGTTTTCGCGCGAGCCACAACAGGCCATCGATTCCGACGGCGCCACACGCGTCGTCGCCCTCGAGCGTCGGATCGCGCGCGAGGATTCGCTCGGCAGTGCGGCGATCCTTCGCGCGACCGGCGTCGTACGGGAGGTAGTGCGAGAGATCCGAGCTGATCACGAACACGGTCTCGGGCCCGCCCCACATCGTGTCGAGCACGCGGCCGAGCTCGGCGGGATCGACGCGCGACGCGAGAAACGGAACCACGCGCGCGTGTGGCGCGACCTCGCGCAGGAACGGCAACATGACCTCGAGGCAGTGCTCGCGCGCATGCGCGGCCGGATGCGCGGCGATCGCGATGTCCACGCGTCCCGAGAGCCCGCCGATCGCCGCGGTATCGATCTCGACATCACCGAGGGGCGTCGCCATGCGCGCGGTGCCGGGCCACGCGAGTCCGTGCACCGCGATGCGATGGGCGGGACCGACGAGCACGATCCGCTGGATCTGCTCGGCGTACGGTCGCAGCAAGGCGAAGGCACTCGCCGCGATCGGCCCCGAGTACACGTATCCGGCGTGCGGAACGATCAGCGCCTTGGGAAGCTGCGAGCGATGTTCCGGATGCGGAGGGAGCTGGGGATGCGTCGCCGCATCGAGCAGCGTACGAACCTGAGAGGCGAGCTCGGTCGGGTCGTCCGGATAGAACATCCCGGCGACGGCAGCAGGGCGGACGTCATCCACGGCTTCCACGCCTGCGATGTATCACGTCACGCGCGATCGACGAGTCCGCAGGATTTGCGACCGGTCGTGTGGGTAGCTTCTCCGCCGAATCAGGCGGCAGCGGGCGCGAAGATCGCGTCGATCTCGTTTCCGATCTTGTCCTCGCCGACATTCTTGGCGAGGGCGAGCTCCTTGATCAGGAGGCCGCGAGCCGTGTCGAGCATCTTGCGCTCGCCGAACGACAGATCCTTGGTGGTCCGAAGAACGCAAAGATCGCGCATGACCTCGGCGATCTCGAACACGCTCCCCGTCTTGATCTTCTCCATGTACTCCCGATACCTGCGATTCCAGGTCTGGGTGTCACGTGGAATGTCGCGGGCCCTGAGGATGGAGTAGACCTCCTTGACCTGCTTCGAGGAGATCAGATCGCGGAGCCCGACCGAGCCAGCGTTGGTGGTCGGCACCATGATCTTCAGGCCGGTATCCAGGATCTTGAGGATATAGACCGGAGTCTTGCTCCCCCCGATGTCGCGCTGTTCCAGAGCCACGACCTCCGCCACTCCGTGAACCGGATAGACGGCCTTATCTCCAACGGTGAATTGCTGCTTCAACACGAAACCTCGTTCCTCCCAGGATAACAGCCACGACCCCTCGTGTCAAACGAGGGGCCCGCTCAACCCCGCGAGATCTTTTGATAAAGGCCTGTAACCTACGAGCGCGTGGCGTACTCCACGATGGTCGCCACGGCGAATCCCGTTCCACCCTTGGGCTGCGAGGGCCGCGTGCTCGAGACCGACGCCGGACCCGCGATGTCGACGTGGACCCACGGGCTGTCCTTGGCAAACGTCTTGAGGAACAGCCCCGCCGTGATCGCGCCGCCGAACCGATCGCCGGTGTTGCGCATGTCCGCGACCGAGCTCTTGAGTTGATCGCGTAGTCGCGGGTTGAGCGGGAGGCGCCACATGCTCTCGCCGGTGTGCTCCGCCGCGGCGAGCCACTTCTTCACCATCGGCTCGGTATCCGACATCACGCCGGCCGTGAACGGTCCGAGTGCCACCATGCACGCGCCCGTGAGCGTCGCGAAGTCGAACATCTCGTCCGGATCGATCTTCTGGCGCGCGTAGGTGATCGCGTCTCCCAGCGTGAGCCGACCTTCGGCGTCCGTGTTGTTGATCTCGACCGTGGTTCCGTCCATCGAGGTCAGCACGTCGCCCAGCTTGTAGGCGCGACCCGACACGAGGTTTTCGCAGCTCGCGACCACCACGTGAACCTCGTGCGGCGAACCGAGCGTCGCGATCGCTTCCATCGCGGAGATCACCGCGGCCGCGCCCGACATGTCGACCTTCATGTCCTCCATCGCGGCGGACGGCTTGAGCGAGTATCCGCCCGAGTCGAACGTGATGCCCTTGCCGATGAAGCACAGCCGCTTCTTGGCCTTCTTCGCCGGCTTGTAGGTCAGGTGGATGAACTTGGGCTCCTGATCCGAGCCTTTTCCGACGGCCAGGAACATCCCCATGCCGAGGGCTTCGCACTTCTTCGCGTCGAGCACGGTGACGGACACCGACTTGTGGCGCTTCGCGATCGCCTGCGCGTCGGCGGCAAGCGACGACGGCGTGACCACGGCGGCGGGCTCGTTGATCAGATCGCGCGCGTGGTTGGTGGCGGCGGCCACCGCACGACCGCGCGCGATCGCGGCGGCGAGTGCCTTCGTGCGACCCGCGAGCAGCTTCTTGCCCTTCGGGTCGACGTTGAATCGGATCGAGGCAAGCGTGGGTGGGCGCTTGTGGTCCTCGCTGGTCAGGTATCGGACGAACTTGTAGGTGCCGAGGTCCACCCCTTCGGCGGCGAGCTGGACGAGTGCGGCCTCGCGGTTCGCGCCGAGGGACGGCAGGACGATCGTGGCGGACGCGAGTCCGTGCTTGTTGGCGGCCTGCGCGATCAACGCGACCACGTCGCGGATCGCGGGAAGCGAGAAGTCGCCCCGCGCACCACCACCGATCACGAGCACGCGCTTGGGACCGATCTTGCCGTGCGTGTGAACGCTGATCGACTGACTCGATTTGCCCTCGAAGCGTTCCGCCGTCGCGACGTCCGAGAGCACTCCACCGAGTGCGGCGTCGACCGATTTGAAAACGGAATCCTTGCTCGGATCACCGAGCACCACGAGGCCGAGCAAGTCGGCGGAAGCCTCTAGGACGGGCTCGGACAAAACCACCACTTCAGTCGCCGCCTTGGTGTCCATAAATCGTCGTAACTCCTAGAAAATGGAGCGAGGTTTATAGACCCATCAACGCCACGAAGTAAAGGAATCAGATTGCCTACATTGACAGTCCCCGGACCCTCTTCCTAGAGTCGTGGGGCACTCAGGATTCGGGGGAAATTGAATGCGCTCCAAGGCAATGGCGCGGCCCGCCGCGCGCAAGGGAAGTGGTTCTCGTACGAAGAAGACGTTGGCCGTGGCCTCTCGGAGGTCCGAGCCAATCATCCAGATGGTGGAGAGGAAGTCCTCGAGGACGATTCAGGAGCTTCCCAAGAAGCAGGGCGAGCTGCCCATTCCGACTGCGACGTTTGTGTTCTGAAGCCTAGGCCGCGACCTCTAGTAGTTTCTTGAGGTTGCGGGCATCCTGCCAGCGCTGGGGGGAATCGAAAGCGACGGTGACGGGGAGCGTGGAGTAGCTTTCGATCAGCGCGGCAAGATCTTCCTGGCGCTCGCTCCGGATCGGGCCCGAGCGGCCCAGTCCGGAGATCCGCCAGTACATCGACGGCGCATCGAGATCTTCATAGATCTCGATCGGTTGTCCCGGTTCGCGAACCAGCGGATCGATCGCGCAGCCGACGCCGAGCTCGGTCGCGAACTTGAGCGCTACCAGTGGGTCCCAGAGTCCATCGGGAATCCACACCGCAGGAGCTCCCAGCGTTTCGGGGGTGGCGAGCTCTCCGAAAAACCGTTGCATCGTCTCCCGGTTATCGGCCGACGGCGCGAACAACGCCGGCGATCGAAACACCACGCACGCGGCTCCGAGGGCCTCGACGATCACGCGAAGCTCGCCCAGGGCTGCTCTCGCGGGAGTGCTGTCTCGAAAGGGACCGACGGTCGCATCGTGGGTCCACAACCGCGCCGATCTGGGCGGCGTCTTGTGGGTGAGCACCCAGGGAGCGACGAGTCCGAACGTGCCGCGAGGGAGCGACCTTCCATTTCTCGAGCGTCGACGGGCGCGGCGGGCCGGCGAACAGGAGCGAAAACTCCATGTAGCTCAGCTCGCGGAAGTAGCGCTCGCGATCGATGCGCTCCGGGAGATCGACGGTTCCGATGGCGACCATGTTCGGGTGAGACCGCGCGCACGCTACGTGGTCGCCGGGGTATGGTGCAACGGGAGGATCGCATGAAGTTCTTCATCGACACTGCCGACGTCAAAGAGATCCGGGAAGCCGCGGCCATGGGACTGGTCGATGGCGTGACCACCAACCCGTCGCTGGTCGCCAAGACCGGTCGCAAGTTCAAGGACGTGCTCCTCGAGATCTGCGACATCGTCAAGGGACCGGTGTCCGCCGAGGTCGTCGCCACCGAGCACGACGGGATGATGAAGGAGGCGCGCGAGTACGCGGCCCTCCGCGACAACATCGTCGTCAAGATCCCGCTGCTCGCCGAGGGTCTCAAGGCCGTGCGCACGTGCGCCAACGAAGGCATCAAGACCAACGTCACGCTGTGCTTCTCGGCGACCCAGGCGTTGCTCGCGGCCAAGGCCGGCGCCTCGTACATCTCGCCGTTCGTCGGTCGGCTCGACGACGTGTCGACCGACGGCATGCAGCTGATCGGTGAGATCGTGCAGATCTACGACAATTACGGATTCTCGACCGAGGTGCTGGTCGCGAGCGTGCGCCATCCCATGCACGTGCAGCAGGCAGCGCTGATCGGTGCGCACGTCGCGACGTGTCCGCTGTCCGTGCTGCTCCAGCTCTGCAAGCACCCGCTCACCGATGTCGGGCTGAAGAAGTTCCTCTCCGATTGGGAGAAGGTCCCGAAATAGCGGTCGTGGTGCGGGGGCGTTCGTTGCTGTTCACGCAGGCCCAGCTGGTCGCGCTGGCCGCGCTGGCCGGTTGCGGCGTCGACGACGGCGGTCCGCGACTCGCCAGCGCCACGCCGTCGGCGGCCGGCCACGGTGCGATGGTGATCCTGTCCGGCTCGCGGCTGTGCGGCGAGGCCGGCAACTGCGACACCGCCGCGGGACAGGTCCAGCTCGGCCTGTCGTTGCCGACGGTGCGGGCGACCGTGCTCGACTACACCGACGTGTCCGCGACGATCCGGATCCCCGATGCCGCGCCGGTCGGACGCACCGAGCTCGTGGTGACGGTCAACGAGAAGTCGTCGAACGCGCTCGCCTTCGAGGTGTTGCCGTGACGGAGCGCCGAGCGTTCAGCGTGGCGGTGTATGCGCGTCGCGGCGATCAGGTGCTCGTGATCGAGCACCGGCGCCTGCGCACCTGGCTCCCGATCGGCGGCGAGCTCGAGCCCGGCGAGACGCCGACCGAGGCCGCCGTGCGCGAGCTGCGCGAGGAGACCGGCCTGTCCGCGACGTTTCATCGACTCGAGGGCGCGCTCGATGGCGTGCCCGACGGTTTGATCGGCTACGAGGAGCACGTCGCGGGGTCGAAGGGGCTGCACATGAACTTCGTGTTCGTGGCGGAGGTCGCCGCGGACGCCGAGGTCACGCCCAACGACGAGTTCGGCGCGTGGCGATGGATCGATCGCGACGAGCTCGAGCGCCTCGATTCGCCGCTCAACGTCCGGCAGTTCGGGTTCGTGGCGCTCGATGCCCGGTACGTCGCGCCGTCCAGGGACTGACCGTGCGGATCCGCCAGCACGTCAATCCCAAGCAGCTCCACTTCGAGCGGTTTCGCGGCGAGCTACCACCGATCGACGGCCGTCCGATCGAGATCGAGATCGGATGCGCCGACGCGCAGTTCCTGTTCGAGCGCGCCATCGTCGATCCCGATCGACTCTACGTCGGCCTCGAGATCCGCGAGGACCTGGTCGACTGGGTCAACCGCCGTGCGCGCGAGCGATCCGCGCCGGTCCACGCGGTGTTCTGTCAGGCGCAGCTCCACATGGCGCAGATCTTCCCGCCCGGTGGGGTCGATCGGGTGTTCGTGAACTTTCCGGATCCGTGGTTCAAGAAGAAGCACCAGGATCGGCGGATGGTCGACGAGGTGCTCGCCGATCAGATCGCCGTGGTCGCGCGCTCGGGCGCCGAGGTGTTCGTCCAGACCGACGTCTGGGACATCGCGATCGGTGCGATGGCGACGTTCGACGGTGATCGCCTCGACCGGTTCGAGAATCGCTGCGGCGAGTGGACGTTCTGGAAGCAGCCCAATCCGTACGGCGTGCGCTCGTGGCGCGAGCAGAACGCCGAGGAGACCGGCTTGCCGATCTGGCGGATCCAGTACCACCGGCGATAGGGGTCAGACACAAGTTCCACAAGTTTGTACGGTGCCAGACCGCAACCTGCCGGAGTTGCGCGCACTTGGTCTCCGCCGTGTTGCGTGGACGCGTTGATCGTCGAAGAAGGGCGTTGCTGTGGGGGGATCGGCGAACTTGTGAAACTTGTGTCTGACCCCTCCCTCAGGTCACGGTGGCCTGCTTGATCCGGTCGAGACGGAACTGTCGATCCTGACCGGTGTCGAGATCGACGCAGTTGAGCAGCGTGATCTGGCGGTCGAACACCAGGTTGCGGATCTTCACGTGACGCGGCGACATCTGCCACGCGCTCTTGGCGTACACGATCCGCAGCGGACGCGATTCGAACCACGCGGTCTCGATCGCGTCGCGCACCGATGCCGGGATCGGTAGGGCAGGGACGCCGATCATCTGGAGCTGGCCGATCAACGTCAGGAGCTCGCGCTGCGCCGAGGTCGACAGCGCGGCGCGGACCTTGTCGGCCGCGCGTTCGATGGCCCTGGGAAACGGAATCAGGCGTTGCTCGACCGCGAGCCGCGAGAGCGCGACCAGCAGCGCGGCCTCTCGCGCGGTGAAGTTGACCGGCGGGATCTGGTAGTGGGTGTCGAGCGCGTAGCCGCCGCCGCGTCCGCGATCGGCGCGGATCGGCATGCCGGCATCCTGCAACGATTCGAGGTCTCGATAGATCGTACGCAGGGTGACGCCGAACCGATCCGCGAGCTGCTGCGCCGTGACGCCCGTGCGCCGCGCGCGCAAGACCTCGGCGATCGCGAACAGGCGCGACTTCTTGCGCATGGCCTGATGCTACCGCACAAACCTGACACAAGGCTGTCATCAAGGAGAGGCAACGTGGCGACCATGAAACCGAAGCCGACGCCACCGCCTTGGTGGATCTGGCTGGCCCACCTGGCGCCGCCACCCCGAGACCGCGCGGGTCGTTCTCGAACGAGGATCGACTAGAGTGTCCCCGGTGGCGACCTCGTATCGCAAGAAGGCCAAGCGCACGGACACCGACAAGCGGCCGTCCAAGTTGCCGAAGCCGACCGCGTCGACCTTCAAGCTGGTGTCGCCGTATCAGCCCGCGGGCGATCAGCCCGGGGCGATCCGCGAGCTCGTCGAAGGCATCCAGCGCGGCGAGGCGGCGCAGGTGCTGCTCGGGATCACCGGGTCGGGCAAGACGTTCTCCGTCGCCAACGTGATCGCCGAGATCGGCAAGCCGACGCTGATCATCGCGCACAACAAGATCCTGGCGGCGCAGCTCTACGGCGAGTTCAAGGAGTTGTTCCCCGACAACGCCGTCCACTACTTCGTCAGCTACTACGATTACTACCAGCCCGAGGCCTACGTTCCGACGACCGACACCTTCATCGAGAAGGACTCGATCGTGAACGAGGAGATCGATCGGATGCGACATGCGGCGACGTTCGCCCTGCTCTCGCGCAAGGACGTGATCATCGTGGCCTCGGTGTCGTGCATCTACGGTATCGGCGCGAAAGAGACCTACGCGTCGATGACCTGCGAGCTCGATGTCGGCACGTCGATCGATCGCGACACCGTGTTGCGGCGCCTGGTCGAGCTGCAGTACGAGCGCAACGATATCGACTTTCACCGCGGCACGTTCCGCGTGCGCGGCGACACGGTCGAGGTGTTTCCCGCGTACGAGGCCGACACCGCGATCCGGATCGAGTGGTGGGGCGATCAGATCGAGGCGATCGCGGAGATCGATCCGCTGCGCGGCGGACAGAAGCGCAAGCTCGATCGCAGCGTGATCTTCGCGGCGAGCCACTACGCCACCCCCGAAGAGACCATGCGCAAGGCGATCGCGAGCATCCGCACGGAGCTCGCGGAGCAGCTCGAGGTGCTGTCGAAGCAGAACAAGCTGCTCGAGCGCCAGCGGCTCGAGCAACGCACGATGTACGACCTCGAATCGATCGAGCAGATGGGCTTCTGCTCCGGGATCGAGAACTACTCGCGGCATCTCACCGGACGCGACCCGGGCGAGCCGCCCCCGACGCTGATCGACTACTTCGGCGACGACTTCCTGCTGATCGTCGACGAGTCGCACCAGACGGTTCCGCAGATCGGCGCGATGTACAACGGCGATCGTTCGCGCAAGGAGACCCTGGTCGAGTTCGGCTTTCGCCTGCCGAGCGCACTCGACAACCGGCCGCTGCGCTTCGACGAGTGGTTGGCGCGCGCGCGCCGCACGATCTACGTGTCGGCGACGCCGGCGGACTGGGAGCTCGCGCAGGCCAAGGGTGTGGTGGTCGAGCAGATCATCCGGCCCACCGGGCTTCTCGATCCCGAGGTCGAGGTCCGCCCGGTCGCACATCAGGTCGACGACCTGCTCGCCGAGATCCGCGCGCGCACCGAGGCGAGCGAGCGCGTGCTGGTGACCACGCTGACCAAGCGCATGGCCGAGGATCTCGCCGAGTACTACCGCGAGATCGGGGTCAAGGTTCGTTATCTCCACTCCGACGTCGACACGCTCGAGCGCATCCAGATCATCCGCGATCTGCGGCGCGGCGAATTCGACGTGCTGATCGGGATCAACCTGCTTCGCGAGGGGCTCGATATCCCGGAGGTCTCGCTCGTCGGGATCCTCGACGCCGACAAGGAAGGCTTCCTGCGCAGCGCGCGCAGCCTGATCCAGACCATCGGTCGCGCCGCGCGCAACCTGCACGGCAAGGTGCTGCTCTACGCCGACAAGGACACCGACTCGATCAAGCACGCGGTCGGCGAGACGCGGCGCCGGCGACAGGTCCAGGAGGCGTACAACGTCGAGCACGGCATCGTGCCGCGATCGGCGAGTCGCACGATCCTCGACGTCCAGCCAGCCGAGCCGATGCCCAAGAAGGGCAGGGGCGCGGCGAGCCAGCTCGCGGGGATCGATCTGAAGCAGATCGACGATCTCGATTCGTTGCGCTCGACGATCGACAAGCTGCGAGGCGAGATGCGCCAGGCCGCCGCCGACCTCGAGTTCGAACGCGCGGCCGCGCTGCGCGACAAGGCCCGCGAGCTCGAGCAGCTCGAGCTGCAGATGCGATGACGATGCGAGCGGGCAGGCGGTCGCTGGCGCTCCGCGGGCTCTACGCCGTGCTCGATCGCGACGACGAGGCGCTCGCGACCGCGCTCGCCGCGCATGCCTGCGTGCTCCAGGTAAGACTCAAACCCGGCGATCGAGCGATCGACGCCGCCGAGCTCGTACGGGTCGCGCGCATGGCTCGGCGCGTGTGCGACGCCGCGAACATCCCGTTGGTCGTCAACGATCGGATCGACGTCGCCCTCGTGGTCGGCGCCGACGCCGTGCATCTCGGCCAGACCGACCTTTCGCTCGCGGCCGCCCGCGAGCTCGTCGGCTCCCGGCTCGCGATCGGGATCTCGACCCACGACCTCGAGCAGGTCCGAGCGGCATGCGCCGGAGGTGCCGACTACCTCGGGTTCGGCCCGGTGTTCGCCACGTCGACCAAGATGAATCCCGATGCCGTTCAGGGCATCGAGGGGTTACGCGCGGCCGTGACCACCTCGACGGTGCCGATCGTGGCGATCGGCGGCATCACGCTGGACCGTGTAGGTGAGGTAGCCACCACGCGTGCGGCCGCAGCGTGTGCGATTTCAGCGATCAACGCCGCTCCCGATCCGGCTCGGGCGGCCGCGACGTTTGTGCAACGGTGGGACAGTTCGCCGGTCACGACGACCAATCTACGAGACCAAGATTGCTAGGGAATCGAGCCTCTGGCAGGATTTCCAGTCACGCGAGCCCGAGTGAATAGCACCCCGGTCTTCGCGTCGAAGGAAGCACATCCATGATCCACAAACTCGGTCTGTTCGTCTCGCTCACCGCAATCATCGGCGCCCTGTCGTTCGCCAGCATGTCGTCGGCCGAGGCCGGGAAGGCTTGCGTGCAGAAGTCCTTCAAGACGGAGATGGTGCGCGACGCCTGCAAGAAGGGCGGGCAGAAGGAGGCCAAGAAAGTGATGAAGGCCTTCAACAAGAAGCACAAGATCAAGAGCTGCAACAAGTGCCACACCAAGCTGGCACCGAAGTACCCGCTCAAGAAGAACGGGCTCGAGCAGTTCAAGAAGCTCGGCGGCAAGGTCATCAAGTAGTCGTCACGCGATCGCTTCGATCGCGACGACCATCGATGAAATCGATCCGCGCTCGGTGATCAGCCCGAGCACTTCTTCTTGTTGCGCGCGTCGCGCCGCAGCTGGGCATCCAGCTTGTTGGCCTGGCGCAACACGTTCGACCGCTTGTGCTTGGTCTTGATGATCGCGAGGTACGCGCGCGCCTCGCCGCACTGCTTGAGCTGCTGGGCCGCGAGCGCCGCGAAGTACAGGCCGTCATCGGTGAGCGGCCCGGTCGGAAACTTTTCGTTGAGTTGCTGGTACGCCCCGATCGCGCGTTCCCAGTCCTTCATGTGACCGTACGCCTGGCCCTTGAAGTAGATCGCGTCGTCGGCCCGCTCGTTGGTCGGGAAGCTGGTGTGTAGCCGCTTGAAGATCTCGATCGCGTCGGCGTAGCGCCTGGCTTCGAACGCCGCGGAGCCGAGCTTCCACAGATCCTCCGGCGAGCTGTTGGCGGCCGGCTTGCCGCTCTCGAGCTGACCGATCCGCTGCTCGAGGCTGTCGAGCCGGGCGTCGTTCGACTTCTTGTATTCGTCGAGCGAGCTCTTGAGCTCGGCCATCTGGTGGTTGAGCGCCGCGACCAGCCCGTTGGCCGTTTGCACGTCGCGACGGAGCGAATCGACATCGGCGCCGAGGTCGGCGCTGTTGCGCTTGAGCAGCTTGGTGGCGTCCGCGAGGATCGTCTGGAGCTTCGAGATCTCGGAGTCCATCGACCTTTCTTTGGCGCCGATCCGCTGCTGCAGCGAGGCCACGTCCTTCTGGATCTTCTCGCCCTGGCTCTTGGTGGTGACCCAGAAACAGCCACCGAGCGAGGAGGCCAGCGCCAGCGACAACGCGAGGGAGGGAAGGGTTCTGGAGATCATGCGGTCACTTCCAGAGGAACTCGCAACGGCGGTCCTTGTCATCACCCAGGCCGGTGGGCTCGGTCTCGCCCTTGGGAACGACCTGGAGGCGCGCCGGGTCGATGCCCAGTCGCGACAGATAGTCTGCCACGGACTGCGCGCGACGCTCGGACAACGCGATGTTGTACTCCTCGGTACCCGACGTGTCGGTGTGCCCGACCAGGTACACCTGCTTGTCCTTGGTCTTCTCGATGCACGTACCGTTCGAGTCGAGGCGGTCGCGCTCGCTCTGCTGGATGCTCGAGTCGTCGAACGCGAAGTAGATCGTGGCGAGCGTGCAGTCGGTGCCGGCCGGGTTGTTCACGATGCCCGCTCGCTTGCAGAACCCGTCGACGCAATCCTCGTCGTCGGCGCAGTCCGTGTCCTGCTTGCAGGCCTTGGCGCGCTGGCACGCGCCCGCCTCGCAGCGACCGCCGGGCCCGCACTCGTTATCGGTCGCGCACGCGGTGCACTTGTTGGCCTGACAGACCTTGCCGTCATGGCACTCGCTGTCCTTGGTGCACTCGGGCTTGGCGACGCAGGCGCCGGCCTCGCACTTCTTGCCATCACCGCACTGCGAGTCCGTGGCGCACTCGACGCACTTATTGGCCGCGCAGTGCAGTCCGTTCTTGCAGTCCTTGTCGCCTTTGCATCCGGGCTTCTTCGGATCGCTACATCCGGTGGTGAGCCCGAGAACAAACACGGTCATGGCGATCAAGATCGCGCCGACTCTCATGCCAGGAACCTAAATGGACTCGGGACGTTAGTCAAATCTACCCTCCGGTCAAATACGTGATGGCATCTGCTACGTTGTGTTCGACATGGCGCGCAGCACGATCCTCGTCGTCGACGACGAGCCGAACATCCTGACCACGGTCCGTCGGTCGCTCGAGATCGAGGGGTTCCATGTCGAGGTCGCGGGTAACGGGAAACTGGGGCTCGCCAAGTTGGCCGAGCACGACATCGACCTGGTGCTGCTCGACGTCATGATGCCGGGCGACAGCGGCCTCGAGGTGCTTCCGAAGATCCGCGAGGCCAGTCCCGAGACCGTGGTGGTCATGATGTCCGGCAACGCCAGCATCGAGACCGCGGTCCAGGCGACCAAGTCCGGCGCGCATGACTTCGTCGAGAAGCCGCTGTCGGGCGACAAGCTCCTGATCACGGTCCAGAACGCGCTGCAGTTCGCGCGGCTGCGCCACGAGAACCGCCAGCTGCGCGGCCGCGCCCAGAGCGACTTCGCGATGATCGGTCGCGGCGCCGCGATGCGCGCGATCTTCGACAAGGTCGGCAAGACGGCACCGACCACCGGACGCGTGCTGATCACCGGCGAGAACGGCACCGGCAAGGAGCTGGTCGCGCGCGCCGTTCACGAGCACTCGAAGCGGGCCGATGGTCCGTTCGTGAAGCTCAACTGCGCGGCGATTCCTTCGGAGCTGATCGAGAGCGAGCTGTTCGGACACGAGAAGGGTGCCTTCACGGGTGCGACGCAGCAGCGCCGGGGAAAATTCGAGCTCGCCGACGGGGGCACGCTGTTCCTCGACGAGGTCGGTGACATGAATCCCAACGCGCAGGCCAAGGTCCTGCGAGTCCTGCAGGAAAACGAGCTCGAGCGCGTCGGGGGAGGCGAGACCATCAAGGTCGACGTCCGCGTGATCGCCGCCACGAACAAGGACCTCAGCACCGAGATCTCCGAGGGCCGATTCCGCGAGGACCTCTACTACCGGCTCGCCGTGGTGCCCATCGAGCTCCCTCCCCTGCGCGCTCGCCGCGAGGACATCCCGGCGCTGGTCGAGCACTTCCTCGAGCAGGTGTGCGCCGACAACGATCGCAAGCTCAAGCGGGTGGCGCAGAGCGCGATGACATTGGTCATGCAGCACGAGTGGCCGGGCAACGTGCGCGAGCTACGCAACGTCGTCGAGCGGCTGGCGATCCTCACCGGCGATGCCGAGGTGATCTCCGAGGCCGACGTCGGCGATGCACTGCCCCGGGTCAAGAGCGTCAAGACCGACTTCTCGCGCCACACGCCGTTCAAGGATCTGGTGGCGGCCGCCGAGCGCGAGATCATCATCGCCGCACTCGACGCCAACGAGCACCACGTGTCGAACACCGCCCGCGAGCTCCAGCTCGAGCGCAGTCACCTGTACAAGAAGATGCGCGCGCTCGGCATCGATCATCGCGCGGACGACGACGCGAGCTAGATCGTCAGCGCAAGCGTAGGCGTCAGCGCTCCGAGCGTCAGCCCTTTCGAGTCCACCCTCGAAGTCGCTTCTCGAGGCGCCCAACGCTAGTCGGTTCGAGCCGAGGAACCCCGAGCTCGCTGACGCCGCCGTTTACGTTTACGCGCTCAGAACAGACAGGCCGCGCCGGTCGTGGTCTGCGAGCAGGTTCCACCCTCGGGACACTGCGGGGCCGGACCGTTGGGATCGCACTCGGCGAAGCATCGCAGCCCACCCTCGGAGGCCGGCTGGCACGACAGCCCGTCGTCGCACGGGTTACTGCCTCCACACGTCGCGCCGAGCACGCCCTTCGCGTCGTCGTAGAGCGGATACAGGATCCGTGCACGCACGGCCGAGCCCGCCTTGTCCGGCTCCTTGCCGGAGTCGTCGCGCCAGGTCGCCGCGAATGCACCACCCGGCAGGCCGACCACCGAGGGATCTGTCTGGTCGAGATCGGTGGTGGTGGCGAGCGAGAACGCGGGCCCGACCGGCACGCCCGTCGGCCGCACGATCCTCCCGAACACGCCGCAGCCGCTGCCGTCGCCGTTGGCATCGCACGCGTGCCACGCGACCATCACCGCGCCGTCTTCTTCGCGCTGGCCGATGGTGAAGCCCTGCGCCGAGTTGAAGTCGCTGCCCGACTTCGAGGTGATCAGCGTCGGCGACCCGCTCTGCTTCATGCCGGCGAGGGAGATCCGGTAGAGCTCGATCTTGCCGGGGCCCGAGCCCGCGATCGCCTCCCAGCGCACCGCCGCGCCGAAGCCATCGCCGAGCGGTGCGACGCGTACGTACCCGACCTCGTCGGTCGCGGTCTGGGCGGCGAGCAACTGATCGGTGGCGCCCTGCGGGGTGTTGTTCCCGTCGGCGATCCGGAACCGTGCGGTGCCGTTGATCGTCCACGCGTAGAGGATGGTGTTGCCGTTGGTGGCCACCGAGGGTCGCGAGGCGGAGCCAGTGGTGGTCGACACCACGGAGATCGCGCCCGGCTGGCACTGCGCGTTGACGGTGGTCGTGTGGATCTCGCTGTTGGTGGTCTCCTCCCACGACACCGCGAACTTGCTGCCGAGCGCGGAGACGTCGACGGCAAACGGCAGCGAGGTGTCGCTCTCGAGCGTGATCTGGTTCCCGATCCCGTTGCCGGTGGCATCGATCGCGCGGCACGCGATGCCGTTGTCGGTGCTCGGCGGTGCGTCGGAGAAGTTCCACACCGCCACGGTCGTCGATCCGGAGGTCGCGGTCGCGGGGGTGCTGAAGAACCCGTCGGTCAACGTGGTGCTGATCGCGAACGCGTTGGTCCCGGCCGCGAGCCCGGACTCGACCGGCTTGCCGGTGACGTCGAACCGACGCGCGAACATGTTGCACGGGTCGCTACAGGTATCGCGGAACACCGACGTCCACGTGCCGTCGCTAGCGGCACCGACCTGAAATCCGATCGCTTCGAAGTCGCTCGACGGAAATTGGTCGTCGGCGAAGTCGGTGTTGACCACGAAGTCGGCGCTATCGATCATCACGCTGGCTTCGAGGCTGTCGAGCGTGGTCTGTCCCGTGCCGACGCCGACGACCAGGCCGGCCTCGTCGAGGGCGGTGACCGAGAATCTCGAGGTCGCCGGTGCGTCCCGAGGTCGAGACGCTGAACGTCGCGGGCAACGCCGAATTCACGTCGAAGGTGTCGCCGCGCGACGTGCCGGCATTCGTGAGCTCGACCTCGATCTGCGAGATGTCGTGAACCGCCGGTCGCGCATCGACCGTGACGATCAGGAAGTGGTCCTCGCCGCAGCCGGCGACCAGGCCGGCAACGCACGTCGCGAGGATCCAGCGCTTCCCCATCACCACCGTCGGAACGAGATGTTCCCGAAGGTCGTGTCGGGAGCGCCGCTTCCTCGCGTCGCGGCGTAGATCCCGACGGCTCCGGCGCCGACCACCGCCACGCCGGTCCAGAACCACCACTTCTTGTAGACCGGTCGGGTTCCGGTCTCGGTGGGTGTGTTGTCGCGGTGGACCTCGAGGTCGCGATCGCGATCGCGATCGCGGTCGCGCAGGCGCAGCCGCTCGGTGTCTTCCTCGTCGATCTTGTGCTGGAGGTCTTCGATCAGCTTCTCGACGAGGTCGCGATTGTCGGCGTCGGGATCGAGCTTGAGGAACTTCTTGAAGCTGAACACGGCGGCCTTGTAGTCGCCGAGGTTGCGCTGGCACTGCCCGATGTTGAACAGGAAGCCGGGAAACGGATGCGCGTCGTACGCCTTCTGGAACTCGGACAGGGCGCGCTCGAACTTCTGCAGGTTGAACAGCTTTCGTCCGCGCTTGTAGTGACGCTTCGCCAGGCGGATCTCGCGGGCGTCGTCGGCATCTCCGTTCGAGTCGTCACTGTCGTCGGCACGCGTATCCGCGTGGGCGACGTGCGACAGCCGCGTGGCCGCCGGTGCCGCGACGGCAACCAGACACAGCACGAACGTGAAAGACGAGGGAAACCGAGGCATCGGTCGAGACTCGCGGGTCAGCGATGTTTGAAGGGATCGGCGAGATCGGTGGGATCGATGTGCGTCGGACGCTTGTTGCCGCCGGTCGGATCGATCAGGTTGGTGTTGTCGGACTTCTGGGTCTTGTTGGTGGTGTCTGTTGGCGTGGAGTCTTGGCGGTCTTGGCCGTCTTGCGCGGTCTTGGCGTCTACGTCTTGGACGTCTTGGACGAGCGCGACGTGCGGTTCGTCCGCTTGGTGGACTTCGTTCCGCGACGGTGAAATGTCGAGGTGGTGGTGTCGGGCGGGGTGACCGTCGTGACCGTCGTCGTCGGAGGCAACTGCTCGAGGGTGATCGAGAAGTCGCGCTTGGACTCGGAGAGATCGACCACGAGCGACGTGTCCTTGTAGCCGGGGGCGCGGATGATGTACCTGCGGCGCGTCGAGCTCGCATCGCGCGAAGGATCGACGTTGAACGCGCACGGCGTGCGGCAGAGCTCCGCGGAGTGGCCGTCCTCGTAGACGCCGCCGCTCGGCAACGAATCGAACTTGAGCTCGATCAGCTTCGGTGCGGAAGGTAGCTCGGCCGGCTCGGGCGTGATCACTGGCTTCGGCGGCTCGATCTGTGCGGCGTGGGTGGGCACCGGCGTGTCGTCGCGCCCCGCGTACCATACGGCGGCGCCGACCCCGAGGCCGACCGCGACCGCACCGCCGACGAACCACACCCACCACGGCGTGCTCGGGGTCGCGACCGGCGCCTGTCCCGGCGCGATCTGGCTGTAGGCGAGCATCTGGCTCTGCCCGAGCTGGTGCATCTGGCTCTGCCCGAGCATCTGGCTCGGATGCAGCTGGCTCTGGCCGAGCTGGTGGACGTGACTGTTCTGGCCACTGTGATCGAGTTGGTCGAGTACCGAGTTGAGCCCCGGCGTCGGGGTCGAGTACTGCCCCATCGGCGCGGAGGGCGGCGAGGTCTGGATCGACGGCGGCACGTAGGTCGGCGCCGGGCGTACGCCGCTCGTCGCGATCGACGCCATCGATAGCGGGGGATGCGTCTCGAGACCGCCGAGCATGCCGAGGAGCGCCTCGCGCAGCTCGTGGATGTTCGAGAACCGCTGGTTGGGATCCTTGGCGATGCTGCGCAGGATCACGTTCTCGAGCCGCGGATCCATCAGGTGTCCACCGGCGGTCTGGCGCGGTGGCTGCGGCATCTCGGTCAGGTGCTTGCGCACGTACTCGCCGAACGATCGGCCGCGGAACATCGGCTGGCCGCAGAACAGCTCGTACATGATCGCGCCGAGCGAGTAGATGTCGCTGCGTGCGTCGATCACCATGCCGCCGGCCTGCTCGGGCGACATGTACGCGGGCGTGCCGATCACCGAGCCCGCGGCGGTCTGGAACCCGAAGTCCTCGTCCTCGCGGTTGAGCAGCTTGGCGACGCCGAAGTCGAGCAGCTTCGCGAGCTCGGCTCCGTCGGAGGTCGGCATCACGATCACGTTGTCGGGCTTGAGATCGCGGTGCACCACGCCGAGCTCGTGGGCGGCCCCGAGTCCGTCGCAGATCTGCACCAGTACGGCGAGCGCTCGCGGGAGGTCGATGCCGGAGCGCGCCCACTTGCCGAGGCTGACGCCCTGGAGAAACTCCATGATGATGAACGTCGGCCCGTCGGGAATCTCGACGAGGTCGGTGACGTCGACGATGTTGCGGTGACGGATCCGGTTGACCGTGCGCGCCTCCTGGAAGAACCGCGCGACCGCATCGCGTCGCTTGGCGTAGTCGCCGCGCAGCAACTTGAGCGCGACCTCGCGACCGAGCTTGACGTGCTCGGCGCGAAACACGTAGCCCATGCCGCCCTTGCCGAGGAGCTCGATGATCCGGTAGCTGCCGAGGACCTGATCGATCAGGAGTTTTGGGTCGTCGACCGCGGGAACCGGCGGAGGCCGCGATGCCGCGCGAGGATGCGAAGCCGCCCGTGGGCTCGAAGCAGCACGCGCCGATCCGGAGCCCGACTCGGCGCGCGAGCCGGGGCGCGAGCTCGACCGTTTCTGGGCGTGTGGAGACGCGATGCGCGTGGATTCCCGATGCTGGGCGTCGGCGGTTCCGAGGGCGAGCGAAGGGTGCGAGACGACGTCGACATCATCGTCATCGATCGACAGCGATTGGGTCGGATCCCGGGGGAGTCCCGGAATGTCCGCCCTCGAATCAGGATCGCGTGTCGTCATCGCCGTGTTTCGCCCACCGACGTACGACGAGTACGAGGTGTACCCCGATTGTACGATCCAAAACCGGATCACAGCAACCAAACAATTTCGCTGGGTTGTGTGCTACTGGCTACACTGCGCGAGGTCGCCCAACGCCGCAGAGATCTGCAGTCTGACCTGCGCGACCGGCTCCTGCTCGTGGCGCGTTCGAAGTGGGGCGATGGCGCTCGCGAGACACAGGTCGCGGAGCGCGCGGGCCGTGGCGGCGCGGATGTCTCGACTCGGGTGGTCGAGGAACGGGAGCAGCAGGTCGACATCGCTCTGCTGGCCGCTCTTGATCGCGCCGAGCGCCTCGATCGCCGCACGCAACCGCAGGATCGATCGGCCGTCGGTCGAGATCGGCGACACGCTCGTCAGCACCTCCTGCACCGCGAGCCGCGCGGGGTGTACGGGCGAATCTCCGAGGTCGGCGCAGGTCGGCGTCGGCGCGCAGAACTGCGGGAGCGCGCGGATCGCGCGGAGCTGGACGCCGAAGTCCGTCGAGCCCGACAGGGCGAGGTCGCGGAGGCGCGCGATCGGATCGGGGCCGGCGACCTCGACGATCTCGGACAGCGTCGGGATCGTATCGATCGGCGTCAGCGTGTGGGCCTCGAGCGAGCTCACCGGATCGGCGCCGCGCGCGGGCAGGGCGCACAACGCGATCACCGCGAGCGCACCGACTCCGCGCGACACGGCGAGGCGGCGAATCATCGCAGCACCCCGCTGCGGGTCAGGATATCGCGCTGCCCGGGGCTGATATCGGTGCCACCGAGCTCGGAGAAGAACATCAGGTTGTTATCGGAGGCGTCGCTGTCGTCGATCATGTCGCGCCAGTTCGCGCCCTGCGGATCGGTCGCGAGCTCGACGTTGTGCGACAGGCCCATGTAGCGCGCGAGCTCGTGGGCGGTCAGGCGCGCGAGCTGCTTCCACGACCGGTAGCACAGCGTGTCGACGCCGATCGCGATGCCCGATTGCCGCGTGTGTGCGAACCCGGCGGGCCCGGGGTTGGGACCGAACGCCTGCAACCCCACCGGCGACAGCGTGCGCACGAAGAACACGTCGATCCCCGTCGTGCCTTCGCCGAGCGCGAGCAGCTTCGGTGCGTCGGCGACGTCGAGCGCGTCGAGGTCGGGACGGTCGGTGATGTCGTCGTAGCTGAGCGTGCCGAGGGCGATCCCTCCGTGCGCGAAGATCGAGCGCAGCTCGGTGACGAACTCGTCCTGGAAGAACGGAGCGTCGCGCGCGGCGTCGGCATCGAGCTGTGCGTTGCCGAACGAGGTCTCGCACATGTGGTCGGACAGATCGAGGAAGTGGAACCGGAGGTCGAGCAGCGTGGCCGTGCCCATGCGCACCAGCGCGGTGACGTGCGGGATCGCCGTGCCGGCGGTGCCGTTGCTGCGATACGACGACACCACGACGCGATACGCGCCGGACTCGATCGGGAAGCTCGGCGTCGACGGGACCGCGAGCACCGACTGTCCGGGCGCCGGCTTGTGACGGACGATGTTGTTGTAGAAGTCGGCCTCGGGATCGCAATCCGGGGACAGCACGTCGCACGGCCGCGTGTAGAGGCCGATTCCCGATGGCGAGATCAACGTCTCGGCACCGACGAGCTGCGCATCGTCGTCGACCGCCATCACGAGCTGCGCGTACCGCGCGTCACTCGGCACCGGGAACAGCAGCGTGTTGCCGGTCGGGCTCTTGACCGGAAGCGACCACGACACGTTGCCCTTCGACGGCAAGCAGCCGGCGAACAGCGCGCCACCGGCCTCGACGCGCGGAATCTCCATGCAGCTGTAGCCGCCCGCGCAGTCGCGCGTGGCCGCGCACAGGTCGACACACCGCCCGAGGGCGCAGGTCTGGTTGCGGCAGTCGGTGTCGACGAGGCACGCACCGCCGGCGGGCTTGCCGTCACGCTGCGACGAACAGCTCGCGACGAGCTTGCCATCCTGCGTGCCGGGATCGAGCTGACACGAGAGCCCGGGCGCGCACTGGGTCTCGCTGGTGCAGCTGTCGCCGGGCTGACCGGTCGCGAGCTGACACAATCCCGACTCGTCGCACGCGTAGCCGTCGCCACAGTCGGGTCCGCGCGCGCAGCGCGGCACGCACACGTTGGTGCTGCACTGGAGCGTGCTGTCGCAGTCGTTGTGACTGGCGCACGCGTCTCCCAGCTGTCCCTCGGCACCGGGGCAGCCCCCGAGAGCGACGACGCCGCAGAGGGCGAGCAGCAAGAATGAAAGACGGGAACGCATCGGACCCTGGACGGCTGCGGATAGTGTATATAATGTCGCCGGTTTTCGGGAGACTAACCATGCGACTACCTTTGGTGTTCTCGACGGTTACGGTGATGCTGGTTGCGACGCAGATCGCATCGGCAGGGCCCGCGCTCGACGACGACGATTCGAGTCCGACGCCGGCACCGGCGGCGGTCGCCAAGACCGACGACAACGCCATCGAGTATGGCGTCGGCGTGCGGCTGCGCAACGTGCGCATTCCGAAGGGCGAGATCGAGCTGTTCGTCGAGCGCGCGGGCGATAGCGGCTCGAGCACGTTCGGGTTCGGGCTCGATCTCACGCGCCGCCGCGGCAACGTCGAGCTGCAGCTCGGCTTCGAGACCGAGGCCGTGAATCCGGGGCAGGGCATCTGGATCGAGAGCGGCAAGAACATCGCCACCGGTGACGTCGCCGACTACGTGGTGCCCGGCGCCAACCAGCGGAGCCAGCTGCGCTGGTACACGCTCGAGTTCACGTTCCTGAACCACGCGCCGATCAACAAGTACATGGCGGTCCGTTACGGCGGTGGTGCGGGGCTCGGCATCGTCAGCGGCGAGCTCGATCACCTCAACATGGTGTGCGCCGGCACGGGCGCGACCAACGACAACCCGACGAACTGCGAGCCACCGCCCGGCACGTTCGGCGGCCACGGTGTCGGCACCTGCGAGGAGGATGGCTCGACCTGCGGCACGCTGGTCAAGTACAACATCCCGCCGGTGTTCCCGGTCGTCAACGCGATCATCGGGCTCCAGTTCAAGCCGACCGACAAGATGACGATCAACGTCGAGGGCGGCCTGCGCACGTTCCTGTTCTTCGGAACCAGCGCCAGCTACTTCTTTTAAGACTTCACTTCCGCGACCCGCTCCGCGGTGCGGCGTTGGTGGCGAGCTCGTGGCGTCGCGAGAGAATACGCGGACGGTTCGCTCGCGAAGTCAGCGCCGGCGTCGCACGTCGCCGACGCGCAGGGTCAGCTTTTCGGCGTCGAAGAACTCGGCGAGCGGGATCGTGAACTTGCGACTCGCACCGGTGAGGTCCTTCCACTGCTGCGCGTCGATCGTGCCGTGCTCGTCGAGAAACGCGACCAGGCGCGCGCGCAGGTCGGCGAGCGCAGCGGCGTGGATGTAGTAGTCCGCCTTGACCTTGATCACCTGCTTGGCGGCGACCAGCTTGTCGAGCGCCTGCTTGACCTGCGGCTCGGTCATGCCGACGGCGGCGGGGATGTCCTTGGGGCGCAGCGGCTCGAGCTTCCAGGTCGCGAGCTGCTCGACGAGCTTGTGCTCGGACGCCGACAGCGTGGCCCGCGGTGCGTTCGCGCGCTCGACGCGATCGCCGGTCGCGGACAGCTTTCCTCGCGACTCGAGCCCCGCGATCACCGCGTCGAAGGCCTTCGGAGGAAGTGCCGCCGGGAGCTGGGTGCGCAGGTTCTCGCGCGCCAGGCCGTCGGGCGACGCCGCGAGGTGCGCGGCGATCCGGGACTCGACCTCGGCGACCGCCTCGGCGTGCAGGTAGTGCGCGTGCTCGCCTTCGCCGACGGCGAGGAGCTCGCCGGCCGCGACCTGCGTGGCGAGGGGAGCGGCGAGCGCGTCCGCGGGCATACCGAGGCGTTGCACGATCTGGTTGATCGCGAGCCCCGCGAAGCTCGCCGCGCGGATCTCGACGGCGAGCCGTTGATCGAGGCGCGCCCCCGCGAGCGTCGCGATGGTCGCCGCGTGATCGGATCGCTTGCGCAGCCTGGGTGCGAGCACGCGCACGATCTCGCCGCCGCCGATCGTCGAGCCCTGCGCGCGGGCCTTGGTGAAGCCGCGCACGATGAAGCGATCGCCGGGGAGCGCGGCGAGCGGCGTTCCGGCATCGAGTCGCAACTGGGCGAGGGAGGCGTCGCCGGGAGCGAGGCCGCCCGCCGGGGCATCGACGAGGACGAGCGTCGCGAGCACCTGCGCGGTGCCGTGGTGGAGCAAGACCTTCGTGCGTTCCGGGAGCGGGCCGGGGGCGGAGCGCAGATAGCGCAACCGCACGTCGAGGATGTGCGACGTCGCGATCTTGTCGGGATGCGCGAGCATGTCGCCCCGGGCGAGATCGTCGACCCCGACGCCGCCGAGGTTGAGCGCGGCCCGCATGCCGGCGCGCGCGGACTCGACGGCTCCACCGTGGACCTCGATGCCGCGAACCCGCGCCTCGGCGTGCGAAGGCAGCACCGCGAGCTCGTCGCCGACCGCGACCTCGCCGCCGAGCACCGTGCCGGTGACGATCGTACCGAAGCCCTTGACGGTGAACACGCGATCGATCGGCAGCCGGAACACGCCGCCGGTCGCGCGCGGTGGTAACGCCTCGACCTCGCGCCGGATCGCCGCCCGCAACTCGTCGAGGCCCGCGCCGGTCTTGGTCGACACCGGCAAGACCGGCGCACCCTCGAGGAACGTCCCCGCGACCGCGGCGGTGACATCGGTCGTCACCATGTCGACCCAGTCGGGCTCCACGAGATCGCACTTGGTCAGCGCGATCAGGCCGCGGCGCACGCCGAGCAGGTCGCAGATCTCGAGGTGCTCGCGGGTCTGCGGCATCACGCCCTCGTCGGCGGCGATCACCAGGACCACGAGATCGAGCCCGGTCGCGCCGGCGACCATCGACTTGACGAACCGCTCGTGACCCGGCACGTCGACCACCGCGATGGTCTGGCCGTCTCCGAGATCGAGTCGTGCGAACCCGAGCTCGGTCGTGATGCCGCGCGCCTTCTCGACCGGCAACCGATCGGTATCGATCCCGGTGAGCGCGCGGACCAGCGACGTCTTGCCGTGATCGATGTGCCCCGCGGTCCCGAGGACGATCGGGTGGATCACGAGACCAGCTCGCGCAGCTCGCGCTTGAGGATCTTTCCGGTCGGGTTGCGCGGCAGGTCGGCGAGAAACACGACCTTGCGCGGCCGCTTGAAATCGGCGAGGCCGCTCCGGCAGAACTCGATCAGCTCGGCCTCGGTCACCTGCGCGCCGGAGCGCAGGACGACATAAGCGCACAGCGTCTCGCCCCACTCGGGGTCGGGCACGCCGATCACTGCGGCCTCGAGCACCGCCGGATGCGTGTGGAGGTGATCCTCGATCTCGCGCGGGTAGATGTTGACGCCGCCGGAGATCACCATGTCGTGCTTGCGCGACTCGAGGTAGTAGTAGCCGTCGGTATCGACGCGTCCGAGATCTCCGACGGAGAACAGCCCCTCGCGCTGCGCCGAATTCGTGGCCTCGTCGTTCTTGTGGTAGCCGGAGATCAGCGTCGAGTTGCGGACGTAGACCTCTCCGACGTGTCCCTGCGGCACCGGGTGGCCGCTGTCGTCGAGCAGCCGGATCTCGTTGCCGCGCAGCGCGCGTCCGATCGTGCCCGGACGGCTCGTGTGATCGCGGGGGCCGGCGAGCGTGACCAGCCCGGTCTCGGTGGCGCCGTAGAAGTTCCACAGCACCGGTCCGAACACCTCCATGAAGCGCCGTGCGGCCTCGGTCGTGAGCGGCGCCGCGGCCGACATGATCCAGCGTAACGACGAGGTGTCGTACTTGCGGAACGTCTCCTCGGGCAGGTTCGACATCCGGATCAGCATCGTCGGCACCATCAGCGAGCACGTGATCTGCTCGCGATGGATCACGTCGAGTGCGCCCTCCGGATCGAAGTGGTTCATCAGCACGATCGTCGCGCCGAGCGACAACATGATCGCGACGAACGCCGGCGCCGCCGAGTGATAGAGCGGGCACACGACGAGGTGGCGATCGTCGGCGCACATCCCGACCTGGTAGATCATGTCGGCGACCGATTCGAATCCCGTGCGACGCCACGCCCGGTTCGCGCCCTTCGGTTTGCCGGTGGTGCCCGAGGTGTAGACGATCACGCCGCCACCGTCGCCTCCCGGTTCCGTGCGCGGCGGGATCTCGGGCGACACGCCCGCGAGCGCGCGATCCCAGGCGACCTCGTGCTCCGCCAGCGCGCCGTTGCCGCCGACGACGATCACCTCGCCGGTCTGGTTCGCCTGCGCGCGCGCCTCGCGCATCGCGGACACGTAGGCCGCGTGGACGATCGTCGCGGTCGGCTCGCTGTTGGAGAGGATGTACGCGATCTCGCCGGCCTTCAGGCGGTAGCCGATCTGCACCGCGGTCGCGCCGAGTCGGGCGAGCGCTTGCTGCGCGACCAGGTACTCGATCCCGTTGGGCAGCATCAGCGCGACGCGCCGGCCGCCGGTGATGCCTCGCTCGACGAGGGCGTGGGCGAGACGATTGATCGTGGCGTCGAGCTGTCCCCAGGTCAGGCGGCGAACGCTGCCACCTTCTGCGCGGCCCGAGGGCACTGGCTCGCCTCGCGGCTCGCTGGCGTACCCCGAGGGCACTGGCTCGCCTCGCGGCTCGCTGGCGTACTCGACGATCGCTTCCTTGTCGGGATGCGCCGCGGCGTGAAACATCAGCGCGAGGTGGGGCCCGAGAGGCGTGTGGCGGGCGCTCTTGAAAAACCGCGCGAGTTGCGCCGGTCGCACGGGGCGCGCGATGCCGGCGGCCCGGAGCACCTTGCCGAAGAACACCGCACGACCGATACGACGACGGATCTGGTCCAGCACGTCGCGAACATAGATCAAGTGGGCGAGGCCGGCCCGACCGATGTGGCTAGTTGATGCCCTTGAGCTCGGTCGCGAGCGCGCGCTGGGCCCGTTGCCGGTGATACTCGGTGTCGAGGGGACGCGCGAGGTATCGCTCCCACGCGTGCTTGGCGCCGCGGAGGTCGTTGTTCGACTTGCTGACCTCACCGAGCTGGAACAGCGCGTCGGTCAACCACGGCACCGTGTTGGCGCCGCTGTCGAGCTCGGTCTTCTCGCCGATCGCGACCGCGCGTCCGAGGCGGTTCGCCGCCTCCCTGCCCTTGTTGACCTCGCCGTAGAGGAGACCGAGCCGGTACTGCGCTTCGCCGTTCTTGGGTTCGAGCTCGGTCGCCGTCTCGAGCGAGGCGATCGCCGCCTTGGTGCGCGTCGGATCGGCGTTGCGCTGCTCCATGTACGCGACGCCCATGAGGTACGCGATCTTCGGATCGTGCTTGATGTTCCAGGCCTCGTCGAGCGGCTGGATCGCCGCGGCGTACTCCTTGCGCTTGATCAGCACGCGACCGAGGCCGAGGTGTGCGCTGAACATCTTGGGGTCCAGCTTGATCGCCGTCGAGTAGTTGTCGATCGCCTGCTGCGCGTACTTCGCGTCGCTCGCCTCGGCGAACTTGGCCTCGTTGGCGCGCCCGAGTGCGTCGAGGTACATCGGGTCGTGCTCGGCGGCCGCCGCGGCGAACAGCTTGCGGGCCTCGTCGAGGTTTCCGGCCTTCAGCTCGCCCTCGCCCTTGAGGTACTTGCCGATCAGGTGGTCGGGCGCGACGGCGAGGATCTTGGCGCCCTGCTCGGCGGCCTTGTCGATCTCGCCGCGCCGCGCGAAGAACTTGCCGGCCCGCGCACGGAGCTCGACGCCGGGATCCTTGGTGTTCTTCAGCAGGTCCTCGTAGACCTCGGCGGCCTTGTCGTCCTGATCGGCGCGCTCGTAGGTCCGCGCGAGCTCGATCCCGATCTCGGAGCGCTCGGGAGCCATCGAACGCGCCTTGATCAGCCGGTTGATCGCGGCATCGGTCTGCCCGAGCTGCCCGAGCGCCTTCGCGAGCTGGTACTCGCCCTCGGGCTCCTCGGGCCGCGCCTCGACGTACTTGCGCAGCCACGGCTCGGCCTTGGCCGCATCGTTGGTGCGCACGTACGCGATGCCGAGCGTGAGCGCGAGCTGCGGATCGGCGCCGGCGTTGGCCTCGAGCTTGGCGAGCATCTTGTCGGCGGTGTCGCGGTACTCCTGGGCCTTGTCGGTGTTGCCGTCGTTCTCGGCGGCGTCGGCGAGCTTGCCGAGCTTCTCGACCGCCAACAGCGTCGGCGACAGATCGGTATCCCCGGCGAGCTTGGCTGCCTCGCGGTAATCCGCGAGGGCGGCCTGGTCGTCCCCGTCGAGCTCGGCGAGCTTGCCCTCCATCATCTTGATGCGCGCCTGATCGAGCGGTGGCGGTGGGGGATTGCGATTGGCCAGCGCCTGCACGCGCTGGCGCGCGTCGTCGCGATCGTCGCTGGCGAGCGATACTGCGGATTGCACGAGCTGCGCGCGGATATCGTTCGGCGCGATGTCGATCGCTCGCTTGACCTGATCGCGGGCGAGGTCGATCTTGCCGTCGCGCAACTCGACATCGGCGAGCCCGGCCAGCGCCCCGACGTCGTCGGGGATGAGCGCGAGCGCCTTGCGATACCGCTCGCGTGCGGCATCGAGGCGATTGCCGCGCACGGCGGTCTCGGCGATCAGCGTCCAGGCGCGAACCAGCGCGCGAGGATCGGCACCGGCGGTCAACTTGTCGTTTGCGAGCAGCGCCAGCAGCTGCTTCTCCTGATCCTGCGAGCGCGCGGCGGGCATCGCCGCGGCCAGTCCGATCTGCGCGCCGACGTGGGTCTTGTCGAGCGCGAGCACGGCATCGAAGTCGGCCTTCGCCCCTTCGAGATCCACCATCGAGAGCTTGGTCTGACCGCGCTCGTACAGCGCGTGGATCTTGATCGAGTCGGTTCCGAGATCTGCAGCCTGACCGAACGCCTTGATCGCGTTCTCGTCGTCCCCGCCGGTTCGGTACGCCCAGCCGAGGTAGAGGAAGAGCTGCGCGTCCTTGGCGCTCTTCGCCTGGGGCTCGAGCAGCGACACCCCGCGTGCGCCATCTCCGCCGGCGATCGCGCTCAGCGCCTGGGCGCGGATCAGTTGCGGACCGGCGATGTGCCCGGCCACCGCCTTCGCGATGTGCCGGCGTGCCATGGCGAGCTTGGTCGGGGCGCCGACTCCGTCGGCCAGCGCCGACGCGATCCGAGCCTCCGCCGAGATCGCGAGCGCTTCTCCATTATCCTCGTCGGCCTCGAGCACGGCCGCCACCGCCGTGATCGCGCGATTCCAGTGCCCGGCATCGGAAGCCGCCATGGCCTTGCGGGCGATCGCCAGTTGACTGTCGATCAGGCGCGCCGTCGTCTGTTTCGCGTCCCAGCGCCGGTAGACGTAGAACCCTCCGGCACCGAGCGCGACGACCAGCAGACCCCCGAGCGCGAGGAACCGGATGCGTCGGGCTCGTCGGCGATGGGCGTCGGGATCGACCTCGCGATCCGCCTCGCGGGGTGGGAGCGGCCGGAGTGGTTGCGTGGTCGGGCGAGGCTCCTCGAGCTCGAGCACCTGGTCGGTCGGCGGCTGGAGCGACCTCCGTTGCGCTCGTGTGGGAGCGGTGGGTGCCGTGGGAGGAGGCGACGTCGGAGTCTTGAAGCGGATCGGATCCGGCGCGGTCGGCTTGGACAGATCGAGGTTGTCGAACCGACCGCCGGCGTTGGGCGCGGAGTCGGGCGCGATGCCGAGATCGATCGACGAGCTACTGTCGAAGTTGAGCTCGACCGGCAGGTTGGACGGCTTCTTGGCTCGACCCGGTGCGCCCGGCGTAGGCCCGGCCGGAGGGGTGGGTTGCGGCAGGTCGTCGAAGAAGCCCTTCGGTGCCGGAGCCTCGGGGGCGTTCGACATTCCCGGTTGTGGCAGGTCGTCGAAGAAGCCCTGGGGCGCGGGAGCTTGGGCTCCGGTCGCCGGTTGCGGCAGGTCGTCGAAGAACCCCTTGGGTGCTGGTGGCTGAGGCGCGTTCCCACCGGTCGACGGCTGTGGCAGGTCGTCGAAGAAGCCCTTGGGCGCGGGCACCTCGGGGCCGCCGCCGGTCGCCGGTTGCGGGAGATCCTCGAAGAACCCCTTCGGGGCAGGCAGCTCCGACGCCTGACCGCTGACCGGTTGCGGGAGATCGTCGAAGAAGCCCTTCGGCGCGGGAACGTCGGAGACGCCACCCGGCTTGGGCGACGGCAGATCGACGATGCCGCCGGCACCCGTTCTCGGCGCCGGCAGATCGGCAATCCCGGCGGGTGCCGGCAGATCGGAGATGCCGCGCGCTCCGGCGGGGGTGGGCAGATCGGAGATGCCGCGTGCACCGGCGGGCGCCGGCAGATCCGTGATGCCCGCACTGGGATGTCCGGCGGGAGCGGGCAGATCGGAGATCCCGCGCGCACCGGCGGGAGCGGGTAGATTGGCGATGCCGCGTGCTCCGGCGGGCGCCGGCAGATCGACGATGCCATCCGCTCCGGGACGACCGGCGGGCGCCGGCAGATCCGAGATGCCACCCGCAGAACGACCGGCGGGCGCCGGCAGATCCGAGACCCCGGCCGAGGGGGACGGGATCGGACGGATCGGAGGGATCCGTGCGCCCGCGGGCGCCGGCAGATCCGACACCGACGAAGTTGGCGCCGGCCGATCGGGAATCCGCGCGACGCCACCGCGGGGTGCCGGCAGATCGGAGACGCCGGGGTTACGCGGGCCGCGTGGCGCCGGCAGATCGGCACCGTCGGGCATCAGATCCTCGAGATCGATCGCGTCGGCCGATGGAGTACGCGCGCGCCCGCTCTTGGGTACGGGAAGCTCGGCCGCGGCGAGACCCGACTGCGGTGCCGGCCGTGCCGACGGCGAGGCAGCGCCGAGCGGACTCGGTCGCTTGGGGCTCGGGAGATCGGCGAGGGCCGCGGCGCTCCCTTGTGCTCGCGGGATTGGCGGTGGTGCCGGACGCGACGGGGGAAGCGCGACGCGCGACTTGCAACTCGCGCACGGGACGAAGCGGGTGCCGGCCGAGATCTGGGCCGCGTCGACGCGGTTGATCGTTCCACACGCGGTGCAGGTAGCCTCGATAGTGCTCATCGTCTGCGGCGGAGAGATCGGTGGCGCCTCCCCGGACGAAGATGATACCGCGCCTTGGTATCACGTGCGATCTCTGGCGCTCACCGAGGAAAATCGTCGTCGCCGTCGTCGTCGTAGGGATTCACCGGTGCGACGTTGCCGCCACGGCGATGCCGAGCACCGTTGGCGAGCGCCCGGCGGAGCTGGTTCTGGACCCGGCGCTCGAACCGCGGAAGCACGATCAACAGGCGTGCCGTCTGCTTCGGCGTCAGGATCCGGCGGAGCTCGGCGAGCCGTTGCGCCTCGAGCCGCCAGAACGACTTCTGGTTGGCGACCGCCTTGTCGATCAACCGGTCGACGTCGCGCGGTTTGCCCCGGTCGGCCATCCGCAGGTGGCGGTGGATCTCGATCCGTTCGCGTACCAGCGCCTCGGTGACGTTGTCGTACTTGGCCAGCACGGGCAGCACCCGCGCGAGGGCGCGCTCGTCGAGGCTCAGCTCGGAAGCGAGGGTCGCCGCACGCAGCGCCTGGATCTTGCGCTTGATCTGTTCCCGTCGAGCGGCGGGATCGCGTCGCGGCTGTGCCGACGCCACCGCAGTGACGCAGAGGATGGCGCCGAGCATGATTGCCAGGATCCGGGTCACGACTTGCCTCCCTTGCGGTGCAGGCGTGCGGTCTGGCGATCGAGCCAGTCCCGTGCGCGGTCGAGGGCGCCGTCATCGAGCTCGTCGATCGTGTCGATCCAGCGCGCGGTGTCGGGGGCGAGCATCACGTCACCCTCGGCTCGTAGCGTCTCCTCCGAGACGTCGTCGAGGCCGAGCACGTCGCGATCGAGTGCGGACAGCGCGGAGTCGTCGAGCTCGTCGAGGGGCACGTCGACCTCGGTCCCGTCGAGGTACAGCGCGACCGTGTCCGTGGCGAGCTCGTCGGAGGGCGATCCGGATCGAGGGAGAGGTGCGGGCGCGGGAGGCGTCACCGCGACCGGGGCTTCGGGTGTGGCCCGCGATCGCGCCAGCACGATCGCGACCGTCGCGGCCGCACCGAGCGCGAGCACGGGAAGTGCGAACCGGATCTGCCACCGGCGCCACCACGCCCGGCGCGGCGTCGCGTGTTCGTCGACGGCATCCCGGATTCGAACGTTCGAGCACGTTCCAGTCGGGCTCGTCATCGGCCTGCGTCGACAGCTCGCGCAGCTCGCCGATCGTGGCACGGACGTCGTCGAGTCGCTCGCGCGCGGCGGGATCGGAGGCAAGCAAGGCGTCGACACGGCGCCGCTCCTCGGTCGACAGCTCGGCCACGCCGTCGGCGTACGCGGCGAGCAGGTCTCCCATCTCACGCGTCGACATCGGTCCTCATGATCTCGCGGAGGCGCTTGACCGCGTAGTGGAAGTTCACCTTCGCCGTGTTCTCGGTGCAGTCGGCGAGCTCGGCGACCTCCTTGAACGACAGGTCGTCGTAGACGCGCAGCTCGAGCACGAGCTTCTGCTTCGGCGGCAGCTGCGCGATCGCGGTCCGCAGCGCGAGCCCTTGTTGTCCGTGGATCATCCGCGTGGGTGCGATCGGTGCGGCATCGACCAGCGCGTCCTCGGGAAGCTCGGCCGGCTGTTCGCGCTTGTGATCGCGCAGCCAGGTCAGCGCGCAGTTGATCGCGATCCGGTACAGCCAGCTCCGCACCGAGGCTGCCCGGCGAAACGATGCGAGCCCCTTGAACGCGCGCACGAACGCCTGCTGGGTGACATCCGACGCGTCGTCGGCGTGCTTCACGTAGCGACGCACCAGGCGCCACATCCCCTTCTGGTGACGGCGGACCAGTTGATCGAACGCCGCACGCTCGCCGGTCTGAAACCGGCGCACGAGCTCGTCATCGAGCGCGCGGTCGCGATCCGCGATCACGGTGGACACGAGAGGGAGAGACGAGAGCGGAAGGGCGGATGCCACGGCCACGGGCCTTCAGACTGCCAGTTTGCCAAACTAGTTAAGCCCACGATAAGGTCGCGCCCCAACCACCCGCGATCATTGCCGAACGTAGGACGAACATGCTCGACCCGCTGAAGATGGACGCCGCCTCTCGCCGTGGCCCGACGGTCACGAAGCTGATCGAGGAGTGGCGCGAGCTCGACGAACGCCGCCGCAAGATGCAAGCGGAGCTCGATGGCCAGCGCGCCGAGAGCAACGCCGCGAACCAAGAGATGCGGAAGCTCGACAAGAAGTCCGACGAGTTCCTCCAGGCTCGCGATCGGCTCAAGAACCTGAGCGCGCAGATCAAGGCGGGCACGCTCGAGCTCGAGAAGATCAAGACCGAGACCACGACGCGCCTGCTCGGGATTCCCAACGCACCGCACGCGAGTGTCCCCGACGGGACCAACGAGGCCGACAACCCGGTCCACCACGTGTGGGGCGACAAGCCCACGTTCGACTTCGAGCCCAAGCCACACGACGAGCTCGGCAAGACGCTCGGCATCCTCGACTTCGACGCCGGCGCCAAGATCTCCGGTGCGCGGTTCACCGTGCTGCGCGGTGCGGCCTCGCGCCTGACCCGTGGACTCCTGAGCTACATGCTCGACCTCCACACGTCGCACGGCTACGCCGAGGTGTGGCCGCCGGCCGTGGTCCGGCGCGCGGCACTGCGCGGCACCGGCCAGCTCCCGAAGTTCGAGGACGATCTGTTCAAGCTCGCGATTCCGGTCGGACCCGATCACGAGGCCGACAACGACCTGTTCCTGTCGCCGACCGCCGAGGTCCAGGTGACCAACCTGCACATGGACGAGATCCTCGACGAGGCCGCGCTGCCGATCCGCTACACCGCCTACACGCCGTGCTTCCGCGCGGAGGCCGGTTCGTACGGTCGCGACACCCGCGGGCTGATCCGCCAGCACCAGTTCGACAAGGTCGAGCTCGTGAAGTTCGTCCGCCCCGAGGACAGCTACGCCGAGCTCGAGGCCCTGCGCGACGACGCCGAGCGTATCCTCCAGGGACTCGGCCTTCATTATCGTGTCGTCACCCTGTGCACCGGCGACTTGACGTTCGCGTCGGCCAAGACCTACGACCTCGAGGTCTGGCTCCCGGGACAGTCGGCCTACCGGGAGATCTCGTCGTGCTCCAACTTCGAGGACTTCCAGGCCAAGCGCGCGAAGATCCGGTGCCAGTCGAGCGCCGGGAAGCGTTCGGTCCACACGCTCAACGGATCCGGAGTCGCGATCGGCCGGACGCTGGTCGCGATCATCGAGCAGTACCAGCGGGCCGATGGCAGCGTCGTGGTTCCCGAGGCATTGCGTCCCTACGTCGGAGGACTGGAGTTGATCGAGCCGCCGAAGTAGGTCGAAATCCGGTAGATACCCAGGATGGTGAAGTTTCTCGATCGTGTCCTTTACAAGGGACTGCCGATCCCTATACTGCCGCTTCGCCTCCGGGGCTTCTCGGAGGAGTGGCCGAGTGGTCGAAGGCAGCGGTCTTGAAAACCGCCGAGCGCAAGCTCCGGGGGTTCGAATCCCTCCTCCTCCGCAACGGCTTGATAACCGAATAGTGTCACGCAGGTAGTCGCGGGCAGGACGTGCCGTGTGCGCACGCACGTCCTGACCCGTTTGAATTGACCTAGTTCGGTGGAAGTTCGGCAAGCCGCCAGTCGCGAAACCGGGAGAGATGGCCGAGTGGCTGAAGGCACCGGTTTGCTAAACCGGCGTATGGGGTTTTTCCTGTACCGAGGGTTCGAATCCCTCTCTCTCCGCCGCATCAGGATCCGTAGCTCAATGGATAGAGCACCGGTCTACGGAACCGGGGGTTAGAGGTTCGACCCCTCTCGGATCCGCGCATGTTCGACGACACGCCAGAAGCTTGGATGGAAGAAGCACTCGCCGAGGCACGCGCGGCCGGCGACGCGGGTGATGTTCCCGTCGGAGCTGTCGTCATTCGCGACGGAGTGATCATCGCCCGCGGTCGCAATCGCCGCGAGGTCGATGGCGATCCCACCGCACACGCCGAGGTCGTCGCCCTCCGCGAGGCGGCCCGATCGATCGGTCACTGGCGCGTCGAGGCGACGCTGGTCGTCACGCAGGAGCCGTGTCCGATGTGCGCCGGCGCGATCGTCAACGCACGCGTCCCGAAGCTGGTGTACGGCTGCACGAATCCCAAGGCGGGCGCTGTCGCCACGCTGTACGAGATCACGACCGACGCGCGGCTCAACCACCGCGTCGAGGTCACGGGCGGCGTTCGGGCCACCGAGTGCGCCACGTTGCTGCAAGAGTTCTTCGCCGCGCTCCGGCGCGGTCCTGATTATCGCTAGCTTTTCTGGAGGGGTGTCCGAGTGGCCGATGGTGTCTGATTCGAAATCAGATGTACGAAAGTACCGGGGGTTCAAATCCCTCCCCCTCCGCTAGTTCCCGACGAAGCTTTCGCCGCTCCCCTGGAGGGGTGACCGAGTGGCCGAAGGTGCACGATTGGAAATCGTGTGTACTGAAAGGTACCGAGGGTTCGAATCCCTCTCCCTCCGCAAGGCACTACCTGCGTTTCATGGTCCCGGGTGACGCGACAGCTGTGAACCCCGCCAGGCCCGGAAGGGAGCAACGGTAGCGGATATAGCGGGTGCCTGGGGCCACCTTTTCTCGCGAGCGATGACGAACCGGTCATCGCTCGTTTTTTTTGCTATAGAAATCGGAATGGTTCGCACGGGCGCGTGGCTGCTGGTGTGCCTGTTGGCGGCGGGTTGCGATGACAACGAGGGCGGCGGCGACTTCGACACCTCATCGACTCCCACGACCAAGAAGGAGAACGGGTTCTCCGCCGGCTTGGCCAAGGAGCTGAGGGGCTCGGACGACAAGGGGGACAGCAAGGGGGACACCAAGGCCGGTGACACCAAGGCCGGTGGCGACGCCAAGGCCGGTGGCGACGACAAGGCCGGTGACACCAAGGCCGGTGACACCAAGGCCGGTGGCGACGACAAGGCCGGTGACACCAAGGCCGGTGACGACAAGGCGGGTGACACCAAGGCGGGCGACACCAAGGCCGGTGACACCAAGGCTCCCGATGCCAAGGTCACCAACCACGACAGCAGCCCCGGCACCGACAAGGTCGCTGCCTCTCCCGCGATCGATCCCGCGGCACCACGCGTGCGCGTCAAGCCGCCCGCCAACATCGCGGCGATCAAGCTGACGCTCGAGCCCAACTGGGATCGCGATGTCGGCGAGGCCGCGACGATCTCGCTGGTGGTCAAGGTGCCGGGCTCGACCGACAAGCGGGTGTTCTCGTTCCGGTACGGCTACGAGGACAAGAGCGCGCCCAAGGATCGCGAGGCCTACAAGAAGTGGCTCGGCGAGAACAAGGTGCTCACCGTCAAGCTCGACCGCCAACGCGGGGGGGCCTGGTACCTCGAAGGCCACGACGCGACCGGGGCCTCGGCCTTCCGGATGATCGTGACCTACGGCGGGCACAAGTTGTTCTGCGGGGGATCTCTCTATCGCGACCCGGCGTCGAACAAACTCGGCGACATCCGGGACAGCGTGGTCGGTCAGGCCAAGAAGATCTGCGAGACCATCGCGTTGTAGCGTCGGAGGCAGCGGGTATAGTCGGCACGTCGATCCGCACGCGGACGATCTCGTCGCCATGTCCTATCTCGTTCTGGCTCGCAAGTACCGGCCGGCGACCTTCGCGGAGGTCGTGGGCCAGGGGCACGTCACGCGCACGCTGGCCAATGCGTTCGCGAGTGGGCGCGTGCATCACGCGTTCTTGTTCTGCGGGCCTCGCGGCTGCGGCAAGACCACGCTCGCCCGCATCGTCGGCAAGGCGCTCAACTGCACCTCCGAGAACCGCGCCTCCGCGGAGCCGTGCGGCACGTGCGATGCGTGCACGAGCATCGCCGCCGGCACGGCGATCGACTACCAGGAGATGGACGGCGCCTCGAACCGCGGCATCGATGCGATCCGCGAGCTCACCGAGGCGGTGCGGTACCAGCCCGCGGTGCTGAAGAAGAAGGTCTACGTCATCGACGAAGTCCACATGCTCACCACGGAGGCGTTCAACGCCCTCCTGAAGACGCTCGAGGAGCCGCCGCCGCACGTCACGTTCGTGCTCGCCACCACGGAGCCGCACAAGCTGCCAAACACGATCCTGTCGCGGTGTCAGCGGTACGACTTCAAGCTGGTGCCGGCATCGCGCCTCGGTGCACATCTCGCGAAGATCTTCGAGCACGAGAAGCTCACGGTCGACCCCGGTGCGATCAGCCTGCTCGTGCGCGAGTCCGGCGGTAGCGTGCGCGATGCCCTGTCGCTGAGCGACCAGCTGATCTCGTACGTCGGTGGTGCGGCGATCACGGAGGCGCACGTCGCCGAGGTCCTCGGTGTCGCCGATCGCACCCTGACGCGTACGCTGGTGCGCGCCCTCGCGGAAGGCGCCGCCGGCGAAGCGCTCGCTGCCGTCGAGTCGGCGATCGAGCGTGGTGTCGACGAGGTCCAGATCGCGCGCGCGATCGTGCGCTACCTGCGCGACCTCGCGGTGCTCCAGGTCGCACCCGAACGCCCCGAGCTGGTCGACGCGGTCGACGAGGAACGCGCGGATCTCGCCGCCGAAGCCGGCGCGCTCGAGCGCTCGCGGATCACGCAGATGTTCGAGCGGATGCTGCGGTGCTGCGACGAGCTCGGCAAGACGCTACAGCCGCGACTGATCCTCGACTGCGCGTTGATCGATGTCGCCACCGTCGAGCCGCTGGTGCCGCTCGGCGATCTGGTCGAGCGCCTCGGCGAGCTCGAGTCGCGGCTGGTCCGCGGTGGCGCTCGCCCTGCGCCGCGTGCACCCGCGCGGGCACCCGCGCATGCACCTGCGCGTCCGGCCGCGAAGGCACCCGCCCCCACGATGGTCGCGGCCGCGCCCGCGCGTGCGGCGGCTCGTGCCGACGGCGGCACCGAGCGCGAGCCGGGAGCTACGTCCGATGTCGTGGTGTCCGCGGATGCGGGCCCGACGCGCAAGCCGCCCCCCGAGTTCGCCAAGGGCACCGCCCCCGGTCGGCGTGCACCGGCGGCGCCTCCCGTCGAGACCGGCGCGAAGGGCGCGCCCCGATCGGAGCCCGATGCGCCGTCGGGTCGCGCGCCCGCCAAGAAGCGCGGCAAGCAGGAGATGGGGCCCGCCCTCGCGGCCGGCACCGGAGCACGCAACGACGGCGAGGTCGTCGCGGCGGTCGCCGAAGCGCGAACCGCACGCGAGGCCGCACTCGCGCAGAACCGTACGACCGCCGATGCGCCTCGTCCGACTCCGGACCCGGTTCCCAGCCGTGGAGCGATGTCTCCGTCGGGACCGGTACCGACTCCCACGACCGCGGTGGCGAGCGGCTCGGGACCGACCGAGAACCTGACGGCGTCTCCGACCGACGTGTTGCGCGCGTGGAACACGGTGCTCGGCGAGCTCGAGCAGCGTCGCAAGTTCTCGCTGCTCGGACCGTTCCAGCACGCGCGCGTGATGACGTGGAGCGCCGACAAGATCGAGCTCGGGTTTCCCGTCGACGTCCACAGCATGGGTGAGATGGCCGCCGAGAAAGAGAACGTCGACGAGCTCCGCACGATCGTGCGCGAGCTAGGTAGCGAGCTGGCGCAGGTCAAGATCGTCGTGCGCCTGCTCGACGCCAAGGAGTCGGAGCAGACCGCCGCGCGCTCGATCCTCGAGACCACGCGCGATCGGTCGGCGGCGGAGCGTTCGAAGCGAGAAGCCGAGGCTCGCGAACACCCGATCACGAAGCACGTGCTTCAGACCTTTGGCGCCCACATCAAGGAGATCAAGACCGATGTCTAACCCGAAGATGCCCGATCTCAACGCGCTCATGCAGCAGGCGCAAAAGCTCCAGGGAGACGTCGCCAAGGTGCAGGAGGAGCTGGCGAAGCTCGAGTGCGATGGCGCCGCCGGTGGTGGCATGGTGACGGCGACCGTCAACGGCCAGTTCGAGGTCGTGCGGGTCAAGATCGACAAGTCGGTCGTCGACCCGAACGACATCGGCATGCTGGAGGATTCTGGTGACCGCGGCCGTCAACGCCGCCTCCACCAAGGTCCGCGAGACCAGCAAGGAGAAGATGGCGCAGGTGATGGGACCGCTCGCCGGCATGGGTGGCGGTGGTCTCCCCGGCATGTTCTAGCCCCCGCTCATGTCGGATCCGATCCGCCGGCTCGTCGCCGAGCTCGCCCGTCTGCCCGGAATCGGCGAGAAGAGCGCGACCCGGCTCGCGTTTCATCTCGTCCGGAGCCAGCGCCAACAGGTTCGCGACCTCGCGCAGGCGTTGCTCGACGTCACCGACAAGATCCGGCTGTGCTCGGTGTGCATGAACATGACCGAGGTCGATCCGTGTCCGATGTGCTCGGACACCCGTCGCGACCCCGAGACCATCTGCGTGGTCGCGAGTCCGTCGGACCTGGTCGCGATCGATCGCGGCGGCCACTTCCGCGGGCGCTACCACGTGCTCCACGGGCTGCTGTCACCCCTCGAGGGCATCGGACCCGACGATCTGCGGATCGCCGAGCTGATCCGCCGCCTCGGGCCAGATGTTCACGAGGTGATCGTCGCGACCTCGCCCTCCGTGGATGGCGAGGCGACCGCGATGTACATCGCCCGCACGATCAAGCCGCTGGGTGTCCGGGTTTCACGGATCGCCACGGGACTCCCGGTTGGGGGCGAGCTCGAGTACTCGGATCAGGCGACCATCGCGCGTGCGCTCGCAGGTCGGGCAACGATGTAAGCACCGAGGATTTCTCTGGCGTCGGCTGGTTAGATGGGCGCAAAGGTTGTTTGAATCCCGGGTGGTTGGTACCGTGACTCGACGGCGATGAGCCCCTCGTCATGACGCGAGGACCGCAAGAGGGGCGACCCGGCCAAGGAGCCAAGGCGCGATGATCCAACAGCTCGTGATGTACGAGGAGGAGCTCCAGCAGATCAATCGGATCTGCGAGATCCTCCACCGCGATTCCAATGCGCGGGCCGTGCTCGTGATCGACAAGAACGGGCAGGCAATTGCCTCGGCGGGAGACGTCCAGGAGCTCGACGTGACGTCGCTGTCGTCTCTGACCGCTGGCAACGTGGCAGCGACGGGCGGCATCGCTTCGTTGCTCGCGGAGAAAGAATTCGCCGGCCAGTTCCACGAGGGCGAGAAGACCAACGTCCACATCTCGATCATCGGCCAGCGCGTGATCCTGGTGGTGCTGTTCGACGAGCGCAGCTCGCTCGGCCTGGTTCGCTTGCGAGTCCGCAAGGCAGCGGCCGAGCTCGTCGGTATTCTCGACATCCTCGTCAAGAAGAGCCAGAGTGGTGCCCAGCCGTCGGTGTTCTCCGAGATCACCGATGACGACATCGACAACCTCTTCAACGATTAGGCACGCCGCGCATGAGCTTCATCAATTACTCGTCGCGCGAGATCAACTGCAAGATCGTCTACTACGGTCCGGGGTTGTGCGGGAAGACGACCAACCTCCAGTACATCTATAACAAGACCAACCCCGAGGCGAAGGGGAAGATGATCTCGCTCGCGACCGAGACCGAGCGAACGTTGTTCTTCGACTTTCTCCCGCTCTCGCTCGGCGAGATTCGCGGGTTCAAGACCCGGTTCCACCTCTACACGGTGCCGGGCCAGGTGTTCTACGACGCGAGCCGCAAGCTGATCCTGAAGGGCGTCGATGGCGTGGTGTACGTCGGTGACTCGCAGATGGAGCGCATGGAAGCGAACATCGAGTCGCTCGAGAACCTCGCGTCGAACCTGCAGGAGCAGGGGTACGACCTCAACAAGCTTCCGTACGTCGTCCAGTACAACAAGCGCGACCTCCCCAACGCGATCCCGGTCGCGGAGCTCGAGGAGGCCCTGAACCCCACCAAGGTGCCGGCCTTCGAGGCCATCGCACCGAAGGGAGTCGGCGTGTTCGACACGTTGAAGGCGGTCGCGAAGCTGGTGCTCACCGAGCTTCGAAAGGGCGGATGATGCAGCAGGCATCGGGTTCCGAGGCGTTCGAGAGGCCACGGTTCCGGCAGGACCACCTCGTCGCGGAAGCGATCGAGGATGGCGACGCCAAGTTCATCGACGTGATGGACCCGGACACCGGCAGCATGTTCCGGTTCTACGAGTCCGAGTTCTCGCTCGCGTGCGGGATGGACGGCCAGCGCGACGTTCCCAAGCTGATCAGCTGGGCGCGCGAGGAGCTCGGCATGCTGCCGACCGCCGCCGAGGTGCGCGACGTGATCGCCACGCTCGGGTCGCTCGGGTATCTCGATCTCGGAGAGGCCGCGCGAGCGGCTGCCGCCGAGCCGGTCGCCGCATCGCCGGCGAGTTACGAGGGTCTCGCGCCCGGCGTCGTGGTCGCACACGCTGCACCACCTCCGTCGGTCGGCGAGGTCGAGCTCGGCTCTGCCGGCGTCCAGATGAAGTCGGGCGTGCCCGAGGAAGTGCTTCCGACGCCCGACGACATCGCTCTCGGCGCCTCGGGGACGACCGTTTCCCGGGCACCCGCACCGCCCGTCGAGGAGGTCGCCCTCGGTGCCGCCGGCCCGCCCGTCGAGACGCCGAAGCCGTCGCGTGCTCCGACCCCGCCTCCGGTGCCGCAACGTGACGTGTCGGTCGATTCTCAGCGAGCACATGGACGTTCGCCCCGACGACGTCAAGGAAGCGGTGCGCGCCTCGAAGGTGTTGCAAGCCGTCGACGTTCCCGAGGGACTCGAGGCCGCGCTCGAGGAGCCAGCCAGGCCCGCGCCGGAGCCGCCCAAGCCCGTCGAGGTCGAGCCCGCGAAGCCGGCACCCGTCGAGGCCAAGCCGGTCGCACCCGCGAAGCCGGTCGCGCCGGCGCCGAAGCCGGCGCAGCCGGTCACCCAGGCCAAGCCGGCAGAGAAGCCAACGCCACCGCCTCCGTCCAAGGTCCCCGAGAAGCAGCCGGTCAAGCCGACGGCTCCGTCGACCTCGCGGACCAGCACGCGCCTGATCGTGCTGTTCGTGTTGCTCCTGCTCGTGTTCGGCGCGTACCTGGTGTGGAAGCACGTCCTCAACAAGTCGAACGACGATGCGGGCAAGACATCGCAGGTCCAGCAGCCGGTCAAGCCGCCGCCGCCCGCTCCGCCGCCCGAGTCCGCGCCCGAGCCGATCAAGCTCGGCGCGTTCGCGCCCGAGCCCGTCGAGGTCCAGGCTCCCGCGGCCGTGACGATCGAGGCGATCGATCCCACGAAGGACGTCAAGGCCGGTGCGATGGTCGTCCGGTTCGCCGGAAGCCGTTCGATCCTGACGAAGGTCGAGGCGGCACAGCGGGAGGTCAAGCGTGTCGAGGGCGAGCTGAAGACCGCCGAGGACAAGCTCGAGAAGGCCCAGGCCGGTGGGAATGCGAAGGCGATCAAGTCCGCCGAGAGCTACGTCAACGGTCGGAAGAGCAGCCTCGTCAAGAAGCAGGAGGTGCTCGCGAACCTGGAATCCGAGCTCGCCAAGCACGTGATGAAGGCGCCGGGTGACGGCGAGGTTTCGGTCGTCGCCAAGATCGGCAAGGTCAACGCGAACGCCGTCCTGTTCACGTTCACGCCCGCGCCCGTCCTGGTCGCGACCTTCCCCAAGAAGCAGCTCGATCCCGCGGTCGCCGAGGCGGTCGCGGTCGACAACCAGGTCTACGTCGCGGTCAAGGGCAGCGAGACCAAGCTGACCTGCAAGGTGACCTCGACCGACGACACCGGCGTCAAGGTCGAGTGTCCCGACGACCACGCGCTGGTCGATGCCGAGGTCACGTTCGGCGGCGTCGTCGAGGCCGACAACGAGACGCCCGCAGACGATGGCGACAAGCCCGCGGACGATGGCGACAAGCCGGACGAGCCGGCCGAGAGCAAGGTCCCGGCGCCGGCGCCCCGTCCCGTGGTTCGCCCCCGTCCGCGGCCGCGTCCGGTGCCGAGGCCGACGCCGAAGCCACCGACCGACGAGCCCGCCGACAAGCCGGCCGACGCCAAGCCGGCCGACGCCAAGCCGGCCGACGCCAAGCCCGCGGACAAGAAGCCCGCGGACAAGAAGCCCGCGGACAAGAAGCCCGCGGACAAGAAGCCCGCGGATCCGCCGGCCGATCCCGCGACGCCCTGAGTCGTCAGCGCGGTGCACCCGCACCCGAGCTGCTCGACCGATCCGCCGTTCCTCGCCGACCTCGCCCACCGACGTGGCCGCTCACGCGCGTGCGGTCACCGCGCGTGGCGAGACCAAGACTAGCTGAGCGTTCGCATCGACGAGATCTCGAACTGCGGTCCGGTCATGCCGAACCCCATCGAGTTCTTGTCGACCTTGCCGTCGAGCTCGACCTTGAGGCCGTCCTTGCATTTGTCGGTCTTGCCGACGAGTTGATACGTCTCGCCACTGTCCGTCTCGATCGTCCAGTGACCACCTTCCAGATCCGAACGGCGGATGACGCCTGTGAGCTTCATGGTCGAACGATAGCGCTTCGCGTCCCCGGGCGCACGGGGGCGGCGATCCGTTCAACGGACGCATGCAAGCCGAGTCCGAGCCCGTTTGGATCCCGATCCTTGGTGTCTTGCGTCCTTTGCTTCCATCCCTCTGAAGGGGGCGTCCCGAAGAAGGATCGAACGCAAAGGACGCAAAGGACGCAAAGGACGCAAAGGACGCAAAGGACAGAAGGAACCAGTCACGAGTACGAGTACGTGTACGAGTGCGTGTACGAGCACTGACACGAGCACGACGATGCGGCGCCGGTGGCCTCGCGGTCAGTAGGTCAGCTGGTCGCGCACGTAGTTCTTGTCGACGACGAGCGGCTGCTCGTAGATCTCGTCGTGATAGAGGTACCGGTAGCGCGCGTAGTTCTCGGTCACCTTCTTCATGTATTCGCGCGTCTGGGTGTACGGCACCAGCTCGACCAGCTCGTCGATCTCGCGGTTGCCGTACGTGTCGATCCACTTCATCACCGGACGCGGGCCGCTGTTGAACGAGCCGGCGCCGAGCGGAATCTGGTTCTTGAACTTCGCGAGCAGATGCCCGATGTACCAGCTGCCCGTCTGGATGTTGTACTCCGGGTCGTAGAGCCTGCCCCGGTCGTACGGGATGCCGAGTGTCTCGGCGACGCGACGAGTGGTCGGCGGGATCATCTGCAACAGCCCCTGCGCGTCGGCATACGACACCACCTGCGGGTTGAAGCCGCTCTCCTTGCGCATGATCGAGTAGAGGTAGCCGTCGGGCGCGTTGCCGAGCTTGCGGTACTTCTCGACCAGGCGGGAAAACGCGCGCGGGTAGGCGTGCTTCCACCACCGCTTGGCATCGCCGCGCGGGGGACCGGAGAGGGCGCCACCGCTCCGCACGACGCCGATCATCCACGGCCGGTAGAAGTTGTTCGCCTTGCGATAGCGATCGAGCAGCATCGCGAGCGCGTCGCCGCGTTTCCGGCGGTACTTCTTGAGAAACGCGCGCTCTCCTCGGGACAGCTCTGCACCGGCCGCGCCGGACATGCCCGCGGCGATCAGCTCGTCGGCGCGCCGGATCAGATCGTCGCGCACCAGCGACGCGTCGAGCTTCGACGGGAGCTTGGTGCCGCGCGGCGCCACCGGATCCTTCGCCGTGTGGCCGAACGGCGACAGCTGCACGCCGAGCGCTGCGAGCCTCGCGCGCGACAGCAGCGCGTACCAAGAGAACGGGTACTTCTGCAGCGTCTCGGTGTAGCCGCGGATCGCCGCCGGCTTGTCTCCGAGCTTGTGATCGATCCGGGCGAGCCAGTACATCGCCTTGCCGCCCTCGAGCCGGCCGCGATAACGCGCGAGGCGTTCGAGCCGCGGGCGAGCCTTGGCGTAGTCGCCGAGCAGGTAGTGCGACATCGCGAGGAACCACAGCGTGTCGTCGACCCACCGGCTCTTCGGATACCGACGCAGGCCGTCCTCGAGGGGCGGGATCGCCTTCTTGTACTTCCCGTGGTGGAACTCGAGCCATCCAGCGAGGAACTGTGCTTCCTCCGCCCATCGCGTGCGCGGGTATTTCGCGACCACCTTGTGGTACCAGGTGATCGCGAGGTCGTCGTGATCGGCACGCGATAGCGAGCGTGCGCCGTGGAACATCGCCTCGGCGCTGTCGAGCTGCTTGTACACGCCGAGCAGGAGCTTCGACGCGTCGTCGTAGCGGCGTCGACGACGGAACAGCGTGGTGCCGAGCCAGTAGTCGCGCCGCACGCGCAGCGACTCGGAGAGATCGGACGGATCGAGGAGCGACAGCTCGGCGACGCCCTGATCCCACAGGTGCTGATCGGACAGGTTGCGTCCGCGATCGATGCGCTCGGCCGCGGTGAACGGCGGCGCACCGCGCTCGACCAGGATCGCTTCGGCACGCTCGGCGAGCGGGTGACCGGGATGCGCGATCGCGAGCGCGCGATACGCCGCGAGGGCAGCGTTGCCGGTGCGGGCCTCGGCGATCCGGAACATGGCGGTGCCGACATCGGCGTGCGCTTTGGCGCCGGGCCGACCGACGAGCCGCGCGTAGGACCTCGCGGCCGCCGCACGATCGCCGCGCGCCCACGCGACGTCCGCGAGCCGCCACGGTGCTTCGCCGGCGAACCGCGAGCCCGAGACCTTGGCGAGCCCTTCGAAGGCGCGCTGCGCGGCGGGGTAGTGCCCACGTCGCAGCTCGACCATGCCGCGTAGCCACAGCACGTAGTCGCGATTGATCAGGGTGCCCGCGCGTGCGAGCTCGCGGCTCGCGACCGCGAGATCACCGCGATCGTAGGCCGCATAGGCCGCGCCGAGATGCTTCGGCGCCCCGGCCTCGGCCGTCGAACAAACTCCGAGCGCCAGCACGAGCAGGATTGTTCGCCCGTACGCTGGCGTTCTGGCTTCCGCGCGAGCCACGCGCGAAGTATACCGCCCCGGTCCCCACGGTCACTTTTGGTGACCGTCCACCGCGGAAACTTCTATGGCCTACAGCGCACTCGACTACTACGCCATCGACGAGCTCTTCACCCACGAGGAGCGCATGGTGCGCGACACCGTCCGCGAGCTGGTGTCGACGCGCGTGATGCCCACGATCGGCAAGCATTGGTCCGCCGGCACGTTCCCGCACGAGCTGATCCCGGTGTTCGGCGAGCTCGGCCTGCTCGGGCCCTCTCTCACCGGGTATGGCTGCGCCGGGATTTCTCCCACCGCGTACGGCCTGATCTGCCAGGAGCTCGAGCGCGGCGACTCCGGGATTCGCTCGTTCTGCTCGGTGCAGAGCTCGCTCGTGATGTTCCCGATCTGGGCGTACGGCTCGGAGCAGCAGAAGCAGAAGTACCTGCCGGGCATGGCGGCGGGCACCACGATCGGATGCTTCGGTCTCACCGAGCCCGACTTCGGATCGAATCCGTCGGGCATGCTGACCACCGCCACCAAGGTGCCGGGCGGCTACAAGATCACCGGTACCAAGCGGTGGATCACCAACGGGTCGATCGCGCACGTCGCGCTGGTGTGGGCCAAGCTCGATGGCAAGGTCCACGGCTTCCTGGTGCCGACGAAGACCGCGGGATTCTCCGCCCGGGACATCCACGGCAAGTGGTCGCTGCGCGCGAGCGTGACCAGCGAGCTGGTTCTCGAGGACGTCGTCGTCGGCGAGGACGCGCTGTTGCCGGGCGTGTCGGGGATGCGCGGGCCGCTGTCGTGCCTGTCGCAGGCGCGGTTCGGGATCTGCTACGGCGCGGTCGGTGCCGCGATGGCTTGCTACGACGAGGCGCTGTCGTACGCCAAGGACCGCGTGCAGTTTTCCCGGCCGATCGCCGGCTATCAGCTCGTGCAGCGCAAGCTCGTCGACATGGTCTCCGAGATCACGAAGGCGCAGCTTCTGTGCCTGCGCCTCGGCCGCCTGAAGGAAGCCGACAAGCTGAAGCCGGGGCAGATCTCGCTCGCCAAGCGCAACAACGTCGCGATCTCTCGCGACATCGCGCGCGACGCGCGCGACATCCTCGGTGCGAACGGCGTCACCGACGACTACCAGTGCGGGCGCCACATGCTGAACCTCGAATCGGTCTACACCTACGAGGGCACCCACGACATCCACACGCTGGTCGTCGGTCAGGACGTCACCGGCCTTCCCGCGTTCGACTCCTGAGACCGTGACCGTTCCGCCCGGACTCCTGATCTGTGCCGGTATCGACCCGTCGGGTGGCGCCGGGTTGATCGCCGACGTCCGGATCGCGGCGATGCTCGACACGCGCCCGGTCGGCGTCGCCACGGCGGTGACGATCCAGAACACCACGGCCGTGATGGGCAGCGCGGCGCTCGATCCCGACACCGTGCGCGCGCAGCTCGAGATGCTGCTGTCGGACGTCGAGGTTCGCGCGGTCAAGATCGGGATGGTCGGCAGCTCGGCGGTGGCGCGCGCGATCGGCGAGGCCCTCGCCCTGACCGCCGCGCCGGTGGTGTGGGATCCGGTCGCGTACGCCTCGCGCGGTGACGTCGCGCTCGTCGAGGGCACGCTCGATCGCGCGCTCGACGCGCTCGCCCCGCACCTGACGATCCTGACCCCCAACGCCCGGGAGCTCGCGATGCTCGCGTGCGCCGACGTGCGCGATGCCGCCGAGGCCGTCGCCGCGGGGCAGATGCTGAGCCAGCGCCTCGGCTGTGCCGTGCTGGTCAAGGGCGGGCACATCGATCATCCCCGACGCGGTTCCGCGACGGTGGTCTCACCATCCCCCGCCACCGCCGACCAGCGACCGCCGTCGCCTCCCTCGTCGGAAGACCCCTCGCAGACGCGCGAGGGCTGGACGGCGCCGGCGGAACCCGCGCCCGACGACACCCGCGAGTCGGTCATCGACTACCTGTGTCAGGCCAGCGGCGTGATCGAGATAACCGGTCCGCGCACGCCCGGCGGCGAGAACGTCCACGGCACCGGCTGCGCGCTGTCCACCGCGCTCGCCGCCCACCTCGCCCTCGGCAGCGAGCTGGTCGAGGCGTGTCAGGAAGCCAAGCGGTTCGTCGCCGAGTTGATCTCCGCGCCGGTCGCACCGGGTCGCGGCGCGTCCGCGGTGGTGTGACGTGGACGGGCCGGTCGGGCATGTCGTGATCACCGGGGCGACCGGGCTCGTCGGTACCGAGCTCGTTCGTCAGCTGCGCGAACGCGGCGACCACGTGATCGCGCTGTCGCGAGACGCCGGCGCGGCACGCGAACGACTCGGCGTCGAGTGCGTGACCGCCGACCTCGAGACGCCCGGTGCGTGGACCGACACGTTCGCCGGTGCGCGCGCGATCGTCCACCTCGCCGCCGAATCGCTCGGCGCCCGGCGCTGGGACGCCCGCCAGAAGCAGCGGATCCGCGACAGCCGGGTCGAATCGACACGCACGATCGTCGAGGCGATCGAGACCCTCGCGCCGACGCGTCGGCCGGCCGCCCTGCTCGTGGCCTCGGCGATCGATTACTACGCGTTCGCGATCGATCAGCTCGGGGACGACGAGCCGGTCACCGAGATCGATCCTCCGAGCGAGACGTTCCTCGGCCGCGTGTGTCGCGACTGGGAGCGCGAGGCGATGGCCGCCGAGCCGTTCGGCGTGCGGGTCGCGTGCATGCGGCTCGGCATCGTCCTGGGGCCCGGTCCCGCGATCGCCAAGCTCGCCCGGCCGTACAAGCTGTTCTTCGGCGGCCGGATCGGATCCGGCGAGCAGTGGATGTCGTGGATCGCGCTCGTCGATGCCGCGGGCGTGTTCGCCGAGGCGATCCGAGACGATCGCTATCGCGGACCGATCAACGTCGTCGCCGACTCGATCCGCAACCGCGAGTTCGCGCGCGAGCTCGGTCGGGTGCTGCGGCGCCCCAGCTTCATGCCCGCGCCGAAATTCGCGGTCCGCGCCGTCGCCGGCGAGCTCGCCGAGTACCTGCTCCACGGTCGCAACGTCGTGCCCGCCCGGCTCACCGAGCTCGGCTACGCGTGGCGCTGTCGCGACCTCGGAGCGGCCCTGCGCGCCGCGCTGGGGTCAGACACAAGTTCCACAAGTTTGTAGGGGGGGCAGACCCACAGCGTGGGTCTGCCCCCCCAACAAACTTGTGAAACTTGTGTCTGACCCTAGTACGACTTGATGTCGTCGTCGGTGCCGAGCTTGCCGTCGGGGCCGAGCGACACGATCGCGATGCCGTCGGCGCCCTCGGGGAGCTTGCCGCCGCACACCATCACGAGCTCCTTGCCCCACTCGTCGAGGATCGTCGCGCCGGGATCGATCGCCGCGGCGAGATCGGCCATCGAGGTCGGGCACTGCTTGTCCGGATTCTTCTGCTTCCAGATCGCGAGCCCGTCGGTCGCGTAGCCGCGCACCCGCAACTGCGTCAGCGTGCCGGGCGGCATGTTCTCGAGCGGCGGCGCCTGGCCCTCGTCCCCGGCGCTCTGGCGGTACGCCATCAGCGCGGGGATGATCATCTGCGCCGTCGACGACAGCATCTGCGTCGGCACCACCATGCCGTGCTGGCCGGCCGCGTAGTCGATCGCGAACTGCGAGCGCGGGAACTCCTTCGCGATCGCCTGGCCCTTGATGTCGGCCTTGTTGGAGAGCACGTCGACCGCGGTGATCCCGATCAGCTTGTCGATCACCTGGTCGGGATCGGCGAACGCGGTGCGCATCGTCAGCACGAACCGCAGCAGGTCGCCGTCCTTCTTCACGCCGAACCCGATCTCGTCGAGCATCGCCATCGTGCGCAGCGGCATCGAGATCCGCGGATCGACGTCGGTCGCCTCGGTCGGCTGCCGGCCGGTCGGCGAGAACATCGTGCCGCGGCCCCAGAACGCGAGCCCCCACTGGCCGGTCGCGAGCTCGATGCCGGCCTTGGTCATCTGCACCCGCGCGGTTTCTGGAGCTGCCTCGCCGGCGGCCAGCTTCTTCCCCGCGTGCAGCACGTTGCCCTCGACCCACAAATCGAACGCCAGGTTCATCTGCGCGAGATCGACGTGGCACACGCCATCCTTGACCGTCGCGCCGAGCTGGCGCAGCAGCTCGGCCGCATCGCAGTGCGCGACCAGGGTCTGGAACGGGGCCGGGTTCGACAGCGGCATCTCCATGTCGAGCACGCGCGAGCCGCCGGCGACGTCGAGCGTGATCGGCCCCGCGATCGAGTCGGCGAGCTGGCTCTGCGTGACCTGCTCGACGACCGGCGTGTCGCCGCGCCCGATGAACGACCGCAGGTCGAGCACCGCGAAGCCGGACGACTTGCCGATGTGCGTGCGCGGCTTGGCCGGACGAGACAGCTTCTCGGCGAGCGCCTTCGGCGGATTGGTCAGCACGCCGCGCACCTGCCACTGGCCACGCTCGATCGTGATCACCGCGGCGATCGCGCTGCGCGGCATCTCCGGTCCCTCGAGGGGGAGCTCCGTGCCGATCAGCTCGATGTCGCCGCGCGCGCGCACCTTGGCCAGCCGATCCTTGATCGGGCTCTTGCCGACCGACGCGAGGATCGCGTCGCTGGTCGCGCACACGTAGTGCGTGCCGAACATCTTGCAACGGTTGTCGCCGATCTGATCGACGCCGTCGGGCGTGTTGGCGGGCGTGCCCTTCGCCTTCGCGACAAACGCACCGCGATCCGCGACCGGCAGCACCGCGACCATGCCGTCCTTGACCAGGAACAGCGCGCCGCCCTTGTTCGCCGTCAGGTGCAGGTCGGCGAGCTTGAGCGACTTGCCGCCGAGCGGCTCGAACCACGCGGTGAGCAGCGCGTCGAACGCCGCCATCTCGGGACCTGCCTTGTCGATGAAGCTGCGCAGCGTCACCGAGCCCGCCTCGATCATCTTGACCGCGTACGGCGACAGCACGATCGCCCCGCGCGTGCCCTCGGGGGCGAGCTTCCAGATCGCGTCGGCGGCGCCGGTCGGCCGGTGGGTGGGCTCGTCGCAGCTCGCGACCAGGGCGAGCGCGGCAAGCGCGGGCAAGGCGGTCCTGAACATCCGCCGCTTGTAACGCGGGCTTGGCGGCGATGCTACCCGGGATCCCAGGTGACAGCGCTCGGGCCGCGCGCTATGCAGGCTTGTTGCCGACGGGACCGTATCTCGACGAGCCCGGAGATGCCGTCCGGGAGCGCCGCCGCCTCGGCGTGCTGTGGCGCCTGCTCCCGCTGGTGCGTCCGCACGTCGGCCGCTTCGTGCTCGCGGTGATCTGCTTGTTCGCCGCCTCGGGCGCCATGCTGGTGTATCCGTGGGCCGCCCGGCAGGCCGTCGACGTGGGCATGGGCTCGACCACCACGCACGACCTCGACATGATCGTGGTCGGGCTGCTCGTGGTGTTCGCGCTGCACGCCACGTTCGTGTGGCTGCGCCACTACACGCTGACCTGGATCGGAGAGCGCGTGGTCGCCGACCTCCGCGGCATGGTGTTCGACCGCATCCTCACCCTGCCGCTGGCGTGGTTCTACGAGCGGCGCACCGGCGAGCTGGTCGGACGCCTGGCCTCCGACGTCACGATCGTGCAGGGCGTGGTCTCGACCGACCTCTCGATCGCACTTCGCAACGGCGTGCAGATGCTGGGCGCGCTGGTGATGCTGTTCGTGATCGACGTCCAGCTCACGCTGCTGATGCTCGCGGTCGTCCCCGTGACCGTGCTCGTGACCCGCTACTTCGGACGCAAGATCCGGGGGATGACGCGCGCCGTGCAGGACGAGCTCGCGCGCGTGTCGGGGCAGGTCCAGGAGTCGCTCGGCGCGATCTCCACCGTGCAGTCGTTCGTGCGCGAGCGTCACGAGGCGAAGCGGTATCGCGATGGCGTCGAGGGTGCGTTCGCCAAGACGCTCGAGATGGTGCGCCTGCGCTCGTGGTTCTACGCGCTGACGATGACCGCGGGCTATCTCGGCATCGCGCTGGTGGTGTGGTTTGGCGGTCGCCGGCTGATCCATCACGAGCTGTCGCCGGGCGACCTGACGTCGTTCTTCCTCTACACGTTCATGGTCGCCGGCGCGCTGTCGGACCTGTCGAACCTGTGGGGCTCGCTGCAGCGTGCGGCCGGCGCGACCGATCGGTTGTTCGCCGTGGTCGATACCCGGCCCGACATCCGCGATGCACCGGATGCCGTTCCGTTGCCGGAGGGCCGAGGCGCGATCCGGTTCGAGGGCGTGTCGTTCGCATACCCCGCGCGCCCGGGGATGCCGGTGCTGACCGACGTCGACCTGTCGATCTCGCCGGGCGAGGTCGTGGCCCTGGTCGGCCCGTCGGGCGCTGGCAAGTCCACCCTGCTGGCGCTGCTGTACCGGTTCTACGACGTCGATGCCGGGCGGGTGCTCGTCGAGAACACCGACGTCCGCGATCTCCAGCTCGCGTCGCTGCGGCGCGCGTTCGCGATCGTGTCGCAGGAGCCGGTGCTGTTCTCCGGCACGATCCGCGACAACATCGCGTACGGCGCCGCCGAGCCTCCCACCGACGAAGCGATCGAAGCGGCCGCGCGCGACGCGTTCGCCCACGACTTCATCGTCGGCTTCCCCGATGGCTACGACACGCTGATCGGCGAGCGCGGCACCAAGCTATCGGGTGGCCAGAAGCAACGCGTGGCCCTCGCCCGCGCACTGCTCGCGAACCCCCGCGTGCTGATCCTCGACGAGGCTACCTCGAACCTCGATGCCGAGAGCGAGGCCACGGTCCAGGCGGCGCTGTCGCGCGTGATGCGCGGCCGCACCACGATCGTCGTCGCGCATCGCCTGTCGACCGTGCGCGACGCGCACCGCATCGTCGTGATCGAGGATGCGCGCGTGGTCGAGGAGGGCAAGCACACCGAGCTGATGGCGCGCCGGGGGACCTATCACCGCCTCGTCGAGCACCAGCTGATCGCGGACCGCGCGGCGTCGTGATCAGTGGACCTGCCACGGCCACAGCAGCACGCCGTTCGGTGACTCGACCGCGTTGGTGAGTCGTTCGAGGTGGGAGCGAAGCTCGCCGCGCTCGTGCGGCAGGAAGCAACGCCACAGCACGTGTCCGGTCGACCCGACCAGCAGGTGCTCGTCCAGCCACGCTCCGCGCAGGCCCGCGGGACACGCCGCCGGCCACAGCAACTGGGAGTCGAGCTCGAGGATCTGGACGCTTCCTTTGATCTGCAGCGCGATGCGCGTGGGACCGGGCGCGAGCTTCTCGTACGCGGGAATCGGTTTGCGTTCGGCGGTCGTGAGGTCGATCAAGGAGGCCGACCTGTCGCGCGTGCTCAGGAGCACGCGACTCCCGAACAGTCCGACCTCGTCGATGTCGTCCTCGAACCCCGCGATGATCTCCAGTCGATCGGTCCATCGCAGGAGCAGGTTGTTCCACACGAGGACGAAGTAGTCCTCGTTGCACCGGAGCCCGGCATTCGTGCGCCGGGTTCCGAACCCGGTGACCCGGATGCGTTCGAGCTCCGTGCCGTCGAGCTTGCCCCGAACCACCTCGCCATCCTCCGACATCGCGGCGAAGCGCGTGCCGCTGAAGCACACTCCTACCAACCGGGTCGGCATCGTCACCAGATCGCGCGACGCGCCCGATTTCGAACACGCGAACGTGATCGTCGACGCCGTACAGGACGGCGCCTGGGATCAGCACGCCGAGGACGGTGCGCCCTCGTCCGATCGAGCGATACCTCGGCTGGTCGACGTTCGCGAGCAGCAGCTCGGGCTCGGGCAGTTGCACGAATACGAGCAACCGACCGGACTCGGCATCGGCATCGGCACCGTAGGCATACGCCAGCGGTGATCGGGAAAACGGTGTATCGCGACCGGTCTGGAAGTCGTGCCATCTCCACGAACCCTGCCGATCGAGCAGCGCGTGCTCGCCGACCACGCCCACCACCGAGCCTGTCTCGACGACGTTGCCGCCTCGCATCGCGTTCGCGAGGTCGAACACGGTGATCAGACCCTCGGAAATTGCGACCACGCGTGACGAACCGTGACGCGCGGCGATGCGCGGGATCATCGCGGTCGGAAACACCAGCGGCCTGACGCGATCGACCCCGTTGAACAAGACCAGGTGAGTTCCGCCCACGACCGCGAGCAGCTGGTGGTTGGCGAGCTCGACCATCTGAAACGATCTCGCCAGGGCGTCGAGCGGGATCAGGGTGTGGTGGTCGTAGACCACCGCCTGCGAGCCCGTCGTCGAGACGAGCAGGTTGTCTCCCAGATAGGCGATCGAGGCGACCAGGCCGAGCACGTGTGACAGCTCGACCTCGTGCCACGGCGTCACCTCCGGCTGGACCCGCGCCTCGACGACCTCGGTGCTGTCGAGCAGCAGCGCCACGCGTTGTGTACTCGAGGTCGCGACGATCGGTGACGGCTTGGGATAGCGCAGCAGCACCTTCCCATCGCGGTCGATCACGGCCGTGTCCTTGCCGGAGACCACCACCCACGATCCGTCGGTCGCGACCGCCCGGATCGTGACGCCGGCGGCGACGTGAAGCGGCACGGCGAGCTTGCGCACGACATCGATCCGGACGAGCTCGCGCGTCGACAGCACCGTCGCGTACACCTCGTTCGGCTGATCTCGACTCGCCACGGCGTATCGCAGCTTCGGAACACCGAGCGGTTCGATCACGCCGGTCTCGGGTGACAGCAGGCTGGTCTCGATGGTCTGGTAGATCATCAAGCGCGGCCCGACCCAGGTCAGTCGGGTCATTCGCCCCATGTGGCGCGCGAACACGCGGCGGCGCGCCTCGAGATCCCACACCTCGAGCTCGCCAACCGTGGTGAGGAGCGCCAGCCAGTGGCCGGTCGGATCGAGCTCGGCGTAGCCGGTGCGCTCGAGCGGCCCCCGCATGCTCCAGCCGACCCCACACATCTCGGCGGCGTCGGCGATCGCGTGCGCCTCGGCAACGTGGGACGAGCTCGGCGCGACCTCCTTGAGCACCGCCACCGCCTCGGTCGGATTGGTCTCGAGCAGGCCGCGAGCGCGCAGCAGCAACATCTGATCGGCGCGATCGCGCTCGCGTGCCCGCGCGGTCTCGGCCGCTCGCGCGGATTCGTCGGCGCGGTCGCGCTCCGCGATCACCTCGCGAAGCGCGAGCGTTCCCACGATCGCCAGCACGGTGACCGCGAGTAGCGCCACGCCGACCGCCGCGCGGTGCAGACGCACGAACCGACGCAACCGCTCGCGCACCGAGTAGTGGTGCGAGGCGACCAGCTGTCCGGTCGAGAATCGCTGGAGGTCCTCGGCGAGCTCGCCGGCATCGGCGTAGCGCGTGTCGCCGAACGCGAGGGCGGTGTCGACGATCGCGACCAGCTCGCGTGGTGCGCCGGGCACGATGTCGAGCAGTGCACGTGGCGGACCCGCGAGCGCGAGCTCCATCATCTTGTCGCCGGTCGCCGCGTGGTGGGGCGGCCTGCCCGCGAGCAGCTGGTACAGCGTGGCGCCGAGCGCGTAGACGTCGTCGGCGGGACCGACCGCATCGCCGGCGAGCTGGACGCGCGACATGAAGCCCGGTGTCCCGATCACGGTGCCGATCCGCGTGCGCAACGACTCTCCCGCCTGGGGCCCGGAGACCATGGGTGCGTCGTCGTCGGGATCGTCGACCACCTTCGCGAGCCCCCAGTCGATCACCACGGTCTCGCCGAGCTCGCCGACCAGGATGTTCGACGGTTTGAGATCGCGATGCACGATGCCTCGCTGGTGCGCGTGGGCGACGGCCTGCGCGGCGGCGAGCACGTGGGGAAGCAGCGCGAGGCGTTCCTCGAGCGAGGGCGCGGCGACGATCAGCTCCGACAGCGGTCGGCCGGTGACCCGACGCATGACGTAATACGGCGCATCGTCGGGTCCGGCGGCGTCGTATACCGGCACGATCGAGGGGTGCTCGAGGCGTGCGGTGATCCGGGTCTCGCGCGAGAATCGCCGGAGCAGCTCGGGGTCGACCGACAGCGCCTCCTTGATCGCGACGACCCGCCCGAGCCGGACGTCGGTGGCCTCGACCACGCGGCCCATCCCACCGCGCGCGATCTCGTCGCCGCGGCGGTAACGTTCACCCTCGGCACGTGGTTCGCCAGCGTTCCCGCGCGGCCCGGACTCCCGACGAGGAGTGGACTCGCGTGGCGTCGCGACCTCACCGCCGGGACGATCGACGGCGGTCGGCTCGTCGTCACTCACCGCGCGTCACCGGTTCAGCGTCGATCAAGGGCCACCTTGTCGAGTCGGATGATCCGGTTATCGTCGCGGCTGGTCACGAACACCGCCCGGCGACCGATCGCGATCCGGTACGGCGATCGGAGATCGTCGGCGAGGGTCTGCGGCGGTCCGCCGGCCTTGGGGAACCGCAGCAGCATGCCGCGCGGCTTCCACGTCCGCGTGTATACCCAGTCGCCGTCGAGCACGACGTCGTCGCTGTTGACCAGGTCGCGAGCGAACATCGTGGTGTCGCCACTGGTCGCGTCGATCTTGCGCAGGATGCGATCGCGCTCGCAGTACACGTAGACGTGGGTCGCGTCGGCGGCGACCGCGGTGGGGCGGGGGAGGCCCCGGACGATCGTGCGCGGCTTGGTACCCGCGCCATCGATCGACAGCGCCGACAGGGTGCCTTTCGAATAGCTCGCGACGTACAGCGTGTTGCCCGCGAGGCCGAGCACGCCGCGCGGGATCGTGGCGATCTTCTCGGCACGCCCACCGAGCACCGGGATCCGATACACGCCGGGATGCTTGAAGATCGTGACGTAGAGGTGGCGCGCGTCGGCGACCGCCTCTTCGGGTTGATCGGGCAACCCGCTGACGGGCAACTCGGTGACCGTGCGGCGCTCGACGTCGACCCGCAGGATCCCGTGGCGCGCGGTCGCCAGCACGGTATCGCCGGCGAGCAGCAGCGAGAACGCGAAGTCGGGCTTGCGCTGCGCCGATAGCTGGATCGGCTCGCCCGCGTCGGCACGATCCGGCAAGGTCCAGATCGCGCCGGCGGCGTCGGTCCAGATCATGTCGCGTCCCGTCGAGATCACGCTCATCGGCGACAGCTCGGTCGTCAGCTCGCGGCGCGGCTCGACGGGAGTCTCGGGGGGCGGCGGTGGTGGCTTCTCCGGCTCGATCGGCTTCGGTGTCGGCGGCTTCGTACACGCGACGACCGCGATCAGCAGGAGCCATCGAAGAATCGACACGATTGCCAGATCGTGCCACGCCGATCGCGCGACCGTCGAGCGTTCGCCTGTCGGAGTTCTCGTCAACGCCAGGTCACGTCAGGATCCGGACGTCGCATTGTCCGACTCGCATGATCGCGAACCGCGCGAATCGTCGATCGGCACGGTAGGTGCTCTGCGATCGCGCGATGCCGTCTGCTCCTCGCTTGGTTCGTGTTGTTGCCTTCGCTTCAGTTGTGTTCGCCATCGCTCCGCTGGCCGCCGCCGATACCGTGCGCGCCACCGTCGTCGATGGAGCAACCCTCGAACCGATCCCCCACGCGACCGTGCGGATCGGCGATCGCGCCGTCATCGCCGGCGACGATGGCGGGCTGGTGATCGAGACCGATCGCGATGCCGTCGACGTCACGGCCTCGGCGCCCGGATACGAACCGGCGACCCAGACCGTCCCGGCCGGCGAGCCGACGATGGTCCTGTTGTTCTCACCCGACGCGCTCGAGGTGATCGAGGTCGAGTCCCGGGCACCCCGCAGCGTCACCGACGGTGGCTACGTGCTCGGTACCGAAGAGATCCGCAACCTGCCCGGCGGTAGCACCGACGCCCTGGCCGCGGTGCGCAGCCTGCCCGGCGTGTCGCAGGCACCGCAGGTGGTGTCGGGTGGCCGGCTCGTGATCCGCGGCGGCGGACCGCAGGACTCGCTGCTCACGCTCGACGGCGTGCCGGTGCCGTACGTCTATCACTCGTTCGACAACACGACGATCTTGCCGGTCTCGATGATCGGCGCGATCGCGTACAGCCCGGGCGGGTTCGGTGTCGATGAAGGCCGGGCGACCAGTGGCAGCGTCGCGCTGACCACCACCGACGAACCGCCGGTCGCGCCGACCGCGATGGCGCAGTTGTCGATGCTCGACGTCGCGGCCGCGGGTGCGATGCCGCTGTCGAAGCGCCACGGTCTGTCCCTGTCGGGTGGCGTGCGGCGCTCGACCGTCGACGTGCTGTTGCCGCTCACCGTGCCCTCCGATCTCGAGATCGGGTTCACCACCCCGCCCCGGTTTCACGACGGTCAGCTGAAGCTCGACTGGCGCGCGTCCTCGAAAGACCGCGTCACCGTGCTCGCGCTCGAGAGCTACGACCGCGCCGGCCTGGTCAACCACATGCCCCAGGACAACGACCTGCCGTCCGACTTCGATCTCGAGACCTCGTTCGGCCGCGCGATCGCGAGCTGGAAGCGCGAGACGCCCGGATTCGAGAACCGGCTGGTCGGGGCGCTCGGCACGGGCTCGCTGCACTCGAAGTTCGATGCCGTGCAGCACGTGACCGACGAGCACCGGATGGCGCTACTCCGCGACGACGCGTCGTACGACCTCGGCGATCGGATCCGCGTGCGGGCCGGTGGCATCGCGCAGCTCGATCACCACGATCTCGACGCGCGGTCGATCGTGGTGCCCGCCGATGGCCTGCCGCCGGGGCACTTCGACGACCTGCCGATCCACACGATCGTGAAATCGATCGACGCGTCGTACGCGGGCGTCTACGCCGGCACCGACCTGCGACCGACCGACACGACGACGATCACCGCCGGGTTGCGCGCCGATCACTTCGGCCGGATCTCGGCCACCGTGCTCGAGCCGCGGGTCGAGCTCGCGCAACGCGCCGGGCAACTGACGTTTCGCGCGGCGGCGGGTCGCTATGCGCGCGACCTGTCGGACGTCCAGGCACTGCGCACCGACCTGCTGCCCGAGCTCGCAACGCAGCTCTCGGCCGGTACCGAGCTCGCACTCACGCCGGGACTGACCGCGAGCGCGACCGCGTATCACACGATCCGTGACCAGCTCGCCGTCGAGGATCCGACCATGATGGTCGCGAGCGACGAGCTGCCGTACGCCAGCACCGGGATGGGGACCTCGACCGGCGTCGACCTGCTCCTGCGCGTGACCCACGACAACCTGTTCGGCTGGCTCGCGTACTCGTACGGCCACACCCGGCGCCGCGATCGCGCGGGCGCGACGAGCCACGCGACACCGTTCGACCAGACCCACGCGCTCACCGCGGTCGGCAGCTATCAGGTCGGACCGTGGCGATTCGGTGCCCGGTTCCAGTACGCGAGCGGCTTGCCCTACACCGACGTCGTCGGCGCGACGTTCTCGGATGACCTGAACCGCTTCCTCCCCGTGCTCGGCACGCCCTACGGCACGCGCTACCCCGACGTCGCCCAGCTCGACCTGCGCCTCGAGCGTAGCTGGAAGACCAAGCACGTCGACCTCGCCGCGTTCATCGACTTCGGCAACGTGTTCCGCCAGGCGACCGTGAACCGGTACCAGTACAACTCCGACTTCTCCGAGAAGGAGCCGCTCACCGACTACGTGCCGCTGCCGTCGATCGGCATCCGCGGCGAGATCTAACCAACGCAAAGGACGCAAGTCGGAGAGGAACGGTCTCGAGACGATGCTCGTGGACTTGTTCGGGGTGCAAGCGGGAACACAGGTGTCCGCTGATCTACGTACCGGATCGGTGTGAGCCCGGCGTAGACCCTCGCGCCGACCGAGGCTAGCCTCGCTCTCGGTGAAGGTCATCGAGCTCGAGAAGCGGGGCAGGTTTCACGCGATCGAGCTCGGTCCGAAGACCGGACGGCCGCTGCTGTGGCTGCACGGATTTCCCGATCACCCGCCGACGGCGGTGCCGTTCCTCGAGCACTTCACCCGCACGCATCGGGTGACCGCACCGTGGCTTCGCGGCTACGCGCCGTCGCCGCTCGACGGCAGGTTCGAGCTCGAGGAGCTCGCCGCCGACGCGATCGCCCTGATCGACTCGATCTCGCCCGACGGTGCACCGGTCGACGTGATCGGCCACGACTGGGGCGCGGCGATCACCTACGCGGTGTGCGCGATCGCCCCGGCGCGCGTGCGCCGCGCGGTCACGCTCGCGTTTCCACACCCCCTGACGTTCATGCGCCGGCTCCAGACGCCGGCCCAGATGCGGCGCAGCTGGTACATGGCGCTGTTCCAGATCCCGGGTGCGGAGCGGCTGGTACGCGCCAACGATTTCGCGCTCGTCGATCATCTGTGGCGCACGTGGTCGCCGGGCCTCGAGCTCGACGAGACCTGCCGCAAAAAGCTGCATGCCTGTCTGGCAGACAGCCTGCCGGCGCCGCTCTGGTACTACCGCTCGATCGTGCGGCCGTTCGCCCACGTGCGAAAGCGGATCGCCGCGTTCTCCACACCGCTCGATCCACCGGTGCTCCAGCTTCACGGCGAGGACGACGGATGCATTCTGCCTCCCACCGACGAGGATTCCCGCAGGTTTAGCCGTCGCGAGATCGCCGTGATTCCGGCTTGCGGGCATTTTCTTCATCTCGAAGCTCCTGCGCCGGTAGCCGCGCGGATCGAGACCTGGTTGTCGTAGCATCCGCGGTTGTCATGCCTGTCGGTCAGGTGGAAGGTGCGGCGTTGCTGGTCGCCGGGTACGGAGCCCCGGGGGCGAGATCGTTCGACGCCTCGACGGTGCACACGCTCGGGCAGATCGGCGAGGCGCTGTACGCCACCGGCCTGCCGTGGCACGTCCGGCGGCTGACCTCGAACAGCACCGACCGCTACGCCGCCGATCGCAAGACCATCAAGCGCTCGCTCACCGACCTCGTCCACGATCCGGTGCGGGTCGCCGTGGTCGTGATGCTAGGCGAGATCATCGAGGTCGCCGGCGAGCTCGCGCTGGTCACCGGCGAAGAGGCCTACGAGTACCCCGAGGACGCGACCCTCCCGCTGTCGTGGATCCGCGAGAAGCTCGCGAGCTGTATCGCGGCGCAGCTCGTGGTCGCGATCTCGGCGTGCGGACCGGGAGACCCGGCGACCTGGCTCGGTGCGCTCGGCACCAAGCGCGAGCACCACGTGGTCGCGATCGATCGGCCGTCCGATGGCGCCGGGAACCCGATGATCGACGCGCTGCTGTCCGGGCTGTGCGGCGACGCGCTCGATCGCCAGACCGGCACGGTCACGATGGCGAGCCTGTCGAGCTTCCTCGCGAGCCACACGCGCGCGATCCAGAGCTCGCCCACCGACGACACGGTCGCGCAGCCGCCGCCACTCGCCGGTCTATGGGACGTCCGCCAATCCCAGCTCGCGCGCGCACGCCCGCGTCGGGCCGCGGATGCCCCCGAGGATCTCGCCGGCCTCGTGCTGCCCGGCCGGTTCCGCCTCGACGAGCTGATCGAGCGCGGCACGTTCGGCGCCGTGTATCGCGCGCGCCAGCTCGCGGTCGAGCGCGACGTCGCGATCAAGGTGCTCAACGCCGACATCGATCCGGCGTCCGACGATGGCAAGCTGTTCGTTCACGAGATCCGCGCGGTCGGTCGTATCGATCACAGAAACGTCGTCCGGATCTTCCAGGCCGACATCATGCAAGACGGCCGGCTGTTCTTCGCGATGGAGCTCTTGGTCGGCGACAACCTGCAGACGCTCGGCGCCGACCAGCTCTCCGTCGATCGCGCCGTCGCGCTGGTGCGCCAGCTGCTCGACGGGCTCGGCGCCGCCCACGCCGCCGGCCTGGTCCACGCCGACATCAAGCCCGCTAACGCGATCGTGATCCCACCGCGGCCGATCGACCTCGACGATCCGGAGGGCGAGTCCACGCCCGAGCGCGTCGTGCTCGTCGACTTCGGTCTCGCCCGGCTGCGCGCGAAGGACTCCACCACCGAGTCCGCCGGCGGCACGCCCGCATTCATGGCGCCGGAGCAGCTGACCGGCCGCATCGATCACCGATCCGATCTGTTCTCCGCCGCGCTCGTCCTGTTGTGGTTGATCACCGGATGGCGCCGCCGCGTCGCGCGCACGCTGGTGCCACCCGACGACGTGCTCGCGAAGATCGAAGATCCGGACCTGCGTGCCGTGTTGCGCCGCGCGCTCGATGTCGCTCCGGCCAAGCGCTACCAGAGTGCCCGGGAGCTCGCGGCCGCGCTGGTCGACGCACCGGTGCCCACGCCCGATCCGGCCGAGCGCCCGGCGCCGCCGCCGTTTCGCCAGCTCGCCCCGCTCACCGAGTCCGACCGAGATCGCCTGCAGGGACGCGATGCCGACGTCGCGACGATCACCGAGTACGCGCTGTACCGTCAGTGCGTCGTGTACGCGGCGCCGTCGGGCACCGGCAAGACCTCGACCTTGCGCGCCGGCCTGATGCCGCGCCTCGAGGCGCTCGGTATCTATGCGGCCTACGTTCCGTGTCGCACCGATCCGCGCGCCGAGGTGATCAGGAAGATCTCGCCCGGCGCCGCGTCGATCGAGGCGGCGATCACCGAGTTTCATAGCCATCGCGGCGGCAAGCTGGTGCTCGTCGTCGACCAACTCGAGACCGCGCTCCACGACCCCGCGTTCGTGCGGGAGCTCCTGGCGTTCGATCGCTGGCCGCGCGACGCCGACGTCTCGATCGTGCTGTCGATCCGCGAGGACTACCTCGCCCGCCTCCTCGATCCGATCAAGGACCTCGCGGCCCACGTGCCGATCGTCCGGTTGCCGCCGCTGTCGCTCGCCGGCGCACGCGCGGCGATCACGACGCCACTCCACGAGCACCGGCTCGAGATCGAGCCCGCGCTCCTCGAACAGCTCCTCCGCGATCTCGAGCGCGCGGCTTCGTCGCTCGGCCCCGAGATGGGGTGGGGCGACACGCCGGCCGTGTTTCCTCCGCACCTCCAGCTGGCATGCTCGGTCCTCTACGAGTCGATCGAGCCCGAGGACGAAGGCACGCTCACCCTCGCGCGCTATCGCCGGCTCGGCGGGTTCGCGGCGATCGTCGGCGAGCACCTCGAGCGCGTGCTCGAGACCGAGCTGACCGGGGACCAGACCACGATCGCGCGCGACGTGTTCCTCGCACTGGTCACCGGCTCCAACCAGCGCGCGATCCGGACCGAGACCGAGCTGCTCGCGATCGCGACGGTCAAGCACGATCGCGACGATGTCCTCGAGGTGCTCGAGGTGCTGCGCAGCCGCGGCCTGCTCGTACGCGTACGCGTGCGCGGCGACGCCGGCGCGTCGTGGGAGCTCGTCCACGATTCGCTGGTCGCTCGCGTGCAGTCGTGGATCGATCGCAAGGATCTGTCGCGTCGCCGCGCGATCGAGACCGTGCGCTATCACCTGCGGCGCTCGACACCCGAGTCGCCGTCGCTGCTCCATCGCAAGGAGCTCCGCGAGCTCGCCCGACACGACGGTGCCGTCGACGAGCTCGAGCACGAGTGGGCAACCCGCCAGGGACCCGACGACATCGGCTGGACGCCCCGGCGCCTGGTCGCGCGGTCACGCACCGTGTTGGCGCGTACGCGCGGTGCGGTCGCTGCGGTCGTGTTCATCGCGCTCGCCGTCGGTGGCATTGGCCTGTACACCAGCCACGTCGAGGCCGCACACAACCGCGAGGAAGAACACCTCAAGCTCCTCGATCTCGGCCGCTTCACGCTCGCGCTCACGCAGTTCGACTGGGATCCGAAAGCGCTGAAGTCGACTCCGGCCTCGGCACCTACCGAGTTTCGCTGGACGCTCCACGTGCCCGATCCCGACGATCCCGATCAACCGGGCGAGGCCTATGCCGCGTCGTGGGTCGTGCGCGGCACGCCGACCGTCGAGAGAGATGCCGTGGTCGAGTCCGTCGAGACGCACGGCGGACGCGCGTACCTCGTCGTCACCCGGCCCGGGTGTACCGAGTCGGTCGTTCCGATCGCAGATCTACCTGGATACACGAAACGCGAGAACGTGCCTCCGCGTCTCGAGATCGCGATTCCGAGCTGTGCCGCGACACGCGCCGGCATGATCGAGATCCCGGCAGGTCCGTTCATCTTCGGTGGACGCGGTGATCCACCCGCGAAGATCTACGACCAGTTTCCGCAGTACGCGGTCGAGCGGACGATCGACCTGCCACGATTCTGGATCGATCGCACCGAGGTCACGAATGCGCAGTTCGCAACGCTCACGCGGCTAGCGATCACCGGCATCGACCGCTCGTACGCCACCGCCGCTAACGTTCCGCACCTCGGCGAGCCAGACGTCCCGGTGTCTGGGATCGATTGGAGGGAGGCGAGAGCCTTTTGCCGCTACTTCGGCAAGCGACTCCCGACCACCGAGCAGTGGACCAAGGCGATGCGTGGAGGACTGATGATCGACGGGCTTCCAAATCCGACTCCGCGCCGTAGCTTGCCGTGGCCTTCTGCGACCACACCGTCCTGGATCGGCGATTCACTCGTTGCCATCGGTTATCACGCCGACGACGTGAGTCCCTACGGCGTGCGCGATCTCGCGGGTAACGTCATGGAGTGGACGTCCACCATCTCGGACAAGGGGCGCGCAGTACGCGGCGGAAGCTGGGACGATGTTCACTCGGGCTCCCAGTTGATCAACTACGTCGCGATCGACAACTCCCGCGAGCCAGGTACTCGCAATTACAACCTCGGCGTGCGCTGCGTTCGTTGAACGCACGCCGGTCGTCGCCTGATCGAGCCGAATCAACCTCGAGGCAGCATCGTCGCCAGCCGGATCAGCTCGTGCGCGTTGGCGACCGGAAACAGCACGCCCGGCCGATCCTCGCCATCGGGATAGACCCGTACGAACGAACCGTCGAGGACAACCTGCACGCGGTGATACCAGCCCGACTTGCCGCTCGGCAGCGCGAGCTCGAGCTGCGGGGCCGACAATAGCCCGAGCATCTGCGCACCGTCGGTACGACGGACGAGTTGAAAGATCTGGCGTGCGGTCGCGAGATCGACGACGTGGCGTGGCCACGAGGGTGGTGCTCCGAGCGGTGACGACGGTAGCGCATCGATGTCGAGAGTGCGCTGGTACGGTTCGCCACCGCGCTTGATCGGCTCGGCGGCGGGACACAAGTCGCGAGCCGACACGAGCAGGTGCCCTTGATCGACACGAAAGCCATTTGCATCGTAGTGCGATGCACCGATCATCGTAGTCGTTCCGATCACGTCGACGCCGAGGATCTCGGACAGCGCAGTCAGTGTGTACCGTCCGATCTCGGTGGTCGCGGTCTCGCACCCGAGCAGACGCAGCGTGTGGACACCGATTCGAGGCAAGATCTCGCACTCGGCGAGACCGCGAAAGAACGCGGTGACCTTGAGCTTGCGCGCGTCGAGGGGCCACCCACCGAGCATGAACAACGAGTGATCGGGAGACGAGTGTCCGATCAGATCGAGGTACTTGGGAATACCGGGTCTTCCGACGGCGGCCAGCGCTCCGAGTACGGCCTCGATATCCATCCTATCCTCCACCACCACCGATCGAGACACCACTGCCCGGACCCGCGCGAGCTCGCCATCGATCTCGGGCGAGATCAGCGAGAGACACGGTTGATCGAGAAGGGAAGAGATCGTCATGACTACCTCGTGCGTGAAAGAACACTCGCGCCTTGACCGGGCGGCAGCTTGAGTCCGTAGGGACTCACGGTATTGCGAGTGGGAGCATCGAGAAACAGCGCACCCTTTTGGGGATCGCCGGGGCTGAGGCCGATCTGGGTCAAACCGGGCGCGATCGGATGAGCCTGCGTCGACAGATCGATCCACCACGATCCGAGGGGCTGTTGTCCCGGATCGAGCGACTTGCCCGGAGCCCAAATCGAACACAGTGCGAGTGGCGGATGACTTCCTGTGATCTCGGCGTAGAACCCCCAGAACCGACGGTTCGTGAACGGGCCGCTCCAGTAGATGACGCTGGTCAGCTCGTAAGCGTGGCAGTTCATGTGGGGTGGGATGCGTGCGGGCTTCTTGCCGGCCGGCAACCTGTTGTAGAAGTCCTCGCTGAGCCAGCAGCCGCCGATCAACTTGCCGCCCGGAAACGTCGGTCCGATCGTCGTGCCGCCGCCGTTACTCGGATCGTCGTCGACCTCGATGTCCGCGACGGGCATGCCGCTGACGCGAACGGCGCGAGGGTTCTTGGTGAGGTTGACCGTGATCGCCTTCGATGGATCGAACGGTGGCGTGAGGGTCGCCGGATCTTGCGGCCACCAGCTACACGTCGCCACGCCAGCAAGGTTGCCGATCCAGGCACCGAATCCATAGGTGACGGTCCTGGAAGGGGGACCTGCTGGTGTTGCCATACCTCATTCCTTTCGTCCTGGTTTGTGGGTTCGCCGCCCGGCGCCGCTACGCTGCAACCCGAAGTCGTTGATCAGGTTGTAGAGATGCGATCGCGCCATGCCGAGTTGGCGCGCCGTCTCGGTGACGTTCCAGTCGTTGCGTTCGAGCGCCTCGCGCACGGTTCGGTGCTGGAACTCGCGCGTCGCCTCCTGCAGGGTCGACGGTGGTCGATCGGCCTCCGCCGGGTCGACCTCGGGAAAGATGTGATGCGCGTGGAGCGTGGTCGCCTTCTCGCCATGCGCGCAGATCACCGCGCGCTCGATCGCGTTGGCGAGCTCGCGTGCGTGTCCGGGCCACGACGCTTCCTGGCAGGCGACGATCGCGCGCGGGTTGATCCCGAGTGCGGGAATCCCGTGGCGCGTGCAGGCCTGCGCGACGAAGTGCTCGACCAGATCGGGGATGTCGTCGCGCCGCGCGTCGAGCGCGGGCATGTCGATCGACACCACGTCGAGCCGGTAGAAGAGGTCAGCGCGAAACAGGCCGTCGGCGACGCGCTGCTTGAGATCGGCATTGGTCGCGCACATGAACCGCACGTCGGCATGCTCCGGCGTCGCGGACCCGAGCGGGTGGTACGCGTGGGTGTCGATCAGCTGCAGGAGCTTGGCCTGCGAGCCGATCGACAACTCCGCCACCTCGTCGAGGAAAATAGTGCCCCCCTCCGCCGCCGCCACCTTTCCCGCCACCCTGCGCGATGCGGTCGAGTGTGCGCCGCGCTCGGCCCCAAACAGCTCGTTCTCGAACAGAGCTTCCTGGAGCGTCGCGCAGTTGAGCTCGACGAACGGCCTACCCTGGCGCGGGCCGTTGTTCGCGATCGCGCGCGCGAGCATGGACTTGCCGGTCCCCGAGGGCCCAGTGATCAGCACGTCCACGTCCAGGTGCGCCACGTTCGATGCAGACTGCAGGACCCGCGCCAGCGCGCTCGATCGTCCGACGATCTCGGGACAGTGAAGCAGCTGTCGCGCGGCTCGCGTGTGATCGACCCGTGCGTCGGCCTTGTAGCGAACCAGGCGATCCGCGATCGGCGCGAGCTGCCGCGCAAATAGCTCCAGGCACTCGCGATCGCGTGCGGTGAACTCGCCCGGTCGTGTACGACCCTGGAGGTACACCACGCCGATCGGCGGATCGATTCCCACCGGTGTACACAGCACCGCCTGGATCGCGTGCTGGCGCACGCTGCCGAGGTCGGCGAACCGATCGTCCAGTGCAGCGGACGGTGTCTCGATCGTGCGGCCCTCGGTGATCGCGCGCGCGATGATTCCACCCGAGATCGATGCGCGGATCGAGGTCAGCTCGCGATCGCTCAGCTGGTGGCCGCGCCAGAACCTCGGCTTGTGGGAGTCGTCGTCGTAGAGCTCGAGGTAGGCGGTCTGCGCGTGGGTGACCTCGACGATCAGCGCGAGCGCCTGGTCGAGTAGGGGCGCGACTTCTTGCTGGTTTCCGAGGTCGAGGAGCCGGCGGTAGAAGTCACGCTCGTTCGCGACATCCTCGCGCGGCGTGGGTTCGGTCATGAAGACACACTAGCCATAGTTGGTCGTTCCAGATCCATGTCCCGAGCGATCGCGACGCGTGACCACGGCGTGAAGTTGCGCGATTCGCGCGACCGTCCACTCCAGTGGACACTCGTGATCGGGAGCGTCCATGAATCAGGACGGTGGTTTCGGTCGGTTCGTCACGCGGCGTGCGACGTCGCACCGAGATCGGCGGGTCGCGCCCGTGTCGCGATCAGGTCCCGGCGACCAGCGGCGACCAGCGATCGGGCGTCAGCAGCCACAGCCAGTCGCGGGCGCGCGTGACCGCCACGTAGAGCCCGCGCGCGAGCTCCGGGGTCACCGGGTACATCTCGGGCGTCAGGTCGGGGATCACCACGGCATCGAACTCGAGCCCCGAGACCGCGGCGGCGAACGTCACCACGATGCCCGGGTCGAACTGGAAGTCGCCGTCGAGTACGAGCACGGGATCGAGCCCGCGCGACAGCTCCGCGTGCAGGCGGCGGGCGTGCTCGGGCGTCCGGCCGATCACACAGATCTGCCGCCACGGGTCGCGCGCGACGAGCGCGTCGAGGTGCCAGCACAGGGCGGCGGCCTGTGCGAGCGCGCCGTTCGCGCGCGTCGTCCACACGGGAGCCGGCGCAGTTGGCGTGCCGAGCGCGATGCCTGCTCGGTCGCTCGAGGCCGCTCGATCGACCACCGCGCGCGCGACCTCGCCGATCTCCGGCACCGAGCGATACGTCACCTCGAGCGTGACCTCGCGCCACATCCGCGGTGGGCCGCCGCGATCGCCGAGCTCGTGCTTCGCCGCGTCCCAGCCGGTGAACCATGCCGAGCCGTCGGTCGCCTGCCGGTGATCGCCCGCGAGCGTGACGGTGCCCCGCCCCGACAGCGCATCTCCGACGACGGCGATCTCGAGCGGCGAGCGCAGCTGGGCCTCGTCGATCACGACGTGGTCGTAGGTCGACAGTGGGGTCTTCGGCGGCTTGAGCGCGCCGCGCCGCAGCAGCTCGAACAGCACCGGGACGTCCTCGATGTCGAACGTGTGGGCGTCCTCCATCGGCGTGCCGGCATCGAGGCGGCGGCCATCGAGCGCGACCAGCCGGTCGGCATCGACGTGACGAAACTGCTTCTCCGTCGTGGTCTCGAACTGCATGCGCGTGTGCCGCATGCGACTGGTCGATCGCGCGCGGCGGCAGGTCGCCGCCCGCCGCGTCGATGACGCGCTGCAGGCGATCGTGATCGCCGAACAGGTGGAGCAGGCGGCGGCGCGTCCTCGAGATCTTGTCGTCGTCGACGCCGCGCGGCGGCTTCCATCCCACGAAGTCGTCGAGCACCGCGCGCACGGCGGGATGCCGCTTGAGCGAGATCACCTGCGACGGCGTGCCCTCGCTGGTCCGCGACGGCAACCCGGTGAACGCGGCGCGCGCTCGCTCGAGGAGCCAGTCGTCGAACACCGCGATCTCGAGCCGCACGCCGACGCCATCGCCGAACAGCCCGAGCCGGTCGCCGATCAGCCGCACCAGCCGACGCAACCCCTCGGTCGGCACCAGCACCAGCGCGCGGATCCGCCGGCTCTTCGCGTGCGCCCGTCGCGCGAGCTCGGCCACCCGGTAGAGCGCGACCAGCGTCTTGCCGACGCCGGCCTCGCCGTCGAGCACCAGCGACATGTCGCCGCCGAGATCGACGGCCGCTTGCTGCTCGGGGTCGAGCACCGGCAGCACGCTCCGCTCGATCTCGCCGACGTACGGTGGGGCCGGGCGCACGATCGGCTGGTCGACCAGCTCCTCGCCCTCGCGTCGCACGGCCCTGTCTTCTCCCAGCAGTCCCCCCGGCTCGATCACCCAGCGTTCGCGCACCGTGCCGCTCGCCACCCGCCGCCCGCTCGCCGTGCCATCGCCGGGATCGAGCTCGTAGCTCTCGCCCGCGCCGTGGCGGAAGAACACCCCGGCCAGCGGCGCCGTGCGCCAGTCGAGCACCGGTGGCTTGCGGTCGAGCCGCGTGCTCGGCCCGAGCACGTACTCGCGGCGGCCCCGATCGGAGTCGACCACCAGCCAGCCACCCATGCCGTGGCTCGCCTCGATCACGCGGTCGATGGAGTTCGAGTCCATTCGCGCCAGTCTCTCCATTCCGCGCGTTCGTGCAAGCTGCCAACGTCACCGGGAGATGCGCTACGATCATGTCGTCGGGTGGCGCCGGCCCCGAACCACGCGAAGTCTCGTCGTTGCGGCAGAGATTTCAGACGCGCCGCCAGGCCGCCGCTACCTACGCTTCGCGCCGTCGGCGAATCCTGCCCCGTCTCGTAAACACGGGAGGTGGGGCCTCCGCGCGGCGCGCCAGGCGAGCTCCTCCCTCGAGCGACGCAGCGAGTGGTGCCCCCGGCCGCGCGGGTTCTGCTCGAGCTCGCGCCGGCGTCAGCGAAGCAGTGTGGGGCTCCCGAGCGAGCAAGGAGCTCGGGGGAGGCTCGCCGTCGGCAGCCGCGCGGAGAGAACGACAGCTCGGCAGCACGTGCGAGACATGCTCGGGCTCAAAGATGCACGAGATCCGGGCAGGAGCAGGGGCACGGGTACGGGGGTCGGCGGGAGTGGCGGCCCGATGTTAGGGTCGGCCCCATGCACGTCGTCGTCACCGGTGCCAACCGCGGCATCGGTCTCGAGCTCGTTCGCCAGCTCCTCGAGCGTGGCGATCGTGTCGAGGCCGGCGCACGCGACCCCGATCGCGCCACCGAGCTCGCGAAGCTCGCGTCCACGCACGAGTCCCTGACGATCCATCGTCTCGACGTCACCGACATCCGGTCGGTCACCGAGCTGGCGGGCGCGGTTCGCGACGCTCCGCTCGATCTCGTGATCAACAACGCCGGCGTCTACGGTGGACCCAAGCAGAGCATCGGCCAGATGGCCTACGACCTCGCGTGCGCCGATCTGCTCGACACCTACAACGTCAACGCCGCCGGCGCGCTGCGCGTGTCGATCGCGCTGTTGCCCAACATCCGCAAGGGTGAGTTCAAGCGGCTCGTCCACATGACGTCGGGGATGGGATCGATCACCGACAACGCCAGCGGCGGTTACTACGCCTACCGGATGGCGAAGGCGGCGCTCAACATGATGTCGAAGTCGCTCGCGGTCGATCTCAAGGGCGACGGCATCGTCTCGTTCGTGATCAACCCCGGGTGGGTGCAGACCGACATGGGCGGCAAGCAGGCGCCGACTCCGGTCGCCGACTCGGTGCGTGGCATCCTCGGACGGATCGACGACTCGACGATGGAAGACTCCGGCCAGTTCCTCAACTGGAAGGGCGGCCGCTACCCCTGGTGACTTCGCTTCCGCGGTCTGCCGATCCGCTGGGCGCCCGCTCGCGAAGTCTTTGTCACCCGACCTCGGCAAGTCACGAGGTCGGCACGAGGTGCCACTCGCCGAGCACGTCGCGCGCGCCATCGCGGCGGCGCACGCGCGCGATCGTCGGACCGGCGCCGTACGCCAGCTCGGCGAGCGGGCGCTCGCACAAACCGTAGAGGATGCCGTCGGGCGCGACCTTGATGTCGCGCATGGTCTTGGTGACGCGGTGCTCGAGCAGCTCGAGCTCGACGTCGACGCGCTCGAGGTCGGTGCGGCCGAGCGTCAGCTGGGTGACCACGAGCTCGCTGTCGCGATCGATCGCGATGTCGCGACGACCGGGCGGTCCGGCATCGACGACCTGCACCGCGTGACCGGCGGCGCGCAGGGCGTCGAGCGTCTCTCGCGTGACGTTGGTGTCGAACGTGTGGTGGGCGACAAGTGTCGCGCCGTCGCGTGCGAGGCGATCGAGAAATCCGAGCTCGGGATCGTCGGGCGCATCGAACATCGCCTCCTCGAACGCGTCGGCGGCCTGGCCGGTCAGCTCGCCGGTGACGTAGGCGTCGAGCTTGTCGAGCCGGCTCACGATGCGCCCTCCCAGAATACCTTCTTGCTCATGCAGGTGCGCAGCGCTTCGAGCGCACGATGGCGAACCACGCGCACGTTGGCCTCGGTCATCGCGAGCTTGCCGGCGATCTCGGCGGCGGAGTGGCCGGCGACGTACGACTCGCGGACGACATCGCGCGAGCGCTGCGAGATCTGGGTCAGGCAATCCTCGAGTTGTGCGAGCTGGTAGCGGGCGACCGCGGGTTCGTCGCGGAGCGAGGCCAGCGTGTCCGCGAGCTCCGCCCACAGCTCGGCGCGGCGCTCGGCCTGGCGCGCGCGTTCCCGAGCGAGGTTGCGGCAGATGCCGAGCACGAACCCGCCGATGCGCTCCGGCTCGGAGACGGCGCCCGCGCGCAGCGCCTGGACGAGGCGCAGCATCACGTCCTGGGTCAGCTCGTCGGTGTCGGCACCGCGAAGACGCCGCCGCCAGAACGTGCGGACCGCGGGTGCGAACCGCCGGCACAGCGCCGTCTCGGCACCGCGATCGCCGGCAATCGCGGCAGCGACCAGCTGCGCGGACTCGTCCGGGACCGATGCGACGGCCATTTGCGCCACGGTAGCAGAATCGCTGTAACGAAACACCGGGTCGCATCACTGGCCCGAGCATGAAGCGATTGATCAAGCGTTTGGCCATCGGCCTGACCCTGGTGCTCGTGCTCGGGACCGCCACGTTGGCCGTGGCGGTCGCGGTCCGGCAGAACCGCACGTTCGATGCGCCGTATCCCGACCTCCATGCCAGCACCGACCGAGCGGTGATCGCGCGTGGCCGCTACCTGGTCACCGGGCCGGCGCACTGCGCCGACTGCCACGCCGCGGATGGCGACCACTCCGACGAACCGCCGCTGGTCGGCGGTCACGCGTTCGACCTGCCGATCGGGACGGTCTACGCGCCCAACATCACGCCGGACGACAGCACCGGTATCGGGCGCTACACCGATCCGGAGATCGCGCGCGCGCTGCGCTACGGCGTGCACGCCTCCGGCCGCGCGGTGTTGCCGTTCATGCCGTTCCAGGATCTCGCCGACGACGATCTCGTCGCGGTGCTGTCGTACCTGCGCAGTCGCCCCGCGATCGATCACGCGGTCGCCGACAGCCACTACAACGTGCTCGGTCGGGCGGCGAAGGCGTTCCTGCTCGAGCCGCGCGGACCGAGTCGGCCGATCCGCGCGCACGTCGAGCCCGGCGAGACCATCGCGTACGGCGACTACCTCGCCAACTCGGTCGGCAACTGCGTCGGCTGCCACACCCGCCACAGCCTGCGCACCGGCGAGCAGCTCGGCGTGCCGTTCTCGGGAGGGATGCCGATCGACTCGGATGCCGACGGCACCAGCTACGTCAGCGTCAACCTCACCCCCGATCCCGGCACCGGCCGGATCACGAGCTGGACCGAGGACGCGTTCGTGGCGCGGTTTCGCAACGCGACCCGGACCGCGAGCCCGATGCCGTGGCAGCGGTTCCGCCACCTGTCCGAGCCCGACCTGCGCGCGATCTATCGCTACCTGCGATCGCTCCCGCCGACGCCGATCGGTCAGGACCGCTGAGCTGCGGCCGGCGGGCCGCGACCCGCCGAGCCCGACGCCGAGCCTCGACCGCCGAGCCCGACCGCCGAGCCGTCGACCGCCGAGCCCGACCGCCGAGCCCGCGACCGCCGAGCCCGACGCCGAGCTCGACCGCCGAGCCCGACGCCGAGCCCGACGCCGAGCCCGACCGCCGAGCCCGACCGCCGAGCCCGACGCCGGGCCCGCGACCGCCGGGCCGCGACCGCCGAGGCTGCGAACGCTGTATCGTCGGCGCGTGAAGCTGTGGCTCCTGGCATGCGTGGCCGTCCTGTACGGCTGCAAGCAGCACGACGCGCAACCCGACAAGCCGCCCGTGCCGCCTTCGCGCGAGGAGGCGCCGGTGCCACCACCGCCCCAGGCGTGCACGCCGAACAAGACGGTGTGCGATGGCGACGCGGTGTTCCAGTGCAACGGCGACGGCCAGTTCGGACGCCTGCTACACGCGTGCAAGGGTCGGTGCGCCAACGGTGCGTGCGTCGATACCTGTGCGGTCCAGGGTGTCGAGCTGATCTACGTCGTCGATGCCCAGCGTCATCTTCTCAGCTTCGATCCGCGCAAGAAGGTCGACGATCCGTTTCACCTGATCGGCACGCTCGACTGCTCGTCGTCCACGACCCCGTACTCGATGGCCGTCGACCGCGAGGGCATCGCCTGGGTGCTGCACCACGGGGGCAACGTGTACCGGGCCTCGATCGTCGACGCCTACTGCTCGCGCCGCGCCGGACTACCAGGAGCGCGACCGGCCCAAGCTGTTCGGCATGGGCTACGTCAGCGACGGACCCAAGGCGACGACCGAGAAGCTGTTCGTCGCCGGTGCGGACAATCGCAGCCTCGCGACGCTCGATGTATCGCAGTCGCCGGCGTGGCACCCGGTCGGCACCGTCGGACCCGAGTCCAGTCAGCCGCCGGAGCTGACCGGCACCGCCGACGGCCAGCTGTTCGCCTTCTTTCCCGACGCCAAGGGAGCGTTCATCCAGCAGCTCGATCGCCATTCCGGCAAGGGTGTCGGTCGGCGCATGCTCGTCGGCTCGCCGGACGGCACGGTCAACGGCTGGGCGTTCGCGTTCTGGGGAGGCGTGTTCTACGTGTTCGTGACCATCGACGACAACTCGATGGTGATCGCGGTCGATCGCAAGACCGGAAACCACCGGATCATCCGCGAGCACCTGCCGTACCGGATCGTCGGCGCCGGCGTGTCGACCTGCGCCCCGCTCCTCGAGCGCCCGGGGACGGAGTAAACTCTGTCAACTTTGCGCGCAGCGTCGAGCGCGCCGTAGGGACGGAGTCAACTCCGTCAACTTCGGCGGGAGCGCGCCGTAGGGACGGAGCTTCGTCAACTTCGGCGGGCAACGTTGACAAAGTTTACTCCGTCCCCTAGGAACCGCTCGTGCGCTACGTCGGCAAGCTCTACCGTCCGCCCTCCGAGGCCGACGCGCTGATCCTGCAGGCGAGCATCGGGTGCTCGTGGAACCACTGCACCTACTGCGACATGTACCGCGACAAGCCGGAGTTCCGGATCCGGCCGCTCGCCGAGTCGCTCGAGGATCTCGAGCGCGCCGGCCGCGAGCTCGGACCCGACGTCGACAAGGTGTTCGTCGCCGATGGCGATGCGCTGGTCATGGACCTCGCGCACTGGGAGCCGATCCTCGAGGCCTGCCGGCGGCTGTTTCCCGATCTGCGTCGGGTCAGCTGCTACGCCACCGCGACCAACGTGCTGGCCAAGTCCGACGCCGAGCTTCGCCGGCTCCGGGAGCTCGGACTGTCACTGCTCTACATGGGCCCCGAGTCCGGTGACGATGTCACCCTCAAGAACATCGCCAAGGGCAGCACCGCCGCCGAGCACGTCGAGGCCGCGCGCCGCGCGCGCGCAGCCGGCATGCAGCTGTCCGCGATCTTCCTGCTCGGTGCCGGCGCCCTCGCTCGCTCCGCCGAGCACGCCGCCGCGTCCGCCGAGCTCGCGACCGCGATGGATCCGCAGTTCCTCGCGGCGCTGACCCTCACCGTCGTGCCGCAGACGCCGCTCGCCACGCTCGCGGGTCGCGGCAAGTTTCAGCTACCCGACATCGCGCAGCTCCTCGGCGAGCTCCGGACGTTTGTCGATCTCGCCCGCCCGACCGACGCGCTGTTTCGCACCAACCACGCGTCGAACTACCTGCCACTCGGCGGACGCTTGCCGCGCGACCGCGAGCGCATCGTTTCCGTGATCGATCGTGCGCTGGCCGGCAACATCCCGCTCCGACCGGAACGCCACCGCGGACTCTAGCGGCTCGTCGCTCCAAGCGTGCCGGCAACCCTTGCCAGGTAGGCAAGGATTGCCGGCACGCATTGCTCGTCGTCGTTACGACCGCGGCTTGCCGCGCCCGCGCCGGGCTCGCGGTCGGCTCGACGCCGACTCGAGCCGGGCGACCCGCGTCTCCATCAGATCGTCGCGAAGCTCGAGTCTCTCGACACGTGTGGCGATGCCTTCGATACGAACGTCGTGGTGATCGCCTCGTTCACGCGCGGCGTCCTGGGCCTCGGCCAGGACCTGTTGCCCGCGGCGAAGGTCCTCGACTCTCACCAGCATCTCGCGGTGGTTGTCGCGAACCGTGGTTTCGAGCCGTTCGAACCGGGCGTCGACCTGTTCGAACCGGACGTCGATCCGAGCGAAGCCCTCGTCGATCTTGGTCGCGAGCCGCTCGAGAGATGCCTCGAGTCGGTCGATTCGATCGTCGGTCATCGTGCACACGCCGTGTGGCGAACCTGGCATCCGAGCCGCAGGATAGCTCGATGGAGACATCGATCGGCCATCATTCACGCTCCCGACCAGCACGCTCCCGACCAGCACGCTCCCGACCAGCACGCTCCCGGCCGGCACGCTTGTCGCGCTCGGCGCGATCGAACGCCCGGCACAGCTCGCAGTCGTCGTCATCCGACGCGTCGAACACCGCCGCGAACCGGCGCGGGTCGTCGATCAGGTTGTGCCAGGCGTGATCCACGATCGCGGTCGCACGATCCGCGAGGTCGGCGGTCTCGACTCCGGGCAACGCACCGGCGCCGGCCAGCTCGACGAGGCGCATCGCGACCAATCGCTCGATCTCGTTGAGGCGCGGCAGATCGACGAGATCGGCCAGGTGCTCGTAGACCAGCGCCTCGATCACGCGCTCGATCGGTGACAGCGACGAGCTCGCCGGCGGCGGGAACGGGGGCACGCCGCTGCCACCGGACAGCCCCGAGTCGGAGGGCCGATCGGCGGGCGAGCCCTCTTTGGGGCCCGCACGCTCGCGCCGACGATGCGAGACGGCGAGCGGTGGTGGCGGTACGGGCGAGCGCGCGGCGGGCCCACCGATCCCGTGCTCGGTCGCGTGCTCGAACATCCGCGCGATCGCGCGATCGAACGGGCTGGCGGTGACCTCGACCTTCACGACGCCGCTCCGTTGGCGCCGGGCTTGGCGCCGCTCGAGATCTGCCGCGCCTGCTGGACCAGCGCGGTCCGGAGCTGCTGGGCGACGGCGGGATGCTCGTCGAGGTGGGCGAGCATGCGCTCGCGGCCCTGCCCGATCCGTTCGCCGCCCATCGAGTACCAGGTGCCCGACTTGGCGACCAACCCGAGCCTCTCGGCGGTGTCGACCAGCTCGCCGAGCTTGTTGACGCCCGTGCCGTACAGGATCTCGAACTCGGCCTCGCGGAACGGTGGCGCGAGCTTGTTCTTGACGACCTTGACCTTGCACTCGCTCCCGATCGTCTCGTCTCCGCGCTTGATCGCCTTGCGGCGCCGGATGTCGAGCCGGACCGAGCAGTAGAACTTGAGCGCGTTACCCCCGGTCGTGGTCTCCGGGTTCCCGTAGATGACGCCGATCTTCTGACGCAGCTGGTTGATGAACACCACGATGGTCTTGGTCCGCGAGATCACCGCGGTCAGCTTGCGCAGCGCCTGACTCATGAGCCGCGCCTGCAGCCCCATGTGGGAGTCGCCCATGTCGCCCTCGATCTCCGCGCGCGGGGTGAGCGCGGCGACCGAGTCGACGACGATCAGATCGATCGCCCCGGTGCGGACGAGGGTGTCGCAGATCTCGAGGGCCTGCTCGCCGCAGTCCGGCTGCGAGACCAAGAGGTCCTCGAGATCGACGCCGAGACGTCGCGCGTAGTCGGTGTCGAGCGCGTGCTCGGCATCGAGGAACGCGCACACGCCGCCGGCGCGCTGGGCCTCGGCGATCGCGTGCAAGGTGAGCGTGGTCTTGCCGGACGACTCCGGCCCGTAGATCTCGACGATGCGACCGCGTGGTAAGCCACCGCACCCGAGCGCGACGTCGAGCGCGATCGATCCCGTGGGGATCACCTCGACGGGGGTGACGGCACTGCCGTCGAGTCGCATGATCGCGCCCGAGCCGAACTGCTTGTGAATGGCGCGGATCGCCTCGCCGATCGACTTGTTCTTGTTGTCCTGGGACATGTCTGGAACCTCCGCGCCGACCGTCATCAAGGCTCGTGCCGCCGTAACCGCCTGGATCGGCACGGTGGCGTGTCCGGACTGGCCGGATCTCGGACGTGCCCGGCCGGACCCCGGACAACGAGGCGATTCGCTTCTCGACGACCCGTCCATGTCCCTGACTCCCCGTCCAGACGCGGACGTACCGTGAAAACCGTACATTGTTCGCCGGGCCCGCGGCCACGTACAATGACGATGCGTGCGCGGGATCTTCGTCGTGGGGCTGTTGGGGGCGGGCTACATCGTTGCGTTCGTGCTGCTGCAGCCGCGGATCGGAGATGGCGTCATGGCGCTGACGACGATCCCGATCGTGGCGGCGGGTACGCTGTACGGACTTCGCGTCGGCACCCTCGGGGGAGTGATCGCCGTCGCGATCAACATCTTCCTGATGCAGACGATCGGCAACCACGACGGATTCCGGCTTCCCCAGATCCCGCGAATCGCGGTCGCGATCGGACTCGGTGCCGCCGCGGGCTGGGCGAGCGATTCGGTGCGCCGACATCGCGCGCTCCTCGCCGACAACCGCGCGAAGGCTGCCGCACTGCGCGAGCTGATGACCGATCTCGAGGGTCAGGTCGCGGAGCGCACCGCCGATCTCACCACCGCGAACGCGTCGCTCGCGACGCAGCTCGAGCATCGCAAGCGCGTCGAGGCGAGCGCGGCCGCCGCCGGCCGGATGGCCGTGGTCGGGACGCTCGCCGCGGGCATCGGCCACGAGATCAACAACCCGCTCGCCGCGATCATCGCCAACCTCGACGTCACGCTCGAACAACTCGTCGATGCCCCACCGACGATCCGCGAGGCGCTACAGGACGCACGGCTGGCGGCGGATCGCGTGGCAGAGATCGTGCGCAACCTGCGCGGTCTCATCGAGTCCAAGAGCGACCACCCGACGGCGGACGTGCCGCGGGTCGTGAAGTCGACGCTGCAGATGGTCTCGAACCAGCTCCAGGGTCGCGCACGCATCGACCTCGACCTCGCGGACACGGCCTCCGTCGCGATCTCCGAGAGTCGACTCGGTCAGATCCTGCTCAACCTGCTCACCAACGCCGCTCACGCGATGCCCGCCGGTGGCGGTCACGAGCTGCGGATCGAGGCGCGTCCATGTGCCAGCCGGTCGCGCGTTCGCATCCGGGTGTCCGATACCGGCACCGGCATCGCGCCCGATGAACGCGCCCACATCTTCGAGCCGTTCTTCACCACCAAGCCGGTCGGCACCGGCGCCGGACTCGGGCTCTGGGTGTGTCACCAACTCGTGACCGCCGCGAACGGCAGCATCGAGCTCGAGTCGTCGAACACCTCCGGCACCACGTTCCGGATCGAGTTGCCGAGCGCGCGGCCGCTCGGCACGCCGAACCTGGCCCGGCCCCTCGATCACCGCCGCGGGCGGTTGCTCGTGATCGACGACGACGATGCGATTCGACGCGCGATCAAGCGGTGCCTGCGCGCGCACGACCTCGTGATCGTCGAGACCGCGGAGGCCGGACTCGCGCTGATCGAGAACGGCGAGGAGTTCGACGCGATCCTGTGCGACGTGATGATGCCGGAGTGCGATGGTCCCGAGTTCTTCGATCGGCTGTCGACCGAGAACCCGACGCAGGCGGAGAACGTGATCTTCATGACCGGTGGAGCGTTCACCAGCCGCATCACCGAGTTCCTGGGTGCGACCGAGCATCGCCTGGTCGAAAAACCGTTCGACGTGCTCGAGCTCGAAGGCGCGATCCAGGAAGTGCTCGATCGCGACGCATCGACGTAGCGGGACGCCCCGACCGCGACGGACCCGGCTACAGTCGGCGCGTGAAACTCGACGCGCGACTCGGCCTGTTCGTCACGCTGGTCGCGATCTTCATGGTGTGCCTGGTGGTCGGCGATCTGGTCGGCGGCAAGGTCACCTCGGTGACGCTCTTCGGGCACGAGTGGCCGTTCTCTGCCGGGCAGCTCGCGTTTCCGGTCACGTTCATCCTCACCGACATCATCAACGAGTTCTACGGCCGCAAGGTCGCCCGCCAGGTCACGTTGCTCGCGTTCTGCATGGTCGGCATGACGCTGATGATCATCGCGCTCGCCAACCTGCTTCCGTGGGCGACGATGACCACCGCCGACGACTGGACCGGCGTTCGCCCGCACGACTTCGACGTCGTGTTCTCGCAGGCGATGTGGATCCAGATCTCGTCGATGTTCGCGTTCCTGATCGGGAACATGATCGACATCGCCGTGTTCTTCGTGCTCAAGAAGATGACCGGCAACCGGATGCTGTGGCTCCGCTCGACCGGCTCGACGGCGGTGTCACAGCTGATGGACACCGTCGTGATCAATGCCCTCGTGTGGGGCCCGAAGATCACGTTCGATCAATACATCGCGTTCGTGTTCGGGTCGTACGTCGTCAAGCTGGCCGCGGCGATCATCGTGACGCCGGTGATCTACGCGGTGCACGGCGTGATCGAGCGGGTGTTTCACCTCGAGCCCGCGTCGGCCGAGGTCGACAGCGCCGATATCTAGGTAGCGAGCCGTGCGCCACGGGTCAGAGATGCGGCGCGCGCCACTCGCCGGCGAGCGTGCAATTCGAGAGCCCGACCTTCCGGGCCTCGTCGTCGAGCGCGTCGGCCTTGGCCGCGCCCTGGAGCGGCTGGATCTTGGCGAGGAACGCGCGGGCCTCGTCGGTGTGGAGGTTGGCGCCGAGCCACACGGCGACCTGGTACCGGCGATTGGCCCCCTGGAGATCGCTACTGTTCGAGCGCGCGATCACGTCGCACAGCGCCTCGATGTCCGCGCGGTAGTCGCCCTCGGCCTGCGTGGTCGGTGCCGCTGCAGATCCCGAGTCCGTCGCCGAGACCGCGCCCGATCCCGCCGGCTTGGCCGCCGGCTGAGCGGTGGTCGACGCCGGTTCGTTGTCGCAACCGACGATCAGGAAAGCGACGAGCAGCCACTTCATGGCTGCGCACTGTACCGGAATTCCTGCGTCGGACCCTCGCGAGAACACGGCGGTTGTGGCTAGATCCGGGCATGGCATACGTGGTTGCTGACCCGTGCGTGAAGTGCAAGTACACGGACTGCGTGGCGGTCTGTCCGGTCGACTGCTTCTATGAAGGCAAGAACTCGATCGCGATCCACCCCGACGAATGCATCGACTGCGGTGCGTGCGAGCCCGAGTGCCCGACCACGGCGATCTTCGAGGAGTCCGAGTTGCCCTCGAAGTGGGACGTCTACAAGGACATCAACGCGCTCGTGACCGGCGCCAAGCAGGCCTCCGAGGTCGACACCAGCAGCTGGCCCGAGCACCTCCAGGCGCAGGTCCCGACGATGTCGACCTGGCCGAACATCACCGAGCAGCACGAAGCGCTGCCCGGTGCCGACGACGCGCAGAAGGAAGAGAACAAGATCACGGCGCTGACCCTCGAGGGTCCCTAGTCCGAGCTCCTCGCCTGCATGATCCGCAGGTGAGTCTGCGAGGTTCGCAGTCCGCCGCGTGCGTGACGCACGCGATTTCAGCTGGTAATCGCCGGCATTCCGCTTGCTGTGGAACGTCCCATGGCTTTGTCCGCGGGAACGACGTTCGCAGGCCGCTACGAGATCCTCGGGCGGCTCGGTGCAGGTGCGATGGGAAACGTCTATCGCGCCCGCCACATCACCCTCGAGAAGGAGATCGCCCTCAAGGTCGCGGGCACGCCCCTCGAGCTCGAGCCCGGCGTTCTCGACGACGGGGAGGCGCGGTTCGATCGCGAGGCCCGCGCGATCGCCCGGCTCGATCACCCGAGCATCGTGCGCGTCCTCGATTACGGGCGGACCAAGCGCCACCGGTTCATCGCGATGCAGCTACTCGACGGCTCGACGCTGTCCGACGTGCTCGCCGACACGCCGCAGCTACCCGAGCCGCTCGCGCTCAGGTTCACCCGCCAGTTGCTCGGTGCGCTGGTCCACGCCCACGCGCACGGCATCCTCCACCGCGATCTCAAGCCGGGCAACGTGATGATCACCGGCGGTCGGAGCGGCATCTCGCGCGGGTTTCGCCCGCAGCGCGCCGTGTTGATCGATTTCGGGCTCGCGTTCGTCAACGACGAGGCCTCGCTAACCGCGCGGGGTGCGTGCATCGGCTCGCCGAGCTACCTCGCACCCGAGCGCCTCGAAGGCGGCCCGTCCGACGCGCGCGGCGACCTCTACGCGCTCGGCGCGATGCTGTACGAGATGCTCGCCGGGCGGCGCCCGTTCGTCGGCGACTCGATCGGCGAGATCCTGCTGGCGGCGCGATCGCAACCGGCAGCGCCGCTGCGCGCGATCCGTCCCGAGCTGTCGCGGCCGCTCGAGGCGTTCGTCGCAAGGGCCCTGTCCAAGGATCCGTCCGCGCGGTTCGCCAGTGCCGAGGCGATGCTCGAGGCCCTCGATGACATCGCCCTCCTCGAACGCGACGAGCAGGCGGCCGAGGCGCGCGCCCTCGCCGAGGAGCGGGCGGCCTCGTCGTCGACCCTGTTCGAGATCCCGATCACGGACCCCGGTGTGCTTCGTCGCCTGTGGGGGTGGCTCCGGTATGGCCGCTGGCGATGGCGTGGGGCGTCGGCACCGTGACGCGCTAAGCTCGTCGGGTGAAGCTCCTGGTCGCCGCGTGCCTGCTGCCTCTGTGCGCGTGCGGCGAATCGGTCGGGCCACGCGACCTCCACTACGACCTCGGCACCTGTGGCGTGGTCGACATCCTCGACACGGATCCCGGGAACCACGTCCCGCAGGGCTCCCAGATCGAGTGGTCGACCAACCCGCCCGCGAGTGGAGAGCACTTTCCGATCTGGGCGGCGTACGACCGCGAGTACCCGTCGCTCGACCGCGGGTTCTGGGTCCACGATGCCGAGCACGGCGCGATCGTGCTGCTCCATCGCTGCGACGGCGGCCACGTGCCCGGATGCCGTGACCCAGCTCACCGATGCGGTGCGCGCGTTTCCCGACGACGATCTGTGCGAGGCCCCGATCCGCAACCGGGCGCTCGTCGTCTACGACCCACTACTCCCGGAGGGGGTCGAGTTCGCCGCCGTCGCGTGGGGCGTGACCTACACCGCATCGTGTGTCGACCCGATGGCGATCGAGACGTTCCGCCGTGACTTCTATGCGCGGGCGCCCGAGAACACCTGCGCTCCAGGTGCGGCGCTGGGCGGCACGGCGATCGACCCGTGAGTCGCGAGCCGATCAGCTGACGTGTTAACGTCGGCATCGGTGCGCACGCTCGCCGGTGGAATCGTGGCTGCGATCTCGGTGCTCGCCGCGGCGGGGTCTGCCCGCGCGACGCCGTACGAGTCGTTCATCGATGTCAGCAGCCAGCAGGATCTCGACGACCTGCTCGTCGCCGGTGACATCACGCAGGACACCTACGACGAGCTGGTTCAGCTCCTCGGTGCCGGCATCGATCTCAACACCGCGGATCGCGCGGAGCTCTACACGCTGCCCAACCTGACGTACGACGACGTCGACGCGATCCTCGCCTACCGCGAGAAGGAACGGATCCGCGACCCGGCCGAGCTGGTGCGTGCCGGCGCGCTGTCCGAGGACAAGCTGTACGCGATCGCCGCGTTCATCGAGCTCGACACCGGCCGCGACCGCTACAACCTCGCCGGCTTCGTCCGGCTCGCGACCCGGTTCTCGAGCAAGGACAACATCGCCCCGCCGTGGGCGCTGCGCGTACGGATCAAGGCGTTCAAGCACCTCCAGGTCGGCGCGTCCGCGGTGTTCACGCGGCTCGACGTCGGCGCCCCTCGCTACGACCCCAACCGCGACGCACTGATCGCCGATCCGCAGGGCTATCGCGTGGTCGTCCCGAAGGCGTTCGTCAAGTACGAGGACGAGGAGGCCGCCGCGATCGCGGGCACCTACAAGATCGGGTTCGCGCAGCGCCTGGTGTTCGACAACACCGGCCGCTACACGCCGAACGGCCTGTACTTCGACGACGACCTGTTCTACTCGGCCGACCTCGTGCACTCGTGCCGGCAGTCGGCCGGCGAGCTGACGACCTCGCCGTGCTCCCCCGACATCAACCCCGACGCCGACCTCTACGTCACGCCGGACTGGAACTGGCGGGATGGTCTGTTCGGCGGTGCCGCCGGGTTCAAGAAGGTCGCGGCCGGAACGGGCTGGCTTCAGGGCTACGTGTGGGCGTCGGCGCGCAACCGCTACGTCTACCAGTACGAGCTCGCGGATCGTTCGGCGGGCAAGTGCGAGGACCCGTCCGACGATGCCAACCCGGCGTGTTCGGCGCCGACCGTGTTCGTGCGCCCCGACGGCAACCTCCTGCAGTCGACATCGCGGTTCTCGTTCGTCACCCTGCCCGACGTGTTCCAGGAGCGGCTCGGCGGCGTCAACGTCGGGTACTTCGCCGACCGTCGCAACTCGGTCGGGCTCACGGCATACGCCGCCACCGAGACCAACCTCGTCGACGGCATCGAGCTCGACACCCAGGAGTGGTCGCGGATCCCGACCGGTCACCGGTTCGGCGCGGCGGGTGCGAACTTCGCGTTCGGCCGCGACTGGTTCGATCTGTTCGGCGAGGCGGCGGTGTCGTATCGCGGTGACGCGCTCGCCGACATCAACCCGGATGCGAACCTGTCGACCGGCGGGCCGGCAGCGATCCTGCGCGCGACCGCGACCAAGAAGAAGGAAGAGCTCGAGACCGTCTTCCGCTACTACAGCCAGGACTTCCTCAACCCGTTCGGGCGCCCGATCTCGGAACCCGACGAGTTCGACGGCCAGCGCGCGCGCGACGAGCTCGGCGTGCGGGTTCGCTACTACAAGACCGACAAGCTCTACACGTTGCGCGCGCTCGTCGATCTGTGGGAGCCGCCGTCGCAGACCGACCCGACACGACTCGGCCGCATCCAGCCCAAGCTCGATAGCTACGTGCGCGGCGACGTGCAGACCACCAACGAGCTGCGGCTCGGGCTCTGGCTGCGCTACCAGGACAAGGACCTCAAGGCGGGCGGTCACGGCCAGTGCTTCGAGGTCTCGGTCGCGGAGAACGAGAACGGCGAGCCGATCCCGTGTGGCGGCCGCCAGCTGACCACGATCGGGCGGATCACCTACAAGGCCAGTCGCGAGCTCGCCGCGACCGCGATGCTCGAGCATCAGCTGCTCGACGATCCGACGATCTCGGATACCGCGTTCCGCCACGATGTCGCCGGCTGGTTGGTCGTCAACTGGACACCGACCGAGCGGTTCCGGCTGCGAGGCCGCGCGCGCTACCTCGACGAGGCGTTCGGCAACCCCGACAAGCTCGAGACCTCGCTGTCGACGGTGGTCGAGGCCGCGATGAAATTGCGCGAAAAAGACACGTTCCGCCTGCGCGTCGACAACAAATTCTGGCTCGACGACCGTGCGAGCACGCAGGACCGGATCCCGAACCCGGAGCTCCAGGTCTGGCTGACGTACGAGGCGCGTCTGTAGTAGCGTTACCTCGATGCCGGCGTTGGCCACGATCGTCGTCGGATACGACCTGTCCGAACAGAGCGACCAGGCGGTCGATCGTGCTGCGGCGATCGCCGCGCAGCACCAGGCCAAGCTCCTGCTCGTCCACGCCCAGGGCGACGAGACCGTGTCGACCAACCTGGCGACCCAGAACGTGATGGTCTCCGAGCTCGAGCAGATGAATGCAGCGGTACGCGCCGAGGAGACCCGCGTGCTCGACACCACGCTGGGGCAGGTGCGCGAGCGCGGGGTCACCGTCGAGAGCGTGATCCGGGCCGGCCCGGCCGACGAGATCCTCGCGCAGGTCGCGGACGAGTACGGCGCCGACCTGATCGTCGTCGGTACCCACGGCCGCACCGGCCTGTCGCGGTTCCTGCTCGGAAGCGTGGCCGCCTCGGTGATCCGCCACGCGCGGTGCGACGTGCTGGTCGTACGCGGCGGCCAGCCGGCGCCGTTCAAGCGCCCGTTGATCGCCACCGACTTCTCCGCGGTCGCCGATCGCTCGATCGATCACGCGGCACGGCTATGCGAGCCGAACGCGCCGCTCCAGGTCATCCACGCGTGGCAGCTTCCGTCGGGATCGTGGGGCGCGACCCTGCTCGGCCAGGCGAGATTCCCGTGGTCGACCGTGCGCGACGCCGTGATCTCCAACGCGCGCGACCTGGCCGACAAGCTGACCGTCTCCCATCCCGGCATCCAGGTCGAGCTGGTCCAGGGGCCGGCCGCGCAGGTCGTGACCCACGCGGCCGAGCGCGACGGCAACGACCTGATCTCGATCGGCGCTCACGGCCTCCGGGGCGTGCGCCGCCTGCTGCTGGGCAGCGTCGCCGAGAGCACCGTGCGTCACGCGCCGTGCTCCGTCCTCGTCGTCCACGTCAAGGAATAGGGGTCAGACACAAGTTCCACAAGTTTGTAGGGGACAGACCGATAGATCCCGCGGATCTGCAGCACACAACTTGTGCAACTTGTGTCTGACCCCTAGTTGCAGGGGATGGGGTCGCACTGACCCCACAGGCCGCGGTTGGCTGCCTTCGCCGCGTCCTCGAGGGCCTTGAACTCGTCGGCGCGGTCGTCGCCGTTGGGCGGGATGTGGAGCACGCACGCGAACCCGCGCTCGACGAGCAGCGAGTTGACCTCCTGGCCGTCGACCGTGACGTAGGCGAGCGTGCGGCCGAACCGGTCCTCGCACTCGACATCGTAGTCGAGCTGCACGGTCTTGCCCAGCACGAGGTCGGAGTTGAACTGGGTGGCATTCTGGCCGTAGCAGTCGTCGTGACCGTTGGTGGTCTCGGGCGCGTTGACCATCAGGTAGCGAATCTTGACGCCCGACGCGAGGACGATCGTGTCGCCGTCGATCACGCGATCGACCACGCCCTCGCCGGGGCCGCAGTCAGATCCGCCGCCGCATCCGGCGAGGATCCCGACCCCGAGCGCGAGGGCTCGGACGATCGTCCACGACTTCGCTTCCGCGAGCCGCTCCACGGTTCGGCGCTCCGATGCTCGTGAAGCTTCGAGGCGATGACGTGGACGGCTCGCTCGCGAAGTCATGGACAATCGTTGTCCGCCTTCGGTGTGCCCTTGTCGGCACCGTCGCCGTACGCGTTCGCCGACAGACACCAGCCGGTCGGGAACGTCGAGCCGGTCGCGAGCACCTTGAGCTGGCTCGAGGCGCCGGCCGTGCCCGACGACGTGTCGTCGCCGTACTTGGTCGTCCACGCCACGCTGTCGAGCACCGCGCCCGTCGGCGTCGAGGTATCGCAGCTCCCTGCCACGGTGCAGTCGAGGATGCGGCAGTTGCTGTTGGAGTCGACCAGGCTGAACCCGAACGTGGCGTCGACCGCCGGCAGCATGCCGTTGGTGGCGGAGTCGGCGTTGCGCGCGAACAGCGCCTGCTTGCCGGCCGGCACCGACTTGCAGGTCGACGAGGTGATCACGTTGGGCTTGGAGTTGTCGGCGTCGCGATCGAGGCCGAGTCCGTTGAGGTCGAACGCGGCGCCGCTGATGTTGGTGATCTCGTACCACTCGCGCTGCGACTGGGTCGGTGTCGGGTGCATGTGGACCTCGCTGATCACGAGATCTCCGGCGGCCGGCGTGACGATCGGCCTGATGGTGACTCCGTCGTCGCACATCCCGGCGGGCACCACGACCGGGCACGCATCGTTCGCGGCGAGCGGCGTGCCGAGGTCACCGTCCCCGTAGGCCGACGTCGCGGCGCAGAAGTTGGTCTCGTCGTCGTTGATGTTGGCGTCGATCTTCGTCGGATCGAGCGTCAACGAAGCACCGTTGGTGCTCGACGTCCAGGTCACGGCGTCGATCACCGTGCCACCCGACAGGATCTGGACGTCGCCGGGACTCGCCATCGAGCCGCCGACCAGTGCGAAGCCGAACGTCCCGACGACCGGCGTCGGGAGGCCGCCATTCATCGTCATGTCGGCGCTCTTGGCGAAGATCGCGCGTTCGCCGGTGGCGAGATGGACGCAGTCCGGATTGTCGAGCGCCTGTGGCGCCGACGAGTCACCCGCACGATCGGGCGCGAGCCCGTTGAGATCGACGTCGGCGAGCGCCGTGACCTCGAACCACTCGCCGACGGTATCGCTGACGGCGTTGGGACTCGGCATCACCTCGCTGATCACGAGCTGGCCCGGCATCGGCGCGACCACGTCGCGCATCGTGCCGTTGTCGTTGCACACGCCCGCGATCACCGGCGTGCAGTCGTTGTCGGAGCCGGGCGTGCCGAAGTTCGAGTCCTCGAACTCGGTGTCGTTCCCCTGACACCAGTTGTTGAGGTCGTCGTTGAGGGTGTAGTCGGGGAACGTCGCCGAGGTCAGCTCGCGCGAGTGACCCTCCTTGACGCTGTCGTAGTTTGCCGAGTCGATCTCCGTATCACCGCAGTTGAGGGCGATCTTGCCGCCGTCGGTGTTGAACATGTCGCCGAGGTCGGCGCTGTAGCCGTAGTCGACATACGGCGGCAGCAGGTCGGGCGCCGAGTTGCCGAGCGTGACGTAGGCGCCGGGCGCCAGCGTGAACGTCTCCATCGTGTGCGACTTGAGCTTGCTGCCGTCGGGGCGGCTGTGGTCGATGCGCAGCCCCTGGAGATCGATCGGCGCGTCGGACGCGTTGTAGATCTCGAACCACTCCTTGCCCTCGTCGGCTCCCGAGCCACCCGTGGGTGCCTTGAAGTCGGCGAACACCTCGGTGATCACGAGGTCTCCGACCCCGATATCGGTCTTGCACGCGCCGCCGCCATTGCTGGACGGTCCGCACGCGGCGAGGACACAGGACGCAACTAGCCCAGTCGACGCGAGCCTCATACCTCGACGATCGCATGCCCGTCGGGCGTGTGGCAGTACGACCGCGACATCCGCGTGAAAAAAACGCAGCGTGGCCTGAGTCACGGCGCGTGGGCCGGTGGCGTGGGCGCCTCCGGCGTACCTGCCGCGGTCGTGGTCGGAATCGAGGGGGGCGTGAGCTTGGGCACGGGCGACAGCTCGATCTGGCTCGCGCGATCGATCTGGAGCTGGAGCTGTTTACGCCCCGTGTGCTTGTTCGTGTAGAAGGTCGGGATCCCGGTCGCGACCACGTATTCGCCGCGCCACTCCGTCAGCCCCGAGGTCCCGAGGATGTCGCGATCGAAGAAGATCAGGGGGAACCCACCCCCGTGCTTGCGGGAGCGCGACAGCGTCACGCGCGCCGGTCCGCGGGTGTTGCGCACGACCTTGTCGACGACCCCGAGGATGTGGACCTCCTTGCCGACGTGGTCCTCGATTCGCTGCAGGGCGTTCCAGTGCGAGATGTCGATGTAGTTGTCTTTCCCCTTGCCCGCGTCGCGGAACTTCTGGACGAAGTTGCCACGCGCGTTCCACCACTCCTCGCGCTCGGGGTAGTCGGGGTCGTGCATCGCGCCGGGCTCCCAGATCCCGATCTTGGCGGCCTTGGCTTCCTTCTCGGCCTCGAGGAATTCCTTGTGGTAGCGCCGCGAGAACCCGTACTTCGTGAAGTACGGCGCCATCCCGGCACGCACGCACTCGACGTTGTAGACCACCCACTTGCCGTTCTTCTGGGCGACCACGTAGGCGAGGTAGCGATCGTAGGCGTCGCGGATCTCGGCGGGGTCGTCGCGTTCGATGCGGACGTGATCGATGCCGGCGAAGAACTTCTTCGCGTACTCCTTGGCCTGCTCGCCGAGCGGCGTCGCCAGCTTGGCGGGGCGCAGCCGGGTGCCGCGCCGGTTCGCGAGGTAGGCGTTCCAGTCGGCCTCGACGTCGCGACAATCGTCCTCGTGCTTGAACGTCTCCTCGGTGTCGATGCCGAGAAGGCGCAGCGAGGCATCGATGCCGTCGACCCAGATCGTGTCGCCGTCGACGATCTTCGAGACCCGGAACTCGCCGACGATGACTCCGGGTTTGTCGAGCTTGGCGAGCGACTTCTCGGCCTGCTGGCGCGAGTACCGCTTGCCGCCGACGGGGGTGCATCCGGACGCCACGGTCGCGGCGAGCGCGATCGCGACGGGCGCCCAGCGACGGGCAAACGAACGGGGGATCACGTGGGTGGTGGGCATGCGTTGTTGGCCGCGCGTGGGGTGCCGGCGGGCGTCGAGTCGGTGCACCACGAAGCTGAGAGGTCGTTATCGGTATCGTTCGGAGGCATGACGCCGAGCGAGTAGGTTCCGGTCTTGGGTAGCACGTCGTACTGCATGGCATCGATGCGCTCGCCGCAGCTGTCGACCTGGATCGCCGCCGCGGAGAGCCAGCTGCTAGTACCACTGGCGGCGAAGTCGTCGGCGAAGCCGTAGTCGACGAACGTGGGTTTGTTGGGATCGTCGTCGAGGAACAGGCCGAGCACGACGTACTCCCCGGCGGCGACGGTCTGAGTGCGGCGGACCAGGATCGGGATTTCTCCGCTGCCGTCCTTGTGACGGAACCGGACCTCGATCCCCGCGAGGTCGATCGTGGATGCGCTGGCGTTGTAGAGCTCGACCCACGGGCCGTCGTTATCCGCCGGGCTCTGCGGTCCACGGATCTCGGTGATCACCAGCGCGCCCTCCGGGATCGCGGGACACACCGCCTCGACGGGGTCGCGCGTGCATGCGCTGGAGAACGCCAGAAAAACCAGGGTCGCGGGGAGCACGCGCACGACCGATATCCTAGCGCAAGACCTCGGCACAAAACGCACGAGGAGACCTACACCCACATCCGGACACCCTGTTCTGGACTCGTCACCCTGTTAACATTGCACCGTGCGCGTGATCGGGACCATCGCCGCGGCATGGCTCACCCTCTCGATGACCGCTTCGACCGTGCAGGCGGACACCGCCGCCGAACGGGTCGCGGCGGGAGAACAGCTCGCCAAGGAAGGCCGGCTGACCGAGGCGATCGAGAGCTTCAAGGCGGCGGACAAACTAGAGCAACGTGCGAAGCACGCGTGTCTGATCGCCCTCGCGTACATCCGCCGCGAGCTGTGGCCCCAGGCCGAGATCTTCATGACTCGCTGTCATCAGCGCGCGACCGCCAGTGACCCGGTGCCCGACTGGGCGGCGCTCGCGGAAAAGCAGATGAACGAACGCCTCGCGTCCGCGAAGGTGTCGGCGGTGCACGTTCGCATCGAACCGACCGCCCTCGCCGCGACGGCGAAGATCTCGGTGTCGAGCTTTCCGGCCGACGAGACGTTCGCCCCGCGGACGATCCACCTCCCATCGGGGAGCTACTCGATCACCGCCACGCTCGGCGGCGACGACGCCAAGACCCAGAGCCAGACGATCGAGGTTCGCGATCAGACGCCGCGCGAGGTCGTGTTCACGTTCGGTCCACCGTCGGCACCGACGACCTCGGAGCCCGGTGCCACGCCGAATTCCACGCCGATGCCCGCGCAGCCCGAAACGCCGCCCGGTGCGTCGCGGTCGAAGATCCCGCTGGCCGTGATGGGCGCTGGTGCGGCGATCCTCGTCGGCGGCGTGGCGTTTCACCTGCTCGCGTTCAAGCCGGCGCGCGACGACCTCGCCGCGGCGAGCGATGCCAACAACGCCACCCAGTACGACCAGCTCGAGGGCACGTTCGATTCGCGCCGCACGACGACGATCGCGCTCTACGGCATCGGCGCCGCGACACTCATCACGGGCGTGATCCTCGATCGCACCGTGTTCCGTCACCACGAGTCCGCGCCGCACGCCGCGCTCTCGGTGTCGGGCGACGGCGCGTTCGTCTCCGTGGAGTGGATGCGGTGACCGTCGTCGTAGAGCACGAGCAGTTCGGCGAGCTCTACTGTCCGAGCTGCGAAGAGACGTTCTCCGAGGGCCGCCTGTGCCCGAACGACGGCGCGCGCCTGGTCAAGCTGTCGCTCGCACCGGATCCGATCATCGGGCGCGAGCTCGACGGCCGGTTCACCGTGGTCGAGAAGCTCGGCGAAGGCGGCATGGGTGCGGTGTACCGCGCGCACCAGCACTCGGTCGATCGCGAGGTCGCGGTCAAGGTCGTCCACGTCAACCTGGTCTCGAACCCGCAGACCATCATGCGGTTCCTGCGCGAAGCCAAGCTGACCAGCAAGCTGAACCACCCCAACGCCGTCGCGGTGCTCGACTTCGGGCAGACCGAGGACGGCGTGTTCTACCTGGTGATGGAGCTGGTGCCGGGACGCCCGCTCGACGAGATCCTCAAGGAGGAGACCTCGCTGTCGCCGACGCGCGTCGTGCGGATCGGGATGCAGGTGTGCGACGCGCTCGAGATGGCGCACGCGCAGCAGATCGTCCACCGCGACCTCAAGCCGGCGAACATCATGGTCGACGAGGCACGCCGCGACTTCGTCAAGGTGCTCGATTTCGGACTCGCCAAGACGCTCGAGGTGCGGCGCCAGGATACGACGCGCGAGGAGACGCTCCTCGGCACGCCCGCCTTTCTGCCTCCCGAGCGCGCGTCCGGCGCCGCTGGAGATGCACGCTCGGACCTGTACTCGCTGGGCTGCGTGCTCTATCTGCTGGCGTCGGGAACCCTGCCGTTCTCCGGCGACACGCCGAAGGAAGTGGTCGCCGCCCACGCGAGCGGGACACGCCCGACCCCGCTCGCCAACGTGCCTCCCTCGATCGGACGCGTGATCGACAAGCTGCTGTCGAAGAACCCCGACGACCGATATCAGACCGCCGGCGCGACCCGCGACGCGCTCGAGGAGGCGGCGATGCGCGACGGGGTGCACTCGTACCAGTCGTCGCCGAACCTCGAGCACGCGTTTCAGGCGTCGATGCGGATGGCGACGTTCGAACCAGAAGAGACCGAGATCGCGCCGACCAAACGATCGCGGCGCGGCCTCGTGATCGGCCTCGCGGCGGCGGTGATCGCGCTCGCGGTGTTCGCGATCGCGTGGAGCTCGCGCGGCAGCTCCGACGACGGAGCGGCGCGGCCCGCCGAGACCTCGCCCGCGACGGCACCGACCGGTTCGGCGGCGACCGAACCGATGGCCGCGCAACGCGGTGAGGCCGAGGACACCGGCTCCGCGGCACCGGCCGCCGACGACACCACCGACGAGACCGACACCACCGACAACACGCGAGCACCGCCCGCCACACCGGCGCGCGTCACGCCGGCGCACACGCGGGTCCGCCCGCGACCCGTGCGCAAGTATCCGCGGAAGCCCCGGCCGACCTCCGGGGGCAAGACCCCCGGCGACAAGCCGAAGCTGCCGTTCTGAGCTACGGCGCGGTCTCTTCGGCGTCGAGGGTCACGAAGCCCGGATGGCCGTTCGCGATCTCGGTCTCGATCCACTCGCGCGAGAGCACGTCCCGGTAGATCCGCACCTCGTCGATGTTGCCCGCGAACGGGTCCTGCGAGCCGCGGCCGAGCCGGAACGGGTTGGTGTTCGACAGGTCGGTGAAGTCGGTCAGCGGCGCGGTGAACGTGATGTCGTTGGCGTACGCGGTGATCAAGCCCGCGGTGCGATCGACCACGGCCGTGAGATGGATCCACTGGTCCTTGTAGGTGGCCGCGGGACCCAGCTCGGGATCCGCCTTGTGCAGGCCGTCGTGGAGCTTGGCGTACCAACCCTCGCTGCCGAGCAGCCAGCAGTAACCGTGCTCGCCTGCCGACGCCCCACCCTTGTAGAACGGCGTGTCGTAGAGCCCCACCGTGACCGACTGGCGGACCCATAGCGAGTACGAGAACGATCCGGTGCCGAAGTCGAGGTCGCCCGATGCGGGATCGCCGGCGTCGAGGATGTCGTCGACCCCGTCGAACTGGCGCGCGGTGCCAATCGCACCGGGCACCCGCGTCGGAACTGCGTTGCCGGTGCTCGTGAGGTCGTTCCCGTTGCCGGTGCTGTCGGTCTCACCCGTCGTCGACGACATGTGCCAGACCCCCGCGAACAGCGAGCTCCAGGTCGCGGGATCCGACGCGTGATCCGGACCGCCGTAGTAGAGGTAGATCGCCGCGGGACCGGTCAGCTCCGGGAGGTCGACCCAGAGCTCGAACCGGTTGCCGTTGCGCGCCACCAACTCGGAGGCGAGCGGCGTGACGCCGTCGGGGCCGGTCGCCACCAGGTCGGAGCCGAGTGCGTGGGCGGCGATGTCGTCGTCGTTGGTCGCGATCGCGATCGGAAAGTCGGTCAGGCGTGTCGAGGTCGGCGGCATGACGTCGACGCGCTTGCGAAACCCGTAGCCGTCGAGCCAGCCATCGGCGGGCGGTGGAGCATCGCCGGGTGGTGTGTCGTCGCCGCCGGGACGATCGGGCTTCGAGAAACACCCGGCGAGCCCCAACGCGGATCCCGCGATCGCCACGATCGCCACGATGCGCACGCGATCATGGTCTCACTTTGGTTTCAGCGCGTCGAGATATAGACGTCGTTGGTTCCGCCGACGTCGCTGACGAACACGAAGATGCGGTCGTCGTTCGAGATGAACGGATCCTGCTGGTTGCCCCCGAGTCCCGCGAAGTCGGTGACCATCGCAGGCGTCGACCACGGCTGTCCGATCGCCGTACGCGTCGAGCGGTAGATGTGATTGGCCGCACCGTCGGGACGCGACGAGGCGAAGTACGCGGTCAGGCAGTCCTTGGTCAGGAACGTGCCGGTCTCGCCGGACGCCGAGCTCAGGTTGGCGTCGACGACCGGCGCCGAACCGACGGTGCCCTCGGCCACATCGGCGTTGGTGATCATCAGGTAGTCGGTGCCGTTGCTGCACGGCATGAACCACTTGTCCGTGTTGACGCTGTTGACCTCGGTGACCAGCTGCGGCGCGCTCCACGTCGTGCTGCCCGGCGCGGATCGCGTGACGACGTTGATGTCGAGGCCGTTGTCCGTGGTGGATTTGGCGAAGAACAGCTTCAGGTCGTCGGCGGAGAATCGCGGCGTCTCCTCGGAGGTTCCGTCGGCGGAGAACGGTAGCTTGGTCGCGATTCCGAACTGACTCTGGAGATCGGGACGCGACGTGTAGAACAGATCCTTGCGGTTGTTGTCGGCTGCGTTCTGGACGGCGAACACCATCTCGAGTCCCGAGTAGCTGAGCGTTCCGTCGTCTTCGTTGAGCGCGGCATCGCTCGCGACACCGACCTTCTGCGGTGCGCCCCACGGACCGAGCATGACCGTGGCATCGGGATCGCCGTCCGCAGCGGTTGCGTCACCCGCCGCATCGGGAGAGGTCGCATCCGCGCCGACCTGAGCCCCACAGCCGGTGAGGACCAGCGCGATCATCGCAAGGCCCCGCATTCGACGATAGTATCTCCGAGTCGGGGGACTCCAAAAGCCCGAAACCGCACATCCCATAACAACCGTGGCGTGTGGGTGACAGGGCTTAACGTTCACGCCCCGGCGCCAGTCTGTCGAATATCCAGGAGAACCACCTGGTCTATCGTTTGCTGATTCGTCTCTGACGGAGGAACCATGAAGAAACTCTCTAGCTTGTTGGTGGTCACGCTGTTCGCTGGTGTCGCGACGGGGTGCGTCGTGCGTACGCGTGGCCATGTCCGTGTCGCTCCCGTCGCCGTGGTCGAGGTCGACGAGGCTCCCCCACCACCGCGCCACATCGTCGTGCAGACACGTCCGGGGTTTGTCTACATCCGCGGTCACTGGACTCGTCGCGGGAGCCGCTGGGTCTGGCTCGACGGTCGCTGGGAGCGCGAACGCGCGAACCACGCCTGGGTGCAGGGCCGCTGGGAGACCCGCGGTCGGCGTCACGTGTGGGTCAAGGGTCACTGGGAGGCGCATCGCGGCCCGACGGTGCGCGATCACCGCCGCAACGAGCGCGATCATCGCCGAGGACCCGTCGTTCGCGATCACCGGTAGTGCTATAGCGAGGCGTGCCCCGGCTCGCCCGCATCGCTGGTTCGATCATCCTCGCGATGGTCGTGGCGGCGTGTAGCTCGAACACGCCGCCCACTCCACCCACTCCGTCACCAGCTCCGGCACCCACACCACCGGGTCCGGTCTCGAGGATGCCCGTCGATGCGGCGGTCGTGAGGCCCGTCGCGATGTCGGGCCCGGCGGCGTACACCAAGTACTGCGCGCCATGCCACGGCACCGATCTCCGCGGGTACGTGGCGGACCACGCGCCGTCGCTGATCAACCCGACGTTCCTCGAGAGCGCGAGCGATCGGTTCCTCTCGCGATCGATCTTCGCCGGTCGCCCGGGCACCGCGATGCCGGCGTACGGCAAGGCGGTGGGTGGCCCCCTCGACGACGCGACGATCGCCTCGGTCGTCGGCTACATCCGATCGAAAGGCCCGAAGGCCAAGCGTCTGCCGGCAGCCGGGCAGGGCGTCGCGGCGCGCGGCGAGCCGCTGTATCGCGAGTACTGCAAGAAGTGTCATGGCGACGCCCACGTGCGCGGCGAGGGAGTCCACCTCGCGAACGTCCAGTTCCAGCAGATCGCGACCGACGACTTCATTCGCTACGCGATCGACAAGGGACGGCCGGGCACGAAGATGCTCGCGTTCGGCGGCGTGATGAAGCCCGCGCAACTCGACGATCTCGTCGCCTTCGTGCGCCAGTTCCGGACGCCGCAACCGGTTGCACACGAGAAACAACCGAACGTCGCCAACCTCCCGCAGCTACCACCGCCGACCGGGAAGGAGCCGCTGTTCATCAATCCCAAGGGCCGCCCCGCCGAGTTTCCCCACGTGCGCGACGGTCGGTTCGTCGCCGCGGCCGACGTCGCCAAGGCACTCGCCACTCGCCGCAAGCTGATCGTGATCGACGCGCGTCCGTCGTCGGACTGGATGCGCGTCCACGTACGCGGTGCGGTCTCGATCCCGTATCACGACATGGCGCGGCTCTCGGAGATCCCGAAGTCCGCCACCATCGTCGCGTACTGCGCGTGTCCGCATCACCTGTCGGGGATCGTCGTCGACGAGCTCAAGAAGCGCGGCTATCCGAAGGCGTACGTGCTCGACGAGGGCATCAACGTCTGGCACCAGCGCGGCTACCCGGTGGTCGCGGCGCCGGGGGTGACGCCGCCGCCGCTCGATCCGACGGTCAATCGTCTCGCGCCGCCGGCCCCGCCGGCCCCGGTCGTCGAGCGCCACAAGCGCCCGAGTTGATCAGAACGGGACTTCGAACCCGAGCTGACCTTGCAGTGCACCCTCGGTGCCGCCGTCGCGGAACAGCGCGAGCCCGCGCACCGCGATGCCGACCTGGATGTACTTCTGCTTGTACAGCTCGAGGCCGAGCTCGACGCCGGCGAGGAAGCTCTTCTCGCCGCTCAAGTAGCCCATGCCGAGCCGGCCGCCGAGATACGGGTTGAGCCACTCGCGACGACCGTTACCGAGGAAGCTCGAGTACAGCGCGCTGCCGAGCGTGCCGATCACCGCACGGGTATCGCCGCCCTTGGCGGGGAACAGGTCGAGATCGAACGTCAGGTAACGCTTGATGTGGATCGTGCCGCCACCGCCGATGCGAGAGCGCGGTCGACCCGCGGGATCGAGGAGCACGAGCGTCGCCAGGTGCGGGCCGGGATGGATCCGCGCGTGGGGCGCGAACTCGACGGGACCGCCCTCGCGCGTCAGCGTCAGCGTGATGGTCGCGAAGGCCACGCGATCGAGGAGCCAGCGCTGCTCGCCCTTCAGGCGCTCGATCTGACCGCGCACCCGGGTCATCTCCTGTTCGATCTCGATCAGCTCCTTCATCGGCGCGTCCTTGGCGGCGAGCTCCTGGAGGCGCTTCATCGTGACGTCGAGGTTCTTGAGGGCGAGCTCCTGATCGAACAGCGTCTTGCCGACGTCGGTGGCGAGCGCGCGACGCGACTCGACGACGCCGAGCGAGGCGAGCCAGGTCTGGAGCCCGGCTGCACGCGCCGGCGGGATGCGCAGCACCATCGCTGCGCTCGCCGCACCGTTCTCGGGTCCGATCACGTTCTCCGAGATCACGCGTCCACCGTCGGCCTCGACCCGCGCGCGGATCTGGGTCGACGCCTTCGCGGGATCGTCGACCTTCATGTCGATCCATGCCTCGACCACGAGCTTCTCGGGATCGGACTTCACGCTCGGCGCCATCGGTGAGGCCACCGGTGGCGGCGACGGACCGCCGCCGGAGAACAGGTTCGAGATCTTGCTCGCGACCATGATCGGCGCGGCTTCGGCGAGCACCCGACGGTGTCGGACCGCGGGCATCTCGGACAACGAATCCGCCTCGACCTCGCCCGCGCCATTGCCGGTGTCGCTACTCGGCGTGGCCACGATGTCTCGCCACTCGGTGTGATCTTCGAGGGCAGAGCGCGGCTCGGGGTGGTACGCGTGCTGGCTACCCCCGGTCGCGCACCCGACAACGCAGCACACGACGAGACTCAGGACGCCGGATCGACGCATGCCGATCCGGACGCCCCCTGGACGGACGGGTTGCATGCCGCCCCGAACGCACGAGCAGGCGAAACGATCTGGATCTCGCGCCGGTCAGGAGTACTTGAGCGCGAGCGTGTCCTCGGCGAGCTCTTCGAACGACATTCGCTGGGTGCGCGCGAGCTCGTCTTCGGTGAACAGGATGCGGGCGGCGCGATCTTCGGCGCCGAGCAAGCGGAGCAGCACCGGACCGAGCACCTTGCCGGCGACCGGGTGGTTGTAGGCGCGCTGGAAGCCCAGCATCATCCGCGAGAACCACGTACGCGCGACGGTGGGTTTGCGCAGCACGAGCTGGATCCGCTTGAACGCCTCCTGGATCCGGCGGCCGCTCGGATCGGTGCGATCCATCGGAGCGAGGAACACCTGCTGCAGGAACGGCTTCGCGTACCACATCATGGTCGCGAGGTTGGCACCCATCCGCAGCATCACGCGCGGGCTTTGCCGCGGGCGGGCCGCGATCGCCGCGAGGTGCTCGTCCGAGCAATAGAACTCGGTCATGTGAAAGTCGATCGCGATGTGCCGTGACTCGTCGCGATTGATCAAGTGCATCGCGCGATGGCTCATCTCGTCGTCGACGTAGTCGTCGAGCGAGCGCAACAGTGCGACGTCGAGGATCAGCTCGCCCGACGTGATGTACGCGTTCGCGATCTCGGGCGAGGTGTTGCGCACCATCCGCAGGAAGTGCGGCCGGAACCGGGTCAGCGCCGGGCTCTCGACATAGTTCCGGTAGTGGTGGACGTCGTAGTGCTCGGCGAGTCGCGCGGCGACGGCCGAGTGGCGCTTCTCGTCGGCAACGAACGTCGAGAAGATCTTCTTGAGCGTGGGGTCTTCGGTCTTGTCGCGCTGGACCTCGAACAGTGCGCCGGCGAGGAGCTCGATCCCGGTCATGTCGACGAACGCCTGGACGACCGCCTCTTCCTTGTCGCGATCGAGTGCGGGTGGCGGGATCGACCAGTCGAGGTCCTTGACGGACCACTGGTCGCGTACGCACTTCTCGAGCATGCGTCCCAGGTCCATGGTGTGATGGTAGCGCAGGTAACGACTGTGTGAGCATACTCGCGCCGTGCGCGTCACCCTGTGGGTCCTGGTGTTCGCCGTGGCCGCGGCGGCGTGTGGCGGGACCAGCGACGCGCCCGGCCAGACGCTGGCCGGGATCCGGCAACGCGGCGAGATCACCTGGGGAGCCGACAAGGCGGGCGGCGAACCGTACGTGTACGAGGATCCGAACAACCCCGAGCACCTGATCGGGTTCGAGGTCGACATCATGGACGCGATCGGACGCCGCCTCGGCGTCAAGGCCGTGATGGTCCAGCGCACGTGGTCGCAACTCGTACCCGCGCTCGAACGCGGCGACTTCGACATCGCGGTCAACGGACTCGAGGCGACGCAGGAGCGACGCGATCGCATCCTGCTCTCGGATCCGTACTTCATCTACGCCGAGACGCTCGCGGTTCGCAAAGGCGATCCGTACCTGTCGATCTTCGATCTCGTCGGCCACCGCGTCGGCACGCTCAGCGAGACCTACGCCGACGACATCATCCGCATGTTGCCGATGGAGGAAGCGCCGTACGAGGGCAACGAGGAGCCGTACATCGACCTCGAGCTCGGTCGCGTCGACGGCGTGTTGCTCGACAACATCATCGCGGATCGCTACGGCTGCGAACGGCCGGCGCTCCGGTGCGTGCCGTATGACGTGGCGCGAGGCTCGTACGTGATCGGCATGCGCAAGGGCGACACCGAGCTCGCCGCCGCGATCAACGGTGCGTTGGCGGCGATGCGAACCGACGGCGAGCTCGAGCACATCCTCCGCAAGTGGAAGCTGTGGGACCACCGCCAGAACGAGCAGCTCGGCGATAGCGCGGCGCCACCCGCGCGCTCGTTCGACTGGGACATGGCCAAGCAGTTCCTCGATGCCACGTTGCTCACGCTCGAGCTCAGCGTGCTGGCGTTCTTGATCGCGGTGCCATTCGGCCTCGTGCTCGCGATCGCGCGCGTCTACGGCGATCCCGTATCGCGCGTACTCGCGCGGGGCTACATCGAGCTGTTCCGCGGCACGCCCGTGCTGCTGCAGCTGTTCGTCCTGTACTACGGCCTCGGCGACTACATCCGGCTCGGTCCGGTACAGGCCGGCGTGATCGGGCTCGGCCTCAACTACGCCGCCTACGAGGCGGAGGTCTATCGCGGCGCCCTGCTCGCGATCCCGCGAGGACAGGCCGAGGCGTCGCGCGCGCTCGGCCTGGGCGCGTGGCAGACGCTGCGCCACGTGATGGTGCCGCAGGCGCTGCGGATCGCGCTGCCGCCGATGACCAACGACTTCGTCGCGCTGCTCAAGGACTCCTCGCTGGTCAGCGTGATCGCGGCGATCGAGCTGACCAAGCGGATGCAGATGGCATCGCTCGAACTGCGCAGCTACGTGATCCCCGGCATCGCGTGCGCCGCGATGTACCTGATCCTCAGCTTCCCGCTGGCCGAGCTGGCGCGACGACTCGAGAGGAGGCTGGCGCGTGATCAGCGTCCGCACGCTCTGTAAACGCCACGGCGACCTGCGCGTGCTCGAGAAGGTGTCCGCCGAGGTCGTCAAGGGCGAGACCATCGCGATCGTCGGTCCGTCGGGCGGCGGCAAGTCGACGCTGCTCCGCTGCCTCAACTACCTCGAGCCGTTCGACGAGGGAACGATCGAGATCGCGGGCACCACGCTGTCGCCCGGGATGCGTCCCGGGTCGCCGGAGTTGCGGGCGCTGCGAGCGCGCGTCGGGATGGTGTTCCAGCAGTTCAACCTGTTTCCGCATTTGACCGCCGCGGAGAACATCGCGCTCGCGCCGCGCGTCGTGAAGGGGCTCGTTGCCGAGGCCGCGCGATCCCTCGGCAGCCAACTCCTCGAACGGGTCGGGCTCGGCGATCGCGGCGGGTCGTACCCGCACCAGCTGTCGGGCGGCCAGCAACAGCGCGTGGCGATCGCGCGCGCGCTCGCGATGCAGCCCGAGGTGATGCTGTTCGACGAGCCGACCAGCGCTCTCGATCCCGAGATGCGCGACGAGGTGATGGCCGTGATCCGCGACCTCGCGAGCGGCGGGATGACGATGCTCGTGGTGACCCACGAGATGCAGTTCGCGCACGACATCGCGTCCCGGATCTGGGTGATCGACAAGGGCGACATCGCCGAAGATGGCGAGCCCGCGCAGGTGATCGACGAGCCGAAGACGAAGGTCGCACGCGACTTCTTCGCGCGGCTTCGGCGCTAGCAGGCTGCTAGCGCCCGGACTTCTCGAGCCAGTACTTCTTCACCAGCCCGAGTGTGGTGCCGCCGACGAGGCCGCCGCCGAACCCGGCGATCAACGCGGTCGACATCGGGAACTGGCCGGTCAGGCTCCAGATCGGTAGCACGACCAGCCCGAGCACCACGCCGAGGATGGCGTGCTTGGTGACCGGACCGATCGGATGCTCCACGGGTGGCGAGGCGATCATGCCATCACACGCTGCATGGTCGATGCCGCCGCCCAGGGACAGAATTTCGGTGACATCGCGCGTGGAGGATCGAGTTCCGGCGGCAACGCTTGCGTCCTCGAGGCGACGCCGCTCGCTCGGGGCGATGTTCGAAACGCGGCGAAGCACGCCTCGCATCGATGCGAGGCGTGCCGCGAAGTCGGCGAGCTCGGCTCGTGCCTACTTCCAGAAGCCGAACTGCTGGCCGGCGTTGTATACGCCGCCGCTGATCGCTCCGCCGATTCCGCCGGCGAGTGCACCGGGTCCCGCGCCGACACCACCGGCGGCCGAGCCCGCGATCGCGCCGGCGGCTGCGCCACCCGCGCCCCAGCCGGCGACGGCGCCGCCGAAGCTCTTCCAGCTCCACCCGCCGGTGACGGCGTCGAGCTGATCGTTGTCGAGAGATGCAAAGTTGTTGTCGGTGACGTTGTTCATTCCTGGATGCTCCCAATGAAGTGGTGTGACGTCGCGATCGAAGAGCACCCGTCGTGCCATCGACGATCTCGACGCGCCTCCATGACTTGCGGCATCGCTCGACGAGATCGCTGCGTCCCCTCGTCGACGAGCTGTCGCGTTCGGTAGTCGTCGATCGAGATCGCGAAGCGCGCAACCTTCGAGACTCGCGTGCACGAAGCGATGGCACGCGGGCTGCTCTTTGGTCGGTTCGTCTTCGACATCGTACGGATCAACCAAGTTCAACCAGGGGCACACATGCACATCGCAGCGAACATCGAGAACTTCGAGAACTTCGAGACCATCGACTTCAACCAGCTCGCCGATATCACCGGCGCGTTCTCGTGGAGCAGCTTCGGGCGCTCCGTCGGCGGTGGCGCGCTCGCCGGCGGGCTCGGTGGTGCGGCGGCCGGCGCGATCGCCGGACCGGGCGCGCTCGTCGGTGCGGGTGCGGGTGCGGTCGGTGGTGGCATCACCGCCGGCGTGAACAACCTCGGCCAGCAGTTCGGCTGGTGGAAGTAGCGTCCGCGACGACGACCACGTCGTTCTAGTCATCCCGGCCGAACAGCGAGAGCTGTCCGGCCGGTTTCGCGTCGTCGTCCTCGAGCGGCTCGACACACGTGATGTCGTCGTGGGTCGCCTTGTTGACGTACGGCGACACCGGCACGGCACGCCAGTCGCCGATCGCGGGGACGCCGAGCAGCGCGCGCGCACCCTCGCCGTCGAGCGACGGGTCGAGCCATGACGCGTAGGTGCTGTCGTCGAGCACGACCGGCATGCGATCGTGGATCGGCTTGACCAGCTCGTTCGGCGGGCCGGTGACGATCGCGAAGCTCGTGAGGTCCTCGCCGTTGGCACCCTTCGCGGTCGCCCACAGGCCGGCGAACGCGATCAGCTTGCGCGATTCGGGTCGCAGCCAGATCGGCGTCGATCGCTTGGGGCCGTCGTGCTTCCACTCGAAGAACCCGTCGGCGGGTACCAGGCAACGGCGAGTCGCGAGCGCCTCGCGGAACCACTGCTTCGCACCGAGTGATTCCTTGCGCGCGTTGATCATCAACGGCGGGCGCGGTGCGCCGGGGCGCGTCGCCCAGAACGGGACCAGGCCCCAGCGCATCATCTCGACGATCCGCGAGCCGTCGCGCCAGATCACCACCGGCGACGGTTGGGTCGGTGCGACGTTGTAGCGAGGCCGCCACCACTCCGAGGTCAACACGCCCGGTCCGAGCGTGGCCTGAAGATCTCCCGGGACGTCCTCGTGACGCGTCAGGGTGTAGCGGCCGCACATGGTCTTTGTCTGCTCGACTCGCGAAGTCTATCCGAGGCGTAGCAGACAAACCTGGAGGTAGCGATCGTGATGCTGTACCGCCGGCGTCGGGTACTCCGGCGGCAGTCCACCGATCTCGACCACGAACGTCGGACGGATCGAGCGCAGGCTCTTGTGGGCGATCTTGGCGAGCGAGCCGAGCTCGGACGCGTTGGACGCGAGCCACAAGAGGCCGTCGCGTTCGAGCACCGCGGCAGCGCTCGCGATCAGCTCGGGATAGTCGCGCCCGATCGCCCACGACGCGCCACCACCCATCGACGCACCGGGCGGATCGATCAGCACGAGGTCGTAGCGCTCGCCGTCGCGGGCCGCACGCGACAGGAATCGCTTGGCCTCCGACGCCACGAACCGCCAGCGATCCCCGGTCAGCTCGGAGCGCTTGAAGTTCCCCGAGGCCCACGCCTGCACGCCCTCGGAGGTGTCGACGTTGGTCACCGACGTCGCACCGGCCAGACCACACACCACACCGAGCGAGCCGGTGTACGAGAACAGGTTGAGCACGCGCTTGCCCTCGGCGAAGCGAGCGAGGCCGCGACGGTGCTCGCGCATGTCGGTGAACAACCCGACGTTGAGCCCCCCGAGTGGATGGATCTCGTACGGCACGCCGTGCTCGGTGACGACGCAACTCTCGGCCACGTCGCCGATCACGTCCTGCTCGACCGTGCCCGCACCGCCGCGCACGCGGACCTTGACCACCGCACCGTCGAGCTTGGCGAACCCGACCACGGCCTCGGCGAGCGCGCTGCCGAGCGCGCGCAGTCCCTCGGCGTAGGCGTACACGATCGCGACCCTGCCCATGACGTCGCACGTGAAGCCGGGCAGGCCATCGCCACCGCCGTGGATCAATCGATACGCGTGGTCGTCGCCGACCAGCCCGAGCTGGGTTCGCCAGGCCAGCGCACGCTCGACCCGCCAACCGAGCAACGCACCGTCGATCGCGGCGAAGCCATCGGACGCGACGGCGAACACGCGTAGCTTCTGGTTCTCCGGATCGGCGATCGCGAGCGCGATCTCGTTGCCGCGGTCGTCGACGAGCTGGAGGTGCTCTCCGGGCTGAAGGCCGAGCTCGTGCATGCGGTGGAAATCGGCATCGCGACCTCCGCCGCTCACGAACCCGACCGTCGAACCGGTCACGGTGACGCTGCGGGCGCGCGGACCCCGGCCGCTGGCCATCCTCTACTCTTCTCGTTTGCGGGGCCGCGCGATGCCGTACTCGTCGAGACGATTGATCAGCGTGCGGCGCGAGATGCCGAGGAGCTCGGCGGCGCGGGTCTGGTTGCCGGCGCACTTGTCGAGCGCCTCGAGGATCCGCTGCTTCTCGAGCTCGGCGACCGTGGCCCGCACCTGACTCGGCATGTCGGCGGGTGGCGTCGACGAGAATCCCGGTGGCGGTGGGATCGTCGGGCTCGACCGCTGCCGGCGTTCCGGCCGGTTGGTCTCGATCATCAGGTGGTGGCGCTCGATCATCGCGCCGGTCGCGAGCAACACGGCACGCTCGCACGCGTTGCGTAGCTCGCGGATGTTTCCGGGCCAGTCGTGGTCGGTCAGCCACTGCTTGGCGTCATCGGACAGCACGAACGATCGACCGAGCGGTCCGGAAGCCGAGGCGATGAACTGCTCGGCGAGCGGAAGGATCTCGTCGCGCCGATCGCGCAGCGGCGGCAGCGTGAACGTGGCACCGGCGAGCCGGAAGTACAGATCGCGACGAAACCGGCCGGAGTCGACCTCGGCCCCGAGCTCGCGCGACGTCGACGCGACGTAGCGAACGTCGACCGCGCGCGGTGTCGCCGTCGACGTCGACGAGCCGCGGCGCACGGTGCCGTCCTCGATCGTGCGCATCAGGCGCTGCTGGAGGTTGGGCGCGAGCTGGTCGATGTCACCGAGGAATGCCGTGCCGCCATCGGCGAGCTCGATCAGTCCCGGCTTGTTGGTGGTCTCGTTGCCGAACATCTCGGCCTCGAGCAGCGGCTCGCTGATCGCGGCGCAGTTGATCCGGACGAACGAAGCGGCGCGACGGGGCGACATCTCGTGGATGCGCTCGGCGAACCGCTCCTTACCGACGCCGTGCTCTCCGACGATCACGACGGCGAGCTTGCCGACCGCGATCCGTGCAGCCGATTGTTCGAGTGCGGCGAGCTGACTCGAGCTCGGCGTGGGCTCGCGACGCGCGCCGGCGCGGGTCTGCACCATCAGGGTGACGGCACCGACCAAGAACGGCACGCCGATGGTCAGCTTGATGCGCTTGTTCGGTGGGAGCTTGGCGCCGTCGACGAACGTGCCGTTCGAGCTGCCGGCATCCTCGACCTCGACGTCGGCGCCGATGATCAGGTTGGCATGGTGGCGCGAGACCGAGCCGGAATCGATCACCACGTCGCATTTGCCGGCGCGGCCGATCGTGAGCGTGCCGGCCTTCGCGAGCGGCATCACCTGAAGTGCGGCACCGTCGATCACGAGCAAGACGCGGTCGCCGAACGGCTTTTCGCCATCTAGCTGCTCGGTCTCTTCTTCCGTCACCGGCCTACAGTAGCATCGAACCCGGGGAGGATTTCGCGCCACCGAGGCAGATCTGGAAGCCGACCGCCGCGTCAACGCACGGTCAGTGCACGGTCGGCGCCGGCGATACCTTGGCGCCGCCCGACACCGCACCGTCGATCCACACCACGCCGAGGCCACCGCTCGCACCGCCCGCACCGGCATCGACCGATGACGGCGTGGTGTGCGTCGCCGCTGCATCGGTGGTGCCCGCTTCGCCGTTGCCTCCGAGTCCGCCGACATCGCCGAGCCCGGCCGCCGCCTTCTGATCGAACAGGACGGTCGTGCCGTTGCCTCCCGCGGTACCGCCGACGCTGCCACCACCTCCGCCACCGGCACCTCCGTTCGCGGCGAGGATGCCGTCGATCGCGATCGCGGGAGCGTCGAGGCCGATCATTCCACCCGAGCCGCCGCCACCACCGCCCTCTTCGAACCCGGTCGCGCCGGCGTGGGTCTGCCCGCCGGCGCCCGACGCGAACACCGCGCCCGTGCTCGCGATCGCGATCGACGTTCGCGAGATCAGATAGACCGCTCCGCCACCCGAGCCGCCCGGTCCACCGGCATCGGTGGTCGTGGTGGTGCCGCCACCGCCCGCGCTTCCCGGGCAACCTCCGCGTAGCACCGTGGGAGTCGGCTGCGGCGCACCATCGACGCCGGGAAGTCCCTTGTGCGGCGTGGGCAGGTGGTTGTCGTTGTTGTCGCCGAGCCCGCCGCTACCGCCGACGGTGCCGAATCCTCCACCCGCACCGCCACCGCCACCACCGCTATCGCCTTCGGCCTGGGTCGGCGCGTAGGGTGCCTGCGCGCACAACGAGAAGTTCGCGCCCGCTCCGTCGCGCGTGCCGGTGCTCGAGACGTCGAGCGCACCCGCCACCGTGATCGTGCCGGTCGAGACCAACACGAGAGGGCGCGTGCCGATCGCGACCAGGTTGCCGACGTCGATCTGCGTTCCCGCGACCACACACAACGGATCGCCATCGGTCTGATCGATCACCTCGGCGCAGTTGGCGTCGACGCCGGTGTTGAGCGGGTTGGTGATCGGCAGCGTGACCGGATCGATGGGAAGCGATGCCAGACAGATCCGCACGAGTCCGGTACCGAAGCACGTGCTGGCGTCGTCCTGGGTCACCGGCGCATCGGGGTCGGTCGGACCGTCGACGGGCGGGTCATCGTCACCGGTCGACGTGGCGCGCGACGGCGAGAACGAACAACCCACGAGCGAAGCGAGGAGCAGGATGCGAAGCACGGCGGGATCTTACGCAGATCTCGATCGCGGGTACGAGTTCGTGGTGGCGTGTGAGCCCGCTCACCGCGTCGTCGAGTGGCATTCGCCCCTCGAACGACGTTCGGGCTACGCGCTCCGCAGCCGACCGCGCTCCTGCGCCTGCTGCGCCTGCAGCACGACGTGCGCCGTCATGTTGACGATGTCCTCGACCGAGGCCTCGTTCTGCAGTGCGACGACGGGCTTGCCCATCCCGAGGAGGATCGGACCAACCGCCGACGCGCTGCCGAGCGTCTTCGCGATCTGATATGCCGCGTTGCCCGCGGCGAGCGAGCTGAACACCAGCGTGTTCGCGGTTCGCGTCAGGCGCGAGAAGCCGTACGCCTGCTGGCGGCGCTGCGGTTCGAGCGCCATGTCGGGTTGCATCTCTCCGTCGATCTCGAGCTGCGGCCGGCGGGCACGGACGATCTCCATCGTCTTCTGGATCCGCGTGACGTCGGGGTGCCGCACCGATCCGAAGTTCGAGTACGAGATCATCGCGACCCGCGGCGTGATGCCGAAGCCCTGGACCGCGTCGGCCATCTGCACCGTGATGTCGGCGAGCGTGTCGGCATCGGGATCGATGTTGAACACGGTGTCGCCGAAGAACTTGATCGAGTTCTGCAGCACCATCATGTACATGCCGACGGCGACCTTGGCGCCCGGCAGCAGCCCGAAGATCTCCAGCGGCGGGCGCACGGTCTCGGGGTAGTTGAGCCGGAACCCGGTGACCATGCCGTCGGCATCGCCGCGGTCGACCATGATCGCGGCGTAGTAATCGCTCTTCTGGATCAGCGCGAGCGCGGCGTTGGGCGTCAGCCCCTTGCGCTGGCGTAGCTCGTACAGCCGCGCGGCGTAGCGCCGCTGCTGCTCGTCATCGTCGTCGCGCGGATCGACGATCTGGACCTTCGATAGCAGGTCGAGCGACATCTCGGAACACAGCTTCTCGATCTCGCGCGGTCGGCCGAGCAGGATCGGTCGCGCGGTGCCCTCGTCGACGATCTGCTGGAGCGCGCGCAGCAGGCGCGGGTTGGCCGCGTGTGGAAACACGATGCGCTTGGGATCGCGCTGGGCTTCCTTGGCGATCGTGCGCATCAGCGAGTACGCCGCATTCGATCCCTTCGACATCAACCGCTCTCGGTACTCGGCGATGTCGAACTGGATCCTCGCCACGCCGCTATCCATCGCGGCCTTGGCGACGGCCGGCGCGACCCACCACAGCACGCGCGGGTCGAACGGCTTGGGGATGAAGTACTCGGGGCTCATCCGCAGCGCCTTGCCGCCGTACGCCATGACCACGGAGTCGGGAACCGGCTCGCGCGTCAGGTTGGCGAGGGCGCGGGCGGCCGCCATCTTCATCTCCTCGCTGACCGAGGTCGCCCGGCAGTCGAGCGCGCCGCGAAAGATGTACGGGAAGCCGAGGACGTTGTTGACCTGGTTCGGGTAGTCCGAGCGGCCGGTCGCGACGATCGCGTCGGGGCGTGCGGCGATCGCCTCGGGATACGAGATCTCGGGATCCGGGTTGGCGAGCGCGAACACGATCGGCCTCTCGGCCATCGTCTTCAGCATCTCGGGCGAGACGATGTTCGCGACCGAGACGCCCATGAACATGTCGGCACCGCGCATCGCATCGGCGAGCGTGCGGCGGCCGTCGTCGGGGATCGCGAGGCTGCGCTTCTGCGGGTTGAGGTCGGTGCGGCCCTGGTGGATCACGCCCTTCGAGTCGACCAGCACGACGTTGCCTCGCGACAGCCCGAGCTGGATGAAGAACTCGACGCACGCGATCGCGGCGGCGCCGGCGCCCGACACCACGAGCTTGATGTCGGAGAGCTGCTTGTTGGCGAGCTCGGCGGCGTTGATCAACCCGGCGCCCGAGATGATCGCCGTGCCGTGCTGGTCGTCGTGAAACACCGGGATGCGCATGCGCTCGCGCAGCCGGCGTTCGATCTCGAAGCACGCCGGGGCCGCGACGTCCTCGAGGTTGATGCCGCCGAACGTCGGCTCGAGTGCGGTGACGATGTCGCAGAACTTGTCGACGTCCTTCTCGGCGATCTCGAGATCGAACACGTCGATGTCGGCGAACTTCTTGAACAGGCACGCCTTGCCTTCCATCACCGGCTTGCCGGCGGCGGGCCCGATGTCACCGAGGCCGAGCACCGCGGTGCCGTTCGAGATCACGGCGACCAGGTTGGAGCGCGCCGTGTACTCCCACGACTTGTCCTCGTCGGCGGCGATCTCGAGGCACGGTTCCGCGACACCCGGCGTGTAGGCGAGCGAGAGGTCGCGTTGGCTGACCAGTGGCTTGGTCGGGACGACCTCGAGCTTTCCCTTGCGTCCGCGCCGGTGATATTCGAGCGCGTCTTCTTTGCGGCCCATGCTGCGACGGTATGCCCGTGTGGGCTACCCGTCCACCACCACGGTCGCTTCCATCCGCGCAGCGATTGCGAGCATGCGCAGGAACGCGGCGAGCTGCTCGACGTCTGGATCGGGCTGCGGCGGAAGCTCCGCCGCGGCGAGCACCCGCTCGCGACCGGGACGGTCCTTGAGATCGTGGAGGCTGGTGTCGTGCGGGATCACGCCGGTGAACAGCGCCAGCATGAGGGCGTGGGTGGGCTCGATCGCCCCGACCATGAACATCATCTGGAACACCTGGTCGCTCGACACCTCGAGCGTGCCGCTCTCCCCTTCCCACCGGATGCCGTACGGTGCCCGGCTCTCGAAGTACGACGTGCCCGAGGCGCGCAGCCGCCTCGCGGGCTCGCCATCCCACTGCATCTCGGCCAGGCCGCGGGCGAGCAGGGCGCCGGCGGTGCACTGGAGGTTCTTGGGGAGCCGACCCATCAGCCACTCCTCGACGTGCTCGGGGATCGGGTACCGGATCCGGCGGTGGCAGGCGAGCTCGCGGGTGAACCCGGCAGGACATGACGCGCAGGCCGGGGTGACCTGCGCGAGCGGGCGCGCCTGGTCGAGCAGGTCCTGCAGGGTGACGCCGGTGGCCGAATCCCCGTCGGGCTTGCGCATCGTGAGCTGGATCTCGACCTCGGACGGCGCCCGGATTTCGCCATCCTCCTGCATGTGCGCGATCATCGACCGGGCCAGGATCCGGGTGCGGTTGAGGTCGATCAGACGCTCGATCCCCAGTGTTTGTTGGGGGTCGCACCGAACCCGAAGGGCGTAGTCGATCGCCATGGGGCCTTGTACCGCATGGGACTGACGGGTAAACACTGCCCTACCGCACCCGTAGCTCAGCTGGATAGAGCGTTGGCCTCCGGAGCCAAAGGTCACAAGTTCGAATCTTGTCGGGTGCACGCACGGGGACCGCTTGCCGAAAACGCTCGCCGAGATCGCGATCGACGCCGGGTTGGTGACGAAAGCGAACGCCGCCAAGGCGGGAAAGATGGCGGAGAAGCGCTCGCTACCCCTGGTGGTGGTGCTGGTGCGCGAGATGTCGGTCGACGAGCTCGCCCTGGTGGCGGCGTTCGGCAAGCAGACCCGGGTCCCGGTGGTCGATCCGGCCGGGATCAAGCTGGAATCCGACGCCTTGCGCACGCTGTCGCGCGACGTCTGCGCCCGGCTTCGGGTCCTGCCGCTGGCGGTCACCACCGAGGGCTCGACCAAGGTGATCCGGGTCGCGATGGCCGACCCCACGGACACCACCGCGGTCGCCGAGATCGAGTCGTTGACCCATAGCGAGATCGACATCTCGGCACTTCCCCTATCCGCGATCGACGAGCTGGTCGAACGCGCCTACGGCGGAAGCGGAATCAACACCGCGATCGTCGACCGCAACAAGCTCCGCAAGCAGGGCAACCCCGGCGGGTCGGGACCGGTCTCGTCTGCAAAGAAAGGCAAAGTCGAGACCGACTCGGAGACCTCGGTGACCGCCCAGATCCCGCTGTCGATGTTGCAGCCGGTCGACGATACCGAGGCCCGGCTCGACGCCCTGATCCGCCTGCTGGTGGCCAAGGGCGTGATCACCGAGGCCGAGCTCGCGGAAATCGGCGGCAAGCCCGAGTCCGGTAGCTAGTTCCGAGCCTCTAGATCGTCCCCGCTCGCCACGCGTTGTTACCAGCTCGACGTGAATTAGTGCGCTATGGTCGATCCGTGGGCGTCCGTCGGCGGCCCGATGACTACCAATGAGATGACAGCCATCACCTGTGCCGGTTGCCACGCCGCGTATGCGGACAGCGCACTGTTCTGTCCCAACTGCGGAAGGCCCAAGTCGCGGCAGATCACCGATGCCTTGATCGGCAAGGTGCTAGGCGACCGGTTCCAGGTCCAGGAGCTGATCGGCCAGGGTGGATCCGGTGCCATCTATCGCGCCGAGCACGTCACGTTGCGCCGGCGCGTTGCCGTCAAGGTGCTACACGACGAGCTGTCGCGCGACGACCTCGCGGTCGAGCGGTTTCGCCGCGAGGCGACCACGGTCGCGGAGATCGACAACGAGCACATCGTCGAGATCCTCGACTTCGGACGCGCCCCCGACAACCGGCTCTACCTCGCGATGGAGCTGCTCGAGGGCGAGACGCTCGACACCGTGCTGTCACGCGAGCGCCAGCTGTCGATGGAACGCGCGGCCGACATCTTGATCCAGGTCGGCGAGGCGCTGATGGAGGCGCACGCGATCGGCTACGTCCATCGCGACCTGCGCCCGCGCAACATCTACCTCGCGAATCGCCGCGGCAAGGCGAACTTCGTCAAGCTGCTCGACTTCGGGCTCGCGAAGCTGGTCGAGACCGACGCCCACGCGGCGTCGACCAGCCTCGGGATGACGTTCGGCGACCCGCGCTACATGTCGCCCGAGCAGGCGCGAGGCGATCGCATCGATCGTCGCGCCGATATCTATCAGCTCGGTTGCGTCGCGTACGAGATGCTGACCGGCGCCCCGCCGTTCGCCGGCAATCGCGTGTTCGACATCCTCACCAAGCAGGTGTCGGAGGCGCCGGATCCGCTGCCGACGCGTCGGCCGGGCACGCCGCTGTGGATGGAAGCCGCGGTCGCCAAGATGCTGGCCAAGGATCCGGAGAACCGGTTCGCGACCACCACGCGGATGGTCGAGGCGTTGCGTCGCGGACTCGAGACCGGCGAGGTGATGGAGGACGATGTCGCGCGCCGGCGCGAGAGCGTGCCTCCACCATCGGTGTCGCGCGTGATGCAGAAGATGGGGTTGTCGGCCGAGCAGCTCGGCGAGGCTCCGGTATTCGAACCGAACACGACCGCCAAGGGCATCGCTCCTCTCTCGGCACCAACGGCGGCACCAACGGCGGCACCCACGCCGGCACCGACCCCGCAACCCGATTCGGTCGAGCTGTTGCGCAAGCGGACGGGGACTCCGCAGCTCGGGGTGCCGGTGGCCGCAGCGGCTGCCGTCCCGACGGCAAAGCCCACGGCGACGACGATGCGGGCCGACCCCGAGCAGGCTGTCTCGCACGCCAGCGAGGCTGCCGGCACGATCGAGCCGCACGAGGTTGAAGACGACGTCCGCGTGACCAACCCGTACGCGGGCCGCGCGGCGCCCGCGAACCGCCACGACGACGAACGCGAGATCGATCGAGATCGCCGTCGCCCGGATTCGCGTTCGGAAGCACGCCGCGACGATCGCGACGACGAGGATCGCGAGCTCGATCGAGGCGACCGCCGCGGCGAACGATCGCGCCGGCGCGAGCTCGAGGATGACGAGCGCTCGTCTCGACGTTCGCGCGACGGCGAGTCCAGTCGCCGGCGTCCGCCGACCGGCGAGGCGTTCGATCGCAGCAGTCGCCGGCGTCGCCCGAGTGCCGCGCCGGGAATCTCCCAGGCCTGGTACGACGAGGGTGACGAGGGTGCGAGCGCGTCGAACACCGACGCGCTCTACGACGAGCTGCCGCGCAAGCGCCGCGGTGGCGTGATCCTCGCCGGCGTCGGCGCGGTCGCCGTGATCGGCGGGATCGCGTTCGCGCTGACACGTGGGGGAGGTGACGACGAACCTGCCGCCGCCGATCCCTCGCCGCTGGCGACCGCCGCGTCGTTCGCCGACGCCTCGCCCAGCTCGATCCTGCCTCCGGGCCCCGATGCCGGGGCTGCCGCGGAGGTCACGAAGGACACCTCGGCGGAGACGCCGAAGCACGACGTCATCAAGACGCCGGCACATGCGGTCCACACGCCGGTCGGTCGCACGCCGGTCGATCGCACGCCGGTCGGTCGGTTGCCCGATCGCGTCGACGTCGGTCGGTTCGTGCTCGGCGGCGATCCGGATCCGACGCCCGCCCCGGGACCCGAAGCTGGAAGCGGTAGCGGTGCTCGCACCGTCGTGATCATTCCGCCGACCACCGGGCCGGTGGGACCGCAACCGCCGGGCTCGGGGTCGGGCTCGATCCACGGCGGGCCGCAGGATCCGTACGGCGGTGGTGGCGACACCACCGGTGCCTCGGCGCCGCAGCTCGCCGCACAGGGCGTGCAGCAGCTCAGCAGTGGCGATCTGACCGCCGCCGCGCAGAGCTTCAAGAAGGCGCTCGAGCTCGATCCCGACAACGCGATGGCGACGATCGGAATGGGCCAGATCGCGTCGCGCCAGGGACTGTGGGGAGATGCCATCGTGCACCTCACCAAGGCGGCCCGGCTGTCGCCGCGGAACGCGATGGTGTTCACGTTGCTCGGCGAGGCCTACCTGCGCAGCGGGAACGCCAGCGAGGCGGCGGCGCAGTTCAAGAAGGCGCTCAAGATCGATCCGAACAACGCGCGCGCGAGAGACGGCTACAACGAGGCCTCGGCCAAGGTCCCGCCTCCGACCGACGACGAGTAGGCCACGTCCTCGCGAGTGCACGTGCACTCCCGTGCGAAGATCCGGGCGTGGCGCGATTCTTCACCCCCGAGTACGTCGAGCACGTGACCCTGCGCGACGGGACGGCGGTGATGCTTCGCCTGCTCGCGCCGGAAGACAAGGACCTGCTCGAGCGCGGGTTCGAGCGGTGGTCTCGCCAGTCGCGCTACTTGCGGTTCCTGGCTCCCAAGGAGCGCCTGACCGACGCGGAGCTGCACTACCTGTGCGACATCGACCAGGAGAGACACTTCGCGCTCGGCGCGATCCTCGAGGCCGGCGACGGCCACGGCGATCCGGTCGGGCTCGGTATCGCGCGGTTCATCGTGTTGCCGCACCAGAAGCCCGGGGAGCCGGTGGTCGCCGAGGCCGCGATCGCGGTGGCCGACGAGGCGCAGGGAAAAGGGCTCGGTCGCCTGTTGTTCCTTCGCCTGTGTGCCGCCGCGGCCGAGCGCGGCGTCCGGCAGTTCGAGTGCGAGGTGCTGTGCTCGAACACCTCCATGCAGGATCTGATCAAGACCATCGCTCCCGCCCACACGACGAGCGTCGAGAGCGGCGTCACCACGATCCGGTTCGACATCGGAGCGTTCGCGCCCGACGAGCCGGTCACCACCGAGCCGCACGGGGCGATGTACCGGTTGTTTCGTGCGGCGGCCGAGAACGCCGTGGAGTGGACGGATCGTGTGCGCCGGCTGTGGCGACACGACCCGTCGAAGTGACGCGCCGGTCAGCCGAGCTTGATGCGATCCCACGGGATCCGGCGGAACCACACGTAGCCGACACCCGCGCCCACGACACCCCAGATCAGCAGCGACACCAACGCGATATTGCGCCGCTTGGAATGCTTGAGCGCGAGCTGCTCGTCGCGGAACGCGTCGATCTTGTCGGGGGCCACCGGTGCACCGGGTTGTCCGGCCTCGAGCTCGACGGAGGTCACGTCGTTGTCGATGTCGGTGTAGGCCGACTCGCGTGCCGAGGCCACGCAGTGTGCCGGGATGAACCCGAGCACCACGGCCGCGAACACGCCGGCTGCGAATCGCCAGCGCGGCGTGTCTCGGTGTTGCGCCTCCGCGGCCACCACACCTCCCATCGCGACGCCGACCGGCACGCCCGGCGGCGTCGGTGCCTTGGGCCGCAGCACCGGCGACGAGATCTTCTCGGGTTGGGGGGCGATGGGAACACCGGCCGGCGGCGTTCGCTTGCGCTCGATGTGGTCGAGCTCGTCCTGCGCGAGCTCGACCGGGACTTCGTCCTGCGCGTCGGGAGGCGCAAATAGATCGAGCGGGACGTCCTTGGGTTTGGACGACGTGGGCGCGGACGGAGTGGCGGCCGGACCCATGCTCGCCGGCAACCCCGGGCTGGTCTCGACCACGGGGGCGTCGTCCTTGCCGTCGACCGACGACAGCGACAGCGCGCTGTCTCCGGTGGACAACGCGCCGAGCTCGGGCACCGGCGTGTCCTCGTGGAATGCCGCCGCCAGGCCGCTCGAATACGGACTGTCCGACGAAGTCGCGGGACGCGACGGCTGTGGTGGCAGGATCGAGGCCGGTGCCGGTTGCGACGGTGCACGCGGCAGGATCGATTGCGGCGCGGCCGACGGCGTTCCGGTGCGCGGTGGCAGAGGTGACGCCGGAACCGGTTGTGAGGGAGCACGCGGCAAGATCGATCGCGGTGCTGCCGACGGTGCCGGCGACGATGCCGAATGCGGCGGTGGCACCTTCGCGGCACCACGCGTCTCCTCGATCCTGGTGCGTGCACCGACGGCCTCGAGGTCGCGTGCGTAGGCCCGTGCGGTTGCCTCGTCGACATTGGCCTTGACGCGAAACCGTCCGCGCGCGAGTCGTCCAGCGAGATCTGCTGCCGGTAGGCCGTAACGCTGGGCCATGACCTCGGCTAGACGGCGAGCTCCATCGGGTGACGCATCCGTCGCGCCCTCGACGTAGACGTCGAACATCGCCATTGTTGGTCAGTGTCTCACACGACGGGGGAGATCTCCTCTCCCTGTAAAGAACTTGCCTTCGGCGATCGGCGCTCCTTAGGTTGGAACATGCTCCTCGGCAAGGCTCGTCCGAAGCTCGCGCTGTCGTTCACGACTCGTCGCCTGCGACTGGGGGTCGCGCACCACGGGACGCCGTCCGCGTGGCACGCGCCGACGAAGGACGACGGGCCCGTCGTCACGCACCGGAGCAAGAAGAAGCGCAAGGGCTAAGCGGTCCCTACGGGTAGCAGGCCGCGTAGGCCGCACACGTCGGCTCCGACGGGATCAGGCAGAGGTCGCCCGCGACCGCGAGGAGGCAATCCTCGAACTGTCCGATCGTGTCGGTGCAGGTGAGGTCTGCGAGCGTATCGACGCAAATCGCCACCGAGTCGGTGGTCAGGGTCGATCCGTCCTCGCAGTGGTGGCTGTGCCCGAACCCGCCCTCCAGGGCGACCGCCCAGTCACAGAACTGCTGGACGTCGGCCGACGTCAGGTCGGCGACCCGCGTGTCGGTGGCGACGCCGGATCGTGCGGGTCCGTCGTCGGCGCACGCCGCGAGTCCCAGCACGATCGTCAACCCCGACAGGACCAGGCCGCGCGGACGCATCCTGCGATTGTAAACTAGTCGCCGTCGCCGTCGCCGCCGTCGTCACTCGACTCGGCCTGTTCGGCGGCGTGGCGACGCTCCCGCTTGGCCCGGAGCTCCTCTCGCTCCTGCTCGTCGGCCAGGCGCTCCTTCTCGCGAAGCTCGGCCTGCTTGGCTTCGCGCTTCTTGGTGATGAAGTACGCGATGATGATCGAGATGTTGTAGAGGCCGAGCGTCGGCAACGCGAGCATCACCTGCGACGCGACATCGGGAGGCGTCAGCAGGCCCCCGACGATGAACGCGATCACGATGAACCAGCGGTTGAACTTCCACAGCCCGCGATGCGTGACCAGTCCGATCATCGCGAGGAACATGATCAAGAGGGGCATCTCGAACACCCCGCCGAACGCCAGCATCAGGCTGCGCGTCAGGTCGAGGTAGCCCTGCATCGCGATCATCGCTTCCTGCCCCGGTTTGCTGTACCCGAGGAGGAAGTCGTAGATCCGGGGCAGCACGAACTCGTAGCAGAACAGCGCGCCGGAGAGGAACAGCACCGCCGACAGCACGGCGAACGCGACCGCGACCTTGCGCTCGCGCTTGTAGAGTCCCGGCGCGATGAACTTCCACAGCTGGTAGAAGATGAACGGCGACGCCACGAACACGCCGGCCCACAACCCGATCGACATGCCGACCCAGAACGGCTCGGTCAGCGACGTGTAGACGACGTGGAAGTCGCCCATCGTCTTCGAGTCCCAGGCGTTCATCATCGGGATCTGGAGCCACGCGAAGATCTCGTCGGAGAAGTACCAGCAGATACCGAACGCGAGGACGAAGAACAGCGCGGCGTTGCGCACCCGATCGCGGAGCTCGCGCAGGTGCTCGAGGAACGGCATCCGGCCGTCTTCGAGCTCGGAGGATCCCTCGTCCCCGTCGTCGTTCGCCATGCGTTCAGGAACCCTTCGCGACCGTACCCTGAACCGGCTTGATCATCGCCGCGAGCTCCGTGCCGTCGTCGTCGTCGCTCGCCGACTCGGCGCCCGATTCGCCGGCGGTGGCGGGAAGCGTGACCTTGGCGGGCTCGGACAGTGGCGGGATCGGCGACAGCGTCGAGGCCGCACCGGCCGGAAGTGTTGGTGGCGTGGATTCGATCTCGCCGTCGACGGCGGTGCCGGCGATCGCCGTGGTGACCTCGCCGATCGTCACGTCGCCCGGCTTCTGGATCGTGTTGGGTGTCGGCGGAGCGATCGCCTTCTTGGGAGGCAGCTTCCGCGCGGCGGGCGATTCGTCTCCACGCAGGGCGCTCTTGAGATCGCGGATCGCGCCACCGATGTGCTCGTCGTTCTCGATCTGCTGCTGCAGCGACCGCGACTGCTTCTTGATGTCGCGGATGCCCTTCGAAAGGCTCTTCGCCGCCTGCGGGAGCTTGTCCGGCCCCAAAAACAGGAGGGCCACGATCAAGATCACGATGATCTCGCTGCCGCCCATGCCGAACATGCGATCGCAGCATACCACCCACCCGCTCGATCAGCCGTACCCGGTTGGCCTCAGAACTCCCGGGCCGAACGGCCGAAATCAGAGGTAGTCGTGGCAGGTTGCCCCGCCACCTCGGTCGGTACGGTGCCCTCGCGGTACCACAGCCGCAGTCCGGGCGCGCCGGGCGCGGCGAGCTGGCCACTCTCGCGGTCGATCGTCACGCGCACCATCTGCGCGGGTGGCGGGCCCGGAACCGGGATCGGGGGCCGATCGCCCTCCGCGGCCCGGATCGCGCGCATCCACAGCGGCAGCGCGGCGTGCGCCCCTTCTCCCTCGCGTCCGAGCTTGTGGGTGGGATCGTCGAAGCCGACCCACACGGCGGCGAGCACGCGCCCCGTGAACCCGAGGAACCACGCGTCCGTGTTGTCGTTGGTGGTGCCGGTCTTGCCGGCGGTCGGTCGGTGCAGGGCACGCGCGGCCGCGGCGGTGCCGCGCGCGGTCACCGCCGCCATCATGTCGTCGATCTGAAACGCGTAGGGGGCGTCGACCAGGCGTCCACCATCGGCACCGACTCGAACATCGGGATCGGTACCGGCGAGCGCGGCGATCCGGTCGTAGCGGTGTGCGGCGCCGAGCATCGGATCCTCGGGCACCGAGGCGTCGAACAAGACGCGCGTGCCGCGTCGCACCCCGATCGCGAACCGCGGAGCGATCGACCAGCCGCCGCGCGCGTACGTGGCGTAGACGCGTGCGAGCTCGATCGGCTTCACGCACGAGGCACCGAGCGCCATCGGTCGGAGGTTCGCGATCGCGCTGGTGATGCCGAGCCGGCGCGCGAACTTGACGACCCGCGGGATGCCGACGCGATCGAGCACGTCGATCGCCGGTGCGTTGAGCGACGCGGCGAGAGCATCCTGGGCGAGCACGACACCGCGAAACCGATTCCCCGACTTCGGCTTCCAGGTCACGTTGTTGACCTCGTCGTAATCGGCGATCGGCGCGTCGCGCAGTGGCGTGCCGGGCGTGATCGCACCGGCCTCGAGGGCGGCGCCGTACAGGATCGGCTTCCACGCCGACCCCGGTTGCCGGCAGCTCTGGATCACGCGGTCGAAGCGATCCGGGTCCCAGTCGCGACCGCCGACGATCGCCTCGACGTATCCGGTGCGGTGATCCCAGATCAGCGCGGCGACCTGCGCGCCCTTCCAGCGCTCCGACTGCTCGGCCGCCTCGCGTTGCAGTTGTTCGCCGAGCGCGGGAAGCGCGGCCGTGTCGATCGTCAGGCCACCGCGCGCGAGCTCGCCCGGGAGCGCCTCGGCGATCAGTCGGCGAACCTGCTCCGTGTACCAGGGGATGATCGATCCATAACGCTCGCGACGTGCATGGAGCTCGAGCGGCGCCTTCGCGGCACGCGCGCGGGTCGGTTCGTCGATCAGGTGGGCGCGCGCCATCCGCGCGAGGACCTCGTTGCGGCGCGCGAGCGCGTCCTTCGGGTGGTGGAACGGATCGAGGCGCGCCGGTGCCTGGATCAGTCCGGCGAGCATCGCCGCCTGCGGGAGATCGAGATCCTCGACGTCGCGATCGAAGTACGCGCGTGCACCGGCGACGATCCCGTACGCACCCTCGCCGAGGAACACCAGGTCGAGGTACGTCGCGAGGATCTCGCGCTTGGTCGACTCGCGCTCGAGCCGGCGCGCGACCAGCACCTCGCGAACCTTGCGGCGGGCGCTCCGCTCGGTGCCGATCTGCTCCGGCAGCACGTTGCGTACGACCTGCTGCGTGATCGTCGACGCGCCCTCGACCACGCGGCCGGACTTGTAGTTGATCCACGCGGCGCGGACGATCGCCTGGTAGTCGGCGCCCTTGTGCTCCCAGAACCGAACATCCTCGGCGGCGAGCACGGCATCGATGACGTGCGCGGGGAGGCGATCGAGCGAGCACCGCGTGCGGTGCCCGACGACCTTGCCGTCGCGAAACGGGAGCTCGGCGAGCACGGTGCCGTCGGCCGCGAGCAGTCGCGAGCTCTGCGGTTCCGCCGCGCGCCACTCCGCGAGATCGGGGACGTCGGGAAGACGAGCCGCGTAGCCGCGAAGCGTCGACGTCACGATCCACACGACCACGATCGGCGACGCGATCGAGAGCCACAACACCAAAAGGATCGGGATCCGCCACCACCATCCACCGTACCGGCGGTTGCCGACGATCACGCGGGATTCGCCGGGGGCCGCGCGTGACTTCGCGGAAGCGAAGTCGGCCACGGTCACCGCGTGGCCTCCCTCACCCGCGTCGGACTTCGGGTCGCCTTGGGTTTCGTGTCGGAGAACAGCGCGAGCTGCTGGGGCGGACCGAGCACGCGAGCACGCGGTCCGAGCGCGTCGGCGATCGCGTCGGCGCACGCGCCGGTCACGAACACCTCGCGGGCGCGCGTCGCTTCGATCCACGCGAGGAGCTGCGTCCGATCGGCAGCATTGGCCCACGCGAATACGGCGTCGGTGGTCACGCTCGTCGTTCGTGCGCGCGCCGACACCAGCGCGGTGACGTGCGGTTTGCCGGCGAGTGAGCGAGCGAGGGCTTCGCGATCGGTGACGGGCCAGATCACGGCGCGAGGTTCGCGTCCGGGCGTCGCGATCGAGAGCGTCGACGGTACGCCGGTGTCGCGGCGCGCTCGACCGCGTGGAGGGTTGGTCTCTGGAGCATCGATCGGGAACAGCGACCCCGCGCGACGCACCGCCTCGCGGAGCGCGCGACTTCCGGACAGCGCGATGCCCGCGCGCGCGAGCACGCCGGCGACCTCGAGCCCGTCGAGCACGGTGTCGACCAACAGGACCGGGCGGTGCGAGCCGGCGAGCTGCTCGCGCGTCCACGCGATCGTCTTCTGCACGGCGGCAGCGAGCGACGGGAACCGTTCACGCGTGTCGCCGTACGGCGCCGCCACCACGAGCGTGTCGCACGTGCGAACCTCGGCGACGTCGCCCGCGCCCGGTGCCGTCCGGATCGGACCCGCGTAGATCAGGCGCCGCCCGCCGCGCTCGACCACGAGTGCCGCCGCGCCCGGGCCTCGCCCCGACCCGATCAGCTCGAGCCGCTGAGTGCCGAGCGTGAACCGCTGGCGCAGCGGAACGGCGAGGCTGCCACTGTGATGGCCGCCGCCCGGCTTTCCGACCAGCGCGAGCGTGAGCGGCGTGCCGATCAGCTGGCCGTGGGACACGCGACCGATGCGATCCGCCGACGACACGAAGCAGACGTCGCGCCGCCGGAGCGCGTCGCACCAGATCGACGCGTCGGTGAGGTGGACGCCGTCGCGCCACGTCACCGAGGTAGAGCGGCCGGAACTCCGTCGAACCACAAGCTACGGTGGCACTAGTGCCGGGTCGGCGCAAGTCGTCATTCCAGCGAGTTGACGGGGAGGTTCCCGGCCGCGAACTCGGCCTCGAGGTGTCTGATCACCTCGATCAGGTCGGCACGTTGGGTGTCGTCGAGCTCGAACACCACACCCATGCCGGGTGGCTCGTCGTCCTCGGCGATGATCGTGTGACTGACCTTGCCCATCAGCGAGAGCGGCTGCGACTTGCCGGGCACCGTCACCAGCATGTGGATCTGCGAGGTCTCGGGGAGCGGCTTGTCGGTGAACAGGAACAAGCCTTCCTCGTTGATGTCCTTGGTGAACGTGGTCTCGGGGCCCTCGATCGCGCCGTACGTCACCGACAACCGGATCGGGAGGCGCCGCTTCTCGCGCAGGTTGAGGAGTCCGCCGCGGATGTACCCGTTGAGGTAGTTGATCTTGTCGCGCTCGGCGCTCCCGAGGGCCACGGTCACGCCGTCGGGATCCTCGCGCGAGCCGACGACGTCACCACGTAGCGTCACCAACCAGCCGCCGACATCGAGGTCGATGCGGAGTGCCGTGCCGACCTCGAGGTCCTCGTCCGTCGGAACGAACAGGATCCAGTCGTGTGGATCGAACAGCTTGATCCACTCCGACTGACTCGTCAGCTTCAACTCGAGCCGCACGACACCCACCGGTCGATGGTATCAGGTCAGGCCTTGGCGAGTTGCTGGAGCTGTTGCTCGAGCACGCCGACCAGCTGGAACACGTGCGAAGGCAGCTTGCGGCCCGGCACGTTCCCTTCGAACGGGTACGGCGGGTTGGGATCCGGGTTCAGTGCGTGCAGGAACGCGACCTCGCCGAGCACGAGCGACGCCAGATCGTAGACGTCGGACGGCAACACGGTGCTCGGGTCGGGAGCCGGCGAGGTCTCGATCACCGGATGCCCGGCCTTCTTGACCAGCATGCGCGCCACCTCGAGACATCCGACCAGGCGCGCGTAGACATCGGCCGGTCGCTTGCCCCGTACCAGCGCGGGCTCGGCGGGCGGCGGCGCCTTGGTGAGCCGGGCCGCGTACGCGACGGCGAACGACACCTGCTGGAACACGTCGGCGGGTGCGAACGGCCGATCGAGCAGCAGGTTGATCTGGCGGTTCATCGTGGCGAGCACGCCGAACACGTCGGACGGCTGCGCCGAAGCGTCGCGCGTGATCGCGGGAGGCTTGTCTTTCACGTCGAGGGTCTGCTTGACCTCGCCGATCTCGCGCGCGGTCGCCTCGAGGATCCCGAGCACGTGTCCCGGCTTGATCTCGTTGATCGGCGGCGCGTGTGGAACCGCGGCCGTCGGGTCGTTGGAGATCTCGTGGCACAACCGATCCGCCTTACGGAACACGGCGAGTGCTTGAAACCACACCTCGCGCGGCGCCGCACCCTTGACGGTGATCGCCGGGCGCTTGTCCTCGGGCCTGCCCATTTCCTTCCGGATCAACTCGACATCGCCGGCGAGTTGCACGGCGAGCAAGTGGCAGTCCGGTGGCTCGATGCTGTCGATGGAACGCTGACTCACGAATCCCTCCTCGTTGAGAGAGGGACGCTAGCAGAGATGGTCAGGCCTCGGGCTTCTTGTCCTTGCCCTCGAGCTCCGACAGATCGAGATCCTCGAGCTCCTTCAGATCCTCGGGAGTGAGCCCGCCGAGTGACGCCCCCGCATCGGTCGCGCCCTTCCTCTCGCCATCGGCTTGCGCGTCTTCTTCGCCCGCCGACAGCTGCTTGGCCGACTCGCCCTTGGGCGCCTCGAGCATGCCCATCTTCGCCTTGAGCTCGGCGAGCGCGTCGTCCTCGCCGCCGGCGCTCTGTTCGAGCTGGAGGAACTTCGACTCGAGCGTGTCGCCCGACAGCTCGCCCGCGAGCTCGGCGCCGGCCTCGGCCTCGGCCTCCATCAGCTGGATGCGCTCGGCCATGCGATCGAAGGTGTCGAATGCGCTGGTATCGCCGAGCCCCTGCATCGTGCTCGCGATCTGCTGCTGCGCCTCCGCCCGCTTCTTGCGCGCGATCAGGATGTTCTTCTTGCGCTTGGCTTCCTCGATCTTGTTGTTGAGGAGACGCAGCGCGTCCTTGAGCTTCTCGACCGCCTGCTTTTGCGCGATCCATTGCTGCTGGAACTGGCTCGAGATGTTCTCGTGCTCTTGCTTCCGGGACAGCGCCTGTCGGGCGAGGTTGTCGTCGCCGGCGCGCACGGCGACCATCGCCTTGCGCTCCCATTCCTTGGCCTTGTCGGTCTCCGCAACGTACTGCTTCTGCAGCTTCTTTTCGTCGGCGATCGCGACCGCCACGGCCTTCTTGGCCTCGACGAGCTGCTGCTGCATCTCGAGGAGGACCTGGGACAGCATCTTCTCGGGATCTTCGGCCTTCGTGATGAGGTCGTTGATGTTCGACTTGATCAGCGTGCCCAGTCTGGAAAAGATGCCCATGGCTTCCTTCGAGCGTACGGGATCAAAGGTGCCGTTGCAACGCTCGCACCCGGCGTGGTAGTCGCGTCGTCGTCACGTAGTTCCTCGACCATGACCCGCTCGCTGCCACGCCACGTCGGCATCATCATGGACGGCAACGGCCGGTGGGCGCAGACCCGCGGGAAGCCTCGCCTCGAAGGTCACCGGGTCGGAGCCGATTCGGTCCGCGACGTGACCCGGTACGCACGCGAGATCGGGATCGAGGCGCTGACCCTGTACGCGTTCAGCTCGCAGAACTGGTCCCGCCCGATCGAGGAGGTCGAGGGGTTGATGCAGTTGCTCCGCGAGTACCTGCTCGGCGAGCGGTCGGAGATCCTCGACAACGGGGTCCGGCTCGAGGCGATCGGCGACATCGACCGGCTGCCGCCGCTGGTCACCGAGCCGTTGGCCGAGCTGCGCGCGGCAAGCGCTGGCAACACCGGGATGACGCTGACGCTGGCGCTGTCGTACGGCGGCCGCGAGTCGATCGCGCGTGCGGTGCGCGCGGTCGCACGCGACGTCGCCGCGGGTACGCTGGCACCGGAGGCGATCGACGTCGAGCGCTTCGAGCACTACCTGCCGACGCACCGGCTTCCTCCGGTCGACCTCTTGATCCGCACCAGCGGCGAGCAACGGATCTCCAACTTCCTGCTGTGGGAGATCGCGTACGCCGAGCTGGTGTTCGTCGATCGCCCCTGGCCCGAGTTCCGGCGCGAGCAGCTGCAGGAGTGCCTCGATGCCTACGCCGCGCGCGAACGGCGTTTCGGCCTGACGTCGGAACAACTCGACGACGTCTAGCGTTCGCGTGGCTCGCGAAGTCTTGACCCCCCTCGCTCGATACGGTTAGCTCCGCGTCCGTTGGCACTCGGCAACCTCGCTCAGCGGTTCTTGGTCGCGGTCGTCGCGGTCCCGATCCTTCTCCTGGTCCTCGGCTATCACCGCCACGAGCCGGCGTGGGCGCTGATCTTCGTCGCCTCGATCCTCGCGATGCGCGAGTTCTTCGCGATGACGCTGCCGAAGGAGGACCGCACGCCAGCGGTCGTGATGGGGGCGCTCGCGTGCGTCGCGTTCTACTGGCTCGACCCGTCGACGTTCTTGCAGGTGGCCTCGCCGTCACCGGGCGCGGGCATCAAGCTGCTCGGTGGCGCGATCCAGGCGAGCTCGGCGATCGTGCTGGTGCTCGTCGTCATCGTGCCGGGGCTCTACTATCTGTTCCGGTTCCGCGACATCCCGAGCGTCGCCGGTCGCTACACCGCGACGGTCGCCGGCATCGTCTACGCCGGTCTGCTCGCCACGTTCCTCGCGATGCTCAAGCGCATCGATCCCGAGCACGGTGCGTCGACGGTCTTGATCGTGCTGATCGTCGCGTGGGTGAGCGACACCGGCGCGTACTTCGCCGGTCGGTTCCTCGGCAAGGCCAAGCTCTACGAGGCGGTCAGCCCGAAGAAGACGTGGGCGGGATTCTGGGGCGGGCTCGCCGGCTCGATCGTCGGCGTGGTCGGTCTCAAGCTCGCGTACGCCGATTGGCTGACCTGGGTCGACGTGTTCGCGATCGCGATCCCCGGGAACCTGCTCGGGCAGACCGGCGACCTCGCCGAGTCCCTGCTCAAGCGCTCGGTCGGCGTCAAGGACTCCGGCTCGCTGCTCCCCGGCCACGGCGGCATGCTCGACCGGATCGACGCGGTGCTGTTCATCGCGCCGTACGTCTACGGCTACTTGATCGTGCGCGCGGCGTTCTGATTTAGAACGAGCGCGACAGGATCACGATCGCCGCGACCAACACCATCAGCGGCTCCCACAGGCGGTCGAAACGGGTCATGTCCTCACGGACGAGCCTCGACGCGCCTCGTCGCACGACTCGTGGTTGTGACGGAGCTGACAGGTTTGTTGCTGGGTGACGCGAACCGTAAATCCGTTGTCGCGATCGCGACAGATAGAGTTCGTGCGTTCTCGCGGTGAACCACGATAACTTCGGCCCGCATTCACACGGGGGGAACGAGAATGCGCATTTCGATCGCGACCTTGTCGATGTTCGGCTCGATCCTGCTACTGGCCTGCGGCCCGTCGCCCAAACGTGATTCAGTTGGCGGTCCCGATGCCTCGACACCGGGCACCGACGGTCAGGTCAATCCACCCGGCGATGCCGGACCGGGATGCCAGGCGATCGACGTCTTGTTCGTGATCGACAACTCGGGATCGATGGGTCAGGAGCAGACCAACCTGATCGACAACTTCCCGGGCTTCATCTCGGTGCTCGACAACTCCGGGCTCGACTACCGCGTCGCGGTCACGACGACCGGTCGCGACTACAGCTACACGATGACCACGCCGATCGGGAACCTCCCGCAGAGCCAGGACGGGGGAGACAACGGCACGATGCTCCAGCCGGGCTCGTGCAACATGACCCATCGGTGGATCGATCAGACCGACGCCGACGTCAGCGGCTCGTTCTCGTGCGTCGCCAACGTCGGCACCAGCGGCCCGTCCGACGAGATGCCGCTCGCCGCGATGCGCGATGCGTTCGAGGCACGGATGACCGACGGCACCAACACCGGGTTCCACCGTCCCGATGCGCTGCTCGCGATCGTGTTCCTCACCGACGAGGAGGACTGCTCCTACGAGCAGTCGGTCACGCTGCCGTTCGGGAGCTCGCTGTGCGACACCGGCATGGAGCCGGTCGCGAACTACGTGACGTTCCTCGACCAGTACACCGGTAACCGCACGCGGTGGGCCGCGGCCGCGATCGCCGGCAAGGGTCCCGGCAGCTGCTCGTCGTCGTTCGGCAACGCCGAGGAGGCCAAGCGGCTCGAGGACTTCGTGCAGATGACAGGCGCCAACGCGACGATGTCGTCGATCTGTGACGGCGATCTGTCGATCGGCCTCGCCGATGCGCTCGCGGTGTTCCAGTCCGCCTGCGGCGGAATTATCTTGTAGCAGCTAGATGTGCGCGAGGAACTCGCGCGCGTGGCCGGCCCAGTCGCTGCCGTCGTCGAGCTCGAGGTAGCGCTCGAGGTGGGACCGCGCCTGGGCGGAGCCGCCGACCTGCGCGAGCATGATGCCGAGGTTGTAGTGGGCGTCGGCGAACTCCGGCGCCGTCGCGCACACCCGGCGGAGCTCGGCGATCGCGAGCTCGATCTCGCCGAGATCCTCGAGCACGTTGGCGAGGTTGTAACGGGCCTCGGGCTGCGCCGGATCGCACTCGAGGGCGTGCTCGTAATGACGCCGGGCATCCTCGAGCTCGCCCTGGCGGTACAGCAGGTTGCCGAGGTTGGTGAGCGCGGCGGCCATGCTCGGCTCGAGATCGATCGCCTGACGGAACAGGTGCTCCGCGGTCTCGGTGTCACCACGATCTTCCGCGGCGCACGCCTCCACGAAGTAGCGATACGCGGTGACGCCGCCGTGGGCGTCGGTCGGGTTGTCCTCGACCTGCGAGGGGACCGAGGCCGCGCCCGAGCGTTCCACCGCGGCGGCGACCGGCTCGACGCGCGGCATCGCCAGCGTCTGGGTGACGTGCTCGCCGAACGCGGGCAGCGCGAATGCCATCACGATCTGTCCGCCGACCGGCTCGAACGCGATGTCGTCGGCCAGCGCGACGATGGTCTCGCCGTCGCAACAGATCCGCAGCTTCGAGATCGGTGACGTGTCGTCGGGCAGCGCCTTGCGCAGCGCCTCGACGTGCTTGCGGATCTTCTGGACGCTGAGTCCAGCGGTGTTGAGGTCCTTCGCGGTCTTGGTCGCGATCAGATCGCGGAACGTGTAGTAGAAGCGACCGCCCTTGCGCACGGTGGGACCGACGAAGCCGGTCTGCATCCAGTAGCGGAGGCGGGACTCGGGAAGGGTGAGGATGCGCGCGGCATCGCGGACGCTGTACAGCTCGATCATGGGCGTTGTCTCCGGGCCTCGACGTCGAGGCTGAGATGGACTTCGGCACCGCGCGCTCGACTCTCGACATCGACCAGCGGCGAGGACAGATCACAACCCGCGAGGCGGCGGGCCTCGGTCATCGCGAGCCGGCGAGCCTCCGCACGGGCCCGCTCGTCACTCGCGTACAGCACGGCGACGCGGAGCGCCGTCGACGAATCCGGCGGATCGCTGATCCGGTCCGCCGCCTTCGCCAGATCGACGGTCAGCATGGTCGAGCCGGTGTAGACATCGCCGGCGAGCCCGCCCTCGGAGAGCATCCGCGCGTGCTCGTGGATCAACTCGACCGCCATCGGGGCGAGCCGCATCGTGACCTCGCGCTCGAACAGCGAGACCCGGCGCGCGAGCGCCATCGGCTTGCGGGGCGGCCGTTTCCAGAGGTTGCGCTTTCGTCGACGAGACGCGGCCATGCCGAAAAAATGCTAACGAGCGGCAGGGGTAGTGGCCAAGTTTCCGACCCACGGCGGTGGCCGGAGGTGGCAACTCCTGACCAGGCCGTAGAAACGCCCGAAACATCGTGATACGCCTGTCCAATCGGCGCGCACGGCGAGCCGAGGAAAGAGCCGGAGAGGACCTGAGCCAGCCATGCCGCTCGACGTCAAGCGCTATCCGATCCTCGTCGTCGACGACGAGCAGGACAACCTCGACGCGTTCCGGTTCAACTTCCGCAAGACGTTCGACATCCTGACCGCCAACAGCGGTCCCGAAGCGCTCGAGCTCCTCGGCGACAAGGAGGTCGCGGTCGTGGTCACCGACCAGCGGATGCCGAAGATGACGGGCGTCGAGCTTCTCCGCGAGGTGCGCGAGAAGCAGCCCGATGCGGTCGGGATCATTCTGACCGCGTTCACCGACGTCGACGTGCTGATCGAGGCGATCAACCTCGGGCAGGTCTATCGCTACATCACCAAGCCGTGGGACGCGAAGGAAGTCCGCGGCGTCCTGCAGTACGCGATCGAGCGGTACGACCTCCAGCGCGAGAACAAGCGCCTGGCCGCGCAGCTCGCCGAGTACACCGGCTACCTGAACCAGCAGCTCCACGGCGAGTTCGACTTCGGCAACATCATCGGCGATTCGGCGGCGCTCAAGGAGGTGCTGTCGAAGGTCGAGCAGGTCGCGCCGACCGTGTCGACGGTGCTGCTCCGGGGCGAGACCGGCACCGGCAAGGAGCTGGTCGCCCACGCGATCCATATCAATTCGCCCCGCGAAGAAAAGCCGTTCGTTCGGGTCAACTGCGCGGCCTTGGCACCCGGCATCCTCGAGTCCGAGCTGTTCGGTCACGAGAAGGGCAGCTTCACCGGTGCGATGGAGCGACGTCGCGGCCGGTTCGAGCTCGCCGACGGCGGCACGCTGTTCCTCGACGAGGTCGGCGATCTCCCGATGGAGGTCCAGATCAAGCTGCTGCGCACGCTGCAGGAGCGCGAGTTCGAGCGCGTCGGCGGTCACGAGACCATCAAGGTCGACGTTCGCCTGGTCAGCGCGACCAACCGCAACCTCGAGAAGATGATCGAGGACGGCGAGTTCCGCGAGGACCTGTATTACCGGCTCAACGTCTTCCCGATCCAGTTGCCGCCGCTCCGCGATCGCCTCGAGGACCTACCGGTGCTGGTCGGTCACTTCGTCACCAAGTTCGCGCGCCAGATGGGCGTCACCGCGGCGCCGGCCTCGGCCGAAGCGATCGCGAAGCTCGGCGAGTACAACTGGCCCGGCAACGTGCGCGAGCTCGAGAACATCATCGAGCGCGCGATGATCCTCGCCAAGGGAGCTCCCCTGGGAGCCAGCCATCTCGATTTCGGTCGTCGTGCGCAGTCACTGACGCCGGCCAGTGGCACGCAGCCCTTGCCCACGGTGGCGAGCGCTCCCGCCGTCGGTGCCGACGACGGCAAGAGCCTCGCCGAGCGCCTGCTCGATAGCGAGCGCAAGGAGATCGTCGCGGCGGTCGAGAAGTCGCGCGGCAACATCGCCAGCGCGTCACGCATCCTCGGCATCAACCGGTCGACGCTGTACTACCGCCTGCGCAAGCACGGCCTCGAGCACCTGCTGCCGACCAAGGTGCAGGTCGGTGGCGACGAGTCAGCGTCCGCGGCGCCAGCCCCGGCCGGCAACGGCAACGGCAACGGCGGCGGCGAATCCGCGCCGTCTACCTGAGCTCTGCCGTGAAGCTCCTGTTCATCGTCGACCGGCTCGAGTCGTTCCAGCTCGCGGGCGACACGTCGTACGCGCTCATGCTCGAGGCGGCACGGCGCGGCTGGGAGGTGTGGAGCTGCCAGATCGAGCACCTCGATCTGGTGCACGACGATGCGGTGGCCGATGTGCGCCCGACCCAGGTCGTCGATGCGGCGACGCCCGCCGACGCGTTCACACTCGGCGATGCGGCCTCGCGATCGCTCGGCGACTTCGACATGGTGCTGATGCGAAAAGACCCGCCGGTCGACATCGCGTTCTTGCACGCGACGATGATCCTCGAGCACGCGCGCGGCAAGACGCTGCTGATCAACGACCCGCGCGGGCTGCGCGAGCTCAACGAGCACCTCGCCGTGCTGCGGTTCCCGACCCTGACGCCGCCCACCATCGTGACCCGGTCGGTCGCCAAACTGCGCGCGTTCAAGCAGGATCACGGCGGCACGATCGTGGTCAAGCCGATCGACGGCTTCGGCGGGATGGGCATCTTCGTGGTGCGCGCCGGCGATCCCAACGCATCGTCGATCCTCGAGACCTCGACCGGGGGCGGCACGCGATGGACGATCGCGCAGCAGTACCTGCCCGAGGTGGTCGAAGGCGACAAGCGGATCCTGCTGGCCGACGGCGAGTTCATCGGCGCGGTGCTTCGCGTACCGGCCGCGGCGGAGGCGCGCGGCAACCTGCACGTCGGCGGGCGTCCCGTGAAGTGCGATCTCGACGCGCGCGATCGCGAGATCATCGCGGCGGTGACGCCGACGCTGCGCCAGTTCGGTCAGATCTTCGTCGGGCTCGATGTCATCGGTGGGATGCTCACCGAGCTCAACATCACGTCGCCGACCGGCGTGCGCCACGTCGACCAGCTCGAGCACCGCAACTCGTCGGCGCCGATCCTGGATTGCTTCGCGCGTCTCGCCGGCGGCTAGTCGGCGCGGGAAAAGAACGCCGGAGCCGGTCGCTCCTCGATCGCGGCCGACACCACCGCACCGCCGACGGCGCGCGCGAAGTCGAGACCACTGACCACGCCGATGGCTTCGCGGTCGCGACACACGACCACCCGTCGGACGTCGAGCTGCGCGGCGTGCGCGGCGGCGCGGTGAAGCGCGGTGGATTCGGGCAGGCAGATCACGGCGGCATCGAACACGGTGTCGACCGGTGTGCTGCGCGGGAGGTCGCGACTCGCCATCGCCACGTCCTGGGTGAACGTGCCGATCGGGCGCGCCTCTTCGGTCACGATCACCGCGGACACCGGCACGTGGGCGAGCATGTCGATCGCGGCGCTGATCGGGGCGTGGACGTCGATCGACAGGATCGGGTGGGTCATCACCTCCGACAGCGGGGTCTCGATCCGTTCGTCGCGCACGGCCGCCGCGAGATCGACCGCGCAGATCACGCCGACGAGGCCGGTCTGGTCGACCACGAACAGCCGGTGGATGCCGCGGTCGCTCATCAGTCGACCGGCGAGGCGCAGGGGTGCGGTGGGTGTGATCACCACCGGATCCGGAGTCATCACCTGCGAGGCGACGCGCTTCGGGAGTGTCAGCGACGGGCTCGTCCAGCGCCGTCCGATCTGGAACGCGCCGAGCTGGATCAGGTCCGTTCGAGTGACCACGCCGACGAGCTCCTTGCCGTCGACGACCGGGATGCCGGAGATCCTCCGACTCTGCATCATGCGCGCGAGGCGCTCGACCGGAGTATCCGGAGCGGCGACCTCGAGGTCGCGTGACATGTACGTTGCGACGGGTTGATCGAAGCTCACGCAGGTGGGCAAGTGCACTCGTCGTGCCTCGGCGACCTGCGATCCGTACCGGATGTTTCGGTCAGTTGCGCGATGGCTCCGAGGCAAACGCGCAAGCCGTGCGTGCGTGGCCGAGGAGTGCGCCTTCAGCGGCACCGCACGCAGGACACCGAGGTACCGTCGTCCACGCACGCATCGGCGACGCCATCGCCGTCGACATCACCGAGCCACAGTCCCGTCGGTGTTTCGATGGAGGTCAACGTACCGAGCACGACGAGGGGACCGAACCCGAAGCCCTGACTGCGAGCGCACTCGATCCGGTAGGCCCCGGCCGGACCGCGCACCGTGCACAGGTCGGCGCGACCGTCCCCGTCGACGTCGGCGAGGGCGCCGAGCGCGGCATCGGTGGGAGCCGGATTGGCGATGCCCGAGAGGGAGAACGACCACGGCACCCCGTCGGTGGTGATCGGCGACAGCTCGTCGAGCCCGCAGAACGCCACGCCATCGGACAGGGCGCACCAGTCGGCGCGGCGATCGCCGTCGAGGTCGCCGGGCCACACCGGAGCCTTGGAGACCGGCCAGGCCGATCGGATCGGCGGAAGTGCACCGACATCGTGTTCGGCGCAGGTCACGCCGCCGGTCGAGAGGCCACAGATCTCGGCCGAGCCGTTGCCGTCGGCGTCGACCGCGGTCAGCGATTGATCGCCGGCATCCGGTGCGCCGGAGCGGGCAAACGCCGGACTCCAGCGCTCGGCGACGAGCCCGGCACCGGCGGTCGCGCACAGAAGGCCCGAGGCGTCGCGACCGCACGCGTCGATCGCGTTATCTCCGTCGACATCACCGAGTGCAAGGCTCTCGGGCTCGATCGCCAGGTTCGCGATCGAGGCGGGTGCGGCGAAGCCTCCCGCGCCGTCGCCCGTCGCGCAGGTCAGCGCGCCGGCGATCACCGCGCACAGATCGCCGTGGCCGTCGCCATCGATGTCGGCGAGCCGGACCGCGCGTCCGGTCGGCAGCCCGGCGGGGCGCGGAGTCACCGTGGCATCGGGCGTCAGCTCCCAGCGAGGGGCATGCGCGGCATCGCACTGGCTCGCGCGCGGCCGGCCGCCGAGGACGCCGACGCACTGGAGAGGGCCTCCGGCAAGGTACGGTGGGGGTGCACCGGTCCACAGGTGACCCTCGTCGTCGAGGAAGAACCGGTGGGCGGGATCGGGGTCACAGCGGTCACTGGCGACCAGCTCGCCGTCGAACAGCAGGGTCTCGATGCAGCGATCTCCGACGTGCAACGTGCCGTCGGGATCGAGTCGCCACGGCTCGGCGGTCGGACACGGGACGATCGAGAGCGTGCCGTCGCCCGCCGCCGCGACGCACCCGGTGCCGTCGCGGAGCTCGCCGAAGCCAGGACGCATGCTCGTCGCGTATCGGCGGCGCAGCGCCTCGGCGTGGGCATCGGTGATCGCGGGTGCCGGCTCGCCACACGGAGCGGAGTCCTCGACGCACGCGTCGAAGTACGCCAGCGCGGCCGCCGAGCGCTGGAATAGCGGATCGATCGCGGTCGGTGGCTCGTTCTCGGTACCGGCGCCGCGATACGCGATCACGTCGGGCGCGCTCTGCGATGCTGCGACGGCGAGCAAGGTCGCGGCGCCGACCACCGCGTGGTCGGAGATGTCGTGGTGAATGCCGGCGAGGTCCATCGTCCGCACGGTGCGCGGCTGGGTGGCATCGATCAACTCGGTCAGCGTGGCGATCACGTCGTCGCGCGTGTAGCTCTCGGCGACGCGACTGATCGTGATCGCGATGGCGAGCGAGCCGTCCCACAGCTTCGCGATGCTGGTCGGCGTGGTGCCCTCGGCGTCGCTCTGGGGATAGCCCATGAACACCAGCGACAGGTGCGCGTCCTCGAGCCGGCAGTGCTCGACGGTGTGCGCGGCGACGTCGATCACGCCGCAGTTCCAGTTGTCGAACCCGGTGGCCGACGAGTACGCCTCCATCAGCCCCTGGTGGCGGCGATCGAAGTCGTCGGTGCCGTCGGTGACGTAGACGATCGTGGCGCCGTCCTTCAGCGTGCGCTCGAGCAGGTCGGGCTGGAGGTAGACCAGGTCATCTCCCGCGTGCGCGACGATCGCGAGGTCGCGTGTGTGGACCAGCGCGACACCGTCCGGAACCGGGTCGGCCCCGCAGGAAGCGAGCGCGAGAAGCCACACCCATCCTGTCGGGCAGCCTCCCAGGCAGCCTCCCGAACGAAAACGCACCTCTTCAATGTGCCGAGGCCACGCCCCCGGATCAAGCCAGGCGCCGGCGGGCTGCGATCTGGAGCACGAGTCCGACCAGGCCGACGGCCAGGTGTGCGAGCCACAGCCCGAGAGAGGCCGCCAGCGCGATCGGTTCGGGCATCCCGAGCAGCCGTCCGCACAGCTCGACGTACACCGCCTCGCGCGCGCCGGCACCGCCGACCGTGATCGGCAGGAACACGGTCGCCGCCGCGAGCGGGATGATCAGGAGCGAGGTCGCGAGCCCGACCGGGGCGAGCGCTGCGAGGATCACCCAGCCGGCGAGCGCGATGCACCCCTGGGTGCAGACCGACAGCACGATCGCGAGTGCGAACTGCCGCCGATCGCGGAGCTCCGGGAGCCGCTCGGCGATGCGGCGCAGCGGACCGGGCAAGAATCGCGCGATCCGGCGAGCGGCGGCGATCCCGATCACGAGCGTGCACGAGCCGGTCGCGCCGAGCGCGGTCCATAGCCACAGGCTGCCGGTGTCGAGGTCGCCGCCGCGGGCGGTGAGCAGCCCGACCGCCAGCATCGAGAACAGCGCCAGCAGCCCCAGCGAGCGCTCGACCAGCACGACGGCGAGCGACCCGGCCGCGCCCTCCTTGCCGAACGCGGTGCGCGTCACCACGCCGCGCGCGACGTCCCCGGCCACCGCGCCGGGGAGGTAGTTGTTGTAGAAGAACGCGACGAAGTACAGCTTGATCAGGTGGGGGAGGCGCGGGATCTCGGTCGCGCCGTACGCGCGCATCACGACCCGCCACCGCGCCGCACCGATCACCACGTTGCCGCAGACCAGCGCGATCGCCCCGGCGAACGTCAGGATCGAGATCCGGCCGAGGGCCGCTCCGGCGGCCGAGAAGTCGACCTTCCACGCGATGTAGCCCAGACCCAAGGCCGAACCCGCGAAGCGCAGCACGACTCCGACCCAGCGGGGCATCGCGGCAGCATCCAGGACCGTGTGATGTTTCGCAAGTCTAGTTGCTCCCGGTCGGCGGGGGCGGTATCGCTCCACTTCGCTCCGTGAAGCTCGCCGTCAACCTGGTCCTTTCGTTCGGGATGCTCGCCCTGTGCCTGTGGCTGGTGTGGCCCGACGCGGTGGACCGCCACCAGATCCGCGAGGCGTTCGAGCGGATCTCGATGTCCGAGTTCCTGCCGTACCTCGGGGCCTACGTCGGGCTGATGCTGGTCCAGCACCTGTGCCGGGCGCTGCGGTGGAACTACCTGCTGGCTCCGCTGAACATCAAGGTGCCGGCCGGGCCGCTGCTCGCGATCTCGAGCGTCGGCTTCATGGCGATCCTGGCGTTGCCGGCTCGGCTCGGCGAGTTCGTGCGCCCGGGCCTGTTGCGCCGGCGCGGGATCACGGCGTCGGCCGCGCTCGGCACCGTCGCCGTCGAGCGAATCATCGACGGCCTCATGATCTCGCTGTTCGTGTTCGTCGCGTTCTTCGCGCTGCGCGGACCCGACGCCCCGGGCTGGATGATGCCGACCGCGTACGCCGCGCTCGGCGTGTTCGCGGCGGCGCTGTTGTTCATCGTGTTCGCGATGCGTCGCCCCGAGGCGACCGTGCGGTTCTGCATCAAGATGTCGCTGCTCGATCGGCTGGTGCCGAAGCTCGCCGCCGTGATCGAGCACAAGCTGCTCGACATGATCCGCGGGTTCGCGGTGCTGCGCGACGTCCCCAACCTCACCAAGTTCTGCATCTGGACGCTGGTGTACTGGGCCGCCAACGGGCTCGCGGTGTGGCTACTCGCGCGCGCGTTCCACCTCGACCTGTCCTTGATCGGCGGGTTCGCCGTGATGGGCCTGGTCGGCGTCGGCATCAGCCTGCCGAACTCGCCCGGGCTCGTCGGCCAGTACCAGTGGTTCACGCTGCTCGGGCTGTCGCTCTACCTCGGCGCCGGCGTGATGACCGATTGCACGCCGGGCGAGGTCGCGTGCTTGCACGCCACGGCGCTCGCGTACGCGATCGTCCAGCACCTGTTTCAGGTCGCCTGGTACGTCGGCGCGGGCGCGCTCGGGCTCGCCACGCCGTGGGTGTCGTTCGGTGACCTCCGGCACGTGCGCGACGTCGCGGTCGAGGCCGACGCGGAGGCCAAGGCCGAGGCCGAGATCGATCTGGTCACGGCCTCCGAGGCTCGTCTCGCGGCCGAGGCCGCGGCCGAGACTTCCGTCGACTCCGCCAAGTCGGGCTAGTCTGACTCGTAATTCAACTCGCCAGTTAGTCCGGTAGTTAGTCCGGTATGCGGACAGCGACCCTCGCGCGGCGCCCATGGAGCGAATCGTATATCACGCTGATATCACAGGATGGTTGAAGGCACTTGCCCGCGGGACCCATGTCCTTCCAGGAGTGGTTATAACGTTTGTTATAACCACTCCGTTATAACAAACGTTATAACCTCTCTCGACACCCCAGCACGGTGTGGGCTGCCTGGCGTGGCGGGCGGCATGCCGGCGGCGGCGTGGCGGTGGGCGTGGCGGTGGGCGGCGTGGCGATGGCGTGGCGATGGGCGACGTAGCGATGGCGTGGCGATGGGCGAGAGAGGCGTGGCGATGGGCGACGTAGCGATGGCGTGGCGATGGGCGACGTGGTGGTGGGTTGCGTGGCATGGCGTGGCGGTGGGCGGTGGCGGTGGGCGGATGGCGGTGGGCGGCGTGGCGATGGGCGGCGTGGCGATGGCGGCGTGGCGATGGTGATGGCGTTCCGTGTGTTGCGGGCGTGCGTTCGGCGTTCGGCGTTCGGCGTTCGCCGCAGAACCGCTGTTGCCGTTCGAGATGTGGTAACGCACGGTCGTGGACGACCTGCGCGCCGCGATCCTCCGGATCGCGCGGAACCCGGGCTGGCAGCTCGTGCTCGGCGGGCTGGTGCTCGCGCTGCTGTTCCCGTCGCGGCCACCCGGCTCGTTCGGGCTGATGTGCCTCGCCGGCGGCATCGGCGTCGGCGTCGCGAGGCTGTGGCCGACCATCCCCGAGAGCATCCGGTACCCGTCGCCGCGGACCGCGACGTGGTTCGTGGTCGCGCTGGTGATCGCGTTCGGCCTGTCGGCGTTCTGGGACACGCTCACGGTGTCGCCCGACTGGCAGATGGGCGACTGGGGACCGCAGCACGCCGTGCTCCAGCGCATCATGCCCTCGCTACCCGGCCTCGACGTGCCGGTGTGGAACCAGGTCGTCGGCACCGGGGATGCGCCGCTCGAGCTGTACCCGGCGCTGACGTACCTGATCACCGGCCACTTCGCGGTGCTCGCCGGTCTCGAGAACGACCTGCCGCTCGCGATGATGATCGTCGCGGTGATCGTGCACCTCGGACTCGCGGTCGCGACCACGCTGCTCGCGATGCGCGTGGCACCGCGTCCGGTCGCGCTCGCGATCGGCGTGATCGCGATCGTCGACACCGGCGGTGTCGCGCACGGCGGCAGCACCGGCCTGTTCCGCTGGGCGCTCGTGCACTCGGCGATGGCCCTGCTGTTCACCACGATCGCCGGGCTCGGCGTGCTCGGTGCGCTGACCCGCCCGCGCCTGCGATCGTCGGTGTTGATCTGGATCGCCACCGCGCTGGCCTGCGCCACGCATCCGATCGGACTGGTCGCGGCGGCGGCCTCGGTCGTCGGGCTCGCGGCCGTCGCCTTGCTTGCCTCCGATGTTCCACCGCGCCGCGCGGTGATCGCGATCGGCCACATCGTGATCGGCGTCGCGCTCGGTGCCTGCGTGTGGATGCCGCTCGCCGAGCGCATCCTCGAATACGGCCAGCACTTCCCCAACGCGATCCGTACGCCGGCGCGCGTGCTCCAGGATCTGCTCGCGTCGCCGTCGCCGTTCACCGCGTTCGCGATGCTGACCTACGCCGGCTATCTCGGGATCATCGCCGGGCTGTGGTCGCGGCGCGCGGCGCCGGTCTACCTCGCGGCGGTCGCGCTGGTGCTGCTCGTCGGGCTGTGCGACACGCCGTACCTCGCGCTCGATCTCGCGCCCGGTCTGGGTGTATCGCGGTTGGGCACCGAGCGGCTCGCACAACTCGCGCGTCCGCTGGTCGCCGCGTGCGGCGCCTACACGATCGCGCTCGTGATCCGTCACGCAGTCGCGGCGTGGCGCGATGCCTCGGCGGCGCGGCGAACGATCGCCGCGGCGCTGATCGGGATCCTCTCGCTATCGGTGATCCGCGTGCTGCCCGCGGTGTGGCGCTCGACCTCGACGCGGGCGTTCCACGAGTCGCGCATCCTCGCCCCCGATCCGATCAGCCGCCACCAGCTGGTCGCGTGGGCGCGCCGCGAGGTCGCGAACATGCGCCCCGAGTCGTTCGGTCGGGCGCTGTTCGAGACCGACACCCACGAGCACTTCCACCTCACCGCCGAGACCGGCCTGCCGACGCTCCACCTCGCACCGCAACCGGACCTGCTGCTGCGCGAGCGGATCTCGGATCTGACCGAGGCCAGCATGCGGCGGTTCGACATCCACTGGGTGATCGGCGTCGGCCACTCGCCGACGTTCGGCGATCCCGAGAGCGAGTTCGAGGTCGGGACGTTCCACATCCGCTCGGTCAAGGTGTGGGACGGCAAGTTCGCGCGCATCGAGCGTGGCACCGGCACGGTCACCACGACCAGGCTCGACGATCGCGCCGTCGAGATCGTGGTCGACGCGAAGCAGCCCGTGCTGGTCGCGCTCGGCACCGGGTTCTATCCGCGCTGGCGCGCCACCCACGAGAGCGGTGCCGACGAGCCGGTTTACGCCTATCCGTCGGCGCCGACATCGAGCCTGTCGGTGGTGTCCGCCTGGGTCGCGCCCGGCAAGACCACGTTCACCGTCGACGGTCCGCTGCCGTCGGACGGTCACGGGCGCTGGCTCTCGATCCTCGCCGCCCTGCTCGCCGTCGGCGGCATCGTCGCGTGGAGCCTGCGCCGGTTCCGCGTGCGGATCCTGCGGCGGGTCGCGCTCGCGCGCCGCAAGTTCCCGTCGGCGTCGAAGGTCGCCGCGATCGGCGTGCCGCTCGTGCTCGCCGCGATGCTCGTGCGTGGGTGTCTCTCCGGCGGGCCGGTCCCCGCACTCGAGCTCGGTCACGGGCTGCGCGGCACCGCGGATGTCGCCGCGCGCGCCAACGGCGGTGACTGGCAAACCTGCGACTACCACCGCGTCCAGGGCACGTACATCTGCGACGGCCTGGTCGTCGCCTACGATGGCATGTCCGCGCTGCTCAACGACGCCACGCCGAGCTGGGCATTCAACACGCCGGGGATCCTCGCGTCGGCCGACATTCCCGGCGTCGAGATCCGGCTGCGGTTCCACGAGCACCTGGCCGGCACGTACTGGTACGCGTCGAGTGGCGACGGCACGCTGTCGGTGTCCGACGAGGCCGATCGCGGACTCGATCCGTCGATCGTCAGCTACGCCGATCAGGGAGTGCGCACGATCGAGGTGCGCTCCCACGTGCCGATGGCGTGGTGGAAGTTCACGTTCGTGCGCGAGGACACCATCATCCCGCCGCGGCCGTTCCTCGTGGAGCCGCCCGAGACGGCGCCGCCGGCGATCCAGGCGATCCACTGAGGCTGCGATCTACGACACGCGCGGTGGCACGCCACCGGCGAGTCGCCACACGCGTCAAGCCGCGTTCACGCCGCGCGTTCACGCCATGAGCAATCGCGACGGGCACTTGCGCCCCGGCACCGGGCTTGCTGATACCGACGGCATGCGTGCAGTTGCTGTCTTGGTCGCGACGTTCTCCCTCGCCGGGTGCTCGATCTTCATGCGTTCGATCGAAAAGCCGTCCGCGAAGGTCCGCGACGTCTCGGTGTCGTCGGCGGGGCTGACCGGCGTATCCGGCGCGCTGAAGCTCGACGTCAGTAACCCGAGCCCGGTCGGCGTACCGCTGCAGGGTATCGACTGGACGCTCGCGGTCGGCAATGCGAAGGCGGTGACCGGATCGGTGCAGCTGTCGCAGACCATCCCGGCGCGCGGCGTCGTTCCGGTCACCACGTCGCTGACGATCGACGCGCGCGACGCGATCGCGGTGGCAATGGCGCTGTCGGCCGGCGCGCGGACCTATCAGCTCCACGCGCACCTCCGGTTCGCGACCTCGGTCGGTCCGATCGCGGTCGACGTCGACAGCGAGGGCCAGCTCGGCAGCGGCGGCGGCCTGGGAGCGCGCCTGCTCGGCAGCATCTGACCTCGACCGGAGCCGCCGTCGACTCGAGACTCCACAGACCTCGCGTCGACCTCGACCATGCTTGGCAACACGCGAGTCACTACGAGGAGCTCATCGCCGCGAAGGGATCGTCGACCGGCGAGGGGACGCTCGCGCTGGCGAGTCGTCGAGCAGCGCGCCGGCAAATCGCGCGAACAACGTCGCGAACCGTTCGCGATCCGCTGCGGGCCACGCGGCCAACGCGACGGCGATCCGTTCCCGGGTGAGCTCGGCGCCGCGCGCCTGCATGCGTGCGCCGGTCTGCGTCACGCGGACCACGACCTTGCGGCTGTCGTCCTGTGCGGCGCGGCGCTCGAGGAGCTTGCGGGACACGGCGCGGGCGACCAGCCGGCTCGCGCGCGACGGGTCGATGCCGAGCCGCTGCGCGATCTCTCCCACGGTGGCGCTGCCTGACGGGGCATCCGCGCCGCGCACCGCATCGAGCAGCCGCAGGTCACCGTAGTCGAGCCGGGTGGCGCGGCCCGAGGCGGCCGACCACAGATCGACCAGCTCGCGGCGCTGGAACAGGCGCCGCAGGTCGACCAGGGCATCGCGGATCGCGTCGACGTCGGCTCCGGTCGATTTATGTGCCCTTGGCATATATGTGCTAGTAGCATATAAATCGGATATGGACCTCACGGGCCTCGACAATCCGCTGTGGGCCTCGCTGTCGACCTTGCATGCCCCGCTCGCGCGCCGTGCTGGCGAGCTCGTGCGCTACCCGCGGGACGTCGCGCCGTTCGTCGCCGTGCCCAGCAGCGGCGTGACCGTCACCGCCGGTCAGCTCGACGAGCTGATCGAGCCCGATGACGAGGTGTTGTTCGTCGGCCCCGTTCCGGCGATTCCTGGCGGCTGGGAGCTCGCCGACCTCGGCGCGATCGTCCAGATGGTGTGCGCGTCGCCGGTCGCGTTGCCGCCGGGTGAGGCACCGACGATGACCTGGCTGTCTTCTTCCGATGCCGACCGGTCCGCGATCCTCGCGCTCACCCAGCTGGTGTATCCGCACTACTTCCGGCCGCGCACGCCGGACCTCGGGCGCTATCGCGGCATCGTCACCGACGGTCACCTCGACGCGATGGTCGGCGAGCGCATGGGGTTTCCCGGGTATCGCGAGCTCAGCGCGGTATGCACGCATCCCGCCTGCACGGGCCGCGGGCTCGCGCGGTGGCTGCTGGTGGTCGTCCGCGAACGAGCTACTCGCCGAGGGGACGATGCCGTTTCTCCACGTCGCCCCCGACAACCATCGCGCGCTGTCGCTCTACGAACGCAACGGGTTTGTCCGGCGGCGTGACATCGCGCTGACCGCGCTGCGCCGCGCGTAGTGTCCGGCTTCGAACGCGATGTCAGTCGAGGCCGGCGACCCAGCGCACGCCGGCCACCACGTGATCGACGAACACGGGGTCCTGCCAGCGCTCCACCGGGTGACCGAGGGCGGTGTAGAACACGCGACCGCCGACGCGCTCGTGACACCACATCACCGGATGGTCGGTGCCCATCGTACCGCCGTCGTAGGTGGTCTCGTCGACGGTCGCCAGGATCTGCACGCCGTCCTCGCGCGGCGAGACGTCGAAGTTGTACCACTCGTCGGTCTGGACCCACGGGCCGTCGGGAAGCGCCGCGGTCGCCGGGTGCGTGTGGTCCTCGACCGTCACGGAGGCCTCCTGGATCGCCGGGTGACTCGTGAACTCCGCGACCACCAGCTCGCGATAGAACGGCCACGCCTTCTCGGTGTTGGTCGCCGAGTGGATCCCGAAGAAACCACCGCCGCCGCGGACGAACGCCTCGAGCGACGCCCGCGCCGGATCGTCGAGCACGTCCTCGCCGTCGGTGTAGAAGAACACCACCGCGGCGTACCGGCGAAGGTCGGCGAGGTCCGCCGGATCCTCCGTGGCGTCGACCCCGACGTCGCCCTCGGCGAGCCGCTCGGTGAGCACGGGCAGGCCCGCATCGATCGCGTCGTGGCGAAATCCCGTGACCCGCGAGAACACCAGCACGCGGGTGGGCTCGGTCACCGGGTAGCACCCGACCGCGCCCGCGAGCCCCAACCCGAGGCAAGTGACGAGGATCGCGAGGTTCGGCGCCATCGCTCGTGATTCTACGCCCGGATGATATAAGGTCCGCGACCGTGTCGACTGCGCCGGAAATCGCCGTCCTCGTCCCCTGCTACAACGAAGCTGCCGCGATCGAGAAGGTCGTGCGCGACTTCGCCGCCGCGCTGCCGACCGCGCGGATCTACGTCTACGACAACAACTCGACCGACGACACGTCCGCCGTCGCTGCAGCCGCGGGCGCGATCGTTCGCAAGGAGCTGCGCAAGGGTAAGGGCAACGTCGTGCGCCGGATGTTCCAGGACATCGAGGCCGACATCTACGTGATGGTCGACGGCGACGACACCTACGAGGCCGCCGTCGCGCAGAAGCTGGTCGACAAGCTGGTCGCCGAGAATCTCGACATGGTCGTCGGCAAGCGGATCGAGACCCACCAGGCCGCCTATCGCGCCGGCCACCGCCTCGGCAACCGCGTGCTCACCGGCCTCGTCCGCAAGCTGTTCGACGCCACGATCGACGACATGCTGTCGGGCTACCGCGTGTTCTCGCGGCGGTTCGTGAAGAGCTTCCCCTCGTTCTCGCGCGAGTTCGAGATCGAGACCGAGCTCACCGTGCACGCGATGCAGATGAAGATGGCGGTCGCCGAGGTCGACACCGACTACAAGGAGCGCCCGCCCGGATCGACCAGCAAGCTGCGCACGTTCCGCGACGGCTGGCGCATCCTGCTCACGATCACCAACCTCGTGCGCAACGAGCGCCCCCTGTTGTTCTTCTCGCTGATCGGCCTGCTCGTGCTCGCGGTCGCCGTGATCCTCGGGCTGCCGGTGCTGTTCGAGTACCTCGACACCGGCCTGGTGCGCCGGTTCCCGACCGCGATCCTGTGCAGCGCGCTCGGCATCGTCTCGGTGGTGTCGGTCGCCACCGGCCTGATCCTCGATCTCGTCGCGCACGTTCGCCGCGAGGCCAAGAAGCTGGTCTACCTGCAGCACGCCGCGCCCGGCGAGGCGATCCAGTCGCAGCCGGCGACCGAAGCCAAGATCGCGCGCACGCCGCCCGCGGCCTGAGCGAGCGTCCGTCCTAGCCCCAGCCGTCGCGGGGTGACCGCGAGAGCAGCGCGTCGGCCTCGGTATCGCCGACGAACTGCTCGGCCACCGGATCCCACGTCAGCGCGCGGCCGGTCTCGATCGCGATGTTCGCGAGGTGGCACATCGTCGCGCCGCGATGCCCGATCTCGACGTCGCAGATCGGAAGCGTCCCGCTGTCGATCGCGTCGAGCCAGTTGCCGTAGTGGTCGCGGCTGGTCTCGAGGACGACCGCGCCCGATCCGAGCTGGTAGTCGAGGAGCTCGGGTCGACTCGCCTCGATGCCGCCGCGATGCACCGACACGTCGCCGTCGGTGCCGAAGAACTGCACGAACCACTCGCCGTCGGTATCGGTCATGTGCACGGTGAGGCCGCCTTCGTACGCGAAGTCGACGGCGAACGTCACCGGCGTCTCGTACATCCCCGGATCGAACGTCGCCGTGCCCGAGACCGAGACCGGCCCGGAGCCGTCGTGCCCGCTGCCCCACTGCACGATGTCGAGCTCGTGCGCGCCGAGATCGGTGATCGTCCCTCCGCTGTAGTCGCGAAAGTAACGGAACGTCGCGCCGGCGCGAAGCTGGTGATACGCCACCGCCGGCGCCGGGCCGAGCCACGTGTCCCAGTCGAGCGTGTCGGGTTGCGGATCGGCGGAAACCACCGCCATCGTCGGACCGCGTGCGAACCGGGTCTCGACGCGAACGAGGTCGCCGAGTACGCCGTTGCGCGCGATCTCGCACGCGAGCTGGAACTCCTCGGTCGAGCGCTGCTGGCTACCGGTCTGGAACGCGATGCCGTTGGCGCGTACGGCGTCGACCAGCGTGCGGCCCTCCGCGACAGTCAGCGTCAGCGGCTTCTCGCAGTACACGTGCTTGCCCGCGTTGGCGGCCGCGATCGAGACCGGCACGTGCCAGTGGTCGGGTGTCGCCACCACCACGGCGTCGATGTCGGACCGTGCGAGCAGCTCGCGATAGTCGCGATACCCGTCGATCCGCGACGACCGCGAGCGCGCGCCCTCGACGTTGCGCGCTTCGACATCGGCGACCGCGAGCACCTCGACGTCGCCGCGTTCGAGCAGGCTCGCGAGATGGGCGTTGGTGCCGAAGCCGCCGACGCCGATGATCCCGATCCCGAAGCGCGAGCTCGGGGGCAGCTTGTTGTCACCACACCCGACGGCGAAGCCCGCGAGCGCCGCAGCGCTCTGCTTCAGGAATTGCCGTCGAGCCGGGCGATGGCGCACGCCTCGAGTATACGAGCCGTCATGGCCGGATCCGGCCGAGATTCACGAGCACGTTGGCGCGCAGCATGCCGTTCTCGATCACGACCTTGCGCTTGGCCCAGATCGGAATGCCGACCTTGGGCGCAGGCGGATACACGATGTCGAACGCCGTCTTGTGCATGCACTCGAGCAGCTTCTCGTCCTTGATCGTCGTGCCCTCGTCCTCGTAGCTCGAGCTCTCGGTCACGATCCGCGCGCCCTTCTCGTCCTTGTGCTTGGCGACGATGAACCTCAGGATCGCTTCGCCGCTGCCGCGCGTGAAGCCGTTCTTGACGATGCACTCGCGGAGCTTGTTGTCGACCGAGACCAGCGCGGTCGCGAGCTTGGGCTTGTCGATCACCGTGAGCGCGAGGCCGCGGTCGTCGTAGACGATCGGATCCTCGTTCGGGGTGGTCGGAGCCAGCACCGGCGGCGCGATCGCGGGGCGCTCGGGGGCCGGACTCGGCGCGACATTCGGCGTCGGCTCGGGTGTCGGGTGTGTGGTGTGTACGGTCGGCGCGGCGTCGGCCTTCGGAGTTTCGGTCTTCGCGACGGGCTCTGGTTTTCGTACGTGGACCACCGGGCTCGCCGTCGCGGGTCCGTCGAGGAACTTCAGCAACACGACCGCGAGCCCGGCGAGCACGACGGCTCCCGCGACCAGTAGCTTGGCGGACCCAGACACCACGCAATCCTGGCGGATCCGCGCCGCGAACGCCAGTGCAGTGGCGACGGTCGCGACATCGCTGTCGCGGTGGCGATCGTCGACAATGACAGCGGTGTCGTGGTCGTCGACAGCGATCGACATCGGCGCGACCCCGATCACTTGTGCCGGGTTTTGCCTGACGTATCGTGACGCCGTGTTTGCAGGTTGGCGGGTTGTGGCGGCGAAGCGAATACCACCCTGGCTCGTCGTGTTCGCGGCGTGGCTGTTCACGATCGCCTACGCGTTTCCCGGCTACATGAACTGGGACTCGAGCGACCAGATCTATCAGGAACGGATCGGTCGGATCTTCGACTGGCATCCCGCGCTGATGGCCTGGTACTGGCGCGTGATCGAACACGTGGTCCGCGGACCGTTCGGCATGCTGGTGCTGCAGACCCTGCTGTTCGCGTGGGGCATGTATCGCGTGTTCTCGAGCCGGTTCTCGGCGAGGACCGCCTCGATCGTGACCGCGCTGCTCCTCGTGTTTCCTCCGATCCTGACGCCGATGGCGGTGGTGTGGAAGGACGCGCAGATGGCCGGGTTCCTGCTCGCCGGCATCGTGCTCGTCCTCCGACCCGGTCGCGGCGCGCGTGTGCTCGGCGTCGTGTTGCTGGTGCTCGCCACGGGCGTGCGCGACAACGGGCTCGCCGCGATCCCGGCGATCGCCCTGGTGATGGTCGCGACCTGGGGCGTGCGTCGCTGGGGGGCGCGGCTCGCGGTGGCGCTCGGGCTGGTGATCGCGATCGGCGGCTTCGCGCTACTCGCGAACGTGGCCACCCGCGATCGCCACGCGTTCGCCTGGTATCGCACGGTCGCGATCCACGACCTCGCCGGCACCCTGTGCGATGCACCGCCACTGAGCGACGCGCAGGTCCGCGAGTTGCTCGACGGCATCCCGCTGCGCAAGACCACCGATCTCCAGCACGAGCTGTGCACGCACTACGACCCGCGCGCGTGGTTCGCGCTCAGCTTCGGCGATCCGATGTTCGACGCCGTTCCCGACAAACACGATCGGCTGGCCCGGCGGCGGGCGTGGCTGCGGGTCGTCCGCGCGTATCCCGGCGCCTACCTCCACCATCGCCTGACCGTGATGGGACAGGTTCTCGGCCTCACCAAGAACGACCCGTGGGAGCCGGTGTGCCAGACGTTCGCCGCCACCGAGGGTCAGCTCCGCCGGATCTCCCACGATGCCTCGCTGTCGGGACTCCAAACCGAGCTCGGCCGGTGGTTCGTGCACTCGTGGTCCAAGACGCTTTGGTATCGCCCGTGGGCCTACGCCGTGCTCGGCTTCGTCGTCCTGGGCTTCGCGATCCGGCGCCGCGACCGCCTGCTGTTCGCGCTGGTCGGCTCGGGACTGCTGTACGAGACCAGCCTGTTGCTCGGCGCCGCGGCGCCGGACTACCGGTACTCGCACTGGATGGTCACGTGCGTGACGATCTCGCTCGCGATCGTGTTCGGCGAGCGGCTCCGCACCGGCCGCAGTGAGGCGAGACGAAGGAACGCGACGTAGTTGGCCGCCATCGATCGCAATCCGCCGTCGCGGATCGACTTCGTCCAGGCGCTACGCGGGATCGCCGCGATGGCGGTGGTCATGTATCACGCGCGGTCGTGGATCGACGGGCCGCAGTACCTGTACCTCGGCGATCGGCTGTTCGAGAACGGCGCCGCCGGCGTCGATCTGTTCTTCGTGATCAGCGGCTTCATCATGGTCCACACCACGTGGGACTCGCGCGGTGGCACGCGCGAGGCCGCGCGGTTCTTCGTCAAGCGACTCGCCCGGATCTGGCCGGTCTACGCGCTCGCGACCCTCGCGTTCATCCTCGTCGCCGGCCGCGCGAGCATGTGGCTCTACAACGACCTCGGCCTCGTCAAGCTGGGCAAGGCGATGGCGTTCTATCCGATGCACCGCGACGGTGCCCCGTTCTTCGGCTGGGCGCCCAACGTCGTCGGGTGGACGCTCAACTACGAGGTCTGGTTCTACCTGCTGTTCGCGCTGGCGTTGCTCGCGGGTCGCTGGCGGTGGGCGATGCTGGTGGGACTGTTCGCGCTGTTCCTCGTCGTCCTGCCATACGTGCTGACCGGTCACATCGAGGCCAGCGCCTACGCGAACTACGGGATGTCGCCGGCGATCCTGAATCTCGGTGCGTGCTCGATGGTGTGGGAGTTTCTCGCCGGGGCGCTGATCGGCGTCGTGTATCGCTCGCGATTCCGGATCCGGAACCGCGAGCTGCTAGGGCCGTTCGTGATCCTCGCGGTCGCGGCGGTGCTGTGGCAGCAGTTTTCGCGCGACATGAGCCACCACGGCATGACCGGCTGGGGTCCGGCGATGATCGTGATGGTGCTCGCGCTCGCGCTGTGGAACAAGGAGCGGCCGATCCGCGTGCACCCCGCGCTGCTGTGGCTCGGGGACATCTCGTTCTCGCTCTATCTCGTCCACCGGATCCCGCAGTTCGCGCTGCGCCGGTACATCCCGAGCGGGCACGAGTCACTCGCCGGCGGTGGCGGCTACGTGCTGTTCACGATCGTCGCCTCGCTGATCCTCGCGCGGTTTTCGTACCGCTACCTCGAGCGCGGGCTGTCCGAGCGCGTGCGCCGGGCGCTTCTCGCGCGCCTGCGATAGCGCGCGCAGTCGGGTCGCGAACAGCACCACCAACCCGATCGTCGTGCACGCGATCATCCAGTGCGAGTACCGGTAGTCGGCCGACGGCGCGGCGATGAACAGGCTGAGCTCGTTGAGGACGCCGCTGGTGAGCAGGGCGAAGGCGAGGCGCTGGCCGCGACACAGCGGCAGCAGCAACAGCCCGAGCAACAGGTACACCCAGGGCCGAAACATCATGCTGTCGTCGATCTTCGGGATCACCGACAGCCACTTGGCCTGCAGCTTGGAGTGCGTCGCCTTGTGACCGATCGGCGCCTCCTGTGCCGGGTTCTCCGTGAAGCCATCCCACTCGGCACCGACCTTGTCCTTGTCGAGCCCGGTGAGCGCCTTGAACACTTCCCAGCGGTGTCGCAGGTACGAGGTCGGGTACGCGAACAGCAGGTTCTTCCACGCCGCCGCGACGGCCGCCCGCTGCTCCTCGGTGTGCGGCGCCTCGAGCACGTGCCCCTGGCCGTTGGCGAGCCAGAACCACGCCTTCGGGTCGTAGCGCTTGCGGATCGACCGCCACAGGTCTTCCTTCGGGACGATCGTGATGCCCGCGAGCCGCTCGCGCACTTCATCGTCGGGAAGCCGAGGCGCGTAACGAACCATGCCGACGATGTCCATCAGGGCGACCGAGCCGTGCCACGCGTACATCTTGCGCTCGGTCAGCGCGCGGTTGGCGCCGAACGCGAGCGCGGTGATCGCGATCCACGCGCCTGCCGCCACGGCGTAGCGCTTCCAGCGCGACAGGTCGGGCTTCCACACGAACAGCAGCACGACGAGCGGCAGCGTCGCGGCTGGCGCGTTGTAGCGCTGCGCGGTCGCGAGGAACAGCAGTGCGCAGCCGGCGAGCTTGCGGAGCTTGCGATCGGAGAGGAGCAGCGCGGTGCCGGCGAGCAAGAAGCCCGCCATCTGCGAGTCCTTCCAGATCACCGCCATCGTGGTCAGCACCGGGGGGAACACCAGCACCAGCGACGCCACGATCGCGGCGGCGCGCGCTGACATCACGCGACGGAGCAACGCCGCGAGCCCGAGCAAGAAGCACGAGCTCTGGAGGATCAGCATCGGGAACGGCCCGGCGACGATGCGATCGAGCCAGCGCCACAGGATCGCCATCACCGGCGGATGCCAGTCCTGGATCTCGGCGCCGCGGGCCTGCAGGAGCTGGACGACGGAGTCCGTCGACATGTAGCCCGGGTAGCAATAGATCACGAACAGGATCCAACCCGCCCACAGCACCCGGCGCGGCGTCCAGAACGTGTCGAGCCAGCGGAGGGCTCGCTGCAGGTAGTCGCGCGCGGGCATCGACGCGCGCGGTTGTATCACGCGATCAGGGGGTCGCTTCGACGTGATAGACGGCACCGATGAACGACGAGCCGCAGCACGACACCGTCGTCAGGTAGAGCTCGCCGCGCGAGTCGGCGTGGAGGCTTGCAGGCGTGACCGGCGAGCCCTCGTACGGCTCGGAGCTACCGAGGTCGAGGATCTTCGTCTTCGGCGAGCGTAGCTGCACGCCGGCGCCCGTGCGTCTCGCTGTCTCGATCGTGTGGGCGCAGTAGTCGGTGAACAGGTGCTCTCCGACGAGATCGGGGTAGCACGAGCCGCGATACACGGCGCCGCCGATCACCGAGCACCAGCCCTCGGCGTGCGTGTGCACCGAGACCGGGGCGATCTTGCCGGTCGCATCGCACGGCGGGCGGAAGCACGAGTCGCCCTCGAACGTCGACCAGCCGAAGTCGGCACCGCGCGCCTGGGACAGAGAGATCACGTCGAGCTCCTCGTAGAGGTCCTGGCCGACGTCGCCGATCCAGAGGTCGTCCGAGCCGCGGTCGAACGACCACCGCCACGGATTGCGGAGCCCGATCGAGAACACCTCCGGTGCGCCGGTGGTGCCGTCGGCGAACGGGTTGTCGACGGGGATCACGTAGGGACGGTTGTCGAGCGGAGGGGTCGACACGTCGATCCTCAGCAGCTTGCCGAGCAGGCTGAACGGATCGCCGGCGTGGTGATCCTGATCGCCGGCACCACCTCCGTCGCCGGTGCCGATGTAGAGCAGGCCGTCGGAGCCGAACTCGATCATGCCGCCGTTGTGGTTGAACAGCGGGTGATCGATCTCGAGGAGGATCTCGCCGCTCGCCGGATCGGCGTGGTCGTCGTCGATGCGGCGGTAGCGCGCGATCACGTCACTCGTGAGCGTGGTGTAGTAGACGTAGAGCTCGCCGGAGTCGGCGTAGTTCGGGGGAAACGCGAGGCCGAGTAGCCCGCGCTCGCTGCCGATCACGACCGGGCCGTCGGTATCGGCGCTGATGTCGAGAAACGGCGCGGGCTGGAGCTGGTCGCCGTCGAGGATCGCGATCCGTCCGTATTGCTCGACGATGAACTGGCGATCGTCGCCCGGCGGTGCGGTGACCAGCAGTGGGACCTCGCCCTGGAGGGTGACGACCTGGCGGAGCAGGATGTTGGAACCGCGGGTCGCTCTGCAGGTGGGCGGGTTGACCGGCCCGGCGTCGACGGGCAGCGCGTGGTTATCGCCACAGGCGCCCAGCGCCAGTGCGAGCCCGATCACGAGGGCGGCGAACACGTCTCATGGTACCGCGCACCCCGACGAGATCGTGGTACTTCCATGCTTCCGTGAAGAAGGCTCTCATCACCGGCATCACCGGCCAGGACGGTTCGTACCTCGCCGAGCTCCTGCTCGAGAAGGACTACGAAGTCCACGGCATCGTGCGTCGCTCGAGCTCGTTCAACACCGAGCGGATCGACGCGATCTACCAGGATCCCCACGTCGCCGATTACCGGCTGCGGCTGCACTACGGCGATCTCGAGGACGGCAGCTCGCTGGCGCACCTGATCAAGAAGGTCCAGCCCGACGAGATCTACAACCTCGCCGCGCAGAGCCACGTCCGGGTCAGCTTCGAGGTTCCCGAGTACACGGCGTCGACCGTGGCGATGGGAACGCTGCGGCTGCTCGAGGCGCTACGGGACCGCGGTCCATCGTGCCGGTTCTATCAGGCGTCGAGCTCCGAGATGTTCGGAAGCTCGCCGCCACCGCAGAACGAGGCCACGCCGTTCCGTCCGCGCAGCCCGTACGCGTGCGCCAAGGTGTTCGCCCACCAGCTGTGCCAGAACTACCGCGATGCCTACGGGCTCCACATCTCGTGCGGCATCCTGTTCAACCACGAGGGCCCGCGGCGCGGCATCCCGTTCGTGACCCGCAAGATCACGCGCGCGGCGGCCCGCATCAAGCACGGCCTCGACAACAAGCTGTTCCTCGGCAACCTCGACGCCAAGCGCGACTGGGGCTTCGCCGGCGACTACGTCGAGGCGATGTGGATGATGCTCCAGCAGGACACCCCCGACGATTACGTGATCGCGACCGGCGAGTCGCACTCGGTGCGCGACGTGCTCGACGTCGCGTTCTCCACGCTAGGCCTCGACTGGAAGAACTACGTCGAGCTCGACGAGCGCTACCTGCGGCCGACCGAGGTCGATCATCTGCAGGGCGATGCCACGAAGGCGGCCACGAAGCTCGGGTGGAAACCCAAGGTCAGCTTCCGCCAGCTGATCGAGATGATGGTCAAGAGCGACGACGAAGACGTCCGGACCGCGCTCGCGGGGCGCGCTCCCAGCCAGTGACCGTGAAGATCTCGATCGTCACGCCGTCGTTCAACCAGGTGCGGTTCATCGGCCGCACGATCGACAGCGTGCTGTCGCAGACCGGCGACTTCGATCTCGAGTATCGCGTGATCGACGGGGGCAGCACCGATGGCACCCTCGACGTGCTCGCCGGCTACGGCGATCGCATCACCTGGGTGAGCGAGCCCGATCGCGGCCAGGTCGACGCGGTCAACAAGGGGCTGCGGCTCGCCACCGGCGACGTCGTCGCGTGGCTCAACAGCGACGACACGCTGATGCCCGGCGCCCTCGCGCGCGTCGCCGAGGCGTTCGCGGCGCAGCCGGAGATCGAATGGCTGCACGGCCGCTGCCGCATCATCGACGAGCACGACCGCGAGGTCCGGCGGTGGATCAGCGTCTACAAGGACCTGCGAAGCCGCACGCACACCTACGAGAACCTGCTGACCGAGAACTACGTCAGCCAGATGACCGCGTTCTGGCGCCGGCACGTCCACGACGACGTCGGCTACATCGACGACCAGCTCCACTACGCGTTCGATCACGACTTCTTCCTGCGGCTCGCACGGCGCGGTGCACCCGCGTACATTGCCGAGCCGACCGCGTGCTTCCGCTGGTACGAGACCTCGAAGAGTGGCTCGAGCTACGTCACGCAGATGCGCGAGGCCGCCGACCTGGCGGTCCGCCACGGCGGCAATGCGTGGACGCGCACGCGCGCGCGACTCAAGAGCCTCGCCATCATCAACATCTATCGCGCGATGGGCTACGCGCGGCAGCTCCGCGGCTAGTCAGACTTCTTCGGGTCTACGACCTGGTCTTCGTCGAATCGCGAGCCACGGCTGGAGGTCGTCGGGGTACCGCGGCTTGGTGATCCAGAATCCGAAGCAGTTGCCCTGCGTCGGTGCCACCCAGGTCAGCACGCGGAGCGGCACGGCGAGCGCGCGCAGCAGGCGTTTGGCGTCGACATAGTCGAACGGCAGGTCGAGGCCGTAGAAGTAGCGGACCGCGTGCTTGCCTTCGGGGGCGTTGCTCGCGAGCGTCTTCTCGACCTCGCGCTCGGTCCACCGGTACACGTAGTTCGGGATCGCGCTGTTGTTGACGCCGCCGTGCGTCCAGTTCGCGGCCGCCACCGCCGGAGACTTCGTAGTCGAGGGCGACCCCGAGGCGGGTCGCGCGGCGCATCGCCCAGCTATCGCGGGCTTCGATCACGAGCACGCCGTGGCGGGCGACCCGATACATCTCGAGCAGCGCGCGGTGCGGTGACCGACAGTGGTGAAGGCCGGCGTGGACCACGCGACGTCGAAGTCGCCGTCGTCATAGGTGAGGGCCTCGGCGTCCTGGAGGCGGCGGCGAACGGTGCGTGACATCGCCACGCGTGCGGCCCGTCGAGGTTCGAGATCGTGACGTCGAGAGAAACCGGCTTCTCGAACACGACCTGTCGAGGTGCCCGCCGCAGACCACCAGCACCCGCGTCGACTCGGCGACAGCGCGCCGTCGTCTACCAGCTCCCCGACGACGTGGCGGTAGAACGCCTGCATCGTCGTCCTAGGAAGCTCGCTGCTCCACGGCGTCGCGGCGCTCGAGCCGGCCGAGCTTCTCCTGCAGGATCGCGAGCTCCTGGGTCAGCGTGATCGAGCGCAGCTGGATCTTCGACATCGTGACCAGCGACCGCAAGTGGAGCAGCGCGAGCGCGGCGATCGCCGTGCAGAACAGGAAGTTCGACATCAGCGTGAAGCCGAGCTTGCGCGCGATCACCGTGGTCGTCGTCGGGAACACCGCCATCACGCCGAGCACGGCAAGAAACGCCAGGTACGACATGCTGCCCTGGAGGGTGATCGCGCTCGCGGAACAGCAGCCGCAGCATCACCAGCGCGATCCCGAGGCAGGCGATCGCGAAGATCAGGTACTCGTCAGTCACTTTGGGCATGCGTTCCCTCCGGGAGCTTGCGCGGCGCGCGGATGTACGTGAGCACCAGCGCGACCGTCACCTTCAACATGTAATAGACCGCCGCGAACGGACCGATGCTGGAGCTGCCGCCCTGGCGCTCGCGCATCCTCACCGGGGCCTCGACGATCCGCAGTCGGGTCGCGCGCGCGACGGCGAGCGCCTCGGGCTCCGGAAAGTCGTAGGGGTAGGTGGCGTCGAATAGCTGCAGCGCGCGGCGGCCGTACAGCCGGAACCCCGAGGTCGGATCCGTGACCCGCAGCCGCGCGACCACACGCAGCACGATCCGCAGCCACCAGATCCCGATCCGCCGCAACGCGGTCGAGCGGAAGCTCTCGGGATCCGGCTTGGTCAGGAACCGCGAGCCGATCACCACGTCGGGCCGCGGTTCGGTGCGCGCCTTCTCGAACAGCTTGAGCAGCTCGGCCGGCGGGTGCTGGCCATCGCCGTCGACCTGGACCGCGTAGTCGAAACCCTCGCGGCGGGCCAGGCGCAGCCCCGATTGCACGGCGCCGCCGATCCCGAGGTTGCGGCACAGCCGGAGCACGCGCGCTCCGCCGGCCCGGGCGACCTCGGTCGTCCGATCGATCGACCCGTCGTCGACCACGATGGTCTCGAGCTCGACGCCGGCCTCGGCGGCGGGGAGCGCATCGATCTCCTTCAGTAGCCCGGCGAGCGCTTCCTGCTCGTTGAAGGCCGGGATGACGATCAAGACCCGCACCGCGGCGCCCACCTTACTCGATTCCGACCGTCACCGTCCGTGCTGGCGGTACCAGTCGATCGGCGCATTCTGCCGTTGCGCCGCACCTCGGACGGAGATACGCAACGGGAACCGTGGTCATCGTGGTGGCGTTGTGGGGGGCGGTGTTCGCCATGCTCGTGGGCTGGGGCTTGCTGCTGGTCGCGGCGCTGCGCCGCCTCGGCGGGCGGGAAGCGTTCGGCGGAACCCTGTCGGCGTTCCAGACGATGTGGCTCGGGTACGCGGGCGTGATCGCCTTCATCCAGCTGACCTCGATCGTGTTGCCGATCGCGGGAGCCACGTTGATCGCGTGCTGGGTGCTGGCGATCGCGGGCTTCGCGCTCGAACGCCGAGCTGTGTGGCGACGGCTGCGTGCCATCGGCGCGCGGCCGCGGGTTCACGCGGTGGTAGGGGTCGCGATCCTCGCGTCGACCGTGGTGGTTGCCTACGCGGCATGCGACCTCGTCCAGTGGTTCGACACGGGCCTCTACCACCTGCAGGTCGTGCGCTGGAACGAGACCTATCCGGCCGTGCCGGGGCTGGCAAACCTGCACCTTCGGTTCGGCTACAACAACAGCGTCCACGCGTTCGGCGCACTGATCGATACCTACTGGCAGGGCGTCGCCGCGCACATCGTCAACGGCTTTCTCGTCGGGGCGCTGCTCGCCCAGTGGGTCTGCGAGATCCTGTGCGCGCGGACACCGCGCGGGCGCCTGCGCCAGGTGTTCTGCATGCTGACGCTGCCGTTCTTGCTCGCGCACCTGTGGTCGCTCGAGATCGCGTCGCTGTCGACCGACATCACGCTCGCGGTGTTCTGCTACGTCGTCGCGCTCGAGCTGGTGTCGTGGCAACCCGCCGATCGCCGGCTGTTGCCAACCGTGTTCGCGCTGTCGCTCGCCGCCGTCGCGCTCACCACCAAGCTCGGCGGACTCGCGACGTGTGGGGTGGTGTTCGTGTTCGTCGGCTGGACGATCCGGCGCGCCGGAAGGCGTTCGGTCGCGATCGCGTTCACGTTGCCTCTCGCGATCGTGGTGGGCTGGATCATCCACGGCGTGATCGTCTCGGGGTGGTTGATGTTCCCCGCATTCGGTCGGCTGCCCGTCGCGTGGGCGGTACCCTCGGACGTCGCGCACGCACACCTGCTCCAGATCGAGAGCTGGGGCCGGATGTTCGGCAAGGAAGCGCCCGAGGTGTTCGGGCACGGGTTCTGGCACTGGTTCGGCCCGTGGCTCGATCACTTCAGGATGTCGCACGAATTCGTGCTGGCTGTCGTCTCGGCGGCGCTGCTCGCCTGGCGCGCGGCCGCGGGGCCGCCGGCGAGCTGGCGGTCCGGTACCTGGGTGGCCGTGGTCGCGTGCGTGCTCGGGATCGCGCAGTGGTTCACCGGCGCACCCGACCTGCGGTACGGCGCGTACCTGTTCTGGCTGTTGCCCGCGGTGGTGTTCGCGCCGATGGTCGCGGGCGCGATGCGCGACGCCACGCACCGGATCGTGGTGCTGGTGCTGTCGCTCGTGCTGATCCAGTGGGGCGGTGGGTTCGCGTTTCACCTCGACGCGTGGGTGCCCGGCCTGTTCGGGCGGCCGCGTTACCCCAAGACCCCGGCGATCGTGTGGCAGCACGATGGCGAGGTTCCGATTCGCACGCCCGTCTACAGCGAGGACGCGCAGTGCTGGGACATCGAGCTGCCGTGCGCTCCAACGGTCAGGTCGCTGCACTACCGAAAGCCAGGATCGCTGGCGAGCGGCTTTCTACCGTGACTGCAAGCGGTACCAGTCGACGGTCGCGGCGAGGCCGTCGGCGAACGACGTCCTGGCGACGAACCCGAACCGCTCCTTGGCGCGGGTGACGTCGAGCTGGCGCCGCGGCTGGCCGTTGGGCTGGCTGGTGTCCCAGGCGAACGTGCCGGTGAACCCGGTGGCCTTCGCGATCTCGGTGGCGAGGTCCTTGATCCGGATCTCGTTGCCGCTGCCGATGTTGACCGGGTCGCTGGAGTCGTAGCGCTCGGCGGCGAGCAGCATCGCCTCGGCCGCATCGTCGGCGTAGATGAATTCGCGGGTGGGCGAGCCGTCACCCCACAGCGTGACCTCGGACGCGCCGGTGTCGCGCGCGGTGATGCACTTGCGGATCATCGCCGGGATCACGTGCGACGTGCGGAGGTCGAAGTTGTCGCGCGGGCCGTACATGTTGACCGGAAACAAGACGATGCTGTTCATGCCGTACTGCTGGCGATAGGCCTGCGACTGCACGAGCAACAGCTTCTTCGCGATCCCGTACGGCGCGTTGGTCTCCTCGGGATAGCCGTTCCACAGATCGTCCTCGCGAAACGGGATCGGCGCGAACTTGGGGTACGCGCAGATCGATCCCGCGATCACGGTCTTGGGGACGTTCGCGAGCCGGCACTCCTCGATCAGCTGGAGGCCCATCATCGCGTTGTCGAACACCATGCCGCCGGGGTTGTCGCGGTTGGCACCGATGCCTCCCACACGGGCGGCGAGGTGGAACACGACCTCGGGGCGTGCGTCCGCGATCACGCGCTTGCACGCGGCGCGATCGATCAGGTCGTAGTCCTTGCTGCGCGGGACGAACACCTCGGCACCGGCCGCGCGCAGGCGGTCGACCACGAAGCTGCCGAAGAACCCGGCGCCGCCGGTCACCAGGGTGCGTTTAGCGGTCCAGAAGGCCACGGCGGCTGGTCTACCACGTGATATGTGACGCCGGTGCGTCTGTCGTTCGTGATCCCGACGCGGAACCAGGCCCGGTTCATCGGCCAGTGCATCGACGGCTGCCTCGCCCAGGGCATCGCCGACGCCGAGGTCGTGGTGGTCGACGGCGCCTCGACCGACGACACGCGCGAGGTGCTGGCCGGGTACGGCGACCGGATCCGCTGGGTCTCGGAGCCCGACCGGGGCCAGTCCGACGCGATCAACAAGGGCGTGCAGATGGCCGAGGGCGAGCTGATCGCCTGGATCAACTCCGACGACTACTACGCCGACGACCGCGCGATCCCGACGCTCCTCGCCGAGTTCGATCGCGACCCTGCGGTCGACATCGCCTACGGCGACGGGCTGCGGGTCGACGTGCGCGGCGAGCCGATCGGCCCGTATCGCAGCCGGCCGATCGCGGGCGTCGAGCAGATCCTGATCCACCCCGCGAGCTTCGTGCTCCAGCCGTCGTTGATGTTTCGTCGCCAGCTGTTCCTCGACGTCGGCGGCGTCGACGAGTCGCTCCACCTGACGATGGACTACGAGCTGTGGATCCGGTTGTTCGCCGCGGCGCGGGCGACCCGCTACGTCCCACGCACGATCGCGTGCGCGCGCTACCACGAGGACGCCAAGTCGATCGCCGCGATGGGCCGCCAGATCCGCGAGGCCTACGAGGTCAAGCGTGCGAGCGCCAGGCGCCTGGGACTCGGCCGGCTCGACCGGGCGCGGATGTACGCCGGCGTGGCGACCATGGGCGTGTACTGGATGGCGGTGCGGCTCGGTCTCAAGCGCGCGGCGTGAGGGAGAGTGCACGTTCGTAGGCGGCGCGCATCGCCTTGCCGACCGGGGCAGGGGCGTAACGCTCGGCGACCAGCACGCGGCCTCGGCGACCCATCGCGAGCCGGCGCTCGGGATCGCGGAGCACGTCGATCAGCGCGCTCGCGAGCGCCGACGGATCGCGCGGCGTCACCAGGCCGGCCTCGGCGGCCGCGATGTCGTCGCAGATGTTGACCCGGTCCGACACCACGACCGGGAGCTCGGCCGCCATCGCCTCGGCAACCGCCATCCCGAAGTTCTCGCGAAACGACGGCTGCACGACGACGGCCGCGCGCGCGAGCAGGTCGGCGCGCCCGGTGGCATCGACGTGGCCGGTGAAGTCGATCGAAGCTCCGATGCCCTCGCGCTCGACCATGGCCTCGACCTCGGCGCGATAGCCACCCTCGTCGTGGCCCGCGATCACGAGCCGCGCTTTCGGGATGGCGGCGACCACCTCGCGCATCGCGGGGATCAGGATGTCGAACCCCTTCATCAGGTGGATGCGTCCGAGGATCAGGATGTCGGTACTCGCGCCGCGAATCTCGGGATCGCCGGGGACGAAGCCCTCGGGATCGATCACGTTGGCGACGACCTCCGAGCGGACGCCCTGGAGCCACGCCGGCGCCTGCTGCCGTTCGGCCTCGGCGGTGTAGTGCACGAACGCCGCGCGCCGGAGCGTGTGGCGCTCCGACACCGCGAGGAACGCACGCTTGGTCCACTTGCGCTGATCGAGTGCCCACGGATCGAGGCTGCCGTGCGGCGTGACGACGTACGGGACGCGGCGTACGACCGAGAGCCAGTCGGTCACGATGCCCGGAAACGCCCACAACATGTGCGTGTGGATCAGGTCGAACTCGCGCAGCCGGCGCGCGAGGGCAGGGACCATCGCCGGCGCGATCATCGACTGGCGCTCCGAGCGCGCCGGGAAGTAGGTCACCGGCACGCCGCCGACCTCGCGGGTGCCCGGCTCGATCGCGGGGAGCGCGCGCGAGCCGCGCGCCGTGGTCGCGAACACCTCGCACGTCACGCCCGCCCGACCTAGCGCCTCGACATATCCCGCCACCGCGAACGGTGGGCCACCCCACTCGGTGGCGGGTAGGTACATGCCGCAGACGTGCAGGACCTTCACGCGGCGAGCATACGAGCAACCATCGGAGTAAGGGCGGACACGTCGCGCGAAGCGTGTGAACACGGACAGGAACCGCGCGCACGGATCGGATACGATCGGCGCAGACAACCGTCCTGGAGGTTCCATGCACCGGAAGCTCGGTTTCGTCGTCTGCCTGGTCGTGATCTGCGCGTTCGCTCGGCGCGCGGGTGCCCAACGTGCCCCCGACACCGCGACGATGGATCGCGGCGATGGCATCACGCGCCTCGGGGTCGACTTCGGCCTCGCGTTGCTCGACAAGCCGCCGTACGACATGACCCTGCGGATCGAGCCGTACGGTCAGTACGTGTCTCGCAACGGGTTCGGCGTGTACGGCGCGTTCCCGTTCGCGCGTTCGTTCGGATCCGACCCGGCGCCAGCGCCGCAGGAGGCCACCGGGATCGGTGATCTCGAGCTCGGTGGCCTGATCGTGCGCAGCACGGCGGAGCGATCGTGGGTGTTTCGCGCCGGTGTCGCGCTACCGACCGCGAGCGACAGCCTCGACGGCGCGACGACGAACCAGCTCGCGACGGTGGCGCGGCTCACCGACGTCGCACTCACGATCCCGAACGCGCTCTACCTCCGGCTCTCGGTGACGCCGCTGATCCACGTGAACCACGTGTACTTCCAGGCCGACCTCGGCGCCGACCTCGGATTCGACACCCAGGACGGCGCCGACGCGCCGAACCTCCTGCGCGCGAACCTCGGAGGTGGTTACGACTTCGGCACGCTCGCGCTCGGTATCGAGCTGGTGAACCTCGCCACGCTCGACAACATCGACAATAACGAGGTCTACACGCATGCCCTCACGCTGACGATGCGGTTCATGGGCCACTCGCTGCAACCGGTGATCGCGATCGGGACGCCGCTCGACGACAGCGCTCGGCAGACCGTGAACGCGTACATCGCCGTCGGCATCCAGTACGCATTTCACCCCGAGTAGCCGGCGCCGCACCCGCAGGGATTCTGCTAGCGTGCCGCTCGCATGGACGTGATGTCGATCGCCGAGCTCGCGGACGCGCTGGTGTGCCCGGCGTGCCGCGGTGGTGCGCTCGATGCGCGCGATCACACTGGCGTGACCTGTCGCGCGTGCAAGCGGCGCTACGGTACCGAGCACGGCGTGCTGTCGTTCCTCGTCACCGAGCAGCTCGACGCCACCAACCGCCGCGAGATCGCCGGTAACACCTTCGACGGCGAGCTCGCCGAGAAGATCCTCGACAAGGAAGGCTGGAGCCCGCTCGCCACCCACCAGATGAACTGGGTGGTCGACACCGTCGACCGCATGTTGCCCGACCGGCCCGATCTGTTCGCACTCGGCGCCGGCACCGGGTTCGAGCTCACGCTGCTCCTTCGCCGTCGCCAGTTCGAGCGCGTGTTCGCGAGCGACATCGCGCCCGCGGCGACCGCGCTGATCCCGCGTGCGCTCACCGGCTACTCGGGCCGCCTCGGCGTGTTCGCCTCCGAGTTCGGGCGCTGTCCCGTCGCCAAACGTCCCGGCTCGCTCGGCCTGGTGTTCCAGGCGCTCCACCACGCCGCCGATGCCCACGCAGCACTCGCGACGCTGCTCGATCACAACTTCGACGATCTGGTGATCGTCGAGCCGGTCACCAACCGATTTCTCGGGCTGCTCGCGCGGTTCGATCTGGTGCAGCGCGTGGAATACACCGGCACCCGGCCGGACTGGCTGTCGCTGCCGCGGGTCGAGGAGATCGCGAAGCAGCGCGGCTACCGCGTCGAGTCGCAGACCTGGTGGGAGATCCCACCGTACGTCGCGCGCACGTGGATGAACGAGCGGCCGTACGTGTGGCGTTCGGTGTACCGGGTGTTCGACACGGTGTCGCAGGTCACCAACCGCGCGCGGTTCGGTTCGATGGCCGCCGTGCACCTGACACGACACGCGGGAGACAGCCCGTGAGCTGGTTCAAGCACGACTCCGCGATCATCGACGTCGGCGCCTCGATCGGCGACGGCACCAAGGTCTGGCACTTCAGTCACGTGTGCGGGGGCGCGAAGATCGGCGCCTCGTGCACGCTCGGCCAGAACGTCTACGTCGCTCCGACCGCGGTGATCGGCGATCGCGTGCGGATCCAGAACAACGTGTCGATCTACGACGGCGTCGTGCTCGCCGACGACGTGTTCGTCGGTCCGAGCGCGGTGTTCACCAACGTGATCAACCCACGCAGCGAGGTGTCGCGCAAGCACGAGTACCTGGCGACGCGCGTCGAGGTCGGTGCGACGATCGGCGCCAACGCGACCGTCGTGTGCGGCACCACCCTCGGATGCTACGCGTTCGTCGGTGCGGGTGCGGTGGTCACCCGCGACGTCCGCCCGTTTGCCCTCGTCGTCGGGGTGCCGGCCCGCCAGCTCGGCTGGATGTGCCGGTGCGGGGTGAGGCTCGGACTCGTCGACGGCAAGGCCACCTGCGCCGATTGCCACCGGCGCTATCGCGAAGCCGGGTACGATCTGATCGAGGAGACATGACGCGATGAGAGTCCCGCTGCTCGACCTCCAGGCACAGCACGCCGAGATCGGCACGGAGATCGAGGATGCCGTTCGCCGCGTCCTCCACTCGGGCCGCTACATCATGGGCGAGGACGTGTTCGCCCTCGAGCGCGAGGTCGCCGAGGACCTCGGCATCGCGCACGCCGTCGGCGTGTCGTCGGGTACGGACGCCCTCCTCGCCGCGCTGTGGGCGACCGGCATCGGCCCGGGCGACGAGGTGGTGACCACCGCGATGTCGTTCTTCGCGACCGCCGGCTGTATCTCGCGTCTCGGCGCCACCCCGGTGTTCGCCGACATCGATCCGCGGACGTTCAACCTCGATCCCGTGTCGGCGCTGTCGAAGGTGACGCCGAAGACCAAGGCGATCGTACCGGTCCACCTGTTCGGCCGGATCGCCGACATGACCGCACTCGCCGCCGCCGGGCTGCCGCTGATCGAGGATGCCGCGCAGGCCTACGGAGCGCCCGGGATGGGCACGCTCGGCAAGCTGGTCACGCTCAGCTTCTTCCCGTCGAAGAACCTCGGTGCCGCCGGCGATGCCGGCATGGTGCTCGGCAACGACGACGAGCTGATCGATCGCGTCCGCCTGTACCGCACCCACGGCTCCCGGCCGAAGTACACCCACCACGTGGTCGGCGCCAACCTGCGCATGGATACCCTGCAGGCCGCGATCCTGCGGGTCAAGCGCGCGCACGTCGCCGGCTGGAACGCCAAGCGGCGCGCCAACGCCGCCCGCTATCGCGAGCTGCTCGCAGGCACGCCGTTGCTCCTGCCCGGCGATGCGCTCGGTCACGTGTGGCACCACTTCGTGATCCGCGCGCCCAGGCGCGACGAGCTCCGCGCGTTCCTCAAGAGTCGCGAGATCGACTCCGAGGTCTACTATCCGACGCCGCTCCACCTCCAGCCGTGCTTCGCCGACCTCGGCGGGCGCGAGGGCGATCTGCCCGAGGCCGAGAAGGCCGCGCGCGAAGTGCTCGCGCTGCCGGTGCACGCCGACCTGTCCGAGGCACAGCTCGAGCATGTGGCCGACAGCGTCCGCGCGTTCTACGCCTGACGCTTCAGCAGCGGGTGCGCGATCGACGTCGCGGGCATGGTTGTCGCGGTCCGGATGTCGTGCGCGAGCTGGATCGACGGTCGCACGTCCTCGATCGAGAACCCGCCGCCGGCGAGCACGTCCTTGTAGACCTCGGTGTGGAGGTCGGGGAACCCGTCGGAGAACTCGACCTCGTGACCGTCGGAACGCAGCGAGCGGAACGCGGTCTTGCCCTCGGCGCGCAGCGATTCGGGAAGGTCGTCGCGATCGACCGACAAGAACCAGCGGACCCGCGCGCGCTCGAGCTCGAACACGCCCGACATCTTGTCGGGGCGCGACAGGTAGACCTCGGACGAGCGCGGCTTGCCGTACAGCCAGATCAACAGGTCGAAGAAGTGGACGCCGATGTTGAGGGCGAGCCCGCCCGACTTCTCGAGCACGCCTTTCCACGACACGCCGTACCAGCGGCCCCGTGCCGTGATGTACGTGAGCTCGATGTCGGCGCGGCTGTCGGGCGGGCGTGCGTGGAGCTGGTCGCGCAGCGCACGCAGCTTCGGAAGTAGCCGGAGCTGCAGCACGGTGTAGACCCGGCGGCCGTACTCGGTCTCGAGCGCGGCGAGCTGATCGAGGTTCCACGGACTGATCACCAGCGGCTTCTCGCAGATCGCGTCCGCGCCGACCCGTAGCGCGAGGCGGACGTGCGCGTCGTGCAAGTAGTTGGGCGAGCAGATGCTGATGTAGTGGACGCGATCGTCGACGTTGCCGCGGCGGCGCTTCTCGAGGAAGCGATCGAACCGCTCGACCTCGGTGAAGAACGAGGCGTCGGGGAAGTAGCGGTCGATGATGCCGACGCTGTCGTGCGGGTCGACCGCGCCGATCAGGCGGTTGCCGGTGTCCGCGATCGCCTTGAGGTGTCGGGGGGCGACGAACCCGGCGGCACCGACGAGCGCGAAGTTGAACGGCATCGGGCGATTCTTACCTAGTGGCGTCGAGCGTCAAGCGGTTACGGCCCCACGAACGAACGTGTCGAACGCGCGCACCTGCTCGGCTACGTTGGAGGCCCCGTGCTTGTCGGTGAGCTTGTGGCCGGCAAGCTCGTCGAACACCGTTTGCAGGCGGGCCTCGTCGGCCGGTGGATAGAAGTGGATCCGGGATGCGAACCGCTCGTACTCGAACAGGGCGTGATCGGCCTCGGCGCCCGGGATGATCACGCCGCACCCGGCGTACAGCGCCTCGTAGATCGTGCGGCCCACGCACGGATACGGCTCGCCGCGCAGCACGTAGTCCGCGAGCGCGAACACCGGCTCGACCTGGCGTTCGAAATCCCCAGAACACGATGCGGTCGTCGCCGCGCGCCAGCCGGCGGAGCTCGGCCTCGTGATCCGCGGCGCCGCGTCCGACGATGACGAGCCGCAGCGACGAGTCGCGGGTCCCACGAAACGCGCGGATCGCGCGATCGACGCCCTTCTCGGGCATCAGCACGCCGATGATCGCGAACACCGTCAGCGTCGCGGGGTCGCCGCCGAGCCGGCGCGCTGCGTCGGGCGGCAACGGGCCGACCGCGGTCATGTCGACCGCGTTGTTGAGCACGATCGATCGCAACGGCTGATCGCGAAACGGAGCGCGGGTCGCCTCGTCGATGAAGATCACGCCGTGCGCCGCGCGCAGGTTGCGCGCGACCCGCCGAACATCCAGATCGACGATCTCGCGAACGTGGATCACGAACGGCAGGTCGGCGCGGATCATCGGGTGCAACACCACCGAGTTGAGGTGGATCGCATCGTAGCGACGCTCGCGGGCGAGCCGGTAGAATCGTCGCGCGTCGGCGCGCCAGGTCGCGTAGCTCGCCGCCCATCGCGGCGCCGTGCGCACCAGCGACGGTCGCCCGCGGTAGCACAGCTCGAACGGGAGCCAGCACCGGACGATGTCGCGGACGGCGGGGCCGAAGTAGTCTCGGATCTCGCCATCGGTCATCGCCGCCCGGTGCGGGACCGCGAGGTCGCATTCGAGGTCGGGGTAGTTGGCGATCAGCTCGCGCAGGCTACGCGTCGACCCGCCCATGTGGAGCGAGTGGTTGACGAGCAGCAGCCGCATCGCGGCGGGTATACCGCGGGCTCGACCCAGGTATGCTCGCCGCGCTCATGCATCCGTTGCTCCGCCGCGCTCGCTCGCTTCTCCGCGGCGCCACGCTCGACGTCACCCGCTACACGGCGGCGACCCACCCGTTGGCGCGGCGCATGCGCCTGCTCGCCGACCACGGCATCGATCTGGTGTTCGACGTCGGCGCCAACACCGGGCAGTACGCACTCCAGCTCCGGGACCTCGGCTATCGCGGGTGGATCGTGTCGTACGAGCCGCTGGCCGCTGCCTACGCCGAGCTGTCCGCCCATGTCGAGCGCGATGGTCGCTGGCGTGCGGTACCCGCCGGCCTCGGCCCGGTCGCGGGTCCCGCCGAGCTCCACGTCGCCGCTAACTCGCAATCGAGCTCGCTATTGCCGATGCTCGATCTCCACCGCGAGGCCGCACCGGAGTCCGCGTTCGTCGGGACCGAGACCATCACGCTACAGACCCTGGAGATGGCGCTCGATACGTTCGGTGACCTCGGGCGGCCGTTCGTGAAGATCGATGCCCAGGGCTACGAGAAGCCGATCGTCGACAGCGCCGGCGAGGCGATCGACCGCGTGGTCGGCCTGCAGCTCGAGATGTCACTCGCGCCGCTGTACGCCGGCGAGGCCGTGATGACCGAGATGATCGGCGATCTGGCGAAGCGCGGCTTCCAGCTGATGTCGCTCGAGCCGGGGTACGCCGACCCGCGCACCGGCCGACTGCTGCAGGTCGACGGCGTGTTCTTCAGGACGTGAGCGCGTCGATCACGCGGTTCTGATCCTCCCGCGAGAGGCCGACCGAGCACGGCAGGCTGAGCCCTTCGGCAGCGAGCTGTTCGGCCCGCTGTCCGCCGAGCCGAGGCGCGTCGCGATACATCGGCATCGTGTGGACGGGCGTCCAGATCGGGCGGGCCTCGATCGCGGCCGCGGTCAACTTCGCGAGCAGGGCATCGCGCTCGATACCCGCGCGTACAGAGTACAGCCAGCACGTCGGTTCGGCCCACGTGGCGCGCGGAGGTGGCTGCAAGGCCGTGCCGGCCAGCGCCGCATCGTAGCGATCGGCGATCGCGAGCTTGCGCGCGAGGAACCCCGGCAACTGTTCGAGTTGCGCGACGCCGAGTGCGGCGGCGAGATTGGTGAGCCGGTAGTTGTAGCCGACCTCGTCGTGGCGATACGCCGGGCCGGGCAGACGAGCCTGCGTGGTCAGGTGCTTCGCGCGCCGGGCGAGGACATCGTCGTCGGTGACGATCATGCCGCCGCCACCGCTCGTGATCACCTTGTTGCCGTTGAACGAGAAGCAGCCCAGCGTACCGATCGTCCCGACCTGCTTGCCGTCGAAGCGCCCGCCACGGTAGCGCGCACCGAGCGCCTCCGCAGCGTCTTCGATCACCGCGACTCCGTGACGGTCGCAGACCTCGATCACCGGCTCGATCCTCGCCGGGTGTCCCAGCAGGTGAACGACCTCGACGGCACGGGGGAGCTTGCGACCGGCGCGTGCGGCTGCTTCGATGTAGTCGACCACCCGCTCGGGATCGAGGTTCCAGGTCTCCAGCTCGGAATCGACGAGCACCGGGGTGCCGCGTTCGTACGCGATCGGATTGACCGAGGCCACGAAGGTCAGCGACGGCACGAGCACCTCGTCGCCGGGGCCGATGCCGAGCAACCGAAACGCGACGTGGAGCGCCGCGGTCCCACTCGCGCATGCGACCGCGTGCTTCGCTCCCACGTACCCTGCGAACTCGCGCTCGAACCGGTCGACGAAGGGCCCGACCGAGGACACGAAGTTCGTGGTCAGGCACTCGGTCAGGTAACGCTGCTCGTTGCCCGCCAGGTGAGGCTCGCTGAGCCCGATCCGCCTAGACATGGAAGCTCTGGCCGTACAGCGACAGGTTGTCGCGCATCCAGGCCGCGGTGCGCGCCAGTCCGTCCTCGAGCGAGACGGTCGCCTGCCAGTCGAGCAGCTCGCGAGCGCGCGACGGATCGGCTTCGAGCACGAGCACCTCGCTGGCGTCGGGGCGCAGCCGCGAGGCATCGAGCTCGGCCTTCGCCTGGGTGCCGAGCGCGCGACATGCAGTCTCGAAGATCTCGCCGATCGAGGGCGACGCGCCGGTCCCGAGCTGGATCACCCGACCCTCGATGCCCGGCGTGATGGCGGAACGAACGAAGCCGTCGACGGTGTCGCCGACGAACGTGAGGTCGCGCCGGGTGTCGAGTCGGCCGAGCTTGATCGTGGTCGCGCCGCCGAGGAGCTGCGCGAGGATCGTCGGCAGCACCGCACGCGTCGACTGGCGCGGTCCGTAGGTGTTGAACGGCCGGAGCACGACGACCGGAACTTCGAAGCTCTTGTGAAACGAGATCGCGAGCTGATCCGCTGCGACCTTGGTGGCGGCATAGGGCGATTGCGCGGCGAGAGGGTGGGTTTCGCGGATCGGGATCGAATCCGGGGTGCCGTAGACCTCGCTGGTCGACGTCACCACGACGCGTTCGATGCCGTGCCGCCGCACCGCCTCGAGCACGTTGAGCGTGCCCTGCACGTTGGTGGCGACGAACGACTCGGGTGCACGATACGAGTACGGGATCGCGATCAGCGCCGCGAGGTGGAGGACGATGTCGACACCGGCCGTGGCCTCCGCGACGAAGTTCGCGTCTCGAATGTCGCCGAGGCGAACGTCGATCGCGGCCTTGACCTCCGGCGGCGCGGTGTCGAGCCAGCCCCACGATCCCTGGCTGTTGTACAGGCAGAATGCGCGCACGTTGGCACCGTCGGCCACCAGGCGCTCGACGAGGTGACTGCCGATGAAGCCGTCGGCGCCGGTCACCAGCACCTTCTTGCCGGCGATCACGCGCCACCTCGTGCGGCGGTGAGCTGCTCGCGGTGGCCGACATCGATCCACTCGTCGTCGATCTCGAACGCGCGAACCTCGAGGCCGCGGTTCATCGCGTCGCCGAGGATCTGCGGGACCGTGGTCGCAACCCCCCGCGAGAGCCCGACGATCAACTGTGGATCGAGTACGTAGATCCCGGTGTTGACCAGACGTTCGAGCGTCGGTTTCTCGTCGAGTCGCACCACCCGATCGCCGTCGAGCTCGACGCACCCGAACGGCACGGTGTGGAAGTACTTGCGGATCGCCATCGTTGCCACCGGAGCATGTCGGTCGTGGAAGGCGAGCAGGTCGCCGAGGTCGGCCTGGGTCACGAGGTCTCCGTTCATCACCAAGACCGGTGCGGTCGGCGATTCGGGCAGCAGCGACAGCGCGCCGCCGGTCCCGAGGGGACGGTCCTCGGTGAGGTACTCGATCCGCGCGCCGAACCGTTCGCCATCGCCGAAGTGCTCTCGGATCTGCTCGCCGAGGTAGTTGATCGCGATGAAGATCCGGCGCAGGCCCTGGCCGACAAGATGGAGCACGATGCGCTCGAGGATCGGTCGCCCGGCGACGCGCAGCATCGGCTTGGGAACGACATCGGTCAGAGGAGCGAGCCGCTCGCCGCGGCCGCCCGCCATCACCACCGCCCAGTTCGGGCGCTCGGGTGCCCCGATCACGTCGCGCAGGTTGTGGAGCCCGACCAGCTTGCCGTCGGCATCGACGATCGGGATCTGCTGGATGTAGCGCGCTTGCATGAGGTCGATCACCTCCGCACGGCCGGCCTGCGGACTCACCGAGACGAAGTTCTTCTGCATGTGATCGGCGACCCGATCGGTGAGCGACGAGCCGCGGAGTAGGACGCGGCGGATGTCGCCGTCGGTCATCAGGCCCACCAGCCGTCGTTCTGGATCGACGATCAGCGCGATGTACAGGCTTCCCCGATCGAGTGCGAGCATGGCGTCGCGCAGGGACCCCGACGCGGGGACCGTCGCATCGTCCAGACTCTGACCGGCGCTGGTCACGTCGCCACACTATCACCTCCGGATCGGGTCCGCCCTCGGCCTCGCTCGCGGGCTGCCGGCGGCGGTAAGGTAGCGAGCCTTGTCGATCTTCGAGCAGCTACGCGTCCTCGACGACCGCGACCCGCCGATGACGCTCCGGTTCGGCTCGACCGGGCTGCCGATGTGGCCGTTCGTACGGTGGTACGCCGTGTCGGCCGCGCAGGAGCTCGCGCTCGGGTTGCAGCCGGCCTTCGCTCCACCCCGGCGTCGTGCGATCGGTCGACTGGCCCGGTGGGTCGCGAGGTCGATGGCCTGGAGCCCGCTGTCGGTTCGCCGATCGTTCGACGTGGTGATCGTCGCAAACCCTGCGGGGCTGGTGCTCCGGCGCCAGGGAAAGTGGTTCGATCGGATCAACGACTACTTCGCGGCCGAGTTGCCCGAGCGCACGCTGGTGCTCGACATCGCCGGGCCGCACGGGCACCGGTCGCCCCGGTTCCCTGCTCACGTACGGTGCTTCGAGACGTTCGACATCCTGGCAAGCGTCGCGGCGCGCCTGCGCCGTCCCGCAGCTGCCGACCTCGTGGCGATCGATCGCCTGATCGAGTTCGTTCGCGACGCGTTTCCGGTGGCGATGCCGGTGTCGGTGCTCGAGCACGCTCGTGCGCAGCTCGTCCACTGGGCGGTGCGGTTGCCGGTGCTGCGCGAGCTCTACGCGCGGATGTTCGACCGGGTTCGCCCGCGTGTCCTCGCGATCGAGAACGCGAGCTACGGTACGTACACGCACGTGTGCACGTGGGCACGCGCGGCGGGAATCGTGACCGTCGAGCTCCAGCACGGCGTGATCTCGCGCAATCACCTCGCGTACAACGTCGGCGACGTGGCGGCGGCGGAACCGATGTTCGCGTATGCGCTACCGCAGTACCTGCTCGCCTATGGCGAGTTCTGGCGCGGCGAGGTCCGGACGCCGGTCGAGCTCGTGACGGTCGGATGTCCGCACTTCTCCGAGACCGCGAGCGAGCGAGCCGTCGGCGAGGCATCCGAGCGGGTGATCGTGACGATCTCGCAGGGCATCCGCACCGAGGCGATGGTCGAGGTGACCGGTGCGCTCGCGCGGCGGTTTCCGGATCGTCGGTTCGTGTTCCGCCTCCACCCGGGAGAGGTCGCGTTTCGCGACCGTTACGCACCGCTGGCCGCGTTCGACAACGTGGAGATCAGCGACCGCGGCGACATCTACGACCTGCTGCATCGCGCGGAACGCGTGATCGGACATTCCTCGACGGCACTCGTCGAGGCCGCCGGAATCGGCGTGCCGGTGCTGGTGCTCGACGACGAGGCCTCGCGTGCGATCCTGCCGCACGACATCGGGACGTGGTTTGGAGACGCCGAGCAGCTGGCCGCCGCGATCGACGATCCGCCCGGCCCGGCAGTCGACCCCTCGCAGTTCTTTGCGGCGGGTTGGCGCGAGCGCTATCGGTCGTTCGTCGCGCGCGTGGCCGGCGAGCCGTTGTAGCGTAGTGCGGTGACGCACGAGGACCTGCTCGCGATCGTTCCCGCGCGAGGCGGCTCGAAAGGGCTGCCCGGCAAGAACGCGCGCGTGCTCGGTGGGGTGCCGTTGCTCGGCTGGACCGCCGAGGCGATCCGTGCCTCGGGCGTGACACCGGCGGCGACCATCTTGTCGACCGACGACGACGAGCTTGCCGCCATCGGTCGTGACGTCGGCCTCGAGGTCCCGTTCATGCGCCCGCCCGCGCTCGCCGGTGACGCGGCCACCGCACTCGCCGTCGTCGATCACGCCCTCGACTACTTCGCGCGAGAACGCGGGGTCGAGTTTCGCGCTGTCGCCTGGCTCCAACCGACGTCGCCGTTTCGCCCACCGGCCGCGCTCGTGGAAGCAGTGGCCGCGATCGCACGCGACGACGTGCCAGCGGTGATCGGCGTCAAGGACCTGCATCGCTCGCCGTCGGTGCTGTACTTCGCCGACGCCGCTCGCCGCTTGACGCCACTTGCCGAAGGGGACCCCCAGGAGCGGCGTCAGGATGTCCGGCCGCTCCTGACTCCCAACGGCGCGCTGTACGTGACCCGTGTCGACACTGTTCGAACCGCGCGCACGCTGTTTCCTCCGGGTACGCTCGCGATCGAGATGGATCAGATCGCCAGCATCGACATCGACGACGCCACCGACTGGGCGATCGCCGAGGCGGTGGTCGCCGCGGGACTGACCTGGCGGAGCAGGGCGTGAACCCGATCTCGATCGGACCCCGCCCGGTCGGCGACGGCCAGCCCGTGTTCGTGATCGCCGAGGCGGGCGTCAATCACGACGGCAAGCTCGAGCTCGCCGAGCGGCTGGTTGACGCTGCCGCGGAGGCGGGGTGTGACGCGGTCAAGTTCCAGACCTTCGACCCGGCGTTGCTCGCCACGCCCCAGGCCGAAAAGGCCGCGTACCAGCAGGAGACCACGGGCGACGCCGGATCGCAGCTCGACATGCTGCGCGGTCTCGTGCTTCCCCGCGATGCCCACGCGCGACTCCAACAGCGCGCGAGAGATCGTGGACTGCTGTTTTTGTCGACGCCGTTCGACGAACCGAGCGCGGACTTTCTCGAGGAGCTGGGCGTTCCGGCGTTCAAGGTGTCGTCGGGAGATCTCACGAACGTGCTGCTGCTCGAGCACCTCGCTCGCAAGCGCCGGCCGTTGCTGATGTCGACCGGAATGGCCACGCTCGACGAGGTCACCGCGGCGGTTGCCACGGTGCGTGCGGCGGGTGCGGATCAGATCGCGCTGTTCCACTGCGTGTCGAACTACCCGGCAGATCCGGCAGACTGCAACCTGCGCGCGATCGCGACGCTGCGTCGGACCACCGACCTGCCGGTGGGATGGTCCGATCACACCCTCGGCATCGACGTCACCGTCGCGGCGGTCGCCGTCGGAGCGCAGCTCGTCGAGAAACACTTCACCCTCGATCGCTCGCTCCCCGGGCCGGACCACCGCGCGTCGCTCGAGCCCGACGAGCTCGCGGCGATGGTGCGAGGGATCCGTCACGCCGAGGCCGCGCTGGGGGATGGACTCAAGGCGCCGCGCCCGTCGGAAGCCGGGGTCGCCGACGTCGCGCGACGGAGTCTGTGCTATCGCGAGGCGCTGGCGTCGGGAACCGTGCTGGAGCGCACGCACCTGGTCGCGCTTCGACCCGGTACCGGGATACCGACCAAGGATCTCGCGACGATCGTGGGGCGCCGGCTGTGCCGAGCGGTCATCCGAAATGCACTGGTACATGCCGATGACCTCGAGTGACAGGAGTCGCAAGCGCTTGCAACTCCAGCTGGTTTGGGGATACTTCGCGAGGTTTTCATGCGGCTCTTACCGGTTCTGAGCGCCGCGGCGCTCTCCTCCGCGCGTCGCTTGATTCCTGCGGGGGTGCGTCTGCGCGCCCGCCACGCGATCACCACGCCCAAGCCGCGCGAGATGATCGTCGATCTGTGCGCCACCTGTAACGCGCAATGCCCGCACTGCCCGCGGATCTCGATGCCGGAGGAGCGCAGCCGCGGCAACATGTCGCCCGAGGTGCTGGATCGGTGCCTCGCCGAGGCCAAGGCACACGGGATCCGCGACATCCGGTTGTACTCGACCGCCGAGCCCACGTTGCATCCACAGTTCGATGACATCATCGCGCGGCTCAAGCGCGAGGGCTTCGTGATCAGCGTGTCGACCAACGCGGCCACCCTGAAGAAACGGGCCGAGGCGCTGTGCACCGTCGATACCCTGCAGTACTCGATCGAGGGCTGGGACAAGGACAGCTACGAGAAGTTTCGCTACCCGCTCAAGTTCGATCGCGTGCGCCGCAACATCGCGGCGTTCTGGGAGCTCGCGCAGCAGCGCAAGACCCGACCACTGATCACGTGCAACTTGCTCCTCACGCGGTCGACCGACATCGAGGCGTTCGTCGCGTGCTGGGGACCGTACGTCGACCAGATCACGATCGGCTTCCTGATGGGGACCACGATCTGGAAACGCGGCAAGTTCGTCGACGAGCGGAACGCCGAGATCAGCGATGACTACTTCGACCACGCGGTCGAAGCCGCCGGGATCTGTGGCTACCCGTTCGAGGTCGTCACGGTGGCCTACGACGGCAAGCTCGCACTGTGTTGCGAGGACTTCACCGCCGAGCTTCCGCTCGGCACGATCTCCGATGGCATCGATCGGATGGCCGACAACGCCGCCCTCCACCGTATCCGCAAGCAGTTCTACTCGGGGCAGCCCGACGTGTGCGCCGGCTGCAACTTCTTCCGGCACCCGCATCGCGCGGATGTCGAGGCCGTGCGGGCTCGGATCGAGGCGCTGCCCGCCGAGGTCAAGCGCAAGCTCGTCCTGAGCGATGGGTGAGCGGATGTTCAAGGAAGCCACACGGTGCAGGATCTGCGGCAACGACGACCTGTCGTCGATCGTCGACCTCGGTCACCACAGCCTGACCGGTGTGTTTCCGAAGTCGATCGACGAGCCGATCACCGCGGGACCGCTCGAGCTCGTGCGATGTGCCGGCGGTGACGACGTCTGCGGGTTGGTCCAGCTACGGCAGTCATACGACACGTCGGAAATGTACGGCGCCAACTACGGGTATCGCTCGGGTCTCAACCGATCGATGGTCGCGCATCTACAGGCGCTGGTCGCCAAGGTGCAGTCCGTCGTCGAGCTGGCACCCGGCGATCTGGTGGTCGACATCGGCAGCAACGACAGCACCCTGTTGCAGGCGTACCCGAAAACGCTGCGGCTGATCGGGATCGATCCGACGGGCACCAAGTTCGCGCACTACTACCCCGAGCACGTCGAGCTGATCCCCGAGTTCTTCTCGGCGGCCGCGATCCGATCGCACGCCGGCGGTGCACGCGCCAAGGTCGTGACCTCGATCGCGATGTTCTACGACCTCGAAGCGCCGATCGAGTTCGTGCACCAGGTCCGAGACGTCCTCGCCGACGACGGCGTGTGGCTGTTCGAGCAGAGCTACATGCCGACGATGCTCGACATGAACGCCTACGACACCATCTGTCACGAGCACCTCGAGTACTACGGGCTCGCGCAGATCAAGTGGATGACCGATCGCGCGGGTCTCAAGATCGTCGACGTGTGGCTCAACGACGTCAACGGCGGCAGCTTCGCCGTGGTGGTCGCGAAGACCGAGTCGAAGTACCCCGAAGCGACGTCGGCGATCGACGCGCTGCTGGCGGACGAGCGGCGTCGGGCGTTGCACACGGCAACCCCCTACGAGGCATTCGAACGTCGGATCTTCGAACACCGCGAGAAGCTGCTCGCGTTCGTCCACACCGCCAAGCAGGCAGGCAAGACCATCCTCGGATACGGAGCCTCGACCAAGGGCAACGTGATCCTGCAATTCTGCGGGCTGAGCGCGGCGGACATCCCCGCGATCGCGGAGGTCAACGAGGACAAGTTCGGCTGCTTCACGCCGGGGACCCACATCCCGATCATCTCGGAGCGCGAGGCGCGTGCGCTCGCGCCGGCGTACTTCCTCGTCCTGCCGTGGCACTTCCGGACCACGATCATCGAGCGGGAGCAGGCGTTTCTCGCCGCCGGCGGCCAGCTGGTGTTTCCGCTGCCGACGATCGAGACCTACGCCAAGACGTAGATGGCGCGGGCGATCATCGTCGGTAGTGCAGGGCAAGATGGCACGCTGCTGTCCGGCCAGCTGCACTCGTCGGGCCACCAGGTGATCGGGGTCGATCGCACGACGGGGCTGGACCTCGGCGACCCGGCGGCGGTCTCGCGGTTCGTCAGCGAGCACCAGCCCGAGGAGATCTACTACCTCGCGGCCTACCACCACTCGTCGCAGGATCCTCCGATCGAGCCGCTCGAGTTGTACGCGAACAGCCACGCGGTACACGTCGCCGGCGTGCTGAGCGTGCTCGAGGCGATTCGCACGCAGGCGCCGCGAGCGCGGTTGTTCTACGCCGCCTCGTCGCTGATCTTCGGCGACCCGGTGGAGACGCCGCAGACCGAGGACACGCCACTGCGACCGACCTGTATCTACGGGATCACCAAGGTGACGGGGCTGCAGTTGTGTCGTCATTACCGCCGGGTCCACGGCGTGTACGCCTCGGTCGGGATCCTCTACAACCACGAGTCGCCGCTGCGTGCCGACAAGTTCGTCAGCAAGAAGGTCGTCAAGGCGGCGTGGGAGATCAAGCGTGGAGCTCGCGAGACCCTCGTGCTCGGCGATCTCTCGGCGGAGCTCGACTGGGGAGCCGCCGAGGACCATGTCGATGCGATGCGTCGGATCCTCGCGCTCGACACCGCGGACGAGTTCGTCATCGCGACGGGCGAACGCCACTCCGTACGCGAGCTGGTCGAGCTCGCGTTCTCGCACCTCGGACTCGACTGGAAGAACCACGTCGAGGAAAACCCCGCGTTGATCACGCGGCCGCCGCTGGTGCGGGTCGGAGACGCCGGAAAGCTCACACGTGCCACGGGGTGGCGCCCGACGACAGGCTTTCCCGCTATGGTGCGAGCTCTCGTGGATGCCGAAGGAAAGGGCTGATGCCGGAGTCGATCTTTCAGCGCTACTACCGCTCCGAAAAATTCGAGGACCGCTTCGCTCGCGATCCGTCGGGTGCGGTCGACGTCATCATCCCCGTGATCCACACCAACGAGCTGTGGCAGAACAACCTCAACTCGATCTACCGCGAGGTGCCGGTCAGCCGGCTGTTGATCTCGGATGGCGGCTGCAAGGATGACTCGATCGACATCGTGTCGCGATTCCCTCGGGTCATCGTGCTCGATCACCGCGCATACAAGACCCTCGGGTTCTGCCTGCGCAAGCTGATCGAGGCCGTCGAGGCCGAGTGGTTCATCTACTTGCACTCGGACGTCTACCTGCCCGACGGCTGGTTCGATGCCATGCGCGCACATCAGGCCGAGTACGACTGGTTTGGTTGCCCGCAGCGGATCACGGTACAGGTCGAGTATCCCAACGTCGATCGCATGCACGGCGAGGTGCGCCCGTACGCGGGGAGCCAGATGGGGCGTCGTGCGGCCTTTGCCGACGGCATCGCGAAGATCGACGATGACTTCGTGTACCGCCAGGAGGACTACGTGCTCGCCGGTTGCGTCGAGCCGAGCCGTCACGGCCGCATCGAGGACACGTTCCACTACCACCAGATGATGCACAAGGAGAGTCCGTGGGCCCGCAAGCTCGAGCGGGTCGCCGTGCAGGTGGAATGGAGTCGCGAGGAGAAGATCCGCGCGTCGACGATGCAGGTCAAAGGCATCGTCAAGTACCTCGCACCATCGCGCACGTTGGTGCTCGAAGCCGAGACCCACATCAAGCGCCTACTCGAGCTCGACGCGATCACGCTGCCGGAGCTGATGGACTGGATCGCTCGCACCAACCCGGCGTGGCTCGGTCACATCAAGCCATGGCGGCTCCGGTTGCAGCGGGCACGGTCCGAGCTCCAGTCCACCGTGCTCGGCAAGTTGCGAGGCCTGCTGTCGTGACCCGGAGCTACGAGGAGCGACGGCGGGAGGCGCTCGAGGAGCAGCATCGCAAGTGCTTCGATCCCGAGCGCCGCGCACTACGTGAGGATGCGGCGGAGTACATCGATTGTCCGGTCTGCGGATCCGACGACCACGCCCTCGCGTTCGTGAAGGACTGGTTCACGTTCTCGCGCTGCAACCGGTGCTCGATGGTCTACCTCAACCCGCGGCTCACGGAACGGGCAACCTACGACTTCTACAACTCGGAGTGGAACGCGATCTACAACGAGACCAAGTTCGACATGGTCTCGGCCAACACCGCGCTCGACGACGAGATCAATCGCAGCAACCTCGACCGCATCGTGCGAGCGCGCGGCGGGACCGGCGGCGAGTTGCTGGAGATCGGGTGCGGCAATGGCTATTTCTTGCGCGAGGCCAAGACGGCTGGGTTCTCGGTCCACGGTCTCGAGCTCAACGAGCGCAACTGCGAAAAGGTGCGCGGCGAGCTCGGACCGACGGTCCGGAACCTCGATCTGTTTCGCGCCGAGCTGCCGGCCGACACGTTCGACGTCATCTACATGCGCGACGTGTTCGAGCACGTGCCGCGGCCGCGCGAGATGCTCGTGGAGCTACACCGGATCGCGGCTCCCGACTGCGTGCTGTTCATCGAGGTGCCCAACATCGAGGGGCTGATCTACAAGCTCGTCGGCACGCGTCACGTCTGCATCTTCGGCTTCGAGCACCTCAACTACTGGTCGCCTTCCACGCTACGTTGGATCCTCGAGACCACCGGATTTGCCGTCGTCGAGACCGCGTTCGCTTCGCTCGACTTCACGGTTCGCGACGTGATGCGCGCGTATCTGGCTCCCACGCACACCACGCTGTATCCACAGCGGCTGTCGCGTGGCTCCGAGCTCGCGCTCAAGCTGCTCGACTTCGCGTGGAGCAAGACGCCGCTGCACAGGCTCGACCGCGCGGTGATGCCGAGGCTCGCCGATCGCAGCGGGCGCGGTAGTGTGGTCAAGGTGCTGGCACGAAAGGTCACAACGTCGTGACCGACGAGCAGCCGGAGATCGTGATCGAGGCGGGCAAGTCGGTCCGCAACTACTGGCGCGACATCTGGCGCTACCGCGAGCTGCTGTACTTCCTATCGTGGCGAGACCTTCTTGTTCGCTACAAGCAGACCGCGGTAGGCGTGGCGTGGGCAGTCACCCAACCGCTGGTCACGATGGTCGTGTTCACGATCATCTTCGGTCGGCTCGCTCAGTTGCCGTCGGGGGACATTCCCTACCCGGTGCTCGTGTTCGCCGCGATCCTGCCGTGGCAGTTTTTCGCCAACGCGCTCGGCGAAACCACCAACAGTCTGATCGGTAACTCGAACCTGCTGTCGAAGGTGTACTTCCCGCGGATCATCGTGCCGGTCAGCACGATCCTGGTGTGCTTCGTCGACTTCCTCATCGCGGCGCTGATCCTGGTCGGGATGTTCGTGTGGTATGGCGTCGTGCCCGACTGGCGGATCGTGGCGCTACCAATGTTCATCCTCCTCGCGGTGATGAGCGTGTTCGGACTCGGGCTGTGGCTCGCGATCCTCAACGTCAAGTATCGCGACTTCCGGTACGTGGTGCCGTTCATCGTCCAGCTCGGCTTGTTCGTGTCGCCGGTCGGGTTCTCGAGTGCGGTCGTGCCCGACAGCTGGTTCACCGTCTACGCGCTCAACCCGATGGTGCAGGTCATCGAGGGGTTCCGATGGTCGCTCCTGCGTGGCGACGGCGTGGTCTCGTTACAGAGCGTGGGGATCTCGGTCGGCATGCTGTCGCTGATGCTGATCGGTGGGTTCTGGTATTTCCGCAGGACGGAACGAACCTTCGCGGACGTCATCTGATGAGCTACGTCGTTCGTTTCGATTCGGTCGGCAAGAAGTACGCGATCCGCCATCAACAGCGGCAACCGTACGGGGCCCTGCGCGACGTGATCGCCGATACCGCCAAGTCGATCGGTCGCAGGTTGATCCGGAAAGGGGAGCCGCGAGCCTCGGTCGAGGAGTTCTGGGCGCTGCGCGACGTTTCGTTCGAGATTCCCCGAGGCGAACGGCTCGGCATCATCGGCCGCAATGGTGCCGGCAAATCGACGCTGCTCAAGGTGCTCTCGCGGATCACCGAACCGAGTGCCGGCAAGATCCGCATCCGGGGTCGGGTGGCAGTGCTGCTCGAGGTCGGTACCGGCTTCCACCCCGAGCTCACCGGTCGCGAGAACATCTTTCTCAACGGCGCGATCCTCGGCATGAGCCGCGCCGAGATCCGCCGCAAGTTCGATGCGATCGTCGACTTCGCGGAGATCGAGAAGTTCCTCGACACGCCGGTCAAGCGCTACTCGTCGGGCATGTACGTCCGGCTGGCATTCGCCGTCGCGGCGCACCTCGAACCCGAGATCCTGGTCGTCGACGAGGTGCTCGCGGTCGGTGATGCCTCGTTCCAGAAGAAGTCGATGGGCAAGATGGAGTCGGTGGCCAAGGAGGGACGGACCGTGCTGTTCGTCAGCCACAACCTCGGCGCGATCCAGAACCTGTGCACGTCCTGCATCCTGCTCAATCAGGGCAAGCTGATCGAGCACGGCGAGCCCGGCAAGGTCGTGTCGCGTTACCTCTCGGAAGGTGCGGTCGCGGCGAGCGCCTTCGAACAGGGCACCTCACCCGACAAGCCGATCAACCTGCGCAAGGTGTCGCTCACCACGGTCGACGACCAGCCGACCCACGAGTTCAGCTTCGAGCAGACGGTGCGGGTCGCGATCGAGTACGAGGTCAACAAGCCGATTCCCAGTTGCAGCGTGTGGATCGGCGTCCGCACGATCGAGCAAATCTACGCGTTTTGCACCTCCGACACCGACGCGGATCCATCGCTGCTCGGCGAGCGAGCCCCGGGCTACTACCGGACGACGATCGACATTCCCGAGAAGTGGCTCAACGCGGGGATGTACTTTCTCGTCGTCGGCATCACGCAGTATCCACAGCTGCTCAACCACGATCGCGTCGAGTGCGCGTCGTTCACGATCCACGATACCGGCACGCCCGAGCAGGTGCGGACCGGCAATACCCGGCCCGGCATCCTGCAGCCGTTCCTGCCGTGGAAGGTCGAGCGGCGGGACGATCCGTCACGATGACGCCGGCGGCGAACCGACGAGTCGCGCTGCTCGTCGTCCACACCAACTCGTATTTCGCGAACCTGTTACCGGTGGCTCGACTGATCGCCCGTTCGAACGCGTTCGTGCCGCGCATCTTGTTCACGTTGCCGTATCCCACACGAGCGCGCGACGAGGCGACATGTCGCGCCGAGGGCTTCGCCTTCGAGGTGTTGCCGCCGCTCGGCCGGATCCGGCGTTCGCTCCGCGCCCGACTATCGGGGAATCCGGCCCTCGCGACCGCGCGACTGGTCGCCACGATCCGACGCATGCGCGCGACCATCCGAGAGCTCGACGTGGCGCTCGTGATCCTACCCGCCGATAACCGCTACGACCTCGCGGCGTATGTTCGCGCGGCTCACGACGACAACGTGCCGGTGGTGGTCGTTCCGGCGTTCATGGCGGCGGCGAGGGAGTGGGCGCAGGCGGTCGGTGGCAACCCGAGCCACGACGCCGAGCGCTGGCGTAATCGCGCGACCCTCGCGGTCTATCCGCGATGGGGCCTCGAACACGATGGTCGTTCGTTGATCGCGCTACCTGCCGAGGAGGTGCTGGCGCGACAGTGGCTCGGCCTCGCGCCACCCTTGCCGTGGACGCTGCACAGCGGACACGCCGACGCGATCGCGATCGAGAGCGAGGCCATGCGGCACTACTGTCTGTCGGAGGGACTGCCGGCGCGCCAGTTGGTGCTCACGGGCTCGGTCGATCACGACCGGTTGCACGCGCGGCTGCGGGATGCCGAAGCGTTGCGCGAGGCCACGTACCATCGCCTGGGCTTGCCGTCCGGGCGTCCGCTCGTACTCACCGCGTTGCCACCCGATCAGTTGTACGGCCGCGGCCGACCCGAATGTGACTTCCAGAACTATCGCGAGCTCGTGAAGTTCTGGATCGGGTCGATCGTCGCGCGAACGCCAGGCCACAACGTGATCGTCAGCCTTCACCCTTCGGTCGAGCGCCAGTCGATGAGCTACCTCGAGCAGTGGGGCGCGACGATCGCCGACGAGCCGGTGTCCGAGTTGATCCCGCTATGCGACCTCTACATCGCTAGCGTATCGGCCACGATCCAGTGGGCGATCGCGTGCGGTAAGCCGGTGCTCGACTACGACGTCTATCGCTATCGCTACCCGGACTACCTCGGCGTGGGTGGCTTGATCCGCGTCGAGGAGCAAGTCGACTGGCTGGCTGCGCTCGAGAGGTTCGCGTGCGACGAAGCGTTTCGCGTCGGGTTAGTGGCTCGCCAGGCGCACGATGCTCCCAGGTGGGGCGTTCTCGACGGCCATGCCGGCGATCGGCTGCTCGCGTTGTTTCGCGAGCTAGCGTTTGGCGAGTAGGCGGCGTTCGATCAGCTCCCACGACAGCGTGGCGATCACGAACGTCGCGACCAGCTTGATCGGCGTGCGTCCCCAGTGCACGAGGTGGTGGCGCAGCAGCCGGTCGACCGTCCAGTACACCGGCACGTGATACAGATACAGCCCGTAGCTGATCCGCCCGATCCGTTTCAACACGATACCGGTCAGCGGCCATGCAGGTCGCAGTGCGAAGTACCCGACCGCGCCCGCGCACATCACACCGAGCGCGGTGTTGAGAAGTACGTTGGCGCGAACGTGGAGCCAGATGTCCGATGTCTGCCAGTCGTCCCATGAAAGACGCAGCACGAGCACGGCGAGTACGAGCGCGCCGAGCGCGAGACACCACAGTGCCGGCCCGGGGCGCAACCGGCCCTCGTGGTGAAGGATGGCGACGATCGCACCGCACGCGAGGCAATCGATGTTCGCTGGAAGCCAGCCGTAGAGCACCCACAACGCGGGATCGTTGCTGACGGAGAACGCGACCAGCCGGAATCCGAGCGCGCCCACCACGAGCACCACGCAGCACCGCAGGAGCCATCGGGTCGACAGCACACCGACCAGCAAGGGCCACAGCAGGTAGAACTGTTCCTCGACCGCCAGCGACCACGTGTGGCCGCCGAAGAAGCTCGGAACCTGCTGCGGGTGACCCGGAACGCGATAGTTCTGGATATAGATCGCCGCTCGCCACAGGTCCTTCGTGTGCATCGTCAGGTAGGTGCCCACCACCAGACTGACGACGACGAACAGGTAGTAGATGGGGAAGATTCGCAGCACGCGCCGCTTGTAGAACCGCCGGAAGTAGCCCGGTCGTGCCCGCGAACGCAGCAGGATGCCCGTGATCAAGAAGCCGCTGAGTGCGAAGAACAGCGGGACACCCATCCAACCGAGTGCGAACGGTCGATACAGCAGGTGAGTCGCCATCACGGCAAGCACGGCAATTCCGCGCAACCCGTCGAGGGCCGGATAGTACGGTGCGGGCGGAGCGCGGCGATCGGGTGGCGCGTCGGTCATGGCGTGCGAGGCCGAGCCGGCACTCCATACACGGCGGCACCACGCGCCACGTCGGCAACGACCGCGGCCCCCATCGCGACAACCACACTCGCGCCGATCGTCACGTGGTCGCGTACGCAGGCCCCGAGGCCGAGGTAGGTGTCGGCGCCGACGATCGCACCACCGCCGATCACCACACCCGGTCCGGTTTGCACGAACGCTCCGAGCTCGACATCGTGCTCGACGATCGTGCCGCTGCCGACGACCGCGTGAGTCCCGATCCGTGATCCCGACTGCACGATCGCACCGGCGAGGATCACGGCCCCCTCTTCCACGATCGCCGTCGGCGAGACCCAGGCACGCGAATGGACGATCGCCCCGAATCCGGCACCGGCGGACGCGTACCGATCGGCGATCGCGCGACGAACGCGACCGACCCCGACCGAACCGACCCCGAGCACGTACCGGCGTTCTCCCGGTCGCCCCAATACCTCGACATCGTCGCCGAGACGAGTGACCGCGAGTCGGCGACATGTCTCCTCGCACGGCGCGGGATCCGCGAACCCCTCGACGTGCCAGGTGCCAGGCTGCGATCGTGCGGTCTCGATCACCACGCGAGCGTGCTCGCCTCCGCCGATCACCGTCAGCGCGAGGGCGGTCATGGTGTCACCGCCTTCTTGATCGGTGACGGCGACCAATTCGCGAGAAGCGCGAGGATCTGCGATGCCGCGCGGCCGTCGCCGAACGGGCCGGAGTCGGAGAGCGTCGAACGAAACGCCGGGTCGAGTGCACGCTGTAGCGCGGTCGCGATCGCATCGGCGTCAGCAGCCACGTCGAGCACGTTGTTGCCGCGAAGTCGCCCCTTCTGTCGATCGCCGATGTTGACCGCAGGTACGCGCAGCACGGGTGCCTCGATGATCGCACTCGACGAGTTGCCGAGCATCGCGTCACACACCCGCAACAGACCGAAGTAGCGACGTTCGCCGAGAGCCTCGACCGCTCGCCGGCGTGACGCGTTGCCCGCATCGGCCAGTCGCGAGCGGATCTCGGCCGCACCGGGATCGACATTCGACAACGTGATCACGTACGTTGCCGGAACGCGATCCATGGCCTCGAGCATCGCCGCACATTCGGTAGCCGGGTCGCCACCGAGGGTCGCCGGATGCAGCGTCACGAGCACCACCGGTGACGCGAGCGGCATGCCGAGGTGGAGCTCGAGCTCGTCGCGGGTCGCGAGATCGTGACGCCGCACGTTGTCGAGACCCGGGGCCCCGACGACGTGCACCGTGGAGGGATGTTCCCCCATCGCGATCACCCGCCGCGCGTGGGTCTCGTGACTGACGAGGTGAAGATGCGAGAGCTTGGTGATCGCGTGGCGGAGGGCATTGTCGATCGCGCCCTCGGTCTCCTCACCGCCGTGCAGGTGCGCGATCGGCACGCGTGCGAGCGTGGCCGCGAGCGCGCCGGCGGCGGTCTCGAAGCGATCACCGACGACGAGCATGGCGTCGGGACGTTGGCGTTCCAGCGCCTCTCCGATCAGGCGCAGCGCCTCCGCCGCCTGCTCGTGGATCGGCGCGTCGGTGTGCTCGCCGACCCATCGCATCTGTTCGGTCGGCGAGAACCCGTCGTCGATCAACGTGCGCGCCGTCGAGCCGAGTCGGGTCTCGAGGTGCATCCCGCCGACCAGCAGCACGAGCTCGTGGTCGGGATCGTCCCGCAGCGCGAGGCACGTGCTTCGCAGAATCCCCCAGTCCTGGCGGCCGGTCGTCAGGACGGCGAGGCGCACTCTAGGGGCTCCACACGGTCTTGCGCAGTCGCCACTCCCCGTCGACCTGATGCCACAGATGTGGCGAGCGGAACTTGTCGGCGAGCTCCAGGAACGAGGACTTCGTCATCAGCGGCTTCTCGAACTGCTTCGAGGCGACTGGGAACTCCTTGTCGTTGATGCTGAGGTACTGGAAGATCTCGTCGGCGAACCGGGCCGGCCACTCGCCATCGTAGCGCCGGACCAGCGCGACGCCCTCGTCGCGCGTGATGTCGCCCGAGCGGACTTCCTGAGCGGCGTCGTACGTCGCTCGGCCGATCCCGAACTTGACGTACGTCGTGTAGTAGTGGAAGTCGTCGATCCGATCGTCGATCGAGTTGTACTTGCTGTACGTGCCAGGAGTGCGTTCGGGGGAGGCCTGGAAGCCGCCGTTCTCGACAGCGTAGTAGTAGCAGGCCTGCGGGTGCCACTTCAGGTAGTAGCCGAGGTAGTGGACCTCGATCTCGTGCTTCTCGATGTTCGCCGGATCGGCGGGTAGGTAGGGCTCGAGCTCGACCTTGTCGAGGCCGTACTTCGTCGTCAGGTCGTGGAGCGAGGTGCCACCGAGGTAGACGTTCGACGGATCCGACATCACGTAGTACTTGTGATCGCGGCGCGCGGCCTCGGTGTCGACGATCGGGTTGCCGTACTCGGCCTCGTTCTCGCCGTAGAACACCAGCGGGATGTCGAACAGGACGGCCATCTTCGGGGCCAGGTTCTTCTGGCCGAGGATGAACGGCTGGAATGGGTGGAACAGGTTCTCGACCGCGAGCCGTGTCACCAAACGGTGCACGCGACCGTTCGGGGTGCACAGGTAGTTGTCGAACCCGGCGTGGATCCACGCCTGATGGTTCTTCCATCCCCACTCGGTATAGACGTGCGGCGCCCACGTCACCGTGAGCGGGTGCATGCCGTACTCGTACTTGAGCTTGTGCGCGGCGTAGAAGCTGTCCTTGCCCCCCGAGCCGGGCACCAGGCAGTCGTAGGACCCGTCGTCCTTGCGATATCGATCGCACAACGCGCGCAGCGCGCGTTCGCGTTCTGCCCAGTCGACCTTGGCCTTGGTCTCCGCGACGCGGCAGGCATCGCAGATGCCTTCGTCGTCGAAGTGGATCGTCGCCTTCTTGGAATCGCGCGTGTGTTGGAACTCGACCGCGGAGTTGGGTCGCTGGTTCGAGATCACGCAGCGCCGGCAGAACGTGACGGTGCTGGGTAGGCCGTAATACGCCTCGAGGGTCACGAGCCCATCTCTACCGCAAATATCGGGCGAGTACGACCAACCCGGCCCCACCGCTCTTTTCCGGGTGAAACTGGGTGCCCACGACGTTGTCCCTGCGGACCGCCGCGGAGATCCGATATCCCGCGTAGTCGACATCGGCGAGCCGATCCTGTTCACGTACCGGAACCGCGGTGTACGAGTGGAGGAAGTACATCATCGTCCCGGGCTCCAGTGGCTCGAGTGGGGTGTCGGCCCAACTCTGCACGGGATCGATCCGATTCCAGCCGATGTGCGGGACCTTGCGGCCCTCGGCGCGCGGGATCAGCTCGACGGTGCCCTCGATCACCCCGAGTCCGGTGTGCTCGCCGAACTCGGTGCTGTGCCCGAGCAACAGCTGCATCCCGACACAGATCCCGAGGAACGGGCGGCCCGTCGCGATGAACTCGAGGACGGGCTCGACCAGCCCGCGCGACCTCAGTCCCCGCATCCCGTCGGCGAACGCGCCGACCCCGGGAAGCACGAGGCGCTCGGCGCAGCGCACGACATCGGGATCCTCGGTCACCGTGACCTCGGCCCCTTCGTGTTGCAGCGCCTTGATCACGCTGTGCAGGTTGCCGAGCCCGAAGTCGACGACCACGACCGGTTTCATCGCCGTACCTCCACCCCTGCGGTCGCCAGCCCATCCTTGAGCGATTCGATGGTCTCGGTCTTGTAGTGCAGCAGACTGGCGATCGCGACAGCGTCTGCACCGGCGTGGACCGCTTCGACGACGTGCCCGATCGTGCCGGCTCCGCCACACGCGATCACGGGTACCGGGAGCTTCCGACCGAGCGCCTCGATCAACTCGAGGTCGAAGCCCTTGCGGGTGCCCTCCTTGTCGACCGAGGTCAGCAAGACCTCGCCGGCGCCGAGATCGACGAGGCGGTGCGCCCATTCGATCGCGTCGAGACCCGTCTTTTCGCGTCCGTTGTCGGTGTACGCCTCCCAGCCACCGGGGCGTCGCTTGGCCTCGATCGAGGCAACGATGCACTGCGAGCCGAAGCTGCGCGAGGCCTCGGTGATCAGCTCGGGCCTGCGCACGGCACCGGTGTTGATCGCGACCTTGTCGGCGCCAGCGCGCAACAGCGAGCTGACGTCCTCGAGCTTCCGGAACACCGCCGCCCACCGTGAGCGGGACGAAGATCTCCGAAGCTGTACGCGCGACCAGATCGGTCAGGTTGTTGCGTTCGTACAGACTGGCGACGATATCGATGTAGAGCAGCTCGTCGGCTCCCTGCGCATAGTACCGAACCGCGTGCTCGGCGGGGTCCCCGATCACTCGCAGGCCCTCGAGATGGATCCCCTTGACCAGGTTCGGCGCCTTGATATCGAGGCGCGCGATCACGCGTGGAGGAATACCAGTCAACGGCGATTCCATACCGCAGACGCGTCAACCCGTCACCGTCTCGTGGGTCCGATCGTGGATCCGTCCTGATATAGTGGCACGCGTTGATGTGGGTCAGGGACGAGCTCGCCAGGTGTCGGAGCGCGCTCGATCGGCTGACACCTCGCCAGATCCTCGCGGTCGGGTTCGTCGCGTTCCTGCTCTACGCGTTTCCCGGCTACATGAGCACGGACTCGGTGGTCCAGCTCCACGAGGCACGCACCGGGATCCTGAGCGACGCCCACCCTCCGATCATGGCCAAGGAGTGGGGGCTGCTCGACAGCATCGTCGCGGGTCCGTTGTTGATGATCGTCTTGCAGGCATCGCTGTTCCTGGCCGGCGTCTACGGGATCTTGCGGCGCGTTCTCGATCCCAAGCCCGCGGCCTGGACCGCGAGCGCGATCCTGGTGTTTCCGCCGGTGCTCACCGTGATGGCGGTGGTGTGGAAAGACGCGCAGATGGCGGCGTACCTGCTGGCCGGTACCGCGGCGATGATCCAGCCGCGGCTACGCACACGCCTGCTCGGGCTGGGGCTGTACGTGGTGGCCTGCGCCTTGCGCCACAACGCGTTCGCCGCGGTCGTGCCCCTGGTGTTCTTCCTGTTCGAGTGGAAGCCGGGGATCCGGTGGTGGAAGCGGGTCGTGATCTTGGTGGTCGCGACGGGGTTGACGCTCGGGCTGACGTACGGGGTGACCCGTGCGTTGACGGTCAATCACGTCAAGCTGACGCCGGTGCTCACCGACATCGGCGGGATGATCGCCGTCGGGAAACCCCGATCCGACGCCGAGCTCGAAGAGCTACTCCGGGGCACGCCGCTCGCCGTGCACGAGAACATCCAGGGCCGGGCACACCTGTTGTTCATCATGCGCGGTCAGTGGCGGTTCGCGGGCGGGGCCGACCGGTTGTTCGATCTCCCCACCAAGGACGAGCAGTGGAGGGCGCTGTGGCGCGCGTGGAAACAGCTGGTCAGCGACGAGCCGAGCGCGTACCTCGCGTCGCACTGGGATCGGTTCAACGAGATGATCGTGTCCCCGCGGGCGACGGTGTGGAATCTGTTCGTCGAGATCCACGAGACCCAACCTGCGTACATCCACCACGACGCGGGGTACTCGTGGATCCAGGGAGCGCTCGCCGATGCGTTCAACTGGATGGTCGACTACACGCCGCTGTTCGAGCCCTGGATCTATCTGGTGATCGCGCTCGCGTTGCTCGCGCTCGCGTGTCGAGATCGGCTGACGGCCGGGCTCTACATCAGCGGACTGCTGTACGAGGCAAGCTACTTCCCGGTCGGCATCGATCCCGACTACCGGTACTCGCACTGGGCGATCACGTCCGTCGTGATCGCGACCGTGATCCTGTTCGTCCAGCGAAAGCGGGCGCGCACGTGAAACGCCCCGAGCTGACACCGCGCCGGATCCTGATCGGTGGTTGGGTCGTGGCGCTGCTGTACGCCTGGCCGGGCTACCTCCGCGTCGACGGCGCGGACCAACTCGTCGACTCGCGCACGGGCGTGTTCACCGACTGGCACTCCCCGGTGATGACCGAGGTGTGGCGGATCGTCGGCCGTGCGATCGCCGGACCGGCGGGGATGCTGCTGTTGCAGAGCGGCTTGCTGCTGTTCGGCGCGTACGCCGTGTTTCGTCGCGTGCTGCGACGAGATCGGTCGGCGGCATGGGCGGCGGTCGGCGTGTCGTTGTTTCCTCCGGTGCTGGCGACCACGGGCGTGATCTCGGCCGAGGCGCAACTCGCGGGCTGGTTCGTGGCGGGGATCGGTGCGCTGATGAGCGACCGGCGCCGGATCCGGCTGGTCGGCCTCGGGCTGTTCGCGCTCGGGATCGGAATGCGCGACGGTGTCGCGCTGGTCGCCCTGCCACTTCTCGTCGTGCTGTTTCACTGGCGCGGCGAGCAAGGATGGCGACGCCTCGTGTTGGCCGTGCTGGCCTGGGTGGCGATCGTGGCGTTGTCGATCGGCGTCGAGCGTCTGCTGGTCGATCAGCACACGCGGCGATTCGAGGTCGAGCTCGCCACCTCCGACATCACCGAGATTCTTCGCCGCGGCCCGACGATGTCCGATAGAGAGCTGACGAACCTGCTGGCCGGCACGCCGCTCGTCACTCCGACCGGCATCCAGGCCAAGGCGAAGACACACGAGCCGCTGTTCGATGCGCCTTCAACCGACGCGCAACGCGTGGCGATGGTGGATGCACGTCACGCGATGATCCGGGCGGCACCTGGAGCGTATCTCCGCACGTCGTGGCACCGCCTGTATCGCGAGCTCGGACTCCCACGATCGCGCAACTGGAAATCGCTGTACATCAAGTTCGTCGAGGTGCCGGCGCACTCCGAGACCCTCGCCTATCGCGCGAGTCATTCGAAGGTGCAGCGCTGGCTGATCGTGCCGGTGCGGTTGCTATCGCGAACGTTCGTGTTCCGGCCCTATCTCTACGCGTATCTCGGCGTGGTGCTGCTCGGAATCGCGCTCGCATGGCGCCGCCGGCTCGTGGTCGCGGTGCTGGTCAGCGGCGCACTCTCCGAGCTTGCGCTCGGGTTCGTGAGTCCGTTCCCTGCATATCGCGACTCCCACTGGATGATCGTTGCGGTGGTGATCTCGACGGTTCTTCTGGGCGCTCATCGTCTACAGACGAGGGACGAACGCGTCGATCAGCAGACAGCGAGTGGACGAACACGCGACGACGCCGTTTAGCCGGGTCGTGCGCGGCCGCAGTTGGTACGCACCGCGGCGAAACGGCACCGGCTCGGCCTGGTCGCCGTGGATCGCGAAGCTCTCGGGGTAGTCGTTCGGGATCGACCGCGGGCGAACCGCGAGCTTCTGGAGGTTGTCGTCGTCGAATGGCTTGCGGGCGATCCGCTGCGGCGTCAACTCGCCGTGGTCGAAGCGACTCACCACGACCGGTCGGCCGTGGAATGCCGGTAGATCGAGGTTGTCGACCCGAAGCTCGGCGGTGAAGTCGGTGACGCCGATCGCTTCGAGCCGGTGGATGAAGAACTCGAACTGGCGGCGTGCCGTCGTCGGGTTAGATCCCCACCGGGTCGGCACCTGTGCGTTGCGCAGCTGCCGCGGGGTGACGCGCTCGGTCGCCAGGTGGATGGTCAGCCGTGTGTTCTCCTCGTAGCGACGGAACGGCGGCGTCACCGTGATGTCCTCGAGGTCGAATAGCTCGATCGCGATCAGCTGACGCGGTCCCGCAGCTTCGAAGTCCTCGCCGGCGAACCAGAACGTGGATTCGATCGTGCTGTACGGCGGGATATCGACGACACCGGTGCCAGTTTCGAGCCGTGCGAGTCGGTCGCGAAACTCGTCGCCGCAACGCAGGTAGGTGGACAGCGCGATCGTCCACGCGATCGCGTGCACGCCCACGATGGTCGCGATCAGCACGACGCGGATGGGACGCGACGTCGCGATCCACCGGACGAAGGGATAGGTCGCGATGCACAGCACGAGCGTTGCCGGGAACACCGACGCCTCGCCGCGGTAGCGCGGACCGAACAGCGGGATCACGAGCAGCCCGAGCCAGATCCAGATCCAGCGCGGGCTCTCGGAGGTGTCGGGCGGGTCGGTGTCGCCACCCCACCGGGGACGAAGTGCCGCGACCACGAGCTTCGCGAACACCAGCCCGAGCACGAGCGCGACGATCTCGCCGGTCTCTCGAAACGAATGATCGATCGTCACCAGCGTGCGTTCGAACTCGGGTTTGAACCCGCGAAAGTCGGGCTGGGGGAAGTCGACGAAGATCAGCACGGCCCCGATCACGAGTCCCGCGATCGCGGCCCACATCCACGGCTCGCGTCGCTCCGTGCGAACGGTCGCGTAGATCGCCGCCGCGAGCGTGGCGATCGCGATCTGGCGCGTCGAGCTCGCGGCGCAGACGCCAGCGACGAATAGCAGGACTGCCCCGATACGACCCGGACGCCAACCGCAGCGAAACGGCGCGATCACCCACAGCGCCACGGCGATCCCGTACACCCACTGCGCCACGTACGGGCGATGGAACCAGGTCAGTCCCATGCGCGGAGCGCCGATCCAGATCAGCATCGAGATCGCGGTGAACCCGAGCAGATCGTCCCAGTCGTCGAACCGGGGCAGCCGGCGGGCCGCGACGGTGAACGCGCCAGCGATCACGGCGAGCTCGACCAGCGGCGACACGATCGCGTGGAACAGCGTCGAGCGAGCGAGGGCGTACCCGATCAGGTCCGAGAACGTCAGGTGGCTCGCGAGCACGTCGAACACGAACGCGAGGCCGCTGCGATCGTGATCCTTGGCCCACAGCCAGTGGTCCCAGGCCTCGCCCTGGATCGGCGACAGCCATGCGACGGCGCCGTGGACCGCGAGCATCGCGAGCACGAAGGCGAAGCCCCAGATCGCCGGACGCTTCATCGCCAGTACCGTCCCGCGATCCAGCACCGATCGGGCTCGCACATCACCGCCGTGTAGGTACCGCGACAGTCGACACTGATCGGGATCAGCGGGCCGATGTCATCGTCGTAGTCGGGCTCGAGCTCGGCCACGCGCTGGGTCTTGCCGCATCCCACGACGTACGTCGCCTCGAGGTGTGGCGGCACGCTGTCCTTCCACACCCGGATCCACGGGCGGGTCGTGGAGTCCTGAAACGGACGACCGTCGACGAACGTGAATCCGGTGGTCGGGGGTCCAGTCGATGACGATCAGTGGACGGTGCTGCGGATCGTCGAACGGCAGCCCGACCGAGCTCACCGTGTAGTGGACCAGACGGTGCCCGTCGTGGTCACCGAGATCGGTGGTCACGAGCAGCCGGCGGAACTGGGCGATCGCCCACTCCCAGTACGACGGGATGTACGGCACCGGCGCGACCTTCGCGGCCTCGGCGGGGGCCAGGGGCGGATCGTAGACGCGCGTCGCGACGTAGTGATCGGGCGGCGACGGCTCGGACCACCGTGGTTGCCACGTGTACTCGATGCCGGCGAGGTCGAATACCTCGTTGGCGACGTACTCGCGCAGCGACGCGTAGCGGAAGTCGTCGCCCCAGTACCAGCGGGTGCGCCGCTTGTAGTCGAACGGGGGCACGTGCGCGATCTGTCCCGGGGGTGTGGCGCGGAGGATCGCGAGACGCTGGTCGTTTTCGGTCTTGGTCGCGACGTAGGTCTGGACGAACCGGAACGCGTGATATCCGACGATGATCGTCATCACGGTCACCAGCACGCGTCGCGTGCGCGGCTCCTCGAACAGCTGCCCGGCGACCGCGGTGAACGCGCACACCAGGAGTACGGCCGACGCGTAGAACAGCCGCTCGGTCGCGGTCGGCGACGCGAACAGCGTGACCACGATCGAACCCGCCGCGAGCACGAAGACCACCGCGGTCCATAGCGTGGCGCGCGGCAACGCCGGAACGGGACGCCCGGAGCGTCGGTACGCGTCGAGGTAGACCAGCAGCCCGATCACGAACAGCACGATGCCGTTCTGCGCCTCGCCGACGAAGTCGAGGATGATCTCGAAGCAACCGTCGAACCCGCGCTCGGCGATCAGGCGGAGTGGCGTGTTGCGGGTCGCGAGCCCGGCGTAGCGCACGGCCTGGCCGGGTGCGAGGAACAGCATCGGGTATCCGACGTACAGACCGGCGAGGCCGGCGAGCATCCAGCCGCGCAGGCGGCGGCGCTTGTAGGCGACGTAGACGAAGACCGCGAGTACGACCATCGCGGTGGGGCCGGTGTGCTCGTTGGCCATCCCGGCGAGCCAGCCGAGCGGCAACAGCAGCGGGATCAACCAGCGGCTGCGCGGGAGCTCGTCGTCGGAAGCGAGCGCGAACCGGTACGGGACGAACAGCGCGCACGTGATGGTGAACGCCCACAGGTAGTTGGTGGCGAATGGGCGGTAGAAGTAGATGACGCCGCAGATCGGCATCACCACCCACAACATCGCCTGGACGAACACGAGGAGCTGGAGGTCGCGCAGCGTCGGTCTCGGCCAGCGCGCGAACACGAGCGCGAACGTGATCGGCAGCACCGCGACCTCGACCAGTGGGGTCAAGATCAGGTGGACGATCCGGGGGCCGTTGACGATCGCGAGCAGCACGTCGCCGATCCGCGGGTTGAAGTGGAAGTAGTTGTAGTGGCCGTACTCCCAGATCGCGGACAGGCCGAAGTCGTGGTGGCGCCAGTAGGTCAGCTGGTACCAGTCGTCGAGCAGGACCGGCGTGTTCCAGGCCTGCACGAAGAACAGCAGCCATAGCCCGAGCGCCGCGAGGACGAACAACCGGCGCTGGGAGGGTGGGGGCACCGGCTCCGTGGGTAACATGTTTCCGCCGGGTGTGACCGGAGTTGCGCATTGCGACTCGTCGGGCGTGCTGTGCTAGAAGGGGAAAAGCTCATGGGACCGGTGCTGTCCATCGTCGCGCCCGCGTACAACGAGGAGAAGAACGTCCCCGCGTTCGTCGCCGCGTTGATCCCGGTGCTCGAGTCGATCGGCGAGTCGTTCGAGGTGGTGTTCGTCGATGACGGCAGCAAGGACGGCACGCTCGGGATGCTGGCCGCCGCGGCCAGCCAGGACGCGCGGATCAAGGTCGTCGGGCTGGCACGCAACTTCGGCAAGGACGTCGCGCTGTCGGCCGGGCTCGCTCACACCACCGGTCAGGCCGTGATCCCGATCGATTGCGACCTCCAGCACCCGGTCGAGCTGATCCCGGAGTTCGTCGCGAAGTGGCGCGAGGGCTACGACATGGTGCTCGGCGTCCGCGACAAGCGAGACGAGGAGGGGTTCCTCCGCCGGACCGCGGCACGCACCTACTACAAGCTGATGCGCAAGATGACGTCGGTCGAGATCCCCCCGAACGCGGGTGACTTCCGGCTCATCGATCGCAAGGTGGTCGACGTGATCACCAGCATGCCGGAGCGTCACCGGTTCATGAAGGGGATCTTCGCGTGGCCCGGCTTCAAGGTCACGTCGATCTCGTTCCAGGCGCGCGAGCGCGCCAACGCGACGACGTCGACCTGGAGCTTCTTCCGGCTGTGGCGGTTCGCGCTCGACGGGCTGTTCTCGTTCTCGACCGCCCCGCTCAAGATCTGGACCTACGTCGGCGTGCTGAGTGCGCTCGCCGCGTTCGTCTACCTGATCATCACGGTGGTGCAGAAGCTGGTCTACGGCATCGACGTGCCGGGCTACGCCTCGCTGCTGATCGTGCTGCTGTTCTTCAACGGCCTGTCGCTGATCTCCAACGGCATCCAGGGCGAGTACATCGGGCGGATCTTCGAGGAAGTGAAGGGCCGACCGCTGTACGTCGTCGGCACCAAGCTCGGGTTCGCCGAGCAGCCGGCGGCAGACAAGCCGGCGCGCGCATCGTCGAAGCCGTTGGCGGTCGAGGCGGCCGCGCGTGGCGCCGACGAACGCGAAGCGAGCTGACCCTGACGATGAAGACCCGGATCCTGTACGCGCTGTTCGCCGCGTACGTGGCCGCCACCGCGGTCCACATCGGCTACGTGATGGCGCACGAGCCGTTCGCGTTCGACGCGTGGAACGTCGCCGTCGACACCCACAGCCAGCCGTTCTCGTTCGGGCGCTGGTTCGACTACTGGTGGTTCGAGTACACGCACTCCAACCCGCGGATCGGGCAGTCGTTCGCGTACCTGTCGTACAAGCTCGAGTACTTCGCGGTGATCGCGACGCCGCTCGCGTACCTGGCGATCTCGCTGGCGGTCACCACGCTCGGGCTCGGCCGGTGGCCGCGGCGAGGACGTGATCTCGCGCTGTGGGCGATCGCGATCGGATTCGGGTGGTTCGCCTTCCCGTACATCGGGCGCAACATGTTCAACCGCGCGTACGGCGCGAACTACGTCTACACGCTGGCGATCCAGTTGTGGTTCCTGGTCCCGCTCCGACTCGCGCGCAGCTACGACGTGAAGCTGCCCACGGCGATCGCGTACGGCGCGATCGGCATCGTCGCCGGGATCTGCAACGAGCACACGGCGCCCGCGCTGCTCGCGTTCCTGGTGCTGTACGCGTGGACCGTGCGACGCGAGGCGGTCGGCGTGCGGATTCCGCTCGGTGCCGGCAAGTCGACCGCGGCGCCGCCCCACCGGTCGTCGTCGCGGCTGGTGTGGGCCGGGGCGATCGGGTTCGCGATCGGGTTCGCGGCGATCTTCTTCGCGCCGGGGCAGAGCGAGCGCTACGACGGGCTCGCGAACAAGACCAGCCTTCCGATGCGGTTGGTTCAACGCGGCGTGATCGGTGCGATCGACATCGTCGGCGACTACCTGCAGTACGCGGCACCGCTGCTCGTCGTGATCGCGCTCGCGATCATCCTGATCCGGAAGCACGATCGCGAGTCGCGTGCGCCCGATGACGAGGCGCGCGACAACGACGCGATCGGGCTCGTCGTGCTCGCGTTCGTGCTCGGCATCGTGATGGCGATGACACTGTGGGTGTCGCCCAAGCTCGGCGGCCGGTTCTACCTGATGTCGATGGCGCTGCTGCTGGCGGCCACACTCGGGCTGATCGATGTCGCGTTCGAGAGACCCAAGCAACTCGTCCCGTTCGTGTTGATCGCGGTGTTCGCGTCGAGCTTTGCCGCGGCACGCACGATCCCGCTGTATCGCCGCGTGTTCGTCGAGAGCGAGGCTCGCCTCGCCGGGCTCGCCGCCACGCCGCCGGGCGGCGTGTTCGTCGCCGACGCGTTCGACCAGGGCGCCGAGTCGTGGTGGTACATCGGCGACGACTTCGACGATCCGCTCAAGCGCGAGCGCGTGGCGAGCTACATGGGACTCGCGCGGGTGGTGTTTCGCGGCTTCGATCTCGACGCACCGCTGGGCGCCGCCGGCGTGCGTGTGGTGGGGCGCTACGCAGGACGATCGCCGGGGAGTCGTGTCCGACCGAGGACGGCGAGCTCGATCTCGCCGGCAAGCGCCTCGACGTGCGCGGGGGGGGGGGGGGGGGGGGGGGGGGGGGGGGTGTGGGGTGGTGGGGGTGGGGTGGGTGGGTTGAGAGGGGAGAGAGAGCGAGAAGCAGAGAGTGGAGGTGAAGAGGAGATGGAGCGGGCGGGAGATAGCGAGCCCGAGCGCGCGCGAGCGGGACAGCCGCGATGTCGGCGGGTAGGGGCGTCGAGCGCAGGGCGTATCAGGAGCGAGATCGGCGGAGGTCTACAGCGAGAAGCGCGTGCGAGGGTGTGCCGTGATCGCGGTGGGATGTGGGCGAGCGCTGTGGGGGATCGAGGCGGCAGGCCGGGCGCGCGTGAGCTGGCCGGAGCGATAGCGGGATAGGCCGCGACTCGATGGGCGCGAGCTCGGCGAGTGCGCTGGGGCGGCTGTGCGATGGTGTGCGGAGTAGCGAGTGGGCGGTCGTGGTGGTATGCGTGCGAGAGTGGTGCGGAGATCGTTGTTGGATAGCTGAGTGATGGATGGGCGTGGTCGACTCCACGCGCGACGAGCCCGGCTGCGCGCGACCTCGCCTCGCGACATCGTTGGCTACGAGCTCGAGCACGAGGGATCCGCGCAAGCGTTGTACTCGATGCGCGACGAGCCACAGTAGGCCCAACCACACAACTGCCCACAGTTGCTGTCGAGAAGCAGGCCGATTCCGAGCTCCGAGTCCAGGGCGGTGCTCGTTGCCAGGTCGTCGCGAGAGGCAGGAGCACCGGAGGCGCCAGTGCGATCGAGCCGGCAGTCCACGCAGCGCGTCGCGGAGCCAGGTGGTTTCGAAGAATCAGGTACAGCCGACCAGGAATGTCGAGGTCTGCAGCCCAACATACCGAACGGATTGCCGATCACGTATTCGACGATTGCCACAGCTCGGGCAGCTCGGCGGCGACAGATCGTGAAGTGCCTGGTGCGTGCCTCGGCGAGGACCCGATAGACGTCGGCGGGAACGAGTCCGGATAGGCGAATAGAACGACGCAGCCCACGCGCCCACGAGCACATAGATCGGGCGCGCCGTGCGAACGGCCGAGAGCGCCGCACGGACGCCATGTTCGAGACGAGGACGGAGCGGAATGGCCGACTATAAGCACGGTCGGAGCCGCGGGTACCATCGAGGTAAGGGCGGACGCGTCACGCGAAGTGCATGAACCCGGTCGTTCGGGTGCACACCGATCGGTACGATCGCCCACGACAGCCCCTTGGAGGTTCCATGCACCGGAAGCTCGGTTTTGCCGTCTGCCTGGTCGTGATCTGCCTGTTTGCTCGCGAGCTCGCGCACAGCGTGCACTCGACACCGCGACGATGGATCGCGGTGACGGCATCACGCGCTTTGGGGTCGACTTCGGTCTCGCCTGCTCGACAAGCCGCCGTACGACGCGACGTTGCGGATCGACCATACGGTCAGTACGTGTCTCGCAACGGGTTCGGCGTGTATGGAGCGTTTCCATTCGCGCGGTCGTTTGGTTCCGACCCGGCCCGTCACCGCAGGAGGCGACCGCGATTCGGTAGATCTCGAGCTCGGCGGCTTGATCGTCGCAGCACGACGGAACGGTCGTGGGTGTTTCGCGCAGGTGTCGCGCTACCGACCGCGAGCGACGGATCTCGATGGAGAGAGCGACGAACCAGCTCGCGACGGTGGCGCGATTGACCGACGTCGCGCTCACGATCCCGAACGCGCTGTATCTCCGGCTGTCGGTGACACCGCTCGATCCACGTGAACCACGTGTACTTTCAGGCGGACCTCGGGGCCGACCTCGGGTTCGACACCCAGGACGGGACGGACGCGCCGAACCTGTTGCGCGCGAACTTCGGGGGTGGCTACGACTTCGGCACGCTCGCGCTCGGCATCGAGCTCGTGAACCTCGCCACGCTCGACAACATCGACAACAACGAGGTGTTCGTCCACGCGCTCACGCTGACGGCGCGCTTCATGGGGCACTCACTCCAGCCGGTGATCGCGATCGGGGCGCCGCTCGACGACAGCGCACGGCAGACCGTGAACGCATACGTCGCGGTCGGCATCCAGTACGCGTTTCACCCCGAGTAGCCGCACCGTACGGGATTCTGCTAGCGTGCGCCTGTGCCCCTGACGCTCGCACAGCCGGGAGACAACGGGTGAGCTGGTTCAAGCACGAGTCGGCAATCATCGACATCGGTGCAGCGATCGGCGACGGCACCAAGGTCTGGCACTTCAGTCACGTGTGCGGCGGCGCGAAGATCGGCGCCTCGTGCACGCTCGGCCAGAACGTCTACGTCGCTCCGACCGCGGTGATCGGCGATCGCGTGCGGATCCAGAACAACGTGTCGATCTACGACGGCATCGTGCTCGCCGACGACGTGTTCGTCGGTCCGAGTGCCGTGTTCACCAACGTGATCAACCCGCGCAGCGAGGTGTCGCGCAAGCACGAGTACATGACGACGCGCGTCGAGACCGGCGCGACGATCGGCGCCAACGCGACCGTCGTGTGCGGCACCACCCTGGGACACTACGCGTTCGTCGGAGCGGGTGCGGTGGTCACTCACGACGTCCGCCCGTTCGCGCTCGTCGTCGGCGTGCCGGCCCGCCAGCTCGGGTGGATGTGCCGGTGCGGCGTGCGGCTCGAGTCGTCCCCGGCAAGGCCACCTGCGCCGAATGCCGCCGGCGCTATCGCGAGGCCGGGTACGATCTGATCGAGGAGACATGACGCGATGAGAGTCCCGCTGCTCGACCTCCAGGCCCAGCACGCCGAGATTGGCACCGAGATCGAGGATGCCGTTCGCCGCGTCCTCCACTCGGGCCGCTACATCATGGGCGAGGACGTGTTCGCCCTCGAGCGCGAGGTCGCCGAGGACCTCGGCATCGCGCACGCGGTCGGGGTGTCGGCGGGTACCGACGCGCTCCTGGCCACGCTGAGGGCGCTCGGGGTCGGGCCCGGCGACGAGGTCGTGACCACGCGCGCTGACGTTCTTCGCGACCGCCGGCGGTGGCGGCGCGGCTGGGCGCGCGCCCGGTGTTCGCCGACGTCGACGACGAGACGCTGTGCCTCGATCCCGGCGGCGGCGGCGGCGGCGGTGACGGCGCGGACCAGGGCGATCGATCCCGGTCCACCTGTTCGGCCGGCCGGCGGCAGCCGCCTCGGCGGTGCCGTGCGCGGTGGTCGAGGACGCGGCCCAGGCGCTGGGCGCGGGCGCCGCCGGTCGGGCGCGCCGGCCGCTGGTCGCTCGCTTCTTCCCGACCGAAGAACCTGGGCGCGCTCGGCGACGCCGGCGCGGTGCTCGACCGACGACGACGAGCTCGCCGATCGGCGTCGCGCCGGCTCCGCGCCCACGGCGCGCGGCCGAAGTACCACCACCGCGATCGTCGGCGGCAACTTCCGCCTCGACGCGCTGCAGGCCGCGATCCTGCGGGCCAAGCTGCGCGCACGCTGGCCGGCTGGACCGCGGCGCGGCGCGCCCACGCCGCGCGCTACCGCGAGCTGTTCGCGGCGGCACGGGTCCCGGCCGAGCTCCGCCTGCCCGGCGCCGCACCCGCGCACGTGTGGCACCAGTTCGTCGTGCGCGCGCCCGCGGCGCGACGCCCTCCGCGCCCACCTGGCGGCGGCCGGCGTCGGCACCGAGGTCTACTACCCGGTGCCGCTCCACCTCCAGCCGTGCTTCGCCGACCTCGGTGGGCGTGAGGGCGATCTGCCCGAGGCCGAGAAGGCCGCGCGCGAGGTGCTCGCGTTGCCCGTGCACGCCAACCTCTCCGAGGCGCAGCTCGGGCACGTGGCCAGCAGCATGCGCGCGTTCTACGCCTGCGACGTCGCGCGAGTGCTGGGCGGTCGATGTTGCCGGCACGATCGATGCCGTACGAATGTCGTGCGCGAGCTGGATCGAGGGCCGCGCGTCCTCGATCGAAAACCCGCCACCGGCGAGCACGTCCTTGTAGACCTCGGTGTGGAGGTCGGGAAACCCGTCGGAGAACTCGACCTCACGCCCGTCAGTGTGTAGCGAGCGAAACGCGGTCTTGCCCGCAGCCCGCACGGCCTGGGGGAGATCATCGCGATCGACCGACAGGAACCAGCGCACGCGCGCTCGTTCGAGCTCGAACACGCCCGACATCTTGTCGGGGCGCGCGAGGTAGACCTCGGACGATCGTGGTGCGCCGTACATCCAGATCAACAGGTCGAAGAAGTGGACGCCGATATTGAGCGCGAGGCCACCCGACTTCTCGAGCACGCCTTTCCACGACACGCCGTACCAGCGACCACGAGCCGTGATGTACGACAGCTCGATGTCCGCGCGGGTCTCCGGCGGATGCGCGATCAGCTGGTCGCGGAGCGCACGCAGCTGGGGGAGTAGGCGGAGCTGCAACACCGTGTAGACCCGGCGGCCGTACTCGGTCTCGAGCGCAGCGAGCTGGTCGAGGTTCCACGGGCTGATCACGAGGGGCTTCTCGCAGATCGCGTGGGCTCCGACGCGAAGCGCGAGGCGGACGTGCGCGTCGTGCAGGTAGTTGGGCGAGCAGATGCTGATGTAGTGGACGCGGTCGTCGACGTTGCCGCGGCGGCGTTTCTCGAGGAAACGATCGAACCGCTCGACCTCGGTGAAGAACGCGGCCTCGGGGAAATACTGGTCGATGATGCCGACGCTGTCGTGCGGATCGCAGGCCGCGATCAGCCGGTGCCGGTATCCGGATCGCTCAGGTGCCGTGGCGCGACGAGCCCGGCGGCGCCGACGAGGGCGAAGTTGAAGGCCATCGCGGCGCGCCGCAGCGCGCGCGCACGCCGGTTAGCCACACCGCCAACCGACCTCGATAGTGAAGGAGCTCGAGCCGGACGTCAGCGCCGATCGCGAGGAGGGACTGGCGCAGGGCGTCGTCATCTCGACACGAGCTGGATCACGCTGATCGGTGTGGGCGAGGAGCTCGTCGATCAGGGGCCCGCGATCCGATCCGCGCGACCGAAACGGCATCGCACCGGGAAGTGCGGGATCGAACGACGCGCACCCGACCGGAGCGCAGCGTTCGTCGCGGGCCTGCAAGAGGATTCCGACGACGTCCACGATTCATCGCGATTTGACCGGCGACCAGTCCGAACGCGTGCTCGAGGTCGGCGTCGTCCTCGGGCTGCCACCGGCAGCACGGTGACGGGAACCCGCGGAAGCTCGGCGACCCGCGTGCGCGCGATTCGCAACACGGTCGAGCGGTGCTCGACCTCGAATCCGAGTTTCGTGTAGAGCCCGATCGCCGCCGTGTTCTCGACCTTGACGTTGAGTCGCCACTCCGTCATGCCGCGCTCGGTGAGGACGTCCGCGGCGGCGCGCATCAAGGCCTGCCCGACTCCGCGACGGCGCGCGCCCGGCGCGACCACCAGGTTGCGCACGTGGCCGACCTCGCTAAAGCACGAGACGACACGTAGCCTCGACCCGTCGGTGGCTCGCTGACCAGCGTGTCCCTCGCGAGGACGCGCCAGCGGTCGAGCCCCGGCACCGGGTCGTCGAGCGAGCTCGCGAAACAACGTCGCGAATGCCGGGTAGTCGTCGTCGGTGGCAGTCGGATCACGACCAGCAAACGGTCGATGCGGGGAGGTGGCGGGTTGCGCCATCCCATCGACGGATGCACAGTCGACCGATGGCCGCCGAGATCCCGCTCGAGCTCATCCAGCGCCTCCCCAAGACCGACCTGCACTGCCACCTCGACGGATCGGTGCGGATCGAGACGGTGCTCGAGCTCGCGAACACCCAGGGCGTGGCATTGCCGACCACCGACAAGGCCGAGCTGAAGAAGCTGCTGGTGGCCGGCGAGCACGTGGGCTCGCTCGACGAGTACCTGCGCGCGTTCGAGATCACGCTGTCCGTGATGCAGACCGAAGATGCTCTCGAGCGCTGCGCGTACGAGCTCGCCGAGGATGCGTGGAACGAGTCGGTGCGCTACCTCGAGGTGCGCTACTCGCCGCTGTTGCACCTGCGTGCCGGACTGCGTCCGGCGCAGGTGGTCGAGTCGGTGCTGCGCGGGCTCCGTCGCGCCAAGCGCGAGCTCGGGATCCGCTACGGGCTGATCCTGTGCGCGATCCGATCGCTCGGGGCGGAGCAGAGCTTCAAGATCGCGGAGCTGTGCGTCGCGTTCAAGAACCGCGGCGTGGTCGGGTTCGATCTCGCGGGCTCGGAGGTCAACAATCCGGCGAAGGTGCACCGCCAGGCGTTCCAGCTCGTGATCGACAACAACATCAACTGCACCGCGCACGCCGGCGAGTCGTTCGGTCCGGACTCGGTGCACCAGGCGATCCACAAGTGCGGCGCGCACCGGATCGGGCACGGCACCCGGATGGTCGAGAGCGGCGACCTGCTCAACTTCGTCAACGATCACCGGATCCCCGTCGAGGTGTGTCCGACGTCGAACCTGCAGACGCGCGCCGCGAAGTCGTGGGAGCACCACCCCGTCGACTTCTACGTCGACTACGGGCTGCGGGTGACGATCAACACCGACAACCGGCTGATGTCGGACACCACGGTGTCGCGCGAGCTGCACCTGTGCCACCGGCACTACGGGTGGTCGCTGCAGACGATCAAGGAGATCATCATCGCGGGGTTCAAGAGCGCGTTCATGCCGTACCGCGAGAAGGCGGACCTGCTCGCGGAGATCACCCGCGAGCTGGCGACGTTCGAGGATCCGATGGGCGACAACACCGGCCGGGTGGGGCTGGTCGAGATCGATCAGCCGTCGGCACCGCCGAACAAGAAGCCGCCGACACCGCCCAAGCCCAAGCTCGTCGGCTAGGCGGCGCGCTCATTCGCTCCGCGGAGATCACGCCCATCGTGATTCGTCGCTGGTCGATCAGCGGATGGGTTGAACGCAAAGGACGCAAAGGACGCAAGGCGCAAAGGTCGGAGGAGGGCTCGATAGGAAGGTTCGTGCTTCACGCGTCGGGAGGCGCATCGATGGCGGCGTCCATCGCATCGATCGCGGCGTCGGTCGCATCGGTTCCGGCGTCCATGGCGTCCATCGCATCGGACCCACCGTCCATGGCGTCCATGGCGTCCATCGCGTCGGACCCACCGTCCATGGCGTCCATGGCGTCCATCGCATCGGACCCACCGTCCATCGCGTCGGGCGCGTCGTCGGGCGCGTCGACCGGGACGTCGTCCGGCACGTCGAGCGGCACGTCGATCGCGGCGTCGGCCTCGGGGTCGCAGCGGAGCGCGGGGTCGGTGCCGATCCGGTGGCACCGCGGCTCGAGCGTCGAGCACGCGTACCCGTCGGGGCACTCGCCGGCGGGGCCACACACGAAGCCGCAGTCGGGCTCCGGGATGGTGTAGCAGGCCGGTAGCGAAAAAATCGTACCGAGGAGTGTCGCGAGACCCAGGGCAATTCCCAGGTACACGAGGCGCCTCATCGGTTCACCGTAGCACCGATCGCTCGCGGATCGTCTGGGGTGTACCATCGGAGCCAGGGATGGCTGCCAACCGAGAACGCGTGCGCGCGCTCGTCGAGCCGTACTGGAAGCGGCTCTTCAACTTCGTGTTCCGCCTCACGCTCGATCGTGATCGCGCGACGCGCTACCTCGCCGACGTGTACGCCGACGCGGTGGCCAAGCTCGACCAGGCTCCGACCGATCCGGCCGAGCTCGAGGTCTGGCTCCTCGGCGTCGCCAACGCGATGCTCGAGCAACGCTTGCCGCGCCAGCCCGAGGTCAACTTCGACATCCTCGACGAGACCCTGCGCAGCGAGGCCACCCGCACCGACGTGGTGCGCTCGCTCAGCGACCCCGATCGCGACTTCCTGCTGTGGGAGCTCAAGCAGGGCTGCATGACCGCGGTGATCAACTGCCTGCCTCCCGGCGAGCGCGCCGCGTTCGTCGTCTGCCACGTCCTCAAGCTGCCCGACGCCGCGGCCGCGCAGGGCCTCGGTATCACCGAGAGCGCCTACAAGGTCCGGCTGTCGCGGGCACGCAAGAAGATCGGCGACTACCTCGCGCCGCGTTGCGAGCACGTCAACCCGATGAACCCGTGCCGCTGCCCCGCGCGCGTCGGCACCGCGCTGCACAAGGGGTTCATCAAGGCCGAGCCGCGCCAGCCGACCGAGGTCTCGCTGCGGCCTCCCGAGATCCCCTACGGCCGCTACGGCACCGGCCTCGGCAACGACGACGCGCCGATGCGCGACATCGCCGCGATCTACGGCGGCCTGCCCGAGCCCGATCCGCCCGCCGAGCTCGGCCAGCAGCTGATCGATCAGCTCTGCAGCTAGGGTCAGACACAAGTTGCACAAGTTTGTGCGGTGCCAGACCGGCACTTACCGGTCTGGCACCGCACAAACTTGTGCAACTTGTGTCTGACCCCGGTTACGCAAACACCAGACGATCACCAAGCCTTTGCGAGCTCCGCGTCCTCTGGTTGCTTTGCGTGTTTCTGCCCCGCTGGGGCGACCGCGCATCCGACCATGGACGTGCTGGATGCTCGCAGGAAACGCAAAGGCACCGAGCGCAAGGAGATCGCAGAGATCTACATGGCGAGGACGCAGTCGAGCCCGAGTCGCGGCTAGCTGTTCTTCGCGGCGTGAAACGCTCGCTCGAGGTCGCCGCGCAGGTCGGCGAGATCCTCGATGCCGACGGATAGCCGGATGAAGCCGTCGGCGATGCCGAGCTCGGCCCGCCGCTCGGGCGGCACGCTGGCGTGGGTCATGATCGCCGGATGCTCGACGAGCGACTCCACGCCACCGAGCGACTCGGCGAGCGTGAAGATCTGACACGCCGACAGGAACCGCCGCGCCTCGTCGAGCCCGCCCTTGAGGACGAAGCTGATCATCGCGCCGAACCCGCGTGCCTGGCGCTTGGCCAGCGCGTGCTGCGGGTGCGACTCGAGGCCGGGGTAGATGATCTTCTCGACCTGCGGGTGATTCGCCAGCCACGCGGCGATCTCGCGCGCGTTGGTCTCGTGCCGCTCCATGCGGACGTGCAGCGTCTTGGTCCCGCGCAGCACCATGAAGCTGTCCATCGGCGACGGCACCGCACCGGCGGCGTTCTGCAGGAACGCGACCCTGTCGCGGAGCGCCGGATCCTTGAAGATCAGCGCACCGCCGACGACGTCGCTGTGGCCGTTCAGATACTTGGTCAGCGAGTGCGCGACGACGTCGGCTCCGAGCGACAGCGGGCGCTGGAGAAACGGCGTCATGAACGTGTTGTCGACGGCGAGCGTCAGCTCGCGCTTGTGGCAGAGCTCGGCGGCCGCCTCGATGTCGCTCAGCTTGAGCATCGGGTTGGTCGGCGTCTCGAGCCACACCAGCCTCGTGGTCGGCCGGATCGCGGCCTCGATCGCGGCGGGGCCGGCGACCGGGTCGACGTACGTGAACTCGAACCCGAGGCGGCGGTAGACCTTGTCGAACAGGCGGAACGTGCCGCCGTAGAGGTCGTCGCCGCAGATCACGTGGGTGCCGGCATCGAACGCCTGGAGCAGCGTCGACGTCGCGGCGAGCCCGGACGCGAAGCACAACCCGCCGCATCCACCCTCGAGCGACGCCAGGTTTCGCTCGAGCGCGTAGCGCGTCAGGTTGTGACTGCGCGAGTACTCGAAGCCCTTGTGCTCGCCGGGCGCCGACTGGGCGTAGGTCGAGGTGTAGTAGATCGGCGTCATCACCGCGCCGGTGGTGGGATCGGGAGCCTGGCCCGCGTGGATCGCGCGCGTGCCGAAGCCGAGGCCGGGGTCGTCGTGGGAGGCCATGGGTACGTCCGGAGCTCGGGTGGGAATCAGTCGTCGAACGTGAACTTCGCCGGGTCCTTCTCCATGATCCGCTCGAGCGCGGCCTCCTCGAGAAGGTCGATCATCCGCTGGCCACCGTACTTGCTGACCAGCTTGTCGTCGTATTCGTCGGCGACCAGCGCGACGTCGCGCAGCGTGGCCGTGAGCTCCTCGGGATCGAGCGTGGTGCCGCCGAGGATCGTGTGCGTGAACAGCACCGTGTGTTCCAGCGAGTCCATCGCGAACGCGCCGAACCGGAGGTGGCTGTTGAGCTCGAGGAGTTGCAGCGCGAGTGGACCATCGACGTCGACGCCCTTCACGAGCTGCGCGGTGCAGCGCACCATCGCTTTGTTGTCGCCCCACGGGACGACGCTGATCATCACGTAGGCAGAGCCCTGCTTGATCACGTACAGCGTGTCATCGACCTTGCGATACGCGGGGCTGTCCTGCAGCGTGCGCTCGATCAGGAGCGCGGTAGCTACCTCGGCGGGGTTCATGGCCGGTGTCGTAACACGGTTGGCCTCACCAGGGGTCTTGCCACCCGGTGTGATCGTTCGGACATCCCCACCCATCCAACCGGGTGTCACCACGCCGCCACGCAACCGTGCCGTGCCATACTCGCAGGCGTGAGGGGTCTCCACTCGTTTGGTGGGCGCGCCGCCCGTGTGCTCGTCGCGTTCTGTCTGGCGTTCGCCGCCCTCGGTGTCGCGGATGCCCGCGCCGACGACAAGATCAAGGAGATCCAGGTCGACGAGAACACCAAGACCACCGACGACACGGTGGCCCTGATCGCGCGGATCGAAGTCGGCGACGACTGGAACCTCGACATGATCTCCGAGATCAAGACGCGGCTGATCTCGAGCGGTCTGTTCAAGGACGTCACCGTGTTCTCCGAGCCCCACAAGTCGGGCAGCGGCGTGAAGGTGACGATCGTCGTTCACGACAAGCACTCGTGGGTCATCGCGCCGGCGTTCTACACCCAGCCCACCAACATCGGCGGTGGCGTCGGGTTCGGCGAGAACAACCTGTTCGGCAAGGACCAGAAGCTCCTGCTCTACGGCCAGATCGCGACCGGCGATTCGTTCTTCATCGGCGCGTGGGTGATCCCGCACCTCGGCGGGACACGGTGGTACGCGCAGCTCGACACCTACCTGAAGAGCCAGCGCAACATCGAGTACGCCCCGCCGCAGGAATACCTCCAGACCACCGCGGACGCCGGCGCCAACCACGAGGTCCGGCGGTCGCGACTCAACTACCTGAACGGCGGCGTCAAGCTCGGCATCGAGCTGTTCCGCGGCTTCAAGATCGACGCTCGCCTTCGCGGGGCGCGCGTCAGCTACGGCAAGGTCGAGCTCGCCGAGGGTGCGAGCATCGAAGAGGTCACCGGCGATCCGAATTCGGATCCGAACGACGTCCCGGCCCCGGGGGCCGAGGGCGCCGACATCTCGACCGAGTTCACGATGTCGATCGATCGCCGCGCCAACTACTACGGCATCTCGACCGGCTACAAGTACGCCGTCTCGTTCGAGACCTCGACCCCCTCGCTGGGCTCGGACTTCCGCTACCACTACGAAGGGATCAGCCTGTATCGCGCCGACCGGATCCTCGAGCGCCACAACTTGGTGTTCAAGGGCTTCATCGGTCACGGCTTCCACCTGCCGTTCCAGCAGGAGTACCTGACGGGCGGAACCTCGATGCGCGGCTGGAAGAACAACCAGTTCCGAGGCGACTTCAAGGCCAACGCCACGCTCGAGTACTCGGTGCCGTTCTTCACGATCCACGGCTTCTCGGTGCGCGGGCTCGCGTTCTGGGATAGCGCCTACACGACGTTCCTCACCACCTCGAACCCGGATCGCAACTACCTCCCGTTCTCGCGCCGCGACGGCGCGTGCGGCTGCAACGGACTGGAGCCCGACCTCGACCGCTCGAAATTCCAGGAGTACATGGCCCCGTTCAAGAACTCGGTCGGGATCGGAACGCGGTTCTATCTGCGCCAGATCGTGCTGCCACTCCTGGGGCTCGACCTCGGGTATGGTCTCGAAGCGCATGACTTTCAGGTCTATCTCGCGATCGGCCTTACTGATTAGCGCGCTCGCGGCGTGCTCGTCTCCGACTCGCCATTCGTCCACTCCCAGTCCCGGGTCCGGTTCCGCCACGCTGATCCTGTTCGGCGGCGACGTCCACACGATGGACACCGACCATCCGCGGGCGACCGCCGTCGCGATCGCGGGTGACCAGATCCTCGCCGTCGGCGACGACGCCACGGTGCGTGCCCTCGCCGGCGCGTCGACGCGATCGATCGATCTGCACGGTGCCTCGGTCACGCCGGGGCTGGTCGACGCACACTGTCACCTCTACGGGCTCGGCACCGATCTCGAGAACGTCTCGATCCGTCACCTCGGATCCGAGGCCGAGACGGTAGCGGTGATCGCCAAGGCGGCGAAGGAGAGACCGGCGAGCGAGTGGCTGATCGGGCGTGGCTGGGATCAGAACCGGTGGCCCGAACCGAAGTTCCCGACCAAGGCGACACTCGATGCCGCGGTCTCCGACCGTCCCGTGATGCTCCGTCGCGTCGACGGCCACGCGATCTGGGTCAACTCGAAGGCGCTCGCCGCGGCGCACGTCACCGCCGAGACCCCCGATCCTCCCGGCGGCAAGATCCTGCGGGGCGCCAACAAGGAGCCGACCGGCGTGTTGATCGACAACGCGGTCGATCTCGTCGACAAGGTCGTTCCGTCGCCGACCGCCGAGGTTCGCGAGCGCCGGATCCGCGCCGCTGCGAAGCAGGCGATCGCCGCCGGGCTCACCGGCGTGCACGAGATGGGGATCGAGGACGCCACCGCCGACGTCTATCGCAAGCTCGCGGCCAGCGGCGAGCTCCCGCTCCGGGTCTACGCATTCCTGCTCGGCGATCCCGGTCACCTCGATCGCGTGCGCACGTCACCGACCGCCGACACCGGTTGGTTCTCGATGCGCGGGGTCAAGTACTTCGTCGACGGCGCGCTCGGCTCGCGGGGCGCGCGGCTGTACGAGGACTACGACGACGATCCGGGCAACCGCGGCCTGTGGGTGACCGAGCCCGACAAGCTGACGGCCGCCGTCGACGCCGCGGTGAGTGGCGGCTGGCAGGTCGCGATCCACGCGATCGGCGATGCCGGCATCGGCGCCGTGCTCGATGCCTACCTCGAGGCGATGCGGAAGTACGGTGGCGACCGCCGGCTGCGCGTCGAGCACCTCCAGGTGATGGCGCTGCGTGACCTCCCGCGGCTTGTCGAGGCCCGGGCCGTGGCGTCGATGCAGCCGACCCACGCCACCAGCGACATGCCGTGGGCCGAGAAGCGCGTCGGACCGGAGCGGATCGCGGGCGCGTATGCATGGCGGACCGTGCTCGATCACGGCGTGCCGCTGGCGTTCGGCTCGGACTTCCCCGTCGAGGAGGTCTCGCCGCTGCTCGGGCTGTACGCGGCCGTCACGCGCCAGGACGCCCAGGGCAATCCCCCCGGTGGTTGGTACCCGAGCCAGAAGCTGACGCTCGACGAGGCGATCGGGGCGTTCACCCGCGGTGCCGCGTATGCAGGATTCGCCGAGAACATGCGCGGGATGATCGCAGCGGGCAGGATCGCGGATCTGACCGTGTTCGATCGTCCCCTCGCCCCCGACCGGACCCTGCTGGAGACCCACGTGCGGCTGACCATCGTCGGTGGCCGCATCGTGTTCGAGGGTGGCGGAGCGCGCTGACGTGCGATTTTGCCCGTTCTGCAGCGCCGAGAACGGCGACGACGTGCAGGCGTGCAATGCGTGCGGTCGCCGGCTCCCGCCCCTACCACCGCGGCGCGCGCGGAGCGCCCCGCCGACGGGCGTCCAGGTCCCGCCGCGCCCTCCGACCAACCCAGCGCGGCGGACCGGCACGACGATGCCGCCGCCGATTCCGCGGGCCGCGCCGGCGCCCGCAACCTTCGAGGAAGGATTCGGGGCCGACGACGATCGGCGCGCCGGTGCTGTTCTCGGATGACGAGGGAGGATCGACCACCGTCGCCGAGCCACCGATCGTGCCCGAGCTGCCGACACCGCCGACGAGCACGCCGGCGATCCCGCCGAACCCGCCGAAGCCTCCGGTCGTCCCGGCATCGCAGCCGAACCTGATCCCGCAGCACGCGTTCGGATCGGCGGATGACTTCGCGACGGTGACGAGCGCGGTGGCACTGCCGGAGACCGGCCTCGGTCCGAGCGGTCCGACGGGACCGAGCGGGCCCGACGCTCCCATCGGTCCTCCCGAACCGGCGAGCGCACCGGCTGCCAACAACAAACCCGAGGTGCTCTCGCCCTCGCAGCTGGTGCCGCACGAGTTCGGAGCCGACGACCTCGCCACCATGCCCGGCACGCCGGCGTTCACCGAGGAGGATCGCCGATCGTTCATGAATTCGATCTCGCCGGGTCCGGCGGCGCAGCGCCGCGAAGCGCCTCCCGAGCCGCGCGATCCGGTTCACGCGCGGCGTGCCCGTGACTCGGTGCCGCCCGCGATCCCGACCAGGACGCCGAACAAGCCGAGTGCACCGAACCGCAGCGGACCGGTCTCGCCGACAGCGTTTCTCCCCTCGAACATTCCGTCCGTGTTGTCGCCGAACCTCCCGCGCGCCAAGACGCCGAGCGCGGCCCCGCTTCCACGCGGCAAGAAACCGAGCATGGCACCGGCTCCGCGTGGCAAGGCACCGACGTTGCCACCGCCGATCCCGAACAGCGGACCACAGCGGCCGAGTGCCGCGGTGCTGCCACCCCCCGGACCACACGCCGAGATGCGTCCGCTCACTCCGCCGCCGGTCGCCGAGCCCACGCCTCCGCCGTCGCCCGCGTATCCCGCCGTGGCGGGCTCCGCGAGCGATCCGATCCACATCGCGGCGATCGAGGCGAGGGGCGGGGCGACTCCGCCGCCGACCCGGATCCAGCGCCCCGAGGGCGACCGCCCGTTCACGCCGCCGCGCGTGTTGCCGATCCCCGAGATCCCGGAGTCGGGTCTGCTCAACGCGGCCAAGTATTCGGTCGAGTTCGTACGCGCGCGCTGGCAGCGTCGCGGAGCGATCAAGACGCTCGGCGCCGAGATCAAGCAGGACACCGAGGCGCTCGATCAGGTGCTGGGCGCGCTCGGACGCGAGGCCCGCACGGCACGCGTCGAGGGTCGGGTGTTCTCTGCCGAGAACGCTGCGATCGACGCCGCGCAAGGACGCATCGACAGCCTGTCGCAGGAAGTCGGCGATGTCGATGCGCGCCGCGCCGACGAGAACTCGCGCTACGTCGATGTCGAGCGCGAGCGCAACACGAAGCTGACCGAGGCCGGTCAGGCCGTCGAGCAGTCGCAGCAGGAGCTCGCGCATCTCGAGGGACAGCGCCGCCTGCTCCGCGACAAGCGCAAGGAGCTCGAACGCCGGCAGAAGACCTACCTGAAGAACGCCGAGGACGACGATCGCGCGGCCAGCACGGCACAGGTCGCCGACACGCGCGCCGATCATCGCCGCAGCGCCGAGGGCCACCGCAAGGAAGCGGCCGCCATCGAGCCCGAGCGCCAGGACATCGATCGTCGACTCGCCGCGCTCGAACGACCGATCGGCGAGGTCAGCGCGCGACTCGATGCGGCCAAGGCCGAGCTCGATGCGGCCAAGCGCAGCCTGACCGATGCGCGCGAAGGCCACGGCCACCGGCTCGCCGAGCTCGAGGCCGAGCAGAAGCGCAAGTCGCGCGAGATCGGGCTCGCCGAGGCCGAGATCCAGCGTCGGCTGGTGACGCTCGGCACGCTGGTCAACCTCAACCGGATCGACAACGCGGCGTTCGCCGAGCTCTACGAACGTATCGATCGCATCCGTGGCGCGATCACGGCACGCACGACCGAGATCGAGAAGCTCAACTCGGAACGCGAGGCCTACGATCGCGGTTCGCTGATCCGCGGCGCGGTCACGATCGGAGGGGCGATCGTCGCGTTGATCGCGCTGATCGTGATCCTGCTGGCGTTGATCTAGCCTTCACGAGCGAGTGCCGCGCGTATTGAGCGGCTAGCTGATCTGGACGTTGGTCGTGATCTTCGGCGCCCAGCCGTCGCCCGACGGCGCGGGTGCGGGCGGAGGGCCGGCGGGAGCCGCGGCCGCGGCGGCCTGTGCGGGAGCCTGCGGCGCGCCGCCCCCACCACCGCCACCACCACCGCCACCGCCGCTCTTGGAGGCGCCGACGATACCGGCCACGCCGTTGAGGATGCCGGGGGCTGCTTGCAGCGCGGCGCCGAGGAGGGCGCCGAAACCACCGGTGACGTTCGCGAGCTGATCTTTGTTGATGGGCTTCATGGTGCTGCTCGGACAAAGAGCAGCTCTCGTGCCTGCGGGATTCCTCGCGAAACGTGGCGGTGTCCGACGAGACGAGCGTCGCCCTCGATAGACAACCTGTACACCGCCCTAACCATCGGATACCGCGAGGTGTTAGCCTGTTAGAGGTCGTGCCGAAGGTCCTGGTCTCGAACAACGGGGAGCTACTCAGGCACTTCACCGCACCCCCCTTCAAGCGCCTCGGGCTCGAGTTGGTGGTGGCACAACGCGGCGAGGATGCCCGGCGTCTGTTCGAACGCGAGGAGCCGGCCCTGGTGGTGCTCGATGTCGAGCAGGATGGCTTCGAGACCTGCAAGGCGATCAAGGCCAAGAGCTCGTCGACCCGCGTGATCCTGGTCGCCGGCAAGCTGCTGTCGGGGGACCAGATGCGTCAGGTGTCGGCCTCGGGCTGCGACGAGTTGTTGATCGCACCGATGACCGCCGACGAGCTCCACGACGTGGTCGCGATCCAGCTCGGCGAGCCGCGCCAGGGCGCGGAGGACTTCACGATCACGGTATCTCGTGACGGCACGGTCCTCGACGCGACGGTGTCCAACCTGTCGGTCGACGGCGCGCGGGTGATGGTCACCGAACCGGTGCGCGAGGGGCAGGTGCTCGAGCTCTCGATCGAGCTCGTCCCGCCTCCGGGCAAGTCGGCCCCCGCCGCCGAGCCGCCGATGTCGCTGCAGGGGACGGTGGTGTGGGCGCAGCCGCGCGAGGGCAAGACCGTCGCCGGTGTGGCGTTCGAGAAGCTCGACGAGCACCCGGCGATCCGCGCGCTGCTCGCGAAGCTGACGCAGTGGCAGGTGGTCAAGGACGGCGAGCGCACGCGCGTCGTGCTGCGCGGTGACTTCACCGAGGCGACCCGGTTCGACGAGCTGTTGCCCGCGATGGTCGGCCGCGTGGTGTTCGACACCGCACAGGTCACGTACATGAACTCGCTCGGCGTGCGCGCGTGGTGCGAGTTCCTTCGCCAGGCGAGGATCCAGGGCTACGAGTTTCACGCCTGCTCGGTGCCGTTCATCCTCCAGGCCTCGATGGTGCGCGACGTGATCGGTCGCGGCACGGTGACCTCGTTCTTCGCGCCGTTCCACTGCATCGGATGCGATCACCAGGAGGAACGCCTGCTGCAGTCGGCGGCGATCCTCGCCAGTAACCTCGAGCCGCCGGTGTTCAAGTGTCCGAGCTGTGGTGGCGCACTCGAGTTCGACGACCTGCCCGAGCGCTACTTCGCATTCCTCGAAGACGAAGCGGACTGAGGCGGTCGGTCGGCGATGCGCAAGATCTTCCTCCGGACGTTCGTCATCGCGTTGGTGACGTTCACGCTTCTTTTCGGTCTCGAGTTCTTCGGCGAGTGGTATCGGGCCGGGTTCCCCGGCGTCGCCGAGCGCAGCTTCGCATCGGTGAGAGACAACACGAAGCTCGTCGACGTGCTGTCGCCGATGGCGCGTGCCTACAACAACGTGCTCGCGATGTTGCTCGGCATGATCGCCCTCGCGATCCCGCTGACGGCGAACATGCACACGCCGAAGCTGATCGAGATGTTCCTCGCCGACAAGATCAACCGCATCGTGCTGATGTTCATGGTGTTCGGCGCCGCCAACGTGCTGTGGGTCGACTACATGGTCGGCCCCGAGTTCGCGCCGACCTGGGCGGTGAGTGGCGCGGTGGTGTGTTCGTTGATCGGCTGGGCGCTGCTCTTGCCGTACTACTTCTACATCCTGCGTTTCATCGATCCGTCGCGGATGATCCTCCGGATCCGCGACGAGACCATGCGCACCGTGATTCGCGTCGCCCGGCGCAAGGCCGATTCGCAGGACGCGCAGGTGCTCCTGCTGCGCCGCCTCGGCCAGCTCGGCACCATGGTGATCAAGGCGCTCGATCGCCAGGATCGCGACGTCGCCGCCGAGGGCGCGTGGGCGCTCAAGAAGCTGCTCGACCACTACGACCGCTACAAGTCGCGGATGCCGAGGGAGTGGTTCGTCGTCGATCGTGCCGACTTCCTCGGGCTCTCCGACGAGGCGCTCGAGATGTTGACCGAGTCGAAGACCTGGTTCGAGCTCAAGTGCCTGCTCCAGCTCGAGCTCGGGTTCAATCGCGCGCTCGTCGGCGCGCACGACACGGTGTCGGTGTTTTCCGACGCGCTGCGCGTGATCGCGTCTCGCGCCGACGAGAACCGCGAGGAGCAGGCGCTTCGCCTGTGCATCCGGTTCTTCAACAACTTCCTTCGCGAGGCGATCAAGCGCGGCAACCTGCGCGCGGTGTACGACGTGTTCCACCAGTACCGAAAGCTCGCGCGTACCCTCGTCGATCGTCCCGAGATCCTGCGCGAGGTCGGCCGCCACTTCGTGTACTACGCGGGCATGGCGCGCATCAACCAGATGATCTTCGCGCCGCACCTCGCGCTGTTCGATCTCGGCTACATCGTCCGTCGCGCGTACGAGCGTGCCTCGCCGGTGGCGCCGGAGTTGCTCGCCGATGCACTGTCGCTGCCGCATCGCACGCGCGACGACGTCCACACGATGGCGGTCAAGGCAAAGCTGATGCTGGGAGGGTTCTTCGTCGAGATCGGACACGACGAAGAGGCGGCGCTGGTACGCACCAACCTCGACGACGTGCCGGGCACCGACCTCGATCGTTGTCGCGACGAGCTGCTGAGCGCCGACCGCGCGTTCTTCGAGGTCACCGACCGCCAGCTCAACCTCGAGTACGTGCCGCCCGAGCGCCGCGAACCGCTCGAGCAGTTCTGCAACACGCTGTCGCGCTGAGACTTCGCGCCACTACGGCTTGGGCACCAGGGGCTCGTGCTGCGGCGTCGCGTCGCTCCCCTTCTTGTCGACCTTGAGCGATCCGGTCTGCGACGACCACATCAGGTACGCGACCACGCCGATCACGATCACCGCGATCACCAGCAGGGCCTCGAACGGCACCCGATCTCCGAACGTGCGGCGCCCGAAGAACCGACCGGCCGAACGCTTGTGGATGGTCTCGGTGACGTGCTCGGTGAACGTGTCGGGCGCGCGTGCCACCAACAGGCCCGAGATCTGCGACTTGTCGCGGGTCTCGCGAAGCTCGTCGTGGATCCGCTTCCAGGTCTCGTCGGACGCGAGCTTGGTCTCGACCTCGGACTTCTTGTCGTCCGACAACACGTTGTCGAGGTAGTCGCTGAGCGTCGCGATGATCGCGTCTTCTTCGTCGGGGTTGGTCGCGGGTTCGGTCATGGTGCGGTCCTACGGGACGACGTGCTTCTGCAGCTTCTTGCGTAGCGCGAGTCTGGCGCGGTGGAGACGGGACTTGACCGTGCCGTCGGGAAGATCCGTGATCTCGCAGATCTCCTCGATCGACAGGTCCTCGATGTCGCGCAGGATCACGACGGTGCGCTGCTCCTCGTCGAGGCTCGCGATCGCGTCCTTCAGGATTCCCTCCATCTGGATTCCCTCGAGGACGCGGTCGGGCTGCGCCGCGCGCACCGGTTGCCCGAGCGTCGTGCCGTTGGCTCCGACCGAGGTCTCGTCGAGCTCGTCGCGATCGCGATCGTGGCGGCGGGCGAGGTACTTGATCCGGTTCTTGCAGTGATTGACCGTGACCCGGTAGAGCCAGGTCGAGAACTTCGCCTCCTCGCGGAAGTTCTCGATGGTCTTGAACACCGTGATGAAGACCTCCTGGGCCACGTCCTCCGCCTCGGCGCGGTTCCCCAGCATCCGGTAGGTGATGTTGAAGACCCGGTCGCGATGCAGCTCGAGCAGCTCGCGGAACGCCCGCTCGTCGCGCTCGCGCAGGCGGCGCAGCAGCGATCGTTCGAGCTCAGACATGAGTCGCGAGCATACTCGTTGCAGGATCGGACACCCCGCAACCCCCGTCGGTTTCTACGTTTTTCTCCCTGTGGATCCGCCGAGTTGTCTGCTGCCTGTACTTGCTGGTGGCGCGCTGCCGAGCCACGGAGTAACAATCGGAACTGCCACGGCTCGTCGGTTCTGTTCCGGTGCTCAGTGGGTATAGTCAGGAATCCGTTCTGAAGTTCTGAAACCCGCTGCCGAGCACCATGGCCCCCTCGGGGGCGGGTTGATCCTTGTCCAGGGCCAGATCGAGCAAGAGATGAACACTCGTCTGTACGTCGGAAACCTCAACTTCAACACCAATGCAGAGGGCGTTCGCGCCGCGTTCCAGGAGTTCGGAACCGTCAGCGATGTCCACCTCGTTTCGGATCGTGAAACCGGCCGCTCGCGCGGCTTCGCGTTCGTGACGATGGGTACCCCGGAGGAAGCAGCCAAGGCGATCGAAGGCATGGACGGCCGCACTCTCGACGGACGTCCGCTGCGCGTCAACGAGGCCGAGCAGCGTCAACGCGGTGGCGGTGGCGGCGGCTACCGTGGCGGTGGCGGCGGCTACGGCGGCGGTGGCTACGGCGGCGGTGGCTACGGTGGCGGTGGTGGTGGTGGTGGTGATTATGGTGGCGGCGGCGGCGACGGTGGTCGTGGTCGTGGTCGTGGTCGTGGTGGTCGCGGCGGTGGTGACCGCTGGTAGTCGACGTACACGATCTGTAAGCATCCAGAAGGCCCGCAAGCACTGCGGGCCTTCTCGCGTTTCGGGAGCGGGTCGCGGGGTTCGCCAGACGCTCGGCGCCGATAGGCCCCGCCGACGGCTACTGGGATAGCCGATCGAGTCGCCCGAGTTGCCGCTCTACCGCAGTGCGGCGCTGTTCGATCAGGTACTTGCAGCCCGCGATCGACGGCCCGCAGAGTGCAATTCATCCGATCATGGACCGCACGCGTTCCCCCGTGATCTTCATCGCCGCCGGGTTCGTCGTGGTGCTCAACCTCCTCGACGCGATGTTCACGCTGGCCTACACGCGGGCCGGGATCGCGGTCGAGGGTAACCCGCTCATGGATCGCGCGCTGTCGATCAGTCCGCTGGTGTTCATGGCCGCGAAGCTCGCGGTGGTCTCGCTCGGCGTGCTGCTGTTGTGGCGCCAGCGCGAGCGGCTGTTCGCACGCATCGGGCTCTACGGCACGATGGCGACCTACGTGCTGCTGATCGGCTACCACCTCTCCGCCGCACGCGCCTTGGTCGGGTAGTCGGCGCCGGAACCGAATCGGTCGTGGTATCAGCGTCGCGTGAGCGTCGCGGCGTGGTGCCGCCGCGATGCTGATCCACGAGAACGCGACCTGGGCGCAGTTCGGCATGGACTTCGGCAATGAAGGATTCGATGCGCTGCTCTACACGCTTGCCGCGCTCGAGGTCACCAAGCCGAACAAGAAACCGGCGGCGAAGCGCAAACCGCCGACGACCAAGAAGCCGACGAACAAGGCAAGAACCAAGGCGAAACGACGTTGACTCGATGGCAGGCGACCCCGCCAGGTCGCCGAGATCCCGGTGCCATGCTGGCACCTCCGTGTCGTGGTTCGCGCCGGGGTGACAATGACATCGCGTTTCTTGCGCTCGGCGGCGAACCGGGCCAACACTCGGACATGCGTCGGATCAGCGTGTGCGCGTTCGGCCTGTGCCTCGCGGCGACAGCTCGCATCGATCGAGCGTCCGCGGACACGGCGCTCGACGATGTCCTCGGTCCCCGCGAGATCGCGCTCGGTGAGGCACTGCGTGGAGGGGCGACCGGAGCGTCCGCGATCGGTCTCAACCCCGCCGGCCTTCCGCTCAACCGCGAGCTCGTGTTCGAGGGTGGCTACGGCTATCGGATGTCCGACTCGGCATCGCTGATCGGCGTGTCGGCGTGCGACTCGACCAACGCAGCACCCGGCTGCTTCTTCTACAGCTACGCGGGCGCGAGCCCCGAGCTCGACGGCATGAGCGGCACGCGCCGCACCCACGTCGGCGGGATGACGCTGTCGCGTCAGTTCGTCCCGCGCGTCCTGGTCGGTGCCACGGCCAAGTACTACGACTTCAACTCGACGATGACGGGCGAATCCGACGCCAGCGGCTTCGCGTTCGACCTCGGCACCACGATCCGCGCGACCGAGATGGTCAACCTCGGATTCTCCGCGCAGAACCTGTGGGCGAGCGAGAAGTCGACCCAGTTCCCGCGCGCCCTCGGCGGCGGCGTGCTCGCACGCCCGTTGCCCAGCTTCGGCCTCAGCTTCGACATGCGGTGGAAGCTCGATGGCGAGACCTCGACCCGCTACGGCGGTGGCGCCGAGTACTTCTTCCGCGGCGGCCAGAACGGGTTCCCGATCCGGTTCGGCGCCCTCCACGATACCGAGCTCGACTCCACGTACATCAGCGGCGGCATCGGCATGTCCTCGATGAAGTGGGGCATCGATGTCGGTGCCCGGCGTCAGGTCAAGGGCGGCGACGAGACCCTCGTACTCGCGAGCATGCGGTTCTTCGGGCCGCGGCTGACCGCGCCGAGCATCGACGGCGCGGCCGCGGATAGCCCGCTGCAGTAAGGTCCTTTCGGGCGCATCGGGTTGAACAACCCGGGGCGCGCCTTGGTAGGTTCGCCGCCGATGAGCAGCGATGCGAGCGATAGCCTGCCCGGCGTGATTCCCAAGCCGGCGGACGCGCGGGAGTTCTCGATCCGAGCCGTGATCGCCGGCGTCCTGGTCGCGGCGGTGATGGGTGCCTCGTACCCGTACATCGTGCTCAAGCTCGGCTTCGGACCGAACGTCTCGGTCGTCGCCGCGTTCTTCGGTTACCTCTCGCTCGGCATCCTGTTCCGCAACTTCACGCGTTGGGAGAACAACATCGTCCAGACGGCCGGCACGTCGGCCGCGCAGACCGCGTTCATGTGCGTGATCCTCGCCGCGTTCGATCTGCTCGCGCAGATCCACAGCGGGAGCTTCAGCTTCCAGCCCGAGTGGTACGAGTCGTTCTTGTGGCTGATGTTCGCGAGCATCCTGGGGATCTTGCTCGCGGTCCCGCTGCGCAAGCACTACGTCGTCGACGAGAAGCTGACGTACGCCGACGGTGTCGCGGCAGCCGAGACGATCATCGTGCTCGATGCGCGGGGCAGGGACGCCCGGCGCGCCGCGCTCGCGTTGTTCCTCGCGACGATCGCCTCTGCGTTCGTGTGGCTGCTGACGACGAAGTACGGCGCCCGCTTGTTCGCCATCCCGCACGTCGAGGGTGGGCCCGAGGGCGTGTTGCCCGACACCGTCCTGGCGACGATGTTCGGGTTGACCGCGGCGACCGCCGGCGCCGGGTTCCAGGTCAGCCTGCTCAGCATCGGCTCGGGCATGATCGTCGGAAACCGCGTCAACATCAGCATGGCGATCGGCGCGGTGATCGCGTGGATCATCGGTCCGAAGCTCCTCGTCCCCGACATCATCGATGCGCCGGTCCGCGGCAAGATCCTGTTGTGGATGATGTGGCCCGGCACGGGCATGCTGATCGCCGGCGGGCTCACCGCGTTGTTCCTCAAGTGGCGCACGCTGGCTCGAACGTTCAGCACGCTGTCGGGCGATGCGGTCAAGAGCGGCGACGTGCCGCTGCGGCTGATCGCGCTCGGCGTCGCGCTGTCGTCGATCGGGCTCGTCGTCGTGCAGTACGCGTTCTTCGATCTGCCGATCTGGCTGACCCTGATCGCGATCGCGCTGTCCGCACCGCTCATGCTCGTCGGTCTCCGCGTCCTCGGCGAGACCAACTGGGGACCGATCAGCCAGCTCACGAACATGATGCAGGCGATCTTCGCCGGCCTCATGCCGGGCAACCTCAAGGCGAACCTCGCCGCGAGCGGCACGACTGGCACGATCGCGGTGCAGTCCGAGGCGATCATGCAGGACTACAAGGCCGGCCACATCATCGGATCGACGCCGCGCTTCCTCACCTACTCGCAGCTGATCGCGGCGCCGGTCGGCGCGCTCGCGGTCTCGTTGGTCTATCCGCTGCTGCGCGGTACCTACGGCATCGGCTCGCAGGTGGTCGAGGGCCAGCAGCCGTTGACTTCGCCGATCTCGGCCCGCATCGCCGGCTTCGCCGACGTGCTCTCGGGCGGCTTCGATCGGCTACCCGACTACGCGCTGCAGTTCATGCTGATCGGTGCCTTGATCGGCATCCTGATCACGCTCGGCGAGCGCTACATCAAGAACAGCCACCGCTGGCTACCGTCGGCGACCGGCATCGGCATCGGCATGATGGTGCCCGGCATGGTCGTGTTCACGATGGTGCTCGGCGGCCTCCTGATGACCGCGTGGAGCCGGCTCTACAAACGCAGCGCGGACATGCTCGGGATGCCGCTCGCGTCGGGCCTGATCGCGGGCGAGGCGGTGATGGCGATCGTCATCCCCGTGCTGATCGCGGCCGGCGTGATCTCGCCCTGAGCCGCCCGTCGTCGTGAATATCCAACGGGCGGCGGCCGTCCGGTACGCTGGTCACATGCCCAGACTTCGTCGCCCGACTTCGCTTCCGCGGTCTGCCGATCCGCCGGGCGCCGGCTCGCGAAGTCTGCTGATCTGCGCACTCGCGATCGGCGTTCTCGGCGGGAGCGTCGATGCCCGGCCCAAGGTCCAGGCGCTGCCGATGCCCAAGATCGGCGACACCCTCGCCGTCAGCGGTCCCGACAGCTGGCCCACGCTCGCGTGGATGTACGACGAGCCCTCGCGGACGGACTCGGCGGGCAAGGTGGTCGTCCACTGGTTCTGCGCGCGCAACATCACCGGTTGCACCGACGACCTGGCGCGGTTGATCGCGCTCAAGGAGAACACCCCCGGCGTCTACATCATCGCGTACATCCGCGGCTCGAGGTACGCCGCCAAGAAGCTCGACCCGATCCGCGGAAGTGAGGGCGTCGGCCGCGGCACGGTGGCGTTCGGCGCGCACGCCAGCCAGTTGTTTCGCGCGCTGTCGATCACCCAGCCGGTATCGATCGTGGTCGGCGTCGACAACAAGGTCCAGCTCGTGACCACCGGGATCGAGCCCACCGCGCTCGACGCGCGCGATGCCAAGATCCACGCGCTGGTGAACGCGGTGAAGCTGTACACGGCGACCTCGGACGGACCGAAGAAGGTCAAGGCAGGCGAGAAGTTCCAGCTGTCGCTGACGATCCGGCTCGCCGACTGGCTCGTGTACAGCAAGAAGTCGGGCACCACGCTCGAGTTCAAGGCGCGCGTTCCCGAGGAGCTGACCTGCGATCACACCTCGCTGAGCGGCGCGCAACTCCAGCCCGTCAACCAGACGCTGACCGTCCGGATGACGTGCTCGGGACCGCACGGAAGCTACGAGGCCGCCGGGCAGATCCAGTTCGCCTACGACGCGCCGACCGGCGCCACCGGGATCGGTGCCGACGGCGCGAAGTGGAAGTTCCTGATCACCGAGTGATCCGGACGATGTCGAACCGGTGACGTAGCTGATCCGGAAGGTGCCGGAAGTCGACGAGCACGTCGGTTCCCCGAGCGTCACCCCCGTTACCAAAGATGATGTCGAGCGTGCGCTCGAGCCGATCGAGCCCGCGCTCGACGAGATCGATCGCCTCGGGGCTGTCGTCGATCGCCTCGGCGAACCGCTCCCAGGTCTCCGCGCAGTCGATCAGCGGCTTCTGGATCCGGTCGCGGGCGACTCGCGCGCGCTTGTCGTGGGCGTCGTCGTCGGGGATCTTCTCGATCATCGCGATCGTGCCACCGAGCTCGCCGAGGATGTCGTCGGTGTGGTTCCCGAGGTAGCGCCCGAGCTCCTGCACGCCGCGCACCGGCGCGTCGGCACCGCGCTCCGCGATCTCGCACATGTCGTCGAACCGTCCGGCGAGCTTCTGGTCGGGATCCTTCGAGAGACACCCCGACATCCGGTACGCACCGAATACACCACCCGCGAACACCGCCGCGATCAGCCACCGCTTTGCCATGGCGCGAACTCTAACGCGACGATCCGACCCGCGCCGGTGGAATCGGATCGGTCGGGGCGGGCGGTACGCCGGGACTTACCTTCGCCCATGCGATGGTCAACACGAGGCCGACCAGACTGACACCCGCCGGGATCATCGCCCACGCCACGACCGCGTGATGGTCGAGCAAGAAGCCGCCGGTGGGCGGCGCGAGCATCATCGCGATCGACGACAGCGAGCCCGAGATCCCGAGCGCGACGCCCTGTTCGTGGCGTCCGACCGCCTGCGTGATCCGGCTCGTGATCACCGGACGCAGCACGCCTTGACCGAACGCCGAGATCGTCGCGCCGATGACGATCAACTGCCAATCCGTCGACAGCCCGATCACCGTGTACGCGATCACCGCCGCGACGAACGCGTAGATCGTCAGCCGGAGCTCGCCGAACTTCGCGACGATCCGTCCGAGCAGTCCGCCCTGCAGGATGATCCCGAGGACGCCGGTGTACGTGAACAGCCAGCCGACCTCGCGGAGCCCCCACCCGAGGTGCGGGTTGTGCTCGGCGAACAGGGCGAAGCCGCTGAAGAACAGCGAGAACCCGAAACTGAACAGGAAGAACTCGATGTACAGCACGCGCAGGGCGCGACGGCCGAAGTACTCGGCGTAGACGCGCCAGTCGAAGATGCTCGGACGACGACCGGCGGGACCCACCGGTTGCTTGCTCGGCTCGGTGTGCTGCGGCGGCCGCACGTTCTTGGGAAGGAGCGTGTACGTGCAGAAGATCGACAGCGCCGACATCCCGGCGGCGACCAGGAACGACGCCTCGCAGTTGCCGAGGAACGGAACCGTGTAGTTGCCGAGCCACGCGCCGAGCGCCGGGCCGAACGTGAACCCGACGCCGAACGCCACGCCGATCACGCCGAACGCCTTGGCGCGATTCTCCGGCTTGGTGTGATCCGAGATGTAGGCCTGCGCGATCGACAGGTTTCCCGCCGACAGTCCGGGCAGGATGCGCCCCAGAAACACCATCCACAGCGAGCTCGAGAACGCGAGCACCAGGAACCCGGAGCAGGTACCGGCCTGGCTGTACATCAACAGCGGCTTGCGGCCGTAGTGGTCGGACAGCCTGCCGATGATCGGTGTCGAGATCAGCGAGCACAGCGCGTACACCGACACCAGGGTGGTGGCGACCAGGGGCGATGCGCCGAAGTGCTCCGCGTAGAACGCGAGCAGCGGGATCACGATGGTGAACCCGATCACGTCCACCAGGACGATCAGGAACATCGGCAGCAGCGGGGACCGTTGTCGAGAGGCCGCTACCGCACTGTCGGACATCGCGGCGAAGCATACTTTCGCGGGCCGAGCGCGGCCAGCCGATGGGGCGCTCTGATACGATGTTCTCGTCGATGCGAGAACGACTCGTCGCCCTGGTGGCCATGGTCGCGCTGATCGCCTTCACCAGCGGGTGCTTCGGCTACAACCGGTCTGCCAAACGGTGGTCCTACGTCGGGGACACCGTGCTCATGCTCGGGGGTGGAGCCGTGATCGCGGGCGATCAGCTGACCAAGTCGGAGCCCGACATGGGCCTGACCACGACCGCCGCCAAGCAGTACAACCCGCCGTTCTCCGGCCTCATGGTGGCGGGGGTCGTGCTCGCGGCGGCCGGACTGTTCGGGCTGGTGTTCAACATCACCCGCCCCGAAGTGAAGACCTCGCGCTAGGGCGAGTCGGGTGTCCACCCGCGAGCACGCGTGGCTGTGGGGATGGGATTCCACTCCCGGCATCGTCTCGGTGTGGGCGGAGGGCGATGGCTTCGTGCATCTGTGGCGCCGGTCGGAGGGTCGGCTCTGCTACGAGTCGCACCGGTTCCGTCCCTGGGTCCTGGCGGCGAGCGTCGACGGACTGCGCGGGGTGACGTGGCGCGAGCTCGAGGGCCCCGGCGAGCTGCGGTTCGTGGTCCGCGGGGACGATCGCCAGACCTTGACCGCGGCCGTGCTCGCGGCTGCATCGCGTCGCCGCGGCCATGCCGTGACCCATCTGCGCGAGCTCGACGGCGAGGTCCTCGCGCTCCCACCCGAGGAGCAGTACCTCGTGGCCTCGGGGCGGACGTACTTCAAGGACCTCGCGTGGGACGACGTTCGCCGGGTCCAGATCGACCTCGAGACCACGGGCCTTCACGCGGATCGCGACCGGATCTTCCTCGCGGCAGTTCGAGATCCCGACGGCGAGGTCGCCATCCTCGAGCACGCCGACGAGGCCGTGCTGATCGGCTCGCTGGTCGAGCGCGTCCGCGCGATCGATCCCGACGTGATCGAGAACCACAACCTGCACGGCTTCGACCTCGCGTTTCTCGAGCGCCGCGCGCAGCTCCTCGGCGTACCGCTCGCGCTCGGCCGCATCGGCGAGCCAGGACTGCGCCGGCGGGTGGCGCGCCGTGGCCTCGCGGTCGCGGGCGAGCGTCGCGTGCGATTCGTGATCCCCGGTCGCGAGCTGATCGACACGCTCGACGCGGTGTTGCGCTACGACTTCGCGACCCGCGACCTCGCCGGTCACGGGCTCAAGCACGTCGCGCGTCACCTCGGGCTGGCCGCGACCGACCGCGAGTACGTGCGCGGCGATCGCGTGCACGAGGTGTATCTGACGGATCCCGAGCGAATTCGTCGCTACGCGGCCGCCGATGTCGAGGAGGTCGCGGGGGTCTCGAGGCTCCTGGGTGGCGCCGCCTTCGCGCTCGCGCGCATGGCGCCCCGGCGCTACGAGCGGCTCGCCGACGCCGGGCCCGCGACCGGCGTGATCGATCCGCTCCTCGTGCGTGCCTACGTGCGAGAGGGCCAGGCGCTGCCGGCACACGCGCCCGGCGATGGCACCGAGCACAGCGGCGCCGGGCTCCATCTGTTCGCGGCCGGGGTCGCGCGGCGCGTGGTCAAGGCCGACGTCGCGAGCCTGTATCCGTCGCTGATGTGCGAACACCGGATCGGATCGTCCCGCGACCGGCTCGGCGCGCTGCTGTCGCTGGTCGAGCGGCTGGTGGTCCAGCGTCTCGCGGCGAAGGCCGCCGGCAAGGCGGCTCCGATCGGTTCTCCCGAGCGCCACGCCCACGAGGCGCTGTCGGCGGCGATGAAACTGGTGATCAATTCCGCGTACGGCTACCTCGGCGCCGGTGGGCTGACCCGATTCTCCGATGTTCACGCCGCCAACGAGATCACGCGTCGCGGGCGCGAGCTGCTCGCCCTGATGTGTCGCGAGCTCGCGGCGCGCGACGTCACGCTGCTGGAGGCGGATACCGACGGGGTGTACTTCGCGGTGCCCGACACGTGGAGCCCCGACGACGAACGGCGGATCGTTGCCGAGATCGCCGCGTTGCTCCCGGCCAAGGTGCACCTCGAGCTCGAGGGGCGCTACGCCGCGATGCTGTCCCACGAGCCCAAGAACTACGCGCTCCAGACCTACGACGGGCAGTTGATCCTGCGCGGGGTGGCGTTTCGGTCGAGCCGATCCGAACCGTTCGCCGAGGAGTTCTTGCGCGCTGCGATCGCGCGGCTGTTCGACGACGATGTCGCCGGCGTTCGCGAGCTGTTCCTCGCGACCGTCGACGCGCTTCGCCGGCGCACGATCGCGACGCACGACGTGTCGTCCCGGATGCGGCTGGCCAAGACGCCGGCCCAGTACCTCGCGACGCGCGACGGACGCCACGAGCTCGCCTACGAGGCGATGCTGTCCGCCGGCCGGACCCAGTGGACCGTCGGACAGCGGGTTCGCGTCTATCGCACCACGCGCGGCGCTCGCATGCTCCCCGATCGAAGCGACGGTGACGCCGATGATCTGGCCGACGACCCGCGCGACTACGACGCCGAGCACTACATCCGGGTGCTGCGCGAGCAGTTCGCGACCCGGCTATCGCGTGCGCTCGCTCCCGAGCACTTCGCCGCGGTGTTCGCCGATCCCGATCAGCTGTCGTTGTTCGCGACGCCGCTCGACGACGCGCGCCCGATCCTCACGATCACCACGCCGTGACCGCTGCGACGACGGAGCTTCGATCGTGGAGACCTACGCCGCGCAGTCACCTTCCGAGGTCTGGACCTCGAACGCGGTGGTCTGGCCGAGGTCGATGAAGTCGGCCTCGGTGGCATCGGCCGCGGACAGCTCGGAGAGGTCGGCGATCAGCGACCGCAGCCGGGCGAGCGGGACCGTGGCCCAGAACGCGCGGCTCGTCGCACCCTCGGCGACGTAGAAGTCGAGCAGGCGCTCGGCGGTGGCCGCGGCACGGCGCGCGGGGACCTTGCCGATCAACCGGCCGAACTCGGCGCGGTCGCCGTGGATCCCGCCGCCGACGTACACCAGGTACTGCGGCGCGGGGCGGCCGGCGAGCTTGCGCATCCCGCCCTGAAACCCGATCCCGGCGACGTAGTGCTGGCCGCACCCGTGCGGGCAACCCGACACCTTGACGTCGTGACCGCGCGCCGCGGCGATCAGATCGGGACGCCGCTCGAGTAGCTCGGTGAGCTCGCCTCCGAGCCCGCGCGATGCGGTGACCGCGAGCTTGCAGCTCGAGGCGCCCGGGCAGCTGGTGACGTCGGACAGGCTGTTGGCGCCTCCGACCGCGAGGCCGAGCGCGACCAGCTCGCGGTGCAGTGCCGGTAGCCGGGCATCGGGCACGAACCGCAGCACCAGGTTCTGTTCGTTGGTCGTGCGGAGCTCGCCCTCGCCGTATTCGGTGATCAGCGGAACCAGGCCGCGCAGCTGCGCCCCCGTGATGTCGCCGAGCACCAGCCGGATCACGATCGCCGAGAATCCGGCCTGCTTCTGCGGGCGCACGTTGTGGAGCGCCCACGCGTCGAACTCGGGAGCGGGCTCGATCGCCTGCGCGAGCGAGCGCCGCCGCCGCTTCAGGCTGTCGGGAATCGGCTGCGGCGGCAGCACGAGCGGGATGCCACCCTCGGCGCGGATCGCCTCGCGCTCGGCGTGGTACGCGGCGAGGAACGCCGGTGCGCCGATCTTCTCGATCGCCCACTTGAGGCGCGCCTTCGCCTTGTTGTGGCGGTTGCCGATGCGATCGAACACGCGGACGATCGCGTCGGCGGCTTCGAGCAGCTCCGCGACGGGCACGAACTCCTCGACCACGAGCGCGCTCCGCCGCAGCGTCGATAGTCCACCGCCGGCGACCAGCTGGAACCCGCGAGCACCATCGCGAGTACGAGCGAGGAATCCGAGGTCGTTGATGAACGCCTGCGAGCAGTCGGTCCCACAACAGCCTCCCAGCGACGGCTTGAGCTTGCGAGGCAAGGTCGAGCTCTTCGGTCCGCGCAGCAGGTGTCGTGCGAGTGCTTCGACGTACGGCGTCGGATCGAACGGTTCGTCCCGCGCGACCCCCGCGAACGGGCAGCACGTCCAGTTGCGCACGGAGTGTCCGCACGCTTCGCGGGTCGTGATGCCGGCGTCGGCGAGCAGCCGCAGGGCACCCTCGACCTCGTCCTGCGGAACGAAGTGAAACTGCACGTTCTGCCGCGTGGTGACGTGGCCCTTGCCGCTTCCGTATTGCTCGGCGAACGTGGCCAGCGCCTCGAGCTGCACCGGCGTGATGATGCCGGCGGGAAGCTTGGCGCGGACCATGTTGACGCCGTCCTGGCGCTGTCCGTAGACCCCGTTGACCAGTCGAAACGATCGCCACTCGTCGGCCGAGACCTCGCCGCGCTCGAATGCCTCGAGCCGCTCGACGAATGCGTCGACGTCTTCGTGTCGCGCGAAGCCCAGGCGACCGGGCACGGTGTACGGAACATCGACGACGCTCACGACAGGGCCTCCAGTGCGACCGGAACCTCGGGCGCGGCGCCGGTCGCGAACGCGAGCTGGTCGAGCTGGCTGGCGAGCGCCACGGCGGCACCGACGACGAGCACGCCGGGCAGCGGCGAGGCGGGCGCGGCCTCGGGATCCGAGAGCGCGGCGAGCGAACCGAGCCAGCGCGTGCCGCCGGTGTGCGAGGCACCCCACACGATCGCCGCCGGCGTGTCGGCGCTCCAGCCGCGTGCGCGCAGCCGGGACGCGATCGCGGCGCGCGTGCGGAGCCCCATCAGCACGACCAGCGTGAGCGAGCCGGGCGCGATGCCGTCGAGGACGGGGCCGAACGCGGACTCGGCGTGCCCCGACACCACGGCGAACGCCGACGCGACACCGCGATGGGTGACCGGGATGCCGGCGAGCGCGGGTGCGGCGATCGCGGACGACAGGCCGGGGATGACCTCGTACGCGACGCCGGCGGCCTCGAGCGCGAGCGCCTCTTCGCCGCCGCGGCCGAGTACGAACGGATCGCCGCACTTGAGACGGACCACGCGGCGTCCTCCGCGCGCGGCCTTGATCATCAGGCGATGGATGTCGGCCTGGTCGATCGAGTGACGACCCGCGCGCTTGCCGACGAAGAATCGCCGCGCCTGGGGAGCGAGCTCGAGCAACTGGTACGGGACCAGCGCGTCGTCGAGCACCAGATCGGCGCGGCGCAGTCGATCGGCTGCGCGCAACGTCAACAGCTCGGGATCACCGGGGCCGGCCCCGACCAGCGAGACGAATCCACTCATACGACCTCCCTGAGAGTCGATTGCGATGCGTAGAGCGCGACGAGCGCGCGCAGGAGTAGCGGCCGGCGTTCGGCCATCGGCACCCCCGCGACCTTCCAGTCGGCGCGCGCGGCGGTGGCGACGTCGACCCAGCGCTCGAGGTCGCGCGGCAACAGCGCGTCGAGCGCCTCGCGCACGAGGCCGGCGAGCGCCGGCGCGGCACCACCCGTCGAGAATCGCGAGCTCGACCGGACCGCGCCGCACGACCCCGCCGAGGTAGGCCGTTGCCGCGGCCTTGTCGTCGACGGCGTTCACGAACACGTGACGTGCGGTGGCGGCGCGCGCGACCTCGCGGTTGATCTCGGGTGTGGCGGCGGCGACGACCCACCACGCCCCGTCGAGATCGGCGGGCTCGAACCCGCGGCGGATCAGCGCGACCCCCGAGAGGCGGGCACGTGCTTCGATCTCGGAGACGATCGCCGGTGCGATCACGGTGATGCGCGCGCCGACCGCGAGCAACCCGTCGAGCTTGCTCGCCGCGACCGGACCGCCGCCGACGATCACCACGTCGCGCTCGCGAAGGTCGAGGAATGCGGGGTACAGGCTCACGAGCCAACCTCCGTGCCGGGCCCGACGACGTGAAGCCCGCATTCGCGCTTGCCGCGACCGCGCCACCGGCCGGCACGAGGATCCTCGCCCGCGGCCACCGGAGACGTGCATGGCTGGCAGCCGATCGACGGATAGCCGCGCTCGTGGAGCGGGTTGACCGGCACGTCGTGGGCGTAGACGTGTGCCCACACGTCGTCGTGCGTCCACCCGGCGAGCGGGTTGATCTTGGTCAGGCCGAACTTGCGATCGTGCTCGACGACGCCCGCGTGCGCGCGCTCGGGCGTCTGGTCGCGCCGCAGCGCGGTGATCCATGCGTCGAAGCGCGCGAGCTCGGCACGCAACGGCACGACCTTGCGTTGCTCGCAGCAGCGATCCGGATCGGACTCCCATGGCCGCGGGCCGCGAACCAGCGCGTGCACGGGAATCGTCCCTGCGGCGGTGACGGCGCGGATCTCGATCCCGTAGCGCTGCTCGAGCGTGCGCCACAGCTCGTAGGTCTCGGGGAACAACACGCCGGTCTCGAGCGTGAACACGTCGATCGGCAGGTTCGCGCGCGCGATCAGATCGATCACCACGCAGCCCTCGGCGCCGAACCCGGTGGCGAATGTCAGCCGGCGGCCGAACTGGCGGCTCGCCCATCGCAGCACGTCGATCGCCTCGACGGTCTCGAGGTAGGCGGCAGCGGAGAGTGCGTCCCGTGGACGCGCGGCGGTCACCACGACAACCTCGCCTTGTCCGTCATAACGGATATACGTCTAACAGACGAACGGACGAGCTGTCAAGATAACGGATGCAGCGTTGGTAACACAACCCGCAGTTTCGCCCGTTATCATGTGAATCCATGGGACTGGCGCACGTACTGATCCCGGCGCTCGCTGGCTGCGGGCGGATCGGCTTCGACGCCTCGGTCGGCGACGCCAGCACACCCGACGGCTCGGGATTCGTGCATTCCGAGCTCGCGCTCGCGCCACCGCAAGCACCGCTCACCGATTTCCCCTTGCTGGTCACGCTCACCAACGAGCGGATCGCTCGCGATCGCCTCGGCGACGGTTCCGATCTCCGGTTCGTCGACGCGGATGGAACCCCGCTCGCCTACGAGCTCGAGCAACTCGGCAACACCAACAACGCTCCGTTGATCGCGTGGGTGCGGGTACCGACGATCGAAGCCGGCACCACGATCGAGGTGCGCTACGGCGGCGACACCGGACCCGCCGCGACGCGATCGGTGTGGACGGACGAGTTCGCCGCGGTCTGGCACTTCGCGGGCGATTCGACCTCCGACTCGAGTGGACACGGTCTCGACGCGGTCGCTACCGGCACCCGGACCGCGGAGGGACGGATCGGCACCGGACGGAGCTTCGAGAGCGCGGCGAAGGAGTACATGACGGTGGCCGGCGGGCAGGCGCTCGGCTACACGGCGTTCACGGTGTCGGGCTGGATCCAGCCGCGATCGATCCCCGGCGGGTTCTTCGGGATGATCACGCGACAGGTCGGCGACACCTCGGACAACGACCTCTACCTCGGACTCGTGCAAGCCGCCGCCGTGGTCACGTGCGAGACCGCGAGTGGAGAGCACGACGCCTCGAACGGGACGGTCGCCATCGCCGAGTGGCACTACCTGACCGGCGTGGCCACGTCCTCGATCGAGCGGGTCTACCTCGACGGCGTGCAGGTCGCGCAGGGACCGATCGACGGTGCGTTGACGCCGAGCGATCGGCCGATCTTCCTCGGTGCCGACCGCAGCTCCGGGGGAGGTGTGGTGACCGTGCCGACCTCCGACTTCGTCGACGGGATCCTCGACGAGCTTCGCATCCAGGTAGTGGCGCGCCCCGCGGCGTGGATCGAGTACGACGCCCGCGCGCAGCGCGACGACGCGATCACGTACGGCGCCATCACCGGCGCTTGAGCTTGCGGATCGCCGTCTTCGCGCGCCGTCGATCCGGATCGTTCTTGGGTGCGAGGTCGAGATACTTCTCGTAGTTCTCGATCGCGATCCGCTTCTGCCCCTTCGCCGCGTACACGGCACCCAGGTAGTAGTAGTTGGTCGCGTTCTTGGGATCGCGGCGGATCGCGGGGATCAACACCGCCTCGGCGTCGTCGTAGTGCTTGGCGTAGATGTACAGCAGGCCGAGCTTGCCGGTCGCCTTCGGATACGGCGGGTCGAGGTCGAGCGACTTCTTGTAGGCCTTGATCGCCTTGTCGTCCTGCTTCTGCAGCCGGTAGATCTCCCCGAGCGCGTACCAGTACTTCGAAATCCTCCGGCGCTTTCTGCACCGCCTTGGCGAGCGCCTGCTCGGCATCGCTCTGGTGTTGCTGCAGGTTGTAGAGCAGCCCGAGCTCGAAGTACGCGCGCGCGTTGTCGTGATCGAGCTCGATGGCCTTGTGGAGCACGCGCTCGCTCTCCTCGAGCTCGCCCTGGTTGCGCAGCTCCATACCGAGGTAGACGTACACCATCGCGTTGTCGGGCGTGCGCTTGACGGCAGCGCGGAACTTGAGCGCGGCCTCGTCGATCTTGCCGAGCTTGTCGAGGGCGAGTCCGAGCTGGAGCTGGAACTCGCCGTTGTCGGGGGCGAGCTGGGTCGCCTGACGGAGCGCATCGACAGCCTCCTCGTCGCGATCCAGGATCATGAGCGCTCGACCCTTGAGCGAGAACCCGTCGGCGTCGTTGGAGTTCGCGGCGAGCACCTGCTCGGCGACCTCGAGCGCCGCATCGCCGCGCTCGCTCGCGATCAGCGTCTCGGCGTACAGCTTGTAGCCACGCGTCGACGCGAGGTTGGCATCGTAGAAGGCCTTCGCGACCTCTCGCGCGCGCTTGCGCTTGGCGACGCGAAGCAAGTAGTCGACGTGCTCCTTGAGCGTGTCGAACTCCTTCGACTTCTTGAACGACCTGGAATAGTCCTCGTCCGCCGTCTCGAAGTCGTCGTTGTCGACCGCCTCGCGCGCCTCCTTCAGGTACGTCCGGGCCGACTTCTCCTTCTTGTGGTGGACCTTCTTGACGACTTCCTGGGTACCGCCGCATCCGACAACGGCGAGCCCGCCGGATACCAGCGCGGCCAGCGCGATCGTCTGGAAACGTCCCATCTGCGAAACATAGCCGTCCGACGACGGTGACGCCAATTCGATCCAGCTACCGTTTCGCGGGGTTACGCAGCACGAGGATGACCGCGCCCACGATCATCGCGTTCGCGATCACCGTCGAGACACCGAGCGGCTCGCCGGTCAGCACCACCCCGATCAGCACGGCGACCACCGGGTTGACGTACGCGTAGCTGGTCGCCACCGCGGGACGGGTGTTGCGGGTGAGCCAGCTGTACGCGGTGAACCCGAGGAGCGATCCGAACACCACCAGGTAGCCGACCGCGAGCCAGGCGTTCGCGCTGGCATCGGCGGGGAGCCGCTGGCCCGACGCGAAGCCGACGATCCCGAGCACCGCGCCGCCGACCAGCATCTCGAGCGCGGGCAGCATGAACGGATCGCGCGTGGTGTCGTTCGCGGGGAGACGGCGCGCGAGCACCGAGCCGATCGCCCACGAGATCGGCGCGATCACGATCGCGGCGATGTCGATCGGATCGCCGGCGAGCGACGGTCCTCCCATCAGCACGACCACGCCGGCGAACCCGATCGCGAGCCCGACCCACTCTCGCCGCGATGGACGATCGCCACCACCGCCGAGCACGCCGAGTACGCCGACCCACAACGGCATCGTCGCGACCACGACGGCGGCGCCGCCCGAGGTCACCGTGCGCTCGGACATCGCGACCATGCCGTTGCCGCCGAGGATCAACAGCACGCCGATCGGTGCGACGCGAAGCCAGTCACGCGCGGGCGGCCACTTCGTCCCTCGACGGAGAGCGAACGCGAACATCACCGCACCCGCGGTCGCGTAGCGCATCCCGGCCATCAGGAACGGCGGTAGCTCGGCGACCGCGATGCGCATCGCGAGGTACGTCGATCCCCAGATCACGTAGAGCGCGGTCAGACTGATGAACGTGCGCGGGTCCACGCGGTTCGGGATGGTAGGCGTGTGAGGCGCGGATGCAATGCTCGCCATGGCGGCAAGTTGGCCGATCTGCGGGAGCGGTACAGAGTCACCACGAAGGCGCGCCGACCGGTACAGGTCCGCTGTTGCGGTCGGCCGCTCGGGATCTGTGCTGGTCGGTCGAAAACCCGATCGGTACACTCGTGGCCGTGGTGGCGACTTCTTCGGGCTTTCTGTACGAGCACCTCGCCGAGGAGCTCGGTCGGGCGATCGATCGCGGCGCGCTGCGAGCGGGCGATCGGCTGCCGTCGGTGCGACGGCTCGCGCAGGAACGCAGCGTCAGCGTGGCGACCGTCCTCGAGGCCTATCTCCGCCTCGAGAACGCCGGGTTGATCGAGGTCCGCCCGAAGTCGGGGCACTTCGTGCGACGGCGTGCGCAGCCGACCCCGGAACCGCGGCCGCCACGGGTATGCACGACACCGTCGCGGGTCACCGTGGGAGGCGCGTACACCGAGATCCTCGCCGCGATGCGCGATCCCGAGCTGCTGCCGTTCGGGTGCGCCACCGTCGATCCGACCTATCTCCCGATCGCCGCGCTCAACCGGATCGTCAACCAGGTCACGCGCGAGATGACCACCGTCGGCGCGCGCTACGAGGCCGCGCCCGGACTGCTCACGCTGCGCCGGCAGATCGCGCGGCGCGCGGTCGATTCCGGCGTCGCGCTCAACGAGCACGACCTGTGCACGACGATCGGTGCGACCGAGGGGCTGTCGCTCGCCCTGCGCGCGGTCGCCCGCCACGGTGACGTGATCGCCGTCGAGTCGCCGGCGTACTTCGGCGTGCTGCAGATCATCGAGGGGCTCGGGATGCGCGCGTTCGAGATCCCCGCGAGCCCGCGGACGGGTCTCGACACCCACGCGCTCGAGGAGGCGCTGCGTTCGAACCCGGTGCGCGCGGTGGTGTGCACGCCGACGCTACTCAACCCGCTCGGCTCGATCATGCCCGACGACGAGCGCGAGAAGCTGGTCCGCATCACGCGCCGCCACGACGTGCCCGTGATCGAGGACGATGCCTACGGCGAGCTCGTGTTCGACGGCTCGCGCCCGCGACCGCTACGCGCGTTCACCGGCGCCAGCGACGACTCCCACGTGCTGCTCGTCAGCTCGGTCTCGAAGACGCTCGCGCCGGGCTATCGCGTCGGATGGATCGCCGGTGGGCGCTGGCACGATCGGATCGTGCGGCTCAAGTTCGGGCAGAGCCTGGCGTGCCCGCAGCTGCTCGGCATGGCGGTCGCCGAGTTCCTGGCGTCGGGTGGTTACGAGCGGCACCTGCGCCGGTTGCGGTCGGCGCTGTCGGGCAACGTCGAGCGCTATCGCGAGGCAATCGCGACCCGGTTTCCCGACGGGACGCGCGTGTCGTCGCCGCGCGGAGGCTTCGTGCTGTGGGTCGAGCTGCCGCCCGGTGTCGACGCGCTGGTGCTCTACGAGCAGGCGCTGCGGCGCCGCATCGTGATCGCACCCGGACCGCTATTCTCGGCGCGCCAGCGGTTCTCCAACTTCATCCGGATCTCCGCGGGCACGCCGTGGTCGCCGCGCATCGAGCACGGGCTCGACACGCTCGCGCGCCTCGTGCGTCAGGCCTGATTACATCGAGAGGCCGCCGTCGACGTCGATCGTGCGACCGTCGAAGTAGTCGCACTCGAGCACGAACCTGACGGCGACCCAGATGTCCTCGGGCACGCCGATGCGGCCGACCGGGATCGCGGAGACCAGGGCGTCGCGCGCCTTCTGGTTCATGCCCTGGGTCATCGGGGTCTCGATCATGCCGGGCGCCACCGAGCCGACGCGGATGCCGAACTTCGAGAACTCGCGCGCCCACGTCACGGTGTTCGCGGCGAGCGCGGCCTTCGCCGACACGTAGTTCGACTGACCGCGGTTTCCGTGCCGCGCGACCGATGACATGTTGACGATCACGCCGGGCTTCTGCTCGTTGGCGACCATCTTCGCGACCGCATCGCGCACCATGAACGTCGCGCCGGTCAGGTTGACGCCGATCACCGCGTCCCACTGCTCCTTGCTCATCTTCACGATCTCGCCCGAGGTCCGGTCCTTCTTGACCAGGAGGCCGTCGCGCAGGATGCCGGCGTTGTTGACGAGCGCGTTGAGACCGCCCATCGCGCCGTAGGCCCAGTCGACGAACGCGCCGACCTCGGCCTCGTTCGAGACGTCGAGCTTCTTCGTGTGGACCTTGCCGGGGAGGCCCTTGCAGGACTCGGCCAGCGCGGCGAGTCCGTCTTCCTTGACGTCGCCGGCGGCGACCTGCGCACCGGCCTCGGCGAGCCGACGAGCGAAGTGCGCACCCATGCCCTGGGCCGCACCCGTGACGATGATCTTGAGCGAGGAAAGCTGCATGGCGGCGTGATACGCCAACTCGTTGTTGCAGTGCAACATGAACACACGTCAAGACACGTTCTCGTTCGAACAGGTGTCGAAACGTCGGGTGGCAAGCGATGGAAACTCGTCGGTGGCGTCCTGTAACCGTTCGAGATCCCGAACGCATAGGCGTGGTCCGACCTTTGCTGAGTCCCTGCACATGATTCGAACCGCGCTTCTCGCTTGTGGTTGTCTGACGGCCTGCACGACCAGCGATCCGCCGACGATCTCGATCCAGGTCGTCCAGCACGGACTCTCTCCCGGCGATCCGCGATCCGGCACCTCGGATCTGCTCGTCGAGCTCGAGCGCGACTACGACCACACGTTCGCGCCGGTCACCGCGACGCTGAACGGCGTCGACCTCGGCGACGCCGCGATCCATCCGGGAGACCCGGGCATCACGTTCAGCCAGGCCGCATCACCGGCGACCGCGAGCTTCACGGTGCCCATGGCCTCGATCGGTCGCGGCGTGTCGCTCGACCTCGCCGAGGGAAACGAGCAGTTTCACGTCGAGGTTCCGGATCTCGTCGTGCCGCGCGCGATCGAGCTCCGCACGCCGGTGACGTCGCTGCGCGCCGACGGTTCGATCGTGGTCGCCAGCGGGGTCGCCACCGACGAGCTGGCCGGTGGGTTCTCGGTCACGCACGACGGCGCGTTCTGCTTCACGCAGTGGGGAACCACGATGTCCGCGGACGCGATCGCGTTTCAGCTACCGCCGACAGGCTCGTTCGAGTGCGAGCACGCGCCGGCACCCGGCTCCACGCTCGACGTCGAGCTCGAGATCGAGCTGTGGTCGACGACGCCGGTCACCCGGTGCGACGGCCCGGGACTCACCTGCGCCCCGGTGTCACCCGATCGGGTGAGCACCGTGGTGCCGGCGACGCTGCAGTTCTAGCTTGCTAGGCGCCGCCCTCAGGGCGCGCAGACGCCGGCGGTGCAGGTCTGCGACTCGCAGTCCTCGTTGGACTTGCAGACCTCGCCAACACCGCAGTCGCCGCCCGCGCCACCGGTCATGTCGGTGAGGACGAACTCGACGTCGTTGACCGTCTCGTTGAGGGTGGTGTTGCCGACCGCCGAGAACCGGTCGTTGAGCAGGTCGAGCACCGTCGACGCGAGGCCCGGGGAGGCGCCGATCTCGAGCGTGATCGGATCGCACGTGATCGCGCAGGTGCCGTTGCTGGGGCTGCAATTGCCGTTGCTCGTGCACACCGTGGTGCCGTCGCCGGTGCAGAACCCCATCGCGCAGTCTCCCGGTACGTTGCAGACCTCGCCGGTGACGGAGCACCGGTTGGTCGACGCGACGTTGTTGATCGCGTCGGCGGTGAGCGTGCGTAGCGTGGCCGCGCCATCTCCGTCCACGAACGAGATCGGCACGTTCTGGGCGGCGGACACCGCACCCGCCTGGGTGGTGTTGATGTACTCGAACGTCACCGGGTCGTTGAAGCCGTCGTCGAGCGTGAACGTGTCTCCCTGGGTCTGGAGCTGGGTCTGGCCGACCACGACGAGCGTGCCGCGTGCTTGCGCCGACGCGACCGTCCGGCAGGTCGGGTCGCACGTGCCGCACGTCAGGTTACCGTCGTCGCAGTCCTCGAACGTCGAGTCGACGGTGCCGTCGCCGCAGAAGTGGGCGGTGCCGGTCGCGTTCTGGCAGGTGTTCGAGCACACGCTGCAGGCGGTCTCCGTCGCGTTGTAGGCGCAGTCGGTCGCGCCGTTGGCCGCGCCGTCGTCGCACTGCTCGGCGGGCGTGGGGCAACCGGCGCCGAGCACTTGAAGCCATCGCCGCACACCGCGGTCTTGCACGCGTTGGTGCAGCTATCGGTGTTGCTCGGGTTGCCGTCGTCGCACTCCTCGCCGGCGGTCTGGATGCCGTTACCGCACCCGGTGATCTTGCAGGTCGTGCCGGCGGAGTCGCAGCCGTCGCCGTCGGTCTTGTTGCCGTCGTCGCACTCCTCGCCCGACGTCTTGATGCCGTTGCCGCAGGCCGGCACCGTGCAGTTGCTATCACACGTGTCACCGTCGACAGCGTTGCCGTCGTCGCAGGCCTCGCCGGTGGTCACGACGCCGTTGCCGCACGCGGTGATCGTGCACGGGTTGCCGTTGCCGGGGTCGGTGTCGCAGCCATCGCCGTCGAGAGCGTTGCCGTCGTCGCACTCCTCGCCGGCATCGACGATGCCGTTGCCGCACGCCGGAAGCGTGCAGTTGGCATCGCACCCGACGCTGCCATCGCACTCCTCGCCGGTGGTCTTCACGCCGTTGCCGCACGCGGTGATCGTGCAGGGGTTGCCGTTGCCCGGGTTGGAGTCGCAGCCGTCACCGTCGGTGGTGTTGCCGTCGTCGCACTGCTCGCCGGCGTTGACGATGCCGTTGCCGCAGGTGGGCAACGTGCAGTTGCCGTCGCAGCCGTCGTTGCTCGTCGTGTTGCCGTCGTCGCACTGCTCGGTGCCGGTGACGACACCGTTGCCGCAGCGGGTGATCTTGCAGTTGGCACCGGGCGCCGAGTCGCAGCCGTCGTTGTTGACCGTGTTGCCGTCGTCGCACTCCTCGGAGGGGTCCTTGACGCCGTTGCCGCAGGCCGAGACGGTGCAGTTGTTGTCGCAGCCGTCGCCGTTGACGTTGTTACCGTCGTCGCAGGTCTCGGTACCGGTCACGGTGCCGTTCCCGCACGCGGTGATCTTGCAGCCGCCGGACGCCGACGAATCGCAGCCATCGCCGTCCGTGGTGTTGCCGTCGTCGCACTCCTCCGCGTTCTCGACGATGCCGTTGCCGCACGCGGGCAGCGTGCAGTTGGAGTCGCAGGTCGCGTCGTCGGTGTTGTTGCCGTCGTCGCACTGCTCGCCGGGGTTGAGCACGCCGTTGCCGCACCGGGTGATCGTGCAGTCGAACATCGTGTTGCCGGTCGACGTGTTGCTATCGCAGCCGTCGTTGTCGAGCTGGTTGCCGTCGTCGCACTCCTCGGTGCCATCGATGATCCCGTTACCGCAGGCCGGGTTGGTGCAGTTGGAGTCGCAGCCGTCGCCGTCGGTGTTGTTGCCGTCGTCGCACTGCTCGCCGGTGGTCACCACGCCGTTTCCGCAACCGGTGATCTTGCAGCCGGCACCGACCGCCGAATCGCAGCCGTCGCCGTTGACGAGGTTGCCGTCGTCGCACTGCTCCCCGTTGTCGAGGATGCCGTTGCCGCAGGTCGGGTTGGTGCAGTTGTTGTCGCAGCCGTCGCTATTGGTGGTGTTGCCGTCGTCGCACTGCTCGCCCGTGGTGGTGACACCGTTGCCGCATGCCGTGACGCTGCAGTCGAACGCCGTGCTGCCGTTCGCGGTATCGGTATCGCAACCGTCGCCGTCGACCTGGTTGCCGTCGTCGCAGGTCTCGCCGGCGGCCTGGTTGACCTTGCCGTCACCGCACGCCGACGCACTGCAGTCGATGTTGCAGGTCGAGGTCTCGAGCGGGCTGGTGACCTTCGAGCCCTGCGCGGCCTGAGGCGCCGGGTCGCAGTCCTCGCGGGTGTCGACCGCGCCGTTGGAGTTGACGAACCCGTCACCGCAGCGGTTGATGATGCAGTCGCTGCGACAGTTGTCGTTGTCGTCCGTGTTGCCGTCGTCGCACTCCTCGAGCGGGTTGCCGTTCATGTCGAGGTCGATGACACCGTTGCCGCAGCCAACACCGAACTTGCACGTCGAGTCGCAGCTATCACCGTTCGCGGTGTTGCCGTCGTCGCACACCTCGCCGACCGCGGAGTCGACGATGCCGTTGCCGCAGATCTCCGTGGACCGGCAGTCCTGCGAGCAGCCGTCGCCGGACACCGTGTTGCCGTCGTCGCATGCCTCACCGAAGTCGGTGATGCCGTTCCCGCAGACCTCGACCGACTTGCAGTCGGGCGAGCAGCCGTCGCCGGCCACGGTGTTGCCGTCATCGCAGATCTCGCCGGGATCCTGAACGCCGTTGCCGCAGGTCTCCATCCGGCACGCGGCGGAGCAGCCATCACCGTCGATGATGTTGCCGTCGTCGCACTGCTCGCCGGAGTCGAGGATGGCGTTGCCGCAGTTGGTGGTGATGCACACCTGCTGGCTGGCCGCGCACTGCGTGCCGTCGGGACACGAGAACCCGCGCCCGCAGTCGATCGTCTTGGGGTCCGAGGGACAACCGGGAACGAACAGGAGAAGGGCCGCTGCCGCGACGAGAAGTCTGATCATGAGTAGGCTCTCCTAGAAGCGACCGAGGACCATCGCGCCGGCGGAACCGGGGGCGACCATGGGAACGACAGCGACCGGCGGGGCCTTCTTCTGGGCCAGCTCGCGACGGTACTCGTCGGCGGTGATCTCGTAGGACACGCGCCGGTTCAGGTACAAGAGCGCGCCGCCGGCGACGATCGCCGCGCCGGCCAAGCCGTAGCCGACGTAGCCGAGCGTCTTCTTGGTGTCGCCGGAGCTGCGCAGGTCGCTGACGCTCGAGTCGACCATGCAGCCGGTGCCGCCGCTCGCGTCGTTGCACCGCGCGATCTCGGCGTCGAAGTTGTCGTAGCTCGTCTGCGCCGACTTCTCGAGCAAGATGGCGCCGCCGCCGAACACCACCGCGCTACCGAGCACCGCGTACGGGATCCACTTCTGCTTCCACCGCGTCTTGTACCGGGTCAGCTCCTCGGAGGTGTACAGCTGGAGCTCGATGCGGAACGTCTGGCCGGGTTCGACGTAGGGTGCGTCGACCTGCGCGTTGTAGCCGGTGCGCTCGGCGACGATCGTGTGCTTGCCGACGCGCACGCGCCGCTTGATCCGGTTCTGTTTACCGGGCTCGACGGTGAATGCCTTCTCGCCGTCGATCAGCACGTTGGCGCCGACCTTCTTGCAGCTGACGTCGACCCACGCGAGCTGCTTGGCGTTGAGGACCAGGTACTCCTTGGCGTGCTCGTACTTGTCCTTCTCGAGCGGCGCCGCGCCGTACTCGATCGCCTTGGTCATGCTCTTCTCGACCTCGAGCGGCTGGTCGAGGTTCATCTGGGCGAGCGCCATGTTGTAGTAGATGGCGGGGTGCTTCCACGACTGGAGCGCCTCCTTGTACTTGGCCAGCGCGGCCGCGAACAGACCGGTGTTGAGGGCGCGATTGGCCTCGGAGAACAGTCGAAGCGCGGTGTCCTGCTGCTGCTTGGACACGCCTTTCGCCCACGGGCGTTCTTCGCCACCGGTCTGCAGGCTCTCGTCCTGGTTTGCCTTCTCGGTGGTGATCGGCTGCTTGTCGCTGCCACTGCCACTGCCGTCCCCTGCATCCGTGGTCGGAGGGGGCTGGGTGTCGCTGCCGGCGCTGGCGCTGCCACTTCCCGTCGCATCGCTACCCGTGGTGTCCCCGACGGGAGCGTCGGGTGCCGGTTGGGCGAGGACGGTTCCGATGCTCAGCGCGAGGCCGAGCGTCACTACGATCGCTCTGGTCATGAAAATAGGCTCCAGCTACTTGAGAACGTCGATCGTCGTGCTGCCGAGCTGCTTGCGCATCGCCTCGGCGCGTTCCTTTTCCTTCTGGTACAGCTCTTCGGCCTCGGTCTTGGCCTTGATCGCTTCTTCCTTGGCGGTCAAGGCTTCCTTCTTGGCCTTCTCCGCCTTGGCCTCGTTGGCCTCGGCGCGCGCCTTCTGCTCCGTCGCCTTCTCCAGGTTGTCCTGCGACTCGGCGTACAGCGCCTGCACCTGATCGAGGGTCTCGCGTAGCTGCGCGTTGGTGGCGTCGAGCTTGACGTCGACCACCTTCTTCGCCTTCTGGACCTTCTTCGTCGCGGCCTCCGCGAGTAGCCGCTGCTGCTCCTTCTGCTGGAGATCCGTCAGGGCTTGCTGTGCCTTGACCTTCTCCACCTCCGCCGCCTTGCGCGCCGATTGCGCGTCGCTTCGCGACTTCTGGATCACCACGAGGGCCACCATCGCCGCGAGCACGACACCCGACAGGATCACGAACCCGGCGATGATGCCGCGCCGCTTGCGCCGCATCGCGGCCAGCTCGAGCTCGATCACCGCATCGAGGAACCCGCGCTCGACGTCGGACAACGGGCCCTTGTAGCGCTTGCGGAACTTCTTGGCCTCGTCGGCCATCTCGCCACGCCACAAGAGGCCCGGGTCGCGACCCTTGGCACCCCACTGCCGAGCGGCCGTGCGCAGCTGATCGACGAGCGCCGCGTCGTCCTGGTTCTCGTCGAGCCAGCGCCGCAGGGTCGGCCAGCTCTGGACCAGCGACTCGTGGACGATCTCGACGGTCGAGCCCTTGCCGCCCTCGATGACTTGCACGACCAACAGGCGCGCGTCGACCATCTGATCGACCAGCGCCTGCACCTCGCCGACCTCGCGCGACAGCTCGCGCAGCTCGGCCATCGGCACGATCGCGCGCGTGCGCTCCGGCGTGACCAGGCGTAGCAGGATCGCGCGAACCAGTGGCTGCTTCTGCGGGCCGAGGTCGGAGATCACGCGATCCGCGTGGCTGGCGAGCGCACCGGCCACCCCGCCCATCGCGGAGTAGCTCGCGCCGGTCAGTAGCTTGCGCGCGTTGTCCCGGCTCTCCCACAGCTTCGCCGCGGCGAACTGGAGCAGCGGCAGCGCGCCCGGTGTCGACTCGAGGTGGTTGAGCATGTCCTCGATGATCGACTCCTGCTCGAAACGGAACCCGGCCATCTCCGCCGGCTGCTGGATCGCTTCGCGCAAGCCTTCGCGGCTGGGGGGACCGAGGAAGAACAGACCCTGCGTGAGCTCGTGGACGAACTCGGGGTGCTCGACGGCACGGTCGAGGAAGTCGGAACGGATCGACAGCACCACGCGCAGCGGGCTGGTCGCATCGTCGGCGACCGCCGACAGGCACGCGATGAACGCTGCCCGTTCGGCCGGATCGTCGGTCAGCGTGTAGAGCTCCTCGAACTGGTCGATGAACAGCAGCAGGCGCCGGTTGTCGCGCCGCGCGCGGCCGCGGAGGATGCTGCCGAGGTGGCCGGGCTCGCGGCGCAGCGTCTCGACCAGCTTCTTCTGCTCGTCCATCTCGTCCGCGAGGTTCGCGGCGGTGGCGACCATCGGCGAGATCATGCTGGCGAGTGCGTCGAGCGGCTTGCGGCCGGGACGGATCACCAGGGTCTCCCAGGTTTCGCCCGACTGCTTGAGGGCCGGCACCAGACCGGCGCGCACGAACGACGACTTGCCGACGCCCGAGCTGCCGACCACCGCCATGAGCGGCCGGTCGCGGATCCGCGTCAGCATCGACGCGATCTCGCGGTTGCGGCCGAAGAACTTGCCGGCGTCGTGCTCCTGGAACGAAGCCAGCCCGGCGTACGGCGTCTCGTCGGCCTTGAGTTGCTGGGTGGTGCGCTGCTTGGATCCCGCGAACGGCTCGAGCGCGGCGAGGAGCTCCGCGGCCGATTGCCAGCGTTGCTCCTTGAGCTTGAGCAAGCAGCGGTCGACGACCTGGACCAGATCGCGCGGCACGTCGGGCGGCGCGGCCTCGGCCATCGAGGGCATCGGCAACTCGAGCATCGCCGTGACCACCAGCTGGTTACCGTCGAGCGGTGCCAGCGGATGGCGCCCGCAGATCATGCGGAACAACAGGATCCCGACCGCCCAGATGTCGGTCAGGTGATCGATCTCGATCCCGATGCCCCACTGCTCGGGGGACATGTACTTGAGCGTGCCCATGATGGTGCCGGCACGCGTGAGGTTGGTGTTGGTGCCGGTGGCGAGCTCGAGCGGGCTCGGCATCCGGATCGCGCCCGACGACTTCTGCTCCGACGGCCCCGTCTGCTGCAGCACCTTGGCGATGCCGAAGTCGAGCACTTTGATCGTGCCGGAGTCCTGGATGAAGATGTTGTCGGGCTTGAGATCGCGGTGAACGATGCCCTGCTCGTGCGCGCACTGCAGCGCGCGCAATACCGCGCACGTGATCTCGACGGCGCGGCGGTACGGCAGCTTCTGGCTGTTCTCCGTGTAGTGCGTGAGCGGCTTGCCGTTGAGGAACTCGAGGACGATGTACGGCGCGTCTTCCTGGTGCTGGCCGACCTCGTAGATCACGACGATGTTCTCGTGCTGGCACCGCGCGGTGGCGCGGGCCTCGACGAGGAACCGCTGGGTGATCTCGGGCTGGTTGCTCTGCAGGAACTTGATCGCGACGCGACGACCGAGCCGAAGGTCGCGCGCGAGGAACACGGTTCCCATGCCGCCTTCGCCGAGCAGCTTGATCAGCTCGTACTGGTTGATGCGCACGCCGGGGTGCGGCATCGCGGTGGTGGCGTGGACGGCGGTCGATGCGCTCTCGAACTGATCCCACAGGCCGCTCTTGCCGGTACCGGCCACGCTCGGCGCTGCCGACGGTCGCTTCGCGCGAGGTGCGGCGTGGATCGTCGAGTCGGACGGCGTCGCTGCCTGGCGCGGAACGGGGGTGCCCTGCGGAAACGAGTGGGGAGACTGTGTCGACGGTTTCGATCCGGGGACAGGGGCGGGGGCGGTGCCAGCAGCGATCGTCGCGTCGGTCGCGTTCGCGCGCACCTGGATCCCGGGCAAGGTCGCCGACGCCTTCGGGATCGTTCCCGACACCGGCTTGATGTCGTTCGACTGGGCGGGTGTCGCGGCGCGTCCTTGCGATTCGTTGCGAGGTCGCGGCGTGGCGCTATTGTGGCCCAGCCGAGTCTTGTCGTCGCTCATTCAATCTCCCCGAGAAAACAGCATTCACGGAAGAGAGCAGCACCACGGCCCTTTCAGGGCCATGTCCTCCCGTCCGCAAACTCTATGATAGACGACCGGAAGCTGGATTTCCTCCGGTACGGCGCAGGTTTACACGCCTACATGTGTGTCGCTGAACAAGTGGCCACGAGGGGCCAACAGCCCGAGATCAGAAGATCCAGAGCGGTTTGCTGCCTGCGAACAGCACCGAGTGGTCGACCGCATCTGGATCGATGTCGATCTCGACCATCTGACCGCGCAGCGTGCTCTCGTCATGCGGGTGCTTGTCGGTGACCTCACCCTCGATGATCGCGGTGACCTTGCCGACTTCCGAGCATCGAACCAGGCCCCACTTGCAACCGTAGAGCTTGGTGCCGACGTGCACGTTCTCGCGCAGGTTCTTGAGCGGGACGAACGCCATCACCATGCGGTGATCGATCGCCTGTGCGTACGGGCTCTCCATCAAGCGATGGATGATCTGCTGCTGCTCGGTGAGGCGCGACTTGATGCTGTCGAGCTGCTTGTTGAGCGGCACGCGGCGACCGAGCGCCGCTTCCTTCTCGAGCTTCGTCTTGTCGAGCTCGCGACGGAGCATCCATGCCTCGGGCGTCTTCGGCGCCTCGAGCGTGCCGACCTCGGCGATGAACTTCTCGTCGGAGGCGACCTGGCGATCGATGTTGGCGAGATCGGCCTCGATGTCGACGCGATCGCCCGTCAGCTTGGCGATGCGGAGCTTCGCATCGGACAGCTGGTTGGCTGCCTCGATCACCTTCTCGTGCGTCGAGTCGAGCACGATCGGACGGACCCAGGTCTTGTCGAAGAAGTAGAAGATGTTGACGGTCAGGAAGCTGATCAGCCCGATCAGGATCGCGGTGAGCGCGACCAGGCCGGCCACCTTGTAGATGCGAACGATCGAGGGTTGCAGCGCGACCCAGAACCGCGGGGGGCGGCGAGACATCGGGGGGCGGGCTTCCATGAGCGAGTCGTCCTTACCAGAAAATCCGGGGAGCGGGGAAAATGGAATTCATGCGGCCGGGAGCTGCGCGTGCTGGCCTGTCTGGGTGGTCGCTCGGGCCATCTGCGACGTGTTGATCATGATGTCGGCGGTGATGGTGTCGAGGAGCGGCTCGGACGGCACGGCGGCCGGCAGCGGCTCGTCCTCGACGACCTCCTTCTCGGAGTGGCGAGTCTCCCAGTTCGCGGTGTCGAGCGTGAACAGGGCGAGTGGCGTCATCATCGCGTAGGTCACCACCATGAGCGGCGACAACGGCAAGAAGTCGAGGATGCCGACGCGTTCGCTCTTCGGCAGGTGCCGCACCTTCCAGCGGTAGATCAGCCCGAAGATGAACAGGATCGACAGGTGATAGATCAGCAGCGGGAAGAACTTCCCGGCGGCGAGCGAGCGCATCACCGCGATCGGGTAGATCAAGAGCAGCGCGAACAGCGAGAAGAAGTGGACGGCGATCACCGGGTTCATGCGCCACACGTGCGAGAACCCACCGAAGTAGTCGACGATGTTCGACCGACGCCACCGCAGCTGCTGGGAGAAGTACGCGCCGAGCGTGGTCGGCACGAACGTGCGTGCCCGAGCCTCGAGCGTCATCGTGGTCAGGTAGCCGGCCTTGATGATCTGGCGGGTGAGGAACCGATCCTCGCCGTACTTGATCGGCACGCCGAACATCTGGCGGTCGAACAGCACCGGCTCGAGCTCGATCAGGACGTCGCGGCGATACGCGGTGAGGCAGCCCGACAGACACATGATCCGGCGGAACCCCCACTCGAGGTTCTTGAGGAAGAAGTAGCCGTACCAGTACTTCACCACCTGCATCCGCGACAGCCAGTTGTCGTGCTTGTTGCGGACGTCGACCCAACCGCCGACCGCGGCGATCTGCGGCTTCACGAACCGACGCGTGAGCTGGCGGATCGCATCCTTGTCGACGACGACGTCGGAGTCGACGGAGACGATGATCTCGCTGTCGGTCTCGCGGGTGGCGCGGATGATCGACCGCCGCTTGCCCATGTTGGTGTGGTTGCGGAGGATGGTCAGCCGGCCGTTCGATTTGCGAGCGACCTCGCGGGCCTGCTCGTAGCTGTCGTCGGACGAGCAATCGTCGACGCAGATCACGCGGAGCTTGGCGCGCGGATACCCGCTATCGAGCAGGCTCTGCAGGGTCTCCTTGATGGCGGGACCCTCGTTGTACATCGGCACGATCGCCGTGACGGTGGGCTCGAAGTCGTCGATCGCCTCGTCCCAGGTGTTCGTCGCCTTGCGGATCACCCGGAGCACCACACCGGCGATGTACCGGTTGATGAAGACGACGATCGCCAGGAAGTGGACGATGACCCAGAGCGTATGGGTGGTCATGCGTGCCTCCGCCACGATGCGAAGCACGCGCCAGGGTCTTCGACCCCCTTAGAGGGATGACAATGCAGGCGAGGGTTCACGACGGAAGCTACAGAAGTGATGGCTCGGATGCGCGATCGTCCGAACCACTAGGGTAATGTCGTCAAACTATTCTGATTCAGTAGCCAACACAAGTTGGTTGACGCATGTTGCCACATCGGGCGTACCTAGGTCACCCCGTATCAGGATCCTGAGGACCGGCGGCTTGTTTTCACCCACCTCTCATACGAGGGTACGAAGGTGCAACGGATCATCGTCACCGCGTTGATCATCGCGTGGTTGCGGTCGCCCGCGGGTGCGGACCCCACGCACGATGAGACCCCTCCCCATGATCGGGATGGCGCGGGTCGGGCGTCGGTCGCACGAGCCGGCGAGACTCCATGGCTCGACCTGGCACCCGCCCTGAAGCTGAAGACCACGCAAGAGGACAGCGAACACGGTCACCCGATCGCCGCGGCCGCCACGCTCGCCGGGCTCTATGCCGGGTTCACGACGTGGACCTATTTCGCCTGGTACCACAACAAGGTCCGCAACTCGGATCGGATGTGCCACGGCATGCCGTGTCCGTCGTTCAAGTGGGGCGGCGATCGCTGGTTCCAGGCGGACACCTACGCCGGTGGTGCCGACAAGCTCGGTCACGCGTGGGCGACGATGGGACTCGCGCGCGGCGGCACCGAGATGCTTCACCAGTGGGGCGGCTATAGCCGGCTGACATCGTCGATCATCGGGTGCGGGCTCGCCGAGTTGTTGTTCTTCGGCGTCGAGGTCAAGGACGGTGCCTACTACGAATTCTCGTTCAGCGACTTCACGTTCAACTCGATCGGCGCGGTGCTCGCGTTCGCGATGTCGAACTGGCCCCGGCTCGACGAGTTGCTCGACTACCGGGTCCAGTACTGGCCGAGCAAGGCGTATCGCCGCCAGCTCACCAACGACGGCAACGTCAACATCGCCGAGGACTACACCGGCGAGAGCTATCTGCTGGCGTTCCATCTCGGGGCCATCCACTCCCTGCGCGATTCGCGGTACGGCGGGTGGTCGCGGTTCGTCGACCTCGCGGTCGGGTTCGAGACCCGGGGCTACAAGCCCGACCCGCTCCCCAACGAGCCCGACTTCTTCCACCAGCAGCGCCTGTTCGTCGGCGTCACGCTCAACGCCCAGGGGGTGTTCGACTACCTGCTGAAGCGTCACGCCGGCCGCAAGGTGACCCACGGGCTGTTCGAGATCTTCAATGTCCCGTACAGCACCCTGTCCGTCGGAACCGAGCGGAGCTCGATGACCGCCGACAACGACGGCGCCTAGGCGGTTTTCGGAAACCGACGGCGGCAGCCGGTGTCTCGAAGTCGATGCGGACGTTCGTGGCCGTGGCCGTCGTCGTGTGCGCGTGCGGTAGCTACGATCCCGTCGACGAGATCCCGCACCGCGAGTTCCCGAACACCGGGGCCGCGATCCGCGCACTGCTCGCCGAGGCGGGAACGGCGCAGGTCTACGCGATCGGCGAGTACCACCCGACCGCCCGGATCGGCGGCCGCGAGCCGATCGTGCAGTTCACCGACGACATCCTCACCCGACTCTCGCCGTGGGCCGACGACCTCGTCCTCGAGGCCTGGTACGACGCGAGCTGTACGAGCGGGGGACCGGTCGCACGTCAGATCGAGGCGGTCACCAACCGTCGCGTCGAGACCACGGCCGATGCACTGCCGACGAAGCACGTCGGGATCCCGCTGCACGGCCTCGCGATGACCTGCATCGAGCACTCGAGCATGCTCGACGCTCGAGGACGGGTCGACTTCTACCTGCTGCTGTCGACCATCGCCGACAAGCTGCGCGAGACCACCGAGGCCTTGGTCCGCCGCGGGCACTCGGTGATCGTGTACGGCGGTGCGCTGCACAACGATCTGTATCCGAAGTGGATGCTCGAGCAGCTGTCGTACGCGCAGCCGCTGGCCCGCGAGACCTCGGTGCTCGAGCTCGATCTCGCCGTACCCGAGGTCGTGGATACGATGCCGGCACTCGCACGCGAGCCGTGGTACCCGCTGGTCGGCGCGGCCGGTCCGGATCGCGCGATGCTGTGGGAGCGCGGGCCGAACAGCTACGTGCTGATCCTGCCGCGCCGGTCGTAGCTCACTTCGGCACGATCACCGGGAGCTGACCGAGCGAGTACAGGAACACGTCGTTGGACGGCGTCGCACCGGTCGGCTTGACCCGCGTCCGCGTGCTCCCCACCTTCGCGACGACGAGACCGATCCCGATCGCGGGTGCCTTCCACTCGGGCGGCAGCTGCAGCGTGAACCGTTCGCGGATGTACTCGTTCTCGCGCCACCGGATCGTCGGATAGGCGCCGTCGCCCGAGACGTGAAACGAGCTGCGCAGCGCGGTGATCGGGACCGGTGCGGTGAGCGGCGTGCCGGGCTCGACCGGCCAGCCTACGAGCTGGAACTTGTACGACGTCGTGACCTGCTGGTGGACGTGGAAGAACACGTGGAACTGCGTGCGCAGGTTGGGCGCGGCGACCGTCGCCTTGTCGAGGCCGATGCCGAGGATCTCGATCTTGCCGTTCTCGATCGACTGGTGCTCGCTGCGCACCTGCGGGTGCGGCGCGTGGTCGAGGATGACGTCGGACATGTAGAGACGGAACGCCTGGTTGAACGTCGGGTCGCGCGCGTACATCACGCGGTTCATCCACCCGTTCAGCGCCTTCTTCATCGTCGCCAGCGCGGGGGGTGATTCCGGCGCGAGGTTGTGCAGCTCGTCGGGATCCTTGCGGTCGTCGAACAGCTCGTAGATGTTGTTGTTGAGGTAGTAGAGGAGCCGGTAGTTCTCCGAGATCGCGGCGCGGCGCTTGTTGGGAGCGTTGGTCTCCGAGAACACGATGCGGCTGCGATCCTCGCGTCCGTAGAACAAGGAGCCGACCAGGCTGCGCCCCTCGAACGAGAGGTCGGAGGTATCGATCCCCGCGAGCGCGGCGACCGTGGGGAGGATGTCGAGCGTCGACACCGCGCCGTGGATCTGCTTCGGCTTGTTGCCGGGGATGTAGAAGATCAGCGGGACGTGCGTCAGCGTGCGGTACAGCGCGGTGCCGTGGGTCCCGGTCGCGACGCCGTGCTCGCCCATGCTCTCGCCGTGGTCGCTGGTCACCACGACGATCGTGTTGTTGTAGCTCGGTAGCCGCTGCAGCTCGCGGAGCAGCCGGCCGACCTCCTGATCGGTCCACTTGATCTCGGCGTCGTAGAGGTCGGGCTCGGTGCGCCCGTAGTCGACGACGTCGGGGTGCGCGACGTAGCGGCCGTGCGGGTCGATGTAGTGCGCCCACAGAAACCACTTCTTGTCCTGGTGGCGCGAGATGAAGGCGAGGGCGTGGTCGGTAACCTTGTCGGCGACCACGCGATACGGATCGACGACCGCGCCGATCGAGTTGTCGAAGCTGTCGAAGCCTTGCTCCAGGCCCCAGTTCGTCCACCACTCGTGCGAGCCGATCGCGCCGGTGTAGTAGCCCTTGCGCTTCATGATCTCGGCGAACATCACGTTCTCGGGCAGCAGTTTCGGCGGGTAGCCGCGCGGCCGCGGGTAGTCGTCGTCCATCGCGACGCCGGAGTGGAAGTACTTCGATGTCAGGATCGCGGGGATGCAGGCCATCGTGCCGGCCGAGGGCGCGTTGGCGTAGGTGAAGCTGACCGAGCGCTTGACCAGCTCGGCGAGCTGCGGCGTGGTGTCGCGACCCGACTTGATCTTGTAGCCGCCGAACGTCGTGTGGTCGTAGCGGACGGTGTCGATCGTGAGGAGCAGGACGTTCCACGGCTTTTCGAACCGCTTCGGGACCGGCACCGTGGGACCGGTCGGAGCGACGAGATCGGCGTACGTGGTGTCCTGCCCGTCGCAGTTCTGATCGATGCCGTCGCCGGGAGGATCGAACGCGCCCGGATGGATCGCGCTCGAGAACGGCGCGCAGTCGGCCTCGCCGAGGAGCGAGCCGAAGCCGTCGCCGTCGAGGTCGTTGGCGGTACGCACGACACCGATCAATTTGTCGAGCGCGGGTGACGCGGTGACGGCCGTGTACTTGGTCTCGAGGTCCGCGCCGATCCACACCAGCGTGAGCACGTTGAACGCGAGCAGGCCACCGGCGAGCTGCAGGGCGCGGCGACGGGTGCGCGGCTGGCGGCGCGGTGCGAGCGCGTGATGGCGCGCGCCGAGGCCCATCCCGATCGCGAGCACGATCGCGCTGACGATCATCCGCACCGGTAGCACCGACCGGCTCTGCGGCAGCATCACCCAGATCGCCAGCACCGCGACGAGCACCATCGCTCCGATCGCGATCCCCGCGGCGCGCCAGCGACCGAGCGGGTTGAGCGCGCCGGCACTGGCGAGCGCGCTCGCGCCGATTCGCGACGCCGTCCGGATCACGCGATACAGCGGGATCCCGATCGCGACCGCGGTGACGGCGATCGCCGCGATCGCGATCGCGGTGAGCTGCGGCTCCTTGAAGCGCTCGGTGGCCCACGCCGCGGCGCGCTGGATCGTCGCGCCGAGAAGCAGGGCGCCGAACAGCGTGGCCCACAGCCGCGGCACGCCCGGCCGCACGCCGTCGTCATCCAGCGCTCCCAGTGCGAACAGGCCCGGGGCGGTCGCCGCCGCCGGATCGACGCGGGTGCGCGCGAGGCGGACGAGGATCACCGTCGCCGTGGTCGCGACGGCGATCAGCAGCCACAGCAGGCTGGTCAGCGTGGCGGTCAGCGCGATCAGGCGGAGATCCGTACCGGCCGAGGTCGACCCCGGGTACTGCCAGAGCGTGAGCGCGTACTCGATCGGCGCGAACACCAGCACGCCACCGGTCGCCATCGCGATCGCGCGACTCACATCGGCGCGCAGGCCGTCACGCAGAGTCCGGAACGGGCGCACCACGTCTTCACGTTCGTATCATGTTCGCCACGGGCGGGCAGGTTCTGGCTAGGATGCGCCTCGGTGTCGTCGCCCTCGTCGGATTCTCCGTCGTCTTCGCAGTCGCGTGCGAACGACGACGAGCCGCGTGCGACCGCGCCGGATGGCCGCGCGCCGGGGCACGGTCGCGATACCGCGCTCGCACGCGCGTTATTCCTGCTCGCGCTGTGCGTCTACCTGCTGTCCTCGGGGCGGGAGCCGCCCTGGGGCGATGCCTCGGCGCAGTACCGCGTGGCCGAGAACCTGGTCACCCACGGCGCGATCGACATCGGGCGGCCGTGGCCGCCGGAGATGCCCGCGGGGCGGGGCGGCAAGTACTACTCGATCTACCCGATCGGTGCGTCGGCGGTGCAGATCCCGGGCGTGGTGGTACTCGAGGCGATCTCGGCGGTCGGTCCGAAAACCGCGCGCACGTTCTTCAAGCCGTTGACCTCGCACCTCGCGTGCTCGCTGCTCGGCGCGCTGACCGTGCTGCTGTTCTTCTGGTTGTGTCGCCAGCGCGGGCTGTCGCGACGCGCATCGAGTCTGGCGTCGCTCGCGCTCGCGTTCGCGACCACGACCTGGGTGTACGCGCACTACTCGTACTCCGAGATCGCGCAGGCCGCGTGGTTCACCGGGCTCGTGCTCTACCTGTTGCGCGCCGATGACGAACCGTCGAAGCGCAACGCGCGATGGCTCGGGCTGTTCGCCGGCCTGCTGTTCGCGACCAAGTACATCTACGCCGCGAGCGTGCTCGGCGGGGTGGTGTGGCTCGCGTGGCGGTTGCGCAAGCGCGGTACCCGGCTCGCTCCCCTCGCGATCGCCGCGGCCACCACGCTGGTGCCGTTCGTGATCGTGTCGATGATCTACAACGCGCTGTGCTGGGGCTCTCCGCTGTCCACGCGCTACCAGCCGGTGTTCGGCGAGAACCTGATCACCGGGTTGTGGGGGATGGTGCTGTCGCCGGGCAAGAGCGTGTTCCTGTACAGCCCGCCGCTGCTCCTCGGGCTCGCGGTGTTGCCGCGGCTGTGGCGCGCGCATCGCGCGATGTGCACCGCCTTCTTGGCGGCGGCGCTGCCGGCGGTCGCGATCTACGCGAGCTACAAGCTCGATGGTGACTACGCTTGGGGTCCTCGCTACACCGTGTTCGCGGTGCCGGTCGCGGGCTTCGCGTTCGCCGTCGCGATCGAGGCGGCGCTTCGCGCGACCAGCCACGCGCGATCCAAGAAGCTCGCAGTCGCGATCGTCTGCGCGCTCGGCGTCGCGGTGCAGCTACTCGGCAACGCGTTCTACTGGGATCACTTCATCCGCATCAGCATCGACGTGCGCACGGCGTGGCTCGGCACCCCGAACCGTCGCGGCGCCACCGTGCCGATCGGCGCCGATGGCCGGTGCCAGGCGTGCTTCGAGGACGTCCACCAGCTCGAGTGGTTGCCGCCGTTCCAGCCGATCCTCGGCCAGTTGTGGTTGGCGCGCGCTCGGCTCGCGGGCGACTCGTTCGAGGAGGCCGAGACCTACGCGCCGTGGCGCCGCCACACCTCGGTGTCGTTCGCCCGCCGGATCGGAGACGACTACGAACGCGTTCGCCTCGACTGGTGGGGGATGCTGTGGATCTCGGATGTTCCGGGCTATCGCGGGCTCGGGATCGCGTTGCTCGTGCTGCTCCTCGGCGCCACCGCGCTGAGTGCCCGGTGGTGGCTGCGGGCGCACCGGGCCGCCGCCGAGGACGTGGATCCGTGACAGCCGCCCGGTTTCGTGCGATGCACTCGGCAGCCCGTGCAGCGCTTTCAACCCGACGTCGAACTCTCGACGGTTCCTCCCGACGACGTGCAACCGCCGAGCGATGACGACATCGCGAGTTGGGTGCGCGCCTACCTCACCCACGCCCCGCTGTCGCTCGCGCTACGCGAGATCAATCGCCTGATCGCGATCGAGGCGGTGGCCAGCGGCAAGGGACCGGTACTCGACGTCGGTTGCGGCGATGGGTTCTGGTGGACGTTGCGCCACGGCGCCGACGCCGCCGACCGCGAGATCTACGGCATCGACATCTCGAGCACCGAGATCGCGCAGGCGCGCTCGCGGATCAACGCCGCGCTCACCGACGTGTCGCGCGAGCGGCCGTTTCCCGGCATCGAGTTCGAGGAGATCATCGGCAACTGCTCGCTCGAGCACGTGCCCGACATCGACGCCGCGCTCTACAACCTGCGCCGTGCCGCGGCGCCGACCGCGCGCCTGCTGATGTTCGTGCCGACCCCACGGTGGGCATTTCAGGGGCGGCTACAGTCGTGGTTGCTCAAGCGCTCGCCGCGCCTCGCGATGACCGTGGCCGGTGCGCTCAACGGCTTCTTCCAGCACTGGCACCTCTACGACTACAAGGTGTGGACGCGGCTGCTCGCGCAGAATGGCTGGCGCGTTCGCGCGGCGTACGGGCTCGGCTCGGCGCGGTCCGAGTACCTGTTCCGGTTGTTCCTGCCGCTGTCGTTCGGCGAGTTCGTCGCCAAGCAGCTCACCGGGTTCTATCCGTCGAAGCTCGCCCGCATGCTGCCCGGGTCGCTGCTGTCGCCGGCCGCGAAGCTGATGCAGTGGGCGGTGGTCGATCCGCTGGTGCCGGTCGATTCGCCGACCGCCTACGAGTACCTGATCGTCGCCGAGGCCGACGAGCTGCCGCCCGATCGCGAGCCGTGAGTACGCAGCCCCACGTCGACGATTACTTCGAGAACCACGCGCGCGCACGCCGGTTCCCGTGGACGCTGTATCACCAGCCGCTCGAGCGGGATCTCGAGCGGTTCCTCGCCGTCGTCGCGAGCGAGCATCCACACGGCACGGTGCTCGTCGTCGGGTGCGGTCTGCTCCACGAGATCGACACCGCCCCCGAGGGTCTGACGTTCCACGTCGCCGACATCGACGCGCGCGCTGTCGAAGCGGTGCTCGCCAAGCACGATCCGCGGATCACCGGTGGCACCGTGGTCGAGCCCGAATCGCCGATCGATCGCGTCCCCGGATTCCACGAAAGGTTCGCCGCGATCTACGCCAAGGAAGTCGTCGAGCACGTGCTCGCCTGGCCGTCATGGCTGACCGGGCTGCGGCGCGCGCTGGTGCCGGGCGGTCGGCTGTGGCTATCGACGCCGAACTACGGCGAGCCATGGCTGCCGGCGATCGAATCGACCGTGCTCGAGGTGATCGCGCGGCGCAGCGGGTTCTCGCGCCGCCATCTCCATCCGACGCGGTTCTCGCGCGGATCGCTCGCGCGTGGGCTCAGGGCCGCCGCGTTCGAGGACGTCGAGACCCACGTGACGCCGACGCGCCTCGCGCTGGTGGCGTGGGCGCGCCACGCTCGCTGATCAGGTTCGGGGCGAGTCGTCTGGCGTGAGCGGCTCGGCGTTCCGCTCCTGGTAGATCCGCAGGATGTCCGCCGCGGTCTCCTCGATCGCGCGGTTGGTGACATCGATGACCGGCCAGTTCGCGTGCTTGCGGAAGATCTCGCGCGAGTACGCGATCTCGTTCTCGATGTGCGCGCGCTGGCCGTAGCTCGAGTCCTGCGGCATGCCGAGGTGAGACAGACGGGCTTGCCGGATCCGCATCAGCATGTCGGGCTGGACGATCAGGCCGAACACCTTGCGGTCGTCGACCTGCGACAGCTCCTCCGGCGGATCGACGCCGAGCACGAGCGGCACGTTGGCGACCTTGAGCCCGCGCTGCGCGAGGTAGGTCGAGAGCGGCGTCTTCGACGTACGCGAGATGCCGACCAGGACGAGGTCGGCCTTCGGCAGGTTGCGCGGCTCGGCGCCGTCGTCGTTCTTGACCGCGAACTCGACCGCCTCGATGCGGCGGAAGTAGTCGTCGTTGATCGTGTGGAGGAGTCCGGGGACGCCGGCCGGAGCGGCCTCGACGTACACCGCGAGCTTGTTGATCAGCGTGCCGATCAGGTCGACGGTCTCGAGGTTGTAGCGCTCGATCAGCTGGTTGATCAGGCCGCGCTCCTCGGCGTTGACCACGGTGAACACCACGAGCGCGCGGAGCTCGGCGGCCTTCTCGAGGATCTGCTCGAGCTCGGACTCGAGCCGAACTCGCGAGAACAACCGGATCTGGACCGGCTCGCTGAACTGCAACGACGCCGCCCGCACCATGCGTTCCGCGGTCTCGCCGGTGGCGTCGCTGATGATCATGACGGTCTTCATACCGGTCCGCTCTATATCATGCGCGGGTGGTCTAGATCGGCTCGGTTCCGATCCAGAGCGGATATCCGCGCGATCGGGCCAGCTCCCGGACCGCCGCGATCTTGGTGCGCGCCTCGGCGGCAGTGAACCGACCGATCACGCTGCGACCCTCGGTGTGAGCCCGCATCATCAGCGACTCGGCGGAATCCGGCTCGCACCCGAACGTCGACCGCAGCACCTCGACCACGAGCTCGCGCGTCGTGTAGTCGTCGTTGCGGAGCACGACCAGGTAGTCGCCAGTCGCGTCCTCGGCCAGCTCGGGTGGCGCGTGGCCGTGGTAGAGGCGGAACAGGATGTCGACGTGGGCGACGCCGGCGGCATCGAGCACGCTCTCGGCATCCGAGTCGTCGAGGTAGGCCCACAGATCGACGCACGTCGCCTTGCGACCGGCAGCCTGCGCGCTGTACAGGGCGCGCGCGTAGAGGAGTTGCACGCGCTCGGTGACCACGATGTCGGGGGCGGGCGAGCCGGCGAGATCGAGCGCCGACAGCACGCGATCTTCGAGCGCCGAGGGATCGTGGCCGGCATCGGTGAGCGCCGCGACCACGCGCTCGTCCTGGATCAAGCCGTACAGGATGTGGACCGACGACAGCGCCTGACCGCGACTCCGGCACTCGTGCTGCGCGACGTGGAGCGCGACGTCGGCCTCGGTATCGAACGCGGAGGCGAGCAACGCGCGCGCCCGGCTCGGGCGGCCCTGATGCCACCACAGCGCGCCGGCACCGGCGGCGGCGGCGAGGGCGATCAGGACAGCCTCCATGTCACTATTGTACGGGCAGATGGACCCTGCGGCTGCCGGCCGTGCGCGTTCGATCGACGACGCGCGGGCACTCGGGGTCGGGTGCCGCCGCGTCACCGGTGACGTGCGCCGACACCACCTTGCAGCCGCCGCGACAGAGCGCGTGATATTCGCAGCTCGCGCACGGTGCGTCGCCGGCGACCTCGCGCCAGGTCCGGAACGCGCCGAACGCTCCCGGCGAGCGCCAGTACGCGGAGAGCTGCTCGATTCTCGGGCGCTGCCCTCCCGGCGAGGCCGGTGGTGACGGCGCCGCGAAGCTGCACGCCGTCAGCTGACCGCCGGGCTTCGCGCCGATCAAGAAGTCGCCGCCGGTGCAGCCGTACACGCACAGCTGGGCGAGTAGCGCGCGATCCGGACGATGGTGCGCGAGCATCGGCGTGTACGAGCAGTCGACCTTGATCCGCATGCCGTGGCGGCGAGAGGCCCGTAGCAGTGTCGGCAACAGCTCGCGGTGTTGTGCATCGGTGCATCGCAACCGCTCGTACGCCTGTGCGCCGCGGCCCGACGGCTTGAACCGCAGGATCTCGACCTCCGAGAGCCGGCGCTCGGCGGCATACGCGAACACCGCGTCGAGCTGATCGAAGTTCTCGCGGGTGACCACCACGTTGATCCCGATCTCGCGCTTGACCGCGCGCAGCCGGCGGATCGCGGCGTCGGCGCGCGCGAACCCGTCGAACCCGCGCACTCGCGCGTAGGCATCTCCGAGCCCGTCGAGCGAGACGTTGATCTGGCCGAGCTTGTCCGCGATCGAGATCAGGCGATCGAGTCCTTCGAGTCCGGACGTCGTCAGGTTCGGCACGATGCCGCGGGCGCGGGCGTGATCCGCGAGCTCGCCGAGCCACGGCAGCACGGCGCTCTCGCCTCCGCCGAGCGCGACGTGAAACACGCCGGCCTCGGCCAGCGCATCGAGCGCGCGCTTCCATTCCTCGAGGCCGTACTCGTGGGGGGCACCCGCCGGCGACGCGCCGGTGTAGCAACCCTGGCAACCCGCGGTGCACCGGTTGGTGAGCTGGAGGTGCGCCTCGAGCGGCGCCGACAGCACGTGTTCGCCGACCTCGGGCTGAGCGCCGGTCCACGCGTCGGGGTGCTCGACGCCGAGTCCGCGCGCGTAGTCGCGATCGACGAACACCAGCGCGCGCGGCCACACCAGCTGGAGGATCGCGCCGAACCGTTCGATACGGATCTTGCGCGGCGGCACCTGCATCGCTCGCGCGGTGCGCACGCGATCGATCCCGGCGGCCACCGCATCGACCACACGGCGTGCGAGGGCGCCGGCGTTCACGACGCTTCCGGTTCGCTCGCCGGTTCTGCCGGAGGTTCGACCGGCTTGCGCCACCGCAGCAGCGCGCCGACCACGGGTGTGATCATCGCGAGTGCGGTCGCGCCGACCAGCAGGAACGTGACATCGACGCCGAGGCTCGACGAGTTGGGGTTCATGCCCCACTTGATCGCGAGGATCTTGCCGCGCCGCTTCACCCTGGCACTGTACGCCGTGCCGGGCGCATGCGGCACCTACTCCGGCACGTCCACGGCTACGCGGACGCATTCGCGCTCTCGGTGACGCGCGTGAGGTCCAACGGGTCCGATCGCAACTGGTGAACTGGTCACTGACACCGCCCGTGATGCGTAAAGTATCTCCATGACGGCTCGTTGGTTGGCGGCGGTGGTCGTGATGGCGTGCAGCCATCCCGCTCCGACACGGGGTGTAGAGCGAGCACCTCGGCTGCCGGCTGACGCCGGGGGCGGCGTGACGGTCGGAGACGCTGCTGTCGCGGGCGGACGCGAGACGGCTGGAGATGCGTTGTCGAGCTCGGGAAACATGACGGGAGATGCGGCGCCGACGGGTTCGGCAGCCAACAACGCACCGCGCCGCAAGCTCGACGGTCGGGTGATCGACAAGTACGTCGACGGTGCCGATCTCCACTTCAAGATCGGTCTAGCCAGGGTGGAATCCGGCCACGTCACCCGGGAGTGGACCGGAGTGTTCCTGCGAGACGGTCACCCGATCCCGAAAACCGCGTTCAGGCTCCTGCGGGTCCGGCTGCCGGTGGCTTACGCAAAGATCAGCGGGCACCAGTTGCCATCCGAGCGCGTACGACTCTACGAGCCCGACGATCCGGACAGCCTCGAATGATTCACGAGCAGACAGGATCTGGTTCGAGTGAGGCGCGCGACTGGATGCAGCGATCCCGAAACATCGCTGCGACCCCCGATGGTCGAGGCGCGGCGCGAGGTTACTCGGGCCCGAACTTGACGGTCTCGATCAGCATCTCGAACAGGTTGTCGCGAACCACCGCCACGTAGGCGAGCGCGACCACGACGAGGATGCAGATCGCGACGTGCGCGAGGGCGCGCGCACGCACCGGTCGATGGCGCGAACGCAAGGTGTCGAGTGCGGCGCCCGAGATCCACGCGAGGGCGATCCCACCGACCGCGAGGATCGTCACCGCCGGTGCGATCAGCTGGTGTGCCGTCAGCGCGACGCCGACGAGCACGGTGGCGATCGGCGCGAGGTATGCGACCTCGATCGGTGGGCGAAGGCGCGGTCGTTGCCAACCGCCTCGTGCGGCGGCCTCGACGAGCGAAGCGAGCAGCGCCGCGAACCCGAGGGCGGCGGCGATCCACGCGATCGTGTACCAGCGTCCGATCGAACGGCCGCGCCGCGCGAGGCGAACGAGATCGTCGCGCACGATCTTGTCTGCAGGAGTCTCGGCGGGCAGCTGGTTCGCGAGCTGCTCCGCGAGATCCCAGTCGTGCGCGTCGATCGCGTTCCCCGCGCCACCTCGGATCGCGCGAACGTGCGCGGGCGAGTCGGGCCATCGCCGCGCGACCTCCGCGTACTGCGCCTGCGCCTCGACGAACCGGCCGGTCCGGCGCAGCCACTCCGCGAGCCACAGCGCCGCATCCGAGGCGCCGGGCCAGTCGGCATCGATCAGCGCGCGCGCGCGGCGTTCGACGTTTTGGGGCTCGAGCCGGTCGATCTCGGCGATCAGCTGGGCGAGCTCGTGTGCCTCTCGCGCGTGCGCGCCGCCCTCACCGATCCGCGCGCGCAGGATATCGACCTTGCGCCGCGCCGAGCCGGCGCTTCGGGTATCGGCGAAGTCGCGGACGATCAGCTCGTACAGTGCGAGTGCGCGTGCGGGATCCGCGAGCGTGTCCTCGCAGGCCTTGGCCGCCTGAAACAACGCATCGGCGTATTCGCGCGGAGCGCCGGGTGCACTCGCCTGTCGCTCGATCTCGGCGACGGCGCGTTCGACGACGGCGCGATCGTTGGCACCGAGATCGTCGACGAGCGCGAGCGGATCGCGATCGGGCGCGGCGACTGCGGATCGCGCGCCGATCGCGAGCACCAGGCCGAGCGCGAGCAGCGCGGCCCGCACGAAGTCGCGAGCGAGCATTCCCGAGTATGCTCGCAAGCGCTTCATGGTCGTGGGAACGCTGACCGGGGGTTGCTCGCCGAAGCGGAAGGGGGACAACGATCAGTCGGCGTCGCCGCTGTTGCCGCTACCCTCGCCGCGATGGATGCCGAGGGCGCGGAGCTTCTTGTGCAGGTTCGTGCGTTCGATCCCGAGCGCCTGGGCGGTGCGCGAGATGTTCCATTCGAACTCCGACAGCTTGATGCGGATGAACTCGGACTCGGCCTCCTCGCGGAACTCGCGGAGGCTCTTGTTCGCGTAGCGCGCGAGGTCGATCGACGGCTTGTCGTCGGTGGTCGCGCGTTGACCCGGCGGTCGCGGCCCACCGAGGTAGGGCGGCAGATCCTTCTCGTGGATCACCTCGTCGGACATGATCACGAGCCGCTCGACCACGTTGCGGAGCTCGCGCACGTTACCCGGCCAGTCGTACTGCTTGAGGCGATCGAGTACCGCGTCGTCGACGGGCTTGTAGCCGAGGCCGTTCTCGTCGCAACACTCGCGCACGAAGCTCTCGACGAGCAGGGGGATGTCGTCGGGGCGCTCCTTGAGATCGGGCGAGCGAATCGGAACCACGTTGAGGCGGAAGTACAGGTCCTCGCGAAACTGACCGTCGCGCACCATCGTCTCGAGATCGCGGTTGGTCGCGGCGACCACCCGGCAGTCGGTGCGCAGGCTCTTCTCGCCACCCACTCGCGTGAACTCGCCGGTCTGCAGCACGCGCAGCACCTTGGCTTGCGCCGGCAACGCCATGTCGCCGATCTCGTCGAGGAAGATCGTGCCGCCGTCGGCGACCTCGAACAGACCGCGCTTCTTGGCCACCGCCCCGGTGAACGCGCCGCGCTCGTGACCGAATAGCTCGCTCTCGATCAGCTCCGGTGGGATCGCGGCGCAGTTGACCTTGACGAACCCGCCGTTGGACACCGAGCTGTTGCGGTGGATGGCGCGCGCGATCAGCTCCTTGCCGGTCCCGCTCTCGCCGGTGATCAGCACGCGCGACCGCGTCGGCGCGACCTTCGCGATCTGTCGCCGCAGGTCCTGCATCGTCGGCGTGTTGCCGAGCAGCTCCCACCGCGCGTCGACCGCGCGCCGCAGGTCGTGGACCTCCTTCCACATCCGCCGGCGCTCGAGCGCATTGCGCACCGTCACCATCACGCGGTTGCGGTCGAGCGGCTTCTCCATGAAGTCGAACGCGCCGAGTCGAGTCGCCGACACGGCGTCCTCGATCGTGGCATGCCCGGAGATCATGACGACCGGGATCTCGGAGGTCCGCGACGACATCCCGTCCTCGCCGCGACTCTTGAGCGTGCGGAGCAGGTCGATGCCGTTGTCGTGATCGCCGAGCTTGACGTCGAGCAGCACGAGATCGATGAGCTCGCGGGACAGCACGGCCTCGGCCTCGACGATCGAGCCGGCCTCGTGGACGACGTGGTCTTCTCCCTCGAGCACCATCCGCAACGTGCGCCGGATGTTCTTCTCGTCGTCGACGATCAGGATCGGCTCGGCAAGCGAAGTACGCGTGTCGTCGGTCATGGATCGTCCTTGTTGGTACCACTGTCCTCGTCGGAACGGGTGTCGGAGGGGTTGGCGTCGGGTTCGGCGTCGGGTTCGACCTCGGGGGCGGCCGGCGCGGGCTCCTCGGCAGCCGCGTGGAGCTCGTCGTCATCCTCGTCGTTGCGGTCGCGGACTTCCCGGGCCGGGGTGCCCTCATCGGAGCTGTTGGAACGCGACTCGAACTCGCGCTCGAGCTGCTCGCGGCGCCGCCGGTTCCACCAGAACACCAGCGCGAGCACGATCAGCCCGATGCCGATGTAGACCGGTCGGCAATCGCGGGGCGTCTCGGCCTGGGGAATCGACATCGGCGGCATGGTCGGCCGCGGACCACCGTCGAGCGAGGCGGCCGAGCCCTCCGGTACCTGCATCGTCGACGACGGCGTGGACGACGTCGTCGGCGCCGCGATCGCATCGCCGACGATCGACAGCGGGACCCGCTTGTCGCGCGGGATCTCGGGATCGAGCGTGGCGAGTGCTGCCGTGCACGCAGAGGCGACGTCGCTCGGCGCGTCGGCGGCGAGCACGCACTCTCCGATCACCGCGACCAGCTGCTGCGCATCGGCCGCGATCACGATCCGGCTGCTCTCGACGACGTTGGGGTCGTGCCAGCCCTCGGTGGCTTCGAGCATCAGCTCGTCGGGGAGAGCACGGCGGGACGCGTGATCCGACACCGCCGCGCTGCCCGCTCGCTTGACCGCGCCGAGCCGCTCGGCGAGCTCCGCCGACGCGGCACGATTGCGCGCGTCGGCCTCGACGGTGGCGGCCGAGGCGAACATCCGCGTGGCGTAGAACGCGCCGCCCTCGGGAGCGCGATAGACCTCGGTCGTCACGATCGTGCGGAGACCGCTGAAGTGCGGCACCGCCTCGAGCTGCTTCGACAGCGACACCGCGGCCGCGGCATCGCCCGTCCAACCGGGAGGAGGCTTCGCCGGACTGGCGACGGCGATCGCCGGCACCAGCAGTGCGAGTGACATCACCGGCAGGGCCGCTCGCGCAGCCCTGACGCGCGACCCGAAGGCCCGTCGCGTCAATGTCATTTCTTGGCTCCTTGTCCGAGCAGCGTCTTGCACGCCGCCGCACAGCTCTCGGGTTCGCGCTGGTTGGCGACGCACGCCAGCACGTTGACCCGAGCGCCCTGCAACGTCGCGCGCAGCGTGCCGCGATACGGCGCGCGCCGGATCGCGAACACCAGCGCATCGGCGGACGTCTCGCGCTTGGCATCGACGTGCGCCGTCGCGAGTCCGGCGGTGACATCGCGCGCGAGCTCGTCGGCGGTGGTGGCGCCGTCGTGAAACGCGATCCACAGCGCGTAGCATCCCTTCGCCGGGTCGCCCCACGCCTCGCTGCCGTCGACGGTCACGCCCTCGCCGAGGGCCGCGCGCGCCGCGGCGGCCGCGGACGGCAGCACCTGCCAGCCGGCGGGGATGTTCAAGCCGGAGCTCGCATGCGGCTCCGCATCGGCGGCACCGCACGCGGCGGTGGTCCCCGTGGCGATGGCGAACGCGGCGATCACCCGGACGTCGACCATACCTTCTGACCATCCTCGACGCCGAGCAGCTTGCACGTGTCGGTGGGGAGCTCGACGTGATCGTCGCGCAGCACGATCCGCGTGCCGATCGCGCGGAACTGGGGGGCTACCGGGAGCTCGACCGCGACCACCGCCCACGTGGCGTCCGTGGCTGCATGCTCGACCGCGCGCACCGGGAGCTCGACCGCGTCGTGCACCAGGGTGATGTCGTCGGTGTTCGCCGCGAAGTGCGGACCACCGTCGAAAGGATCGATCTGGTTGGCGTACTCGAAGCCGATCCGTCGCAACATCGCCTCGACCGGCTTGGTCTCGGGACCGACCTCGCCGATCACCTCGGCGACGTCGTCGGGGAGCAGCTCGGTGTGGATCGGATCGTGCGGGAACAACGCGTGGATGAATTCCTTGTTGTCCTTCGAGAGTAGATCGGCCTCCTGGTAGGTGAGGCCGGTGAACTTCTTGCCGAGAACCTTCCACAGCTTCGACGTCCCGTCGGGCTCGAGCGGCGGCAGCAGCTCCGACAGCACGTGATCCCGAAACCACGGCCGGTGCATGCGGATGAACAAGAACCGTACGAACGACAGCGCCTTGCCGAGCGACTCGCCACCGGGGCGGCTCGAGTGCCGGTACTCCGGCAACAGGATCAAGCCGCCGATCTCCGTCGGACCATCGTAGTTGTAGCCGATGCGCAACGTGCGGTGGACGAAGTGCTTGTCGAGCGTGACCGAGTACCGCTCGTCGTCCTCGACGCGAAAGAAGATGTGCGGCGCCCGCCGGGTGCCGTGCTGCGCGTAGATGATCGACGTGCCGACGATCCGCCGGGCCTCGAGGTCTTCGAGCACGAACAGGAACTCGCGCTCGTGCGGTGGGATGGCCTCGCCGAACGAACGCTCGCTGCGTTCGAGGATGCGCTCGATGTATGGCCGTTCCGCCGGCAGGTTGACGGTGTCGAGGTGCTCGGCCACCGCCAGGACCTGATCGACATCGTCGCGAGACGATTGACGAATCCGAAACATGCGCGGTGCGGACCGTACCCTACTTCGGGCGCTATCGCATCACGGCAACAGCCCGGCCACGCGGTCCGGAAACGCCCGGACTTCCGACGACATGTCGTCCAACCAGTCGGTCAGGTCGTGCGGGAGCTGCTCCGCCGCGAGCTCGGGAGCCGAGACGATCCGGATCGGCGGCATCCCGAGGATGTCGCGCCGGGTGTTCTCCTCCTCGATGTACTCCAGGATCTTGGGCAGCGCGCGCACGGTGGTCGCGTGGGTGTCGTGCATCAGCAGCACGATGCGTCCGCCCGCGGCCTTGGTCAGCGCGCGCGTGACGTACTTCACGGCGCGATCGACGCTGCGGTACTTCCACTCCTGCGGATCGAGGTCCCAGTGGAAGTGGTGCATGTGGCGTTCGGCGAGCAGGCGCTCGACGCGTTCGCACCGCGCGCCGTACGGGATCCGGACCCACCCGACGTCGACGTGGGTCGCCTTCTCGATCGCGCGCTCCCCGCCGTCGAGGTCGTCGATCGCTTCCTGATCGGTCTCGAGACGGCACAGGTTGCCGTGACGCATCGTGTGATTCGCGACCACGTGGCCCTCGCGGACCATGCGCTGGAGGATCGGCTGGACCTCGGGGTTGTCGACCATTCGCCCGACGAGGAAGAACACCGCCTTCAGGTGGTGCTCGCGGAGGATGTCGAGCACCTTGGGCGTGTTGGTCGGGTTGGGGCCGTCGTCGAACGTCAGCACCAGCTCCGTCGAGCGGCTGGTCGTCGGGATCGACAGGCCCGCGAGTGCGGGTTGCGGCCACGCCTTGGCGCTGGCATCGCGGAGTCCGCACGCCAGGAGACAGAACAGGACGGGCCAGTAACGTGACAGCATGGGCCGGGGTCGATCGGGAAACGCGCTGGAGCCGGAACCGATTCGATCCGGCGTAAAATTGATCATGACCGATCGGCTGCACGACCGCGAACCTTCTCGCATCGCGCTCGCGAATCAGCCCACACGTGGGCACTTCCTGCGCTTCCATAACTCCGTCGGAGCCGGTGCCGGACCGCGGTTCTGGCTCAAGCGCGACGACCAGACCGGCAGCGAGCTGATGGGCAACAAGGTCCGCAAGCTCGAATACTTGATGGCCGAGGCCGTGGCCGAGCAGGCCACCCACGTCATCACCTGCGGTGGGGAGCAGAGCAACCACGCCCGGGCGACCGCGATGGCCGCGACGCAGCTCGGCATGCGAAGTCATCTGATCCTGCGCACCGAGGATCCGGCGCGGCCGCCGGCAGCGACCGGCAACATCCTGCTCGACCGGCTGTGCGGCGCCGACATCGAGTGGATCACGCGACCCGCGTGGCGCGACCGCGCCCAGCTGCTCGCCGCGGCCGCCGACCGGATCCGCGCGGCCGGCGGGCGGCCGTACGTGATCCCGGAGGGCGGGTCCAACGCGCTCGGCAGCTGGGGCTACATCCGCGCGATGCGCGAGCTCGCCGGCGACCTCGCGGACATCGCGTCGCCGGAGCATCCGGTCACGGTGGTCTACGCGTGCGGCTCGGGTGGCACCGGCGCCGGGCTCATCCTCGGCGCCAAGCTGCTGGGGCTCGCCGCCCGCGGGATCCGGGTCGCCGGCGTCAACGTGTGCGACGACCGCGACTACTTCCTGAACGTGATCGGCCGGATCTGCCGCGAGGCCGAGGAGCGCTGGCAGCTCGGCACGAACGTCACCCCCGACGACATCGACATCGTCGATGGACACGTCGGCCTCGGTTACGCGAAGAGTCGCCCCGAGGAGCTCGCGACGATCCGCGATCTATGCCGGAGCGATGGCGTCGTGCTCGATCCGGTCTACACCGGCAAGGCGTTCCACGGCGTGGTCACCGAGCTGGCGCGGGATCCGCGGCGGTTCGGAGCGACGGTGGCGTTCGTGCACACCGGAGGCATGTTCGGACTGTTTCCCGTTCACGAGCAGATCGCGCCGCTGTTGTAGTCGACTGTCGCGAGGCTGTCGGTGACGTGGAACGTCGTCGAACGCGACCTGTTCGTGTCTGGTTGTCCGCAGAAAAACGCAACGGGGACGCGAGGCCACCAAGATCGCAAAGCTCGGGTCGAGGGATGGCGTGGCCGAGGGGAGCGAGCACGTTGTCCAGACCTTCGCGACCTCCGAGCCCTCCGTGACTTCGCGGTCTTCTCGAGCGCACGTGGTTCGACGCCGGACGTCGTAGTGCTCGCGAAAACCGGCGCGGACGACTATGGTCCCGGCATGCGGTTCCCGCGCGCACTGGTCCTCGTCGTCTTGACCGTGTCTCTCGCCACGACAACGGCGCACGCGGAGAAGAGCAAGCGCACCGCGACCATCCTCGCGGCCTCGGGAACCGCCGTCGCGTCGGTGCTCGTGCTCAGTAGCGTGCTCGTTCATCCGCAGAGCGAGGAGGTGTACAAGCCCACGCTGTACGCCGGGCTCGGACTCGCGCTGGTCACGCCGTCGCTCGGGCACTTCTATGCCGGGCGCTACCTCACGATCGGGATGGGAATCCGCGGCGCGGCCGCGGTGCTCGCGGGCATCGGGTTCTCGCAGAAGAAGGACGCCGCGTGTCACGACGATCCCCGCTCCAACTGTCCGATCGTGACCGGAGGTGGCCTGGTGTTGATCTCGCTGGCCGCGATCGCGGGGATCGGCGGGATCGCCTACGACGTGCAAGATGCGCCGGATGCCGTCGAGAGCTACAACCGGCGCCACGCGATGCTGACGCCGGTGGCGAACCCGCACGGTGCGGGGCTCGCGCTGATCGGCGAGTTCTAGATCGTCGATCGCGGTCGACCGAGATCGACTCCGCCAAGACGTTGCTCGTTCGAACGGTGCCGATGCTCGGCAAGCTCTGCCGTTGATCGTGGACGAGCACGTGCACGTGACACGTGCACGAGTACGTTCCGGCTAGATCTTCTGCGCGACCAGCGGATCGAGGATGTCGTGGAGCTTCGACTCGTTGAGCGAGCCGACGTGGTTGTAGACCTGGCGTCCACCGCGGTCGAAGATGAACGTCGTCGGTAGGTTCCTCGGATAGCCGTACGACGCCAGGATGTCCGAGGTCTCGCGGACGACCGGATACGTCATCATGTGATCCGACTGGAAGTTGAGGAGCGACGCGTTGTCGGCGTTGTCGCTCGACAGCACGCCGATCATCACCACGCCGCGCTGCTTGTACTGCTCGTACACGCGCGACAGGTCGGGGATCTCGTGCTCGCACGGTTTGCACCAGGTCGCCCAGAAGTTGATGATCACGACCTTGCCGGCGAACGACGCCTTCGTGTAGGCGGTGCCGTTGGTGTCGATGTAGTTGACGTCGGGCAGGCACTGCTCGCCCTTGGTGCACGCCGCGGCCGCGGACTTGGCGCCGATCGTCGGGGTGCTGGAGCCCGAGAGGTGGACGAACAGGAAGATGATCACGCCGACCGTGCCGGCGAGCAGCACGCCGATCAGTGCCTTCGTGCTGGTGCTGGTGGTTGCGTGCTTGGGGGCTTCGGCGTCGTTGGACATGGCTACTTGAACTTGAGAAGCGAAGGTTCGAGGTCGTCGGGAGGCTGGAATCCCAGCAGCTCGAGACAAGTGGCGGTGACGTTGGCGATCCCCGCGCTGGCGACCCGGGCGGGGTCGAGCTCGTAGCGATCTCCACGGGCTGGATCGTGGACCAAGAATGGCACGGCATTGAGCGTGTGGCTGGTCTTTACGACCGGTGCGCCGGTTTTCTTGTCGCGCTGGACGCGGCCCTTCTTGTCGTGCTGGTACATCTCGTCGGCGTTGCCGTGGTCGGCGGTGACCACGACGATTCCGTTCAGCTCCTCGACCGCCTTGACCAGGCGGGCGAGCTGGAGATCGACGGTCTCGACGGCGACCACGGTGGCATCGAACGAGCCGGTGTGACCGACCATGTCGCCGTTGGCGTAGTTGACGCGTGCGAACTGGTGGCGTCCGGTGCGTAGCTCGGAGATCAACCGGTCGGTGATCTCGGCCGCTTTCATCCACGGGCGCTGATCGAACGACACGTTGTCCGACGGGATCTCGATGTAGACCTCGGTGCCGTCGTCGAACATGCCGCTACGGTTGCCGTTCCAGAAGTAGGTCACGTGGCCGTACTTCTGGGTCTCGGAGATCGCGAGCTGCGTGACGTGTTGCTGCGCGAGCAACTCGCCCATCGGGCGCTCGATCTCCGGTGGCTCCACCAAGTAATGCTTCGGAACGTGGAGATCGCCGTCGTACTCCATCATCCCGGCGTAGATCACGTCGGGGCGGCGCACGCGATCGAACTTGTCGAAGTCGTCGTCGTCGAACGCGCGCGAGATCTCGATCGCGCGATCGCCGCGGAAGTTATAGAGCACGACCGCGTCACCGTCGGAGACCGGCGCGACCGGCTCGACGACGAATGCCGGCAAGTCTTGATCGATCACGCCGGGGTGCGCGTCGCGCGCGGCCTCGATCGCGGCGCGCGCCGACGGGAACTTCGGCGCGTCGGCCAGCACGTGCGCGTGCCAGCCGCGTTCGACCATGGCCCAGTCGGCCTCGTAGCGGTCCATCGTGATCTTCATGCGACCGCCACCCGAGACGATGCGCGCGTCGATGCCGGCGTCGCGCAGGCCGCCCAAGAACTTCTCGGTGCGATCGATGTATTCGAGTGCGCTGGTCGGAGGCACGTCGCGCCCGTCGAGCAGCGCGTGGACGTAGAGCTTCTTGCAACCGGCCTTGGCGGCGGCGGACATCAGTGCCTCGAGGTGATCGAGGTGCGAGTGGACGTTGCCGTCGCTGTGCAGGCCGAGGAAGTGGATCGCGCCGCCCGCTACCCCACGCGCGATAATGTTCTTCCACACCTCGCCCTCGAACAACGAGCCCGACGTGATGGCGCGCCCGACCAACAGCGCGCCTTGCGCGTAGATCTTGCCGGCGCCGAGGGCATTGTGACCGACCTCGCTGTTGCCCATGTCGTCGTCGGTCGGTAGTCCAACCGCCTTGCCATGCGCCCGTAATTCGGCACGTACGCCCGGCACCCACAGTCGGTCCAGCGTGGGGGTTGCGGCGATCGTCACGGCATCCGCTTCGTCACCCGCCCCTCGGCCAACACCATCCATCACGACGAGGACCACGGGGCCGCGCGGCTGGAAGCTCGGGTGCGGTGCCAACATGGCAGGGACCTTACCTCATGGGTCGGAATTCGGTGGTTTGGCGAGGTCACGTGTATGATTTGGAGAGGTGTCCAAGGCCGACCCCAGCCCCGAGTTGACCCGGCTCGGTTCGTACGAGATCGTGCGCAAGCTCGCGAAGGGAGGAATGGCGGAGCTGTTTCTCGCGCGCAGCGTGGGTCCGGAGGGGTTCGAAAAGCTGGTCGTCCTCAAGAAGATCCTGCCGCGCTACTCCGAGAACCCACGGTTCGTGCAGCTGTTTCTGGACGAAGCCAAGCTCGCCGCCAGCTTCGACCACCCCCACATCGTTCACGTCTACGACATGGGGCGAGTCGACGGTCACTACTTCTTCACGATGGAGTACGTCCACGGTCAGGACGCACGAACCATCCTCAAGTACGGATCGCGCACGCGGCACGACCTTCCGATCCCGGTGTCCGTGCAGATCGCGCGCAACGTCGCCAGCGCACTTCACCACGCCCACGAGCGCCGTCATCCGGACGGCACGCTGCGCAACATCGTCCACCGCGACGTCTCGCCTTCGAACATCCTGGTGTCGTACGACGGCGCGATCAAGCTCGCCGACTTCGGCGTCGCGAAGGCTTCGACCAGCAGCGTGCGAACGCGAACCGGCGCGCTCAAGGGCAAGGTCGGGTACATGTCACCCGAGCAGGCGCGTGGCGCGTCGATCGATCGCCGCAGTGACATCTTCTCGCTCGGCGTCGTGCTGTGGGAGATGGTCACGATGCGCCGCCTGTTCAAGAGCGAGAACGACCTCGCGACGATCCAGGCGATCATCAACACGACACCGCCGTCGTTGCTCGATCACCGTCCCGATTGTCCGCCCGAGCTCGATCGGATCGTTCACCGCGCGCTCGAGAAGTCTCCCGACGATCGCTACCAGACGGCGCAGGAGCTACAGCACGATCTCGACGAGCTGGTGCGCGAGGAACGGCTCGAGCAGTCCTCGATCGTGGTCGGCAACTTCATGCAGACGCTGTTCGCGCACGAGCTCGAGGCGCTGCGCGCGGCCGAGCGTACTGGCGTGACGGCCAACGAGTACCTGGCTTCCCACAGCCAGGACCTGTCGTCGCCGATCAGCGAGAGCGAGCTCTCGCTCGAGGATCCGGGCGACGAGCCCGAGTTCGATCCCGACGACGAGCTCGACGGCGTCGAGGACGAGGTCGAGGTCGACGACGCGGAGTTCGCCAAGCCCTCGCCCGAGGAGCTCGCGCCGCGTGCGGGCTCGATCCATCAGGACGACGACTACGAGGACGACGCGACCGACTTCGGTCCGCCGCCGACGATGGACGAGATCGCCGCGTCGAACATCGCGCGCGCGCCCAAGCCGAGCGCACCGCTGCCGTCGATCGCGAAGCCGAGCGCACCGCTGCCGTCGATCGCCAAGTCGAGCGCGCCGTTGCCGTCGATCGCGAAGCCGAAGGCTCCCAAGCTACCGCCCGCCTCGGGCGCGGCCACGATCCCCGACACGCCGACCGTCCCGGCCGAGTCGGAGCCCGTGCCCGACGCGCCGCCGCCCGGGGACGCCTTCGACGACGATCTCGCGACGCGCTTGCGGATGGCGCCGATCAAGGAGCCGTTCGACGCGGCGGCGACCAGCATCTCGTCGCCGGCGTTTCAGGACGAAGCTCCGACGGTCAACGCACCCCCCGAGTTGGTCAAGCAGGCGTTTGCCGAGGCCGCCGAGACCCAGGTGGCGGGGGAGGCCTTCAACGATGCCCCGTCGGGATTCGAGAAGACCGCCGTCGCCTCGCCGGAGAGCCGCATGCAGTCGCCATCGATCACCGATGCGATGGCGGCGACCGAGCCACCGCTTCCCCACGCTCCCACGGTGCAGCAGCCGGCGGCCTCCCCCCACGCCGTCGATGGTGGGTGGTCGCCCGACGAGGATCTTCCATCGCCCAAGCCCGCTGGTCCCGCTGCCAACTGGGCACCCGACGCGCCGAGTGCGGTCACCCCGCCCACGGCGGTCGCCCATCCGGCGGCGCAGTGGCGGCCCGACGCGGCGAGTGCGGTCACGCCGCTCGCCGATGCGCCGATGCCCGGTGCCGAGGTCTGGGATCTACCGAATCCACAACCGTGGCCGAACGCGTGGCCGGAGCAGAACGCACCGGAGGGAGCGACGCCGGAGATGCCGCGGGGCTCGGCTCCTCCGGCGAACTGGCCGCCGCAGATGCCGGGACAGGGACCGCCGGGGCAACCGCCGCCGGGGTTCCAGGGTGCGCCGATGTCGGGGCCGGGGCAGCCGCCGGGTCAGCCGGGCCAGCCACCGCCGGGATACCCACCGTTTCAGCAACCGGGGCAGCCGATGCCGGGCCACCCGGGGGCGCCGATGCCGGGACAACCGGGGCAGCCGATGCCGGGGCCGGCGTTCCAGCAGCCGGGACAACCGGGGCAGCCGATGCCGGGGCACCCGGCGTTTCAGCAGCCGGGGCAGCCGATGCCGGGACAACCGGGGCAGCCGATGCCGGGACACCCGGCGTTCCAGCAGCCGGGACAGCCGACGTTCCATCCCGCCGGGCAAGGCCCGATGCCGCCGGGAAACACGCCGTGGCCTCAACCGGGTCAACCGGGTCAACCGGGTCAGCCGGACGCCAACTGGCCACCGCAACAGGGCGCGTGGCCTCCCGGCCAGACGCCGGCACCCCGGCCACCGCCGGTGCGTGCACCGACGGGAAGCGAGCCACTCGATCCGTCGTTACTCGGCGGCGTCAAACCGCGGCTGGAGTATCCGGTCGTAAAGGGCGGCCACGGTACCGCCACGCCGCTGGCCGGCGTCGATCTCGACGTCGACCTGGTGCCGAACCGACGCTGGCTGCTGTTCGCGGGCATCGCGGTCGTGGTCGCGGTGATCGCGATCGTGTTGGTGCTGCTGCTCGTCGGTAACAACGACAGCGAGGACGAGGTCGCGCCCGATGCGGCGACCGAGTCGGCTCCCGCCACCGACAAACCACCGCTCCCCAGCAAGACGCCGAGCGGCAAGGTGACATCAGGCTCGGGCTCGGTGGGCTCGGCGAGCTCCACGAATGGATCTGCGGACGGTTCGGCCGCGTCGAAGGACGCCGCATCGAAGGACGCCGCATCGAAGGACGCCGCATCGAACGACGCCGCATCGAAGGACGCCGCATCGAACGACGAAGGTTCGGATTCGGGATCCGACTCGGGCTCGGGTTCGGCTTCGGGCTCGGCCAGTGGATCGGATGCACCGACCGCCGCGCCAGCTCGCCACGTCACGCCGGCGAAGCGCCGGCGCGTTCGCCCGTGGCGTCGTCGGCGTCGTCGCTAGGAGCGGGCTCGCGAGCTCTGAGCTAGGCGAGCTCGTCGAGGTGAGCGTCGCGTTCGAGCAGGAAATACGAGGGCGTCGGCAGCGTCGCCGGACCGAACGCGAGGAGCGATCGACCGAGCAACACGTCGGCGCGCGGATCGAGCGCCACCACCGGATCGCGCAGCGCGCGCATCGCTCCTTTGCCGAGGCCGTAGTCGAGGACCACGCCCTCGCGCTCGACGACGACGAACGGTCCGAACGTGATCGGGCGGCCGCGCCGGCGTTTCGGACGCCACGGTCGATCGAGGTCGTCCTGCTCGATGCGGATGTTCCATCCGCGGATGCGATCGCCGTCGCGCTCGAACGCCTTCGCGAACTTGATCCACGTCAGCCGCTCGAGCCAATTGGGGAGCCCGAGGCTGGTGCCTCGATAGACCCAGCCCGCGACGAGCGAAGGATCGAACGCGCGGCCGGAAGCGAACACGTCGGCGAGCGCGGTACGCGACAGCCGTCGCGCGCGCGCGGGGGTCCACGGTGCGGGATGCGAGGATGGGTCGGCGCTCGTGGTGGTCATCGGATCGCTCCTCGTGCGGGCGCGGGTGCGGGCTCGGCTTCGGGTGTCGCGTGCGATGCGGGAGGGAGCTCGAAGAGTGGAGAGTCGAACCGGAACGAGCCGGCGCGCCATGCGGCGAGCGTGGCCGAGGGAGTCGCCGGCTGCTCGGCGCACCACGACAGGTAGGCCCGCAGCGAGATGTCTGGATCGCGCGACTCCTCGTCGGACATCGTGGTCTCGACTCCGAGCGCGATCGCGCGATCGAGCGCCGCGAGCAGCGACTCGTGATAGCCGACGAACACGGCTGAGATCGCGGAGCCAGCGCGATCGCGCGTCGTCGCACTCGACCACCTCGCGAGCCGCGCGGCGTGCGTGCTCGAGGGCGCCGTGGCCGGCCAGCACCTCGAAGTCGTAGACGAACTGGTTGTGGTCGTGGTGGGCGCCCAGCAGGTGACGGATCAGGCGCTCGGGCGAGCTGCGCAGTCCGGTGAAGTCGAGCGGCACGACCGCTCCCTCGACGAGTAAGCACGGCAGCCGCAACGCGCGCCACGCCATCGCCCGCGCACGCCAGGTGCGCCGGACCGCCCCGGCGCGGCTGGTACCGACGGTGTCGGTACGAAACGCCAGGCGGTGCCACAGCCGGAGCACGCCGAGGCAGAGCTGCCAGTCGTTCGGACGTGGCAGGTCGAACGTCGCGCACACGCGCTCGAGGTTGGCGCGGATCTTCGCGGGCTGGACGAGGATCGCGTGGACGTACCAGGGCGTGTTCGTGGGGGGGTTGGTCATCGTGGTCATCGGGAACCTCGTCGACGCGAGCCGGGTGCGCGGGGCCTTCCACCGGAACCGCGCAGATGATCGACCGTGGCGCGATCGCGCGCGGCGAGCACGTCGAGCAGTGCCGGGATGGCGCTCGCCGTCGGCTGCTCGATCCACACGCCGAGCGCGCGCCAGCCGGCCAGGTTGCCGGCGGGCTCGCGATAGATCGCCTCTCGCAGCGTGCCGTGATCGCGCAGCACGGCGACGATCGGGTTGAGACACACGCGGAGGATCGTGCTGTTCGTGGCGTCGAGTAGCGCGCGGACGACGCCGAGATCCGCATCGGCGATCGCGCCTAGTGCCACAGCCTGTGCTCTCGGCTCTCGACCCGCCGACTCGAGGTTGCTCGCGGCGGTCGCGAACTCGTCGATCGCGCGGTGGATCGCGCGCTTGGCCGCGGCGGTCGGTGGACGCTCGGCGATCGCCTCGAGCACGGCGGCCGCGAGGTGGCGACGCAAGCGCAGCACGTCGGCGATGGCGCTCGCGGCGGCAGCGCGGCCGGTGCCCGACACCGACTGCTCGATCAGCCCGGGCAACAGGTCGGTGCCGCCGGTCTCGCGCAGATCGCACACCGTGTAGCCGCTGCCGTGGCGCACCGTGATCAGGCCTGCGGCCGACAGCGTCGCGAGTGCGGCGCGCAACGTCAGCCGACTGACCCCGAGGCGAGCGGCGAGCGTGCGCTCCGGCGGTAACCGATCACCCGGCGCGAGCTCGCCACCGACGATCGCCGCGCGTAGCGCCTGCTCGGCCTGCACGGTGGCGGATCGACGGGTGGGGAGGGTGTCGAGCATGTGGTTAAGTGACTAAACCAATCTGCCGAACCGGTCAACGCCGATCGTCCAACCCCGCGATCTCCCAGGTCGGAGGTCAGCCGGCGACGCGATTTCGATCGGCGTCGGCGAGCACGCGCACCAGCTCGGTGATGAACGCCTCGGGGTGCTCGCGATGCATGAAGTGCCCGCCCGGTACCTGCAGGACCTCGTACGACGACGTGAACTTTCCGCGCGCCTTCTCGTAGAGCCGCGGCGCGATGTTGTCGTCGGTGCCGGCGAACGCGACCGTCGGTACGGTGATCGGGACCTTGTGCGACGGCGGCAGCCGCAACCCGATCGCGCGGTAGTACGAGCACGCGGCGTCGGCACAGCCGGGGTGACCGAACGCCTCCTTGACGTGCGCGGTCTCGCTGGCCGGGATGTCCTTCCACGCGGGTGACCACCGCCGGTAGAGCTCGTCGAGATAGGCACCGTCGTCGCGCAACAGGCGCGCCGCCGCGTGCTTGCGACGCAGGGTCGCGAAGTGGCGCAGCGTCCACAGTAGCTTCGGCGACGGCTTGATCGCGCCGGGGTGCGGGATCGCGAGCGTGACGAGTAGGCGGATCCGCTCGGGGTCGAGCGCGGCCGCCGAGTACGCGGCGCTGGCGCCCCAGTCGTGACCGATCACGACCGCCGGGCCGCCGAGCACCTCGATCAGCGCGAGTAGATCCTTGCCGAGCGTGTCGGAGTCGTACGCGCCGTCACTCGGGATCGCGGTCGGGTGATAGCCGCGCGTGAACGGTGCGACCGCGCGGTAGCCGGCCTCGGCGAGCGCGGGCATCACGCGATCCCAGGTGTAGGCGGTATCGGGAAACCCGTGGACCAGGAGAACGAGCGGCCCCGATCCCTGCTCCAGATACGCGAACGACAGGCCGTTCGCCTCGACGTGCTTCGGCTCCACGCCCCGAACGTATCAAACCCAGCGAGCCCGAGCCGGCCCCTCGTTCAGGGCTTCTCGGGCGTCACGCGATCGGCGTCGATGATCTTGCAGGCGAACACCGTGCGCTCAGTGCTTTTTGGCGCTGGTGCTCGCCGCGCGATCGGCGTCGACGATCCGGTAGTTCTTGAGCTTCTTCTCGTCGAACTCGAACCAGTCCGCCTTCACGGGCTTCTTGAAGTCGGGCGCGTAGAACTGGAAGTGGTTGCTGTTGTTCGACGAGTCGATGATGACCGACTGCGTGACATGGAAGTCGGTCTTGCTGACCACGAGGTACAGGTTCTTGTACTGAGCCGAGGGCTTCTTCGGCGTCAGCTTGAGCACGAGGTCGCGCTTGTCGCCGAACTTGCCCGAGCGATCGATCGCGGCGTTGAACTCCGTCTTGAGATCACCCTTGCCGTAGAGGAACGACACCGCGACGGGCATCAGGTCGTGCTTGAGGTTCTTCTTCACCACCTGCATGTTGTCGTGCTCGACGACATAGAGGTTGGTGCCGTTCGAGATGAAGCTCTTCTTGACCTCGACCTTGTTGCGCTTCTTCTCGCGGTAGTCCCAGCGCATCTTGCCGGGCTTCATGATCCAGACCATGCCGCCGCTGGTCTTCTTGCTGCCGAACGTCTGGTTGGTGACGGTCTGCCGGAACCCCGCGGTGACCTGCTTGATGTTGGCGTAGAACTTCTGGACGTTGTCGACAATCTGGCTCGCCGACATCGGCGAGGCCGCGGGTGCGGCGGCCAGCGGGATCGCGGGCGTGGCGAGGTGCTCCACGGGGACCGATACCGGGGCGTGCACGGGGGCGGGCGTCGATGCCGGTACGGGCTCGGGTGCGTGCAGGGGCGCCGCATGCGGAATCGGCGTGAGCCCGAGCACCGCGCGCGTGAGGATTCCGAGGAAGTCGAACATGTCAGAGTCTCCGTACTGTTACCGACGCACCTGCGTGGCTTGCGATTCATCCGGGCGAAGTGGTCGAATTAGCTTCGCTCTCGCCAGGTGGTAGCACGAGGAACCGTTGGTTACTGTATCGGGGTGAAACCAATCCTCGGGGCCGCATCATTCCTGGCGCTCGCATGCGTCGCGTGCAGTGGTCCTGCCGCGCCCAAGGGCCGGATGCCCTCCGACCCGATCCGCCACGCGTCCCTTGCCGACGCCGACGATTACACGCCCGAGTACGGGCGCTCGGAGCTCGAGAAGGCATTGATCACGGAGCGTGCCGCGGAGGTCAGCCAGCGCCAGCACGTCGCTCGTCTCGAGGCGCACGGTTCGGCGGATCAGCTCCGGGTCGCGCGTGCGGATCTCGGCGTCGAGCGCCGGTTCATCGCCACGCTGGAGTCCTGCGAGACGGAGGGTCGGTACTGCCCGCCGCGGCTCGACGATCCGGCGTGGTCGTTCGACTACGATGCCGACACGCCGGTCGCGCCGCCGGTCACCGCGCCGCTCGCGTTCGACCTCTCCGGCTGGCGCGTGCTGGCCGCCGAGCTCCACGGACGCGCGTGCGCGTGTCGGACGATGGTGTGTGTCGATAGCGTCGGCGTCGCGATCGATCAGCTCGAGCGCCGCCCGAAACCGGAGGTCGAGGGCGACGAGACCGCGAGCCGGGCGATCACGCGCGCGAGGGAGTGTCTGTACCGGTTGCGCGGCCGGGTGGCGATCGACGGCCGGCGGTTCGACGGATGAACCACACGATCGAGGCGGCGAAGTCCGGGCGATCGACGTGCGTGACGTGCGGCGAGAACATCGCGAAGGGCGAGGTGCGCGTCGGCGAGCTCTATCAGGACTCGCGGATCGGTCCGCAGCGGTTCGAGAGCTACTACCGCGGCGGCGATCGCTTCGTGGGACGGAGCGAAGGTCGCGAGGCGATCCGCCGCTACCACCACCTCGCGTGTGCGGTGGCCAAGCACCCGACGGTGGTGAAGTCGGCGCTCGACGCACCCCACGACGCATCTCTGATCGACGACCCGGTCCAGCTCCGCCGCGACGTCGACGCGTCGCTCGAGGCCGAGCGCCAGGCCCGGGTCGCGGCGGCGACCGCGCGGATGGGTGCCGATGCCGAGCTCGAGACCGATCCCGACCTCGAACCGATGCTGGCGCAGCTCGCCGACGCACCCGACGATCTCGATCTGCTCGCGGTGGCGGGCGATCTGTTCCAGTCGCTCGGCGATCCGCGAGGCGAGCTGATCGCGATCCAGCTCGCGACCCGCGAGCTCAAGCGCGAACGCGGTCCGGAGATCGCGGGTGTGCGCGGAGCGCGCTCGCGGCCCACCCGACGCGAGACCTCGACGACACCCGCGATGATCCAGCGCCGCGACGATCTGCTGGCCGAGCTGTCGCCGCGGCTCGATAGCGGCGATCGCTCGGTGTGGGGGCTCGGGTTCGTGCGCCGCCTCGAGCTCGGTCCCAAGTCGGGAGGGCGCCTGCTCGAGCTCGCCGGGTTGTGGTCGCACCCGAGCATCCGGCTGCTCGTCGAGCTGCGGGTCGAGATGCCGCTTCGCACCGACGACACCGCGGTGCTCGCGCAGCTCGCGAAGCTGGCGCCGAAGTCGCTGCGCAAGCTCGAGATCGGCGGCAACCCGCAGGGCACCGGCGCACTCGCCGCCCTGGTGGCCGCGCTGCCACGCCTCGAGTCACTCGCACTGCTGTCGCGTCGTGCCGAGGCGATCTCGCATCCGCGGCTGACGCGCATCGCCGTGCACGGAGAGCACTACGGCGACAACCTGGCGATCCTCGATCCCGCGCAGCTACCCGCGGTACGCGAGATCGCGATCCGCGAGTGGGCGCGCAACACCGAACCGCTGGCAGCGCTGGCGCGCACGCCCTGGGTCGAGGTCATCGATCGGATCGAGCTCGGAGAATCGGCGTCGAACGGGATCGATACGCCGGTCCCGCTGTCGATGGAGGATGCCGTCGCGTTACGCGCGCGACTCGCTGGTCGCAAACTCGCGCGCCTCGAGATCACCGGCGTCCCGATCCCGTTACCGGTGCGCGCGGTCCTCACCGAGACGTGCACCGAGCTGGTGTGTCCGTCGGGGGCGGTCGTGCTCGATGCCGACACGACGCACGTCGAGCACGCCAACAAACCGGAGTGGGGTCGCGGCAAGATCGTGAAGCGCCGCGACGGAAAGCTCGAGATCGAGTTTCCGAAGCTCGGCCGCAAGGTGTTCAAGGCCGACGCGCCGTTTCTGATCCCCGTCGGTCGCGAATAGCTCGACGTCGCGGATCGCGCTCGGTCCCGAGCGGGCTACCTGCGCTTCTTGGCCTTCTTGGCGCCCGACTTCTTGGGCGCCTTGGCTTTCGCCTTGGCCTTGGCCTTGGGCTTGGCTTTCGCCTTGGCTTTGGCCTTGGCCTTGGGCTTGGCTTTCGCCTTGGCCTTGGTCTTCTTCGGGGCCGCCTTCTTGGGCTTGGCCTTGGCCTTCGCCTTCATCTTGGGCTTGGCCTTGGCCTTGGCCTTCATCTTGGGCTTGGCCTTGGCCTTCGCCTTCATCTTGGGCTTGGCCTTGGCCTTCGCCTTGGGTTTGGCCTTGGCACTCTTGGCCGCCTTGGGCTTGGCCTTGACCGCCTTGGCTTGGGCCTTGGCCTTGGGCTTGGCCTTGGCTTTGGGCTTGGCCTTGGCTTTGGCCTTGGCCTTGACGGGCGCGGGCTCGGCGGCGTCGTAGGGGACGGGGATCTCGCCCCCCGCATCGACGTCGATGACCGCGACGACCTCGTTCTCCTCGACGACGTCGTCGGCATCGTCGTACGTGACCGTGGTGACGACCTCGACCACGGTGCTCGCACCGTTGTTTCCGGTCGCGCGCTCCTCGTACGCCGGGGCACTCGAAGCGCCGATCGCGAACGCGGCGTCGGACTCGACGGCCGCGGCGGCCACGTTGCCATCGTCGTACGCGGGTGCATCGACGGCCGTCGACACGCCGGCATCGTCGGCCCATCCCGCATCGACGGGTTCGGGCGCGGCCGCTGCCGGTGTCGCGGCGGGAGCCCCGGCGGCGGGAGCCTCGGCGTCGTCGGGGTTCTTGAACGAGTAGTACAGGACCTCGCTCCAGTAGCCGGGACGCGCTTGCTCCTCCCAATCCGAGCGCAGCTCGGCGAGCCACGCGTCTTCCTCGCCGGCGATCGCGCGATCGACGCGCGACGCGACCTGCGGGATCTCGGCGTGGAGGTTCGCGACCAGCGTCGGGAGATCGCCGTCCATCATGTCGAGGATCTCGCCTGCTTCGAGCAGGATGTACTTGCTCGGTGGCGTCGACGACAGGAACTCGCGCATCTGGGTGAGCTCCTGATCGAACACGTCGCGGTTGGGGAGCTCGCCCTCGCCGAGCTTGTCGAAGAACGCGAGTGCGCGCTCGAACGCGCCGTCGCGGTCGGCGAGGATGCCGATGTCGTGTTCCCAGATCGCCGACCGGACGATCCGCGGATTCCCGGACGCCAGCAGCTTGTGAACGATCGGGATATCCCAGTTGTACTCGCTGAGCCCGCGGGCGTGGAAACCCGAATCGCCCGGCTGCTCGTCGCACGTGTAAAGGTGGGATCGATTCGCCATGCGGCGACCCTAACCGATCACGCCGGGTCGTGTGACGTGCAACGACGGGCTACCATCGCGCCTCGATGAGATGGCTGCTCGCGCTGGTGATCGCGTGTTCCGTGAGCTTCCACGCGCGGCCCGCGCGGGCCGATCTGGCAGGGACACTGTATGGCGACGTTCGCGACGTCATCGAGGATCTGATCAAGACCGAGGTGACGCAGAGCGTTGTGAACACGATCGAGGACAAGAACTCGATCCTGGCGTTTTACATGCACAACACGCTCGAGCGCCTGGGCTCGGCGTACTGGGGCAGCCTCCATCGCGTCCTCAAGGACGACATCACCATCGCGATCGCCGACTTCGTGTACTGGCACCTGTCGACGGGTGGAGGTGACGGCGACATCATCGGTAGCGCCCGTAGCTTCTTCAACTGCGCCAAGGCGGGCGCTCGATTCAACCCCGAGGGCTGCAAGCGGCTGCTCGAGGCGATCCAGCACCAGAAGCGCCCGTTGCTCGAGGTCGAGTGCCGGCGCTCGAAACCCACTCCGGACCGCCGGATCGCGTGTCCGATCGGGCTCGCGGTGCTGTCCGCGTTACAGGGTCGCGGCGAGGTTCGCCAGCACCTGGTCGACGCGCTCGCCGCGATCGTCCTCTACGAGCTCCAGGGCAACAACACCGGCACGCGCATGCGCGACGTCCTGAAGCAATGGATGGACCTGCCGAAAGATCTCCCGACGCCGCTGCTCGAGGCGCTGGCGAATCCCGATCTCGCCGGGCTCCTCACCGACGAGGCGATCGACAAGCGCTGCAGCGACCCGACCGAGATCCAGCGCGCGATCGACAAGCCGACCGGCCCGCTCAGCTGGATCTGTTTCGCGGTCACCCACAAGCAGATCGAGCACATCCTCGCCGCCCACGTCACGATCGCCGAGAGCGGTCACGAGATCTCCAGGGTGATCCAGCACTGGGAGCTCGAGACCGCGATCCGAGAGCTCGCGCGCGACAAGACCGACGACGGTGTCGCGATGCGGATCTTCGCCGAGGTGGCGTGGGACAAGCAGTGTCCGCTCGGCACCGAGCCGCGGGGACCGTGCGCGACCAAGCGCCTCCAACGCGGCGCACGCGTGACGGTGAAGTGGCTGCGTCGCACGTTCATCGCCACGGTCGGCACCAACGGCAAGCTCGTGGGCGTTCAATCCGGCTCGCTGACCTCTCCGCTGTTCAAGTTCCGCAAGCTCGAAGAGCGGATCCAGGAGCTGCGCGAGCTGGTGCCGCCGTCGCTCAAACGGATCCTGTTCCACGCCGGGCAGACCGTGTCGCCCGACGCGCGCAAGGCGCTGCGTGCCGCGCACCGGATGGCACGCCTGGTCACCGAGCTACGGTCGCGGTGGTACCTGTGGTCGTCGGACAAGGGCGACAAGAGCTCGTTCGAGAACCTCGACGTCGCCGAGCTCCTCAACGCCGCGCGCGCGTCGCTCGATCAGTCGCTCGATCAGTCGCTCGATCAGACCTCGGCCAACCTCGGGGCGACCACGAAGGCCCTCGCGTTCCTCGACAAGGACGCCGCGGGCGGCGGCACGCTCGACATCGGCGACTGGCTACGCATGGTGATGCGCGCCGACTATCGCTCGCTCGCGATGGAGACCGTGCGCGTCGCACTCGGCCTCGAGCTCAAGCAGACGCACCGCTTGCACGAGACCTTCTTCCTGTCGCTCGCGTCCTACCTCCTCGACACCAACGACGAGGTCGGCGAGGCGATGGCGCGCTCGGCGTTTCGCGCCTCGGCGAAGGAGCTGTTGCTGTCGGCGGAGCATCGCGGCGTGCCGCGCGTCGGCGATCGGTTCCGGTTCGAAGTGTTGCCGCGGCTCGCGTTGCGCTTGTCGTTCAACGACACCTACACGGCCACCGATGGCGATAGCCGTCGCAAGGTGGTGGGCGCTGACTGGCCGACCGCGATGTTCGCGATCAGTGACTACGTCGGATTCGAGTTCTCGGTGGTCGATCTGCTGGCGCCGCTGTCCGAGATGGCGCTGCGCCCGCCGGGCTCGTACAGCAACTACGCCTACGTCGCGCTCGATCTGATCCGGCCGCGCGCCGGCATGTGGATCGCCGCACCGCAGATCAGCCGGCGCGTCGCGCTCACCGGCGGCTTCGGCGCGCGGTTCCTCGACGTGGTTCGCACCGATGACGGCACCGGATCGCTGACCGCCGAGTATGGCTACAAGCCGTCGCTGACGTTCGACGCCGGGATCCAGTTCGTGTTCTGAGGTTCCCGTCGGGCGGAACGGGCTCGCAAGCTCGCTAGCGCAGGCTGGTGTCCACGGAGTAGTCGCCACACTCGCCGGCGTCGAACGCGTCGACGTAGAGCGCGTAGAACACGCCACCGGAGATGTCGACGTCGGTGATCCGCGGACCGGCGCCGCAGGCGTCGTCGTTGCAGCCGATCTGATCGCTACTCTGCGCGTCCTCGATGCGACGTGCGTAGAGCACGGGATCCCACGATGGCTCGGGACAGATCGCCGCGTCGAGCAGGCGCTGGTCGCCGGGACACGTGGTGAAGAAGTACGCGACGTCGCGGCCGTCGTGCCCGGGTCCGTCGCAGTTGCGATCCTGTGGCTCGTCGAGGTTGTCGGCGCCGCAGTTGTTGCCGGTCTCGGTCTGGTCGCCATCGGCCAGCAGCTGTCCGTCGCGACCTCCCGGGATCACCTCGAGCGAGAGCAACCCGGACGTGGCGCCGTCGGCGTCGACCACGATGCACGTCGTGCCGGCGGACAGCGACTGCGCGACCTGCGACCGCGATCCTCCACAGGCATCCTCGGCACACAGCACGGGCATGTCGTCGCGGCCGACCATCGCGCACGGCTTGTCGAACACGCGTAGCGTGGTGGCGACGTCGGAGGCGAAGGTGTCGAAGTAGTAGACCTCGGGGTCGGCGAGCGTGACCTCGAACTCCGCGTCGCGGCCGCCGCTGCGCCCGCATCCGGTGTCTGGAAGCGAGTCTTCCTGCGTCGAGAGATCGACCGAGAACACACCACCGCCGGTGACGTCGACGGTGCCGTCGGAGCCGTCGCTCTCGCACGTGTTGGTCGCCGACGCACACAGCTGACCGGTGGGACACGTGTCGCCGGGGCCACACGGGACACCGAGTGGGGAGGTCGGAGTGAAACATCCGATCCCGACGATTCCCACCAGCACGAGCGCCGTCCGCGCCGAGCCCCGCATGCAGCGATGATCTCGTAGCCACGGTGGCCTCGCAACTCGAATCCCTGCTGGCGCGATCGTGGTCATGGCTACGACCGGCGCAACGTCGTCGCGCGCTTGTGGTGGGCGAGCAATTCGGTTCGCTTGGTCGCGGGGTACTTGGCGACCGCGTGCCGCGCGCACTCGCGCGACATCAACCGCGCGTAGCGGTGAAAGAACGCTTCGACTCGTGCGGGCACGGCGCGCGAGAGCTCGCGAAGCACGCCGCCGACGGCAGTCTGGTCGTGCCGTTCGTTCGACCACACGACGGTTCCGCAGATCGTCAGCACGTGATCGACGAGGCCGGGGATCGCGGCGTCGCCCTGCGGCGCGAGCTTGACGAACGCGAGGCACGCGGCACGGCGTTGCCAGATGGTCTCGGCGTTGCGCCACTGCGCGAGCTGGCGTGCGACCTCGCGTCGTCCGTGCGGACGATCGAGCAGCGTGACCAGCACCTTCATGATGAACCAGTCGACGACGTTCCACTCCGCGAGGTGCCCCTTGGCGAACAGCTTCGCGAACGCCGGCAGATCGCTCGCTCGCAGATGAGACCCGAAGTCCTGCAGGAGGAGGATGCCGGCGAGCTTCTCCTCGACCATCGGTTGCTCGATCAACGCGAGCGCGACGCGCTTACCGACACTCGCGGGATGCGTGTCGAGTCCGTGATCGGTCCACCACGTGCGCACGCACGAGCGGACCTTGGCCATCGGCACGCCGTGGAACTTGCCGGCGCCCTGGAGGTAGCGCTTCCAGAACGCTCGCGCTTGATCGGTCTGCTCGCGACGAAGTCGGACCCTCAGGTCGGCGATGGGATCGGCACGCCACCCGGATCTGCGGCGGTCGCGCACGCGCCCCATATCATTAGGGTGCCGTGCGCTCGTGGTGGGGTGGGCCTGAAAACTTGGGACCCGATATCGGTGGATGTAGGATAAGGTACTCCTCGCGACATCGGGGAGTCGTATGGCCAGAAATCGTAAGATTCAAAGTACATCGGCCGATTCTCGCGCCCGGCGTCACTCGACCGATCGCCGCCGCGAGGTGTTCGGAGTCGTGGGGTTGGGAGCGTCGCTGTTCCTGCTCGTCGCGATGATCTCGCTGCAGGCCGGCAAGTTGATCATGGGGCCGTTCGGCAAGACCAGCGCCGGGTTGTTCTACGGGCTCGCCGGCGTGTGCGGCTACGTGGTGATCGGGCTCGCGCTGGTCGCGGCGATCCGCACGCTCCTCGAACGCCATCCGGTGATGCCGGCGACCGTCGTGATCGGGACGCTGATCGGCGTGTGTTCGCTCGCGGCACTCGCGCATCTGGCGGCCGCACACTATCGCGTCGCGGGCCACGGACCCGGAGGAGCGATCGGCGAGCACACCGCGGAGGTGCTGCGTGCCGTGGTCGGTACGGCCGGAACGGCGCTCCTCGCATGTATCGGGTTGGTGGTCGCCGCGGTCGTCGCGACCCCGCTGCGCATGCGCGACGTGCTGCGCGCGATCGGTCGCGTCGCGATGACGGTGTGGAACGCGCTGCAGCGCGGGTTCCTCGCATTCTGTCGGTTCTGGGTCGACGTGTTCCGCGCCATCCTCCCGAGTGGCGACGACATCGACGACGACTACGAAGATGACGACGCGATCGCGGTCGTCGAGGACGACGTGCTCGAGGTCGCGCCCGAGGAGCGCGACGGCGATCCGCCGATCATCGAGAAGCCGCGCAAGAAGAAGCCGAAGAAGACGCCGCACGGCACGATCATGGGCTTCGGTCCGCCGAACACGATCGACGAGCTGCCCGACGCCGATCCGACGATCCCGACGGCGAAGCCAGCCGACGAGATCGAGGCACCGCCGCCCGCGAAGAGGTCACGCCGTGCGCGGCTCGCCATGGGCACCGTGGCACCGCCGGTACGGGAATCGGGTCGGGCGGCCGACGACGATTCGGGGCCGGTCGATGCTCCCGCCGCACCGGCGACGACGCCCGCCGCGACCGATCCCGCCGGTGGTCCGATGATCGTCGAGTCGCGATTCAAGAACGTCGACAAGTCGGCGATGGCCGCCAAGGAGAAGGCGGTCGACGCCGAACGCCAGACCTTCATCAAGCTCGGAGAGGGCGACTACCAGCTGCCGTCGATCCAGCTGCTCAACTACGACGTCGACGCGCAGAACTCGATCGATCGCACGGCGATGCTCGAGCTGTCCGCGAAGCTGACGCAGACGCTCGAGAACTACGGCGTCAAGGGCGAGGTCGTCGCGATCCGTCCCGGTCCGGTGGTCACGATGTACGAGTTCGCTCCGGCACCGGGCGTGCGCGTCAACAAGATCGTCAACCTGTCGGACGACCTCGCGCTCGCGCTCGAGGCGTTGCGCGTGCGCATCGTCGCGCCGATTCCCGGCAAGGCCGCGGTCGGCATCGAGGTGCCGAACCGCACGCGCGAGAAGGTGTTCCTCAAGGAGATCCTCGCCGACGACACGTTCCGCAAGGGCCGCTCGAAGCTGCCGCTCGCGCTCGGCAAGGACATCGAGGGCGGCCCGTCGGTCGTCGATCTCGCGCGCATGCCTCACCTCCTGGTCGCCGGCACCACCGGCTCCGGTAAGTCGGTCGCGGTCAACGCGATGATCTCGAGCCTGCTCTATCACTGCAGCCCCGAGGACGTCCGCATGATCATGGTCGATCCCAAGATGCTGGAGCTGTCGATCTACGAGGGCGTCCCGCACCTGCTGTTGCCCGTGGTCACCGATCCCAAGAAGGCCAACCTCGCGCTGCGGTGGGCGGTCGAGGAGATGGAGCGTCGCTACGACCTGCTCGCGCAGATGGGCGTGCGCGACATCTCGACCTACAACGACAAGGTCGGCAAGCAGCTCGCGAAGCTCGAGGCCGAGAAGCTGCGCGCCGCCGCCGAGGCCGCGCAGCGCGCGCTCGAGGACGACGTCAACAAGGCGACCGCCGCCGATTCTCCCGAGGAGGCCGACGCGCGGGAGAAGATCGTGACCGCGCCGCCGCACCGGCTGCCGTTCATCGTCGTGGTGATCGACGAGTTCGCCGACCTGATGATGCAGGCGCCGAAGGACGTCGAGATGAGCGTCGCCCGGATCGCGCAGAAGGCACGCGCCGCCGGCATCCACCTGATCCTCGCGACCCAGCGCCCGTCGGTCGACGTCATCACCGGGCTGATCAAGGCGAACTTCCCGTCGCGGATCGCGTTCTCGGTGGCGTCGAAGATCGACTCGCGCACGATCCTCGATCAGACCGGTGCCGAGGCACTGCTCGGTGCGGGCGACATGCTGTTCTCCGATCGCGGTGCGTCGCCGGTGCGCTTGCACGGGTGCTACGTCGACGAGGAGGAGATCCATCGCGTCGTCGAGTTCCTCAAGACGCAGGGGCGCCCGGTCTACAACCTCGACATCCTCAAGCCGCGCGAAGACGATGGCAGCGGTGACGGGAGCGGGATGCCGTCCGGAAAGTCCGACGACGACATGTACGACAAGGCGGTCTACATCGTGACGACGACGCGCAACGCGTCGATCTCGTGGGTCCAGCGCCAGCTCCGGATCGGCTACAACCGCGCCGCGCGCTTGGTCGAGGAGATGGAGAAGCAGGGCGTGGTCAGCCCTCCGGACCACACGAACAAACGCGAAGTCCTGGTCGCCGCGGCCTGAGAATCTCGCGCCATAGTCGCGCGCGAGAGGCAATACTCCTCTCCATGGAGTCAGTGATCCTCGGCATCGAGGGGTTCGCGTTCGGGGTGGTGGCAGGCGTGTTCGCGAGCCTGATCTTCAAGCCGAGATCGAAGTCGTCGAACCAGACCTGGTCGTCGCTACGGCATGCCGCCGACCATGCGGGCTATCGCGATCGCGAGCACGAGGTGATCCGGACCTGGGCGGAGGTCGTCGAGGCCGTGCGCGCTGCCGGTCTACGCCCGACCGAGGCGCAGGATCGATTCGAGCTAAACGATGCAGAGGGCCACCGACTGACGGTGATCGCGACGGAGCCCGGCCGCGTCACGCTGCGATCGCTCGAGGTCATCGACACCGCCAGCGAGACGCTGGTCTTCGAGCTCGCGCACGCGCTGCTCGAGCCGTTCGGACCGATGATCGTGACCGAGGCGAACTTCGGTCGGTTTGTCGTCGACGGCACGACCACCGTCGAGGCGCTGCGTGCGCAACGCGAAGAGCGGATCGAGAAACTGGCGCAGGGCGTGTTGCGCAACGTCGAGGATTCCCGGGCGGCATTCGCCGAGATGGGGCTCGAGTCGTGATCACGCTGTGGTGGTTCGCGATCGGTGTGGTCGTCGGCGTCGTCGGCTGGCGCGTGTTTCGGGCGTTTGAGCTGAAGCGCGCCGTCCGCGAGCGCCGGTTCGAGCGGGCCGCGTTGCGAGCGACCGGGAGCGACGCCCACGCGACGCTCGACGACCTGATCGAAGCCGCGCGTGCGGCAGCCCTGCGCGTCGAGCCGGTCGTCGGCGGGTTCGACGTGCGGACGCAACCACCGTCGCCCACCGAGTACGTCGTGCGCGTACGCACTCGCGATCCGTCGCACGCGACTCCCGAGGACATCGAGCTCTCGCACCAGCGCAGCTACCTGACGGTGGTCCCGGTCGTGCTCGCGCTGTCCCAGGCGCTCGGTCCTCTGGAGGTCGAGCTCGACGACTTCTGGGAGACCGTGGACGGGAGCCTCGACCAGCACGAGTTGATCCACGCGCACGCCACCCGGGTGCGGCGCAGGGCGGTCGAATCGTATCCGGGCGCGGACTCGAACGTAGTCGCCGTCAGATGTCGGGATCGGGATCGGGATCGACGTCGAGCTCGGCGTCGACGTCGGCGTCGCCGGTTCGGCCCTCGACGTTGGCGTCGACCTCGGAGTCGGCCGACGGCGCGGTCAGCTCGTCGCGCTCGTCGTCGACGTCAGCTGGTGCGTTCATCGAGAGCGCTTCGCCAAGGGAGATCTCGCCGCTGATCGTGGCGGCGTTCGGATAGTCGGCCGCCGTCGCGGTGCCCTCGATCTCGGCACGCTCGGCGAAGTAGGCGACAATCGCCTCCGCCGCCTTGCGGTTCATGCCCGGCGCACGCGCTAGGTCGTCGACGCCGGCGAGTCGCACCGCGCGCACGCTGCCGAACTGCTTGAGCAGGCGCTGGCGGCGAGTCGCACCGATCCCGGGGATGCCGTCGAGCTCGCTGCGCAAGCGTGTGCTTGGCGCGGCGCGCCTGGTGGAACGTGTTCGCGAACCGGTGGGCCTCGTCGCGGATCCGTGCGAGCACGTAGAGCTCGGGCGAGTTCGGCCGCAGCGCGATCGAGTCCTTGACGTTACGGCGGAAGATCCGGTCGGGCGCGCTGCCGGCCTCGAGCTCGCGCTCCTTGGCGAGCCCGATGACCTCGATGCCGTCGCCGCCGAGCCTGACGCCGAGATCGGTCAGCGCGGCGACCGCCATCGCGAGCTGGCCCTTGCCGCCGTCGATCACGAGCAGGTCGGGCGACTCCCATGCCGGGTCGTTCGAAGGGTTGGCCACGCGGCGGAACCGGCGGGTCAGCACCTCGTACATCGACGCGAAGTCGTCGTTGCCGGCCTCGCGGACCTTGAACTTGCGATACAGGCCGCGCGACGGCACACCGTCGATGAACGTCACCATCGCGGCGACCGTGTCGGTGCCCTGGATGTGGGCGATGTCGAAGCACTCGATGCGGCGCGGTGGGCGCGGCAGATCGAGGCGCCGGGCGACCTTGGCGAGCAGCTCGTCGGCCTCCGCGTTGGGGCGGCGCGAGGCCGCGGAGGCCTGGGCGTTGCGATCGGCGAGCTCGACCAGCTTGGCGCGCACACCGCGCCGCGGCTCGACGATCTTGACCTTCTTGCCGCGCGCCGAGCCGAGCCAGTCGCTCAGCGGCTCCGCGTCCTCGAGCACCACGCCGACCACGACCTCGTCGGGGATGAACGTGCCGGTCGCGTAGTACTGCTGGAGGTGCTCGGCGACCACCGTGGCATCGGGGAGCTCCTGATCGCGCTGGTGGAACGCGCGCCGCCCGACCATCTTGCCCGCACGCACGAACAGCACCACGACCTCCACGCGATCGGCCTCGCGATACAGCCCCCACACGTCCTGGTCGACGAAGTCGTCCTGCACGACGTGCTGCTTGGCGAGCGTGCGCTCGACGGTCGCCAGCGAATCGCGGAGTACCGCTGCGGCCTCGAAGTCCTCCGCGTCGGCGCGTGCGGTCATGCGGGCGCGCAGCCGCTGCACGAGCTCGGCGTTACGGCCGCCGAGGAACATCTTCACGTCCTGCACCTGCTCGGCGTACTGCTCGGGTGGGACGTCGAGCGCGCACGGGCCCGAGCATCGCTTGATCTGGTACTGCAGACACGGCCGGCCGCGGGTCTCGAGCACGTGATCGGTGCAGGTGCGCAGCTGGAAGTGACGGTTGAGGATCCGCAACGTCTCGCGTGCGCCGGTCGCGGAGTGGTACGGCCCGAAGTAACTCGCGCGGTCGTCGCGGATGTTGCGCACGACCTCGACGCGCGGAAACAGGGCGCGCTTCGGCGTGTCGGGTTCCGGGGCGATCGGGTCGACCAGTCGCAGTACGAGATACTGCTTGTCGTCGCGCAGCTTGACGTTGAACTTGGGCTGGTGCTTCTTGATCAGGTGGTTCTCGAGGAGGAGTGCCTCCTTCGACGACGACACCACGATGGTCTCGACGTCGTTCACCGCCTTGCCGAGGAAGCCCGCCGCGACGAAGAATCGCTCGTCGCCGCCCGGCCGGAAGTACTGGCGCACGCGGGATCGCAGGTTCTTCGCCTTGCCGACGTAGATCACCGCCCCCCGCGCGTCCTTGAATAGATAGACGCCCGGCTCGGTCGGGATGCGATCGAGGACCTCGCCGGCGAGCACGAGGTGACAGTAGCTCGTCGCGCCCGTCGCGCGAGCGCCGATGGACATCGGTGCACGCGCGATTTCCCGAGAGACCGGGTCTCGCCTCCGCTCGTGTCCGAAAGCCTGACAGGTGGATGTCAGCTATTTCTTGGTCGGCGCGAGCTTGCCGTAGGCGGGCCGATCGAAGCCGACGATCACCTTGTCGCCGTCGATCAGGATCGGCCGGCGCAGGAGGTTGACCTCCTTGACCACCGCCTTCGCGAACGCGTCGGCCGATGGTGGCTTGGTGGCCCAACCGTTGGCCTTCGCGGTGGCGTGCCGGGTGTTGAGCACGGCCGCCACACCGCCCGCTTTCCGCACGATCGACTTCACGGTGGCTTCGGTCAGCCCGGTCTTGCCGTAGTCGATCTCCTCGAGCTCGATCCCACTGCTGCGCAAGGAACTCCTCGCGTCACGACAGCTCGTTCACGTCTTCTTGAGGTAGAGGAGCATGGGGACGGTGTAAACCTTGTCCACCTCGCTTTGCAACGTTGACAAAGTTTACACCGTCCCTATTTCGGGAGCTTGACGGACACCGTGCGGTTGGCCGAGAGCTCGACGCGCGTACAGGTCACCGCGGCGCTGCTCGGATCCTTGCCGGGGACGAACGCCGCCGCGCACACCGTGTGGGTACCGGGCCGCGCGCCCTGGATCTCGGCGGGGCCGCCCATCGTGCCGCGGATGTAGAACGGGATCACGTCGTCGCTGGCCGGCACACTCTCGCGGAGCTCGTCGAGCGAGTGCGCGTCGAGCGCGGCCTGGATCACCAGCACCATCGCCATCGTTGGCTTGCCAGCGGCATCGCGCACGTCGACGGTCAGCGTGATCGGGCCGGGCGTGGCATCGATCTCGACCTTCGCGCGGGAGTTCGCGGTGACCTCGACGCGGCGTGCGTAGTTGTCCTTCGGCTTCATGCCGCCACCGCCGAACATCGGATACACGAGGTAGGCACCGGGGGCGAGCGCGTCGAGCGCGAACGTGCCGTCGGCGCCGGTCGTCGTGAAGAAGTTGGACGACGTCGCGCCGATCGGGTTCGCGATCACCACGATGTTTTCTGCCGGCTTGTGGCCGCGCGTGACCTTGCCGTCGAGCCCGGTGGTCGGCTGGAGCACGAGATCGACCGTCGCGCCGTCGGGGCCGGGCGGGATGCGCAGGCTCGGGCTGCGCCCGTGTGCGTCGCCGGCGACGACCGTGATCGCCTGGGGACCGAATCCCGCGAGCGAGAACCAGCCGTCGTCGTCGGTCTCGGTGTCCTTGGCGCCGGGACTCTCGCTCGCGATGTACAGCTCCTTTCCGCCACCGGTGAGCATCGGGCCCGCGGCGACCGTGGCCTTGGCGACCGGCGCGCCGTTGGCGTCGAGCACGCGACCCGAGATCGCGCGTCCCGACTCGACGGAGATCGTCCCGAGGTCGGTGTCCTTGTCTTCGCGCACCTCGACGTTCGACAGCGTCTTCGCGACGAACCCCGGTCCCGAGATCTCGATACGATGCGTGCCGGCGGCCACCGCGATCGCGAACGCGCCACCGGCGAACGGTCGCTCGACATCGCCGACGGCGATCGTGACGCGCGCCGGAGGTCTCCCGCCGGACAGCTCGACCTTGCCGACGATCCGGCCGTCACCGGGAGCCACCAGCTGGATCCCGGTGTCACCGGGTCGCGCGACGACCGCCTTCGCGTTCGACATCGCCGCCTCGGATACACCGGGTCGGGTCGCGCGCACGCGGTAGTCACCGGGTGGCAGTGCCGATAGCGTGAACGCGCCACCTTGATCGGTGACCGCCTCGCGGATCCCTCGCACGCTCCACGCCGCGCGCTCGCCGACGCCGCCGGTCCACACCGGTTCCGCGTAGACCTGCGCATCGCCGATCGGCGCGCCCTTGCTGTCGACGACCGTGCCGGCGATCGCGCCCGTGACATCGAGGGTCAGCGTGACGTCGGACTCGCGCTTGGCCGCCAGATCCACCGGCACGATCGCGGATGCGCCGGTGTCGCTCGATGCCACGACATCCATCGTGCGTGCGGGGAGTCCGGCGATCTCGAACGCCCCGTCGCCGTCGGTCAGTGCCTGGCGGCGTGCGCGCCACGGCACGTGACCGCGCGCGACCACGTGGACCTCCGCCGCTGCGATCGCCGCGCCGGTGGTGTCGACGACCTTGCCTCGGACCACGCCGCCGGTGGTCATCACGAGCTCGATCCCCGTGCGCGGATGCGTGCCGTCGACGGCGATCGGTGCGCTGACCGCGGGTGCGTGTGCGGCGTCGGTGGCGGTCAGACGCCACGTCCCCGCGGCCGCGGCCGGAATCTCGAACGCGCCGTTGGCCGCGGTCGTCACGCCGTCGCGCCGCGGGTCGACCACCGGGAACGGCTCGGAGGCCGACGTCGACACCACGCGGGCACCGGCGACCGGCTTGCCGGCGTCGTCGACCACGCGTCCCGCGATCGCCGCGCCGTGCGCGAGCACGATCGCGATGCGGTCGGGCGTCTCGGGATCACCCGACGCCGACAGCATGGTGGCCGACGGAGCGAACCCGCGCGCCTGCACCACGAGCGGCGCCCACACCGGGCCGACGCCGGTCAGGCGCGCGATGCCCTTGGCGTCGGTGGTCGCGCTCCAGGTCAACGTCGATCGGAGCTCGATCGCGGCGCCGGCGACCGGCCGATCGCGATCGCCGGTGACCGTGACCTCGACGGTGCCCGCGGGATGGATCCGCAGCGTCACCGGCTCGGTGTGGTCGGTGACGCGCAGCCGCACCGGTCCGGCGTAGCCCTCGCCGCCGGTCGCTTCGAGCTGGTAGTCGCGCGGCATCAGGTGCTCGAACACGAACGTGCCCGACGCGTCGCTCTCGACGACGATCGCCGGGTGCGCGTCGATCGCGATCCGCGCGTGGGCGACCGGCGCGTCGGTGGCATCGATCACCTGGCCCTCGAGCCGGATCGTGCCCCGCGGATCGTCGTCGAAGATCGCGATCCGGTGCGCCGCGCGCGGGGTCGGTCCCGGCGCCGGCTTCGGGCGCGGCAACTGCGGCGTGCTCGATCCCGAGGCCCCACCGCTGCCGGTCGCGGCCGCGGACGACGCGTCGTCGCGGCCGCCCCACCAGCCGAGCTGGCGAGTGCCGAGCACGGCGAGCACGATCGCGACCAGCGCGATTCCGATCTTGGTTGTCGACTTCACGAGCAGTCCTTTGGCAAGTGTGGAGCTGGTGGTGGTCGCACCGGTGGTGGTCGTCGCGATCGCGGGCAGTGGTGCGAGCACCACCGCCCACCGTCGACGCTCACCGCCGTGTGCGTGATCGAGCGACGCCCGCACGCGATCGAGCGCGTCCTTGACCCGACCGCGCACCGTCGCGTCGGGGATGCCTTGTGCCCGCGCGATGTCGGCCGCGGACATGCCTTCGAAGAACCGGAGCAGCAACGTCGAGCGCAGCGGCTCCGGCAACTCGAGGACGAGACGCGCGACCTGCTGGTGCAGTTGCACGCGTTCGACCAGCTGATCCGGGGTCGGCACCGCGAGCGCGGCGGTGGTCTCTTCGACCACCTCGCGTTGCTCTCGCCGCTCGCGGCGCACGCGCCCGCGGGTGGTCATCCGCGCCAGGTTGCGCGCCACGCCGCCGAGCCACGGCCGGAGCGGGCCGTCGCGGTTCGGCGGCTTGGCGAGCGCGACCTCGTAGGTCTGCTGGACGACGTCTTCCGCCGCGGCGTCACCGACGAGCGCGCGCGCCAGCTGCAACAGCCAGTCGCCGTGCGCCAGCAGCTCGTCCGCGCTCGGAGTGCCTTCCGCCGCCATTCATCCCCATCTTGCCGCGCTCCCCTCGATCGTTGCCGCGCCGCGGCCGTTTCTTACAACCCCGCGAATCGCCGTCGGCGATCCCCCACCATCCCCCCTCCGAGGGTGGGAAACGGCGGAAAACTGAGGGACGGTGGGTACGCGGGTACCTCGGTTTCGGACAGGATCTCGGACAAGTCGGGGCGGACGGCGCGGAGAGAGGCGTCAGCGGGCGATCGTCTGGGGGGCGGGAGAGGTCACGCCATCCAACCGAGCGGTGGTCGTGCTCGCGATGATGACGAAGCCGGCGCTGCCACCGCCACCACCACCGGCATCGGCGCTGTCGTCCTGACCCTGGGCGCCGTTCGGTGTGCCGCCTGCGCCGCCCGTCCCACCGTCACCACCACCGGTATCGGCGCCACCGATCGCGGGCGTCGCCGAGGGCTGGCCGTCCTGCCCGGGGTTACCGAGCGCGCCGTTGCTGTTGAACGAGCCGCTGCCACCGGCGCCACCGTTGGCGGCGAGCGTGCCCGTGACGGCGAGCGTGACGGCGTTGGCTTCGAGGCCGATCATGCCGCCCGAGCCGCCGCCACCACCACCACCGTTTTCGCCGCGCGCCCCACCACCACCGGCACCGCCGGCGTGGATCGTGCCCGCGATCGAGATCGTGGTCGCTGCGGCGATCGCGATCGCGCCACCGCCGGCGCCGCCGAGCCCACCGGGCTCGCGACCATCGCCACCGTCGGCACCCGTGCAGCCACCCGCGAGCAGCGGAGCCTTCGCGATCGCGGCGCCGCCCGCACCACCGGCGCTTCCGCCGTTCGCGCCGTGGTCGCCGTTGCCGCCGCGACCCGCGAGTGCCGACATGCTGCCGCCGCCACCGCCGCCGGCACCGTCCTGGTTGCTCTCGCCGGCGACGGCCGCGTGGGTGCTACACGACGCCTCGTCGGCGCCAGCACCGGCACCGCTCTCGGCAGCCGTCGAGCTCGCGTCGATCGTTCCATCGACCGAAGCCTCGGCCCACGACGCCACGATCAGCGGTTGCGAACCGACGACCCGCAGCGTCGCGCCACTCGCGATCGACAGCCGGTCGACGGAGATCACGCGCCCCGACGCCACCAGCATCGAGGCCGGCTGGGCGCCGGCGCCGCTGAGCGTGCCGGTGTCGGTGTCGTAGACCGCGATGCCGGTCGAGAGCTCGAGCGCGCCGGTCGGACGCGGGAGGTCGCAACCGTCGAACCACCGCGAGGTCAACGTCGTGCAGTCGAAGGTGTCGGCGTCGGGATCATCCGCGGCGCGTCCCGCATCGACCACGACACAGAACCCGCGATCGCAGGTGCGTCCATCGTCGCAGTCGGCGGTGGTATCGCACGCGAGCTCGGCGGCGCGCGACGGGAAGCAACCCGCGATCGCGATCGCGACCAGTGACAACATGGTGAGCCGGGTCATCGCCACCCCACCGTCAGGCGAACCGACGCGCCGCCGTCCTCGGGAACGACGTCGATCGGGATGTCGTGCCCGCTGCGCCTCTGGATCACGGCGCGCGCGATGCCGATCGCGGCGGTCACTCCACCGACCGCGATCGCGCCGATGCCGATGCCCATGCGGATCCGACCGGCACGCTCGATCGCGGCCAGCTGGACCAACTCGTCGTGGGTGTCGATCGGTGCGGCGGCCGCCTGCGCGCGCAGCGTGTTCGCGGAAGCCACGAACGCGAGCCCGATGCCGGCCGCGATGCCGCCACCGGCGATCATCGCCCAGGTCGCGGTGGTCGGGTGCCCGCCGCCGGGCTCCTGCTCGGATCGCGCGGGATCGGACACGGGATCGCGCGCTGGTTTCGATCGCGGACGCGCGTGACCGCGCCATCCCGACCGCGATCCCGACCGATGATGATCGCGTTCGCGCAGCGTCGTGCGAAGAGCATCGACCAGGTCGTCGACCGTGCGGCCCTCGAGCTCGAGCGTTCGCGTCCTCGGTTCGTGGCCGACCTCGTACTCGGTCAGCTCGATCACAGCACCGTCGTCGGTGACGTCGAGCCGCCCGAACACGATCGAGGGCGCGCCGGCCGAGCCCGCGATCGCCTCGAGACACGACGTCTGGGGCAACGAGCACTCGATCAGCTCGGCAGCATCCTCCACCGGCACGGTGGCGAGCTCGGCATCGAGCGAACGCGCGAGCGCGTGGTCGAGCGCGCCCGGTGCGGCGGCCCAGGATGCCGGCAGGCGCTCGAACGACAGCGGGAACAGCTTCGCTCGGGTATCGGCGTAGCTGCGGAGCGAGGTCATGGCCAGAACCGTGGTGGTGGCGATGGCAACGACCACGAGGCGATTCTTCATTCGCGACCTCCGCGCGAGCCTCGGTGGGCGCAGGTGCTCGTACGTATCCCTGGAGAGCGAGTCTCGCCTTCGGTCAATTCGCGACCTCCGCGCGAGCCTCGGTGGGCGCAGGTGCTCGTACGTATCCCTGGAGAGCGAGTCTCGCCTTCGGTCAATTCGCGACCTCCGCGCGAGCCTCGGTGGGCGCAGGTGCTCGTACGTATCCCTGGAGAGCGAGTCTCGCCTTCGGTCAATTCGCGACCTCCGCGCGAGCCTCGGTGGGCGCTGGTGCTCGTGCCTATCCCTCGAGAGCGGGTCTCGCCTTCGGTCAATTCGTATCTCCTCCATTCAGTTGCTCGATCCGTCGACGGATCGAAGTGGCATCCACGGCGCCGGGCGACAGCGCCAGATAACGACGAAACGACGTGACCGCGAGCGCGTCGAGCCCCATCCGCTGGTAGGCGAGGCCGAGTCCGCGGTGCGCGGGTGCGTAGCTCTGATCGCGAGCGATCGCTTGCTTGAATACGGTGGCCGCGCCCACGAAGTCCCCCGCGAGGAACTTCGTCGACGCCGACGCGTAGAGCTCCTTCATGCTCGGTGCATCGTTCGGCTCGGTGTCGGCGACGGCCGCTGTCGATCGGGTATGGACGGCCGGCGCGCGCGCGACGGCCTTCGCACCGGTGTCGACGGGCGGTGTCGGCGCGGTGGCGGTCTCCGGTACGGTCGTGCGTGCGACCTGCCGCTCGATGCGGATCGGCTCGAGGTGCTCGGGCCGAAGCCGTACACCGTCGGTCGGGATGCGATCGCCGACCGGGATGTCGGCGGGCTGGGCGTGCGCGGCAGTCGGCGCTGCCGGCGGCTTCGCGCGAGGCTCGATCGCGGGGAGCGTGGCGAGCGTGGGGCGGTTCGCGGCCTCGCTCTCGGCGTTGCCGAACTGGCCGCCGATCAAGCGCACGCCGAGGGCGACCCCCACCATCACCCCGATCGCGACGATCATGCCGCCGAGCCAGGACCGCCTCGGTTGCGGAGGAGAGGTCGGGATCCGGCGTGGCAGCGGTGGATGGAGCGCGCTGGTCTCGTCGAACCTCGCGTCGCGGGGCTCGATCCATCCGGTGCCCGACGACGGTCGCGCGGTCGACGCCTGCGCGAGCAACGCCTGCCGCTTGCGCATCCGATCGCCGAACACCGCGGTCATCCACGCGTGGACGTCGGAGCTGTCGCAGCGCGACTCCCAGATCACGTCCTCGAGCGCGCGCTTCATGTCGTACGCGGTCGCGAAGCGCTTGTCGGGATCGGTCTGGAGCGCGCGCAGCGCGATGTCGTCGAGCGCGCGCGGCACGTTCGGGCAGTAGTGCGATGGCGGGATGCGCTTGTCGTCGAGGATCTGCATCAGGATCCCGGGGACGTTGTCGGCGTGGAACAGCCGGCGCTGCGCGAGGCACTCCCACAGCACGACACCGAGCGAGAACACGTCGCTCCGTCGATCCATCGGATCGTCGTTGATCTGCTCCGGGGACATGTACGCGTACTTGCCCTTGAGCTGTCCGCGCTGGGTCGTGTTGCTGACGCGGTCGCGGGACTTGGCGATCCCGAAGTCCACGACCTTCACGCAGCCGTTGTAGAGGACCACGATGTTGCCCAGCGAGACGTCACGGTGGATCAACCCGAGGTTGTTGCCGAGCGTGTCGCACAGCTCGTGTGCGGCGTGCAGTCCGCCGGCGGCATCGGCGACGATGCGCGCGGCCATCCGCGGATCGAACGACGCGCCGAGCGACACGCTCTTGAGGACGCGCTGGAGCGACTCGCCCGCGAGGTACTCCATGACGATATAGAACGAGCCCGATGCCTCGCCGAGCTCGTAGGTCTGCACGACGTTCGGGTGATCGATCCGTGCCGCCACGCGCGCCTCGTCGAGCAGCATCCCGACCGCCGCGCTGTCGGCCGCGAAGTCGGGGTGGATGACCTTGACGACCACCACCTTCTCGAAGCCCATCGGTCCCCGCTGGCGGGCGAGGATGACGCGCGCCATGCCACCCTCACCGATCGTCGCGAGCAGCTCGTTGCGCCCGAGCATCGTACCCGGCGCCAATACGTCGAACATCTGCGTCGCAGCAGGACCCGTCATCTCCGACATCTGTAGACACCGTACGAGCGAGTCGCATTTCGTGTTTCACGCTACGCACCGCAGCAATCGTCGAACCGCGCGGATCGTCCGAGCTTCGGACACGAAAAAAAACCGCATGCACTTCAAGTGCAAACGAGTTTCTCGACGACCACTTCGAAAATCGTCGTCGGTGACGGAAGCAATCGTCGGTGCCGCCCGTAACAGCGCGCTCAGAACACGTTGAAGTCGCGCAGCGTCACCAGGATCATCACGACCATCAGCACCATGATCCCTCCCATGTGGACCATGGTCTCGAGCTTCGGATTCGCGCGTCGTCGCGTCACCATCTCGTAGGTCAAGAACACCAGGCGACCGCCGTCGAGGGCCGGGAGTGGGAACAGGTTGAACAACCCGAGGTACACGCTGAGCACCATCAGCAACTTGATGAAGTCGGCGAACCCACGGCTCACCGCGTTCTCGAGCTCCTTCACGATCCGGACGGGACCGCCGGGATCCGCTTCCTCCTTGCCCGTGAAGATGTCGTGCAGCGCGTGCAGGATCGCCTGGGTCTGCACCACCGGATACTTGATCGCCGAAGCCGCCGCGGTGCCGATGCTGACATCCACGAGATCGCGCTGCGGCATGATCCCGATCAAGAACACCTTCTTGCCGTCGCGGTAGATCGGGTTGCCGTTCTTGTCGAGTTGTGGCTTGGGATGGATCGTGATCTTCAGCTGCTGGAAGTTGTGGCGCACCACCGTGAGCTCGACGGGCGCGCCGGGATTCTTGGCGAGCACGTCGTGCAGCTGATCCGGTGACGGCGAGAACATCGGCACGCCGTTGACCTCGGTGATCCGATCGTTGGGTTGCAGCTTGCCGACCGCGTCGTATCCCTCGCTCACGGCACCGACGTGATAGGTGTCGCCGGCCATCCCGTCGCACGTGTACAGACCGAACGCGAGGAACACGGCCGAGATGTAGTTGGTCGCCGGACCGGCGAGGATCGTGAGGAACCGCTGCCACGCGGGTCGGTTCGGATATGCCTGCACGTCGTCGGGATCGACCTCCTCGGCGATGTTCATGCCGCGGATCTCGACGAAGCCGCCGAACGGCAACGGCGCGAGCTGGAACACCGTCCCGTGCTTCCCCTTGTGCTTGAGGATGCCGGGACCGAACCCGATGCTGAATCGCTCGACGCGCATCCTGCACAGACGCGCGACGATGTAGTGGCCCGCCTCGTGGACCACGATGAGGAATCCCAGGCCGAGGATTCCGATGACGAGGCTACCGGCCATCCGACCGACTATAGCAGCGTGTGGAACCGACTCAACCGGCGGCGCGGAACGGCCACCGGCCGGCGCGGGCGAACATGCGGATGCGGTTTCCGCTCGAGGTCGCACCACCCGGACCCGCGATGCGGACCGAAAGGTTCTGGACCTGGAGTCGCTTCGCCAGGCGACGATGCATCGCCGGTCCGAGGAGACGCGCCCCCTTGAACGCGGCGAGCGCCCGCACCCGGTGGGTGACCGTGTAGCGGGTCAGCGCGACCTCGGCATCGCCTTCACCGGCGAGTACGCGGCGACACGCCTCGCCGACCCCATCGAGCGAGGCACTCGCGACCTGGGGCGTGGTTATCAGGAGCACGGCGCCCTGCGCGCGTGCCGCACCGACCTCGACGCCACGGGCGCGTCCGGGTGCGTGGGTGACCCGCAGCTCACGAACCTCGGCGCGCAACAGCGCGAGGACGGCATGCGAGTTGTCTCCGGAATCCTCGTCGATCGCGAGGATCTCGAACGACACGTCGAGTCCGCGGAGGTACTCGGCGGTCCGGCGGACCGCAATTCCGACCGCTTCCTCGTCGTCCCCGAACGGGAGCACGACGGAAACGTCGAACCGGGGTCCTTCTGCCATTACCCCGAAACAAAGCAGCAACCGTGCCGTCGCCGAGAGCTGCTTCTCGCTCCACGAAGCATCGATTACCAACGACATTTCAGCGACTTGGATGACAAGTGGTCGGACCAACCTGCGAACCTGGTGCCGCGGTGCGTAACACACTTCGCGATCGTCCGGCCCGTCGCGTAGCCACGAGGATCGGGGCCACCTGGCTCCAGTCGAGGTGTGCCACCGCCTGCCGCAAGACCTCCGGCGTGGGCGGGTCGACCAGGGTGCGATCGATCGAGGCCGCCAGCGCGTGTGGATCCTCGGGCGGGACGTGGACCACGCTGGGAAGCTCTGCCAGGCCACCGACCGCCGAGCCGATCACCGGCACGCCGGTCGCGAGCGCTTCGAGCGCGATCGTCGGCGTGCCTTCGGTGCGGCCGTTCGAAAGCACGCGCGACGGCACCACCACCGCACTCGCACTCGCGAGCAAGCGATCGCGGTCGGCCGCGGAGAGCTCGCCGCGGAACTCGATCGGCGCGGCGACCTTCTGCGCGTGCGAAAGCAGCGCACCGCGTGCGGGTCCGTCGCCCGCGATCACCAGTCGCGCCGGCGCCCGGACGTGCGCCATCGCCGCGATCGCGACGTCGATCCCCTTCACCGGCACCAGGCGCGACGCGATCGCGATGGTCGGCGGATCGCTGGGCGCACGACCGAGGCCGCGGAAGTGATCGACCGCGATCCCCATCGGCTGCACGGTCGCCTCGTCGAGCCAGCGCCGGAGGCCGCCCGCGACCGCATCGCGCGCGATCGTGCGCAGCTGCTCGGACACGAACACCAACCGCGCGTTCCGCGCACGCAACAGATGGAGCACGGGAGCGAGCAGGTGCATCCGACGCAGCGTGTGGACGTCGCCGCCGTGCGCGATCGCGAGCAGCGGCACGCGCGACGGCAACGCCGCGATCGCCGACGGCGCGATCCAGTGCGCGACGATCGAGCTCCAGCGACGGCGCGCGATCGCCGCCGTCAGCTTCGCCGTGAACGCGAGCCCTGCGAGCCCCGCGCGGAGCGGTGTGGCCTCGAGCCGTTCGGGAGCGCCACCGGCGTAGAACAGCCGTGCCGGGATCCGCGTGACGCCGTCCGGGTGATGACGATGACGCCTCGGGCCTTCGGTCCGCGCGTGACCATCGGCGGCGGCGATCACCTCGACGGAATGACCGAGCGCGCGCAGCGCCGCCACGTGACCGGCGACGAACCCACCGGCGGGATCTCCGACAAACCGGGGATACGAGGTGGTGACGATCCCGATCGTCATCGCCGCTGTCTCGCCCGCGCGGCGAGCCGGGTCCCCCACGACCGGAGAAGCACCCACGGGATCGGATGGAAAGCGGTCCCGAAGTTGATGCCGCTCTTCCAGTGGGCGCCGTAGATCGGGCGCACCGGCACGTCGACCACGCGCATGCCCGCGACGTGGAGTCGGCTCAGCAGATCGTTGGGATAGCCGTAGCGTGCCCACAGCGCGCCGAGCGGGAGCTTGGCGAGAGCGTCGCGATGGATCGCGGTGTACCCGCACTGCGAATCGAACACGTGGCGGTAGCCCGAGGTCACGCGGGTCGCCGCGCTGAGGAGGACGTTGCCGACGATGCGGGTCGGCGGCATCTCCGTCCAGATCGACGGGTGCAGGAACCGGTTGCCCTTGACGTAGTCGGCGGTGCCGTCGGCGATCGGGCCGAGTAGCGCGGGCAGGTCGGCAGGATCCATCTGACCGTCGCCCGCCATCACCACCGCGATATCGATCGTCCCGCGAGCTGCTTCGAGCGCGCGCGCGTATCCGGTGGCGATCGCCGCACCGACCCCGCGGTTGATGGCGTGCCGGATGACCTCGCCATCGCGATCCCGAAGGGCGAGCTCGGCCTGCGCGGCGGTCTCGTCCACCGAGGCATCGTCCACCACGATCACGTGATCGACGAGCGCGGGAAGGCCTGCCAGCATGCCACCGATCGCCCGCTGCTCGTTGTAGGCGGGGACGACCACGGCGACGCGAAGGCCCTGATACATCGGGTCCAGGGTTGTAATCGCTCGCCGGGAGTTCGTCCAGGTAGATGTCGAGGCCCGACCAGCTGTCAGTCGGGTGTGGTACGGCTCTCGATACCGAACCGAGGTGTTTCGGGGAATCAGGAAACGGGACGGGTGTCGTCCCGGAACAAGGAAAAACTCATGGCCGGTGGAGTCAACAAAGTCATTCTCGTGGGCAACCTGGGTGCCGATCCCGACATGCGGTACACGCCGAGCGGGCAGGGCGTCTGCGAGCTTCGCGTAGCCACCAGCGAGAGCTGGAACGACAAGAACGGGCAACGTCAGGAGCGCACGGAGTGGCACCGCATCGTGGTGTGGGGCAAGCGCGCCGAGGTGTGCTCCAAGTACCTGTCCAAGGGCCGGCAGGTGTTCGTCGAGGGTCGGATCCAGACCCGTACGTACGACGACAAGGATGGCAACAAGCGCTACATCACCGAGATCATCGCCAACGACGTGCAGTTCCTCGGCGGTGGCGGTCGCGAGGGAGGCCGCCCGCGTGACGACGGTCCACCGCCTCCCTCGGATACAGACTTCCCTGGCTTCGGCGGCGGTGGCGGCGGCGGCGGTAGCGGTGGCCCCGACGACGACATTCCGTTCTGAGAACCAACCCGAGAACGATCCGCGCCCGCGCCCGCCTGGCCCGGCCTATCCGGCGAGCAGCGCTTCGAGCTGGTCGAACGACTCGGGCATGCCGTCGTACGATCCCTTCGCCGCCTCGAGCGCTTCGGCCGACGGATACAGCTCGTGCAAGACGATCCGCGTCGTGTCGCCGTGGTCCTCGAGCGTCAGCGTGCTGACCTGGCCGGCGTCGCCGCTCTCGTCGTTCGTCCACACCAATCGCGAGTGCGGCGACACCTCGAGATAGCGGCCGAAGAACGCCATCGGCCCGGCGGGATGCTCGAACACGAAGCGATAGCTACCGCCCGTACGAACATCCATCTCGCACGACAATAGCGTGAGCCCGCTCGACTGCGGAACCCACCATCGCTGCATCAGCTCGGCCTTGGTCCACGCCTCGAACACGATGCGCGCCGGTGCGTCGAACGTGCGCGTGATGACGATCTCGCGCTCCGACTTCCGTTCCACTCTCGTCTCGTTCTTCATCGCCGTGTTCTCTCTTTCTGCTTCATGTCCTCGATCACCTGATCGAGCTCGTCGAAGCGCGCGCTCCACATCTGGCGATAGCGGTCGATCCACGCCGTGACCTCGTCGAGCTGGCGCGGGCCGAGCCTGCACGTCCGCACGCGACCCACCTTCTCGGTGGCGACGAGCCCCGCATCCTCCAGCACGCCGACATGCTTCTTCATGCCGGTCAGCGTCATGTCGAACCTCTCGGCGAGATCCGAGATCGACGCATCCGCCCGCCCCAGCTGCTCGAGCACGCCCCGCCGCGTCGCATCGGCCAATGCGGCGAAGGAAGCGTCGAGCCGCGCGGCTCTCTGATACTGAACCATATAGTTCAGTATCGGGAAACGGCACCGGAATGCAAGGGTGAACGCTTCGCGTCAGTCGAGCTCGTACTTCTGGACGAGCCGGATCAGGTTGCGGCGCGACACCTTGAGGTCCTGCGCGGCGCGGGTCTTGTTTCCGTGATGCCGCCGCATCGCCGCACCGATCATCTTGCGCTCGAGCGCCTCGATCGCCGCCGGCAACGAGTTGGCGTCGACGACCTCGTCGGCGGCACTCGCCACGTCCCATTCTCGAATCCGTTGCGAGAGCAGGTCGGCCTCGATCGCCGGCGCGTCGCCCGATAGCACGACCAGACGCTCGACCTCGTTCTCGAGCTCGCGCACGTTGCCGGGCCACGGATACCCGAGCATCTGCGCGCGGCACTCGGGCGTCAGGTGTTTGGTGTGGCCGTTTGCTCGTCGTGCGAGGAAGTGCTCGATCAGGAGCGGGATGTCCTCGCGGCGATCGCGCAGCGCGGGGAGCGCGACCGTCAGCACGTGGATCCGGTAGTACAGGTCCTCGCGAAACTGCCCGGTCGAGACCATCTCCGAGAGATCGCGGTTGGTCGCGCAGATCACGCGAACGTCGACCGTGCGCGTCTCGGTGTCGCCGACCCGCGTGAACGTGCCCTCCTGCAACACGCGCAGCACCTTGACCTGGAGTGCCGGAGACATGTCACCGATCTCGTCGAGGAAGAACGTGCCGGAGTCGGCGACCTCGAACAGGCCTGGCTTGTCGGACACCGCGCCGGTGAACGCGCCGCGCTTGTGACCGAACAGCTCCGAGTCGAGCAGGTTGTCGTTGAACGCGGAGCAGTTGGTGACGACGAAGGGACGGTCGCACCGCGGCGATGCGTCGTGGATCGCGCGAGACACCAGCTCCTTGCCGGTGCCGTTCTCTCCCTGGACCATCACGGTGGAATCCGACGGTGCGATCCGGTCGAGCAGGTCGTAGAGCTGCCGCATCGCCGGCGACCCGCCGATGATGCCCCGGTACTCGCGCCGCTGCGTTCGCCGCGCGGGCGGCTTGTCCCGTTCGCGAAGCGCGGCGGCGACGTCGAGTGCGGCCTCGCCGAGCATGCTCTCGATCAGGTCGTGTTCGGGAGGCGAGAGGGTTCGCGCGATCACCGCGAGCCCGGCGCCGTGAGGACGGTCCGCGACGATGGGTGCGAACGCGGCGGGTTCGACCGGACGGTTCTCGACCAGCGTCAGTTCGAGGCCGCGCCGGCGCAGCACGCCCCGCACGTGCCGGAGCACGCGAAGGTCGAGCCCCACCCACCACGGACCGCGTGCGGGCTGGCCACGCGCGGGCTTGAACGAACGCACGAGAGCCAGTGTGACAAGCCGTCACACGATGTCAATCGACCTGTCGTTCGGCCCACTTGCTCGCCCTGGCATGGTTGCTTACTTCGCTTCCGCGGCCGACCTTCCGGCTGGGTGCCCGCTCGCGAAGTCGGGTTGCTGACTTCGCTTCCGCGGCCGACCTTCCGGCTGGGTGCCCGCTCGCGAAGTCGGGTTGCTGACTTCGCTTCCGCGGCCGACCTTCCGGCTGGGTGCCCGCTCGCGACGTCAATCCGGGAGGTCGACACACCACCGGAGCGCCGACCGGCACTCTTCCCACGCACGTTCGTCGACCATCAGGTACGGCGTCTCGAGCGTGATCACCTCGAGGCCGCGCTCGAGCCCGTACTTCGATCCGAACGAGCCCGGCGTCGGATAGCCGACGTGCGGCGCCACCGGATACCCGCAGCGCGCGGACAGCTCGTGCGCGAGTGGCTCGGCACAACCGTCCCAGTTCACCATCCGGTAGGTCGCGTGCACCGCGATCAACCGGTGTGCGCCGATCCGCTCGATCAGCTCGACGAGCGCGCGGGTCTCCGGCTGGTCCTCCGCCTCGCGCCCCGGGTGATATCCGGGCCGAAACGACGTGCCCCAGCTCTCGGACGCGAAGTTGCGGTTGAGATCGACGTCGTTGGCGTTGTTGCGGGTGCCAGCGAGCACGCCGTCGACGTTGAGGCACGGGACGATCCAGGTGTCGCGACCGGGAGGTCGCTCGACGAGCTCGTCGGCGAGCCGCTCCAGCATCAGCTGGGTCACCGCTTCGTCGCCGTGGATGGCAGCGAACAGCAGCGCCGGTGGGCGCGGCTTCGCGTAATCCGGCGGCGTGAAGTGCAGGGCGTCGATCGAACGGCCGAGCACGGTCTCGCCGACCCGGACCTCGCGACGATGCCCCACTACTCGAGCTTCTTGCCGAACACCGTCGCGAACCCGTACCCGGTGAACACGACGTACGCGGTCACCGGAACCCACGCGAGCAGCGCGGTAAACGGAGCGCCGCTGACCGCATCACCGATGCCGCCACCGACGAGCAGTCCGGTGAAGTGCTCGATCGCGAACCACGCGATGATCAGCCACGCGAACACCTTCGCGCCCCCGCCCGACGGTGCGGGTAGCCACGCCAGCAGCGACAGCACCGCGATCACCGGGACGCCGAGGTGGACGATCGCGGTGACCTTGGCCTTGCCGGGGGCGTCGATGATCGCCTTGAACATGTCGATCAGGTGCACCGAGCCGTTCTGCGGGATCACCATCGGCAACAACACGCACAACACACCGATGGTGACGAGGATCCTCGGCAGCATCGCGTCGCGGTACTCGCTCCTGAGTAGCAAGCCCGGCACCAGCGTGAGCAGACCGACGATCCCGAGCAGCACCATGACCTGACCGAGTCCGAAATCGCCCTTCGACAGCACGAGGAGCATCGGGACGACGACACCGATCAATCCGAGTAACCCGGCGATCAGACCTCGCGGCGACGGTGACGTCGGGATCAGTGCGAGCACGATTCCGAGCAGCCCGATCGCGGCCATCAGCAGCGGCTCGAGCTTCGCCGTGCCCTCGGCGTCGATGATCGCGTTGAACCAGAACGTCAACGGATCGGTGGCGACCGGCACCATGAACGCCACGACCAGCGCGGCGCCCCACACCAGCATCATCGTACGGAGCGTGTCCTTCCACGGCTCCATCGGACGGCCGGCCCGCGCGGCGGTCTTCGAGGCGAGGTAGGGAGGAACGTTGCCCTGGATCGGCGGACCGGGACGACCGGGCTCCGGCGAAGGCCCCCTCGGGCCGCCCGGCATCGGACCGGGACCGGGCATCGGACCCCCCATCGGACCGCCGGGACCCATCGGAGCCACCCATCGGACCGCCGGGACCCATCGGACCGCCGGGACCCATCGGACCGCCGGGCATCGGACCGCCGGGCATCGGACCGCCGGGCATCGGACCGCCGGGCATCGGACCAGGGCCGCCCATCGGACCACCCGGGCCCATCGGACCGGGACCGTGCGGCATCGGACCTCCAGGACCGGGCCCCATCGGACCGGTACCCATCGGACCGGGACCGTGCGGCATCGGACCTCCGGGGCCGGGACCACCCGGACCGCCGGGTGGATTGGCGCCACCTCCCGGAACGAACATCGTCGGTGCGACCGAGCCCGCCGAGGGGACGGGATTCGGACCGGGACCGGGACCGCCGGGACCGGGACCGCCGGGACCCGGGCCGGGACCCGGATGGATCCCCGGCGTCGGTGAGAACCCGCTGATCCCCGACGGACGCTGGGCCGCAGCGGCCTGCGCCTTGAGCTGCTCGAGCATCTCGTTGCTCGCGTGGCCCATCACCGTCTTGGCGACGGAGCCCGCGGTTGCCGGCGCGGGTGGCTGCTTCGCACCACAGAACACGCAATGCAACGCAGCGTCGGGCAGGTCCTTGGTGCAGCTAGCGCATTTCTTCACGATGCCTCCGGCCTCGCGACGAATATAGAAGGTATGCAGCGTCGGCTGCAAACCTCGGCGCGGTGTACCGTACAAGGGGCATGGTGGCGCTAGGCGACATCAAGCGGAGCGCGGCGACGCTGTTCGGACAGGGGCAGTATCTGGCGGCGCTGCGCCTGTACGACGCCATCGTCGCCGCCGCGCCGCTCGATTTCGACGCGCGCATCCGTGTCGCCGATTGCGTCCTCGCGTTGGGGTCGCCCGAGGCGGCGAAGGTGTATCGCGCCGCGGGTTGGTATTGCCTCAAGGCCGGGCATCCGTTGCCCGCGCTGGTCTGTGCGCGCGTGCTCGAGGCTCGCGGTGCGGATGCCAGCGATCTGCTCGCCACGCTGGTGGTGAATTACGGCAGCGAGTCGGAGCTCCTCGGCAAGGTCGCGTCGCGCGTCGCGCTGCCGGCCGAGTCCTTACCGATCGAGGTGCCCGACGTGCGCCACGCACCCGCGAATCCGAACGACGTGCTGGTCTCGGCGATCGCGCGCGCGGAGCACGCCACCGACACGTTCGAGGATTTTCCCGAGGCCCTGCACCCGATCCCGCTGTTGTCGTCGCTGACGGAGGCGGCGATGCGCCGCGTGCTCGGTACGCTCGTGCTCGAACGCCTGCCCGCCGGTGCGTTCGTGATCCGCGAGGGCGAGCCCGGTCGTTCTTTCTACTTCGTCGCCGGTGGGCAGCTTCGCGTGTTCGCCACCGACGGACTCGGCCGGCAGACCGACCTCGCCGCGCTCGGCGAGAACGCGGTGTTCGGAGAGATGTCGCTGCTCTCGGCGCAACCGCGCACGGCGAGCGTCGGATGTACCACCGAGGTCGACCTGTTCGAGGTCACCCGGGAGTCCCTGACGACCCTGGCCGACGAGCTCGACGTGATCGCGCACGCGCTGCACGGATTCACGCGCGAGCGTTTGCTCGGCAACCTGATGGCGACCAGCCCGCTGTTCAAACCGTTCAACCGCATGCAGCAGCGCGATCTGCTCCGGCGCTTCACCAGCCACGACGTCGCGCCGGGCACCGTGGTGATCAACGAGAATGAAGAAGGCCGCGGGTTGTTCGTCGTGCTGACCGGCGAGCTCGACGTGTCGCGCCGCGCGAGCGACGGAACGATCGTCCCGCTCGGTGGGCTCAAGACCGGCGACGTGTTCGGCGAGATGGCGCTGTTGCGAAACGCTCGCACCACGGCCACCGTGATCGCGCAGCGCCCGGCGACGGTACTGTTCCTCGCTCGCGAGTACGTCGCGCGGATCGTGTCGGCCGTCCCTGAAATACGAAGCTATCTCGAAGCGTTGGCAGAAGACCGCGAGATCGACAACCAGCTCGTGATGGGCGAGGACGAAACTCCGGCCGACGAGCGCGTGCTCATCTGACGTCCTATACTCGTCACATGGACGAGCAACAGACCAAGCGCAGCAGCAATCTGGGACGGCTGCTGTGGCTCCTCGTGATCTTCGCGATCGTCGTGCTGTGGTGGTACTTCCGCAGCGGATCCGAGGATACGCAGGCGCGTCGCGATCAGCGCATCGATGACTACGCCGCCGCGGCGACCGACCCCGACGACATCCTCGTCGACCTCAAGGACGACGCGACCCCGGATGCGATCGAGAAGGAGTACGGGATCGATCTGGTGCTCGTCGATCACAGCGGCGAGGCCGCCGCGACCCAGCTGTATCGCGCGCACGTCGATCCGGCGCAGCGCGACGCGCTGATCGCCAAGCTGTCGGCGCGTTCGGATGTCGAGATCGCCGAGCCCGACGCGGAGATGATGATCCCCGAGGACGAGTCGATGGAGGTCGCGACGCCGATCGCAAGGCCCGGCTCCGCCGGGACGCGCAGCACTCCCGCAGGGAGTGCGGAGTCGATCGAGCCGACCGAGCCCGGGTTCCCCAACGATCCGCTGTACCCGAAGCAGTGGCACCTCCGTCAGATCGGGATGCCCGAGGCGTGGAAGATGGCCGATGGCAACGGCGTGATCGTCGCGGTGCTCGATACCGGGGTCGGCTTCGAGGAGTACAAGAAGTTCCATCTGCTGCCCGACCTCAAGGGCATCGAGTTCGTCAAGCCGTACAACTTCATCTCCAACAACGTCCACGCCGACGACGACCACGGTCACGGCTCGCACGTGACCGGCTCGATCGCACAGGTCACCAACAACGGCATCGGCGTCGCCGGCGTCGCGCGCAACGTTCGCATCATGCCGCTCAAGGTGCTGAGTGGCTCGGGCTCGGGTTCGGTCGCCGGGATCGCCGACGCGATCCGGTTCGCGGCCGACAACGGCGCCAAGGTGATCAACATGAGCCTCGGCGGTGCGTTCCCGTCGAAGGTGCTCGAGAAGGCGGTCAAGTACGCCCACGACAAGGGCGTCACCGTGGTGTGCGCCGCCGGCAACGAGAGCCGCGGCAAGGTCGGCTATCCGGCCGCGTATCCCGGCGCGATCGCCGTCGCCGCGACTCAACAGGACGAGGCGACCACGTTCTATTCGAACTGGGGCAAGGAGATCGATATCGCCGCGCCCGGCGGTAACACGCGCGACGAGAAGGGCGGCCGCAACAACCCCGACGGTGGCGTGCTCCAGAACACCCTCAAGCCGGGCAACGTGTCCGAGAACGGCTACTACGCGTACATGGGTACCTCGATGGCGTCGCCGCACGTCGCCGGCGTCGCGGCGCTGGTGGTCGGCGAGGGCGTGACCAATCCCGATGCCGTCGAGAAGGTGCTCAAGGCGACGGCGCGCCGGCCCGAGGGCAAGAAGTTCGACTCCGATCACTACGGGGCCGGCATCGTCGATGCGCCCGCCGCGATCAAGAAGGCGCGCAGCTCGGATAGTGGCTGGGCCCTGATGCTCGGCGTGTTCATGGCCGGTGCGGTCGCGGCGTCGCGCAAGCGCGGCATCAAGGTCGGGCTCGGCTACCTGGGTGGTGTCGTGGTCGGAGCCTCGGGGCTGTTCTTCCTCCCGTACATCGCGCCGAGCTTCGCGTCGCTACCTGTCGTCGAGACGCTGACCCACGGCTTGCCGTCATGGGACCTGTCGGTGTTCGGTCCGGCGGGGCACGGGAGCGCCCTGTTCTTCAGCGCGTTGATCCCGCTGGGGCTGCTCGCGATCGGCTACGGCGTGCCCAAGCTGCGTGCACCGCTCGCCGGGCTCGCGATCGGTGTCGCGGCGCACCTCGTGCTGTTCGCGATCGCTCCGATCACCGCGGTCCACGCGCCCCTGATCGGCAGTGCGACCGTCTGGCTGGGCCTCAACGCGATCGCCTGCGTGCTGCTCGCGCGGCTCGCCCTGCGGCGCTAGGAGCCTGTCGGACGTACCGCTCGGGTGGTACGCCTCCGTGTTCCCGATGTGTTGGGGTACGGGATGGGTGATTGCTCGGTGAACCGGCGCCGGACCACCGTGGTGGACCGATCCCCTGGGGGGCGTGTGGGACCCGGTGGGCGCGCCGCGCAAAACCGCGCGCCGACAAACGTTTTGGGTGGTCTGGCGCCAGACCACCCGCAGCGTGGATCGGCCGTTGCTGAATCCGGTGGGTGGAGGAACCCCGGATGCAACGGACGCTGCGAGCTCTCGCCTTTGGATGGATCGTCGCCCACGCCCTGACCGGCTGCGAGGCGCACCCGGAGACCACCGGCGACCGCGTCGCCATGCGCGAGGACGAGTCGGTCACCACGCACCACGCACGCCCCACCATCCTGTTCGACCAGGCGATGGCCGCCGCCGCCGCCGCGGACGAGCTCGGTCCCGAGGAGCCCGCGGCCGTGCCTCCGTCCCGCACGACGGCAACCGCGACCGGCGCGATCCACCAGGGGCTGTCCAACGTGCAGCCCGCAATCGTCGATCACTTCGTCGGCGCTGTCGAGGTCATCTGATGAGGAGTCCGAGCATGAGTAATTCCTTCGAGCTTCTCGAGCTCATCGGTGCCGGCGGGATGGCGACCGTCCATCGTGCACGCCTGCGGCACGGTGGCAGGCTCGACCGCGCGATCGCGCTCAAGCGCATCCACACGTCGCTCGCGAACCGTGCCGACATCGTCGCGGGGTTCGTGCGCGAGGCGCAGATCGCAGCCGCGCTCGGTCACCCGAACATCGTCCAGATCTACGAGGCGGGGTGCGACGAGGTCGGCCACTTCATCGCGATGGAGCTCGTCGAGGGTCGGTCGTTGATCGAGATCGTCCGAGCGGCGAACGCGGCGGGGCTCGAGGTGCCGCCGAGCGTCGCACTGTGTCTGCTCCACCAGCTGTGCGACGCACTCGACCACGCGCACACGCGGCACGACGCGATCGGCCCGCTCGAGCTCGTGCACCGCGACATCACACCGGGCAACCTGCTGGTCGCCTGGTCCGGACATCTCAAGTTGATCGACTTCGGGATCGCGACCACGGCGCGATGGCCGGCGCCGGACGTGCGCGATCCGTTCGTCGGGAAGCTGTCGTACATGGCACCGGAAGCGTTGCGCGGAGACCACCTCGACGCGCGCGCCGACGTGTTCGCGGTCGGTGTCGTCGCGTGGGAGATGCTGACGGGTCGCCCGCTATTCACCGGCGCCTCCGAGGCCGAGACGTTCGAGCGCGTCGCGCAAGCGCCGGTGGTGCCGCCATCGACCTACGCGCGGGAATGCCCTCTCGCGCTCGACACCTGGGTGCTCGCCGCGCTCGCCAAGGATCGCGATCTGCGTCCGCCGTCGGCCGCGGCGATGCGCGACGAGCTCGATCACGTGATCGCACACGGCCGGTTTCGCGCCACGCCACCGGTGGTCGCGCGCTGGCTCCAGGCCCCCGAGCTCCACGCGGAGCTGACGCGACCCAACGAGCTCGCCGAGGTCGCACCGCCGCCGCCGTCGGCGCTTCCACCGTTCGAGATGTCCGACCTCGAGACCACCGTCGAGGCGTCGGCGTACCTCGAGCCGGTGTCCGCCGAGACGCTGCGTGCCGCGGTGGAGATGTCGTCGACCACGGTGCGGCACGTGCGGATCCCGCTGGCCGCGAGGGCGCCGGCGGTCGTGGCGGCTTCGATCGCCGCGCCGGTCGCGCGCGACGTTGCGGCGATCGGCGGTCGCTCGCTCGTACGCGAGCTCGGCGCAGTGCCGGCCCGGGCCAAGCCACGCACCCCGGTGTCGACGACTCCGGTGCCGCGGCTGGCGCCGTCCTCTCCCGTCGAGCCGTTGCCGCCGCGTCGGGCTCCGCGCGCGTCGTCGTGTCCGCTGCCGAAGGAAACGCCCTCCTCGGTGCTCGCGCCGTTGGTCGGTCGCCAAACGGAACGTTCGGTGGCGTGTCCGCCACCGCCACCGCCACCACCTTCGTCGTCGAAGATCGCGTCGTCGAAGTCGCCGGTCGCGCCGTTGCCGCGGCCGTCGCGAGCTACGACCCCGGCGACGGGAACCCCGCCGCCACTTCCGGGAAGCGTGGTGACGGTGGACGCGCGACCGCCCGAGACGTCGCCGGTCGCCCTCGCGACCGCGCGCCCGTCGATCCCGACGATCCCGTCGTGGTGGCGCCGCATGCTCGTGCCCCCGTTCACCAGCAGCAGGTCGCGGATCGTGCTCGCGGCCGTGGCCGTGATAGCGGCGGTGGCCGTGTTGCTCGTCGTGGTTCCCTCGTCCGGATCCGTGGGCCGTACCGCGCCGCCGTCCATCCGCACGCACGTCATGGCAACTCCCTCCATGCCTGCCGTGCGTGGGTCGGCGGCGCGGTCCGAGCCCGAGTCTTCACCCGCGGCCACGCCCATGGCCCTGACGGACTCGCCGCGACGCGCCAAGACGGTGGCTCGCGACCATCGCACCCACGACGCGCCGGCTCGCGAGCACGAGAGCTCGCGTCGCGACGCGGCACGCGACGAAGCTACTCGCGACGATCGCGTACCCGCGATCGAAACGCCGTGGCCCGTGGTGCGTCGCGCGCTGCCTCCGCTTCCGGCCGCACACTCGCCGGCCCCCGAGAAGCCCGTCACGATCGCACCCGGCCGCGTGCACCGCGTGTCGGGCCAAATCTCGCCGCTCGACGTTCACCGGCTCGAGAACGAGGGACTGCTCGACACCACGCTGCACGCGCTGCTGTGCATCGACGAGGCGGGTGCGGTGACGTCGGTGCGGTTCGTCGGTGAGGCGCCGCGCTGGTTGCGCGCTCGCGTCGCGACCGACCTGCGAACGTTCCGATTCTCGCCGTACATCGATCGAACCGGCGCCCACGCCGCATGCTTCGTGCGGTCCCTCCCGATCGTCGCTCGATGATTCGAGGGGCCCACACACCGCGTGTGGTACCGTTGATCGTGCCGATGGCAGCTCCGGTGCTCCACCGGATCCAGCGGTTCGAGGTGATCGCGGTGCTCGGTACCGGGGGAATGGGGACCGTGTATCGAGCGCGGGATCCGCAGCTCGAACGCGACGTGGCGATCAAGGTGCTCGCGGAGTCGGCCGCGATCGGCCTGCGTGGCGATTTTCTGGACGACACGATCGATCTACGTGGCGACGCGCCGGTGGCATGTGACGACCTGCTGCGCGAGGCGCGGATGATGGCGAAGCTGTCGCATCCGAACGTGCTGCCGGTGTACGAGGTCGGGCTGGCGAACGGCTCGCTGTTCGTGGTGATGGAGCACATCGCGGGGCAAGATCTCGAGAGCTGGCTGGGGATCCAGCGCACGACGGCAGAGGTACTGCAAGTGTTCGTGCAGGCAGGGCGTGGTCTCGAGGCCGCGCACGCGCACGGGATCGTGCACCGGGACTTCAAGCCGCCGAACGTGCTGATCGGTACCGACGGACGCGTGCGGGTGGCCGACTTCGGGCTGTCGCGTCTGACGATGCGAACGCCGGCAGCGATGATCCGGGTCGACGACGGGCGAGGGACGCCACGCTACATGGCGCCGGAGCTGTGGCAGGGCGCACCGGCGACGCCTGCGTCGGACGTGTACGCGTACTGCGCCGCGATCGATCGCGCGCTCGGCAGCGGCGCGGTGATCGACGATCGCGACCGTCGGTGGCGCGAGCGCGGCCTGACGCGCTCGCAGCGCGAGTTGCTCGCGGCCGGGATGTCGGACGATCCAGCAGTGCGCCCGGCGCTGCCCGCGATCCTCGCGGCGTTGGACGGGCGCGCCCCGCGTCGTCGCTGGATGATCGTCGGCGCGGTCGCGGCGATCGCGCTCGGCATCGGCGTCGCGGTGGCGACCCGTCCCGCGTCGACACCGAACTGCCAGATCGAGCAGCCGCTGGCCGGTCACTGGGATGCCGCCCGGCGCGAAGCGCTGCGCTCGCACCTGCTCGAGGCTGCCCCGAAGGGAGACAAGCAGATCGATCGGATCCTCGCGTCGCTCGATGCCCGGGGAAACGACATCGAGCGCGGGATGGCCGCGACGTGTGTCGCACTCGGGTCCGGCGACCTGACCGAGGCACAGGCGGCGATGCGCCTGTCGTGCTACCAGCGGCGGGCGTACGCGCAGGGTGCGATGGTGGCGAGCCTACTCGCGAGACACGACTCGCTCGGGATCGTCGAGAGCAACGTCGAGCAGGCGGTGCCGGACTGTACCGAGATCGAGGCACCACCTCTCTCGCGCGTGCGCGGCCCGGCGATCGCGTTGTGGTACCGGATGTATGCCTCGCGTGCGGATCCGCCGCTCGCGCGGGCCGAGGTGTTGCGCATTCTCGAGCGCGACGCGAATGCTCTCGGCGAGCGACAGCTCGCGGCGCAAGCAGCGTTTGTTCGCGGCGCGATGCTCCACGCGAACGATCGGCTGGTCGAAGCCGACACCGTACTGCAGCGCGCATATCGTGGTGCGCTCGACGATCACTCCCGCGTGCTCCAGGTGGCGATCCTCAACGAGCGCAGCTTCCTGGCGATCCGTCGCGGCGACGCGAAGAGTGCGCGCGGGTTCTCGCAGCTCGCGCGAGAGCTCGCCGATCGTCCGAACATGCCGGCCGCGGCGCGTGCGAGTGTCTACAGCGCGCTCGGGCGGTCGGCGCAGTTGACCGGCGATCCACGCGCGGCGATCGAGGCGCTCGACAAGAGCTACGAGATCGCTCACGCCGCCCACCTCCGCACGTTCGAAACCACCGCGCGCTCTCTGCTGATCCAGGCGCACGGTCTCAACTGGAAGCTCAACCGGGTACCGGAGAGCCTCGCCGCCACCAAGAAGCTCGCGGCCGAGAACGCGGATGCGGCCCGAAACACGTTCGGTCCCCATGCGGAGGACTACGCGATCGCGCTGACGCTGAAGGCGTCGACGATCGAGCCTCGCGACGCGATCCCTCTCTACCGCGAGGCAATCTCGGTGCTGCTCGAGCACTATCCGAAGGATCATTCGCAGGTCATCGCGGTGCGGTTCGCGCTCGCGTTTGCCCTCCGCCGGGTCAACTCGCTTCGCGAGGCACGCGTGGAGCTCGAGCAACTGCTCGCGACGAGCGAGCACAGTCCGACCTTGCGTCCGCAGCGTCCCGACATCCTCAGCACGCTCGGGAGAACGTTGTTCGAGCTCGGCGAGTTCGATGCTGGATTGCGCGAGCTCCAGCAGGCGCTCGAGGAGTACGAGCGCTCCGATCCCGACTCGCTGCAGGTGCGCCAGATGCAGATCTTGTTCGAGCTCGAGCTCGGGCGACTCGACGATGCCGCGCACCACATCGACGTGCTCGAGCACCGCTACCGCGACGATCCGAAGACCTCGGCCAAGCAGGTGGCGTACCTGCACGGGCTCTTCTCGGCCAGGCTCGTGCGCCAGCGTGGCAACCCGCGGCGCGCCGAGAAGCTGACCCGCAAGGCGCTGGCGACCCTCCGCGAGCTTCGCGGCGACGACGCGTTTCGTGCCGACCTGCTCGACGCGCTGGCGGCGAGCCTGATCGATCAGCGGCGATGGATCCCGGCCCGCAGGGCGCTGCTCGAGGCCTACCGTCTCGCCAAGAAGCTGCACGCCGATGCGGTCAACCTCGCGCAGTACGAGGTCGAGCTCGCCCGCATCGACTTCGGGCGAGGTCGGCGTGCGGCTGCCCGCACACGGGCGCGGCGTGCACGCAAGGCGCTCGCCCACTGGCCGAGTGCGATCGTCGCGCACCGGCATCTCGCGGAGATCCTCGACCCACCGCGGAACAAACGACCGATCCGCCGCCGGAAAGCTCGTCACCGTAGGCCATAATCGATCGCCTGATGGATCTCCACCGGATCCAGAGGTTCGAGGTGCTCGCGGTGCTCGGCACCGGAGGGATGGGGACGGTGTATCGAGCGCGCGACCCGCAGCTCGAGCGCGACGTGGCGATCAAGGTGCTGACGGAGTCGGTGCCCACGGTCACGATGTCGCCCGACGACACCATCGATCTGCGCGGCGACTCGCCGGCCGCGCAGGACGATCTGCTGCGCGAGGCGCGGATGATGGCGAAGCTGTCGCATCCGAACGTGTTGCCGGTGTACGAGGTCGGGCTGGCGAACGGCTCGCTGTTCGTGGTGATGGAGCACATCGCGGGACAAGACCTCGAGAGCTGGCTCGCGACGTCCCGCTCGACGAGCGAGGTCCTGGCCGTGTTCGCGCAGGCGGGTCGCGGGCTCGAGGCGGCGCACGAGCACGGGATCGTGCACCGCGACTTCAAACCGGCGAACGTGCTGATCGGCGACGACGGACGCGTGCGGGTCGCGGACTTCGGCTTGTCGCGACTGACGGCGCGAACGCCGGCGGCGATGGTGCGAGTCGACGACGGGAGAGGCACGCCGCGCTACATGGCGCCGGAGCTGTGGCAGGGCGCGCAGGCCACACCGGCCTCGGACGTGTACGCGTACTGCAGCTCGATCGATCACGCGCTCGGCGGCGATGGAGGCGATGGTGGGGTGGATCGCGATCGGCGATGGCGCGAGCGCGGCCTGACGCGCGCGCAGTGCGAGGCGCTCGCGGCCGGGCTATCGGACGACTCGGCGGCACGTCCTTCACTCGCCGCGGTGCTCGCCACGCTGCGCGGGCGCGCGTCTCGCCGCCGCTGGGTGATCGCCGGCGGGCTCGGCCTCGCGGTCGCGGCCGCGGGGATCGTCGTGCTCGCGAACCGAACCGCGGATCCCGATCCGGCGTGCACGCTCGATCCGACGCTGTTTTCGGGCCGCTGGGATCCCGTCCGCCGAGCCTCGCTCCAGGCGCGGCTGTCGGCGCTCGATCCGCGACCGTCTGCCGACCGGATCGGGCGCGTCCTCGCCACGCTCGACGCTGCGCGCGGCGCGATCGAGGACGGGATCGGTGCGGCGTGCGACGCGTCGAACGGCACGCTCACCGTCGCCCAGGCGCGCGCGCGGGCGTCGTGTTTCGAACGCCGCGCCTATCTGCTCGGCGGGATCGTCGACTGGAGCCTCGCGACGAGAGATCCGGTGGCCGACATCGAGGCACGCGCGCGGGTCGAATCGGCCGATTGCGTCGATCAGGCGGCACCGGCTCTCCCCGCCAATCGCGCCGCGGCGATCGCGTTGTGGTTGCAGTTGCCGAGCATCGAGCTCGCGCCTGCCAAGGACCGCATCGCCCGCTACGCCGCGCTCGAGCGCGCCGCCGATCGAGTCGGCGAGCTCGAGCTCGCGGGACGCGCGGCCGCGAAGCTGGGCCGCCAACAGCTCGACCTCGACCGGATCGACGATGCCGATGCCTCGTTGTTGCGAGCATACCGTCGCATGGTCGAAGCGGAGTCGACGGTGTTGCAGGCGCACGTGGTCGCCGAGCGCAGTGCCGTCGCCAACAACCGGCACGACATCGCCGCGGCGAATCAACTCGCACAGCTCGCACGCGATCTCGCGGACAAGCCGAGCACGCCGCCGCGGATTCGCGCCGAGGTCGACATCGCGGTCGGACGTGCACACGCTGTCGGCGGCGATCACGCGGCCGCGGTTCGCGAGCTCCGCCGCGCGATCGACACGGCGCACTCGTCGCACCTCGCACGGCTCGAGGTCACCGCGCGGAATCTGCTGATCTACGCGCTGCGAGCGAGCGCCGATCGGGCGCACGTCCTCGGACGGCGCGAAGCGGCGGCAAAGCTCGGACGCGAGACCCTCGAGGTCGCGAAGGAGGCGTTCGGCACGCGCTCGGTGCTGTACGCGACCACGCTCGACCTCGTCGCGGGGCTCGCGGCACGCCCGGGAAGCGCGCTCGCCGAGCGTCACCAGGTGCTCGACATCTATCGCGCGCTACTTCCTCCCGATCACTCGCGCGTGCTCGCCGCGCGGATCGAGGTCGGTCGCGATCTGTTCGTCAACGGTCGCTACGCCGAGGCGCGGAAGGAGTTCGCGACCGTGCTCGAGTACGCCGATCGCAACGCCACGATCCGCGCGTCGCGATCCTACGTTCGCGGGTTTCTCGGCAAGACCGAGTGCCAGCTCGGTCACGTCGACGAGTGTCTGCGACTGATCCAGCAGGCGATCGAGGAATCCAACAAGAACGATCTCACCACCGACGATCTGCGGCGCGCCCAGATCGAGGTCGAGCTCGCGACGGGAAAGCTCGATGCCGTCGAGGAGCACATCGCGGCCCTCGAGAGCCGCTACCGCAGCCAGCCCGAGCCGCCGCTGACCCAGATCGCGTTTCTTCGCGGAGCCGAGCTGGCCAGCGTCGCGATCCAGCGCAAGCAGTACCGCAGGGCCGCGAAGCTCGCCCGCGAGGCGCTCGCCACGCTGGCGGAGTTGCGCGCCGACGACAACCTCCGGTACCAGGTGTGGGTGATGCTCGGAACGGCGTTGTTCGAACAAAAGCAATACGCCGGCGCACGCGACGCCTACGAGCATGCGGCGGCAGCGGCCAAGTCCAGCAAGTTGCCCGAGCCGTTCCCGGCGCAGGTCGAGGTCGAGCTCGCGCGGATCGATGTCGCGCAAGGCCGGCGGGCCGCGGGTCTCGCGCGCGCCCGCAAGGCAGCCGCCGTGCTCGAAGCATTTCCCGGATCGGTCGGGGCGCGTGCGCACGCCGCGGAGCTGTTGAAAGTGAAATCGAAGCGTAGACGGAGGCGGCGATGAAGATCGCGATGTTCGATACCCGCGCGTACGACCGCGAGTCGTTCGAGGCTGCCAATCAGAGCGCCGGTCACACGCTGACCTACTTCGAGGCGAGGTTGACCGCGGCCACGGCCGCGCTCGCGAGCGGGCATGACGTGGCGTGTCCGTTCGTCAACGGCCGGATCGATGCGCACGCGCTCGAGATCTTGAAGTCCAACGGTGTCCGCCTCATCGCGCTGCGCTCCGCGGGCTACAACCACGTCGATCTCGCGACCGCGGCAGGGCTCGGGATGCCGGTGGTTCGCGTCCCCGAGTACTCCCCGTACGCCGTGGCCGAGCACGCGATCGCGCTCGTACTCGCCCTCGATCGCAAGATCCATCGCGCCTACGCGCGGGTGCGCGAATGGAACTTCTCTCTCGACGGCCTGGTCGGCAGCGATCTACACGGCAAGACCGTCGGGATCATCGGGACCGGACGGATCGGTCAGGTCGCCGCGAGGATCTTTCGCGGCTTCGGGTGCAAGGTGCTGGCGTTCGACCTCGCGCCCGACGCCGAATTCGCCGCCGATCCGGACATCCGTTACACCGACCTCGCGGAGATCTATCGCGACGCCGACGTGATCTCGCTGCATGTCCCGCTGACGCCACGCACGCACCACATGATCGACGCACCGGCGCTTGCCGCGATGAAACAGGGTGCGATCTTGATCAACACCGGCCGCGGCGCGTTGATCGATAGCCGCGCGCTGATCGAGTCGCTGAAGTCGGGGCACCTCGGTGCTGCGGGTCTCGATGTCTACGAGGAGGAGGAGGGCGTGTTCTTTCGAGATCTGTCGAACCGGATCCTCGAGGACGACGTGCTCGCGCGTCTGCTCACGTTTCCCAATGTCCTGGTGACGGCGCACCAGGCCTTCCTCACCCGCGAGGCGCTCGCCAGCATCGCGCGGATCACGCTCGACAACGTCACGGCGTTCGAACGCGACGGAACGCCGTGCAACGAGGTTCGCGCGGCCGACGTGCTCGAGCACGATCCGAGTTGATCGGTACGGTCAGTCCTCGTCGAGCGTCGCCGTGCTGCGCCGGATCGTGATGCCGTGGCGGTGCGCGAGCTCGCGCAGGTGCGAGCGCCCCATCTTCGCGAACCGCGAGGCGCGCGACAGGTTGCCGTCGTGTGCGGTGATCAGCTGCTCGACCCACGTACGTTCCCACGCCCACACAGCGCGCTCGCGCGCCTGCTGGTAGCTCAGCGCCTCGACGGGCGCGGCCGGGGCGGTGGGGACCTCGTCGGACCTCCAGCCGAGCAGGGCGCCACGCTCGACGGCATTTCGCAACTCGCGCACGTTGCCGGGCCAGCTGTGGGTCGCGAGAATCGTCGAGCAGGCCCTGCGGCGGCACGACCTCCGGTCGGAACATGTGCCAGAAGTGGGTCGCGAGGAGCTGGACGTCTCCGGTGCGCTCGCGCAGCGGTGGCACCGCGACGCGCAGCACGTTGAGGCGATAGAACAGGTCGGCGCGAAACCGCTTGGCGTTGACCTCGCCCCGCAAGTCGCGGTGGCTCGCCGCGACCACGCGGACATCGACCGGGCGCTGCTGGTTCGATCCGACCCGGCGCACCGTGCGGGCCTCGAGCACGCGCAACAGCAGCGGCTGCAACGTGGGTGACAGCTCGCCGATCTCGTCGAGGAACACCGTGCCGCCGTTCGCGGATTCGAACGCGCCGATCCGCGTGGTGTCCGCGCCGGTGAACGCACCGCGCTCGTGTCCGAATAACTCGGACTCGGCGAGGTCGTGCGCGAGGGCGCTGCAATCGACCACCACGAACGGACCGTCGCGGCGATCGCTGGCATCGTGGATCGCCTCGGCGATCAGCTCCTTGCCGGTGCCGGTCTCGCCGACGATCAGGACCGTGGCCGCGCTCCGTCCGCACTGCTCGATCAGCGGGTACAGCCGCCGCATCGCCATGCTCGCACCGAGGATCGGCCCCAGGCGATCGCCGCTCGCGATCGGTCGCTCGAGGTCCTGGTCGAGGATCTGGAGCTCGAGCGTGGTCTGGCCGACGCGGATCCGGACCCGCGAGCGCACGTAGCATGTGACGACCTCGACATCGTTGACGAACGTGCCGTTCCGGCTACCGAGGTCGACCAGCTCGAGCCCGCGTTCGACGGCGCGCAGTGCGCAGTGGTGACGCGACACCGCGGGATCGGTGAGCCGCAAGTCGTTGCCTTCGTTGGTGCCGATCGACAGCTCGTCGCCGGTCGACACCACGCGTGCTCCGCGATCGACACCATCGACCACCGCGACTTCGAACTGACGGATCAGCACCGTCTGACCGCGAACGCCGAAGGTGGACCACATCGTGATCAGGGTAGCCGAGCGGTCGTTGCGACACCAACTCGCGACCTGCGGTACCGTTGGCATGCGGCATGACGGACGCGGTGCCCTCGCGGATCCAGCGCTTCGAGGTGCTTGGTGTGCTCGGCGAGGGCGGGATGGGACGTGTGTATCGCGCGCGAGATCCGCAGCTCGATCGCGTGGTCGCGATCAAGGTGTTGACCGGGGCCGCGACGTCGTCGGAGCTGTCGGCACACCGCAGGAATGGAACATCCGGTTCGCGCTGATCGAAGTGTTGCGAGACACCGATCCTTCGGCCTCGGTCGCGTTCGCCCGCGAGACGGTCGAGCGATTGGAGCATGTCGTCGGCAAGCACGACCCGGAGTACGGTCTCGGCCTCTCTCGGTTGGCGGGCTCGATGGCAGTCGACCGCGACGCCAAAGGTGCCATCGCGATCAGCCAGCAGGCGCTCGGGGTGTTTCGGAAGACCCTGCCGCCCGCGCACTCGATCTCGAACGACGAACACTTGAACCTCGCCCGTTACCTCGTGCAGGCGGGGAGGTTCGAACGCGGATACCGCGAGATCTCGAAGGTGGCGGCACTCGCCGACAACGACCCCCACCTCGAGGGCGAGCGTTCCGACATCAGCGGCATCCAGGCGAACGCTGCCTTCGAGCTCGGACACTTCGCCGAGGCCCGCACGTTGCTCGCGCGCGCCGTGGAGGAAGCGATCGCGAGCTACGGGATGACCCACCCGACCACGACGAGGATGCGCCTCGACCAGCTCGATCGCCTACTCGAGCTCGGTGACCTCGATGGCGCCGCCGGCATCGCGCAGACGCTCGAGGCCGCGTTTCGATCCGACGCGAGCCGTCGTCTCGATCGTCCGAGGTTCGAACTGGAGGTCGCGATGCTCGACGGGGCGCGCGGCCGAGTCGCCGAGGCCGAACGACGAGCTCGCACCGCGCTCGACATGTGGACCGAGCTCGGGGGAGACCTCGGGTCGAGTGTGGACATGCATCGCGGTCTCGGGCGCGCTTTGCTAGCGAACGGCAAGCCGGAACGTGCCCGTGCCGAGCTCGAACAGGCGCTCGACATCGCGCGAAGGGTGCACGCGCGGGCGGATCACGGTGCGATCATCGAGGTCGATCTCGCGCGCTGCGACGCGGCGCTCGGACGCCATGCCGCGGCGATGGCCCGCGCGCGGGCGGCCCGCAGCGTGCTCGAGCACTACCCCGCTCGGATCATCGCGCGGCGCGATGCAGATCGTCTTCTCGCCACTGCCAAGCGGCACGAGCGGCACCAGCGGCGGCCGCGGCATCATCGCCGCGGCACTCGCTGATAGCGGTACTCTAGCGGTACTCTACTCGGCGCGATGACGGACGTCGCACCTTCGCGGTTTCAGCGCTTCGAGGTGCTCGGTGTGATCGGCACTGGAGGGATGGGCCGCGTGTATCGCGCGCGCGATCCGCAGCTCGATCGCGTGGTCGCGATCAAGGTGCTCGCCGACGCGGTGGAGGCACCGGACCTCAGCGACGACACCACGATCGATCTTCGGGGCGACGCGCCACCGACTCGGGACGAGCTCCTGCGCGAAGCGCGCGTGATGGCGCAGCTGTCGCATCCCAACGTGCTCGCGGTGTACGAGGTCGGGCTCGCCGACAGCGCGGTGTTCCTGGTGATGGAGCACATCGAGGGGCAGGACCTCGAGACCTGGATGGCAACGCCGCGCGACACGGCCGCGATCCTCGAGGTGTTCGTGCAGGCGGGGCGCGGCCTGGTGGCGGCGCACGAGCGCGGCATCGTGCACCGCGACTTCAAGCCGGCCAACGTGCTCATCGGCGTCGATGGACGCGTCCGGGTCGCCGACTTCGGGCTGTCGAAGCTGGTCGATCGCTCGGCGGCGATGGTGCGGCTCGACGACGGTCGCGGCACGCCGCGCTACATGGCGCCCGAGCTGTGGCTCGGCGCGCCGGCGACACTCGCCTCCGACGTGTTCGCGTACTGCACGGCCCTCGACCAGATGCTCGGCGGCGATAGCGTCGACACACCGATCGCCGAACGCGACCGGCGGTGGCGTGAGCGTGGCGTGTCATCGAGGCTCCGATCGCTGCTGGCGGCCGGGCTGGCCGAGGATCCGGAAGCCCGCCCGCCTCTCGCGACGATCGTCGCCGGGTTGCATCACCGGCGCTCGTCGCGAGCGCGCTGGTTCGCGATCGCGGGTGCCGCGGTCGGCGTCGCAGGCGTGGTGACGGTGCTCGCGCTGACCCGCGGTGCGGCGCCGGCATGCGATCTCGAGCCCCAGCTCTTCGCCGGCATCTGGGACGCCGCGCGGCGCACCGAGTTGCGCACGGTCCTCGCGCGTGCCGACCCGAAGAATTCCGACAAGGCCCTGGCTGCATTCGATGCGCGGGAGCACGACGTTCTGGCCGCGTTTCAGGCCGCGTGCGTGGCGCGGCGCGATGGCGCGCTCACCGACGCGCAGGCCGAGATCCGGCGATCGTGCCTGATGCGGCGGGTGTACGCGTTCGACGCCGTCGTCGCCGGGCTCCTGGCGACGCGCGAGTACAAGCCGGGCCTCGCGAGTGCGCGCGTCCGAGAGGTGTTCGATTCCGAGGACTGCAGGACGATGACGGCCCCGCCACTGCCGGCCGCTCCGTCGCCCGTCGTCGCGCTCTACCGGCGCTACTATGAAGCCTCCGCGCTCGCGGGACCGAGCCACGAGCCCGAGGTCGAACGCAGATTGACCGCGGTCCTGGCTGACGCCGACAAGCTGGGAGAACACGAACTGGCGTCGCGCACGGCGGTGGCGCTCGCCACCACGCAACGGTTTCTCGGCAAGCTCGACGCGGCCGATGCTTCGCTGGCCCGGGCGTACAAGACGGCCTCCGAGATCCACTTCGACTGGTTCGCCGTCGAAGCCCTCGTCGATCGGAGCGACCTCGCATCGCAACGCGGCGACGTCGAGGCGGCGAAGAGCTACGCCGAGCTGGCGCGCGATGTCGGGATCAATAACGCGGCCATCGGCGAGCGGTTGCGCTCGCGGATCTACTGGAGACTCGGCACGACCGAAGCGATGAGCGGCGGTGACTACAAGGCCGCGACCGCGAATCTTCGCAAGGCGCTCGCTCTCGCGGCGAAGGCCATGCCCGACGGCAGTCAGGAGGAATGGGGGATTCGCCTGGCGCTGGTGCAGCTGCTCGATCGGGACAACCAACCAAGCAAGGCGGTCGAGCTCGCCCGCGAGACGGTCGAGCGGATGGCGAAGGCGCTCGGCGAGCACGCCCCGCAGTACGGAGTCGCGCTCGCCACGCTCGCCGATGCGCAGTCAGCGAACAACGATCGTACCGGGGCGATCGCGACCGGTCGCCGCGCGCTCGCCGTGATGAAGGCGACGCTACCCCCCACGCACTCCATGCACACCCAGGAACGGCTCGGTGTCGCGCGCTTCCTGATCGATGCGGGCAAGTTCGCCGAGGGCTACGCCGAGGTCTCGAAGGTCGCGAAGCAGACGGCCATAGACCCGAACCTTCGCGCGCTTCGCACCGATGCACTCGCCACGCGCGCCGAGGCCGCATTCGAGCTCGGCCGGTTCGACGAAGCGCGCAAGCTGCGAGCGCGTACCGTCGAGGAGGCGATCGCCATCGTCGGCCTGTCGCATCCTGCCACGCTGTCCGCGCGTCGCCGGCAACTCGATACCCTGATCGAGGTCGGAGATCTCGACGCCGCCGATGCTGTCGCCGAGACCCTGGACGCCGCGTACCGGACCAAGACTCCCGATCGCCAGGGACAGGCGCGCTACGAGCTCGAGGCTTCCGCGCTCGCACGGATGCACGGGAATGCCGCGGAGGCGGAGCGGCACGCGCGCACCGCGCTCGGCAGCTGGACCGAGCTCGGTGGCGATCGATCGACGAGCGGCTCGATGCACCGCGGGCTTGGACTCGCGTTGCTCGCGGGAGGCAAGCCCGACCAGGCTCGGGTCGAGCTGTCGCGCGCGCTCGATCTCGCACGCGAGACCCACGCCCGTGCCGATGCGATCGCGGCACTCGAGATCGATCTCGGTTGCGCCGACATCGCACTCGGACATCGCGACGATGCGCTTCCTCGGATCCGCGCGGCGCGCGCCGTGCTCGCCGAGTTTCCCGGCCAGGTGATCGCGCGTGGCGAGGCCGATCGCGTGCTCGGCGACAGCACCAAGCGACGACCGCGCCCGCGTGGGCGCCGTCGTCGTCGCTAGCTACATGCCGTAGCTAGTTGCGCGAGCCGATCGAGAACCGCTCGTTGCCGTTGCTCGCGTCGTAGGCACGGAGGTCGCTCCAGGTCGACACCAGCACGGTACCGGCGGAGGCGACCATGCCGGCGATGTTGCCCTTCGCGATCTGCTTGTCCCACAGCCGCTTGCCACTCGCGAGATCGAATGCCGCGAGGTGAAACTTCTCCGGCGTCCCGCTGAGCTTGTAGAGCGCGAACGCGGCCTTGTCGGTCATCGCGAAGTGCTTCTGGTCGAAGCTCGCCACCAGCGGATCGACCGACGGGATGTCGGTGACCCACGTCGCGTGCATGCCGACGATCTTCGCGATCATCGGGACCGCCGTTCCTGGCGACTTGTGACCGAGTCCGACCGTGATCGACCCGCCGGGCTTGCGCGCGAGCCGCTCGACTGTCATGCCGTCGACCTTCGCGAGGTCGTGCCAGCTCTGCAGCGTGACCAGCCCGGCGGCGGAACGCCACTGGCCACCGAGCGGGATACACGCGTTCTCGGGGAGCTTTTCCTGGTTCGGTCGCCGGCGGCGCCGCGAAGCGGGCGTGTCGTCGTCGGGTTTCTCGGCCTTCTCGGCCGGGCCGCCCGCGGCATCGAATCGCGAGCGAGCGGCATCGTTGGTGTACTGCTGGTCGAGTCGGAGCAGCGCCTCGGTCGGTTGTTTCTTGCCCTTGGCGTCGATGGCGAACCACTTGTCGTCGGCGGTCTCCACGATCACCTGGTCCTTGCCGCCGTCGCACATCAGGTCGATCTTCTCGCTGAGCGAGATCTTCCACGCCGACTTCCCGGTCTTCGCGTCGCGTCCCTCGAGCGTGCCGCGCTTGCTCGCGAGCAGGATCAGCGAGCCGTGCGTGACGACCTTGGTCTGCGACATGTTGCTGTAGTTCCCGAGCGACTCGCTCTCCCACAGCCGATCGCCGGTCTTGCCCGAGTACGCGGCGAGGTGCGTGCGGTCGTTGTCCATCACGTAGCGGATGGTCCCGATGATGTCGGGCGTGCCATCACCGTCGACATCGGCCAGCTGCGGTGCGAGGCCACCCCACAGCTGCTTCTGCCCGATGCCGAGTGCCCTGCGGCCGACCCCGGTCGAGATCGCGACCGCCGCTCCGGCCGCGAGCACGGACACCGCGATCGGGACCACGGCGCGCGCGCCGGACACCTTCTGGCGTGCGACCGGCATCTGACGCAGTCGGTGAGCCTCGGGATGCGATGTTTGCACCTGCGGCATCCGTTTCGGACGCTGCAGCATCATCGTGCGGGCCTGGATGCGCGCCACCGTCCCACAGTACTGGCAGGTCACCGAGGTAACGGTCTGACCGGTCTGGAGCTCGGCGTTGCAGTTGGGACACCGGACGACGATTGCTCGCACCTCTCGACGGTAACCGTCACGTGCCTCGACAGCAACCATCGGGTCATCCACGAGATCGCGTAAGATGGTAGGAACGTGCGACACGTGGGATGTTTGCTGCTCCTGATCTCCGGCGGATGCGATCTCGTGCTGTCGCTGGATCGTCCGCCCGGTGGTGATGGTGATGCCAACGTGGTGTTCGTGACCTCGGCCGTTCACGACGGTGCGCTCGGTGGCGTGGCCGGGGCCGACGAGCTGTGTCGCGCTGCCGCCGCGACGGTCGATCTGACGGGTGAGTTCGTCGCGTGGCTCTCCGACTCGGAAGCCAGCGCCGGATCCCGCCTCGAGGGGTCGCGGGGCTGGGAGCTGCTCGACGGTCGCACGGTGACCGATCTGCCGTCCGAGCTCGTCGCGAGGGGGCCGCGCGTTCCGATCGCGTTGACCGAAGCCAACGGCGACCTCCGGTCGCCGGGAGTCTTGGTCTTCAGCGGCACCAAGGTTGACGGGTCGGTCTCGGAACTGCGTTGTCTGGACTGGACCAGCGGCGATGGCGCGGACGCGGCCCTCGGCGGTGACGGGAGCCAGGGAGGGGGAGGGTTCACCGACTTCACGTCGCGGTTCTGCAGCCTACCGCGCCACCTCTACTGCTTCGAGATCGGGAAATCGGTCGAGCTTCCGATCGAGCCGGCCACGGCCGGCCCGTTCGCGTTCGTGACCGAGGGACAAGTTCGGCCGACGACCGGTCTCGCGGATGCAGACGCGTTGTGCGCGAGCGAGGCCGCGACCGCGGGGCTCTCCGGGACATTCTTGGCGCTGCTCTCGACCTCGCTCGCGACGGCCGTCGACCGATTCACGCCCAACCTCGTGTACGTCCGCGTCGACGGGGTGCGGTTCGGCAACATCACGAGCTCGATGCCCGACACGTTCTTGAACGTCACCGCGACCGGGGCGGTGTTGCCGGCCGACGAGGTCGCGTGGACGGGGGGCTCGCCGACGAGTACGAGCACGGCGACGTGCACCGACTGGACCGGCCTCGGGATGGGGGGCAGGGGGGTCCCGCAGGCCTCCGACACGCGTGCATACGTGGCGGGCGGGGATTCCTGCGATCAGGCTCATCACGTCTATTGTTTCCAGCAGTGACGTATGCTGCTCCGGTGAGCCACCGGATCCTGATCGCCCGCGAGCAGTACAAGTTCTCGTGCGCGCACATGACCGTGTTCCCCGACGGCACCAAGGAGCGGCTGCACGGCCACAACTACACGCTCGCGGTGGCGCTCGACGTCGCACGGATCGATCTGCCGGCGATGGTGCCGTTCGGGTCGATCAAGGCAGAGCTCGGCGAGCTGTGTGCGGCGTGGAAAGAGCGCGTGCTGATCGCCGAGCGCAATCCGCACCTGACGATCCGTCGCGACGATGCCGACGAGCTCGAGCTCGTGCTGTGCGGCGCCCGCTACGTGTTTCCCCGCGGTGACGTGCTGCTGCTCCCGATCGACAACATCACCGTCGAGGGACTCGCGGCTCACATCGCCGCGTTGCTCGCACCGAAGCTGGCGGCCGTGTCGTCCGAGATCTCCGCGCTCGAGGTCACCGTGTGCGAGCACCCGGGCCAGGGCGCCTCGTGTCGGTTACAGCTGTAACCCGCGCGCCCGCTCCGCCTCGCCGCAATCGCGTGGATTCACACGCGCGATCGACGGTACGCGCGATGCACCGGACCTGCCCGTCACCGACGGCCCGGCGTTTCGTACCCCCGCAGGAGGCACATGTCGATCACGAAGCTGAAGTGGAAGTGGCAGTGGCAAAGCTCGCGCGTTAACGACCTCGCTCACCAGACCGTTCCTCACAACCAACCCTGCCACCTTCCCGGGCACGATCGCACCGCCGTGCGGTCGCCCGCTCGCACGGTTTCGGAGCGCGCCAAGCACGCCCTCACCGGGCGCGTCATCACGGGGATGCTGACGCCGCGTCCGACGAACCGAGATACGAAGGGCTAGCGCGAGCCAGCGAGCGCGTTCCTACGACGCCTCGGCTCGATCGCGGCCGCGACCACCGCGACCACCGCGCCGCCGCCGGCGACCGCCGCGCTCTCCGCGCTCGCGGTTGCCCTCGCGCGCGGCGCCGTTGTTGCTGGCGCGCGGTAGCTCCGCCGCTTCTTGCGCCGCGATCTCCGTCGACATCTTGCCGGCGACCCGGAACTGATCCGGCTTCCAGCCCTTCTGGCCGATCACCGTGATCATCTTCTGGAATCGCTTCTCGAGGTGATCCAGATAGTCGCGCTCCTGCTTCGAAAGCAGGTCGGCGACGCGCGGCGCAGCCTCGATCTCGATCTTGTCGTTGTCGACCAGCGTGCCGGAACGGCGCACCTCGCGCAGGATCTCGTAGGCCACCGTGACCACGCTCTTGACCACGCCCGCACCTTCGCAGGTCGGACACGGCTCGGTGAGCAGCTGCACGAGCGACTCGCGCGTGCGCTTGCGTGTCATCTCGACGAGCCCGAGCTCGCTGATCTTGGTGACGTTGGTGCGCGCGCGATCGCGCGACAGCGCCTTCTGGAACGCCTCCCAGACCTTGCGGCGGTTGCCTTCCTTATCCATGTCGACGAAGTCGATCACGATGATGCCGCCGATGTTGCGCAGCCGGAGCTGGCGGGCGACCTCCTCGCACGCTTCGAGGTTGTTGGCCGTGACCGTGTCCTCGAGATTGCCGGAGCCGGTGTTGGTGAACGACCCGGTGTTGACGTCGATCGCGGTCAACGCCTCGCCCTGATCGATCACCAGCGAGCCACCGCTGCGCAGCGGCACCCGACGAGCGACCGCCTGCCGGAGCGCGGGCTCGATGTGATAGTGGTCGAAGATCGGGCGACGGCCCTCGTACTTCTTGATCCGCTCGGTGAACCGCGGCAGGAACGCCTCGGTGAACTTGCGGACCCGGTCGTACTGATCGGGATCGTCGATCACCACCTCGCGGGTGTCCTCGCGCATCAGATCGCGGACCACTCGCAACGAGAGATCGAGATCGGCGTAGACGAGGCCGGCTCCCTTGAGGTCCTCGTGTCGGCGATCGATCTCGCCCCACAGGCGCGCCAGGAAGTCGACGTCGTCGCGCAGCTCCTGATCGCCGGCATCCTCGGCGGCGGTGCGAACAATAAAGCCGCTGCCTTTCGGGCGCACCTCGTTGACGAGGTCGCGCAACCGGCGGCGTTCCTTGTCGGAGCCGATCCGGCGCGACACGCCGACCTGCGCGACGTGCGGCATGAACACGCTGTAGCGACCGGGAAGCGACAGATAGCCGGTGACGCGCGCGCCCTTCTGACCGATCGGATCCTTCACGACCTGGCACAGCACGCTGTTGCCGGGCTTGAGGAGATCCTCGATCTTGCGGTTCGCGAGCTGCTTGCGCGAGCGAGCGATCCGCGAGGCGGCACCTTCGGGCGACTCGTCGGCGCCGTCATCCGTGTCGGAGTCCTCGAACAGCTTGCGCTCGTCTCCCGAGCCCAGCACGTCCGCGACGTACAGGAATGCCGCGCGCTCGACCTTGGAGCCGAGGTCCACGAACGCGGCCTGCATGCCCGGGAGGACCCGGGTCACTTTGCCGCGATAGATGTTTCCGACCAGTCCTCGATCACGTTTGCGTTCGACGAAAAACTCAGCGAGGGCCCCGTCCTCCACCACCGCCACGCGGATCTCTGGACCCTCCGCGTTGACCACGAGCATGTTGTCCATGAAAGCTCTGCAATTCGTTGCGCCCGCTCCGGAGCGTCGCGACATGAATGTCCTAACCGGGTCGCGATTCTCGGCGGGTCGATGATGCTCGGTAGCATGCAAACCGATGCAATACAAGACATTGCAGGTGTTCTACCGAGGATGGTCCACGACTTGCTTGTAGATCGGGCCGGAAACCGGGCGTTGCCGAGCCCGTTCCCTAGATACCCGGATTACTTCCTTAACTCCCGAGTATCCAGCCCTTAGTTAGTTGGTCTTGTTTGGTCTTGTTTGGATCGAACGCCTGAGTTGCCGCTCGGGCGTTCGGTGTTTTCGGGGCTGGCTACGCGCTCTCGGCCTGCTCCGGAAGCAGCTGGCGGAGCTGCCAGGCCTGGATCTCGACCTCGCGCTGCGCGGCGTGACGCGACCGCGCGAGCGCGTTGGCGAACATCCCGATCACCACGATCGCGAGCAGGTTGGCGCCGATCAAGAGCAGCGTGGTCGGCATGCCGCCGATCTGGATCACCGAGGACATCGAGACCACCTGGCCATCGACGACCCGCCACGTCTCGTCGAGCACGCCGACGTGCTCGAGCACCACGGGCACGATCCAGCTCGCGCACAGCATCGCGATCACCGTCTTCGCGTGGTGCATGAGCTGCGGGTACGAGGTCAGCGACAGCGCCATCACGCAGGTCGCGACCGGCGCGACGATCAGCGGACCGAACAGGCGCGTCAGTAGCCCGGCGAGTGTGGCGTTGCCGATCGCCACCACCCACATCTCGGCCGCGCTCGCGCGGCGATGCGACGCGGTCCACGCGAGCAAGGCGAGCGCCGCGGTGAACGCGCCGAGTCCCGCGAGCCACCACACGCTGCGCGCGCCGTTGACCGCCGCGGCGGCGAGGAACACCAGCACCGCACCGAGCGCCATCGTCGCGGCGCGGCCCTGCCGCTGTTGCACGCGCGCGTCGGACTCGGCGAGCTCCGCGGCGAGTGCCGGCGGGGGCTGCTTCGGCGGTTCGAGCATGAGCTTGGTGATGAGCGCGGCGGCGTCTCCCGATTCGGGATCGAGCGCGAGTGCGCGTCCCGAACAGCGGATCGCGTCGGCGCGATGTTCGAGATCGCCGTCGGCGAGGAGCGCACGGGCCTTCGCGAGCTCGGTGCGTGCGAGCTCGCGGCGCTGCTCGTGATCGCGATCGCCGTCGACGTAGCGCTGCAGGCGATCCGCGAGCTCGCCGATCGTCGGTCGGTCTGCGGGATCGCGCGAGAGGGCCTGCTCGCACAGCGTGTCGAGCTCCGGCGGGATCGTGAGGTCCGGTCGTCGCCGCGCCGGCGAGCCATCGCGTCCCTCGAGGGTGCTCGCGAGCGCGGCCTTGCGCGGGTGCAGCGATTGCCCGGCGAGGATCTCGAACAGGATCGCTCCGAGCGCGTAGATGTCGGCGGCCGGGCCGACGTCGGGTGACCCCTCGGCCTGCTCGGGGGCCATGTATCCGGGCGTGCCGAACAGCGCGCCGGCCTGGGTCAGCCCGTCGAGCGTCTCGACGTCGCCGGCCGAGCCCACGGCTTCGTCTTCGTTCACGATCCGCGCGACGCCCCAGTCGAGCACGTAGACCTCGCCGAACCGGCCGAGCATGATGTTGTCGGGCTTGAGGTCGCGGTGCACGACGCCGCGCGCGTGCGCGAGCTCGATCGCGCGGCACACGTCGACCATCGTGCGCAGGAGCTCCTGCTGCGACGGTGGCGTGTCGCTACGCAGATACTCGGCGAGCGTCTTGCCCTCGAGCAGCTTCATCGTGAAGAACGGATGGCCGTTCTGGTCGCGCCCGAGCGTGTGGACCGGAACGATCGACGGGTGCTCGAGGCGCGCCTGGATGCGTGCTTCGCGCAAGAACCGGTTGGCCGCGTGCGGCGAGTCGAGCCCGCGGCGCAGGCGCTTGACCGCGACGTCGCGGCCGATCTCGCGATCGCGACCGAGGATGACCTCGCCCATCCCACCGTGCCCGATCTCGGAGCCGAGCACGTACCCGGGAAGCGAGGCGCCGGCGGTGGGCACGGCCGGTGCTGCCGCCGCCGGCTCGGTCCTCAGCGCCGCCAGATCATGATCGATCGCCGGATCGAACACGGCCTGCGTCGCCGCGTTGCCGACGTCGTCGGTGCCGCCTTCCCCACTCTTGTGATGAGTAGCCGGATCCTCGTCGGGTGGCTTGCGATCGGTCACGGGTTCGAGTCTATCGACTCGACCCGAGATCCGCGAACAACGCTACTGGGTGGTCACCGCGGTGAACACGAAGTCGCGATCGGCGTGCGAGTGGCAATCGACGCACACGCCGACGCCGGGACCGTTGGCGGCGACGCTGGTGTCGTTGCCCTCGAACCAGTACCAGTTGTTCCCGTCGCTGCCCTCGGCGAGCTTGCGATACACCGCGAACTGCTCGATCTCGCCTGACGCGTTGTACAGCTCCTTCACCGCCGCGGCGCCGACCGGATACGGGTCGGTACCGGTCGCGTTGGCGATCGCGTCGTTGCTGCAGATCCGGTTCATGCCGTGCGGCGACGGTGCACGCGGCGCGTGGGGCGCGTCCTCGCACGCCCAGTTCTTATAGAAGCCGGATGCGATCCACGCGTTGAGATCGTCGGAGCCCTGCGGGGGAAGCTGGGGATCGTCGATCGGGTCTCCAACCGTGTTCGGCCCGCTGTCGGTGGCACAACCGGTGAGCGCGGCGGACACGGCGACCGCGAGGGCGAACGCCAGAACGAACGAAATCGAGAACGAAGCGGTGAGAAAGCGATGCATGGGATCTGTCCTCCGGCCGCATGTACGCTCCTGCTCACTCTGTAGTTTCAGACAATATAGTTCATGTATCGTTGCGTCATGCGCAACGATAGTGGGATGGACCGCGCGCTTCGGCTCACCCAGCTCTGGAGCTGGCTGCCCGCATTTCGCGCGGTTGCCGAGACCGAGCACCTTCCAACTGCCGCCAGGGCGATGCGGCTGACGCCCTCCGCCCTGTCGCGTGCCGTCTCGCAGCTCGAGGCGGCCCTGGGCCAGCCGCTGTTCGCACGTACCGGACGCCGCCTCCGGCTCGAACCTGCCGGCACGGAGCTGCTCGCCGCCGTCCGCGATGCCATGCGCCGGGTGGACGACGGTCTCGCGCGACTCGCGCACGAGCGGCCGACCGTCGTCCGCGTCGCCGGCGACGGTGCGTGGATCGGCCTTCTCCTAATGTTGCAGGACGTCGAGGTCGAGCACGTCGACACCGATGCGGTGCGCGACAACCCGCGCGAGGCACTGATGCGCGGCGCGATCGATCTCGCGCTGGTCGAGACCGCAGCGCCGCACGAGGACCTGGTGATCGAGCACCTCGGGTCCGTCGCGCAGACGGTCGCCGGTGCCGACGCCCCGCGCTTCGCGAGTTGCAGCGCGCGCGGCGAGGCGTGGCCGCCGGAGCTCCCGCGTTCGATCGCGATCAAGTCACCGCGGCTCGACGTCGTCGTCGATGCGTGCCGGACGGGTGCGGCACGTGCCGTGTTGCCGGTCGCGATCGCACGCGCACACGGGATCTCGATCGCCTCCGAGCCGACGCTCGCCGACTCGCAGCTCTACCTCGTGCGGCGCAAGCCGCTCGGAACGTCGGCGGTCGAGGCGCTGATCCCCGCGATCCGCGCACGTGCGAAGGCTGTCTTGGATCGAAGCTGACCGAACTTGCCGCACGGTCATTCGAGCACCGCGGTATCGTGGAACGATGTACAGGGGGGTGTTCGTGTTGGGTCTCTCGGGGTGCATGGCGAGCGCGGGACCGGTGATCGCGTACCGGACGAACCACCGTGCGCTGGCGCTCGGGTTCGACGTGTCGGCCACCGGGTTCGGCGTGGGCGTCCACGGCGGCGGCACGTTCGGGATGTCGACCTCGGCGCCGACAGGCGGGTTCGTCGCAGCGCGCGCGGTCGTGCCGCTCGCCAGAAGCGGTGCCTTCAAAGATCCCGACGAGGCCGGCGTCGGACTCAGCCTGGGCTGGGGAAGCGCCGCGGGCCAAGGCGATCTGATGGTCGGCGTGTGGCCGCAGTACATGCACGGTGATTTCACCGACTGCCACGGCGCACGCGTGTACACGATCCAGCTCGGGTACCGGCGCATCAGCTCCGAGTCCGAGGTGTTCCTGTCGCCGCAGATCGGTACGTTCCAGGCGATCTGTTTCGACTAGCGCCGCCGATCCGGATCGTCGGGATCGGCGTCGCGGTGGACGCACGGATCGTTCTCGGGATCGTGACCGCACGCGAGCACGCCCGGCGACGGGTCGTCGGGATCGATGCCCTTGTGCGGACCCTCGACATCGTCGTCGGGAACCTCGAGCGCACCGCCGGCCTCGATCAGCGCCGCACGCTTGTCGGGGTCGAGGTTCGGGATCATGTTCTCGCGCGCGAGGTGGGCGATGTAATAGGCGTCCTCGCGGCGCGGCTCCAGCGTGCCGGCCTCGATCGCCGTCTCGAGCGTGCGCTTGAGATCGCCGATCAACCGCGACGGCGGGACCTCGAACGCGTCCATGATCGCGTTGCCGACGCCCGTGGGCAGCGGCGGCAGCTTCGCATCTTCCTTCGCGAGTCGCTCCACGCGATCGGCGAGCGCGCTGATCTGCTCGAGCAGTTGCCGGCGGCGACCGGGCCGCTTCGACGTGATGTCGGCGCGCGACAGATCGAGCAGGTCGCGCATGTGCGGACCCATCTCGCGGTGGAACCGGCGCACCGCGCTGTCGGTCCACTGGTCGCCGTACTGGTTGGTACGCAGGTGGTGCTTGACGAGAAACCGAACGGTCTGGCGCTCGTCGCGCGCGAACGCGAACCGGTGGACCAGCCGATCGAACATCCGCGCGCCGACCTCGGCGTGACCGTGGAAGTGCACGCCGTGCTCGGTGAACGTGCGCGTCGGCACCTTGCCGATGTCGTGGAGCAGCGCCGCCCAGCGCACGAGCGGACGCCGCACGGTCTGGCGCACGACCTGCTTGGTGTGCGCCCACACGTCCTTGTGCTGGCGGCCCTCCTCCTGCACGAGATCGACGGTGGCCGCCAGCTCTGGAAACAGCACCGGCAAGATGCGCGCGGCGTTGAGCCACTCGAGCGCGTCGTCGACGCGCGTGCCCATCAGCATGTGCTCGATCGCGTCGCGCATCCGGGCCTTGTCGGCGGTGGCGAGGCGAGCGGCGTGGTCGATCGCGAGGTCGGTGACGTGCGATGGCGGGATCCGGCCGTTGTCGGCGATCGCCGCGGCGAGCTCGAGGAGCACCACCGGATCGGCCTCGACCAGTCCTCGCAACTTCGGAATGGCGGCCGCGTCGGACATCGGGCGGGTTACCTACCATGTCTCGTCGACCGGTGGCACGGGTCGTGCCTTCTGCGCGGGCGCGTGCAGGGTCGAATCACAGAAGGGCAGCTACCGCTCGCGGAGCGAAGCTTCCCCGGCATCTCCCGGTTCTACGCCGAGATGGAGCACAAGCCGGCGACATTCCTGCAACTCGTGTGGGCGTTCGAGGGTCGCGAGCGGTGCCGGTCGGTTCGTCGGAAGCGACGCTACCGCTAGCGCGTTGCTCCACGGACGTTCCATCTCGCTGGCAGATGTAGTAGCCAGCGTGACAGGGCGTCTCACTCCGGACCGAAATCCTCGCGTTCGCGCCCGCTTCGACCCTCATGTCTCCCGCCGCGAACCTCCGTCAGCCGATCGGCGTGTTCGATTCCGGCGTGGGTGGGCTCACGGTCGTCCGCGCGCTCAGAGCGGCTCTCCCCGGCGAGGATGTCGTCTACCTCGGTGACACGGCGCGCGTGCCGTACGGCAGCAAGAGCCCGCGCACCGTCGAGATGTACTCGCTCGCGTGTCAGAGATTCTTGCTCGCGCGCGACGTCAAGCTCGTGATCGTCGCCTGCAACACCGCCTCGGCGAACGCACTACCGGCACTCGTCGCCGAAAGCCCGGTCCCGGTGATCGGTGCCGTCGAGCCGGGCGCCTCGGCGGCGATCGGCGCGACGCGCAATCATCACGTCGGCGTGATCGGCACGCTCGGCACCGTGCGCTCCGGGGCGTACGCGAAGGCGATCGCGGCACGTGCCCCCGACGTCGCGTTCTCGGCGCTCGCGTGTCCGCTGCTGGTGCCGCTCGCCGAGGAGGGCTGGACCGACGCCGGTGACGACATCGCCGCCCAGGTCGCGCGCCGATACCTGTCGCAGCTGTTCGAGGGGGATCCGGAGATCGACACCATCGTCCTCGGCTGCACCCACTATCCGCTCCTCGCCCCCGTGATCGAGCGAGTCGCGAACGAGCTCGCCCGTCAGCCGATCGCGATCGTCGACTCGGCGACCGCGATGGCGCGCGCCGCACGCGAGACGCTATCGACATCACGCGAGAACCAGCGCGGTCCCGGACGTCTCGACTGCTTCGCGACCGACACGTCGCGACTCGACGATCTCGCGCCGCGGTTTCTCGGCGAGCCGCTCACCGGCTTCGAGCTGGTCGATCTCTAGTCGCCGTCGTCGCTGTCGCTGGGCGACTACGCCTGGACGACGCCCTTGGAGCGGGCTTCTTCCTGCTTGCGACGACGCATCGCCTCGGTGACCGTCGACGCCTTCTTGAGCTTGTCGCCGATGGTCTCCTCGTCGACGGGATAGTCGGTGCGAAACACCAGGCCATCGTCGAACAGCTGCTCGCGCGCGTCCGAATCGTCGATGTAGTTGATGACCTTCTTGCCCTTGTAATCGAGCGAAGGCAGCCCGCTGATCTTGCCCTCGAGCCACGTCATCAGCTCGCCCATGACGGACTTGCAGAGCGTGAGGTCGGCGTCGAGGTCGGCGAACAACTCCGGGAAACGCTCGCGGAACGCTTGCTCGTCCTCACCCGATCCGAGCGAGTTCTGGAGAGCGAGCCGGAGCAGCAACGCGTCGTCGGCGAAACTGGCGACGTTGTCGTCCCGATCCGCGACTCCCGAATCGACCGGCGAGATCACGTAGACAACCACGCCCGCGGCGACCTCCCGCACCGTACGGGGGAGGTTCTCGTCATCCATCGCATCGAAGGCGATCTTCAGATCATGGGGAAGGGACACCAACCAGTTGCGGACCAACTCGACGAACTTCGACTCCATAACAGGACTCGTCACGGGATTGCGTAACCCCGCAAGCGGGGCCTCCAGTTTGGGGAAAATCCAACGCGAGCCTCAGGATCGGGGCCCGAACAAGCTGACTACCAACCCCTCGGTGGAAATACAAGCCCGTGGTACCCTGGCCTTGCGTGGCCAAGCGTTCGCCCATCCTGGGCTACAACCACAACCTCAAGTATCGTGGGCTGATCTTCCACGTTCAGACCGAGGATTCAGGGGTCCTCTCGCCACATCTGTTTACTCACCTCTTCCATGCAGGGGTGATCCTGACCACCCGCAAGCTGGTGTACGACGCCGGCTCGGACGAGGGCGCGATCAAGTCGCTGATGCAGGCTCAGCACAAGGCGGTGATGAAGGAGCTCCGCCGCGGTCAGTTCGACGACAAGATCGACGAGTATCTCGGAGGCACCGAGGGCCTGCAGCCTCGCAAGTCGGCGCCCTCGATCGACTCGGACGCGACCATCCCGGTCCCCGCGCTCGACACCGAGCCGATCGCCAAGGTCGAGGCCGAGGCCGAAGCGGAGCCAGTTCCCGAGGTCGCCGCGGCGGCTCCCGAGTCCGAGCCCGCTCGACCCGACACCCAACCCGAGCCCGCCGGTCAGCAACAACCGCGCACGCGCACCGCCGAGCGTGGTAGCGGCGCGTCGACCATCCACAGCTCGCAGGGCGCACCACCGCGGCCACCGACCACGCCTCCACCACCGAGCGATCTCGACGGACCGACCTCGGTCGACAGCGCCGGTGCCGTCGCCGCGGCGATCCACGCGATTCCTGCCAACGCGACGATCCGCACGCCGATCCCGAAGGAGTTCGAGCAGGCCAACCTCAGCGACTCGATGAACGACATCATGCGGCTCGAGCTCGACGATGACGATCATCGGTTCGATCAGGCGCCGCACGACACCGACGTCGCCGAGCCGGCCGACACCGCGGCGACCCGCCAGCGTCCCACCGAATCGGTGCCGCCGTTGCCTCCTCCGCCATCGTCGGGCTCGGGCACGCGGCCACCGATCGCGCGTGGTTCCGCGCTGCCACCATCGCGCCCGGTCAGTCGGCCGCCGTCGTCGCGTCCGGCGATCACGCCGCCGCAGGTGCTGTCGCGACCGATCACCGGCGAGCATCGCGGCCGGCCGGATTCCGATGCCGTCGAGGTCTACGCGCCCGCGCCGCCGTCGGTCGAACCGCCACCGGGGGCGGTCCCGGAACGACCGGGGCAATACTCGCAACACAAGCGCGGCACGCCGCGCACGATCGACGCCGCGCGCGAGCGCTCCGGTTCGATTCCGGTCCCGTCCGGGCTCGGGCGACCCGGTGGATCGCGCCGAACGCCGAGCGCCGTACCGCAATCGATCCGGCGCGAGACCTCGGGCGGTTCGTCCTCCGTGCCGCGGTCGGCGCCCGCCACTCGCGGGCGGCCACCGACGCCGGGTCGCACGGTGCCGAACTTCGGTCGCACCGGCTCTCCGAACAACAGCGGCGTCGTGATGACACGGCCGGCGGTGATCGTCGGTGCGCCGAGTCGCCCGTCGCAGTCGGGGCGGATCCGCAAGGCGCGCGAGGACGAGGGGCGCGGGTTCGGTCAGGGCCTGATCTCGGAGAAGAGCCTCGACGAGGTGATCCTCGCGTACCTGTCCGAGGACGCCGAAGACAAGTAGCGTCTCGGTCGGCGCTCGCGAGCTCGCGACGTCTACAGCTCGTCGGGCTCGGGCGCGTCGAGCTCGGGATGCTGTTCCTTGTACGCGACCATCCACTCGGCGAGCTTGGGCATCGCGACCTCGAGCCGCTGGCTCCCCTCGCGATCCATCGCCTGGCGATAGGCGAACCGCGCGTCGTCGTGCTCGTCGCGCTGGGCGTAGACCCACGCGCAGAGGAGGAGCAGATCGCGACCGGCGGTCATCGACAGTCCCTTGCGCATGCGGTCGTAGAGCTCGTCGGCTCCGAACTTCTCGAGCGGTGGTGCCTCTCCCTCCGCGACCCACAGGTGCATCTGCGCGATCCAGTAGCTCAGCTTGAGCACCTCGCCGACCGGTGGACCACCGCGACTACCGAGCAGGTGACGCGCTTCCTTGGTGCGGCCGAGCGCCGACAGCAAGTTGATCTCCGTGTAGTAGGAGAACTGGTGCTGGACCAGGCGCGGCGACAGCTTGGCGCGGGCGCGGCGCACCTTGTCGAGCGCGAGCTCGCCGTGACCGTCGAGGGCATCGGCGATCGCGACGCGGAGCTCGGCCAGCGCGCGCACGCGACCGGGAATCCACCACGCGCGCGTGACCGGCTCGGCGAGCGCGCGACCGGTGGCGGCATCGCCGTTGGACAGTGCGACGCTCGCCTGGTTGACCTTCTTGACCGCGTTGATCGTGCCGAGGAAGCGACCGCCGAGCACGGCGTAGAGCGGGATCAGGACCGGGAACGACACCGCGGCGAGCGCCACGCCCGCGGCGGTGATGCCGCCGAACGCGACGTAGGCGGCGACCTGGCGGTTGCGCACGCCGGCGGGATCGCGAACCTCGCCGTCGCGGCCGACGTAGACCAGCTGGCCCTTGCCCGCCTTGTCGAGATCGCGCGCGATCATCGGCCGCGCGAGAGCGGTGCTGGTCGGGTCCTTGGCGTCGGCGTCGGCGGTCATCGGTACGTACGGAGAATCAGGTCTCGTCGAGCACGCGCCACTCGGTGCCGCGTGGGGTGTCCTCGGCGACCACGCCGATCGTCGCGAGCTCGTCGCGTAGCGTATCGGCGCGGCTGAAGTCCTTGGCCTTGCGTGCGGCGGCCCGATCGGCGAGCAGCTGCTCGACACGCGCGACGTCGATGCCGCGCTGGCGCACCAGCCGATCGCGACGCGCGGCGAGGTAGGCGGCAGGATCCTGCACGAGGATGCCGAGCGCCTCGCCGACAACGCGGAGGTCGCGACCGAGCCGCGCCAGCGTGCGCCGGCGCAGCTGCTTGTCGATTCCCTTGCCCTCGTCGAGTAGCCGGTTGGCGAGCGCCGCGGCGGCGTGCATCGAGGCCTTCACGACCGGCGTGTTGAAGTTCTCGGCGAGCGCGGCGCGCGCCTCGGAAACCAGCTTCTCGGCTTCTGGCATCACCGCGCCGGCGCCGCCATCGCCCGTCGCGACGAACGCGTCGATCCGCGCGAGCACGGCGTAGAAGTACGACAGGTCGCGGTCCGCCGCCTCGAGGCTGCGGAACCGCACGCCCGTCGGCTTGCCCGCGGCGTCGCGAAGCTCCTCGACCTCGAACTCGATCGGCGACTGGAAGTGGTGCGAGACGCAGAAGAACCTCAGCGCCTCGCCGCCGACCGCATCGGAGATCTGGTCGCAGCCGAACACGTTGCCGAGCGACTTCGACATCTTCTCGCCGGCGAAGTTGAGAAAGCCGTTGTGGAGCCAGTAGCGCGCGAACGTGTCGGTGCCGTGCGCCCCCTGCGACTGCGCGATCTCGTTCTCGTGGTGGGGGAAGATCAGAATCCTTGCCGCCACCGTGCAGATCGAAGGTGGTGCCGAGCGTGGTCGCCGACATCGCGGAGCACTCGATGTGCCACCCCGGGCGTCCCTTGCCCCACGGCGCCTCCCACGACGGCTCGCCCGGCTTGGCGCTCTTCCACAGCGCGAAGTCGGCGGGGGCGCGCTTGCGCTCGTCGACGGCGACCCGCGCGCCTTCCTCGAGCTCGTCGACCTTCATGTGCGAGAGCTTGCCGTACGACGGGAACTTCGAGACCTCGTAGTAGACGTCGCCATCGACGGCGTACGCCTTGCCGGCGTCGATCAGCTCCTGGATCAGCTCGATGATCTGCGGGAGGTGCGTCGACACCCGCGGTTCGATCGTCGGCGGCAGCACGTTGAACCGCGCCATGTCGCGGTTGTAGGCATCGGCGAACCGCGACGCGAGCGCGAGCGGATCCTCGCCGGTGGCGTTGGCGGCGTTGATGATCTTGTCCTCGACGTCGGTGATGTTGCGGACATGGGTGACGTCCCAGCCGAGGAACGTCAGGCTGCGCCGGACGGTGTCGAACGAGATCGCGGAGTACGCGTGACCGATGTGTGCCGCGGCGTAGGTCGTCGGCCCGCACACGTACATCCCGACCTGGCCCGGAACGAGCGGTTCGAACGGGACCACCTCGCGGCGAAGCGAGTCGTAGAGCTTGAACGGCACGGGTTCGGACACGTCGTTCGGTTGTAGCATCACGGCCAAGCGAGGTTGGAGGTCCTGGAATCGAACGTGGCGTTGGTCAGACGATCGAGCCAGCGCTTGGTGTCGTCGGGGGTCGCCGGGATGGCGAATCGCCAGGCCAACAGGGCCGTCTGCACGGTGCCCTCGATCTCGCGTTTCGCCGGATCGGTGACCACCCGGCGCGCGACGATCGTCCGGCCGTCGCCAGACACCCGGGGCGATGCGAACGTCAGCCCCGGCGAGGCCGCGAGGACCCAGCGATGGGCGGTGGTCTGCGGATGCCGCGGATCGGGGGGATCGAGCACCTCGATCGCGCCGCGATTTGCGAACACCATGCGGCCGGTCGCCGGCGACTGGCTGCCTCCCGAGACGTCGGGACGATCGAACGCCTGCGACGTGCCGTACGGCGGATCGAGCCCGACCACGTAGCCGTGGTTGTTGTCGGTGTAGGCGACGACGTGATCGTCGCCCGCGATCCCGAGCGCCACGATCCGCTCGCCGAGGTCGACCAGATCGTGGAGCTGGCCGACGCCGACCGGCCAGGTCGCGATCGCGCGATCCTGCGCCGCGATCACCGTACCGTCGCGCCGGATCGCGATCATCGTCGGGATTGCCTCGGCGCGGGTCGCTGTCTGGACGCCGGTCGCGAGGTCGGCCCGCCACAACGTGCCATCGGTGAACGCCGCGGCGAGCCAGCTTCCCTCGCGCGCGGCCACGGCATCGATCAACCTGTCGGGGCGGCCGACGAGCATCGCCGCGCGCGGCTGTCCGGAGGAATCGAGGTCGACGACCTTCAGGGTGCCACCGACCTGTCCGAGGACCGGTCGACCGCCGGCGAACACGCATAGATCCGCCGTGCCGAGATCGACGGGCTGGTGATCGTCGGCGATCAGCCACGCGTGATGGGTGGCGTCGACGAGGCACGCGCGACCGTCCTGCGATCCGGTGATCGAGAGCAGCGCCGACGGCAGCCCTTCGACCGCCCGGGATTTGTGGGTGGCGAGGTCGATCCACTCGGCGGTGGTGTCGGGGTAGACGACGAGCACGCGATCGTCGCCGGTGAATGCTTCGAACGCCGCGGCGCGCTTGGACAGCACGCGCGGCAACATGTCGGCGATGTTCCACACGAGGAGCCGTCCCGCGATCGCGCCGACGATATAGGGCGAGCGCGCCGACGCGTCGACGATGTCGAGGCGCCCGCTCGGCACCGGCACCACGTGATCGCCGTCGTTCGTGAGCAGGGCGAGGCCGCCGGTGCTGCCGGCGACCACCACACCGCGCGCCGACTCGCGCAACGCGACGGGCGTGCCCTCGAGCTGGCGGCGAGGGGAAGTCTCGTAGCGAGACACCACGCCGACGCCGAGCGGACCGACGGTGAACATCCGGCCGCCACTCCACGCGACGAACCGCCGCTGGCCGACGCGGACCCGGTGCACGATCTGACCTCCGGTCGCGACCGAGATGTCGGCGACCTGCCGCTCGGTGGCCTCGCCGGTCTCGACCAGCGCCGCGAGGTGCGCGCCGTCGTCCGACCAGTCGAGGTCGCGCACGTTGCCGAACAACAGCTCCTGCGCGGGAAGCGTGGGCTGCGTGCGATCGTGCAGCAGCAGGTGGTTCTCGCCGATCAGCGCGAGCCAGCGGCCATCGGGGGAGGGCGCCACCTGCTCGATCGGTTCGTCGACGCTCATCTCGATCGGCTGCGTGCCGGCGAGGTCGAGGTGCCACAGCTTCTTGTCTTCGTCCGCCCAGTACGCGTTCACGCCGACGACCTCGAGATCGTGGATCGGGCCCGGCGCCGTGATGCTGGCCGTGCGCGCGCCGGTCGCCGCATCGAGCACCGCGAGGTCGGCGGCGTGCCAGATCGCGATCCGGCGCTCGCCGTCGGCAAACCGCGCGCGCACCACCGGTCCGTGGTCGACGATCACGCGCTGGGTGCGGGCCGCGAGATCGTAGATCCGGATCGAACCGTCGTCGCCGGCGATCAGCGCGCGCGTGCCGTCGTGCGACAGCTCGAGCGTCTCGATGCGTTTCGGCGCGGGCAGACTCCACGCGACGCCGGCGACCTGTGCGGCGGTGGCGATCGATCGCACCTCGCGCCAGCGATCGGCGGGAAGGTCCTTGAGCATCGCGATCGCCTCCGTCGGATTGCTCGCGACCAGGCTGCGCGCCTGCTGCAGCCGCAGCTGTTCGTTCTGGCGTTCGGCGACGTGCTGTGCGGTGACCGCCTTGGTGCGCTCCGCCTTCGCGATCTGCGCCTCGCGATCGGCGCGGTCGCGCTCGCCGATCACGCGGGTCACCGCGATCACGCCGACCACCAGCAGTGCCAGTGCGCCGACGCCGGCGACCGCGACCGGCACCCGGTTCTTGCGCACGAACCGCACCAGCTTCTCGCGCGGCGTGTAGTGGTGCGACGCGACCAGCTGCCCGGTGAGGAAGCGCTGGAGATCGTCGGCGAGCGCCTTGGCGTCCTGGTAGCGCGCGCGGGGGTCGTGCGCGAGCGCCTTGTCGACGATGGTCGCCAGCTCGGGCGGCACGCCGGCGACCAGCTCGTCGAGCGGCTGCGGCGGAGCCTTGGCGGCGGCGCGCATCATCTCGTCGGCGGTCTTGGCGTGGTGCGGCGGGCGGCGCGACAGCAGGTGATACAGCGTCGCGCCGAGCGCGTAGACGTCGGTGCGCTCGTTGACCGCGCTCGGTGTACCGCGCAGCTGCTCGGGCGCCATGAAGCCCGGCGTTCCGAACACGATGCCGGCGCGGGTCTGGATCGAGTCGTCGTGCTCGATCACCCAGTTCGGGTCGACGTCGTCCGGTTCGCCCTTGACCTTGGCGAGCCCCCAGTCGATCACGATGGTCTCGCCGAGCTCGCCGCACAGAATGTTCGACGGCTTGATGTCGCGATGGATGATGCCGCGCTCGTGCGCGTGCGCGATCGCCTGCGCCGCCGCGACGACGTGCGGGATCAGCGCGAGGCGTTCGTTCAGCGTGTCGGCGGACGCCACCAGCTTCTCGAGCGGGCGACCTCCGATCTTGCGCATGACGTAGAACGGTGCGCCGCCCACCATCGTGCCGGCGTCGTGCACCGGGACGATCGACGGGTGCTCGAGCCGCGCGGTGATCTGGATCTCGCGCGCGAAGCGCTTGAGTGACTCGGCGTCGAGCGCGAGCGCTTCCTTGAGCGCGACGGTGCGACCGAGCTCGGTATCGGTGGCCTCGACGACGCGGCCCATCCCGCCGCGCGCGATCTCGGTGCCGAGCTCGTAGCGCGCCGGCGGCATCGCGGGAGGTCGCGATGTCGGGGTCTCGGACGCCGCGACCGTCGGCAACGACGGTGCCCCGGCATCGTCGGCGCGGTCCCGATCTGCCACTGGTCGCAGTATAGCGTCAGGAGCCCGCGACGGACCCGGCCGCGGTGCGCGTCGGGAGCAGGTCGCGCCGGATCGCGCGGACCAGCGCCCACGCGAACAACAGCCCGATCAGGGCGAGCGCGACGGTCACCGGCATCACGTACCAGTAGTCCTGCGGGACCTCGCCGGTGATCAGCGCGTAGGCATCGTCGGGGATCGGGCGCGTCACGTAGATGCCGACCAGATCGATCTCGCCGTCGGGCGTCGACGCACCGCCGAGGGACAGCCCATCGCCGCCGGACTTCTGGAGCTCCGCCCACGTGCCCGTGCGGTGGTAGACCACCGGCTCGACCCGCGCGCCGAACAGCTCGGCAGCCTCCAGCTTCTTCTCGGCGTCGGCCTGTGACAGCGCGGCATCGAACCGCACCTGGCGGAGCGCGGCGTCGACCGGCTTCGGCGTTCCCGGCTTGGCAGAGATCTTCGCACGGTGTAGGGCACCGCCCCACGCGCGCGCGTCTGGCAGGCGCTCGGTGAACGATCCGATGATCACCGAGGCCGAGGGATCCACGACGTCGAACGAGACCCGCTGATCGGCCGACAGCGTGACCGTCTCGCCGGTGACGAGCTGGACCTTGCCCGAGGCGAGGCCGGCGCGGGTCGCCGCGGCGGTCGCGAACACCGGTTGCGGGGTCGACGCGACGTACTCGCGCACGCTGTTCGCGAGCGCCATGTCGCCGAGCTTGCGCAGCCGGCCGCGATACCGACCGGTGGTGGCCGGCTCGGTCCAGCCGTCGCCGGGCAACGCGAGCCACAGCCGGTCTCCGGTGCCGCGGACGGGGACCACGCGGAGGCCGAGGTCACCCTTGCTCTTGACGCTGCGCACCGCGTGCGACATCAGCGGGATCGCCTCGAGCTCGACGAAGTCGTCGGGGGCGATCCGGTCGCCGAGCACGTCGGACACCGCGACCGCGGTCGGCTCGTCGTCCTGGCCGCCGAACTTGCGGTCCGGGGACAGCCGGAGCAGGAAGTACACGCACAGGATCAGGATGCCGGCCGAGGTGATCACGCCGATTCGCGCGCGGGTGCGCCGCAGCTTGATCAGCTTGGGATCGATCGCCCCCTCCGGGATGGGCGCACCCTCTTCGATCTCGTCGATCGACGGTGCTGGCGTCTTGTCGCTCTTGGCCATCTCCGCGATCGGCATCCTAACGTGCAGATCGACAACGCGCTACGCCCACCGGTTGCGCCGAACTTCGGTAGCAGCCGTGTTGTCGACGGGTTACGGTGGATCGTGACCTCCGGGAACCCGCGCGCCAGTAGCCGCGAGCGACCGCTCGCCATCGCGGAGCTCGTCCGGCTCGCCCACCGCACCCTCGACGGCCTCGGCCTGGTGTGGGTCGAGGGTGAGGTCACCCAGGCCAGCCGGCCATCGTCCGGGCACCTCTACTTCTCGCTGTCGGACCGCGGCGCGGCCATCCCGGCCGTGATGTGGGCGCGCGACACGACCCGCCTCAAGTTCGCGATCAAACCCGGGATGCACCTGCGGGTGCGGGGGCGGCTCGGGGTGTTCGAGCGTGACGGGAAGATGCAGCTCTACGCGGACTTCGCAGAGCCTGCGGGTGCCGGTGCGGAGGCCCTGGCTCGCGAGCAGCTCAAGGCCAAACTCGCGGCCGAGGGCATGTTCGCCGCCGCCAAGAAGCGGCCGCTGCCGCGCTTCCCGCGCCGGATCGGCGTCGTCACCTCCGCGCGCGGTGCCGCCGTGCACGACATCATCCGCACCGTCCACCGCCGGTTGCCGACCGCGATCCTGATCGCCGATGCCGCGGTGCAGGGGCCGCTCGCGCCGCACCAGATCGTGATGGGGATGGCGATGGTCGTGCGCGCCGGGGTCGATGTCGTGATCGTCGGGCGCGGTGGTGGTGCCGCCGCCGATCTGTCCGCCTTCGATCACGAGCGCGTGGTGCGCACGATCTCGCGCTGCCCGGTTCCGGTGATCGCGGCGATCGGACACGAGGTCGATCTCTCGCTCGCAGATCTCGCGGCCGACGCGCGTGCGTCGACGCCGACCGCCGCCGCCGAGCTGTGCGTGCCCGACGGTGCCGTGCTCGGCGAGCAGCTCGTCGACGAGCAGCGCAAGCTCGACCGCGAGCTCCGCCACCGGCTCGATCGCGCACACCAGGAGCTCGACCACGCCTCGCTCGCGCTCCAGGCTCGTGGCGAACGCACGATCGCCGGTCGTGGCAACGAGCTGCATCGCCTGCAGCACCGGCTCGCCGCGCTCCACCCGCGCGCGCGCCTGGCCTCGATCGGCAGCGCGCTCGGCGATCTCGAGCGCCGCCTCGCCGCCGTTCATCCGGTCGGGCGGATCGGACAGTCGCAACGCGCGCTCGACGGTCTCACCGCCCGCTGCACGGCGGGGATCCGCAGTGCGCTCGCCGATCGCCGCGCCGAGCTCGGTCGTCTGGGCTCCGAGATGTCCGCACTGTCGCCACTCGCGGTGCTCGATCGCGGGTACGCGGTGGTGCGCAAGCACGAGGCAGACGACATCGTTCGCGACACGTCGATGGTGGCGTCCGGCAATCGCGTGCGGATCCGCGTCGCGCGCGGCGAGCTGATCGCCGTCGTCGAGGAGGTTTCGTAGTGGCACGCGCGAGAACCCAGCGCCCCCGGGCGCGCACCGGCGTCGGCCAGAAGCGACGCGCGACCTCGGTGCCGTTCGATCAGCTCGAGGCCGCGATCGACGCGCTCGGTGCCGAGCAAGATGCCGAGGAGCCTGCGAGTGCTCCGGCCGCACCGAAGCGGCGCGCGCAGACCGCGCGGCCCACCAAGCGACGCGGCCCCCCGCGACCACCGCCGGGAGCCAAGAACCGGGTCGGGCCCCCGCCGGCACCGGCCGCCACGAAACCGGCCGCCCCGCCGGCGCGCCCCCCCGCCAAGCCGGCCCGTTCCTCCGGTGCCGATCTGCGGGCTCCGGTGCCGCGTGCACCCGCTCCCTACGGATCGTCGCGATCCCAGGATCCGCGTCCCGTCCGCAAGCTGCGGATGCCGACGGAGCTCCCTCCGCTGCCCGATCCACCCTCCGACGACGACGACGATCCGAAGCCGACGTCACCGCCGCTCCATCCGCGGGGACACGTGCCGCTGCCGGCGCCGGTCGACGACGACGACGACGAACCGGATCGCCCGGTGCCCTCGCATCCGGTCGAGGACGAGGACGAGGAGTTCGAGCATCCGCACCTGTCCCTGCCGCGGCTGCCCGACGTGCCGCTCCCGGGACCGCCCGACGACGATGACCTCCCGCACGCGCGGCGCGCGCGCACGCCGTCGCACGCTCCGCCACCGGACCCGCGCGTCTCGCCGTTCTCGCCGGCGGGCCGCGCGCCGATCTCGACGGACCTCCCGGCGCTTCCCCATCCACCCTCCGACGACGACGCGATTCCCGCCGCGCGAGCGGTCAGCGAGTCGTCGGCCCGAGTGCGGCGGCGGCTCGAGTCCGACGTGTCGTCTCCGCGCGTGCGGGCGATCAGCGTGGGCGATTCGATCGAGGAGGATCTGGTCGTCGAGGTCGACGATCTACCCGAGCTGCGCACACTGTCGATCGCGATCCTCGACGAGCCCCCTGCCGTCGCGGCCGCCAAGTCGGCGATCGCGATCGCGGGGCATCGCGTGGCCGGCGTCGGCAGCGGGTCGATCGGCATCGAGCAACTCAAGTCGTTACTGCGCACCGGCAGCGCCGAGGCGCTGCTCGTCGGCGTCCCCGGCGGCGAGCCGCTGATCGACACCGCGCTCGCGCTGGCGCCGCGACGGCCCGTCGTGATCGCGGTGTGCTCGGCGAGCGGGATCGATGCCGTGCGCGAGGCCAGCTCCGTGGGGGCCGACCTCGCGATCGCACGACCGATCGAGCCCGAGCGGCTCGCGCCGATCCTGCTCGCGGCCAGCCGGCTGGTCGACGAGCGCCACTCCACCACTGCCGCCCGCGGTAGCGAGACGTTGTTGCGTGCTCGTCTCGACGCGCTGGTCGAGCCCGAGCTCGGCACACTGCAACCGTTCGAGCTGTTCCAGCGCGTGCTCGAGCTCGAGCTCAAGCGGTCGCGTCGCTACGGCTATCCGATCGCGGTCGCGCTGTTCTCGACCGACGTCGGATCACCCGAGCCACCACCCGGCGTGCGCGGGATCCTGCGCGCGCGCGCCGGTAACGCGCTGATCCACGCGATCCGCGACATCGACATGGCGACCGAGCTCGATCAGGAACGCTTTCTCGTGCTGTTGCCGTACACCACGCTGGGCGGTGCGGCCGAGGTCGCGCGCCGGATCGTCGCGTCGGTGATCAAGGGCGATCCGGTGGTTGCCGGCGGTCGCACGTTTCCACCGCGGATCACCGGGTCGGTCGCCGGTGCGATCGCGGGGCAACCGCTGTCGTTCTCGCGGCTGATGCGCGATGCCACCCAGGCGCTCGAACAGGCACGGCGAGACGGTGCCGAGCTCGCGGTGCCGATGATCCGAGATCCGGACGACGACGCATGACGATCACGAGCAGGCCGATCAAGGGCACGACGCAGATCGCCGCCGTGATCGGCTGGCCGATCGCCCACTCGAAGAGCCCCGAGCTCCTCAACGCCGCGTTCGCCGCGCGCGAGGTCGACGCCGTGATGGTGCCACTCGGCGTGCCACCCGAGGGACTGTCGTCCGCGATCGCCGGCCTGCGGGTCGCGCGTGCGCTCGGTGCCAGCGTCACGGTGCCGCACAAGATCGCCGTCGCGGCGCTGTGCGATCGATTGTCACCGGCGGCGCGCACGATCGGCGCGGTCAACTGTCTGCAGCTCGCGGAGACCGAGCTGGTCGGACACAACACCGATTGCACCGGGTTCTCCGACGCGCTCGCCGAGGCCGGTTGCGGATCGCCGTCGCGCGTCGTGTTGCTCGGTGCGGGTGGTGCCGCACGCGCGGTCGCGTACGGGTTGCGCTCGAACGCGACGCCACAGATCGACGTCGTCGCGCGCGATCCGGCGCGCGCCGTGTGGACGTCGTGGGTGCAGGGCGTCACCGCCCGCCCGTGGAGCGAGCTCGCGACCGCACTGGCACGCGCCGACCTCGTCGTCGATTGCACTCCCGCGGGGTTGTCGGAACACGACGAGCTCCCGTTCGTCGATGCACTTCCGCTCGACGCGCTCGCCTCCGGTGCGTGGGTGGCGACGCTGGTCTATCACCGCAGGCCGATCTTGCTCGAACGCGCGAGCGAGCGCGGTCATTCCATCCTCGACGGTCGAGGGATGCTGATCCATCAGGGTGCGCGTGCCTTCGAGATCTGGACCGGCCAGGCGCCCCCGATCGAGCACATGCGCGCCGCTCTCGACGCAGCGCTCGTCGTCGATCGCGCGGGTGACCGAGCGCTCGATCCATCGGGTACGTGATCTGCAACTCTCGGACGCCGACGAGGGTCCACGTGAACAAGTTCCACAGCTTGGCCGTACTGGCGTGCCTGGGATTCACAGGTTCGGCTGTCGCATGGGCGGATCCGCCCCAGCCGGACTTCTACGTCGAAGATCCGATGGCGCCGCATCACACCACCGGCAACACCGCTCGGCTCGGGACGTCGGTCGGGTTTCTGTTCGGCGAGCCGCAGGAGGCCACCGCGATCGGGCTCACGGCCGCGGGCGGTCATCGGTGGGGCCGGCTCGCGCTCGAGGCCGAATACAGCTACCTCGAGCTGCAGGAGCGGGGACCGTCGAGCCTCCGCCTCGGCGACGCACAACGGCTCGGGCTGATCAGCCGGTTCGACATCCTGCGCCTCGGCTCGACGATCGTCGGTGGTAACTCGATGGTCGCGTTCTACGTCGAGGGTGGTGCGGGGGTCGCCTGGAACAACTGGTATCGACCCGCGTACGACGAGCCGGTGCGGCTCGTTCCCGCCGATACCAAGCGCGTCGAAGGTCAGGTCGGGTTCGGCGTGTTGCTCGAGCACCGGCTCCAGGAACCGATCGGGTTCCCGCGCCGCATCGGCTGGTTCCTCGGCTGGCGGGTCGCGATGTCGCCGCACGGCGACGTGCCGATGAGCTCGTGTCGTGGCTCGACGTGTCGGCCGGTGCAGATGACGCCCGAGGATCGGTACATCGATCGCTCGATGCTGTTCCAGTCGAGCCTGGCGGTGACCTGGTAGCTGGAGCTAGGTGTGAAGTCCTAGGGCAGCTCGCCGGTCGACGGCAGGCTGTCGTTACTATCACCAGACGTGTCCCCGCCCGGCTCTCCCGGATCGGGCGTCTCGGTCGGCTCCGACCCCTGGCACTGCACGTCGTCGACGCACGTGCCCTGCTGGGTACCGCACTCGATCCGGTTGGTGTCGGGCTCGTAGACGGGCTTGCCGTCGGACGAGATCGGGAATGACTTGCAGCAGCACGTCTCCTTCTGAGCCGAGCCCTCGTCGACGAACGGCGAGTCGGGCTTCTGCTTGGGGCCACCGCAGGCAGCGACCACGAACGCGAGCGCGAGACCGAATCTGATCATGCGCCGGTCCTATCACGGTTCGATCACGCGATCACGGCGCTAGACAGCGCGCCACGCCGCCGTGAGCACGCCGATGATCGCCCCGAGCCACACGGTCCCGGCGGTCACCACCGCGAGCCCGACGACGATCGCCGCCGGTGCGCGACTGGCATCCGGCTTTCGTGGATCCCAGAAGCTCAGGATCAACACGAGCCCGAGCGAGACGAAGATGCCGAGAGCGATCCAGTGCTCCTTGACGTCGAACCATCGCGCGGCCCCGGCGGCTCGCTTGACCAGGCTCGTGGTCGCCGGCATCTCGACCGACGGATGGTGCTCGCGCTCCGCCACGCGATCCACCTCGGCCTGCGCGCGCTCGCGATCGTCGATCACCGCACCGGCATTCTCGAGGTAGGCCGCGCGAACCTGGATCCGGTAGGTCGGATACATCAGGTTGCCGGCGAGGAACGCGCAGCACTGCAACGCCAGCACGATCCACGCGAACCGCTTGACGGCGCGGTGCCGCTCGAACCGGCCGCGCAGGTAGCCGCGCGACCACAGCACGAGGTGCGTCGCGGCGGCCACGGCGGCGACGCCGAACGCGGTGTGGAGCACGAGCGTCCAGCGCGCGGCGGAGTCCGTCAGCACGACCGCAGGCTACCTCAGCAGGTCACCAGCGTGCGAACACGCCGATCGAGTTGGCCCCGGGAATCACGGCGACCCCCGACCGAGACTCCTTGCCGCCACGGATCCAGCGGACGATGGCGTAGCTCGCGAGCCCGACCCCCGCGACGCCGGCGGCGATGCCGAGGTTGCGCTGGAAGTCGGCGCGATCCTGGATCCTCCGGCTGTCCTCGATCGTCTTGGCGTCGGCTGCGTCGTCTCGGCTGCCGTTCGCGGCCACGAACAACCCGACCGAGGCACCGAGCGCGAGGGTACCGCCGGCGATCAGCGTCACCGCGAGCGCGTCGGTGTGGCCGGAGTCGCGCACGATGACCTTCGGTGGGGCCGTTGGCTGTGGTGGCGGCGGTGCGGGCTTCGTGTTGTCGGGTGGTGGTTTGACCGGCTCGTCCTTCTGGCACAGCGTCAGGTTGCTCTGGACCAGCTTGGCGACGTTGAAGTCGGAGAGCTCCTCGAGGAGCTTCTTGTAGTGCGGGATCGCGGCGTCGCAGTGCCCGCCGAGTCGCTCGGCTTGCGCGAGCGCGAACAGCGTCTCGGGCTTGGCCGAGACGTCGTAGAGCTGCTTCAGCAGCGCGGCGGCCTCGTCGTACCGACCGGCCTTGTAGGCCTCGGTCGCGCGCGCCTCGAGATCCGCGGGTGGATTGGCCAGCGCCGAGCTCGCGAGTCCGAGGATCACTACTGGGGCAAGTACATGGAGTTTGGATCCCATGATTTCTTCTTGCTGGCGCTCCCCGACGCGGGTGTCGGCGTCTTCTTCGTGGTCTTGGTTCGGGTCGTGTTCGCGCGGACGGGTGGGCGACGCTTCGTGAAGGTCCGGACCGGTGCGCGCGGACGGTCTTGGGCGGCGTGGTGATTGGGGCGGGCGTGGTGTCTTCGATCGGCGTCGGCGTGGCCGGTTCGGCCGTGGCCGGTTCGGTCGTGGCGGTTCGGTCGTGGTCGTGGGCTCGGAGGGGGGTGGCTCGACGGGGGGTGCCGCGGCGGGTTCGGGCGACGGGGCGGCTGGATGCCGGTCGCCGCGGACGGGCGTCAGGTGCGGGTGTCGCCGCGTGCGGTTCGGCGGAGACCTCGTTCGACGAGCCCGCCGCGGACTGGCGACTTCGACGACGATGACGAAGTCACGAGAGAGCGATCACCACGGCGAGCACGGACACCGCCGTCGCGACCATCGTGGGAATCCACCGCCGCCATCCGAGCCGGGGTGCATCGGGAAGGCTGACCGCCATCTGCGCGCTCGGCACCGGGATACGGGGGCAGGAATGCTGGGAGCCGACGGATGGGCCGCGGAACGTGCTGCGACGATGGATCGGAGGGCGGCGTCGGGGATCGGCCACGATCTCGACCTCGAGCTCCGCCGCCATCGACACCGGCGTGTGGCGGAGCTCCTGCTTGACGCTCTCCGAGGTGATGGTCTGCGCGACGTGCTCGCCGAGGCTCGCACCTACCGACTCGGCGCGTTCCCAGGCATCGATCTTCTCGGGGAACAGCCCCCGCATGAAGCGACCCATCGCCATCGGCGACACCCAGCCGCCGATGTTGGCCATCACCTGCTCGAGATCTCCGACCATCTCCTCGGCGGACTGGTACCGCTCGGCGGCCGGGCGCGCGAGAGCGCGCATCACGACACGCTCGAGCTCCGGCGGGTAGGTCGCGATCAGCTCCGACGGGGGACGTGCACCGCGGTTGATGATCTGGTCGAGGATTTCGAAGTCGGAGTCACCGCGAAACGGCCGCCGTCCCGACGGTGAGCTCGTACAGCACGACACCGAGCGAGAACAGGTCGCTGCGGCGATCGAGCGGCTGGTTCTGGCACTGCTCCGGCGACATGTACGGGATCTTCCCCTTGAGCGTCCCGGTGCGCGTCTTGCTCTCGCGCGAGGTCGCGCGCGCGATCCCGAAGTCGACGAGCTTCACCGCACCGTCGAAACTGACCAGGATGTTGCTCGACGACACGTCGCGATGGACCAGCCCGAGCGGTCCGTCGGGCCCGCGCTTGTCGTGCGCGTAGGCGAGGGCGGAGGCCGTGCCGTGCACGATCGCGAGCGCGTTCATCAGCGGGATCGGCTGGCTCTTGCGGTGCGCCTGGAGTCGCACGGTGCGCGCGTCGGCACCGTGGATGTACTCCATCGTGAAGAAGTAGAACTTGCCCTCGCTACCGACGTCGTAGACGTCCGCGATGTTGGGGTGCTGGAGCGTCGCCGCCAGTCGCGCCTCGTCGAGGAACATCTTCACGAACGCCGGATCCTCGGCGATGTGCGGGAGGATCCGCTTGAGCACGACGAGCTTCTCGAAGCCGGCGTGGCCGCGCACGCGCGCGAGGTAGATCTCCGCCATCCCACCGATGGCGAGCTTGCGAAGCACCTCGTACTTGCCGAACGTCGCGCCGCCGGGGAGCTCGGGATCTTCGAGCAGCGGATCGTTCACGGGCACGTGGGCCCCATCGGCGTCGCGAGGCCGCGGTTCTGGAACGTGCCGTCTCCGAGCTGGCCCTCGCTGTTGCGTCCCCAGCACAGCAGATCGCCACGCGTGGTGAACGCGCAGGCGCGGTTGAAGCGTGCGGTGATGCTGGCGATGTCGTGGAGCGGCTGCCCGGCGGTGTCGATCACCGGGGCCGGGACGTAGCTGCCGGTGCCGGTGCCGGTCTGGCCGTAGCGATCGGCACCCCAGCAATACGGATCGCCGGACGTCGTGATCAGACAGGTCAGCGCCCCGCCGATCACCTGCGCGACATCGGAGAACGGATCGCCATCGAGCTCGGACAACACCGTCACCGGATCGGGCTTGGAGCTGCCGTCCTCGGCTCCCGAACCGGTCCCGTTGCCGAGCCGGCCATGGCGCGCGCGGCCCCAGCACTTGGCCGTGCCGTCGTCGAGCACCGCGCAGGTGTGGAACCGTCCGGCCGAGATCGACTTGCCCGTGATCTCGACCAGCGTCGGGACCTGGTGGTCGTCGGTCGTGCCGTCGCCGAGCTGGCCGTCGTCGTTGATCCCCCAGCACGACAGCGTGTCATCCGGCATGCGGATGCACGCGTGCGCGGCTCCCATGGTCAGCGACACGGCGCCGGTGATCGGGCTCCCCATCGGCGCATCGAGCACCGGGATCGCGGCGGCGTGCGAATCGAAGGTTCCGTCACCGAGCCAGCCACCCTCGCCGCTGCCCCAGCACCACACGCCTCCGGCGGTGTCGATCGCACAGGTCTGGCAGAACGAGCCGAACACCTCGGTGATGTCGGATAGCGGCTCGCCGTCGGACTCGCGGATCACCTGGTTTGCCGTGCTCTGCGAGTCGGTGTTGCCGATGCCGAGCTGGCCGCCGTTGTCGCAGTTGCCGTTCTCGCCCCAGCACCACACGGTGTGATCGGCACGCACGGCGCACGAGTAGTTCTCGCCGAGACCGAGCGAGATCGCGTCGGTGATCGGGTTGTTCGACGAGTCGAGCACCTGCACCGGTGTCGTCGTCGGCACGCTGGTGAACGCGGCATTGCCGAGCTGGCCATCAAACCCGAGTCCCGAGCACCATACGGTCCCGTCGAACTTGCGGTAGCAGCTGTGGGTGATGCCGTGCGCGGCCTCGACGACGCACTGCGAGCACGTCCCGTTGTCGCAGAACGCGTTGCCGTGGCACGGGTCGCTGCCGTCGTCGCAGCACGCCTGCCCGATCGCGCCACAGATCGACTGGTTGTCTTCCGGCACGCAGGTTCCACCGAGCGCGTCGCCGGCATCCGGTTCGAACCGGCTACCGCTCGGACAGTCGGTGTCGGGGAAGCTGCAGAACCCCTGCGGCTCGCAGACTCCCTGGACACCTTGATCGAGGCACTGGGACGAGGCCTCGCACTGATAGGGCGCGTGTCCGCATCCCCACGTCGCGACGAGAGCCATCCCCGCGCATGCAAGCATCAGCAAGCGCACGATCCCGATCGTAACACGTGGGTTGTCGACGGTAGGAACCTCGCGCCAAGGGTCGCGCGTACGCGATCCACCTACACGCGTCGTCTTCGAGCTCGTCGTCCGAAACGACGAAAGGCCCTTTCGGGCCTCTCGTGCACCGGGTGGTGCTGCTGGGTCTGGTGACCCGATGTTGTTGCTAGTCGAGTCGAAGCTAGTGCGCCGAAGAGTGGCGGCGGATGAACGTGGGGACGTCGAGCTCGTTCTCGGTATCGATCTCGCCGGCGAGCACGGCCTTCATGCTCGGGCGAGACTGCGCGCGCTTGCGGTCGGTCGGATAGACGACCGGGACCGGATCGCTGGTCGGCGCCGGGCCCGAGCCCGCGGCCAGCTCGACGGAGCCCCCGGGTACCGGCTCGCTGAGCTCGGCGATCGTGCGCTCGATCGCCGCGTTCGGATCTTCCTCGGTCTCGATGTGAACGTCGATCTCCGGCTCGTCGACGATCTGCGCCTGGCGGCGTGCGTGCACCATCGGCGGCGGATACTCCTTGGTGATCACGCCGGCCTGATCGTAGGGCAACGTGATCTGCGAGCTGCGACGGATCGGCGCCGACGGCTGCGGTGACAGCGTCGGGATCGACGTCCGTCCGCTCTCGGGCGAGATCACCTGGGCGGCGCGGTCGAAGCCGGTCGCGATCACGGTGATGCGGACCTCCTCCGACAGGTTCGGATCGATCACCGAGCCGAAGATGATGTTGGCATCCTCGTGTGCCGCCTGCTGGATCAGCGAGCTGGCCTCGTTGACCTCGTGAAGGGTGAGGTCGGGACCACCGGTGATGTTGATCAGGATGCCCGTCGCGCCCTCGATGTTGACGTCCTCGAGGAGCGGCGAGCTGATCGCCATCTCGGCGGCTTCGTTCGCGCGCTTCTTTCCGGTACCGACACCAGTACCCATCAGCGCGCGTCCCATGTCCTTCATGATCGTGCGGACGTCGGCGAAGTCGACGTTGATCAGGCCGGGCACGGTCATCAGATCGCTGATGCCCTGCACGGCGTTGAGCAGCACCGAGTCGGCCTTGCGGAACGCCTCGACCATCGAGGTCTGCTGGCCGACCAGCGCGAGCAGTCGGTTGTTGGGAATCACGATCAGCGTGTCGACCGCGGCCTCGAGCCGATCGATGCCCTCGATGGCCTGGCGCGAGCGCTTGCGACCCTCGAACCCGAACGGCTTGGTGACCACGCCGACGGTGAGTGCGCCGCAGTCCCGAGCGATCTGCGCGATCACCGGTGCGGCGCCCGTACCGGTGCCGCCGCCCATGCCGGCGGTCACGAACACCATGTCGGCGCCCGCGATCAGGTCGGCGATGCTCTGCATCGACTCCTCGGCGGAACGCCGGCCGATGTCCGGGTTGGCTCCCGCACCGAGCCCCTTGGTCAGCGCGTTGCCGAGCTGGATCTTGTGGGGCGCCATGTTGGCCTCGAGGGCCTGCATGTCGGTGTTCGCGACCACGAACTCGACACCGTCGAGGTTGCCGCTGATCATCGTGTTGACGGCGTTGCCACCGCCTCCGCCCACGCCGATGACGAGGATCTTCGCGTGATTGATGTCGTCGAACTCGATCAGTGCCATGTTTGGTGATTCCCTTTCCTCGGTAAGCCCATAAAGAAGCCACCGCTCCGAGGGGGGCAAGTTTTCTGCCTTGCCCCCGCAGTAACGAACCTCAGAACATCTCGGCGAGCCGACTCCACGCCCGCTTGAACACGCCCGGACGGTCCTCGCCGCGCATCGGCAGCTGGATCGTCCTTCCCTGGTCGGCACCGAACATCACGAGGCCGACACCCGTCGAGTACGCCGGCGACCGCACGACATCGACCAGGCCGCCGATCCGGGTCGGCGTACCGCGCCGGACCGGCAGGTCGAGCGCGTGCTCGGCGACCTCGGGCACGCCCTCCATCGCGGTCGCACCGCCGGTCAGCACCACCCCGGCCGCGAGAGCGTCGTAGAACCCGCAGCGGAGGAGCTCCTTCTTGACGTGCTCGAAGATCTCCTCGACCCGTGGCTCGATCACGGCGACCAGATCCATCCGCGGGATCACGCGCGGGCCGCGCCCGCCGACCGACGGGACCTCCATCTTGTCCGCGACGTCGACCAGGCCCTTCCAGGCGCACCCGTACTTGCGCTTCATCTTCTCCGCCGAGTCGAGCGGCGTGCGCAGCACGGTGGCGATGTCGTTGGTCACGTGACCGCCGCCGAGCGGCAGCACGCTGGTGTGCACGATCGCGCCGTCCGCGTAGACCATGATGTCGCAGGTGCCGCCGCCGATATCGACCACCGCCACGCCGAGCTCCTTCTCGTCCTCCTCGAGCACCGACTGCGACGACGCGAGCGATTCGAGCACGATGTCGGCGACCTGCAGGTTGCAGCGGTTCGCGCACCGGATCACGTTCTGTGCCGAGGCCACCGCCGTGGTCACGATGTGGACCTTGGCCTCGAGCCGCACGCCGGCCATGCCCAGCGGGTCGCGGATGCCGTCCTGATCGTCGACCACGTACTGCTGCGGCAACACGTGCAGGACCTCGCGGTCCATCGGGATCGGAACCGCCTTCGCCTGATCGATCACGCGCGAGATGTCGGCGTCGCGGACTTCCTTGTCCTTGACGGCGACGATCCCGTTGGAGTTGAGCCCGCGGACGTGAGCCCCCGAGATCGCGGCGTACACCGTCGTGATCTCGCACCCGGCCATGTTCTCGGCCTCGTCGACGGCCTGCCGGATCGCGGCGACCGTGGCGTCGATGTTGACGACGTAGCCTCGCCGCAATCCCTTCGAGGGCGCGCTACCGATGCCGATGATGTCGATCCCGTCCTCGGTGACCTCGCCCGCGATGCACGCGATCTTGGTGGTGCCGATGTCGAGTCCGACGATGATGTCGTTGGGTTTGGGCTTGGCCATGATCTTCGGTTTCAATCTTTCCGGAGCTTCGCTTCCGCGGTCTCCCGATCCGCTGGGGGCCCGCTCGCGAAATCGTTGAGGGCGACGGTGACGTGGTCGAAGCGAGAGCCGAGCTCGCCGGCGGAACCGAGGCGGATCCGGGTGACGTGGGTACGCTCGTCATCGGACAGCGATCGCCACACGGCATCGAACGTCGCGAGGCGCGCCGCGAGGCGACCCTCACCGAGGTCGATCGCCAGGTGAGCGCCGTGCAGCGAGAACCCGCCGTGGGGGTTGATCTGCACCTCGGTCATCGCGGGCCGCTCGCTGTCGTGCGTCCAGCTACGGAGCACGTCGAGCGCGGCGACGATCCGGTGTGCGATCTGGGTGGGGTCGTGGGCCGAGCGGTAGGCATCGCGCGACAGCCCCGTGATCGCCGGTAGGCCCTGGCCCTCGGTGCCCGCGGCACGCTTGAACAGGTGGCCGTCGGCATCGGCGAGGTAGCGCTCGTCGCCGCCCGAGGTCGGAAGCGAGATCACCGCGGCCGCGACGTGCTCGCGAACCTCGACGACGACCCGGTCGGGCAGGACGCGACGGGCGTCGGCCGAGACGATCCACGGCTCGGCGCGCAGTCGCGCGGTCAGCGCGTCGAGATCGGCGGTGAACACGTTGTCGCCGATCCGCACCGGCATCACGCCGCGCAGCTGATCGTCGCTCAGGTGGGCGGTGGCGCCGGTCGGCCGCTCGATGTCGATGGTCTCGATCTCGAACCGATCGGAGGTGGTCACGAACTGGTAGCCGAGCCACAGGCCCGATCCGAGCAACGACACGGCGGCCATCGCGATGATCCCGGGAACCGAGCGGCGCACCGCGCGACCGCAGGCATCGGCGACCGCGCGCGGACGAGGCGGTCGGATCCGCGACCACACCGAGCGAGGGCGACGCCGATTCTTTCGGCGCAGCGTCAGCCGCGAAGCCGCGGGAACGCTCGCAGCCGTGGGACCTGCGGGAGCCCCCTCCCGACGGGATCGATCCATGGTTCGGAAATACGCATGCAGCGATCACCAGGGCAATTTTTCGGCGGCGTACTCCGGATCACTCGCGCGTGATCACACCGACGGCGTGTGCGACGAAAACACACGACTGCGTAGGCGTTCAGTTTCGAGTCGAACAGCGAGCGAGGATCAGTCCGGATCGTCGCGGACGATCACGTCCTCTTCGCCGTCGTCGTCGTCTTCTTCGTCGACGACGACATCGTCGTCCTTCTTCTTCTTGCGGGCGCGGTCGTCGTCGTTGCGACGGCGCGCGACGCGCGGATGCTTGCGACTCTTGGAGTTGCGGCGCCGAGCGACCTTCGACTTCTTGGGGGACTTCTTCGCCGCGGGAGCGTCCTTCTTCTTCTTCGGCTGCTTCTTGGCGGTCTGCTTGTCCTTCGAGGGCGTGCTCTTGCCGCGACGCTTGAACACGCCGGCCTCGGCACGCGAGCCGAGGCTCGTCGCGTCGGTCCCGACGATCGACAGCGCGAACGCGATCGTCAGAACGAACAACCAGCGCAGCACGATCACGATCTTGCCATACGCATGAAACCGATCAAGCGACGGTCTGTCGGCCAAAAACCGCCAGGAATTCAATGACAAGGCGGGCGCTCGACGATCTCGAGCCGCGCCAGCATCATCCCCTGCGCGCCGGGCTTCCAGTGCAGCCGAAACTCGTGCTCGTCGGAGGTGCACGTCGTGCCTTTGCAGTGCGCGAGCGCCTGCACGAAATCCTCGGCGTCAGGTACCACGACCTCGGCGCGCGGCACCAGCTCGACGATGTGCGCGGTGTGCGGATCTCCATCGCCGTCGGGATCGGCATCGGACAGCTCGTCGTACGTGACCGTGAGCCTCTCGAGGCCGCGCGCGGGAACGTAGGACTGCAGGAGCGAGGGTTCGTCGTTGCCGGCCAACAGCTCGTAGCTCGCCATCACGCACGTGGCGCGCATCAGCGCCGGGATCGATCGCGTGCGGGGATGCGTGGGCGCGTAGCGCGTCTTGCCGCGGAGCACGAGCACGCGTGCGGCGGCGGCCGCGACGCTGCAATTCGGGGTCTTGGTGGTCCAGATCAATGCCGACGCGATGTCGGGGGCCAGCTTGTCGGGTGCCAGTTCCGCGAGCTCGTCGATCGCCTGGATCCGCGCCTTGGGATCGAGCTGGAGATCTCGGAGCGCGGCGAGGTAGGTGGCACGGTGGGTGCTCGCGGGAAGCACCTCGAGGGCGCCATCGATGTGGTGTACGAGGACGGCGGTGTCGAGGTGGGCCTCGTCGAGGCCCTCGAGCGTCTGGTTCGCGAGCTCGCGCTGACCCGACGCGAACGCGGTCGCCAGCAGCTCGAGCCGGCGATCCTGCTCGGTCTCGGGGACGACCCGGAGAGCGGCGACGGTGAGCTCTGACTCGGGTGGCGGGATCGCCACGATCTTCTCGAGCGCGTCGAACACCTGGGGAACATCGGCGGGTTCGAGCCGCTCGATCGCCCACATCGCGACCCGGCGACGCAGACACGGATCGGCGAGCGTCGCGGTGGGCGCGGGCTCGGGCACGTCGAACAGCGGGCGCTGGCACGCCGCCGGCGGCCGCGGCTTCACGCACGTGAAGTTGCCCTCGTGCAGCAACGCGATCGCCAACGATCGGTGCAGCGTGACGGGAACCTCCGTCATCTTCTCCTGCCAGTCGTCGGCGGTGAGCGCGAAGCGCTGCCACAGAGCGAGCGCTTCGGCATCGGAGGTCACGCTCACCGTACTCCAGTCGATCGCCAGCAGCTTCGGTGGTGGCGGCGTCTCGAGCTCGGAGAGATCGTGGTGCTCGGGGGGCGGGACCGGCTGCCGCGCGATCGGTGCGCTCGGCTCGGCGGGGAGCGCGGCGGAGGCCGGATCGCTCGGCGCGGCGCGACAGCCCACGATCCCGAGGGTCAGCGCGGCGGTTGCGAGAGAGAGCCAGTGCACGGTTTCTAGACGCATCGTGGACCGACCGGTTTCACCGGCGCGGACACGACCAGCATGCCATGCCGCGCGAGAAAACGGCCACGCCGCTATGATGCCGTGTGCGCTGGCTCGCGTTGGTAGTTGTTCTGGCGGCGCTCGGATGCAAGAAGCCGGGATCCGTCCTCACCGATGACCAGGTGCTCGCCCGTCCCTTCGAGGCGCTGCACGACGTGTGTCTGCCCCGGGGCGCCGATGACACCCTCGTCGTGATCGACGAGATCTTCGAAGGCGTCACGGGATCGAGTGACACGTTGCGATCCAGCTCGTCGCGCGCGAACAACCGGATGTACTACCGGCTGACCACCTACGACGCGAAAGACGGGGCACGCCACGTGGTCGCCGTACTCGGAAACATCCTGACCGAGAAACACCGGACGTCGCCGGTGACGTGTCTGGGCTGGGTGGGAACCAAGTTGTGGTTGCGAGGGCGCGACGGGCTGCAGGCGCGGGACATCGCCGGTCGCGTGGCGGTGACCGAGAAGCAGCTGGGGACGCTCGATCCGAAGCTGGCGTCGGGCATCGAGGGAGCGAGCTATCTCGCCGACGATGCCAAGCTGCTCGTACAGACCCCGGCCGGGTATCAGCTCCTGCTGTCCGGTGACCCCGAGCTCGTGGTCGAGGAGCCGCACGGTCGAGTCCACACGGAGCGCTATGCCTCCGGCGTGCCGGCGATCCAGAGCCGGATCGCGCGCGGTCTGCTCCGTCGTCCCATGCGCGACGGTCGCCTCGAAAGCGAGCTGCGTGGCGGGCGCGTCTACGTGTCGTATCGGGGCACCGAGCTCGGCGACTTCAAGCACCCGGTCGAGGCACTCGTGCATCCGCCGAGCAAGACCGTGGAATGGGACGGACAGAGCATCATCGCGATCGAACCCGGCCTCGACCCCAAGGCGCCACGGACCGTCCGGCGCGTGGGCCTCGACGGCAAGACGCGGTGGTCGATCGTCGAGCCCGAGCGTTGTCCGCGACGGCACGGTTGCCCGCAGGCGGCATGGCAGGCCACCACCGACGCGAAGCGCCTGTACTTCTACGGCGCCAAGCAACTGCACGCGTACGATGCGGAGACCGGCGCGCAGATCTGGGCGGTCGCGTACTAGGGCGTCCTCACCGACCTGAGTGACGTCTTGCGAAGGGCTACGGAAGCGTCGTTGCTTGGGGGCTCGCGCCGAGCGTGCCGGGTTGACCGCTGTGGATCGCGATTCTCCCGACACCCCCGCCACCCCCACCACCGTTGCCGCTGTTGCTCCCGCTGAGCGCGGTCAACGCCGGTGGATCGGCATCGCGATACCCGCCGGCGCCACCGGTGTTGTCCTCGCCGTTTACGCCGGTGCCGGTCGCGCTGCCACCCGACGCCGCCGCGATCGTGTCGGGTCCGTCGTCGCCGCTCTGGCCGAACGTCTGCTGCGAGACGTCACTTCCACCGCCGCCACCGCCGCCTTGCGCGAGCAACAGGCCCGCGCCCGCGATCGACGGTGCCTGTAGGTAGATCGCTCCGCCCGATCCTCCGCCGGCTCCCGACGTGCCGGTGTTGTTGCAGTCGATCCCGCCGGCGCCACCCCCGCCGTTCGCGCGCACGCTGCCGGTGATCGTGATCGAGGTATCCGCGGATAGCTGGATCGCGCCGCCTCCGGCGCCTGGGCGCACGAACTGACAGGCCGGCGCCGAGCGGCCTCCACCCGATCCGCCCTCGAGCGTGGTCAACATCGCCGAGCCGTAGGCCGGGCCGGCCGCTCCGGTCGCGGCGCCGGAGGACTGCCCCGCGGCTCCCGCCGTCCCGAAGCCGCCACCGCCACCGCCGGCATCCGCACTTCCGGACACGCCGCCGTCGCCACCACCACCCGACCCCTGGCGGGGGCCGGCCCCACCGGCGCCCGGCGCGTCGGCTACCGCACTGGCGTCGATCACGTCGACCGTGATCGTCGTGGCAGCCACGACCACCAGCGGACGCCCGCCGATCACGCGCAGCGTTCCCGTGACGTTCAGCGACCCGACCTCGAGGACCGCGAGCTCGGGCCCGCCGCCATCCTGCGGCGTGACCACGAACCGCGCGCCGTTCGGCAGCTGCACCGACGAGGTCGGCATCCCCGAGGTGCCGGTATCGATCGTGGCATCGGCGAGCGTGACGTCGGCGGTGCCGGCGAACGCCGCGTCGACATCCGAGGGGACGTGATCGGCATCGTGCACCGGCGGTGGACTATCGGGAGCGGTGCCATCCGTCGCACCGTCGGGATCGGGTGTCGCCGGGGCGTCGGTCGGAGTGTCGGCTCGCCCAGGATCGAACGAGCAAGAACCCACGAGCAGCAGGACAGCGAGCCGCACCATCACAGCGTACACCCGGTCGGTACGAGCTCGCCGCGCAAACCGACTACGAGTGCTGGGTGTCGAGTGCGCTCTTGACTCCCTTGGCGAGATCCTCGGCACGACCGACGCCGACGTAGTGCAGGAACATGATGCGCGGCTGCTCTCCGGTCATGTGCTGGTGGATCGCGACGACGCTGATCCCGGCTTTGCGCAGCGCCGCGAGCACGCCCTGCAGCTCGGACTCGAGGACGGCGAAGTCGCCGTCGACCTCTGCAGAGTCAGCGGCGCCGGCCATCGCCGCCCAGGTGTTTACGCCCATCGCACCATCGATCTCGGTGTCGCCCATCTTCGCGGTACGGCCGAACACTGTCTTGTAGACACCGGCCTTGTAGGTGCCGGGCTTACCGAAGATCGCGTCGAGCTTCTTCGCGTCGAGCTTGCTGCGTGCGGGGTCGATGTCGACGGTCGGGGGCTTCGCGCCCTTGCCGCCTTCGGTCTCCTTCATCGTGGCGAACACCTTGCCGACCGCGGTCGCGAGCGTGTCGACATCGTCCATGCCGGAGATGTGCATGAACATCACGCGCGGCTTCTCCCACACGAAGTGGTTGTGCAACGCCGTCACCGCGAGCCCGTTGTCGAGCGCCGCGCTCATCACGGGGTCGATTCGATCCTCGGTGACGACGATGTCTCCCATCACCATCGCCTTGTCGCCGGCGGTGTGGAACGCGGCCCACGCCGTGAGGCCGAGGGCCGGTGTGATCTTGATGTGGTCGGCCAGCGTGACCGCGAGGTCGGCGCGCGGGACGGCGACCTTGAACACACCGGACTTGGCGTCGAGCTTGCCGGTGAGCTTCGTCAGCTTCTCGATCCGAGCGGTGTCGAGTCCGGCGGGCTTGGTGGGGGCCGCGGGCTGCGTCGGTGCGGTGGGGGTGGGTGGAGGAGGTGTGTCGGACGTGGATTTCTTGCAGCCGGTCGCGACGAGCGCGCTCGCCGCGAGGATCGCGAGGGTCGTGTGCATGGTGGTCTCCTTCGAGTGGCTACGTCGTGGGTGGGAACGGATCGGTGACGACGAGCAGCGCACCGTGCTGCGGGTCGCAGACGTAGGCGTGGCCGACATCGTCGACGGTGGCGCAGTGCGAATCGGCGGCGGCCGCCACCTCGCCGAGCACGTGCAACGCGCCGCCGTTTCCGACACCGACGATCGTCAGCGTCGCGCTGTCACCGCCGGGAACGTAGAGGTGACCGAGCGCCGGCGCGTACGCGATGATGTCGACGCCCTTGCCGGTCGCGACCTCGCCGACGCGCTTGCCGTCGTGGGCGACGTCGAGCGCGGTGGCCTTGCCCTCCTCGCAGCCGACGAACAGCAGTGCACGCGTGGCATCGAGTGCGATCCCACGCGAGCCCTTGCAGCCGTTGTCCCAGCGCGCGATCTCGGCGCGCTTCGCGAGGTCGATCGCGACGGTCTGGTTCTTCCACGTGTGCGTGTAGGCGCGGCCGCGCGGCGCATCGATCACGAGCGACTCCGGGCCGCCCTTCACGACGATCTGTCCGACGTGGCGGACCTTGCCGCCGGCGAACGCGAACCGTTCGATCTGTTCCTTGCGCGGCTCGGTGACCCACACCTCGTTCAGCGCCTCGACCCAGCGCACGTAGTCCGGGTTTCCGGCGAGCTTCGCGCGGCCGGCGATCTTGAGCGTCGCCGGATCGACGAGCACGAGCTCTCGCCGACCGCGATCGGAGGCAAAGATCTGCCCGTCGCGCACGTCCACGGACGTCGTGCCCTCGCCGTGTCCCCCCGCGAACCGATCCGCGTCGGCCGAGAACCCGCTGACGGAGGTGATCGCGCGAGTCGCCGGATCGATCAGATCGAGCAACCCGGTGCGGCCGCCGGGCGCGAGCACGCGATGCAACACCGGCGACCACGTCAGGTCGTCGAACCCGATGCCCTTGTCGCCGCCGGGCAGCGCGAGCGTCGTGGGTGGCGCGATCGTCGGAGCCGGCGGCTTCTTCTGGGTGGTCGATGGCTCCGGAGCTGGCGCTGGTTCGGGAGGCGGGGTTGCCGGCTCGGAATGCGACGCCGGTGCGTGGTTGCCACAAGCGGTGAAGGTGAGGACGGCGAGCAGCGCGCGCATGTCAGATCTCCCGGGTCGATCGCGGGCACGCCGTCGACCAGCACGCGCCGATCGCGTCGTACCACGATCTCGAAGATGTCTGCGGGTCAGCGGGCGGTCGCGAGGATGTCCTCGCATAGCGTCGCGTAGTCGATGCCGGCGCGTTGCGCGATCTTGGGGAGCAAGCTGGTCTTGGTCATCCCCGGGAGCGTGTTGACCTCGAGCACGTAGACGTGGTCGTCGGTCGCGATCCGCAGGTCGGGGCGCGCATGCCCGCTGCACCCGAGCGCGCGATAGGCCGCGAGGGCCTTGCGTTCGCACACCGCGATCACGTCGGCGGATAGCTCCGGTGGCAACAGGTACCGGGTGTCGGTGCGCTTGTACTTGGCGTCGTAGTCGTAGAACCCGCTCGCGGGACGGACCTCGACCGAGCCGAGCACCCGATCGTTGAGGATGCCGACGAACACCTCCGTGCCGGCGATGTAGTCCTCGACGATCACCGGCCCGTGGAACGCGCGCGCGGCGGCGATCGCACCGGCGAGCTCAGCGCGATCGCGCACGATCGACACGCCGACCGAGCTACCCTCGTCGGCCGGCTTGACCACGCACGGCATCGTGCGCGCCGCGAGCTTCGCGGCATCGCTCCCGTCGGCGGGACCGTCGTGCGGAAGCACCTGCCACGCCGGGGTCGGGATCTCGTTGGACTCGAAGATCCGCTTCGACATCACCTTGTCCATCGCGAGCGCGCTCGCGAGGATCCCCGAGCCGGTGCACGGGATGCCGAGGCACGCGCACAGTCCCTGCACGGCACCATCCTCTCCGAACGTCCCGTGGAGCGCGTTCCACACCGCGGCCGGCTGGGCCGTGCCGATCAACTCGGCGAGGTTGGTGTCCGGCTTCCAGTCGACACCGACCGCATCCCATTGGCGTTCGAGCAGCGCGGCGAGCACGCCGGCCCCCGTGTTCAGCGACACCTCGCGCTCGGCCGAGAGTCCGCCCATAACGACGGCGATACGCTGACCGGCGAACGGATGCATGGCTGCGTTCTAACAGAACGCGACGATCGAGGTGCGTATTCGGGAAGCTTCACGCCGGGGCGAACGCCCTCGGCCCGGGATCCGGCATCGGCGGCGGAGGCGGTGGCTCGGGCGGGAGCTCGCAGCGCGTGTGATACGTCGGAGCGGCTGGTGGAGCAGGCGGATCGGACGTCGCGAGCATCGTGATCGCGGCGGCCGCGAGCGGAACCAGCGGTGCGAGCACCAGCTTGCCGGGAAACGATTCGGAGAAGCGCATGGCCATGTTCACGTGCGAGGAACCAGATCGTGTTGTTCAAAATTCGGTCGCGATCCCGAATGGTTGCGCGTCGGTTCGGGACCCAAGCACGCGACGGGTCGCGGAGTCTTCGTCGTTCGACTCAGATCACGATCGGCTCGATCGCGAGGTCGATCCCGAACGCGTCGCGGACGCCGCGCTGGATCTCGTCCGCCAGCGCGAGCAGCTCGGCGGTCGTGCCGCCCCCACGGTTGACCAGCGCGAGTGCGTGCTTGCGCGAGATGCCGACGCCACCACGCGTGTCGCCCTTCGCGAACCCGGCGCGCTCGATCAGCCACGCCGCGGCGAGCTTGGTCATGTTGTGGCCGGCGCTGGCGGCAGGCCAGTGCGGATAGGTCGTGATGCCGCGCTCGGCGAGCCGGGCTTCGAACGCGGCGAGCGCGGGCGCGTCGACGATCGGGTTGGTGAAGAACGAGCCGGCGCTCTTCGATTCCGGATCGTCCGGATCGATCACCATGCCCTTGCCCCGGCGGAGCGCGATCACGGTGTCGCGCACGCGCGCGAGCGGTGCGGTGGCGCCCGGCTCCACGCCGAGTGCCTTGGCGAGCTCGCCGTAGCGGATCGGTGACGACTGGTCGCCACGCGCGAACGCGAACCGCACGTCGATCACGATCCAGCGATCGCTGCCTCGAAAGATGCTCGACCGGTAGCCGAACCGGCACTCGCCGGGCTCGTACGAGAACGTTTGCTCGGTCTCTCGGTCGTAGCCGCGGACGAGTACGATCGTGTCGGAGACTTCCTGGCCGTATGCGCCGACGTTCTGGATCGGCGTCGCGCCGACCAGGCCGGGGATCCCCGACAGACCCTCGATGCCGATCAGGCCACGGTCGACCATGTCGGCAACGAAGTCGTCCCACACCACGCCGGCTCCGGCGGTGACGATCGCGCGATCGTCGTGGAGGTGGACCGACGTGCGGGTCATCGCGAGCTCGATCGCGAGGCCGGGAAACCCGGCATCTCCGACCACGAGGTTCGAAACCGCCACCGAGGACCAGCAACGGTTCGCCGGCGGCATCGGCCGAGGCGAGGGCCTCGCAGAGCTCGCCGACGTTCTCGACGCGCGCGAGGCGTCGCGCGGGACCGCCGAGTCCGAGCGTGGTGCGCGGTGCCAGCGGGACGTCGCGCTCCAGCTGCATGCTCAACGAGAGACGGTCGCGCTCGACTCGTCAATCCGGACCAGGTTCTTCTTGGTCGCCGCGCCGAGCCGCTTCTCGAGCAGGTCGATCACCTCGTTGCAGGTGAGCTGGATGTTGCCGGCGCCCAGCGTGATCACGAGGTCACCCTCGTCGGCGTTGGCGTCGAGCCACGCCGCGAGATCCTCGCGGCGCGCGATGTACGAGATGTCGCGGTGGCCGGCCTTCTTGGCGTTCTCGACCAGTACCTGGCTCGACACGCCGTCGATCGGTTTCTCACCGGCGGCGAAGATGTCGCAGATCGCGACCTTGTCGGCGTCGTGGAATGCGCGCGTGAAGTCGGCGAGCTGGTCGCGCGTGCGCGAGTAGCGGTGGGGCTGGAACGCGGCGATCACGCGGCGGCCGCCGAACGCGGATTTCGCACCCGACAGCGTGGCCTTGACCTCGGCGGGGTGGTGGCCGAAGTCGTCGACGACGGTGACGCCGCCGACCTCGCCGCGCACCGTGAACCGGCGGGCGACGCCCTCGAACTGCGCCATCGCCTTGGCGTAGGTGTCGAACGGGAGATCCAGAAAGTCGGCGATCGCGAGCACCGCGAGCGCGTTGAGCACGTTGTGGTTGCCGGGCATCGGCAGCGTGACCTCGCCGAGCTCGTCGGCCTTGCGCCACGCCACGAACTTCGTGTGCATGCCGTCGCGCCGGATGTGGCGCGCGCGGTAGGTCGCCTGGGTCTCGATGCCGAACGTCACGAACCGCTTGGTCAGGTTCGGCAGGATCGCCTGCACGCCCGGGTTGTCCTGGCACAGCGCGCTCATCCCGAAGAACGGGACGCGGTTGCAGAAGTCGGTGAACGCCGTCTTGACGTTGTCGTAGGTGTCGTAGTGATCGAGGTGCTCGGCGTCGATGTTGGTGACGATCGCGAGCGTCGGCGTGAGCGTGAGGAACGAGCCGTCGCTCTCGTCGGCCTCGGCCACGAGGTAGTCGCTCTTGCCCCACCGCGCGTTCGACAGGCCGAGCGAGTTGACGCGGCCGCCGATCACCGCCGTGGGATCGAGCCCGGCGGCCATCAGCACGGTGTGCATCATCGTGGTCGACGTGGTCTTGCCATGCGAGCCGGCGACCGCGATGCCGTACTTCATGCGCATCAGCTCGCCGAGCATCTCGGCGCGGGGGATCACCGGGATGCCGAGCGCGCGGGCGGCCTCGACCTCCGGGTTGTAGCCCTTGATCGCGGACGACACGACGACCACGTCGGCCTCGCCGAGGTTCCCGGCACGGTGCCCGCGGGCGATCGTGCAGCCGATCGAGATCAAATGACGAGTGATCTCGGTGTCGTTGATGTCCGAGCCCGACACCCGGTAGCCCATGTTCGCGAGCACCTCGGCGATGCCGCACATGCCCATTCCCCCGATGCCGACGAAATGGATCTTGGTGTCTTGCTTGCGGAACATGGCCACGGGTTGTTACCAGATCGCGGCCAGTCCCGCGACCATCATGGTTGCCGGGGCTTTGCCTTCGCCTTCTCGATGATCTGGAACGCCCGAGACGGCGGCGACATTCGCCCGAGCTCGTCGACATACGAGACCCTCACGGATTCTCCGGCCTTCGACATCACCGTGCCGTTGGGCAGCGCGAGGCAGTCGTACCAGGACAACGCGTCGACCGTGGCCGCGCCGGCGGTGACGAGGCCCCACGACTTCGGCTTCTGGGTCTTGGCGTCGAGCAGGACCATCGCCGCCGTGCCCGCCGGCGCGGTGCCCGCGAGCGAGACCACGACGCGCGCGCTGCCGTGATAGCCCATCGTGTTGCCGACGTACTCGATCCGCTTGACCGCGGGTGCCTTCAAGGCGGGGAGCCTGCCGGCGAGCGTCACGGAGATCAGCGGCGTGCCCTTGGCGTCGACGAGCTGGGCGGCCTTCGGCACGCGCACGACCGCGAGGCCGGGCGCCAGCGAAACGATCGTCGGCCTGCCCCGCAGCTTGGCGAACCGCCAGCCGGTCTGCACCGCGGGATCGCCCTTGGCGAGGGCTCCGCGGGCCTGCGGCACCGCGGCGACCAGGATCCCGCCGTCGCGGGCGACTGCGTGGTGATCGACCGTGATCAACTTGGTCGACAGACCCATCAACATGCAGTCGGCATTCGCCGTCGCGGGTAACAGGGTGGCGAGCGTGGCGAGGGCAAGCAAACCGAATCGCGTCATCTCGTGGTTCAACGCGCGACGCGTCGGTTTCGGTTCAGTCACCGACGCTCGCCTTGGCTCCGGTGATCGCGATCGGGCGCGAGTGCTTCGACGGACGCCCGCTGGCGTCGACCCAGAACGCCGTGATCTTGTCGCCGGGCTTGGACTCCACCGTGCCGTTGGCGAGCACGCGGCAGCGCGTGAGGCTGTAGCCGAGCACGCTGGTCTCGCCGGCCTTGACGCGTCGCCACGACCGCGCCTTGCCTTTGGCGCCCGCGATCACGATCGCGATCGCGCCGTCCGGAACCGGCGACGACAGCTCGACCGTGAGGTACGAGGACGGGCGGCGGCCGTGGTGGGCTTCGTACGCGACGGTCTTGATCCGCGGCATCGGTAGCGCCGGAGTACGCTTGCCGATCCGCACCCGGCCGACGGTGGCGCGCGCGTGATCGACGAGCGTGGCGTTGAACACGCCGGGTGGCACCCGGTACACGCTGAGCCCGGGCGCGAGCGTCTCGATCTTCGGGCTGACCGCGCGTCCGGCGAGCCGGATCCGCCAGCCGCTCTGGTTCGACGCGTCGCCCTTGTCGAGGTCACCGCCCATCACGTCGGTGACACCGACGACGAAGCCACCTCCCGGACGGATGGTCGCGCCCGACGGTGTCAGGACCTCGGGGGCCAACCCCATCATCGCGCACTTGGCGTCGGCGGCCGACGGCGTGAGGGCAAACGAGAGAGCCAGAACAGCGAGCAGTCGCGACATGGGATCTTGAACGTAAACCCGGACCGTATGTTCTAGTAAGGGGTGGCCAAGCCCGCGATCGCACTTCGCGCTCCCCCGGCGCTGTTCGTGGGGCAGCAGCACACGATCGAGGTCGAGCTCGAACCCGAGGCCGACATGAAGGTCGACTTCGTCGAGGCGCGGATGTGGGGCCGGCAAGGCTGGGAGATCGGGTCGGGCAAACACCAGGTCACGCACCGCGTCGCGTTTCCCAAGCTGGTGTCGCGATTCATGGACCGCGGCATCCTGCCCGCGAAGAAGAACCGGTTCGCGATCCAACTCACGGTGCCGCCCGGCGTGGCTCCGACGCACCAGATCGATCCGGCGTACGCCTACTTCGAGATCCAGGTCCGGATCGGCGTGCCGTGGTGGTTCGACGTCAAGTACCGCTACCTGCTCCCGGTGCGCGTGCCGCCGCCGACGGTGGTGCAACGCACGCCGCTCGCGATCCGGAGCACGCCGGCCAACGCCGCCGCCGATCGTCCACGGATCGAGATCGGTCTCGGCTCGACCCGGCTGGTCGCCGGCGAGGTGGTGGCCGGCTCGTGCGCGGTGTTTCACCTCGACGATCGCAAGCCGCGCGAGGTCGACCTGTCGCTCGTCCCCGTCCTGCGGCTCCTCGGTCGCGGTCGCCCGCGCGATCGAGCGGGCAACGGGTTCGGCATGACGCTGACGATGCCGGCGGGTAGCGCGGGAACCAGCATCCCGTTCGCGATCCAGCTGCCCATGACGATGACCCCGTCGTTTCGCTCGGTGTCCCACGAGCTCGGTTGGCGGTTGGTCGCGCGATCCGGATCGTTCTTTCGCGGCAAGGTCGAGCTCGCGGTGCCGATCGAGATCGTCGATCGGGCTGCGGCCGCGACCACCGAGCAGATCACCGAGGCGCCGCGACTCGCCGACGAACGCGTCGCCGCGCTGTTCGCCACGTTCGCGGGTCGCGAGGGTTGGTCGCGGCGCATGCACCGGAACGACGCCGACGACGACGGCCAGATCGTCGTCGAGCGCGAGCACGGTGACTGCGAGTTGCGGCTCGGCTACGCGTATCGCGACGACGGGACGTTCGTGATCGGACGGATCACGAATCCCGGCCTCGGGCTCGGGCTCTCCGTGTCGCCGAGCTCGTCGATCCGCCACGTGTTCTGGAAGGACATCGAGGTCGATATCGACGTCTGGGATCGCGCGCACTACGTGGCCGCGCGGTTCGCCGACCAGGCGATCCCGATGCTCAGGGCCGTGGTCCCCACGCTGCTCCAGTTCCCCGAGCTCGGAACGCTGGTGCGGTGGACCGACGACGAGCTGGTGTTCGAGCACGGCGTCGCCGCGGTGGAGGGGACGTCGCTGATGTCGAGCGGTGCGGCGCTCGAGCAGGTCGCGAGCGCGCTCGATGCCGCGCGCGCGTCGATCCCACCGCCGCCCGGGATCGAGGTCGATCTCGACGACATGCGCGAGCTCGCGCGCTGGCTGGGGGGCCAGCTCGCGGTCGGAGATCTCTCGATCACCGGCAAGCTCGGTCACGTGCCGGTCGAGCTCGGCCTCGAGTTCGACGAGGAGCTGCGTCCGATCGGCGTGCGCGCCGCGGTCGGCAACCCCGACGATGCGAGCGCCAACGCGCGGGCGATCGCGCTCGCCTTGCCGCATCCGGCGAGCGATGCGCTCGGTGCCGGCGTCGCCGAGTCGCTGGTCGATCTGCTGACGCGGTGGCCGACCGATGTCGTGGATCTCCACGTGGTCGACGGGATCGCGAGCGCGCGACTCGCGATCGAGCCGATCGAAGTCGGCACACCGAAGCTCGAGGTCCGGCGCGTGCGCGAGCTCGTGCAGGGGTTGGTCGCGCTCCTCGCGGCGCTCGATCCGGGCGCCGGTCCGTATCGCTGATCGCGATCCTGCACTTGACCTTGCGTGGCTCCGTGGAATCCTTAGGTTAGGTGCTCACCGTGGGGGGAAGTGAATGAAGAAGATCTTGGGGCTCGTCGTCGTGGTCGTGCTGGTCGTCGCCATCGTCAAGGTCGTCAACGGCCGCGGTACCGAGGCGCAAGCGCGCAACCTCTGCGAGAACGTGATCGAGCAGTGTGGTCCGTTCATGGAGAGACAGGCCTCGGATCTCGACGACTGCACGGAAGCCTTCGTCGACACCAAGAACCAACTCGGTGACAAGTACGGCACGCAGTACGACGAGATGGCGTCGTGTCTCACCGACGCTGGCAGCTGCGGCGAGGTCGCGGGCTGCTTGACCGGCGCGATCGCGGTCGAGCTCGACAAGCAGATGGACGGGTTCGGGCGCGGCTTCGACAAGATGACGCGCGATCACTAGCTACCTACTGCGCGGGACAGCCCGGCGCTCCGGTCGGCTGCCCGAACTGGGTGCACGGCGCGCACGTGAAGCCATTGCTGCACGAGCCCTGCGAGAGCCCGAGTCCGAGGAACCCGAAGTCGAGGCAGTCCGACAGGCACACGCCCGAGTAGTCGCCGAGCAGGCCGCTCGCGTTGCAGGTCGGGAACGGTCCGTTGTTGATGATCTCGTCGGGCACGCACAGCGATCCGGGTTGCTCGGTCTTGCACTCCTGATCGGAGAGCTGACTCTCCTGGTCGTCGGGGATGCTCGAGGCGGGGACGCAGTGCGCGCGACCGCTGCAGCACGCCGCGAACGGCTTCGCCGGTTGCGTCGGTCCCGGATCGCACGACAGCGAGCACGCGCCGGTCGGCGTGCCGTCGAGCGGATCGAAGCAGGGCGTGCAGCGCTCGCTCGCCGCGCAGCTGTCCTGCGGCAGCAGGTCGGCCTGCGCCGCCACGTCGGGGAGCACCGCCGACAGGCAGCGACCCTCGGCGCCGTTGACCGACGTGCAGGTCGGCGGCGTGAACTTGCCGCCGGTGACGATGAACGTATCGGGCACGCACACCGTGGTGCCGTCGTCGCACGGACCGAGCCGCGCGGCGTCGTCACCGGCGAGCGCGGGATCGAGACAGTGCGCGTCGGGGCCGCACGCCGGCAGCGTCGACGGATCGATCACCGCCGGACACCCGGCCTCGTAGTCGCAGGTGTTGGGGTCGTCGCACGCGGCGCTCGAGCCAGGCGGAACGGGATCGCCTTCGCACCGCGCGAGCTCGAGGAGATCGCAGGCGCCCGTCGGCATGTTGTCGAGCGGGCTGATGCACGGCACGCACAGCTCGTCGGCACCGGTGCAGGTGTCCTGGCGCAGCAGGCCCTCGTTCTCGGCGACCTGCGGGATGCAACGCGACAGGCACACGCCGTCGCCGCCGAACGCGGTGCACGTCGCGGGTGGCTCGGAGGCACCGGTCTCGAGGAAGCTATCCGGAATGCAGTAGCCGCCGCTCTCGCAGGTATCCACGAACGGCTGGATCTCGGACGGCACCTTGCTGGCATCGAGGCAGTGGGCCTGTCCCTGCTGCTCCTGGCAGCACGCGGTCATCGCGTCGATGCCGGACAGCGGGATCGGTTTGCCGAGCGGGCCGGCGCACGCCTCTTGCGAGGTTTGTCCCTGACCGGGCGTGCACGCGGCGAGGATGATGGCGAGTCCGCAGAGCCAGCGCATGGCCGACGGCGAAGTTCAGGATCCGCGCCACGTGTAGACGGATGTGTGCACGCGCAGTTCGACGATACTCGCGTGCGCGAGTCGGGGACTTTCTCCCTCGATCTGACGACTCGACACCTGTTGACCTCGCGTCAACTACGTTTCGCGTGCCCTCGAAACGCGTTGCGCGAATTGCGCAACAGTCGCCAGTTGCATCAGTTGTCGACGCACCAGTCGACGATCGTGGCCGCGGCCGCGGGCTTCGCGAGCTGCTTCATCACGGCGGACATGCCCGCACGCCGCTCCGGTCCCGTCTCGGGATCGAGGAGCGGGCGGAGCGCCTCGGCGAGCTTCTCGGGGGTCAGCTCGGACTGCTTGAACATCAGCGCCGCACCGGCCTCCGCCATCTCGCGCGCGTTGAGCTCCTGGTGGTTGTCGGCCGCGAACGGGTAGGGGATGAACACCGCCGGCTTGCCCGCGATCGCGAGCTCCGCGACCGTGGTCGCACCGGCGCGCCCGATGATCAGATCCGCGCGCTGATAGGCCGCCGCCATGTCGGTGATGAACGCCGAGCACTCGGCCTCGATGCCGGCCTCGGCGTAGCGCTGCTTGGTGGCCTCGAGATCGCGTTCGCCGGTCTGGTGGACGATCGCGATCCGGCGTTCGCGCGAGAGCTCGATCAGCGCCTTCGAGGCCAGCTCGTTGACCGCGACCGCGCCCTGCGAGCCGCCGCTGATCAGCACGTGGACCTGCTTCGCATCGGTGGTCGTCCCGGCGTTGGAGAGCTTCGCGATCAAGCCGCGCCGCACCGGGTTCCCCGACATCACCACCTTCGATGGCTTGAAGAACCGCTTGCTCTCGTCGAACGTCAGGAACACCTTGCGCGCGAACCGGCCGAGGATCTTGTTGGTCAGGCCGGGGATCGAGTTCTGCTCGCAGATCGCGACGGGCACGCCGCGCAGCCGCGCCATCAGCACGACCGGTCCGGACGCGTAGCCGCCGACGCCGACCACCGCGTCGGGCTTGAACTCCACGAGCAGCTTGCGCGCCTGCCACAGCGCGCGCGGCAACCGGAACAGGCCCTTGATCGTTCCCCACAGCCCGACCGTCTTGAGTCCCGAGACCTCGATCAGCGCGAGGTCCCAACCGAGTCCGGGAAGCACGCGGTGCTCGATCCCGCGCCGCGTTCCGACAAACCGGATCTCGGCCTCGGGGTCGCGCGCGCGCAGCTCCTCGGCGACGGCCACCCCCGGAAACAGGTGCCCTCCGGTTCCGCCGCCGGCGATCATCAGTCGCATGTCCGTGGTCACGCTATTACCACGCGCACGCGGCCACGCTTGTTCCGTGCCGCGCGGGCATTCGCGCTGGCCGCGGCGGCATGCGCCTTCCAGTCCCGCCGGCGCCCGACGTTGAGCACCAGGCCGACCAGGAACATCGTGAGAGCGAGCGCGCTACCACCGGCACTGACCAGCGGCAGCGTGATGCCCTTGTTGGGCACGATGCCGAGCACGACGCCGACGTTGAACAGGACCTGGACGCCGAACAGCAGCGTGATCCCGAACGCCAGATAGCCGCCGAACACGTCGCGCGCCCCGAGCGCGGCGCGGATCCCTCGCCACACCAGGATCGCGAACAGCACGAGCACCAGCGCGACGCCGATGAAGCCCATCTCCTCGCCGATCGGCGCCAGGATGAAGTCGTTGTGCGCCTCGGGCAGATACCCGAGCGACTGGTAGCCGCCGCCAAGACCGTTGCCGGTGAGGCCACCGGAGCCCATCGCGAGCCGGGCCTGGATGAACTGGTAGGCCTGACCGTCGGCGTACGCCTCCGGGTTGAAGTAGGCCAGCATCCGCTCGAGGCGCCACGGCGTGCCGACGATGAGGTGATAGCCGACCGGCGCCGCGGACAGGAGCGCGAGCCCGATGTACGAGACCCGCGCGCCGGCCATGAACAGGATGCCGAGCGTGGTGGCGCCGAGCACCACCGCCGAGCCGAGGTCGGGTTGCGCGAGGAGCAGGATGCACATCGCGCTGCACACCACGAGGTGCGGCACGAACCCGATCGTGAACGTCTTCACGCGGTCCGCCTTGCGACCGAGCGAGTACGCCAGGTACGCGACCAGCGCGAGCTTGGCGATCTCGACCGGCTGGAACGTCAGCGGGCCGAGCGGGATCCAGCGCCGTGCGCCGTTGCGCGGATGGGTCGCGAGTGCCGCCGCCAGCAGCCCGAGGGAGATGACGAGCAGCGGATACACCCAGCGCTTGAGCCTGCGGTAGTCGATGCGGGCGCCGAACCACATCGCGAACCCGCCGACCGCGAGGAAGCCGAGCTGGCGCTCGAGGAAGAACGTCGGGCTCCGGTGGTGCGCCATCCCCTCCGCGGCGGTCGACGAGAAGATCGCGATCGTGCCGATCACGAGCAGGCCGAGCGTGGAGCCGAGCAGCCACAGATCGTAGGGCCGCTCCGCGACCTCGACCGTGGGCTGCTGGACCGCGACGATCTGGGCGGTCGCGGGGAGTGTCGGATCGATCGTCGTCGCGCTATCGCGTTCGATCTCGCGGTCGCGCTCGCGCCGGCGAGCCCTGACCGCGCGCCGCTCTTTCCAGCGCGCGAGCAGCTTCCCGGGCCAGGCACCCGTGGGCGCGCGCGGATTGCGCTGGCGTTGCGCGATCCCCCGGAGGACGGACATCGTAGTCACTGTCATCGCGCACCGCGGCAGGGGCCAGTTTTTGGCGACGATCGCGACACTCGTGTCGCGTCCGTGCCGGGTGGCGTGGCATGGGTCAAGGCGATCGACGTTTGCCGTCGATCCCGCGTGCTCCGCGCGTCGAACGCGGGTGGAATGAAGGCATATGACCCGCCTAACGATCCTCCCCTTCGTTCTCGTCGGTGCAACGGCCTGCACCACCGTCGAGTCCGACAACATCCTGACCTCGGGAATGTTCGCCGACATGGCGGCGCGCGCGAACGGTGACGGCACCACGCGCGTCAGCGCCACGCTCTACCTCGGCAACCCGATCAACCTGAACTTCGTCGACCTGACCGGCGGCGACGAGCTGCACGCGATCCACGACACCTCGGACAAGGTGATGAGCGAGACCATCATCCTCAACGTGGTCAGCCACGCCGCGACCTTCCAGTCCGATGCCGAGGACGACGAGTTCATCGTCGACTTCCAGCGCGATGTCGACGACGGTGCTCCGAGCTCGGTGGTCACGCTGCCAGCGCCGTTCGAGATCGACGCGATCGGTAGCGACGCGCCGCGCTCGGACGACATGCCGCTGACGTGGACGCCGAGCGGGCTCGATCCGATGGACTGGATCGCGAGCGGCGACTGCATCGACACCGCGAGCGGCACGGTCGGCACCGACACCGGCGGGACGGCGGTCCCCGCGGGCACGCTGGTCAAGCGCGAGCCGCAGCAGGGCGGTCAGCCGATTCCCGACAGCTGCACGGTCACGCTGACGATGACGCGGCAGCGGATCGGCGAGCTCGATACCGCGTTCGGCGAGGGCGGCCAGATCGTCGGCGAGCAGGTCCGGACGATCACGTTCACGTCGGTTCCCTGAAGCGGAACGTGAAGAGCCGGGACACGCCGGCTGTCTATCCGGGTAGACACGCCGGCCGTGGCCCTGACGGGCACGCCCAGCGAATTCGCCAGGTTCGCCGTGGCCCGGGCGCTGCACTCCAAATGCTCGCCCACCATGCGAATCACCACCACGCTCGCGTACCTCGTGTTGTTCCTCCCGGCGATCGCCGGGGCCAACCCCAAGCCGACCGCGCTGCCCGAGCTGGCCAGGGCGGCCACCGCGCCCGCGGCCGCGCGATCCCTGGCGCCCCGGGAGGTCAGCGCCAAGATCCGGCCGTACGACGCCGACATCGGGCGCTGCTATCTCGACGTCGCCAAGGACGTGCGCGGTGCCGGTCACCTCGATGTCGAGCTCGCCATCCATCGCACCGGCGTCGTCGATCGGATCGACGTGTCGACGCCCGGGCTGCCGGCGCGTGCGAGCAAGCGGATCGCGAGCTGCGTGCAGCACGTGCTCGCGAGCACGACGTTCCCCGCTCGCCGGTCGTCGACGATCGCGGTGCTGCCGTACTACTACCAGCACGTCGCGGCGCCCGGTGCGGGCCCGCAGCTGTCGTGCTGGAACTCGCGCGGCTGCCGCTAGGTCATTTGATCCGCCACAGGGTCTGGCCGTCGAGGCGGCCGCGCCACGCGCACGCGTCGTCGACCTTGGTGAACCGGATCCCGATCTTGCTGATCACTACCTGGTAGACGCCGGTCGCGGCGTCGTTCGCGCACTCGCCGCGCTTGGCGTGGAACGTGAGCTTGGTGCCATCGACCTCGTAGGTCCCCTCGCTGAGGTGCGGTGTGTGCTCGAGCTCGCCGCGATCCTTGGCGGCGAAGAACTCGCCGTTGCCGAAGAACCGGTAGGCGTTCTTGCCGGCGGGCGGATGGCGCTCGAAGTCGCCGACGATCAGCTCGCTGTTGGGCTTCTTGGGGATCCGCGACGGCTTCTCGGCGGCGCATCCCGCCAGCGCGACCACCGCGACGACCACACGACCGACACGCACGAGCTTCATGATCCGCTCCCTTCTACTGATCGAGGCGAGTCGCGCCGATCGCGGCGACCGACTCGCGAAACACCCGGCCGCGGTGGCCGAAGTTGTCGAACATGTCGTAACTCGCGCACGCGGGCGACAGCACGACGGCATCACCTGGGGCGCACAGCACGGTGGCCTGGCGAACGGCATCTTCCATGGTGGTGGCGTCGATCAACGAACAGGTTACGCGGTGCCGCGCGGCCGCCTCGCGGATCACCGATGCGGCCTTGCCGATCAACACGATGCCCTTGCAGGCGCTCCCGAGCGCGTCGAACAGCGGCGCGTAGCTCCCACCCTTGTCGACCCCGCCCGCGATCAACACGAACGGGCGCGGGAACCCGCGCACCGAGGCCGCCACCGAGGCCACGTTGGTGCCCTTGGAGTCGTCGTAGTAGGCGATGTCGCCGCCGGCGCGATCGAGTCGGCCGATCAGCTCCATGCGATGCGGCAACGGGCGATAGCCGCGGGCGCCGGCGCGCACGGCTTCGGGCGTCACGCCACCGCCGCGCGCGGCGAGGTAGGCGGCCATCGCGTTCTCGAGGTTGTGGTTGCCGACGATCACGAGATCGGACACCGGGTAGTGCTCGACGGCATTGTCTCCGGGCCCTTCGACGCCCCGCAGCAGGATCTCCGAGCGATCACCCGAGACCACCGCACCGCGCGCGGGGAGCGCGGCGTTCGGTCGCGAATCGAACGTGAACAATCGCGACCGGATATCGGCGGTCTCCTTCATCGTCCACGGATCGGCGGCGTTGGCGATCGCGAGGTCGTCGGCGGTCTGGAAGTCCCAGATCCGCCCCTTGATCTCGGCGTAGTGCTCGATCGTACCGAACCGATCGAGGTGGTCCTCGGTGATGTTGGTGAGCACGCCGGCCCGCGGGGAAAACGTCGAGCAGTTCTCGAGCATGAACGCCGCGACCTCGACGACGATCAGCCCACCCGGCGCGTTGGCCGGGTGATCGACGGCGTCGATCATCGGCATGTTGCCGAGGTTGCCGCCGCAGAACGTCGGGCGGCCCGACGCCTCGCACAGCGCGCCGGTCAGCGCGGTGGTCGTCGACTTGCCGTTGGTCCCGGTGATCGCGAGCAGTGTCGCGCCGGGATCGAGAAACCGGTAGGCGAGCTCGATCTCGGCGACCACCGGCACGCCGGCGGCGATCGCGGCGCGGGTGGCATCGCCGTGCGGCACGCCGGGTGACATCACGATCAGATCCGCCGCGGTCAGCGTCGCGGGATCGAACGGTCGGCCGAGCTCGAACGTCACGCCCGTGCCCGCGAGCTGCCCGAGCGGTTCCGACAGCTTGTCCTCCGGCTTGCCGTCGACGCAGGTCACGCGGGCACCGCGCGCTACGCAGAACCTGGCGCACGCCACGCCGGTCTGCGCGAGCCCGACGACGATCACGCGCTTGCCGTCGAGATCCATCCTCATCTCATCTTCAGGGTGCCGAGTGCGAGCAGGGCGAACAGCACCGAGATCAGCCAGAACCGGACGATGATCTTGGGCTCCTCCCACCCCTTGAGCTCGTAGTGGTGGTGGATCGGCGCCATGCGGAACACGCGCTTGCCGCGCATCTTGAACGAGCCGACCTGGATGATCACGCTGAGCGCCTCGAACACGAACAGGCCGCCAACGATCAGCAGCACGAACTCGTTCTTGGTCAGCACGGCCATCATGCCGATCGCGCCGCCGAGGCCGAGCGCGCCGACGTCACCCATGAACACCTGCGCGGGGTACGTGTTGTACCAGAGGAACCCGATCCCGGCGGCGAACAGCGATGCGGCGAACACCGCGAGCTCCTCGACACCTCCGAGATGCGCGACGTGGAGGTAACGCGCGATCGACACCGCCTGGCCGTTCTGGATCAGCGTGGTCTCGGCGCCGGCGATGTACGCCAGGATCAGGAACGTGCCCGCGTTCATGATCGACGGACCGATCGCGAGCCCGTCGAGGCCGTCGGTCAGGTTGACCGCGTTGGCAGTGCCGACGACGACGAATGCGCCGAACACGACATACAGCCACGCCGGCAGGATCAGCTGCTGGAGATAGAAGTCGCCGAACGGCAGCTGCAGCCGGAGCCGCACCTCGTCGGGCATCAGGTTCGAATAGAACAGGTACGCCATCGCGGCGCCGGCGATCGCGAACTCGAGCGCGAGGCGGAGCTTGCCGCTGATGCCCTTCTTGTTCTTCTTGGCGACCTTCGCGTAGTCGTCGGCGAACCCGATCGCCCCGAACCCGACGGTGACGCTGAGCGCGAGCCACACGTACTCGTTCGACAGGTCGCACCACAACAGCGTCGACAGCGCGAGGCAGAACAGGATCAGCGAGCCGCCCATCGTGGGCGTGCCGGCCTTCTTCTTGTGGGTCTCCGGTCCGTCGCTGCGGATGGTCTCGCCGATCTGGCGGGATTTGAGCCGCTCGATGAACCACGGCCCGATGATGAACGACAGCACCAGCGCCGTGATCGCGGCGGCGAGGATGCGGGTCGACGTGTAGCCGAAGATCCGGAACCAGCCGACGCGATCGCCGAGGACGCCGTACAGCAGGTGAAACAGCACTACGCGGTCCTCCGCATCGCATCGAGCACGCGCTCGAGCTTCATGCCGCGACTGGCCTTGAGCAGGATCCAGTCCCCGGCGGTGGCGTGATCGAGCACGCGGGTCGCGGCGTCGGCGGGCGATGTCGCGATCTCGACCAGACCGCGGTGCTGCTTGGCACCATCGGCGACGGTCGGTGCGTGCTCGCCGAGCGCGATCACGTAGATCCCGAGCTCGGCGGCGAGCGCTCCGATCTCGGCATGTGCGGTGCGCGCGTGGTCGCCGAGCTCGAGCATGTCGCCGACCACGGCAACGGCGTGGTGATCCTCGGTCGCACGCTCGGCGAGGGCGCGCAGCGCGGCGGACATCGAGGCCGGGTTGGCGTTGTAGCAGTCGACGATCACGCGATAGCCGCCGACATCGACGATCTCGCCGCGCATCGCCGGCGGGCGCGCGCGAGTCAACCCGGCGATCGCGTCGGTGATCGAAGCTCCCGCGGCGTGTGCGGCGGCGAGCGCGGCGCACGCGTCGATCCCGGCGTGTACGCCGACCAGGTGAAGCTCGAGCTCGTGGCGCGTGCCGAACACTTCGATCCCGAGCCGGCTGCCCTCGCCGATCGGCTCGTAGGCGACCAGCTCGACATCGGCCGGCGTGGCGCTGGCGCGGGTGGTCTTGACCCGAGAGCCAAACGTCACGTGCCGCGCATCGGGGCGGTGGGTGCGCGCCCAGCGCTCGAGCCGCGGGTCGTCACTCGGCAACACGATCGTGCCGCCCTTGCGGAGCCCGAGCCAGATCTCGCTCTTGGCCTCGGCGATCGCGTCGGTCGATCCCAGCAGCTCGATGTGCGCCGTGCCCGCGTTGACCACCACCGCGACGTCGGGCTCGGCGATCCGCGTGAGCTCGGCGATCTGTCCCTTGCCGCGCATGCCCATCTCGACGACCCCGTACGCGTGGTACGGCCGCAACCCGAGCAGCGTCAGCGGCACGCCGGTCTCGTTGTTGAGCGAGCCATCGGCGGCGTGGGTGGCCCCCGTGGTGGCGAGCGCCGCGCGGGTCAGCTCCTTGGTCGTGGTCTTGCCCGCCGAGCCGGTGACCGCGACCAGCTTGCCGCCCCAGCGATCGCGGTGCGAGCGAGCGATCCCCGCCAGGCCGACGCGGGTGTCCTCGACGACGATCACCGAGGCGCGCAACCGCCCGTCGGACGTCCGGATGTCGGCGAGATCGGGATCGATCAACGTCGGCTCGATCGGCGCCCACTGCTTGTCGGCGTGGTCGACCATCACCGCCGTCGCGCCGGCCCGGATCGCCGCGGCGCAGAATCGATGGCCGTCGTGGGTCTCGCCCCGGATCGCGACGTAGAGATCGCCGGGTGCGGCGATCCGGCTGTCGATCACCACACGCGAGCAGAAGCCACCGGCGTACGCCGGGATGCGACCGCGGTTGGCGGGCGAGTCGAGATCGAGGTCGACGCCTCCGCGCACGGAGCCACCGGCATCGTCGGCGAGCGCGATGTGCGTGCGGCGGAATCGATCGAGGATCGCGGCGCGCGCTTCCTCGCGGTCGTCGAAGTGGCGCTTCTCGGTGCCGACGATCTGATAGTCCTCGTGACCCTTGCCCGCGATCAGCACGATGTCGCCCGGCGTGGCCTCGGACACGGCGGCGCGGATCGCGACTCTGCGATCGGGATCCACGAAGGCGGGGTGCGGGACCGCGGGCAGGATCTGATCGATGATCGCGCGCGGATCCTCGGTGCGCGGGTTGTCGCTGGTGACGAACGGGAGGTCGGCGAGCTCGGCGACCACCGCGCCCATCTGCGGCCGCTTCATCGGATCGCGGTCGCCACCGCAGCCGAACACGCAGATCAGCCGGCGCGCGGTCAGCGGGCGCATCGCGACCAGCACGTTGCGGAGCGCGTCCGGCGTGTGCGCGTAGTCGACGAAGATGTCGAGACCGGCATCGTTGGGCACGCGCTCGACGCGGCCGGGCACGGTCGGTAGCTCGGCGATGCCTCGCCTCGTGGCGTCGTGCGGGATGCCGAGCGCCTCGACGATGCCGGCGGCGAGTGCGAGGTTGGCGACGTTGTAGTGGCCGATCAGCGGGTGACTCTCGAGGGCGAGCTCGCCCGTCGGCGTGGCGATCGTCGCGGTGATGCCGCGCACCGTCGACGTCATCGCGACGACGCGGATCTCCATCTCGTCGGCGTGACCGGCCGGATTGGAGGTGACGCGCAGGATCCGCGGACACCCCTCGGCGATCGCGGGTCCGACGGGATCGTCGGCGTTGACCACCGCCGTACCGCCGTCCGCCAGGTGATCGGTGAACAGCCGGCGCTTGGCCGTTCGGTAGGCGTCCATGTCGCCGTGGACGTCGAGGTGGTCCTGGGTCAGGTTGGAGAACGCCGCGACGTCGAACGCGACGCCCGCGAGCCGATCCATCGAGAGCGCGATCGACGACACCTCCATGACCACGTGGGTGACCCCGTCGTCGCGCATGCGGGCGAACGTCTCGTGGAGCACGTGCGGAGTCGGCGTCGTGTACGGCGCGTCGATCACCGTGTCCGCACCACGCTTGCCGCGCCATCGGTAGCTCACGGTGCCGATCACGCCGACCGTGTGGCCGGCGGCGCGCAGGATGGTCTCGACCAGGAACGTCGTCGTGGTCTTGCCGTTGGTGCCGGTGATGCCGATCAGGGTCATCGCCTTCGCCGGGTCTGCCAACGCACGCGCCACCAGATAGCCGAGCGCGGCGGCGCCATTCGGCACGACGATCTGCGGGACGCCGGCACCTTCGGTCTCGCGCTCCACGACGACCGCCGCGGCACCCGCCTCGATCGCGGTCGTCACGAAGTCGTGGCCGTCCGAGCGCAGGCCGCGCACCGCCACGAACACGTCCCCCGCCTGCACGTGGCGGGAGTCGGCGCGTACCGCCGAGACCTCGATCTTCGCGGCCCGGTCCGGGTCCGCGCCCGCGAGGCGCATGTCGGGCAGGCCGTCGATGAGGTCGCGAAGCGTCATGTCGATCGAACGCGCAGCCTCACCGATTTCGTGCACCGAGGCAAGCTGCGCAACACAATGCGAAACGGTGTGAGGGGCGAGGGAATTTCCGTCGGAGATCCGGGGGCTGGAGTCAGGACTTGGGAGCGGGAATCGTGCACGTGCGGGGCGGAATGATCGTCGGTTTCGGACCCCGCTCCCGGGGCGGGCACTGGAGCGACGCGCCGGGGACCCCGAGGTAGCGCAGGGCCTCGCTCGCGATCGTCGCGAACACGGGGCCCGACACCTCGCCGCCGTAGTGCTTGCCGGCGACGGGGTCGTCGATGATCACCACGATCGCGAGCCGCGGATTGTCGATCGGGGCGAGTCCCGCGAACGACGCCAGGTAGTGATGCCTCGAGTACTGCTTGGTGTGCGGGTCCCACTTGTTCGCGGTACCGGTCTTGCCGCCACACACGAACCCGGGCACGACGACCGACGCCGCGGTGCCGTTGAGCTCGCCGCCCTCGAACACGCTGCGGAGGATCGTGCGCATCTGGGCCGCGGTCTTCGAGCTCAGGATCCGGCGCGAGCCGCCGTCGCCGCGATACACGACGGTGCCGTCGCGGACCACGGTGTCGACGATGCGCGGCGCGTGATACACGCCGTCGCTGCCGATCGCGGCGAGCGCCGCGGCGATCTGCACCGGCGTCACGGTGACGCCGTAGCCGAACGCGATCGTCGCGAGCTCGCGATCGCGCCAGGTGTTTCCCGGTCGCATCAAGCCGGGCTGCTCGCCGGGGAGCTCGATCCCCGTGCGCTTCCCGAACCCGTATTCGTGGAGCGCCTTCGACAGCGCGTCGCGTCCCATGCGCAGCGCGATCTTCGCGGCGCCGACGTTCGACGACCGCTTGACGATGCCGGCGACGTCGAGGTTGCCTTCGAAGTGAACGTCGGTGATCGGCCGGCTGTGCGGGAACGACATCACGCCGTGCGTGAGGTCGAACATCGTCGTCGGCTTGACGATGCCGTCGTCGAGCGCGGCCGCCACGGTGAACATCTTCATCACCGAGCCGGCCTCGAACGAATCGGTGACCGGGCGATTGCGCGCGGTGCCGACGTGCTCGGGTCGGTTGGGATCGTAGACCGGGTACGTCGCCATCCCGAGCACGTGACCGGTGCCGACCTCGAGCACGACCGCGGTGCCGCTGCGCGCCTGGTTGTCGATCACCGCCTGCGAGAGCGTGGTCTCGGCGATCGCCTGGATGTTGCGATCGAGCGTCAGGGTCACCGTGCCGCCGGGCTCGGGGCGAGCGAGGCCGTCGGCGAACGTGCGATGGCCGCGCGCGTCGCGCACCGCGTGGCTCGCGACCTTGGTGCCGGTCAGGTACTCGTTCATCGCGAGCTCGACGCCGTCGAGGCCCTTGCCGTCGATATCGGCGCGGCCGATCACCGGCCCGGCGATCGCACCCGACGGGTACCAGCGCTTGGGCTCGCGCGCGATCGCGACGCCCGGGATCTTGGCCTCGCGGACCGCCCTGGCGACCGCGGGATCGACGTGGCGATCGAGCCACGCGAACTTGCGGCCGGAGCCGAGCCGGTCCTCGAGCACCGCCGCATCGACGCCGAGCAGCTTCGACAGCTGCTCCGCGCTCGCGGTGACGTCGTGGATGTCCTGCGGGTTGGCCCACACGGACTCGGCGTCGGCGCTGACCGCGAGGGGTTCGCCGTTGCGATCGCGGATCGCGCCGCGCGGCGCCGGGATCGCGATCGTCATCTCGTGCTGGCGATCGGCGAGCGCGCGATAGTGCTCGTTGTCCTCGACCTGGAGCGCCCACGCGCGCCACCCGAGTCCGAACATTCCGCACGACAGGCAGATCCCGGCGAGGTACGCGCGCAACCGCGCACCCGACGACACGCCCGGCGTCATCGGTCGGATCTTGCGTTTGAGCGCGCGGGTCCCGCGCGGGGTGTCGGTCATCGCGCGGCGATCCCCGGGCGCGCGTGGACGACGCGGATCTTGTCGGGCGCGATCGTCGTCATGCCGAGCTGCGTGGCGAGCCGTCGGATCCGCGCCGGCGACGACAGCATCGCCTGCTCGAGCTCGAGTCGCCGTCGGGTCTCCTGCAACACGTGGACGTGGCGGGCGCGCTTCGACAGCTCGTAGCCGTAGCGCAGCACGTCGTGCTCGCGGCTGACCCGCACCGCTCCGCCGATCGCGAGCGCGATCGCGGCGATCACCATCGCCACGATCACGGGTCGGAGCGAGGCCGCCTCGCCCGCACCGCGTCGAAAGATCCTGTAGACGGAAGCGGCCGACATCGTTGTCGTCCGTCCACTACACGCCGCGGCTGCTACGAGGGCAATTTTTTTGGCCCCCACGCGCGGCCCTCGAACGATGCACACTGGAAGGGATGGTCCGGATCGTCCTGCTCGCGACCGTGCTCGTGACCCAGCTCGGGGCCTGCACGCCGAGGCAAGCGCCGAAGGCACGGATGGCGGGCGAGGCGATGTCGCTCGGCGGCGTGGCCGGGCTCGTCGGGACCGCGCTCTTGAGCGGCCAGACCCGGGACGAGGGCTACTTCGTCGGCGTGTTCAGCCTGATGTCACTCGTCGGCATCGCGACGTTCGCTTCCGGCGAGCTCGCCACACCGGAACCGATCCGGGAGACTCTCCCCGAGCGCAACCAGCGATGGGCGACGATCCTGTCGGGGCGCGCCGGTGGCGCGGCGCGTGAAGGCCGCTGCCGCCGGGTGCGCCGGCTCGAGCGCCGGATCCTTCACCTCGATCGCGAGGTCCACGACTTCGTGCTGATGAAGGACGGCGAGGTCCTGAGGTGCCTGAGGGAATACGACCCCGTGCCGGCCGACGCCCCGAGCGCGATGAAACCCATCCCCTCACCACCCTCACCACCGCCACCGACGATCCCGCCGCCGACCGACGACGCGCCGTTCGTCCTGCCGCATCCGCCGATCGTGATCCCGCTCGGCGAGTAGGGGGTCAGACACAAGTTCCACAAGTTTGTACCGGGACAGACCGCACGCCGGTGAGCGGCATCTGTCACGGCGAACGGTCTGTCCCCCTACAAACTTGTGGAACTTGTGTCTGACCCCTATCGGCGGGCCGGGAGATCGGGCGCCGAGGTTCGCTCGCACACGCGCAGCTTGGCCGACCGCGATCGCGGGTTGTTCGCGATCTCGTCGTCGGCGGCGATCACCGCCTTGCGCGTGACCGGCGTGCACACGGCCTCGATGCGCTCGCCGGCCTGCTCGGCGAACTTCGGCGGTAGCGAGCTGGTCCACGCGAGATCGCGAAACCGGTTCTTGACCAGCCGATCCTCGAGCGAGTGGAACGAGATGATCGCGCAGCGACCGCCTGCCGCGAGCAGCGAGGGGAACACTTCGAGGAATCGTTCGAGCTGGTCGAGCTCCGCGTTGACCGCGATCCGCAGCGCCTGGAACGTACGCGTCGCCGGGTGGATCTTGGAACGGCGCTGCTCGGCGGCCGGGATGCAGGTCGCGATCACGGCGGCGAGATCGAGCGTGGTGTGGAGCTTGTCGGCGAGCGCGGCGTCCTTGAGCGCGTTCGCGATCCGCTTGGCGTGGCGTTCCTCGCCGAGCTCCCTGAGCAGCCCGCCGAGCGCCGGCGTGTCGGTGTCGCGGATCAGCTCGAGGGCGGTCGGACCGCGACTCGGATCCATGCGCATGTCGATCGGTCCGGCCTTTTGAAACGAGAAGCCGCGGTCGGCGCGATCGAGCTGCGGTGACGACACGCCGAGATCGAGCAGGAAGCCATCGACCCGATCGATGTTCAGGGTCGCGAGCACGTCACGTACCTCGCCGAACCGACCGTGGACGAGCGTCGCGCGATCACCGAATTCGGCGAGCCGCGCCCGGGCCGCCTCGAGCGCCGACGCGTCCCGATCGATCCCGATCAGGCGCGTCCCGGTGACCTCCAGGATCAGTCGCGAATGCCCGGCTCCTCCAAGCGTCCCGTCGACATAAACGCCACCATTTCGAGGTGATAGGAGCTCGATCACCTCGCGAGACAGGACCGGCGCGTGATCGAAGGTCGACGAATAGACCTTCGCGCTCGACTCGGCCAGACGGCCTCGCTCGCCTTCGGTCATGGCGTGGTGTCAGTACCACGCTGACCCGCAACAACGCAGAAATCTTGCAGTCTGCTCGCAATCGAGCTGCAATAACGTGTAGGGATACTGCCCACGTTTCCTTGACGATCCGGATGGTGTGCCGTAGAGTCCAGCAGTTTTCCTCTCGGCATAGCGCCCACAAAAACAAGTGCTTAGGTACAAAGAAACAGAGGACATCGACGCTCGGTTCACCGAGGTCGAGCGCATCGTCACCGCGTGGCGTTCGCGCCTTGGCTCCTCGAACCCGGTGGCGCGGACCGAGTTCAATAACCGACTTCGCATCTCGCTCATCCACCACGATGCAGCGCTCGAAGGCGAGGTCCTCAGCTACAGCGAGATCAAGGCAGCGGTCGATCCGAGCATCATCTCCGATCCGTCGCTGATCCCCTCGTACGAGGAGATCCGCCGGTTCGACGATGCCTGCAACTTCGCCAACGAGCAGGCGGCGAACAAGAAGAAGCCGTTCAAGCTCGACACGATTCGCGACATCTACGCGATCCTCGCGCCCGACGAGAAGCCCAAGGGCCTCCCGTTCCGCAAGGAGAACCCGCTCCACCGGCTCTACTATCACGACATCGCGCCGCCCGAGAAGATCCTCCCGCTGATGCGCAAGCTCGGCGAGTGGATCGACGATCCGTCCACCAAGAACCTCCACGTGATCGAGAAGGTCGCGACGCTGCACTCGCGGTTCATGGGGATCTTCCCATGGGCCAAGGAGTCGGGGCGCACGATCCGCGTCGCTTCCAACCTCCTGCTCCAGGAGGGTGGCTATCCGATCGCGATCATTCACTCGATCGATCGCCAGCGCTACTACGAGGCGCTCCGCGGCGATCACCTCGGGCTGACCTCGCTGTACCTCGAAGCGGTGCAGACCACGGCCGAGACCGAGATGCGCGTGTACGACGAGGCCCAGAAGGGCCCGACCAACAAGCGCCGCCAGAAGAAGCAGAGCGCGGGCTAGGGTGACGTGAGGGTGTCGTGCCCGATCTCGTCATCACCCCGCGGCTGACCATCCCGGCCGGCGAGCTGACGTTTTCGTTCTCGCGCGCCGGTGGACCGGGCGGACAGAACGTCAACAAGGTCTCGAGCAAGGTCGACCTGCGCTGGAACCTGACGACCTCGTCGGTGCTCAGCGACATCCAGCGGGCGCTGTTGCTCTCCAAGCTCGGGCACCGGCTCACCAACGACGGCGTCCTGATCGTGACGTCGACGCTGACCCGCGATCAGATCAAGAACCGTGCGGACGCGGCGAGCAAGCTCGCGCTGATCGTGAAGGCCGCACTCGACCGCCCCAAGCCGCGCAAGCCGACCAAGCCGTCGAAGGGCGCGAAGCGGCGCCGGGTCGAGGACAAGCGCCGCCACGCCGAGATCAAGCGCAACCGCGGCCGCGGCGGCATCGACTAGCGCCGCTTCGACTTCGGCTTCGACTTCGACCGCGAGGGCTTCGCGCCATCTACGCGCGCGCTTGCTCGACGAGGTCCGCCGCGGCGCGCGAGCCCGGGCGCGTCATGTACGCGGTCGCGACCTCGCGCGCGGCGGCGCGTTCGTCGCCCTCCGACAGCAGCTGCCGCAACTTCGTCACCAGCTCGGGAACCTGGCAGGTCTCGAGATCGATCGACAGGCCGCAACCCGCACGCGTCACCATCCGTGCGTTGTGCGGATGGTCGTTGTAGATCGGCGCGATCAGCTGAGGCACTCCGAACGCGCAGCACTCCATCACGGTGCTCGCGCCACCGTGGTGAAGGGCGACCGCACACCGCGGGAGCAGCGCCAGCTGATCGACGTGATTCACGCACCGCACCCACTGCGAGTCCTCGTACTCCTCGGCGAGTGGCCCCATCGCCGCGACGATCGCGATGTCGACCGCACCCGCCGCGGCGAACAGCTTGTCGAATCGCGCGGGCTGGTAGTACGCGTGGTTTCCGAACGTCGCGAACACGATCGGGCGGCCTTCCGCGAAGCCGAGGTCGACCTTGTCGCCGCCGCGCGTTCCACCGAGCGACGGCCCCACGAGGTGGATGTCCTTGGTGGGGGCCGGACCGGTCAGCGCCTCGGTGGCGAACACCGCGGTGCCGCGCGGCGACAGCGCGTCGATCACGCGGAACTTCACGTGGACGTCGTGGCTCGAGAACATCGCGCCGCGCGCCGCGTCGAGCAGGCGCAGCGTGCGCACGAGCCGGCTGTCGAAGCTGTCGGGGATCGTGGGGCCGAGCGACGTCGCCCATCCCACCCACGGGATGTTCTCCATCTCCGCGGCGATCACGCCGGCGTACGCCTGGGTGTCGATCGCCATCGCATCCGGTTTGACCTCGCGGATGATCTCCCGCATCGGCTCGACGAACGCGCGCGGCGTGTCGATCAGGTGCTTGCGATTCCAACCCGCCAGCGATACCGGGTCGCGCAACAACTTCGCGAGGGCCTCGCCGCGGGGCCCGCGGGACTCGTCGGTGGCCTTCGGGGCGCGCGAGGACACCACGACGCGTGGAGCACCGGCGGCTTCGAGCTCGGCCTCGATGTCGTACGGGCACGTGAACGTCACCTCGTGATCTCGTCGTACGAGCTCGGCGGCGGGCCCGAGCAACGGGTGGTAGTGACCCATGTCGGGCAGCGAGACCACGAGGACGCGCATCACTTTCAAGGGTCGCATCGACCCGAGAAGCGATCCAGCGGTCGTGCTCGCAACTCGAAGAAACCGCGGCCGCGCGGTGTTGTCACGTGGGTATGCGGTCCGGGCTGGTCGCGTTCGTCGCGGTGGCGCTCGCGCTCGGTGCGTGCGGGCGGACCCACGCGCCCGAAGTGCCGGTCGCCCCGGTGTTCGAGGGCATCGACCTCGCGCGCACCCGGTGCTCCCGGCGGGAGTTGCTGCTGCCGGTCGCGATCGACGGCACCCTGGGCTGGTTCGTGATCGACTCCGGGTCGTTCACCAACGTCGTCTACGAGCCGTTCGCGAGCCGCGCCAAGCTCGCCCTCGAGAACAACCTCGACCGCATCGGTGGGGGCGTCGGGATCCGCGTGCTCCGGGTCCACGCGCGGAGTTTCGCCGTCCCCGGGCTCGCGATCTCGCGGCCACCGGATCTGGTGATGCTCGACCGCGCGGCCTCGCCGCTCGCGCGTCCGGACTGCCACGACGTCGCCGGCGTGGTGTCGCCCGCGCAGCTCGTGCCGCCGGGGTCCGCGCTGCTCGTCGACTTCGCCGCCGCCAAGCTGACGCGCGTGCCCGCCGATCGGATCGATGCCTACCTGTCCCGCGTCGAGGGCCAGCGGTTCGTCGCCACCAAGCGCGACGGCGAGTACACGCCCGGCATCGACGTCAGCTTCGGCGATCGCCGGCTGCGCATGATGATCGACACCGGTGCGTGCTGCACGTGGGTCACCACGTCGAGCCGCGTCGGGAAGGCGCACCTCGAGCACAGCTCGCCCGACGGCACCGTCAATCGATTGCTCGGCACGACCGATTCGCGCGCCGTGCGGAGCCGGCTGCAGTTCGGCGAGGTCGAACGCACGCTCGACCTCAAGCTCCTCGAACCGGATGCCGGCGACGCCCGCGAGACCGGCGCGATCGGTGCCGACGCGCTCACGTCGTGCGTGGTCGCGATCCGCCCGCGCGAGATCCGTGGCGTGTGCCGCTAGGAGCGCGCTCGCACGCTCCCGCGGGCTCGCTCACTTCGGACAGATCGCGCGGCCGACCATGCCACCGAGCACGGCGCCCGGAATCGCGCCCCACCCGCCGGTCTCCGAGGTCAGGGCTCCGCCCGCGACGGCTCCGGTCGCGCCCATGGCATCTCGGCACACGTCACCGACGGTGCTGCCACCGGCCACGGTGTCGAGCGCTTCCAGATCGAGGGTCTTGAAATCGTCCATACGACCCCACTGTTGCGCGTCGCGGGCCAACCCGCGATCGACGGCAACCCGGCGAACCTTCGTCGAATCTCCGTCGAACCTCCCGGGGAGGCCTCGGGAGGCCTGCAACCCCGGGTGTTCGTCGCGTGTACCGGCGTAGACGCCGGGAACGACCGCTAGTAGCGGTAGTGGTCGGGCTTGAACGGCCCGTCGACCGGGATGCCGAGGTAGTCGGCCTGCTCCTTCGAGAGCGTCGTCAGCTGCACGTTCACCTTCTTGAGGTGGAGGCGGGCGACCTTCTCGTCGAGCTTCTTCGGCAGCACGTAGACCTTACCGGAATCGAACTTCATGCCGGTCATCTCGTCCTGACCCTTGGTCGCGTTCGCCCACAGCGCCATCTGCGCGATGGTCTGGTTGGTGAACGAGTTCGACATCACGAACGACGGGTGACCCGTCGCGCAGCCGAGGTTGACCAGGCGACCGCGCGCGAGCAGCGTGATGCGCTTGCCGTCGGGGAAGATGAACTGATCGACCTGCGGCTTGATGTTCTCCTCGGTGATCTCCTTGTGGTTCTCGAGGTAAGCGACCTGGATCTCGCTATCGAAGTGACCGATGTTGGACAGGATCGCCTCGTCCTTCATCACCTTCATGTGCTCGGCGCGGATCACGTCCATGCAGCCGGTCGCGGTGACGAAGATGTCGGAGATCGGAGCGGCCTGCTCCATCGTGACGACCTCGAAGCCCTCCATCGCGGCCTGCAGCGCGCAGATCGGATCGATCTCGGTGATCAGGACGCGGGCGCCGAGACCGCGCGCGGCGTGCGCGCAGCCCTTGCCGACATCGCCGTAGCCGGCGACGGTGACGATCTTGCCCGCCACCATGACGTCGGTCGCGCGCTTGATGCCGTCGAACAGCGACTCGCGGCAACCGTAGAGATTGTCGAACTTCGACTTGGTCACGCTGTCGTTGACGTTGATCGCCGGGAACAGCAGCGAGTCGGTCTTCGCCATGTCGTAGAGGCGGTGCACACCGGTGGTGGTCTCCTCGGACACGCCCTTGATCTCGGCCGAGATCTTGGTGAACCGCTGCTTGTCGTTCTTGAGGCTCGCGGCGAGCACCTGGTAGATGACGCGCATCTCGTCGTTGGTGGCCTTCGCCGGATCGGGAGCCTTGCCCGACTTCTCCATCTCCGCGCCCTTGTGGACGAGCAGCGTGAGATCGCCACCGTCGTCGAGGATCAGGTTCGGGCCCTTGCCGCCCTTGAACGCGGTGAGCTGCATCTCGATGTTGGCCCAGTAGTCCTCGAGGCTCTCGCCCTTCCACGCGAACACCGGCACGCCGGCCTTCGCGATCGCCGCCGCGGCCTCGTCCTGGGTCGAGTAGATGTTGCACGAGGTCCACGTGACCTCGGCGCCGAGCGACACCAGCGTCTCGATCAGGACCGCGGTCTCGATCGTCATGTGAAGGCAGCCCGCGATCCGCGCACCGGCGAGCGGGTTCTTGCCCTTGTACTCCTCGCGGAGCGACATCAGACCGGGCATCTCCTTCTCGGACATGCGGATCTTCTTGCGGCCGAGGTCGGCGAGCTGAATGTCCTTGATCTTGAATGCGGGGAACTCGGTACGGTTATCCATGTCGTCTCTCTTGTCTCTGTTGGTTCGATGTTCTTAGGCCGTCAGGGCCTGGCTGGTTGACGTCAAACGCGGCGGCTTACGACCGACCGCGAGTTGATGAGGAGCGGGGTGCTGGAGCTGGGGAACCGGCGATAGCGACACGAGCTCGAGCCGCGCCCCGTCGATCCACGTGCGCAGCTTGGCGGGCTCGAAGCCGAGCCACACGTCGCCTTGGTCGCGCAGCGCTTCGTCGCCGTGCGGTAGGTAGTCGACGACGAGCAGGTAGCCACCGGGACGGAGCAGCCGCGTCGCGGCCGACAGTGCATCCTGCGGGCGCGCCGCGTGGTGGAGCATGCGTGCCATCACGACGAGGTCGGCGCCGCCGCGCTCGTCGACATCGGCGAGCAGGTTGGCATCGTCGGCGTCGCCCTCGCGAAGTCGGACGTTGGGGAGTCCCCACGCCGCGATCCGCGCGCTGCACCGAGCGAGCCGCGAGGCGCTGCGGTCGACCGCGATCACCCGATCGTAGAGCGGCGAGAGGATCGGCAGAAGGCTGCCATCACCGGTGCCGAGATCGACGGCGAGTGATCGACCGGGCAGCAGTGGCCCGAGGATCGGGAGCCAGCTGGCGAGCTCGCTGACGATCGCGGGCTCGCCGGTGTGGGCGCTCGCCGCCTGCTCGAAGAACCGGCGCGAGGCCTCCTCGCGCTGCGCGATCACGGCAGCGACCCGCGACAGACTGCCGTCGCGGCTACACAGCAGCCGACCTTCTTCGAGGGCTGCCTCGACGACCGGATCTTCGGAGGGCTGGGTGGAGAGCAGGGTGCGGGTGCCGTCGCGACGTGCGGCGAGCAGGCCAACCTCGCGCAGTGGTTGGGACTTCTTGGTGACTTGCGGTTGGCTCTCGCCAAGCAACGTCGCGAGCTCGCCGACGGTCAACTCGTCTTCGGACGCGAGTGCGAGGAGTCGCAACCGCCCCTCGTCCCCGAGAAGCCGGAACAGCTCTGCACGAGTTACCGGCACCCAGCTCTTCTATTCCATAATGCGCATGAATGCAATAGTCGAAATACATGTGGCAGAACGCGACCCTGAAATACACCCCCGGACCGTGTGGTTTGACTTGCCCCGACTCAGCCCCCTACCATCATTCAGGTAACCGCGATGACGACGGGTTCTGGCGGCAAGTCCTCCGATCGGGGGATCCGGGTAGCCAGCCGGGGAGGCCTGCGGCCGATACCCCGAACCGGCTTGTCGTGCGCTCGTCCGACCCGCGCTCGGGCAGTGGGTCGGGTGACTCGTTGCTCGGCGCCGACACCGCGGTCGCCGCGGCGGTCGATGGCAAGTACACACCGACCGCTGCAGACAAGACGCCATCGGCCGGCGTCGCCGTCCTCCAGACCGATCTGATCGGCTCCACGCTGTCCGGCAAGTTCATGATCAACCGCAAGGTCGGGCAGGGCGGGATGGGCGCGGTCTACGAGGCCACGCACACCACACTCGGCAAGCGGGTCGCCGTCAAGGTGCTGCTCGAGAAGTACGCGCAGCGCGAGGCGATCGTGAAGCGCCTGCAGCAAGAGGCGCAGCTCGCGTCGTCGGTCGGCAACGAGCACATCATCGACATCACCGACATCGGGACGACCGACGACGGCCGCACCTACGTGGTGATGGAGTTCCTCGAGGGCGAGTCGCTCGCCGAGTGCCTCGCGCGCGAGACCAAGCTGTCCGAGCAGCGGATCCTCCAGATCATCTCGCAGGCGGCGTCGGCGCTCGCGGCCGCGCACGACAAGGGCATCGTCCACCGCGACATCAAGCCCGAGAACCTGTTCCTGCTCCGCCGCAAGGAACAGGACTTCGTCAAGGTCGTCGATTTCGGGATCTCGAAGTCGCTGCGCGCCACCGGCGAGGAGGAAGAGGCGCCGCGACTGACGCAGACCGGGATGGTGCTCGGCACGCCGCTGTACATGTCTCCCGAGCAGGCGCGCGGCGACGACCAGCTCGATGCGCGCGTCGACATCTATGCGCTCGGCGTGATCATGTACGAGGCGGCGACCGGGCGCGTGCCGTTCACCGGCACCAACTACCTGTCGGTGATCTCGCAGGTGCTCAACGAGTCGCCATCGCCGGTGCGCGAGCTGCGCCCGGAGCTGTCCGAGGAGTTCGAGGCCGTGGTCTCGCGCGCGATGGCCAAGGACAAGAAGGAGCGCTACGCGAGCGCGAACGACATGCTCGCCGACCTCACGGCGCTGCTCGAGGATCCGACGCACTCGACCGAGCGCGCCCGGATCACCGGCCCGCGGCGCCCGATGCCGAAGCGGAGCCCGGCGCGCTACGTCGTGTGGATCGGTGGCGTCGCGGTGATCATCGCGGCCGTCGCGGTCACCGTGAAAGTCATGATGGGCGGCTCGGCACCCGCCGCGGCTCCACTCGACGCCGCGCTCGCGGTCAAGCCACCGCCGCCACCACCGCCCGTCGATGCGGCCGTGGTGGTTCCCATCGACGCGCCGGATCTCGTCAACATCAAGATCGTGACCGTGCCTCCAGGCGCCAGGCTGCTGATGGAGGGAACCGAGGTCCACGGCGTCTCGAACACCGAGGTCACGCCGCTCACGCTCGCCCTGGTTCCGAGCAAGGAGACGCGCCACTTCATGGCGCAGCTCGAAGGCTACGAGGAGCACTCGTTCGCGTTCGTACCGTTCGAGAGCAAGGGTCGGACGATCACCGTCAAGCTCACGAAGGCCAAGCCCGGCCAGCGGATCCGGTTCACGAAGCCGAAGAAGACGAAACCCGACGACACCACGAACCACTCGGCGGGTGGCGGCGACTTCCAGGGCTTCCCGGACGATCCCAACAAGAAGAAGTGAGATCCGCGCTCGCACTCCAGGTCGTGGTGTCGCTCGCGGTCAGCGTGACCACGGTGTCCGCGCAACCGGCGTCGCACCCGCTCCTCCTCGACGTCGATAACTGTCCGCACTCCGACGCCTCGGACGCCGACCTGCGCAAGCAAGGCGCCGAGCACTACACGCGCGGCGAGACCCTGTACCTGCAAGGTGACTACAAGGGCGCGGTCTCCGAGCTGGTGCAGAGCTACTGCAAGATCCCGTCGTTCGGGTACTCGATCCTCAAGGACATCGGACAGGCCTACGAGCGCGACCTCGACTACGAGCGCGCGGTGGCGTACCTCCAGCGCTACATCGACGAGATGCCGGAGAACGCCACGCGGACGTCGCAGTGCGCGCCCGATCCGAAGGAGGACCGCGAGAACGTGACGCGCCGGATCGCGGTGCTCAAGCGGCTCAAGGCCCGGATCCTGATCGAGACCCAGCCCGGCGGTGCGACGATCACGATCGAGCGCAAGAGCGATGGCCGGGTCGTCGAACGCGGCATCGCCGGCGATCCGTTCGATCTCGAGGCCGGCGAGTACACGATGCGGATCTCGCTGCGCGGGTTCGTGCCGGTGTCCAAGCCGCTGGTCGCGCACATCGGAAAGCCCGACACCCGCTACATCCCGCTCGATCCGCAGACCGGCACGGTGTCGATCCTGACCACGCCGAGCGACGCCAAGATCTATCTCGACGACGGCCGGGTCGACCGGCTGGTCGGCGTCGGTCGCTACGAGACCCGGCTCGACGCCAAGAAGTACCGCGTGCGCGCCGAGCGTCCCGGCCGCGAGACCCGCTCGAAGGAGATCGAGGTGTTGCCGGATCAGGTCAGCCAGGCCTTGATCGAGCTCCCGGAAGAGGAGCGGTTCGGTCGCCGCCAGCTGATCGCGTTCGTCACCGGTGCCGGGATGGCGGCGGGCGGCAACCTGCTCGCCGCGTTCAACCAGACGACGCTCGCCGGCGCCGGGGTGATCGGCGGTGGCATCGCCGGGTTCACGTTCAGCTATCTCTATCTGCCGAAGACGCTGGCGCTGGGCACCAGCAACCTGACGATCACGTCGACGCTCGCCGGTGGCGTGGTCGGTGGCTTCGGCGCGCTGGTGTTCACGGACGACCCCAACGTGTACGCACCGGTTCTCGGCGCTTCGCTCGCCATCGGTGGTGCCGCCGGCTACTACTTCGGGGACAAGACCAAGGTCAGCGTCGGCGACGCCGCCTTGATCAACAGCGCGATGACCTGGGGCACGGTGACCGGTGCGCTGTTCGCCGAGTCGTTCGGATCCGAACGCCAGGTGTCATCGGGTCTGGTGCTCAGCGGCTTCGGGATGGGCGCGATCAGTGGCGTCCTGATGACGCGCTACTTCCATGTCAGCCGCACGCACGCGCTGCTGATCGACGTCGGTGGCGTGATCGGCATCCTCGGTGGTCTCGCCGCGGAGAGCCTGATCTACGGCGCCAGCTCCTCCAGCGGGGGCGCGGGGTTCACCGATGCCGAGCGCGAGCACCTGTCGAACTTCTCGCTCGGTGGGATGGCGGTCGGGCTGATCGGCGCCGGCATCCTGTCCCGCAACGTCGACGCCCCGAAGCTCCAGAAGACCCAGACGGTACAGCCGGCGGTCGGATCGGCCACCACAGTCACGGGAGCCCGCACGACGACGTTCGGCATCGCCGGTCGGTGGTAGACAACAGGTGATGGCCAACGAGCTCCGCAGTGCGTGCCCGCTCGACTGTCCCGACATGTGCGGGCTGAGTGTCACGGTCGAGGACGGTCGCGTGGTGAAGGTGACGGGCGATACCCGCTCGCCGATCGGTGACGGCGTGATCTGCGGCAAGGTCCGCAAGATCGCCGAGCACCTGTACGGCGACGATCGCCTGCTGGCACCGAAGATCCGGACCGGTGCCAAGGGTGCCGACCAGTGGCGGACGGCGAGCTGGGACGAGGCGCTCGACCTGATCGCGAGCCGGCTCGCCGAGATCCGCGAGCGCTCGGGTGGCGAGGCGATCCTGCCGTACCACTACGGCGGGTCCAACGGCTGGCTCACCGAGGGCGCGCTGGCCGAGCGGCTGTTCCGACGGCTCGGAGCGTCGCGGCTCGACAAGACGTTCTGCGCCACCGCGACCACCGCGGCGGTGCGCGGGCTGTACGGCGTGATGCCCGGCGTGGCCCTCGAGGACTTCGAACACGCGCGGTTGATCGTGTTGTGGGGCGTCAACCCGGCGGCGACGTCGATCCACCTCGTGCCGATCATCGATCGCGCGCGCGAGGCTGGCGCCAAGCTGGTCGTCGTCGATCCGCGGACCACCCCGCTCGCCAAGCGCGCCGATCTCCACCTCGCGGTGCAACCCGGTACGGATCTCCCGGTCGCGCTCGCCGCGATCCATGCCCTCGAAGCCGGCGGTCACGTCGATCGCGCGTTCGTCGAGCGCCACACCGCGCGGTCCGCCGAGCTATTCGCGCGTGCGGCGCGGTGGTCGATCGCCGAGGCGGCTGGTGTCGCGGGGATCGCGGCCGACGATCTGGCGCGATTCGTCGAGCTGTATGCCGCCACGTCGCCTGCGGTGGTCCGCATCGGCTGGGGACTCGAGCGCAACCGCAACGGCGGTAGTGCGGTGGCCGCGGTCGCCGCCTTGCCCGCGATCACCGGCAAGTTCGGCGTGCGCGGCGGCGGCTACACGATGTCCAACGGCGACGCGAGCTGGGGGCTGTCGTCGGAGACCGCGATCGCCGAGCCCGACGTCGCCACTCGCCGCGTCAACATGAGTGGGCTGGCCGACGCGCTGCGCACGCTCGCCGATCCACCGATCGAGTGCGTGTTCGTCTACAACTGCAACCCGGTCGCCACCGCACCCGATCAGCGGGCGGTGATCGAGCAACTGTCGCGTGATGATGTCTTCGTCGTGGTCCACGACCAGGTGATGACCGACACCGCGCGGATCGCCGACGTCGTACTGCCCGCGACCGCGTTTCTCGAACACCGCGACCTGAAGCGCGGCTACGGCACGATGCGGCTGTTCGACAGTCCGGCCGTGGCCACGGCGCCGGGCGAGGCGCGCACCAACAACCAGCTGTTCGGTGCGTTGCTCGCGCGGCTGGGACTCGCGCGTCCGGGCGAGCCGACGACGGATGACGAGCTCGTCGCCGCGACGTTCGCCGCGAGTCCGCACGGCGAGGCGATGCGTACCGAGATCCGCGAGCGTGGCGTCGCCGCTCCACCGAACGGCGATCGTCCGATCCCGTTCGTCGACGCGCATCCCGGTACGCCCGATCGCAGGATCGATCTGGTACCCGAGGCGCTCGATCGTGACGCGCGCGCCGCGGGCTCGGAGGGGCTCTACGCGTACCGGCCCGATCCACGCACCGACAAATTTCCGCTCGCGTTGATCTCGCCCGCGCTCGCGACCCAGATCAGCTCGACGTTCGGGCAGCTCCGCACCGCGGCCGCCGAGCTCGAGCTGTCGCGCGACGACGCCGCGGCGCGCGGGATCTCGACCGGAGACGCGATCCGGATGTGGAACGACCTCGGCGAGGTTCTGTGCGTTGCCAGGGTGTCGGCAGCCGTGCGTCCCGGCGTGTGCGTGCTCCCCAAGGGGCTGTGGCGCAAGCACACCGCCAACGGCCTGACCTCGAACGCGTTGATCTCTCAGACCTACGCCGACCTCGCCGGCCAGGCCGCGTTCAACGACGCGCGTGTCGAGGTCGCGAAGCGCTGACCGTGTCCGTGCACGCCGACCTGTCGCAGCGTGCCGCCGTGGCTGTTTCTCCGAACGCGCCGACCTTGCCCGAGCTCGTGCTCGAGGACACGCCGGATCGCCGGACCGCGATCGTCGATCTGAGTCCCGGTGCGGCGTGGTCGATCGATGGCGGACCGTCGCTGATCGACGCGTTCGTCGTCGCCGGCACCGCGACCGATGGCCGCGCGACCTATGCCGCCCGAACCTATGTCCGAACCGTCGCTCCGGTTCGGTTCCACACCACCACTGGGTGCCGGCTGTTCCTCAAGCAGCGCGCGCGGGGCGAGGCCACACGTGCCGTCGTCGCGACCGACGAGCTCGCGTTCTCGCCGCATCCCCGGCCGGGGCTCACGCACGTCGTGCTGCACGAGGATGCCGCGGGCTCGGTCGGGATCCTGGTGTTCTCGCCGGGCACCGTGATCGCGTCGCACGATCACGATCGCGGCGAGGAGTTCTTCGTGCTCGAAGGCTCGCTCGCCGACGAGCGTGGCGTCTACGGAGTCGGCCACTGGGTCCGCCAGCCGCCGGGCAGCGTGCACGCCGTCCGCTGCGACGGCGGTTGCCGCACGCTGGTGTTCGCCCATCACCTGTAGCGCGCGAGCGCTACAGTGACATCCCGAGCAACACGCCACCGGCCGCGATCGCGACCGCGGCGATCGCGAACAGCAGCCACAGCCCCGACGCGCCTGCCGCGGCGTGCGGTGCGTCGAGCTCGTCCTCGATCGACACTTCCTGGACCTGCTGGGTCTTCGACGGCGTGCCCTTCGGCAGCATGCGTGGGAGGCTGGGCGTCGGCGTCGGGCGCGTGATGGCGCCGCTCGAGACCGGTGGAGGATCGACGGTCGCGGGCGACCCGGCCACGGACATCTCCAGCATCGCGCCGCCGGCAGACGGCGAGGGCGCCTCGGGAGGTGTGCTGCCCAGTCGTCCCGGACGATCGCCCATCGTGGCGGGGCCACTGTCGTCCGCACGGAGGATCTCGATCACCTTGCTCTCGGCGCCCGCGGCCACGGCGAGCTGCGCGTGGGCTTCCGTGACGGTCGGGATCACCGATCCGACCAGTCGCTTGATCACGGTGCGCACCGCCGAGAGCGTCGGGCGATCCTCGGGCTGCTTGGCGAGCATCGCCTCGACGAGCTGCGCGACCTCGATCGGGATCGACGGCACCTCGTCGCGCAGCGACGGGATCGGTGCCTGCGCGTGCAGTAGTAACAGCTCGAGCACGCTCGGATGCTTGTAGGGCCGACGGCCGACGAGCAGCTCGAACGACATCACGCCGAGTGCGTAGATATCGGTCCGAGAATCGACCTGCTTGGCGACCGCCTGCTCCGGCGACATGTACGCGGGCGTGCCGATCACGATCCCGGCACGCGTGCGCACGCCGCCGCCGGCCGGGTTGTTGCCGGCGACCAGCTTGACGACGCCGAAGTCGAGCAACCGCACCTCGGGGCGACGACGACCGGCGACCTCGGCGAGGAACACGTTGTCGGGTTTGAGGTCGCGGTGGATGAAGCCCTTGTCGTGGGCGGCGATCAGCGCCGACGCGCAGTCGTCGATCACCGCGGCGGCCTCGCTGACGTGAAGCGGACCGTCGCCGAGCCGGCGGCGCAGCGTGCGGCCGATCAGCAGGTCCATGATGAGGTAGCGCCGCCGATCGGCCAGCGTCCCGATGTCGAAGATGTCGATGATGTTGGGGTGGTTGATCGCGTTGACGGCGCGCGCCTCCATCACGAAACGCTCGATGGTCTCCGCGTCGTCGCACAGCTCCTCGCGCAAGACCTTGATCGCCACGCGCTTGCCGATCACCGGATGGGTGGCCGAGTAGACGAGACCGGTCGCACCGGTGCCGATCAGCTCGTCGACGGTGTAGCCGTTGATCGTGGAGCCGGGCCCGAACCGCGCCTCCGGCACCATCGCCGGATCGCTATCGTCGAGGAATAGCGCGGCGACCGCCTCGGTCGGGCGTTCCGGATCCCCCACCATCACGGCCGATCATACGCCTACCCGACCAGGATGAGCGCGATCCCGATCCCGACCGAAATCGCGACGGCCGCGCCGATAATGATCCACAACCGCCCGCTGTTACGGACCGCCGGCGGTTTCGGTGCAGGTGGAACGCCCACCTCCGTCGGAGGAACGGTGCGTGGACCGACCGCCAGCCCCGGCGCGCTCGGCCGATCCCGACGAGGACCGTGGGTCGACGGCGATGGTGGATGGAGCGACTGCGGGGGCAAGCTGTGCACGCCCGAGGACGAATGCAGCGACGACAGCGAGGTCGGCGGCATGCTCGAGCTCGAGGGCAGCCGGATCGAGGGCGTCGAGAGCTGGGTCTTGGCGAGCGTGTTCGGCGTGGGGTTCGCCGGTGGTGGAGCCTGTCGCGGCAACGTCGAGGCGATCACGGGTGGATGCGATGGATGGCGACCGGTGGGAGACTCGTCCGCGTTGTCGACCGGCACCGAGGGGAGCAAGGCCTCGGCGCCGACGCGCGATGCGGTGATGCCGATCGAGCTGCCGATCGAGCTGCCGACCGCGCTCCCGACCGAACCGGACGGAGAGCCGACCGGATCGACGGCGAGCTCGTCGTCGGGGATCCCGGCAAGTGGAGGTACGTGTTGGCCCGAGAGCTCGAGCGCGAGCGTGCGGCGAGGCAGCTGGGTCGAGCGCAGTCGCTTGATCACCGTGCGTACGGCGGCGAGCGATGGCCGCGCGGCCGGATCCTTGGCGAGCATCGAGTCGACGAGCTGCACCATCTCGACGGGCAGCTCGGACGACACGTAGTCCTTGAGCGAGGGCGGCGGCTCCTCGGCATGCAGCATCAGCGTGCTGATCGGATCGCCCATCGAGATGAACGGCCGCCGTCCCGACAGGATCTCGAACATCATCACGCCGAGCGCGTAGATATCGGTGCGGTAGTCGACACCCTCGCCGCGTGCCTGCTCGGGTGACATGTACTCGGGCGTCCCGAGCATCACGCCGGTCTTGGTCTTGATCAGCGGGGCCATCTGGGCCTCGGGCATCATCTTGGCGAGCCCGAAGTCGAGCAGCTTGACCTCCGGCCAGCGACCCTCCCGCTCCTGCAGGAAGATGTTGTCGGGCTTGAGGTCGCGATGGATGAAGCCCTTGTCGTGCGCGGCGATCAGGGCGAGCGCGGTCTCCTCGATCACCGACGCGGCCTCGCTCGGGATCAGCGGACCGCGCTTGAGTCGCCGGCGCAGGGACTCGCCGACCAAGAGGTCCATGATCTGGTAGGCGCGTCCGTCGTCGAGTGCGCCGAACGCGAAGATGTCGATGATGTTGGGGTGCTGGATCTGGTTGACCGCACGCGCTTCCTGGATGAAACGCTCGATCACGATCGGCGAGCGCGACACCTCGGGACGCAGCACCTTGATCGCGGCGCGCTTGCCGATCATGCGATGGGTCGCGCTGTACACGTGGCCCATCCCGCCCTTCCCGATCTCCTCGTCGATCAGGTAGCCGGCGATCTCGGTGCCGGGCTGCAGGCGCACTCCGTCGTCCCGACGATCGCTTCGCGATGCTTCGTCGGCGTGAGTGCGCGCCTCGTCCTCGTCCACGACCCCGTGATTGTACCCCAGGGGCACTTGCTCGCCTGACAGCTCGCTGGTCAGAGCGTCTGCAGGAACGCGATCAGCGCATCGCGATCATCGCGGCTGGCAGCACGGAACGCGGTCCGCGAGCCCTCGCCCTCGCCGCCATGCCACATGATCGCCTCGGCCAGCGTGCGCGCGCGACCGTCGTGAAGGAACGTCGCGTTCGGGGACACCACCTGGGTGAGGCCAATGCCCCACAGCGGCGGCGTGCGCCACTCGATCCCGTCGGCGAGAAAGTCCTGGCGCGAGTCGGTGAGGTCGTCGCCGAGATCGTGAAGCAACAGGTCGGTATACGGGTGAATCTCCTGATCTCGGAGCTGTGGGATGTCGGCGTCGAACCCGGTGTGCAACGTCGGTACATGACAGGTGGCACAGCCGAACTCGTCGAATAGCTCGCGCCCGCGCTCGGCCTGGTCGTCACGCGGTGCGGCGGCGGGGACCGCGAGGGACGCCACGAAGAACGTGGTGTCCACGAGTTGCTGGTCGTTGACGTCGCGGGTCACACCGTCGGCTTCGGGGAAGATCAGATTGGTAAGCCCCATGTCGTTCGCGAACGCGCCTGCTACCTGGATCTCGAGGTTGGGCACGTTCGCCTTGTGGCCGAACCGTCCGAGCTCGCTGCGCTGGGTCACCGGGTTCCACACGTAGTTCGGGCGTCCGCTGACGCCGTCGCCGTCGGCATCGTCGGGATCGGCGAGCGCCACGATGTCGGCCTCGGGCACGGCATCGAGGAGCTCCATGCCGATCAGCGGCGGCGCCTGCCGGTACGAGGTGTGGACGCCGTTGGGGAGCCGGCTGCCGTCGGGCTGCATGATCGCGAACCGCGGCTCGTGCAGCGAGATCGTGTCGCCGTCGTCGAAGTAGTCGACGAGATCGATCCACGTGATGTTGATGACGACCTCGGGGAGCCCGGCCGTCGCGTGGTCCTGGAGCTGGAGTCCGAAGCCAGGGACGGGGACCGGACCGTGCTCGTCCTGCGGCTCGCCGGTCTCGAGGCTGATCCGCACCAGCGCCTGCGAGCCGAACACGTCGTGACCCACCGACGATTCGCCGCGACCGTTGCGGAAGTGGCAGCCCGAGCACGCCTTGTTGTTGAACAGCGGACCGAGCTGGGGTGGCATCCACTCGAACGCGAATGGACCGTGGCCGAGGTTGTGCTGCTCGAGCTGGTCGGCGTCGAGGCTGGGAAGCGAGTGGGTGAACGCGTCGCGCGTGCGGTCGAACACCGTCTCGTCGCCGCCCTGCAGGTGATCGGTCGACAGGTTGTCGCCGCACGCGGACGCGGCGAGCGCGATCGCGGCGGCGAATGCGAGCTCCCTCACGCCTCCTATCGTACCAGCTCGTTGGCGATCAGCTGGTCGAGTGTTTCGCGCTTGCGGATCACGGTGAAGCGGTCGCCCTCGACCAGGACCTCGGCGGCACGGGGCCGGGTGTTGTAGTTCGAGGACATCGCGGCCCCGTAGGCGCCGGCGGCGCCGATCCACAGCAGCTCCCCGGGCATCAGCTCTCCCAGCTCGCGATCGCGCGCGAAGAAGTCGCCGGTCTCGCAGATCGGGCCGACGACGTCGGTGGTCACCTGCGGGCGGGAGCGCTGGATCACCGGCTGGATCGGATGGAACGAGTCGTACAGCGCGGGGCGCATCAGGTCGTTCATCGCGGCGTCGACGATCGTGAAGTGCTTGGCCTCGTTGCGCTTGCGGAACACCACGGCGGTGACCAGCGCGCCGGCGGCGCCGACGATCGCGCGACCGGGCTCGGTGTAGACCACCACGCCACGTTTGGTGAGTGGCGCGAGGGCCTCGCGCACCGCCTCGCCGTATGCGGCGGGGGAGGGGATGGTCTCGCCGAGGCCGTAGTCGATGCCGAGGCCACCGCCGATGTCGACGTGATCGATCGCGATGCCATCGGAGGCGAGGTCGTCGACCAGCGCGACCAGGCGCGCGATCGCGTCGGTGAACGGCGTCGTCTTGGTGAGCTGCGAACCGATGTGGAAGTCGACCCCCGACACGGTCACGCCGTCGAGCTTGGCGGCCTTGCGGAGCAGGTGTCGCGCCTCGTCGATCGCGACGCCGAACTTGTTCTGCTTGAGCCCGGTCGAGATGTACGGATGCGTCTCGGGATCGACGTCGGGGTTGACCCGGAGCGCGATCTTGACGGTGGCACCGAGCGAGCGCGCGACCCGCGCGAGCACGCCCATCTCCTCGGCCGACTCGACGTTGAACGCGTCGATGCCGGCCTCGATGCCGGCCGTCATCTCCGCCTCGGTCTTGCCGACGCCCGAGAACACGACCTTGCCCGGATCGCCGCCGGCCTTCTGCCAGCGGAACAGCTCGCCGGCCGACACGATGTCGGCGCCGGCGCCGAGGTCGACCAGCACGCGGAGCACGCCGAGCGTGGAGCACGCCTTGACCGCGTAACACACGCGATGCGGGATGCCCTCGAACGCACCGTCGAACGCGCGATACGCGCGCTCGATCTCGGCGCGGCTGTAGACGTAGAACGGCGTGCCGACCTCCGCCGCGATCTTCGACAGGGCGACGCCTTCGCAGTGGAGCTCTTGGGACCGGTACTCGAACGCGGGCATCCGGCGTTTGTAGGGGACGGAGTAAACCTTGACAACGTTGCCCGAGGGCAAAGTTGTCAAGGTTTACTCCGTCCCCAGCTCCCGTTCGACGGCTTCGATCGCGGCGATCACGCGGACTCGTGCGGGTCCGCCGGGGACGTCGCGGCGATCGACGGCGCGCACCGGGTCGAGCCACTCGGCGACGTCGGCCTCGAACGCGGCGTGGGCGGCTTTCAGATCGGCGAGCGGCAATGCCGCCAGCTCGACACCGCGCTCGCTCGCCACTCGCACCAGGTGACCGGCGATGTCGTGGGCCTCGCGGAACGGGACATCCTTGGTGACGAGGTAGTCGGCGAGCTCGGTGGCGACCAGGTAGCCGGCGTCGATGGCGGCACGCAGCTTCGCGACGTCGAACGTGGTCGATTCGATCATCCCGCGTGCGACCTCGAGGCTCGCCTCCAGGGTCTCGACCGCGTCGTACAGCGGCTCCTGGGTCTCCTGCAGATCTTTGTTGTAGGCGAGCGGCAGGCCCTTGACGACCGTCATCAGCGTCACCCAGTCACCGATGGTGCGGCCGGTGCGACCGCGGATCAGCTCGGCGAGATCGGGGTTGATCTTCTGCGGCATCAGCGACGAGCCGGAGCAGTAGGCCTCGCCGATCCGTGCGAACCCGAACTCCTGGCTCACCCACAGCACCAGCTCCTCGCCGAGTCGCGACAGGTGGACGTGCGCGAGCGCGCATGCCGCCACCAGCTCGATCGCGAAGTCACGATCGCCGACGGCATCGAGCGAGTTGGTGGTCAGCCCCGACAGCCCGAGCGTCTCCCGCACGCGATCGCGATCGATCGGCAGCGTGGTCGCGGCGAGCGCACCGGAGCCGAGCGGCGACACGTCGGCGCGCCGGCAGGCATCGGCGATCCGTCCGCGGTCGCGCACCAGCATCGCGTCGTAGGCCAGCAGGTGATGGGCGAGCCGGACCGGTTGCGCGCGCTGCAGGTGGGTGTAGCCGGGCATCAACGTGTCGACGTGGGCCCGGGCCTGGACCACCAGCGCCCGGCGTAGCCGATCGATCAACGCGACCAGCCGGGTGCCGGCCGCCCGCGTGTAGAGACGGAGGTCGAGCGCGACCTGATCGTTGCGACTGCGCGCGGTGTGGAGCCGGCGCCCGGCATCGCCGATGGCGTCGACCAGCCGAGCCTCGACGTTCATGTGGACGTCCTCGAGGGAGTCGTCCCACGAGAGCTGTCCGGATTCGAGCTGCGCGGCCACGCGCTCGAGGCCGATCGCGATCGCGTCCGCATCGGTTTCGGTGATCAACCCCTGCGCGGCGAGCATGCGGGCGTGCGCGATCGAACCCGTGACGTCGTGCGGGAGTAGACGGCGGTCGAATTCCACCGATGCGTTGATCCGCGCGGCGACGGGATCGAGCGCGCCTTCGAATCGTCGCCCGCGGGCGCCCTTCGGTCCGGAACATGAAGCGCAGTATAAGCGACCCGAAAGGAGAGCTAGATGAGTCAGCGAGTCACGATTTCGACCACCGGCGGCGAGGTATCCGCCGTCCTCGAGGTCCCGGCCGGCGATGCCAAGGCACCCGGCGTCGTGGTGATCCAGGAGTGGTGGGGCATCAACGAGCAGATCCAGTCGGTCGCCAAGCGGTGGGCCGACGCCGGCTTCATCGCGATCGTGCCGGACCTCTATCACGGCAAGCTCGCCAAGGACGCCGACGAGGCGGGCGCGATGATGAAGGCGCTCGACTTTCCCAAGGCGGTGCAGGAGATCGGTGCGGCGGCGAAATACCTCGAGACCCACCCGCGCTGCACCGGCAAGGTCGCGGTGCATGGCTACTGCATGGGTGGCGCGCTGACGTTCGCGACCGCTGTCAACGTGCGCGGTCTGTCGGCGGTGGTGCCGTACTACGGGCTTCCCGGCGATCTCGACTGGTCGAAGATCGACGCACCGGTGCAGGCGCACTTCGCGCAGCACGACGACTGGGCAACGATCGCCGGCGCCGAGAAGATCAAGGCAGCGGTCAAGGTGCCGATGGAGCTGTTCACCTACGACGCGCAGCACGCGTTCTGCAACGACAAGCGGCCCGAGGTCTACAACGCCGCGTGCGCGACCCAGGCGTGGGATCGCACGCTCGCATTCGTGCGCCAGCACACCGCGTAGACTTCGCGAAGCGAAGGCTTCGCGAGCGAGTCGTCCGCGTGCTCTCGTCGTCGTTTCGCTCGCGCCTGACGTCTAGATCGCGGGTGGCGAGCTCTGTCCGCCGAGCGTGCCGCGGAACACCCGGATCACGCCGACGCCACCACCACCACCACCACCGGAGGTGGCCCCGGCGCTGATGCCGTTCTGACCGTCGTTGCCGGTGCCCGTCGCACCCGCACCGCCGTTGCCACCGTCGCCTCCGCTGGTGCTGCCGCCGGCACCGCCGATCGCGGCGCCGGTGTTCTGCGGATCGTTGCCGTTGTTGCTGGCGGTGTTGTTGCCGGTGCCCTCGGCCCCGCTTCCGCCGTTGGTGAACACCTGACCGGAGTTGGTGATCGCCGGACTGTCGAATCCGATCAGTCCACCCGATCCACCACCGCCACCGCCGGCGTGCTGGAACGGGGCCTGACCCGCGGTACCGCCCGCACCCGAGGCGTTGACCGCGCCCGCGGCACCGATCGTCACCGAGCCGTCGGCGATCAGGTAGACCACGCCTCCACCGTCGCCGCCGATCCCGCGCGTGTTCGCGCCGCCGGCGCCTTCCTTGCCGTCCTGTCCGCGGCAACCACCGCGCAACGAATCCCCGGCCTGCGCCGCGCCGGAGGTGCCGGGCGTGCCGCCGGGACCACCGCCATTGCCACCCTTCGCGCCGAAGCTACCGCCGGCGCCACCGCCACCCGAACCGTTGTTGTTGGTCGCCGCGGTACCGCCATCGCAGGTTCCGGGGTTCGCCGCCGCACCCGTGGCACCGCCGCGGTGGCTCGCGGCATCGAGCACGCCGTCGATCTGGATCGTCGTGACGGCGACCAGCACCAGCGGTCGCGAGCCGGTGACCGCCACGGTGGTACCCGATGCGATCGAGAGGCTGTCCGCCGCGATCACGCAGGCTGTGGTGTTCTTGACCACGTTCGAGCACATCGCCCCATCCGTGTCGATGTCGGCGGTGAGGTCGAGCGCGCCGGTCGGCGCATCGTTCGGCGAGAAGCACGGTTGGACGAGGCCGCCGGCATCGCCGAAGCAGATGTCGCCGGCCTCGGGGGGATCGCATCGGGCGAGTCGACACCACCGTCGGTAGGCTCGTCACCGACGCAGGTCCCCGAGAGCGAACCCGAAAGGTCGCCGTACCGACGACCGCCCGCACACGAACCGTCGGCGAAGCTGCACAGGCCGTTGGGCTCGCACCGACCGTCGACGTCACCGGTGCACTCCGAATCGTTCGTGCACTGGAACTCGCTCGCACCGCTGAACGGACTGCACGCAACGAGCGAGCGGATCGCGAGGCATGCGAACACGACGCCCGCCAGGGTCACCGCTTTCCCCATGGTTTCATTGTACTGCACAACCCCGGGTTTTCGTCTATCGTAGAAAGACGCGGGTCTCTGGGGGCTCGCGGGAGTCGCGTGGCCAATCCCGCTATGCAACGTGCGCGGTTTCTGGCGCCGGGTGACAAGCTCGGCAAGTACGACCTGATCCGCCAGATCGCCGTCGGTGGGATGGCCGAGCTCTACCTCGCCCGCACGATGGGCATCGAGGGCTTCGAGAAGCTCGTGGTCGTCAAGCGGATCCTTCCGCAGTACGCGAACAACGCGAGCTTCGTGAACATGTTCCTCAACGAAGCGCGGCTCGCGGCCACGCTGCATCACCCCAACATCGCGCAGGTCTACGACATCGGGCAGGAGCAGGGCGAGTTCTTCTTCTCGATGGAGTACGTGCACGGCGAGGATCTCGGGAGCGTGCTGCGCACCGCGCAGGACAGCGGTGTCCCGATCTCGCTCGACGTCGCACTCACGTTGATCGCCGGGTTGTGCGCGGGGCTCCACCACGCTCACGAGAAGACAACGCCCGACGGCCGACCGCTCAACGTCGTGCACCGCGACGTCTCGCCATCGAACGTGCTCGTCAGCTACGACGGTTCGGTCAAGCTCGTCGACTTCGGCATCGCGCGCGCGAACACCACGCCGTCGTCGACGGCCGGCGGGCTGAAGGGAAAGATCGCGTACATGTCGCCCGAGCAGTGCAAGGGCAAGACGACGCTGGATCGGCGCAGCGATATCTTCTCCGTCGGCACGTTGCTCTACGAGCTGACGACCGGCCGGTTGCCGTTTACCGACGAGTCCGAGTACGCGGTGCTCAACCACATCGTCAACACCGACGCCGAGCCGCCGAGCAAGCTCGTCCCGGGGTTCCCGTCCGCCCTCGAGGCGATCGTGCTGCAGGCGCTCGCGCGCGATCCGACGAAGCGATTCGCGACCGCGCTCGACATGCAGGGACAGATCGAGGACTACGCGCACGAGAGTCGCTTGCGCGTGTCGCCGCTGGTGCTCGCACGCTTGATGTCGACGCTGTTCCCGCAGCGGCTCGAGGAGTGGAAGAACGCGCACGCGCAAGGGGCGTTCTTCGTCGAGCAAGCGGTCGTGAAGACGTTGATCGAGAGCCGCAGCGACATCCCGGCATTGCCACCGGACTTCGCCGCGGAGGCCGAGTCACAGCCGCTTCCTCCCGCGGTGCAGGCGCCAATCACTCCGCGCAAGCACGACGGCACCGACCAGGCGCCGGTGGTCGGCGAGCTCAAGGACGATCCCGAGGACGACGCGACCGCGGTGACGACCCCACCGATCTCGCCCGAGGAGCTCCCCACCGACATCCAGCCCCCGATCTCGGAGCCGAGCCCGAACCCACGGTCTCCCGAGCAGGTCGCCACCGCGCGTGTGCCGACGCCACCGCCGATGCCAGGTGCTGCCACCCCGCCTCCGATGGCAGCGCAGGCTCCGCCGCCCGACGTCGCACGACCGACGCCGACCCCGGTGCGCGCCGGTCGCGTGCCGACGCCCCATCCCGGTGCAGTTCCGATCATGCAGCTCGCTCCGTCGGTCCCGGGCACGATGAACACCCCGTCGCAGGGCTCGCCGCCGTTCAGCTCGACGCCGTATCCCGGTGTTCCCGCGATCGATACCGTGAACGCTCCGATCTCGGCACCCGCAGCCGCCGATCGTACCGAGCGCGTCAAGTTGGTGGATGGTCGACGCCGGTCGCGGTTGCCGATGATCCTGCTCGCGCTGTTCGCGCTGGTGGGCGCCGCGGTCGTGACCTACGTACTGATCGATCGGGACGACGGTTCGCGCGCGGCGGGCGCCACGCCTTCGAGCTCCGACGGACCGGCCGCCGAAGACTCGACCGACCACACCGCGGCGTCACCGGCGACCGAGCCGACGAACGACACGACGAACGACACGACGAACGACACGACGAACGACACGACGAACGACACGACGAAGGCGACCGCGAACGACACCGGCCACACCGACACGCCCGCCTCCGACCCGGCGAGCGACGACGCGACAAAGGCCGCGACCGACGACACGTCGAGCTCCGGTCCGGCCACCGCCGACACCGACCAGACCGACGACACCGACACGCCGGCGAAGGCCACGCCGGCGAAGGCCAAGCCCACCACGACCGTCGCCGTCGACAAGCCGGCGCGGCCCAAGGCGAAGAAGCCGCGGTCGCGCGCGAAGCGAGTCGTGCGCCGGCACACGCGGCCGACCACCAGAGCCAAGCCGAGACCAAAGCCGAAGAAAGAAGACCCGCAATGGACGAACGGAGATTCCCCGTTCATGCCCGTGCGCACCGGCAAGCACTGACGGCGCTGGCCGTCGCGGTGGTCGCGCTCCTCGTGGCGTCGCCGGCACTCGCCGCACCGAAGACGGCCAAGGCACGCGCCGCGTTCGATGCCGGGCTCGCGGCGTACAAGAGCTCCGACTACGCCACCGCGTCGGATGCGTTCTCGAAGTCGTACGCGCTCGAGGCCGATGTCGAGACGCTGTTCGCGTGGGCGCAGTCCGAACGTCAGGCCGAGCACTGCGACAAGGCGATCGAGCTCTACGAGAAGCTGTTGGCACAGAAGCTCCCCGATGCGAACAGGGAGCTGATCAACACCAAGCTCGGCGAGTGCCAGGAGATCCTCGCCAAGCAGCAGCCGGAGCCTCCGCCCGAGCCGCCGGTGACGAACCCGACGCCGACGCCGGCCCCGGTCACGCAGCCGACGCCGCCTTCCGATCCGCCTCGCGGGCCCGAAGGTAAGAGCCGCTGGAAAGACCCGATCGGGATCGCGCTCGTCGGAGGTGGTGCGATCGGGCTGGGCGTCGGGATCGCGATGCTCGTGCAATCGCACGGCGCCAGCAACGACTCGAAGGCCGCGAACAACTACGCCGACGCGTTGTCCTTGCGCGACAAGGCCGAGTCGCGCGGCAAGATCGGGGTCGCCGCCACGATCGCGGGTACCGCGTTGCTCGCCGGCGGCGTGGTTCGGTTCGTGACCCACAAGCCGAGGAGCCCCGAGGGCCCCGTCATCACCGGGTGGCTGGGCTCGGGCAGCGCCGGGATCGCGGCCGCCGGCCGGTTCTGATCAGCCGATCTCTTCGGCGTAGGTCATCACCAGGTACATCACCGCGTTGCCCTTCCCGGGGTTCTTGTACGCGTGCGGCGTGTCGGCCTCGAACAGGATCGAGTCGCCGACCTCGAGACGATGGGTCTCGCCGCCGACCTCGATGTCGACGATCCCCGCCGTGACCACCAGGTTCTCGGACGTGCCGGGCGGGTGCGCGTCGGCATTCTCGACGGCACCGCTCGCGAGCTGGAGCTCGTAGAACTCGACCCGGCGCGGTTCGTCGAACGGGAACAGCGCGCGCGACGTGAAGCTGCGGTCGTTGCTGGTCAGCAGCTTGGCGTCCTTGGCGCGGAGCACCAGGGCGCCGGTCTGGGTGCGCGCACTGATCAGCGCCGAGAACGTGACCTCGAGGGCGCGCGCGATCTTCCACAGCACGTTGATCGTCGGCGCGCTCTGCCCGAGCTCGATCTGCCCGAGCATCGCGCGCGACACTCCCGACAGCTGCGCGAGTCGCTCGAGCGAGAGTCCACGGCGCGTGCGCAACCGGCGGAGGTTGGCGCCGACGACCGGGGCGAGATCGGTGGCTTCGGCCGACGCGGGCTTGGCGGTCCTGTCGGTGGGCTTCCTCTTCACCGCCATCTCACTTGGTCCCGAACAACCGGTCGCCGGCATCGCCGAGGCCGGGCACGATGTAGCTCTTGTCGTTGAGCCGCTCGTCGACCGCCGCCGTGTAGACCGGCACGTCGGGGTGAATGCGGTGGAACGTGGCGATGCCCTCGGGGCAGGCCAGCAGGCACACGAACCGGATGGAGCGCGGCCCGGTGGCCTTGATCCGCTCGATCGCGGCGGCCGCCGAGTTGCCGGTCGCGAGCATCGGATCGACGACGATCGCGTCGCGGTCGGCCATCTGGTCGGGCACCTTGAAGTAGTACTCGACCGCGTTCAGCGTCTTGGGATCGCGGTAGAGGCCGATGTGCCCGACGCGCGCGGACGGCAGGATCTGGAGCATGCCGTCGAGGATCCCGTTGCCGGCGCGCAGTACCGAGATGATCACGGTCTTCTTGCCATCGAGCATGGTGCCGACCATCGGCGCGATCGGCGTCTCGATCTCGACCTTGGTGATCGGCAGGTCGCGGCACACCTCGTAGGCGAGCAGCATGCTGATCTCGCGCAGCAGCGCGCGGAACTTGCTCGTGCTGGTCTCCTTCGAGCGCATGAGCGACAGCTTGTGCTGGACCAGCGGGTGGTCGATGACGTGGACCTTGCCTGACATCGCGCGCCAATCTAGCGCACGGAGCCGATCCGATCATCAGACAGAAACCCGAACTGGGACCGGTCGGGGCTAGCTGACCACGCTTCGGCGCGGTGTGCCGATCACGATCGGGGTGTCGCCGTCGGGGACGATCCGCATCCGGTCCGGACCCTCGACGACGACCAGAGCCGTGCACGCTGACCAGCTCGTCGGGGTCGATCGTGACCTCCTCGAACGTGGCGTTCTCGATCAGCCGCTCGTCGCGCTCGTGCTCGCGAAGAAACAGCGCCTCGCGCTCGGGGATCCGCGGAAATACCGGTGCCGGCATCAGCTCGAGGTCGGCCTCCTCGGCCTCGATCCGCACCGGTCCGAGCTCCGTCTCGAGCAGGAACGGCACCAGCTTGCGCCGCGCGAGCTGCGCCGACAGCACGCGGCGCTCGGGCTCGCCCTCGCCCTCTCCCTCGCCCGGCCACTCGTAGAGGTTGGCGTAGGCCTCGAACAACACGCAGCGGCGCGCCGAAAGTGGCGAGATCAAGGTCTCCTCCGCGGTGCGCACGAACCCCGTCAACGTGATCACCGTGCGGTCCTCGACCGCGGGCTGACCGTTTCGCGGCCACCCGACCAGGCGCAGCGTGCGGGCGACGCCGAACATGGTGCCGACCACGAGCACGCCGAACACGATCCAGATCATCTCGCTCGTACCTCGGTGATCGCGATGACCGTACCCCGAAACCCTGTACGCTGGCAGCGGTGAGCCTCGCGGAACGACGCTGGCTGCGGCTGTTCACACTCAGCGTGCTGTACGTGGCACAGGGAATCCCCTGGGGCTTCATGGCGACCACGCTGCCGGCGTACCTCACCGAGCGCGGGCTCGATTTCGGGTTCGTCGCCGCCACGCTGTCGTTCACGACCTTGCCCTACTCGTTCAAGTGGATCTGGGGCCCGGTGATCGACACCATCTCGATCCCCCGGTTCGGGCGGCGACGCAGCTGGATCCTGTTCGCGCAGGCGATGATGGCGACGACGGTCGCGATCATGTTCGTGATCGATCCGACGACCGATCTGAAGCTGCTGGCGTGGATGATCCTGATCCACACCACGTTCAACTCGCTGCAGGACGTGGCGGTCGACGCGCTCGCGGTCGAGCTCCTCGCCGACGACGAACGCGGCTCCGCGAACGGCCTGATGTACGGCTCCAAGTACTTCGGCGGCGCGATCGGTGGCATCGGCATGGCCACGATCATCCAATGGACCAGCTTCGACACCGCCCTCGGCGTGCAGGTCGTGCTCCTGCTCGCGATCATGCTGGTGCCGTTTCTCGTGCGCGAGCGCGAGGGGCCCGCGCCGCCGCAGGATCCGCCGCGCGAGATCGCGAGCGCGCTGATCCAGGCGTTCTCGCTGCGTTCGAACCTGATCGCCGCCCTGCTGATGTTGATCTCGACGTTCGCGGTGGGCGTCGTCGGTGCCACCGGCTTCAAGCTGTTCGTCGGCGAGCTCGGGTGGGACTACCACGCGTACACCGGGATCAGCGGCGGCTGGGGGCTGCTCGTCGGCGGTGTGGTCGCGATGAGCGCGGGGCCGGTGGTCGATCGCCTGGGGCCGCGCCGGATCGCGTTCGCCGCCTCGGTGATGCTGGCCGCCGGGTGGGCGGGGTTCTCGATGCTGCAGTCGCACTGGGCGGAGACCTGGCTGGTCTACACCACCGGGCTGTACGGCGAGGGTTGCATCGCGATCACGCAGGTCGCACTGATCGCGCTGTGCATGGAGCTGTCGTGGCCCAAGATCGCTGGCTCGCAGTTCGCCGGCTACATGGCGCTCTCGAACTTCTCGACCACGCTCGGCTACCTGTTCGCCTCGAAGGCCACCGAGATCTGGAGCTATCGCGAGATCTACCTGCTCGCGGGTGCGTGGCAGGTCGGATCGATGTTCCTGCTGTTCGCGATCGACCGTACCGAGACGCGGCGCAAGCTGCCGCTGCCGCCGGGCACGCGGGTCGTGTGGTACGGCCCGGCCGCGCTCGCGGGGCTGCTGGTGTTCCTGGTCGGAATGACCGTCTACATCACGCAGTCGAAGCTGTAGAGAACCGCACGGCCTCTTGCACCGCGCTCGGCGACGGCAGTCGCGCATCGCGAAACGCGCGCCCCATCGCATCGAGGCTGCCGTATCCCACGGTCTTCGCGACCTCGCTCGGCGTGGCGTGCGGCGCCGACAGCAGCAGCGTCGCGGCGCGCAGCCGCAGCACCTTCATGGCATCGCGGAACCCGCCACCGAACAGATTGAACGTGCGCGACAGATCGCCGAGGTCGCGCCCGAGCTGGCGCAGCGACAGGCGCGCGATCGTCGCGATCTGCTTGAGCGATGCCGAGGTCTCGAGGTCCTCGTACAGCGGCCGCATCACCTCCCACAGCCGCACGAAGCGCTCGGGCTCGACGGAGACGATCGACCGCGTGATGTTCTTCGAGAGCACGCCGGCCTCGCCGAGTCGCACGATCAGCTGGTGCAGCGCCGGCTCGCTCGGATTGTCGTGGACCGCCTCGTACGCGGACCACACGTCGGTGGGGAGCTCGAGTGGCCCGTGGTCGAGCCCGGCCGCGCGGTGGAGGTCGGGGATCGGGACGCGGATCTCGACCACCATCGTGTCCTCGCCGTACGACCGGAACGTGCGTGATCCGGCGACCACGCGATCGAACTCCGACTCGGCGAGCGCCCACACCTGCCGCCCGGTCACGGGCTCGCCGCCGGTCGGGTGAAACGTGCCCGACAGCTGCGCGTACAGGTGCGCGACGTTGTTGATCGGCTTGGCCGCCGGCGCGTACGCGCTGTCGTAGACCAGTCGCTCGCGGCGGACGACGTGCATGCGCAGCCGGCGCTCGAGGAAGATCGTGCTGCTCAGCTTCGATCCGGCGAACTCGCGCGTGCTCGTTGCCGACAGCACCTACTTGCACTCCATCACGGCCGCGCACGTCTTCTGCTTGCGCACGCAATCGACGTGACGTTGCACGCGGGCCGCGTTGTGGGCCTTGTCCTGCTCGAGCGCGGCACACGCCGCGACGCACTCCTTCTCCTCGAACGGGATCTTGCTACCGATCTCCTCGACGCACTCGGCCTCGCGGCGGCACACCTCGCGGCATGCATCGCTGCGTGGCTCGGTGCACGCGGACACCAGCACGGAGATGACCACCACGATCATCGCGATGGCCAACCCACACCCGAGCGTCCGCGACCGGTACACGGACGAACTATAGATCAGGCGAGAGCGCTCAGATGTCCTCAGCGGACTTGATGATCTCGGCGATGAAGTCGCGGCGGATCCGGATCAGCGAGCCGGTCTTGCCGAAGTCCGCGATCGAGACGTGGCTACCGCCGCCCGTCGCCGCACCGCCCTCGACTTCCATCCCCTCGATGTCGAGCACGCAGGTCTTGCCCATCGCGCGGGCGCGGGCGCAGTCGCCCTTGGCCATCTTGACGGCGTCGCCGGTCGCGGGCGCGGTCGCGGGCGTGGGGGTCGGCCGGGGCTTCGTGGGAGCGTCGGCGAGAGCGAGAGACGAGGTACCAGCAAGCAAGACAGCAGCCATCAGGATTCGCATGCAGTCGAGACACGGTGGACCGGGGGCGGTTGCGCCCTCTCCCTAATCCTCGCGTCGGTCCGCGAGCTTGGCGCGCTCGGACCGCCAGCGTTCGAAGTGTCGCTCGATGACCTCGCGGTCGGCCCGCGACCGTGCGAGTCGCTGCCGGGCACCGTCGAGTTTGGCCACCGTGCCGGCGTGCGACGCGACCGCGTGGGCGTGCTCGATCTTCCGATCGTCGAGGTCGCGCCGGAGCCGCGCCAGGAAGCGCTCGCGTCCCACCAGGTCGCGGCTCTTCGTGGCAGGCATGGCCATGGCCGGGGCGACCGCCCGGTCGATCGCGGTGCGCGCGAGCTCGACGCCTTCGGCAGCCGTGGCGACATCGGCTTCCGAAGCGCGCGATGCCGAGGCCGCCGAGGCAAGCTCGCCGCGCTTGATCCGCTCGTCGCGACTTCGCATTTCGCGCGCCGGGGCGAGCCGATAGCGCTCCACGACTCGATGGTACACTGCTCCTCGCATGGTCGATGTCGGGGGAGCACCCATCGATCGCTACGTCGTCCTCGAACACCTGTCCGAGGGTGGGATGGGGGCGATCTATGTCGGCAAGAAGCTCGGTGCGGGCGGCTTCGAGATGGAGGTCGTGCTCAAGCAGCTGCTCCCGGAGTTCACCCAGCAGGAAGAGTTCATCGATCTGTTTCTCCGCGAAGCCAAGCTCAGCGCCACGCTCGACCACGCGAACATCGTCCACACCATCGATCTGGTGACCGCCGGCGGCGAGTACTTCATCGTGATGGAGTACCTGCCGGGCGGCGATCTGCGGACGCTGCTCAAGCGGGCCAAGCGCCGCCGCAAGCGGTTCAGTCCCGCGGCCGCGATCTACATCTGCCGCGAGGTGCTGTCGGCCCTGGCCTACGCGCACGTCAAGCGCGACTTCGACGGCCAGCCACTCAAGCTGATCCACCGCGACGTGTCGCCGTCGAACATCCTGGTGTCGTACACCGGCGAGGTGAAGCTGACCGACTTCGGCATCGCGAAGGCGGCCACGCACAATTCGCTGTTCTACAAGGTGAAGGGGAAGATCGGGTACATGTCGCCCGAGCAGGCGAAGAGCGAGTCGCTCGACAGCCGCTCCGATCTGTACTCGCTCGCGGTGTGCATGTACGAGGTGCTGACGGGCGAGCGGCTGTTCGTGCACGCCGGGCTGACCACCTCCGCCGACGAGATCTACTCGCAACCCGTGCCGATGGTGTCGAAGAAGGTCCACGGTCTGACCACCGACATGGACGCCGTGATGGCGAAGGCGCTGTCGATCGATCCGGCGATGCGCTACCAGACCGCGGGCGAGTTCAACGAGGCCCTGTCGCGGTGCGCGCATCGCAACGGCCTCCTCATGTCGGCGCCCGAGCTCGCGGCCGAGCTGCTCGACGCCTGCGGTCCGACGGAGCAGTGGCGGGCGGACGACGACGAGATCGACATCCCGAGCGCACCGCGCGCCGGCACCGAGGTCTACGACGCGGCAGACGACGAAGACGAGGACGAGTCCGACGACCTCGCCGCCGCACCGCTCTCGATCTACTCGCTGGCGGCCCGCTCCGGCGCCGCGTCGACGCCGCCCGCCGATCGCGCGTCGGGTACGATCCGCTCGAGCGATCGCCCGTCGCGCCCGAAGACCGAGATCGATCGGTTCCAGGGGGTCGAGCTGACGTCGATCATCAACATGATCGACCTCGAGTCGAAGCAGGCCGGCTCCAAGCCACTGGTCGACCTCGATGTCGGACCGCGCCTGGACTCGGGGCCGCGTGCGTTTCCCGCGCAGGCCTCCATCCCCCTGTCGCCGATCGACTCCGGGCCCCAGGTGATGCCGACCAACCCCTATGCGGGTGGCGCGCCGGTGGCACGCCCGGATACGCCGCCGCCGCTCGGCCGCCACGAGATGCTCGCGGCGCGGCCGAGGTCGGAGCCTCGCCGGCCCAACAGCATCGCCGCCCGACGCAAGAAGTCACGGATCCGACCCTGGATGGTGGTTCTCGCGATCTTGCTCGCCGCCGGGGTGGCGGGGGCTATCGTGGCGATGTCCGCGCCGGACGTGCCTGTCGCGCAAGGCAAGTAGCTCGGCGTGTTTACAGCGGTTGGGAGCGCGGCTACCATGACCTCGCCGGTTGAGATGTCGCGCGATCGTTCTAACGTCACGGCTCTGCTCGACGACGCGCCTTCCTACTCGCGCCAGAATCAGGGCGGGATCTTCGTCGTCATAAAGGGGCCAGACCGCGGGGAAGCTGTACGGCTGACCCGCGACCCGGTGTCGTTCGGGTCCGGCCCACAGTGCAGCCTGGTGCTCACCGACAAGACGGTGTCGCGCAAGCACCTCGAGGCCCAGCTGGTCGGGGACGAGGTCCTGATGGTCGACTGTGGTTCGACCAACGGCACGTTCATCCAGGGCAGCCGGTTCGAGAAGATCTCGATCGGGTTCGGCGCCGAGGTCAAGCTCGGGCGCACCGTCATCAAGTTCCTGCCGGACGAGGAGATCGTCGAGCCCGAGCCGTCACAGCAAACCGCGTTCGGTTCGATCGTCGGTGGCGACACCAAGATGCGGCAGATGTTCACGCTGCTCGAGGACGTCGCCGCCACCAACGCGACCGTGTTGATCGAGGGAGAGACCGGCACCGGTAAGGAGCTGATCGCCGAGGAGATCCACAACCACTCGCCACGCCGCGATGGCCCGCTGGTGGTGTTCGACTGCGGCAGCGTCCCGCGCGAGCTGATCGAGTCGATGCTGTTCGGTCACGTCAAGGGCAGCTTCACCGGCGCGATCACCGATCGCCGCGGTGCGTTCGCCGAGGCGCACGGCGGCACGATCTTCCTCGACGAGATCGGCGAGATGTCGCTCGACCTCCAGCCTTCGCTGCTGCGCGTCCTCGACAAGCGCGCGGTGCGCAAGGTCGGCTCGAACACGTACGAGAAGATCGACGTCCGCGTGGTCGCCGCCACCAACCGCGATCTTCGTGCCGAGGTGGCGAAGAAGGCGTTCCGCGAGGATCTCTACTATCGCCTCGCGGTGATCCGCGTCAGCGTGCCGCCGCTCCGCGAGCGCGGCAGCGACATCCCGCTCCTCATCAACCACTTCGTCAACAACTTCGGCCCCGGGCTCACCGTATCCCCCGAAGACATGGCTCGGCTGGTCCGCCATAGCTGGCCGGGCAACGTGCGCGAGCTTCGCAACGTGATGGAGCGCGCGTGCCTGCTCGCGCGTGGCTCGTCGATCAACCTCGAGGACGCGCTGGTGAGCGAGGCCGCGCCGTCGCTCGGCATTCGCACCGACCTCCCGTTCAAGGAGGCCAAGGGGCAGCTCGTCGAGATGTTCGAGCGCGAGTACATCGAGGATCTGATGCGGCGCCACAAGATGAACTTGTCGGCCGCTGCCCGCGAGGCGCAGATCGATCGCAAGCACTTGCGCGAGCTGATCCGCAAGTACGGGCTCGACCCGCGCTATCGGCTCGAGGGCAGCAGTAGCGAACAGCAGCAGCGACAGCGACGACTAGCCGCCACCCCGCCGTGAGGTGCGAACGCTAGCCGCCGATCCGGACGCGGTGGCTGAACTTCTGCTGCTTGATGTTGATCTCCCACTTCTGGCGGGTCTCCGTCACCAGGTCGTAGACCTCGACGGTGTGGTGTCCCTTCACCGTGTGGATGCGCTCGGTCGGGCAGGTCATGCCCGTGGGCTTGCCGTCGACGAACACGTAGTAGCGCTCCTTGTGGCGGCAACGCACGACCTTGATGCCGGCCCATCCACCGGTCGGCGTGACCTCCGGAAGGTCGATCGCGACCTTGCCGTGGCCGTCGATCCGGCCGGTATAGAGCTCGTGACCGGCGAGGAACACGCCTATCGTGTGGGTGTCGGGGGTGCCCGGCAAGGTCAACGGGGTGGTGCCGGAGTCCGCGCCGTCGATGTAGACCCGTGCACCCGGCGGAGTCGACGTGACCTTCAGATCGCCGAGCGGAGCGGGCTTGGCATCGACAGGTGCCTCGGCACGACCGCTGCCGGCACCGGCATCGGCACCGGGACGGGGATGTTCGCCGATGTCGGGGAGCTTGTTGTTGGAGGTCGCGACGACCGCCGCATCGGCCGGGGTTGTGGTCGCGACGGCGTTGGTGGTGGTTTCGGAGCCGCCCCCGAAGATGTCGTAGGCGACGTAGGCGCCGGCGGCGAGTGCCATCACGCCGAGCACGGATGCGATCACCCAGCGCACGCGGTTACCGCGTGGCGGCGGCGGGTCGATCTCGACGGGCGGCGGGATCGCATCGAGGCGAGGCAACACGGCCGGCGCGATCGGGACCTCGGGTCGCGACATCGACGGCGACCGGATCGCCGGACTCGACGACGAGAACCCGGACAACGTGCTGCGTTCCGGTGGCTCGGGGATGACCGCGGAGATCGCCGAGTCGATCAGCGCACCTGGCGCGGGGGTGGCCGGGGCGGTCCTCGGGACCGCGGGTGGCGGCGGTAGCTCGGGAATCTCGGTCGGCGGCTCGGGGAGCTCGCCCGGTTGCGAGATACCCGGCGCGGGCTCCGGCATCGCCGCGAGCTCGTCGAGCGTCATCGGTTTCCACGCGGGCTCGCTCGGCCGCGACTCGCGAGCGAGCTGCTCGACGAGCGACGGTGCCATCGAGCTGGTCGGGCGGTCGGTGTCCGTCGCGGGTGCGGGCTGCATCAGGGAGTCGACCAGCTCCGGGTCGACGACCTGCATCTCGACCGACAACGACTCCGGCAGGTCGGAGTCGCTGCTCGGCTCGACGCCGGGCGCGGACAACACGTCCTCGTCTCCCGGATCGGTCTCGATCACGAGATCGGTGCGGGCGGCACCGGGACGGTCGGTATCGGGACGCAGCGCACCGAACACGCGCTTGTCGGCGTCGAGCCGCGGCGGCTCGGGAAGCCGCGGCGGGGGCATCTTCAGCGGGCTGACCGGCGACTCGCTCGGCCGATCCGGTGGCTCGAGCTCGACGGAGAGCGGTCGCGCCGGTGGCGCGCCGGGCTTGGGGGGCGGAACCGCACCGACGACGGGCCTGGGGATCGTCGGCATGTTCGCGGTGCTCGTCTTCGACGCACCCGGGATCTTCGGGATGCTCGGCGGGATTCTGGATCGGCGGCGGCGCCAGCCCGGTCATCGTCATCGTGTGCGGCGGGACCCGCGGGAGATCGCGGAGCGTGCTGTCGTTGTCGTCGCCGGCCGATGTCGGCGAGACAGGTGCACTCGGTTTCGTCAGGCTCGGGCTCGGGATCGAAGGCACCGAGGTCGGTAGCTTCGGGATCGCGGCGGCCATCCGCTTCGACGTCGTCGGTGATGGCGGGATCGCAGGTGTGGACGGCGGGCGTGCCGGTGGCGTCGACGAACGCACGAACTCGGCGGTCGACAGCTCGCCCTGCGAATCGCGCGGCGAGTCGCTCGCGTCGGCACCGAGCGCGGCGATCTTCGCGGCCGGCCCGGGTGCGTTGCCGACGTTGAACGACAGCATCCCCGACAGCTCGCCCGAGTGGAGGTCGGCGAGGCGCTCGACGATCTGCTGGACCTGCGCGCCGATGTCCTTGCGCGTCCCCGGCACGGGCGCGACGCGGAGGGCGGCGTCGAGCGCGTCGGCGAACGCGCGCGCGTCGGGGAAGCGTTCGAACGGCGAGCGCGCGAGGCAGCGCAGGAGCACGCGCACGATCGGCCGCGGCAACGCGGGCTCCGACGGCGGTTTGCCGAGCACGGCCTGTGCGATCTGCGCGGGCGTGCCTCCACCGAACGCGCGTTGCCCGGTGACCATCTCGTAGGCGAGCACGCCGAGCGCGAACACGTCGGTCGCCGCCGAGGTCGCCTCGTTCGCGAGCTGTTCGGGGGCGAGGTAGCCGACCCGTTGCGCGAGTCGTGGCACGTCGACGGGACGCGCCGGCAGCGTCGCGGACAGGATGCCGAAGTCGGTGATCTTGACGTCACCGTCGGGCGTGATCACGACGTTGGTCGGCGAGAGCCCGAGGTGCGCGATGCCGCGTCCATGCGCGTAGCCGACGGCGCGCGCCGCCTGCGAGACCAACGCGAGCGCACCACCCGCGGGGATCATCGCGCCCGCGAGTCGGAGCTCGGTGATGAGGCGCATCGCATCGAGACCGGCGACGTACTCGACCGCGGTGAACGTGGTGCCGCGCGCCACTCCGAACTCGCTCATGCGCGCGATCCGTGGATGCTCGAGTCCACCGTACGCACGCGCGACCGAGCTCAGTGCCTGCGCCTGCTTCCCGGTCGCGAGCTCGCTATGGAACTGCTTGATCGCGAACTGGCGTTCGAACCCGGCGACCCCGTACACCTTTGCGCGAGACACCACCCCACTGGGGCCGTGTCCGATCGGCTCCAGCAACTGGTAGCGGCCCACGCGCTCCGTCGGTGAAGAAGTCACCAAGGACAATCTAAACGATCCATCGCTCTGACGCGATGCGTTGCGGGACGTTGGCGACGATTCATCGAGAGCCTTATCTTGCTCGCCGTCGCGAACGCTGGCACGACAAACCATGGCTCGTCGCAAGCGGACTCCGACTCCGGATCACTCCAAGATCTCTCGTAGCCAGACCGTCGCGTACTCGCGCAAGAAGGCCGAGGACACCAAGCCCGCCAAGCCCGGAAACCGACAAACCCCCCAGCGATGTCGTGGCGGCCGCAAGACCGGCAGAGGTACCGCCTCCGCGCGCGAGCACCGAGCCCACCGCACCGGCCGACCGCCCGACCACCAAGATCGAGCTCGACCAGGCACTGCCGGACGACGTCCCCGTGGTGTCGCGAGCGTCGACCGAGAACGTCACCGTGCCGACCACCGCCGCGTCGTTCGGCGCGCCGCCCGAGATGCCGGCGGAGGCGGCCGCGTCACCGGTCAAGGGCGGTGCGGTCGAGGATCCGACGCACATGCCGGGACCTCGCGACGTGCCGCCCGGCAGCCCCGAGGATCTCGCACCACCACCGGGAAACGTCCCGCCGGGGGATTCGCGCTCGCTGCGGCGACGCGGCGACCAGTACGAGTTCGCGCTGATCTACCGGCTTGGCAACGCGGTGATCTCGCGGGTCGGTGTCGTCGGCACGCGCGGCGTGTGGCGGGTGGTCGAGTACCCTACAACCGCCTCGGCAAGCCACGCCTACGCTCGCGAGAACAGCCGCTTCGTCTCCGAGGGGTTCTCCGACTATCGTGAATAGCGTGACCGATCCCAAGCGCAGCTGGCTATGGCGGTGGGCTCGCGAAGCTCCGGCGCGCTGGCTCGGCAAGCGCAGCACGATCGGTCAGGACGTCACCGGAGGCGCCGACGGGCTCAGCTACCTGCGCGGGCTGATGCGCGGCAACCGGATCCGTCGCGCCGACGGCTTCGAAAACCTGTCGCCCGACGCGCCGCCGATCCTGATCATCCACGGCTTCCTCGGGACGCGCGGCTCGATGTACATGCTCGAGCGCCGGCTGGTCGAAGACGGCTTCGTCGTCGTGTCGTTCAACCTCGGCACGCTCAACGTGCGCGACATCCGGCGATCGGCGTTTCTGATCCACCGCAAGATCGAACGCATCCTGGCGCAGACCCCGCTGCAGCGGATCGACATCATCGGTCACTCGATGGGAGGGCTGATCGGCCTCTACTACGTCAAGAAGCTCGGCGGTCACGCACGCGTTCGCAAGCTGCTGATGATGGGCACGCCGGTTCGCGGGACGTGGGCCGCGCTCGCCGGGGTGCTGACGCTCGGGCTGTGGTCGACATCGTCGTGGCAGCTGTTGCCCCGGAGCCATTTCCTGGACGAGCTGGCGCAAGGGTCGCTCCCCGCCGGGGTCGAGGTCCACACGATCGCGGCGGCCCGCGATTGGGTGGTGCCGCTCGAGACCACCCGGCTGCCGGGCGCGAACGCGACGACCGTCCCCCTCGGGCATTCCAGCCTGGTGGTTTCCGAGGACGTCTACCTGCGGATCATCAATGCCCTGAGGCCTCCGCACGAGCAGGTGCACGAAGAAACGCCGGCAACCGACTAATCCCGGCGGTTTAGTGGCGGGCGTTTGCTTGCGCGCGTTATCGGTTCGCCACTAGAATTTTCGAGCACGACTGCGGATTTCATGAACGACCGTCCACGTTTCGCGCTGCGCTTCATCTCTGGCAAGTACCAGGGAGGCGAGTTTCCGCTTCGGATGAACCGAGAGATCATCATCGGGCGCTCCAGCGATCTGGACATGGTGCTGGTCGAAGACATGGTGTCGCGCCGGCATGCGAAGATCTCGTCGACCGACGGCGAGGTCTACATCCAGGACATGGGTTCGACCAACGGGACGTTCGTCAACGGCGAGAAGATCGCCGGACGCGCGCTCCTCCATGAAGGCGATCGCATCCTGGTCGGTACGTCGATCATCAAGGTGGTCGCGGTCGAGGGTGTGATGGCCGATCAGAGCGAGGCCGAAGCGCGGCGTCGACTCGAAGCGGGCGCGCAGCAGCGCCAGGCCACGCAGGGCCGGCCGATGTCGGGCGTGATCGAGGAGATCCCGCTGCCCGACCTGTTGCAGCTGCTGTCGACCAGTCGCAAGAGCGGCGTGCTCACGGTCAACAACGGCGTCTCGCTCGGCAAGATCTACCTGCGCAAAGGCGCGATCTACTTCGCGACGATCAACGACGACTACGCCGTCAGCCCGCAGAAGGCGATCTACCGCATGCTGACCTGGGTCGCCGGGACGTTCGAGCTCGAGCCGAGCGTCGAGCTCCAGGTCATGGAAGAGGTCCAGGAGTCGACCGAGGCACTGCTGATGGAAGGCGTGCGCCAGCTCGACGAGTTCCGCAACCTGCAGAAGCAGCTGCCGCCGCTGGGCTCGCCGCTCGCCGTGCCGACCCCGCTCGCCGGCAAGTTGCGAGAGCTCACGCCGAGCGAGCTCGACACGTTCCAGCTGGTGCTCGACCACGGTCAGCTCCAGAAGGTGCTCGACAACTTCCCGGGCACCGACCTCGACGCAGCGCAGAACATCATCTCCCTGATGAAGCGCGAGTTCGTCGTCGTTCCCTGACGAGTCGGCGCCTATAATCGGGTATTCGCGCTCCACCCCTGCACGTCGTCACCGAGAAGATCTCGCGAGAGCTACGGCTACGCACGCCGTACCGAGGGATCGAGACGGGTAGGGACACGTTGCGGCTCCGGGTGACGATCGTGCCGGCGCGCCACGCGGTCCCGGTCGAGGTCGTGATCGATGTCGACGATCTCGCGATCGAGGTCCAGGGCGATGGCGGCTACGTGCTCGGTGCCGGTGGCATCGACACGCTGTTCGTCGTCGAACGCCAGCCACGGTGCGGGTTCTTGACCTGGTTCGGCGTGTTCGCGCGCCGCCGCGGGCGAGCCGACTGTTTGGTGTTCGAGACCAACGAGCCGCGGGTCGCCCGGTTCGTCGAGCGCGCGATCGAAGACTGGCTCGGACTCGACGCCAATCCGGTTCGCGGCGAGCTGCGGCTCGACTAACCCGCGTCCGTGATGCTACGAACGCTCCGTGAAGGAGCGGGCACGATGACCACGCCGCCACCACGGGAAGCGTCGAGCGTGATCCTGGTCCGCCCGGCGACCGCGGGCTTCGAGCTGTTCCTGCTGCGCCGGCGCCGGGGCGCGTCGTTCATGGCCTCGGCGTTCGTGTTCCCCGGCGGTATCGCCGAGACGGGCGAGGACGCGCGGACCACCGCCGCTCGCGAGCTATTCGAGGAGGCGGGCGTGCTCCTCGCGCACGACTCCGGCGATCGCGCCGATACGCTGGCCGTCCCGACGATGGCGATGCTGCGCGACAAGGTGCGAGAGGGCAGCGATTCGATCCGCACCCTGGCCGAGTTCGGCCTCGCGTGGTCGACCGACGTGCTCGAGCCGTGGTCGCACTGGATCACGCCGTCGATCGAGCCCAAGCGTTACTCGGCACGGTTCTTCGTCGCCGAGATGCCGGCGGGGCAGGATCCGCAGTTCGACGACATCGAGACCGTCGATCAGGTGTGGGTCACCCCGGCCGACGCGATCGCGCGTGCCAAGGAGCTCGCGTTGCCGCCGCCGCAGGTCCGCACGTGCTGGGAGCTCCAGGAGCTCCATTCGGTCCCCGAGGTCATGGCCGCCGCGCGCGTGCGCGCCGAGGAGCCGCACCCGATCATGCCGCGGTTGCGCGGACTCGTCACCGGGGAGCCGCCCTGCCTCTTGCTTCCCTGGGACCCCGAGTACACCGAGGGCGGCACCGGCGAAGCGGTCCCGCTGTCGTATCGCCCGTCGTGGGCGCGCGGCCCGAGCCGGTTCGTGATGGAGGACAAGACGTGGCTGCACGTCACCGCACCCGGTTCGTCGCCGACGGCCTAGCGATCTCCGACAACGACGGCGGCGACGCGAAGACGTTGCCGTTCTACGCCGGTGCGATGCACTACTGGCGAGTCGACCCGGCGCGCTGGACCACGTGCCTGCGCGCGCTCCACGGTCTCGGGCTGACGATCGTCGAGACCTACGTGCCGTGGCGCGTCCACGAGCCGGAGCGCGGATCCTACGACTGGACCGGCGCCCACGACCTCGCGGGATTCCTCGACGCGGCCCACGCCGTCGGGTTGTCGGTGGTGCTGCGGCCCGGTCCGCACTGCAATGCCGAGCTCACCTGTTTCGGGATGCCGGATCACGTGGTCGCCGATCCGGCGTGTCAGGCACGCACCGCACGCGGCACGCCGTGCTGGATGCCATCGCCGCCACGCGCGTGGCCGGTGCCGTCGTACGCGAGCACCGCGTTTCGCGATCGCGTGCGCGCGTGGTACGCGGCGGTCGCCGAGCAGGTTCGCGATCACCTCGCGCCCGACGGCCCGGTGGTCGCGATCGGCGTCGACAACGAGGCGCAGATGTTCTTCCGGCTCGGCGCCTACGATCACGACTATCACCCCGACGCGATCGCGTGGTTTGCCGACAACACCGCGTACGCCGAGCCACCGCGTGCGTGGGATCCCGACGACGCCGCGCGCTGCGCCGCGTGGGTAGCGTTCAAGGACGCGTATCTCGCACGCGCGCTCGGCGACTTCGCGGGGATGCTCGACGACGTCGGGCTCGGCGAGGTCGCGAGGTTTCACAACCTGCCGCCCGGTCACCACGGCTATTACCACCTGCGGGAGATCCAGCAGGCGGTCGGCGGACCGGTCGGGATCGACGCGTACACGGCGCGGGCGGACTTCCCGGCGCTCAGGCAACGCGCGCTCGCGATGACCGCGGATGCCGCACCGATCCCGATCGCGTTCGAGGTCGGCGTCGGGTTCTTCCCGTGGATCCCTCCACTCGACGACGGCGATGCCACGCGCGAGCGCGATCACGTGCTGACGCTGCTCGCGTGCGGCGCGCGGGGCTTCAACCTGTACATGGCGGTCGAGCGCGAGCGCTGGTACGGCGCGGCGATCTCCCAGACCGGTGCCGTCGAGCCTCACGCCGCGTGGATCCGCTCGCTGATCGCGGCGCTCCACGAGGTCGCGTGGCCGTCGCTGCGCCGCGCCGCCGACATCGCGCTGGTGTCGTCGCGGGCCGACCTGCGGTTCGGACTCGCCACGTCGGTGACGGATCCGCTGACGCCGGTCGTCGCCGAGGTGCTCGGGCTCGGACCCGGCGGCGCCGCCGAGCTCGGCACCGACGCAGGCGCGATCGCCCACCGCCGGTGGGAGACCGCGGTCACGAACGCGCTCGACCTCGCGCAGGTGTCGTTCGCGATCGTCGACGAGACGGCGAGCGTGGAAGAGCTCGCCGGCTATCGCGCGGTGATCGCCCCGACGATCGATCGCGTCGATACCGCGCTGTGGACCAGCCTGCGGACGCTCGCCGAGTCGAGGCGAGCGATCGTCGTGATCGGGCCAGGCACGCCGACGCGCGACGAATTCGATCGCCCGCTTGCCGAGGGAGCGCCGAAGCGCATCGGACGACTCGAGGCCGGCTCGCTCGAGGATCTGCCCGGGCTCGCCGAGGACCTCCGCGCGCTCGCCGACGCCACGCCGTCATGGGAGGTCGAGCGTCCCGCCGGCGTGCGGACGCACGCGTTCGTCGATCCCGCCGGAGCCACGCGGGTCGTGTTCGTGCTGTCCGATGCCGACCAGCCCACGACCGCGGTCGTCGAGGCCGGCGATGTCGCGCAGCTCCGCGACGCGATCACCGGAGAGCGGTTCGCGGTCGAGGGCCACCGGGTTTCGATCGCGATGCCCCGGCGGGGGGTGCGCATGTTGATCGCGAGCGCTCGACCGTAGGGTCAGGCGACGAGCGTGTCGTCGATCTCGTCGACGGTCGCGTCGAGCACCGCCCAGATCACCGCGGCGATCGCGGTCGCCACCGCGTCCTGCTCGAGCGGCGTCAGCACCAGCGGTAGCTCCTCGATCTGGTCGCGAATCGAGCGCACCATCGCGCGGTCGCACATCCCGGCGCGCACCGCCACCAGGCCGCTCGACAGCGCCTTGTGGTCGAGGCGGATGTCGGCGAGAGGGGTCGGACCACCGAGCACCCGGCAGGCCAGCTCGAGCCCGGCGGCGAACGCGTCGCCGTCGAGGAACCCCGCGAACCCACCGAGCTCGCGTTCGAGGAGCTTGATCACCGCGGGCTGGCGAATCGCGAGCCAGCTCGCGTCGTACACGGGGGCGGTATTTCGCGCCGACGTCAGCGCCTGATCGAACATGCCCAACGTTCGTGCAGGTCGGTTCTTCGGGGCCAGTTTTCGGCTATGGTCCGGCGATGAGTCGCCCCGCATTTCTCGTCGACGGAATCCGCTCTCCGATCGGCCGATATGGCGGCGGGCTGGCCACCGTGCGCGCCGACGATCTCGCCGGTCAGGTGATCGCCGCGTTGGTGGCTCGCACCAAGATTCCGACGGATCGGATCGACGACGTGATCCTCGGGTGCGCCAACCAGGCCGGCGAGGACAACCGCAACGTCGCGCGCATGGCGCTGCTCCTGGCGGGACTTCCCGTCAGCGTCCCCGGCGTGACGGTCAACCGTCTGTGCGGGTCCGGCATGCAGGCGATCGCCGACGCGGCGCGTCTGATCGCCAACAACGAGGCAGACCTCGTGATCGCCGGTGGTGTCGAGCACATGACGCGTGCCCCGCTGGTGATGAACAAGGCCGGTACGGCATTCGGTCGCGACCAGAAGATGTACGACACCACGCTCGGTTGGCGATTCGTGAACCCGCGGATGGAAGAGCTCCACGGCACGCTCGGCATGGGCCAGACGGCGGAGCGCGTCGCGGCCAAGTACAACGTGTCGCGCGAGGCCCAGGATCGGTTCGCGGTGACCTCGCAGCAACGGGCGGCCAAGGCGATCGCGTCGGGGCGGATCGCCAAGGAGCTGACGCCGATCGCCGCCGGCGTCGACAAGAAGACCAAGCAGCCGATCATGGTCACCGCCGACGAGCATCCTCGCGACGTCACGCTGGAGGGTCTCGCCAAGTTGAAGCCGGTGTTCGACAAGTCCGGCAACGGCACCGTAACGGCAGGCAACGCCTCGGGGATCAACGACGGCGCGGCCGCGGTGCTCGTGGCCAGCGAGCCGATGATGCGTGAGCTGGGGCTGACGCCCAAGGCGCGCTACGTCACCGGTGCGGTCGCGGGCGTCGAGCCGAGCTACATGGGGCTGGGCCCCATTCCTGCAACCAGGAAAGCGTTGAGTCGTGCTAACTTGACTGCGGGTCAGGTGGGCGTGAGCGAGATCAACGAGGCGTTTGCCGCGCAGGCGATCCCATGTGTCGAGCAACTCGGGCTGGATCCCGAGACGGTCAACGTGAACGGGGGGGCGATCGCCTGGGGGCATCCACTCGGGGCATCCGGAGCGCGCATGGTGTTGTCGCTCCTCGTCGAGCTGGAGGGCTCGACTACCCGTCATGCACTGGCATCCATGTGTATCGGTGTGGGTCAAGGGATCGCGGTCATTCTGGAACGGACCTAACACCGGTGACGTTTTGCAATCGGCTACGATGAACCTCGTGACAAGGTTGGCGGGCGGCGGATGACGGATCACGTCCAAGAGCAGGTGAACCGATCGCTCAAGCTGGTCGGACGCGTCCTCGGCGACAAGTTCAAGCTGACGGCGTGCATCGGCATTGGCGGGAGCGGTGCGGTCTACAAGGCCGACCAGATGGCGCTCGGTCGCACGGTCGCCGTCAAGATCCTCAACGAGGAGCTGTGCGCCGACACCAAGATGATCCGCCGGTTCCGAGACGAGGCGATGAGCGCGTCGCGCCTCAACCATCCCAACTGCGTCTCGATCATCGACTACGGCCAGGCGGACAACGACGGTCTGCTCTACCTCGCGATGGAGTACGTCAAGGGCCCGACCCTGACCCAGCTCCTCGTCAACGAGAACCCACTCGCCGTCGATCGCGTGATCGACATCTGCATGCAGACGTTGTCGGGGATCGAGGAAGCGCACCTCGCCGGCGTGGTGCACGCCGACCTCAAGGCCGACAACATCATTCTCGACCAGCGCCGCGCCGGTATCGACGTCGTCAAGATCGTCGATTTCGGCATCGCGCGTCTGGTCACTGGCGTCGCCCGCGATCCCGAGGACCGATCGATCAGCGGCACGCCGGAGTACATGGCTCCCGAGGTGATCAGCGGCGCACCTCCGTCGTTCGCCTCCGACATCTATGCCGTCGGCATCATTCTCTACGAGCTCCTCGCGTACAAGACGCCGTTCTTCGCGGGATCGACCACCGAGATCCTCGCCAATCACCTGAAGGCATTGATCCCGTCGCTGGCCACCCGGCGCGAGCAGGTGCCCAAGGAGCTCGACGCGATCGTCGCCCAGGCGCTCGCCAAGCATCCGTCGGACCGGTTCGCGTCCGCTGCCGAGATGCGCGACGCGCTCGGCCGCCTGGTCAAGAAGGCTCGCGTCACCATCACGGACATGTGCGCGAACTGCGGCACGTCGTGCAGTCCGACGTTCAAGTTCTGTCCCGAATGCGGCGCGTCGCGCCGCGGCAACGTCGAGGTCGTCGTGCCGGTCCAGGTGCCGGTGTCGCTCCCGCTGCCGTTCATCGGCCGCGAGACCGAGCTCGCGGTGCTGCTCCGGCACATGCGGGTGAACCAGGACGGCACCTCGGTCGGCCTGCTGGTGTCGGGGTTCGAGGGCGCCGGACGCAGCGCGCTGCTCCGCCAGTCCTACGACAAGGTCGGTCAGGAGACCCGCACGATCCTCGTGATCGGTCCCGACCCCAGTGGGCTCGCGGCGCCGTACTACCCGATCCGGTCGCTGCTCGCGGCGTTGCTGCAGTTGCCACCGGTGTCGAGCGACATCGATCTACGCGACGCCGTGCTGTCGATCGGTCTCAACGAGCGCGACGTTCCCGGCATCGCGCAGCTGTTCGGGCACCCGACCACGCTCCTCGAGCTCGAGCCGCCCGTGCGCCGGCGCGAGATGGTGTGGTCGACGTTGCGCGCGCTCGAACGTGCGGCGGCCCAGTCCCCGGTCACGGTCGTGTGCGAGGACATCGACCGGTTCGATCATCCCAGCCTCGAGATCCTGCGGCGGGCCACCGAGGCGAGCGAGCTCACCCTGCCACCGATCGTGATGACCGCGACCACCGCGTTCGCGTCGCAGTGGCCGGCGACGCTCGAGCGGCTCGAGGTCGGCGCGCTCGAGGCCTCCGATCTCACCAAGCTCGCCGACGCGCTTCGCGAGGCCGGCGTGCGAGGCCTGCCACCCGCGCAGGAGCTGTTCGAGATCACGCGCGCGTATCCCGGCCACGTCGAGCACGTCGTGCGGTACCTGCTCGAGGGTGGCAAGGCAGAAGATCTGCACATCTCGCTGCCCGACCTCGTGTCCGCTCGCCTGTCGATGCTCGAGCAGTCGACGCTCGATCTCGTGCAAGCCGCGGCGGTGCTCGGCGTCGAGCCACAACTCGACCTGCTGCGCACGATGATGTCGCCCGACGGCACGTCGATCGAAGCGGCGATCGCCGCTGCCGAGCGGTCCGGGCTTCTCGGTCACGATCCGGGTGGCGAGCTCACGTTCACCAGCCGGCTGGTGCGCGACATCGTGTACGACGCCACCCCCGCCGACGTGCGTCGATCGCTGCACGCCGCCGCGGCGACGGCCGTCGAGACGCTCTCGCCGGACATCGCGCTGCTCGGTCACCATCACGACCTCGCGCGTCACGCCAAGGACGCGATCCCGCTGCTCCGTCGCGCTGGCGATCACGCGGCCGACCAGCTCGACGAAGTCGGCGCCGGTCAGTTCTATCAGCGCGCGCTGGTCGCGGTGCGCCAGGCCGTGCAGTCCGGCGACGACGAGACCGCCGAGGGCCAGTTCGTGCAGTTGAGCGTCAAGCTCGCCGACGTGCTGCGCACGCGAGGCGAGACGGCGCTCGCGCGTGGTGTCCTCGCCGAGGCACGCGGCTGGTCTGGCGTGCCGATGCTGGTCGCACTGATCGATCGCGCGGCTGCGGCGATCGCGATGACCGAGGGCGACCTCGAGTCGTCGATCTCGTCGCTACGTCGCGGTGTCGGTCGCGCGATCGCCACCGGCGACATGAACCTGGTGTGCGACCTGTACCTCGACCTGTCGACCGCGCTGTTGCGCTCCGGCGACGCCGAGGCCGCGCTCGGCGAGCTCGTCGAGTGCATCGATCTGGTCACCCTCGGCGAGGGGTTCTCCGCCACCGTCGGTCCCGACGTGTTCTGGCGGATCCTGCGCGCGCAGTCCCAGCTCGTCGACAGCGCCGGCGATTCCTACAAGGCGTTGCGGTTGGCGGAGGCCGCGCTGTTCCATGCCCAGCGCATCAACTCGCGGCTCGGCGCGGCGCGGGTCCAGCAGCTCCTGTCCCAGCTGTGCGAGAAGGCCGGCCTCGGCAACAAGGCCGACCGCTACCGCCAGCAGGCGATCACCGAGATGCGCAGTCTCGGCGACCGGCGAGCGACCGCAGAGCTCCTTCTCAGCGACACCCCCCGGGCGATCGTGCTCAACGCGCGGCTGGACGACGCGATGGCGCTCAGCAAAGAGATCGGATGGTCGGAGGGTCACGAGCGCGCGAAGCGCGGATCCAATCCGCCCGCCGTCAAGTCCCGCAACGGCTGATTTCACTTCAGCACTGCAGACGGTTGTCTGCACCCCGCTGTCCCGTGATCCGCGGTACTGTTTGCACGTGGGCAGTATCCTCCTCGTCGAGTCCGATCCGGTCACCTGTGACGAGTGGTCAGAAGCCCTGACCGCCGCCGGGCATGCGGTGCTTGTCGCCGGTGCGATGCGCGAAGCACTGCCCTCGATCCAGGACGGCGGGATCGACGTGGTCGTGATCGATGCCTACGACCCGCGCGTCGGTGTGGTCGAGCTCGCGAAATCGATCGCGGAGCTCCCCGACGCACCGCCGCTCGTCCTGGTGTCGGGATCGCCGTTGGCGCCCGAGATCTCGGCGCGCATCGGTGCCGCCACGTTCTTGCCGAAGCCGTGCGAGCTGTCCGAGCTGGTGGCCGCGATCAGCCGCGTCGTCGACAAGCCGCTCCATCCGGTGCGCGCGTTCGAAGACGAGCCCACCAACTCGACACGCTCGTTCTAGCTCGTTCTAGGTCGTTCTGGGCCGAGCCGGCTGAAGCGCGATCAGCGGCGCTTCCCGAACAGGCGCTGCCAGAACGACAGCGGGCGATACCCTTCGTCGAGATCGGTAAACGTCTCGATCGGTTGCGTGGTCTCGACCCGCTCTCCCTCCCGGAAGAACGCGGTTTCCTCGACCGTGAACGATCGCGCACTCTCGCGAGCTTTCGTCATGCTCCCGAGATGCAGCAAGCTCGGTGCCACGCGTGGGGATGGCTCGCCATGCACTTGGGGCGGCGGGACACGGACACCGCAGTTGCCAGGCCCCTCGATCGGCCCGCTACTGCAGGCGCTGCTCGAGCATCGCGATCAAAGCACCGATCTCGGCCCGGCAGGCCGTTACTCGCCGATCTGTTCGTACCGATCCCCGTCGAACGCCGGTCGAAACGTGGCGCACGGAATCCGTTCGCGGATCACCTGTTGCGCGTTTGGATCGAGAGCGGGCAGGGACAGCTGCTCGAGCTGGGGCGCCAGCGCCGAGCCCGCGAGCGCCGACCCGATGCCCGCGTCCACGTCCTCGAGCGTCAGGGATCGCAGGGCGGGTGCACTCCCCTCGAGCAGCGGCTGCAGGTGTTCGACGGACACCTCGCCGTCGAGCGAGAGCGCTCTCAGCGTGTCCGAGCGCAGGCTGCCCGGGGTCAGGTAGCGCGCGTGTGCATACACGGTCTCGATCCGTGGAAGCACGGTCCACAGAGGTCCGAGATCGAGGTCTCCACACGGCGGGTCGTTTCCGCCGCGTAGGTACGAGTTGATCGAGAGGGTGCGCCACGACATTCGCGGCCGCTCGGAGATCAGCGCGATCAGCCACTGGCGGTCGTCGTACTCGCTCCCGCCGAGCTCGAAGGTCGCCTCGGTGACGTGGCGCAACGAGGGATGCTCGACGAACTCTCGGCACCATCGCTGGTCGTCCTCGTCGACGATCGTGCGAAATTTCTGCACGAACCCGCAGAACCACGTCGCCCAGCCGTAGCGCGGCTCGCCGGGACCGAGCGACTTCTGCAAGGTCGCGCACGCCGCCTTGCCGGCGGCATCCTTGTATTGCGAGCGTGCGATCAGCTCGCCACGGGGATCGCCGCGCTCCTGGAGCCAGTCGGCCAGCACGAGGTACGGGTCGGGTCGGGTCGGGTCGGCATCGATCGCCGCTTCGAGCGCGGAGCGCCGGTCCTCGTCCTCAGTCATGCGGCGATGGTAGAGCAGGCGCTTCGCGCCGGCACCCGGCGAGCGCGCGTTCGAGGTCGGCGGGCAGCGCACAGTCGACGACGAGCTCGCCGCCGGCGGGATGTGCGACGGACAGGTGCGTGCAGTGCAGGGCGAGGCGGTGGAGGTCGTAGCGCTCGCGAAACAGTCGGTTGTGTTCGCCCTTGCCGTAGCGCACGTCGCCGATCAACGGACACGACACGTGTTTGAGGTGGCGCCGGATCTGGTGAAGCCGTCCGGTCTTCGGTCGCGCCTCGACCAGTGCGTAGCGACCGAACGTCTCGAGACATCGAATGTCCGTGACCGCGGGTACGCGCGCTTCACCGGGAGCCTTCGGGATCGGGTGATCGATCGTGCCGTTCTCGGGATGGCCGCGCGTGATCGCGAGGTAGCGCTTGTCGGCGGTGTCCCACGCGCGCGATAGCGCCGCCGCGGCCTCGCGATCGAGCGCGAACAACACGATGCCGGAGGCACCGCGATCGAGCCGATGGATCGGATACACGTACGCGTTCACGGCATCGCGCACCTGCTGGAGCAGCGGGTCGTCGTCGTCTGCCCAGCCGCGATGCGTGGCGACGTTGGCGGGCTTGTCGACGGCGACGCAGCGATCGTCGCGATGAAGAATCGGTACGGTCACGGAGGCGGGCCGAGGTGGTTGCGGAAGAACCGCACCTGGACCAACTCGCGCGCGAGGTTGAGCTTGGGGTCGGGCACCATGTGGGTCGCCGACAGCGTGACGACCTCGGCGGTCTTGCCGGCGACGTAGAGGTCCTCGATCAGCGCGAGCGTGTGCGCGAAGTGGACGTTGTCGTCGGTGATGCCGTGGATGATCAACAGGGGGCGCGTCAGCTCGGCCGCGTGGGTGAGCGCGCTCGTCGACTTGTAGCCGTCGGGGTTGTCCTGCGGCGTCTTCATGTAGCGCTCGGTGTACGCGGTGTCGTAGAGCGCCCAGTCGGTGACCGGCGCACCCGCGACCGCGGCGCGAAACACGTCGGGTCGGAGCAGCACGCCCATCGCCGCCATGTAGCCACCGAACGACCACCCGAAGATGCCGACCCGCGACATGTCGAGCTCGGGGTAGCGCGCGCCGAGCGCCTGCAGGGCGCCGACCTGATCCTCCATCGGCACCGTGATCAGATCCCTGAGGATCGCGCGCTCCCACGCGCGGCCGCGATACGGCGTGCCCCGGTTGTCGCTGCGCACGACGATGAAGCCGGCATCGGCGTACCACTGATCCATCACGTAGGCATCGCGCGCCGAGGTCACCACCGTCGCGTGCGGGCCGCCGTAGACCTTGAGCAGGACGGGGTAGCGCTTGTGGGGATCGAACGAGTGCGGCCGGGTGATCGCGACGTGATGCGTTCGCCCCGCCAGCTCCACGGTTTCGAGCTTGGTCGTCGGGATCAGCGAGGGAGTCTCGGCGACCGACGGCAGCGTGTGGCGGCCCTTCGCGGACACGACGTACGCGGTGCGCCCGCCGGCGGCGAGCTCGGCCGTGATCACGACGCTGCCACCGCGCGCCGCACCGTGCGCGAAGCCCTCGCCGTCGGACAGCCGCACGGGTGCGGAGCCGTCGAACGGCACGCGATAGACATCCTGCCGTGTCGGATCGGGCGACGCCTCGACCACCGCGGCGTCCGGTTCGACACCGACCAGCTTGCGCAGGCCCGGTGGCGTCTCGAACCGGCGCGGTGGCGCCTTGGTATCGGACGTCGCGTGCAGCTCGAGCGTCCACTCGCCGGTGCGCTCGGTCATCCACAAGAAGCCCGAGCCGTCCTCGAGCCAGCGCGGTGCGCCGACGTCGACGTTGAGCCAGGCGTCGTCGTGCTCGGCGAGGAGCTCGGTCGACTTGCCCGTGGCGGGATCGAACGCGAGCAAACGGGCATCGGTCTGATCGCGATCGAGGACGAGCGCCGCGAGCGGTCCGTGCTTCCAGTGGACGTCGACCAGGTACGGATGCGATGCGAGGTCCCAGGTCAGCCAACGCGGCTGCCCGCCGCCGGCGTCGATGATGCCGAGGTCGACGATCGCGTTGGCGGTGCCGGCCCGCGGGTACTTGAACGGCGTCGGTTTGACCTCGGGGTGTCGCGGGTCGGAGACGTAGATCGTGTCGACGCCGCGCGCGTCGGTGCGCTGGAACACGACGTGCTTGCTGTCGGGCGACCACCAGAACCCGCGCCGCCGGCCGAGCTCCTCCTGCGCCGCGAACTCGGCGACGCCGTACTCGAAGCCCTCGGGGTGCTTGGTCAGCCGACGCGGCAACCCGCCGAGGGCGACGATCCAGAGATCGCCGTCGCGCACGAACGCGATGCGCTTGCCGTCGGGGGACAGGTGCGGGTCGTAGGCCGGTCCGTCGGGATCGACGATCTGCCGCTTGCGCGTCGCGCGATCGATGACGTGGAACTTGCCGCCGAGCGGGACCAGCACGGTGGCGCCGTCGTCGGTGACGTCGATGTCGACCACGCCACGCGTCGCGGTGCGCGAACGTTCGCGGCGGGCCTTCTCGGCAGCGGACAGCTTCTCTTCCGTGTGCCCGATCAGCTCGTCGACGGTGGCCAGCGTGGTCAGGGTGCCGTCGGGAGTGAGCTGGTAGAGATCCGAGGCGAACGACCGCGTGGGAGTGCGGCGGAACAGCACGGTGCCGTCCTCGGTGATCTTCAGCGGGACCGGCAGGCCGAGCCGGAAGTTGTAGGTCGCCGCGGCATCCGCGAGCAGAGTTTCATCGAGGGCGGGCCAGGTGGAAGACGACATGAGCGGAGCCTTCGGGCGAGCCCCGCACGCGGTCGCGGTGACGACGGCGAGCGCGAGCGCGCAAGTGGAGAGACACGACAACACGCGGAGTATGCCCGACCGCCGACCAAAACTTGCCCGGCGTCACGCGGCCACGGGACGATTGTTTTCATGGCGAATCGCAAGCCACAGCGGCAAGAGCGGCAAGAGCGGCACGAGCAGCAAGGGTGGATTCGAACGGCGGCACCGGCGCGCCGAGACCGCCACGCAGGCGCTCGAGTACCAGCTCGATGCCTGCTGCGAGACGGGACGGATCGAAGCGATGGTGGTGGCGGATGGGGATGGCTTGCCGCTCGCCTCGTCGGGGGACACGTTCGCGTGCGACGAGGTGGCGGCGAGGATGGTGCTCGTGGGGCCACGCATCCAGTCGTTCGACGGCACGCTGCTCGGCAGCGGGCACAAGTGGGACGTCCAGATGATGAAGGTGACGGTCGACGGCAGCGAGCTTCTCGTATGCGCGGTCGGCGGCTCGCCCGAGGCGCGCGATCGCGAGATGCGGAGAGGGGCCGACGGGGCGCTCCGGATCCTGTCCAGCGTCGCAAGCCCCGCAGCCTGAGCCGAGAAACCACGCTACAGTGCGAGCATGAAGCTCGCCCCGGGGATGAAGCTCGCCCTCACGTTCGCGGCCGCCGCACTGCTCGTCGATGGCATGGTCGCGTGTTCGCGATCCTCGAGGAGTAGCGACGAGACCCACGTCTCCAGCAGCCAGGCGAAGAACCTGCTGATCGATCGCAACTGGATCGATCGCATGCCGCAGACCGATCGCGAGCGCCTGCACGTCTACCGGTTCGTCCCGAGCATGGGTGGCGGCGTGTATCAGGACCGCACGCTGTTCAAGGGCACGTTCGAGCTGTTCCAGTTCTCGGCGACCGGTGACGAGATCAAGTTCGACCTACCCGAGACCAAGACCAAGGTCACCTCGGCGTACTCGATCGACGAGGTCACCGGCCCCGAGCCGTTCGATCTCCGGCTCACCATCTACGAGTCGCCGCGCGGCCCCAAGGTCTACTACGGCATCCGTGCCGAGACCGATCCGCACGGCGAGCTGCTCGAGCAGCGGCTCGCGGCGGCGCACGGCGATCGCGACGACGACTAGGCGCACGACATCGATGTCGCGCATCGCCACGGCACGCCGAACCCGCGGCTCGTAACCGCGCGAACCAGCAGGGTTCCTGGTGGCGCGCACGTTGCCCTGACCCAGAGGGATGCGTCTCGCGATCGCGCTACTGGTCTGGCTGCTGCTGCTCCCCTCGCTCGCTCGTGCCGACGCCCGGCTCGAGGTTCACGTCGGTGGGGGCCTCGAGGCCGGGACGGTCTCGAACACGGCGCACCCCACGGCGGTGGGGGAGGTCGGCCTCGCCGGAGAGCTCCTGCTCCCCGGTCGCGACTGGGGGTTCGGCCTCTCGTTCGACACGCTGGCTCGACCGGATCACGATCTCACCACCTACGAGGAAGACAAACTCGACCTGATGTTCCGCTACGCACCCCGCGGTCGCCGGTTTCGCGTGGGGTTCGGCGCCGGCGTGCGATGGCTGATGCCGGACGCGGTCGACGGTGTGCGGCCGCCGACGGTTCGCGGCGTCGACTTCGCGCGGATCGACATCGGCGTGCGGCTCGGACAGGTGCGCGTGCGCGACACGGTGGCCAGCATCGACGGCTACTTCTCGTGGACGTTCGGCTGCTATTTGTGGAGCGGGTCGCCGAAACCGATGGAGATCCCGATGCCGGTCTCGACGCCGTCGTACACCAACGCGGTGAGCTCGAGCTACACGCTCGGGCTACAGGTCGCGCTCGGGAGCCGGTGAACGCCGGCGGCGCCGGATCCCGACGAGCACGCCGAGGCCGAGCACCAGCGCACCGCGGGCGTCGCCGCCACCGCCACCGGTAGAACAACACCCGGCCGGATCGTCGAACGGCGCACAGTCGGGGCACGGGTCGGGCCCGTCGAGGCCGACCACGCAGACATCGTCGAGGCTCCAGCCGCCGAGCTCGACGCCATCGTCGTCGGCGGCGATCGACCACTCGAGCGAGAACGTGCCGGGGGGCAGCTCGAGATCGACGAACCGCCACTCGCGATCGCGGTGATCGACGCCGGTCGCGTTGGTCCACAGCGGATCGGAGCCGGCGATCGACACCGCCGCGACATCGTGCGCGCCGTCCTCGATCGCGAGCCAGCGCCGGAACTGGAGGTGGACGCGGCCGAACGCGGAGGCGTCGATCGTGGGCGTCGCGATCGACGTCGAGCCGGCGGGATAGCGACCGCTCGAGAACGGGTCGCTGCCGAGGTCGGTGCCGAGCACGGCCGTCCCGGTGAACGGCATCGGCGGATCGCCGGCGATGCCGCGCGGCGATGCCCACTCCCAGGTGCCGGCACCCGCCTGCATCCAGCCGGGGTCGGCATCGAAGCGCTCGCAGAAGATCGGCGTCGCGGCGCCGACGAACAGCTGGTAGCGCGGGTCGGCCGGGTTGTCGGGCCGCACGATCTCGGTGCCGTCGTCGAGATGCGCGATCACGCGATAGGTGACGACCGTGCCGTCCGGTTGCGGCGGGATCGCCGCCGACCAGGTGTCACCGTTCGCCGTCATCACGATGGTCTGGATCTGGTCGTCGAGCTGCCACTCGAGGTCGACGGAGGTCACCCGTGGCAGCGCGCACGTGCCGTCGACGGGCGGTGTCACGGCGAGCGAGATGTCGCGGCCGTCGACGGCCGGCAGGTCGATCTGCGTGACCTCGACCCCGGGCACCAGCGCATGCGGCGCGAACGCGCGTTCGATCGCGCACTGGTGCGGCGTGCCGTTGCCGAGGTCGCCATCGTCGTCATCCGCGATCAGCGCCGCGAGGTAGCTGCCGGGGATGTCGGGTGCGCGCCGCAAGATCCCGAGATAGATCGCCTCGACCGCGGCGATCCCCGCCGCATCGCCGAGCTCGGCGACCAGACGCGTGCGCAGATCCCACAGCGCGCCGCCGACGATCAGCCCGGCGATGTGGGTGTCTCCACCGAGGTCCTCGGGATAGCGACGCTCGAACCCGACCGGATCGAGGTCGCGTACGGCGACGTCGTCGAAGTGGAGGCCGCGACCGATGCCGGGATCGCCGGTGATGTTGGCGGCGAAGAAATCGGACATGCCCTCCGACAGCGACAGGTCGTAGGCGCCGGCATCCGGAATGATCGACTGGAAGTGCAGCGAGTGCCCGAACTCGTGGAGCACGATGTCGGTGACACGCGCGGTGTTCTCGCAGTCGTCGCCGGCGGCGAAGAAGTGCAGGTCGTCGCCGCTCGAGAACGCGTTGCACGCGCCGACCTCGTCGACGGACACGGCGATCGGCTGGTCGAGCCACGCCAACCCCGGTGCGATCTGCCGCGCGCGCGCCTTCGCGATCGAGGCGTACACGAACGCCGTCAGCTGCGCATCGCCGTGCTCGTCGCTCGCCAGGCTCCAGTCGACGTTGCCGCCCGGCTGTGCAGTCAGCGACGCCGTCGCCGGCGACCCCGCCGCGTCGGTCACCTGCACGAATGTCCCGACGACCGACGGCACCACGGTGGCCGGCTGGTTGCCGTTCCACGAGAAGCTGCCATCGCTCCCGGTCGTCTCCGCACTGCCGTTCGCCGCGATCCCGACACTGGCCGCCGGCATCGACAGACGCGTGCCGCCCGGCCGGCGCTCGGGAACATCGAACCGCAGCGTGCCGGTCGCCCGCGCCGTCTCGAGGTCGCGCGCCAGCGGCGCACCGTCGGGAGCGACGTACACCGTCCAGCGCTCGCCGCTCGCTGCTCGCGCATCGACCGCGTCGGCGATTTGGTACTCGATGTCGTTCGCTCCATGCACGATCGGCAGCACGACGCGCTCGCCGGTCGATGCCATCGTCACCCCGGGAAACCACGCGCGCGCGCGATCGAGACGTGCGCGCGTCGCTCGCCTCATGCCGGGCAGCTTCACCGACGGCTCGGGCAAGGCCGTCGATCCCGCCGCGAACAGCCGGTCGTGACCGAACACGACATACACGCCACCGCCGACCACGCGCAGCCCGCGCCAGGTCTGGCGAAACGTCACCGTTCGCAGCGCACCGTCGCGCCGATTCGCGGAGATCGCGAAGTCGTCGATCGATGCACCGGGTGCCAGCACGTCGAGATGCGCCGCGACGAACGCGCGGGCCGCCCGCGCCGCGATCGCCGGATCGCCGACCGCACCGACAGCCGCGATCGAACCACCCCACAGCTGCGCCACGGCACCGGTCTCGCGGTCGCGCAGCGCGCGCCATCCGCGCACACCCGCGTCCGGCACCAGCACGCGACCGCTGCGCTCGGGTCGGTCAGCGACCACGCGCGCCCGATCGGCGAACGCCGTGCTCGCCACGAGCAGCAGCAGCATCCCCAGACCGCGCATCTCCCAACCATGTCACGAAACCCACCATTCGACGCGTGCACCCCGCACATCCAAATCGCACATCCAATTCGCACGACCAATTCGCACGAGCACGAGCACGAGGCCCGAGGTCCGAGCACGAGGCGCGAAGCACGAGGACGAGGACGAGCGCGAGAGATCCGCGTCCACCGGTCGTTCGGGCAAGGGCAAGTCGAGAGCTTCCATCGCTTCGCACAACAAGTGCCACTGCCTCCGGATTCCAACATTTGTTGATCTCGCCCGCCGCCACGCAACTTCTTGTTATCCGATCGCTTCACCAACGGCTGCGCGAACTCTGAACCTCGCATGGCGGCACTTTGTTGGCGGGCGCGTCCTGACGTGAGTCGCGAAGCGTGCTGAGCTGCGCGGTCCGATGCAGGATCGCGAGGCTCGAGAACTGCGACGCCGCGTCTCGCGGCTGAAGCGCAGCCGTCCGGGATTCCGGTTCTCTGCACCGCTGCGACGCCGGATCACCGCGTGGGTGCTGGTGCAGCGCGAGCGTGGCGTGTGGTGGTGCGATCTCGCGCGGGAGATCGGCGTCTCCGCCGAGACACTGCGACGGTGGGCAGCGCCGCAGATCACGGCGACGCCTGGCCTCGCGATGCGACCGGTCGACGTGATCGATGCGCCGCCGGTTGGGACCGTCACGCTGGTGTTGCCGACGGGCTGCGCATCGAGTGCGTCGCGATCGCCGACGCGATCGCGATCCTGCGGGGGCTGTCGTGATCATCGGGACGACACGCGCGGTGCGCGTGTTCGCGTTTCCCGCGCCCGTCGATCTGCGCAAGGGCTACGACGGTCTGTACGGCCTGGTGCAAACCGGTCTCGGCCGCGATCCGCTCAGCGGCGAGTTGTTCCTGTTCGTGAATCGGTCGCGGAGGCTGTGCAAGGTGCTGCTGTGGGACGGCACCGGCCTGTGCATCTTTCAGAACCAAGTGTCTTCACACTGCACCTCCTGTGATCGGATGCGAGGGTTTTGACGCCCTCTTCGTTTGGGTGTTCTTGGCTCGGTCTGCGAGCCGGTTCCATCGGCTGCACTGTTTGATCGGGGGATTCGGCCCTGGCGCCTCGTACAAGTATGCGTGCGCGTTGTACGCGTGTCGCTTGACGATGCCGTGATCGGCCCATCGGAGAAGCGTTTGCTCGTGGATGTCGAGTCGGGTGGTGATCTCTTCCTTCGTCAGCATGCCCCGATCTCGAAGGCGATCGTAGCGAGAGCGCAGCCCGTACGTGTGGACGAGATACCCGACTCGCAAAGCGGTGAAGCGCGCGTCACTCTTTCCGCGTCGAGCTGATCCACCCGGACGGAATCCTTGCGCGTTGAGCACGTCTGCGATCTCCGAGTAGATGTGCTCGTCGAGGAGCTTGTCGACGAGCTCGACGATCTTCGGCTGCGTCTTCACCTGCTGCGGCTTGTCGGCGACGAGCTTGAGCAGGTCCTTCACCAGGCTCGGCGGATCGGCGACGTCCCGACGTAGCGTGCCGTCGCACGGCACAAGCCGACGCCGCGGCACGCACGACGCTCGCCGAACCCGAACGCCTGCTGCAGGTAGCCCACGACGCGGCGCTTGGACGCGGGCTTCACCGTTTTTTCCGAGCACCGCCTTGAGCGCGGCGTTGTCGAGCATCTGGTCCGCCAGTAGCTTCTTGAGCTTGGCGTTCTCGTCCTCGAGCGCGCAGCCGCTTGGCCTCGTGAACGTCCATGCCGCCGAACTCCTGGCGCCAGCGTAGATGGTCTACTCCGTGATCCCGAGGCGCCGGCACATGTCCGTGGTCTTGACGCCTTTGTCGATCTCGCGTGGCGCGCGGAGGATTTGCTCGTCGGTGAATTGGCTCTTGCGGGGCATGGTCCGTCTCCGGGTAGTCAAGATCGGACGCATCCGGTGGTCTAGTTTCTTCGGGGTCAGGTCACCCGCAGCCTGCCCCCGGATCAGATCCCACCAGATATGATGACTTCGAGCGAGGCCTCCAGTTGTTTCAGCCTTTCTGTGTCGGTGCGCCCGATGCGGTCCCTCTTCAAGCGGACGACCATCCAAGTATGGAAACGGTCTGCGATAACCATCGCAACCTCGTCTGTAGTCACAATGCGATTCGTCAACGCTTTCCCGTAGTTTCGTTCTCCCCAAAACAGATCATGGACAAACCGCCTGATCTCCTCGCGGTCCACGCACTCTTGGAATTCGTCTGTGGCGTATTGCGCTAGTCTCTCGGCTATCGCGTCTGCGTTAGGGTTGGGCATGTCCTATCACTTGAGGAAAGCTGGTATGGCGTCAATGCCTTCGATCACCCGGCGCCTCCCTTAGGAGGCCCGATGGCTGCGGAGCGACTGTCCATGCGCAGGACACGAGAGGTTCTTCGACACAGGTGGGAGCTGCGATGCAGCTACCGTCAGATCAAGCGTGCGCTCGGCGTTGCGCTGGCGACCGTGAGCGACACGATCGCACGCGCGACCGCCGCGCATCTCGACTGGGCGGCGGTGACGGCGCTCAGCGACGACGAGCTCGAGAGCCGGCTGTACCCGAAGGCGCCTGACGGGATTGAACGCCCGCTGCCAGGTCCAGCGACGCTCGACATCGAGTTGCGCAAGGCGGGGGTGACACGAAGCACGAGGCACGAGGACGAGCACGAGCACGAGCACGTGGCAACGCTCGCGAGCTCGTCAACGCGGGCAAGCCGGGCGGGGTCCTCGAGGCGGCTGTGTCTACGTCGACGGGTCCTCGTCTGCAAGGACCTAGCAACGCCCGCGCGTGCGCCGGCCGTGATTCGGCAGACGCCGAGGGGACCTCGCCTGGCGCAGCAAAGCGTGCGCGCGTTCTCTCGAGCGTGAGGAGGAAGCGTGAGAGAGGAAGGAAGCGTGAGGAGGAAGCGTGAGGAGGAAGCGTGAGGAGGAAGCGTGAGGAGGAAGCGTGAGGAGGAAGCGTGAGGAGGAAGCGTGAGGAGGAAGCGTGAGGAGGAAGCGTGGAAGCGGGAAGCTGGGAAGGCGGGAAGGCGGGAAGGCGGGAAGGCGGGAAGGCGGGACGCGGGACCGCGGGACGCGGGACGCGGGACGCGGGACGCTAGCCGGCGTACAGGTACGTCGGCGACAGCCGATCCGGCACGTCGTCGATCGTCGCTTCGTCGTCCGTGATCTGCGATTCGAGCGGCGCTTCGGTCGCGAGCCGCGCCCGATACGCGGCGGTGAGCCCGAGCAGCGCCGACGCGAGCGCGCGTTCCTGCAGCGCCGCAACGGCGGGTAGTCGCCCACCGGCGATCTGCCCCGCGAGCCGGCACGCTTCCCGCGCGGCGAGCAGCGGACGCTCGTCGGAGGCCGCGTACATCGCGACCCGCGCCGCCAGGCGTGCGGTGCCGGTGAGCTCGGAGGAGGCGGCCCAGGCGCACTTGTGCGCGACCTCGCGCAGCGACGGGCTTCCCGTCATCAGGTACTCGCGCACGAGCACGGGCGCCTTCCACGCCGACTGCACGCTGCGCGCGCAGTACATCGTGAACCACCACAGGCTGTCGCCCGCGGACCCCTCGTAGAGGAGCTGTGCACCGTCGCAGAGGACCTCGCGATCGTCGAGCGCGCCGTGACAGCGATAGATCTGGATCGTGTCGTCGCTCGCGCGCCCGAGTGCCGTGCGCGATCGCGTGGTCATCAGATGATCGACCGCCGGTGCCTCGAACCAGCCGCGCGGAGCTTCGTCGTACGCACTCGGCGCACCCTCGAAGGCGTAGGCGTAGAACGTGACGAAGGTGGGCATGCCCACCGGCACTTGCAGGCCGAATGCCGGCTCAAGTGCCTGAAATCAGAAGGTCGCATTCCCCGGATTGATAGCCGGGGATGACAGGCTGACTCCCAGGGCATCGAGGCGCCTGGGAGTCGCGGTCGATCGATCGCCCGAAGCGGCGCTAGTTCGCGCGCGCCGACGACGACTTCGACTTGCCGCCCTTCTTGGACTTCTTCGCGGGCGCGGCCTTGGCCGTCCCGTTCTTCGTGGCGCTCTTCGCGTGGCCGTTCTTGTGGACGCCGTTGCCGCTGTGGGCGCGGTCCTTGAGCTTCTCGACCAGCGGGGTGTGCTCCCACGTGAACTCGGTCTCCTCGCGACCGAAGTGACCGTACGCGGCGGTCTTGCGATAGATCGGCCGGCGGAGGTCGAGCTCCTTGATCAGCATGCCGGGGCGCGCGTCGAACGTCGCGAGCACGGCCTTGGTGATCTTCTCGTCGGAGATCGTGCCGGTGCCGAACGTGTCGACCAGCATCGAGACCGGCTCGGCGACGCCGATGGCGTACGCGAACTGGACCTCGCAGCGCCGCGCCAGACCGGCCGCGACGACGTGCTTCGCGATGTAGCGCGCGTAGTAGGCCGCCGAACGGTCGACCTTGCTCGGATCCTTGCCCGAGAACGCGCCGCCGCCGTGGCGGGCGTAGCCGCCGTAGGTGTCGACGATGATCTTGCGGCCGGTGAGGCCGGCATCGCCCTGCGGGCCACCGATCACGAAGCGCCCCGTCGGGTTGACGTGGATCTTCGTCTTGTTGGTCACGTACTGCGAGGGGACGATCGGCTTGATCACGTACTCGCGGATCGCCTCTTCGATCGTCTTCGACTTGACGTCGTCGTCGTGCTGGGTCGACACCACGATCGCGTCGACGCCCTTGACCTCGCCGTCCTCGTAGCGGATCGAGACCTGGGTCTTGCCGTCGGGGCGGAGCCAGTCGACGCCCTTGTGGCGGGTCTTGCGGACCTGCGCGAGGCGGAGCGCGAGCTGGTGCGCCATCTGGATCGGCAGCGGCATCAGCGCGTCGGTCTCGTCGCAGGCGTAGCCGAACATCAGGCCCTGATCGCCGGCGCCCTGCTTGGTGGGATCACCGCGGTCGACACCCTGAGCGATGTCGGGCGACTGCTGCTCGACCGAGAGCAGCACGGCGCACGTGTCCGCGTCGAACCCCATCTCGGAGCTGGTGAACCCGATCTCGCGGACCGTGTTGCGCACGATCTTCTGGAAGTCGAGAGTGGCTTGGGTCGTGATCTCGCCCGCCAGCATCACGAACCCCGTCTTGGTGACGGTTTCGCACGCGACGCGGCTGTTGGGATCGACCTCGAGGCAGGCATCGAGGACGGCATCCGACACCTGATCGCACAGCTTGTCGGGATGTCCTTCGGTGACCGATTCAGACGAAAACAGATAGCTAGCCATGACGGCGGGGACTATTCGACGATGTGCGCGCTCTGTCAACGTTGGATCGCGCTACGATACCGTCGATGCGTCGGTTGCTCCTCGTCGTGATCGCGATGACGTGGTTTGCGCCCGTCGCGATCGTGGCCGCGTGCGGAGGTCATCCACCGGTTCCCAAGCGCCTCGTCGTCGAGGGAGATCTGGGCTCGTGGAAGTTTCGACGGTTCCAGGGACCGCTCCTCGATATCGAGGTGTGGGTCGACGGAAACAAAGGCGAGGCGTACAGCGCGAGCTACATCACCGCGCGCTCGGAGAAAGTCGGACACATCGACGACAAAGACCTCGTCAACGTGACGGTCACACGCTATCAACGTCCGGAGGGCGTGGTGCGCGAGACCGTGCGGCTCGTACGCCGTCTTGCGGCCGAGAAGGGCTACAAGGTCGACGAAAAGAAGCTCGAGGGTGTGCGTGCGCTCGCGATCACGGGTCCGAGCGAGAAGTGGGTGATGTGGCCGTCGGGCAAGTACGTGATCAAGGTTGGCGGCCAGGGGCGCGAGGACGTGCCGGCGTCGGTCGTCGAGAGCTACGGCGATCGCTATCCGTCGCAACTGCCGGGCGGCTCGCTCGAGGGGCCGCTTCCCGCGGGACCGGAGTCCAAGCCGAAGACCGAGCCCAAGGAGAAGTACGACTCCGACAACCCGAAGCCGGACATCGACAAGTACGACCCGAAGAAGGTCAAGATCCCGAAGGAACGCAAGGTCGACTCCGGTGATGACGGCGACGAGCCCGACGAAGACCAGCCCGAGAAGACCAAGAAGACCAAGAAGAAGAAGCACCACAAACGAAGGTGAACGGCGATGTTGAACGTCCTGCGCGCCGGTAGCGTCGAGGCCGCCGCTCTTCTCGATCGATCGACACGGATGGCGGGCGATGTCGATGCCCGCGTCGCGGCGATGCTCGACGACATCCGCGTGCGCCGCGACGAGGCGGTCGAGGAGTACACCCGGCAGTTCGACCAGCGCGAGCCGACAGATGGCTCGTACGAGGTCGACGACGCGCGGCGCGACGAGCTCGCGGCCCAGGTCGCCCCGGCGGTGCGCGACGCGCTCACCCTCGCGGCCCAGCGGATCCGCGCCTTCCACGAGGCCTGCACGCACTACGCGGATCCCGTCGACGTCACGCTCGACGGCGTGCGGCTCGAGCTTCGCGGCACGCCACTCGCGCGGGTCGGCCTCTACGTGCCGGGTGGCACCGCGCGCTATCCGTCGAGCGTGTTGATGACGGCGATCCCGGCCAAGGTCGCCGGGGTTCGCGAGGTCGTGATGGTGTCGCCCGGCGTGTCGCCGGAGGCAGCGCTCGCGGCACGCCTCGCCGGAGTCGATCGGATGTTCGAGCTCGGCGGTGCGCAGGCGGTCGGCGCGCTCGCGTTCGGCACGCAGACCGTGCCGAAGGTCGACAAGATCGTCGGACCGGGGAACGCGTGGGTCGCCTCGGCCAAGCGGCAGGTCTACGGCGAGGTCGACATCGATTCGATCGCCGGCCCCTCCGAGGTGCTGATCGTCGCCGACGACACCGCGGCTCCCGAATGGGTCGCGGCGGATCTGATCGCGCAGGCGGAGCACGATCGCGAAGCGATGGCCGTGCTGGTGACCACCTCCGAGAAGCTGGCCGCAGCGGTCGATGCCGCGCTCGCACGTCAGTTGTCCGATCTCCCCCGCCGCGAGATCGCCAGCCACGCGATCGAGCACCACGGGGCGGCGGTGATCGTCGAGTCGATCGATGCGGCGATCGACTACGCCAACGCGTTCGCGCCAGAGCACCTCGAGCTCCAGATCGCCGATGCCCGCAGCGTCGTGGCGCGCTGCACGACCTCGGGGGCGATCTTCGTCGGTCGCTACTCGTCCGAGGCCGCCGGCGATTACCTCGCGGGCGGCAACCACGTACTCCCGACCGGCGGTGCCGCGCGCTACGCCTCGCCGCTCGGCGTGCGCGACTTCATCAAGCAGACCTCGATCATCGAGTACACGGCCGCCGCGGCCGCCGCCCACGCCGCGCCGATCGCGACGCTCGCCGCCGCCGAGGGACTCGACGGCCACGGGCGCTCGGCGCTCCTGCGGCGAGGCAAGTCTTGAGCGGAGGCGCGACCCGTTCTCGACCGCCTCGTGCGAGCACACCTGCCCGTCGGGCCTCGCGCGGAGCTCGCGAATGACGACCGACCTGGGACCGCTCGCGGCGCGGGTGTCCGAGCCGCTGCGCGGCCGGGCGGCGTATCACGTGCCGGTTCCGCCGAACCTCGTCGCCAAGCTCGACGCCAACGAGTTGCCGTACGGCCTGCCGGCCGATCTGCGCTCGAAGCTGACCGCCGCGCTATCCGAGGTCGCGCTCGAACGCTATCCCGACCCGCGCGCGTCGCAGTTGCGTGCCGCGGTCGCGCGCTCGCTCGGCGTCGCGGGCGACCGGCTGGTGTTCGGTAACGGGTCCGACGAGCTGATCTCGCTCCTCGCGTGCGCGTTTCCCGGACCGCTGCTGTATCCGACGCCGACCTTCGTCTACTACCGGCTCGCCGCCGTCGCGCGCGGGTTGCCCACCGTCGAGGTGCCGCTCGACGAACGCTGGCAACTCGACGAGTCGGCCACGATCGCCGCGATCGAGCGCGCGCGACCGACGGTGGTGTTCCTCGCGCTACCCAACAACCCGACCGGCACGCTGTGGCGCATCGACTTCGCGTGCGAGCTCGCCGCACGGTTTCGCGACACCGTGATCGTCTCCGACGAGGCGTACGTCGGCTACTCCGGGGTGAGCAACCTCGGTGCGCTCCCCGCGCATCCCAACCTCGTCGTCATGCGTACGCTGTCCAAGCTCGGCATGGCCGGCCTGCGTGTCGGCTTCACGATCAGCGCGCCGGCGATCGCGGGCGTGCTCGACATCGTGCGTCCCCCGTACAACGTCAGCGCGCTCGACCAGCGCGCCGCGGAGATCCTGGTCGCCGATGCTGCCTCGTGGTGTACGGCGCGGGCGGCCGAGGTCGTCGCCGAGCGCGGTCGACTCGCCGAGGCGCTCGCGGGTCGCGGCTTCGAGGTGTTCGACAGCGCGGCGAATCTGCTCTTGATCCGGTGTGGCGACGCGCGTGGGATCTACGACGCGCTCGCCGTCCGGGGGATCAGCGTGCGCGCGTTCGGCCCCGGGCCGCTCGGAGACTGCCTGCGTGTCACCGTCGGTACGCCGACCGAGAACGCCGCGTTGCTCGCCGCCTTACCATGACCATGATCCGGGTCGCTCTCGCCGTGATCGTCGCGGTCGCGGCGTGCGCACCCGACGACGACGTGCGTGCGCGCGCGCCCGGAATCGACGTCGAACGCGTGCTGTCGCACGTTCGCGCGCTCGGCCAGTGGGGACCACGGGTCGGCGATACCGATGCGTCTCGCAAGGCAGCCGACTACATCACCGGCTCGATCCCGATGCCCGTCGAGCGCATGCCGGTCGGCGAGGTCGACCTACCCGACATCGTCGTGCTCGGGACCACCTACCGGCGCGCGCATCGCGTGGTGTCCAGCGATCCCGATCTGATCTACCGGTTCGGACCCGCGGGGAAGTATCTGCTGTTCATGGCGCACTACGACAGCGTCGCCGGCAGCCCGGGGGCGGTCGACAACGCCACGGCGGTCGGCGCGTTGATCGAGCTCGCGCGCATCCTGGTCGCGAATCCGCCACCGCGACCGGTGATGATCGCGTTCACCGCCAACGAGGAGATCGGGCTGGTGGGCGCGGAGGCACTGGCGGCGCGCGCGCGTCGTCACATCGATCTCGCGGTCGCGCTCGATCTGATCGGCGGATCGGGCGAGCTCAGCCTCAACGGCGCGAGCGAGCGGATCGGCTACGCCGAGATGGACTGGCTGGCTCGCGCGGCCGAGCGCGCCGGCGTGATCGTCCGCGCTCCGCTGCCTCACCGCGTGGTCAGCCGGTGGTGGCCGCAGGCCGAGCGCTCGGATCATGGACCGTTCACTCGTCGCGGCGTACGCGCGATCCATCTCTACGATCGCGGGCAGGACGGCGAGCTGATCGATCGTGCGTACCACACCGATCTCGACGTCCCCGATCGCGTGGTGCCGGCAGCGGTCGACGATCTCGGCAAGCTGGCGCGCGCGATGATCGTCGAGCCGCTGGCAGCGCACGATGGCGACGCGTTGTGGTTGCCAGTCGCGGTCGACACCGTGATCCCTCGGTGGCCCCTGATCGCCGGGTGCGTGCTCGCGATCCTCGCGACCGTGGTGTTGCTCGTCCGGCTACTGCGGGCGCGCGAACGCGGGAGACTCGGACTCCTCGCGGCGACGGCCGGCTACGGGATCGCGGCCGTGGTGACGTTCGCGATCGAGCGCGTGATCGCGGGCGATCATCCCGCGCCGTGGTTGCACGCGCCGTTGCGCTGGACGATCGCGGAGCTGTTCGTGTTCGGTGCGGTGTTCGGGCTCGCGATCCAGATCGCGGGACGCTTCACGCCGTGGGTCGGCGAGCGCCGGTACCTCGCGGCCGCCGCGATCTTCGATCTCGCGATCGGGAGCGCGTGGCTGTTCGCGGGTGCCGCCGAGCTCGCGTGGATCTGGCTCGTCCCCGCACTCGCACTCGCACTCGCACCCTCGCTCGGTCGATTTCGCATCCTCGGTGTGGTGCCGAGCGCACTCCCGATCGCGCTCGTGCTCGCACCCGATCAACTGCGAGAGGCCGTGTGGAATGGCTTCATGCCGCCGAGCGCGCCGCTCGTGACGTGGATCGCGATCCTCGGATTTCCGACGATCTCGGGGGGATTGTGGTACCTGCGAACCCGGGGCCACTCCGGACCGTTGGGTACACTCGCCCTCTCCCTGGGGTGCGTACTCGCCACGATCGTCGGGTCACTCCTGCTGGCCTCCAGCCCTCGGCCGTGCACCGGCCCGCAATTTCACGCTTTCCGTCTGACCTGCGAGTTGCGCACCGAGGTGCGCTAGCATTTGCATGGGAGTCCTTGATACAAATGGAAGTACGGGGTTCCATGTTCCGAACGATCATCACCATTCTGGTGTTTGCTGTCGGCGCGTGCAGCGTCGGCGAGGTGCCGATCGGCGGAGGTGACGACACGACCACGGACGGTGGTGGTGGCGGCGCCGTCGACAAGGCTAGTTACAACCAGCAAGTTGCTCCCCTCGTGACTCGTTGCACGGGCTGCCACGGGGCCACCCAGGATCCGAATCTCCAGAACTACGACCTGCTCAAGCCGCTCTACAAGCAGAAGCCCAGCACGACGAACAAGCTGATCACGAAGGACATCGACGACGGTACTCCCGGTCAGCACCAGGGCACGAACTATCTGAGCGATACCGAGAAGCAGGCGGTCGGGGCGTGGATCGACGGCCAGACCGGCATGTAGCCTAGAGCGCTTCGAGCGCTTCGCGCTCGCGAAGCTCAGCCGCGCTTCTTCGACGAGATCAACCGGGCGTACGCCTCGGCGGCGGCGTGGCAGAGCTGCTGCAGCACTCCGATCTGGATCGCATCGAGCTCCTGCGCGTGTCCGTACAGGACGTTGACCACGCGCTTGCCGATCGCGATCACGCCGGTGGTCACCAGCGGTGGTTCCGCGCAGCGCAGCACCTTGTAGAAGTACGAGTTGACCGTCGAGGGCGTGACGTGGCCGTGGAACACGCCCGTGTCGCTCGCGAGCGCCTTCTGCAGCACCGACGGTGCCTCGAGCGGGATCAGCAGGTGCTCGACGTTCGCACGACCGGGCAACTCGCCGATCGCCTTCCACCCGAACGCCATGCTGTCGCGCACGGTGAACACCGCCGCGGCATCGAATAGCGACGCGGCCACGCCGAGCACGAGCTCGACGATCCGGTTGCGGTCGGTCGCGGTGGCGAGCTCGCGCATCGCGACGTCGGGTGCGATCGGAGTCGGTGCCGGCGCGGGGCTCTGCGTCGGCGGAGGGATCGATGCATGGCGCGGCCGAGAGGTGATCGGAGCCGCCTCGGCCGCGGCTTCCTCGTCGGCATCGAGCGTGTCGATCAGATCCGAGGCATCGAGCTCGAGATCTTCGGTCTCGTCGAACTCCTTGGTCAGCTTGGCGGCGCTGCGTAGCCGCGGGCTCGGGCCGGGAGCCGCGACCGGTGCCGAGGTTGCCGGCGGTAGACCGGGAAGCGGAGGCGCGGGAAGCCCGCTGTGAACCGCCTCGTCACCGCGCGGCGAGTCGCCGAAGCGGACGAACCGCACCGGGCGAGGAACGCCATAGTACCGCTCGATGTAGTAGTAGATCCGGACCTCGGGAGCGACACGTGGCAGCACGCGATACCCGGTGATCTGGGTCAGCGCCTCGAGCGTCGCGAAGTCGTGCGGATCCTCCATCGCGGCGATCAGCTGGCGCTCCTGGACCACGAGTGGCACGACCTTGTGCTTGAACGCCTGTGCCGGCTGCAACAGGCGCACGGCGGCACGTTTCGCTCGCTCGAGCATCGCGCCGGTCGCGATCGGAATCCCGAGCTCGAGTCCGAGATACACCGTCAACGCTTCGAGATCGATCAGGTGGTGCTCGAACAGGATCGTCCCCAGACGCCCGCCCTCGCGCGCCTGATGGCGCAGCGCCGCCTCGAGCTTGTCCTCGGTGAGGCGGTTGTCGCGCACCAACATCTCCCCGAGCTTCATGCCAAGCGAACGTATCACGGCTGTGCTATCCGAAACGAATGCGCGCCTGGGGACCGGGACCGGTGGCCCTCGCCGTGCTCGTGATCGGGTGCGGTGGGAACGACACGCAGCGCTCCGAGCAACAGCAACCGGGGCCCGTGCTCGACGACGACGCGGGCGCGGAACCGATCGAGCCGCCGCCGGGACCGAGTCCGCAAGCGATCGCGGAGTTTCCCGCAGGCACGCGTTCGCTGCAGCTGCGTCGCACGACCGGCGTGCGGCTCGAGCCCGGCAACCGCGCCAAGCGGATCGGAACGGTCGCCGTCGACACGCGCGTCGGGTGGACCCGGACGCGCGAGGCGCAGGGCTGTCGCGAGAAGTGGATCGAGATCCTGCCGCGCGGCTGGATCTGCGGTGACTACGTGAAACCGAGCAAGCGGATGCCGCACGGCCGCGAGGTGCCGCGGCTCGATCGCGGCGAAGTCGTCCCCGGCGTCTACGGCAAGGTCACCGTGCCGGACTCGGTGACCTACGTGCTCGAGAAACCGAAGCGGAAGCACCACCGGCGCAAACGTCGCGGCCCGGTGACGTCGACCCGCGATGTCGCGGACGACGACGCGCCGAAGCCGAAGCTCGTCGAGGGCCGACCGCTGGTCGGTTCGGTCAACGTGCGCCAGTACGGCGAGCTCGTCGTCGACGGTAAGACCTACTGGAAGATCAGCCGCAAGGATCCCGAGTACGTGCTCGATCGCTCGATCCGCCCGCACCGCCCGTCGAGCTTCGAGGGACAGCGCCTCGGCGATGATACCGGGCGCACGATCCCGATCGCGTTCGTGTGGCCGCGCGTGCGCGGCTGGCGACAGGCCAGCACGCGGACCAAACCGGTCGGCGGCTATCCGGTGCGGACGCTGACCGCGCGCACCGTGGTGCCGATCCTCGAGACCCACCGAGGCAAGACGGACAAGCCGCTCGCGTACCGGATCGGCGACGACGAATGGATCTCGGCGGCGGACGTGCGCGTGTTCCAGCCCGCACCGCCACCCGCGCTGCTCGAGCCCGGAGAACGCTGGATCGACATCGACGTCGACGATCAGATCCTCGTGGCCTACGAGGGCGACCTCGCGGTCTACGCGACCATGGTGTCGTCGGGCGGCAAGCAGACGCCGACCGATCCGGGGATCTACCGGATGTGGCTCAAGGAGTCGGAGGCCGACATGAAGGGGCTCAACGGCGAAGATCCGTACTCGGTCGCGACCGTTCCGTGGACGCAGTTCTTCAGTCCCGAGAAAGGCCTCGCCCTCCACACCGCGTACTGGCACGACAGCTTCGGGACGCGGCGCAGCCACGGCTGCGTCAACCTCGCACCGCGCGACGCACGGTGGCTGTACTTCTGGAGCGACCCTCAGGTGCCTCCGGGATGGACGATGGCCGCGGGCGTGGTCGAGGCGCCGGGATCGATCGTGCGCGTGCGGACCAAGGACGAGCCGCAACCGGAGCTGCGCGGCTACGCCCGCAAGGTCCAGGAGCTACGGCAAGAGAACGCGCCGATCCGCTGACACGTCGACGTCAGAGCCACCTCTGATCTTGCCTTTGCGTCCTTTGCGTCCTTTGCGTTCAATTTATCTGCAGGCACACGTGTGCCTCACCGGTGAGTGGCAGATCGGGAGTTGCCGCACTTGCCAATCATGATCCCATTCACGATCGGCCCCGGAGGATCGAACGCAAAGGACGCAAAGGCGCAAAGGTCAGAGAAGATCGGGGTTGGTTTCGAGCAGGAAAGCTCAGAGCGTGACGTCGACGTCGAACGTGCCACCCGCGTCGGTCGTCAGCGTGCCCGTGACGTGCGTGCTGCCCGACACGCGGATCACCGACCCGCCACCACCGTCCTGGAGCTGCCCGTCGAACACGAGGTCGAGCGTCGCTTCGCTCTCGATGTCGCCGCTCAGGATGTAGGTCCCGCTCAGCGTTCCGTCGAGCGTTCCGGTCGGGATGTTCTTGAGCATCATCGACAGGAACGGTTGCTCCGTTTCGACGTCGGAGGTGTCGTAGGTCACCTCGATGGTGTTGCCGTCCGCATCGATCACGAACGGCCCGTCGTCGTAGCCGACCATGCCGACATGGAGACGCATGCCCTTGTTGGCAGACGCGCCCTGATCGACCTGCCCCGTGATCGTGATCGTGCCGTTGGCGGTGCCGGCCGTCGCCTGTGGATCGATGTTGGCGCTGCTGGCCGCGTTGAACCCGTCGAACCCGAGCTGGATCGACTTGCCGACCGACTCGTCGAGCCCGAGGTAGGCACGGCGCGCTTCCTCGTTGGAGTCGATGTCACTGCTGCTACACGCCGTGACAGATAAGACAGACGCGCACAGATAGATGAGTTCCCGCATGTCCTGAAAGTGGGGACCGGAAGCGAAACGGTCGCGAGTTTTGTGCGGAAGCGAGTCGCGTGCCGGAGTTAGCCAGCCGATACCACGGGCAACTTGCGGGGCTCGCTTGCCAGCACGCGGCGTTCGGCGTCGTCGAGCGCGGTCACCAGCTCGGGTCCGAACAGCTCGCCGAACAGATCTCGGGTGATTCGATAGAGGGTCGGACCGTCTACATGTGCGCAGGAGTACTCCTCGTACTCGTCGGCGATGGTGATCCAGTCGTCGTAGTACGACACCGGGAACAGCCGGCAGATCGCCGGCTTCACGCCGCGCATGTCCCAGCCGCGTTCGATCGCGGAGCGGTGGATCGCGCAGCCGCGGCGGTCGTGCGCGAGGAACAGACACCCATCCTCGAACACGCTGGTCCGCACGCACGCGCCCGACGGGTAATCGGGATCCTCTTCGAGCTGATCCTCGTCGAACCACGGCAGCTGCTTGACCTCGTCGCGCAGGAGCGGACGGATGTCGTCGGCGCGGGCGAGGATGTTGTCGCGCTCGGCGAGATCGACATCGCAGCCGTACTGGCAACATGCGTCGAGCTTCTCGGTGCGGTCGCCGTCGGGCTTCTCGGGATCCACCATCGCGCAACGGTGGGTCATGCAATCGGCTGCCAGCTTGCGCGTGAACAGCTCGGGCTCGACGAACTTGAACCGCGGATGATCGAGGGGGACACCGGTATCCATCGGCGACGGACTCTATACCTCGGCAAGCTCGGCGACCAGCCTCGCGAGCTCGACGCGATCTCGGGGATCGCCTCCCGACGCGTCGCGATCGACCGCGAGCACCAGCGCCGACAGCGTCTCCTGGTCGAGCACGCAGTCGGGATCGGGCTCGACATGCGTGAAGTTACGGAAGCACGATTGGACGACCGGCAACGATCCGGGTGCACGCATCCGGATCGGCGCGCCGTGCGATCGACACACGACCGGGCGCGCCTGGTAGATCCGGCAGCGCCCACTCGCGTCGAGCGCGGCACAGCGGTCGTCGCCACCGACCTCGGCCAGGGTGCGCCGGCGCTCGGGTGGCCACGTGGCGACGTGCGCGCGGATCGCGGCCGCCTCGACCGCGGTGATCGTCAGGCGGACGTGACAGCAGTCGCTGCAGCCACTCCCGCACTGCATGTCGTCGCCGTGGCGCGCCTCGACGCGGGCGAAGAAGCCGTCGATCTTGGCGGTCAGCTCGTCGTAGCGACTCACGGAACAAGACCTAGCACGGATGCTACGCTGAACTGGGTGTGGGCCCGAGTTCACAAGATCGATCGCGTGCGGCCGCGAGCCGACGGCAGCGCGATCGTGCTCGTGGAGGACGAGCGCAACGTCGCTGCGATGTCGCGGATCCCGGGCCTGTCGACGGTGGTCGCGATCGCCCGCGTGCTCGATGCCAAGCGCGCGCTCGAGCTCAAGTTCGAAGGCAAGGGTGAGGTGCGCTACGCGTCGCGGGCGGCACTGCCCGACTTCTTGCTCGACGCCGTGACCCGCGCGGGCGCCGCCTCGGTCGACCGAGGGGGAGACAAGGTTCGCGCGCCGGCCGCGCCCGCATCGGTCGGCGCGATCGCCGACCACGCGTTCGCGACGTTCGCGTATCACCTCCGCGCGGGGATCGGCGGCGACGACATGGCTGCCACCCTCCGCACGCTCGAGACCCGTCGCCGCAAGGCACCGCCGATCGATCGCGATGCCCACCCCGCGAAGTACTGGACGGCGGTATTCGAGCTGATGGCGCTGGCCGGCGAGGTGTCGCGGCCGCGCGGCGGGATGTGGGTCGACACCCGCGACATGCCGGTGCCCTACGCGCTGCGGTTTCCCGATGGCGCGCTCGCGCATCCGGCCAAGGTCGCGATCCAAATCGTCGAGGGCACTGCCGAGACGTGGATGTCGGTCTCGGACGCGGAGCCGGCGGCGCCGGTGTCCAGCGACCCGGGCTAAGCTGATCGCGCATCGATGGTGGAACCGGCATGGGAGCCCCCCGAGGAGCTCGAGGAGTACCGCCTGGTACGACTCCTCGGTCGCGGCGCGATGGGCAACGTCTACCTCGCGCACGACACGCTGCTCAATCGTCCGGTCGCGCTCAAGTTCGTACACGCCGCCGAGGATCCGATCGCTCGCGAGCGCTTCTTCGAGGAGGCGAGGGCGATCGCGCGCCTGCAACACCCCAACGTCGTCGCGGTGTATCGCGTCGCGGAGACCGCGGGTCACCCGTACCTGGTGTCGGAGTATGTCCGCGGGCGCCCGCTCGACCAGCTCGATCGTCCGGTGCCGTGGCAGCAGGTGCTGTCGCTCGCGCTCGACCTCGCGCGCGGGCTCGCGGCGGCACACCGGAGTGGCGTCCTGCACCGCGACGTCAAGCCGGCCAACGCGATCCTCGCCGACGACGGTCGCGCGAAGCTGCTCGACTTCGGTCTGGCGCGCACGCTCGACGCGACCGCAGAGCCGGCCGCGACACCGCCGCGCGAGCGCGCGAACGCACCGGGTGGCGTCTCGGTCGATGCCACCGTGTCGTCGCCGGGCCACGTGCCGCTCTCCGAGGAGAGCCCGGAGGATGCCGCGATCGTGCGGGGCGTCGGCACGCCGCTGTACATGGCGCCCGAGCTGTGGCGCGGCGATCCCGCGACGCGCCGGTCGGATCTGTACGCGCTCGGCGTGGTGCTCTACGAGCTGCTGGCGGGAGACGCACCCCATCGCGGCGTGCCGATGGCCGAGCTCGCCGAGGTGATCCAGGAGCGCGACGTCCCGCGCCTCGCCTCGATCACCCCGGACGTCGAGCCCGCCCTCGCGGCGATCGTCGATCGGCTGGTCGAGCGCGATGCGGGAGCGCGCTACGCGTCGGCCGATGCCCTCGTGGTCGCGCTCGAGGACAGCGCGGCGCCGCCGTCGCTCCACGATGTTCCCGACGGCAACCCCTATCGCGGCCTGGCCAGCTTCGAGGCGGCGCATGGCTCGTTGTTCTTCGGACGCCGCGGCGAGATCCGCGAGCTCGTCGATCGAATCTCGACCGAGGCGCTGGTGGTCGTCGGCGGCGACTCGGGGACCGGCAAGTCGTCGGTGTGTCGCGCGGGCGTGTTGCCGTGGATGGTCGAGCATGGCTGGTCGCGGGTCGACGTGGTCCCGGGGCGACATCCGATCCGTTCGCTCGCGGCAGCGCTCGCCGCGTGGTCCGGTGCGGACGAGGACGAGCTCGCCGACCTGTTGCGCGAGACGCCGGAAGCGGTGGCCCGCGCGATCCGCCAGCGCCAGCACGCCGATCCAGGCGAATCGCGGAAGCTCCTGCTGTTCGTCGATCAGCTCGAGGAGCTGTTGACGTTGTCGGATCCGGACGAGGCGCGCGTGGTCGCATCGGCGCTCGCCGCGCTCGCGATCCGCGCACCGTCGGTCCGCGTGCTCGCGACCGGTCGCTCGGACTTCCTGTCGCGCCTCGCGATGCTGCCGGGCCTCGGTGACGAGATGGGACGCGCGCTGTACTTCCTGCGACCGCTGGCCGGCGAGCGCATCCGCGAGGCGATCGTGCGACCGGCCGCGGCCAAGGGTGTGACGTTCGATTCCGAGGAGCTCGTCGACCGCCTGGTCGAGCAGACCGAGCACGCGCCCGGTGGGTTGCCGCTGCTCCAGTTCACGCTCGCCGAGCTGTGGGACGCGCGCGACGTCGAGGCGCGAGTGATCCGCGACGACACGCTCGACGCGCTCGGAGGAGTGGAAGGCGCGCTCACGCGCCACGCGGATCGCTTGCTCGCCGGGATCGATGCCGACCAGCGCGACGCCGGGCGGCGACTGCTCATGCGGCTGGTGACGGCGGAGGGGACGCGCGCGCGCCGCACCGAGGACGAGCTGCTCACCAGCGGGTCGGAGCGCACCACGGAGCGCGCCGCACTGGAGGTGCTGGTTCGCGGCCGGATCGTCGTTGCCAACGACGCGCAGCACGGAGCCTACGAGATCGCACACGAGGCGCTGCTCACCAGCTGGTCGACGCTGCGCGAATGGCGGCAGCGCGGCGCGGCAGATCGCGCGGTGCGGATGCGCCTCGAACAGGCGGCGACCGCGTGGGACCGCGCGGGACGGCCGCGCGATCTGTTGTGGCGACGACGGCAGCTCGCCGAGGCCAAGACGTTCGATCTCGATCGCGAGACGCTGACGCCGGCGCAGGACGCGTTCCTGGCGGCCGGTCGGCGCGCGATCGTGGTACGGCGCGCGTCGATCGTTGGAGGAGCGATGGTGCTGGCGGCGATCGCGATCGCGATCGGCCTGACGATCCGTGCACGCGCGCGGCGCGAGCTCGAGTCCGTGATCTCCGACCAGACGCGTGCCGCCACCAGCGCGCTCGCCGAAGCACGCCGGCTCGCGCGCGAGGCCGACGACGCGCGCGCCAAGGCGTTTCACCTGTTCGATGCGCCGGACTGGACCGCCGGCGAACAGGCCTGGAACGCCGTCGAGAACCTGACGTCGCAGGGAGCGAGCCAGTACCGGGTGGCATCGAACCGACTCGAGAGTGCGCTCTCGCTCGACCCGTCGCGTACCGAATTGCGCGGGCAGCTCGCCGATCTCTTGGTGGAGCGCTTGGAACTGGCGGATCGCGATCGCGACACGGATCTGTCGGAGGAGCTCGCGGGGCGGCTCGCGGCGTACGACGATGGCCGGCATCGCGCGCAGCTCGAGGCTCCGGCGCATGTCCAGCTCCACGTCACGCCGGCCGGTACCCAGGTGTGGAGCGAGCGCGATGGTCGCCGCGTCGCGCTCGGACGCGCGCCGCTACCGTCGCTCGATCTCGCACCCGGCTCGATCGTGTTCGCGTTCGAGGCACCGGGACGCGCACCGATCCGGCTTCCTGCCTTGCTCGTGCGTGGCGAGACCTCGTCGCTGTCGGTCGGCCTGCCTCCCACCGGCGCGGTCCCGCCCGACATGATCTACGTTCCACCAGGAAGATTCTTGTTCGGAAGCACGGCGAGTACGGCGCTCCGGCGCGGGTTCCTCAATGCTCCACCCGCGCACGAGGTCTCGACGAAGGCCTACCTGATCGGGCGCCACGAGGTCACGTTCGGCGAGTGGATCGCGTTTCTCGACGAGCTGCCCGCCGACGAGCGCAAGCGGCGCACGCCGCGGTCGGTGACCACGCTGTCGTCGCTCGAGCTCGACGAGCTCGGCCCGAGGCACTGGCAGCTGTCGCTGACGCCAACCACGCGTACGTACAAGGCGGAGCTCGGACAACCCCTGCACTACGAGGGGCGCACGACCCGCGCCGACCAGGACTGGAGCCGGATCCCGGTGTCCGCGATCTCGTTCGAGGATGCACGTGCCTACACCGCGTGGCTCGACCGTACCCGCCGTTTACCCGGCGCTCGACTGTGCGACGAATACGAGTGGGAGCGGGCCGCGCGCGGCGCCGATGGCCGTACGTTCCCGAGCGGCGCGTCGCTCGCCCCCGACGATGCCGACATCGACGCCACGTACGGACGCGTGCCGCTCGCGTTCGGTCCCGACGAGGTCGGTTCGCATCCCGGTTCGCGTAGCCCGTTCGGCGTCGACGATATGGCGGGCAACGTCTGGGAGTGGACGCGTTCCGTCGAGACGCCCGGTGCACCGATCGCACGTGGCGGCGGCTGGTACAACGCGGTGCTGAGCTCGCGAAGCGCGAACCGGGAGCATGGCGAACCGACGCAGCGCAACGTCCTGATCGGAGTACGAGTGTGTGCCACACCGGCACCGTGACGAGCCTCGCGTTAACCTCACGTTAGTCAGGCCGACCTCACGCACGAACGATGCGATGATGGTGAGCATGAGCAAACGATCGTCATGGGTGGCGTTGGCGTTCGTCCTGACGAGTTGTGCGCTGGACGTCCCCGAGCCCGGGACATCCTCGACCGAGCAGGCGGGCATCAACATGCAAGGCATCAACATGCAGGGCATCAACATGCAGGGCATCAACATGCAGGGCATCAACATGCAGGGCATGAAGTTGCTCGGCTTCGACATCGCAGGAGCGACGCTCGGCAGCGCACCCCTCTCCGACGTGCACGTCGACAAGGGCGAGCTGGTCGCCTACCTCGGCGCCGTCGAGAAACGCGGCACGGATCTGATCGGCGCGCAGCTGATCGCCGAGGCGCGCGACATCACGCAGAACCCGCCGGTGACCGTCGAGGTCACGTTCCGGATCGCCGACATCGAGGCCGAGAGCTCGAGCTACGATCCGACCGGCACCGGCCACACGTACCTGTACACGCTCGAGCAGTGGGTGTGGGACACCGAGAGCTGGGAGACCGCGTGTCCCGCCGACTACGACAACAAGCATGTCGCGATCCCGCTCGGCGGCGCGGTGTTCGACGAGCACGGCGACCGCGTCGCGTCGTCGACGATGTTCACCTTCGGCTGCACGTCCGGCGTGATCGCGAAGTGCTATCGCTGGGGCTACCGCCCGTGGGTCACCGGCTACGGCGATCTCGTCAGCATGCACTGGACCTGCACGCGGCTCGCGCGCGCCGACTACTGCGGTGACGGCACGTCGCACACCCACGACGGCACGCTCGTCAACGTGTGGGACAGGTTACCGCCGCCGGGCCCGATCCAGACTCGCGGCGGTCTGCTACCTCCGCTCGGGATGCTGTTCGAGGCCGGGTGGAATACCGGTGGCGCCGTGTGCCTGAGCCACGCGCGGTGGCTGCTCGACGACGGCATCGCGAACTGGTGCCCGGAGCGCCTGGTGGCGCCCGGGTTGCTCGGTCTCGGCGGTACGGTGTGCGACACGCTCGCGCAGGTGCTCGGTTACGATCCCGACGCGAAGCTGTTCGACGACTCCTACCTCAACCTGTGAGCGTCGTTGCCGACTTCGCGTGAAGTCATCGTTGCCCGACTTCGCTTCCGCGGTCTGCCGATCCGCTGGGCGCCCGCTCGCGAAGTCTACTTGCCGGCTTCTTGCTTGCCCTCGCCGTCGAGCTTGACCCACTTGGCATCGCGCGAGCGCCAGACCTGAGACTGGATCGCGGACTTCGCGGCGGGACGGGGCGCCGCCTCGCCGGCAGTGCGCTTTGCGGCCACCTCGTCATCTGCTCGGTGCTCGATCGTGGTGGTGAGCTCCTTGGGCATCTTGGTCTTGCCGACGTGGAACGAGTTCCGTGGCGTCGGTGCGGAGCGATGAGAATCGATGCAGAACACGTCGAGCGTCACCTCCACGGTCTTGCCGGCAGCGACCGAGAGCTCCTTGGTGGTCTTGGTCGTGTTGGACTTGGCCGCGATCTGCATCGGGCCGACGGCCCCGAGGCGCTGCGGCGCCGAGTCGGGGTCACCCTCGGGCACGAAGTACAGACCGGCCGCCGAGAACTTCTGGGTCGCCTTGCCGGTGTTCCGGATCTGCACCTTGAGCTTGCCGTTGACCGACCCGTCGTATTCGACGGCGCGGATCAGGAGCTTGCTCCCCGGGACCGTGGCGAACTTGGTGTCGTGACGGACCGTCTGGGGAGGCGGTGGTGGTCGCCGTTGCTGCTGCCGGAGCGGTCCGTCACCGAACGCGGTGCCGACGAAGCCGACCAGCAGAACCAAGAGAGACACCACGACCGAGGTCGGGTTGCAGGATGCGCGGAAAAAACTTCGAGTCGCCATGCTTCACCTCGCAGTTGGGGTTCGACGCTCCCAACGCATGACGATCTGAAACGATCTGCGTCGTGCCGGCTCGCTCGTCAGCCGCGCCAGGCGGACCACGCGAGCCACAGCCAGCCGGCGAGAAACGCGACGCCACCGATCGGCGTGATCGCTCCGAGCACCTTCACGTCGGTGACGGCGAGCGCGTACAGCGAACCGGAGAACAGCGCGATGCCGACCTGGAAGATCCAGCCGGCCGTGCCGGCACCCGTGACGCCGCGCGCGGCGATCACGCCGGCGAGGACCATCGCGAGCGCGTGATACATGTGATAGCGCGCGCCGGTCTCGAACACCTCGAGCGCGCGTGCTTCGAGTCGCGAGCGCAAACCGTGCGCTGCAAACGCACCGGCTGCGACGGCGAGCGCCGCATTGATAGCCCCGAGCGCGATCAGCGGCGAACGACCACCTGGCATGCGGAGGAGTCTAGCCCAGCTCGACGATCACGGCGTCGCCATCGGGGACCACCCGAATCGGGAGAGCGAGAAACGCCTGGACGGTGTCGATGTTGGTGGTCGCGTGCCGCGACAGCGGCGCACACCGGAACCGCCCACCACCGGCCACCGCGAGTGGCAGCAACAGCTGGTCGGCGAGGTGCGTTCCAATCGGGACGCCGGCGGAGAGGTAGGACGCGAGCTCGTCGCACGCACGCGTGGCCACGGTCTCGGCACGCAGTCCCTTGGCGCCGTGCACGGTGACCAGCTCGCGGAGCTCGAATCCGGGCGATGGCGTGCGCTCGACCTCCAGCATCACGACGTTGGCGGGACCGTTCGGCAGCTCGCGGACCTCGCACTCCGCGGGCGCGAACCCGAGGCGCTCGCGGATCACGCCGAGCTCGCGGGTGGCGACGTGCGTCGGCAAGCCCGCGGTGATCGCGACCGCGTGGCGCGCGGTCACCGGCGGTGCGTCGACACATTCGTGACGCGCGAGCGCACCGGGCTCGACGGCGAGCACGATCCGGCCGCGGTGGTGCTCGGCGATGGGGGCGTCGTAGAACGCGCGGTTGTCTCGTTCGGCGCGCTCGCCGTGCTGGCGACCTCGCCCGACGCGACGACCTCGACCATCACGTTCACGGATCTCGGCGGGTGGCCCCGACACGAACCCGTAGCGTTCGAGCGCGAGCGAGAACCGCGCACCCATCGCGCGCAGGTGCGGCGCGAACACGCGATCGAGAAACTCGAACGGCGGTGCCATCGGGTTGTGAGTGCCGCCGTCGACCGTCACGCGCACCGCGCGACCCGCCGCGATCGCGGGCATCAGCACGGTCTGGATCACCAGTGTGGTCGAGCCGGCGGTGCCGATGTCGAACGCCAGCGAGATCCCTTCCGGCGGCCACGATGCCGCGAGCTCGCGGATCGGCGCCTTCGGGATCATCTCGAGGTAGCGCGATCCGACGGTCGCGCCGTGCACCTCGGCGTCGCACAGCGCGGCGGCTGCCTCGACGCAGGTCAGGTGCTGGCGTCGCAGGCCGGGCTTCGCGCGTCCCGCGCGGATGTTGCGAAGCGCGAGGGGCCTACCGGTGATCGCCGATAGCGACAGCGCCGTGCGCAGGATCTGGCCGCCGCCCTCGCCGCGACTGCCGTCGAGATCGACCGCGTCCACGTCAGCCCTTCACGCACACGACCTGGCGCAGCTCGTGGACCACGTCGACGAGGTCGGTCTGCGCGGCCATCACCTTGTCGATCGGCTTGTACGCCATCGGCGTCTCGTCGATCACGCCCTCGTCCTTGCGGCATTCGATGCCCTCGGTCGCGGCGGCGTGATCCGCGACGGAGAATCGCCGCTTGGCCTCGCCGCGCGACATCGCGCGCCCGGCGCCGTGGCTGCACGAGCAGAACGACTCCGGCTCGCCCTTGCCGCGCACGATGAAGCTGCGCGCGCCCATCGATCCGGGAATGATACCGAGGTCGCCGAGCTGTGCGCGCACGGCTCCCTTGCGCGTCACGAAGATGTCGCGGCCGAAGTGGTGCTCGCGTGCGACGTAGTTGTGATGGCAGTTGACCGCGGTGTCGCCGAGCTCGAACGCGGGCAGGCCGGACGCCTCGTCGCGTGCCGCGGCGACCACGGCATCCATCATCAGCTGCCGGTTGATCATCGCGAACCGTTGCGCCCAGTCGACCGCCTGCACGTAGTCGTCGAAGTGCCTCGTACCCTCCTCGAGATAGGCGAGGTCGCGGTCGGGCAGGTTCTTGACCAGGCGACGCATGTCGCGCTTCGCGAGCTCGATGAAGTAGGTGCCGATCCGGTTGCCGACCCCGCGCGATCCCGAGTGCAGCATGAACCACACGCGATCGCGCTCGTCGAGACAGACCTCGATGAAGTGGTTGCCGGTGCCGAGCGTGCCGAGGTGGTTGACGTCGTTGCCCTGTCCGAGCTTGGCGTGCTTGTCGGACAGCTCCGCGTACTCGCGCGCGATCGGCTTCCACGCGCGCTCGACGCGCCCCGGGATCCGGTGCCACGCGCCGCGATCGCCGCGACGACCGTCGTTGCTGCGGCCGTGCGGCACCGCCTTCTCGATCGCGGTGCGCAACGACTTCAGCGAGTCCGGGAGGCGGCCGGCCTCGAGCGTGGTCTCGACCGCCATCATCCCGCAGCCGATATCGACCCCGACCGCGGCCGGGATGATCGCCTTCTCCGTCGGGACCACGCTGCCGACCGTCGCGCCGATCCCGAAATGCACGTCCGGCATCACCGCGACGTGGCGGAACACGATCGGCAGGCGCGACAGGTTCTCGAGCTGCCTGCGCGCCGATGCTTCGATGTCGAGGCCGCGGGTCCAGGCCTTGATCGGAACCCGGCCGTGGCTGTCGAGGATGTCGTAGTCGCCTCCCATCGGAAGCCGGCGAGTCTAGGAGATCGAGACTTCGCAACGCCCATTCACTCGGCCCGCTCGGGACGGCGAACCAGCGTCAGCTCGGGTTTTTGACCAGGATGACCTTGGCGACCTTGGCCAGCGGCATCTCGGGCTCGTGCTTCTTGGCCAGGCGCGCGGCCAGCGCCTCCACCATCTCGAGCTCCGAATCCGCCATGTCGTGATCCGCCTCGACCAGCTTCATCGCCTCGTAGATCAGGAGCTCGCCGAGCTCGGGCGCGAGGTCCTCGATCTCGGCGGTCGGCGCTTCGGTCGCGAGCCACTCGTCGAGCTCCTCGGGAGTGACCGGCGTGCCGCCGAGCTTGGTCACCAGCGCCGCCACCGCGATCCGCTCCTCCGGCTCGACCACACCATCGGCCCACGCGACCTTGCAGGCCAGCGCGATGAACGTCCGCTTCTGACGATCGTCCAGCATGCGCCGATGATAGCGGGAAATACGCGCTGGCCGAGCCCGGTAGTCACGCATCATGGCCAAGGGTTGACGTTAGTCGCTACAAACACTGGTCGCGCGCCGGTTTCCGGAACGTCGACCCGATCGCCGAGATCCGTTCGAACCTCTGCGGTGCGATCAGTCGGCGAACCGATGGGGATCTAGCGATAGCCCTGCGCCTGGAGCTCGAACAGCGTGGCGTAGCGCCCACCCTGTGCGACCAGCTCCTCGTGCGAGCCACGCTCGATGATCTTGCCGTGGTCGAGCACGATGATCTGGTCGGCCATGCGCACCGTCGAGAACCGGTGCGAGATCACGATCGCGATCTTGTCGTCGGTGAGCTCGCGGAAGCGGTCGAAGATCTTGACCTCGGCCTCGGCATCCATCGACGCGGTGGGCTCGTCGAGCACCAGCACGTCGGCATCCTTGCGGAAGAACGATCGCGACAGCGCGATCTTCTGCCACTGGCCGAGCGATAGCTCGCGGCCACGTCGAAACCAGCGCCCGAGCTGGGTGTCGTAGCGATCGGGGAGGTTGTCGATGATCGGGCGCGCGAGGCCGCGCTCGGCGGCATCGACCCAGCGATCGCGATCGTCGTACGCGCGGTCGTCGCCGGCGCCGATGTTCTCGCCGACGGTGAGCTGGTAGCGCACGAAGTCCTGGAAGATGACGCCGATCCGGCGATGCAGCGCCGGCTGCGACCACTCGCGGAGGTCGCGTCCGTCGAGCGTGATCCTCCCCGAGGTCGGCTCGTAGAGCCGGGTCAGCAGCTTGATCAGCGTGGTCTTGCCGCTGCCGTTCTCGCCCACGATCGCGAGCTTGCTGCCGGGCGGGATGTGGAGGTCGACGTGCTCGAGCGCGATGTCGTCGGAGCCCGGGTAGCGGAACGACACGTCCTCGAACCGCACGCCATCGCCCGGCTTGGGACCGGTCAGCTCGGTGCCCGACGGCGCGATCGTGGGCGTGTCGAGGAACTCGTAGAGGTTCGACAGGTAGAGGTTGTCCTCGTACATGCCACCGATGTCGCCGAGCGCGCTCGACATCGCGGACTGCGCGCCCTTGAACACGCCGGCGTACATCGTCATCGCACCGATCGTGATCGTGGCCGCGATCGCGGCGAGCCCGATCCAGAGGTACATGCCGTAGAACGCGAGCGTGCCGATGGTGCCGAGCGAGATCGCCCACACCGCGCGCCGGATCGTCAGCGCGCGGTCGGCGGCGTAGAGCTTCTCGAAGATCGCCTTGTAGCGGTCGAGGAACCGCGGACCGAGGCCGAACAGCTTGACCTCCTTCGCGTACTGCTCGTTGGCGACCACGGTCTCGACGTAGATCTGTTCGCGGGTCTCGGGCGTGCGCCACCGCGACAGTCGGAACGCGTCGCCAGAGAACTTGAGCTCGGCGATGAACGGCGGGATCGCGGCGGCGATCAACACGGCGAGCGCGATCGGGTTGAACGTGACGAGCAGGGCGCCGAGCGAGAACAACGTGATCAGGCTCTGCGCCAGCTCGAAGGTCTGCGAGACCAGCGACAGCGGTCGCGACGATGCCTCGCGGCGCGCGCGCGTCAGGCTGTCGTAGAGCTCGGAGTCCTCGAACTGCGCGAGCTCGAGGGTCAGCGCCTTCTCGAGGATGATCACGTTGATCTTCTGCCCGAGCTGCTGGCGCAGCAGGCTGCGCATCATCCCGAGCAGACGCTGGTTGACGGCGAGCGCGATCACGAGACCGAGCTCGACCACGATCCATCCGATCGCGGTGTTGCGCGCATCGATCGCGAGCTCCGCGACATCGTGCACGGCGGCGGCGTGGATGATCGAATCGATCAGGTGCTTTCCGACCCACGCGATCCCGCTCGGCAACAGACCCCCGATCAGGCTGGCGAGTCCGAGGCCGATCGTGAGCGCGCGGTTGGTCGACCACACGAGGCCGATCGCGCGCCGGCTGTAGCGGAACACGCCGAGGTAGTTGCGCCAGTTCACCGGCTCCTGCGGTGGCTGGTTCGTCTGCTTGTGCGGGTTCTTGTCGGTCTTGGCGCTGGCCATCCCGCCGCCGCCACCACCACCGCCGCCGCCACCCCCGCCGCCACCGCCACCGCCACCGCCCGCGGCGAGGGGAAGAGGAGGTGCAGCGACAGCCATGATCCGCACTGTAATGGGGCTGGCCGCGGGTGCCTACCCGCCGGACGGTCAGCTTGCGACCGTGGTCGACCGCCGGCGCCGCGCCCAGTGACCCCACGGGGTGCGGTCGAGGACGGCCTCGGCGCGCTGTTCGATGTCGGGCTCGACCCGACCCGGTCGGGCCGCGGCCTCGGCGAGCGCGCGGGCGAGCTCGCCGGCCGACCCGAACCGGCGATCGGGCGACTTGGCGAGCGCGATCGCGAGCACCGCGTCGATCGCCGGCGGAAGGTCGACCAGCGAGCCCGGGCGCGGCGGCATCCGGTGGACGACGTCGTAGAGCATCGCCGGGATCTCGCCGGGCACGACCGCGGGGAGGCCGGTGAGCAGGCGGTAGACGACCACCCCGAGCGCGTAGACATCGGTCCGGGCATCGACCGCCACGCCGCGCACCTGCTCGGGCGCCATGTAGCCGGGCGTGCCGACAATCTGCTGGTCGCGCGTCACCGTGGCGCCGCCGTCGACCAGCTTGGCGACGCCGAAGTCGAGCAGCTTCCAGGTCCGCGCCTCCGGCGGCCCGATGCCGAACACGTTCTGCAGCTTGAGGTCTCGATGGACGATGCCGGCGGCGTGCGCGACGTCGAGGCCCGCGGCGACGTGGGTCGCGATCTCGACGACCTCCGACAGCTCGCGTACCGGCTCGTCCTTGATCGCGGTGGCGAGATCGACGCCATCGAGTCGCTCCATCGCGAGGTAGGGCAGCTTGGCCTCGGCCGGGGACACCTCGAGGATCCGTACGATGTGCGGCGATTCGAGCGCGGCCGCGGCGCGTGCCTCGCGGTGAAACCTGCGCAAGGCGTCGGCGTCCTCGCGCAGGTGAGGCGCCAGCAGCTTGAGCGCGCAACGCACGCCGTCGTCGGTCTGGGCGCCGTAGACCTCGCCCATCGCGCCGCGCCCGAGCAGCTCGCCGATCTGGAAACGGCCGATCGTCTGCCCGGTCATTCGACCTCCCGCGGCGATCGCGTCGCGATACTCCTCGTGGGCCTCCGCGAGCTGGGCCTCGCGGCGGGCGAGCTCGCGAAACGCGTCGAGGTTCGCGGCGAGCGCCTCGCGGGTTGCCGCGTGGGTCTTGAAACCGAGCAGCATCGATCCGATCACGATCGCGTCGACCAGCATCATCATCGCCACGCGATCGAACGTCGCGACGCCGGACACTCCGACCAAGGCGCGGTCGTCGAGTGCACCCGCGATCGTGGCGATCCCGACGGCGAGGTGGCCCCCGACGGACAGCACCATCCCGGTCAGCGCGACGCCTCGAATCCGCGCGGCCGACACCAGGTAGGCCGAGACCGTGACCACTGCGAGGTAGCCGCTCAGGTAGCCCCAGTAGTAGTAGCCGGTGATGTTGGTGATGCTCGCGATCGCGACCACCCCGATCACGTAGCCGCCGCGAAATCGCGCCGGGGTCACCAGCGCCGCATAGGTCGACGCCACGATCCCCGTCGCGATCACCGCGACGAGGTGGATCTCGCGCGCCTCGCGGTCGCCGCCGAGCAGGCCGATGATGATCGCGCCGACCCCGCACATGCCGGCGAGGAACACGGTGAACAGCCGGATCCGCTGGAGCTCGCCGTGGCGCGCGGCCTCCTCGGGCGTCAGCGTCGCCGAGCGGTCGGAGGTGCCGGGCGCACCGGCGGCGGTGGGTACGCCGCTCCGCGGCGGTCGATCGACTCGCGTTGCCGCGGTCCCGGGTTCCGGGAGCGTATCCCCCACTCGATCACGCTATCACTCCGATCAGTGTTCGGGTTCTTCGAGCACCGGATCGCGGAGCGCGTCCCGCCGTCGCGTGCGCTCGGCGGCGAGATCTGCGGTCTTGGCCTGGATCGACGACGACCCGAGGATCTGGCACATGGCGCACGATAGCTCGCGGTGGAGCCCCGTCGCGCGGCCTCGCCGGTCACTTCTGCTTGCCGGCGGAATAGCGGAGCACGCGCACCTTCTCGATCGTGACCAGGCCGCCGTCGAGCATCTCGTCGAGGATCTCGACGAGCCGGTCGGCGTGCTCCTGGTCGTCGACCACCTCGATCACGACGGGGAGATCGGTCGAGAGATCGACGAGATGGGCGGTGTGGATGATGCTGCGCGCTCCGAAGCCGGCGATGCCGTGGGTGACGGTCGCTCCCGCGAAGCCTTCCTTGCGCAGGCGCTCGAGCAGGGCCCGGTGGAGGGTGCTGTGGTGGTAGCGGTCCGACTCGCCGATGAAGATGCGGACCAGGAGCTGTTCGCCGTCGAGGGTGCGCATGGGGTTCCTTTCAGTCCGCCACGAGGAAACGAGCGAGCGCGAAGCCGAGCAGCCCCGCCGCGAAACACGCGGCGAGCGTCGCACAGAGGTTCAGGATGGCCGGCAAAGGCGCACCGTCCTGGAACAGCTTCGTGGTCTCGTAGTTGAAGGTCGAGTAGGTCGTGAGGCCGCCCATCATCCCCGTGGTCAGGAACACCCGCACGTTCGCGCGCATGGTCAGCGACGACGCCACCGTCAGGACCAACATGATGAGGAAGCAGCCCACGACGTTGGCGATCAGCGTTCCCCACGGGAACGACGTCCAGCCGCGAGACTGCGTCCACAGCGAGATCAGATAGCGGGCGACGCTGCCGATGAATCCGCCGAGTCCGACGTAGAGGATGGTGACCATTTTTTCCATAGGTTCTCCGCGAGAGGTCCCAGGAGTCATTGGCCGCCAAGGGCGCGACGGTTGCGGCGGACTCCACCGCCACCAACGATGTGAGATCGAGCTTGGCTCCGGTCGGCGCCGAGGTCAAGGGGCCGCCGAGAGCCCGCACGACTGGCTTTTCCCACCGCCGTGGGCGACCCTGAAGGGACCCCATGGCGGACCGGTACAAGATCCTCGAGCGGCTCGGCGGCGGCGGGCAGGCCGAGGTGTTTCGCGGGGTCTCCGAGTCGATCCAGGGCTTCAAGAAGCGTGTCGCGATCAAGCGCGTGCTCCCCAACCTGTCGGGCAACCGCCAGTTCGTCGCGATGTTCCTCGACGAGGCGCGACTGTCGCTCAACCTCCAGCACGCGAACATCGTCCAGGTGTTCGACATCTCGCGCGCCGACGACGGCACCTACTTCCTGGTCATGGAGTATGTCGACGGCTGCGACCTCAAGGCGTTCGTCGAGCACGAGCGCAGCAACAACCGCTCGGCGAACATCCCGCTGACGCTTCACATCCTCAACGAGTGCTGCAAGGGGCTGCACTACGCCCACACCCTCGAGAACCCCGAGACGCGCAGGCCGCTCGGCATCGTGCATCGCGACGTGTCGCCGCCGAACGTGATGCTGTCGAAGAACGGCGAGGTCAAGATCGTGGACTTCGGCCTCGCCAAGGCGAACAGCCAGCTCGAGGACACCGACGAGGGCGTGGTCAAGGGCAAGTTCAGCTACCTCGCCCCCGAGACCGCGTGGGGCCAGGAGGTCGATGCACGTGCCGACGTGTTCGCGCTCGGCATCATCATGTGGGAGCTACTCACCGAGCGCCGGCTGTTCATGGGCGATACGCCGCACGCCACCGTCGAGCTCGTCCGCGAGGCGCGGATCCCGTCGATCATCGCGATCAACCCCAACGTCGATGTCGAGCTCGACTCGATCGTGCGCAAGGCGCTCGCACGCGACCGCGACGAACGGTTCGCGTCGGCCGCCGACCTCGGCGACGCGATCTCCGACTACCGGTTCGACCGCGGGCTCAAGGCGACGTCGCGGGACGTCGCGCTCGCGGTCCGCGAGATCCGCGCGGTCAAGGCGGTGACGTCGTCGTCGAAGGCGTCGCTGATCGACGCGCTGATCCAGGACGAGATCAACCAGCTGACCTCGCTCGTCGCCGAGGAGCTCGGCTCCAAGCCCCTCGAACCCTCGCCCGAGGGAGACCTGGTCGATACCAAGGGGTGGGCCGCGGATCTGTTCGACGACTGATGGCCGACGCCGAGACCTACGATACCTACCTGGTGCCGGCGCTATTCGAGCCGTGGTCGCGGGAGCTGATCAATCGCTCGAAGGTGTGGAAGGGCGATCGCGTCCTCGACATCGCGTGCGGCACCGGGATCGTGGCGTGCCGGATCGCCGGCACCGGCGCGACGGTGGCCGCGATCGATCTCGATCCGGACCGTCTCGAGTACGCGCGCCGGCGCGCCGACGACGAGGGTGTCTCCATCAAGTGGATCGAGGGCAACGCCGAACGGCTACCGATGCGCCAGCCCGCGTTCGACCTCGTCACCTGCCAGCAGGGCCTGCAGTTCATGGGCGACAAGAAGCGCGTCGTCGCGGAGATCCGCCGCGTGCTCGCACCGGGGGGACGCGCCGTGCTCGCGTGCTGGTGCCCGATCGAGGAGCAATCTGCGTTCCGGATCGTCGACGACATCGCTCATCAGCACACCGGCCATCGCCACGTCCATCCGTTCTCGTTCGGTGACCGGGCCCTGCTGCAACAGCTACTCGCCGGCGCGAAGTTCTCGGCGGTGACGATCGAGCGCGTGACGCGGACGGTCCGGATCCCCCAGCCCGAGCGCTTCGCGACGATGGCGCTGACGACGCTCGGCGGGCGATCCGCCGACGAGCTGGCCCCCGCGATCGCCGAGGCCACCGCGGCGCTGTCACAGCTCGTCGACGGCGATCAGCTGGTATTTCCGATGACGTCGTTGATCGCGATCGCGCGCGTCCCCGCATGATCGCGTTATCATCGCCGCGATGCAGGAGCGCAGCGAAAGCCAGGGCTTCTACGAGATGTTGTGGAACTGCGAGTTCTGCGGCAATTCGGGCCTACTAGCGAAGAGCCAGCGGCACTGCCCGGAGTGTGGTGCGAAGCAAAACGCCGACAAGCGGTACTTCCCGCAACAGGGGCAGGAGGTCCAGGTTCAGGGCCACAAGTACGAGGGCGCCGATCGCTACTGTCCCGCGTGTCACAACCCGCAGAGCGCGCTCGGCAAGAACTGCCAGAATTGCGGCTCGCCGATGGATGGCTCGAGCGAGGTCCAGGGCGTGCACACGCCGGTGGCTCCGCCGAAGAAGAAGTCGAAGCTGTGGATCGTGATCCTGATCGTGGTGCTCGTGCTCGCGATCGTGGGGATCGTGATCGGCGTGAAGTCGTGCCACCACACGAAAGAGGCCGGAGGCAAGGTCACGGCGCACGCCTGGGAGCGCAGCGTGACGGTCGAGGAGTACGCCGAGGTTCGCGAGACGGCATGGCGCGATCGCGTTCCGTTTCGCGCGCGCCGCCAGGTCTGCCATCGCGCGCAGCGCAGCACGAAGAAGATCCCCGACGGCGAGGAGTGCCGCACGGTCAAGAAGGACAAGAAGGACGGCACGTTCGAGAAGGTCAAGAAGTGCAAGACCAAGTACCGGAGCGAGCCGGTCTACGACCAACGCTGTAGCTACCTGATCGAGAAGTGGAAGCAGGTCGACACGCTGCGAGCCAATGGCAGCGGCACCACGCTGTCCGATCCGCCGAACCTTCCGGCCGCGACCGCAGCGCCCCGGATCGGTGCTCGCCGCACCGGTGCCCGCAAGGACACCTACTATCTCGAGCTCGAGATCCCCAAGGGCAAGCAGCCCAAGCAGCGGTGCGACGTCGACCAGGCGATCTGGAACAAGCTCTCCGACGGCGCGTCGGTCAAGCTGCAGGTCGACGAGGACGACGGCGAGGTCGACTGCGACGAGTCGTTCTAGGGGCGTGCCGCATCTTTCAGCAGCCTGCTAGCGAAGCGTCAGAGATCCGCGAACGTCACGAACGCACCGGACATCGACAGAAATCGCGCACGGACCTCGTCGGCCTTCTGCGCGGTGTCGGCGAGGCGGAACTCGTCGAACGCACCATCGAACGCGTTGCCATCGTTGCCGAGCGCGAAGCCACCGCCATCGGAGACCAGGGTGTCCGGCTGCGGAAGCGTCTGCGAGTCGGCCATCGCGCCGTCGCGGAACACGCGCAGGGTCTGACCGTCGAACGTCCACACGACGTAGCTCCAGGTCTGCAGCGGCAGGTTGGTGCCCCGGAAGATCGTGCCCGTGGTGTCGAACGTCCAGTCGATCTGATAGTGGAGCTGACCGTTCGACTGGAACACGCGCGGGTTGTTGGCGGATTGTCCCTTCGAGAACAGGTTTGGTTCGTCACCGCCCAGATTCGACGACGTGTAGTCGAGCCGGATCCAGGACTCGAGCGTGAACTGCGACCAGCCGTCGAGTAGCTGGTTCCCACTCGCGAGCGGAACGCGATCGGTGGTCGGCGAGATCTTGGTCGCCGATCCGATGCACCCTCGCGAGTCGACGGTCGCGCCGTTCGCGGTGCCGGAGTACGTGGATCCCGCCGAGTTCTCGAGGTGGTCGCCGAGGTGCATGACCACGCGGTAGTTGCCCCACACCGCGTTGGGGTCGACATGGCCTCCGATGCCGGGGCCGTAGTCCATCGTGATCGAATCGGTCGTCGAACCGGCGTCGATCGTCGGCACCCGCACCCACACCAAGGAGGTCCCGGTCGGATCCCAGCGCTCGATCTCGAACGGCAGATCCGATTGCTCGGCGTCGTCGAACCGGAGGTCGGTGGTCGGGTCCGCGATCTGGCCGTAGTCGATCACCGTGGCATCGAGGGTCGCCAGCACCTGGAATCCGACGAGGTCGTTTCCGCTCGCCGAGTTGTCGAACACCAACTTCTTGGCGTGGCTGCTCGGTGGAGGCGGTGGGCTCCCGTCCGGGCTATCGACTTCGTCGGGGGCGTTGTAACTGCAACCGCCCACCACCAGCGCACACGTCACGACGAGAAGACGCATCGTGTCCCATCATACGCGCGAACGCATGTGGGTGGATCAGCGCTTCTTGCCGCCCGTGACCTGGACCTTGCGGCGGCGCAACCGGGTGGCTTCCTTGAGCCGGCGCTCGGTGCGCTCGATCAACGACTGCTGGCTGTGCTTGGCACCCGGGCTCGACCGCTTGACGTAGCTACCGTCGCTGTTCATGTCCCACGCCCCGCGCTGGTCGGACAGCTGGGTGTCGAGGAGATGGCGAAGCTCGCCCTGGCTGCGCGCGTCCTCGATCGGGATCAAGATCTCGACGCGCTTCTCGAGGTTGCGCTGCATCGCGTCCGCCGAGCCGAGGTAGTACTCGGGCTTGCCGCCGTTGTGGAAGTAGTAGATCCGCGCGTGCTCGAGAAAGCGGCCGATCACGCTCACGACCTTGACGGTCGACGACACGCCATCGATCCCCGGGCGCAACCGGCACGTGTCGCGCACGATCAGGTCGATCGTGACGCCGCGTTGCGACGCGCGATACAGCGCGCGGGTGATGTCGACGTCCTCGAGTGCGTTGAGCTTCCACTGGATGTGACCGCGACCGCCGGTGCTCTGGATCGCGATCTCGCGCTCGATCTTCTCGAGCAGCGCGAGCTTGAGCATCTTCGGTGCGACCAGCAGCTTGTGGTACTTGCGGCGCGGCTTGTAGCCGGTGGTCAGGTAGTTGAACAGCTCGGTGAGATCGCGGCCGATCGCGTCGTCGCACGTGAACAGTCCGAGGTCGGTGTACAGGCGCGCGGTACCGGCGTGGTAGTTGCCGGTGGCGACGTGTGCGTAGCGCCGCAGCCCGTCGAAGTCGTTGCGCACGACCAGCGTGACCTTGGTGTGCGTCTTGAGCCCGACCACCCCGTACGTGACGTGGATGCCGGCGCGCTCCATCCGGGTCGCCCACTTGATGTTGGCTTCCTCGTCGAACCGCGCCTTGAGCTCGAGCACGACCGCCACCTGCTTGCCGTTGCGTGCGGCGCGCACCAGGTGCTTGATGACCTCGGAGTCCTTCGACGTCCGGTATAGCGTCATCTTGATCGCGCGGACCTTGGGATCGTCGGACGCCTCGCGCAGGAACCGCTCGACGCTGAGCTGGAACGACTCGTACGGGTGGTGGACCAGCAGCTGCTTCTGGTCGCGGATCCAGTGGAAGATGCTGCCGTCGGTGAGGAACTCGACCGGTTGCACCGGTGCGTGCGGGGGATCGCGAAGCTCGGGGATGTCGAGCGTGGCGATCTCGAACAGGTCGCGCATGCCCAGCATGCCGGTCGCCTCGAACACGTCGGCGTGCTCGTCGAGCTCGAGCTCGGCCGCGAGCCGACCGCGCAGCACCGGCTGCATCGTGCGATCGACCTGCAAGCGCACGACCGGGGCGAACTTGCGCTCGCGCAGCTCGGCCTCGATCATCTCGAGGAGATCCTCGGCCTCCTCCTCGTCACGCTCGGTCACCGCGTTGCGGCTGACCCGGAACATCGAGCATGCCTCGACCTCCATGCCGGGAAACAACAGGTCGAGGTTGTTCGAGATCACCTCGGCGAGATCGACGAACGTGCGGCTCGTTCCGACGCGCAGGAACCGCGACGTGCCGCCGCCGACGGGGACCTTGACGCGCGCGAGCAGGCCCTCGATGTCGTTCTCGTAGCGCAGCGACACCAGCAGGTTGAGCGACAGGTTGGAGACGAACGGGAACGGGTGCGCCGGATCCATCGCCTGCGGCGTGACCAGCGGGAAGATGTTGCGCAGGTAGTACTCGCGTACCCACGCCTGCTCTTTGACGTCGAGATCCTTGTACGGCGCGATCCACACGCCGGTGCTCTTGAGCTCGAAGACCACCTTCTCGAGCAGGTTCGCCTTGTGGCGCTCGAGCGCGTTGATCAGGTCGAGGCAGTCGGCGATCTGCTGCTGCGGGGTGCGGCCGTCGGGCGAGATCGCGTGGACCTGTGCGCCGACCTGTTGCTTGAGGCCGCCGAGTCGCTTCTGGAAGAACTCGTCGATGTTCGACGACACGATCGCGATGAACTTGAGCCGCTCGAGCAGCGGCACGTCGGCTTCATCGGCTTCCTGGAGCACGCGCCAGCAGAAGTTGAGGTACGTGAGCTCGCGGTTGAGATACAGCTCGGGCGAGCCGAGGTCGGTCGGCGTGACGTCACTGATGTTGGGGGCCGGCGGGGTGTGTCCCGGCACGTCGAAGCTGCGGATCGACGGTCGCTCGTTCACCGGTTCGGCGGGAACCAGCTCCAGACGATGAACACCCGATACCTCGGGCGAGAGTCCAGTCCGTTCAGCCATGCAACCCGCTCCGTTCAGCCATGAGATCGATAGTGTACCGTTCGCGTGACGGTCACGTCACGGAGCGGGCACGCGGAGAGCTGCACGATTCTCGCTTGTTGGACGTTCACTCCCGTCCGTCACGTCGAACGAGCGCCGCACGCCCCCCTGCTCGATCCAGATCATCCCATCTCGTAGGCCGGCATCCGTGATCGGATCCGACGGCAGGTCCTGCAGCCACACGCCCTTGCCGGTGGCGAGGTCGAACGCGACCAGCTGGTGCCAGCCCTTGCCCTCGACGAGCTCGTACGACTTCACGTGATCGCTGATCGTCACCGGCCCGACCGTCTGCTTCACCACCGGGCCTCTGCCGGGCGCGAGCTTGAAGCCGCCGAGCTTGGCCGAGTTGTCGCGCGAGAGCGCGAAGATCTCGGCTCGATGATCGCGGATCACGCGGACGCTCACCGTGTGCTGGCTCCACGCGATGCCCGGCACACCCGGACGTCCGCCGTACGGTGGGATCATCGCCTGCCACATCAGCCGGCCGTCGATGACGTTGTCGACGAAGTAGCGCTCGCCGCCATCGGCTTCGCGATGGATCACGAGCTTCTCGTGGTCGTCGACGTTGATCGTATCGATCACCGCACCGACCTTCGGGCGGCCGTGGATGATCGCCCACACGCCGACCGCGGCGACCACGACGCCCAACGCGACGATCGCGATGCCGATCCAGCCGAGACGTCGGCGTGGTGGGGTGGGGGGCCGCGACATGCGCAGGGACCCTAGCCCAGCTCTCAGCGTTCGGGAATCGGCTTTCCGCCGGCGGTATTCGAATAGTCGAACGGCTTGGGCCGCGACAATCCGCCGCTACTCGAGCTGGTCTTGGCCTGTACGAGCACGCGCCGACCGGTCGCGAAGAACACCGTGATCTTGCCGGGCTCGGCCAGCTCGATCACGCCCTGGCCGAACTTCGGGTGATCGATGCGCTCGGCGACCTCGAACGACTCGCTCGCGCGATACGGACGCGGCGGCTTGGTCAGATCGGCGGCGACCGCCGGCTTCTCGAACCGCTCGACCGGCGACCGCGGGGTCTTGGGCTCCTTCGGGGGCCGCTTGTTGGCCGGCAGCTTGGCTGCCGCAGGGGCTCCGTGCGGCGACTTGTAGCGGTGGTACCCACCGCACTGCTTGCACTGGACCTTCGCGATCCGGTCACCGAGCTTGGCGACCACGACGTGCCAGACATCGCCGCATTTGGAGCACAGGGCTTCGACATCGGCTCCAACTCCAGCGCTCATGCACGTCGAGCATACCAAACTCGACGAAGATCGGAGGCCCTCAGTCGCCGAACACTCGAGCGAAATGCGTATCGAGCGCATCGCGATCGATCGGCTGCGATCTGAATCCGATGTAGCGATCCGGTCGCACGACATACACACACTCGGCGTGCGCGCCGTAGCGCTCGTGGAGCTGCGTGTTGGCACCGAGAACGGTCGATCCATTCCACGTCAACGCGGCGGGCTTGTCGGCGTGAGGGACGACGGCGCGCACGTGGACGCGGTCGCCGTAACGCTCCTCGACGTGCGCGGCGAGCTCCGACATCCGGCGATAGCCGTCCTCGGTCGGCGAGCGGCCGTCGAACAAGAGCAGCGTGTGGCGATCGCCACGCACCAGCTCGTACAGCGATCCGGGCGCGCCGTCGAGTGGCGCGTCGCGCATGTGGTCGCCCGGTGTCGGACCGCTTCCGAACGCGGAGCGGTCGGTGAGCGACGCCGCCTCCTCGCGATCGCTGTGGAGCACCGGTGCGGACAGCACCGACGAGCGTTGCTCGCCGACGATCGGGCTCTTGCGATAGTGCACGGTGGTCTCGAGCGCACCGGCGATCATCTTGCGCCGCACCGGTCCGAGCTTCGAGAGGATCCCGAACAGCGTGTTGACCGTGCCGCGCGCGAGCGAGCTCCGCCACAGGCTGATCCGGGTCTCCATGTCGGTCTCGTCGAGTATGCCGCGTGCGACCGGCATGCGTTCGATCGGATAGCTCGCGAGGAGCTCGGGGTGTGCACGACCGCGGGACACCAGCGCGAGCTTCCACGCCAGGTTGTGCGCGTCCTGGATCCCGAGGTTCATGCCGTGTCCGCCGACCGGGCTGTGCACGTGCGCGGCATCCCCGGCGAGGAACACGTTGCCGCGGGCGTACTCGCGCGCCATCCGGGTGTGGACGCGGAACGTCGCCATCCAGCCGTGCTCGCGGACCTTGGCCTCGATGCCGATGCGCTCGCGGATCATGCGTTCGCAGGCCGCGTTGTCGTGTACGAGCTCCTCGCCCGCCTCGAGGTCGCCGAACAGGCGCATCCAGCCACCGGGTAACGCGAGCACGAGCAGCACCCCGTTGGTGCTCGAGAACAGGTGGACCTCGTCGGGTGCGAGATCCCAGTCGACGCGCACGTCGGCGAGGGCGAACCGCTCCTCGAACGTCGAGCCCTCGAGCGCCATCTCGAGGCCGGCGCGCACCGCGCTGTGGGCGCCGTCGCATCCGATCAACCAGCGGAAGCGCGGCTCGCTCCACGTGTGATCGGCGTGGAGCAACGTGGCGTCGACGCCCCCGTCGCCGCCGTGGTCGTGAAAGCCGGCGAGGCGCACGTCGCGTTCGACGCGTCCGCCGAGCGAGACGAGCCGCGCCTCGAGGATCTGCTCGATCTCGTTCTGGGCGAGGCCGAGCATGTAGCAGTACGGGGTGTCGGCACCCTCGAGCTGGACGTGCAGGAACCGCTCGCCGTCGGAGTACATGCTGACCGCAGTCCGGCGCGCGGCGCGCTCGAGGATCGGCTCGATCACCTCGAGATCGTGAAACAGCTCCATCGTGCGTGGATGGATGTCGGTCGCGCGCGATTCGCCGTGGTGGTCGGGATCGCGGTCGACGATCCGGAACGGCACGCCTCGACGCGCGAGCTCGCACGCCATGGTTAACCCCGTCGGTCCGGCGCCGACGATCAGTACGTCGGTTGCAGTCACTCGTCCTCCCCCTGCGTCCCGTTCGTGAGGGGCGCTTTGACCTCCCACGAGTACCACAGCGCGTGTGGCATGATGGCGGCGATGTCCCGGCAAGCGGCAGACGCACTGGTCGCAGAGGGTCAGACGCTGTTCCAAGCCGAGCACTATGCCGAGGCGATCGCCAAGTTCGAGCGTGCCGTGCAGATCTATCCAAACCACGCCTCGGGCTGGAAAGGCCTCGGCCACGCCCTGTTGTGTGCCTCTCGGCCGCACGATGCGGCGCGTGCGTTCGATCGCTCGATCGGAATCCGGAAGGACAGCGCGACCGCGTTGTGGGGCGGAGCGGTCGCGCATGCCGAGGTCGGCAACAAGCTGATCGCGCAGAACTATCTGCGGCGCACGCTCGCGCTGCAACCGACGTGGATCGAGATGGCCCGCGGGATCCCGCTGTTCGCGAGGTTCCTGCAGACCTCGGCGCGTGCGGGAGACGCACTGCACCAGCTGTTCGGTGCGTTCTCGCAACGCACATATCGACATGCGGCCGGCGACACGAGGTCGATCGAGGTGGGGCGTATCGTCGACAAGCCGCGGACCGGCTACTTCACGTACCTGACGATCGGGCTGTCGAACAAGGAGTGGCCCGAGGGGGGCCGACCACGGGTCGAGCTGATCCTGTCGACGCTCGTAGATCGCGAGATCTGCGGTCAGATCCTCGCGAACCTGGCGTTCCACCTCGAGGACACCGGGTTCTTCCCGCAGCCGGGCGTGCTCGTCCGCGACGTGATCGGTTCGCTCGGCGACGGCGATCTATCGCAGCGCCTCCCGCACGTGTTCGTCGGCGTGCCGCGCGCGTGGCGCGTGAAGCTCCCGTTCGATGACGGGCCACCTCCCATCACGCTCGCACAGATCATCCCGGTCACCGAGGCCGAATACCATCGGTGGCGGGGCGACCCCACCGCGTTCGAGCTGTCGTTCGTCGAACGCGGGATCGACGTCGCCGATCTACGCCGCCAGTAGCGGACGTGACCGGAGGCGAGACCCGTTCTCCAGGGCCTCGCGCGAGCATCGATTCCCACCGGGGCTCGCGCGACGGTCACGGTTGTTAATGACGGCGGCGCTTCTTGTTGTCGTTCTTGTGCGAGTTGCTGTGCGACGACGAGTTGTTGTTGTGCGCACCACTCGGCCGTGGCGTGTAGTGGCTCGGTGCCGGGTGCTGCGCGCGCGGTCCGTTGGTCGGACGCACGTTGGTGGGACGCGACGGGTTGTTGTAGCCAGGGCGTGTCGGTTGTGCACCGGGGCGATAGCCGGGGCGCGCGGGCTGCGGCTGACGCGTCGGCGGGGTGTAGCCGGGGCGTGCGGGCTGCGGCCGCGTGTAGCCGGGACGTGCGGGCTGCGGCTGGCGATAGCCGGGGCGTGCGGGCTGCGGCCGCGTATAACCGGGGCGCGCGGGCTGCGGCTGGCGATAGCCGGGGCGCGCGGGCTGCGGCTGGCGCGTCGGCGGCGTGTAGCCGGGACGTGCGGGCTGCGGCTGTCGCGTCGGCGGGTTGTAGCCGGGCTGGCGATGATCGCGAACCGGCTGGCGATTGTCGCGAACGACCGGCGGGTTGTAGCCGGGCTGGCGGTGATCGCGAACCGCCGGCTGTGGCTGCGGGTTGTAGCCGGGCTGGCGGTGATCGCGAACGACCGGCTGGTTGTAGCCGGGCTGGCGATGATCGCGAACGACCGGCTGGTTGTACCCGGGCTGGCGGTGATCGCGAACCACCGGACCGTTGCCGCGATGATCGCGGACGTACGGACGGTGATGCGGCGTGTAGCCGGTCGGACGGTAGCGCACGTAGCTACGCGGCGAGCGGATGCTGCGGACCCGGTACGGGACGTCGTTGTAGACGGTCCAGCCACCGGTATAGACGGTCGACCGGTACCAGGTGCCGTTGTCGTACCGCCAGTAGTAGTTGTCGGAGTAGAACACCGGCTCGTCGTAGTCGGCCACCACCTGCACGCCGCCGTCGATCGTCACGAGGTCGGGCTCGACGTAGTCGTCGGGACCATCATAGTCGGGACCGGTATTGGTGGTCGCTGTGACCGTCACGGCAGGTTGCGGTTGCGGGGCGACGTAGCCCGAGGAGTAGCCACCCGAGGTGGTGGCATAGCAACCAGTGGCGGCGACGACCGCGAACAGAAGCGTGGCGAACTGAGCTCTCATCCCAACCTCTCGTGTAATGACCGGTGGAAGCATACGCCGGGACAGCGAGGTCCACGGCGAAAACCGGGAGAAATGGCGCAACTTCGACGTTGCCGCACGCTGCATATTCACGGCGCAAATTGCGCGCGCGGCCATGGTGTCCCTTCGACGCACACCTCGGCCCCACCACCACCCATCCCTGCCTCCGAGGCCGCGGACAATCCACGTTCACGGGAGGTCGCGCGTGATCACGTTGATCACGGTGACACCGGCGGTCGTGCCAGAGGTTGTCGGGAGCGTCGAGCCCGCCGGGACTGCCTGGTCGTCGTAACCGACCGCGAGCATGAGCCGACCGCCCGAGACCCGTGCGACATCGGCGCCGGCCGAGAGTCCCAGATGCTCTCCGTCGTCGGGGGTGGTCGGGTTCCACGTCACGTCGCGGCGGCCGGTGTAGAACACGCTCCACTGCGTGCCGTCGGTCGAGTCGGCGTGCCACACGCCCGCCGAGTTATCGAGTGCCACCGGTTGTCCGGACGCATCGCCGGCGAGGTCGTTGGTCTGCCACAACTCCCACCGGCAGTGCACGGCATCGTAGATCGCGGTCGGCGCGCGGCCACCCGAAGTGTCGTCGGCGCTCGCGCGGAGCAGGCTCTTCACCGGTGCCTGCGCGACCGTCCAGTGGATCGCGTCGGTCGAGGTCGCGTGCGCGACGCCCGACGTGATCGTGTTCGCGCATCCCGCGCCGTCGCACGACAGCGACGTGAAGAACACGTGGTAGACGCCGTCGACCAGCACCAGCTCGGGATCGTCGACGGTGCCCTCCTTGGTTCCGGTGCCGACGCCGGCGTAGACATCGGCCGCGGTCAGCACCAGACCATCCTCGGCGTGCGGTGACTCGGCGGCCGCCACCCGCGTGAACGTCTGACCGTCGGCGGAGAACGCGATGCCGATGCTCGCCGCGGGGATCCCGCGCCCCGTGATCTGCGACGACGCGCCGGCGTACGCCATCACGAACCGGCGGTCGGCGGGCGCCGCCGGATCGACGATCACGCTGGGCGCATCGATCGAGGCATCCCAACCGGCGCTCGCCCCGAGGGCCGGGGTGTCGGCCACGGACCACGTCATCCGATCGGTGCTGGTCGCGTGCCGGATCAACGGGACGCCGGTCTGACCGAAGTCCGGGGCGTGTTCGGCCGCGTAGTAGAGGTCGAACTGGTTGCCATCGAACGACACGTCGGGATTCGCGATCGCCGTGTCGAGCTCGCCATCCCCGAACGTCGCGCCCGCCAGCACGCGTGGATTGCCCGTCCGGTGGGTGAACTGACCGGTCGCGGGCAAGGCCTCGCACTGGGTGGGAGGCGAATCGGGCCGCGCGTCGATCGGGGTGTCCCCACCGCCGCCACCGCACGCGGCCAGGTAACTGGCCACCACGAAAGGCCTCGTAACGCGCATCGCGGAATGACTACACCAAGGATGCTTGCAGCCTCACTGAAAAAGTGGAAGATGCGAGTGATGAAGCGCCTGGCGTTGCTCGCGGTCATGCTGGTGGCGGCCGGTGGCTGCGAGAAAAACCCGTCGAAACTCGAAGGTAAGGCATCGGCGGCGAGCGCCGGTGGAGGCGGGGGCGATACCACCCAGATCGAGGGAATGCTTCGCGGCATCGACGAGCGGCTGACCGCTCTCGAGCAAGCGCACAAGACTCCGATGCCGAGTGGGCCGCAGGCCGATGCCGCGCTCGGCGAGCGGCTCGCGAAGATCGAGGCCAACCTGACCCGCCGCAAGGAAGCACTCGACTTCCTCGACATGGCGTACACGCAGCAGAAGCGCCAGCAGGAAGCCAAGGAAGCCAACGAGCCGGATCCGGACGCGGTGTTTGCCGTCGATATCTCCGGGCCGGTACAGGCCGGACAGACCGAGGGACCGAGTGATGCCTTGGTCACGGTCGTCGAGGCATGGGATTTTGGCTGACCCCACTGCCGGAGGGTCGGTCCGATCCTCGAAGATCTGGTCAAGGAGTACGACGGCAAGGTTCGCGTCGTGTACATGAACTTCGTGGTCCACCCGCAGGTGGTCCAGACGGCCCACCTCTACGGGTGTGCCGCTGCCAAGCAGGGCAAGTTCCTCGAGTACAAGCACGCGTTCTGGGACAAGGGCTTCGACGCGTACGCCCAGTCGGGCGGTCGCGACAAGTCGTCGATGGGCGAGGACAACATCCTCAAGTTCACCAGCGAGCTCGGCTTCGATACCGACAAGCTGAAGGCCGACGCGCACAGCGACGCGTGCACCAAGCGGTTGTCCGACGACGAGAACGAGATGCGCAAGTTCCGCGTCAACGGCACGCCGGCCTTCTTCATCAACGGCCAGTTCATCGGCGGTGGCATTCCGAAGGAAGCCTTCAAGAAGATCATCGACGAGAAGCTCGCGATCGCCGAGAAGTCGGGCGTGTCGGGCGCCGAGTACTACCAAAAAGAGATCATGGGTAAGGGCGTCCACCAGTTCCGCTCGAAGCACGACGCCGCGAGCGGCGGACACTGAACATGAAAGCTCGCGCTCGCGTTCTCGCCCTCGCGCTGCTCTCGACCCTGACGGTCGGATGCCAGAAGGCTCCGTCGCGGATGGAGGGAAAGGTGCAGGTCAACACCGGGAGCACCGGTGGCGCGCATCCGCAGCTGATGGAGGCGGTGAAGAAGCTCGAGACGCGACTCGCGGCACTCGAGGCCTCGCACCAGATCGGTGCCGACGGCAAGGCCGGTCCCGTCGAGCGACTGCATCGCATCGAAGCCACGCTCGCGCGGAGCGAAGAAGCACTCGAGTTCCTCGACGCCGCGTACGGGCAACAGAAGGCGCGGATGCAGGCGCAGGAGGCCAACGAGCCCGATCCGAACGCGATCTTCGCGGTCGACTTCTCGAAGGCGCTCGCCGCCGGTCAGTTCGATGGACCCGCCAACGCCACGGTCAACATCGTGGAGGCCTGGGACTTTGGTTGACCGCACTGCCGGAGGGTCAGTTCGGCCCTCGAAGAGCTGGTCAAGGAGTACGCGGGCAAGGTTCGGGTGATCTACATGAACTTCGTGGTCCACCCGCAGGTGGTCCAGACGGCCCACCTCTACGGGTGCGCCGCCGCGAAGCAGGGCAAGTTCCTCGCGTACAAGCACGCGTTCTGGGAGAAGGGCTTCGACGCGTATGCCGCGTCCGGCGGTCGCGACAAGTCGTCGATGGGCGAGGGCAACATCCTCCAGTTCGCCCCGTCGATCGGTCTCGACGTCAATCGACTCAAGGCCGACGCACACAGCCCGGCGTGCACGCAGCGGCTCGCCGAGGACGCGGCGGAGCTCGCGAAGTTCCACGTCAGCGGCACCCCCGGGTTCTTCATCAACGGCACGTTCGTCGGCGGTGGGATCCCGAAGGAAGCGTTCAAGCAGATCATCGATCAGAAACTCGAGCTCGCGAAGAAGTCGGGCCTTCAGGGCGCCGCCTACTACCAGCAGGAGATCGAGGGGAAGGGACTGCACGAGTTCCGCTCGAAGGCCGACGCCCGCAAGGAGGCCGAGGCGGCTGCGGAAGCGGCAGCGAGCGGCAGCGGCAGCGATGCGGGTAGTGCGGCCGGTAGCGCGGCCGGTAGCGGCGGCGCAGAGAAGCCGTAGCTCGAACGCGGTGGCGTCGACGTTCGACGCCCACCGAGACCTGCAGAAGAGCGTCGATGCGCGGCGGCTGCGAGCTCCTAGCAGGCGGCGACCCACACCAACTGATCGAACGACCTTGCGGAGTGCGCGGCGGCCGGGGAAGCTTCCGCGATGCACCATCCGTCCGGTTCGTGGCCACTGCTCGCGGCGATCGCCACGGTCGCCGCGTGTACCCACGCGCCTCCTCCCAACGATCCGGCCGCCGAGGCCCGGCTCGCTCGCATCGAGCAACGACTGAACGCGATCGAGAAGGCCCACCGCACCGTCGGCGCCGAGTCCAAGCTCCCGATCGCCGAGCGCGTGGCGCGGCTCGAGTCGAATCTCGCGGGTCGCGAGGAAGCGCTCGCGTTCCTCGATGCGGTCTACGCCCAGACCAAGCAGCAGGCGCAGGCCCGGGATGCCGACGAGCCCGATCCCGACGCGGTCTTCGCCGTCGATATCTCGGGTGCGATCGCGGGCGGGCAGGTCGAGGGTCCGCTCTCCGCGCCGGTCACGATCATCAAGGCCTTCGACTTCGCGTGCCCGTACTGCCGTCGCCTCAACGAGCCGCTTCACGAGCTGGTCAAGGAGTACGCCGGTAAGGTGCGCGTCGTGTACATGAACTTCATCGTGCATCCCGACGCGACCGACGCGCACCACTACAGCTGTGCGGCCGCCAAGCAGGGCAAGTACCTGGCGTGGAAAGATGCGTGGTGGAAGAACGGGTTCGATCCGTACGCCGCATCGGCCGGCAAGGACAAGACGTCGCTCGGCAAGGACAACATCCTCGCGTTCTCGAAGCAGCTCGGTCTCGATGTCCGGCGGCTCGAGGCCGATGCCAACAGCGAGGCGTGCAAGAAGCGCATCGATGCCGACATCCAGGAGCTCTCGCGGTTCCACGTCACCGGCACGCCGGCGCTGTTCATCAACGGCAAGGTGATCGTCGGTGCGCTCCCCAAGGCCGACCTCGCGGCGATCATCGACCAGCGACTCACCGAGGTGAAGGCGTCGAAGGTGCCGCCCGCCAAGTACTATGCCCAGGAGATCATGGGCAAGGGTGTCCACGAGTTCCGCTCGAAGCAGGACGCGCAGGGCGGTAGCTAGCGCTCGGCGACCGTCGAGCTCAGCGGGTCGCCGTTACCAGCCTGGTAGTCGACGATCGTCATCGTCACCGCGCCGTAGTCGGTGCGCGCATCGATCCGTAACGGCACGCGACCGGCGTCATCGCTGATCCACAGCGAGAAGTCGCGTTCGTCGGTGTCGGGGTACTTGCTGCCGTCGCGCGCGAGCTTGACCACGTGTGCGTCGAACTGCAGCGCGGGTAGCTTGCCGAGCTCGGTCTCGAGCTTGGTCTTGCCGTGGACCGTGACGTCCATCTTCCACAGGTAGCGGCTGCGGAACACCTCGAGGTGCTGGGACGTCCCGGGGGCCGCCTCCCACGACCGCAGCGCGATCAAGAAGCTGTTGAGGTCCCAGATCTCGGGAGTCGACACGGTCTGCGGCTCGGGCTCGGGCTGGTCGGTGTCGAGGTGGAAGTACACCGGCACCGTGTCGCCCTCGCGCTTCCCGATCTCGACGATCGAGTGCTCGATCTGGTTCTTGCCGGTCGCGTACTCGTCGACCTGAAACCGCAGCGAGTGTCCGTTGGTGACGTCGATCCACGAGGTCAGCGTGTCGTTGACCTTGTTGTTGAACCACGCCGCGATGCCGGCGAGCTGGGCGTGCGCCTGGATCGGGATCGCCTTGCGTCCGTCGACGTCGGTGACGGTGCCGACCGCGACCGTGTACGACGCCAGCTCGATGCCCTTGAGCGCCACCCGGTACTGCATCCGCTCGCCCGGCGTGACCAGGGGTGGGCCGTTCGGAAACCCCGGGTCGGGGGCGGCATTTTGGGGGACTATCGGAGGTGAGGCCGGACCCGCTTGTCCTCCACACGCGATCCCCAACAGGGCCGCGGCTGCGGCCGAGGCCGAGACCAGAACTCTCCGCACGCCGGAAGCCTAGCGCATCTGGTGACGGTGCTGGGGGTTCTCTCGATCGCGGCCTGTACCGACACCGTGCCCCCACCGATCGCACCGAAGGACCCGAACGATGTCGATGGCGACGGGATCGCGAACGCCGCCGATCTGTGCCCGGAAACGTACGATCCGGAGCAGCACGACGAGGACCTCGATGGCGTCGGCGACGCGTGCGACGTGTGTCCCACGGTGTTCGATCCGGATCAGTCCGACCTCGGCGAGACCGGTGCGCTGCAGTTCGGCGATCACATCGGTGATGCCTGCGATCCGCGTCCGGGACGCGATGGCGATCGACTGGCACTCCTCGACACGTTCGCCGTCGACACCAGCGCGAGCTGGGAAGGAACCGGGTGGCAGATCGGCGCCGACGTCGCGCGCACCGACGTACCCGCGCGGTGGTTTTATCCCGGCCCGATCTCGGGCGACGGCCTGTACGGCCAGATCGCCGTGCCACTGCTGGTGTGGTTGTCCGGTGGCGAGGTCGAGGTGGTGGTCGATGGCGATGGCGAATCGTCGGGATTGTCGTGCGCGGTCGTGACCGACACCGACGGCGATGGTCACGACGAGCTGGTCGCGCGGGATGTCGGAGTCTCGGAGATGAGGGTGCCGCTGCCCGGTCCGGCCACGGCGCCGCTCACGATCACCGCGTGGCGCACGATCGATTACACGCGTGCCGGTCACTTCACCTGTCGGGCGGCGGGTCTCGAGATCAAGTTCGACGTCACCGACGTGGTTCCCGCGGGCGGGGTGGCGTTCGCGGCGAGTGGCGCGCTCGTCGACGTGTCATCGATCGTGGCCTACACGTTCCCGATCAACCCGTGCGCGTTCGTGGCCGGCCGGCCGCAGTGCAACTGACTTCGCGAGCGGACACCCAGCCGGGAGGTCTTCCCGCGGAAGCGACGTCGGGCTAGTCGATCTCGAGGATCTCGAGGATCGCGACGAAGTCGAACGTCGCGGTGACGAGCTGGAGCGCACCCCGGCGAACCCGGCGCCGTGGGCGCCGTTGGTCGTCTGGCTGGAACGACAGCGCAACACACATCTCACGGTCGGGCCACGCGCTGGATCGTTCCTGGCCCGTTGGTCGGTGCCGTCGCGAAGTAGATGAAGTTGGCGTCGACCGCGACGTCGGTCGGGCTGTCGAGGTTGTCGAGGATCGTGGCCGGTTGCGTGTTGCCCCCCGTCACCGGGCATGACCGCAGGGCGGCGTCGGGGCCGTCGCTGACCCAGAACACCGTGCCGTTGTCGATCGCGATCGCGGTCACGTTGGTGGCCTGTGCGATCGTGTGCATGGACTTGGTGTCGCGATCGACGGCCGTGATTTCGGTTGCGGCGTGGCCGGCCGCGACCACGAACGTCGTATCGAGGGCGAGCGCATCGCGATCGGTGAGCTCGGCGAACGTCGTCGGGTTGGGTGTCTGGTCGGCCGGCGACGAGCGGATCTCTCCGCCGGAACCGGTACGTGCCCAGACGACGGCACCCGCGTCGGCGACGATCTCTCCGGTCGATGGCTCGGCCTTCTGGAACTGCACTTGGTTGCCCTGGATCTTGAGCTCCCCGAAGATTTGTTCGTTGGCCGTGCACGTCCAGTAGACGTTGCTCGGAGACACCGCAAGCCGGGTCTCGCCGGCGGTGGAGCACCCAGCATAGGGGACGACCGGGCCGCACGCGCCGAGGATCGAGCAGCTCTGCACGAGGGTGGGCGTCGCCCAGTACACGTTGCCAGCGTCGAGCGCGATGTCGAGCACGCCGGGCTCGTTCTGGCGCAGGATGGACTGACCGGCACCGTCCTTGGACGTCCGCATGACCAGTCCGGCGCCGCGATCGACCCAGTACACGTCGGTGTCGGACAGCGCGAGCCGGACCGGCCTCTGCGCATCGGCGACGAGCGTGACCGGCTGGCAGACGCCCGCCACGCACGCGCCACCCCGACAGTCGTGGTCGCACACTGCGTTCGCGTCGCCGTCACCGTCGACACCCGCGTCGCCAGGGCGATCGAGCGTGAGGAGGAAGTCGCACCCCGCGAGCACGAAGGCCACGATCGCGAACAGTCTTCGATCCACGGATCCGAGGATATCGGGTTTTCGCTCGACGCCGCAGATCGCCGGAACTGCTCGTGATCCCGACGGGCGCGGAATCCCGCGAAGGGCTTGGGTGTTTCCCATCGCACTGGTAAGGTCCGCGCGAGTCTCCAGGTGAGATCTCGAGGTATTCGCAAATGGAAACCAAGCAACTGGACCGGGTGGTGATCCGGTTCGTGGGTGACTCGGGCGACGGCATGCAGTTGACCGGGACCGAGTTCACGAAGGCGGCGGCCGAAGCAGGCAACGACATCTCGACCTTTCCTGACTTCCCCGCCGAGATCCGCGCCCCGGCCGGCAGCTTGTTCGGCGTCTCGGGCTTCCAGCTCCACTTCTCCTCGTCGGAGATCCACACACCGGGCGACGCACCCGACGTGCTGGTGTGCATGAACCCGGCGGCGCTGAAGACCAACCTCAAGGATCTGGTCGCGCACGGCACGGTGATCATCAACAGCGGCGCGTTCACCGAGGCGAACCTCAAGAAGGCCGCTTATACGAGCAACCCGCTCGAGGACGGCACGCTGGCCGACTACCGGGTTCACTCGATCGACATCCAGCAGCTGACGAGCGCCGCGCTCGACGGCAGCCCGCTGTCGACCAAGGAGAAGGGCCGTGCGAAGAACTTCTTCGCCCTCGGGCTGGTGTTCTGGATGTACGGGCGCGAGCCCGACGGCGAGGTTCGCCGCATCCACCAGCGGTTCGCGAACAAGTCGCCCGAGCTCGCCGAGGCCAACGTCAAGGTGTTCAAGGCCGGCTACCACTACGGCGAGACCGCCGAGGTGTTCCAGACCGTCTACAAGGTGCCCCCGGCGACGTTCAAGCCGGGCATGTACCGCAACATCACCGGCAACGAGGCGATCTCGCTCGGCCTCGTCGTCGGCGCCGACCTCGCCGGCAAGAAGCTGTTCTACGCCGGCTACCCGATCACGCCCGCGTCGTCGATCCTGCACTCGCTCGCCAAGTTCAAGAACTTCGGAACGCTGACGTTCCAGGCCGAGGACGAGATCGCCGCGATCGGTGCCGCACTCGGTGCCGCGTACGGTGGCTCGGTCGCGGTCACCGCATCGAGTGGTCCGGGCATCGCGCTCAAGGGCGAGGCGATCGGGCTCGGCGTGATGACCGAGCTCCCGGTCGTGATCCTCAACATCCAGCGCGGCGGACCGTCGACCGGTCTGCCGACCAAGACCGAGCAGAGCGATCTCTCGCAGTCGCTGTTCGGCCGCAACGGTGAGGCCCCGCTGCCGGTGCTGGCCGCGAAGAGCCCGGGCGACACGTTCTACTGCGCCATCGAGGCCGTGAAGATCGCGACCCGTTACATGGTGCCGGTGATCCTGTTGTCCGATGGCTACATCGCGAACGGCAGCGAGCCGTGGGCGCTGCCCAACCTCGCCACGCTGCAGAGGTTCGAGGTCAAGCACCGCACCGATCCGAAGGACTTCCACGTCTACGAGCGCGATCCGAAGACGCTGGCGCGCTCCTGGGTGATCCCCGGGACGCCCGGCCTCGAGCACCGCATCGGTGGCATCGAGAAGGATGCGTTGACCGGCAACATCTCGTACGCGCCGGACAACCACGAGAAGCAGACCCAGGTCCGTCAGGCCAAGGTCGACGGCATCGCGCAGGATATCGGCGAGCTCGATCTCGCGGGTGCCGATTCGGGCGAGGTCCTGCTGATCGGCTGGGGCGGTACCTACGGCTCGCTCCGCCAGGCGCAGCAGGTGATGGCCGCGCAGGGCAAGAGCGTGTCGCACGCGCACCTGCGATGGTTGTCGCCGCTCGAGCCCGGGCTCGCGAAGATCATCGGCAACTTCAAGCGCGTGATCGTCGCCGAGCTCAACATGGGTCAGCTGCGCGGCGTGATCCGGGAGAAGTTCCTGGTCGACGCGCAGGGGCTCAACAAGATCCAGGGCCAGCCGTTCAAGGTCGCCGAGGTGATCGCCGCGCTCGAGAAGGAGCTCGGCGGCGCCGCCAAGTCCACCAACTCCAAACAACCGCGCGTCAACGCGTGAACCGAGGGCGACACCATGAGTGAAGCAGTCAAGATCAAGCTCTCGAAGAAAGACTTCGAAACCGACCAGGACGTGCGGTGGTGTCCGGGGTGCGGTGACTACGCGATCCTCGCGACGGTCCAGCGCACGCTCGCCACGCTCGGCGTCAAGCGCGAGAACACGGTGTTCATCAGCGGCATCGGCTGCTCGAGCCGGTTCCCGTACTACATGAACACGTACGGCTTCCACACCATCCACGGTCGTGCGCCGGCGATCGCGAGCGGCCTCAAGATCGCGCGTCCCGACCTCGACGTCTGGGTGATCACCGGCGACGGCGACGGGCTGTCGATCGGCGGCAACCACACGATCCACGCGCTCCGGCGCAACATGGATCTCAAGATCATCCTGTTCAACAACCAGATCTACGGCCTCACCAAGGGGCAGTACTCGCCGACCTCGGCCGAGCACACCCGCTCGCCGTCGACGCCGAACGGATCGATCGATCACCCGCTCAACCCGCTGCAGCTCGCGCTCGGTGCCGGCGCCACGTTCGTCGCGCGAGCCGCCGATACCGACGCCAAGTTGTTCGGCGCGATCCTGCAGCAGGCGTATCAGCACCAGGGCGCGGTATTCATCGAGATGCTGCAGAACTGCCCGGTGTTCAACGACGGCGTCTGGGACAAGGTCAAGGACGACCCGGCCGGCCACCAGATCAAGCTCGAGCACGGCAAGCCGCTGGTGTTCGCCAAGGGCACCAAGGGCATCAAGCTGGGCGCGGGTCTGCGCCCGGAGATCGTCGACGTCGTCGGAGACGACACGTCGCAGCTGCTGGTCCACGACGAGCGCGGCTCGGAGCTCTACGCTCACCTGCTCGCGCAGCTGGTGCAGCCGGAGTTCCCGGTGCCGGTGGGCATCCTCCACCGCGTCGAGAAGCCCACCTACGGTGCGATGGCACACCAGCAGGTCGCCGACGCGATCGAGAAGCAGGGCCCGGGAGACCTCACCAAGCTGATGTACTCCGGCATGGTGTGGGAAGTCGGCGCCGACGGCACGCGGCACTGAGTCGATCCCGCGGTTGGGGTAGGCTCGTGCCGTGATCCGGGGAGCCGCCGTCGCTGCCGTCGCTGCTGTCGCCGCGTGTCACACGCAGGCCACGCCGTCCGGGTTCTCCGGAACACCCGACAACCGGTGGACGATGCCGCTGGTGGGTGCGTTCGAGGACGGACTCCTCGTCACGCCGGTCACGATCGGGACGATGGGCCCGTACCTGTTCGAGCTCGATCCCGACGCGCAGGTCTCCGCGGTCGACGCGCAGGTCGTCAAGGAGGTCCTGCCGCACGTGATCAAGGGGCCGCCGCTGGTCGGCGAGGCTGGGACGCCGGAGCGCCGGCGCTACGTCGATCTGGTCGGGCTCGAGATCGGGTCGCTGATCATCGAGCGTCGCCAGGCGATCGTGGTGCGTACGGGGACGTTCGACACCGCGGGGCGGCGGATCCACGGGGTGCTCGGGAGCGACGTGCTCGATCCGCATCTCGTGCTCGAGATCGATCGCGAGCGCGGCATGGCGACGCTCGTCGAGCCCGATCGCTGGAAGCCGCCGGCGGGAGCGATCTCGATTCCGTATCGCCGGCTCGCCAAGCCGAGTCTGCCGGGCATTCCGCCGCGCCGCGTGGTCAGTGCGACGATCGGTGGCGAGCCGTTCGATGTCCACATCGATCTCGGAGTCACCGCGAGCCGGCTCCGCGCCGGGCTATGGGACCGCGCCAAGTTGACGGCGCGCCCGATCCAGGGCGGGTTGTTCGACGAGATCGGGACGCCGCACCGGTTCGACAAGGCCAGCGAGCCGACTGCCGTGAGCGTGGGTGCCGCGAGCTCGCCGCGGGTCGCGTTCGTGCCGTTCGACGACGCGCGGTGGACCGAGCAAGAGCTCGCCGGATCGCTGGGACTCGGGTTCTTCGCGCCGTACACCCTGTGGCTCGACCGCCCGCGGTCGACGCTCTACCTCGCGCCGCGCGGACACCAGCCACTGTCGGCACGGATCGGACGCTGGGACACCGGGGCGCTCGACAAGTGCACGAACCCCGGCTGCGTCACCATGCGGTTGATCGACCCGCTGAACGGCAAGCCGTGGACCCAGGTCAACCCCGACGGTACGCCGCGTCCCCGGCCCGGCGTGATCCTGAGCGTGACCCGCGAGGAACGCGCGGGCGGGATGCCGCTCGAGGTGGTGCTGTCCGCCGACAGGCCGGAGCTTCCTCTGATCATCGTCAACATGACACCGGTGGCCGATCGCATCATCGACCAGTTGCCGCCGGCGTTCGCGGGCGTGCGGCTCGAGGTGATCGACGCCAGCCCGTATCCGCGGCCGTGCCCGACCACCAAGGGGTGTGTCGACAAGGTCGCGCGCTAGCCGAACGCAGCGAGTTGCCCCGACGGCTTGACGTGGCAAGGCCGCGAGGGAAGATCGTCGCGCATGTCTGCGGAGTCGACTGTCCCACCCACCCGACCCGGTTTCCAGATCACACCCGACGAAGTCGAACGCACGATCGCCGCGTTCACCCGGCTCGATCAACGTGGCGACAAGAAGGCGATGAACAAGCTCGCCCAGCGGCTGCAGAAGGAGCAGCCGTTCCTGCTCCAGTACGCGGCCGCGATCCGCACCGAGCACGGCGACTCCACGGGCGAGGCCGCGGTGTTCTACGCGACGCTGATCTGGGCGATGTTCGATCGTCGGGACGACGCGACCTTGCCGCGGATCACCGCGCAGAACCTGACCGACGCCGACAAGGTCGTGACCGAGGCGCTCGGAGCGATCGAGGGGCTCGCCGACAAGCCGCCGCACGAACGGGTGGCGCCGAGCCTGATCGAGACCCAGCCCCACATCTACGCCAAGCTGGTCGAGCTCCTCGCCGAAGATGTCAAGGAGAGCGCGATGACGCTCGATACGGCCAACGCGATCATCAAGCCGACCGAGGTGGTGATCGAGGCGTTCGACGCCGCGGTGTCGGAACGCCGGCCGGGCGAGCGCCAGGGCACGGTGGCAGCGGCGACCAAGGTCGGACGCAACGAGCCGTGCCCGTGCGGCTCGGGCAAGAAGTACAAGAAGTGCCACGGCGGCGCGGCTGCCTGACGCGGTCGTGATGGCAGCTCCAGTTGCCTGAGGGGACTCCCCCATCGAGGCCCCAGGCTAGTGCACCCGCCGCTATCCGATCTCGCCCGATCGCTACGTCCGCGTCTCAACTGGAGTTCTCGATCGGCGTGACTCGTCATGTCATGGGCGCGAGTTTGCACGTATCGATCGCATGCGCCATCTGGTCGTACTCGCGCTGCTGTTCGCCGGGTGTGCGACTGACCTTCCGGGGTCGGAGCACGACGAACCCTCCGACTTCGAGGTCGATCCGGGAGATGGCAAGGCCGATGGTGTGGCGGCGACGTTCGACGAGGACAACGTGGTCGACGACGCGCTGTTCGAGCACGGGGATGCGATGGGCGCGTCCGACGTGCAGGCCTTCTTCGAAGCGACCCCATATCACAACCGATCGTGGCTCGCCGACGCGCAGATCGACGGTGCACCTGCCTCGCAGTTCATCGTCGACGTCGCCCATCAGAGTGGCGTCCATCCGCTGGTGTTGATCGCGCGGATGCAGGTCGAGACCTCGATCGTCAGCAAGACCGTCAAGCCCAGTCAGTACCGCCTCGACCGCGCCCTCGGATGCGCGTGCCCCGACGGTGGGACCTGCGGCTCGAGCTACAAGGGTCTCGGACCGCAGCTGACGTGTGGCGCGGAGACCTTGCGCAAGTGGTTCGACGCGTCGGTCGACGGTACCGGGCAGTGGCGGATCGATCACAGTCGCAAGACGCTCGACGGCAAGCAGGTGACGCCGGAGAACCACGCGACGGCATCGCTCTACGCGTACACGCCGTGGGTGCTCGTCGGCTCGGGCGGCACGTGGCTGGCGTGGAACGTCACGCGCAAGTACGTCCGTTACGCCGACGCGAACGGCCTCACGCACGACACGACACCCTAGGTTTCGGTTCGGCGCACCGGATCGTGCGGTCCGAGGTGTCGAGGATGGCTGCCGGCGGGGGCAATGGTGCCCCCGCCGGTTTTATTTTCGGTGCTCGCCCAGGCCTTCGACGCGGATCCACGGCCCCGCGGTGTACGGGAACGACTGGTCGAAGTGGACGTGCGCGACGTACCACAGCGTCAGGTCGTTACCGTCGAGCGGCTCGTTGCCGACGTACGCCGCCGGGAACGTGGCGGAGCCGGCCTCGCTGCGCGGCGAGAACGGCGCCCACTCACCATCGTGGTAGCGAACGGCGAACACCTCGGCGTCGTCCCACGAGTGCGGGCGGATGTTGATCGACGAGCCCGAGCCGAAGTCGACCTGGCGCCACACGTCGCCCCGCTCGTCGGCCTCGCGGCCGTGCGGGAACCAACCCTCGTTCTCGACGCGCTGCCACCGCGACTGCTCGAACCACTCGAACCCGTCGTCGGCAGCGCCGTCGAGGTCGAAGTCGAATCGCCAGTGCGGGTGATAGGTGTGCTGGTCGTGGACGCCCGGACCGTAGATCGTGAGCCACGGACAGATCCGGCCATCCTCGTGGAACCGCCACAGCTGCGTGTAGTGGTACGGCCCGGCCTCGAACGCCGCGCTCAGCTCGACGCCGCCGCGAAACGACTGCACGCGCACCGGACCCTGCAGCGTGCGGGAGCCGAGCGGCACCCACCACGGACCGTGGACCTCGCCGGCATCCTGCTCGACGTCGAGCGTCTGCCGCTGGTGATCGATCGTGACGTAGGGCAGCGAGCCTTCCCACAGGACGCGCCGCTTCTTGTAGTCCGCGAGGTAGACCATGATCCCGGCCGACTCGGTGAGCCGCCAGTGAAACTTCCAGTTGGCTTCCTGGATGACGTTGCCTTCGCTGGTCATGGCTGGTTGATCCCTTATTTCACGAGCTCTCGGCCGAGGCCTCGAGCTACCACAGCTCCGCCGGGACGATCTGCGTCACCGTGTTGTCGAGGAGATCGACCACCGCGATCAGGTTCGCGTGGTTGGCGTCGCGTCCGAACACCACGGCGGCGCTGCGGCGTGCGTACGCGATGTCGGTCGGGTTGCGCCCCCAGTAGTGCATCGTGATCTGCGGCATGTCGCCGATCTGCAGCTTGCTGCGGACCCGCTCGTCGATCATCGCGATCGATGCCGCGAGCGCCTCCTCGTCGCGCGACAGCATCGGCTGACTGCGCGAGAGGTCGACGTTGGTGACGGTGCCGGCATCGAGATCGACGCAGGCATCGACCGCGCGATCGCTCGCGTAGTCGTAGGCCACCACGCGGGCGAGCCGGTGACCGGCGAGCTGGTGCGGCGGCTTGGTGACTAGGGGCTCGGTGCAGATCACCCGGTAGCGTCCCACCTTGGCCATCGCGGACAGCCGGGAGTCCTCGGTGAGGAGGCGGAGCGCATCGGCGGTCTCGCCCGGGGTCAGGGGATCGAACAGCGTGGGATCGGCCTCCACGATGTCGGCCGCTCTCCGACCTTTCTTCTTCGAGGCGCCGTTCTTGCTGTTGGATTTCTGCTTTTTCTTCGCAGATTTGGCCGCTTTCGCCTTCTTCGACGACGGGACGGTCCGTGCCATGGCCGGGACTATACACGCCTTTAGATCGCCGCCCTCGCCCGTGCGTCTCAAAGCGCATGGTTCGCGTCGCACCTTCCTCCCTCCTCTGGGCCTCCTTGCTTGCCGCCGCGTGCTCCACCGCCGCTGCGGATCAACCCGTGCTGGTGGGTCCGGCGCCTCCGCCGGGCACCGCGATCGCGCTCGGCATCGCCGACGCCAAGATCCGGGCGCCCTACGACGTCCAGGTCATCCGGGGCAACGGCGACACGCTCCCGACCTACGCGCACGCCAACCGGTTCTACGTCCAGGGGAACGCGGGCGACCGCTACATCATCCGCGTGACCAACCCCACGGCCCACCGGGTCGAGGCCGTGGTCTCGGTCGACGGTCTCGACGTGATCGACGGCGAGAACGGCGACCTCCGCAAGCGTGGCTACGTGGTGCCGCCCCACGGCGACGTCAAGATCGAGGGCTTCCGCACGTCGACCGCCGATGTCGCCACGTTCCGGTTCAGCTCGGTCGACGGCTCGTACGCCGGCAAGAAGGGCAAGGCACGCAACGTCGGCGTGATCGCGGTCGCGATCTTCGAGGAAGAGCACGCCGCGGATCCGCAGATCATCGTCGGCGGTGGCGGCGATACCTACGGGGGCGGTCGCTACCGCCGTCCGTACGACTACACCGACGATCTCGACGACCGCGCGCCGACCGCTGGCTACGACAAGCGGCCTGCGCCACCGCGCGTGTCGCGTACCGAAACCGTCAAGTCCAACCGCGCAGCCAAGCGCCGCATGCCGGCGACCGAGCCCACGCCGCGTCCCGATTCGGTCGCGTCGCGTCCCTCGGGTGGTGGCGCCGCCGGTGCTCCGGCACGGCCCTATCACGTCGACAACTACCGCGACATGGACGAGGAGATGCCGCCGCCGGTCGAGCAGCAGCACCGCACCCATCGCCCGGGGCTCGGCACCGAGTTCGGCGAGACGCGCACCTCGGCGGCGACCTACACCCGGTTCGTGCGCGCGGCGTCGCGACCGATCGCGATCGCGGAGCTTCGCTACAACAACGCGGCGGGTCTCGTGGCCCTCGGCATCAACGCCCAGCCGCTCCCCGACGCCGGCGAGATCATGACCCGCGAGACCGCGGATCCGTTTCCCGGCGACCACCACTACGCGACGCGCCCGGACTGAAGCGAGCCGCGACATGACGTCGCGACCCCGCGGATAGGCCGCGACGTCGGACGACGATGACTAGGGAGCCGGCGGTGACGCCGGCTTCTTCGCGTCCGGAGCCGCCGGCTTGGCGTCGTCGGGCTTGGCGTCGGGCTTGGCGTCGTCGGCTTTCGCGTCGTCGGGCTTGGCGTCGTCGGGCTTGGCGTCGTCGGGCGCGGGCTTGGCGTCGTCCGGCGTGTCGACCCCGTTCGGCTTGGAGCGCGCGACCTTCATGTAGCGCTTCTCCATGTCCTCGAGCAGCTTCTCGTCGGCCGCCGTCAGGACCTTGCGCTTGCCCTGGGTCAGCACCTGCGGCATCCCGGTGCCGTCCGGCGTGTTCGGCAACATGATGATCGTCTTGTTCGGCGACGCCGAGATCTTGCGGTACGCCTGCACCGCGCGCTCCTGGACGTAGAGCGGGTCGAGCGTGGAGCTGATGATGCGCTGCTGCTTGGCGACCTTGAGCGCCTCGAGCACGCGGATCGCGGCTTCCTTCTTGGTCTTCGCGAGCACGTACTGCTGGCGCTCGAGCTCCTGCTTGGTCGCGATCTTGTGCTGGATCGCGTCGGCGACTTCCTTGGGGAACTGGATCTGGCCGATGTCGACGCTCTCGATCTGGACCGGTGTGCCCTTGAATTTCTCGGTGAGCTTGTTGGCGACCTGTGCGCGGACGACCGGGGTCTCGAGCTGGACCTTGGTCGCCGGGAACTGCGTCATCTCCTCTCGCACGATCGTGCGGAGCTGTTCCTTGACGTTCCACGCGTACCAGTCGGGGCCTCCCCACTTCTCGACGATCTCCTGGACCGAGCCGTCCTTGAGCTTGATCCGCGTGTTGACCTCGAACGACACGTTGAGGTTGTCGTGCGTGAGGAGCTGGAAGTCTTCCTTGTACGACTTCGCGCGCATGTCGACGTTGATCGTGTAGAGCCGCCACGACACGCCGGTGGTCGCCGGACCGCGCAGATCCTTGACGAACTCCATCTTGCCGAACATCAGCGGCTTCCGGTAGACGTAGCCCTCGAAGCCCTGCGGGACGTCGGGGTTGGTGCACGCGGCGGCGGACAGGGCCACGGCCGCGACGAGGACGAGATTCGTGATGGGTTTCATGGGATCTCCTCCTCGGCTCACTTGGTGGGCAGCATGATGACGGGGGAATTCCCGGTCTTGCTGAACGGGAACATCAGGAACGTGGTGTTGGGTGCACCGGCCATGTCCTCGATCGCGCGCAGTGCCTCGAACTGGAGGAACATCGGGTCGAGGGTGGTGCGGATGATCTGCTGGGAATCGGCGATGCCCTGGGCCTCTTCCTCGCCGATCTGGATCTGCTTCTGCGCGATGTCGAGCTCGACATCCTTGCGCTCGTTCTCCTCGTTGGTGACGAACTTCTTCACCACCGATTCGACGACGCGCTTGGGGTACGTGATGTCGCCGACGTCGACGCTCAGGACCTGGATCGGCGTGTCGGCGTAGCGCTTCTTGAGGGCGGCCAGGGCCTGGTCGCCGATCTGTCGCATCTTGTCCTTGACCTCGAACACGTCGAGCATCTGGACGCGGTCGCGCACCGTGGCGCGGAACTGATCGCGGACGTTGTTCTTGTACCAGTCCTCGCCGCCGAAGCGCTCGACGACGTCGCGAGCGCGCTTCGGGATCGAGGCGAATGCGCGCGTGCGCCCGAAACGACAGCTCGAGCCGGTTGTGGGTCGGGATCACCATGTCCTCGCTGAACGTGCGCGTGCGGATGTCGAGGGTGGTGACCTCCTGGCGCCACACGTAGCCCGTCGAGTCCGGTCCCGTGACGATGTTGATGAACTTGCCGGCTCCGAACAGCGGTCGCGACCTCACGTAGCCGATGTGGCCGGGAGGTACGTGGTGATTCGCGCAGCCGATCCACGAGATCACCATGGTCGCGAGCAGTGCGAGGACGATTCCGCCTCCGACGAGTGGGACGATGCCCCGGGGTCGTCGCAGACGGGCGGAAATGCCGTTTTCGCTCATGCGGGCGGTATACCCCGGATCGCCCTCCGGGTCGCCCTCGCGGTCCCCCGCTATCGGGACCGCGCTCGCAAACTCGTCTCAGGGCGACTCTTCACAATCATCGAAGGGATTCTTGATTCCCTTGATACAGATCTTGATTCGTTTGAGCACACACAGTGCGAACTCGGTGTTGCCGTCGAACACGAGGTGAACGTGACCGGGCTTGTAGCCCGAGAGCCGGCATTCGAGATCGAGCGTGCTCCCGAGCGGACGTTCGACGTTGGTGCCGCCGACTCCCGTGTACGTGTAGCCGGCGTAGAGGTTGGCGTTCTCGGGCTTGGTGATCACCTGGATGATCACGCCGCGACCGTTGACGAGGCCGGAGTCGGCGCGCATCGCGATCACGCCGGCGTCGCGACGGTGCGGTCGCGGGCGACGGCGAGCATCCGGAACCTCGACGATCACGATGTCGGTGGCATCGTCCGGCGTCGATGCCGCGTCGGCGAGCTCGCCGGCGTCGGTGGCCTGCACGACGAGCGCGGCGTCGGCGATCTCGGTGGACGCGTCGTGCGGCGCCTCGGCGACCGCGCGATTGCGCGAGGTCACCACGACCACGATCGCGGCGGCGGCACCGGCGACGATCAGCACGAACAACAGGAACAGCGGCCAGCGCCGCGAGGTCGGCGGCATGGTGATGTCGCCGTCGCTCCACACGTGATCGAACGTCGCCGGCTTGTCGCGACGCGTGGCGAACTCGGGCTCGTGGGCCTGACGGACCTGCGTGTTGCCGGGTTTCGGGATGCTCGGCGACGAATCGGGAGCGCGCTTGACGCCACTCGGTGACACGGGCACGGCCTTGGCGGCGGGTGCACCGAGATGATCGAGCGTGCTAGCCGCGTCGGCGCCGGGCGGCAGCGGTGACAGCGCGTACACGGGCGAGCCGGTGATCGACTTGCCGACGATCGGCTGCACGCGTTCGAGCGCCGCGAGTAGCTCGGCCATCGTCTGGTAGCGGGTCTCGCGCTTCTTCGCGAGCGCCTTCATCACCACCGCCTCGAGCTCGTGGGAGATGCCGAGCTCGGGGCGCACCTTCGACGGTGGGATCACCGGATCGAGCATCACCATCGCGAGCGTGCGCACCGTGGTCTCCCCGCGGAGCGGGACCTTGCCGGTCAGCATCTCGTACAGCATCGCACCGAGCGCGTAGATGTCCGCGCGACCGTCGGTGTCGGATTTGCCGGCGGCCTGTTCGGGCGACATGTACTCGGGCGTCCCGAACACCGAGCCGGCACGGGTCAACCGCGGCTGGTTCGGTGCCACGCCACCGAGCGGCATCACCTTCGCGATGCCGAAGTCGACGATCTTCACGAAGTCCGCGCGCCCGTCGCGCTCGACCAGGAACACGTTCTCGGGCTTGAGATCGCGGTGGACGATGCCCTTGTCGTGGGCGGCGCCGAGCGCGCGCGCGATCTGGACCGCGATCTTGATCGCGCGCGGTTGCTCGAACGGTGCACCGTGACGGATCGCGTGACCGAGGGTCTCGCCCTCGATGAATTCCATCACCGAGAACGTCATGTTGTCGTCGGTGGTCCCGAAGTCGGTGACGTCGACGATGTTGGGATGGCCGATCCGCGAGGCGGCCTTGGCCTCCTGGATGAACCGCGTGATCGTCGCCTTGTCGCGCATCACCTCGCGCTTGAGGACCTTGATCGCGAGCGGCCGCTCGATCACCACGTGGCGCGCGGCGAATACCACGCCCATGCCACCCTCGCCGATCTTGCGCTGCACCAGGTAGCGGCCGTCGAGAGTCTGGCCGATCAGGCGGTCGTACTCGTCATGCGACGACCGGAAGGAGGCGAGCGCCGCGGCGGCATCTTCCGACGCCGACACCGCGCGGAGCTGCGAGTGTTGCGATGGTGGACCGGTGTTCGGCTTCGAGTCAGGTGCGACGGCGGAGGCCGCCGGTGCCGCGCGGTTGCGCGTCGAGGTGACGTCCTGGGTCCACGACGAGCCCTGCGATCCTTGCGGGAGCGTCTTGAGGCTCTTGATCGTGTGCGGGTGGCCGACGTCGGTCGTGTGAGGTGCGATCGAGGACGACGGCTGTTGTGCCGGCATCGCCGCCGACAGCACGGTCTGTGCCTCGGGGGATGCCTGCGAGACGAGCGGTGATCGATCGAAGGGGCAGAACCCGGCTTCCTCGAACGACCGCCGGCACGCCGGGCACAGGTACAGCACTTACTGGCGACGATCGGAGTTGTAGAGGTGCGGCGTGCGGAAGTACGTGTACACCTCGTTGTTCCCTGCCACGCTGATCACCGGCGAGCCGTTGAACTGGAACACCGTGACCGCACGGCCGAACGCCTGGCCATCCTCGGGCTGCGCGTCGTGCAGCGTCTCGACCGGAGTCGGATCGATCCCGGTGGTGGTGTCGACCGCATACACCAGCACCTTGCCGGCGGCCACGCCGTCGATCACGGCGTCGGGATAGCCGGCGACCACGAACGTCTGGCCGTTGTCCTGGTACAGCGCGATGGCGCGCAGGCCCGGTTCCATCAGGGCGGCGCCGATCTTGGCGCCTGCGGTGTTGCCCGGATCGGCAAAGTTCCATGCCACCAGGAAGCTCGACGACAGGTCGTGACCCTGGAGGATCGCGAAGTGACCGTCGAACGTCAGGATCTGCGACATCGTGCCGGCACCCGGCGTGTAGCCGATGTCCGCGAACGACAGGGGCACGTTGTGGGTGAGCACGGGCTGAGTTCCCGTCGGTGCCGGAAGGCCAGCCCCGTTGCCACACGCGAAGGTATTGTTCGCTAACGCGCCCGACCGGTCGCCGTTGAAGACGGCGCCGTCGACCACGAGCATCTTGCCGTCGGCAGTCCACAGCGCGATCGTGTCGGTCTTCGCGTCGGCGCTGTCCTTGAAGGCGCCGACGCCGCGGAGATCGACTGCGTTTTCCATGTTGTCGACGATCTGACAGCTCGCCGGGGGCACGGCCTCGGTGTAGAACGTCCCGAACACGCGATCACCGCTGACCACGACCGGCTGCGGAGCTTGCGGTGTCCGCTGGTCGGTCGTGACCGTGATGTCGGAGTCGAGCGCCGGGGCCACGACGTAGGCCGCGCCGTCGACGCTGGTGGCCTCGCGAACCAGGAACTGCCGGAGCTGGCTGTCCTGACCGGCGGCGACCACCACGTTCTGCGCGTTGCCCTGGGTGACCAGCGCGAACTCGTCGGACGCCGGATCGGGGCTGGCGAGCACGATCGGCTCGTTCGACAGGTTGTCGATCCCGATGTTGCCGAGGTTCTGCTCTTCCTGATTCTTCGGAGTGCCGTCGGTCGAGAATACGAACTCGTTGAGGCGCGACGACGCGCTACCGAACACGGCGAGCGTGCCGCCGGTCGCGCTCGCGGTCTTGCCACGCACGATCGCGACGCCCCAGTTGGTCGACTTGCTGCCGTCGGGCTTGGTGAGCGCGTTGACCCACGCCTCGTCGCGGAGGTCGTCGAACTCGGTCCACTTGCAGGCGCCCGCGAACAGCAGGGTGGACGAGATGCCGAGGAGAATCTTGTGACGCATCACCACTTCACCTCCATGCCGAGGCCGGCGTAGTTCTTGCCGAGCTCGGGGTGCAACGCGATCGCGCGGACATCGATGAGGCCCGTCGACGGTGGGCCCTTGTCGCGGAACGTGTAGTAGATCGCGGTCAACGCCGTGATCCCGGCTATCGCGAAGGTCGCGTCGGCGGCGATCGCGAACGCCTTACCTTTCGTGTAGCGCGGGTCGCGCGAGTCGGGCGGCGCCGAGGTGCCGTCGGTGTTGTCGATCTCCTTGCGCAGGTCGTCGCGGATCTTGTTCGCCTGGAGACCGAGGAAGATGCCGCCGGTCGTGAACCCGGCGGAAAGGATGTACGCGATCACGGCGTCGGAACGGCTCGGCTTGGGCGCGAGGGTTACCACGACCTCGGTCTTGGTCTTCTGTTGCAGTCGGACCCGTCGCGAGTACGGCTTCATCCCGGATCTCGTCACGGTCACCGTGTGCTCGCCTTCCTGGAGGGTCTTGAGACACGGGCCGCGTTCGCACGCGAGCTTGCCGTCGATGTAGACCGTCGAGTCCTCGATGCCGAGCCCGCGCACGACGAGCTTGCCGGTCGGCGATCCCTTGAGGGTCGCGTTGACCTCGCTGGTGCCGCCCGGGGTGATCTCGACCTCCTGCTTGTAGGTGTCGTAGCCGTCGAGCGTGACCCAGAACGTGTGCTTGCCCGGTTTGACGTACTGCGAGTACGGCGTCTTGCCGACCGCACCAATCGACTGGTCGTCGATGTAGACCTCGGAGCCCGGGATGTTCGACTTGACGTCGACCCAGCCCATGAAGTCCTCCTTGCCCATCACCACGCTCAGCACGATCAGCTTGTTGGGATCGGCCGAGATCGTCTTCTCGAGCTGCATGTAGCCGCGCTTCTCGACGATCACCTGGTGCTCGCCCTCGAGCGTGCCCGACCACGGGGTCTTCGCGTACGGCCCCTTCTTGCGGTCGTCGAGGTAGATCGTCGCGTTCTGCGGCTCGCTCTCGATCACGACGAGGCCGCGCACCTTGGCGTCACCGAGGCTCTGGACCTCGGCCGACGGCGCGATCGGCGTGGCCGCGACCTGACTCGCGGAGCCCGAACCCGAACCCGCACCGGAGCCCGCGTCGGACCCCGAGCCGGCCCCCGAGCCAGCCGCCGCGGCGGCGGCCTTCGCGTCCTTGATGCGCTTGATCTCGTTCTCGAGCACCCCGATCGCGCGCTCGACCTTGGCCTTGTCGGCGGCCTTGGGATCGGCGGCGAGGTACTTCTTGTAGTAGTCGACGGCTTCCTGGTACGCGACCGGGTCCGAGTTCTTCTTCCCCTTCATGTGGTGGCAGGCCGCCACGTTGTAGAGGAACTGCGGGAACTGGCGCGCGGCGTAGGCTTCGTCGAAGCCTTTCGCCGCTTCGTCCCATTTGCCCGCGATGAAGTCGGACTGGGCCTTGTCGAACGCGGATTGCGCTCGCTTCAATGCATCGGCTTGTTGCGCTTCGCTCTCGTGCGGACGCAGCACGAGGGCGCAGAGCAATACAAAAACCACGAACACGACACGTGATTTCATCAGTGCAGTCTCCCGCCCGGGAGCCTAACACGGCCCTCGACGACAGGCCGATCAGCCGCCGACGAAGGTGATATTTGCCTCGATCGGTTCGCGCGTGGTGCGACACGCGTTTGCGGGCGCCTCCGGATCGGCGAGCCCGAGCACGAGCCCGAACAGCACGACATCCGTGTCGGCGATCGGGAGCCGTTCGCGCAAGGGGGCGGGATAGGCCGCCACCGATGCCATCGGGCAGGTGTCGATGCCGGCGGCGGCCGCGGCCGACAGCACGTACCCGAGCCAAACGCCGACGTCGATGTAGGCGTAGGGACCGAGCCGGCGGTCGCAGGCGACGACCGCGAGGTGAGGCGCGTCGAACAGCGCGTAGTTGCGCAGCCAGGCGTCGTAGCGCTTGGCCTTGTCCTCCTTGGGGATGCCCATCGCGCGATAGAGCGCGACGCCGCACGCCCGCCGATGTGCCTGGTACGGCGGCGGGTAGTCGACGGGAAACGGGATCTCGGCCTGCGGGTACCCCGACCGCGCGGCCTGCTGGAGCGCCGCGGCCACCTCGCCGGTCACCGGCGGTGACGTCACGCACACGCGCCACGGCTGGACGTTGCACCAGCTCGGTGCGTGCTGGGCGGCCGACAACACCTCGGAGAGTCGCGCGCGGGAGATCGGATCCGGACGGAACGCGCGCTTGCTCGAGCGCGTCTGCCACAAGGTCGCGAGGTCGCTCGGCGTCACGGCGTGTCGGCCCGCTTCTCGAGCTCGCGAAACCGGTAGATGCCGGTGGTGTGACCGTCGGAGAAGTGGATCGCGACGCCGTAGTTTCCGGCCAGCGACATCTGGGTGACCGTCAGATCTTCGGGCACCGTCGCCGGATCGAGCAGCTGCTCGCCGGTGACCTCGGACACGCACACGGCGCACCGGCACCGGAGCCGCAGCTCGCGGGCACCGTAGACATCCTCGCGGCCTTCGTCCCACACGAACCGGATCTCGCGCTTGCCGAGGCCGATGATCTCGAGAGGCATGGGCATGCGGCGTTCTTACCATCGACGGTCAAACCGTGGTCTGATGGAGAGGCTTCATGAAGGAAGACCTCGAGCAGCTGGCCGCGGAGATCCACGCCGAGTTTCCCGGTGCCACCACCGAGATCGAGAGCCACCCGCCCTCGCTGATGCTCAACGTGCGCTGGAACAGCAAGCTGTTCGTCCTCGCGTACGTCGGAAACCGCTGGGGCGTCGACATGATGCGCGACGGCGAGGGGTTCGACACCGGTCTGCGGCTGCTCGCCCAGGACTTCGCCGCTGGCAAGGCCGACCTGCTGCGGCTGATGCGCGCGCCGTAGCGGGTCCGATCGACGATCATGCCACCCAAGTCTTCGCGTCCCCGACCCTCGCGGGCCGCGTCTCGCCCGCCGCGGCGAGCGTCGTCCAGCCGGTCGAAGCCTCGCCCGCCGCAGGGGCGATCCGGATCTCGCCCTCCCGGTCGACCGACGTCCTCGCGCCGCGCGATGTCGATGCCGCGCGCGCCCGGGCGGATCTTCGCCGACGGCGATCGCGCACTCGCCGAGGTGCTGGTCGAGGCGCTGCGGGCGCCCGCCGTCGATCGCGAGACCGCCGAGTCGCTGACCCATCCACTCCACACCTATCCCGCACGCCTGCACCCGGCCACCGCACGCATCCTCGTCGGGCTGGTCGGGCGAGAAGCGCGGCGCGGTGCACCGCTCGTCGATCCGTTCTGCGGATCGGGAACCGTGCTCGTCGAAGCGCGGGCCGCCAACCTGCGCGCCGTCGGCACCGACCTCAGTCCGCTCGCCGTGTTGATCGCGCGGGCGAAGACCTGGACCGTGACCCCGCGTCGTCGCGCGGCGATGCGCGAGGCCGGCCACGCGATCGCCGGGCAGGTGCTCGCCGCCGGCAAGGCCGCGCGTCGCGCCGGTGCGCAGGCGATGCCGCAGCGCCGCCCCGTCGGGTTCGATCCGAACGCGCGCGATCGCCGGCTCGCCGCGTGGTTCGCCCCGCACGTTCGCCGCGAGCTCGAGCTGATCGCGTACCACCTCGACGAGCTTCGCGAGCGCGATGCCGAGCTCGCCGACATCCTCACCGCGTGCCTGTCGTCGATCCTCTACAAGGTCAGCTCGCGCGCATCGGACACCGACGGCACCTGGGTCCAGCGCGACATCGCGCGCGGTGCCGCCGCTCGTCACTTCGCGCGCCGGGTCGACCTGCTCGAGGCCGGCCTCGCCGACCTGCCCACCGGCCACCCCGCCGAGGTGTTCGAGCTCGATGCACGCAAGCTCGAAGAGGTCGTGCCCGACGGCACCGCCGCCGGTATCGTGACCTCGCCGCCGTACGCCGGCACCTACGACTACGCCGAGCACCAGCGCCTCCGGTTCGACTTCCTCGCGCTGCGCCACCGCGCGATGGACGAGCACGAGATCGGGTCGCGCCGCAGCTTCGCGAACGCGCTCGCCGCCGACAAGGCGTGGCACCGCGCGCTCGCCGACATGCTCGACGTCATGGCGCGCGCGCTCGCGCCCGGTGCGCGTGCCGCGATCGTGATCGGCGACTCGGTCGCCGGCGGGCGCGCGCATTACGCGCTCGACGACGTCCGCGCGGCCGTGCCGGGCGACCTCGTCGTCGAGGCCTGGGCCTCCCAGGATCGGCCGATGCTGGGCGGGGCCGAGCGCCGGGCGTTCGGCGACCGCGCCAAGGCCGAGCACGTGATCCTGTTGGCTCGACGGTGACTTGCGCCACGTGGTGACCGGCCGGTGGGTCCGAACGTATCGCCCGCGTGAGGCGTGGTGAGGCAGTTCCTCGTGGAACTCGACTTCGAACGGGTGTACGACCGGACGCGATGAGGGACCTCCGCGCGACGCTCGTTTTCGCTCTCGTGCTCGCTCCGATCGCCGCGTGCGGTGGTGGTAGCAGCGACACCCCCGACGCCACGATCAAGGACGACGCGCCGCCCGACACGGCGCCGCCGCCCGACATGATGCCGGACGGTCCCCAGTTCGACTTTTCTTGCATGGGCAATGCGGCGCCCGCCGATGGCACCGCGACCGATCCGATCGCGGTGACCGGCACGGTCAGCGACATCAACCTCGTCGCGCAGATGCTCGAGCCGGTGGACGGCGCGGACGTCTTCGGGGTCGTTACGGCGATGCGTCAGGCAACCGACGAGCACGACCTCCGACAAAACCGGCGCGTTCACGCTCTCGCTGGCGAGCCGACACCAACCCGATTGAGGCGTATCTCGAGGTCGCGAAATCCACGCCCCGTGGCACCACACGATGCGCGTGTACCCGCCGAGCCCGCTCACCGCGGACGCTCGCGAATGGTGCCGGCCCTGTTGCTATCGGAAAGCAACTTCATCAGACTCGTCAACAAGCCGGCTTGATCTCGGTCGACCGGACGCAAGAGCGATACGCAAACGGAACCGTCGGGTTCGCGATCATCGACTGCAACAACCAGCCAATCGATGGTGCGGTCCCGTCGCTCTCGCAGGGCGGCACAGGACCTCGGCGATCACGCCGATCGACGGCAGCGCGCTTCAGCCCGGCCTGTTCATCTTCTTCGACGTGCCGCCAGGTGTGACCACCGTCGGCGCGACGTTCAACGGCATCGATCTCCGCGCGCACGACATCGAAGTGGTTGTGTCCACGACCTCAAGCACGATCGTGAAGCCCGGCTTCTGATTGGCGCCGTGACGTTTCGGGCGCACAATGTGGTCTTGCTCGACCAGCGCCGTCAAGCCTGCCTTCTTTCTGCTCGCTAGCGCAATCAGCGCAATGTAGCGTTCAGATTTGGCTGAAAACTCGGGGAGCTGGCAGCTGGAGTGAGAATGGGTGTCACACCCTCCGGCGTGTACGTTTGAAGAAACCCGACGCTGCCTCCACCACCTCCACCACTGGCGGCGGGATCTGTGGATTGTTTGCCGTCGGTCGGTCCCGCAGTGCCCGTCCCACCAATGCCACCCGCACCGGCTCCTGGACCCTGCGGGAGTCCTCCAGAGGCTCCGAGGACGTCGCGAGTGCCATCGAAGCCGTTCGACCCGGTGTTGTTATCGGTCGGTCTCCCCGATCCACCGCCACCGCCATTCGCAAACACGCCACCCGTCACGTTGATCGATAGAGCTTGGATCACGACGTTGCCGCCAGAACCACCGCCCGTCGCTCCCACCGCACACCCCGGGAAAGGGACGACGAACCCGGATCTTCCTCCACCGCCGCCGGCGTCGATCGTGCCCTCGACGGTCACATCCCCACGACACGAGATTAGCGTGAGCCCACCACCACCGCCGCCGGACGTTGGTGTGTCGGGCGCCAACGGCATCGCTCGCGTGCCTCCAACCAGGGACGTGAGCAATGCTGGATCGAGGCTAATCGCGCCCCCATTCCCAGCGCCACCGTCTGTCATCGCGTCTCCACCACTACCACCGGCGGTCTTAAACCCAGCGCCGCCGCCGCCGTTCACACAGACTTCTCCTCCCCCGGAGATCACGAATCCGCCACCTGGACCGTTGACGGTCACGTTCGCACTCACGTCCAGAGTGCCGGCAATGTCGAGTTTGCCGTCAGCAACGAACGCGACGACCCGGCTGCCCATGATGCTCAAGGTCGACTGATCGGTGATCGAGATCGTTCCGTAACGCAGCACGCAGATCGGCGGTGCGGCGTCCTGCATCACGACACCGCCGTTGCAGTTCGAGTCGAGGTCGGTGTCGAGTGTGCCGGAGGTGGAGAACGTCATCTCCGGGGTGCTTGCCGGCACGTCGCAGACGTCTGGAAGGTACCGGGGCTCGAGATACGGGCAGTGTGGCTCGGGGTCTTCGAGGCACGCCCCGACGGCACATGGTGCGGCCTCGGCATCGTTGCCGTCACTGGTGCAACGGAGGACCAGATCACCTCGACAGGCAACAACGTCACCAGGTTGGCAGGTGACCGTAGTGCACGTGAGAGGCTCACCGGTGAGCGCGCCGTCCACGTCGCAGAAAGGAAAGGCCGGATCTGAACACTCGCCGTCCGAGCACGAACTTGCCGGATTTGGCTTCGTGCACGACCACACGAGCAAAGTTGATAGGGCCAACAGCGCGACAAACCACACCCGCCTCATTCCGCCATTTTCGTTCGACATACGCGCGGTGTCGACCGTTTGGTGTTCTGGTTGCGTTTACTCCAAGGACCGGGTGATCTCTCGCACTTCGCTCCAGATGTCGAGGCCTCAGGCCGCGGATCGCGACCGGCGACAGCGCGTGTTTTCCGACGAGGGTGCAGCCCTCGACGAACAGTGCGAGCTCGCTCGCGGTGAGCCGCACGACCTGCCCGTCGTACGCCACAGCGTGGCGAACGTGCCCTTTTCGAGCCGCTTCTGGAAGATGCACAGGCCGGTGCCGTCCCACAGCAGCACCTTGCACAACCTGCGCGACCGGTTCACGAACAAGAACAACTCGCCGCTGAGCGGATCGCGACCGAGGTCCGTTTGCACCAGGCCGTACAGGCCGTCGTAGCCCTTGCTCAGATCGACGGGCGCGGGAAACGCGAACACGCGCACCGCTGCCCACCGTCGCAGCGTCTCGGCGGAGACGCCGATCTCCCGCGCGAGATCGCACCACCACGCTCCGCGCTCGCGCTGCATCAGCACCCATGCGGTGATCCGGCATCGCAGCGGCGCCGAGAATCGGAATCCCGGGCGGCCGCGCTTCAGTCGTGCGACACGGCGGCGCAGCTCCCGGGCCTCGCGATCCTGCATTGGACCGCGCAGCTCAGCACGACTCGCGACTCAGGTCAGGACGGGACACCGCGAGCAGTTACCGTGTATCCGCCCAGCCGCCGATTTCGCCATGGTGCCGGCCTTGTTGCTAACGACAACCCTACCTAACGGTCATCGCTCTCGCAGGTGTTACCCAGAGCCTCAACGGGACCGTCGGGATGGCGATCGTCGACTGCAACAACCAGCCGATCGACGGGGCGGTTCCGACTCGCAAGGCGGCAACGACCCGGGGATCACGCACCTCACGCGCTGAAGCGCACGAGCTCGTCGATGCAGGCCGAGTAATCGACCGGTTCTCCCGTCCACTCGCACGAGGGTGTGTCCGCCGTCGGTCCTGGATCTTCGTCGTCGAACAAGCTCCGCTCCGACACCTGCATCGCCGCGCCGCCCAACGGCACGCTTCGACCGGCACCGAACCATCCCCGCTGTCCGATCGGCATCCGACTGAAGGGGAAGTACAGGCCTCTGACGACCGTGCGGAAACAGCCGTCGGGCACGAAGTGCTGCTACTGGGACCGGATGATCGCGATCTGATGGTCGGCGCCCGACGGCGGTACACTGTCCGGCATGCAGCTCGCGCGGCTTCGCCGCCGGATGTTGATCGCGCTCGGGATCCCGGCGTGCTGGACGGGGCCGTCCGCGCAGCCGACCGAAGCGACGTCCGCGCCGGTTCATGCCAGACCGCACCGGTTCGAGGCGTCGCGGTGTCCGCGGGACACGATTCCGGAGACGGCGTGCGGATCGGTCGATGACGGTGCGCGGTCGTGCGGTCGCAGCGCGTCGCGACTGTCGAACGTCGACGACGCGAAGCTCTACGTCACCGCTCTCGACGACGGCGACGTCGAGCGGGCGTTGCGCGGCTTTCGGTACGATCGTCGATCGACACGCGCGTATCGCGGCGAGCTCGATCGCGGGCGCGACGAGCCGCTGGCGTGTTGCTACTCGGCGTGCTCGCGGCTAACCGTCGGTCCCGGGGATCTGGTGAAGCCGCTGGTGGGCTACTCGATCGTGCACACGTGCATCCCGGCGCCACCCGGTGGGACCAGCATGCCGGCGATCGCGGACCGCGCGTGTCCGATGGGAGTCGAGCTCGGCGGCGCGCTGCGACCGTACGTGGCGACGGAGCGCAACAAGTGCTGCTACGCGCAGCAGGTGCGTCGGATCCAGATCCAGGCGATCCCCGGTCGGGCGCTCCGGGTCGACGGTCGACCCGAGGTCGCGGCGGTCGCGCGCGATGTCGGGGGCGCGTGGTCGATCGATCTGTCGCCCGACCTCGCGATCGACGACGGCATCAAGGCACGGCTCGCGGCGGCGTGGCTCGAGATCGCGCGGCTCGAGCACGCATCGATCGCGGCGTTCTCGCACCTCGCGTTGCAGCTGGTCGCGGCGGGCGCGCCGGCGGAGCTGATCGCCGCGGCCCACCGCGCCGGGCTCGACGAGATCGAGCACGCGCGGATCGCGTTCGCGCTCGCCTCGGCGTACGCCGGCGAGCGGCTGGGACCGGGGCGATTCGACATCGCGCGACGGGTCGCGATCGGATCGACCCGCGAGCTCGCGCTCGAGACCTTCGTCGACGGCTGCATCGGCGAGACCGCCGCGGCGCACCAGGCCGAGGTCGCCGCGGACTCGGCGCGCGATCCGGCGGTCGCGGCGGTGCTGTCGCGGGTCGCCGACGACGAGACGCGCCACGCCGAGCTGGCGTGGGCGGTGGTCGCGTGGTGCCTCGAGGCCGACGCGGTGACGATCGACGAGCTGCGCGCGCTGTGCGAACCGAGCGCCGACGCCCCGCCGCGCGACGAGGACCTCGCCGCCTACGGCGTGCTCGGAGACGCCGGCACGGCCGCGGCGCGCGCGGCGGTGCTCGAGCAGGTGGTCGTGCCGTGTCTCGCGGCACTGGCCTGAAACGGCGGAGTCAGATCGCCTATCGTTTTCGCGATTATGTCGATTTAGATTGACATGGTCTTGTGCGGCGCGAAGGTCCGTTCGGGACACCCGGTCGTCATCGCGTACGAGACGCCATCGGCTTGCCGTGGCGCGAGAAGACAGGGCGCATCGCGGTCGTCGACGACAATTTTCGAGATCGCAGCGCCTGCGGCACGTGATGGGCTCGAAAACACCCGTGGTAGAGGAGGACTTCGACGAGCGAAGAAGGGTGGAGGTCATGTGCACGTACGACACGAGGGCCTGTTCGAACTGGGGATCTCGACTCGGCATGTTGCGGGCGGCGGAACCGGCACCATGGCAGCGGATCGATCGCGAGCTGGTGGCGATCGCGCGGCGGCGGGCGGAGCTCGATGCAGAGGAAGCGCGGACACTGCGCGAGGCAGAGCGCGTGCGGATCTGGCGACACGTGGGGCTCGCGTCGATGCTCGCGTACATGGAGTCGAGACTGGGGTATGCGCCGCGCACGGCCTACGAGCGCCTGCGAGTCGCGCGGGCGCTCGCGAGGCTGCCAGCACTCGAGCGAGCGCTCGCCGAGGGGACGTTGGCACACTCGGCGGTTCGCGAGCTCACGGGTGTCGTGAACCCCGACACCGAAGCTGCGTGGATCGAGAGCGTGCGAGGCAAGAACCTACGCCAGGTCGAGGAGCAGGTCCGCGGCCGGCGGCCGGGCGCGCTGCCGGGTGAGTCGGCGGATCCGGATCTGCGCCCCCGCGTGTTGCGGTTCGAACTGTCGCCGGCGACCTACGCGTTGCTGCGGCAGGCGCAGGCGGCGCTGGCCGACGAGCTCGGCCATCACCTCGACGACGACGAGCTCGTCGCAGAGCTGGCGCGGCGTGCGCTCGAGCCCGCCGTCGAGGTGGCACCGACGGTCGCGCGCCACCAGGTGGCGATCACCCTATGCGAGCGGTGCGAGCGCGGCTGGCAGGATGGCGGAGGCGCGGTGATCGAGATCGATCGGCCGGCGATCGAGACGGCGCTGTGCGATGCGCAGCACGTGGGTCGACTCGACGACGATCGGCCACGACGCGCGGCACAGGACGTGTCACCGGCGACGCGACGGCTGGTGTGGCGGCGCGATCACGGAACATGTCAGGCACCGGGTTGCCGATCGGGTCGCAACCTCGATGTCCATCACGTCGTCCACCGAGCAGACGGTGGAGGCCACGAGGCGGCGAACCTGACGGTGCTCTGCAGTGCGTGTCATCACGCGCTCCATCGCGGCCTGCTGACCGTGACCGGACACGCGCCGGAGCTCGTGTTCGAGCGGCACTCCGCGTCGTCATCCGACCTCGCGTGCGCAAACCCACCTGGGTCAGGCGCTCGGACGAGCGCGTCACGCCGAGCAGAACACTCGGGAGGGCCGCTCGCGAAGTCTGCCCGCGAACGGGACAGCGAGACCGCGCTGCTCGATGATGTACGGGACGCGCTGGTCGGACTCGGCTATCGGTCGCACGAGGCGCGTCGAGCGGCAGAGGCGGCGATTGCCCACGTGGGCAAACACGCTCCCCTCGAAGTCGCGATCCGCGAGGCGCTTCGTTTGTGTGCGAAACCGGGTGGTCCGGCTGGATGATCGATACGCGTACAACGTAAAGAACCGCCGCGGGCGGCGCGGCGGTTCTCGGCATACGAGGAATCAGCGTTTCGTTCAGTCCTTGGCGCCCTCGATCTCGAAGTTCGAGGTCGACGACGAGTAGCCGCGGACCATCACGAAGATCGGCGCCGGCTGCGCGAGCGTCACGGTGCACGACTCGTTCGAGCCGGTCTTGTACGGGCGGCAGTCGAACTTGCTGGTCGTCGGAGCGCTGCCGACGCGGACGTAGAGGTCGGCGTCGTGGTCGCCGGTCATCGTGAACGTGTAGCGGCCGGCATCGACGGTCGGGGTCGACCAGTTCTTCGCCTCGTTGCGCGCCAGGCTGCCGTGATCCGAGAGGCCGTCCCACGTGGTCGGCGTGCCGCCGCCACCCGGGGTGAACGTGTTGTCCTGCTCGCCGGTCACGAGCACGACCTCGGAGCTATCGATGTTGCGGAACATCTGCTCGTAGGTCGACGGGTTGGCCTCGTCGAGCAGGCCGCGGAACAGCGCCATCGACGCGCCGGCCATCGACGAGAAGAACGACGGCATCGCGTTGTTGACGATGTCGATGTACTTGAAGCCGGTGGTGTCGTCGGGGTTGAGCGCCTTGTGCGCGCTCGACAGCGAGTCGTCGATGTACGCGAACGTGTCGCAGCCGTTCATGAACACGACCACGTACTGGCCCTGCACCCACTTGCCCGCCTGGGCGAGCGCGCGAACGTTGCTGCCGAGCCCTGCGTGGCCGTTGTACGCGATCAGGTCGGCGTGGGTCGACAGGCTCTCGTAGCGCGCGCGGAACGTCGAGTTCGAGAGGCCGGTGCGGATGTTGTCGGTGAGCAGTGCGACGACGTGGACCTTCTTGCCGTTGGGCAGCGTCGCGCTGATCTCGACGTCGGGTGCGTCGACGCCGGGGCTATCGGACACGTCGGCGGGGATCGTGGTGAGGTCGTAGTTGGCGAGCTCGCGCTTCACCGACTTCACGAACGTGTTGAAGCCACCGATGCCGGGGTCACCGCTCGTGGCGCCGTCCTCGTACTTGCCGAAGATGGCGAGCACCTCGAGCTTCCCGTCCTCCCAGACCTTGTTGTACTCGGGGAACTTGCCGGTGGTCGCCGTCGGGCTCGGCGAGATGTCGGCGTGCGCCGTGAACACGTCGGTGTCCTCGAGGCGGCAGCCCGAGGCGTCGGGCCGGAAGTAGTAGAACATCGAGCCGGCATCGACGTCGTGCGCGCCGAAGTCGACGCAGTCGTGCTTGTACTTGTCGGCGAACGCCGACTGGCCGGAGCTCGAGATGTCGAGCGGCAACTTCAGGTCGAGCGTGGTGGGCACCGAGTTGCGGCGGCCCCACGCGATCGGCAGCTTCGCCGTGTACGTGATCTGGGTCTTGCCGTCGACCGTGGTCTTCTGGATGTTGGTCAGCTCGACCTTGTCGATGCGGCCGACCGCGGTCTTCCCGTTCAGAAGACCGATCGTGTAGAGCAGCTGATCCTGGATCGCCTGCTCGTTGTTCCACGCGAAGTCGGTGACCAGCTTGCCGTCGAACCTCGCGTCGATGAACACCGCGAGGGCGCTCGAGTCGGCCTTGCCGTCGTCCGACTTGACGGTCTCCCCGTCGTAGGGGTCGGTATCGGTACACGCCCCGACGGTGACGAGTGGAGCGGCGAGAGCGGTGGCAGTGGCGATGGCGGCGAGGCGCTTCATGATGCCCCCCCGATCAGCAAGTGCGGTGCCGGTTGTCTCCAGTACTAACCCACCGAGATCACTCGATTTCGATCGACAACAGGACTAGCCACGGCAAGCGCCGCAGCCTGAGAAACCGCATCTCGATCGGCCAGTTACGGTCATCGAGATGCGGGGGATGCCACCCGCTGTCAGTTCGAGGTCAGCGCGCAGCTGCCGTCGACCGGATCGAACTGGCCGCCGAACCCGTTCTCGCACAGCGCCTCTTCGTTGCCGGCGGCACCGAGGTCGAGCTGGAAGAACTCGATCTCGTCGATCGGGAGGCCCGCGATCGACGGCAAGGCGACGTCGTCGGAGACGTTCGAGTACACCTCGAGATCGTTGATCGGGATCACCGTCGGTGTTGCGCCGTTGACGTACACGCTGACACTCACCGTCTGGGGTGCGGCCTGGGCTCCTGGGGCTTGCTCCTCCGTAACCACGATCCGGTTGCGACCGTTCTTGAGCACGGGGATGTTTCGTGTCTCCTGGACGTTGAGAGTCCCGACGAACACGTCGATGGTTCCGTCACCTCGATAGGTGACGGTCATTCCGCACTGCACGGGATTGCCGACCGCGCACTGTTTCGTGAAGTCCATCAGCACCACGCCTGGCGTGGCGTCATCGGGCGTGAACCAGAGCGCGAACGATCGGCCGGGCGCGTTGTTCGCCGTCACCGAGAAGTTGTTCGGTGGACTCTGCCCGTTCGCCCGGAAGCCCCAGTCGGAGCTCGACTGGAGCAACCCGAACCCACCGGTCTTATCGATACCGAAGGTGAGCTCGGGGGGTGGCTGCAGCGACAGGCCCCAAACGCCGGAGTCGACCAGGAGGTTATTCTCGAAGTCGAGTTCAAACCCAGGCCCGATCGTCGTGCACCCGACACCAGCAATGAACGTCCCGCGGGCGAGCACGGTGCACATCTCGGTGTCGCTCAGGGCCTTGTTGAAGAAGCGCAGGTCGTCGACATCGAACCCGCTCCACGGGCCGACGTTCATCTTCGAAGACTGGTTTGCGCCGAACCCGTTCTCGATCGACGGGAACGCGCCCGCGCCCGTGGATTCGCCGTCGAGGAAGATCTGCAGACCCTTCGACTTGCCGGTGGTCCGGAGGCCGACCTGGGTCCAGCGACCCGGGGTGATCGACACTTCTCCGGTCGCCGGCTGGCCGCTCTGATCGACTTCGACGGTGAGCAACGTGCCACCGGACAGCGTGACCTTGAAGCCACCGGCGCCCGTCGTGGTGTCGAGGATCGTGCCCGAGCTGCCGTCGACCGGCCGGATCCAGAACGACGCGGTGTAGCTGTCGTCGGGAGACGATGACAGCGGGCGATCGGTGCCGGTGTAACCCTGCACCGTCGTGACCGTGCTGCCGAGCGCCGTGCCGGCGATGCCGCCGAGGAACGGCGCGGTAGCCGGGCTGCCGTCGGGCGAGAACGCCGCGCTCTGCGCGAGCAAGCTGGTGTTCTCGGTGCTGCCCTGCTCCCACGGATAGTGGAGCACGAGACCCTGCTTCGACGTCCATCCGACCTGCTGGCTCGACGTATTTCCGGCCTGGTCCTTGGCAGTGACCTTGAAGGTCGAGGCGGTGTCGTAGACCGTCGTGATCGACGACGGGCTCGTGCACGCGGCGGCGGCACCGCCGTTGAGCGAGCAGGTGAACGTCGTGTTGGCCTCGTTCGACGTGAACTTGATGTCGTAGTAGTCGACCGGCCAGTTCGACGGTGGCGCGTCGGTGAACGTGATCACCGGCGGTGTGGTGTCGATGACGAACGCGCCGGACGTCGACGAGCTCGAGTTGTTGGCGTCGTCGGTGACCCTGACGGTCAACGTGTGGCTGCCTTCGCTCAGCGCCGACGACGGCGTGAACGACGACGTCGTCGTGCACGTCGTGAACGACCCGCCGTCGATCGCGCACTCGAACTTCGTCGCGCCACCCGACGTGGTGAACCCGATCGTCGGCGTGGCGTTGTTGCCCGGTGATGTCGGCAGCGTGAAGCTGGTCACCGTCGGTGCCGTGAGGTCGACCGTAAACACGCTGGTCGTCTTGGAGTCCGAGTTGCCGACGGCATCTGAGGCCTTGATCGTGTACGTGTGGTCGCCCTCGGAGAGATCCGTGCTCGGCGTGAACGAGGTCGACGTGCTGCATGGCCCCGGCGTATCGGAGTCGATCTGGCAGGTCAACGTATCCGGCACCTCGGACACCGAGAAGTCCACGGTCGGGGTCGGGTCGTTTGTCGGCGAGCTCGGCTGGTTCGTGATCGTCACGATCGGTGCGGTGGCATCGACGTCGAACGTCGTGGAGTCGGAGGCGGTGTTGCCGAGGGCGTCGGCGACCTGGACGGTGACGGTGTGGCTGCCGTCGAGCAGCGACGGGGTGGTGAACGGCGAGGTGCAGTCGGCGAACGTGCCCGCGTCGACCTTGCACTGGATCGAGGTGGCGTCGGACCCGGCGGTGAACGAGACCTGCGGGGTCTTGTTGCTGGTCGGCGAGGTCACGGGATTGACGGTGATCGTGGGCGGGGTGGCATCGACATCGAACGTGGTCGAGCCGGTGGCGGTGTTGCCGAGGGCATCGGCGACCTGGACGAAGACCGTGTGGCTGCCGTCGAGCAGCGACGGGGTGGTGAACGGCGAGGTGCAGTCGGCGAACGTGCCCGCGTCGACCTTGCACTGGATCGAAGTGGCGTCGGACCCGGCGGTAAACGAGACCTGCGGGGTCTTGTTGCTGGTCGGCGAGGTCACGGGGTTGACGGTGATCGTGGGCGGGGTGGCATCGACATCGAACGTGGTCGAGCCGGTGGCGGTGTTGCCGAGGGCATCGGCGACCTGGACGAAGACCGTGTGGCTGCCGTCGAGCAGCGACGGGGTGGTGAACGGCGAGGTGCAGTCGGCGAACGTGCCCGCGTCGACCTTGCACTGGATCGAAGTGGCGTCGGACCCGGCGGTAAACGAGACCTGCGGGGTCTTGTTGCTGGTCGGCGAGGTCACGGGGTTGACGGTGATCGTGGGCGGGGTGGCATCGACATCGAACGTGGTCGAGCCGGTGGCGGTGTTGCCGAGGGCATCGGCGACCTGGACGAAGACCGTGTGGCTGCCGTCGAGCAGCGACGGGGTGGTGAACGGCGAGGTGCAGTCGGCGAACGTGCCCGCATCGACCTTGCACTGGATCGAAGTGGCGTCGGACCCGGCGGTGAACGAGACCTGCGGGGTCTTGTTGCTGGTCGGCGAGGTCACGGGGTTGACGGTGATCGTGGGCGGGGTGGCATCGACATCGAACGTGGTCGAGCCGGTGGCGGTGTTGCCGAGGGCATCGGCGACCTGGACGAAGACCGTGTGGCTGCCGTCGAGCAGCGACGGGGTGGTGAACGGCGAGGTGCAGTCGGCGAACGTGCCCGCGTCGACCTTGCACTGGATCGAGGTGGCGTCGGAGCCGGCGGTGAACGAGACCTGCGGGGTCTTGTTGCTGGTCGGCGAGGTCACGGGATTGACGGTGATCGTGGGCGGGGTGGCATCGACATCGAACGTGGTCGAGCCGGTGGCGGTGTTGCCGAGGGCATCGGCGACCTGGACGAAGACCGTGTGGCTGCCGTCGAGCAGCGACGGGGTGGTGAACGGCGAGGTGCAGTCGGCGAACGTGCCCGCGTCGACCTTGCACTGGATCGAGGTGGCGTCGGAGCCGGCGGTGAACGAGACCTGCGGGGTCTTGTTGCTGGTCGGCGAGGTCACGGGGTTGACGGTGATCGTGGGCGGGGTGGCATCGACATCGAACGTGGTCGAGCCGGTGGCGGTGTTGCCGAGGGCATCGGCGACCTGGACGAAGACCGTGTGGCTGCCGTCGAGCAGCGACGGGGTGGTGAACGGCGAGGTGCAGTCGGCGAACGTGCCCGCGTCGACCTTGCACTGGATCGAGGTGGCGTCGGAGCCGGCGGTGAACGAGACCTGCGGGGTCTTGTTGCTGGTCGGCGAGGTCACGGGGTTGACCGTGATCGTGGGCGGCGTGGCATCGACATCGAACGTGGTCGAATCGGACGCGGAGTTGCCGAGCGCGTCGGCGACGCGGACGGTGATCGTGTGGGTGCCGTCGCCGAGTGCGGGGTTGGGCGTGAAGCCCGAGGTGCAGTTCGCGAACGAACCGGTGTCGACCTGACACTGGATCGAGGTGGCGTCGGACCCGGCGGTGAACGTCACGGTCGGCGTGGTGTCGGCGGTCGGCGAGGTCACGGGGTTGACGGTGATCGTGGGCGGGGTGGTATCGACCGTGAAGGTCGTCGCACCGGTGCTGGAGTTGCTCGCGGCGTCGGTGACGCGCACGGTGACCGTGTGCGGGCCATCGAGGAGCTGCGGCACGTTGAACGAGGTGGCCGTGGTGCACGCCCCGAATCCGCCGCCGTCGACATCGCACTCGATGACGGTCGGGCTACCCGCTGTGGTGAACGTGACAGTGGGCGTGTTGTCGTTGGTCGGCGAGGTCACGGGGGTGACCGTGACCGTGGGGGCCACGGTGTCGACGACGAACGTGGTGGCGTCGGTGGCGGAGTTGCCGGCGTCGTCCGTGACCTGGACGGTGATCGTGTGGGTACCCTCGGATAGCGTGGACGGCGTGAACGGCGAGGTGCAGTCCGCAAACGCGCCCGCATCGACCTGACACTGGATCGAGGTGGCATCGGCGCCGGCTACGAACGAGACCGGCTGCATGTTGTTGTTGGTCGGTGAGGTCACCGCGGTGACCGAGATCGTCGGAGGAAGCGTGTCGACCACGAACGCGGCGGCATCGGTGCTCGAGTTGCCCGCACCGTCGGTGACCCGCACCGTGACCGTGTGCGGGCCGTCTCCGAGTTGCGGCGCATCGAACGTGGTGGCCGTCGTGCAGGCAGCAAATCCTCCGCCATCGACATCGCACTCGATGACGGTGGGGTTGCCCGCCGTGGAGAAGATGAACGACGGCGTATTGTCGTTCGTCGGGTCGGACGGTCCGTCGGTGATCGTGACGGTCGGCGCCACGGTGTCGATCGCGAACGTGCCGGTGTTCGCCGTGCTCGAGTTGCCGGCGTCGTCGGTGACCCGGATCGCGATCGAGTGGTTGCCGTCGGCCAGCTGGCCCGACGTGAACGTCGAGGTGCAGGCGGCGAACGTGCCGCCGTCGACCGAACACTCGATCGTGGTGGCACCACCGGCGGTGGTGAACGTCACGCTCGGCGTGTCGTCGTTGGAGAGCGCGGCCGGCTTGCTGGTGATCGTGACGGTCGGCGCCACGGTGTCGATCACGAACGGGCCGGTGGTATCGGAGCTGCCGTTGCCGGCGTTGTCGGCGACCCGCACGGTGATCGCGTGCGTGCCGTCGCGCCAGGGTGCCGGTGGTGAACGGCGAGGCGCACGACGTGAACCCGCCGCCATCGACCTGGCACTCGACCACGGTCGGGTTGTCGGTGGTGGTGAACTCGATGGTCGGCGTGTTGTCGTTGGTCGCCGGGTCGGGCTTGACGGTGATCGTGACCGTCGGGACCACGGTGTCGATCGCGAACATCGAGGTGGTCGCGCTACCGGTGTTGCCGGCCGCATCGGTGGCTCGGACGGAGATCGTGTGGGTGCCGTCGGGGAGCGCCGCCGACGTGAACGGCGACGTGCAGGCCGCGAACGTCCCCGCGTCGACCGCGCACTCGATCGTGACCGGGCTACCGGCGGTGGTGAACGCCACGCTCGGCGTGTTGATCGTTGGAGATCGCCGGCGGCTGCGACGTGATCGTGACGGTCGGCGCCACGGTGTCGACCACCCACAGGAACGTGACGTCATTGCCGACGTTGCCCACGGTGTCGGTGGGGCGCACGCGGAACGTCTGCGCACCGTCGGAGAGCGCCATCGCCTGGAACGGCGACGTGCACGCGGTGAACGTGGTGACGCCGTCGATCTGGCACTCGAACGTGGCGGTCTCGTCGGCGGTGAACGCGAACTGCGGCGTGGTGACGTTGGACGGATTGCTGGGACCGGAGGTGATCGTCGCGGTCGGCGGAACGGCGTCGACGTTCCAGGTCACCGACGGCGGCGACGGATCGGCGCCGGCGATGCCGACGGCACGCACGGTGAAGGTGTGGCTACCGTCGGCGAGCGCCGTGAAGTCGAGCGGCGTGGTGCACGCCGTGAACCCACCGCCGTCGATGTCGCATTCGAACGTCGCGTTGGGATCGGGGGTGGAGAATGCGAACGTCACGGCATCCGCGGTGGTCGAGCCCTCGGTCGGACCGGCGGTGATCGCGGTGTTGGGCGTCGAGGTGTTGACCTCCCAGCCGTGCGTCGCGGGACTGGGATCGCGGTTGCCCGCGGCATCGACCGCGGTGACGGCGAACGAGTGTGTGCCGTCGGTGACGGCGAGGGTGTCGGGGGACGTGCACGGGCTCGGCGTCGCGCCGTCGAGCGAGCACTCGAAGGTGACCTCGCCCTCGTCATCCGTACCCGAGAACGCGACGATCGGCGCGGCGTCGTTATCGAGGCTCGGCGGTGCGTCCGTGATCTCGGTGTCGGGCGGGTTGGTATCGATGCGCCAGGTGTACGAGGCCGGCGTGTCGTCGACCTCGGTGTTGAGCACGGCCGCGACGGTGAACGTGTGCTCGCCGTCCGGCAGCGCCATCATCACCGGCGACGAGCACGAGAACGGTGCCGCGCCATCGAACGAGCACTGGAAGTCGGTGATCGCTCCGCCCGCCCGAAAGAAGAACGTGGCGTTGGGGTCGTTGGTCAGCGCGTCGGGCTGGACATCGATGAAGGTGTCGGGTGCAGGAGGCTTGTCTTCACCGCCGCAACCGACCACCGTTCCCCCGAGCGCGAATAGGAGGGCAAGAACCTGGTAACGCATGATACAGGTTCCTCGTCTACCATCCCTATCGCCGAGAATCTCCTAGATTTTTCTCCTAGGCGATGTCCGTCACGTTCGCGTCACTCCCACGCGATGTCCATGCTGTCGTCCTGGCCGATCGCCTTCTCGAGCATCGCCAACAGCTCCGGATCGATGTTGTTGTCGGACAGCAGCTCGAGCGTCGGGCGGTCGATGTAGTAGTCCTTGTCCTCGTCGTGCTCCTCCTCGAGCTCTTTGACGAGGAACGCGAGCTGGTCTTCGGTGATGTCACCGATGGTGGTTCCGGTATCGAGCCGGATCAGCCGAGGCATGTCACGAGTCTGCCCAGTCCGGGGACGGCCGGTCAACGGGTCGGCGTGTTACAAGGCGCGGGTGCAGGCGTGCGATGTCGCGATCGTCGGAGCCGGCTTCGCCGGTTGCGCGACGGCATGGGCGCTGGCGGGCCGCGGCCGGCGCGTCGTGGTGCTCGAGCGCGAGACCGAGCTCGGCCGGCACGCCAGCGGGCGGGGCGCCGGCCTCGGGCGCCAGCTCGCCGAGGATGACGACACCTCCGCGCTGACCATCCGTGGGGTGGCGCTGCTGCGAACGCGGTTTGCCGAGGCCTGGTCACCGACCGGCGGCATCCTGACGTTCGACGATGCGACCACCGCCGAGGCCTACGCCACCCGCGCTCGCACGCTCGACATCGCACATGCGGTGATCGATCGCGAGACGGCGCTGCGTCACTGGCCGGGACTCGGCGGGTTGCCGATCGCGGCGGCCCTGCACTGTCCACGCGACGGCGTGATCGCGAACCGGAGGCTGCTCGCGGCGCTGTCGCGCGACCTCGACATCCGGTTCGGGGTGGCGGTCACGCGGGTCGAGCCCTCCGGTAGGGGCGTGCGTCTTGACACCTCCGGCGAGCCGATCGAGGCGCGGGTCGTCGTCGATGCCGGCGGTGCGTGGGCCGGCGAGTCCACCGGTGATCCGCCACTGGAGTCGGTCAAGCGCCACCTGTTCGTGCTCGAGGCTGCCGTCGACACCGGGGCACCGTATCTGTGGCACCTCGGCGCCGACGAGTTCTACGTGCGCACCGAGGGGGCCGGCGTGCTCGCGTGTCCGTGCGACGCCGAGCCCACGCCTCCGCTCGATCAGACGCCGTCCGCCGACGCCGACGTGCGACTCGCCCGGCGGCTCGACCTCGCGGGCTGGCATCCCGGCGTGACGCGGCGATGGGCCTGCCAGCGCGCGTTCGCCCCCGATCGCCGGATGCGGATCGGTCGCGACCCCGCCCGCCCGTGGCTGGTGTGGGCCGCCGCGCTCGGGGGACACGGTGCCACGGCATCCGCCGCCGTCGGCGAGCGAGCTGCTGCGGCGGTGATCGAAGCGCTGGGCTAGTCGTCGTCCGACGCGTCCGACTCGGAGTCGCACTTCGCGACCGCGTCGAGGTCGTTGGCGGCGAGCGCGCACTCGACGCGATCCTTCGCCGTCTTCTGCTGGCAGGCCTCGAGGAACTCGGGCCACTTCTCTTCGACCACCTTCTGCTTCTGCTTCTCGAGATCCGCCTTCTGCGAGTCCGCGGTGCCGGTGGCTCCGGCCTTCTTGAACTCGAGCTCGACCAGGTGATCGAGGAGCTGCTTGCACTGGTCCTCGGAGGCACCCTTGCCGCAGCCGAGCGGCGCGAGAAGGACACAGGCGATCATGCAGGTGCGAACCAGCCGGCTCATCATCGTCCTCGTCATCGTATCACCGCCGGTATCACCGAACGCAACCGTGCACGCAGCGCCGCGATCTTGTTGGCAACTGCGGGCGAGGGATGGAGCGCGGCGGCACGGTCGAGGGTGGCCGCGGCGGTCCTGGGCGCGCCATCGGCCAGCCACGCTGCCGCGAGGTGGAGCTGGATCTCGGGCTCGGCGGGGGCGTAGCGCGCGGCGTGGTCGAGCACTCGCACCGCAGCTCGGCTCCTGTGCTGCCGGTACAGGAGCCAGCCCCAGCTGTCGAGCACCGCCGGGTCGCCGGGTGACAGCTCGCGTGCCCGTCGCAGGTAGCGTTCGGCGACGCCGAGGCGCTGGTTGGAATCGGCGAGCAGGTAGCCGGCGAGGTTGAGCGCCGCGGACAGGTCCGGCTTGGCGCGCAGCAGGCCCTCGCACAGCGCGATCGCACCGGCGGCGTCTCCCGCTCGGTCGGCGACCCGTGCGCGCGCGAACGTCGCCGACACTCCGTCGCCGAGGTGGGCGAGCTCGCGCTTGGCATCGTCGACGCGATGCAGATCGACGAGCGCGAACGCGGCGAGCGTCGCGAGCTCGACGTTCTTCGGCTTGCGCTTGCGCGCCGGCTTGGTGGCCTCGAGCGCGGCCTTCGGATCTCCGGCCGCGAGCAGCGCCGTCGCCGCGACCCGGCGTGCGGCGACGAACCGGTCGGAATCGGGCTCGATGGCGAGTGCACGCTTGGCGCCCGCGGCCGGATCGCCGGTCGCGATATCGGTCTCGGCATCGACCAGCGCCGCCAGCGCGGAGTCGGTCTTCGCGATCCGCGCGGCGACGGCGCGGGCCTGCGCGAACCGTCCGAGCCCGCGATCGAACCGCGCCACGGTGACGAGCGCGTCGGTGTCGCTGCGGTCGTCATCGAGCAACGTCAACAGATCGATCACGGCGACCCGGTCGTCGGCTTCGATCAGCAGGTAGTACAGCTCCTCGGCGAGATCGAGCGCCTGCCCCGAACGATCGAACGCACTGCGGGTCTGCGCGATCGCCTCGGTGAGGTGACCCTGGATCCGCAGGCCGCGCGCGAGATCGAGGCGCGCGTCGATGTGATCGGGATCGAGCTCGAGCACCTTGCGGAACTGGGCGAGCGCTCCGGGCAAGTCGCGCGCACGAGCGAGACGCTGTCCGAGTCGGTACCGGCCGTCGATCGACGTCGGCACGCGCGCGACCAACTCGCGGAGCACGGCGAGCGCTGCCGCCGGGGTCTGTGCCAGTCGTGCGAGCCCGAGGTAGGCGCGCTCCTCGGTGGGTTCGAGATCGATCGCCTTGCGATACGCGCGACTCGCCTCGAGCGGAGCGGTCTTCGCCAGCAGATCTCCCGACGCGAGCCACACCTCGGGATGCGACGGCCACTTGGCTCGCGCACGAGTCAGCGTCGCGCGCGCCTCCGCGGCATGCTTCGCCTTGGCCTGTGCGCGTGCGAGTGCGACCGCGACCATCGGCTGGTCGGGCGCGTCGGCGGCGGCCTCGGCGAGCGCAGCGGCCGCGGTCTTCCAGTCGTCGCGATAGCTCGCGAGCTTGCCCTCGAGGTAGTGCGCGTACGCGGCGTGGGGCAGGGGAGGGAGCTGCGCCGGCGGTTTCTCGCGATGACAGGCGGCGAGCAGGAACACGAGGGCGGCGCGGCGCATCAGGACAGTTTCAACGTCAGACTCAGACAGTCGGGCTCGCCGACGATCACCACGTCTCCGTCCTTGAGCGGGGCCTTGCTGATGCGCCCGTTGCGCACGTCGTTGATGTACGTGCCGTTGGTCGTGCCCTGATCGATCGCGACCAGGACCCCGTTCTCGTAGCCGATCCACACGTGCTTTCCCGAGGCGCGCGAATCGTTGATCACGATCTGTGCGACGCCGGGCTGGCGGCCGATCAGCAGGCCCTGCGGAGTCAGCCCGAACCGTTGGCCGCTGAGCTGACCGCGGGTACACGTGAGGCTCGCGAGCGTGAGCGATCCGAACGCGGTCGCCGCGACGGGATGGCTCTGTTGTCCCTGGCCGATCGCCATCGTCTTGGCGACCGGCGTGGGACCGGTCTGGCCCGGGGTCATCATCGCGGGGTTGTGAGGCGGACCGGGAGCCGGACCCCCTGGCGGCGGATAGGCGGGAGGAGGCATGCCGGGTGCCGAGGCGTTGGGCGCCATCATGTTCGGCGGCATGCCCGGGGCCGACATCCCAGGCGTCATGCCAGGCATGCCCGGCGCCATGCCCGGCGGGCGCGCCGTCTTGTTCTTGCTCTTGGACGCCAGGATCAGCACGCCGATCAGGATCACGACCACCACGACGATCGCGACCACGATGCCGGCGGTGTTGCTCGACCCCCCGGCGTCGCTCGAGTCCCCGCCCTTGGCCGACTTCTTCCCCTTGCCCTCCTTCTTCATCTGCCGCACCTGCTTGAGCACGCGCGGCGCCTCGGAGTGCGACGGGAACAGGGTGGCGACCTCCTCGAGATCGACGATCGACTTGTCGAGATCGCCGTCCCACCACTCGTCGAGGCCCTTGCGCCAGGTCTTGATCGTCTCCGACGGTTTCGTGTTCGCCTTCGCCTTCTTGAGGAACTTGGCCACGGTGTCGGAGGCGACGATGAAGTTGAAGCCCTGGACCTCACCCTTGCTGCCGAACGTCGACAGCCCGATCACCTCGCCCTTCATGTTGATCGTCGGACCGCCGGAATTGCCGTGCGTGATCGACGCGGAGATCTGGATGATCGGATCGCCGTCCGAGGTGTGCTTGAGCGCCGATACGGCGCCGTCGTTGATCGTGGCCTCGAGCTGGCTCTTGGCGTCGAGCAGGCCCTGCATGTCGGCGGCACCCGGGTAGCCGATCGCGAGCACCTTGTCCTGGACCTGGACGTTGTCGGATTCGGCGATCGGGAGGTTCGGCGCGTCCTTGAGGTCGACCTTGATCACGGCGACGTCGGTGCCCTCACCGGGCTTGCCGAACGCGACCACCTTGTAGGGCTTGGTCGAGCCGTCGGGGAGCACGATGTCGGCGTGCGCGGTCGCGTTGACGCTGCTGGCGATGTCGCGCGCGAGCTCGTGCTTCTGGTCGTCGGACATCCGGGCGATCTGCGCGGCGTACTGCTGATCCAGCTTCTGCAGCACCGTGCGATACGCCTTCTCCTTCGCGGCGTTCTCGCCGGCCTTGATGTCGGCGACCACGTGGGCGTTGGTCACCACGTAGCCATTTCCGGTGGCGAAGAACCCCGAGCCCATCCCGCCGACGTACTCCTTGACGGTCTGGTTCCCGACCCGGAACGACACCTCCCAGTACCCGAGCACGCGGACCACCGAGGCCTTCGCGAAGATCGAGGCCTTCTGCGACGGGCTGGGCTGATCGTCCGCGCGTGCCGGCCGCACCGTGGTGACCGCAACGGCCACCCACGTCAGCAGCGCCAGGGCGCGAACCATGCGGTCATCCTAGCAAGCGGGAGGAGAGGTTACCGGGTCAGAGCGGGATGTTTCCGTGTTTGCGCGGGAGGTTGGTCTGCCGCTTGTTGGCGAGCGTGCGGAGCGAGCGCACGATCGTCCAGCGAGTGTCGCGCGGGCGAATGATCTCGTCGATGTAGCCCAGCGACGCGGCCTTGTACGGGTTGGCGAACCGCTCGCGGTACTCGTCCGTGAACCGGACCCGTGCGGCCGCCTTGTCCTTCGCGTCTTCGATCTTGTCGAGCTCGCTCTTGAAGATGATGTTGACCGCACCGTCGGGGCCCATCACCGCGATCTCGGCGGCCGGATACGACACGTTGATGTCGGCGCGGATGTGCTTGCTCGCCATGACGTCGTAGGCCCCGCCGTACGCCTTGCGGGTGATGACCGTGATCTTCGGGACCGTGGCCTCGGCGAACGCGAACAGCAGCTTCGCGCCGTGCTTGATGATGCCGCCGTACTCCTGCTTGGTGCCGGGCAAGAACCCCGGGACGTCGACGAACGTCACCAGCGGGATGTTGAAGCAGTCGCAGAACCGCACGAACCGCGCGGCCTTGATCGAGGCGTCGATGTCGAGGCAGCCGGCGAGGTGCGCGGGCTGGTTGGCGACGATGCCGGTCGGCCGGCCCTCGAATCGGGCGAACCCGCACACGATGTTCTTCGCGTAGTCCTTGTGGACCTCGACGAAGTTGTGGTCGTCGACGACGGCGTTGATGATCTTCTTGATGTCGTAGGGCTTGTTGGATTCCTGCGGCACGATCGTGTCGAGCTCGGCGTCGGCGCGATCCGGCGGATCGGTCGACGGGCGCCGCGGTGGATCCTCGCTGTTGTTACCGGGCATGAACGACAGCAGCTCGCGGATCCGCGCGATGCAGCTCAGCTCGTCGGTCTCGGTGAAGTGCGACACGCCCGAGAGGCTCGCGTGGGTCGTGGCGCCGCCGAGTTGCTCCTTGGAGACCTCCTCGTGCGTCACCGTCTTGATGACCTCTGGCCCGGTGATGAACATGTAGCTCGTGCGATCGACCATCAGGATGAAGTCGGTCATCGCTGGCGAGTACACGGCGCCACCCGCGCACGGTCCCATGATCGCCGACAGCTGCGGCACCACGCCGCTGGTCAGCACGTTGCGGAGGAAGATGTCCGCGTAGCCGGCGAGCGACTCCACGCCTTCCTGGATCCGCGCGCCTCCCGAATCGTTGAGCCCGATCACCGGGCAGCCGATCTTGGTGGCGAGGTCCATCACCTTGCAGATCTTCTGGGCGTACGCGCCCGACAGCGATCCGCCGAACACGGTGAAGTCCTGCGCGAACACGCACACCGGCCGACCGTCGACCTGCCCGTGCCCGGTGACCACGCCGTCGCCGAGGATCTTGTGTTCTTGCATGCCGAAGTCGGCGCACCGGTGGGTGACGAACTTGTCGAGCTCGACGAAGCTGCCGTCGTCGAGGAGCGCGGCGATGCGCTCGCGTGCGGTCAGCTTGCCGGCCTGGTGCTGCTTATCGATTCGTGCCTGGCCGCCGGCCAGCTGCGCACGGGTTTCCATGTCCTGCAGGCGGCGCAGGGGATCATTGGTGTCATCGACGCTCACGGTTGCCGCGTAGCCTACCAGATGCGTACTCGTCTACTCGGCGGGGGGCGTATAGTCGACGCGTGGCGAACGTCAAGGGGAGCGCGCTGTCGTCGCGCGTCCTGTGGGTGCAGTTGGGCCACGGGGACGCGGGCCGCGATCGGTTACTCGCGGCGTGCTCCCCGGAGCTTCGCGGCAACGTCGAGCGCGGGATCGAGAAGGCCAAGTGGTACCCGTTCGAGCAGTTCGTCGAGCTCAACGAGACCATCGATCGTCTGTTCGGCGATGGCGACCACGGGCTCGTTCGCGAGCTCGGCCGCTACGGCGCCGACGCGAACCTGACGACGATCTACCGCCTGTTCTACAAGATGGGCACCACGCACTGGATCCTGGCGCGCGCGGTGCGCCTGTGGAGCGCGCACTACGACTCGGGCTACCTCGAGGTACTCACCCGTGGTCCCAAGACCGCCGTGCTGCGGATCCGCAACTTCGCCACTCCGCATCGCGTGCATTGCCTGTCGGTGATGGGCTGGGCCGAACGCTCCGTCGAGCTGTCGGGTGGCGCCGGCGTTCGCTCCGAGGAGCCGATGTGTCGAACCCGCGGCGACGAGCTCTGCCAGTTCGAGTTCTCCTGGGACTAGGGTCAGACACAAGTTCCACAAGTTTGTGCGGTGCCAGACCGCATGGCGCTGTCTGGCGTCGCCCAGCGGCATCCGGTCCGTCCCCCTACAAACTTGTGGAACTTGTGTCTGACCCCACCGCAGCTGCGGCGAGGTCGGCGACGATCTCGACGGTGCGCCGGCCGAGCTCCGGGTCGCCGTGGCGCGCGACCGCGTTGGCGACGCCATCTCCGGCGTGCACCAGCACGAACGCCAGATCACCCGCACGTTCCGGCTCGACGCCACGGGCCTCGAGGAGCCGCGCGGTCACGGTGATCATCGATGCCAGCGTGGCATCGATCCGCTCGTGGACCTCGGCGGCGGTGCGCAATCGCCACAGCGCGCGATGCACGTTGCGATGTTCGTCGTAGAACGCAAGGATCGACGTACCGATCCGCAGGATGTACTCGCGGACCGTGCCACCGCCGGCGGCGGCCTCGACGATCATCCGCTCGTAGGTCGGGAGGTGGCGTTCGAAGATGCCGCGGGCGAGTGCGTACTTGTTCGGGAAGTAGCGGTAGAGCGAGCCGATGCTGACACCGGCGAGCTCGGCCACGCGGTTGGTCGAGAACGCGTCGAGTCCCTCGCGGTCGAGCAGCTGTTCTGCGGCCGTCACGATCGCCTCGACGATCTCCGCGCTATCGCGTCCGCTGGGGGCGCGGCGCATCACCGGCCGTGGGGCCTTGGCCGGCCGGCCTCGTCGATCGCGCGTGCGAGATCGGGTCACGGGGGGACGGTACCTGCGATCGCCCGCGCTCGACGTGATCAGGTGCGATACATGATGTCGCTGCGCAGCACGTACTTGGTGCCGCTGGTGACCACGCTGCCCTCGTGGAGGATCCGGTGCTGGAACAACAGCGCCATCCCCGTCTTCGGCACCACCGCGAGGTCGTGATCGAGGAACGTCGTCGCGCCGCCGCCGAAACCGTCGTTGAGATAGATCATGAGCGTCAGCTCGCTGGCTTCGCGATCGTCGCGCCGGTAGCAGCCGTCGAGGTGCGGGGCGAAGCGCTGGCCGGGTTGGTACTTGTAGGCGCGGAACCGTTCGTTGGCCCCGATCGGCGTGGCGCCGTTACACAGCGCCGGCAACGAGCCCTGCACGCGCCCATACAGTCGCGCCGCGAGCTCTGGGTGGTCGAACATCACGCGCGTGTTGTTGCGGACGTCCTTCCGCATCACGGGGCCCGCGATCGTCGAGACCGGGGCGTCGTCGAACCCTTCGGCCTCGAGCGTCTCGATCAGCTGTGCGCAGTCGGCGCGCGACATCGCGTCGGGCACCGTGAACACGAGCGGTGCGGAGAGATCGAGCGAATCACCGTCGAGATACGGGCGACCGGTTCCCGGGATCAAGACCTCGTGCATTCGATTAGTGTAACACGAACACTAACGAGCAAACGAGCACGGGCCGAGCCTCGGGGTGCCGGCGCACCTACACGTCGGTGGCTCAGCCCGGATCGCGCGGCTTCTTGAGCGTCGCCATCGTCGCGTCGATCAGCCCGTATTCGCGGGCCTCGTCGGCGGACATGAAGTTGTCGCGATCGGTATCGCGGGCGATGTTCTCGATCGGCTGGCCGGTGTGCTTCGCGTACAGCTGGTTGAGCTGTTCGCGCGTGTGGAGGATCTCCTTGGCCTGGATCTCGATGTCGGTCGCCTGGCCGCGAAACCCGGCGAGCGGCTGGTGGATCATGATCCGGGCGTGGGGGAGCGCGTAGCGCTTGCCCTTGGTACCGGCGGCGAGGAGAAAGCTCGCCATCGACGCCGCCTGACCGATGCACACGGTCGCGACGTCGGCGTGGAGGAACTGCATGGTGTCGTAGATCGCCAAGCCCGCCGCGACCACACCGCCGGGCGAGTTGATGTACAGCATGATGTCCTTGTCGGGATCCTCGCCGTCGAGGAACAGCAGCTGGGCGATCACCACGTTGGCCAGGTCGTCGTCGACCTCGCTGCCGAGGAACACCACGCGGTCCTTGAGCAGCCGCGAGTAGATATCCCAGCCTCGCTCGCCGCGATGGGTTTGCTCGACGACCGTCGGAATCAGCAGAGTCGGTGGATATTTGTTCATGGGTTGGGATCCGGAGACGACAGCCAGGCGACCAGGGCACTGCGCGAGAACCGCCACGTCGAACCGAGCTTCTTGCCGGGAAGCTTGCCACCCTCGGCGAGCTCGAGCACGTCGTGTTCGCTGATCTGTAGGAACTGCGCGGCCTGGTTCGCGTTCATGATCTCGGGCGGATCGTAGGCCTGGAACGAATACGAACCGAGCATGGTGCCTCCCTCGGGCGGCTGGAACGGATCTCGGATCGTCCGGGTCGAGAGCGCGCCCAGCGCCGAGAGTCCCTGCTTGGAATCCGGATCGACGTACCGGGTCACCAGGCCGGCGACCAGATCCTTCTTGGGGACCCCGAGCGCCTGGGACGCTCGATCGAGCTTGGCGACGGCGTTCGACGGCAGCTTGACGTACAGCGGGGTCTGCTGCGGTTTCTTCGGGGACATATCCAGAGGATATGTACCGAATATTCGCTCGTCAATCGGGAAAAACCACCCGTCGCTCGCCGCCCACTGGCCCATGAAGGCATGGACACACGGGACCAGCACCCTGACGGCGAGCGACGGGAACCGAATCAGTCGGAGTAGTTCGAGCGGAACGTCAGCGGCACGGTGAACGCACCGGGGCGGCTGCCCTCGACGTGCATGTAGTTCAGGGCGTTGACGACGCAGCTGTTCTGCGCCGCGGTACCTCCGGTAGCGCGCGTCTGGGTCTGCCCACCCGGCAAGACGGTGATCCGCAGGTACATCCGACCGCTGCCACCGCCCGCGAAGCAGTTCTGGATCGTGGGCGACCGGGCGAGCATCACGCGGCGCGCGCGGGCGTTGGGGATCCGACCGAAGCTGACGGTGGCGAAGTTGTTCAGCGTCTGGATCCGCTCCTCGAGGTTGATCGAGAGGCGCGCCACCGTGACGTGCGTGCCGGTGATCTCGAACGGCACCGACTGCTTCTTGCCGAGCGCGACGATGTCGAGCGTGCCGCGCACCGCGCCGCTCGAAGGCACCGCACCACCGCGCGTCATCTCCACCAGGTAGTGACCCTTCTTGATCTTGTCGAGCGAGAGCTCCTCGTGCTGCGTGCTGGTCGCGTCGGTGACGTGGACGTCATCGCGTCCGCCCATCCACGACACCCGGGTGCCACGCGGGGTGACCAACGAGATGTCGAGATCCTCGTTGCCTTCCCAGCGCGCGCTGACCGTGACGTCGTGGTGCTGCTTGGAGCTCGGCTCGGGCGCGAGCAGCGCCTTCTCGGTCTCGGCGCGAGTCGCGTCGTCGGCGAGGTCGCGAAGCACGAGCTTGGCGTCGCCGTCGCGCGACAGGGCGCGCAGGCAGCGAACCGCGGCGGCAGCCGTGGGTGCGCTCTTCGGATCGATCGCCGACAGCGCGATCTGGTGGCTGCACGCCTGCGACATCCGTCCGACGTGCTCGTAGGCCTGGACCATCCGCGTGTGCGGCTCGACGCGATCGGCGTCGAGGTCGACGATGCCGGCGAGGAGCCGCAGGGCTTGCTCGCGTTTGCCGTCGCGACCGAGCAGGTCGGCCTGGTAACCGAGGGCCTGCGGATCGAGGCGGTCGCGATCGAGCCACTTCGCCGCCAGCGCATTCGCGCGGGCGAGCTCGCCACCGTACGACAGCGCCTGCACGAGCGCGCGGTGCTTCTCGCGGCTATCGGGTTCCTTCGCGAGGGCGCGCTCGGCGTTGCCGATCGCCTTGGCGATGCTCGGCGCCACGCCGTCGTACTTCGAGATCGACGGCGACCGCACCCAGGTCCGCCGCATCGCGAACCGACCATACGGGTAGCCCATGTGGCCGATCGCACCGCCGCCGGCACCGAAGCCTCTCGTCGCTTGTCCCGTGCCGATGTTGCCCATCGGACCGCCCCGCATCCCGTCGAGGTTCACCTTGGCCGGCGCGGCGGGCGCTTCCGTGGCCGGCTTCGGCGCCGGGGCGCGCCGCGAGCTCCGGGTCATGTTCTTCGCGAGGTCCTTGGACTTGTTGTGGTGGCGCACGACCGGGCGCGTTCCCTCGGACAGCACCTCGTCGAGCGTGTCCTCGCCGGTCCACTTCGCGGCCGGCACGGTGCGATCGACGCCGAACGCGTCGAACATCGCCTGCGACTCGAGCACGAGCAGCGAGGTCTCCTTCGACATCACGCCGTAGCCCTGCGACAGCGCCACGATCTGCGGCCGATCGTCGCCCTTGCCATGGCGCTCGAGCTGCTGGATCGCGAGGGTCGCCCACAGCCGCGGCACGAACCGGTTCCCGCTCGCCGTCGACACGGCCAGCTCGAGCGGATAGTGCTGCTCGAACTTCTCGCCACCGACCGTGCCCTTGACGATCACGTCGCCGGACACGTCGCCGGTCATGCGCGCCGCGAGCAGGACTTCCTCGCCGGAGCGAATCGTCGGGAGGATGGTGGGAGCCGCGTCGGCGAGGCCGGCCGGTAGCGTGACCGTGGCGTCGCGGAGCGCGGTGCCGTAGCTCGACTCGAGCGCGGCGATCGCGGCGGTCTTGACCGACTCGCCCGGGACCCACGCGAGGTAGCTACCGCCACCGCCGCGCGCGGCTGCACCGAGCACGGCCTCGTCGGCGTCGGTGCCGATGCCGATCGTGCTGACGTGGATGCCGTGCGTCGACGCGGCGATCGCTTGCTCGACGTCGGCGGCCTTGCGGAAGCCAGTCGACGCGAAGCCATCACCGACGAACAGCACCCAGCGTTCGCGGTTGCCATCCGGCGCCAGCTTGCTCGCGGCGTGGCGGATCGACGCCACGACATCGCTCGCTCCGGCGGCCGGTGCTTCGTTCAGCCAGCTCGCGATCTCCTTGGCGGTTCCGACCGTCGGCGACCGCAGCGCGCCGAGCTCGCGGCACTCGCTATCGCACGCCATCACGCTGAACCGGTCGCGGCGATCCATCTGCTCGACGAGTCGCGTGGCGAGCTCGCCGGCGCGGGTGTAGCGCTCGCCGACCATCGACTGGCTCGAGTCGACAACGATCATGTAGTCGCGCTGCTTGGCCTCGCGCCAGCGTGGCAGCTTGGGCCGCAGTGCGAGCACGGCGGTCGGCCGCGCGTCGGCGGCGATCGCCTTCTGCGCGTCGACGACCTTGGGGTCGATGCCGACGTTCTTCTTCGCGGACAGCTTGTCGTTCGGAGCGACCGCTGCGTTACCGGCGAACGTCCACGCGCGGAGCTCGGCGTCGCCGTTCTTGGCGCGGTAGTCGATCACGAGGTCGCCGCGCGGCACGAACCCGGTCTGCTTGAGGGTGAGCGCGTTGACGTCGGCGCGCACCGGATCGGGGTTGAGGTCGTATCCCGACGCGCGGACCTGGCCGCGCTGCGCACCGCGCACCTCGACATCGACCGTCATCGAATCGGCCACGGTCGAGCCGTCGGCCGAGTGCGGCAACGGGTACACGTACTGCCGCCGCGGACCGTGCGCCGTCACCACCTGGGTGTACGCGAGCTTGATCGTGCGAGAGCCCTTGGGCGGGATCGGGAAGATCTTGAGCTCGAACCGGCCGCCGCGCTTCCAGTCGAGCATCGCCGGGTCGCGCCACGAGCCGTCGACCCAGATGATGTCGTCCTGCGCGATCTCGAGCTTCTTCGGCGTGGCCTTGTCGATCACGCCGTTCCAGATCTTCTGCGCGCGATGCTTGTCGACGAACGCGCCGTTCTCGAACCCGCCGGGCGCGTCCTTGACGTCGAGCGCGAGCCCGTCGATCTGCGCGTCGGCCGGCAGCGGGAACTGGTAGCGACCTTCGAGCGTTTCGTCGGTGTCGTTGCGGAACGTCTCCGTGATCTCGGTGCGCGCGATCGGTCCGACGATCCGCACCTTGACGTCGTGGTTGGCGAGCGCGAGGTTCCAGTCGCGATCGCGCTTCTCGCCGGGCTTGTACGCCCGTAGCGATCCGAGTCCGGCGCCGGCCTCGGTGGACTTCGGCTTCTCGAGCTCGGACCACTGGACCTCGCGCGCGAGACCGGGCGCCGCGTTGACGGCGAGCTTGCCGTGATCGATCACGCCCTCCTCGCCGGCGCGAACGTCTTCGCGATCGCCGCCGGTGGAGGTCAGCATCACCGCACCACGGACGACCTGCACGACGGTCAGGTTCGGTGCCGCGGTCAACGCGAACCGCGTACCGACAACGTCGACCGTACCGGCGGGGGTCTGGATCGCGGCGGGATGCGCGTCGACGTGGACGACGTCGGCGACGATCCGGCCGGCGCTCAGCTTGGCGTGCCGTCCATCGTCGCCGAGTGCGAGCTCGGTCTGATGATCGAGCACGTAGCGCGTGCCGTCCGCGAGCGTGACCGCCGCACGGGTGCGGTTGTCGGTGCGTAGCGTCGCGCCGGTATCGAGCGTGTCGCCGGGGCGCACCGGCCGCCAGCCGGTCGCGACCTCGGGATCGCGCACGTCGAGGCCACCGCCGTTCTTGCCGGCGCGATCGACCGTCTGTACGGTCGCGATCTTGCCGGCAGGGAGCGAGCTGCCGGTCTGCTCGGTGGCATCGCCGCCGTGCGTGACCGCGTAGATGCCGAGGCCGCCGACGGCGAGCGCCGCGACGGCACCGAACGCGAGCCACCGCGTGCGCTTCGCTCGACGCGCCGACGAGATCGGCGTGGGCGCATCGTCGCGGACCGCGGGCATCGCCGCCGCCTCGGACGCCGGGTGCGACTCGGGAATCGCGCGCACCGTGGGCGACGTCGGCAAGGCCACCGGTGCCGGCTCGGGTGCGGCAGCCGGAGCGGCGGTTTGCGTGTCGGCGTTGGAATCGACCGGACCGCTGCCCGCCGCGGCGAGCACGCGCTCGACGAGGTCGGCCTGCGGGATGTGGTCCGCACCGGCGTCGGCGATCTGGTCGGCGAGCTGTTCGGCCTCGTAGCGCGCATCGCGACAGTCGTCGCAGGACGCGAGGTGATCGGCGTGGCGCGCGATCGTGGCGGGATCGCCGGCGACCAGATCGGCGAGGTCGTCGTGGACGTGAGCACAGTCGGGGGAAGTCATACGGAGTCTCCAGAGACGACGGTGCGCAGCCGCGCGAGCGCGCGACTGATCCGCTTGCGTGCAGCGGCGTCGTCGAGGTTGGTTGCCATGCCGATCTCGCGAGTCGAGAGGCCTGCGACGAAGCGCAGGACGAGGATGTCTCGCTCGCTGGGTTTCAGATGAGCCAGCCCGTCGCGGATCGCGCGAGCGCGCTGGCGAGTCGCGACGTGCTCGCGTCCGGTGTCGGTGTCGGGCACCGTCACCAGCTCCGCGATCGCGCGACCCTTACGACGAGTCTCGAGCATGTGCGCGCACACGTGACGCGCGATGCCGCACAGCCACGCCTTGATCGAGCCCTCGCCGCGATACGTCGCCATCGCGCGGTGTGCGCGCAGCAAGGTCTCCTGCGTGGCTTCGTCGGCGTCGGCCTGCGAGCCGAGCATCGCCATGCACAGCCGACCGATCACGGTGCCGTGCGTGCGCGCGCAGGCGGCGAGCGCCTCGCGATGTTGCCCTTGCTGGAGCAGGAGCGTGATCGGATCGGGCGGGTCGCCTGTCATCACGGGTTCGCCCCGTCCCCCCGGAGAAAGTGCACGAGCCTGCATTTCACCCCCCACGTGTGGAGTTCGCGGCGATCCGTGACCGTCGATCGTCGAAAAATCCGCAAGTCCGCGGGATTCGTGGCTACCTGGGTCGACCGGAGCGTCCGCCATCTCGGCTCGAACGCGCGGGAACCCGGATTCGACCTGATCAGGACAGGAACGCGCGCGTGATCGCGAACGCGAGCCCGGCCATCACGAGCGCACCCACGATCAACACCCACGGGCGCAACGACTTCGTCTGCCGCGACTGTTCGAACCCCATCACCGGGACCGATGACCGTTGCGGATACACCGGGCGCTCGTACATGTCCGGTGCCGTCGGTCCCCGTTCCTCGGGGCGCACCACCGGCGGCATCGGCGGCTGCGCGTTCCACCCCGGATAGTTCGGACCGGGAGGAGGTGGCGTTGCCGGGAACGACATGTTCGGTCCCGGTGGTGGTGGTGTCGCGGGGAACGCCATCGCCGGACCGGGTACCGGCGCCGCCGGGACCTGGCCGGGGGGCGGCGTCGGGACCGCCATCGGCATGCCCGGAGGTGCCGCGGTTGCCGCACCCTTGGCCATCGGTGCGGTCGGTGGCAACGGCGTGGCCCCGGGCATCGGGGGTGGTGGGAGCTGCGGTGGTTGCGGCGTGATGCTTTGCGGCTCGGGGGTCGCCACCGATCCGGGACGCGGTGGCAAGCCGGGGACGCCAGCACGCTCGTGTACCGTGCCGGGATTGAAGTTGGGTGGCGTCGGCGTGCGGGCGCGCATGCCCGTCGGAAGCGGCGGGGGTTGGGTCGCGGGTCGTGGCTTCGCCGGGAGCCGATCGCGCTGGAGCAAGCGCGTGCTCTCGTCGGAGTCGAACGCGCCGTCCCCGGGATCCCCGCTGCCGCCGAGCCGGCCCGCCATCGTCGCGACCTCGTCGGTGACCAGTGGCGCGCGCGCGACCGTGGGTTCGTCGGTGTTGCGGCGCGCGCGTCCGCCGACGCGATGTTCGACGCGGTCGGATACGCCGGGGAGGTGGAGCGGCGCTTCCTCGGCGCTATCGCGGCGCCCTTCTCGAAGGATCCGGATTCTGATCCTCCGAGAGCTGCGCCTGCCGCGTCTCTTCTTCCTCGAATCGATCGATCACCTGCCGCGCCTTGACGATGCTCGAGCCGTCCTTGTCGCGCATCGCGAAGTCGTCCGCGGTGCGGATCCGGATCACGGTGGCCTCGGTGTGCTCGATGCTGTCGAACGCACCGCTCGGCCGTGGCAACTGTTGCGCGATCATCTGCTGGCTCTGGCGCTGGACCTCGTCGGCGGTGTCGATGATCCGCGCCAGCTCGGACGCCGGATCTCCGACGGTGACCTCCAGCGAGTAGCGCAGCGTTCGGAGCTTGGCGCCGAGTTGTCCGGCCGTCGGTCGTTTCTTGGGCTCGCGAGACAGCGCCGCCATCAGCAGCTTGTCGACGTCCGGCGACAGTCGCGGATCGATCTCGGTCGGTCGCGGCACCTTGGCGTCTCGCACCGCGCGAAGCGCTTCGAGATCGCCGAGCCCGGAGAATAACCGGCGGTTCGTGATCAGCTCCCACAGCAGGACGCCGACGGAGAACACGTCGCTGCGCGGATCGAGGTGTTCGTTGCGCGCCTGCTCGGGCGAGATGTACGCGAACTTGCCGCGCACCGCGCCGGAGCCGGTCTGCTCCTGCTCGGCGCGTTTCGCGATCCCGAAGTCCGTGAGCTTGACCTCTCCGGCGCGCGACAGCAGCACGTTCGACGGCGACACGTCGCGATGGACGAGCGACATCTGTTTCCCATCCGGAGCGCGTGCGGCGTGGGCGTGCTCGAGCGCCTCGCACACCTCGGCACCGATGTGGAGTGCGAGATCGAACGGCATGCGACGACGGCGCACCTCGAGCCCGGTCTGCACCGCGCGCAGGTCCTTGCCATCGACGTACTCCATCACGAGGAAGTACTGGCCGTCGTCGCCGAGGCCGACGTCGAAGATCTGCACGATGTTGCGATGCTTGAGCAGGCTCAGCACCTTGGCCTCGGCGATCAACAGCTCGACGAAACGCCGATCCTGCGAAAGGTGAGGCAGGATGCGTTTGATCGCGACCGGCTTTTCGAAGCCGCCGGCGGCCACGGCCTTGCCGCGGAAGATCTCCGCCATGCCGCCCACGCCGATCCGGTCGAGCAGCTCGTACCGTGTCACGCGGGGGTCAGCGTAGCACGGTCACAGCAACTGGAGTCCGAACCGCGCGCCACCCGCACGCCCCACCTCGAACTGGCTCCCGGTGCGCGCCATCAACGTTTCCGAGGACGTGCGGTACTCGTCGGCGCCGTTGCGCGTGCGCCACTCGACTTCGACGAGCACGCCGCGCGGTGCCGGATGCGTGCACAGCCGGATCTCGTCCTCGTAGGACGCGCTCTTTTCCACCACGCGATTGCACTGGTCGTCGAACACGGCGAGCTCGTGCACGCGCGTGGTCGATGCGAGCTTGACCGTCAGCTTGACGTGGAGTGGTTGCGGGGGACGCGCGGGCTTCGCGGGCGCGGCAGCGGCAGACGAGCACAAGGCCAACACGATCGACGAGGAGAGTTTGAGCATGCGCGCCCTCCCTACACGTCGCGGGCCACCGCCAAGTCAGCGAGATGCGGGAGCTCGATCAGGTCGGAGGTGCCAGCATGTCCACCGCGGCGTCGTGGATCGCGCGCCGCAGTGCCTTGATGTCATCGGCGGTGGTTCCGCCGCGCGACGGATGCACGCGGTTGGTGAGGAGCACCACCCAGCGCCGGTGCGGCAGGTCGAGCCACAGCGAGGTGCCGGTGAAGCCACCGTGTCCGATCGCGCTCGCGCGCGGCCACTTTTCGCCGGCGTGCGAGATCCCGGCCTCGCGCGACGGCGTGTCGAATCCGAGTCGCCATGTCGAGCCGGCGATCGGGGCATCGCTCGCGAACCGGCGCACGACCTCCGTGGTCAGCCGGCCCTGCGGCTCGCCTTCGTGGGTCCGTGCGATCGCGCACGCGAACGTCGCGACATCGCCGAGCGTGGCAAACAGCCCCGCGTGCCCGGCGACGCCGCCGCCGTAGTAGCAGTTCTCGTCGTGCACGAGCCCACACACCAGCCCGCGGTCGTCGAGCTCGGTGGCGACCGCACCCGGAAGCGCCGAGGTACCCGCATAGCGCGTGGTCGTCATCCCGAGCGGTTCGGTGACCAGCTCGGCGACCGCGCGTTCGAGCGGCATGCCGGCGGCACGCTCGACGATCGCGCCGAGCTGGATGTAGCCGAGGTCGCTGTACACCGATGCGACGCCGGGCGGGTTCGCCGGCACGGCCGCCGCGAGCGCCAGCAATTCGGCGCGCGGATCGGGATGGGTCCCGACGCGCAACGTGCGGAAGAACTCGACGTGCGCGATGCACCCGGCCGCGTGACCGAGCAGCTGGCGCACGGTGCCCGCACTGGTGGCGTTCGGGATCCAGCGGCGGATCGCATCGTCGAGATCGAGCCTGCCGTCGCCGACCAGCACCATCGCGCACGCCGTGACGATCGGCTTGGTGACCGAGGCGAGGTCGAACAGCGACGTGTCGTCGATCGGTGGACCGAGATCCGGAGCGCGTCGCACGTGCCCGCGGATCAGGCGACCGACCTCGCGACCACCGTCACCGATCGAGATCGCCGCGGCGGATCCGAGCCCGCGCGCGAGCGCGTCGTCGACGAGCCCCGCGATCCGATCCATCAGCGCTTGCGCTTGGGCTTGGGCTTGGGCTTGGACTTGGACTTGGACTTGGACTTGGGCTTGCTCGCGCGCTTCTTCGTCGCGTGCGAGTTGGTGCGCGCCGGACGCGGTTCGGCACCCGACGAACCGAACATCCCGTTGATGCCGCGGTCGGCGCACGCCCACAGCGACACCAGGATCGCGAGGTCCGATAGCGCGCGCCGGCTCATCGACGCCGGGATCACGAGGCCGTAGGTCTCGGACACGAACCGCAGGTCGCGGAGGACGCGTGCGACCTCTTCGCGCGACACGTCGCCGTGCCAGTACACGACGCGTGTGACCAGGAGCTCCTGGTGACGGCGGAGGAACTCGCCCATCGACAGCGGCTGGACGATGCGCACCGACGGTGGCTTGCAGATCTCGAGCAGGTCCTCGAGGTATTCGTTCCAGTGACGGGCGAGTCGGCGGTTCTCCGGGCGACGGAGAAACTTCACGCGCTGGACGGAGAAGTCGGCCTTCACCGTGACGCGGAACCGCGGCAGCACCGCCATCATGTCGTAGAGCGTCGGCGGGCGATCGGTCGCGTAGTCGACGTCGTGGTAGCGCCACCAGTTGCGGAGCTGCGGCCAGGTGCGGACGCTGAGTAGCGGATCGTCCTGGGAGTCGATCACCACGAACTGGCGATTCTCGACCCGAACGACCGTGATCCAGTGCGACCACTCCTCGACGCAGAGCAGGACGGGGACGTGCTCGCGGAGGTGCTTGGTGAGCACCTTGCGCGCTTCCTCGGCATCGATCCGGCGCTCGAGCACGAGGTCGCAATCGAACGCGCGGGCGGCGCGCGCGAGCTGGATCTCGTCGGTTCCGGACCACCAGTGGGTGCGTGCGGTCGAGGCGATCTGGCTGACGTCGACCAACCGGCCGAGTGCGAGCAGGGCGTGCTTGAGGGCGAACGGCCCGCACGTCCATTCGTTCGGCTGTGGGTAGAACCCGGGTCCCACCTGCGCATGCCCGGACGACGCCACGGGCCCACTCTAGGTGTAGTTGCTAGTCAGGGCCAGCCCCCGACCCCGGGATCCTCAGGCGGTGGCGAGCCACGTCCAACGGCGGCCGACCTGGACGCAGTCTCGCGGGTGCCGCTCGATCATCGTGGCCCACCGGGCGAGGGCCCGGTCGTGCTCCGAACGGGTCTGGGCCGCGTGGATGGCCTCCAGCAGGAACCGGCGCTGGTGCTCGAAGTGCTCGGGCGACCAGGCGATCTCGCCGACGTCGATCCCGCCGGGCCGGCGCGCCCGATCGAGCAGCCACTGGACCAGCTCGGTTTCCCACCGGTCATCGGCGGTCGTGCGGGCGGCCTCGGCCGTCTCCCGCAACATGCTCTCCGCGACTTCCGGGGATACCAACAGCTCGGCAGCAGGACCGAGCCGGTGGTTGGAGAACACGATCATGGCTCGGACCTTAGTCAGCCTGTCTGACAATTCGGTGACAGCCCGATCCCGGGACCGTGACGAGGCGGGCTGTCCGCGATTCGGACACTCAGGGATGCGACCCGGGCGCCACGACCCGGGGATCGAGCCCGTCGGCTACGAGATTCTCCACGAGCCTCGCGCAACCGATGCACGGATCGACTCGGGTGCCGTCTGGGTAGAGCACCGAGCCATCGGCCGCGATCGCGATCGCTCCGGGTCCGAGCTCGCCGAGGGCGGCGCGCAACGGCTCGCCGGCCAGCGTGTGGGCGGGGATCCCGTGGCGCTGCTCGTACAGGCCCAAAAACCCCCCGAGCGCGTTGGGGAGCGCGCACGCCGATGGCGGCACGTAGGACTCGGGCCAGGCGTTCCTCGCCAGCCGGTGCAGCCAGTCGAGGTAGTAGGCGTGAAAGTTCGGCTGGATCTGACGGACCACGCCAATGGCCCGCGCGTCGATCCACACCGTGCCGGTCGCGGTGCCATCGAGGGGCACCACCGCCGCGTAGCCGCAGCCCATGTGACCGACGGCGATCGCTCGTTTCCACGGCTGCCCGGATGGAGCGTCGACGATCCGCGGGGTCGCGAGCGACAGCAGGCCGTAGTACGGTCCGGCGCCGGCCGAGCCGACCAGGGTGGCGAACTCCTGGAGGTCACCGGGGAGATCGGGGGCCGCGTCGAGCGGCGGCGCGAGCTGGTAGCGATGGTGCGAGGCGCCGAAGCGCTTGCGGGCGGCGTCGGAGGTCACCAGCACCGCGAGCATCTCGCGGATCTTCAGAGCGAGGAGCTCACCCACCGATCACCGTCACGGTGATCTTGCGACGGTGCGGGCTCGTCCGGTGCTCCCACAGGTACAGGCCCTGCCAAGTCCCGAGCACGAGTCGACCGTCGGCGATCGGGATCCCGATCGAGGTCTGGGTCAGCACGCTGCGGACGTGGGCGGGCATGTCGTCGTCACCCTCGGCATCGTGCTCGAACATCGGATCGCCGTCGCGGACGAGCCGGGCGGCGAACGTCTCGAGGTCGCGGCGCACCGACGGATCGGCGTTCTCGCACACGATCAGAGATGCGCTGGTGTGATGGATCCACACCGTCGCGAGGCCGTCGCGCACGCCGCTCGCCTGCACGATGTTCGCGACATCGCGGGTCAGGTCGAAGGTGCCGCGGCCCGTGGTCGCGACGGTCAGGGTGTCTCGATGATGCATGGCTGGGGCAACCTGCCTCGCAAGCCCGCGCATTGGATGTCAACCGGGGAAGTGGGAGTGTGCCTCGGAAGGCGCTATCGTGGGGGCGTGCTCCGTCGAGGCCTGCGGTACGTGGACGGCCTCTCCGATCGTCTACGCGGGGCCAAGGACCTGCTCGGGTGGGGGCTGCGATCCAAGCTCCGCGAGGGCTACACGCGGGCCGAGTTTCGCGCCGACCTGTTGTCGTCGCTCGTCGTCGGCGTGGTCGCGCTGCCGCTATCGATGGCGCTCGCGATCGCGTGCGACGTTCCGCCGCAGTACGGGCTCTACACCGCGATCATCGCCGGCGTGATCTGCGCGCTGCTCGGCGGCACGCGGTTCCAGGTCACCGGTCCGACGGCGGCGTTCGTCGTCATCCTGCTCCCGATCGTCCATCGCTACGGGCTCGGCGGCCTGCTCGTCGCCGGCGGGATGGCCGGGCTGATCCTGATCGCGATGGGGCTGGCTCGTCTCGGGCGACTGATGCAGTTCGTGCCGCACCCGGTGACCACCGGCTTCACCACCGGCATCGCCACGGTGATCGCGCTGTTCCAGCTCAAGGACGCGTTCGGGCTCGAGACGTGTCCGGTCGTTCCGGTGGGGGCCTCGATCGATCCCGCCGCGCTCGGCTGTCTGCCGAAGACCGAGGGCACGGTCGAGTACGTCGGGGCGCTACTGCACGCGGCCGCCGGGATCAACGGCTGGGACGTCGCGATCGCCGCGCTCACCATCGTGCTGTTGCTCGCGATCCCGCGCGTGATCAAGAAGATTCCCGCGCCGCTGATCGCGCTCGCGATCGTCTCGATCCTGGTCGCGATCGCCGGCTCGATGATCTCCGGGTTCCACGTCGCCACGATCGCTTCGAAGTTCCACTACACGATCGGGGGCGAGACTCACGGCGGGATCCCTCCGCTGCCGCCGATGCCGATGCTGCCGTGGAACGCCGGCGACCACGGCCTGCACCTCGACTACGCCACGATCCGCGCGCTGCTGCCGTCGGCGTTCGCGATCGCGATCCTCGGCGCGATCGAATCGCTGATGTCCGCGGTGGTCGCCGACGGCATGAGCAACACCACGCACGATCCCAACTCCGAGCTGATCTCGCTCGGCGTCGCGAACCTGGTGTGCCCGTTCTTCGGGGGCATCGCCGCGACCGGGGCTCTGGCCCGCACCGCGACCAACATTCGCGCCGGCGCTCGCTCGCCGATCTCCGCCGCTCTCCACGCCGTGTTCGTGCTCGCGTGCACGATCATCCTCGCGCCGCTCGTCGGCTACCTGCCGATGGCCGCGCTCGCCGGGCTGCTCCTGATCGTCGCGCGCAACATGTCGGAGGCTCGCCACTTCGTTCGCCTCGCTCGCATCGCGCCGCGGAGCGACGTCATGGTGATGCTCACCTGCTTCGGTCTCACGGTGATGTTCGACATGGTGATCGCGGTGACCGTCGGCGTGATCCTCGCGGCGTTGCTGTTCATGCGCCGGATGGCGGTGCTCACGCGCACCAACATCCAGCCGGTCGCGTTCGGCTCGTACGACGTGCCTCCCGGCGTGCGCGTCTACGAGATCTCCGGGCCGCTGTTCTTCGGTGCGGCCAAGACGGCGATGGAGGCGCTCCACACCGTCGGCGGGAGCGACCACACGATCATCCTGTCGATGCAGCACGTCCCGACGATGGATGCCACCGGCCTCGTCGCCCTCGAGTCGGTGCTCGATCGACTCAAGCGATCGGGGATCAAGGTGATCTTCTCGGGCGTCACGCCGGAGGTCACCGAGATCCTGCGCGGTGCCGGCATCGCGATGCGCCCCGGCGAGATCGCGTTCGCGCCCGATCTCGAGACCGCGATCAGCATGGCGATCGTGCACGCCGCGCGGAAGGGCCACCCGGTGTCGTCGTCGGCGGCGATCCAGATTCCGCCGGCGGCCTGACGCCGCCTGCGTGTCTCATCCGTTGTCGGCTGGCGTTGGCTGCCGGATGCGGGCACCGGTCGCGATGTTCCATCCGAACAGTCCGAAGTCTCGCGCGTCGACCACGACCGAGCTCGCGGTGCGAGCGACGAAGGCAGCGTTGAGGTTGACGTTGATCGGCTTGACGATGTCGTCTTCGACTTCGATGCGCCGCTGCTCGCGTCCCGAAGGGTCGACGAGCACGAGCACCCAGTGCCACTCCGTCTTGGTGAGGAGGAACGTCATCACCACGAGGGAGCCGTCTTCGCCGGAGGCCATGTGGGTGACACGTGCCGGTGCGAACGACAGCTCGGCCTCGATCGTCGGAGCGTTGGTGCCGATGGTGGGTCCGAGGCGTGCGAGCACGACGCGGTCGACGACATGATCGTGAAACGTCGAGTACCACACGCGATCGCCAGCTCCGCGACAGAGGTGCGCGATCGATCCCTTCACGGCAATGCTATGGGGAGTCGACTCACCGTAGATCTGTATCGAGTCGCTGGCGGGAATGAGCACACGCCCATCGGGGAGGCCGACTGCTTGCGTTCTTCCCGCTACCGCGAGGTCGGTAAGCCTGAGTTCTTTGAGCTTCGTGAGTCCGTCGTTTTCGAGTCGGTAGTGGGCGACGTATCGGTTGCCACGAGAGGTGTACACATCTGACACGCCTGCGGCCACGAGATGATAGCCGTCACCGGGCACGCACCCGTCGGTGGGCCAGGCGTGCGCGAGATGAGGTGCGGGATCGAACACGTCGAGCTCGCAGGGACCTCGGTTCGAGTCGGTAAACCCGAGAATGGCGCCGTTCGGTGTCACGCAAACGCTGCGAAACGGCACCTGTACGAGGTCGGTCGTGAGCAGTGAGGTGGCGTCGATGAACCGCAGTTCGTCGGTCGTCACCCTGGCAATCAGGTCATCTCGTACGGCGAGAGGGCTCGTGCCGTACTGGGTCGTATTCTTGTTCGACCAGTCGTCTCCGTGCGGCGGTGGCGGTCCGACGTCGTAGGTGGCCCGCTGCCTCTTGCGCGGGCGTCTGGGCTTCGGATGCGATCGGCATGCGGCCAGTCCGAGCAGGAGCAACACGTCGCGGCGGTTCATCTCATCGCCTGCTGTTCGAGTTCCGCGAGCTGCTTCGGCGTCGACACGCGAGCGGCCTTGCGTTCGAACGTCTGGATCGCATCGCCGCGCACACCCCTTGCCCTCAACCGCGAGACCGCTACACGCGTACGTGCGTTCGCCTTGAAGATGTCGTTGCGGATGATGTCGAACAACTGGCGTCGTTGCGACGCAGTCTTCTGCTCGGTAGCGAGACGTGCCTTTGCGACGCCGAAGCTGTGTTCGAGGTCAGCTCGCTTGGGATCGTTCTTGGGGAGTCTCTGTAGCCTTCTCGATAAGTCGTCAACTTCGGCGCGAGCCACTTTCACCCTGTGTCGAGGCAGTTCTACGTAGTCGCTATAGAGTAGCTCGGGTGTCTCGACGGCCATCGCATAGATCTCGGCGAAGTGCTCGTGTGAGCCCTTTGCCGCGTACGACCATCGTGCGGCACCTGGTTCATCACCCGATGGCATCGCAGACGCATCTACCTGATGGTACTTCCCGTCGCCATCTCGCTTGATCAGCTTGTCGCCGACTTCACCCTTCTCGAGGTCTTTCTCTCGAACACCCTGCAGCTCCTTCTCTGAGACATCTTTCCAGCCGGCGACTTTCTCGAACTTCTTGAACGCCGCCCGGTTCTCGCTCTCCGCTTCGTGCCCGATTTCGTGCACGGCGGTGTACTCGACCGAGGGTACGTTGCCGCGATCCTTCAGACGTGGATTCGCCGCGTCGTAGATGTTGATGTGATCGCCTTGGTAGTCGCCGCCGCGTGTGTTCGCGAATGGACTGGCGCGCCGGGTGTAAGTCGCGACCGAGTTGTCGTCCTCGGTGTGGTTCTTCGGCAGCTTGTCGAGCGCGGAGTCGAGCTGCGAGACCTCGTCGCGTGACCAGTGGACCTCGCTGCCGTCCTTGCGCTTCGTGGTCTCGGCGGTGAGGTCGATGTTGTGCTTCATCTCGACGTCGAGCTCTTTGTCCTTGCGAGCCCGCAACGCATCCACGTCCTCGATCGTGAGCTTGTCTCCCTTGGCGAGCAAGGCCGCACTCTCGTGGGCGACCTCGTCCTCCGTGTGCTCGACGCCGGTCTTGCGCCGTTCGAACCGCCGTTGCGCGAGCTCCTGCGCGCGGGTCTGCTCGCCATCCGGGTCGCCGAAGTCCTTCTTGTATTGCCGTAGGTCATCGCGGGCGCGCGACGTGTGTTGTGTCGCCCACAATCGCAACTTGCGCTGCGGGTTGCGGGAAGCATCCACGAGCGTCGCGAAACGCGCACGCTGGTCGTCCGAGAGGCGGTCGATCAGGTTCTCGAACGCCTGGTCGGAGAGCCCGTCGATTACCTTGGTGCGGGTCGCGTCGTCGAGCGACAGCAGGATCTCGAGCGCGCGAACGGCCTCCTGGCCGGACGCGATCCCCTTCGCGGTCAGCAGACGCTCGGCCTCCTTGCGCTGGGTGCGAGCGCGCAGGGCGTTCTCGTCCATGAGCGGTGGCATCCGGCGTGGGCCGTGCATCTGCCCGTCGGCTCCGACGCCGAAGGCGATGTCCGATGCACTCGGAGCGGGCGCCGCTCCCGCGGCCGGAAAGCCCCGGACCGGTGGAGTCGGTCCCTTGTTGGTGAACGTGACGTTCGAGCTCGGTGTCGTCACGGGTTGTGCCTGGACCGGACGATTTCGAAGTTGTCGCGCCGGCTCCCCGCCTCTCTCGCTCGCCCACGGCCCGAGCATATGCCAGGAACGGGCGAACGGGAGGAATTCGTGCGTCACCGCACGGGCGGAGCGGTCTCGAGGATCGACGCGCCGGCGGTGTCGGAGCACACGAGGATCGCGAACCGCTCGACGTCGTCGAGATCGGTGGTCGACAGCGAGGCGTAGTCGAACCAGCCGCGCAGATCGGTGTAGCCGTCCTTGTAGAACTCGACGTTGCCACCGTGCTTGCGGGCGTAGACCTTGACGTAGGTCGCGGCGAGCGCGTTGCGATCGGACAGCCGCTGCACGCGGACGCGACCGACGTGGTTGGCGAGCGTGGTCGCGAGGTCGTTGGCGTAGTGGATCTTGGCCTTGCGCGAGCCGGCACCGACGGCCTCGACCACGACGTTCTTGCCGCGCAGTGCCGCCGGCCACGGCAGCCGGCGATCGACGTCGTCGACGAGATCGCGCACGACCTCGCGATGACCGGGCTCGATGAACGAGAACCGCGTGACATCGGACTGCACGAACGGCTGGCGCGAGAACAGTAGCTCGACGTCCATCCAGAACAACCGGAGCTCGAGCGAGGCGACGTGCTGGCCGCGCAGCGTGATGCCCTCGCGATCGACCTCGAGGTCGAACGTGGGCTGACGGGCGGCGAGATCGGCGTGCTGCTGGTCGCGGCTCTTCGGATCGACGATCTCGGGTGCGCCGGCGTTGTCGAGCTCGTCGAGCATCGCGACCAGCGCGGCGAACGTGTGCCGCCAGCGATCGACGGGGTGTTCGCGCCAGCGCGTGGCGAGCTGCCGGGCCCGCGCCAGATCGCCGGTGATGCACGCGAGATAGGCGGCGAGGTAGTCGTGCTGCATGCGATCGGCGATCCGCTCGACGTCGACTCGCGCCAGCATCGCGATCGCATCGTCCACGCGGTCCTGCGCGAGCAGGTAGTGCGCGGCGGCGAGTAGATCCTCGGCGGTGGGTTGCGGTCGGTGGGCGACCAGATCGAGGAACCGGTTGTATTGGGCGGACAGACCGTCGTTGAGGATCCGGAGCTTGGGCCCGAGCCGGTGTGCGCGCGCGTTGATCAGGGGCGCGAGCTCGAGGTGTTCGTAGCGACCGAGATCCTCGGCATCGCGCTCGAGGATCTCGAGGACCGGACCGGCTTCGAGCAACTGCTCGGCGAGCGCGCGCAGGAAGGTCCGGATCCGCGGAGCATCGCGGTGGAGCAGAGCGTAGCCCCACAGTGCGCGGTCGTAGACGTGGCGGCGATCGAGCACGTCGAGGATCGCGGCGTAGGCATGGCGATCGCGCATGCGCCAGGCGACGCGCGACAGATCGATCGCCGCGAGGTTCTTGGACTCGAGGTAGCTGGTCACGGCGGCGAGATCGCCGCGCTGCGAGACGTGCGGCCACGATGTCGGATCGGTCGCACCGCCACCGGCGGTGACGTCGAGCGTGCGACCGGGCGCGGCCGCGACGATCGCGCCTTCGCGCGTGACGTGGACGGGAAAGTGCGTCCACGTGCCCGGGGCCGGGAAGTAGAACGTGTACTCGTGGCCGTGGGTGCCGTAGGGCTCGATCGCGATGTCGATCGTCGTGGTCACGCTACTGCGGCCGACGGGCACGCTGCCGCGCGGGATCTGGATCAGCGCCGCGACGCGCTGCCGCGAGCTGGTCGGGTTCGCGATCACGACCTGGCAGGTGTAGGCGATGCCGACCGCGAACGCGCCATCGATGTACTTCTCCCGCTGCTCGCCGGATTCCCACTCGTAGCGGTCATCGGTGCGGACGTAGCTGGTACCGACGACGAGCGGTACGCCACCGGTGACCAGCTCGCCGTCGACGATCTGCGAGCTGCCGGCGAGCGCGTTGCTGGACGCGGTGATCGCGAGGCGCGGACCGTCGGTGTCGTACGCGTGCTTGCTCGCGACGAATGGTAGGTCGGTGACCGCGAGTGCGCACATCGCCTCGGCGAACGACCGCGTGGCGAGCCCGAGTCCGCGCGACAGGAAGGGTCCGTCGCGATGACCCGCGAGGTCGCGCCACAGCCGGTTGGCCTCGATCATCGACGCGTCGCTGTCCTGCGGCGTGCGGTGCCACCAGTTGTGCTCCGCCCACTCCTGCGTCTTGTCGGCGGCGCGGAAGTGCGGAGCTGCTTCCTCTCGAAGTTCGGCGTCGGCGAGGAGCTCGTCGGCAAAGTCGTCGGCGAGCTCGGACTTCGCCACCTCTCGCGAGCGCCGCCCGGATTTCTTCCGGGGGGCGGCCCTGCGCGACGCCATCAGCGCTGCCGGCGGTTCTCCAGGCATCATGCCGCCCGTCGGTCCGGCGGTCGCGACGAGCGTCGTCATGTCGAGCTCGGACGCTGCGCGGGCCTCGTCGGCAGCAGCGCCGATCAGCCCCTGCAGCTCGCTCTCGTCGAGCGTCGAGGCTCCGAGCAGCGCGTCGATCAGCCGGGTATCTCCGGTGGGATCGGGGGGCAGGATCGATACCCGGTCGCCGAGCACGCGCGCGAGCCGGTCGTCCGGTGGCAAGCGCATCGCCAGGAGGGCGAGCTCGAACGCGTTGCGCTCGGCGAGCTCTGCCGGCTCGAGGTACGGCGCGAGGTCGGCGTCGAGCAACCAGTGATCGACGAACGTCTTCACGCGCTTGTTCGCGAGGTACGGGCGCACCACCGCGTCGAAGAACGCGCGGTCCTTGTAGTACAGGAACAGGTGAAGCTCGTGGCAGGCGTGCTTCGAGTACAGCTCGCGCCGTTCGCCGTCGGGTAGCGCGTGCCACCGGGTCACGAACGCGAGCTCGCGCAACGGTGCCGCGATCGCGTCGTCGCTTCCGGCGAGCGCGAGCAGGTAGGCGTGGGCGCGCTCGACGGTATCGATCAGGTGGACCTTCGCCGTCGCGAGATCCGCGATCGCGAGCTGCGCACCGGTGGGCAGCGGGACGATCTCCTTGCGCTGGCTGGCGTGACGACCGGGTGCGAGCGCGTTCTGCAGCCGGAGGTCGCGCGGTGCCAGCGGAGTCTCCGAGAGGTGGGACCTTCGCAGCGAAGTCCCGGCCGGATCGTCGACGATCAAGGTCACGGTGGTGGCACCGCCGAGGTCGGCGAGCGGGATCGATACGGTGTCACCATCGGGGACGAGATCGGCGAGTACGACCGGCTCGTCGGGCAAGAAGTCGTAGCTCGCGAACTCGGGACCGGTGACGGGGGCACCGTCGGCGCGGCCGCCGTATCCCGACACGGACTGCGGTGCCGGCCGCGCCATCGGCGCGGGCGCGGCGCCGAATGCGGAACCGGCACGGGCATGCGCGACGTCGGTGGTGGTGGTGCGCCGCGACCACGGGTTGAGCAAGAGGCCGGGCTTGTCGAGCAGCAGGTTCGGGTGGCGCTTGCGATCGCGCCGCTCGAGCACGTAGCGGTACTCGTCGCCGAGCTCGCGTCCCGATACGTAGCGCACGCCACGCACGCGATCGGCATGCCGTCGCGCGTAGTTCCGCGGTCCGCGCGACACCGGATCGACGAGCGACGACACGAACGGCGTCGCGATCGCGTGGACGCGGGTGTTCGGTCCGACGCCGCGCAGCCGGATCGCGAGGGCCTGGTTGGCGGTCTCGATCACCGCGATCGCGGGCACCTGCCGCGGCACCTCGAGCATCTCGGCAGGCGTGACGACCCGGCCCGCGACCTCGGGCCCCTCGGGCACGATCGCGATCGCGAACCGCACGCCCGGCCCGCGGAGCTCGTAGTCGCCGACGGGAAGGCCGCGGAGCACCAGCGCACCTTCGGTGGACTCGGGCTCGACGTCGACGTGGCGGATCGGAGCGGGAGTCGGTGCGGCACGCCGCACGGCCGCCGCGCCCGCCGCCGGAGTCTCGATCAGCGACATCCGCCGCACCACCTCGGCGGAGGTTGTTCCCTCGGGGACGGGCACGATGACCTCGCGGCCGGCGGGTACCGCGACGATGCCGTGGGTGCGGCTCCCGCCGACCCGCCACTGCTGCGTCAGTCCACCGAGCGTGGCCGCGATCTGCTCAATCCCGGGAAGCTCGCCGAGCTCGACGCGCCCGCGCTCGTCGGTGGCGAGCTCGACGTTGAGCTGGCGGCGTGTCCACCGGTGGACGAGAGACACCGTGATCGGACGGTGTGCGCGCGGTTCGCCGGACTTGCCGAGCGCCGAGACCACCCAGCCGGCGTCGGTTTGCGCGAGGTAGAGCGCTTCGATGAATGGCGAGTCGTGGATCGTCGCCAACGCCCAGTGCCGGACGTCTCGAACCTGCTCCTCGCGTTGCTCGCTCTTGACGTCGACGGTGCCGGTCACCGCGATGTCGATCTGCGAGATGTCTTCGCCGATCGGCCACTCGAGCACGGCGGCACCGGCGTCGTCGAGCTCGAGCGTGTGCGACTTCGTGGTCGACACGTTCGAATGATCGGTGAGCGTGACGTCCCAGCGTGTCTCCCGCAGGAGCGACAACGAGGCCGGTTGGCCGGCGCACGACAGCGAGACCCGCGCGATCGCCCGCGCCTTTCGGTTGGTGGCGAGGCCCTGGCGATCGAGCGCGATCCGGGCGTCGAGCCTGTAGGTCTCGCGTTCCAGTGAAAGATGGCGGACGCTCGCCACGCCTCCGCACGACAGCAACATCGGCGTGCGCGTCGGTGCCGTCGAGAACGGCACCACGAACCGACCGCGCTCGTCGGGGACGTACTCGCGCTCGCCGATCCACGCCCGCGCACCGTCGGCGCCGGTGCGCGGTACACCGGCCTCGTCGATGACCGTCACCACGTGACCGGCGGCGCCGATCCGGACGACGTGGCGCAGCCGCCCTTTCTCGATCAACGCGCGGCTCGACATCCCGTTGCCGATCAGATCGATGATGTAGGTCCCCGGCTTCGCGCACATCGGTAGCTCGATGCGTCGGCGCACGCGACGGATCGGCGGCTCGGCGATGTCGATCGTGAATTCATGACTCGCGGCGAGACCGTCGAGGTCGAGATCGGTGTCGACCTCGCGGCGCTGGTGCTGGAAGTACGCGAGCGGGTCGATCCGGAACACCTTGACCACGAGCTGCGGCACGTTCTTGACGTCGACGTCGAGCGCGACCGGATCGTCGGGACCGAGCCGCACCGGATCGTGGACGCACCACGCGAGCTCGATGCGTTCGCGCAGCGCCTGGGCGCGCGCCGGCCCGAGCGTCAACGTCGCGCGGTCGTTTCCGGCACCTCCCGAGAGTAAGGTCGCGGTCGCGATCTCGGTATCGAGCCAGCTACGGTCGATCCACTTCGCGTACTGCTCGGCGCTGGCAACCCCGCGTGCCAGCGCGCGCGTCAGCAGGTCGCGCACCAGCTCCTCGTCGTCGCCGGCGGGCGGCAGGCCGGTGACACTGCGGAAGTCCTGCCCGACCACCGCGATCTGTTCGCGTTCGATCCCCTCGAGCCAGCGCCGCGCGACGTAGTTGGTGTTGCGGGGTAGCGAGAGGTATGCCCGGACCAGGGCCGGATCGATCTCGACATCGCCGGGGCCGCTCGCGGGTCGCCGCCGCAACGTGTCGAGCAGGTGCCACAGTACGTGCGCCTTGAGCGTGTTGATCGCCGCGGGCAGGTCGGCGAGGAACTCCCACAGCGCGGTCAGGTAGGTGGTGCGCGTCTCGCGATCGGTCTCGAGATCGACGGCGGCCGGCGGTTGCATCCGCAGGATCACCGCGCCGACCCAGGCGAGATGGCCTCGCAATTCGGAACGCCGCTCGGCGAGCGCGTGGAGCTGCGCGAGCGTGAGCTGGTGATGGGCCGCGAGCGAGCCGAACCCGCTGCTCCCGCGCGTGCCGAGCTCGTCGGCGACCAGATCGACGAGCTCGGGCTGGGGCGTATGCCCGAGACGCGACAACAGCGAGCGCCGGCGCGCTTGATCGAGCGGGTCGCGGCGCGCGATCAGCTCGTAGAGTCCCTCGTCGGTGACCTGCGATAGGTTGGCGTCCTGCTCGGCGGCCTCGCGCAGCAGCGCCTCGCCGGAGAACGTCCCGGGGGCGAGACGCGTCGGCCGACCGGGCGCGGTGTCTTCGACCTCCGCTTCGTGCCAGTGGCTGACGCCGAACCAGTCGCGCACGTTGTCGGCGACCGAGCCGTGATTCGGGTCGCGCGTGATCCGGTACAGCAGCTGCCGGAGACGCAGCCGGTCGTAGCGCGAGGTGTGACCGTGGCGATCGGGCCAGCGCGCGAGGATCGCGTCGGCGTCGTCGAGCTTGCCGGCGTGTTGCGCGTGTAGACACGCGTAGTAGTCGTGGTCTTCGCTGCCCGGGAGGAGCTGCGACAGGGCGTCCGAGCGGTCCGCGGACAGGGCGAGCGCCTCGTGGATCTCCAGGTCCATCCCGGCAACGTATCTGATACCGTCGCGAGCATGTCCCGGTCGTGGTGGCTAGTCGCCGTCGCCGTGGTGATCGCGGGAGTGGCGAATGCCAGTCCGCGTGGCACCACCGACCACGCGACCTCGACCACCACGAAGCGCGCGAACCACGCCAAGCGCACCAAGCACGCGACCAAGCACAGGACCAAGAAGCGGCGCGCGAGCAAACGGCGCGCGAGCAAGTTGCGCGCGAAACACTCCAGGCATGCCAAGCGGATGTCGAACGAGCGGCGCGCCCGGCTCGCCCGGATCCGGCGCGCGAAGCACGACAAGCACCGCAAGCGCGGCAAGCGCTCGGCCAAGGTGCCGTGGAAGCCGAACCGGCACACGCTCGCCAACACCAAGAACCTGCCGCACGGATTCTCGTGGCCACCGACGCGCACGATGCGGGCGGCCGAGAAAGACTGCGAGTCCAAGCTCGATCGCGCCGGCATCGAGTGGCGCCGCGCCGACACCGAGGGACGGATCGCCGATCCGATCGTCGTACCCGCGATGACGTTCGGTGGCATCAAGTACTCCAACAAGTGGAACCGCAAGGGACCGCACCGGATGGACTGCCAGCTCGCACTCGCGCTCGAGACCATCGGCCCGCGGCTGCACGACCTCGGCGTGCGCGAGGTCAAGTTCGGGAGCCTGTTCCGGTGGAGTAACGTGCGCTCCGGCGGCGTGACGCGTCCGTACCTGTCGCGCCACGGCCTCGGGATCGCGATGGACGTGTACTCGTTCGTCGATCAGGATGGTCGCGAAGCCGTGGTCGAGCACGACTACAACATGGGCGACGAGCTGCTGCATGCCGTCGAGGAATCGGTCAACTCGAGCGGCAACTTCCGCACGCTGTTGACGCCCCGCAACGATCCGGTGTCGCACTACAACCACTATCACTTCGAAGCCAAGGCCGATTACTCGGCGCCGGAGCTCCGATAGCGATGCCGCGTGCGCCGGTGCTCCAGGATCAGCTCCGCGACGACCTGCGCGCCTGCGGGTTGCGTGTCACCCCGGCGCGCCTCGCGGTGCTCGAGCTGGTCCGCGCCGGCGAGTCTCCGATGTCGCACGGGGACGTCGCGGATCGTCTGGCCTCGAAGACCTGGGTCGGGTGGGCGGGCAAGAAGACCTGGGACCGCGCGACGATCTATCGCAACCTGATCGACCTCTCGGAGGTCGGGCTCCTCCGCCGCACCGACGTCGGCGATCACGTGTGGCGCTTCGAGGCCGTCGGCGAGGATCACGCCGCACATCCACACTTCGTGTGTACGGAGTGTGGCAGCGTCGAGTGCTTGCCCGATCTCGAGATCACGACCCGCCGCCGCTCGCCGCGCGCGTTGCGCCAGCGCCAGATCGAGGTCCACGTCCGCGGACTGTGCGACGCGTGTAGCTAGGGGCGCTTCCGCGACCGGTATGGCTTGTACGGCACGGTCTTGCGCGCCAGCGGCGGACGGAACGTGAGCGAGTAGGTCGCCCGCACGAAGCTGGCCTTGGGTTTGGGGAACAGGATCATCCGGTGGATGCGCGCCACGCAGGTCGACACCACCGGATCGACACCGGTCGCGGTCGCGCTCGTCACCTTGCCGTTGTCGTCGATGGTGAAGCCCACCATCATCCGTCCCCAGATCGCGGGTTTGACCAGGAGGCGCTTCTCGTAGCAGTAGCGCAGCCGGTTGATGTTGCGGCGGAGGTAGCGGCGGATGATCGCCCGGTCGAGCGAGCCCTGGGCGTTCAAGGTCCCGAACACGACCTGCGCCGCCGTGGGCCGGCCGCCGATGTAGCGGCCCGACATCCCGCCGATCTGTCCGCTCGGCCCGTGGCCGATCAGCCCGAACCCGCCGATCTCGGCGTCTTCGTAGCCGACCAGGCCGCCGTAGATGCTGTCCGAGTCGAGCTGGAACAACCGCTTGGTGCCGACGCCCCACTCGGTCTCGCCCCGGCGGCCATAGCCGACGACGCGGCTCTTCCACACCAGCCCGGTCTTGTCGGTGATCTCGAGCTCGACGATCCCCAGCGCGCGCACGCGATCGGCCATCGTCATCACGATCTTGGTCGGGCCGCCCGGTTCGCTGACCTCGAACGTCAGCCGGGTGCACGCGAAGCTCGTGTCGAGCTTGCAGGTCGCCGACTCGGTCGTCCACGACTGCACCTTGGACGCGCCGTATCCGAGCAGCCTGGTATCGATCGGACGATCGCTGGGAAACGTGTCCGACCACGCGAACGCCTCGTTGTCCTTGGCACCGCGATACCAGGCGACCTCGACCTGGCGGTCGGCGACGCGGAGAGAGATCGCCTTGCGGTCGTGCTCGAGGCGCGTCCCGACGCGGACCTGGCCCTCGTAGACCGCCCAGTCGCCCGGGCGTCCGTGGGTGACCGCGTCGACGGGGAGCGCGCGAGTCGAATCGGCGTGCGCCACCGAGACCAGCACACACAACAGGAGCACCACCCGAGCCATGGCCTCGAATCTATCCGGGTTCTGGGGCCACGCCAGCAATATCTACGGGTACGCTGATCGGCGGTGCCGTCGCGCAAGACGCAGAGCCGGAGGACCGGAGTGGCGCGCAGTGTCGCGACGAAGAGCCGGGCGACGAAGAGCCGGGCGAGAAGCAAGGCCGGCGTCGCGAACAGCCAGCGTGCGACCGCTGCCGGGACGCCGCGCCGCGCCGCGAAGCGCGCTCCGTCGACCCCGCGGGCGAGTGGCCGGCGAGCGGTGCCCGGCTTGCCGGGCGGTCCGCGGCTGGCCTCGCGCGGCGAGCTCGCGCGCGGCGGGATGGGCGTGATCCATCGCGTGTTCGACACGCGGATGGAGCGCACGGTCGCGCTCAAGGTGATCGACCCCCAGCTCGCGCATCATCCCGAGATGGTCGCGCGGTTCTTCGACGAGGCGCGCATCACCGGCTTGCTCGATCACCCCAACATCGTGTCGGTGCACGACGTCATCCTCGACGAGACCGGCACGCCGACCGCGATGGTGATGAAGCTGGTCGACGGCGAGACCCTGACGGCGCGGATCGCGTCGTCGCCGCGCACCGAGCGCGAGCTCACGCGGCTCCTCGAGATCTTTCTCAAGATCTGCGACGCGCTCGCGTTCGCCCACTCGCGCGGCGTGATCCACCGCGACCTCAAGCCCGACAACATCATGCTCGGGACGTTCGGTCAGGTCTACGTCATGGACTGGGGCTGCGCGCACGTGATCGACAAGCGTAGTCGGCGCGGCGACCGCCCGCGGCGCTCGCTGTCCGAGGCGCCCGGCACGGTGATCGGCACTCCGGGCTACATGGCTCCCGAACAGGCGTGGGGCATGACCGACCAGATCGACGAACGCACCGACGTGTTCGGGCTCGGCGCGATCCTCTATCACATCCTCACCGGCACCTCGCCGCACCCCGGCGACAGCACGTCGGCGACGATCGGACACGCGCGCTTCCTCGAGCCGCGTCCACCGCAGGAGCTGGTCGAGGTGGCGCTGCCTCCCGGGTTGTGCCGGATCGCGATGCGCGCGATCGCGACCAAGCCCGAGGACAGGTTCCCGTCCGTCGAGGAACTTCGCGACGAGGTCGAGAGCTTCTTGCGCGGCGGTTCGTACTTCGATTCTCGAACGTTCCCGGCCGGCACGCTGATCGTGAAGGAGGGTGACGCCGCCGACGTCGCCTACGTGATCACCGCGGGCACCTGCGAGGCGTTTCGCAAGGAGCGCGGCCGCAAGATCGCACTGCGCCAGCTCGGGGCCGGCGACGTGTTCGGCGAGGGCGCGATCTTCGCGGCGGGCGTTCGCAACGCGAGCGTGGTCGCGGTCGACGACGTCACCGCGATCGTGGTGTCGCGCGAGAGCTTGCACGAGGAGCTCGCGCTCGACTCGTGGATGGGATCGTTCGTGCGCGCGCTCGCAGTCCGCTACCGAGATCTCGAGCAGCGCCGCCGTGTCCACGATCTCGCGGCCGACCACGTGCGCGTGGCGGGAGCGATCGTCGCGTACATGTCGCGCACGGGCATGTGGTGCGGGACCTCGACCCTGGGCACCAGCTGGTCGCGGCTGTGGAACGCGATCGGTGGCGAGCTGCGACTCCCCGAGGAGCACGTCCTCGAGCTGGTCGCCCACAGTCCCGATCTCTCCGTCGACACCGACGCCGACACGATCACGCTGACGTTGCCCGCCGACTGACGTCGCGAGCGGGCAGGCCCCGAGCTACGGCACGACGCGGATACAGCTCTCGTACCACGTCGATCCGAGGCGCTCGTCGCGCTGCAGGATCCACAGCGAGATGTCGGTCGGACCGTCGAGCTCGTCGGCGGGCGGCGCGCGATAGTCGGTGAACAGCGGTGCCGGTGTTCCGCTGATCTCGCGCGGCCCACCGGTCTCGCCGGCCGAGAACCCGCCGGCCGTGGCCAGCCACTGGTAGGTCGGCGCCTCGGTGAAGGTCTGCGACTTGCCGTCGATCGTCGGCAGCACGTAGGTCTCGCGGGTGTCGTCCGCCTCGATCGGATCGAGGCGCACGCGTTGGGTCGGGGCGAGCACGATCGGATCGGTCTGCTCGACGCAGCGTCCGAGCGGCAGCGTCACCGGATCGGCGCGGTCGCCGTTCGGCATGTAGAGCGCGGCATCGACGTGGTCGATCGTCGGATTCTTGTTGGCCGTGCGATCCGCGGGGATGCGCGGGATCACGCGCAGGGTCTTGAGCGCCACCTGCTCGACGTCGTCACCCTCGCCGGAGGCTCGTAGCTCGACCGCGTAGTCGACGCCACCGAGGCCGCCGAAGCTGTCGTCCATCAGCGTCTGCAACACCACGCCGAGCAGGTTGCCGTCGGGCTCGACGGTCGTGCACAGCGAGGGCTCGGGAATCGTGATGTCGGGATCCTCGATGAAGCCGTCGGCGAGCGGCACCTGCGCGCCGCCGCAGCATCCGTCGGAGCACGGCTGGCACAGCGTCATCTTGTAGTGGATGCGTCGCGTGACACCGGGGTCTCCGATCAGCGCGCACATCGTCGTCGGCACCATCTGGTCGAGCAGGTCGACCGGGTCCGGCTGGCCGCCCGAGAGGTCGATGTCGATCACCTGATCCGGAACCGTGGCCGACATCGCGAGCACGCGGGTGTCGATCACGATCTCCTCGGGCTCGAACGAGTTGCACCCGGCTGCAAGGGCAGCGCCGGCGATGACGAGGGAACCGAACGGTCGCATCACCATTTCCCCCGGATCCCGAGCGTCGGAAGGATCGGATAGCTCGTGATCGGAGCCTTCTCCTTGAAGCGGTAGTCGTACTGGAACGCCTCGACGTTCTGCAGGTTGGCGACGTTGATGATGTCGAGGTACGCCCCGAGGCTCCACGTGTTGAACAGCCACGTCCTCTCGATGCGCATGTCGATCTGGCGATAGGTCGGCGTGCGGACCGAGCGGCGAGGGCCGTCCACCGGCTCGTACTCGCCGGTGTCGGCGTTGAACGTGGCGCCGATGACGGGCGTATCCGGCCGACCGGTCGCGAGCTGGAACCGCGCACCGATCTCGAACCCGGCGCCCGGCTTGTAGCTGGCGACCGCGTTCATCACGTGGGTCTGATCGAACGCCGTCGGGACCCACTCGGTATCGGGGTGGTTGCGCTGGTGCGCCTTGGAGAACGTGTACGACAGCCAGCCGAACATGCGCTCGCTGATCTCGCGCTTGATCAGAACCTCGAAGCCCATCGAGTCGCGGCGGCCCTCGTTGCGGAAGTTGACGTAACTGAACGTTCCGTCGCCGTTGTCGATCACGTCCTCCGTGAACACCACGAGGCCGGTGCGGCGCACGTAGTAGATCTCGCTGTCGAGCTTCCACAGCCGGTCGGGTTTCCACTCGTAGCCGAGGCCGTAGTGCATCGCGTGCTCGATGCCGACATTCGGGTTGCCGAAGCGCGCGTCCACCGCCTCCGGCTGGGGCGGCTGGCTGAACCGGCCGACGTAGCCCTTGAGCGTCCAATCCTTGTCGACCCGGTAGCGCGCCACGAGCCGCGGATCGAGCGACTGCCGGTTGCGGCTCTCGATCAGATACTGATCGACGCGCAGGCTCGGGATCAGCTTGAGCTTCGACGTCGCGTCGATGCCGAGGTCGATGTACGCGCCGAGCCCGAGCGTGCTGGTGCCGCGGAACACCTTGCTCGGATCGACGTCGACGCCGGTCGAGTCGATCAGGTTGTCGTCGATCGGTACCAGCGCCTGGTAGCTCGTGATCCGCGACAGCAGGTCGAGCCCGGTGTCGAGCGTCAACCGATCGTCGATCCGCCCGTGCACGCGTGCTCGATACGACAGGTTGCTCGACACGATGTCGAGGCTCGTGAACGGTCCGGCTGCCTCGGCCTGCGCGCCGGCGAACGTCACGGTGTCGCGACCCCATGCCGGCGACAACGTCAGCTTGAGATCGCCGCCCAGCGAACGCGTGTACTCGCCGATGATCCGGAAGAACTTCACCGACGTGTTGAGGTCGGTCGACTGCGCCGCGTCGGGATCCTGATCGAGCACGTGCAGCGTGTCCGACGATCCGATCGCGAACAGTCCGAGCCGTCCGTTGTCGTGAAGGTCGTAGTCGAAGCGCGTCGCGTAGTCGTAGTACACGGGCGTCACGACCCGGCGTCCGCCCTTCGGCGGCTGGGGCAGCACGAACCCGAGGAACGCGTCGACGTACGACCGCCGGCCGGCGAACGCGAACGACAGGTCCTTGGACAGCGGCGCGCGCAGGTACACGCCGGTATCGAGGAAGTCGACCTTGGCCGAGCCGTGGATGCCGTCCGACTTGGTCGGCCGGAGCTCGAGGGCGACCGCGCCGCCGTGGTGGCGACCGAATCGCGCGGGAAACCCGCCCGGATACAGGTCGATCGATTCGAGCATCTCGGCGTTGAAGATCGATGGACCGCCGAGGAAGTGGAACACCGATGGAACCTCGTGACCGTCGACGTAGATCCCGGTGTCGTCGGGGTTCGAGCCGCGCACCAGCAACAGCCCGAGGCCGAACGGTGCGCGCTGCATGCCGGGCAGCGTCTGGATCACGCGGATCGGGTCGCCGAACGTTCCCGGGACGCTGGTCAGCTGCTGGCGCTGCAACGTGCGCTTGGTGACCTCGAGGACCTCGCGCTCGCCCTCGACCACGGTCTCGTAGGGATTGCCGCCGCGCGGACGCATCCACAGCCGCACCTCGAGCGCCTCGCGCTTGCCGAGCGTGATCGGTCGCTGCAGCCGGTCGTACTTGGGATCGACGGCGAGCACCTGGTAGCTACCGGGCGGGACGCCGTGGAAGTAGAACGAGCCGTCGTCGCCGGTCACCGCGTCGAGGCCGAGCTCGGAGATCGAGACGATCACGCCGGCCAGCTTCTTGCGCGTACCGCGTTCGAGCGCGACGCCCGACAGCGAGACCGGTGCCTCCATCGCGCCGGCGTGATTGGGCGGGCCGGTGTGCGTGGTCGGTGGCGGCGGAGGAGGTGGTGGCTCCTCCTCCTTCTTCTCGATCACGAAGTTGATCGCGGTCTCGACGGCGATCGCCGCCGGCTTGCCGTCGATCTCGGCCGGGTCGAACACGTACTGCATCGCCGCGGCGACCGCGGCTTCGTCGAAGCCTTCGCCGACGGGCTCGAGCACGTCGACCTTGGTCACCACACCGGTCGCGTCGATGTAGATCTTGACCTTGACCTTGGCGGTCTTGCCGGCGGCGAGCGCGGCCGGCGGATACTCGGGCGCGACCGCCTGGATCAGCTGCGGTGGCTTGGTGACCACGCCGGTCGGTTTCGGCGCGGGCGCCGGCGGATCTTCGGCGTGCGCCGGCGTCGATGCCGCGACACCGAGCGCCAGGCCGAGCGCGAGCGCGATGCGAAAGCTCGCCGACGGCATGGGGGGCTCAAGCGTAGCTCGGATTTGCCGCGTGTCGGCAGTCCGGTATCCCGTGATCCGTTCCGGATCACATCGATGCCACACCGTCGGCGATCGCAGGCAACCCTTCCGCGGGTCACTCGGTCCCGTGCGCGCGCGCGACCCGAAGGTCCGACGCGATGAAGCCTACGCCCGCGTCTGCTCGCGAAGATGGGCGAGCAGCTTGTCGAACATCCCGTTCATCGCGTTCTCGAGCGCTTCGCGGCGGAGGTTCGGGAGGTACTTGGCCTTGTACGTCCGGCGCGGCACCTGGACCTTCGCACCACCCGACACGAACGACAGCATCTTGCCCTTGTCGTCGGAGATCGCGAGCCGGAGCTGTGCCTCGACCTCCATGTATCCACCCGACCGGTGGAGATCGAGCTTGACCACCGACAGGTCGACCTGTCGCAGATCGAGGCCCCAGCGTGCGGCCTCCGCGCGCCGCGACGTCACGTTGTTCGCGTTCTGGCACTGGGCCATCAGCGAATGCCGCACGATCTCGGCGTGGCGCTTGCGGCTCGCCTTGTCCGTGCGGCCGGGCGAATCGTCGGTGCTCGTACGAATCACGACATAGACGTCGGGATGGTTGCGAATCGCGTGCGGGTGATGACCGAATCCCGGCTTCGCGCGACGGGGACGCGACGACTTGGCGACCGCCGACTCGGCGAACGGGTTGGGAAGTCGGTTGGATCGGGCGACCTGGATCGCCGCCTCGCGTGCGCGGGCGCGAACGCCGGCGTCGAGGTCGTCCTTGGCGAGGTGGCTGAGCGACGGCAGCGCGGCCTTGTGTCCGAGCCGGCCGAGCCCGACGGCGGCGACGGTGCGAATCTTCGGGCTCGGATCCGCGAGTGCCGCGACCAGTGGCTTGAGCGCGCGGCGATCGCCGAGCCGTGCGAGCGAGACCACGGCGACCAGCCGCGTCTTCTCGTTCGAGCTCGACGTCACCATCCGGGTCAGCCGGGTGACCTGATCCTCGGCGCGTGCCGGGCGGGCGAGGCTGGCCACCGCGAACACCGCGATCGCAAACATCACCACGTAGTGCAGGACCCCCCGAAGCACCGTGTCCCGATTAGGCGCTTCACCAACGATCGAGTCAATGTTTTCTGTTGGCACGATCTGCAACGGCTTCGACCGCTGGCTCGACCCGTGTAGACTTCGGAATCGTGGCGATTTCCGAGACCCAGTTTCGTGTGGGTGTCGTCGGGGCAGCGGCCTTGCTTGTCGTGAGCATCACCTCGGTGCGGTTTTGCGGGGACGTGTCATTGCCCGACAAGCAGGCGGTGTTGCCGACGGAGACGCAGCGATCTCGAACCTCGCAAGATCTCGTCTCGCAGTCGAACGCGTCGCAGGTCGTCTATCACGACTATCTGGTCAAGGATGCACGGCTTGCCGGCGTCTCCACGCCGACCGTCGACGAGATGTCGCGCAAGCTCACGTATCGCGTCGACGAGGGCCGGCAGGTTCTGGGTGTGGGACAACCTGCGATCGATGCCGCGGGCTTGCGACTCAGAGCCGTCCACCAAGGCAAGCGGCTCGTGCTCGACATCGAGAACCGTACCCGACACACGCTCGCGTATCGGGTGATCACGCAGCCGACGCCGCGCATCGCCGCCTGCAACACCGTGTCACCGCTACCGATCGACGCGATGGTGATCGAGAAGGGCATCCACCAGGTTCGGGCCGAGTGCGTCTGGCGACACGGCATGTCGATCGTGATCACTCGGATCGAGACGCTCGAGGTCAATCCGCTATCCGCCTGGTACCTCGACCAGGTTCCGCCGACGCAAGTGGGCGTCGAACGGCGGATCGCTCGGGGGCACCAGCGGCCTCGAGGAGCGGATCGATGCATCACCTTGAGCTCCCAAGCGGTCCGATCCGGCATCGAAAACGGCGAAATTCAGTGGAGAGATCTCGTCGACTTCTACGCTCGTCATCGCTGCCAAACCTACCCGTTTCCAGCGTCATACCGAGCACTTACGTCAGATGGGCAGCGTCGCATCCCGGCCACCTAGAAATCTCCAGGGTCTAATTCCGCAGCCTTATGCTTGCCATCTACCACCGGACTTGCGTAGCCTATCTCTAGTTACGCGGAGTTACGGGTGACCAAGTCCGAGCTCATCGAGAAAATCTCAGAGACGTTGAAGCTGCCGGCCGGTAAGGCGGAGGCGATCGTCAACACGATCTTCGATTCCATGGTGAAGGCACTGGAACGCGGGGAAGGCATAGAGATCCGCGGCTTTGGTAGCTTCACCGTGCGCAAGTACAAGGCATACGAAGGACGGAACCCTCGTACGGGGGAAACCGTTCACGTTGCCGAGAAACGTCTACCTTTCTTCAAGGTGGGCAAAGACTTGCGGGAGCGTGTGAACGCTGGCCTCGGTACGCCACTGCCTGCCGACAAACCCGACGAACCCGACGATACCGACCCGAACGAGCCGGATCTCGACGACGAAAACAACGGTCAGGCACAAGCCTGATCGTCAAAATCCTCGTCGGGATCCAGCAGTTAAACGGTTCGCATCCGGCGACGACACCAAACGTGCGTCCTGTCGCTACCGATCGATGCGAACGTCGTCACCATCGATCGTGACGATCATTCCGTCGGTAAGTCGTGTACATGCGTCGCGACAACCGACGACACACGGAATGCCGAGCTCGCGCGCCATCGCCGCACCGTGATCGAGTGGACCACCGGTTTCGCTGACGATCCCGGCGCAACCAATGACGATCACGGCGAGAGCCGGAGTCACCGCACGCGTGACGACGATGTCGCCGCGAGAAACCGCGGTGGTCTCGGCAAGTGCACGAAGTCGAACCACGCGCCCGGTCACCGATCCGCCGATCCCGATCCCCCGCAACGCAACTCCTGATTTTCCCGTCGACGATGGCCCGACGGAGATCGGCATGTTCCACCGCGCAGCACGGGCCGCGGCAGCCCGCGCTCCGGATGCCCGCCGCGCGGCGGCCACCGGATCGATAACATCGGTCGCGAGCTCCTCGAGTGGCAACCAGAACGCGTCCTCGGTCGCGAGCTTGAGCCTCTCGGCCCGCGCCAGGATGGCGCTCCGGACCAACCACTGCGCGCGAGCGAACCAGGCGTCGTCTCGTTCGGTGAGGTCGGCGGCGGCGATCGCGACCTCGTCGAGGCCGGTGGGTTTCGGGGACGGCGAGGCCTCGCCCACGATCACGCGTGCCCGACCGATCGCGTCCCACAGCACGGCCGGTCGTTCCGCGAAGGTCGCTGCCGCGACATCCCACGCCGGGGCGAACCGGCCGAGCCGCTCGAGCACGGCGGACGGATCGAGCTCGTCACGCGCGGCTGCGAGCAACACCGACTGGACCGCACTCGGCCTGTGCGGGTTCGCGTCCGCATCGCCGCGGCTGACCGCGATCAGCGGCGACAGCTCGCCGGCCCACACGCGAAAGAACGCCACGTAACGGGCGATCGCATCCGCGAGCGGCACCGTCTCCTCGTCGCCGAGCGCCGCGGCCATCCGTGCCTCGAGCTCGGCGACACGTGCTTCGAGCGCGGCGGTGCCGGTGGGGCGTGCCGGCGGTGGTGGACGATCGTCGCGCGGTGCCGTGTACAAGAACCCGGCGCACAACTTCGACGACCACGGTGCCGCACCCTCGCGTTCGATCCGCTCGACCAGACCGGCCTGCGCCGGCGACAGCGGATCGGGATTGTGGGCGACGTCCCAGGTCCACGTCCTACCGTCACCGAGGCACGCCATCACGTCGGACGGAGGTGGCGGACTCTCGACGATCTTCGGATGCACGATCGGACGGGCCTGGACGAGCCACGCTCCGTCGAGCGCGGCGGCCGCGGTGTCTGCGGGCGGTGCGACGAGCTCGAGGTCGGCACCACCGGTCGCGCCGATCGCGCGTTCGGCGGCGAGTGCGTTCGCGGCCCGTGCATCGTCGCGCGCGAGGCGCTCGATCCGACCGGCGCGCTGGATCCACAGCTCGTTGCCGTCGCGATCGCCGGGCGGGCGCGTGTAGACGACGATCGGATCGCCGGTCACCGCGCGCTGCACGATCACGTTGATCGAGATCTCGCCGCCTCTCCAGTTGGCGTACGCCGCGGCGAGTGGGGTGAGCGCGCTCGTCCACACCGCGCGGATCGCCGACCACAACTCGTCCATCGAGACGGCCGTGTGCGACGAGAACACGCCGGCCGCTGCTCCGGCCGCCGCGTCCTCGATCGTCGCCGACGATCGCACGGCGAACGGGCCGCCGAGCTCGCGGGCGCGACCCTCGACCTCGAACATCAACATCTCGGGCAGCCGTGCCTTCTGGATCCGGTGCGCGGCGACGTCGAGCGTATGGCCGATGGTGTCGGGCTCCGCACGTTTGAGCTCGATCGAGATCCCGAGCTCGGGATCGAGGGTCGCGCCCTGCGGGTCGATGCTCTCGCCGGCGGCGACGCGAAACGCGCGGTCGTCGATCACGAACCCGTCGGGGACGCGCAACCCGGCGGCGATCAGTCGCGCGAGTCCGTGCGCTTTGCCTCCACACGACGGGTCGGCCCCGTCGAGTCCGCGAGTCCACATGGCCCGGTTGTACCAGTGTACGATCGAGTCGTGCGCTGGTTCGCGTTCGTCGTGGTGTCGTCGTTACTCGCCGCCGGTGTCGCGCACGCCGATACCAGCAAGCTCGGCAAGGAAGACATCGCGATCCAACCGACCACGGTGATCCGCGGCAAGAACAAGCTGTGCTGCGGCTACCCGCTGGTCGGCGATCTGCAGTGGGCGCTCCGGTTCTACTGGCTGACCCGCGAGGTCGACTTCCAGGACACCTGGCGCACGGACACGGCGAAGCGCGGGCGGTGCGCGGTGCCGTGGAACCGCTGGGTCGATCTGTACACCCGGCGCGGGCTGTTCCTCGCGACCGTCACCGAGCGGTTCGCGTGCTCGCTCCGGCTCGAGGGCTCGGGCCTCTTGATGGACGATCGCGTCGTTCACTACGAGGGCAAGTGCAAGTACGGCTACGGCACCTGCTTCTCGCAGCTCGATCCCGAGAAGTACCCGTTCGGACGCGGCGCGCGGCGCACCACGCTGGTGCCGTTCAAGTCGGTCGCCGTCGATCCGCGGCTGATCCCGCTCGGTGAACCGCTCTACATCCCGGAGTTCGACGGCATGGTCCTCCCCGACGGCTCGATCCACGACGGCTGCGTGCGTGCCGACGACACCGGCGGCGGGATCAAGAAGCGCAAGATGGACTTCTTCGTGGTGACCTACGGCAACTTCCGGTTCCTGCTCGACAAGCTGCTCGGGGTGAACTGGATCACGCCGCACATCGAGGAGCCACGCTGCGAGTATCTGCGCGACATGTAGTGGACCGGAGGCGAGACGGGGAAACGCGCGATCACCGGTGCCCCTCGGGGCTCGCGCGAAGGTCGCAAACGCTATAGCTTCGCGCCGTGCTCGATGGCCTGTTCGTGACCCCGGCGGTGACCGCGATCGAAGAAGCGTTGTCTGCGCTCGGTGACGTGAAGAGAGTCGCCGTGGTCGGCCACGCCAAGCTCGCGTCGAACCTGGCGCGCGATCCCGAAGTCCGCCGGATCATCCCGATCGGGATGTCGACTCGTGCGGCCACCAAGCTCGCCAAGGTGTCGGGCGTCGAGCCGCCACTCGATCGCGAGCAGCTCTCGACGATCGATGCGGGCACGCTCGACGCGGTGGTCGGGGTCGATATCGTCGACGACGACGCCTGGCACGAGACCTTGCGGGCGTGGACCCGGGTCGTGCGCGACGGCGGCGCGGTGGTGCTGGTCGATCGCGGATCGCCGAGTGAAGCGAGCCGGCGCGCGCTGTGCTCCGGATTGACCGAGCTCGAGCAGCGTCACGCCGGGCGCGTCGTGGTGACCAGCGGACTGATCACGCACCTCGCCTAGACGGGTGGCTTGTCGGCGTTGTCGGCATCGTTCCCGTTGCCGTCGCCATCGCCATCGTCGGTCTTCTTCTTCGCCGCCGGACCCTTGTAGATCAGGTCCATCCGCGGACCCTTCTTGCCCTTGGTGTAGGCGCCGCGGTCGTTCTTGTCGACGCCGGGCGGCACGACCCACGGAAACTCCGGGTTCGGGAACCCGGCCGCGGCGTCGTGCATGTAGCGCGCCCACAGCGGGACCATCGTGATGTACGAGGCGTCGGTGCGTCCGATCGCGCGCTCGCGGCGGTCGTCGCCCATCCACACCGCGGTCGTGAACTGCGACGTGAACGCGATGAAGATCGTGTCCATGGTGTCGCTCGACGTGCCGGTCTTGCCGCACGCGTTGATGTCGAGCGCGCGGATCATGCTCGAGAAGCCGTAGTGGACCTCCTCGTTCATCAGCTTCGAGACCAGATAGGCGGCGCGAGGAGGGATCGCCTGGCGCGGCTGGATCCCGGCGAGGGCGGCGAACCGATCGAAGCGATCGGCGGCGTGGAGCTGCGGGTCGTTGGCGAGGGTGTTGTCCTCGATGGTGTTGCCGTTGCGGTCGAGGATGCGGCGGACGTAGACCCAGTCCTTGTCGTGGCCGGCCGGTCGGGGCCACCACGCACCGTTGCGCGCGAACACGCTGTACGCGCGCGCCATCTCGTAGAGGTGGGTCGACGAGGCCCCGAGGGCGAGCGCGTCGTCGGCGAAGATCTTCGACGTGAAGCCGAGGCGGCGCGCCCACTTCTCGACGTTGTTGGCGCCGAGCCGCTGGAACAGGTCGATCGACGGGATGTTCTTCGAGAACACCAGCGCGTACTCGAGCGTGACGGCGAAGTCGAGCGTGTCGCCGAGGTTGTTGGGCGACCACTCCTCGCCGGTCTCGGGATCGGTGATCGTGATCGGGATGTCCTTGAGGATGGTGTCGAACCCGTAGCCCTCGTTGAGGCCGAGCGAGTAGTAGATCGGCTTGAACGACGAGCCCGGCTGCCGGAGCGCGTCGCTGTTGTTGACCCGGTTGAACACCGAGCGGTCGTAGTCGTAGCCACCCACCATCGCGACCACGTTGCCGTTGTGGTAGTCGCCGGTGAACAGCGCGACCTGCGGGTGCGGAACCTGCTCGAGCTTCACCACGTCGGGGTGTTCGGCATCCCACTCGTGCTCGTCGTGTGCCGCCAGCCACTGCGGGTTCTTCTTGACCGGATCGGTCATGCCCCACCGGCGATACCGATCGAACGTGCGGATCTCGCGCGACACCCACACGACGTAGCCGGGCTTGAGGGCCGTGCGCACGCTGCTGATCTCGGCGTCGTTCTCGGCGTTGCCTCGCTCCCAGCGCGACGCCCACCGCATGTTGCGCAGCGGCAGCGTGAGGTGGCGGTCGCCGAGGATCAGGTCGGCGGATTCGCCGTGCACCTTGTCGACGAGCGCGAGGTAGCGCTTCTCGGGAATCAGCGGACCCGGGCCGTACAGCTTCTTCTGGCGCTCGATCAGCATGTCGCGCGCGGCGCCCTCGACGCGCCACTCGGGACCGCGCCAACCCTGGCGCTTGTCCTGGTGGTACGCGCTGACGTTGACGTTTTCGTACGCCGCGGCTTCCCAGGTCGGCTCGGCGGCGGTCTCGATCGTGAGCCCTGCGCTGCGCAGTGGATAGCTATCGCCGTACGCCTTGCTGACGTAGCTCTGCACGTAGTCGGAGTAGTAGGGCATCCGGTCGGGGAACTTGTCCTCGTGCGTGTGCAGGTGGATGCGCTCCTGCTTCGCCTTCGCCACGTCGGCGGCGTCGGCGAACTCGTAGGTCACCATCTTGTCGAGCACGATGTTGCGTCGCTCCGTCGCACGCTCGATCGAGCTGGTCGGCGAGAACCGGCTCGGTGCCTTGGCGAGCCCCGCGATCAGCGCCGACTCGGCGAGCGTGAGCTGGTCGAGCTTCTTGCCGAAGTACGCGTCGGCGGCCGCGGCCACGCCCCATGCGCCGGCGCCGAGATAGATGTGGTTGAGGTAGACCGAGAGGATCGCGCGCTTGCTGTACTTGCCCTCGAGCCGGCGCGCGCAGATCGCCTCGTAGCCCTTCCGCGACAGCGACTTCTCGGCGCCGAGGAACTGCTTGCACACTTGCTGCGTGATCGTCGAACCACCCTGGGCGAAGTCGCCTTTCGCGATGTTGCGCCACGCGGCGCGCACGATGCCCTTGAGGTAGATGCCGTGGTGGTCGAAGAACTCGTGGTCCTCGACGGCGAGGAACGCGTCGACCAGCGGCTTCGGGATGTTCTCGTAGGGAACGATCTCGCGGCGCTCGTCGGCAAACTCGCCGAGCAGCGTGCCGTCGGCGGCGTACATCCGGCTCACGCCCGACGCGATCTGCGAGTAGTGCGCGAGATCGGGCGGCGGAGGTGCGGTGACCGAGAAGTAGCAGTAAGTACCGAGCACCGACAGACCGATCAACGCGAGCACGAGCAACGCGGAGAACCCGAACAGCTTGCCGACCCAGTACAACACGCCGCCATCGGCCGGGTTGCCGACGACGACCCGGTTGCCGCCGGCCACCGTGCCACTCGCGCGGATCGCGGGCTCGACTGGTCGATCGATCGCGGGCGCGTGCGAGGACGGCTGTCGGGCACCCTCGCGATCGAACGGCACCGTGAGGTCGTCGTCGCCGGGCGTCGGCGGATGAGGAGGACGCTCCGGCACGACGGTCTATACACCATGCCACGCCGAGAACCGGCAAGTGCTACGCTCGGGTCGAGGAGAGATGACGATCCGGCTTTCTCGTGGGGGCTTCGTCGGCGCGCTCGGCGCCGTCGCGATCTTGCTGAGTTGCAAGGGCGAGACGTCCAAGAAGGCCACGTCGGGGTCGGCCGCCGAGACCGAGGCCGTTCGCCCGGTCGAGCCCGAGTCGGGCGCCTCCGCGCCCAAAGCGCCGACGTTGCCGGCACGTCCCGAGCTCCCGACCCGGGCCACGCCGAACGCGCGGTTCACCGCCGAGACCCGCGATAGCGAGTGGGCACCCGGCGCCGAGTCCGAGATCCGGAAGCGGTTCGCCGATATCCGCGGTGCCGCACTCCAGAGCGCCGAGTGCCGGCAGTCGCAGTGCCGGCTCACGATCGCCGGCACCGAGGGCGAGGTCGGACGCACGATCGCCGACCTCGAGAGCAATCGCGGCCTCCACGGCTACGCCAAGAGCGTGTTGCTCACGGCACCCGAGCGCAAGGCGGACGGCTCGCTCGTGCTGCGTGCGTTCGCGCAGTTCGATCGCTAGACTTCGCGAGCGGTCGCCCAGCCGTGAGGCAGGCCGCGGAAGCGAAGTCGGATCAGACGCCCTACGCCGCGGCCGCCGCGAGATCCGCGATCGGCGAATCGCCGGCGATGTTCTGCAGGCACCGCACGAGGTGCGCGCGGATCTTGTGCTTCTTCGAGTACACCGTCTTGAGGCTGATCTGCATCTCGGCGGCGATCTCGTCGGCCTCGAGGCCGCGCTGGTAGTAGAGCTCGACGAACGTGCGGTCGCGATCGGTGAAGTCGGCGAGCAGGTCGTTGAGGTGGTCCCAGCGCTCCTTCTCGATCAGCTGATCGAGCGGCGTGCGGTCGACCTCCTCGTGCGGGTCGAGGTTGCCGTCGACCTTGTCGAGCAGCGGGCGACGGCCGGCGCTGCGAAGGAAGTCGTAGGCGGCGTTGACCGAGATCATGCCGATCCACGAGCCGAGCTTGGTGCCGCGGGCCGGGTTGTAGATCCGCAGCTTGTGCATGTCGTCGCGGACCAGCTGCATCATCACGTCGGCGTAGATCTCGTCGAGGTCGGCGCTCGACAGGGTGGGGGCGTACTTGAGCGTGATCTTCGTGATGCAGCGATAGATCAGCGGCCGAAACCGGCGGACCAGCTCGGCCCATCCGCGGGCATCGTTCCGGAGCACGAAGCGCAGGAGCTCTCGATCGGACCAGTCGAGTGGATTGTTCGAGATGCGCGTCGCGAGTAGTGCCATGGAAATCCCTCCGTAGATGGAAGGCAGATAGAGCAACCCCGGTGCCACGCCTAACCACATGGAACTACTGATAGGAATCCGGACTCCATCGGTCACTCACACCATCGAATGGTGGATTCGACCAGCCGAGGGGGAAGGTCGCGCGGAAACCACCCGTACCGCTCCCGCCCGCACGTACATGTAGGACACGCGCCGCGTTACGTTCGAGCCATGTTCGGACCTCACGACGGCGTGCGCGTTCGCGTCCATCCCTATCGCCGGATGATGGCGTTCCTGATGCGCGGTCGGAACCAGTCCGCCGTGTACTTCGAGCAGCACCTCGATCTCACCAAGACGCTGCCGTGGCTCGAGGCCCGCAACGCCAGCGCCGATCACAGGACCACGCTGTTCCACCTCATCCTGCACGGGCTCGCCGGCGTGCTGCACGAACGCGAGCGCCTCAACCGGTTCACCGTGGGCCGACGCACGTTCCAGCGCAAGGGTGTGTTCCTGTCGTTCGCCGCCAAGAAGTCGATGTCCGACGAGGCACCGCTCGCGACCATCAAGCGCCGGTTCGAACCGGGCGAGACACTCGACGCGCTGATCGGCGATCTGTCCGGCGAGCTCTCGACCGCGCGCGGCGACGCCCCGACCGCGATGGACAAGGAGCTGAGGACGCTGCTCGCGATCCCGGGCTTTCTGCTCGCGTTCCTGATCGGCACGCTCAAGCGCCTCTACGCGATCGGCCTCGCACCGAAAAGCCTGGTCGATACCGACCCGATGTACACGAGCGCCTTCGTCGCCAACCTCGGCTCGATCAAGATCGACGCCGCCTATCACCACCTCTACGAGCACGGGAACTGTCCGCTGTTCGTGACGATCGGCCAGCTCCACCACGTGCCCGCCGTCGACGGCGACCGCGTGATCGCCCGCCCGCAGGTCACGCTGCGCTACACGTTCGACGAGCGCGTCGAGGACGGGCTGTACTGCGCGAAGTCGCTACAGCTGTTCGCCCGCCGGATCGAGGACCCGGCGAGCTGGGTCGAGCGCGACGCTGCCTAGCGCGAGTGCGTTCCTAGAACCCGGCGCCTTGAGTATCGGTGCACTTGAAGATGTTGGTGCCCTGCGCCGGATAACGGTAGAGCCCGTCGAAACACATCTCGTCAGTGGTGCTGTCACCGAAGTGGATGTCGGCTCCGGTGTCGTTGAGCCACGTGCATGTCGACCTGGATCTGATCGCCGGGTTGGACAACGAACTCCGGCGTTTGCCGGTAATACTTCTGCTCGTTGAAGTCGAAGTTGTCGTCGTGGAGCACCGTCGGGACCTGGTTGCGAATGATCACGAACTTGTTGTGGGTGCCGATCTGGTGCTGATGTGGCCAGACCGCGAAGATGTTGAAGGTCTGGTCGGCCGTGCACCCGGCGGAGAAGGACGTTTCTTGCGGAGGGCTCTGGGCCGGAATGTTGAACAGGAAGCCACCCGCGAACGCCATCTCGGCGAGCTGCGGGGTCGGCGTCGACTGGCTCTTCACGAGGATCGCGGTGTCTCCCGCGATGTCGTTGTCGGTCGCGTTGAACAGGTGGATGTTGAGATGGATCTGCTGGCCGGCCGTCAGCTTGACGCCGACACCGTCGGGGAAGTCGAGCGGGTCGGTACCGACGCCGGACGCGTAGATCATGACGGTGCCGAGCGTGCCGACCGAGCAGTTCTGCTCGCCGTCGGCGCCGCTGGTACCGTTGGCGCCGGCGAACGTCAGCACCGTGTGGTGGGTGCCGGTCGGCGCCTGCGCGATGATGCTCGTGATGTACATGTCCTCGGGCACCGTGAAGCGCACGCACCGGTAGGTGTCGAGCTGCCCGGGTCCGAGCGTCCAGGTGCGACCAATCAACCGCGTGTAGCCCGGTGGTGGCGGAGGCGAGTCGGGCGTCACCGAGCCGTCTGGCGTCGGCGCGTCGTCGCCGGGAGGCGTGTCACTGTTGCCCCCACCACAACCAGCACCGAGCCCGAGAACCAGAGCGATCGACAGCAGGATGGCGCGCCTCATCGGGGCGAACTATAGAGGAAGCCACCGGAGAACGGCGCTGATTTTCGTCACGCTGACTCCGAGTCATGGTTGTTCGACTTCGCTTCCGCGGTCTACCTGCTCGCTGGGTGCCCGCTCGCGAAGTCAGTCGACGCGGTGCGTTCAAGCCTTGGCGACCGCGGCGTCCCAGCGCTCGAGGTGCTCCTCGATCGCGGCGCGGTCGGCCGTCGGCGTGAACCGGCGATCGAGCTTCCAGGTCTGACGGATCTGGTCCTGGCTCTTCCACACCCCGGTGCCGAGGCCGGCGAGGAACGCGGCGCCGAGCGCGGTGGTCTCGACCATCGCGGGACGCTGGATCTCGACGCCGATCACGTCGCACTGGAACTGCATCAGCAGGTTGTTGGCGGAAGCTCCACCGTCGACCTTGAGCTCGACCAGCGGCTTGCCGAGGTCGCGCACCATCGCCCGCAGGATGTCGACGTTCTGGAGCGCGATGCCCTCGAGGGTGGCGCGCGCGATGTGTGCACGGGTGGTGCCGCGCGTGAGGCCGGTGATCGCACCGCGCGCCTCGGGCCGCCAGTGCGGTGCGCCGAGCCCGGCGAACGCCGGCACCACGATCACGCCGCCGGAGTCGGGCACGCTGGCGGCGAGTGCCTCGACCTCGGCGGCCGACTGGAAGAACTGCAGGCCGTCGCGCAGCCACTGCACGGCAGCACCGGCGATGAACGCGCTGCCCTCGAGCGCGTAGCGCAGCTCGGCATCCTTGCCCGCACCCAGCTTCCACGCCACCGTGGTGAGCAGGCCGGACCTCGACACCACGGGCGTCTCGCCGGTGTTGATCAGGATGAACGCGCCGGTGCCGTAGGTCGCCTTGGCCTCGCCGGGCGTGAAGCACGCCTGACCGAACAGCGCCGCTTGCTGGTCGCCCGCGATGCCGGCGATCGGGATGCCGTCGGGCAGGCCGGGCACGCCCTTGGTGAGCCCGATGGTTCCCGACGACGGCACGATCTCCGGCAGCATCGCGCGCGGCACGCCGATGGTCTCGAGTAGCTCGTCGGACCACGCGAGCTCCTTCAGATCCATGAGCAGCGTGCGCGACGCGTTGGTGACGTCGGTGGCGTGCACGGCGCCCGCGGTCAACCGCCACACCAGATAGGTGTCGACCGTGCCGAACGCGATGTCGCCAGCGCGCGCGGCTGCGGCGAGACCCGACACGTTGGCGAGCAGCCAGTGGATCTTGGTGCCCGAGAAGTACGGATCGATCGTGAGGCCGGTGAGCTGCTTGACTCGCGCTTCCTTGCCGTCGGCCTTGAGCTCGGAGCAGACGCCGGCGGTGCGGCGGTCCTGCCACACGATCGCGTTGTGCGGCGGCTTGCCGGTCTTCTTGTCCCAGATCACCGCCGTCTCGCGCTGGTTGGTGATGCCGATCGCGGCGATCGAATCGGGAGCGATGCCCTTCATCGCGTCGCCGAGCGCGCCGGTGACCGATGCCCAGATGTCCTCCGGAGCGTGCTCGACCCAGCCCGGCTGCGGGTAGATCTGGCGGAACTCGCGATAGCCGCGACCGCGGACGGTGAGGCTCTCGTCGAGCACGAACACCGTCGAGCCGGTGGTTCCCTGGTCGATCGCGATCACGTGGCGCATGGCATCTCCTCGGCGTGGGTGTGGGTGTGGACGTGGATGAAGTTGGCGACCTCGGCGGCGACGATGTCGCGCTCGACGTCGACGGCGATCAGGTGATAGCTGCGCGGCAGGATGCGGAGTCGCACGTCCGGCGACGCGGTGAGACCGTCGACGATTCGCGACGCGCAGCGAACCGGCGCGGTGTGGTCGCGGCGCGCGTGCAACACGAGCACCGGTTGCGCGACGCGGCCGAGCTCGCCGTCGACGACGGTCATGAAGTCGAGCAGCTGGCCGAGCGCTCGCGTCGGCACCGCCGGGTAGCAGGGGTTGGCGCGTTTCGCGGCACGGTCGCGCACGTCGGAACCGCCGAGCTTCGGGAGCTTTCGTAGGGGCATCTTGTGCGCGCGCACCAGTCGTGCGGCGAGGCCGCCGAGCCCCTCGAGCCACAGCGGCGCGGCGAGCGAGGCCACGCACGAGATCTCGGAATGCGAGGCCGCGGCGTGGAGCGCGAGCAGGCCCCCGAGCGACTGACCGACGACGGCGACCCGACGATGGCGCGCCGCCATGCCCGCGATCGCGTCGTCGACGCACGCCGCCCAGTCCTGCCACCGCGTGGCGTCGAGATCCTCGAGTCGGGTGCCGTGACCGGGCAGCAGCACGCCGTGCACCGCGTGGCCGGCTTCGGCGAGCCGGTCGCCCAGGTAGCGCACTTCGAATGGCGTTCCGGTGAAGCCGTGGACCACCACGACGCCGGTGGTGGCATCACCGTCGAGGAGCTCGAAGGCGGTGGCATCGGTGCGCACGATCGGGGCTGTATCACACCGCCGCACACATTGACACGCCGTGGCAACTCGGGCTCAGATCGATCGGTCCACTCGCATGGGTCGCGGGTGAGTCCGACCTTCTCGATTCATGAGCGAGTGGAAAACACGGATCACGAAGGTCCAGGTCGTCAAGCCGGCGAAAGACTCCGGCGAGGCGTGTCTCGTCCTGATCTATCCACCCGGTCCGGACATGGGGAAACGGTTTCCGCTGTCGCGTAGCGAGATCGTGGTCGGTCGCGGCTCGGATTGCGACATCCAAGTAGATCGCGATTCGGTGTCGCGCCGGCACGCGCGGATCTTTCGCGCGCAGGAGAACTGGTCGGTCGAAGATCTCCAGAGCACCAACGGTTCGTACGTCAACGACGTGCCGGTCACCAAGAGCGTGCTGCGCGACGGCGACTTCGTGAAGATCGGTGCCGCGATCTTCAAGTTCCTCTCGGGTGCCTCGGTCGAGGCGAGCTACCACGAAGAGATTTACAAGATGACGATCATGGACGCCCTCACCGGCGCCCATAACAAGCGCTACTTTCTCGAGTTCCTCGAGCGCGAGATCGCGCGCTGCGCTCGCTATCGCCGCCCGCTGTCGCTGCTCATGTTCGACATCGATCACTTCAAGCAGATCAACGACAAGCACGGCCACCTCACCGGTGACTACGTGCTGCGCGAGATGTCGCGCCGATTGCTCGCGCGCGTGCGCCGCGAGGAGCTGCTCGCCCGCTACGGCGGCGAGGAGTTCGCGGCCGTGCTGCCCGAGACCGACATCACCGGAGCGCGCACGTTCGGCGAGCAGGTGCGCCGGCTCGTCGGCGACCAGCCGTTCGAATACGAGGGCGACACGTTCCCGGTCACGGTGTCGGTCGGCGTCGCCTGCGTCGAGGGCGAGGACGTCGACGTCGCGTCGTTCATCAAGATCGCCGACGACCACCTGTATCGCGCGAAGCGCGAGGGTCGCAACCGCGTGATCGGCTAGCGGCGGCGGACCCGCTTCGCCGACGGCCAGTCCGGCGATGGCGCCCACGTGGGCGTGACCGACCGGCGTGGGTCTAGCGCCGGCCTCATGCGCATATGCTTCGGGCGAGGACGATGACCCCGAGGTAACCGTTGCTACGCACGGTCGGCAGAGCGCGCGGCGTGCTCCTGGCTTTATGGACCGCGCCAGTTGGCATCGCGACGTTTGGGTCGATTCTTGCCTCAGCGCGCAGCCCGTCGGCGCGCGGACCACAAGCGCCAGTCGCCTGATGTGAACGCGCGCGCTCCGGGGACGAGAACGATGTTCTCGAGAGAAGAAAGAGGCGTGGCGCCGGTGAATCGCAAGGCGTGTGGCAGCGGCGACATCGAGTCAGACCCTCGACCGCGCGCCAGCGTTGGCCCGAATGTCGAGTGAGTCGATCGAAGCGGGCCGGCGCACGCGGTCTATCGGCGAGGGACTCGTTGCAGCGCGGTTCGCAACAGCGTCTCGAGGTCCGCGGCGCGGTGGCCGAGCTCGTCGATCGCTCCGTCGACGTACGTCCGCGCTTCGCGGCGCTTGAACCCGAGGGTCACGAGCGCGTCGAGTGCCTGGGTTCGCGCGGCCACGCGATCGAACACCCTCGGTCGGTGTCGCGCCCCGACGTGGGTGCGGTCGATGGGGCCAACGTCCACGTGGGCGTGATCGATCGGGCTTGCGTTCACGTGGGCGCGGTCGATCGGCGTGGCGTCCACGTGGGCGCGGTCGATCGGCGTGGCGTCCACGTGGGCGGAGCCGATCGGTGTGGCGTCCACATGGGTGCGGTCGATCGGCATGCCGTCCACGTGGGCGCGGTCGAGTGTGTTCGCATCCACGTGGGCGCAGTCGATCGTGCTCGTGTCCGGGTGGGCGCGGCTGACTGTGTTCGCGTCCACGTGGGCGCGGTCGATCGGGCTTGCGTCCACGTGGGCGCGGTCGAGTGGGCTTGCGTCCACGTGGGCTGGGCAGATCGGCGTGGCGTCCACGTGGGCGCACGCGATCGCCTCGGCGTCCACGTGGGCGCGGTTGAACGGACCGACGCCGTTGCGGGACCAATCTCTCGGATCGGCCAGATCGCTTGGATCTACGCCCGCGTGGATGCGGTCGCTCGGAGCGTTGCCCACGCCCTTCGGTTCGACGCCCACGTGGGCGCCGTCCGGATCGAGCTCCGCCGGCTCGAACACGTGGCGACGCGTCACGACGAGATCGTCCGAGGTGCCGTGGATGTCGAGCAACCCGCGGTGATGAGCGGTGTGGCAACCATCGCAGAGCTGGATCAGGTTGGACGCTTGGTGCGAGCCACCGCGCGAGCGCGGCACGATGTGATGGAGCTCGAGGTTGGCGGCGGATCGACAACCGGGCACGCGGCACGTGCCGCGATCGCGTCGCACGACGAAGCGGCGGACTCGCGGTGCGATGTCCTGCGTGGCGCGTGCGGGCTCGCCGTCGAGCGTACCGATATGCTGGGCGTCGCACAGCGCGCGCTCGGTGTCGGCGGCGTCGAGTGGGAACGTGCGCCCGGCGCCGTCACGCGAGCCCTGCTGGCAGGCGGTGACATATCGTCACCGCGACCTGGTACTTGGCCCGACCCGCATTCGCGTCGTCGTCCGGCGCCCCGGCGCCTTCGAGATAGACGCCACACAGGGCGGCGAGCAGCTCGTCGTCGGAAACGTGGGTCCCGCGCGCGGCCTGCAGCTTGTGACGCGCTTCGCGCCACGCCGCCTGTGTGGCCGGCCGGATGTCTTCGAGCGGCAAGCGTCGCCCGGCGAGCTCGGGCTCGCCCGGATCGCTCGGACGCGAGCCGGGTCGGTGACCGGCGACCGCGCGCTCGATCTCGTGGACGTTCTTGCCGCGGCACGCGGCGATCCAGTCGTGCTCGGTGTCGCGTGTGGCGACGCGGGAGAGCTCGCGCACCGCGGTGTACGGCATGCCGCGCTCGAGCTCGTCGGCGAGCGCCGGCAACTCCTCCAGCGCGAACGCGACCCGCACGCGATCCTGCGCGGCGCGCGGGCCATACCCGAGACGGCGCTCGAGATAATCCAGCAGGCTCGCACAGCCGACCTGCTGCCAGATCCGGCACCGCGCCGCGGCGCGCAACCAGCGCGCCTCTTCGGCGTCGAGCGCGCAGCGTTGCCGCGCCAGTGTGCCGAGCCGGCGATCGATCTCGCGCCAGCTCGCGTTCGTTTCATCCGGCAGCTCGTTCGCGATCGTGTTCGCTACCTCGCACGCGTTCGTCGACTCCATCCCGACACTCCTTGCTAGATGCCTCCTGTACCACGCGGATTTTCGACGCTCTCGATTCGCGCACGTGCGCCGTTTCCGTGTTTTCTCGTCGAGAAACGGTCGGGGCGATTTCGTGCGCGCAGTGCTCCGCACGACGCGGCTGGTCGCACGTCAGGTTCGCGACATCGATCGATGCGCGATGGCACCGCAAGATGCGTCAAGGCAAAACTGCATCGCGATCGAGTTTTTCGACGACAACCCTCGTTCGCATCGAACCACCGGAGACCGTTCGACGGTGTGGTCGATCCGCCTCGTCTTCGCGTCGCAAGTTTCGTCGAGAACATGGTTCTCGCCACTGGAGCGCGCGCGTTCGCATCAGGCGACTGGCGCTTGTGGGTCGCGCGCCACCCGTCGCCGCACGTTCCAAGGATCGATGCGAACGGTGCAGTGCCAACCTGCGCGGTCGACAAAGCCAGGAGCACGCGGCGCGCTCTGCCGACCGTGCGTGTCGATGTCTTCCTCCTCTTCTCTTCTCTCGTCTCCTTCGAGAACATCGTTGTCGTCCACAAAGCGCGCGCGTTCGCATCAGGCGACTGGCGCTTGTGGGCCGCGCGCGCGAAGTCACCGCACCGAGGCAAGAATCGACCCGACGACGCGGTGCCAACCTGCGCGGTCCACAAAGCCAGGAGCACGCCGCGCGCTCTGCCGACCGTGCGTGTCGATGGCTTCCCGAAAGAAATCCCGTCGGCCCAGCACCCTCGACCGCCCACGCACCCGACGAGTACGCCCACGTGGGCGCGAGATGGCGACCCGCGGCGAGGGCGAGATCTTCGTTCTCGTCCCTGGAGCGTCCGCGCACGCATCAGGCGACTGGCGCTTGTGGGCCGCGCGCCCGAAGTCACCGCACCGAGGCAAGGATCGACGCCAACGGCGCGGTGCCAACTTGCGCGGTCCACAAAGCCAGGAGCACGCCGCGCGCTCTGCCGACCGTGCGTGTCGATGGCTTCCCGAAAGATATCCTCCTCGGCCCAGCACACTCGACCGCCCACGCTTTCCGACGAGCGCGCCCACGTGGGCGTGACCACGAGACGGCGACTCGCAACCAAAGCGACGCAGCCTGGATCGGCGAGATCATCGTTCTCGTTCCCGGAGCGCGCGCGTTCGCATCAGGCGACTGGCGCTTGTGGGCCGCGCGATCGCAGATCATCGCACCGAGGCAAGAATCGACGCCGACGACGCGGTGCCAACCTGCGCGTCCCGTTGAGCACGCCCCGTTCTGCTCTCGTCTTCCTCTCGTCTCCTTCGAGAACATCGTTCTCGTTCCCGGAGCGCGCGCGTTCGCATCAGGCGACTGGCGCTTGTGGGCCGCGCGCCCGAAGTCACCGCACCGAGGCAAGGATCGACGCGACCGGTGCGGTGCCAACTTGCGCGGTCCACAAAGCCAGGAGCACGCCGCTCGCTCTGCCGACCGTGCGTGCCGATGGCTTCCCGGAATAAATCCCGTCGGCCCAGCACCCTCGACCGCCCACGAGCGATTTCGACCCGCGGCGAGGGCGAGATCATCGTTCTCGTTCCGATGCTCCCGCGCGCGCATCAGGCGACTGGCCTTGTGGGCGCGCGCCCGAAGCCACCGCACCGCGGTAAGGATCGACGTCGATGGCACGGGCTTTGTGGACCGCGCAGGTTGGCAGCGCGCCGACCGTGCGTGTCGATGGCTTCCCGAAAAATCCCGTCGGCCCAGCACTCTCGACCGCCCACGCACCCGACGAGCACGCCCGCGAGATCATCGTTCCCGTTCCGATGCTCCCGCGCGACTGGCCTTGTGGGCTGCGCGCGCGAAGCCACCGCACCCCGGTAAGGATCGACGCCAACGGTCCGGGCCTTGTGGACCACGCAGGTTGGCAGCGCGCCGACCGTGCGTGTCGACGGCTTCCCTCGAGAGATCCCCGCTCGCCCAGCACACTCGACCGCCCACGCACCCGACGAGCACGCCCACGAGATGGCGACACGCGGCGAGAGCGATCCCATCGTTCGCGTCCCGGGCGAGCGTGACGCCGCTAGCTCTGCGGCTGCTCCGCCGGTGGCGCCGCGGCGCGCGCCGCCTTGTCGCGAATGCGTTTGTCGAGGAAGTAGTCGCGGCCGCGCCAGAACTCGGCCGACACGCCGACCACCGAGATCACGGCCGCCGCGATCGAGAGCGCCGTCGCGTAGTCGGGCAAGAGCAGCGCGCCGCCGAGCAGCGCCGACACGCCGAGCACGCGGCCGCCCCAGGCGAGCGCCTTGGTCGCGACCTTGTGGTGCGACAGCAGGTTGTCGAGACCGCCGACCGCGAGCTCGAATGCGAGGATCGCGAACACCGGCCACGGTGGTGCATCGGTCTCGACCAGCACCGTGAACAGCAGCGCCGGTAGTGCGAGCGCCCCGAGGAGCCGCACGCCATCGGCCATCGCGAAGTCGCCACGTCCGCGCAGCTGCTTCCACCCGACGGCGATGTAGTCGAGGCCGCTGATCCAGGTCAGCCCGACGACCGCGATCATGATCCAGTGCAGGGTGAGTGCGCGGTCGCCGTACCAGGCGAGCGCGAACACCGGGAGCACCGACCCGGCCATGATGATCGCGCCGCGCCACACCTTGCGCTTGACGACGTAGAAGTACGCGAGCAGCACCAGTGGAAGGGCCACGAGCACGCCGAGGAACCAGGTCAGGATGTACTGCTTGTCGCCGGGCACCAGCGGAAACAGCAGCATCACCCCGATGCCCTGCATCTGGGTCCACGTCTTGACCTTGGCGAGGTAGCTGGTCTTGAGCGTGAGAGCGCGCTGCTCGTAGGCCGAGCGCAGCGCGGTGATGAAGAACTCGCGGGTGAACATCAGCGCCACCACCCACGCCGGCACCAGGCTGTGACCGCCGATGTCGTCGGCGAACGGGGTGTACGCGAACGCGATGAACACCTTGTCGGCGATCGGATCGAGCAGACCGCCGAGCACCGTCGGGCCCTGCCGCCGGGCGAGCATGCCGTCGACCCAGTCGGTGGAGCCGATCAAGACGCCCGCGATCAGCGCGCTCCACATGTACGGGTTGTTCTCGTACCCCTGCTTGCCGCCGACGTAGATCAGCCAGCTGAGGATCGGCATCGGAATCAGGCGCGCCACGGTGACCTGATTCGCGGTGATCAGCGGCTTGCCCGACCTCGGCACGGGCGGACCCTATCACGGCCGCGCACGGGTCGGACCGCGTGGCGACCCCGGGGCTAAAACTCGGGAACGTCGGGGTTTGCGGTCACGCAGTCGGCTTTGATGTGGAGGAACGGATCGGTCGGCTGGTCCCCGAAATCGACCACCAGCTTGAGGTGCGGATCGGCCGCGGTGTAGCTGCACTGCACGGCGTCTTCCTCGATGTTCCAGCACGGGGCATCGCCCGCGGTACACGGCGGGAGCACGGCCAGCTCCTCGTCGTTCTCGCCGGGGTGACGGCGGACCTCGGTGACCGTGCACTCGTACTGCGGTCCGGGGGTCGTGGGATCGACGTCGAGCAGCGTGTTGTCGAAGCACGGGTCGACGATCGCGTCCTTGATCGCGGCGGCGATCTCGACCAGGCCGGACGACAGGTCGGCATCGCAGATCGTGGTGCGGGCTCGCTGCTGGAAGCCCTCGAGGAACGCGTTGGTGCGGACTGCTGGAGTCGCCATCTGCGAGCTGCCCGCCGGGCACGAGCTGCCGAGCACGTGGATCCCGCCGTCGGCCACGATCTCGAAGTTGTCCGGGTCGCCGACGATGCCGGCCACCACGAGGTCGCGCGGGTCCGCTTTCAGGCTCTTCAGGTGATCGATGTAGTGGTCGATCGACGCGACCTCGCCGGTGCCGTCGCTCGGGTGGCAGTTCTCGCGCGGGCCGAGCGCGTCGTCGAACGGCGTTGCCGGGGTGTCGCACGTGACGCCTTGCGAGGTGCACCGGAAGTTGGTGCGCGTGCCCCACGTCGAATCGGTGCGCGGGTAGACGTCGAACAGCGAGCTCTTCGCGAGCGAGCAGTCATCCTCGTCGGCGATCACGATCACCGCGAGCGACGCGTCGGGTCGAAGGAAGCCGGCGTTCTCGGGATGCGAGCCGTCGGTCGCGCGTTCGACCGCGCCGAGGTGTTGTTCGATGCCGCAGCCGTTGGTGCCGACATCGGCGAGCTGCGAGAACGCGTCGGACAGCGTGCCGGGGTAGTTGCGATCGCGGCCGCCGGCGCCGTTATCGACGTCGCGCAAGAACCGCGGTCCGCCGGTGCCGAGCGGGCGCAGCACGCCGTCCTCGCCGCGACCCGAACAACCGCTGGTCGCCGCGGCCTCGGTGCCGTCGAGCGCGCTGGTCCCGAGGTTCGGCGTCACCACGCCGATCTGGACGTCGGGGAGCCCGCCCTCGATCGACTCGAGCACCTCGACCATGCGCGGGAAGTTCGCCCGCAGCGAGGTCTGCTCGTCCGCCATCGACAGCGAGTCGTCGACCACGAACAGGATGTCGACGTTGCGGTTCGGGATCGCCGGGATGTCGAGCTTCTCTACCTTGCCCTGGTCGACCGTCACTGCCGAGATCGTGCGATCCGGACAGCCAGCCAACACGAGGACGCACAGACCCATCGTCGCGCGCATGAACAACCTCCGTGTTTGAAGGTTGGTGTCGGGCGCGCGCGATACCCGTCACCGAAAAACAAAAACGGCGGCTCGTGGCCGCCGTGTTCGTCGTCGAGAACCGACGACTGCTACATGCTCGGACCGACCTGGGTCACGCAGTTCGCGATGATGTGCGTGTCCGTCGGCGGCGCGCTGTCGTCGTTGACCTTGAGGATCAGGTTCGATCCCTGCGGGCACTGCATGGCGTCGACGACCAGCTCCCAGCACGGCTTGTTGGTCGCGGCGTCACCGGTGCCGATGCACTGCGGAAGCACGGTCTCCGTCTGGTTCGGCTTACCGAAGTTGTTGACGTACGAAACCGTGCACTCGAACTGATCTCCCGGCGTGTTGGGATCGACGTCGGCGAGCGTGCCCTCGATGCAGGGGTTACCGACGGCGGCCTTGAGGAGCTCGCCGATCTGCTGCAGACCACCGGAGAGGTCGGCCTGGCAGATCGTCTCCTGCGTGCTGCGGTTCGGGAACTGGCTGAGGAAGAACGACAGGCGGATCGGCGGATCGGCGACCTCGTCGTCGGCGGTATTGAGCACGCCGTCGGCACCCTCGTAGCGGCAGGAGTGCGCGAGCGCCGGCTGCTGCTGGCCGTTGATCTGGCGAAGCTCGACGGCGAACGGGTCGTTGGTGCCGAGGATGCCGGCCACGATGACCTTCGAGTCGTCCGACTTCACGCCCTTCAAGAAGTCGACGTACTTGCTGACGAGCTGGACGTACTGCGAGCCGTCGTCGGGGTGACACTGATCCTTGACGCCGACCTGGTTCATCGCGGCGTCGGTGCTGCCACCGACATCGCACTTCACGCCGAACCGGGTGCAGCGAAACGACTGCTGCGGGCCGAGCGGGCCGCCGTCGGGACCGAGCAGCGTGGAGTGAGACATCGAGCAGTCGTCCTCGTCGGCGAGGAACACGACCGCGAGGAACGCGTCGGCGCGGATGAAGCCGGCGTTGTTGGGGTTGTTGTCGAGCGCGGCGCGCATCGATGCGAGGTGCTGCTCGAAGCCGCAACCGCGATCGCCGACCGTCGCCATCTGACCGAACGTCGTCGCGAGGTCACCCGTGTAGTTCTTCTGGCGGGTGTTGTCGGGGAGCTTGATGTCGCTGATGAAGTTGCCGGTGACGCCCGTCGCTTGGCCGAGCAACAGCTTGCCGCCGTCGCCGGTGTTCGCGCAGCCGCCCTGGCCGACGGTGCCGACGCCCGGTCCGGGGGTCGCGTCCTCTTCGCCCTTCGAACCCATGTCCGAGCTCACGACACCGATGTGGACGTCCGGAAGGCCGCCCTGGATCGTGTTGAGCACGTCGATGAAGTTGCTGAAGTTGTTGCGCAGGTTCGTCTGCTTGTCGGACATCGATCCCGAGTTGTCGATGACGAACAGGATGTCGACGTTCCGGTTCAGGTTGACCGGGATGTCCTTGAACTCCACGCGACCTTGCTCGGGGTTGACCTCCGAGATGGTGCGATCGGGACAGCCGGCGAGAAGTCCGGCTCCGAGAAGGGCGAATAGCGACGTAGTAACGGCCTTGCGCATGTGGCGCTCCTCCAATGGGCTGGTGGAGAATAGAGCAACTGTTCGACCAGTTTCGCTTGCGAGCGTTTTCAAATGCTTACTTTTCTCGCGGTTCGATCGCGCTGCCAACTAAGTTGGCGATCTGGATCGATCGTTGGCACCCGACTGAACCCCGAATCTCTCCGAGTTTCGAGGAGTTGAGCCGGGCGATCCTGTTCACTCCGGGAGTGCGGCGGCGTCTTCGCTGATCGTGGCGAGCTCGTCGGCTGTGATCTCGTTCTCGTGCATCCACGCCAATCCGACGATCGCGCGGATCGTTCCGTCGGCTGCGTGCACCGGCAACGCGACCGCGGCCTTCGCATCGACGGCCTTCGCGCCGGGCTTCACCTGCCCAGAAGTATCTTCCTTCAGGTTGCAGGTCTGGATCGGTTTGTCGTGTTGCCACGCCAGGCCCGCCATGCCCTTGCCGCTCGGAATCGTCTTGGTGATCTCCTGGACCTTCGGCGGGATGTTGATCGCGGCGGCGAGCGCGAGGTGATCGCCGTCGACGACGTGCACGGTTCCCGCGACCGCAGCGTGACGTGCGAGGAAGTCGCGAAGCCAACCGGTGAAGCGCTCGTCGGTCATGTGCGAGCTGTAGCACGTCACTCGATCGTGCACGCGATCGTCACCGCGCGACGCATTCGATCACGCCCGAGGTCGGCTCCGACGTCGTCACGTAGTGATCGAACGACAACCGGAGGCCATCGAGACACGCCCGATCTTCGAACAGTCGCCAGCACGTGTCGGTGGTGTCGGCGGTGCATTCGCGGAGGACCTGCTGTTCTCGGTCCGCGCCGATCTCGAGCCACGACGCGCAGTCGGTCTGGAGGCCGGGCGTCTCGACATCGAGATCGAGCGGCTCGTCGAAGCAAGGCACGCCGAGCGGCTGCTTGACCAGCGTGGCCAGGACGTCGAGTGCGCCGGACAGATCGGGCTCGCACAGCGACACGTCGGCCGCACGGTTCGGGAATCGATCGAACAGCGCGTGCAGGCGAGTCGCCGGCTCGGCCGACCGCGCGCCATCACCACTCGTGCACGACGGCTCGACGCTGCGGGTCTGCGGGTCGATCACGCGCGGCTCGGCCGGACCGAACGCACCGCCGAGCGCGACCTGCGCCGGGTCGGCCTTGAGGCCATGGAGGAACGCGGCGTAGTCGTCGACGGCGATCAGCGCGCCCGGCTGCTCGATGCAGCGGAACGGATCGGCGCCTTCGAGAAACGCCGGGTCGGCGAACGAGCAGTCGTCGGTCGCGGTCAGAAACATCACCGCGAGGTAGGCATCCTCGCGCAGGAACCCGGCGTTGGAGGGATTGGTATCGAGCGCGCGCCGCATCGCCTCGAGCGGGCGCGGGATCGCACAGCCGACGGGCAGCTGCTCGAAGGTCTCGGCCAGCGCGTCGCCGAGGTCACCGTCGTAGTCGCGCTCCTCGCCGCCGGGGATGCGCACGTCCGTGAAGTAGTCGTGGCCGCGCGCTCCCGCGGCGGTCATCGTCGCGGCATCGCCGAGCTGCGAACAATCGGTGCCGCCGGTGGTGATCACGGCGAGATGGAGGTCGGGCAGGCCGCCGGGTTCGTTCGCGAGTACGTCGACGAACGCGCGCGCGTTGGCGAGCAAGGCCTCGCGATGCGGTGCCATCGCCGGCGAGTTATCGACGACGAACATCAGGTCGAGCCGGTGTTGCAAGAGCAGCGGGACGTCCCGGCGCACCACGTGGCTGGTCGCGCCCGGATCGGGTTGGACCGAGGGTTCGGTGGCGCAGGCCGCGAACACGAGCATGGGGACGGCGAACCGCATGTGTGCTCGTCGAGCAAGACGTCGGCCAGGATCGACGTGTGCGCTTCTGCGCGGTTGCTGACGCAGGACGCCAACGCGGTTGGCACGAGCGCCTCGTCGGCGTCGCGTGGCCGTGGCGAACCGCGTGCTACGATCCGATCCGTCGTGACGAGCGGGACGACGAGCGGGATCTCGGTACCGGTCAACTTCGCCGACCGATCGATCCAGCGCGTCCTGCTGCTCGGTCCCGACGACGACGATCGTCGCGCACTCCATTTGATGCTCGATCGAAACGGCAAGCAGGTCGCCGCGATGGCCGAGCTCGAGCTCGCGCGGCGCTACCTCGCCGACAACGAATGCGATGCGGTGATCGCGACGCCCGAGGCGGCGACCGAGCTGACCGCGTTCGAGAATCGTGACGCCGCGGTGATCGCGATCGTGCGCCCGCGCGATCTGTCGACGGTGGTGTCGCTCCTCGAGGCCGGCGTCGACGAGGTGGTCACCGATCCGGTCGACGAGCTCGCGGTCACGCTCGCGCTGCGCCACGTCGCGAGCCTGCCGCGCCGGCTCTCGATCCAGACGCCGAGCCTCGAGCCGCCACAGATCATCGGCGACGGCGAGGCGATGGCTGCACTGCGCGCCAAGATCGATCAGGTCGCGAAGACTCGCTCGACGGTGCTGATCCTCGGCGAGTCGGGAACCGGCAAGGAGCTGGTGGCGCGCGCGATCCACGATCACTCGCCGCGGCGCGGTCGCCGATTCGTCGCCATCAACTGCGCGGCGATCCCGGCGAACCTGCTCGAGTCGGAGCTGTTCGGTCACGTCAAGGGTGCGTTCACCGATGCCTCGCGCGACAAGCAAGGCCTGTTCGAGGATGCCGACGGCGGCACGCTGTTCCTCGACGAGATCGGCGAATTGCCGCAACCCTTGCAGTCCAAGCTGCTGCGCGCGCTGCAGGAGGGCGAGATCCGCCGGCTCGGCGACAACGAACCGATCACCGTCGACGTGCGGTTGATCGCCGCGACCCTGCGCGATCTCGCCGAGGACGTCGCCGCCGGCAAGTTCCGCGAGGACCTGTACTACCGACTCGACGTGTTGCAGGTCCGGATTCCGCCGCTCCGCGAGCGCGCCGAGGACATCCCCCAGCTCGCGCGGTTCTTCCTCGCCCGTCATGCCGAACGCCACAACCTCGCCGCGATCGAGCTCCCGGACGACGTCCTGTCCGCCCTGGCCGCGCAGCCGTGGGCCGGCAACGTGCGCGAGCTCGAGAACGTGATCGAGCGGGCGCTGGTCCTGGCGGAAGGCACGATCGACCTCGACTTCCTGTCGACCGTGATGACCGTCCAGGAACCTGCCGGATCTGGTGGGGTAAACGGGGAGGAGCTGTCGATCAAGAAGGCGACCCGCGAGCTCGAGCAGGAGCTGATCCGCCGCGCCCTGTCGACCACCCAGGGGAATCGCACCAACGCGGCGAAGCTACTCGAGATCAGCCACCGCGCCCTGCTCTACAAGATGAAGGAGTACGGCATTTCCTGACCTCGGTACCGGCGTCGACCGTCGACGCACCCCGAGGGCACTGGCTCGCCAGGCAACTCGTGGCGCATGTTTTTGGAGATCGCCTGATAACAGCCTAGAATTTTCCGACCGGGTGCCTTCGACGTCGTTTATCGAAGTGCCGGCAGGGTTTTCAAGCCATGGCGAAACAGTGCATCGGCCTCGATATCGGCTCCAGTAGCGTCAAAGCGGTCCAGCTCCGGAAGAAGGGTGGGAACTGGGCGCTGCAGGCGTTCGGGATGCAGCCACTCGTTCCGCAGACGATCGTCGACGGAACGATCATGGATCAGAGCGCGGTTGCCGACGCGATCCGCCAGCTGTGGGGACGGTTGCGCCTCAAGCAGAAGGACGTCGCGATCGCGATCGCCGGGCACTCCGTGATCATCAAGAAGATCGCGGTGCCGCAGATGAGCCCCGACGCGCTCGCCGCCAACATCCGCAGCGAAGCCGAGCACCACATCCCGTTCGGCAAGGACGACGTCGAGATCGACTATCACGTCACCAACGCGGCGAGCATGAGCGGCCAGACCGAGCTGCTCCTGGTGGCGGCGAAGAAAGAGGTCGTCGCCGATTACATCCAGTGCGTGCGCGATGCCGGCCTGACTCCGCAGGTCGTCGACGTCGCGGCGTTCGCGAGCCAGAACGGCTTCGAGATCAACTACCCACTCGATCCGCGCGAGACCGTCGTGCTGATCAACATCGGCGCCGCGATCTCGAACATCAACGTCGTTCGCAATGGCGTGTCGCTGTTCACCCGCGACGTCACGATCGGTGGCAACGCGTTCACCGAGGAGATCCAGAAGCAGCTCGGGATCGCGGCCGACGAGGCCGAGGCCTACAAGGTCGGCGGTAGCCAGACCGAAGACGGCGTCGTGCCGCAAGAGGTGTTGCGCGTGATGGACGGCGTGTCCGAGGTCATGGCCGGCGAGTTCCAGCGCTCGCTCGACTTCTTCCTCGCCACCACCGCGGATGCCAACGTCACGCGGATCGTGCTCGCCGGTGGCTCGGCCAAGATCGGTTCGTTGCACCGCGCGATCGAGCGCCGCTCGCGGTTGCCGCTCGAGGTCGCCGACGCGTGGAAGCGCGTCGAGATCGACGCCACGCTCGATCGGACGTACCTGTCCGCGCACTCTCCCGAGGCGCTGATCGGTGTCGGGCTCGCGATGCGAGCCGTGGGGGACAAGTAGCGATGATCAAAGTCAACCTACTGCCGCAGAAGCGCACCAAACGTGCGGCCCGCGGTCCGTCCGCGCCGGGTGATGCCGGCACGCGGTCCTTCCTGATCGGTGTCGGCGCGCTGGTCGCCGTCGGAGCCCTGGTGTTCTTCGTGTTCGACATGCCCAAGCGCAGCGCGCGCTCGGACCTCGAGACCAAGAACAAGCAGCTCGTGAGTCAGATCGCCCAGCAGAAGAAAGAGCTCGAGGGCTACGACACCCTCAAGGAAGAGGAAGCCAACGCGCAGGCCAAGGTCGACGCGATCGGTCGGCTGCTGCGCGCGAAGGTCGTGCCGGCCAACGTGCTCCAGGAGCTCGGGCAGATCCTCCACACCGAGGGTCCGACGATGACCGAGCAGATGGCGGAGCTGGTGGCGAAGAATCCCAATCGCAAGATCCAGGCGGACTGGGATCCACAGCACGTGTGGCTGACGTCGTTCACCGACACCAAGGGCGACTTCAAGCTCGAAGGTGGCGCGCAGTCCAAGGAGGACGTGACGCAGCTGTCGAAGCGGCTCCAGGCCTCGGTGTACTTCGTCGACGTCACGCCGCAGAGCGGTGATCGCGTGAATGACCCCGACAGCGGCCTCAGCTACTACAAGTTCACGATCACCGGAAAGGTGGCCTACTGATGGCGGGCGGAGCAATGGCCGACTTCGGCAACATGCCGACGAGCCGCAAGGTGCTCGTGTTCGTGTTGATCGGCGGTCTCCTCGGCGTTCTCTACTACCGGTTGGTCTACAAGTCGCTGGTCGATGACTACGCGAAGGTCCAGGCGGTCCACGCGAAGAACGCGAAGGCCAGCAAGGATCTCGCGGACCAGATCCCGAAGTTCAAGGAGCTCCGCGCCGACAAGGAAGAGCTCGACAAGCGGATCCTCGCCCAGCAGAAGGCGCTGCCCACGGAGTCCGAGGTTCCGGCGTTCTTCGAGACGCTCGAGCGCAAGATCACCGAGGCAGGCGTCGAGGTGCTCAAGTGGAAGAAGCGTCCCGAGGAGCCGGTCGAGAACTTCATCAAGGTGCCGCTCGACGTCGAGCTCACCGGGACGTTCCTGCAGATCAAGAAGTTCTTCGCGTCGCTGATCGAGCCGCGCAACGCGGCCGAGCGCGAGCGCATCGTGTCGATCGAGAACCTGTCGCTGACGAACCCGACGATCCGCAATCGCGAGATCATCCTCACCGCCAAGTTCACGGCCGTCACCTACCGGCAGGCCGATGCCGAGGTCGGTAGCGACAGCGCGACGCTCCCGGGTGGCGTTGCTCCGGTCACACCCGCCGCGCCGAAGGCCGACGCCCCGCCGCCGATGCCGAGTGCCGGCACACCCCGCGGCGCGCGGATGCGTACCGAAGACGCGATCGAGAAGGGTCGCGAACGCACCGAGAAGGGGATCGAGCGTGCGAACCCCGGATCCGGATCCGATCGCCTCAAAGGAGGACTGTGATGCGCCTGTTCTCCTTCATCCTCGTGACGATCACCCTCGTCGGTTGCGGTGGCGACGAGACGACCAAGACCGCACCTTCCAATCCCGCCAACCCTGCGGCACCGGCGCCTGCGCCTGGCGCCAAGGCCGGCAGCGGGTCGGGCGTGCCACTTCCGTTCATGCTTCACGCCGAGGATCGCGTGGAGTGTCCCGCGCCGCACGAAGGCTCGCCGACGTGCGATCCCAACGCCACCAAGCCGGTGCCGCTCAAGGACAACGAGGTCGTCGAGCACAAGCCAGGCGACCTGTGGTGCGAGGGTGACAACGCCTGCATCCTGACCACCAAGGGGTATCTGTGTGGACCGTGCCCCGAGCGGATCGCGATCCGACACCAGTTCCGGGACCGAGACTTCGTCCCCGACGTGAACCGTGACCCGTTCCAGTCCGCGTTCGTCAAGGTCGGCAGCGGCAGCGGCAGCGGCAGCGACGACGCCATGGAGCGCGGTCGGTGTGGTCGCGGCCTGAGAGTCACCAATTACAGCTACCTCGACCTCAAGCTCGTCGGCATCGTGTCGCAGGGGACGCAGCGCAAGGTGCTGATGATGTCGCCCGACAATCGTGGCCACATCATCCGGCGAGGCGACTGCGTGGGTAAGGAGAAGGCGTGGGTGAAGGAGATCCTCGACAACGTGGTCTGCTTCGAGCCTCCCGACGACTCCGATACGACGCGCACCGTCGAGCCCAAGTGCGTCGAGCTTCATAGCAAGCAGATTCCCGTGACGTCGCTTCCCGGTGACAACACCGATGTCGCGCCGGCGGCGCCGCTACCGGTGCCGAAGACCACGCCCGGCGACCAGCAACCGACGCCGACCACCACGCCCTGACGCACGACGTTTCCCTCGTCGTCGCGGGAAACGTTGTCGGTTAGCGAGCGAAAGAAATTGGGTGGGCAGGTGGGAAAATTTGTGGTGGCGCGCGAGTCGGGCGAAAATTTTTTTCGCCCAGGAGTGGACATGATCCGACCTACGACCTGCATCGCAGCAGCTGCGTTCGTTTTCAGCCTCGCATCGCCCATGGCGGCGCGTGCGGATTCGGCGAACGAGATCACAGGGGTGACGTACTCCGAAGCCGGAGCGACGACGCAGATCCGTGTACGCGGTGCGCGGACCCCAACCTTCACCGTGTACAAGCTCGAGAAACCGAGCCGCGTCGTGGTCGACCTGCCACGGGCACGGATGACCGCGGCGCTACGCGGTCACGAGAGCGCGGCGGTGTGGACACCGAGCACCTGGGCGGTGAGCTCGATCGAGGCGCAGCAACTCGACGACGGCGGCAACATCGTCCGCGTGATCGTCGCGATGGCGCGCCCCGGTCGATACGACGTCAAGACCGAGGGCAACGCCATCGTCGTGATGGTGACCGCTCGCGATCCGGCGCCCGCTCGCGTCGATCCCGGCGCGTTGCGCGCGGCGCAGGCGGAGGCCGCACGGCTTCGCAAGATCGCGGCCGCTCAGGCGGCACGCGCGGAGGCGGCACAGAAGGCCGCCGACGAGGCACGCCGCGCGGTCAGCCACGCGAACAGCGCCGACCTCGCGAAGGCGAAGGCGGAGGCTGCCCGCGCGAACGCCGAGGCGGTGCGCGCGAAGCGGCTCGCCACGACGGCGCAGGCCGCCGCCGAGAAGAAGCGGCTCGATGCCGAGAAGGCGCGCCAGCTCGCCGAGGCGGATGCCGCGCGTGCGAAGCACGAGAGCCAGGTCGCGCGCGCCGATGCCGCGCGGGCGAAGCAGGAGACCGAGACCGCGCGCGCCGACGCCGCAACCGCGCGTGCCGATGCCGCGCGCGCCAAGCAGCAGGTCGATGCCGCGCGCGCGGATGCGGATCACGCGAAGCAGATCGCGAAGGCGGCCAAGACCGCGGCGCGGCGCGAAGCCAAGGCGATCAAGCAGCAGGCGCAGCGTGAAGCCGAGGCGGCACGCGCGCAGGCCGAGGTGGTGAAGCGCGAGGCCGAGCGGGCCAAGGCCGAGGCCGAGGTGGCCAAGGCCGCCGCCGCCAAACAGCTCGATGCCGCCAAGCAGGCGCAGGCAGAGGTCGCGAAGGCGCGCCGTCAGGTCGAGGCCGCACGGGCGATCGCCAACAAGTCGAAGGCCGATGCCAAGGCCGCGCGACAGGCTGCGGAGGTCGCGCGCGACGAGGCGGCGCGTACGCAGGCGGCCGCGGATGCCGCGCGCAAGCAGATCGCCGACGTTCGCGCCGAGAAGTCGCGTGCGGTCGAAGACGCACGGGTCGCCAAGAACGAGGCCGATGCCGCGAAGGCCGACGCCGCGAAGGCACGAGCCGAGGCGGATGCCGCGCGTCGCGATGCGCGGCACGCGAAGCTCGTCGCCGCCGCCGATCGCAAGCAGGCGGAGGCCGCGAAGGCGGAGGCCGATCGCATGGCCCGCGACGCCAAGCAGCAGCTGGCGATGCTCGACAAGAAGCAACAGGCCGCGCAGCAGCTCGAGGACAAGGCGCGCGCCGCCAACGCCGCGGCGCAGGCGCGCGATCAGCTCGCGCGTGACGAGCTCGCCAAGGCCAAGCGCGAGCGTCAGCTCGCCGAGGCAGCCGCTCATCAGGCGACCCAGCGCGCGAACGACGCGCACACCGTGGATCGCGACAAGGCCGCGGCCGAGGCCAAGCGTGCTGCGGAGCGACTGGCCAAGGCACGCAAGGCGATCGACGCCGCCGAGGCACGCCGGCTCGCCGCCGAGACCGCGGCGCGGGATGCCAAGCATCAGCTCGATCACACGCGTGCGCAGCTGACCGCCGTCGAGAACCAGCGAACCCGGGCCGAGACCGCCGCCAACGAGGCCGTGCGCAAGCGCGGTGAGGCCGAGGCCGCCGCGTCCGATGCGATGCGCCGCCGCAAGCAGGCCGTGATCGCGATGAAGGATGCCCGCCGGCGCCGGCACGAGGCCGAGCAGCGTCGCGATGCCGCCGAGGTCCAGCGCAGGGCTGCGGAGCACGCGGCCCAGGTGGCACGCGCGGCGGCGGCTGCCGCCGACAAGCAGCGCGCGGTCGCCGAGGTCGCCCTGCGCGACGCGCGGTCGGCCAAGCACAAGGCACAGACCAGCCTCGACGAGCTGACCACGCGTCGACTCGCGGCCGAGCGCGCCGCGACCGAGCTCGAGGCGCGGAGCCGTGCCGAGGCCAAGGCCGCCGCACAGCTCGCCGCCGCGAAGTCCCGCAAGGCCACCGCGGCCGAGCTCCGCCGGATGAAGCACGAAGAAGCCAAGTTGATCGCGGAGCGCAAACAGGCCGAAGCCGCGCTGTCCGATCGCCGCAAGGCCGTCGCCGCGCAGCAGGCGCTGGTCGCCAAGCTGGAAACCGCCGCGGTGACCGCACGCGATGCCGCCAACCGCGAGGAGAAGCGGCGCGCCAAGCTGGTCGCCCAGCGTGTCGCCGAGGAGAACGCGCTCGCCAAGTTGCGCGCGAAGCACGCGCGCGCGCTGGTCGCCAGCAAGGCAACTTCGAAGCCCACTTCGAAACGCACGGGCCACGTCACGGGCATCTCGTTCCAGGGCACCGATCGCACCGGTGACGTCGCGATCTCGATGACCGGCGATGCCAACATCAGCATCGGCGAGGTCACCGCGAACCACGTCGAGCTCGTGATCGATCACGCCGGACTCGCCAAGCGGCTCGAGCGCAAGCTCGACGTGTCGCGGTTCGGTAGTCCGATCCGGTCGATCTCGTCGTTTCGCGATCGCCGCCATCCCAACCGCGTGCGCCTGATCGCCGAGGTCGACGAGCCGGTCACGCCGGTCGTCAACCGCGACGCCCGCGGCGTCCACTGGAAGTTCGCGACGCGCGACCTCGCGGCGCGTAGCCCACGTTCTCGTCTGCGGACCCGCACGCGCTCGATGCCGTCGCCGATCGTCGGCGGGTTCGGTGCGACGTCGACTCCGATCGCGCAGCGTTCGGTGTCGCAGGTTCCTCCGGGTGGCCGTCGCCGTCGGATCTATCGCGGCGCCACCGTCGACTTCGACTTCAAGGACGCGCCGCTCCCCGACCTACTCCGGGTGATCGCGGATACCGGGCGCGTCAACATCGTGGTTCCCGACACGCTGTCGAACGTCAAGGTGACGGTCCGCCTCAAGCGCGTGCCGTGGGACCAGGCGCTCGAGGTGATCTTGAGCTCGCACGGACTGTGGTACCGGCGGCAGGGCAACCTGTACCGGATCGCGGACCGCAAGGAGCTCGACAAGGAAGACAAGGAAGCCGCCGAGCGCGCCGAGGCCGCGCGCAAGGCCGAGACGCCGCGGCCCGAGGTGGTTCGCCTCAACTACGCCGACGCGTCCGAGCTCAAGCCCAAGCTCGCGGGCATGGTGTCGCCCAACGGCACCCTCGAGGTCGACGAGCGCCAGAACGCGCTGATCATCAACGACGTCGCCGGCAACCGCGAGCAGATCACGAAGCTCGCGCTCAGCCTCGACCGCGAGACGCCGCAGGTGTCGATCGAGGCACGCATCGTCGAGGCACGGTCGACGTTCCTCCGTCAGATCGGCGTCCAGTGGGGCGGTCACGCCCTGTCGACCGCGGCGGGTGGCAACACCACCGGCCTGATCTTCCCGAACTCGATCGGTATCGTCGGCGGTAACGAGGACGCGCAGACGGTTCGCACCGGCGTGGCACTGCCGTCGGACTTCGCGGTCAACCTTCCGGCCGCGACCGGATCGAACGAAGGTGGTGCGCTCGGTCTGTCGCTCGGTTCGATCGGCGCCAACTTCGCGCTCAACCTCCGGCTGTCCGCGCTCGAGGACACCGGCACGATCCGCATCATCTCGGCGCCCAAGATCACCGTGCTCAACAACAAGCCGGCCAAGATCACGCAGGGCGTGTCGATCCCGATCCAGGTCGTGTCGGCGGCCGGTACGCAGACCCAGCTCGTGCAGGCCGACCTCTCGCTCGAGGTCACCCCGTACGTGTCGTCGCGTGACTGCGCCGTGCAGATGAAGCTCCTGGTGACCAAGAACGAGCCTGACTTCGTCAACGTCGGCGCGCGCGGTGACCCCTCGTTCCTGCGCAAGGAAGCCAGCACCACGATGCTCGTCCAGGATGGCGACACCTCGGTGCTCGGTGGCATCTACACGCGCAACAGCGGTCTCGCCTACAAGAAGATCCCGTTCTTCGGCGATCTGCCGGTGATCGGCTGGTTCTTCAAGAACCGCCGCGAGAACGACGACCGCACCGAGATCCTGGTGTTCATCACGCCGAAGATCACGAACAAGGCCCAGCTCAACTGCCAATAGGCGAAGCCGGCGCTACGATCACTCGATGCGCCTGTTCCTGATCGGCTTCATGGCCGCCGGCAAGACGAGTGTCGGCCGCGCGATCGCCGAGGCGCAGCGCCGGCCGTTCGTCGATCTCGACGACGCGATCGGCGCGATGGGCGAGCCGGCCCCGGCGCTGGTCGCCCGCGACGAGCCGGAATTTCGCCGCCGCGAGGCGCGCGCATTGGCCGAGGCGATCGTCGATCCGGAGCTCGAGAACGCGGTGATCGCGACCGGTGGGGGAGCCGCGGCGCACGCCGACAACCTCGGTCGCATGCGTGCGGCCGGGTGCGTGGTGGCGCTGCACGTCGACGTCGTCGAGGCGAAGCGGCGGGTGGCCGCGTCCGACGGGCCACCGCGGCCGCTGCTCGCGAACGCCGAGGCGCTCGCCGCGAAGCGTGCGCCGATCTATCGCGGCGCGCACGCCGTGGTCGACACCACGGAGCGATCGATCGACGACATCGCCGCCGGCGTCGAGCGCGTCGCGCAGTCGTGGGAGCGCGCGCACGTGCTCGGCGCGACGCCGACGATCGTCGCGCTCGGCGAGCGCAGCTACCCGGTCACCGTCGAGGCCACCGTCGACCCACAGCTGGTGCGGACGCACCTCGCCGGTGCCACGCAGCTCGCGGTGATCACCGATCACAACGTGGCGAAGTCGCCGGCGGCGAAGCTGTGGGAAGCGCTCGGCGTCGAGCCGATCGCGATCGAGCCGGGCGAGGCCTCGAAGACGCTCGCCACCTACGAGCATCTGTGCGACCAGCTGATCGCGCGCGGCATCGATCGCCAGTCCGCGATCGTCGCGGTCGGTGGCGGCGTGGTCGGCGACCTCGCGGGGTTCGTGGCGGCGACGCTGTTCCGCGGCATCCGCGTCGTCCAGGTGCCGACGACGATCGTCGCGATGTCGGACGCGGCCGTCGGTGGCAAGACCGCGGTCGACACCGCCGCCGGCAAGAACCTGCTCGGCGCGTTCTGGCAGCCGCAGCTGGTCGCGTGCGGGCTCGACGCGCTGTCGACCCTTCCCGCACGAGAGCGCCGCGCCGGGTTCGGCGAGCTCTGGAAGTACGCGTTGCTCGACGGCAGCGAGCTGTGGGACCGCGTCGCGGAGTGCGCGGCGTGGGCGGCCGGTCCCGATGGCACGCCACCGCCGTCCGCGCTGCGCGACGTGATCCAGCGCTCGATCGCCTACAAGGCCGCCGTGGTCGGTCGTGACGAGCGCGAGGTCGCCGGCCACCGAGCGCTGCTCAACCTCGGTCACACCGTCGGTCACGCGATCGAGACCGAGCACGGCCTGCTCCACGGCGAGGCGGTCGGGTTGGGGTTGATCGCGGCGGCTCGGGTATCCACCGAGATCGCCGGTGCTCCACCCGAGCTCGCCGACCGGATCGCGGAGGTACTCGCCGCGACGGGGCTTCCCTGCGATCTCGGCCCCCGGTTGACCCCGAACGTGATCGACCGCATCGGGGTCGACAAGAAGCGCGCCGGCTCGGCGATCCGGTTCATCGCGGTGCGCGGAGTAGGCGCGTGTGAGCCGATCGACATCCCGTTCGACCAACTGCGAAGAATTTTGCGATCTGGTTTGGCCACTTGATACGATTTCCGACGGAGGCAGCGATGCACCGCGTTCTCTCAATGACCTTGTTTGCCGCCGTCCTCGGCGGATGCGTCGCCGCCCAGGGCGACGAGAGCTTCGTGATCGAAGGAGTCCTCCAGCCACCGGAGTCCGGCTGCTCGTTCACGCCTTCGGACACCGGGCCGTTTCTGTCGCGTGGCTTCGTCGACTTCCTGTCGCCGGGTTACTTCGTCGGTGCGCAGTTCCGCAGCCGTATCGAGGCCGCCGATGGCAAGGAGAGCCTGCGGACCATCTTCGTCCAGGGCGCCAACGTCTCGCTCGAGGTGATCGGTGATGGCATCACGGTCACGCAGGGCGGATCGACCACGACGCAGCCACTGACGCTGTCGCAGACGGAGTTCTCCGTCAGCTTCACGGCGCCGTTGCCACCGAACTCCGGGACCGCCGTCGGCTCGTTCGATCTGATCCCGCCGCAGCTGATGGGCGAGATCAACACGGCCGCCGGGGCCGCCGCCAACGATCCCACCGCGCTGGTGCAGGTCGAGGTCGACGCCACGGTGACCGCGTTCGGCGACTTCTACGGCGATCGCCTCGACTCGACGTCGTTCAAGTTCCCGGTGGTGGTGACCAACGGACAGCGGCAGTTCTTCGGGGCGTGCCCGCTGTCCGCGTCCATCACGATCCCGGTGAGCACCAACGGCTGTAGCGACCTCCAGGACACCGACATCGCGTGCTGCGTGGCCGACGGAACGGTCTCGTGTCCTGCACCGATCGCGTTCTGTGGCGATGGGGTCTGCACGACGGCCGACGAAGACAACATGTCCTGTCCCGCCGACTGCCCGTAACAAACGCCTCGCGTGGCCTGGCGCGAGCCAGCGCGCGTCGAGTACCCTGCTCGTAGGGGGCCCGTGTTCGCTGAAACACTCAAGAAGGTCGTCGACAACCTCGACGGTGGCATGGCCGCAATCGTGATGGGACTCGACGGGATTCCCGTCGAGTCGTACATCAAGGCGGCCGATCGGATCGACGTCAACACCGTCGCGATGGAGTTCTCCTTCATCCTGTCGCAAATCCGGAAGGCCGGTGACAGCCTCGCGGTCGGTGGGCTCGAGGAGCTGTCGGTCAAGGCGCAGCAGCTCACGCTGGTGTGCCGCATGCTGTCGCCGCAGTACTTCGTCGCGATCGCGATGGCGCCCGAGGGCAACTTCGGCAAGTGCCGGTACCTCGTGCGGTTGGCGCAGCCTGCGCTGGCCGCAGAGCTGTGAGCGGGAAGCCCCGGATCCAGGTCCTCCACGGACCGAATCTCAACCTTCTCGGCACTCGCGACCCGGCGGTCTACGGGACGACCACGCTCGCGGAGATCGATGCCGAGCTCGAGCAACGCGCGAAAGCACGCGGCGCCAAGGTCCGGTGCGCGCAGAGCAACCTCGAGGGCGACCTCGTGGAGTGGATCCAGCAGGCTCGCGACTGGGCCGACGCGATCGTGATCAACCCCGGTGGCTACACGCACACCTCGGTCGCGATCCGGGATGCGATCGAGGCGGTCGGCCTGCCCACCGTCGAGGTCCACCTGTCGAACATCCACGCGCGAGAAGCGTTCCGGCACGAGTCGATCGTCGCGACGGCATGCGTCGGACAGATCTGCGGATTCGGGCCACAAAGCTACTACCTGGGGCTGGACGCCGCCCTGGCTCGCGTGGAAGCTACCCATCGCAATGGCAAAACGAAGAGGCGCTGAAGGCGACGACTCCGACGTCGACCCGGTCGCGATGGCGCGCGGGCTCGCGGAAGTGGTCGCCGAGCATGGACTGTCGGAGCTGATCCTCGCCACGCGCGACGTCAAGCTCACGGTCCGGCGCACCAACGGAGCTCACGCGGCGGCCGCCCCGACGATCGCGTACGCACCGGTCGCGCACGCCGCCATTCCGGCCCCGGCTCCGGCCGTCGCCGCACCGGCGGCTCCCGCGATCGCCGTGGTCGAGGCACCGGCCGCCGACGACAAGGCCCACGTCGTGACGTCGCCGTTCGTCGGTACGTTCTACCGCCGGCCCAACCCCGACACGCCTCCCTACGTGGCGCTCAACGACAAGGTCGACAAGGGTCAGGTGCTGTGCATCGTCGAGGCGATGAAGCTGATGAACGAGATCGAGGCCGACGTCGCCGGTAGCGTCGTCGGGATCCTCGTCGAGGATGGCTCGCCGGTCGAGTACGGGCAGCCGCTGTTCCGGATCGCCTGATGTTCAAGAAGGTCCTGGTCGCGAACCGCGGCGAGATCGCTCTTCGTGTCATCCGTGCATGTCGCGAGATGGGGCTCGAGTCGGTCGCCGTGCACTCGACCGCCGATGCGGACGCGCTGCACGTCAAGTTCGCCGATCAGGCCGTGTGCATCGGTCCGCCGCCGTCACGCCAGAGCTACCTCAACATCCCGATGATCATCTCGGCGGCCGAGGTCACCGGCGCCGATGCGGTGCACCCGGGCTACGGCTTCTTGTCGGAGAACGCCGAGTTCGCCGAGGTGTGCGCCAAGTGCGGTCTGACCTGGATCGGTCCGCCGCCCGAGGCGATGCGCCTGATGGGCGACAAGATCCGCGCGCGCGCGGCGATGTCGGAGGCCGGCGTGCCGGTGTTGCCCGGCTCGACGGGACTCCACCTCGAGGCGGATGTCCTCGCCGGCGCCGAGCGCATCGGCTATCCGCTGATCCTCAAGGCCAGCGCCGGCGGTGGCGGACGCGGCATGAAGATCGTGTTCGAGAAGGAGAAGCTGATCGAGTCGTGGGCGATGGGGCGCACCGAGGCGCAAGCCGCGTTCGGCAACCCCGAGATGTACATGGAGCGGTACTGCCAGAAGCCGCGCCACATCGAGATCCAGGTGGTCGCCGACAAGCACCACCACTACGCCCACCTCGGCGAGCGCGAGTGCAGCATCCAGCGCCGTCACCAGAAGGTGATCGAGGAGGCGCCGTCGTGTGCGCTTCCCGAGGAGGTGCGCGTCAAGCTCAACGCCGCCGCGGTGCGCGCGATCGAAGCGATCGGTTACACCAGCGTCGGCACGATGGAGTTCTTGCTCGACGGCAACGAGTTCTACTTCATGGAGATGAACACGCGACTCCAGGTCGAGCACCCGGTGACCGAGCTCGTGACCGGCCTCGATCTCGTGCGCGAGCAGATCCGGATCGCCGCCGGTGAACAGCTCTCGCCGCACCTCGAGCGCAAGCCGCGCGGCCACGCGATCGAGCTTCGCGTCAACGCCGAGGACCCCGACACGTTCGCGCCGTGGCCGGGCAAGATCACCGCCCTCCACTTTCCGGGGGGGCTCGGTGTGCGTGTAGATACGCACGTGTACGCAGGCTACGTGGTGCCCCCGAACTACGATTCGCTGCTGGCCAAGGTCATCGTCCACGACGTCGATCGCCCCAGCGCACTGCGACGAGCCCGGCGGTGTCTCCACGAGATGGTGATCGAGGGCATCCGCACCAACATCCCGTTCTTGCGCCGGATCATCGACAACCCCGAGTTCATTCGCGGCGAGTTCGACACCGGGTTCGTGGGTCGGATGCTGGCCGCCCGAGCGTCAGCCGCCTGACGGATCTGGTAGGCGATGATCGTAGGTGAGTGGGCGAGGATCGGTTACGGATAACGCCCGGGATTCCTTCGCTCTTTTGCTTGACCCACCCCTGTACGGCACTTTACCCTTTGGTAGATCGGCCGGCCTTTTTGCCGGCGCGAGTTTGTTGTTGTGATGCGCCGCACCCCGGGGAGGCTCTAGCACACGTGGCCTTCAACAAAGACAAGGTCATGGACGCGGCGAGGAAGTTCGTCGACAAGGGGCAGATCGATAAAGCGGTCAGGGAGTACCTCCGGATCGTTCACGAGGATCCCAAGGACGTTCGCGTCTGGCTGAAGATCGGCGACCTCTACGCCAAGAAGGGTGCGAAGCAGGAAGCGATCGAGACCTACCTCAAGGTCGCGCGCTTCTATCACGACCAGGGTTTCTTCCTGAAAGCGGTCGCGGTCTACAAGCAGATCCTCAAGCTCGATCCGCGACTGGTCGACGTCATCCTCAAGCTCGCCGAGCTTTACCGGCAGCTCGGGCTGATGTCGGATGCGATGCAGCACTTCGAGTCGGTGGCCGCGCACTTCCATCGCGAGGGCAACACCAAGGAAGCGCTCGCCACCGTCAAGAAGCTCGTCGATCTCGATCCCGAGAACATCGCGACGCGCATCAAGCTCGCCGAGCTGTACTCGAAGGAAGGGCTCGTCGACGACGCCGCGCAGGAGTTCACCGTCGCGTGCGATCAGCTGCGCCGGCAGGGTCGCCAGGACGACTTCGTCAAGGTCGCGGAGCGCTTGCTGTGGCACAAGCCCGACAACCACGCGCTCAACCGCGAGCTCGCCGGCCTGTACCTGCGCCGCAACGATCCGCGCCGCGCGTTGCAGAAGCTCCAGGCCTGCTTCAAGGCCGACCCGCGCGACGTCGAGACGCTCGGTCTCCTCGCGCAAGCGTTCCAGGCACTCGACCAGAAGGCCAAGACGGTCTCGGTGCTCAAGGAGCTCGCGCGCGTTCACAACGAGAACCGGCACCGCGACAAGGCCAGCGAGGTGTTCCGCAAGATCCTCGAGTTCGTTCCGACCGACGCCGACGCGCTCGCGTTCCTCGGCAAGAGCGCGCCGGCCCCCACGCCGACGCCGCAGCCACCCACGCCCGTACCGCCGCCTCCTCCGCAGACGCCGACGCCGGTGCCACCACCGATCCCGACGACACGCCCGAGCACGCAACAGATGCCGCCGGAGATTCGTGCCGCGACGGGTGGGGCGCAGTTCAACATCACGAGCGACCTTCCGGCGTTGCGACCGCCGTCCGCCCGGATGACGGGTTCGATGCCGCTGGTCGACGAGCAGTCGCTGTCGGGTGTCGACTTCGCGTTGCCCGAGTACGACGACTCCGATTTCTCGGCGGACATGGAGCCCGCGCCGGATCCGCGTGAGATGTCGGCGGCGGGCGAGCGGCACGCCGAGGAGATCTCGAAGATCCTCGCCGAGACCGATGTCTACGTGAAGTACGGCCTGCACCAGAAGGCCGTCGATCACCTGCGTCGCGTGTTCTCGCTCGATCCCGAGAACGTCGAGGCGCACGAGCGCCTGAAGGACATCTTCATGGGCCAGGGGCGCGAGCAGGAGGCGGAGGGCGAGTTGCTCAAGCTCGCCGAGCTCGTCGCACCGGCGGATCCCGATCGCGCGGAGGCGTATCTCCACGAGCTGCTCGCGCTCAACGGCACGCACACCGGTGCGTTCGAGCTCGCGCGCCGGTTCCAGCTGCGCGTCGCGCGCATGAGCTCCGTGTCCGCGGAGGTCGACTACGCCGGTAGCGTGGCCGCCGTCGACAACGACCTCGACGACCTCGACCTCTCGGATCCCGTGATCCCGGCGACCGCGATCGGCGTCGCCCGCACGCCGCCGCGCCCGCATCGCGATTCGGTCGACGACTTCGATCCGGACGAGCTGATCGGCCGCGTCGCGCATGGCAGTCCGACGCCGCAGCGTCCGCCGGTCGCGCCGCAGCCGTACGACGACAGCTTCGATCTCGATTCGTTCGAGCCCGCACACGCGACGCAACAGCAGCCGGATCCTTACGCGCAGCAACTTCCCGTCGACGAGCTCGACGATCCGATCATCGTGGATTCGCCGGCGCACTGGGATAGCCAGGAGGCGATGCCCGAGCCCGAGCCGTTCGATCCCGCGGCCGCACGCGCCTTCGATGCCGCCGTGTCGGGGTACGCGGAGACCGAGGTCCCGCAGCAGGCGCCCGACACCGCGAACTTCGGACTCGAGGATCCGCTGGCCGTCGCCGGGTCGTACGACCCGTACGGCACCGAGGCCGTGCAGGCGCCGCCGTTCGATCCGACGGCGCAGCACATGCCGGAGATCGATCCGGTGGCCGCGCCACCGCCGCGCGCGGAGACCAACGTCGAGGACGATCTCGACGAGGCCGACTTCTACGCCAGCCAGGGGATGTACCCGGAGGCGCTCGACGTGCTGCGCAACGTGCTCACGCGCTACCCCGGCCACCGCCTCGTCACCGCCAAGATCGAAGAGCTCCAGATGATGGTCGGCGGCCACGGCATGCCGATGCCGATGGATGGTGCCGAGCCCACCACCGCGGCACCGCCGCTGATGATGGAGCAGCTCGAGCACATGGATCCGCTCGGCCACGTCGAGCACCAGCCCTACGGCATATCCGAGGGCACCGAGGCGCTCTCGATCGACGAGATCGAGGAAGTCTCGATGGACGACTTCGAGGAGCTGGTCGAGGAGGGCGAGCCGAAGAAGAAGAAGCGTCAGCCGACGGTGATGCTCGAGAAGCCTCTCGACGAGAGCGACGCCGACACGCACTACGACCTCGGCCTCGCCTACAAGGAGATGGGGCTCTACGACGAGGCGATCAAGGCGTTCGAGAAGACGCTGCGCTCGCCGGGGCGCGAGGTTCAGTGCCGGCTCATGATCGGCATGTGCCATCGCGAGATGGGCAACGCGTCGGAGGCCATCCAGCAGTTCAAGCAGGGTCTGCACGCCGATCCGCAGGAGCGCGAGCGTCAGAGCCTGTACTACGAGATCGGCAACACCTACGAGTCGATCGGCGACGAGGGCGAGGCGCTGTACTTCTTCGAGATGGTGACCAAGCGCGATCCGTCGTTCGCCGATGCCGCCCAGCGTGCCGAGGGACTGCGCGCGCGGGGCGGCGGTCGCTCTCGCCACCTCGACGACGATATCTGATCGTCGCGCGACCCGACGGGCGGTGGTACACCGCCGTCGTGACCACACGTATCGAGTCGGATTCGCTCGGCACCGTCGAGGTCGACGCCGAGCACTACTGGGGCGCGCAGACGCAGCGTTCGCTCGAACACTTCCGGATCGGTCGGGAGCGCATGCCGGGCGAGGTGATCCGCGCGCTCGCCCGCATCAAGAAGGCGGCGGCGACCGTCAACTGCGAGCTCGGCGTGCTCGATCGCGATCGCTGCGGGTGGATCACCGCGGCGGCGGATCAGGTGATCGCGGGAGAGCTCGACGCCGAGTTTCCGCTCGCGGTGTGGCAGACCGGCAGCGGCACGCACACCAACATGAACGTCAACGAGGTGATCGCGAACCGTGCCAACGAGCTCGCCGGTGGTACGCGCGGGAGCCGCTCGCCGGTGCACCCCAACGATCACGTCAACCTGTCGCAGAGCTCGAACGACGCGTTCCCGACGGCGATCCACCTCGCCACCGTCGAGCAGCTCGCGACCGCGCTGTTGCCCGCGGTCGATGCCCTGCGCACCACACTCGCCCGGAAGGCCACCGCATTCGCCGACATCGTCAAGCTCGGGCGCACGCACCTGCAGGATGCGGTGCCGCTGACGCTCGGCCAGGAGATCGGCGGGTGGGTCGCGCAGCTCGATCACGGACTCCGTGCGGTACGGCGCGCGCTGCCGGCGTTGCACGAGCTCGCGCTCGGAGGCACGGCCGTCGGTACCGGGCTCAACACCCAGCCGGAGTTTGCCGAGCGGGTCGCCGCCGAGCTCGCGCGACTCGCGGCACGGCCGTTCGTGACGGCCCCCGACAAGTTCGCCGCGCTCGCCGGTCACGACGCCGTGGTCGCGTGTCACGGGGCGCTGCGCCTCTTGGCGACCGTGCTGTTCAAGATCGCGAACGACATCCGCTGGCTCGCGAGCGGACCGCGCGCGGGGATCGGAGAGCTCGTGTTACCGGCCAACGAGCCGGGGAGCTCGATCATGCCAGGCAAGATCAACCCGACGCAGTGCGAGGCGATGACGATGGTGTGCGTGCAGGTGATGGGCAACGACGCCGCGATCGGGTTTGCCGGAGCGAGTGGCAACTTCGAGCTCAACGTCTACAAGCCACTGATCGCGCACCTCGTCCTGCAATCGATCGGGCTCCTCGGCGGTGCGTGCGCGATGTTCGACAAGCACTGCGCACGGGGGCTCGAGCCCGATCGCGCGGAGATCGATCGCAAGCTGCACGCGAGCCTGATGCTCGCGACCGCGCTGGCACCGCACCTCGGCTACGACCGCACCGCGGAGATCGCCAAGCACGCCCATGCCCACGGCACGACGCTCCGCGAGGCCGCGATCGCGCTCGGGGTCGCGCCGGAAGACTTCGACGCGCTGGGTCCGTCCCGAGCGCATGGTGCGCCCGCACGAACCCTAGGAGGACGCGCTCGAGCCCGCGAGCTGGAGTCGGAGATTCGTCGCCGTCACCCGATGGATCACCACGTTGATCTTGTTCGGGCGGTAGGCGTCGAACGTGACCTCGAGCTCGTCGAGCCCGTCGAAGTGAAGGCGGTCCGCCGTGATCGTGGCCGGTCCGCTCGTGAGGTCCTTGATCGTGGTGTCGATGCTGCCGATCCGTCCGGTCAGTCGACCGGGACCCCGATCGTTGATCGCACCCGTGACCTTGAGATCGACCATGCCGGGCTCGTCGTCGCCACCGAACATCACGAGGCCGTCGCCGATCTCGAACGAGCGCGGCGCCATCAGGCTCATCGCGACGTCGATCGCGTCGAGGGTGAGCGACCGCAGGATGCCGCCCTTCTTGGCCGCCGCCTCCTTCGGCTTGTCGGGGCGCTTGATGATGAAGTCGGCCAGCGAGCGCACCGGTACGCGACCGAACGACGCGAGGGTGGTGGCGGAATCGTCGAGCTTCCACGCCACCAGATCGCGGGTCGCTCCGAAGATCGGGACCTTCCACACGACCGCCAGCTTGTCCTTGTCCTGCTTGATGTCGACGAACGTGCCCTCGAGCCAGTCGAGGTTCTCGTCGAGGGCGCGGTAGTCGAGGCTGCCCTCCTCGATCGGCACCTGCAGCTTCTGGTCGAGCGTTCGAATCCCGAGCACCGGCAGGTCGAGCACGACCTTGATCGTGATGTTGATCTTGCCGTGCAGGCTGTCGAGGAATCGCAGCCGATCCTGACGCAGGCTCGGTGGCGACTCGCTGGGAAGCGGCGTGACCACGGGCTCCTTGCGTCCGAACGGTCCCTGCACGACCAGCTTCATCTCCGAGAGCGTGACGTGCGGCGCGACGATCTCGACGCCACGATCGGCGCGCGTCAGCATGACTCCGTTGGACATCTCGATCCGCTCGACGGTGGCGTCGACCCGGCCCGCATCGTCGCGAAGCCAGGCGCTACCGATCGAGGCGGCGTCGGCGGTCCAGCGCAACGTGTCGAGTCGACCCTCGAGGTTGTCGAACAGGACCTCCTTGCCCCCGTAGGTGACGGAGTTGGAGCGGCCCTCGATCGTTCGGGCCTCGGTGTGAGGGAAACGGAGCCGGCTACCTTGGTCGTCGCCGAGATAGGCAAACCGCTGCACCTGGATATCGGATTCGACGTGATGTGGCATCGACATCGCGATGTTACGACGCTGACATCCAGATGGTGTATAGCCGGCCGAAAGGAGATCCCGATGCGGCGATTTGGCGTGCTGTGTTGCTTGCTCTCGGTCGGATGTGGCGACAACAAGGCCGCTCCGGACGGGCATCTGCCACCGGGCTTCGATGGTTCGACCGATTCACCGATCGAGGATGCACCCGAGGATGCGCCCCAAAGCACGGCGACCAACATCACCAACCTGACGCCCGCCGGCGGCTCGGTCATCCAGCATGCCGAGTTCGGCCTGCCGCTCGTGTTCGAGCCCGACGGCACGGCGGTCGCCGTGATCGCCAACTTCAACTCGACGAACGGCACGTCGACCCGAAAAGATGCCTACGTGGTGCCGCTCGACGGCAGCGGAGTCGTGCGCCTCGAGGACTCGTCGCTATGCACCAACGGTCCGTCGTGCGACATCACCGGACTCGCGTGGACGGCCGACGGCGCCACGTTGTTCGCGATCGGCGACGCGCTGACCAATAATGTCGGTCAGGCGTTCGCGCTCGATCCCACGATGGCGGACCAGACGCCGGAGCTCGCGGTCGATGTCGTGGCCAGCGGCGACATGTTCGATCTGTTCACGGTGCCGTCGGGCGGTGGCGCGACGCGCGTGTGGGTGGTCGGCGATTACCTGTCCAACAACAACCCCAACGCCGGGGCGTTCGACAGCGCGGCGACCTTGCCGGTCGTGCCCGGCACCGTGATCCCGACCGGCGGGACCGCGTTCTTGTTCGACGGTAGCGGTTCGACGGATAACGAGTTCGACGCGCGCGGCGACAAGATCGCGTTCGTCGCCGACACCACCACGGCCACCCAGTTCGAGCTCGACGTCGCAGATGCCGACGGTTCCAACCCGGTCACCGTCGTGCCGTTCGCGGCCAACCGGGAGATCAAGTCGGTCGCGCTGTCGCCGGACGGCACCAAGGTCGCGTTCGTGATGGACGGCGCCGAGGCCGACAACGCGTTCGACCTCTACATTGCCAACACCGACGGCACCGGTTCACCAACACGCGTCAGCCCGGACCGTCCCGGCTCCGTTCTGACTCCCGCGCTGCTCAACGTGTTCTTCCAGGTCGAGTGGTCGGCGGATTCGAAGTACGTCGCGTTCTCGGCCGATCTGGTCGAGGACAACTTCGATCAGGCGTACGTCGTCGACACCACGGCCACGACCCCGGTGGCGGTCGAGCTCCTCGGACACGACGACATCGCGGCGCAGAGTGGCACCCGGGGCGTTCGCGGCAAGCTGTTGTTCGATAACGCCGACAACATCTACTTCCGTGCGCGCGTGACACTCGGCATCGACAACTTCACGATGTTCAAGGCCACGCCGGCGGGGGTGCGGACCGAGATCCCGATGCCGCTGCGCAGCGATTCGACGACCGCGGATGTCGGCGCGTTCGGGATCACACCCGACGGCCAAACCCTGGTGTTCTCGGCGGATGCACCGAACGGCAACGTCTACGACCTCTACAAGCAAGCGCTGTAGCAGCCGCTCGCAGATCTGATTCTGTCACCCACGTTCGATCCGTTTCGCCGGCAGGCCCGTACCTCTGCACACAGCCAGGGGAGGGCCACCGATGGCCAAACGCATGCTCTGGGCACTCGCAGGCGCGCCGTTCGCGCTCGTGGGCTGCTCGTCGTCTGATCCGGATCTACCCACCACACCACCCACGTCCGTCACCCAGGTCGCCACCGGCGGGTTCTCGTCGCCGACCGATGCCGTCGCCAGTCCCGACGGCAAGACCTTCTACTTCGCGGCGTTCGACGACGACAACGAACCCGCGCTGTACGAGGTCTCGTCGGAGCCGGGCAGTACGCCGGCGCAGCTCGCCGTCGGAGCGCCGTTGGCCTCACCGATGGGGCTCGTCCTGTCGTGCGACGGCGCCACGCTCTACGTCGCCGACCTCGGCACGGGGAGCGACACGGACGACGACACCGAGACGCAGGTCGGCGCGGTGCTGTCGATCGGTACCGCCGGCGGCGGTGCGCTCGCGGACCTCGGCGCCACCGGGCTCGAGCGTCCGGCGGGGCTCGCGATGGGGCCCGACTGCAAGACGCTCTACGTCACCGCACACACCACCGACGATGGACGGCCCGGCCTGTTCGCACTGTCGACCGACGGTGGCGCGGCCTCGCTGGTCTACGGCGGACAGCCGCTCGAGGCTCCGACCGGGCTCCACGTCGATCGCGACGGCGTCGCGTGGGTGATGGATCACCTCGCGGCCGGCGCCGACGGGCCGGGCACGCTGTTCGCGATCCCGTCCGACGGCAGCAGCGCGACCGAGGTCGCGAGCGGACTGCGCATGGGCACGCCGGGCGGCGTGTCGCTCACCGCGGGTGGCGGCACGGCCGTGATGCCCACGCGTGACGACGACGGCGGCGGCCAGCTCACGACCGTCGACATCGCCACCGGCGAGACCGTGCAGGTGGCAGCCCCAGACATCATCGATCCGGCAGGACTTCGCACCGCGCGCGGTGCAGGCGTGTTCGCGATCGTCGACTCGGAAGGTGGCGCGATCTACCGCGCCGAATAGGAGAGACCATGAAATCGATCAAGCACAAGCTCGTTCCCACCTTGACCGGTCTCGCCCTCGCGGCCGGCGCCGGCGTCACCGTCGCCTCGAGTCACCGCGAGGCCCCCGCGATCGCGGAGGACCAGTTCGTCGACAACACCGACGTCTACTCGTTCATCAGCCCCAGCGACTCGAGCAAGCTGGTGATCGTCGCCGACTACATCCCGTTCCTCTTGCCGTCGTCGGGTCCCAACTTCTATCGGTTCTCCGACGACGCGCGCTACGAGATCCACATCGACAACAACGGCGATGCCAAGGAGGACATCACCTACCGGTGGACGTTCCAGAACCACCGCAAGAACGGGGCGACGTTCCTCTACAACACCGGGCCCGTCGACTCGATCGATAGCCCGAACCTCAACGTCACCCAGACCTACCGGCTCGAGCGGATCGACGAGCACACGCATCGCAAGACGCGGATCCTCGACGATGCCCCGGTCGCGCCGTGGAACGTCGGCAAGCGGTCGTTCCCCGACTACGACAAGGTCGCCCAGCAAGCCGTGAAGGCCAACGGTGGCACCTCGGCGTTCGCGGGGCCGCGCGACGAGCCGTTCTTCGTCGATCTCCACGTGTTCGATCTGCTCGGGGTCGGCGGTTCGCACACCACCGATGGCGTCAACGTGATGTCGCTCGTGCTCGAGGTGCCGATCTCCGACATCGCCTATGGCGGACAGCGGCCGGCCGCCGGCTCGGCGGGCCCGACCTCGGTGGTCGGGATCTACGCGAGCGCCAGCCGCCGGCAGGTCCGGATCCTGCGGCGCCACCGCCACTCCGACGACTTCGGCAGGATGATCCAGGTCTCGCGACTGGGCTGGCCGCTCGTCAACGAGGTGATCGTCCCGCTGCAGGACAAGGACAAGTACAACCGGTCGAAGCCCAAGAACGACGTCAAGAACTTCGGCGCGTACATTCTCGATCCCGAGGTGCCGAAGCTGCTGAACCTGGTGCTGAACGCGGGGTGCGCGCCGACGCCGGCGGGGGGACGCACGGACATCGTCGGGCTGCTGTCGCCCAACGGCACGGCGCCGGCCGACCTGTTGCGCATCAATATCAGCGAGGGGCAGACCAACGCGCAGTCCCACTTCCCGAACGGTCGCGCGCTCGAGGACGACGTCACCGACACGCTGCTCACCGTGGCCTGCAACAACGGGTCGCCGATCGGCGACGGCGTCGACGGGAACGACAAGCCGTTCGCGACCACGATGCCGTACCTGGCGTCGCCACACTCGGGCAACCCCTAGGAAGGGAGCACCACCATGCATCGCACCACGCTTCTCTGTGTTCTCGTTGCTGTCTCCGCCTGTCACGGCGATGACGTCACGACGGCGACGCCGGTCGCGAAGGCGACGCCGGTCGCGAAGGCGACGCCGGTCGCGAAGCCGGCACCGACGGTGTCTAGTCATGCAGAAGACTTCGCCCGAGACCTCGACGCGGCCGACGCCCATGGTTCGTGGGCAGAGCTCGTGCACGCGTGGCAGGGACGGGCGGTGCGATGGAACGTGATCCGGCATCGGGCGCTGTGCCGCAGCGCCGGGGCGTGCAACGTCGCGGTGTTTCCGGTTCGCCGGCCGGCGAAGTACGGCTGGATGCCCGAGCTGGTGTTCGCGCCCGACCAGTTCGCCGCGCTCGAGGCCGCGTGCGGGGATCGCGAGCCCTGCGAGGTCTCGATCGAGGGCAAGGTCGACCACGTCGAGGCGTCCGCCGATCTGCCGACCAACCTGCGACTCGCAGACGTACGCGTGGTCACTCGTACCGCATCGCGGTGATGCGACGAGTCATTCGAGAGTGGACGCCTGACTCCGGTCAGTTGACTCCACCTCAATACCGGGCACCCCAGTCCCGGGTCGCTACCTCCGCGACCCGACTCGGGTGCCCGGCGGCATTTGGTTTGCTAGATGACGTCGCATGCTCCGGGTGGTGTGCTCGATGGTCGCGCTGTCGGCGTGTGCTGGCATCGACCAGGACAGCGGCAAGGGCGGGTTCGATCCGACCGAACCGCTCCCGCCCGACAAGGTCGCGGTGGTGCTGGCTCACGGCTTCGGCGAATCGCCCGACAGCTTCGATCCCGCGATCGCCGCCGCGATCGAGGCCGACGGCAACGCGGTGCTCGCGACCTCGGTTTCCCCGATCGGCACGGTCGCCGAACGCGCGGCGGAGATGGCACCGCAGATCGACGAGCTCTTGGCCGCCACCGGCGCGAAGCGCGTACACGTCATCGCGCACTCGATGGGCGGTCTCGATGTTCGCTACCTGATCTCGACGCTCGGCTACTCCGACCGGATCGCGTCGCTGACCACGATCGATACGCCGCACGGAGGGACCCCGCTCGCGGATATCGCCCTCGGCGGGAACCCGGTCAACAAGACCCTGGCGCTCAACGCGATCCACGCCTTCGTCGGCAACGTCGATAACGACGTGCTCGACCGCGCGCTCGCCGATCTCAGCAAGGCCAGCGCGAACCCGTTCACCGCGGCCAACCCCCCGTCGCCGGACGTGCTCTACCAGTCGTACGCCGGGTTCGTCACCCGGAACGGCTCGGGCAACCCCAACGCGGCGAGTGCGTGCCCGGGAACCTCGCTGCCGGGCGAGCTGCCCGACTCCCTGGTGGTCACGGCCCAGTTTGCCTCCGAGGGATCGCAGCTCCCCAACGACGGCGTGGTGTGGGTCGGTAGCGCGAAGTACGGCACGTTCCGCGGCTGCATCCCCGTCGACTACCTGAGCGCGGTCGCCGGCGACTCCGCGTTCGACGTCCCGGCGTTCTATCGCGACATCGTCGCCGACCTGGCGCCCGGCACCTAGGGCGAGCTCGCGAGCCCGTCCTAGTGAACCTCGACGGCGCCGGCGTGGATGAAGTGCTGGACGTGGGGATCGGGTGACGCGCGGACCTGCGCCGGCGTGCCGTAGGCGGCGATCTGGCCCTGGTAGAGCAACGCCACCATGTGCGCGATGCGGAACGTCGAGGCCATGTCGTGGCTGATCACGATGCTCGTGATGTCGAACTGCTTCTGCGCGTCCTGGATCATGTCGTCGATGTCGCGCGTGCGCAGCGGGTCCTGCCCGGTGGTCGGCTCGTCGTAGATCATGATCTTCGGGCGCGTCACGATCGCGCGGGCGAGCCCGACGCGCTTCTTCTGGCCCTCGCTGATCTCGCCGGGCATGCGATCGCGAACGTCGCCGATGTGCGTGCGAACCAGGATCTCCTCGACACGCTCGCGGATCTCGCGCCGCCCGACGCCGCGCTCGCGCAGCGGAAACGCCACGTTGTCGTACACGTTCAGCCAGTCGAGCAGGGCCGCGTGCTGGAACAGCAGGCCGAAGTCGCGGCGCACCTCGTTGAGCTGGAACTCGTCGAGCCCGACGATGCTCTTGCCGAACACCTTGATGTCGCCCGACGTCGGCTTGAACAGCCCCATGATGTGCTTGATGATGACCGACTTGCCGGAGCCACTCGCTCCGATCAGCACGGTGATCTTGTTGGGGTAGATCGGTAGCGACACGCCGCGCAGCACGTGCTTGGTGCCGAATCGCTTGTGCACGTCGACGAGCTCCACCACCGGTTCGTCGTGGATCGCCTCCTCGGCCGGGGTCGTGCCGACCTCCGCGTCGCGCGATAGTCGCGAGGTCTGGGCACCTTCGACGAACGCGCGGATCGGCGGCAGCGAGCTCTCCATGAACTCGGCATAGGTCCCGAAGAACACGATCTTGCCCTCGTACAGGAACGCGACGCGATCGGCGAGCCGCTTCGTGCTCGCCATGTCGTGGCTGATGATCACCGAGGTGATGCCGTACTGCTGCTTCGCCAGCGCGATCATCTCGTCGACCTTCTCGATCATGATCGGATCGAGGCCGGTGGTCGGTTCGTCGAACAGGACCACCTCCGGGTTGGCGATCAGCGCGCGTGCGAGGCTGACGCGCTTCTTCATGCCGCCCGACAGCTCCGACGGCAACAGTCGCTCGCTACCCGCGAGCCCGAGGATCCGGATCAGCTCGTGCGACAGCTCGACGATATCGCGGCGCTTGATCTTGGAGTTCTCCGACAGCGTGAACCCGACGTTGTCCTCGAGTGGTAGCGCGTCGAACAGCGCGTAGTTCTGGAACAGCATCCCCATCCGCTTGCGCAGCTCGAGGATCTCGACCGGCGAGCACTCCGCGACATCGCGGCCGAACAGCACCACCTTGCCCTTGTCGGGCTTGAGCAGCCCCATCATCAGCTTGAGCAGCACCGACTTCCCGGACCCGCTCCGGCCGACGACGACCGTCGCCATCCCGGGCGTGATGTCGAGGTTCAGGCCGTCGAGCACCTGCTTGTCGCCGAACCCGATCGACACGTCGATCAGCTGGATCACCGGCTTGGCGGGATCGAGTGGCCAGCGCTCGGCGTCGGGAAGGAGCAGGTTCTGGCGGGGCTCGGCGGACACGCGCCCACACCTTACCCCACGAGAAACCTACGAATGGTTCTAAACGAACGTCCGCGAGGGTCGAGTCGACAAGCATGACCCGCTTCGCCCTTCTGTTCCCCGCTCTTGTCGGATGCGCCTTTGCGGCCGAGCCCAACACGGCGCGGTTTCACGGCACGGTCGACAACGCGGTCACCCACGTGATGGCCGTCAGCCCGGTTCCCGGCGATCTCCAGAAGGTCCTGGTTCCCACCGACAACGGCGCGTTCGACATCGACGTCGAGACCGGCCGGCCGTGGACGCTGGTGTTCGTCGATGCCGACCAGGTCGGCGCCGACATGGTGAAGGGTGTGCTGCGGTCCGACACGCTCGATTCCTTCCTTCCCGAGACGCCGGACGACGTCGAGCTCGGCTACATCTCGATCGACGGGCGCGATGCCACGATGGCCGGCAGCAGCGTGGACCTCGACACCGCCCTCGGGCTGTCGCGGCACACGTTGGCCACGATCGGTGGCCTCGACGACATCGCGGTTCGCTACGCCAACCCCGACGTCGATGGCGACGGCCTCCTCGACGTCGAGCAGGAGCACCTGGCGCGACTCGAGCTCCACCTCGAGTACAACCTCACCGCCGGCGACCGGCCGGCGACGCCCGACGACCTCGTCGCCCGTCCCGACCAGATCGGCTACGCGCACCGCGGCACCGGCATCTACGGTCGGCTTCCCGACGCGTTCGGTCCGGTCGACCGCGACCACGCCTACCTCACGTTCGAGCAGCCGTTCTACGGCTACGCGGTCGGCCCCGACACGCCGGCCGTCGCACCCGGCGACCACGTCACCTACCTGACCTACGGCGATAGCCGGACGTTCGGCGTGTTCGCGCGTCCCGACCAGCCGGTGCCGTCGGGCAACTACCACTTCCAGTCGGGCATGCGGCACCTCGACTTCACGATGGTGCGGCCGCCGACCCAGATGGTTCGCCACCAGGTGATGCCGCGCATCCACTTCGTGCCGACGGTGGCCGGCTGTACTTCGCGGTGCGCCATCGACCGCATCGACTTCACCTGGGCGCGCAGCACCGAGGATGGTTGGGTGCCGCTCACCGACGAGGAAGCCCGTGCCCTGCAGCCCACCGGCACGATCGACGTGCTGTTCACGGATGGTCACCGCCACTACACGCTGCCCGCCGGCTACGCGAGTGGCAGCATCCCCTGGAGCCAGGAGCTCTACGTCGCTCGCACCGCGACCAGTGGGGACATCACCTACGTCGACATCGCCTACCAGCTCCAGCCCGGCATGAAGATGTACGCGTCGCTGACCACGCAGGGCAACACGGCCGACCTCCGCCACGTCCCGAGCTTCGACAGCAGCTCGCTCTAGGCAGCTGTCTCTCCGGCGACCGACCACGACACCCGCCTCACGAGGCGGGCCTTGTCGTTTCGAATCAGTCGAACACGACGGTCTTGCCGGCGTACACGAGGATCCGGTCCTCGAGGTGGCAGCGCACCGCGGCGGCGAGCACCCGCTTCTCGAGGTCGCGTCCCTTGCGGACCAGGTCGTCGACCGCATCGCGGTGCGAGCACCGGATCGTGGCCTGCTCGATGATCGGTCCCTGATCGAGATCCGCCGTCACGTAGTGGCTGGTCGCGCCGATCAGCTTGACGCCGCGCTCGTAGGCCTGGCGATACGGATTCGCTCCGACGAACGCCGGCAAGAACGAGTGGTGGATGTTGATGATGCGCGACGGGTACCTCGCGACGAACGCCGGCGACAGGATCTGCATGTAGCGCGCGAGCACGATCAGCTCGACGCCGGCGTGTTCGATCAGCTCGATCGCCGTGGCCTCCTGCGCCGCCTTGGTGTCCTTGGTCACCGGCAGGTGGTGAAACGGCACGTCGAAGTGCTCCGCGATCGGCCCGGCGAGCTCGTGGTTCGAGATCACCATCGCCACCTCGCACGCCAGCTCGCCCGCCCGGTAGCGGATCAGCAGGTCGTAGAGACAGTGCTCCTGCTTCGACGCGAAGATCGCCACGCGCCGTCGCTTGCCGCCGTACTCGAGGCGCCAATCCATCCCGAACCGCGCGGCCGCCTCCCTGATCCCGTTCTCGAGCGCGACCCGATCCGTGTTCAGCGACGACAGATCGAAGCGGATGCGCTGGAAGAACATCCCGGCCACGCCGTCGGTGTGCTGGTCGGAGTCGAGGATGTTCGCGCCGTGCCCGTAGAGCACCTGCGCGAGCGACGCCACGATCCCCTTCTGATCCGCACAGGCCACCAGCAGCGTCGCAACGTGGTTCATACGTCGAGTCTACTTCACGCGAAGGCGTAATCCTCGACACGCGGGTTTCCCTCGATATCGATTGTCTCGCGGTGAAATGCATTCCACCTGGAACGGCACGACGCGTCTCGTAGACTCTCGGTCCGCGTGCGGCATTATCGGGGGAACGGGGGAGATGGCTTCGACATCGATCACGATGCCGATCCGGATCTCACGCCGGGAAAGCGCGCGCTGACCGACGGTCCCGGCAGCAAACAGATCACGACGCCCGGGAAGCGAACGCTCGCCGAGAACCTGAAGCGTCCCAAGCGTTCGAAGCTACCGAAGCCGGTCGTCACCGCGCTGTACACCGAGAACGGCGTTCCGATCTCGGATGCCGAACACTGGTCGGCGCGACTCGGCAGCGACGTCGCTCACGCACGCGTGGTGACCACGCCGGCCGGCGCCGCGGCGGCTGATGCACTGAACACCCGTGCGTTCACCGTCGGCAATCGCGTGTTCTTCGGCAGCGGCACCGATCCGAAGGCCGACGGCGGTGCGATCCTCGCGCACGAGCTCACCCACGTCGCACAGCAGCGCGGAGCACCGGAGCCGGAATCGTACGACGATCTCCCGATCACGCCGCGCCACGATGCACGCGAGACCGCGGCGGATCACCACGACGGTACACAGCACGCGGGCTCGGAGCTCGCGATCTCCAAATCAGGAGACGAGCCGGTCCAGTCGTACGGCTTCCTCGCATCGCTCGACCTGGAGACCGAGCTGCCCGCGATGTGGCAGCGACTGCGGGTGATCGCGCGCGGTCCGTTCGGTAAGTACCTCGCGCCACAACCGGAGTTCGTCCATCACATCAACGAACGCCTCCTGACTTCTCAAAAGGCCGACCTCTCGCAGCTGATCGCCCCGGAGTCGCTCGGGAGGTTGATCGATCGTGCGCGCGCCCTGGACTACAAACAACCGCTCCCGAACAAGCCTCCCGTCAAGTCGGACGTCGGCTCGAGCAAAGCGCATGCGCAGACCGCGATCGTCGAGATCGGGAACGCGCTAATCCGCCACTATAACGACTCGGTCGCGCGCATGTTTCCGAGGGTGGCGGCGCTGATCGTGTCGCGCAATCCACCGTTCGTCTCGATCGCACCGTGGATCGACGTGCGCGAAGCCGAGGTCACGGTGAGCCATCCGATGGACGTCATCGTGCGTGGGGCGCTGCTGTCGAGCAAGTTCGCCATGAAGAGCGCCGGGATCGCAGCGCTCGCCGCCCACGAGATCTCGCCGGAGATGGGCGATGCGCTCGCAGTCCCCACACCCGCGGAGGTGACGTTCGCGCCCGAGGGCAGATTGTGGCACTGGGTGCGCGCCGAACCGGCCGACGCGACCAAGGAGCAGGTGGCAATGGCGCTGTTCGGCAAGCCCGAGTACGCGTTCCATCTGATCCCGATGCCGCCCCTGTGGGGATTCAGATCGCGCGATCTTCGCGACTTCACCGAACCGATGTTCGATCGCCTGAAGGCAGCCGCCGAGGCGGCCGACAAGCATCCGGATCCGAAGATGCGTCCGACCGAAGACATCGGAGACTTCGTGATCGCGCTGCTTCCGCCGTTCGAGCGCGAGGACGAAGTCGATCCCGTGGCCGAGCTCGTGCAGTCCAAGGGCAACCGCTTCGGTATGCAGCGCGCGAAGCAACGCGCCCGCGGAGCCAACGACCAGACCAAGCAACTCGGGACCAAGAACCAGACCACGTCGGGCCCCGAGACCGACGACACGGCCAACGCACGGGGCGACGCCGGCGAGCGCCACGACGAGGCGAACCTGCTGCAGGTCGAAAACGGGATGCTAGCCAACCTCGACGACCTCGCTAAGCTCCTGCCGCTGCTTCACCTGAAGCTCGGACCGGTCGATGCTGCACGCGCGCGGTTTCGCGAGCGAGCCGACCAGGCCGCCACCACTTGCATGGCCGATGTCGAGTCGGCCTACGCGTTCGCGGACACCCAGCGTGGACTGCTCAAACGGATCGCGCTCGGCGTTGGCGACGCGGCGAGCCATCTCGCCCAGCAGGGTGGCGCGGTCGCGACCGAGGATGTGCGCGCACCGATCACGGATCTCGCGCGCGCGTACGTCGATGCGCTCGTGGCGATCGAGCTACCCGAGCTCGCCAGGCCACGCCTCGCCCACGCAGACGATCTCGCCCTCAACATCGACATCGCGATCCAGGAGGCATCACTCCACCAGCGGCTCGGCGAGCTCGAGGCAGAGAGACAGGAGACCAAGGACAAGTCCGATCCGCTCGTGAATCCGGACGAGCACGCGACTCGACTCGACGCGCTCGCGATGCAACTCGCCGATGCGCGTCTCGGCATGCGCGAGTCGCCGGTCGCAACCAAGGCCAAGGTGCGAGCGATCAAGCCGGAGGTCGATACGCTCGGGTTCGAGATCGGTCTCGGCGAGAAGCTCGGACGCCTCAACTCGCTGTGGCACGCGATCGACGAGGCGGACGATTTCTGGGAAGGCCTCGCCGACAACCTCCACGGCAAGCTCCTCCAGAATCTCAACCGCCAGCTCTACCAGCGCTTCATCAAGGAGGTCTACACCCCGTTCAAGGAGGCCAAGGCAGCGGGTGATGTGGAGGGCCAGAGGAAGGCGCAGAAGGCCTACTACGACATCCTCACCGGCCCGATGATGAAGGAGCACGCCGAGACCGTTCGGAAGTTCCTCCAGCAGGTCGCCACGCACAAGAAGTGGACGAAGTTCGTCGTCAGCCTCGCGATCACGTTCGTGGCGTTCGGGCTCGGGCAGTGGGAGTTCGGCGCGGTGATGATGGCCGAGGGCTCGCTGTTCGAAGCCGCGGTCGCCGGTGGCCTCGTGACCACGGCGACCAGCGTCGTGCTCGACAAGGTGATCTTCGATCGCAACCCGACGGCCGTGAACGTCCTGACGAGCTTCGCGTTCAACGTCGGGACGTTCTTCGTGATCGGTAAGCTCGCACTCGCCGCCAAGGCTGCCGGTGCAGAGCTCGCGATCGGCGAGGGGGTCAAGGAGGCCGAGACCGTCGCGGGCGGCGTGTCGACCACTTCGAAGGTGGGCAAGGCGGCGAAGGCCGTCGGATCGTACGCGCTCGGTTTCGCACGCGAGGCCGTGATCGCCGAGGCCATGGGACTCGGCCAGGCGCAGGTCGAGAAGGCGATCGAGAAGCACGAGCTGCTGTCTGCCGAGGAGACCGAGGACATCTTCCTGCAGTCGCTGATCGGTGTCGTCGGCATGCGCGTGTTCCACGCGACGACGCCTCCCGACCTGTTCCAATACAAGCCACCCGAGCACCGCCTGGCCGCCGAGCTCGCGTGGCTCAAGGCGGAGCAGCCGCAGCTCCAGGCGCGGGCCAAGGAGATCGCGGATGCGGCCAAGAGCGAGCCACGCGGTACGCCCGACAAGGCGGCCACCCTCGAGTTGCTCCAGCGGTGGGAGAAGTACCTCGAGCGCGAGCGCAAGGCGCGGCAGAAGCTGCTCGAATACACGGAGAAGCATCCCAAGCGGTTCAAGCCCGAGGACATCGCGAAGTTGCAGGCGGCGGGAACCGACCCGGCGTTGCTGCGCCAGATGCACACGTCGGAGGCGCTGCTCGCCGTCGAGGCGGAGGGCATCAATCGCTACTCGTGCGCGGCGGGTTCGCTCGATCTCGTGATCGACCAGCACCGCGCGGCGGGCAACGAGATCACGCGCGTCGAGACCGATCCGCAGACCGGCCAGCGGACGATCACCGTCAAACCCGCGGACGGTTCTCCGACCTTCCACATCACCGAGAAGGTTCCGCCGAAGGGAAAGCGCACCGCGGCCAAGGTCTCGGTGGGCATCGCGCGCGAGTTCGAGCAGTGGCTCGATCTACGTGACCTTGTCGGTGGCCCCGGCCAGAAGCAGCTGCGCGATCTCTACCTGCGCGATCCCGAGGCGGCGATCAACTACGCGCAGGAGAAGTACGGGTTCCAGCCGCAGTCGAAGTCCGACAAGGGTTTGCTCGTCAAACCCGACGCACCCGGTACCAAGCCGAACGAGCTCCCACGCGAGCCGTTCGTGACGCCGGGCGACAGCCAGCTCGCCGTCAAGCTCGGCCACGGGGCGGTCGCGATCGGCAACGGTCGATTCATGGCGGCGCCGACCGAGCTCGCCGACATGCACGCGCGGTGGTCGAAGGCGAAGGAGGCCAAGCCGTCGAAGGTGGTCTACGACCCCGAAGCCAACACGAGCCACTTCGAGCTCGAGGTCGACGGCAAGCGCGTACGGGTCGAGGCGCAGCTCGCATCGAAGGTGCAGTCGTTCGGGGGCATGGCGGGCGTCGAAAACCGTGTCGTCGGGGGTCGGATCTCCAACGCGATGGGCACCGAGATCCTCCGCAGCATGGTGAAGGGCGAGACCGAGATGCTGCGAGCGACGGGGATCTCCGGGGAGCTGGTGAAGCCGGGAGACGGGATCGAGTTCGGCCTCGGCAAGTTGCACGACGGCAGTTGCGTGATCGTGCTCGGCGGCCCCGGCGAGGTCGATTGGTCGGCACTGCCGGGGATCGAGCCCGCGGGGCACACGCATCCGTCGATTAAGGGCAACGATCTGCTGCCCGACTTCCAAGGGCGCGAGGCCGTGGCGATCGAAGAGGTGCTCGACCCGGCCAAGCAGCGCCACCTCAACCGCCACCTGATCTTCCCGAGCCCGGTCGACTTCATCACGATGGCGCAGCTCGCGATCAAGGGCCATCGCGTGTTCACCTCGTTCGTCGTCGACAACGGTGTGATCCGCAAGGCCGCCGCGGGCGAGGATCGACCGAACCTCGAGTTCACGATCGGAGAGAGCAAGGAGGTCGGGAGGCTGCCGACCGGCGAGCGGGTGTTCGAAGCCACCGTCGAGGGCACGGCCGGCAGCGAGACCCCGATCACCAACCGCAAGGTGTGGATCGTCGAGGGGAGCACCGACAGCTTCTTCGAGTTCACCGAGCCGTCCGGCGTGGTTCGAAGCGAACCGACCGCGGCCGCGGGACGCGGAGGCAAGACCAAGGCGCCGCTGTCGCCGGAGATGCAGAAGCTCGCGAGGCGCCATGGAGACGACCTCGTTCACTGGGCACTCGCGACGGTTCCGGAGGCCGACGTGTCGGCGCTGCTGGCGCATCCCCGGAAGTTGATCGACGAGCTCAAGACGATCTCCGCGGTCGATGCGCGTGACCTGCTCGCGATCATCCCGGCAGCCGAGCTTCGCAAGGCACTCGACAGCGGCCACGTCACGCCCGCGCAACTCGCGAAGCTCCGCCTCCAGCTCGGCAACGACGTCGCGAAGGACATGATCTCGTCGGCCGTCGAGGCGGCGAACCCCAAGTCACCGCTCGAGCGGCTCGCGCGGATCGCCGACAACGTCGAATCCGCCGACGCGCGGCTCCCGGGCTCGGCGCTGGGTACCGAGTCGCTGGTGCTCGATTCCAACGCGCGCTCCGCGCTCGAGGATTGTCAGCGCGCACAGAACAAGAAGGGGGTCGCGCTCGCGACCTTCGGCGATGTCGATCCCAACTACCGCAACGCGGTCAACGCGATGCGCCGGTCGCACGGGGCCGGACCGATTCCCGAGTCTCACGCCCTGCCGATGACGCTCGACCAGTTGCTGTGGCCGGGCGCGGACCTGCGAACCGCGCAGGTCGCAGGGGCGGAGGCGATCCATGGCGAAGCGCACTCCGGTCGCGCTTCGGCGACGCTGCCGCGAACCAGCGGTCTCGAGCCCGATCGCGGGAACCCCGACTACGCGGCCGTGCTCCACCAACTCGCCGGCAAGAACGTCGGCGGCCCCACGGGAGGTCCCGACCGGGCGATCGTCGCCGACACGATGTTCGCCGCGAAGGCGAGAAACACCGTGCCGACGCTGGTCAGTGTCGACGACAAGGTCTACGTGCGACTCGCACAACATTTCGCCGATCCACCGATCACCTGGCCACCTTCGCCGAAGGGCCACCCCGAGCTACCGCTGCGCGAGAAGCTGCGCCTCGCGCCCGAATCCAAGGACGGCGTGTTCACGATCTCGATTCTGGGACACGAGCTGAACATCCGGTACATGTAAGCCATGGCGCCGAGGATCTTCTTTCGTGTTCCGTTGACGTGTCCGCACTGCGGCACGCCGAACGAAGCGCGCTCGATCGATCTGAGCTCGACCCTCGGCCAGGATCCCGAGTGGGTGTTCGCGGAGCCGGGTGAGGCACTCGATCTCTCGGTCGGCGATTTCGAGAACGACATGCTGACGCTGCGTCTCCCAGACGCCAACACCATCGTCACGCTCGAGCTGTGGACGTGCAGCTCGTGTCGTGCTCTGGCGCCGGCGCGGGTCGAGTTTCGCGTACGCACACCCGACGTGGTCGAGCTCGTGGGCGCCGCGGTGGTGTCGTTGACGACGGACGTCCTCGCCGGCGCGCACTTCATCACCCGCGACATCGAGGAGTGGACGCCACGGCCCGGCGAGGACGAGGCCCGCATCGAGGAGCTCAAGCGGCGCCGATGAACGAGCCCGATCCCGAAGATACCGAGCGGCTGCAGCTCCACCCCGAAGCGCGCCTCGCGGCGTGGGAGCGGACCGTGCGGCCGCTGTCCGATCTGGTCGAGCTTCCGTTCGCGGAGCTCGGGCGCGAGCTGTCGCGTCGCGTGCTGGTCGATCCGACCATGCCGGAGACGGCGATCGCCGATCGTCTGGTCGCGCGGATCGCGGCGGGGGCGCCGGTCACGCCCGAGCAGCGTGCACCGGTCGCGGCGGTGATCAACGCGCTGGAGTGTGTCGGCGTCTCGGTGCCCGATGGCCGCGCGCGGATCGCTGCCTGGTTGCCCGGGTTGACCGCGGTCGAGCCCCCGTTTCCCGGCCGGCTGGCTGCGGGGTTCGCCGCCCTGGCATTCGGCGATCATGCACGTGCGGGGTCCGTCGCACCGGTTCCGCACGATGTCCCCGGCGGCCTGGAGTTTCCCGGCGACGTCCACGCGCTGCTCGGCTACGCGATCTGGACCGTGCGTCACGGCGGCTCGTTCGCCACGGTCGAAGCCGCGTACCGTCGCGTCGCCGAGGAGCTCGACCTGCTGTGCACCGCGGGTCAGCTCGACGAGGCGACGATCCTGTGGCTCGCGCGGTTCGCGTTTCACGCGCTCGACCACGGTCCGCTCGGAGACGTCGCCGCGCGCGCGCACGCGTGGTTGTGGTCCGCGCCGGCCTCGCTCGATGCAGCACGCGCGCAAGCACCCGCGTTTCCGATCGGCGCGACCCTGCTCGATGGCGCGATCCGGATCGATCACCACCTCGCCGGAGTGGGTGCGAACCGGCTGTATCGCGGTATCGAGGTCGCCACCGGCGCGCCGGTCCAGATCGCGTACGACTACTTTCGCAGTAGCAAGCACGACATCGCCGAGCTGCGCGCCGCGATCTCGTACGAGGCGCCCGGCCTGTCGGCACTCGTCCACGTCGGTCACCTCGACGGGCGGACCGATCTGTGGACCGTGGTCGAACGGGTGTCCGGCACCTGGTTGCCACACCTGACACGTGCCGCCGATCCATGGATCGCACCACATCGCGCGGTCGCGCTCGGTCGCTCCGCCGGCCGGATCCTGCTCGCGAGCTCTCTCGGCTCGCGCCTGCTCGACATCCGCCCGGAGGTGATGTGGGGCGACGGTGAACGCGTGACCGCGCTGTCGCCGCGTGCCTTCGAGCTGTTCGCTCGGTCGCGAGGCGACATGGTCCAGCGACCGTTGTTCACGCACCGCTATCGCGATCCCGCCTGCGCACGGCCCGGCTACACGTTCGACGATCGCTCGCTCGCCTTCACGCTCGCCGTGATGATCGCCGAGTGGACGATGGGCGTGTATCCGCTGAACCAGACCTGGGGCAACGAGACCGCCGAGCACCAGCCGTTGCGCGGCCCGCCCGCACTGCGCGTGTTGCTCGAGCGTGGCCTCGCGGCAGAGCTCGATGATCGACCGTCGCTGGCGGCGTTCGTCGACGCGCTCGACACGCTCTCGCCCGCCGCGCTCGACGTTCGCTGGTGAGCTCGTAACCGTGCGCGATCACGGGTTCGGTTCGGCGTGATATCGGCCTGATATCGGAGGATGGCGCACCTGTGGTGCAGGGTAGTTCCATGCCCAAGACCATCCTCGTTTCCGCCTCGCTTCTCGGCCTCGCTCTCACCGCCTGCACGACGTCGAACGACCCGGCGTCGAACGACACCGCCTCGCGCCAGGATGCGATCCAGGCGTTCTCGGCGGTATCGGCCAGCATGAACGCCGCCTCGAACGCGATCGGTAGTCCGGTCGCGTCGCTGGTCGGCACCGACATCGACATCAGCTCGCCGTGCTCGCTCGGTGGCGACGTGTCGCTGACCGGTAGCTTCGAGTCGGGGGCCGGTACGCAGTTCGACGTCGACGCCGGGTTCGACGCGTGCACGGAAGACGAGGGCGTGCTCGACGGCGTGCTGCACTGGAACGAGACCGTCGACGCGGCGGGTGTCACCGACGCGTGGCAAGGCACGCTCGACTTCACCGGCGACGTGGGCAGCTTCAGCTGCACGTTCGACTACGAGATGGTGGTCTCGGCGACCGGCAGCGTGCACTACAGCGGCACGATCTGCGGCTTCGACGTCGAGGCGGACCTGGGCCTCTAATCGACGCGCTCGGCCTCGCGTTCCTCCTGTTCGACCCACGCCTCGAAGCGGGCGTCGAACGCCTCGTCGAACGCCAGTGTCAGCCGCGTCGTCGGAGCCCGCATCGACAGGTGCGGGATGTGCGCGATCGCGTCGCGGCGCTTCAGGATCAGCTCGGCACCCGCCTCGTCGAGCACGCCGCCTTCCAGCGCGAGCCCGTCGAGCTGCTTCACCAGCTTCGAAATCGAGGAGCGCGGCGATCACGGCGGCCGGCACCGGCTTGTCCATGATCTCGAGGCGGCGCAGCTTCGGGAGCTTCTCGGCCGACAGCCACGGCGCGAGCTTGCGAGCGTCGAGCTCGACGTCGGCGATCGAGAACATTCGCAGGTGCTCGAGCCACGGGATGTCGAGCTCGGACAGACCGTGATCGAACCAGCAGAACAACGTCCGCAAGCTCCTCGGTACCAGCTTCGAGACCGTGCGGGCGAGGTCCTCGGTCAGCTGCATCGGTAACCGGAGCTCGCGAACGAGGAGCGTCGTCGGAAGGGCGAACATGCCCTCGAGGGTCGGGCCCGCGTGCTTCGGCTTGACCTTGTCGAGCGTGATCGCGTCGATGAAGCCTCGCTTCCATTCGAACAGTCGCGCGCCGTAGCCACCCATCAGCGTGTCGGCGTGCTCCTTCAAGATGCGCTTGGCGTCCTTGGTCTTGCGGGCGCGGGAAAACGCGATCAGCTCGCCCCACGGATTGCCCTGGCCCTGGAGCCAGTCCGCGAACACCGCGCGGGCCTCGCGATCGTCGGGGTTCGCGAGCAGGCGAGCCTCGAGCTCGGGATCGCGCGGCAAGGCTTGCTTCGCGGGCTTGGCGGCGGGCGGGGCCTTGGCCATCAGCGCGGCGGCCTCCTCGGCGAACGGCTTGAACGCGCGCGGCTTGCCCTGGGGGGCGCACGCGAGGTGGTACCAGGTCGCGTTGAGGTCGTCGTTGCCGAACCGGTGTTCGCCCTTCGCGATCTGCTTGCCGCACACGCGACACGTCGATCGCCCGGTCTTCGCTTGCTCGATGCGCCAGCTCACGCGCCGACCATATACCGGCCGCTCGAGTAGCCGATCGCCGTCCGGGCGTTTGCCCCTCGGGGGTATCTCCCGCGGTAGACATCGGCGGTTAACCCGTTGCAGTTGTTCGCGTCGGCATCTCGCCGCGCTTGGCCCTCGGGTTGCTCCTCGTCGTCACATGTCCAACACGACCTCTCACCTGGTCGGCCCCCACCCGCAACCTTTAACCCTGTCGCTGGTCGAGCTCGATCGCGTCGTCGGTGGAGCCTCGTCTTCGCCGGACCCGACCTCGGTCGCCAAGCGTGCCGCGGACAACAAGCCCGGGCACGGCAGCGTCGACATCTACGGCTACGGCGAGCCGTCGAACAACAAGTACGGCGTCGGTGCCGAGGTTCGCCACCGGATCTCGAAGCAGTGGTCGGTGTTCGGCCGCGGTCAGGTCGGCACCAAGGATGGCAAGCCGGACAACTCGATCATGGGCGGCTTTCGCTTCCAGTGGTGATGTCCGGACGGCAGCGACGTGTCGACGCGAGGTTGGCTCGGGTCGAGCCGCGGTCTGACCGTTGGTAGCGCGCATTCGCGATACGCTGGGGCCGCGGTGTTCCAGCTGGTGATCCAGTTTCCGTCGGACTTCTTTTCGACCCACGACGCGCTCGTCGCGTTCGAGGATCGCCTGATCGCCTCGATGCCGAGGACCTGCACCGTCGACGGTCATGACATCGGCAGCGGCACGATCAACTTCTTCGTCTACACGCCCTATCCGGAGGCCGCGCATCGCGCGTTCCGCAAGTACCTCGGCACCAACGCCGTCGAGCGTCGCCTGCGGATCGCGTATCGCTCGACGCGCGGCGACACGTTCACCAATCTGTGGCCGCGTCGCGATCCGCGACCGTTCGCGTATAGCTATGCGCCCGCCGACGATCCGTTCGCCCGTGGTGCCAAGCGCGTGATTCCCAAGCGCGCGCCGCGTGGAAAGTGACATGCGGGATCCGCGACGAGGCCCCGAACCCGCACACGTCGCGATGGCCGCGCTCGTCGGGGTGCCGTTCGCCGTCTACGCGATCGTCTTGCACCTCGTCGCGCCTCCCACCGCGTCCGAGTGGGCCGCCGCCGATCCGATCCTCGTGCTCGCGCCGCACGCGCTGTCGATGTACGCGTTCCCGATCGCCGGGCTCGTCGCGGCGGCGGTGTGGTGGCGGATCGCTCGCCCCGCGCGCGACGTGGTGCGCGAGTCGCTTCGCGATGCGTTGATCGGTGCGGGCGTCGCCATCGTCGGTGCGCTCGCGTTGCGCCTCGCCGTCGGGTCGGTGCTGCCGTCGTGGATTCCACCCGAGGAGAGTGCGGCACCCGGGCTCGGGCTCGGCATGACCGCCGGCTACGGCGAGGAGGTCGTGTGCCGCCTGATCGTGATGCCGGCGATCTACTTCGCGCTGCGATCGCGCACGCGTGCGGCCGGCCCGATCGCGATCGTGGTGACGGCGCTGTTCTTCGCGGTCTGGCACCTGCCGGGAGAGCCAGCGTTCTCCGCGCGGTTCTTCCTCACGCGGTTCGCGATGCCCGGCTGCTTCATGAGCGTCGTGTGGTTGGCGAGCCCGTCGGCGATCGTCGCAGGCCACTCGGCCGCTCACCTCGTGATCCCGCAGCTGTTCGTCGGCGGGTGAGTGCAGGTCCCCGCGAAGTTTCCAGCGCTGGATGTTTTCAGTCGGAGCGGAGCTGTCGTCTCGCGTCGCGAAACGCGTTGGCGATGCCGAGGTAGGCATCGGCGTGCACCTTCGCGGTGGTCTGTACGACGCCATTCGCGAGCAACAGCGTGACCGACACCAGCGTGCGATGACGGCCGGAAGGTTCGAGAATGATCAGCGCGCGTTCAACTTCGATCTGCCGGTCTTCGAGTCGCGCGACCCAACGATGAATCGACGCCTCGACGAACGGATTCGCGGGAACACCGCAAAACGAGACATCGACCTGCGAGCTCATGGTTCGTTGGCGGGTGCAGATGCTACGCCACGATGTCCGACACATGTCTCGCCGACGTCGCGAGCGGGATTCGCGCAATCCCATCGCCGATTTTCTCGACGGGCAGAACAGCGTGCGGACTCCCGGTCATGACGAGACCGCCGTCACGCGACGCGTCACCTCGAGCCGTGAGAGGTCAATGCTCGCGCCGCGTGGTGCGCGTGCGAGATCCCGAGAGGCGAGACAGCCATCGTACGATCCATGCGAGCGCCGCAGGCTTGTCGTGATGCGTGACCGGCCGCTCTTCTGCGGGCGTTTCGGACGCTTCGGGCTCCGTCGTGCTCGCGTGCGACGAGCCCCAGCCGGGCGGATCGCTCGCCGGAAACGACTCGAGGCTCGCCTGGTCGACAACATCCCAATCGTCTGATCTCTCGCTCACGGTCACCTCTCGATGGTCTTCACGTCGCGTACGCATGGATGCGCGGCCCGCCGCTTTGCTTCTCGAGCAGCTCGGTCGCGGTCTGGAGTTGTTCGCCCAGCCAGCCGATCACGTCGTCGAGGCTCAGAACTCCCTGCAGGGCGCCGTTGCGATCGACCACCGGCAAGCGGCGAACGGCGTGCGCGCGCATCCGGGCCGCCGCGGCCTCGATGTCTTCTTCCTCGGTCACGGTGACGACCTCGTGATGCATGATCTCGCGCACCTTCGTGGTCGATGGCGCACGACCGCGCGCCATCACCTGCACCACCAGATCGCGATCGGTCACCATCCCGATCGGCAGGGGTGGGCCGAACGGCCGCGGCTGGACGACCACGAGATCGCCGACGTGGAGCTGCGTCATTCGACGTGCGGCCACGAGGGCCGACTCGTCTTCATGCGCGGTCACGACGTCACGAATGCACAGCTCGCCTGCACGCATGCTGCGAGATCCGTGCATCCGTCGCGCCAGTCGCCTACGTCATTCACGTACGGCTCCGAAGCTCTCTTTCTCGGCCATCCCTTCCGAGACGCAGTCGTTTCGTCGCTCGGGTTTCTCTCACACGGAGAACTGAAACCGCGGTCACCAAAGAATCGACGGTGCAGCGATCGCGACGCGCAAACCATCTTCGCGGTTGTGCATCGCATCCACTCCGTGCGAACACGGAGTCTGGAGAATGTGAACGGGTGACGAGGTTCGACCACCACCAACCGCAGGACGTGCTCGTCGTCGAAGACGATCGCGATGCTGCGGAGATGATGGGAGAAGTCTTCGCACTGCTCGGCCATCGGTGTCGAATCGCGAATGACGGGATGGAGGCGCTCGCGTTGTCACGCGCGATCGAGTTCGACCTCGCGATCCTCGATCTTCGGCTGCCAGATATCAGTGGGTACGAAGTCGCGCGGATGCTACGTGCGATGCGCGGGTCGACGATCTATCTCACGGCGCTCAGCGGGTTCGCGGATGCGGCGCATCGCGACTCCGCGATCGCCGTAGGTTTCGACCGCTACATGCTGAAGCCGGCCTCGATCTCGGAGTTCGAGATGACCGTCGCGGCAGCGCAGCGTTCCACGATGCGTGCTCCACCGCGACTCTCCGCCTAGCTCCATCGATCGATCGATCGCGCGGTCACGGCTGGCCTGCCATCACGATGGCGGGATCGGGAGCGACGTAACGGTCCCGTTCGAGGCGATCCAGGCGTGGACGTTTCGTCATGCAGAGGTGGCCTCGTGGTCGACAGCGATCTCTCGATGTCCCGACAACGTCAGGGGTCCACGGTCGGGAACCCGGCGGGTCACGTCGAAGCTTTCCCGCTTCACCCGAGGTACCGCCGGTGCTAGTCGGCTGATGTGCTTGCCCTTTCTCGGGCACGCGAGAAACTTCGTGACCGCTGTCGATTCTGTCGGGCCTCGTTCGTCGCCTCGTCGAATTCCCAGGAGACAGACATGAAATACCTCGCATTCATCCGTCACCCCGAGTCGTTCCGGGATACTCCGCCGCCGCCCGCGCTGATGCAGGCGATGGAAGTGTTCGTCGCGAAGTCGCGTGCCGAGGGTAGCCTCGTCGACACCGGCGGACTCCAGCACAGCAAGGAGGGCGTTCGCATCCGGCTCGCGAAGGGCAAGATCACCGTCACCGACGGGCCGTTCGCGGAGGCCAAAGAAGTGATCGGAGGCTGGGCGATCTTCGAGGCCCCGACCAGGGCCGATGCGATCCGCTACGCCACCGAGTTCATGGAGCTGCATCGCGTCCACTGGCCCGCGTTCGAAGGCGAGTCCGAAGTGCGTCCGATGTTCGACCCCGTCCTCTGATCGTCCAAAGGAAATCCCAATGCGCGTCATCGTATTCGTTCCCGGCAATGCCGACAGTGAAGCCGGCAAGATGCCCGACTCCGATCTGCTCGCAAAGATGACCTCGTACAACGAGGAGCTCGTGAAGGCGGGCGTCATGCTCGCGGGTGAAGGCCTCACGCCGACGTCGAAGGCCAAGCGGATTCGCTTCGAGGGCAAGCAGCGCACCGTCATCGACGGTCCGTTCGCCGAGACCAAGGAGCTCGTCGCGGGCTACTGGCTGTGGCAGGTCAGGTCGATGGACGAGGCCGTCGAGTGGCTGAAGCGGGCGCCGTTCGATGGTGGCACCGAGGTCACGATCCGTCCGGTGTTCGAGTTCGAGGACTTCGGCGAGGTGCTCACGCCCGAGTTGCGCGCGAAAGAGGAGCGGATGCGCGCTTCGCTCGACAAGCGTTCGTGAGCCGGTCGTGAGTGATCCCTCGGCCACCGCCGCCGCGATCGATGCCGTGTGGCGGATCGAATCCGCCCGTGTCATCGGTGCGCTCGTGCGCATCGTGCGCGACGTCGGACTCGCCGAGGATCTCGCACAGGAAGCGCTCGTCACCGCGATCGAGCGGTGGCCCGAGACCGGCATTCCCGACAACCCCGGTGCGTGGCTCGTCGCCACCGCCAAGAACCGCGCGATCGATCAGCTGCGCCGCCGTCGCATGCAGGACCGCAAGCACGATGCCCTCGAGTCCGCCGCGCCCGCACCCGCGCGTCCCGATGTCGAGGCGGCGATCGACGACGTCGTGCCCGACGATGTCCTGCGCCTCATCCTCGTCGCGTGCCATCCCGTGCTGTCGCGCGAGGCGCGGGCCGCACTCACGCTGCGGCTCGTCGCCGGCCTCACCACCGACGAGATCGCGCGGGCGTTCCTCGTCGCCGAGCCGACGATCGCCCAGCGCATCGTGCGCGCCAAGCGAACGCTCGCGGAGGCCAAGGTCCCCTACGAGGTGCCACGCGGCGACGATCTCACCGCGCGCCTGACCTCGGTGTTCGAGGTCGTCTACCTGATCTTCAACGAGGGCTACACCGCGACGTCGGGCGACCACTGGATGCGGCCCGCGCTGTGCGAGGAGGCCACCCGGCTCGCGCGCATCCTCGCCCAGCTCGTGCCCGACGATCCCGAGGTCCACGGCCTGTGCGCGCTCGTCGAGCTCCAGGCCTCGCGGCTGCGCGCGCGGGTGACGCCGAGCGGCGAGCCGATCCTCCTGCTCGATCAGGATCGCGCGCGGTGGGATCAGCTACTGATCCATCGTGGCCTCGACGCGCTCGCGCGTGCCGAGACGCTCGTGCAGTCGCGCGGCCGGCCGCTCGGCCTCTACACGCTGCAGGCCGCGATCGCCGCGTGTCATGCGCGTGCCCGTCGCGCCGACGACACCGACTGGGCGCGCATCGTCGCGATCTACGACGCGCTCGTCGAGGTCACCGGCTCGCCGGTCGTCGAGCTCAACCGCGCGGTCGCGGTGGCGATGGCCTACGGACCCGCCGAGGCGCTTTCGCTGGTCGACGCGCTCGGCGAGATGCCCGCGCTCGCGCGCTACCACCTGCTGCCGGCCGTGCGCGGCGACCTGCTGGTCAAGCTCGACCGTCGCGACGAGGCGCGCGCGGAATTCCTGCGCGCCGCGGAGCTCGCGACCAACGAACGCGAGCAGGATCTGATGCGGGCGCGTGCCGCGGAGTGCGCGGCCGATCGTCCGCGCGGCTGAGCGATCGACACGCGTGGTCGCCGCGCCGTCGCGCGACCGCCGGTCGCTACATCCGGCGAGCCGACAGCACGCCCCACGAGCCGTCGTCCTCGTGCATCAGCGTGAGCGCGCCGAGGGCGCCGTGGTCGTCGAGGGCCACCAGCTCCATGCGTGTCGGGGCGACGTTCGCGACGTGCCAGCGACATCCACCGGTGCACGACAGCTGGGTGAGCTCGGCGACCGACCGACCGGCGAGCTCCGTTTCGACCTGTCCTGCATCGAGCGCGAGCGACCCGACGGCAAATCCGCCGGTCGACACCGCCTCGAGGAACGCGCCTTTCCGGTCGTGCTCGATCGCCTGGGCGATGCTCACCAGTCGGTCGTGCGCCGCGGGAGGCGCCGTGTCCAGGTTGTCGAACTCGGTGTCGACGGCAAGGCTCGGTGCCGCCGCGGCAGACCGCGCCGACGTGGGAGCCGGCGCGGCGTGGCTGCTCGGAGGTGCCGCGCGATCGCGACATCCACCGGCGAGCGGAACGAGAAATCCCAGAACGAGCAGGCGGAGCTTCATCACGACCTCAGTACGACAGTGGAAGGCCGATGGTGGCGGGCAGTCCGATATCCGTGTTCGTCACCGGCGTCAGCGGGAAGCCGAAGTTCGACGAGCTGCTCGACGAGCAGTTGCCGGTCGACTCGATGTTGGTGACGCCGACGAGCTGCACCGAGTCGACCAGTCCGTTGGCGTCGCAGCCGGAGGCACCCGTCGTGTACAGGCCGGCCGTGGTGCGCACGACGAGCTTGCAGAAGCCCTTGCGCGATGCGGAGCTGGTACCGGTGTTGAGGATGGCCTGTCCCGCACCGCAGCTGCCACCGTTCCAGTAGGTCTGGCCGAACACGACGAGCCCGTCGAGACCGATCGACACGATGTGGCCGGTCGACGTCTTGATCGTCACGAACGCGGAGTGAACGGGCGTGTAGCCGACGCCGCTGAGGTTCGTACCGACGCTGAGCACGCTGCCGAGGGTCACGCCGTTGGCATCCACGAGCGCGGTGCCGCCGGCGGGACCCGCGGGACCCTGCGGACCCTGCGGACCCTCGGACCGGTGGCACCGTCGAGACCGTCGATGCCGTCGTTGCCGGCGGGACCCTGCGGACCCATCGGACCGGTGGCACCGTCGAGACCGTCGTTGCCGTTGGTGCCGGCGGGACCCTGCGGGCCCTGCGGACCCATCGGACCGGTGGCGCCGTCGAGACCGTCGTTGCCGGCGGGACCCTGCGGACCCATCGGACCGGTGGCGCCGTCGAGACCATCGTTGCCGGCGGGACCTTGCGGACCCTGCGGGCCCATCGGACCCATCGGACCGGTGGCGCCGTCGAGACCATCGTTGCCGTTGGTGCCGGCGGGACCCTGCGGACCGGCGGGACCGATCGGACCGGTGGCACCGTCGAGGCCGTTGGTGCCGGCGGGACCCTGCGGACCGGCGGGACCCATCGGACCGGTCGCGCCGTCGAGGCCGTCGTTGCCGTTGGTGCCGGCGGGACCCTGCGGACCGGCGGGACCCATCGGACCGATCGCACCGGCCGCACCCGCCGGGCCCTGCGGACCTGCCGGACCCTGGGCACCCACGCAATCCGCCACGTCGCACGCGCCCGACGAATCGAGATCCTCCGTCGCGAGATCGCACGTGCGGTTCTCGTTGGCGTCCCAGCACGCGAGACCGGTCGCGCCTGGTGCACCCGTGGCACCGTCGGCACCCGCGGGACCTTGCGGCCCCGTATCGCCCTGTGGACCCTGTGGACCCGTCGCACCGACGGCGCCGTCGAGGCCGGCCGGACCTTGCGGTCCCTGCAGACCCTGCGGTCCTTGTGGGCCTTGCGCGTCCCGTGTCGCCCTGCGGACCCTGCGGTCCCGTCAACCCCGTCGGATCGCCGAGCCATCGTCCGTCCTCGTCGATGACCTCGCGATCGCCGATGGTCACGCTGCGCGGGTGAATGTCTCCGACGACATCGTGGGCGATCACCGCGTACGGCACGCTGACCAGCTGGGTGCGCGGCAACAGCTCCTCGCCGTTGATCGTCACGCCGAGGTAGAGCGGCCCGCTGGTGAACATGTCGGGAGTCAGCGTCGTGGCATCGCCCAGCACCGACGAGAAGAACCCATCGGAGGCCTCCACCGATTCGGGCTCGGACCACACGGACTCACCGCCGGTCGCCGACTTGAAGAGTGCGTACTTGACGTCGACCTGGCCTTCGACCGGATAGCCTCCGGAGTCGAACAAGCGTCCCTGATGCGAGAGCAGCAACGGAACCTCGGCACGGGCGTCGCCCGCCACGCCAGCGACGACGCCGAGTGCGAGCGCACCCAGCGCGACCATGGAGCGAAGCCGGCGCATCACAGTCCCTCCATCGCGGGCTGGAGGGTGTGGTGCCGGCTCGACGCGATCCGCTGGTCGACCGGCGACACGTTGGTGACGAGCATGAACGACTTGCTGTGCGACACCTGAGATCCTCCCACCGACGATGACGCCGGAGTCGGCCGGGTCGAACCTTCCGGCGTGTGGTTGTCACCGCATCCAGCGGCGATCAAGACGACAACGAACAAAGCACGAGCTCCTACCATCGACGGCTCTCCTTCAAGACGGCGGCGGGGGTCGCCGCAATACGTGGAGCGATCGGCGCGATCGGGGCCGGCGAGTGGGTACGGATGGGGTAGTGGTGCCGGTGCTCCGCGTCTCCGTCGCCCGGACCGCTGATCCCCGAACGACGTTCGCGTCACGGAGATCCGCCGCGCGATCGCCACGCGTGTGGCTCTCGATTCACACCGCGTTCGGGTATCGCGTCAGACCTTGCCGGAGCTGTCTCGAATCGATCCGACAAACGCCGTCGGATCCGTGTGGTCTCGTGCGTGCATCTCGGGCGGCGTCGCACAACTCAGATCAAGGACACACACGATGAAGACCACGATCGCACTCGGAACGTTGTTCGCTGCCTGCCTCCTGCCGGCCGTTGCCGCCGCCGACGATGGTGTCGGCGTCACCGCCAAGGCCGAAGAACCGTCCAACACCGTCAACATCAGCCCGCTCGGCGTGCTCGTCGGCGACTACGCCCTGACGTACGAGCACCTGTTCAACGGTTCGCACGGCCTGATCGTCGAGGGCATCGGTTCGCGCGCGGCCAACGACGACGGCAGCTCGCTCCAGTTCGGTGGTGGCGTCGGCTATCGCTGGCACTGGCGCGGTCACCAGAACAGCGGCTTCCTCGGCGTCATGGCCGCGCAGCGGTTCGGCACCGGCAGCGTGACCGAGAACGGCATGACCCACGACATGTCCGTCCGCAGCACCACGATCACCGCCAACATCGGCAAGCGCTGGACGCTCACGCCGGCACTCAACGTCACGTTCCGCATCGGTGCCGGGTGGGGCCACCACGTCGCGACCGCCAAGGAAAACACCATGGAGGCCAAGCAGGCCGAGAAGCTGATGAACGACATCCTGTCGTTCCTGCCGGTCGGCTTCGACGGCGAGCTCAGCCTCGGCTACGCGTTCTGATCGCGAGCCGGCCGAAATGCCGCGGCGGCGATGTCGTGAGATCGTCTCGGGATGGGCAAACAGCTCGAGGCGCTACTCGCGCGCGTCCAGCGGGAGGCGCCGCGACGCACGCATGCCACGACCGCGGCGAAACGGATCGCGCGACTGCACGGCTTCGCGTTGCCGCCGGACCTCCGCGCGCTGCTGCGTACCGTCGACAACCACAAGACGGAGAACTTCGAGTCCGGTGACACCACCGACCTGTCGACGTGCTGGGAGATGTACGGCGCCAAGGACATCCTCGCGCCCGACGGTGACCGACCGTTCGAGGCGGCCGTGCGCTACGACCGCGGTCACTTCACCAACGGCTTCGGCCTCCTGCAGCTCGTGGTTCCGATGGTGCCGGTGCTCCAGCTCTCGCGTAGCGACGCGCTGTTCGTCGGGCTCTCCGGGAGCAATCCCGTCGTGCTGTTGCCCGAGGACGCGCTGTTCGACATCGGTGCGAGCGAGCTGTTCTTCGCCGGTACCTCGCTCGAGGCGGTCGCCGCTCGACTGCAGAAGGGTGGAGTGGGGGCCGTGCTCGATGCCGTCCAGTACGGTCGCGAGCACGCCACGCGGCTGCGCTACCTGAAGGTCGTGCCGTTCGTGTCGCTATTGGTCGGCACCGACGACGATCTCGATCTCGATCTGTTCGAGGAGCTGTTCGGGCTCACCGATCATCGCACTCGCAACGCGCCTCCCGCGCGCCCTCCGCTCGATGCCTGGGAAGCGTTCTACGAGCTGTCGCGTGCCTACTTCTTCGGCCCCCCCGAGGCGTGCGCGACCTACGCCGTCACGTGCCGGCGGAGCAAGCTGCCCATCGTCAAGGACATGGGACGCGCCTATGGCGAGCTCGCCGCGGGCAAGTCGCGGCTCGGCGGTGTGCGGATGACCCAGATCCGCGCCGCCCTGCAGGACGCCGGCTGGGGTGTGCGCGATCTTCGGGATCGGAGGCAGCCATGAGCGACGCGTCGATCGGTCG
>CAVYYE010000006.1:0-1413063 GCA_963772655.1 uncultured delta proteobacterium
CTGCTAGTGTCGAGATCGTGACTCGCTATCGCACCCCGAAGGGCTACCTCGCACTCGAGCTCGAGGACGACGGGAGGTTCACGGTGTGGGTGTTCGACGAGTCCGAGCCGTTCGTTCGCACCTGGAACATCTACGAAGGCCACGTCACCTCGGCTCCGGATCGGCTCGTACTGCGCTCGACCAAGAAGACCCGGTACATCGATGACGACAGCGATCCCGATACGACCGAGTTCATCGTCACGCTCGCCGACGGAGCGCCGTCCGAGATCGAGGCGTTTGGCCGCAGGGTGGCGCTTGCACCCGAGATCGACCGACCCCGGTAGGCTCTCGAGCTCGGCAATGCGTTGCCGGGCGCGGGCGAGCTCGGATAACAGCCAGAAGGTCACGTCGACGCGGGCCCGTCGATCTCGAGCTCGCGCACCAACGGCCTCGCTGGTTCGTTCACGAGATCCGGGGCGTGCTAGCGTCGGGAATGCGCTGGTTCGCCCTCGTGCTCGTCTCGCTGGCTGCGTGTGGTGGCGGCACCACGATCAGCAGCGAGCCCTCGGCCGTCGTCGCGAGCATCGACTGCAGCCGGCTCGGTCCGGATGGCACCGGCTTCATGTTCGATGTCCAGTACGCGGTCACGCTCCAGGCCGGGCAGGCGTTCATCGGCGAGTTCCAGTTCCCGACCACCGCGGATCCGGTCAATCGCAGCGACATCTACAACTGCGGGTCGTGGTCGAACACCGGCACCAGCGGCCTCGATCAGGGCTGCGAGCGTGAGGCCGGGCAGCCGGACCTTTCACAGCGGGTCTTCCACAGCCTCGCGATCGAGTTCCCCGATCCGCTCCCTTCTCCGGTCACCGTGACGGTGATCGCGAAACCGCTGATCGCACCGGGCTCGTCGACCACGGTCGGGACCACGGACGCCGACACGGTTACCTGCCCGTGAAAGACTGGATCGCGACCGATCCGAACCTCGCCAGGCTCGCGGACTGCCTGCGTTCCAGACGCTGATCGCCGGCTAGATCTCCGATGGCGAGGCTACTTCGTGTCGTCTGCGCTCTCGAGCTCGGCGATGCGTTGCCGGGCGCGGGCGAGCTCGGAGAGCAGCCGGAGGATCACGTCGACGCCGGGCCAGTCGATCTCGAGCTCGCGCACCAACGTGCGTGCGATCAGGACGCGGTCGACATCGACCACGGCCACGCCATCGTCACGCTGCTCGATCTCGCCTTCTTCGATCAGTCGGGTGATCAGCTCGTGATCGCCCTCGACGAGCTCGACCAGCTGCTGGTAGGTGAAGCGGGTCGTCATAGCTTCAACTCCTCTCGGATCGGTGTGCTGTAGCTCTGCGCACTCGCGCGCAACGCGGTCGCGAGTGCTTCGTCGTCTCGATCCGGCATGCGGACCTCGAGCACGGCATAGAGATCGCCGTGCTTGTCCTTGCGCGTGATCCCCTTGCCGCGCAGGCGCAGCTTGGTGCCGGTCTGGGATCGCGCCGGCACCTTGAGGATCACCGGGCCGTCGAACGTCGGCACCTCGACGCTTCCACCGTTGTAGGCCTCGTCGAGCGTGACCGGCAACGTGAGATAGAGATCGAGTCCGTCGCGACGGAGGCGCGGGTGCGGACGCACCCTGGTCTCGATCACCAGATCGCCGGGTGGACCACCGCGCGCGCCCGGTGCCCCCTTTCCATCGATCCGGATGATCGAGCCGTCGTCTGCACCGGGCGGAATCCGCACCCGGACGGTGCCCCGACCCGGTAGCTCGAGCGAGACCTCCGCACCTTCGATCGCCTGCCGAAGCTCCATCTGCACCGTGGCGTGGAGGTCCGGTCCTCGGGTCGGTCCGCGGGCTCGTCCGAACAGATCCGAGAAGTCGAACTCGACGGGGCCTTCGTCGAACGTGCTCGTGCGTCGTTGCCGGGTGTCCTGCCATTGCGTGTACGCGCGCGCCTTGTCGGGATCGAACCCTCCCGCGAGCGATGCCTCGCCGAACTCGTCGTACGCCGCGCGCTTCTTGGGATCCGAGAGCACCTCGTAGGCCGCCGAGATCTTCTTGAACGCGTCTTCTGCCTTTTTGTCGCCCGGATTGACATCGGGGTGGTGACGACGCGCGAGCTTGCGGTACGCCTTGCGAATCGCATCCGCGCTCGCGGCCTTCGCAACGCCGAGAGTGTCGTAGAGGGTTTCTGCCACGGATCGACGTTGCCCGACCGACCCGGCGAACGCTACGCGAGGCCGGCCGATTCGATGATCGACGGTGACATCGCCGGGAGCTGGCTGTGGTCACCCCACGAGGTGATTCGCCACGGATCCGGCACCCGACATCGGCTCACGTTCCCGGTGACGCGTCGCCCTCCGCAGCCGTTGCGCCGAGGTGGTGACCGGGCGCGTTCGTGGCGTTCGCGGGCGTCGGTGGCGCGGTTCGGACCTCGGCGAGTACCACGTTGATCTCCGCGCCGAGCAGCAACGACATGCTGGAGAGCCACAGCCAGGTCAGGAAGATCACGGCGCCACCGAGCGCGCCATAGATCGGCGAGTAGCTGCCGAAGTGGTCGAGATAGACCCCGAACAGCCGGCTGATCGCCAGCCACAGGGCGACGCTCACGGCCGCACCGGGCGTGAAGATCCGGAACGGCGCGTCGGTGTCGGGCAAGAACCGGTAGGCGAGGGCCCACACGACCAGCAGGAGCAGCCCGGCCACGAGCCAACGGGCGATCGTCCAGCCGATCTCGAAGGCGCTGCCGAGCTCGAGCCAGTGCGCGATGATGCGGCCGAGGATCGGTCCGGCCACGATCAGACCGAGCACGAGCGCGAGCAAGAAGGCCAGCCCCACCGTGAGTGCCACCGCGATCACCTGGCGATGAATCCAGGATCGCGTCTCGACCCTCCCGAACAGCTTGTTGAGCGCGAGCATCACTCCCGACGCCCCGCGCGACGCGCCCCACACCGCGAGGAGCACCGTGCCGAAGGCAAAGCCCGCGTGCGCGTGGCTGGACACCGCGGCGACCTGTGACTCGATCAGATCGCCCGTGATGCCCGGAGCGGGGGCGAGCGCGAGTCGCGCACCCTCTGCCAGCGCGTGCGTCGGCAACACCAGTGCGGCGACGGTGGTCACGCAGAACAGCAGCGGAAACACCGCGAGGATCGCGTAGAACGCCATCATCGCGCCGACATCGTCGATCGCGTCGCGCGTGACTGCGTGACCGAGCCTGCGCAGAAAGCCCATCCCTCGTGTCGGTGCATCTCGCCTGCCAAGCCTCCTCGTGCAGACCGTGCGCGTTTTGGCCGCCGCGGCATGTCGACGGCCCGTTCGACAAGACGTGCGCCGACGAGGCTCGGGAGGAGATGACCCAGTGGGGTACCGAGCCGACGACGAGAGGCCGGATCCCGACGTCGCGACGAGCCGAGCGTTACGGGCCGCGGCGTCGTTTCTTCATCGTTCGCCACCGCGGGCGATTCGGCCACCGCTTCGGCTTGCTCGGACCGATCAGCGGTCGTTCTCCCCGCGCGAGCTCGGCCTGGCACTCGGGACAGTTATCGATCACGTGCTCCGGATCGACCTGCCCGCCCTCGCGCATGTCGTCGAGCATCGCGATCGCGGTCTTGTCACCGCGCTCTGCGTCGCGACGTGCGGCGGCGTATTCGGCGGCCGTGTACCGGCGCGTGGCCCCGACGACGAGGGTGTCACCCGTGGTGTGGTCGTACATGACGTGTAGCTTCATGCGGCCGTCATCGCCCCGCGATCGAGACGGTTGCGTCCGGAGCGGTGTCCGGATGCCGGACGTGACGCAACCGCCGTTGGCTACGCGCGCGGCGCGCCGAGCTCGACGACGAGGATGTCGGGATCCGCGAACGTCCGGAGCGCGATCTCGGTGCCCCCGATGCCACGGCTCACGATCAACGTACGGTCACCGCCGACGTCGAATCGCCCGTGCGCGTAGCGTCGCGACAGCGGACCCGGCACCAGAATCGGAATCTCGCCCGGCAACGCGATGTGACCGCCGTGCGTGTGTCCGCACACGGCGAGCTCGAACGGTTCTTCGCCCAGGTGAAGCATCGCCTCGGGCGCGTGCGCGAGGATGATGCGCGCGCGATCGTCGGCGGGGAAGATCGGACGCGGCGGTGGCAGGCCGGTCCACGGATCGTCGAGCCCGGCGAGCACGACGTGCTCGAACGGCGCCGGCAGGTCGACCCGCTCGTTGACGAGCACCCGCGCGCCGGCACGCGAAAGCGCCGCCGCGATCGCCGTGTCGTCGGCCCACAGGTCGTGGTTGCCCATGACGGCGTAGACGCCGAGCGGCGGCCGGATCCCGGCGAGCCGATGTTCGATCTGGTCGATGTACTCGGCGTGCAAAAACACGTAGTCGCCACCGAGCAGGACGAGGTCTGCGTCGAGGCTCGCCAGCGTCGCGAACGACTCGTCGAGGAGCGACGGATGGGTCGTCGGGCCGGCGTGCAGGTCGGACATGAACGCGAGCCGCAGCGGCCGGGCGCCCGCGGGCCAGCGGGGTGTGGCGACCCGGTGATGGCGAGTGCGCACGCGACGCTGGAGGCCGAGCGCGCGGACGAGCCGGGCCGGCCAGTGACCACGGTAGGCGTTGTGAAGCGTCCACTCGACCACGGCACGCGCGGACGAGTAGCGCGTTCCACGTCCACGCAGGGGCACCCGCCGATTCTAGCGCGACGACCGCATCCGCCGGGGAGGCGCATGGCACGTCGGAGCGTGATCGAACGAGCCTGCACCGGAGCGCATCACGTCATGCGCGCGATGTTGAAGACGAGCAGCGCGGTCCACACGAGCGCGATCGAGAGGCGCTGCTGCTTGCCGTACGCCATGACCTGACCGTCGCGCCACATGTAGAGGTCGCCGGATATCGCGAGCACGATACCGACGGGCGTCAGAAACAGAACCATCAGGATGAAGAACCAGCGTTTGCGATGGAACGGCACCTGATCATACGAGGAGTACGTCGTTGGCTGCGGCAACCCCTCATCTGCATGACGTGCCGCCATCCTCTTCCCCAGGTCATCGAAGCTCATGAGCTCGACGTTATCACGGGGCACGAGTTGACTCGGGTTTGCGGATCCGCAGCGGAACTGCAGCGAACGGTCGTGTGAAGGTCGCTCGATGGCGTTCCGAGCCCGACGTCAAGGCGAGCAAGACCCAAACCATCGCCAGGGACGACTCGACGTGTTTGCGCACCCACCGCGGTCGATTCGGACTACCTTCCTTGCAGAGGTGACAGATGAGTAGCGGCGATAAGAGAAAGCAGTCGTTGTATTTCCCCGAGGAGATGCTCAAGGAGATCCAGCACGAGGCGGCTCGCCTCGATCGATCCCTGTCGTGGATCGTCCAGCAAGGCTGGAAGTTCGCGCGGAGCACGATCCGCGAGTTTCCATCGAGCAACGACGATGCGGACACGTCGGCACCGGACCCGCGCGAAGAGTAGCTCCCATGGCGTCGTGCGCGCGCGCGACCTGGCTGACCGACCTGCATCTCAACTTCCTCGAGAGCGAGGCACTCGATCGCTTTCTCGCGACCGTCGAGGGTGAACGTCCGGAGGTGATCTTCGTGACCGGGGACACCGGCGAGAGCCAGGACGTCCTCGAGCTCGTCGAACAGCTCTCGCAGATCGCACCGGTCTACTTCGTCCTCGGCAACCACGACTTCTATCGGTCTTCGATCGCGGAGGTTCGCGAGCGCGCCATCGCCACGAAGCGGTGGCTTCCCGCTCTCGGTCCCGTTCATCTCACCGAGTCGACCGCCCTGGTCGGAGTCGATGGGTGGGGAGATGCGCGATGCGGCAACCTCGAGTCGCCCGTCCGGCTCGCCGACTGGATGTGGATTCGAGAGCTGGAAGGGCTCCTGCACTGTTCGTCCGCACATCGCGTCGAGACGCTTCGCCGCATTGGCGTCGACGAAGCGACCACGCTCGAGCGGCACCTCGGGCGCCTCGAACCGACGCGCGAGCTCGTGGTGCTGACCCACGTGCCGCCGTTCGCCGAGGCCTGCTGGCACGACGGCAAGCAGTCGAGCCCGGATTGGCTCCCGTGGTTCACGTGTATCGCCGTCGGCGAGGTGCTTCGCGACCACGCGCTCCAGCATCCGGCGACCCGGATGACCGTGCTTTGCGGTCACACCCATGGACGCGGCGAGTACCAGGTGAGCGAGAACCTGGTCGTTCGAACCGGTGGATGGGCGCCTGGAGAAAACGACTACGGCAACCCGATCGTGCAGGCGAGCTGGCTCCTCACCTGAGGGCGAGCTCTCGACGGCGTCGGCGACTGTTTGCACCACCTCGGTCCTCCCCGAGCGCGTACCGATCGGTGATTACCCATCCGTGTGATCTCGGCGACGCGATATCCGGAGTTCGCAAAGGATCCACGCGCGTCAGGCCGAACCTGTACCATCGGCTCGATGTGGCTTGCGGGAGCATCGGTGCTGGCGCTCTCGCTGGTTCCGTGGCGGTGGAGCTCGTACCGGATGCATCCTCCATCCGTCGAGTCGCCACGGCGGCTGGAATCGCCACGGGGCAGCGAGTCGCTCGCGCCACCGCTGCGCCACGCTCCGCCTCGTCCGCCCACCGCCGCGTCGACACGGAAGACCGAATCGACGCCGGTGCGAGAGCCGTTCGCTCCGCCACCGCCGCGTCCCGCTCCGACGAACAAGCTCCCCGACGCGGTGGTGCTTCGAGCCATCGCACCGGCGCAGTCGACGTTCGCGGTGTGCTTCAAGCGCGCGATGACACGCGATCCATACGACGCGCCGTACAAGGTCACGCTCCATCTCGAGTTCGACGGCACCGGCAAGATCGTCGGCGGCTCCACCAACGCACCGAACCCGCTGCTGAACAACTGTCTGTTGCGCGTCGGCTACGGGCTGACGTTCGGAGCGTCGGGCCAGCCCGCGACGGCCGACATCCCGCTGTTCTTCAACGGCTGATCACGCCCGCTCTCGCGCCGTGCGATGATCGCCACGAGCGGTGATCGACTTCCTCAAGGGCTTCGGCATCGAGCCATTCCGCCTGCTGCTCCTGATCGCGGCCAGCATGATCGGAGGGATGTTGTTCGGCGGTCACCTCGGCAGCGCGACACCCAAGGTGTTGCTGGAGATGCTGTTCTTCTACGCCGCCTACGCACTCTTGATCCCGATCTTCGCGCGCGATCTCGTACAGGGCTGGGTCGGCATGTTCGCTCGCCACATCCCGTCGCACTACACGTCGCGCGGCGAGAACCTCGGTCGCGGGATCGTCGATCTCGCCGGCTCGCTCCTGCTCGTCGTCGGTATCGCGTTCGGCAGCCACACCAGGTTTCGTGGCGAGGAGGTGCTCGGCGAGGCGTTCGCGTTGTGGGTCGTGATCCTGTTCGGGCTCGGCACGTCGATCCCGCGCTTCTACTTCACGCTGTCTCGGCCGCACCGCACCTCGCGACCCCAGCCGTCGACCCCGGAGGGCCGGCGACGCTACCTGCCGTTCATCCGCAAGCGCGGCGCGGATGCCGACAAGCCGCGCGATCCGCTCGACGACATCGCGGTGGATTCGGCCGTGTTCTTCTATCTGCTGTTCCTCGGGGTCGGCCTCGGCCTCGCCGCCGCCCACGCAGCCGCGGGCTTCCATCACGGTGACACGCTCGCGGCCGGCACGCTGTGTCGCCATTCGACGAAGACCAACCACCACTGCCGGTCGAAGCGCACGATCTCGATCACCGCCGATCGCTCGGGCCCGATCCACCTCGTCTACTCGCACGATCCGCTCGGCGATGACGACGATCCGACGTGCGACCTGATGACCTCGGGCGCGCTCGTCGAGCAGCACCATCAGAGGTTCGAGGCCCACGCGAACACGAAGTACACGTATCGCGTCGTGCTCCCACCGAAGGCACGTCGCTGCAGTTACCAACTCGAGCTCGATCAGCCGCCGGAGTCGCCGGCGTCGCCGAAGTCGGAGGACGGACCGTGACGGCCGAGGCCGCCACCCTCGAGCCACTGCGCTGCCACGCGTGCGACGGCTGCGTGCCGCTGGTCGACGCGCCGACCGCGCATTGCCCGTTCTGCCAGGCGACCGTCGAGATCCCCGCCGCCTATCGCGAGCTCCACGCACATCAGCTCGAGGCCGCCGCTCTCCGCCGCGAGGCCGAACCGCTATTCGAACGGTTATCGTCGCCGCCCGCGCGATGGCTCGACGTGCTGCCGCTGGTGCTCGTGACGATCCTGCCCGCGATCGCGTCGAGTCTGGTCGTCCTCCACGACCACCACCTCGCGATCGTGACCATCTTCATCGTCGTCGTCGTGCCCGCGCTGATTCCCGGCACCGCGCTGTGGGTGTGGACGGTCTCGATCCACGCCACGGTCACCAACTTCCAGCTCGCCCTCGCGAGCGCTCCTCCGGAACGTCCCGGCGGACCGGCGTGCTGCCGCGAGTGCGGCGCACCGCTCACCGTCGAGCCCGGCGCGCTGTCCGCCACCTGTCACTACTGCGGTGCCGACAGTCTGGTCTCCAACCTCCATGCGCCCACCGACGACGATCGCAAGGTCCTGCACGCGGACCTCCACACCCTCGCCGACGCCAACCGCGTTCTCCTGCTCCGCCGTCGCCTGCTCGTGATCGGCGCGGTCCTCGCCGCGCTCGTCCTGGCCGGACTCGCTCTCGCCGCCGCGTGGAGCTACGGCCACCTCCGATCACGAATGCCGCGGCTATGAACGTCGTCTCACCTCGATCGCACCCGATCACGGGCTCGTGGCATCACATGGCGGGATGGCCGAGACCTGGACGTCTCCTCCGCTCGCGAGCTTCGAGGCGCTCGCGGCAACGATCGACGCTCGTTTCGGTCCGCCCACGGCGCGCGACGTCGACTCGAACGGGCAGGGGCTGTTCGATGCGTACGATCTTCGGTTTTCGTGTGGTCTCGAGGTCGTGCTGTGGCGCTTTCATCTCGGAGTGCGCCTGCAGACGATCGATCCGGCGATCGAGCCCTCGGTGTTCGAGATCCATGCGAACGAACGCGATCTCGAGCACGTCGCCGCGCATCTCGGAATCGAGATCGAGTCGATGCAGGTCTGGTCCGATCGAGAGGGCGTCGGTGTCGCCCGGGCGCCACGGTCGTTCGTCGTCATGCGCACCGATGACAACGGAAACGACGCCGAGGTCAGACGCGTGACGAGTCGATGCGAGGCAGACGCGCTGGTTCGCGAGCTCGAATCGCGCGGACACAAACAGTCCTACTGGGTCGCCGAACCGCACGGCGCGTAGTGCGGCCGCGCGCTATCGGGCGAGCACCTTCTGGAGCTCGGACCGCACCTGCTTGTCGCGCTGCCTGTCGCACGCGGCCTCGAGCTGGTTGCGGATGTTCGGATCGGCCTTGAACGTGGCCAGCGCCTTGCCCGCCGCGATCGCATCCGCCCGGCTACCGGTCGCGATCACCTCGACGAGCCGCGCGGTGGCCCGGTCGTCGCGCAACAGCGCGAGCGCGACGTAGCCGACGCGCCGTCGCGGTTCGCCGAGCGCGCCGTCGCACCAGGCCTGGATGCGCGGCAGCAGATCGTCGAACCGGCTGGTGGCGAGCGCGATCACGGCGAGCTCGGACATGTCGTCGTGGTCGTCGAGGAAGTGCTCGACGAACGCGCGTGCGCCTTCGCCCTGCAGGCCGAGCAATGCTTCGAACGCGGTCGCGATCACGTCGGGTTCGGGGTCACCGGTCAGCAGCTTGTAGCGGAGCAGGGCGGAGGCATCGATGCGACCGGCGCCGCCCAGGCCACGCACCGCACCGATCCGCGCGGCGACCTCGGGATCGGCGAGCAGCGTCGCGAGGACGTCGAGCGCATCGGCCTGCCCGAAGTAGGCGTACGCCATCCCGCACAGCCCGCGCAGCTCGGGCGCGGCATCGATCGGCTCGGGATAGCTGCCCTCGATCTGCTCGTAGGTCACCCCGCGCGCGAACACGCGGTCGTCCCACTGCTCGAGCTCCTGGAGGGTCCTCGCGATCGCGAGCTTGGCGCGGCACAGCGGATCGCGCTTGGCGCCGTCCTCGCACATGCGCTCGAACGCGGGCGCGAGCTCGTCGAGCAGGCCGTGCGCCATCGCATGCGGGACCGCGGCCTCGACGAGCACACCCACCTTGGCGTGCAGCGCCTGCTCGACCTCGGCGGCCGACGGATCGCGGTGCAACGCGTGGAGCTTGGCCTCGATCGATCGCGCCACCGCCGGATGCTATGTCGCGCTTCGGCGGTGCCGTGGCGCCATGTCGCACATGCGGCACATGGTGCGGTTACCCGATCGCTACTCCCAACCCTCCTGAGTTGCGATATCCTGGACATGATGGGGCGTCTGTCGCTGCTCGCGCTGTGGCTGGCCGGCTGTGCGTACACGCCACCCGGCGGCACGGACGATCCCGCGACGCCCGGCGATGACACCGCCGGTGTCGATGCGGCGCTCGCCATCGACGCCGGCATCGACGCACCACCCGACGTCGATGCGCCACCCGCGACGCCCCAGACCACCGATCACGTCGCGACCTCCGACGTCTGGATCGACGCGCTGCGCGTCACGACCAACCACTCCGCCGATGCGTTCCTGATCGCCGATGGCGACAACGAGGCCGCGGTGTTGCTCGGCTTCGATCTGAACCTGCCGGCCGCCACGGTGATCCAGTCGGTCGAGCTCCACATCTGGACGGCCAACGATCCCGGCGCCCAGGTCCAGGTGTTCCCGCTCCTCGAGAGCTGGTCGGAGACCCAGGCGACGTGGAACGATCGAGCGAACGGCGCGGCGTGGTCGAGCCAGGGCGCCAAGCCCGCGTCGTGCGGCGCAACGGCGATCGGATCGTTCACGCCGTCGGCGACCAACACCGAGTACACGGTCACGCTCGACCCGGCGACGGTCGCGGGCTGGGTCGCGGATCCGGCGACGAATCGCGGCCTCGTGATCCACACGACCAACAGCGACGGACCGCGGTTCGTCAGTCGCGAGGGCCAACAGGACCGACGACCGCTCTTGCGCATCACGCACGTGCCGTGACGGCGGTCGTCGAGCTCAGGCGCGGACGGGCGGTACGATCGACGGGACGATACGGATGTTCGGATCCTTGGGATCCGGACGATGGGTGGCCGCGGCGAACTCGGCGGCGGCCGCGGCGGCGATCTCGACGCGCGTCTCGCGCGCCTGGATCTGGATCTTGCCGATCGCCTGCTTGGTGATGTTCCCGCGGCGACACAGCAGGGGCACGAGCCACTTCGGATCGGCGTTCTTGTAGCGACCGACGTTGATCGTGAACCACACCGACTCGCCCCCGCCGACGTGGGGCCGCCCGCGCGACGGGCCACGGGCCGGGAACGGTGCGCGCGACGTGTGCGGCGCGCGCGGTTCGCGCGGCTCGCGCCGTTCGTGTCGTTCGTGTCGTTCGTGTCGTTCGTGTGGTGAGCGCGGGCGATGAGCCGCCACGGGGGTGAGCTCTTCGGCGGCGGGCCGCGCTTCGCGGCGCACGCGAACGAGTGCGGCGACGAGATCGGCGGCATCTACCTCGGCGAGCAGCGTCTGCGCGACCTGCTTGTCGTCGTCGGTCGCGCCTTCGACGAGACCGGTGATCTCGCCGACGAGCTGGTCGCGATCGCGGCGGTGGATGTCGCGCGCCGACGGCGGCGGCTGCCACGAGACATCGACGCGGGCGGTGCGGAACATCCGCTCGGCGTGCCGGCGGGCGCGCTCGGGGACGAGCAGGATCGCGATGCCATGCTTGCCGGCGCGTCCGGTGCGCCCGCTGCGGTGGACCAGGACCTGCGGGTTCTGTGGGAGGTCGGCGTGGATGACGAGCCCGAGGTCGGGCAGGTCGAGGCCGCGCGCGGCGACATCTGTCGCGACGCAGACCCGGGCGCGGCGGTCGCGCAGGGCCTGGAGTGCCGTGTTGCGCTCGCGTTGCGACAGCTCGCCCGACAGGGCGACGGCGGAGAACCCACGCTCGCGCAGGTTCGCGGCGAGGTGAGTGACGTCGTCGCGCGTCGCGCAGAACACCAGCGCGCCCGGGGCGTCGTGGTAGCGCAGCAGGTTGACGACCGCGAGGTCACGCTCGCGCGCGACGATCTCGACGGCGCGATACTCGATGTCGCGATGGACATCGGCGGGTGACGCGGTCGCGATCCGCAGGGCGTCTTGCTGGTAGCGCTTGGCGAGGCTCGCGATGTCCTTGGGGATGGTCGCCGAGAACATCAACGTGCGGCGCTCGGTCGGCGCGCTCTGGAGCAAACGCTCGAGGTCCTCGCGGAATCCCATGTCGAGCATCTCGTCGGCCTCGTCGAGCACGATCATCTCGAGGCTGGAGAGATCGAGCGCGCGGCGATCGAGGTGATCGCAGGAGCGCCCGGGCGTTCCGACGACGATGTGCACCCCGCCGCCGAGGATCTGGCGCTCGCGCCGCGGATCCATGCCCCCGACGCAGGTGGCGATCTTCGCGCCGGTCTCGGCGAGCAACCACGACAGCTCGCGGGCGACCTGGAGTGCGAGCTCGCGCGTCGGCGTGACGATCAACGCGCGGGGTGCGCCGGCGCGCTCGAGCCGCGGCTGGTCCCCGAGCAGTGTCTGCGCGACCACGAGACCGAAGGCCACGGTCTTTCCGGATCCGGTCTGGGCGGAGACCAGCAGATCACGGTCGCGCGCCTCGTCGGCGAGCACGGCGCTCTGGACCGACGTCGGCTCGACATAGGAGCGCGCGGCGAGGGCGCGAAGCAAACTGGGGTGTACTGCGGGAAACGACAAGGTCGCGCACCCTAGTCTGCTCGGCGCCCCGACGCAACCAAACTCGTGTGGCCACTCGAGGAGCCACCGACGAGAAGCGTCTCGCGGCGGCGAGGGCAAGTGCGCGCACCTACAGCGACGGTCAGGTAGGCGTCAACGATGAGCCAGCCCTCGACCGGGTCCTGCAGTAAGATTCCCGTGTGAGGAGCTGGCTCGCCCTGAGTATTGCCGGGCTTGTCGGGTGTGGCCGGCTCGGCTTCGACGAGCGGGTCGCGTCCGAGCCGCTGACCCTGACCGCGCCCGACGGCGTCAACGTCAACGCGCACGCGATGATCGGCGCGTCGGGTGGAGCCGGCGGCTACACGTTCTCGATCGTGTCGGGCGAAGGCAACATCGACGAGGAGACCGGCGAGCTCGTGGCCGACAACTACGGCGGCGAGACCGTGGTCCGCGTGACGGATGCCGACGGCGCGACCGCCGACACCTCGGTGGTCGTCGGCGGCAGCACGCTGTTCGTGCTCGGCGGCTGGGGCGGCTACACGACCGACAAGGTGTACCGGACCACCGACGGCTCGGCGTGGACGGTCGGCAACCTCGCGATCAGTCGCGGCGAGACGCGGACCGTCGTGTTCGACGACGCGATGTATCTGACCGGCGGCTGGTATTCGGGCTCGAACATCGCGAGCGTGCTGCGAAGCACGACGGGCGAGACCGGGAGCTGGACCGCGAGCGCCGATCTCCCGGCGGAGCGCGGCTGGGGCGGGGCGGTGGTGTTCCACGATCACATCTTCTATGCCGGCGGCCGCAGCATCGCGAACTGGGCGAACAGCGACGTGTTCATCAGTAACGGCGACGCCTGGGAAAAGGTCGGAGACCTCCCATCGGTCAGCACCTGGGGCGGGCTCGCCGTGTTCCACGACAAGTTGTGGTACTTCGGCGGCGATCACTCGAGCGAGATCAGCGACGCGATCTACTCGAGCATCGACGGCACGAGCTGGGAGACCTCGGCGGCACACCTACCGGATCGCCGTGCGGGCGGCGCGATCCTCGTGTTCCACGATCGGCTCTGGTACATCGGTGGCGTCGACGGCAGCGGCAACCCGAGCGATCAGATCTGGACGTCGGAGGACGGCACGACGTGGACCGACACCGGCGCGCGGTTTCCGACGGTGCTGACCAACCCCGCCGCTGCGGTGCACGACGGCAAGATCTGGATCATCGGCGGCAACGACGGCGGCTACCTGAACACGGTGTTCTCGTCGTCGGACGGCACCTCGTGGGCACGCCACGCGGATCTGCCCGAGCAGCTGGACCGCTTCTCGGCGGTGTCGTTCACGCCGTGAGCCACTGAATCCGAGATCGTCGCTGAGCGGCGACGATCTCGCGGTAGGGTCCGGGGCGATGCCTGAAGCAGTGCAAGAGGCGCCGGCCGGGCGCCTTCCGTTACGCGCCCTGTTCATCGTCGGCACCGAGGCGTGCGAGCGATTCAGCTACTACGGGATGCGGGTCCTTCTGGTCCCGTTCATGATCACGTACCTCGGCATCGTCGAGTCGGATGCGGAGGCATACCAGCACTACTTCGTGATGACCGTGTACTTCCTCCCGCTGCTGGGAGGGTGGCTGTCGGATCGGTTCCTCGGCAAGTACCGGACGATCCTCTACCTGTCGCTGTTTTACTGCGTGGGCCACGCGGTCCTGGCATTTTCCGAGAGCGGAACGGGACTGCTCGTGGGATGCGCGTTCATCGCACTCGGCTCGGGCGGGATCAAACCGTGCGTCTCGGCGTACGTCGGCGATCAGTTCCCACCCGAAGCGAAGAGCATGCTGACGCGCGCCTTCAACTGGTTCTACGTCGGCATCAACGTCGGCTCGATCGCCGGCGTGTTCATCTGCCCGATCCTGCTCGACCGCGGCGAGCTGCGCTGGGCGTTCGGCCTGCCGGGCATCGCGATGGGACTGGCGACGTTCGTGTTCTGGCTCGGCCGCAAGCAGTACCTCAACGTTCCGCCACGCGGGCACCAGGAACACGGGTTCTTGCCGGTCGCACTCGACATGCTGCGCGGACGCGCACACACCCGCCCGACCGAGCGCGTCGCGGCCGTGCGCCGACTCCTGCGCATCGCGATCGTGTTCCTGCCGCTGCTCATGTTCTGGGCGCTATTCGATCAGCAGTTCTCGACCTGGGAGGTCCAGGCCGGTCAGTGCGACCTCGACGTGTGGGGGCTCCACCTCGCCGCCGGGCAGGTCAACAACCTCAACGCGTTCTTCATCGTCGTGTTCGTGCCGGTGTTCACGTACCTCGTGTATCCGTGGATGCAGCGCCGCGGGTTTCGCGTCACGGCGCTCCGCAAGATGATCGTCGGCATGGTGCTGACGGTGATCTCGTTCGTCGCGGCGGGTCTCCTCCAGCGCGCGATCGACACCAACGCCGCCGCGGGCACGGCGCCCCCGACCGTCGCCTGGCAGACGATCCAGTACCTGCTGATCACGTGGGCCGAGATCCTGGTCTCGATCACGGGCCTCGAGTTCGCGTACGGCGAGGCACCCGAAGGCACCAAGAGCACGGTGATGGCCTTCTGGTTCCTCGTGATCTCGCTCGGCGATCTGGTCGCGGGAGTGATCCTCCAGCTCAACAAGTTCGAGGGTCAGTCGGAGTTCTACTTCTTCGCATCGCTGACGGTGATCGCGACGCTCGTGTTCATCCCGCTGTCCCGGCGGTACGAGCGCACCCAGGTCTCGACGGTCTGAGTCCCCGTACCATCGATCACGTACGCAAGCGATGCAGCGTCGTCGCGGGCGAAGGCAACTCGTGCAGGCTTTGTTGCGGGAGTCGTGCGGGGTGGTCCGGAATGCGACTTGCTCTCCGAGGGCGCAAACCTCAACCGGAGAAAGAGCATGAAGGGGATTTTGATCAAGTGGGGCACGCCGATCGTGGGACGCGAGCGGCCGGCAATCGAAGAGTTCGCGTCGTTCATGCAGTGGGCATCGAACCTGAAGAAGGAGGGCAAGATCTCCCGGTTCGAGGTCTTCATGCCGATGTTCGGCCAGTACGAGAAGATGGCGGGGTTCTCGGTGATCGAGGGTCCCAGCCCTCAGGTCAACGCGATCACCGAGAGCGAAGACTTCCGCAAACGCATCGATCGCGTGATCTCGGTCGCGCAGAGCGTCAGTGTCGACCTGCTCGACACCGGCGACGACGTCGCGAACCGGATGAAGCTGTACGGCTCGGCGATCCAGCAGCTCAAGCTGTAGGTCACGGCGCGCGCGCGTCGTGACGGTCGGTCACGGCGCGCGGAGCGTCGCTCAGTGCGGCCAGCGCCAGCTCGCCTGGTCGGGTCGGTCGACGCCGTGCTCGTACGCGTAGTTCTGGCACTCGATCTGGAGGTTGCGGAACTTCTCCTTGGCGTGCGCGCCACGCGTGCGGAGCTTCGCGACCCGATCGATCACGTCCATCGCGAGCGAGAACCGATCGAGCTGGTTCTGGATCGCGAGCTCGAGCGGGGTGTTGATGTTGCCTTTCTCCTTGTAGCCGCGGACGTGGATGTTGTGGTGGTTGGTGCGCCGGTAGGCGAGGCGATGGATCAGCCACGGGTAGCCGTGGAACGCGAAGATCACGGGCTTGTCGACGGTGAACAGCGAGTCGAAGTCGCGATCGGTCAGGCCGTGCGGGTGCTCGGTCCGGGGCTGCAGGCGGAACAGATCGACGACGTTGACGAACCGGATCCGGAGATCGGAGAACTCCTGGCGTAGCAGGCAGGTGGCCGCGAGCGCTTCCTTGGTCGGGATGTCGCCGGCCGACACCATCACGACGTCGGGCTCCTCGCCGGCGTCGGTGCTCGCCTGCGGCCAGATGCCGATGCCCTTGGTGCAGTGGGCGATCGCCTCGTCGATCGTGAGGTACTGCAGGTGGAGCTGCTTGTCGGAGACGATCACGTTGGCGTAGCCCTCGCTGCGCAAGCAGTGCGCGGCGACCGACAGCAGGCAGTTGACGTCGGGCGGCAGGTAGATCCGGGTGACGTCGGAGGTCTTGTTGACGACGACGTCGAGGAAACCCGGATCCTGGTGGGTGAAGCCGTTGTGATCCTGGCGCCACACCGTGCTGGTGATCAGCAGGTTGAGCGACGCGATCTTGGCGCGCCACGACAGGTGGTTGCAGATGTGCAGCCACTTCGCGTGCTGGTTGAACATCGAGTCGATGACGTGCGCGAACGACTCGTAGGTGCTGAGGAAGCCGTGGCGCCCGGTGAGGAGATAGCCCTCGAGCATGCCCTCGAGCGTGTGCTCCGAGAGCATCTCGATCACGCGGCCGTCGGGAGACAGCTCGCCACCGTCGGCGTCCTCGGGGAAGTAGTCCTCGAGCCATAGCTTCTTGGAGACGTCGTAGATCGCGTCGAGCTTGTTCGACGTGGTCTCGTCGGGACCGAACACGCGGAAGTTGGTCATGTTGTCGCGCATGACCTCGCGCAGGAACACGCCGAGCGGCCGCGTGTTCTCGGCCTCGCCGGCGCCGAACTTCGCCACCGGGTGCGCGAACTCGCGGAAATCGGGGAGGCGCAGCGCGCGCTTGAGGCGGCCGCCGTTGGCGTGCGGGTTGGAGCCGAGACGGCGCAGTCCGGTCGGCATCCATGCACGCAGCTCGCTGCGTAGCCGCCCGGCGTCGTCGAACAGCTCGTGCGGGCGATAGCCGCGCATCCAGGTCTCGAGCTGCGCGAGTCGCTCGGGATCCTGCTTGACGTTGGCGAGTGGCACCTGGTGTGCGCGCCAGCTGCCTTCGAGGTGATGGCCGGCGGCCTCGGCGGGGCTGCTCCATCCCTTGGGCGTACGCAGCACGATCATCGGCCACCGCGGACGGAACGGCTGCTTGGTCGTGCGCGCCTGCTGTTGCGCGGCTCGGATCTGCGCGATGCACGCATCGATCGTCGCGGCCATCGCCTGGTGCATCGACTCGGGATCGGAGCCCTCGACGAAGTGCGGCTTCCATCCCATCCCGACGAGGAAGCTCTCGAGCTCCTCGTGCGACACGCGCGCCCACAACGTCGGGTTGTTGATCTTGTAGCCGTTGAGATGAAAGATCGGCAGCACCGCGCCGTCGCGGATCGGATTGAGGAACTTGTTGGCGTGCCAGCTGGTGGCGAGCGGGCCGGTCTCGGACTCGCCATCGCCGACGACGGCCGCCACGATCACGTCGGGGTTATCGAACGCCGCGCCGCATGCGTGCGACAGGACGTAGCCGAGCTCGCCGCCCTCGTGGATGCTGCCCGGCGTCTCCGGTGTGCAGTGGCTCCCGATGCCGCCGGGGAACGAGAACTGCTTGAACAGCTCGAGCAGCCCTTCCTCGTCCTCGCTACAGCTCGGATAGATCTCGGAGTACGAGCCTTCGAGGTAGCAGGGACCGATCACGCCGGGCGCGCCGTGGCCCGGACCGGCCATGAACACCGCGTCGAGATCGTACTTCTGGATCGCGCGCGACAGGTGGAGGTAGCAGAACGCCAGGCCCGGACTCGTGCCCCAGTGTCCGAGCAGGCGATCCTTGACGTGCTCGGGACGCAGCGGCTCGCGCAACAGCGGGTTGGCTCGCAGGTACGTCATGCCGAGCGCGAGGTAGCAGCTGGCGCGCCAGCACGAATCGATCGCGCGCAGCTGCTCGGGCGACAGCGGCGTACCGGAGACGGTCGCGCGGGCCTTGCCGAACGCGCTCAGCGAGATGTCGACGGAGGTGGACGACGGCGCGGGGGTGGCGGGCATGGCGCGAGGCTAACGCCAACCACGAGCCCGTGTTACCGGGAGTGAACGAACGTGCGCGTCGAGAAGCGCGAGACGGTTGCGCGCGCGTCGATCACAGCGTGAAGTTGCTACACACGCCGTGATCGCACCGGCCGCCGCCCTGGCAATCGGAGCTGGTGGTGCACCGTCCGCAGCTGCCGCTCGAGCACTTTCCGATCTTGCAGTCGGAGCTGGTGGTGCAGTGGCCGCACGTGCCGCGCGAGCACTTGCCGTTGCCGTCGCAATCGGAGCTGGTCGTGCAGCCGCCACACTTGCCACTCGAGCACTTGCCGATCCTGCAATCGGAGCTCGTGGTGCAGTGGCCGCACGTGCCGTGCGAGCACTTGCCGTTGCCGTTGCAATCGGAGCTGGTGGTGCAGTGGCCGCACTCGCCGTGGGAGCACTTGCCGTTGCCGGCGCAGTCGGAGCTGGTGCTGCACGTCGCCTCGGCGGGAGCCGACAGCAGATCGTCGAGCGTGATCGATGGATCGAGCTGCGTGCGGTCACCCGCGAACGCGGGCACTGCGGGCGCCGTCGCGGCGATCGGCTTGGGATCGCCGCCACACGCCCACAGCCACACCGCGAGAACGAGCACAGCCGGCTTCATCGTCCGGTCATACCACCGGAAATCTCCGTCGCTGCTGATTTCTCCGACACGCCGGCTGTCATCGATCACACTCACGGCATGCGGATGTTCGTACTCGCTCTGATCGTGCTCTGCACCCCGCTGACCGCGGCGGCAGCACCGACGAAGCTGTCGTCGACGGTCGCGCGCATCACCCCCGAACCCGGTGTCGTCGTGGTGCCGGCGAGCTCCGGCAAGACCACGCTGGAGCGGTTTCGTTCCGGCGCCACGCCGACGTCGGGAACGCCGCTGGTGGTGATCGTGCGCCTGCCGGATCTGAACAGCCCCGACGTCGTCGCCGTCACCAAGGCCCAGCGCGACGGGACGAAGGTCACGGTGCGGATCGAGACCCGGCGCTTCACCGGTCCGCTGGCCGCCAACGTCGTGACCACGCCGCTCGTCGAGGTCGCGCTCGGCACGCTGCCGCCGGCGACCTACCACATCGATATCGAGGAACGCGTGCTGCGGTTCTCGAAGTTCGGCAAGCCCGAGACGGCAACGAAGCCGACCCGCGGACTGTCGTCGGGCATCACACTCACCGTGAAATGATGTGATACGCCACGCCATGGTCTGGCGCTGGCTCACCGAACGCAGGCGTGCGCATCTGCTCGAACGGCCGTTCCCCGACGAGTGGCGCGAGATCCTCGAACGCGACGTCAAGGCGTACGCGCTGCTCGCCCCCGACGAGCAGCAGCACCTCCGCGACCTCGCCCAGGTGTTCATCGCCGAGAAGCACTGGGAGGGGTGTGGCGGCCTCGAGCTCGACGATCGGATCCGCGTCACGGTGGCGGGCAGCGCGTGCCTGCTGATCCTCGGCCGCGATCACGATCTGCTCGCCGAGGTCGAATCGATCCTGGTGTACCCGAGCGCGGTGATGCTCCCCGAGCAGCCCGACGGCGTGTTCGCCGCGGGCGGGCAGGTCAAGCACGGCTCGACGGCGGTGCTCGGCGTCGCGCACAACCGCGGCGGACCGGTGGTGCTGGCGTGGGATGCCGTGCTGACCGGCGCGCGCAACCCCAAGGACGGTCGCAACCTGGTGATCCACGAGGTCGCGCACAAGATCGACTTCCTCGACGGTGCGGCCGACGGCGCGCCACCGCTGGACGACGCGGCGACCCGGCGGGAATGGGCGCGCGTGTGCCAGGCGGCGTTCGACGCGCACGCCAGTGGCGAGGAGCACCTGCTGCGGCCCTACGCGACGACCAACGCCGCCGAGTTCTTCGCGGTCGCGACCGAGGTGTTCTTCGAGAAGCCGAAGCGGATGGCGCGCGAGCTGCCCGAGCTCTACGGGCTGCTGCGCGACTTCTACAACCTCGATCTCGCCGCGCGCTAGACGCCGCGAGCGAGCCGTCGACGTCTTGTCATCACCGGTTTCGCGGACGCGAAGCCGGACAATGACGACGAGCTACCAGATCTTCACGCGCTTGTCGGGCGCCAGGTACAGCTTGTCGGTCTTCGCGGGATGGAACGCGTCGTACCAGGCGTCGAGGTTGCGCACGACCGAGGTGCGGAACTCCGACGGGCTGTGCGGATCGGTGACGAGCCGGTTCGCCAGCTCCTGATCGCGGTACAGGCGGCGCCACACCTGGGCCCAGCCGAGGAAGAACCGCTGGTCGCCGGTGGTGCCGTCGATCACCGGGGCCTGCTTGCCGCCCAGCGACAGCTTGTAGGCGTTGTACGCGACGGTCAGGCCACCGAGGTCGGCGATGTTCTCGCCGAGGGTGAGCTCGCCCTTGACGCACTGGGCGGGCTTGCCCTTCGCGGCGGGGATCGGGCAGTACGAGCTGTACTGCGCGACCAGCTTGGCGGTCGCGGTCTTGAACTTGTCGGCGTCGACGCGGGTCCACCAGTCCTTGAGCGCGCCGAGGTCGTCGTACTGCCGGCCCTGATCGTCGAAGCCGTGCGTGATCTCGTGACCGATCACCGCGCCGATGCCGCCGTAGTTGACCGCGTCGTCGGCGTTGGGATCGAAGAACGGCGGCTGCAGGATCGCGGCCGGGAACACGATCTCGTTGAGCTGCGGGTTGTAGTAGGCGTTGACGGTCATCGGCGTCATGCCCCACTCGTCGCGATCGACGGGCTGACCGAGCTTGGCGAGCCGGCGGTTGTACTCGAACGCCGCCGCGCGCGACGCGTTACCAACGGGGTCGCCGGCCGCGATCTCGAGCTTGCTGTAGTCGCGCCACTTGTTGGGGTAGCCGATCTTCGGGTTGTACGAGGCGAGCTTCTTCTTCGCCTTCGCCTTGGTGGCGTCGCTCATCCAGGTCAGGCCGTCGATCCGCTTGCCCATCGTCACCAGCAGGTTGTGGACGAGCCGATCGGCCGCGGCCTTGGTGTCGGGCGTGAAGTACTTGGCGACGTAGAGCTTGCCGACGGCCTCACCCATCGCATCGGTGACCTCGTCGACGCCGCGCTTCCACCGCTCCTTGATCTGCGGCGTGCCCGACAGCGTCTTGCCGTACATCTCGAACCGCGCGTCGACGAACTTCTTGGGGAGGTACGGCGCGGCGTCGGTGAGCAGGTGCACCGTCAGGTAGTCCTTCCACACCGGGAGCGGCTGGCTGCGGACGAGCCGGGCGATGGCCTTGATCGCGGTCGGCTGGTTGACGTTGACCGCGGGCTGGCCCTCGAGCCCGACACCGGACAGCCACAGCTTCCAGTCGACGCCGGGGGCGAGCCGCTGGAGCTTGGCGATCGTCAGCTTGTTGTAGGTCTTCTGCGGATCGCGGTTCTGGATCCGGGTCCAGTGCACCGCCGCGATCTTGCGCTCGAGCTCGTAGACCGCCGCGGCGCGCCGGGGCGCGTTCTTGGCGTCGATCAGCGACAGCATCGTGCCGAGGTACTTCTTGTAGCCGTCGCGCAGCGGCTGGAACTGCTTGTTCTTGGCCTGGTACATGTCGCGATCGGGCAGACCGAGGCCGCTCTGCCAGATGCTCGCGATGTGCACCGTGGGCTCGCGATCGTCCTGACCGACGATCGTGCCGAACGGCGACTTGCGGAAGTGGCGCGCGTTGTCGGCGAACGCCGCGACCAGTCCCTTGCGATCCTTGATCGCGGTGATCTTGTCGAGCTCGGCCTGGATCGGCTCGATGCCGGCCTTCTCGATCGCCGCCTCGTCCATGAAGCTCTTGTAGTAGTCGGCGATCTTCCTGGCGTCGGTGCCCGGTGCGCCGCTCGCGCCGAGGATGATCTCCTTGGTGCGCTTGTCGCTCTGGTCGGCGAGCACGCTGAACATGCCGTAGTTCGACTTGTCCTCCGGGATCTTCGTCGACGACAGCCACGTGCCGTTCGCGTACTCGTAGAAGTTCGCACCCGGCTGGACCTTGGTGTCCATGCCGGTGGCATCGAACCCGTAGTCACCGATCGCCGGCTTCGTCGAGGCCACCGGCGCGGACGTTCCGTCCCCCGGTGGTGTCGAGGTCGAGTCTCCGACGGGAGGAGGCTGCGATCCGGTGGGGGACGTGGTCGGCGTGGGCGTCGAACCGCAGGCCGCGATCAAGAGGGTGGCGGCGATCAGCTGCTTCATCGCGGTGTGCGTACCGCGGCCGGCGGGGCGAGCGAAACGACAATGACTAGCAAGCTGCGTTTTTCAGCGAGCGCACGAGCTGCGACACCGATGACGCACCCTGACGCAGCCCGCCTGAACGTGACTCAGGCCGCGAAACGCTGGTCGAGCTTGGTGAGCTGGCTGGTGAAGCCCATCGTCGACATCCGGGTGAACTCCTCGTCGTGCATCGGGTCGAGCGTGACGATCATCCGTACGGTGTCGCCAGTCGGCACGAAGTCGACGGCGATCGTGGACTCGTAGGTCGCGACCTCGGGGATGAAGTCGATGATGCTGGTGAGCGCCAGGTGCTCGTGAGGACGGAACGCCGAGAACCGGGCGTGCGCGGGATGCGAAGCCGGCCGGTTCATCCGTTTCATCGCGGCGATCATCTCGGGGGTATCGGCGATCATGTCGTAGTGCAGGGCGCCGCCGACGCGGGGCTCGAGGGTGTGGACCTCGACGCGGAAACCCTGCGGTCCCCACCACGACTCGAAGCCATCCTTGGTGGTCCACAGGCTCCACAGTTCCTCGACGTCGGCGCGATAGCTGCGCTCGATCACGATCTTGGATGGCTCGGTCACGACTTGCTCCTCTTCTTGGTGGTGCGCCGCTTGTCGAGCGCGGCGCCGAATCGATCGAGCCGCTGCTCCCACAGACGGCGGTAGCCGGCGAGCCAGGTATCGAGCTCGACGAACGGCTCGGGGCGCAGCGCGTACAACCGGCGTTGACCATCGGCGCGGCGGGTGACGAACCCGGCCTCGAGCAGGATGCGGAGGTGGCGGGACACCCCGGACTGGTGAACGCCGGCCTTGGCGACGATGTCGGTGACGGGTTGTTCGCCGTCGCGCAGGGCTTCGACGATGCTGCGGCGGGTGGGGTCGGCGAGGGTCTCGAAGGCTGTCATATGCACAGACGAATATATACATATCAGTGCATATGTTTCTTGGTCAACACCCTCCTCTCGCGGACCCTCGGGAGGTGGTTGCGTCGTGCTCGGGCATTGGCGACCATGGTTGGATGCGAGGGCTGGCGATTTGGGTCGCGGTGTGTGCCGCGGGCTGCTATGCCCCTCGACCTCCACAGGGAATTGCCTGTTCGACGGCCGGCGATTGCCCAGCGGGTCAGTCCTGTATCGCCGGCACGTGCGACGGGATCGAGCCCACGGGTAGCGATGCGGGTGGAGGGGGCGATGGCTCGGGGGGAAACGGGGATGCCGATGGCGACGGCAAGCTCGACGCGGTCGACAACTGCCCGAACGTGGCGAACGCGGACCAGGCGGACGAGGACGCCGACGGCGTGGGCGATGTCTGCGACGTGTGTCCGCCGATCGCGGATCCGCAGCAGGTCGACAGCGACGGCGATGGGGTCGGCGACGAGTGCGATCTCGATCCGGCCACGGCCGGCGAGTCCTGGGTGCTGTTCGAACCGTTCAACGGCCCGCTCACCGACTGGACGTTGCCGCCGGGGTGGACCGTATCGAACGGGTCTCTGGTGTCGCCTCCCGACGTGACGACCTCGGAAGGCGCACTGTCGAGCGCGGTCGAAGGAGATGTCTACGTCTTCACCCGCATGACGATCACCGCGGTCAACCCGAGCCCACCGATGAGCCAGCAGTACCGGAGCGCGGGCGTGCTGGTCGCCGTCGACGCGAGCGCGAACGCGGAGTACCGGTGTCTGTTGCGGGATCTGGTGTCGAGCAGCAGCGCCAATGGCGGGATCAGCACGTTCTCCATGGAGCTCACCAACGAGCCGATCAGCGGCGTCGCGCTCGACTCGACCGTGGATCTCACGTTCGTTCACGCGGGCTCGGAGCTGACGTGTGTCGGTGCAACCACGGACGCGCGAACCTGGACCTCGCCGCTGATGGACAGCCTGTACTCGACGGGCAAGATCGGCGTGCGCGTGCAGAACGCGGTCGCGAAGTTCGCGTACCTCGCGGTCGTGCGCATCGGTTCGTGACAGCGAGGTAGACTTCGAGGATGAGGGCTCCGATCCGATGCTGGGTGGTGTGCTCGGTCCTGGTCGCGTGCGGAGGTGGATCGAGTCCGGCGGGCCCCGCGTGCGGACCGGTGACCTGCGGCGAGGGCGCGACGTGTTGCGATCACTGCACCGGCTTCTGCGCCCCCGAGAACTCCGGCGTGCTGTGTCCCGACGACACCGATCCGAACCACGCGTGCGATCCGCAGACCTGCGGCACGACGACGTGCGACGTGACCTCCGAGGTCTGCGTCGGCACCGGCCCGATCGGACCGAGCGTCGATCACGGCTGCGAGCCGATTCCCGACGGCTGCGAGCACGACCGCACGTGCGATTGCGTGTCGTCGTCGCTGTGCCCGGCGGGCACGGTGGCGTGCTCGGACGTCACCACCAACGAGATCTTCTGCGACAACGGCTCGCAGTAGTGCGCGCGAGGGTACGATCGCGGGATGCGCGCGTCTCGTGTGGTGTGGTTCGTGATCGCGGGTTGTGGCGGTAGCGTCCCCCGTCCCGCGCCGGTCGTGACGCCGGCGGCAGCGGTCGCCAAGCCGTTGCCGACTCCGGCGTGCACGGCGACGGTGAAAGTCGACGAGGATGCGCAGACCGCGCGCCTGCTCGTCCACGGGATCGATCTCGGCGAGACCATCGAGGCCGAGCACGTCGACGGCATCGAGCCAGTCGCGTTTCCGTTCGGCGAGCGGACGATCCTGCTCTCGTACACCGCGCCCGGACACTACGGCGCGTACGACGGCGGCTCGACGCTGTGGGAGGTGAACTGCGACGCGCCCGCCTCCAAGAAGGAGCTCCTCACGGTCGACGGTGCGGACTTCGGCCACGCGGCGATGACCCGCGACGGCAAGACGCTGTACTTCACCGGCGCCCACTCGATCTTCGCGCTCGATCTGGCGACCAAGCAGACCCGCGTGCTCACGCACCCACCCGTCGACAAGGACTGCTGGGTCGATCCGACCGAGCTCGGAGATACGGTGGTGGCCCTCGACGAGGACGCCGACACGCTCGAGCTGTCGCGCGGAGGACCGTGCGGCTTCGAGGGGGACTACGAGGGACAAACGATGTTTCTCGATCATCCTGCCTCGCCGGGACAGCCACGCGCCGCGATGCCGGTGGCCGGTGTGGCGGTCGATGCAGAGGGAGCATGGCTGGCGGCTACGGGCAGCTGGCTTGTGGCGGTCGGTCGATCACGCTCGCTGGCACAAGGTCGCGCTCCCCGACGATGTCCTGCCACGCACGATCTATCCCGATCCGAAGCGTGCCGGTCATCTCGTGATCGAGAGCCAGGAGACCGAGGGCGAGCCCGGGATGGCGCGGGGCGGTTGGGTCTACGTGACGAACGATGGCGGCGCGACGTGGAAGCAGCTCGCGTTTCCGGAGGACTCGGGCATCGAGCCCGGGGAGGGAGAGCACGAGTCGTTGACGTTCACGATCGCGATCGTCGGCTCGACGGACCACCTGCGGTTGTGGACCCCCAAGGATGGGTCCGACGACGAGGCGATGTGGGAGACCACGGATGGGGGCACGACGTGGCGCGAGCAGCCGAAGGTGAAGGAGCCGGCGCGTCCGACCGAGGCGCACTCGATCAACAACGTGACCCTCAAGCCGTCGCCGGATGGCATCCTCGTCATCGAGCCGGGCCGTGCGAGGCCACGGCGCGTGTATCCGAAGTAGATCTCGCGAGCTGGTCGGGCCGCGGAATGCCGACTTGACACCGCTGGCGGTTCGCATCGACACAGACCCATGCGCAATATGGCCCGGGCCGAGCTCGTCGTCGCGGCGCTGCGTGCACGGTGGCGTGCGGGAACAAGACGCCGCCAGCGCAAGATCACGAAGACACGCAGAAGCAGGCCGACGTGGCGACGCCGAAACACGAACACGAATGTCCGCCGTTGCCGAAAGGCACCGAGCCGCTGGTTCGCCCGGGCGCCATCACGCTGTTCGGCGAGATGCACGGCACGGTGGAGGTCCCCGGCGTTCGTCGGCACGCTCGCGTGTCGAGCCGGCCCGCGATCATCACCCGGTGCTGATCGGTCTCGAGTTTCCCGAGGGCATGGACAGCTGCGGTCGAGCGGTACCTCGAGTCGGAAGGCACGAAGACCGACCAGCAGGGGCTGTTCGTGCACCCGTTCTGGAGCTACGAGGACGGTCGCAGCAGCGAGGCGATGCTGGCGTCTGCTCGATCGCGTGCGCGGGCTCGAAGCGCGCGAATTGGACGGTCGAGGTGTTCGGGTTCGACGGCCTGTTCGTCGCCGATCGCGACAAGGGGATGGGGAACAACATCGTCGAACGACTCCAGCGCACCGACCTGAAGTCGACGGTGGTGTTGATGCTGACCGGCAATCTCCACGCGCGGACCAACGAGGAGCGCTGGATGGGTTGGCACGTCCGCAAGGCGTTCCCGCAGGTGGTCTCGTTGAACAACGACTTCTCGGGCGGGTCGACGTGGGCGTGCACCAACGACGGCTGCGGACCGCTCGCGCTGCATGGCGAAGATCGCGGGAAGGCGCCGTTCGCGACGTTCACGAACGAGCTCGACAAGTACGGCTACAACGGCTCCTTCTATGTCGGGAAGGCCACCGCCTCTCCGCCCGCGAACAAACAGGGTTCCCCGGCCCGGAACAAGAACTAGGGTCGCTTCGGTATAGTCGACAGAGCCGTGACCTGGGCGGATCTCGACAAGCTGTCGATCGCGAAGCCACGTTCGGATGGCGCGACGACGATCGTGGTGCAAGACGAGCGATCGCTGCGCCACATGGTGCTCACCGAGCCGCTGTCGATCATCGTCGCGATCGCACGCGTGGTGCGCGGACGGCGCCTGCTGGCCGAGCGCTTCGGATCGCGCGGCAAGGTCGTCTACCTGACGACGCGCACGCCCCCGGACTTCGTGACCGCGGCCGTGACCGCGGCGGGGGGCGTGGTGTTCGACGGCAAGCGCGAGCACGTCGCGGAGGCACCGCTCGCGACCACGATGCAGCTCGACGCGGCGTTCCTCGATCTCGCGACGCGGGTCCGCCGGCGCATGGACGAGACCTCGTTCGACGGTGCACTCGAGACGTTCGAGCACGACCTGCACCACGAGCGTCCCGATCGCTCCGATGGCAGCGCGTGGTGGACGGCGATCATCGAGCTGTCGGCGCTCGCGGGGGAGATCGTGCGCGAGGGCAGGGGCGCGCGGTGGATCGAGACACCGGCAGAGCGATTCCCGCTCGGGCTCGACCTCGGCAAGTCCCACGTCGTGTATCCGGCCAAGCTGGCGCAGACGATCGTCGAGGGCGGCGGGGTCTCGATGCGCGAGATGCTCGACGCGCTCGAGATCGTGACGATGCCGGGGAGCGAGCTCCACGGGACCGAGATGCCGATGCTGTGCGATCGGCACGCGAGGTCACTCGAGAACGTGACGTGGGAGCCGCTGCTGCCCGACGGGCTCGATGGCGACGAGGTCCCGATCGTCGCGTACGTGCTGGATCGCGGAGGCACGATCGAGTGGAGGTTCGGCCCCACGGAGCTGACGCCGGACCGCCGGGTACGCGCACGGAGCAACGTCGCCAGGCGGCACGTGGAGCTCACACCGATGAACCTGCCCGACGGCAACAAGCTCGTGATCGTGTCGGGGGGCCCGTACGCGGCGGAGAGCTTGCTGGTGCCGGCGACGATGGAACAGGTTCGCGCGGAGCTCGGGGGCCCGAAGATGCTGCTGCTCGCGGTCCCGGCGCGCGGCCAGTTGCTCGCGATCGACGGCGAGATCGGGATGCTCGACGACGAGCTGCAGCGGAGCTTCCGCTCGGTGGTCGACGACCAGTACGTGGAGGCGGCCGCCTCCGACCGGATCACGCGCGCGGTGCTGCTCTACACCGATCGACCGATCGGGCGCCTGCACCCGAACGCGAGCGATCCGCATCGCGCGACCTCGAGCGACGCCTGATCACTCGATCGTGACACGGGCACGAATGTGGTCACACGGTCGCCGGCGCGGTCGAGACGCGTTCCGTGGGTGGTGGGGGTGGGATCACGTCGATGTCTTCGGTCAAGCCATCGGCGGACTCGACGAGCTGCTGCAACCGGCGCGCGAACCGAGCTGCGGGCCCACCATCGACGAGATCGTGATCGATCATGATCGAGAGCGCGAGGATCGAGCGCGGGACGATCTGGCCGCGGTGAAGCCACGGCTTCTCGACGACGCTGCCGATCGCGAACGTGGCGGCGCGCGGACCCGTGATCAGCGTGAACGCGTGCCCCGGGATCGCCGCGAACTTACCGACCGAGGTCACCAGCGTCGTGCCGGCCATGCGCTTGATGCGGAACCCGCTGCGCATCATCCGGCGCATCACGAACAGGCGAACGAATCGCGGCAGCCAGGCGAACGCGTGCATCAGCCGGCGATTGCCGCGATCCTCGGCGCCGAGCGCGCCGGTACGATCGTGACGTTCGCGTGCGTTCTCGAGCTCGGCGAACAGGTCGGCGGCGGTGCGAAGCTGTGCCTTTCGCAGCACGACCTCGCGCGGATAGTGGCCATCGGCCGTGCGGACCTCGACAGGTACGCTGATGTCGACGTCCTCGAACCGGATCAGTCGCTTGCCGTGGCGCACCAGGTTGAGGTCGGGATGCTCGGCGATCGCGCGCGCGATCGACTGGACCACGAACGAGAACAGCGACACGCGGGTGCCGCGCCGTCGTTGCGCTTCGATCGCGGCGAGCGCTGCCGTGACGTCGAGCTCGAGCAGCGCCACCATCGGGTGGGATTCGGGCAGCGCCGCGAACCCATCCATCGCCAGCCGGCGATCGAGGCTCGGGCGGATGATCGCGTAGTTGCCGTCGGACATACCGCTGGATCGAGCAAACGCGACGCCAAGTGCGAGCGGTGGTTTTGCGTGGGAGTCGGCATTCGGTGCGCCGGCGCGTGATCGGTCGCGCACGCGGTGCGCCGGCGCGTCGATCGTGGATTCCCGGCGGGGTGCCGTTCGGGTAGGGTCGGCCGGATGCTTCGAGTGCTCCTCGTTCTGGCGATGGCGACCGGGTGTCGCGAGGCGACGGTCACGCCGGATGCCGCGCCCGAAGGCGTGCCGACGACGTGCACCGACACCTGCCGCGACACGGCGCTGGCGGCGATGTTCCAGTCGACGCGGGTGCTCGATCACGCGGTGTACGGCAACACCATCGGCACCGGCACCCTGCACGTCGAGGCGTACCTCGGTGGCGACCCCGGGTGTCCGACGGAGACCTCGCCGACGCCGGATTACACGCTGGTGCTCGGCAAGGTCGCGCCGCCGACCGGCACGGCCGCGACGTCGTCGCCGGGCAACGTGCTCGACTTCGTGGGCGACCTGCTCGGCGGCGAGCTCGGTGCACAGGCGACGATCGTGATCGTCCACGCGGTGGCAGCGAGCCCGGACGACTTCCTGGCGCTCGACGTCGATCTCGAGTTCGACACCGGGACCGTGTCGGGGCACCTGTTTGCCACCCACTGTCCGTCGCTGGACGGTCCGTAGGTCGCAGAACGTCGCACAACGGTCGCGGGAACGACGCGCGAGAGACGTCGCGACGCGACCAAAGCGCGTAGAGTCTGGGTATGGACTTCGTGTTCATGTTGACGCGCAGCGATCGCACGGTCGCGGACGGTCTCGACGTGCTGGACGACATCCGCAGCGTCGGGCTCACGCACATCGGCTTCAAGGACGTCGGCATCGAGCCGGCGAAGGCGAAGCAGCTGTGCGCCAAGATCAAGGAGATGGGCGCGACCAGCTACCTCGAGGTGGTGAGCACGTCCACCGAGGCCATGCTGAAGTCGGTACGACTGGCCCGCGACATCGGTGTCGATCGCCTGCTCGGCGGCACGCAGGTCGAAGAAGCGATGCCGATCCTGAAGGGGACCGACGTCGCGTACCTGCCGTTTCCGGGCAAACCGTTCGGGCACCCGACCAAGCTCGGTGGGGATGCCGCGCGGGTCGCGGCGGACTGCCAGCGGTTTCGCGAACACGGATGCGCCGGTGTCGACCTGCTCGCGTATCGCGCGACCGAGGCCGATCCGATCGACCTGGTGCGCGCGGCTCGCGGCGCGATGAAGGACGGGGGCATCCTGCTGGTCGCCGGGGCGGTGGCCAACGCCGCGCAGATCCAGGCGCTGGCGGCGGCGGGTGCGGATTCGTTCACCGTCGGGTCGGCGGTGTTCGATGGTTCGTTTGCACCACACGTGGGGTCGCTGCGCTCGCAGTTGCGGGCGGTGCTCGATGCCTGCGGCTGATCCGATCGAACTGTTGCTCGAGGGTCGGTACCCGGATCCGGAGACCGGCCAGCTGTTGGCGGCACAGAGCCGCGCGGTCGTGATCGAGGATTCGCTCGACGGCGCCGAGGCCGAGCTGATCGCGGCGCTCGGAACCGGTCGCAACGTCTGCGTGGTGTCGGACCCCGACACCCACGCGGCGATGGGGAAGCGCGTCGAGCACGCGCTCGAGAGCCGGTTCACCGTGCAATCGATCGTGCTCGGAACCCGACCGCACGCGGATGCGGAGACGGTCGAGCGCGTGTTCGCCCGGCTGGAGAGGACCACCGATCTGGTGGTCACCGTCGGGGCCGGCACGCTCAACGACATCTCGAAGATGGTCGCGCTCCGGCACGGGTGCCCGCAGGTGGTATTCGCGACCGCACCCTCGATGAACGGCTACACCTCGCTCAGCGCGTCGATCACGACCCATGGCCACAAGCAGTCGGTGCGCGCGCGCACGCCGGTCGGCGTGTACATCGATCTCCGCGTGCTGGCAGCGGCGCCGGTACGGCTGATCCGCAGCGGGCTCGGCGACAGTGCGTGCCGCCCGACGGCGCAGGCCGACTGGCTGATCTCGCATCTCCTGCTGGGGCGCCCCTACCGCGAGGTGCCGTTCGCGCTGCTCGCCGATGACGAGCGCCACCTGTTCGCCGATCCGCGCGCCTTGATCGCGGGTGACCTCGCGATGATGCGGCGGCTCGCTCGCACGCTGGTGCTGTCGGGCTTCGGGATGACGCTGTGCAACGGCAGCTTTCCCGCGAGCGAGGGCGAGCACCTGCTCAGCCACTACATCGACATGATGCGCACGCGGGTCGAGGAGCCGGCGTTTCACGGCGAGCAGATCGCGGTGTGCACGCTCGCGATGGCCGAGCTCCAGGAGTCGATCCTCCGACGCGATCGGCTGCACCTGCGGCCGACCACGATCGATCGCGCGGAGGTGCTCGCCCACTTCGGCGAGCGGCTGGGCGAGGGATGCTGGCGCGAGCTCGAACCCAAGGTGCTCGATGCCGCACGCGCCGAGCAGCTCGACGCGCAGCTCGCTCGCGAGTGGGACGCGATCCGCGCACGGATCTCGAGCGTCGCGGTGCCGGCCGCGAAGCTGCGCGACATGCTCCTCGAGGCCGGCGTGCCGACGACGCCGCGCGACCTCGGCTGGTCGAACGGGCTGTTCTCGCAGGCGAAGACCTACGCGCGCGCGATCCGCGATCGCTACACGTTCCTCGACGTCGCCGGCGACATGGCCTAGCGCACGATCTGCCAGCGCACGGGCGTGTTCGCGCTGGCGACGGCGGTGAACACGACGTGGCCATCGATATACTGGCTCGCGACGGGTGCGCCATCGACGTCGACCTCGGTGAAGCCGGCATCGGCGCGCACGCGGAACGTGATCGGGCCGGCCTGCACCGGCGTCAGCGAACCGGCGAGCGAGGTCGGCGTCGAGGCCAGCGACATCCGCGGCCACTCGATCGCGTAGGTCTCGGTGGGCAGCCGTGGATCGATCGTGATGCCGTCGGCGGTGCCCTCGATCCCGGCGAGCGCGACCAGGGCGCGCAGCACGCTGGCGTGCGAGTGAGTGTTGAACACCGGGTAGTCGGTGAGCGCGGTGGCGAGATGGGCATCGGCCTCGCCGGGACGCTCGGCATCCGGTCCGTAGTACGAATCGGGTCCGCTCCACACGCCGTACCACAGCGACGGGAACTCCTCGGCGTGCCGGAACAGCGTGTTGCGGATCAGGCTGTCGTAGCCGCGCGCCGGATCGTCGAGACCGTAGGCCTCGGTGAGCCACGCCGAGGCCACGGGCCACACGCCGCCGACCTGCGGTGCGTCGATGTCGCCGGCGACCGCGCCGATCGTGGTCATCGGACCGATCGGCGTGTCCATGTCGCGCGCGACGAGATCGAGCAAGGCGCTGCGTCGATCGTCGGGGATCGCTCCCGCGATGATCGGCAGCACCTGCGGTTCGAGATAGAGGTTGCCGGCGCCGAGTGGGTTGCCACTATCGACGAACCCGCGCTCGTACCACTGGCCGTTCCACGCGAACTGCTCGAGGCGCGCGAGTTGATCGGCGCGCTCGTCGGTGTAGCGCTGGGCGAGCGCGGCATCGCGCGACGCCACGACATCGGCCGCGAGTGGATAGCCACCGACGAGGAGCCACGCGTTGAACGTCGACGACGCGCCGGTCGGGGTGGCGGGCTCGGTCGCGGTCTGCAGCACGCCATCGGCGTAGTCGTTGGTGCCCATCGCGATCAGACCGTGGGCGCCGAACCCCAGCGTGGTATCGGCGAACTGCTGCGACAGCCGGAGGTGATCGATCACGGTGCCCGACGCGCCGGCACTGCGCGGCCAGTACGGAATGTCGTCGTCGAGGAAGCCATCGTCGCGGGCGAGCGCGACGTAGCGCGCGATCTCCGATGGCACGAGGAAGTAGGCATCGCTGCGGCGGTCGTAGCGCGCCATGTCGGTGTAGTCGCCGACGCCGGTGGTGGCGTACGGGAACCGCCCGGCGTCGCTGGCGTCGGGTGCGCGCTGGGTGGCGAGCGAGAGGGCGAGCGTGTCGCGCGCGAGCTCGGGATCGATCGGCGTGACCGCCTCGGCGAACAGCGCGTAGTCGCCGATCGCACCGTCGATGCCGTGGATGTACTTGTACGAGCCACCCTGCCCGAGCAACCGGCGCTGGTGGTAGCTGTCGTAGGTGGCGAGCGCCTGGATCGAATAGCTCGACCACGCGAGCTCGCGCTGCAAGGCACCGGCATCGGGCAACCCGGGCAGCGCCGCCCACACCAGGCGATCGCGCCATGCCGCGGCGGCCTCGGTGCCGTGCGGATCGTCCTGCCGCACGAGCTCGACGGCGGCACCCGGATCGACCCCCGACGGCACCACGCCGAACGCGAACCGGCGCGTCACCCGGCCGCCCGCGGGCACGGTGACCCGGAGGCGCGCCGCGAGGATCGCCGGCTGATTCGCTCCGTCGAGGTCGATCTCGCGCGTGCCCGGATCGCCGGGATCGGCGGCGCGCGCCGGCGGTGCACGATCCGTGTCGGACCACAGCTCGGAGTCGGCGAGCCACACCGCATCGGGCGCGTCGCCATCGACGGGCGCGAGCCACACGGTCGCCGGGTAGTAATCGATGTCGTCGGGATCGTCGGGTCCGACCGGCGGTGCCTTCGCGATCGTCGCCACCGAGGCGATCCGTGCGGTCGCGTCGTAGTGGCCGCGCTGCGTGAACCCGGCGTCGAGCGCGCGGCGGCGGCGCTGGATCGTCGTGGTCAGGCTCTCGACCAGCAGGTCGGAGGTCACCAGCTCGACCGGGAGCTCGTAGAGGTTGACGTCCTCGAGCTCGACCAGGCCGACGTCGCGATCGGTCGCGGAGGTGTTGTCGACGGTGATCTCGGTGACCAGCGCCCGCGTGCCGGGCACCGCGAACGTGCGGCGGGTGACCGAGAGCTCGCCGATCGGCGTGACGGTCTCGACGTAGCCGACGCCGAACCGCCGGGTCTGCGCGTTGCCGACGGGCAGGTCCTCGTAGCGCGTCGAGTGGACCTGGCCGCCGACCACGACGTAGCCGATCGCGGCACCGAGCTGCGGTGCGAACTCGGGGTGATCGTCGTCGCGCCAGGTGTCGACGTGGATCGGCCACGCGTGCCCGCGGTCCTGCATGTAGAGATCGAGTCCGCCCGACGCGTGGGCCATCGCCACGGTGCCGAAGCCGTCGCCGACGACGTGCAGCGGATCGCGGAGCGGGCGCGGGCTCGGCGACCACGCGTGCGCGACCTCGTCGCAACGCTCGTCGATCGCGAAGTCGTAGGCAGGGAGCCCCTCGCCGTCGATCGCCCACGCACCCGCCAGCGACGAACCGGTGTCGCACTCGACCAGCGTGCGCGGGTCGGTCGGATCACCGCATCCGAGTGGTGTGTGCGTGGGCCTCTCGTAGAGGTCACACGACGTCGCCGACGGCGTGCGGTTGTCGCCGCATGCAGTCGCGCACAGCGATACGACCGCGATCGTCCCGAACGCCCTCATGGCTCGATCCTAGTGATCGACGCGGGCGCGGCGCGCGAAATCGGGAGGTCGGAGGAGCTGACGAGCGTTTAGTTCCGCTTCCGCGGATGGCGTGTCTCGTTCGAATCGCAGACGGCGTGTTACGACAACCACATGGAGACGCCCGACGGTCACCGCGTGGTGATCTCTCAGCTCGGTGACGACCCGCGAGAGGTCATCGAGCGTGCCGAGCTGGTGCCGATGCCCGTGCCCGAGATCACGGCGCAGGCACGCGACGCGGTGGTGATCGCGATCGAGAGCGCTGCGGTCGGCTGGGTCGACCTGCTGATGACGAGCGGGCAGTACCAGCACGCGGCGAAGCCTCCGTACACGCCGGGGCTCGAGTACGCCGGACGGATCGTCGCCGTGGGTGCCGACGTCACCGGTCTCGGGATCGGCGACGCGGTGCTGGTCGACGGGTTTCTCGCCGGGCCGCGAAGCGGCGGCGCGTATCGCACGTTCGGCGGGTTCGCGTCGTACGGGGTGGCACCGGCGGCCGCCGTGCATCGGATCCCGGCGGGACTCGGGTTCGACCAGGCGTGCAGCCTGCTCGGCAACTTCGAGACCGCCTATCACTGCCTGGTGACACGCGGGCGTCTCGCGGCCGGCGAGACCGTGCTCGTGCTCGGCGCGTCGGGATCGACCGGACTCGCCGCGGTCCAGCTGGCGAAGCTCCTGGGCGCCACGGTGATCGCCGCCGGACGCTCCGCGGCCAAGCTCGCGGTCGTGGCCGATCAGGGCGCCGACCACGTCGTCGAGATCGGTCGACCCGAGGGCGGCGTGCGCGCGTTTCGCGACGACGTCAAGCGGCTGACCGGTGGCCGCGGGGTCGACGTGGTGTACGACGGCGTCGGCGGAGACGTCTCGCTGGAGAGCCTGCGCTGCGTGCGGTTCGGCGCGCGCTACGTGATCGTCGGCTGGGCGGCCACGCCGTTCGTCGCGCGCGATCGCAAACCCAACGCGCTACCGACCAACCTGATCATGATGAAGGGCCTCGACGTGCTCGGGTCGCCCACGGTGATCGCCACCCAGCACGATCCTTCGCTCCGTCCGCCGCGGCTGGCCAAGATCTTCGAGTGGGCGGCGAGCGGTGCGCTGCGACCGCTGGTGTCGCGAACGTTTCCGCTCGCCGCATTTCGCGACGCGCTGCTCGCGAAGTGGAACGGCGAGGTCGTCGGTAGCTGCGTGGTCCGGCCGTGATCAAGGCCCGACGCCGGCGTCGGGACACGTCAGCGGGCAGTCGATGATCTCGATCTTCCACTGCCCGTCATCGAACCAGCAGCAGTCGAGGCTCGCGCCGCATACCCCGGGAGTACACACGTCCTCGATCGCCGGACAGCTCCCCTGGTCGGTGACGACGTCGTCGCACCCGAGTGGAGGCTTGTCGGGATCGGCGGATGTGCCGTCGGTACCGGAGTCTCGGTTGCCGCCCCGACCGTGCTCGGTACAACCCACGATCGAGACCAGGATCAACGCCAGCAAGGTCGTTCGCACGTCGACTTCGGCTGCGTGAGACGTGCCACATGGGAGCCCGGTCAAGTCGTGGAAACCCGGTGGCTGTCTCGGCGTCTCGCGACGAGATCGCGACATCGATGCCGCGATCTCGCCGAGACCGTCATCTCGTGTGGAACGCGTCCACCAAGAAGTCGAAGAACGCGCGCACGTTGGCCGACCGGGCGCGGCTCTCCGATGCGAGCGCGTGGATCTCCGGCCCCGCCGTGGCGTGCCCGGCGAGCACCTCGACCAGCCGACCGTCGCGCACCGCATCCTCGACCATGAAGTCGAACGCCTGACACACGCCGAGCCCGGCGATCGCGGCGGACACCAGGTTCGCGCCCTGATCGGTGAGCAGGTTGCCGTCGACCTCGACGGGACCGCCGGCGAACGACCAGGCGCGCGACTTGCCGTTGGGGGCGACGAACCGCAGGCAGTTGTGATCGACGAGGTCGGCCGGAGCCTTCGGTGCCGTGCGCCGCGCCAGGTAGCTCGGCGCCGCCACCGTGACCCAGCGGGTCGCGCGCAACCGGCGCGAGATGTGGCTCGATGGTGCGAGCTCGCCGACCCGGATCGCGACGTCGTAGCGCTCGTCGACGATCCGTGCGACCCGATCGGTGACGTGGAAGCGGAACGTCAGCTTCGGGTACTGCGGCGCGAGTCGGACCAGGTTCGGGATCACGAACGGCGCCAGGACGAACGGTAACGTGACGGCGAGCTCGCCACGGGGTTCGCGGCGCGACGCCAGCATCGCATCCCGCGCGCCCTGAACCCCGAGCACCGCGGGGCGGCAACGCTCGAGGAGCTCGGCACCCTCGCGGGTCAGCGTGACGACCCGCGAGCTGCGATCGAACAGCTTCACGCCGAGGTCGTCCTCGAGCTTGCGAACGGCCTTGCTGACCGCGGCCGTGGACACCCCGAGGCTGGCGGCGGCGCGCCCGAACCCGAGCTCCTCGGCCGTGCGCACGAACGGGAGAATACCGGCGAACAGGTCGATGCGGTCACTCATCGTGAACCTCAGGTTAACAATAGGTTGACGAAGTGAGTCTGGTCAACCCACGGCCGTAGACCTACCGTCGATCTCGAGCAAAGGAGACACATCATGAACATCGGAATCCTCGGTAGCGGAATCGTCGCCAAGACCATCGCCGGCAAGCTCGACGAGCTCGGTCACACCGTGAAGCTCGGCACGCGGGACATCCAGGCCACGCTGGCGCGCAGCGAGCCCGACATGGCGGGAGGCCCGCCGCTGCGGACCTGGCTCGAGAGCCACCCGAAGGTGACGCTGGTGACCCAGGACGAGGCCGCCGCGCACGGTGACATCGTGATCAGCGCGCTGTCCGGTCAGGGCGCCGTGGCAGGGCTGAGCGCGGTCGCGAACCAGATCGGCACCAAGATCCTGATCGACATCTCGAACCCGCTCGACTTCTCGCAGGGCATGCCGCCGTCGCTGACGGTCGCCAACACCGATTCGCTGGGCGAGCAGATCCAGCGCGCGCTACCGGAGGCACGCGTGGTCAAGACGCTGAACACGGTCAACGCGTTCTTGATGGTCGATCCCTCGCTGCTCGCCGGCGGCGATCACTCGATGTTGATCTGTGGCAACGACGCGGAGGCCAAGACCGAGGTCACGCGCATCCTGACCGAGTGGTTCGGGTGGAAGGACGTGGTCGACGTCGGCGACCTGACCAACGCGCGCGGCACCGAGATGTACGTGGTGCTGTGGGCGCGGCTGTTCGGCGCGCTCGGCAACCCCATGTTCAACATCAAGGTGGTGCGCTGAGAGCGGCTTCCAGCAGCTCGTCGTCGGTGTACGGCTTGGTGATGAAGATCGCGTCGAGGCCGCGCGGCGGGTGTGAGGATCCCGACAGCAGGATCCGCCGCGACCGAGGGTGGCGTTCGGCCACGAGCGCGAGGAATGCCGCGCCGTCGAGCTCGGACATCCTGTAGTCGGAGATCACGACGTCGAACGGCTCGCGATCGAGGATATCGAGCGCCTCGCGCGGGCTCGTGGTGGTGCGCACGTCTCCCACGCGGTGCTTGAACATTCGCTCGAGCGCCCGGAGGACCTGAACGTCGTCGTCGACCAGGAGGACACGCATCGCGAGACTTCTTCACGGTACACCTGCGCGCGCGATCGCGCAGCGGTCGCCGTCGCGTGTCGGTCGGATCCACGTGGCAGCCCGTCTACAGCGACTGGCCGCCCGAGACCTCGATCCGCTGCCCGGTGATCCACTTGGAGTCCGGAGACAGCAGCATCGACACCGCGGCGCCGACGTCGTCGGGGAGCCCGACACGGCCGAGCGCGGTGAGGCCGGCGATCATCCTGTTGAGCTCGCGGTTGTCGCGCACCGCGCCGCCGCCGAAGTCGGTCTCGATCGCGCCGGGAGCGAGCACGTTGACCGTGATGCCACGCGTCCCGAGCTCCTTGGCCTGGTAGCGGGTGAGCACCTCGATGCCACCCTTCATCGCGGCGTACGCCGCGTAACCCGGGAACGTGAACCGCGCGAGGCCGGTCGACACGTTGAGGATGCGACCGCCGTCGGCGATCAGCGGCACCAGGCGCTGGGTGAGGAACATCGCCGGCTTCAGGTGCACGCGCACGAGCTCGTCGAACTGCGCCTCGGTGGTCTCGAGGAACGGCGCGTAGGTTCCGATGCCCGCGTTGTTGACCAGGTAGTCGAAGCGGTCGCGCTGCCAGCGCTCCTGGAGCTGGGCCTTCACGGTGTCGGCGAACGCCGCGTACGAGGTGCCATCGCCGACGTCGAGCTGCAGCGCGACGGCCTTGCGTCCGCGCTTCTCGATCTCGGCGACGACCGCGCGGGCCGCATCGGCTCCCGCCTTGTAGGTCAGGATGACGTCGGTGCCGCGGTCCGCGAGGTGGAGGGCCATGCTCTTGCCGAGGCCGCGGCTGCCGCCGGTGATGAGCGCGATCGGGGTGTGCTGGGTCGTCATCGTCTTGCTCCTTCGGTTGATTGTCTCGACACCAGATATAGAGACCCGCGAGGCACCCACAAAGACCCACGGATTTGACAGATTGTCTCGGAATCCTGAACAATCGAGCGATGGATCTGGAAGCGCTGGAGATCTTCGTGAAGGTGACCGAGCTGGCGAGCTTCACGCGGGCCGCCGAGCACCTCGGGATCTCGAAGGCCCGGGCATCGCAACGCGTCCAGGAGCTCGAGGCGGAGCTCGGCGTCCGGCTGCTCCAGCGCACGACGCGCACCGTGCGGCCGACCGGTGACGGCGAGCAGCTGCTCCCGCGGGCCAAGCAGCTGGTGACCGATGCCGAGGAGCTCGGCAGCCTGTTTCAGACCAGCAAGGCCTTGCGCGGCGTCGTGCGTCTCGACATGCCGATCAACTTCGCGCGCGCGGCGGTCCTGCCGCGGTTGCCCGAGTTACTCGCGACCTATCCGCACCTCGAGATCCAGCTCGGCGCTTCGGATCGCCGGGTCGAGGTGATCCGCGAGGGGTTCGACTGTGTGGTCCGGATCGGGACCCTGCGGCCGTCGGAGCTGGTCGCGCAGCGGATCGGTCAGCTGGTGATGGTCAACTGCGCGGGTCCGGTCTATCTCCACAGGTATGGCACGCCGCGCACGCTCGCCGATCTCGATCGCCACCTGCTCGTGCACTACACGACGCGGTTCGGGACCGACCCACCGTCATTCGAGTACCCCGATGGCAACGGCGGCTACGGGCTCCACCCGATGCGCTCGGTCGTGACCGTCAACAACACCGATGCCTATCGCGCGGCGTGCATCGCCGGGCTCGGCATCATCCAGGTGCCGCGAATCGGCGCGCAGCGCGAGCTCGAGGAAGGCTCGCTCGTCGAGATCCTCCCCGAGCTATCCGCCGAACCGATGCCGGTGTCGCTGGTGCACGGCCACGGCCGCACGGTGCCCAAGCGCGTCCGTGTCGTGATGGCGTGGCTCGCGAGCGTGCTGGCGCCGCGGATCGAGAGCGTGCGGCGCGCGGCCTCGTGATCGAAGAGTGCAAACACTCGTCGGCGGCTGATCGTGGCGTGGCCTGGCTGCTCGAGTAGCCGCCCACCGCGTGTCGAAGTGTGCGTTCAGACTCTCGCGAAGTCGTCACGCGAGCTGGCGCGAATGCTGCTGAGCGCCGCGTCATGACTTCGCGTTGGCTTTGGTCGCTTGTTTGTGTTCCCGCGTTTGCAGCCTGTGCTTCCGATCCGATCGACGACCCCACGACCGGTGGGGACGACGGCAAGGCCGATAGCGCCAACGTCGAGAACAAGGTGGAAGAGCTGACCGCCGATGGCGAGCTCTCCGCCGCCGATGTCGACGCGCTGTTCGAAGCCACCGGCGACAAGGTCTCCAAGAGCGAGATGCTCGTGATCCGCGATGCCGTCGAGAGCACGGCCTTTGCCGTGCCCGCCGATGCCGTGGCGCGGGCCCTCGAACGCGCGACCTACGCGAACCTGCTCGAGCCGGAGGCCCGCGAGCTCGCGAACCGTGGTGCCTACGGTGGCAACATGGTGCCCGACGCGGTGCGCGCGCTGGTCGCGAAGGCGCGGCTCAGTGGTGCGGTGGCGTTCGACGTGCGCGAGACCGACTCGAGCGGCGAGGGCGTGTGGAACCCGTATCCGACGACCACGCCGCCGACCGAGAACATGACGTTCCAGTACACGTTGATCACGCCCGATCGCCTGGCAGCCGATGCCGCCGACACCGCCGTCTCGTACAACGCGATCGTCGGCGTCGAGACCGTCACCGATCCGGCGAGCGGTCAGGAGTACGAGCAGGTCAAGTACGAGCGCCGCACCGGTGGCACCGGCAACATCGCCGCACAGTACGACGAGGCCTACCACCCCGACATCTACGCGCGCGGCTCGCAGAACCAGGTGTGGGCCAACAACTGCGCGTTCCTCTCCGATGGCACCATCCACTGCCTCCCGGCAGCGCGACGCTCCGAGCTCCACGATCTGATCCTCACCAACCCGCACCTGTCGCGCTGCAGCGAGCTCCCGCAGTTCGCGGACGATTGCCACACGCTCATGTACATGGGGCACATCACGGCGTCGGGCGGCACGATCACCAGCGTCGAGGTCTCGGGCCGGTTGTCGAAGCAGATCGCCAAGGGCAAGGTCAACGGCATCGATCCGCTGGCGCTGTTCGAGGCCTGGGGCTTCCGTACGTCGCCCAACCTGACGCTGCGCTTCGGCAACACCGAAGACGGCGTGCCGACGCGCGACCTCGCGCACGGCGTGATCCAGGCTCCCTGAGCGATCAGGTGGTGCGGACGCGCGCGGCCCACCGGCTCTCGAGCTCGCCCCAGTCGGCGACCGCGCCGAGGCGCGCGAGCACCGCGTAGAGGCCGAACCGGAGGCGCAGCAAGAACAGCAGCGTGCCCGGAAGCGCGAGCTTCATGATGGCTCGCTTGTCGCGCACCACGTCCCCGGCGAGCGCGGCACCGGCACCGACCGGATGTGGCCCCCGCTCGAGCAGAGGCGCGAAGAACCCGCGCAGCAGGCCGCGCACGTGCTCGCGAGCACGCGGTCGAGTCGGCGGGATGGCACCGAGCGCGCGCAACGCGTCGTCGATCATCGCGCCATCGTCGGCGCGCACGGCGTCGACCAGATCGGCGAGCGCGAGCACCACCGCGGGCTCGAAGCCACGGACGCACCCGAAGTCGTAGATCACGACGCGCCCGTCGTCGCGGATCGCGAAGTTGCCGGGGTGCGGGTCGGCGTGGAACATCCCGTGTCGGTACAGCGTCCCGACGAACAGGTCGAACAACGCCAGGCCAACGCGATCGCGAGCGTCCTGCGGCGGATCGCCGGCGAGGAAGTCGTCCAGCGATCGCCCGGCGAGCCACGGTGCGGTCAGCACGGCGGGTGCGCACCACGCCGCGATCGGCACGGGCACGAGCAGGGTGGGGTGGTCGCGATACCAGTCGGCGAACCGCTGCTGGCGGGCGGCCTCGAGCGACAAGTCGCATTCTTCGAGCATCGCGGTCCGTGCCTCGTCGATCATCCCGCGCACGCCGGCACCGCCGGGAAACGCGCGCGCGAGCAGCGCACCGGTGGCCGCGTTCGCGAAGTCGGCACGTAGCGCCGTCTCGATCCCGGGGTGCCGGATCTTGACCGCGACCTCGGTGCCGTCGGGGAGTCGGCCGCGGTGGACCTGGCCGATGCTCGCGACCGCGATCGGCGTGCGCACGAGTCCGCCGAGGAGCGCGTCGGCGCGCGCGCCGAACGCCTCGCGCACGACGTCCTCGACGGCCGACCACGGACTGGCGGGTGCTTGCGTCTGCAACACCGACAGCAACTCGCGGAGCTCGGGCGGCAACGACGGATCGATGTAGCCGAGGATCTGCCCGACCTTCATCGCGATGCCCTTGAGCTCGCCGAGCCGAGAGGTCAGCGTGGCGATCGTCGCGAGGTCGGCCGGGCGGTCGCGCGCTCGATTGCCGAGCACGGCCCGCGCGACACCGGCCGCACTGCGCCCGGTGCGCCATAGCCGTCCGAACCTCCCGGTCGGTACGGCGACCTCTTCGTCGCGAAACCGGGCGCGAAGGGCGGTCTCTTCGTCGGCGTGAAACATGTGATAGTATCTATCATATGAGAGTGGCTATCGGTAGTCCAGAGATCGCCGACGGGCGAACCCGCCGTCGTTTCGCGGCGATGCGCACCGTCCAGGAGGCGGCGCTCGACCTGTTCGAGGCGCGTGGGTTCTCGGCGGTCACGATCGAGGAGATCGCGGAGGCGGCCGGGGTCGGTCCGGCCACCGTGTACCGGAACTTCGGAACCAAGGAGCGGATCGTGCTGTGGGACGAATACGATCCGCAGCTGTTCGCGCAGCTCGCGACCCGGTTACCGGCCGCGGCGCCCGCGCGCGCGGTGCTCGACAGCCTGATCGCGGCGCTCGAGCCGATCTACGCCGCCGATCGCAAACGGATCCTGCGTCGCTCGCGACTCGCGATGGCGACTCCGGAGCTGCGTGCAGCGATGGCAGCCGACATGCAGACCTTGCGCGGCGCGCTCGCCGCGGCGTTCGTCGACCATGACGCGGCGCGTGCCGGACTCGAGGCGGAGGTGCTCGCGGCGGCGATCGCTGGCACGCTCGAGGCCGCGATCGAAGCGTGGGCGCGCGATCGTGGTCGGACCACGCTGTCGACGATCCTGCGCCGGGCATTTCGATGTCTCGCCACGTCGACCAAGATCTCGGACCAACGAACTCGTAAGCGACCTTAAACAACCCGGGTCCGGTTATTGCGGTCCTCAGTTTTTCGAGGTGTCACACGACCCGCGCCAGGCTTGCGAATGGCGATCTGGTTGTGTCTAGTACGTCGGATGCTCCTGCCGACGCCGAGGATCGGGCGGTACGAGCTACTCGACCACCTCGCGTCGGGTGGCATGGGGCAGGTCTATCTGGCGCGCGCGACCGGGCTCGGCGGGTTCGAACGCAAGGTCGTGATCAAGACGCTCGATCCGGGCGGCGGGTACGAGGACGACGAATCGTTCGTGACGATGTTCCTCGACGAAGCCCGGCTGGTCGGCGCTCTCAACCACCAGTTCATCGCGCCGGTCTACGAGGTCGGATGCGATAGCGAGGGTCGTTACTACCTCGTGATGGATTACATCCACGGGGAGACGGCCCACAAGATCTTCCGCACGTGCGAGACCCGCGGCGGCCCGGTTCCGCTGGGGCTCGCCCTGTCGATCGGCTCGGCGGTGGCCTCGGCGCTCGATTACGCTCACGAGCTGTGCGCGGCCGACGGCACGCCGCTCGAGATCGTGCACCGCGACGTCTCGCTGTCGAACGTGATGGTCGGATACGACGGCTCGGTGAAGCTGATCGACTTCGGCATCGCGAAGTCCGCGCGCCGCGATACCCGCACGCAGGTCGGCACGCTCAAGGGCAAGATCGGTTACCTCGCGCCCGAGCAGGTGCTGCGCCGCCCGGTCGATCGTCGCGCCGACATCTTCTCGCTCGGCATCGTGATGTACGAGCTCACGACCTCGCACCGCGCGTTCCGCGATCCCTCCGATCTGGTGACGTTCGAGCGGATCACGAACGGCGACCTGACACCGCCGTCGGAGGTGGTCGAGGGGTACCCCGCCGAGCTCGAGCGCATCATGCTTCGTGCGCTCGCCACCAACCCGGACGAGCGCTACCAGACCGCCGGCGCGATGGGCCGCGACATCGAGGCATTCGCCGCCCGGATCGGGGTCTCGCTCGGTCACGCGACCGTGCGCGAGCTGATGCAGCAGCTGTTCGGTGGCCGGCGGCGGCTCGCGCGCGGCAGCGTCGAGGAGCCGATCAAGGTCGAGCTCGAGCTCGATCCGGAACCGTCGCCCGATCCGACCACCCCATCACCCGCGCTGTTGATTCCCGCACCGCCGGTGGTGGCCACCCCGCCCGAGGCGGTGCCGCCGTCGGTTCACGACCTGCCGACGCAACCGATCCCGATCGAGATCGAGGCCGAGGCCACGGTGCCCGCACAGATGGCGATCGAGCCGGAGCCTGCGCCTGCGCCGACACCGGCTCCGACACGGGCACCGACACCGACGGGGCGGTTGGCGTCCGAGCCCGCGCCGCTCGACATCCGGTTCCATCGCCGCATCCACACCACCGAGAAGGTTCCGCACGTGCCGCGCCTGCGGTCGTTGGATCGTCGGTGGATGGTGTTCGCGATGGCGATGCTGGTCGTGGCGGCGATCGCGATCGTCCTCGCGCTCACAACGTGATCGCGAAGCAGCGTTCCATGATCGGTGGCGGGTTGTCGCGCTTCATCTCGGCCGCGCCCTCCGATAGCAGCTCGATCTCCTGCGTGCCGTCGTAGAGCATGCGGAGCTCGGCCTCCTCGATCGCGAACGGCGGCCCTTCCATGAGCGCCTGATCGTACTCGAACGTCACGATCAACACGCGTGCAGCGCGCGATGCGAGCGAGCGGATGTGATCGACATAGCGGCGCCGGCTCTCGTCGGGAAGGGCCACCAGCGCAGCGCGGTCGTAGATCGCATCGACGGCGCCGCCGATCACCTCACGCGTCGCCTCGAGTATGTCGCCGGCGTAGATCGTGATCGGCGAGCTCGCGTACTCGACGAGCTTCCCCTTCTTGGTCACGGTCGGCGATAGCCCGTGCTCGTCGAAGAACGCACGTACGGCATCCTCGACGAGCTCGACGCCGATCACCTCGTGGCCGCGCGAGGCGAGGTACGCGAGGTCCTCGGACTTTCCGCAGAGCGGCACCAACACGCGCGGGTGGTTGGCGAGTCGCTCGGCGTGGCGTGCGAGGTAGCAGTTGGGCTGTCCCTCGTGAAACCCGATACGAGCGGCCGCCCACCGCTCGTGCCAGAACTCCGGATCCATTGGTCCCGCAATCATCGCGCATCTCGGTGCGCACGTCATGTTTCCGCGAGCCGAGCTCCGGCTAGTTGACGGGTAGCGCGGAGGTAGCGAAGTCCCGCACCCACGAACGCCGGTTGGGCGACGGCGAACCGCGCGAGCAGCATCTTGTGCTCGAACCAGCCGATCTCGAGGGTGTTCTCCAGAGTTTTTCGGAGCTCGGCACCGTCGACGAGCGTCGGGGCGTGGGCGAGTGCCACACGTTTGAACCCCGTGTCGAGGAGCGCGCGAAAGCTCCGTTGCATCGCGCGGATGTCGACCCACGTCGTGAGCTGATACGCGGGAAAGCCGACCCCTCCCGTGAGTCCGAACGCGAACCCGTACAGGCGTCCGACGAAGGGCCGCGCGAATCCCTTCGCGGATGACGTCACCATGTCCTGCAGGATCAACGTGCGCGATGGCCGATCGAACACGGCGACCTCGCGGAGCAGGCAGCCGTCGATCGGCAGCATCTCGAGCTCGGCGGGCAGCTCGGCGCGTTCGAGCACGCCATCGAACGTGAACCGTGCGGCGGCAGGATGTTCGAGGTGGCCGAGCGTGCCGAGCGCGAGTGCGGATGGAAACCGATGCTTGGTGATCCCGACGAACCGGCCGTGAGCTTTGCCCAGCACGGCGAGCCAGCGCACGTGTCCGAGGCGCTCGATGGCGTCGGCGATCTCCGGTTCGAATGCCACGGGGTTGAAGATCGCGAGATCGCCGGTCCGACTACGGACGATCGTCGCGACCGTGGCGTGCGGAAACGGCGCGCCGGTGAGCGGCACTTCATGGGAGACCAGCCACATCCGATCGGGCACCACCTCGACGAGCTGTTGCGGTGGCGTCCGGCAGTGCCATTCGTCGTCGGACGGCAGCAAGTAGGCGAGCGGATGATCCACGGTGGCGAGCTCTCGGGCCCGGGCGAGCGCGCTCTCGGCGCGTCGCGGCTCCCGGGCCCGCCACACCCACGCGTCGTACATGTGTGCGGGAAACGCATCGCCGTGACGGCGCACCAGTCGCTTGGCAGCGGCGAGCACGTCGATCCGGATCAGGTCGGGTTGGGTCAGTCCCCACGCGATCCGCTGGGCCTGCTTGAAGAACGAGCGGGGCGCGCCGCCGAGCTCCTCGGTCAACCGCCATTCATCGTCGGTGTCGGTTCCGAGCATGTAGATGGAGCGCACGGCGCCCGCATCATACCGGTCTCAGGTCGCGACCGCGAACACGGCGGCGATCGCGACGATCGCGGCGATCACGCCACCGAAGGCGACGAGCCGAACTCTCCGTCGGCCAGCGAGCTCGCGTGCGAGTACCTCCACCTCGCTCGGATCGGGGGTCACGACCGCGGTCGCCTTGACGACCTCGAACATCTCGATCGCCAGCCGTCCGGTGCGGCCGCTGTGCACCCCGAACGTCAGCGAGTCGGCAGGCGACACGTTGCCGGAGTCGAGATACCGCTCCTCGATCGGGAGCGGGTACGCGTTGTCGTTGTCGTAGTCGTTGGTCGCCCCCTCCTGCAGCTCGTCGAGCTGGCCGCACTTGAACCACAACGTCTCTCGGAATGTCGCTGGAAGACCCATGCGTGATGGATCGGCCAGGTCCGACGATCGATGAGGGGACCTAGGTCGGAAAACCAGGTGCGAACACGTCGCACATTCGGAGCGGATTGCGGATGTCCTGCCCGGTCATCCACGCGCGCGCGGTCTCGACCTGGGACGCGCCGGCGACACCGCGCAACTGTCCGGCGCGCAACCTCGCGATCGCCGCACACAACGGGAAGTCGTTGTCGTCGGCATACTTGGCGAGGTCTTCGAGCCTCGCGATCGCACCCCCGGTGTCGCCACGGCGGGCCAGCGCTGCACCGACGAGCAGGCCACCCCAGATCCGGGCGTAGTTGATGTCCTGTTCCTCGAGCCGTCGCGCGCATCGCTCGGTCTCGGCGACATCGCCCTCGCAGGCCGCGATCCGACCGAGCAGCCAGTCGGCGATCGCCCGCGCGATCTGGATCCGAAGCAGCAGCGATCGGTCGGCCGCCTCGAGGCCGGGCCGGGCCCACGAGCCCTGCGAGGCACCATCGCCGCGATACAGCGCGAGCTCGACGCGCGCGCGCAGCTCGAGGAAGTGCTGCAGGTGGTAGTGGTCGTCGTCGGGCGGCGTCCACACGCGGCGATCGAGATCCGAGCCTGCGAGGTCGGGACGATCGTGCGCGAGCCACAGCACGTTGAACCACCGCGTGATCGACGCCTCGACGTAGCGATCGTCGCGGCGTTGCGCGTCGCGCAGGTACTGATCGTAGAGCGCGCGCAGCTCGCCCCACGCACCCTGATAGTCGGTCGCGCGCAGGCGGTGGATCATGATCATGTTCTGTTCCCACGCCACTCCGGGCAGGCCACGGAACCGCGTGCCGGCATCCTTGTAGAGCTCGACCGCGTGTCGGAACCGACCGTGGTAGTAGGCGAGCCAGGCATCGCCGAGCACGAGATATGCCGTCATCCACGGATCGCCTCCGTGCGTGCGCGCGATGTCGGCGGCGCTCGAGAGGAGCTCGGCGGCGCGCTCGCGACCCGCGGCAGATTCCTGCGCCCGGTAGATCGCCTCGAACACCAGCGCGCGCAACAGCCGCCGCGGTTCACCGGCGGCGATCGCGAGGCGCACCGCCCGTGCTTGATAGTCGGCGCCGCGCACGTTGTCGACCAGCAGCAGCCCGAGCGACGTCGACTGGTAGACGTCGAGCTTGCGCAGCAGGTCGGGCGCGATGTCGGCGAGCGAGCGTTCGCGCAGGACCACCGGTGCGGCATCGATCTGCGCGCGCTCGGTCTCCATCGAAGCCAGGGCCTCGCGCGAGCTCGCCGGGATGCGTTCGCCGAGCTGGTCCAGCACGCTCGACAGCTCGGTGAGGCCGCGGTCGACGTGGCCCGACACCAGTAGCTGATCGGCTGCGTGACGACGACAGTCGAGCCGGGCCTCGCGATCGGACAGCGCGGCCGCCGCGAGGAATGCCTCGGCGGCTTCTCCGCCACGACCGCCGGAGGCCAACGCGTCGGCGAGCGCGAGCTGGAGCGATCGCGCGTGGGTCGCATCGCGCGGGCCGGCAGCGAGCGCGGCGCGCAGGAACTCGGCGGCGCGGTCGAACGCGAGAGCAGCGAGGGCGCGCTCGGCGGCACGCTCGGCGAGATCGCGACCGCGCGCGGGATCACCGGCAGCGAACAGGTGGCGCACCACCAGCTCCGGTGCGGTGTCGCCCATCCCGGCATCGAGCATGGCGTGGGCCAGGTGCGACGACAGCGCGGCGAACTGCGAGCGCTCGAGCCGGGTCACGATCGCCTCGCGCACGCGATCGTGATAGGGCTCGACCAGGCTGTGGCCGGCGCTCGTGATCGAGGTCTTCACGAACCGCGCACCACGTAGTGCGGCCGCGAGCGGGGCGGCACGCGTCGGCGACAGGTCGGCGGCATCGGCGATCGTCTTGAGGTCGACCGGCGTTCCGGCGACCGCGATCAACTGCAGCAGGTGGCGAGCGTCGTGCTCGAGTGCCATCGCGCGCTGCCACAACGCCTCGTCGAGGCGGGTCGTCAGATCGGTATCGGCGTGGAGCTGGAAGTGATGCGCGAGCTCGGCGAGGAACAGTGGATGCCCGGCGGCTTCGCGCGCGATATCGCGGCGGCGATCGACGCTGATCGTCCCGGGCGGTAGCAGGCGGTCGACCAGCATCGCGGCGTCGTCGGGCGGCAGCGGCGAGAGGATCACTCGCCGTGGCGACACCTGGATCGAGCGCGCGAGCTGTTCGGCGAGCTCGGACCTCCCGTCTGGGGTACGGATCGAGGCGATCAACGCCAGTGGCGGCGCGGTGCCCTCGTGGAGCAGCTCGCGAAGCAGGAGCAGGCTATCCGGATCCGCCCACTGGAGATCGTCGACGAACACCACCAGCGGCCGACTCGCCGCGATCCGTGCAAACAACTCGGTCACCGCGACGAACGCCCGCGCGCGCATCTCCTGAGCGGCGACCGATGGATCGTGCGTGGTCGCGCTCGCGAACACCGGGATCCGCCGCAGGACGGGAAACAGCCGGGCTGCGAGCGCGGTACTCGGCGGTAACAGCGACACCACCTGATGGGGTGCGAGTTGAACGAGGTAGCGCGTCAACGCGTCGACGATGCCGTCGAATGCCTTGTACGGCACGGTCTCCTCGGCGTAGCACCGCCCGCGCAGGATCAACGTGCCGCTATCGGACACCTCGTCGAGGAATCGCCGCACCAGGGCGGTCTTGCCGAGTCCGGACGCGCCCTCGACGAACACGGTGACGGCGGCACTTCGCGAATCGGCGAGGGCGGTGTGCAGCGTGCCGAGCTCGGCGCGACGACCGACGAACACGTCGCGCGTGGAACCGATCGACGGCATGGTCACCCGGCCGCCGAGTCGCTGCAGCACCTCGCGTCCGGTCGGCCGCGCCGCCGGATCCGGCGACAGCATGCGGTGACACAGCTCGGACAGATCCGGCGGTGCCCCGAACGCGACCTGGCTCGGCATCGGCGGCGGCGTACGCTTGGCGGCGAGCAACTCCTGGAGCGTCGCGCCGCCGAACGGCAGCTGGTCGGTCAGGATCTCGTACAACATCACACCGACCGCGTACCAATCGGCCGACGGGCCGACCTCGGCTCCCGGTACGCCTTGCTCGGGCGCCATGAACGTCGGCGTGCCGGCGATCATCCGCGCCGACATGAACTCGGCGAGCATCGCGTCGTCGGCGACCAGACCGAAGTCCATGATCACCACGCGGCCGTCGCGCGTGACGAGGATGTTGCTCGGCTTGATGTCGCGGTGGACCTTGCCAGCCTCGTGCAACGCCTCGAGCCCCGCGGAGAGCTGGACGAGCGCGTCGCGCAGGCGGGTCTCGTCGTAGTCGCGGCGGCCGGAACCATCGGCGACCCGCGTCGGGACGGGCGTGGTCGCGCGCGGCGTGGCCGCGGCACCGTACTCGAGCATCGTGCCGCCGGCAGCGCGGCCGAACTCGAGCTGGGTCCCGGCGACGGCGGCGGGAGTTCCCTCCGGCGACGGCGACGGTGATGGTGATGCCTCGGGTCGGATCCACGACAAGAAGTCGATGCCCTCGACGAGCTCCATCGTGAAGTACCAGCTGCCCTCGTCCTGGAACAGCTCGTACAGCGTGCACAGGTTCGGATGGCTGAGGTCGGCGAGCGCGCGGAACTCGTTCTTGAAGTGGTAGAGCAGGTTCGCGTCGATCGTGCGCAGCGTCTTGAGCGCGACCGTCATGTCGCGCTGCGTGTCGTGCGCTTCGTAGACCACGCCCATGCCGCCCTCGCCCAGGGTGCGGCCGATCGCGAAGCGGGAGGAGCTCCCCACGGCATCAGCGTATCAGTTAGGGCGTGCGCGCGCGGCCCGTGTCGAGCTCGGGAGCGCAGGTCGACACGCCCGCGCCGGTCACCCGGTACGGGGTGCTGTCCATGACGATGTTGTATTCGCCGGTCTTGCGGTCGATCGTGCGCACCGTCGGATACTGGCCGGTGACGAAGATGTAGAACTTGCCGCCCCACTGGGCGAACGCCCACGCCGACACGAAACCGAGCCCGGACGAGCCGAGGTTCCACTTGGTGCCGATGCCCGCGCCGGTGCTGCGATCGATCTCCTGGACGAACGCCGGCTGGTCGCTGTTGGGGAAGAACGCGAACAGCTTGCCCTCGCTGGTGCCGGTGAGCTCGGGGTGGCGATCGGCGGATACGTCGATCGGTCCGATCCGGTGGGCGATGGGCGGGCGTTGCTTGGTGTCGATCCAGCCGAGGTTGCTCGTGTAGTCGTCGGCGGCGATGTACAGCTTCTCGGTCTTGCCGCCGGCGGCATCGGTGGCGAACCCCATGCCGAACGTGGTCGAGCCACTCGCCCCGATGCGATACCCGGTCGGCTTGCAGCTGGCATCGGTGATCGCGACCTTGAACAGCTCGCCCGTGTTGTAGACCACCCACGCGGAGCCGTTGCGATCGACCGACATCGAGAACGGCGATCCGTAGCTACCGCAATCGAGCTTGCCGATCAGCGTGTACGGATTCCGCGGGAGCTTGCGCGGATCGAAGCTGAGGAAGTTGTCCGAGTCGTCGACCAGGTAGATCAACTTCGAGGCCTCGTCGCACACGCCGTTGCAGCGGCCGTCGGTGCAGCCGTCGTGGCAGGTGCGGAGTCGCCGTCCGAGGTGACCGTTGGCCTCGCACTCGACGACCGACACGCCGACGCACACGTGTGGCGTCGCCGGATCGCAGGCATCCTCGTCGGCATTCGCCGCGCGCGGTTTGTGATCCGCGTCGTGCTTGCCGCAACCCAGCGCCAGCACGGCGACCGCGGCTGCTGTCACGTGCGAAGCGTGCACGCCTATGTGATGACCTGGAACACCGCGGATCACAAGCGCCAGCGCTCGCTCGCCTACCGCTTCTTGGTGTGGTCGACGACCCACTGAACGACGAGATCGAGGGTTGCCGGATCGAAGGTCTCCTCGATCTCGCCGTACTCCGCGAGCAATCCGGTGGTGGCGTGCTGGAACAGGTGGTTGAGGCCGGGACGCTTGGCGGCGGTGAACTTGCGATTACCACCGGCCTTGAGTGCGGCACCGATCTTGGCGAGGTCGAGATCGGCCGGGACCTGGGTGTCTTTATCGCCGTTGAGCGCGAGCACCGGACCCTTGAACTTGCGCCACGCAGCTGCCGGATCGGTCTTGAAGTAGCTCACGGTCCACGGGTTCGTGACGTCCGCCATCTTGGCGTCGATGCCCTTCTCGATCTCCGCGTCGCTCGGTGGCGGCTGGCCGGCGGCCTTGGCGGTGTCGATCGCGACCGCCTTCAACGCGGCGCGGATGCGATCCTGCTTGCCCGACACGATCGCCGCGCCGACCTTGCGCTGGCCGTCGACGATCGCATCGATGATCTTGTCCGGGAGGTGCTTGGCGCGCAGCGCGGTCTCGAGTTGCAGGGGGACCAACTCGGCGCCGGCGATGCCGGGCCCGGCCAGCGTGACGATGAATCGGACCTTGCGGGTGCGAGCGGCGACGATCGGCGCGATCACGCCGCCGATGCTGTGACCCAGGATCCCCGCTCGCCGCGCATCGATCTCCTTCTGATCGATCAGCCACGTGAACGCGGCACGCGCGTCGCCGATGTCGGTCTCGAGCGACTCGGTCTTGCCCGTCGACTTGCCGGTACCGCGATCGTCGATCCGGAGCACGGCGATGCCCGCGCGCGTCAGCCGATCGGAGAGCAGCAAGAACGGCTTGTGACCGAAGATGGTCTCGTCGCGATCCTGCTGACCGGAGCCGGTGACGAGCAGGATCGCCGGAAACGGGCCCTTGCCCTGCGGCAACGTCAGCGTCCCGGCGAGCGAGCCATCCTCGGGCGCCGCGATCGTGACCTCGCGCTGTTCGTACGGGAACGGTGGCTTCGGGGTCTGTGGCCGCGCGATCACCGGGTGTGGCACCTCGTCGGGGGCGAGCTTGGCGAGCTTGGCATGAAACACCTGTCCGGCCACGAGCAGCGCACCGGTCGCGGTGTCACCGCTGCGCTCGAAGCGATAGACCTCGTTGGCCTGCGGTGCTCCGGGTTTGGCGAGCGTGAACCCGATGCCGTCGTCCGCCATCGCGACGTCGGTCAGCGGAAGACCCGAGAGCCCCGCCGCGGGTACGTCGATCGTCGCCGTCCACGTGCCATCGGTCGACGTGAAGTGCACGACGATGTCGACCAGGTCGCGCACCAGCACGAGCGTGCCGGCCCAGTTCTCGTGGCTGACGACCGGTGCGGGCGTCGCGGCGTCGTTCGCAAGAACGGGTGGCGTGGGCGTTGTCGTGGTGGCGGGCGAGTTACCACACGCTACGCAGATCACCGAGAGCACAAGGAGGAAACTCGTTCGCACCGCCGAACGATAGCGCCGATCCGGCTCAGTTCGAGGCGACCATGCTCTCGGCGCGGCGCATCTGACGGGCGTACCCACGAAATCGCGGCTCGGGAACCTGGCGCGAGCGCACGCGCACGAGCGAGCCCGGGTTATCGGCATCGCCGTACACCGCGATCCATCCGGGCGGCACGTCGGGCGACGACCACCCGTAGAGCACGCGAGCATCGCGCGGCGCGAGGTTGATGCACCCGTGACTGCGAACACTACCGAACCCGTCGTGCCAGTACGACGTGTGCAGCGCGTAGTCGCGGTCGTAGTACATCGTCCACGGGACGTCGGCGACCGAGTACTTGGAGTCTCCGTTGCTGGTCATCGTCGACGTTCGCAGCTTCTTGGCGACGCGGGCGATCAGCGTCGGGGTTTCGTGTTTCCACTTGCCGGTCGACACCAACGTGGCGAACACGGGACGCGTGCCCTCGTACGCGACCAGCACCTGCTCGTCGCGATCGACATCGAACCACTTCTCGTCGTCGCCGGTACCGGGCGGCGGATCGGTCACCGTGGGAACCCGCAGATCGCGTCGCGCGAGCCACCGTGCGTCGTCGATCCGTACGAAGCGGCCGTCCTTCGAGGTCTCGAGGATGGAGACCACGGTGCGCGGTGCCAGCTCGCCGGCGCGCTTGCCATGCGGGGTGGTGTAGGCCCGCACCGGCTTGTACGGGTTGTGCCGATTACGAACCCACGCCGGCATCGGGCGGCCGGGCTCGAGCGCGATGCCGTGAAAGTGTGATGGCCGAAACCGCGCGACCGTCGACGCGGCGAACAGCTCACCTGCGCTCGTCCGCACGTAGCGCACGCCGTCGATCCGTTTGGTCCCGACCACGCGAATGGATGTCGATACCTCGGCGCCGCGCACGACACCGTAGACGCCGGGTACCAACGGGAGGTCGTCATCGTCGGAAGGATCGAGATCGCTCGGTCGTGCACGCGTCGGCGACTTGTCGGTGTCGGCGATCGCGGTCTCGCAGGTCCACCCGCGGGGCGCGATCCGGATCCACTCTCCCGCACAACCAGATCCCGCCGTCGCTGTCTCCACCACGGCGGCACGTGCGCCGCGACCGATCACGCCGACCGGATCGGCGCTGGTCTTCGGCTGCTTGTACAACGTCGTGGTGTGACGGAACTCGACCACGCGCACGACCGGTGTCGCGGGCGTCGGTGCATCTGCCGCGGCGGTCTCGATCGGGGTCACGACCGGTCGCGACGGCCGGGTCGCATGCACCGTCACGTGGATCCCGGGCAAGGTCTCGGGCTCGCGCCCACCACATGCCGTCATCACCAGCGCGCCCAGCACGACAGCAACGAATGCAAACGCACTCAGATCGATGCGATCGAACAAGCTCTCGGTTCCCTCCATCGGGGACCGAGTAAGGCAAGGTGCGCGCCACGGCTAACCGCTCGACTTCACTCGATGGCGCTACGCAAGAACTTGCGTGATCGAGCAACGACTCAGCGATCGAACTTCTTGCGGATGCCGTAGGTCTGGATCTTGTGGACCAGCGTGCGCAGCGGCAGACCGAGCGCCTTCGCGGTCTCGGTCTGGTTGCCGTCGTGCTTGTGGAGCGCGCGCAGGATGAGGTCGACCTCGTACTTGCGGAGGTGATCCTTGTAGTCGGTGGGTAGGTTGTCGTTGCCGTCGGAGGACTCGCTGGCGGCCGGCTGTGGTGCGCTTCGCGACCGGATCCGATCGGTGAGATCGGGGAGCGTGATCGTGCTGCCCTCGGCGAGCACCACCGCGCGCTCGATCGCGTTGCGCAGCTCGCGGACGTTGCCCGGCCAGCTGTAGGCCTCGAGCGCGGCCATCGCCTCCGGATCGATCGAGCGCACGTCGCTGCCGGCCTGGAGGCGGGCGTCCTTGAGGAAGCGTTCGGCGAGCGGGCGGATCTCGTCGACGCGCTCGCGCAGCGCCGGGATCTGGAGCGTCATCGTGTTGAGCCGGTACAGCAGGTCCTGGCGGAACTCGCCGGTGCCGACCATCGCCTCGAGGTTGCGGTGGGTCGCCGCGATCACGCGGACGTCGACGTCGATCTCCTTGGTGCCGCCGACGCGCGTCACCTTCTTGGTCTCGAGCACCCGCAACAGCGCCGCCTGGGCCGATGCCGCGAGCTCGCCAATCTCGTCGAGCAGCACGGTGCCGCCGTCTGCTTGCTCGAAGATGCCGGCCGCGGCCTTGTCGGCGCCGGTGAACGCGCCCTGCTCGTGACCGAACAGCACGCTCTCGATCAAGGTCGCCGGGATCGCCGCGCAGTTGATCGTGCGCAACGGCTTCTTGCGACGCGGGCCGCTCTCGTGAATCGCGCGCGCGATGACTTCCTTGCCGGTGCCGGTCTCGCCGTGGATCAGCACGGCGATGTTCGACTGCGCGAGGCGCTTCACGGTCGACATCACCTGCTTCATCGCGGCGTTCTTGACGATCACCGGCAGGGCATCGAGCGGGACGATCGACGTGGGGTCGCCGATCCGGCGCGCGACCTGGAGCGCCGCGATCAGCTCCTCGACGGAGTTTCCGTCGCGCGGGAACACCGCGACGCTGCAACTCAGCGGCGGCGTCCCACCACCGAGCTCCCTCGCGAGCGTGCGCACCTGCTCTCCGGTGGCCTCGGGCAACGACACCATCGCCGCGTGCGGGCCATAGATGCCGACGCGATCGACGGGCCGCAGGCGTGGTCGCAGGCGACCGGCCCACCGGCTGATGTGCCCCTCCTTCGACTTGTCGCCCGACACCATCATCAGCGCGAGCGGCCGGCCGAACTGTCGCGCGCGCACGAGCTCGTCGCCGAGCGCGGTGACGAAGCGATCGTGACCGTCGAACCCGCGGAGCTCCTGGTCGACCGACGACAGGATGTGAACCGCCACGCGGATCGGGCCGATCGCGATGTCGTCGCCAGCGTTGATCTGCGCGCGCGTGATGCGCTCGCCGTTCTTCTTGGTGCCGTTGGTGCTCCCGAGATCCTCGACCCACACGCCGGTGTCGTCCCACGTGAACCGTGCGTGCTGGCGCGAGAGCCCGGGATCGGGAACGACGACATCGGCCGGCGCCGTTCGCCCGACCACGATCGATCGTCCCTTTTCGAGTGTGGTCACCATCGCACCGTCGCGGTGATAGAGGACGAGCGACGTCCGTGCGTGGAGCACGGTGTCGCCCTTGACGGTGGTCGGGACCTTGTTCATGAGCGGGGCTGGATCGGGGGAGTTGCGCGATCGCGCAAGATCTTGCGTACCCATCATCGCGCGAATCCAAGGAAACACAAGGCCTTACGTGTGGCCCGGCGGTTGCCTATGTCACCTCCCGAACTTCACCAAAGGAACCACGACCCCATGATCGACGGACTCATCACCATCGCTGGCGGACTCCTCGCGGCTTCGGCCCTCATCATCGCGCGCAAGCCCAACGCGAAGGACCTGATCGACAAGCTCACGCCCTACCAGGGCTGGATCGGCGTCGTCCTGTTCTTCTGGGGCATCTGGGACGTGCTGTTCGTCGTCCGCAACCTTTCGGTGCTCGTTCACGCGCCGATGTGGCTCGTGATGTCGATCGCCGTCACCGTCGCCGACCTCGCCGTTGGCTTCTTGCTCGGCTTCGGCCTCATCACGAAGTACGCGCTCAGCGGAAGTCCCGCGGCGATGGCACGCGGCCAGGCGATCCGTGCACGACTCGCGACCTACCAGGGGCTGTTCGGCGTGCTCGCGATGTGCACCGGCGCGCTGTTCATCGTGCTCCGCGTGATCGCCTGAATCACGCCCTCGAACCCGACCGACCAACCGACCAACCCGACCAAACATCCATGACCGAAAAACCCAAGCACACCGTCCTCGGCTGGGCCGACCCCTACCACGACCTCGCGTCACACCTGCGGCAACAGCAACAGCAGTACCCGCGCGCCGCACGGGGTTCGGAGCAGCCGCTGAACCCGAACGAGTTCATCGATGATTCGGCGGCCACGGTCGTGGTCGATCAGCAGGGTCTGGGGCACGACGCGCAGAGCGTGGGCTACGCACCCACGCAGATGGCCGAAGCGCCGGCGCAGGTGCAGCAGTGGGCGCCGACGCAGATCGCCTACGCGTCGCAGGCCGATCAAGTGCACCAGGCGCAGTGGGCGCCGACGCAGATCGCGCAGACGCCGGTGCAGTCGGCCGAGTACAGCTACGCGCAACAGGCGTGGGCGCAGCAGCAGCAGCAGCAACAGCCGTCGCAACAACAGGCGTGGGCGCAGCAGCAGCAGCAACAGCCGTCGCAACCCCAGGCCCAGCAACCGCAACAGCAGGCACAGCAGGCCTACGAGTACGCGGCGGCCATGCAGGCGGCGCAGGCGTACGCACAACAGGCACAGCAGCAAACCTACGGTCAGCAACCACAGCAGAGTTACGACCAACAGGTGCACCCGTACGGCCAGCAGCAGTCTCCGCAGGCGTACCAGCAGCAGTACGGTCAGCAGTATCAACAGGCATACGGCCACGCAGTGCACGGACAGCAGACGTCCGATCCGTACGCCTACCAGCAGCAGGCCGCCGCTCAGGCGCAACAGGCAGCGCAGCCCCAGCACCAGCTCGGTGCGATGGCGGCGCGGCTCCAGCGCAAGGCCGAGGCGGCGATCGGCGGTGGGAAGACCAAGAAGGACAAGCGAGCGATCGCCGGGGCCGACGCTACGGTCGGGGCGTCGGCCCGGCGACGCTTCATCAAGAAGACGTACCTCCACCTGTTCGGCGCGATCTGCGCGTTCGCGGCTCTGCTCTGGGTGTTCCGCACCGTCGAGCCGGTCGGCAAGTTGCTCCAGCCGTTCGTCGAGTTCTCGCTGCGCGGCCGGTGGAACTGGGGCGTCGTGCTCGCCGCATTCATGGGCGTGTCGTTCATCGCCGATATGTGGGCGAGCCACGCGCGCTCGCGGGCGATCCAGTACGCCGGACTCGGGTTCTACGTGCTCGCCGAGGCGATCATCTTCGTGCCGCTACTCGCGGTCGTCGAATGGAAGACGCAGTCGATCATCGCGCGTGGTGGCGGCGATCCCAACATCGTGCGCGACGCGGCGTTCCTCACGCTCGGCGTGTTCGGGATGCTGACACTATCGGTCCTGATCTCGAAGAAGGACTTCTCGTTCCTGCGCGGTGGGCTCGCGGTGGCCAGCGGCGCGGCCCTCGTGTTGATCGTGTTGTCGCTGACGTTCGGCTTCAACCTCGGCCTGGTGTTCTCGGTCGCGATGGTGTTGCTCGCCGCGGGCTACATCCTGTTCCACACCTCGCAGGTGCTCGCGCACTACGATCCCGAGTCGCACGTGGCCGCAGCACTCGCGCTGTTCTCGTCGGTGGCGCTCATGTTCTGGTACATGATCCGGATCCTGATGCGCGCTCGTGACTGAGCGAACGCGATCTACGACGACATCACGACGAGCTGTGGGCTCCGACGCCCTGTCTTCGATGGCGGCAACGCGAGTTGCGGTCCCGGGGGCAGGGCGATCGGCGTTCCGCGTTGCGACCGCCAGCCGTCGAACCGGCTCGACACGTGGGCGAACGCGATCGGACAGGTCGCGGCACACGGCTTCGGCGTGTCGAACGTGCGGCGGATGTCGTCGACGGAGTACTCGAGCAGCGGCTTGGCGCCTTCCCCCATCCGCGGCTGACACAGATGCACGAGGCCGTCCTCGCACACCATGAACGTGCGTGCGCCGGCACGGCACTTCCACTGGATCGAGCCCTCGTCGAGCAGCGTCTTGGTGAAGTCGTCGTCGAGGAACGTCGGGAGCCGCTTGCCGAGGCCGCGGATCTCGTCGTACGCGGCGCGGGTCTCGGGATCCGGCTCGACGAGCGAGCCCGACTCGTCGCGCACCAGCGAGCAGTTGCTATCGAAGCCGTACGCGACCACGGTCCGCGCGACCTCGAGCGCCTCGGCGGGTGGTGACGAGCCGAGCACGGTGTTGATGCGAACGCGAAACCTCGCGTGCTTGGCGAGCAGGCGCAGCTTGGGACGTAACGGCTTGAGCGACTTCTTCGACACCTCGTTGGGGCGCGCGTTGTCGATCGAGAGCTGCATGCCGTAGAGACCGACCTCGTTGAGTTGCTCGATGATCGACTTCGTCAGCAGGTAGCCGTTGGTGTTGAGGAACGGCTCGAGTCCGATCTCGCGCGCGTAGCGAACGAGCTCGACGACGTCGGGGTGGAGCAGGGACTCGCCACCCGTCAACGTGACGAACACCGACCGCAACTTCGCGAGGTGATCGAGGCGCCGCTTCAGGATCTCGAGCGGCACCGGTTGCGAGACCTTGTCGTATTCGAAGCAGTAGCCGCACGACAGGTTGCAGCGCCGCGTGATCACCAGATGCGTGACGATCGGTCGATCGCGATCGATCGCGGCACCGAGCAGACGGGCGGCGAGGCGTGCGTCGCGCACGAGTTGACGCTGCTTTTTGTGGCGCGGCTGGGCTTCGGCGGTCATGCCGATCCGTCGTGCGAGCTGCGTGCCGGCCCGCGCCACCGGTCGGACCATTGCTGTAACTGACTGGAAACGAACCGATCGTGAGATGACCTCGAGCGCGGCGTCGCCGCACCGTGTCAGGTCGTCACCAGATCATCGGGTCGTGCCCCTGCCAGAACAACCACCTTCCGACATCCGCGACCGGACCGTTGGTGAGTAGCCGCGGGTCGGACGTGTTCGCCGTCAGGTCGAGCTCGATGACCATGCCGGCATAGCTGCCGACCAGCAGTCGGCTGCCATCGGGCGTGATGTCCATCGCCGTCAACGTCGAACCGAGGAACGCGTACCACTGCTGATCGCCATCGAAGTCGAGCGCCCACACGTAGCCGCTGCGATCGCCGAGCAGGTAGCCGAACCGGGTCGATGCCACCGCGTACACCCAGGCGCGTCGATCGAGCACGCGTGCGGGCGAGGGCTTGTTCGCCACCATCGCATCGAGATCGACGGCGAGCGTCGCCGAGCCGTACAGCCCGTGGCACGAGCTCAGCACCACATCGGGCCGATCGCGGTGGAACGCGGCGAAGTGTGGATACGACGACACCGGATCGAACTCGTGGCGTCGGCCGGTCTTGCGATCGATCACGACGTGCGCCGAGTCCTGCACGCCCATCGCGACGAACCGTCCGTTCGGCGACAGCGCGGCGTGCGGATAGCTGACGCTGTCGTCCTCGTCCTCGGGGAGCAGGCGGCGGGCACCGCGCTCGGTCAGCCAGAAGATGCCGTCGTCGGTCGTCGCCAGCACGGCGTCTCCATCCGGTGCGACGGTGATCGTCTTGGTCGTGCCGGCGATCGCAGGTCCACGCGGGACCGAACGTACGACCGGGCCATCCCAGCCGTCGCGGATCTCGAGCGTGTCGTCGATCCCGCGGGCGACCAGCCGGCGATCGGGCGACTGCCCGAACACGTCGACGCCCTCGACCTCGGCGATGTTGTCGCGATCGAGCACGTAGACATCGGTCCCGACGCGGGTGATCCGGCGGCCATCGCCGAGGTACGCGAGCTGACCGATCTCCTGACCGAGCACGTCGTAGAGGTGCGAGAACGGTTCGTAGGCCGGCGGGAACAGCTGCCGCGCCTTGGCGTGCTCTCCGGACCGGTTGAGCTCGACCAGCTGCTCGATCACGTAGGCCGCCATGTCCTGGCGGGTCTCGTCGGGCTCGTGGCCGGCCTTGTTGGGACCGACGGCGTAGACCCTTCGCACGTAGTCGTTCAGCGCGTTCGAGAACGCCGTGCCCTCCTGGATCCAGCGGGTCGACGCGTCGTGGATCGAGTCGAAGTGCGCCGGAGCGATGCTCTCGTCGTCGTCGTCGTCGTCGTCGTCGTCGTCGTCGTCGTCGTCGTCGTCGTCGTCTGTCGTCGTCGTCGTTGTCGTTATCGTCGTCGTCGTCGTCGGACGGGTCGCGCAACTCGATCTCGACGGTCTCGGTCGGCGACACCACGAGCTCGTAGACCGCGCCGCTATCGCCTCCGATCAGGAGCGTCTCGCCGTAGGGCACGATCGACCACAGGTGCCCCGACAGCTCGAGCGGCACCCGCACGAACGTCGCGCCGTCGTCGCTCGACCACAGCACCGTGCCGCCGCCGCCGATCGCCAGCACGCCGGCCGGCACCTCGAGGATCGCCTCGAGGTCGTCGCGCGTCGGCACTGCCACGCGCTCGAACGTCGCGCCGGCGTCGTTCGAGCGAAACAGCCCACCGCCATCGCCGGTGACGAGCCAGGTCCCGGTGCGCGTCACGATCAGATCGGTGAGGGCGGCGCCGGCCTCGAGCGATAGTGGCTGCATCGTCGTGCCGTCCCACTTCCGGATCGTGCCGTCGTAGCCGAGCACGTGGACCACGTGGTCGATCTCGACGATCCCGAGGAGTCGCGTCGTCCAGTCGGCATCGATGCGCTCGTACGACCGCCCGTCGTGCGAGCGCAGGATCACGCCGCCATCCCCGACGACCCACCACGTGCCGTCGAGCGTGCGCGCGATCGCGAACAGGCACGCGCTGGCGTCGGTCGGGATCCGCACCCAGGTCAGGCCGGAGTCCACCGACGCGGCGAGCATCCCGTACTCGCCGGTGACGTACAGCGTGCCGTCGACCGCGATCATCCGGCGCAGCCCTGGTGTGGGAGGTGTCGACAGCGGGCGCCAGCTGCGCGCGTTGTCATCGGTCACCAGGATCGTCGGCTTGTGGTAGGTGCCGCCGGTCGCGTACACGCGCTCGCCGTCGACGTACATGCAGCCGAGGTACCCGAAGTCACCGGCGGGGTCGTTCACGCGGCGCGTGCGAATCGCTGGAATCGTGACGGTGGTCATCGCTACTCCCTCCTCAGGTCTTCGATCGCCAGTCCGAGCTCGGCGAGCGCCGCGGCGATCCGCGGGTCGTCCTTGTGGCGGGCCAGCCACTCTCGCGCGACGCCTTGCCTCCAGTGCTGGTCGGTCGCGAACACGTGCGCCATGCCGCGTGCGACCGCGGGAGGGAGCAGCTCGGGATATCGCAGCAACGGCTCGGCGAGATCGCGCTCGTCGTGCAGGAGCAGCATCTCGAGCACGTGATCGGCACCGCCGAGCTGCATCAGCGTGCGCAGCGCCCATCGCAGATCGTAGTGGCGTGGCCCCTCGTCGGGGAACCCGCCCCGTGCGGCGACGCGCTCGACGAACGCGATCAGCGGTTCGCGCGACGACTCGTCGGGGTTGTCCGCGATCCACAGCGCGACGTTGCCGACGTGCGCCGCGCCCTCGTCGGCGAGTGCCGCGTGCAGGGCCTCGCGTCCTCGTTCGGCGAGCTCGGCGACGAAGTACGGATCGTAGATCTGGTATTCGGGCACGGGGAGTCCGCGGGCCTGCAGCGCTCGCACCGCGGCGCGATGGAGCACGACGTGCTCGGATCGCACGTACGGCACGGCGAGGTCACCGGGGAGATCGGGACGGCGCTCGATCAGCTCGACGATCCGCGCGCGCTCCTTGGCGGCATCCTCGCGGCCGTCCTTGTAGCGCCGCCGGTCGAGCTCGGCGCGCACCACCGCGGCGAGGTCGGCAGCCTCGGCTTCGACGGCACCGAGATCGCGGAGCGCGATCGAGCGTGCGAGCTTGGCCTCGTCGGACAGCCTGGGAATGCTCTCGATCAGCTCGCGCAGCTCGCCGGCTCGCTCGGGCTCGAGGGTGCCGAGCGTGCCGAGCGCGAGGAGCTGTCCCGGGGTGATCCGGTGTCCGTGCTTGCGCTCGAGTTGCCCGCGCAGTCCGGTGACGATCGCGTCGAGACCGCGGCCGACCGACGCCAGCGCGACGGCGCACGGCCCGCGCGAGTCGTCGACGAGGTGCGTATCGGCGGACGCGACGCCCTCGAGCGCGGCGATCAGGCTCTCCGAGATCCCGGCGGTGATCGCCGCGGCACACAAAGGCTCGATCGCCTCCTTCAAGATCATCGAGCCCATCGCGGCTTCGAATCCCTGGCCACGGCCGAACAGGTCGTCGAGGCACAGCTCGAGCACCTCGTTGATCAGCTGACCATCGGCGGGCTCTCCCGCACGCGCGATGATGCGAGCACCGGCGAGCCACTTGTACAGCGCACCCGTATCGCGCGCGCGTAGCCAATCGCGTGCCCGGGGCAACAGGGCGGAGAGATCCGCGCGGTCGCCGTCGAGCCACGGATCGAGCAGCCGCCAGCCGAGCCACGGGTTGGCGTCGAGCACGTCGGCGATCACCGACACGATCGCGGGGTCGGCTCGCCGCGCGAGGCCGAGCGCCGCGACGTCGACCTCGTACTTGAGAAGCAGGTTGTCGCGTTCGTATCCGCCGTCGCGCGCCCACTGCACGATGTCGGCAGCGGGTTGGAGCTCGGGTGGAACCTCGATCGGCGGCGGCACGGCCTGCGCGTCGCTGTCGTCGTCCGGTTGTTGTTCGCCGTCTTCCTCGTCGTCCTCGGACGACTGCGAGAGCGGGTCGAGCGCGCGGAAGCGCTCGAGCACCTCGCCGAAGTCGGCGATCGCCCCGAGTTGCTTGCGGCCGGCCGCGAGCTCGCCGACCAGTGATGCGGCGTCGCGCGCGAGCTGCGCGGGCGAGTCGGCGCATCGCTCGAGCAGGCGAGGTAGACGCGGATCGGCAAAGGCGAGCAGGCGGAACGACCAGTAGAGCGCGGTCCACGGGTTGCCCGCGTTGCCCAGGATCGCCTCGAAGCGTTCGTCGGGCAGGTCGCCCTGGTGGCCGGGTTGGTACAGCGGCACCGCGCCCTCGGCGTGACCGCGAAACAACATCATCAGCCACCGCGAGCGATGGAACAGGTACGCGGGGATCAGCTGGGCGCGCCGGAAGTAGAAGCCCTCGCGGTGATCGCCCTCGGTATCGCCCTCGGTCTCGCCGTCGTCGAGATCCGCGATCGCCCGCTGCTCGATCGCCGCCATCGCACCGCGCAGGTCGACGCGGCCGAGCAACTTGGCGTAGGCCGCCTCGAGACCGGGCACGCTGACCGCGTCGGCATCGAACGCGGTGATCAAGGACACCGCGTAGGCGAAGTCGTCGAGCGACCGCGCGACCGGCGTGCCGAACGCATCGCTGTCGATCTGCAGCGGATACACCGCGTCGGTCGGTGCGTCCGGCTGCTCGCACAGCGCCGCGCCGTAGCACAGGTGGTTGTCGTGACCGATCGGCAACACGCCCGAGAACAGCGCGCGCAGTCCGATCGCGCGGTACGGCGCGGCCTGGTGCTCGGCGATCAATGCCTCGACCAGGTTCCCCTCGACGGCGAGGTCGGCGTCGGTCGCGACCCGCATTCCGACGAGTCGGGGATCGGCGGGCGTGACGAGCTCGTGCCACGCACGCAACGCCGGCGTCATCGGCTCACCGTAGAGATTGTGAAACCGGCGGGCATCGATCGGGCGGCGCGGGGGCAACTCGACCGGTACCAGGAAGCCGTCGTCCTCGTCGTCGTCGACACGCGGTGCGGTAGGAAACGTCGCGAACACGCGGGGGGCGATGTCACTGGCGAGAAACCCGTCGGGGTTGGCATCGGCGAACACTGGGTCCATCGCGGCCATCGCTTCGCTCGAACGCTTCGTGCGGTCGTCGACGAGCTCGACCCCGCGTTCGTCGAGCAGCCTGCGCGACTTCTCGCTGCCGCCATCGTGCTCGATCACGATCTGCCAGGCGCGCGGATCGGTGCACGGGAACACGTCGTCGCTCGCACCCTGCGCGCGGTACAGCTTGGTGCGGCCGGTCGACTGGCCGCGCGAGTACGCCGCCTCGCGCGCGAGCGAGCCATCGGGATGGAATCGCTTGAACGTGCCCTGGAGTCGACCCTTGGCATCGAACCGTGCTTCGAACAGCGGCGAGCCGTCGGGTCGATAGGTCTTCCACGGACCGAACGGCTTGCCGTCGCGGAGCTCGCCGACCTGCCACCAGTTGTCGTGGACGGAGAAGCGCGCCTCGCGCGGAACGTTCGAAGGTCGTCGGATCATGTTCCCCCCACGCGATCAACGCCGGGAGCCCGACGGCGATCAACCGCTGGCGCCAGCGGATTGCACCGGACGGCGACCGCGCCAGCAACCGCAATAGACGAAGTGCTCACCGCGCGCGGCAACCGCGACCGGCGAACCCGCTGATTTCTCGCGTGCGGTCGCCGGCACGCCGCGTGCTGTTCCTCGAAGCATGCAGCACGACACCATCGAGACGGTTGACCTCGCCGACGTCCGCGGCGGGATCGGGTTCTGGGGCAAGTTCGGTCTCAACATCGCCAGCTCCGCCATCCAGGGCGGGCTCGCCGGCGCGAAGCAGGGGCGTCCGCTCCTCGGAGCGGCGCAGGCGGCACTCGGCGCGGTCTCGCAGGGACTCGGCGCGGCCGCGCGCGGCGCCGCGGGCTAAGACGTCGCGAGCGGGCGCCCCGCGGATCGGCAGACCGCGGCAGCGACGTCGGGTAACAACGCCGTCGCGAGCGGGCGCCCCGCGGATCGGCGGACCGCGGCAGCGACGTCGGGTAACAACGCCGTCGCGAGCAGGCGCCCAGCGCGTAGCGCGGAATCGAAGTCGAGCAACTACGTGCTCTGGACCGTGTGCTGGCCGCACGCGGTCCACGACACCGTGATCGTCCGGCTGGCGCCGGCGGCGTCGGTAAACGACGCGGTCACCGTTCCGCCCGTCACCCGGGTGTCGCACAACGGCGACAGGGTGAGCGGCGTCGGGGTCGCGAGCGTCGCGTCCGCGGCCGCGTTGCCGACGGTGACCGACCACGACCCGCTGGCATCGAGGCTACCGTCGACGATGACGCCGCCGGGCGTCCACGTGATCGTGGGCATGAACGACAGCGTCCATCCGGCGGTCTCCGTCACCGTCGTGGTCGCTGGATTGTCTCGCGTGCCCTCGAACACGGTCACGACGTCGAGATCGTGCGCGAGCCCGAACGTGGCACCGCTCTGGGTCGCGGTCAGCGTGCCGTCGCGATCGCTCGTGATCGACGCGCCATTGGTGGCCGCGAGTGATGCGTGGAGCGCCGCCGTTCCGGTGAACTTCCACGCGGCCGCCGCCGGATCGTCATCGGTGACCGCCATCGTCCCGGTGAGCATCCCGGTGAGTCCGAGGAACGTGTCGGTGCAGGCATAGGTCAAGGTCGCGTTGACCGGGATGCTGTCGGCGTCGTCGTCGGTCAGATCGCCGGTCAGCGTGACGCACTGCGAATTCGCCGTCGTCTGCGCGACCGGACCGAACATCTGGGCGCTGCTCTCGACGCTGGCGCCCAGCGCATCCCCCGCGGCGACTGCCTGGACATCGTTGAACGAATCATCGCCGCCACCCTTGCAAGCGCCGACGGCGAGCAGACACGAGACCAAGCCAAGTCTGTTCATGAACCCTCCACGTTCCACGATACATCCCGAGGCGACGTCGAGGCCGATTTCCGACGCGAACCATCCGCCATCTCGGATCCAGGTGCGCGTTCCCCCCCGATCTACCCCGGTGTCGACGAGGCGGGGTATAGAGGGGGCATGACTCGCTCGTATCAAGATCTCGTGCGCGAAGCTCGCACGCGCGTCCGTGAAGTCGCCTGTGAGGACGTGCAGCTGGGGCGCGGTGTGGTGCTCGATATCCGCGAGTCCGACGAGCGCACGTGGACGCTCCCCGATGCCGTGGCACTGTCGCGCGGCGTGGTCGAGAAGTACGTCGAGGATCACATCCCGGCGAAGGACACGCCCGTCCTGGTGTACTGCGCGGGCGGCGATCGATCGGTCCTGGTGTGCGCCGCGCTCCAGGAGCTGGGCTACTCCGACGTGCGCAGCCTCGCCGGCGGGATCGAGCGGTGGCGTCACCTCGGACTCCCGGTCGCGGGCGGTGCCCCGGCGTGTCGGATCCCCGGCGCCAAGCTCGACTGGGAAGAAGTCCGGCGCGAGTTCGCGATCGTCGCGCGCAACGTGCCGGTGCTCGGCGTCGGCGAGCGTCCGCTGGTCTACCTCGATCACGCGGCCTCGACGCACGCGCCGCACACCGTGCTGGCCGCGTTCGTCGAGTTCATGGAGCGCGAGTACGCCAACGTGCACCGCGGCACGCACCTGCTGTCGCGCAAGGCGACCGAGCGGTTCGAGGAGGCCTACTACATCGTTGCCGACTACATCGGTGCCGAGCTTCGCAAGGGCTGCATCTGCTTCACGAACAACACCACGCAGGCGATCGATCTGTGCAGCCACGCGATGGCCTCGCGTCCCGGCAAGGTGGTGACCACGGAGATGGAGCACCACTCCAACGAGCTCACCCATCGCCGCCGTGGCTCGGTGCTGCGCTGCCGCGTGACCGACACCGGCGAGCTCGACATGAACCACCTCGAGGAGCTGCTCCGCCAGCACGACGTCAAGCTGGTCGCGGTCACCGCGGGCTCGAACATCACGGGCGCGATGCCCGACGTTCACCAGATCGCGCGGATGGCACACGCCGCCGGTGCGCTGGTGATGGTCGACGCGGCGCAGGCACTCGCGCGTCTCGAGATCGACGTCAAGGCGCCCGAGGATCCCGAGCACCTCGACTTCGTGGCGGCCGCCGGTCACAAGGCGTACGCGCCGTTCGGCGCCGGCTTCTTGTACGGGCCGCGCTCGATCCTCGACGCCGCGCCGCCGTATCTCCCCGGAGGCGGCACCGCGCGCACGGTCACGCCGCTCGAGGCCGACTACCTGCCGGCACCGGATCGCCATCAGGGCGGCACGCCGAACATCGCCGGCGTCGTCGGGATGGCGCGCGCGCTGCTGTTCCTGCAATCGATCGGGCTCGACGAGATCCGCGCGCACGAGGTCGCCCTGACCCGGCGCATCCTCGACGGGCTGACCCGGATCGGCGGCGTCACGGTGTACGGACCGAGCGCCCCCGAGGCGCGACTCGGCGTGGTGTCGTTCAACGTCGAGGGCGTGTCCGAGCTGATGGCGGCGGCGGTGCTGTCCGAGGAAGGCGGCATCGCGGTGCGGTCGGGCCGGTTCTGCGCGCACATCTACATGGACCGGCTGCTGTCGAGCCCGGCGTACCAGATCAAGGACGGCCCGTCACCGACGGGTGCGGTCCGCGCCTCGGTCGGTCTCTACAACGACACCTCCGATGTCGATCGCCTGATCGAGTTCGTCGGCAAGGTGCGCGCACGCACGTGGAGCGGTCGCTACCGGATGAAGGGCGAGGAGATGTCGGCCGAGTTCGCCGGTCGCTGCGCGGATCGCTGGATGGAGGCGACGCAGGAGGCCGACGGCTACTCGCTCGGCGAGGAGATCGGTGAGCCGCGCGGCTACGACTTCGAGATCCTGCAGCCCGAGGGCGGTTGCCGCAGCTACCTGATCGCCGATCCGGTGACCAAGCAGGCCGCGATCGTCGATCCACTGCGCGAGCGCGTCGACGACTACCTCGACCTGCTGTCCTCCAAGCGCTATCGGCTGATCTACACGATCGAGACCCACACCCACGCCGATCACCTGTCGGGCTCGCCACGACTCAAGGACCTCACCGGCGCCAAGATGCTGATGCACGCGGCGACCGCGGTCGCATGCGTCGATCGCGGCCTGTCCGACGGCGACACCATCGAGCTCGGCAACCTCAAGATCGACGTGATCGCGACGCCGGGTCACAGCCACGACTCGGTGTGCCTGGTGCTCCCCGATCGCGTGCTCACCGGCGACACCTTGCTGATCGGAGGCTGCGGTCGTACCGACCTGCCGACCGGCGACACCGGCGAGATGTTCGAGTCGCTACAGCGCCTGCTGGCGCTGCCCGACAGCACCGCCGTGTTCCCCGCGCACGACTACGACGGGCGCCGGGCGTCGACGATCGGACGCGAGCGCAAGCACAACGAGCGGCTCAAGCCGCGGACGGCCGACGAGCTCGCCGCCACGATGAAGCAGGCCAGGATGCCGATGCCGGCGAACCTGGGCGAGGTCCTGCACACCAACCAGCGCTGCCTCTAGCAGCGCCGGATCAGCCGAGGGACAAGATACCGGGCGCCGGCGCCGGCATCTGCAGGTCGGCGACCGTGCGGACGTCGGGCTGCTCGATGCTGCCGTGCTGGCGGCGCCACTCGTGGTCGAAATCGTTGACCGTCTTCACCGCGGTGAAGAACGCATACAGCATCCACAGGCCGAGCAGGACGCCGACGGCACCGGTGGCGAGCCCGGCGATCGCCATGCCCTTGCCCTTGCCGCCGATCCGGTTGGACTTGTTCATGCCCGAGGCCCCGAATACGACGCCGAGGATCGCGAGGATGAGGCCGACGAACGGCAGGAAGAACAGCACCACGCCGAGGATTCCGACCACCAACGCCGCGACGGCGAGGCCGTTACCTTGCGGAGCTTCGCCGCCAGGAGCGCCCATCGGCGGGGCGCCCGGTGCGCCGGGCTGGTTGTAGCCGTAGTTCTGGGGAGGTTGGTTCGCAGCCATGGTGAACGGCACGGTATCACGCGCGTGTCCCGGCGTGTTTCGCCTCCCGCCCGATCCGAGCCCCCGGATCCCTCGTATGTTCCCTGAATGGGCACGCCGTTTTCGTTCGAGAACGTGTTCCGGGCACCTTCGGTGGCCGACGTTCTCGCCGCCTACTTCGATCCCGATCACCTGGCCGCACAGGATGCGCTGGCCCAGCTCGTCGACCGCGAGGTCACCGAACGGGTCGAGGACGACGCCACGTTGCGCGAAACCTGGCGCGTCGGGTCGGCGCGGTCGCTCCCGATCTTCGTCCGGCCGTTCGTGTCGGGCGGTCGCCTGTCGTACATCGAGACGATGACGTGGCGGCGTGCCGACAACGCGATCGACATGATCGTGCTCCCGCAGATCCTCAACGGGCGCGTGCGGATCGAGGCCGAGTACAAGCTCGTCGCGGCGGGGGAGGGACAGGTGCGGCGGCGCTACTCCGGCACGATCACCGTCGACATCCGCCTGCTGTCGGGACGGATCGAGAAGGGTATCCTGTCGGCATTCGAGAAGGAGATGCCGGTGATGACCAAGTGCACGCAAGACTGGCTCGACCGGACGTGCAACGCGCGGTCGGCCTGACGCTGACCCCTCGTACGATCTAGTATCCGCGCATGTTGCTCGTCGAAGATCCGCACGTCGATCTCACCACTCCCACCGGCCCGATGCGGACGTACCTGTATCGGCCGGTCGCCGCCCAGGGCACGCGCGCACCGGAGCGGTTTCCCGGCGTGATGCTGTTCAGCGAGATCTTCCAGCGCACGGCCCCGATCCATCGCACGGCGCAGATCCTCGCGGGACACGGCTTCCTCGTCGCGGTGCCGGAGATCTATCACGAGCTCGAACCCGCCGGCACCGTGCTCGAGTACGACACGGCGGGCGCCGAGCGCGGCAACAAGCACAAGATCGGCAAGCCGGTCAGCTCCTACGACGCCGACGCGCGGGCGGTGCTCGACTACCTCGCGAAGTCTCCCCACTGCACCGGCAAGCTCGGCGTGGTCGGCATCTGCATCGGCGGTCACCTCGCCTTCCGCGCGGCGATGAATCCCGACGTGCTCGCGACCGCGTGCTTCTACGCCACCGACATCCACAAGGGGTCGCTCGGCAAGGGCGGCGACGATTCGCTCGCGCGCGCGGGCGACATCAAGGGCGAGCTGATGATGATCTGGGGTCGCCAGGATCCGCACGTGCCCGTCGAGGGACGCATGAAGATCCACCAGCGCCTGGTCGAGGCCGGCGTGGTGTTCACGTGGCACGAGCACAACGGCCAGCACGCGTTCATGCGCGACGAGGGCCACCGCTACGATCCCGAGCTCGCGATCGCGTCGTACCAGCAGGTGGCGGCGCTGTTCCGGCGCACGCTCGGCGAGGCGCCGATGGCGATGAGCGGCTCGACGGGCGGCCCGTCGAACCACTAGGGGTCAGACACAAGTTGCACAAGTTTGTAGGGGGACGGAGCGGTCTGTCCCCCTACAAACTTGTGCAACTTGTGTCTGACCCCTATCGGCAACGATCGACGATCACGCCGCCGTCGAAGTCGAGCCCGAACAGCTGCTCGTCCCATGCGCGAGTGGTGGTCGCATCGTCGACCAGCACGTTGACCTCGCGCGAGTTGTTCCACGACTGCGTGTCCATGTTCGCCGTTCCGACGATCACGACGGCACCGTCGATCGAGGTGTACTTGGCGTGGCTGGCGTACACGCCGTTGCCCTCGACCGCCACGCCGTTGCGCCCGTGCCACCGGATCCGCATCCGCGAGCACAGCTCGTCCTCGGGGATGCCCTCGGCGGCGAGCGTGTCGTAGAGCTCGTCGACGGTGTCGGCGTTGGAACCGCCCTGGCCGGGAAGGGCCTCGGTGCTCTCGTTGAAGCCCTTCGACAGCACGAGGTCGACGCGCACGCCGCGCTCGACCGCGTCGAGCAGCGCGCGCTTGGCGGCGTCGTCGTTGAGGTTGGGGGTCTGCATCCGGATCGCGTCGTTGGCGGTCTTGAACGCGGCGAGGAACGCCTGGTCCTGCGTGCTGTCGAGGTGGTTCGAACCGATCGCCGGCTGGGCGCGGCGCTCGGTGACGAGCATCGGCAAGCAGGCATCGGGAGCCATGCGCCCCGCTTCCTCGGCCGCGAACGCGTGCTCGATCGGAGCCGGCTCGCCCGCGCACTCGGACGCCGGCTTGGTGCCGTCGGCACCGCACGTCCACGGCACCCCCATCATCCAGGCGTCGTCGAAGTCGTCCTGCAACGCGGAGGCGACCTCGCCCGAGATCAGGTAGCCGGCATCGCGCCACGGCTCGGCGTAGTCGTGATGCGCCTGCGGGTTGGCGCCGGTGATGATCGCCTTCTTGCCGTCGACCACCAGCGTCTTGACATGCAGGTTGCCGAACGTCTGGTGGTGATACCCGGCGATCTCGAGGTTGATGTACGCCGGATCGATCCCGAAGTACTGCACCGCCGCCCACGTCGCGGGGATCGCGGTGATCGTCGATCCGAAATCGAGATCGGAGACGTCGAACAAAAACCGCACGGTGACCGGCGGCTCGCCGGCGGGCTCGAGTGCCTTGCGGCGCTGCAGGTCGAGCAAGCCCGCGAGGATCTCGTTCACCGGATCGGTATCCGGCTCCCAGACGTAGGTCTGGAGATCGACCTCGTGGCGCGCGCGCCCGATCAGCTCGCGGAACGCGGGGAAGATCTGCGGGCCGTCGATCCGCACCGTCGGGTCGGCGACGTTGTGGCTGGTCAGGAACCGCTGCTCGTCCACCGAGCTGCGCCCGACGTAGTCCTGGGTCGCGCGCACGATCGGCTCGAGATAGGGGCTCGCGCATGCCGGCAGCGAGTCGGCCATCGAGGGCGGCCCGTCTTCCGGGACATCGGCGCACGCCGCGAAGACGGCGAGACACGCGGGCAGGGCGGTTCGAGGAAGGCGCATCCCGAAACTCTCTGCGCGCCGTGTGCCGCGCGAGAGACCCAGCGATCTCGAAGACCTAGCCGTGCGCCGACCACTCGATCAGCCGGACAAGCCGGCTGCCAGCGGCATCGCGACCCGGCTACACGCGTGGCATCCTGCGCTCGATGGCGTCGCGATCCTGGCGAGACGAGCTCGAGAAGCTGCTGCGACCGGCCGGCGGTGGACTTCACCTGGTGTCGACCGGGCGCGCGGCCCAGCTCGCGTTGCAGCAACGACTGTACGGCGCCGCGTCGGCCGAGGAAGTCATGACGAAGTGGCGCGCGACGCTCGCGAAGCTGCCCTCGGCGCGCGGTGCGATCCTCGGTGTGCCGTCCGACGTCGGTGCCGGGTTCGTGCGCGGCGCCAACCTCGGGCCGCAGGTGATCCGCGAGGCCCTGCTCGAGCAGGTGCCCGACTGGGCCGCACGTCTCGAGGCCGCGGGCGTGATCGATCTCGGCGACGTGTTCGTGGTTCCGCAGTTGCTCCACGACGACATGCTGTCGGCGGCGCAGTTCGAGGCCACCCGCACCGCGCTGTATCCCGGTGTCGCCGAGCCACTGCCGGTGTCGCCGCTGTCGATCGCGGAGCGCGCGCTCGACCTCGTGCTGTCGGTCAACCCGGCGATCGCACCGTTCGTGATCGGTGGCGATCACTCGACGGCGTGGCCGGCGGTCGCCGCGATCGCGAAGGCGCGTCGCGATCGCTGGGCGATCCTGCAGAGCGACGCGCACACCGATCTGCTCGACCATCGCCTCGGCGTGAAGTACTGCTTCGCGACCTGGAGCTATCACGCCAACGAGCTACTCGATCGCGACGGGCGGCTCGTGCAGGTCGGCATCCGGGCCTCGGGCAGGGACCGCGGCCACTGGGAGTCGACGCTCGGCGCGCGCCAGTTCTGGGCCGACGAATGTCTCGCGCGGCCGGCCAAGACGATCGATGCCGTGATCGAGCACCTGAAGAAGCTCGACGTGACGTCGGTGTACTTCTCGAACGACATCGACGGCACCGACGAGAAATACGCGAGTGCGACCGGCACCCCGGAGCCGAACGGCCTCGAGCCCGAGTGGTTGCTCGAGCTGATCTCGCGGGTGGCGCGCGACATCGGGCTACTCGGTGGCGACATCATGGAGGTCGCACCGGCGCTGGAGACGCCGCGCGGGAGCGCCGGGCCGACCACGCAGCTCGGCGCGCGCTACCTGCGGGCCACGATCGCGGCGACGCTCGGCGTCGACGTGTAGAGGCGACGTGCTGCTCGAGCTCGATGCCGGCGAACGCGACGACGAGTCCGAACAGCTGTGGCGGTTGTTCGATCTGCTCAACGTGGCGTGCGGCGGTCACGCCGGCGACGACGCCTCGATGCGCCGCGTGCTCGGTGCCTGCGCGCGCTACGGGATCGCGGTCGGTGCGCATCCGTCGTATCCCGACCGCGAGGGGTTCGGGCGGCGCTCGATCGAGATCGCGGCGGAGGCGCTCGAGGGCGCGATCGCCGAGCAGTGTGCCGCGCTGCGCGCGATCGCCGGCGAGCTCGGCATCGCGATCGGCCACGTCAAACCGCACGGCGCGCTGTATCACGACGCCACGCGCGATCCGGCGCTCGCACGCGCGGTGGTGCACGGGGCGCTCGCCGGTCTCGCACCAGCGTCGCAGGGCACCGCGGCGCTCGCGATCATCGGGCCGGCAACGGGAGCGCTCGCCGACGCCGCGCGCGCGGCCGGGCTGCGCTACCTCGTCGAGGGCTTCGCCGATCGCGGCACGCGGGCCGACGGGTCGCTGATCCCGCGCGGCGAGCGGGGAGCATTGATCGACGATCCGACGACGGCCGCCGCGCGCGCGAGGGAGCTGGCATCGCGCGTCGAGGCGCTGTGCGTGCACGCCGACACGCCCGGTGCACTCGCGATCGCGCAGGCGGTCCGCGCGGCGGTGCGTGCATCCCATCGCTGGCTCGGCGATCGCGCGATCCGGTTCGCGCGTCCGACCGGTGTGGCACCGGCGGCGATCGTCGAGACCGTGCGCGCGTGGCCGGGCGTGGTCGACGTCGTGGTCGCGCGCGACGACATCGCGGCGTACTTCGATCGCGATCCGCGCGACGCACCGCTCGACACGGCGATCGCCGCGCTCGCCGAGCTGCGCGACGCGCCGGCGCCGCCGTCGCGCGAGCTCGAGCTGCACGCCGCCTACGATGGTCCCGACCTCGCGGACGTCGCGCGCGCCGCGGGATTCTCCGTCGACGAGGTCATCCGGCGTCACGCGCGGGCGACCTACGTCGTCGAGACGATCGGGTTCGCGCCCGGGTTCGCGTACATGTCCGGGCTCGATGCCGAGCTCGTGCTGCCGCGGCGCGCGACGCCTCGCACGCGCGTCCCCGCCGGCTCGCTCGCGATCGCCGGCGAGCACACGGCGGTGTATCCGTTCGACTCGCCGGGCGGCTGGCACCTGATCGGCCGCGTCGACGAGCCGATGTTCGACCGTGAAGGTTCGCGCCTCCGACTCGGTGATCGCGTCCGGTTCGTCGGAGGCACCCGATGATCGTGGTCGAGCGGATCGCCGGGCTCGCCACCGTGCAGGACCTCGGGCGGTCCGGTCGCATGCACGAGGGGCTCGCGCCCGGCGGGGCGCTGGTGCCGTCGCTGTTGGCCGCCGCCAACCGTGCCGCGGGCAATCCCGACGGTGCACCCGCGATCGAGGTGTTCGGTCGGCTCGCGATTCGTGCCGATGCCGAGGTCGCGATCGCGGGACCGTTCGGACCGTCGGGCGCGATCGAGCTGCGGGCGCTGCGGGCCGGTGACGAGGTGGTCGTCGAGAGCGAGCCGCGCCGGGTGGCGTACCTCGCGATCGCCGGTGGGGTGGCGGCGCCGCTGGTGCTCGGCGGTCGCGGGACCCAGCTGTCGGCCGGTCTCGGTGCGCCGCTGCGTCGTGGCGATCGCGTGGATGCCACGACTCGCTCGCGCGACGCCGGTCTCACCTTCCCCCGCCACCTCCCACCTACGACCGACGTCGCCTCGCTCGTCGATCGCGTGGATGCCACGACTCGCTCGCGCGACGCCGGTCTCACCTTCCCCCGCCACCTCCCACCTACGACCGACGTCGCCTCGCTCGTCGATCGCCTGGATCCCACGACTCGCTCGCGCGACGCCGGTCTCACCTTCCCCCGCCACCTCCCACCTACGACCGACGTCGCCTCGCTCGTCGATCGCGACGATCCGATCGCGATCATCGAGGGGCCCGACGACGTGCCGGGCGCGCTCGCCACGCTGCTGGCGTCGATCTACACGATCTCGCCGGCGAGTAACCGGGTGGGCACGCGCCTCGAGGGCCCGACGCTCGGCGGGGCGACCGGCAGCGCCGGTTCTCGGCCACTCGTGCGTGGTGCGATCGAGCTGCCGCCGGATGGCGTGCCGATCGTGCTCGGCCCCGAGCACCCGACGACCGGTGGCTATCCGGTGATCGCGGTGGTCGCGAGCTCCGACCTCGATCGCCTGTTCGCCCGCCGGGTGCGGGGCGAGATCCGGTTCGCGTCGCGCTCCATCGACCGGTAGCGAGAACGCCGCGCCGCGATCGATCTGTGCCGATCGGTGCGGCGCGCCCGTGAGGGCGACGACGAGCACGCTCGAGAACCCGAGCGGTTCGAGGATCTCGAACACGTCTGGCTCGGTGATCGCGCGGAGACCCTCGCTCGCGAGCGGTGCCATCTGCGAGACCCCGGTCCGGGCGACCACGGAGATGCCCTCCGACCCGCTGCGGGACCCAGGTACCAGGTGCTGGAAGGCTCGTTCGCCCGATCTCGCTGATCTCCGCCGACCGCCAGACTTTGGAACATGTCGCGGTCTACGCCCAGGCGCAGGCATCGCCGGTCTCGTCCCCGAGTCGCGCCGTCACGTCGTCGAGCAGGGCCGGTCGTCGGTGATCGCCCTCTCGAGAACGCGATCGAGCTCTCCGACAGGCCCTCCAGCGGGCGAGCCGGGCCGCGACGTCTTCGTCCTCCCGATCCGCCACCCGCCCGGCTCTTGACGAACGGCCCCTCCCCGGTAACCAATCCCCGGATGGCAGATAAGAAGTCCTCGAAGCCTGTCGAGGAGGCCGCCGACGACGGGGCCGACACGCCCAAACCCCCGGAGGCGCCACAGAATGCGATCAGCACGAAGCGGCTGATCATCATCGCCGCGATCGTCGTGGCCGCGTGGGCCTTCGCGATCTCGACCGGCAGCCTCGTCGTCGAGATCATCGTCGCCGTCCTCACCGTGGCGGTGGCCGTGCTGATGCTGCTGTCGATTCGGATGGTGCGGAAGCAGAAGCGCGTGGTGTCGCTGCTGCAGGGCTCGACCGAGTCGCCGGAGGCGCGCAAGGAAGCGCTCGCCAAGCTCGCCGAGGGCAAGGATGCGAACTCGCCGACCAACCGGTTCGCGCGCGCGCAGCTGATGGCGCAGGACGATCCGAAGGAAGCGCTCAAGGTGCTCGACGGGATCCCGCTCAAGGACTACCCGCCGATGATGCAGGACGACGTGTCGCTGCTTCGCGTGCAGCTGTGCCTCGGGATGGGTCGCACGCAGGACGCGCGCAAGAGCGCCGACCTGATCAACCTCGACAACCCGCAGCGGGCCCAGATGCGCGCGATGGGGGCCGCGATCGTCGCCGAGGCATGGGCGCGCACCGGCAAGTCGAAGGACGCGCTCGCTCTGATCGAGACCATCGAGTACCCGAAGGAGAACCGCGACCAGATCGAGACCCAGGCGCGGATCGCCCGGATCTTCGCTCGCTTCGCGTCGAACCAGCGCGGTGCCGCTCGCAACGAGCTCAACGCGCTGTGCAACGAGAACCCCGACTACCTCGGGAAGTTCGTGATGCCGCAGTTCCGGGTCCATCCCGAGCTGCAGAAGCTCGCGCGCTCGGTGCTGCAGTCGCACCCGTCGACCCGGCAGCAGATCAAGGCGGCGGGCAAGGGCAACCGCATCGGCCGCTAACCACCCGCTCGCGGCCTCGATCCCCCGCTTGTCCGAGATCCTGTCCGAAACGCGGGTACGACCACACCCAGGCCACCACAGATTTCCGTCGATCCTCACCCTGGGAGAGGGGGGAGGGGGAGCCCGAAACTCATGGTCGATGCTCCTGCGCGAGCATGCTCATCCGCACCATGTCGTGCCATCCACCCTCGTGGAAGTACTCCTCGCGGAGGATGCCTTCCTCGACGAACCCGAGCCGCCGGTACAGGCGCTGCCCGCGATCGTTCGAACGGAACACCATCAGCCACAGCTTGTGGAGGCCGAGCTCGCCGAACGCGCGATCGAGCACGGCGCGCACCGCCGCCGAGCCGAAGCCCTTGCCCATCTCGGCCCGCGACGCGATCACGACGCCGAGTCGGCCGACGCGCGAACGTGCGTGGATCTGGTGGATGCCGACCTGCCCGAGGTAGCGGCCGTCGTCGGTGGCGACCACGCTCCACACGCGATCCTTCGATGCCAGAGTTCTCCGGATCCAGTCGAGCTCCTGCTCCCGGGTCAGGGGGGCACCGGAGAACGCCGCGAGGTTCCCGACGACCTCCGGGCGGTTGACCCAGGTCAGGATCGAGTCGACGTCGGTTTCGGCGAGCGGCCGCAGTGTGACGGGGCTCAACGTTTCGGGCGCAGGCATCGTAATGGTCATACACCCGGCCACTTATGGATTGTCTTGGCGCGGATAGCCCACTACCGTTTCGGCATGTGGAGAGTCGTCGTGGCGGGCGTGGCGCTCGCCGCCGCCGCCTGCGGCTCCAGCGCCAAGGACGGACCGGCGGACGCTCCCGTGGACACCGAGCCCGACGCTCCGTGTCCGCAGGCATGCACCGCCGACGGGCGCGCCGTGGTCGACTGCAACGGCGAGCAGGTCACCGCGTGCGGCGCGACGGCGACCTGCGACGATCTCACCGCGACCTGCATCGAGGGTTGTACCGCGGCCGAGGCCAACAAGAGCGCGGTCGGGTGTGACTACTACGCGACGAACATGGACCTCGCCGAGTTCGGCGATAAGTGCTTCGCGGCGATCGTCGCCAACACGTGGCCGGAGGCCGCCCACATCACGGTGCGGTTCCAGGGTCAGGAGCTCCCCGTCGAGAGCTTCACCAAGATCCCGGTCGGCGCCGGTGGCTCGCTGACGTACAGCGATTACGACGCGACGGCGGGGCTCGCCTCGGGCGAGGTCGCGGTCGTGTTCCTCGGCGGACCGTCGAACGGTTCGGCGCCGTGCCCCGTGCCCTCGGCGGTCGCGACCTCGAGCTTCAACGGCACCGGCATCGGCTCTGCGTTCGAGATCGAGACCGACGTGCCGGTGGTGGCCTATCAGATCAACCCGTACGGGGGCGGTGCCGCCGCGGTGACCGGCGCCTCGTTGCTGCTTCCGACGAGCGTGTGGGGAACCGAGTACATCGCGGTCAACGCGTTCGGCGAGGGCATTCGCAACACCAACAGCTCGATCCCGGGCTCGGGGCCGTCGCTCAACGTGGTGGCCGGCGAGGACGGCACGACGATCACGATCACGCCGGTGGCGCCGATCGTCGGAGGGGGCGGCATCCCGGCGACCGAGCAGGGCCAGCCGCTCTCGCTCGTGCTCGCGAAGGGTCAGCACGCGCAGCTCACGCAGCCCGCGGAGCTCACCGGCAGTATCGTGACCTCGAACAAGCCGGTCGGGTTCATGGCGGGACAGCCGTGCATGAACGTCCCGATCGCGGTCGACTTCTGCGATCACGGCGAGCAGATGATTCCGCCGGTCAGCTCGATCGGCAGTCACTACGTCGCCGCAATGTACCGGCCGCGGGTCGCCAACGAGACCGAGGCGACCTGGCGCGTCGTCGGCGTCGTCGACGGTACGCAGCTGACGTATTCGACGCCCGTCGGTGGCCCGGCGACGCTGTCGAAGGGGCAGAAGGTCGCGTTCCAGACCGGCATCCCGTTCGAGGTGTCGTCGCAGGATGCCGACCATCCGTTCCTGTTGTTCGAGTACATGACCGGATCGGCCACCGTCAGCGTGTCGACCGGCGATCCCGACTTCGTGCTCCAGGTACCGTCCGATCAGTACCTCGACCACTACGTGTTCTTCGCCGACCCGAGCTACCCGGAGACCGATCTGGTGGTGGTCCGGAAGCGCGACACGCTGGGGCAGTTCCAGGACGTCACGCTCGACTGCGCGGGGGTGATCGACGGCTGGCAGGCGATCGGTACCGACTTCGAGTTCACGCGGGTCGACCTGTCTACGGGGAACTTCCAGGCCGTCGGGAACTGCTCGACGGGTCGTCACGAGATCCACTCCGACGCGCCATTCGGGCTGTGGGTGTGGGGCTGGGGCTCGGCGACCACCACCCCGGCGACGCGAAACGTCTCGTACGGCTATCCCGCCGGCATGAGTGTGCAGCCGATCAACAACGTGCTGTTGTGACGGCGCATCCCGGCTAGACGGCCGGATTGCATACGTTCTTCGCGCGACATCGCCGGGGATACATTCGGCCGGTTCGGATTTTGCCGTTGATCCGGAGTCTTCGTCGCCATACGTTCCGCGGCGATGATGAGAGCGGGGCTCCTCGTTGCAGGGATCTGTCTATTCGCGTGTGGGCCGGCGCCGCGCGATCACGGTGACGACGACACCACCATCGACGCACCCCAGTCGTGCGCGTTGCAGTGCTCGGACGATCTTCACGCGATCGTCGATTGCGACGGCAACCACGTCACCGAGTGCACCGGCACGACCGCATGCGATGCGGGGCAGCTGACCTGCGTCGACGCGTGCACGGCAGCCGAGACGAACAAGCTATCGGTCGGCTGCGATTACTACGCCACCAGCATGGACGTGCTGACCACCGGCTACTGCTTCGCGGCGTTCGTCGCCAACACGTGGACCTCGCCGGTGCACATCGGCGTCAAGTACCAGGGCAACGACCTCTCGGTCGCGAGTTTCGCGCGGATCCCGAATGGGAACGGGCCCAGCCTCACCTACCAGCCGTACGACGCGGCCGCGGGCCTGCAGCCCAACGAGGTCGCGATCCTGTTCCTCGGTGGCGGCAATGGTGCCGCGCCGCTGTGCCCGATCCCATCGGCGGTGCAGTCGCCGAACATCTCGGGCACGGGGATCGCCTCGTCGTTCGAGATCACGACCGACGTGCCCGTCGTCGCCTACCAGATCAACCCGTACGGTGGCGGCTCCGCCGCGGTGACCGCCGGCTCGCTGCTGCTGCCGACCAGCGTGTGGGACACCGACTACGTCGCGGTCAACGTGTCGGCCACCGGCATCGCGGGCTCGCCATCGCTCAACATCATCGCGAGCGAGGACAACACCACCGCCACGATCATGCCGGTTGCAGCGATCACCGGTGGCAACGGCGTGCCGTCGGGCAATCCCGGACAACCGGTCAACGTCACGCTCCAGAAGGGCCAGCACGTCCAGATCACGCAGAACGCCGAGCTCACCGGTAGCGTGGTCAGCGCCGACAAGCCGATCGGCTTCATGGCCGGCCAGCCGTGCATGAACATGCCGACCTCGACCGCGTACTGCGATCACGGCGAACAGATGATCCCGCCAGTGCGCGCGCTGGGCTCGAGCTACGCGGGCGTCATGTACCGGCCGCGCGTGCCTCAGGAGACCAAGACGTTCTGGCGCGTGGTCGGTGCTGTCGACGGTACGCAGCTGACGTGGTCGACGCAGGTCGGTGGCCCGGCGACCCTCAACCGCGGCCAGGCCGTCCAGTTCGAGACCGGCACGCCGTTCACGGTGACCAGCCAGGACGCCGATCATCCGTTCATGCTGTTCACGTACATGACCAGCTCGCAGCACGTGTCCGACGGCTACGGCGATCCGGACATGGTCGTCAACGTTCCCCCCTCGCAGTTCCTGTCGCAGTACGTGTTCTTCACCGACCCGACCTATCCCGAGACCAACCTCGTCGTGATCCGCAGTCGTGGCACCGACTCCAACTTCCACGACGTCACGCTCGATTGCCTCGGCCCGCTCACCGGCTGGCAACCGATCGACGGCAACCTCGAGTTCGCGCGCGTCGATCTCGACACCGGCGACTTCCAGCCGATCGGCGCGTGCAACACCGGTCGCCACGAGATCCACAGCGACGCCCCGTTCGGGCTCCAGGTGTGGGGGTGGGGAACGCCGCAGACGTCGACCTTCACGGCCAACGTTTCGTACGGCTACCCGGGTGGCATGGACGTCAAGCCGATCAACGACGTGATCTTCTAGCAGCCCGACGCGTTCTGCTCGAGGCAGCTGCAGTTCGGATTGGCCTCGCCGCCAAGCCCGCGCTGTTGGGCCATCGACGTGCACGCCCGCGTGCACGCGTCCATCGAGTCGTAGCGCTCGCACATCGCGTGACCGTTGGAGCCGGTGTAGTGCAGACCGAAGATGGTGGTCGGCGCGGCGTTGACGTGGTGGACCTGGATGTCGGGTTCGCGGCGTGTCGGGCGTGGCGCCTCGGCGACGCGGGTGGGCTCCGCGTCGCGACGATCCGGACGATGGATCGATCGCTGGAGGCGAATCGGATGCTCGGCGGTCGCCGTCGCCAGTCGGTCGCGGAGCTCGCCCTTGACCGCGGCCTTCACACGGGCGTCGACCTTCACCTTCGGCGCGAGCGGACGCGCGATATCGACGGCCTTCGCGCCGAGAGCGACGACCTTGGTTCCCATGTCCCGGGCACGGTCGCGGAGGCTGGGGGGATGACAGGCCGCGGCGAGCGCGATGACGACGAGAAGACCTGAGCGCATACAGCTGTTCGCAGCAAACCCGGTACCGATCGGGATCCCTCGGATCGACCGGAGTTGCGCCGTGGTGGGGTGGCGCTGGCTAGCGGTCTAGCCGGCGCCACCGGCCTTCAGTAGATCACGGGTCCCCGCCCGCGCCCCCCGGACCCAGGGTGATTTCGAGCTCATCGGACATGTCCGAGATCGTGTCCGAGACCGGTATCGGCGTTGTCCATGTCCGGCCGGTATTCGGACACCTCGTCCGCTCGGCGGACACTCGAACGCGTAGCGTGCCGACATTGCATCAGTGAATGGGTGGCCTCGTCCTTGCGAGGGTCACCATGCATGACGCGCCCACGCCAAATCCTTCCCGGCCAGTTCTGGATGATCACGCGGCGGTGCACGCAACGACAGTTCCTGTTTCGGCCCGACGAGCGGATGAACAATGCGTTTCTGTACTGTCTGATCGAGGCAGCGCAGATGTACGACGTTCGACTCATGCTGTCGCAGATGATGTCGAACCACCACCACACGGACGTGTTCGATCCTCATGGTGTGATCGTCGAGTTCTACCACCGGTTTCACACGAGCCTCGCCAAGTGCGTGAACGCCTTGCGTGGGCGGTGGGAGAATGCGTTTGCAACGGAGTCGACGTCTCTCGTCGAGTTGGTCGACGTCGATGATGTGATCGACAAGCTCGTGTACACGGCAACCAACCCGGTCAAGGACGGCCTCGTCGAGAAGACTCACCAGTGGCCGGGACCGCGCACGGTCGCGGCGCTGTTCAATGGGAAGACGTTGCGGGCGACACGGCCGGAATATCTGTTTCGGGATGACGGCCCGATGCCCGACGTCGTCGAGGTGAAGCTCGAGATCCCGCCGGAGCTCGGAGAGCCCGCGAAGATTCTCGAGCGGGTTCGAGCCGGATGCGTGATCGTCGAGGAGACTGCCGCCTCTCAGCGCGCCAAGACGAACCGGAAGGTTGTGGGGCGGGGCCGCGTGTTAAGGCAATCGTGGCGCGCATCGCCCGAGACTGAAGCGCCACATCGTGGCTTGCGTCCTCGGGTGGCGGCACGCAATAAGTGGAAGCGGATCGAGAGACTGCAATCCGAGCGCGGGTTTCAGGATGAGTACGCGACGGCGCGGATGCGCTGGCTTGCCGGCGAGGATGTCGTGTTTCCCGCAGGTACGTACTGGCTGCGACGATTCGCGAACGTCCGCACAGAACCCATCAGTACAACCAAGACCTGTTGAGGTAGCTCCCGATAGTGCGACGCACGCGTGTTCCCCGAGGGAACGCGCCGTCGCGGCGTGGCACGGGCGGGAGATGTCGGCGAAGTGAGAGGAACGGAGGTCGCGAGGAAGTCGTCGTCTTTGACGTTTCTTCGATGCGGTAGGTGACCTCACCTTGGGACGGGGGAGTGGAGATCAGATCAGTAGATCACGACGTCGTTGATCGGGAGGACACCCTCGCCGGCGGGGTAGCCGTAGCTGACCCAGCCGGTGTTGGTGTCTTCGCTGCCCCAGCCCCAGACCCAGACGCCGAACGGACCGGCCGAGGTCATCTCCTGGACGCCGTTGTTGCAGTTGTTCATCGAGTTCCAGTGATCGACGAGAGAGATGTTGGCGATCTCGTAGTTGCCCTCGGTGCCGATCGGTTGCCAGGTCGTGATGTTGCCCATGCACTCGAGGTCGACGTCGTAGAAGATCTGGTTGTCGCCCTTCGCGCGCACGACCGTGAGCCCCGTGAACGGGTAGGTGGGGTCGGTGAAGAACACGTAGTGGAACAGGTACTGCGGCGGCGGCACGAGGCGGACGAAGTCGGGGTCTCCCCAGCCACCTTCGCCTTGCTCGCCAGCGCCAGTCATGTACGTGAACATCGCGAACGGGTGGCTGTCGTCCTGGCTGCGCACGCTGAACGGCATCGGCGCGCGGATCTCGAGCATCTGGCCGGCGTTGACCGAGGCGGGACCAACACCCGGCGGGTCGTAGACGAGCTGCGTGCCGTCGACGGCACCGTAGATGCGGTACATCCGATCTTCGGGGGTGGGCTTGCGATCGGGGTGGGGGGCGCCGACGTAGACCGAGCCCAGCGCCTGCACCGGCGCCAGCATCTGCTCGCCGTGATCGCCGCAGCAGCGATCGATCGACATGATCGTGTGGCCGCCGAACACGCCGACCGGCTTGTCGGCGGTGATCGGCGAACCCGAGAGCGGCGCGAACTGGGTGAACTGCGCGTACTGGCCCCGGTCGAGGGTGAACGTGTACTCCGAGTTGGCCGCGCCGGCCGGGAGGCCACCGCCACCGTCGATCTTCGACTTCGGACGGATCGTCACCGTGGTGTTGTCCTCGCGCGCGACGATGTCGTGCGACGGACCATCCATCACCGGGATCGGCGGCGCCGGACCGTCGGTGTCCATCGCGCTGACCGCGACGTAGTTATCGCCCCACGCGCTCGACGGGATGAGCAGCGATGCACCGGTCGCCGCGGCTGCACCACCGCCGTACGGCAGCATCTGATACGCGACCACCGGCATGTCGGTGGTGAGGTGGAACGCCTTGCCCATCCCGGTGCCCGCGATCTGGACACCGGTCCCCAGCGCCGGCGTGACCGGGCAGGTGACGTGCATCAACCCGGCGAACTGCACGAGGAACACGATCGCGACCTCGCCCGGCGCGAGCCCGGCGGCCGGATCGTAGGCACCGTAGCTCAGCGACTGGCCGGTCCCGACGGGAATCTTGGCGAACTTCGAGAGGTCCATCTGCACGCCGTCCCACGTCACCGTGAGGTGCGCGGCCTCGCGCGAGGTGTTGGCGACGAACATCGTGAAGCAACCACCGCGCGGCGGGCCCTCGGCGCCATCCATGTCGATCGAGTAGTAGTCGCAACCGATCGACGAGTGGTTGGCATCGGCCGCCGCGCACGCACTCTCGCACGCCCCCTGCGAGCACTGCTGGTCGAGCGGACACGCGACCTGGTTGCCGTCGCAGTCGATCACGGCCGTGTTGTCGGCGGAGCACTTCGGGCAGGCACCGACGGTGTCGTCGTCACCACCACTGTTGTCGCGCGAACCAGGTCCGCACGACGCGAGCGCGAGTGTTCCGAGAATCGCCAACGAGAGATTTCGCAGCATGAGTTCCCTCTCCTGGCGCGCACGCTAGTCAACACGGGGCAGGGCGAACAAGCTCAAAGTTCGTGCCGGTCGAGATTTGTCTAACGATGTCGACCGGTTCTGCGCGTGTTGCACACGGGTTTGCACGACGCGTGCACCGGGATTTTCGCGACGTGCACTATCGTAGGCCCGCATGGCCAAGCGCGTCGCCAACAAGTCCGCGAAGTCTGCTTCCGATCCCCTCGCCGATGCGTTCGGCGCCTTGCGCGAAGGCGATCGCGCTCGCGCCCTCGGATCGCTCCTCGCCGCGTGGCGCGCACGTCCGAGCGCCCAGCTCGCGGAGTTGATCGTCACGATCAGCGATCGCGTACCGCGCCGCCCCGAGCTGTGCGGCAAGACCGCCGCAGCCGTGGCCGCGTGGACCGCGCTCGCCGACAAGGCGACGCCCGCCGACCTCGGCCCACTGCTCGACACGCTCGCCGACGCGACCTCGAAGCAAGCGCAACAGCGCCTCGTCCACGTCGCGCGCTGGATGCCCGATCCGCGCGTCGATCGGACGATCGCGAACCTCCTGCACGCGATCCCGTATCGCGCGACCTCCACGCGCCCGTTCTGGACCAAGCTGTTCGCACTCGCACGCGGGATCACCGATCGCCGTCAGCTCGGTGCGATCGAGACCGCCACCGCCGAGCACGTGGCGGTAACGATGGGCGACTGGTTGCGCGCGCGGATCTCGACACTCGCACGCGAGCTGGCCGACAGCCTCCCGCCCGAGCCCACCGGGTCCGAGCCCGAGCTCGAGCAGCTCCTCGAGCTCGGCCTCGGTCGGGTCACCGCCGGCACGCGCACCCTCGAAACCCTCTTGCAGGCGATCCACGACACACCCGACGACGACGCGCCGCGCCTGGTCTACGCCGACGCGTTGCTCGAACGCAGCGATCCGCGCGGCGAGCTGATCAACCTGCAGATCACCGGCGCCGACGATCGCAAGACCCGCAAGCGGGTAGGCGAGCTGATGCAGACCCACGGCACCCAGTGGCTCGGCGAGCTCGCTCCGGTGGTGATGGCGGACTACACGTTCGAACGCGGCTTCCTCGCGACCTGCCGGGTCGACAACCGCCACATGGATCGCGTGCGCGAGGTCGCCGGGCATCCGGCGTGGTCGACGGTGCGATCGATCTCCGGGTCGGCGTTGATCGCGCTGCACCCGATCATGCGATCGCTGCGCGAGCTGTCGTTCGTGTCGTACGAGGCGCGCGGGCACGAGGACCTTCCCGACTCGTGGCGCGATCTGCTGATCGGCACGCCGCGCCCGATCGAGGTGCTGCGCTACACCGGGCTCGAGAGCGACCGCCACTGGGAGGACGCACTCGAGGCCAACCAATCGGTGCGTCCCGGCATCCAGGGTCGGTGGATCCACGTACCCGCGGCGATGGAGCTCGCGGCGTTGTGTAGTTGCAGCGCGCTGCCCCAGCTGCGCGAGCTGATGGTCGCCGAGCAACCCGATCTGGTCGCCGACGCGCTACTCGCGTCCGACGTGATCGGGCGCCTCGACCTGCTCGGGTTCGCGTACGACGCACGCAACCGAGGGGAAGCCGGCGAAGGCGGCCCCCTCGCGCCATTCGCCGCCGCGCTCCGCGACGCCCCGGTGCCGCGCCTCCGGTTCGAGCTCGGATCGTTTCATCGGACCGACGTCGAGTTCTTCCGCGGCGATCGCGCGTATCGCCGCGTCACGATGACCGTCGGCCCGAGCAGCCGCGGAACGTGGAGTACCGAGCTCGTCGACGAGGCGATCGCGATCCTCGACGCCATGCCGGCGTCGGTTCGCGAGGTCGCGATCACGACGCGCCGGATGCTCGACCGACCGGCCCACGCGCGACTGCAGGCGGCGGTCGCGCAGCTCGCCGACACTCGCGGCCTCGATTCGTACGAGGTCCGCTAGTCGATCCCCGAGGACACCAGTCGATCGCGGGGCCGCCGCGCGAAACGAGTCGCCCGCGTGAAACGGCCGATCACGGCTCCCACGGAACCACCGTGAGAAGAGCTCGCGTGCGGTCCTTCAGAACCGCCGTGGATGATCGATCAGTTCTTGACGGCGCAGATGCGCTCGCCGAGGAACACGTCCTGCTGCACGCCGACCACCCACACGCCACCGTTGAACGCCGACAGGGCGTAGGCGGCGGGATCCGGCTGCACGCCCTCGAGGGCGCGCGACGCCAGCGTGCCGTCGGGCTTCATGACCCCGACCACGACATCGCCATGCGCGTCGATGTAGCTCACCCACAGGTGGTTGGCGGCGAACAGCACGCGCGCCGACGTCGCTTGCTCGGCGAGCTGCCGATCGAACGAGAACTCGTTGCCATCGCGGATGCCGATGTCGACCGCGCGGAGGTTACCCGCCTCCTCGTAGACCATGAGGCCGCGACCGGTGGTCTCGTCGACAGCGATCTGCGCGTTGTCGCAGCCGGGCCGCATGATCGAGTCCTTGGTGGTCGCGAGGTGCATCAGGTGACACTCGCGATCGCTCGTCGACAGCGCGAGCAGCGCGTCGTCGTGATAGGTCATCGCGGTCATCGTCGTGATCGGAAGCTTGGTCAGCTGCGTCTCACCCGTCGACTGCCACAGGTCGCCGGCGAACCCGGTCGCGAACACGCCGTCGGCGCCACCGACGAGGGCGAACTGGGTCTCGCGCGAGCGCACCATCGGGGTCACGAACGTGCCGGACACGTCGCCGAGGCCGAACCGTTGCGTGAGGTCGTCGCTGACGATGTCGAGCGCGACCTTGTCGTCGACCAGCGAAGACACCACCAACCGGTCGGCCACGATCTCGGCCGACACGTTGGTGTAGTTGCGATCGTCGCGGATCACGTGCATGTCGCGATCGAACAGGTGACCGCGCTGGTCGACGCGGAACGCACGCACCGCACCGCCATCACGCGGCACCGTGAGCACGGTGGCCCCGCGATCGGTCCCGACGATCCTCAGCGCGATGTCCTTGGCGTCGGGCGTGATGTCCCAGAGCCGTGCGTCGCAGATCTCCGCACGAAGCGCGACCGTGCTGGTCGGCTCGTCGAAATCACCGGTGTTATCGCCACCCATCGCCCCCATGTCGTCGGGCGACGGTGCCGGCGGATCGACGATGGTTCGATCGTTGTCGCCAAACGTGCACCCACCCACGAGTACCAACGCGAAAATAGTCCGCATCATTCCATTTTCCATGAACGGGAATCTCCAAACAAGATCCCGGACGGAGTTCTTGAGCTCCCGTCGCGGGCTGAAAAATCATGGCCCGCCGGGAGTGTGAAGGCGAATTTAGAACCCTTTGGGTTCTGCCTACTTAATGAGTCGCTGGCGTTTTGGCGCCCGACTAGTTGTCGAGTCCGCCCTCTTGGATCCAGACCAAGATCTTCACGTAGTCGGGATCGGACTTGCTCGCGAACGTCACGTTGGGGTGGGTATCCGGCGGATCCTCCCGCGACGGCATCGTGAGCACGAGGCTGGCCTCGGGGTCGTCGAGCCGCACCCGGGTCGGGTCCTCGACACGGAGCTCCGAGTAGACCTGCGATGCCGGTCCGTCGAGCTTGAGTCCGCCGAGGTCCTTGCCGATGCCGCCACCGGAGTGGCAGGCGATACAGCCGCGGTTGGTGAAGATCGGGACGATCGTGGTCTTGAACGACACGTTGGTCGGCATGTCGGGCGGTGCGCCGTCCGTGACCGCGATCGTCGACAGCGTCACGGTGCCGGCGTTGATCGGGGACGCGGCCATGTCGAGCGTGACGGTGGGTGCCGCGGCGGGGTTGAGCTCGGCGAGCCCGGGGTCGACCTCGAAGAACACCACGTAGCCCGAATTCGACGACGACGTCGCGTTGGGGTCCGGCGCGAGGTTGTCGTCGAGGAAGAACGGACCGCCGTTACTGTTCGGCACGATGATCTGTCCGCCGGGGACCCCCGCCTTCGGCTGACCGGCCCCGTCGACGAGCTGCGCGATCAGCACGCCCTTGGTGGCCGACGGGTTGACGCCGAACGCCGACGCGAGCCCCGACAAGAAGTCTTCGCTGACCGCGGGCGCCTCGACACCCGAGATGTCGTCGGTGAGCACGTCGACCGAGGGACCGAACGTCGAGTGGTGGGTCGGTGGCACCGAGGCCAGGATCTGGAACGTCGAATTATCGGGGACACCCTCGATCGTGAAGTCGGCACCCTGCGAGGTCACGCGCGGCGCCGGGACGACCCCCGACGTCGACACGCTCGCGGCACCGGAGACCGCCATGCCGGTCTCGAAATCGACCACCATGCCGGTGACCGTTCTCGAGCCGCCGAGCGGCCCATCGTCTCCACCATTCGAATCCGTACCGCAGGCCGTGGCCGCAGCAACGCAGGTCAACAAAGCGAGTAACCGAGCAGACATCGATGCTCCTCCCCCCGGTGTGGTTCTTGTGCGGGAGCTAGAGACAAAGGTCGCAGGTTTTTACGCGGCCCGCGCGCCCGAGTGCGAAGTCACCGGGATTGCGTGTGTTTGGGCTTCGCCGATCGCCGAAACGCCGCGATCATCTCGTGGGTGGCGCGCACGGCCTCGGGTCCGAGCGCGGCGATCTGGGGATCGTCGGGCTCGAGCTGCCCGCGCCACAGCGCACGCCACAGCCGGTGCAGCACTCGCTCTCGTGGCGCATCGACCTCTGGGATGTCGAGCCCGACCGACCACGCCAGATCGTCGCCGAGCAGGTCGAGCATCCACGGTCCCGGCGGGAGGTGATCGAGGTCGGGGATGAACCCGAAGAACGCCGGTCGCGACGGTGCCGTCGTCGAAAGGATCGCGAGGTCGGCCGCTCCGAACCGCTCGGTCAAACCGGCGGCGCGCGCCGCGGCACCGAGTCGACCGAACACGGCCTCGTACCGCGCGCGTTCGACGGCCGCGAGCGTGCCGACCTCGGCTCCGACCTCGGAGCGATAGTGCGCCGGTGGAGGGATCGGGCGGACGTCGGTGGGCGGCGCGACGCCGAGGAGCTGGAACCCGCGCCCGCGAGGAAACGCGAATCGCAGATCGAGTCGCCCGAACTCGGGCACGTCCGCACCGACGATCCATCCGGCACGGACGGCGAGCGCGACCTGCACGTCGGCGCCGATGCCGCCAACCTCGATCGGTGGTGCGAGCGCGAGATCGGGTCGCGAGCCGGCGATCGCGCGCTCGTACTGCAGCGCCGACCACGTCGGGGTGCGCTTCGCGTAGATCAACCCGGGACCGGGAGGCAGCGTCGATGTCAGATCGCTGGCGACCCGCGACGGTGCGTGTCCCGGATCGTCGACGCCGAACGCCGGACCGACCAGCATGCCGGCAGCGATCAACGGCAGGCCCGCGAGTGCGGCGATCACGTGACGGCGGCGCGGCCGGTCATCTGGAACCGGGATCACGCGCACGATCGCGCTCGGCACCACGGCACATCCGATCGCGAGCAGGGCCAGCATCGGCAACGGCTGGCGATCGACCAGCACGACATGCGCGGCCGCGATCGCGATCATCACGGCGAGCCAGCGCGCGTGTGCGAGGCCGGTGATCGCGCCGAATCCGATCCCGACGAGCCCGACCCCGACGACGATCGTCGCACCGCCGCGTCCCGCGTCGACGAGCGCATCGGAGTCGACGCCGAGCCGCGGCAACCTACCGGTGGCACCGATCCACAGCAGCACCACGGTGATGCCGAGACCCCCGAGGCCGAGCGCGAGCGTCTCGCGATCGTGGAGTCGCAACCGCCATGCAGCGATCGCCGCACCGAGCCCGACGCCGAGCCACGGCGCCGCCCCGAGGGTGACGGCGATGCCGGCGAACATCGCGAGGCCGTTCGAGCGCGTCGGCGCATCGGCGCGGGCGTCGTCGATCGCGGCGATCAGGGTCCACACGGCGCCGCAGGTCGCGAGGACCGTCGGCCCGGGGAACGCGGCGGCGCCGCGAAACGCCGGCACCACCGCGATCAGCAGTGCGGACACCGCGGCCGCGACCGGATCCTTGGGCAACAGCCGCCGCACGGCGTGCACCACCCCCACGATCAGCGCGGCTCCGAGCACCGCGTCGAGCAGGCCGAGCCGGAACCACGGCTCGCCGAGTGGGAGCCGAGCGGCCACGCCCGCGAGAAGGTCGTATAGCGGCGAGGCGGCGGAGCGCTCGAAGTGGCCGGCGATCACGGCGTGATCCGATGCACCGGACCAGGCGCCCCCCGCGGCTCCGAACGCGAGGATCGCGAGCGAGACGGCAAACACGTCGATGAGCTCGATCGACCGCCTTCGAAGCTCCACGTGCCGAGCCTGCCACAGTATGATGACCCGGCAGGCATGGCTGCCATCCGGATCGTCGACTACTGGCTGCGGAGTCCCGCATCCGCGCCGAGCCACTACCGATCCGTCATGGTCGTGTCGGAGAAGTGGGCCGAACAGCGCGTCCTGATGCGCGCGTACGCCGACAGCCGGGACCAGACGTGTCCGACGATCGTGCTCCACGGTCAGGAGCTCGCGATCGGGCCTGCGGGGATCGACATCAACGGTCCATGGGGCGTGCACGTCGGCGCGCAGGTCAACGACGGTGACGACCGTGCGAAGGAGATCAAGGCGCAGCTCGAGAACGCGGCCCGTCGACTCGCCGGTAGCAAGGGCAACCCCCCGCGCCTGCAAGACGAAGAATCGACGTTCGAGCGCGAGCCCACCGCGAACTGGGGCCCGGGCGCGCCGCGGATCCTGCCCAAGCGCAGTCACCGCCCGACGCAGCCTCCCGTCCGTCTGGTCGGGCAACCCTCGGCCGCGCGGATCCCGCAGCACCAGGCCGCCACGGTGGTCCCGCACTACCAGCTCGCGCACGGCGCACCGGTCGTCGGCCAGCTCTCGGGACGCCCCGAGTTCCGCAAGACGCCGTCGGGAGCGTTCGCGACGCCCCGCGCTCGGTCGCGGACCCGACAGCCGCCGCTGTCGTCCAACGCGCGAACCGCCCTCGGCTACAGCTCGGGAGCGGGCGCACAGTCCGCGGTGGTGCGGCTCGGCCTGGCCCCGCACGTGTCGGCGCGGATGGGACGCTTCGTCGATCGCATCGTTCCCGAGGACTTCCACCTCGATTCCCAGGAGCGACGCATCCTCAACGCGATCGGCGATGGCGGTGAGATGTCGGCGCGTGCGATCGGCAACATGCTCGACATCACCGACGCGGTGTCGTTCATGGAGGACCTGATCCGCAAGCTCGAGGGATACGGCCTCGACCTCCTCGAACCGGGCGACCCGCAGGGCGGGGAGCCAACCTACCGATTCCGCCGATAGAGCGAGCCCGGATCCGCGCCTAGTGTGGTAAGCCCGCGTGCCGCCATGCAGGTACGTATCGAAGAGGTTTCGCCCGTCGAGAAGAAGCTGGTCGTCGAGATCCCGTGGGAGACGGTGTCTCAACGTCTGGGCACCGCCTATCGCGAGCTCGGAAAGGGCGTCGCGCTCAAGGGGTTCCGCAAGGGCAAGGTGCCGCGTCCGGTGCTCGAGCAGGTCTACGGCTCGCGCGTCAACGCCGAGGTCGCCGTCGAGCTCGTGCGCGAGTCGTTCTTCCGCGCCAACCAGGAGCACAACCTGGCGGCGGTCGCCGAGCCGCGCGTCGAGGAAGCGGCCAAGATCAAGAAGGGCCAGCCGTTCACGTTCGCCGCGATCATCGAGGTGCGTGGCGAGGTCGTGCCGAAGGACTACGAGGGCCTCGAGATCGAGCGCCGCAAGCTCGCGGTGCCGGACTCGGCCGTCGAGGAGACGCTCCAGAACCTGGTTCGCGAGCACACGGAGCTGCGTCCGATCGAGGGTCGCGACGTCACCGCGGCGGGCGACATCGTCGGGCTCACCGTGTCCGGCACGATCGGCGAGCACGAGATCAACCAGCCGCAGTTCGCGGTCGATCTCGACGACGAGGAGCACGAGCCACTGCCGGGGATGCGCGCCGCGCTGACCGGCGTGCCGCTCGACACCAAGGACAAGGTGATCGAGCTCGACGTCCCCGAGGATCACAAGGACGAGTCGATCAAGGGTCGCCACGCCAAGCTGACGGTGTCGATCACCGAGGTGCGCGCCAAGGACGTGCCGGCGCTCGACGACGAGTTCGCGAAGGACACCGGCAAGGCCGACACGCTCGACGGGCTGCGCGCCGCGCTGCGCAAGGAGCTCGAGGAGCGCGAGACCCAGCAGATCGATCGCGAGGCGCGCGAGGCCGTGCTTCGGGAGCTGATCAAGAAGAACCAGATCCCGGTGGCGGCGTCGCTGATCGAGCGCGCGGTCGAGATCCAGTACCGGCGGCTGCGCCAGATGCTGGGGATGAAGCCGGAGCGCAACGCGCTCGCCGGGCTGACCGACGATCTGCGCGACAAGATGCGGCCGGCCGGTGCCGACGAGGTGCGCGGTCAGCTGCTCCTCGAGGCGATCGCCGACAAGGAGAACATCGCGGTCACCGACGAGGAGCTGTCCAAGCACGTCGAGGCCACCGCGCGCGCGCGCAACATGCCGGCGGCCAAGCTCAAGGCGGAGTGGCAGCGCGACGGCCAGCTCGAGAACGTCGGCTACTCGCTACGCCAGGACAAGGTGCTGGCGTTCCTCGTCGACAAGGCGAAGGTCACCGAGGTCGACAAGCTGACGGAGCAGGGCACCCCGGTGCCCGAGGCGCCGGCGCACGGCGAAGAGGGCCACGTGCACGGCCCCGACTGCGATCACGAGTAACCTTCTACAGGTGGGTGCGATGCGCACCTTGCTGCGTCGCGACCCGGTCGCCTACCATGGTCGGTGATGCATTCGTGGGTGTCGTTCGTGCTGGTGCTCGCCGCGTGTAGCTACACGCCACCGGGTGGTGCGCCGGACGAGGCCGCGCCTCCCGATGGCGCGACCGCCGATCCGGGCAGCGATCCGGGGACCGACGCACCCGGTAGGACGCCAAGCGTGATCTACATCGGCTCGGAGACCCAGTTCGGGATCTTCGACATCGCCACCAAGAGCGCGATGATCGTCGGGCCGTTCCTCGACGCATCGAACGACAGCCAGCTCACGATGTACGAGCTCGCGATGGATTCCGACGGCAGCCTGCTCGGGATCACGGCGCCACCGACCGCGGCGCTCTACCGGATCGACACGTCGACCGGCAAGGGCACCAAGATCTCGGACCTCGCGGACACCAGCCTGGAGCTCTGGGGCGCCACCACGGCACCCGCCGGCACGGTCGCGACCGATGCCGTCGTGTTCGGCGGTACCCCCGGTGGCGAGCTGTGGCGGATCCGCAGCACCGATGGTGCGCTGAGCGACGTCGGATCGTTCGGCAGCGGATTCGGCGTCAGCGGTGACCTGGCCTGGGTCGACGGCATCGGCTTGGTCGGGACGCTCGACAGCGGATCGTGCGACGACTGTCTCGCCAAGATCTCGCCGACCGACGGGACCGCCACGACGATCAAGAATCTCGGGATGGGCGACTGCTACGCGATCGGCTCGGTGGCCGGCCGGCTGTTCGTGTTCCGGGGCTCCGAGACGGCCTACGAGCTCGATCCGGCGACCGGCGACGTCATCGATAACTGGGCCTTGCCCGGTGCGGTGTGGTCCGTCGCGGCGCCCTGAACGACGTACCTGGATCACGCGCGGCCCGAAGGCCCGGCGCGTAATAGACTCCGCGAATGGAAAGCGGACCGACGCAGCCGTCGACCTCCGGTATTCGCCACCCCACCCTCGCGGAGCTGCGCGAGGGCTCGCACCCGGACATCAGCGAACACCTCGCGAGTTGTTCGCAGTGCCAGTCGATCCTGGCCGCCGACTCGGTCGACGATCCACCGATCCCGCTGGATCTCCCGAAGGGACTGGTCAACGAGAACGCGTTCAAGTGGCCCGCCGACCCGATCGCGCGGGGCGGGATGGCAGAGATCTTCGCAGGCGAGGATCGCCGCCTCGGCCGCACGGTGATCCTCAAGGCACCGCGCGAGGGCGAGGAGCTGCCGCCCGGGATGGGCGAGATGTTCCAGCGCCGGGTCACCGCCGAGGCGCGCATCCTCGCCAAGCTGCAGCACCCCGCGATCGTGACGATCCACGAGCTCGGCAAATCGACGGTCGGCTGGCCGTTCTGCGTGCTCGAGCGCGTCGAGGGTACGGCACTGCGCGATCGACTCGACGAGCTCGCCGAGCTCGAGAAGGATGGCAAGCCGCGCACGCGGGAACGCGTCGAGTTGCTGTCGAACCTCGTCGGCATCGCCGAGGCGCTGGCCTACGCGCACGAGCGTCGCGTGGTGCATCGCGACTGCACGCCCAACAACATCCTGCTCGGCAAACGCGGCGAGGCCACGCTGATCGACTGGGGCATCGCGCGCGATCTCGATGCGCCCGGTGCGGAGGCCGACGCCGCCGCGATCAACGATCTCCCACCGTCGATGAGCGGGCGAATGGTGACGATCAGCGCGGGCACGCCGCCGTACCTGCCGTACGAGCAGACCCAGGGCCGTGCGGCCGATCCGAGCTACGACGTCTACAGCTTCGGCGTCACGCTCTACGAGGTGGTGTCGGGCACCACGCCGTTCCAGTGGAAGAACGTCGACACCGACGGCGAGCGCGCCAAGCAGCTCGTGCAGTTTCTCGACTGGGTGAAGGCGGGCGAGCCGTCACCGCCGGCGATGCCGAAGGATCGCGAGCTGTCCGGCATCATCGCGCGTGCGATCGAACCGGATCCGTCGAAGCGCTACACCGCCGACCAGCTGGTCCGCGCGCTCAAGCAGTACCTGACCGGCGATCTGGTGTTCTCGCATCGTTACTCGCTGACCGGCCGCCTCGCGCGGTGGGCGAGCCGCCATCGCGCGATCACCGTCGGGTTGTTCTCGATGGTCCTGTTCGTGATCGCCGGTGCCGTGGTGTGGGCGCAGCTATCGCGCGCCGCACAACGCCAGGCGGAGCTCCGCGAGATCGCCGCGGGTGCGCGCGCCGATGCCGAGCGCGAGAGTCGCGAGGCCGACGAGGCTCAGCGGCAGGCCGCCGACGCCCTCGCGATCGCCGACAAGGCGCAGAAGGAAGGCAAGAACTCCGATCAGCTCCGCAAGAAGGCGGATGCGCTCCGCAAGGCCGCCGATGCCAAGCGCCGGCACGCCGAACGCCTGCAGCGTCAGGCCAAGGGGACCGCCGAGGAAGCGATGCGCCGGTTCAACGAGGCGATGCGCGTCAAGGAGGAGGCCGAGCGCGCGCGAGATGCCGCGAAGGCCGCACGCGCCGAGGCCGAATCCCAGCGCGAGCTCGCGCTCAAGCAACGCGTCTCCGCCGAGAAGCAACGCGACGCCGCCGAGGCCGCGCGCGCGGCCGCCCTTCGCGAACGCGATGCCGCGCAGACCGCACGCGCGGCGGCCGAGAAGGAGCGCGATGCCGCGAAGGCGGCGCAGGCCCAGGCCGAGACCGCGCGCGACACCGCCCGCGACGGGCAGGGTACCGCCGAGAAGGAGCGCGATGCCGCGGTGGCGGCGCGCGCGGCCGCCGAGCAGGAGCGCGACGAGGCCCGTCGCAAGATCACCGAGCTCCAGCAACAGCTACGCGAGTCGCGGCGTCCGCCGCCGCCACCCCCGGGGCCACCGCCCGGCCCGTCGGGACCGACGACGGATCCCGATCCGGGTCCGCCGTAACATCCGGGCGCCTGTGGACGTAGTGGAGGGAGATGCTCCGGGCCTCGTTCGTCGCGTTGATGCTGTCGGCCTGCAGGACCGCCGCGGCGCCGCCGGCACCCTCGGGGATCGAGGCTGGTGCCGGGCCGGCGTCGTCCCCCGTCGGTGATCACTGCGCCGCCGCCGAGCGCGGCACGCTCCAGGACATCACGTCGACGCCGCACGCGCCGTACTTCGTGCATCACCCCGACGCCGGTGTCGCCGACCCCGCGACGATCGTGTTCGTCCCCGGTGGTCCCGGCAGTCGTGACACCGCGTCGATCACGTTCGAGCGCTGGCTATCGCATGGCCGTGCGCTGGGCCGGTATCGCGTGATCGTTCCCTACGCCGCCGACGGCAACCTGACCGACGAGGGCGATCGCATCGTGCCGATCCTCGACGAGGTACTCGGGTGCTACGGCGGCGACAACGCGCGTGTCCACCTCGCCGGCACGTCGAACGGCGGGCGCGCCGCGTTCGCGTTGATGCTGCGTTCGCCCGATCGCTTCGCGACGCTCCTCGGTGCACCGGGCCTGTTCGAGGGCGCGACCGACGACCAGCTGAAGATGGCGCTCGCTGGCAAGGCGGTGTTCGACGGTGCCGGCGAGCTCGACGACGAGTGGCGGCCGCTCGTCGAGGCGACGAACCAACGACTCGTGAAGCTCGGCATCGATGCGACGCTGGTGACGTTCCCCGGCCAGGGCCACATCTGGGACGAGCACGCCGATCCGGAGCCGATGTTCGCGTTCTGGTCGGGCCACTGACGCGGTTCACGCGACCGTCGGGCGCGGATATCGTCCGGACGCCCATGACCCGGACGCCCATGATGCTCGCGATCGCGACGGTGTGCGGACTCGCGACGGTGGCCGTCGCCAGCCCGGCGTGGCAGCCGCGGTCCAGCCAGCAACCGCTGTCGGCGACCGACGCGGTGGCGTACTGCACGTCGCTCGGTGCCGGCTGGCGGTTGCCCGTGCGCGCCGAGCTCGAGGAGCTCGGCGTCGATACCGCCGGGCGGGTGCCCCGGAGCGCACCGTGGCTACCGGCAGATGGCTATCTGTGGAGTGGCGAGGATGTCAGCGACGCGCGCAAGGGCCAGCACTGGATCATGAACCTGGCGAATGGCCACATCTTCAACGGCTCCGGCCGCACCGGCTATGCCAAGTGCGTGCGCGGCGCGGCACCGAAAGTCGTCGCGTATCCGCTGCCGGCCGGCTACCTCTACGTCGGTCCCGCCAACGCGAAGCTCACGATCGTGACGGCGGTCCAGCTCGACTACATCTGGAACCACAAGGCGTGGTCGCTGATCAAGCGCATGCTCGCCCAGTACTCCGTTCGCTTCGAGCTGCACGCGTTCACGATCTCCCCTCGGTACGTTCCGGTCGCGATCGCCGCCTGCGCGGTCGGGCGCCAGCAAAAGTTCGACGCGTTCCAGACCGAGCTGGCTCGCGGCAAGATCGGCTCCGCGCCGACGGCGGCCGAGTCGCGTAGCCTCGCGATCGTGGCGGGTGTCGACCCCGTGCGCTACGACAAGGCGATCCGCGCTTGCCAGACGCTGGTCGCCGCCGACGCACTCGCCTACCGGCGCAAGGTGACCGCGGCACCGACGTTCTTCATCGGCAAGCAGCAGGTCGTCGGGGTCTACCCGACCAAGCTCGAGGCCGCGATCAAGCAGGCGCTCGGCAAGCCGTGAGCTAGAGCTCGGTGCCCGCCCACTCGGCGATCGATCGAAAGCCGCGATCGCCGACGACGACGTGATCGATGATCGGGATCCCGAGCACCGCGCCGACATCTCGCAACCGGCGCGTGAGCTCGACGTCCTCGCGACTCGGTGTGGGATCGCCCGAGGGATGGTTGTGGACGACGACCCCGCCGGCGGCGGCCATGCGGATCAGCGGTCGGAACACCTCGCGCGGATGAACCTCGACGCCGGCGACCGAGCCACGTGCGACCTCGACGATATCGAGCAGCCCGTTGCGGATGTCGACACCGATCACGAGGAACACCTCCTGCGCGAGACCGGCGAGCCGCGGCGCGACGGCACGGTGAACATCCTCGGGGCGTCCGACGAGCGTGCGAGTCTGTTCGAGCTCGAGGGCGCGACGACCGAGCTCGAACGCGGCAGCGATCCGCGTGGCACGTGCGGCTCCGATGCCGGCGACCTGCGAGAGCTCGCGCGGCGAGCTGCGCGACAGCATCCCGAGCCCACCGGCGGAACGCACGAGCTCGGTGGCGACGTCGAACGCGGTTCGGCGCCGCAAGCCGGTCCCGACGAGCAGGGCGAGCAATTCGCAGTCACCGATCGCGTACGGGCCGGCTCGCCACACCCGTTCGCGCGGCCGATCGATCGTGGAGGAGACGGCGAGTGGCGTGAGGTCCATGACGCCCGCAACAGCAAGCGACGAGCCAGGAAGCGAACGCGTGAATTGGCGGGGTTGCGTCGGCGCGTGTCCGTCGACGGGACGGCGTGGCCGGATCCCGGCCGGACAACCGGCCAAGGAAGAACTCCGGGGCCGAGGTGGTATCTTTCAGGGCCATGTTCGTGTGCCCGGAGTGTGGCTTGCCGCAACCGATGGACGGGCATTGCCCGTCGGACGGCAAGCCGCTGGCACCGATCGGCGAGGACGTGCTGCTCGGCACGATGATCGGCGCGTACCGGGTGGCGCACCTGCTCGGCATCGGTGGCATGGGGCGGGTCTACAAGGGCGTGCATCCGGCGATCGGGAGCCGGGTCGCGATCAAGGTGCTGTCGCGCGAGTGCACCGACCGTCCGGATCTGGTCGATCGGTTCTTCCAGGAGGCGCGGGCGGTCAACCTGATCCGCCACGAGAGCATCGTCAACGTGCTCGATCTGTCGCGGCTGCCCGATGGCCGGCCGTACATCATCATGGAGTATCTCGACGGCGCGCCGCTGTCGGCGATCGTCGAGGACTCGGTGGCCCGCGGCACGCCGCTCGCGCTCGGCGGCCTGGCGAGGCTGGTGGTCGAGGTGCTCGACGCGCTGCACGCCGCGCACGCCAAGGGCGTGGTCCATCGCGACCTCAAACCCGACAACATCTTCGTCGCACCGTCGGGGCGCGCCAAGGTGCTCGACTTCGGCATCGCGAAGCTCAACGCCGATCTCGGCGGAGGCTCGACGCGCACCGGCTCGCTGCTCGGCACGCCGCACTACATGTCGCCCGAGCAGGCCGAGGGCAAGCCGGTCGATCACCGCGCCGACATCTACGCGATCGGCGTGATCCTGTTCGAGTGCATCACGGGACGTAAGCCGTTCGTCGCCGAGTCGCTGTTCGAGCTGCTGCGACAGCACGTCGAGTCACCGCCGCCGTCGCCGCGGATGTACCGGCCCGATCTTCCGCCCGCGCTCGAGAACGTGATCCTGTGCGCGCTGTCGAAGGCGCCCGAGCAGCGGTTCGCGACCGCACAGGCGATGAGCCTCGCCCTCCAGCAGGCGACGTCGCAGCTCGCGGCGGATCAATGGACGCCGATCACCTCGGGCATCCACCGCGCGCACGCCGGCAACGGAGGCTGGCAGCCCACGCCGCCGGCGATGTGGGGCTCGCGCGCCAGCCAGCCGGTGTTCGAAGGCGATCGCGCTCCGCGTGCGGCACCTCGTCCGTCGGAGCAGCCGATCGGCCAGTTCGATCCACGCGATCCACGCGATCCACGCGCGCGGTTCGCGCAGCTCGCCAACCAGTCGACCGTCAGCTCGAGCTCGGGCCAGGTCCAGAAGCAACCGCCGGCGAACAAGTCGCGGCGCGGGCTGTGGCTCGCGATCGTCGGGCTCCTCGTGGTCGGCGGCATCTCGACGATCGTCGCGGTCACCGCGGGCGGCGAGGGCGACACGCAGGTCGCCGGAGCGGATCCGGCGGGCGATCCACCGCCGACGGATCCGGGTTCGGCGGGTTCGGGGTCGGCGACAGCGACGTCCCCTTCGGGCTCGGCAGCGCCGGCGGGAGATCCGGCGACGACGTCGTCGCAGAAGCCGCCCTCGAATTCCGACGCCACGCCGTCCGTCGACGACGCCATGGTCGAGGCCCAGAACGCCGTGCACGATGCCACCCAGCGGGCGCGCAAGCGGATCGATCGAGCAAAACCACGCGTCGAGAAGGATCCCGACGACGACGACGGGCTCGTGAAGGAGATCACGTCACTGGAACCAGGTACGGACCTCGGAGGATCCAAGCCAGCGGGCGTGTTCGTGCAGGATCGCTCGCTGTCGTTCCCGGGGTGGAACCCGCGCCACGTCAACATCGGCAAGTTCATCCAGTTCGCGGTCGCGCAGGCGAAGAAGGCCGTGCCCGACGCCAAGCTGACGCGCGTCGGCGTGACCGGCGTGACACCCGACGGCTTCGCGGACCTGTCGCTGCCGACGCTGGCATCGTCGCACGGCGACATCGACATCCGGTTCCTGTCGCCGGGAGCCGCCAAGCCGGATCCGAACACGCCCGTCGGACTTCCGGTGAAGCGGCTGTGCGAGTTCCGGATCATGGGCTCGATGGACGGCGTCGAGATCAGCCCGATGTTCAAGACCAACTGCAAGACCAAGACGGTCCCGGTGCCGAGATGCGGCTACGTCCAGCTGTGGAAGGCGGCGCGCGCACAGGGCGCACCGGCGAAGGCGGTCGCCAACATCAGCTACTACCGGGCCTCGATGCACCCGACGCCGAAGTGGTTCTTCGACATCGGGTTCGGGATGGACGTCGCGTTCTCGAAGATGTGGTCCGGCCCGGGCTGTCCGTAAGAAGCTAGCTCTCGCCGAGGGCGCGTCGCAGCTGCGCCCATGCATCCGCGAGGTGCCACTGCGCCTGGATCAGGTTGCCCTCGGCGGTGGTGACCGCGGTCTGCGCGTCGGCGAGCTCGATCTGGCTGCCGAGGCCCTGCGCGTAGCGCGCCTCCGCGAGCTGGAGCTGCGCGCGCGCGGCGACCACGGCCTCGTCGGACGCCGACACGTTCGCGCGGTTGGCGACGATCTGCGAGCGCGCCGAGTCGAGCTCCGAGGTCAGCGACACCAAGAGGGCATCGCGCTGGGCGAGCGTGCCGGCGACCTGCGCGCGCGCGACCCGCGCGTTGGCCTTCGAGCGTCCGCCGTCGAACACCTGCCACGACAGCGTGAGGCCGGCGGCCCAGCTCGGATCGGGCGTCGGGTCGCTGGTGTCGGGGTTCCACTGCGTCGACACCGTGGCCGACAGCGTCGGGCGGTTGCCGTACTCGGCAGCGGTCACGTTGGCCCGGGCGGCGGCGATCTGCCGATCGAGCTGCTTGAGCTCGGGGCGCCTCTTGCGCGAGGTCTCGACCAGCGCCGGCAGGCTCGGCGGATCGCCCGCCGGCGGCGTCGGCCACGTGTTCTCGACCGTCGGAGAACGCGTGGGATCGAGCCAGCCGATCGCGGCCTTGAGGTTGGCGAGCGCGATCGCCTGCGCCGACTGCGCCTGGGCCAGCGTCGACCGCGCGTTGGCGGCGCGCGCCTGCGCCTGCGCGACCTCGATCGGGTCCTTGGCCTGCGCGGCGACGAACCGGCGCGCCTGATCGAGGTGAAGCTCCTCGCTCTTGACGGTCGTCTCGGCGACGTCGACGAGCCGGTTGCGTGCCACCGCCTCGAGGTACGCGGTCTCGACGCGCACCTTGATGTCCTGAACCTCGGTGTCGAGGTCGGCCTCGGTCGCGGCGGCCGACAGCTCGGCCGCGCGGATGTTGGCGCGGGTCTGACCGAAGTCGAAGATCCGCCAGTTCGCCTGCGCGCCGAGCCCGGTGGAGCCGCGCGGATCGAAGAACCCGCCGCAGGTCATCGTGGGATCGTCGGCGCACGCGTGCGCGATGGTCGATCCGACGTTGGCCGACGCCGATAGCGTGACCGTGGGGTTGAGCGCGGTCTTGGCGACGAAGATGCGCGCGTTGGCGACGTCGATCGCGGACTGCGCCTGGCGCAGACTCGGCTGGCGCTTGAGCGCGATGTCGATCGCGCGCTGCAGCGTGAGCACCTGCGGTGTTGGCTGCGCTGGCGATGCGGCCGGCGGTGATGCCGGCTGCGCACCCGGTTGTGCGCTCGCGGTCCGCGACGCGAACGCGAGCAAGATCGTAGCGACGTACTTCATGACTCGTACCTCAGCGCCGTGATCGGATCGAGCTGCGACGCCCGGATCGCGGGATACAGACCGAACACCACCCCCACGCCACCGGCGACGGCGAACGCGATCCCGGCGGTGGTGGCCGGGAAGAACATCTGCCAGCCGAAGTGCTCCGCGCCCCAGTACGCGCCGAGCCAGCCGAGCCCGAGCCCGAGCACGCCGCCGACCGTGGCGAGCACGAGCGCCTCGACGAGGAACTGGGTGCGCACGTCGCTGGGCTTGGCGCCGACCGCCATGCGGATGCCGATCTCGCGGGTTCGCTCGATCACGCTGACGAGCATGATGTTCATGACGCCGATGCCGCCGACCAGCAGCGACACGGCCGCGACGATCCACAGCAGCGTCGAGATGCGCTCGGTCGACTCCTGCTGGGCCTTGGCGAACTCGGCGGGGTTGCGGATCCGGAAGTCGTCCTCGGCGTCGCTGTCGAGCTTGTGGCGATCGCGAAGTAGCGACGTGATCTGCGAGATCGTGGTCTCGGCCTGATCTTCCTGCTGCAACGAGATCAGCACCTGGCCGCGCATGTACTTCGCGACCGTTTGCTTCTGGAGCTTCTGCTCGTAGGTCTTGATCGGAATGACGATGATGTCGTCGCTGTCGCCGCGCGGGTTCTGCCCCTTCGACGTCAGCACGCCGAGGATCTCGTAGGGCTGGCCGTTGATCCGGACGGTCTGGCCGACCGGACTCGACTCGCCGAACAGCTGGGTCGCGACGGTGGTGCCGATCACGGCGACCTTGGAGTTGCCGGCGCCGTCGTCGAACAGCGCGCCTTCCTTGGGCTCCCACTGCCGGATCTGGAACCACGTCGCCGTGGTGCCGTCGATCTCGGCGACCTGCCAGTCGCTGGACTCCGAGACCACCTGCACGTTGCGGGTCGTCAGCACCGGCGCGAGCCACCTGATGGTCGGGATCTCCTGCTGGACGGCGTCGATGTCGTCCCAGGTCAGCGAGGCGCCGCCGGCACCACCGGCCGATGGCCCCATCATCCGCTGGCCGCGGCCGTTCGACAGCACGAGCACGTTGGTGCCGAGGCTCGCGAACACGTCCTTGACCGCGGCCTGCGCGCCCTGACCGAACGCGACCATCGCGATCACCGCGCCGATGCCGAACACGATGCCGAGCATGGTCAAGAACGTCCGGACCTTGCTTCGCCACAGCGCGCGCAACGCGAGCCTGAGCGTGGTGAGGAGGTTCACGCCGCCACCTCCGTGCTGATCTCGACCGGCGTCTGGGTGTGATCGTCGATGATGAGCCCGTCGCGCAGCGTCACCACGCGCCCGGCGTAGGCCGCGATGTCGGCCTCGTGGGTCACGAGGATCACCGTCTTGCCCTGCTTGACCAGGCTCTGCAGGATGCCCATCACCTCGTACGAGGTGGCGGTATCGAGGTTGCCGGTCGGCTCGTCGGCCATGATCACCGGCGCGTTGGTGACCAGCGCACGCGCGATCGCCACGCGCTGCTGCTGACCACCCGAGAGCTGGTTCGGGTGGTGGTGCTCGCGACCATGCAAGCCCACCCGCTCCAGCGCTTCCATCGCGCGCCGGTGACGCTCGCGCCCCGTCACGTTCTGATACAGGAGCGGCATCTCGACGTTCTCGAGTGCGGACGTGCGCGACAGCAGGTTGAAGCTCTGGAACACGAATCCGATCATCCGGCCGCGCACGTCGGCGAGCTCGCTGCGCGACAGCCGGGCGACGTCCTTGCCGTCGAGGTGGTAGGTGCCCTTGGTGGGCTGGTCGAGGCAGCCCATGATGTTCATCATCGTCGACTTGCCGGAGCCCGACGTGCCCATGATCGCGATCGAGGCACCGGGCTCGATCGTGATATCGACGCCGCGTAGCGCGTGGACGAGGTTGTCGCCCATCACGTACGTGCGCACGATCCCGCGCATGACGACGAGCGACGTCATCAGAACGCTCCGATCTTCCTCGGCGTCTTCTGCACGCCCGACATCGCCGTGATCAGCTGGTCGCCGGGCTCGAGGTCGCCCTCGAGCATCTCGGTCACCGAGCCATCCGTCAGCCCCGGCTTGATCAGCACGCGCTTGGGGACACCGTCGACGAGCTTGTACACGATCTTCTTGTCGCCGAGGTCGCGTCGCCGCTGCCCGCCGCCACCACCGCTTCCGCCGGTGGCCCCCTCGGGCCGGCGCCGTCCGCCGCCCGATCCGTTCGACCACCGACCACTCCCGCCACCCATCTTCTCGCGGAGCGCCACCATCTCCTCGCGCGACGGTTTGAAGCGCAGCGCGGAGTTCGGGATCTTGATCGCGTTCTCGACCTGCGCGAGCACGAACGTGACGTTCGCGGTCATGCCGGGGCGCAGGATCAGGTCGGGGTTCTCGACGTCGATCACGGCGTCGTAGGTCACCACGCCCGACGTCGTGGACGGGTCGTTGCGGACCTGGCGAACCACGCCCTCGAACGTCTTGCCGGGGAACGCGTCGACGGTGAACGTCGCCTTGAGGTCCGAGGTCAACCGGCCGACGTCGCCCTCGGCGACCGCGGTGTCGATCTGCATGTGCGAGAGGTCCTCGGCGATCGTGAACAGGGTCGGCGCCTGCAGCGAGGCGGCGACGGTCTGGCCGACGTCGACCGCGCGCGACAGCACCACGCCGTCGACCGGCGAGACGATCGTCGCGTACCCGAGGTTGGTCTTCGCCTGGGTCAGGTTGGCCTTGGCCTGGCTGACCTGCGCGCGGGTCGCGGCGAGTGCGGCGATCGCGGTGTCGTAGGTGACCTCGGCTTCCTCGACGGTGACGCCGGCGATCAGGTGCTGTGCCTGCAGCGTCTTCTGGCGCGCGAGCTGACGCTTGGCATCCGCCACCGAGACCGCGGCCTTCTTCTGGTTGGCGAGCGCGACGTTGTACGAGGCCTGCGCCTGGTCGATCTGTGCCTTGAGCACCGACGCGTCGAGCTTGGCGATGACCTGGCCCTTCTTGACCTTGTCGTTGAAGTCGGCGTTGAGCTCGACCACGCGGCCGGACACCTGCGCGCCGACCTGCACGGTGCCGCGCGCGGACAGCGTGCCGTTGGCGGTGACCTGGGCGGCGATCGTGCCCTTGCCGACCTGGACGGTCTGGAACGTGATCGGTTCGTCCGCTCCCGACCACGGCCGTTTGACGATGAGGTATGCCGCTGCGCCGGCAACCGCGGCCAGCACGACGAGCCTTGGAATCCAGCGTTTTAGCTTCACGACTGGCAAAGTGATACTCCGCTCCGAAGTAGACGTTGCGCCTGTTTTGCAGTTTGTTGCGGCCGGGCCGTGGGTGGGGCGAAGGCTACCCGAGCGGAACTTCGAGTCGGGCGGTCGTGCCTTGGCCGGGAGCCGATGTCAGGGTCACGTCACCACCATGGGCACGGGCGATGCGCCGGGCCAGGGCGAGACCGAGACCGACCCCACCGGTCTTGCGTGTCCGGCTGGTGTCGGCGCGCCAGAACGGGGTGAACGCGCGCGCGAGCTCCTGTTCGGACATCCCGATGCCACGGTCGACGACCTCGAACACGATCTGGCCGGACCGCGAGGGGGCGACCCGGAGCTCGACCGCCGTATCGGAGTACTTCGCAGCATTGTCGATCAGGTTGTCGAGCGCGCGGCGCAACAACACCTGATCGCACTCGACGTCGAGATCGCCGCCGGTCACATCCTCGACCAGCTCGCGTTTCGGGTAGCGGTTGGCGAACCGCGCGGAGGCACGTTCGACCATGTCGGCGATCGCCACGGGCCGGCGAGCGAGCACGGGGTCGCCATCGAGGCGGGCCGTGGTCAGGATGTCGGAGATCAGCTGATCGATCTCGTCGAGATCGGCGCCGACATCGGCGAGCACGTCCTTGGCCGCGACCGGATCCTCCGCCGCGAGCTCGAGCGCGACACGGATCCGCGATAGCGGCGTGCGCAGCTCGTGCGAGACGTCGCCCATCAGCTGGCGCTGCGCGAGCATCACGCTCGCCGTCCGAGCGGCCATCTCGTCGAACGCGCGCCCGACCTGACCGAGCTCGTCGTTGCGCTTCAGGTTGGCCCGGGCGCTGGTGTCGCCTTCGCCGAACCGGCGGGCGGCGGTCGCGAGCTCCTCGAGCGGTCGCGCGAGCCGGCGCGAGAACCACACGGAGGCGGCGCCGACCAGGAGCAGCAGGCCGAGCTCGATCGGGATCACCCACGCGTACGGGAAACCGACGCGGTTGGGGTGATAGACACCGAGCAGGGTCGCATCGTCGCTACGTACGATGATGCGGCCGCGGGCCAGCGCCCACTTGTGATCGCGGAGGGCGGCCAGCTCGTGTTCGCGTGGTGGCTCGAGCGGCGGTTCGACGTTGGTCCACAGCACGTCGCCCGACGTGGTGTACAGCGTGAGCTTGCCGCGCAGGCGCGGCTCGATCCGCTTCATGATCCGGTTGAACTTCGGCGGGTCCTTGAGCGACCACCGTTCGACCATGTACTGCAGCAGCGCCGCGTGCGGCTCGAGGTAGTTCGCGCTCCGCGTGTAGCGCGGCAAGATGATGAGCGCGACCGTGATCGCGATCGTGAGGGCGGCCGCGAACGCGTAGACACGGAGGGCGAGCCGGCGCGCCTTCACGACACCTCGGCCTCGCCCGCGAGCAGATAGCCGACGCCGCGCACCGTCTTCAGGATCCGTGGACTGCGGCTATCGTCGCCGAGCTTGGCGCGCAGGCGCGAGACGTGGACGTCGATGCTGCGATCGAACGACAGCTCCGCCGAGCCCTTGGCGACGTCGAGCAGCTGCTCGCGCGACAGCACGCGGCCGGGGCGCTGGGCGAGCGCGCGCAGGATCGCGAACTCGTACGCCGTGACCTCGATCGGCCGGCCATCGAGCTCGACCGTCATGCGCGCGGGATCCAGCACCAACCCACCGACGTGGATCGTGCTCTGGCCGGGGCCGACCTGACCGCGCACCCGCCGCACCGTCGCGCGGATTCGCGCCAGGAGCTCGCGCGGCGAGAACGGCTTGGTCACGTAGTCGTCGGCGCCGACCTCGAGGCCGAGCACGCGATCCGCCTCTTCGCCCCGTGCCGTGACCATCACGATCGGAACGTCGGTGCGGGCGCGCAGCTCGCGCGTGACCTCGATCCCGTCGCGGCCGGGCAGCATGAGATCGAGCACGATGCAGTCGTATTGCCGACGCAGTGCCTCGGACTGACCGTCGATGCCGTTGTCGGCCACCGTGACCACGACGCCATGGGACTCCAGGTAGCGCGCGGTCAACTGCGCCAGCCGGGTGTCGTCCTCGACGAGGAGGACCTTGATCGACGCGAGCTCCGTGGTCACCAGGTCAACCATACCGGGACGGCCGGCGGGGAGAAGCACCTACACAGTTCGTCATGGATGGGTTTCACGAAGCTCGCGAAGTCTATTCCCCGAGCGCGGTGCGGATGCGTTCGGCGAGCCAGGTGTAGCGCTTGCGCGCCTCGGCGTTGCGTACGGCGATGCCGACCGCCCGCCGGCTGCCGACGATCACGACCAGCCGCTTGCCACGCGTGACCGCGGTGTAGAGCAGGCTGCGCTGCAGCATCATGTAATGCTGGGTGGCGAGGGGAAGCACGACGGCCGGGTATTCGGACCCCTGCGACTTGTGAATGCTGACGGCGTAGGCGTGGGCGAGCTGGTCGAGCTCGGCACGCTCGTACGCGGCGATCCGGCTGTCGAACGCGACCCGCAGCACGCCGGCCTCCTTGTCGACGGCGAGGATCTGACCGATGTCGCCGTTGAACACGCTCTTGTCGTAGTCGTTCTTGAGCTGCATCACCTTGTCGCCTCGGCGGAACAAACGATCGCCGCGGGTCAGCTCGGCGGCCTTGGGATCGGGAGGGTTCAAGGCCTGCTGGAGTGCGTGGTTGAGCGCGGAGGTGCCGAGCTCGCCGCGATGCATCGGCGCCAGTACCTGGACCTCGGTGATCGGATCGAAGCCGAAGCGCTGCGGGATGCGCTCGGTAACGAGCTCGATCACGGTGGCGCGCGCGGCCTCGGGGTCGTCACGGCCGATGAAGAAGAAGTCGGTGCTCGTCGGATCGGCGGGGCTCTCGAGATCGGGGACGCGTCCCTGATCGATGTCGTGCGCGGACCGCACGATCTTGCTCTCCGCGGCCTGCCGGAAGATCTCGGTCAGGCGGATCACGGTGGCACCGCCGAACGGCTCGGTGGCGATCAGCTCCTGCAGCACGGCACCGGCGCCGACGGAGGGGAGCTGATCGATGTCGCCGACCAGCACGAGCTGTGCGCCCGACGGTGCGGCGGCGACCAGCGCGTGGAACAGCTGAGCATCGACCATCGACGCCTCGTCGACGATGATCAAGTCGGCGTCGAGCGGGTTCTCGCGCGTGCGCACGAAGCCACCCTCGTGCGGGCTGTACTCGAGGAGACGATGGATCGTGGTCGCTTCCCACTGCGTGGCCTCGGACAGTCGCTTGGCGGCACGGCCCGTGGGCGCGGACAGCGCGACGCGGCGATGGACGAGGCGCGCGAGGTGAACGATCGCCTTGACGATCGTGGTCTTGCCGACGCCGGGACCGCCGGTGATCACGACGCACTTCTCGATCAGCGCGGCCTCGACGGCTCGCCGCTGCTGCTCGGCGAGCGTGACGCCGGTGACCGATTCGAACGCGTGGATCGCGGCGTGGACATCGAGCCCGAGTGGACGCGCCGGCGTGCGCAGCGACTCGGCGACCAGATCGGCGGCCTCGGCCTCGGCGAGGTGGGCCCACGGTAGCGCGCAGCACGGTCCGCGGTGTCCGAGGGTCTCGCGCACGATCAGCCGGCGTTCCTCGAGGGCGGCGAGTCGCGCGGGGAGCGGATCGGCGGCGACACCCAACAGGTCGGCGGCGCGTGCGAGGAGCTCGTCGTCGGGGAGGTGGAGGTGGCCGTCCTCGGCGCTGGTCTCGAGTGCGTGGAGCAGGCCGGCCTCGAGGCGCTCGGGGGCGTCGCGCGCGATGCCGAGCTTGTCGGCGATCGCGTCGGCGGTGCGAAACCCGATGCCCCACACCTCGTGCGCGAGGCGATACGGGTTGGCCTTGACCACGGCGATCGCGTCGTTGCCGTACTTCTTGACGATGCGCGCCGCGAACGCGGGCGACACGTCGATGCCGCGCAAGAACACCATCACGTCCTGCACGTGCCGCTGGCCGGCGAAGGCCTCGGCGATCGTCGCGGCCTTCTTGGTGCCGATGCCGGGAACCTCGGTGAGCCTGGCGGGCTGGCGATCGATCACCTCGAGGGTCTCCATGCCGAACGTGCCGACCAGGCGCTTCGCGAGCTCGGGACCGACGCCGGGGATCAGACCCGAGCCGAGGAAGCGTTCGATGCCGACCAGGGTCTCGGGGCTCTTGAGCTGGTAGGTCGCGACCTTGAACTGGCGGCCCCACTTGCGATCGAGCACCCAGTGACCGCGCAGCCGCAGGGGCAGCCCCTCCTGCACGCCGAACAGCTCGCCGACCACGGTGACCTGATCGGCCCCCGACGCGAACCGCGCGACGGTGAAGCTGGTGTCCTCGGCGCGGTACACGAACCGCTCGATCGTTCCGTCGAGGACGACGTCCTTGACGGGCTTGTCCGCGTGTTCACCCGAGGTCGACACCGATCAGACTATACGGCGCCGGACTGACCGTCAGGCGAGGCCGAGCAGCTGTGCGCCCGCGATCGCGGCGCACATCGCGCCCCAGATCCCCCACGAGGCGAGGGCCCAGCCGTAATCGGAGTGGAGCTGGGCTTCCGAACGGTCCGCGAACCACGCCGGATGCTCGGGAGTCGACCGGAACGTCGGGAGCATCGGCGCATCGCGGTAGGTGCCCACGGTGGGCGCCGGAGCGAGCTCCCAGCCGGGCACGCCGACGACGTAGCACTCGGTACCCTCCGGCAGGATCTGGAGGAACAGGCTTCCCGTCGAGGTCAGATCGAGACGCAGCTTCTCCGCGACCTCGCGGGCGCGCTCGCCATCGATCGAGCTCGTTGGCTGGCTCCAGTCGAGGCGCACGGTTTCCGGATCGACGATCGCGGACCCCTCGGCGCCGCGAAGCTCGACCATGACCTGGCTCTCGCGCGTGCCGTGTCCGATCACCTTCCACATCGCACACGGCTCGCCGTGCACGGGATCGACGGTGGGAACCACGGCGTGGACGTTGCCGGTGAGCTCGACCTCGTCGCCGGTCGGCTCGTCGGCGGTCAGCGCTGCGGCGCGCGCGAGCCGGATCAGGTGACGGCGGGCACCGCGCACTTGCTCGAGTCCGACGATCACGAGGATGCCGAGCAACACGACCGTGATGCCACCGGGCAACCACAGGCCCGCCCCCGCGACCACGGCCAGGCAGAACACCGTGAAGCCGGCCCCGAGGTCGAGACCGAGGAACACGATGCCGGCGCCGACCACGACGGTGCGGGCCCACGACGGCAACCAGATCACCATCGCGAGTACGATCGCGATCAGCGCGAGCACGGGGATGGTGTCGGGTTTGCGATGCAGCCTGCGCGCGATCACCTCGAGGGTGACCGTGCAGGCGATCACCGCGAACGTCAGGATCATCGGCGGGGATAGCGTCGGGGTCATCGTGCGGTGACCTCGGATCCGCGAGCGCCCACGACCACGCGAGGTGCTCGCTCGGTCATCGGGCGGCTCTCCTTGGCCGCGGACTTCGGGGAGCGCCCGTCGACGAACTCGATCGTGTTCTGGCAGCTCAGGCTCTCGAACGCCATCAGCGAGTCGCGATCGCTGAACACGTCCGGACACTCGCGGCGGCACCGCGCGAGATCGGCGTGGCCGTGCTTGCACTCGAGGTAGTGGTCGCACGCGCCCTCGCAGGTCCCGGTCAGGCGCGGACCCATCAGGCGCTTGACGACGCAGCTCGAGATCCCGATCGAGATCGCGATGCCGAGCGCGAGACCGCGAACAACACTGCTCACTTGGTGGTCGCCTCTCCGTGGCGGCCGGCGCCACCCGCGAAGCGCTTCGCTCCCTCGATCGCCTCGGCGAGGGCCCTCGACCCGAGCTCGAGCTCCTGGCGGAGCGCGGCGTCGATCGGGAGGTCGTGCTGGAGGTACGCGCTCGTGCGATCGGCGCGCAGGGCACCTTGCGGGAGCGCGGCGAGCTCGCGCGCGAGCTGTTCTGCGGCGGCGCGCGCCTGGCCGGGCGGGACCACGCGATTGACCAGCCCCCAGGCGAGGGCCTCGTCGGCGGCCACCGCGCGACCGGTCAGGATCATGTCGAGCGCGCGCGACAGTCCGATCAGGCGCGGCAGGCGGATGGTGCCGCCGTCGATCAACGGCACGCCGAACCGGCGACAGAACACGCCGAGGACCGCGTCGTCGGCGGCGACCCGCAGGTCGCACCACAAGGCCAGCTCGAGCCCCCCGGCCACCGCGTGACCTTCGATCGCGGCGATCACCGGCTTGCCGAGCACCATGCGCGAAGGCCCCATCGGACCATCGCCGTCGGGAGCGACCCGGTTGGGTGTGCCGGCGGCCAGCGCCTTGAGGTCGGCGCCCGCACAGAACGTGCCGTGGTCGCCGAACAGCACGGCGACGCGCGCGTCCGGATCGGCATCGAACGCGCGAAACGCGGCGGCGAGCTCGGCGGCGGTATCGCGGTCGACCGCGTTCTTCTGCGCTCGGCGGTCGAGGATCACGGTGGTCACCGGTCCCTCTCGTTCGACGCGCATCGCGAGAGTCTAGCGCAGATGCGTGGCAAGGATGCCGGAACGTGCCCGTCGTGGCCACGGGCGCGATCGAACGCGCACGCTACGCTGAGATCGATGCGACCGGGAAATCACGCGGGCGTCTGCGTCGGAAGGTGCGCGCTGCTCCTCGGACTCGCGGCGGCGCGTCCGGCCGTGGCCGATCCACTCGCCGGGGTCCACCTCGAGGGTTGGTACGGCAAGGTGGGTGTCGAATCGGGGGTAGCGTTCGGGCGGGATCGTGGCGCGGCACCACTGGTCGGTGGCGTGGCCACGTTCGTGCACATCAACGACGATCGCGAATGGCTCGGCATCCAGGCCGATGCCCTCGCGGATGGCAACGGCGAGCTCGACACCGGCATGCGGTGGAGCCTGGGTCCGGAGGCGGGTGTCTCGATCTATGGGGTCGATGTCAGCTACTTCGGGGAGCGTGTCGAGGGTGCGACTCACCACGGGCTCGCGATACGCGCCAAGCTGACGGTAGGGGTCGCCGCGATCTACGCGCGCGCGAGCTTCGCCCTGCGAGGTGCCGACGAGCAGACCTACGATGTCGGACTCCAGCTCAAGCTCCCGGTGTTGATCCGGCGGCCGCATCGCGGCGCACCGATCGTGGTCTCGCGCTGACTCGTCGCGCGATATCATGGTCCGGATGCGCGATCAGCCTCGTGAGGTACGCGAAGAGCTCGACGCGCAGCTCGCCAAGATCGCGAACGATCGGTTGCGCGTGCTGGTGCCGTTGCTGCTGTTTGCCGTGACGGTCGCGCTGGTGATCAGCGGGCCCGCCGGAATTCCACTCGGGACACCGGTGTTCGTGGTCAACGCCGGGGTGGCGATCGTGCTGGTCATCACGCTCGTGCTGCTGCGTGCGAACCGCGTCCGCGGGCGACACGTCCACGAGCTGGCAGCGCTGGTCTCGATCCTCGCCCCGATCACCACCCTGGCCACCGAGGCGGGAACCGGCGTCGCGCTCGCGATGGTCGTCATGCTCGAGATCACGGCCTCGTCGCTGCAGATCAGCAGCCGCTGGATGGCGGTCACCACGTTCGCGATCATCGGCGCGTGGTTGCCGTTCGGGATCCGCGACGGCGGACCGAGGACGGGGTTCGATATCGCGCTGGTGCTCGGTGCCGGCGTGGTCGCGGTGGTCGTGCAGATCATGTTGCGTCGCGCCCTGATCCGCACCGAGCTCGCGCGGATCGACGAGCGCCGGCTCAACGAGCAGCTGATCCACGCGCAACGCATGGAGGCCGTGGGCACGCTCGCCGCCGGGCTCGCGCACGACATGAACAACATCCTCGCCGGCATCACCACATCGGCCGAATTGATCGCCGCCGAGTCCGACGATCCGCAGGTGCTCGAGGATTGCGCGCGAATCGTCGACGAGGGCGAGCGGGGAGCGGTGCTGACCCGGAGCCTGTTGGCGTTCTCGCGGCGCGGCCAGGTGCGCCGGGAGCGCGTCAAGCTCGACGCGATCGTCGATCCGCTTCGCGTGGTGCTCGCGCGCACGCTTCCCAAGACGATCCAGATCGAGTACCTCATCGATGCCGAACGCCGCGTCGGATCGCCGCTCGTCAAGGCGGACGTCGTGCAGATCGGTCAAGCGCTCGTCAACCTGTGCATCAACGGCTCGGATGCCATGGAGGGCACCGGCAAGCTGACGATCGGATACGAGGATCGAGAGCTGTCCGAGGACGAGGCCGCCGAGCTCGGGGTGTCGGCCACCGAGCACTGGGCGGTGTTGTGGGTGACCGATACCGGCAACGGCATGGACGAGGCGACGCGGGCCCGGATCTTCGAGCCATTCTTCACGACCAAGCCGATCGGCAAGGGCACCGGCCTCGGCCTGTCGATGGTGTACGGCACCGTGAAGAGTCACGACGGCGCGATCCGCGTGATCAGCAAGCTCGGTGAGGGGACCACGTTCGAGTTGTTCCTGCCGATCGTCGGGGGAGAACCGACGCCGCGCCCGTTCCGGCCCGTGGCCAAGCCGGTCGCGAGCGATCGGCGGGTCGCCCTGGTCGTGGACGACGAGCCGCTGGTCCAGGTGGCGACGCGTCGCATGCTCGAGCGGCTCGAGTTCGAGGTCCTGGTGGCCTCGGATGGCGACGAGGCCTTGCTCGAGTTCTCCAGGCGGTCCGCTGACATCGGGCTCGTCGTCCTCGACATGGGGATGCCGCGGATGGGGGGCGCCGAGTGCTTCCGCAAGCTGCGCGAGGTGTCGACCGTGCCGGTCCTGATCGCGTCCGGCTATGCCCTGGCGGCCGAGACCCAGGAGCTCCTCGTGATGCGCCCGGTCGGGTTTCTCGAGAAACCGTTCACCGCCGCACAGCTCGCTTCCAAGGTCGGCGAGCTGGTGGCGCACGACGGGTAGCCCGTCATAGAGTCGGCAACATGGCAGGCTGCAAACGAATCGGGATCCTGACGAGCGGCGGCGACGCACCGGGCATGAACGCGGCGGTGCGCGCGGCAGCGCTGGTCGGGATGTCGCTCGGGATCGAGATCATCGGCATCGAGCGCGGATATCGCGGGCTGCTCGAGGGGGCGATGTCTCCCCTCGCCGCGTCCGATGTCAGTCACATCCTCCGCGAGGGTGGCACGATGCTCGGATCGGCACGCTGCAAGGAATTCCACGAGCGCTCCGTGCGCGACAAGGCACGCGCGATCCTCGCCGAGCGCGGGATCGATGGGCTGGTCGTGATCGGAGGCAACGGATCGCTCACCGGTGCGCTCCACCTGGCGAGCCCCGACGAGATCGGAAGCGGTCCGGCGCTCAAGGTCGTGGGGATCCCGGCCTCGATCGATAACGACCTCGGCCTGACCGGGCTGTCGATCGGCGTCGACACCGCGATGAACACCATCGTCGATGCCTGCGACAAGATCGCCGATACGGCGACCGCGCACGACCGGACCTTCATCGTCGAGGTGATGGGCCGGGATTGTGGCTACCTCGCGATGACCTCGGCGATCGCGGTCGGCGCCGACCTCGCGCTGTTCCCCGAGGCCGGTAAGCCACAGGCGGCGATCGTCGACCAGATCTGCGACACCGTGATCCAGATCCGCAAGGGCCAGCGCAAGCAGCGCCGGGTGATCATCATCAAGGCGGAGGGCGTGGCGATTCCCGTCGAGAAGCTCAAGACCGCCGTCGACGACCGTCTGCGCGAGCGCCTGGGCGAATCCGAGCCGGCCGGCATCGAGACCCGGGTCACCGTGCTCGGGCACGTGGTCCGCGGCGGGCGGCCGTCCGCGTTCGATCGCCTGCTCGCGAGCCGCCTGGCCAACGTCGCCGTGCGAGCGCTCCACGCGGGGCTGAGCCACAAGATGGCCGCGTGGATGCCCCCGGTCGAGCTTCCCGAGGACATCGCGACACGCTCGCCGGCCGATCCGTATTGCTGGCTCGTCGATCTCGAGGCCGTGCTCGCCGAGACCGAGAGCCTGCTGTCCGGAAATAGTCCGCTCGCGAGGTGGCGTGCGGGTGCGTTCGACGAGATCGAGAACGCCCTCCTGCTGTAGGATGCGAGGAGCGTGGCCGCCCTCGACAATCGAGAGCTGTACCAGCTGTTCGATAGTTCCCCCGTGGGAACGTTCCAGGTCGGACCGGAGGGACGGTTCGTGTATGCCAACCCCGCGTTGCTGAGCACCGTCGGGTACACGCGCGACCAGCTGCTCGGTCTCGAGCTGGCGACCCTGTGCGTCGACGAAGCGCCGTGCAACGTCATGCTCGCCGAGGCGCGCGCACGCGGGGTGATCGACCCGACGAAGTTGCGCTGGAAGGTCCGCAACGGGGGCGAGGTCGTGGTCATGGTGACGGGGCACTCGACGAGCGAGGCAGCGAACGCGGGCTTCGCCGGGACGATCCTCGACATCACCGAGACCGAGCACCAGCGCGACCAGCTCGAGCGCACGGCGCAGGCCCTCGCGATGATCCCGGTGGTCCACTACCAGGTCGATCACGATCTCCGGATCGTCAGCGCCGACGGACCGGTCGAACGGATCCTGGGGTATCCGCGTGACCGATGGATCGATAGCACGCTGTACGACGTGCGCGCGACCGAGGGAGGCTCGACGGATTCGGTCGCGCAGCACCGGCGCGCGCTCGCGGGCGAGACGCTGAGCTACCTCACCCGGTACCGCGACAAGGACCTGTCCCTGACGATCGGTCCGTTCTGGCGCGACGGCAAGATCGTCGGCGCGATCGGCACCGCGCTCGACGTCACCGCGCTCAGTGCCCTGGAACGCCGCATGGTCGATGCGCAACGCGCGGAGAGTCTCGGCGTGCTCGCCGGCGGGTTGGCGCACGACTTCAACAACCTGCTGGTCGCGATCGTCGGCAACGCCGATCTCGGCCTTCGCGAAGCCCAGCCGGGCGCACCGGGACGGGCTGCGCTCGAGAACATTCGCAGCGCCGGGTTGCGTGCGGCCGAGCTCACCGACCAGCTCCTCGCGTATGCCGGGCGCGGTGCGCGATCGGCGACCCCGGTGTTGCCGCGCGAGCTGGTCGAGGAGCTGGTCCAGATCTCGGCGCCGACGATGCCCGATAACGTCGAGGTCGTGCTCGACATTCCGGACACGCTGGTGATGCTGGGCGAGCCGGCGAACGTCCGGCAGGTCGTCCTCAACCTGATCGGTAACGCGTGCGACGCGCTGTCTTCGCGCGGCGGCACGATCGAGGTGCGTGGCCGCGAGGTCTCGCGCTATGGTGGGGGCGACAGCGACGACATCATCACGCCGTCGGCCGGGAACTACATCGAGCTCTCGGTTCACGATAACGGTCCGGGGATCGACGTCGAGACGCGACGCCGGATCTTCGAACCCTTCTTCAGCACCAAGTCGAGCGGTCACGGGCTCGGGCTGGCAGCCGTGCTCGGTATCGTCAAGTCGGGAGGCGGCGGGTTGCGGTTGGTCTCGAGCGTGGGGACGGGAGCTCGGTTCGAGGTGCTGTGGCCCGCATTGACCGAGGCAGACGAGTCCGACGCCCCCGGACCTGCGGGCGACGCGCGCAAGGTGCTCGTGATCGACGACGAAGATCTGGTGCGCGACGTCGTGGCGCGCATGATCGAAGATCTCGGTTACGAGGTGTCGACGGCCGCCGACGGCCCGAGCGGTCTTGCTCTGCTCGATCGTCACGCGAACATCGACGTCGTGTTCGTCGATCTGACGATGCCGAACATGAGCGGTACAGATGTCGTCGCCGCGATCCGGACGCGCCATCCGTCGGTGTCGATCGTGTTGTGCAGTGGCTACGATCGGGATCGACAGGCAACGGCGCAGGCCGATGCGTTCCTGCCGAAGCCGTTTCGCATGGAGGCGCTCGAGCAGATCCTCGAGAACATCACGCACGGATCGACAGAGGGATGACCCGAGTGCGCGAGACGCCGAGCGGCGGCACGTTCACCGTTCCCTTCTCGTACGCGCCTGGCACTCGTGCGCCGCTTCGCGCGGCAGGCTCGGCCCGACCGTGGTAGCGACCTTCACCAGGTTCTCGATCTCGGCGACGCGCCGCGCGAGAGTGCCCGTGAACTGCGTCGCGCGTACGATCTCGCGTTGCCACGTGCACACGCGGGCGCTGTGCGGCCGTTGCGTCATCAGCTCGCGCAGCACGGAGATCGCATTCTCGAACTTCCCGGTGTCGAGGTACAGCTCGGCCAGCGCATCGAGCATGTCGATCCCGTTGACTCGCGACACCCGGCGGAACGCGGACAGCGCCGTATCCGGGCTCCCGATCTCGGCGTAGGTGCGAACGAAGTCTCGGGTCGCCGCGCGATGCAGGGAGGTTTGCCGAGGGTCCTGGCGCGTGGCCCGGGCGACGTCGAAGAACGCCTCTATCGCGGCGCGGAACTGACCCCGGTCGAACGCGATCCGCCCGAGCTCGTACCGCGCCGACTGGTCGAGTGATGGCGGCTCGGCGTGCGCCCGACCGAGCATCACGATGGTACCGACGGCGATCCACAACGATGTCCGCATGCCGCCAAGACCCGCACTCGATTCCGCGGTTGCGAGATCTACAAGATCGTGACGATTTCGACGGAACCGTGATAGCGCGCGACGGGTTATCCGCGTTCGACCTCGGCCAAGAGCTCGACGAGGCGGTGCACGCCCTCCTCGGGGAACGCGTTGTACAGACTCGCGCGCAACCCACCGACCGAGCGATGGCCCTTGAGGTACGCGAGGCCACGTTCGTCCGCGCGGGCGAGCAGGGCGGCCTCGAGCTCCGGCGTGTCACCGCGGAACGTCACGTTCATCGTCGATCGACTGCTCGGGGCCGCGTGTGCGCGCCACCGCTTGCTGTGATCGAGGAAGTCGTAGACCACGGCGGCCTTGCGGGCGTTGCGCTCGGCGAGCGCGGCGAGTCCACCCTGTCGCTGGATCCACGCGCACACCTCGCCGATCACGTAGATGCCGAACGTGTTGGGCGTGTTGGCGAGCGAGCGGGTCTCCTCGTAGGTGCGGTACTGCGCGAGGGCCGGGAGATCGGTGCGCCCGGTCGCGATGAAGTCCCTGCGCGCGATCACGAGCGAGATGCCCGAGGGGCCGAGGTTCTTCTGCGCGCCGGCGTAGATCAACGCGTGGTTGTCGAGCACCAGCGGCCGGCTGAAGATGTCGCTCGACGCGTCGCACACCAGCGGTGCGGGCGCGGCGGGCGGCGACGACCACTGCACGCCGTGGATGGTCTCGTTGCTCGTGTAGTGGACGTAGCGTGGCGTCTTCGACCACGTCCGGGTCTCGGGGATCGTGGTGAACTCCGGACCGCCGTCGCACGCGACGTGCACGGTGCCGTAACGCCGGGCCTCGGCGATCGCCTTCTTCGACCAGCTACCGGTGTTGCAGTAGTCGGCGGTGCCTTCGCCGTCGAGAAACGATTGCGGCACCATCGAGAAGTGATGGGTGGCGCCGGCCGTCACGAACAGCACGGCGTAGTCGTCGCCGATGCCGCCGACCTCGCGCACGGCCGCTTCGGTGCGCTCGAGGACGCGACCGAACTCCTTGCCGCGATGGCTGTGCTCGAGGATCCCGATCCCGCTACCGTCGAGATCCCACAGGGCCTGCTGCGCGTTTCGCAGCACCTCCTCCGGCAGGACCGCCGGCCCCGACGAGAAGTTCAGCTTGCGAGGCATCGTCCGGAGCCCGTCGCTGCGGGATCGCCTAGCGCTTGACGTTTTCCCAGTAGAACACGGTGATCGCGATGCAGTGGAACGCCTCGTCCGAGGACTGCGTGACCACGACGTCGGTGACCTTGTACTGCTGGTGCCTGGCCATCCAGTCGGTGACCTTCTCCCCGAGCTGGTCTCGGTCCGCGACCATGGTCGCCGAGAACACCTTCACGCCGTTGAACTTGACGTCGCGCCGCAACGTCAGCTGCCCCGACTGATTTGCATGGTTCGCAGACATCGCTCGAACCGTAACCCAAATCACGTCCCTCGGAAAGAGAGGAACCGCACCACCGTACTGTCCGAAACCTGCGCAGGGGCTATTCGTCGTCGTCGAGCGCGCGATCGAGAGCGTTGGCCAGGTGCTCGGCTTCCTGCTGCGACATCGAGGTCGGCGTGAACGCCTTTTCGGCGGTCTCGACGAGCGCGAGCATGCGCGCCTGCTCGACCGAGATTCCCGAGGAATCCGTGGTGATCCACTCGTCGAGCTCCTCGGTCAGTCGCTTCTTCGGAGCTCGCGCCTCTTCGCCACGCGGCGGGAGGCTCGGTGTCGGTGCACCGTGGCGGCGGTAGGAGATCGAACCGTACGCGTTGGACAGGTCGCGCCGGAATTCGGTCATGTTCTGATACCGCCGACCGGGGTCCTTCTCCATCGCCCGCAGGATCACGTTCTCCGCCATCTCGGTGATCTCGCGATGCGGAGCGAATTCGCGCGGCGACGGCGGGTTCTGATGGATGTGCATCGACAGCACGTCGCTCGATTGCGGTGCCTCGAACGGCGGACGGCCGCACAGCATGTCGAACAGGATCACGCCGAGCGAGTAGACGTCGGCGCGGTGGTCGACGTCCTCGCCGCGGGCGGCCTCGGGAGACATGTACTCGGGTGTGCCGAACACCGCACCCTGCACGGTCTCGGCGAGGAGCTCGTCCTGGACCATCACCTTGGCGATGCCGAAGTCGAGCACCTTGACGAAGTCGTACGATTCCTCGCGCTCGGTGATCCAGCTCTGGTCGGGCGCCATGCGAACCAGGTCGCGGCGACCGGGACGCTTGAGCAACATGATGTTGTCGGGCTTGAGGTCGCGGTGGATCACGCCGACGGCGTGCGCGGCCTCGAGTGCGAGCGCGATCTGGTTGGCGATGTTGAGCGCCCGGTGGAGCTCGACCGCGCCTTCCTTCTCGATCAGATCCTCGAGCGACTTGCCCTCGAGGTACTCCATGACGAAGTACACCGGGCCCTCGGGCAGGATCCCGAAGTCGGTCACGTCGACGATGTTGGCGTGGTTGATCGACGTGGCGGCGCGGGCCTCGCGCAGGAACCGGTGGATCGCTTCCTGGTAGCGAGCGAACTGCGGGTGCAGCACCTTCACCGCGACCGGCTTCTTGATGTAGATGTGCTCGCCGCTATAGACGGTGCCCATCCCGCCGCGGCCGAGGATCCGATCGAGTCGGTAGTTGCCGATCGACGTCCCGAGCCGGGCGATATCTTCCTCTTCCACCAGCACGGCCGAGTCGTGCAGGCAGAACCGTTCCCCGTCGGGGAAGCGCGTGTAGCAACGGGGGCAGACCTTCACGCGGGCCTCACATCCGCGCCTGCAGGAAGAGGCTGAGGAAACGGTTGTCGATCGGGGTCTGCGGCTGTGGCGGTTTGACGTTGAGCAGCGTGAACTCGAGGCCGAAGTCGAGCTTGTGGTTCGGCGAGAACTGGACACGACCGGTGACCGGGACCTGGAAGTTTCCGGCCGAGGTGTCGAAGTCGGGGATCCGGAGCTGGCCGAAGATCACGAGCGAGAGTGGAGGGACCGGGTTGGTCGCGACACCGATCGACGGATTGAAGTCCGGCTTGCTCCCGTTCTCGATGCAGTTGTTGGGATCCGCTGCGAGAGGGTTCCCCATCGCATCGGTCATGTCGGCGTTGACCCCGCTGCAGTACGCGGGAGTCCCGGCAGCGCGCGCCGTGGGGTCGCCTCGCTCCTGACCGTTGAAGTCGATGGTGACGAGGGTCTGGAGCGCGACGATCGCGATCTGCGGCGTGAACGAGTACCGGAACGGGAAGCCGAGGTCGACCGAGAACTGCGTGCCGGCAGCATCGTAGTTCCCGGACGGCAGGGCGGCGGTATCGGCGGTGCAGGTGGTCGGCGCGTCCGGATCGGAACCGCAGAACCGCGGGATCGCGAATCGGTGGAGGTTGGCGGCGAGCCGGATGTCGAACACGTCGTACGCGAGGGCGCCCTCGAACCCGAAGTAGATGGAGAATTGCTTCAGGTTGTAGGCGTTGGTGAAGCCGCCCACGAGCATGAAGTTGTCGTGAACGCCGTAGACGCCCTCGAGGGATAGCCCGCCCGTAGCGAACGCGCCCTTCGCGCTGAGATCGGTGCCGAGCGAGACCTTCAGCTGAGTGATCTTCTGCGTCATCGTCAGCGGTCGCTCGAGCTCGCGAATCGGATAGGTCTTCATCGTGAACAGCCCGCCGGCGGTCACCGGTGGCTGCGACTTCGGATCTTCGTCCTCGGAATCGTCGAAGTCGCCCTCGTCGTCACCCTCGTCGCCGCCCTCGTCGTCACCCTCTTCTTCGTCCTCTTCGCCGGCGCCTGCAGCGTGGGCGTGCGGGACGCGGAGTGCGATCACTCCGAGACCGAGCGACAGGGCGAGCAGTAGTCGCGTCCTCACGTCAGCGAAATGCTACCGCAAAACCCGAGACGATCGGGGTTCCGCGCCGGGTTGTCGCGCTCCCGACCGTGCCGGGTATCGACGGGGTACGATCACAAAAAAGAAGGCCCGCGGTTGGCGGGCCCTCGTCGAAGCAAACTAGGTAGGAGATTCGAAGATTCGCGCGTTCAGCGCTTCTTCTTCTTGGCGCCCTTCTTGGCGGGTGCCTTCTTCTTGGTGGCCTTCTTGGCGGGCGCCTTCTTCTTGGCGGGCTTCTTCTTGGCGGGCGCCTTCTTCTTGGCGGGCTTCCGCTTGGCGGGCGCCTTCTTCTTGCTCTTGCGCTTGCTGCCTCCGACCTGACGCTCCTTGCGGGCGACGTCGCCGTCACCGTCGAGGTAGTAGAGGTACTTGCTGTAATCCATGCTGATGCCGGCGTCGGCGACCTTGCTCGCACGACCCTTCGGGTGACCCGGGCGCTTGCGGGGGGTCGCCCACACGTCACCATTCTTGATGTAGTACATCAGGTCGTTGTCACGCTTGATTTTGAGCTTCGCGATCTTCTCACCCATGATGTGAAACCCTCCTCTGGGGATATTGGGTGCGCGGACTGTATTCGAACGGTCTGACAATCGCAGCGTCGAAGGGCGCCAAAAGCTCGACGGAGATCGCGTCCGATCGCCGTCGGCTCCGTCGAGGATCTCGTTCGCGTGTGCGGCGAAGCCCGGATCTCCGACGAGAACATCCTGTGGATAACTGGTTTCTCGACGAGGATTCGCGCGATCGTAAATCCTCGTCGGGAAACAGGAAATCCTCGTCGAGAAAACCGGTCAGCCTCGTCGCGCATCGCCCCGACGACGGCGACGCGTCGGGACCTCGCAGACGAGCACCTGGCTCTCGGCGAGGTCGGTCAGGGGTCCCCAAGAAAAATCGCCGTAGCGCTCGACGACCCGCATCCCGGCGAGGGAGACAAGGGCCTCGAGCTCGGCGGGGAAGTACTTCCGCTGGGTCAGCTTGACCACCCGACCTCGTCGGTCGGCTTCGACGGGGTCGTAGTAGATCCGGATCAGCGCGATCTGGGAGACCACGTCGTAGTCGTGGTTGGTCGAGTAGTAGAACGCGCGGCCGGTCGTCGGGTCGGTGAACCGGGTCTTCGCCCAGCGCTTGCCAGGGTCGCGCATCAGCCAGTGCAGGTCGGGGAGCTGGACGTCGAACGCGAACAGGCCGCCGGGCGCCAGGTGTGCCGCGACTCGCTGCAGGCAGGCGTCGAACTCGCCGCGGGTGTAGAGGTGCTCGAGGACGTTGAACGCCGCGATCACGAGCGGGAATCGGCGTGGCGTCGTGCGCCGCGGGGAGCTCTTGGGTGACGACCGGGACATCGACGCGGCGGGCCTGCGGGCCGCGCGCGAAGACCTGGACGGAACCTCGAAACGACACAGATCGCCACGCACGATCTCGATCCGGTCGCGGGCGGCGGCGGGCAGGGCAGCGACGCGGGTCTCGAGCCGCGCGAGCATCTCGGGGGCGCGGTCGATCGCCACCACGCGGTGACCGTCCCGGGCGAGCGGGATGGTGACCCGGCCGGTGCCGGCACCGAGCTCGAGGATGTCGAGCCCACCGGCGCCGGTCTTCTGGCGCTCCGCGAGCTGGCGGTAGAAGTTCACGTCGGCGCGGCGGCGCCGGTACTCGTAGTCGTAGAGCGCGGCATCGGCGTAGTGCTCCCTCGAGCCCGCATCGATGAGCTCGGCGGCGAGCTCGTCGTCGTCTTCGTCGTCCACGCCGGGCCCGATCGATCGCGGGCGCGTCACGCGCGACCGGGGCGCGAGAGGGCGGTGTCCCTGCGCCGGCGGCGACCACCGCGGCGGCGGCGGCGGCGCTTGCGCGGCTGATCGTCGTCGCCGTCGTCGCGACCCTCCGCGGGGTTGACCGCCAGCGCGGTCGCCCCGTCCTCCGGTTCGTGACCGGCGGCGCGGGCGAGGAGCTCGAACAAGAGGAGCGCGTCCTCGACCAGGTCGCGTCCCCCGGCGAGCTCGGCCTGGCTGCCGCGCTTCTTGGCGGCGCCCAACTTCCGCTGGGCGAGCAGCAGGTACCGCAGCCGTTCACTATCGCGCCGGGTGACATGGAGCTGCACGATCATCGGCTGCGCGAGCTCGCCGATCGCGGAGTGGAGCTCGCCACCGCGCAGGGTGTCCGGCACGAACGGAGCGAGCAGGGCTCCGAACGCGACGGCGTTCGAGGGGTCGCGCGCGTCGGCAACGGCGCGATCGATCCACGGCATCGTCGCCCATGCCAGCTCGCGGCGGTGGACGACCTCACCGTTCGAGAGGAACGAGAGCCGGAGCGGGGTCGCGCGGGTCGGCCGATGCGGTCCGGGCTCGTCGGCCCAGACCCGATGCCAGGCGCGTTCCTCGGCATCGAGGTCGATGGCGCCGCCGTGATTGCCGTGGTCGCCGTCGACCTCCTCGCCATCCTCGGGCTCGTCCTCGTCCTCGTCCTCGTCCTCGTCCTCGCCCTCGTCCTCGTCCTCGCCCTCGTCCTCGCCCTCGTCCTCGTCGGGCTCGGCGAGCACATCCTCGTCCTCATCGGGCGGGTCGTCCGGGTCGTGTTCGGCCGGATCCTCGTCGTCGTACTCGACGCGGGGGACCGTGGGGTGGGGGGCCTCGCCGACGATCGGTGGCGACGCCGCCGGGGCACCGGGACCCTCGAGTAGACCCGCCAGGTACGGCGACAGCACGGCCAGGACGCCGGTCTCGACCAGCAGCTCGAACGATCGCCGGCACGCACCGCCGCGCATCAGCCGGTGGACCTCCTCGAGCAGGCGCGGCGCGGCGCACTTGCTGATCTCCCCACGCCATCGCAGCAGGGCGCGCCAGGTCGTCGGTTCGAAGCCGAACTCGAGCCGCGCCGCGAACTTGATCGCGCGCAGCATGCGGACCGGGTCCTCCTGGAACCGGACGTCGGGGTCGCCGATCGTGCGGATCATCTTGGCCTCGAGATCCGCCAGCCCGCCGACGTGGTCGATCACCTCCTCGCGCTCGACGTCGTAGAACAGCCCGTTGATCGTGAAGTCGCGGCGGCGGGCGTCCTCGGTCTCGGTGCCGAACACGTTGTCGCGGCGAATCAACAGGTCGTGGTCGTCGTCGTCGCGGGGGTTGGCGCGGAACGTCGAGGTCTCGATGATCTTCGAGCCGAAGAACACGTGGGCCAGCCGGAACCGGCGGCCGATGATCCGCGAGTTGCGAAACGTCGCCTTGATCTCGTTCGGGGTCGCGCTCGTCGCGACGTCGAAGTCCTTCGGGGTTCGACCGACGAGGAGGTCGCGAACGCAGCCCCCCACGAGGTAGGCCTTGTACCCGGCGCGGTTGAGCTTGCGAACCACTCGATCGGCGTCGGGGTCGATCGCGGAGCGGTCCAGCGAGGGCATGCGATGCGTCAGCCGTATCATGGTCGCTGATCGCATGACAAGTATGCGAACCCACTGAGGGTTACCCCAACCGCAACCAACACCAACCCGGTCGCACATCCAATTCGGGGCTTGGCGGCCGATGACTCGAGATAGGTGCCGCAGTTTCCCATCTCCCTCACCCCGATCCCGGTCCCCGTCCTCCTGGCCGATGCCGCAGGGATGATCGTGTCCGCCAACCCGGCGGCGCGGGCGCTCCTCGGCGAGGTGGTCGGAACCCGGTTGGGGGTGGTGATCCCGGTTGGCACGTGGCGTCACGCCGACCCGCCGGCGGTCCTCGACGCGCAGGTCGTGACGCTCGGAGGCGAGCGCTCTTTTCGGATCGCGCTCTCCACGACCATGACCGAGGGCCGGCTCCTCTCGTGCGTGGTTCTGGCGCACGAGCGCGATCCCCAGAGGCAGGAGCGGCTCGATAGCCTGGGGCTGGTCGCTGGCGGCATCGCCCACGACTTCAACAACCTGCTCGTGGGGGTGCTCGCCGAGGCCAGCGCCGCCCGCGAGGACCGCGAGCTCACCGAGGGCACGCGCGAGTCGCTGCGTCGGATCGAGGCGGCGGCCCGGCGGATGGCCCAGCTCACGCGGCAACTGCTCGCGTTCGCCGGCCGGGCGCAGATCATCACCCACCCGATCGATGCCGACGAGCTCATCGGCGAGCTCGTCGAGGAGTTGACGCGGATCGTTCGACCCGAGGTCCGACTGACGATCTCGGCGGGGGCGAGTGGCGCCGTGATCGAGGCCGATCGCAGCCTGCTCCGGCACGCGATCGTGCACCTGGTGACCAACGCCTCCGATGTCGCCGCCTCCAACGTCGACATCGCGACCCAGATCGTCGCGCGCGACGGTAGCTCGCACTGGCAGCTCGAGGTCGTCGACGACGGCGCCGGGATCGACGCCAGCGCGCTGCCGCGGATCTTCGAGCCGTTCTTCTCGACCAAGAGCGGTCATCACGGCCTCGGGTTGTCCGCGGTGCACGGCATCGTGCAGCGCCTGGGCGGTGACGTCGAGGTCGACACCCAGGTCGGTCGCGGTGCACGGTTCCGCGTACGCCTGCCGATCGTGGTCGGTGTCGAGCCTTCGCCGTCGATGTCGCGGGAGATCCCGACGCCGAGCTCGCCGCTGGTCGGGCTCCACGTGCTGGTGGCCGACGACGAGCCATCGGTGCGCGCCACCGTGCGGCGCCTGCTCGAACGCCGCGGCGCGACCGTGGTGGTGGCCGCCGATGGCACGCAGGCCGAGAAGCTGTTGCGTGCGACACCGAGCGGCTTCCAGCTCGTCATCACCGACGTCGCGATGCCCGGCGCCAACGGCTACGACGTGCTCGGACTCGCGCGCGAGACCCAGCCGGATGTGGCGATCATCTTGATGTCGGGCTACACCGAGATGCTGCGCGGCACCGGAAGCGAGCTCGTGCCGGATGCGTTCCTCGAGAAGCCGTTCACCGCGAAGGCGATGGATCGCACCGTCGACGAGGTCATGAAGGGCAAGCGCTGACTTCGCGAGCGAGCACCCAGCGCCCGCGTCGAGTGCTCGCGGAAACGAAGGCTACTGTGCGAGCAGACGGATGCCGCCCCACGGATCGAACGCGGGTGGCGTGTGCTCGTCGAGGTGGAGCTGGTCCTCTCCGATCAGCGGCTCGTAGCCACTCGCACGAACCAGCACCGTGTACGTCCCGTACGGGACCGGCTGCTTGAGCTGGACCTCGCCCTGCGTGTTCGAGCGTCCCCACGCGATCACCTGGTCGTCGAGACGGTTGACGTCGATGTCGTTCGCGTTGACGCCGGGGCGCAGCACCATCACCAGCGCGTCGCGGATCGGTTTCTCGTTGGCGTGGTCGATCACGTGGGTGGCGATCCGGATGCCCTCCGCCGGGGCCTCGACCGCCGACGGCTGGATCTCGACGTCGGTGTGACCCTCGCGAGGCGTCCATCCGATCGCGGCGATCGCGAGCAGGTCCGACGCGATCGAGATCGGGCGCACCAGACCGGCGCGGTTGATCTCGAGCACGCCACCGCCCTTGGTGACACGCGTGCGCGACGCCGTCGCGATGCCGATCAACCTGCCCTCGTCGTCGACCACCGGGCCGCCCGAGTTGCCGTGCGTGATCGACGCGTCGGTCTTGATGAAGTCGTGCCCGGCGGTGCCGTCCTGGCCGGTCCAGCCGCTGATCTGGCCGGTCGATAGCGTCAGCCCGCCGCCACCGACGTCGGGATAGCCGAGCACCCACACGCGCTCGCCGACGTGGACGTCGGTCGGCTTGGCTTCGGGCAGCGTCGCCCACACGCCGCTCGTCGCCGGGATCCAGTTGCGCCCGTCGAGGTCGGTGTCGCACTTGATGAGGGCGAGGTCGAGCTCGCGCTGGAGCTTGCTGCGGTTGGGACGTCCGGCGCATTGCAGCTGTGGCGCCTCTCCGAGCTTGCCGAACCGGCCGACCACGAACACGTCGTGGAGGCGGCCGTTCTTGTCGTGGATGACGTGGTAGTTCGTCAGGATCGAACCGTCGCCGCCGACGATCACGCCCGAGCCACCGCCGCGCGCCTGCAGACGACCGTCGATCAGATCCGCCACCACGACCATCACCGTCGAGTCGAATGCCCGCTTGACCGGTTCGGGGTGGGTACGGTGTCCGAGTGATCCGATCCGGGTCACCAGTGGTAGAGCGCTGCGTGCGCCCGGCTTCGAGCTGAGCCGCAGCGTCGGCGCGACCACCTTCTCGATGTGCTCGAGCTCCTGATCGCTGCCGAACAACGTGACCACGTAGATCTGTTCGCGGTCCACCGTGGCGTACTCGACCGCGCGATCGACGCGCGGTACGTCGCCCTTCTCGGCGGCGTGCGCGTACTTGTACTGCGTGCGGAGCCAGTTCTGGTCGCCGATCTCCTCGATCGAGCTGCGCTCGAGCGAGTACAGCTCGCCCCACCGCGTGCGCCGGTCGAGCTCGAGCCCGGTCACGATGTTGGTCCACGCCGGACGCTTGTCGATGAACACCTCGATCCGCGCGTTGGGATCGACCGACGACGGCAGCGCCGCGTAGTACGCGCCGGTCGCCTTCGGCGGGAGTCCCGACGGATCGCGGATGATCCGCGACGGCCACGGCGGCAAGCGCTCCGGCTTGAGCCACGCCTGCGAGTGCTCGAACGTCAGCCCGCGGTCGGCGGCCGGATCGTTCTCGTGCGTCGGGAACGTCACCGTCGGTGGTGTCACCAGGCGCGCGTGGATCCGTCCGGCGATCACGATCACCAAGAGCGCCGCCAACAGCACGACGATGTCGTGACGGCGGTAGTGCACGCGGAGCTCGGCGAAGTCGGTGCTCGCGCGCTGCCGCAGCCGCTGGATCGCCGCTGCCGCGATCTGCACCGGATCCGATTCGTCCGCGTCGCCCTCCGAGCGTGCACGGGGATACTCGCCCTGACTGATCGCGCGGTCGTAGCTCGCCGCCCGCGCGTGCACCGGGCCGCCCGGTTCGGCATCCGTCTCGCCGGCGGCTTCCGGTTCTCCGGTCTCTCCCCTGGCGGCCATGTCCTCGGCGAGCGCGCGCAGGATCCGCTCGCGGTGCATGCGGACGCTGGTCACCGGATCGCGCCCGTCGTCCGTGACGTCTGCGGTCGCGGCGGCCGTGGTCACCGCCGCGACCGCGGCCGCTGCGGCAGCGCCGGTCGCCTCGGGAGACTTGCCATCGTCGATCCCCGCCGCCTTGCGCGCGCGGGCCGCTTCGATCGCCGCGCCCGCCGCGGCCGCTGCCACGATCGCCGCGCCGCTTGCCGTCGAGATGTCGCCGACGATCTCGCCCGCGATCCGCGCGGCCTCGAGTGCGGCGGCACTCGGGTTGAGCGCGATCGGTGCGTTCGGATCGCGCGTGGCCACGGGATGCTCGACGACCACGCGTGACGCACGGGGAAGCCGGCTCCCCGAGCCGGAGGCGACATCGGCCGGCTCGTCGGTCGAGGCAGCGGCCGCGGCCTCGGCGGCCTGCTTCGCGAGGCTGCTCGAAGGCTCGGCGGGTGCGGGTTCGGGCGCGGGCTCCGCCGCATCGGGCTTCGCCGCATCGGGCTCCGCCGCATCGGGCTCCGCCGCATCGGGCTTCGCCGCATCGGGCTTCGTCGCATCGGACGCGACCGGAACGTCGGACGGCGCGGCGGGCTCGGGGGCCTCGACGCGATCGTTCTTTCGCCGCCCGTCTCCACTGCGCCGCGGACCCTCGCGAAGCTCGACCTGAACCTCCTCGGTTTGGGCCGGCTTGTCGCTCGAGGCGGCGAGCGAGCTGGCAGGCTTCGAGAGCTCGGGGATCTCCCGCAGGGCCGGGATCGTCGACAGGCTCTTTGACGCGGGCTGGTCCGTCGCGCCGGGGTCGGCGGGTTTCGATGGCTCCGCGGGCTTTTCGGTTTGTTCGGGTCGCGCGGACGTCTCGGGCTCGGGCTCCGTGGAGCCATCGCGCTCGGACTTCTCGGGCGCGGGCTCGGCGGGCTTTTCGGACCTCTCGGACCTCTCGGACCTCTCGGACTTCTCGGACTTCTCGGACCGCTCGGACTTCTCGGGCTCGGGTTCGGCGGGCTTCTGGGCGGGCTTCTGGGCGGGCTTCTCGGCAGGCGTCTCGGGCGTCTCGGCCGGCTTCGCAGCGTCGGCTTCGATCGCCGGCTGGGAGTCGCGCTCGGCCGCGGGCGTTCCGGCGACCGGCGTCTTGCGCCGTGACTTGCGCTTGGTGGCGCGTCGCTTCTTGCCGGTGGTCACGACGAGCTCCGGAACGGGGAACGAGCGAGCAGCCGCTGCGAGAGCACCCAGATCCCGAGGAACACCGCCGACGCGCAGGCGGCCGCGTATCCGACGCCGCGCCACGGGTGCTGCGCGAGGCCCGAGTTGACGACCCACATCTCGACGATCTGGAACTGGCCGTTGAGCACGGCCGCGCCGAGCAGCCCGAAGAACAGCAACACGCCTCGCACGAGGGCGCTACGTCGCGAGAACTTGGCGCGTCCCATCACGTAGCCGAGCGCGCCGGCGAACGAGGCGTGGGCGAGCGTGGTGACCACGGCCTGCGCCGCGGCCGTCGACAGGTGGGCCGACATGCCCTGGTCCGAGAGGCGGTGGTAGTTGACCCAGACGGCGAATCCGGTGCCGCAGGCCATCATGTAGACGATGCCGTCCATCGGCTCGTCGAACTCGCGCGACTGGTAGATCGTGTAGCGAACGACGGCGTACTTGCACATCTCCTGCGCGAGGCCGGCGATCAGGATCGCGTAGAGGATGCGGTCCGCGGACAGCGGATTGAGGCCGTGCACCTCGAGGGCGGCGCGCGGCACGGCCTGGAACTGCAGGAAATCGGCGAGTGGCGCGGCCACCAGCGTGCCGAGCACGCAGACCCCGGCGACGAGCTGCTTGGGCTCGGGCTCGTGACGGTCCATCAGATAGAACACGCTCAGCCACAGCACCGCAGGGATCCCCGCCATCGCGATCGCGAGCAGGGGGCCGAGGTGGACGGCGTGATCGAGGCCGGCCACGAGCTCGACGAGCCACGTCACCAGCACGAACCCGATCAGCCCCGCGATCAGCAGGAACTTCGTTCCGACCAGCAGACGGGCTCGGCGGAGCGACCACCGTTGCCTCATCCCGAAATCTTACGCTGCGAATGCACGTTGCGCGCGTTCCCACATAGAATCCCCCCGCACATGCCAAAAAACCGGGGATCCGACGCACAGTTGCTGACCATGCACGAGCTCGCGTCCTACCTGCATCTGGACGAAGCCACGGTCGGCAAGCTCGTGACGGCCGGCAAGATTCCCGCTTTGCAGGTGGACCGCCAGTGGCGATTCAAACGCAGCGCGATCGATGCGTGGATCGAGGACCAGCTGGTCGGCGATGACGAGAACTTCGCAGACGTGCCCGATGGCATGAAGTTGCCGCTCGAGGATCTGCTGCCCGACCAGGCGATCATCCAGACCCTGCGGGCGAAGTCGCCGATGGCGGTGATCGAAGAGCTCGCCGCCCGCGCCTACACCAACGGCTGGTTGATGGACAAGCCGTGGTTCGTCGGTGCCGTGGTCGAGCGCGAGTCGCTGTCGTCGACGGCGATGGAAGGCGGCGTGGCGTTTCTGCACACGCGTGCGAAGGACAAGGGCAAGATCGGCCGCCCGTTCATGATCGTGGGGCGGTCGTGGGAAGGGATCGACTTCGGTTCCCCGGACGGCAACCCGACCTATCTGTTCTTCCTGCTCGGGCTCAAGTACGACAAGCTCCACCTGCCGATCCTGGGACGGCTGGCGCGCGCGCTGCGCAACCCGGCGACGATCGCGAAGCTGCGCGCGCTGAGCTCGCCGGATCAGATCCGTGCGTTGCTCCTCAAGGAGGACGCCCAGGTGCGCGCCGGTCAGGTTCCCGCGATCCAGGACGCCTCGGCGTTCAAGCCCAAGCTGGATCGCACGCTCCGCCTGCGCGCGATCCGGCGGTTGCAGACCCAGAAGAACGCGGCCGCGATGCCGGCCCCCGACCCCAAGAAGAAGAAGAAGACCGCGAAAGCCAGGACCTCTCGGGCCAAGAAGAAGACCTGAGGGTCGGCGTCGCGAAAATCACGTTCACGCGCGGGCCCGACGCGTCATACTGACGATCATGGGGCGAACTGCCCTGTATCGCGACTACGTACCGTTCTCGTCGGCGCGCGCGGAGCTGCATCTCGACGCCGACACGATGGTCGTCCGCCTACCCGACGGGCGGGTGCGCCGCCACGGCCTCGACGGGTGCGTGCCGTCGGTGATGGACGGGTTCGTGACCGTGAACATCGATCGGTTCGACGAGCGGCGGTTCGTGCGGATGCTCGTGCTCGAACGCACGGTCGGCCGCGACGTGTTCGTCACGCCGCCCGAGTTCGGTGCGGTCGCGCCCAACGTGGTGCGGTTGCCCGCGGCACCGCCGGACGCCGCGGTGCTCGACACGTCGGCATGGGAGGCGCTCGCCGAGTGGGTGATCGGTGGAGGCCGGTTCGCCGGTTGCGCGATCGCGGACCTCGCGCGCCTGGTGACGATCGCCACGCCGCAGTTCGCGGTGTTGATCGGTGAGGTCGCGGCGCAACGCGCGCTCGAGCTGGCATCGGTCGCTCGCGGTCCGCTGCGGGGTGGTACCGATCTCGATACCGCGCTGCAACCGTTCGTCGAGGCCGCTCGCCGGTCGCCGCGTGCCGCCGAGGCGCTGGTCTCGGCACTCGCGCACGCGGCGGGAGCGACGCGCCGTCGGCGGCGGTACCGGTAAGTGGCACGACCCGACGGCGCGGAGTACCTTCGCGCCATGCGGATCCGGGTGCTCGCGCTCGTCGTCGGACTGGCCGCGTGCGGTTCCAGCGACGTCACTCGTTCGGTCGGAGCACGGTGCGACGTCACCGCCGATTGCGACGACCGTTGCCTGGTGCCGAGCAACGAGTTCCCCGACGGGCTCTGCACGCTCGATTGCACCACCGACAGCGACTGCCCGAGCAACGCGGTGTGTGTCGATCGCGAGGGTGGCGTGTGCCTGTTCACGTGCACCGACAACACCGACTGCGAGTTCCTCGGCACGGGTTGGCGGTGCATGGAGGACGCGTCGCGCCAGAACACCGACGTCAAGGTGATGGTATGTCGCGGCGACTGATCGTCCTGGCCGTGCTGGGCGTGGCCGGCTCCGCGCGTGCCGACGACGCGATCGGCGACGCGACCGGCGACCTCGGCGTGGCGCCCGATCCGTCGGCGTCGACCGCGACCACGACCGCGACCGATGTGGCCGACGACATGGGCGATCAGGGCGTCGGTGCGACGCTCGGTCTCGCGCTCGGTGGGCGGGTCACCGCGGGCGGGTTGCGCGTCGCCGGCGACTACCTGTACCAGCTGTCCGACCAGGACTGGTTCGACGGCATCGCGGCGTTCACGTTCGGTAGTGGTGCGGGTGGCTGCTTCCGCGATCGCATGGATCAGGTCCAGTGCGATCACGGGCTCGCCGAGGGCACCTCGCTGGAGATCGCCGGCGGCGTGCGCCGGATGTTCGCGGCGCAGGGTGCGTTCCGTCCGTTCGCGCGGGTCGCGCTGGGGCTCGCGTACACCCGGTTCTCCAACGACGACGTCTCCGGCGTGTCGATCCCGCTGCACGCGGCGGGTGGCTTGCGTGCAAGGGTCGCGAACGGGGTCGCCGTGGTCGGGATGGCGGAGCTCGCGATCGGTGTCGGCAGCTTCGGTCGCGGACTGGGCGCCGAGCCGCTGGTCGGATTCGCGGTCACCGCCGGCGCCGAGTTCCGGCTGCGCTAGCGATGTTCGAGCGGGCCTGGCTGCCGTTCGCGCTGGTGGTGCTGGCGGCCGGCTCGCTGGTGCTCGCGGGATGGCTGGGCTGGCCACGCACGCTGCCGGAGGGTCCCTCGATCATCGTGACGGCGGCGCCACCGCCTCCGCGCTCGACGACGACGCTCGTGTTGCACGTGACCGATACCGGTGTCCCCGTCGGTGCGCGCGTGCTGTTGTCGCAGCACGGCGAACCCCTGCACATCGGCACGATCGACGTGTTCGGCGAGCGACAGGGTGGCGGTGCGTGCGTGCTCGGACCCGACGTCGTGGGATCGTGGAACGGGCTCGTGCTCGGACGTGGCGAGGCCCGTGTACCGGTCGGTGCCGACGACTGCGTGCCGTCGCCCGCGATCCCCTACGGCCGGTACGACGTGCTGGCGTGGCGCGGGGTCGAGTACGAGCTGTGGCGAGGCACGGTCGATCTGCGACCCGGTCGGGGTCGCGTGGAGCTGGCGATCGCACTCGAGCGCGCGTGGCGGCCGGCCGGCGCGCTCGCCGCCGATCTCCACGTTCACGCGTACGCCTCCGACGACTCGCGGATGCCGAACCCGCAACGCGTGATCGCGCAGGTCGCGGCCGGCATCCAGGTGATCGGGCTCTCGGATCACAACGACAACGGAGACCTGTCGGCCGACATCGCCCAGCTCGGCTACGACGACGTCGTGTCGATCGCGTCGAACGAGCTGTCGAACGACTATCTCCATGCGGGCGTGTACCCGGTGGCGATCGATCCGGATCGCGCGGGCGGTGGGAGCCCGACGCTGGACGACCTCAACCGGACGACACTCGAGGAGTTCTTCGCGATCGCGCGCCGGCTCGCGGGCACCGGCGTGGTGCAGCTCAACCATCCGCGGCTGCGCTCGACCGCGCTGTTCGACACCACCGAATGGGACGGGCACGCGTGGCCGCCCCCGTGGCCGCGCGCGTTCGACGCGCTCGAGGTGATCGCCGGCCACACCATGTTCACCAGGCCAGGCGACGACCGCCTCGACCAGTGCGTGCGCGACTTCTTCACGATCACCGACCACGGGTTTCTGGTCGCGCCGCTCGGCAACAGCGACACCCACGACTTCAACTGGATCCTCGACGGCACCGCTCGCAACTACGTGCTCGTCGACGATCCGCGAGTCGCGCCGTTCGACCAGGCCGGCTTCGTCGACGCGATCCGGCGACGCCGCGTGGTCGCGACCGACGGACCGTGGCTCGACGTCGAGGTCGCGGCGGCACGCGGCGGACCCACGGTCGGTCCCGGGGAGGCACTGCACGCCGCCGGCTCGGTGTGGATCGACGTCACGGTCGAGACCGCGCGATTCGCCGCCGTCGAAGATGTCCGGATCGTGATCGGCGGGGATCGCGGCCCCGCGCTCGCGGAGATGATCGACGTCCCGGCCGGCCGTCGCCGGTTTCGGTGGGCGGGCGAGATCGCGCTGCCGCGCCGCGACACCTGGATCGCGGTGCTCGCCGAGGGCGACGACCCGATGCCCCCCGAGGTCACCGGGTCATTCCACCCCGATCGCATGCGCGACGTGACGCCGTTCGCACTCGCGAGCCCGATCCTGGTCGACGCCGACGGCGACGGCTGGTGGCGACGCGGCGATGCCGCGATCTCGATCGACGGACCCGCGTTACACTAGGGATCGTGCTCCGTCTGCTCGCGATCGCCGGCTGTCTCGCCGGGTGCGCCACGTCGGTGCACGGCGTGGTGTTCGTCGATCGCAACCACGACGGCGTGCGGCAGAAGGACGAGCCCGGCGTCTCGGGGGCGGTGGTGATGCTCGATCGCGGACAGCCGATCCGCACCGACCCGGTCGGTCGCTACGACTTCTTGACGCCCGACGCCGCCGGCGTGGTCTGGGTGCGCGTGCCCGACGGATTTCGTCCGGGCTCGGTGTGGAAACATGCCGACGCGCCTTCGACGGACCTGCCGCTGGTGCCGCTCACCGAGGACGAGCTGGCCGCGCCGCAGACGTTCGTGGTCGCCGCCGATACCCACACCACCACGTCGCAGGGAGCGTGGGATGGCGGCGATCTCGACGACGCGTTCGCCCAGGCGCTCGGGCTGGCCACGCCACCCAGGTTCTTCACGATCGTCGGCGACGTCACGCAGTCCAACGCGGCATCGGAGTTCGACCGGGTGGAGGACACGCTGCGCGGGTTCTCGATCCCGTGGGTCGCGGTGCCGGGCAACCACGACTGGTACGACGGCGGGGTCGCGTGGCGGCGGAGATGGGGCCCCGACAACTACAGCTTCGACACCGGCGACCTCCACGTCGTGGTGTGGGACACCAACCTGTCCGAGGACGATCAGATCGCGTTCTTCGAGGCCGACCTCGCCGACGTCGATCGGCGTCCGGATGGCGCCGAGCGCATCGTGATCGCGCTCGGTCACGCCTCGCCATCGGATGCGGTCGCCGACCGGCTCGCCGACCTCGGCGTCGACTACATGTTCACCGGGCACTGGCACGCGAATCGTCGCGTCGAGCGGCGCGGCCTCGTCGAGTGGGGCACGCAGACGCTGGTGATGGGGACGATCGATCAGTCGCCGTCGGGCTACCGGATCGTGACGTTCGACGACGGCGTACCGACCGTCGAGCATCGCGCGCGCCTGGCCGAGCCCGAGCTCGCGATCACGTCGCCGCTGGCGAACAGCTGCGCGTCGCCCGGCGGCTTCCAGCTGCTGGTGTCGGCGGCGCTCGACGCGTCGCTGCCGCAGGTCACCGCACGGATCGATTGCGGACCGGAGCTCCCCCTCGCACCGGCCGCGACCGCCGGAGGAAGCGGGTGGAGCTTCACCGCGCAGCTCGATTCGCTGGCGGTCGGGAGCCACACGATCGACGTGGTCGCACGGTCACCGTCGGGGCGCCGGATCGAGAAGCAGCTCGCCGTCGAGGTGTGTACGCCGCTGGCCTCGTCGCCGGTCGCCGCCGACTGGCCGCAGCTCGGGGGCAACGCCCAGCACACCGGGGCGACGCCGCGCCAGATCCCGCCGCCGCTCGTGCAGCAGTGGGCGGTCGCGCTGGGCGGCAACGTGCTGCTCGGTTCGCCGGTGATCTCGGGAGACACGGTGGTGGTCTCGCTGTGGGATCTCGGCGAGGGCGATCGCGGTGGGATCGTCGCGCTCGATCTCGCGACCGGCACCGAGAAGTGGCGCTACACGACGCGGTTTCCGGTCCACGCCTCGCCCGCGATCGGTGGCGACACCGTGGTGGTCGCGCTCGAGAACGGCGAGCTCCACGCCCTGTCGCTGGCAACCGGAGAGCTCCGGTGGCATCGCGACATCGCCGACGGCATCGATAGCCTCGCGGCCTCGCTGTGGGCGTCGCCGACGATCGACGGCGGGGCGGTCTACGCGGCGGTCCAGGGACGGATGAGCGCGCTCGCGCTCGCTACCGGCGAGCCGCTGTGGACGCGCGATCGCGTGCCCGACTATCCGTGGCTCGGGACGCTCGCGGCGGTGTCCGTGGCCGACGGGCTCGCGGTCGCGAACTACGCGCGCAACGAGGGCATGACCGCGTGGAACACCGACGGCAACGGCAAGCACTGGGAGCTGCGCGGCGGCCACGCCGTCGCGATCAACTCGACCCCGGTGATCGATGGCGGCCGGATGTTCTACATCGATTCCGACGGTCAGCTCACGGCGGCGACGCTCTCGAGCTCGACCGCGCTGTGGTCGCGGCCGCTGATTCCCGACGCCGACGTGTGGAGCTACGCGGTCACCGCGACGCCCGCGATCGCGGCCGGCCGGTTGTTCGTGCCCACGCAGTACGCCGATCTGATCGCGATCGACGCCGACACCGGCGACGAGCTGTGGCGCCACCGCACCGACGGTGGACCGCTCAACTTCGCGCACTATCGCGCGCGCCAGCCCGGGTTCACGGCGAGCCCGGTCGTCACCGGCAACCTGGTGTGGGTGCCGCATCCCGACGGCCAGCTGTTCGCACTCGACGCGGCGACGGGGCGCGAGGTGTGGTCGACGTCGCTGGGCGCTCCGATCGTCAGCGCACCCGCGCCGGCCGGCGACTACCTGATCGTCGCGACCTACGACGGGACGGTGCACGCGCTGATCCCCGGCGATCCGGTGACGCCCGGTCCGGTGATGGAGTGCCAGACCGGTGCGGACCGCACGCCCGAGTACGTCGTGGCGTCGGGATCCGGGTGCTGCGAGAGCGGCGAGGGATCGCCGAGCCAGCCGGTGGTGATCGCGTTCGGGATCGCGCTGGCGTTGGTCCGGCGGCGCCAGAAACCTACTGGCTGACGCCCTTCGGCAGCAGCAGCCAGAACCGGCCCTTGCCGCCCATCCGTCCGCCCCGGTCGGCCGCCTCGGCGTCGTCGCCGAAGTACAGGTCGCCGCGCACCGCGCCGCGGATGTTGCCGCCGGTGTCCTGCGCGATCATCAGCCGCCGCCACGGCGCCATCCGCTTCTGCTTGTAGACCGGTGCCTTGGTGTCGACCCAGATCGGCGTCGACAGGGCGATGAACGCGCGGTCGACGGCGAGCGATCGCTTGGCCGTCAACGCGGCGAGCTGGGTGCCGAGTGGACCGTCGCCGGATCCCTTCTGGAAGAACACGAACGACGAGATCTGGTCGACGATCGAGTTCCACTGACCTCGGTGATCCTCGAGCCAGTGGTGGATGCCCTGCATCGTGCCGTTGTAGGGCTTGTGGAACGCGTTCTTGCTCTTGAGGATCGATCCGAGGCCGCGGCCGTGCCGGCCGTTCTTGCCGGCGAAGTCGAGCCACATCACGGTGCCGTCGTCGAGGAGCGCCTTCGCCGAGCCCTCGATGTGTGCGAACAACAGGTCGATCGGCTCGTCGACGTATACCAGCTCGAGACCTCGGTTCTTCAACGCGCCGAGCCGGATCTGCTTGCGGGTCACGTACGGCTCGAGCTTGCCCCCGGCGCCGACCTTGCCCCAGATCCGGCGACCGTGGCCGTCGCGGATGAAGCTCGACAGCTCGATCTCGACGAGGTCCTTGGGGCGCGCGTACACCGGCGTCTGGTACTTCCCGTGCTTGGTGCGCGACGCGTGGAGCTCCTGCACGATGTACGCGGTCATCTTGCCGTCGGGACCCTTCTCGCCCGCCGCGAGCCACGGCACGAACTCGGCCTCGAACATCTTGCGGGCGGCGGCATCGTCGCCCTTGGTCACGCGCGCCGCCGCACGGCAGGCGCGTCGCCACTGCCGGGCCCGCCCGCCGTGACCGTCGTGGCCCACCGGGTCGCCATCGCGCAGCTTGGCGAGTTGCTCGCACGAGCGGAGAAACGCGGGGACCGCCTCGGACAGCTTGTCGTCGGCCCAGCCCTCGAGCTCGGAGAACGTCGCACGCGTCAACGTCAGCGTGTCGTGCGGTGCCGACTCGCGATCGTCGGTGACGTCGCGGCACGGTGGGATCGCGCGGGCGTCGCCGGCATCGCTGGACGCGGCCGCGCCGGCATCGGCAGGAGTGCTGCTCGCCGTCGCGGGTCCCGGGCTCGCGACGGCGACGTTCTCGCCGACGTGCGAACGGTCGCCGCCACAGGCCGCGATCGCCAGCAGCGTCCACATCCAGGTCCAGCTCGCCGGTTGCATCGTCTCGAACGATGACAACGCGGCGCCCGACGAGCAAATTTCATCGCGCGACGAAGTCGTATCCCAGCGTCAGCGCGAGCCCGATGTAGTTGGTCCGGTCACCTCCGACCGACGCGGTGACGCTCGACGTGTAGAGCACGCTGCCGCGGAACTGGACCGGTCCGGCCTGGAAGCCTCCGCCCCAGTCGAACGACAGCGACGTCGAGGAATCGTTCAGTGACACGCCCATGGCGTCGACCGACAGCCGGACGTGATTGACGCCGATCAGGGCGTGGAAGAACGGTCCGTTCTCGCGGGTGGCGTCGAGGTCGTACCGCAGGCCGGCGTGCGCCATCAGCATCACCAGGCTGGCGCCGTCGAGATCGGTCGCGTGGAACAGTCCACCGGCGCGACCGGTCACCCACATCTTGTCGCCGAGTCGGCGCTCGATGCGCCCGAAGGCGCCGAACCCGGCATCCGCGTCGTCGGCATACTTGTCGACCGGGAACACGAACATCGCGTCGGCCGCGACCTTGAGCTTGGCGACGGGCATCTCGTCGTCGGCGCGGGCAACAGGCGCGACGCCGATGCAGGTTGCGAGCACCAACGGCACGAGCACCGACGTCCGTTTCACCTCTCGATGTTCGCGACCGTCGGGTTGCGAGTCAACGTGGTAGGACCGGCAGAGATGTGGCAATGGCTCGCGGGACGCGACTCGACCACGCGCGCCGGGCTGCCGGTGCACGAGCTCCTGTCGCCGTTGCCGCTCGTCGCCCTCGGGCTGCTCGTCGTCAACGATCGCGTGCTCAAGGGCACGGCGCTGCCCGAGCTCGTCACCGGCAAGCTGTCCGACGTCACGGGCGTGTTCGTGTTCCCGCTGGTCGCGACCGCGCTCGTCGACGTGATCGGAGTCGCACTGGCCAAGCTCGGCCTCGGGTGGGACTACACGTTGCGCCGGTGGAAGCTCGGCCTCGCGATCGCTGCCACCGCGATCGTGTTCGGCGGGATCAAGCTGTCACCGCTTTTCGGCAGCTACGCCGAGCGCGCGTGGGCAGCGATCGTGCCGGGATCGACGATCTATCCCGATCCGACCGATGCCGTGGCGCTGGTCGCGTTGCTCGGCACGTGGTGGCACGGCCGGCGCGCGCTCGCACGCGGTGCCTACGGCCGGCTCGCGCTCGCCCGCGCGCGCCACGCGGCGGGTCGCCCGCTGGCCGCGCCGTTCGGGGATGCGGCCGCGTGCGGAGCGGATCGCGAGGTGGTCACCGAGCTCGACGCGTCGGTCGCCGCGTGGCTCGACGGTGGGTCACCGGAGCCGGTCGATGCCGCGCTCGCGCGACTGCGCGCGTGAGCCGTGGTTGCCCGACTTCGCTGCCGCGGCCAACCGACCTGCTGGGTGCCCCCGCTCGCGACATCAGAGGCCGCCGTAGAACCGGATCCCGGCGCCGGCGTAGAGCGTATCGGAGACGTCGGTTCCCACCGGTGGCGTGAGGTCGACGCTGCCGAACATCGCGGTCACGTCGAGTGACGGCATCACGTTGACCACGCCGACCACCCGGACCGGTGTGACGTCCTTGCCGAGGTAGGCGTTCTGGCTATCCGCGATGTTGATCGACGCCAGCAGCGTGTCGAGCTCGGCGTACACGGTCGGCGCCAGCTGGTACCCCAGCGCGATCGGGAGGTCGAACGTGACCCGGTTGATGCCGGTACCGCGGTCGTCGAGCGTGACGTTGATCTGCCCCACGGGTGCGATCGGCGCGAGTCCGGCGGTGAACGCGGCGAATCCCGGGACGAGCTGTCCGCTCGGCGTGAGCACGGCGAGGTTCGGCGTCACCCGGTAACGGAGCTGGACGCCGATCGAGAGCGGATCGACTCCACCCTGCTCGCCGAAGGTGTAGCCCGTCGACGCGCGCGCGATCATCTCCAGCTTCCCGTCGGCACCGTCCCGCACCATGTTGTAGCCGAGCCCGAGATCGATGCTGCCCGCCCCCACGTCGTCGGTGGGAAACGCGTACGACCCGAACTGCACCTCGAGGTCGTCGCCGATGCCGTACCCGGCGAACCCGTCGAGGATGGCCGGATCGAACAGGCTGCTCGTCGGGGTCACGACATCGGTTCCGAGGGCGAACACGCCCTTGGGGTAGCCGAGGGGGCGGTCGATCACGCGGCGCGGATAGCGGTGGTCGGTGGTCGCGTCGTCCGCGCTCGCGCTACTCGCGGTGCCGAGCGAGAGCAGCCCGGCGACCACTAGCCCACAGCTTCGCCGCATCGTGGTCGTTCCTCACAGCGCGTGGATCGCGAGGTACGCGAGCGCGCCGCCGAAGTAGCCCAACAGCGCCGGCAACGAGAAGTGCTTGACGTACCAGCCGAACGTGACCCGCTGGATCCCCATCACCGCGATGCCCGCGGCCGAGCCGATGATCAGGATGCTGCCGCCGGTACCGGCGCAGTACGCGAGGAACAGCCAGAAGTGGTGATCGACCGGGAACGCCGTCAGCGGGTACATGCCCTGCGACGCCGCGACCAGCGGGACGTTGTCGATCACCGACGACGACAGCCCGATCGTCACCGTGATCGTGTCGACGTTGCCGATCCAGACCTCGAGGTGGTGGGCGAGCGACTCGAGGATTCCGGAGCTCTCGAGCGCACCGATCGCGAGCAGGATGCCGACGAAGAACAGCACGCTCTGCGAGTCGACTCGCTGGAGAGCGGCCGCGGCAGAGCGGGCGACGCGGGTCTCCGCCGGCTTGCGCTTGTGGATGAACTCGGTGATCGCCCACAGCATGCCGAGGCCGAGCAGCATGCCCATGACCGGCGGCAGCCCGGTGAGGGTCTTGAACACGGGCACGCCGAGCAGCGCGCCGGTCCCGATCAAGAACACCGCGGTGCGCTCGCCGGGTGAGGCGACGTAGGCGGAATGGTTCTCCGCTACCTCGGGGCGCGTGACGTGGCCGCGGAACCGCAGGCTGACCCACAACACGGGGATCGCGACGCAGACCAGCGCCGGAATCACGAGCTGCTCGACGAGCCCCAGGGTCGTGACCTGACCGTCGATCCACAACATCGTGGTCGTGACGTCGCCGATCGGCGACCACACGCCGCCGGCGTTGGCGGAGATCACGATGACGCCCCCGAGCATCAGGCGATCGTGTTCGTCGGCCGCGAGCTTGCGGACGAGCGAGACCATCACGATCGACGTGGTGAGGTTGTCGAGGATGGCCGACAGCACGAACGACAGGGCCGCGACGATCAGGAGCAGCTGGCGGCGTTTGGTCGTGGTGATCCGTGACGTGATCAGGTGGAAGCCGTCGTGCGCGTCGATCAGCTCGACGATCGTCATCGCGCCGAGCAGGAAGAACGCGATCTCGGCGATCCCGGCGAAGTGTTCCGTCAACAGGTGGTTGGCGGTGTCGACGTTGTGGTCGGCGATGTACACCGTCCAGCAAGCGACGCCCATCACCAACGCCGCCGAGGTCTTGCTGAGGCGCAGCGGCGCCTCGAGCACGATCGCCATGTAGCCGAGCGCGAAAACGATGATCAGGAGGAGCATGGGACTTCTGGTTGCTCCGGCGGCCCGATCGGAGCGACTCCTGCAGCGTCAGTCGACTGCACCCGCTCCGAGCCTACGGAGATGCGTCGCGCACAGCAAGTTGTCGAACCATGCGATCCCGAGGACATGCGCGGGAGCGGCCGATCCCCGACGAGATCGATTCAGGAAGTACGTCTCGGAAACCACCAGGAAACAAATCACCTGCTAGGTTCCCCCGCATATTCGAAGGAGGACACGGGTGAAGATCACCGCCGAGTACATCTGGATCGATGGCCAGAAGCCGACCGCGAAGCTGCGGTCGAAGACGAAGATCCTCGAGGGACCAGTCAAGTCCCTCGCCGATATCCCCGACTGGGGCTTCGACGGATCGAGCACGATGCAAGCTGAGGGTCACTTCAGCGATTGCCAGCTCAAGCCGGCGAAGATGGTGGTCGACCCACTGCACCGCGAGCAAGACATCCTCGTGATGTGCGAGGTGCTCAACTCCGACGGCAGCATTCACTCGAGCAACACGCGTGCTCGGTGCCGCGAGGTCGCTCAGAAGTTCGCCGACCAGGATCCGTGGTTCGGGATCGAGCAGGAGTACACCTTCTTCGATGGCATCAAGCCACTGGGCTGGCCGGATCGCGGGTTCCCCGCGCCGCAGGGCGGTTACTACTGCGGCGTCGGCAGCGACGAGGTGTTCGGCCGCAAGATCGTCGAAGCTCACACGTCTGCGTGCCTTCGCGCCGGGCTCGACATGCACGGCACCAACGCCGAGGTGATGCCGGGACAGTGGGAGTTCCAGATCGGTCCCTCGGGCGTGGTCGACATCGCCGACCAGCTGTGGCTCGCGCGCTGGCTCCTGTACAGGATCGGCGAGGACTTCGGGGTCAGCGCCACGCTTCACCCCAAGCCGATCAAGGGCGACTGGAACGGCGCGGGCGCCCACACCAACATCAGCACCAAGGGCACGCGTGCCGAGGGCGGGATCAAGGTGATCGAGGCGATGTGCGAGAAGCTCGCCAAGCGCCACGAGGAGCACATCGCGGTCTACGGTGCGTTCAACGACGAGCGGCTCACCGGCAAGCACGAGACCTGCTCGATCCGCGAGTTCCGGTACGGCACCAGCGATCGCGGCGCCTCGGTCCGGATCCCGATGGCCGCCGCCAACTCGGGCAAGGGCTACTTCGAGGATCGTCGCCCGGCCGCGAACATGGACCCGTACCAGGTCACGGCGATCATCACCGAGACGATCTGCTCGAAGTAGAAACCGGGTCGGGTGGGCGGGTAGAACGAGCCGACGAAGCGATCCGAAACGACAACGGGCCGGCAGGTAGCCGGCCCGTTCTTCGTGGATCTTCGAGGATCTTCGAGGATCCAACGCTAGCGCGCGATCACATGCGGTAGTTGATGCCGACGCCGACGCCGATGTTGTCGCCGAGGTTCTTCAGATCGACGAGGTCGAGATTGACGATGACGTCCATGGTGTGGTTGAGCGCGAACACCGCGTCGATGTCGAGCGGAATGCCGAGCGCATCACCGAAGATGAACGCGGCCGAATCACCGCCGGTGAACAGCTTACCGTCGTCGTTGAACGCGACCGTCAAGATGTCGGTGTTGGCCTGAAGGGCCAGCTCCGGCGTGGCCTGGAACGCGAACGCGAACGGAATGTTGAGGTCGAGCGGCGTGAACGTTCCGCCCATGCCGTTGTCGAACCCCTTGAGGAACGCGATCAGCCCCGGCCGGTTGACCGGCGTACCGATCCACATCTTCGGCGTCAGGTGATAGCGAACGTCGACGCCCGCGAGCAGCGCGGCCGTCTCGCCCTGGAGGTCGTACGAGATCGCGGCCTTGACCTCGGCGTCGAACTTGCCCTTGGCGACCACGAACCCGGCGCCGCCGGTGAGGGAGCTCTTGATACGATCGCCGAACGAGATCCCGTCGACGCCCGACAGGACGAACCCCCTCGTGGCCCCGAGCGGGATCACACCGTACGACGCGAGCACCTCGATCTTGTCGGTGACGCCGTAGCGACCGGCCACCCCGATCGACGTGATGGTGTTCGAGGTCGTGTTGCCCATCCCGTCGTCGATCGACGCATAGTCGAGGAAGAACTCGGGGGAGATCTCGATCATGCCCTTGCCGATGTTCTGCGGCCGGTCGACGTAGCTCTTCGGCCAGGTCTGCGCGGTGTACATCCCCGTCGCACTCGCGTCGGGCGTGCCGGTGTCACCACCCATACCGGTGTCGCCACCCATACCGGTGTCACCACCCATGCCGGTGTCGCCACCCATGCCGGCGTCGCCACCTCCGGTATCACCGCCCATGCCGGCGTCTGCACCACCGCCGGCATCGCCACCGGTTCCGGTGTCATCGGTGGGGGGAGGCTCGTCCGCAAAGGCGACTCCCGTCATGGCCGCCGAGGCGGCCGCGATCATCAGAACTCTCGATACGCGATTCATTCAGGCTCTCCTTGTGACGGACGGGGCGAAGCATACGCACCACCCCCATACGATTTTAAAAATCGTAGGATGGCGATCGATGGCGCGCCAAGTTTTGACGCCCCGTCATGCCTGCTGCAATCGCGCTTATCGAAGTGGCAGATCCCGGTAACGAAATCGCGGGATCGTTACTGGAGCGCGACTTGACGGCGGAACACTTCGACCCAGTTGTCGTCGTTGGGCTGGTCGACGACCCAGCTCGACATCACGATGTCCGTACCGGACAGCACGTCGGCGGCGAAGAACCCGTATCCACCCGGCCACGGATCCGTGGCACCGGCGACCGAGACGCGGGACCACGTACCGCCGCCGTTGCCATCGTCGGTGCGCGTCGCGAGCAGCAGCTCCTGCGTGGTCGCATCCTGGTACGCGATCATCGGCAGCAGGGTCGCGTTGGCGAGCACGAGCGAGGCGTCGTCGCCGACGAAGTGGAACTCCGGCTTGGGAAGGCCATCGACGGTCGTCCCGACGATGCGGCTACCGTCGTCGACGATCTCGCGAGCGGCGTTCATCTCGTCGGTCGTGTACACGAGGTCGTCGTGGGTGGCATCGACATACGCGACGTGCACCACGCCCTGATCGTCGACGGCAACCGATGGCGACCACCCGGCGTCGAGATCGCCCGAACCGTCGAGGACGAGGGCGGTACCGAACTGGCCGGTCTGGGTGTCGAACTTCGACTCCTTGAGCTCGCCCGCGCCGCGGTCGTAATAGACGATCACCGGCGACTGGTCCGGCATCCGCGCGAGGTCGACGAACAGGCCCAGCCCCTCGGGGAGCGGATAGATGTTGGGGTTGTTGGGATCGTCGGGCGGCAGCGGCGCGGTGTCGACGATCCAGGTCATCCAGTCGGCGGCCGACGTCGGGTGCACGGTCTGCGCGGCGGCGAACCGGACCTCGGCACGCGGACCCATCTGCGGATCCGACACGTGCGCGAGATACGCGACGCCGGGCGCGCCGGTGTCGCTCCGTAGCGACAGTGCCGTGTACATCCCGATCAGCGCGCCGTTCTCGCCGAGCTCGCCGGTGCCCTGCTCGATCGTGTGGTGGGTCCAGTTGCCGTCGATGTCGCGCGAGGCGAACCGCAGCGAACCGGTGTCGCGATCGAAGTAGGTGACCTCGGGCGTGCCGTCGGGCGCGACCGCGATGCTGGTGTACATGCCCACGTCCTCGCCCTTGGCGGCGATGCCGTGGCGGTACAGCGACTGCGGCACGACCACCGGGCCGTCGGGCACGCCGTCGACCCACTCCCACGCGGTGTCGGGGATCCGGCCGACCTGCGGGTCGACCTTGGCGACCACGAGGTCACCGTACTGCGCGTGATACGCCGACACCCAGATCTGACCGTCGGGGCCGGTCGCGACATCGGAGTACGGACCGAGGCGGCCGAGCACGATGTCGTCGGAGCACACGCACTGGCCGTCGATGCAGAACGCGATCTGCCCGGGCGGACAGTCGGGGCAATCGCTGAACAGCTCGCACGACGCGCCGGCGTTGCTGCAGCTGCAGCCCGGGACCAGCGACATCGTCAGCGACATGCCGACGAACAGCGCGCCGTTGACGACGATCGCGCGGGCGCGGCCGCGAAACATCCGGCGCGCGCCATGAAACGTGCGACGCCGGCGTCCGAGGCCGAACAGGATCAGCCCGACCATCGCGAACAACACCAGCGTCCCCGGCGTCAGCTGGCCACCCGACGCGTCGCAGTTACAGCCCTGCGCCGAGCCCGGCGCACCGTGGAACGGCGCGATCCGCACGTGCGACGTGTTGCCGGCCTCGTCCTTGGCGAACACCTCGACCTCGCCGTCGATCGCGAGCGCCTCGAGATCGGCGCGCGCGATCTTCGCGTACCCGCCCTGGTGCCACTCGGTGGCGGGCGCGTCGGCGCCCGGCGTGGCGAGCGCCCACTGGACGACGTTGCCGCTCACGATGTCGAACATCGTCAGCTCGTAGTCGTCGCCGTTCCAGTCGGCCTGATCGGTCAGGAAGCGCGGACCGACCGAGTCGATCGTCACCGGGATCTCGGTGACCTCGGAGGTGGTGCGGTAGTCGCCGACGACGCGCGACTTGAGACCGATCGTGTACTTGCCCTGCCACGCGAAGGCGCGGTCGGCGATCACGAAGTTGCCCGGAGGCGGCACCTGGAACGGATGGAACATCCCGTTGTTCAGGTTGTAGGCCCACTCGAGCTGGCGGCCGTGCGAGTCGACCTTGTCGACGTCGAGCTCGACCTTCGGCATCGCGCCGCCATCCTGCTGCATCAGCGCGCTGCGCACGGCGACGGGCGCCGGCGTCGTCACGTTGACGAGGTGCGCCTGGCCGGTGCTCGGCGGCTGCGGCGCCGGGATGAACGAATCCATGTCGCGGAGCGCGTCGACGCTGAACTTGTCGGTCAGCTGGCGCATCGCGGCCGACGCACCGAGCGTCGCCTTGAGGGCGAGGAAGTCGTCCTGCGCGGTCGCGACCCGCGAGATCGAGAGGTTCTCGAGGCTGAACCCGGCGAACGACGGAACGTCGATCGGCGGCAGGTCGCCGAGCAGCGGCGTCACCAGATCGAACACGCTCGGCAACACCGCCTCGAGCATCGCCGGTGTCTCGCGGACGAACTGGCTGTTGAGCACGGTGATCTGCACGTCCTGCGACGAGATACCGACCAGCGACGGCACGATCTGCGCGGGGCCACCCGCCGGCTGCTGGAAGTCGAGGTTGATGCCGACGTTCATCGTCAGATCGAGGGTGAACGCGCGCACGTAGCGCTCGAACAGGAACGCGTAGAAGTCGACCTCGAGGTGCGAGATGCCGATGGTCAACGCCGGCGACGTCGGCGTGTTGTCGCCGACGGTGAAGTCGAGCGGGCGCTGCGGGCGGGTCACCAGCAGCAGCGGATCGTTGCCGTTGTCGGTCTGCAGCTCGGACAACGACGGCACCAGGATGCCGATCGTGCCGACGTTGAGCTGGTTGATGAACGAGGTGCCGATGCCGAGGCACATCGCGCCCGACGCCACCATGTGATGCCCGGCGAGGTCGAGCGTGGTCTCGGACACGCCCATCAGGACGTCCGGGTTGCCGACGTTGTCGGCGCCGCCGTTGAACTCGTTGGCCGCACCGAGCGCGAAGGTCTGGCGCGTCGTGCGCGGCAGGCTCGCGGGCGGCTGGTCGAACGCCGGCGGCTGGAACGGCGGCACGCACAGGCTCGGCTCGCTGGTCAGCCCGACGTCACGTGTCGACGGATCCTGGTCGGCGTTGAGCCCGGTGATCACGCCGAGCGACATGCCGCCGTTCTGCAGGAACGCGTAGCCGCCCGGGACGATCCGGGCCTCCATCAACGCGTCGGTACCCGGCGACACCGACTCGAGCATGTTGCCGACATCCATCATCCCGGCGATGCCGAGCGGGTTCGGGATCATGCTCTGGATCAGGTTGTCGATCGACGGCGTCAGCAGGTCGAGAACGAAGTTGCCGACGAACGAGTTGATGATGCTGTCGAGCAGGTCGCTGACCAGGTTGGCGATGTCGCCGAGGAAGCCGCACCCCGAGATGTCGAGGTTGAGGTTGAACTGGTTGATCTTGTCGAGGTGGATGTCGAGCTCGCCGTCGGAGGCCTTGGTGCCGACCGCGATATCGAGGCTGCCGCCGAAGTTCGGCGACGAGATGTTGAGCGTGCAGGTGCCGAGGTTGGCACCGAGCAGGCTGCCCTTGATCTGGATCTGCGTCGACAGCGTGGTGCCGACGTTGATCCGCATGATGTTCTGGTTCGGTACCGAGACCGAGAAGCTCGTGACCGAGACGTTGGCCTTGCAGTGGTTCTGACCGCAGCTCGTGTTGTCGTTGACGCAGTAGCAGGCGCCGGTGTCGGGGAACCCGCCGCACGATCCGACGGAGCCCTGCGGGATGCAGAACCCGCCCGACAGCTGGTTGTTGAGCAACCCGGGAAGGATCGAGGTGAGCTTGTTGAAGCCCGCCTGCGTCACGCGCATCTGCGCGCCGCCTTCGACCGTCTGATCGGCGGGCATGCCGTGCACCTGTGGTGCGTTGCCCGGTGCGGGCAGTGGTTGCGATGCGCTGCACGCGCCGCAGCCGCCGAAGCCGCTACACGCGCCCATCGCGAACACGAACAGCGTACAGATGATGAAGTTCAGACGATGCGAACGTCGTACGAGCACGGAATCCCCCTAGGTCGAACCGCTCCACCTGGCGGTCTGACCGCCCACCTATAGCTGAATTGCGCTTCGGGATGGAAGGACAAACCGCACGCTACTCGTTGAATCTAGCTAGGGTTTTTTGACCCTAGCCGGTAGTTTCGGCCACCCGGATTCAACTACTTAGAGCGTCGGCGTTGACGGGTCGCGTCGAGCTCATCTCCAAGCCATGAACCTGCCGGGAGTTGACTCGCTGCGTGACCACGCGCTTGACAGGGGTAGGTGTGAGCCGCTATCTACTCCGCCCGCACTGGGTCCGTAGCTCAGTTGGATAGAGCGCCGGGCTTCGAACCCGTAGGTCGGGCGTTCGAGTCGCCCCGGACTCACCCACTGAAAATCGAAGATCTCCTCGCCGGTCACCACCGGCGAAACCCAACCGGGGGCATAGCTCAATGGTAGAGCATCGGACTCTTAATCCGCTGGTTGAAGGTTCGAGCCCTTCTGCCCTCACCCCATCATCCACGTAGCTTGCCGGTTCCTCGACGGAATCGGCCACCAGCTGCAACTTGGCGCCCGTGACATCGGTGCCATGTTCGCCAGCCGTGCCCGGACGTGGCACGCCAATCAATTCGAGTGAAGACGTTCCAGCGGCACAATCGCCTTGAAGCTGGGGATCGGTGCGATGTTCCAACTGCGCATGGACGAGGTGCATCCAGTCATCGAGGGCCTTCGCAAGACACTAGCGGCCTCTCGCAGCTCCGTCGCGTTCGTCTCCGAAATGGAGGAACGCATTCGTCAACTACTTGCCGACATGGTTGACGGACGAGTACTGCCCAAACACGAAGCAGATGCCCTTCGAGCGTCGATGATCGAGCTGGTTCGCTCCGAGGCCCTGCCCAAGTTGGCTGGGAGGAACCCAAACGACGCGCTCCGCGTCCTCGACAAGCTGAAGGCGTATGGCTACACCCAACTCGAGCGAGATAGAGCCGCGCTTGAGGCGGCACGTGCCGCGAAGTTCCCACCGCCTCCAGCCGCGGTGTGGCCTGAACTAACGGAGCTGCGCATGGCGGCTGCAGCGCACCCCGACGCGTGCCATATCGGTTCGCCAGGTCAGAACGTCTATTTCGCGAAGGAGCTAGAGGAGGACGGAGTTGCTCTTCCAGAGGATCTGCTCGCACTGTACGCGTGGGCCGAGACCTTCGACCTTTCATGCTTGGTGGCCACGTATTTGCCGGTCTTCAGCTTCTTGCCGCAATCGCTCGACATCTCCGATGCTGAGGAGGGGTACCCGCGTCGAGCGGCGGTATTTCAGGGTGGAGACGAGGTGCAGTTCTCCGTGTACCAAGATCGGAAGAAGCAATGGTGGCTCGTATATGAGTACGAGTACCAGCCGATCGGTAAGAAGGCCCTCGATCTCCAAGAGCTGATCCGCTTCGGTATCCGCAGGATGAATGCACCCACCTCAGATGCTCTTTTCGGCGAACTATCCTGGGATCGGTTCTTCGACATCAAGGAGCGTTGAGCTTGATCTGCCGAGCGGCGTGACACCGGCGTTGCAGTGATACGCAAGCCCTCGGCACGCGATGTCTGGCTTGCCGATCACGGCGTCGAGACCGCTCTCGGGGTCGCGGAACCCGCGCCGCTCCCCGTTCCGTGTTCGGCGACACAACTTGCCGAGCTCGTACCGAACGCGAAGATCGTCGGGAGCAAGCGCTCGGGGCGGAAGCCCGCCAAGGCAAAGCCGGCAGTGCCCAAGAAACGAAAACAGCCGACCCGCTCTTCGGCCGCGACCGCAACAGTGGATCCCGCTGTCCTGGCACTCCACACCCGCTACTGGAGCGAGATCTTTCAGATGAACGGCTGGAAGCTCTACGCGCGATACAAGAAGTATCTGCCAGCAGAGCGCCGTCGCGAAGTCGACCAGCTATGCAACCTGGTCGCGCTTGGTAGCGATCCTGACGAGATCGAGCACGCGGTCAAAGCCATCCTGACGACGATCTGGACTGCCGATGACTGGAACGCCGCGATCCGCGATCCACGCCTTGCGGCTGACGAGCCGCTCGATCCCGATCAGCTCGCAGAATGGCAGCGTCGGCTGGCGCAGACGTAGGTGTCGGGTCTCCTGCCGTAGCCGTGACCCGGGCACCGTGCGCGCTGGGCGGCGGCGCGCTGCCCGCTCCGCGAGCACCGCCTCGATCGACGGTGTGTGGGCGCGTTCCAAGAACGGATCGACGGGTCTCTTTACGAGTCCTAAGACTTCGCGAGCGGCGCCTGCGGATCGGCTGACCGCGGAAGTCGGCAACAATGACTTGCCGATCGCAACGGGTGTTTGACGCCCATTCGCTCATCCTCTGCCGGATTCTGCCTCGGGGCTTCGTGATACGAGGCAGCATGCGCCTCTTCTGGATCGGTCTCGTGCTGGTGGTCACTGCTGGCGTCGCCGCCGCGCAACCCGCCGAGCAGCCGAAGGACGGTCGCCGGCTCACGTTGATGTGGGCCCCGATCCGGCTCGTCATCCCCGTCGTCGAGGTCACGGGCGAGTACCGTCTCGCCGACAAGCTCGGGCTCATGCTCGAGCTCGGCGGTGGCCAGCGCAGCGTGACCTCCGGCAACGCCGAAGCCACCGGCACCGAGTACGAGGTCGGTGCGCAAGTGCACTACTATCTGCTCGGCTCGTTCACGCGGGGCCTCGAGATCGGTGCCGAGGTGCTCGACGAGTACGTCAAGTTCCACGAACCGCTCCCCGCGGGCATCGTCGGCGTGGCGGCCGGTGGCATCACCGCGGGGGCGTTCGTCGGCTACAAGGTTGCCATGCGCGTCGGCTTCACGTTCGAAGCCCAGCTCGGGGCGCGTTACCTGGTCGCCGATCCGCCGGTTACCGGGGTCGGAACGCCGACGCTCGACACATCCGACAAGCTGCTGCCGCTGCTCCACATCAACATCGGCTGGACGTTCTGACCCCGCGAACCGTGTCCGGTGTTGACCGACCAGCGCACGCGGGATCGATGCTCGGCCGCCGATGAAGGACGCTGATCGCAGCTCCTGATGCAGGGCAGTCCGCGGCGGATGCCTCGACCGGGGGTAATCGAACGCCGCGGATGCCCCGACCGGGGTGATCGAATGTTTTCTTCCGTGAGCAGTTGGCCGGTGGAGGGACACCCTTCGGACCCGTGACCGGCGGATTCACGGGAGTCGATCGTCAAACGGCGGAGGCGGTACAGTTCTGGGATGGAGGGATCACGCATGGCTCGACTCGTCGTTGTTTTCCTCGCCACGGTTGTCCTGGGTTGTCATGGCGATCCGGTGAGCGACGTGGTCGGCGCTGCGTGCCGCGACGACCGCGACTGCGCCCAGATCTGCGAGCGCGGTGGCGACTTTCCCGGCGGGCACTGCACGGTGGCGTGCCGCGACGATCGCGATTGCACCGTGGACTCGATCTGCGTCGACGTCGACGGCGGCATCTGCCTGTTCCCGTGCGCCGTGGATCGCGACTGCGATCTGCTGGGGACCTCCTACGTGTGTAAGGATCGCAAGGACACGTTCGATCGCACGGTGGGCGTCTGCCTCGGTCGCTAAACGCGGGTCGCGTACGAATGCCGGACCGGGGCTGATCGAACGACCACCGGTTCGTGGCACGCGGCTCCACACGAACATCACGGTTGACCCAGATCGGTGTTCGGGCTCGGCGGGCTAACCCGCTGAAACTACAAATGTAATAATTATAAAAAACAGCCAGTTAGGGATGACGTTCGTCGGGGGCCGCGGGAATATCCCCTCCACGATGTCAGTTACCAGCCATCCCTCACAGGTGGTCTTCATGCGCGCAGCATCACTCTTGGTCGTGTCCCTCCTCGTCGCCTCTGGTTGCCAGAAGGCGGATAGTCAGCTCGACGGTGTCGTCGGCGTCTCGGTATCCGGCCAGGGAGCCGCGCGTGTCGCCCGCACGGTCGACAAGCCCGCGAAGCTCGAGTTCTTCGTGATGTCGAAGTGCCCGTACGGCGTGCAGGTCGAAAAGGCCGTCGCCCCGGTGCTCGCGAAGCTCGGCGACAACGTCGACTTCCACCTCACGTTCATCGGTCAGAAGCAGGGCGATCAGCTCAACTCGATGCACGGCCCGACCGAGGTCGCCGGCGACATCGCGCAGCTCTGCGCGCGAGACCTCGCGCCCGACAAGTACATGCAGATGATCGAGTGCCAGGACGCCGATCCGCAGCACGTCGACACCAACTGGGAGTCGTGCGGCAAGCAGGTCGGCATCGACACCGCGGCGGTCAGGTCGTGCATCGATTCCAGGGGGCAGCAGCTGCTCGCCGCGTCGTTCGACGAGGCCGCGCAACGCGGCGCGACCAGCTCGCCGACGATGTTCTTGAACGGCAAGCCGTACAACGGCGGACGCCGCACCAATGATTTCCTCCGTCAGATCTGCAACTCGTACGAGGGCGGCAAGCCCGAGGCGTGCACCAACCTGCCGGTGCCGGTCACGGTCAACGCGGTGTTCTTCTCCGACAAGCGCTGCCCGAAGTGCAACATCGACGCCCTCGAGGGACGCCTCGGTCAGGTGTTCGAGGGCATCAAGGTCAAGAAGGTCGACTACATGACCGACGAGGGCAAGGCGCTCTACGCCAAGCTCCAGGCGGCGGACTCCACGTTCAAGACGTTGCCGGCGGTGCTGTTCGACAGCTCGATCGACAACGACAAGCAAGGCAAGCAGCAGATCGCGCGGTACCTGAAGCCGCTCGGCGAGTACCAGACGGTCGCACTCGGCGCCAGCTTCGATCCGACCGCGGAGATCTGCGACAACCAGATCGACGACGACGGCGACGGCGCGACCGACTGCGACCAGGCGTCGTGCAAGAACGCGATGGCGTGCCGCCAGGAGCTCGCGAAGACCCTCGACCTGTTCGTGATGTCGCACTGCCCCTACGGCACCAAGGCGATCATCGCCGCCAAGCAGTTCGGCGATGCGTTCGGCAAGGACGCGACGATCAACGTGCACTTCATCGGCGACGTCAGGAACGGCGAGCTGTCCTCGATGCACGGCCCGACCGAGGTCGCCGACGATCTCCGCGAGGCCTGCGCGATCGAGCACTACGGCCAGGACCAGAAGTTCATGGACTTCCTCGCGTGCCGCAGCAAGGACCTCAAGGCCGACTGGAAAGACTGCGCCACCGACGGGATCGACGCCGACGTGATCGCCAAGTGCGCCGATGGCGACGAGGGCAAGCGGCTACTCACCGCGAGCTTCGCCGTCGCGTCGAGCCTCGACATCTCGTCGAGCCCGACCTTCCTGGTCAACAACCGCGAGACCTTCAACGCGCAGGATCCGGGTCACATCCAGGCGACGTTCTGCAAGAAGAACCCGGGCCTGCCGGGTTGCGAGGAGAAACTGTCGGGGGCGGCACCGACTGCCGGCAAGGGCGCGGCCAGCTGCAACTGACCCGCCTGCGGGGGCCTTCTTGTATCCTTCACGAGGATGCCCCGGCTCGTCATCGCCACGCTCGCTCTCGCGGGCTGTACGTACGACCCGTCGCGATCCGTCACGAGCTCTTGTCCACCAGGTCAGTTCGCGACCGATGTCTCCGCGACCGGACTCGTGAGCTGCACGGCGGTCGATCTGCCAATCCGTAGCGCGATCGACGATCATTGCAGCGTCTACCTCGGATGGCGCGACTCCTGCGATGGGTGCACGACGCCACCGACGAACCTCGGCAGCAGCGGCACGGTTTGTGATCCAGGTGTCGGCGCGAACACCTGCACGACTCCGACGCTCGCTGGCACTCCGACGTCGCTGTTCGGCCTCGACCTCAGCGGTGGCGTCAACAACGATGACAAGTTCTACGGCAGCCTTCACTGCTCTGCCGCGCCACCCGTCTCGGGGCTCGCACCGTGCGGTGCCGGGCAGGTCGTCGTCGGACGGACCGGTTCGAGCTGGACCTGCGCATCGCCCGCAGACGCCGTGGTCGACTACGTCAGCAACAACTGTGCGCTCTACCTCGGCTGGCAAGATGCCTGCGATGGCTGCACCACCGATCCGGTGAAATGGGGACGCGCCGGCGATGGGAGCTGCCTGAACGGCGCGGGCGCCGATAACACGTGCGGCACGGCCGTGCTCGGCACCGAAACCATCAACCTGTTCGGCCTCAATACCGACGGCACCGTCAACGACGACGACAAGTTTCACGTCGGCCTCGACTGCGTCGCGCCGTCACCGATGACCACGACGTCGACCACCACCTGCGACCCCGGCCAGTTCGTCGTCGGGACGGAGCCCGATGGTGGCTTCCGGTGCGAGAGCATCGCGTCGCGGGTCGCCGACTACTTCGACACACACTGCACGCTGACCTTCGGCTGGCAGGACCACTGCGACGGCTGCCTGAGCCCGCCGACGAAGTTCGGCAGTGTTCGCGTCGGCACGTGCACCCTCGGCACCGGTGACAACGACACCTGCGGAACATTCACGCTCGGTGGGCAGTCGGTCGATCTGTTCGGGCTCAACACCGACGGCACGGTCGATGACGACGACACGCTCTACGTCGGCTTTCACTGCAACTAGACCGGCCACAACCCACCGGCCGGGGCCGTAGAACCGACGCGTTGACTGCTACGCTGTGGCCGTGTCGGTGACGCACGCGTCCGTCGCGGATCTGCTCGTCGCGTCGCCGGTCGTGCTCGCGCCGATGGAGGACGTGACCGATGCGTCGTTTCGCCGGTTGTGCCGGTCGCTCGGCGCATCGCTGTGCGTGACCGAGTTCGTGGGGGCCGAGCAGATCGTCGCGGATTCACGGCTCGCACGGCGGCGGGCGACGCTGGCGCCGGACGATCGTCCGACGGCGATCCAGATCTATGGTGCCGATCCGGACCTGCTCCTCGCGGCGGCACGGCGGGCCGAGCTCGCCGGGCCGGCGTTCATCGATCTCAACTGCGGCTGCTGGGTGCCGGCGATCGCGAAGCGCGGCGCGGGCGCCGGCTGGTTGCGCGATCCCGCGGCGATGGTCGCGATGGCGCACCGGATCGCCCGGGCCGTCTCCCTCCCGGTGACCGTCAAGACGCGGATCGGGCTGGGCCCCGAGTCGGACATGCCGATCGTCGACCTCGCGCGACGGCTCGAAGACGCCGGGGTCGCCGCGCTCGCGATTCATTGCCGGACCGCGCAGGTCGGGTACGGGGGCACGGCCGACTGGAGCTGGGCCCGCCGCGCACGCGAGGCGGTCGCGATCCCGGTGATCGTCAACGGCGACGTCCGGACCGCCGCCGATGCCGTGCGCGCGCTCGCCGAGACCGGCTGCGCGGGCGTGATGATCGGACGTGCCACGATCACGCATCCCTGGTTGTTCCGCGAGGTGCGCGCCCTGCTCGCGGGCGACACCATCGCCGCACCGACCGACGACGAACGCCGGGCGGTCTACCGCGCGTTGCTCGAGTCGAGCGTGGCGGCACGCGGCGAGCGCGCCGGCGTGGCCTCCGCCAAGCGTCACGTCGGGGTCCTCGGCCCGCTCGTTCCCTCGATCAAACCGCGGCTGGTGCGTGCGCAGCGTCTCCCCGACACGCTCGAGGCGCTCGCCGGCTGAGTCTGGAACGCCATCGAGCGCGGACTGCTTTCGCCAAGACGCCCACGCGCACAAGCTCGTCCCTCACCGACGCGATCGCGCACGATGCGCGGCGGGAGTGGGTGACCGCGAACGAGAGCGAACGAGATGCGCGCGAAACCCGGGTCACCCGGCTTCGCGATGGGGGCAGCGCCGTGCTCTCGCTTCTCGAAGAGGTTGCTCGAGGCGACACACCGCATCCCAGATCGCGAGCGTGGCGTCGGTGCCAATTCCGGTGGCGCTCAGCGAGGAATCACCGTCGTGAGCGACGATCGTGCTGGTGAATCTCCCGTGAGTTGGTGCGACCTTGACCGTCCAGCTCGCGATCTCGCCGAGCTCGCGCTCACTCCGGAAGATACAGTGTCGCGCGAAAGCTCCGAGCTCTCGGTAACGGCGCTCGCTCGCACCGGCGTGAAGGACGAGATCGATCCGCGTCCGCGCTGTACGTCTCCATGTTGCCACCACCACCGAATCCGTCGCCATGCGGCGCTGACCAGCAACCACGGTGCCAAGCTACGGCACCGCCGAGCTCGACCGGCGACGTTTGCCGTCGTGTCGTGTATCGGTCGACCGGCACACCTGCTAAGCGAGTGACCTCGTGATCGAGCCCACGCGGGTGTCGCCACTGAACCCGGCGAACGCCGTCACCGCATCCCGGTTCCTGACCTTGCCGCCGTTCCTGTGGGCGGTCGATCGCGGTTACCCGCAATGGGCCACGCTGTTCATCTTGATCTGCGGTCTGCTCGACAAGCTCGACGGCGCGGTCGCGAAGCTGTTCCACTGCCGGAGCGCGTTCGGCGAGCTGTTCGACGCGATCACCGACGGCATCTGCTACGGGTTCGCGATGGTGGTGGTGGTTGCCTACGGGTGGGCACCCGCGATTCCGGCGATCATCGTCATCACCCTGGGTGCCGCGAACAGCGCGCTGCGCATCTCGTACGCGAAGCGCGTCGGACGCGCGGTGAACTACAAGTCCTACGCGATGGAGCGCGTCGTCGGCTTCATCGCCTTCATGATCGGGTTCGCGACCGGTCGGGTCGAGGTCGACTACTACTACTGGGGGTTCTGCCCGCTGTTCGGGCTGGTCGTCTTGCACGACGCGCGACGCATGCTGGGCGCGCTCCCGGGAGCCAGGACATGAACCCGCAGCCGCTTTCGCCGTCGACGTTCGGCTGGATCCTCACGATCCTGATCGCCGCGGGTTCGTCGTGGGCTCTCTACGATGTCGTCAAGCTGGCGAAGACACGCGGCAAGGACGCCAGCGATCCGGTGGTTCGCGACCAGCGGTTCGGCTACCTGATCGGGATCGCGATCGGCCTGTTCGGGATCAGTGGGATCCTGCGCTATCACGGCGTCTTCTGATCCTTCCCGCCGTTGCCGGAGGATCGAGAACATCACAACGTCCGCAGGTACGCGACGAGATCGGCGCGCGTGTCGGCGTCGAGGCCGAGTCCGAACCGGTGGCCACCCAGCCGCCGCGGGTCGAGCACGGCCTCGAGCGTCGTCGCCGAACCATCGTGCAACAACGATCCTCGCGCGGCCACGCCGACCAGCGACGGCACGCGCCACCGCCCGGTCCCTCGTTCGATCGACAACCCGACGGCGTCCACTCCGATCGCGTCGAGTGGCACGGGCGCACCCGCGAACGTCGGCGGGACGTGGCAGCCACGGCACGTCGCCTCGAACGTTGCACGCCCCCGGATCTCCGCACCGGTGTGGGGCACGCGCGACGCAGGTGCGAGCGACCACAGGTACAGCGCGAGCCCCAGCGAGACCGTGCGCGGCGGGCGCAGGATCTCGCCGTGCCCCGTGACCAGCAGGGTCTCGATGCGCAGCGCGAGGCTCGCGATCCCGCGCTGCTCGACGGTCGCATTGACCTGGAGGTGGGTCTGGTAGCGCGTCGCGCGTAGATCGGGAATCCGCACCGGCTCGTCGCCGGTCGTGGTCGACACGTCGGCGCGGCCCGGCCCCCAGGCGAGTCGCGCCGGATCGCGAACCTGCCCGAGGTCCGAAACCAGGCGCCCGAGATCGAGCGCGGTGTTCGCGAGCCCGGCCACCACGTGACCATCACGAACGGCGGCGTGGCACGTCGCGCACGTGTACGCGAGCCGCCGCGTTCCGTCGGCCATCTCGACCTCGACGAGGCCGCCGAACCGATCGCCGTCGGTCCACAGGCCATAGTCTCCGTCGCGCAGCATCCGCGTGGTCGCTGCGAGCGGCAGCTCCTGCGCCGGATACGTGAAGAACGCGGCCTCGCCGAGCGCGATCAACGCATCGCGATCGCCGGCGCGTGCCGGTTCCGAGATCGCGAGAGCGCGCGCGATCGGCATCGCGTGCGCGACCGGTGCGACGCGCGGGTTCCACTCCGGTAGCTGCTCCCAGTTGCGGTAGCGTTCGAGCCGTCGTCGCGAGTACCCGTTGTCGGCATCGACGAGCGAGGCAGTGAGCTCGCTGCGACGGAACGCCGGATCGTCGAGGTAGCGCTGGACGTCGTCGGATGCCGTCGTGGTGCAGCCACTCGCGGCCACGACGAGTCCGAGCGATCCGCCGATCAACCCACGGGACAGTCGGGATAGGCCTTGCAACCCCAATGTCCCAGCTCCGGCAGGTAGACGCACTGACCCTTCTCGCACTCCTTGTCGCGAGAGCAGGTGTCGTCCTTCGTGCGGCAGTAGTACCCCGGGTTGCCGCCGCCACAGGTCATCGAGCTCGAGCGCCCACACGACCCACCGGCCCCGCAGTCCGAGTCGATCTTGCAGTTGCCCTCGAGGCACACGTTGCCCGAATCGGCCCGGCACTCGCACGGGCCAGCCTTGCAATCGGCGTCGTGGAAGCACGCGTCGTACGTGCACGAGTTTCGCTGGACGCGCGGCCCGTTCGTCCAGCACCGGCCGTTGCGGCCCGCGGTGCAGTCGTCGTCCTTCTTGCAGTCGCCCCCGACCTCGGGGCTCGCCTTGCCGGGTGGGCGCTCCTGGGGACACGCCGTCTCGGTGGGGCGTTCGGGGCCGTGCTTCGCGACGGCCGGACCACTGTTCGACTTGCCACATCCGATGACCACGATCACGACCAGGCATGTGAACCGCACGACTCGATGCTACGCGAGACGGTGCGCGCATCGCCAGCGATGCGGGGATCGCGACATCAACGTCGCGGTCGACGATCGGAGATCGAAACGGCGCGCCCTCAACTCCGGGAAATCTCGCGGCGCGCGTGGAATCGTGGTTGCAGCATGTCGGGCTTCCGTCAGGAGTGCCCGATGGTCCGTGGTCATGTTGCAGAGCTCGCGCGAGCGGTCGTTCCGTTCGCGCTGGTAGCTAGTTGCGTCGCTCCGGGTCTTCATGGCGGCGCCACGCTCGCACTGGACACCGAGCGCCACATCACGCTCCAACTCACGTCGGGCGCTGACGTCGGGGTCTCCTCGAAGAAGCTCGATGACCCCAATGCCTACCTGTTCATGGGTCTCGATGGCATGGTCGGTCACGTATCGGTCGGTGGGCATGGGGCTGACGATCGACCTCGGCTTCCGGATGAGCGATGCGCCGACCAAGCGCGAAGCCTCCATCGAGCCCGCGGACCGCACGCGGCATCGACCACCTGCTTCGCAGGTGCTCACCGTCGGATCCAGCTGGCACTACCTGTGGTCGTCGTACACGCATGTTCATCCGCTCACGGAGTGTTCCAGCCCGTGAGCCGCTGATCAGAACTCGCGCCACGCGTCGAACAGCGTGTCATCGTCGGACAGCGCCGTCGCGAATCGAAGCTCGTCGAAGCGTTCGCCGATGTCCTCGACCTCGATCGTGCCGATGAAATGGTCGCGGGCGTCCAGCGCGTCGAACCGCGATACGTACCGGCGCAGCAGCTTCGACTCCGCGGTGCGCGTGGGTTTGCCGAGCGCGAGCAGCGCCTCGGCGGTTTCGCGCGCGATCGTCTCGGCCGCCTCGACGATCGGTTTGTCGATCGACGGTTTCCACGCCCGGAAGGCGCGCTTCTTGGCGAGCCGGGCGAGGACGCGGCGGCGTTCGGCCGGCGTCGGTGGTGGGGCGGTGTTCGGGTTTGGTTCGGCGGGCGGGGAAGGTGGCGGCGGCGCCGCAGTTCGCTGGTACGCGATGCTCGCGCGCGTGCGGAACCGATTCGCGATCGCTCGGAGCCCGACGGAGCCGAGGTGGTTCCATTTGAGCTCGAGCCATTCGAGCTCGTTCAGATACGGCGAGGTCGCGATCGCGCGGGCGCCGTCATCGCCGATCCGGTTCGCCGACACATTCAGGCGCCGCAGCCCACGAAGTTTCCTCGAGCGCGCGATCGCGCGCGCGCCCGTGTCACCGATGCCGAGGTCTTCGTCGGCTCCATGCGGATCGGAGAGGATCAGTTCCGCGAGCTTCACGTTCCACGCTGCGAGCGCGATCGCGGCGCCGGCCGTGAGCGGATTCCAGTCGAGGTTCAGGCGGCGCAACGCGGGAAACGTTGCCGTCGCCAGGATCGTGATGTCGTCGTCGCGCAACTGGTTCCCACTCAGATCGAGATCTTCGAGGCCGGCGAGCGAGCGCGATGACGCGAGAGCGCGGATCCCGGCGCGCTCGAGGCGCGTCGCGCGCAACCCCAGCGTGGCGAGCTCGAGCGTGCGCGACGCGGCGATCGCACGCACGCCGTCGGCGCCGACCGTGTTGTGCCCGAGATCGAGTGCGGTGAGCATCGGGAACGAGCGCGACTTCGCGATCGATGACGCACCCACCGGCCCGATCCGGTTGCTGTACAACGACAGTCGTTGCAGGACGCGCCATCGCGGCACCACGAGCGCCGCGATCGCACGGTCGTCGAGTTGCGAGCCGGTGAGCTCGAGACCCTCGAGGCGCGCGACCAGGTCGCTCTCGACGAGCACGCGCAGCTGTGCGCGACCGTCGAGCTGAACCGCGAGCTCTCGCAACGAAGGAAACGCCGCCACGATCGCGCGCAGTCCCCCGATCCCGAACGGATTGCTCCGCAGGTCGAGCCGCTCGACCTGCTGGAGGTGTGGCGATCTCGCCAGCGCCGCGATGCCCGTATCGCCGATCTTCGATGACGATAGGTCGAGCGTTCGCAATCCCGAAAGCTGCGTGCTTCCCGCGATGGCGCGCGCGCCAGCATCACCCATGGGGCACCCCGCCGAGGCCAACGTACGGAGGCGTCGCGCTCGCGGGTGGTTCCCGAGCTTCTTGATCGCGGCGACGCTCGTGCGATCGCCGAGTCGGAGCAAGGTGCCCTCGCGCGTGTCGATCAGATCGCTGGCGTTCACCCTCCTGATTGTAGCGATCGCCGCGAGTCCTCGCTTTCGGGAACACGTGGTGTGACTTATGATCGGAAGGTGGTGAGAGCGTCGATCGTCGGCGGCCTCGTGCTCGTTGCCGGGTGCCAGTACGACCCGTCGCGCGCGATCGGGGTGGATGCATCCGTGGTCGACACGCAGCCCACGTTCGATCGTGCGCGATGCCCGGCCTCCTACGACCTCCGACCCGCCGATTCGAAGACGGCATACCGGCTGGTGATCGATACCAAGCGAACGATCACCGACAGCTCGGTCGACTGTCGCGACGACAGCGCCGGCCTGACCCACCTCGTGACGCTGGCCGATCGAGCCGAGCTCGCCATGCTGCGTGCCGAGCTCGGCAAGCTCTCGAATCTGCCCGACGACAATTTCTGGATCGGTGGTGTCCAGCTCCGCGACCAGCCGACGCCCCTCGACGGCTGGCTCTCGTTCGCGGGCGGCCCGCTGCTCGATGCCTGGAATTCCGGCGAGCCCAACGACACGGGCGACGGCGAGGACAACGAGGAGAACTTCGTCATGATCGGTCGCAACCGCGACCTCGCCGACGATCGCGGCAGCCACCTGGCGATCTGCGAGTGCGATGGTGTGCCGATCGATCCTGCCGCACAGGCCGCGTTCGACGCGTCGAAGCCGTAGCGCGACGTCCCGGGTTTGCGCGGTAGGATGTGCGGGTGCATCGGTTGCGGCACGTCTGGTGGATCGTCGTGTGGCTGGGGTGCGGGGACAACCTGCGCACGCCGGACGCGTCGACCGATGCACCGACCGCGCCGGTGTTTCGCCACCCGGTCGCGCTCGCCGACGACGAGCTCGCGCTTCAGGCATTGCAGCTGCTCGGCGCGGAGGTGCCCGGCGCACGATCGTCGTCGTGCGGTAGCTGTCACGGCCTGACCCACCAGCGCTTGCGCTACTGGGGGGCGCTCAGCGACACGGCGCTCGCGACCTGTCTCACCGATCTCGAGGTCACGTCGAGCGAGTCGGCGCGGGAGATGATCGACTGCACGCGCGCGATGCCATCGCAGCCGGACACCGACTTCGAGACCCGAAAGCTCGGCATCTTCTCGACCGCCGCCGAGTTGCCGTGGTTCGCGTACACCTTCGAACGCGCGTACGGCAGCGATGCTCCGGCGCAGCTCGCCGCGTTCCACGATCTCGCGGCGATGCCCCGAGGCGAGGTGACGTCGCTGACGCAAGCGGAGTTCGACATCGTCGCCGAGTGGTTCGTGCGCGGCATGCCGGCGCTCGATCAAACGCTCGTCACCGATCCTCCACCGAGCGCGTGTCAGCCAGCGATCTCGGGCGCGGTCGCCACCCACGTGGCCGCGATGGCGACGCAGGGCTGGCGCGCGATCAACCAGCAGGCGCAGCTGGCGATGCACGACTGCGGCAGCGCCACCGATCCGCGCGACTGCCTGCAGAGCTACCCGCTCGCGGTCGACCAACCGTTCGGTGTGGGCTGGGAGGTCCCGGGACGCGGCCGCCTCCGCGTGTTGCACGACGCGACCTACGTGACCTCGTACTGGACGCGCAGCTCCGCGGATGGGCGCTTCGTCGCACACGGCGTGGCGAGCGTCGACGGCTCGTACGTCGTCGACCTGCAACGCGACGCGGTGATCTCGATCGACGCCGACTACGACCCCGCGTTCTTTCCCGATAACTCGGGGTTCGTGTTTCAGGGCGGGCCCGGAAATATCTGCCCGACGAGCGTGTTGACCTCGAACCCGAGCTCGATCTCGATGACCGAGCCGGGCTGTCGCTCGATCGCCGAGCTCGGCCTCTACGAGCATGTGGGCAGGATGCTCGGCGGTGGCGATCACTTTGCCCTCGATGCGCTGTTCGTCGGCGACGACGGCGGCAAGCTGCCGACGCTGTCCGATCCGCTGGCGTCGTTCGTGTCCACCGCGTACTCGTCGTTCACGCCGCTGATCTTCACGGGCACGGACTACGTGCCGCGCGCGAAGATCGACATCGTCACGCCGTTCGAAGGCGATACCGTCCTGTCGCCCTCGGCGGGCCTGACGATCGCGCGGCTCGCCGGACCGAACGACGTGCAGCTCGGCTACGTGCTCCGCGAGGTCGACGCGACGTTCGACGGCTCGACCTACACGGTGACGGCACCGGAGATCGCGCGCTACTGCCTGAGTGGTGGCAAGCCGGCGTTCTCCTACGACGAGCGCTGGATCGCGTTTCACCACTACGTCGGTCCGCAAGACGCCGTCGAGCTCGGGTTCGCGGGTCCAGGAGATCCTGCATTCGCCCCGTATCTCGCGAAGGGAGCGGCGAACCTCTACGTGATGGATCTCCTGACCGGCAACGCCGTGCGGATCACCCACATGCAGCCGGGCCAGTACGCCCTGTACCCACACTTCCGGTCCGACGGATGGCTCTACGCGCAAGTTCGCGATGCGAATGCGGGCCACGAGTACACGATCGCGAGCGACGCGATGCTCGTGCTCGAGTAGGTGGGACAAGGTGCGCCTATCATTCGGATCAACCAAGTCGCAGCATCTCGCGGTACGATGGCTCAATGGGGCGCTTGTGGTTGGCTCTCGTGGTGGTCACGGGATGCGGACGGTTCGGCTTCGACGAGGCAAACACCTCGCCGGGTGTCGATGCTCCACCCACGTCGAACGTGGCGCGCGTGACCGTCCAGTACAACGGGTTGGATGGTGGCACCGTCGTGGGTCCGGACGGCTTCACCTGCGTCGGCCAGACGTGCACGCTGGAGGTCGTCCCGGGAACGACGGTCACGTTGCGTGGGCTGGCGCCGAGCGGGTCGTGGTTCGCCGGGTGGACCGGACCCTGCGGCGGCAACTTCGACTGCGAGTTCCAGGCCGACACCGACGTCACGGTGGGCGCGGACTTCTCGGCGACCCCGAACCGGATCTTCGTCACCTCGACGACGACGGACGGCGCGTTCGGCGGCGTGAGTGCGGCGGACGCGATCTGCGCGGCACGCGCCACCGCCGCCAATCTGAACGGAACCTTCGTCGCGTACCTCTCGGACGCCACGATCAATGCCGCGAGCCGGGTCGGTACCTCGCGCGGGTCGATCCGCGTCGACGGGGCACCGTTCGCCGACGCACCGACCGCCTTCTCCAGCGGCAACATCATCTTCCCTCCTCGGACGGACGAGTACGGCAACGACGTCGGTAGTGTCCAAGTATTCACGGGCACGAGCGGCGGCGCCACCTCGGCGAGCCGTTGCCTCGACTGGACGACCAACGCGGGTGCCGAGAACGGCGCGATGATCCAGAGCGTCTACGGCTCCGACTCGATGTTCGCGTCCAATCGGGCGTGCTCGTCGCAGGGGCACCTGCTGTGCGTCGAGATCGGCCGCGCCGTCCCCGTCACAATCCATCCCGACACCGGTCGGCTCGCGTTCATGGCGAAGACCGGGTGGACGCCAGGCGGTGGTCGCGCGGACGCCGACGCGCACTGTGCGAGCGAGGCGGCGGCGGCGGGCCTGAGCGGGACCTTCCTCGCGGCGGTCGCGACCACGACCGAGTCGATCGCGAGCCGGTTCGCGACCGACGCGATCTATCGCCGGGTCGATGGCGTGCGCCTGTTGCGGTCGCCGGGCATGTTCGTCAGCGACTGGCTCGACGCGTCGCCCGAGCTCGACCAGCTCGGTGCCTCGGTGAGCTCCGACGTGTGGACCGGCGCGAACCGGTTCAACCAGGTCGCGGCCTCGGGTGCCGACAACTGTAACGACTGGACGGACGGAACGAGCGCGCTCGATGGCATCCAGCACTGGAGCACGAGCACCGATCTCCGATCCCCGGCCAAGAAAGACCCTTGCGATCTGGCGGTCGCGCTGCTCTGTCTCGAGCGCTGACGCGCCCGCATCGCGTGCGATCAACGCATGCACGAGAACACGTCGACACCGTCGGGATTCGCCGATGTCTTGCCGAGCAGCCGGAACGAGACCCCGATCGCATCGCCGGCACCCGCGAAACCGAGAACGTCCGGAAAGCCATCGCAGGCGAGCGCGCTCGATAGATCCGTCTCGTAGACCGCATCCGGGCACGTCAGCCGGACGCGGGAATCGAGCGTCCAGCTCGCCGTGCCCGCTGCGGTCGTGAGCGTGCGCACGTCGCTTCCGTTCCGATCCGGATCGGAGTCGAACGCGACGCAGGTCGTGCCGCCCGTGCGGACTTCGAACCCGAACGGCTGCCGGCTCTCGAACGATCCGCTGAGCGTGACGGTCGTGCCCGATCCGAACGTGCAGCTCTGACCGTCGGTGGCGAGGACACCCTGCGGGCTGCTCCCGGGTGCGCACGATGCGACGGCGTCGAGTGCCTCGGTCCAGCAGTTCGGAGCCGCGATGATCTCGCAGGTCAGAGGGATGGTGTCCGAGGAGCCGTTCGGCTCGCTGGTGACGCAGGAAGCGAGGCCGATCAGAATAATAGAATGAACGTTCATTCGGTAAATCATGAGTAGATCGATTACCGCGGGAAGGTAAGCAATTCAACTAGAAACAGGATCGCTCGCCAACCCACTGCATTCTCTGCTGTTCCCGACGTGCGCCGCGGCGGCGAGCTGGCAGACCGAGCCGTGACCTGAGCTATCGTCCGCGCGATGGCGACGTTGATCGAGAGAGCGCGGGCACTGATCTCGGACCTGCCGTCGTATCGGGCGAGCCACGACGCCGCACGCCAGCTCGCGCCCGCGGTGGTCGCGAAGCTACGCGAGGCGGACGTGTTCGGTGCCCTGGTGCCGGACGAGCTCGGCGGCCACGAACTAACGCCGGCGGATTACATCGTGCTGCTCGAGACGCTCGCGCTCGGCGACTCGGCGACCGCGTGGTGCGTGATGACGGCCTCGACGTCGACGTTGCTCGCCGCGTACCTCCCGCGGCCGACCGCCGCGGAGCTGTGGCGTGCCGGCGCGCCGGCGCCGTTCCTCGCCGGCATCTTCGCGCCCACCGGGAGACTCGCGGAAGTCGACGACAAGCGTGTGCGGCTCACCGGTCGCTGGTCGTGGGCGTCGGGCTCGCGGCACGCCGAGCACTTCGTCGTCGGCGCGCTGTTCCAGAACCGCCACGTCGTATGCTTCGTGCCGCCCGAGGCCGTGCAGATCGTCGACAACTGGGACCCGCTCGGCCTCGGCGGCACGGGCAGCCACGACCTCGTGATCGAAGACGCCGAGCTGCCTCTCGATCACGTCACCAGCGTGTTCGATCGTGACCCATGGACCGCGGGTGCGCTGTACCGCGTGCCGCTGTTCGGTTTGCTCGCCGCCGGGATCGCGGGCTGTGCCCTCGGAGTCGCGCGCGGATCGCTCGACGCGATCGCGACGCCACTCACGGCGGACACGCCCTCCGTGGTGTTGGCGCGCTACGCCGAGCAGCGCGCGCGTCTCGAAGCGGCGCGCTCGTACCTCCTGGCAGTCGCGACCGCGGCATTCGCGCAGGGAGCTTCGGGGACGGTCGACACCGCGATGCGCGGCGAGCTGCGCCTGGCATCGGCGCATGCGGTCACCTCGTGTGTCGAGGTCGTACGCGCCTGCTATCACCTCGGCGGTGGCGCCGCCGTTCGTGCCGGGCACCCGCTGCAATGCGCGCTGCGCGACATCGAGACGATGTCGACGCATCGGATGGTCGTCGACAAGGTGTTGCCCTCGACCACCCGCGCCGTGCTCGGCCTCGGTGCGGTCCCGCCCGATCTCTGACGGCCAGCTCGGGATTGCTACGGGATCAGCACCAGCTTGCCGATCGTCTTGCCGGACTCGATGTCGGCATGCGCACGCGCGACGTCGGCGAGCGGATAGGTGGTGACCGGTGGGGAGACGATGCTCCCGGCCTCGAGCCAACCCGTGATATCGGCCAACCCCTCGGCGAGCAGGTCGGCACGGTCGAACAGGTAGCTGAGGTTGAACGCGAGCACGCTGCGGCTCTGATCGGTCATGTCCATCGGGTTGAACCGGGGCGTCCGCGCCCAGTCGAGCGCGAGCTTGGGCCAGCTCGGCTTGCCACCCGTCTTCGGCAGCATCGAGTGGAAGCCGTAGACCACGAGCTTGCCGGCGCGCCGCAGGTGGGCGTAGCTGTCGCCGAGCGTCGAGACCCCGTTCGCATCGAGGATCACGTCGTAGCCGTCGGGGGCGAGGCGCTCGGCCTCGCGCCACAGCGGCGCGGTCGACTTGTCGATCACGTGGTCAGCGCCCAGCGCCTGGGCGCTGGCGACCTTGGCGGGCTTGCCTACCACGCCGACGACCTCGCAGCCCCGCAGCTTCGCGAGCTGGATCAGCGCACCGCCGACGCCGCCCGCCGCCGAGTGGATCAACACCTTCGCTCCCCGCCGCGGGTGCGCGAGCTCGAACAGCGCGAACCACGCGGTCATGTAGACCGCGGGGATCGCGGCGGCCTGCTCGAAGCTCGTCGCGCGTGGCTTCGCGAACACCTGCGCGCGGTCGACCACGACGTGCGACGCATAGCCGCCGAACCGCGTCACCGCGAACACTTCGTCGCCGGGCGCGAGGTCGGTGACGCCCGTGCCCACGGCGCCGATCACGCCGCTGACCTCGAAGCCCGGCGTGATCGGCCAGCCGACGTACTGCTTCGCCGACGAGTACAGGCCCATCCGCACGATCGTGTCGGCGTAGTTCACGCCGATCGCCGCGACATCAATCCGGACCTCGCCGGGGCCGGGCACCGGGACCGGTGCGGTCTCGAGCTTCAACCGCTCGTAACCTCCGGCCGCGTGGACGACGACCTTGCGGGTGGTGGGGACGCGGGACGGACGCGCGTCGGAAGCACGGTTGGTCGGGGGAATTGCCATCTGCATGTCCTGGTTCTAGGCCCCCGAAGCGTGGTGGCCGATGACCGTGCGCGACATTGGAGTGACCCCACACGCAAGGGCCGCTCCGTGGCGGGCCGAGCGCGCTTCCGGGTGGCTCAACGCTTCGCGGTGCGGGTCGTGCGTCGCGCGGGTTTGGCGCGGGCGGCGGTGGCACGCCGGGCCGGGGCGCTCGGCGACGCGATCTTCCGTGCGGCGCGGAGTTGCTGATTGGTCGTGCGCTTGGTGCGATCCGCACTCTTGCGCGTCGACTTGCGCGACGGCTTGCCGGTGGCCTTCTCGAGCCTGGCTCCGCCACGACGTCCGGCCAGGAGCTTCGGACCACGCACGGCCTTGCGATCGGTTTCGCTCACGCCGGGCTTGGCCGTATCGACCACCTGATCGCGGCGAGGGCGGCGCGGCTGCTTGGGCTTCGGTGGGTTGGCCGCGCGCTGCTGCTGGACGCGGAATGCTTGGGCTTTGGTTGCCATCCGCACACCTTAGCCGACCCGCCGACGTACGCTGCCGAGGAACCACCACGACCCTCGTAGATCCACGCACCGCCCGAGGGCATGCGACCCTCGAATCGCACCGAATCGACGTGTTCGCTGGTTCCGTCGCCGACGCCAGGGAACGGGCAGCATATGATGCGCCGCGATGTCCGACCTCCCCACGTCCCTGTTCGTTGCCTTGCAGGGGCGCGCGGTGCGCTTGCTGGATCGCCGCAAGGCTGGCACGGATCTCCGGTCGCTCGCGCGCGAGCTCCTGGTCGAGGTGTTCGACCTCTGCATGCACTCCGGGCACGACAAGTTGCTCGACGAGCTCGCGCGGGCGTTTCCACCGATCGACGTGGCCGACCGTACGGGGTTGGCCGATCACGAAACGTTGTCGGCCGCGCTCGTGGAGCAACTCGGGACGATCGATCTCGATGGCGGCGGCCCGCGAAACGCGCGACCGCGCCAGCTCGCCGACTGCGTCGTCGCGGCGCTCGGGCTGACGATCGTGAACGAGCCCGACCGCAGCATCTTGCTCGGCGACGACATTCGTGTCGAGGTCGTCGCGGTCGTGACGAGCGTGGTCGACGCCGAGCTCGCAGCACCGAAGATTCGAGAGGACATCATCGCGGAGGCTCGCGCGCGCTGCGATCAGGAGTTCCATTCGGCGTTCGCCAAGATCGCCGCGCAACTCGACGACCGCGGATGGCAGGTGCTGAGGCAACCGAAGCTGCCCATCCACGCGGTGCACGCGGTGCAGCAGGCGCTGTTCGAGGGACGGAACGCCGTCGTCGCGCGCGTCGTCGGTGCCGCGATCGATCGCGCCAAAGGCGTGCTGGCGGGTGCCGACCCGGACGCCGCGGCTCGCATCGACCTCCCGATCACGTTGCGCGCGACGCCCCGCGACGTGGTGATCTCGCGCGCCTGGGATTCGCGTGTCGGCAAGACCGCCACCACGGTGGTGCCGCTGATCGTCGATAGTCTGACCGAGCTCCTGCGGATCCGATGGCGGCCACCCGAGAAGCCCGTGCATCCGTACGCCGCCACTGGAACGTTCGCGGTCGGCGATCTGATCGACCATCCAAAATTCGGGCGGGGAGCCGTGGTGTCGTGCCTCGCACGTCGCATCGACGTCGAGTTCGCCGACGGCATGCACACCCTCGTGCACGTGCCCCCCCGGCGCTAGTCGCCAGCGCGCTACAGCTTCGAGTGCGGGAGGCCGCCGTCGACCGATAGCACCGAGCCGGTGACGAACGGCGACGCGATCAAGAACAATGCGGCTCGCGCGATGTCGTCGGCGGTACCGACGCGGCCGGCAGGCAGACCGGCGGCGACGCGGTTCATGATCTGATCGAGCTGGTCGTCGGGCATGCCGGCCCAGTAGGTGGTGCGTAGCGTGCCCGGCGAGATCACGTTGACGCGAGTCGGGGCGAGCTCGAGCGCGAGCGGCGGAACGATCGCTTCGAGCGCACCGTTGACGGCGGCGATGTTGACCATGCCCTCGAGTGCGCGGTGCGCCGCGCCGCCCGAGAACAGCGTGATCGAGCCACCGGGTTTGACCTTGCGCGCGCCGGCGTGCAGCACGTTGACCTGGACCCAGAACTTGCCGTCGAAGGTCTCGCGAAACGACGCGTCCGTGATGTCGTCGAGGAACCGGCCGCCGCGCGCGGTCTGGCCGGCGGGGATCACGAGGTGATCGAAGGCATCGAAGCGCTCGAACAGCGCGGCGATCGACTCCAGATCGCGGCCATCGGCGACGTGCGCCGTGAGCTTCGTGCCGGCGATCGCGGCGTCGAGCTTGGCGCGGTCGCGCCCGGCGATCGTGACGGTCGCGCCCTCGGCGGCGAGCAGCTTGGCCGTCGCGAGCCCGACGCCCGAACCCCCACCGAACACGACGGCGTGCTGGCCGGCGAGCGTGTTCACTTCGCCCTCTGCATCGCGAACACGAAGTTGCGGCCCTGGCCACCGACCGTGGCGAGGTGGATCCACAGGATCGCGAAGTTCTCGAGCACGGCGGCGTTGCGCAGCGGGCCGGCGTCGACGGCATGAAACCCGCCCGTCGTCGCGATCTCCGACAGCGTGGCCTTGGCCGCGGCGTCGTCACCGGCCACCAGCACCTCGGCCGCTCCGCCGGTGGCTCCCGGATCCGCGTGGTGTTCGGCACCGAACGTATTGAACGCCTTGAGCACCTTCGCCGTGGGGATCGCCTTCGCGATCGCGGCGGTCAGCGAGCCCTCGGCCGGCGGCGCCCACACCGGACCTTCGGACCAGGTCAGCGGGTTGTTGCAGTCGACGACGATCTTGCCGGCAAGCTGCTTGGTCAACGAGCGCGCGACTTCGAGCGCGACGTTGCCCGGGACGGCGAGGATCACGACCTCGCCCCACGCCGCCGCCGCGCCGACATCGACGGCGGTGGTCCCTGACGCGCAACGCGCGAGCAGCGCCTCGGTTTCGGGCGTGGTCTTGCGGACGCCGAACCGGACGGGCAGGTTGGCGTGCGACAGCCGCACGCCGAGATTTCCGCCGACGTTGCCGGCGCCGATGATCGCGATCTTGGTTGCCATGGACACCACGATGGCGCCGTGCGGAACGTCAAGCAATGCACTGTCTCGAACGTTATAGTTGCACGATATGAAACAACCGGATCTCAACCTGCTGGTCGCGCTCGACGCCCTGCTCCAGGAGCACAGCGTGTCTCGGGCGGCAGCGCGGCTCGAGCTGTCGACCCCGGCGATGAGCCACGCGCTGGGGCGGCTTCGCGAGCAGCTCGGCGATCCACTTCTGGTACGCGCCGGCCAGCGGATGGTGGTGACACCGCGTGGCGCCGATCTTCGGGATCGGGTCCACCGGATCGCGGCCGAGGCCCTCGCGGTGCTGCGTCCCGCACCGACCGGCGACATCGGCCAGACGCCGCGAACGTTCCGGATCACCGCGACCGATCACGTGCTCGCCGTGGTCGGGGTCGCGCTCGATCGAGCGGCGCACGCCGTGCCGGCGATCTCGCTCCACGTGATCCCCAACGAGCGCAACGAGGTCGTGCTGCTGCGCGACGGGGCGCTCGATCTCGCGATCGGTGTCTACGACTACGCGCCGTACTCGGAGCTGCCGCCCGACCTGCGCATCCAGCAGCTATTCGAGGAACGCTTCGTCTGCGTGGTGCGGTCGGATCATCCCACCGTGAGCAAGTCGCTGACGCTCGCGCAGTACGCCGCACTCGAGCACGTGCAGATCGTTCCGCGCGGTCAACCCGGCGGCTACGTCGACGAGCTCCTGGCGAAACGCGGTCACCGCCGCCGGATCGCGCGGGCGGTGCCGTACTTCCTCGCCGCGCTCGCGCTGACCGCCGAGAGCGACTACGTGCTGACGGTGCCGCTCCGGGTGGCACGCCGGATGAGTGCGCGGTTCGGGCTCCGCATGGTCGCGCCGCCGCGGACGCTCGGACTCGAGCCGTATCACGTCGCCCAGCTGTGGCACCCGCGCAACGAGCGCGACGCCGGGCACCGCTGGCTACGGGAGACCGTGATGTCGGCGGCGAAGTCCGCGACGCGCTCGAGATCGTGACCCGCCGACCGCCCTCCGGTAGCATGGCGCATGAGCGAGTTCGAGGAAGTAGCAGAACGGGCCCGCCACAAAGCCGAGGCTGCCGAGGAGGTTCGCGACGCGCAGCTCGAGCGCAAGCGCCTCGCGATCGAGGGCTACAAGCAGAAGCGCACACGCGACGCGCTGGCCGCGAGCGACGTCCGGGTGATCGTCGCGGTGGTGCTATTCGCGTTCTTCCTGGGGTTTCCATTCTTCGCCCTCAAGTCGCTGCACGTCAGCGGCTCCGTGAAGATGCTCCTGCTGGTCGTATCCCTCACCCTCGCGGGCGTGTCGTTGATCGGTGGACTCCTATCGGGGTGGGCTGCGAAGCGCGAGATCGCGTGGCTGCAATCGCTGCCGTTCCACATCGCGCTCGCGGCGTACTTCAGCGTGCTGTCGGTCCAGCGCGACAGCGCGACGCCACAGCTCCGGATCTCGTTCGAGACCGCTCCCACCGACGAGGAGCGCCAGGCGATCTCGCTCGTCGTCAACGAGCTGATGCCGAAGGCGTCGACGAGCTGGAGCGGCGAGCAGCTCGTGATCGCGGGGCCGAGCGTATCGACCAGCAACAGGCCGAGCGATCAGAACTTCAAGAGCTACAACAACGGCCGGATCCACGTGTGGGTACGGCGGTGCATCCGCAAGGTGCTGTTCGTCGTGCACGAAGCGCATCCGATCTCCACCGTGTATCCATCCGCGTGATCGGCGTGCGATAACGTCTTGCATGGCAGCCAAGAAGTTGCGGTACGGCGTCCTTGGCGCCGACGGTGCGTGGAAGCTCGAACCGACGTTCGAGAAGATCGGGTGGGCGAGCGACGGCCGGGTGCCGTTCGCCGAGGGCAAGAAGTGGGGCTACGCCGCGTTCGACGGCACGATCGTGGTGCCGCCGGCGTACGACTTCGCGTACGCGTACGCCGGCAAGGTGGCGTGCGCGGAGGTCGGCGGCACGTGGTCCGCGTTCAACCTCGACGGCACGCCGGCGGCGGGCTGGCGCGGCAACCTGATCGAGGGCCGGATCCGCACCTGCGTCGGTGCGTGGCCGAGCCGCGATCACTTCGAGCCCCGCACCGTGACGCGGCGATTCGGGTTCGTCGACGAGAACGACCAGGTGATCGCCGATCCCGTGTACTCGCAGGCGGGTGACTTCCGCAACGGCCGCGCGATGGTGCGGCTGGTGCACTCGAGCGACAACCCGCACGGTCAGTTCGCCTATCTCGGTCTCGATGGCCAGATCGCCGTGCAGCCGTTCGACGCGTTCGACGCCCGGGCGTTCGGCGCCGATGGTCGCGCGCGGGTCAAGGGCACCAACGGGACGTGGCGGTTCATCGACCGCGACGGCGCGGTCGTGCTCGAGACGCCGTTCACCGAGGTGTCGCCGTTCTCCGAAGACCGCGCGATGGTGAAGAGCTACGACAAGAAGTCGGCGTGGGGGAACGAGCTGGTCGGGTTCATCGATCCGAAGGGCGAGGTCGTGATCGAACGCCAGTTCGAACAAGCGCAGTCGTTTCAGGACGGCCTGGCCGCGGTGCGGGTCCACGTCGGCTCGGCGCCGACCTGGGGCTTCATCGACGCGACGGGCAAGACCGTCGTGGAGCCGACGTTCCGCGACGTCCGCGGGTTCTGCGGCGAGGTCGCGCCGGCGTGCGTGCCGTCGAAGGCGGCGTGGTCGTCGAACGCGTGGGGCCTGATCGATCGCACGGGCGCGTGGCGGGTCGAGCCAACGTTCGCGGCGATCCTGCCGTTTATCGACGGCGCCGCGAGGTTCCGCCGCGACGACGGCACCTGGGGGCTGTTCGATCGACGCGGCGAGGTGATCGCGGATGGCTACGCCGCGCTCGACTACGCGTTTCCGTGCGCGGCCAACAAGGGCGGCAAGCAGAAGGCCAACGGCGGCGTCACCGGCGGCAAGTGGGGCTTCGTCGACGCGGCCGGAACCGAGGTCATCGCGTGCACGCACGCCGCGGTCGCCACCGGGTTCTCGAAGGGACTGGCCGGGGTCGGCGACAAGGTCGCGGTCTAGAAGCAGCCCCGCGCGAGCGGGTTATTCCGACACCCGTCTTCGTCGTGACCGCGGCTGCCGCGCAGCAAGATCCGGACCCCCGCGGCGTCGAGGTCACCGCGTAGGCGCAACCAATCACGCTCGTTCGCTCCGTCGGCAATCTCGACGAGTGCCGCCGAGCGTTGCTTGCACAGTGCAACGGCCCGGGTGCGCGGCATCGGTTCGCCATCGACGGTGATCCCCCGCGCCGTCAGGCGGATCGCGCAGCGTTCGGGTTGGTCCTCGGCAACGGCCATCGCGGAACCGGCCGGCGGTGATCGCGCCGAGGGCGTCCAGGCCGGGGCGAGCGCGGGGTTGACGTCCTCGAACCCGCGCGTGCGTTGCGGCTGCTTCTCCTGTCGCGACGAGCCGCAACCGATCGTCGCGACCACCAGCAAGCTCCACGCGCCCGATCGCACGTGTCGAGGATAGCTCTGGAGTCGCGGCGGTGTGGGATCGAAGTTCTCCACGGAGATGCCGAGAGGTGTCCGTGAGTGCCACCCCGTGCCGGCCAAACCCGCGTAGGTTCGGCGAATGCGTACTTGGGGCTTGCTGATCCTGGTCGGCTGCAGTGGTGGAAGTGGCAACGGTGGGAACTGTCCGGCCTACGCGACGATCGTCGACGGCAGTTTCACCCGGTCCGGCTCGACGCTGACGTGGACGCTCGAGGTCGAGGAGATCCCCGCCCAGATGACGTTCGACCAGGCCGCGGTGATGGATTTCGTCCAGGAATACAACTGGGGCATCGACCTCGACAGCAACCGCGATGGTCAACGCGACTGGCAGGTGTCCGCGACGCACTTCAAGATGGGCGGCACCGAGCAGATGACCGCGGACCCGCTGTCGATCGCTCAGGTCGATCTGTGGAAGATCGCCGGTCCGGGCGCGACCGTGGCGGGCGACGCGTCGGCCACGCTGGCCGGCAACACGTTCACGTTCACCGTCGACGACGGCGAGGATCCCGACCTCGTGAATATCGTCGATGCCGACCAGTCGACATTCGAGACGTTCACGCAGTTCGGAGCGGCACTGACCGATCAGTGCTCCGATCAGCTCTAGACGGTCAGATCGGACCGCGTGCGTTGATATCGATGTCGTCGAGGTGGCCGAGGACCTCGAAGCACCGCTCGAGGTCTTCGTTCGAGCTGGTCGTGGCCGCATCACGATAGGCGGCGGCGACACGGGCACGCAGCGCTGCACCTCGATCGTCGCGCCGGACGAGCAGGTTTCCGGACAGCGCATATGGCACGGGGTAGAGCGCGTTCGTGACCTCCGCGGATCCCCACGGTAGGCGCTGCCACAACACGAGCTCTGCTTCTCCATCACCGTCGACATCCCCGATCCATGGAAGCGGCGCGAGCGATCGCGCGTGTCCCAGTAGGGCGCGCCACCCGACGGTCGATCCATCGAGGCAGGCGTAGTGCGGCGTCGTGTCGTCGATGGCGAGTGCGAGCTGTACGAAGTGACCGGACCCGCCGGGTCCCCGGCCGTGCACGAACGCGGTGCGTCCCCCGTGCATCACGGCGCGCTCGCACCAGTCGTCAGCATCGTCCCACGGATCGCAGATCGGTTCGGCCGGGCAGTCGGCGTGCTCGTCATCATGGAGCCGGATCGACGGCGGTGCGTTCGCCAGAAGCTCGCTCCAGTCGAGCGGGCATGCGGGATCTTGCGGTGCGCGCAACACGACCGGCGGCAGCATCCCGGCGGCCTCGGGAGAGGCACCGGTCGTCGGCGCGAGATCGGTCGGGGGTGGCGTCGCCGGCGTGGCGCGAAAACACCCGGTCAGTACGAGCACGGCGAGCACGGGACGCATGGGGTGCTAACGCCCCGACACACCCGACGATTCGCGCGATCAGCGCGTGGCGCCGTGTTGCGCCAGCGTGGCACCGAGCTCCCGGACGTCGCGGGCCGTCAGCTTCTCGATCTCGACGTCGGCGAGCTCCACCTCGTGGAGAAACGCGGGGTCCGGATCCGAGTCGAGGCGCACGCGCAGCTCCTGGGTGCGACCGAGGTTACTGGCCCAGCGGGGATTACCACGGTGCAGGGCAAAGTTGCCCTCGGGGGTCAGGTCGAGGACCCACGTGCGCCGCCTGATCCGCGCGTAGACGATGTTGCAGAGCGTGAGCAACACGAGCCACACGGGAAGCGCGAGCCACATCGACAGGTCGCGTTGGACGAACCAGGCGCCCAAGGTGAACACGACGACGAAGCCCGGATTGACGGCCGCGAAGCAGAACCCCCAGCCGAACTGCGACCACAGCGCGGAGCGCAGCGGCATGCGCGCGATCGTCACGCGCGTGGCTGTCGGAGTCGAGTGACCGAGACGCGATCTCGACGGCGGGCGAACTTGGCGATCGCGCGTTCCGCGCGACCGTCGAGCGCGCGCTTGCAACGCGCCCGCGATGCGTCGACTTCGCGCTGGTGCGGTCGACCAGCTTGTCGATCTCGTCGACGCCGGGGAGAAGGAACGGAGAGGGATCCGAAGCGTTCTGCCTTGTCGTGTTTCGTCTCTCGTCTTCTGTCTTCGGCAGCGGTCTCGAGCTCGCGCACGCGCCTCTCGAGGTCCGCATTGCGGGCCAGCGCAGCTTCGAGATCATCCCGATACGCCGTCATTCTCTTCCACCGTAAAGATGATTTCGGGTCAGAGCCAGCGAAACCGGTCTCACCATGTTCGCCATCACTCAGATGTCGACGCCATGCGCCGACAACGTGGTCGAGAACGTGCGGACGTCGCTGGCGGTGAGTTTGTCGAGCATGAGATCGGCCGAGCTGGACCTCGTGGAGCGTGGCGGGGTCCTGGTCCGAACCGAACTTGCGGGCGAACAGCTTGCTGGGTGCGCCCGATCCGATAGGCGTCACGCGGGTTGCCGCGGTGGAGGGCGTAGTTGCCCTCGAGCGTGAGGTCGAGAAACAACGCACGCTGGGTGACACGCGCGTAGATGATGTTGATCAGACGCCAGCAGCACCAACCAGGTCGGAATCGCGAGCACGAACGGGACGCCGGGCTGGAGAAACACGTAGCCCAGCAAGATGACGATGAAGGCGCCGGGGTTGATGGCGGCGAAGCAGAAGCCCCATCCGAACTGCCTCCGCAGCGCGTCGTCCAGCGACATCCGCGCGATCGTCACCCGCGTGGCGTGTGGGAGCTGCGTTACCGAGACGCGCGCGGGCCGACGATCGTATCGAGCGATCGCCTCGTTTCGCTCGCGGCGCTCCTGCGCTTGCTTTCGCGCTCGTGCCACGTCGGCCTCGCGCTCTCTGCGTCGGCCAGCATGTCGATCTCGCTCGCAACAGGTCGTGGGGGAGGAATCGAAGCAGGGGGAGGATCGGGGCGCGTTTCGTCGTTGCGTGTGGTGCCGGCGGCAGCCGCCTCGAACTCGCGTAGGCGACGCTCGAGGTCCGCATTGCGGGCCAGAGCGGCTTCTAGATCATCCCGATACATTGTCATTCGTTATCAACGTAAGAACGAGATCGCGATCGGGCCACCGAAACCGGTGGTATCACATCCGATTTCGAAATCGTCTCGAGGAGGGAAGATCGGCCAACGAAGGTGGACGGCACGTGCGGATACAGTGTGGGCGTGCCTCCCGAAGGGATCGAGGTTTCCGTCGAGCTCGTTCGCGTGCTGCTCGAAGATCAGCATCCCGACCTCGCGGAGCTGTCGCTGGTCGCGATCGATGCCGGCTGGGACAACGCGCTGTATCGGCTCGGCGACGCCTACGCCGTGCGACTACCTCGTCGCGACGTCGCGGCACCGCTGATCCTCGGCGAGCAACGCTGGCTCCCGGCGCTCGCCTCCACGCTTCCGATCGCGGTGCCCGCGCCGGTCCGGATCGGCCGACCCGGTCGCGGCTATCCGTGGGCGTGGAGCGTGACGCCATGGTTCGACGGTGCGACCCCACGCGAGCCGCTCGGCGACGCGGCGGCGCAGCAGCTCGCGACGTTCTTGCGGGCGCTCCACCGCCCGGCGCCGACGGATGCCCCGCACAACCCGTATCGTTCGGTGCCCCTCGCCGAGCGTGGCGACCGACTACGCGAGCACCTCACGATGTCGGCACTCGACGCCGACGAGCAAGCGACGGTCGAGGCATGCTGGACCGCGGCGATCGCGGAACCGCCGTTCACCGGCCCGCGTGTGTGGGTGCATGGCGATCTCCACCCGCGCAACGTGGTGGTCGACGGCGATCGCATCGTCGCGGTGATCGACTTCGGCGACATGTGCGGCGGCGATCCGGCGGTCGATCTGGCGGTTGCGTGGATGCTGTTCGCAGCTCCCGCGCGCGCGACGTTCCGCGCGGCGTACGGCGGGGACGACGCGACCTGGACCCGCGCGCGGGGGTGGGCGACGACGCTCGCGACCGCGTGGCTCGCGGGTGCAGATCCGCACCTGTCCCGGCACGCGCACGTCACGATCGCGGCCGCCGGTGAACCCTGGAACGCGCGGCTCGCGCGACAATCGCGGCCGATGGCGCTGAAGAAGGCCCCGACCGGGTTCGAGCACATCCATCGCATTCTCGGAGCGGCGATGCGCGCGTGCGGCGATCCGGAGGTGTGGCCGGACCGTCCGCACCTCGGTGGACCGCTCCCCGTGCTGTCGTCGCGGAGCCAGTTCGAGGTCGGGCTCGGGATCGGTCGGCGCGGGCGCGCGATCGCCGAGCCCGCGGAGCTGGCCGACTACGACCGGCTCTACGACGTGGCGCGCCGGATCGGTGACGGCGAGAAGATCCCGAACAAGGACATCGACAAGCCGACCAGGAGCGCCAAGTCCGACACGCCGGCGATCCGGATCGCCAAGCTGACCGCACGCGCCGGACTCAACTTCCTGTACGCGGCACCCTCGGCGCGCAACGCGGTCGGGACGTGCGTGGAGAACGCCGCGATCGCGCTGGTCCAGCGCGTGATCGCGGATGGCCGAACCGCGGTGGCCGAGATCCTCGCGCTCGTCGACGACGAGCTACTTCGGTGCGAGCTCGCGGCGCTGCTCGCGGGGCGGCAGATCGTGCCCTCGAGCCCGGTCGTGCGCGTGGTGTCGCGCCCACCCGCCGACAAGGGGAAGACCCCGGGGCTGCTGTTCGCGGCGCTCGCGGACGGCAACTACGGCCTCCTGGTCAAGCTGAAGTCGCGCTGGCAGTGGCACGAGGGCAACCGCGACACGGCGTTCGCGACGGTCCCGGACGCGTACATGGACCCCGTGATCGCCGATCTCGAACGCGACGTGGCCGATCGGACCTCGTCCGGATCGCCATGACCAGACGCACGCTCCTGACCGTCTCGACCCTCCTCGCCCTCGCAGCGCCGGCCGCGGCCAGCCCGGAATACAAGTGCAAGGACAACCGGGTCGAGAAGAGCGGGAGCACGAAGTTCACGATCCGTCGCAGCGGCACCGACTTCACGATCGAGAAGAGCGGCAGCACCAAGGCGAAGGTCGTCAAGCGCGGCAGCAAGATGTCGGTCGAGGTCAGCGGTAGCACGAAGGCCACGATCGAGCGCGGCAAGATCTACAAGAGCGGCTCGACCTGGGGCTCGACCTCGGATGCCCAGCGTCAGTTCGAGTGCGACGAGACGGTCGCCGGCTCGCTGTGGGTGCTGTTCAAGCTCGGCATCCTGCCCTGAACGCGATCGATCACAAGAACCACGGACTGACCCACGCGGCCTCGCCGTCGGCCTGCTCGATCCGCACGTAGACGTAGCGCGCGCCGTCGGGAACCCGACCGCGTGCGCTCGCTCGCGTGTCGCGGGCATCGATCTCGAGCGGTAGCTCGCCGCCCGAGTGCACGAGCACGATCGCCGTGACCCGTGCGGTACCGTCGACCTCCACGGACACGTCACCGCGGGTTTCGGGAGGAAGCTCGGCCCCGAGGCCCGCACCCTCGAGCTCGACGTGCAGGCCGATCCGCGCGCCGCTGGTGGCGTAGCTGCGGCGCGCGCGCAACGCATCGAGCACGCCCGCTCGCGTGCGCTCGGTACCGACCAGACACGCGAGCCCCGACGCGAACGGGTTGCGCCAGCGCGCGATGCCGTGGTGCCAGTCGAGGCCGTGGCTATCGGTCGAGCCGATGAAGCCGAACCGCAGGCCGGCATCGAGCGCGTCGCGCACGAACTGGCCGGGAATCACGAAGTCGGCACGCGGCGGATGGGCGCCGCAGCCGCCTTCGCCGGCGTAGCAGCCGTGGACCGAACAGATCTCCCATACCGGCTGGAGCTCGGGATCGTGGTGCGGGAAGTCGCCGCCGGTCCAGCCGACGTGGTGCGGCACCGCGATGCCTCCGACCTCGCGCAACACGGCGAACAGCGTCGGCACGTCCTTGTCGGGGACGCGCTCGGGCACGCGATCGCCGAAGTAGACGCACTTGTGTCCGGGGCCGGGATAGCGCGCCCCCGTGAACTCGTAGGCCGCGAGCGCGACGAACCGGCCCGGATCGTCGAACCCGGCGGCGAGCTGGCTCGCGATCCGCCACGTCGCCGGACCGATCGCGCGATGACAGAACCGATCGTGATCGGTGATCGCGGCGAAGTCGAGACCCCGCCGGTCGCGCGCGGCGATCCACAGATCCTCGAACGAGCCGCAGCCGTCGGAGTGAGCGGTGTGCTGGTGCAGATCGCCGAACAGCACGTTCGCGACCGTGCGCGGTGGCAAGCGCGCGACCGTGCCGCGATCGATCGGTGCGGGAATCGTCGCCTGCGTGGCGGCAGGCTCGGGGCACGGTTCGATCACGAGCCCATCGGGCGAGCGCCGCGCTAGCCACAGGTCACCGGCGTGGAGCGCGAGCGAGTGGCGACGACCGCGCGCGCCCCAACCACCGGCGTCGAGCGCCGTGGGAGCGGTCCACTCGCCATTCGCGGCACGGCACGAGACGTGGTGGCCGTGCGTCGAGCGTCCGACGAGCCACAGGCGACCGGCAGGACCGACCGCGACGGCGGGTAGCTCCCAGCCTTGATCCTCGCCGCGCGGATCCGGACCGCCCGCACCTGCGGGAGGCAGGGCCGGTGCGACCAACAGTTGATCTGCGCGTGGAGGCGCGCCGACGATGGCGACGTCGATCGCGCGCAGCACGCTGGCATCGCGATGGTCGATCCGGTTGCTCGGACCGCCGCGATGCCACGCGATCGCGACATACCCGTCGGGCATCAGGGCGAGTGCGGGAGCCTCGCCGAGCGAGAGGTCGATCGGCGTCCCCATGCCGTCGATGATCCCGGCGGGGGCACTCGCGGTCAGCACGTCGGGGCTCCACTGCGCGAGCCGGACCGCTCCGGGTGCGAGCGCCGGACCCTCGCACCACGCGGCGATCAGCGCATCGCCATCGGCGACCAGGGCGGGCCACCGGCACCACACCTGACCGCCACCGAGTTGGCGGGTGGCGCGTACCTCACCAGTCGCCGGCTCGACCGCGGCCACCGTGATCGAGCGCTCGGCGCCGTGCGCGATCTCGATCGCGAGCCAGGCGAGGTCGCCGATCGCGGCGGCCGCGAGGTGGACCGGCGTGCGTTCGGCGAGCGACACGACGCCGACGGGCGGCGTGCCGACGGCGGCGAGATCCGCGGGGACGCGGGTCACCGGGAGCTCGGCACCATCGGTGGCGCGACGTGCGAGATCGTCGAGTGCGAGCTGCCATCGCGTGACCGTGGTGCCGTCGTGAAAGGCGGCGACGATGCGCGCATCCGGCGAGCACGCGACGGCGAGCGCGCCCGTCGTCGACCCGGAGAACGCACAGATCGCCGGCCGGCAACACGGCGCGTCGGGGAGCACGCTCTCGGCGTGTGCGACGCCACCGCCGGCGACCTCGCCGATCCACACCTCCTCGAACGCGAGCATCGCCGTGCTCGCCGCGACCCACAGGCGCTCGCCGTCGCTCGCCAGCATCGCGTCGTCGGCGAGACCGTGGAGCGGCCACGTGATCGATGCCGCGCGCGCCATCGTCAGAACACCACGTCGAAGCGTTTTCGCAACAGCAACGCGACGATCGTCGCGGCACCGAGCCAGTACAGCCACCATCGTACGGGCAGCGCCTCGTCGCGCGCGGGATGAGCGAGCGAGATGCCGGTGATCGGCCCGCCGTCGATCGGCGGCTCGTCGGTCGTGGCCCACAGGTACGAGAGTCCGCCCCGGCGTTCGGGGGACACGGTATCGGCATCGGGATCCGCGGAGATCTTCTTGGTGACCTCGGTATCGCCGGCGCGCACCACGACCTCGTGCTCGCCACGCGCGTAGATCTCGAGGCGCGCGTACACCGCATGGTCCTCGGCATCACGCACGCGTGCGGTGACCGCGATCCGACTGCTCGGCGTGATCGAGACGTCGCGTACGTCGGCGTCGTCGGCCAGATCGACCCGCAGCACCGCGGTGGTCGGCGTCTTCAGCGGCGCTACGTCGTGGCGGGCGGCGAGCTCGAGGTAGAGCAGTCCGAGCGGGGCCGCGAGCACCAGGATCGCCGGCAGCAGACACGCGAGGTAGATGACGGTCCACGCGATCAGTCGACCCTGCGCCGCGAGCACGCGCCGCGGATGATCGAGGTACAGCCGCATCTCGAGCACGGCGCCGGCCATCTGCGCGCGAGAGCGCGTGACCAATCGCTGGGGAGAGACGCGGCGCACCGCGACCAACATCACGACCGCGGTGATCGCGCCGATGATCGCGAGCGACACCCACGGCGCGAGACTGTCGAACGGCCGTACGACGGCCTCGACGATCCAGCGCAGAGCGTGGGAGACGGCAGTCATCTCAGTCGATGTATCCCAGCCCTCGCAACCGCGCGGCGAGCTCTTCGGGGCTGGAGACCGGTTCTTCGTACGCGCGCAACCCGCGCAGGAGCAGGTGCTCGATCAGCTCGTCCTGCGACGAGTAGCCCTGCGAATCGAGCGCGTGCGAGAGCCGCTCCGACAGCGGGCCGGCGGGGGTCTCGTAGCGATCGAGGCCGCGCGTCACGAAGTGGTGCGCCACCTGGTCCGGCGTGCCGAGGCCGTGCTTGGCCGCGACGTCCTTGATGCGACCGCGAAGGTCGCGCGGGATCTTGATGTCGTCCTTACTCATGGATGTCGTCTCATCGTGAAGGGGGAAGTCGGCGGGCCTGGCTGGTGCGCGGCTTCGCGAGCAGCGAACGACCGTGTCCCACGGTCGGCTCGATGCCGAAGTAGGTGAGGATGGTCGGGGTGATGTCGCGCAGGTGAGGCCGGGGGCCGGGTGCGAGCTTGCCGTTGGTGAACACCACCCCGGGGACCGAGGTGGGATCCATGCAGTGATCGCCGCTCCATTGATCGTGGTTGACCTCGAACACGCGGTCGCCGACCGCCCCGAGCGCCGACTCGTCGGAGCTGCGGTAGCCGCGGCGATACCCGACGATCAGATCGGGTGCGCGGTCGGGGTACTTCCCCGGCTTCACGCGATCGACGCGGGTCACCGCGGTCACGCCGGTCTCGGGATCGCGGAGCTGGAGCAGATCGCGTTCGAGGCGCGCCAGCACGACGTCGCGCTCGCCCGGCGACACCACGCCGTGGGCCTCGCGGCCACGCAGGTTGATGAACACCTGGTTGAGCCCGAGGGCGTAGGCCTGCGTGCGCTGCCAGTCGATGTGGCCGAGTGCGCCCGGCTGCCGGCGATCGGGCGGCAGCACCGCGAGGTAGCCGCGGCGCGCGAGGAACGTGTTGAGGTGGACCTTGGTCCGGTAATGCGCGAACCCGTGATCGGACATGATCACGATCCGCGTCCCGGGCTCGACGCTGTTCATCAGGTGGCCGACCCAACGATCGACGCGCCGGTAAAGGCCGGGGATGACGTCGGCGTACTTGCGATCGGCCGCGGGTGCGTCGGGATCCATCGAGCGGAAGAACACGTGGCAGGTCTGATCGATCGTCGACAGATAGACGAACAGCATGCCGCCGTGGAATCGCGCGAGCTCGCGATCGAGGATGTCCTCGGTTTCGGTCATCACTCGATCGCCGATCGCCAGGAACTCGTCGGGGTCGATCACCTTGCTCGACAGCGCCTTGGTGTCCTCGGGCATGCCCTGCGTGTAGTAGCGACCGAGGTCGTGCGCGAGATCCTCGGCGTAACGTGGCGGCGACGAGATCGGCATGGCCGGAGAAAGCGGGTCGAGGTTGATCGGGCTGATGTAGAGGTGGAGCGGGTGCGTGCTGCGCAGGTGCATCCGCACCATGCCCGCGGCGTTACCGGCGAGCAGGCCGGGATCGAACTCGACGGGCTCCCACGGGCTCCACTCGCCGGCCTTCAGCACGACCTCGTGACCGGCGATCCGGATCAACGCGGCGTCGTCGTCGACATCTCGCACGATGTCGATGTCGGCGGTCATCGCCTCGCCGTCGGCCGACAGCGGGTTCGCCGGGCCGGTGAGCTCGCCGTGCGCGTGCTGCCCGACGAACGTGACCTGATGGACGATGCCACTCGCGGCCGGGCGTGACGCGACCGCCGCGTCGTCGGTGATCAGCTGGTAGGTGCCGTAGGTGCCGAGCAGATCCGGCGTTCCCATCCCCGACATCGACTCCGCGTTCTCGGTCGGCGGGGGCGGGAAGTTGGCCGGCATCTTGACCACGGTCGCCGGGATGCCGTGCTGCTCGAGGATCTCCCAGAACGACGTGCCGCCGCGCAGCAGCTCGACCTTCGGCGATCCGAACGACAGCGCGAACGATCCGATCGTCAGCGAGTGGCGCGGGGGCTCGACCTTGGACGTCGACAGGTACGGCGACATGTGAACCGGGTCGCGGTGCACGAAGTCGTAGATCCCCGTGTCTTCGGGATCCTGGCCGGTGATCACTGTCGACCACGCGACCGGGCTCTGCGGCGGCGTGGTGGTGTCGAGCTCGCTCCATCCGCCGCGGGCGATCAGCGTCGCGAGGTTGGGGAGCTCGCCCTTGGCGAGGAGCGACCGCGTGATCCGCGGATCCATGCCGTCGATCCCGAGCACCACCAGCGACCGCGGATAGGCCGGCTTCTCGACCGGTGCGGGCTCGCGCGCGCCGCCGCTGCACGCAGCGCTCGGGAGGGCGAACGCGCCGAGGACGATCGCGGCGAGTGCGCGCGTCGTTGTTGCCGCTCGCGACGTCACGTCTCCACCAGGGTGGCGCCGTCCATGTGACGCGGTGCCGGGATCCCGAACAGGTCGAGCACGGTCGGCGCCATGTCGATGATGTGGGGTGCTCCGACGCGCGCGTGCTCCGCCGGCAGGTCGAGCTCGCGATTCGCGATCAGCACGCCGGGGACCAAGTCGGGATCGATGCAGTGGTCGCCGCTCCACGCCTTGGTGTTGTCGACGAACACGGTGTCGTCGACGACGCCGCGCGCGCCCTCCCACGAGATCCGCCAGCCGACGCGATACCCGACGATCACGTCGGGCGACTGGTCGGCGTATGGACCCTTGGTCTCGTGCGACGGGTAGCACTTGCGGATCGCGGACTCGCCGTTGTCCGGGTCGACCAGCGTCGCCAACTTCTCGGCGATCTCGTCGGCGAGTGCGGCCGCCTCGGACTCCGGGACGATGCCCTGACCCTCGCGACCCTTGATGTTGAGGAAGATGCCGCCGAGCCCGAGTGCGTAGGCGCGGGTCCGACTCCAGTCGACGCCGTCGAACCAGTCTCCCGACTCGGTGCGTCCTTCCTTCAGATGAAGATAACCGTGCTCCTTGAGCCAGGCGTTGAGGTTGATGCCGCGCCGGAACGTCTGGAAGCCGTGGTCGGAGATCACGGCGACGAAGTTCTGCGGGTCCGCCGGATCGATCTCCTCCATCACGCGACCGACGAGCTCGTCCATCTTGCGGTAGGTGTCCTCGATCACCGTCACGAACTTGTCGCCCTCGGTATCGCGGCCCGCGTTGGCCGGATGATCCGCGTCGAGGTAGCGGGTGAACATGTGCTGGATGCGATCGCTGCCGTCGAACACGCACGCGACCAGGCCGCGCTTGGTGCGGCGGAGCATCTCGAACAGCTGAGACTCGCGCTCGGCATGGTTGGCCCACGCCTGCTGGAGGAACGCCTCCTCGTCGAGCACGCCCTCGTTGAGCGCCCAGGTGTCCTCGGCCAGACCGAGCGTGGCGTAGCGACCGGTGATCTTCGAGAGGAACGTCGCGAAGAAGCGCGGGTGCGAGATCGGGAGCACCGGGCTCTCGGGATCGATCTGCACCGGCGTCTGGTACAGCCGCACGTGCTCGCCGAGCTCGAGCAGGCGGAACCGACAGATGCCGCGCATCTTGGCGCCGAGACCGATCGGGAACTCGAGCGGCACCCAGTCCGAGAATTCGCCGAGCGGAAGCTCGATCTTCTTGCGGTCGATCGTGGCGGTCGCGCGACCGTGCTCGCGGTCGAGCGCGATCAGCATCTTGACCCGGCCGCGGCGGCCATCGCGTCGCAGCGGGCTCGCGGGACCTTCGATCCAGGTATCGACGCGATCGCCGTCGACGGTGATCGGCACGCGCTTGCCACCCTCGACTCGGTCGCCGACGTCGTCGACCGAGTCGCGGCCCGACTCGTAGCAGGTGAACGTGCCCTGCGTGCCCTCGAGATCGGGTACGCACATCGCCGACAGCATCGTGCCCTCGAAGCGATCGGGTGGGAACGTGATCGGCACGCGCAGGATCGACGACGGCACGCCGTGACGACCGAGGTCGTCCCAGAACGGGCGGCTGCGTCGCAGCAGCTTGACCACCGGCTTGCCGAGCGGGATCCGGTACGGCCCGATGTCGATCCCTCGCCGCGGCGGCCGGACTTCCGCCGACGACAGATCCGGCTGGTAGGTGCGCGGGTCGCGGGTCAGGAAGTCGAAGATGCCGTGCTTGCCGGGGAGCACGCCGGTCGCGAACGACGACCACGCCACCGGCGACATCGGCGGATTGGTGGTCGCGAGGTCGTGAAAGCACCCGCGCTTGGAGAGCTTCTCGAGGTTGGGCAGCAGGCCACGATCCATGTACGTACGGACGCGCTTGGGGTCGAGCCCGTCGAGCCCGATCACGACGGCGCGGCGTACGCGCGGCGGACGCGGTGGACGGCGACGGCGCGCGAGACGCCACAGCAGACGCACCGGATACGCGAGCAAGCCGAACACCACGACGATCGTGCTGATCAGCAGCGTGAACGCGGCGGTCGCGAACGCCATGCCGGCGCCCGGACCGATGTACGCGTCGGCCGTCGCCGGAAACGCGATCAGCACGAGCCCGGCCGCGGCGAGCGGCCAGTAGAGGCTGAGCGAGCGGCCCTGCCGAGTATTCTCGTCCGCGCTTCGCGCTCTACTCGAAGCCTCACCGAGGTGGGGCCGCGGAAGCGGAGCTGCCGGGCGATGGAGCCTACTTCGTTCCTTCATTGTCCTCGTCGTCGTCGTCATCGGCGCTGCTCGACCCGAAGTACCCGAGGGCTTCGAGCTGGCGGCGCATGCGCGGCGAGATCACCGCCGCACCGGCGCGGAAGTGACGGCGGCCACCGAGGCCCTGGATCCGCGTCGCCTTGTCGGGCGTCGCGAGTCCCTCTCCGAGATAGATCTGGCACAGCCGGCGCGCGATCGGTGCCGACGTCAGCTCGTGTTGTTCCTCGGGATCCTTCGCGAGGTCGAACAGCTCGGCGCTGCCATCGACGTGCGACATCATCTTCCACGTTCCGATCCGGACCACGCGCTGGGCGCTGAGGAACTCGGTGATCGAGTAGTGGGGCAGGCTGGTCGGCTTTCCGGTGACGAGCGGCAGGAACGACACGCCGTCGGCATCCTTCATCGGATCGCGGCCGAGCGTGTCGAGGATCGTCGGAGCGACGTCGACCGCCTCGACGATGTCGGGGACCACGTTCCCGGTGCCGAACATCGGCGGGTAGTGGACGAGCAGGGGCGCGCGGATCAGCTCCTCGAACACCTGGTGACCGTGACCGAACCGACCGCGCTCGCCGAGCTCCTCGCCGTGATCGTTGGTGATCACGAACATGGTGTCGGCGAACAGCCCGCGCTTCTCGAGCCCCTTGATGAACTTGCCGAGCTCGTCGTCGTTGTAGCTGATCTCTCCGTAGTACATCGCTCGCAGCCACTTCAGATCGGTGTCGGTGGCCTCGAGCTTCTTGGTGCTCAGCTTGACCTGATCCTCGGCATCGATCGAGCTCCCGAGCGGACCCTTGTAGTCGCCCTCGAAGTACTGATGGGTGAACTTCCCCTTGTCGCGATAGCTGACGTGCGGGTCGATGGTCTGCAAGTAGAGGAAGAACGGCTTGTCGGGGGCCGACTTCGCGTGCTTGTCGAGCCAGGCCAGTCCGTCGTGGAACACGTACTCGGCCTCCGACGGCTTCTCCTCGCGGATATAGTTCTTGAACACGTCCCAGCCCTGATCGAAGCCGAATCGATCGCTGACGTAGCCGTTGGCGACGAAACCGGCGGTCGCGAAGCCGGCGCGCTTGAGGTGCTCGCTGATCAGCTCGACCTCGCTCGGGAGCTTGCTCTCGTCCTTCTTGGTGTTGTGGGTCGACGGATAGAGCCCCGACAGGTAGCTGGCGACCGATGGCTTGGTCCAGTTCTCGTTGTCGTAGGCGCTCGTGAACACCATGCTTTGCTTGGCGAACGCGTCGTAGTTGGGCGTCGTCGCCACGCGGTCGGGACCGGCGAACGGGCCGTAGGCATCTGCGCGCGCGGTATCCATCAGCAAGAAGATCACGTTCTTCGGATGCGCCCCTCCGGCGACCTTCGGTGTCTCGGGCGGCGTGTCGAGCATGAGCTCGGGTTCGCCCCAACCGGCCTCGCCGTTTTGATCGCTGGTCGTGAGGTCGAGCCGGATCGCCTTGCCCGCGTAGTCGGCGAGCGAGATCTCCTGCTCCTTCCAGCTGCCGGCGGCGTCGGTGTGGAGCAACTCCTTCTTGGTCGCGCCGTCGGCGGTCGCGGAGACCACGAAGCTCGCCTTCTTGGTCGCCCCGATGTCGACGACCAGCTTCGCGTGCTTCGGGGGCGACAGGTAGAACGAATAGGTGCGCGGCGTCGGCGCGGCGAGCGAGCGGCGCGTCGCCCCGCCGATCGCGAGCGGCTTGATCCGCGGCCCGACCGCCGGGTCGCCGTCGGCGCTGGCGAGCCACAACCAGTCGAGCTCGGCACGCGGACCACCGCTCGACTTCTTGCCGGCGCGAACCTCGAACCGGAAGCGCTTGTCGTGAGGGATCGCGTCGGCATCGATCGGGACCCGCAGCACCGACCAGTCCTTGGTCAGCTTGCCGGCACCGATCTCCTTGCCGTCGATGTGGAACGACAGGCTCTGCCCCGACGTGCTCGAGCGCGCGCGTACCACGATCGCGGTTGGAGGAGCAGCCGCCGGCATCATGTCGAGGAAGCCCTGCTTGGACTTGAGCCCGATCCACGTCGTGTGATCGTCGATCCCGCTCTTGCCCCAACCGGTGCGCCACGCACCGCGCGTGTACTTGTGCTGGGCCGGCGTTCCAAAATCGATCAGCTCGCCGCCGGCATCGAGCTCGGCGCGCGACACCTCGTCGAGCAACGGGCGATACGAGATCAGATGCGCGCGAACCGACGGCGCGGGAGCTTGCGGATCGGAGGAGCTACCGCTTTTGGTCTCGGGACCGGGTGACGCCGTGTCTTCGGATTTCTTGTTACAGCCCGCTATGGTGACACCGAGCGCGAGCAGCGAAACAAACTGAAAACGACAACAACATCCGATCACGGATCGAGACCTCCAGGGGGGCGACAGCCCGCACGAGGTCGCACGCGCCGCCGGGTTAGCGTGGATCCCCCAGACCATACGTCCCCGATCCTTGGTGGTCAAATCATCCCCGCTGTCGCTGCAGGCCCGGTTCGACAGCGCGTGCCATTGCGGTGACATCGAGGGGAAGCTCGAGGAACTGAACGATGCGCTCGATCTGCGGAACCGGTTCCGCGAGGACTCTCTCGTAGCTGACGCCGAGGACGCGCATGTGCTTCGCCGTCTCGAGCCAGGTCTCGAACTCGACGAGGTGATCCGCCAACGCGCGGCGTGCCCCGTCGTCACCCTGATCGGCATCGGGCGCGATCCGGGCAAGCATCGCGCGTTGCGACGCGACCACCTGGTCGAGCTTGCGCCGCATCATCACGACTCGATACTCGTGCTCCGCTGGGAGGTGGGGGAGCAGCGACGAGATCACCTTCACGACGCGACCGGAGGCCTGCGACACCCAGGAGGCATCGCGCGCGGTGCCCTTCACCGCCTCGAGCTCGTAATAACCGCGCGGGTTATCGGAGTCCGCGGTGCGTTCTTCATCGGCCAGGATCGGAGCGCCGCCCTGGGCCAGCATCCTCATCATCATCGAGGTCCCCGATCGGGGAAGTCCGGAAACCACGTAGATGCAGGACGACGGCATGCCTCGCCCGATATGACGGCGGGACGAGGTCCGTGTTCACGGATCCGAGATTCTCGCGTTGTCCCGACCGGTTCAGGCGGCGGTCGGCAGGATGATCGTCACCGTGGTGCCCACACCGAGCTCGCTCTCGATCGAGAACCGTCCGCCAGCGGTGCCGATCAGGCGCTGACACTGCGCGATGCCGAGACCGGTGCCCTCGGACCGTGTCGTGAAGAACGGCGTGCCGGCGCGATTGAGGACCTCGGGGGCCATGCCAACACCGTCGTCGTGGATCTTGAGCTCGAGCATGCCTTCGGCGGAGCGCGCCTGGATCGTGACGTTGCCGTTGGGGGCGCCACGCGCGGCGACTGCCTGCGCGCCGTTGGCCACCACGTTGATCAGGACCTGGGTCAGCTCCGTCGCGGGCATGCGGACCTGCGGCAAGTCGCGCGGACCCTGGTACCCGATCTGTGCACGCACCGAGAGGGCGAGCTCGCGACACACGCCCATCGCGTGGCGAACGATCGGGAGCGGGTCGGTGGCCAGGCTGCTGTGGGCTTGATCGGGCGGACGGCTGAGATCGCGAAGCCCGTCGATCATCTTGTTGAGGTGCATGGTCGAGGTCTTGAGATCGTCGGTCACGGGACCGATCTCGTCGACGTACTCGATCAGGCGCTCCTTCTGTTCGTCGGAGATCTCGGACGATTGCTCGATCGCCTTGGCGATCGTCGGAGCGTACTGGGCGAGGTCGCCGAGGTGGCCGATGTTGACGAGCAGCGAGATCAGGGGCTGGCGCAGATCGTGGACCAGCATGCCGGCCATGCTGCCGAGGGTGGCGAGGCGCTCGGTCTCGAGCAGCCGCCGGTGGAGCGCCGCCGAGTCACGGCTGAACGTCCACGCCTCGCAGGCCCATCGCAGCACCTGGATCAGCTCGGCGCGCTCCCACGGCTTGATGATGTAGCGGGCGACCAGACCCTCGTTGATCGCGCGGAGGATCGGGTCGACGTCCGAGTACGCGGTCACCACCATACGGATGGTCTGGGGGAACCGCTCCTTGGTGATCCGCAGCAGCTCCTCGCCGTTCATCCCGGGCATCCGCATGTCGGTGACCAGGACGGCGACATCCTCGTTCGCGAGGAGCTCGAGCGCGGCGGGGCCGTTGGTGACCGTGCGCACGTTGAACTCCGACAGCGACTGCTCGAACACGATGCGGTTCGTGCGTTCATCGTCGACGTACACGACCAGCGGGGGCGAGGCGGCGACCATCGGAGGAGAATCCATCATAGCGCGCTGCCGGCGACAGAAGCTTTGGAAACGGCGGGCAACTCGATCACGAACCGGCACCCACCCTCGCTCTCGCGGATCGCGAGGACACCCCCGTGACGGTGGATGATGTCGCGGGCCAGCGGCAGTCCGAGGCCGGTGCCGATACCCGGAGATTTGGTAGTAAAAAACGGTTCGAACACGCGTTCGCGGAGCTCGACGGGAATCCCCGGGCCGCTGTCTGCGACCTCGATGGTCAGGTGGTCACTCCCGGCCTGGCTCTTGACCGACACCCAACCACCTCTGCCCGCGGCGTGGCCGGCGTTCTCGACGAGGTTGGTCAGCACCTGCGTGAGGAGGGGCGGGGCGCACCACACGCGGGCGTCCGCGAGGTCGAGACGGAGGTCGACGCCGCTCAGGGCCGCGCTCGCGAACGACGTCGCACGACCGACGATGTCGGCGAGGGCGACCTCGCGTTTCTCGAGGACCGCCGAGCCGGAACGGAACCCGAGCAGCTGGCGGGCAAGGGCTCCGATCTGTTGCGCGCAGTCGCCGATCACGTCGACGAGCTGGCCGACGGGGTGCTCGTTCTCGAGCAACTCGCTCGGCAGGAGCTCGGACAGTGGCCCCAGCGCGTTGACGATGCCGTTGGCGGGATTGCGGAGCTCGTGGGCGAGGCCCGACGTCAGCACCGCGAGTTGAGACATCTGTTCGGCGCGGTGAAGCCGCACGGCGAGCTCGCGCGTGCGGAACTGGGCACGGATGCGGGCGCGCAGCTCGATCGGATCGAACGGCTTGGTGATGTAGTCCGTGGCGCCCGCCTCGAGGCCGGCGACGCGCGTCTTGAGGTCGAGCATCGCCGACAGGATGATGATCGGCGCGAGCCGGTCGCCGGTGATCTCGCGGAACCGCTGCGACAGCTCGAGACCGTCGATCCCGGGCATGTCGACGTCGGTGATCAGCAACTCCGGTTGCTCGCTCTTGACCAGCTCGACGGCCGTGAGCCCGTCGTTGGCGACGATCACGGTGTACTCCTCGCCGAGGAGCTCCGCGACCATGTGAGCGAGCTTGACGTCGTCCTCGGCGAGCAGGATGCGGCCCTTCGAGAAGCCCGCGGGCCTGCGCACGTCGTCGGGAACCGGCGCTCGCCGCGGCGGCCCGCCTTCCACGAGTCGCAGCACCGGGGGTGCTGGCTTGACCGTCTCGCGCAGGACGCGATCGGGAGGCAGCACCACGCGCAGCTCGCAGCCACCCGAGCCTCGTGGACGCGCGGCGATCGTTCCCCCGTGCGCCTCGACCAGCTGCTTGGCCAGCGACAGGCCGAGGCCGGTGCCGGTGATCCTGCGCGACTCGCTGGTCGCGCGTTCGTACCGCCCGAACAACCGGCCCGCCAGGTCCTCGCTGATCCCCGGTCCCGTGTCGAACACGCTCAGGCGCACTCCATCGGGCTCGTCGGCGAGCTCGACCTCGATGTCCCCGCCACGTGGCGTGTACTTCACGGCGTTCGACACCAGGTTCGTGGCCACGCGCTCGATCGCTACCGGATCGACGTTCGCCACCAGCTCCGCCGCGCCCGGTCGCAACGACAGCGTCACGCCCGCGGCCTCCGCGGCGGGCTGCCACGCCGCCACCAAATGCTCGATCAGTGCACTCAGCGCCGTCGGTTCCGGGTTCGCCTGAAGCTTGCCTTCCTGACCCGCCGCCAGCAGCAGCAGCTCGTCGACCAGGCGCACCAGCTTGCGTGCCGAGTCCGTTACCGACGACAACCCCAGCTTCGAGCGCGGGTCGAGTGTCGCACCCGCGCGCGACTCGATGTCCGCCGCCGCGAGCATGATCAGCGTGAGCGGCGTCCGGATCTCGTGCGAGATGTTGCCGAAGAACCGTTCGCGCGCGCCCTGTGCTTCGCGGAGCTGTTCGACCGTGCCGGCGAGCTGGTCGCGCGCCTTCTGCAACTCCTCGGTTCGCTTCTCGACCAGGCTCTCCAACTCGGTGCGGTACTGCGCGTTCTCGACCGCCATCGCGAGGCTCGGCAGCACGAACGCCAGTAGCTCTTCGCGCTCGGTGCGGTTGGCGCCCTCACGCGGCCACACCATCAACTCGCCGAGCGACTGTCCGCCGCGTGCTTCTAGTGTGCGTTCGAGTGGGTCGCTGGTGGTCGTTCCGTAGCCGGCTTTGCGTCCGCCGGCGAGGACGATCTCCGCGCTCGCGAACTCGGCTTCCTCGACGAGCGCCGTGACTACCGTGTCGAGCGTGTGTGAGAGATCGAGATCGCGTTGGACGAGCGTGTTGACGGTGTGCGCCGTACGTAACTGCGTCGCCTGACGCTCCAGTTGTCCACGGGCGCCTTCCAACTCGTGGTATCGCTCGGTCAGTGTCTCGTGTGCTTCCTGGAGCTCGCGGGCAGCAGCACGTGCCGTAAACGGCCAGCTCAGGACACGCCAGATCCGTGCGAAGAATGGAACCTTCAACGGCACGGTAATGTCCATCCGAGCTCCTCGAGGTAGCTCGGTCAGCTTGAGGTCCGCACGGGGTAGTCCGAACAAGCGCGGCAGCTCTTCCATGTTCCCGGCGGAGATCAGGAAGAAATCTCTGCACATCTCGAAGCCCTCCGGGAGGCTCAACGTGAGCTCGATCTTGTCGCCTGCAAGCTCGCGATGACCGGGAACAATGCAAGTGAACATCTGGTTGCCGACGCCCTCTCGGGGTTTGCTGAACCATCGGTAGATGTCCATCGGGGAAAACACGAGTCGTGCGATTACGAAGGCGAAACGTACGCCCGGTGTTCGCATGTACGACCTGCCAATCTCTCGATACTCCTCATCGGAGAAGTGCGGTCGGATGTTGCGCATCACGGCTACGTAGTCGCTCCAGTCGATACGTTGCTTCTTGTTGCGGATGGTCGCCGCATCCACGCGCGTACCGGACACGACGTCCTCGATCGAGACTCCTTTCCTCGCAAGCGGACTCGCGAGGATCTCGAACACTTTGCATGAGACCTCGTTCACCGTCCCCACCTGAGAAGCGTCGCGCCGTACGTCATGCCAGTTCCGCCGCCAGTGAGGATGGCTAGATCTCCGTTTCCGAGCACACCTTCTTTCTCCGCGAAGTACAGGTTTGCGGGGATCATCGCGGCAGAGATGTAGCCGAACCGAGTGAACGTTTCGACGGTACGAGCAGTCCTGAGACCGAGGTAATCCTGCACGACTTCTCCGAGCCAGGGGGTTCCCTGGTAGACGCATAGAAAGTCGATGTCCGACTGGGACGTTTCGGTCTTGTCGAGAACCGCGTCGACTCCCTGCTTGCATACATCCGCAGTGCGAACGAAGACCTCGTACATCTGATCGCGATCGCCGATATGCATCCTGGAGCGTCCCTCGAACCACCTTCCACCCGGAACACCGGCGATCAAGGATCGTGGATAGCGGCCGTCCGTGAAATGAGCGCTCGCGATCACCCCGCGTTCCGAAGCCACGGGCCCAACTACGGCAGCAGCCGCGCCATCTCCGACCAGCACGCATCCTGGATCCTCGATGCCGATCAAGCGAGTCGCCGCACACGATTGCACGAGGAGTGCGAAGCGGGCGCGACCCGCGGCAATCAACGACTCCGCGAGCGAAAGCTGCATCATGAACGAGTAGGTGGCCGCATCTGTGTGCATCGCGAAGCACTCGCGTCGAAGCCCCAATCTGTCGTGGAGCGTGCAAGCCGGGTTGGACAACCAATAGTCAGGAACGAGCGTGTACGTGAGCAGCACATCGATCTCGTTCACGTTGACCCCCGAGCGCTCGATCGCTTCCTTGGCTGCGTACTCCTCCATGTCGTAGACGGACATGTCTTCGGGAATGACTCTTCGTTCGATCGTGCCCTGGAATGGATCGAGCGCTTGCGCGGCCATCGCAGTCATGACCCGAGCCGTTCCTTCGGTGCGCTCGCCGTGGAAGACCGGTGCTGGCATCGAACGCCGAAGCTCTGCCCATCGCTCGACCGCGGTTGGAGGAAACCAATCGTTGCGACGAACCTCCGGCGGTAGGTAGACGCCGAGTCCAAGAATCCCGACCTTCGTCACCTTCACGATTCTAGCGACAATGCCGGACGAAAAGACGCTTCCTCGGGACCCGCTAGGTCTTGCGCGCGGCGATGATCGCGTATCCGCCGGAGGTCATCGTGACCGTGGGGTCGACGAATCCCGCGCCTGTCAGTATCTCCCTGATCTCTCGCGCGGATCGCTGCCGCCCCTGCGTGACGAACACCATGATCATCGAATAGGCGATCGCGGCTGGGGGGCCCGACTTGTCGTCGGACAGCAGCATCTCGTGGAGCAGTACCCGGCCACCGGGAGGCAGTGCCTCGTATGCCTTTGCGGCGAGCCTGGCACACGCAGCATCGTCCCAGTCGTGGAAGATGTCGCTGAGCAGGATGCAGTCGTGACCGGTCGGCCACGGCTCCTCGAACATGTCTGCGGCAACCGTCGCGACGCGGTCGCCGACGCCGTGGCGGAGAGCGTATTCGGCGGCAACGTCACAGACCACGGGCAAATCGAGCAACGTGCAGTGCAGCTGGGGCTGGTGGAGGGCCGCGGCGATCGAGTAGCTCCCCGACCCGCCCGCGACGTCGAGTAGACGCGAGGTGGGACCGATTTCGAAAGCCGGCAACGTGCGCATCGCGAGTGCGAACGAGTGTGCATGCATCGCGTGTGTGAACGCGACGAGCGCCTCGGGCGGTGGCTTTGGCGCCTGCCACATTCCGGTGAGTCGTGCTTCCGCCGCGGCGCGGCCCCGCCGGAGCCCATCGACGAGCTTGCGACAGTCGAGCGGATTGTCGCGGATGCGGCGGAGCAGCCCGCCCCAGTAATAGGGGCTGTCGGTCAGCAGGTACGTGCGCGCGACATCCGTGAGGACGTAGCGACCGTCGGCCTGGGTCAGGAATCCGAGCGAGGCCATGAGACCAGCGATGGTCTCGGTTGCCCGGACTTCGATCGCGAGGGTCGTGGCGAGCTCCGCGGCGGTCGCTGCCCGATCACGAAGCGCCTCGAACACACCGAGCTCGTCGGCGATCGCGAGCGTCGGAGCGTGAAATGCCCCGAGCCATGCATTCCAGATCGGTGAGTCGCTGCAGGGGGGAGGAGTGGTCATCGCTCGACCTCTAGCGTGCGCGGTAGCGGATCGGTTGGTGTCGGATGCTGCGGATGAAGTTGGTCCTCGAAGGAACGGCAGGTGCGGTGCGTTCGAGGTCGTCGAGCCGTGTCAGTACCTCGCGAAACACGTGCTTGCTCTCGAGCCGTGCCAGCGGGGCACCGAGGCAAAAGTGACTGCCGTGGCCGAAGGAGAGGTGGTGGTTCGGGCTTCGAGCGAGGTCGAATCGATCGGGATCGGGGAACACCGCCTCGTCGCGGTTGGCCGACGGGAAGAACACGACGACGCGATCGCCGTCCGAGATCGCGGCGCCCCCGAGCTTCACGGCTTCGGTCGCGGTGCGGCGGAACTGGATCACCGGAGGCTCGAACCGCAGCATCTCCTCGATCGCGGTGGGGAGCAGCGAGGGATCGTCGCGCAGGCGCCGCAGATCGGCGGGGCGATCGAACAACAGGTCGAGCCCGTAACACAACAGGCTGCGCGTGGTGTCGGCACCGGCGTTGAACAGCAGCATGAACAACGCCTGGAATTCGCCATCCGTGAGCTTCCGGCCGTCGATCTCGGCGGACAGCAGGTCGGTGACGAGGTCGTCGCCGGGCTCCGCGACCTTGCGACGGCCGAGCTCGGCACCATACGCGCGGAGTTGCTCGGCGGCGGCCATCCCGTCTTGCAGGGCGGCGGCGGGATCGACGATGTCGCTGCCGAACATCCGAGCCGTGAGCTCGTACAACGCGCGGCGATCCGCGAGCGGGACCCCGAGGATCTCGCAGATCACGAACAGCGGCATCTCGCCGGCGATGTCGACGGCGAAGTCGCAGGCTCCGGCCGGAAGCGCACGATCGACGAGGACACGCGCGTGCTCGGCGATCCGCGCTTCGAGTGCGGCGATCCGGCGCGGGCTGAACGCTTGGTTGACGAGCCGCCGCATCCGCGTGTGATCGGGCGGATCGCGATTGAGCATGTTCTCTCGTAGCTTGTCGAGGAACTCCGGCGGTGGGTCGTCGAGCAACACTCCCCCACGCCACGACGAGAACACCGTGGGCTTGCGCGCCACGGTCATGACATCGTCGTAGCGGGTGACCGCCCAGTACGGTCGGCGGCGGTGATCCGTCTGGCGCGACACGGGCGCGTCACGCCGGAGCTCGCGGAACACCTCGTGAGGAATCCCTGCCGCGTAGGTATCGGGATCGGTGAGGTCGACCATCAGTTGGTCATGTACCGGCGAGGTCTCCGTGCCGTTGCCTCGACCGGGGCCATCGTCGCGACGCGGTCCTGATGTGGCAGGGCGATCTGCGGGTCGATCCGGACGTCGACCACGACGGGTCCGGCAGCCCATCGCATCGCATCGGCGGCAGCGCGTAGCTGGCCGAGGCGCTCGACGCGCAGGGCCGTGGCACCGAGACCCGCCGCGATCGCGCAGATGTCGAGCGGTCCGGTGGGGTAGTCGGGACGTCGGCCGTACACGGTCTGGTGGCCGTTCTCGACCATCCCGAGGCGCTCGTCGTTGAACACGAGCACGCGGATCGGCAGACGCTCGGCGACGGCGGTCGCGATCTCGAACGCGTTCATCGCGAAGCAGCCGTCACCGCAGATCGCGGCGACGAAGCGGTCGGGATGCGCGAGCTGCGCGCCGACGGCGGCACCGATCGACTGGCCCATCGACCCGAGACCGGTCATCACGACGAACTGGTCGGGCTGGGTGACGTGGAGGTAGTGCACCGCGAACAGGAAGTGATCGCCGGAGTCGACCGTGTAGATCGCGTCGGCCGGAGCGATCGCCTGGAGCTCCGCGAGCGCGTCGTGGGGCGCGATCCGGTTGGAGCGCACGGACGACGGGATCGCGACACGCGCCACGCCACCGAGATGAAGCGGGCTGCGATCGGTGACGGACGGGAGGCGGTCCGCGAGGCCACCGAGCAGATCGCCGGCGGACGCGACGATGGCGTGGGTCGGTGCGTAGCTCTTGCCGATCTGACGCGCATCGATATCGACGTGGACGAGCGCGCGCGAGGCCTGCAGGTGAGGCGAGAAGCCGTCGGTGGCGAGATCGCCGAGGCTGGTCCCGATCGCGACGACGACGTCGACGCCCTCGAGGTAGCCGCGGGCCGACGGATGGCCACCCATGCCGAGCACGCCGAGCGCGAGCGGGTGATCCTCGGGAAACACGCCCTTGCCCTTCGGGGTGGTGGCGACCGGACACTGCAGCCGTTCGGCGACGCGGCGCAGTCGCTCGGGGGCGCGGTCACCACGCACGCCGTTGCCCGCGAGCAGCAGCGGGCGCTGGGCACCGCGCAGGAGCGCGACGAGCTCGTCGAGGATCTCCGGCTCCACCATCCCGCCCATCGTCACCGTGCCGCCGGTATGCGGGCGGGCGATCTGTGCGGTGGTGACGTCCATCGGTAGGGTCATGACGACCGGCCCGCGGCGTCCCGATAGCGCGGTGGTGATCGCGCGACGGAGCAAGTGAGGAAGCGTGCTCGGGCGCGGGACCTCGACCGCGAGCTTGGCGACGTAACGGGCCATCTCGACGATCTGGAGCCCGTGGGCGGAACCGTCCTGGAGCACGCCCTTGCCGTGTGCCGGACGAGGAACCTCGCCGACGAGGAGCAGCACCGGGACGCCATCACACCACGCGCTGGCGAGGCCGGTCATCGCGTTGAGCACGCCCGGGCCGGAGGTCACGGCCACCACGGCGAGCTTGCCGGTCGCGCGCGCGTAGGAGGCGGCGGCGAACATCGCCCCGCTCTCGTGGCGCGTGGTGACGACGCGCATGCCGCTATCGAGGAGCGCGTCGTGGACTGGCGAGATCGCGCCACCGGGCAACCCGAACACGACCTCGACGCCGGCCTCGCCGAGCATCGACACCAGCAGATCGGCACCGCGCAGCGTGGGCTCCTCGATCGGGGCGGCCGGCACCGGCAGGGGAACGACCGCGACGGTCGGGGCAGGCGCGACGAGCGTGGACAGCTCGACCGGCTTCGTGATCGCCGCCTTGGCACCGGCGGCGAGCGCGGCGGCCTCGAGATCGCGGGTCATCGTCGCGCTCGCGAGGACGACGTCGACGTGGCGGGTCTGCGGGTTGGCCTTGATCCGCCGGCAGGCCTCGATCCCGTCGAGACCCGGCATGAACACGTCCAGGACGACGAGGTCGGGCACGGTGGTCCCGACCGCGAGCAACGCATCGATCGCGTTGTCGAAGGTATCCAGCTCGATGGTCTCGTGATCGCGCGCGACGCGTCTCAGCGCCCGCAACTGGAGCTCATCGTCATCAACTACCAACACCCTGACCCGCCCACCGTGCTTGTCGTTCCCGACGGCGGTGTCGAACATCGGGCGCGCTTATACCGCGGCACCCGCATCGAGGCGCGTGAAATCAACCGGCCGGATCAGTCAGGTTCGACGGGCCACGTACTCGCGAATCACGGCGCGCAAGGTCTGCAAGTCGCACGGCTTCTCGAAGCAGCGATTGGGTACACTGGCGAGAAACTCCTGAGAAGTCGGGCTGAAAGCCCCTCCCGTCAAGAAAATGACACGTTCGGCCTGGGCCGGGGCGATGTCCTCGAGCGTACGGAACACGTCGGCTCCGGTGACGTCCGGCATCATCAGATCGCAGATGATGACGTCGAATTGCTCGCCGTCGCGGAACCGGGCGATCGCGTCGCGACCGTTGTTGACCACGGTGACCTCGTGCTCGTGAGCGAGCAACCGCCGTAGCGAGTTGGCGAACAGCACCTCGTCATCGATCAGCATCACGCGCCCTCTCTGATCGATGACCGCGACGTGATCGCTGGAAGGCGGTGGAGCAGGTGCGCGGTTGTCGAGTGCGGGAGGTAGGGTGACCGTGAACGTGGTGCCCTTGCCGGCATCGCTCGACACCGCGATGTCGCCACCGAGCGATCGCACGATGCCGTGACAGATCGAGAGCCCGAGACCGGTGCCCTTGCCGATCGGCTTGGTGGTGAAGAACGGATCGAATACCCGACTCTGGATGCCGCGATCGATTCCAATGCCGCTATCGCGAACCTTGATCACGACCCAGCCCGCGGAGTCGGTGGACGTCGTGATCTCGATCTCGTTGTCCTTGGCGTGGCCGGGCTCGATCGCCTCGGCCGCGTTGATGAGCAGGTTGATGAACACGTGCCCGAGACGAGCCTCGTTTGCATCGACCAGCGGGACCCCGCCGTAACGCTTGATCAGCTTCGCCGAGTGCCGGATCTCGTTGCCCGTCATGTTGATGGCGAGCTCGAGCACGCGCTCGACGTCGATCGGACTGCGGAGGTTCTCGTCGGCGCGCGAGAACGCGACCAGTCCGCGCACGATCCGGCGGATCCGATCCACCGCCTGGAGCGCCTCGCCGATCGTCGAGTCCGGATCGCGCTCGGCGAGCATCTCGAGGTTGGTCGCGATCACCGCGAGCGGGTTGTTGATCTCGTGGGCGACACCGCCGGCGAGGGTGCCGATCGCGATCATGCGGTCCGTGAACACCAGCCGGGTCGCCAGCTCCTTGGTGTCGGTGATGTCCTGATCGACGCCGGTGATACGTACGTGACCGTTGGCGTCCTCGGTGACGCGACCGCGGCCCTGGATGGTGCGCGTGCTGTTACCGCGTACGACCCGGTACTCGAGCGAGATCGGCGAGCGATCGCGACGGATGCGCGAGAAGTAGCTCTTGACCTGGGTGAGATCCTCGGGATGCACGCGGTCGAGCCAGGTCTCGAAGGCGGCCGGTACCTCGCGCGGCGCGAGTCCGAGGATCTGGTAGAGCTCGTCGGACCAGTGGAGCTCGTTCGTGGTGAGGTCCCACTCCCACACGCCGATGTGTGCGAGCGCCTGGATCTCCCCTAGCAGACGTCGGGTTCGGCTCCCCTCCGTTTCACCATCCGCCGACTCACGCTCGTTTGTCACCTGGGTACTCCGAAACTGCGGAGGAAAGCGTCGGCCATTGCCAGTGCCGATGCAATGGGTCGTGCGTGCGAACCGTTCACGACACGGTGCGGCGCGCGGTTACATGGGTGGGAGCGGGATCGAATGAGCAACGTTTGGTAGTGGCGCGTATGATCGTTGCGACATGCAGCGGTGCCTGTTCTTCGTCCTCGGTCTCGCGGCTTGCGGTCGCGTCGACTTCGATCCGGTCGCGCAGGCCGGGGACGATGCTCCGCCGTTCGCCGATCGCGACAACGACGGCATCTCCGACGACATCGACAACTGCGTCGAGGTCGCCAACCCCGGGCAGGAAAACGAGGATCACGACGCGCTCGGCGATGCGTGCGATCCGTGCCCTCCGTTCGTCGACACCGTGCCGCCCACCGATCCCGATGACGACGGCGTCAGCGGAAACTGCGATCCCTCGCCCGATGTTCCGGGAGACGAGATCGTGCTGTTCGACGGCTTCGACGCGACCCCGGGCGGTGCACAGATCGACGGCACGTGGACGTTCGATGGTACGGCCCGGGTGACGTCGTCGCTCGACGAGGAGAGTGCCGTCACCTACGTCGTGCCGGACGCCCCCACGCACTACGTGTCGACTCGGGTGACCCCCGACGAGTACTTCGGCGATCTGGTGGCGCGCCCGATCGGCGTGGTGACCCAGTACCACAAGGACACCCGCGACGGGACGATGTGCGTGTTCGGCATCAACCCGTCGAACCAGGAGGTGGTCGCGATCGCGGACAACCGCGCCACGCTCGCACTCGCCGCGAAGGACTGCGATGCCTCGCTCGGCACCACCGCCGACTTCCGCATGCGAGAGCACGCCGGAGCGTACGAGTGCGCGTCGTCGCAGATCATCATCCCGCTGACCACCACGTCGACGCTGCTGTCGACGCCGAACCGGATCGGCGTGTTCGCACGTAGCACGTCGGCCCACTTCGAGTGGCTGATGATCGTGGCGTCGCCGTGACGTCACTCGCGCGTCTCGTGTGACGGAGGCTGCAGGTTCGATGCGCGCAATGCGATCGCGTCGCGCCGGATCGCGGACAAGGTGGCGATCGTGTTCGTGCGACGGGACGCCGTGATCATCGCGGAGTCGAGCCGGACGCGGCGATAACGGCGCCAGAGCTCGGAGGTCCGGTGGACTCCGAGCTCTCGACGGAGGTCGCGGAGCTCGCCACCGACCGCGACGTAGAGGTCGGCGAGCGCACGCGCGGATGCGGGGGAAGCCGAGGATGGTGTGGCATCGGGCGCGGGGGCATCGGTCGCTGTATCGGCGGGGGCGATCGACGCCGACGCTGGTGTCGACGGAGGGGCGTACGTGACGTGGGTGAGCTCGGTAGGCGTCCTCGCCGGTGCGGGATTCGGGAGCGGCGTGGGTGGGAGCGAGGTCGGCGGTGTTGGCGTGGAGGGCTGCCGTGAGGGAACCGGTGAAATCTGGGAAGACGGCGAGACCGCGTCGGGATCCGGGTCGCTGCCGGCGGTGGAGAGCACCACGATGGCGACGACCGCGAGCGCGAAGACCAGCGCCGCCACGACGATCGGGCGGCGCGAGCGGATCGGCGGGACCAACTCGGTCGAACGCGCGCGTTCGCGGGTCGCGCACCCGGCATCGGGTCCGGCCGCGGCATCGGCTGCTTCGACGTGGGGTTCGTCCGGGGCACGATCCTCGTCGGGATCACGATCCTCGTCCGGATCGTGATCGTCTGGATCTCGTGCGTCCCGCAGCGTCGGGGAGGGCTCGGGATCGCCGGGAGGAGCGGGGAGTGGCTCGAACCCGAGCGGCACGCCCTTCGCGGTGTGCGTGTCGCGGGGATTCGACGGCTTCTCGAGCTGCCACATCAGTTCGGTGCGGCACTCGCGAGGACCCTCGGCAGCGTCGGGGGTCGTCAACGGAACGCCGAGGGCGACCGACGCTGTTTTCCGATCCTTCTCGATCAGGTCGAGCAACCGGCGGACCTCCTGGGCATCGGCGGGGCGGTCTTCGGGGTTGCGAGACAGCAGCGTGCGCGTCAGCGCCTCGAGCAGCGGATCGACGTCGACTCCGGGCGCGCGATCGCGCATCGCGGGCACGGCCTCGCGAGCCATGGACGTGGCGACATCGACACCCGAGCCTTCGAACGGCCGCACGCCGGTGAGCAGCTCGTAGAAGATCACTCCGAGCGCGAACAGGTCGGTGCGGTGATCGACCTTGCCCGCGGCGAGCTCGGGCGCCATGTAGTCCGGCGTGCCGAGCACGACTCCGGCCGTGGTGAGCCGATCGCTGTCGTCGGGCTCGCGCACGATCGCGATCCCGAAGTCGACGATTCGCGGGATGTCTTCGTCCGGTGTCTGTTCCACGATCACGTTGGCGGGTTTGAGATCGCGGTGCACGACGCCGCGCCCGTGTGCGTGCTGGAGTGCACCGAGCAGCGGCCGGATCAGCGCGATCGCACGTTCGGCGGGCCACGGGCAGCCCAGCAGCTGGTCGAGGCTCGAGCCCTCGGCGTGCTCCATCGCGATGTACGGCAGGCTGCGCACGGTGCCGACGTCGATCACCCCGATCAGGTTGGGGTGCCGCAACCCGGCGGTCAGCTCGACCTCGCGCCCGAACCGGCGTCGTGCGCGCGGTTTCGACGCGAAGTGGCGGTGCAGGACCTTGACGACAAATAGCCGATCGAACTTCGTGTGGTGGGCCTGGTAGACCACGCCGGTCAGGCCACGTCCGAGCTCGCGCTCGATCACGTAGCGTTCGTCGAGCACGGCGCCGATCAGATCGAGGGGGCGGTTGATGGCGGGTCGGGGCAGATCCTCCTCGTACCCCTTCGGAACCGGCAACTCGGGGGCGCTGGTGCCGCGATCGACCTGCTCGGGGGGGACGATGTCGTCGAAGAACCCCGGGCTGGACGGTACGTCGAAGCGGGTCTCGCAGGTGCTGGTCGTCGACAAGGCGTAGACCACTGCGCGAACCAGCCGGGAATCGATGCCGGCGGCACACGTCTCGAGCTCGGTCAGCGTCGCGCCTCCACGGAGACATGCGAGGACAGAGCGTTCGTCTCTGCCGAAGCCGAACACCTCGGCATCGAGATCCTCGGAGACCCGGAACCAGGCACCGTACCGGGACGTGTCATGGACGAGCCGTTCCTCGGACAAGTTGAGGCGGGCACCCTGATAGATCACCGTGCGCGGGTCGGCCGCGCTCGCTCCTGCCTCGGGAGGTTCGGCGTCCGTGTCGAGCCGGTGGGCCGGATGTTCGAGCGAGAACGTCCGCCCGGCACGCTGGATGATGATCCGCCGTCGCAGCTCGAGCACGTTCTCGGCCGACAGCTTCGCGAGCTCCGCGATCAGCTCGACCGGATCACGATCGGGCTCGTGGATCTTCCGTCGCACGACGTCACCAACCTGGCGCGGCGTGATCAGGTTGGCGATCCGGGCGACGCGCACGGCTGCGTCGGCCGCGAGCGGCGATTCGGCACCGACGATCCTGCCGTCGCGCATCCAGATCACGTACTGGCGCGTGTCGTCGGCGCCGGAGGTGACGGTCAGCCGACCAGTCGCGCGCTCGGCGAACAGACGCGAGAGCGTGGCACCCCAGGGTGGCTCGACCGATGTCTCGCGCACGGGGACTCCCACCATGACCCCAGCCTGCGTTCCGACAAGACGTGGATCAATGCGGCTCTCGGTCGCCTCACCCAAACCTCTCGATCGTCACGACGCGCGAACGGCTTCGAGAGCGGTGTGGTAGCGCTGCGCGCGTGGATCCCACATGTACGCATCTTCGCGCTCGGCCACCATCGCCGGTAACCCGCGCTTGATCGGCCGGAACCCGTCGGTGAGCGGGATCGCGTCGACCACTCGCAGCCGCCGCGGCCGCGCGTACTCGGGCAGCGTGGCGACCGCCTCGGACACCGCGGCGAGGTCGAGCTCGTGATCGGGGTGGAGCTGGATCGCGGCGACCGCGTGCTCGTATCCGGGGTGATCCGGATCGGGCACCGGTCCGGCGGCACACAGGGCGATACCCGGAACGCGGTAGATCGCGTCCTCGATCCGCGTCGAAGCGACCGCGCCGAGGTTGGTGTCGATCATCTGACCCTGGCGATCGACGAACCAGTAGTCGCCCTCGACGTCGACCTCGAAGAAGTCGCCGGTGACGAACCACAGATCGCCGGGCTCGAACGCATCGCGGAGCAGGCGTCGTGGATCGATGTGCGCGATGTCTGCACGCGACTCCGAGAGCTTCGCGACCAGCATGCCGGGTTCGTCGAGCCGCGCCCGGATCAGATGCCCGGCTCCGTCGCGCACGAACCCGCCGTCGTGTTGCGCGCCGCGTGCAGACGGCCGGCGATCGCGATCGCCTTCGAACGTCCACGCGACGAGCGCGACGTCGGGGGAGAACGGCAACGGTCGTCCGACCGAGCCGATCTTCGTGCCGCGCGCGTTGGCGAGGATCGCGTTGGCCTCCGTCGAGGCGTACAGCTCGAGCACGCCGACCGGACCGAACCGCTCGACCAGCCGGCGCCACACGTCGCGGCGCATCCCGCTGCCGGCGAACAGCCGCACCGGGTTGTTGTTCTCGCCGAGCACCGGCGCGGCATCGACCAGCTTCCGGCACATCTCGCCGGCGTAGTAGACGACGCTGGCGCCGTAGCGCCGGATCTCGTCCCAGAACGGTTCGGGCTCGAACGTGCTGGCAAGCGCCAGTCGCGCGCCGCCGACCAGCGCGCTACCGGTCGCGACCAACGTACCCGACGGGTGATGTAGCGGCAGACAGCAGTACACCGTGTCGCGCGTGGTCAGCGTGGCGGCGGCCGCCGCGCCGAGCGCCGAGAACGCCCACCGCCGGTTCGTGATCCGCACGGCGCGGGGAGGTTCGTGCCGGCCCGACGACACGAACACCATCGCGAGGTCACGCGCGCGACCGGCGTCCGGCTTGTACCAGCTCGGTACCACGACGGCGTCGGGATCGATCGCCTCGAGATCGGTGACGTCGGACGGGAGCTCTCGCGCCTGTCCCGGCGTCCACGGCACCTCGCCGACCCCACCGAGAACGAGGATGCGCTTGCCCTGGATCGCGCCTCGCACGCGAGCCGCCGAATCGGGATCGACGATCGCGATCTCGGCCTCGCCGAGCTCGAAGCAGCGCGCGATCATGTCGTCGGCGGTGTCGGGTGACAGCAGCACGGCGACCGCGCCCAACCGGTTGATCGCGGTCACCACCGACAGGTGGCTCGGACGCGACTTCATCATCACGGCGACCCGCTGTCCGGGCTCGATCCCCGAGACGATCAGCCCGCGGACCACGGCGTCGACACGCTTGTTGGCATCGGCGTACGAGAACGCTCGCCCGCGGAACAGGAAGAACGTGCGATCTCCGATCGTCCTCGCCTGCTCCGAGAGCGTGCGCCCGAGCGAGATCAGCGAGTCGTCCTGCAGGTTGCGGAGCTTGTTGAGGCGCGGCAGCTGCCACCGTGCGTTGTCGAGGTAGGCCCCGAGGTCTTCCGACAGCTCGGCGACGCGCTCGATGGCGGCGCGCGCGGTCTTCTCGACCAACTCGCGCGCGAGCTCGAGATCGAACCCACCGGCGGTGTCGCGATCGCCATCGTCGACATCGTCGTCGTCGCTCGCGATCTGCTCGGCCTGCCTGGCGAACGGATCCGGCACGACTCCCGCGCGGACATCGAACGCGTGCTGAGGAGCGTCGCCCGCATCTTCGCGCCACCGCATCCAGCTCACCACCGACGGCCACGTCACCGACAGTGCGGTCGAGCCGACCACCAGTCCGAAGTGTCCCGCCTTGACCGGCACCTCGAACATCTGCTCGGCGCGCGGTGCGGCCCGCCGGATGCCGCGCACCGCGGGCGGGCGGCCCATCTCGTCGCGACTCCCGACGAAGTACAGGATCGGGCACGTGATGTCGGCGAGCGTGACCGTGTGACCGTCGATCACGAAGCCGCCCGACTGCATGCGGTTGCCGACGATCAGCTCGTCGACGAACTTGCGAAACGCGGGCCCCGGCCACGCCACGAAGCCCTCGCCGCCGAGGAACAGTCGCTTGGCCTCTCGCTTCTCGAGTGCCTGGCGGTCGTGCAGGTTGCGCACGAAGTCGACGATCTGCTTGACCTCCTTGCGCGCGCTCAGCAGCTTGAACCCCGTCGACGTGAACATCCCGGGGAGACCCTCGATACGCGACAGCGGCCACTCGAGTACGGCGCGCAAACCGGCGACCAGTCGCTCGGTGGTGTCCTCGCCGAGCCGCACCGTGCGGTGAAGATCGACCGGGCTGCCCATCGCGATCACGGAAGCCAGGTCCTTGCCACGCCGGAACGCGGCCGCCTGGTAGCAGAACATCCCGCCCTGCGAGTACCCGGCGAGGTGGACGTCCTCGCCGGTCGCGGCGCGTACGCGCTCGACCGCCTCCGCGACGGCGCGTACGTGATCGTCGAGCGTGCGGCTCATGCCGCCCTCCTCGCGCTCGGGTGCGCCGAAGTCGACCAGCCACACGTCGACGCCCTGGCGCTCGAGGAACGCCACCGCGCTGACGTCGGGGGAGATGTCGTAGACCTCCGAGGCGACCATCAGCGGCGGCACGAGAAGCAGCGGTGCTTTTACCGGCACCACGCCGGTCTCGAGCGTGCGCTGGTAGCGGCGCAGCCGATAGATGCGTTCCTCGTGGACGATCTCGAACGGCGCACCGTAGGGTGCGGTTAGCCGTCCGGCGCGCGCGATCTCGAGCGCGTTCTGCCACGCCAGGCCGAGCCGGCGCAGGCGGCGTCCCCACCACACGCGGCGCCGACGCGCCGACAACGGTTTCCCTCGACGCTGCGTCCTCAGAGGGTCGTGCTCGCTCGTCATCTCGACGACGAGCATACGCCGTTCGGTCGGCGCTACGGAGCCGCGGGACCCGGACCCGGTGCGCCGGGCGTGATCGGTGCCGGTGCCGGTTGACCGGGAGTGATCGGCCCCGGTGCGGGCGGCGGCGTCGGCTGCTGGTAGTCTGGCGGCTCTTGATACCAGTTCGGCGGCGGAGCCTGCGTCGGCGTCAGCCCGATCGCGATCCCGGAGTCATCGTAGGTGTGGTAGTTGCCGGTCGCGAGATCGACGATGAATCCGGGCCACACCAGGATGTTGAGCCAGAACCAGCCGCTGATGCTGCGCTGTCGCCACATCTGCACGGGCTGGAACCCGGGGAGGTAGATCTGGATATTGCCGGGCTGATCGGGATCGAGATCGATCGCGGTCGGCGTCTGTCCCACGGGCTGACCGTTGACGTAGACGTATGCACCGGGCGGGTTGGTCACCACGGGGACGGTCGATGGGCCAGCGAACAGCGTCGCGCACCCGGTGAACGTGGCGATCGTGATCGCCGCAACCAGTTGCTTCATCATCCGGGCTCCCCTGCGAGTCGATAGCCGACTCCGCGTTTGCTCTCGATCAGGTCCTCTGCCTGCACGGTGGCGAGCTTGCGGCGCACGCGGTGAACGAGCTCGCGCACGTTCTCGCTATCGGCCTGCACCGATCGAAACGACAGCGCGTCGGCGATCTCGTGCCACGCGATGTATGCGAGCTCGGCGTCGTCGACCGCGCGGCGGCGCTCGACGAGCAGCTGCAGCAGCCCGAACTCCATCGCGGCGAGCTCGATCGACGAGTCGGCGATTCGCAGCACGCCACCGTCGACGCGCTGCCGCAGATCGAGCATGTGTCCGCGCGGCGTGGTGACCTTGGCGCTGAACACGAGCTCGTCGCGGCGCGTCGGTGCCGTGCGGCCCGATCCGCGTGGCGGATCGATCTTGGGGAGTGCTTCGGGCCAGAAGTACATGCGGACGTCGCCGAATCGCAGCGTGGCGCCGCTGCCGAGCTCCTGCTCGGTCACCCGTGCTCCGTCGACCTCGGTGCCGTTGCGGCTCGACTTGTCGATCACTCTCCACGTGCTGCCATCTCGCTCGAGCACCGCATGGACGCTCGATACGGACGCGTGGAGCACGGCCATGTCGACCTTCGGGTCACGACCGACCGTGCTGCCGGGCGCGATCGCGTGGGCCACGCCCCAGGCATCGACCAGCGACGCGGAAGCGCTCTGGACCCGCGAGAACAGCTGCTCGCTCGTGATCCCGGGCGATGCGATGGCGACGCCGTGTGCCGTGCACAGAACGCCGATCGATCGCGGTGAGGAACACAGGAGGCAGTTGCCCATCCCCGAAGACGATCGCCCGGCGACGCCGTACGCGCAAGCCGCAGCTACCAGCTACCGGATGCCATGACTCCGATCTGTCCGGGTTTTCCCACCCACGGTGCCAGGGCCGTGACCGGTGTCGCTCCAGTCGGGGGGTTGGGGCGGGTGACGGGTGCCTCATTCCGCGTCAACACCACCCCCAGGGCGAACCCACCCCACATGCCCGCGGTCATGCAGCCGGCGATGAGGTCCCCGTTGTAGTCCTCGCCGTCCTCGCGACGGGTGACGAGTCCCGGTGCGGCGCCTCCGACCAGCGCTCCCAGCACCGTGGCCGCCAGTACCTGCCGCGCGCGCTTCTTCGACCAGTCGAGCTTCGGCGCGATCAGCGCGCCCCCGACCAGCCCGGCATCGAGGCCGATCGCGAGCGTGCTGTTCTCGAATCCGCCGAACTGTCCGTCGCGGCTTCCGGCGATCGCGGTGAGTGCGGCGGTGCCCGATCCCAGGAGGATCGCGTCGAGCACGAACGTGGCCTGGCCGTCGGTCAGGTCAGCCTTCTGGCCGTAGACGAAACCACCGGTCGCACCGAGGGCACTGCCGAGAAACAGGAGGCCCACGACATCCTGGGAGTCCGAGGTCCCGGTTGGCTCGATCAACAGGGCGGCGTTGGCCGCGCCCGCGATCAGCCCGATCGTGGTGGCGTGTGCCGAGCCGCCGTCGAGGTGATAGCGATCGGCGAGGAGCCAGCCGGTCCCGGCACCTCCGGCGAGCCCCGCGAGCAGGATCAACGTCCCCGTCGAGCCGTCCTGGATGTCTTGCCGGATGATGATGTCGACCGCGGCGAGCGTGCCGACGGCCGCGAAGTCACCGATCACCTCGCCATCGTGAACGCGCGACTCGGTCTTCGGGGTCGCGTACGGCGCCGGTGGTGGATAGCTCGGTCGTGGTGGTGGATACGGCGCCGGTGGCGGATAGGGCTGCGGATAGGGCGGCGGCTGCTGGGGCTGTGGCTGGGGCTGCTGGGGCTGGGGCTGCTGGGGCTGGGGCTGCTGTGGCGGTGGCTGCTGTGGCTGTGGCTGGGGCTGCTGGGGCTGGGGCTGCTGGGGCTGCTGGGGCTGTGGTGGCTGGGGCGGTGTCGTTGTCGTTGTCGGTGCAGGCTGCGCGGCGACCGGTGCGGATACCAGCATTCCGACGACGATGGCGAACGTTCGCATGGAACCATTGTCACCGCGGTTGTCGTCGCGAGAACCGTTCCCACCGTGAGCCCACGGTGATGAACCGGCACGTCCTGGCAATCGCGAGATGGCTACGGCACGAACGCGACCGAGATGCAGTTCCGACCTTCGTCCGCGGTCTGCGCGTCGGTGACGAGCACGCACAGGTGGTTGATCCCGACGAACAGCGGCTGAACCATCACCCCGAGCTTGCCGCCGCTCGGCATCGTGAGGGCGAACGGTCCCTTCGTGTTGGTGCCTGTTTCATCCTCGAGGACGTACGAGAACGCGCCGGGCGATCCGTCGAACGTGATCTTCGGCATCGGCGTGCGCACGATCAGCGGCGTCGCCGCATCCGCCATCGGGCCGCGGTATCCCGCCGCAGGCGTCGAGGTGATCGTGGTCGCCTCTGCCGCGGCATCGAACCGGACCCGACCGTCGCCTCCGTTCCCGCCCGCTCCCCCGCCGGTTCCACCGGTGGCCGTGATGCCGGCACCGGTGATCGTGATCGTGGCACCACGGACGAGCACGGCGCCGCCCGAGCCACCGCCACCGGTGGTGTTGCTCCCGGTGGTGCCATCGCCGCCCTTGGCCTCGATCGCCGCGAACGTCAGATCGCCTGCCGCGGTGAGCGCGATCATGCCGCCACCACCGCCACCGTTACCGCCCCGGATGTTGAGGAGCGTGCCCTTGTTCCCGGCGCCGCCGCTGCTGACGTTCGGGCTGACGAGCGTCGGCAACGAAGCCTTGCCGACCGAGGATCCCCCGGCGCCACCGCCGGTGGGTGCGACGGTGCCGGCGGTGCCGAAACCACCGCCGCCGCCGTCGTGGATGCCGTGCCCGGGACCACCGCCGTCGTTGCCGGGGGAGCCGACGGCGCCGGATCCGCCGAGGCCACCTGTACCGCCCCCCGGACCGGGGGTGTTGTCGGAGGCATTGACGGCGATCACGTTGGCGACCGTGATCGACGATGTCGACTCCACGATCAGAGGCTGGGTGTTATCGGCCGCGGTGATCGTGTCGACGTCGATCTTGGAGAACCGATGGGTCACGTCGGTCGCGAGCGATGGCGATCCGCTCAGCTCGTCGAGTCCCTGTAGCGTCAGCACCGGGCTATCCGGGGCCGGATCGTCGAGCGCGGTGAGCGACTGCGTGACCGGGCCACCGGGCGCGTCCTGGGTCACCGCGACGTCGAGCCGGATCGAGGCGACCGTCGCCGACGGCCCGAGGTTGCCGTCGACCGCGACCTTCACCGGGACCACCAGCGTCGCGCCGTCGGATGCCACCTCGACCGCGTCGTTATCGATCTCGAGCATCGGCGTCGCGGTCTCGCCGTCGTGCGCCGTGATCGCGACCGTGGCACCGGCGACGATGTTCATCCCGTGGACGACCACGAGCGCGCGCCGGCTCCCGCCGTCGCCCTGACCTTCGATCAGATCACGCGGCGCCACCGACGTGATCGTCAGCAGCGCGGGGTTGGCGTCGACCGGCATGTCCGGCGGAGCATCGGCAGGTGCGTCGATCGGGGCCGCGGGAAGCTTGTCGGGATCGTAGAGCAGCGAGCACCCCGACGCCGCCAGCCCGACTACCAGGCTCGCCGCGTTGAGCCGATGGTTCATGTGCCCACTATATCGACGGCACTCGACGGGACAGCCGCGTCTCACGGAACCTCACGGTGGCCGCGATCACCGTCGATCATTGCCCCTCGATCCGCCCCTCGATCCCCGTTCGATCCCCGACAACCTGGCGTCGAGCGCACGCAGCGTGGTCTGTGCCGTACGTCGCGAATCCTCGGTTGCCATCGCCGGCTGGATCTTGAGGCTGCGATACTGCGCGTCGATCGTATCGACCGTGTCCTTGCCGTGCGTGCGCGAGACCGTGGCGATGTGCTTGCCGACGGCGACGTACAGCCGGTACAGCCCGGCGGCATCGAGCACGGTTGGTGGGGCATGCTTCGCGGGCTCGACGTGGGTCCGCGGCGGCTTCGTCGCGATCGGTGGCGGGGTCGATGCGTGGTGCTCGATCCGCGGCCGCACCGGATGGGGGACCGCGCGAGCCCTGACCGTCGCGACCGGTGGTGCGACGGCCGGCGCCGTTGGTGTCGGCGGTTCGGCCGGTGGTTCGGCCGGCGGTTCGGCCGAGCCCACCGAGGGTGGGACGCGTTCGTGCGGTGCCGGGGACGCGATCGCGGGCGTCGTCGGTTTCGTCGCTGGTGCGGGCGCGACCGCGGGTGGCGCGACTCGATCGACGACCGTGGGCGTGTCCGCGGACGAGCCACCGCGCGCGACGAGCACCACGATCGCGACAACCAACGCGACGGCGACGATGGCTCCCGGGATCAGCCACGGAGATCGCCGCACCGGTGCCACCGATTCGGTGGTGACGTAGGGCAAGGGCTCCGCCACGGTCTCGATGTCGTCGCTTCGCGTGGGTTCGCGAGGCTCGATCGACTCGATCGACTCGATCGGCGGAGCCTCGGCGTGCGTCATCTCCTGCGTCGTCGCCGGCATCCGCGCGATCTCGAGCGCCACGCCGAGCTCGGCCGCGGCGGCCTCGCGATCCGAGGCGATTTGATCGAGCAGCGCGCGCGCGGCCTTGGCGGTCGCCGGTCGGCGGTCGCGCTTCTTCTCCATCAGACGGCGGGCCAACGCCTCGAGCAGCGGATCGACCTCGAGCATCGGCACGCGCTCCGCGATCGGTGGTGGATCGAGCAGCAGGTTGGCGCGCGCGACCTCGGCGCCGGAACCGTCGAATGGCAGCCTTCCGCACAGCATCTCGTAGATCACGATGCCGAGTGCGAACAGGTCGATCCGGTGATCGATCGGATCGGCGATCGCTTGCTCGGGCGCCATGTAGTGCGGCGTGCCGAGCACCAGTCCGTTGGTGGTCAGGCGCCCGTTCGCGTCCGTGCCCTCGCCCCCCTCTCGCAGGATGGCGATCCCGAAGTCCACGATCCGCGGGACCTCCGTACCGTGGTCGTCGCGCTCGACGATCACGTTCTCCGGCTTGAAGTCGCGATGGATCAGGCCCTGCTCGTGCGCGTGATACAGGCCCTCGAGCAGCTGCCGCACCAGGTGGACGATCCGCGTGGCAGGCATCGGCGCCTCGCCGAGCAGGTCGGCCAGGTCCTTGCCGGCGGCGAAGTCCATCACCATGTAGCGCGACCCGTCCGGGGTCTCGCCGACATCGACGACCCCGATCACGTTGGGGTGCCGTAGCCGTCCCGCGAGCTCCGCTTCGCGCTCGAATCGCTGCAGGAGCTTGGCGTCGATCTCGAGCCGCTTGTGGAGCACCTTGACCGCGAACGCGCGCCCGACCTTGACGTGGCGGGCCTTGTAGACGGTGCCCATCGCACCCTCGCCGATGCGCTCCTCGATGCGGTAGCGATCGGCGAGGACCTGCCCGATCAACGTCTGCGCTTCGACTGGTTCGGGCGTCATCAGAACCGTCCGACGGTGGCGAGTGCGACCCCATCCGTCGTCGGTGCCACCACCAACCGCGATTCCTTGCCCGACGTCGCGAACAGGATGCTCGTCGCCACCAGGCCCCCGATCCCGATCACGAACCCGGTGTCGGCGATGATTCCGCGGTTCCGGATCGCGTCGCGTTGTGACTGTTCGCAAGCGCCGGGCTTGTCGCACGCGTTGTACTTGCTGCGGGTCGCGAGTCCGAAGCCGATGCCGATGCCGAGGCCGACCACGGCCGCTCCGGCGGTCGCGTAGCTCGCGGTCGTGAAGTGGCGGGGCACCTCGGCCGACATCACGCCGATCGGTGCGGGCTTGGCATCCTCCGGCTTGGGCCGCACCGGCGCGTCGGGCAAGAGCAGCTTCGCGGCCGCGATGAATCGAGCATGCGCTTCCGCGGTCGACGGGATGTCGATCGCCGGTCGCGCCACCGTGGTGCCGGTCGCCGTGTCGACCCAGCTGCTATCGACCTGTACCGCTCCACTCCCCGTCGAGTCGACCATCACCACGAACAGCAACTGGTCGGCGTCGAGTCGCTTGGCCACGTCGGCGACGCACGCCGGTGTTGTCAAACAGTCGGGTGGCAGTCCCTCGGCCGGGAGCTTGCGGCGAACCTCGAGCCCGCCGGCCGTGTCGACGTCGAGCTCGGATTGCAGCGCCTCGGCGAGATCCTGCGCCAACGTATCGACGCGGGCGGAGTCGATGTTGACGGCGATACCGGGGACGATCGCGACCTTGATGCGTGGTGCCTGCGGCTTCGGACTCTCGGCGCGGGCGATGCTGGTGAGAGCGATGACGGTCGCGATCAGTGGTGACAGCCTCACCCGCTCATCGTGACCGACGACAACGGATGGAACAGCCTGTTAGCTCACACCGGCCAGTAAGGGCACCGTTAGACTTCCCACACGGGAGCTGGCTCACGTACCCGGGGGCAGCTTCTTGGGGTCCTTGGTCTTGCCCTTGTCCTTGCCGAACAGCCGTTGCCGACTTCCCTTGCGGTTGTACTGGAGCGCGTAGACCACGCCCGCGATTCCCGACAGCGGCATCACGACGAGCATCACTGGCATCAGCAGGAACAACGGGATGATCTTGCTCGCGAGCGCGCCGAACGCCAGCCACGCGGCGGACGCCGGAATCGCCTCGCGCAACGAGCCCGCGTAGAGCCAGCCCAGTGGTCCGAGCAACATCGATGCGACGCCCGACTTGACCCACGACTTCTCGCCCGCCTTGGGTTGCTTCGCGAGCTCGCTGCGCACGCCCTCGGCCCGCTTGGCGAGGGCGAGCGTGCTGGCGAACCCGCTGTCGTCATCATCGTCGTCCTCGTCACGGGTGGGCCGCTTCGAACGCTTGGACACCAGGGCCGTCTGTCGCTGGCGTAGCTCGTCGCGCTCCTCGAGTTGCTTGGCGCGCTGCTCTCGGACCTTTGCCAGCGCGGCTTGCTTTCTGTCTCGGGCCGCCTCGGCGTCGGCCTTGACCTCGGCCTCGAGTGCTGCCAACCGCTCCATCACGGCCCGGTCGTCATCGGACACGCCGGGACTATGGCATGATCTGGACGGATGTCGCTGTCGCGCCGTTTCGGGGTTCTCGTTGTCCTCGCCGCCTTCCTGTTCGCCTGCGGTGGCTCTTCGAAGAAGTCGGCCGGCGAGGGTGAGCCGACGACCGCGCGCGAGAAACAGTTACGCGATGCCAAGGCGCGGGGAGAGCTCGACAAGAACTCCCACCGCTGGGGCACGTGGAGCTACTCCGGCAACCGCAACGATTGCTTCTACGTGCTCGGCCGCCGCTGCTTCAAGAACAAGAAGGCGGCATGCCGCGCCGCGCGCTGCAAACGCGGCATGCAGTGCAAGGCCACCGGCGGAGGGCCGGCGACCGTGAGCTGCAAGAAGAAATAGACGTCGCGAGCGGGCGCCCGAAGCCCAGGACCTCTACGCCGCGGCGGCGATCTTGGGAGCGATCACCTTGGGGATCCGCACGCGCGGTCCGATGCGGAACGTCAGTCGCGTGACGTCGCGATAGAACTCGCCGTCGATGATCGGCGCGAGCAACTCCTCGCCGGCCAACGTCTCGACGGTCATCTCGCGGCACGGCCGGTCGAGGATGTCGCGACCGCGCATCTCCTCGCCACGCGCCATCCGCGGCAGGTTGCGGATGATGCCCCATGGCGACGGCGTACCGACCAGCGCGTTCATCAGGCCGGGCGAGTCCGCCTTGCCGAAGAACCGGAGCAGGTTGCCGAGGTTGATCGACATCGACGCGAGGTGCACGCCGGTGTAGCGATCGCCCGGAAGGCGCATGCCGTCGAGCGTGATCTTGCACGGCGTCGGATCGAACACCTCGCGCGCGTAGTTCTTCCACGCGGGAAGCGGCAGCTTGCCGAGCGGCGAGTACGCGATCGGCGCGGTCGCGACCGCGTTGGCGACGACCTTCACGATCGTGCGCGGGTTGGGATCCGCGTCGGCGTAGTACTTCGAGTAGAACCGCTGGCCGACGCCACCGATCGCCGACGCAAACCCGTAGGTGCGGAACGGAACCTCCACGCCGTCGACGAGCTGGACGCCGTCGATCACCATCGAGTCGACCTCGGTCTCCTGGATGCGTCCACCGCCAGCGATCGACTTGCGGAGCGTCGTGAGGATGCCTTCGGCGTCACCCTGGATGCCGACATTGTTGGCGACGAAGTCGATCGTGCCGCCCTTGGTCGGAAGCGTGGTCGGCAGCGAGATCGACTGACCGACGAACTCCTCCTCCTGCAGGACCTCCATGCCCATGCGGAGCATCCAGTGGAGCGCGCCGTCGCCGCCGTCGGCGACCCAGTACCGCGCACGCTTGCGGAGGAACTCGCGGAGCACCGGCTTGATCGATTCGATCGACGTCGTCTGCCGGACTTCGCCGATGTCCCCGACGATGGCCTGAAGCCGCTCTGCCCGGTCGGGGCGGTTGCGGTTCTTCCGGCTGTTGGGGTTGGTAATGACGCCGATCTCCATCGAGGTGACGTAGTGCAATAGTCGGGCGCGTTGCGGCGTCCGCTAAGCCAGCGAGATCCTGTGGCGTACCCGTCACCGAAACGACATCGTGCGTAGGGCGTTACGCGGACACTGGATAGGGCGCGAGGCGGGGAGGTGGCAGGGTTCAGTAACTTCCTGTCGTGGCTCGCAAATCGGCCCTGGCCGATCGACCTGGTGCTAGCGGCCCGTGAACGCCGGATCCCGCTTCGCGAGGAGCGCCGCGATGCCCTCGCGAGCGTCGTTCGTGGCGAGCGATTCGGCCTGCGCGAACGCCTCGGCACGCGCGGCATCCCTCACGTGGAGCTCGAGGCCGCGCCGGATCGCGCGCTTGGTCGCACGCACCGCGAGGGGTGCGTTGGCCGCGATCGTGGTCGCGAGCTCGCGTGCGGTCGGCAGCACCTGATCGGCGGCCACCGCGTGGTTGAGGATGCCGAGCGCTTCGGCTTCGCGACCCTCGACCAGCCGGCCCGTGAACAACAGCTCGTTGGCGCGCGCGACGCCGACGAGTCGCGGCAGCAGGTAACTGATCGCCATCCCTGGCGCGAGTCCGAGGCGGACGAAGTTGGCACCGTACTTCGCGTCGACGGCACCGACGCGGAGATCGCACACCAGCGCGAGACCGAAGCCACCACCGACGGCGTGACCGTTGAGCGCGGCGATCACCGGCACCTCGAGATCGAGCAGCGACAGGAACGGTTCGTACATCGCGTACGACTTCTCGTTCGGCGCGCGCAGATCGCCGTCGCGCTGGAGCGTCGCCTTGAAGTCGGCGCCCGCCGAGAACGACGTGCCGGTGCCGGTGACGATCACGCAGCGCGCGTCGGTGTCGGCGCGCGCCTCGGCACTCGCGGTGGCGAACGCGTCGAGCAGCTCGGGCGTCATGCTGTTGCGGTTGGCGGGGCGGTCGAGCGTGAGCACGCCGACGCCGCCGTCGCGCTCGTACCGGACCGCTAGTGAACTGGGGGAGCCACCGGACATGGGGCGCAGCCTACCGCAGGGGAATCGACCTGCGGATCTCGCAGTCCGCATGCACCTCCCGCATGTGAGAAGTGTGGTTTTGGACGAAAAATCAATGCCTTGAGTCGTGGCACGAGCCGAGCAATGTCTCGGGTCATCAACAAACCGGCGCTGGTCTGGCGCCACGAATCAGGAGAAATCACATGAACCTCAAGGCTCTCGTCACCGCGCTCGTTCTCGGTTCCTCGTCGTACGGATCCATGGCTTCGGCCGGCACCCTGACGTTCTCGGGCAAGGCCTCCGTGAGCCTCACCGCCACGACCTCGGCACGCGCGCCGATCGTTCGCGACCATCGCGCTCCGACGCCGGTCGTCGTGCGCGACCACCGCGCGGATCCGTGCGGTACCACCACGACGCCGGCGCCCGTCCCGGCGCGGCCCGCGCACCCGGCCTACCAGCCGGTCTCGTTTCCACCCGTGTGGGCTGGCCCGTACTACGAGCCGCACAACACCATCGTCGGCCGCAACGTCAGCAACTACATCGGAGAGATCGGCACCAGTGCGATCAAGCCGCTGTTCAAGGGACGCTACGGCTTCGTGGTGTCGCGGTGGGCGAGCCAGTCGTGGCTGAACCTCACCGAGCCGACCCGGATCGATAGCGGCCGCGAGTTCATCAAGGTCGGCGCGAACAAGGGCCTGTTCCAGACCCTGCAGCTGCAGAACCTCGGCGCGCGGAGCTCGACCATCTATCAGGTCGGGATCGAGTTCGCCGACGGCATGAGCCGGACGCAGGTCGTGAAGCTGAACACGAAGCTCGACATGCGCCACCCGACGATCACGATCGACCTGACCGGTAACTTCCGTCAGATCAAGCGCATCATCGTCTACGGCTCCACCGAGCGCGGCGCCGCGTACAAGATCCTCGCGAAGTAGTCCCCCTCGTCACTCCTCGACACTTCGCGAGATGCAAGCGCCCGGGTACTCCCCGGGCGCTCCTCGGTTTCGGCACTCGGTTCGATCACAGCGCGACGCGGAACCCGACGTTGTCGAGCCGGAACGTCGGCGGAAAGCTCGATCGGGCGTAGGTGCGGAGCGATCGCGCGTCGTAGCGATACGAGCCGCCGCGTACCACGCACGACGCGTCGCCGGGCTGGATCGTGTTGCGCGGGTTGCGCTCGGGCCCGTGCAGATAGAACGCGACGTCGTCGATGTCCTCGCACCACTCGAACACGTTGCCGGCCATGTCCTCGATGCCGTATGGCGACGCACCTCGCGGGTGCGCGTCGACCGCCATCGTGCCCACGGCGCCACGCGCGTGGCCGAAGTGTGCGAGCTCCGGTGTCGGATCGCCGCGTCCCCACGGGAACCGCTGCCCCTCGGTACCGCGAGCGGCTTTCTCCCACTCGGCTTCGGTCGGCAGCCGGCGCGCGGCCCACCGGCAGTACGCGCGCGCGTCGAGCCACGACACGAACACCACCGGATGGTGCTCGCGTCCGCGCGGGTAGCGCCCGTTCTTGAAGTGGTGCAAGAACCGCCCGGCCTCGGCGTCGGTCGGGCGATAGTCGGTCGCCTCGACGAACTCGGCGAACATCTCGTTGGTCACCGGGTAGCGCGCGATGTAGTAGCGATCGAGCAGCACGGTGCGGCGATTGGGGCCCATCTGGAACGCGCCGCCCGGGATCAGGTGCATCTCGTTGCGATCGTCCTCGACGATCACGCGCGGGTGCTCGGCCTCGCGTTCGGCGCGCTGGTGGGTGACGTCGATCAGCGCGGCCTCGAGCGCATCGCGGAATTCGGCGCACGATTGAAACCGGTCGCGGCGGTCCTTGGCGAGCGCGCGCAGGACCACGCGTTCGAGCGCGGCCGGCAGGTGCGGGCGAAACGTCGACGGTGGATCGGGCTGTTGCTCGACGTGCGCCATCATCAGCGCGAAGTGGTTGTTGCCCTCGAACGGACACCGCCCGGTGAGGCAGCGATACAACGTGACGCCGAGCGAGTAGATGTCGGAGCGATGGTCGACCTCGGTCGGCGACTGCACCTGCTCGGGTGACATGTAGCGGCAGGTGCCGAGCATCGCGCCGGTCATCGTGTAGGTCGTGCCCTCGACGATCTTCGCGATGCCGAAGTCGACGATCTTGGGATGGATGCCGGCGTCGTCGATCATCAAGAGGACGTTCTGCGGCTTGAGATCGCGATGCACGATGCCGTGGTCGTGTGCCTCCTGCATCGCCACGAGCACGCCGCGGAACACGGACCGGATGTCGTCGTACGGGAGCTTGCCGCCCCAGCGCTGCACGTAGTCCTCGAGCGTCGGACCGTCGACGTATTCCATCACGAACGCGAGCAGGTCGTCGTGCTCGATGAAGTCGTGGACGCGGGCGACGTGCTTGTGGCGCCAGCCGAGCATGAGCTGCGCTTCGCGCGTGAACCGGCTGCGGATCTCGTGGTCGCCCATCAAGCTCGCATGGAGTGCCTTGATCGCGACCACGCGATCGCGTCCGTCGCGCTCGTCGACACCGCGATACACGACGCCCATGCCGCCCTCGCCGATCACGCCGTCGATCGTGTAGCGATCGGTGATCTGCGTACCGGGCGCGATCAGGCGCGGTGGCACGTACGGCGTGCTCGCGACGCGCACGTCGGTCGCCGTCTCGGCTTCGGCGCGAGCGATCGGCCGTCCGCAGCCCGGACAGAAACGCGCGCGTGCGGGCAACGCCTCGTCGCAGCTCGCGCACCGATCGCCCATGTCCCCCGACTCTACCAAGTCTGCGAAACTAGACGTTCTCTGTACCAACTTTGCACACGTTACATCTCGATGCAGCCGGGTTTAGGGTGGACATGCACAAAGCATCGAGCGTACGACTGCGCGCGGAGGTTCGAGGAGAACATGACGACCATCGCGCACACCCTCGGCCGGTTGCTCGCCGGCAGCACCGTTGTCTTCGGCATCGCCTGCACCGTCGGGTGCGGCTCGTCACCATCAAATCCCGGCGGCGATGACGATGTCGGTCCGGACGCGTCGACGACCACTGGCGACGACGGTGGCAGCGATGGCTCGACCACCAGCCCGAGCACGATCTTCACGATCGTGCTCGAGAACCACGACTACAACGAGATCGTCGGCTCTTCGAACGCCCCGTACATCAACTCGTTGATCGCGATGGGCGGGCTCGCCACCGACTACCAGGACACGATCCACCCGTCGCTCGGCAACTATCTGTACATGATCAGCGGCGACAACCAGTACCCGGGCATCATCGATCTCGATCCGACGAACGTCCTGTACTTCCCGGCGGACGCCGACAACCTCGGCAACCAGCTCGAGACCGCGGGGATCAAGTGGCGCTCGTACCAGGAGAGCATGGGCACGCCGTGCAAGCTGTCCGGCAGTGGCAAGTACGCCCCCAAGCACGACCCGTTCCTCTACTTCACGAACATCCAGAAGGGTGCGAACGATCTGTGCGCGAACACCAACGTCGACTACTCGGAGTTCGAGGCCGATCTCGCGACCAACGAGTATCGCTACATGTGGATCACCCCGAACCTCGATAGCGATGGCCACGACCCGTCGAACGATCAGGCGGCCGCCCTCCAGCATTGCGATACGTGGATGTCACAAGAAGTCCCGAAGATCCTCTCGAGCGAGGGCTTCCAGAACGGCGGCGTGTTGTTCATCACCTGGGACGAGGCCGAGGGCCGCACCGGCGATACCGACCGGATCCCGATGATCGTGCTGTCGCCACGGATCAAGACGGCGGGCATGACGTCGGCGACGTCGATGAACCACGGTGCCTACCTGGCGACGGTCGAGGACATGCTCGGCCTGCCGCGGCTCGACACCGTGGCGAGCTCGCCGACGTTGATGGAGTTCTTGAACCCCTAGTCGCGGATCACTCGCGCCCGGGGAGCCGGATCACGAACGATGGTCCGATCTCCACGGGCTCGTAGTCGATCCGCCCACCGTGGGCTTCGATCGCGAGCCGGCAGAAGTACAGCCCCATGCCGCGCTTGCCCCCCATCCCCACGCTGTACTTGTCGAACAGCGTGGGGCGCAACGCGTCGTCGATCAGCGGTCCCGTGTTGGTGACGATGATCTTCACGCTTCCCGGGTCGTGCCACACCGCGGCGGACACCGTGACCGCGCCCCCCTTGCGGCAGTAGCGAACCGCGTTCCCGACGAGGTTGTGCAGCACGCGCTCGACCAGCGCGCTGTCGAGCACCCCCCGCAACGAATCCGGGCAATCGACCGTCACCGTCAGGGACGACGGTGCGGTCATGTCGACCACCGAGCGCAGCATCTGGTGCACGTCGACGGACGCCACGCGGGGCTTGACGGCGGCGTCCTCGAAGCGACCGACGTCGACGAAGTTGGCGACCAGGGTCGACATCCGGCGCAACGCGCGGAGCGAGGTGATGAACATGTCGGCCTGTTCATCATCGAGATTGGACTCGAGCTCGTCGCGGAGCAGCTGGAGGTTGACGAGCGACACCGCCAGGCTGTTGTTGAGGTCGTGCGCGAGCATCGCGCTCGCTTCCTCGCCGTACGCCATCCGGCGATCGGCCACCTCCTTGGCGAGCCGGGTCTCGACGTAGGCACGCTGGTTGCGGACCGCCGCTGATAGGCGTCGCTTGATCTCCACGAGCCCGGTCGGTTTGACGATGAAGTCGTCGGTGCCGGCTTCGAACGCCGCGGCGCGGTGGCGTTCGTCGTCGTGCCCGGTCATGGTGATGACGTGGACGGCCGGGCCACTCAGCTCCTTGAGCCGCTCGATCACGACCAGCCCTCCGGCAGGCATCTCGAGATCCACGATCGCGACGTCGACCGGTAGGCGTTCGACACGCGCGATCGCGTCGTCGCCGTTGTGTGCGACGACGGTCTGGTACCCGAGCGCCGACAGCGACGTCGCCATCCGCCGACACATCGGCTCGTCGTCATCCGCGATCAGGACGCGAACACCGCGGGCCCCACCATCCATCGCGCGCGATGGTACCTCCGGCGGGGCTGGCGATTCCACCTTACGAGCCGAGCTCGTCGAGGAACTGCTGGGCATCCGCGAAGGCGGGATCCTCGCGCAGCGCCTTCTTGGCCCACAGCTCGGCCTTCGCGCGGTTGCCGCGGGCGTGTTCGATCTTGGCCTCCCAGAGCAGCGCCATCGGTCGCGTCACCGGAGAGGGGTTGTCCATCAGCGTGATCGCGCGCAGCGGCTTGAGGGCGAGATCGTAGTCGCCGACCTCGGTGGCGAGCTGGGCGAGCTCGGCGGCGACCTCGGAGTTCTTGCGGTCGACGTCGAACGCTTTCTTGAGCCAGGTCAGGTGACCGTCCTGATCGCCCATCATCGCGGCCACGCGTCCCATCCGTTGCTGCATCACCGCGAGCTCGGGCGTGCGCTTCTTCTGGGCGGAGATCGCGGCCTCGAGCGTGCGGCTCGCGTCCTCGAGCAGCTGCGATGCGATCAGCACGTCGACGTTGAGCATCAACGCGGGGTGATCGTCGGGCTGCAGCTCGAGGGCGCGTTGCGCCGGGACCTGCGCGGTCGCGGCGTCCTCGAGCTGGTACAGGAACAGCTCGGCGGCGCGCCGGTAGTTCGCGTACTGGGCGGCAGGGTCGTTGCCGTGATCGGCGTCGGCCACCAGCACGCCGGCGAGGAGTCGGTACTCGCCGGCCGCCTCGTAGATCTCGCGCAGCTTGTCGCGGAGCACCTCGACGGCAGGTTGCGCCTGGTGCACGAACTCGAGCACCGGTACCGCCTCGCCGGGCTGGCCCGCCTGGGTCGACGCGCCCGCGGCACGCAGCGCTGCGGTCACCTGGTCCTCGCCCTCGGTCACGTACGCGAGCCGGGTCGCGGCGGCGGATACGCCTTCCCAGTGACCGATCGATTCGTCGAGGTCGCACAACATGTACAACGGCTCGGCGTCGCGCGGGTCGCGCTCGATCCAGTTGACCAGGAAGGCGCGACCACGCTCGAGCTCGTCGTGTGCGGTGAGCAGCTGCGCGAGCCGTAGCGTCGCCGTGCGCTCGGTGGCGAGGTCGTTGTCGCGCTCGGCCCGCGCGCGAAGACGCTCGAGCCCGTTGGCGAGGGCGTCCGAACGCGACTTGTCGAGCTCGTAGGCCGCGGACAGATCTTCGACGGCCGAGGCATCGTCGCCGAGTTGCTGGCGGAAGCTCGCGCGTAGCACGAGCAGCTCGACCCGACCGGCATCGTCGGGCGGGCGCTCCGCTTCGAGCGCCTCGCCAATCGCGCGTTGAGCGGCGTCGAGCTCGCCAGCGGCAGCCAGTGCCGCGGCGTGATCGGTGACCAGCTCGGGCTGATCCGGTGCACGCTCCCGAGCCTTGCGCAGCACCTCGGCAGCCCGGAGCGGCTGGCCGAGGAACCCGGAGTACGTGGCGGCGGCTTCGCGCAGGCGCGTGACCGCGGCTTCGTCGGGCAGGCGCTCGGCGTCGCGGGTCATCAGCTCGGCCAGCTCGGCCCACAGCTCGTGGTCGCGGTACCACTGCTCGAGACGCTGGTGGATACCTTCGTCATCGGGTGCGGCGTTGTGCGCGAGCTCGAGCGTGCGCTGCACGCCCTTGAGATCGCCCGCGGCCTCCCACATCGAAGCCAGACGGCCGGCGAGGTCGGGCGCGCGCTCGGCGGTCTCGACGGCGAGCAACCGCTCCATCAGCACCGCGGCTTCCCGCGGGTTGTCGTTGTCGCCGAGCAAGGCGACCACGCGCCGCAAGATCTCGCGATCGTCGGGCGCCACGATCAGCGCGGCGCGATACACGCGAACCGCGTCGGGGTTCTCGTTCTTCTCGAGCAGCTCGCCGAGCCGCAGTGCGACGTCGACGGTGGACTCGCGGTGGCTACGCTGTTGCGCGTCTTCGAACCGCGACCACAGGAACTCCGCGATGCCGTCCTCGTCGCCGAGCTCGCGCAACGTGTTCTCGTAGAGCTGCGCGGCCTCGAGGTTGTCGGCGTCGTCGGCAAGCGCGTCGCGCAGCACGTCGAGGGCGTCGTGGAGGCGCTTGAGGTTCTCGATCAGGAACTTGGCGTGCTCGAGTCGAAGCTCGTTGCGCTCCGCGGCCGTCACGAGGTTGGGCAAGGTCGACGACACGACGCTGCCGAGACGATCGCCATCGCCGGTCTCGCGATAGATCGAGAGCAGCGGTTGCCACACGGCGCGGTCCGCGGGACTGCGCTCGCGCAGGAACTCGTAGATGTCGGCCGCGAGATCGACGCGGCGGTGGGCGAGGGCGCGAGTCGCGATCCGCATCGCCAGTCCGTCGACCTGCTCGGGCTCCGCGATCGGGGCGATCTCGTAGGCGAGGTCGCGGGCCTGCGTGAGGTCGCCGGCGGCGAGTCGGCGCTCGGCGAGCGCGAGCACTGCCCACGGTGCCGAACCGAGCCCGTCGGCGGTCTCGCGGGCCGCAGCGACCGCGCGAACCAGCAGCGCCTCGGCGCGCTGCTCCTGATCGTGCTCGATCGCGAGATCGACCGCCTCGCGGATCTGCTGCGGTGTCGCGTCGGGCAGCGCCGCGCGGCGCTCGAGGAAGTCGAGCAGCAAGTCGGCATCGCCGCCGTTGCGCGCGACCCGCTCGTACATCGCCATCACCCGCTCGTTGGCATCGTGCGAGGCGGCGACCCGAAGGAGCTTGCCGGCCTGCGCCCACCGCGGCTCGGCAGCGAACGCACGCTCGAGTAGGTCGAAGCCCTGCTGCCGCCGGGTCTCGCTGTCGAGGAAGATCTCGGACAGCCGGTACAGCGCGTCGACCTGGGCCGGCGTCGGTTCGTCGTCGGTGCCGGCGAGCTCGAACATCTTGTCGAGCGTGCGGGCTTGCTCGGCGGTATCGCCCAGCGCCGCGGCGACCCGGGCCTGCGCGTAGAACGCCTCGGCCAGGCGCTGGCCGAGGATCTCGACCCGCCGGTACAGGTTCGCGGCACCCGGGAGGTCGCCGGCATCGTGCTCGAGCGCGTCGCCAGCCCGCATCAGGAGGTTCGCGATCAGCGGCGGATCGTCCTTGCGGCGCAGTCGATCGACGACGGCGTCGACGGCTTCGACGAATCGCTCGGTCTGGTTGGTGCGCTTGGCGAGCTCGCGCGCACGATCGTGGAGGTCGGTACGGGAGGGCATCGCGTTGATCGCGCGGATCAGTGCATCGAGCGCCTCGCCGCCACGGTCGAGCTTGTCGAGGGCCTCGGCCATGTCGGCCAGCAGGCGGGCCTGACTCTGCGCATCGGGGTTGGTCGCGAGCCGCTTCTCGAGCACCTTGAGCAGCAGCTCGCCCTCGCCGTGCTTGATCAGCGAGCGCCGCAGGCGCCGGACCTCGGCGTCGGACTGGATCGCGGCTTCCATCGCCGACTCGAGGAGCTCCTTGGCCTGATCGCTATCGGGCTCGGCCAGCTTGTGGAGCTCGAACAGCACCTCGCTGACGCCGACCGCGGACTCGTCGTCGCCCGGGGGCTTGCGGCGCACGACCAGAAGCAGGGCGCGGTAGGTGCGCTCGGCCTTGTCGGTCTGGCCGGAGGTGCGCGCCATCTCGGCGAGCTCCTTCTGGATCGCGGCGTTCGAGACGTCCATCTTCGACGCCGACTCCATCTCGGACAGCGCCTTCTCGGTGTTGCCCTCGGCGAGCTCGACGCGTGCGAGCTCGACGTGGAGCCCGGCACGCTCCGGCGAGCGTCGGCGGCCGTAGTCGCCGATCAGGTCGGTGAGTGCCTTGCGCGACTCCTCGAGCTTGCCGGCGACGCGCTGGCCGATCGCGAGTGCGGTGCGCAGCGTCTTGTCGGTGGGATCGAGCGCGAGTGCGGTCTCGAGTGCAGGGATCGCCTTGGCGGGATCGTCGAGCTTGTGGAGATAGATCGACGACGCCTCGCGGGCGAACTCCCGCGCGAGCTTGCTGTCGTTCTCGAGCATCGGCAGGCTGCGCGTCAGGTGGCGCGCTAGCGGCTCCCACTGCTCGGCCTTGCGGTAGAGGTCGGCGAGCAACGTGCGCAGCTCGATCGCCGGCGCGTCGTCGGGAAGGTTGACCTCGATCGCCGAGATCGCACGCTCGGGTTGATCGGCCGACAGATGGGCCTTGGCGAGCTGGCTGACCACGAGGAGGCGCTCGGTGGGTTGCACCGTGCCGAGCAGACTCTCGAGCCAGGGCACGGCCTGACCGGGCTGGCTACGCTCGAGGTTCAGACGCGCCAGGGCGCGCAACGAGTCGCTCGTCGGGGCGAGGGCGACGACGCGGCGGTGGCCGCTGATCGCGCGCTCGATCTCGTTGGTGCTGGTCTCAGCGACGTTGGCGTACTTGCTCCACAGCTTGGCCGCGTTCGCGACATCCCCGGCGGCCTCGAGCTTCTGGGCCTGCACTTCGAGCAGATCGGCGAGTGCCTTGTGCTGACCCTTGCTCGAGAGCAGCGACGAAACGGCCTCGATCGATTCCTCGTGGCCCGGACGATCCTGGAGGTTGGCCTTGAGCGCGTCGAGTCGGCCGCCGCGCTCCTCGACGACGCCGACCAGCTTCGCGAGCTCGAGTCGAAGTGCCAGCTTCTTGTCGGTGTCGTCCTCGAGACCGAGCTGGATCTGACGCAGCGTTAGCAACTCGGGAACCCGGTCGTCGAGCGCGAGCAGGTGCGCGAGACGCTCGATCACCTCGAGGTCGTTCGGGCTCTGTGCGAGCACGCTGCGGTACATGTCGATCGCCGCGGCGTTGTCGCCGAGCTCGACGGTGGCCAGCTGGGCGGCACGCAGTCGCAGGTCGCGGCGCGTGGCGTCGTCGAACGGCAACCGCGCGGCCTCGGTCAAGGTGTCGACGGCGGCGCGGGCGCGACCACCGGAACGATACAGATCGACGAGGGCATCGATCGCCCACTTCGCGACGGCGTCGATCGAGCGCGCCGACTTCACCGATGCCGTGCCACGCCAGCCCGCGGTCGCGCGACCGAGGACGGACGACAGGATCTGCAGGGCCTGCTCGCGCTCGCCGAGCTTGCTGGCGACGTCGGCGGCGGCGACCAGCGAGTCGAGATCGCGGCCGTCGGCGTCCGAGAGCCGGCGCAACGCGTCGAGCAGGGTCACCGTATTGCCTTGCTCGCGTTCGAGCGCGACCAGATCGGTGAGCCACGCGGTGCGCTCGCCGCCGAGCTCGAGCGCGCGGCGCATCGACTTGATCGCGGCGGTCTTGTCGTCGCGGCGATCGCGATGAACCACGGCGAGGCGGTGGTGGAACGTGGCGCCGACGCCGGCGGGCAACGCGTGCGCGTCGAGGGCGGTCGCCATCGCAGTGGCGTAGGTGTCGTGGGCGTCGGCATCCGCGGCACCTTGCTCGAGGATCGACAACAGCTCGTCGTCGAAGTTCTCTCGCGCCGCGCACAGCCGCACCACGGTATCGGTGGCCGCATCCCAGCGGCCGAGTCCGGTGGCGAGCTGGGCGAACGCGCGCACGGCGCGCCGGTTGCCGGGCTCGACCTCGGCCACCTTCGCGTAGGCGTCGGCGGCACCCTGCGGATCGTCGAGGTGGGCCGCGACCAGATCCGCATAGGCCAGCCGCAGCCGGGCGGCCTCGCGTGCATCGCCGGCGTCACCGTTCTCGAGCGCGGCGATCGCCTCGCGGTACGCGGCGGCGGCGGCGGCGTGATCGCCGGTGGAGTCGGCGAGCGCGACGATCTGGTTCTCGATCAGCTGGTCCTTGGGCGACAGCGGGAACGCCCGGGCCAGATCGGCGAGCGCCCCGGCCGCATCGTTGTCCTTGTCGAGGCGGAGCTGCGCGGCCTCCCGGAGCAAGGCGAGTCGGGTCGGGTCGTCCTTGGCCTCGGCGAGCCGGGCCGGCAACAACTCGAGCACGCCCCCGAGGTCGTTGTTGGTGCGGAACGCCTGAGCCAGCGTATCGGCAGCGCCCGCGCGGGTGGCCGCGACGTCGAGCAGTGCCGTGAGTCCGGCGCGCGCGTCGGTGTTGACCGGATCGATCGCGATCGCGTTCTTGTACGCGCTCAGCGAACGGACCGGTTCGTCGAGGTGGAGTCGCAGCGCGTCGCCGAGCCGGATCAACCGGTTCACGGTGCGCGTGGTGGCGCGCCCCGACGTGCGCTCGAGCAGGTCGGCCATCTCCGACCACCGCTCGGTCACCGCGAGCAGATCGGCGAGCGCGGTGATGCCCTCCTCGTCGTCGTCGTGCCCGTCGACCACGCGTTGCCAGGCGCCGATGGCGGCCGCGAGATCCTCGCGCTGCTGGTGATGGACGTTGGCGATGCGCACCAGGTCGGCGCGCTTCTGGTTCGGGGTGGTGAGCTTTTCGGCGCGGCTCTCGAGGGCCGCGACCAGATCGTCCCAGCGTTGCTGCGACTCGAGGATGCCGATCCGAGCATCGAGACCCGACAGGTCGTTGGGGTCGCTGTCGATCCGCCGCTCCCACAGCAACAGTGCGCGCTCGGTATCGCCGAGCGACTCGGCGAGCTTGGCCGCCTCGGACAACAGGGCACTACGCGCGACGTCGTTGGCTTCGAGGTGGGCCTGGCGCTCGAGCACGCCGAGGCGCTCGCGAGGCCGGTTGGTCTGTTCGTAGAGGGCGGCGAGGCGCCGGGCGATGCCCAGCTGTTCGTGCTCCGCCGCGCCGCTGATCTCGGAGGCCTCGACCAGTAGCTCGATCGAACCTTCCGTATCGGTGAGACGTTCGAGGCGCGTACGCGCGGCCTCGCCGAGCAGCTCGACGCGCCGGGTCGGATCGCTGCTCGCGCGGGCGGCCGCGGCAACCCCTTCGGCGTAGCGATCGTGCAGCCCGCCGCGCTCGGCGAGCTGGCGCAACCTCTCCTCGGTCGCCGACGACGATGGATCCATCGCGAGCAACGCGGCGAAGTGTTCGAGTGCGGGACCGAGATCGTCGAGCTCGGCGAGCCGGTCGCCGGCTTCCTCGTGGCGTGGTCCACTGGCCCCAGGCTCGAGCTCGATCACCTTCTCGATGACGCGGATCGCCTCCTTGGGGCGAGAGGTCGCGTCGTAGTGCGAGCGCAACAGATCGAGGGTGGAGTCGCGAATCTGCTCGCTCGCGTTTGGCGACTCGAGCACGCGCTCGAGCAGCTTGCACGCCTCGGTGTCGTCGTCGGCGACGGCGAGCAGGGGCTTGATCGCGGCGAGCGCGCTTCCGGGATCGGCGAGGTTCTCGAGCCACACGGTCGCGATCCGGGTGCGCGTCTTCAGGCGCTCCTTCTTCGACTGGCTATCGAGCCGGCGTTCCCACAGCGCGATCAGATCTGCCCAGCGCTCGTGGCGCTCGAGCAGACGTTCGAGGTTCTTGGCGATCCGCTGATCGCTCGGCGTCAGCGGCAGCAGCTCCTGGTAGTAACCGATCGCCTTGTCGGGCTCGTTGGCGACATCCTTGGCGAGCTGCGCGGCCTCGCGGAGCAGACGGATCTTGCGCTGCTTGTCGCTGGTCGCCTCGATCGCGCGATCGTAGAGACCGAGCGCGTCGTTCCAGCGTTCGCCGACGGTGTACAGCACGCTGAGTCGTTGCAGTGCAGTGTCGGACGCCGGCGCGAGCGCGATCACGCGGAGCAGGATCTTCTCGACCACACTCGGGTCGTCGCCGAACCACTCGTCGCAGAATCTGCCGGCGCGTTCGCCGATCATCTCCGCGACCTCGGGTTCGAGAGCGCCGCCGAGCGCGTCGTTGTACAGCGTGACGATGTCGTCCGGCTGGTCGAGATCGGCGGCGAGGTTTTCTACCTCTTCCCACGCGCTGACCCCGTGCGGCGAATGGCGAACGGCGGCGGCGGCTTCCTTGAACTGTGCGTTGTCGGCCATGGGCTCCTCGACTGCATCCCGCACGACACAACACCCCCAGCGTGCCGGCGCGGATGAAAATTATCGCCGAACTGAAGATGTTCGATCGAGGCGTCGGTCGTTAATTGTGGGCTTTGGTCAAAACGCTCGGTGAATGCCAAGCGTCACCGACAGGGGGCGCTGGAATGCGGTGGGCAACCCGAAGCTCGACCGGCGGGCCGCCGGCGAGGCCAGGCATGACTCCTGACCGCAGTTCTCGTCCTTGGCGAACACCAGGTCCTCTTGCGTGCCGCCGTCGATCGGACGGACCGCCCCGCTGGTGTAGAGCTCGGAGGTCGCTACCGCATCGCGTCGGTCGAACACGTTGAACACGTCCAGCGTGATGTCGGTGCCGTGCCAGCGGGCCGCCAAGCGCACGTTGGCCTGGGAGATGGTCGGAGTGCGGCCGTTCGAGCCGCGTGGCAACAGCTGCACGATCCCGAAATCGCTATCGCCGAGCACGTTGCGTGGCCGGCCACTAGCCACCGTGAACCTCGTCGCCACCGACAACCCGACCCCGCCGACCGCCCCGCGGCGCTCGGCCTCGACCGCCAGCCGCTGCCCCGGATCGGTCGGCAACCGGCCGTAGAGGTTGGTGCCGTCGAGGTCCCAGTCTGTACCGGTGTACAGCGTGGTCCCCTGTCGCGGGTCGAACGGGCCGGTCCAGCTGCCGATGGTCTCACCCCACAAGTAGGTCGCGCGCACCCCCAGCTTGTCGCTCGGCGCGATCTGGAGGTCGATCGCCACGATCGTGGAGTCGCGACGCGCGTCGAGCCCCGCGAACGGTCCCGACCGGCCGGGGTTATCGACGAACACGTTGAGCGAGGAGGTCGCGAGCACGGTCTCGAGACCGCGCCGCAGCGTGCGCCGCTGCACCCACACCCCGCCGCGAAGTGCCTCGAGTAGGCCCAGCTCGATCCCGGCCGTGGCTTCGTCCTGTGCGATCGCCTGGACTCCATCCTGGATGCTGAACGTCGCGTTGCCGCTCGTGCGGCGGTCCTGGATGTCGCCGAACATGATGTCGCGAACCCGCTTGTCTCGACCGATCACGTCGAACCCCATCCCCGCGGGGAGCAGCGCGTGGGTCCGACCCATGCTGGCCCACACCCGCGACGTGCCGTCGCCGAGGAAGTCCCAGGCCGCTCCGACCCGAGGAGCGAATTCGTTGGAGAAGTGCAGGCGCGGGCCCACCCACATCAGCTCCCACCGAAGTCCGGCATCGACCCGGATGCCGCGCGCGGGGGAGAACGTGTCCTCCGCGTACGCCGCCGAATACCGCGTCCGGTAGATGACCTCGGAGACCGGCACGTAGTCGCACGGCGATCCGGGCTCGGCATCGCACCCGCCGGCACCGAACAGCCGCGTACGATCGGTGTGGCCCTCGAACAGGCTGCGCACCACCTCGCCACCCGTGAACCTCGCGGTGGTGACGAGCCGGTCGTCCTGGAACGTGCCACCGAGCCTGAGCACGTGGCCCTCGTAGAGATGTGCGATCTCGGCGCTCGCCGTCGGGCGATCGCCGTCGACGTCGTCGAGCTCGCCCGCGCCACCGCTCGCGAAGAACCCGAACGGCACGGGGCAATTGGGGATCAGCGGCGTGGGATCTTCGGCCCGCGTGTCGTCGCAGATCGTGGCGAGGGCCGGATCCTCGGCAAGCTCGCGCGGGACGTACGCGGTGAGCAGCTGCGGGATGCCGGCGGCCGCGTCGTCGTGGGCTTTCTCGCGCCGCATGCTGCGGTGCCACGACAGCGTCGCGGTCGCGCGCGTGTCTTTCCAGCTTCCTTTCCAGCTCGCGATCCCGTCGGTCAGCCACGTCGTGCGATCGATTCCCGCTGCCTGCTGGGTCGCGTTCGACAGGAACACGCCGTCGCGCGTCGCCGAGACGAGCAACGACAGCGCGACCTCGTGCGGACCGCGTTGCCATCCCGCGCGCCCCAGCATCGGGACGCTGAACGTCGGCACCCGCTCGTGCAGATCGTTGATGTCCGACAGATCGACCTTGCCGTCGTTTCCCGCATCGGTGGTGCCCGGCAGGCCGTCGGGGATGCCGTCGTTGTCGGCGTCGAGCAGTCGCGACGCGTGCCAGTCGAGATCGAACAGCGACAAGAACCCCGCGACGCCGGCCGCGTACCACGTCTTGCCGCCGAACACGTCGCGCTTCACCGGCCCGGTTGCCGTCACCGCGAAGCTGACCTCGGGCGCCGGCGTGACGTCGAGCCGCCGCAGCTGATACACCCCCGCAGCGATCGGTCGTTCGCGCCCCGGTGCCGTCACGCCACTCCACACGTGCGCCGTGACTTCGTGGTGATCGCCGCCGCGGATCAGCTCGGCCTCGATCGATCCGCCGAGCGCCGCGCGGTCGCGTGCCGAGAACCCGCCCGCCGTGACGTGAATCCCGCGCAAGAACACCAGTGGCACGCGGGTATCGACGTTGCCGTTCGAGAAATTCTCGACCGGAGCGCCTTCGATCGTCCACGTGTTCTCGAGTCCGGTCGCGCCACCGAACGCGACGCCCACCGCATCCTCGTACGCGCCGGTCGCGAACGCGGCGACATCGTCGTGACGCTGGTCGCCGACGGGTAACTGCAGGAGGTACGTGGTCGGTAGCCACGTCCTCAGCGCGTACGGCGACACCGGATCGAACGGGTCGGTCGCGCTCGCACAGCCGAGCGTGCGGCCGTCGGAACAATCCGCATGTGTGGCGGGCTGTTCGGGCTCGAACCCGAACAGGTCGCGCGGGTCATCCGCGAACGCCGTCCCACTTGCCGTCGTGGCGATCACGAGCAGGACGTGGCGCCGCACCTCGAAACGGTATCACGCGGGTCGGAACAAACCGGCGGCGGGGCCGGTTTCTGATCACGACACCATTAGTCGTGATCGCAGTCGGGCCCGTGCTCGTGCTCGTGCTCGTGGTCGTGCTCGTGCGCCGCGGCGAGCTCTTTGCGGACCTCTTCCATGTCGAGGGCCTTGGCCTTGGTGACCAGCTCCTCGAGCGCCGCGGGCGGAAGTGCACCGGCCTGACGGAACAGCAGCACGCCATCGCGGAACAGCATCAGCGTCGGGATCGCCTGGATCTGTAGCGCACCGGCGAGCTCGGACTGCGCCTCGGTATCGATCTTGCCGAACACGGCGTCCTGGTGGGTCTCGGATGCCTTCTCGAACACGGGAGCGAACGCACGGCACGGCCCGCACCACTCGGCCCAGAAGTCGAGGAGCACCATCCCCTGCTTCTCGATCGTGTCCTTGAAGTTGTCTGCCGTGATCTCTTGCGTTGCCATGGGGCGCACCATGGCCCGCACGGCGGACCATCGCAAGTGTGCGTGCTAGCCTTGTCGTGTGGCCAAGCTACGAATCAGCTACAACGCTCCTGTTGTCCTGACGTTCGCTCTGCTGGCAGTGATCGTCCGCCTGCTCGGCGACGACATCACGCACAAGTGGTTCACCACGCACGGCAGCCTCGATAGCACCGCCGCGTACGTCGCGCTGGTCACCAACATCCTCGGCCACGCGAACTGGAACCACCTCCTCGGCAACTTCATGTTGATCTTGCTGATCGGGCCGATCCTCGAGGAACGCTACGGCTCGCTGTCGCTGCTGGTGATGATCCTGATCACCGCGGCCGTGACGGGACTGATCGATGTCGGCCTCGGACGGGGCACGCTGGGGGCGAGCGGCATCGCGTTCATGATGATCGTCCTGGCGTCGATGACGAACATCAAGCACGGCGAGATCCCGCTGACGTTCATCGCCGTCGCGCTGATCTATCTCGGCGGCGAGGTCTACGCGGCAGCCACGCAGGACGACAACATCTCGCATCTCGCCCACCTGCTCGGCGGGCTGTCGGGTGCGATCTTCGGGTTCCTCGGCGCCAAGCCGAAGGTGCCGGCGCTGGCAGGGGGCGCGAGTGCCAAGCCGCTGTCGGGCCTGCTCGGTGCAGGTTCGGGTGCGGCCGGCGCGAGCCCACGCAAGGTCGGCACGCCGCGAGCTAAATAAAGAAGTCCGGCATCAGCTGCGCCGTCGGATCGATCGCGTACTCGGTCAGATCGGTCTTGCCCTCGGCATGCAGCACCTCGTCGTCGATCAGGAACTTGCCGGTGTAGTCGTGCGGCTTGGTCAGGATCGCGTGCGCGGCGTCACCCATGATCTCGGGTTTGCGCGAGCCGCGAACCGCGGCATCGCCGCCGAGCAGGTTCTTGACCGCGGCGGTGGCGATCGCCGTGCGCGGCCACAGCGCGTTGACCGCGATCTTCGCGGGGGCGAGCTCGCCGGCCATCCCGAGCACGCACATCGACATCCCGAACTTCGCCATCGTGTACGCGACGTGCGGTGCGAACCACCGCGTTTCCATGTTGAGCGGCGGCGACAGGTTGAGGATGTGAGCGGAGCCGTGCTTGGCGGCGGCCGTCTTGAGGTGCGGGATGCAGGCCTGCGAGCAGGCGAACGTGCCGCGCGTGTTGATCTGGTGCATCAGATCGAACCGCTTCATCGGCGTGTGCAGCGTGTCGGTCAGCGAGATCGCGGACGCGTTGTTGACCAGGATGTCGATGCCGCCGAACGTCTCGACGGTCTTCGCGACCGCCGCGGCGATCTGATCTTCGAACCGGATGTCGCACACCAGCGGCAGAGCCTTGCCGCCGGACGTCTCGATCTCGGCGGCGGCGGTGTGGATCGTGCCGGGGAGCTTGGGGTTGGGCTTGTCGGTCTTGGCGGCGATCGCGACGTTGGCACCATCGCGCGCGGCACGCAGGCCGATCGCGAGGCCGATGCCGCGGCTCGCGCCGGTGATGAACAGGGTCTTGCCTTTGAGAGATGGCGACGACATGCGCCGCAGCGTACGTCAGAAGCTGTCGGGATCGAGCGAGTCCTCGAGCAGATCGGGATCGTGAGGACGCATCAGCCGCGCGAGCTGGATCGCCGCGTAGAGCCCGACCACGATGCCGGCACCGAACGCGAAGAATCCGAGTCCGACCCCGACGTAGCCGGCGGGACCGGGTTTGGTCGCGACGAAGATGCACCCGGCGATCAGCCCGATGCCGAGTCCGAGGAGCGCGGTGGTCGTGGGCATCACCGGCAACATCACGCGCTTGCCGGCGAGCACGAAGCCGCAGGCGACCGCGAGCGACAGGATCGCGATCGCCAGGCAGATCAGCGTGATCCACCCGAACGTCGGGAACACCCCCGAGCTGGCGTAGACGTGCTTGGCGGTGACCTCCTGGCGAACGATGTAGTCGTGATCGGAGCTATCGGGGCTATCCAGCGCCTCCCGTTGCCGCGTCAGCTGGGCGATGTCCGACTCGGTGTCGGCGAGCTCGGCATCGACGTGCTCGTGCAACATGAAGCGCGCGGTGAGCTCGTGCTGGCGCCAGCTCGCCAGCAGTGCGGCGTTGGTCATGTCCTCGCACGGATCGTCGTCGTTCGACGGACACGATGACGTCGTGCGCAAGCCGAACGCGCGCTCGTGGACGTCGCCGAGCGTCGACACCAGGTCCTCGGTCTGGCTGTACTGGAGCTGCGTCGCCTTCGCGTATAGCCAGCGCTGCGAGAACACGGCGTAGGTCAGCGTCACGATCGCGACCGCGCCGAGCACCAACGTGAAGATCGGCGGCAACGATCGCCGGGGTGGATCGATCGCGTCGGCGGTGTCGTCGTCGACCTGGCTCACAAGGCCCCCGAGGGTGTCGGCATCACCTTCCCCATCTCCACGTACTCGTGGTGTGCACCCATCCAGAGATCCTCGGCGAGCATCGCACGTCCGGCGCGCGCGGCGATCACGGCGGCACGGACCACGGCGTTCTTGATGTAGCCGCCGGTCATGTCGAACTGCTCCGCGATCGCGTGAAAGTCGACGGCATCGTGCAGTCCCGCTGACGGTGGCAGCAACTGGCGCCACAGTCGCGCGCGCTCCTCGACCTCGGGTTCGGGGAACCGGACACGGAAGTTGAGGCGGCGTTGCAGGGCGGGGTCGATCGCGGCCTCGGCGTTGGTGGTCAGCACCGACACCCCGTCGAACGACTCCATGCGCTGCAGGATGTAGTTGACCTCGAGGTTCGCGAATCGATCCTGCGCGCTCTCGAGCTTGGTGCGTTTCCCGAACAGGCTGTCGGCCTCGTCGAACAGCAGCATGGCGTGAGCGTCCTGCGCGTCGTCGAAGATCTTCGCGAGGTTCTTCTCGGTCTCGCCGACGTACTTCGACACCACCGCCGACAGATCGATGCGGACCAGCTCGAGCCCGAGCTCGCTCGCGACCACACTCGCCGCCATCGTCTTGCCGGTGCCGGGCTCGCCGGAGAACAACGCCGACACGCCCCGCGAGATCCCGAGGTGACGCTGGTACCCCCAGCGCTCGAGGATCTGCGCGCGCTCGCGCACCATCGCGACCATGTCGTGGAGCGTGTCGATCACGTCCTCGGGCAACACCAGCTCCGCGAACCGCGACTTGCGATGGACCACGGTTCCGAACGTGCCGAGTCGCAACGTCAACCGGCGACCGACCGCGGCCTCGAGCGTCGCGACATCGACCGGCGTACCCGCCGCCTTCGCGTACGCGGTGGCTTCGGTCACGACATCGGCGATCGCACCCGGGCCGATCACGTAGCGTGCTGCGAGCTCGGAGGCCTGTTCGGCGGGGAGCGTCGCGTTGGTGAGGGCCGCGGCCCACGCGCGCTCGCGATCCTCGAGGTCGACCCGCGGCAAGGCCACCGGCAACACCGGACGGTCGAGCTCGAGATGGTCGCTGCGGCTCGTGGTCGCGAACAGCACACCCGGATGATGGCGGATCGCGTCGGCGTGCTCGCCCGCGAGCGCGCCGCGATCGTCGAACAACGCCTCTGCATCGACCAGCAGCGGTATCGCGTCGCGCAGGCGCGCCGCGGCGAGCGCGAGCGCGAGCACGAGCGACTTCGCGCGCTGTTCGAGCGCGAGCACCGATGGCACCGGGATCGCGAGCAACGAGCGATCGATCGCGCGCGCGAGGCGGTGGGCGGCGGCTCGACGTCCCGCGCCTCGCGGGCCGCGGATCACCACGGCGATCGGAGCGGCGGGATCCGATAGCAGTCGCGGGACCTGCGCGTCGAGCGCTTCGACGGCCGCCTCGGGCAGCGCCACGCGAAGCTCGGCGTTCGCGTGGATCAGCTCGCACAGCCCGGCGAGCGGCAGCGGGAGCCGGTCGTCCCCGAGCAGCCACGCCAGCGCCGCCGGTGCGAGGTCGATCGCGGCGGACAGCCCGTCGCCGTCGATCGCGAGCACGCGTCCGCGCCGCAGCACCGAGCCCGGTAGCAGCGCGCGTGCGATCGACACTTCACCGACCGGCAACACGTCGACGCAGGTCTCGAGGTACAGCCGCGGCGACCGCCGCGGAGCGAGCGCGTGGCACAGCTCGCGGGTATCGAGGTCGAGTGCGTAGGCCACCGCGATCGCGAGCACGCAGCGCCCCTCCGGATCGAGATCGAGGCGCGAGGCCATGGCCTCGAGACGCTGCGATGTCGCGTTCGCGCCGGCGAGCCGATCGGCGAGCTCGGCGGCCGCCTTCGCGTGGGTGTCGCGCGGCCGAAGTCCTCCCGCGATCCGCGCCTGCGCTTCGGCATCGCGCAGATAGATCTGCGACGGGATACGCGGGTCCGCGAATCCCGAGCCCGCGTTGAGGCGGCGCAGCAGGGCCGCCTCCGCGAGCATCCGGATCTCGGCGATCACGCCATCGAGCTCGGTCATCGCTTGCTCGCCTTGCTGTCCGGAATCCGCGGTTCTCCGCGCGCCTGTCGTGCATCGCGTTCCGCGCGCTCCTCGTCGGACACCGCTCGCGCGTGTGCGCCGCTCGCACGGATCGCTTCCTCGTCGAGACCGTCGCCGAGGGTCGACGAGAACGGTGCCGGCTCGGAGCTCTGCGACGCCGCCGGACCGACCAGCGTCGATGGAGTCTTCGCCGGCTCGGGGCGCTCGGGACCGGTCAGCGTCGAGCCGAGCTCCTCGACCGCCTCGCCGACGAACCCCGGCTTCGAGTCGGCATCGCGGTCGTCGGTGTCCGTGGGAGCCGTCGCGACCTCGCGATCGGCCTGGTGTTCCATCAACTCGTCCTGCGCATCCTCGAGATCGACCAGTCGCTCGCGTAGCTCGGCGACGCGATCGGTGAGCTTGGCGTAGTGCGTCTCGAGCTCGGCGAGCGCCGCCGGCGATCCGTGGGTCAGGTTCTGCTGCAGCACCGCGAGCGCTTGCTCGAGCAGCTCGGCGCGGTCGTCGGCGAACACGAAGGTCCCCATGCCCGGGTCGCGTCCCGTGACCGCCATCTGCAAGGATTCGAGGGCGCGCGTTTCTCGCTGCGGCAGGTAGAGCAACTCGACCTCGAGGTACTCGCCATCGAGGATCATCTGGAGCGCATCGAGGAGCCGCGACGGGTGCGCGAGCTCGAGGTCGACGAGCTCGGGCTTCGGCATGCCGTCGAGCTCGTGATCGGCTTCGACCGTCTCGCGTTGTTCGCGAAGGCCGACCCGTTCGTCCCGCTCGAGCTCCGGGCCCTCGAGCTCCTTGTCCTCGAGTCGCACGGTGTTACTCGGTCTTCTCCCACCACTGGCACCACCACTCGCCGCCGACCAGGATCCGCAGCTTGGGGTGCCAGCAGTAGCTGAGCTTGTCGTCGGGGTTCAGGTAGTAGAGACAGTTGTCGCACTTCTCGTCGCCGTACGGCTGTCCCTTCAGCACCGCATCCTCGGCGAGGTGCTTGAGCTCGAGGGAAAGCTTCTCGTCGATCTCTTTGGGTTCGGGCTTCGGTAGGTCGTCGGACATCGCCGACGAATCTACCACCGGCTCATTTGCGGCGGAGCCGTTCAGCGAACCAGGCCACGGTCTCGGCCATCCCCTCCGCCACCTGGTGCGTGGGCACGTAACCGAGGGCCGCGGTGATCTTGTCGATCGCCGCCTGCGAGTGCGGAACGTCGCCGGGGCGCGGTCCCTCGAACGCGGGCTCGGCCTTGGCCGCTTTGGGGAAGGTCGTGGAGAGCCCGTCGCGGATCATCTCGAACAGCTCGAGCAGGTTGGTGCGGCCGTTACAACCGCAGTTGTAGACGGTGCCGACGACCTCGGGGTCGGAGGCCGTCGCCGCCAACAGGTTGGCCTGCACGATGTTGTCGACGTAGCAGAAGTCGCGGCTGTTGGTGCCGTCGCCGAAGATCACGCACGGCCGGTCCTCGGCGAGTGCCGAGATCCAGCGCGGGATCACCGCGGCGTAGGGACCGTCGGGATCCTGGCGGCGTCCGAACACGTTGAAGTAGCGCAGCCCGATCAGCTGCTGCGCGTAGACGTCGTGGAACACCTGCGCGTACAGCTCGTCGGCGCGCTTGGTCGCCGCGTACGGCGACAGCGGCTTGCCGATCCGATCCTCGTGCTTCGGCAGTCCGGGATGATCGCCGTACACCGACGACGACGACGCGTACACCACGCGCGACACGTCGGCATCCTTGGCGGCGACCAGCACGTTGAGGAACGCGTCGACGTTGTGCTGGTGCGACGAGATCGGGTCCTTGATCGATCGCGGCACCGAGCCGAGTGCCGCCTGGTGCAACACGATGTCGACGTCCTTGCAGGCCTCGGCCGCAACTTCTGGATCCCGCAGATCGCCCTCGATGAACTTGAACTGCAGGCGCTCGTCGGGATTGATCGAGAGCACGTCGTCGAGGTTGCGCTGGTGGCCGGTCAGGAAGCTGTCGACCCCGACCACGCTCTGCCCGAGGTCGAGCAGTCGTTCGAGCAGCGCCGAACCGATGAACCCGGCCACACCCGTGACCAGCCATCGGCGCGGCGCGTTGACCAGATCGCCGCAGACCTCGTCGTACCGCGACGGCGGAGTTACAGACTCCACAGGCGGATCCCGCGCGGAGGCTTCGTGGTGGAGGGCAACGCACTCTTGACGTCGATCACCACGCCATTGTCGCGGACCCGCTCGAACAGGGCCGAGCCGGCGGCCAGGTAGTCGTCGTGGGCGACCGCCAAGATCAACGCGTCGAGGTTGTCGACCTTGTCGAACGGCGTGAGCTCGATGTTGTACTCCTCGTGGGCCTCGCGAGCATCTCCCATCGGGTCGTGCACCATCGGCTCGATCCCGAACGTCTCGAGCTCGCGGACGATGTCCGGGATCTTGGAGTTGCGGAGGTCGGGGACGTTCTCCTTGAACGTCAGCCCGAGGATCGCGACGCGCGCCTTGAGCAGCGGCACCTCGCACTGGCTCAGCATCTTCACGCACTTCTGCGCGATGAACGGACCGACGTTATTGTTGATCCGGCGCCCGGCGAGGATCACCTCGGGGAGGTAGCCGAGCTCCTGTGCCTTGGTGGTCAGGTAGTACGGATCGACGCCGATGCAGTGGCCGCCGACCAGACCGGGCGTGAACGGCAGGAAGTTCCACTTGGTGCCGGCGGCGGCGAGCACGTCGGCGGTCCGGATCCCCATGCGATCGAAGATCAAGGCGAGCTCGTTCATCAGCGCGATGTTGAGGTCGCGCTGGGTGTTCTCGATCACCTTGGCAGCCTCGGCGACCTTGATCGATGGCGCCTCGTGCACGCCCGCGGTCACCACCGAGGCGTAGACCCGCGCAACTCGCTGGAGCGTCTCCGGTGTCTGACCCGACACCACCTTCAGGATCTTCTCGAAGGTGTGCTCCTTGTCGCCCGGGTTGATGCGTTCCGGCGAGTAGCCGAGGAAGTAGTCGACCCCGTTCTTCAGCCCGCTGAGCTCGTCGAGGATCGGCCCGCAGATCTCCTCGGTGACGCCCGGATACACCGTGGATTCGTAGACGACGATATCGCCCTTGCGGAGGTGCGGCGCGATCGTCTTGCTCGCGCTGATCACCGGCGTGAGGTCGGGCCGGTTGTTGTTATCGATCGGGGTTGGCACCGCGACGATGTAGAACGTGCAGCCGGCGAGCTTGGCCGGGTCTGCCGTCATCTCGAGTTGCTTCGCGGACGCGAGCGCATCGTCGGTGACCTCGAGGGTGTCGTCGTGGCCGGCGCGCAGCTCGTCGATGCGGCGCTGGCGGATGTCGAACCCGATCGTCGGAACCCTGCGACCGAAGCTGATCGCGACCGGAAGACCGACGTAGCCGAGTCCGATAACCGCGATCTTCTCGTTTTCCAGTGAAGGCATCGTTGCAGGAGGACACCACGAAGGGCGACGGCTTTCAACCGACCAGCAGGATGCCGAGGAACCGGTCGGGTGGCATCAACGGCGCGAGCTCGAGCAGCTCGCGCTCCCGTGTCTGGTGCGCGCGGCCGACGAGTGCCACCGCGTCCATGCATGCCGCGGCGCTGCCGTGCTCCCCGAGGAGCTCGAACCCGGTGAGGTCGACCAGCACGTGGGCGAACAGATCCGAGCCGTCGATCAGCGCGCGGGCGAGTTGCGGTACCACCTGGCCGGCGTGCTCGACCCGGGGAGGTGACAACAGCGCCAGCGAGCCGCGCAACCATCTCGTCACGAACACCGAATCGTCGTGATCCGTGCGGTTGCCGCGCGAGATCGCGGACAGCCCCGGGTACCGCACGTTGGCATCGACGACCGCGACCGTCGCGCCGGTGAGGTCGCACAGTGCGAGTCCGAGCTGGATGATCACCGGTGGCACCGCGACCCGATCGTTGGTGGGGACGAACCCGACCACCCGGACCTTGTCGTGGTGGATCCTGCGCGCCACGCGGGCGCACGCGGCTTCGAGCTCCCCGCCACGGTCGGTCCCGATCGGGATCCCGAGCGCTGCGAGGATCTCGTCATCGGTGCTCACGTCTCGCGCGAGCATAGCTCGCTTCGCCTTGCGACGTGCCGGGCATGCGCGGTACCCAGATGCGTGCCGCCCGGCGTGTCGCGCCCCTTGTCGATCGTCCACGTGCTGTCGTCGTACGGCGTGGGAGGTCAGGAACGGGTGGCGCTCGACCTCGCGATCGGACAGCGGGCGCGGGGACATCGCGTCGGCGTGATCTCGCTCGCGCCGCCGCCCGACGGGGCGATGGCCGAGGAGCTCGCACGAGCGGGCGCCGAGGTCGGCCGGGTGCCGAAACGCGAGGTCGGCCTCGATCCGTCGCTGGTGTGGCGTCTCGCTCGCGAGCTGCGGGCGCGCGGCGCCGATGTCGTTCACACGCACAACCCGTTGCCCCTGATCTACGGCGTGCCGGCCGGCCGCCTGATCGGCGCCGCGACGATCCACACCAAGCACGGCAAGAACCCGTCGGGCCCCGCCAACCGGCTGCTACGGCGGGCCGCCGCCCAGCTCGCACACGCGTTCGTCGCGGTCTCCGAGACCACCGCCGCGCAGGCACGCGATCAGCGCGAGATGCCACCGGCGCGGCTCCACGTCATTCCCAACGGGATCCGGCTCGATCGCTACGCCCCCGATGCCGAGGCGCGCGCGGCGATCCGGGTCGAGCTCGGGCTCGGCGATGCATGGGTGGTCGGCACGGTGGGACGGCTCGACGTCGCCAAGAACCAGGCGCTGCTGGTGCGCGCGATGGCACCGCTCCTCAGCTCGGACGTCCGGCTCGTGATCGTGGGGGAGGGCGACGCTCGCGGCGAGGTCGAGGCGGCGATCGCAAAGCTCCCCGATCCGCGATGGGTCGTGCTCGCCGGTCGCCGGATGGACGTGCCGCGCGTGGTCCAGGCGTTCGACGTGTTCGCGTTGTCGTCGATCACGGAGGGGCTGCCGCTCGTGGTGCCCGAGGCGATGGCGGCCGGGCTGCCGATCGTGGCCACCGCAGTCGGCGGGTTGCCCGACGTCATCGAGGAGGCGGAGACCGGCTTGCTCGTCCCGGTCGATCAGGCGGCGCTCACCGAGGCGCTCTCCGACCTCCAGCGCGATCGCGAGGTCGCGCGGGATCTGGGAACGCGCGGGAGGCAGGTCGCGCTCGAGCGCTACGGGCACGACCGCATGGTCGACGAATACCTCGCGCTCTATCTCTCGGCGAGGTCGAGCTCGTCGATGCCCGACATCCGGCGCAACCGCATGCGATAGGTCTCGATCACGACCTCGCGCAACCGGCGTAGATCGCGGGTCGCCGCGCGAGCGATCCGGTAGCCGGTCCGGCGGATCAACCCGAGGCCGCCGGGCGATGGCGACGGCGACGGCAACAGGACGTCGAAGCAAACGTCGCCCCGCGCCCACATCACCTCGTCGATCCCCGGCACCTCGATCTCGAGCTGGACCTCGGTGCGGGTCGGTCCCCCGAGGTAGGGCCGTTCGATCCGCAGCCCGCCCGACGACAGGTCGAGCGCCAGGCCCGACAGCTCGCGCCCGGCGACCATCTCCCAGCACATCGCCTCGACCTCGATCCGGGGGCTCTGTCGCGTCCTGTAGATCCGTTCGACGTCGTTCATGCCGAAAATTGTCCCGTGCCGCTCGAGGCGATCGCAAGTTCTCGCCGGAGTCGGCGCTCCGGGGGCTCTCGGCAACCTGCTATCGTCAGGCCCGGATGTTCGCGATTCCAGGCATCAGCCTCCTCATCGTGTTCATCCTGGTGCGGCCGCAGGAGTACCTGCCGCTGCTCCAGCGGGTGCCGTTCCTCGACCTGTTCGCGATCATCGCGCTGGTCGGCTGGGTGATCGACGTACGCCTGCGCCGCACGCAGCCGATGGGATCGCCCTCGCTGCCGTGGGCCGCTGCGTTCCTGTTGTGGTGCGTGGTCACCGTGGCGGTCGTGGTTCCCGATCAGCTGATCCCGAAGCTGCTCGAGATGATGATCCTGTTCACGATCTACGGGACCATCGCGCACGGCATCCAGCGATTTCGCTCGTTCCAGATCGTGGCCGGCGTGTTCTGTCTGATGTGCGTGGTCGTCGCGGCGATCTGCATGCATCAGGGGCTCAGTCCGCTGCAGTGCGTGGCGGGCGAGGAGATGACCAACGAATCGGTCGGCCGCCCCGACGGTCGCGCCTGCGAGACCACCGAGCAGTGTCGTGGTCCCGGCGCCGAACCGGGACTCCAGTATCGTTGCGAGCACGTCGGCATCGCCGGCATGCACTCGGTCGATCACCGCGTGCGTTATCGCGGTGACCTCCAGGACCCCAACGAGGTCGCGCTGGTGATCGCCGTCGGCGGGATCTCGCTGCTCGTTGGCTTCCTGCGACGAAAACGCGAGACCTCGTTCCGTATCCTCGCGGTCCTCGCGGTCGCGATCTGCGTGATCACGATCCTGATGACGAAGTCACGCGGCGGCCAGGTCGCGATGCTGCTGGTGTTCTTCGTCTACCTGGTCAGAAGGTTCGGGTGGACCGCGATACTCCCGGCGCTGCTCATGGCGGTGCCGTTGCTGGTGTTCGGCGGTCGCCACGATGCCAGCGCCGAGATGTCGACGATGGAACGCTACGAGGCCTGGGCGACCGGGCTCGGCATGTTCCACAGCTCGCCGATCTTCGGCGTCGGCGCGGGACAGTTCGTCGAGCACCACTACCTGACCGCGCACAACTCGTTCGTACTGACGTTCGCCGAGCTCGGGTTCCCGGGGTTCGTGCTGTTCGTGGCGATGATCTGGATCTCGATGAAGTCGGTGATCCACGGGCTGATCGTGCTCCGAGACAAGCCCGGCGCCGAGGTCGCACGGGTGTGGGGGATGGCGCTACTCGGGTCGATGATCGGATCGATCTTTTCGATCAGCACGCTGTCGTTCGCCTACAAGGCGGTGTTGTGGATCCTGTTCGGGCTGGTCGGCGCGTGGAGCAGCTGTATCCGCATCCACGATCCGACGTTTCGCGTTCGTCTCACGCTGCGCGATCTCGTGATCATCGTGATCGCGTGCGCGTTGTTCGCCACGATCCTGTTGCCCGTGTTCCTGCGCTTCAAGGGCGAGTACTAGATCGTCGGGTCCCTGGGGGTAGGAACGGGCGTGCCCGCGCGCCCGCGCCAGGCCGCTGTTACTTCTTCTTTTTCGGCGCGGGCTTCTTGGCGGCGGGCTTCTTGGCGGCGGGCTTCTTGGCGGCGGGCTTCTTGGCGGCGGGCTTCTTGGCGGCGGGCTTCTTGGCGGCGGGCTTCTTGGCCGCCGGCTTGGCCGGTTCCGGCTTCGGCTCCTCGGGCTCCTTCACCGGCTCGGGAGCGGGCTCCGGCGCAGGCGCGGGCGCGGGCTTCGGGGACCGCGCGGGGATCGGAGGTAGCTTGCCCTGGGGCAACGGCTTGGCCGGGCGGGGTGGGATTGGGCCGCGACGCGGGCGCTCCTCGGGCTCCTCGTCGTCGTCGTCGTCGTCGTCGTCGTCGTCGTCGTCGTCGTCGTCGTCCTCGTCATCGTCGCGGACGCTACGGAGCGGACGGCGCACGGGCTCGTCGTCGTCCTCGTCGTCATCATCATCGTCGTCGTCGACGTTGAAGTTGATCTCGTCGATGTCGTCGTCGTCGTCGTCGTCGTCGTCGTCGTCCTCGTCGTCGTCGTCGTCGTCGTCGTCGTCGTCGTCCTCCTCCTCGTCACGCCCCCACGGCGGATTGGAGCCGCCGCGCCATCCGCCCTCGTCCTGGTCGTCCTCCTCGTCGTCGTCCTCCTCGTCGACACGCTTGCTGCTCGTCCAGCCGTCCTCCTCGTCATCGCCGTCGGCATCGCCGTCGGCGTCGCTGCCCCAGTCGCGGACGCGATCGTCGCCGCCGTCGTCGTCGTCGTCCTCGTCCTCGTCGTCTCCGCCGTCGTCGCCCTCTTCGTAGTCGTCCTCGTCGTCCTCGTCACGATCGGCGCGGCGCGGGGCTCCGGAGGCAGACCACGGAATCATCTCGACGAGTTCACTGCGCATGTCGAATGAATTCTAAGCATGTGGGTCGGCTCTCGTGTCAACCGAACGCTCGCGGTTTTGGTTCGTGGCGCGTGTTACAACAACGGCGTGCGCTGCTGCAGTTCGCTCGTCGCGGGGCTCGTCGCTTCGCTCGCCGCGGCGTCCCCCGCACGCGCCGAGCGCGCCACCGCCAGCGTGACGGCGGCCGGTGACGTGTCGGCCACCGATAACGTGTTCGCCACCCCACGGGACGTCCGGGAGTCCGACGTCTCGTTCCTGTTCCGGCCCGGGATCCTGCTCGGGTACGATGCCCCCCGTGCCAGTCACCAGCTGGGGCTCGAGGGCGAGATCCTGGAGTTCGCCCGCCACAGCGAGAATCCGTCGCTGTCGCTGCGAGCCGCCGCCCGCACCCGTTTGATCACCACCAAGGCCACCACCTTCGGGGCCGAGCTGGGGGCCAGTAACGGCGTGTTGACCGCGCTGTCCCAGCGCAACAGCCCGGCCGTCAACAACCCGCTGGTCACCCCGGTCGGCCGCGTCGACACCCAGACGGCCAACGCCGGCGTGGATTTCTCGTGGGATAACGGTAACGGGTTCCAGCTCACCGAGAACCTGTTCGCGCGCGGCGATCGTACGGACGACAACGCCGACGACGCGCCGGGAATCGACGCCCCGACCATCATCACCTCGGTGGAAGGGGGAGGTGCGATCACGGCCAACCGTCAGTTCGGTCGCAACAACGCGGTGTCGCTGGGGGTCGGCGCCTCCGTGCTGCGACTCCAGCGCGACGCGCCCGCCACGGCGATGCTGGGGCCCCGGCTCGACCGCCAGATCAACCCGCGGGCGTCGATGCAGTGGCGTCACGACTACAACGCGCGCTGGAGCAGTGCCCTCGATGTCGGTGCGGTCTACGTGATCCCGTTCGGCGAGGATCCCGATAACCCCGGTCTCGACAAGACCAACGGACTGTTCCCGGTGTTCGGCGGTGCGGTCGGGTACACCGAGGTGTGGGGCCGCGCCCAGCTCCAGGTGCGGCGCGATGTCGCTCCCAACCAACTACTCGCGCAGAACACGCTCAACGACCTCGCCGCGCTGCAGCTCACGGTCCCGCTGTCGTGGCTCGACAAGAGCGGCCGCCGCGACCCGCCGCTGGTGGCGCTCGGCTCGCTCGGGGTCACCCGCACGCAGCTGATCGACACCACGATCGGGGACACCACGAGCAAGTTCTACGCCGCGCTGGTCGACATCGGCCTCGGCTACAGCCCGCGTCCGGGATTCACCTACGGACTACGCTACGAGCTCAACTATCAGAGCGGCGACAAGGCCGCCGAGATGGCGATCCCCGGGTTCTGGCGACAGACCGTGTCGCTGACGTTCCGCATCACGTACCCGAACCGGGTCAACGGCGAAGCGGCGAGTCGCCGGGTCTCTGGAAGCGTGCGTGCCGACGGAGCGGATCTGGTGCCGATCGGCGTCGAGCCGACCCCGGTCGATCCGCCGCCGACCGACGACGGCGATCGGGGTGGTGGCACGGGCGACGGGATGGGCAACACCAACGACGACGATAACGACGACGACGACAACTAGCGCGCCGTCGCCGCAACTGGATCACAGACAGGCGGCGGGCCCGAGGCGTTCCTTCAGTGGAACGAGTTCTGCGTCGTCCGGCGTTGTCGCCACAGCACCAGCACCAACATCGCGAGAACCCCAACCCGCCACATGGCACGATGATAGTCCACCTCCGTCGTCGGGTGGCCACCCCGGTGTTTCGAGGCTGCTAGGCTGCGTCGTGCGCTCCGACCTGCCGCCCGCCGTCGCCGAGGCGATCGCGCGCTGTTCGCGGCCGAGCTTGGTGTTCGATCTCGCGCGCATCGAACGCAACGCCCGGGCGTTCGCGGCGGCCGCTCGGGCCCACGATGTCCGCGTGCTGTTCGCGGCCAAGTCGTTTCCGCATCCGGAGGTGCGCGCAGTGATGGCCCGGGTGTTCGATGGGTTCGACGCGGCGAACGCACGCGAGCTCGCCGAGCTCCCCGCCTCCGAGATCGTGTCGGTCGTCGATCCGGCCGGCAGTGCCGTTCGGCGGCCGCCCGGTGTCGAGCGCCTGATCGTCGGCTGCGAGACCGTCGATCAGGTCGCCGCAGCACCTCTCGATGCCGAGATCGCGATCCGGATCTCGGCGTCGGCGACGGGTCGCGATCCGGCGGTGGGCGCGATCCAGGACGGCTCGGGGCATCGCCGCTCGCGGTTCGGTCTCGATGTCGATCCGGTTCGCCGCGCCGATGCGCTGCACGCCCTGGTTCGCGCCGCCGGAACGCGCCCGATCGGTCTCCACGTGCACCACGGTCCGGTCGCGGCGACCTCGGGCGAACGGTTCGTCGCCACGGCGCGCGCGTCCCTCGCCGCCGCCACCGATGCGGGTCTCTCGCCCCGCTTCCTCGACCTCGGCGGGGCGTGGCACGCGATCGCCGACCTTCCAACCGCCTTCGCGCAACTCCGGACGGCGATCCCCGACCTCGAGCTCGTCGCAGAACCCGGCCGCGCACTCGTTGCCGAGGCGGGCTTCGCCTGCGGCCGCGTGGTCGTCGCCCGCGAGCTCGATGACCGCGCGCTGCGCGTGCTCGACCTGTCCCGCAGCTGCCACCTGCGGTGGTCGCAGGTCGAGCTGGTCGGCAACGCGCCTCGCCCCGGTTCGGGCCGCGACGTCGTGCTCGCGGGCCCGACCTGCTTCGAGGACGACGTGATCGGCGAGTGGCGCACCGAAGAGGACTTGCCGGTCGGCGCGCGCGCGATCGTTCGTCACGTCACCGGCTACGCGGTCGCGTGGAACACCGGCTTCCACGGCGTTCCGCCAGCCGACGTCGTGATCGCCTGAACGCTCGCGGAAGGCGTAGGCTCCAGCCATGGACGCGATCACCACGCTCGCCCTCGAGGGTGGCAAGGCCAACGCGATGTCGACCGAGCTGCTCGACACCATCGAGCGCATGATCGACGACTTCGAACGCGGCCCCGCCCGCGCGGCCGTGCTCACCGGGTATCAGGGCTTCTTCTCGGCCGGGCTCGCACTGCCGGCGCTGATCGATCTCGATCGGCCCGCGATGCGTGCGTTCATCGAACGCTTCGGGCGCTCGATGATGCGCGTGCTGGCATGCGAGAAGCCGATCGTCGCCGCGATCAACGGGCACGCGATCGCGGGCGGCTGCGTGCTCGCGCTGATGTGCGACCTGCGCGTGATCGTCGACGACCCGGCGGTACGGATCGGGCTCAACGAGGCGCAGCTCGGGATCGGGCTGCCCGCGATCGTGATCGAGCCGTTGCGCGCGCAGGTGCCGCCGACCTCGCTGGTCTCGATCGCGCTCGAGGGCAAGCTGTTCGCACCCGCCGACGCGGTGACGCTCGGGCTCGTGCACGCGATGGCGCCGGCGGCCGAGCTGACCGAGATCGCCGCCACCCAGGCGCGCGTGCTCGCGGCCAACCCGCCCGAGGCGGTCGGTCAGATCAAGCGGGCGCTGCGCGCACCGGTGATCGAGGCCGTGACCCGCACCCAGACCGTCGAGACCGAGCGGTGGCTCGATAGCTGGTTCGCCCCGGAGGCGCGGACGCGGTTGCGCGCCGCCGTCGACAAGCTGTCGCGACGCTCCTAACATCGAGCTCGATGATGCTTCGACGCTATCGGCGCGACGACGGCCTGGCGCCGGCGTTCTGGGAGATCGAGCTCCGCGACGACGTGTCGTTTACCTGCCGGTGGGGCGAGGTCGGCGCGTCCGGACGCAACGAGCGCAACTACGCGTTCGACGATCCTGCCCAGGCACGAGCCACCGTCGATCGCCTGATCGCCGAACACGCGGATGGAGGGTTCGCACCGTGGACGGAGCCGCCGTCGGCCGGGAGCCCGATCGGTCGCCCGATCGGTCGCCCGATCGACTCGGACGACGACGAGGACCAGCGGGTCACCCAGCGTGTGGCTCGAAGCGATCTGGCGGCCGCACGTGCAGCTGTGGCACCCGCGGGCTCGCGGGCCTCCGCTCCGGCAAAGCCGTCGACGACGTCCAACCCGCAGCTCGAGGCGATGCTCGCCGACGATTCCGACGATGCCGGCACGTGGTCGGTGTATGCCGACTGGCTCGGCGAGCGGGGCGAGGCGTGGGGCGGCACGATCGCTGCCGCGGTCAACCGCAGCTGGCCGCGCGAGGACCAGGAGGCGGTCACCAAGTCGCTCCTCGGCGGCCTCGACAACTCGACGATCGAGTGGCGCTACGGCACGATCGAGCGCGTCTCGCTGTGCCCCGAGACCGACGACGACGGCGACTATCCGCGCACGCTCGCGCGCATCCTGCGGCATCCTGCAGGGCGGCTGGTGCGCGAGCTCGAGCTCGGGTTGCCCCCCGACGAGGACATCGACTGGTCGTTCGACACCATCATCCCGGTGATCGCGAAGGCCGGACCGTTGCCGCTACTCCGCGTCCTCGACCTGACGCCGGACGCCGAGTTCATGGACCAGGACTCGTGGCGGCGGATCGGCGACCTCCGCAAGCTGTGGAAGGCCGCGCCGCGCCTGCGCGAGCTTCATCTCAAGGGTTCCGAGGGGAGCGAGGGCGATCCGCCGATCCGGCTCGGCAACATCGTCGCGCCGCACCTCGAGACGCTGATCTTCATCTCGAGTGGACTCGATCGAAGCGTACCGACCGACATCGGCCGCGCCACGCTCCCCGCGCTCCGGCACCTCGAGCTGTACGTCGGGCAGGAGGACTACGGGAACACCTGCAAGGTGAAGTCGTTCGCCGACATCTTCGAGGGTCGCGGACTGCCCAACCTCGAGTACCTCGGAATCGAGAACTCGGAGTGGGAGGGCAAGCTGATCGCGGCACTCGCCCGCGCGCCGATCGTGAAGCGCCTCAAGGTGCTCGACCTCGGCAAGGGCACGCTGTATCGCGAGGCCACGGAGGCCCTGATCGCTCGCGCGGCAGCGTTCCGCCACCTCGAACGGCTCGTGCTCGACGACAACTACTTCGACGAGGCCCAGCAGCAGGCGATCCAGCAGGCGATCCCGTGCGCCGACCTCGGCGACCAGAAACAGCTCGACGACGACGACGACGACTACCGCTACCCGACCGTCGGCGAGTAGGGGTCAGACACAAGTTCCACAAGTTTGTTGGGGGGGCGGACCCCCGAACTTGTGCAACTTGTGTCTGACCCCTACTCGTCGTCTTCGTCGTCCGGCGGCAGCAACTTGATCCCGGAGTCACCGGCGGTCTTGGTGACCGTGTCGTCGGGCGGCGGCGCACCGGGACCGCCCGATAGCACGATGTAGAGCACCGGTGCCGCGACGCCGATCGCGACCAGCGTCGTCCCTCGCCACTTGAGGCCGAGCCGTCCCTTGATCATGAACAGCCCGCTGATCGCGAGGTAGAGCAGCAGCACGGCGTAGACGTCGGAGATGTATTTCCACGCCTTCTTTCCGCGCGTGGCGTGCAGCCACACCGCGACCCGGAAGAACAACCGGTCGGTGCGCTGCTGCACGGTCACGGTGCCGGCGATCGCGGTCACCTTGGTGCCGTCCTCGTACGACAGGCGGACCTCATCTCCCGCACGGTAGACGTCTGCCGGCGAACCGAGCCCGGTCGCCCGGGTGATCTTCGCGACCGCCTCGTCGTCGGTCGCGTCGTCGGCGACCGGCTCGATGGTCAGCGTCTTCTCGGTGGCGTGGAAGCTGGGATCCCAGTCGTCGATGTGGTTCATCGCGATCCCCGACAGCGCGTAGATCAGCGTGAAGCCGACGGCGAGGTAGCCGATGTCGCGATGGATCGCGCGCAGCCACGCGCGCCAGCGCTTCCGGAGGCGCCCGCGCGCCGGAGACGGAGCGTCGGTGTCCGGAGACGGAGCGTCGGTGTCCGGAGACGGAGCGTCGCGTTGCTCCGTCTCGGGCTCAGGCATACCGCTGCTCTTTCCACGGGTCGGCGTGGTTGTGATAGCCGCGGGTCTCCCAGTAGCCAGGACGATCCTCGCGCACGAACCGCACGCCGGTGATCCACTTCGCGCTCTTCCAGAAGTACAGGTCCGGGATCAATCCGCGGACCGGTGCACCGTGCTCGATCGGGAACGGCTTGCGATCGAGCCGGTACGTGATCAGCGCGTTGTCGGCGGTGGCTTCTTTCAGGGGTGCGTTCGAGGTGAAGCCGTGCGCGGCCTCGAGGATCACGTAGCGCGCTTCGCTCTTGATCTTCGCGATCTCGGCGAGCCTCGCGATCTGCACGCCCTTCCAGTGACCGCCCAGCATCGACCACCCGGTCACGCAGTGGACGTCGGCCTCCTTGGTGACCTGCGGCAACTTCAAGAGGCCGGCGTAGTCGACCTCGAACGGCCGTTTGCAGGCACCGTGGACGCGCAGCCGGAATCGCCGCACGTCGCCGGGACCCTCCTCGCCGCCCATCGGTCGCAGGTGCTCGAGGACGCGCTGTCCCGGCGGGAGTCGGGGACGGCCGTCCTTGCGCTTCTCGGCGCGCGCGAGCCGGGTCAGGTCGTCCGCCGCGAGGCGGGCCAACGTGCCGCCGGCGGCCATCAACGCGGTGCCGACGGCAGCGGACTTGAGGAACTGGCGGCGATCCCAGGCCTTTGCAAGCTCTGGATATCGCTCGAGATCGGGGATGTTGTAGGGACGATCGCTCACGGGAACCCACGAAGGTACGGCGGCCGCACTCCGTGGTTACGAACGCGACCGTCTACAGGATGATGTTACCGCACGCGTTCTGGAACGTCTCCAGCGCGGCCTGCAGCCCGATCGTGAGGTCGCCATCGCAGATCGACGAGAACGTCGCCTGCGTGGTGCCGCCGTTATTCGCCTGCATGACGAAGTCCTTGAGCCGCGCCGCGTCGACCGCATCGCCGAACGACGACGTGCAGTTGCCGTCGCCCGCGATCACGCCCGCCGCCCACTTCGAGCGGTTGCCCTTGAGGTTGTCGAAGAACTGCACCTGGTCGGCCGGGTTCCAGGTCGGCGTCGGGCCGTTCGAGCTCAGGCCGATCGTCCAGTTGTTGGTGTCGGTCGAACCGTCGTCCTCGTCGGTGATGTAGACGATCGCGAGCAGCGCGTCGTCGCGCATGAACCCGGCGTTGGTGCCGTCGGTGACGCGCTCCGAGAGCGCCCACTTCGACATCAGGAGCGGCATCTCGTAGCTCGGACCGCCGGTGCCGACGTTGGCGCGGCACGACAGCGTGTCGCTCATGTTGGCGTCGCTCGGTTCGAGGTAGCGCTTGGACACGCCGCAGTTGTTCTTGAACGCGCCGTTGTCGCCGGACTCGTGCATCGGCAGCGTCTGACCACCGAGGTCGAGCGTGTAGTCCTCGTCGCGACCCGTCGTGGTCACCGCGACGCGGTAGTCGATGTGCTCGCCGTCGGGCGTCACGAAGCTCGACAGCAGGTTCGCGAACATCGGGAAGTTGTCGGCCAGGTTCGTCTGCTCCTCGGACATCGAGCCCGAATCGTCGACGACGAACACGATGTCCATCTTGTTGCAGTGCTGCGGTTCACCCGAGCCGGAGCCGACGTGGGCGTCCGGTCCGGTGGTGTCGTCGTCACCGCCGAGGCCATCGCGCGCGGATGGCCCGCAAGCGACGAGAACCGAGATCAGGACAAGGCCGAAACGCTTACCCGAAATGAACTTCATGGCATCCCCCCTCAAGGATGCGCGGACGTTACATCGACCCACAGTCGGATCCCAGCGGATTCGTGTGGTGTCCAGTAGTTCTCCGGGCACCTGACGTGGGAGGGGAACCGACTGTCGCGTTCGGGATGACGCTCGGTGTTAACCCCGGGTCATGTTAGACAATCGGTCCTCATGGGCGCTCAGTGGAAGACCGCGGTCAAGCAAGTCAACGCGGCGGCCAAAGGCAAGATCTTCAGCAAGCTCGCGAAGGACATCATCATCGCGGCGCGTGCGGGTGCGGACCCGAGCATGAACGCTCGACTGCGTGCCGCGGTGGAAGCCGCCAGAAAGCAGTCGATGCCGCGCGACAACATCGAGCGCGCGATCAAGAAGGGCGCCGGAACGCTCGAGGCAGTTCACTACGAGGTGGTGACCTACGAGGGCTTCGCTCCGCATCACGTGCCGGTGATCGTCGAGTGCCTGACCGACAACAAGAACCGCACCGCGACCAACATCCGCGTGCTGTTCCGCAAGGGTCAACTCGGTAACACCGGATCGGTCTCGTGGGACTTCGCCCACGTCGGACTCGTCGATGCCACGCCCCCGGCCGCTGGAACCACCGATCCGGAAGAGGCCGCGATCGAGGCCGGTGCCCAGGACTTCGAATCGGACGGCGAGGGTGGCTTTCGCTTCTACACCGAGCCCACGGATCTCGACGCCGTCAGCAAGGGGCTGTCGGGTCTCGAGTGGACGGTGGCGACCATGCGCCTGGGCTGGCGTCCGAAGAACCCGATCAAGATCGACGACGACGCCGCACGCGCGGAGGTCGAGGCGTTCCTCGGGGATGTCGACGCCGACGACGACGTCCAGCACATCTACGTCGGGCTCGCATAGATGCGAGCTGCGCTCGCCCTCTGCCTCGCGGCCTGCAGCTACTCACCCGCACCGAACGTGCTCGTCGATGGGGCACCCGATGACACCAACACGGACGGTGATCCGGGCGCTCACTGCTTCGGCTCGAGCGACAAGGTGTGTCTGGTCACCCTGCCCGACGGACCGTTCGATCTGAACGGGGGCATGAACACGATCACGACCGACATCACCACCAACTGTGCGCCGACCACGATCGAGTCGACGATCACCGCGTGCGTGATCGCGGGCACCAGCATCCAGATCGACGGGACGTTGATCGGCGTCGGTTCGCGACCCCTCGTGCTGGTCGCGACCAACGGGTCGATCGTCGTGTCGGGCACGCTCGACGTGGCGAGTCACCGTGACGAGATGCCGGGTGCCGGTGCCGATCCGGGCGTCGGCTGCGGCGGCGGCACGCCTCCGTCGGGAGCGTCCGGTGGCGCCGGTGGAAGCCTTGGCGGCCTCGGAGGTATTGGCGGCGACGGGTCCGGTGGGTCCGGTGGCATGCCCGGCCCGGTGATCGCGACGAGCACGTTGCGCGGTGGATGCGCGGGCGTTCGTGGTGGTGCCTCGCCGGGTGTCGTCGGTGGAGGTCCCAGTGGCGGGGCGGTGCTCCTGATCGCGAACGGCATCGGCATCGCGGGCACCGGCACGATCAACGCGTCGGGGCGGGGCGGCGATGGCGGCGCCAACTTGAACGACGGCGTGCGACGCGGCGGCAGCGGCGGCGGTTCGGGCGGGATGATCGTGTTCGACGCGCCATCGCTGATGATCGACGGCACCGTGATGGCGCAGGGTGGGGCCGGTGGCGAGGGCAACGACGTCAACGACATCGGTGACGTCGGCGACGATCCGAGCGCCGCGGGTGTCGCGGCGGTCGGCGGTAGTGGCTGCCAGGGTGGCAACGGCGGCGTGGGCGGTACCGACGACGCCGGCAGTAAGGGAACGAACGCGTCGAGCGATGGCGGTGGTGGTGGCGGCGGTGGCGCCGGAATCATTCGAGTGATCGGAGGCGCCTCGATCCCCTCCACCGGGACCGTGGTGCCGGCCGCGAGCTGATCCGCTACGATCTCTTGCATGATGCTACTCGCGCGCTCGGTGGTTACCGGCTTCGGCCTCGCCCTCGGGGCCGCCCTGTTCAAGAAACACGTCCAGAAGCGGCTCGGACTCGAAGACGACACGCCCGACAAGGATCTCGAGGAGACCCTCGAAGGCGATGGCGCGACCGATCCGGGACTCCAGCACGCCTGAGAGGTGAGACAGGGCCCCACCACAGGACCCGAGTGGCCTGTTGCCGGCTTTGTGACAGAAATCAGCGGCACTCCACCGGGTTTTGCGGAACACTCCACAGGTGGAGTCGTCGAACTTGGCGCCCGGCCTGCTGCTCGCGATGCCACAGCTGAACGATCCGAATTTTCGGCGTTCGGTGGTGTTGATGATCGAGCACGGCTCGCAGGGGTCGTTCGGGTTGATCATCAATCACCCGAGCAGCATCAAGGCGAGCGAGCTCCTCGATAGCCTGCAGATGAGCTGGGCGGGCGAGGACTCGGCGGTCGTGTGGGCCGGTGGACCGGTGCAGCCGAGCACCGGGTGGGTGCTGCACGAACCCGTCGGAATTGCCGAGCCCGGTCAGGGGACGATCGCGATCACGTCGAGCATCTCGCTGTCGACGTCGCCCGATCGGTTGCGGCTGATCGCGAACGCACCGCCGCGCAACATCCGGCTGCTCCTCGGTTACTCCGGGTGGGGTCCCGGGCAACTCGAGGCGGAGATGTCGCAAGGTGCGTGGCTGCACGCCACCCCCGATCCCGATCTGGTGTTCGACACCCCCGCCGACACGATGTGGGAGAGCGCGCTGCGCTCGCTCGGGATCAATCCCGAGAGTCTGTTCGTCTCCCGTGGCGTGAACTAGCCCGACCGGACTTCGCGAGCGGGCTCCCAGCGGTCAGGTCGACCGTGGAAGCGAAGTCGGAAAACCAAGACACCCCACGTCGGGGTAAACTGGGGACCATGCGGGTGTCTCCCCGGATCGCGCTGTTCGTGGTCGCCGTGCTCGCGGTGATCGGTACGCGGTCGGCCTCGGCCGATCTCACCGTCACGCTGACCTCGTCGCCGAGCAACAACGGCTACCAGCCCAAGAACATCGTCGCGGTGTGGATCGAGGATTCCAACGGCACCTTCATCAAGACGATCGGTCGCTGGGCCGGGACGCGCATCCAGTACCTGATCGGATGGCGGCAGAAGGCCGGCACCAACGATGTCGATGCGGTGTCGGGCGCCACGCGCACCAGCCACATGATCCCGCTGGTCGCGAAGTGGAACCTCAAGGACAAGAACGGCAACGTGGTGCCCGACGGCAACTACGTGGTGCGCGTCGAGTCGACCGACGGCAATGTCGGCTCGGCCGGTCAGAACAACCAGGGTTCGTTCCCGTTCACCGTCGGGCCGACGCCGCAGAAGCAGACCGGCCTGTCGAACGGCGGGTTCTCCAACGTCACGGTCGACTACAACCTGCAGGCCAACACCTGCGGCAACGGTTCGGTCGATGCCGGCGAGACCTGCGACGGCCAGTGCGTGACCGAGTGTCCCGACCTCGGCATCCAGTGCTACGAGAGCGTGGTCGTGGGCAGCGCGGCGGCGTGCAGCGCCAACTGCGTGACGATGGAGATCAAGTACTGCTCCGACGACGACAACTGCTGCCCCGCCGGTTGCGACGGCATGGACTCCGACTGTCCCGGCGGCAACAACGGTAGTGGGAACGGCAGCGGACCCGAGGACGTCGGTGGTTGCGAGACCAGCGGCGGCTCGAGTGCGTGGCCGTTCGCACTCGCCGGGTTCGCGATGCTGCTGCTCCGCCGTCGCCGGGGTTAGCGCTCGCGATAGGGATCCTTGGTGACGTCGGGTGGTGGGCGGAGCCCGGGATCCGGCGGCAGTGGACCGAGCTTGCGCCGCTTGCGCGGTGTGTCGTCCACGGGATGCACCCACGCGAGTCGACCGACGATGATCGCGGCACCGATCACGAACGCGGCAACGATGATCGCGGCGGTCGTCACCTCGAGATCCTACCCGGAGCACCGGGCGGGCGCACTCACGAGGCGCGAACGACCGGGAGCAGCGATCGTGGATCGTTGGTCATGATCCCGTCGGCGCCGAGCGACAGCAGGCGCTGGGCCTCCTCGGGATCGTCGACGGTCCAGAAGTCGACGCGCAGTCCGAGGCTGTGACACTTCGCGATGAACGTCGCGCGGTCGAAGTGGATCCGGTTCGCACCGGTCGGGACCTGCGCCGCCGTACCGGTGAACGGCAACTGCCGCCACAACATGGCAGGGAGCGATAGCAACGCCAGCACCTCGCCGAACGACAGCGCGGTGGGGCCACCGTAGCCGCGGCGGCGCACCTTCACCGCGGTCGAGGTCTGGAAGCTGGCGAGCGTGACCCGATCCTCGGCCCGCCGATCGCGCACGAGCTCGAGCATCGCCTCGATCGCGCGGCCGCCCTTGATGTCGACGTTGATCTCCATGGTCGGAAACGCGTCGAGCACGTCGGCAAACCGTGGCACGCCGATGTCGTGACCCGCGAACGGGCGCGTGCCATCGGAGCTCACGAATCCCCAACCGGCATCGAGTCGCTGCGCATCCTCGAGGTCGAGGTCTTCCCAGCGCGCCTGCGAGCCGGTGGTGCGAAAGCACGTGTCGTCGTGCACGACGATCAGCTGATCGTCGCGTGTCAGGTGGACGTCCATCTCGAGCGCGTCGACGCCGAGCTCGACGGCGCGCTCGAACGCCGGCATCGTGTTCTCCGGTAGCTCGGCGGAGGCACCGCGATGGGCGTACAGCCGCCGCGGATGCACTACGAGTCTTCTTCGAGCTTCATCGCCTGCGCCGGAAGCGGGGGCGGGCTCGGGTCGCGCACCGCGATCACCTCGAGCGAGTACTTGAGGTCCTTGTCGGCGAGCGGGTGAACGTAGCGCACGTCGACCGATTCGTCGGTGACGTCCTCGATCTTGAGGATCACGTTCATCCCGTTCTCGCCCTTGCCCGCGAACCGGGCGCCCTTCTCGAGCTTGGCGTCCTTGGGGAACTCGTTACGCTTGAGCTTCTTGATCGGCATCTCGGTGGCGCCGAAGGCCTTCTTCGCCTCGAGCACGCCTTCGCGCTTGGCACCCTTCTCGAGTCCTTCGAGGATGGCCTCGAGGCCCGGAAGCATCGAGCCGCCTCCCTGGATGTACTCCACGGTGCTTTTCTCGATCGAAGCTCCGTCGACCACCGAGAGGTCGACCTTGACGGTCACGCGGCGACCTTTTTCGATCTTCACGGCGCTCAAGGTACACGTGCGTTGTTCACGACAGCAACGCCTCGGATCGTGAACGTACGGTGTAGGTACACCTGTCACCGGCGCGTCGATCCAATAACTTGCGCGCTGGCACGCCACACGCATAATCGTCAGCCTGCCCGATGTCGTTTCCTGCTCGTTATCGCCTAGCTTTTCTCGGTCTCGCGTTCGCGATGCTCGGTGCCTGCACCCAGACGAAATCTCCCGAGCTCCGGGTCCTCGGAGTTCACGATTCGCATTCCAACGAGGTCGTGTTCCTCCAGGTCACCAACCCGGCCCACCGGTCGATGCGGCTGACCAAGCTCGAGTACGCGTTCGAGGCCAATCACGAACAGATCTCCTCCGGCGCGGTTCACCTGTCGCGTGACGTGCCCGCCGGTGCCGCGATCGTGGTCGAGGTCCCGCTCGAGTCGTTCGGGGGCAGTGCCCCGTCCACGATGACCATGACCGGCAAGCTCACGGCCGAGCTCGATCGCATCGTCCGGATCTTCAAGGTCTCGGCCTCGGTCGCTCCGCATACGGTCAACTAGTCGAGATCATACCGGTCTGCGCTGCCGCTTGCGCCCCCACATCGGGTCTGGCGTAGGGTCGGCGAATGCGAACCCACCTCGTACTCGTCGTCGCCCTCGCGCTCGCCGCGGGGTCCATCGCACAGGCGGATCGACATCGTGCAGTTCAGGTCCGCTACATCGGCATCCACCCGATCGCCAAGAGCGCCGGAGGTGGCTTCTGCTACATCGAAGGACCGCACGTCCACATCTACCCGGCGGACCGGCTCCAGTACCGGGACTACGACGGGGCGAAGTTCTTCGTCGGTGACCCGGTCGCCTACGGATATGACGGGCCCAAGCACGCCTACAAGGGCCATCACCCGATCCACGTCGAGGCGGTCGTCGGCATGCCCGAGCCCGATGTCGAGTTCTGCTACATCGACGGGCCGCACTTCCACGCGTTCGTCGCGCCGGAGGGTCCCGAGTTCAAGGTCGTCGGGGACACCTACTTCTACGTCGGCACGCCGCCCCCCGTGTACGTCGAGGCGCGGCCTCGCTACATCGGGATCAACGCGATCTACACGCCGCTGGTCTACGACCGCCCGGTCGTGACGGTCGACGCGCCGGTCGGCTGGATCGGTGCCGGGGTCGTCGTCGGCGCACCCGGTGTCGTGGTGCACGGTCCGCACGCGCATGTCGTCGCGCCGGGTGTCGGCGTCAGTGCCGGCGTGAGCGTCCACGTCCCGATGCCGAGCGTGCACATCGGCGTCGGCGTCGGGGTCGGTGGTGGTGGCGGCGTGATCGTGCGCGACCGCCGCCACTACAAGAAGGTCAAGCGCCACCATCGTCGCCGGAGGCACTTCTAGTGCGCCTCTCGATCGTCGTCGCCGCCGTGATCGCGATCGCGGCGTGCAGCAAGGACGAGGGCAAGGACAAGGGCGCGTCCGGCGACACCGCGAAGGCGGCCGAAGGTGACGAGGCCGACGAGCCGTCGGAGGCCGAGGCTGCCGTGCTCGACGCGTGGAAGGACAAGGACCTCGACGTCGACAAGCTCGCGGCCGGCAAGGCGTTCGGCAAGAGCTGTCGCACCGGCACGGTGAAGGGCCTCGATGTCGCGATCTGCGAGTACGACAGCCCGGAGGCCGCGAAGGCCGCCACCAAGGCCGGCTATAGCTGGGTCGGCGCGACCACCGGCTCGGCCTGGGTCTCGGGCTCGCTGGTGATCGCCGTCGCCGATCGGTCGAAGGCCGATCCGAGCGGCAAGACGATCAACGAGCTGATGAAGTCGTCGCCGAAGTAGGCGGCGGGCGAGTCGTCTGGCATCGCGTAGCCGGTTCCGCTAGGGTCCCGGCCATGTCGTTGTCGTGGTCGGCGCTCGCCGACGAAGTGCTCGCGAACCGCCCGATCTCGAGGGAGGCGGCGCGCTCGATCCTGCACGCCGGTCCGGCCGAGACCCTCGCCGTGCTCGATGCCGCGTTCCGCGTGCGGCGCGCCCACTGGGGGATGCGGGTGTCGCTGCACGTGCTCGAGAACGCCAAGCTCGGCGCGTGCCCGGAGGATTGCGGGTTCTGCTCGCAGTCGAGCAAGCACGCCGACGAGAGTCCGAGCGGAGAGGCGCCGATCAAGAGCGCGGACGAGCTGGTCGCGGCGGCGCGGCAGGCACACGCGACGCGCGCCAAGCGCTACTGCATGGTGACCGCGACCCGCGGACCCTCGCAGCGCGATCTCGACGTGGTGTGCGAGGCGGCGAAGCGGATCAAGGCCGAGATGGACATCGAGCTGTGCGCGTCGCTCGGCCTTCTGACCGAGGCCAAGGCGAAGCGGCTCGCCGAGGCCGGGGTCGATCGGTTCAATCACAACCTCGAGACCAGCGAGCGGCACTACGGAAAGATCGTGTCGACCCACACGTGGCGCGATCGCGTCGAGACCGTGCAGCTCGCGAAGCGCGCCGGCATGTCCACGTGCTGCGGCGGCATCGTCGGACTCGGCGAGAGCGAGGACGACCTGCTCGATCTCGCGTTCGCGCTGCGCGACCTCGACGTCGACTCGGTGCCGGTCAACTTCCTCGACGCGCGCCCGGGCACGCCGCTCGCCGGTTACCCGCAGGTCGAGCCCGGGCACGCGTTGCGCGCGCTGTGCATGTTCCGTCTGGTCCACCCGCGCACGGATCTGCGCGTCGCCGGCGGTCGCGAGGTCACGCTGCGCGCGTTGCAGGCGCTGGCGCTGTACCCCGCGAACTCGATCTTCACGCAGGGCTACCTGACGACCGGCGGCGCGACGGCGATGTCGGATCACCAGATGATCCGCGACGCCGGGTTCGAGCTCGAGCTGGCATCGGGCGAGGCGGTGCCGCCGGATCCGGAGGCGATGAAGCCACTGGCACGCCGCGCGTTGTTGCCGGTCGTCTAGAGATCTCGGCGTGCCCGACTACGTTGCCCTCCTGCGTGCGATCAACGTCGGCGGGCGCAACTCGCTGCCGATGGAAAAGCTCCGCAACGTGCTGGCGGAGCAGGGCGCGAGCTCGGTCGCGACGTACATCCAGAGCGGCAACGTGGTGTTCTCGCACTCTCGACGCGGTGCCGCGAAGCTGACCGCGCAGCTCGCGTCCGCGATCACCGCCGCGGCGGGCTTCGAGGTCCCGGTGATGCTGCGCACGCGGGCCGAGTGGACCGCGGCGATCGCGAACAATCCCTATGGTGAAGCCGACGTGCACTGCGCGTTCTTGCCGGCGGCTCCGAGCAAGACGGCGCTCGCGAAGGTCGATCCGGAAACCGTTCGCGCCCTCGAAGTTCACGCTCGTCGGCCGCGAGCTCTACCTGTACTTGCCGTCGGGCATCGGCCGCTCGAAGCTGGCCGGCGCGATCTCCCGTGCACTCCCCGATGCCACGGTCCGCAACTGGCGGACGGTGGCCAGACTCGGCGAGATGCTGGCCGATCTCGCGTAAGCCCGCGGAACGGTTCGCGAACAAAGTTTGTCACGACAGCGGGCGCCGGTGCGTTGGTCGCGTGAAAGGACGCAACCATGTCGCTACTGTCTGTGCTAGCCCGCGTGTCGGATCTCCTCCCCTCTCACGTCAACACCTCGGGTGCCGAGGTCGTCACCTCGGACGGCACGTCGCTGCCGCTCGTCGGTGCCAAGCTCCGCGGTGACGCGCGCGGTGGCATCGCGCGGTTGGTGCTCGAACAGACGTTCGAGAACCGCCACGACGAGCCCCTCCACGTCACCTATCGCATGCCGCTGCCGGCGGACGGCGCGGTCAGCGCGTACGCGTTCGAGATCGCCGGTCGCACGATCACCGGTCGGGTCGACAACAAGCGCGAGGCACGCGAGCAGTTCGAGAGCGCGGTCGCCGAGGGCAAGACCGCCGCGCTGCTCGAGCAGAACCGCGACGACGTGTTCACGCAGGAGATCGGCAACCTGCCGCCGAACGAGAAGCTGATCGCTCGCATCACCATCGACCAGAAGCTGGTGTGGCTTCCCGAGGGTGAGTGGGAGCTGCGGTTCCCGACCGTGATCGGCCCGCGCTACATCAGCCCGACGGATGCGACCGAACGGGACGCGCGCGACACCGCGATCGCCGTGGCAGCCGATGGCGTCGACGCGCGGATCTCGATCCAGATCGCGATCGGCGACACGCTCGTCGCCGGCCGGCGTGCGAGCTCGCCGTCGCATCGCATCCGCAAGGATGCCGACGGTGCGATCGAGCTCGATACCTCGGCGCATCTAGATCGCGACATCGTGATCCGGTGGCCGGTCGCGACCCGCGAGGTCGGGCTCGCACTCGACGTCGCCCACCGCGGCGATCGTTCGTTCGGCCTGCTCACGATCGTGCCGCCTGCCCGCGACGCCGAGGCACCCGCGATGGCGCGCGACCTGATCGTGCTGCTCGACACCTCGGGCTCGATGGGCGGCCCGCCGCTCCGCACCGCGAAGAAGGCGGTGGCGCTCTTGATCGAGTCGCTCGGCGAGCGCGACCGGCTCGAGCTGATCGAGTTCTCGAACCAGCCGCGGCGCTATCGCCCCGATCCCGTGGCGGCCACACGTGACGAGAAGCAAGCCGCGATCCGATGGCTCCGCAAGCTCGAGGCCGGCGGCGGCACCGAGATGGGCTCCGCCGTGCGCGAGGCGCTGACCTCGCTCCGCGAGGGCGCGCAGCGCCAGGTCGTGCTGGTCAGCGACGGCTGCATCGGATCGGAGCGCCAGATCGTCGAGCTCCTCCACGAGGAGCTCCCGCGGGCGTGCCGGGTCCACGTGCTCGGGGTCGGGTCGGCGGTCAACCGCTCGCTGTCGGCGGCGGTGGCGCGCGCCGGTCGCGGCGCCGAGGTGCTGGCTGGAATCGACGAGCGAGACGACCTCGAGCGAGCGTGCAAGCGGCTGCTCGATCGCACGGCCAGGCCGATGCTCACCGACGTCGAGATCTCGGGAAGCGCGCTGGTCCGCTGTGCACCGGAGCACGTCCCCGACGTGTTCGAGGGTGCTCCGGTGGTCGCCGGTCTCGAGCTGTCGCCCGACGGTGGCGAGCTGATCGTGCGCGGCGAGCTCGCGAGCTCGACCGGTGGCGGTCATCCGTTCCGCGACGCCACCGAGCAGTGGATCCACAAGATCCGCGTGCCGCGGCGCGGTGTCACGACGCTTTGGAACGACTCGTCGATCGCCGCGCTGTACGCGCGCGAGCGCGTGGCCGATCTCGAGACGCGGTGGACGTTCGGCGACACCCGGGCGATCGATCGCCAGATCGAGAAGGTCGGCGTCGAGTTCCAGATCGCGACCCGGCTGACGTCGTGGGTGGCGATCGATCACGACAGCCGCGTCGACGGGACGGAGCGTCACGAGGTGATGCCGCAGATGCTTCCGTACGGCACGTCGATGGACAGCTTCGGCCTGCGTGCACCGGTGGCGGCGTTCGGCGGTTGCATGCCGATGGGCGCACCAGGAGCTGAGATGCCGGCGTCGAAGTCGATGATGCTGGGTGCCCCGCCGATGGCAGCGAGCGCGCCGCAGCCGCAGATGCGCAAGAAGGGCAAGCCGATGCCGTACGTCGCCCAGGACCTGCGGGCGTCGGCACCCAAGTCGCGACGGAGCCCGTGGCTGGTGCTCGCGTTGATCGCCCTGGTGATCGCGCTCCTCGTGTGGTGGCTGGTGCTGTGACGAACGGGGTGCCATGAACGATCTCGACGTGCACCTCGCGGCGATCGCCGCCGGCGATGCCGATGCCTTCGGGCACTGGCTCGCCGGTGCCGAGTCGCGGGTGCGCGCGAGTCTGGCGTCGTTCGCCGCCGCGATCGACGTCGAGGCGGTGCTGCAGGAGGCGCTGGTGCGGGTGTGGCAGGTGGCGCCGCGGTTCGTTCCCGACGGGCGACCCGACGGGTTGGTGCGACTCGCGGTGCGGATCGGGCGCAACCTGGCGATCAGCGAGGTGCGCCGGATCCGCTCGCGACCGGTCGCGGCCGACGAGCTCGAGACCATGACCGACGACGCGCCCGCCTCCGCCGAGCCCGATCCGTTGCTCCGCCGCACGATCGCGGAGTGTCGCGACAAGCTGCCGCCGAAGCCGCGGCAGGTGCTCGACGCGCGGATCGCGGCGGCCGGCGGGCGCGAGGATGCCGACCTCGCCGCCGACCTCGGCATGCGGATCAACACGTTCCTCCAGAACTTCACGCGTGCGCGCAAGCTGCTCGCCGAGTGCCTCGGCAAGGCCGGGATCGTGATCGAGGGGATGTCATCATGACGGACGACGAGCTGATCGAGGAAGTCGCCGGTGCGTATCGGCCGCCCTCGCGCGACGAGCTGGTCTATCACCCGGCGTGGCACGACCTCGACGACGCGGGACGGCGACGCGCGTACGAGCTCGCTCGCGGGTTGCGCGAGATGGAAGCGGCACTCGATCCCGATGGCCTGTCGACCACCGTGCGTGCGGTGCTCGCCCGGATCCGCGGAGCCTAGGTTTCGCCGCCTCGTCGACTCAGTGCAGCTGGCAGGCCGGAGCGAGCCCGAGCTTGCACGCGCGTTGCCACGCCGCGAGCGCGTCGGGCTTCGAGCGCGAGGTACCACGACCGGCCGCGTGCATGTTGCCGAGCATCAGGCATCCGAACGCGTCACCGCCCTTGCAGGCGAGTTGCGCGAGCTCGAACGCGCTGGTCGGGCTCTTGAGGCCGGTGGCACCGGTCTGGTAGCCGAGCGCGAGGTACGTGCACAGCGGCGCGTCGCCATCGCGGCAGTCCTCCTCGGGCTCGCTGGTCACCGTTCGCGGCAGGTGCTTCGGTTTCTCCTTGAAGTCACCGCGGCCGCGCTGCCAGAAGCTGAGCTCGACGAGGTCGAGCGTGTTGCCGGGCCGCTCGTTGATCGTGAACACGTGGAAGTCGCCGCGATCGAACACCACCGACTTGTTGGTGTAGGGCTGCTTTGCACCGGGCATCCGCTTGATCGCCGGCAGCGTCATGGTGGGGCCGATGTGTTTGCCGTCGACGGTGATCGAGCCCCCGAACAGCGTCTTCGGCGAGTACGACGTCGACATCGGCTTGAACGGAAGCGTGATCGACACGCAGCGCCCGTCGTACGGTTCGTACACCAGCACGCCGAGGCGGTCCCACGTGTGGACCTTGTTCGCACCACCGCGCGTATCCCACGTGCGATCCGACGGTCCGAGGATGGCTTCGACGTCGGACACCATCGGTGTCCCACTGAGGGTGGCGCCGTCGAGCGTGACCTTCTGCTTGGATACGACGACGCGCACGTCGGCGGTGCGTTGCGGTCGCGCATGATGCATGGGCCGCATGGCTCGTGATGGCGGCTTCGCGGTGCGTGCCGTGTGGGTGCGTGGCGTCGTGCTGCATCCAGCGATCGCGATCGCGACCACAAATAACCTGCAGCGCATGCGCCGAGCATAGCGCGCACGATCGATCTCGATCGCACCCACACCCGGATCGCGAACGAGAAACTTCGTGGGCTGTCATACGTGAAAAAGGTCGCCGACAGCTCCCACATTTAGTAATCGTTCTGCATACTTGACGCCGGGCGGGCAAACGCGCATCTTGCGATCGTGGGGGTACACGCACCGGTCAGACTCGGACGCTACGAGATCATCAGGCAGCTCGCACAAGGGGGCATGGCCGACGTCATGCTCGCGCGCACCAGCGGCATCGAAGGGTTCGCGCGCCACGTGGTGCTCAAGCGGATCCGCGCCGAGCAAGCGTACGACGAACGCTACGTGTCGATGTTTCTCGACGAGGCGCGACTCGCCGCATCGCTACACCACCACAACATCGTCCAGGTCAACGACATCGGTCAGTCCGACGGCGAGTACTTCTTCACGATGGAGTACATCCACGGCGAGGACGCGCGCGCGTTACTCGCCAACCGCAGCCAGGTCGAGGAGCAGATCCCGATCGAGCACGTGATGGCGATCGGGTGCGCCGCGGCGGCGGGGCTTCATCACGCGCACGAGCAACGCGGTCCGGACCGCAAGCTGCTCGACATCGTGCATCGCGACGTGTCGCCGGCGAACATCCTGATCGGCTACGACGGCGGCGTGAAGATCGTCGACTTCGGGATCGCGAAGGCGGCCCAGCGCTCGACCAAGACGCGGACCGGCACGCTCAAGGGCAAGGTCGCGTACATGTCTCCCGAGCAGTGCGTCGGCGAGTCCGTCGATCGCCGCAGCGACGTGTTCTCGCTCGGCATCGTGCTCTACGAGCTCTTGACCGTGCGGCGGCTGTTCAAGAACGAGAACGACTTCCTCACGATGACGTCGATCGTGCTCGGGTACATCCCGCCGCTGTCGACGTACCGTCCAGACATCCCGCCGGAGCTCGAGGCGATCGTGCTCAAGGCGCTCGCGACCAAGCCGGAGGATCGCTACGCGACCGCGCAGGAGCTCCGGCTCGCGCTCGAGCAGCTCGCCGCCAGGCTCCAGCTGTCGATGTCGAGCACCGCGCTCGCCGACTACATGAAGGCGGTGTTCGGTACCAAGCCCGAACCGTGGCTGTTGGACGACGAGCCCGAGGTCGAGATCAGCATCGACTTCGACGGCTCGGCGAGCGGCATCGTGCGCCCGCCTGCCGACGCGATGCCCGTTGCCGAGAGCCGCGAGCCCGTGCGTGGCCCGCGTGCACCCTCGGTGGTGCTCGCCGACGAGCTGCGCGTCGACGCCCGGAACACGCCCGTGCTCCGCGGGGCCCGTGCCACGGCGGAGGAGTGGGAGAAGGAGTGGGAGAAGGAGTGGGAAGAAGAGTGGGAGGAGGAGTGGGAAGACGAGGACAACAAGGCCACGGTCAAGGCCAGCCCGCGCGCGGTCAGCGAGGTGCCGTCGACGGTGGATGCCGAGAGTCCGCTGATCGCGCACGCGATCGACGAGAGTCAGCCGATCGATCGGTCGCCGTCGACACGATCCAGGCGATCGCGACTCCGCATGGGGCTCGGCGTGACCGCCCTCGTCGCCAGCATCTGCGCGTTCGGCGGTGCGCTGTGGATGTCGCGCGACCGCGGATCGGAGCCGGCGCCCGTGGCGATTCCGGAGACTCTCGTGGTGCCCTCGGTGCCGGACAAGCCGATCGAAGATCCCCCGACACCCGCGCCGACACCCGCGGCCGAACCGCAGCTGATCCGCGAGCCCGCACCGGTGGCCGCCGAGCGGCGCGGGATCGCCACGCCGACCAGCGCGACGCCGACCCCGACGATCGTCCCGAAGACCGTACGGCGGCAGGACCCGGCGATCCAGAAGCGTCCGCAACAACGGAGGCGTCACTGGGACCCGGACATCTTGTTCATCCGGGACGACGCCAAGTAGCGCCTAGCGCAGCGCCGAGCGCGCGAGATCCCACGCCCGGCGGCGGTGCGAGATCGCGGATTTCTCCTCGGTGGTCATCTCGGCGAACGTGCGCGGCTGACCGTCGGGGATGAAGATCGCGTCCCACCCGAAGCCGTGGGTGCCGCGCGGCGCCGCGGCGACGGTACCGGTGACGCGACCCTCGAACACGCGCGGACCGGACTCGTCGCATAGCCCGAGCGCGCACACGGCGATGGCACCTCGGTCGCCGAGCCCGTCGGCCGCGCGGCAGATCGAGGTCAGCCCGCCGAGCTTCTCCCAGAACTTGATGAACGGACCCGGGAAGCCACCGAGCGCGGTGAGCTCGAACCCGGCGTCCTCGACGATCACCGGGCGGTTCACGGCGGCGTAGGCGGCGCTCGCCTTCGCGAGGGCGACGTCGCGTGCGGTCGCCGCCTGGATCTCGGGCAGATCGATCGCCTCGCGCTCGAGCGGCCCACCGAGGATCGCCTGCGCCTCGCGATGCTTGTCGGCGTTACCGGTGACCAGGACCCACAGCATCAGAACGTGAAGCTGTAGGCGAACACCGGCTTCTGCTGCGCCGAGTCGCTCGAGTGCGTCGCCATCGCGATGTCGACGATCGCGACCACGGTGTAACCGATCATGAAGCCGGCGAGCCCGTAGCCCGAGCGGAACTTGTCGCGACCCTCCGGGGCGATCTTGACGCCGACGTAGCCCCCGATCGCCGGTAGCGCCGCGCGCAGGATGATGCTGGCCGTCATCCGGCCGTAGTTGCCCTGGGCGCCGTGGAGGATCGGCGCGCCGAGCCCCATCACCATCGCGCCACCGACGGTGAGGGCGAGGCCGGGTGTGGTGTCGAAGCCGAGCTGCACCCCGGTGGCGAACGCGCCGCCGCCGGCGAGATCGGAGATCGCGACCGGCAACCGGTAGCTGTCGTCGGCGCGTGCGGATCGGCCGGATAGTGCGAGCACGCCGAGCGCGATCGCGAAGCCAAGTCGCGTGCGATGCCGCGGTGGGACGTGGTAGGCCCTGCGCATGAGGATCGACCGAGTTTACACACGAGGCGGCGATCAGGGCGAGACCTCGCTGATCGGGGGCGAGCGCGTGTCCAAGGCCTCGCCGCGGATCGAGTGCTACGGCACTCTCGACGAGCTCAACGCGACCCTCGGCCTCGTGGTCGAGGCACTCGTCACATCGCAGGCCGGTTCGCACATGACTCCGATCCTGCGCCGGGTCCAGAACGAGCTGTTCAACCTGGGCGCCGAGCTCGCCGCGCAGGATGCCGCGACCCGCGACAAGCTGCCACGGATCGAACAGCGCCACGTCGACGGCCTCGAGCGCGATATCGACGCGGTCAACGACGACCTCCCCGCCCTCAAGTCGTTCGTGCTCCCCGGCGGTGGTTGGCCCTCGGCCTACCTCCACCTCGCGCGGACGGTGTGCCGGCGCGCCGAGCGCCTGGTGGTGGCCGTGGTGGCCTCCGGGGAGCTCGCCGACGCCCACCTGGCGATCCACTACCTGAACCGGCTCTCGGACGCGCTGTTCGTGTGGGGCCGCTGGTGTGCCCTGAAAGACCACAAGGACGAGCCGCTATGGGACGCGCGCTCGACGTAGCCGTATAGTCACCCCGTGTCGGAATCCGGCAAGCAGTCAGAGAGTGCCAAGCAACTCGCGGAAGCCGAGGAGCAGGCGAAGGCTCGGTTCGAGAAGGCGATGACCGAGCTGCGCGAGGGAGCCTATCGGTTCTCGTCGCGCGCGCGCGGTCAATCCGAGCTGATCATCGAGGAGCTGATCGACCCCGAGGGAGAGACCGTCGCGTCGCTCGCCGAGGTCGAGGGCGACCAAGGGGCACTCGCACTCGCGCAGTCGCTCGAGTTGATCACGTTCGACACCTGGTTGTTCGGCCAGATCGGCGACAAGGATCAGCTCGACCTCAAGACCGAGGATCACTGGGAGATCTGGTTCACGTTCGGCGCGTGGATCGGCGAGACCATCCGCCGGCGCCACGGGGGTCACTGGCTGCTCATGGGCGACGATCCGCACGCGTGGCGGATCGGGTTCTCGAAGATCTTTCTCGAGATCGCGCCGTTCGTGTTCTCCGAGCAGCTACTCAGGATGGGATCGGGTGCGACCCGCAAGATGGTCACCGAGATCGAGCGCATCCGCGGGCTGCACGACGTCGAGGGCCCGACGGCGATGCCGCACAAGATCCCGTTTCCGCCGGGCAAGGGCGAGGTCGCGCCGGAAGCGCATCCGTTCGTCGACGGCGTGGTCAAGTTCCTCCTCGAGAACCCGCATGTCGAGAAGGTCGAGGTCGCCGGTCACGCCAACGATGCCGGTGACGCGGCCGCCAACGAGCGGCTGGCCAAGACCCGCGCCGACGAGGTCATCAAGTACCTCGTCAACCGCCGGGTGAGCTCGAAGCGGCTGGTCGCGCAGGCCTACGCCGAGGAGCCGCTGGCCGACGACGCTTCCGATGCCGACAAGCAGATGGGCCGCCGCGTCGACTTCGCCGTGATCGAGGAGGGCGAGCGACCGCAACTGCTCGATCGGTTCGTCGCGCAGCACTACATCCGTCTCCACACCGTGCCGCTCGGTCAGTGGATGGCGATGGACTTCCCGCTGCTCGCGCAGCTGTGGAACAAGGAGCCGGTCCCGAAGCTGATCGAGGCGATCAAGGAGGCCGGTCCACGGCTCGGGCCGTCGAACGCGCAGATCGTCGAGCAGGTCGTCGAGGCGCTGTCGCACGCCAAGCAGGATCAGCCGCTCGCCACCCAGACCGGTGACCGCGCGCTGTTCGAGGCGGTCGCGCAGATCGTCTCGCTCCGCCACGCCACGGCACCGGTCGCGATCGACATCCTCGAGCGCGTGGTGATGCCGGCGCTCCACGTCGGGATCCCCGAGCAGTTCCCGCCGCTCGACGAGGACGACCTCGCGAGCCTCCACAAGGGCATCGAGCTGTTCGCGTTCTTCGTCGAGGTCAACCCGCACAAGTTCCAGGCCGACGACGAGGGCTTCCTCGGCACGATCCCCCACGAGCAGCTGACGACGCCGTACTCGGATCGCAACGTGCTGGAGATCGGCAAGGGCGACTGGGTCGTCATCAACCCCGAGCACTTCATCCCGATGTTGCAGAACTTCGATCCGCCGAAGCTGCTCGACAAGTACGACGAGTTCGTCAACTACGTCGCATCGATCCCGGATGCACCGCGGCGTCGCGACGACGGGCGCATGCTCGCGGAGACCGCGGTGCGCGCGCTCGCCGATCTCAAGAACTGCGTCGGCGTGGCGGCGAAGAACCAGCTCGCGCTGCTGTTCCGGCTGCTGCCGCCGCCGGGCTAGCCACGCGTGGTCGTAATCGTGGTCGGCGACGCGAACGTCGTCGATCGATCTCCGATCCCGCCGGGCTCCTTGATTTGCTTTCGGAACACGCAAAGGCGACGAGACGCCGAGATCGCAAAGATCAGGATCCGGGGTCGGTGTCGCAGACTTGCGTTCGAGCATGTTCCCGTCCAGATCTTTGCGATCTCTGGGTCCTCCGTGACTCTGCGTTTCTCTCGCGCACCCGCACGTCACGCTGGCTCGAACATGCTCGCGGCCACCCAGCGTGAGTTCGCGAGCGGCCACCCAGCGGTGAGGTAGGCCGCGGAAGCGAAGCTACGACAATGACGTCTCGGCGCCACGCAGCGGCAACGTCAGCACGAACCGCGCGCCCCCCGTGGGTGGCTTGGCCGCGGCGACCCGCAGCTCGCCGCCGTGCTCGATCGCGATCTTGCGCGAGATCGCGAGGCCGAGCCCGGTGCCCGTCGACTTGGTGGTGACGTAGGGCTCGAAGATCTTCTCGCGCTTGTCCGCGGAGACGCCCTTGCCGTGATCGTCGACGGTGATCGTCACGGTGTCGCGTACGCGATCCTCCGTCCACCCGATCACGACGTCGCCCGAGGTGCCGGCTTCCTCGCCGGCGTGGATGCCGTTCTCGACCAGGTTCGCGAGCACGCGCTTGAGCAGCAGCTTGTCGGCGCGCACGGTCACCGGCTTCGGTGGCCGCGTCAGCGTCAATCGCTCGGCGACGGTCGGATCGAGCTTGAGCTCCTCGATCAGCCCGCCGAGATCGAGCGGCGCGGCGGCGACCTTGGGTAGCGCACCGAGCGTGCGGAAGGTGTCGACCAGCCGGCGCAGCCCCTCGATCTCTTCCTCGACGATCTCGCCGGTGTCCTCGAGCGTGCGCGCGAACTTTACCGGATCGGTGTCGGCGCCCTTGTACGACGACACCGCCTGCTGGACCGCGAGTTGGATCGGCGTCAGCGGGTTCTTGATCTCGTGGGCGAGCCGACGCGCGACGTCCTGCCACACACCCATCCGCTGCAGGTACTCGACCTGAAGGCGCGCGGTTTCGAGATCGTCGAGCATCGTGTTGAACGCGCCGCCGAGCTCGGCCAGCTCGTCGCGGCCACGCACGACGACGCGGGCCTCGTGGTGGCCCTTCGAGATCTGGCGTGCGGTGGTGACCAGCGATGCGATGCGACGGGTCCATCGCGTCGAGGTCGCGATGCCGATCGCGATCGCGACCAGCGCGGCGATCCCCATCAGCACGAGAAACGCGGTGCGGTAGCTCGCCGACACCGACGACTCGTTGATCTTCATCACCAGCTTGGTCGTGTCGATCGCGCGCTTGAGCTTGTCGAGATCCTCGTTGACCGTCGCCGATACCTGGAACGTCAGCCGCAGCACCGCCCCGCTGTTGCCGAGCGGTTCGTCGAGCACCTTGCCGCGCCAGGCCGGACCGGCGAGCGGCCTGGTCGCCTCCGCGAACAGCGTGCCGTCGGAGCGCAGGATCGCGATCCCCGACAGGTTGGCCTGCTCGGGCTCGGCGAGCACGTGCGCGAGCTCGCTCTTGACGTCGATGCCGAGCGCGTCGACGATCTGCGCGCCGGCCTTGCCGGGATCGAGCTCGGAGATCTCGGGGCTGCGCGCGAGACGCGCCGCGATCTCGGAGTGCAGCCGCTTCGTGGTGTCGATCATGTCGTGATACGTGCGCATCGACTTCTCGAGCACGGCGATCCGCGACTGCGCCTCGTTGGCCGCGACGTTGGCGGCGACCTTGCCGACATCGCCGATGAAGTACACCGCGATCGCGAACGGCAGCAGCACCGTCACGACCAGCAGGCTCGTGAGCTTGAACCCGAGGGAGACCTTCATCGCTTGCCCTTGGCTCGCGGCCGCGGGGTGCGCGGCTGCGGACGGAAGAACGGCTGGCTCTGGATTCGCAACACGCGGTCGGCCTCGGGGATCTTGGGGTTGACGAACACCGACACGAACGAGCCGAAGAACGCACCGCCGCGATCGAGCCCGCCGCCGGTGCCCTGACTGAGCCAGCGCCGGACCTCGGCGAGGGTCTCCTTCGACACCGGGTTGAGCTCGACCTGCATCGCCAGCAAGAACACCCGATCGTAGGGCAGGGTGGACAGCCGCGCGACCGGGAGATCCTCGATCGCGGTCAGCCGCTTGAGGGCATCGGCCTTGCGCTTCTCCTTGAGCTTCCGGCCGTCGATGTTGAGATAGAAGATCTCGTCCCACGGTTCGTACGAGACCTTGCGCGTCGACAACACGAACGCGACCGGCTGGTCCGACCCGCGCGGGTAGATCCAGATCCGGATCACCACCGTCGACGCGGGACCGTCGTCGAGCGCGTCGTACGCCGCGGTGTCGAACAGCTTGGTGACCGCCGCGGTCGACACGGTGAGCACGGCGCCACGCTCGACGAACCGCATGTGCTGGAGCTGCGGTCGGTCGTCGTCGGCACGGGCGGTGGTCGCGATCAAGAGAGCAAACACCGCCAGCCACGTGGCGAGCGGGTGCTTCACCGCACGCGTCCCAGCGCGTTGGCGAGCGTGAGCTCGAAGATGCCGATGTCGGTATCGAGCCGGATCCCGGCATCGGCGTACAGATCGATCGGCAACGCGTCGAACACCGAGGCGTCGCGCGCGCGCAGGTCGGTGGTCTCGGCGAGTCCCCACAAGCCGACGCCGAAGAACAGGTCGCTGCCGTACACGCGCTTGCGGCCGGGCCCGCGGTGGAGCGCGATCGCGTACTCGACGGTCGCGCTGCCGCCGATGTCGCCGTAGGTCGGCTTGTCGGGTCGCGTCCCGAGCAGGTCGAGCGGAGCCGCGGTCGACAGCACCAGCCCGAGCGCGCGTGGGGTCAGCGTGTGGTCGACGTCGGCGACGTGGATGCGATCGAACCGCGGGGCATCGCCGACGACAACTCCCCCCGCCAACTTGATCGCGATCGCGTGGCGTTCGTGCTTGAGCGGCCAGAATTGCTCGTAGCGCCCGTACAACGTGGCGAACCGGTAGTCCGAGAATGCGGACCCGAGCTCGGCGCCGAGCGCGACGTGCATGCCCGAGTGCGACAGGATCGGATCGGGACGGTTATCGCGATCGAACCCGAAGCTCAGCGTCGTGACGGTGCTGGTGTCGGGTTGGAGATGGAGGTCGATCGCGACCGTGCGACCGTCGTCGAGCTGCTGGGTCGGGGCCGCGGGCAGGTTGGCGCTGATCTCCTCGACGCGCAGGCCGCCCGACAGCCGCGTCAGTCCGGTGACGTCGTAGGTGCCGCCGAGTCGCAGGCCGAACCGCCGGTACGGGAACGCCGATAGCTGGGACGGATCCGGACTTCCGGTCGAGCCGTCGACACGAAACGCCTCGCTGCCGTGCACCAGCGTGAGCGACGCGGTGGCGCCGAACCGCGAGCCGCGAATCGTCGGCACGGCAGTACGCAGCTCGGCGGCCCACTGGTTGCGAACCGGTGCACCGTCTCGGATCGAGTCCTGGGCCGCGTAGATGAACCCACCGCCGAACGCGACGCCGAGGCCGAGCAGGTTGCGCTCGGTGAGGTCGGCGCCGGCCCAGTACGGCGACAGATCGTTCGAGCCGAACCACAGCCGGTTGAGCACGATCGTGCCGCGCTCGACCACGTCGACGACGAGCACGACCTGACCGCGCGCGCTGCCCTTCGCGAGCTTGATCTTGACCTCGCGGAAGAACCCGAGCGCGAGCACCTTGAACTTCGCCGCCTGCAGACGCTTGTCGCTCGCGCGCAATGCGTCGCCGGGCTGGATCGGCAGCGCGCGCCGGACCACGTCATCCTGCGTCGCGGTGTTACCGACGACGTCGATCCGTTCGATCAGCAGGAGGGGACCGAGCTCGCCGCCGGGCTCTTCGTCGTAGAGATCGAACGCGCCGTCGCCGGATATCGTCATCGTGCGTTGCCATCTCACCATCGGTCGGGGGCGGAGCCTCCGGGCCCTCGTCGGGCCCACCGAGTGGCTCGGGGGTGGGCTCGTCGGGTGGTGTCCGATCCGGTGGGGGCTGCGCGTGCGCGACGCGCACGACCGTGACGCATGTCGCGAGTGCGACGATCGCCACGAACGGCGGAACAGTCCTGGTCAGTGCGGCCCCAACTCGCATCGCACGATAACGTAGCGCGCCCGTCGCTACGGGTGCTACCGTCGACCCGTGCGTTGGGCCACGCTCGCCCTGGTCTCGTTGTTCGTGGTCGCGGTGGTCGCCTGCAACGACATCCGCGACTGGGGTGGTCGCTGGCAGGGCAAGCGTGTCGGCGATGCCCCCGCGCTGCGAGTCGGTCCGGGAGACGCGGCCACACTCGAGATCGACGGTATCGACACCCACGGTATTCGCGCCCGGATCGCGATCGATGGCTTCCTCGAAGAGACTCGCATCACGTCGCTGCCCGGTGCGGAGGCGGATGCCCTCGCGAGCATGACGTTCTCGGGCAGTCCGCTGCGCGTGTTCTTGTGCTTCGCGACGGCGCACGACGGCAACGGCGACGCGCTCGTGGTGATCGCGCTGTATGACGACGATCGGGTCGAAGTGCGCGTGCTCCGCGGCGGCCTGTTGCCCGTGTATGCGATCTACGCCCTCGACCGCAGCCCGTGAACGGACCCCGCGTTACCATCGTGTCGAGCACCTCGTGAACTGTCCGAACTGCAACGTCCCCAACCCCGACGACGCCCGGTTCTGCGCGGCGTGCGGCCAGGCCACGTCGATGACCGAGCCGTCGCTATCGGGGATGAAGGCGGTGCCCGACCTGCTGGGCAAGGAGATCGCGGGCCGCTACCGGGTGGTCGCGAAGCTCGGCGAGGGAGGGATGGGCGCGGTCTATCAGGCCGAGCAGATCTCGCTGAAGCGACAGTGCGCGATCAAGCTGCTGCGCTCCGAGGTCGCCGGCGCCGAGATCATGTTGCGGCGGTTCAACGCCGAGGCCGAGGCGGTCGCGAAGCTGTCGCATCCCAACACGGTCAACATCTACGACTTCGGGCAGGACACCGACGGCACGTTGTTCATCGCGATGGAGTTCGTCGAGGGCACCTCGCTCCGCGCGACGATCCAGAAGGAGGCGCCGTTCCCGATCCGGCGCGCGCTCCACATCGCCTCGCAGGTCGCGGCGTCGCTGACCGACGCGCACAGCCACGACATCGTCCACCGCGATCTCAAGCCCGACAACGTGATGCTGCAGACCCGCGGCCGCGAGCGCGACATCGTGCGCGTGCTCGATTTCGGGATCGCGAAGCTGCGCGACGAGGGCCGCGCCACCCAGCAGGCGATGACCCAGGCGGGCGACATGCTCGGCACGCCGCAGTACATGGCACCCGAGCAGATCCGCGGCGAGCAGATCGACGGGCGCACCGACATCTACGCGCTCGGTTGCATGATCTACGAGATGGTGACGGCGCGGATGCCGTTCGAGGGCCCGACCATCATGGCGCTGCTCTCGAAGCATCTCACCGAGACCGCGCAGCCACCGTCGCAACGCCGCCCCGAGCTCGGGATCCCACCGGCGATCGATCAGCTGGTGATGACCGCGATCTCCAAGGATCGCAACGCTCGCCCACCGACGATGGAAACGTTCGGCGAGCAGATCGCCGTATTGCTGGCACAGATGCCACCCGAGACCGGTCACGGCTCCGCGATCACCGGCGTGCCCGTCGGGGCGATGGTGCCGACCGGCGGACTTGGCGTTCCGGCGACCGCGCAGGGCGCTCCCCCGGGACCGCCGCCGGGCTACGCGACGCCGAACCCGCAGGGGTACGTGACGCCGGGCATGATGCAACCGGGCACCGCACCTCCCGGGCCTCCTCCGGGCGGAATGCCGGGCCAACCACCGCCCTCTACCGGACCCGCGGCCTACGGTACGCCGCCTCCGCCCGGAACCCCGTATCCGTACGCGCGGCAGGGCGGCCAACCGGTGGCGTCGGGCAATGGCCGCAAGGCGCTGCTCGTCGGTCTCGGAGCGCTGGTGATCATCGGTGGTGGCATCGGGATCTGGGCCGCGACCCGCGGCGGTGGCTCGGACGCGCCTGCCGACGGTGCTCTCCAGGCCTCGGTCGAAGACGGCGGGGTCGAGCAGCTCGATCCCGCGGATGCCGACACGCCGCGCGTCGAGGTCGACGACCACGGCGGTGACGACGACGTCGGTGACGACGACACCGGCGACACCGGCGACACCAACGACACCAACGACACCGGGGACGGCGATCCATGGGAAGACGATTCGTCGAGCTCGAACGCGAGCTCGGGCGGATCGAATCTCAAGCACATGCTCGCGAAGCTCGAGGGCCTCAAGAACAAGGTCTGCAAGTGTTCGACGCTCGCGTGCATGCAGAGCCTGCAGTCGGAGACCATCGAGGTCGTCACCGAGCTATCGAACGTCGCGTCGCAATTCGCGCTCGCGGGCCCGGCCGTGCAGCGGAAGTACGCGCTGATCCAGCAACAGATCACGGTGTGCACGCAGCGGATCGCGACCCAGGCCGCGGTCGGCGCGCGCAACGCCGCGTACGAGTTGCAGGCCGAGGCACTCTCGCGACAGGCCTGTGCGTGTCGGAATGTGGCGTGCGCGCGCACGGTGAAGAACGCGATCGTCACGTTCGCGAACAACAACCCGGCGCCCAAGGGTGTCGACGAGAACCGGCTCAAGCGCGCCGTGATTCGCGCCGTGACCTGCATGCGACGCGCGGGGCTGACCCCCGCAGAGATCCGCGCGGCACTTGAGGCAGCCGGCAGCTGACCGCGCTACCTTGGGGGCATGACCCCAGAGGCTTTGGCAGCCATTCGGCTCACCCAGTACGCGCGCGGCGGCGGTTGAGCCGCCAAGCTCCGGCTCGGTGAGCTGGCACACGTCCTCGATCGGCTGCCCTCGGGCGGCACGGGAGACGTGCGTTCGAATATCGTGGTCGATCACCGCCTGTCCGATGATGCCGCGGTCGTCCGCAGCCCCACCGGTCGCGACCTCGTGCTCACCGCCGACGTGATCGCGCCTCTGGTCGACGATGCCGAGACGTTCGGTGCGATCGCCGCGACCAACTCGCTGTCGGACGTGTGGGCGATGGGTGGCGAGCCGCGGTTCGCCCTCAACCTGGTGTTCTTTCCCGACGACCAGCTTCCTCTCGAGGTGCTCGACGCGATCCTCGCGGGTGGCTCGCGGGTGTGCGCCGAGGCCGGCGTCGCGATCGTCGGCGGTCACTCGGTGCGCGACCCCGAGGTCAAGTTCGGGCTATCGGTGACCGGCGACGTCGGCGAGGGCGAGCTGTGGACCAACCGCGGGGCACGGCCGGGCCAGGCGCTGATCCTCACCAAGGCGCTCGGCACCGGCGTGATCGGACAGGCGATCAAGAAGGGCGTGGCCGGTCCCGAGGCGATGGCGGCCGCGATCGCTTCGATGACCACGCTCAACGCGAGCGCGGCGCGGATCGGGCACGCGCACGGGGTGACCGGAGCGACCGATGTCACCGGGTTCGGCCTGCTCGGGCACCTCCGCAACATCGTGCGGGGCTCCGGGGTGGGCGCACGCGTCGAGCTCGCGCAAATCCCGATCCTGCCCGACGCCATCACCCACCTGAAAGCAAAGGTGTGCCCCGGCGGTAGCAAGGCCAACCGCGCCTACGTCGCCGACCAGGTGCGGTGGTCGGACGGCACGGCGTTCTCCGCCGAGCAGGTCGACGATTCGGAGCGCGAGCTGCGCGCGTCGATCGCGTGCGACGCGCAGACCAGCGGCGGGCTCGTGTTGTGTCTGCCCGCCGATCGCGCCGATGCGTGCGTCGCGGAGCTGCGTGGAGCCGGGTTGCCGGCCGAGCGCATCGGCGAGGTGCTCGATGGCACCGGCATCGAGCTGGTGTAGCTAGCCGAGATACGGCTCGTGGCAGACGGCCTCGATGTTGTGGCCGTCGGGATCGAGAACGAACGCACCGTAGTAGTGCTCGTGGTACTGCGGGCGGACGCCGGGCGCGCCGTTGTCCTTGCCGCCGGCAGCGATCGCTGCCTCGTAGAACGCACGCACGTCGGCCCGGCCCTTGGCCCGAAACGCGACGTGCACCCGATCGGGGGTGCCCTTCCGCTGGGGGAGACCGATCCAGAAGTCCGGCTTGCCCTCGACGCCGTAGCCGACGGCGAAGTCGAACGTCTTGAGCACCGCGTACCCGAGCGGCGCCAGCGCCTTCTCGTAGAACGCCTTGCTGTGCGCGAGGTCGGAGATCTGGATTCCGATGTGATCGATCATGGGCGGACCTTACCAGCGCGCGGTTTCAGAGTAAGCTCGGCACCGTGCGAGCGACATGCGTGCTTGCCATGCTTGCCGTGCTGGCCGTGACGGGTCGTGCCGAGGCAGGGCGGACCCCGTACGGCTGGCTTTACGGCACCGAGGTGCTGCCCGAAAAGAGCGTCGAGCTCCAGCAGTGGGTGTACGAGCGCAACGGGTTCGACGACCCCGAGACCCACGACACCGCGCTGTGGTGGGGGGCGCTGATCGGCGTCACCGACAAGCTCGAGCTCGCGCTCCCGATCGAGTTCTTGTGGCACGAGCAGATGGGCCAGCCCGCGAACTTCACGGTCGAGTACTTCGGGGTCGAGGCGCGCTACCGCTTCACCGAGACCGACTTCGAGAATCCCGACGGGATCGCGCCGCTGGTGCGGTTCGCCGTCAAGCGTGATGTCCTGAACCGCGGCAGCGTCGTGCTCCAGGGCGACTTCGTGATGTCGTACCAGAAGGGGCGGTTCCACGGCCTGGTCGACCTCGGAGGCCAGGTCCAGGCCGACAAGAACGATGCCCGGATCGAGCTTCGCCCCGGGGCCGGAATCTCGATCGAAACCAAGAAAGACCTGCGGTTCGGCGTCGAGGGCTATGGCGATCTGTTCGTGGATTCCGCATTGAAGAAATCGCGGTGGTTCGGCGTCGGACCCAACATGTCCTGGACCTCGGGGCGATTCTGGCTGACCGCGTCGCTCCTGATCGGCGTCTACCAGATCGACACCGCGCCACGCGTCATCTGGGGGGTGCTGTTCTAATGCGATGTCTTGATTTCTCGGTGCTCGCGCTCGCGACGCTCGTGCTGTGTCTGTCTGGCCGCGTCGCGGCGGCCGATGGCAAAGCCGCTACCGGCACGATCACCGGCAAGGTCACGGTCACCGACAACGGCAAGCAGGTGAAGGGCACCGAGGTCGTGGTCTATGTCGTCGGTCCTCCCGATCAACCGGGTAAGGACGTGGTGGCAGCGAAGATCAAGCAAACCGCCGATCGCAAGTTCGTCCCCGACCTCGTGGCGATCACGCAGAACGAGCGGGTCGCGTTCCCCAACACCGGGCGGCTGCTGCACAACGTGTTCTCGCAGAAGCCCAAGTTCGATCTCGGGTCGTTCGGCAAGGGCCGTTCGAAGGACTACCAGTTCAAGAACTACAAGGGCATCGTCGAGGTGTTCTGCAACATCCACCCCGAGATGGCGGCGACCATCCTGGTGTTGCCGAACCCGTATCACGTGTCGGCGAACAAGGACGGGAGCTTCACGTTGAAGGGCGTCCCCGTCGGCAAGTGGCGCGTGTTCGCGTACACGCGTCGCGCGACTCGGCCGGTATTCAAGCGGGTGGAGGTCACCACCGGCACCGCGAATGTCGACTTCACGATCACGCGCGGTACCGTGGCGCCGCACAAGAACAAGTACGGTGAGAAGTACCGCCCCGGCGGCGGTTATCATTAGAAACGTCGACCGTCGCGCGAGCCCCGATGGGCAGCGGTGTTCGCTAGCGGCCCCTGGAGAACGGGTCTCGCCTCCGGTCGACCAGACTTAGCTCTCGCGCAGGTACCGCACGACGCTGGCATCGAGCCGGCTCTGGACCAGCCGGATCACGCTGTCGATCTCCTCGACGGGGAGCTCGAGACGTGCCGCGAGCTGGTGGCGCGTGCCGGCGACCAGCGCGGCGCGCGAGCGCGTGAGCCAGCGCGCGGCGGTCGCGCGGTGGACACCGTAGGCGGCGCCGAGCTCGTCGATCGAGAGCTTGTCGACGATCTGCTGGCGGAGCAGCGCGCGATCCTCGGGATCGAGGGCCGCGATCGCGTCGTGCAAGGCCGATGCGAACTGGGTGCGATACTCGCTCTTGAGCTGCTCGAGCATCGGATCGTTGCCATCGCCACCGAGGGCCTCGGCGAGGCCTTCCTCGAGCAGATTGTCGGGTGGCACGTGACGGGCCGCCTTCTTCAGGTGACGGATGAGCTCGCGGGTCGCGGTGATCCGCACCCACCCGCGTAGCGGACCCTTGCCCTTGTAGCCGGTGATCCCGAGCGGCCGATCCTCGCGCCGGACCAGGAGCTGGACGCGGAGCAGCTGCTTGACCTCGTCGATCAGATCCCTGGATGCGCGCGTCGATGCGCCGGCGGCGTCGACCTCGGTCAGGATCGCGTCGAACGCGGCGTGAGCGGTCGGCTCGTCGGCGGCACACGCCGCGGCGAGGGCGATGTCCGCCGCGGGGATCGCGGCGAGCGCGGAGGCCACGTCCTTGCCTGCCAGCCGGGCACCGACGAACTCGACGAGCTGGTCATCGTCGAACTGGACGGTCGGCCACGCGGCGCGGGCCGAGGACACCGTTGCGGCCCACGCGGCCTCGACCGCGGCCGGCGACGGGGCGGGGAGACCGCTCGCGCGCGCCAGCTGTTCGACCACGGCCACCCGCATATCGTCGCACGGCGGCCAAGTCTGGGCGACAATGGCGGCGGTGGAGTGCCTCGACGCGAACGCCGTCCAGGACCTGATGTCGGGAGCTCTCGACTCGCAGGCCCGCGCCGAGACCGCCGCGCACCTCGACACCTGCGAGGATTGTCGCGGGCTGGTCAGCGTGCTGGCAAAGGACGCGGCACGCGCTCCGGTCGACAAGCTCGGGTTCCAAGACACCGAGCACGCGCTCCGCGAAGCCGAGACGGTCAAGAGCCGAGCCCAGTCGTCGCCGGGCAGGCCCGATCCGCTGGGCGTGACGGCGGCCGACTCGCTGATCCAGAAGAGCGGCCGGCGTCAGGTCGGCAAGACGTTCGGCAAGTACACGCTGGTCGATCGGATCGGCGCTGGCGCGATGGGCGTCGTGTATCGCGCGGAGGATCCGCAGCTCAACCGCAAGGTCGCGCTCAAGCTGTTGCACAAGCCCGACGAGGATCTCGCGAAGCGACTGGTCCGCGAGGCGCAGTCGATGGCGCAGGTCAACCATCCCAACGTCGTCCACGTGTGGGATGCGGGGACCTCCGACAACACCACGTACATCGCGATGGAGCTGGTCACCGGGTCGAGCCTGCGTGCGTGGCAGCAAGAGAAGCACACGGTCCCCGAGATCATCGAGGCGTATGCCGCGGCGGGCCGCGGACTCGCGGCCGCGCACGATGCCGGCATCATCCACCGCGACTTCAAGCCCGACAACTGTCTGATCGGCAAGGACGGGCGCGTGCGCGTCACCGACTTCGGCCTCGCGTCGGCGCGCCCCAGCGATGACGGCACGACGCCCGAGGAGCTCGAGTTGTCGAGCTCCGGCATGGTGCTCGGCACGCCGGCGTACATGTCGCCCGAGCAGTTCACGGGTGGCAACGTCGATCCTCGTACCGACCAGTTCAACTACTGCGTCGCGCTGTACGAGGCGCTGTACGGCGAGCGCCCCTTCAAGGGGAAGACGTTCGACGAGCTCGGCGACAACGTGTGCGACGGCAAGGTTCGCCCGCCGCCACCGAAGACGAGGGTGTCCTCGGCGCTGCGCGCGATCGTGCTGCGCGGCCTGGCCGTGCGTCCCGGCGATCGCTACCCGACGATGGATCACCTGCTCGACGACCTCGGGCGGGATCGTGCGCGCGGGTGGCGCCTCACCGCGATCGTCGCGGTGGTGCTCGCGGCCTTGCTCTCGATCGGGCTCGCCGCCGACTTCGTGATCCGCGACCGCGTGTCGATCGTGAACGCCAAGTCGTTCAACAACACCGGCACGCAGGTCGCGCGTGCGATCCACCTGATCGCGGAACGTTTCGACGCCAACGCGCGTCAGATGGATCTCCATCGCGCGGTTCACGAGCTGCGGTCGTACAACGATGTCGTCGATTTCGGGCTCGGTACCGAGGACGACGACCGCCAGAACCTCGAGAGCGTCCACGCGCAGCTCGCGTCGTCCGACTGGAAGCAGTGGGCGATCGCCTCGAGCCGGGGCGGTACCGACAAGAGCTCGACCAAGGTGTCGACGATCGCGTTCGGCGACTACAAGGAGCGCCTGATGTTCACCAATGCGCCCGGTGCCCGGCCGTGGCGCGTCGACAAACTGCCCTCGCTCGCCTCGATTCCGTGGATCCAGAATACCTACGACGAGCCCAACAGCAAGGCGATGGTGCTCCAGCCGACGAACGATCCGTCCTTCGTGAAGTCCGGGATCCTCGGCGACCATCCGCGCTACCCACTCGCGTTCTGCTTCGCGCGTTCGCTGTCTACCGAGGGAGCCACGATCAGCCTGATCCAGTCGGTCGACGCGAGGCTGCTCCTCGACGACATCAAGCTCGACGACACGCTGCTCAGCGTGGTGTCGCTCGAGGACCGCGCCCGGGTCGGCGAGGTGCCGGACCCGTTGATCGCCGCCGCGAACGTCGATCGCGTCGCCGACGTCGAGTACGACGGCAAGCTCTATCAGGTGAAGCGCCAGGAGCTCACCGACGAGGGAGCCGATCACAACGGCGAGCCGATCGGCTACGTCGTGATGGCGCAGGAGGTCTCGGGCGTGCTGTCGGGACTGTTCCCCCACGCGCGGCTGATCTTCGCGCTCGCGGCGCTCGCCGCACTCGGTACGGCGATCGGCACCACACTCAAGGCGCGACAGCTAGCCCGCTGAAATCGTTGCCCCGCGCATGCGACGGGTTCGAGTCGTGCGACCTGGCGGGGGTGCGTGCCTCTCCCGATCATGAGATTCGCTTACGCCGTCCTCGCGTTCTTCTACATCATCACCACGTAAACGGTGACGGGCGTCCCGGCCGGCGGGTTTGGCTCGCCCGGGCTTGCCCCCGCGATCGACTGCCGCGAACATCCGCGTTCGTGTCGGAACCGCCCGAGTCGTCCGAGTCGCAGCCTTCGCATCATCCGCCGGGCTATCGACCGCCACCGGCGATCCTCTACTTCTTCCTGTTCCTGCCGTTCGGCGCGACGCAGTACTTCGTGATCATCACGATCGGGGCGCTCGCGCACGACGCGGGGATCTCCGATGGCGTGATCGCCGGGATGATCGCGGCCAACACGTTCCCTCACACCATCAAGGTGTTGTGGGCGCCGCTCGTCGACACCGTATGGACGAAGCGTGGCTGGTACATCACGACCAACCTGATCAGCTCGGCATCGATCATCGTCCTCGGCTTTATCCCGATCACCGAGAGCAACACGGGGATCATGTGGGCGATCATCCTCGTCAACGGGTTCGCGACCACGTTCGTCGGGATGTGCACCGAGTCGCTGATGGCGAGCCTGTGTCCACCGTCGCAGCGAGGATCGGCGGGCGGATGGTCGCAGGCGGGTAACGTCGGCGGCGGCACGCTCGGCGGGATGGGACTGGTGATCGCGGCGCACTCCGATCTGTCGTGGCTACCGGGACTCGTGATCGGCGGTGCGCTGATGGCCTGCTCGCTCGCGCTCGCTCTCGTGCACGAACCCGGCGCCAACGAGCCACGGCCCAGCTTCGGGGTGGGCATCAGTCGGTTGTGGAAGGACATCCGCGATCTCCTGAGCGAGAAGAAGCGCCGCGAGCAGGTCAAGCCGTGGTTCTTGACGCTGCATCCGCTCGTGTTTCTGTGGGTGCTGTCGGGCGCGGGCATCCTGTCGCTCGTGCTGTGCCTGGTGCCGATCGGCTCGGGAGGTGCACAGAACCTGTTCGGCGCGATGGGCTCCGAATGGGGCGCGTCGAAGGACCTGATCGGGTTCGCGAACGGGCTGATCTCCGGCGGCGCCGCGATCGTCGGGAGCGTCGCCGGCGGCTACGTGTCCAACTTCATGGACAAGCGGTGGGCGTACGCGATGTCGGGCATCGTTCTCGCGTGCGTCGCGTTCGCGATGGCGGCGCTGCCGCAACAGCCGGCGTTCTACGTCGGTGGAGTGATCGCGTACAGCTTCGCGATCGGCGTGTGCTATGCGACCTTCACCGCGTTCGTGCTCGACATCATCGGGCACACTGGCGGCGCGACGAAGTACAACCTGTTCGCGTCGCTCGCCAACGTGCCGATCACGGTGATGGCGTACGTGGACGGTGGGGCGTCGGACCTGTTCGGCCGGCGCGGCATGCTGGTGGTCGACGGCCTCGCGGGCATCGCCGGTGCCGTGGTCTTGATGGCGGTGGTGTTCCTCCTGCGGAGGGCCCACATGGAGCCTCCGCCGGCCGACTGAAACAATCGGTAACGTCCGGTCATCGGTCGGTCACCGGCGTTCAATGGTGCGACGCACCCGCTGGGCCGCAAGTGTGCTACGCCGCGGGGCATGAACCGAAAACTCGTCATCGGTGCGGGGCTGGTCGCGCTCGTCGCGGCCATCGGGATCTGGTGGACGCACCGCGGCTCCTCCTCGGAGGCCGCGAAGCCCGTGGCCGATCGCGGTAGCGAGCACGCGCCCGACCTGGGCATCAAGCACCAGGAGCGCGGGCGCACCGGCGAGGTCGATCTCCACGTGATGATCGATGACGATCCGCGCGGCGCGATGGTCCTCGAGGGCCAGGTCGTCGACAAGACGATGCAGGGGATCAAGGGCGCGACCGTGGTGCTGTCGTCGCATCCGCCACGTACGACGATCTCGCAGGACGACGGCACGTTCTCGTTCGATCACCTGGTCGGCCGGCCGTACACGTTGACCGCGCGGACCGAGACCGACATCGCTGGCCCGGTGACGGCACGGCTGACCGCGAAGTCCGATCCGGTGATCCTCAAGCTGCGTCCCGGCGCCAAGCTCACCGTCACGGTGACCGCGGGTGGCAAGGCGGTCGACGGCGCCACCGTCGAGCTGCGCGGCACCGACGAGCGCCGCCAGGTCACCAAGGATGGCAGCGCGGTGTTCGGTGCGGTCGCCCCGGGCGGCTACCAGCTCGCGGCGTGGGCCGACGGCAAGGCCCGCACCTTCAAGTGGATCCGGATCTCGGAGGGCGAGGAGTCCGAGACCCTCGCGCTACGCGACGGTGCCCCGGTGTCGGGACGCGTCGTCGACGAGCACGGTGACGGGGTCGCCGGCGCGCGCGTGCGCTACAGCGGTGCCTCCGACTGGACACAGCAGGCCGACGACCGGCTCGACGCGGCGATCACCACGGCCGACGGTAGCTTCGCGTTGCCCGAGCTGCCGGCCGGTAGCTTCCGGTTCGTCGCCACCCACGCCGATCACGCCCCCGGCACCTCGGCGCTGGTCACGCTCGACGGCCGCACCGCGACCACCGGCGTGACGATCACGATGGGCGAGGGCGCCACGGTGGCCGGCAAGGTCGTCGACGATACGGGCAAGCCGGTCGCGTCGGCGCGGGTTCGCGTCGGTGCGGGCGGTCGCGGGCGGCGGCAACGCATGCTGTTCGACTCGCCTCGCCAGGCGTTCACCGACGCGTCGGGTGCGTTCGCGATCAAGGGCCTGCCGCGCAAGGAGCTGGCGGTGATCGCGATGCACGAGTCCGGCGCTTCCCCCGTCGCCGACGTCGACACCTCGAAGGGCGACGTCAGCGGCGTCACGCTCGAGCTCGACATCACCGGCACGATCTCCGGCGTGGTCGTCGATCCGGCCGGCGATCCCGTCGAGGGCGTCCAGGTCAGCGCCGGTCCCGACTTCCGCGACAACCGGCGGCGGATCGACTTCTCGCAGTGGCGGCTCCGCGGGTTCCCGCGCGAGCTCACCGATGCGGGTGGTCGGTTCACGCTCACGGGACTCGCACCGGGGAGCTACCGGCTGAGCGCGTCGCGCACCTCGTCTCGGCGCCGCGGTCGCCGCGGGCCCGGCGTCGGCGATCGCGTGGTCGCCAAGACCGGCGACAGCAACGTCAAGCTCGTGCTCGAGCCCGATGGCGGTATCAAGGGCAAGGTCGCATTCTCCGACGGCACGGCACCGGAGTCGTTCAACGTCTCGGTCGGCTTCGTCGGTCAGGAGTTCTCCGACTCCGAGTTCACCCTCGATGGCTTGCCGCCGCAGCGCTACCACGTCACCGTGCGCGGGCCGACGTTCTCCGCCCGCTCGCTCGACGTCGAGGTCGAGCCGGGCAAGACCGCCGACGTCGGCACGATCGTCGTGGTCAAGGGCCGCACGGTCGGCGGCACCGTGGTCGCCGACGGCCAGCCGGTCGCGGGCGCGAAGGTCTACATCGGCCGCATGGTGTTCGGAAACGGCAGCTCGAACGACGTGCAGTTCGGCCCGATGGGGCGCGGCACCAAGAGCGACACCACCGATGCCAACGGCGCGTTCGTGCTGTCGGGCTTCCCCGCGGGCGATCTGACGATCGTCGCCGAGCACGAGACGATCGGACGCTCGAAGGCGCTGCGCCTGCCGACGATCATGCCCGGCCAGACCGAGCTCGTCCTCGCGCTCGAGAAGTTCGGCGCGCTGACCGGCAAGCTGACCCAGAACGGCAAGCCCGTCGAGGGCGTGTTCGTGACCTGCCAGAGCACGACGACGCCGGGCGCGCTGTACTCGGTGGCGTCCGGCCCCGACGGTGCTTACCGGTTCGACAAGCTCGCGCCCGACAACTACAAGGTCAGCGCGATGGTCGGCATGCCGATGACCGGCATGAAGTTCTACTCCAAGGAGGTCGCGGTGCCGTCGGGCGGCGAGATCACGATCGACCTCACGGTCGATCCGGGCACCGTCACGCTCGATGCCACGCTGACCGCGAGCAACGGCCGGGTCGGCGTCGCGCAGGTCAACCTCAGCACCGGCAACATCACCGCGACCACGTACAACGAGCTGTCGCTGCAGCTCGCCGCGAGCGGCGCGGGTGCCTCGCAGTTCGTGATCGTGCGCGATGGCGAGCCCGCACGTATGGACGATGTCGCGCCCGGCGCCTACACGCTGTGCGCGGTGCCGTATCCCGCCGAGGTCCACGGGTTCGCCGCGATGGGCTACGCCCAGCAACACGGCGATTCGCTCAAGGCGTTCTGCAAGGGCATCACCGTGCGGTCGTCGCCGGCGAGCCAGACCACGACGCTGACCGTCCAGCTGCCGCCGCTCGAGGGCGACGCCGGCACCGGCTCCGGTTCCGGTGCGCCGCCGCCGCCACCACCCGGTGGTTCCGGCTCCGGCGCGCCGTAACGTGACGTTCGTACCCCCGTCGCGGGCCCGGGTCGGGCATCCTCGATCCATGCGGTCTTCCCTCATCGTCGCGACGATCATCGTCACCACCGGCGGCGTCGCCGGCGCGCACATCAAGCTGATCGATCCGCCGCCGCGGGTGAACGACCTCAAGACCGCGCCGTGTGGCTCGGGGACTTCCGTGCGCGGCACCAACGTGACGACGTTCGCGCCCGGCGAGACGATCACGGTGACGTGGGACGAGACCGTCGACCATCCAGGCCACTACCGGATCTCGTTCGACGACGACGGCAACGACTTCCAGAACCCGAGCACGCCCGACGACAACTTCCCCGAGACGCTGGTCGAGCCGATCGCCGACAAGGCGGGCGGGCGCTACACGCAGGACGTCACGCTGCCGACGACGCCGTGCGAGAACTGCACGCTGCAGCTGGTCCAGGTGATGACCACGCAGGTGCCGTACAACTCGTTCTACTACCAGTGCTCCGACATCCGGATCGCCGACGACGGCGGCTCGGGCGTGGATCCGGGTGGCGACGGCACCAGCGGTGGGTGCAACGCGGGTGGCGCGGGCTCCGGTGCCGGCATGCTCCTCCTCGGAGCGATCGGTCTGGTCGGGCTCCGTCGTCGCCGGCGTTCGTGAACGGGCGCCGCTTCGAGCACGCCGGCAAGCACCGGTTCTGGGAGATCTACTGGGAGCTCGACGAGGCCGAGACGATCGGCGGCAAGCTCGGCACCAAGGGACGCGCGAGCCGCAAGCTGCTCGGCACGCCGATGCTGTGCGCCGAGTTCGTCCAGGAGCAGATCCGCCGACGCCGCGCCGCAGGCACCCGCTGCCCCCGACTGGATCGCACGCATCCGCGAGGCCTACGACGACGACGCCCCGCGACTGGTCTACGCCGACTGGCTGACCGAAGCCTCGATCGGTCCGCTCGCACGGTCCACCGGTCTGCCGGCGCTGCGTGCGGGTCGCGGCGCCGGTCGCGGCGCCGGTCGCGGTCGTGGTCGCGGTGACCGTCGCGGTGACGGTGACAGTCGCGGTGACGCTCGCGGTCGCGGTCGCGGTGATGCGGTCGCGGTCGCGGTGATGCGGTCGCGGTCGCGGTCGCGGTGATGCGGTCGCGGTCACGGCCACGGTCACGGTCACGGTCACGGTCACGGTAGGCGGCTCGCAGTCGCGGTGATCGCGAGATCGATTTCGTCCTCCGCGGCGGCTGGCTCGCCCTCGCGGTCGCATGGCGCGCGAACCGCGCCGAGCGCCACGGCGTGGCGCCAACGCGCACGGCCGCCGCGGAGATGGGCACACGACGTGAACGCGATCGGTGGACGAGCGCGCTCGTCACGGTTCCCGCGCCGCGACCGCATTCGGGCGTGAGCCAGCCGCCGCTCCGGGGAGCCCCCGAGGGCGTTTCTTTTGAAAGGAGATCCCGATGAAGAACTTCGCTGCCTATACCAACGCGCTCGATCTGATCCGTGCCCTGGTGCCGGTGCTCGAACAGTTCCGTGCGCACAGCGCGGATCTGGCGAAGCAACTCGAGCAGGCCGCGTCGAGCGTCGTGCAGAACGTCGCCGAGGGTGCGCGCCGGCATGGTCGCGATCCGCGGCGGTTCTACAGCATGGCGAATGGCAGTGCGAACGAGGTGCGATCGCTGCTCGATCTGGCCGAGGCGTGGGGCTGGGCGATCGACGATCGCCCAGCGCGCACTTTGCTCGATCGCGAGCTCGGCCTTCTGTGGGGGCTGACGCGCGATCGCGAGCCTCGGTCGAAGACCCGCCGCGCATCTTGAAGGTTCGATCGCGGTTGTTCGGAACTGCGATGTGAAACGGATCGATCGCGGTTGTTCGGAATCGCGGTGTGAAACACGGCTCCGCGGAACCACATGTGACATGGGTCGCACGGCGGTTCCGCGAAACCAGCGAAGTGATCGCGTGATCGATCGCGGCTGTTCGGAACTGCGATGTGAAACGGATCGATCGCGGTTCCTCGGAACCACCGTGTGACACGAGTCGCACCGCGGTTCCGCTGAACCAACAAACGAGCTGGGCGATCGCGCGATCGCCGGCTCGATCAGCGACGCGAGCGTGCGGGACCGATCGACTTGCTGTGCGTGGGCCCCCACAACAGGGCGTGCAGTCGCATCAGCTTCTCTCGTGCAGTGGAGTCGTCGCGGATGTGACCCCACGCCTTCGCGACATCGAGGCTACCCTTCACCTCGTTCGCCTCGCCGAATGCAATGTCGTACTCGAGGCGCTTGTTGCCGCCACGATGCCGCTCGCCCTCGGCGATGTTCTGCACCGTGCTGTTCATCGCATCGACGAGCTGCTTCGCCAGCGTGTTGTCGTGCTTCCTGATCTGCTCGACGAGCGGACGCAACTCGACGATGACTTCCAACGCGACTTGATACGCAACCAACATGTTCGTGCTCTCCTGTGAGGTTCGTGTCGGGGCCAACCCAAAACCCGCTGGCTCCCCGAGGGCGGCGGGCTCTCGCCCCGTGGCGCGACCCGCGCACGGACCGTGACGAGCACCCGCACCACCGTCGGCAAGCCACTAACGCTCCAGCCACGCAGCGGTCGCTAACGCCGGCACGGCCGGTCGTGGTGCTCGGCGCGGCTCGGTGCGCGGAAGCGCGCGGGAGCGAGGCCGCCGCGCGAGGGCCGGGACGACAGAATCGCTCGACCGTCGTCGCTCGACCCTCATCCCCCGACCCTCGACCCTCGTCCCTCGACCCTCGACCCTCGACCCTCGTTCCTCGACCCTCGTCCTCCTCCCTCTGTCCTCGTCCCGTGTCTGGCGAGCCAGCCAGCCAGATCGATCGAGCCGATTTCGCGACTAACCGCGATACGGCGCGCGCAGCGACGCGACGACGCGGGCGAGTGCGAGCAGGCGACGGTTGGCGCGGCCATCACCTGCCGGTACGTCGACCATGTCGAGCGTCGCCGCGAAGCTCTCGAGGCTGCCGAGCTTGCGATGCAGATAGCGCTGCGTCGTCGCGCGCAGATCGAGCCGCTCGTGCACCGGCGCCCCGGCCGCGGCGAGCAAGTCGAGCCCGTAGTATCCCCATGCGCCCAGGATGTCGGTCGGGCGAAGGAACCGCTCGAACCCGACCAGCAGCTCGGCGAGCGGCGGCGCCGATCGCAGGCGCTCCGCCGGGAGATCGACGTGGAACGTCGTCGACGGCGCGAGCGCCATCGGTGCCGCGAGCTGCTCGAACCGTTCGCCGGTGGCGGGACGCAGCGCGACGACGTGGACGAGCTCGTCCGGAGGCTTGGTATCGGAGTACGGCCACGCGTTGGCCTCGGGAACGACGAGCACGAGATCGTCGAACCGCTCGCGAAGCGCGCTGGGCAGCCGCGTCCGGCGATCGACCTCCGGTCGCGGCACGCGCACGTTCATCGGTCGGCGCGGGCGGCGCGCCTGGCAGGCGAGCTGCGCGTCGACCATCGCGTGGAACGGATCGAGGAGCCGGCGGAACTTCGCCGGGTCACCCTCGAGCGCACCGAGCGCGTGCATCACGGCCTCGATCGTCGAGCAGTACTCGGCACGGGGCTCGCGCCGGATCCGGTAGTGCGACGGTTCGGGAGTCTCGAACGCGTACCGCGGCAGTGCATGGAGCACCGGGTTGTCGCGCACGAGCGTCTTGGCCTGCGCCCAGGTGCCGTCGATCACGACCAGCGTGACGGGACCGGGTGGGGGCTCGGTCAGGATGTCGCGCGCCTCGGCACCGGGGTAGAGCAGGATCGGCGTATGCGTGGGATCGGCGAGCGCGGTGCGAAGCGGCGCGTGGTCGTCCCACTGCACGCCGACGAACAGCTCGGCGCCCGGCAGACACAGGCTCGCCATCCGCGCGGTGCCGATCGGCATGTCGCGCTCGCGCGGATGCTGGAGGATCACGATCTTGGTCGTGGTCTCGATGCGCGGGATCGCCGCGCAGTAGCACACGCTCTCGGGCCGCCGGCAGCGCGGGCAGATCGTTCGCGGTTGCGACGCTTCGGGTGTTGCTCGAGCGACCACGCCCCAGCGTATCAGCCGCGCGCTGCGCGAGCAGCGCTTCAGATCAAACGCGCGATCTCGTCGGCGGACAGGCCGTACTCGGCGAGGACCTCGCGCGAGTGCTGTCCGAGGCGAGGCGGTGGCGTCGGAGATTTCGGGAGCCCGACCGGCGTGCGCAGCTGGCGCACCGGTCCGACGCCCTCGCCACCGTCGATCGTGAAGAACATGTCGCGCGCCTGGTGCAGCGGGTGATCCGACAGCTCGTCGGGTTCGAGCACGATCTCGACACAGCAGTCGTGCGCCGCGAGGTGCGCGTGCCACTCGGCGGCGGTCTTGGTCGCGAAGATCGCCGCGAGCTCGCCGCGGGTCTTGGCCTGCTCGTCCGGCTTGCCGACCAGCTCGGCCATGTTGACCGCGCGGCCGAGCGCGGCGTTGAGCGCGGACCAGAACTTCGGCTCGAGCGCACCGACCGCGAGGTAGCGATCGTCCTTGGCCCTGTAGATGCCGTAGCAGGCGAGCGCGCCGTTGAGCGTCTCGGTACCGCGGGTCGGATGCGCACCGCAGTCGAGGTTGCCGAGCTCGGCGGCGAGCAATGCCATCGCACCCTCGGTCATCGAGATGTCGAGGTGCGCGCCCTTGTTCGTGCGCTCGCGACCGACGAGCGCGGCGAGGATCGCGGTCGCGCCCCACAGCGCGCCCCCGGCGAGGTCGGCGATCTGTACGCCGGGCATGCCGGGCGGTCCACCGGCCACGCCGCCGCCCATCGCGAGCACGCCGGCGAGCGCGATGTAGTCGAGGTCGTGACCGGCGCGATGAACGTACGGACCGGTCTGGCCGTAGCCGCTGATCGAGCACACGACGATCTTCGGGTTGCGCGCGGTCAGCTGTGCGTAGCCGATGCCGAGCTTGTCGAGCACGCCCGGCCGGAAGCTCTCGACCACGACGTCGGCGCGCTTCACCATGTCGAGGAACGCGTCGCGCTGCGGTGGCGCCTTGAGGTCGAGGGCGAGCGAGCGTTTGCCGCGATTGACCGCGAGGAACCGTCCCGAGATGCCGCCCTTCGCGGGCGGGAACGCGCGCAGGTAGTCACCGACGCGCGGATCCTCGACCTTGACCACGTCGGCGCCCATGTCGCCGAGGATCATCGTCAGGTACGGCCCGGGAAGGAGCCGCGACAGGTCGAGTACGCGGATCCCCGAGAGGGCCTCCGCGAGCGGCCATTCATGTTGCCCACTCACCGACCCGACTCCCGCGTACTCACGCCTGCTTGGGGCGCGCGAGCTCGAACAGCTGCTGGAGCTTCATCGCCAGCGTGACGTCACCGGTGACGGTGAGCTTGCCGGCGAAGAACAGCTGCATGCCCGCGTTGGGATCGCCGCCGAGCATGGTCTTGAAGTCCTCGTTCGACACGGAGATCGTGCACTGCGCCGTGTCGCTCGCACCCTTGGTGCAGGTCGGCGGCTTGGCCACGCAATCGACCGTCCACTCGCCACCGCCATCGCCGGTGATCTTGAAGCAGTAGATCGCGTTGAGCTCGTTGGCCTTGTCCGGGAACTGGGAGAGTCCCTGCGGGACCAAGACGTCGAACACTTCCTGTGCACTGTTGGGCATGGCCATAAACGCGTTTCCTCCGACGCGGGTGTTACCCCGGGCCGGAGGCTACAGTCAACGCTGACTGTGAGACTTCGCGAGTAAGTATCCGGGTCTACTGGCCCGGCATGCTCGGGTCGGCGAACACGCAGCTCGCCTCGTCGCCCTCGGTGGCGCCGAACGTGCCGTTGGTGTCACCGGCGAGCACCGCGAAGTAGGAACGCTTGAACGCGGTGTCCCAGCACTCGGAGGCCAGCACGCCGGCCGGGGTCTCGGTGTCGCCGCCCTTGAGCGCGACGTCGGCGCGACCGGCACCGTCGGTCAGCCACCGCGAGTGGATGAGGGCTTGCTCGGCCGCCGGGCCACCCCCCATGTCGCCATCGACGCTGAACTGCATGCTCCCACCGCCATCGGCCGTCTCCTCGTACGAGTAGTCGGCGACGATCGGCGTGCCGTTGTCATCGGTCGAGTCGATGTGGAGATCGAGGTGGCGCGCCGCGAGGTCGTACCCCACCGAGACCTTGCCGCGAGCATTCGGGTCGGCGTCGATCGGGTTGACGCGACGACCGGCGTCGAAGTCGATCGAGAAGGTGCCGTTGCCCTGACCCTCGCCCGCGGTCGAGTCGGCGAAGCCGTCGATCACGACCTCGAACTGCGCGTTGGCCTCGGTCTTCGAGCGACCCGACAGCGCCCAGTCGTAGGTGTCGTCGCCGTTGTCGGTGACGTCGAGCCGGTAGTCCGCCGGGTCGAGTGCGTTCGAGCCGGGACCCCAGGTGTAGACGTTGCCATCGACCGAGGTCGGTGGCGTCTGCACGATCGCGTGGATGAGCACCAGGACCCACGCCGAGCCACCGTTGAACGTCGTGGTGATGCCGCGCGTGGTGACGTAGAAGTCCGCCAGCTGGCCGACGGTACGGTTGGTACCGGTCGGCAGCTTGATCGACACTTCATCCGCGGTCGGGATGGCTCGGTCGATCGAGCTCGGTGGCGCGTCCTGCTTGACCAGACACGCGGAGAGGCTGAGGGCGGTGGTGGTGATCAGGACCTTGTCGAGAATGCTCATGCCGAGCGATAGAGCAGCTCGCGTGCCGGCCCTCGGATCTGGAGTCTCGGTGACTTACGGTGTCGGTTTTTTCGACGACGCGCTCGCCGCGCCGGGAGCCGTAGGAGGCGCCGACAAATCGGGCAGGACGGTGATGGTATCTCCGTCATGGAACAAGACGACCGCATCGGCGTCCTCGGAGATCGCGATGCCGACCGGGTCGGGCCGCGTGTGCTCGGGCAGCGGGTACACCCACATCAGCATGGCGCTGGCCGCGTACGCCACCACCGCGTCGCGGCGTAGCGAGTTGTCCACGCGCACCACCAGGGCGGTGTCCCCCACCGACGACGTCGCCCACGCCAAGAGCCCGATCCCGGGTGCGGGCTTGAGCACCTGGAAGTGGAGCGAGCCGGTGGCGTCGTAGTCGAGAACGTCGATCTCGGGCATGTCCCGGAACGAGCCGGCGTTGACGACCCGCACCATCGGGCTCATCTCCGGCAGGTACACCGCACCGATCAGCTGCGTGAAGCGGTGGTCGCTGCGCCACGCGATCCGCCGCGTTCCACCGCGGTACGCCACCACGCGGCCGTCGATCTGCGTGATGTCCCACTTCCGATCCTTGTAGGCGATCGCGAGCGGTGGAGGCGTCGGGTCGGTCGCACGCGCGAGGCCGCTCATCGGATCGATCGAGACCGCGGCCGCACCGCGCTTCCATCGGAAGCGATCGCCGTCGCGCCACACCGCCTGGTCACCGCGCTCGCCGACGAACGCCTCGATCCCCTTGGACGGCTTCGCCCGGATCGCGAGGTACGCGAGGTCGGTGCCCGTGGTGGTGACCACGCGCAAACACCCGAGCAGGCGCTGGCCGTCGGGAAGGTCGGGGGGACGAAGACAGTCGCCGATCAGCACGAAGCCATCGGCGGTGCGCACCGGTGGAGCGACGTGGGTGCCGGTCGGCTTGGTCCACGCGAGCTTGCCGGTGCGCCAGTCGACGGCCACGAAGCCGACCTGGGACGACGCGACCACCGCGATGTCTCCGTGGATCACCGGTCCGCCGACATCGAACCGTGGTGTGTCGGGGCGCGTGGGGAGCGAGATCACGCGTTCGGCGGTGGTCCGTGGATATCCCTCGAGCTCCGGCCACACCGGGGCCGCATCGATCGCGATGCCCGCGTCGTCCGCGTGTGGAGGCTCGGGCATCGGATCGTCGGGGTGCATGTCGCGCTTCGACTTGCAGCCGAACAGGCCGCACGCCACGAACACCAGCGCGAGCGGTGCGAGCTTCACTTGCGTCCGAGGATGCGCCGCAGGATCCCGACCGGCCGGTCTTTGTCGTCCGGGCCGTCGTCATGCTCGATGCCTTCGCGCGTGGTCTCGGCGCGGATCGGAGCGGTATCTCTGCGCACGTGCACGGTGTCGGGCTCGACGCCGACCACGCGGCCGCGCTCCACGATCCACACGCCGCGCGAGATCGCACGTCCGCCCGCGGCCTCGTGCTTGTCGCGCACCAGCGTCGCGAACCGCGTGCGCGCGCTGTCGCCGTCGGCGGCAACCAGCAAGACGCCGCGCGCGGGAACGCCGGCGAGCAAGCGCTCCGCGTCGAGCATCGCGTGGACGCGGAGCAGCAACGTGGGATCGAGGAGCTTCTCCGCCGCGTAGAAGCTCCCGGTGACGCCGATGACGCGGAGCTGGGAGGCCGCCTGATCCAGGAGCTCACCGATCTCGACCTCTTCGTCGATCAGGTTGGCGAGCGCCTCGGCCATCGCGTCGTCGGGTTCGCGCTGCAAGGCCTCGCGCCGGATCATCCCGAACGTGCTCTCGCCATCGATCCCGCACACCACGATCGGTAGCTCGACGCGCGGGTTCTCGGCGAGCAACGGTTGCCACACCACCTCGTCGACCTCGACGTCACGGCGATCGCGCAGGCTCGGCATCAACCGCCCGGTCGCGGCATCGGGTGGGCGTTCGAGGGTCTCCTCGGCCGCGATCAGGAGCTTGAGCAGGCTCTCGCCGCCGCCGTCCTCGATCACGCGTTGCGCGCGGTTGGTCGGGAACATGATCGTGGTGGTGCCACTGGGAGTGGTCAGCTCGAACCCGAACGGCACCAGCGCGCGATCGGTCTGCACCCAGTGCCCGACGGCTCCGAGGTGCGAGGCCTTGGTCCGGAGCAGCTCGCCGGTCAGGGCTGCGAGCTCGAGCACGCGCTGCCAGTAGCTCGCCGGGTCGTCGAGCGAGGGCGGCGCCGCGAGCGTCTCGGTCTCGAGCATGTGCAGGGCGACGGCGAGGTCGCGCGTTCCGGTGCGAGCGGCGACGCGATTCGCGAGCCCCGCGAAGCAGTGATCGGCGAGCTCGCCGGCACGCTCCTCGGATGGGACCGGCGGTGGTTCCGTGGGCAGGTGCGCCGAGGCGGTCCAGCTCTCGGCATCGGAGATCACGGCCCCGACCGCGTGCAGCGCCTCGCCGAGTAGCTCCGGCGGACGAGAGATCACGTAGTACACGGTGTCGCCGCGCTCGCGCGCGTTGATCACGCGGGTCATCGCGCACAGCACGGACAGCTCGATGCGATCGGCGATCTCGTCCGGACCTCGATGGTCGGTCTGGACCGCGACGACTCTCCCGTCGACCGTCGCTGCGAGGTCGATCTTGTCGAGGGAGCAGTACACCGATCTGGGATACCGCGAATCGGCGCGGTTTCCTACAACCAGCGAGCTAGTGCCCGTTGCCGTCGAGTTTCTGCTTGCGTTTGGCTTGGGCTTCTCGGAACCGATCGGCCCAGCCCTCGACGTTGACCTGCTTGACCCGCGTCAGGGCGAGGGCGCCGCGCGGTACGTCCTTGGTCACCGTGGTACCCGAGCCGACGTAGGCATCGCGACCGACGGTGACCGGCGCCACGAGCTGGCTGTCGGAGCCGATGAACGCACCGGCCTCGATCGTGGTGCGGTACTTGCCGACGCCGTCGTAGTTGCAGGTGATCGTGCCGGCGCCGATGTTGGCGCGCGAGCCGACCGAGGCGTCGCCGAGATACGCGAGGTGGTTGGCCTTCGCTCCGGCCATGAGGTGGGATTTCTTGGTCTCGACGAAGTTGCCCAGACGAACGTCGTCGTCGAGCCGGGTCCCCGGGCGGCAGTGGGAGAACGGTCCGATCTGCACGCGCGCACCGATCGTGGCGTCGCCGAGCACCGAGTGCGGCTTGATGTACGTGTGCTCCGCGACCTTGACGTCGGTGAGCACGCAGCCGAGATCGATCCGGACGCCGCTCGCGATCGAGGTCTTGCCGCGAAGCGCGACGTTGGGGCCGATCCACACGTCCTCGCCGATCGGCCCGACGTCGGCATCGATGTACGTGGTCGCGGGATCGATCATGGTCACGCCCGCCCGCATCCAGTCCTCGTTGATGCGGCGACGCGCCTGGACCTCGACACCCGCGAGGTCGACGCGGTCGTTGATCCCGGCAACCTCGGTGAACGGCGCGTCGATCGCGGTGGCGCCATCACCACGGCGCGCGGCAGCCGCGGCGACCAGATCGGTGAGGTAGAGCTCGCCCTTGGCGTTGTCGGCACGGAGCTTCGCGAGGTCGCGCCGCAGGTCGCCGAGCCGGATCGCGTAGAACCCCGCGTTGGTGTCGGCGATCGCGCGCTGCTCCTCCGTGGCATCGGCGTGCTCGACGATCCGGACCAGCTTGCTCCCTTCGCGCACGAGCCGGCCGTACGGCATCGGGCGCGGTGGCACGGTCGATAGCAGCGCGAGTCCCACCGATGACGCGTCGCACGCGGAGGCGAGCTCGGCGATCCGTTCGCTGCGCAGCAGCGGTGCGTCGCCGGTCAGGATCACGACGATGCGATCGTCGGGTTCGGTCTCCACCGCGGGCAACGCGCACTGCACGGCGTGCCCGGTGCCGCGTTGCTCGGCCTGGAGCGCGACCTCGACGGTGCCGGGACCGAAGGTGTCGTCGAGCACCTGCTTCACCTGATCGCTCTTGTGACCGAGGATCGCGACGATCCGGTTGGCACCCGCCGCCTTGGCCGCCGCCACCACCCAGCACAACATCGGGCGCCCGGCGATCCGGTGCAGCACCTTCGGGGTGTCGCTCTTCATCCGCGTTCCGAGACCGGCGGCCATGATGAAGACGAGGGGAGGTTGACTGCTCATGGAGGCGCAACGGTAACGCAGATCGCGATCCGGTTGCCCCCGTCGGTCGTACTCTCGGCGATGTGGCGCTTGCTCGTGATCGCGCTGGTCGCCTGCGGCGAAGCATCCGGAGGGAGCAGCCATGCCGGTGCCACGCCCGTCGAGGTCGGTCACGTCCACTGGCCACCGATCATCGATAGCCACGTGCACGTGACGTACTGGCCGATCGCGGATCGGCTCCCGGCCACCGGCATCGCCGCTGTGGTCGACCTGGCGGCTCCCGAGCGCACGTTGCGCGCGCGGCGCGCAGCCGGATCCGGCGGTCCGATCGTGATCGCGGCGGGTCCGATGTTGACGCGACCAGATGGCTATCCGCTCGATGCCTGGGGCAGCGACGGCTACGGCATCGGCTGCGCGGAGGCGGCCTGCGTGCACCGCACGATCGATCGTCTCGCCGGTGAAGGCGCGCGCGTGATCAAGCTGGCGCTCGGCAACGACGGCCTCGATCCGGCGCTGGTTCCCGTCGCGGTGACCGCCGCGCACGCTCACCATCTGAAGGTTGCCGCGCACGCCCTCGACGACGCGTCGGCGCGACTCGCGGGCGATGCCGGTGTCGACATCCTCGCGCACACGCCGGTCGCTCCTCTGTCCGATGCCACGATCGCGAGCTGGCGCGGTCGCACGGTGATCTCGACGCTCGCCGCGTTCGGCGGCGGTGCCTCCGCGATCGAGAACCTGCGCCGGTTGCGCGCGTCCGGGTGCCTGGTCCTGTACGGCACCGACCTGGGAAACCTGCGCGACGCCGGTCCGTCCGCCGACGAGATCGCGCTCCTCGCGCGCGCGGGGCTCGACGACGCTGCGATCACCGCCGCGATGACCACCGATCCGGCACGATTCTGGGGGCTCCACATCGATCCCCGGGACAGCTACCTCGTGCTCGATCGCGATCCGCGACGATCTGCCCGAGCCCTGATCGCACCACGCGAGGTGTGGTCACACCACCGTCGCATCCGGTGACCGGGCTCGAAGTCGGTGCGATCGTTCGACGGTCTCGCCCGAGGTACGCTCGTGTAGGTCAGTTCGGTCGACGTAGGTTCGACGTCTCTTCACGCGATCCCTTCACATCGCAACCGGAGCGGCCGATACTGAAAGCACCTTGGCTTCCGCCGTCGATCCCAAGCAGATCGATACCCAAGACACCCCCAAGCCGATCGTCGTATGCGTCGACGACGACAAGAACAACCTCCAGGCACTGGGGCGGGTGTTACGGGCACGCTGCACAGTTCTACTCGCAGCGGACGGACTCGAAGCCCTCGAGCACGTCGAAGCGAACCCCGACGTCGCTGTCGTACTCGCCGACTTGCGGATGCCGGGACTTCCGGGCGCCGAGTTGTTGGCGCGGGTGGCGCAGTCGCGGCCGCATTGCCGTCGTGCCGTGGTCACGGGATTCCCGGAGTCCGACGAGCTGATCTCCGCGATCAACGCCGGCCATCTGCACTACGTGATCACCAAGCCGTGGAAGCTTCAGGACCTGCTGCAGGTTGTCGACCAGCTCGTCCACACCTTCAAGCTCGAGCGCGATAACTCGCGGCTCCTCGCCGAGCTCCGCGCGGCCAACTCGCAGCTGCGCGATCACGAGCGCGTGCTCGAAGCACAACTCGAGGTGCGCGGGCGCGAGATCACGGCGGCGACCGAGCAGCTCGCGCAGATGGGGCACCAGCTCGATGCCCTCACACTGCGCGACAGCCTCACCGGTCTGTACACGCACCGCGCGTTCCAGGAGCGGTTGCGCGAGGAGTGCGCGCGCGCGGTGCGCTATGGCCAGCCGATGGCGCTCCTGGTCGCCGACATCGATGGCTTCGCGAGCGTCAACTACGACCTCGGCTACCAGGTCGGCGACGAGATCCTGCGTCGGATCGCACTCGTGCTACAGGAAGCCGACTCTCCCGATCGCGTGCGCACGTCGGACATCGTCGCGCGCTACTCGGGCGAGGAGTTCGTGATCCTGCTGCCCGAGACCGGGAAGGCCGGGGCGCTCACCAAGGCGGGCAGGCTACGCGACGCGGTCGCCGATGCCGACATGCCAAGCGATCGCAAGATGTCGATCTCGATCGGCGTCGCGTGTTTGCCCGAGGACGCCGCGGATCCGGAAGGCCTGTTGACCGCGGCCGAGGCCGCGATCCGTGGTGCCAAGCGCGGTGGCCCGGGTCGCGTGCACTACTTCTCGTCGGAGGATCACGTCCCGCGTGGGGCTTCGCGCCGCAGCTTCGATCGGCTCCGCGATGCCGAGATCGATCACTTCCGCCCCTACCAGGAGCGGATGAACGAGCTCACGTCGATCCTCACGCGAGACCGCGCGCTGTCGTGCTTGCTCGTCGATCTGTCGCGGCTGCATCGCGTCGAGCTCGATCTCGGCGTCGCCCACCACAGCGAGATCTACGACCACGCCGCGGCGGTGCTCGATCGCATGCGCGGCGGGATGTTCACGCCCGACGATCTGATCTGCCGCACCGGCGACGGCGACGGCTACTTCGTGATCCTCGCGCCGCGCGGCAAGCGGTTCGATCTCGAGCGGCTGGCGAGCGACGTCGAGAAGGCTGTCGAGGGCGCGCTCGTCCCGATGGTCACCGAGGTGCTGCGCGAGCAGCCGCGGATCACGGTCGGCTCGGCACGCGTGCTCGGCAACTCGCTGTTGCGGCCCGAGCGTTTGACCGCGCGCTTGATCACCGACGCCGTGTCGTCGACCCGCAACCGCCGCGAGCGCAAGGCCCACCGCGATCGCACGCAACTGCAGGACATCATCCTCGGCGACGGGCTGTCGACGGTGTATCAGCCGATCGTCGACCTCGGGACCGGCGACATCTTCGCGTACGAGGCACTGACCCGCGGTCCCAAGGGTGGCGCGCTCGAGTCGCCGGCCACGCTGTTCGCGATCGCCGACGAGGTCGACCTCACCGTCGAGCTCGATCGCGCGTGTTTCCGCGGCGCGTTACGCAACGCGATCACGATGGAGCCGGTGCACCGGTTGTTCGTCAACCTGCTGCCGATGTCGTTCTACGACTCGGCGTTCATCGAGGTCGAGGTCGGCAACTTGCTCACGGCCGCCGGGCTGACCCCGGCGAACATCGTGTTCGAGATCACCGAACGTCTCGCGATCGAGAACTTCGCGTCGTTCAAGCGCGCGCTCGCGGCGTACACCGCGATGGGGTTTGGCGTCGCGATCGACGACGTCGGCACGCGGCACTCCAACCTCGAGACCGTGATGTCGCTGCGGCCGCACTTCATCAAGATCAGCGACGTGCTCGTACGCGGCATCGCCCGGTCGACGGTCAAGCGCGAGATGCTGCGCTCGCTCCGCCACATCGCGGAGACCATCGATGCCGTGATGGTCGCCGAGGGCATCGAGAACGTCGAGGACGTCGTTGCGCTGCGCGACCTCGGGCTCCGGTACGGCCAAGGCTACTACATGGCGCGCCCGCAACCACCGTTCGTCACCCTGCGCGACGACATCCGCGCCGAGCTTCGCAGCATGACACCCAACGTCAACGTGGCGGCGATGGTGCCGGACGCCGACGAGGACGACGAGGATCGCGATCTTCCGATCGCGCGGACCACGCCGAAGCTGTTCGGCATCGGGTCGCAGGGAGCGATCCCGCGCAACGCGTTCCAGCGCGAAGACGAGATCACCAGCGACTTCAAGCTCGGAGAGGAGCAACGGCTGCGCCCGCGAGCCTCGCAGCCGCCCACCAAGGAGTCCTCCGCGCCGCCGCAGTGGCGCCCCTTGATCGATGAGGGGACCACGAACCCGGAAGAGCCGCTGATCTCCAGTCTCAAGAAGGAGCCCGACGAAAACACGCCGGAGGGCGAGCGCGGACCAGGGCGACCGGGTTTAAACTGACGCGGTCCATGGACCGCAATGCGTTTCACAAGTTACTAGCCTTTGGAATCGAGCGCGGGGTCTCGGACGTCCACTTCGAGGTCGGCTACCCACCTCACTACCGGCTCCACGGCGAGCTGCTCGGGGCGATCAAGGTCCCGCCGCTGACCCAACAGGACACCGAGTCGATCGCACGGATGATCCTCGAGGATCGCAGTATCACGGTGGACTTCTCGAGGAGATTCACCGAGATCGACGTCTCGTACTCGCTCGCCCAGCGCGGCCGATTCCGCGCGTCGATCTTCCGGCAACGTGGGTCCGTGGGGATCGTGATGCGCCTGATTCCGATCCAGGTGCTGTCACTCGAGCAGCTGAACCTGCCACCGGTGCTCTCGGAGATCGCCGATGCCCGGCGCGGGCTGGTGCTGGTGACCGGCGCGACCGGGAACGGCAAGACCACCACGCTCGCGGCGATGATCCGCTACATCAACGAGACCCGGCACGCGCACGTGGTCACGATCGAGGATCCGATCGAGTTCATCCACGAGCCGCAGAAGTGCATGATCGTGCAGCGCGAGGTCGGCGCCGATACCGAGACGTTCCGCGACGCGATGACCGCGGCGATGCGGCAGGACCCCGACGTCATCCTGGTCGGCGAGATCCGCGATCGCGAGACCGCCTCGACCGCGCTCAAGGCGGCCGAGACCGGTCACCTGGTGATGAGCGCGATCCACACCCCCGACGCGGTCGCGACGATCCAGCGCTACCTCGGTCTGTTCGAGTCCGACGCGCAGGACGTGGTCCGCGATCGCATCGGCGATTGCTTGCAGGCGATCATCTCGCTGCGGTTGCTCGCATCGAAGGACGGGCGGCGGCGGATCCCGGCGGTCGAGATCCTGCGGGTCACGCGCACGATTCGCGAGTGCGTCCGCGGGGGACGGATGAACGACGTGCCGGAGCTGATCCGCAAGGGGCGCGACCTGTACTCGATGCAGCTGTTCGACCAGCATCTGATCGACCTGGTGAACAACGGGCTGATCTCGATGGAGACGGCGATCTACGCCTCGTCGAATCCCGAGGAATTCGAGCGCGCGTTGCGCGTCGAGTAGCGACTCAGCGCCGGCGGCGCGGCGACGACGCGGCAGGCGCGTGGTGCTGCGGAGCACGCGTGCGCGGCTGCGGTGCCGGGCGCGTGGGACGCTGCACGGGGGCGCGAGTGCCGCGTTGCGGTGCGGAGCGTGGGGGGCCGGGGCGGACCGGCGCGGGGCGGCCCGGTTGCGGCGCGGGGCGACCGGGTTGCGGCGTGTAGCGACCGGGCGTCGGCCGATAGGTCCCGCGAACGGGCGGGCCGTAGGGGCTGCGCGTCGTCGGTGCGTACGGACCGCCAACCGGTGGCGCCCGGCGGATCGGCGGACGCGCGATCGGGTAGGGGTGTGCGGGCGGGAACGTGCGCGCCGGCGGGGCGTAGGGAGAGCGCGTGGGTGGCAACGGTCGCGTGCCGGTCGGCGCCGACGGCGCCGGTTGCATCGGGCGGTAGGGAGTCGGCGTCGGCGACACGCGATCGGGTGGCGAGATCGGCCGCACCGGCGTGGCAGGAACGGGGGTGGTCGGAGGCGATACGTGGTGGGGTGGACGTGGTCCACCGGTGGGCTGCGGTGTCGGTGCGTCGTGACCACCGCGGGTGGGAGGCGCGAGCTCTCCGATCGGCTGGAACGTGTTCGGCGGGCGCGTGCCCGGCGGCTGCACGGGTGGTCGCGTCGGTCCGGTCGGCCGGTGCGGGTGATGAATGCTTCCCTCGACGCGCGCGGGGCGACCGTTGCGGTGATCGCGGATGACCACGCCGCGCGGCAATCGATCGCGAGGCGTCCAGTAGCCGGGCGTGTAGATGTACTGACCGCCGGAGTAGTCGTAGTACGGCTCGACATAGACCTGACCGGGCTGGTCCTGCTCCCACCGACCACTGACCCACACCCACTCGTAACCGTTCCAGTGCCACGAGCCGTCGATCCACACGCTGCCGTAGCCGGGCGAGGGCGTCATCTGCTCGTACAGCGGGTCGGGTGGCATCGTCGACACCGTGTAGGGCTGCGGTCGCGACACCGAGCTCCGTGGCGGCGTCGCCCTCGGGTAGTAACCGGCGTTCACGGTGGGTGAAGGATCACGGACGTAGCAACCGGTCGCCGCCGCGACGATCGCGAACGCACCGAGCCAGCGTGGAAGTTTCCGCATCCCTTTCCCTCCGCGGCATTTTCCGACGGAAAACGCCAAGTATCTCGAAGTCTAGTTGACGGTCATGGACCACACAAGTACACAGAACGGCGATGAAAACGGTCTTCTCGGGCATCCAGCCCTCGGGAGAGCTCCATCTCGGTAACTACCTGGGGGCCATCCGCAACTGGGTGAAGCTGCAAGACCAGTACCGCTGCATCTTCTGCGTCGTCGACTACCACGCGATCACGCAGGACTATCCGCCCAAGGAGATGTCCCGCCGCGTCAGCGACATGGTCATCGACCTGCTCGCGCTCGGCATCGATCCCGATCGTTCGTTGCTGTTCCTACAATCGATGGTTCCGGAGCACACCGAGCTGTGCTGGGTGTTCAACACGGTGTCGGGATACGGCGACCTCGAGCGGATGACGCAGTTCAAGGACAAGTCCGAGCACCAGCCGGAGCGGATCACCGTCGGGTTGTTCGACTACCCGGTGCTGCAGGCCGCCGACATCTTGCTGTACCGCGCCGAGCTCGTGCCCGTCGGGCAGGATCAGGTACAGCACATCGAGCTCGCGCGCCGGATCGCACGCAGCTTCAACGAGCGCTGGGGCAAGACGTTCCCCGAGTGCGAACCACTGCTCACCAACCTTCCCAAGCTGGTCGGTCTCGACGGCAAGGCGAAGATGTCCAAGTCGCTCGGCAACCACATCCCGCTCACCGTGTTCGGCGCCGAGACCGAGAAGCCGCTCAAGAAGTTGCTGGCGAAGGCGGTCACCGACGAGCGCCGCATCAACCGCGAGGATCCGGGCGATCCGGATCAGTGCCCGACGATCGGCACGATGCACCGAGAGATCTCGTCGCCCGAGGACAACGCGTGGGTGCGCGAGGGCTGCACCACCGCGGCGATCGGTTGCGTCGACTGCAAGACCAAGCTCGCCGATAACCTCAAGGCGCACTTCGCCGACTACGCCAGGCGCCGCGCCGAGCTGATCGCGAATCCCCAGCGGGTGTCCGCGGTCCTCGAGCAGGGTGCCGCGCGCGCACGCGAGCTCGCGGCGAAGACGATGGCCGACGTTCACAAGCGACTGGGGCTATGGCGCTCGCGCTAGGGTCCCGGCGCTCGACGCTCGCCGCCGTCGCCAGCGCGGTCGCCGCGATGGCGGTCGCGGCCGCGGTCGCCGGCCGCAGTTGCCGCGTCACCGAGCCCGGTCCCGACGTCACGGTGCGCGATCTGATCCAGGCGATCAAGACCGGCGATACCGACGCCGCGTTCGATCTGCTGTCACCGTCGACGCGCGCGCGCCTCGAGGTCGAGGCCAAGCGATCGACCGACTACGTCGGCGCCGCGGTTCGTTACTCGGCACGCGACCTGGTCAGCATCGGCGGGTTCGACGGCGCGGCTCCGAGCGACATCACGGTGGTCGATCAGCGCGGCGATCGCGCGGTCGTGTACGTGTCGTCGACCTCGGGCAGCGGGAGGATCGATCTCGTACGCGTCGACGGGCGATGGTTGATCGATCTGCCGCAGTACGGACCGATCAGCCCGTAGCAGGGCCTTGGTTGTCCGACGTTGCTTCCGCGGCCTACCTGCCGCTGGTGTCCGCTCGCGAAGTCCGACGTCCGGACCGTCCGAACCATGATGGCGTGTCACACTGCTGCGATGCGAGCGTGGATGCTCCTGATCGCTGCGTGCGGTTCGCCTGCAACGCCCGAGCACGCGGCATCGCCGGCCGCCACGTTCACCGCGACCACCGACATCGCCGAGATCTCCACCCGGATGCGCCGGCTGTTCGCCGACCGTGGTCTGCAGCCGGAGATCACCGGTGACGCGACCCACTTCGAGGCGACGTTCGCCGTCCGCACACGCGAGATCGACGGCGGCGCGTACGTGATCGATCGCCGCCGCCCGCATCCGAAGCACACGATCACGACGCGGATTCCCGATCGCAATGGCTACGAATTGCGCGTCGAGCGCGCCGAGTACCTGCCGCAGATCATGACCCAGTACGTGCAGCCGCCATCACCGCGCGGAGGGATCCTGGCCCGGTTCGAGAATCGCGATCCCGATGGCCACCCGCTGTCGACGCGCTACTACTTCTCGCCCGACGCCGACGGCAAGGGGCCGTACCTGATCGTCGAGCTCGATGTCGGGACGGCGGTGGCGACCGACTTCGTCGACGCCGTGTTCGATCGGATCGCGCCGAACCACTAACCTTGCCGGAGCGGGTGATCGTCGACACGCACGGGAAGGATTCGCGACCGCGTCTCTGTTATCACCAGAGCATGAAGCTCGCACCGGCGCTGTGTCTCGCCTCGCTCGCCTGCTCCGCCTGCCCGGGAAAAGGCGGCTATCCGGCGCCGTCGGCCAAGGACTCCGTGAAGGACGTCGTCGCCAAGCTCGAGGCCGCACGCAAGGCGCGCACGTCGTTTCGCGTCGAGACGCTGATGGATTACTGGGTCGGCAGCGAACGCGCGAAGGGCACGGTCTACGTGATGGGGACGTCGGCGCGTCAGGTTCGATTCAACGCGATCAAGCCGGGCGGCTCGGTGTTGATCGACATGGCCTGCGACGGCAACAACTTCACGTACGTCAACTTCCAGAGCAACTGCCAGCTCACCGGGCCGTGTACGAAGAGCTCGATCGCGTCGCTGCTCCGGGTCGAGCTCGAGCCCGAGGACTTCCACGACTTCGCCCAGGGCACGCCGCCGCTGATCCCCGACGCGACCGGCACGGTGACCTGGGACTCGAAGACCGGCAAGGAGCACGTCGAGCTGACCGGCGGCGGGGCGACCGAGAAGCTCGTGATCGACACGCGCGACGGCCACTTCGACGTGCTGTCCGCCGAGCTCGTCAAGGACGGCAAGCTCGCGTGGTCGGTGGCCAACACCGACTTCACCGACATCGAGGATGCCAACCACGAGAAGCAGCGGGTGCCCGGCAAGACCCGGTTCAAGTCGCCCGGGGAGAAGACCGACCTCATCGTCGACTGGAAGTCCGACCAGCGAGCCATCAACCTGCCCCTCGAGGCGGCCAAGTTCACGGTCCCGATTCCCGAGGGGCTCCCGCGATGTGGCGCCTCGGGGGCTACGACCGCGGGCTCCGAGGCTTCCCCCTAGCGGAAAACTCCCTGAACTGGCCGTCGTCGTTCGATAATCGGCGACGGACGACGCCCGAATCGCCCCGAATACGGGCGGCCCCACTCGTGTTTCAAAAGTGGTGGATCCATCGGGTCGATCTTCGAGCATGGCCAACGAACACGAGCGAGATGCGCACAACGACCGCACGATGGTCGAGCGCGTCGATCCGCTCATGGGGAGCACGCTCGACGATCGCTACAGCATCGACTTTCGACTCGCGGCCGGTGGCTTCGGCGCGATCTATCGCGCGACCCACCTCGAGACCGGCAACCAGGTCGCGCTCAAGGTGCTGCTCGGCCAGGCGGTGACCTCCGACCCGCGCGTGGTCGAGCGATTCCGTCGCGAAGGCGAGACGCTGGCGCAATTGCGCGACGAGCACACGATCGCCGCGTACGAGGTCGGCGAGGCCCCCGACGGCTCGCTCTACATCGTGATGGAGCTGCTGCACGGCGAGAGCCTGTACGAGCAGTTCCGGTCGAGGGGCGCGCTGCCGTGGCGGCGGGTCGCCTCGATCGGTGCCCAGGTGTGCAGCTCGCTGTCGGAAGCGCACGCGCTCGGCATCATCCATCGCGATCTCAAGCCGGCCAACATTCACCTCGAGCATCGCAACGGCAACCCGGACTTCGTGAAGGTGCTCGACTTCGGCATCGCCAAGATCATCGCCGACGGGGGCCTCGACGCGACGGAGCTCACCCAGGCGGGTCAGATGATCGGCACGTTCGATTACATGGCGCCGGAGCAGATGGTCGGCGGGCAGTGCACACCCGCGACCGACATCTACACGCTCGGCATCGTGCTCTACGAGATGGTGACCGGGCGGCGGCCGTTTGCCGGCGCGTCCAGCCCGACCGCGATGCTCGCCGCGTTGCTCACCGAGAATCCGCCGGCGCTCGACGTGCCGGGCGTGCCACCCGAGCTCGAACGCATCCTGTTCAAGTGCCTCGAGCGCGAGCCGCAGAACCGGTACGAGACCGCCGACGAGCTCGCGGCCGATCTCGACCGGCTCGTTCCCTCGGCGACCGCCACCGTCAAGCTGATGACACCGGCACCGATCCTGGCCGACGAGGAGACCGTGGTCGCGCAACCACGACCACGACCTGCATCGCAACCGCCGCGGGCCAAGCGCGACAGCTCACCACCCAACGCGAACGTGATCCGCCGCGGCGATAGCCAGAAGGTCCCGGTGGTCAAGCCGGCTCCGTCGCGATCCGATTCCGTCGACCCGCAGGCATGGCAGTCGCTGCAGTTGCCGAAGCGCGATCGCGAATCGCAGCAGGTGCCGACGGTGCATCGCGACACGCGCCGTGCCGCTCGCGACTCGCAATCGGTACCGACCGCGCATCGCGCATCGCATCCGGCGATCCGCGATTCGCAGCCGGTGCCGGTGGCACGCCGCGACCACGGCTCGCAACCGGTGCCGGTCCTGCCAACACCGCAGGCCGTCGTCGATCGTCCGTCGCAACCGGTGCCGACGCCGTATCACGGTGCCGGTAGCGCGGGGGTGCCACTCCCGCAACACGATGTCGGTAGCGCGGGGGTTCCGATGATGCCGACGACGTTACCCGGCCCACCGATGCCGCAGGCGTCCGGGTATCCACATCCCGAGGCGCACGGGCTGCCGACGCCGACGCCGACGCCGTTTCGCCCGACGCCGACGCCGACACCGACGCCACACCCGTTCGCGCCCCCCGGGGCCAACTGGCACCCGGGGTACCCGCAGGCAGAACAGCGTTCGGGCATGTCGTACGACATGGCCGGCCAGCACTCGCGGGATGTCGTCGTGCGACGCGTGGTGTGGGCACTGGCACTGATCCTCGGTGTGATCCTCGTGATCGTGGTGGCCGGACGCCTGTAGTCGATCGCCGCGTGCTAGCTTCGCGCCGTGTCGTCCTTCACCGGGATGTTGCTCGGTCTGTTCGTCGGGTTGCGTCACGCGTTCGAGCCGGATCACCTGACCGCGATGGCGACGCTCGTCGGCGAGACCGGCAACGCGCGGCGCGGAGCGTTGCTCGGTGCGATCTGGGGACTCGGCCACACGATCTCGCTGGTCGCCGTCGGCATCGTGCTCATGCTCGTCGGTGCCGCGCTACCGGTGCGCGTGGCGGCCTCGTTCGAGCTCGCGGTCGCCGCCGTGCTCGTGCTGCTCGGGATCCGGGCCGTCGTGCACGCCCGGCGTAACGTCGAGCATGCGCCGTCGCACGTCCACCGTCACGGCGGGCGAGCGCACCGTCACGGCGGTCCCGTCGAGCACGTTCACCTCGGTCGATGGACCGTGGCCTGGCGGCCGCTCGCGGTCGGGCTGGTCCACGGGCTCGCCGGTAGCGGTGCACTGACCGCGCTGGTCTTTGCCCAGCTGTCGTCGTCGGGCGAGCGGCTCGCGTACATCACGCTGTTCGGCTTCGGCTCGGTGAGCGGGATGGCATTGGTGTCGGCGCTGGCCGGCGCGTCGCTCAACTCGATCTCGCATCGCACGCGCCGGGTATTGCTCGGGGTTGCCGGCGTGTTGTCGATCGTCGTCGGGATCGCGTGGAGCGTTCCCCTCTACGGCCAGTTGTAATTCGGCGCACGGATCCGAGTCGGAACGCGGACATGACGCGCTCCGGCACGACACGTGTCGATCCGGCGTGACCGCATCGTCGTAATGCGCCCGTGAGGTGATTCGACGCAGACGCGAGTGACTCTCGCGAGCTAGCCCCGCTCGAACCGCGCCTCGAACTTCCCTGTCCCTCGCTGGGCGGGTGGGTGTTGCCACGATTCACACCGATCACATCGAGAACATCATGCCGAGCGAATACATCACGACGCGAATACGTCCCCCATGCGTTTGGTTGCATGAGGGAGCCTCGGAAAACATGAACAGCCTCCTGTGCACCGTCCTCGATGATCGCTACTTCATCGAGCACCGCATCGCAGCCGGTGGCTTCGGCACGGTGTATCGCGCACGCTCGCTCGAGACCGGCGAAGCGGTCGCGATCAAGGTGTTGCACGCGGAGCACAGCGCCGATCCGTCGGTCAGCGCGCGGTTCCGGCGCGAAGCGCTGACGATGTCGAGCCTCGCGAACCCGCACACGGTGACCACGTACGAGCTCGGCGAGGCCCGCGACGGCACGCGCTTCATCGTCATGGAGCTCCTCGAAGGCGAGAACCTCGCGGAGCGGTTCGCCGCGTGCGGAACGCTGCACTGGCGCACCGTCATCACGATGCTTCGCGCGGTGTGCGAGTCGCTCGCCGAGGCCCACCGGCTCGGCATCGTCCATCGCGATCTCAAGCCCGCCAACATGTTCCTGTGCCGCGCGCCGGCACCCGACTTCGTCAAGGTGCTCGACTTCGGGATCGCCAAGATCCTCGACGACAGCAACATGCACGACGGCACCGACCTCACGCGCACCGGTCAGGCGATCGGCACGCTCGAGTACATGTCGCCGGAGCAGCTCGTCGGCGCACCGCTCGATCGCCGCACGGACATCTACACGCTCGGCGTGGTCGCGTACGAGATGATCACCGGTCGTCGGCCGTTCGCCGATGCCACCGGTGCCACCGGCCTGGTCACCGCGCTGGTCACGCGCCGGCCGCTCCCTCCGTCGACGGTCACGACGGGCGCGTTGCCGCCCTCGCTCGATGGCGTGTTGCTGCGTTGCCTCGAGCGCGAGCCCGAGGATCGCTACCAATCGGTGGAAGAGCTCGCCGCGGCGTTCGATCGGATGCTCGCGACCAAGCTCGACCTGTACGCGACGCAGCGCCAGTGGGTCGGCAGCCCGGCGACGTTGTTCGAGGTCTCGACCGATGACGAGGCGACGTGGATCGACGAGCCGCCGTTGCCTCCGCCGTCCGCGGCGTGTGCGATGCGCATCGCCGACATCACGCCGACGCCGACGCCGACACCGATGCCCGCGGTTGCGCCGCTACCGTTCGAGCACGCCGTGCGCGCGCAGTTGACGGCGGAGCCCGCGCCGGTCCGGTACCGGCGTGCTGCCGGCACCGACGTGCCGGGGCTCGGGACGTTCGACGTCAGCGACACGTCCGCGCCACCCGACGTCGCATCGCCAGGCTTCGCGCCGATCGATTTCGCGCCGATCGAGCCGACCGGAGCGCGTCCGCTGATCGCGACCCGCCACGAGATCGTGCGTGCCGGATCCGAGCCGGCCGTGCCCGAGCTCGGGCCGCGGCTCGCGATCGGATCGAGCCCGGTGATCGCCGACGTTCCGGTGCCGGCGCCGCCGCCGGTCGTGGTTCTCCCGCCCGCGCCCGCGTCGCGCCTCGGCCCGGCCCGGATGCTGGTGTGGGCGATGTGTCTGATCGGCATCGGGATGCTCGTCGGCATGGGCGTCGCCCTGATCGCGGGCTGATCTCGCGTAGCTAGGTCGCCGGGGCGATCCGATTCCCGGTTCTGGACGTAATGCGAGAGCTGGATGACCTCGGACAGCTCGCCATCGGTCACCGGCTCGAGCGTAGTCGCATCATCGTTGTCGTGTACGTGTCCGCCGCTCACCCGGCCCACGCGTGCGCTCTCGTTCGCGGTGAATCCAACCTCGAGAGGTCCTCGTGTACCTGTTCCGCGTGTTCCAGCTCCTGTTCGGCGCTGCTCTGTCACATCCCTCCAGTCCTCCCGTTCGAGAGCCGGTCGCACCGGTCGCCACTCCCGCACCCCTCGAGCTCACCGACGACGAGCTCTTGAAGCAGTCGCTCGCGCTCGCCGAGCACGACGAGCTCGCGGCGCCCTCGGGCGAGACCATCGAGGTGTCGTCCGATGCACCGGCGGAGTCGGCGTCGTCGGTGCACCTCGGTCGCGATCAGCTTCGCTATCGCTCGCGCACCCAGCCGTCGGACGTGCTCCGCCAGATCCCCGGGCTCGTCGTGTCGCAGCACGCCGGCGGCGGCAAGAGCGACCAGTACTTCATCCGCGGGTTCGATGCCGACCACGGCACCGACATCGCGATCTTCGCCGACGGCATCCCGGTCAACCTGACGTCGCACGGTCACGGCCAGGGCTACGCCGACACCCACTGGATGATCCCGGAGACCATCGAATCCGTCGACATGCACAAGGGTCCGTACGCGGCCCGGTTCGGCGACTTCTACACCGCCGGTGCGCTCGAGATGAAGACGCTCGACGACGTCGGCGACACCACCCTGTGGGTCGCGGCCGGGACGCCACTCGGCGAACGCGTCGACCACTACGATCGCCGTCTCGTCGGGATGGCGAGCCCGCACCTGCGTGCCGGCGACAAGACCCTACTCGCGGCGCAGGTCGCCGAGGCCGACGGTCCGTTCGAGACGCCCCAGAACTTCCGGCAGGGCAACGCGCTGGCCAAGTGGAACACCAAGCTCGGCGATGGCCGGCTCGCGTTCGCGGGCACCTGGTACCGCGGCTCGTGGAACCAGTCGGGGCAGCTGCCCGCGAACGAGATCGCCGCGGGCCGCCTCGATCGGTTCGGCGCGGTCGATCCGAGCGAGGGCGGCGAGGCCGGACGGTCGAGCGCCTCGGTCACCTACTCGTTGCGCCACGACGACGGCCGGGCCTGGAAGGTGATGGCGTACGGCGTGCGCAACAAGCTCGACCTGTTCAGCGACTTCACGTTCTACGCGCGCGACACCGAGCACGGCGACGAGATCGAGCAGACCGACGATCGCTGGATGGGTGGCATCGACGCCTCGCACGAGCGCTGGCTGTCGCGCGGCAACGTGGCCGCGCTGCTCACGACCGGCGTGCAGCTGCGTGCCGACGATGTCGGGACGTCGCTGTGGCACGACGAGAAGCGGATGCGGCTGTCCGACTGCTTCGATAACGCCAATCCGTGCAACGACACGCGCAACCATGTCACCAACCTCGGTGCGTACGCCGAGGCGATGATCGCGATCGGCGATCGCCTGCAGGTGCTGCCGGCGCTGCGCGTCGACGGCTTCGCGTGGTCGGTCGCTGACAACGATCCGATGACCCGGAACGATCCGATGACGACCACCGCCGGCACCGCGCAGGCCGCGATCGCGAGCCCCAAGTTGAGTGCACGTGTGAAGCTCGACGATCAGGTCACCGTGTTCGCAAACGCCGGGTTCGGCTTCCACTCGAACGACGCGCGGGCCGCGGTCGCGAGCGGCGGTATTGGTGGGGTGGGCGGGTCAGATGGTGCGCTCGCCCGGGCGATCGGCGGCGAGACGGGAATTCGCATGAAGCCGCACCCGCGGGCGCGGGTCAGCGCCGACGTCTGGTACCTGCACCTGTCGAGCGAGCAGGTGTGGAGCGGCGATGCCGGCGGTACCGAGCCGTCGGATCCGACGCGCCGGTTCGGGCTCGATCTCGAGGGCTCGGTCGATGCCACGCCGTGGCTATCGCTCGACGGCAACGTGACGTGGTCGCACGCGACGTTCGTCGCCAACGCTGGCAACGGGGGCGCACTCGCACTCGCGCCGCGGTGGATGGGCTCGGGTGGCGTGACCGTGCACGATGCCAAGCGCTTCGTCGCCGTGCGTACCCGCGGGATCGGTGATCGTGCGGGCAACGAGGACGGCACGCTGATCGCGAAGGGTTACCTGATCTTCGACGTCATGGCGGGCACGAAGCTCGGGCGCACCGAGCTGAACCTCACCGTCAACAACGCGACCGATGCCGCGTGGCGCGAGGCCCAGTTCGCCGAGTCGTCGCGGGTGACGCCGACGTCGCCGATCGTCGAGCAGATGCACTTCACGCCCGGCATGCCGCTGACCGCGACGGTCACCGCCGCCTACAAATTCTAGGCGATGCGATGCGCGAGCGGCGTACCGGCCATGACCGCGGCGATGTTCGCCGCGACGACCTCGGCGATCCGATCGAACGCGGCGATGGTCGAGCCGCCGAGGTGGGGCAGGGTGACGACGTCGTCGCGCGCGAACAGCGGATCCGCGGGATCCCACGGCTCGTTCCAGAACACGTCGAGCCCGAGCCCGGCGAGCCGGCCGTCGTCGAGTGCGGTCTCGACAGCCTCGCGATCGAGGATCGCCCCGCGCGCACAGTTGACGAGGTAGGCGCCGCGCTTGACCCGCGACAGCGCGCGCTCACCGATCAACCCACGGGTGGCCGCCGTCAGCGGGCAGTGCACGCTGATCACGTCGGAGGAGGCGAGCAGGTGATCGAGCTCTGCCGGCGTGCTGGTGCTATCGATCGCGAGCACGGTCATCCCGAGCGCGAGGGCGACGGTCTCGAGCCGGCGCGCCGAGCGGCCGTGCCCGACGAGGCCGAGCGTCATCCCGCGCAGCTCGCGACCGAGCGGTACACCGATCTCGGCACGCTCGAAGCTGCGGCGTGCCTCGGGATAGCGCCGCACCAGCGCGAGCATCAGGAACAGCGCGACCTCGGCGACCGCCTGATCGTTGGCGACCGCGGCGTTGCAGACCGGGATGTCGCGGGCTCGCGCGGCCTCGAGGTCGATGCCCTCGTAGCCGGCGGCGGGCTGCTGGATCAGAACGAGCCCCTTGGCCGCCGCGATCGCGGTCGCGTCGATCCGCGCGTTCGAGGGCAGGATCACCTGCGCCTCGGCGACCTCCTCGACGAGTGGCCGGGCCGGATCGCGCGTGCGGATCGTCGCGCCGGCCGGCAGGCGGGCGCGGATGGCGTCGACGATCGGAAACCATCCCGATCCGCAGAACACGACTCGCACGACGGAGCGAAGCGTAGCGTCAACAGGGGGTGCGGGGGGCTCGCTCCCACGAATAGTGGCAGGATAGCGGCGTGACGAAGTCGACCGCGAGAGTCCGCACGATCCGCGTCCGGTCACCATCGCTGGGGCGCGAGACGTCGATGGTCGCGATCGCGGTGTTCCAGATCGTGTTCTGGTCGGGCGTCGTGATCGCGGCGACCACGCCCGACGACGACGCACCGGCGGCCTCGCTCCAGGCCGACGAGGTCGCGTTCGCGAAGCTCGACTCCGCCGAGCAGCGGATGTACCGGCGCGCGCTCGACGGGCTCGCCGAGGCCGAGGACATGCGGTCGACGTCCGGCACGTGGCCCACGGTGGCGCAGCTCGCCTCGCTCGGGATCCCGCCGTTCGTCTCCGATCCGATCGATCGCGATGGCTACCAGTGGAAGCTGGTCCGCGATCGCTACGTGGTGAACTATGTCGGCATCCCGATCGCCACCGACCGCCCGACCCTCGTGATCGCCGCGATCGAGCCCGAGCCCGGCACGAGCGAGCAGGTCCCCGTCGACGACACCCATCACGCACTGGCCGGCGGAACGATCATCCACGTCGGCGTGTGGCACGGCACCGCCCGCACCTTCGACACGCCGCTCGCGCAGTTCCCGTTCCTCGATGGCTGGCGGCGGATCGTGGTCCAGCGGGGGCTCCCGTGACGCGGTGGTTGATCGTCCTCGCGCTGGTCGCGGGTGCGTGCTCGTGCTCGAAGTCCAACGGCTCGACGCCTGCACCCGGATCCGGGTCGGGATCCTCACCACCGGCGGTGGCGAAGGGCCTGCGGGTGGGCGTCACGCTGCATCCCTACTACTCGTGGACTGCCAACATCATCGCGAACATCCCCGGCTTCGAGGTCGTGCCGATCCTGCCGGGCGAGGTCGACGCCGGGAACTACCAGCCATCGCCCGACGACATCGCCAAGCTGGCGAACCTCGACGCGGTGGTGATCAACGGCATCGGCCACGACGACTTCATCCGCGACATGGTCAAGGCCTCGGGCAATACCCACCTGAAGCTGATCGAGGTCAACGCCGAGACCCCACTGGTCGCGTACGCGCACGGTGGCGGCAAGAACTCGCACACGTTCATCTCGTTCACCAACGCGATCCAGCAGACCCGCTTGATCGCGCGCGAGCTCGGCGCGTTGCGTCCCGCCGCGGCGACGAAGCTGCGTGCGAACGCGTCGGCGTACGCCCGCCGGTTACGGGCGATCCAGCATCGGTTCGCGGAGCAGCTCGCGAAGGCCAAGATCCACCGTGTCGTCACCGTTCACGACGGCTACACCTACCTGCTCCAGGAGTTCGGGATCGAGCTCGCCGGCGTCGTGCAGCCGGCGCACGGGCTCGTGCCGTCGGCCGAGGAGCTCGGGACGCTGATCGATCTGATGAAGCGCGAGCACGTCACCGTCGTGTTCACGGAGAAGGACTTCCCGGACAAGCTCCTGAACACGCTCCGCGACGCCACCGACGCCAAGGTCTACATCATCAGCCACATCGCGACCGGCGAGTACGGCGCCGACAAGTTCGAGACCGAGATGACCTCCAATGCCGAGGTCCTGGTGAAGGCACTCGTGACCGATCCTCAGACCTCGAAATGACCAAGCCGACGGCGATCGCGATCGACCACGTCACCGTCCGCCGCGAGGGTCAGGTCGTGATCGACGACGCGAGCCTCGGCATCGACCGCGGCACGGTCCACGTCGTCGTCGGTCCCAACGGGGGAGGCAAGAGCACGTTGCTCGCGGCGGTGCTCGGCCAGATCCCGTTCACCGGGACGATCGAGGTCACGTTTCACGGCGCCGGCACGGTCGGCTACGTGCCGCAGTCGTTCGTCGCCGATCGCACGTTGCCGATCACGGTCGCCGAGTTCCTCGCGCTGTCGCGCCAGCGCCGCCCGGTGTGTCTCGGGATCGGCCGCGCCACGCGCGCACGGATCGCGGAGATCCTCGCCGCCGTTGACCTCGAGGGCTTCGAGCGCCGCCGGATCGGCGAGTTATCGGGAGGCGAGCTGCGCCGCGTGTTGATCGGCAACGCGATCGATCCCGCGCCCGAGTTGTTACTCTGCGACGAGCCGGCGGCGGGACTCGATCCGGACAGCGCCGAACGGCTCGACCAGCTGCTGCTCGACCTTCGCGAGCGTCACCGTACGACGATCCTGCTGGTGTCGCACGACCGCGCGCAGGTCCACCGGATCGCGGATCGGGTCACGCGCTTCGAGCGCACGGTACAGAACACGGGTCGCCCGGCCGACGTGATGGCCTCGGCCGAGGGAGATGTCCCGTGAGCTGGATGTACGACTGGTGGATCGCGCTCGCCCAGGCGCTCGGGCTGCCCGATATCTACCAGTACCCGTTCGTCGCGCGCGGCATCGTCGCGGTGCTGCTCCTCGCACCGCTCCTCGGCGGACTCAGCCACCTCGTGGTCGCGCGACGACTCGCGTTCTTCTCGACCACGCTCGGGCAGGCCGCACTCACCGGGCTCACGATCGGCGTCGCCGTCGGATTGCCGCTCGATAACACCTACGCCAGCGTGCTCGGGTTCTGCCTCGTCGTCGGCGTGATCATGGTGTACGTGCGCCGCACCGTCACGTTGCCGCCCGACACGGTGATCGGCGTGTTCATGGCGTTCACGCTCGGGCTCGGGATCTGCGTGCTGGTCGCGGCGACGCGCCGGTTCAACATCCACCAGATCGAGGCGGTGATGTTCGGCTCGGTGCTCACGATCACCGATCGAGATCTCGCGCTGCTGCTGGTACTCGGTGCCGCGGTCGGCGTGGCGCTCGCGCTCACCTACAACACACTGCTGTCCGATAGCCTGTCGCCCGCGATCGCGAAGGCGAGGGGAGCCAGCACGGCACTGGTCGACTACGGGTTCGTCGTGATCGTCACCGTGGCGATCACGCTCGGACTCAAGATCATCGGTGCGTTGATGATCGAGGCGATGGTCGTGGTACCCGCGGCGGCCGCTCGCAACCTCGCACGCAGCACGCGCGGCTACTTGCTGTGGAGCATCGCGATCGCGGCGCTCGCCGGGCTCGCCGGTCTATTCGTGTCGACCGCGTGGCGGGTTCCCACCGGTGGCGCGATCGTGCTGGCGCTGTCCGCGTGCTTCTTCATCAGCCTCCCGATCGGGCGCCTGGTCCGGCGGTAGTCACACCGATCTGTAACCCGCGGGTGGCGATCGGGATGACTCCCCCGGTCGGCAAGTACCCGATCCGACAGGAGGAATCGCGTGGCACGACGGGTGCTCTACACCGGCTCGCCCACAGGCAGCTGGTCTGGCTGCCCTCACCCCGCTCGCACTCACCACGAGGACTCGCCCCATGTCCAAGAAGCCCCGGCCCCAAGCCGACGCGTTCGCGTCGATCTCCGCCGACGACCTCGACAAGGTCGCCGGAGGAGCCGCGCGCGTCACCGCGCGCTCGAGCTCGTCCAACTCCGAGATCACCGCGCTCCTGACCCAGGTCACCAGCAGCATCAAGGACCTCGCCAGCCAGCCGAGCGGCGGCATGGATCCGATGATGATGATGATGATGATGATGATGATGGGTGGTGGAGGTGGCGGTGCTGCCGCTGCCCCCGCGCCGGCGCCGCAGCCGCAGCAGCCGCCGGTCATCAACATCTCGACCAGCGTCAAGCGCGGCTGGTAGTCACGGCGCGAGCGCCGATAGCCGGATCACCCGGATCCGGTGAAACGGCATGTCGTCACCGATGTTGCCGTCGGACACGATCAGTCGCTGGTCGTCCGCGATCGCTCCCTCGAGTCCGTAGAACCGCGCGCCCCGCGGGTCGTTGGAATCGAGGTAGCCACGCGTACCGTCACCGGCGACCGTCTCGACCATCCCGTCCGCCACGCGCCGGATATAGAAGCGATGGACGTCGGTGACGTAGATCGCACCGTCGGGTCCGAGTGCGAGCGCCTGCGGGCCATCGAACGACGCGACATCGAGCGGGCCGTCGAACGCGCCCGGCGTACCGGAGCCGGCGTAGTCGGTGACGACACCCGCGAGCGTGACCCGGCGGAGGAGGTGGTTGTCGAGCTCGCTGACGATCAGGTCGCCGTCGGCGTTGACCACGAGGTCGTACGGCTGGGCGAATCGCGCGACCTCGCCGGTTCCGTTGACGTGGCCGGGCGTGTCGGAGAGCCCCGCGAGCGGCGTGACGATGCCGGTTGCGGGATCGAGGATCGAGATCCGGTGGTGCACGTGGTCGGCCATCGCGATGCGACCGTCGGGCAGCACCGCGAGGCCGCGCGGGCGACCGACGTTGCGCGTGATCACCGTCGCGGCCCCGGTCGCGGGATCGACGCGCCAGATCGTTCCCGTGGTCTCGCTATGCTCGTCGAGGTCGTTGTCGTCGGTCTCGACGTAGAGCGTGCCGTCGGGGGCGACCGCGAGGCCGAACGGGCGGGCGAAGTTGTCCTGTTTGACCAGGGTCGTGGTCGTACCGTCGGGCTGGATCACCCGCACCAGGCTGTTATCGAAGTCGGCGAGGTAGACCGAGCCGTCGCCGACGAGCTCGACGTTGACGGGATCCTTGAACCGCGCCTCGTCGCGCGAGCCGTCCTCGTCACCCGGAATCTCGCAGCCGGCGAGCGTGGTCACCGCGAGGTCGAGACTCCCCTTCAGGCACAGGAGCGGTGCGTCCGGAATCGCGGCGTCGATCGGAATTGGTCGTGGTGGGTCGCAGCTCGCACACGACCCGCCCACCACCAACACCAGCACAGAGGCCAGCGCCCACGAAACCGACATCGGAAAAAGTGTAGCGCGAGGGTCGGTGGGGAGGCGAGATCACGACCCGACGGTCGCCGTGTAACCTGCTTCGTCGACCGCTTCCACCAGGCTAGCCACTGGAGATGCCTCGGGATCGTGAACGACCTTGGCTCGCTCCTCGGCGAGAGACACCTCGACAGCAGTCACACCGGGTACCTTTCGCAATGCGGAGTCTACGTGTTTGACGCAGCCGTTGCACGTCATGCCGGTGATGCGCAAGTTGGTGATCACGACGGCAACCTAGCATGTCGGAAACTCGAGTCGATTTGCCCGTCCTGGGGATGACCTGCGCCGCGTGCGTGCGCCGGGTCGAGAAAGCCGCGCTCGCGGTGCCCGGTGTCACGCTCGCCGAGGTCAACCTGCCGCTGTCGCGAGCACGTATCGTGTTCGATCCGGATCGGGTCTCGCTCGATGGTGCGGCGGCCGCGATCCGATCCGCGGGCTACGAGGTGCCGGCCGATATCGTCGACGCCGCGGAGGCGGGAGACACCGGCGGCGGCGGGCGCGCACGGCTCGAGGCGATCGAGCGCGCACACGTCGACGAGGCGAAAGGACTGCGGCGCGATGCCACGATCGCGATCGCGGGCGCGGTGCCGCTGCTCGCGATGGGGATGTGGGCGCGCTGGGGACACCCGCCGGCGACCGCGTGGGTGATCGTCCAGGTCGTGCTCGGAACGCTGGTCGTGCTCGGCCCGGGTATGCGGTACATGCGCGGAGGCGTGCGCGCCGTGATTCACGGCAGCCCCGACATGAACACCCTGATCGCGCTCGGTGCGGGTGCGTCGTGGGGATCGTCGCTCGTGATCGCGATCTCGTGGCTGACCGCCGAGGCGACGACAACCACACCCGAGCTCTACTTCGAAGCCGGCGCGGCGATCGTCGCGTTCGTGATGATCGGCAAGTTGCTCGAGGCGCGAGCGCGGTCGCGTCTCGCCGATGCCGTGCGCGGCCTGATGTCGCTCGCACCGCCCACGGCGATCCGGATCGCCACCAGCACCGACGACGGTACCGGAGCGCTCGATGGTGCCGAAACCGAGGTCGCGGCCGACCAGCTGTCTCCCGGCGATGTCATCCGGGTTCGGCCGGGCGAGCGGATCGCCGCCGACGGCACCGTGATCGAAGGGCGATCCGCGGTCGACGAGAGCATGCTGACCGGCGAAGGTCTCCCGGTCGACAAGGACGAAGGCGCTCCGGTGTATGCCGGCACCCTCAATCACCATGGAGCGCTCGCGATCCGGATCGCGCGCGCCGGCCGCGACACCGCGCTCGCGCGGATCGCGCGCGCCGTCGAGGACGCACAGGGCTCCAAGGCGCCGATCGCGCGGCTCGCGGACCGCGTCAGTGCGGTGTTCGTTCCGGTGGTGCTCGCGATCGCGACGGTGACCGTGCTCGGCTGGCTGATCGCCGGCACGCCGGTGGCGCTGGCGATCGAGCACGGCGTCGCGGTCCTGGTGATCGCGTGTCCGTGCGCGCTCGGTCTGGCCACACCGGCGGCGGTCGCCGTCGGCACGGCACGCGGCGCCGAGCTCGGCGTGCTGTTTCGCGACGGTGTCGCGCTCGAGACGGCGAGCCGGGTATCGATCGCGTGTCTCGACAAGACCGGAACGCTCACCGCCGGAGCGCCCGCGATCCTGGACGACCCGGATCCCGAGCTCCTGCGCGTCGCTGCCTCGGTCGAGCTCGCGAGCGAGCATCCGATCGCGCGTGCGATCGTCGAGGGCGCACGCACGCGGAACCTCGAGCTCGAACGACCGACCGCGGCCAAGGTCGAACCCGGTGCGGGCATCTCCGCGACGGTCGGCGACAAGCGGGTCGTGGTCGGCACGCGCGATTACCTCGCACTCGCGGACATCGCGGTTCCGGCGGAAGGTGACTCCGTGGTCGGGTCGATCTCGCACGTCGCGATCGACGGTGTCTATGCAGGTGCGATCGCGGTGACCGATCCATTGTCACCACGCGCGGCACCGGCGATCGCGGCACTGCGCGAGCTCGGGATCGAACCGGTGATGGTGACCGGGGATCGCGAGTCGGTCGCGCGTGTGATCGCCGACGAGGCCGGTATCACCGATGTACGTGCCGGTGTGCGTCCGATCGGAAAGGCGGCGATCGTGCGCGAGCTCCGCACGCGTGGTCGGGTCGCGATGGTGGGCGACGGGATCAACGACGCACCCGCGCTCGCGGCCGCCGATCTCGGCGTGGCGATCGGCTCCGGAACGGATATCGCAGCAGCGGCCGCGGACGTCACCTTGTTACGCGACGGGATCGCCAACCTTCCCGTCGCACTCTGGCTCGCCCGTGCGACGTTGCACACGATCCGGAGAAACCTTGCAGCTGCTTCGATCTACAACCTCGTGTGCATCCCGATCGCGGCGGCGGGAGTGTTGTCGCCTGTAGTTGCAAGTGCGGCGATGTCGTTGTCGAGCGTGTCGGTGTTGATCTCGTCTCTCGCACTTCGTCGGGCACGCCCCCACATCCGGTCTTGAGCGCCCGACTCGATCCCGGCATCCTAGAAGGTGGAGGCTTCATGCGGTTTCCTCGCCTAGTCTGTCTCGCGTTGGTGCTCACCCCTACGATCGGTTGTTCCTACGATTCTCCGGGGCCGGGACCGGACGACCCGCCGACGATCGGGTTCGAGTTTGCCGCTTCCGGTGCGGACGAGCAGAGCGGAACCGTGATGCTTCCGGTCGTGTTGTCCAAGCCGAGCGTGGACACGGTCACCGTGAAGTACTCGGTGCTGGGTGGAGGCACGGCGACACCGGCCGACGACTTCGTGGTGGACGCCACGATGCTGACGTTCGCACCCGGCGAGACCCGCGCCGAGATTCCGGTCGAGATCAAGAGCGACTTCGATGACACCGAAGCGGCCGAGACGTTCGACATCGGGCTCGCCGCGCCAGAGGGTGCCGAGCTCGATCCGAACCGCGCCATCCACGAGGTCAAGATCGCCGACCACATCCTGCCGCGCATCAACTTCGCGACCGCGTCGGTGGACACCCAGACGTCCGAGGATTCTCCCACGACGCTGACGCTGACGCTGACCGCACCCTCGGAGGGCGAGTCGACGATCGTGATCGGCGTTGCCGGCGGTGCGACCGATCCGGTCGACACCGAGGACCTGACCCTGACCGAGGGCACGATCGTCACGATCCCCGATGGCGCGACTTCGGTCGACGTGCCGGTCGGCGACGTCAACGACGCCCTCGACGAGCACGACGAGACCGCCGTGTTCGAGCTCAAGGGGGCCTCGCAGAACATGGTCCTGGGCATGACCAAGATCGCGAACCACACGATCCTCGACGACGACCCCACGCCCACGCTGTCGTTCACGGTCGCGTCGAGCTCGGTCAACGAGGACGGTGCGACCGCCACGATCTCGGTCTCGCTGAGTGCCGAGTCGGGCCTCCCGGTCACGGTGGACTTCGCGAGCGACCTCACGTCGACCGCCGCGGGCGGCGGCACCGACTTCTCCCTGCCGGCCACCACGACCCTGACCTTCAATCCCCACACGCCGACCACGACGGGTGACACGACGAAGACGTTCGACGTCACGATCGTCAACGACGTCCTCGACGAGGACGCCGAGACCGTGGTCCTCGATCTGTCCAACGCGGTCAACGCCACGCTGGCGAACCCGATGCAGCACACGCTGACCATCAACGCGGACGCCAACGATCCCGCGCCGAGTGCCGCGTTCGCGATGGCCAGTCGCACGGTGAGCGAGAAGAACGCCGGCACCATCCAGATCTCCGTCACGCTGTCGGGTGCGAGCGGCAAGCAGGTGTCCGTGCCGTTCTCTGTCAATGGAGGCATGACCACGACGGACGGCGCCGACCTGACCATCAACACGTCCTCGCCGTTGACGTTCGCCCCGGGCGACACCAGCAAGGACATCTCGATCACGATCAACAACAACTCGCCCGGCAACGAGCCCGACGAGCTCCTGGTCCTCGACATCGGGACGCCGACCAACGCATCGGTCGGCACCAATGCGCGGTTCACGCTGACGGTCACAGAGAACTAGCGTTCTGCGCTACCCTTCGGGGCCTGACGGCAGTCCTCGAGATCGACGGGCTCGTCACCGAGTTCCGTACCGACCGCGGCGCGATCCGCGCGGTCGACGGCGTGTCGTTCGAAATCCCCGAGCACACCACGCTCGGCGTCGTCGGAGAGTCGGGGAGCGGCAAGAGCGTGACCGCGCTGTCGGTCATGCGGCTACTCGGTCCCGGCGGCCGCGTGACCGCGGGGACCATCCGGTTCTCCGGCAAGGACCTGCGCGCTCTCCCCGAGTCCGAGATGCGCCAGATCCGGGGCAACCGGATCGCGATGGTGTTCCAGGAGCCGATGACCTCGCTCAACCCGGTGTTCACCGTCGGCGCGCAGGTCGGCGAGGCCGTGCGGCTCCACCAGAAGCAGAGCCGCGCGAAGGCCCGCGGGACCGCGATCGAGATGTTCCGCAAGGTCGGGATCCCGTCGCCGGAAGACCGCGTCGATGCCTACCCGCACCAGCTCTCGGGTGGGATGCGGCAACGGGTGATGATCGCGATGGCGCTGGCCTGCAAGCCGGACCTGCTGATCGCCGACGAGCCGACCACCGCGCTCGACGTCACGATCCAGGCGCAGATCCTCGAGCTTCTGACGTCGCTGCAGAGCGAGCTCGGCATGAGCATCCTCCTCATCACGCACGACCTCGGCGTGGTCGCCGAGACCTGCGACGAGGTCGTGGTGATGTACGCCGGGCGCGTGGTCGAGCGAGCGTCCGCCAAGACGCTGTTCGCCGGGCCACGCCATCCCTATACCGCTGGGTTGCTGCGCTCGATGCCGGGCGTCTCGGGAGACGTTCGCCACGTGCGACTCGTCGAGATCCCCGGGATGGTGCCGTCGCCGTTCGAGCTTCCGGTCGGGTGCAAGTTCTCCGACCGCTGCGATCGCGTCCAGCCCGACTGCCGCGAGAGCGAGCCGCAACTCGTCACGCTCGGTGCCGGGCGCGTGAGGTGCTTTCACCCGATCGACTTGCCCCGGAACGAATCGCCATGACGGATACCGCCGACGACACGCCGCTGGTCCGCGCGCGCGGGCTGTCCACGCACTTTCCGGGGCCGTCGACGTGGCCGAAGAAGCGCACGACCGTGAAGGCGCTGACCGAGGTGGACCTCGAGATCCGTACCGGCGAGACGCTCGGGCTGGTCGGCGAATCCGGGTGCGGGAAGTCGACGCTCGGTCGCACGCTGCTCCGGCTGGTCGAGCCCACCGCGGGCACGATCGAGATCGACGGCGTCGACATCACGCGCATCCCCCAGACGGCGTTGCGACCGAAGCGCCGTCAGATGCAGCTGATCTTCCAGGATCCGTACGCCTCGCTGGATCCGCGCATGACGATCGCGGAGACCGTCGAGGAACCACTCGCGATCCACCGGCTCGGCGGTGCGGATGCCGCCGCGCGCGCCCGCCGCGTGGACGAGCTCCTCACCCGGGTCGGGTTGCGTCCCGAGGTCGGGCAGCGTTACCCGCACGAGCTGTCGGGCGGGCAGCGCCAGCGCGTCGGGATCGCGCGCGCTCTCGCATGCGAGCCGCGGTTCGTGGTGTGCGACGAGCCGATCAGCGCGCTCGACGTTTCGATTCAGGCTCAGATCGTGAATCTGCTCGAGGACCTCCAGACCTCCGAACACCTCACCTATCTGTTCATCTCGCACGACCTCAAGGTGGTGCAGCACATCAGCGATCGCGTGGCGGTGATGTACCTCGGACGGATCGTCGAGCTCGCGGAGGCCGAGGCGCTGTACGCCACGCCCAAACATCCGTACACGCAAGCCCTGCTATCGGCGGTGCCGCGAATCGATGCGGAGCGCCGGCGCGACCGCATCATCCTGACCGGCGACGTGCCCAGCCCGATCGATCCGCCGCGCGGGTGTGCGTTCCACCCGCGGTGTCCGGTCGCCGACAAGCCGGTCGCATGCTCGACCGAGCTTCCGAGACTACGTGTTCTCGGCAATGGCTCGCGGGCCGCGTGTCACGTCGCGGAGTGAGCTACCATTCGCTCGATGGCCTCGCGCTCCGGGGAGCTCGCGACGCGACCGCTACCGGCGGTCCTGCTCGACCTGCACGAGGATCTCGCGACCGGCAAGTTGACGCTCAAACGCGGTCGGGTATCGAAGACGGTCGATCTGGTCAACGGCAACCCCGTGAGCACCTCCTCGACACCGCGCGACGAGACGCTCGGTCAGTTCTTGGTCACCAGCGGCGTGATCTCCGAGGACGAGCACCGCCGGGCGATCGCGCGCGTCTCCGAGCGGGGCGGCAAGCTCGGCGAGGCGCTGGTGGCACTGCGCGCGCTGTCGTTCGAGCAGCTGATCGACCAGCTCGGGCGCCAGGCCCGCCACAAGCTCGTGCAGGCACTACGATGGCCGCAGGGGGCATGGCGGTTCGACGACGGCCCCGCGATCGAGGGCATGCAGCTGCGCATGCTCGAGGTCGTGCTGTCGGGGCTGCGTGAAACGGCGGTCGAGGATCTCGACCGGCTAGCGCGCTTCGACAACACGCGCTTCGAGCTGACACGCCGGGGCGTGCGCGTGCGCCACGAGCTCAAGCGCATGTACGGCGAGCACCTCGTAGACCTGCTCGCCGATGGGGCACCGATCGAGGCGATCGAGAGCGCGCTCGCGGATCGCGTACGCGCGCGGATCGCGATCGACTCGATGATCCTGTGCGACGCCGTCGAGGCCAGCGTGGGGCAGTACGATGACGTACCTGCATCGAAGACGGTGCCCGATCTCAAGACGGCGGCGATCCCTCCGAGCCTGTCGATCCCGGCGATGCCGCGCACCTCCACCGGGAGCCGCCCGCTGTTCGACATGCTGTTCGACGACATCGGGCTCCAGGTCGACGGCGCCGCACCGATCCAGGAGCACTTTCCCGAGGAAGCAGACTCGGGCGTGGTCTCCATGGCCGATCTCCATGCGGCGACGGCCGAACAGGACAACGTGGCCTATGCCCGCGAGCGGTTGACCGCCGAGCACGAACGGGTCCGCGGCGCCGATCACTACGCGGTGCTCAAGGTCCACCGGCGTGCCCCGACCGCCGAGATCGCCGGCGCCGTGTCCACCGCGATCCAGACCCTGGAGCAGGAGACAAGCGGGCTCTCCGAGCCACGCGATCGCGCGAAGATCGGCGAGCTCGTCCGTGCCTACAACACCGCGCGTCGGGTGCTCGGGGACGATCGGCAACGCGCCGCCTACGATCGCGAGTTGGCCGGCGGCGAGCTCGTGCAGGTGCCGCCGGCGATCGACACCGAGCTCAACTTCCGCAAGGCCGAGGGCTTGATGGCGCGGGGGCGATGGGACCAGGCGATCAACGTGCTCCGCACGGTGATCGCGACGTCGCCCAACGAGGCCGACTACCACGCCGCGCTCGGGTGGGCGGAGTGGAACGCGGGAGCGCGCACGCCGAAGGGTGCCGATCGAGCGCGCCCGCATCTCAACACGGCGCTCGAGATCAATCCCGACCACGCGGCGGCCCACGACTACCGCGGCCGGATCGGAGCCCATCTACGCGGTGACGATGCCGAGGCGCTGTTCCACCTCGATCGCGCCGTCGATCTCGATCCCTCTCGGCACGAGGCGGTGGCCGCGATCGAGGACCTGCTCACGGAACGCGGAGATCTCCGGCGTTACGAGCGCGTGCTCAAGCGCCTGCTGTTCCGGCTGCGCGGTCGCGGAAACGTCAGCGAAGCCAAGGCATGGGCTCGCCTCGCGCGGCTCTACCAGGATCACCTCGACGATCCCCAGGCCGGGGCTGCCGCTGCCGCCAACGCGCGCCGGATCGCGCAGCACGACTCCGACGTCGCGGCGCTCATCGATCGCGCGCCCGATCCGAGCACCGAGCCGATGCGCGCCGGTTGGCGCGAGGCGCTTCACGATCCGCGATCTGGCGCCGCCCTGGTCAAGACCACCGAGGCGAGTGGTCACGTCGACGCCGCCTTCCTCGCGGCCGCCACGATGGTCGCGGTGGGAACCGCCGACGAGCACATGGCGGCGCTCTACGAGGCACACCGGGTGCGCAGCGTCTCGGTGCCGAAGCGCCCGCTCGCGCGCGAGCAGTGGGCGTTACTACGTCACCACGACGACAACATCGAGCTCGGTGGCCTGATCGAGCTGCTGGCCCCCGCGGTCCACGCGCTCGCGCCGATGACGCTCGCGGACAGCGATCTCGATGCCAGCCAGAAGATCGACGACCTCGACCTGCCGTCCGGGTTTCTGCGGTTGCGCGCGCGGTGCGCCGAGCTACTCGGTGTCGAGGCGGCGCCGGTGTATCCCAAGGTCGAGCTCGGTGCGCAGATCCACGTGGTCGCGTGCGATCCACCGGTCCTGGTCGCCGGCGACGACGCGTTGCTAGCTCCCGAGCGTCCCGAGCTGGTCTTCCGCCTGGTGCGCGCGATGACGTTCTTGTGGCCGGGGCGCGCGGTCGGTGCCTCGCGACCGGGACGCGTGTTGCGCTCGGTCGTGCTCGCGATGTTCCGCCAGGCCTCGGGCACGATGATCGGCAGCGACGATCCGATGGCGCCGAAAGCCAACGATGCGATCGCCAAGCTCCCCGAGACGGTGCGCGCGCAAGCTCGCGCCACGGCGTTGCGCCTGATGTCGCGCGGGGGCGGCCTCAACCTGTCGACGTGGGCGCGCTCGCTCTCGCGGACCGCCGATCGGGCCGGCATGCTGCTGTGCGGCGATATCCCGGCGGCGTTCGCCGGGGCGCGCGAGGCGGGTGACCTCGACAAGGATCTCGTCGAGTTCGCGTACAGTGCGGCGCACGTGCAGCTCCGCAAGCAGCTCGGTCTGGCGCGCGGCTGACGTCGTCATGTTTCGGCGTCGCTTCCGCGAGCAACACCTCGGTCAGGCGTTCGATCGATCGCGAAGCGTTTGCGAGGGAGACTCGGCAATGCGAGCGAGCATCGCCGATGCCCCGGGCTATAGTGCCCTCGTGGCCGAGCTCGAACGTCCCGAGCACCTGGATCCGCCGGCGGATACCCCGCTGGCGTGGGTCCTCCAGCGCAAGGCGGCCGTGGCCGCGGCGGTGCTCGGGCTGTTGTCGTTCGTGGTCGTCGCGATCGGGCAGGGCGAGCTCGCGGCCGTCAGCGATCCCAGGCTCAGCCTGCCGGGCTTCGTGCTGACCGTGATCGCCTCGATCGTGTCGCTGGTCCGGCGCGAGCCTCGTGGCTACTGGCTGTGGGCCGCCGGGTTGGCGCTCGCCGGGGTGGCGATCGTGCTCGGGTGGTTCCTGATGATCGCGGTGATCGTCGCCGCGGCCCTGATCTTGATCTTGATCCTGCACGCGATCCTGTGAGACCGCCTTCCCAGAGGAACGACATGACCGACCGCAACAGCCAAGCCGACCTCACCTCCGACCGCGAGCTGATCTACGACTGGAACTCCGTCGAGAAGGTCGCGCCCCTGTCACCCAAGCGGCGCATCCAGTTCCTCGACGAGACGCTCCGCGATGGCATCCAGTCCCCATCGGTGGTCGATCCCTCGATCGACGACAAGCTCCGGCTGGTCGATCTCGCCAACGACCTCGGCATCGACACCATGGACATCGGCCTCCCCGGCGCCGGCAAGCGCGCCGTCGAGGACTGCACGGTGATCGCCGAGCACATCAAGTCCCGCGAGCTCGGGGTCAAGGCGTCGTGCGCCGCGCGCACCCATGTCAACGACATCCAGGCGATCATCGACATCTCGCAGAAGGTCGGCATCGAGATCGAGGTGCTGTGCTTCATCGGTTCTTCGCCGATCCGCCAGTACGCGGAGGACTGGAACCTGCCGCGGATGCTCGACCTGTCGGCCTCGGCGATCGATCTCGCACGTCGCTACAACCTCCCGGTCGCCTACGTCACCGAGGACACCACGCGGTCGCGGCCCGAGATCCTGACCAAGATGTTCACCACCGCGATCGAACACGGCGCGCAGCGGCTGATCCTGTGCGACACCGTCGGCCACGCCACGCCCGATGGCATTCGCAACCTGATCAAGTTCACGCGCAACATGCTCGACGGCATGGGGCGGTCCGATGTCGGGATCGACTGGCACGGTCACAACGACCGCGGGTTCGGCGTCGTGAACTCGATCTTCGCGATCGAGTTCGGCGCCGATCGCATCCACGGTACGGCCCTCGGCATCGGCGAGCGCGTCGGCAACGCCGCCCTCGACCAGATTCTGGTCAACCTCAAGCTGCTCGGCGAGCTCCCCGATCACGACCTGTCCAAGCTCGTGCTGTGGTGCAAGACCGCCTCGCAGGCGACCCGCGTGCCGATCCATCCGCAGTATCCGCTGGTCGGTAGCGACGCGTTCCGCACTGCCACCGGCGTGCACGCCGCCGCGATCATCAAGGCCGAGAAGAAGGGTGACTCCTGGCTCGCCGATCGCATCTACTCCGGGGTTCCCGCCGGCATGTTCGGCAAGGAGCAGGAGATCGAGATCGGTCACTACTCCGGCGAGTCCAACGTGATCTACTGGCTCAAGAAGCGCGGTTACGAACCGACCAAGGAGCTGGTCTCGCACGTCCTCGCCGGCGCCAAGCGCGGCAACCGCGTGCTGCACGATCACGAAGTGGTCGCGCTGATCAAAGACTTCCAGAAGTAGTCAGGCGGCGTTCGCGATCGGCCAGGTCTCGCCGGCCGCCGGCAACGCGAAGCCCTCACCGCGCTCGACGACATGTTGGGCGATCGCGTGCTGGGCCGGTCCGCCGATCCGACCGCGGAGCCGTCTCGCCCGTCCCGGTCCACCGATGTCGACGTAGAACGCGTGATCGTCGGCCTGGCGCAGCGAGCGATAGTCGAGCTCGCGCTCGATGTCGTCGTCCCACAGCACGAAGCAGCGATCGCCATCCCAGCGCGCGGACAGCGCACGCAGATGAGCGTCGTCGACGTCGACGTAGGCGTAGCGACGTTCGTCGAACCGTACGATGTCGCGGCCGTCGTCGCGCACGTCGAGCCAGCGCAGGAGTGCCTGGCGGAGGCGCGGGTGGGTGACCTTCGTACCCCCGTGCCAGAACGTGCCGGAACGATCGAGCCGCAGCCCGATCGTGCGCATGCGTTCGAGTAGCTCCGGCGTCAGCTCCATACCCAACGCTACCCGATCTCACAAACCAGCCAAGGATCAGGACAAACGCGCGATCCGATCCTTGGTCAGGAGCTTCTGTTTCTTGAGGCGGCTGATCTCGGCCTGTTCGGCAGGGGTCAGAGCCCGGCGGCGCTCGAGGACTTGTACGGCTTCATCGAGGCGGCGGTGTTCGGCGGTCAGTTCAACGAGAAGATCTTGCTTCGACTCGGTGCTCACGCATCCTCCACTGCATCCAGCAGTCACCTACAACGATAGTACCCCTTGGCGCGTCGGGCAACGCCTCGGGGATTAGCGTTCCGAAATCGGCTAGTTCTTCGACGGCGAGAACCGCAGCACCGACAGGAACGTCGCGGGCTCGGGACGGACGCGATAGTTGTCGGTCTGATCGCTGAACAGGATCTTGCCATCGCGGTCGGCGACGACGACGGTGGGAAGCACGGTGTCACGCTCGTACCCGAGCAACTCGAGGCCCGCCGGAACGCCGTTGGCGTGGAAGATGCCGAGCTGGCGTGCCGCCTGCGCCCCGGGATCGACGAGGAAATCGAAGTCGACGTCGAACCGCGTGCTGAGGAGCTGCGCGTTGTGGTGCGGCTGTGGGCTGATCAACGCGACCCGGACGCCGAGGTCGGCGAGCTCGCGGTACTGCGCCGCGATCTCCTTGACCTGGCACATGCACAGCGGACACCAGTTGCCGCGGAAGAACATCAACACGACCGGTGCTCCGCGATACCGCGCGAGGTCGACCGGCTTGCCCTGGTTGTCCTCGAGGGCGACCTCGGGCAGCTGCTTGCCGACCGCGAGCATCGCGGAGGCGTGGCGGCCGAACCGCGAGTATCCGAACACGTAGTACAGCGCGCTCGCGACGCCGAACAACGCCAGCGCGACGGCCGGCTTGGGCGGCGACGGAGAGACCAGCGTCAGGACGGCGCCACCGACGGCGACCGCGAGCAAGCCGTACATGTTCTTCGACGTGCGTGGCGTGAACAGCACGTAGTACGACTGGATGCGCACGGATACCGAGCCGACGGATAGCGCGACGCCGAGCCACGCCCACATCGCGTCGCGTCCGCCGATCGCCATCATCACGAAGGCGAGCACGGCGAGCGCTCCCTGACCGACCACCGCCCAGCTCAGGTACCAGGCCTTGAGCCGGGTCGGGAACATCGCCGACAGCGCACGCTCCTGCTGTCGGTCGGCGGCGGCGAGATCGCGCTGGATCGTCGCCGCGATCTCGCGCAGCACCGCCGGCGCCGGCGGTTCGGGAGGTGGAAGCTCGTCGATCGAGCGCACGATGCGCGCACCTTCATCGAGGGCACGCGCGCAGTCCTCGCAGGTCTCGGCGTGTGCGAGTGCGGCGATCCGTTCGGGATCGCTGTCCTCGAGTGTCGCGAGCGCCATGGCCTGGGTGTCGATGTGCTCGCTCATGCTGCCTCCGCGCGACCGAGATCGCGCAATTCCTCGCGGAGTGCTTCGTACGCCCGGAACGCGCGAATCCGCGCGGCGGCCGGAGTCGTGCCGAGAACTTCCGCGATCTCGGCGAACGACATGCCTTCGTAGCGATGAAGCGAGACCACGACGCGCTGGGACTCGGGCAACCGCTCGAGTGCGACGCGGACGCGCTGGATCCGGTCGCGGGTCTCCGCGGCGAGCGTCGGCGAGACCTGGTTCTTGCGCTCCGCCGCCTCGAGCGCATCCTCGCTGCAATCTTCTTTCAGGCGATAGCGGCGGCGCCACTCGTCGCGTCGCACGTTGGCAGCGATCGCGAACATCCAGGTCTGCACGCTCGCACCGGGTTTGTAGGTGTGGCGGCCCTTGTGGATGTTGAGGAACGTCGTCTGGAGCAGCTCGTCGGCGACGGTGGCCTGACCGAAGCAGCGACGGAAGAAGGCGTGGAGACGCGGAGCGATCCGGCCGAACAGCTGTTCGAACGCACGTTGGTCGTTGGCGAGGTATGCCTGCATGAGCGTCTCGTCGGACACGTTGTCGCGTACGTCATCCATCTACGGCCACCGTGGGCGCGATGTTACGCCTGACCTCCAGATCAAACGGCAATTCCCCCGACTCGCTGACGAGTCGAGGGAATTCGATAAGTTAGTGGTTTGCGTTCGCGTTACATCGGGGTCAGCGTCACGCGGAGGTGCGCGTTGGCGCGAAAGCCGTAGATCGAGCTGCCGACCTCGCGGACCTGGTTGATCGGGTCGGGTGCGCCGGTGTTCGGCGCCCGCTGCTGGGTCCCGACGTCGGGTCCGATGCCGAGCGTCTCGTCGATCTCGGTGCCGGCGTCGTAGATGCCGATCTGGTCGGTGACGTCACCGTTCATCGGCGTGCCGTCATCCGCGTACAGCGCGAGACCCTCGGGACCGGTGGCGAAGAACCAGTCGTTGGACATCCCGAACATGGTCGCGAACGACAGCCGATCGCCGGGCGCCGCATCGATGGTGAACGAGTACGCGTCGCCCGCGAACGCCGGGGCCGGGCTGTGCGCGCCGATCGGCGTGTCGAACTCGTCGACCAGGGTGACCTGCTGGCGCTCGGTGCTCTGGGTGTTCGCGAGCAAGTTGGCCGGATCGGCATCCTCGGCGAGGTTCTCGAGACCGGCGCCGCGATCGGCAACGCCGAGCTGGTAGAGCGCGTTGGGATCGCGATGGATCACGAACACGCCGGGCGATAGCGGCGTGGCGACGCCGGTGAGTCCGCGCAAGACGTCGACGAGTGCGGTCGCGCGACCCGACTCGGCGACCTGCTCGACGCCCTGGCCGCGATCGGGTGCGCCGAGATCGAACAGCGGGCCGCTCGCGATGTGCGTGGCGTACACCGGCGGCGAGATGTGGATCGCCCGCGAGCCCTGCGAGGTCACGAGCGTCGTCGACGTCGACACGTTCTCGACGTGCAGCGTGAACGACTGGTCGCGGCCCGCCGACAGCGAGACCCGGATCATCTGGGACACGTCGGGACGCGTGAACACCGAACCGTCGGTGAGCGTGACCGTCTTCGGCACGGTGCGGACGACCGCCTGCGGATCCGCGGCGCCGAACTCCGGAGACGGCTGCTGCGGGCCGGTCGCATCACCGACCGCCGGCTCCTGGTCGATCTCGGTGCCGGCGTCCCACAGCTTGATCTGCGCGGTGACGTCACCGGTGATCGGGTTGCCGTCGGTGTCGTACAGCGGGATTCCCGACGGGTCGGGGGCGAAGAACCAATCGTTCGACTCCCCGAACATCGAGACGAAGCTGATCTTCTGGTTGCGGCCGGCGGTGAACGAGATGTCGAACGCGTCGCCGGGGCCGGCGCCGCCCATGTTCCCGTTCGTCTTCATCGCCTGCACGCCGGACTCGAGCACGGTCCACGGTGCGATGTTCTCGATCTTGACCTCGAACGTCTGGCTGCCGACGTCGGGCGTGGTGACGTCGGCACAGGCACCGAGTGCGAGCGTGACGGTGGCCATCCGAACCATAAGCTTGTTCACGTCAGTTCCCTCCAAAGTGTGTTCGGGTAGGAGCTACGGACGTCGCGAAAAAATGTTTCGCACTACGAGCGAAAACTTGTTTCGGCCGAACCCGAGGTCGAAAACCCTTCGGGTTTCGTACGCCGTCAGTGACGACGCAGCGCGCCGGGAACGCCGTCGGGGTACTTGAGCTCGGCTTCCGCCGGCCGGATGTACATCGGTGCACCGGAGGTCAGCACGTCGGTGCGCGGACCGGCGAGCGCGAGGCGCGCGACCGAGACACCCGACGGTGCGAGCGGCGACAGCCAGCGATCGGCGAGGGGCGCGAGCACGCCGTGGGCGGCGCGTGCATCGCCGGCGAACCGCGCGTCGGGACCGAGCAGTGACTCGACCCAGGTCGCGAGCTGGTCGGGGGCGAGCACGCGTTCGTCGCCGACGAGCTCGTCGCCGCGGTAGCAACCGGCGAACACCTCGCCGCGCCGCGCATCGAGCACCGCCGCGATCGCGGGCGCCGGAGCACGTGCGTCGGGCGTGGCGCGGGCATCGGCCGCCAGCGCCGCCAGCGACGACACCGCCCACAGCGGCACGCCGGCGGCGAACGCGATCCCCTTGGCGGTCGCCATGCCGATGCGCAGCCCGGTGAACGATCCGGGACCGGCGCCGACCGCGACGGCCTCGAGCTCGGTGGGCGCGACGCCGGCGCGCCGGCACAGTGCATCGATCCCGACGAGCAGATCGGCGGTGCGGCGCGACGAGTCGTGGCGCCCTTCCGCGAGCACGCGATCGTCGTCGAGCACGGCGATGCCGGCGCTCAGCGTCGAGGTATCGAGCCCCAGGATGCGCATCAGAAGAACAACCGGATGATGTCGTTACCGGCGGCGAGCACCGTGATCAAGACGATCGCGATCAACCCGGCGAGCTGGACTCGCTCGCGCGCTCGCGTCGACAGCGGCTTGCGACGGGCGCCCTCGATCGCGAACACCAGCAGGTGACCGCCGTCGAGCATCGGGATCGGGAGCAGGTTGAGGAGCCCGAGGTTGACGCTGATCAGCGCCATCATGAGGAGGAAGCTCTCCCAGCCACGGTGACCGGAGGCCGACGTGATCCGGATCAGCGTCACCGGTCCGCCGAGCGCTTCGCTCGGGTTGTCTCCACTCAGGATCTTCACGAACCCGGTGGCCATCGTCGAGATCGTCTCGCCGGTGCGATCGAGCGCCTTGCCGAGGGCGTATCCGAACCGGCCCTCGATCGGTACGGTCGCACCGCGGCCGCGATCGACGTCGTTGCGCGCGCCGAACACCAGGCGCGTGACGGTGTGATCGTAGTCGTCGAGCTGCTGGCGCCACACCTGGGTGACCTCGGCGGACAGCAGCTTCGGCTTGCCGTTGACCGCGCGCTTCCACGACAGCGTGAACGTCTTGTCGGGGTCGGCTTGCAGGCGCTGGTCGAGATCCATCCAGTGGATCACCGGTTTGCCGTCGAGAGAGACGATCAGATCACCGGGCTGCAGTCCCGCGTTGTCGGCCGGCGATCCGGCGTCGACGTGCGCGACGAACATCTCGGCGTGCTCGAGCCCGGTGTACGACGTGCGATCGAGCGTCGCGCTGACCTTGGTGTCGGGCACGAGATCGGCGAAGCCGGGTGCGAGCAGCTGGAGCTGCGGGAGGCCGGGGACCTCGGTGCCGCGAAAGAACGCCACGCTCGTGCGACGAGCGGACTTGCCGATCGCGCGCTGCACCTCGCCCCAGTTGCGGACCGGCTGGCCGTGCACGCTGATGATCAGATCGCCGGTGCGCAGGCCGGCACGCGCGGCAGGCGAGTCGCCGTCGATCACGCCGATCAACGGTACGAACGGTGCGTGCGTGATGCCGATGCGCCCCTGTCGCGAGGTATGGCCGTCCCGACTCCGCACCGTTTCCTCGATCGGCGTCACGTACTTCTCGAACGAGTGCCCGTTGCGTTCGATCCGGAGCCGGAGCTCCTTGCCGGCCGAGGAGCGCACCGCATGCTCGATCTCCTCCCAGTAGCGGATCGTCGAGCCGTCGATCTCGGCGATGCGATCGCCCGGCTCGATGCCAGCGCGCCGCGCCGCGCCATTGTCGAGCACGTCGCCGACCACCGCCGCCGGCAACGTGGTGTGGCCCGCGAAGAACACGAAGTAGATCAGGACCGGCAACAGCAGGTTGGCCGCGGGTCCGGCGAACACGATCACCAGTCGTTGCCACAACGGCCGGCTCGCGAAGCTGCGGCCACTATCTTCACGCGCGGCTCGAAGGCCCGTCTCGGGATCGTCGTCACGTGTCTTCGGATCGGTCTCGGACTTGTCGCTCGGACGCTCGATACCCTGGATCCGCGTGTAGCCGCCGATCGGGAACGTGCCGATCTGGTACTCCGTCTCGCCGAGCTTGACCCGGACCAACGGGCGCCCGTAGCCGATCGAGAACGTCAGCACCCGCACGTCGAGCAGCTTCGCGGCAGCGAAGTGGCCGAGCTCGTGGATCATCACGAGCACGCCGACGAGGAGGAGGAAGTACAGGACCGACACGACGAGTCCGGGACGCTAGCACCCCACGCACGGGCTGCGGGTAGTGGGCGGAGCCTGCACCAGATGCGCGCTCGCGTCCGAAAAGTCGGGATCTGCGGTAGGCCCGAATCCTGCGTCATTCTGGTCGGATGCCGAACGTCCCTCGCACGAGCCCCTGGCACGCGCTCGACCACGCCGCCGCGATCGCGGCCCTCGAGGTCGACGCGGAGAACGGGCTGACCTCCGCCGAGGTCGCCACACGGCGGGCGCGTCATGGCGACAACGCACTCCCGGAGCCACCGCAGCATTCGACCTTCGCGGTGTTCCTCGACCAGTTCAAGAGCCCCCTGATCTACCTGCTGTTCGGCGCCGCGGCGATCGCGCTGGCGCTCCAGGAGTTCAACGACGCGATCGTGATCGCGGTGGTGGTGGTGGTGAACTCCGCGGTCGGGGCGTATCAGGAGGGTCGCGCCGAGCGCGCGCTGGCCGCACTGCGCCGGCTCGCTTTGCAGAAGTCCCACGTCGTGAGAGATGGACGCGCGCAGCTGGTCGACGCGCGCGAGCTCGTGCCCGGCGACATCCTGATTCTTGCCGCGGGCGATGCCGTCACCGCCGACGCGCGTCTGGTCGATGGCGCGGCGCTCCAGGTCGCGGAGGCCGCGCTGACGGGAGAGTCGCTCCCGATCGCCAAGGACGTACCGGCCGTCGCGCTCGAAGCGCCGATGACCGACCGCGCGTGCATGGTGTACGCGGGTACGCACGTCACCGCCGGGCGCGCGCGCGCCGCGGTGGTCGCCACCGGCACCGAGACCGAGATCGGCCGGATCGCGACGCTGGCGGAGACCGCCGTCAAGCAGCGCACGCCGCTCGAGCGTCGCGTCGAGCACTTCGGGCGCCAGCTGATGGTCGCGGCCGCGGTGATGTTCGCGGTGTTCATCGCGGTCGGTGTGCTGCGCGGGGTTCCGCTCGCCGAGATCGCGATGATCGGCATCAGCCAGGTCGTCGGGCTGATCCCCGAGGGACTCCCGGTGGCGATGACGATCGCGCTCGCCGTCGGCGTGCAACGGATGGCGCGGCGTGGAGCGATCGTGCGGCGCCTCTCGGCGGTGGAGACGCTGGGCTCGACCACCGTGATCTGCACCGACAAGACCGGGACGCTGACGCGCAACGAGATGACGGTCACGGCGGCGTGGCTCCCCGACGGGCGCGAGCTCGCCGTCACCGGCTCTGGGTACGCCCCCGAGGGGATCGTTCGCGACGACGGTCGCGAGGTCACCTCCGATCCGGCCGTCGTGCGCCTCGCCGAGGCCGGCGCGCTGTGCAACGACGCCCGGGTCACCGGTCCCGACGATCGCGAGGCCCGCTGGAAGGCGATCGGCGATCCGACCGAGGCCGCCCTGATCACGTTCGCGATCAAGGTCGGGCTGGTGCCCGACGAGCTTCGTGCTCGGTTGCCACGCCGGACCGAGCTCCCGTTCGATCCCGACGTCAAGATGATGGCGACGCAGCACGGCACGCGGGTGATCGTGAAGGGCGCCCTCGAGGCCGTCGTCGATCTGATCGCGGACGGCGAGGAGCGGCGGTTGGCGATGCGTGCCGCCGGCGAGCGGATGGCGGGGAATGCGCTCCGCGTGCTCGCGGTCGCCGAGCTCGAGCTCGAGGAGCCGCTGCAGGGGTTCGAGCAGCTGCGCGACCAGATGACGCTGCTCGGCCTCGTCGGCGAGATCGATCCCCCGCGATCCGAGGCGAAGGTCGCGGTCGCGCGTTGCCGCAGCGCGGGAATCCGGCCGGTGATGGTGACCGGTGATCATCACGCGACCGGGCTCGCGATCGCGCGCGAGCTGGGCATCGCGAACCCCGGTGATCTCGTGATCGATGGCACCGAGCTCGCGAAGCTGTCCGATGACGAGCTCGCCGCTCGACTCGATCGCGTCGCGGTATTCGCGCGCGTCCACCCGGCGCAGAAGCTCCGGATCGTCGGTGCCTACCAGCGCCGCGGCGAAGTCGTGGCGATGACCGGCGACGGCGTCAACGACGCGCCTGCGCTGATGCTGTCCAACGTCGGTGTCGCGATGGGCGCGACCGGTACCGACGTCGCCAAGGAAGCCTCCGAGATGATCGTGACCGACGACGATTTCGGCACGATCGTCGGCGCCGTCGAGGAAGGCCGGATCGTCTATGGCAACATCAAGAAGGCGGTGGTGCTGCTGTTCGCCACGTCGCTCGGCGAGGTCGGCGTGCTGCTGCTGGCGATGGTGCTCGGTTACCCACCACCGTTCGTGGCGGTCCAGATCCTGTGGAACAACCTGGTCACCGAGGGCGTGATCACCGTCAATCTGGTGATGCAGCCCGCGGAAGGCGACGAGATGGAGCGGAAGCCGACACCGATCCGCGAGCGGCTGATCACGCGCCAGATGTTGTGGCGGGTCGCGGTGATGACCCCGGCGATCATCGCCGCGTCGCTCGGTTGGTTCATCTACCGCGTCGAGACCGGCACGCCGTTCGAGTCCGCGCGCTCGGAGACGTTCACGCTGCTTGCCGTGTGCGAATGGTTCAACGTGCTCAACTGCCTGTCCGATCACCGGTCGGCGCTCAACTTCGGGATCTTCAAGAACCCGTGGCTGCTCGGCGGGCTGGTGATCGGAAACCTGCTCCAGATCGCCGTGATCTTTATCCCGGCGTTCAATGACGTGTTTCACACCGTGCCGTTCGGGTTCTCGCAGGTGCTCGCGATCGGTGCCGTCGCCAGCCTGGTGCTGTGGGCCGAGGAGCTGCGCAAGCTGGTGGTGCGGATGAGGGCGCGAGCGCGGGCACGCGCGCGTGCCGACGATGGCGAGCCCGCCGGGCGATGGAGGCACGCGTCGTGACGCTGCTGTGGGTGCTCGGCGGCGCCCTGTGCGCGTTCGTGATGATGATGGCGAGCCGGATGGCGCTCCAGCACGCCGTCGCGGTCAGCCAGCGGCTTCGCGTGCCGCCGTTCATCGTCGGGTTCACGCTCGTCGCGATCGGCACCGACCTTCCCGAGCTCGTCAACTCGGTCGTCGCTTCGTACCTCGATCACGGCGACATCAACGTCGGCGACTCGGTGGGCTCGGTGTTCACGCAGGGCGCGCTCGTGCTCGGTCTGTTCGCGTTCCTGTCGCGCGACGTCGCGTTCCGCCGTCGCGACGTGATCCTGGTTCCCGCGCTCTCCGTCGCGGCGCTCGGGCTCGGCATCTGGGTACTCGGCGATGGCGAGTTCTCGCGGGTCGACGCCGTGCTCCTGATCTTCGCGTGGATGCTCGGCACCGTCGTGGCGTGGCGGTTCGCGCCCTCGAGTGCCGATGCGCCCGAACCTCCGAAGACCGGCCACTCGACCGCGGTCCACGCGGCGATCGCGCTGGTCGGGCTCGCGGTCGTCGGCGGAGCCGCGTCCGGCCTCGTGTTCGCGGTGTCCGAGGTCAGCACCACGCTCGGAGTTCCCGAGTACATGGTGAGCTTCTTCGGCGCCTCGATCGGCACCTCGATGCCCGAGCTCGCGGTCGAGATCACCGCGTTGCGGCGCGGCGAGAGCCAGCTCGCACTCGGAGACGTCCTCGGCTCGTGTTTCGTCGATAGCTCGCTGTCGCTCGGGTTCGGCCCCATGCTGTTCCCGGTCGGGATCACCGGCTATCTCGCGCAGCGCGGTGCGCTGCTCGCGATCGGGGCGATGGTGGCGATCGCGCTGCTCCTCGGTATCCGTGGTCGGCTGACCCGCGTCGAGGGCACGATCCTGATCGGGATCTACCTCGCGGCGTATCTGTTCCTGTTGACCTGAAGACGAAGTCGCGTGAGGTGTGGCGACGCTCCGGAAGCCTCACGGAACGATCGACTGGTTGGTGAACCGGAACGGGATCTTCTCGGTGTTGCCGCCCTTCGCGGTCGGGAGCTCGAGGATCGCGTAGCGCTTGCCAGTGATCCACTGGAACCCCTGGTCCTGGTGTCCGGCGGAACCCGAGCTTCCCGAGCCCCGCGTGTTGGCGTGGACCGGTTTGCCGGCGCCATCGACGATGGTGACCTTGACGGTGGCCGGGTCGCCCATGTTGTCCCAGCCGACGTGAACGCGGCGGTAGCCCGGTTGTCTCCCGGGACGACTGGCGACGTGGACGCGCAGTCGCCCCTCGGCGACGTCGACGACGCTGTCGTCGAACGGGATCTCGACCTTGCGGATGGCGGTGGCCTGCGTGTGCACCTGGATGTAGCCGCGCAGGGACACGCGACGGGCCGTCGACGGCAGATCGAGCTCGAGATCGATCGACGCGGGATCGCAGGGCTGGGGTGGGAAGGTCGGCGCCCTGGTCGTGACCTGGAACGGACGGCGTTTGGAGGTCGCGCGCTCGATGACGACCTTGTCGAACGTGTAGGGCTCGAAGCCGAGGAGCCACAGTCGGACGTGCGGCTTGGCGGCTCCCGACCGGAGGAACAGGCCGCCACCGCGTCCCGGCACCAAGGCGGTCGCCCACGCGCCGTGGCCGTGCCAGTCGGTGACCCACGACGGATAGTGACCGAAGCCGTGGGGCGTCAGCGAGATCATGCCGTGCTCGATGCGCGCCCGAAGGCCGGCGGTCTCGAGCTTCGAGAGCACCTGCCAGATCGGTTTGTTGGTGACCGAGAGCGTGATCGGCGCGGCGCTCATCGGCATCACGTGACACGACGTCGCGGACTCGAGAACCTTCGCGAGATCGCGGACGCTGCCGCCCTTGAGCTGGATCGTGATCGGCGGTGGTGCGGCGAGGGCGGAGGTGAACAGCGAAGCCACACCACCCACGACGGCGGCGACGGCATGACGGCATCGGCGCATGTCTCGATCATACAGACACACCTCGTCCGAGGATCACCGACTGCGGCACCTGCGACATTCGACGGAGTCGCACCGCGATCGACTGGCTCGCGATGTCGCAATCGATCTCGCGAACGCGATAGCCTGGAATCTGAGTGAGCACGGAGGACGAGCTCGGAGTAACCCTCGCAGTCACGAACCCGGCGTCGGGCACGGAACCGGTCTCGCTTCCGCCGATGTTCGTCCCGGGCGGCAAGCGCTACGAGTACGAGAGGCGGCTCGGCGAGGGTGGCATGGGCGTGGTCGAGTTGCAGCGTGATCAACGGATCGGTCGCAGCGTCGCGATGAAGATCTTGCGGCCCGAGCTCGTCGACGACCTCGCGCAGCGGCGGTTCCTTCGCGAGGCGCAGCTGCAAGGCCAGCTCGAGCACCCGGCGATCGCGCCGGTCTACGACCTCGGCGAGGGTCGCGACGGCGCGGTGTACTTCACGATGAAGCGGATCCGCGGCGTCACGCTGCACGAGGTCCTGCAGGGACAGCGCAAGGGTGATCCCGAGTTCGACAACTACACGCGGCGCCGACTGCTCGGCGCGTTCGCGCAGGCGTGCCTCGCGATCCACTTCGCGCACTCGCGCGGCGTCTGCCACCGCGATCTCAAGCCCGCCAACATCATGCTCGGCGACTTCGGCGAGGTGTACGTCCTCGACTGGGGGATCGCGAAGGTCGGCGAGACGCCCGATGGCGAACCGATCGCGGACGCACCGCTCGCACCCTCGATCACGCCGCCGACGCAGCTCGGGTCGGTGCTCGGCACGCCGGGATACATGGCACCCGAGCAGCTGCGTGGCGAGCGCGTCGCGCCGACGACCGATGTCTACGCACTCGGCGCGATCCTGTTCGAGATCCTCACGCTCCAGCCGTTTCATCCGCGCGGCAAGCTGAGCGCGATCAAGAAGTCGACGTTCGAGCCCGGCGATCTGCGGCCCTCGGTGCGCGCGCCGGGTCGCGAGATCCCACTCGAGCTCGACGAAGCCTGCGAGGGCGCGCTCGCCCAGAAACCCGAGGATCGCTATCGCGACGCGCGCGCGCTCCACGATGCGGTCGAGCGGTTCCTCGACGGCGAGCGCGATCTGGCGGCGCGCCGGATCAAGGCGGCGGAACACGCCACCGCCGTGTTCGAGGCCCTGAGCGAGACCGAGCACGCGAGCCCCGAGGCCGAGCTCGCCGCGCGGCGCAACGCGATGAAAGAGATTGGGAAGGCCCTCGCCCTCGACCCCGAGAACGGCGACGTGCTCGGCGTGCTGGCACAGCTCCTCGATCAGGATCCCAAGATGACGCCACCCGAGGTCGAGGCCGCGCTGGATCTCGGAGAGCGCGTCCGGCTCCGCAAGGTCGCCAAGTTCGGCGCGGCGGTCTACTTCTCGCTGTGGGCGCTCCTGCCGCTGTGGTTCTGGATGGGGGTCGCCGAGGTGTGGCCGCTGGTCGCGATATACGGCGCGTTCACCGTCGCTGGCATCGCGTCGCTACTCGTGTGGAGACACCCGGCTCCGCAATCGTGGTTGCCGATGATTCCGATGGTGGCCTCGAACGTCGGGTTCGCCGCCGGTGCGTGGTTACTGGGGCCGTTCCTCGTGCTGCCCACGGCGTCGGTGGTCAACACCACCGCATATGCGATCCACGTGTCGCGTGCGCGCCGGCCCTACGTGTTCGCGTTCGGATTGCTGTCGTTCCTGGTGCCCGTGGGTCTCGAGCTCGCAGGGTTGGTTCCGGCGAGCTTCCGCAGCACCGACGGCGGGTTGCTCCTGGTACCGCGCGCGCTCGACTTTCCGCCCGCGATCACGATCGCGGTGGTCGTCGTGATCCAGGTGATCGCATTGATACTGGCGGCGTTCGCCATCGGGATCGTGCGCGACTACATCGACGGTACCGAGCGCAAGACCTACACGTACGCGTGGCACCTGCGCGAGTTCGTCCCCGACTCGCACAAACACAGGACCGATCCTATCGGTCGCGACCGGTCGGAACGCGTCATCCCCCGACGGAAGGGCTGACGGCGGTCTCTCGGAACCTGCTATCGTGCCTACGTGGCGCTGAAGTCGGTCCAGCTCGAGCCCGACAAGGTGGATGTCGAGGCGTTGCTCGACCTCCTCAACAAGACGCTCGATCGCGTGAAGTCGCTGTACGAGCAGTACTTCCTCGGGCTCCAGAAACAGCCGCCGACCTTCATCCACAACGATCTCGAACGGAAGCTGCGAGATCTGCAGGGGCTCCAGATCCGCAACACCGGGCTTCGGTATCGCATGGCGACGCTGCAGCAGAAGTACGGCTCCTACAACACGTACTGGCGGCGCACGCTGCGCCAGATCGAGAACGGCACCTACGCCCGCAGCCTGCAGAAGCTCGGGCGCAAGGCCGCGCGATCGGGCGAGGAGATTCCCGAGGAGATCCTCGCCAAGATGCCCAAGCGAATGCGCGAGCAGGTGCAGCGCGATCGCGAAGCGGTCCTCGCGAGGGAGCGCCGCCGCCGCGGGGGTGACTTCTACGACGAGTACTCCGAGGCCGATCTCGATGTCGCCGGAGCCGCGGTCGCCGCGACGATGCCACGAAACGCGCGCGGAGCTCACCTCCTCTCGGAGGACGACGACGACCTCGATCTCGAGGCGTTGTTCGCGTCGGTGGAATCCGACGCCGATCCGACCTACACCTCGCAAACACCCGCCCCACCGTCGGCCGAGCCCGAGTTCGACGACGTGATCACGCCACCGGCGCCCGCGCCCGTGCCGTCGGGGCCGGCTCCTCTGCGCGCGGCGGCGCTCGGCCCGCGTGCACCGCGTGCCGTGAGCCCGGTGGTGCTCGCGGCGAAGACCGATCCGGGCCTGACGAACACGCGCCGCACCGGTTCGATGCCCGTGGTGCCGACCCGTCGCACGGGACCGATGCCGGCCGTGCAGCCGAACCGCCAGACCGGTCCGATTCCGACCCACCGCGCGAGCACCGAACCCGGTGTGTCCGCACCGCCGAGCTCGGCGCGGCCGTCGAACGCGACGATCCCGAGTCCGGCACCGTTCGCGCCGTCGCAGGGGGCACGTCCCAATCCGATCGCCCCCGGGTCGTCGATCCATCGCTCGGTCGGCGTCGAGTCGATGGAGGGACCGTTCCCGCGTGCGCGAGCGAAGCGCGACACCGATCTCGATCACGGCGCGGCGTCGGAACCCCCGTCGCGGGTGCCGACGCCACCGCCGATGCCGCGGATGCCGACGGCTCCGGGCATGCGTTCGAGCCAGCGAACGATGCGCCCGACGCCGACGCCGACGCCGACGCCGACCCGGCCGAGCCAGCGGATCGTGCGGACGCCGACGCCGACACCGACGCCGCAACGGCCGATGTCGCGGACACCGACGCCGCGTCCATCCCGCCCGCAACGTCCGCCTCCGGGGATGTCCGACGCGGACGTGCAGAACCTGTATTCGAAGTACGTGCAGGCCAAGGCCGCTGTCGGCGAGGCCACCGGTCCGCACACCTACGGCAAGCTGCTCAACACGATCAACTCGCAGGCGCCGAAGATCATGCAGCAGTACAAGGCCCGCGGCGTCGACTTCTCGGTGGTCGTCAAGGACAACCAGGTCATCATCCGCGCGAAGCCGAAGCCGTAGGTCTTGGTTCGCCCGACTTCGCTTCCGCGGGCTACCTCACCGGGTACCCGCTCGTGACGTCTCGTCGGTCGCGTCGCACGCCGCCGGTGCGCGGAACTGCTCGCCGGTGACATCCCACGTCGTGTGCAGCGGCTTCGATAGTCGCGCGAGTCGTTTGCCGACCTCGCGACGCTTCGCGCCCGTCGGCCGGATCGGATGCGTGATCGGACGGCGGATCTGGAACCCGGGATCGAACGCGATCGTCGACAGGCAGGGCCGATCGGCGCGCTGGTCGAACGCGAGCTGGAGGATGCCGGTGTCGCGGATGCGTTCCTTGGCGTTCGGGAACACGAAGTTGCCGAGCGAGTACGCGATCGTTCCGCCGCGATAGCGCTCGATGCCCTGCAGCACGTGCGGGTGGTGTCCGATCACCGCGTCGGCACCGGCATCGACGAACGCGTGCGCGGCGGCGACCTGCCAGCGTGCGGGAGCGTCGGTGTACTCGTAGCCCCAGTGCACGACCACGATCACCAGATCGTGATCGGCGCGCGCGGCGGTGATCGCGGGAACCAGCTCCTCCCGGAACGCGGTCGCGCGAATGTACGGCGGCTTCGGGCCGGTTCGCGGCGGCGCGCGATTGAGTACGGCGGTGGCAGCGATGAAGCCGACGCGCCAACCCTTCACGTCGAGCGTCTCGACGCGGACCAGCGGATCCTCGCGAACGCCACCGACGTGTTCGATCCCGAGCTCGTCGAGGATCGCCGGCGTATCGGTCGTGCCGGCGCGACCGTTGTCGAGCGCGTGGTTGTTGGCGAGCGTGACCGCGCCGAAGCGGTGGTCGCGCGACAGCACGGCCACCCGCCGAGGCAGCGTGACGAATCGCTTGTGGCCCTTGCCGTCGTGCGGCTTGCCATCGTGGGGCAACGAGCGCGCGATCGTGGTCTCGAGGTTGCCGAACACGAGATCGCCGGTCAACCGTGGTGCCATCTCGACCAGCGGATCGTGATCCTCGACGAACTGGGGATCGTAGTGGTCGTCGAAGTAGCCGCCGAACATCAGATCGCCGACGAACGACAGCTGGATCGATGATGGCTTGGCAGGCTTGTTGTTCACCACCGCCGGCTTCGGTGCGACGGGTGCGGCGGATCCCGTCGGCGGTGCCACGGGCGCTGGCGTCGGCGCGGGTGCGGCGGTCGCGATCGGCGTCGCGGCCGCCGACGGGCGCTCGCCAGAGCTCGAGCACGCCGCGCTGGCGCACGCGAGGGCGATCGGAGTTGCCAGCCGCACCCCCACATCATGACCTCTCTCGTCATCGCGGGGTACAGTTCGTCCGCATGTCGTTCTCGGCGGAGTTTCGTTGCATTGCGGGCTGTTCCGGCGCGTATCCCCTCGATCAGGTCATCTATCGCTGTCCCTCGTGCGGCAACCTCCTCGAGGTCGTCCACGACCTCGAGGCGCTGCGCGCGAAGTCGGCCGCCGACTGGAAGGCGCTGTTCTCCTCGCGGTGGCGCGCGGTCGAGGAGCCGTGGGGGTCGGGCGTGTGGGGCAAGCACGAGTGGGTGGCCCCGCAGCTCGAGCCGCGCCACGTGGTGTCGATGCTCGAGGGAGGCACGCACCTGACGCCGTGCCGGCAGTTCGCCGCGGGCATCGGGCTCGCCCCCGACGGCATGCGGATCAAGCAGTGCGGTACCTCGCACTCCGGGTCGTTCAAGGATCTCGGAATGACGGTGCTGGTGTCGATGGTCAAGCAGATGATCGCGAACGGTGCGTCGATCCGTGCGATCGCGTGCGCGTCGACCGGCGATACGTCGGCCGCGCTCGCCGCGTATGCCGCGGCTGCCGGGATTCGCTCGGTCGTGATCCTGCCACGCGGCAAGATCTCGACGGCGCAGCTCGTTCAGCCGCTCGCCGCCGGCGCTCTCGTGCTCGCGGTCGACACCGACTTCGACGGCTGCATGCACCTGGTACAGGAGCTGGCGTCGCGCGAGGGCGTGTACCTCGCGAACTCGATGAACTCGCTCCGTCTCGAGGGCCAGAAGACGGTCGCGATCGAGCTCGTGCAGCAGCGCGGTTGGCGCGTTCCCGACTGGGTCGTGATCCCCGGCGGCAACCTCGGCAACGTGTCGGCGCTCGGTGCCGGGTTCGAGATGATGCTCGCGCTCGGCCTGATCGATCGCCGGCCGCGGATCTGCGTCGCGCAGACGGCCCACGCCGCTCCGCTGTACGCGAGCTACCGCGCCGGCTGGGCCGACCTCGAACCGGTCAAGGCGAAGACCACGCTGGCGTCGGCGATCCAGATCGGCAACCCGGTGAGCTTCGCGAAGGCCGTACGGGCGCTGCGCGCGTTCGACGGCGTGGTCGAGATCGCGACCGAGGCCGAGCTCGCCGACGCGTCCGCGCGCGCCGATCGCGACGGTCTGTTCACCTGCCCGCACACGGGCGTCGCGCTCGCGGCGCTGACCAAGCTGGCGGCACGCGGCGAGATCGAGCGCGACGACGAGGTCGTCGTGATCGCGACCGCGAGCGGGCTCAAGTTCGCCGACTTCAAGGTCGGCTACCACGAGGGCACGCTGTCCGAGGTGCCGGCGCCGGCGTACAAGAACGCCCCGGTCGAGGTCGCCGCCGACTACGACACGGTCCGCGACGCCATGCTCGCGAACCTGTAGGTCACCGAGATCGCAGCCGAGTTTATGGTCCGGACCTTTTTCGTCCATCGCGGGTGATACCGGATCGAGGATGCTCGCGGCCCGCACCGAGTCGATCGACCAGCTGACGCTCAAGCGGGCACAGCGCGGCGACGAGCGCGCGTGGCGCGATCTGATCGAGCACCACCAGTCGGCGGTGTACGGCGTGATCTGGCGGATGTTCGCGGGCCGCGCGCGCCATCGGGTCGAGGACCTCGTGCAGGAGACGTTCGTGCGCGTGCTCGGCGCGATCGGCGACTTCGATCCAGACGGACCCGCGACGCTGCGCACCTGGATGCTCACGATCGCCACCCGACTCGCGCTCAACGAGCTGCGGCGTCCCGAGTACGCGCGCACCTCGGCGCTCGAGGTCGAGGTGATCGCGGGGAGCGAGCGCGCGGATCGCGATGCCGAACGCCGGCGGCTGGGCGAGGCGATCGCGGCGAGCGTCGCGGCGCTGCCCGATTCGCAACGCGCGGTGTTCGTGCTGCGCGAGTACGAGGGGCTCGATTACGCCGACATCGCCCGAGCGCTCGAGATCGATCTCAACACGGTGAAGTCGCGACTCGCGCGTGCCCGCGCGGCGCTGCGCGAACGGCTCGCGGATACGAGGACGACATGACGAGAGACGACGACGATACGGTCGGCGTGGACCTGTCGGCGTGGGAGACCCCGACGGCACCGCCGGGGCTCGCCGATGCGGTGCTCGCGCGGCTTCGCGAGCCGTCCGCGGTGGCCGCGGTCGAGCCCGAGCAGGCACCGCCTCGCCGGCGATGGTGGTTCGCGGTGGCCGGCATCGCGGCGGCCGCGGCGACGGCGGCGATCGCGATCGGCGTGCTGCGCGACACTGGCCGGGACATCCCGCGTGGCATCGGTGCGGTCGCCACCGCACGGCCGTCGCAGGTCGATCTCGGTGCCGGCACCACCGCGCAGCTCGAGGCGGCCACCGACGTGTCGTGGGTGCGCGACGACCATCGCGTCGCCGCGATGCAGCCACGCGGCACCGCGACCTGGCAGGTCGCGCGAGGAGATCAGCTCGTGATCGAGACCGGTGCGCCGGGGCGCCCGGGCCCAACCATCGTCGCGTCGGGCGCGAGCCTGCGCGTGGAGGTCGACATGCATCTAGGAACGCAGGGGCGCGTCGTGGCAACGAGTGCGGTGACAGCGGTCGCGGTCGCGCTGATCACGGTGGTGGTCTACCAGGGGCACGTCGAGGTCTCGGGAGGCGGGGAGACCCGCGTCGTCGAGCCCGGCAAGACGATCGAGGTACGCGCCGATGAAGCGCCGCACGAGCCACCCACGGTGGCGAGCGACGAGATCGGTCAGCTGCGCGCGAAGATCGCGCAGCTCGAGGCGCGACTCGCCGATACGCGGCCGGCCGCAGCACCGATCGATCGCGACGACGACACGACGCCGGCCACGGTACCTGTCGTCATCGTCGATGACGACGACGACACGCCCGGTGAGGATCAAACCGTGTCGAACCGCTCCCCGAAGCACCATGCTTCGCACGAGATTCCGTCGCCGCCCTCGACCGTGGACTGCGACGACGCGCAACGGGCCGCCGCGCGGCGGGCCGAACATCGGGGGGACACGTTTGCCGCGGCTGGAAACTACGCGAGGGGACTGCGCGAGTACGAGCAAGCCTTCGCGTGTGGACGCCAGGGATCGCAACAGAAGGCCTACTTGATGGCCTGCAAGAGCCGGAACTTCGCCAAGGCCAAGTTCTACTTCCAAGGGTTACCCGGCGTGTACGCCCAGATCTGCCTCAATCAGGGGTTCGATCCTCGTAAGGCGGCTCCCTAGTTCGACGGATCGCCGTCAGGATCTGGCGCGAAACCGGTCGACGCGGCTCGCCACGAACGTCGATCTGATCACGGATTCGAGATTGGGCGGCCGCGGCGACGAAGTCCCGTGATAAGCAGCACCTATGCGAGCCGCGTGGGGAGCTGCGATCGTTCTAGCTGGGACTCTTTGGGCCTGTGGCAACGACAGTGTCAGCGATGACACGCCGCCGTCGAGCCAGGTCACGACCGAGCTCTGCGACTACGTGCCGATGACGGCGACCGCCGACACCGGCGGTACGGTCACGGCAGAGCCGCTGATGGCGGGCGCGGCCGAGCGCATCCTTCACATCCCGGTCGGCACCGCACTCGGCGGGTACACCGGTCGCGCCGGGTTCATCAGCTCGGCCGGCTCCGTCGACGCGCGCAAGATCGCGATGTCGGGCACGTTCAACCCGTCGATCGGCGTCACCACGGCGCCGCGGGTCAAGGCGCTCGCACTCGAGTCCGGATCCGAAACGGTCGTCATCCTCAAGGCCGACATCATCTTCGTCTACGAGGGCATGGTGTTCGACGTCACCGAGCGTCTCGGACCCGAGTTCGCCGGCAAGGTGATGATCGCGGTCTCGCACTCGCACTCCGGGTGGGCACAGTTCACGGCGCACGGCCCGCTCAAGCTCGGCGCGGGCAAGATGCGCGACCTCGTCTACCAGCGCTTCCTCGACGACTTCACGGCGGTGGCGCAGGAGGCGATCGCCAACCTCGAGCCGGCCAAGCTCGGCGTGTTCGCCGACTCCAACTTCGATCCCGACAACGTGATCAACCACGATCGCCGGGGCGAGGACGACATGCTGCCCGGCGGCGCCAACAACGGCGACGAGCACCTCTACATGTTCCGGATCGATCGCACCGACGGTTCGCCGATCGCGGTGATGCCGATCTTCGGCGAGCACGGCACGCTCAACGACGAGGACAACCCGTTCGCCTCGGCCGACGCGTCGGGCGCGATCGAGCACGCGCTCGAGGAGCAGTTCGATAGCAAGGTCGTGGTGCTCCACCTCCAGGGCGCGGGCGCCGACGTGTCGCCCAACGGCCACGGCGGGCTGGACTGCAACAACAAGCCGGGCAAGGCCTCCGACCCGTGCTTCGCGTGGACCAGCGAGGAGGGTCACGGTCGCGGCGCTCTGCCGATCCTGATGGCGGCGTACCAGGCCGCCGGGACCAACATGCGCGACTCGCTGGAGCTCGAGATGGTCACGCGTTCGATCGAGACCGGGCCCTATCCCGAGACGTTCTCGATCCGCGACGGCGCGCTGTCCTACGCGCCATTCGATCCGGATCCGAAGACGGTGCCCGACGGCGTGGTGTGGAACGGCGACCAGCTGTCGCCCGTGATCGACGAGTTCAACGCCCAGGTCGGCGCCGCGCTGTGCGAGACGCCGGAGCCGATGTTCCCGGCCGCCCAGATCCCGGGCACCGAGGGCATCCTGCCGTATGGCTCGTGCCTCAAGCTCGACATCGCCGCCGAGATCCTCGAGCCGATCTTCGACATCGACTTCGGCGTCGACGCGACTCACCCGGTGTGCGAGACCACGCGCACGACGATCAGCTCGCTGCGCATCGGCGACTACGTGATCGGCACGCTCCCGGGCGAGGTCAGCACGGGGCTCGCCGAGATGGTGCGACAGAAGTCGCCCGCCGGCCCCGACAACACGATCGTCGTCGGCTACTCGCAGGGTCACGTCGGCTACATGCTGCGCCCGGAGAACTGGGTGCTCGGTGGCTACGAGCCGAGCGTCACGTTCTGGGGGCCGCTCGAAGCCGAGTACATCGCCGACCAGCTGCTCGACCTGGTGCCGCTCGCGCTGTCGCCCGAGCGCGAGGACGGCACGATCGGCGGCACGACGCGCCTCGCGGTGCCCACGGTCACCGACGACGATCTCGAGACCGACGATCCGGCGCCGAACGCGGGCACGATCCCGGCGACGGTGCCCGACCTCACGTGGGCGCGCACCGGCACGCCGACCCAGGCGCAACCCGCCGCCACGATCCCGCGCGTGTCGGGCATCGCCACGTTCACGTGGTTCGGCGACGACCCCAAGGTCCAGACGCCGCGGGTCACGCTCGAAGCCGAGACCGCACCGAATTCGAACACGTTCGCCGCCGTGACCCGGCGCAGCGGGCGCGTCGTCGAGGACGGCCAGATCGTGCTCGCCTACACGCCGTCGCCGCTGCAGCGCTCGGGCCCGCAGACCCACATCTGGGTCGCCGAGTGGCAGGCCGTGCCGTGGTGGGGCGAGGTCGGCGTCGATTCGCTCGACGACCGCGGCGGGCTCCCGCTCGGTCGCTACCGGTTCCACGTCGAGGGCTCGGGCTGGACGCTCGATAGCGACCCGTTCACCGTCGTCGAGGGCGGCATGGATCCGGTCGCGGTGCGCACCAACAACGCGATCAAGGTCACGGCGCAGTGGTTCGCGCCCGAGGGCTGGCGGCTGATGGACATGAGCCTCAAGTCCAACCAGCCCGTGCCGGTGCGCAGTCAGACGGTCACGCTCGAGCTGCTCGACGGTGGCAACAACGTGCTGTCGACCACGTCGCCCGACACCGACGCCAACGGCGTGGTGACCCTGACCGACAACGCACAGGCCACCCAGGTGCGAGTGACCGACCGGTTCGGCAACACCAACACGGCGACGATTCCCTGACGCGTCGTCGACGTACCGGCACATCGTGAACACGTCATCGGGATCCCGAACGCCGAGCCCGTCGATCGGGCTGTGAGGTCGCGAGCGAGCCGTCCACGTACTCTCGCAATGGTTTCGCGATCGTGCGTGCGCCTGACCGTGGAGCGGTTCACGGAAGCGACGGCGTGGCGACGAACGTGGATCCACGCTTGCACGCTGTCCACGCGTGCGTTCACTGCTTCTCTTGACTCTGCTCACCGCGATCGCTGCGGTGCTGGTCGTACAGAGTTTGCCGGAAGGTGACGCCAGCGCCGGTGGCATTCCCCACCACACCAAGCGTGTCGAGAGCATCACGATCGACGGGCGCGGGTTGCCGCTGTCGCGGATGCGCGCCGCACTGGAGACCGCGATCGGAAGCGACATCGACACCCAGATGCTGGCGCGCGATCGCGCGGCCCTCGAGGACGTGCTCGCCTCGCGCGGCTACCTGTCGGGGCGCGTGGCTTCGCCGGTCGTGACCTACGGCCCATCGGGTGGCGTCTACGTGGTGTTCGATGTCGAGCGCGGCCCCCTGTATCACGTCCGCTCGATCGCGCTCGCCGGACCGGGATGGGGCGATGCCGGCGTGGTGACGCTGGTGCCCGGCGACGAGGCGCTCCCCGATCGGCTCGACTACGTGCGGCGGACCGCCGAGCACACGCTCGCGAACCACGGGATGGACGCGGCGATCGAGTTGTCGGTGAAGCGCGATGCGTTCGCGCACCTGGTCGACGTCACGCTGACGACCAGACCCCGCTAGTCGCGGCGCGCGGGGAGCTGCGCGGTCGGGCGATGGCGCTCGCTCTCGTGGAGCACGAACCGGCGCAATCCGGTCTCGCGCCACCACGAGACCCAGCGTTGGGCGGCGAGGTCGCGCTCGGCGCGCGGCAGATTGTAGTGGTAGCCGAAGTATTCGCCGGTGAGCTTGCGCAGCACGTCGATCGAGCTCTCGCGGATCGCGTCTTCCTTGTGGGTGAGCCCCTCGATCAACCACTCGACGCGGTGGCGATGGCGGGCACCCTCGTACCACTTGCGCCAGCGCTTCTCGTTGGGGCCGAAGTCCTGCGCGGTCAGCGCGACGAGCGCCTTGCGTGCATGTTCTCCACCGCGGTCTCCACGCTCGATCACGCCGATCAGATCCGCGATCGCCTCGGTGTCGCCGAGCTCGACGATCGCGGAGGCCGCCGCTCCGATCACCTCGGGGTCGCTCGAGTGCACCGCGCGGCGCGCTCGGGCGAGCGCCTCGGAGAGCTCCGTCATCGGATATCCAGCGAGCGCCTCGATCGCGATCGCGCGCACGCCGTAGTCCTGATCGAACAGACGCTCGACCAGCGCGAACACGATGTTACGCGGGCGCAGCTCGGCAGCGCACACCGTCGCGTAGAACCGGACGTCGCGCTGCGGTGCGCTCATCTTGTCGATCAACAGCTCGGACGACACCGCACCGAGCCGGACCACCAACTCGAGCAGGCCGCCGTACTGCGCGGCGCGCAGCGGGCGACCGGCGACGCCGAACCGCTCGACGCGCAGCCGGCCCGGGAACCTCCGGATCAGCGCACCGATCGTCTCCGGGGCGCGATCGACCGCTTCGGTCAGCGCGTCCTCCGCGCTCGCCTCGGCCGAGCGCTCGATCGCATCGAGCACCTCGTCGATCGGGCGTGGTTCTTCGGCCTCGATCACGACCTCGGGCTCGGGCGGGATCGACGGTGGCGCCACGTCGGTGGGGGCGCCCCATCCGCGGACATCGGGTCGGGTGGTTGGGTAAGACGACTTGGCGACCCGCTTGGTCTCGACCTGCTCGGGCTCGATCGGCACGGTCACCTTGCCGGCGGGCGCGCGATACCCCGCGGCCTTGTGCTTGACGATCAACCGGCCGATCGCGTCCGACGTCGCGGTCGCGATCGGTAGCAGCTCGGTGACGTCGGCGAGCCGGATGTCGGAGTGCACGCGATGCGCGACCAGCACGGCGACCACTCGATCGCGCAACACGATCGGCAGGATCAGGGCCGACGGCGGCAAGGTCCCGCCGAAGCGCAATAGCATCGCGTCGACGCCCGGATCGCCCGACACCAGCGGGCCGACGTGTGGCTGGTGGTTGCCGACCACCGCGCGGAACGGCGACACCACGTCGAGCGGGATCAGCACCGTGTTGACCGCGCTGACGTCGAGCCCGGGTTCGGCCAGGGCCACGCGTCCGATCGCGGCGCCGCCTTGCACGGTCAACAGACCGGCCCATCGCGCGCGCGAGCGCGCCGCGCGGAGCAGGGTCAAGAACACGGTGTCGCGATCCTCGGCGGTCGCCAGTTGCTCGCGCGCCCGAACAATCGGGAGCGGCGAGTCGCGGCCCTCGGTCGAGATCGGGAGCGTCGGCGGGCGACGCACGAGCTTGGGTCCGCGGCGGCGCGGACCGGAGTCGGACACCGGCCGCGGGACCCCCGTGCTCGGAGTCGCCGCGGCGGTCGGAGTCACGGTGGCCTTCGGGACCGCGAACCGGATCGTCGTCGGCGTCGTCGTTCCCAGGCCGGAACCGGGTACGAGTCCGGGATCGAGCGGTCGCGACAGCGGCTCGGGTTCGGTTTCGGTCTTGTCGCGGACCGATGCCGGTCCGACGGGGCCGACCGTGCCGAGCGGCTTCTTCTTCGCGGGGGGTGTCTCGTCCTCCGACGACACGATCGGCTCGATCGGCCAATCCGGCGATAGCGATTCGAGCGTGTGGGGTGCACCGTGGCCGGTCGAGGCCCGGTTGGGATCGATCCCGAGCAAGGTGTGCGTGCGTGCGCGGCTATCGTCGGTACGGATCTCGCCGTGCTCGTCGATGTCGACCACGATCTTCTGGGTATCGCGACCCTCGTAGATCGGTGGGACCGGCGTTTGATCGTCGGTCACCGGGGCGCGCGGGATCGGTCGTTCGTCGACGATCACCGAGCGTGCGCGGCCTACCGGCGACAGCACGGCATCGACATCGAGCGTGCGCGCCAGCGTGGTGAACCGTGCGGGCGGGTCGAGCCCGTAGGCGGCGGCGAACACGAGGTGCCACCGGTACTCGGGCGTGATCAACGGTTGCAGCGGTCGGTCGAGCAGGTCGGCGAGGTCTTCGAGCTCGGCGAGCTCGACCGGCGCGCACACCAAGAGGCGTACCGCCTCACCCTCGATCGCGACCGGCACCGCACGGTAGCGATCGGCGATGTCTCGAGAGATCGCGGCGACCGCGGCTTCGTCGATCGTCTCTCCTTCCTCGCGTGCCGCCGGCGGCAACCCCGAGGCGAGGGCGAGGTACTGGGTCAGCCGGTCCTCTTGGACCAGGTTCATCTCGAGCAAGATGGTGTCGAGACAGCCGCCATAGATGACCTGGCGCTGGAACGCCTTTTCCATCCGCTTGACGCCGACCAACCCGTCGCGGACGAGGAGCGAGCTCAGGCTCGATGACGACATCGCCTCATCCGTCGGCCCGGACCACCAGCGTGCCTGCAATCCAATCCTGCAGACCTCGCTTCTCGCTGTCGAAGCCCATCCACAGAAAGCCGAGGAACAGCGTCGCGATACCGGCGAGATAGCCCGCCGACCGCGCGGCGCACCGCGCGGGCGACGGCCGATCGCCGTAGAGATCGATGACCCGCATCTTGAGCACGCGCATCCCGAGAGTGCGTCCCTGCACGATGTGGAACACGAGCAGATAGGTGAGTCCGATCGCGAACAACAGCACCAAGCCCATCACGATCGCGGGGTCGGTGGCGAGCACGAGATCGATCCACAGGTCGATATCGAGCAGATGCAGCTTCGAGGACGGGAGCTGTACGCCCGAGATCTTGCTGACCAACAGCGTGATCAACAGCGCGGTCGGAATCACGATCGCGAGATCGATCGCCGCGGCGACCGCGCGCTTCCAGAACCCGACCACGTAGACCACCGGCGCGGGCTTCCGCAGCTCGCCGGACGCTCGCTTGGTGGGGGCCGGTTCGGGTGTGGGAGCACCTGTCGATGGTGCGGAACGCACGTCGGATGCCGCGATCGACGGATCTCGCAACACGGCCGGCTCCTGCTCCGCCATCTGCCAGTTTGTATCCTCCGGCGCGGAGGAAGGCAATTATGTGGTTCTCCTGGGTTTCTCGCTGGTTTCTCGGGCGGCCGCTGTATACACCCCCCGCGCCATCAGGGACCGCTCGGCTTTCGCGCGGTTTTGGTAGATACCGTGGCGAGTCGCACGGATCGCCTCGTCGTCGGGTGCCGCCCGCGCGGCCAGCTCCACGAGGGCAACCTGAAGCCGCGGGTCTCCGACTTGGACCGCCCGTGCGGCCAGCCGGTCGGCCCCCCCGGCGAGGGCGGCGAGCTCGCGCGCCAGGTCGGCCTCGCGCGGTGGCTTCAAGTGGGCCGGGTTGCCATCCCACCACCCGCCGTAAAGCCGGCACAGGTTCCGGACGACAAACTCGGGCTCGTCGTAGATCGGCGCCAGGTAGGGTCGGGTGGTCAGGTCGGCCGGCGGGGTCACCTCGTGCAGGATGTCGTCGAGCGGGGCGCCGCGGTTGAGCATCGCGAGCACCTGGTCGACCAGCGACTCGAGGTAGCTCGCGGTGTCGTCGAGCACGCGGTGGACGTTCGCCGCGCCGAAGATCGGTACGCCGTGACCGGGGCACAACAACTCCGCGCCGCATGCATCGATCGCGCGCAACGCCCGGGCCCACTCGCGCGGATAGCGCTGGACCTTCTGCGGGTTGCCGCAGTTCGGCGACGCCCAGATCATCAGGTCTCCGGTGCACACCACGCCGGCATCCGGGACCCACACCCAGGTCGCGTCGTCGGTCTCGCCGAGCGCGTGGTGGAGCTCGAACCGCCGTCCGCCGTGCTCGAGCGTGCGGGTGTCGGCGTAGACCTCGTCGGGGGCGCGAAACTCGCCGGGAAACGGCACGCCGACCTGGAACTGGCGCGCGTTGATCTCCTGGTTGTAGCCGCGCGTCAGCTGGTAGCGCGCGAACCGCGCCGGCACCGCCTCGTGAGCGATCACGCGGATCGGGCGACCGGCATCGCGCTCGTAGCCCGGCACTCCGAAGCAGTGATCGACGTGACCGTGGGTCCAGATCGCGGTGTGGGCCGGCGACGCGACCAGGTTGCGGAGCAGAGCCCGAGTGGCGTCGGCGAGCACGAAGCTGCCGGTGTCGACGAGCACGAGACCGTCGTCGGTGTCGAACGCGGTGACGTTCGCGAAGCTATCGGCGAAGTAGGTCCGCTCGGCGACCTGCTCGGCCACCATGCGCGGATGCATCGGATGGGCATCGTCGATCGCGACCGTGCTCGCGAGGAGCTGTCCGGAGCGTTCGCGCAGAGTCTGGCCGGGTGAGGGCATTCGCCCTGATAGCACGTGCCGCGGAGTGTATCGTTGTCGAGATGCTAGACGTCGAACGCTACTTCGTCGCGATTCTCGCGCTGGGGACGCCGGTCGACGTCGAGGCTCGCGCGCTCGCCGCGGAATTCGGCACCACCGCGTACGAGGAGCGACTCAAGTTGTCGGCCGGGGTCCCCGCGGTCGTCCTGACCACGGTCGACGAGGGCGCCGCGAATGGCCTGACCAGGACGCTCGAAGGGAGAGGCCACCGCGCACTGTTGGTCCGCGGGTCCGAGATCGCGAGGACCGAGTCGATGATCTCGCTGCGCGACTTCACGTTCGACGACTCGGTGGTCACGGCGGGCGGCCACCGGTTGGCGTGGGTCGACGTCGCCGTCATGGTCCGCGCGCGGCACGTGTCTCGCACCGAGAACGTCGAGGTCGTCAAGAAGAAGAAGCTCGATCTGGGACGAGCGGTGATGACCGGCGGACTCATGATCAACAAGACGGTGAAGCAAAAGCGCACCACGCACTCGGAGGACAGCGAGCAAGTGCTCTACGTGTTTCCGATCCGTGGCACGCCGTGGCTGCTGCGCGAGCGCGCGACGCACTACGCCGCGCTCGGCGCACTCCAGACCCCGACCACCACCCGCAACTTCACGATCACGGTCGAACAGTTTCGGTCGCGGGCGCGGACCGCGCGGTTCGACGACAGCCTGCTCCGGCGCCCGGCCGTCACCGACGCCGATCTCTACGCGCACCTGCTCAGCCGGATCTGACGATCACGGCCCGACGAACCGCGTGTGGCTCTCGGCCTTGCCGATGATCTCGTCGATCGTGAAGGGCAGGTCGAAGTACTGGTTGTGGCGCCAGTAGGTGTCCATCAGGTCGCGGTAGTGCGGCGACGAGCGGTCGAACACCTGGCCGCCAGGCAGTGCGATCCGCGTGTGCGGCTGGCCCGGACCATCGAACTGCGTGAGGTGGCGCATCGACGGTCCGTGGTCGTAGGTGAAGTCGAGGTCGCGCGTGCCCGGGTGGCTGGCGTCGACCGAGTAGTTGTCGCCGGGGCGCGGGAACCCCTCGCGTAGTAGCGGGTCCGGATCGGTGGCGGTCGGAATGTCGAGCATGCTCGACGGCGTCAGCGGCGACAGCGTCAGCGTGTGCAGCTTGCCCCATCGCCAGTTCGTCGGGTCGGCGCTACCGAACCCCGTGCCGGGATCCGCGAGGCGACCGAGGGCTTCGTCGAGGGCGATCACCACCTCGAGGCGGCAGCTCTCGATCGTGCCCGCGGTGTCGAGGTCGTCGCACAGGATCGACTCGCCGGTCTCGGACGCGATCTCCGAGGTCAGCTTCTCGGGATGCGCGAGCACGAGCACGGCCGCGCGGTCGACATCCGCGGTCCTGCCGAGGGCGATCTCCTCGTCGCGAAACGCGTGGGTCATGAAGCTGACCGCCCAGAAGTTGAAGATCGAGGTCGCGGCGCTGTCGGCGATCTCGCTTGCCGATGGCGAACCCTCGACGGCGGGCGGCGTCTCGAGCGTCCACGCCGCCAGCCGTGCACCGGCATCGTGCATGCGGGTCCGCCGCGCGCTCGACATGCTGGAGACGAACGCCGCGAGATCCGGATGTGTACCCGGGGTCGCGATCTCCTCGTCGACCGCGGTCACCGCCGCGACGATCGAGGGCCGGAGCAGCTCGCCGAAGTTCGAGTGGGTGTCGGCCTGGATCGAGGCGAGGTCGTCGACCGTGATCGGCTGGTCCGACGCGGCGAGCGTCTGCAGCCTGCGCGTGATCCGGCCCTCGCGCAGGCCCGGGTCGTAGTCCCACCCGGCGTACAGCGGGCGGCCGTCGACCATCGGGCCGTTCAGCGGGTTGTTGTCGAACGTCTCGCCGACGGGATCCTGGTTCGCCGACGCCAGGAAGCCACTCGCCGGATCGATCGCGTGCGGGATGTATCGCGCGTCCATGAAGCCCTGCCACTCGCAGCTGCCGTCGCCGGGGAGCACGAAGAACGGTGCGAGTCCGGTCGGGTTGGTCTTGGCGTCGAACGCGTGACAGCCCGGCGTGCGCAGCGGGATCTGGTTGGTCGATGTCCAGCCGATCGATCCGGCATCGTCGACGATCACCCAGTTCTGCCCGCCGAACGTGAAGTCGTCGAGGGCATCGAACGCCTCGGCGCGCGACGCCGCGTGGTTGAGGCGGTACAGCGCGCGGACGGCGAACGACGGTCCGTAGCCGGTGTAGCGGACCGAGATCCCCTGCGCACCGCTGCGCGGCACGACGGCGTGGTTCTGGACCACCGGCAGGATCGGACCGTGGTGCGGCACCAGCTCGTAGGTCACGGTCTGGCTGTCGGTGATCGTGCCGAGCGCGCCGATGTCGATCTGCTCGGTGAACTGCTGCAGCGGGACCTCGTTGCCCTCGAACTGCACGCAGTCACCGGTGCCCGACGTGCACGGCGCGATGGTCTCGAGATAGAAGTCGTCGGCGTCGTGGGACACCACGGTCGCGCCCCACGCGACGTGCGCGTTGTGACCGAGGATGATGCCGGGGATTCCCGGGAAGCTGACGCCGGTGACGTCGAGCTTGTCGGGCACGGTGATGTGGAGCAGGTGCCACACCGGCGGATTGATCAGCTGCAGGTGCGGATCGTTGGCGAGGATCGGTCCGCCGCCGGTGAGCGACGGTCCGACGACCCAGTTGTTCGAGCCGTTCGCCGGGTTCTTGATCGCGCGAAACAGCGGGTTGTCGGGAGCGAGCGCGCGCCGCCCGGCCGCGAGCAGCGCCTCGGGCACGACCGGCCGCTTCCGCGAACGCGCCGGCTTGGCGCGCGTCCCGGTATCGACATCGACGTTGGGGAAGCCGTCGATCGTCGAGGTCGGGTCGATCGGTGCGAACTGCCGCAGATCGATCCCGGCACCGGCGCGTCGCGCGAGGTCGGCGTTTCCGGACTGGTCGAACTTGCTGCGAGCAGCATCGAAGAAGCTCTGCAGCTCGAGCTCGCTGTCGTCGTACTGCAGCGACCACTGCTGGAGGTACCCGATCGCCAGCGAGTCGGTCGGCGTCCAGGTCTGGAACCGGCTGGCATCGAAGAACACCGCGACCTCGTCGTCGATCGTGTGGTTGCCCGCGACCAGCTCGTCGACGTACTGGTTGACGCCGTCGGCGTAGCGCTGGAGCTCGTCGACCACGGCGCGGTCGATCGGGTCACTCGATGCCTGCAGCTGCGCGAGCGATTCGTCGGCGAACTCGTGGAACCGATGCATGCGCATCGTCAAGTCGTTGTCGATCTGATCCTTGTCGAGCGCTCCGAAAATCTCGGCGACGCGCCCCTCGGCAAAATGCCGGAGTAGATCCATCTCCGAGATCCGATCCGCGGCCTGGATGTAGCCATTGGCGAACGCGGCATCGGCCTCGGTGGAGGCGTAGATGTGCGGCACACCGAAGCTGTCGCGTACGACGTCGACGGGGGCCGACAGTCCGGGAGCCGTCACGGTGTCGGTCACGGGGACGCCGCCGAACGGCCCCGAGGCCTCGAGGTTGTCGCCACACGACATCAGCGATCCGGTCGCGACGGCCAACAGGATGACGGCACGTGGTTCCATGGGTCGAGCCGTATCACGGAAACGCGCACGGGTTGCGCGGGACCGATGCCTCGGAAATCACGACTGGCCAACGCTCGCGGCGGACCCATATTGATCGTGATGACTACACTCGTGGGAAAGCGGGTGGTGGTGGTCGAGGACGAAGCACAGCAGGCCGAGGCGCTCACGACCTTGTTGCGCCTCGAAGGCGTCGAGGCCATCGCCGAAACGAAACCCCAGCGCGTCTTGGATCGGTTCCTGCGAGAGCCGCCAGATGCCGTGATCGTCGACGTGGTGATGCCGGAGATGTCCGGGCCGGAGCTCGTCGCCGCCCTCCGCACCAACCAACCGGGGCTCCCCGCGGTGTACGTGACCGGGCTCGAGGCTCACGATCCGCGCGTCGCCGGCGCGCTCGCTCGCGGGCTGTCCACGTACGTCGCGAAGCCCGTGCGTCTCGAGGTCGTGCTCGACGCGCTCGCACGGCTGTTCGACGCCGCAAAAGATGCAGCACGCCTCTCGCTCGACGTAGATTCGCCGAGATGGCGTCCGACGACCCGATAGTCCGCGTGACCGATGTTCGGGTCACGCTCGACGGTCACGTGGTCCTCGACAACGTCTCGTTCACGTTGAGTCCCGGCGAGATCCTCACCGTGCTCGGACCCAACGGCGCGGGCAAGACGGTGCTGCTTCGCGCGCTGCTCGGAGTGGTGCCCCACGACGGCACGATCGCGTGGCGTTCCGGGGTGCGGATCGGCTACGTGCCGCAGCGGCTCCCCTACATCAAGGACCTTCCCGTCACCGTCGCCGACTTCCTGGCGCTCAAGAAGCGCGCGCGCGTCGACGTCGGGCAGATGCTGAGGGAGGTCGGTCTCGACGAGAACATCGCCACCAAGCGGTTCGGTGATCTGTCGTCGGGGCAGTACCAGCGCGTGTTGATCGCGTGGGCGCTGTCCGGCGAGCCGCACGTGTTGTTGTTCGACGAGCCGACGACGGGGGTCGACGTCACGGGCGCCGAGACCGTGTACGGGCTGCTCGAGCGCGTGCATCGCGAGCGTGACCTCGCGATGATCATCGTCACCCACGACCTGGCGATGGTCTACAAGCTGTCGTCGACGGTGCTGTGCCTCAACCGCGAGCCGCTGTGTCACGGACCGCCGGTCGCGACGCTGACGCCCGAGAGTCTGCGCCAGCTGTACGGGACCGAGGTCACCCCGTACGAACACCACCACCACCATCATCACGGCCGATGACCGCGCAGACGCTGTTCAGCCTGATCGCGGGTGCGGCCATCGGTGGTGCCGCGGGCTATCTCGGCTCGCTGATGCTGGGCCGGCGGATGTCGCTGGTCGCGGGGCCGCTCGGTCACCTGACGTTGCCCGGGGTCGCGCTCGCGCTGGTCTACGGCTTCGACGTCTCGCTCGGAGCGTTTCCGTTCGTCGCCGTCGGCGTCGCGGTGATCTGGCTGCTCGAGCGGCGAACGCGGCTCCCGATGGAGGCCTTGACCGCGCTGGTGTTCTCCTCCGGGGTCGCCGCCGCATTCCTGTTCCTGCCGATCGCCCAGGCCGAGGCCGCGCTCGTCGGTGACATCGCACGCGTCGGTGCAGGCGAGGCGGCGTTCGCCGCGGTGATGTGCGTCGCGGTCATCCTCGTGGTCCGTCAGATGTACGCACGTCTGGTCCTGATCAACATCTCCGAGGAGCTCGCGACCTCCGAGGGAGTCTCCGTCGGACGGGCGAACTTCATCTACCTGGTGTTGATCTCGATCATCGTCGCGCTCGGCGTGAAGATGGTCGGCAGCCTGCTGACCGCGGCGCTGGTCTCGATCCCTCCGGCCACCGCGCGCCGGGTCGGCAACAACCTCCGCACCTACGCGGTCGGTTCGGCGATCGTCGGCGCGACCTCGGCCGTCCTCGGACTCGTGCTGGCCGACCTCACCGGCGCACCGGCGGGGCCGTTGATCGTCGTGGTGGGCGCCGCGACGTTCGTGCTCACGTTGCTGTCGTCGCGCTGAGTCGCGTCACACCGGCTGGTGGTGTCCGTTCCGTCCGATCGGGACCACCGAGGATGCCTGCGGTCCCTTGTCGCCGGCTTCCTCCGCGAACCGGACCTCGTCTCCGACCGCGAGCGGCTCGCTGTCGATCACGCTGTTGTGGTGGAAGTAGATCTGGCGCGCGCCGCTCTCGAGATAGCCCCACTCGCCTTCGACATCGAGGAACGTCACGCGGCCGTGCGCGGGCTCGACGTGGGCCTTGACCTCCTTGCGTAGACGACTCGTGTGCTCTTCGAGTTGCCGCCGTGCGGCGCGAAACGCGTCGCGGATCGCCACGTAGGCATCCTCGTGGGCGCCGTCGCGCGGCTCGCGGCTGACGATGACGTCGTTTCCGGGCACCGCGATCGTGATCCGCACGTGGATCAGCTGGCCGCGATGATGACGCTGGTGCGGTCGTTCGATCACGACATCGCAGCGCTCGATCCGGTCGTTCCGGTCGTAGAAGCGCTCGAGCTTGGCGACCCAGTCGTTCACCGCGGTTTCGAGGGCGGGCGTCGACGGCATGTCGCGAAACGTGAGGTTGAGAGGGATGGGCATACCCCCAGGAGGTGCATGGATCGGGCCCGCCGCCGGATCTCGCGGTTGCGGCGCCGATGCCCGCAGACCTTGCGCGGCGCTCAGCTTCGGGTTGCCGACCGGATCAGGGCGACCGCGACCATCGGGGCGGTCTCCGCTCGGAGGACCCGTGGCCCGAGGCCAGCGCTCGCGAACCCGGCCTCCGCGAGCTGTTCGAGCTCGGCCGCGGTCAAGCCGCCCTCGGGGCCACTCGTGATCGTGACGTCGACGGCATCTCCTTCGACCGACAGTGCTTCGTCGCTCGACGGATCGAGCACGACTCGCGCGCCGGTGTCCGGCAGGTCGGCGATCGCGGTGGCGAGGTCACCCGCGTGGTCGATCTCGGGCATGTGAGCGCGCCCGCACTGGCGCGCCGCGCTGCGCACCTGTGCGCGGTACTTCGCGAGTCGACCCTCGCGGCGCGCGGCATCGAACCGCACGATCGAGCGCGAGGCCGGCCACACCACGATCGAATCGACGCCGACCTCGACCAGCTTCTCGATGCAGGTGTCCATGCGGTCGCCCTTGATCAAGGGAAGCAGGGCGCGGATGTGCGGCGGCCTGGGGGTCACGTGTGCGGGATCTCCGACTCGCAGCACGGTCTCGGCATCGGCGATGCGTTCGATCGTCCCGGTGGCGATCCGCCCGGCGCCGTCGACGATCTCGAGCACCTCGCCGACGCGGGCGCGCCGCACGTGACCGAGGTAGTGGTGCTCGTCACCGGTGACGCGCAGCTCTCCCGCGACCAGTGCCTCGGGGGCGACGAAGATCCTCACCGTACCAGGGTAGCCGACGACCACTGCGAATCGTGACGACTCTCGTGGATCCGGACCTGGCGCAGCCCGGCGGCGACGAATTCCCGGGCCAGGGGCTCGGCCTGGGGCGTCAGGAGACCCGACAGGATCAGCGTCCCGCCCGGGGCCACCCGCGCGACCAGGGCCGGCAACATCGCGCGCAGCACGTGGGCCTGGATGTTGGCGAGCACGACGGGGAATTGTTCCGTGAGGTCCTCGACCGGGGTCGCCGATACCTCGATCCGATCGGCGACCCGGTTGACCGAGGCGTTGTCGAGCGTGGCGTCGACCGCGAGCGGGTCGGTATCGATCGCGACGCAGGTCGCCGTCGGCCAGCGCTTGACCGCGGCGATCCCGAGGATCCCCGACCCGCACCCGACGTCGAGGATCCGGGTGGGCGTCAGATCGCGATCGGCGAGCTCCTGGAGCTCCTCGAGCACGAGGCGCGTGCTGGCGTGGGTGCCGGTGCCGAACGCCATCCCCGGATCGAGGTCGATGACCACATCACCCGGCTCCGGCGTGTGGGTCTCCCAGCTCGGGACCACGACGAACTGGCGGGTCAGCCGCGCGATCCGGAAGTAGCGCTTCCAGGCGTCGCGCCACTCGGACTCGGGCATCGCATCGGCGATCCGTACGCGGGCGGGATCGACGGCGGCTCCGCCGGCCTGCCAGCGGGCCACCGCGTCGCGTGTCGAGGCCAGCGCCGCGGCAGCATCCTCGCGGGCCACCCAGAACACGACCTCGTCCCCACGCTGTTCGGTCCCCGCGGCCGCCGCCGGAATCTCGGCGGCGATCAACGCGGCAATGTCATCGACTGCGGTCGCGCCGACGGAAACGACGACCTCGACCCAGTCGGTCATGATCTCGACGGATCAGCGACCCATCGGGCCCGGCGACACGCGGCGCTTCATCTCGCGACGGAGTCGCTTGCGCGCCTCGCGCGTCTTGCGCTTCCGCTTGACGCTGGGCTTCTCGTAAAAACGGCGACGCTTGAGCTCTTGCAGGATGCCCTCCTTGGACATCTTCTGCTTGAGGATCTTCATCGCCTTCTCGAGGCTGTCGCGAACCTCGACCTCGACGGGCTTTCCGAACGTGTTCTCCATGGGGAGGGACGTGGGTACCCGATCAGTCCGGCCGGGTCAAGACGGAACCCCTACGCCTTGGCATGCTTGTAGAACAGCGTGATCGTGAGGCAGTGGAACTCCGAGTCCGAGCTCTGCGTGACGATCTTGTCGACGATCTCGTGGTCGGGGTGACTACGGATCCAGTCGGTAATCAATTCTCCGAGGAGCTCGCGCTCCTTGGCCTTCGTCGCGGAGAACACCTTGACGCCAGTAACGTCGACCATCCGACCCTCCTCCGAAGAAGCTGCTTGCATGCGTGCCACGGCCTCACCTCACTCTAGCGACTCCTCGAGCCGCGTTTGCGATTGCGAAGCCACTTTGGCTTGGGGCCCAGTTTCAGTCAAGCGGAAGAATTCTATTTACGGTGAACTTTCGGGTAGCCGCATTCTGGTTGCTAAGTCTGCGAACTTCACGAGTTCCACTGGCAACCATCGAGGGCCTTGGTAGTGTCCGCCTCCCGAGGGAGATCCATGGCCGTTTTTCGCTATCTCGCGATCGCCGCGCTGGTCGCATTACCCGCCAGTACGCGCGCCGCCCCCAAGGCGATCAGCAAGTTACCCAAGATCGAGACCTTCGCGCTCGACAATGGCCTCCAGGTCGCGGTCCTGCCGATCGACGCCGCACCCGTCGCGGCCGTCCAGCTCTGGTACCACGCCGGTAGCAAGGACGAGCCTCGCGACCGCCGCGGCTCGGCGCACATGTTCGAGCACATGATGTTCAAGGGCACCCGGCACGTTCGCGCCGAGGCCCACGCCCGGTTCATCAATGGCGTCGGCGGCTACGTCAACGCCGAGACCGACGAGGACGCGACCCACTACATCGACACGTTGCCATCCGACTATCTCGAGCTCGCGATCCGGCTCGAGGCCGAGCGCATGCGCAACCTGCTGTTCCGGCCGGAGATGATCCAGGTCGAGCGCGAGGTCGTCAAAGAGGAGATCCGGCGCCAGGAGAACAACCCGCTCGCCCAGGGCCTGTTGCGGTTCTTGGCGGTCGCGTACACCAAGCACCCGTACGCGTGGACCGCCGGCGGCAACCTCAAGGATCTCGACGCCACCACGCCCGCCGATCTCAAGAAGTTCTACGACACCTACTACCAGCCCAACAACGCGCTGCTCGTGGTCGTCGGCAAGACGACGACGGCGGCGGTGAAGGCGCTGGCGCAGAAGTACTTCGGTGCGATTCCGAAGGCGGCCACGCCTCCGCGTCCGTCGGCGTCCGAGGTCGAGCCACCGCAGACGGAGAAGCGTCGCGAGGTCGTGAAGCCCGCGCAGATCGGCCTGACGCTCATCGGCTATCACATCCCCGCCGCCAAGGCCCCCGACATCTATGCGCTCCAGGTGGCGTCGATCATCCTGGGCGCCGGCGAGTCGAGCCGGCTCAAGCAGCGCCTCAAGACCGTCGACCCGAAGACCAAGCGTCCGCTCGCGATCGATGGCGGGATGGAGGCCGTGGTTCGCGAGGAACCCGGGATGGCGATCGCGCTGGGCGCGTATCGCGATCCGTCGCAGACCGATGGCATCGAGACGGCGATCCTCGACGAGATCGCCAAGCTCGCCGCGCGCGGCCCGACACCCAACGAGCTGCGCAAGGCGAAGAACCAGGTGCAGTCCGGGTTCACGTTCTCGCTCGAGAACGCGCAGGGGCTGGCGACGGCGATCGGCCGGAGCTGGATCCTGGTCGGCGATCCGGTCGCATTCGTGCGCGACATCGACGAGATCGAGAAGGTCTCGTCGGCCGACGTCGCACGCGTGGTCAAGAAGTACATGGCGCCGAACCTCGCGACCATCGTCGTGATCCCACCGCGCCAACTCGCGCGCCCTGCGGCGAACAAGGGAGGGAAGTGATGTCCCGGCTCGCGCTCGTCGCCGCATTGTCGCTGTTCGCCTGCGGTCCCAAGCCGGATCCGTCGCCGATCCCGCGGCTCCCCGGTGACGGCGATACCAACGTCGCCAAGCCACCGGCACCGTCGCACGACGGCGCGCCCGACCCGTGGGCCGGCCACACCGATCTGCTGGCGCCACCCAGGCCCGAACCGCCGACCCCGGTCGCGATCCCCGAGATCGACGAGTTCAAGCTGTCCAACGGCCTCCAGGTCTACGTCGTCAAGAGCGACCGCCTGCCGGTGGTGAGCATGCAGCTCGCGGTGCGCGCCGGTCGCATGGACGAGCCGGCCTCGCGCCTCGGTGTCGCCGAGATGGCCGGCGACATGCTGGTCAAGGGTACGCGCCGCCGCAACGCGCTCGCGATCGCGAAGGCGATCGACTTCGTCGGCGGCACGATCGCGTCGAACACCACCTACGAGGCCACGCTGCTGTCGTGCAACGTGCTGTCGCGCTACACGCGGACCTGCCTCGACCTGTTGCCCGACATCGTCATCCACCCGACGTTCCCGGAGTCCGAGCTGGTCAAGGTGCGCGAGCAGGCGCTCGCCGGTGTCCGGCAACGGCTCGACGACGCGGCACAGCTCGCGGCGCTCCACGTGCAGAACCTGCTGTGGGGCAACGACCACGTGCGCGGACGGGTGACCAGCGAGCAGTCGATCTCCGCGATCCATCGCGAGGACCTGGTCGCGTGGCACAAGGCGTGGTTCGTCCCCGCCAACGCGATGCTGGTCGTCACCGGCGATGTCGACACTCGCCGGATCAAGGGCGAGCTCCAGCGCGCGTTCGGCGCCTGGCGCAAGGGCCCGGTGCCGCCGACGCCGAAGTACAAGTTGCCGGGGCTGTCGGGGAGCCGGATCCGCCTGGTCGACAAGCCCGGCCAGACCCAGACCCATATCCGCATCGCGCAGTTCGGCATCGAGCACGACGACCCGCGGTTCTTCGACACCCTGGTGTGGAACTACGCGCTCGGCGGCGGCGCGTTCAGCTCGCGTCTCATGAAGGTCGTGCGCGTCGAAGGCGGCAAGACCTACGGCGCCAGCACCGGGTTCGATCGCAACGCGGATGTCGGAAGCTTCGTCGCCCAGACGTTCACGCGGAACTCGGAGGCGGTGGCAACCGCCAAGCTGATGCTGCGCGAGATCGACAAGATGGCGGAGAACGGGCCGAACCAGGAGGAGGTGGCGGCCGCGATCGCGAACCTCGCGGGCGGCTACGGCCTGCGGTTCCAGTCGGCTGGCGATGTCGGCTCGGCGCTGATCGGTGCCGAGCTCCACGGGTTCGGACGCGAGTACCTGCAGAACTTCCCGATCGCCGTCGGGCGCGTCGACGTCGACAGCGCGAAGCGTGCGGCGTCGGAGATCCTGACGCCCAAGGACTACGTGATGGTGATGGTGGGCGACGCCAAGGATCTCGAGCCGCAGCTGAGGGCCGCCGGCTGGAAGTACCAGAAGGTCGCGTTCACCGATCCGATCAGCCCGCCGGTCGCCGCGCCCGAGCCGCCGATCGATCCCAAGCAGGCCGCCGCGGCCAAGCGGATCATCGACGCCGCGCTGGTCGCCAAGGGGGGGCGCAAGCGTCTCGAGGCGCTCAAGGGCTTCAAGATGAAGGCCACCGGGACCACGACGATCCAGGGTCAGTCGGTCCCCGTCGAGATCGAGCGCGTGTTCATCCGCCCCGACAAGATGCGGATCGACGCCAACCTCGCCCAGCGCGTCAACGTGATCGTCGCCATCGACGGCAAGAAGGGCTGGCAGAAGGCACCCGACAAGACCGGCCAGAAGATCCAGGTGGTCGACATCGGCGCGCAGGATCTCGCCGCGATCGACTTCGAGCGCTGGCGCGAGCCCGAGCTGATCCTGCTCAAGGCCTCCGCGCCCGACGCCAAGATCACCGTCGCGCCCGACGAGAAGCTCACCGATCACGCGGATCCGTCGGTCGATGGCAAGTTGCAGTCGGTGGTCAAGCTGCGGTCGCCGTTCGGCGTCGAGGTCGTGCTGTACTTCGACAAGCGGACCAAGATGCTGTCGCGGCTGTCGTACCGCAGCGCGGGCGTCGGCGAGACCGACGACTTCTCCGACTACAAGAGCATCAAGGGCATCAAGATCGCTCACAAGCGATTCAGCTCCGGTGGACCGCGGACCACCAAGCTCGAGCTCAAGAGCGTGGTGCTCGACCCGCCGTACGATCCGAAGGCGTTCGTCAAGCCGAAGAGCTGATGCGTACGCTCGGCGTGCTGGCGGCGCTCGCGACGTGCGCGCTTGTCGTGTCCGTCGCGCGCGCCCAGCCCGGGCCGGACACGTCCAGCCCCCCTTCCGGCAACTTCGAAGCGCCGTTCGTCGATCTGGTGACGATCGGTCCCGGCACCAAGCTGTTCGAGACGTTCGGCCACGCGGCGTTGTGCCTGCGCCATCGCGACCCCGCACGCAGCGTCACCTGCTTCAACTTCGGCGTCACCGACTACCGCGAGGGCCTGTCGATGCTGTGGAGGCTGGTGCGAGGGACGCAGGAGTTCTGGGTCGAGACCGAGACCTACCAGCAGGTGCTCGCGGCCTATCGCGACACAGAAGACCGCGACATCTTCATCCAGACGCTGCCGCTGACCGATGCGCAGGCTCGCGAGCTCGCGACCTCGTTGGATGCCGCGCTCCACGGCCCCGGCAGCCACTACTCGTACGACCCGTTGTTCGACAACTGCTCGACCCGGATCCGCGACCTCGTGGATCGCGCGACCGGTGGCAAGCTCGCGGCGGGCGGGGACGCCGCGTATCCGCTGACGTTCCGCGAGCTCGCCCGCCGCGGGTACGCCGGCTCGCCCGCGCTGCTCGCGATGTCCGATTTCCTCGGCAGTCGCAGGCTCGACGTTCACCCGACGCGGTGGCAGGCGATGTTCGAGCCCGACATCCTTCGCGCCGAGGTCGAGCGCCGGCTCGGTGCGGCGCCGCGCCAGGTGTACGAGCGTCGCGGCGAGCCGATTCCCGTCGATGGCTCCTCCGGACGTTGGCCGATGCTCGCGATCGGCCTTCTATTCGCGTTGCCGATCGCGATCGCGCGGTCGCGTGGCCGGCAGCGCCTCGGCCTGGTCGCCGCCTACGCCGCACTCCTCGGCTACGTGCTGGTCGTGACGATGCCCGGACTGTGGGACGTGTTCGGTGCGGTGTCGGTGGCATGCCCGGTGCTGTTCGCCGGCGTCGCGGCGGGCGCCGCGTGGTGGCGACGGGGCAAGAGACTCGCGCTCGCGTGGGCCGGGCTCGAGCTCGGCCTCATGGGGACGATCGTGTGGGGACTGATCGTGCTGTCGCCGATGTCGGGATGGAACGACGTCGCGCTCGTGGTGATGCCGCTCGATCTGGCGCTGCCGGTGCTGAGCCTTCGCAACCGGCAGTTCTACGCGCGATTCCGACTGGCGACCGTGGTGGTGGTCTCGCTGCTGTGCGCGCTCGGTGTGCTGGTGCAGCCGTTGTGGGTGCCGATCGCCATCGCGTTTCCACCGCTCGCGTTGATCGCGTTCGACTGGCCGACGCCTCCGCCGCGGCACCCTGGGAAACGGTCGTCAGCCGCCGCGCGCGAACCCGGCGCGCAGCACGCCATCGGCGGACTTGAGCGCGGTGACGCGGGCCTCGCGATCGCCGCGGAGGGTGGCGATCAGCTCGCCGAGGGGACGCCGGGTCTTGCGGTTGTCGATGATCGCGCGACCGAGCGCGCGCACGAGGCCGCCGGGATCGACGCCGGGCAGTGATACCGGGCCGGGCTTGAGCGAGGGCTTGTCGCCCCAGCGCGCGACCACGTGCATCAGCGGTGCTTGCTCGGACCACAGCGTGGTGAGCTCCTGCATACCGAGGGGACGGCCGGCGAGGTGCTCGCCGAGCGCGGCGAAGCCGAGCCACGCGAGCCACATCCGGGCGAGCACCGGCGGCATCGCGGAACGCATCGTGTACTGGCGCGGACCGTACAGCTCGTTGAACCGGAGCGAGGGCGTCACCCACATCGCGGCGCGCAGGGTGGCGTCGCCGGGCGCGCGCCACGGCATGCCGAGGATCTCCGTGAACGCGGCGGTCTGGAGCGCGCGCTCGGTATCGAGGGCGGACGCGTCGGCCTGTGCGGCCCAGGTGGCGGCGAGCGGGTCACCATCGCCATCTCTCTGTGCCGCGGCCGCGAACGCGGCGAGAGCGATCGCGCGCTCCTCGGTGACGAACGCGGCGCCCTCGGTCTCGGCGTCGCGCGCGGGCAGGCGCGTGCCGATCACGGCGGGATCCTGGATCGATTCGATCTCGGCCCAGACGTCTGCGTGTGCGACGCCATCAGCGTCGGGGGCGGCGACCAGCGGACAGATCACGCTGTTGAAATCGACGACGGTGTAACTCCCGATCCGGAACACGCGGTTGAACGGGAACAGCCGGCACGAGGCGGGTTTCGCGGCGCGACCGTCCTCGACCTCGATCCGGCACAGCCCGTCGTCGGCGAGGAACCAGCAGCGGTCGCGCGGGTTGAACGCGGTGATCGCGTCGCCGCGCCGGCGCAGGAACGGCAGCAGCTCGGGGCGCTTCCCGAGCAGCTGGACGAGCTCGCCGCCCGCGACGTCGATGCCGATGCCGTGGCCCTTGCAGCACGCACCGCAGGTCCGGCAGTCGTAGCGAAACCGGCGATCCGGCCACGTGAAGTACACCCGCTCCATCGCGCCGGCAGTATGCGCGCGCACGGCGCCCGGCGCCACGCCGGTCAGCGCCCGGGGACCAGCTCGATCCGTCCCCGCCGTCGCCGGATCGCTCCCTCTCGCTCCAAGCGCGCGAGGGCGCGCGACACGTTGGCGCGCGTCCCGCCGACCTCGTCGGCGAGCTGCGCGTGAGTGATCGCGATCTCGCGCCGGCCGGCACCCAGCTGTGCGAGCCGATGCCGCACGCGCGCGACCAGCCCGTGCCGGCGCAGTGCCTCGACCTCGGCCGACAGCGCGCCGATCACGCCGGCGAGGTGCGCGATCGCGGCCAGCGCAGCCTCGGGGTGGCGACGCAGGGCGGCGGCCACCGCATCGGCGGGGATCGAGATCAGCTCGCCGCTCTCGGCGGCGCGCAGCTCCGCGGTGGCGGCGGCGCCGGCCGCGAGCGACACGCCGAACACGCCGGGGGGGCCGACCGATCGGATCGCGGTGCCGTCTTCGGCGACCACCTCGATGCGGCCGGTGACCACGACGACGAGTGCGGCGTCGCTGCGCGACAGCACGCGCTGACCGCGCCGGACCCGACGGCGAACGGCACGCGCACACAGGCCGTCGACGGCACCGGGAGGCATCGCGGCGAACAGCGGCGAGCGACGCAGCAGGTCGGACGAGATCGCCACGCGTTCAGACTAGCCCGCTTTGAAGCCAGTCATGCAGCGACGACCACTCGGCCGGCGTCCGGTTCGGCGACGGCGCGCCAGGCGTGCGGATCGATCCGCTGGAACACGGCGACGAGCTCCGGGTCGTAGCGCACGCCGGCGAGCTCGCACAGCTCGTCGCGGGCGGCGTCGTGATCGCGACGCGCGCGATACCCGACGTCGTCGCGGACGATCGCCTCGTACGAATCGACGAGCACGAACACTCGTGCCGCACGAGAGGTCGCGTCTCCGCTCCGGCCTTCCGGATATCCGGAGCCGTCCCAGTACTCGTGGTGACACAGCACGAGGTCACGTGCGCCGGCGAGGCCGGCCACGTTCGCGAGGACCGCGTGGCCGAGCGAGCTGTGCATGCGGATCCAGTCGAGCTCGGTCGCCGTCAGTGCACCATCGTCTCCGAGCACCTCGGCGGCGACGCCGAGCTTGCCGATGTCGTGGACCTGCGCGCCGAGGACCAGGCTCGCGAGCTCGCGGTCGTCGAGCCCGGCCGCGGTCCCGAGCATCCGGCACCACGCGACGAGGCGGTGAGCGTGGCCGAGGCTCTCGAAGCCGAGCGCCGCGCACAACCGCATCAAGGCGCCGGCGATCTCGTGCGGATCACGCTGCTCGAGGAGGGCGCGTCCTCCTCGGCCGTCCGCGCGGATGGCGCCCTCGAGACACGCCACGCGGTCGGTGCCTGCCATGCTCGCGATCCGGCGAAGCCGATGAATCAGGTCGATCATGCCGCTCACGATGCGGCCTTCCGGTCCGAGCTTCGGTGTCGATCGACACCGTCCGTGTCGATCGGGTTACGGCGTCTTCTGCCACGGCCATAGCAACAGCCCGTGGTCGAGCGTCGCGTTGGTGTGGTTGTCGAGCCAGGCCGCGAAGTCGCCGGACACCCGAGGAACCGTCCACAGTTCGAGGTCCCCGTAGACGAACTGCACGAGGTGGCGACCGTCGGGCGACAGGTCGACCCACGGGGTGGCGTTCTCGCTCACGGGGAACGTCCACGGTGCCCCGCTGGGCAGATCGACGACCAACAGATCCCGACCATTGGCGACGCCCAGGAGCCGGTGGCGGGCCATCGAGGGGACCTTGCGCGACGCCGCGATGATCCGGCGAGGCTTCGCTCCGGGCGCGAGCGGTAGCAGGTAGGTGGCGTTGTCGGGGGCGGCGACCAGCACGATGCCACCATCGACGGGAAACACGGCGTTGATGTCGTGATCGAGCTTCGCGATCTCGGTCATCGAGCCGTCCCAGCGTAGGAGACGTCCACCCTGGGCGACGAGGACGTGACCCCGGTTGTCGCCCGCGATCACGTGATCCTTGCCGGGGACACGCGTGCGATCGACGTGGCCGGTGTCGAGGTCGATGAGGGCGACCTCTCCGGTGTTCGAGACCGTCGCGAACTTTCGCGCGCCGATGCCGACACCGGCGACGCTGACATCGTCGAGCTTGGCTACCACCCGGGCGGGCTCGTCGCCGACCATCGCGAACACCCGGCTGTCGCCGACGCCGTAGGCGATGACGTCGCCCGCGATCAGCCGAGCCCAGCCGTCGCGTTGGACCCGAGCGATCGGGACGGCCCGACGTTTCCCGGGTCGCATGAGCCAGAACCGACCGCTCGTGTCCGAGAGGCGCTCGTACAAGAGCACCCGGTGGCTGTCCGTATCGCGATCCTGGAGCTGGGACATCGGCACCAGCGACGTCTCGACCGTGGTCGTTCGTCCCGACCGCAGGTCGAACCAAGAGAACCTCGACATCGAGCCATCGAGAAGCAGGGTGTCGTCGTCCACAAACACCGCCTTCTCCTTCGCGTCGAGACTTCGAGGAACGAACTCGGCGAGATCGAACACGTCGATCACGCCGCGTCCCACGATCGCGATCCGCGAGGTGCCTGGACGAGCGGCGATCCGCCCGAAGTTCATCACCGTGGGGATCGGAACTTCGCCGTGGGCGGCACCGATGGTCCAGTTGAGCTTGCCGTCGTTCGACAGCTGGAGCATCACTCCGTGACCGGCTTCCTGCACGATGCTTCCCGATGAGGTGAGTCGCTTGTGCGTCCTGGTGCCGTCCCAGACCACGACCTCACCGTTGGAGAGGTAGATCCACAGGTTGCGTGCGCGATAGCTCGACCACGCTGGGGGCACCGGGAGGTGGAGGTTCGTCCACACCGGTTTGGGATCGAGCGTGCATTCGATGACGTCGGTCGGGGTCAGCACGGCCAATGCGCGGCGGGTCGACCCCCGGACCACGTTGATCTTCGCGTCGTGCCGGGTCAGCTCGCGACCGGCGCGGTCGAACACGACGACGGTGTCGTCTGTCGCCAGCGCGTACCAGGAACCGTCGCCCGCGATCGCTCCCCGGATCACGGGGTCGGGAAACGCGATCGGGGTCACCGTGCGCGAGGCGGCGTCGAACATCAAGGGATGGTTCGACGCGGTGAGCATCAACACGCGATCTCCCACGAGCGTCGGGTAGGTCATGCGCGTCGGCTCTCCAGCCACTGCTTCGACCCGATCGGTGATCGGATCGAGTACCCGTGGCGGCTTGGTTTCGCTCGTGATCAGGAGCTGGTGACCGAGGATCCAGTCGGCGCGCACGTTGTACGGGAAGCGGTGCGAGCGCACGAGCCGCCGGCGGTCGAGGTCGAACACGCGGATGTCGTCTCGCGCGTTGTGAAACAAGAACCGTCCGTCGGCCGTGACTTCGGCCTGCGAGGTCGCTTCATCGACGGTGTCGATCGCCCACGCGGTTCCCCGCACCACGGCTGCCTGTGCGACCGCATAGGCCTCGTGAATGCGCGGCGAGGTCGGCGGCAGTCGTTTCAGGATCGCGAGCGATTCGGTCGGGTTGAGATCGAGCTGGGCGCGCGCCTGCATCACGAGCAGCTCGTCGCGCTGCGCTTCCACCTCGACGCGAGCGTCTTCGGCGTCGTGACGTTCCTTCTCGGCTTCCCTGCGCGCCGTGGTCGCGGCATCGCGCTCGGTCAGGATCCGGTGGACGCCGATCCACGACATCACCGCGACCGCGGTCAACGCGAGCGCGATCACGCTCAGCACGGCCCGGTGCCTGCGCGCGAACCGCGCGACCCGCTGCCACGCCGTGTATTCGTGCGCCGCGACCAGCTGGCCGGCGAGGAACCGACGTACGTCGGCACCGAGCTCGCCGGCGTTGCAGTAGCGATGCTCCGGATCGAACGACAGCGCCTTGTCGACGATCGCGGCCAGCTCCGGCGGTACGCCGGGCGCGGACTCGGCGAGGGGGCGGATCTCGTGGAGCCGGGTCTTGTCCATCACCTCGGTCGCGCTGTGACCGCGCACCGGTGGGTCGCCCGACAGCAACTGGTACAGCGTGGCGCCGAGTGCGTAGACGTCGCCCTGGGTGTCGAGCACCTCGCCGCGCGCCTGTTCGGGCGCCATGAACCCGGGCGTTCCGAACACCGACCCGACCTGCGTGTGCAACGAATCGCCCGAGGTCGAGCCCTCGTCCTCGTCTTCCGTATCGTCTTCGTCGAGAACCTTCGCGAGGCCCCAGTCGATCACGACGGTCTCGCCGTGCTGACCGATCAAGATGTTCTGCGGCTTGATGTCGCGATGGATCACGTGGCGCTCGTGCGCGTGCGCCACGCCGTCGATCGCCGACAGCACGTCCGGTAACAGCATCAGGCGTTCGTCGAGGTCACGGCGCTTCGCGATCGCCTCGTCGAGTGGCACACCGGTGACCTTGCGCATCACGTAGTAGGGCTTGCCCTCGCTGTTGATGCCCGAGTCGTAGAGCGGAACGATCGACGCGTGCTCGAGCCGCGCCGTGATCTCGATCTCTCGCGCGAATCGCCGGTGGATCCCCGGGGTGAGGACCTCCTTGAGTGCGACCTTGCGGCGGAGCTGGGTGTCGAGCGCCTCGACGACGCGTCCCATGCCGCCGCGACCGAGCTCCGTCCCGATCCGGTAGCGATCGAGCGGCGCGGTCGGCCGAAACGGGGGCTCGGCGGGCGGAACCGACGCCGGCTGCGACGTCGCCGGCATCGTGTCGTCGAAGGCGTCGCGTTTCGGCTCTACGCGATCGTCGGCTTCCGGTCCCGGATCACCCGGCGGTGGCGTCGCCATCGCTCGTCGCCCGTCCCCTCAATCGAGGTCCCAGTCGATGTCGGAGATGCTGGGATCGTTGCGGATGTTGACGGCGCGCGTGCGCTCTTCCGACGCGGGATGGGCCGCGGGTTGCCGCGGCCGCTGCTCCATCGCCGCGATCGCATCGAAGTTCGAGAGCCGCGTCGCCTCGTCGCTGTTGTCCTCGAGCATCGCGGCGCCGGCCTCGTCGAGTGCGCGTGCATCGATGTTCGCCATCCGCGTCGGCTCCTCACCGAACGCCGCCTTGGGCGGTGGGGCTGGAGCGGGTCCGCGATCGGCGCCACCGCCACCCGGGAGCTGGCGCAGTGCCTCGAGGATCCCGGCGTCGTCGACCTGACGGGTCGGCTCCTCGGAGAACGGCGGCGGCACCGGACGTCGTCCCGCCGGCGGCTTGAACTTCACCTCCGGGAATGGGGAATCGTCGAGCGTCAACGGCGCGTTGTTGGGATGCGGTGGTGGCGGCGGGCGCTTGCCCGGGTTCTTCGCGCGACGTTGCGCCTGCGCGACGCCGACCACGATCGCCGGCTTGGCTGGCACGTCGGGACGCAACATCGCGGGCTGCACGCCGCTCGGCGGCGGCGGCGCCGGCCCGTCGTCGAAGTCGAAGTCGTAGTCCCTGGCCGGGGCGGCCCCGATGTAGACCGACGAATCCTCGTCGGCCAACCGGCCGCCCTCGTCGCGGAGCATGCGGAGGATACGGGTACGCTCGCCGGCCGACAGCTGGTCGCGGCGACCGTGACCGGTGTGCGTGTGATGGTGACTGTTGGCGCCGGGCTTGCCGCGACGCGCGAACTCCGACAGGGGTACCGGTGCGTCGAACCGCTTCTTGTTGGCCTTCGGCTCGGCGCGCGGCTGCTGGATGCCGTGGTTGGTGCCGGCGCGACCCATCGAGAAGATGCTGGTCGCAGACCGCAGCCACTTCCGCGGACCGGACACGGCGCCCGGCTCGCCCATCGGCATCGGGAGCGAGATGGCCGCGGCCGCCGCATCCACCGTGGGCTCGAAGCCGAGGCTGCCACCCAGGATCTGTGCCGCGGCCCGTGCCGCGTCTTCGGGACACTCGGACGCCGAGGCAACGTAGCGCCTGACGATGTCGTCGGTCTTGCCGAGCTGGTACTGGTGCTCGCGCTCGACGAACCGGATCCCCATGCGCTCGAGCCACTTGATCGGCGGATCGGCACCGATCAGCACGAACGCACCCTCGTTCGGGTACCGCTTCTGCGAACCGTCGGCGAGCGCCAGCGTCACGCTCTCGTGATCGAACGCCAGCACCTGCGAGCCGAGCTTGGCCTTGAGGCGACCTTCCGCCGCGTACTGCTCGATCGCCTGCTTGTTCTTGGGCGCCGCGCGGGCAAAGCCCTTGCCGCGGTACGAGATCATGACCTTCGCACCGGAGTCGGCGAGCGCGAGCGCCGCCTCGCACGCCGAATCGCCACCGCCGACGACGATCACGGCCCTGCCGCGCCAGTCGTCGGGATCCTCGAGCAGGCTGAATACCTTGGGCAGGTTCTCGCCCTGCACCTGCAGGGTGCGGGGCTTGCCGCGCGTTCCGATCGAGAGCACCACGCGCTGGGCGCGATACGCGGCGACCGTGCTGCGCACCTCGAACGTACCGTCGGGGGCGCGGATCACGCTCTCGACCGACTCGCCCTTGTTGATCTTCATCCCGACGCGCTGGATCAGCTCGTTCCAGATCGGGATCAGCTGCTCCTTCGAGGAGTCGAACACCGGCAACAGCGACAGGTTCTCGGTGTCGTAGGGCTCGGCCATCACCAGCTTGCCCTTGGGGTAGCGAGCGATCGTCGACGCGATCAGCTGCTCCTTCTCGATCACGACGTAGCTGAGGCCCTTCTGGATGCAGGTCAGGGCGGCCGATAGCCCGCCGGGTCCCGAGCCGACGATCGCGACGTCGACCACGGTCTCGCTGTGGCCGATCGCGCCCGCCTGCAGCCCGGTCATCAGCATGTGCTCGATCACCGAGCGCCCGAGGTTGGCGGCACTCTTGACCAGCGGCTTGCCGGCGACCTCTCCGATCAGGTACTGGCCCGGCACGACGGTCATGAAGTTGTCGTCGATCTCGGGGACCTTGAGGGCCGGGGGCACCGCACCCTCGGGGAACATCACCAGGGCCTCGGTGGGGCAGGCGAACATGCACTGCTCGCACTGGATGCAGTCGTGGAACCGGAGCACGCGACTCTTGTTCGCGACCAGATCGAGCACGTTGGTCGGACACACGGCGACACACGCGTCGCAACCGGTGCAACGGTCGTCGTTGATGTCGTGGATCAGGACCGCCGGACCTACCGAGACGGCAGGTTGCATGATGGTCCGATGGCGCCGGCGCGCGGACACCATCGTGAACACCGCCATGAGGAGGACGGCGAAGCCCCCGAGCGCCAGGGGAACAACCCAGGTCACGGGCCTAGGATACCCGAATTAGCCAGGCGCGCCCTGTTTGGTTTCGACGTGTTTTATTAGGAAATCCCGTACTTCGGTCATCAGGTCCGCCAGCTCGCGGTTCTCGACGGGGATCGGGGTACCGATCGTGACGCGTACCTGGCGTCCGGTCTGCATCACCTTTCCGCCGCGAGGGAGGATATCGATCGTGCCCTGGACCGCGACCGGCACGATCGGTGCTCCGGTTCCGAGCGCGAGATGGAAGCCGCCCTTCTTGAGCTTCCCGATGCGTCCGTCGCGCGATCGGGTGCCCTCGGGCGCGAGATAGATGCTGACCCCGTCGCGCACCAGGCGGGCGGCGGTCTCGATCGAGCGGATCGCGGCCGCGTGATTCGAGCGATCGACCTCGATGTACTCCGCCGCGCGCAGCCCTCGGCCCCACAGCGGGATCTCGAATAGCTCCTTCTTCGCGAGCATCCGGATCGTGGGGGATGGCAACGTCGCGTACAGCATCGGGATGTCGAGGTGGCTCTGGTGGTTGGACATGTAGACGTACGCCCTTCCCCTCGGCACGCGGTCTTGCCCCGTAACCTCCAGGTCCACGTCGAGGAGCTCGATGACGCGCCGCCCGAACCAGCGAGCTCTCTCGTCGACCACCGAGCGGCGCAGATCTCCACGAACCACATCCATCAGCGTCGGCGCGGTGACGCGGGCCATCGCACCCAGAACGCGCACGCTGTCGAACAAGGACATGCCGCATCCTACACGTGGGAGATGGCTCGACACCGTTCGCCCTCGCGGCGGGTGCGTGAATATCGGCCACACCTCACTCGCGGGTCCGTGCGATCTGGCTCGCGTGTTACGTTGAAGGTGATGCGCACGCTGGCGGTGATCACCGCTTGCTGGGTGCTGCTGTGCAGCCCGGCGGCGATCGCGGATGCGGTCGCCGTGCGCGTGCATCAACTCGGCAACGATCGCAGCGCGCGCGTCCGGCTCGCCGCGGTCGTGTCGCTCTCCAAGGAGCGCGATCCACGCGCGGTGATCGCGGTCGCCGGTGCGCTTCGCAGCGATCGCGACAAGGGCATCCGCCGCGTGTCCGCGCTCGCGCTCGCCCGCATGATCAATGCGCGCACCGCGCGCGACGCGATCGCACTCGCGCTGTCCGCGCTCGAGGGTGCCGCCGCGAACGATCGCAGCGCCGACGTCAGCGCCGCGGCCGCCAACACGTTGCGCCGGGTCCGGCGCTACCGTCGGTTGATCCCGCGCCACAAGCCCGGCCCTCCCGTGTTCGTCAACATCGATCGCACGATCGATCAATCGAAGCACCTGACGAAGAACAGCGCGGCGCGGCTCAATCGCATCGTCAAGCGCAACGTCGAGCGCACCGGCTACGCGACCTCGTGGCCGGGTGGGTTGCCGACCTCCGCCGACCTCGCGTCGAGTCGCTCGCGCGCCTTCATCGTGGCGTCGACCGTCAAGCGGATCACGATCACCAAGGTCGGATCGCGGACCCAGATCGGATGCACGTTCTCGATCCGGATCGCACCGTGGATGGGGCGCGATGGCGGCGAGCGTTGGGAGGCCAACCGCGCGGCCTCGGCCTCGGGCTCGGCGAAGGCGACCACGGGATCGCGGCCGCGCGACGTCTCGCATGGCGTGTACGACTGTCTCGAGGCGGTCGCCGAGGACCTCACGTCCCGCCGGGTCGTGCCGTTCCTCCGGCGGATCGCGGCGAATTGAGGGAGGCGACGCGTTGTCTCGAAGGCGAAGCTCGCGATCGATCGCTCAGGCCGGGTTCGGCCGGATCATCTCGGAGACCTCGTCCGGCGGGCGCGCGTTGATCACGTCGCGCTTGCGCAGGCGGGCGCGGCGGGCGAGCCCGATCGCGTAGCGCACGGCGCCGATCGCGGTGGTCGAGTGGGCATCGCTCGACAGCACGAACCCGATCCCGCGGCGGGCGGCGGCGCGGACGTTGTCGGGGTCGAGGTCGAGGCGGTAGGGGTCGCCGTTGATCTCGATCGCGGCGCGCGAGTCGGCGATCGTGTCGAGGACCTCGTCGATCCGGACGGCGATCGGGTCGCGTTTGAGCACGAGACGGCCGAGCGGGTGGCCCCAGATCTTGAAATGCGGTGCGCGCATCGCGGCGACCAGCCGCTGGGTGGTGGCGTCCTCGTCGAGCTTGTAGCGCTGGTGAACGCTCGCGATGATCACGCCGAGCTCCCCGATCATCTCGGGCGGTACGTCGAGCGTACCGTCGGCGAGGATGTCGGCCTCGGTGCCGTGGACGATGCGCACCGGTGTCGTGTCGGCGAGGGCGGCGATCTCGGCGGCCTGCTCGCGTAGCCGCGGAAGATCGAGACCGCCGGCGTACGTCGCGTTGGCCGAGTGATCGGTGATCGTGATCGCACCGAACCCACGTTCGCCGGCGGCGGCCACCATCTCGGCGAGCGAGTGCTTGCCGTCGCTGGCCGTGGTGTGACAGTGGGTGGCGACGGTGATATCGCCGGGAGCGATCAGATCGGTGAAGTCATCCCCGGCCTGCGCGGCGGCGATCTCGTCGGTGCCGTCGCGAACCTCGGGTGGTAGCCACGGCAGCTCGAGCGCGCGGTAGACCGCCTGCTCGTCGGAGGCGACGAGCTGCCCGATGTCGACGCCGCGGTCGCGGCCGAGGGCGAGCAGCTGCTCGACGTGCGCGTCCGATCCGGTGGCCCGGATCATCGCCCACCCGAAATGCTCGGCGTCGGCGACGTGGACCTCGCACCGGATGCCGGTCGACAGCGATCCTGCCACCAGCCCCCGGTCGACGCCCTCGCGATCGACCGAGGTCACGAGCCCGAAGGTCGCGAGCCGCTCGGCGACGGCGGCGGGGTCCGCCGCGATCACCGCGAACGCGAGGGCCGTGGAGGTCTCGCACCATCGCCGGACGCCACCGCAGATCTCGACGCGATCGATCGCCGGATCGGCGGCGAGATGATGCGCGAGCGATGCCGCGTGGTTCTCGGCATCGATCAGGAGCACGCGCGCGCCGCGCACCACGCGCTCCTCGATCGCCGCGAGGATCTTGGCCTCCGAGGACTTGCCGAATCCCGGCAGCTCGCGAACCGCGCCGCGGCGACACAGCTCCGCGACGGCATCGAGATCCGGTGGCGAGAACGCGCGGACCAGCTTGCCGGCCTTGCCGACCCCGACACCGCGGAGCTGCGCGAGCTCGAGCACCACCGGCGGCCACTGCGCGCGCATCGCGTCGAGCGCGGCGATCCGGCCGGTGCGGACCAGCTCGCCGATCACGCGCGCCGTCGACGGCCCGATGTGGGGCAGGCTCTCGAGCGAGCCGGTCTCGATCAGGCGGGCGAGTCCGGTCGCGGCCTCGACCGCCTTGGCCGCACGGTCGTACGCGAACGTACGGTGGCGGTCACCGTCGAGCTCGTAGTAGGTGGCGAGCTCGCGCAGGTGAGCCGCGATGGTCGCCGGTTCCATCCCGACAACCTACCAGGCGAAACGAGGCGATCACCACACGACGCACTGCTTGGCGGGCGCGAGCTTCGCACCGGCCTTGCAGCGGAACGCCTTCGCGAACTCGGGCGTCGCGGCGAGCGCGCCGTTGACGCGCCAGCGCGCCGGCGAGTGCACGTCGACCGAGGCCAAGAGCTTCTCGAAGTCGGGGCGCATCTTCGCGCACCACGACTGGCCGAACGACAGGAAGAACTGCTGGTCCTCCGTGAAGCCGTCGGCGACGACGGTGTCGGGCGCCGTCGAGCGCAGCGTGCGGTATGCCGACAGCGCGAGCTTGATGCCGCCGATGTCGGCGATGTTCTCGCCCACGGTGTTGGCGCCGTTGACGTGCGCGCCGCCGGCGACCGTGTACTTGTTGTACTGGTCGATCACGCACTGGGTGCGCGCCTTGAACCGCTTCTCGGTCTCCGGCTGCCACCAGTTCTTGAGGTTGCCGTCGCCGTCGAACTGCGCGCCCTGATCGTCGAACCCGTGGGTGAGCTCGTGGCCGACCACCATCCCCATCGCACCGAGGTTGACGGGCACCGACGAGTCGACGCTGTAGAACGGCGGCTGCAGGATGCCGGCCGGGAACACCATGCGGTTCTTCTCGGCGCTGTAGAACGCGTTGACCAGCGAGGCCGGGAAATCCCAGTCGTCGAGGTCGACCGGCTTCCCGATCTTGGCGAACTGGCGCACGGTCTCCGCGCGCTGCGCCGCGAGCGCGTTGGTGCCGTAGTTGCGACCGAGCTTGAACGTGTAGCTCTTCCACTTCGGCGGGTACCCGATCTGGTAGGCCATCGCCTCGCGCTTGGCCTCGGCGCGCTCCTTGGTCGTCGGGTCCATCCACGGCAGCGCCTGCAGGTTGGTCTTCATCGCGTCGCTGATCGCGTGGACGTACGACACCGCGGCCTTCTTGCTGTCGCCGGAGAATCGCTTGTCGACGAACACCTGACCGACGAGGTCGGGCAGGGCGCCGGTCGTCGCCTTCACGCAGCGCTTCCAGCGCGCCGGGATCTCGGGCTGCCCGGTGATCGCCTTCTGGAACGCGAACTTGGTGTCGACGAGCTTCTTGGTCAGCATGTTGGCGGCATCCGACCCGACGTGGAACGTCAGGTACGCGCGCCAGGTCGCGGCCGGCGTCGAGGCCAGCAGCTTGTCGATGCCCGACAAGAACTTGGGCGCCGTGACGTCGACGTCGTTGACCTTGGTGAGTCCGACGATCCGCCAGTAGGTCTTCCAGTCGAACGACGGCATCGCGTTGGAGACGCCCGCCTTGTCGATCTTGTTGTACATGCCCTTGGGATCGCGGCGCGCCACCTTGTCTTTGGAGACTCGCGCGATCTCGGTCTCGAGGGCGATGATCTTCGCCGCGTCGGCCTTGGCGACCGCCGGCTTGTCGCCGAGCTCGGTCAGCATCGACGTCACGTAGTTCTCGTACGCGCCGCGGATCGCCTTCTTCTGCGCGTCGTCCTTCAGGTAGTAGTCGCGATCGGGAAGGCCGAGCCCGCCCTGATCGATCCCGATGATGACGTTCTTCGCGTTGGCCTCGTCCTGCGTCGGTCCCATCCCGAACAACGCGTCGAACCCGGCGGCGTGGAGCTGCGCGATCGTCCGCGACAGCGACTTCACGTCACGCACCTGGTTGATCAGCGCCCGCACGCGAGCGATCGGCCGGATCCCGGCCCGCTCGATCGCCTTCTCGTTCATGCACGCGCCGTAGTACGTGCCGATCTGCTTGTGGATCGGATCCTTGCCCGGCGTCTTCGCGTAGCCCTCGAACGTGGTGTGGAGGAACTCGAGGTTGCGATCGTCGATCGCGACGAAGCTCCGCATCGCCATCGGCTTGTCGGCCGGGATCTCGGTCTTCGCGATCCAGCCACCACACGCGAACTCATAGAAGTCCTCGCACGGGTCGGCCTTGCGATCGAGCGCGTTCGGATCGAGACCGATCGCCGCGAGCGACATCGTGGTGACCGGCTTCGACGGCACCGGCGCCGGAGGCGGTTCGTTGGCCGTCGCCGACGTCTGATCGCCCGCCGGGGGAGTATTGGGATCGTGGATCGGAGTCGTCGAGCTGGTTCCCGAACCGCACGCGACGACAAACAAACACGCACCGAGCGCCGTGGATCGCATGGCCGGCCCATACCACGTCCCGCGGCTTCGATCACGTCGTGTCCCAGGCGTCGCAGGCCGTCGCAGTCCTGAATGTTAGAATCGTCGGGTGATGCGTCGGATCATCGTGATCGCGCTCGTCCTCGGTACCAGCGCCGTGGCCATCGCCGGGCCACCGCGCGGCTATCGCTGCGGGCGCGGCGGATGGGCGCACCGTGGCACGTGTCACTGCCCGCTCGAGAAGATGCCGGCGCGCGACGACAAGGATCGCGCCGTCTGCGTGCCCAAACCCGAGCCGAAGCCGACCGCATGCTTCGCCGATCGCAAGGGCAAGCAGCGACTGTCGATCGATAGCTCGCCGAGCGGCGCCACGCTCTACATCGGAGACAAGAACTGCGGCGCCGTCGGGCGCACGCCATGGCACGGCCGCGTGCAGGCCGGTCCCGTCAAGGTGATCCTCGAGCTCAACGGCTACGACACGCTCGAACGCACGCTACCGACCACCTCCGGGGCGCGGGCCGAGCTGTACGCGCCGCTCGTGCGGATCGAGATCGGAACGATCGCGGTACGTGGCGACGCCGATGCCGACATGGCCGGCGCCACGATCTCGATCGACGGCCAGGATCGGGGCAACGCACCGGTGACGTTCCAGGCGCGCGCCGGCCGCCACCTCGTCGAGGTCGCCAAGCAGGGATACGAGAAGTACTCCGAGTGGGTCACCGTCGAGGAGGGCCGCACCGTGACGCTGCTTCCGCAGCTCACGGCGGTGAAGATCGCGACCGCGCGCATCGTCGTCGATGCCGACGTACCGCAGGCGTCGGTGTTTCTCGACGGCAAGCGCAAGGGCACCACTCCCATCGCCATCGAGAAGCTCCCGCTCGGTGTTCACACGATCGAGGTCCGGGTCGCCGATGCCCAGCCGTGGAAGAAGTCGATGATGCTCGGGGCCGGCACCACGCTCGTGCACGCCGAGCTCGCCGCGACGCTGCCGAAGGATCCCACCCACGCGATCCTCCACATCGTCAGCAAGCCGAAGGGCGGGGAGGTCCGGATCGACGGCACCACCGTCGGGCTCGCACCGCTCGATCGCCAGGTCTCGCCCGGCAATCACTGGATCCAGGTGCGGATGCCCGGGCACCTGCCATTCGAGCAGAAGCTCGATCTCGCCGCCGGGCAGTCGCATTCGATCGCGGCGACCCTGGTCCCATCCGGGACCCTGCACGTGACGTCGATGCCCGCGGGGGCAACCGTGTTCGTCGATCGGGTCCGCCGCGGCACCACCCCGGTCGTCGTCGACGTGCCGAGCGGCGACCACACGATCATCGTCGAGCGTCGTGGCTACCGCCGGTTCACCCGCAAGGTCACCGTAAGTGCGCGCAAAACCTCCAAGATCTCGGCAGCTCTCCACCCCTAGATCGAAGACCGACTGGCCGCCGACAACCTTGCCGTCGCCTCCGCGCGCGTGCTAGATCCGCCCCTCCTCGGTTTCCGAGGAAATACACAGGACATCCGAGATCTTCGGTCGTGCCGCGCTTCGTAGAAGACGGTCTCCGTAGATCGATGACGGTGTCCGAGGCTCGAAACGAAGGACTGACAAATGGAAACGATGGCAGAAGCCACGGGGCAAAACCCCATCAGCATGCGCGCCCTGCTCGAGGCGGGCGTGCACTTCGGGCACAACACCGGCCGGTGGAACCCGAAGATGCGCGAGTACATCTTTGGAGCCCGCAACGGGATCCACATCATCAACCTGCAGCACACGGTGAAGCTGTTCCGCACCGCGTTCCAGGCGGTGATCGACACGACGTCGCGCGGTGACACGATCCTGTTCGTCGGCACCAAGAAGCAGGCGCAGGACGTGATCGTCGACGAGGCGACCCGTTCGAGCCAGTACTACGTGACGCAGCGCTGGCTGGGCGGCACGCTCACCAACTTCAAGACCGTCAAGGGCTCGCTCGATCGCCTGCGCGGCCTCGAGAAGATGGAGGAGGACGGCACGCTGCTCGCGCTCACCAAGCGCGAGCAGGTGATGATCCGTCGCGACCGCGACAAGCTCCTCAAGTCGCTCGGCGGCATCAAGGGCATGACCAAGCTGCCCGGGATGCTGTTCGTGATCGACCCGCACAAGGAGCACATCGCCGTCGAGGAGGCGCGCAAGCTCGAGATCCCGGTGGTGGCGATCACCGACACCAACTGCAACCCGGATCTGATCGACTTCGTGATCCCGGGCAACGACGACGCGATCCGCGCGATCAAGCTGTTCGCCGCCAAGATCGCCGACGCGGCGATCATCGGCACCAAGGTCTACAAGGAGAACGCTCGTACCCGCGGCGCCAAGGAAGAGGAGCCGGGCGAGCGCATCATCCACGTGTCCTCGGGTGGCGATGGTCCGCGCGTCGAGATGTCGACGGGCGGCAGCATGTTCAACCCCGAGGCGTCCGCGTCGCCCGAGGAGAAGTAGTCATGGCCGAAGTCAGTGCATCGATGATCAAGGACCTCCGCGAGCGTACCGGCGCGGGGATGAGCGATTGCAAGAAGGCGCTGGTCGAAGCCAGCGGTGACGTCGACAAGGCGATCGATTGGCTGCGCGCCAAGGGTCTGTCGAAGGCGGCGAAGAAGGCCGGCCGTCAGGCCACCGAGGGCGCCGTGGTCTCGTACATCCACGGCGGCGGTCGCATCGGCGTGCTCCTCGAGGTCAACTGCGAGACCGACTTCGTCGCGCGCAACGAGGACTTCCAGGCGTTCACCCGCGACGTCGCGATGCAGGTCGCGGCGATGAACCCGCAGTTCGTCCGCAAGGACGAGGTCGACGCCAACACCGTGGCGCACGAGCGGGAGATCCTCCTGGCCAAGGCCAAGGAGACCGGCAAGCCGGAGCAGGTGATCCAGAAGATGGTCGATGGCCAGATCTCGAAGTGGATGAAGGAGGTCTGCCTCCTCGATCAGCCGTTCGTGAAGGACAACGACAAGACCATCGACCAGCTCCAGCAGGAGCTGATCGCGAAGATCGGCGAGAACATCAAGATCCGCCGGTTCGTCCGCTTCGAGCTCGGCGAGGGCCTCGAGAAGAAGAAGGACGACTTCGCCGAAGAGGTCGCCAAGCAGGCCGGCCTGTCGTAGGCATCGTTCACGGAGTCAGCGCGATCGACGTCGTGTCGGTCGCGGCCGACCAGTGAATCGAGCCGTGCTCGAAGTCGCTGCGCCGGCCATCACCGTCGGCGTACTCGTCGGAGGTCGGATAGCCCAGCGGTCCGAGCTCCCAGCCGGACTCCGCCCAGGCGTCGCGGATCCGGCCGTGGACCTCGTGCGCGCCGAGCTGCGGCGTCCAGTAGATCGAGCCCGTCTCGAACACGCTGAAGCGCCCGATCCCGTCGGGCGTGGCGCGCTCCTCGGTGATCGGCGGTCCGAGGACCGAGCCGCAACCGCCGAGCGCGTCGTACTTGGTCGCGATCTCGCCGACGACGGCGTCGCGCGTGCACGGTGCCAGCGCCGTGTAGCCCTTCGGCGGGATCAGCGTCGCGAGCTGATCGAAGGACAGCCAGTACTGTCCGTTGCCGCTGAAGTTCGCCGGGTCGGCGATGAACGCCCGCCGGTTCGGGAGGTCGTACCCGGCGACGGTGAAGTAGTGATAGATGGTGTGGTTCGGATAGCCGGGTGGATGGTTGGTCGGTGGGGCGACGATGTTGGCGACGATCGGGAACCCGTCGTCGATCGCGCGCACGATGTCGTTCCAGAGCAGGTCGCGTTGCGCCTGGGTCGGTGGATCGCTCGGCATCTCGCGCGTGACGTACCAGCTGGCCCCGAGGTCGGCGTTCAGCACGCCCGTGATCTGGCCGACCCAGTCGGTGCCGTTGGTCGTGGTGCCGAGCTGCGAGGCGAGGGCGGCCTGACTGGGGGGCCGGATCCTCGCCGACAGCGCCATCTTGGTCGCCGTCGGTCCGCACCAGTACGACGTGGTCTGCGCCTCCCAGTGAACGTCGAGCACGCGCGTGCCCGGGCCGTAGCCGGTCTGTCCCCCGGTGCCGTCCGATTTGCCGTCGGTGGCACCGGGGGGCGTTTCGGTGTCCGGAGGTGAGTCCGGAGGTGCGCCGACGCAGCCGGTGAGCGTGGTGAACAGCCAGGTCGTGAACAGGAAGCGCTTCATGGGGTCCTCGTGATGGAGATCTGATCGGTGGACTCGATCCACGTGATCGAGCCCCGTTGAAAGTCGGAACGAAGGCCATCGGTGACGGTGACCGTGTCGGCGATCGGGTAGCCGAGCTCGCCGGCCTCCCATCCCAGGTCGGCCCACGCATCGCGGATCCGGCCGTGGACCTCGTGGGCGCCCGTCGACGGCGACCAGTAGATCGAGCCGCCCTGGAACACGTTGTAGCGGCCGATGCCGTCGGGGGTGCCGGTCTCGTCGGTGATCGGATAGCCGAGCTCGCCGGCCTCCCAGCCAAGGGCGGCCCAGGCGTCGCGGATCTTGCCGTGGACCTCGAACGCGCCCGTCTGCGGCGTCCAGTAGATCGATCCCTCGACGAACACGCTGTAGCGACCGACGCCATCGGGCGTTCCGCGCTCGTCGGTGACGGGCGCGCCGAGCAGCGAACCGCAGCCACCGAGCGCGAGGTACTTGCGTTCGATCTCGCCGACCACCGCCGGCGAGTCACCGCAGCGCGTCCCGCCGCTCGACCAGAAGTCGAGGCCGCCGGGCTCGTCGATCGCGAGGTGGTAGCCATCGGAGTAGGTCTGGTAGCGCGCGTTCCAGCAGCTCCACCCCGGCTGGCAGCCGTTGTAGTAGCGGACCACCGTCTTGATCCATTGATCGCGCAGCGTCGGGTTGGACGGATCGAAGCGATTGATCCAGTCGCGCGCCTTCTGCTCGGTCTCGGCGTTGGTGGTGTACGCCGACGCCTGGACCATCCACACGGCGTAGTCGATCGCGTGCACGGTCTGCCCGGCGACGGTGAGGACGTCGGGGCTGTAGCGGGCGAGCGTGTCGTCGAACGTACCGGCGTCGAACTGGAACATGCCGAGTCCACCCTGGCGCGCGCTGCACGGTCCGTCGGCCGAGCCGGCGATCACGGGTCCGCCGCCGCAGTCGGGAGACGCCGGTCCCTGACACGCCCAGGTCGCCTCCGACCAGCACATCGCGAGGTTGGTCTCGTCGTTCGCGATGCCGGCGAGCAGGAACGCGTTGTCGATCCCCGCGGCCCGGGCGCGATCGCGGATCTCGGCGTAGCGGAGTTGCTTGGTGGCCGGGGACACCGCGGCCACGGCGTCATCGGTGGACGACCGCCCGTCGTCCGCTCCATTGCTACCGACCATGCAGCCGGTCGTCCCGGCGGCGGCGAGCATCAGGCACGTTCGAATCATGCCGCCGCTGGGATACAACATGTATACCATTGGCTGGATCGAGCAGTTCGGCGGACATGGACGCGTATGCCTGGAGAGACGAATCACCAGTGCAAACAAATAGTTCCTGTACAAGTTGCGCAAGACCAGCTACTTCGGCCCGATCCGCATTGGTATATGAGTTGTATTCCATCGGCGCATGATGCTCCGAAACCTGGCCAGCTCCCTGGTTCTGGTCGCCGTCGCGTGTAGCGGGGATGTCGATCGCGAGGGCGGTGATGTCTCGCCCCCCGATGCCGGTCCCACCAGCTCGCCGCTCACCCTGCGGGTCGCGACCAGTCGTCAGATCTGCAAGCTGCTGTCGGGACGCAACACGTCCGATCCGACGATCAACGACGTCCAGCATCGCAGCAACGTGCTCGGCGCGGACCTCGGGATCTCGGTCGCGATCGACGACACGCTCTACCTGCTGTTCGGCGACACCATCGGGTTCGCCGGGATCTGGAAGCCCGGCGAGTCGCATCCCGATTCGATCGGTTACGGCCGCGACTCGGCGACCGCGATCGCCGCGCACCCGGAATTGCTCTGCAACGGGCTTCGCATGATCTCGCGCCCGACCGCGGCCAGCATCGGACCGAGCGTCGACGACTCGGTGATCGCGGACTTCGCCGCTCCCGCGATGGCGCCGCCGACCGGCGAATCGATCGGGGACTACATCCACAACCCGTCGGGGGGAGCACCGACCAGCTTTCCGCAGTTGCCGGGCGACTTCGAGGTGCCCTCGGGCACGTTCGCCCACGAGGGCTCGATCTACGCCTTCTACACCACGGTCGCATCGTCGACCGACGTCACGATGTCGGCGAGCTACCTCGCGAGATGGACCGCCCCCGGACCGGCCACGCTGCCCGCGTACCAGATCCTGTATCCGGTCGACGAGCGGCTGGACACCGCGGGTCCGCTCGGTGGCGACTTCATCAATGTCGCGGCCGAGGTCGCCGGCGGCTACGTCTACGCGTTCGGTACCGGTCGCTACCGTCACAGCGGGATCCGGGTCGCGCGCAAGCGGCTCGACACGCTCGGTACGCCCGGCGGCTTCGAGGTGATCGGCACCGTCACCGACACGCCGGGCTACGGCGAAACCTCCGTGCGCTACCTCCCCGCGATCGATCGCTGGCTGCTCGTCGCCGAGGAGCTGACACCGGTGTCGAACCGGATCGTCGCGTACGTCACCGCCGACCCGGCGGGACCGTGGACCGGACCGATGACGATCCTCGATATGGCCGATCCGCAGTTTCGCTCGCGTTACTGCTGCGCGATCGACGACGACTGTGCGGGCGAGCAGATGTTCAACTGCGACCGCACCGGGTTCTACGGTGCGTATCTGCTTCCCCGCGCGCGGGTCGAGACCGCTGCCGGCGGCACACCGGCAGCGATCACCGTGGCGTACACGCTGTCGTCGTTCTCGCCGTACAACGTCGGCCTCTACGAGACCACGTTCGCGATCGAGTAGCCGTCAATCCTCGAGCTTCGGCATCGGTGCGATGCGCGATCCCTCGCCGTGCACCGTGGCCGACACGATCCGCGACAGTACGCGGCGAGCTCGCTCGATGCTGGCGGGGTGGATCTTGCGGCCCTCGTCGCCCTCCTCGAGGAGCAGCCGCACCATCGCCTCGACGGCGAACATCAGCGTGCGCACGACCAGCGGATCGACGCCCTCGGCCGCGGGGTGGCGGCAGATCAGGTCGACGATCGCGTCGTGGGTCTCCATGCGGCGCGCGTGGAGGGGCGACTCCAGACGGTGGGCCTCACCACCCAGCACGTAGACCAGGCGCCCCATCGAGCCAGCGTTCGCGAGGTGGATGTCGACGAACTTCTCGAGCTGCGTGAGCAGATCGGCTTCCTTCTCCACCGCCTGCCGGCACGCCTCGATCAGCCGCGCCGTGCCGAGCGTGTAGATCGCGAGCGCCACGTCGTCCTTGTTCTTGAACAACCGGTAGAACGTGCGCCGCGAGACCTGGCCGGCCTCGAGCAGGTCCTCGACGGACGCGGCGCGGATCCCCTTGGTCGCGAACACGCGGGTGGCGCCGAACATGATCATGTTGCGCGCCACGTCCTCGCCGAGCTGGACCCCGGTGGCACGGGGTGCGGGTTTCGGCGTACGACCCATCGCAGACGATTGTCGCAAATTTCGTCGATGGAACGGGCTCGCGAGCTCGTTAGCGGTGCGGCCGCGTCGCATCGACCAGCGCGTTGCCGCGCAGCGCGAACGTGTGCACGCCGGCGCGCAAGCAGTCGGTCGGAGGGATCCCGGGTTTGACGTCGACCGCGATCCGGATCGAGCTACCGCGCAGCCACCACGAGGCCGAGCACCCGCCGAGCTCGGGGTGGTAGCGGCTGAGGTACGGGCCGCGGATCCGGCGGAACGCGTGGTGCTCGACCACGCGGACCTCGAGCCAGCTATCGGCCGGCATGTCCGTCGATCGCTTGCGCCAGGTCTCGACGATCTCGTCCTCGCCGTCGCCGTCGAGATCGGCCGCGTCGTAGCGCAGCACCTCCATGCCGGGGGCCGGCGCGGGCTCGTCGACGAACGGCACCAGCACCGCCCCACTCGGATCGACGATGCCGGTCTTGCGCAGCTTGCCGGCGGTGGCCTCGAGGAAGTATCCGGCCGCGTCGAACCGACCCGCCGCGCAACGCAGCTGGAGATCCGGCACGCGCCAGCGCCGCTCGAGCACCCCGCGAAGCTGGTCGATCGCGCCGTCGTCGCAGGTCAGGCGCGCGGGCTCCGACCGGTTGGCGAGCCGCGGTGGCGGGCTGGCGCCACCACAGGCGACCAACACCACCAACATACAGCGCATCTACAAGACTAGCGCCGCACGGCCGGTTGTCTCGTCGAGGATTTGCTGCCGGCCGCGGCGCTGCGCGTCATGCGGCGTTTCCGCGTGAAAACACGCGTGGTATGCCTCGGCACCCATGAGCAACGGGACGCCCAAGACCGCCATCACCCCGACCCGCGCCGACAATTACCAGGAGTGGTACCAGCAGGTGATCCGCGCCGCGGATCTCGCCGAGAACTCCGACGTCAAGGGCTGCATGGTGATCAAGCCGTGGGGCTACGCGCTGTGGGAGAACATCCAGCGTCAGCTCGACGTGATGTTCAAGGACACCGGGCACGTCAACGCGTACTTCCCGCTGTTCATCCCGGTCAGCTACCTCGAGAAGGAAGCGACGCACGTCGAGGGCTTCGCCAAGGAGTGCGCCGTGGTCACTCACCATCGGCTCGAGGCGCGCGACGGCAAGCTCGTCCCGGTCGGCGAGCTCGAGGAGCCGCTCGTCGTGCGGCCGACCTCCGAGACCATCATCGGCGCGTCGTTCGCCAAGTGGATCCAGAGCTACCGGGACCTGCCGCTGTTGATCAACCAGTGGGCCAACGTCGTGCGCTGGGAGATGCGCACGCGGTTGTTCCTGCGCACGACGGAGTTCCTCTGGCAGGAAGGCCACACCGCGCACGCGACCCGCGAGCAGGCGGTCGAGGAGACCATGAAGATGCTCGGCGTCTACGCCGAGTTCGCCGAGCAGTGGATGGCGATGCCGGTGATCCAGGGCGAGAAGACCGCGGGCGAGCGGTTCCCCGGCGCGGTCTCGACGTACTGCATCGAGGCGATGATGCAGGACCGCAAGGCCCTGCAGGCCGGCACCTCCCACTTCCTCGGCCAGAACTTCGCGAAGGCGTCGAACATCCTGTTCACCGACGAGAACAACCAGCAGGTCCACGCGTGGACCACGTCGTGGGGCGTGTCGACGCGCCTGATCGGCGGCATGATCATGACCCACGCCGACGACGACGGGATGGTGTGCCCGCCCAAGCTCGCGCCCGCCCACGCCGTCATCCTCCCGATCTATCGCAAGCCCGAGGACAAGGCCCGCGTGCTCGAGTACTGCACCAAGCTGCGTGCCGAGCTGCGCGGCGTGACGTTCGCCGGTGCGCCGCTCCGGGTCGAGCTCGACGCGCGCGACCTCGGCGGCGGCGAGAAGAAGTGGCAGTGGATCAAGAAGGGCGTGCCGCTGTGGCTCGAGGTCGGCCCGCGCGATCTCGATAACGACAGCGTGTTCATGGGCCGGCGCGACGCCGCCAAGGACAAGTCCAAGGGCGTCAAGCGTACCGAGCTGCTCGCCACGATCGCCGAGCTTCTTCAAAGCATCCAGGACTCGCTGTTCCTGGGCGCCCGGGCGTTCCGCGAGCAGCACACGAGGACGATCGATACCAAGGACGAGTTCTACGCGTTCTTCGCCGATCCGCCGAAGCAGGATCCCAACGCGCCGACGCCGATCCACGCCGGCTTCGCGATGACGCACTTCTCCGGTAGCACCGACCTCGAGGCCCAGATCAAGGACGACCTCAAGGTCACCGTGCGGTGCATCCCGCTCGATCCCGGCGAGCCCGGCACGTGCCCGTTCACCGGGCAGCCGAGCGCCAAGCGCGTCGTGTGGGCCAAGTCGTACTAGGCGAGCTCGCGAACCCGTCGCTCAGTACTCGACGACGGTCCGGATCGACGTGCCCTCGTGCATCAGGTCGAACGCCTCGTTGATCCGATCGAGCGGCAGCTTGTGCGTGATCATCGAGTCGATCTCGATCTGCTTGTTCATGTACCAGTCGATGATCCGCGGCACGTCGGTGCGGCCGCGCGCTCCGCCGAATGCGGTGCCCTTCCACACCCGGCCGGTGACCAGCTGGAACGGCCGCGTCGCGATCTCCTTGCCCTGACCGGCGACGCCGATGATCACGCTGACGCCCCACCCGCGGTGGCAGCACTCGAGGGCCTGGCGCATCAACGTGACGTCGCCGACGCACTCGAACGAGTAGTCGGCGCCGCCGCCGGTGAGCTCGACGAGGTGACCGACGAGCTTGTCGCCGTGATCCTTGCCGTTGACGAAGTCGGTGAGGCCGAGTGCGCGTGCCGCTGCCTCGCGCTTCGGGTTGATGTCGACGCCGACGATCTTCGTCGCGCCGGCCATCCGGCAGCCCTGGATCACGTTGAGGCCGATGCCGCCGAGGCCGAACACCACGACGGTGGAACCGGGCTCGACCTTGGCGGTCCACAGCGCGGCCCCGATCCCGGTGGTGACGCCGCAGCCGACGTAACAGGCCTTGTCGAACGGCGCGTCCTTACGGATCTTGGCGACCGCGATCTCGGGGAGCACGGTGTGGTTCGCGAACGTCGAGCACCCCATGTAGTGATAGATCTTGTTTCCCTTCAGAGAGAACCGACTCTCGCCGTCGGGCATCACGCCCTTGCCCTGCGTCGCGCGGATCGCGGTGCACAGGTTGGTCTTGCGCGACAGGCACGATTTGCACTGCCGGCATTCCGGCGTGTAGAGCGGGATCACGTGATCGCCGACGGCGACCGACGTCACCCCGGCACCGACCTCGACGACCACGCCCGCACCCTCGTGCCCGAGGATCACGGGGAACATTCCCTCGGGATCGGCGCCCGAGCGCGTGAACTCGTCGGTGTGGCAGATACCGGTGGCCTTGAGCTCGATCAGGACCTCGCCTGCACGCGGCCCCGCGAGATCGACTTCCTCGACGACGAGCGGCTTGCCGGCTTCGAATGCGATGGCGGCGCGAGTCTTCATGCCGGCGACGGTACACCGCGGCAGGCACCCGATCGATGCGTCCGCACGATCGATGCACGCTCCGGACCGTCGTGTCACGATAGCCCGCGATGCACGAGCTCCATTGTCCCTCGTGTGGCGAGGCCCTCGACACGGCCGGCCGCACCGATCGATGCAAGAAGTGCGACGGTGCGTGGATCGGCGAAGACGCGCTGGTCGGCATGCTGCAGGAACGCACGTCGACGTTGGTGTTCTTGCCGTGGCAGCCACGCGAGAAGGACAACGAGCGCAAGTGCGCCGCGTGCGGCAAGCCGATGCAGTGGGTCAACCTCGGCACGGTCAAGCTCGACCGTTGTCCGGATCACGGCGTGTGGTTCGATGCCGACGAGCTCGCCGCGCTGCTCGCCCAGGCCAAGGCGTTCAAGTCCGACACCCCACCGGCCGACGCGGCGCACTCCGGGTTGCTGCACCAGCTCGCGAAGCTATTCGGCTGAGATCGACACCGGCCGGGGTATCCTGGGCCGGTGAGGTGGTGTCTCGCCGTCTGTCTCGCGCTCGCGGCATGCTCGTATGCGCCGACGCGCGCCGGGAGTTCCGGTGACGACGCCGCGGCGGGCGACGCACCGGTCACGTGCTCGGCCGAGAGCTGCAACGGCATCGATGACGACTGCGACGGGATGATCGACGAAGGCTTCTCCGTCGGTACCGCGTGCGATGGCGCCGACTCGGACAGCTGCATGGAGGGCACGCGGCAGTGCGACGGTAGTTGCTCGGACGTCACCGGCGACAGCGTCGAGATCTGTAACGGCGGGATCGACGACGACTGCAACGGGCAGGTCGATTGCGCCGACTCGGCATGCAGCGGCGGGGCCTACTGCTGTTCCGGCACCGGCCTCGTCCATACGATCTCGAACTCGTGCTCGGACGACTTCGGCACCACGGCATCGAGCGACGAGGTCGAGGTCTACTGCTGCAACGGCCAGGCGCGGTTCTGCCTCAGCAACGAAGCGTGCCCGTGGCGCAACGGCTGTGTCGACGTGGTCGAGACCTGCAGTCGCGCCGGCTTGCCGGGCGACATGCTCGCCACGGCGACCTGTCAGAAGTGGGACAACATCTCGACCTACGGCTGCAACGCCGACGGTCAGGCCGTGCTGTCGCCGTAGCAGAGCTACTGGATCGGCACCGTGATGCGGCCGGGCGCCGGCGGCGTACCGCTGCCGGTCTGCGTGTGGCACGTGTTGCAGTCGCCCTCGGTCTGCGGGGTGACCATCACGCGCTCGGCACCGGTGGTGGTGTCGACGACCTTCGCGGTGTACGGGGTCATCAGCTGCGAGGATGACAGAGTGAAGTTGCCGGACGAGTTGGGGTTGAGGGGGAACTGTCGGCCGTCGGCGCCGGTGATCACGACCTGCACGCCGGTCGACACACCGTAGCACCGGTTCTGCTGGTGACCGCTCGAGTACACGGTGCCGGCGATCGAGTATCGAGGACCTTCGCCCTCTTGCCGGTGACACTGGTTACACGCGCCGCCCGGTTCCATCCGTTCCGATTCGCCACCCGACCACCGTCCGTTCGCGCAGGCCGTGCTCGGATCGTTGAGCGGATCCTCGACCAGCGAGCAGCTGCCCTGCGGCATGCCCGCGTTGATCCAGTCCTGGAGGGCGGAGATGTCGGTCGCCGCGGCGGGCGCCGATGGTGCGGGCGGCATCGGGCTGGCGGCATCCTGCATGCGGATCACCGCGCGCTCGGCGAGCGTCTCGCCGGTGGTCGCGGTGCGCATGAGGTCGGTGTAGGTCCGTAGCGGAACGGGTGCTCCCCCCGACAGCGGACTACCGTGACAGCTCTGGCAGGTCGCGAGTGCCGCGACCACCTCGCAGGGCAGTCCACTATCGCCATTGCCGGGATCGACGCTTGGACGGGGACCGTTCCCGACGCTATCGACGCCACAGGCAGTCGCGACAACCAAGACAGATGCGAGCGCGTACTTCATCACGCACGCGTCCCGTGCAAGACCCGGAGCAGATCGAGACCACGTGATCACGCGAGATTGCGCGATGTCGTTGTACGCGCCTCGTACAGCTGTATGTCCGCATTTTTCACTGGTCTTATTTCAAGGTTCGCGCCATGGCGCTAAGGTTGCGCCCCGATGACACCCACCTACAAACGCGTGTTGCTCAAGATCTCGGGCGAAGCGCTGATGGGGAACGAGAAATTCGGAATCAGTTCGGATGTCCTCGCTCGGGTGGCGAACGACATCGCCGACACCGCCAAGCTCGGCGTCCAGGTCGCTGTGGTCGTGGGCGGCGGCAACATCTGGCGTGGTGCCTCGCGAAGCGCGGACAACATGGACCGTGCGAGCGCGGACTACGTCGGCATGCTCGCGACCGTGATGAACGCGGTTTCGCTGCAGTCGGCGATCGAGAAGTGCGGCGTGACCACGCGGGTCCAGACCGCGATCCCGATCGCGCAGATCGCCGAGCCGTACATTCGCCGCCGCGCGATCCGTCACCTCGAGAAGGGTCGCGTGGTGATCTTCGGTGCCGGCACCGGCAACCCGTTCTTCACCACCGACACCGCGGGCGCGCTGCGCGCCGTCGAGATCGGAGCCGAGGTACTGCTGATGGCGAAGAACGTCGACGGCATCTACGACAAGGATCCCAAGAAGCATCCGGAGGCGAAGCGGTTCGCGACGCTGTCGTTCAGTCAGGCGATCCAGCGTGACCTCCGCGTGATGGATGCGACGGCGTTCACGATGTGCCGCGAGAACAACATGGAGATCGTGGTGTTCGCGCTCGCGCAGCGTGGCAACATCCAGCGAGTCGTGTGCGGCGGGTCCGTGGGGACCATCGTCAAGGACAACATCGAGACCCGGTCGATGTGAAGAGGAAAGCATGATCAACGACATCACCACCGATGCCGAAGCCGGCATGACGAAGGCCGTCGAGGCGTTCAAGCGTGACCTCCAGAAGATTCGCACCGGTCGCGCCAACACCGCGATGCTCGATGGCATCAAGGTCGACTACTACGGCACGCCGACACCGGTGAATCAGGTCGCGACCGTGCAGGTCGTCGACGCGCGTTTGATCACGGTCAAGCCGTGGGAGAAGACGATGATCCCGGTGATCGAGAAGGCGATCCGCGCCAGCGATCTCGGCATCAACCCGGTGGCCGACTCCGATCTCGTGCGCCTCCCGGTTCCGCCGCTCACCCAGGAGCGTCGCAGGGATCTCGCGAAGTCGGTCGGCAAGCAGACCGAGGAAGCGCGCGTCGCGGTGCGCGCCGCCCGCCGCGACGCGATGGACATGATCAAGGAAGCCGAGAAGGACAAGGAGATCTCGGAGGACGAGCGCAAGACCGGCGAGAAGAAGATCCAAGAGCTGACCGACAAGTACGTCGCCAGCGTCGACGAGATCGCGAAGGCCAAAGAGAAGGAAATCATGGAGCTGTAGCCGTCGCGGCTGCACCCACACGCGTGAATCGACGCGAACGGCCGATGGGCGCGAGGCATCCAGGGTAAGCTCCTAGGATGTCCGGTATTCCGGCCGGCGCGGGGGCGCTGCTCGGTAAGCGTCTCGGCAAGTACGAGATCCTTGCCCTGCTCGCTCTCGGAGGCACGGCCGAGATCTACCTGGCGAGGATCGGCGGCGCGGCAGGGTTCGAGAAGTACGTGGTGGTCAAGTGCCTCCACGATCACCTCGCGGACGACACCGAGTTCGTGAAGATGTTCCTCGACGAGGCGAGGCTCGCGGCTCACCTCGATCACTCGAACATCGTCCAGACGATGGAGCTCGGCGAGCACGAGGGCCGCTACTACATGGTCATGGAGTTCCTCGCCGGCCTGTCGCTGGCGATGATCGTGCGGCGCGCGTCCGAGCGACTTCCGGGCGGACGGATCCCGATTCCGATGGTGCTCAACATGCTGGCGCAGGCGAGCGCCGGTTTGCATTACGCGCACGAGAAGGCGGCGAACGGCAAACCGCTCAACATCGTGCACCGCGACATCTCGCCCCAGAACCTGGTGATCAGCTTCGAAGGCGTGGTCAAGGTCGTCGACTTCGGCATCGCCAAGGCCGAGATGCGCGAGACCAAGACGAAGTCGGGAACGATCAAGGGCAAGTTCGCGTACATGTCGCCCGAGCAGTGCATCGCGAACAACGTCGATCGCCGCACCGACGTGTTCGCGCTCGGCGTGATCGCGCACGAGCTGTTGACGGGACGCCGGTTGTTCAAGAAGCCGTCGCCGTACGAGACCTATCAGGCGGTGATCGAATGCGCGGTGGAACCACCATCGAAGAGCAATGTCGAGGTCGACCCGGCGCTCGACCCGATCATCATGAAGGCGGTCTCCAAGGAGAAGGAGGATCGCTATCCCACGGCGGAGGCGTTCGGCGACGCGCTGCTCGGATACCTGCACCATCGTGGCAAGGGCTCCGGCCCGGGAGACGTCTCGCGGTTCTTCGAAGCGCACTTCGGGCAGGAGATCGAGGAACACGGCGCGCGCATGCGCGAGCTGATCTCCGGGCGCGAATCCCAGCCATCCGACTCGGGATGGGAAGAGGAGGAGGACCGCCGGCGCAACGAGACCGTCGACCTCGGCGGCAAGATGTCCGGCGGGGACCGGGCATCGAGCGGAACGGACTCGCTCGACTCGATGGATCTCGTCGAGGAGGGCAACGTGCTCGAGGGCGTCTCGGGCGAGATCGGCGATGACGCCGATGCCGACGAGATTCCAGCCGACCGCACGCGGATCCAGGAGAACCCGCTCGAGCAGATCGACCAGCTCAACGAGGTGGTGGCGAAGCAGAAGACGCCGCCGCCGGAGTTGATGAAGTCGAGACCCACGAGCGCGCTGCGCAAGAAGACACCGTTGCCGGCGCTCGTGCCGACACAGCTCGCGCCGCAGGACTCGCCGCGCCCACCGCAGCTGCCGAACCGTCCGCCGCCGCCGCCATCGGGAGCGTTGCCCCTGCCGGCACCTCCGACCGGTCCGCTGCCGGCGACGGTCGATCCTCCGCGCCCGTCGTCGGGCAAGTTCCCCGACCACGCCAACCTGCCGACGATGATCGTCGACGAGGACGAGAGCTCGTCGCCCGAGCTCGCTCCCACCAGAGCGGCACCGCCGATCGATCAGGCGCGCGTCGATCCGCTGGGACGCACCAATCTCGCGATGGACGTACCGAGCGTCAACGGTGTTCGCGTCAGCGCGCCGGTGCCGGCGGGAGCACGTCCGCACTCGGTGCCTCCGCTCCCGCAGGCCGGTCCGCCGCAGAGTCCGCAACCTCCGGGTGGGGCACCGCACGCACAGGGATCGCCGAGACCGAATCCGAGCGGACCGATTCCCGGCTCGACCGGCCCGAATCCGAGCGGGCCGAATCCGAGCGGGCCGAATCCGAGCGGACCGATTCCGAGTCCCGGCGGTCCGCCTCCATCGACACCGCAGGGTGGAGTGCCGCGCGGTGGACCATCGGGTCCGATCGGGCCGAGTGGCTACCCGGTGCTGAGCCGCGAGCTCCGCGCGGAGATGGCGGCAGGTGCCTCCGTGTTCCCGAGCCCACCGAAGGGACGCGCGTCGATTCCCGATAGCGGGCCGTTCGATCCGGCGCGCGCCGCGGATCTCGCATCTCCCGTCGGTGGCGCGTACGGCGATGTCGATTGGGACGCCGAGGCCCGCCGGCCCGCGCACGCGTTGCCACCGTGGAAGCTCGCCTTGCTGTTCGTCGGTGCGCTCGGTGTCGCGCTGCTGATCACGATCGTGATCGCGAAGATCGCGAGCTAGCGATCGGCGGCCGCTAGCCGCCTGGTGGATGTCGAGACGCCGACGCTTGCCGCGCGATCGCGGAGAACCCCGCGCGTCGGTACACGCTCGCCGCGGGCGTATCGGGCAGGACCTGGATCACCACGGTCTCGGCCGGCGTCTCGACGATCGCGTTCGCCGCGGTGGCGAGCAGGGCGGTCGCGATCCCGCGACGGCGATGGCTCGCGGCGGTCTGCACGTCCTGGTAGCGCGCGATCTCGCCGAGCGAGACCAGGCCGAGGCTGCCGACCAGGATGTCACCGTCGAACGCTCCCCAGAATCGACCGCTACCGAGCGCGATCAGCCGGCTCTGCCACGCGGTCCGCCGCTGCAAGAACTGGCGAAACGCGTCGTCGTGATGATCGGCGTCGGCAAACGCCAGGTCGGCCGTCGCTCGCACCGTGTCGGGATCGAGCTCGCGGATCTCGATCGGCGGTTCGAGCCGTGCCCATGCGAGTCGCGCGGCGACGGTCCGGGTCGGAGCGGTCATCGCCTGGATTACCAGGATCGAAAAGCCCGCTGCCTCGAGCTCCTCGCGCGCGCCGACATCGCCCGTGACGCCATCCCACGCGAACGTGACGTGGTGGATGTCGGGACGATGACCGATCTCCTCGGCGAACCGCCGCGTCCAGTAGGCGACTTCGCCGACCTGCGGCGGTGCGGGAAACACCAGCAGGTTGCCGTAGTAGTAGCCGGGGTCATCCGGCGTGGTGACCACGAGGTAGTCGTCGCGATCGACGATCGTCCCGCGCAGCGCGAGCAACTGGAGGTCGGTCGACAGTCCCAGGCTGCGGACGTGCATCACACGCGAACCTGCACGCGCGTCCGGGTCTGTCCGCGGCTCAATTCCTGACGAGACCGAGCAGCTTCGACATCGTCTTCTCGTCGGCGGGCGGGAAGTCGTAGTCGAGGAACTCGCGCGACGTCACCCAGCGCAGGTCGGCGACGTTGGCCGGGTAGGGCCGCGCCTCGGCGGGGAGCTTGCACGAGTACATCGTGAGATGAACCTGGTAGGTCGTGTAGTCGTGGAGGTGCTCGCCGAGCTTGGCCCCGACCTGAACCTCGACCCCGATCCTTCCCCGGACCTCGCGCAGTAGCGCGGCGCTCTCGCTCTCCTCGGGTTCGACGCGACCTCCGGGAAACTCCCACAACAGCGGGAGTACCGCGTTGGCGTTACGCTGGGTGATCAGGTAGCGACCGTCGTGCTCGATCACGGCCGCGACGACCCGGATCACCTCTTTGCCCATCGGCGCGATTATCGGCGGTTCGGGCCCGAATGCAACGAGATCGCCAAGACGAAAACGGGTAAAGTCCGCGGACTTATGGGAATCCGCTTCGTCGAGATCAAGGCTACGGAAAACGCGGAGGCGCTCAACGCCGAGTGGGTGATCCTCGAGAACGACGGCAAGGCTCCCTTCAACACGCGCGGTTGCGGCATGACCGTGGGCCGTCGCGGGTCGGCCAAGAAGTCCCTGCTCGGCATCATCGATCCGGGCTTCGTACTCCATCCCGGCGAGCGCGTGCGGATGTGCACCGGCAACCCCGGGACGCAAGCGCACGGTTCCGCGCCCGAGGACGGCACCAAGAACTACTTCTTGTTTCTCCCCAAGCCGTACCTCGCCGGCGGAGCGGGCACGGTGCTCACGCTGGTGCTGCGCGGGCTGCCGGTCTCGAAGGCCGAGTTCGATCCGTCGCAACCGAACGGCGTCGCGCCGCCCAAAGCATCCAAGTAGCTATCTCAGGCGAGTCGCGAGTCGTGCGCCGCCAGCATGTCGGCGCTCGGTAGCTGCGCGGGCTCGCCGCGTTGCTCGACGAACTTTCGGGTCGCGCCATCGAGCGTGATGTTCGGGCAGCGTTCGATCGCGAGGTCGAGGAACGAGAGTGCGCGCGTGGTGTCGGTGGTGCCGGCGATCGTCTCGCCGGAGATCCGCGTCCACGGCAACAGACGCAAGGTCGACCCGGCGGTCGAGACCACGTCGACGAACGATGCACCGTCGTGTTCGGGAGGGAGTTTGCGCGCCACCACGCCGACGACATCGCGCCACATCACGAGCACGGTCTTGCCGTCCTCGCGTCGCGCATCGATCCCCGCCGGGCCGAGCTCGGCGGTGAGCGTCGCGAACGCGAGCTTGCCCTTCAACTGATCGGGAACCGGGCTGATCGAGCCGCTGATGCGGTGTCGTGCCGGATCGATCGGCTCGGCCGGCGCCGGCGCCGGGGCCGATGCGGCGAGGCCAGCGGGACCCGCCGTGTCGGCTCCGGCCGGTGACGGATCGATCGTCGAGCGACGCGCTCGAGCCGTCGGCAGCGGACCGGGGAGCTGCTCCGGCGGCGTACCGAGACGGGGCGTATCCATCGTCGTCGACATGCTGTCGGTGGTCGCGTAGTGCACGGACATCATCCCGAGGAACGCGCCGATCAGCATCGCGAGCGGAGCGAAGGTGCGGGTGACGGTGAGCTGGCCGAGCGCCGCGGCGGCACCCGAGGGATCGGGCTTGGCGACATAGGCGGCCATGAACGAGCACACGATCACGAGGATCCCGATCGAGTACGCGGCCCAGTTGAGCGACGGGTTGGTCTGCTCGAGCACCAGGCGCGAGCCGGCCTGGAGCACGACGAGCGCGCACAGCAGCCAGCCACCCCAGAACGCGCCGACCGCGAACATGTGATAGAGGCCCGCGATCGGTGCGCTGCCACACACCCCGGCGCCGTTACACGCGTGGACGCTGCGCAGGTCGACCGAGATCTCGCCGACCCCCATCGACGCGAGCCCCGGAATCTCGAGGACGAACCAGTCCACGATGACCAGTGCCCCGACCATCATCGCCAGCGACGCCAGCGCGAGCAGCAGGACCCGAAGGCGATCCGTCGACATCACGAGCCGAGGGTATCACCTCATGGTTCTCACGGTTCCCTCGACTCGATCTGGATCGTGCCGGCATCCAAGGTCTTGCCGGCTTCGAGCACGAGGCCCGGTTTGGTCACGGGTTTCGGGCCCGTCATGACGACGAGCATGCCGCGACCCGCCTTTCGCTCGATGCGAAACGTTCCGTCGGGACCGGTGGTCGGTGGCGGGCCCTCGATCGAAACCTGAACCTGCCCGTCGCCGGCGTCGTCGACGACCACCACCGGAACGTTCGGCACCGGCTTGCTCTGCTCGTCGACGACCGTCCCGATCACCACCGCATTCGCGACCAGCGCGATGTCGACCGTGGCCGGCGTGTCGGGGACGACGGTGACCTTGGCCTCGCCGTTCCCCTCGCTCGATCGCACGTGCACCGTGTAGTCGCCGGGATCGACGCGGCCGAGCGAGAACGTTCCGTCGGTGAACGACCGCTGCGTGCGGGTCGGGCCGTCGAGCTCGACGGTGAACAGGGTCGCGGGACCGTGCGGTCCGCGCACGGTGCCCGATAGCGAGGTCACCCCGAGGGCCTTGATCGTGATCTCGGCATCGGGGGTCACCGCGGCGGCGCGTCCGCGCAGCTTGCCGCCCTGCGCCTCGGCGATCACGCCGAACTCGAGGTGGGGCAGGCCGGTGATCGCGAAGCGACCCTGCGCGTCGGTCAGCACGGGTGGATAGCCGCCGGCCGCGCCGCCCTGACCGTCGTCGCTCTCGGTGACGGTGATCATGCGCGACTCGCTCGGTCCGTCGGCCCCGTCCGGTCCACCGGGTCCACCGGCGCCGGCGGGCTTCCCACCCGGGCCGGGACCACGAGGCCCGCGGTGGCCTCCCATCGCGCTCTCGATCAACGCGTCGAGATCCTGGTTGACCGACACCCACGCGTCGGCGAGCGGCTTGCCGTCGGGGCCGACCACGAGGCCCTTGATCACGCCGTCGGGACGATCGACCGCGAGGTCGACGCCGGTCTGGTGCTGGGCAGCGGCGAGCGCGACTGTCGGCGGCTCCTTGCGCAGCCGCATCGGTCGCCCGCGATCGAGCGCGCCCATCCGGTACTTGCCGGGCGCGAGGCCGCGTAGCTCGTAGGTTCCGGCCGCGCCGGTCACGCCCTGGATCCCGCTGGTGACGAGCCCGTTGACGATCGTCGTGCGCGACGACGGTCCCTGCGGCGACGCCATCACGGTGACGCCCTCGACGGGCTTGCCGTTGCCGTCGATCACCTTGCCGGCGATCGATGCACCGGGTGACACCGCGAGCACGAGCTCGGGCGAGGTGCGATCCCAGGGCGTGACCAGCGTGCCCTGATCACCGCTCGCGCATCGCGCCGAGAGCGAGAGCTTGCCGGGTGCGATCGGACCGAGCTCGAACGTGCCATCGGCCTTGGTGGTGACGGGTGCGATCATCGACAGCATCATCATCGGGCCCGGCGTCGCGACCGGCTCCAGCTCGACCGCGCAGTCCGCCTGGCGCGGCTCGACGTGACCGACGACGCGACCGCCGCGCTTCATCTCGATCACCACGCCGTCGAGATCCTTGTCGGCGAGCTCGAAGGTCGCCGGGCGCGCCATCAGGTGCGTATCGGAGGTGGCGAACAGCACGTGCGAGCCGGGCGATAGTCCGGAGATGGCGAACGCGCCCTTGTCGTCGGAGGTTACTTCACTTCCATTCCCACCCGCCCCGTCCATCGGTCGGATCGTCGCGTTGGCTACCGGCGCCTTGGTCTCGTCGATCACCTTGCCGCGCACGACCGGCGTGGTGCCGACGAGCAGCTCGACGTCGGTGATCTGCTCCGCGACGCCGAGGCCGATCTGCGTCGGGACCCGCGTGCGGCGCTGCTTGGCGGTGGCACCGAGCTCGTACGCTCCGGGACGGAGGCCGGTGATCCGGAACCGACCGTCACCGCGCGTGGTCACCACGCGCACGCCACGCTCGGCGAGCATGATCGACGCGCTGTCGCGACGCGCCGACACCATCGCGCCGGACACGGGTTGCTTCGATCGATCGTCGAGCACCACACCTTCGATCACGCCGCCGGGGACCAGCGCGAAATCAGCGGTCGCACCCTTGGGACCGACCTCGACGTAGCGTGATTGCGCCGCGTAATCGAGGCTGCGCGCGGCGACGAGCAGGTGACCCTCGGGCACCGTCATCGCGTAGTGCCCGTCGGCATCGGTGAACGTGGTGGCGATCGCGGCGCCGGGGCGCGCCATCCCACCGAGCTTCGCGGCGTCGATCCGGACGCCGGCGATCGGACCACCACCACCACCGCTGGCATCCGTGACCGTGCCCGAAAGTGTCTGTCCACCCGAGGCGAGCACCAGCGCGAGCTTTCTGGCTTCTCCGCTCTCGAGCTCGACGTGATCGGCGGCGGGCTCGTGACCGGACGCCGAGGCGCTCACCGCGTACTTGCCGGCGGCGAGCGAGTCGATCGTCGTCGTCCCGTTGGTGTCGGTCTCGACCACCGTCACGTCACCGCCCTCGGGCGCGATCCGCACGCGCGCGTGCGCGATCGGTCCCTTCTCGTCGCGCACGCTGACGGCGAGCGTTGCCGTCGTCGATGGCTCGTCGGCGTCGTGCCCGTGCGACGACGAACCGGAACCCGACTGAGTCAGCTCCGGCGTCGCAGGCGTGTCGCTCCCACGGTCCTTGCGCAACCACCAGATCGCGATGCCCAACACCGCGACAACACACACGACGGCAATGCCCTTCCTCATCTCGCGCGGCAACCGTGTTGGTCTCGTATCAATTCCCGATTCGCGCCCAGTTCGTCACGGAATTTCCCACGTGTTTCCCCACAATGCTTGTCCACCGTCGAGGCGCAACGTGGCTCCCGTGAAGAACTGCGCGGCGGGTGACGCCAAGAACACGATCGCGGCGGCGACCTCCTCGCACGTTCCGGCGCGCTTGACCGGCGTCTGTTCGATCGCGCGCTCGAGGATCTGTTTCGGATACTGCGCGGTACCCGACGAGTGAATCACGCCGGGCGCGATCGCGTTGACGAGGATCCCGAACTGCGCCCACTCGACGGCGAGCGTCATCGTCATGTTCTCGACGCCCGCGCGCGCGGCACCCGTGTGCACCATGCCGGGAAAGCCGCGATAGATGTTCGCGATCACGTTGATCACGCGACCGCCGCGCTGGGGGATCATCCACTGGTTCGCGACCTCGCGCGTGACGTGGAAGGTTCCGACCAGGTTGTTCTTGATCACCGCGGCAAACCCGTTCGGCGAGATCGCTTGTGCCGGCGATGGGAACTGACCGCCGGCGTTGTTGACCAGGATGTCGATCCGACCGAACGCGTCGATCGCCGCGCGCACGAAGTCCTCGACCTGCGCGGGCTCGCGGATATCGCACGTGCGTGCGAGGACGCGGTCTCGCGCGATGCCGTCGCTCGCGAGCTGTTCGATCGCGCTCTCGAGCTTGGCCGCGGTGCGTCCGCATAACGCCACGCGAGCACCGAGCCGGGCCATCTCGCGAGCGGTCGCGAGTCCGATGCCGCTCCCTCCTCCGGTGATGATCGCGACCCGATCCGCGAGGATGCCGGGAGCAAACACGCGCTGACTTTCGGCCGACGGCGTTTCCATGACCGGCTGCGACACTAGGGGCTCGAACCGGGGAAGGACCAGTCCAGTTCGCGCAAAAGCGTTCACAACTCGGCCACGTAAGCCAATCGCGTGCCTACCCCTTCATGACCTGACGTGTGCTGTCATGTCGGGTTCCCCCTCCCCATGGCGGTGAGGGAGCCCCCCGATCACGGCCCACGACTCGACCCTCCAGGCCGGTGACGACCGCGAAAACACCGAGTTTGTACGATCGGTTGGCCACGGTACATCGCTTGCAGCCTTCCCTGTTCGTGGCCGGGACCACGACAACAGGAGGGGTGCGCCCCTCCACGAGCAAAGCCAGTCGGCGAGCCGGAGGACGCTATGTCCTGGGCGAGCTGCTGGGCCGTGGTGGCATGGCGGAGGTGTTCTCGGGTCACTCGATCGGGGACCACGGATTCCAGAAGCCGGTCGCGATCAAGCGGTTGCTCCCGGAGCTCGCGAACGACGACGTGTTCGTCGATCGCCTGATCGAGGAAGCGAAGCTGCTGGTCGGCGTGCAGCACGGGAACATCGTGAGCGTTCTCGATCTCGCTCGTGACGGCGACGACGTGTTCCTCGTCATGGAGTACGTCGACGGGCCCTCGCTCCGGCAGCTCCTCAAGTCGCGCGGTCGGCGGGGCGTGTCGCTCGCCATCGCCACGTATGTCGTGCAGTCCGCCGCTGCGGGGCTCGCGTTCGCCCACAACCGCCCCGATGGCGCGATCATCCACGCCGATATCAGTCCCTCCAACATCCTGCTCTCGACCTCGGGTGAGGTGCGGGTCGCCGACTTCGGGATCGCGCGTCGCGAGAACAGCGGCCACGGCGTGGTCGAAGGCAAGTGGGCGTACATGGCACCGGAGCAGGCGCGCGGCGAGCCGCTGACGCCACGGTCGGACGTGTTCGCGCTCGGCGTCGTGCTGTACGAGCTGATCTGCGGGGCACATCCGTTCGGGCGTCAGGTCACCGCCGAGGAACGCGACAGCGCCCCGCTTCGCGTGATCCCGCCGCGCGTCGTGCGACCCACGGTGCCGGCCGGCATCGACGCGATCTGCATGCGGGCGTTGGCCCACGATCCGCGGGATCGCTATCGCGGGATGCAGCAGCTGATCGACGCGCTCGTCGAGGAGCGGTTTACCAACCAGTGGCGCGAGGGAGCCTCCGATCTCGCGCACGCGATCCGCGAGTGCAACCCGCAGGCGGCCGTGGCGCCCTCGCGCACGATGGTCACCGATCGACCGGTCACGATCGCGACGAGCTCGCTGATCCGCGAGCTCACGCCGGTCCGGCGTTCGCGTCGGTCGCAGAGCGATCTGTCGCGGAGCATGAGCCTGGTGTCGCAACTCTCGGAGGCCGGGAGCATCAGCGAATACTCGGCATCGGCATCGGCATCGGCGTCGATGTCGCTCGATCCGTCGTCGATCGAGCCGCTGACGCGAGCGCCGCGCGCGACCCCGGCTCCGCCCTCGATGGTGCCGGGCACCGACTCGGGCGCGCGGACCACCGCGTTTCTCACCGACGAGGTCATGAAGGCCGCGGCGATGATGGAGCTGCCGCCGCTGCTGCGGGCCGACGGCACTCCGATGCCTCCGTTCAAGCTGTCGGAGGCGCTGGCGCCCGGCCAAGATCTGAACAGCGTGGTCGGCGGACACACCGCGCACTCGCACCACGTCGGCCTGGTCGTTCCGGAGGCCCGCAACACGAAGTGGACGATCATCGTGCTGTTCCTCGCCGCGGTGATCGGCGTGGTCGCTGCGGTGATGATCGCGCACGACTCGTCGGTCCCGGTGCCCACGCCGGATCTCGGAACCACGACGGCCACGCCGCCGCCCACGGTCGATCCGATCGAGCAAGCTCCGGTTGCGGCCTCGGATCGGCAGAGCGCGCCCGCGATCGACTCGACCTCCCCCGATTCCGACTCCCCCGATTCCGCGGCGACCGAGGCGGCGACGGATACCGATACCAAGGCCACCGACTCGGCGACGGACGCGACCGACACCCAGGCGACCGACACCCAGGCGACCGACACCCAGACGACCGACACCCAGGCGACCGCTGCCAAGGCCCAGATCCGCAAGCCGGCGGTGATTCGGCGCCGCCCGGTTCGCAAGCCCGTGGGGTACCTCCGGGTGCAGTCGGCGCCGTGGTCCGAGGTCTACGTCAACGGCCAGCACCACCCGACGCCCGGTGCCCGGTTCGAGCTCCGGCCCGGCAAGTACCGCGTCGTGCTCAAGAACGGGCAGCAGCCGTTCAACACGATCGTCAAGTGGGTAACGATCGAGTCGAACCGGACGTCCTCCCTGAGCGTGAACATGCTGGAGGACTTCTGACGTCGTCCCGAAACGATCGGGCCGCCGTGGGGGCGATGGCTCGGATCTTCCTCGGAGCGTGGATCCTGGCCGTGGCCTCGCCGGCGTTCGCCGGACCGCGGGTCGCGATCGACGACGACGATGACGAGGTCGACGTCACCCCCGACACCAAGTCCGGCGAGCAGGTCGTGATCCTCAACGCGAGCTCGCGCCTCGGCAACACCGGTCGGATGACGCGCGTCAAGCGCGTGCTCGAATCCCGCAACATGCTGGTCGACCTGCCGACCAACGTCGAGAACGCGCTCGCCGGCGCCAACGTCCTCGTCGGTGACGTCGACGAGATTCGCAACGCCTATCTCAACTTCGATTTCGAGCACGCGCTCGACCTGGTGCGCACGGATGAAACGCGGATCCTCCGCAACGTGAGCGGTGGTGACCCGGTTCCCGCACTCGCCGAGCTCGCGCAGTGGCGCGGCTTCATCGCCGCAGGCAAGGACGATCACCGCGACGCCGTCCGCTGGTTCCGCGCTGCGGTGCGACTCAACCCGGCATGGACCCCGGACAAGGGCCTCACCAGCCCGCAGATCCGTCCGCTCGTGAAGCGTGCGCGCGAGGAGGTCGACGAGCACGGCCGGCTCGCCGTCTCGGTCGAGCCCGCCGACGCGAGGGTCCGGATCGACGACGGTCGGCCGCGTCGGGCGCACGGCAAGATCAAGCTGCGCACCGGATACCACCTGGTCACGATCAGCGCGCACAAGCACGCGAGCTATGCCGAGATGGTCGACATCAAGCCCGGCAAGGTCTACCGCCTCGAGATCGCGCTCGAGCGCGAGAGCCGGTCCGACAAGCTCGGCCGGCTGATCGAGCGCGCCGTGGCCGCGCCGGCCGGCAAGGCGCGGCTCCGCCGTACGCGTTCGCTGTCGAAGTACGCCAACGGTGCCACCCATTTCCTCGTGATCGAGGATGGCTCCCACGACGAGTTCACGATGCGCGTCTACGACGTCAAGCGGAAGAAGGTCTCCAAGCCGCTCGACTTCGACAACCAGGCAGCCGCCACCACGATCGCCCGCAAGGTCGTCGCCGCGCTCGATCCCGACACCATGATGTCGCCGAACAGCATCATGGTGGTCGAGCGCCAGCACCATCAGCGCTGGTACGAACGCTGGTACGTGTGGGTCGGCGTCGCCGCGCTCGCGGGTGGCAGCTACTTCGGGTACCGCTACATGACCCGCGAGCCCACGGTGGTGAGGTTCTGATGCCTACCGCGATCACCACGTCGATCTTGCTGGCGCTCGCCGCGGGCTGCGGAGCGAAGAGCGTCGATATCGACCTCGTGATCGACGACAGCACGTCAGGCCTCGACGTGTCGTGCGTGGACACCGTGCAGCTGATCGCCGATAGCGACAGCGACTTCTACAACGACGACTGCGTCGCGGTCGACAATCCGAGCTCGGTGCTCGATGTCGAGAACCAGGTGCGCGGGCAGTTCGAGATCGACATCCCGAACGACTTCTTCGGGGTCGCGCTCCGCGCTCTCTCCGGTGGCTCGGTCGATCAGTGCGGTCGCGGGACCACCGTGTTCTACGCCGGGGGCGACTACACGCCCGGCGCCGACACCCTGCCGCTGCGCGCCGAGGGCAGCCTCGATTGCCAGACCATCCAGACCACGGCCGAGTACAACATCCGCACGATCGACTTCCTCGACTGGATCGATAGTCCGCCGGGTACCGATCCGGTGTGCAACACCCCAGCCGGCATGGTCGATCTATGGGTCGGGACGATCCACCCGACCAACTACACCACCATCGGCTGGACCTCGGCGATCGACACCGGCGTCCAGGTGACGTCGTTCGCCGACGGTGCGGCAACGATCCCGGCGTGGGGAAACACCGAGCCGACGTCGTGTCTGGCCGTGTCGTCGTTCGAGCCGCAGCTGTCGGCCAGCTGTGTGTATCCCGCCAGCCCGACGATCTGCGGGGACCCGGGCGACATCACGGTGCCGATGATCCGCATCGAAGCCGCGCTCGATTCGATCGATGGCGATATCGCCAGCGAGTACCCGTCGGTGGTGTTCGGGATCGTGTGGGACAGCACGACGAAGGCGCCCGTCGAGGGGGCCACCGTCGAGATCGATTCGTCGCGCGGCACCATCGTGTACGCCAACCGCGGCACCGGAAATCGACTCGAGGCGGTGCAATCGGCGACCACGACCGCGAGCGGGCTGTTCATGGCGTACATGCGCGAGCCGTCCGTCATCCACGCCTCGCAGGGCGGGTCGACCAAGGTCCTGCGACTGGCCGCCGATAGTGGCCTCGGCTCGGCCGTGATCGTCCCACTACGCTGATGCGCGTGCCGCCGGTAGCATTCCCGGCGCGCTGACACCGCACGGCGCCGCGGGTAGCATTCTCGCGATGTCCCGTTCCGGCCTGTGGGGCCACGCCGATTTCATGCGGCTGTGGTCGGCTCAGGCGATCAGCGCGTTCGGTTCGCGGATCACGCGTACCGCGTTGCCGATCATCGCGGTCGCCACGCTCGACCAGGCCGAGGTCGTGGTCAGCCTGCTCATGGTGCTGCAGCTCGCGCCCGGCATCGTGGTCGGGCTGCTCGCCGGTGGTGTCGTCGATCGGAGTCGCAAGCGGGCGATCCTGATCTGGGCCGACCTCGCGCGCGCCGTCGGCGTGGGTTCGTTGACGATCGCGTGGCTGCTCGGCTCGCTGTCGATGGCCCACGTGATCGTCGTCGGCGCGATCGTCGGGGCGGGGACCGCGCTGTTCCAGATCACCGACGTCGCCTACTTGCCCACGCTGATCGCGCGCGAACAGCTCGGCGACGGCAACGCCAAGCTCGAGGCCACCGAAGCGGTCGCCGAGATCACCGGACCGGCGAGCGCCGGCGGGCTGATCGCGCTGTTCGGTGCGCCACTCGCGGTTGCCGTCGATGCGGCCAGCTATCTGTGGTCGGCGCTCCGGCTCGGCGCGATCCGTGCCGTCGAGGACACGCCCGTCCCCACCATGTCGGCCTCGATGTCGGCGTCGCGGCCCGGTCACGATCTCCGGGTCGGGCTGCGCGCGGTGTTCGGTCATCCGATCGTGCGTCCGATCGTGCTGTCGCACATGGTGTGGTCGATCTCGGGCGGCTTCTTCATGGCGCTCTACACGCTGTTCTGCATCCGCGAGCTCGGGCTGTCGGAGACCACGTTCGGCGTGATCGTGGCGATGGGTGGTGTCGGCTCGCTCGCCGGTTCGATGCTGTCGCGCCGGTTCGTCGCGGCGCTCGGACTCGGGCGCGCGATGATCACGATGTCGGCGCTGTCGCTGGTGTTCCAGCTGTTGATCCCGCTCGCCGGTACATCGCTGACGGGTGGCTCGTTCGCGATCGCGCTCGGCTTCCTCGCGGCGCACCAGCTCCTCGGCGACGGGTTCTCGGTCGCGTTCGTGATCCAGGCCGTGACGTTGCGCCAGACCGTGCTTCCTCACCGCGTGCTCGGCCGGGCCAATGCCGCGATCCACGTGTTCACGTCGGGCCTGCTCCCGATCGGTGCGCTCGCCGCAGGCATCATCGCTGAATTCGCCGGCACTCCGGTCGCCGTGTGGGTGGGCGTCTGCATCGGCCTGATCGCACCACTGTTCCTGCTGCCGCTCCGCCACCTCGACAACATGCCCGCCGGCCCGATCGACGACCTTCCGGTCGATTGATTCTCGCGCGTTGCCTCGCTCGCGGCGAGATAGACCGGCCGGCTGGGCGCTGCGTTGATAACCGCATCCACCCACCACGGTTGTTCATCGAGGAATCATGTCCCGTCTGCTGATCGTCGCTTCTCTTGTACGGTTCACCGCGTTCACCACCGCTGCTTCGGCGGATCGTGCCGCCGAGCCTCCCGCCCCGGCCGAGCGTCCCGTTCCCGCACATCGGTTCTCGCAACCGCCTCCCGGCGCCGGCGCGCCCGCCGACTACATCGTTCCGGTGGCGCTCGACCGCGCGCAGATCCGCGCGAAGCTCGCCGCCACCCGCCGCCTCAACCTGCAGCGGTTCCGCGCGTACCAGAAGGCCGGCGTGTTTCCGAGCAACACCTACGCGAAGGGCAAGCTCAACGTGTGGCACGACGAGCAGGGGCACTACTGCGCCGCGGCCACGATCATCCGCGCTTCGGGTCAGATCAAGCTCGTCGAGCGCGTCGCCGAGCAGAGCAACTTCATCCGGCTCGCCGACGTCGAGCAGGGCCCGCTGATGGACTGGATCCTGACCTCGGGGCTCACCCAGGACGAGATCGCGGCGATCCAGGAGCCGTTCATGCCGGTCGTCGAGGAGCCCGTGATGGTGCGCCCGCCGCGGATCGTCGATCGCGGGATGCGCGAGCGCGAAGATGCGCGGCTTCGTGCGCGGTACCGCGTGGTCGACCGGATGATCGTCAAGAACACCAAGGCCAGCCTCGACGCCGCCACCGCGCGTCTGATGAGCCACCCGGATCTCGCCTGGAAGTTCCTCGCGAGCTGATCGCGAAGGTCGCTGGGGCCGCGAGCGATCACGATCGGTCGGCCGCAGTCGTTCGAGCAGCCGTTCGAGTCTTCGGCGCGCGCTCGCGATCGAGGGCGCCTAGGAAGCGCGCGAGATCCCGCGCACGACCGCGTCGAGTACCTCGACGCCCCACGCCAGCCCGGCCACCGGCACGCGCTCGTCGTGGCCGTGGAACATGTCGGCGAACCGGATGCCGGAGTCGCGCTCGATCTTCACCGGCGAGAAGCCGTACCAGCGGGCGCCCATCCGCGAGAAGTACTTCGCGTCGGTGAACCCCGGGATCATGTAGGGGACGACGACCGACTCCGGTTCGCGGTTCTTGATCTCGCTCTCGATCAGGTCGAACAGCGGCGACTCGGCCGGCTCGGTCACGACGGGCGGGCACGACTTCATGATCTCGAGCTCGACGCCCTCGCCGAGAACCGAGCGCAGCTCGCGCAGCAGGTCCTCGTCGGTCTGACCCGGAAGCGTGCGCCCGTCGATCTCGAACTCCGCCAGCCCCGGGATCACGTTGGTCTTCGCGCCGGCGCGCACCACGGTGGCCGCGGCGGTATTCGACAGCAGCGCCGAGAAGCTGCGCGCGATCGATGCGCCCGGCACCAGCCGTGCGATCCGCGCGAGCAGCTGCGGCCGCGCCACCAGCTTCAGTAACGGCTGCACCAGCGCCGGCTGGCGGGCGCGCAACGCGTCGAGGAATCGCTCGACATACGGTGTGGCGTGCACCGGCAATCGGGCACGCCCGAGATTCGTCAGTGCCTCGCCGAGACGAGTCACCGCGCTGTCGTGGCGCGGCATCGATCCGTGGCCGGGCTCGCCGACCACGCGGGCGCGCACCCAGCAGAACCCCTTCTCGGCGACCTGGATCGGATAGAACGTGGTGTCGCCGAGGTGGAGCGAGAAGCCGCCCGACTCGCCGATCGCGTACTCCGCCTCCACCAGGTCGCGGTGTTGCTCGACCAGGAACCGCGAGCCCAGATCGCAACCCGCTTCCTCGTCCGCGACCGCCGCGAAGATCACGTCGCGCGCGAGCTCGGTGCGATCGGTCGCGAGCCGCTTCATGATCGCCGTGCACATGGAGGCCATGTTCTTCATGTCGATGGCGCCGCGTCCCCACAGACACCCCTCGAACTCCTCGCCCGAGAACGGCGGCCGTCGCCACTTCGTCGGATCCGCTTCCACGACATCGAGGTGTGCCGTCAGCAGCAGCGGCGGCAACTTGCCCGTTCCCTGTCGGCGGACCACGAGGTTCGTGCGCATCGGCTCGGCCTCGAGCAGCTCCGTTCGGTAGCCGACTGCCGAGAGCTCGCGTGCGAGGACCTCCGCGCAGATCCGTTCGTTGCCCGGTGGATTCGTCGTATCGAGCCGGAGCAGCTCTCCACAGATCCGCTTCGCGTCGTCGGCCAGCGTCGTCACGGCGCCACTGTACTCGGTCTCGTCGTCGACGTGGTCGCCAGGTCGCCACCGTCCTCCGGCCACGGCCGCGGTCTCGGCAGCGGTCTCGGGCTCGGCCTCGGTCTCGGTCTCGGGGTTCGCTCCGCGGACTACAAGCGTGGAATCGGTTCTTCCTCGGGAACCACCACGTCCCCGACCTGCGCCGCGTACGCGCGATCGACACGCGCACGTTCGGCCGCTTGCGCGCGGCGGCGTCCTCGCGCGAACAGACCCAGCCACAGGCTGCCGGCGGTTTGCAGTGCGAAGCCGGCGATCGTCAGGATCGGCGACCACGTGACATCGAGTGGCGTGCCGTCGGTGCCATCCCCGAGCTCGAACATGCTCCGCTGCCACCGCTCCGGGACCGCGCGCAGGTGCCCGAGCGTCACGGTCGCGTGAATCGCCGACAGCAACGCACCTGCACCGAGCGTCGCGACCACGAAGCTCATCACCGGCGGTGGCAGGTAGTTGCGGCGTGCCCCGACCAGCATCGCGAACGTCACGCCGACGATCGCGATCGCGATGAAGAACCAACCCCAGCCGAGTACGACCCGATCGATGTATCCGATGACGTCCCGATCGTGGATCCCCGGCGTCGCGATCCAGGTCGACAGAAATCCCAGCGTCGCGAGGGCCGTCCCCCCGGCGGCCAGCCCCAGCGCGCCCCATCGAAATCTGCTCTTCACCACGGCACGAGGATAGTCCGTCGCGGTGACACCAGGACGCACGACTCGCACGACCGATGCATACTCGGTCGCGAAATCTCGAGATCGATCCGGACTCGCCGCTCACCATGCCCGAACCGCCGAACGAGACCGTCGAAGCGTCCTTGTTGGCCGCGATCGTCGAGGCACCCGACGACGATGCACCCCGGCTGGTGTACGCGGATTGGCTGCAGGGGCGAGGGGATCCACGCGGCGAGCTGATCCAGCTGCAGTGCCAGCTCGCGGCGGACCCCGACGCCGAACGCCGTCGCGCGATCCGGATCGCGGAAAACAAGCTGCTCGGTGCGCACCTCGACGAGTGGCTCGCGCCGGTACGCGAGGTGTTGCCGCCGTCGAACACGTTGTTGCCCCACAAGTTCGAGCTCCATCGCGGGCTCGTCGAAGAGGCACAGGTGACCCTCGATTGCGGTCCGCATCTGAGGGCGCTGTGGACGCGCGCACCTCTTCTTCGTCGCCTGCGGCTGAGCGCGGCGATCGCGTTGACGGCACCGATCCCGCGCCCCCGGCTCGGTGCGGTCGTCGACGTCCCCGAGCTGGCCCGGTTGCGCGCGCTTCGTCTCGATCTCGGTGGCGGCGGAAATGCCGTCGTGCGCGAGCTCGCCGCGTGTTCGCAGCTCCAAGGCCTCCGCGATCTCGAGCTGCACCTGTCGGTGTGGGGCGACGGCGCGGGCCTGTACGAAGCCGGCGACGGCGGGCTGGTGCTCGACGACGAGGGTGCCGCGATGCTCGCGCACGTGCCGCACCTCGAACGCGTGGAGTCGCTCGTCGTCGACTCCAACCGCATCACCGCCTCCGGCGTGGGCGCGCTCGGCCAGGGGCCTTGGCGCTTGCGTCGCCTCGACCTCGCACACAACCCGATCGATGGAAACGCTCTCGCCGACGCGCTCGACGCTCCGGCGTTTGCGGGCCTGGAGGAGTTGGTGGTGTCGAGCATCGCGTTCGACGATCGGGCGATCGCGAGGCTGGTGTCGTCGCCAACGCTCGCCCACCTGCGCGAGCTCGAGCTCGAGAAGTGCAAGCTAGGCGCGGGTGGAGTCCAGGCGCTATGCCGCGCGCTCGCCTTGCCCTCGCTGCGCAGACTGCGGCTCGAGCGCAACGGGTTCGCCGACGCCGGTGCTCGAGCGATCGCCGACTGCGAGGCGTTCGCCCATCTCACTTCGCTCGAGGCTGGCCACAACCGGATGGGACAGAAAGGTGCGGTAGCTCTCTCCAGCTCGCCCCATCTGGCGAACCTCGAACGACTGACGCTGAGCGAACCGCGGTGGAAGGCCGAGACCGCGGCACTGTTCTCGAGCTCGACGACGCTGGCGAACACCAAGATCTACCTCCAGGGCCGGCTCGTCGGTCGCAAGCAGGCGACCGCGAAAACACGGCTGAAAACACGGTAACGAAGAAGTCACCGACCGGCGGCCCGAGGAGGGGCAAGACCGCCGGCCGGTAGGAATCACGAGAGATGCCGACCGGCGACCCGAAGGGAGCGCGAGTCGCCGGTCGGCAACATCTGCGAACGCCACGGATCGAGGGCGTCACTGTCGCGCGAGGGTGGTTTCTCCTTTGACGTCGAGGAACGGGGCCAGTCGCTTGAACGTGCGGTAGCCGATGCCTCGCACCCGCCGTAGGTCCGCGATCCGCCGGAACCCGTGGTTGCGCTTTCGCCACGTCACGATCCGGTCGGCCTTTGCAGGGCCGATCGACGGCAACAGCACGAACTTGTCCTCGGTCGCGGTGTTGATGTTGATCTTGCCGACGAGCCCGTGACGTTTTCGCGGCGGTGACGCTTCCGATTTGGGTGGATCGGCAGGCTTCGCCGAACCGCCGGAGCTCCCCGACCCGGACTTCGGGGTGTCGGCCGAGCTCGATGATCTGGGCGAACCGTGCGTTCCGGTCGGCGCGGGGCCCGCCGCGAGCACACGCGGCGTGGTGGACCAGGTGCCACCCATCGCGAACAGGAGTGCACCGATCGCGAGGAACGGTGTGAGGGCACGCGACAGTCTGGAGAAGATGGTCGACATCGAAGGCGAGTCCTTTCTCTGGTGAGCGATCGCGAACCGCTCGTGCGGCGATGCCGGACGAAGGCGAGTCGCGAGGTCGAGGAACAGGGAATCGGTTGTCGTTCCGACGAACGAGTCCCGGCACGCAGGGGCCATGCCGCCGCGTTGCCGTCGACGGACTTGCTGCCGTCCTAGAAGGGTGGGGAGCTGGTGAGCTCGGGCGGGTTCTCCACCGGAGGTGCTGCACGCCCGGGCGCGAACGGCGTGTCGCGTTTGCGGACGTCCTCCTCGTCGTACTCGCGCAACTGGAGCTCGAAGTTCTTCGGGATGAAGTCGAGGTAGATGTTGACCGAGTCATCCTTGTTGGTGAATCCGGTGCCGATCCGAGTCCACTTCGTGCCACCGCCACGGATCGGGATCATCGACAGGACCTTGAACATTCGCTTCGTCACTGCAATCTCCTTTCGGCGCACATCCAGGAACGCCTCCCTGCGAGAGAGCAAGTGTGATGCCGTTCCAACCATGCGGAATGCGGATTCGCGTTGTCCGGCTATTCCGAATATCGGACAAGGCGTCCGTCAGCCGGACAACACCGGACAACGAGCCGATCCGAGGAGCGCGATCCCCGCGATTACCGACGAAGATCTCGCCCTCGGCGAGATCGGCGGGATCGGCGAGATCGGCGGGATCGGTATGGCGTCATTAGTAGAGGTCGCGATTGTCATACCGATCGATTATCGATTCTGAATGAACAGGTCAGAGCTGGAAGAGCTCGGCGAGCGTATTGCGGAGCATGCCGCTCACATCGATGCGGCCACGCATCGGCTGCTGGTCGATATCCGTGCGTTCGACGAATCCGGTGGCTGGTTTCATCAGGGCGCTCGCTCGTGCGCTCAGTGGCTGAGCTATCGCGTCGGCTGGGATGCGCGCACGGCACGCGAGCATGTCCGGGTCGCGCACGCGCTCGTGGCACTTCCCCTGATCGACGATGCGCTGCGCCGCGGTGAGATCTCCTACGCGAAGGTGCGTGCGATGACCCGTGTGGCCACGCCCGAGAACCAGGAGCTCCTCCTCGAATACGCGCGTCACGGGACCGGGGCACAACTCGAGCGCATCTGCCGCCAGTACGCGCAAGTTCGACGCCACGATGCCGAGGCTCGACCCGAGGACGATCTCCTGCGCAGATATCTGACCAAGCGAGACACCGCCGATGGAATGGTCGAGATCACGGCGAGACTTCATCCCGAGGAGGCCGCGATCATCTGGAATGCCCTCGATGGTGTCGGCGCACGACGATGTCGGCGTGGACCGAACGTGGAGGTTCGTGGTGACGATGGAGCCACCGGCACGGGTCTCGAGGTGTGCCAGTCCGCACAATGCGGTTCCGCGGAACCGATCGGCAGTACGGATCGCGAAGTCGCGCAGGCGACCGCCACCGAGGTCGGACGTCGTCGACCTGCCTTCGAACGCGCCGATGCGCTGGTCGAGATCTTCCAAGACGTGGTTCGCGGGACCTCGAAGCAACGCGCACCGATCGATCTCGTCGTGACGACCTCGATGGGGTCGCTCGCATCGGAGACATTTGTTGCGAACGCGCTCGCTCTGGAACCGCCGTCGACCACGACCGAGGATCGCGCGGGCGTCCCACCGACCTCGCCGCGAGAAGGCGGCTCCGGAGACACGGTCGAAGTCGCGGTGCTCGGCGACGGGACGTGTGTCTCGATCGCCTCCGCCCGACGTCTCGGCTGTGACTGTGGGGTTACCGAGGTAGTCGAGGATCATCGCGGTGTTGCGATCTCGATCGGTCGCAAGCGGCGGACGATTCCGGGAGCGATGAAGCGAGCGCTGTTGCGCCGGGATCGAACGTGCCGGTTTCCGGGATGCCAGAACCGCGTGTTCCTGGAGGGGCATCACGTCGTGCACTGGGCAGATGGTGGGGAGACCGGGATCGGGAATCTGGTCGCGCTCTGCAGTCACCACCATCGCTATCTGCACGAATACGGATTCGAGATCACCATAACGCCCGATCACGACGTCCAGTTCTTCGACGCCCGCGGCCGACTCGTGCCGGCCGTTCCACCACGGCCGATGCTCGAGCGTCCGGGGCGACCGACCCTCGTGGAGCGCAACGTCGACCTCGCGATCACGGCGGAGACCGCCGCGTACGGATATTCGGGTGATCCGGTCGACTATCCGGCCTGTATCGACGGGCTGGTCCGTTGCGAGCCCGACGAGTGGAGGTGTTGAGGTGCGCCTGCTACGTGCGCCCGATCGCGACATCGAGCCGAACCGGTCGCGGTGTCTTGTTCGGAGACGACTTCGGAATCGTCACCCGGCGATGCACGACGATCGGCGATCCGTACTCGAGCTCGTGGTTCGAGGTGGGCAGAGGCGCGTGCCAGATCGTGACGTCGTAGGTTCCGGGGGCGAGCTCGTCGATGCGGAAGCGACCGTGATCGTCGGTGATCGCGTAGTAGGGAGCGTCGAGGCCGAGCACCCAGGCTGCGCCGATGTCCCGGTCGACCGACTCGATCCGCGTGATCCCGAACGGCGCCGCGAACCCGACCCGGCCCGCTTCCTGGAGGTCGTAGGTTTGCGGTGCGTGCGGCAGCGGCGGCGTGATCCGCAGCTTCATGGCGGCGGTGTCCCCGTCGACCGTGACCGCCGCGGGGAGTGGCGTCACGATCTGCGTGGTCGGCAGCAGCGCGCATCCACGCTTCGCGATCGCGCCACCGACAGTGGCAGATCGGTTATCGGAGGGCCACGGCCGCCCGACCTTGACCTGCTCGATGTAGATCAGGACATCGGCGACGCCGCGCGCGCGATCGACGTGAACGGTCTCGACCTCACCACACCGGGTCTTCCGAGGTCTCGGTGGGAGCCCGCGCCACGAGATCCGCCCCTCGATCGCACCGAGCAGGCCGCGTTTTTGGGAGTGGCGCGGATACGTCTTGTGGGGTGGGGTCTGTGGGGTCCACGGCGCGACCTTGAAGTTGGCGTACCCGGTCCCCCCGAACTCGTCGTCGCGATGGCGGCGTCGCCGCGGTGCGAACGGATCTTCGCCGGCGTCCTCGGAGGTCATCAGCTGGGTCGACGCGTTGGCGAGGATGCCGTGACCGTCGTCGTCGTCGGAGCCGGCTGGGTGGTGGGGAGGCCCGTGCCGGCAGCCGATCGCGATCGCGATCGCCGAGGCGAGCACCGTGAGACGCACCGGATCAGGATAGCAACAGTCGCGCGACGGCGCCCACGACGATCGATCAGGGCGTTACCGGCAGTGGTCGCCGGTAATAGGTGTCGATCTGCTGCGCCGCGACGGACAGGATCGCACGGGTGTCGGCGATCGAGATCGACGTCGTGTACGACACCCGCTGACCGGTGCGCGCGAACCGGAAGTTCTGGATCACCCGGACGGCCGCCTTGCCGAGGATCCGCTCGTACACGATGGACGCGCCGAGGATGCCGCGCTGCACGGTCTGGAGCTGGGTGAGGAACACCGCCGCCTGCCGCACGGTCTTGAACCGGATGTTGCCGCGCACGAGCCAGCCCTGCTTGACCAGCTCCATCGCCAGCGAGATCCGCTCGGGCAGCTGCACGCTCTTGATCCCGAGCGGCCCCGCGAGCGGTCCGGTCGACACCGAGTTGCCGGGCAAGCCGATCGTGACCACCAGCGCGGGTCCGCGATCGTCACCCGATTCGCTCTCGATCTTGCGGATCCTCGAGAGCCACGCCGGCAGCCTGCCGGTTGCCTGGATCGAATCGATGTTGCCCGCCGACGGCGCCGTCAGCCCGGCGAGGTCCTTGGGTTGTGCGAGCAGGAACCAGCCGTGGAACGGCGACAGGAACAACCGGCGATCGCCCCGGAACACGTGCCCGGTGCGCTTGCCGAGCAGGCCACCCTTCACCGTCGACCACGCGATCGGCGTGAGCTTGCCGAGGAATCGCCGCAGCGCACCTCGCGCGAGGTGGGTGTGCCCGACCAGCGTCGTCGCAGTCGCGTCGCGTGGCTCGGGCGTCGAGATCACGAGGGTATCGAGCTGGTCGTAGATCTTGGCCTCGCGCGGCCCGAACAACAGGCGGTAGTCGGGCATCGGCCGCAACAGGCGCTCGGTCTGCTTCGCCCATTCGGTGCCGCGCAACCGATCGAACCGGATCAACGCCGTCAGCATGTGGCCCGCGGGGAAGTACGCGAGCAGGTTGGCCGCGGTGCCCGCCGTCGTCGGCGCGCCGGCGACGGCCGGATCGTTGGTCATGCCCGCCGATCCGGAACCGGAGCCGGCCTCGGTCGCCATGCCACCCGATCCAGAACCGGAGCCCGTCCCCGCGGTGCCGTCGCCTTCGCCCGACCCGGTGCCGGTGCCCTCGCCGCCCCACGGATCGACGCTCGCGAGCTCGGCATCCGGCGTGGCATCGCCGGGCGCGTCGACGCCCGCATCGATCATCGCGACCTGCGTGGCGTCGGCACCGGCGTCACCCGCATCGACCCCGGCATCCGCACCCGCGACCATCGTGGCGTCGAGCTGCGCATCCGGTGCGTCGAGCGGCGCATCGGGTGGTGCGTCGATGCCCGCATCGGGCGGCGCGTCGATCCCCGCATCCGGTGGCGCGTCGATGCCGGCGTCGACGGCGAGGCCCTCGTCGGGCTCGTCGGGAATCGGCGGCACGGCCGCGGCCTCGTCCGTGTCGTCGGGCTCCCGATGCGCGAGGTCCTCCGTCGGCGGCTTGGCGACCTCCTCCGGCAACGCCTCGACGGGCGGCGGGGCCGGCGCCATCTCGATGTCGACCACGTTCGCGCGACGCGCACGATGCTCGTCCGCCTGCCACCACGCCACGCTGACGATGACGAGGTGCACGACCGCCGAAATCGCGAGCGCCCGACGGATCGGCGACGGTGGATTCAACACGGGTTGCACGGTTCTCGACGGCCGACCACCACCGCAGTAGCATTCCGCCATGACCGAGTCCAGCGAGCGAGAGCTCCGGCCAGACGAGGTCGCCTACATCGACGCAGCGCGCGACAAGACGCGCGTCCTCTACGAGGGGGTTCTCACGCAGCACCGCAGCTGCGGGATCGCGCTCGCGGAGACCTTCGGGCTCGCGACCCCCGCCTACCAGGCGCTCCGTCGCGGTGGCATCACCGGCAAGGGCGAGTGCGGATCGATCCGCGCTGGAGAGCAGATTCTCGGCGAGCTGCTCGGCGATCCCGACCCCACGGGAGCGGTGCTGCCGGTGCTCCGCGAGGCGGTGACCTGGTATCAGGCCGCGTGGAGCCGCCGCCTGTTCGAGGCCTCCCAGCGTCCCGACATCACGTGCGATCGCCTCGTCGCGCCGCACGGCGAGTTCACCAGCGCCGCGCGGAAGGCGTTCTGCGCAGGCCTCGCCGCCGAGGTCGCCGCACTGACCGCCGAGACTCTGTGTAGATTCGGCTCCCCAGCCCAGCGCCCACCGATCACTCCCTGGCAAGCTGGGGTGGCCCACACACCATGAAGCTCACCAAAGAACAGGTCGCCTCGGTGGTTGCCGAGGCGTCGGAAAAGATGAACGACCCGAACTACTCGGCCGTGATGGTCGGCGGCTTCGTGCAGAGCCAGACCCCGGTCGCGCAGTTCATCAGCGCACACGAGCGCGAGCTCGGCGGTGCGGAAGCGATCGTCAACGTGATCTTCCACTGCGCGCTGGTCGCCCAGTGCTTCCAGCGCAACGGTGGCAAGGTCCGCACGCTGTCCTACGAGGATCTCGATGCCGCCGCGCGCGGCGAGCCACTCGCCCGGCTGTCGAAGTCGCAGCTCCCGCTCCACGAGTTCATCAAGGCCAACATCGAGAACGAGGAAGCGCAGAAACTGGTCGCGATGATCGCGCTGGCGATCGAGGGAATGTCATAGCCCGAAGCGGATGATCCGCCTCGGGGCTCGTGATAAGCCTGCCTGCATGCCGAATCCGACTGCGACGTTCGAGACCTCGCTGGGTAACTTCACCGCCGAGATCTATCAGGACAAGATGCCGATCACCGCCGGCAACTTCATCAAGCTGGCGCAGATGGGCTTCTACAACGGGCTCCACTTCCACCGCGTGATCAAGGACTTCATGATCCAGTTCGGGTGCGAGCACTCGAAGGATCCCAACAGCCCGCGCGCCGGCACCGGTGACTCTCCGCTCGGCCGCGTGCAGGACGAGCACCCCGCGAACGCGAAGCTTTCGAACGAGCCGGGCACGCTGTCGATGGCCAACACCGGCCGGCCCAACTCGGGCGGCGCGCAGTTCTTCATCAACACCGTCCACAATGCCTACCTCGACTGGTTCACGCCCGGTCCGTCGAAGCACCCGGTGTTCGGCAAGATCACCTCGGGGATGGACGTCGTGAAGAAGATCGAGACCGCCCCGACGACGAACGACCGGCCGAACACGCCGATCCAGATGGTCAAGGTAACGATCCAGGAGTAGGAGCCGGGACATCCGACCGGCCCCACGTCGGAGCGGATGCAATGCGCGATCGACACCGACCCGGAACGCCAGCGTGTGCGCGGTCGGTCGTTCGCGTCGCGAGCGCGGTGCTGGCACTTGCCGCGCCGGTGATCGCGCGCGCTGACACGCCGTCGTCGCCCAGGCCACACGACAAGCCCGGCGTCCGCGTCGTTCACGGCGTGGTGACCCGTACGGGCACGACCCATCCGGTCGCGGGCGCGACGCTGTTGACCGCGAGCGGTGCGAGCGCGGTGACCGACGTCGACGGCTACTTCACGATCGAGGTCGGCGACCGCGATCGCGAGCTCACCGTGGTGGCCACCGGGTACGCGCTGGCGACGGTGAAGATCTCCGGGGGCACCAACACGATCGGGCTGTCGCCCCAGAGTGGCGTCGAGGTCATCGAGGTCACGGGGCGCGCTCCCGAGGAGACCAAGCCGCTCAGCTATCGCCTCACCGTCGACGAGATCCGCGCGATCCCCGGAGCCGGCAACGACATCCTGCGCGCGGCGACGGTGCTGCCGGGCGTGGCGCGGATCCCGTTCTCGTTCGGCGGTCTCGTGCTGCGCGGCATGTCGCCGCGCGACACCGCGATGTACCTCGACGGCATCGAGGTACCGATCGCGTTCCACTTCGGCGGCATCACGTCGTTCTATCCGAGCGGCATGCTCGACGATCTGTCGGTGACGTCGGGCGGCTACGACGCGTCGTACGGGCGCGCGGCCGGCGGCATCGTGTCGCTGACCACGCGCGAGCCACGCACCGATCGGTGGCGGCTGGGCGGATCGATCGGCCTGTTCGATTCCAACATCCAGGCGGAGGGGCCGTGGAAGCGAGGCGGCGTGTTGATCGGCGTCCGGCGGTCGTACCTGGACACGATCGCGGCGCCGTTCGTCGCCGACGACGTCCCGCTGCCGAGCTACTGGGACTTCCAGCTCCGCACGACATGGGGCGATACGCGCGGGCGCGGCCGGATCAATCCGATGCTGTTCGCTTCGATCGATAGTCTGTCGAGCAGCGAGGTCTCGCTGACGTCGGCGTTCGTGCGGCTCGGGATGCCGTACACGCTGCAACGCGGCCGGACGACGCTCCGCGTGGTGCCGTGGTTCGGTGCCAACCAGCTGTCGTTCACCGACAAGCCCACCGACGAGAACGACATGCAGGAGTCGTATGCGCGGCCGTCGCTCCTGGGGGGCGTCCGCGCGGACATCTCGCGCGACTATCACTGGGGCCACCTGCGTGGCGGTGCCGAGCTCGAGAGCGGGTATCTGACGCCGATCCGGGTGGACATCGGCAACGACGAGAACCTCGGGACCTCGACCGTGGCATGGACCGACCTCGCGCTGTTCGGCGAGGCGCGCTGGAAGCTCGACGGCGAACGGTTCTCGATCAAGCCCGGTGTCCGCGTCGAGGCGTACGGCCTGACCGGCGAGGTAGTCGTCGATCCTCGCCTCAACATCCACCAGCAACTGACGCCGTCGCTCGCGCTGCGTCAGGCGATCGGTCGGTTCCACCAGCCGCCGACGCCCGGTGACATCGATCCCGTCGACGGCAACCCGCGGCTCGATAGCTCGGTGACCGATCAGGTCGCGATCGGCGTCGATGCCGAGTTGCCGCGCGATCTCCTGGCCTCGGTCACCGGGTTCTTCAACTACGGCACCGGGTTCGGCGTCAAGGCGCGAAATCCTCGCCCGGGTTCGGACGCACCCGATCCCAACCTCGGCGGCCTCGGGCCGACCTTCGAGTTATTGCTAGAGAAACAACTTGGCTTCGCGATCTACCGCGAGGGCATCGGTCGAGCGCGCAGTTATGGCGTGGAGCTCTCGCTCAAGCGCAACGTCGGCCGATGGTTCACGCTGCTCTCGTACACGCTCGCCAAGTCGGAACGCACCGACGATCCGCGAGTTCTCCTCGGGTGGCGCCCGTTCGAGCTCGATCAACGTCACAACCTGCAACTCGCCGCGTCGTTGCAGCTGACCAAGTGGCGGCTGGGAGCGCGGTTCCAGCTCGTGACCGGTAACCCGTACACGCGCGAGTACGCCAACGCGGCCGGTCAGATCATCATCGATCCACCGTTCGCCGCTCGGCTGCCGACGTTCATGTCCCTCGATCTCCGCGCGGATCGACGGTGGCATCGATGCTGGGGAGACATCGTGTTCTACATCGACGTCCAGAACGCGACGAATCGCTACAACGTCGAGGGTCGCGAGCTCGACTTCGACGAGCGAGGACCGTTCGAGGCCGACATCCGCGGTCTTCCGATCATCCCGTTTATCGGGGTCGAGTTCTTACCCCTGATCTAGTCATCGTTTGCCCGACTTCGCTTCCGCGGTCTACCGGCTACTGGGTGCCCGCTCGCGAAGTCTAGGCCTCGGCAACGCGTCCGGTCTTGCGCAATTCCTCGAGTTGGTTACGGAGCTGGAGCTCCTCCAGGTACTCGCGAAATCCGGGACGCGCCTCGACATACGCCGACCACGCCTCCGACATGAACGCCTCGATGTCGAGGTCGTGTTCGACGCACAGCTCGGCCGCCTGCGAGAGCAGGGTGTCGAGCTCGGCCTGCCAGGTCTCGTGCTTCGGATTCAACACAGCTTCCCCAAGAGAAGCATTCGGCATGCCTGTCGCAACCCGCGATCGGGCAGGAGGTCCCCTGACCGGAGTACCGGGCGACCGAAACATCGGTGTGCTAGCGTCCGCGGGATGAAACGCATCTCGGTGCTGCTGATCTCGGTGCTCGTCGCATGTGGTGGCAAGTCCAACGGGCCGCCGCTCGCGCCGCTGCCGCCCGACCAGCCGTCCGATACCGGGAGTGCTGCTACCGAAACGCCCGACGAAAAGCCCGCAGAACCCGCGCCCCCGAAACCGCCCGCCGGTCCGCTCGAGGCCAAGCTCGAGCCTCCGACGCCGACGGTGAAGCTGCTGAATCGTGGCCGCGGCAAGCGCGTCGCGCTGCGCGTCGCGTCGACCAAGGGTGCGAAGGAGCCGGTCGAGCTGACGTTCGACTACGGCATGGTGCAATCGATCGGCAGCGAGTCGCAGACCGACATCGTGCCGACCGTGGTGCTCGGCGGCACCGCCGAGACCGTCGACGTCGCCGCCGACGGAACCATCGGCTACGCGATCACGATCGACAGCGCCGACGCGCGCGAGACCGAGGGCGCACGGGTCCCGATGGACAAGTTCCGTCAGGTGGTCACGAGCGCGGTCGGCCTGAAGCTGAGCGGCACCGTCGGACCGACGGGGAAGTCCGGCACCGTCACGCTGCACGTCGACAAGCAAGCGATCGCGACGCCGCAGGTGCTCGACCTCATGCGCTACACGTTCCCGGCGTGGCCGGCGTTTCCGACCGAGCCGATCGGGGTCGGTGCGAAGTGGCGCGCGACCTCGCAGCTCAAGCTCGCCGACCGCCTCGAGATCACCGCCGTCACCGACTACACGGTGGTCTCGCACAAGAACAAGCTGTGGACGATCAAGGGAGCCACGAAGGTAACCGGCGCCGATCAGGTCATGCAGGGCGGCAAGATCTCCAAGATCGCCGGCACCGGCACCAGCGAGATCACGCTGGCCGACGGTGCGCTGTTCCCGACGCACGAGGCGCGACTCGAGACCACGTTCACCGCCAGCGAGGCGGAGCCCAAGGAAGGGGAGAAGCCGGCGACGCTCGACTTCAAGATCATCGTCGGTGGAACGCTGGCGCCGAAGCCGGCGGCCGCCCCGAAGTCTTAGCTCGCGAGCGCTCGCAGCCGGCGCAGTCGCGAATGCAATGCCCGGCGCGCCTCCTCGGGCGCCGCGATCCACGCGTGGCGACCGAGCGACAGCACCCAGCTCGTCACCCATTCGAAGCCGTCGCAGTCGACGAGCAGCTCGGCCGATCCGTCGTCGTTCATCGTGACCTCGCCGACGGGCCAGGTCACGCCGATCCGCGTGACCGCGAGCGGATCGAGCATCACGCGGACGGTCACCGAGTCCGCCGACGGCACGTATAGCCGCTCGCGCCGGTAGGCCTCGAGGTCGAACCCCGCGGGGATCTCGAACGCCACGCCCTGCGGGCGCAGTGCCGCGATGCGATCGATCCGGAACGTTCGGACGTCGCCGCGCTTGTGGCAGTGGCCGACCACGTACCACTCGCCGGCGTGGTGGACGATGCCGTACGGATCGATCGCGCGGGTCTCGGCCTTCTCGCGCGAGATCGCGGCGTAGTCGATCTCGACGCGGTCGCGCTTGCGCACGGCCGTCACCAGCTCGCGCAGGTGCGACGCGACGGCGGCGTCGGGCTCCGCGACCACGGTGCCGGTGGCGAGCACTTCGGCTTCGCGCGCGTCGCGGCCGAGCGCGGTGAGGAGCTTCTTCTCCGCCGACTGCATCGCCTGGTCGAAGGGCGCGATACCGCTCTCGCGGAGCGCGCGGATCCCGAGCAGGAGCGAGCAGCCCTCGGCGGGCGTCAGCCGCAGCGGTCGGGTCAGCCGGTGGGGGAGGTCGACGAACACGCGGCCGTCCTCGACCGAGACCAGCAGGTACTCGCCCGGATCTCCCTCGGGCGGGCCCACCTGCGACAACAGCTCGAGGTCGGCGATCAGCTCGTCGCGCGACACGTCGAGCATGCCGGCGAGCTTGTCGACGTCGACGCCCTCGCGATGCTTGGCCACGAACGGCACGATGTAGAGCAGGCGGCGCAGCTTCTGGTTGACGTCACGCATCGACCACTCCGCCTTCCTCGGCGGCTGAGATCCCAGCCGTAGTGCGCGGCGATCGCGTCGACCTCCTCGCGGATCCGCGCGCGCAGGCGCTCGCCCCGCGCCACCCGGATCGAGCCACCCTTGGCGGACAGCACCCGGATCGCGGCGAACTCGAGGTTCGAGCAATCGAACGTGATGAGGGTGCGGTCGTCATCGACGCGCTTGACCGCGGTCGGGCCGAAATCCTCGTTCGCGATCTCCGCGGCCTCGGCCGTGAGGATCAGCTGGACCTCCTCGGGAGGATCGACGGTGAACGTCCATGGCGAGCGCTGCGTGTAGTCCTTGACGTCGAACTCGGGGCGCTCGAAGTCGGGCGACTTCGGTTTCGGTGCCTGGACCGCATGCTGGATCCGGTCGATGCGGAACGACCGCACTTCCTTGCGGAGGTGGCACCAGCCGACCGCGACCCACGCGCCCTCGCGATACACGAGCGCGTAGGGATCGATGTCGCGCTTGGTGGTGAGGCCGGTCGCGGCGGCCTGGTAGGTCATCGTCACGCGCTTGCGCAGCCGGGTCGCCGACTCGAGGGTGGCGTAGACCTCGCCGGGCTCCATGCGACCGGGGCGCACCGGCACGCGGCGCTCCGGGAAGTGCACCAGCACCGGCGAGCTCTGCTTGCGGGCGACATCCGGCCGCGGGAACGCGGTCGGCGTGTCGGGGAGCTCGGGCAGATCGAACGCCAGCTTCTTGAGGGCGAGGTCGACGATCTTGGGATACGTGCCGCCCGGCATCGCGTGCGCGACCGACGCGGCGAGCACGAGTGCCGAGATCTCGTCGGTGGTGAGCCGGACCTCCGGCATCTTGAACCGCTTGAGGTCGATCACGTAGCCGCCGTCCTCGAGCGAGTCGTCCTCGTCGGGTGTGACGTAGCGGATCGGAACCCCGAGCTCGAGCAGGTCGGCCTTGTCGCGTTCGAACGCGCGTAGCCCGGCCTCCGCGTTGACGGTCTGGTACGCCGGGAACTGCTCGCGGATCTCCCGATAGGTCACCGGCGTGCGCGTGCCGAGCAGGATCATCACGAGGTCGAGCAGCCGCTTGCTGCGATCGCCGCGCGCGTGGCCCTCCTCGGTCTTTCCTCGCCCCTTACCGGACATCGGCCGGTCATAGTCTAGGGCAGCGTCGCGATCAACTCGCTCCACACCGATCGCAGCTCCGGACGCGTGAACAGCTGGAAGTGATCGGGATCGATCGGATCGCCGAATCGCTTGCCCACGATCCGGATCGGTGCTGCCGAGGGGATCCTCCGGGCGAACGACGTGGCATCGGAGACCGAGCACATCCAGTCGCCGGCCCCCACCAGCGGGAACACCGGTGTCGAGATCTGACCGAGCGCCGCGAGATAGTCGACCCCGCGCATGCTGGTCCATCGGGCACTGCGCGCCCATCCGGTGAGCTGGCCGACGAACGTCACCGACTCGTCGGCGGTCCCGGCACCCATCGCGCGGATCGGTGCCTTGCCGAACAGCGCGGTGACGCCGCGGTAGGCCGCCATCAGCGCGCGCCGGCGGATCGATCCCTCGGGCCCGACCAGCCAGACGGTCGTCGCCGGCAGGAGCACCGCGCGCGGAGAGGGCAGCTTGCCGGTCCCGAGCGCAGCGGTCACCGCGAGCCCGCCGAGCGAGTGCCCGAGCACGACGAGGTCGCTCGCGGAGCAGTCCGCCGCGGACGCCACGCAGTCGATCATCGCGGGCAGGTCGCGCTCGACCAGGTCGTCGAAGCTCCAGTCGTCGGCGCCCGCGCGCGGCGGGGTCGAGCGACCGTGGCCGCGAAAGTCGCCGACGTAGACCTCGTAGCCGGCATCGGCGAGCTCGTGCGCGAACGAGTCCGGCCGCCGCGCTCCGAAGTAGCGGCCGTCCGTCATCATCGCGTGCAGGCACAGCACGACACCCTTCGGATCGCCCGCGGAGCGTACGCGATCGAGTCGGAGCGTGATCGCGTCGCAGGTGCGCGCGGAGAGCTCGTCGCGAGTCATCAGAAGTAGTAGCGGATCCCCGCGCCGGCATTGAGCGCGAGCCCGGCCCCCTCCCCATCCTTGAACCCGTACTCGAGCACGCCGGCCACCTCGATGAAGGCGTCGAGCGGGACGTTCTTGAAGTCGAACATCAGGCCGCCGACGGCGCGCAGGCCGAGCGCGAGGAAGCTATCGGTGCGGCCGCTCGAGTACTGGATCAGCCGCACGCCGGGACCGATGTACGTCGCGAGCACGAAGCTGTCGCGGTCCTGCAGGATGTACGGGTGGAACACGTAGTCGGCGTGGACCTGGATGCCGCCGCCGATGAACGCGCCGCCGATCGCACCCTGGATCGCCTGGTCGTTCTTCAGGTAGAGCTTGGCGCAGATCCCGGTCGGCTCGCCCACGATGATGCCGACCCCGAACGTTCCCTTGTCGACGCCGTGGTCGATTCCGCCGGAGCTTCCCGAGCTCGAGCCGGAGCCCGAGCTGGATCCCGAGTCGTCGGTATCCGCGTCCGAACCCGCATCGTCACCGATGTCATCGTCGGCACGCGCGGTGGAAGAAGCGACCAGGACGAGCAGGAACAGGGTCGACGCGATTCGCATCGAGGCGAACCTATCGCAGTTCGTCTGCAGGCGCGCGAAAGCCCCCCAAACGCGCCTGTCGCCGGTTCAGCAGGCCCGGCCGGGTTAACAACCGATGGCAGACGTGCGGTGGCCGGTCGTATCGGGTCGCCCCGTCGGCAGGCACGGGCCTGCAAACCGCTGGACTTTGACGGCATGGTTCGGCGCGACCCGGGCACCGACGACGTGGGGCCCTCAGATTTCCAATACCGCCCCCAACACGCTCGTTGCGAAGTGTAAATCCCGAGGGGAATGCACCCCCCGATGGTATGTTCGTCACGTGAGACCGGGCGACGTCATCGACGGCAAGTACCGCATCGAGGTCGAGCTCGGTGAAGGCGGTATGGGCCAGGTGTTCGCCGCCACGCACACCACGATCGGCAGCACGGTCGCGATCAAGGTGCTGCGGCTCGAAGCGCTGGCATCGGCGGAAGTCCCGAAGCGATTCGAACGCGAGGCGCGCAACGCCGGACGGTTGCGGAGCGAGCACGTGGTGCGCGTGCAGGACGTGGGCATGCTGCCCAGCGGTCAGCCCTACATGGTCATGGAGATGCTGCACGGCCACGATCTCGCCTCGCGGCTGCAGCAAGGCGCGCTGCCTCCGAACCAGGCGGTCGAGTACATCGTGCAGGCGTGCGAGGGCCTCGCCGAGGCACACGCGCTCGGCATGGTCCATCGCGACATCAAGCCGGCCAACCTGTTCGTGACGTCGCGACCCAACGGTGCCGCGCTGGTCAAGGTGCTCGACTTCGGCATCGCGACCGCGGCCACCGGCGATATCGATCCGCGGCTGACCAGCACGCAGTCGGTGATGGGCTCGCCGAGCTACATGTCTCCCGAGCAGCTCAAGGGCGCGCGCGATGTCGATGCGCGCAGCGACATCTGGTCGCTCGGCGTCACGCTGTACGAGCTGCTCACCGGCAACCAGCCGTTCGTCGGCAACACGCTGACCGCCCTGTCGCTGGCGATCGTCACCGATGCGCACGCGCCGATGGACGGCGTGCCCCGCGAGCTGGTCGCGATCTGCGATCGCTGCCTCGAGAAGAACCGCGAGGATCGGTTCCAGAACGTGGCCGAGCTATCGCGCGCGTTGGCGCCGCTGTTCCCCGGCGGGTCGGTCGCCGCCGATCTCGTGGCGGGCTCGTACAGCCAGCCGGTTCCCCCGACGTTGCTCGGCCTCGAAGCGTCGGCGCAGATCCAGCCGACGATGGCGCCGAGCGTGCCGCTCGGAGGGATGACCAGCACGACGTCGTCGCTGGCCTCCGGCGAGACCGGCACGCGGATGCCGTCACACGGTCGCAAGTGGGTGTGGCTGACCGCGGGGCTCGCGACGATCGCGCTCGGGATCGGGGTCGGCATCGCGGTCGGTCGCGCCAACGACAACACCGCCAACGCGGCCGGCAAACCGCCGGCGGGTCCACCGGCGATGACGGTCCAGCCGCCGGCGCCCCCGCCGCCCCCGCCGCCCGAGATCAAGACGGTCGAGCCCATCGAGCCGAGCGAGAACAAGGCAGATCCGTCGCCCGCGGAGCTGCCGCCGAAACCGCCGCGAAACCGCCGATCGAGACCAAGACGGTCAAGCCGCCGGTCAAGAAGCTCCATCGGCATCGTCCGCATCACCACGTGGTGAAGAAGCCGATCAAGACGAACCCGACCAAGACGGATCCGGCGAAGACCCATCCGACGAAGACCGACCCGCCGAAGAAGGACCCGCCCAAGACGGATCCCCCCAAGATCGATCCGCCCAAGCGCGTTCCGTGCTCTCCGTCCGATCCTCGTTGCGGTCTGTGATCCGGTTGGCGATCCGTTCGGGGAGCCTGCCTTGAAATCGAGAGGGTCTCGGCTCATGCTGCCATGCGTGAGGATCGCCTTGGCGTGCACGCTGGTGGGATTGCTCGCGGGCACCGCCCACGCGAACTGTCCCGACAAGCGGGCGAGCTGCGTGCTGCACGAGGAGGGGGTCACCCTGTTCCTCGACAAGCATTACGACGAGGCGGCCAAGAAGTTCGCCGCGGCGATCGCCGCCGAGCCGACCGCGCGGTCGTACCTCGGTTACGCGCAGGCGGTGGAGAACCTCGGCCAGATCGCGCTCGCGTACGACACCATGGTCGCGGCAAAGCGGCTGTCGGATGCCGAGATGAAGAACGACCCCAAGAACCCCGACAACGCGGGGCGCGCCGAGCGCATCAAGTACAAGCTCGGCGAGCTGCGGGCGAAGATCGGGTTCGTGTGGTTGCGCGTGCCCGACGGCGTGCGGCCGCAGCGCGTGGTGGCCGTGCGACGCCAGGGCGAGGGCGACCTCGCGCAACCCCTCACGCAGTGGACCGCGGTGGCCCCCGATCACCAGGAGCTACTCGCCACGCTCGACGACGGCACCACGGTGCCGCTGGTCGCCCAGGTCGCGGCCGGTTCGCAGGGCGTGCTGGTGATCCCGATCGCCCGGCAGCAACCGCGGGTCAACCCGCAGCCGGCCGGTCGCGGTCGTCCGCTCACGAGCCTCTACATGCCGGCGCCCCGGAAGCCGTCGCCCGAGTACACCTCGTACTTCGCGCTCGGACTCTCGGTGCTCGCGCCGGGGCTGGACCGCGCCGACGGGTTCCCGACGACCGGAACCGGGACCGGGTTCACGGCACTGTACGAGCGCAAGATCGCCGACGCGCTCGGATTGACCGGGCGGTTCGAATACGCGTTTCACGACGGCAACTCCGATCTGATCGCGAACCAAGACGTCGAGGTGACGGGCTCGGAGGTCCTGCTGCTCGCCGGCGTGCGCACGATGGGCTCGAAGACGTTGCACGCCCGCGCCGGCGTCGGACTCTCGGTCTACACCGAGGACGCGAAGTTCAACGGCGGCGTGACCGACAGCGGGTTCACGCGCGCGTACCCGGCGATCGAGGTCGGCGGTGGGTTGTCGCTCGGTCGCGTGCGGTTCCAGCTGGGGATCCTGTTCTCGCCGGGGAGCTCCAGCGATCCGTCGATCCCGGACATCGGCACGCGGTTCATGGGGACATTCGCGATCGATCTGTATCGGACGACCGCGCCGATCGAGACGGAGCCGGCGAGACCGGCCCCAGCGGCGCCTCCTCCGACCTCCGCGATGCGCTAGCGTGCGTGCTCGCCGATCTGGCATCGGCGGACGCGCCAGCTGACTACTTGAGCAGCCGCGCGAGCTTGTTGCGGCTGATCCCGAGCGCGCGGGCCGCCGCCGACTGGTTGCCGCCTTCGCGATCGAGGATCGCGCGGGCGTAGCGGCGCTCGACCTCGTCGAGCGAGAGCGTCGGGGGCAGGGCGATGGTGCCGTCGGCCGGTGGGGCAGGCGGCGCCGGTGCGGGCGCAGCGGCCGGCATACCGACGAACGAATCCTCCGCGCTCGCCCATGCGGACGGCTGGCGCTTCTCGAGCGCGAGATCGTCGACGGTGATCTTCGGGCCCTGGCACAGGACGACGGCGCGCTCGATCGTGTTCTCGAGCTCGCGCACGTTGCCCGGCCACGCGTAGGCGGCGAGTGCCGGCTTGGTCGCGGTCGCGAGTCGCAGCGGTTCCTTGCGATAGCGCCGCGCCATCACTTCGACGAAGTGGTTCGCAAGCGCGACGATGTCGTCGGCACCGCGCGCGCGCAGCGGCGGAATCTCCATCTCGACGACACGCAGTCGGAAGTACAGGTCGCTGCGAAACTGTCCGGCGGCCGCCATCGCGGCGAGGTCGCGATTGGTCGCCGCCACGAACCGGACGTCGGCGGTCAGCGTCTCGCGGCCGCCGACGCGCTCGAACTTGCGCTCCTGGACGAACCGCAACAGTTTCCCCTGCAGCGGCAACGGCAGCTCGCCGATCTCGTCGAGGAACAGCGTGCCGCCGGCCGCGGCCTCGACCTTGCCGATCACGCGAGCGTCGGCGCCGGTGTACGCGCCGCGCTCGTGACCGAACAGCTCGCTCTCGACCAGCGCCGCCGGTAGCGTGGTGCAGTCGACGTGCACGAACGGACTGTCGCGGCGCGCCGAGTTGACGTGGATCGCGCGCGCGAGCAGGCCCTTGCCGGTACCGGTCTCGCCGTGGAGCAGCACGGTGGCGTCGGTCTGCGCGGCGCGCACCACCATCTCGTAGACCTCGCTCATCACCTGCGAGGTCCCGATCACGTGGTTGAACCGGCCGCGCAACGACAGGCCACGCTCGGCGTCGTTGCCGCGCAACGTGGTGTAGTCGAGAGCGCGGCCGATCTGCTCGGTCAGCACGCGCACGAACTCCTCGTCGCGCTCGGTGAACGGCCCGTGCTGCTTGTTGAGCACCTGGAGCACGCCACGGATCTGACCGCGCCGCACGATCGGCACCGTCAGCATCGTGGTCACGCGATAGCCGATGCGCGCCGCGATGTCTCCTGCCCACCGCGGATCGGAGGCGGCGTCGCGGATGTTGACCGCCTCGCCGGTCTGGGCCACGTGACCGACGACGCCACGCCCGGCCGGCACCCGGATCTCGGGCATCTCGGGCAGCGTCGCGACCCGCGATCGGATCTCGCCGGTGGCGGCGTCGATCAACCACAGCGTCGCGCGATCGGCTCCGAGTGCGTGTGCGACGCGATCGGCGAACGTGGACAGCAGGTCGTCGAGCTCGACCTCGCCGGCGATCATCGCGCCGAGGTCGGCCAGGAGCTCGAACCGCTGTTCGTGCTCGGTCATGAACAGACCTTCGCGCTCGACTCGGCCAGACGGCCTCGCTCGCCTACGGTCATGAACAGACCTTCGCGCTCGACTCGGCCAGACGGCCTCGCTCGCCTACGGTCATGAACAGACCTTCGCGCTCGACTCGGCCAGACGGCCTCGCTCGCCTACGGTCATGAACAGACCTTCGCGCTCATGAACAGGCCTTCGCGCTCGCTCCGGCCATTCCCGGCCGGACGGCCTCGCTCGCCTACGGTCATCGGGCGGCCAGCATGACACGTCCGTGGGAGAATTTGCCGATCGATGGGTCATGCTGCAGCGGCACGCTCCTTGTCGTGTGCCACGAGCACGAGACCTTCACGCGCAGCCACGGTGTTCGGGAGCTGTGCACGAGCCGCAGCCTCGATGTTCTCCAGCTGCGCGTCGGTGCGGTTGGGATCGTGATGGAACAGCACGAGCTGGCCGACGTTGGCGGCGCGCGCGAGCTCGACACCGGCCGCCCACGTCGAGTGGCCCCAGCCGACCTTGGCCGGGTACTCGTCGGGCGTGTACTGCGCGTCGTAGATCAGGATGTCGGCATCGCGAGCGAGCCGCGCGAGCGTCGGATCGACGCACGCGAAGTGCTCGGTATCGGTCGCGTAGACGATCGAGCGCCCGCCGTGCTCGAGCCGGAACCCGTACACGGGATCGGGGTGGTTGAGGCGCGCCATCGTGACGGCGATGTCGCCGACCGAGAAGCTGTCGTTGGGCCTCAGCTCGCGCATGGTCACCGTGCCGCCGAGGTCGGCGAAGTCGACCGGAAAGTACGGCGCGCGAAACAGCGCGCGGATCGCCTCGTCGTGCGGCAGCACGCCGTTGGGGCCGCTCGCGATCTCGACCTGGTGACCGGGCACGTAGACCGGCGTGAAGAACGGCAAGCCGCACACGTGATCCCAGTGCAGGTGCGAGAGCAGGATCGTCGATACGCGCGGGCCTTCCTTCATGCGCTCGTCGCCGAGCGTGCGTAGACCAGTGCCGGCGTCGAGGATGATCCGCGTGTCGCCCGCACGGACCTCGACGCATGCGGTGTTGCCACCGACGGCGGACTGATCGGCGCCGGGAGTCGCGATCGAGCCGCGAACACCGAGAAAGCGAACCGTCAGATCTTGTGTGGACATCGGGACCTCCATTCGTTTGATGGAGGAACTAGAAGCACCCGGGATGCCAAGTTAAACCGTAAACGATCACGGCTCGTTACGGCATCGGTGAGATCTGGACGCACCTGGATGAAGCAGCCTTGCTCCGTTTTGGAGCAGGCAGCTGCCCGCTTCTAGATTCGTCGGGCGCGCCGATCTGGATGCACTACACGGATGACGTGTCGTTATTGGGCGGGTGGCGGCGGTGCGACATCGACCACGACGAGTTGGCCCTCGGTCGTGATCGTCACGTACTTGCAGTAGATCGGCTGGTCGAGCTGGGAGCTCTGCAGCTCGGCCAGCACCGCGGGGTCGCTCGGGTTCCCGCGCAGTGGGGTGATGCACGCGAGCTGACGTCCGAGCCGGATCGGAGACAGCTCGATCTGTCGGTTCTCGACGATCATCCCCTCGCGAACCTCGAGCTGATCGATGTTGGCGGCGAGGGCACGCGCCTCGCTGATCGTGTGCGGGATCGGGACGTCGGTGGCGGCGTGCCCGAGGATGCCATAGCCGTACTCGACGCTCGCCGGGGTTCCGATCGCGAGCGTGACCTTGACGCCTACGCGCGTCAGATCGAGATCGGCGTCGAGCACGCGGCCGGGTTCGACCGTGACCGCGCGGCCGTTGCCGTCGCTCCCACCGGTCTGCGTCCCGCGTCGCAGCGACCCGTAGAGGATGTAGCGACCCGGCGCGATGCGGTCGAACCGGTAGCTGCCGTCGGGACCGGTGGAGATCATGAAGTCGGAGTTGCCGGAGGTGCGCGGGCGCAACATCACGAACGCCTCGACCGGCTCGTTGTCGGCGCGCACGAATCCCTGCACCGCACCGGGCGATTCCAGCGCGAGCTCGATCTGGAGGTTCGCGGTCCCGGCCGGGATCGCGACCGCCTGCGAACGCCCGACGTCCTGGTGGTCCGCGACGATGACCTGAGAGGCCGGGCCGACCCCGCGGATCGCGAACCGGCCGTCGCCGCCCGACAGCACGATGTCGGGTTGGTTGTCGACCGATGGCGCGAGGTCGTTGCCGTCGGCTTCCAGCTTGCGCGCGAGGACGACGCTCGCGGCCGCAACTGGCTGGCCGTGCGCGTCGACCACGCGGCCGGAGATCTCGCGACCGCGCACGACGCGGATCGTGCCGAGGTCGGCGGTACCACCGGCGGGCACCTCGACGTCGGAGACCGCCGCCGCGACGAGCTCGGGGCCGTCGAGCTTCAGGTAGTTCTTGCCGGCGGGCACGTTGGTGAGCGTGAAGCTCGCGCCATCGAACCACCGCGGGGGCTCGACGCCGAGCCGTGCCGACACGCGCGACGGCGCGCCGCCATCTGCGAACGCGAGCGTGCCGCGGATCTGACCGAGATCGTCGACCACGACCCGCGCGTCGGTGGCACCGGTCTCGACGAGCACGCCTTGCTTCATCTCGAGCAGCGCGCTCGGCGCACCGGGACGGATCGCGCGCAGGTGATACTCCCCCGGGACCAGACCGGCGAGCGTGAACCCGCCGTCGTCGTCGGCGATCGCGCCGAGCTGGCCCCGCAGTCGTGCGTCGACGCGCTGGAGTTGGTCGTCGGTCGCGCGCGGCACGGCTACGACGCGCGCCTCGGCGACGCGTTCGCCCTTGGGCGTGACCACGACACCGGCGATCGACGACGTCGCGGAGAGTGCGAGCGTGATGTCCTTGTCACCGTGCTGTAGATCGACGAGGGCGGTCTGCGAGCTGCCACCGTCGCCGAACGCGGCGACGTGAACGCGCATGCGCGGGAGGCCGTCGATCGCGAACCGGCCGTCGCGATCGCACGAGGCGCGGCGGATCGTGTTGCTGTTGGTGAGCACCCGGACCTCGGCGCCCGGGACTGCCGCGCCGGTCTTGTCGACAGTGCGGCCGGTCAGTCGGGCGCCGCGTTCGAGCGTGATCACGATGCCGGTGCGTTCGCCACCGTCGGCGAGCGGGACGGGCGGGGTGGCGCCGGGTGCGTAGCCGGCGCGGCGAGCGACCAGGCGCAAGCTCTCCTTCGGGAGCCCGCCGAGCCGCCAGCGACCCTTGGCATCGCTGAGCACGCCGTCGAGCGAGACGTCGGAGCCGTCGTCCCATCGCGAGACCGGCTCGGCGACGACGCGCGCACCCTCGATCGGGGAACCATCGACACCGACCACGGTGCCGTCGACCGCGACGCCTTCGGACAGGCGCACCACGGTCGTGATCTCGCCGCTCGCGAGCTCGCTGATCGCGAGCTCCTTCGAGGTCGAGGCATAGCCGGCGGCCGTGACGTGAAGGACATGCCATCCGCCGCGCACCGCACGCAGGGTAGCGCGGCCCTTGTCGTCGGTCAGCGCGCTCGCGATCGCCAGCGAGCGGACCTCGACCAGCGCGCCGGCGATCGGACGGTCGTCGTGTGCCGAGCGGACGTCGACGGTCACCCGGGTCGCGCGGCGCAGACGCAACACCACGGGGGCGGAAGTCGCGGTCAACCGCACGGCGACCGGACCGGCGACGCGATCACCGGTACGCGCCTCGACCTGGTAGGTGCGCGCGGTGAGGTGCTCGAACGCGAACGAGCCGTCGGTCTCGGTGATCGCCTCGAGGGGCGGGTGGGAGTCGAGCACCACCGAGGCGCCACCGACCGGTGCTTCGTTGTCGTCGATCACCTGACCCTCGAGGCGCTGGTCTCCTCGTGGATCGTCGTCGTATTCGATGCTCGCGGCGGTCACCCGATCGGTGTGCCGGACGGCGAGCCCGGCCCGGTCGTGCTGGGGTTGCGTGGTCGGCGTGTTCTCGGCGGTGCTCGATCCCGAGTGTCGGCACACCAGGGCGTACACGAACACCGCGGCGAGCGCCGTCCCCACGATCGCGAACCACGTTTGTCGACGGACGGTCATCGTGGTCGACTCGTGCACGCCGCGGGCCGGGATCTCGGTCGTGCAAGTTCGCGATGGGCGTGGACGGACGTCGGTGGTGCGACCCGTCGCACCTGTTGCAGGGTGTTGCAGGTGTGGCAGGTCATGTCGGCGTCAGCGGCGAAAGCTCTGGGGATCGAGCGCGAACCTGCGCAGCCAGCGCTGGATCTGCATGCGCGCCTTGCCGAGCTCGCGCGCGACGCCGCTGACGTTCCCGCGGTGGGTGCGCAACAGGCCGATCAGCTGCTGGCGGAGCTCGTCGTCGGAAACCGGCCGCGCGTCGGGACCGGCGAGCTCGGGCAGGTGCTCGACGGCGATCGGCTGGTCGCCGGCGAGGGCGAGGGCGCGCTCGATCGCGTGGTCGACCGCGCGTAGGTTGAGCGGCCACGGATCGTGGAACATGCGCAACGCGGCCTCGATCGTCAGGCGCGTGCCGTCCCTCCGCGCGTGGCGCTTCAGGGCCGCGGCGATCGCGAGCCCGAGATCCTCGCGGCGGTCGGCGAGCGGGGGCAGCGTGCAGGTGTACCCGGCACAGCGCGCGTATAGATCGGAGCGCAGGGTATCGGCGGCCGCCATCGCGGCGAGGTCGCGGTGGCTGGCGACGACGATCCGGAGATCGACCGCGATCGGCGAGGTCGCTCCGACCGGCGTGACCTCGTGCTCCTGGAGCACGCGCAACAACGCGGCCTGCGCGGATGGAGAGAGCTCGCCGAGCTCGTCGAGCAGGAGCGTGCCGGTATCGGCGGCGCGGATCGCACCGTCGTGATCGGCGACCGCCCCGGAGAACGCGCCGCGGCGATGACCGAACAACTCGCTCTCGATCAACCCGGCCGGCAGTGCGGCGCAGTTGATGCCGACGAACGGTCCCGGACGACCGCTGGCAACGTGGATCGCACGCGCGACGATCTCTTTCCCCGTTCCGGTCTCTCCGCCCACGATCACCGGCGCGGTCGAGCGGGCGATCTTGGCAAGGCGGTCGTACTCGCCCGCGAGGGCGGGCATCAACGTGGGTACCCCGAGCGCGGTCTCGCCCGAGGTGGCGATCGCGCCGCCGACGTGATCGAGTGCGGAGCGAAACCCGAGCACGCTCTGGCCGATCGCGATCACCGCACCGTCGCGCAACGCGATCTCGCGGACGGCGAGGCCGTCGACCCGACAGCCGTTCTTGGAGTCGTCGTCGATCAGGCGCCAGTGATCGCCGGTGCGTTCGAGGTGCGCGTGACGGGTCGACATCCGGCGGTCGGGCAGGGCGAGGATCGCGGTGCGGCCCGTGACCGCGACGTCGCGCGCGTCGCCGCGGACCAGCTCCACGCGATCGAGCTCGTCGAGACGCAGCCGCAGGCCCCCGGCATGCGGACGCGCGGCCTCGACGACCACGAACAGGTACGGCGACGACGACGTCGCTTCCGTCGCCGGCTCGCCGGTATGGGTCTCGGTATCCATCAGTGCGGCTGGCTCCCCGACTTGTCACGCGTTCCGATCAGGGTCGCGATCGCGTCGCGCAACTTCTCCGGGTCGCGGGGCAGGTCGTCTCGCCACGACCACAACGCGCCGTGCTCGCCCGCGGCGATCACCACGTCTCGGCTCGCGAACGCGGCGTCGGCGATCGGCGCGCCGACCCGCAGCGAGCGTCCTTCGCCGGTGTACGGATCCCAGAGGCGCACGGTCTGGTCCTCGCCGACCGTGACGACCGCGTTGCCGTCGGGGCTGAACGCGATCCGCCGCACGAAGTCGCGGTGCCCTCGAAGCACCACGCGATCGTCACCACGATCGAGCGCGATCACGATCGCGGTGCCGTCATCGCTGGCGGAGGCCACGCGCCTGCCGTCGGGAGAGAACGCGAGGTCGCGCACCGGACCTTCGTGATGCGCGATCACCGTGCCCGCGATGGTGTCGCCGACCGGCAACGGCCAGCTCACGACATCTCCGGCTCGTGTACCGACCACGATCCGGTCGCCCGCGGGTGCGATCGCGAGCGCCGAGACGCGGCTGTCGTGAGGCAACCGGCGTGCAGCGCCGCTGCCGAGGTCCCACACGACGACGTCGGGATCGTCGGCGGCCGAGATCGCGTGTCGCCCGTCGGGGGTGATCGCGATCGCGATCACGGGCCCGGCGTGGGCGCCGAGCACGCGGTTGTGGCCCGTGGTCGACCACAGCCGAACCATCCGGTCCGCGCCGCCGCTGATCACGGTGGTGCCGTCGCGATCGATCGCGACCGCGGTGACCGCCGCGAGGTGCGTACCGAGGATGGCAGGCGCGCCATCGATCAACGACCATCGCCGCAGCGTGCGGTCGTCGCCACCCGTCACGGCGGTGCGACGATCACCGGAGATCGCGATCGCGCGGACCGCCGCAGCGTGCGTGCCGAGCCGGCGGCTGGTGTGGTGCGCGAGGTCCCACACGCGCACCACGCCGTCGGCGGTGGCACCGACGGCCATCGTGCCGGACGTGGTGAACGTCATGGTGTGCGGATCTCCATCGGCAACGCGCTCGGCGTCTCCGACCGTCCACGTCCAGGCCCCGGAATCGCCGCCCGCGACGATCCGGGTACCATCCTCGTCGACCGCGAGCACGTCGATCGTGCCTCGCGCGCCGCGTAGCGTGCGGATCCGGTGGCCGTCGAGGGTCCACTCGCCGACCGAGCGTTCGGAGGCCACCACCAGCGCCGCACCGGTGAGCGCGATCGCGGACGGTGTACCGTCGGTGTCGAGCCACACGGGGTCGCGGTGCGGAGTGTCGATGCGGACCGCGTCTCCGATCGCGGACGCGACGACCGCACCGTCGGGTGCGACCGCGACCAGCGATGGCGATCCGGTGACCTCGATCGCCCGCTCGGCGGCGTCGGGTCGGTGGACGACGATCGCGCCTCGCGACGCGAGGGCCAGGGTGCCACCCGGGGCGATCGCGATCGCCGCGAGCTCGGCGCGAGCATCGTCGTGGAGCAGCTCGTCGCCTCCGGCGATCCGCCACGCGCGGACCCCGAGGTCGCGGCCGGCCACGGCGACCGCGCTTCCGTCGGGGGCGATCGCGAGCCGCGGCCCGACGCGCGGGGCCGGCCGTTCGAGACGAAGGGTGCCGTCGGCCGTCCACACGCGCAGTACGCCCGCTTCGATCGCGGCGATCGCGCTGGCGTCGCGCGCGACCGCGATCGCCGCCGTGGCACCGACGGACCACGCGGAGAGCTCGCTGCCCGTGGCGTCGAGGACGATGACCCGACCGCGATCGCGGGTCACGATCCGAGTGCCGTCGACCGTCGATCCGAGCACGTGACCGCGGGCGAGTTGTCGCGCGATGCCGCGGGCCCGCGCGTCGGCGACCAGGATGCGCGCCGCGGTCCACTCGCGCGAGCCATCGCGCAAGTCCTCGAGCGTGCGCACCGCTGCGGCTGGATCCCGATCGAGCTCGAGGCGAGCGCGGGCGAGGGCGAGCCCATCGGCACGCTCGTCGGCAAGATCTCGCTCCTGGACGATACGGCGCACGCCGAGCCACACGAGCACGAGCACGACGCATAGCGCGGTCACCGCGATCGCGACCGGCGTGCGGTTGCGTCGCAACCAGCGCCCGAAGCGTTCCTTGCGGGTGTACGCGTGAGCAGACACCAGCTGGCCGGTTTGAAAGCGTCGCAGCTCGTCGGCGAGCTCGCGTGCCGTCGGATAGCGATCGTCGGGATCGCGGGCCATCGCCTTGTCGACGATCGCCACGAGATCGATCGGGATCCCGGTGCCCCGATCCGCGATCGCGACCGGAGCGCCGGACTGGACCGCGCGCAGCACCTCGGCGCCCGACTCGCCGGTATACGGCGGGCCACCGGTCAGCGCCTCGTACAGGATCGCACCGAGCGCGTAGACGTCCGCGCGCTTGTCCACCGGCTCGCCGCGCGCGGCTTCGGGCGCCATGTACGCCGGCGTTCCCATCGCGGCGGCGGTCGCGGCGGGTGAATTCGCGAGGTCGTCCAGATCGGGAGCGTGCGAATCGGCGTGCACGTCGGTGGCGAGTCCCCAGTCGATCACGACGACCTCGCCGAACTCGCCGACGATCACGTTCGACGGCTTGAGATCGCGGTGGACCACGCCAGCCCCGTGCGCGTACGCCAACGCGTCGGCGATCGCGATGATCGCCGGCAGGTGTGCGAGCCGTGCGGCCGCGCCCGTCTCGGATCCGCTGGCCACCTCCTCGCGCAGCACGTCGCGTAGTGGCCGCCCGGGGATCAACTTCATGGCGTACGCGAGCTCGCCGCTCGGTAGCGTGCCGGCCTCGTAGATCGTGACGATCGACGGGTGCTGGAGGCGCGCGGTCAGCCGGATCTCGCGGGCGAACAGCGCCTCGTTCTTCGGCGACCGCACGAGCAGTTGCTTGATCGCGACCGGGCGATCGAGGCGGCGGTCGCGCGCGCGCAAGATCTGCCCCATCCCACCTCGCGCGATCTCGCCGAGGATCTCGTAGGCCTCGGCATCGAGTGGCGGGAGCCCCGGCTCCTCGATCACGGGGATCCGACCGCGGCACGCCGGGTCGGTCTCCGTCACGCTCGGCGAAGACCCCATCCCCGTAGCGTGCCACGATAACGTGTCGATCAGTCGGCACGCCGGTGCAACGCCTGCTTGAGCAGATCGAGCAGGTCGCGCGACGACTCGCGAGCGATCGCGAGGGCCGCGATCACGTAGGTCACCGCGCCGCCGACGATCATCGCGATCAGTCTGACGAGGTCGCTCTCGATGCCGAGCATCCGCAGGAGCTCGTGGATGCCGTAGACGGCCGCGGCCATCACGCCGCACGCGAGCAGCGGCTGGAGGAAGCCGGCGAGCAAGCGCCGCGGCGACGGTCCTTCGCGCATCACCATCACGACACCCGCGATCGCCGTGAGCCCGAACGCGATACCGACCGCGGCGGCCGCCGCACGCAAGCCGTACGGCTGCAGGATCGCGACGCCCCCGAGGAGCAGGCCGAGCTTGGCGATCTCGAGGAACATGAGCCGGTTGGTCTTGGACTCGGTCTCGAGGTACGCCGACAGCACCCACGTGATCGGGCGGAACACGCTGAGGCAGGCGAGCACCGTGAGCAGCGGCGCGACCTCCTGCCACTCGTTGTGCGGCAGCAATAGCGAGATCAGCGGATACGCGACGAGCCCGAGCCCGATCGCGAGCGGGAAGATGATCAGCGACAGCAGCGCGGTCGAGCGTTCGAGCGCGCCGGCGCGGCGTTCGGGGGGAAGCTCGGCCATCGACGGCATCAGCACCAGCGCGATCTGCTCGCCGACCTGGATCGCCGGGATGTCGGCGAGGTTGTAGGCCAGGTTGTAGGCGCCGACCGCGCCGGTCCCGAGGTAGTACGAGATCATCGGTCGATCCCAGAACCGCGATGCCTGGTGCGCGATGCCCTGGATGCCGAGGGGGACGCCGTAGCGCAACATGTCCTTGATGCGGGCGGCGCGGATCGGGGCCGGCGTCGCCCACGAGCGGATGCCCGACGCGTGCAGGATGATCAGCACGACCGCGGCGCTCTGCACCAGGTTGCCGATCACGATCGCCATTCCGCCCATGCCGGTGGCGGCGAGGCCGATCGCGGTCACCGTGTACGCGATCTCGCCGAACATCAGGGCCAGCCCCGACGGCCGGAAGTTCATGTTCTGGGTCAGGATGCGCTCGGGGATCGCCTTGACGCGCTGGATGAAGAACGCCAGCGCGAGCCACGGGATGTATTCGGCGGCAGCCGGTGCACCGAGGTAGCTGACGAGGTGGCCGCCGAGGATCGCCATCGCGCCGAGCGAGAGCGCACCGAGCACGAGGTAGGCGAGCGTCGCGTGCCAGATCACCTCGCGCGCGTCGTCGCCGCGCGCCTTGACCACCGTGTACTGGCCGAACCCCCAGATCGTGATCCAGTTGGCCGACATCACGAGTACGACCGCGTCGGCGACCTCGCCGATCTCGTGGGGATCGAGGAACCGGGTCATGATCAACGTGCCGAGCACGCCGAAGGCGCGCCCGCCGATGCTCGAGATCACGGTCCACAGCGCACCCCGCGCCGCTTTGTGCGCCAGCGAGCTCACTGCCTCCCGCTCGTCATTCGCTTCACAGGAACCGTCGCAGTCGGTACGAGATCCAGGCGAGGGCCTTGGTGTAGAACGGCAGCTTCCTCCACGCGGCGTCGTCGTACGGATCGCAGTTGGCCGAGTCGTTCTCGAACGTCGTGGTCAGCACCTGGCCGACCTCGGGATCGAGGATCTCGACGGTGACCTCGAGGTTGTTGAATCGACTCATGGCGTCGAAGTTGTAGCTACCGATCGTGGACCACAGCGCGTCGACGACCGCGGTCTTGGCGTGCATCATCACACCGCGCCACCGCAGGATCCGGACGCCGCGCTTGGCGAGCCGCCGTAGCACGTACAGCGATGCCCACTCGATCACGCGCACATCGGATCGCCCGGGTACGATGATACTGACGTCGACCCCGCGGCGCACCGCGAGGGCCATCGCCCGGCGCAGTCCGCGGTCGGGGAGGAAGTACGCGTTCTGGATCAACACCGCTTCGCGCGCGGCGCGGATCACGTGGAGGTAGGCGCGCCGGATCGAGGCGCGCTGGCGGGCCCGCGTGTTGTCGAGTAGCCGCACGAACGAGGTCCCCAGCATTCGCGTGAGCGACGACGCGGCGGGAAGTGAAGCGTAGTGCTCGCCGCCGGCGCGTAGCCAGGTCCGGCGGAACATCCGCGCCAGATCGACCACGATCGTGCCGGTGACCTGGCAGTGCATGTCGTGCCAGCCGACGCCGCCGTCGGCGACCGACGCGTAGTCGTTGGCGATGTTGAGGCCGCCCGTGAACGCGATCTCGTCGTCGATCACCAGGATCTTGCGATGGTCGCGATGCGACAGTCGGAACTTGCGGCGCCATGGCGCGATCGGGTTGAACTCGACGACCTGGCAGCCGCCCGTACGCAGATCGTCGAGGAACGCCGACGATGTCGAGAACGATCCGACGGCGTCGTAGATCACGCGCACGGTGACGCCGGCCTTGGCGCGCTCGACCAGCGCGTCCTTGAACCGGTCGCCGGTGCCATCGGACGCCAGGATGTAGGTCTCGAGGCAGATCGTATGCTTCGCGGACGCGATCGCCTCGAGCATGGCCGGATAGGTCTCGCCTCCGGCGTGCAGCACGCGCACGTTGCAGTGGGGGCGCCACCGCACCTTCGAGCGCGCGTAGCGGGTCAACGTGGATGGCAGCCGGATCGCGATCGCGCGCGACGGCTCGTCGCGGACCGGTTGGGGGACCGCCGGCGCGGCCTCCGCGGTCTGGGCCGTCTCGGCAGCCCCGGCGGCCTCGGCGGTTGCGTCGGCGGCAGCAGCCTCGGCGGCCGTCGGCTCCGGTGGCGGATCGGCGGTGGTCATCGGTACTCGACCTTGAGCACGGTGTACTCGACCTCGCCGCGCGGCACGCGAACCAGGACCTCGTCACCCTCGCGTTTGCCGAGCAGCGCGCGCGCCACCGGCGAATCGATCGAGATCAGGCCGCGCTCGAGCTCGGACTCGTCGGCCCCGACGATCCGGTAGACCTTCTCCGCGCCGTCGTCGTCCTCGACCGTGACCCAGGCACCGAAGAACACGCGTGACCGGTCGGTCGGCGGTTCGCCCACGATCACCACCGTGTCGAGCCGCTTGGCCAGAAACCGCACCCGGCGGTCGATCTCGCGCAGGCGGCGCTTGCCGTAGATGTACTCGGCGTTCTCGCTGCGGTCGCCCTGGGCCGCGGCATCGGCGACTTCCTGCGTCACGCGCGGGCGCTCGACCGTCCACAGCTGGTCGAGCTCCGCACGCAGCTTCGCGGCGCCCTCCGGCGTGATATGCGGCGATCGCGGTGGCCCGGCGGGTTTGCCTGACCGGTTCGGAGGACGGCCCCGCGTCGACACGAATCGCAGCATATCCGGTATGCTGCGCACCGGCACAGTGGGCACTGCGGTTCTAGTCGTGCTGGGGTTCCTGGTCGGTAACGGACTGTTTGCCGGAGCCGAGATCGCGGTCCTTTCGGTTCGCAAGACGCGGCTCCGCGAGTTCATCCGGCGCCGGGACCGCCGCGCGCTCGCCATCAAGAAGCTGCGCGACCACCCGGAGCGGTTCCTGGCGACCGTGCAGATCTGCATCACGACGTTCGGAACCGTCGCCTCGGTGTACTCCGGTGCCGAGCTCGAGCCGGTGCTCGCGGAGCGGCTCAAGGACGTCGGCCTCGGCCACACCACTTCGTTCTTCGTGGTCGTGGTCATGGTGGTGTTCTTCGAGCTCGTGATCGGCGAGCTGGTCCCCAAGTCGCTCGCGCTGCGCTACTCCGACCGCTACTCGTTTCTGACCGCGCGCTGGCTGGTGTTGTTCTCCGCGATACTGCGCCCGGTGGTGTGGGTGCTCACGGCGTCGTCGAACCTGGTGCTGCGGTTCTTCGGCGACCGCACCACGTTCACCGAGTCACGGCTGTCGCGCGACGAGCTCCAGCAGCTCGTCGAGGAGGCGGCGAAGTCGGGCTCCGTGGACCCGCGGGCGAGCGAGATCGCGTCGCGCGCACTCGAGTTCGGCGAGGTCACGGTGGCCGAGGTGATGGTGCCGCGCAGTCGCGTGGTCGCGCTTCGCCGCAACGCCTCGCCGGAAGATGTCCAGCGGATCCTGCTCGAGGAAGGCCACAGCCGCATGCCGGTGTACGACGGGTCGCTCGACAACATCGTCGGCTACGTGGTCGCCCGCGACGTGCTCGCGCTGGCGTGGGAACGCGGTCTCGTCGTGCTGCAGGACATCCTCCGGCCGCCTCACAAGGTGCCGGAGTCGACCCGCGCGCTCGACCTGCTGCGCGAGATGCAGCGCCGGCGCACCCAGATGGCGGTCGTCACCGACGAGAACGGCGGACTGTCGGGTCTGGTCACGACCGAGGACCTGATCGAGGAGCTGGTCGGCGACATCATGAGCGAGGACGACGTGCCCGAGCAGTTCTTCACGCGCGAGCCCGCGGGCACGATTCTGGTTCAGGGATGGGCCGCGGTACGCAAGGTCAACCGCGACCTCCATCTCGATCTCCCGGTCGGCGGAAAGGACCGCACGACGATCGCCGGCCTGTGCATGTCACTGGCCCAGGCGATCCCGCAGGCCGGCGAGCGGCTCACGACCGAAAACGGGACCATCCTCGAAGTGATCGAGGCGTCGCCGCGACGCGTGCGGCGCGTACGAATCCACCCGGTCGAACGCGACGAAGAGAGCGCGGAACCGTTGGAGGATTCGGACGAAAGCTGACAGCTCGTATTACGCCGAACCATCCCCCTCCCTTCCTCGATCCTGTACTATCGATTCGATGACGGTCATCGCGCGCGACGCTGTCGCGAGAGACCATCTCGTGTACGCCTGGCCACTGCCGATCGGGCCCGAATGCGAGGTGACTTGCGGTGACGACGAGCAGGTCGTGATGTGCCCGGCGTGGACGGTCGGCGAGCGTCTCGGCCCCGGCCATCATCATTGGCGGACTCCGGATCCGATGCGGCCGGTGTCGGCGTTCTTCGTCTCGACCCAACCGGTCGACGTCACGTTCGACATGACCACGCAGTTCATGGTCCCGAGCACCGGCCAGCCGGTGCGCCTCCGGGCCACCGGATCGCTGCAGGTCCGGTGCGCCGATCCGGCGCTGCTGATCGCGCAGTTCGTCGGGCTGCCGTTCGACGCGGTCAACGACGGCATCCTCCGCAGCGTCACGCGTAGTGTCGAGCGCATGCTCGCCCGCTTGCTCACGCGGCGCGTGGTGATGGCGGCGACGCCGGCCGCAGTCACCGATCCGACGATGCTGACCAACATCGTCGAGGAGCTGGTCGCATACAACCCGACGGCGGGCGCGGTGTTCGGGATCGAGCTGATGGGGCTCCATCAGGTCGTGATCGGTGCCGACGACGGCAGCACGCCGTTCGTGATGCTGAGCCAGGAGTGGGGACAGGCCACGCCGCCGCCGCCCGACGGTACGCCGACACCGCCAGCCGACGGCGTCCCGCTGGCCGTGCCGGCACCGTCCAATGGTCGCAGCGGGCGTGCGGAGCTCGAGACGCAACCGCTACCGATGTTGGCGAGTGCCTCGGGGGAGATCGATCACTCCGCGCCGCAGGAGGTCTCCGGCGAGATCAGCCTCAAGAAGACGCAACGTCACGCGAGCGTGCCGCCGATCGCGGTCGCGACCTCGTCCCCCAACATCGAGGTCGCTCGCGATCCCCGCGACTCGATGGTGAGCTCGGGCGAGATCGATACCGGCCCACGTCCTCGTCCGACCCCGCCACCACTCCCGGAGCCGGAGCCGCCGGAACCATCCGAACCGCCGACAAGACCGACGCCCGTGCCCTCGACCGTGGCCGGAGCCGTGCCGCCGCCGCCACCGAGGGTGCCTCGCCCGATCTCGTCGCCTCCGGTCGAGGTGCCGCGCTCGCCCGACGAGATCACGCAGCCCGGCGTACACACGCCGTTGCCGGGCGCGTTGCGAGCGCCCGATGCCGCGCGCAGCTCGTCACCGTCACTGCCGTCGACGAGCAAGAACCCCGACACGTCGATCCTCGGGATCGGGATGTCGCCGATCGGATCGAACCCGCTCGCCAGCCCGATACGCCCGATGCCGTCGAAGATCGCCCCCGGCGGTCGCGTGCTCGTGCCGGGCCCCGATGGCTTGATGCAATCGGCGACCGTGCGCCAGCTGCTGCAGGGCTACTACGAGCTCGAGGTCGGTAGCAGTGGGGAGACGATCTGGGTGCCGGCGACCGGCGTCGTTCCCGAATGACGTCGAGAGCCGAAGATCAGAAGTCGGTAAACCCGATCTCGAACACCACCTGCGGCGCCTTGCCCTCGATGCCGTACGCGACGTCGAAGCCGAGCAAGGGCACGACGACCCAGCCAACGTAGACCCGGAGTCCAACGCCGACGTCGTTGCGGAACCAGTGCGCGCCCTGCTGTTGGGTGGGCAGGTAGTTTCGCTCGAGGTCGGTGCGCGGGAAATAGAACCCGATGAACGCGTTGTCGTAGAACCCGATCGCTCGGAACCGGAGCGCCTTGATCTTCACGATCGGCACCGAGTACTCGAGGCGGTAGAACGTGCGGAAGTCGCCTCGGAACTGTTCGAGGGCATAGCCGCGGAGATCGATCACGCCGCCGACCACCAGCTCCTCGTTGACCGGCAGGTGGCGCCCGATCTGGACGTTGGTCCGCAGCTCGAGCTGGTGGGTGTCGAACAGGCGCCAGTTGTAATAGGCGCGCAGGAGCGCCGCCGAGTAATCGTAGTCGTCGAGCCCGGGGATCGTGGTGTCTCCGAACAGCTGGAGGTAGGGCCCCCAGGTCACGCCATGGTCGTGCTGCCGCGCGTCGAGGGTGAGCCGGTACTGTGCCGTCACGTCCCAACCGTCGGTACTGGGCGCCGGGAGCGGCGTGCCGTCGGGGGCATGCGAATCGCGATAGTAGACGTACGCACCGCGGAATCGCAGATCGGTCTTGCACCACCATCCGCAGTTCCAGCCGAGCAAGATCCCGCCACCGCGGTAGTTGTACTGTGCGGTGCGCGCGATCGCGGTCGAGGTCGGATCGTTCGCCGGGTTCTCGTACTCGCTGACGTCCTTGGTATAGGCGTAGATGTCGGCGCGCATCGTCAGGTCGGTGCCGCGGACGTTCTGGTCGAGAAACGTCACGAACAGGATGTTGTCGCGCTGCCCGATCTGTCCGTAGGCCAAGAGCTTCTGGTTGAGCCCGCGGAAGTTGCTGTCGACGAAGCCGAGCCCGAGGGAGCGCTTGCCGGACTGCAGGTAGAACGTCGGCGCGACGATCCACGACAGCCGGTCGTGCAGCGTGGCGACGACGATGACCCCGTCGCCCGACGTCTCGTACGTGACCTTCGCGGTTTCGAATAGCTCACTCGAGATCAAGGTCTCGACCAGGCGCGGGCGATCGCGATCCCGGACGTAGTCACCCTTGTCGATGTGCAGCAGGTAGCCGACGGCGCGCGGCTCGAGCTTGGAGCCGCCCCGCACGGCGAACCCGACGACCTTGCGGGGCGGGTCGAGTGCGTTGCTTATCGCGTCGGCGTGTGCCGGCGCTGCCAGCGCGATCAACATCGCGATCACGAGCCGCAACAACCAGACCTGTATATTCCGGACGCTCGAGCCTCGCAACCCGACGTGGTGAGAGCGGAAACCGGAGCGCGTGGATGAGATACTACCGTCGTGAGCCGGCCCGACGAAGACGCCGAGGCCCCAACGCTGGCGGCATCGACGCTCCCGGAGCGGTCATCGCGCCCCGCGTTGGTCGACGACGGGCTCGCTCCCGGGCAGGAGCTCGGCCGCTACCGGCTGCGAGCGCGGCTCGGTGCGGGTGCGATGGGGGTGGTGTGGTCGGCGCGCGATCCGCAGCTCGATCGTGACGTGGCGATCAAGGTCGTGCACCCGGCGTTCGTCAGCCCCGAGGCCGCCACCCGATTTTCTCGCGAGGCCCGGGCGATGGCCAAGCTCTCGCATCGGTCCGTGGTGCCGGTGTACGACACCGGCGAGGTCGACGGCCGGTTGTTCCTGGTCATGGAGCTGGTCGATGGCGAGACGCTGGGGCGGGTGCTGCGCCGTCGCGACGCGGCGGACGTCGCGGACTGGCGGCGCTGGCTCGACGTCATGCTCGAGGCCGGTCGCGGGCTGGCCGCAGCCCATCGCCAGAACGTGTTGCATCGCGACTTCAAGCCCGACAACGTGCTCGTGGACAAGACGGGCCGCGTGTGCGTCGGCGACTTCGGGCTGGCGACGCTCGGCGAGGTCGCGGAAGGACCGGGAGCGAGCAGGCGATGGACCAAGCTCGATCTCACCACCACCGGGGCGCTACTCGGCACGCCGCTGTACATGAGCCCGCAGCAGCTGCGCGGCGAGCCGGTCGATCACCGCGCCGACCAGTTCGCGTTCTGCGTCGCCACCTACGAGGCACTGTACGGGACGCGTCCGTTCCAGGTTCCCGACGGGGTGGTCGACGAGGCCACGATCGATGCGCTGCTCGAGGCGATCGAGCGCCACGAGCTGGCACCCCCGCCCGCTGGCTCCACGGTTCCGGCGGAGGTCCGCGACGTCCTCGCGCGCGGGCTCTCACCCGAGCTCGCCGATCGCTGGGACGACATCGACGCGCTACTCGACGCACTCGCCCGGGCCGCGAAGCGCCGCAGTCCGACGGTAGTCGCGCATCGGCGCCGGCGAGGGATCGCGGTGGTGGCGGTGATTGTCGGGGTCGCGCTGGCCGTGCTGGCGTTCGTGGAGCTTCGATCGTCGTCGCCGCCCGACACGGATCCTCCGCCAGCCATACCCCGCCAGCCCGTCGTAGACGAGCTCTTCAACGTGCCGCTGCGGACGCAGATCGCGATCTCCCCGGACGGCAAGCTGTTCGCCACCGGTGGCGATCACCTCATGGTCGGCGAGATCGCCGGGAACTATCGGCGCAGGGCCGACATGCCGAGAGGCAGCACGACCTCGCATCTCGAGTTCGACGGTGACTCGCTCGTGTTCTCGGTTCCGGGCGCGACTCGACGCTATCGCTGGCGGTTCCGGACCTCCACCCACGCGGAGCCCGAGCCTCGCGATCTCGGTGGGGTGTGGTTGGGGACCACGGTGGCGGGCGACCTCTTGTACCTCGACGCCGGCTACAACCTCGGCGTGGTGGGACGCGACGGTGTCGTGCAGCGCTGGTCTCGTGCCGAGGTGGTCGCGCTGTCTCCCGATCGCCGCCGCGTGGCGTACATCGAGAACGGTCGGTTCACCGGCACGATCGTCGTTCGCGACGTGACGAAACCGGAGTCGATCATCCGCTCGGCCCCGCTCGACGAACCGGTCGCGCTCGCATGGCGCGATGACACGACGCTGCTGTACGCGATCGGCACGCTGGATCATCCGCAGATCCGGTCGGCCATCGTCGACGACACTTCCTGCAGGTTGACCTCCGACGTGATCCTCGAGGAGCCGGTCGGGTGGTACGGCGCTCTCGCGTTCGGAGGTGGCCGGTTGCTGTTCCAGGAGATGCGCCCGCAACCCAATGGACGGATGGTCGACCTCGAGGCCCATCGCAGCGAGGATCTCGACAGCGTGATCCTCGGGATCGGCTGGGCGAGTGACGGCGAGCTGATCACCTGGGATCGCGGCGTTCACGAGGTCGAGGTGCGCGCGTACTCGAACCCGTCGGGTCGCCGCACCGGTGGGCGACTCGGCGCCGAGCCGGCGAACGCGACCACCGCCGGCAACACGCTGATCGCGACGTTGCGCCAGTCGGGCGGCCGCGACGTCGTCGCATACTCGCTGGCACATTCGGAGGTCGCTGCAGCGCCGCTGTGGAGAGGCGATGATCGGCGCACGCTCGCGGTGCGATGCGCCGGCGACCGCGCGCCACCGTGCTACGCGCTCCGGCTCGTCAGCGAGACCCGTAACGACGTCGTGACGATCGATCCGGTGACCGGCGCGCTCGGTACCGATCCGGTGTTCACCACCGCGCGGATCGAGGACATCGCGATCTCGCCCGATGGCAAACGGATGTACGTGGTGGGCCCCGATAACCCGAACAAACCGGTACGCGTGGTCGATCTCGCGACTCGCGCTGTTTCGGACATCGTGCCGATCGACGCCTCCACCAACAAGCCACACCGATTGATGGTGGTTCGCAGCGTCGCCGTCGGCGCCGATGGCACCGTGTTCATCGCGAGTACCGTCGGCCGCAACCTCTACGAAGTGGGGAGCGTGCTGGACGGTCGCTACACGCGCCTCGCCAAGGCGAGCGATCAGGTCCTCGCGTTCGTACGACTATCGCCGGATCGCAAGCGACTGGTGTTTGTCGCCCGTAGCTACGCGCCGAAGCTCCGGGTCATGACGCTGCCCTGACGCTGTCTACTTCTTGCTCTTCTTGGGCAGGATGCCCATCAGCTTGCAGATGATGCCGAGCATGATCTCGTCGGCACCGCCGCCGATCGACAGCACGCGGGTGTCGCGGTAGGCGCGCGACGCCGGGTTGTCCCACGTGAACCCCATGCCGCCCCAGTACTGGAGGCACGCGTCGGTGGTCTCGCGCACCAGGCGCCCGGCCTTGAGCTTGGCCATCGACGCCAGCATCGTGACGTCGGTGCCGGCGACGTGCTCCTCGACGGCGCGATACACCAGCGCGCGGAGCGCCTCGACCTCGGTCTTGAGCTCCGCCATCCGGAAGTGCACCACCTGGTTCGAGATCAGCGGCTGACCGAACGTGTGGCGCTCCTTGCAGTAGTCGATCGTCGCCTCGATCAGCTTGTCCATGCCGATCAGCGCGCCGACCGCGGCGCACAGGCGTTCCTCCTGGAACTGGACCATCTGCATCATGAAGCCCATGCCCTCGGCGCCGATCCGGTGGCGCTGTGGGACGCGGACGTTGTCGAAGAACACCGGGCAGGTGTCCGAGGCTCGCATGCCGAGCTTGTCGATCTTGGGGCCGATCTCGACGCCGGGCAGCTTGGTCGGAACGATCACCAGACTCTTGTTGGCGTGCACCGGACCCTCGCCGGTGTTGACGAGGAGGCACAGCCAGTCGGCTTGCGCCGCGTTGGTGATCCACATCTTCGAACCGGTGATCAGGTAGTCGTCACCATCCTTCTTGGCGACCGTCTTGATCGCGGCGACGTCGGATCCGCCCGACACCTCGCTGACCGCGATCGACGTCACCGCCTCGCCCGCGATCGCCGGCTGGAGGAACTCCTTCTTGAGCTCGTCCGATCCGAAGCGCGCGAGCGCCGGCGTGGCCATGTCGGTCTGCACGCCGAGCGCCATCGGGATCGCCCCGCACGTGCAGTTGCCGAGCTCCTCGGTGGCGACCGCCTGGTACGAGTAGTCGAGCCCCATGCCGCCGTAGGCCTCGGGCTTGTTGATCCCGAGTAGGCCGAGCCGTCCGGCCTTCTTGAACACCTCGTGCGCGGGGAACGCGCCCTCGCGCTCCCAGTCGTCGACGTGGGGATTGATCTCCTTCTCCACGAAGTCGCGCACGGTCTTGCGCAACTGTCGGTGTTCCTCGGTGAATCGCATGTGAGGGACCGTACATCGAGAACAAAGTTCACATTCGAGTTTTCGATTGCACTCCAGGCCAACAGGGACGATGTTCCCGGGCCTCATGCTTGCCGCGCTCGTTCACGTCAAGCTCGCCGCCCACCTGATGTCGGGCTGGCTCGCTGCCTCGGCGCCGGTGCCGTTGCCCGCCGCGTCGATCGCGATCGCGATCGATCAGCGTGCGGCGACTCCGGTCGAGATTCCGATCTACGACGTCAACCGCCACGTCACGAACACGATCGTCGTCAACCGCGACGGCACGTACACGCCGGCGATGGCCAAGAAGATCGCGCACGTGTTCCGGTGCCGCACCGAGCACGAGCACGTGATCGCGCACCGCACGCTGGCGATGCTGGCGGCGATGTCGGATCGCTACGCGCCGCACCCGATCGCGTTGATCTCCGGATATCGCGTACGGCGCGGAGAGTCGTGGACGTCGCCGCACCGCCATGCACGCGCGATCGACTTCCGGATCGAGGGCATCGATCTCTCGGAGGTCCGCGACTGGTTGTGGAACACGTATCGCGACGTCGGCATCGGCTGGTATCCGGCCAAGCAGTTCATCCACATGGACTCGCGGCGGGTCGACATGTCGTGGACGTACATCCGCGGGCTCAACCACTACGATCCCGGGTGGTCGTGGACCCGGCAGCACCAGCGCGCGCGTTCCCGCGTCGGCGTCTGAGCGCTATCGTGTTCGGGTGATCTCGCGATTCGCCCCGTCGACCACGGGTGAGGCGCATCCGGGCACGCTGCTGTCGGCGTTGCTCGTCTGGCTCGACGCGCGGTCGCGCGGCGGGCGCGTGATCCTGAGGCTCGAAGATCTCGACGTCACCCGCGTGAAGGCGCAGTGGGCCGAGCAGCTCGCCCGAGCGTGTGCGTGGCTCGGCCTCGACTGGGACGAGGTCGTGGTGCAGAGCGGCCGCCAACCGGCGCACGAGGCCGCGCTCGATCGGCTCGCCGCGGCGGGACGCCTGTACGCGTGCACGTGTAGCCGGGCGGCCCGGGCCGGCGGACGGCGTGCACCCGACGGTGGGTGGGCCTACGAGAACACGTGTCGCGAGCGCGTGATCTCCAACTGGCGCACGTGCGGGGACGCGCTGCGGGTGCGGCTTCCCGACGACGCGGTGACCCTGATCGACGACGGCGGGCTCGATCTCTCCCAGGTGCCGGCGCGCGACATGGGCGATCCGGTCGTGCGACGTCGCGACGGCGTGGTCGCGTACCAGCTCGCCGTGGTCGTCGACGATGCCGACGCCGGGATCACCGACGTCGTCCGCGGCCGCGACATCGCGCCGTCGACCGCGGTGCAGGTGATGCTGCAACGGCTGCTCGGGCTACCGACGCCCCGTTATCGCCATCATTTTCTGCTGCTCGAAGACACCGATGGAAACCACAAGCTGGCCAAGCTGCACGGCTCGATCCCGTACGCCGAGCTGCACGCTCGTCACGACGGTCCCGCGCTGTGCGGCATCCTCGCGCACGCGGCGGGGCTCCTGCCGGCACCGGTCGACACTCGTCCGAGCGAGCTCGTCGACAGTTTCTCGTGGTCGCGCGTACCCACCCGAGATCGCGTCGCCCGGTTCGATTCCTCGCACGGCCTCGTGATCTAGAACGAGCGTCGTCTAGCGCCAGTCGACGCCGATCTCGAACAGCACCGCGCGATCGCGTGCCCCGGGTACGAGCTCGGTGAGTCCTTGCTCGAAGCGCAGGCCAGCAGTGAACGGCGTGCGTGGCAGCGCGACCTCGGCACCGGCGGCGACCGCGACACCCGTGCGCGATACCGGGACGGTCATGGTGTCGAGCGTTCGCGTATCGGATAGCCGGAGCTCGCCGCGAACCTGCGCGAGCAGGGCGATGCCGAGCGTGCGGTCGTCGATCACGGTCGCGCCGATGCCCGCACTCGCGCCGAGCGCGTCGATCGCGGAGGCGCCTCCGCGCCGACTCCAGTCGAGTCGCGCCGCGAGGAACGGTCGTCCGCCAGGCGACAACGGGAACCGTGCCGCGCCGGCGATCGCGATACCCGCGCGCGCGGACGCGGCGCCGTCGTCGAACATCCCGCCGCCGAGGCGAAGACCGAGCCAGTACGGACGCGGCGTGCGGGGACGTTCGCGAACCGCGAGCGGATCCGCGATGTCGTCGAGCGGCGTCGCGTTCGCGACCGCGGCCATCCCGCGGCGGTACTTGTCCGGCATCATGTTCTCGTGTTTGACGTCGGGCGGCTGGCCGACGTGAGCCGGCTCGGCGCCGGGATCGACGTTGAACTCGACCTGTTTGGGGCCGGGCTTTTGCACCGTGCGCGGTGGCTCGAGCACGACCACGCCGCGGCTACGCCGCACGGCATGGACCACGTTGCTGAGCACGAGGCCGTCCTTGTGCGCGCGCACGGTGTAGTCGCCGGGGGCGAGGTACAGCGTGGCGGGGGTGGTGAACGAGTCGCCGGGGAGCGCGTCGATCTCGCCGGTCATGCCGTCGGGGGCATCGATCACGATCTGCGCGAGGTTCGAATCGCGCACGCGCTTTTTGACGTCGCGCGCGATCCGCCGGACCTCCGGCCCGACCTCGTCGGGCAGCGTCGCCTCGGTGCAGCCCTCGAGGTAGAGCGCCGCGCGCATCAGATCGCGCCGCTTGGCGTAGACGGCGCCCAGCGTGCAGCGCGCGCCGATGTCGTCCCGCTGATCGCGCAGGGCCGCGACATCACGCTGGTCGTGGCGGGCGAGGGCGTCCGCGAGCGGGCCGGCCGCGGCCGAGCCAGCGGCGAGCAGGGGCGTGGACGTGACGACGGCAGCGAGGACGGGACCGAGAAGTTTCACCTGTACCGACCATGACACGCCGCGGATACGATGGTTGCTGGATGCCGGAGGCCTCGATCGACGCGACGAAGGTCGCGGAAGTGCGGCGGATCCTCGAGCGCTACATGGTCGAGGTCGTGGAGAGCTACGACCTCTGCCCGTGGGCTCGCACCGCGCGCGTCGGCGGCGAGCTCGGCATCGAGGTGCTGTTCGGGACTCCCGCGAGCGCCGACTGGATCGCCGCGATCCGGCGAGCGACCGCGGATCCGGCGATCCGGGTCGCGATGATCGTCGCGCCCGAGCTCGACGTGGGGCTGCCCGAGCTGCGCGCGATCCGCGACGGCGTGGCGGCCGCGTTGCCCGCGTACGGCATCGCCGAGTTCCACCCCGACGCCGCGCTCGATCTCGCGACACCACCGCGCCTGGTGCCGTTCCTGCGGCGGTCGCCAGATCCGATGCTCCAGGTCGTACCGCTCGCACTACTCGACATCGTGCGGGCGTCGCCGCATCCGGATCGCACGACCCAGGCGAAGATCCTGGCCGGTGGGGATGCGCCGTCGCGTGACGTCGCGGCGCACATCGCCGCCACCAACCACGCGACGGTGTCGGCGGAGCACGCGGCGATCGAACGCGCGCTGACCGCGATCGCCGAGGATCGAGACACCGCCTACGCGCGGGTCGGGATCAGAACGTCCCGTCGACGGTGATGATCGCCTGCGATGCGGTGAACCCGAGCGAGACCATCGACTGCGGGCTGGCCGCTCCGCAATCGGGCGCGCGCAGGTATGCGGTGTGCGTGAAGCTACCCGCCGTCGTTCCGATGAAGAAGTTGTCGCTCACGGTGTTCTGGAGATTCGGGGCCTGAACCTCGACGATCACGAGGCTGCCGGCGGGAATCGAGCCCGTGAGCGGCACCGTGTTCGAGGTCCCCGTCGTGGTCGGCGTGACGGCCAGGTTGCCGGTCGCGACCGGCGTGATCTTGGCGAGGTCGAGCGCGGCCTCGTCGAGGGCGCCGGCATAGGTCCCGACCTTGACCGTGATCGTCGGGCTCCCCGAGGTCGTCTCGGCCGCGAAGGTCACGCTCTGCATCGAGAACGTACCGGTGACGCCGGCCTCGTCCAGCGAGAACACCCGGTACCAGCTCTCCTCGGCGGTCAGGTTGCTCGAGTTGCTGCAGGCGATCGAGTTCCCGGCCGCGATCGTGTTGTCGGTCGTCTGTTGCAACGTCACCGCGGTGGGCCCCATGTCCATCGGCGTGTCGACCACGGTCGGGGTGTCGACCGGCGGGCTGGCATCCGGCGGGTTGTCAGTTCGACTACCCGCAGACGCACAGGCCGCGAGCGATCCCGTGAGGACCCCGGCAAGGAGCCACAACCTCATCTCTCCTATCGTATCGATCTCGGGCCCTTAGATTCAACGACAACTTCTGATCGGGCCGAAACGAACAAACTCGCCAGGTTCGGGCGGGATCGCCCCTGGCGAGGAACCGCGAGCCGGCTCTCGTAGGTCAGACCGCGAGCCGCAGGGCGTCGACATGGACGTCGAACGCCGGGTGCTGACCGAGGCGCAGGTTGGCCGCCCGCCAGTCGTCGACGGTGTCGATCTCGCTCGCGTACTTCGAGCCGATGTCGACGCCGTAGAGCGTGGTGCCCTCGTCGACGATCTGCTGGAACGCGGCCTCGTAGTACTCGTTGACCAGGTTCTGGCCGATCACGCGGTCGTGGAGCGTGGCGAAGAGCCGCTTGGAGGTGGCCGCCGAGAACAGCTCGATCCCGACCGACTCTCCCATCGCCGTCCGCACCGGGACGTGCTTGCCGATCGCGAGCACCCGGTCCTGCTTGTCGGCGGTGACCTTGACCTCTTCGAGGCCGATCTCGCCGACCGAGCGCACCGCGAGGCAATCGGGGCCGCGCGACACCAGCTCCTCGACGACACCGACATCGAACACGACGTCGCCGTCGAGCAGGATGAAATCATCGTTCTCGAGGTGCTCGCGCGCGAGCAGCAGCGAGTAGGCGTTGTTGGTAGCGCGGAAGTCGGAGTTGGTGACGAACGTGACGTCGAGGTTCTGGGAAGCCGGGAACCAGCTGGCGACCGCTTCGCGGACCATGTGCTCCAGGTATCCGGTCCCGATCACGAACTGGTCGAAGCCACAGCGCAACAGGCTGGTCATCGTCCGGCGGAGGATCGGAACGCCGGCAACCGGCAAGAGCGTCTTCGGCGTGTCGTCGGAGAGCGGGCGAAGCCGCGTCGCACAACCCGCGGCTAGGATAACGGCTTTCACGGTGGGCGACGCATGCAAACGTGGTGCTCGACGCCTTACAACTACTTGGAACTACGATCTGTTGAAAGTTGAACAGGTGAGGTCCGGGAGGGTGCCCGATCCGACCAAATCCTGTCACGTGAGCTTCATCGACGATGCACGACTGTCGAACTTCGTGACGCTCGCACGGCCCCGTTCACGGACGGTCAATATACAAGTACGCCGTGCCCCTGGACGCGATCGTGCTCGCCGACTCCGCCGAGGCACGCGTGCGGATCGCCGGGCTCGAGGTCCGCGAGCGCGCCGCGCGGATCGCCCGTCGGTTGGGTGCCGAGCGCGTGCTGGTCGTCGGAGCCGCGGACCGCGCGGACGGATGCGAGGAACGCCAACAGATCGCCGACTGGCGCAAGGGCCGCGAAACCTCGTTGCTCGTGATCCGCGCCGACCAGCTCGTCCACACGCCGCTGGTCGCACCGCTCGTGGAGTCGCCGGCGGCGTCCGGGCTCGCGATCGCGGTCGATCCCGACGGGGCGTACGCGGGTGCGCTGCTGGCCGCCGCCGATCGTGCCACGGAGGTCGCCGCGAAACTCGCGCGGGGCGAGACCGACGCGCAGATCGCGACGACCGCGACCGCGAACATCCCGCACGGAGACATCGCACGTCATCCGGTGACCACGGCCGCCGATCGCCGCGCGGCCCACCGGTTCCTCTACCGGATCCTGATCAAGCCGCAGGACAACGTGATCACGCGCTACCTGTTCCGGCCGCTGTCGTCGCGGGTGACGCGGCTCCTCGTGCGCACCCCGATCACGCCGACCCAGGTCTCGATCGTGGTCGCGCTCCTCGTCGCGCTCGGGTGCTGGATGACGCTCGACCCGCGCGGCTCGATGCTGATCGGCGGCGCGCTGGTGATCCTCGTCGCGTCGTACTTCGATTGCTGCGACGGCGAGATCGCGCGGGTCAAGCTGCAGTCGTCGACGTTCGGAGCGTGGCTCGACACCATCGTCGACGAGGCCTCGTCGATCGCCTACATGCTGTGCATCGGGTGGCACTGCCACCTGCGTTACGGGCCGAGTTACCTCGGCGACCTCGGCTTCGATCCGTGGATCGCCGGGATGTGGATCGGACTGGCGACGTTCTCGATCTCGCTCGCCGGCATCTACTACAACATCATCGTCGGGGTCGGCTCCGCCAACAGCCAGGACTACCAGAGCCGGTTCGTGATCGTGCCGGGCTCCGAGCCGGGGCACGTGCGCCTCGCTCCCAAGCCGCCGGTCGTTCGCGAATGGCCTGCGTGGCTCCGGCCGATCGTGGAGTTCTTGCCGAACGTCGTGCGACGTGACTTCATCGTGTGGCTCGCGACACTCTACGCGGTGTTGCGCGTGCCACACCTGTCGTTCGCGACCCACGTCGCCGGGGGAGTGGTGTCGAGCATCGTCGTGACGATCGATCACCTTCACCTGCGCGGCCTTCGTCGCGTGGCGCGACAACGCGGCACCCTCGACGCGTCTTGACGATCCGCGGAGTTGTCGATAACCATTGAGGCGGTGCCCCTGCGCTGGCTGATCACGCTGCTCGCGTTCGTCGCCCTCACGGGGCAGGCCGCGGCGGCGTTCGCCTCCGCCGGTCGCGTGACCGACGTCCGGTGCTGCTGCCCGGATCCGAGCACGTGCAAGTGTCACGACCATCCCGGTCGTAGCAGCAGCGACCAGTCGGCCAACAAGTGCGGCGGCGGCGAGCACGTCGCGGCCCTCGAGCTGACGTCGCTGCCGCCGGCTCCGGTGCCTCCCGAGATCACGCCCGCGCGTGCCGACGCGCCGTCTCCCATTCCGTTCGTGCCGGCGATCCCCGACGACCGTTTCGTCGAGGTCGAGTCGCCTCCGTTCTAGCGCGATCGCGCTCGATGTCTGGTTTCGGCGACCGCTCCGTGCTGGGGCGGCTGTCGTGTTCGCGGTCGATCACCGTCTCGGTCGACGCGCGCTGCTCGAGGTTTTTACGACAAAGGATCTGTCATGCGTTTGCTTTCGTTCGCGTGTGCCCTCTCGCTCTCGTTTCCCCTGATCGTCGCCGCCTGTGGTGGCGGTGATGACGGCGGAGATGCCGACCCGTTCGACACCTTCCAGTTGTGCTTCGATGACCACCACATCGACGAGAACTTCGATGTCGAGACGTCGATCAAGATCTGCTGCATCGATCACCCGATCGGCGGCCAGGACGCCAACGTGGTGTGCGGCGAGGATCAGACCGCCTGCGAGACGTTCGTCGGTGCGAACCTCGATACCGCCAGCGCCACGCCGGCCGAGATCACCAGCGCCTGCATGGGATATCTGACCGACCGGACCATGTGAGGGGCTCGCTCGTATGAACGACGTGGTCGTGACGGCAATCGCTCTGGCGGGTCTCCTCGGGGGATCCGTGCGGGCGTTTGCCGATCACCACCACGCGGACATGGAGTCGCGGGCTGGATCCGCGAACCAGTTCCAGGCCGGGGTCAGCCTCGTGGCCGCGCAGTACGACTCGATGTACTACGTCGGCGACTACGAGGGAGTCGTGTCCTCGGTCGCGTACCGGCGCGGCCGCGCGTCGGTGATGGTGAGCCTGCCGATGTACTCGCTGCAGGCCAACGGGCTCCGTCGCTCGGGGCTCGGCGACGTGATGGCGATGGGGCGGGCGACGCTGCTCGGTGACGACCGGTTGCACGCCGGAATCTCGCTCGGCGTGATGGCACCCACGGGTGACGACATCGGTGGGCTCGGCATGGGGCACGTGATGGCGATGTCGTCGGTGTTCGCCGGTTGGCGGTCGGGCCGGCTGGCCGCCGGGACGTCACTGGGATTCGCGCGCGCGCTCGCCTCGGTCGATCACGTGCACGGCATGTGGCCGCTCGTCGAACCGATGAACATGTCGGAGCTGATGATGAGCGGGTACGGCGCGCTCGCGTTCGGTGACCATGTCGAGACCGCGATTCACCTGTCGGGTGGGATCCCGGTGGGGCTCGAGGGCGTCGGTCGACTGTTCGGTGGGCTGCGCGCGGCGTGGAATCACGACCGGGTGTCGACGGGGCTCGACGTCGAGACCGGCCTCGTGGGCGACCCGTTTCAGGTCCGCGCCATCGTCGACACGACGGTGAGGTTCTGATGCATCGCTCTGTCAGCGTGATCTTCGTCGCGTCGGCCGTAACACCTTCGGCGCATGCGGCGTACTGCCGGTCAGGTACGCGGTACCGCGGGCACGGAGTCCGCGCTATTTTCGAGAGGAGCTGATGCAGGTGCGAGACGTCGTCATGCTTGTCGGGGTGGCCGTCGCCGGGTGCGCGCAGCCCGGTCCCACGGACACGCACACGCTGTGTCCCGCCGATGATCCGATGGCGTTCGCGTACACGCGCGACGACACGCCGGACTGCACCGGTACCGACGAGCAGTGCAACTTCGGCAAGACGTTCATGTACAAGTACTGCATCAACTGCCACTCGAGCGAGCTGCCGCTCTCGAAGCGCAACGGCGCGCCGCTCTATCACGACTTCGACAGCCTGTTCGGCGTCTACGTGGTCACCAACCACATCGACGAACAGACCGGTATCGGACCGGATGCCACCAACCGGTTCATGCCCGGTGCAGGTACCGGCGGGAAGTGTCCGAGCATGCTGGGTGGACCGCTCGACATGGACTGCCTCGAGCCCACCGATCAGGAGCGGAAGGATCTCGCGGTGTGGATCGCGTGCGAGGCGCAGCGCCCGCACAACTTCTGAGGATGTCGTGAAGCTCGTCTTGCTCGTCGCGACACTGACCAGCGCTTCGCTCGGGACGGGCGCGTGCGGAAGCACCCCGTCGGTGTTCGGTCCGCCGACCGAGACCGCATGTCCGCCCGACGGCACGACGCTGACCTACGAGAACTTCGCCCAGCCGTTCATGGAGAGCTATTGCACGCGGTGCCACGCGAGCTACCTGTCGGGGGCCGACCGCAACGGCGCTCCGTCGTTTCACGATTTCGACACCTGGTTCGGGATCCACGTCGTGTGGGACCACGTCGACGAGACCACCGCGGCGGGACCGGCGGCGATCAACCGCGGGATGCCGCTGGACGGTCCAAAGCCGACCGACGAGGAGCGCTACCTGCTCGGCGAGTGGCTCGCGTGCGACCTGCCGATCGAGAATCCGCCGCAATAGACTTCGCGAGGTGCCCCCCAGCGATGGGAGACCGCGGAAACGAAGTCGGACGACCGATCGCTACTGCAGGCGCTTGATGATGTGGAAGCCGAAGTCGGACTGACACACGCCGATCTCCCCGACGTGGAGTCGAAGGGCGAGCTGGCGGAACTCGATCACGAGCTGCGCGTCGGGCGTCACCGTGAACACGTGGGCGCTGGCCGCGCTGCCGCGATCCTCGGAGTTCTCCTTCATCAGCGAGTCGAAGTCGGCGCCGTTCTTCAGCTGCTTGACCAGTGACGTGACGATCGCCTCGGCCTCGGCCTTGGTGCGCTTCGCCGCGCGCGGGTCGACCCGACCGCCGAATGCGTCCCCGAGATCCTTCCACGAGATCAGGATGTGCTTGACCTGTGCGGTGTTCGCGACCGGCTCGCGCGCGAGGATGTCGGCCGACACCACCTTCGACGGCGGTGGCGTCGTCAGGTCGCTGCCGCCGATGTGTTGGTTCATCGTCGGGCCGCCCTTCACCCCCGGGCCGCAGGCCGCGCACGCGATCGCGAGGGAAACGAGCCAACCGGTACGGATCATGCCGGCACGCTAACACGTGGCGTCGCGTCGGGCACGACGGCGTCGAACTTGCGCAGGTCGATCACGAACGAACCATCCGGGTAGGTGGTCAGCGAGTCTTCGAACCGGTAGCCGATCCGGATCTGATGTCCCTGGTAGGCGTGCATCGCGAGCACGCTCTGCATGGTGATGTCGTCGGTCCCGGTGATCACCGCCTGGAGCTCGAGCTCCGCCTTCTCGATCTTGGCGGCATCGAGCCCGTGCAGCGGGCTGGTCTCGTCGATCACGTGCATCACCGTCCACCCGCGGGTCAACCCGAGCTGGCGAGCGCGAACCAGGCGGAGATCGTGTGCGCGGTAGAACGTCTCGCCCTCGGCCGTGACCGTGGTCATCAGTGCCACCACGTGGAGCTGCGCCTCGACGATGATGTTTCCGCGACGGTTGCCGACCCGGAAGATCAGCGTCGGCTTGCCGTCGAACGGCGTGATCACGGCGCACGACGAGAACTGGATGCGGGTGGTCGGGCGCGAGAACTTCGCAAACACGAGTCCGGTAGCGAGTGCGGTCACCACGATCCCCATCATGGACTCCACGATCATCACGGTGGTTGCCCCGCTCTGTTGCGGATGCATGACGCCGTAGCCGATCGTGGCCATGGTCTGGACGCTGAAGCTCAGCGCGTCGAAGAACGAACCGTCGCCGCCGTAGCCGCCGACGTACAGGTAGATCACCGCGAACACGAGGTTGACCGCGAAGAACCCGAGCGCGATCAGCAGCAGCGACACCGGCCACGGCGCCCGGAGAAACGTGTGGAACGCGTCGCGGAGCGGGGCGAGCTGGTCTCCGATCACCCAGAACGTCGACCCTTGCTGCGTGACCTTGCGCGCGCCACGGGGGATGTGCGGCGGGACCGCGGACATGTCGCGATCGTCGGACGGCCGTGCGCGAGACTCCAGTTTGTGGCAGGGTGCCCGCCCGTGACCGCATCTCCATCGACCGAGGACCTGACGCTGCAGCAGCTCGTCGACGTGCTACCGCCGCGGATCTGGTATCTGACCTCGAACGGGCAGGACATGTGGTGCCGCCGGCCGTACGGGTTCGTGTTCTCCGACGGCCACCGAGCCGAGGCGTTCGCGAAGGAGATGGGCACCGGCGAGGAGCTGTTCGCGATCGGCGTGGATGCCGGCGCGATGATCTCGGACGAGATGCTCGCCGGACTGCGCCACACGGCGGTCACGCGGATCTTCATCGACCCGCAGATCGACCCCGAGAGCGGCGACGTGTTCGGCACGATCCTGCGGCTCGCCCCGCTGACCTGAAGCGATCTTCACGGGTTGCGCGTTTTTCGCGTCGGCGGGGGACACAGGTGCCTTGGTGGGAGTGGTTATAACGATTGTTATAACGAATCCGTTATGACATCCGTTATAACCACTTCGGGAGGGATAGCCTCGATGAGGGGATATCCCGGCGGCGAGCAACGTTGGCTGGCGACGTTGCTTACTTCGGCATTCGCAAACACCGGCCGGAGATCGGCAGTCTGATCAGGACAGCAGCGCGAGTAGATCGTCGCGCGTGATGTGCGCGGCGCCGCCGGCCTCGGACAGCGCGGCGTCGGCGAGCGCGCGCTTGCGGGCCTGGAGCTCGAGGATGCGCTCCTCGACGGTGTCGCGCGCGACCATCCGGTAGACCATCACGGGCTTGTCCTGGCCGATGCGGTGCGTGCGGTCGGCGGCCTGATCCTCGACGGCGGGGTTCCACCACGGATCGACGAGGAACACGTGATCCGCGGCGGTGAGGTTGAGACCGGTGCCGCCGGCCTTGAGCGAGAGCAGCATGACGTGGGGGCCGTCGGCGGCCTGGAACTCGGCGACCAGCTCGCCACGGCGCTCGCTCGGTGTCGAGCCGTCGAGCCGGCAGAACCGGATGTCGGCGGCGCGCAGGTGGGGCTCGATCAGATCGAGCAGCGAGGTCCACTGACTGAACACGAGCGCGCGGTGACCGTCGGCGACGGCATCGGTCAGGGCGACCAGCAGGCGATCGAGCTTCGACGAGCTCTGTGGGGCATCTCCACGGCGCTGGTTGGAAGGGAGCAGGGCCTGGTGACAGGAGGCCTGACGCAGACGGAGGAGCGCTTCGAGCGCGGCCATCACGCCACCGCCGGCCTCGAGCAGCTTGACGATGTCGCGCTGGGTCGCGGCGCGGATCGCGTCGTAGGTCACGCGCTCGGCGTCGTCGAGCTCGACGTACATGATCGCGTCGGTACGCGGCGGGAGCTCGCGCGCGACCTCGCCCTTGAGCCGGCGCAACACGAACGGGCGGATCCGATCGCGCAGGCGCTTGGCGGTCGCGGCATCGCCGGCCGAGATCGGCTCGCCCCAGCGCTCGATGAAATCGGTGCGTCCGCCGAGGAGGCCGGGGTTGGTGAAGTGGAGCTGGCTCCACAGCTCGTCGAGCCGGTTCTCGATCGGGGTACCCGACAGCGTCAGCCGCCACTTGGCCTTGAGGCGATACGCGGCGCGCGCGACCTGACTGTCGGGGTTCTTGATGGTCTGCGACTCGTCGAGGATCGCGGTGTCCCACGGCACCTGGGCGAGCTGGTCGGTGTCGTTGCGCAGTAGCGGGTAGCTCGTGAGCACGACATCGGCGGAGGGATCGATCGTGCGACGCGCACCGTGGTAGACGGCGACGGTGAGGTCGGGACGGAACTTCTGGATCTCGGCGAGCCAGTTGAAGATCACGCTGGTCGGCGCGACCACCAGGGTCTTGGTCTCGGGAGGAATCGCGGCGAGCGCCTGGATCGTCTTGCCGAGCCCCATGTCGTCGGCGAGCACGCAGCCGAGTCCGGCATCGCGGCAGAACACCAGCCAGTCGACGCCGTGCTGCTGGTAGGGCCGGAGCTCGCCGTGAAAACCAGCGGGGATGGTCGCGGTCGGGATCCCGGTGAACTCGGCGAGCAGCGGTCGCAGCCGCTCGAGCTCGGGGGGGGGCGGCGCGTCGAGGTCCTCGCACAGACGGGCGAGGTCGGGCAGGGCGAACAGCGGGATCTTGTGATCGTCGCTGCGCGAGGCGAGCAGATCGGCCACGCGTTCGCCGTGCTTGTCGAACCACGCCATCGAGATCCGACCCCAGCCACCACCGGAGAGCGGTACCAGATCGACGCCGGCCTGCCACGCCCGTAGCGCGGCACCGATCGAGGCGGAGCGATTGCCGGAGGCGGTGAGGGTGACGTCGAGCTTGGCGCCTTCGATCGCGATGTTGGCGTCGAGGTCGACGGCCTTGGCGGCGTTGACCATCCGCGCGTCGGTGCGTAGCCAGTTCGCGAGGCCGTTCTGCATCGCGAACGCCTCGCGCCCGACCAGCTCGACGCGGCGGCCCGGCACCAGGTTGAGCTCGTCGCGAAGTCGGTGAACGAGCCGGCGCTCGGCATCCTCGTCGCGCACGGGGAGGGCACCGGTGATGTGGACGAGGCGACCGCCATCGACGCGCGCGCGGGGTGGCTCGCCGTAGACCAGGGTCGGGAGCACGATCAGCCTGTCGCCATCCTGGACGACGTCGAACTCGATCCGCGGGGTCTCGCGACCGCCGAGCCGCGGGATCTTCGAGGTCCGTACGTCGATCTCGATCCGTTGCGCGAGCTGCGGCAGCGTCCTGGTGGCCAGCTCGGGAATCGCGGAGCTCGGTACGTCGTAGACGAGCGGGAGCTTCTCGAGTCGCGTACCGCCGAGATCGATCGCGCCGATCGGTCGGAGCATGTCGTCCTTCGTGCGTACGACACCGACGGCGATCACCTCGCGGACGCTCGAATCAGCTTCGATCCGGACCTCGACACCGCCCGTAGCGTCCTTGATGACCGCGTGCGGCAACACCGGTTCGCTACTGGTCGTGATCGGCTCGCCGTTCCAGCGCACGTCGCGCACGTCGGCGAGGATCGCGAGCAACCGATCGAGGCGCTCGGCGTGAACGTCACCGACCCGTGCGGTCAGCAGCTGGTCCGCGAGGAGGTCCGCTTCCTGCGTCGCGATCGTGTCGGCCTTGCCCTGCGCGAGCAAGGTCATGATCGGCGCGGGCAGCGGCTTCGTGCGCTCGGGATCTGCGGGATCGACGAGCTCGCGCTCCACGGTCACACCGCCGGGTGCCGGCGACAGCAGGTACCGGATGGTCGATCGCGGGGCGCCTTCGGGTGCGTCTCCACCCGCCTGCTCGGTGGCGAGCACTGCCGCGACGACGTGCGCGCACACCGCCTCCTTGCTCGGGCACGTGCACTCCCACTCGCCGTGCTCCGGGAGCAGGATCACCTCGAACGGCGTCGGCCGGCCGGGCGTGCGGACCTCGAACGAGATCTCGTCGCCGGAGGTCCCGGTGCCGCGAACGCGGCGATCGCGGGCCAGCGTCACGCCCTGCGACCACGTGCGCGCGGGTGCTTCGGCACGGATCGCCTCGCGCAAACTACCGAGGTCGATCACGCGCCTACTGTACCTAGTCTGGTGCTCGCGACCACGCGTGGGCGCACGCAACCACGCACGAACAGAGGCGTGATAGGGTCGCCGGGCATGGCGAATCCGGCCGAGGACGCCGCACTCGACGCCGAGCTGGTGGCCAAGATGGCCGACGGCGATCGGTCGGCGCTGGCGACACTCTACGGCCGCCATTCCTCGGTGCTGATGGGCCTCGCGCTGCGTATCGTGCGAAGTCGGTTGGAGGCTGAAGATCTCTTACACGACGTGTTCTTGGAGGCGTGGCGCAGTGCGAAAACATTCGATCCGAAACGCGGTCGCGTTCGTACCTGGTTAGCGATTCGTATGCGTTCTCGAGCCCTCGATCTCCAGAAGTCAGCACGGGTTTCCCGCAATGCGGGGGATGCGGGGCTCGACATGTTGGTCGACGAGCGCGCGGGAGCGAGCCCCGATCACGCCCGCGTGCGTGAAGCCCTCGCCGAGCTCGGCCCCGATCAACGCAAGGTGCTCGAGCTCGCGTACTTCGAGGGGCTGTCGTGTAGCGAGATCGCCAAGCGCGTGACGACGCCGATCGGCACCGTGAAGTCTCGGATCGCGGCGGGGCTCGAACGCCTGCGCGCCCGCATGGCGGAACCGGCCAAGGAGGGGAAAGGACGATGACTCCCGACCAGCTCCGAGAGCTCCTCCCGTTGTACGCGCTCGGCGTGCTCGACGATGACGAGGCGCGCGCGGTCGAACAGGCGATCACCGCCGATCCGACCCTCGCGACCGAGGTCGCGGCCTACCGCGAGGCGGCCACCGATCTGATCGTGCCGGCGGCACCGTCTGCCGAGGTCGAGACCCGCCTGATGGCCTCGATCGGCCACGGTCGGCTCGAGCAGTTCAGCGCGCGCATCGGCAAGCTGTTCGATGTCTCCGTCGAGGGAGCACGCGAGTTGCTCGGCCTCGCCGATCGCCCCGCGTCGTGGGAGCCCCAACCGGTTCCCGGCATCTTCCTGGTCCACTTCGATGGTGGTCCGGCCTACGCGGCCGCCGACTGCGGGTTCATCCGGCTCGCCCCTGGTGCGGTGTTCCCACACCACACCCACCTGGGGGAGGAAGCCTCGATCATCCTCGTCGGCCAACTCCGCGCCCGCGATGGGGATGGGGAGCGCATGCTCGCCGCTGGAGACGAGCTGATCATGCCGGGTGGGTCGTCGCACCAGCTGGAGGCGGTGGGCGGCGAATGCATCTTCGCGGCACGCGCGATGAACGGGATCGAGATCGGTGGCACCCCGATGCGCCCGCCCAAGCCCGAGCACTGATACCATCTGGGTGTCATGGGTAACGACGACGGCATGCGGGTTGTCGGTACCATTCGCAGCATCGAGCTCCACACGCTTGCTGCGAAGTTCGAGCACGTGACGCCGCGGCAGGTCGCGCGCATCATGCTCGACATCGAGCGCGCGACGGACGACGAGGGCGAGGAGCTCGACGTCGTCAATCTCGCGGACCTTCACTTCCAGGGTCCGGCGGAGCTGGTGCCACGATTCTCGACGGGAGATCGCGTCCAGATCGTGACCAGCGCCGAGGCCAGTCTCCACATCACCAGCATCAAGCCCGCGCCGCTGTCGTGATCTACAGCGTGCGCACGACGCCGAAAAGCGCGATCGCGACGAGCACGCCGAGCGCCACCTTCGACACGATCGCGAAGCGCGGCGAACGCGTCCGCGAGACCACACGGGCGAGCGTCGCGAACCATACGGACGAGCCGATGCCGACCCCGATGGCCAGGGTCAGGGCCTCGGCGAGGGACGCGTCCGGCCACAGGGCCGCCGCCACCGCCACCCACGCCGCGAGCGCTCCCGGGTTGGGAAGCGTCAGCACGTAGCCAGCGCCGGCACCGCGGAGCAGGCTCGAGCGATCGACGGGCTCCTCGCCGGGATCCGCGATCACCTTGCGGGCGTTTCGCCACGACACCGTGACGTAGAGCAGGATCAGCGCCGCCGCACCGATCGCGAGTCCGCGCACCAGGTCCGGTCGGGCCGTCACCAACCGACCGACGCCGACGAACGCGAGCCCGGCATGGACCGTGTCGGCGAGCGCCCCCCCGAGTCCGAGTCCGGTGGCGAACCGACGGCGACCGGCGAGGGCAGCGTCGACGATGGCGACGTTGATCACCCCGAGCGGCATGCCCGTGACCACGCCGAGTCCGAGCCCGAGTGCGCCTGCAGCTAAGACTTCGCGAGCGAGCAGCACGCGTGTTCTCGCAGGTGGATCGCATCCTCCGCGCGCTTCACCGCGTGGCTGCTCGCGGAAGCGAAGTCGGAAGACAGCGAGCGCATCACCAGTGGATCGCGGGTTCCTTGGTGTCGCGGCCGCCGTAGATCGTGATCTTGAACGTCTTGACCTGATGGCGTCGCGGCCCGACCGCCTTGACCGTGTGTGGCCCCGGTGTGAGCGGGAGCTTGGTCAGCGGCGTCTCGCCGATGTTCTTGTTGTCGATCCAGAATCGTGGTCTTGAGGTTCGCGGTGATGGTGAAGAACCCGAACTTCGAGAGCGCGATGATGTCCGCCCGGTTGGGGCCGACATCGACGGGCGCGTCGACCGTGACGCGAACCGCGGCGTCGACGGGATGCGACGCGACCTCGTCGAAGCCGCGCTGCTCACCACCGCCGAGGACCCGCGCGAGGAGGATCGCGACGACCGCCAGGACGCCGAGCGCCACGAACACAATCGCGGCGTTGCGCAGGCTCTTCCAGCGGTGCGCGCGCAGCAGATCGGTGTCGGGGTTGACCATCCAGGTGTCGGCCGGGACGTTGGCCGACAGGTCGATCACGCCCGGGGGAAGGGGTTCCACGGGTGGAAGCTCGGTGGTCTTCGGGAACGGCGCCGACGGTGTCGCGGTCGCCTGCACGATCATCGATGGCCCTGTCGGCATCGCGCGCGGGTTGCGAGGCACCGTGCCGAACTCGCCGCTGCGCGCCTGGGGTGGCAAGGGTGGGGGCGTCGACGGCGGCTTGACCGGTGACGCGATCGGCGACGGCGTGACCACCTCGGGATTGTCGGCGGCCTTGAGGATCTCGTCGCGCGACGCCATCTCGTCGCTGAAGTCGGTGAACAACAGGCGCGCGAGGTCGGCCGGCGAGGCCGGTCCGCCCAGAGTCGACACGCTGTTGCGGATCGCGTTGCCGAACGCGAGTGCGGTGTCGAAGCGTCCGTTGGGATCGCGCGCCATCGCCTGGATGAGCGCGGTGCGCATGCCCGGCGGCATGTCGGGGCGGCGCTCGCGGATATCGGGAATCGGCTCCTCGGTGATCGCCTTGAACGTCAGGAAGTCCGAGTCGCGGTGGAACAGGCGTTTGATCGCGAGCATCTCGTACATCACGATCGCGAGCGCGAACACGTCGCTGCGGCGATCGAGTGGCTTGCCGAGGATCTGCTCGGGAGACATGTACGCGTTCTTGCCCTTGACGGTGCCGGTGCGCGTTCGCGAGTTCGCACCGCGCGCCTTGGCGATGCCGAAGTCGAGCAGCTTCACCGTGCCGTCGGCGGTGACCATGATGTTGGGCGGCGAGACGTCGCGGTGGACGACGTTGAGCGGTGTACCGTCGGGCGCCTTGGCCTCGTGGGCGGAGTGCAGACCCTCGCACGCCTGCACGATGATGCCGGCGACCACGCGGTGGTCGAGCATCTTCCCGGCCTTCGACAGCCGCGTCATCATGCGCGAGAGCGGTACGCCGTGGAGATACTCCATGGCGATGAACCACGTGCCGGCGAACTCGCCGAATTCGTACACGTGGCACACGTTGGTGTGGATCAGTTGCGCGGCGAGCTCGGCTTCGTCGCGGAACATCGTGACGAAATGGTCGTCTTCCGCGAGGTGCGGAAGGATCCGCTTCAGCACGATCAGGTTCTCGTGACCGGTGCTCCCTTGCGGACGCGCGAGAAAGATCTCGGCCATGCCGCCGGTCGCGAGCTTCGCGATCAGCTGATAGCTACCGAAATCTCTAGCGTCGCGCGGGACGAGCGTCCCCGCCGGGATGGTCACGAGCCTATTATGCCCGAGGAATCTCCCGGGTTTAAGTGTGTGCACGCACGTAAGAAGGCCCACGGTATGTGGGGTCGGCAGATCACCCCCGACGCGCCCCGTAAAAACCCGTCATCACTCGGTCACGTTCCATGATCGTCGTCGTTCCGATGTGACCCGGCTGTGAGCCCGCCGGGCGTCGACACCCCCCATCCTAGAAGGACATGGATGTGAACGACCGCGCGATCGATCGGCCCCGCTGGGTCGAGAACCTGCCGTTTTGGGGTGTGCACGTGGTCGCCGTCATCGGCGCGATCTGGGTGGGCTGGAGCTGGGCGGCGTTCGCTTGGCTGGCCGGCAGTTACGCCGTCCGGATGTTCGCGATCACGGCGGGCTATCACCGCTACTTCGCCCACCGATCGTTCAAGACCGGCCGGGTGTTCCAGTTCGTGCTCGCCATCGTGGCGATGTCGTCGGCCCAGCGCGGCCCACTGTGGTGGGCGACCCACCACCGCCGGCATCACAAGTTCTCCGACCAGCCGGAAGACGTCCACTCGCCGCGACAGCGCGGGTTCTGGTGGTCGCACGCCGGCTGGCTCCTCGGCAGCCGGCACTCGGCGACCGACTTCGATGCCGTGAGCGACCTCGCCAAGTATCCCGAGCTGCGCTGGCTGAACCGGAACGACCTCTTGATCGCGGTGGCGTGGGGCTTCGTCCTCTACTTCATCGGCGGTCCGACGGCGCTGTTCTGGGGCCACTTCGTCTCGCTGGTGGCGGCGTGGCACGTCACGTTCTGCATCAACTCGCTCGCCCACGTGTGGGGCCGTCGCCGCTACGAGACCTCGGACGACTCGCGGAACAACGCGGTGCTCGCGCTGCTGACGTTCGGCGAGGGCTGGCACAACAACCACCACCACTACCAGCGGTCGGCGCGGCAGGGCTTCTTCTGGTGGGAAGTCGACCTCACCTACTACGGGCTCAAGATGCTCGAGAAGCTGCGGATCGTGCGCGACGTCGCCGGGGTGCCACGCCATGTTCGCGATCGCACGGCGTCGGCGATCCCGATCGACGCGGCCGCTGTGGCGGCGATCGTGATCCCACCGACGGAATGATCGCTCAGCGCGTGATCGGCGGCGGGGGGATCACGTAGTCGAAGTAGGCGTTCGGATCGCCATCCTTGCCGTCCATCGCGGCGCGCGCGACGTTGAACATCTCGCGCGCGGTCACGTAGTGCAGCTTGGTGCCGTCGCGCACGTGGCTCGCGAGCGCCTCGTGCATCGCGCGACCTCCGCCGCCGAGGAGCGAGGCCGCCGTGGCGTCGATCGCGCCGTGGGTGTGGACCTTGACGAACACCCATTCCGGCCGACCCTCGACGTGGATCCCTTGATCGATCCAGCTCGCGACGCGCGATGCGGTCGGCGGATCCTTGCCGGTGAGCGCACCGTTCTCGAGCCGGATGCGGATCGCGGGCGGGCGTCCCTCGGGAACCAGCGCGAGCGGACCCGTGATCATGAGGAGCCGATCTTCGAACACTTCGCCGACACGGGCGCGCGTCCCGCGGTCGTAGCTGCGTCGCTTCGACAGATCGCCGACCGGCCAGTAGATCTGGTTGACCTTGTCGGGCTGGCACGGGTCGGGTGCCGATGGGAACGTCAGGTCGACGTAGCAGCCGAGCCGGTGGAGAAGCAGCAGCTCGTCGTCGACGCCGCACCACTTCCGATCGGGCCGTCCGTTCGCGAGGCTCCAGTTGCCGTGGATGAACGCCCACCGCAACTTGCCCTTGGCGTCGCGTGAGAGGTGCCCGTGATCGGCGAACGTGGCGAGGTGCTCCTCGATCTGGGGGCCGAGCGTGGCGGCGGTGTCACCGTCGTGGTGGAGGTGAAACTCGACTTCGCCGAACCCCCGGCGCACCAACCGACCGAGCGCGTCGAGGAATTCGGGACGGTATTCCTCGCCGGGGAAGAACCAGCCGTGCCGCGGCGGACGGCCGTCGCTGTCGCGGAACGCGGCGAGCTTTGGATAGCGCTCCTCCCACGTGTCGACGCGCGTGCGACCGACGCGATCGTCTGCACCTCCCCACAGCGGTTCGTAGTGATCGCACAGCGCGAACAGGATGTGACGTGGGCCGTCGTAGCGGTGTCGCCGCCGACGAACCAGGTAGCGCGCGTAGTCCGGAAGCCAGGTGTGGAAGTTCTTGTCGCGGAGTCGGGACAGCAACGCTGTCATCCTAGACGATCACGCGCGAGCGAGCCCGGCGGGCACGAGATGATCACCGGGCGCTCGACCATCCGCGATGGTGGGGTAACGTGTGGGCGTGCGAGTTCCGCTCGTCGTTCTCACCGGATTTCTCGGAAGCGGCAAGACCACGCTGGTCAACCGGCTGCTCGCACGCCGTGCCAGCGAAGGCGACAGGAAACCGCCGCTCGGCGTGATCGTCAACGAGCTCGGCGAGGTCGATATCGACGGTGCGCTGCTCGCCGGCGGCGAGACCCGCCAGATCACGCTGCCGGGCGGCTGCGTGTGCTGCGTGATGGGGGACGATCTCGACCGGACGTTGCTCGATCTGGTCGATTCGAATCCCGAGCTCTCCGCGATCGTGCTCGAGACCACCGGGGTGGCGGAGCCGTTGCCGATCGCGTGGGCGGCCGGTCGGGAGCCGGTTTCCGAGCGCGTGCGACTGGCAGCGGTAGTGACGCTGGTCGACGCGACCCACTTCATCGGCTCGCGTGCGGTGTCGGCGGCGGTCGACGCGCAGGTCGCCTATGCCGACGTGCTCCTGGTGACCAAGGCCGAGCTCGCCGGGGAGGCGGATACCGCAGCCGCGATCGAAGCCGCGCGATCGCTGGCGCCGCGAGCCCTCGTACGCGTCGCCACCACCGACGAGCACGCGGTGTGGCTCGACGAGATGCTCGCCGACCCGTCGGTCGATCGGCCCCCCGATGGCGGCCTCGAAACACCGCACGTCCACGACGACAGCTGCGATCACGACCATGCCGCGCACGGCATCTCGAGCACGTGGGTCCCGGTGACCGGCACCGTCGACGTCGAGGAGCTCGAGGATCAGCTCGCCGAGCTGCCGGCGGAGGTGGTTCGCATCAAGGGCATCGTCGAGGGAGTCGACGGCCGCACCGGCGCTCGCGGATGGTTCGTGGTCCATCGCGTCGGGCTCCGGGTATCGAGCGAGCCGGTTCCCCCGCCGAGCTTCGAGGCGGGACGTCTGGTCGCGCTCGGGACCCGGGTCGATCCGGTGCAGCTCGACCTCTGCATCCAGCGAGCGCGCACGTGAGAACCGTCCTCGGCTTCGCGATCGTGGCCGCGCTCGGCACCGCCGGGTGCTCGCGGGACGAGATCCCGGTCAAGAAGGGCAAGGGCATCGCGGACTACAACCACGGCAAGCTCGAGGCCGCGATCGCCGCGTTCGTGAAGGCGAAGCGCACGCCGGAGGCGTACGACAAGATGTTCCGCACGGTGCTCGTGCTGCGTCCGGGCATGGATCGCGCGACCGCCGAGGAGGCGGAGCGTTCCATGATGACGCTCGCACTCGCGCCGGTGGAGGAAGTCTCCAAGCGACCGATGAAGGAGCAGGTCTCCACCCTCGCGCTCACCGTGTGGCCGGCGATCCTCACCGACCGGCTCGAGGCCGACGAGATCCTCCACAAGCGCGATCCGAAGATCGACGACATCCTGCCGAAGGCCGGCGAGACGCCGACGGGATACCTGCAGCGGATCTGCGGTGAGCAGCTCGCGTCCGAGTGCAAGCACGCGGTGCCGGAGCTCCAGGGACACGTGGTCGATGCGCTCGTGGTCCGCCGTGCACTCGAACGCGCGCGCAACGCGGTCGCCGACTGCCTGACCTGCAGCGTCGATCCGGGCTGGCAGAAGGCGGTCGACGGCTGGGAGAAGCTCGATCACGAGGTCAACAAGTGGATCCACGACGTCGACGATCGCGCCGATCCGGCGAACTGGCCGATCGCGGGCGCCGCCTCCCAGCCCGATCCGGGGCTCCCCGAGGCCGAGTTCACCAACTCCGGCGAGGTCATCATCGGCGGCCAGCGCTATGGCGCGAACACGCGGCTCGATGCGCTGCGCGACCTGCGGTTCATGCACGGCGCCGATTCGCCGGTCGCGCTCCACCTGCACCCCGATCTCGAGCTGGCGAAGGTCCGGGCGATCCTGTTCGACGTCCGCAAGTCGGGCGTCAAGAAGATCGCCGTCATCGCGCGCGGCACCTACTACCCGTGGGAGCGACGCGTGTACTGGCTGTCGGACGTCACCGGCCGGCGCACGAACCTCCGGCCGACCGACTCGCTCCAGCTGCTGTTGCACGCGATGGACTACGTCGGTCAGCCCGGCGAGACCGTACTCGTCGACAAGTGACCGGGCAGTCTCTCTAGCTCGACTTGCGATAGCCGAGCGCGGTCTTGATGTAGCCGCGGTTGAGCTGCGCCATCACGTCGCGCGGGATCTGCTTGGGGCAGGCGGCCTCGCACTCGTAGTGGTTCGAGCAGTTGCCGAACCCAGCCGCATCCATCGCGTTCACCATCGCGTCGGTGCGCTTCTGCCGCTCGGCCTGGCCCTGCGGGAGGTGGTGGAGGTGGGCGAGCTTGGCGGCCACGAACAGCATCGCCGAGCCGTTCGGGCATGCGGCGACGCACGCACCGCAACCGATGCACGCCGCGGCGTCCATCGCCGCGTCGGCGGATTCCTTGGCCACCGGGATATCGTTGGCGTCGGGAGCCGAGCCGCAGTTCGCGGTGACGAAGCCACCGGCGGCGATCACCGTGTCGAAGGACGAGCGATCGACGCACAGGTCCTTGATGACGGGGAACGCGGAGGAGCGCCACGGCTCGATCCAGATCTCCTCGCCATCGCGGAACTTCCGCATGTGGAGCTGGCAGGTGGTGGTCGCGACCTGTCCGCCGTGCGGCCGGCCGTTGATCATCAGCGAGCACATCCCGCAGATGCCTTCGCGACAGTCGTGATCGAACGCGACCGGCTCTTCGCCCTTCTCGATCAGCTGCTCGTTGAGGACGTCGAGCATCTCGAGAAACGAGGCGTGGGTCGACACGTCCTTCACCTTGTAGGTGACGAGCTTGCCGTCTGTTTTCGGGCCCGACTGGCGCCAGATGTGGAGGGTGAGCGAGATCGTGTCGGTCACTTGTAACTCCGGGTCGCGAGCTTGACGTTCTCGAACACCATCTGTTCCTCGTTCCGGATCGGCTCGGAATCGGGCCCGGTGTACTCCCACACCGCCGCGTGACAGAACTTCTCGTCGTCGCGCTTGGCCTCGCCGTCGGGAGTCTGGTGCTCGACGCGGAAGTGGCCGCCGCAGCTCTCCTCGCGGAGCAGGGCATCGCGCGCGAGCACCTCGCCGAACTCGAGGAAGTCGGCGACACGACCGGCCTTCTCGAGCGACTGGTTGAAGGTGTCGCCGCCGCCGAGCACGCGGACGTCGTTCCAGAATTCTTCGCGGAGCTTGGGGATCTTGGCGAGCGCCTCGGTCAGCGACTCCTTGCTCCGCGCCATCCCGACGTTCTCCCACATGATGTGGCCGAGCTCGCGGTGGAACGAATCCACGCTGCGTTTGCCGTTGATGCCGAGCAACTTGTCGAGCCTTGCCCGGACGTCGGTTTCGGAGGTCTTGAACACGGCGCTGCTGGTATCGGCGAGCCCGGTCTTCGCGTTGATGCCGGCGAGGTAGTTGCCGAGCGTGTACGAGATCACGAAGTAGCCGTCGGCGAGCCCCTGCATCAAGGCGCTCGCTCCGAGCCGGTTGGCGCCGTGGTCCGAGAAGTTGGCCTCGCCGAGGCAGAACAGCCCGGGGATCGTGGTCTGCAGGTTGTAATCGACCCACAGTCCGCCCATCGCGTAGTGGACCGCCGGGTAGATCCGCATCGGCACGCGATACGGGTTATCGCCGGTGATCCGCTCGTACATCTCGAACAGGTTTCCGTACTTCTCGCGGATGGTCTGCTCGCCGTCGCGCTTGATGGCGTCGCGGAAGTCGAGATAGACGCCGCGCCCGCCGGGACCGACGCCGCGGCCATCGTCGCACTGCTCCTTGGCACCGCGCGAGGCGATGTCGCGCGGCGACAGGTTGCCGAAGCTGGGGTACTTGCGCTCGAGGTAGTAGTCGCGCGCGTCCTCGGGGATGTCGGCGGGGCGCTTGCCGCAGTCGGCCTTGTTCTTGGGCACCCAGACCCGGCCGTCGTTGCGCAGCGACTCCGACATCAAGGTCAGCTTCGACTGGTAGTCGCCGGACACCGGGATGCAGGTCGGGTGGATCTGCGTGTAGCAGGGGTTGGCGAACCCGGCGCCGCGCTTGTAGGCGCGGAAGCTCGCCGTGACGTTGCTGCCCTTGGCGTTGGTCGACAGGTAGAACACGTTGCCGTAGCCGCCGGTCGCGAGGATCACGGCGTGGCCGGCGTGCGACTGGATCTCGCCGGTGATCAGATCGCGGGTCACGATGCCCACCGCGCGACCGTCCTCGACGACGATGTCGAGCAACTCGGTGCGCGGGAACATCTTGACCTTGCCGGCGCCGATCTGGCGCGACAGGGCGGCGTACACGCCGAGCAGGAGCTGCTGGCCGGTCTGGCCGCGCGCGTAGAACGTGCGCGACACCTGCGCGCCACCGAACGAGCGGTTGGCGAGCGTGCCGCCGTACTCGCGGGCAAACGGCACGCCCATCGCGGCGCACTGATCGATGATGTCGACCGAGACCTCGGAGAGCCGGTAGACGTTGGCCTCGCGCGACCGGAAGTCACCGCCCTTCACGGTGTCGTAGAACAGCCGGTACACGGAGTCGCCGTCGTTCTGGTAGTTCTTCGCGGCGTTGATGCCGCCCTGCGCGGCGATCGAGTGCGCGCGGCGTGGCGAGTCCTGGAAGCAGAAGCACGCGACGTCGTAGCCGAGCTCGGCGAGCGTCGCGGCGGCGGCTCCACCGGCGAGACCGGAGCCGACGACGATCACCTTGTACTTGCGCTTGTTGGCGGGGTTGACGAGCTTGAGCTCGAACTTGGCCTTCGTCCATTTCTGGTCGATCGGGCCGGAGGGGATGTGCGCGTCGAGGTTCAGCATGTCGTTACACCGGGAGGCGGATCGCGCCGACGAGTACCGCCGTCGGCGGCAGCATGTAACCGATGAACAGCACCGCCGCGATCGGCAGGCCGAGCTTGTCGTACGGATACTTCGGGTGGCGCAGGCCGAGCGACTGCAGCCAGCTGACGGCACCGTGACCGAGGTGGAGCGAGAGCAGCAGCATGCCGACCAGGTAGATCACGTAGACCCAGACCTGCTGGAAACCGTGCACGAACATCGAGTACGCGTCCCAACGGCCCTGTGCGTCGAGCTGGTGGAAGTACTGCGGCTGGACCTGACCGACGGTGAAGTGAAGGATGTGGAATGCGAGGAACGCGAACACCGCGAGGCCGGTGAACGCCATCGCGCGACCGACCGATGACGACGTCACCGGCTTGTACATCGCGTACCCGACCGGGCGTGCGGCGCGGTTCTTCGCGACCAGACCGATCGCGACCACGATGTGGATGAACAGCAGGCCGAGCAGGATCACGCGGGTCGGCCACTTGACCTCCCACAGCTCCTGGAGGAAGTGCGCGTAGCGGTTGTAGATGTCCTGCCCGCCGAACATCTGCAGGTGACCGATCATGTGGAAGATCGCGAACAGGAACAGCAGGAGGCCGGTTACGGCCATCACGTGTTTCGCCCCGACCGAACTACGGAGGTAGCGACCGAACCAGCTCATTGTATCCAGCCCGTCATATGTCGGTGGGATGCAACCACGAACCGAATCGCATCTCAACGGATCTGCGGGGTTGACAATCTCCCGCCCTGGTCTCGGCCACGGTCGAGACAAATCCGGGCCGCCCGATTCTGACCGGCGGTGACCTCGACTGCTGGGCGATAACAGCTTCGGACAGCTCGGCCTCGATACCGAGAGCCGCACGGCAGTTCCTGTCAGCGTCGCGTTCCCGTGAGGGAGGCGACCCCCCACACGTATGGGCCGACGTCGCGGCGCCCGGTGCGTGCGACGTGCAGCCGGCGAAGTAGTTCGCGCAGCCGCGGATCGTGCGCGCGCATCCGGTTGCGCAACACGAGCAGCGCCGACGAGCGATCGACTCCGGCGCGCTGCTTGCCTACGTGCAGGGTCGATGACGACAACGCGCGCGTTCGAGCGAATGGGAGCCGTGATCGCACCGATCGCGATCGGGGGGTTGCACACCGTGATCGCGATGATGATCGTCGGTTGCGGCGACATCGACCACACAAGCACCATTCAGTCGTCGGTGTCGGTTTCTACCTACACGACGAGTGGCTGCTCGACGTCGACGGTGATCGGCTTATCGAAGCAGATCGCCGACGAGGTCACGTGCATGAGCCCCGACGGGTTGGTCGCCTTCCAGCCGACCTCGAACATGACGTTCTCGAGCAACGCGGTGCTGCCGTACCTACATGTCGGCGCCAAGGCCGACCTACTCGATGTCGCCGCCTCGCGTTCCGTGCAGATCAACAGCGGGTTTCGCACCGTCGCGCAGCAGTACCTCCTGTACCGGTGGTACCAGCTCGGTCGCTGCGGCATCTCGGCGGCCGCGCGACCGGGACGTTCCAACCACGAGAGTGGGCGCGCAGTCGATCTCGCGAACTACTCGTCGGTGGTCACCACGATGAATAGCCACGGCTGGTCGCACGACGTGCCCGGCGATCCGGTGCACTTCGATCACCTGAGCTCGCCGGATATCCGCGGGCAGGACGTGCAGGCGTTCCAGCGCCTGTGGAATCGCAACAACCCGGACGACGAGATCGCGGAGGACGGCGTCTACGGTCCGCAGACCGAGGCACGCCTTCGCGCGGCGCCGGCCACCGGCTTCGAAATCGGTGCCGATTGCGCGACAACCAACGAGCGCGCGATCGATGTCGTGATGATCGAGGGACCGGACAAGGTCGCGCCCGGTGCGGAGGTCGCTTACCAGATCACGTTCGCCAACCAGAGCGGCGTCGACTTCACGTCCGCAGTGCGCGTGGTGGCAAACGACGACACGCTGCACGATGCGTCGTGGGCATCGTCGACCGAGGTCGGCACGCTCGGCGAGCTCGGCGCGGGTGATGTGGGCGATGGCGGCCAGGGGGTGATCGAGATCCCGATCGTCGCGCCGCAGGTCGACACCGAGACCGCGATCAACGCGGACCTGACCCTGTTCGACGGTGACACCTCGCGCGGCACGATCCGACTCGCGGTCACGGTGACACCGAACGGTGACGACGGCACGAGCGGCGACGCCGGCGACGAGCACGACGTCGACACCGGTGACGATCCGGTCGGGCCGACCGAGACGCTCGGCGGTTGCAACGCGGGCGGTTCCACGGGCGGGATCGTGTGGCTGGCGCCGCTCGTGCTCGTGTGGCGCCGCCGTCGCCGTGGCGTGTAGACGAACGCGCACGCGCGCCGTGCGTCGCACCGCGGGGTATGCTCTGTTGCATGCCGGTGTTCCGGCTCGACGATCGACTCGTGTTCCCGCCGGTCCACCTCGCGGAGGATGGACTCCTCGCGCTCGGTGGTGATCTCCGACCCGAGCGTCTGATCCTCGCCTACACGCAGGGCATCTTTCCCTGGTACGCGGAGAACCTGCCGATCCTGTGGCACTCGCCCGATCCGCGCATGGTGATGACGACGCGCGATCTGGTGGTGCAGCGCAGCCTGAAGAAGGCGATCCGCCGCGCGCCGTACGAGCTGCGGATGGACACCGCGTTCCTGCAGGTGCTCGAGGGCTGCGCGTCGGTGCCGCGACCCGGCCAGACCGGCACGTGGCTGATCCCCGAGATGGTCGAGGCCTACGTCAAGCTGCACGAGCTCGGGTTCGCGCACTCGATCGAGGCGTGGAAGGGTGACGAGCTGGTCGGCGGGCTGTACGGCGTCTCGCTCGGCGCCGCGTTCTTCGGCGAGTCGATGTTCGCGCTCGCGCCCGACGCCTCGAAGATCGCGTTCGTGGCCTGCGTACGCCAGCTCGACGCCTGGCAGATCGGGCTCGTCGACTGCCAGGTCCACACCGAGCACCTCGAACGGTTTGGTGCCTACGAGGTGTCGCGGATCGCGTACCTCGAGATGCTACGCGTCGCGCTCGATCAGCCGACCCGCCGCGGCAAGTGGGAGTTCGATCTCGACTTCGAGGTGTTCGCTGCGAGTGGCGGCGGCGGTGGGGTGCTCGAATAGGCCGTCGTTGCCTGCTGGGCACCCGCTCGCGAAGCTATTTCTTCTTGATCGTGTTGTTGCGGCCGGTGTTGGTGACTTGCGGCCTCGGCTTCTTGAGCCCACGCCCGTACGCCACCGTGTTGTGACTGCCCGCCACCGTGATCTTGTCGGCCCGATCGGCCCTGAGGTCGTTGTGGTTACCGGCGAGGAAGAATGTCGCCGCGGTCCCGGTCACGGTCTCGTGATTGCCGAGCACGTTGACCCGCGTGCACGTGCCCTTCAGCGTCACTTTCAGGTGGTTGCCGACCAGACTGATCTCGGCGTCTTTCGCGCAGTCGACGGTGAACGTCTTGCCGTTGTCGACGAACTGGCGCTCCGCGAATGCTGCCGGCGAAGCGAAGAGCAGGAGGGTGGCCGCTGCGATCGCCTTCATGCCCCGACGGTAGCACGCGACAGCTCGGCCACGACCGCCGCGATCGCGAGCGGGGCGATGGCCTCGGCGATCGCGAGCGCCAACCGTGCGAGACCGTGTGGTGCCACGTGTTGCCACAGCGCGGCGTGGAGCTCGAGCGTGTCGTCGCGCACGCGCGCGGCTCGCGCCCCGGTGTCGGCCCACGCGATCGTGCGGCCGTCGAACCACGAGCCGACGTCGCCCGCGAGCAGCGTCGGGACCGCGTCGACCACCAGCTCGCGGAGCGCGGCGACCAGCTGCGGGGGGAACGCCTTGCCGATCACGTCGGACGTGCACGCCGGGACCGCGTGCGGCCCGTCGATGACGCTGCCGTCGGGAGACAGCCGGGCGATCGTCGCGTAGCGCGCATCGCCGAACCACAGCTCGGCGGCGACGTCCCCGTCGTCGCGTTTCGCGAGACGGGTCGGCGAGCCGTCGGGGGTGTAGGCGATGCAGTCGATCACCACGCGCTCGAGGCCGTCGCGAAGCTCGACGTGTCCATGCGGGATCGCGATCCGTTCGTGTGGGGCCGGCGCGAAGTCGATCGCGATCGGTTCGCGCGAGAGATGCACCATGCGATCGACGAGGTCGCGGGCGAACGCGGCCTCGGTCGCGCCGGCCTGCGGTCGAAACGACCGCTGTAGCGAGTGCCAGAGCGCACTCGTCGGATACGGGCCGGCGTAGCGCAGCGCGGGCACTCCCGCGCGAACGGCCAGCAGTGCGAGCACGTTCAGGATCGCGCCACCAGCGCCCGGAGGGAGACGGCCGGGAGCGGCGATCGCGGGGATCTCGGTCGGGTGCGCCCAGTCGATCGCCGACATCGCGGTCAGCTGCTCGCCGGTCGGGGTCACGATCGGATGCGCGCGGCCGAGCAGCGAGTCATCGATCGGCTCGCCGACCACGCGCGCGCCGGGGACGTCGAGGTGGAGCAGCCGATCGCCATCCCACGTCAGCTCGGCCCAGGTAACGCCGGTGCGATCGACGACCTTTCTCGGGCGGCCGCCGGACTCCATGGCGGGAAGCTAGCCGATCTGCTGCGGTTATTTCCCACTCGAAGACCCTGGTTTCTCTCCGTGCAGGCCTTTCCCTATTCCGGCGGGTTTGGCATGTTCCGCCGCGATCATGAAGTTGGGCATCGTCATGGAGACCCGCGACGAGGAGCGCCGGGTCGCCGCGTCGCCTCAGGTCGTCGCGAAGTGGGTCAAGGGTGGCTGGACCGTCGTGGTGGAGAAAGACGCGGGCGCGGCCGCGAGCTACCTCGACGCGAGCTACACGGAAGCCGGCGCGACCATCGTCGAACGAACCGACGCGTGGCAGGCGGACATCGTCCTCAAGGTTCGACCACCGAAGGACGACGAGGTCGCCCAGCTGCGCGAGGGCGCGACGCTGATCTCGTTCCTGTTCCCGGCGGAGAGCTCCGAGCTCGTCGACAAGCTGGCGGCCCGCAAGGTCACCGTGCTCGCGATGGACTGCGTGCCGCGGATCAGCCGCGCGCAGAAGATGGACGCGCTGTCGTCGATGGCCAACATCGCCGGCTATCGCGCGGTGATCGAGGCCGCGATCCGGTTCGGCAGCTTCTTCACCGGTCAGTTCACGGCCGCCGGCAAGGTGCCGCCCGCCAAGGTGCTGATCATCGGCGGCGGCGTCGCCGGGCTGGCCTCGCTCGGCGCGGCCAAGGGTCTCGGCGCGATCGTTCGCGCGTTCGACGTGCGGCCGTCCGTCGAGGATCAGGTGAAGTCGCTCGGCGGCGAGTTCCTCACCGTCTCGATCGAGGAGTCGGGCGAGGGGCAGGGCGGCTACGCGAAGACGATGAGCAAGGAGTTCATCGAGGCCGAGTACGCGCTGTTCCGCCAGCAGGCCAAGGAAGTCGACATCGTCATCACCACGGCGCTGATCCCGAACAAGCCGGCGCCCAAGCTGTGGCTGAAGGACATGGTCGAGATGATGAAGCCGGGCTCGGTGATCGTCGACCTCGCCGCCGAGAAGGGCGGCAACTGCGACGTCACGGTCCCCGGGGAGGTGATCGAGCACCACGGCGTCGCCGTCGTCGGCTACACCGATCTCCGCGTCGCGGATGGCGCACGTCGCAAGCGATCTCTACGGCACCAACCTCCTCCACTTCCTCGACGAGATGGGGGGCGCCAAGGACTACAAGGTCGATCACGAGAACGACGCGGTTCGCCCCGCGCTCGTCCTCGAGCTCGGCGAGAAGCGGTGGCCTCCGCCGAAGGCGGCTCCGAAACAGGCTCCGAAGAAAGAAGCGCCGAAACCCGCGCCGGTCGTGCCCAAGCCGGCCGAGCACGAGCCCAAGCTCTCGCACCCCGGTCACATCAAGCCAGGCCACACGCCGGCCGCCCAGGTCGGGACGGGTCGGGCCGGGATCGCGATGTCACTGATCGGGCTGATCGCGGCAGGCGCGTTCCTCGCGCTGCGGCTCGGGTACGCGGACCACGCGGCATCGCCCGACGCGATCTCGCTGCTCCAGCACCTCACGGTGTTCGTGATGGCGATCTTCGTCGGGTTCCAGGTCGTGTGGAACGTCACCCCGGCACTCCACACGCCGCTGATGTCGGTGACCAACGCGATCAGCGGGATCATCGTGGTCGGCGGGTTACTCAACGCCCGCAGTCACGGCGAGTTACCGATCGCCGTGATCGTCGCCGTCGTCGCGACGCTGTTCGCGACGATCAACATCTCGGGTGGGTTCCTCGTCACGCGTCGCATGCTGGCGATGTTCAGGAAGTAGGCCCGCCATGCAGATCTACAACAGCGATGCTCTGATCACGGCCGCCTACCTCGTCGCGGCGGTGCTGTTCATCCTCAGCCTTCGCGGGCTGTCGAGCCAGGAGACCGCTCGACGCGGCAACATCTACGGCATCATCGGCATGGCGATCGCGATCGCCGCCACCCTGTCGAACAACCCCGACGCGATCGCGTTCAAGGATGGTGTCGCCACCGGCACGCGCGGCAGCTTCCACATGCTGCTGTTCGCCGCGATCGGCATCGGCGCGTTGATCGGTGCCGTGATGGCGCTGCGGGTCGGCATGACCCAGATGCCGGAGCTGGTCGCGCTGCTGCACAGCTTCGTCGGTCTCGCCGCCGTGCTCGTCGGTTACTCGCTCGATCTCAAGAGCCTGCCCGAGCTCCCGCACCGCATCGAGATCTTCATCGACGTGTGGATCGGAGCGATCACGACCACCGGCTCGGTGCTCGCGTTCCTCAAGTTGCGCGGCTCCGTCAGCGGTAAGCCACTCCTCTTACCGGCGCGCCACGCGCTCAACCTGATGATGCTGATCGCATCGATCGGGTGCGCCTACTACTACGGCAAGGACGGCAACCAGATCGCGCTCCAGGTCGGAACCGCGATCGCCGGCGTGCTCGGCGTGCACCTGGTCGCCGCGATCGGCGGCGCCGACATGCCCGTCGTGGTGTCGATGCTCAACAGCTACTCGGGGTGGACCGCCGCAGCGGCCGGCTTCATGCTCGGCAACGACCTGTTGATCGTCACCGGCGCGCTGGTCGGTTCGAGCGGCGCGATCCTGTCCTACATCATGTGCAAGGCGATGAACCGGTCGATCTGGAACGTGATCTTCGGCGGGTTCGGTGCGGCGCCGCCCAAGAAGGCCGGAGGAGCGAAGCCCGCAACCAGCGGTGGCGACGTTCAGGAGATCGACGCAGCCGGCCTCGCCGAGAAGCTCAAGGAAGCCAAGAGCGTGATCATCGTGCCCGGCTACGGCATGGCGGTCGGGCGTGCACAGCACGCGGTGCGCGAGCTCACCGAGATCCTGCGCAAGCAGGGCACCGAGGTCCGGTTCGCGATCCACCCGGTCGCCGGCCGGCTCCCGGGACACATGAACGTGCTGCTCGCCGAGGCCAACGTGCCGTACGACATCGTCCTCGAGATGGACGAGATCAACCCCGACTTCCCCGACACCGACATCGTGATGGTGATCGGCGCGAACGACATCGTGAACCCGGCGGCCGAGGACGATCCCGATTCGCCGATCGCCGGTATGCCGGTGCTCCAGGTGTGGAAGTCGAAGCTCGTGATCGTCAACAAGCGCAGCCGCGCCGCCGGCTACGCCGGCATCGACAACCCGCTGTTCTACAAGCCGGTGACGAAGATGCTGTTCGGCGACGCCAAGGACGCCGTCGAGAAAGTCGTCTCGGCCCTCAAGGCCTGATCGTCACGGACTGGCCGGATGGTCGAGCGGCCTGGCGCGGAGCTCGCGCTGGGCGAGCCCGTGCTGGTGCACCTGGTAGCGCCAGCCGAGGTCGGCGATCAGCCGGTACACGAAGTCGGGCATCGGCGACTCCATCATTCGCACCAGCGCGAGCTCGGGCACGTTGTCGCCGGCCGCCAGCGCGGGAGCCGCGGCGTCGAGCGCGCGACGGACGTGGATCGCGGGGCCGTGTTGCGCGTCGAGCGGGACCTTCGGCTTGATGTATCCGCCGCCGCCGAGCGGTAGGCCGCCGGCCCAGTGATAGGCGCCCGCGCTCGCGAAGTGATGGGTGATCCGCATCGCGGTGCGCGTGTGCTCGGGTTCGGGGAACCCGCAGTTGATGATCGTCGCGAACATCCCCGGCGGCGATGCCGCGCGGGCGTGCACCACGCTGTCGAGTGCGCGGACGACCAGCGCCGGCAACGCGTCGATGTAGAGCGGCGTCACCAGCACGAACAGATCCGCCTTCGCGATCGATGCCGCCATCGTCTCGGCCTTGCCGGTGTGGACGAACTCGGTCGCGAAGTGAAGCTCGGTGGCGACGTTCTCGATCTCGAGTCGTTGGGCCAGGGCGCGCGCCAGGTTCTCCGACGCGCTGGTGCCCTTGATCTTCGCGCTGCCGACGAGCAACGCGGCGGTGTGGACGCGGCTCGGTGAAGCCAGCAGCGGATCGGGGCGCGCCGCGTTCTCGAGCTCTTTGCGAAGCGGGCCTCGCCCGTGGATGTTGACGCCCGGGTGAGCGAGCGAGCGCAGCATGACGCAGATCTCGGCGGCCCACTCGTCGCGATGCGCGTCGTCGACCACGGCGGTGCCGACGCGCGGAGACAACATGTTGATCGCGTTGGCGTCGGCGAGCTCGCGCCAGGTCCTGGCCTGGTCCTCGTCGGGCGCGGGCATCCACCCGAGCGCGAACATGCTCGGCAGCTTGTCGTAGCGCGTGCGGTGATGTGTGAGGGACAGCCGCTTCTCGAACATCGGTGACAGCAGGCAGATCGTGCGGTCCTGCGCGCGCTTGACCGTGTAGCTGTGTCCGCCAAACGTGATCGCGTCGATGAACACCAAGTTGTCGGCATCGTGGATCGCCTGGACGAGGTCGTGTTCGAAGTCGTGCGAACGGCACGAGCCCGGCGTCGTCACCCAGCAATCGAACTCGCCCTGACAGAAGGCGAGCTTGACGCCATCGAGCTCGAACGTCTGGATGTCGGTTTCTCCAACTTCGGCGAGCTCGGTGCGGACGATGGTCTCGAGATCGCGGAGCGAAGGGCGCCGATCCGACCCTGCCGACAGGATGACGGTTGCCATGGTGCCGTCAGTGGCTGCAACCCACATACCCCGCACCCCACCGGTTTTCGCCGTACAGCGAGCAACCCGCGCGTGGTCGCGCATCTGTCACGCAGGGCGTGCGCGAATCCGAACGCAACAGTCCCCACACGGACCGCCCGTTGTGCGTCGTTGTCCTACCCGTTCGAAGGTGTGTGGTTGTCGAGCGGAATCGGAACTGACTGCCTTATCCTGGATCGTGGTGAAGTCGACCATCCTGTTGGTATTCGCATCGGGCTGCTTCTCGCCGAGCGCGCCCGCGGGCGCACCGTGCGACCCCGCCGCGCCGAACTGTCCCGACGGTCAGATGTGCGTCGTGCAGGCCGGTGGCGCGTTGTGCTCGGCGACCACACCGACCCCGATGCCCGATGGTTTGCCGCCCGGTGTCGACGCACCTCCGAACGCCAACGATCAGGACAACGACGGCGTCGCCAACGACATCGACAACTGTCCTACGATGGCCAACGCAAATCAGGCCGACGAGGATCACGACGCCGTCGGAGACGTCTGCGATCCGTGCCCGATCGACGTCGTCAACGACGATGGCGACAACGACGGGGTCGGCGACGCGTGCGATCCGAACCCGCAGACGCCCGGCGATCGACTGGTCCTGTTCGAGGGCTTCACCTCCGGCATCCCCGCCGGCTGGCAGAGCGACGGCTGGACCGCCGCGAACGGCGACATCTCGATCACCTCTTCCGATGGCAAGCTCTCGTTCCTCGTCCCGCCGGTCGATCCGGCCGCCAACGGCACCGTCACCATGGCGTTCGTACCCGAGATGCTGTTCGGGACCGCCGGGCACGGCTTCGGCGTCACCAACCCGTCGGCGCCCGACGGCGGACCCGGCCTGGTGTGCGAGATCCTCACCAGCGCCCAGCAGGAGCCGCAGGCGGGCATGGTCGATCTCACCAATGCCGCGCCGGTCGTCCAGTCCGCGATGGCCTGGGCCGTCGGCGACGAGATGATCGTCTCGCTCGCGCGAGATGGCACCACGTCGACGTGCACGCTCGACGATCCGGACAAGGGACTATCGGAGCCCAACTCGTTCACGCAGGCGATCGACGCGAGTGCGTCGTCGATCGCGATCCGGTCACGTAGCCTGTCGGGTCACGCGCACTGGTTGATGTACGTGTCGAGTCCCTGACATCACCATACGGCTGACGTCGTGTGACGTCGCCGCATCGATCATTCCCCTAGTCCACGTGGTCGCGCTTGTGTTGATCGCGCTCGCGCCGATCGCGACCTTTGGTGTTGTTGTTCGTGCGCGCTTTCTCTGGCCGCTTGTTCGTCTTCGCGGGTGCCCGCGCGTCGTGCCTCGGAGTCGGGGTGGCTCGTCGATCTCGCTGGTCGCGGACCACGGGGGTGGGACGATGGTCTCGCCGGTCGCGAACCATGGGGGAGGGATGATGGTCGCGGACCACGGGGGTGGGACGATGGTCGCGGACCACGGGGGTGGGACGATGGTCGCGGACCACGGGGGTGGAACGATGGTCGCGGACCACGGGGGTGGAACGATGGTCGCGCACGGGTGTCGGTCGGCGGACTTGCCGTGCCGGCACGGGACGATGACGCGGCACGTATCCCGAAGGGCGGTAGTGCACGTAGGCGTGTGGACGATCGATCCGCCGGATGTGGGCCGGCGGCGAGGCGACATAGACCCAGCCACCCGTGTACACGCTCGAGCGGTACCAGCCGCCACTCGAGAACATCCAGTAGTAAGAATCCGCGTAGAAGATCGGTTCGTCGTAGTCGGCGATGACTCGCACGCCGGGGCTGATGACGAGCATGTCCGGCGCCGTCACGCCGACACTGCCCCTGTACTCGACCTGTCCGCCGCCGAGACACCCGGCGAGCGGGCCGATCACGAATATCAGCAATACGGTTCGAAGCATCGTTCTACCTCCGCGTCGACGACCTGCATGGTGCGTACCGCGACGAGAGCGTGTGGAGGAGCGCCATCACGCCGGTTCGCGCAGTCGCGTCGCGACTCCGCGAACGAGGTGCGCGGGATCGGGCGGGCGGTTGGCGAGGCCTGCTGACGAGGCCTGCTGACTACGCGAGGCGCTTGACGACCTCGAGGGCCTCGTCGACGTGCTTGCCGAACCGGACCTGCGATTCGAACCGGTGGCGCAGGATGCCTTCCTTGTCGAACACGAAGGTGACTCGCCCCTTGAGGAAGCCGAGGCTGGTCTTGACGCCCCAGGCGTCGGCGACCTTGCCGCGCTCGTCGGTGAGCAGCGTGAACGGAAGGCGGTGGTTGGATTTGAACTTGGCGTGCGACTCGGCGTCGTCGGCGGACACGCCGATCACGTCGGCGCCGGCGGCGGTGAAGTCCTCGTACTGATCGCGGAACGCGCAGGCTTCCTTGGTGCAGCCGTAGGTCTCGTCCTTTGGATAGAAGTAGACGACGAGCGGCTTGCCGAGCTTGTCGCGGAGCTGGACGGGGCCGTCGGCAGCCTGGAGCGTGGTGTCGGGCATCGCATCGCCAATCTTGAAGTCGGCCATGGCGGGATCATCCCTCGCTCGCGCGGGGAAGGCTACCCGCCCATCGCGACAGCAGCGAGCGCGGCGCCTCCCCCAACGATGACGAGTGCGGCGACGATCGCGACGCGGCGGCCGAGCTGTTTGCCACCGATGCCAGCGGCAAGGCCGAGCTTGACGATCGTGTTGACGGCGACGGCGATCGAGATCGAGATCGTGGCGACCAGCGCGCTGACGGTGGCGGTCGAGGACAGCTTGGCGCTCGAGATCGTGACCGCGTCGACGTCGGTGGTGCCGCTGAGGGCGGACGCGAGGTAGAGGCCCTGGTCGCCGAGGTAGACGGTGGCGGCCTTGGTGACGAGCAGGACGACGGCGAACATCAGGGTGACCTTGATCGCGCTGCCGAGGTCGAACGGGTTATCGAGCCGGATCTCCTCGGACTCGACGTTCTCGGACTTGCGGAAGGTGAGGGCGAGGCCGACGAGCGAGGCGACCATCATCGCGATCAGCGGCGTGGCGATCGTGCGGAGTAACGACGGGTCGACGAGGACCACGAGCACGCCGACGCGCCCGACCATGATCGTCCACGCGACCGCGATCGAGCCGGCGGCGACCGGTGCGAGCGAGGGGTGCTCCTTGGTGCGGTTGGCGAACGACAGCGTGACGGCGGTCGACGACACCAGGCCACCGAGCGCGGCGCCGAACAGCATGCCGCGCTTGGCACCCCACAGCCGCATCGCGACGTAGCCCAGGAACGACAGGCCGGAGATCGTGACGACGAGCAATCCGAGGTGGCGCGGGTTGATGGCGCCGAGCGGACCGAGGTCGCGATTGGGGAGCAGCGGCAGGACGATGACGGCGACGATCAGGAACTTGGTGGTGGCGTAGAAGTCGTCGCGCGACACGCGATGGGCGATCGTGTGGAACCGCTGCTTCGACGACAGCAAGAACGCGATCACGACGCCGAGTCCGGCGACGAGGATCAGCCGGTCGGCCATCGGCTCGACGACGCCGCGGCTGGTGGCGAGCGCCCCGAGCAGGTAGGTCCCGATCACCGAGATCTCGGTGGTGGCGCCGTGGTGGCCGGTGTCGGGGCCGGTGGTGGTCGGTTTGGCGGTGGTGGTGTCGGCGGCGCCGGCGTCGGCGTCGGCGGGTTTGGCGGCGACGGCTTCGTCGGCAGGAGTCGCGGGGGAGCTCGTGGCCGCCTGTCGTGCGAGCATGGCCGTCGTCCGGCGGAGGTCGGCCGCGTACGACACGACGACGAGCGCGAACACCCCGCCGAGCGCGATCAGCGGGAGCCACATCGACTCGGACTCGAGCATCGTGGCGAGCGCCCCGACCAGCGCGACGATGGGGTAGGTGCGCACGCCTCCGAGGCCGCGCGGACCCTGGGTGTCGCTCTTGGATTGCTCTCGCTCGAGGCCGATCAGCAGGCCGACGGCGATCGCCGTGGCGAGTGAGAGCTGGATCTCGTAGGCCTCCATGTCGCGCGGAGGTCATTGTAAGTCGACTTCGCTTCTGCGGGCCCCACCTCGGTCAGGCGTTCGTGCGAGCGCGGGGCGTTCCTGAGAAAGCTCGGCAGGGCGCGCTCGCGAAGTCGTGGTACGAATCGCGGCGATGTGGCAGCCGCCGGAACGGATCAAGTACGAGCTGCCGCCGACGCACTGGCCGACGGCGGAGGAGGCCGCGCGTGCGCGGCTGTTCCAGCCGATCGAGGTGGGTCCGCGGACGGCACGGACCCGGACCTGGATCCCGGCGATGGTGCCGTGGCGGGCCACCGAGGACGGGTTCGTCACGCCGGACGTGATCGACTGGTATCGCCGGTTCGCCGAGGGCAAGCCGGGCGTGCTGGTGGTCGAGGCCACCGGCATCCGTGACATTCCGTCGGGGCCGCTCCTGCGGTGCGGCGCCGACCGGTTCGTCGAAGGTCTGTCGAAGCTGGTCGAGGCAGTCCGCGAGGCCAGCGGCGGCGAGACGCTGCTGCTGATCCAGCTCATCGACTTCCTGGCGATCCGGCGCCGGCCGCCCCGCGACAAGTACTTCGCGCGGTTCTTGAAGGTCACCGAGCGCCACCGCGAGGCGCTGTTCGCGCTCCGTGGTCAGGATCCCGTGAAGTCCGACGACGAGCTCCGGGCTCGGCTCGCGGCGCTACCGGCAGCCGATCTGGCGAAGGTGCTATCGCCGCGCGAGCTCGAGGATCTCGAGCGCGGGTATCGCGAGCGCGTGACCGACACCCACCTACCGCACATCGAAGAGCTGCCGCGCGTGCTGCCCGGGCTGTTCGCCGATGCGGCGGAGCGCGCGATCGCGGCGGGTTTCGACGGCGTCGAGCTCCACTTCGCGCACGCGTACACGATGGCGTCGTTCTTGTCGGCGCTCAACACGCGCACCGACGGCTACGGCGGTGCCCGCGAGAACCGCGTGCGCCTGCCGCGCGAGGTGATCGCGGCCGTGCGCGAGCGCGTGACCGCCAAGGGTCCGCAGACGATCCTCGGCTGTCGCTACCTCGGTGACGACGTGATCGAGGGCGGCAACACGCCCGAGGATGCCGAGTGGTTCGGCGTCGAGCTCGCGCGCGCCGGCCTCGACTTCCTGTCGATCTCGAAGGGCGGCAAGTTCGAGGATGCCAAGCTGCCGAAGGTCGGCTGGGCCGTGTACCCGTATACCGGGCGCTCGGGTTACGAGTGCATGCCGACGATCTATTCCGACGCGCAGGGCCCGTTCGCCCGCAACACGGCGATCGCCGGCGGCATCCGCCAGGCCGTGCGCGCGGCGGGGTTCACCACGCCGGTGGTCGCGGCCGGCGGCATCTGCGAGTTCTCGCAGGCCGAGGGCGTGCTCGAGCGCGGCGAGGCCGACTTCGTGGCGTCGGCGCGGCAGAGCCTGGCCGACCCCGATTGGTTCGAGAAGATGCGGCTCGGCCGCGGCGCCGAGGTCCGCCGGTGCGAGTTCACCAACTACTGCGAGGCGCTCGACCAGCAGCACAAGCAGGTGACCTGCAAGCTGTGGGATCGCGATTCGCTCGACGAACCCGACGTCACGCTGTCGAGCGATGGCAAGCGCCGCCTGGTCGCGCCGCGGTGGAAGAAGTAGCGGCGGTTCGTTGCGGCACCAACCTCGCACCGCGTAGGGTCAGCCGATGAAGTGGTTGTGTGGGTTAGGGGGATTTCTCGTGGCTTGTGGGCCTGGTCACCACGATGCATCGCAATCAGATGCATCGAATGACGAGCTGATCTTCGAGGACACCTTCGAGAGTTTCTTTCAGGATGGCCGCTGGAACAAGGACATCGGTCCAGACCTCGATCGCTCGATCGGCAATCCATCACCGTCGATCGTGTTCCCGAACGAGAGCCACATTACCCTGCACGATCCGTTGATGTTCGATGGTCGAAGGCTCACGACCTATGTCGACTTTCGCGTCCAGTCGCAGGCGGTTGGCGCCATCGAGATGAGGCTGCTCGCGAAGACAAGTGCGGTCAATGGAACGCAGTTCGCAGGCGCGCGTCTGCGGTTCGTCGGTAACTCCGCCGACAACAGTCCCATCGGGGGCTATCCGGCCGGCGCGAGCATGTGGATGAGTTGCGATTCGTTCGCCGGTGAGATCGAGACCCAGGTCGATCCCAAGGACGGGTTCTATCGGGTTCAACTCGTCATCGAGTCGACCGGATTTCGATGTGGCGTAGACGGTGTCGAGTACGACAGCTCGAATGTCTCGTTGGACGCTCAGCCGTACCACGTCGATGTCCGCGTCACCGAAGGCACGGACGTCGCGACGACGGTCGGCACGGTGCATGCCGACAACGTACGCGTGTATCGCGCGCTTCAATAGCCGAGCGGTCTCGAGGGTCGCCAGCGCCTCGTAGCCAGAGTAACGTCGCCGGCGTGAGCCTCACCACGATGACCTACGCGGTCGACGGACCGATCGCGCGCATCACGCTGAACCGCCCCGAGCGCGGCAACGGCCTCACGCTCGAGACGCCGCGCGAGCTGTCCCATTGCGTCGAGCAGGCCAACCTCGACCCGAACGTCCACGTGATCGCGCTGGCCGGCAACGGCAAGGGGTTCTGCGGCGGCTACGACCTGGTCGCGAGCGCCGAGACCGGGATGACCGAGCAGCCGACGGTCGAGGCCACCGCCGGCACGCCGCTCGACCCGGCGGTACAGGCCGCCAACCACGTGCCGGGTACGTGGGATCCGGTGATCGACTACCAGATGATGAGCCGCAACGTTCGCGGCTTCATGAGCCTGTTCCACAGTGACAAGCCGGTGGTGTGCAAGGTCCACGGGTTCTGCGTCGCCGGCGGCACCGATCTCGCGTTGTGCAGCGACCTGCTGGTGATCGAGGACGTCGCCAAGATCGGCTACCCGCCGGCGCGCGTGTGGGGCGTGCCGACGACCGCGCTGTGGGTGCACCGGCTCGGCCTCGAGAAGGCCAAGCGCCTGCTGTTCACCGGCGATTGCTTGTCGGGCACCGAGGCGGTCGCGTGGGGGCTCGCGATCGAGTGCGCGCCCAGGGCCGAGCTCGACGCGCGGTTCGAGACGCTGCTCGGCCGGATCGCGCGGATGCCGATCAACCAGCTCGTGATGATGAAGCTGATGCTCAACCAGGCGGCCTACGCCCAGGGGCTCGCGCAGAGTCAGATGCTCGGCACCGTGTTCGACGGCATCGCGCGGCACACCGCCGAGGGCCACGCGTTCGCGCGCCGCGCCGCCGAGGCGGGCTTCCGCACCGCCGTCAAGGAACGTGACGAGCCGTACGGCGACGCCGGCCCCTCGACGTTCAAAGGCTAAGGTGAACGTAGTGAGATCGACGAGCGAGGCGACGCCGGTCGTAGGGTGGCGGGGGTGGGGCAGGTGAAACCGGGGTCGCGCGAGCGAGTCGCGACATGATCGACGTCGCCGGCATGGCCCTGGTCGGCGCCGCCGCGTTCGCCGCCGGGCTGGTCAACGCGATCGCCGGCGGCGGCAGCCTGTTGACGTTTCCCGCGCTGGTCGCCGTCGGGCTGTCGTCGACCACCGCGAGCCTGACCAACACGGTCGCGCTGTGTCCCGGCTACCTCGGCGCCACGATCGCGCAGCGCCGCGAGCTCGCGGGGCAGGCCGGCCGGATGTGGCGCGTGTTGCCGGCGGGCGCGCTCGGCGGGGTCGCCGGCGCGCTGCTCCTGCTGCACAGCGGCGAGCGTGTGTTCGATCGCATCGTCCCGTTCTTGATCGTGTTCGCGGCGCTACTCCTCGCCGCGCAGGATCATCTGCGCCGCTGGCTCGAGGCCCGCGGTCACGCGGCGCGCGCGGCAGCGTGGGCGGCCGCGCCCGTCGGCATCGCATCGATCTACGGCGGCTACTTCGGCGCCGGCCTCGGCGTGATCGTGCTCGCGTCGCTCGCGGTCGTCCTCGCCGATTCGCTGACGCGGATCAACGCGCTCAAGCAGGCAGTGTCGCTCGCGGTCAACGTCGCGGCGGCAATCGTGTTCCTGTTCTCGGGACGCGTCGACTGGCCGGCCGCCGGCGTCATGCTCGTCGCGTCGCTGCTCGGTGGTGCGGCCGGCGGCGCGATCGCGTCGCGGGTGCCGGCGAACGTGCTGCGGTGGTCGATCGTGGTGCTCGCGATCGCGATCGCGGGCGTGATGTTCTCGCGCTGGTAGCCGCGGCAACGCAGGTCACCACGGGTTCCCGAGCGGGCTGGTCGTCGACGGTTTGATCGTCTCCGACGATCCCGGTAGGTGGTGCCGTGCGCTGGTGAACCCTCGGAGTGGTCGGTAACACCGCGACCCGGCCGATCCTTGGATGAAACCTCCGAGGCGCTGGCGCGTCTCTTCCGCATGCGAAGCGTGCTGGCCGTGGTGTGCGTCGAGCTCGTGGCGTGCGCGAGTCCGCCGGAACCGATGGGGCACTCGCCGGCCCCGATGGGAACGGCTCGCACGGCGCAGGCCGCGACTGCGGTGCAAGCGAAGACGAAGGCGAAGGCGGACGTGTCGCCGGCGAAGAGTTGCATCGACGACGGCGAGCCGTTCGATGCAGCGACGTTGCGCGCGCGGGTCGAACAGCTCGCTTCCAAGAAGCTCGATGGCCGCGTGCCGGGCACGGCGGGTGATCGCACCGCGCGCGCGTTGATCGCGAAGCGGTTCGCTTGCCTCGGTCTCCACGGCGCCGGCCCCGATGGTGCGTTCGAGCTACCGTTCGAGGTCGGCGGCGCCGAGACCGCCAACATCGTCGGCTACCTCCCGGGCAGCGATCCGGACGTCGACGAGGACATCATCTACGTCGTCGCGCACTTCGATCACGAGGGCCACGGTCACCTCGGCGCCAACGACAACGCGTCGGGCGTGGCCGGCCTGCTCGCGATCGCGCAGGCGGTCCAGCAGCGCGAGACGAAACCACGTCGTACGATCGCGTTCGCCGCGTTCGGAGCCGAGGAGCTCGGCGAGGTCGGTTCGGATTACCTCGCGCGGCATCCACCGAAGGCGTTGCCGAACGATCGCGTCGTGCAGCTCGTGAACCTCGACATGATCGGCACGCACGACGGACGCGGCTTCGTCGCGGCGATGGGGGCGTTTCGCACGCTGGCGTCACGCCCGATCGTGGATCGGTTGGCGAAGAAGTTTCCGCGGATCCGGATCGCGACGGGAGGTCGGGCACGCGGCAGCGACTTCGAGCCGCTGTGCAAACGCGGCGTCCCCTACGTGTTTCTATGGACGCCGGATCCGCGTTGCTATCACCGTGCGTGCGATACGGCTGACCGCCTCGACTATCGCCACATGCGTGACATCGCTGCGTTTGCAAACGCCCTCGTCGACGCCCTGGCAGATTCCGACCACGATCTGGCAGCGGCGCGCGCCGAGCACGGCTGCGGCATCTGAACCCCAGTAACCCCAGATCGTCACGAATTCAGGCACGTACCCGCTGTCCGAACGAGGTTCGCGGAGCGCGGTCCCCGTCGCATCCGGCGATCGGATCTTAGTTTGCCAAGGGCACGTGACGTGCAACAACCCCTCGGTCATGGAACGGAGTCGGATCGCGACGGATATCGACGGGCTGCTGCTCGGTGATCTCAAGCCGGGGGCACGGGTGGGCGACTACCGCATCGACGCCACGCTCGCAGCGCGTGGCACGGGTGTGGTCTACGCGGCGACGCACATGGTGTTGCCACGTCGCGCGGCGATCAAGGTGATGCCGTCGCTGCACGAGTGGTCGCGCAAGCTCGCGACCCAGCTCCTCCGCGAGGCCTGTCTCCTCGAGGCGATCGATCATCCAGGCGTCGCGCGCGTGTTCGAGTGCGGCGTGCTTGCCGACAAGCGCCCGTGGGTGGCGAGCGAGCTCGTCGAGGGCGTCACCCTCGCCGACATCACCTCGCGCAACGTGATCGAGAACCGCCGGATGGCGCCGCTCGACGTGGCGATCTTGATCCGCGATGTCTCTCAGGTGCTCGAGCACGTGCACCGTCGCGGGGTCGTGCACTGCAACCTCGGAGCACACGCGATCGCGATCGGCGGCAACCACCGGTTCGCGGTCACGCTGTCCGACTGGAGCAGCGCGCGCACCTTCGATTCGAACACGCCGATCCCGCTGCAGCCGCAGGCACCCGCACGTCCCCACACCTCGCCCGAGCAGCGCGAGGGCAGCATCATCGACGGTCGCACCGATGTCTACGCGCTCGGCATCAACGCCTTCCGCGCGATGTACGGCGTGTTCCCGGATTCGGGGATGCACCCGCCGATGACGGACATCCCACCGATGCTCGCCACCCTGGTGGCGCAGATGATCTCGTCGAATCCGCTCGATCGCCCGACCTCCGCGAAGGTTCTCAACGCGGTCGAGTTCGTGATCTCGACGATCGAGCGACCCGACGACGAGCTCGATCAGGCGCTCGCCAACATCGCGATCGGCGATCACACCTCGGTGATCGACGAAGGGATCGATGACGGGATCGCCGAGTTCGCGATCGACGATTCGGCCGCCGTGCCGCTGCCTACCGCGGTGTCGCCCTCGGGCAAGACGATCACGTCCGACGACGTGTCGCACGCCGCCGGCGAGATCGACGTCGCGACCTAGCGACTCGTGCTAGCTACGAGGTCGTGGCCGCACGCGAAGACCTCGAAGAGGCGCTCGCGGCGTGCTGGAACCTCGACGACCTCACCGTCTACGCGGACCTCCTGCTCGCCGAAGGCGATCCTCGTGGCGAGCTGATCGCGCTCGATCTCCAGCCGAACCCCGAGGACCCGGACTGGCAGGCGAGACGTTTGTCCGCCGCGGTTCGCTGGCTCGGCGGCAGCCTCGCGCGACGCACGTACGGACTCCACCGCTTCGGATTCCTCGACGAGCTCGGCGACAACAAGCGCTACGCCGCAGCCACGTCGGCGTTGCTCGCGAGCCCGGCAGGCATCTACGTGCGCCGGTTCACGGCCCGCGGGCAGGCCACCAAGGTGCGCGCGACGATCAACGAGCTCGCGTCGAAGCCGCGGCCGTTCCTGACCCGACTCGAGGTCGGAGCGCGAGGGAGCTCGCGCGATGTCTGCCTGTCGGCGCAGGTGATGGCGCGGCTCACGACCGCCACGCCACGCCTGCGCGAGCTCGAGGTGCGCGGCCGGCGGGTCCTGGCAGGGGTGGCGCATCCCGCGTTGCGGCGCCTCCGTCTCTCGCATCACGACTCGGTGCTCGACATCGAGCGGTTCGAGGGGGACGACACGGGGTTCTTGCGGGTCACGTGCGCGACCGCGACCGGTCAGTTCGCCCACACGATCCCCGATGACGAGGTGCGCCGCGCGCTCGCCGCGATCGCGACCACGCCGTCGTACGACGCGCTCTACGCGCAGCACGCCGAGCAGTTCGGCGAGAGCTTGCCGTCGCTGCTGGCGCGACTCGAAGGCGCGGGCTTGATCAAGATCGCGGGCGGCCTACCGGCGATCAGCCCCGCGGGACAGCTGGTCCTCGAGGGCAATGCCGTGCCACCGATCCGTCGCATGCTCGAGCGACCGTTCGCACCGATCACGAGCAACCCGTACGGCAACAACGTGTGGCTCGAGACTCGCAAGAAGATCGCGTTCGTCGCGCATATCCACACGCTCAGCAACCTCGCGTGCGTGTGGCTCGCGCGCTTGCCGCTGTCGATGCGGCTGCGCCGCGTGGTCGAGGAGCTGCTCGACCTGTTGTATTCGCTGCGGCGTGCGCGGCGCGCGACCGCGCAGGACACGGTGACCGCGAACTTCGAGCTCCTGCTTCGTCAGCTCGGTGCGCTCGAGGACGTCGGGGTCGATCCGAAGCGCGAGGGCGAACGCTCGCCGTGGGCGGGGGCGTGGGCCGATGTTCGCGACGGCGCGTTCCGCGAGATCCTGCGCGAGGGCGTGTCGCGGATGTCGTTCGTCGTGCGGTGACGACGGCGGGCCTCAGCTGGCCCGGTGGATGGTGATCTCCTCGGCATCGCGCGCCAGCGCGCGGGCATCGCGGTAGCGACGGTTCGCGTCTCGATCGTGGCAACGAGTCCCACCGTGTCGCAACGACACGGTCGTGCGTGGTGCAGTCCGTCGCTGCACGCGCGGATCCGTTGGACCGCCGGGTGCACTGATCGGCGTACGAAGAACAACAAGACCGAGGAGAACGTCATGCGTACCACCGCTCGTCTAGCCACGATCGTCTGCGTCGTCGGAGCCACGGCCGGTACCTCGCGTGCGGCCGGCAGACGGCTGGAGCCGTTTCCGGCCAACCTACCGGCGAAGTGCGCTCGCGTCGCGTGGAGTGCTCCGTCTGCGAAGACCGCGGATCCAGCGATCGCGGCGCATGTCTCGGTCGCGAACTGTCTCGCCGAGGAGGAGATGAACCACGTCGAGGCGACGGGTACCGACGACTCGATCACGCAGCTCGAGGACGCGGTCCAGCCGAGCCTCGAGATGCTCGATCACGTGATCGCGCTCGGAGATCCCTACTGGACGATGGTCGCGCAGGACGCCGTGCGCGATATCTACGCGGGCATGGTCGTGCGCGAGCGAGCGGCGTTCGGGAACGATGCGGCCGCGATCGCGCTGCTCGAGCCCAAGGTGGCGCCGTGGGAGATCGCGAGCCACATGGCCGCCGTCGAGGTCGAGCACATCGCGAAGCAGCACCCCGAGCTGGCGAGCCGCGATCCGGTGATCGCCAAGCTCGTGGCTCGCGACGGCGCGCCGGCCAAGATGGTTGGCCGGCGCTAGCGTTCGTCAGCGACCGCGAGCGCGAGACTTCGCACGCGGGCGCTTGGCGGATGCCTTGCGTCGCGCGCCGACGGTGGCCTGGGATTCGAACAGCAGGCCGATCGCCTTGGTCGCGGCCGCGACGTCGGGTGGGTCGCCGGTCAGCGCATCGCGATACAGAAACGACTCGGCGATCCGCACGATCACGTAGGCGAGCGAGTCGATGTCGATGTTGGGGTGGAGATGACCGGAGGCGGTCTCGTCCTCGATCAGCCCACGCACCGCCGCGATCACGCGACCCTCGACCGGGCTCTTGCTCGACATCACGATGCGCAGCGCGAGCTCGGGATCCTGGGTCACGAACGTGCGCAGCGGCTCCGAGCGCGACAGCGCGCCGAGCAGGTTGCTCGTGACTCGGGTGAGGAACCCGGCGCCGGTACCCGTGCTGGCGCGCTTCGCCCACTCGATGGTCTGGGTGAACGCCGCGCTGATCACCTCGCCGTAGAGCTGCTCGCGCGAGCCGACCCAGCGAAACACCGTCGCGCGCCCGACGCCGAGCTCGTCGGCGAGCTTGCCGATGTCGAGCCGCTCGCCGGCTTGCCACTTGTGGAGCGCGAGCTCGAACGCGTCGAGCGCCGTGGCGCGCCGGGCCGCGCGGGGCTCCGCGAGCATCCGCGCCAGCGGCGTGCGCTTGGGAGCCGGCCGGGGAGGGGTCAAGGCGTCCAGCGTAGCCCGATCCCCGCGAGCGTCGCATGCCCGCCGTACGAAGCCTGCAGCGAGTCCATGTCGGTCGTGTCGCGCCGGAGCAGCCACATCGCCTCGACGAACGCGTCGACCGCGAGCTGGCGATCGAACCGCCAGCTCGCACCGCCGCCGAGGCCGAGCCGGGTCGCGTCCGGCGACGACGGCGCCAGCGTATCGGCCGGCGCTGGCGATTGCTCGAGGTACGTGCCGTGGCGCAGCGTCAACTTGCCGTGCGTCCACTCGCCGCCGACCCGCACGCCGAGCGCGTCGTGCCACTGCTGGTTCTGCGTGACGTCGGGCGTCGCCATGTCGGCGAAGTCGATCACCAGGCGCTGGGTCGTGCTCCACATCGTCAGGCCGACATCGCCGAGCAGCGCGTAGTCGCCACGCTGGTAACGCGCGCCGACCGCGAGCTGGTCGGGGAGCACCATCGAGGTCGACACGTCCTGATCCGGGGTCTTGTCCGAGAACGCGGCGGGAGCCGTGAAATCGGCGCCGCCCGCCAGCGACAGGTACGTCCGCGAGCGATAGACCGCGCCGATCGAGAAATCCGGACGCGCCTGATAGAACGCCGACGCGTCGACGCCGAACCCGCGTCCGTCGGTGTCGATCGCGACCTCGCCCTCCATGTCGATGAAGTCGAGGTCGCGGTGGATCTGCATGCGGCCGAAGTCGGCATGCGCGCCGGCCGACACCCGCAGCTTGCCGAGCCGCCACGCGACGAACGGTGCGACGCGAAACACCTGGAGGTCGGTCGACACGATCTCGTGCCGGCCTTCCCAGGTTGCGGGCCACGCGACGCCGCTACCGAACGGCACGCCGAGCGACACGCCGGCCGCCCAGCGATCGTGCGCGAAGCTGATGTCGAGGTGCGGCGGGGTCGCCCACCTGGCCTCGTTGCTGGCCGACCACGAGCCGTCGAGCGCGCGCGCCTCGAGTGACGGGCGCGCGAAGATCAGCGACAGGTCGACGCGCAGGCCACCACCATCGGCGAGCGCCGCGGGGTCGTGCCATGCGGCACCGGGGTCGTTGTCGCGAGCGACGCCGGCGCCGCCGGTCCCGGCCGACACCGCGGTCTGTTCGGAAACCTCGAAGCCGCCGGCCAACGCCGCCGCCGGAGCGAGCGAGAGGACCACCACACACGAGCCGAACCGGTTCATCACAGGGCCCCCTGGTCGAGGAACTTCGCCATGTCGCTACAGCCCCGGTAGTACTCGGGCTCGATCGGGAGCGCGAGGAACCCGTGCTCGGCGATGTAGTCCTCGCGTGGCGCGCCGGTCACGGCCTGGAGCTCCTTCGTCGAGTCGTTGGGGATGATGATGTCGAGCGTGGCCATCTGGATCAGCAGGTCGCGATCCCCGATCGCCGGTCCGAGGTGCTGGGGATCGGCCGCATCCATCACCCATTCGGCGACGGCGAGCAGCCGCTTGCCCTCGAAGCTGTCGCGCTGCACGTGCTCGCGCGTGAACAGCCCGTTCATCTGCGGGTGGAAGAACGTCGACTCGTCGAACATCCGGATCAGATCGGCGCCGGGGACGTTGAGCACCGCGCGGGGGATCTCCGGCGACGTGCCGAGGAAGATGCCGCCCATGATCCCGCCGAGCGACTGGCCGGTGTAGTAGATGCGCGAGGTGTCGACCGGGTGACCGCCGAGCAGATCGGTCCACGCACCCTGGCGCAGCGAGCGATCGAGCGAGCCGAGATCGACCAGTGCCTGGACGAAGTGATCCTTGGTCGACGCGATGTGATCGACCTCGTTGAACACCGCCCCGGAGGCGACCGGGAGATCGATGATCGGGAACGTCGCGAGGTGGTTACCGTTGCCCTGGGCATCGACGCAGCGGCCCTCGTCGTTGCACGTCGATCCGCTCTCGCACGGATTCAACGACTGGACCTCGCCGGTGGTCGGGTTGACCACCGAGATCGGGCCGCCGGTCGCGCAGTAGGTCCGCGTGCCGTGGAACGGAAAGTCGATCGAGATCGACGCGTAGCCCTTGGACGCCAGCGAGTTCGCCACCGCGAGCACGAACCGGCTTTCGGTGACCAGGCCGTGTCCGAAGATCACGACCGGCATCGGTCCGGCCTTCGGGTTCTTGGGCACCGCGAGCGTGAACGCGACGTCCTCGACGTGGTGACCGCCGTCGGTGCGCCAGGCACGCGTGATGGTGTCGAGGAAGTACGGCGACTGGATGGTGCCGTAGTAGACATCGGCGACGTTGCCGAACGAGGTGATGCCGAGTGGGAAGTCGGCGATCGCCTGGGCGGCCGACTTGTGGGTGACGTCGTGCGGATCGGGCGACAGCGCGAGGCGCTCGGCCGAGTTGCGCGCGTCGACCAGCGGTTGCTCTACCGGCATGGTCTCGAACGGCCACGCGGCGAGGATGTGGCCGCGGCCCATGCCGTCGAGGGTGGTCTGGATCTGCGACCGTGCGTTCTCGAGCTTGTGCGCGTCGACGGTGTCGAGCCCGGCGACCAGCGTGTCGGTGCCGTCGTACACCGGGCTCTTGCCCTGCAGGAAGTGGCCGGCCGGCATCGTCACGATCGGGCGGCCTTCGACGTCGCGTAGCGAGTTGTCGACCTCCACGAGATAGCGCGACCCCTCGTCGAGGCGCTGGATCTCGGGTGCGGGATCCAAGATGACGTGCATGTGATCGTCCATCAGCGTGGCGGTGATCGGCACCTCGGTCGGGACCGGGTCGAGCTTGTAGAGGTGGACGGCGCCGTCGAACGTCGTGGTGTCGATCGGCGCGGTGAACTCGAACAGCAACTCGGACGACAGCCCGAACCCGGTGAACTCGCGGAGCCGGGTCTTGACCTCGACCTCCATCGCGGAGTCCCACGGCGCGAGCGGCAGATCGACGTGGCCGGTATCGGGATCGAGCATGAGATCGATCGGGAGCGGCATCCGCTGCGATGCCTTGTCCATCGCGAGCTCGGTGCGCGTGGTCACCGTGAACGCCCACAGCGCCGCGACCTCGTCGCGCGGGATGCCGTCGGTCTCGAACCGGTCGAACATCGGCGCGATGTCCTTCCGGATCGTCTCGAGCTTGGTCGCGTTGTCGTGGCGTTCCTCGGCGGTGTCGCCCGGGAACGCGCGCTCGTGCTCGGGCGTGTCGAGCGGCTCGGTCTGGCGGAGGAAGTAGAACGCCGCGTCGCACTCGACGCGCTCGCCGTTCGCCCCGATCACACCGTCGGGACCACCGCGCAGCATCACCGCGTAGCGATCGCCTCGGATCCAGCCGGTACGTGGCGGATCGAGGTAGAGGCGGGTGCCGTCATCGGAGATCTCGATGCGGACGTCGTCCATCCGCTCCGGCGTATCGGTCCAGTGCCAGACCTGGAACGTGTCGGGAGTGACGGTGGCGGGATCGATCGGACCGGTCAGATCCACGGTCGCCGTCATCAGGCTCGACCAGCCGTCGAGCGTCTCGAGGTAGTCGTAGAACTCCTTCTCGGCGTCGGTCAGCCGGGCGAGCTCCTTCGGGGTGTCGTTCGGGAGGTCGAGCATCCCGGTCGTGGCATCCCGTACCGCATCGTTCGGCATCGGGATCGCCTTGGCGTCGGGATCGAAGCGCGCGTGGATGATCGGCGGCTTGTCGTCGTATTTCGGGTTCGCGCAGCTGATCGATCCCAGCAACGCGGCACAGCACGCCAGCTCCAGTCTCATGAGTTCCTCCCCTGGTCCTCGTCGTTCCCGTGAACGCTGGGCGGTTCTATTAAATCTGGTTCGATAGAGTCAAGGACAATGAGACGATCCATGATGAGTCATTTGTGGGAAATGACTCATCGGGGTGAGGAGCGGACTGGGTACGCTCCGGGAACACTGCCCACGGCCGTGTGCACCGCGGGCGCAACGATCAGAGATCGCGACGTGTCAGAGCTCTCAGGGCCAGCGTCCCGACGAGGCCCAGGTAGATCGCGGTCCACGGCCACAGCATCGGTCCGAAGTCCTGCGCCCCACCGAACGGGCCGAGCTTGATGACGAGCCGGTTCATGCCGACCGTGTCGGTGGTGAGAGCGTCGAGGGCCGACTGGTAGAGCGCCTCGGAGGGCAACAGCCAGCTCGCGACGGTGGAGACCTTCTCGAGCGTGGCGGAATGGATCGCCTCGCCGACCTGGCCGAACAGCCCCGCGACCAGACCGGCGCCGAACATCATGAACACCGCGATCCCGTTGGCGGTGGACGACAGGAACACCGAACCGGCGAGGGAGAGCGCGCACAGGATCGACACCGCGGCGACGAGCTCGAGCGCGGGCGCGAGCGTTCGATCGGGCCACCACCCGCCGAAGTGCCACGTGATCACGGTGGAGATCAGGAACACGACGGTGACGTACGCGCCGCACACGATCGCGGCCGACACGAAGCGTGCGATCAAGAACGCCCGACGAGATACCGGCCGGACGAGCAGGGGCTGGAGCAATCCGCGCTCGGCGTCGCCGCGGACCGCACCGAGCGTGAGGAACACGGCGAGGATCGTGCCGAGGAACAGCGTCCCGAACATGTCGAGGCCGAGCAGCGTGCCGCCGACGACGACCTTGGCATCGAAGCCGCGCATCATCCGCGCGGTGTCGCCGACCTCCTCGAACGCCTTCCACGTCCCGAGCGCGTAGAGCCCCAGGTACACGATCGTGAGGACCGCGACGACCCGGAACACGCGGCGGCGCACGGCTTCCTGCAGGCCGAGCACCGCGATCACGCGAGCCGCTCGCGAAGTCATTCGTATTCCGACTTCGCTTCCGCGGTCGACCTCCCGCTGGGTGCCCGCTCGCGAAGTCATGCGCGATCCTCGCCGACGGCCTCGAGGTAGGCGTCCTCGAGCGACGACGTCAGCACGCGGACGCCGAACACGTCCTCGCCGGCGGCGACCAGGTCGCGCACGATGCGAGGAGCGTCGTCGTGTCCGGCGTCGGCGAACACGCGCTTTCCACCCGCGGTCTCGACCTCCACTCCACCCGGCCGCGACAGCTCCGCCGGCGTGCCGACCACCACGACCTCGCCGCTCGCGATGATCGCGACGCAATCGCACACCAACTCGATCTCCGACAACAGGTGCGAGTTGAGCAGCACCGCGACGCCCCGCGAACGCAGCTCTCCGAGCAGGCGACGCACGGTACGGCGCCCGGCCGGATCGAGCGCGCTCGTGGGCTCGTCGAGGAGCAGCACGCGGGGTGCCCCAATCATCGCCTGCGCGATCCCGAGTCGCTGTTGCATGCCCTTCGACATCTGCCCGACCGGCCGCTCGCCGGCCTCGGTCAACCCGACGAGCTCGAGCAATTCGGCGCGCTCGTTCGCTCCGCCCTCGGAGCTCGCGAGTCGCTGGTGCAGGGACAGCACCTCGTTCGCACTCAGCCAGTCCGGGAACCGGAACAGCTCGGCGAGGTAACCGAGCGAGCGCTGCGCCGCGCGCGAGCCCGCCCGCGCTCCCGCCACGTCGACGTGCCCGGCGGTCGGGCGCACGAGGCCGCACGCGATCTTGACCAGCGTCGACTTGCCGGCCCCGTTGGGACCGAGCAACCCGAACAGCTCGCCTTCGCCGACCTCGAGCGATACGCCGCGCAGCGCCTCGACGCGTCCGTGCGTGTTTCGCCGCCCGAAACCTCGACGCGTGAACGTCTTGTGCAACTCCGTGACGGCGAGGGCAGGCGGCACTCGTCTGCACGTACCATCACGCGCGTCCGCCGCAAACAATCTCCGCAAAATTCGCGATCGGCGTGCACGACGCGCGACTCGCAAACCTGTCGCGGTCCCTTCGGATCGCGCAGAGGCTGCCGGAAACCGGGTGCGTACTCCGGCGCAGGACGGGAACGGCTCTTGCTGCACTGGCTTGCATGCAGCCCTCGGCCACCGCGACAGAGATTGGCGCGATCGTGAAGCACGGGCGGCACCGCAAGGCCCGGCGGATCGTGATGCGGATCGTGTGGGGCGCGCTCGCCGTGCTCGTGGTGTTCGCGATCGGACGGTGGTGGCGCGATCGCGGCAAGACGCCACCGCCCGAGTACCAGACCGCCGCGTTCGCCCGCGAGGATCTCACGGTCGCGGTGACGGCGACCGGCACGCTCGAGGCGCGCAACGTGGTCGCCGTCGGCAGCGAGGTGTCCGGCCGGATCGCGCGCGTGCTCGTCGACGACAACGCTCGCGTGACGCGCGGACAGGTGCTCGCCGAGATCGATCCCGAGATCCTGTCGGCCCAGCTCGAGCAAGCGCGCGCGGCGCGCGAGCAGGCAGCCGCGCAGGTGATCCAGGCACGCGCCACCAAGACCGAGGTCGACCAACGCCTGGTTCGCGATCGCGATCTCAACGCGAAAGGCATCGTGTCCGACGAGAACCTCGAGGCCACGGTCGCGGCCGCGAAGCGCGGCGATGCCGCCCTCGCACTCGCGAAGGCCAACCTCCGCCAGGCGGTCGCGACCGAGCGCGTGGCCTCCACCAACCTGACCAAGACCAAGATCCGGTCGCCGATCGACGGCATCGTGCTGTCGCACGCGATCGAGGAGGGCCAGACCGTGGTCGCCGCGTTCCAGACGCCGGTGCTGTTCCAGATCGCCGAGGACCTGCGCGAGCTCCAGCTCAGCGTCGACGTCGACGAGGCCGACATCGGCAAGGTTCGCGAGGGACAGCGCGCCACGTTCACGGTCGCCGCGTATCCCGATCGCCGGTTCGACGCCCGGGTGACCCTGGTCCACAACGGTTCGCGCGTGGTCGACCGCGTGGTCAGTTACGAGGCCGAGCTCGCGGTCGACAATCGCGATCTCCGGCTGCGTCCGGGGATGACCGCGACGGCGGAGATCGTCGTGTCGCGCCTGCACGACGAGCTGGTGGTGCCGAGCCAGGCGCTCCGCTTCGATCCGCCCGACGTCACGCCACCGAAGAGCCCCCACGTGTGGGTGCTGCGCGCCGGGATCCCGATGCCCGCCGCGGTGAAGGTGGTCGGCGAGAACGAGACCCATGCCGCGATTCACACCACCCAGATCGAACCGGGCGAGCTGGTGATCGCGAACACGAGGTGACCCCATGCTGATGTCGCTGCGCCAGGTATCCCGACGGTATGGTTCCGGCGAGAGCGAGGTGGTCGCGCTGCGCGACGTCGACCTCGACGTCGATGCCGGCGAGTTCGTCGCGCTCATGGGACCGAGCGGATCGGGCAAGTCGACGTGTCTCAACATCCTCGGTTTCCTCGACGTGCCGACCTCCGGCGAGTACCTGTTCCTCGATCACCCGACGTCGAAGCTCGACAACGACCAGCGTGCGCTGCTGCGCCGCAACTACCTCGGGTTCGTGTTCCAGGGCTTCAACCTGCTGGCGCGCACGTCCGCGGTCGAGAATGTCGAGGTACCGCTGATGTATCGCGGCGTGCACGCGCGCGATCGTCGCGACCGAGCGATGGCCGCACTCGCCCAGGTCGGCCTCGAGGGCCGCGAGCGCCACACGCCGGGCGAGCTGTCGGGCGGCCAGCAGCAGCGCGTGGCGATCGCGCGTGCCCTGGTCTCCGAGCCCCGGGTGGTGCTCGCCGACGAGCCCACCGGCAACGTCGATACCCAGCGGGGCATCGAGATCATGGAGGTGCTCGCGAGTCTCAACCACGATCACGGAATCACGATCGTGATGGTCACGCACGAACCCGACATGGCCGCGTATGCCGACCGGATCCTGCGTTTCCTGGACGGTCGGATCGTGTCGGACGAGCCGGTGCACCACGGAGCCGCGGCATGACCGGAGGCGAGCGAGGCCGTCTGGCCGAGTCGAGCGCGGAGGTCTGTTCATGACCGGAGGCGAGCGAGGCCGTCTGGCCGAGTCGAGCGCGGAGGTCTGTTCATGACCGGAGGCGAGCGTTCATGATCGTCTTGAATGCCGTGCACGAGACGATGCGGCAGCTCCGGCGCAACCCGATGCGCTCGGCGTTGACCACGCTCGGTATCTTGATCGGTGTCGCCGCCGTGATCGCGATGATCGCCCTCGGCCGCGGCGCGACCGCCCGGGTCGAGCAGGATCTGTCGGGGCTCGGTCAGAACCTGTTGTTCGTGGTGCCGGGCACACCCGGTCACGGCCCGGGACGGATCACCGACGCACCTCCGTTCGATCCCCGCGACGCTCGCGCGATCGCGCGCGAGATTCCCGGTGTGGCCGGAGTGGCACCGGTGATCAACCGCAACGGTGTGGCGGTGTACACCAACGCCAGCCGGAGCACGACGATCACCGGCTCGACCGGCGAGTACTTCGACGTGATGGCGTGGAAGATCGCCCTCGGGCGCCGGTTCACCGATTCCGAGCTCCGCGCCGGCGCACCGGTGTGCGTGCTCGGCCAGACCGTGCGGCACGCGCTGTTCGGCGGCATCGATCCGATCGGGGCGACGATCCGGGTCAACAACGTGTCGCTCCGCGTGGTCGGCGTGGCGGCGCCCAAGGGCACGTCGAGCTTCGGGCAGGATCAGGACGACTTCGTGATCGTGCCGCTGGAGACCCACCAGCGCCGGATCAGCGGCACCCACGATGTCGACGTGATGTTCGTGTCCGCGCACAACGCCAAGGACTCGGGACGGATCCGCGCCGACATCGAGTCGCTGATGCGCGTGCGCCGGCACCTCCATCCAGGCGAGGTCGACAACTTCACCGTGCGCGACATGAAGGAGATCTCGGCGATGATCGGTTCGGTCACCGGCGTGCTGACCTCGCTGCTCGCGGCGATCGCGGCGATCAGCCTGTTGGTCGGCGGCATCGGGATCATGAACATCATGCTCGTCGCGGTCAGCGAACGAACCCGCGAGATCGGGATCCGGCTCGCGATCGGTGCGCTCGGCCGCGACGTGCTCTCGCAGTTCCTGATCGAGGCCGTCGTCCTGTCCGCGCTCGGCGGCATCGCCGGCATCCTGCTCGGGCTCGGTGGCTCCTACGCGATCACGAGCAAGCTCGGCATCCCGCTCGAGATCGACCCGCTGTTGCTCGCGATCCCGTTCGGGTTCTCGGCCGCGGTCGGCGTGATCTTCGGGTTCTTTCCGGCGCGCAAGGCCGCGCGGCTCAACCCGATCGATGCGCTACGCCACGAATGACTTCGCGAGCGGACTAATTGGTCGCGCCGGCGGCGACACACCCGCCGACCGTGGTCGACAGCGTGCGGACCTTGCCGAGCGTACGGTCGTAGACGTCGAGCTCGATCGTCATGTCGGTGCCGTCGGGTGTCATCCGCAGACCACCGAAGTCGGAGAACCCGGGCAGGGTCTGGCCCGCGACCGGAATCTGCGAGCCGTACGACATCTCGAGCAGCTGGCCGCCGTTCGCGAGCGCCAGCGGGATGCCGTAGATCGTGTTGCTCGTGTCACCGGCGAGGTCGGCGATCGCGGCCGGCGATCGGATGTCGGTCGCGAAGAACCCGGCGCCGGTGCCGATCCGCACCGTGCCGCCTTCGCAGGTCACGATGTCGTGCAGCACGTTGCCATCGGGGTTCGGCGTCATCGTCGGCTTTCGCGCGTAGCCCTGATACTCGATCGTGAACGGATGGCTCGACGGGGCGTCGAGCGTGCGGCCGTTGACGGTGAAGTAGAACTCGAGGTCGGCGCTCGCGGTGATGTAGGTCGCGCTCTCGGAGATGATCTTGAACGGCGCCGGGATGGTCGGCACCGTCGACGCGCGCCCGAACGGATCGAGGGAGTAGTCGAGGCTCCACGCATAGCGGCGGTTGTTGCCGCGACGATCGATCGAGTTCACGTAGGCGTGCTGGAACTCGCCCTCGTCGCCGAACCGGTAGTGGACCTGGACGTCGAGCTGCTGCCAGAAGTCGGGGTTGTCCCAGTCCGTGATCCCCGGGCTCCACACCTCGAAGCAGATGTTGCGGATGCCGGCGCGCTCGCGCACCCACTCGTCGTAGACCGCCGGGTCATCGCCGAGGGCGAACCGGCCGTCATCACACGGGTCGGTCGTGTAGCGCTCGAACGTGACCGAGGTCAGGCCGGCCCACAGCGTCATGTCGCCGTCGGCCTTGTCGTCGCCGCGGAGCTGGTTGGGAGCCGTGGGAGCTTCGGAAGCGCTGTCGACGCAACCGGCGATGAGAAGACAGGCGAGGGCGAGGCGCATAGGCAAACCCTCGTGTGCAACGCGGTAGCCAACTCGGGGCACGCGAAGCCGCGGAGATACGCGGCGCACGTTCGCGGCGGCGCTGCGAAACGAAACGCGTGTCCGGCCAGTCGATCAGCCGTCGCGAAAGCGACCCGTGATTCCGGTGAGGTAGTTCACGCTCGCAACTTTTCGATTGACGGTTGGAGACGCGTGCCCTATTTGTATCGGCCTTCGCTCGTAGGGCCTGCCTCACGCCAAACCGGCGTCGACGCGCCCGACCGGTCGACAGTAAGACGTCGTCACGCAGGACGCGTCCGCGGTCGACGTTCCGGGAGGTGGTGCCGAGGGCGAAGCCCAGGGATCTGGAGGTTCGAAATCCTTCTCCCCCCACTTCACGCTTCGTATGGGGGGGTGGCGGAACGGTAAACGCATTGGGCAGGCACATCCCAACATCCCAGCCGTACCTTAAACGGTAAAAAACCTGTGCAGGTCGTCGTCGGTGATCGCCCGGTCAACCGGTTCGCCGATCGACCACGTCTCTCCGAGTCCGGATCGTCTTCCGATCACCCGTTTGTCCGTGCGCCATCGGTCTGCCGCCCGTGCACGTGACCACGCGTGACCGCACGCTCCCACCTCGGTTGCGACGGAGCCCACGCGCAACCACGACATTCGCATCGCGTGTGTCGTCACGGCGCGCTGGTGGTCACCGACGCCGGCCCTCTTTTGTTTTCCGCGTTTCTTCAACTCCTCACGAGGAGGCAAATCATGCAGACCGTACACATCCACCTCAACGAGCGTGCCGTCCTGGTACGCGCCGGTCGCGCGATGCGCGCGCTCGGTCCCGGTCGCTACATCCTGTGGCGCAACTACGATCTCGTCCGTTGGGACACCGATGACCTCGCGTTCACGGCGCCCGCCGCTGTGCTGGCGGCTCTGCCCGGCGACTGGTACCAGAACGTCCAGATCGCCGCGGGTCACTACGGCCTCGTGCTGCGCGATCAGCGTCCGATCGGCTTCCTGCGTCCGGGTCTCCACCGCGTGTGGACGGTCGACAAGGGCATCGAGGTGCACGTGCATCTCGACACCGAGGCGCTCCCCGAGCTGACGCCCGAGCTGCGTGCGGCGATCCCCAACGACGAGCTGCTCGAGCTCACGGTCGAGCACGACCAGCGTGCGGCCGTGATTCGCGACGCGAAGCCGGACCGCGTGCTCGGTCCCGGTCACCACGCGTACTGGGGTCACCCGATCAAGGCGATGGTGTGGAACACCACCGAGCTCGCGTTCGTCGCACCGCGCGACGTGCTCGCGCTGTTCCCGGTTGGTTGGTACACGACCATCGAGCTGGGTGCGACGCAGCGTGCGGTGGTCTACCGCGACGCGCGTCCGGTCAAGTTCCTGCGTCCGGGCGTGCACCGGATCTGGACGGTCGACCCGCAGGTCACCGTGCAGACGTTCGATGTCACCGACACGGCGCCGGCGCTCACCGACGAGCTGCGTGCCGTGATCCCGGCCGCCGAGCTCGTCGAGGCGCAGGTCAAGCAGTTCGAGCGTGGTCTCAAGTACACGCAGGGCAAGTTCGAGGGCATCCTCGAGCCGGGTCGCTACGCGTACTGGAACCACCCGGGTGCACGCATCACGGTGCAGGTGCTCGACACGCGTGTCCAGCAGCTGAAGATCGAGGGTCAGGAGCTGATGACGCGTGACAAGGTCACGCTGCGCCTGACGCTCACCGTCGAGTACGCGCCGGCCGACGCGGCCACGACCGTTCACGCGGTCGCGGACGTCAAGGACGCGCTGTACCTGGCGGCTCAGCTCGCCGCACGCGAGTACGTCGCGGGTGTCACCCTCGACGCGCTGCTCGAGGGTCGCGACGCGCTGACCCGGTACCTCGAGGCACAGGTCAACCCGCGTGCCGAGACGTTCGGTGTCCGCGTACATCGCGTCGGCGTCAAGGACGTGATCCTCCCCGGCGAGATGAAGACGCTGCTCAACAAGGTCATCGAGGCCGAGAAGGCAGCGGCGGCGAACGTGATCCTCCGTCGCGAGGACGCGGCGGCCACCCGCAACATGGCGAACACCGCGAAGGTAATCGCGGACAACCCGGTGCTGATGCGCCTCAAGGAGCTCGAGACCATGAAGGAGATCGCCGAGAAGATCGACGAGATCAAGCTGGTCATGGGCGCCGAGGGTCTGAAGCACCTCATGCCGTTCGCCAACGGCATGAAGACCGACTGAGACTCTCGCCGGCAGGCGATTCCGGAAGGGTCTCGTAACGGAGCTGGCGGCTCCATCGCCGAACGGCCGGTGTCAGCGATGACACCGGCCGTTTGTTTGTTACCTACTCGCTGGGTCGCGAAGTCTAGGCTACTGCAGGTTGCCGAGGCACTTGCCGTTCTGGCAGGTGATGCCCGTGTCGGCATTGCAGCAGTCGGTCGTGGTCATGCAGGTCTGGCCGTACTCGGAGCAGCCCTGGTCCATGCCGCAGAGGCCGTTGGTGCACGGCAGCCCCGAGCAGCAATCGGCGCTCGTGGTGCACGTGCCGCCGGTGTCGATGCAGTTGCTGCCGCAGATCAGCTGACCGGTCTCGCTGGTCGGATCCGGCGTACACGGTAGGCCGCAGCAATCGGCGCTGGTCGCGCACTGCATGCCCTCGTAACTCGCGGGGTCGGTGCAATCCTGGCCATCCTGGATGCCGCAGCGCGGGATGCCGAGGTTGTCCTGGTGGCAGGTATCGTTGTTGAGCACGTTGCCCGCGCAGCAATTCGCGTTGGCGTTGCACTGGATCGACTGCAGGCGGCAGATCGCACCGGCCGGCGAGCACGAGTTGCCGTTGTCGCAGCGACCGACCGGGTTGTTGCCGTCCTTCTGACAACGTACGTTGGACGTCGAGTCGGGCTGACCGGGACCACCGCAACAGTCGCTGTCCTCGTGGCACAGCTCGCCGGTCGGCTTGCATCCGCTCGGCGGCTGGCACACCAGCGCGCCCGACGGACCGTACGGGAAACACGCGCGGCTGCAGCACGCGCCGCCGCACACGTCGAGGGGCTCGCCCGCGTAGTTGGCGCCCGACTCGCAGAGCTCGCCGGCCACCGCGCACTGCGTGGCACCGCTCGCGGGGACCGTGCCGCAGAGGCCGAGGGGCGCTCCGTCCGGGATGCTACAGAGTCCACCGCAGCACTCGGCGTCGGTGCTGCACGCGTCGCCGGCCTGGACGCAGAACGACACCGCGTTCGTGCACAGTCCGGTTCCGGCGTCGCACGAGCCACTGCAGCACTCGCTGTTGGCGGTGCAGGTGTTGCCCGACGTCCGGCAGGCCAGGTTCAGCGGCGTACACGTGTTGTCGGCGCCGCAGATGCCGCTGCAACACTCGCCGTCGTTGCTGCAGGCTTCGGCGTCCGAGGTGCACTGGTTGCCGCTACACGCGAAGTCGACGCACGAGAACGAGCAGCAGTCGGGACCCGCGCCGCACATCTCGCCTTCCATGAGGCATGCGCCGGCGACGCGCGTACACGTGCCGGTGGTGTCGTCACAGTTGCCGGTGCAGCACTCGTCGTTGGTGGTGCAAGCGGTCCCGGTGATCGTGCACTCGGGTCCGGGTGGCGTATCGTCACCGTTACCGTTGTCGTTCCCACACGCCGAGACGGCGAACGCCAGCAACAGGATGCAAACCAGGTGTTTCATATAGGCCCCTCAGGTTACTAGTGGGCCCACGTTTTCCGAAGGTCGCAAGAAAGTTTCGGGGGATAGCCACCTACATCCCCCGCGGATCACCGACGCTGTCCGTCGCTGCTAGTCGACCTTCACGGTGGTCAGCGCACGCAGATCACCCGCGTACTGCCACCCTTCGCCCTGCTTCTTCAGCATGCGGAACCGCAGCGCTCCCTGACGATTGAGCTTGATGAACGGGATCACGGTCTTGTCGTCGAACTCCTTGTGTTCGAGCACCAAGCTCGTACCCGCCGCATCGATCAAGATCAGCTTCTTGAACTTCTTGATGCCGACCGCATCGATCAGCTTGGTCAGGTACCAGCCCTTGGTCTCGGGGCGTCCCGGCATCTCGACGCGCGGTAGCGCGAGGATCTGCTCGCCGGTCAGCGCCTTCTTGGTCTTGCCGATCTGGAACGTGAGCTTGAGCTCGAGCGGGTCGCCGGCACCGGTGCTTCCCTGGTGCGGGCCACCGCGCTCGATCTTGCTCTTGACGATGCGGACCTCGCGCAGGTCGTCGTGCCGCAGACCGGGTTCGCCGTGCTTGGCCAGCTCGACCGGATCGAACATGCCGAACGAAGGGCTCCCGTCACCGGGGAACAGCGCGCCCACCATCTCGGGGTAGGTCGCCGATGGTTGATTCAGCTCGGCCACCTTGCCGGCGCGGTTCTTGAGGTAGATCGTCTTCCACGCCCCGAGCCGGCGATCGTCTTCCGGCACCAGCGAGTCGACACGCGGCCACTTCGCGATGTCCTCGGGAGTGACCAGCGCGACACGCTCGTCATCGACGTAGAGCGCCACGCTGCCCGCGGGGACGGCCTCCTCCGCGGAGCCCGCCGAGCCCGAACCCGAACCTACTTCGGCACTCGAGCCAGCCGACCCGCTCGATCCACCCGAACCACCCGATCCACTTCCGGATCCGGCCGTCGAGTCACCGGAATGTTTCGAGCACGCGACGACCAATGCGAGCAGCAGGCAGTACCGCATGTGCATATCGCGGCGACGGTACCACGTAGTAACGTGCGCCACGATGTCACTCCGTCCTCGCCGCCGGACGCTCGCGATCGTGTTGCTACTCGAGCTCGCCTTCGGCGCGGTGTGGTGGTTCGGTGGATCCGGATCGGCCAACGCGCAGCCGGCCGAGGCCCCGATGCCACCGGCGGCCTCGATGTCGGCCGTGCCGTCCAAGGCCAAGCCCGAGTGCCCCAAGCCGCCCACCGACTGGAGCAAGGTCGAACGCGTCACCAACGAAACGTTCGGCGACGGCACGGTCGTGTCGGCCGAGGGGATGGGAGACGCGGCGAAGGTCACCGTCGAGTTCGAGGACGGCCAGCACGTCGTCGAGGGCAAGACCCTCCACAAGCGCAAGAAGTCGTTGATCGAGGATCTGATCCCGATCGGCATCCTGCTGGTGGTGATCGCGCTTGTCGTGTGGCGGTTGCCGAAGGTCGATCTCGGTCACAGCAAGGCGTTCGTCCACCGCCGGCTCCTCAACTGGTTGCCGCTCGGGTTGTCGTATTCGTTCCTGTACTTCGCCCGCTACAACATCAAACAGTTCCAGGACGTCCCCGGCGGCCTGACGTCGTCGGAGTTCGGCCAGGTGTTCGGTGTTGGCTCGATCGTCTACGGGCTCGCATTCCTCATCAACGGGCCGCTCACCGATCGTTGGGGCGGTCGCCGGACGATCCTGATCGCGACGTTCGGCGCCGGGCTCGCGAATCTGCTGATGGGCTACATGGCCTGGAAGCACACCACGTTCGGGATGTCGACGGTCACGGCGTTCTCGCTCGCGTTCGCCCTCAACATGTACTTCCAGTCGTTCGGCGCGGTGTCGATCGTCAAGGTCAACGCAGCGTGGTTCCACCTCCGCGAGCGTGGCACGTTCGGCGGGATCTTCGGCATCCTGATCTCGCTCGGCCTGTACTTCGCGTTCGACGTCGGTCACCGGATCGTGCAGGTCACGATGACCGAGCCGGGCGACACCGCGCGATGGCTGTTCTGGATCCCGGCGATGGTCCTGCTGGTGTTCTTCGTCCTGTCCTACGTGTTCGTTCGCAACCAGCCATCGGACGCCGGGCACGACAACTTCGACCTCGGCGACGCCACCCGCGCTGGTGACGACAAGGTCCCGTTCGCGCAGGTGTTCATCAAGCTGATGACCCACCCGGTGATCATCGTGGTCGCGGTGATCGAGCTGTGCTCCGGGTTCCTTCGTCAGTCGATCCTGCAGTGGGGCCACGATTTCGGTGGCGCTCTCGGTCTCGGTCACACGTTCGTGTTCGAGAACTGGGGCATGGTGGCGTGCATCGCTGGCATCACCGGCGGCATGTTTGCCGGGGCGATCAGCGATCACGTGTTCCAGTCGCGACGTAGCCCGGTGGCCGCCGTGCTGTACGCGATCATGCTGGCCAGCTCGATCGCGATCATCCCGCTCCTCACGGGGGCACCCGCGATGATCGGATGGGTCGTGGCGATCATGTCGATGGCGATCATCGGCGTGCACGGGATGCTCACGGCCACCGCCTCGGCCGACTTCGCCGGCAAATCCAACACCGGCATGGCGGTCGGTCTGATCGACGGCTTCGTCTACCTCGGCTCGACGATCCAGGCGTTCCTGTTCGCCGCGATCTTGCCCGAGTCGAAGATCGTCGATGCCGCCGGATGCAAGCTCCCCAACCCGGCCGCCGCCGATGTCTCCAACTGGCGGGTGTGGCCGATCGCGATGATTCCCGTCGCGGTGGTCGGGTTCGCGCTGGCGCTCAAGATCTGGAACGCCAAGCCGCGCAAGGGCGACGGCGGAGCGGGACAGTAACTCGCCATCGCCTCGCGCACCGCACGTACGACGATGTCGCGCAAGATCACTGGCCTTCGCCGCGAGCTCGTCGACACCGTCGGCGTGCTGCTCGCGCAGGCGCGGAGTGCGCTGTTCATCACGGGTAGCGGGCTGACCGCCGATGCGGGGCTGCCCGTGTACCGCGGCATGCCGGGCGTGCGCCGCAAACGATCCGATCGCATCACCGAGCTCGATGCGGCGCTGTCGGCAGACACGTTCGGGAGCAACCCCGAGATCGTCTGGCGCCAGTTGGTGGGGCTCGACGCGGCGGTGCGAGCCGCACGCCCCGCATCGGGTCACGTGATCCTGTCAGAGCTGGGCAAGCGGCTGCGCGTCGTGATCGCCACGACGAATGTCGATCGCCTCCACCAGCGCGCCGGGTCCCGCGACGTGATCGAGCTCCACGGCGCGTTGCACGATCTGCGATGCGACACCTGCGAGATGAGCTCGCGCCAGGACAGCTTCGCGACGCTCCCGATCCCGCCTCGGTGTGCGGTGTGTCGCACGGTGTTGCGACCGGACCTGCCGTTGTTCGGCGAGCCACTCCCGGCCGATCCGTTCACCCGCTTGCAAGCGGAGCTCGATCAGGGGTTCGACCTGGTGTTCGCGGTCGGGATCCGCCGGATGGTGCCGTACCTGGCGCGCCCGCTCCTGGTCGCCAAGGCCGATGGCGTTCCGACGATCGAGATCGGGCCCCACCCGAGCGAGCTCTCGGAGGTGGTCGACTACCGGTTCCGCGGCGGGTGCTCGCGGGTGCTCACCGCGATCTGGGAAGTCTTCGAGCGGATGGACGCGCCGCCTCGAACCTGATACCTCAGCGTCGTGCCGCGCTGGCTCGCCACGCTGATTCGACTGACGCCGATCGTCGGGTCGGCCTCCGCGGTCAGCGTGATCGGCCTGGTCGGGTTCCGCGAGATCGCGCCCCCGGACGCGTTGATCGCCGCGACCGACGCGATCGGGAACTACCTCCAGACGCTCGGCGCGATCTACGCCGTGCTGCTCGCGTTCGTGGTGTTCGTCGTGTGGGGGCAATACAACGACGTGCGGGTCTACATCGAGCGCGAGGCGTCGATCCTGGTCGACCTCCACCGCACCGCGAGCGGCCTGCCGGTCGACGCCCGGATGGCGATCCAGAACACGCTGCACGACTACGTCGATGCCGTGCTTCGCATCGAGTGGAACGCGATCGAGCGCGGGGACGACGCGGCCGTCGAGTCGGTCGGGCACAAGCTGGACGACGTGTGGCTCGCGATCCACCGCTGCCACCCCGAGGGCTGCGCGCAGGAGGCGATGTTCGGAGAGGCGTTGTCGCGGTTCAACGAGCTCAACGACCTTCGCACCAGCCGGCTGACCTCGGCACGGTTTCGCGTCCCGCTGACGATGAAGATCCTGCTCTACACCGGTGCGGTGATCCTCGTCGGGTCGATGTACCTCGTGCACATCGAGGAGCTGTGGCTCCACGGCCTGGTCACCGCGGCGCTCGCCGGCGCGATCGCACACATCCTGTACCTGATCTACGACCTCGACCGGGTGTTCGACGGCAGCCTCCACGTCGCGCGCGCTCCGTTCGAGCGCGCCCGCACGAGCTTCGAGCGCGTCGTGAGACTGATCCCGGTCCAGCCCGACGAGTAGGCGGTGAGAATCCTCGGCAGGGCCGCTCGCGAAGTCTAGGTCGTCCGCGGGAGCTCGTAGCCGACCGTGATCGTCAAGGTCAACGGCTGGAGCTCGCCACCGATCGCGATGTTTCCGCTCGGCGCGTTGCGTTCCATCGCGTTGGACACCTGCGGGAAGTAGGCCGACTGCCACATCATCCCGGCCGACGCCTCGCTGACCGACACCACGTGTCCGAGGTCGATGCCGAGGGCCTTCGCGGTCTGCTCGGCCTTGGCCTTCGCCGCGACGAGCGCCATGTCGCGCACCTTGGCCTTGAGCTCGGGCATGTCGGAGCGACGGAACTTGCTCGACAGCGAGGTCGCACCGGCGTTGGCTCCGGCCTCCATGATCGCGGCGATCTGATCGAACTTCTTGGTGGTCACCGTGACCGTGACCTGTGCCCGGTAGGTCGCGACCTTGAGCGTCGACCACCCGTCGGGGTTGGGGGCGTAGATCGGATCGAGGCGCAGGTGCGAGAGCTTGATGTCGCTGGTCTCGACGCCGAGCTCGCCGAGCGCCGAGAGCAGGCCTTGCTCGCGCTTCGTGACCGTCGACGTCGACGTGCCCGGTCGCACGGCATCGGCGGAGATCGTCATCGTGAGATCGGCGCAATCGGGGGACACCTGGAGGGTGGCGGTGCCGGTCACGGTCATCTGGCCGGGGTGCTGCACGTCGGCAGCCGGTGCGGGAACCGCGATCACCTGGGGGGGAGCGTCCTTGCAGGCGAACAGCGAGGTGGCGAGGACGAGGCTGGCGAGAGTCGGCTTCAACATGGGAGACCTTGGTAAGGGGTTCGAATTCGGGTTCTGTAGGTGATAACGGCTGTCGACCCTTCGTGTTGCGTCGTACCCGGGGCTCTTACACACGCCTTACGAACTGCGATACTCCAGCCTCGGTGACCCCTCGCATCGCCGCCCTTCGCGACCGGATCCAGCTACTCGCTGCGGTCGATCGCACGCGTCAGGTGTTCGGCGCGGCCACCCACGGCTACGAGCTGGCGGCACCACTCGATGTCGACGGACTGGCTGCTCTCGAGGCGCGGTTTGGAGTGCTCCCCGACGACTACCTCGCATTCGTGCGCGCGATCGCCGCACGAGGCCCCGGTCCGTACCACGGCTTACTCGCGCCCGAAGCTCCCAACGATCCGCACCACGCGGTTCCTCCCGATCCGCGTCGCGCGTTCGGCGCGGACGACGGAAGCCGGCTCGACGGTACGGTCGCGATCGCGGACCAGGGCTGCGGGGGTCGTTCGCTCCTCGTGATCGCCGGCCCGCATGCCGGCGAGGTGTGGAGCGACTGGACGGCCGAGCAGGGCGCCCTCGAGCTCGAGGCACCGACGTTTCTCGCGTGGTACGAGCGCTGGCTCGATCGCGCACTGCTCGAGTGGATCGATCGCGAGGCGCCGCGGATCGCGCTCGACGGGCCCGAGAATGGCGAGGAGCTCGAGGCGGTCGCGATCGCGTTCGATCTCGTACAGAAGGCACTCGGCGATCGCGGCGATGCCCGGCTCGCGCGTACCCTCGGGTACCTCCATCTGCGCGAGGAGCGCTGGGTCGATGCCGAGGCGTTGTTCTCCGCCGCGTCGAAGGTGGCCGGCGCCGAGGAACGCGATGCCCGACTCGCGCTCGATCGCGCGCGCGTGGCGCTGAAGTCGGGAGAGCTCGACGAGGCGATCGCGGCGGCGCGGTTCGGGCTCGCGACTTCGAACGTCGGACACGCGACCCGCGACGAGCTTCGCGACACGCTCGAGCGGACGTTTCTGGTCGCCGGTCGTACCGCCGACGCGCTCGCGGTACTCGACCAGCGTGCCATCGAGTGCACGTTCTCGCTCGCGCTCCACCATCGCCTTGCCCGCGAGCACCTCGCGCGCAACGATCTCGCGAACGCCGGAGCCGCACTCGAGCGCGCCTCGCGGATGGCGAACGTGCTCGGTTCACCGCGCTCCATCGAGGATCGCGTGCCGGCCACGTTCGATCCGATCGTCGCCGAGCTCCGTGCCGCCGGTCGCGGCGTCGATGCCGACGCACTCGCGGCGCGCGCGACGTTGATCCTCGAAGCGAACTAGACTTCGCGAGCGGGCACCCAGCGGTGAGGTAGCCCGCGGAAGCGAAGTCGAACAACCTAGATCCGCTCGATCAACTTGTTCGCGATCAGGTACGCGTCGCCCGGCCACCGCCCCGACACGTAGCGACCGTCCTCGACGACGAACGCGTGGGTGTGATCCGTGCGCGTGCCGCGCTTGGACAGCGTGCGCGGACCACGCTGGAAGTCGTCGGGGCCGGCGAGCGCCTCGCGGACCTCGTCTTCGACGTAGGCGGGGTAGGTCCGGTAGTAGCGGCCGCGTCGCCAGAACGTCGAGAAGTACGCACTGCGCTCCATGTACTTGGGCAAGCAGGTCGTGTGCACGCCGTGCAGCACCGAGTGGCCATCGTCGCGCCGGGCGCGGGCGGCGACCAGCACGCCGTGACAGATCGCGCCGATCGGTTTGGACGTCGCGAAGAACGCCGCGGTCAGTCGGTGCACGACCTCGGAGCCGAGGTACTGGCGCATCCCGGGGGCGTGTCCTCCCGCGAGAAACAGCGCATCGAACGCGGCGGGATCGACGTCGCTCCAGCAGATCGGCTCGACGAACGGCGATGCGGCCTCGAGCTCGCGATAGAACGCGATCGGTTCGGGCCGAGCCCCGAGCGCGCCGAACACGACCCCGGTGATCAGCAGCGGATCGCACGCCGGCGTCGCACCCCGTTCGGTGGCGAACACCACCTCGTGGCCCGCCTCGACGAGGAGCTTCCACGGCACCGCAACCTCGGTGACGTCGAAGTCGCGATCGGGGAGTGGAACCAGGACCTTGGCCATCGCCACATCCTAGCGATCCTCGCCGGGAGGATGCGGGTTGGTATATCCTGGTTTGGTGGGCCGTTTCGTCGTCGTGGCCGTGGTGTGCGCCACCGGCTGTAGTTTCTCGCCGAGCCGCGCGACTCCCGGAGATGGCAACGCGGGTGATGCCCCCACCGATGCACGCGCCGACGCGCCACCCGTCGTCGACGCGCCGCCCGTGTGTGCCTCGTGGCATCCCCACGGCTTCGATCCGTGCGATCTCGGTTCGCCGCAGCCGCCGGCGACCCTGACGATGGCCGGCTCGCCGTACACCTACGACACCTCCAACATGGGTGGCGACCTGCGCGACAAGGACGGCACCGCGGTGCTGTCGTCGATGATCACGTTCACGCAGACGGACGCGTCGGTCGTCGCGGTGATGAACGTCGACTCGTTCGATCTACCGGCCAACGTCGAGCTCCGTGTTGTCGGCCCCAAGCCGCTGGCGATCGTGTCGTGGTCGACCGCCACGATCGACGGCACGCTCGACGCGGGCAGCTACACCACCGTGACCGATGCGGGACTCGGAATCGATGCGCACGACCGGACCGGTGCCGCGGCGAACCAGAACTGCGCGGGGTTGGCGGGAGGAGCCGGTCAGGATGCGGCGACGACGGGAGGCTCCGGTGCGGGTGGGGGTGGCGCGCATCGCGGCGACGGCGGGACCGGTGGACAGGGCGACACCGGATCCGCCAACAAACCGGGAGGAAGTGCCGGGACCGCGATCGCGACACCGGCGATCGTGCGCGGCGGTTGTCCCGGTGGGCCGAGTGGCCAGGCCGGGAACAGCGGGTCGGTCGGGGCGGGCCTCAACAACAACGTCTCGTTCGGCGGGGATGGCGGCGGCACGGTGTGGATCGCCGCCCTCACGTCGATCTCGGTCGGCGGCAACATCAACGCGGGTGGTGCCGGTGGTGCAGGCGCCCACGACACGACCGCGAACGGCGGCGGTGGGGGTGGATCGGGCGGCATGATCGGCCTCGATTCGGTCGCGATCACGATCACCGGGACGCTCGCGGCCAACGGCGGCGGTGGCGGCAGCGGGGCATGCTTCGCGGATCCGGGCGAGCTGGGGGAGAACGGGAAGATGTCGGCCTCGGCAGCGAACGGGGGAACCGCCGGCGGTATCGATGGCGCGAGCGGGGCCGCCGGCGGGACGTTGAGTGGCGGCACGCAGGTGCTATCGGATGCCTGCGGCGGTGGAGGAGCTGGTGGCGGCGCCGGCTTCATCCTGGTCTACCGGCAGGGCGGCACGTTCACCAACACCGGCACCGCGTCTCCCACCGAGCAGGTCGATCCCAACTAGGCTTTGTTGTTCGCTGCCGCGGTCCTACCTGCTGGGGCCCGACCTCGGTGCAGCCTTCGGGAGAGCGCGATGCTCGGTCGAGAATACTCGGCAGGGCCGCTCGCGAAGTCTTTGTCGCCCGACTTCGCTTCCGCGGCCCCACCTCGGTGGAGCCTTCGGGAGAGCGCGATGCTCGGTCGAGAATACTCGGCAGGGCCGCTCGCGAAGTCTTTGTCGCCCGACTTCGCTTCCGCGGCCCCACCTCGGTGGAGCCTTCGGGAGAGCGCGATGCTCGGTCGAGAATACTCGGCAGGGCCGCTCGCGAAGTCAGACGCGCGCGCGCTTGGCCATCAGCGCTTCGAAATCGTCGCGCCACAGATCGAGCTCGTGTGCGCGTTGCATCGCGAACGGGTGATCGCGGAACAGCGTGAGCAGCACCTTGTACGCCTTGTCGAGGCTCGAGCGATCGACGTCCTCGTAGTCGCGGACCTGGCGCAGGAACTCGTCGCGATCCATCTCGGCCGCGAGTCGGGTCGTGCCGCCCGCGAGCTTCATGAATGCGTCGCGTGCGGGCTCGATGTCCTGCACGCACAGCAGGGCGGCGCGATCGGCCGTGAGCTCCGCGCATCGGAACCACTCGTAGAGCGCGATCACCAGACCCTGTCCGAGGATCGCGCCGAACCCGAGCGTGGCTTGTCCGAGCACCGTGACGATCACCGAGATGCTGCGCGCCATCGTCCCGTACAGCACGTGGCCGGCCTTGATGTGGCCGACCTCGTGCCCGATCACGAAGAACAGCTCCTCGTCGGACAGCATGTCGATCAACCCGGTGGTGACCTGGATGAACGGCTTGGTGTGACCGTAGGTGAACGCGTTGGGCCGAGGATCGACGGTGACGTACATCTCCGGCTCGGGGACATCGAGGATCTTGCAGGCCCAGGTCAGGCTGCGATGCATCCGCGGGAACATCTTCGGGGTCACCCGCAGGTTCGAGCCGACGTTCTCGACGTAGTACAGGCGCTCGAGTCCGTACTCCATGATCTTCTTGATCAGGGTGTCGAGGCCGGGAACCTTCTTGAGCGCATCGGTCGCGCGCGCGTCCTGAGGATGGCGGAACTCCTCGACGTCGAGATCTGCCATCGGGCGTAGCTTGCGCTTCTTGGATGGTTTCGCGCCGTCGCCGTCGCCGTTGCCGTCGCCGTTGCCGTTGCCGTCTTCGCTGTCGTTCCTCTGGTTCTCGTCGGACACGCGGCTATCATGCACCAGTGATCGGGTGCGTCGATGTCGATTACCAGCCGGAGCGCACGACGGCCGCGTGCGCCGCTGGTGAGTGGACGGACGAGATCGCGGCGATCGAGGTCGTGGTGCGGCGGCCCGGGCCGGCGCCCGAGTACCGGCCGGGAGCGTTCTACGAGCGCGAGCTGCCGTACCTGCTCGGCGTGCTCGAACGTCTGCCACCGCTCGACGTCGTCGTGGTCGACGGATACGTGTGGCTCGGACCCGAACGGCCGGGTCTCGGCTGGTATCTCCACGATGCGCGTGGCGTGCCGGTGATCGGGGTGGCGAAGAATCCGTTCGCGGGCGCGTCGGCTACCGAGGTCACGAGAGGCGATAGCGCCCGGCCGCTGTACGTGACAGCCGTGGGCATCGCGCAAGAGGTCGCGGCGGAGCGCGTCAAGGGGATGCACGGCGAGCACCGGATTCCGACGCTGATCCGCCGCGCCGACGCGCTAGCGCGTGGCCGTTGATCGCGTGTATGGTCGCTCGATAGCATCCAGGGGCGGAACGATGACGGACACCATGGCAAACGGGAAGCGCACGCTCGCGATCGATATCGGCGGCACCGGCCTCAAGGCCCTGATCCTCAGCATTTCGGGAGAACCTCTGACCGAGCGTGCCCGCGTGATCACCCCGCAGCCGGCGCATCCCGAGGCAGTGCTCGAGAGGCTGTGGATGCTGATCGAGCCGCTGGGCGAGTTCGACCGCGTGAGCGTCGGGTTTCCCGGCGTGGTCGTGGAGGGCGTGATCGCGACGGCTCCGAACCTCGGCACCAAGGAGTGGCAAGGGTTCGACCTCGCCGGCGCGATCGCCGACCGGACCCAGCGTCCCGCGCGCGTGCTCAACGACGCCGGCGTTCAGGGCTATGGCGTGATCGAGGGCAGGGGCACCGAGATGATCCTGACGCTCGGCACCGGCATGGGCTGCGCGCTGTACAGCGATGGCAAGTACGTGCCGAACCTCGAGCTCGCGCACCATCCGTTCAAGAAGGGCAAGACGTACGAGGAGTACATCGGGAAGAAGGCCCTCGAGAAGATCGGCAAGCGCAAGTGGAACAAGCGCGTGCAGCAGGTGATCGAGCAGGTGTTGCCGATCTTCAACCCGCGCAAGCTCTACCTCGGCGGTGGTAACGCCAAGAAGATCAAGTTCGAGCTCCCCGAGAACGTCGTCCGCACCGAGAACGTCGCCGGTCTGCTCGGCGGCATCGCGCTCTGGCACGACCCCAAGTAGGTGCGCGGTCGATCCAGCACCGCGTTAGTCGACGTGAGTGCGGTCGGCTAGTCGCCCGCGGGCGTCCCGCGCATGCTCGGCGCGTGAAGGGCCCGATCTGCCTGTCGTCCGCATTCGCCGCGATCCTCGTCGGTTGCGGTTCGCCGCCGCCGCCGACCAAGCCGGCACCACCGCCGCCTCCCGCATCGGCGCCGACGATCGACGCCGCGCCGCAGGAGGCATTCGATCCCGACCCGCCCGAGCTGCGGCTGCCGGACACCATCCGTCCGCTGCATCACGAGGTCGCGCTGACCCTCGACCCGTCGCGCGAGGACTTCACCGGGACGATCACGATCGACCTCGACGTCCGCGCGCCGACCAAGGTGATCTGGATGCACGGCCAGGAGATCGAGCTGACGCGGGTCGCGCTGGCGGACGCCTCTCAAGCACATGTACGCGACCCGGCCGCTGAACCCCGGCCACGAGTGGCTCGGTCTCGCGCTCACCGAGGAGCTGCCGGTCGGACACGCGAAGCTGACGATGGACTACACCGGCAAGATCCATCGCAACGACGGCACCGGCATCTACACCGCCCAGGAAGGCGGCGACTGGTACGCGTACACCCAGTTCGAATCGACCGACGCCCGCGAGGCGTTCCCGTGCTTCGACGAGCCGTCGTTCAAGGCGCCGTGGAAGCTGTCGATCCGGACCAAGAAGTCGCTCGCCGTGTTCGGCAACACGCCGATCGTGTCGGAGACCGACGCGGCCAACGGCGACAAGGTGGTCCAGTTCGCGGAGACCAAGCCGCTGCCGTCGTACCTGGTGGCGTTCGCGGTCGGGCCGTTCGAGACCGTGTCCGCCGGCAAGACCCGAGGTGGCGTGCCGATCCGGATCGTGGTGCCGAAGGGCCACACCGCGGACGTCGCGTATCCCGCCGAGGCCACCCGGCCGATCGTCGACAAGCTCGAGGACTACTTCGGGATGCCGTACCCGTATCCCAAGCTCGACATGCTCGCGTGCGCGGTGTTCAACGCCGGCGCGATGGAGAACCCGGGTTTGATCACGTGGCGCCAGGAGCTGCTACTCACCAAGCCGGCAGAGGTGACGTTGCACAGCAAGCAACGTTACGCCTCGGTCGCCGCGCACGAGCTCGCCCACCAGTGGTTCGGCGATTACGTGACGCTCGCGTGGTGGGACGACACCTGGCTCAACGAATCGTTCGCGAGCTGGATGGGAAGCAAGATCATCGAAGGGTGGCAGCCGGCGTGGGACCAGGCGATCGACGCGGTCGCGGGCAAGAACGGCGTGATGCGGCAGGACAGCCTCGAGAGCGCCCGCGCGGTCCGCCAGCCGATCGAGAGCGACGACGACATCAAGAACGCGTTCGACGGCATCACCTACGGTAAGGGCGAGGCGGTGCTGACGATGATCGAGCGCCACCTCGGCGCGGCGACGTTCCAGGCCGGCGTGCGTGCCTACCTCGCGAAGCACGCGTGGGGCAACGCGACCTACGACGACTTCGTCGCCGCGATGACGGAGGCCGCGAAGCGCGACGTCAAGCCGATGTTCGACTCGTTCATCCGCCAGTCGGGCGTGCCGATCGTCAGCTTCGAGCTGACGTGCAAGGGCAAGCCGCAGCTCGCGCTGACCCAGCATCGCTACGCACCGACCGGATCGAAGATCGATCCGGCGCGAACCTGGCAGGTTCCCGTGTGCGTGCGATGGGGCGCCGGGCGCAAGACCGGTCGCGACTGCACCGTGCTCGGCACCGAGACCGCCACGCTCGCGCTGTCGACCAAGACGTGCCCCGCATGGGTGATGCCCAACGAGGGTGGCATCGGCTATTACCGGTCCGCGCCGAAGGGCAAGCTGCTCGATCGCCTACTGGTGCGCACCAGGGCGCTGACGCTCCCCGAACGGATCAACCTGATCGGTGACGTCAACGCGCTGGTGGCCAATGGCGAGGCCCAGGAGGGCGTCGCGCTGTCGCTGGTCGACAAGCTCGCCAGGGACAAGTCGCACCACATCGTCGACGCCTCGGTCGGAATCGTCGCCGGAATCGACGACATGGTGCCCGCCAAGCTGCGGCCCAACTACCGCCGGCTGGTCAACAAGCTGTACCGCAAGCGCGCGCTCGAGCTCGGGTTCCGCGCGCGGCCCGGCGAGGACGATAACGTCAAGGAGCTGCGACCGACGCTCGTCGATCTGGTCGCCGAGATCGGTGAGGACAAGGGGCTGATCGCGCAGGCCAAGCAGCTCGCGAACAAGTGGCTCGACAACCATGCCGCCGTGCAGCCCGAGATGGTCCGGACGGTGCTCGGCATCGCCACTCACTTCGGCGACCAGAAGCTGTTCGATCGCCTGTATGCGGCGGCCAAGAAGTCCACCGATCGCGCCGAGCGGATCCGCTTGCTCGGGGCGATGGGCGGATTCGTCGACCTCGCGATCGCGAAGCAGGCGTGGAAGGTGTCGATCGGCGACGAGTTCGAGTTCCGCGAGAGCCTGGGACTGTTGCAGGGCGGGTTCTCCGATCCGCGCACGCGCATGGCGGCCTACCAGTTCGTGAAGGACAACTACGACGCGATCTCGAACAAGCTGCCCGAGATGTTCCGTCCGTACATCGCGTTCACCTTCGTGGCGCTGTGCGACGACAGCAAGCGCCCCGAGATCGAGGCGTTCTTCAAGCCCCGGATCGACAAGCTCGATGGCGGGCCACGCATCATGGCCCAGGCTCTGGAGCAACTCGATCTGTGCTCGGCCGCACGCAAGGCACAGACGCCGGGCGTGATCGCGTTCCTCAAGCGGCAGTAAGCCACACCCGCGGGTCGACACCGCGGGCGAGTCTCGGTTTACGATGCGCCGCCATGCGAGCGTTGTTGTTGGCCGTGTGCATCGCCGTCGTCGGTAGCGCGTGTCGGATCGTGCCCAAGAACCGCAGGCACTACCTCGCGGATCCCACGATGCAACCGAGCGACGACACGTTGCGCGACAAGGCGCACGCCAAGGTACATCTCGCGCGAGAGGGTGCGGCCGGTGGCGATGGGGAGCCCGCCGGAGGTGGGTGTGGCTGTTCGAACTAGCGCGCTCGCGGTCGTGCTCGTCGTCGGGTTCGGCGCGGTGGCGCGTGCCGACGCGATCGATACCGAGATCATCGGCGAAGGGCGCGGCTGGTCGATCGAGGACGTCGCGTTTCGTACGACCTACCTCCACCAGCGCGGTACCGGGTTCCAGTCGCAGGACGGCGGGACCCCCGGCGGCGAGGACATGACGATCATCCAGCCGTCGGCGTTGATGACAGTCCGGCAGAACGATCGCGTGATCCACACCCTCGCGATCCCGATCGACGCGATCACGGCGGCGTCACCGGATGCGGTCGACGCGAATACGTCGGCCTCGCGACGCAACACCGCCGGCGACTTCGATCTCCGCACCCAGATCGAGGTCGACGACGACGACACGCTGACGACCCGGTTCATCGCGCACGCCGAGGAGTGGATCGGTGGCGGTACGGTCGGTGCCGGCTGGCGTCGCTCCCTCGCCGACGACAACGCCACGATCGGCGTCAACGGCACGTTCGGGCTCGACGTGTTCGACGACCACGATCACTTCGGCACGTTTCTCGGCAAGACGACGCGGATGACCGGTAGCGTGAGCATCGGTGCCTCGCAGCTGCTGTCGCCGACCACGGTGCTCGACGGCAGCTACGGGACGACGTACCAGCACGGCACCTTGCGGACCGGATGGAACGCGGTGCCGACCGAAACCGGGGGGCTCGCAGACGAGGTGTTTCCGCGCGGGCGATTGCGTCACGCACTGACCGCGAGGATCTCGCAGCACGTGCCGGTGACCCACTCGACGATCAAGGTGCGCTACCGTGGCTATCTCGACAGTTTCGGCTTGCGCGCCCACGCGATCGAAGGGAGCGTGTACCAGTATCTCGCGAGCTGGCTGTACGTACGCGGTAGCTATCGGTTCTACGATCAGAACGGTGTCGACTTCTTCACGACCAGCCTTCCGCTCGGGTTCACCGATGCCACGCTCCGCACGGCCGACTCCGATCTCGCACCGCTACACGCGCACGAGTGGACGGTGTCGCTGGTGACGGTGCGCGGCAAGGGACCGCTGCGGAAGTGGTCGACGTCGGCCGAGCTGTTCCGCTACCAGCGTAGCAACGACCTCGCGATCACGGCGGTGTCGGTCGGCCTCGGGAGGCTGCTGTGACATCTGCGCGACGGGTCTTCGGGCCGCGCGTGACGACCAGGTCGATCGCGATCGCGTGCGTGTTCGCGTTCGGTTGCGGCGGTGCGTCGTATTCGAACCGCTCCAACCTCACGCAGCTCCCCGCCGACGCGACGCTCGTCGATCGCGACACGTCGAAGCCGTTCGTCGCCTCCCGGCGCTATCACGGCCAGGTCGTGGTGCTCGATTTCTGGGCGGGGTGGTGCGAGGAGTGCAAGCGAAGCGTGCCGCAGGTCCAGCGCCTGGCAACGGCGTTCGCGCGCGAGGGTCTGGTCGTGGTCGGTGTCAACGCCGGCGACACCACGGCCGATGTCGGGACCTACGCGCGCGAGCTCGGCATCGACTATCCGATCGCACTCGATCCCGAGCTGTCGCTGTCCGATCGCCTCGCTGGCGGCAAGCTACCTCTGCTCGTCGTCCTCGATCGCGACGGTACGATCGTGCACCGGGCCAAGCACGTCGACGCCGAAACGCTGCGCGTGGTCCGCCAACTCCTGCACGCCCCGACGGCGCGGTGACGCGGTGAGCGACGAGGACGATCCCTCCGTCGGTGACACCCTCGGCGACACCCTCGCCGATCACCGTGACAGCTCGGGGGCACTGAGGGTCTCCGAGCTCGGCGGACGCTACGAGGTCTCCGAGCTGATCGGCAAGGGCGGGATGGGCGAGGTGCGGCTCGCGCGCGATCGCCGGATCGATCGCGAGGTCGCGGTCAAGCTGATGCGCGCCATCGGTGGCATGCCACACGACGACACCACGCTGTCGCGGTTCTTCCGCGAAGCACGGATCCAGGGCGTGCTCGAACACCCGGCGGTGGTCCCGGTGCACGACCTCGGGATCGATCCCGACGGCAACCCGTACTTCGTCATGAAGCGGCTGAGCGGCACGACGCTCGCCACGGTGCTGTCGGATCCCGAGGTCAAGAAGCGATGGGCTCGTCCCGCGTTGCTCAAGCGGCTGGTCGACGTGTGTCTCGCCATCGAGTTCGCGCATCGCCGCGACGTCATCCATCGCGATCTCAAGCCGGCCAACATCATGTTCGGCGACTTCGGCGAGACCTACGTGATCGACTGGGGTCTCGCGCGCGTCGTCGGCGATCGCCGGATCGAGAGCGACATCGCGCCCAGCCTGGGGGCGAGCGGCGACGACGACGGGACCAAGGCCGGCGACATGCTCGGCACGCCGGGCTACATGTCGCCCGAGCAGGCGCGCGGCGAGGAGGTCGACCAGGCGACCGACACGTTTTCGCTCGGCTGCATCCTGTACGAGATCCTCGTCGGAAAGCCCGGGATCCCGCGCGGCCTGCCGGGCGTGCAGGTCACGCTCGACCTGAAGGAGCTGCGGCCGAGCACCAAGATCCCCGACGTTCCGCCGGAGCTCGACGCGCTGTGCGCTCGCGCGACCTCGCAAGACCCTTCGCGTCGACCGGGGGCGCGCGAGCTCGCCGATCGCATCCAGGCCTACCTCGACGGCGATCGCGATCACGCACGCCGGCGCGAGCTCGCCGAGGGAATGGCGCGCACCGCCCGCGCGGCGCTTCGCGAGCCCGGTGGCGGCGAGCTGGTACGGGTTGACGCCGATGCCGGCGACGGAGCGGACGAGGCACGTGCGATCGCGATGCGCGAGGCCGGCCGCGCGCTCGTCCTCGATCCCGAGAACTCGACCGCGCTCGGCGTGCTCAGTTATCTGCTGTTCGAGTCGCCGGGGCCGATTCCCGCCGAGGCGCTCGCCGACGCCGATCTCGAGCGCGGGCTCGCGCGACAGCGCGTGCTCAAGTGGGCGCGCGGCGCGTTTGCCGGCCTCGCAGCGATCTGCATCGGCCTCTTGTTCGTGCCGCTTCACCACGTGTGGCCTCTGCTCGTCGCGCTCGGGGCCGTCACGGCCAACGGGTTTTTGTCCCACTGGCTGGCGCTCGAGCCGAGACCGATGAAGTCGCCGTACTACCTGCTGTTCATGGCGTTCATGAGCCTCGCGGTCGCCGCGGCATCGATCGTACTGGGACCGCTGTTCCTGATCCCCCTGTTCGTGGTCGGCGCGATCGGAGGGATCGTCGCGCAGCCACTCGACTACCCGGCATGGTTCATCGTGTCGTGGCTCTGGGCCCCGATGCTCGTGGTGATCGGGCTCGAGGTCGGAGGCGTGTTGCCCTCGACGTTCGAGTTTCGCGACAACGGGATCTACCTGACGAGCTGGGTGTTCGATCTCACGCCGACGATCGCCGCGGTGCTGCTCGCGGCGGGGATCGCGGTACAGACGATCAACTCGACGCTCGTCGCCGTGTTCCAGCGCCAGGCGCAGGAGAGCGCGCAGAACCGGGTCCACGCCAACCTGTGGCACCTGCAGCGGATGCTGCCGCCCGCCTCGCGCGACTCCACCGTCACCGGTCGTGTGAAGAAGTCCGGCTAGCCTAGCTCTCGAGGGTGGCGCGCAAGGCGCCATTCGAGAACACCCACAGCTTCCCGGGCTCGCCGTGAGTCCACACCTCGTCGCGCGTCAGCGGTGCGGTCGCGATCACCGCGACCCGATCGTCGGGCGTGGTGACCTCGGAGAAGTCGATCGTCACGTCGTCATCGCACAGCGTGGCGCGCTTGAACGGCGCCTTGCGGATCACGTAGCAGAGCTTGGTCGCGCAGCGCGCGAACAGTTGCGTGCCGTCGCCGAGCAGGAAGTTGAACGTGCCGCTGCCGCCGAGCGAGCGCCCGATGTCGGCGACCGCTTTCCACAGGTCGGCGCGCTTGCGCGGGTAGGTCGGGAACTTCTTGTGGAGGGTATCGAGCAGCACGCAGAACGCGTACTCGCTGTCGGTGTTCCCGATCGGACGGAACCGCGACAGCTTGCGCTTGCGAACGCCCTTGACGGTGCCGTTGTGCGCGAACGTCAGGTTGCGTCCCCACAGCTCGCGCACGAACGGGTGGCAGTTGGCGAGCGAGACCTCGCCGCGCGTCTTCTGGCGGACGTGCGCGATCGCCAGCAACGTCTTGATCGGGTTGTCGCGGACGTAACGCGCGAGCGGCGAGTGCGAGGCCGGCGCGGGATCGAGGAACGTGCGGACGGCCTTGCCGTCGTAGAGAGCGAGCCCCCAGCCATCGGCGTGCGGTCCCTTGGCACCGCCGCGCAGGGCGAGACCGGAGAACGAGAACACGATGTCCGTCGGGACATTGCACTCCATGCCGAGTAGCTCGCACATCCGCAACCCTCACGATATCGGAGCCGCGGGCCGGCGTCACTGGAAGCAGCGGGACTTGCTGCAGTCCACGGTGTGGATCAGCTGCCCGGCGGCATCGAAGAACTCGTTGGTGTCCACGGATCCGTCCCGATGGCGGAGGATCCGCATCGCGTGCCAGGTCCCGCGTGGGCAAGTCACGCCGGAGTAGCACCCGTTGTAGCGGGCGGGTTTGCCGGCCTTGTCGAGCAGGACCACCCCGAACAGGCGGTGATCGGCGTCGTAGAGGTTGCGGCGGACGGCCATCCCGAGGCTCTCGACCGGCTCGTGGGCGCCATCGAGGGCGCGCCGCTCGGACACGTGGTCGTAGTTGTCGTAGACGAACGTGCGGTAGGTGGCGCCGACGTTGGTGGTGGGGTTGCCGTGGATATCGAAGAACCGCTCCTCGAGCATGCGGCCGGCGTCGTCGTAGGTCGCGCGATTCGACGAGTAGCCCATGGTCCCGCACAGCACGGGCTGGCCGTCGGTGCCGTGGCACGACGTCGCGACCGCGCGACCGCGATCGTCGTACTGGTAGCGGACCTCGAATGCGTGCCAATCGGGGTGCTCCCCGGGCGTGCCGTCGGGCTTGTAGCTCGAGACCGAGGTCACGTAGCCGTCGGCGTCGCGCTTGTAGTCGTAGCGCGCCGGCTCGCCCGGACCGCACTTCCGCCGGTTGCCGCCTGGACCGACGCAGGTGTGGACCATGATCGCGCAACGACCGTCGACCACGTCGTCGCTACCCGGATCCTTGGGCGGGTGGCCGATCGCGAGCAAGCGGTGCGTGACCTGGCAGCCCGCCTCGTCGTAGGTGTAGACGTCGCTCGAGATGCCACCGGTGTCGTTCGACGGCTTGCCGTCGGAGCCGATGCACGTGCGTTTCACCACCACCCCCCGCGCGTCGCGGGTGGTGCGGTAGCCGTGGCAGCCGTGGTTGTTCGCGGTCGGCTGGCCGTCGACGCCGTCGAACCGCTTGACCTCGACCCGGCCGTCGTCGTCGAGCTCGTAGCGGATGGTGTGGACGCCGTCGATCCCCTCGACCGGCTTGCCGTCGACCCCGAACCGGGTCTCCTCGACGACGAAGCCCTGCGCATCGAGCTTGTACTTCCGCACCGCCACGCCGTCGGTGTCGCGCATCGGCTTGCCGCTCCACTGCAGGCAGCGCTCCTCGGTGACGACGTGGGCGGCATCGAGCTCGACCGCGATCGAGCCGCAACCGTCGAGTCCGTTGGCCCCGCTGCGCAGCCGCTTCGAGTACTGCGTCGGCGACGAGAACAGCAGCGCCGATTCGACCTGGTTGTAGGCGTCGAACCGGATCCGCCGGCGCGGCACGGTGTCGTTCTGCACGTAGACGTAGGTCTCGTCGATCGCATCTCCGCGCCGGTGCTCGGCGACCACGAACGTCTTGCCGCGACGCCCGACGTGCCACCACGACACCTCGCCGGGGTGGCGCTTGGCCTTGCTGCAGGTCACCGTCTCGGCACCGGCCTCGCAGTTGGCGTGGGACGACCACGCCAGGCCGACCGTCCCGGGCAACGGAAAATCGATCGGTGCGGCCGGGCCGCGGTCGGGTTCCTCGAGTACGAACAGATCGCCGGTACCCGCGGCGACCGGTGTCGGGTAGTCGGGGTGTGGGCCGCGCTCGGGAAGTGGCGATCCGACGCGTGTCGATTGCTTGTTCGTGGATCGCGGAGCTTTCTTGGCGACGCGAGATCCACTTTTGGACGGGTGACGCGACTTGCAGCCTCCGGCTGCTGCGACGACGACGACGACGACCAGTCCGAGTCGCGCGGCAATCATGGCCTCAGGATACCTGCGTCGGCGGAGGCACTTGATACTCTCGCCGCGGGAATGCCGCTAACTACGTGAACGTTAGCGGCAGAGGGAGTCCCAGAGGCCGATCATGATCCGAACCAGCATCACCCTGCTCGTCGTCCTGCTCCTGGCGTGTAGCCACCACCCGAGTCGCCTCGACGACACGGGCACACCGAGCTCCGAGAACAGTCCCGTCGTGAAGGACACCGAGCCCGACGGCACGACCGGCGACGAGCCCAAACGCTCGCCGCTCACACCCGCCAAGCTCCAGCCGGTGATCGACGATCTCGGTGCCGCGGGGGTGACCCCGAGCGCGATCGTCGTGAGTTTCGCGGCGCCGATCGTCGAGCGCGACGAGGCGGGCCGGGTGACCTCGAAGACCAAGCTCGCGATCAAGCCCGAGGTCCCGGGCACGCTGACCTATCTCGGGACCTCGCAGATCAAGTTCACGCCGAACAGCGCGTTCGAGTCGAACACCAAGTACGACGTCGACCTGACCTCGGTCGAGACCCGCGACGGCGAGCTCCAGCCTCCGGGCAACACCAAGTGGACGCACTCGTTCACGACACCGAAGTTCGAGCTCCTGAGCTGGGCACCGGTCGCGATCCAGGCCAAGGGCCGGTGGGTGACGATGGAGCTGGTGTTCTCGGCGCCGGTGCTGCCGAACCTGGCGCGCACGATGATGAGCTTCACCGTCGACGGGCAGCTGATCTCCAGCGTGCAGGTCCTTCCCGCCCGGGGTCGCTCGAGCCCCCACATCATGACGGTGGTGCTCACCGACCCGCGGATGAAGGTCGGTTCCAAGCTCGGGGTCGCTCTCAATGGCAACCTGACCTCGCTCGGCGGGGCCAAGGCGCCGGCGAAGTCACTGGCCTACCAGGTCGTCGATCAGGACATCGTCTCGATCAAGGGTGCGCAGTTCGTCGAGGGAGCCAACGGCTACTACCTCGAGGTCGCGTGCGACGACAAGGCGGCCCCGTCGGGCTATCGCTCGGCGTACTTCGACGGCGAGTACGCGAGCCGGCTCTCGAAGCGCTGCAAGCCGACCGACGAGTCGATCTCGAAGATCTCGTTCGATCCTCCGGTCACGAACACGTACATCACCTCCGGTCGCGCGGGGTTCCGCGTGTTCGGCGACTTCAAGCGCGGGGTCTACCGGGTCGAGATCGCCCCCGGCGTTCACAGCGTCGATGGCGGTGTGCTGACGGCACCGTTCTCGCGCTCGTACGCGGTGGCGGCGCGCAAGCCCAAGCTGTCGTTCGCGGGTAGCGGGCGCTACCTGCCGCGCTCGGCGTGGACCAACCTCGGCATCAAGCACCTCAACATCGACGAGGTCAACCTGGTGGTCCGCCAGGTCCCGCCGCAGAACCTGATCTTCTGGCTCGGTAACACGAGCTCGGACGTCGCCGACGAGCGCACCAGCAACGTGATCCTCAAGAAGACGCTGCTCCTGCGTGGCGACCCCGACACGCTGACCACCAGCTGGCAGGACGTCTCGCACCTCTTGCCGTCGACCACGCAGGGTGTGCTCGAGCTGTCGCTCGCCGCGGTCGGCGCTCACGCGACCACGCGCCTCTTGCTCACCAACACGTCGCTGGTCGCGAAGAAGTCGGCGGTTCCCGACAAGCCCTGGCTGCAGACCGTCGAGGTGTGGGCGCTCGACATGCAGAGCTCGGAGCTGCTCGACGGTGTCGATGTCCAGCTCGTGCGCAAGAGCGGCAAGGTCGTGGCGTCGTGCAAGACCCGGGGGGCGCGCGGCTGCGTCCTCGACGTCAAGCCCGGCGATCCCGACGAGGCCGAGCCGTTCGCGGTGATCGCGCACCGCGGTAGCGACCTCACGTACATCCGCTACCAGGATCTGCGCGCCGACATCGCGGAGTCGAGCACGTCGGGCGTGCCCTACGCCTCGAGCGTGCCGTACCACGCGTCGATCTATGCCGATCGCGGGGTCTATCGACCCGGCGACACCGCGCACGTCGTCGCGATCCTGCGCGACAAGAACGACCGCGCGCCGTCGCAGCTGCCCGTCGATGTCGAGCTGTTCGATCCCAAGGCCAAGGTCGTCAAGAAGGTCGCGCTCAAGACCAACGCCGCCGGCGTGATCGCGCTCGACCACGCGTTCCCCGCGTTCGCCGATACCGGCCACTGGCGCGTGCAGATCTCGGTCGCCGACAAGCGGGTCACGGCCTACGACCTCCAGGTCGAGGAGTTCGTGCCCGAGCGCATGAAGGTGTCGATCAAACCGAAGACCCCACAGGCGCTGATCGGCTCGAAGATGACGTTCGACGTCGCGGCGCGCTATTTGTTCGGCGGCACCGCGATGGATAGCGGGGTCGAGCTCGCGTGCTCTGTCGAGCCGGCCGCGTTCGAGCCCGAGGAGAACAGCGATCTGACCTACGGCATCTTGCCGCACGGCAAGCCGGTGTCGCTCGGCGAGGCTCGCGACCAGCTCGATCCGCGCGGGCAGGTCGCGATCGCGTGTCCGACGCCCGACGAGGGCACGCTGTTCGATCGCACGATGACGCTGACCGCGCGCGCATCGGTGCTCGAGGCGGGCAGCGGCCGCGCCACCGTCAAGACCTCGCACGCGACCCTGCACCCGGAGAAGTTCTATATCGGGGTCAAGACCAAGACGCCGGTGGTCGCTTCGGGCACGCCGTTCACCGTCGAGGGCATGATCGTCGACTGGACCGGCAAGCCGGTCGCCGGCGCGACGCAGAAGCTCGACATCGAGCTCGCACACCTCGAGGCCGACTACGGCTACGCGTACGACGAGGACTCCGGCGAGGGCTCGTACACGCGCAACATGCGGCACGTCCCCGAGGGCAAGATGACGGTCACGGTCGATGCCGCCGGCAAGTTCCAGTTCGAGGTCACGCCGAAGGATGCCGACCTCGGTTACCTGGTGCGGCTCGAGGCCGGCAAGGCCGAGACCGACCTCGTGCTCGACGGCGTGTATCCCTACGAGTACTACTCGGATTACGACGGCCAGCTCGACCAGACGCCGCGTCCGGCCAAGCCGACGCAGCTGAAGCTCGACCTCCCGAAGTCGATCGAGGTCGGCAAGCCGGCGACCGCGACGATCCGCGCGCCGTACAAGGGCAAGTTGTTGTGGACGGTCGAGACCGACCACGTGACGAAGTCGCAGTGGGTCGACGTCGAGGCCGGCGAGGTGAAGTGGTCGTTCTCGGTGCCGGCGTTCGCACCCAACGTCTACGTCGGAGCGCTGCTGATCAAGGATCCGCACGTCGAGTCGAAGCAGGCATTCTTGCCCGACCGCGCGTACGGGGTGGCGAGCACGCGCGTGTTACCCACCAAGTTCACCCAGAAGGTCACGCTGACCGCGCCCAAGAGCGTGCGGTCGGCGAGCCCGCTGTCGGTGACGCTCGATCTCGGTCCGATCACCGAGCCGACGTTCGCGACCGTCGCGGTCGTCGACGAGGGCATCCTGCAGCTCACCAACTTCCAGACCCCCGATCCGAACCGTCAGCTGTTCGCCAAGCGCGCGCTCGGCGTCGAGACCTACGAGACCATCGGCTGGACGATGCTGCACCAGCCCGCCGGCGCGTCGTCGAAGACCGGCGGTGGTGACGAGGGCGAAATGGATGCCGAGAGTGGTGGCGGCAAGCTCGAGAAGGGCCGCGTGCAGCCGGTCAAGCCGGTCGCGTTGTTCTCGGGCGTGCTCCAGGTCGGGAGCAACGGCAAGCTCACGGTGCCGTTCCACATCCCGACATATCGCGGGCAGCTCCGCGTCATGGCGATCACCACGAGCGCGACCAGAGTCGGGCGCGCGGAGGCCGACGTCACCGTCAAGGATCCGCTGGTCCTCCAGGTCACGCTGCCGCGATTCGTCACCCACGACGATCAGTTCATGGTGCCGGTGTTCCTGACCAACGTGTCGGGCGGTCCGCTCGACGTCGAGGTCAAGCTCGAGAGTGCGCAGATCCCGATCCCCGGCGTGGTGTCCAAGGCCGACCAGCCTCCGCCACTCGCGTTCGGCGGCAAGGACTCGACGACGCTACACCTCGACAACGGACGCGCCGAGACCGTGGTGTTCCAGGCCAGGGCCGCGCTCCCGCTCGGAGCCGCGAAGCTGCGCGTGGTGGCGAAGGCGAAGGGCCGCACGTTCAACGGCAGCGTGTCCGACGAGCTCGACGTACCGTTCTTACCCGCAGGACCGAAGGAGCGCACGATCCAGAAGATCCAGGTCAAGCCGGGACCACTCGATCTCGCGTCGCTGCCGGCGCTCAGAAACTGGGTGCCGACCTCGGAGACCACCACGTTCTGGCTGACCTCGAACCCGTACGGCGAGTCGTTCGAGCACCTGAAGTACCTGATCCACTACCCGTATGGTTGCATCGAGCAGACGACATCGTCGGCGCGACCGCTGCTCTACGTCGGCACGCTCGCCGAGCAACTCGACACCGGCGGCGACCAGCTCAAGATCCAGGACATGGTGCTCGCGGGGATCGCGCGCATCCTGTCGATGCAGACGCCATCGGGCGGCTTCAGCTACTGGCCCGGCGGGACCGAGCCCGACGACTGGGGCACCGCCTATGCGACGCACTTCTTGCTCGATGCCAAGGCGGCGGGCTACGCGGTGCCCGCGGATCGACTCGCGCACGTGCTGCGGTGGATCGACAACCGCGCAGCGGCGTACGAGCGTGGCCTCGGCAAGTACGCCAAGCACTCGTACCAGTACTACGACGGTCAGGTTCAGGCCTATCTCCACTACGTGCTCGCGATCGCGGGCAAGGGACACAAGGCGCGCATCCTGCGGCTGATCGCCGAGTACCCCGAGAACAAGATCTCGAGCGGCGAGCAGGAGGAGGACCTCTACATGCTGAAGGCCGCGCTCTACAAGGCCGGCGATCGGCGGTTCGCCGCCGACCTCAAGAAGGTCGACGCGTCGCCGATCGATCCCGCACGCTCGAACTACTGGACGTTCTATAGCGACCGTCGGCGCCGCGGCATGCAGCTGTCGATCTTCTTCGACCTGTTCAAGAACGATCCGGCGGGCGAGCCGCTCGCCCAGCGCGTCGCGCAGAGCCTGACCGGCCAGCGCTCGTGGTGGTACACGACGCAGGAGCTGGTGTGGGGGGTGACCGGCCTCGGCAAGTGGGTCAACGGCCAGGCATCGCGAGGCGTCGCGGGCGGTACGCTGATTGCCGACGGTCAGACGATCCGGCCGCGCAAGACCACGGCGAAATCCAACGACCGCACGTGGGTGCTCGATCGTGCGAGCGAGTACGGCAAGCTGTCACTCGAGATCCCGAAGAGCGCGGCCAACATGTGGCTCGTGGTCCGCAGCGAGGGCGTCCGCCCGGGCGCGACCTACAAGACCGGTGGCAACGGCCTGCTGGTGTCGCGGACCTATCGCAACGCCGACGGCACGATCGTCAACCCGTCGACCACCGGCCAGATCAAGCTCGGCGACGTGCTGTTCGTCGAGGTCGAGCTCCGCAACGCGAGCGGGGTCGGGATCCAGAACATCGCGCTCGTCGATCGGTTGCCCGCCGGGTTCGAGATCGAGAACCCTCGACTCGGGCGCGGCCTGCGTCCCGACTGGGTGAAGTACGACGAGCTGTGGGGTGTCGACTTCCAGAACATGCGCGACGATCGCGTCGAGGCGTTCGGGTACATGCCGCCCAACACCAGCCGCAAGATCATCTACACCGTCCGCGCGGTGACGACCGGCACGTTCACGATCCCACCGGTCGAGGCCGAGGCGATGTACGACCCGACGCTGTGGGCCCGTGCGGCCGGCGGCAAGGCGATCGTCGGCGGTCCGTGGACGGGCAAGACGATCTGATCACGGGCGAGACGTGCGCGGGCTTCGCGGAATCGTCGGTCGCAAGCGGTGGGTGCTGGCACGCCTCGCACTGCTGGCGGTCGCCGTCCTCGACACGTTGCTCCTCGTGCTGTTCGTGCTGGCGCTCGCGTTGCCGCTGCCGGATCGCGAGACCGGATGGTCGGCGGTGGTCGAGTACCGCGACGGCACGCCGGCCTACGTGTTCCTCGCGCCCGACGAGCGCTGGCGATTGCGCGTCGATCTCGATGCCGTCGATCCCGCGCTGATCGACAGCCTGGTCGCTCTCGAGGACAAGCGGTTCTGGGATCACGACGGGGTCGATCCGATCGCGATCCTGCGCGCCGCGTGGAGCAACCTCGCCGCCGGACACCGGGTGTCGGGCGGATCGACGCTGACGATGCAGCTCGCACGTCTCCTCGAACCGCGACCGCGCACGGTCCCGAACAAGCTGATCGACATGTTTCGCGCGGCGCAGCTCGATCTCCGGCTGAGCAAGCGCGAGATCCTCGCCGAGTACCTGTCGCGCACGCCGTACGGCGGCAACCTCGAGGGCATCGAGTCGGCGGCGTGGACGTACTTCGGCCACTCCGCGCGTCACCTCACGCCGGTCGAGATCGCGACCTTGCTCGCGGTGCCGCAGGGACCCTCGCGCTACCAACCGCGCCCCCACAATCATCACCTGCGCGCGCGACGCGACGCGATCCTGCGCAAGCTGATCGTCGCCGGCGTGTTCGACGGCGCCGATGCCGAGTCGGCGCTCGCCGAGGCCGCGAGCACCCCACCTCCGCAACACCTGTTACCGATGCCGCGCGAGGCCCGACACACCGCGGTCGCGCTGCACGAGCGCTTTCCCGAGCGCGACCACGTGCGGTCGACGCTCGATCGCGGGGCGCAGCGTCTCGTCGAGCGCGAGCTCGAGCTCCGCGAACCCGAGCTCCACGACAAGCAGATCTACAACGCGTCGATCGTGGTCGTCGATCACCACACGCGCGAAGTGGTAGCGCTCGCCGGCAACCTCGACTTCGACGACGCCAAGCATGGTGGCCAGATCGCGATGTTCGATCACCCGCGATCTCCGGGCTCCACGCTCAAGCCGTTCCTCTACGCGATGGCGATCGATCGCGGCATCGCGCTCCCCGGGTACCTCGTCGCCGACATCCCCACCCAGTACGGCACCTACCGGCCGCGCAACTTCGACGACCACTTCGCCGGGCTGGTCACGCTGCGCACCGCGCTCGCGAAGTCGCTCAACCTCCCGTTCGTCGATCTGCTGTCGAAGGTCGGCGTCGAGCACTTTCTCGGCGAGTTACTGCGGATGGACGTCGCCGGCGCTCGCGCGGCACCCGGCACCTATGGGCTGTCGATGATCGTCGGCGGTATCGAGGTGACGCCGCTCGAGCTCGCGGGGATGTACGCGACGCTCGCGGAAGACGGCCGCTATGCACCGCTGCGGTTGACGGTCGACGAGCTGCCCGTCGAGCCGGAGCGCGTGTTCGCTCCGGGTGCGGCCTACCTGACCCGCGAGGCCCTCTCCGATCGCGACCGGCCCGACTTCCCGTACCGCCGCGCCATCACCGACACGCCACCGCAGATCCACTGGAAGACCGGCACCAGCTTCGGGTATCGCGACGCGTGGTCGGCCGGCTCGGGTCCGCGGTTCACCGCGGTGGTGTGGACGGGCAACGTCGACCTCGCGTCGAGCACCGAGCTCGTCGGGTCGCACGCCGCGGGGCCGCTGCTGTTCGACGTGCTCGAGGGACTCGCCGATCGCCGTCACGCACCGGCTCCCGAGGCACGCCCCGACGACCTCGTCGACGTCGAGGTGTGCGCGTACTCGGGGCACGTCGCGTCCGACTCGTGCACGCATCGCATCCACGCGCCGGCCCTCGTGCACGCCGTCCCGACGGAGCCGTGCCCGTATCACCGGACCTACCAGGTCGATCGCGAGACCGGGCGCGCCGTCCTACCGGCGTGCCGGCGCGGCGATCGCGACTACGAGCGCAAGTCGTTCACCGTGTTCCCGAGTGCGGTGACGGCGTGGCTCACCGGCCATCACCGCACGATTCCCGAACGGCCGGTGTTCGACGAAGCCTGCGTCGCCGACACCGGGGCGCCGGTGATCGTGTCGCCCAGCCTCGGTCAGATCGTCACGTTGATTCCCGGGATGCCGGCGACCAAGCAACCGGTGCCTCTCTCCGCCTCGACGCACGCGGGTGAGGTGTCGTGGTTCGTCGATGGCGAGCTGGTCGCGACGGCACCGTCGAGCGAGCGCGTGTTCTGGGTGCCCTCGCTCGGCCGGCACGATGTCGTGGTCGCCGATGCCTCGGGCCGAAAAGCACATCGCGCACTCGAAGTCCGGTAGGCCTCGAGCGCGCGATGTTTCCCCTCCAAACGTAGGAGCGTCTCGCGCTCCCGAAGACAGGCGATTACAGCGTGGGCGGCGTGTTGCCCTGGTACGACAGCACGACCTGACCACCGGCCGGCGCCGCGTCGAGCACGCTGGCGTGGCGGAAGGCGAGGTTGCGGAGCGCGTCGTAGCCCTCTGCCGTACCGGTGACCTGCACCAGACCGAACCGGCCCTGGATGTTGTCGGTCGCGCCGGGGTTGAAGTTCGCCGCCGAGGTCGGCAGGAACGGCATCCGCATCGTCGCGCCGTTGTGCGGTGCGATGATCGCGTGGACGTAGACATCATCCGGGCCGGGCGCCGCACCACCGAGGTCGCGAGAGACCGTGAGGACGGTGATCACGGAGTCGGCCTGACCCGCGGCCGGTCCGGCCTCGACCCAGCTGATGCCGGTCGGCGAGTAGTCGACGTTCGACACGTACGGGATCATGCCGAGCACGCCGCCATCGATCGTGGTGAGCCCCTTCACGTACGGCTGGCGGGTCGCCTTGCGCTGCGTGCGGCCGTTGGCGTCGGTGAGCGCCACGAGCTGCAGCTCGTCGACCTCGAGGAGGTCGGGGACATCGACCGTCGCGGGGGTCTGGTCGATGCGCTTGGTGCCGGTCGAGAACAGCGTGAAGTCGTCCTTCACGAGGCGCTTCTCGACCTGGATCTGCGTGTCCGGCTGGACGTTGGTCGCGCTGATCGTCGTGCCGAGCGAGCCGAGGAACGCGTGGTTGCTGACGTCGACGTTCTCGCCGTACGGCGCGCTGGCCACGAACGACGAGTTGTCGCCGTCGGTGACGTACAGGACCAGGTTGCTACCGCAGCCGCGCACGGTCAGCGGGATCAGCGGAGCCTGTCCGGAGCCGGTGCCGCACGGCGTCTCGACGGTGACGGTGCCGTTCGCGGTCGAGGGCACCATGACGTTGATGGCCGAGGCCGGTGCATCGTCGGCCGGCGTGGGGTCGCCGAGCTCGAGCACGTCGCCGCCCTTGACGCCGACGTAGGTGTAGAGCTCGGGCGGGCGCTGTTGCTCGTCCGGGGTGAGTGGCGCGGGGAAGTGGCGGATGACCGTCACGTTGCCGGTGGTCATCTCGGCCGTCGCCGTGCCTGCTCCGTCCGTCGTGGTCTCGGAGATCACGCTGTCGTCGGTGTTCTGGAAGATCACGGTGACGCCCGGTGCGGCAACGCTGCCGTCTCGGACCACCACCGAGACCTCGTTGCTGGTGGGGTCGGGACCTCCCGGTCCGCTCGAGTCGAGAGTACCGGTGCAGGCCGTGCTACCGAGAATCGCGATAAGTCCCACGAAGTGCCGCATGACCCCTTCGTTACTCAACTATCGTGCCGAGTGTGTTTTGAGGACTTACGGCGATCGCATTTGGATCTTGGGGGTGACCACCCACAAGATCTACGGATCGCCGGTGTGTCTACACCCGGATCCGTTGTCCGACATCGGAGCTCACGCGATCGGTTGGGCGCCGAGATCGGCCTGCTCGGCAGCGGCAGCGATCTGGAGCAGCGTGCTCTCGCCACCCCGGCCGGCGATGAACATCACCGAGAGCGGGCGACCGCGCTCGTCGACTCCCGCCGGGATCGCGATCCCCGGCAGGTCGCACAGGTTCGCGAGTGGCGTGTACGCGCCGAGCGCGCGGAGCAACATGATCTCGGCGCCGCGCTCCACGAGTCGTCGCGTGATCGCGGGCGGAGGGATGGCCGTGGTCGGGAACGCGAGCACGGGCGTGGTGTCGAGTGCGCGCTGCGTGGAGCGCCGCAGCTCGTCGCGCCGCGCGTACAGCCGGTCGGCGGTGGCCGCGGTCATCGACCGGCCCAGCCACTGGCTGGTGTGCCCGGCCTTGGTGCGGGGCGCATCCGCCATCGGTCCGGTCGACATCTCGTAGGCGCCGATCAAGCCGCCGAGGAAGGTCGCGCGATCGAGACCGGCGAGCTCGACATCGACGCCCTCGATCCCGAGCGTCGACAACATGCGATCGAAGGCGAGCGCGACCGCACGGCTCGGGTGCATCCGCAGCCGGCGCCACGGTACGCCGACCCGGGTCGGTAGCCACGGTGTCACCGGAGCGATCGACTCGCCGGCCATCACCTGCCACAACCGCGCGCAGTCGGCGGCCGTGCGCGCGATCGGACCGACCGCGTCGAGCGTGCGCACCGGGCTACGGATGCCGTCGCGCGGCACCCGCTCGCGGCTCGGCTTGAGTCCGACCAGGCCGCAGAACGCGGCCGGGATCCGGATGCTACCGAGTCCGTCACCACCGACGCCGTAGCGCGCGAGGCCGCTGGCGACGGCGACCGCGGTGCCCGTGCTCGAGCCACCCGGGGAATAGCCGGGCGCGCGCGGGTTGGGTGGCATCGGGTAGTGCATCACCGGTCCGAGCCCGTCGATCCCGAGCTCGGTCATCTTGGCCTTGCCGATCACGCGACCGCCGGCGGCGATGATCCGCGCGACCAGCGTGGCATCGCGTTCGGCGATCTCGGCGTCGCCGGCGCGACCGACGCCGGTCGGCAGGCCCGCGACGTCGATCTGGTCCTTGATCACGACGTCGCCATCGAGAACCGTCGCATCACTCGAACGCGGCACTGCCGGTCCGACGAGCGGACTGGCATCGACCGCGTCGAGGTCGGGGGTGCGAGCGGCGAACCGCTCGGCAGCGAGGATCGGCATCGGAACGCTGGCGACGAAATCGAGCAACCAGCCGAGCCGACCGGCGGAGAGATGAGAGAGCGCGAGTACCACGAGCACAGCATGGGTCGCGCTCGCGAGCGTCGCCACCTGCACGGCCGAATAGATTCGGCCATCACCGTGCGTGAAGTTACTGCCCTTGCAGACAGGCGAGGTACTGGCCCAGTTGCTCGCGTTCGGCGTCGGTCGGCGCGGTCGTCACCGGTCCGGACATATCGGGCATGCCGAGGTTCTGCGCGTCGGGGCCGGCCGCCGCCCACAGGTCGATCTCCGTCGCGTGGGCACGGATCTCGGCCTCGCTGTCGTAGTTCTGTGTGGCGGGTGCACCATGACGATCGGTTGCGGATACCGAGTGACATCCGGTGCAGTACTGCGTGAAGAACGGCTGGCCGAACGAGGCGTAGGTCGGTGGGTTGTCCGTCGGGCAGGTCGCCCCCGTCGGGGTGCTCGTGGTGCAACCGGCAACGGTAAACGTCAGCGAGGCAAGTGCGAACAGCAGGTGCTTCATACACGCACCGTAGTCACGAGGTGTCCGAGTGGCTGGACCGCGTCGGCGAGTTGCCGGATCGTACGCACGATGTCCAAGCTGTTCCGACCACTCGCGCTACGGTGCGGGTTGACGCTCTCCAACCGGATCGCGCTGGCCCCGCTGACCAACCTGCAGTCGCAGGCCGACGGTCTGCTTGGCGACGACGAGCTCGCGTTCCTCGCGCGACGCGCCGATGGCGGGTTCGGGTTGATCTCGACATGCGCGAGCTACGTCGCGCGCGACGGCAAGGCCTGGGATGGCCAGCTCGCGATCGATCGCGACGAATGTGTTTCGGGCCTCACCCGGCTCGCGACCCGACTCCACGACGGCGGGGCCGCGTGCATCGTGCAGTTGTTTCACGGTGGCGTGCGCGCCGACCCATCGCTCACTGGAGAGCAGACGTGGAGCGCGAGCACGTGGAACGAGGACGCTCCGACCTTCACGCCGCCGCGCGTGGCGACCACCGACGACATCACGCGAGTGATCGAACGGTTCGCCGACGGCGCGGCGCGGGCCGAGGCCGCGGGGTTCGACGGCGTCGAGCTTCACGGCGCGCACGGCTACCTGCTGTGCCAGTTCCTGTCGCGCACGACGAACCCGCGCACCGACGGGTGGGGCGGCGATCTCGTCGGGCGCGCGCGACTGATTCGCGAGGTCATGCGTGCGTGCCGGCAACGCTGCAAGCCGGGGTTCGCGATCGGCGTGCGACTGTCGTTCGAGGACTTCGGGAACGCGCGAGGCATGGATCTCGACGACAACCTCCAGGTCGCGAAGTGGCTCGTCGAGGATGGCTCCGACTTCATCCACGCATCGCTATGGGACGTGAATCGCAACAGCGCGAAGTACCCCGATCGCCACGTGCTCCCGATGGTTCGCGAAGCGCTACCGCCCGAGATCGCGATCTTCACCGCGGGCAAGATCTGGACGCGTGCCGATGCCGAGGCCGTGCTCGCACGCGGCGCCGATGTCATCGCGCTCGGACGCGCGGCGATCGTCAACCCCGACTGGCCGCGCGAGATCGAGGCGTCCACCGACGGCGAGCCGTCGCGTCGTCCACCGCTCACCATCGCGGAGCTCGGCGAGCGTGCGGTGTCCCAGCGGTTCGGGGGCTATCTGCGACGATGGAAGAACTTCGTCAAAGACTGAGCTCGTAGCCGATGTTGACCGTGAAGAACGGGCTGATCGGGAGCTCGTCGTAGGTGTGACCGCCGACGGTGGGATCGCCGCTCTTGTGGAGCGTCACGCCGAGCGCGAGCCACGGCTGCAGGTAGAACCCGCCGTGAAACGGGTGCCACTGGTATCCGACGATCGCCTCGGGCGAGATCTCCGAGATCTCGGCGCGCTCGCCGGGCGCGTCGTCGTGTTCGTAGCGTAGCCGCAGGTAGCGCACGGATCCGCCGAACGAGAACCCGTCGCGTCCGGGAGCCGCCGGATAGTAGAGGACGTAGATCGCGCCGCTCGGCCGAACACGGACATCGAACCCATCGTTGCCGATCTGCGAGATCAGGTCGGGTTCGTGGAGCGAGAAGCTCGCGATCGCGACCCGCACGCCGTGGAGCGCGGGATGCCGGATCCCGATCTGCGCGCCGTAGCCGCCGTTCGCGAACGGCAACGGATCGACCTCGGCGTGGACGAGTGGGGGCGGTTGGTCGTCGGACATCGCGACGCGCTCGACGGTGACGAGCGCGATGAGCGCAAGGATTGCTGCCACGAACGGCGGAATTCCCACGACCGCAGCGTAGACAATTCCGGGGTCGGAGCGACAGGATCCGCGCATGAAGCTCGACATCAACGGCGCCGTCCGGGAGGTCGATGCCCCCGCGGAGATGCCGCTCTTGTGGGTGCTGCGCGATCTCGTGGGGCTCACCGGGACCAAGTACGGCTGCGGGATGGCGCAGTGCGGAGCGTGCACGGTGCACCTCGACGGCAAGCCGGTGCGATCGTGCGTGACGCCGGTGTCCACGGTCGGCGGGCGCAAGATCACGACGATCGAGGGCATCGCGAGAAACGCCGCGACGCACGGAGCTCATCCGGTGCAACGTGCATGGGTCGAGGCCGACGTCGTGCAGTGCGGGTACTGCCAGTCGGGACAGATCATGACGGCGGTCGCGCTGCTCGATGCCAACGCCGATCCGAGCGACGCCGACATCGACGCGGCGATGTCCGGGAACATCTGCCGGTGCGGGACCTACGTGCGGATCCGCGAGGCGATCCACCTCGCCGCGCGCCTCAAGCGAGGTGGCCGATGACCGGCATTGCCCGGCGCGGGTTCCTGAAGGGAGTCGGCGCGGGGCTCGTCCTCGCGTTTCACGTCCCGCGGATCGTCAAGGCCGCGCCCGCCGCGTCGCGCCCGGCGATCCCGCCCTTGCCACCGGCCAACGCGTTTCTGCGGATCGGTACCGACGACTCGGTCACGGTCGTGCTCGCGCACTCCGAGATGGGGCAAGGCATCTGGACCGGGCTCGCGATGCTGATCGCCGAGGAGCTCGAGTGCGAGTGGTCGAACGTGCGCTGCGAGCACGCGCCGGCCGCACCGGCGTACGCCCGGCCGGGGCGCGGCATGCAGATGACCGGGGGCTCGCAGACGACACGCTCGGAGTTCGATCGCTATCGCACGGTCGGCGCGGTCGCGCGCGACATGCTGGTGCGCGCGGCGGCGAAGCGATGGCGCGTGCCGCCGGCGCGTTGCAGGGTCGAAAAGGGTGTCGTCGTGAGCGGTAACCGGCGCTTGCGGTTCGGCGAGCTCGCCGAGGCGGCGATGAAGCTCCCGCAACCCCGTCGGGTCACGCTCAAGGATCCGAAGCACTGGACGCTGATCGGCACCAAGGTCAAGCGGCTCGACAGTCCCGAGAAGATCGACGGCACGGCCGTGTTCGGGCTCGACATCCAGTTCCCCGGCCTGCGCACCGCGATGGTGCTGCGCGCGCCGTTCGGCGGCACGCCGAAGCAGGTCGACGACCGCGCGGCGCTCGCGGTGCCTGGCGTCGAGAAGGTCATCACGATCGAACACGGCGTCGCGGTGATCGCCAAGCACTTCTGGGCCGCCAAGCTCGGGCGCGACGCGCTGGAGGTCACGTGGACGTGGCCCGATCAGATCGTCGACAGCGCGACGCTGTCTGCCGACTTCCACGCCAAGTCCCGGACGGTCGGTACCGTCGCCCACGACATCAGCGGGGTCGTCGCGCGACCGAGCATGGATCAGGCGCTCGGCAGCTCGCCGCTCGACGTCACCTACGAGGTGCCGTACCTCGCGCACGCGCCGATGGAGCCGCTCAACTGCACCGTCAAGATCGACGGCGACAAGGTCGAGATCTGGACCGGGACGCAAGCGCAGACCACGGATCAGGCGGCCGCCGCGCGGATCGTCGGAACATCCCCCGACAAGGTCACGCTCCACACCACGTTCCTCGGCGGTGGGTTCGGCCGGCGCGGGTCGCCGGTCGCGGACTTCGTGTCCGAGGCGGTGACCGTGGCCAAGGCAGCCGGTGTTCCGGTCAAGACGGTGTGGTCGCGCGAGGACGACATCCGCGGAGGGTTCTACCGTCCGGCCTACGTGCACCGCGTGCGCGTGCGCGCCGACGACAAGGGACATCCGGCCGCGTGGGACCACGTCGTCGTCGGGCAATCGATCTTCGCGGCCACCCCGTTCGCGATGTTCGTGATCAAGAACGGCGTCGACGGCAGCTCGATCGAGGGGCTTCCAGACTCGCCGTACCTCGACAACCTGGCCGCACATCGCGTGTCGCTGCACTCGCCGACGACACCGATCCCGGTGTTGTGGTGGCGGTCGGTGGGCAACACGCACACCGCGTTCGTGCTCGAGAGCGTGATCGACGAGCTCGCCGCGGCGGCGCACGCCGATCCGCTCGCCTACCGCCTCGCGCTCCTCGCCAACCATCCGCGACACGCGCGCGTGCTCCAGCTCGCCGCCACCAAGGCGGGATGGGGCGCGCCGCCACCGTCGGGACGCGCCCGCGGACTCGCGGTTCACGAGTCGTTCGGCAGCATCGTCGCCGAGGTCGCGGAGGTCGGCATCGAGCACGGTCGGATCCGCGTCCATCGCGTCACCGCCGCCGTCGACTGCGGAACCGCGGTCAATCCGCTCGGGATCGAGGCGCAGGTCCAGAGCGCGATCGCGTACGGACTGACCGCGGCGCTGTACGGCAAGCTCACGCTCGAGCACGGTGAGGTTCGCGAGTCCAACTTCCACGACTATCCGATCCTGCGGATGTTCGAGATGCCGGAAGTCGCCGTGGAGATCGTGCCGAACGATCCGAAGGTCGCGATGGGTGGCATCGGCGAGCCCGCGACGCCACCGATCGCACCCGCGGTCGCCAACGCGGTGTTCGCGTTGACCGGCGAGCGACTGCGCACGTTGCCACTACAACCGACGAAGGGCGGTGCGGCATGAGATCGATCCTGATCGCGATCGTGCTCGCGGCGTGCGGCGGCAAGACCGCTCCGCCGGACCACGCGGCCACGTCACCTCGCGACACCGGACTCGTCGCGTTCGAGAAGGTACGGTCGGTGCTCCAGCACCCGCGCTGCCAGAACTGTCATCCGGCCGGCGATGCCCCGCTGCAAGGCGACGACGGTCATCCGCACACGCAGAACGTGCAACGCGGTCCCGACGGTCGCGGCATGGTCGGGCTCGAGTGCGTGACGTGCCACAACATCGCCAACACGCCCGACAGCTACGGACCGCACATGCCACCCGGTGCGGCGACCGGCTGGCGGATGCCGCCGCGCGACATGAAGATGGTGTTCGTCGGCAAGTCGCCGCACGATCTGTGCGAGGGCCTCAAGGATCCGGCGCACAACGGTGGGCGCGATGCGGCGGCGCTGCGCACGCATCTCGAGGATCCTCTGGTCGCGTGGGGCTGGCATCCCGGCCGTGGTCGTGCTCCGATCCCGATGTCGCGACAGGATTTCTTGACGGCGTTCGAAACCTGGAGCGCCGCGGGGGCGCCGTGTCCATGACATACGACGCGGTGCCAAACCTGACACGGCGTTAGTGGTTTGACCACCAACGAAACAATCGTTCAGACGCGCGCAGGTTGAATCGGCTGCGTTAGAGTTCGTCCCCTAGGGAGGAGCTCATCATGACACCTTCACCTCGATTGTTGATCTCGATGGTGTTGGTGGGAGCGGCGATCGCCGCCGCGCCCGCGGACACTCAGGCACAACCCAGGATGCGGCGTAAGCCCGTCCCCGTCACCCGCGATCATCGTGGGCCCCAGAAACCACCACCCGCTCCGCGCGCGGAGAAGTACGCGGCCAAGGCGGGGCACGTGTGGGTCGGCGGCCACTGGGATTGGAAAGCAGACAAGTGGGACTGGACTCCCGGTCACTTCGAGCGCGAGCGCGCTGGAAAATCGTGGCAGCCCGGAAAGTGGGTGAAGCGCGGTGATGTCTACGCCTGGATCCCCGGTCGCTGGATCGCCGGCGGTGGTGGACCGGCACATCCCGGCGGTGGTCCCGGACCGGGCGCACCGGCGCCGTATCCGAATGCCGCACCGCCCCCGCCGCGCGCCGAGAAGTACGCCAAGCGTGCCGGTCACGTGTGGGTCGGTGGTCACTGGGACTGGAAGGCGGGCAAGTGGGATTGGGTGCCGGGTCACTTCGAGCGCGAGCGCCGCAACAAGGAGTGGCGCCCGGGCAAGTGGGAGAAGCGTGGCAACCGGTGGACGTGGGTCGCCGGCGGATGGATCGCGGCCGCACCTGCACCGGTGGCGGCATATCCGAACGCCGCACCTCCGCCGCCTCGCAACGAGAAGTACGGCACTCGCCGCGGCTTCGTGTGGGCGCCGGGACACTGGGACTGGAAGAACGGCAAGTGGGACTGGGTGCCGGGTCACTTCGAGCGCGAGCGCGCCAACAAGGAGTGGCGTCCGGGCAAGTGGGAGAAGCGCGGCGATCGGTGGACGTGGGTCGCGGGTGGATGGATCGCGGCTGCACCGGCGGCGTATCCGAATTCCGCGCCCCCACCGCCTCGCAACGAGAAGTACGGCGCTCGTCGCGGCTTCGTGTGGGTGGCCGGTCGCTGGGACTGGAAGAATGGCAAGTGGGACTGGGTGCCCGGTCACATGGAGCGCGAGCGTCGCGGCAAGCAGTGGCGCCCGGGCAAGTGGGAGAAGCGGGGCGATCGCTGGTCGTTCACCGCCGGTGGATGGATCGACGGTGGGTCCGCGGAGTATCCGACGGCAGCACCACCGCCCCCTCGCAACGAGAACTACGCCGCGCGCCGGGGCTTCGTGTGGGTCGCCGGTCGCTGGGACTGGAAGAACGGCAAGTGGGACTGGGTGCCCGGTCACATGGAGCGCGAGCGCCGCGGCAAGCACTGGCGCGCTGGCAGGTGGGAGAAGAACGGCGATCGCTGGTCGTTCACGGCGGGTGCATGGATCGATGGTGGCGCGTCGGCGTATCCGACGGCGGCACCGCCTCCCCCGCGCAACGAGAGCTACGCACCCCGCCGCGGCTTCGTGTGGGTTGCCGGTCGCTGGGACTGGAAGGATGGCAAGTGGGACTGGGTGCCGGGCCACATGGAGCGCGAGCGCGCCGGCAGGCAATGGCGTCCCGGTCGTTGGGATCGCGATGGCGACCACTACCGCTTCACCGCCGGCGAGTGGGTCGAGGCCGGAGCCCCTGGCCCCGGCCCCGAGATCCGGGACCACCACCGTCGCGAGTGGAAGCTCGAGCGTCCGGTGGTCGGTAGCTACTGGCCGATCAAGGGCAAGGCCGGCTCGCGGATCGTGATCCGCGGCCGCAACTTCCCCGACGACGCGATCGTGCTGTGGAACGGCAATCCGATCCGCGGTGCACGCGTACGGCCCAACCACATCGCGTTCTTCATTCCGAGGGACGCGGCGACCTCGGGTGCGATCGCCGTACGGACGAGCCGTCGCGATCTGCCGGTCGGTACCTTCGAGGTCGCCGCGGACTTCGACGCGGCGGCCGAGCTCAAGAAGCAGGAAGAGGAGCGCCGCCAAGCGGCCCTGGCCGCGGTCAAGGCACGCAACGCCAAGCTCGCAGCCAACCGCGCCGCGCGGCGCGCCGCGATCCGGAAGCGGATCGAGGAGCGGATCGCGAGCCGCGACGAGCGCCGGCGCAAGCGACTCGAAGAGATCCGTGCCCGGTGGCAGAACGCGTTCCTCGCCGACCCCGAGGTCCAGGACGAGCTCACGCTTCACGCGCAGCGGAGCGCCGATCTCGCGCGCATGAGCGAGATCGCCGACCTCAAAGGCGATAGCAAGGCCGCGGTGCGGATCGAGGTCGCCCGGCAGCGCGAGGACGCGCGTCACGATCGACGCATGGACACGCTGAAGGCGAACTTCAAGGGAGGTGCGCGATGAAGCGGCTCGCGATGGTGTTCGTGCTGGCCGTCGGCATGATGGCGGCCTGCGGTGGCAACAAGGAAGACGGTGGTGGGAGCGGAAGCGCGCCCGCGACCGGAAGTGGCTCCGGTAGCGCCGAGGGATCCGGCTCGGGATCTGGTTCGGCGGCGGCGGGGAGTGGCAGCGGCTCGGACAGCGGGAGCGGCAGTGCCGCCGAGCCCGCGGCCGCGGTCGACGTCCCCACCGAGGAGGACTTCGAGGCCGAGGCGCAGGACCGCATCACCGAGAAGACGCTCAACACCGAGCTCAAATCGATCGAGTCCGAGCTCGAGCGGAAGTAGCCAGCCAGGTACGGAACGAGCGCCGGCGCCGGTCACTCGCCTTTGGCCGCGCCGGCCTCGACCTCCCGCGCGAGCGCGGCGAGCTGGAGCTCGAGGCCGAACTCGAACAGCTCGTCGAGGTGGGGTGGCTCGAGCCACGCCGACACCTCGGCGACGCGCGGGTACTGCTGGCGTAGCTCGGCCAGCTCGTCTTCGGGAGGGCGGGGTGACAGCGCGTTGAGTGTGAACCCGTTGCAGTACGAGCTGACGACCCGATAGAACCGCGCCGTCGTGCGGTCGTCGATGCCGAGCTCGCGCGCGAGCCCGAACAGCCGCTCGAGGAACGCGTACGTTCCGGCGCTCGCGAACCGACGCGTGGCGAGTAACGGGAACGCCTGGGGGTGCATGCGGGCGATGTTTCGATACGCGTGCGCGACCTTGCGTAACGCGGAGATCCAGTCTTTGGGCGTATCCGCGATGGCGTCGCCGATGTGCGCGGTGAGCTTCTCGACCACGGCATCGAGCAGTGCATCCTTGCTCGGGTAGTACCAGTAGATCGCCATCGCCTCGCAGCCGAGCTCGCGACCGAGCTTGCGGGTGCTGAAGTCGGCCAGGCCATCGCGATCGATGAGACGCAACGCCGCGGTCACGATCGCGTCGTGCGAGAGCTCGACCGGTTTCGGTCGTCGTCGCGTCATCGTCGGCGCGTCACCGTCGGAGCTGGTAGGTGGCGGCGTGCTCGGTCCGGATCCCGCCGGTCGCCGGATCGAGGAGCCACGCCATGCACAGCTTCCGCGGCACCGGGATCGTGGAGGGCTGGCGGTAGGTCCCGAACACGAAGTCCCAGATCGGCGAGGTGACGCCGTGGTTCACGCGGCCGTCCACGAAGTGGTGGTGGAAGTGATGGCGACGTGCCCACCGACCGTACGGGCCGATGCCGGCGTGCGTGTGCTCGCGGCGATGCAGCCACTCGTAGACACCGTAGAACCCGACCAGACCGACCACGTACGCGACACCGAGTGGCGTGCCGAGCACGAGCAGCGCCGGCCCGATCGCGATCGCGACGAACACGGTGGCGGCGATCAGCTTCTTGTACGTCGGCGCGAAGTAGTTGCCCTCGATGTGATGGCGGACGTGCTCGACGCCGAACGGACTCTTGCGAAACCGGCGGTCGTGACCCATCCAGCGGTGGATCAGGTACTCGAGGAGCGTCCAGGTGAGCGCGCCTCCGATCGCGGCGGCGATCAAACCAAGTCCGAACATGGCCCCACTCTTACACCGTAAAACTGCAGCCACAAGACGATAGATTCCGCCGCCGACTCTGCTAGTTCGCGACGCCGGCGACGATCGGTAGGCACAACCGGAACACCGTGGCGTCCCGGACACGCTCGTGCGAGACCGTGCCGTTGTGGTCGGTGGCGACCAGCTGGACGATGGCCAGACCGAGCCCGGTGCCGCCCTGCTTGGTCGAATAGAACGGCTCGAAGATCGTATCGCTCGGGGGCACTCCCGGACCGTGGTCCGTGACCTCGGTGAGGATGGTGTTCCCGCGATCGACCAACCGGACGCCGACTCTGCGATCGCCGGACTGCGCGGCGGCGTCGATCGCGTTGGCGATCAGGTGATAGACGGCGGTCTCGACCCGGCCGCCATCGACCTCTGCGAGCGAGATCGACCCCGGCTCGATCTCCACCGAAACCTCCGCTGCCTTGGCGCGTGGACCGCTGCGCTCCACGGCGTGCGCGACCAGCTGACGAACGTCGAGGCGCTCGAGTTGCATCGGTTGCGGGCGCACGAACACCAGGAAGTCGTCGAGCAAGGTCGCGATCCGGCGGATCTCCGTGCGGGCCTGCGAGATCGCCTCGATGGCAGGTGCGGTGTTGGGGGTCTCGTGTCGCAGCAGCGTGCGATCGGCGAGGGCGAGCTGGAGCAGGGCGCCGTTGAGCGGGTTGCGCATCTCGTGGGTCAATCCCGACACCAGGTTGCCGAGAGCGACCATGCGCTCGACCTGGCGCGCGCGGACCATGGCCTCGCGCTCGTCGGTGACGTCGATGCCGACGGCCCATAGCGAGACCGGAGGCAACCACGTCGAGTGCGAGAATTGCCAGCGCAGGCTACGCCCATTGCGGCCCAGCGCTTCGAACGGTCGGTGGGGGTGCTCGGCACGCGCTTGCTCCCAGAGCTTGATCACGTGCTCGGCGCGGCTGCCGACGGCAAACATCTCGAGCCAGCTCCGCCCGAGGAGCTTGTCGCGATCGAACCCGCTGAGGCGCTCGCACGACCGGTTGAACACGCATATTCGACCGTCGTCGTCGAGACCACAGATCAGGACGTCGAGGCCGTCGATCAGATCGTGGACGAAGGGGAACGACGACATCAGGCGCAGCAGGCGTTGGGCCGAGAATCCTGGCGATCGAGCTCGTCCTGGAGCTCGCCGAGATCGATCGGCTTGGTCATGCAGTGAAGGCCGGTGCGACGGATGGCGCGATCGGAGCGCGAGCACAGGAAGATGACCTTCGCGCTGAGCTCGGGGCCGAGTTGCCCGAGGAGCGCGAGTCCGTCCTGATCGGGGACCTTGACGTCGGCAACGATGGCTTCGGGTTGCGTGGCCTTGGCCAGCCGGATGCCTTCCTCGCGCGACGCCGTCTCGATTACCTCGTGGCCGTCCTCCCGAAGCAGTGCGGCCAACGCACTGCGCTCGGCCGTGGAAGGTGAAATCAAGACGACATGCATGACCTGGCGAGAAGCACGGGACATGCCACGACGTACGCAAGGTTACGCAAATAATGCACGACGTAACCTTTCGAGATTACGTAAAAATAGGCCGGTCCTACACGTCGTACGCAGCCCGGTCACGGCCCGCATTTCCTGCATCTGGGCACTACGTAGCGCACGGCATGCAGCCGGGTTTGCGAGTCGGCTAACGCGCGATCACGGCGGCATCGATCCAGCGACCGAGGAGCTCGACCAACCGGAGCTCCGGAGCGCGCGAGAGACCGGACAGCCGCGCCCCGAGCTCGTGGGGACAGGTCCCGGTCAACAGCGATGGTACGAGCTCGGCCTCGTCCGGATCGAGCGTGCGATGGACGACCTCGCGGTCGCGGCGCCACACCAGCACCCGGCGATCGCACGTCACCACCTCCGGATGCCGCGCGCCATCCTCGATCGCACTCCACAGCTCGTCGACGCTCCATCCCAGCCGCACGATGTGCGCGGCGGGAACCGCCACCATCGGGATCTCGGGGAACTCGTCGATCGGCACGCTGGCGAGATCGCGACGGGTCCGAGCGTCGGCATCGCGGGCATCGAACACCTCGACACGGGCGCGCTCGAGCGCGGCGAGGTCAGAGGCCCACGGAGGGAGATCAGGCCACGGCGATTGATCGGTACATGTGGCGAGATAGCCGGGGACCGCGAAGCCGACCTCGCGGACGGTGAACGAGGTCGGTGGGCGGGCGCGGATGTAGGTTTCGGCGAGCTCGCGAAACGCGACCTCACCGAGCGCGCTGTGCAGCTTCGGATAGTCCTCGATCAACACGTCGACGAGCCGCGCGAGATACATCTCGGCGTAGATCTCGAGCCGTTTCGATCCGGATGATCCGGATGATCCGGATGATCCGGATGATCCGGATGATCCGGATGATGATCCCCCGGCGAGTAAGCCCGGCTCGATCGCGCCCTCGCCGGCGGTCACCAGCTCGTAGAACCGGCGCTGGATCGCGGCCAGATCATGCATGGATCGCCTCGCGAACCGCGGATGCGGTCGGTGGTGTGCGGAACGTGCTCGCGCGATCGGCGATGCCGCGTGCGCGATCGAGCTCGCCGACCAGCTCGGTCAGCGGTGGGATGTGATCGTCGCGTTCGATCATCGTCGCGACGTTGCCGAACCGCGCGACCGCATCGCCGTACAGCTGCCACACGTCTTCGCACACCGGCGTGTCGTGGCTATCGAGCAGGTACGTGCCCTGGTCGGTGTGGCCGGCGAGGTGGATCTGACCGACGCGATCGGACGGGATCGCGGCAAGGTAGGCCGCGGCATCCCATCCGTGGTTGGTGCAGCTGACGAAGACGTTGTTGACGTCGAGGAGGATGCCGCAGTCGGCGCGCCGTGCGACCTCGGCCAGAAACTCGGCTTCGTGGAGATCGCTGGCGGCGAAGGTCACGTAGCTCGAGGGGTTCTCGAGCAAGATCCTGCGGCCGAGTCGGTCCTGGACGTGAGCGACCCGCGCGACCACGTGCGCGAGGGCCTGCTCGGTGTACGGCAACGGCCACAGATCGTGTGCCGAGTGACCGCCGAACCGCGACCAGCACAGATGGTCGGACACGATCGCCGGCTCGACCTCGGCCACGAGATCCGCCAACCGCGCGAGATACGAATCGTCGAGCGGATCGACCGATCCGATCGACAACGACACGCCGTGGAGGACGACGGGCCGCTGTTCTCGCACCTCGCGAAGGACGCGTCGCGGGTTGCCGCCCTCGACCATGAAGTTCTCGCTGATCACCTCCCACCAGTCGACGCGGGAGGCATCGGGGTGAGCGTCGTCGAGGACGTCCTGATAGTGCGGTGGGCGGAGCCCGAGGCCGAAGCCGAGGTGCGGGAACATCGGGCTCACATCGCCATCACGGTGCCGCCCTTGGCGGTGCAGTCGTCCTTGCTGGCGACCTCGACGAAGCCCTTGCCCTTGCAGCCGTTCTGACCGGCGCAGGCGTTGCTCGCCGACTTGCAGGAGCCCTGACCCTTGCAGGCGTTGACGCCCTGGCAGTGCACCTTGGCGGTCATCTCGCCCGACATCTTGTCGCCCGACATCTTGTCGCCGGACATCTTGTCGCCCGACATCTTGTCGGTCGCCGCCGGCGCGGACGACGAGCTCTCGCTGTTGCCCTTGGAACAAGCCGTCGCGAACAGGGCGGCGGCAGCAAACGCGATCGTGGCACCGGTGGTACGGATGGGATTCTTCACAGCAGTCTCCTTTGCGGGTCATTACGTGGGACGGTTCGAGCAGTTACGAGCTCGGAGTTGATTTGCGGATCAGGTGATCGAGGGACGCCTTGCCGCCGCCGGCGACCACCAGCCACACGAACGCGGCGAGGTAGGCGAACTCGATCGTGTTCACGAGATCGACGACGCCGTGCAGCTCGGGAAGTTTCGCGGTCCAGATCGCCACGGCCATCACACCGACCAGCAGCAACGCGGCGATCCGCGTGCCGAGCCCGGCGATCAGGAGCAGTCCTCCGACCAACTCGACACTCGACACGAACACCGCGTTGGCATGCGGCGCCGGGATGTGCAGCGAGCCGAAGAACTGCGTGACCTGGTCGAGGTTATGCAGCTTGCCCCAGCCGGTCGTGACGAACACGAGGCCGAGCGTGAAGCGGATCAGGAGAGGGCCGATCCAGTCGAACGAGCGCAGGGCGTGAACCGCGCGTTCGCGGGCGAGGTCGAGTCGGGCGAGCATGCCCGTCAGTACGTGCAGGCGATGATTCGTTACACGCGATGTGAAACCTAGCCGCGGTGGCGGCGTAGACCTATCGGGTCACAGCGGTTCGACCGCCCCCGCGGTGCACGGCTCCGGACGTGGATGGCCGAGCTGGTCGGTCGGCGGGCACCCGGTCGCGATCCCGATCGTGGGGCTCCCGGCCGCCGGCACCATGGTCTCGGAATCGCCGCCGTGATCTCCGAGCTCGCCGAGCATCGGGTCGGCGACCATCGGGGCGTCGGTACACAACGAGCCATCCGGAAACTGCAGGTTTCCCGTATCCCCCGTGTGGGTGACGTCGCAGCTCGGGCGGTACATCGCGGTGTTGTTCGCGATCACCGTGTTCGCGAGCGTCAGGCCGTCGCCGAAGATCGCGCCCGCGACCTGATCGGCGGCGGTCGAGTGGTTGTCGGCGATCGTGCAGTTGAGCAGGGTGCCGGTCGGCGAGTTGGAGAGCCAGACCCCACCACCGTTGCTGCCGATCGCGACGTTGCTCGCGATCGTCACGTTGGTCATCGACACCGTGCAGGTGTGGATCCAGATCCCGCCGTTATAGAACCCCTGGTTGCGAGAGATCGTGCTGTTCGTGATCGTCAGCGCGAGCCCCTCGAGGTACAGGCCGCCCGCGTTGCCCTCGCCAGTGGCGGTGATCTGGTTGCTGTCGATCGTGGAGCGATCGATCGCGAACGAACCGGTGTGGTCGTTGGACACGCGGAACACCCCACCGCCGATCGCACCCGCACGGTTGTTCGAGATCGTGACTCCGCACAGGTTCGCGGCCTCGTCTCGACCGTCCATGTAGATCGCGCCGCCGCAGCCGCCGTTGCCCGGGTTGCCGCCGGTGCCGTCGGCGGCGTTGCCGTCGAGCGTGCTGTTGATGATCGTGAGGTCGCCGTTGAGGCTGCCGATCGCCCCACCGTCGCTCGCGCTGTTGTTGGTGAACGTGCTGCCCACGATCACGGTCTCGCCGCCGCCGAACCCGTAGATCGCCCCACCCGCGATGTCCTGGCCGGGCGAGGGTGCGTGGTTGTTGTCGAACACCGAGTCGATCACCGTCAGGCTGCCGCCATCGCGATAGATCGCGGCGCCACCCTGCGCGGTATCGTCGCCGCCTGCCGGACTGCGTCCGTTGCGGAACGTCAGCCGCTGCACCGTGAGCCGCGGTGTCGACGTGTTGTAGTCGGAGTCGAGGTACAGGATCCGCGCGCCGTCACCGCCGTCGAGCGTGACCAACCCGCCCCCGTCGATCACGGTCTCCTGGGTGATCTGGATCGTGGTCGCGATCGTGATCGTCACGGGATCGGGACCGCAGTCGAAGGTGATCGTTCCCCCGGTGCTCGCGGCTTGCTGGAGCGCGGCCGCCGTGCAGCTACCGGGCGTGCCGTCGCCGACCACGGCGGTCGGGGTCGAGGTATCGACCAGCGCGGGCGCGTCGCACTTCGGTTCGGGTGGTGGGACGTCGTCGTCGCCGGGGGTGTCGTCGCCGCCGGGGTTGGAGCTGCCGCACGCCACCAGCACGAACGCGAGGACGATCCACCGCATGTCACCAGCTTCTCACGGAACGGCTGACGCGACGCGCCGAACTGCGGACAGCGAGGAGCAATGCACGTGCGTGTGGGCAACGGCAAGTCGACTGGCCGCCACGCAACGGCGCGTCGTCACTGGAGTTCGCACGCGCGCGGATTGGCGTGTCGGCTGCACTTCTCGATCGCGTGCGCAGCCATCGCTTCCTCCTCCTCGTCGCCCTGTTCGGTGCGTGTGCGAGCGACTCGCTCGACGATCCCGCCGATCCGACGGCTCCTACCGATCCCGATTCGCCCACCGATCCCGAGGCACCGTGTGTCGAGGTCGACGACTCCGCAGCCGTCGTGGTGGGCGCCGCGGACACGACCGACGAGTACGCGTTGTCGCTGCGCGTGCGGTCGGAGTCCGACACCCAGTGGAGCCAGGCCGGCAACGAGGCGCTCGTGCTCGAGGTCAGCGGCGACGACGGATTGATCGGTCATCTCGTCGTGCACCAGGGCGCGGTCGATCACGACTACACGATGCACGTCGGTCAGCTCGCGGCCGGCGAGCAACTGCGTGTCCAGGTGTCGACGCTGTCGGCTCCGGACGCGACTCGCCACGCGTGCGTGGCACCGGCGGTGTTGACGCCGGCGTCCGCACTCGGCGCCGCGGCCGAGGGACTGCGTAACGCCCCCGAGTTCCGGTGGCCCGTACAGAAGCGGTTCGACGATATTCCGGTCGTCGTCGGGTGGTCGCAGGCGAAGAAGGCGTACCAGACCGTGTTCACCAACGAGGACGGCGGCACCGTCAAGCAGTGCGGCGATGGCGCCGACGGCGTGCAAGCGGAGATCGCGCGATGGGGCCGCGCGTCGGATATCGAGGGAAGCTACTCGTACGGTGGCACCGCGCCGAAATGGGAGCGCTGCACCGGCACGGTCGCGGTCACCAGCACCGCGGTGCGGTACGAGGGCGACCATCCGATCCTGTACTACGGCGACGGCCACAACCGGCTGTTCGAGAACCGCGGCGGCTACGGTCAGACTTGCGGCAGCGGCGGACCCGAGAAGCCCAACGGCGATCTCGACGGCTGGAACACCGGCAACCCGGGCAACGGCATCGGCAACGACGACGGTCGCGTGATCGTGCTGCGTCCGCTGCCCGTCGACATGGACGCGCTCGGGTTCAAGACGTTCGGCGGCCGCCGCGAAGGGCTCGCCGATACCTACGCGCCGTGGGTGTACCGGCTGACCGCACTCGAGCTCGAGCGCGAGAACAAGGTCGACGGGAACAAGACGCTGTCGATGTCGCGCTACCTCTACGTCGACGTGCGCGTCGCGGATGTCGGTGGCTCGGGCGACCAGTATTGCGCGGTCCTCGGGGTCGGCAGCGGTTTCAAGCTGCGCGCGTTCACGGCCGATGGAATGCAGATCGACGGCCCGCAGATCACGTCGGACTACGCGTCCCACGGCGCGCACGACTACAAGCGCGTCGCGATCCCGCTGCCGGCGGGTGTCACCGCGGCCGACATCGATCACTTCGTGTTCGATGCCTACGACAACGACGGCATCTACCTCACCGCGCTCGGCGACGCGTTCGTGCCGGTGGTCGACGGTCCGAACGGGGCCAAGCTCGACTACGTTCGGCAGGGCGAGCAGACCCACGCGTTCTACGTCGACGACGACAGCAGCAGCTGCAACAACGGGGTCAACACCGACGGTCCGGTGAGCGGCGCGAGCTACACCTGCAAGGGCGGCCAGGTCACGCTGCCGAAGTAGTCATGGTTGACCGACTTCGGTAGGGCCGTTCGCGAAGTCACGAGGCCGGGTCGAGCTCGGGGTAGGCGCGGAAGATGCCGTGCGCGTCGAACGGAAGCCGGCGATCCGACGCCAGGTAGCTCGCGATCCGCGGACGCGCCGCGATCCGGTCGTGCAGTGCGACGAGGCGCGGCCACTCGCCGGCGAGCTTCTCGAAGGCGTGTGGAAACGCGAACCGGAGTCCCTCGACGATCTGGAACGCCGCGAGGTCGACGTAGGTCTCGGTCTTGCCGATCAACACGCCCGAGTCGGCGCGTTCGAGGTGGCGCTCGAGGTGGCGCATGAACTTGGGCAACCGCTTGGCGCGGAACGAGGCGGCGCGGAGCAGCGCCGGTTGCTTCTGATCCTCGTAGACCTGGTCGACGGCCACGGGGTGATGGGTGTCGTGCACCTCGTCCACGAGATCGGCGATCGTCAGCATCAACGTCCGGGCGGATAGTCGGCTTTGCTCGTCGGAAGGGGCGAGCCCGAGCTGCTCGCCGAGGTACGAGGCGATGTGCGCGCTCTGCGCGAGCCACACGTCGCCGGCATGGACGAACGGCGGGGCGAACGGCAACAGCGCCGGCTCCGCGCCATCGAGCACGCGCGTCATCTTCGCGATCCCGCCGGGCTGGCGGCAGATGTCCGTGTAGTCGGCGCCGGCATCCTCGAGCACGAGCCGGACGAACTCTCCGCGACCCTGGATCGGCCAGTAGTAGAGGTCGTAGTGCATGGCGCGAACCTACCGCGCCGGTGGAATCACGGCGCGTGCTCCCGCCAGTGCCGACGCGAGGAACTTTCCGGCCGCCGTCGCTTGCGCGTCGGGGGTAGACGCCTTTGCGAGCAGCTCGGTCGCGGTCAGGATCGCTCCGGTGAATCCCTCGCGATGCCAGTGACCACCTTCGAGCTTGGGGAACGTCACGCCGTCCGCGATCGGGTAGGGCGTGACGTAGAAGTACGGCTCGGCGTAGCTGCCGTCGCCGGGCGATAGCCCGACGCCGATCTGGCGCGCGTGCTCCGCGGAGCTTGCGACGCTCGAGATCGGATTCAGGAAGATGATGCCGCCGAGATCGAAGTGGTGCGGCCACACGCGTAGCGAGGTGTCGGGTGTCGCCGCGGTGAGGGCGAGCACGCCGTCGGCATACCAGGCCGCGAGCTCGGTCAGTGCGGGCGATGGCTGCGAGAACGTGACGCCCGACGACACCGGATGTTCCGGCATGTCGTAATCGCGGACCTGCGCGTGCCTCGGCGACGCGTTCGCGGCCTCGGAGAGCCGGACGTCGGCCCACATCACACCGTCGAGCAGCGTGCGACCTGCGAGGGGGACCTCGTGCTCGATCCGATCGCCGCGCACCGCCAGCACCGTCAAATCGCGTGGGCGGATCGCGATCGCGAGACCGGATGGCGCGGGTTCGCCGACCAGCGCGTCGAGCGCGAAATTCCACGCCATCGACGTGTGGCTATCGTCGGCGCGACGCTCGAGCCACGCGTCGGCGCAGGCGCACGCGATCTGCGCGGCCCAGTGGAGCTCGAGCCGCGAGGATCTCAGGTCGGTGGTGGCGACCGCGCCGAGCGGTCGCCACGGGTCTCCGGGCTTCGTGAGCATGCGTAGACTCTACTGCCGACGAGCCCATCGGGCGTATACACGTGCCCGTGATCCTCTATCTCGCGTTGCTGGCGGCCGCTCCGGTGTTCACCTTGGTCCTCGGTGGTCGCGAGGCGCGCCGCGGATTGGTCGGCACCACGCTCGCGACCGGGGTGTGCGCGACCGCGCTGCAGCTGTGGTTCGAATATCCCGACGACATCGCGATCGGCTTCGTGTTCTACGCCGTCGTGTTGCCATTCGCGTGCGGCTCGGTGGCCGGTGTCGTGGCGACCTTGCTCTCCGGGGGGCGACGAACGTTCCGGCTGCCGATCGCCGCCGGCATCATCGGGGTGATCGCCGGCCTCGTGCTCGGCGCGTTCGTGCGCCCGTTCGCGGATCTCGACGACGTGGTGTGGAGCCTGTGGACCGTGACCCCACTGATCGTGGTCGGTTCGTCGTTCGCCGTGCTGGCGGCAACCCTCGATCGTCGCAGCGTCTGACTCGACGCACGGTGGCGGCACTCACCGCCACCGGGACAAAACGCCGCGCGCGCCGGCCCGGGGTCGGCAGCCGACGCGCGGGCTGATACGGTCGGCGCGTGGCCGAGCTCGACGAGCGTACCCGTGTGCTGGCCCTGCTCAAACGGCACGGCTGGAACGCGACCTCGTTCCAGATCCTCGAGCCCGGATTCCGCTACTGGTTCGATGGCGACGACGCGTGTGTCGGGTACGTCGATACGGGAAGCGCGTGGGTCGTCGCCGGCGCTCCGGTCGCGCCGCACGAGTCGGTCCCGGAGGTGTGCAAGCGGTTCTGCGAGGTCGCCCGCGACAACGGTCGCCGGGTGTGCTGGTTCGCGACCGAGGAGCGGTTCTCCGAGGCCACCGGCTGGCCATCGTTGCGGATCGGCGATCAGCCGAGCTGGGATCCGCGCGAGTGGGAAGACGTGGTCAAGGCCAGCCGCAGCCTGCGCGAACAACTCCGGCGCGCGACCGCCAAGGGCGTCACCGTGCGCGAGATCGAGGTCGACGAGCTCGCCCCCGAGCACCCGACGCGCCGCCAGATCGAGGGGCTGATCGAGCGCTGGCTCGCGACCCGGCCGATCGCGCCGATGGGATTCCTCGTCCAGATCGATCCATTCACGTTCGCCGATCAGCGGCGCTACTTCATCGCGGAGCGCGAGGGGAAGGTGATCGGGTTCCTCGGCATCATCCCGATCTACGCCCGCCGCGGGTGGTTCTTCGAGGACTTCCTCCGCGATCCCGAGGCGCCGAACGGCACCGTCGAGCTCATGGTCGACAAGGGAATGCGCGCGGCCTCGGCCGACGACGTCCCGTTCGTGACACTCGGCCTGGTGCCGCTCGCCGGTGACGTCAACCGGTTCCTGCGTGCGGCGCGCAAGCTGGGTCGCGCGCTGTACGACTTCGACGGGCTGCGTGCATTCAAGGCCAAGTTCAAGCCGCGAGTGTGGGACCCGATCTACCTGGCGCACGCACCGGGCAAGAGCGCGTTCGTCGCCGTCTCCGACACGCTGGCGGCGTTTGCGCGAGGTGGCTTGCTCCAGTTCGGCCTCGAGACGTTTCTGCGCGGTCCCGCGATCGTCGTGCGCACGCTCGCGGCGCTACTGTTCGCGTGGACTCTGCTGCTCGCGCTCCCGATCTCGACCCCGTTCTTCCCGTCGCCGGCGTGGCAATGGGCGTGGGTGGGCTTCGACCTCGTCCTCGGCGGCGCACTCCTCGCACTCGCGAAGCGCTGGCGGCAGCCACTCGCCGACATCGTCGCCACGGCGGTGACGCTAGATGCGGTGGTCACCATCGGGCAGGTCGTGCTCTACGACCTCCCGAAACAACACAGTGCCCTCGACATCATCGTCGTCGTGGTCGCGGTACTCGCACCCACGGTCGCGGCGTTCATGCTGTGGAACGCGCGCGCGCACCGCGCGACCCACGATCGCTGATCACGACTCGGGGATCAGCGGGATCTGGACGGCCGGCTGGAGCGCGATCTCGCGGGGGGCGTCGAGCATCTCGCGGGCGACATCGCGGCCGAGCGACGGCAGGGCACGCTCGACCGCCGCGATGGCCTCTTCGTCCGACAGCGCCCGGGTCGCGAGGATGGCGAGCTCGGCGACGCGCGACAGCTCGATCTCTCCCATCGAGCTGATCATCGCGGTGCTGGTGGTCGCCCACTTGGGGACCCGCAGGGACGGCAGCAGATCGAGCACGTGCTCGGGTGGGAGCCGCAGTGACCGCGTCTGGACGGGAGCGACGAAGTTGGGCTCGTGGCCGGCGAACTGTTCCGCGTGGAACGTCGAGAACACGCGCTGGATGCAGAGGTCTCGCCAGTGGTCATCGGCGAGGCGCTCGATCGTGGTGGGCGCACCACCGACAACGAGCTGGAACTGCTGGTGCCCCGGGCGCTCGACGTAGGTCGCGGTGTCGGTGTCCCAGATCTGCAGGCACGCCTCGACGTCGAGCACCGCGAACGCGGGCTGGACGAGCTCCTCGGCGACGCCGTAGCGCCACGCCGATGCGATCCGCCACGCGGTATCGGCGAGCTCGGGCGACCATGCCAGGGCCGCAGCTCGTCGCATCAACACCTCGGCGGCGAGGAACCACGGTGGCTCCTCGATGGTCGCGTACCTCCACGCTGACTCGGCCAACAGGATCGCGGTCCGCGCCGGATCCGCGGGCAGGGTCGACGCGATCTTGTACGCGCGTCGCAGCGACGTCGCGGAGCTCTCGAGCTCGCCGGATCCCGCAAAGATCCGCGAAGCCACGGTGTGTCCCTGGACCTGCTCCTCGAGCGGACGCGTGGTGGCTTCCTCGAGCCAGTGGTCGATGTCGTGGCGCGCCGGCTGCGCGAACCCCAGGCGGTCGTGCGCGATCGCGCGCCGCAACAGGTGGGCCGGCGACGGTGCGTGGTCCATCAGCAGATCGAGGGCAGGAAGTGCCCGCTGCCACTCGGCGCCCGTGATGCAGGCCGTGGCGAGCGCACGGGCCGCGTCGTGCGTGTACCGACTCTCCAGGCCCTCGACCCGTTCCCACAGCTCGAACGAGCGCTCGAAGCTGCCCGCGCCGAACCGGTGAGCGGCCGACGGGCGCTCCGCCTTGCCGAGCATGTAGTACGCGGACGCCAGGACGATCGGCTCCTTCTTGCGAACCAGGCGCGCGCGTTCGACCGCATCTCGCGCCAGCGCCATCGCTTCTTCGGTCTCCCGCGTGCGCGTCGCGATCTCGGCGCGGGAGATCGCGAACCGCGCGCGGGCGATCGCCGCGACCGGATCGTCGATCCCCTCGATGTCGTCGAGCGCCGCCTCGATCTCCGCGAAGGCCTCGTCGTCGTTGCCTGCGTCGCGTAGGTCGATCGCCCTCTCGTAGCGATCGACCGCTGCATCGAGGGTCTGGGCGTCACTCTTCACTCACCTCGACATCTACCAAACAACGCCGGTGACGTGGGAGCATGCGCACCGTTCTCGCGCCGTGATCACTCCTGGCCAACCATGTAGCGGTAGGCCGCGCCGGTGCCGTGCGAATACACGACCTCGGGGCCGATCGCCTTCAGCATGGCGGCGCCTGTTTCGGACAGCGACGTCCGCTCGACGACGAGCCGCGCGAGGCCTCCGAACAGGTCCTTGTTGCTGACCATCCACTCCGCCTCGCTGTCGCCGAGGCTGCTGTCCGACAGGTCGAGCTCCTCGAGCGACGACGCCAGCCCGGCCTCCTTGATCGCGTCGAGCAGCGACTGCGCCGACTCGAACGACGTCAGCGCGAGCCGCCGCAGCGGGCAGCTCGCGAGGGTGCTCAGCAGATCGCCGAGCACGCTCCAGTCCACGCCCTCGGACTCGCCTTCGTCGGCCTCGTCGTCGTAACGGGCGCCGAGGCTGTACTCCTCGTCGTCATCGTCGCGCTCCGAGTACACGGGAACGTACGGGTTGGTCTCGAACGGGATGTTCGAGAACCAGGTCTCGACCAGCCGGAGCTCGAAGTCCTCGAGCTGGGGCCAGCTCGCCGCGCCGAGCCGATTCGACATCAGGTCGGCCTCTTCCCACTCCGCGAACCGCAGACTCTGCAGGCTGAACCGCTTGAGCGACGGGGCGTCGATGTTCTCCAGATCGAGCTGGTGGCTATCGGCGGCGACCAGGCGTAGCTCCTCGGCGATCGCGAAGAATGGCGCGAGCGGTCCGAGCTCCACCAGGTTGGTATCCGGATCGAAGTCGCGCGACACCAGCATCGAGGCCTTCGACGCGCGATGGTCGACGAACGCGAACTTCGTGCAGTGCTCCGGGAGGTGCTCGGCGAGCAGCTTCATCGCGGGGGCGAGGTCGACCCGCTTCGCGACCGTGTCGCCGACCAGCGAGATCGACCGCAGCGAGGCCGCGACCGGCGACGCCAGCAGTGGGCCGACGAGGTCGCGATCGTCGGGTTTGACGTGCACCTCGACACCGACCGGCACGCAGTACTTCCACTCGAAGCGATACGAGTCGAGGTGCGGGGCGGCCTCGCCGAGGAGCGCCACCGCGTGGGTCTTGACGTAGGCATCGCGGGTCGCGGCATCGGTGCGCCCTTCCTCGACGGCGCGAGACAGACCGATCAGCTCGCCTCTCGGATCGCCGGCTTCCTGGAGCGCGTCGCCGTAGACGAGCCAGTCGGCGGAGGGAGCATCGAGGGATGGTTCCTGGATCGATCGGGTCATGGCGCGAGCGTATTCCGGCCACGAGACGGCCGCGTTGCATCACGCCGAGATTCCGCCGTCACTCCCGCCCGGGTCGAGACGGGCGGGACGCCCCGCCCGAGCTATAACTACGGCTTGCCATTCACGGCCTCGCATCCGATGGCGGTACTGCCGCTGCTCCGGCGTCGCGGGTTCGATCCGACCTGTCTCGTGATCGGCGCGATGGCGCCCGACTTCGAGTACTTCGCGCGCATGAAGCAGACGAGCTCGATCAGCCACACGTGGCTCGGGATCGCGCTGTGGAACATTCCGGTCACGCTCGTGCTGGCACTCGCGTTTCACCGACTGGTCAAGTGGCCCGTGGTGCTGGTCGCGCCGCGGTTCGTCGCCCGGCGTGCAGCGGTGTTCGCGTCGCGACCGTGGGCCGAGCCATGGACGCTGGCGTTCGTCGCGAGCTGCGTGGTGTCGGCGGCGCTCGGCGCGACGACGCATCTCGTGTGGGACGGCATCACGCACTCCGACGGGTTCATCGCCGCGCGGATCCCGGCGTTGCACGTGCCGATCTCACTTCCACTGTGGGGCGACATGATCGCGCACCGCGTGATCCAGCACGCGAGCACCGTGGTCGGGTTGATCGTGCTGGCGATCGTCGCGATCCGCGCGCTGCGCCGGGTCGACCCGATCGAGCTCGGCGATCCGGGGCGCACGTGGCCCCGCCTTGTCGCACTGTCGTGCGTGGGCAGCGGGCTCGCGCTCTCGTACGTGCGCGTGATGCACCGGCACTGGTACGACCTCGGATCGATGGTGGTGGTCGTGATCTCGGGTGCGCTGTTCGGCGCGTTGCTCGCGAGCGTGGCGCTTCAGAGGGTGGCGTCGCGCCTTCAGACACCGTGATGTCGGTGCCGTACTCCCACTTGCTCGCCCGTGTGGAGCGCTCGTCCGGCGCGGCGGCGGTCGACGTGCCTGGGGACTGGATGCAGGGACGCAGCGTGTACGGAGGACTGCAGGCCGCGATCGGTGTGGCCGCGATGCGAACGCTGGTCCCGGAGGCACCGCTGCGCGCGCTGCAGGTGTCGTTTCTCGCGCCGGTGCCCGAGGGTCGGGTGCAGGGGCGCGCCGAGATCCTACGCGCCGGCAAGAACGTCACCACGGTCGAGGCGCGGCTCGCCGGCGAGACGCTGCAGGCGATCGCGGTCGGGACGTTCGGTGTCGCGCGCTCTTCGGAGGTCAGCGCGGTGCCGGTGCAGCCACCGATCTCCGGTGATCGGTCGATCGAGTTGCCGTTCATCCCCGGGGTCGTTCCGGCGTTTCTCGAGCACTTCGCGGCGCGCTGGCGTGCGGGTTCGCCACCGTTCACGCGCGTGACGGAGCGCGACCACGTGGTCGAGGTCGACATGCGCGACGAGGGACCGACCACCGAGGCCCACGTGTTGGCGATCGCGGACTTCATGCCGCCGCTCGCGCTCGCGCAGCTGTCTCGCCCGGTGCCGGGAAGCACGGCGACCTGGATGCTCGAGCTGTTCGCCGATCGCTTCGACGAGCTCGCGCTGTCGGGCTGGCGGCTCGATGCGACGTTGCGGTCCGCGCGCGACGGCTACATCAGTCAGTCGGTGATGTTGTGGGGCCCGAACGGCGTGCCCGTGGGCATCGGCCACCAGAGCATGCTGGTGTTCGGCTAATCGGGCATCGGTCCGATGTATCGCGAGGCCGGACGGATCAGACGGCCGGTCCGTCGTTGCTCGAGCACGTGCGCGCACCACCCGGCGATCCGGCTGACCGCGAACGTCGGCGCGAACTGCTCGCGCGGCAGGCCGACGGCGTCGAGCAACACCGCGGTGTAGAACTCGACGTTGGCCGCGAGTGGACGGTCGGGCTTGCGCTCGCGCAAGAGCGTGGTCGCCGCGGCCTCGACGGCGCGCGCCAGCGGAAGTCGCGGGCTGGTCAGTGGGCGCACCGCGGATTCGAGCACCGACGCGCGCGGGTCGCGGACCCGGTACACGCGGTGGCCCATCCCCATGATCCGGCGCTTGGCATCGAGCTCGCCGGCGATCCACGCGGTCGCACGTTCGGGCGAGCCGATGGTGTCGAGCATGTCGAGCACCGGACCCGGTGCGCCGCCGTGGAGCGGACCCTTGAGCGCGCCGATCGCTCCGCCGACGGCAGACAGCAGATCGGAAGCGGTCGATGCGATCACGCGCGCGGTGAACGTCGACGCGTTGGTGCCGTGATCGATCACGGTCGACAGATAGGCATCGAGGCCACGCTCCGCCTCGGGCGCCGCCCGCTCGCCGCGTGTCATCCGCAGGTAGTCGGCAGCGTGACCCAGGCTCGGGTCGGGTGCGATCGGCGGTTGGTTCGTACGCCGGCGGTGCCACGCCGCCACGAATACCGGGGCGGCGCCGATCGACGCGGCTGCGTCCGCGAGGTCGTCTCCGGTCGGGCGAAGGTGCGCGAGGGCGGCGCGCAGGGCGTCCATGCCATCTGGGTGATCGAGCGCGTCCCCGAGCCGGTCGATGCAGCTCCAGGCCGCGAGGCGAGCCTCACCGGTATCGAGCGGGGCTATCTCGCGACCCGCTCCGGCGCCGAGCACGCGGGTGGCGGCATGCTCGAACGGCACGTGACCGGCGAGCTGTTCGATGTCGAGCCCGGCGATCACGAGGCGCCCGTGCTCGCCGTCGACGTGAGAGATCGCGGTGTCGGCGACGACGACACCTTCGAGTCCGTTCGTCATGTGTTCGTGGTAGCGATCTTCCTATGGTTGATCAACGTAGAATCGACGATCAACGTTGGGTCGACGCGCGTACGGCGACGCGACGCCTCGGGATCCAGGTGCGATCGCTGTACGCCTATGTCAGCCGAGGACTCGTCCGCAGTGCGCCGGGCGGGCACGGCCGCGAGCGTCGCTACGCGCTCGCCGATATCGAGCGGTTGATCGTACGGCGCGACGCCCGCGCGGGGCACGGCGCGGTCGCCGCCGGTGCGTTGCGCTGGGGCGAGCCGGTACTCGATTCGGCGATCACCGCGATCACCCCGCACGGACCGGCCTATCGCGGCCACCTCGCGACCGAGCTCGCGACCACCGGCGTGCCGTTCGAGCACGTCGCGGAGCTGTTGTGGTCCGGGCATCTGCCGGAGGGGCCGGTGCGCTGGCCCGTCGCGCGTCCGCGCACGCGCGAGGTCGCACGCGTCGCGGCGGATGCATCGCCCCTCGATCGAATGGCCGTGCTGGTGGCGATGCCGGCCGCGACCGGAGAGCCCGCCGACGAGCGTGCGCTGATCCAGGCGCTCGCGACCACGCTCGCCGCTGGATCGATGAAGCATGCGGTACCCGCGGATCGCGTGGCCGGGATCGCCGCGCACGCGCTCGGACTCGAAGCGTCGGCGATCGCGCCACTCGACACCGCGCTGGTGCTGCTCGCCGATCACGAGCTCAACGCGTCGAGCTTCGCGGCGCGGATCGCGGCATCGACCGGGGCCGGACCGCGGGCCTGCGTGGCCGCCGCGCTCGCCACCGTGTCGGGTCCGCGGCACGGTCGTGCTTCCGAGGAGGTCGCGCGGTTCGCACGCGAGGTCGGTGCTCCTCGTGCGGTCCGCGGAGCGGTGCGCGCCCTTCGCGGGCGCGATCTCGATCCACCCGGGTTCGGTCACCCGCTGTATCCCGATGGCGATCCTCGCGGCCGCGTGTTGCTCGAGCTCGCCGCACGCCACACGCGTCGCCGCACCGGGCTCGCGGCGACGATCCTCGCGATCGCGGAGGCCGCGACCGGCGCACATCCCAACGTCGACCTCGGGCTCGCCGCGCTGATCGCGGCGCTCGGTGCTCCACCGGAAGCGGGCCCGGGCGTGTTCGCGCTCGGGCGCAGCGCGGGGTGGCTCGCACACGCCACCGAGCAGCGGCTCGCGGGTCACGTGTTGCGACCGCGAGCGCGTTACGTCGGTGTACCCGTGGCGCTCAGAACGTGATCAGGCACTTGCCGTGCGACGCCTCGCCGCCGAGCGTCTGCTTGCTCTTCTGTCCACTCGGCGTCCACGATAGCCACGTCAGAACCTTCTGATCGTCGGCATACGTGCCCTTCGAGGCCTTCTGTCCGTTGTCGTGCCAGGTCTCCCAGCACCCGTTCTTGCGGCCGCCGACGTACTTGCCTTCCGCCGCCTTCTTGCCGTTGTAGTGCCAGGCCTTCATCTTCCCTTCGGCCTTGCCCTCCGAGTAGTTGACGGTCGCCATCTTTTCGTCGTTGGGCCAGTACGACGTGAAGTCGCCGTCGAGCATGCCGTTCTTGAACGACGCCTTCCACACCACGGCGCCGTTCGTGTACCAGGCCTTCCAGTCACCGACCATCAGGCCACCGTGACACTCGCCCTTCACGCGGTTCTTGCCGTTGTCGAACGTCAGCTTGATCTTGCCTTCGCCGGTGCGCGACGGACAGCGGTTGGGCGACGTCGAGAACTCGGGGATTCCGATCCGGCCCAGGATCAGATCGTTGCCGTGCGAGGTGCCCTTGGGACCGTTGTGGTGAGCGCACCCGCCGAGGGCGAGCAACACAACGGGGAGGGTGATGCGAGTGAGATAGTGGAAGTCATTCACGGTCGCAATCTAACGCGGCCGGGCGCGTGCCCTAACGCGGCACAGGGCGGAAAACGTCTGCGGACCGGTGGCCTGCGTCACCAATCGACGTCGTCGGCGCGACGGTCGTCACGGATCGATCGAATCATTCGTAGGCAGCGATGTAGCGGTCGTCCGGATCCCCGCCGTCGTCGCGCTGGGCCTCGCGTCGCCGGGATTTCGAGATCACCTTCCCGATCTTGGCGAGCGCCTCGAGCCCGGCCTTGGTCAGGTAGTTCTCCGACACGTCGATCGAGATCAGCTTGGGGAACTTGGCCGCGGCGAGGGCGAGCGCACCATCGTCGCCCATCGTTGCCTTCGACAGGTCGAGGGTCTCGAGCTGCGCTGCGATCTTCGAGCTCGCGAGCCCACGCGCAATCTCGTCGGTGCTCTCGGAGTTGCCGAGTCCGAGGTGCCTGACCTCGGGAAACGCCTTGCCGTCGAAGATCGGCTGCAGGTCCTTGATCGTGATCTTGTCGCGGTACTGCCGGCCGAGCTGGAGGTTCAGTCGCTCGAGCTTCGGCCACTTCGCGGTGCACACCGACTTCAAGGAGCCTCGGTCCAGGCCACCCGTGATCACGATCAGCTCGCGGAGCTTCGGGAGATCGAGCTTGCCCAGCACCATCGACCCGCTGCGCACGATCAGGGTCTCGAGGTTGGGGACAGCGCGATACAGAGGGTCGAGCTTGCCGGCATCGCTCCAGTTGAGCTCGGTCTCCTCGGAGTGGAAGTCGCCGAGGAACAGCTTCCGCAGGTGGGGAAGCTTTCGCTTGCCGATCACCTGCGCGATGCCGTCGTAGCTGTTGCCTTCGAAGGTGACGATGCCGACGGTGAGCTCGCGAAGAAACAGCGCCGATGGATGATCGAGCAGTCCGCCGAGCACCTCGGCGACCGCCACGTCGGGAAGCTCGCTGTCGTAACGCGCGTGCTTGGTCGAGATCCACAGCGCTTCGAGGTAGCCGTCGCGCCACGTCGTCGGAGTGCCGTCGTTGTAGCCCGGCTCGAGCATGTCGAGGCAGTCGGCGGCCTTGCCGAAGAAGTGCTCGCGATTGCGCTCGAGGAGCTTCTGGGCGGCGGCCTTCTTGTTCGCGTGCTGCAGCACGATCAGCTCGCCGCGCGGATCTCCCTCGCTCTGCAACCAGTCCGCGTACACCAGGTACGCGTCGGCCGCGTCGGGGTTGGCGGCGATCGCGGCCTCGAGCTTGGCGTTGCGCGCGTGGTGAGCGGTCGGTCGGGCCGGTGGCTCGCCGCGCACGAGCTTGTAGCCCTTCTTGGTCTTCTCGGCGACCAGCTTGTCGTATTCGGCGCGCGCGTCGCCGGCGGACTTGCACGACTTGGTCGAGGTCTGACCGCCGGTACCGATCTTTCCGAACCGGGTCGTGTACGACGTTCCGTCGAGCGAGATCTCCCAGAACTTCTTCGAGCCGCCTCCGACGAATTCGAAGTACTGACCGGCCGACGCTGCTGGAGCGGCGACCTTCGCGGCAGGCTTGCTCGCGGTCGACTTCGTGGCCGTCGTCTTGGCTGTCTTCGGAGTTGTCTTCGACGTTGCCTTCGCTGCCGCGGGCTTCTTGGTCGAGGCCTTCCTCGCCGAGGCTCCGCCGACCGCCGCGTAGCCCTTCTTGGTCTTCTGTGCGATCAGCTTGTCGTGCTCGGTCTTGGCGATCGCCGCGCTCGCGAACGTCTTGATCTGGGTCTGTCCAGAAGCGCCGATCTTCCCGAACCGCACCGTGAAGCCTTTACCCGCGAGATCGATCTCCCAGAACTTGGCCGACGATCCCTCGACGAATTCGTAGCGCTGCATTGCCGCCGACGTTAGCCGATTTAGACTTCGCGAGTGGGCACCCAGCGCGGTCAGGTAGACCGCGAAAGCGAAGTCGGACAACAAGGCCGGGGCCGGGCTACGCTGCGAGCCGTGCGTCGTCTCGGATTCCTCGCCGCGAGCGCGTGGCTCGCGCTCGCGGCGTGCGATCGCGTGACGCTTACCGTGACGAGACCACCGCCTCACAACTGTCCCGATGGTCTGGCATGTGACGAGCGCGGCACGCGATGTCGCAACGGCATCACGTGCTACGGCGAGTCCCACCACATCATCAGCGTCGTGCCGCGCGGGCTGCGTTGCGGAACCGGCATGGGCGAGACGGAGTGCGAGCTGACAGTACCCCCTGGCACCACGATCCATCTCTCGATCACCGGCAGCGCCGCGAGGTGTGCGCTGCGCGACTGCGTGATCGAGCCGGCGGTCGAGTCGTCGTCGTGTAGCGTGATCCTGATGGAGCGCGACGAGACGCTCTCGCTGGGCGGTTGCCTGCGCGACTGAATCGACTCTTGCGCCTCGACACCAAGCCCGTATGATCGGGACCATGCGGGGCGCGACGATCTTCGTCGCCATGCTCGTCGTCGGCTGTGGTCGTAGCGAGCCGGCGACCTCCTCCAGGTCTTTCCAACCCTTTACGGCCCCGTCGGTTCGCCCCGCACTGCATCAGATTCGCGGGTTGATCGACGAGGCAGCGCGTGCCGAGCTGCGGATGCACGGCGGTCCGATCATCGATCTCGGTTCGGCGGATCAGTTCAAGTACACGCGCGGCCACTGGCGCACGGGATGGTCGGCGCCACGCGAGCAGGGAGGGGTCGGGTTCTCCGAGTTCACGGGTCAGCGCGCGCACCTCGATCTGCGCCTCGTCACGAAGCCTGCCGAGCTCGTGATCCGTGCCCGCAGCCGCGGTGGGCCGCAGATGCTCACCGCTCGCCTGACGAAGCGCGTGCTCGGACGCACGAAGGTCGGGACCAAGTGGTCGGTCGTGCGGATCCCCGTCTCGGGGATCCCGACGAACAAGCACGTCGTGCTCTCGCTGGTTCGCGGCGGTCACGACGCGAAGCTCGACGTCGACTGGCTGGCGCTGGTCGATCACGAGGGCGCCCGGCCGAGCCTTCCCGAGTCGCGGGTCTCGACGATCGCACTCGGCGGCGCGACGCGGCGCGCGCTCGATGCCTCGACCGAGCGGAGCTACTCGTTCTACATCCAGCCGCCCCCGCATTCGAGTTTGGTGTTCGATACCGGGTCGAGCGCCAACACCGAGTTCGTCGCTCGCGCGGAGACCGCCGACGGCGAGCTGGTAGAGCTGTATCGCGGTCGCACGACGCCCGGTCGGTTCACCGAACACGTGGTCGATCTGTCGCCGTTCGCTCGCAGCGCGATCCGCCTCGAGCTCGCGACGCACGGCGATGCACCGGACACGGGATGGGGCGAGCCCACGATCTACATGCCGGGACCCGCCTCGGAGCCACTCGCGGATGGCGCACCGGCCAAGAACCTCATCGTGGTGGTCATGGATACCACGCGTGCCGATTCGTTCGGCGCGTTCACCCGCGGCGAGCCGACCGAGGTGCGCACGCCCGCGTTCGACCGGTTCGCGCGTTCGGGAACGACCTTCCTGCGCGCGTACGACAACGCCAACTGGACCAAGCCCTCGGTCACGAGTCTGCTGTCGGGCCTGTATCCGGAGACCCACGCGACCCGGCACGCCAAGAACAAGATCCCCGACAAGGTCCGGTTCCTATCACAACACCTCGACGACCACGGGTTCGAGACCGTGTTGATGTCCGGCAACGCGGTGCTCAGCAAGAAGTTCGGGTTCGACCGCGGCTGGGACGTGTTCGACGACGTGTCGGATGACGACAACGATGCCAACGGGTACCGCCTGTATCGCCGCGCCGCGCACTGGCTCGACGAGCACGCGGGCGATGGTCGGTTCTTCCTCTACCTCCAGAGCGTCGATCCGCACACGCCGTACCGCGTGCCGTCGTCGTACTCCAAGCGGTACTTCGACGGCAGCTACGACGGTCCGATCGGGTCGTCGTTCTCGACCGAGGAACAGCTCGCGATCGACGACAAGTCGATGCACCCGTCGTCGCAAGACCTCGACTGGATCCGCGCGCTGTATCACGGCGAGGTGTCGTACCAGGATGCGCAGCTCCGCGTGTTGCTCGACAAGATCGACCAGCTCGGCCTCGGCAAAGACACCATCGTCGTCGTTACCAACGACCATGGCGAGGAGTTGCGCGACCACGGCCGCATGGGTCACGGTCACGGTGTCTACGACGAGATGCTTCGTGCACCGCTCGCGATCCGGTATCCGCCGCTGTTTCCGTCCGGGCGCCGGGTCGCCGACATCGTCGAGGAGGTCGACATCGCACCGACGCTGGTCGAGGCGCTCGGGTTACCGCCGATGACCGACGTCCAGGGTATGTCGTTTCTCGACCTGTTCGGCCCGCAGCTACGCCGTCGCCGGCCGCTGTACGCGATCGGAACGGCACTGCACGGCATGCGGTCGGTGCGCGTCGGAGACTGGAAGCTGATCGTCGACGACCACGACGGCTGGCTTCACTTGTTCGACATCGGTCGCGATCCGGGAGAGCTCACCGACGTCGCTGGCTCGCCGAGCGGTTCGTTGCCGGGCCGGCTGTGCGAGGTCTACCTCGGCGAGGCGCTGGCGTCGCCGAGCAAGGCCCGACGGCTCACCACCAGCGGACGCATTCGCACGCACGTGTCCCAGGATGTCGAGCTCGGCGACAAGCTCGAACGCTCGCTCGAATCGCTCGGCTATCTCTAGGTCCAGCCGAGCTCGCGAACCCGCGCGCGTGCCTGGGCGGGCACGTCGGTGGCGACGAACTGGCGGTGCAGGATCTGCACGCTGAGCATGTGGTTGATCAACGCGTCGAGCTGGACCTTCTCCCAGGTCGGCGTGTCGGGCGCGGCGTGACGGGCGAACGCGGTGCTGACCGCTGCGCCATCGAGCAGCCCGGCGTCGCGCACCGCACGTTCGCCGAGCATGTCGTCGGCGAGTGCGCGCATCGCGGTCGAGGCATCCTCGCCGGTGTGAGCGGGTGGTGCCATGAACGCGAACTTCTGGCGCCGGTACAGCGTGTCGGGCAGTAGCGGCTGCATGGTCTCGCGCAGCACGTACTTGTCGCGGCGGCCCCGCAGTCGCAGTGACGGGGGCAGGGTGACCGCGAACTCGACGAACGGATGATCGAGGAAGGCGGGTCGCGCCTCGACGGCGTTGGCCATGTCGACGCGATCGCCGGCCCAGCCGAGCACCTGCGATTCGAACTGGGTCTTGAGCCAGACGTACTGGACCTTGTCGAGCGCGCAGCGGCCCCGCATCGGCTCGGGCGCGATCGCCGCCGCGATCGCCTCGCCGGGCTGGTATTCATCGATCGCCTCGCGACGATCCGCGGACATCACGCTGCGTGCACGCGGAGCCGACGACAACCACGACTGCAGGCAGCTCGGCGTGAACCCGATCTTCGCCTCGAGCGCGGGATCGTGGATCGGGTTGGCCGAGAGCAGGTTGCCCTTGAACAGGGCGTTGCTCTCTCCGAGCCACGCCTCGAGCTCGGCGCGCTCGGCGGCCGACGCCGAGGCCATGCCGTGTCGGATGTGATCGAGTCGAAGCTGGGGATAGCCGGCGAAGATCTCGTCTGAACCTTCACCACTGACCACGACCTTGTAGCCGGCGTCGCGCACGTGCTGGCTGAGCAGCAGCTTGGCGATGCAGAACGTGTTGTAGATGCTGCGCTCGGTGTGCCACACCGTGCGGGCGAAGTGGCTGTACAGCTCGCTGGCGCGCACCGGTACGATCGTTTGCTCGGCCTGGGTGGCGCGCGCCATCTCGCGCGCGACCGCGGTCTCGTCGTAGTCACCGTGATCGAAGCCGATCGTGAACGCGCGCACCGGGATCTGCTGCACGGCGGCCGCGATCCCCATGATCGAGCACGAGTCGATCCCTCCCGACAGGTAGCAGCCGACCGGCACGTCGGCATCGAGGCGGAGCTGTACCGAATCGATGAACAGCTCCCGCAGGCGGTCGATGCTCGCGGCCTCGCCGCCGCGGAAGTGCTCGCCCTCGAGGGGGAACTCGACGTCCCAGTAGCAGTGCGAGCGGACGTCGAACCGGCCGCCGCGACGCTCGACGATCACCGCGTGACCGGGCTCGACGGCGCGCACGCCTTCGAACGCGGTGGTGCCGGGCACCATCGTCTGCATCAGCTGGTGAAGCAGCCCGCGCGACGGGATCGCGCGAGGCACGCCCGGGTGCGCGAACACGGCCTTGATCTCGGAACCGAACACCACCTCGTTCGGCGTCACCGCGTAGTACAGCGGCTTGACGCCGAACCGATCGCGCACGAGCGCGAGGCGATCGGTCTGACGATCGTAGAGCGCGAACGCGAACTCTCCGCGCAGATGCTCGAGCGCACCTTCGAAGCCGTGGCGTTCGGCGCACTGGAGAATCAACTCGCTATCGCTCTTGGTGCGGAACCGTTGCCCGCGTGCGGTCAGGTCGGCACGCAGTCGGCGATAGTCGTAGAGCTCGCCGTTGCACACGCACAGGAAGCGCCCATTCGCCGAACAGAACGGCTGGCGCGCTCGGTCGGCATCGAGGTCGACGATCGAGAGTCGAACGTGGGTGAATCCGACACCGCAGTCGTCGAGTGACCACGCATCGTAGCCGTCGGGTCCGCGGTGCTCCTGAATCGCCCCCATCGCGAGCAACTGCTCGCGGGTGACTCGACGATCGCGGTCTCGGTTAAACACTCCCCCGATGCCGCACATTTACTTTGGGTACCAATGTTTGGTACTCAAAGCAAGTGACGGAGCCGCATCTGGAATGCCCCGGCGGCTCGGATAATGACGGTGCGTACGCGTTGAAGTGGAGTGGGACGGGGTCGCACTGGCAGCTCCAGGAGAACGGCCTGGTGCTCTACGACGGGCCCGACACCGGCACGACGGTGACTGGTCGTGCCGCCGGGAAATACGAGTATCGCGCCGGGATCGTGAAGGACGACGGATCCGTCGGGGCGTGGAGCAAGCCGTGCACCGTACAGGTCGATCCTCCTTCGCTCGCGCTCGCGTTCGGACTCGCCGGCATCGGCGCCGTGGTGTTCATTGCCACGATCACGATGCTGCGGATCGGTGATCGCCGCACGCGCGAGGACCGCGCGTGACGTCGGGGCCGGCACTTCCGATCTGGCTCGGTATCGCGATCCTCATCGGGTTCGCGCTGCTGTGGATCGGGCTCGGGTGGTACTGGGGCAAGCGTGGCAAGTCGTACGACGACCACGTGCTCGCAGGCCGCAACGTCGGGCTCGCGCTCGGGACGGCGACCGCGATGGCGACGTGGGTGACGACCAACACCACGATGACCGCCCCCCAGTTCGCTTACCAGCTCGGCGTCTGGGGGATGCTCGGCTACTCGCTCGCCGCGATCGGGTTGATCCTGTTCGCGCCGCTCGCGCGCCGGATCAAACGCCTGATGCCGGGTGGCTACACGAGCGGTGACTTCGTGCGAACGCGGTACGGCAAATGGGCGTGGCGCGTGTTCATGGTGATCTCGCTCGTCTACGCGCTCGGCTGGCTGGTCAGCATGGGGATGGCGGGCGGTACGCTGCTCGAGGCGCTCGCCGGCATCGATTACCGCACCGGCATGCTGGTGATCATCGTCGTGTGCGTCGCCTACACGATGCTCGGTGGGCTACACGCCGTGATCGGCACCGACTTCATCCAGAGCGTGATGATCCTGATCGGCCTGGTGGTCGTCGCGATCGGCGTGTTCGTCGTCGTGCCGGCGCCGACGGTGCACGAACAGCTCTCCGTCGATCGGCCACAGCTCCTGAACCTGCTGATGCCGGCGTCGATCATGTTCCTGTTCAACCAGCTGCTGTTCGGCGTCGGCGAGATCTTCCACAGCAACGTGTGGTGGTCGCGCGCCCTGGCGTTCCGCGACGGCGTCGGCCACCGCGCGTTCTTCTACGGCGGTCTCGCCTGGATCCCGGTGCCGATCGTCGCTGGCGCGATCGCGCTCGCCGGACCGGTGATGGGGCTCAACGTGCCGCGGCTCGACATGGTGGGTCCGCTCGTCGTCGGATCCAGCCTCGGCACGTTCGGCGCCGCGATGATCTTGATCGTCGTGCTGGCATCGCTGGCGTCGTCACTCGACTCGCTGCTCGTCGCCACGGCCGACCTTCTCGTCGAGGACATCTATCGCCGCCAGCTTCGCCCCAGGGCGAAGGGGCGCGAGCTGCGGCGGGCATCGCAGGGTGTCGTGCTCGGTCTCGGCCTGTTGACGATCATCGTATGCTGGTCGCGACTCGGCACCCTCGGTGAGGTGCTCAATCTCACCGGCGCGTTCGTGGCGTCGACGATCTGGCCGATCGGGGCCGGGCTGTACTACAAGCGCGTCAACCGCGTCGCCGCCACGCTGGCGATGCTGCTCGGCTCCGCGGCGGGGCTCGCCTGCTACTTCATCATCGGGTTCTTCACCGCGGCACTCGTCGGCGCCACGGTGTCGATGCTGATCGTGGTCGTCGGATCGTGGCTGTGGCCCGGAGAGTTCTCGTGGACGTCACTCGGCGAGCTCGAGCGGCCGGACGAGGGAACCGCGAACACTGGAAACGAGGTGCCGGCATGATGATTCCCGCGTGGCTGTTCGAGGTCGTGATCTGGGCGTCGATCGTGGGTGTCGCGATCGGCGCGCTGTTCCTGCTCGCGATCCTGTTCCGCGAGTGGCGCACGGGTCGCCTGTGGTGAGGCACAATCGACCGCGATGATCCAGCGTACCGATCCGAGCCGCATCGTCGAGAAGGTCCCCAACCCCACCACCGCCACCGACACGATCATGTGTAACGAGGGCGACGTGGTCGTGATGTTCCAGCAGGGACAGATGACCAACATCGCCGGGCCGGGTCACTACAACGCACCGGCCGCGGGGCTCGAGGCGTTCTTCGTCAAGTCGACCCCCATCCCCGGGATCAAGGCCGGGGGAACGGTCGGGACCATCATGGACCGCGCGTCGAAGGCGCGTGTGAGCCCGCGCGTGTTCGGGGACTACGTGCTGCAGGTGACGGATGCCACCAAGCTGATCACGCAGTTCGTCAACACGAACAGCCCCGACGACGAAGGCCTCAAGCGCTGGGTCGGGAGTCAGATCGTGAATGCGAGCAAGTTCCACGTCGCCACGGCACCGCTGGCCGAGACGCTCGCCGACGCGACGGGGTTGTCCGAGAAGGTGCGAGCAGAGGCCAACGAGAAGGTGGGCCCGATGGGCGTCTCGATCGTGCAGCTGTCGCTGAACGTCTCCCTGTCCGATGAAGATCGCGCGGCGATCCAGGCCGGTTGATCAGGGCGAGACCAGGTAGAGGTCCCAGCGAACACGGCGGCCGGTGGCCGACGTGATCGAGAGCCCGCCGGCCACGGTGGTGCCGTCGGACACGCTGATCTGCACGCGATCGAGGCTCGGCGTGATCTGCGTGCGGCGGAAGCACGCATCGCACGTCGCCAGCTTCGCATCGGTGTTGACCTGCTGGAGCGCGGGGTCGGCATAGCCGCCGTTCCACGTCGCCTCGAGCGTGGTGCCGTCGTAGAGCTCGAACGAGGCGGTCGGCGCATCGGGCGACAGTAAACCGACCACGTCGTAGACATCGGCGACATCCGCCGGCGACACGATGTCCGGATCGGATTCCTCGGACAGCGTGTCGATCGTCGGATCGAGCATGGGCACGAGGTAGCCGGCGCGGAGCAACAGCGGCAACGTGTCGAGCGGAGCGGGCAGGGTGACGGTGGTTCCACCCTCGACCAGCGTCTGGCGCTGCCAGTCGAGGTAGTCCCCGGCGGGGAGGTCGACCGTCTTGTCGCGCGCGCCGCGCTCGATCACCGGCGCGACGTACAGCGCCGGGCCGAAGTAATACGCGGTGTCCTCGCCCGCGAGATCCGGGCGGTCCGGATGCTCGAGGAACACGTGCCGCATGATCGGCGCACCGGTGGCAGTTGCCTGCTTGCCGAGCGTGTACAGGTACGGGAACAGCCGGGTGTGGAGCCGCGCGTACGTTCGCCACGCATCCTGCGCGTCCTGCGAATTCCAGATGTTCGCCTTGAGCGACGGATCGCCGCCGACGCATGCGTTCTGGTCCTGCATGACCGGCGACAGCGCGCCCTGTTCGATCCAGCGCGCGAGCAGCTCGCCGTCGGCGGCCTCCGCGTGATCCTCGACGCAGTGATATCCGCCGATGTCACCGGCGAAGTTCGGGACACCGGAGATCCCGACGTTGATGCCGGCGCGCACCATGCTCGGCAGTCCGTCGGAGTCCTCGAACGACGCGGCCGGATCGCCGCTCCACATCGCGGGCACGAACGCCGACGAGCCGGTGTAGCCGCTACGCATGAATGCGAGCCAATCGCCGGCGTGCGGGCCGGCCTCCATGTGATCGTGGACGGTGCGCGCGTACAGCACCGGGTACAGATTGTGGAGCTCCTCGCCGGACATGCCGTTGGAGGCGACCACGTCGGCCTGCACGTACTCGCCGAAGTCATACATCCAGCCCGAGTAGCCGAGGTCGGTCGCCCAGTCGAACGACTCGGAGTACCAGGCGCTCGCGGCGTCGGACGTGAAGTCGACGACGTAGAGGTCGATCCAGTTGCCGCCCGTCAGGATGAACACGTTGGGATAGTCGCCGTCGGTGTTCTGGAAGAAGTAGTGGTCGGCGACGCCCTCGTCGGCGCGCGACGCGAGTGGGCTATCGGGCGCCTGGTTGATCATCGAGTTGAAATAGCCGTTGACCCGGTACCCCAGTGCGTTGGCGCGGGCGATCCACGCGGAAAGCTCGGCCTCGCGACCGATGTGCGAACCGTTGGGATAGAAGTGCACGGCGTCGTCGATCGCGGTGATCGCGAGGTCGGCATCGCGCATCGCTCGATCCTCGGTGACGCCGTTGGCCATCGACGACGGACCGATCCTGCGGCGCGGGCCGTACACCCACGGAGGCGCCGTCATCGGGCGCCCGGTGGCGGCGGTGAACAGGTCGATGATCTGGTACGGCCACGGGCGCGGATCGTCGGGGATCTTCGTGTAGACCTCGTACGCGAGCGTCGGGCCGACCTCCCACGCACGCCACGCGTCGTCACGCTCGGTCGCGAGCTCGAACTGACTGCGATACGTGGTGTCGAGCCAGAACCCGTAGCCGTGCGTCGACACGAAGAACGGCACCGGGTAGTAGGTCATCGCCTCCCCGTACGGGTACGGGTTGTCGGGTCCCGCGATCATGCCCTCGCCGGTGCCGATGCCGCCTTCCTCCGCGTACGAGTAGATCGCCTTGCCGCGCTGGTCGGTCTTGTTGAAGCGCTCGCCGAAGCCGAGGAAGCCCTCGTCGGGCGTGGTCGCGAAGCCCGTGCTCCACGCGCGCGGGACGGTGTCGTCGAGAACGCGCGCCTCGACGCGCAACGTGGAGTCGCGCACCGTGTATGCCACGCTCACGCACGGCGCGTCGTCGTTGCCGACCTCGTGGAGCCGGAGCACGACGGAGGTCGGTGTCACGCTCTCGGCGCCGACGACCTCGAAGTCTCGCCACGGATCGAGCACCGCATCGAACTGGAAGTAGCCAGGCGTCGGGAACGGTCGGGTATAGGTATTGCCGGTCGCCCAGCTCGCGGGTGCGTAGCCGTCCGCACCGTCGCCGGTGGTCAGCACCTCGGTGCCGGAGCCGTCGATCACGTGGACCTGATACGGATCCGTCGAGATCTCGACCTCGATGCCAGGTGCGTTCAGTCGGTACGTCGGCTCGAGGTCGCCATCGACCTTGCATGCCTGATCCGACGAACACCCTGCAGCCGTGATCACCGCAAACGCGAACACCCACCACTTCATGCGCGGGAAGGTACTCGAACCGCGTTCGCTTCGCAGGCCAAGTTCGCGCGAGACGCGAGACCCGGAAGATCACACACGCGGTAGGTGGATGTGAGCGCGCTACGGATCCGGTTGCCAGTGATCGCGTAGCCACTGCTCGACGCGGGCCGCCAGCACCAGGTCCATCACGGTGATCGAGCTCGCGTGGTCGTACGGCTCGATCGTCACGACGAGCTTGGGAAGCGCGAGCTCGATCGACGGATCGTGCTCCATGTCGTCGGCGACCTCGGCGATCTGCTGGGCTGCCGCCGCGAGTTTCGCGAGCTTGCGCGAGTACAGCTCGAGCACCAGATCGTTGCCGTCGAGCCGCCACCGCTTGCCGAGGATCTTGACCTCGCGCGCGACCTCCTCCGGAGCGAGCTGGTGTCGGCTGAGGGTGACATCGGACATCGATGCCAGCTCGGGCGCGGTCATCGCTCGCGGCCTGGCCACGATCGGGTTGGTGGTGCGGATCCGTTCGACCAGGTGCGAGAGCTCGGCCTGGACCTCGGTCATCGACTGGAACCGGTCGGCGGGCTTCTTGGCCAGCATCCGACCGACGACGGTCGGTAGACCCTCGGGGGCGTCGGGCACGTTCAGCGGCGGCGGGGGATCGCCAACGATGCGGTGGAACAGCGCGTGGAACTGGTCGAGGTCGTACTTGCGAGATCGCGGAGGCTCGGTCGGGTCGCCGATCACGAACGGCAGCCGACCGGCGAGCATCTCGTACAGCACCACGCCGAGCGCGTAGACATCCGCGCGCTTGTCGATGTCGTCGGGCGAGGTGATCTGTTCGGGCGCCATGAACTCGGGCGTGCCGACGATGCCGGCGCCGACCTGCGTGTTCTCGCGCGACGTCAGGAACCGGGAGATCCCGAAGTCGAGCACCTTCACGCGATCGGTCCCGTCGGGGCGCTCGGTGATCAGCACGTTGTCGCTCTTGAGATCGCGGTGCACGATCGACGCGTCGTGCGCGGCGCCGAGGGCGGACGCGATCTGGAGCGCGATCTCGAGGCACCGCTTCAGCGGCAGGCCACCGAGACGGTACACCTCGTCGGACAGCATCTTGCCCTCGACGTACTCGAACACGATGTACGGCTGGTCGTCCTTCGTGAAGCCCATGTCGGTGGACTCGACGATGTTGGGATGACCGAGCGTGCCGGCGGCGAGCGCCTCGTTCATGAACCGCCGGATCATGTCGGCATCGGCGGCGAACTCGCGATGCAGGATCTTGAGCGCGACCTTGCGCTTGATGAGCCAGTGCTCGGCGAGGAACACCGAGCCCATCCCCCCCTGTGCGATCGACCGCAGAACGCGGTAGCGCCCCTCGATCACCTCTCCGATCCGCGCCGGTTCGTCTTTCCCCACGTCTTCCATCGCCGAGCCCGCAGCATGTCACAGGTCGATGGCGAGATTTACCTCGCCGCGACTACTCGTCGAGCCGATCACGTAATCGCCCCAACCGAACCGCACGATCGCGGTGACTGCACTACGCTGCGGGTCGATGCCAACCAAGACCAAGCGTCGCCCGAAGTCAGAACCGACGAAGGTCCGGCTGGTCAGGATCCGCAAGAAGATGGGTGCCGAGTTCCGCGAGCTCGAGCGCATCGGCACCAAGGTCGTGTTCCCGCGGCTGCGTCACCTCGGGCTGTGCAATGGCGAGATGATGACCGACTTCGTGCGGCTGGTGCCGCGGTCGCCGATCGCCGCGCAGCTCGAGACGCTCGATCTGTCGATGGGCACGCTCGACGATAGCGACGCGATGGAGCTCGCGGTCGAGGCCAAGCGGCTGCCAAAGCTGAAGCGGCTGAACCTCGACAAGAGCTTCGTTTCGAAGTCGGCACTCGCGAAGGTGAAGAAGGCGTTTCCGGGGGTCGAGGTCACGGCGCGCGATCAGAAGACGTCGTGGAGCGACGATCCGGACGACCAGCGCTACGTCAGCGTCGGCGAGTGACAGATCAGGCGGCGAGTGCGGCGCGGAGCGCGGCGGCGGCCTTGGCGCGCGCGCGCGATCGCTGCTCGACGATCGCGAGCTGCGCGGCACTGGCTCCCATTCCGCGGCGAGCACGTGCCGGAGCACCGCGATAGTGCTCGGCGAGCGCGTCGAGGGCTTCGGCCAGCTCGGCCGGTGGCTCGCCACGCCGCGCTTCTGCGAGCAGGGCGTGCCACGTGGCGAAATCGCGTCCCGTCCGCTTCGTGAATCCGCGCTTGATCATCGGCCGGATGAAGAACGGCATCTGCGCGTACTCGCGCTCGGTCTCTGCGAGGGCGATGTCGACAGTGGTGATCAGGTCGGCGAGCTCGGGCACGCCGGGTACCCTACTCTTCGATCAGAAACAGCACGAGTCGCGGTAGCCGCACTTGGCGCACCGGTAGTGTGCGTGCTCCGGCTGCATCACCGTGCCGCAGGTGGGGCAGGTGGTGGACAGATCGCAGCTCGACTTCGGCGCTTCGCCGGGGGCGGGCCGCTTGGCCATCAGGCTCTCGTACTCGGCGGGCGGCAACGAGCCGCGAGGAAACCGATTCATGATCGAGTTCCATACCGCAGGGGTCTGACAGCGACCGAGGTCCCCGAGAGGTCCCCGAGAGGTCCCCGAGACATCCGGAGTGCGACGACGCGGTGCGCTACGTCGGAGACCGGCGGTTCCTCGGGTCACGTCGCCTTATCCGACATCTGCACCGTGGCACCATCGTGCAATGGCCTCCGTCGTACCTGCCGGTCGCGAACATGCGATCGAGCTCCTATCCAGCAGCTCGCTTCCGATCTATCTCGGGTCACCGCATCCCCGCGTCGCGATCGTCGAACAGGAAGGGGTGTTCCGGATCCGTGACCTCCAGAAGGACGAGGTCGGACGGGTCGAGGTCACCAACCAGCGACGGCGCTCGCCGTCGTGGATGCCCGAGCACTACTTCACGCTCGGTCGCCCGACCGGAAGAGTGCACGTCGAGGCCGAGAGCCGCGAGGCGCTCGCCGCGATGATGGCCACGATGGAGTGGCCCGACGGCTGGTAGCGCTCACAGTCCGTGATCGGTCAGGAACCGATCGATCACGGCATGCACCTCGCGCGGCTTCTCGACCTGCACGAGGTGACTGTGGCCCGGAAACACGACCAACTCGCTGCCCGCGATCTCGCGCTGCATCCGCTCGGCGGTGGTGACCGGCGTGAGCTGATCGGCATCGCCGGCGATGATCAGCGTCGGCACCGTGATCGTGGACAGCACGTCGTCGGCGGTGTGCGCGAGGTAGCTCTCGATCGCGCCGGCGATCACGTTGGGATCGAGGGACCCGACGTGGCGGAACAGCCCCTCGAGCACCGACGGAGGACACGCGTCGCGGTGCGCGCCGCCCGATAGATACGCGAGCTCGCGCGCGAGCCGGATGCCGCTGCGGGTGTGAAGGATCGACAGCAGACTCCCGGCGATCGCCCGCTGCGACGCGAGCGATCGCACGAGCCCGATCGCGGCGCGCCGCAGGGTGGGGGAAGGCGAGATCCGATCGAGCGGGTGACCGGGCGTGCCGCAGATCAGGACCAGCGCGCGCACCGCATCGGGATGACGCCGCCAGATCTCGAGCGCGACCTGGACGCCGAAGCTGAGCCCCGCCACGATCGCCGGCGATCGATGAGCCGCGTCGAGCACCGCGGCGGCATCGTCGGCGAATTGCTCGACGGTGACCGAGCGGGGGTCGCGCGGCGGTGGGTTGCCGCCGTGACCGCGGAAGTCCCAGCTCACCACCGGCCGGTGCTCCGCGAAGTGCGGCGTGAACAGCTCCCAGTGATGGACCGACGACACCAGGCCGTGCACGGTGAGGAGCGGAGAGCGCGGACCGGCACCGTCGACTCGGTAGGGAAGCTGCTCTCCGTCGTTCGTGGTGGCGACGTTCACGACGGCCACTCTACCGACTTCCAGGAGTCGGCGTCGCTACGCGAGCTCAGTACGAGACGGCGCAGTAGCCGCCGCTCGCGTTGACCCAGTTCTGCTGGATCAAGTAGTCGCGGTTGCCGATCGTCATGTTGTACTGAGCGCCGGTGGGGCCGGACGTCGTGCCGAACGTCCACGCGCACTTGTCGGCGTTCTCGTAGCCGCGACGGTCGTACCACGCGTTGAGATCGGGGTCGGTGACCGCCTCCTCGAGTTCGTGGGCGATGATCGACGCCATGCCGTCGGCACCAGCGTTGCCGTTCGGTGCCTCTTGCGCCGAGCACGACGAGGGGCAGCGATCGGGGTTGCCGACGAACGAGTACTTCACGTCCGCGCCGTTGATCGTCCCGTGCGTATGCCAACCGCAGTACTGCGAGCAGAAGCCCGAGCTCGCGGTGACGTCCGCGCTGGTCAGCACGAAGTAGACGGCGTTGGTGTCCGGCGTACCGCCGCCGATCGCATCCGCGACGATATTCTGGATGTCGCTATCCGACAGCGACGTGCCGCGGCTGTAGCTGTCGTTCGTCGAACCCGCGTAGCTCACGCTGTTCGAGATGTTCGTGCTGCTGTCGTGATACGTCGTGTTGATGTTGTAGTAGGCCGACCCACCGATGTTGTTCGCGAGGTCGGTGAGGATCGTCGTCGCCGAGTTCCCCGACCAGTCGCCGTACCAGATGTAGTGGACGTTGGTGGTGCCGAGCATGACCGGACCACCGTGGTAGTCGATGCCATTGCTCTTGGTGTGGCCACCGCCACCACCACCGGGACGCCCACCACCCTTGGCGTAGCCACGCGGGTGGAAGATGTGCTTCGGCGCGAGCTCGCTCGTGCTGCCCTGCTGCGTCGAGTTGAGCTGGTCGTTATCCAGCTGGTCGTTCGTATCAGCGTCCGTCATGCAGCCGGCCATCACGAGACCGGCGCCGAGAATCCATCCGTATTTCATTTGTAACCTCCCAAAACGCGCACGTATCCTACGCGCGGGCCCCGGATTTATCCCAAAAATTCGGATGTTTGTGTCGTAACGCGCCTCACTATCAAAACGCCGCTCATCGCGTGCCACCGATCGTGATCGATCTCGCACCCTGCGAGCTGCTCGTGGCTCTCACCCGATGAGGAGAAGCGCCATGAACAACCTCGGAATCGCACTGATCTCGGTCGCAGCTCTCGGGTGCGCAGGCCCCACCTCACCAACAGGAGATGACACGGGAACGGGTGGGGCGAACACCATGCTCTCGGATGCCGAACGCACGCGGCTCGCGTTCACTCGCGAAGAGGAGAAGCTCGCCCGCGACGTCTATATCGCGCTCGACGCGTACGGCCTGCCGTTCACCAACATCCAGATCAGCGAGCAACGACACTTCGATGCGGTCGGCAGTCTGCTCGTCACCTACGGCCTGCCCGATCCCGCGGCCGGTCGCGGCGTCGGCGAGCTCACCGATCCGGATCTCCAGGCGCTCTACGTCGACCTGGTCGGACGTGGATCGCCATCATTGATGGCGGCGCTCACCGTCGGCCTCGTGATCGAGGATCTCGACCTCCGCGATCTCGCGGTCGCGATCGAGGAGACCAGCCACCCGGACATCGCGCTGGTCTACGACAACCTGTCGCGCGGATCGCGCAACCACCTGCGCGCGTTCTACGGTCAGCTGGTCGCGGTCGGCGGGAGTTACACGCCGCAGTACATCGACCAGGCCACGTTCGATGCGATCGTGAGCTCGGCGCGAGAGCGGGGCGGGTGGCGCTGAACCGTCGCGGCCGGACCTCGCGCACGGCGGGCAACCGTGCCAGAGTCCGACCGTTCGGATGGAAGCCAAGCTCCACCTCGACATCCTTCCCCAGCCCGACGACACCACCTGCGGCCCGACGTGCTTGCACGCGGTGTATCGCTACTACGGCGACGACATCCCGCTCGCACAGGTGATCGACGAGGCCGCGAGCCTCGATCAAGGCGGGGGCACGCTGGCGGTGCTGCTCGGTTGCCACGCGCTCGCCCGCGGGTACGAGGCGCGGATCTACACGTTCAACCTGACGCTGTTCGATCCGACGTGGTTCGCGACGCCCGGAATCGACATCGCGGAGCGCCTGGAGAAGCAACGCGCCGCCAAGCCCGATCCCAAGCTCGGCGTCGCGACCGACGGCTACCTCGAGTTCCTGCGGCGCGGCGGCGAGCTGCGCAGCGAGGATCTCTCCGACAAGCTGCTCCTGCGCTACCTCGAGGCCGGCGCGCCGATCCTGACCGGCCTGTCGTCGACCTACCTCTACCAGACGCCGCGCGAGATTCCGCCCGACGAGGTGCCGGACGACATCGCGGGGACGCCATCGGGGCACTTCGTGGTGCTCGCCGGCTACAACCGGGCGTCGCGGTCGGTGTCGATCGCGGATCCCGACGCCGAGCATCCGCTCGGTGACGATCAGGTGTACGCGGTGCCGATCGAGCGCGTGGTGTGTTCGATCTTGCTGGGCGTGTTGACCTACGACGGCAATCTGCTCGTGATCCGGCCCAAGAACGGAACCCCATGATTCCCACGCTCGTCGTCGTCAGCGATCCGAAGGACTGGCGGCTGGATCTCCCGGATGTTCGCGTGGTGTCGGCGGTGGAGTACCTCACCGACGCGGCGTTCGCGGAAGAACCCCGGCTCAAGGTGTTCAACCTGTGTGGCTCGCTCGGCTACCAGCGCAGCGGCTACTACGTCTCGTTGCTCGCCGAGGCGCGCGGGCACAAACCGCTACCGACGATCGCTACGGTGCAGGATCTCAAGTCTCAATCGGTGATCTCGCAGGCCTCCGACGATCTCGACGATCTGATCCAGCGCGACCTCGCACCGATCGCGGCGGATCGCTTCGAGCTGAGCGTGTACTTCGGCCGCAACGTCGCCAAGAGCCACGACGCGCTGGCCGCGGCGCTGTCGCGGATGTTCCCGGCGCCGATGATGCGGGCCCAGTTCAAGCGCCACTCCAAGACCAAGCGCTGGACGATGGTCCGGATCGACGCGCTCGAGGCGCGCGCGATCCCCGAGGATCACCACGAGCTCGTGGTCGAGTTCGCGCGCGACTACTTCGCCGGCAAGTTCGTGGTCTCGCGGCGGCGGGTGCAGCGCCCGCGGTTCGACCTCGCGATCCTCCGCGATCCGAGCGATCCGGAACCGGCCTCGGACGACCGCGCGATCAAGCGGTTCGTCAAGGCGGGCGAATCGGTCGGGTTCGCCGTCGAGGTGATCGGGCGCGAGGACTTCGGCCGCGTGTCCCAGTTCGACGCGCTGTTCATCCGCGATACCACGAGCATCAACCACTACACCTACCGGTTCGCGCGGCGTGCACGCGCGAGCGGCCTGGTCGTGCTCGACGAACCGAACTCGATCCTCAAGTGCACGAACAAGGTCTACCTCGCCGAGCTGCTCGCCAAGAGCAAGATCCCGACGACCAAGACCGTGATCGCGCATCGCCGCAAGCGAGCCTCGATCGAGGGCGAGCTCGGTTTGCCGTGCGTGCTCAAGCAGCCCGACGGTGCGTTCTCTGCCGGCGTGATCAAGGTCGACACGCGCGAGGAGCTCGAGCGCGAGCTCGACAAGATGTTCGAAAAGTCGTCGCTGGTGATCGCGCAGGAGTTCAAGCCAACGCCGTTCGACTGGCGGATCGGCGTGCTCGACGGACAGCCGCTGTACGCCTGTCGCTATTACATGGCGCGGTCGCACTGGCAGATCATCAAGCGCGATGCCGCGAGCGCGACCAAGCTCGAGGGTAAGTCGGACACGGTGCCGGTCGAGCAGGCCCCGACGCCGGTCGTCCGCAACGCCGTCAAGGCCGCGTCGCTGTACGGCGACGGGCTGTTCGGCGTCGATCTCAAGGTCGACGACTCGGGGGTCTACGTGATCGAGGTCAACGAGAACCCCAGCATCGATGCCGGCATCGAGGATGCGGTGCTCAAGGAAGAGCTGTACCTGCGGATCATGCGGTACTTCATGGCGCGCGTGGAGCAGCGAGCGCGAGCCGGAGCGCCGCGATGACCGACCGCGTGCCGCTGCCGCTCCTGTCGGCGTACGGCATCGAGCTCGAGTACATGATCGTCGATCGCGAGACCCTCGCGGTGCGACCGATCGCCGACGATCTGCTGCGCGCGTTCTGCGGCGGCGAGCCCGTGGATAAGGAGACCGGCCCGGTCGGTTGGTCGAACGAGCTGGTGCGCCACGTGATCGAGCTCAAGACCAACGGCCCGACCCCGGCGCTCGCCGGATGGGCCGCGCGGTTCGGTGAAGACATCGCCCTGATCGATGCCGAGCTCGCCCGTGCCGGCGCGATGCTGCTGCCCGGGGCGATGCACCCGACGATGGATCCGGCACGCGATACGGTGCTGTGGCCGCACGACAGCCACGAGATCTACGAGGCCTACGATCGGATCTTCGGGTGCCGCCGCCACGGCTGGGCAAACCTGCAGAGCTGTCACGTCAACCTGCCGTTCGCCGGCGATGCCGAGTTCGCGCGGTTGCACTCGGCGATCCGCGTCGTGCTCGCACTGGTGCCGGCACTGGCTGCGAGCTCGCCGGTGATCGACGGGAGGGTGACCGGCATCCTCGACAACCGCCTGCACGTCTACCTGACCCACCAGGCGCGGATCCCGTCGGCGATGGGGCTCGTGATCCCCGAGGTCGTGCACTCGCGCGCCGAGTACGACGCCAAGATCTTCCAGCCGATCCTCGCGGAGATCACGCCACTCGATCCCGACGGCGTGCTCGAGCACGAGTTTCTCAACGCCCGTGGCGCGATCGCTCGGTTCCAGCGCGACGCGGTCGAGATCCGGCTGCTCGACGTGCAGGAGACCCCGCGCGCCGACCTCGCGATCGCGTTGCTCGTCACCGCGGCCGTGCGCGCGTTGACCGAGGAGCGCTGGGTATCGATCGCCGAGCTCGACGCGATCGAGACCGAGGCGCTGGTCGCGATCCTGAAGGCGACGCTCACGACGGGCGAGTGCGCGGAGCTCGCCGACGGGCGCGTGCTCGCCGCGTTCGGGCGAAACGGCCCGCGCACGGTCGGCGCGCTGTGGTCCGAGCTGGCGGCCGAGCTGCGCCGCGGCGACGCCGATTGGCGAGGGCTCGGACCCACGGTCGACGCGTTGCTCGCGCACGGTCCATTGGCGCGCAGGATCGTCACGGCGCTCGATGCCGGGCGATCGATCCCCGACGTGTACGGCGAGCTCGCGCGATGTCTCGTCGAGGGCCGACTGTTCGGGGTCACCGGATAGGCTACCGTCGGGCGATGCCCGCTCTCGATCTCGCCGTCGGTCAGACCGCGACCCGGTCGACCACGTTCACGCCCGAACACGTCGCGAAGTACGCCGAGATCAGCGGCGACTACAACCCGCTGCACTTAGAAGCGCGTGATACGCCAAGTGCACTGGACGCAACCGACGTGGTGTCGCAGCGGCAGCTCCGCGACGGCGCGACAGCCTCGGCTCGGTCTACGGTGCTTTCCCTGCAATCAAGCGCGCGAGCTGCCCGCGCGCGCGAACGAACGCGTGCTCGCGATCGAGCACGGGCTTGATCGTGCGTGCGAGCTTCGTGGCCTTTCTCCGGTGACCGGCGCGCGCCTCGATCCGCGCGCGTTGCAGGGTGGCGAGCGCTAGCCAGGTTTCGGCGTGCGCGTCGGATCGTGCGAGTTGTTCTGCCTTGGCGAGGGCGGTGTTTGCGTCGCGGTATCGCCGTCGATCGATCTTGATCGCCGCGACCTCGAGCCAGATGGGTACGAGCTCGGCCGGGTCGCGGTCTTTGGCCTTCGATAGCGTGGTGATCGCGGCCCTCGCGATCCGATCGGCTCTGGCCAGCTTGCCGCGGGCGCGCACGAGCTCGGCGAGCATCGAGCCGTGGAGCTTGGCGAGTGGGATCGCATTGGCCTTGGCGTCTGCCTGGTACGCGCGCTCGATACCGTTCACGTGGTGCTCCGCGCCATCGAGGTGACCTAGCTCGAGCAGGTGCGAAGTCAGCTGGAGCCGAGCCTGGATCGTCGCCGGGTGATCGAGGCCGAACTGCGAAAGCGTGGCCTCGAATCCCTTGTTCTCGATCCGGATCGAGTCGTCGAAGCGACCCAGCTCGAACAGGACGCGGCCCAGCGTCAGGTCGACGGCGGGTTCCATCGCGCGCAGCGCCTGGTTGCGGACGAGCTCGGTCTGGATGGTCTCGAGCTCGCGGAGCGCTTCCTTCAGCTGGCCCGCGTCCACGAGCACGGTGGCGACCTCGAACCGTTGCGACGTGATGTTCGAGCGTCCCGGCGGCAACACCGCGACCATGGTGTCGAGCGCCGCGCGGTGATCTCGAATCGCTTCGTCCAGCTTCCCGGCCGCCTGCAGTTCCGTGCCGAGCATGCTGAGTGCCTCGGCGGTCTGCAGCGAGCGCTCGCCCCACGCGTCCTTCGCGAACGCGAGCGTCTTTTGCGCGAGCTCGAGCGCCTGGTCGTGCTTGCCCGTTTGCCTCAGCGCATTGATCAGATCGAACCGGATCTGGGTCTCGTACAGCTTGTACGGCTGGTGCGCGCTCGTGATCACTTCGAGTGCCTTGTCGAGATGGGGAACTGCGGCGGTCGGGTGGCCGCTCCTGAGCTCGGTGCGCGCGAGGTTGAAGTACGCGTACGCGCGCATTCTCGGAAGGATGTGCGCCTTGTTCGATCCGTCCACCGCTAGCTCGGCAAGGCTGTGCGCGCTCTTCGCGTCGCCGCGTTGCAGGGCCGTGGAGCTGCGTTCCACCAGCGCGAGGGTGGCGAGATACGTCGCGCCGAGCTCGAATGCCGCCCGGTAGGCACGCTCCAGGGTCTGGTTGGCGCCTGCGAGGTCGTCACCGGTTCGTCGCAGGATTCCGATCCGCGTGGTGGCGCGAACTGCGAGCTCGTCCTCGCCGGCGAGCTCGGCGGCTCGCCGGATCGCATCGGCGCGTGGCACCCACTGATCGCGTGGACCTTTCATGGACGTCGCGAACTGGATGTAGAGCGCCTCGGTCACACCGCGGTTCACGATCGGCGGCGCCTTCAGGTCGAGGCACTGCTCGGGATCTGCGATTGTCTCCGCGACCAGATCGATGTTCTTGGGCTTGTCCGCGAGCATGTGGGTGTGGGCCACCCCGAATCCGATCGCGCGTCGCTCGAGACACGACTGGCGAATACGCGATTGCTCGTCGGTCAGCCCACCGTCTCGCGTGGCCGCACAGGTCTGACGGAGTAGGTCACCGATGCCGCTTCGTCGGCGATCGAGCGTCGCGATCGCGCGTGTCACGTCGGCCGAACGTTGCTCGTGGAACGCCGTACGAAACTCGGTCCGGCGCTGGTCGTCCCACGGCACCGCGAAGCGCGGGTGGTTGGCATCGCAAGTCGCGGTCGCCGGCGTGCGATCGATCCCGACGGCTGCAACGAGCACGGCGATCGTGGCCACCGCGCCCGCGCCGAGCGCGACCGCAGCCCACCGCCAGTGCGAGCGCCGACCCTCGATCGCGGCGAGCACTTCGACGAGTAGTGGTCGCGCCGCGGGGTCGGGAGACAAGCCTCTCGCGATGGCCGCTCTCAGTCGCTTCGACACCTCGGGACGCTCGCCGATCGTGTCCCGAAGCGCCGTGCAGAACGCGAACACGTCGGATTGCTGCGTGCCCGGTTCGCCACGAAACACCTCGGGTGCCATGTAGTGAGGTGTTCCTCGGGTGTCGGCGACCCGCACCATCGCCTCCGGCGACGCTGCCAATCGCGCGATTCCGAAGTCCGCGACACGTACACGCCCATCGCTTCCGATCAGCACGTTGGCAGGCTTGAAATCGCGATGCACGACTCCGCTCGCATGCGCCGCGGCGAGTCCGCGTCCGGCGTTCGCGAACACCGCCAGGATGTCTGCGAGTGGATGCTCGCGCTCTAGCCAGCGTTCCAGATCGCAGCCCTCGACGTATTCCATGACGACGAACATCGCGTCGCCGGTGAGTCCCACCTCGTACACCGGCAGCACGTTCGGGTGTGAGAGCCGCGCCATCATCCGCGCTTCATCCAGCATCCCGTTGGTGTCGACGCGCGGGCTCGATCGTAGGTCGAGCGTCGCATCGGTCGACAGCGTGCTTCCCGCGTCGTGCCCGGCCCCGGCCAGCACCTTGATGGCGACCACGCGATCGAGCTGGGGATCGTGCGCTCGATACACGGAGCCCATTCCTCCGGTGCCGATGTGCCCCAACACCTCGAACCGCTGGATCTGACCCGGCCCCTCGATCATGGCGACGACGATCGTAGCCCTGCCGGAAGGTCACGGGTCGCTTCAGAACCACGCTCAGTGGTCATTGCACGTGCCTGGCAAGCCGACTGGCCGGGACGACAGACCGCTTCCTCGCGATTCTGCACGACGGTTTCGGGCACGGACGCTGCACGGCGCCACGGCATCAATCGTTTGCTTAGGAGCCTATTTCGATGCTGCGTCTCTCCATGTTTGCGGCCCTCGTGGCCAGTGTGACTCCCGCCTGTACGACCGATGTTCCGAACGACGAGCTCGCCGGGGAATCCCCCGACGACGGCGAGGCCGGCAAAGGTGATGCGGTCGACGCGTTCGGGTTCTTCAACGTCGACCCCGACGTGCGTGCGTGCAGCTTCGACGCGCGTTGCGGTGGGTTCTTCGTGTCGCGGCCCAACCGCTCGACCACGATCTGCGGTCGCGGGCAGATCGACGCGCGTTGCTACGTCGATAGCCTCGACTGGTCGGGTACCGGGCTTCCAGACTCGGTCGCCCTCGAGTACGAGAACCGCCTACGCGCCGGCGAGGAGCTGATCCTCAAGGGCGACATCGTGCCCGACGCCGCCGATCGCGGGGCGACGTTCGCCGTCACCCAGGTGTGGTTGCCGCGTAGCCCGACCGGAGTCGTCGAGGGCGTGGCCGTGCTCGCCAAGGACAACGGCATCCGCTGCATCACGGCGCCGTGCCCGAGCCTGACCGAGTTCCGGGTCAACTCGAACCGGTTCGCGGACATCACCGACATCGACTTCTCGCTATCTGGCGCCGACGACCGGGCGATCGAGCTCGCCGGTCACGCGCTGTTCGAGGATGGCGTGCTGGTGTTCGGGTATCGCTACTACCCGAGCAAGAACGCGAAGGGGCGCACCGCGAACCAGTTCTACACGCGCGCTCCGGTCCCGCTGTTCTAGTTCGCGATCGCCCGTCGCGTGCCACAATCGAGCACGCATGCGCGTACTGATCGACGTCGCGAACGGCCGGGTCGGTGACCAGCTGATCGAGACGCTGCGGCGGGCGGGTCACGTCGTCGAGCGCGGGCACGTTGCGGTCTCGGCGCCACGCTTCGACGTGGTGGTCGTCGGCTCGGTCGAGCTTGCCGAGCGCCTGCAACGCCAGCATCCGGCGGTGCCGGTGATCGTGTTCACGCGGCTCGGCGACGTCGAGGCCAGAATTCGCGCACTCGAAGTCGGGGCCGCGGATGCCGTCGACGCCGGATTTGCGATGTCGCAGGTCGCGGCGCGGATCGGGGCTGCCGGTCGGCGCGCCGCTCTGGTGCCGCAGGTTCCCGAGCGGTTCGAGCTCGATGGCTGCACGTTCGACCTCGCCGCTGGCACCGCTCGCCGCGATGGCGATCCGATCGCGCTCACCCGGCGCGAGCTCGAGCTCGTGCGTTGGTTGTCGCGTCACGCGGGTCGTGTGATCGAGCGCGCCGAATTGCTCGAGCAGGTATGGAAGCTGTCGCCGGCCACCGCGACGCGGGCGATCGACGTCGCGATCGCCGGCTTGCGCGCGAAGATCGAGCGCGATCCGTCGAACCCCGCGATCGTGATCTCCGTGAAGGGTGTCGGTTACCGCTGGGGCGCGGGCTGACCCCGAATCCTTACGGTCCGCTAACACACCGGGTCCTACTGTGGGGGCATGCTCGATCTTCGCCAGCTCGGACCCTCCGGTGTCGACGCGTTCGTCGCCCGTCACGGTGCTCGCCCGTCACCCGCGCTCGACGCGGTGTGTGCACAACGCGACGCCCACACCACGCTGCTCTACTGGTTCACCGACCTCGACGCCGCACGCGCCGAGGCTCGGCGCCGGGCGCGGCCGATCCTGTCGCTGCGTTTGCTCGGTCGACTCGACGAGGAGCTGTCGTGCGCCAACAGTCGGTTCTTTCGCAAGCTGCTGTACCCGGAGCCGCGAATCAATGCCGTGCTGCGCCGTGACTTCGTGTTGCACTGGGAATCCGTGCGGCCGGTCCCGCGGGTCACGCTCGACTTCGGTGACGGCCGCAGGATCGAGCGGACGCTCACCGGCAACAGCTTCCACCTCGTGCTCGATCCCGACGGGCGGCCGGTCGACGCGTTGCCCGGGTTGTTCGCGCCCGATGCGTTCCTCGCGCTGCTGGAGCAGGCGTTCGCGTTCGCGGGGGCCGCGCCGCACGAGCTGCGGAGCCTGCATGCACGCGCGAGTCGGAAACCACCACCGACACCCCCGCCGGCGCCGTCGGCGGCGTTCGCGGCGAGCCAGATCGCGATGACCAAGCACGTGGTCGAGGCCCCGCTGCTGCGCGCCGTCGCGCTCGATCCCCTCGATCCCCTCGATCCTCTCGCCGCCGACACCGCGGGCAACCACGAGCTCCACCGGCGGATCCACCAGGCGTTCGCCGCCGGTACCCGCTGGTCGAATGTCGACGCGGTCGTCGCGTGGGTCTACCGCGAGCTGTTCCTGATGCCGCTCGACGATCCGGCGCTGGGTCTCGACGTTCCGGATCCGTTCGTCGTCAGTGCAGCACGCGGCCGGACCGCGAGCTGATCGTGATGCGCGCTCTTGATACAAACGCGCGATGCTTCGCGTTGTTGTCGTTGTTGGAATCGTGCTCGCCGCCGCCGGCGGAGCACGCGCGCAGATCGTCAACGTCCAGGGCCAGCTCGCGAAGGCCAAGGACAAGGACGGCGTCGACGGTCAGGTCGAGGGCAAGATCGACTGGCGCGAGGGCAACAACAGCCTGTTCCAGATCGGTGGGACCGCGGCGGTGCTGCTCCGTCGCGGCAAGCTGCTCGGGCTCGCCCTGGTCAAGGCCGACTACGGCGAGAGCCGAGGCCTGACGCTGTCGAAGAAGACCTTCGAGCACCTTCGCGTCCGCTACACGATCGATTGCCGTTGGAAGTGGGAGGCGTTCGCGCAGCACGAGTACGACGAGTTTCGCCGGCTATCGATCCGGGGGATCGTCGGCACCGGTCCAGCGCTCCAGCTCGTCGATCGCAAGACCGTCGCCGTCCTGGCGGGTGCGGCCTACATGTTCGAGGTCGAGCAACTCGACAGCCGCGAGAACACGATCGATGCCGGCCAGCGAAGCACCGCCCACCGCGCCTCGGTGTACGTCACCGGCGTGGAGAAGCTCGGCTCGCAGGTCGCGATCGTGCAGACCGTGTACGCGCAGCCCCGACTGAACGATCCGGAGGATGTCCGCATCCTCGGGGAGCTCAGCGTGACCAGCAAGCTGTCGAAGCGGATCGCGCTGACCGACGGGTTCACGATCGCGTACGACCGGACACCGCCCGACACCATCAAGCGGCTCGACACCCAGCTCACGGCCGGCGTGATCGTCACGTTCTAGCGCGTTCGCGTAAACCTCGTATCCTTCGATCCGATGTGGTTCTTGTGGCTCGCGATCGCGCTCGTGCTGCTGATCGCGGTCGGCGTCTACGTGCGCCGTAGACTGCTCGCGGCGCTCGCCGCGCTCGGCGTCGGTGTGCGCACTCGACGCGTGGTGGGCTACCTCGTGTTGTGGTTGCTCTACGGCTACCCCGTGATCGCGTTCGCGACGGTCCTGGTGACCCGGCTGGTCGGCAGCGACCGGATGGGATCCCCCGAGTACGCGCTGGTGACCTGGGGCCTGCAGGTGCCGTTCTTCCTCGCGGTCCTGATCGTCGCGCAGGCGATGCCGTACATCCTGGTGATCGATGCCGTGGCGTGGGTGCGTCGCAAGCTCGCGCACGCACCCGCGGGCACGACGCGCCGGCACGCGATCGCGCTGCTGGTGCCGCTGGTGGCGTTCGCGATCTACACGCCCGTCCGGATCCTGTGGGAGCGCGGCGACGTGCGCTGGAGAGACTACGAGCTCCACGTCGCCACGCGCGGCGATGCTCCCGTGCCGCCGTTTCGCATCGGCTTCATCGCGGACATTCAAGAGGACGCCAGCTTCGACGCCGAGCGTGCTCGCGCGATCGTCGATCGTCTCGGCGGCGAGCATCTCGATGTCGTGCTCTCGGGTGGGGACTGGATCAACATGGGGCCCGATCACATCGCCGAGGCCGCGGAGACCGCCGCGCGTGCGCGTAGTCGGCTCGGCACGTTCTCCGTGCTCGGCGACCACGAGCACTTCGCCTATATCGATCGCCAGCGCAGCGTCGCGGAGGTCACCGAGGCGATGCGCGCGCGGGGTGTCGCGATGCTCGACAACGAGGTGCGGCGGTTCGATCACCACGGCCGAACGATCGCGGTCGCGTTCTTGACCTACAGCTATCCGGCGCGGACACCCGACGACGAGATCGAACGGTTGATCGCCGCGGTGGAGGATGCGGACGTCTCGATCGTCGTCACCCACCAGCTGAACGCGAGGCTCGCGGAGATGATGCGCGATCGCATCGATCTCGTACTCGCAGCACATACCCATGGCGGCCAGGTCAATCCGGTGGTCGGCGTGTGGCACGTGCCGCTGGCCCGGGTCGAGACGCCGTACATCGGCGGTCGCTACCAGCTCGGGAACACGACCATCATCGTCACCTCGGGTGTCGGCTACTCGATCGTCCCGTTTCGTTACGCCGCGGTCGGGTCCGTGGAGACCATCGATCTGGTGTTCGATCGGTGACGGTCACTCCCAGCCGACCACGTAGCGATACGTCGGGGCGCGCGGTTCGTACGAGTGGCGGACCTCGAGGTTGCGCGACGAGAACATCATCGCCGACGGCGCGGCGACGCGCTCGAGCACGAGCCGGCACACCTGTGCGAGCAGCGGGCTCTCGGCCAGGCGTTCGAGGCCCGCGGTGTCGATCGCGCTATCGGAGAGGTCGAGCTCGAGTAGCTCGGGGAACGCGTGCTGCTCGAGCATCGTGAGTACGAGGTTGGTGTCCTGGAACGACGTCAGCGCGAGGCGCTCGAGCGGCACGTCTTGCAGCGACTCGAACAGTGGCCGTAGGTCGTCTTCTCGATCCACGAAGTCGCGCGGCCGGCTCTCGAACGGATGGTCGCGGCGCGGATAGTGACGATACAGCTGCCGGTACGCGGCGGTGTCGTCGGGATCGTTGACGGTGAAGTCCTCGACGAAGCGGAGCGCGATCGAGGTGAGCTTCGGCCACTCCGCCCTCGCGAGGAGCTGCCCCGTGCCCTCGGCCCAGTACAGGCAGTCGAGCGCGAACGAGCGCAGCGCGGGTAGCCGGATCGTGCCGAACTGGACCTGACCCGGATCGGCCACCACCAGATGGAGCTCCTCGAGGTGCGGGACGGCGGGCCACAGCGTCGGCAACGGGCCGAACGTGACCAGGTTGGCCTCGGGCTCGAAGTCGCGGGTGAGCATGTGGTCGACCGCGCGTGCGCGATCGTCGATCAGCGCGAGCGAGGTCCAGTTGCGGGGAATCTCCATCTCGCGGAACCAGCCGAGGGTCGGGGTGAGGTCGAGAACCTCCAGCTGGTGGCGACCGCTTTGCGGTGGCGGGATCGCCGCGATCGTCACGCCCCGCATCCGCGGCGCGATCGGCGAATGGACCAGCTCCGCGAGCATCGCGGGGCCGTTCGACTCCCGATCGATCCGGACCTCGACGAGATCGGGCACTGCGCGACGCCACGTCACGCGCATGGTTCCCTCGCGCACGTAGTGGCCGATCGTGGAGCCGAACAGTTGGTTCGCGTGCTGCCTCACGTGTGCGGCGAGCTGCCTCGGGTGGTTCGCGAATGCGATCAGCTCACCGCGCGGATCGCCGATCTGTTGCATCGCATCCGCCCACACGAGCCATTCCTCGTCGGGTGCATCGAGTGGAGGTTCGGAGATCACGTGGAGACCACCGCAGGTCAGCCCATTGTTCACGAGGGCGTCCGCGAACACCACCGAATCGATCGCGTGGGTTAGAACCGTGGGTATGACGTGGGAAATGGTCGCGCGAGCCGCGGTCGTGATCGCCGTGACCGCGGGAGTCGCGGTCGGCGCGCCGTTACCTTCCGAGGCCCCGACGGACCGTCCCCTCGCCGTCGCACCGGACCAGGTGACGATCGTCAAGCCCGTCACCGACATCGGCAAGCACGTGTCCGACGCGGAGCGCGAACGGGAGGAATCGCAGCTGGTGAAGCTGCGCACCCAGACCGGGATCCAGATGGCCGTCGTGGTGGTCGATTCGACGGCGCCACTCTCGATCGAGAAGTTCGCGCAGGGGGTGTTCGATCGGTGGCACGGCGGTAGCGCGAAGCGCGACGACGGCATCCTGCTCGTGTTCGCGATCCGCGATCGCAAGAGCCGACTCCAGCTCGGCGACGGCATCGCTCGCGTGATCTCCGATGACGAGGCCAAGCGCATCCTCGACGACCAGCGGCCGCTGCTGCGCCAGTCCCTGTACGGCGGAGCGATCTCGCGGGTCATCGATCAGGTGACCGCGCTCGTCGACCACATCGTGCCCGGTGGGCCGCTCGCGAGAAAGCCGGTGCCGTTCGGTGTCGGGTCGTGGCTGCACCTGCTCCTGATCGTCGCGGTCGGCATCGCGGCGGGGATGGCGTGGCAATCGCTGCGGCGGGTACGCCCCACGACCGGGTTCCCCTGGTACCTGACGCCCTGGATCGCTCTGGTGTGGATCGCGCTCGGTGGCCTCGCGGTCGCCGGGCTGTATCGCGGTGGGCCGTGGCTCGGGTACGCGGTGATGTGCGCGACCTCGATGCTGTTCGGCATCTCGTTCGGTCGCCTGGTCCAGAAGGGGTGGGGCGGCGCAGTGCTGTTGTTGTTGGCGATCGGGTTCCCGCTCCTGCTGCCGACGATCATCTTCGTGAGCATCGGCCTCCTCCATGTCGATACGGTGGACGGTGCGAATGGTGCCTCGATCGTGTTCTCGGGAGCCGCGGCACTGATCGGTGGGATCGGGTTCACGGCCGGGCGCGGCCGTGGCGGCGGTTCGTCGCGCTGGGCCTACAACAACCGGTACGAGACGACCTACTCCACGTCGTACTCGTCGACGTCATCGTCGTCGTCGTCGTCGTCGTCGTCGTCGGGCGGCTCGGACTGGTCGGGCGGCGGCGGCTCGTCGAGCGGCGGCGGCGCGTCGTCCGACTGGTAGTCAGCGGCGGCGTCGCACGAGGCCGAGTCCGAGCAGGGCGAACAAGGTTCCGGCGCCGCCACCACCGGTCGAGCATCCACCCGACTCGGAGGGCGGATCGTCGACGCCGCCGTCGGTCGTGTCTCCCGGATCGTCGGCGGGACCGCTACAGTCGGACGGGCAGGTCGTGAAGTCCTCGTCGCCGTCGCACGCAGCGTCGCCACATACCGCGCGACCGACGGGCGGAGCGAGCGGCGACAGCGCCGAGTAGAACAGGGCGCCGTCGTGGATCCGATCGACGACGGAGACCTCGATCGAGGGATCGAGCGCCGGACAGCCGTTGCTGCGACCTTGCTTCGACGTGTTGTCGTCGTCGACATAGGACGCCTCGTGCACGACGATCAGCCGAGAGCGCATCGCGGTGTTCGCCATGTCGTTCGGGCTGCCCTCGGGAGACAGGCCGTCGAGCCGCATCGAGTGGGCGTGCGTGCCGTCGTAGATCTCGCCGGTCAACGCGAACCCGAGCGAGCTCTGGTGCGAGCCGTCGACGTTGCTGAACGAGGTCGCGTAGCCGTCGTAGTCCGGATCGCTGCCATCCCCGTGCGCGACCTTGTGCGGCTCGACATCGCCGGTCGCCAGGTCGACGAGCCAGAACCGATCGTCACCGGAAAACTTCGAGAAGTCGATCACCACGAGGTAGTCGGGGTTGGGGATGTAGGCCTGGTTGACGTCGAAGTACACGAGCGCGTCCTCGAGCAGGCCCCGCGGCACGAGGTCATCGGGATCGACGCGATCGTAGTCTCGAACGATCGCGGCACGCTCGGTCGGCGACAGCTCCGGGAGCTGGAACACGGTGATGTCGAGGGCCGATTCGGTCGAGCCGAGCTCGGGACCGTCGACGGCACACGCCGCGAGCATGCTCGTACAGGCGGTGACCAGCGCAGCTCCCCTCATGGTGCCGAGCATCGGCGATTCCTGTCGATCGGATCAACGTTTCGCCCCGGGCGTCCGCTAACAACGGCGGTGCAAACAGTTGGTGGCGGTGCTGTGCGTTGCGGGATTGTGCAACGGCGTGCGCTACGACTTGGCGGTGAGGCCGCGGAGCATCGCGCCGACCGCACCACCGAGATCGGTCTCGAAGTCGCAACGCAGGCTCGCGAACCGCGGTTCGGTCAGCGCCTCGGCGACCAGCGGCGCGGGATGAGCCATCGGCCACAGCCCCGCGATCAGCGCGTGCAGGTAGCGGAGCAAACCCTCGATGCGATCGTCGGGTAGCGCCGGTACGGCGACCCGGAGCGTGTTGCCGACCCGGATCGACAGCTCGAGCACGCGCTGCTTGAAGCGACCGACCGCCTCGGGCGTGAGGTTGTGCTCGAGCACGTTCGCGACGACCGAGATCAACATGCACGTCGTCGGGCGTGCCGCGATCGTCCGCGCGATCGTGTTCGCGACCGTCTCGAGATCGTCCGTGCCGGCGAGCGGGGCGAGCTGGCGCTCCAGCTCGCCCACCCACGCGAGCTCGTCGTCGACCAGGATCTCGAGCAGGATCTCCTCCCGGCTGCCGAAGTACCGGTACACGTTGCTCTTGGCGAGATCGGCGGCGCGCGCGATCGCGCTCAGCGTCACGGCCTCGAGCCCACCTTCGGCAAGCAGGCGCACGGCCGCATCGACAAGCGAGCGACGACGCAGCTCCTTCTGCTCGGGCTCGCGGGCTCGCTGGAACGATAGACGTGTCATGAGAACTACGTTCTGTTATGGAGCCTCCAGGGATTACTGTCAAATACTATTGTTGAATGGCTTGGTTACGAGATCGTATCGCATCCTTTGGTTGACAGAAGAACGTAGGTCTCTTATATAGAAGAACATCGTTCTCTAACAGGAAACCCCGATGCCCAACTCCAGCGCTTCCCCCTCCGACACGCTCGTTCTCGTCACCGGTGCGTCCGGCTTCATCGCCCAGCACGTGATCTTGCGCCTGCTCGAAGGCGGCTATCGCGTGCGCGGCACTGTCCGGAACCTCGCGCGCGAGCCGGAGGTGCGTGCGGTGCTCGCAGACCACGGCGCCGCGCTCGATCGCTTCGAGCTGGTCGCGGCGGATCTGATGAAGGATGACGGTTGGGCCGAGGCGGTTCACGGCGCGCGTTACGTCCTGCATGTCGCGTCGCCGTTGCCGACCAAGCCGCCGAAGGACGAAAACGATCTGATCGTTCCCGCGCGCGACGGCGCGCTACGCGTGCTGAAGGCCGCGGTCGCCGAGCGCGTCCAACGCGTGGTGATGACCTCGTCGGTCGCCGCCGTGCTCTACGGCCACGCGCGCGACGGCAGCCGCACGTACGACGAATCCGACTGGTCGCAGCTCACCGACGACGTCGGCGCGTACGAGAAGAGCAAGACGATCGCGGAGCGCGCGGCGTGGGACTACCTGGAGAGCTTGCCCGAAGACCAACGCATCGAGCTCGTCACCGTGAACCCCGGCCTGGTGCTCGGCCCGGTGCTCGCGGCCGACTTCAGCACCTCCGGCGAGGTCGTGCGCAAACTGCTCAAGCGCGAGCTCCCCGGCTGCCCCGATATCGGATGGGCCGTCGTCGACGTGCGCGACGTCGCCGCGGGAGAGCTCGCCGCGATGACCACGCCGGAGGCGGCGGGCCAGCGGTTCGTGCTCGCGATCGAGCACGCCTCGATGCTCGACATCGCGCGGATCCTCGACACCAAGTTTCGCCCGCGCGGCTACAAGGTGCCGACGCGACGCGTACCCGGGTGGATGCTGCGACTGGTCTCGGTGTGGGACCGCACGGCCAAGCTCGCGGTGCAGGAGCTCGGCAAGCGCCAGGACGTGTCGAACCAGCACGCGCGCGACGTGCTCGGCTGGCAGCCGCACTCGCTCGAGGACATGGTGGTGTCGATGGGCGAGAGCATGATCGAGCACGGCGTGGTGTAGCTGTCGGCGCGCTCGACTCTCGCGGAGGAATCCGGTGTCGTCGGTGCGCGTGCTACGCTGACGGACCTGGCTTCGAGCAATCAACGCCCCGCTGCGACCATCGCGGTCGTCACGTTCGTGGTGCTGGTCCTCGAGCTCGCGTCGACCCGGCTGTTCGCGTATATCGGCAGCTCGCACGCGACCTCGACCGCGCTATCGATCGCGCTGCTCGGGCTCGGCGTGGGCGCGGCGCTTCGCGTGCGGTTCCCTCGCCGAGCAGATCCTCGTCGCGCCGTGGTGGCGCTCTCGGCGTCGCTGCTGGTCCTCGCCACCGCGGCGATCGGCGGCGCGGGATTGCCGGGGCTCGTGGTCGTGTCGCTGATCCCGTTCGCGCTCGCGGGGATCCTGGTCTCGGACGCGTATGCCGCGCGCGGCAGTGATGCGGCACGCGCGACCTACGCGATCGATCTGTTCGCCGCGGCGAGCGGCTGTCTCGCGACTCCGCGTCTCCTCGGGCCGCTGTCGCCGACCGAGGTCGTGCTGGTGCTCGGCTGGGCGTGTTGCGGGTTGGCGCTGGTGCTGGTCGAACGCCGTGGTCGCACGGTGGCCGTGATCGCCGTGATCGCCGCGGCGCACGTGAGCTTGCTGGTTGCCGGACGGGCGGGGGCGCTGCCCGACGGACCGTTGCGGGCGCTGCTCGCCTCCGATCCTCGGTCCGAGAAGGCGATCGTCGAGCTCGGAACGTCGTCGAGCGATGTCCTCGATTCGGCGTGGAGCCCGGTCGGTCGGCTCGACGTGCATCGCGTCCCGGGCGAGCACGGTGGTCGTCTCGGCGTGTTCACCGACGGGATGAGCCCGACCTACATGGTGCAGGAAGCGCGTGCGAAGGCGGCCGCGTTCGAGGACACGTGGGGACTGCTGATGTCGCTACCGTATCGCGCGTTTCATCCCGAGCGCGTGCTCGTGCTCGGTGCCGGTGCGGGCGCCAGCGTGTGGTTGGCCAAGCACTACGGTGCGTCGCGCGTCGACGCGGTCGAGGTCAATCCCGCGATGCCCGGCGTGCTGGCCCGCTGGAAACAATTCGCGGGCGATGTCTATCACCAGCCGGGCGTTCGGTTGTTCATCGAGGATGCGCGCCGGTATCTGGTCGATACCGACGAACGCTACGACCTCGTCGAGCTCGCGCTGGCGCTGACCGGCAACGCGCACGAGCAACCGGCGGGCATGGAGGCCAACCTCTACACCGTCGAGGCGGTGCGGTTGTTCCTGCGCCACCTGACGCCGACCGGCGTGCTGGTCCTCATCCACAGCGATCCCGGAAATGCGTACCGGCAGCTCCTCACCGTGCTCGAGGCGCTCGAGACCCTCGGCATCGATCGCGAGCACGCTCTCGATGGCATCGCCGTGCTCCGCGATCCGCGACCCGGAACGGCGTATCGATATCTGCTGGTCGTTCGCACCTCGCCGATGCCACTCGACCTGGTCGATCGCCTCGACCGTGCGCCGGCGGAGCTGTTGTGGGGACCGGGCGATCCGCAGGAGCGCGCGAATCAGCTGCTCGATCGCACGAACCTCGGTGCGACCAACGAGGACGATCTGTCACCTGTTCACGACGATCGTCCGTACTTCTTCCAGAACACCAAGGGGCTCGGTGCCACCGCACTCGCCGAGCCGGGACGGCTGTGGGTCCTCGCGTGCGCGATCGGGCTCGTGCTGGTGCTCGTCGCCGAGCGACGCAGCGACGCCCTGTCGTTCGCACGCCCGGCCGCGGCGGCGAGCTGCGTGGGGGCCGCGTTCTTGTGCGTCGAGCTCGCGTTGATCCAGCGCTTCACGCTCGCTGCCGGCGGCACGTTGTACGCGGTGTCGTTCGTCCTGTTCTGCTTGCTCGCATGGAGCGCCGCCGGTGCACTGCTCCTCGGTGGCCGCTGGCGCCGACTCGACCGTGGCGTCACGTGGGCATGTCTGACCGCGGGACTCGCGGTTGGCGCGACCGCGTTTCTCGTGCGCGATCTCGCGTGGCTCGACGCGATCTCGAGCGATGCCGGTCGGATGTTCGTGATCGCTGCGCTCCTCGCGCCCGTCGGGCTCGCCATCGGCAGTCCGTTTCCGACCCTGCTCGCGCATCACGGCGAGCCGGCCGGTCGGATCGCGAGCTTGTGGGCGATCAACGGCGCCGCCTCGGTAGCGGGTGGCATCGTCGCGGTGCTCGCCCTGCGGGTCGTGGGGTCGAGCCACGCGATCCTCCTGGCCGCCGGGTTGTACGTGGCAGCCGCGGTGATGGCACCCCCAGCCGATCGGGCAACGTGAGCGTTCCGCGGTTCGACGTTCGTAATCAGTCTGATCGACATGTTCAGCCCACAGCACGCGCACACGCACGTGATCGATCACATGCGGGCGATGGTGCAGGCCATGGGCTGATCCTCGCGATCGTGACTACGATCCGAAGTTCCCCTGATGGATCAGCAGGTAGCTCGCGACCACGCTCAACACGACGGAGAAGATGAGCGCCCACATCGGGATCGTGAGCCCCTTGTGCGGAGAGTCTGTGTAGGTCGGGTAACTCATACCCGTTAGCCTTGCATCGGACGTGCGAGCTCCGCGGTGGGTTGGCAGGCCGCTTCGCGCAACGATCACATCGCCGGCGCACGTCGATGCACGAGTTGCGCGAGGCCGTGTGATCTCGACGGCGATCAGCCTCCCAAAACGTCGTAGCGCAAGAACCCACGGTAGTGCGCGGCCCACCAGTCGAAGAACGACCGGTCGCCGTCGGCGTCGAGGATCGCGCGGTACTCCTCGTCGCGGATCGAGATCTCGTCGGGCCAGCGCCGGACATCGATCCGTCCATCCTCGTAGAGAGCGTAGGTCGAGTCTTCGAACGTCCACGAACCCGTGTTGGCGTAGGTGCCTTCGGGGAGCTCGACCACGCCCGGCTGGTGCGAGTGTCCGCACACGAGCACGTCGGACGCGGTCGCGGTGAGGGCGGCGGGGGCCGCCCGGAGCAAACCGTGTGGATCGCCCCATTCGCCACGGCCCCAGTAGTCGAGGAACTCGAGTCGTTCGCGCGCGCGCTCGTCGCGTCCGAGCGCGCGATCGATGCGGCCGCGAAGCGCCTGCCACTGGCCGTACCGGTAGAACAGCCAGTGCCCGAGCCGCGTACTCCATCGGTAGTGCTTGCGCATGGGGATCCGGACCGGCGCACGGATCATCGCCTCGATCAGTGCGTGCGCGCGGGCCGCGAAGAACGCACCGCGATCGCCCGGGAGGTTGTGCGGGTCGTACGAGTTACCGTGCTCGACGCGAACCCGGTCGCCGATCATCAGATGGTGCGCGTAGCGCAGCGGGACCGCGCGCAGCTCCGCCAGCGAGCCCTCGTGGTTTCCGCGCAGGTAGTAGACGTCGATCGTGCGCGACAACGCGACGAGCTCCTCGATCACCGTCCGGTGTGCAACGAGGATGCGCTCCATCGACCACGCCTGGGCGATGTCGAAGCCGTCGCCGACGATCACCAGCGCGTCGGCCCGGACGGCGACCCGGTCGAGAAACGCTCGCAGGCGATCGTCCTTGGCACCGAACGGATCGGATGGACCGCCGTCGCCGAGGTGCAGGTCGCTGATCATGCAGACGCGACTCTCGGGCGAGAGCCGCACCATCATCTCCGTTGCTGTCGCCATGGCCGGTCCGGAACTGTCACCCGATCGACGCGCGCGCAAAGCCCCGCCGTTGCGATCGTGACAGTCTTCCTGTCATGTTCTCTCGGGCGGCGCCTCCGCGACGGTCTTGAGACCGTTCGCGAAGTAGCCCCAGCCCTGCTGGTAGTCGCTGCGATCGACCGCGTGGGCGAAGCCGTCGTGGACGATCGTGACCCGCGTGCGTGCGCCGGCATCGAGCGGCTCGAGCAACCACGTCACCCGTGTGGGCGGCTTGTCCGGGTCGCCGCGCCAGTCGGGCCAGTCGGTCACCAGGCGCTCGTTCTCGACGAGCTCGAGGATCTTGGTCGGTCCGCCGGCGACCTTGCGGTCTTCGATGTCGTAGCTCCAGCCGTACGAGTAGCTGCGCGCGGCGACGTCGACCTCGGCGGTGCCGTGCAGCCAGCGATTCATCAGCTCGGGCTCCATCAGCGCGCGGAACACCTTTTCGGGCGGGGCCGCGATCTCGATCGAGACCCGGACCGCCTGTTCGCGCGCACCGAAGTCGACGAGCACCGCGTCCTCGCCACCGAGGTGCGCCGACAGGTTGCCGGCGTGGAGTCGCCACAGATCGTCGATCGCGTGGCGCGGGTTGGCGAACGGCAACGCATCGGCGTCCGCGATGTCGTGATCGATGGCGAGCTTGCACTTGCCTTCGTGGTCGGCGAGCGACCAGCGTACCTTCGTCGGCACGCCGAGGAGCGTCCACTCGAACGCGATCGACTCGTTCGGTGTCACTGCGGTGATCGCGAGCTTGGCATCACCACCGAGGACGCCGCGGCCGACGAGCGAGAGCTCCGCACCCACAGCGACGTCACCGCGCACGTTCTCGGCAAACCAGCGCGCGAGCGCATCGGGAGACGACAGGGCGCGATACGCGATATCGCGCGCGACGGGAAGCGAGTGCTCGGCGTGGAACGGGATCGAGGTCATCGTCGGGATCTCTTTCGTGTGGGAGGTGGCTCGTCGTCGGGTAGCGACTCGACGAACGACTTGAGGTCATGCAGGCGGGCGGCCCAGAACACGCGGTACTCCTCGAGCCAACGCGTGGCGAGCTCGAGTCGGTCGGGGACGAGCGAGTAGACGCGTTCGCGCCCGCGCCGTCGTTCCTCGACCAACTTGGCCTCGCGCAGGATTCGCATGTGTCGCGACACCGCCGGCCGCGTCACCGCGAAGCCGCTCGCGAGCGCACCGGCGGTCTGCTCGGTGCCGCGTAGCCGATCGAGCAACGCGCGGCGTGTCGCATCCGACAGCGCGAAGAAGATCGCGTCGAGCAGCTGTGGATCGGGCGCCTTCATGCGTAAGCGAGTGGTTACATATCGTCGCGAGATATGTCAAGAGTTGGTTACGCATCGACGGGCGGAATCTCTGCCTGGGGCAAAAGTCCCCGAATTACACCGAGTTGTCGCGCTGGTGCTAGGGTCCGCGAAGATGGACGACAAACCGCGAACGTCGACGGTACACGGGCGTCTGTGGGGAGAGAGGGCGCGAGACTGGGCCGACTTCCAGGAGGCGACGGTGCTGCCGGTGTTCGAAGCGGTGCTGGAGCGTACCCGCGTCGGATCCAAGACGCGCTATCTCGATGTCGGCTGCGGTTCCGGGATGGCGGCGGAGCTCGCCGCCGCACGTGGCGCAGACGTGTCGGGGATCGATGCAGCCGAGGCCATGCTGTCGATCGCGCGATCGCGGGTGCCGGTAGGTGACTTCCGGCAAGGAGATCTGGAAGACCTCCCGTACACCGACGAGTCGTTCGACGTCGTCACCGGATTCAACTCGCTGCAGTACGCCGGCAACCCGGTGGCTGCGCTTCGCGAAGCCGGGCGCGTTGCCAAGCGCGGCGGCCTCGTCGCGATCATGACGTTCGGCGATCCGGAAGGGATGGGAGCGGCCGCGCTGGTGATGGCACTCCAGCCGTTGTTGCCGCCGCCGCCGCCCGGTGCACCCGGCCCGTTCGCGCTGTCCGACGAGACCGCGCTGCGCCGGTTCGCGACCGATGCCGGACTCGAGCCCGTCGACATGTTCGACGTCGACAGCCCGTGGATCTACGCCGACGAAGCGGCGGCGCTGCGCGGGTTATCTTCGACTGGTAACGCCATCCGGGCGATCGAGCGCGCAGGCGAGGACTCGGTCACCCAGGCTTACGTGAAGGCGATCGCCGCGTTCCGTCAGCCCGATGGAAGCATCCACGCCAGTGGCTGGTTTCGTTGCCTGCTCGCGCGCCCCTAACCAGTGGCCGGGGCAGGCGCATCGAGACGAAATCGGAGATACGCTCGATATCGTGGTCGAACAACTCGCTGCGATCTGGCAGGTGCCGGACAACTACGACATCACCGATCGCGTGCTCGCGCTGCCGCCGCCGGTGAGTCAGCTACCCACCGCGCCCACACTCGGCATCCTGTCGGTGCGCGCACTCGAGGATCAGGCGGTCGACACCGGCCTGTTCTCGCTGGTCACCTGGCAAGCGATCGCGGGCGCGAGCACGGTCGTCACGCAGACGCTCGAGCAGATCGCCCACACGCCGGACCTCTCGGGCATCGAGCTGTTGATGCTGGGCCACGCCTATGTCGCGACCGGGACCGGTCACGGTGCGGCGTTCGAGATCGCGCAACGTGCACGCAAGCTGCTCAAGCAGGTCGGAGCCGCCGAGTCGCTCGACGCGAGCTTGTTGCTCGCCGCGACCGCGCTGCGGTACGGGGCCGAGCGCGTGCGCACGCTCCTCGACATGCTCGAACCCGAGCTCGCGCAGGGAACCGAAGAACACGCCGCGGTTCACGCACTGATCCGCGCGGCGGCAGACCCGAGCGCCGAACACCTGGAAGCGGCACACGCCAAGATGGTGGCGCTCGACGATGCGTTCGGGATCGCCCAGTGTGCGCTGCTCGCGCACGCCCAAGAGCTCGCGACCGAGAAGCGCCCCGAGTTGCTGCGCGGATATCTCGCGCACGCGATCTTTCGGTACGAGAGCGATGGTCGACCCGACTGGGCGGCCCGGACGATCACGCACGCCTTGGTTCCTCTTTTGGTCGAGACCTCGGCACCCGCCACCTCGATCACCGACACGCTGTCGCGGGCGGCCGGTTTCGCGGTGCAGTCGGGATCCCAGGTCGCGTTGCGCTCGGTGTTCCACGCCGCTTCGAAGCTCGGCTACGCCGCGTCGGTCTCGACGCTGAGCGAGTTCGAATCCTCCATCGTTCGCACCGCGCGACGCATCGGCGCCGCCACCGGCGGAGAAGCCGAAGCGGCAGCGGAAGCCGGCCGCGAAACGCGGCAAGAAGAAGGCGGCGGGGTAGAGGCTTCGCGACGGGGTTGCGTGTCGAACGCCGTCCGTCGTGACGGGGAACGTTCGACATTTGCCACCACGATTCGGACCGGGAGACACCCTAAATCGTTGTAAAGACGTATCCAATTCCACTGGTCCGACCATTGCTTCGAGCTCGACCATGGCTCGTCGCATCACATCGCTCTTCTCCTACTTCTCCCTCTTCGCCCTCGCCTCCATCGTGTCGGGGTGCACGATCATCGGCGGTGCCATGGGTTCGTCTGTCAGACACCAGACCACGGTGCAGACGCCGCGCGGCCCGGTCGTTCGCGAGGAGCCCAGCGCGGGAGCGATCCTGGTGGGGTCCGCACTCGGGTTGGTGCTGGACGTGCTCGCGGTGAACGCGATGATTCACAGCTTCGACGATGCGTGCACGCTTCCCGATGTCAGCTGCTAGGCGTCGACGTGCGGCTGCACGATTCGCCATCAACGCTGCGCACAGACGCACCGCGAAGCGGTGACAGGATTCACCTCACTTCTGGAGGTGGAGGTGCGGTCCGCTCCAGGCGGAGTTGCCGCCGTGTCGCTCGTCGATCACCGTGATGCCGTGCGAGCGCGCATCGCGCATGAACGAGTTGACCGACGAGGTGCTGTGGTCGCGCGTGCGTACGTCGACCGCGTGTCCGGCACGATGTGCCCAGCCGAGATGGTGACCACCGGTCGTGGAGGTCACGTGAAAGCCGCGGTCGGTCGCGAACTGCGAGAGGTACCGCCAGGTCTGAGCGCCGCCGTTCGCGTTGATCAGGAGGTCGTTCGGGATCGTCTCGAATTTCGTCATGGCTGTTGTTCCTTTCGTGACTTCCTCCCGTGCAGCCGAAGTGCCATCGCATCCTGCACGGACCCTGTCTCCTCGTGGATACGAAGTGAGTCCTCGAGCGCTCACCCGTACGAGTCGAACTCCGCGATTGTTCGATCCCCCCAACGCGCGATGGCATCGGTGTCTATCGCGATAGACACGCCGTCGAGGGGCGGTTCCCCAGCCAGGGCTGGCAAGTCGAGCTTCTCGACGGCGGTGGGTCTACAATCACGCCGTGGATCTGGTCGAGCGCGAGCTACTCGAGGCCGTCGCGCGCGATCTCGACGACGACAGTGCACGCGGCGTCCTCGCGGACTACTGGATGGGTCATGGCGAGGAATCCCGCGGCGAGTTGCTCGCGCTCGGTTGCGAGGGCCGTGCGCAACGGATCGATCTGGCCGACGAGGAAGCGCGGCTGACCGAGCATGTCGAGCGCTGGCGGGCGCCACTCGTCGGCGCCGGCTTCTCCGAACGCGACCTCGAGATCGATCGTGGCGTGCTCGCACGTCCGCTCGTCGTGACCGCGGGGGAGCCGCTCGACGACGACCCCGCGGTATTCCGATTGTCGCCGCGCTACTACCGGGAGATCCGCGAGATCCAGTGCGAGATCGATTTCATCGTGCGCGTCGCGGAGGTGGTCACGCCGATGCTCGCCGCGTTCCCACCGCACACGCGCGTCGCGATCAAGATGGTGCGCGATCTCGACGAGGCCTACGCGCGCGAGATCCTCGATCGAGAGCATCGGATCCTGGCCCGGCTCGACCATCCAAATGTCCAGCGGCTGGTCGGCGAGGCGACCACCCGAAACGGCCGCGCCCTGGTCACGCAGTGGGCCGGTACCGGCGTCGGTACGATCGTGCGCGCGGCGCGGGACAACGACTACCGGCTCGGGACCGCGTTTGCCGTTTCGGTCGCGATCCAGCTCTGCGACGCCCTGCAGGCCCTGCACGGTCGCGGGATCGTGCACGGCGGGATCCACACCGAGCACGTGGTGGTTCGCGAAGACGGCACGGTCACGCTGATCGATTTCGGGATGGCGCGCTCCGACCTCGAGGCGATGCCGGATCCGATCTATCGCTCGCCGGAACCGCGTCCACGCGGGCTGTGGACGTTGGGATACCTGTCGCCGGAGCAGATGTTCGGCATCGCGACCGATGCGACGCAGCGATCTGTTCTCCGCGATCATGGTGATGTGCATGCTCGTCGAGGGCGAGCACCCGGTTCGCGACCGCAATACCGACTTCGAGTTGTTGGTCGCGATTCGCGATTGCCGCTTCGAGCTTCCTTGGATGCCGTCGGCACTCACGGGCGTGGTCCGCCGCGTCCTGGTGAGGGCGCCAGAGTCGAGGATCGCATCCGCTGGCGAGCTACGCGAAGCGCTCGTGCGTGCGGCCGATGTCGCTCGCCTCGACATCGGTCCGCACGTGATCGCGCAGACCCTCCTGACCCGTGGCGTGCCGGCCTGACGCGCCGATCGGGCACGCGAAGCTACGAACGGCCGTGACGTTCGGCCGGCGTTCGCCGTGTTCGAAACGGTGATGGACCTCCAGGGCTGCCGGACCGTCGCGGCGCTCGCGGCCGCGGTGATCGCGGAGTTGCGAAGCACCCGAGACGTGCGCGGCGCGGCAGTCGAGGTGTTTCGTGGCGATCGAACGGTTACCTGGTTCGAAGGTGCGGCACTCGATCAACGCGCGACCCGACGGTTGCGCGCCGAGGATGTTCGCACCTCGGTGACGCCACTACCCCGAGTCGTCGAGGCTTCGATCGAAGGTTCGATCGAAGGTTCGATCGAAGGTTGCCGGATCTGGCTCGCACCGATCATGGGCTGCGGCCGGGTCGCGGGCGCGATCCGGGTGGCCGTCGACTCGGACGTCGATCTTTGCCAGACCTTGCTCGCGATCGCCGTGTCCGCGGCCGTCCGGATCGCGCAGCTCGACGACGAGGAATTGCCCGGTGCGCGACCGCTCACGAAGCGGCAGCAGGAGGTCGCGTTGCTCGTCGCACGCGGCTGCACCAATGCAGAGATCGGTCGGTTGCTCGCGATCTCGGCCAACGCGGTCAAGAAGCACGTGTCGCGTGCACTCGACGCGCTCGGGGTGTCGAACCGCACCGAGCTCGCCGGGATCGCCGGTCGGTGGCCGGTCGATCTCGATCCGCTCGATCCCCTCGATCCCCTCGATCCGGCGATCCACGTGTTGTCGCGCTAGCGTTCACGCGAGCGTGACCTCGAGCAACGTGTGGTGATCGTGCTGCGAGATGTCGCCGAACGACTCGACGTCGACCCGGGCCACGCCGGGTTGATCCCTCAACCAGGCGCTCCAGCCGTCGTGGGTCAGGAACATCGACTCGTCGCGAGGCGTCTGGTAGCTCGTCGAGGAGCCCTCGTAACGCATGCCCGCCTCGAAGCGGTGGAGGCGGTTGCGCGCGCGATACAGGAGGCCGAACTCCGGCATGCTGTCCTCCAGCAGCAGGACCTTGCGACGGGTGACGCGGGCGGCCTCGGCGAACAGCGCGGCGGCCTCGTCGGGTGTCAGGTGATGCAGCACGTAGCACAAGAGCGTGACGTCGAACTCGTCGTCGGAGAACTCGAGCTCGTGTCCGTCGAAGCGCGAGATCGGGATCTCGTGGAACCGCTCGGGATGCAACGCGAGATCGATGCCATGCGGCGCGATGTCGCGAAACAACGCGAGCTGGGCCAGCATGTGGCCGGTTCCGCAGCCGATGTCGAGGACCGCATCGCCGTCGCGCAACCGTCTCGAGATCCGGCTCGCCTTGAGCATGTCCCACGGCCGATACCGGGCCCATGCCCGTCGCGTGCCGCGCGGCCAGTTCGCGAGTCGCACGAACACCTCCTCCACCGTCTGCAGCACCGCACTCGCCACCGACCGCATCACGCTTCGCATGATCACGATGTCGCATCGCGCACGCGGATCGCACAGGGCCCGTTCGGGTACCCCCGCGCTCGAGCGTTAGCCTACCGGGGAGCGAGCCGTAGCGAAATGCCCCGGCAACCACGCGGGGTGGCTTCTGTCCTCGGAGCATGAAGCTCGCCGCGCTCGGCATCCTGGCTCTCGTCACGCTGGCCCTCTCGTCTCGCGCCGACGCCGAGTGCGCGAGGGTGCAGTGGGTCGGTACGCCACCCGGTGCCACCATTCCGCAGCACGGGTCGCTCTACCTGTACGACCAGCTCGTCGATTCCTGGAAGCACAAGGTCCGCGGGCCCATCATCGCCACCACCGAGGTCGGCGATCACGTGGTCCGACTCGACTACGAGACGCACGCCGACGAGCTCGAGCTGCGGCGCGACGAGCGCTACCCCTCGTCCGTGTTCGACGTCTCGCCGCACTGGAAGCCGCCCGCCGCCGCTCCACGCGCGGTCCAGTACTGGCACCACCAGTACCGCTGGACATGCTCGAGCGCCGACAGCCTGATGATCCAGATCGACCAGCCGACCGCCGCGTTCCGCGTGTTCTGGCAGTTCGGCGATCACCCGTCGCGCACGTTCGTGATGCCGGCGCGCACCGACGCCCACAACATCAACGTGCTCGAGCTCGGCAAGATCGACTGCGGATCGACCTCGATCGATCCGGCGGAGCTCGCCGCCGGCGGCACGTTGACCCTGGTCGCGATCCGCTACGACGGGTCCGAGGTCGTGGTCACCGGACTGCCGGCGCGGCTGTCCACCCGCCGGATGCCAACCGCGGCGGAGGGACTGTCGCGCGCGATCGGCTACCAGGCAGGCGCGGAGCCCGTCGCGCCGGTGCCGGTGCCGGTGCCGGAGTGGCCGCTCCTCGAGCTCGCCCTGATGTTTCTGACGATCGTCCTGGGGGGATTGCTGTTCGTGTTCTTCCGGCAGAAGACGCCGAAGCCGGTGGTGTGACTGTCTGCGGGCGGTCGTTTGTCACGATCGTGTAAACGCACATCGAGGTAGACCACGGCACATACCTCGCGCGTTTCGAGGTTCATGAACCGCAGACGCTTCCTCGGCTCGCTCGGAGCCGCCGCCCTCGGCGGGTGTGCTGGCTCGCTCGACCGCACCGATCTCGAACCCACACACCCCGTCGCCCCCGACAAACCGATCGACCTCGATCGCTGGCACGACGCGCTCGCCGGCGCGCGGCTCCACGAGATCGGATGGCTCCGCGAGTACCGCGAGCGCGGCGTGTTCCCGAGAAACCATCGCGTGCTCGGCCGCACACCGACGTTCATCGACGAAGCAGGTCGGGCGTGCGCGGTCGGATACCTGATGCAGCAATCGGGGTACGGCGGGCTCGCGTCGACGATCGCGCGCACCGACAACCACGTCTACGTCGAGCACATCGAGGGCGGCCCCGCGCTCGACTGGATCCTGTTCTCGGGGCTGACCCGGGACGAGTGCGCGATGATCCAGCCGAGCTACGGCTTCTTGCATCCGCCGCACGACGTCGATCCGACCGAACGAGAGCGCGAACAACTGCGGACCCACTTCGCCAACGTCGAGGCGCAACTGTTGCGCGACACCAAGGCGAGTCTGCACACCGCGCTCGCCCTCCTCGAGCCGAGGATCGAAGCGGGTGCGTCGATCGATCGCATCATCCGCTGATCGGGCTCCGACATCTTCGGAATCGCGTGTCGCGATCTCGCAACAAGTCGAGAGCTCGAGGCCGGAGACACTGTATGCTGCCCCGAATGCGCACGATGGGATCGAGGAGCTTCATCGCGATCGCGGCGGTCTTGGCATGTGCCTGCGGGGGCAGTGGCAACGACACACCTGACCCCTTCGACGGTGAGGTCGGAACGATCATGTTCGTGACCCAGGTCCCGATCCGGACGGCCTTCGCCGTCATCAATTCGAACTTCTCGAACCACTCTCCATTCGTCGAGTCGGCACCACGCGGTGGCGACCTGATGATCCGCTACCCCGATGGGACGCTGCGCAACCTGACGCGCGAGGCCGGGTTCGGCGACGACGGTGAGATGCAGGGCGCTAACGCGATCGCGGTCCGTGAACCGACGGTGCACTGGAGCGGCAACAAGGCGCTGTTCTCGATGGTGATCGGCTCGCCCACCAAGCAATTCGATCCGGGCGAGAACACCGGCTGGCAGATCTACGAGGTCACGGGTCTCGCTCGCGACGAGCAGGTGAGCATCCGCAAGATCGAGGGCCAGCCCGAGGGCTTCAACAACGTCTCTCCGATCTACGGCTCGGACGACAAGATCCTGTTCGCCTCGGATCGCCCGCGCGACGGCCAGATGCACCTGTACCCGCAGCTCGACGAGTACGAGTCACAGCGGACGACGGTCGGCATCTACCGGCTCGACGAGAGCACCGGCGATCTCGAGCTCCTCGAGCACGCGCCGAGCGGCGTGTTCTCGCTCTCGATCGATTCGTTCGGCCGGGTGCTGTTCACGAAGTGGGATCACCTCCAGCGCGACCAGCAGGGCGACTCGCCGGGCGCCGCCTCGCAGTACGGCCCGATCACGTTCGCGGACGAGTCGCCGAACGCCACGTCGACGACCTCGATCGTCGGTGCCGAGATGTTCCCCGAGCCCCGCGTCATGGGCGACCCGGCCGCGGACCCGGCGATCCGTCCGTTCGCCTTCAACCAGTTCTTCCCGTGGGAGATCACCCAGGACGGCGGCGCGGAAGAGACGCTGAACCACATCGGCCGTCAGGAGTGGGGCGGCACGTTCACGGACGGCAGCTTCGTCGGCGACAACGGCCTCAGCTTCGTGGCACCGAACGTCCACTCGTCGGCGACCGACCAGCTCCCCGACGACGGAGGCATGTTCCAGATCCGGCAAGATCCGATCGATACCGGATCGTTCCTGGCGATCTCGACGGGCGAATTCGATCGCGGTGGCAAGATCATCCGGTTCGACGGCGATCCGTCGCTCGACGGCGAGGACATGGGTTTGGTCGAGGTGACCTCGCTCTCGGACGGCCGGTTCCGCAGTCCGAGCCGTCTCTCCGACGGTAGCTATGTCGCGGTTCACACACCCCCCGACGCCGATCCGCCGACGTACCGACTGGTCGCGCTGACCGACACCGGCGGCCAGCTCGGCGTGGCCGGTACGCTCACCGACGGGATCGAGCGCTCGATCACGTGGCTGACGCCCGACCAGACCGCCAGCTACTCGGGCCCGCTCTGGGAGCTCGATCCGGTCGAGGTGGCTCCGCGCCCGGTGCCGCCCCTGCGCGAGCGACCCGCCCTCGACACGCCCGAGCAGACGATCTTCGACGAGGTTGGAGTCGACCCGGCGGCGCTCTCGACCTGGCTGCGCGATCGCGAGCTCGCGCTGATCGTGAGCCGCAACGTCACCCAGCGCGATCGCAACGACGTCCAGCAGCCCTACAACCTCGAGGTTCCGGGTGGCGTGTCGTCGACGCACGGCAACTCGACGGTCTATCAGGTCTCGCAGATCCAGTTCGTGCAGGCCGACATGCTGCGCGCGTACTCGTCGCACGCCCGAGGCCGGCGCCCGCTCGCGCGACCGATCCACGGTCCGGATCTCCTCAGCGATGCCAACGGCGCGGTCGCGCTCGGTCTCGACGGTTCGATGGCGGCGATCGTTCCGGCCCGGCGTGCGCTGGCGTGGGAGCTCAACGCGCCCGATGGCACCGCGGTGGTGCGCGAGCGAAACTGGGTGTCGTTCGCCGCGGGAGAGATCCGCGTGTGCGCCGCGTGCCACGGCATCAACAAGCTGACCCAGACCGGCGATCCCGAACCGGTGAACTCGCCCGAGGCGTTGCGCACGCTGCTCCAGCAGTGGCAGGCGTTGCAGTAGCCGACCGATCAGCTCGCGAGGTCCTTCGGCAGTAACTGGTGGAGGTGCCAGGAATCGTCGTCGACCACGTGCGGATCGTGTCACCTGAGCCAGGTGATGTTCTTTCCGTCCGGCTCGAGGTCCTTGGCGTCGGTGACGTAGTACTCGGTGTAGCCACACTCGCTGCACGTCACCGCCTCCAGGTCACCGACCGCACGCATCTTCTCGTTCCCGACGAACGAGTAACCTTCGTGGCGAACGGCGAGCTTTGCCTGGCGAGGTACCGTCGTTCCCTCGCCCCAATCGGCGACCGCGGTGATGAGGAGCAGCTTCTTGCACTCGCACTTCGGACAGGTCTTCGTCTTGCGCACGCGCGTACGTTACATCCGGATGCCGCCGTTCGTCGGTTGCCGATTCAGGCCGGGATAGCGACCAGCAGCACGACGAGCACGGCGAGACCGAGCAAGCCGAGACCCATCGCGAACACGGCACCGAACCTCAAGCTGTGGCCGACGCCGGTGGAATTGTCGCGCCGGTAGGCACGGGCGAATGTTCGATAGCGAAGGCCCGCGACGAGGCTCATGCACGCACCGAGGGCGATCATGATCCCGCCGGCCCAGTCCGCCAGGAGGTGCGAGCTCGGCACGGTCTCCGCGGGCTTGTCGGTCACCATCCTCAGAACGAGATCGAAGCGGTCGATGACGAACCCCAACGCCATCAGCGATAGCGCGGTCCGGATCCATGCCGCCAGGGTGCGCTCGGCGGCGAAGTAGACCAGCCGTCGAGATAGTTCGAGGGGATCGCGCTCCGGTGGTGTCTCCGCTTCAGGCATCGTGGTGACGCGGACGAACGGTAGGACGCAGGTGCCGCCCGATGCAAGCGGTCGCGAGCAGGCCGGATGAACCTCGCCGTGCGAGCAACGAGCCGACCGACCACAGCCGCTCGCCGGTGTGGAGGTCGTAGTCTTGGAGGCTCCGACGTAAGGGTGGACGGCGCCTCGGCGCACTTGTCTTCAAGCGGCATCCGAGCGTGTTCGTCGATCGCTCGCTAGCGCATGACGCGCATGACCAGGAGCTGGTTCTTCGTCGTGCCCGTGTTGATCTCGCGATGCTGGAGGTGCGGCGGAACGACGTACACCGTGCCATCGGCGCGCAGCTCCATCCGCTTGCCGCCGGCGAATTCGATCGCCGCCTTACCCTCGAGCAAGAGCGCGTAGGTCGTCGACTCGCCGTGGTCGTGCCAGGGCGAGGCGCTGCCGGCCTCGGTGGTCGCGAAACACACGAACGACGTGCCGTCGTCGACACAGACCTCGCGCAAGAAACCGAACTTGCAGGGGCGTGTCTCGCGGTCGGTCGGGGCGATGGCGGTGATCGCGTCGGCCGCGATCGGCGGGAGCGACGTGGGGGGTGCGGAAGTGGGGGCGGCGGCGGCGGCGGTGGTGGTCATGATCGAGCTCCTGGAGGTGGATGTTGGTGGTGGGACGACTCAGGCGCGCGGCCCGACCTGGGTGACGACCCGGGTGATCGCGGTGTGGGGCGGGCCGGCGAAGTGCTCGGCGAGGCTGCCCATCGCCTTCTCGAAGGCGGGTTGCGCGAGGAACGCCTGCATCTGCGCGGCATCTGCCCAGGCGCCGATCGTGACGATCTGGTTGTTCTCGGGATCGGCGGTGAGCTGCGCACCGCACCAGGCGTCGAAGTGGCTCGCGAGCGGCGGAACCTTCTCCTCGAACAGGCTCTTGACGGTGTCCAGGGCGCCGGGCTTGAGCGGGATGGTGTGGATGATGAAGTGGGTCGGCTGCATGGGTGTTTCCTTCGTTTGGGGCCTGTGAGGCCGTCGATGAATTCACCCTAGGACTTTCCGAACTGCATTGGAATCTGGCCAAATGGCACTATTGGTTTGCAAGTTTGCAAGCACGCTCGAGCACGTCCAAAACAGCTTCACGCTGCTCTCCACGAGTGCCGAGGACAACGCACGACGATCCGGCTCACGTTCCCTCGCGCGGCAAAGATTTGCTACGCGGGCCACGCTGCGCTCGGGAACGCGTCCAATGCGCGACGCTCCGTGCTATCGGGGGGCGTGAGTCTGAAGAGCCGCCTGCACCAGATCCCCGAGGGCACCGCCGCCCTGTTCTTCATCCAGATCTTCGCGACGCTGGGCTTCGCGGTCCTGTACTCGACGCTGGTCCTGTACTCGAAGCATCTGCACTTCAGCACCAAGGAAGCGACCGCGATGATGGGCGTGTTCGGCGCCTTCAATTACGGCCTGCACCTGTTCGGCGGCTATCTGGGTGGGCGGTTCCTCAGCAACCGCAACCTGTTCGTCGGCGGGATGGTGCTGCAGGTGATCGGGTGCGGGTTGATCTCGCTCGGCACCGCGGCGTGGCTGTACTGGGGGTTGGCGCTGTTCCTGACCGGCTCGGGGCTCAACGTCACCTGCATCAACATGATGCTGACCCAGCGTTTCAAGCCGGAAGATCAGCGGCGCGAGTCGGCGTTCCTCTGGAACTACGCCGGTATGAACATCGGCTTCTTCATCGGGTTCACCGTCGCCGGGCACTACCAGGAGACCGAGAGCTACAGCCGGCTGTTCTGGTTCGCCACCCTCGGCAACTTCCTGGCGATCTTGCTCGCCGCCGCCAACTGGAAGCGGGTGGCCGATCTCGACACGCCGCTCCTCAAGGCTTCGTCCGTGGACTACCGCCGACGACTCGCGGTGGGCGTGTTCATCCTGCTCGGGGTGCCGCCGGTGGTGTGGATCATGCTGCAGCACACCGGGCCCACGGGGGTGATCGTCAAGTCGGTGGCCGCGGCGATGTTCGCCCTGCTCGCGTATCTGGCGTTCGTGCATCCCGACCGGCGCGAGAAGCGCAACATGTTCGCCTACCTCATCCTCACGCTGGGGTCGCTGGTGTTCTGGTCGCTGTACCAGATGGCGCCCAACGGGCTGCAGCTGTTCGCGGTCAACAACGTCCATCTCGAGGTGTGGGGCATCACGATCCCGCCGCAGTGGGTGCAGAACATCAACACGGTGGTGATCGTCGTCGGTGGGCCGCTGTTGGCGGCGCTGTTCGCGCGCCTGCGGCGCACCCGCGGATGGAAGATCGATATCCCGCAGCAGTTCACCGCGTCGCTGTTGCTGATGGGCCTGGGCTTCCTGGCGTTGCCGTTGGGCATCCAGTTCGCCGATGCCAGCGGGCGCTCGCCGTTCTTCTGGTTGTTCCTGAGCTACGTCCTGCAGTCGGTGGGCGAGCTTCTGATCTCCCCGATCGGCTACGCGATGATCGGCAAGCTCGCCCCGACCAAGTATCAGGGCATCATGATGGGTAGCTGGATGATGGTCACCGGCGTGGCCTCGCTGTTCGCCGGCGACTTCTCGGGCATGGTTCCCGAGCCCGCTGGCACCACGGCGGCCGCGACCAACGCCGAATACGCGACGCTGTTCGCAGGCCTCGGCATCGCCAGCTTCGTCGCCGGCATTCTGCTGGGCGTGCTGGTTCCGATTCTTCGCCGGCTCATCCGCGACGCCAAGGACGTCGCTCCCGCCGAGCAACCAACGTAGCGTCGGCTCGTTCAGCGCGGCGGCGACGCGGCGAGCTCGTCGATGCGCTCGGCGAGCTCGTCGAGCGTGTAGGGCTTGGGCATGAAATACCGGCCAGCTTCGACGATGCCGTGTCGCTCGACCATGTCGCCAGCGTAGCCGGAGACGAGCAACACCTTCATCTGGGGCCGTAGCGCCTGCACCGCGTCCGCGAGCTTGGGCCCCGGCATTCCGGGCAAGACGACGTCGCTGATCATCAGATGGATCGTTTCCGGATGCCGACTCACGATCTCGAGGGCGACTTCGGCATCGGCGGCGACCAGCACTTCGAACCCGTACTGTCCGAGGCCCCGCACGACCGCCCGGCGCAGCATCTCGTCGTCCTCGACCAGCAGCAGCGTCACGGTGCGTTTCGCGCTGGGGCTCGGAGTCGGTTTCGGAACGACCGCAGCCGCCGTCGGCTCGCGGTCACGGGGAAGGTAGACCTCGAACTCGCTGCCTCGACCCATCTCGGTGGAGACCGTGACGTGGCCACCGAGTTGCTTGACGATGCCGTACACGCTCGCGAGCCCGAGGCCGGTTCCCGACTGCTTCGACGTGAAGAACGGCTCGAAGATGTGCGGCAGCGTCGCTGCGTCGATCCCACCGCCGGCGTCGCGCACCGAGAGGACGACGTAGTCACCGGGCTGGATATCGGGACGCCCGGGCATCGTCTCCACCGTGATGTTCCGCGTCGCGATCGTCACGGGACCGCCCTGGGGCATCGCGTCGCGGGCGTTGACGGCCAGGTTGATCACTACCTGCTGCAGCCACGACGAGTCCGCGCGCACACGCCACGGTTCGCCGCCCGGGCGGACCTCGAGCTGGACGTGCTCGCCCAGCAGTCGTCTCAACATCATCTCGATGTCCGAGAGCAGCGCGTCGAGGTCGAGTGACACCATCTGGACGATCTGGCGCCGGGCAAACGCCAGAAGTTGTTTCGTCAGCTCCGCCGCACGCTCCGCCGCGCTGCGGATCGTGGCGAGCTCGTGCTCGAGAGAGGAGCCCGGCGCGGCACGCTCGGCGAGCGACACGGACGCCAGGATCGCCGTCAGCAGGTTGTTGAAGTCGTGCGCCACACCGCCCGCCAGGCGCCCGATGCTCTCGAGCTTCTGCGACTGCTGGAGTCGTTCCTGACTCCTGCGGAGCTCGTCCTGCATCCGCCGTTCCTCGGTCAGATCGCGGACCATCGCCAGCGCACCGACGCTTCCGTTCGCGAACGTGATCGGCACCGCGTTCATGCTGGTCCAGATGAACGTGCCGTCCTTGCGCCGGAGCCGGAAGTCGTGCTGTTCGCTGACGCCACGCGCGCGCGCAGCCAGTCGCTTCTGAGCGTCGGGGCGGTCAGCCTCGTCGATGAAGTCCCAGATGTTCGACGTCGCGAACTCTTCGCTCGTGCATCCGACGATCTCGGCCATCCGACGATTGGCGAACGTGGTGTTGCCGTTCATGTCGATGGTCCACACACCTTCCAGCGTGGACTCGATGATCCGGCGGTAGCGCTCCTCGCTGTCGCGCAGTACCTGCTCGGCGAGCTTGCGTTCGGTGATGTCGGTACACGTGGACACCACGGCATAGGGCGTGGTCTCGCCGTCACGGAACAGAGGCTGACAGTTGATCGAGATCCACCTGAGCTCGCCGTCGGGCTTGTGGATGCCCATGATGACGTCGCGCTGGACCTGCCCCGTGCGCAGCGCGACCGGAACGGGATGCGTCTCGCCGGGAAACGGCGACCCGTCCTCGTGGATGGAGCGCCAGCGCGGATCGAGCGAGGTTCGCCCCATCATCTGGTCGAGGGTGAGACCGAACAGGCGCTCCGCCGCATCGTTGGCGGCAAGAATCGCGGCCGACGCATCTTGCAGCACCACGCCCTCGGTCATCGCGGCCACGACGGAACGGTAACGGTCCTCCGTCTCGCGAAGCGCTCGTTCCAGGTCCTCGGCCATTCGCCCATCGAATACCACGTGGTAGGCCCGACGTCGTCGGCCGATCGCACGCACGACCTTCGCCGGTCAGCTCCCGAAAGTCGGCTCACCGCAGTACCCTCACCATCCATGAAGAAGCGGAAGACCCCCAAACACACGCCGAACCCCAACCCCATCCTCGAGCGCCAGCGCAAGCGCGCCGCTCGACTGCTCCTCAAGCGGCGCCGGCGGAAGTCCGGGCAATAGCCCACGCGTCGGGATCCTCGCTCGACGAGGTTCCTGGAGACGAGTGACGGCGCCGGCAACCGTTGCACATGACGTGATTCTCACGCGCAACGATCGCCCGCGATCGATACCCGCGTCGGTTGCGTTGTTACTTGCGCCGTCGCACGAGCAAGCCGGCCGCGACCGCACCGACCAGCAACGATCCCGCGCCACCCGTGCTGCAGTTGAACGCGTACGTGTAGTCGTGGCGCAACGTTGGCGCTTCTTGCGGATCAGCTCCGATCTGGGTCCCCGTCCAAGAAGGACCCGCCATCGCAATTCCAGGCAACAATAACAACGCCGCGGCGATCAGGATTCGCTTCATACCCAGCCTCCTTTCGATGCCTCGTCCATGAACGAAGCATCGGACGTGCCACGCGGCGTCAGTTTCCTCGGCCTGGTGAGGCTCGAGGTTCCCCGGCGGGTGGTTGCCCAGCTTTGCCTGCACCGCCGAATCGACGAAGTGCGTCGGCGTGCTGCGCTCGCCACTCGCGCACGAGCATCTCGCAACACGAGCAATCGTCATCGGGTTCGGGCTCGGCGGGCGCGAGATCGATCTTCGCCTTGCAGAACGGGCAGTCCGGCTCGAAGAACGCGGCAAACCGTTCGGCGCGCGAGATGCCATGCGGCACGCTCGTGAAGTCTCGCGCGTGATCGCGGATCACGCGTTCGGCCGCTTGCGTGACCATGATCTGGCTGAGGTCGAGCGCCAGGTTCTCGTCGATCTCGTCCGACAGCACGCAATACAGGACCTCCTCCATGGCGGAGAGCTTGCGTAGGTCGCCGAGCTCGCGAATATGAGCGAACAGCTGGCGTTCGAGTTTCTTCAGCATGCCGTGCTGACGGAAAGAGCCATCGGAGAACAGATCTTCGTGTTCGAGCTTCATGCCCGGCTCTGGTTCACTGCGTATGCCATCGCAACCTGGCGAACCTGCAAAACGGGTTGTCCGGAGTGTCCGAAGATCGGACGGCGCCGGACCAGCGCCGGGTCCTCCTGACCCAGCTGATAGGCTCGCCGGGTGATGCGAACGGTCATGATGGTGGTGGTGCTCGGTGTGCTTCTCGCGTGCAAGCGCGAAGGCGATCACTGCAAGCTAGACGCGACCCGGTGCGACGGAGACGTCGTCCTGAAGTGCAAGCTCCCCAACACGAAGACCGATTGGCTGGTCCCGCACACGTCGAACTTCTGGGATTCCGATCCGTGCCCGGAGGGACTGCACTGCGTCCGCACGGGTGATGGCTACTACGAGATCGGCTGCGCCGAGTCCGCGAAGCCATGCGACCCGACCTCGGAAGCGACGGTCACCCAGGCCACCGGCACCATCACGGTGCGAACGTGCACGCACCAGATCGGGAAGCAGGCATTCTTCGAGACCCGGCAGTTCGAACGGTGCGATCCGAAGACGTTCACGCCGAAGTGCCCCCGCGCCGATCTGGCGACGCTGTGTGTTCGTGCCGATGACCTGGAGTACACCCCCGCGATCGTGCGTGCCGCGCTGCATGGCGCGACCGTCGAGGCACCGAGGCTCTGCGCGATGTGCCCAAAATGTGACTAGCCCGTCGAGGTTGGTGGTGCCACGCGTCAGCGGCGCGAGGTTGCGGGAGGCGAGGCCGGGACCCTGTCACCGGGTTCGACAACGAGTCGTGGCCTCGTCGCCTGCCCCTGGATCAGCATGGGGCCGAGCCTTCCCGGCGTCAGGGCAGGCACTCGCAGACATACGTCTCGACCGCGTCGCACTGGAAGTCGAACAGGTCGTGAGGCGTACCGAAGTCACCGACGAGGACGCAGTCCTGGTCGCCACCGGACGGCTGCTGGCTCCCCCACGGCAGATAGATCGCCGGACCACCGCGCACCGACACGAAGTTGTTGTCGGTGCCATCGTTGGCGTCGAACAGACCGCTCCAGAAGTACGGGCTCTGTGCCGGAGAATCGACCAGTGCCGCGACCGCCGCCGCCTCGGTGGCGTTATCGATCACCACGAGATCGGCGCCGTCGGACTGACAGTCGCTCCGGGCCTGGTTCCAGGTCACCGATACGCTGACACCCTTGTAGGTCGCGCCCGCGGGGGCCGCCCCGGTGACCGACTGGTAGCCGGAGCACGCCGCGATCGGCGCGTCGACGGCGCGGGGCGTATCGACTGGCATCGATCCGTCGACCGGCGGCGATCCGTCGGGGCTGGTCGTGCCAGAAGCATCGGGTCGATCCGCGGCACCCGAAGGTGCCTGGTAACTGCAACCCAGCAGCGCGACAACAGCGAGCACGCTACCCCTCACGACATCAGAGTATCAATGGTCAGGCACTTGGTGGGGATCGTTATCGTTGTCGGGCTGTACGTTCACGCACACTTGCATGCGGCCAGGTACGGATCGCACGGAGCCCGGGTCGTCGAAGGCGTGCCGGCGCCGCGATGCGACGTTTCCACGAGTTGCCAGCCGCCGTGACGGCGGCACCCCGCGTCAACCGGTCCGATTGCGGCGGCGCGAACACGACACACCGTGTCGTCATGGCACTCGAACCACTGGACCCGTCGGACACGCGGCAGCTCGCTGCGGAGATGGTCCTCGAGGCCAGACAGCCGACAGTCACCAACTTCCAGTTCGTGATCGGGCTCGTCATCTCGGTGGTCTCGCTCGGCGTGTTCGCGTCGTGGCTCCTCTGGTGACTCCCGCGCCGGTTCTTGACGAGCTGGAACCCGACTTGATCATCGCGAACGCCGGGGCCATCGCACCCAGTGGGAGGGGACACGGGTTTGGAGTTGCCGACTTCGCTGTGCTCGTGGCAGAACCGCGGCGGTGGCGAACCCGTTCCGTGAAGGCCAAGCACCGCAGGTCGACGAGGCGATCGGTTCGATTCGCGTCGCGAGCACGTTGATCGCGCAGTTCGAGGCGATGGCCTACAGCGACGCGTCCTCGATCGAAGATCTCGAGCTGCGCATCCGGCAGTCACAAGAGATCTACCCCTCGATCTGGCAGCACCTGGATGATGCTCGGCGCGTGCTCGCTGCTCGAGACCGCGACGTCGCGGCGTTCGACGAGCTTCGCTCGCACGAGCTCGGACATCTCGGCGTCACCGACGTCGAGACCGAGCAGAAGCTCGAGCTCTCTCCCACCCTGATGGGCGGGGCGCGCGTCCGCTACTCGGCGACGAAGTCCGCGGCGTTCAATCTCGAGGGAATCGGGCGTGCCACCCACGCTGCCCGTTCGCTGATGCGAACCCTTCCCGAGATCGACTGGGCGGGACTCGCGCGTGCCGAGGACCGCGAGATCGCGGCGGCAGGCTCGCTGCGGAAAGGGCGACGGCGCGCGATCGTCAAGGTCGTTGCCGGCGCGATCGTCGTGCTGGTCATCGCGATCGTGGTGCGTCAGCTCGCGATGACTGCGTCACCCGCCGAACCCGCGAAGCCGACGCTGCGTCCGAGCGACATCTCCGGCGAGGCCGACCATGCCGCCGCGCGCGCACGCCTCGCGCACCTGGAGGAGGTCGAGCGCCGATTCGAGTTGACGTGTGACCGGACGCTGATCCCCGAGCTCGTGCAACTGCTCGGCGATGCCGGACGACCGGCTGCCGCGGCGCGGATCGAGAACACGCCCTGTACGCGCAAGCTCCCATCGTGCACGTCGTTCTACGCTCCGATCGAACATCGTTTGCTCGAACGCTACGCCTTCGGTGCCGAACCCGTGCGCGACTTCTCCTGCCGGGGCATCGTGATCGCGAGGGCAGGCGGTGCGCTCGATACAGCGTTTGCCGTCTCGATCACGGCACGAAACCGCGACAAGAAGCTGGTGACCTATCGTGGCGTGATCTCCAGGGATGGCGAGCACGACCTCGTTCCGTTCCAGCTCGCGCCGGTTCCCGTCCTCGGTGTCGGGGATTTTGATGGCGATCATGCCGACGAGCTGGTGGCGGTCGACGGAGCGCGCCTGATCGTGACGCGGGTCGTGGGCGATCACTTCAGCGATATCGACGGACCTACGTTGCCCGAAGGATGTCACGCCAACGTCGCGATCGAGCCGCGCGGGAACGACCTGGCCCACGAGCTCCTCGCGATCACCGTGGACGATCGTCATCCGCAGGCCGGCTGCCCCGCGACCGGGCGGCATTCGTACGGCCTCGTCGACGACGCGATCCAGATCGCCGACTAGCGAGCGAACCGGTTACAGCGAAGTGCTGCGCTAGCCGGCTCTTCGAGCGACGTGCTCGACGATCGCGCGCACGCCGGCCTCGGCCGCCGGCCCGGCGACGTTGAAGAAGCCGTGCGGTGCGCCGCGATAGATCTCGAGTCGCGTCGGTAGACCGAGCCGCGCACGTCGCTCGGCGAGGCGCTGCGCCTGGACGACGGGCACCAGGTCGTCGTCGTCGCCGTGGAGCAGCAGCGTCGGGATCGCGGGTTGCGCGACGTGACCGGGCGAGCGAGCCCGCCAGGCCGTGCGATCGCGGGTGTCGAACAGCAGCCGCGGCAAGAGCGACGCGGGCCCCTGGAGGTGGTCGACCTCGTAGAGGCCGAAGCCGAGCACGAGACTCGCCAGCCTCTCGGGCTCGGTGCGCGCGGCGGCGAGCAACGCGAGGGCGCCACCTGCCGACAGTCCGAGCATCGAGATCGCGTTTGGATCGAGACCCAGCATCGCGGTGCGCCCGTGCCAGAACTCGAGCGCGTCGCTCACGTCGTCGACCGCGTCGACGAGCCGTCCACCACGGAAGATCATGCGGTAGTCGATCGCGCATGCGGCGATCCCGGCATCGACGAGCCGCGCGGCGAGGAATCGCATCGGCTTCATCCGGCGCGAGCCGATCACCATCCCACCGCCGTGGACGAGGACGACCGACGCGCCGGTCGGCTGGTCCGGGAGATAGATGTCGGCGAGCGGCGGGATGCCGCGTCCGAGCGCCTCGCGATACCGGATTCCCGCGTGGGTCGGAGCGATGGGCCGCACATCCAAACGGCCACGCAGGGTCTTCAATGCGCTCGCGATGGCGCCGTACCGCAGGCTCATGTCGCGCATCGTACGCATCGCCGAGGTCTCGAGGCCGGCGATCGTTTCGCTGGCGGAAGTTATCGGCGATGCGCCGGGTCGATGCGATCTCGGGGCGGGTCAGTGCTCGTCGCGTCCCACGGCCTGTGCGAGCGCGGCGAGCTGCAGCTCTCCGACGACCGCGGTCGGCACGCCCTCGCGGACGAGCAGCGCCACCGGGCTGATGCGATCGGCAGCGGGCGCCGCGTCGTGTTCGCGCCGGACGTGGTCGACGAAGCCACGCATTCCGGCGACACCTCCGCGCACGCCGCCGAACAGAAAGCGTCCGCGGCGCGGAGCCGCGGCGAGGTAGGCGCTCGCATCGAGGATCGCGTGGAGCTGGGTGAGGTGGTCGCGGTCGAGGAGGAGCTCCGCCGCGTAGGTACCGGTGGTCGCGAACACGCCGGGGACCTGCGCGAGCACCTCGTTGGTGAGATCGGCGTCGAGCATGGTCAGGATCGCGGCGCCGCGCATCGCATCGAGCTCGGCACGCTCGGTCGCGGGAACGTGCACGAAGACGCCATCGCGCTCGACCATCCACGCGACCTCGGGAATGCGCTCGTGCTCGCCGAGCGGGCTCTTCGGGGGATCGTCGATCAGGGGCAGGACGAGCGCGTCGGGCGGTGCGGTCCGGGGCGCTACGAGCCTCGGAGCGTAGCGGAGCATGGGAGAGGCTTACCACCAAGATGCCGACGTTGCGCCTTCGATGATCGCCCACGATGCGATGGCGATGACGCAGGCGAGCGATGCTCCCGGTCGTCGTGATCGGCGCGGGTGCCACGGAGCGCAACGATCGTCATCTGCGGAGCTGCATGACCGAGTGCTTACAAGATCGGCGCACTCTCGAGGTAGTACAGCTGCGCATACGCCATCGCGCTGCCGCACGGCGTGCCGCCTCCGACCAGGATCGAGCCATCGCCCATCGTCACCGCGACGAGATCCATGATGTTGGCCGGCAGCGCCGGGAACGACGTGACCATCCCCGTGCTGACGTCGATGTGGTCGACCGCCGAGGTCGTGGGGAACGTGAACCCCGAGCACCAGTACGTCTTGGGATAGGCGTCGTCGACTCCGGCGGCCACCATGACCGAGCCGTCGCGCAGCAGCGCCGAGCCGAAATGCATCCGCGGCGAGGTGAGCGACTGCGGCAGCGCCCCCACGATCGAGGTCGCCGGATCGAAGACCGAGATCGTTCCCTGGGGCACGAAGTTGGTGCCATCGTCCATCACGCCGCCGGGAACGATCACCCGGCCGTCCGGCGCGGTGTAGATCGCGACCGCGTTGGACGAGGTTCCCGAGCTGGAGACCCGGGACACCGTGTCGGTGTCGGGATCGAACATCTCGACACCCTCCGGGGACACCAGCACGACCCGGCCGTCACGCAACCGGGCGGGCCGGCCGTACTCGGAGAAGCTCGACGCGGCCGGCAACAGCGAGAACGTGTTGGTCATCCGGATCGAAGATCTCGAGCGTGTTGCTGTGGGTCGACTGGACGAGCACGCGACCGTCCGGCAACAGCACCGGGTTGACGTAGTAGCGGGTGGCGTCGTGCAAGCGTCCCGGCACCACCGAGAACGTGTTGGTGACCGGATCGAAGAGCTCGGCGATGTCGCGCTGCGCGGCGTTCGGGCAGCCGACCGTACCGGCGCCGTTGCACACGCCGAGCACGAGGGCGCGTCCGTCGAGCAGCGTGATCGCCGTCGTCGCGAACCGCGGCACGGTCATCGCTCCGACCGGGGTCGTCGTGTGGGTCAGCGGGTCGTAGGTCTCCGCCGTGTTCAGGATCGTCTCGACCGTGCTGGCGCTCATGCCTCCCGCGATCAACACGCGCCCGTCCTGGAGCGTGGTCATCGCAGGGAAGTTGCCGCGCGGCGTGGTCATGGTCAGCGTCAACCACGCGTCGGTGAAGCCGTACGACGCGACGTCGAATGCTGTGGGAAGTGTCGACGTCAGACCGGCGAGCTCGACGCGCACGTCGTAGCTCGCGGCGCGTGCCGGCGGCGTCACGATCACGGCCTCGGTCGGCGATACGACGCGGATCGGCGCTCGGCCGTCCCCGATGAACGCGCGCATGCCCTCGGCGAAGCCGGTCCCGTGGAGATGAACGTAGGTGCCGCCGCCGACGTAGCCGGTGGAGGTCGACAACCCGGTCAGCGCGAAGCTGCACGTCGAGTCGGTCGTGCACGCGCCGCTGCAGCAGGTCTCGCCGGAGCCGCACGTGGTCGTGGCGCACACGTCCGCCGGTGCGTCGGGTTCACCGGGGTCGGGGCGAGGCGCCGGACCGCACGCCGCGACCAGAGACATCGCCACCCAAAGACGTTCGCCTATCATCGACGACGTTCGTAAGCCGAACGGCGACCGACGAATACTCGCGCCGGCGGCGGCTGCAACGCCTCGTCATGCTTCCTTCTTTGCCTCGCGACGGCTCGGAAACTCGACGTGGATTCGGGCGCTCGAGGCGAGCGCGGGGACTCGAACCCCTCACGGGGTGACTTCTCAGGTATTTGCGCAAATCGCCGCCGCGACACGGGGCAGCACACATCCAGCGGTAAGGTTTCGAGGTGGGTCAAGATGACAGCCGGTGGCGTGTCGCGTGGATTCCTCTGGTCCTCGCGCTGGCGCTCGGCGGCTGCAAGCACAAGCGCGAGGAGCACGCCCGCCCGATGCCACCGGGTGACGTCCACGCCAGTCGCGTGATCGATGCCCACCCGATCGGTGCCCAGCCGATCGATGCCCGCTCGATCGACGCCGCGATCGACGCATCGAGCGAGCACGACCTCCGCATCGACCGCGTGCGCGCGTACCTGGGGCTGCTCGTGTACGACTACTGGATCTACGAGGCGTTGGTCTCGTTCCCCGGCGCTCCGCCGGGCAAGACATTCGTCGCGAACCAGTATCGTTGGCACGTCGAGGACCTGCTCGCTCCGGATGCGCTGCGCGCGGCGATCGGACAGCTCGTCACGCTCAGCGCGCGATCGCCGCGGACGCCGACCGACGATGCGGTGCATGTCTATGTCCAGACGCTCGCCGCGTCGCTGCCGGCGCTACTCGATCTACGCGCGTACTACGACGGCGAGCACTTCATCGACGACGAGTTCGACCGTGCGCGCCGCGAGACACCCGACATCGCGCGACTGGGCGATCAGCTCGCGAAGCTGCGCGTGCCCATGCGCACCGCGATCCTGAGCGCTTGGCAGGAGCTGTCGAGCGACGTGCCAGACAGCCCCCGCGCGATCATCACGACCGCCTGGCGCAAGTGCATCGGCGTCACGGACCCGATGATGGCGAACGCGAAGCAATCCGCGATCGTGGCGGCGATCAGTGCATGCCGGCGTTCGATCCCGACGGTGAGCGCGCTACCTGCGAAGAGCGGCCGCGAGTTCGCCGAGCCGCTGCGTCACGCCGCCCGCGAGATCGGCGATGCGATCGCGAACGAGTACATGGCGCGCGATCTGCCCGGCGTGCTCGAGCGCTTCACCGATGCCTATCTCGCGCTCTGGGCGACGCTCCCGAACACGCCCGCCGAGCGTGCCCAGCCCGAGTAGGCGAGCGGTTACGCGGCGCCGCCCATCGGCGCCTGTTCTCCGGCCATGCATCGCTGCGTGGACACTCGACCTGCGGCTGCACCGAGCACCTGAACGGGCCGAGCAGCGACGGGATCGGGGACGATGGCGTGCCGAGCCCAGGCGTCACGACAGGCGAACGGTCTTGGCCTCGCCGTGCGGCGCCGCCGTGCCCGACGCTGGATCCGGATCCAGCTCGCGCCATGGCAGCTCGCGCACGAGGGCATCCGCGGCGAGCCGCCAGCGTGGCGCGAGTCGCCCGGCGAACGCTGCCGTCAACGCGTCCGCGAGCTCGCTCGCGCTTGCGAAGCGGTCGTCGCGCTGCTTGGCGAGCGCGATCGCGAGTACGCGCTCGACATCCGGAGGCACCGCGCCGAGCGCGCTCGGGCGTACCGCGGCGTCGTGCACCATCGCGTACAACACGGCCGCGTGATCGGGCCCGCCGAACGGCGCACGGCCGGTCACACAGCGATAGACGACGGCTCCGACGGCATACACGTCAGCGCGATGGTCCACGGCTTCGCCTTTCGCCTGCTCGGGCGACATGTAGCCCGGCGTGCCGATCGCTCCGCCCTGGGTCAGCGTGCCGGAGCTGTCCCCGAGCACGGCGACACCGAAATCGAGCAGCTTCCACACGCCGTCGTCGGTATGGAAGATGTTTGGCGGCTTGATGTCACGATGGACCATGCCGGCGTCGCGCGCGAGCTCGAGGACGCGAGCGAGCTGCTGCACCAGCTCGATCACGATCAGGCGATCGAGCGTGCCCGCGCCGCGCAGCATCGTGCTCAGCGTGTCGCCGTGCAGGCGTTCCATCGCGAGGAACGGGACCGGGTCGTCGGGACCCGAGGCCTCGAGGGTGCGCACGACGTGAGGCGAGTCGAGCGCGCTCGCGGCACGCACCTCGCGCAGGAACCGCTCGCCGTGGGTCTTGTCGATCAACAGCTCGCGCCTCAGCAGCTTGACCGCGGCCGGTGCATCCGTGTCGACGTGGGTCGCTTCGTAGACCTCGCCCATGCCACCGCGGCCGAGCACGAAGCCGAGCTCCCAGCTGCCGACGACGGCCCGCGTGAACTGGCCCGGGCCACCGACCTTGAGAGCGCGATCGAGGTCGTCGCGCGCCTCGTCGAGCTGCGCGAGTCGCATGGCCGCGACGCGCGTGGCCTGCTGCAGGGCCTCGATCGAGCGCAGCGATGCGGCACGTGTCGAGCGCGCGAGCCAGAACGCCATGCCGTACCCGAACATCGCGCACCCGACGCCCGCCAGCTGTGCCTGGATGTTCACGGTCGCGCGCAAGGGGGCGAAGCCAGGGTCGTCGATCACGCCTCCCATGATCAGCGCCGCGAGCGCGGCGTGCGACCCGGCGACGACCACGAAGATCGTGTACGCGATCGCGCGTTGCTCGGTGCGGCAGAAGAAGTACACGCCGAGCGCCATCATGAGCGGCGCGCCCGCGAAGTATCCCGAGTACAGCATCGCGAGCACGCCACAGCCCGTGCAGGCGAGTGCGAGCACCGTCATCAGCGGAGAGCGCAGCGCGGCAGGCTCGGTCAGACGTCGGTAGACGACGGCGGATAGCGCAGCTGTCGCGACGATCGCGGCCACGAGGATGCGCGCGAGATGTGGATCGCCCGGCAGCACGAGCGCCGCGAGGCTCGCGCCCGCCGCGATCGCCCAGCCGATACGGATGAACGTGCGCGTGCGATCGATCTCCTCGTCGCGTAGCGCGTCGGCGGCGGTGGTCAGTGGGGTGCGTCCGAGCCCGGTGCTGCGCTCGCTCACGACATCCCCTCGAAGTGACGCCGGGCGTCGGCGTAGCCGAGATCGAACAGCTCGCGGCGGCGCGCGTCCGCGGGCACACCGAGCACGAGCTCCGTCGGGATCTGACGGGACGGCCGGATGTGGTAACCGGCGCGCTGGAACACGCCGACGCGCGTCGTCGCGACCCCGGGCCGGTCGTCGTCGGGGACGCCGGGGCCGCCGTCGAAGCAGATGCCGTGGCGCGGACTGCGATGGAAGAGCGGCACGGTGAGGCCGGGCACCGCGACCGCGGCGCCGAGCACGTCGAGCAGTGCGTCGCGGGTCGGAAAGTCGGACACGGCCCGCTGGCGGAACGTCGGCGCGCGTCGCAGCGTGATGAACAGTCGCCCGTGCGCGCGCACGTGGGCGTCTGCCGGCAGGGCGCGCTCCATCTCGTCGATGTGCGGGCGCAGGAACGCGGTCGGTCGCAAGAACGGTGTGCGGCGGCCGCCGAGGCCCTCGCGGTCGGCGCGCAGGCCGAGCGCCATGCCCTCGCTCGCGATGTCGATCCCGCACGCGAGCATCGTCGCGATCACCGCGCCCGAGGACGTGCCGTAGATGCGCGCCTGATCGCCGAGCGGGCGCTCGCGCTGCACGTACGACGCGACGCCGGCGGCGTAGGGCCACCCGAAGAATCCGCCGCCGAATGCGAGCGAGGTCACCGCGCCTCCTTCCACGGCATGGCGTGCAAGACGCGCTCGGCCGCGACGCGCGTGACGTCGGAGAGCTCGCCGCGCAGCGCGACCGCCAGCTCCGCCGCGAGCTCGGCCCCGGTATCCCAGCGCGCCGCGGGCTCCTTGGCGAGCGCGAGGGCGCACCAGCGGTCGACGTCCGGAGGCAGCGCGGCGAGTGACGACGGAGCCACCGGCATCGTGTGGATCACCGCGTACAGCAGGGCAGGAGTATCCGCGCCACTGAACGCGTTGCGGCCGGTCAACACGCGATACGTGATCGCGCCGAGCGAGTACAGGTCGGCACGGTGATCGACGCGCTCGCCACGCGCCTGCTCCGGGGCCATGTATTGCGGCGTGCCGACGAGTCCTCCGCGCGTGAGCGTGCCCGTCTGATCGCCGAGCGCGGCGACGCCGAAGTCGAGCACCTTCCAGGTACCGTCGCTGCACATCAGGTTCTGTGGCTTGAGGTCGCGGTGCACGACTCCGGCGGCGCGTGCGGCGTCGAGCGCCGCGCCGACCTGGCCGACGAGCGCGAGGGTATCCGCGTGCGACAGCGTCGGCGTGCGGCGCAGCTGCTCGGCGAGCGTGAGTCCGCTCAGTTTCTCCATCGCGAGGAACGGAGTCGCGGCCTCCGGCTCGCTCGTCGCGAGCACGCGGACGATGTTCGGGGCGTCGAGGCTCGCCATCGCGCGCACCTCGCGCAAGAAGCGCGCGATGATCGTCGGGTCCATCAGGTGGTCGCCGTGCAGGAGCTTGACCGCTGCCGGCGCGCCGCCTTCGACGCGGGTGGCGTCGTAGACCTGGCCGTGGGCGCCGTGGCCGATGATCATCCCGAGCCGGAAGCCGCCGACGACCTGGCCGGTGTAGCGGCCCGCACCGATCTGCTGCGCGCGTGCGAGGTCCGCGCGTAGCTCCTCGAGCAAGGCGGCCCGCTGCGAGGCGACGCGCGTCGCGCGCTGGAGCTGCTCGATCGTGCGAATCGAGATCTTGCGCTGGATCTGGCCGGTCGCATAGGCCAGGACGTACGCCGCCTGCACGTAGATGGCACCGATGAGGTACCCCCACGTCGGTAGCGCGCGCGCGGTCGCGAACACGCCCGGGTCGGGAAACAGGCCGAGGATCAACGCGAGCGCGATGGCGCCGTGACACGCGCACGACGTGACGAGCACCGGACGCCGCATCGACAGCTCGCTGCGCCCGACGAAGTGCAGGCCGATCACGATCAGCAGTGGCGCGAGCGTGAACGCGCCGAAGAACAGGATCGCGACGTGCGTGTTGATCGTGGACATCACGCCGAGCACGAACATCGCGCGGTCGGTGTAGTTGCCCGGATCGCGAAACCGCTGGTGATAGCCAACGCTGACCACCATCCCGAGCAGGAGCGCCGCGACGAATGCCGTGGTCACCGCGCGTCCGCTGTCGACGAATGGGATCGCGCCGAGGCCTCCGACGCTCGCGAGCCAGCCGACCCTGATGAACAGCCGCGTGCGATGCACTTCCTCGTCGCGCATCGCGTCGGCCGCCGTGTGGATCATCGTGGGGGGTACGGTGCCTGGCGGCGATGGTGCGCGGGTCTCGACGGCCACGGGCCGGTCGACCACGGTCCGCGACGCAGTGGTCACCGCGGGCTCGACGGCGGTATCGCCGTCATCCGCGGCATGGTCGACCGCAGTCCGCGAGTCATCGCTTCCCTCGGTGGCCATGCTCGCCGATTGTAGCGCTGGCGAAGGGTTCGCCGCCGTTTCGTGGTCGAGTCAACCGTCGAGCACGCCCGACAGCTCGTCAGCCCGCGAGGGTGCCCGGTCTTCCTCCGCACCTAGCTCCGGCATCGTATTCGCCGCTCGTGAAGCGTCCACGAAAGTGGATCAAGCCCAGTTCGGCGTGCGTGCGACGTTCACGCGGCGATGACCGCTTCACCGATGGCGCGCCCCACCGAGCCGCGCTCGAGCCACGGATCACCGTGCGCGGGAAGCAGCACCGCATCGGCGTGGGGACGGAGGTACTCGAGCGCTGCGAGCGCCGCGTCGTTCCGATCGGTGTGATCGGCGAAGACGATGGCGCGGTCCGGGCCGGCGATCATCGGATCGCGCGTCATGAGCGCGTCGCCCGTGAGCAGTGCGTGTTGCCGCGGAAGGTGGAACGCGACGCTTCCCGGTGAGTGGGCAGGCACCGGCACCACGACAGGCTTGCCAGGTACGTCGAGGGTGCCCCCCTCCTCCAGAGGCTCGAAGGCGCCGAGTAGCGGTTGTGCGAAGACGCCGTCGCAGGCGGCCTCCATGAGCAGCGCCATCGCCGACGGGCGCCAGAGCGACTTGAGGAGACGCTGGGGCGGAATCCGCGCCCCACCGCGGAGCTTGGTGCTCATGGCGTAATCCGCGTCGGCAGCGGTGAGGTAGACGGGGATCCCGCGCTTGCGCAGATCCTCGGCGAAGCCGAAGTGGTCGGCGTGGCCGTGCGTCAGCACGATGGCTTCGATGTCGGAGATGCTCCGGTCGTGCGCACCGAGCCACGCGTCGAGGTAGCGTCGATGGCCGGCGAAGCCGCAATCGAAGAGTGTCAGCGACCTGCCGTCCTCTACGACATAGAAATTCACCCGGTGGGAGCCGAGCAGGTGGACCCCGTCGAGCACTTCGTTTCCGGGTCGCGGGCTGGCGAATGGGTTTCTCTTCGCGAACAGCATGGGGACCTCACTTGTTTTTGAACCAACTCGCACTAAAATAGACGCCGCGAGCCGAGGTGGCAAGGATTTAAATGCGAACCGGTACAAAATCATCCGACAAGGCCAAGCGCGGGCGCCCGCGCGCGTTCGACGAGCACGAGGTGGTCGAACGCATCACCGATCTCTTCTGGCGCCAGGGCTTCGCCGCGACTTCCCTCGACGACATCTCCCGCGTGTCGGGCGTCGGTCGCCCGAGCCTGTACGCGACGTTCGGCGACAAGGAAGCCATGTATCTCGCTGCGATGGAGTCCTTCGTCACTCGGATCGAGCGCGCGCTCGCGACAGTGCGCTTCGAGGAGCTCTCGCTCGAGGAAGCACTCGATGCGTTTCTCGAGGGGCTTCTGCGATTGTACGAGAGCCACGACGAGAGCTCCGACATGGCCCGAGGCTGCCTCGTCATCTGCACCGCCGTGACGGAAGCCATCGCGCACCCGCCCGTGCGCGCTGCCGTTCAGAAGATCCTGGCGAACATCGACAATCGCTTCGTGGGGCTGCTCGAAGCTGCGCGCGCGCGCGGAGAGATCGCCGACGACGTGGATACCGCTGCGCTCGCAAGCGTGCTCTCGTCGACCGTACACAGCCTCGCGCTCCGGAGCCGAGCGGGTGCATCGCGAGCACACCTCAGGCGCCTCGCGCGCGGCAGCATCGCCGTCGTGCTCGCCGCTGGCCGTCCCACGAAAGCCAAGGCGCGCGCCGGTTCCCGCCGCTGATTCGCGATGTTTTGGGGATCGATGGCCTCGCGTGCAGGTCCGTCTGCCTTGGAAGAGACGCTGCTCCTGACCCGGCGACAGTGGTAGCGTGGCCGAGGTGCTCGACCGGTTGCGCGATCGAATCCCGCGTCTCGTGCGCAGAGTGCGCTGGCAGGTCGCGGACACGGCGTGGCACGTCAACTGGCGAGCGATCCGCGCAGCGACGACGCCGTGGGCGCAGCCGATCTACGAGCGCGCGAAGCAGCGCGTGTTCGGGAGCGGTGGCGGTTCGAAGCCGAGCACCGGGAACGTCGCGATCGAGCGCGCGAAGCTCGATCGTTGGCTCGCCGACGCGGCGCCACCCGGCGTTCCCTTCGATGCGGTCGTCCTCGCGACCGAGGAGCTCCGCACCCGGTTCGGCGATGGGCCGACGGAGCGCCGCAGCTTGCACATGCACGGCAAGTTGCGGATGACCCACCGGGCGATTCCGACGCCGTCGGTGGTGGTGCTCGCGCTGTTCTCCGACGTCGCTGCCGACTACTTCGTCGAGTCGATGGCGGCCGACGTCGCCGAGCACGTCAACGCGACGTACGGGAAAGGCGTTGCCGTCACCGATTCGCAGGCGAACTTGCCGGTGGTGTTGAAGGAGGTGGCCGCGGCGGCCGGCCTCGGGACGATCGGCAAGAACGCGCTGCTGTTCTCGCGGCGGTTCGGCTTCAACTGCAAGCTCGAGATCATCTTCCTCGATGCGGTGGTGGATCGTTACGACGCGTGCCCCGACGACGCGCAGTGGAAGCTTCCCGATTGCGCGACGTGCAATCTGTGCGTCGAGGCGTGTCCGGTGGGGGCGTTCGACGACTACACGATCACGCGCACCGAGTCGTGCGATCGGCTGATCGCCGGCGACTTCTTCGGCCCGCGCCGCGATCACATGTGCCGGGCCTGCATCGCTCGCTGTCCGGTGTCCAACGACGTCCTCAAGCTCCGGCGTACCGACGGCGCGCCCAAGCGTGCGTTCTGGGACAACGAGGCCCAGATGTCGCTGGTGGCCGATCTGTTCATGAAGCGGCCGTCGATCCTCGTGTGGCTGTTGCAGCGGTTCTATTACGGGTCCGGGTTGCCCGATCGCCCGCAACACGAGCGGCCTGGCTACGAAGACAGCCTGAGTGCCGCGGTGACCACCACGACCTCGAGCCGCACCCGCGATGGCTGGAGACTCGCCGCGAAGCGCAAACGCTGATGCCGAGCTGGTTGAAACGCACGCGGGAGCTCCAACGCGAGCTCGCGGACATCGGCGCCCGCGGTCCGGCGTGGTCGTTGCTCGCGGGCGGTGTCGCGTTCGCGGAGACCCGCGCGGGGCCCGACGTCTATCTGGCGTGCGATACGTCGCCGGACGCGGACACCTTCATGGGGTACCCGGCGGACGCGCCCGCGGATCCGATCGCGGATGCGATCGCGCGTGCGCGGGCAGCGCGGACGGCGCTCGCGGAGCTCGACGGCTCGTTGCCCGCGCAGCCGCTCGCGGTGACGATCGCGGACGGTGTGCCGCGGCCGTGCTCGCTCGCCGTCGCGGCGTTCGCGGTGGGAGACCGTTGCGTGGTCGGTGCGCTCGACGATCCGGACCTGCCGGCGCGGATCGCGGCGGCGATCGCGGGTCGAGGTGTCCGCGAGGCAGATGCGGGGGAGCCATTCGTGTGCGTTTCGCTCGGCGAGGAGCCGGTCGAGACCGTGCGCCACGCGCACCGCCGCGCGTGGACCAAGACCTCCGGACCCTGGCTCGGCCTCGGTCGCGCGGCCGGCCTCGCGACGGTGTCGACCTGTCACCTCGTGGTCGACGGCTACGGCCACGCACTGATCACGCGCCGGATCGCTCAGCTCGTCCCGGCCACCCATGGCTTCGCGGACCACGCGCTGCCCCCACTCGCGCCGGTCCCCCACGGTGTCCCGCTCGCGATCAGCTGGCGCTCCCTCGAGGGACCACTGCCACGCGTGACCGAGCTCGCCTACCGGCTGGGCCAGCTGCTCCACCGGGAGGTCGGTGTTCCGGGGGCGCGGTTCTCGCCGACGCTCCAGATCCCGGTCGCGCGCGGAGCGAAGGACGATCCGCTGCGTCTGCGGCGGCGCGTCGTCGCGGCGACCACCAGCGTGCGCTTCGATGGCGACGAGCCCGAGCCCTTCGAGGTGTTCGATGCGCGGCTGCGGGGTGTGTTCGCGCGCGAGGCGGCCGATCGGGGTCTGGCATCGCGGATGTTGGCCGCCGCTCGGGCGGTTCCGATCCCGGTGGCGTGGAAGCGCCGCAGCATCGCCGCGCAGCGCGTTCGCTGGCTCGAGGATCTCGCGGCGGTGATCGGTGGGCGCGCGTTACTGTCGAGGATGTCGATCCAGCATCGCGACGACGAGCCCGCGCTGCCGCCGATCGTGGCGGTCTCGTCACCGTCGCGGCTCGCGAGCGACGCCGACCCCGTCGGGGGCTGCGTGATCTCGATCGTCGATGACGGTCGCCGCGGCGTGATCGCGATGTGCGGCTCGGGCTTTGCCGGCACCCCCGCGCGTGCCTCGGACCTGCTCGATCGGCTGCTCGTGCCCGGCAATTCGATCCCCGATCCAGTTCGAGCGCCGTCGCGAACTCGGTCGAGCTAGACTCGCGCGATGTCGAGACGCGCGGTGGGGGTCCGACTCGCCGTCTGCGCGGCGGTGATCGGAGGCTGCGTGTGGGTGGCGCGCGACCTGTCGGCCGACGAGGTCCGGACCGCGCTCGCAGGTGTCTCGATGTGGCCGATGCTCGCGGCCGTCGCCATCAACTTCGCGATCCTGGGGCTCAAGGCAGTGTCGTGGTGGTGTTTGCTGCCGCCGACCGAGCGCGTCGGGGTAGGGCTGCTGTATCGCAGCACCCTGCTGGCCTATGCCGGGTCGGTCGTCTTCCCGCTGCGCGCGGGCGAGCTCGCGCGGTTATGGATGCTGCGCGACGCCGGCGTGCGGCTCGGCACCGGAGCGGCGGTGGCGATCGGCGAGAAGCTGCTCGATATCGTCGCGATGCTCGCGTGGGTGGCGCCGCTGCCGCTGCTGGTCGCGAACCTACCTCGCTCGACGACGCTCTGGATCTCGGGCCTCGCGGTCGGTTCGATCGTCGCGTTGATCGCGCTGCGACCCATCCTCGCGAAGCTCGGTGAGGATGGCTGGCGTGGCGATCTCGCGCGCGGGTTGGCGGCACTCCGCGAGCCGCGCCGCGTCGGTCCGGCGCTCGCCGTGCTGCTGGTCGCCTGGGGCCTCGAGCTCGCGCTGGTCATGGTCGTGCTCGCGGCGGTGCACCTCGAGCTGCCGATCGGAGCGGGGTTGGTCGTGGTGCTCGCCATCAACGTCGCGATCGCCTTGCCGTCCACCCCCGCGCAGCTCGGGACGCTCGAGCTCGGCGCACTCGCCGGGCTCGATGTCGTCGGGGTTGGCCACGCACCCGCGCTGGCCTTCGCGCTGACGTATCACCTGTTGCAGGTCGTGCCGGTCGTCGCGATCGGGCTCCTCGTCGGCGGCCGCGAGATCTGGCGTCGCCGCGAACCGTGATCTGCCAGCAGCGTACCTTCGCCTGCGGCGATCGACGCTCACATCGCCGAAGCGACCCCGATGATGCGAACGTTTCCACGCCGCGCACACTGCGGATGTCGCTCGGCACCACGTCGATGTCGCCTGGCGGTTCGTCTCGCTCTCTCGGCCGCGTCGCCGGCGCCACGGGCGACGGGCTCGATGCTCCCGTTGCCTCGCACAGTTCGAGCTCGAGCTCCTCGCCGGAGCGTGTGTCTTCGAGTCGTGCGAGCGGGGGGACTCGAACCCCCACGGTGTTACCCAACAGGTCCTAAGCCTGCCGCGTCTACCAATTCCGCCACGCTCGCGTAGGACACGTCCTATAGCACGTGGCGGCGCCGGCAGTACGTGCTCGTCTGCGAATGACAGGTCGGACAGAGCAGGCATGCGATGTGGCGTTCGGTGCGGCTACGAGTCCATTCCTCGCGCTAGGTTCTACCGATGGATCGCGCGAGCATCTGGCGGGTCGCGACGTTCAACATCTGGAACCGGTCCGGACCGTGGGACCGCCGGCTGCCGCTGATCCGCGACGGGCTCGCCGCGCTCGATGCCGACGTCATCGGGCTGCAAGAGGTCCTCGGCTTCACGGGCATGCCGAGTCAGGCGCAGGCGATCGCCGAGGACCTGGGCTGGCACGTGTTCGACGCGCTGCCCTGGCAGATCGGTGGTGGGCTCGTGATCGGCAACTCGATCCTGTCGCGCCATCCGATCCGCGACGCACGGATCTTGCCGCTGCCCTCGCCGCCGGATCTCGACACGCGCTGCGTCGCGTTCGCGCGCGTCGACCTCCCGCACGGTCCGATGCCGGTGTTCGTCACCCACCTGACGTTCGAGCTCCACCTCGGCCACGTGCGGTGCGCGCAGGTTCGCGCGCTCGCCGATCACGTCAAGCGGCTGGCACCGATCGACGGCCCGCCGCCGGTGCTCGTCGGGGACTTCAACGCCGAGCCCGACGCCGACGAGATCCGGTTCCTTCGCGGGCTCACGCCGCTCGGCGGCGACGGCGTGTACTTCGCCGATGCGTGGCTCGCGGCCGACGGGCCGGGCTACACCTACGATCGCCGCAACACGTACGCGCTACGGTCGCGCGAGCCGTCGAAGCGGATCGACTACGTGTTCGCACGCGGGCCGGATCGCCACCTGCGGGGCGAGCCGATCGCGGCACGGGTCGCGCTCGATGCGCCCGTCGACGGCGTGTGGCCGTCGGATCACTTCGCGGTGGTCGCCGACATCCAGGCGGCCGTTCGCCCGCACGGTCCGTACTGATCCCGGCTTCGAACGCGGTAGGGTCTGGCGCGATGCGGATCGCGATCATCGGCAACTCCGGGTCCGGAAAGTCCACCCTGGCGCGCGAGCTCGCGGCCGATGCGGTGCCGGTGCTCGACCTCGACACGATCGTGTGGGAGCCGGGCAAGATCGCGGTGCCGCGCCCACGCGACCAGGTGCTCGCGGATCTCGATCGCTACTGCGCGGAGCACCCGCAGTGGATCGTCGAGGGGTGTTACGGCGATCTCGCGGCGCACGTGCTCGCGCACGAGCCGGAGCTGATCTTCATCAACCCCGGAGAGGAAGCCTGTCTGGCGCGGTGTCGCGCCCGACCGTGGGAGCCGCACAAGTACGAGTCGAAGGCCGCCCAGGACACGATGCTCGACAACCTGCTGGCGTGGGTGTCGGCGTACTACCAGCGCGACGACGACATGTCGCTGGCGCGGCATCGCGCGCTGTTCGACGGCTACGCCGGACCGAAGCGCGAGATCACGAGCTGAACGATCAGTTGACCGCGACCAGCGGCAACCGGATCCCGAGACCGGCACCGGCGAACGACGCGACACTGCGGTCGGCTTGCTCGCGGACCCCGACCTCGGCCCACACGGCGAGCGCGACGGTTCCCATGATGCCGCCGTTGTGGCCGCCCACCGTGGTGCCGCTCCACAGCTCGACCGAGGTTCGCAGCGCACCGCCCAGCACGCCGACTCCGTTGGTCGACATCAGCTCGCCTCGCGTGCCGAGCCAGACGCGAAAGTGCTTCTGCGACTCGATCGCGCGCGCGACGTGGAGGTAGCCCCCGATCCGGGTGGTCGAGGGGTCGTCACCGTCGGGGTGCGTCGACGTCCGGGCGCTCGAGGTCGGCATCGTCGAAGCGGGTTCGAGACCGAAGTCGGCGATCACGCCGGCGCTGATGTCGACCGGGGTGGGCTTGGGATAGAGGGAGGCCCAGCTGAGCCCGACCAGCAGCTGCGACGCGAAGGTCGTGTCGCCACCGGGCGCGCCCGTGACGGTGCCCCCGTACTGGACCTCGAGGGGCGGCAGGAATCCACCGCGCGCGTGCGCCGGTGACGCTGCGATGGCAACGGCGACGATCGAGAACAAGAAGACCCGGAGCACCGGGCCTCCCCGAGGCAAGCGCCGTTCCGATGTGCGGCGATGTCGCGACGCGCAGTTGCGCCGATCGAGTTGTGGTGGTCGAGCAACACTGGCGCACGCACACCTCGCGAATGCGAGGTCGCGCACGCGCGCGTAAGATCCGATGAACAACCCGCGTTCATCAGCGTCACACACCACCTCATGCGCCTCGCTCTCGTTTCGCTCGTGTTCGCGGGTTCGATGATCGGATCCAGACCGGCTCGCGCCGATGACAAACCGAGCGCCCCGGTCGCGTGGGGGGTGATGGGCGGCGAGCTCGCGACGGCGGGCGTGTTCGCGGCGAACTTCAACGGGGTGTGGGCGAACCACGGGCCGGCGCTGGCGCTGAACTTCACGCCGATCGTGGCGGTCGGGGCCGCGGCGTATGGCGCGTATGCGGCAGATCTCGACGCGCGGCCGGCACTCGCCGTCCACGGTGCCGCCTGGCTCGGCACCGATCTGTTCCTGCTCGGCGCGTTGATCGACGGGCGCGAGAAGGCGTTCGGTCTCCGTGCCGGTCCGACCGCGTGGACGCTCGGCATCGTCGGCGCGATCGCGGGCGGCGTGCTCGGCGCGACCGAGTTCGATCGCGACGGCGACGCGCACGCCTGGCTGGCCGGTCCACCGGCCGGGTTCGTGGCGGGCGGGCTGCTCCTCGGCGGCGCGCTGGTGCTGGCGGGCGGAATCGATGGTGACAAGGCGTCGGGACAGTTCGCGACCGGGGCGGTGGCGGGAACCACGATCGGCCTGGCCGCCGCGCTCTACCTCGCGCATCGCCATTCCAGCGAGACGACGGCGCCGCGCATGCCGCCGGGCGAGCCCGCGCGGTCGGTCGCGATCGTGCCGGGCGACGGTCGGTTCGTGGTGTCGTTCGGCGGCGCGTTCTAGCTGGTCGCGATCGCCAGCACTGCCGAACCGGTGGCGACCATCGCGATCGTGATCCCGACCACCGTCAAACGCGACGCGCGCGGCGGTGCAATCACGATCACGGTCGCGATCGCGGCGAGCGGGACGGAGATCGCGGCGATCGGTTGCGCGATCAACACGAGTGTGGCCACCACGAACCCGACGGCGAGCGTGTGATCGACCCCGGTCGCGGGGTGCTTGTGTCGCGCGATCACGTGCTGGACCGCGATCACGGTGAGGCCGAATCCGATCGCCCATCCGAGCCACCACCGCAGCGCCACGTCCAGGCTGCCGCCACCGGCCGCCACCACGACCGCCGAGGCACCCGTGAGAGCGATCGCCGCGACGAGCTCGCCGATCAGCGAGTGCTCGCGTCGCCGCGACGCCAGCACGACCACCACCGCGGCGCACGCGACGACCGCACCCGCGATCGCCAGGGTGTGGGGAGGCGCGAGGGCGAGTCCACCGAGACCGGTCGCGATCGCGGCCGGCACGATGATCGCGAGTCGCGTGCGTGCTCGCGCTCCATCGGTCGCGGTCGCGCGCTGGCCGCGACCACCGAGCACGATCGCGAGCGGCTCGTGTGCGAGGAACGCGAGGCACGCCGCGAGCCCGAGCGCGACGCCGGCGGGGGTGGGTGCATATGCGCACCACGCGGCGACCAGCGGGATCCCCAGCTGGAAGTACGCTCCGTGCTCGCGCGGGAGCATCGAACGGCGACGCGGCATCACACGGCGTTCAAGCAAGTCGCGCACCCGTGCGATGACGCGGACCTGGCGGCTCGTCGCGCGTAGCTTGCGTCGACCCCGGCAGGAACGCACGACTTGCGGGAACCCGGCGGTTTCGTGCTGTTCGTGGTTCTCGGGGTCGACGATACTGGATCCGTGCGAGGGAGGTTCCTATGGCTCGCTGTCGGGATCGGGGCCTGTACCGCGCCGTCCTCGGCGGAGCTCGCGGTCACCGGGGTCACCCCGGCATCCGGCATCAACACGCAGGTCACGCCGATCCAGATCCAGGGCACCGGGTTTCGCCTGCCGATCCGCAGCGATCTCGACACCGGCGAGACCACCGTCGTCGGCGGCATGCAGCTCGCGATCGGCAACACGCCGCTCGGCAACGTCGTGCGCCAGGACGACCGGAGGATCGACGGCGACGTGCCGACCGGCCTCGCGCCGGGGCCGTACGACGTCACGGTGACGTTCGGCGAGCGCACCGCGGTGTTGCCCGGAGGCTTCACGGTCACCGACACCACGGTGACCCCGGACGGTGGCACCACGCCTCCTCCGGCGACGTGCGATTCCACCGACCTCGATCAGCGCGTGTGCCTGCACTTCGACAACGACACCATCGACGGATCGTCCTACGGGAACGATGTCGCCGCGTCGGCGCCGTCGTTCGTGATCGATCGCAACGGCGGTGGGGCGCTCGTGACCACCACCGGCACGAACACGGCCGCGGCGACCACCAGCCTCGATGTCGGCAAGTTCACGATCAAGCTGTGGGTGAACGCGAGCTCGATCCCGACCGGTGGCGCGCGCGCCGGCCTGTTCGATTCGAGCGGGCGATTCCGCATGTTCCTCGAGTCGGATGGAGCGCTGCGCTGCGCGATCTCCCCCGGGGGTACGTTCGAGCTCGTGACCGCGATCAACCAGATCCCGATCGGGGTGTGGACGCGCGTCGCGTGCACCTACGACGGGACGACGATGGCGATCTACGTCGACGGCCAGCAGCGCGATAGCGCCCAGCTGAACGCGACGGTTCCCGCCGCCGGGGCCGGGTTCGTCGTCGGACACAACAGCCCGTCCGGCGAGAACTTCGACGGTGCGATCGACGACCTCGAGGTGTGGGGGAGCGTGGTCGCCCCGTGATCCGTTCCTGGCGCCACGAGTCGACCGTGTGGAGGTCTCGAGCGTGCTGCGTGCTGGCGCTCGTCGTCGCGACGGGTTGTAGCTACGACCCGGCACGGGCGACCACCGGCGACGGCGCACCCGGTGCGATCGACGCTGCCGGCGACGGCCCGACCGGCGATCCGACACTGATCGCGTACTACCCGATGAACTCGATCGGCAACCCGGCGATCGCGATCGATGCCACCGGCCACGGTCACGACGGGAGTTGCACGACCTGTCCGGTCGCCGATACCGGGCGCCTCGATGGCGGGTTCGCGTTCCGCGACCCCGATGCCCGGGTCGACATCCCGTTCGACCCGGCGTTCGCCACGACGAGCGGGTTCACGGTCACCGGTTGGGTGAACTTCGACGCCATGCCGACCACCGGGTTCGCGTGCGTGTTCGGCAAGGCGTTCGGGACCGGCCTGTCGAATAGCTGGCAGCTGTGTCTGCGCGCGCAGCCCCTGCAATGGACCTACGTGACGGACGACGGCGGCGGGTTCGCGTTTCTCGATGCGGCGACGCCGACCCCGGTCGCCGCGACCTGGTTTCACGTCGCGATCACCTGGGACGGCACGACCAAGCAGCTCTGGGTAGGTGGCGAATCCGTGGCGACGGCGTCGGTGTCGGGGCTGCAGTTCGATTCCAACCCGGTCACGTTCGGTGCCGACATCGACAACGGCGTCCAGGACGTGCCGATGACGGGGATCCTCGACGACGTGCGGATCTACGGTCGCGCGCTGTCGACGGAGGAGCTCGCCGCACTCGCGGCGCAGTAGCGGCTGGGTCGTACGATCGCGTTCAGCTCCAGCCCTCGACGAAGGCGAACACGATGAACAGGATGTACGACGCGACGGCGACGATGCCTTGCCGGCGCGTGACCCGCCAGCCGCTCTTGACCGCGTAGACCAGCCCGAGGCTGAAGAACAGCATGATCGGGATCGTGTAGACGACGCTGACCTCCGCGATCGACAGCGGCCGGATGCTCCCCGACACCCCGAGGATCAGGAGCAGGTTGGCGATGTTGCTGCCCATCACGTTGCCGACGACGAGGCCCGCGTTGCCCCGGCGCGCCGCGGTGATCCCGACGACGAGCTCGGGGAGCGACGTGCCAATCGCGACCAGGCTCAACCCGACGAGGCTCTCGGGCACGCCGAGCACTCCGGCGGCCCAGGCAGCTTCGCGCACGAGGTAGCGCGCGCTGACCACGACGCCGACGCACGACAGCACCACGGCCCCGATCTCGAACGCGGCACCCTTGCGATCGACACGCGTGAGCGACTCGGCGTGGTCGGCGTGGTCGGCGTGGTCGGCGTGGTCGTCGTGCTCGCGATGCTTCACCATGCGGCGCGCGAGCGGCACGATGTTGCCGAAGTCGAACACGTACTCGATGAAGTGGCGAAACTGGTAGGTCGCCCGCTCGCGATCGGAGCGCGCGACGAACGAGACGTAGGCGACGTAGAGCACGAGCAGGAGGATGGCGTCGAGCCGTCCGAGCTCGTTGTCGAGGACGAGCGCGAACATCAGCCCGGCCGAGGCCAGGACGATGAAGCCGTCCCGGTAGTGCATCTTCGGGTTGGTGGCGAATGGCCGCGCGACGGCGGCGAGCCCGAGGATGAGGCCGATGTTGGCGATGTTACTGCCGACGACGTTGCCGATGATGATCCCGGGGTGGCCCTGGATCGTGGCCGAGACCGACGACGCGAGCTCCGGGATCGACGTGCCAATCGAGGTCAGCGTCAACCCGATCACGAGATCGGACACGCCGAACCGGCGCGCGAGCCGCGAGGCGAACTCGACGAACCAGTCGGCGGTCTTGGCCAGCGCGGCCACCGACACGAGGAGGATGATGACGTGGAGGATCATGGCTACCCCGCCGCCTCCGGTTCGCCCACCGCCGGTTTCGCCGGCTCCGCCGGCTCCGCCGGCTCCGGTGTTGCCGCCTCGGGTTCCGGCGCGATGTCAGCGCCGTGGCGTCGAAGCACGAACGATAGCCACAGCGGTGCGACCACCGTCGACAGAACCGACGCGAGGACCATCGCGGTGAAGAACTCCTTCTCGATGATCCCGGCCTTGAGGGCGGCATACGTGGCGGTCAGCGGGACCGTGAGGCGCGCGGTCGACGCGATCCCGAGGACCAGTGCGTGTCGTGATGGCATGTGCACGAGGCGTCCACCGACGTAGCCGCCGATCACCTTGGTCGCGATCGCGGCCACGACCAGCCCGACGAGGACGACATCGCCGAACGTCGATACGCGCGAACATCCCGACATCGACATCGAGGCCGATCGTGAACAGGAACACCGGGATGAACAGGGCGTAGCCGATGGTCTGGAGCTTCTCGCGCAGCGGCTCGACACCGTCGGCCGACGCCAGCGCGAACCCGGCGAGGAACGCGCCAATCACGGGATGAACGCCGAACCCGGCGTAGAGGAACACGGTCAGGAGCATCAACGCGAGGGCGAAGCTCGTCCGCCGCCGCAAGGCTTCCTCGTCGGTTCCCGGAGCCAGGCGTTCGAACGCGAACGCCGCGAGCTCGGGGACGAACATGCGCAAGAACACGACCGACGACACCACCAGGCCGAGCAGGATCGGCAGCGAGAAGCGGGGGTGTGGATCGACGCGCTTGAGAAGCACGAACACGCCGAACGCGGCCGCCAGCTCGAGCGTGACGACGAGCGACGAGATCCGGTCGCCCAGCGGCGAGCCCTGTAGCTTCAGATGCCACAGCATCGAGAGCACGAGCAGGATCGACGACGACATGAAGATCGTGCCCGCGAGCAAGGCGGCCGTGAGGTCGAGCCCCGCCGCCAGCGCGATGCCGATCGCGGCGGCGGCGGGAAACAGGCCGGTCGTCGCGAACAACACGCCGGTGTCTCGCTGCAGCGGGTTGCCGAGACGGCGCGCCTCGAAGCCGGCGAGCAGCATCTGGAACGTCGCGCCGAGAAACGCGAATACCGTCAGCGTGGCGTCGGCGCGGACGAGATCGAGCCCGTGGGGGCCGATGACGGCGCCGACGACGATCAGTGCGGTGGCGAATGGCAGATGAAAGCGCTGCAGCAGCTCGGGGATGAGCAGGCCGATCAACAACACCACGCCCAGCAGCGCCAGGCTGTGCTCGGCGATGGGCACTCCCGTACTCCGTGCAAACTCGAGGCCCCCGCGTCGCGCGCGCTATTCGCGCAACTCGTGCGTCGAATCCCGAGCGACATCACGTGCGGTCTCTGTAGAATGAGAGATCGTGAGCAGAGTTTCGGTGCTCGTCTCGTGCTTGATGCTTGCCGCGTGCGGTCGCATCGGGTTCGGCCTGACCGAGACCGGAGCCACCGACCCGGACGGTGGTTCGAACGGCGATGGCACGACCGGCGACGGACCGGATACGACCGGGCTTCCGCTGGCGTCTTGCGAGGGACTCGCCGCGAGCTGCGGACCCACGGGCACCGAGTCGTGCTGCCAGAGCCCACTCGTACCCGGCGGCACGTTCGCCCGGGGCTACGATGCGGCCAGCGACGGGATGTATCCGAACCAGTCGTTTCCGGCCACCGTGAGTCAGTTCCGGCTCGACAGGTACGAGGTCACGGTCGGTCGGTTCCGGAAGTTCCTCGACGCGGGTCAGGGAACCCAGACGCAACCACCGGCAACGGGATCGGGCGCGCGCACGCTCGCCGGGATGGCGGACCAAGGCGGATGGGAGGCCGCGTGGAACACCGCACTCGCCGCCGATCGCGGCACGCTCTCGACCTTGCTGGTGTGCGATGTCGGCTGGCCGACGTGGACCGACAACCCGGGTCCGAACGAGAGCCTGCCGATCAACTGCGTCTCGTGGTACGAGGCGTTCGCGTTCTGCGCGTGGGACGGCGGGTTCTTGCCGACCGAGGCAGAGTGGAACTTCGCCGCGTCGGGAGGCGACGAGGCGCGGGCCTATCCGTGGTCGAACCCACCGGGGGACACCACCGCCGATTGTTCGCACGCGACGTTCTTCGACGGCGCCTACTGTGCCGGTGCGCCCGAGGGATCGGTGAGCGTGGTCGGCAACGAGGCGCCCGAGGGCGATGGCAGGTGGGGACAGTCCGACCTCGCCGGCAACGTCGCCGAGTGGGTCCTCGACTGGTACGAGTCCACGTTCTCTCTCCCCTGCGACGACTGCGCCGTCGTCCAGTCGTCGAGCAGCGAGCGCGTCACCCGCGGTGGCGCGTTTGCCAGCGCGGCGTCCAACCTCCGTACCGCTCGTCGTAGCCTCGGTCCTCCCGATACGAGGAGCGTGATCGTCGGGTTCCGTTGCGCGCGGGCACCCTGACGAACCACCGCGGGCATCGCTGCCGCCGGCTCTGGTACAACCGGGACGATGAGCCTGGTCGAGCACTCCATGTCGTAGGCCGCGCGGAGCTCGAGGCAGCGGGCCCGCAGTTCTTCGCCGGGGTTCGGTCGGGGCATCACGGCGTGGTCGCTGGGATCCGACGGAGCTCGTAGCCGGGATAGCCGGGGATCGTGAGCGACGGTCCGTCACCGACGGCGAACGGCGTGCCCGCGAACGGAGGGTCGAGCAGGATCAGCTTCACCGTACCGTCGGCGTCGACCTCGCGGTCGATCGCGGAGTGCCACTCGCCGGCGTCGAAATCGGCCCCGGTCGCGGTCGCCCGGATCACGACGTCGCCGAGCGCCGGGTCGCGGTACCGGCCGACCACCCCGTTCACCCACGTGTGATCGGTCGACGTCGCGCGTGGCGTCCGCGTGTGGAGCTTGGCGTAGAAGGCGAGCTTGCGCTCGGCCAGCGGCACCGCATCGGCGAACAACAGCTCGACGATGCGCCGGGTGACCGCGGCGTTGAACGGTAGCTGCTCGGCGGGACCACCGTTGCGTACGTTGGTCAACACGATGATGCCGACGCGTTGGTCGGGCAGCAGGAACATCGTGGTGCCAAAACCCATGCTGCCGCCGTCGTGATAGATCAGCGGCGTGCCGGAATACGTGCCGACACCGATCCCGAGCCCGTAGTAGAAGCTCGGGCCCGTCCGCACGCGCGGGCGTAGGCGTTCGCGCATGTTCGCGGCCGACACCACGCGCACGCCGCTCCGAGTGACGCCGTCGCCGAGCTCCATCGCGGCGTAGCGCTCCATGTCGCGCAGCGTGGTCCACACGCCACCGGCCGGCGCGATCGGCTCGACCCCGCGCTCGATCGATAGCGGCATCGCTCGGGTCGTGCCGTCGATCGCGAGCGCGTGCGGTTCGGCGTGGTCGCCGCGCTCGACCGTCGCGAAGTCGAGCGTCGTCGAGGTCATGCCGATCGGTCCGAATACCTTCCTCTCCATCGCCGCCGCGTAGGCCGGGCCGAGCGGACGATCGGGTGCGAATGCGTGGGCCGCGATGAAGCCACCCGCCGCCACCATCAGGTTCGAGTACTGGAACGTCTCGCCCAGCTTGGTGGTCGGCTTCATCGTGCGCATGGTCGCGAGCCGGTCCTCGGCGGTGACACCGTTCCACTGGAACAGGTCCTCGAGGTCCTGGCGCGGCATGCCGGTGCACGCACACGACATGTGCCACAGCTGCAGCTCGCGGGTCAGCACCGGATCTCCGAGCGCGAAGGTCGGCAGCACGCTGACGACCGGCGTGTTCCAGCGCACGACGCCGGCATCGACCAGCGCCGCCTCCATCAGCGTGGTCATCGGCTTGGTGATCGATCCGATGAGGAACCGCGTGTCGACCGTGATCGGCGCCGGCTTGCCGAGCTCGCGCACGCCGATCGCGCGCTGGTAGACCACGTCGCCGTCGACGATCACGGCGATCGCCGCGCCGGGAACCTCGAGCATCGAACGCGCTCGCTGCACGAAGCTGTCGAGCGCGTGTGGATCGAGCGCGCGCCGCGCTCCGAGCCGCTGCTCGCGCATCCCGGGGACGCGCAGGCTGCCCTCGAGCACGTCGATGTCGGCCTCGCGACGATCGAGCGCCGCGCGGTCACCCTCGACCAGGACGACGAAGCGATGCGAGCCCGAGCGCCGCCACCGCGCCACGGCGATCCGGCCATTTCGCGGCGCGTAGTCGATCGCCGTCACCGCGTCCCAGTCACCGGGGTCCGGCAACTCCTGCGGCGTGCCGGCGACGTGCGCGCGTGCCGGTTCGACGCGTCGCCACGCCGCCGCGATCGCCGTCACCGGATCGGCCCCGGCGTCACCGACGATCGTCACGCGGACCGCGCGGTCCGGATCGTCGAATGTCACGTAGCCGGCGTGCTGCTGGTAGTGCCAGTGGGCGGGCGCCGTGACCGTGGCGTCACCGATCGCGATCCGGTCGGGCATGTCGGGTCGCGGAGGCGTCGCGCGGGGGCCACAGGCGGCCGCCAGCGAGACGGCGAGAACCGCCAGCCGCCGCGAGCGATTCCGACGAACGATGCGCGTCCTCACGTTCGCGGGACACTTGCTTCCCTCACCGGTTGCGTGCGTGAGCATGCTCGTGCGGCCAGGTTACACGCGGGATGGTGCTCCGTTTACGACCGGGTTGCCGCATCGCGAGCACGCATCGCCGCGAGGATCGCGAGCACGCAACAAACGGCGACTACCAGCCATCGCAGAGTGGGGGCCATGGTCGGTCTCACGCGCGAGGGACGAGCATCGGCCGATACACCCCGCGGTAGCTCCACGCCAGAAACAGCTCGAGCGCGAGCACGGCGAGCGCGATCGGGAGGCCCGAGGGTGCGAGGAACGCGTGGAACGCGACGATGTTGACGACCACCGGCGCGATCACCGCGAGGGCGAGCGGCACGAAGCGGTTGGCCAGTAGCAGCGCGCCGACCACGACCTCGGTCCCCTTGACGAGCGGGAACAGGTACCCCGACTTGATCATCGCAAACGCGAGGGCCATCGCACCCTCGGGCGGTGGCGTGCTCGGCTGCGGCATGAAGTGAAGGAACCCGTCGAGTCCGAACACGAAAAACACCAGCCCCAGCAGGACGCGGGCGGCGGTCGGAAGGCGCGAGATCGAGGAGGTGGTGCGAGCGGGGACGGTATCGGCGGTCGTGGCGAACATCGGGATCTCCTTTTTGGGAGACGACGAACGAGCGCCCGCCGGATCGACACGTCGATCGCGAGAACCTGCAACTCCGCCGGATTCCACGATCCTGCCGGGCTGCGTGGTCGTGCTTGTCCCGCGGGTTGCGTGCGTACGCACGGTCGGGCAGCCACGTTATGGGCGCGATGGGTGCACGTGCATTGGCTCCGGTGGGATTGGTGATCGCGCTTGCCGCATGTGGGGCAGCCCATCCCAAGCCATGTGGTTGGTACTTCGCGGCGGATCGCGCGAACGTCAGGTTGGGGCCGGTGCGTTGGCCGCCGAGTAGCTCGAGTCACGCCGCGGACCCGGTGACGAGCACGTAGTTCTTGCCCGTCACGAACACCTGGCGATCGTGCTGCTGGAGATACTTGCGATAGAACGCGACGTCCTTGACCAGCAGGCCGAGCTCCGGCTGCCGGAAGTTGCGCATCCGCGCGCCGTACTGGATCTCGTGATCGATCACCCGGCAGTTCGGGACGCCGAGGATGATCGCACCGGTCGGCGCTAGGTGGTGCTGGACGATCCGGCGGAGCAGCTCGCGATCGTCGATCGACGGGCTCTGCAGGGTCGCGATCGACACCACGAGATCGAAGCGAGCGCCGAGGTCGAGCTCGTGGTCGAGATCGCCCTCGACGAAGCGCGCGCGCGGATATCTCTCGCGGGCGACGGCGAGTGCGGAGGTGCTGCGATCGACACCGACGAACGTGGCGGTGTCGTGGAGGTCGGGGCGCAGTGCGACGATCAGCGCGAGCTCGTCACCGGTGTTGACGCCGAGGTCGAGGATGCGCGGGGATGCTGGAAGCCCGACGCGCTCGAGCGCTTCGGCGAAGTCGATCACGAAGCCCGGGTCCTCGAGCTTCGACGTGCGCGAGAACTCCGAACCGGCGCCGTACTTGTCGGGCTCGTCGACGCGCGCGGGGGCGGCGAGGCGTTCGAACCGGAGCACGATCCGGGGCGCGTCGGCGGGGCGCGGCAACGCGAGCCGAAATCCTAGCCGTTCCGCGAGGTCGACCCACACGCGAAACGGCCGGTGCACGTAGGCCACGCCCTCGACCGCGACGCGCTCGCCGGCATGGTGGCCGCGCCCGCGATCCGGATCGAGCACCTCGATCTCGACCGCGTCACCGGCCGCTGCGATATGCCGCACGATGTCGAGGAGCGACTCGGTGCCGAAGGCAGTGCGCTGACTCATGGCGGCTTCGATCCTAGCTTCAGCGCTCGGAGCGGCGCGATATGATGGGGCGGTGAGTCGTACCCTCCGGTTGCTCGCGGTCGTGACGACGATCGCCGCGTGTGGCGATAACCGCACCGGCACCACGGTGGTGATGGACGTCGGCGACGTCGCCCCGGCGTTCGGGCGCGCGCCGTATCCGACCGATGCGGTCCGCGAGGGCGACCACCTCGGCACGATCGCCGGCCTCGATCTGATGGCACGCGGTGCCACCGACAAGGTCGCCGCCCACCTCGCGGCGCTCGACGGCTTCGGGCTGCGCCCGGCGATCGAGTTCTTCATCGACGGCGACCTCGGCGACGGATCGATCCCGGCGACCACCGACGCGCTGCGCGACGCACTGGTCGTGATCGATCTCGAGACCGGCCAACCGCTCGCGTTCGACTGGAAGCTCGACGAGCCTCGCCACGCGATCGCGGGTGCCCCGCATCCCGGCACCCAGCTCCGCGAGGCAGCGCGCTACGCGGCGGTGATCACGACCGGCATCCTCGACGCCAACGGCGTGCCGCTCGCTCCGTCGCCGGGCCTCGCTGATCTGCGCGATCCACCGGCGCGCTGGCAGACCACCGCCGACGCGCTCGCCGAGCTGTCCGCGCGGCCCGAGCTCGCGGGTCGGATCGCCGGGCTCGCCGTGTTCACCACCCAGCACGCACGCGCCGCCTTGCTCGCCGCTCGCGAGGTTGCCGCCGGGATGCCGACCCCGGCGCTGACGTTCGACGATTCGTCGATCATCTTCGACACACCTGCGCGGCTCGACGCGCTGCTCGGACAGGCGACGCGCGAGACCACCGGACCGCGCGCGGGCGAGGAGCGCTGGGGTGCCGACAACCCGACGGGCATGGCCCACGATCACATCGGCATCGTCGCGACCGGCCGGATGACCGTGCCGCGGTTCCGCGGCGACGACACCGGCACCGACGGTCCCGAGGACGAGACCTTCCAGCTCGACGCCGACGGCACGCCGCGCGTGATCGCGATGGACTCGATCCCGGTGACGTTCGTGTTGCCGAAGGGACCGGTGCCTCCCGACGGGTTTCCGGTCGCGATCTTCGGCCACGGCCTCGGTGGGAGTCGGCACTCGGCACTCAACCTCGCCGAGCCGCTGACCTCGCGTGGCTACGCGGTGGTCGCGATCGACATGTGGGGGCACGGCTCGCGCTACGCGGACGTCGACACCGGCAACAACCTCGGCAGCAAGCCCGACTTCACCGGCGACGCCGACATGCCCGACGGGTTCGGCGACGATCCGGGCTACGCGGCGTACATCGACTTCTTCGAGGGCTTCTTGAACGTGGCCGCGATCCGCGACGCGATCGGCCAGTCGGTGATCGACTTCAGCCGGCTGGCGACGCTGCTCCAGGATCTCCCCACGCTCACCGCTCTCTCCACCCCGTACGGCGCGGCGCCCACGCTCGATACCCGCCGGGTCGCCTACCTCGGCGAGTCGTTCGGCACGATCGTCGGCGCGGATCTGGCCGCGCTCGAGCCGAGCATCGATCTCTACGTGCTCGACGTACCGGGCGCGGGTCTGCTCGACCAGATCATGCCGAACAGTCCATCGATCGGATCGCTCGCGCTGCCGTTCGTGGAGCAGATCTATCGCACCGACGGTCCGATCGATCGGTTCCACCCGCTGCTGGCCGCGCTGCAATCGGTGTTCGACGGCGCCGATCCGCTGACCTTCGCACCGCACGTGCTGCGCGATCGTTTCACGATCGCCGGCACCGAGCTGTCACCGCGCAGCGTGGTGCTGATCGAGGTCGTGGGCGACGAGATCATGGCGAACGCCGGCACCGATGCGCTCGCCACCGCGCTCGGTGTCGACGTGCTGACACCGGATCTCGAGCCGCCGCGCGACCTCGGTCGCGTGCCCGGTCCGGTGTCGGGCAACGTCGACGGGCAGACCGCGATCCTCGTGCAGTACTCGCCCGCGACCCACGGGTTCAACTGGAGCGCCGAGCACGGCGACGTCACCTACCTGCCGGGCTCGCCGTTCCCCGGCGACGAGCCGTATCCCGAGCTGCCGGAGCCGATCTCGATCGCCGAGCCGATCTACGAGACCCACGCACAGGTCGCCGAGATCCTCGATACCCACCTCGCCGGCGTGCCGACGGTGCGCAGCACCAAGCCGCCGGTGCACGACTTCGACGGCGACGGCAAGCTCGACGCCGACGACCCCGATCCGTACGACCCGACCGAGTAGACGTCAGGCCACGAGCTCGATGTTCTCGATCAACACCGACGGCGGACCGACATAGGCCCCGCGCGACAGCGGCACCAGCGCGGCACGCCGCTTCGCCCGGGCGAGCGCGGCGATCAGATCGACCCGGACGGTGCCTCCCGCGAACGGCCGGTGCGCCTCGCCATCGTGATCGATCGCGAGCGCGATCTCGAGGCTGGCGTCGCCGGTGTAGTGATCGATCGACAGCGCGCGCAGGCGGCGGATCTCGAGGGTGCGGCGGGGGAGGGCACCGTTCCACGCGCCCGGCTCGATCACCAGATTACGCACGCCACCGTTGGGATCGCGGCCGCGCAAGGCGGCCTCGCGCATGGTCAACGCGAGCCCGCGACACACGCCGCGCTCGACCAGCGCGAACCGACGGATCGCATCGCCGTCCTCGCTGACGGGTGACGACTCGAGCGCGAAGTCGATCGCGCCGTCGCTCGTGATCGTGAGCGGATCGGGGACCTGCGGCGCACCGGGTGCGATCGGGTTGCCGGGTCGGTAGCGCGTGAGACCCTGGCGTTCGAGCGTCGAGTCGGCCTGGACCGCGAACACCGACCACACGCCGAGGCCGGCACCATGGAGCATGGCATCGGTCGCGAGCACGAGATCGAGCGGCTCGCCGTGCGAGATCGCCGGCGGCGTGGTGGCCCGGCCGAGAGCACGGAGATCGCCGGCGGCCTCGTCGATCGCCTCGACGAGCCCGAGATCCGCGGCGCGGCGGGCGGCGCGCACGATCTCGAGGCTGCGCTTGCCGACCGCGATCGACGATTCGGTGCGGTACGTGCTCGCCGACCACTCGTCGTGAAAGCCGCTGTGCGCCTGCACGGCCACGGTCTCTCGCAGGATCGTGCACCGCGTCTTCACGCTCGCGCCTTTGACCGTCGTCGTCTTGGCGATCGCGCGTGCGGCGTCGGCGAGGTTGGCGTCGTCGCCGAGCGCGGGATCGAGCACGTCGACCGATGCGGGGGCGGCGGGAGGCACCGATCTCCAGGTCGGACCGATCGCGGCCGACGCCAGCTGGATCGCCTGCTCGACGATCGCACCGGCATCGCCCTCGGTGGCGTCGAGCTCGAGCAGCGTGGAGCCCCGACCGAGCGGGCGATCGACGCGGACGATCAGGGACAGCCGCGTTCGCTGCTCGCTGCGGGTCACGGGTCGCCGCTCGTCGACGGTGGCAAGCTCCTGTTCCCGCTCGACCACCACCCAGTCGGCGACACCCTTCTTGCGATCGAGCTCGCGGATCACGTCACGGCGCGAGATCACGCGGACCTCCGCGCACGTACGAACCCGGGCTGGGCCGGCTTGGTGAGATCGACCCGCAACCACGGTGCCTCGACCGACCGCCAGCGCGGCTCGTCCTCGATCTCGTCGCGATACACGAACTCGGTGGTGTCCGATGACACCGCGGTGGTCGCGGTCAACATCGCGCCGAGGTCACCGACCAGCTCGACGTCGGCGTACACGCGCCCGGTCGGCTTGCCGCCGCGGATCTCTCGGGCGCGGGCGGCCGCGATCACGACGCGGCTGGTTGCCGGGTCGACGATCGCCCCCGAGCCCCCCTCGATCAGGAACCCGTCATCGTGCATCGCGGTGTGCGGATCGATGCCGGGGAGCAGCCGGAGGTGCGACGGCGCCGGCTCGATCGCACCGACGTGCCCCGGGCGCCGCCCGCGTCCCTGCGATCCGGTCGCGCGGTCGCCGAGGATGCCGGCGAGTCGACCGTGATCGATCAGCGTGATCGCGGTGGCGGGGGTGCCCTCGTCGTCGAACGCGAACCCACCGTAGGCGTGGCGCGCGGTCGGATCGTCGATCAGCGTGACCGCGGGAGATGCCACGGGGGTACCGAACACGAGCCGGCTCTCGAGCTCGGGCCGGCGCGCCGCGACCGTCGTGAGGAGCGCGCGGGTGCCGCTATCGAGCATGCTCGCCGTCACGCTCGGATCGAGCAGCACGACGTACCTGCCGTCGGGGAACGTCGCCGGCGTCATCACCTCGAGGGCGCGCCGGGTGGCCTCGTCCGCATCGTCCTCGCCGAGTTGCCGTGCCTTGTCGACGATCGCCCCGGTCCAGCCGCGCTCGATCTCGGCGACCACCGGCTTCGATCCGTTCCACGCTGCGCGCGCGACCCGCTCGCGCACTCGAAACGCGCGCTGTTCGAGGTCGTGGTTCGGCGCGATCCACCACACGTGGGCATCCTCGACGTCGAACATCGACACGCCGTAGACGATCCGGCTATCGATCCGCTTGCGCGTGATCGCCTCGACTCGGTTCCGGATCTCTTGTTCGCTGTACGGTGCCGGCACCGGCGGTTCGGTGGGTACCGGTCCAAATTCGACGGGCGTGGGGTTCGTGGTTTCGGGAACCAGCGCACGCACGGCGCGATCGATGTCGTTGCGGGTCAGCGAGGCCACCACGCTCTCGCGCCAGCCGCGGGCATCGCGCACCTGCAGCACGACACCGTCGCGGCGCGTGCGCGAGATCCCGGCGCCGAGCACGTCGCTGACCGCGAGCGTGCGACGGCGCTCGACGGCGAGCGCACTCGCGCTCGGATACACCGCGACCAGTCGCGCGACTGCATCGCGCAACCACGAGCGCACCTCGTCGCGGTCGACTCCCGGATCGACGCCCGGCGCCAGCACCCGGTGTGGCCGGCCGCCACATCCGAACGCCGATAGCAGCGTCGAGGCTCCCGCGATCCCGAGGCCGTGCAGGAGCTCGCGACGATCCAGCCCGCGCCGGTTCACGCCCGGCATGATGCCACGATCAGCAGATCAGGGGTTCGCGACCCGGCCGCGCGCCTCGACGTCGAGTTTCGGGCGCCGTCGGTGCGGTCGCTTGAGCGAGATCTTCGAGCCGGGTGCACCCTCCTCGAGCCACGAGGCTACGCGGTTGAAGTCCTCGAACCGATCGGGCTTGTGCTTGGCTCCGAAGAACGCCGTCAGGATCTCGCGACCGTCGACGCGCACCGCCGTGATGAAGCAGTACCCGGCGGCGTGCGTGTAGCCGGTCTTGCCTCCGATCACGTCGTACTTGCCGATCACCAGCGGCCGGTTGGTCGAGCCGTAGCCGATGCCGTGTCGATGGCGTCCCTTCGGGTACACGGTCTGGAACGTGTCGCCCATGATCTTGCGGAGCACGCGATCTTCGAGCGCCGCACGCAGCGCGATCGCCATCTCGCGGGCCGTCGACGTGTTGCCGTGCAGGCCGGTGGGGCAGGTCAGCTTGGTTCGCCTGAGATGAAGCTTGCGCGCGATCTTGTTCATCGCGGCAACCAGTTGATCGTGGGTCATCCCGGCGGCACGCCCGAGGGCGGTCGGAGCCCGATTGTCCGAGGCCATGAGCATGGCTCGGAGGAGATCGCGGTTTCTGAACTTCCGGCCTACATCCAGCCGGGTTCGCGAGCCACCCCGGGCCTCGCGTGCGTCCGAGTGCTTGATCTCGGTGTATTTGTCGAGGTCGAGGTGGTGGGCACGGACGGCCATCGCCACGAAGATCTTGGTGGTCGAGGCGATCGGTCGCCGCTTGTCGGCGTCCTTGGCGAGCAACTCGGCGCCACTGTCGGAATCGAGGACTACAGCCGAGCGAGATTCGAGATCTGGGCGCGCATCGTCCGCCCGGACCGATGTCGGTCCGACGAGCACACCCAAGGCGATCGCGAGGGCAAGTCGCATCGTGGAGTCATCCTGACACGTCTCCCCCAACGCGGCGACTTTTCACTTTGGGTGCGCTAAGATGACGGCTCCGGGAGAGTGCATGGACCCCCAGCAAGGGCCCCCGCAACAAGACGTCATCATCGGCCAGACCATCGGCAACTATCTGGTGACCCAGAAGTTGGGCGAGGGTGGCATGGGGGCGGTCTATCTCGCGGAGCACCCGTCGATCGGTAAGAAGGTCGCCCTCAAGGTCCTTCACTCCGAGTTCTCGTCCAACGAGGACGTGGTCAACCGGTTCTTCAACGAAGCCAAGGCCGTCAACAACATCGGCCACCCGAACATCGTCGACATCACCGACTACGGGATCATCCAGGTCGGGGTCAACCAAGAGTCCCTCGTGTACTTCATCATGGAGTACCTCGGGGGCGAGACGCTCTCGAGGCTGATCAAGACGGAAGCCCCGCTGCCTCCCGAGCGGGCGCTGTCGATCGGGCTCCAGGTCGCCGACGCGCTCGCCGCGTCCCACCGGTGCGGCATCGTCCACCGCGATCTCAAGCCCGACAACATCATGCTGATGCAGCGCGGCCGCGAGGCCGACTTCGTCAAGCTGCTCGATTTCGGGATCGCCAAGCTGACCGGCGGGGCCGCTGGCTCGCGGCGCACGCGCACCGGCATCGTGATGGGAACTCCGGCGTACATGTCGCCCGAGCAGTGCGACGGCCGCGGCAACATCGATCACCGCACGGATATCTACGCGCTCGGCATCGTGCTGTACGAGATGCTGACCGGGCGCGTGCCGTTTCTCGGCGAGGGCTACGGCGAGGTCCTGGTCCAGCACCTGACCCAGCCGCCGGCGCCGCCGTCGCAGTTCCGCATGGTCAACCCGCACGTCGAGGCCGTCGTGATGAAGGCGCTCGAGAAGCGGGTCGAGCTGCGGTACCCGAACATGGAAGAGATGATGCGTGCGATGTCGGACCCGGTCGGGTACGTCGAATCGCACGGTGGCATCGCCGGGTTCTCGCAGGTCCAGCTGATGCCGTCGACGGCGCCGCTGCCGCCGATCCGGATGACGCCCGCGCCACTCACGACGCCGGCGCCCGGCTCGCTGACGCCGCCGACGCTCACGCCGGTCCCGGGCTCGGGCGGCCACACTCCATCGTATCCGCCCGGCCTGTATCCGACCCCCACCGGCTCGATGCCGGTAGCCGGCAGGAGCAAGCTCGGCCTGATCCTCGCCGCGCTCGCCGTGGCGATCGCCGCGACCGTGGCGATCGTGATGGTCACGCGGAGCGGCTCCAAGGCCGATGTCGTCTCCACCGACGACGCGGCGACGGGTAGCGATACCGCGGGGAGCGGGAGCGAGACCGACGACGGCAGCGGTAGCGACGTGGTCGCGGTCGGCTCGGGGTCGGGGAGCGCCGAGGTTGGCAGCAACGGATCCGATAGCGGCAGCGATGCGGGCAGCGGCAGCGATGCGGGCAGCGGCAGCGACGCGGGCAGCGCGGCGGGCAGTGCGGCGGCTGGCAGCGGCTCCGCGGTGACCCTCAGCAAGCGCGTGTCGGTGATGATCACCACCAAGCCACCGAACGCGAAGATCCTGATCAACGGTCAACAGATCCCGCAGCGCACCGGGAAGTCGTTCACGTTGCTGCGCGGTGGCGCCGAGGTGCGCGTCACGTTGCACCTGAGCTCGGCGTTCGAGGACATCAGCTTCACGCTCAAGCCCGAGAGCAACCTCAACCTCGAGAAGCGGTTCAAGCGCAAGCCGCGCCCGATTTCGGTCGGGAAAGGATCGGGTCATGGCAAGCCCCCTGGCAAGGGTTCGGGGTCTGCCACCACGCATCACGACAACGACACCGGGCTGATGAGACCCGGAGAGTGAGACCGAGACCGAGTCACATCGGAGCCGAGGCATGAAGCGAAACATCATCTCGATCACCGCCGCGCTGTTGGCCACTGCCACGCTCGCGTGGGCAGACCCCACAACTCCCGAGGGTTGGTACAAGGAAGGCGAGAACCAGTACAACCTCGGCAACTTCGACAAGGCCGTCGACGCTTTCAAGAGGGGGTTCGAGCTCGAACCGAGCGAGTCCAAGAAGGCCGCCTACCTGTTCAACATCGCGCAGGCCTACCGCCAGGCCAAGAACTGCGTCGACGCCCAGTTCTTCTACAAGCGCTACCTCGCGTTCAAGGACGCCGACACCAAGCGCCCGCTCCCTGCCTCGACCCGCAAGGAGATCGAGGATCGGATCTCGGAGCTCGAGGAGTGCGCCAAGCAGCAGGAGGCGATCCGGAACCGGCCGCCCGATCGCAACGAGAACCCGAACCCGGATGGGACCCCCAACAACGGGAACACCGGGCACACCACCACGACGCCCGACAACAAGACGGTCGCCACCAACACGAACACCGATGGCCCCGAGATCCACGACACCGGGGAGCACCCGACGCCGGAGCCCGGTGCTCCCAGCATGGTGTCGCTGCGCCTGATCGGTGGCGGTGCCAAGATCAGCACCGGTGACGTCGACGTTCCGCTGCGCGCCACGGGTGGGCTGGTCGGCGGTTATCCGCTCTCGATCAACGAGCAACTCTCGCTCGAGCTCGGCGCCGCGGTCTCGTTCACGCCGATCTCGTTCGAAGACGACATGGGGGATACCCAGTCGGCGAGCTTCACCGAGGTGATGGCCAACGTCGGCGCCACCTACGAGGTCGCTCCGAAGATCGGCCTGCGCGGCGATCTCGGCCTCGGCCTGTTGGTGTTCGGCGGAGTGAGCAACAGCCCGTTCACCGACTTCAACGACACCACCGGTGCACTGTCGATGTTCCACGTCCGCGTTGGCGTGTCAGCGGACTACGCGATCACGCCCAACCTGATCGCGACGGTGGCTCCGTTCGCGTTCTCGTACAGCCCGGCCAAGACGGGTCTGGCCGAATCCATCTCGTCGATCACCGCGATCGACTTCATGGTCGGCGTCGGCTATCGCCGGTAGGCTTCGCGCATGCGAAGTCGTGCGGGGGGCCCGACATGAAGAAATGTCCGTTCTGCGCGGAGGACATCCAGGACGCAGCGATCAAGTGTCGCTATTGCAGTTCGTTCCTGAATGCGACGCCTCCACAGGCCACACCGGTCGTGCCGGCTCCGGCCGCGGCGACACCGGCCGCACCGGCGCGTGCCTCGTCTCCCTCGCCCGTGCCCGCGCCCGCGGCGCCCGCCGCGTCCGCCGCGCGAGACGATGACCACAAACCTCCGTTCGCGCGGGCGACCTCGTCGCCGAAGAAGGAGGAGCATGCCGAGGAGGTCCGGCGGACGCTCTACGAGGGCGTGCCATCGTGGAAGGCCTTCCTCGGCTACCACATCATGACGGTGTTGATCGCGCTGGTGGTCATCGCGATCACGCTGTGGGCCGACTCCGACGCGTCGCTGATGCGGCGCGCCGCCGAGGTGCTGATCCCACTGGCCGCAGCGGCGGTGTTCCTGTTCGGGCTCACGCTGTACCGCCGGTCGATCAAGTTCCGCGTCACGACCACGATCATCGAGACCGAGCGCGGTCTGCTGGCGAAGCGGATCGACGTGCTCCAGCTGTGGCGTTGCAAGGACGTCCAGTACAAGCAGAACCTCACCGACCGCATCCTCGGGATCGCCCACATCGTGGTGTTCACCTCCGACGAGACGTCGCCGCGGATCGAGATCGTGGGCATGCCCGCGTCGCGCCGGCTGTTCGAGCAGCTGCGCGATTCGATCGAGATCCAGCGGCAACACAAGAACGTCTACGGCGTCGTTTCGTAGTGGGGGCGCTCGAGCACAAACGCGTGGTCGTGTTCGACCTCGACGGGACGCTGGTCGACAGCCTCCCCGACATCGTGGCCCACCTCAACACCGCGCTCGCCGACGCCGGGCTCGCGACCTATTCGTACGAGGACATCCGTCGCTGGGTCGGTCGCGGCGCCGCCTACCTCGTGAGCCAGGCGACCCAGATCGTCGACGATCCCGATCGACGTGCCGACGTGATGTCGCGGTTCCGAGCGCACTACCGGGCCGCGCCGTACGGCCGCACGCAGGTGTTCGACGGCATCGCCGACGCACTCGACGGGATCCAGGCCGATCGCTCCCTCGCCGTGCTGTCCAACAAGCCCGACGATCTCGTGCAGGTGATCGCGAAGGCACTGCTCGGCTCGTGGACGTTTCGCGACATCCGCGGCGAGCGCACGGGCACGCCACGCAAGCCCGACCCGACCGCGTTGATCTCGATTGCCGAGGGGCTCGAGGCCGCGCCCGAGCACTGCGTGCTGGTCGGCGACTCGGAGGTCGACGTGCTGACCGCGAGGGGTGCGGGGATGACGAGCGTGGCCGTGACCTGGGGGCTCTGCGATCGCGACGTGCTCGAGCAGGCGTCCCCCGATCACGTGGTGACCACGCCGGCCGAGCTGCGTGCCCTGTTCAGCGCATCGACATCATGAACGCGGCGATCAGCCCGAACGCGATCACCCCGACGACCACCATGTAGATCGTGATCGCGGTGGTGTTGTCAGCGCCGGTGCGTCCGTTGAACCGGGCGCGACACATCGGGCACTCGACGTGGTTGATGATCTTCGAGCCGATCAGGCCACCCCACCACGTGAAGCCGACGGGGCTCGGCACGACGTCGTTGCGGCACTTGGGGCATTGCATGCGGCGACTCTACTGCATGTCACCGGCGACGGATCCGGAGCGGGTCGACGCCGGTGAGCGCGAGCTCGCCACTCGGACCGATCACGATCTCGGCCGCCGGCGTGGCCTCGACCTCTGCGAGCGTGTGGCGATCCGTCAGCAAGTGGATGTGCTGGTTCGACGAGCCGCGCAGCCCGCGTCCGAGCCGCAGCGGCGCTCGATAGCGACCGTCGATCAGGACATCGAGTAGCGCCAGGATCTCCGGCCCGCCGGGGAGCGCCCGGATCTCGTCGAGCGCGTAGCCGGAGAACATCAGCGTCGATAGCCCTCGGGCCCGCGCTCCGGCGAGCAGCGCACCGACGGCCTGGGGTTGCTGCACCGGCTCCCCGCCCGACAGCGTCAGGCCCGCGGCGCTCGACGCGTCGAGCTCGGCGAGCACGTCGTCGATCGATCGGTCGAGTGCCGCGCCGTCGGCGGCGTGGGTCGCCGGGTTGAAGCACCCGGGACACGCGAGCGTGCAGCCCTGCAACCACACCACGAACCGGATCCCCGGGCCGTTGGCGCGGCTGCGCGGGTCGATCGCGTGGATCCGGGCGTTCACTTGCTCGGCTTGGGCGTGGCCGGCTGGGCACGCTCGCCGGCGATCGAGCCGCCGGCCCGCACGCGCTTGAGCAGCAGGTCGGGCGTCACGATGCTGCTCTCGACGCCTCCCGACGGCACGAACACGTCGTCCTGGCCGCCGCTGACCTTGAGCTGGAGCGGGGTCTCGAACGCCGCCAGGAAGTTGTACGCGGTGACCTCGCGCGACGTGCCGAGCACGTCCTCGAACGCGCCGACCTGGATCTCGCCGAGCTTGAAGCCACGCACCAGCTCCTGCTTGCCGTTGGGATACACCCGGTACGCGAGGATCGCCGGCGGCGGGAGCGCCTGGTCGGTGCTCTTGATCATCGACATCAGCTCGCGCCGCGTGTAGTCGGGCGCCGACGTGATCGCGGCGTCGTCCATGCGCTTCACGATCAGGCCGTACTTGAGACCGTCGCCGCGCGCCGCCGCGATCAGTTTGCCGACCAGCGCGCGCCGGGGTACGCCGCCTTTCGCGGTCACGAACAAGTTGGTGGCGCTGCCGTGGAACGCGCCGCCATCGGCCGGGCGCCGCGCGTGCCCGTTCGAGACCTGGTTCTTCTTCGACGGCGTGCGCGACGTCAGCAGCGTCTTCAGGAAGCCGTCCTTGATGACGTCGACGCGCTGGGCGGCCACGCCCTCGTCGTCGATCTTGTAGCCGCCGATCAGCGCCTTGCCCGCACCGGTCGACGCGGTGGGGTCGTCGTAGATCGACAGCCGCTTGGACACCACGCGCGTTCCGACGAGGTCGTTGAACGCACCGCCGAACGTCTTGGCCTCGGTCGGGTTGAGCCCCTCGGGTACCGGCGTGCCGCCGAGGTGCGGTGCGAGCACCGAGCGGATCAGGCCGACCGCTCCTTCACCCTCGAACAGGATCGGTCCACGGTAGCGGTCGATCGATGGCGCGGTGCGGAGCTTGGTGATCACGTCGATCAGGTTCTTGGCCTCGCTCTGGAGCGTGGCGTCGGTCGGCAGGTCCTTGGCGGTGTGGCCGTAGCGCAGGAAGTACTGCGCGATCGGCTCGCCGTCGTCGGCGATGCCGTTGGCCATCAGCAGCACGCCGCTGGCGCGTCGGGTGTCGGTGACGCTGGTGCCGTCGCTCGTCAAATACCAGCGCCGCTCCAGGTAGCTGGTGACCGCGACCCGCGAATCGCGGATGACCTTCTGATCGCGGAACGTCGCGGAGATCTTCTTGGCACGGGCCTCGAGGTCGGGGAGCGACTCGAGCGGCGGTACGCGGACCTGCTCCTCGATCACCGTCTTCTTCTCGGTGGTCCACGACGGCACGTCGGACGGCTGGATCGCACCGGTCTTGCGCGCCTCGAGCTTGGCGCGCAGCTGCATCAGCGCTTCCTTGTAGGCGGCGTCGGTCGCCAGCCACGTCACGCGACTCGCGATCCGTGGCGTCGCTTCGAGTGGCAGGTTGATCGAGACCACGCCGTCGATCTCGTCGGCGCCGGGCACCGCGAAGTTCGAGTTATCGAACTTCGGCGAGCCGACGCGGACCCGCGCCTCGAGGTTGACGAAGTGGCGGTTGCGCCGGCTGGTGGTGAACCCGAGGCTCGCCACCGCGTCGTTGACATCGACCTCGGTGACCTTGTACGCGAGGTTGTACGGCTTGGGGGCGCCCGGGATCTGGAGGTTCATCATCGCCCGGTTCATCTCCTCGGCGATCGCGTCGAGGATCTGCGGGGTGATGGCCTTGCTCGGCGGGCCGAGTACTTCCTTGGGCGCCGGAGCGCGCTTCGCGAAGCCCTCGCGTGTCGCGGGCGACAGCGCGAGTGCGAACGTGGCGAACAAGGCGATGCCGACGATCTTCATCGCTGCACCTCGCTATTGTTGCGGCCTACCTCACGGCTGGGTGGCCGCTGTTTCTGGATGCTGGGTGGTTGCAGCACCGGCGGCCGATCGGGCGGGATGAAGCCCTTCTCGATCTCGAGCTTCTCGAGCAGCAGGCTCGGCGCCGATGCCGACACCGGCACCCAGCCGCTCTCGGCACCGCACATCCCGTTGAAGGTCTCGATCTCGCGGCTCGCGGCTCGGATCGACTGCAGCGCGACCAGCGGCGTGCCGCTGATGTCGATGCCGCGTACGAGCTCGCGGTGACCGTCGGGGAACAGCCGGTAGGCCATCACCGGGTTGACCTTGAACGCCTGCGGCTGGAACGCGCTGGTGTTGGTGAACCCGCCGCTGATGTCGCTGAAGATCATGCCGTACGGCTTGTTCTGCCGCTTGATCTCCTCGATCAGCATCTTCTCCAGGTCGGCGCTGGGCACGCTCTTCGACGCCTCGACGACGAGGTTGCCCTGGCGCGACACCGCCGGAAGCTTGGCCTGGTGACGGCCGTGGCCGTTGGATTTCGGGAAGCCCTTGATCGGGTTGCGGCCCATCTCGAAGCCGACCAGCTTGCCGTGATCGATCAGCGGAACGTGCTGCGCGCGCACGCCCTCGTTGTCGTAGCGGTAGAACCCGTTGAGCTGGACGCCGTTGAGCGTCTCGATCTGCGGGTCGTCGTAGACGCTCAGCCAGTCGGGAGCGATCTGCTTGCCGACGAACGACGCGAAGGTCTGACCCTCGGACACGTTCTTCTGGCGGTGGCCCTCGATGCGGTGCCCGAACACCTCGTGGAAGAACACGCCGGCGGCCCGGCCCTCGAGGATCGCCGGGCCGACGTAGGGCTCGGCGAGCGGGGCGTCGTGGAGCGCGTCGAGGTCGTGATTGACGATCGCGATCATCTTGTCGACCTTGCTATCAGGCGGCAGATCCGCCGGCTGGCGGCCGAACGCCTGCTCGAGGCGCGACAGGCTCATGCCGTCGTCGGACTTGACGCCGGCCGACACCGACAGCTGGGCCGAGGTCCACGACAGCTGGAGCTGCGTGCCCTCGCTGTTGACCATCCACAGCGTGTTCTGGGTGAACGCCACGCTGCAGCTGCCGCGCGTCGCCTTGCCCTTGAGGGCCTTCGCGGAGCACCGCTTGAGGCGGTCGACCCACTGCTGCTTGTCGAACACCAGCTTCACGGGCTTCTCGATGTGGACCTGCTTGGGCGCGTGCGAGAAGTCGGGGAGCATCTGCTTGTGCTTGAGCGTCGCCTGGTCCTGGCGGACGTAGCCGAGCGCGCTGACCGCCTCGTGGTAGCGGCGATCGGTCTCGATCCACAGCGCGTTCGTGATCGCCTCCTTGTCGGCGCCGAACGGCACCACCCCGCGGCGCGGCAGCGGTGCGTTCAAGGCGTCCTGCGCGTCGGCGAGGTCGCGCGTGTTGTCGAGCTGGGGCGAGCCGACGCGAATATCGATGTCGAGATTGCGCTCGGTCTCGTCGCTATCGGAGATCAGCGCGCCACCCTCGGCGTCGAGGGAGACGCTGCGTTGCTCGAGGAGCTCGTACGCGAGGTAGTAGACCGGATCGGACTCCTGTCCGAGCGTGGCCATCTCCCGTGCGTTCTCGGCGGCAAGGATGTCGAGCACCGGCGATCGGGCACTCGGATCGTTGTTGTCGTCGGGCGAGCTCTTGGTGACCTCGATCTTGGCGGGGATGTCGGGGAGCTCGAGCTTGTGATCGGGCGGATCGACCGGTGGCAGCGGTCCCGTGGTCTTGGTCCCGTTGCCGGCCCCTGGGCAGCCCGCGAGCAATGCGGCTGCACCGAGAGAAAGCATCCATTCCAGGCGCATATGCCCGAAACACTAGCATGTCCGTCGAGAGTGCCAGCCGCAGTGCTGGGTTCAACGTCGGACCGTTGGGGTATGTCCAAGACCCGGTGCTGGCGCGAATCCTAGACGGCGACGAGCTGATCTCCTCGACTTCGGGACCCGAGGCCCTGAAGGCGATCCGTGCGGGCAAGCAGGTCTGGGTCGAGCTCGAACGCCAGACCGACGAGGCCGACGAGCTACTGTCCGAGCTCGGGGTCCACCCACTCACGGTCGAGGATGTCTGGGGAGCGAGCTCGCATCCGAAGATCGATGACTTCCCGGGCTACCTCTACATCCTCATCCACGGCATCGGCTCGGCGGCCAAGAGCGACCTCGAGCTGGTCGAGCTCGACCTCCTGATCGGACCGAACTGGCTGATCACCCACGACCGCGATGGCTACGTCGCCGACGATGTCGGCACCGAGCTCGACCGCTCGCACCGGCTCCTGGCCCGTGGCGCACCGTGGCTCGCGCACGCGGTCCTCGACCGCGCGGTCGATCGCTACCTGCCGATCATCGACGAGCTCGACGACGAGCTCGATCAGCTCGAGAGCGACGTGATCGAGCGCGCCGGCACCCGGAACGGACAGGAGGTGCTGATGCGGATCCTCGCCTTCAAGCGCCTGCTCCAGCGCCTGCGGCGGACCGGCATCCACCAGCGCGAGATCCTGCTCCGGCTGTCGCGCGGCGAGTTCGACGAGATCCCCGTCGAGGCTCTGCCGTTCTTCCGCGACGTCTACGATCATTTCCTCCGCATCCAGGACATCGCGGAGAGCTACCGCGATCTCGTGACCGCCAGCCTCGACGCCTACCTCTCGGTGCAGTCGAACCGGATGAACGAGGTGATGAAGACGCTGACGCTGATCTCGACGGTGATGTTGCCGCTGACGTTCATCGTCGGGCTCTACGGGATGAACTTCAGCTACGACGCCAGCCCGTACAACATGCCCGAGACCCACTGGAGGTTCGGCTATCCGTTCGTGCTGGTCCTGATGGTCGCGGTGACGATCGCGATCCTGATCTTCTTCCGCTACAAGGGCTGGATCTGGCAGGGCAGCGACCTGCCGACGGAACGCCGCGAAACTACGAAGGCGTCGCGGAAACGATCGCCGTCTCGTCGCGATCGAGGGCTTGACGTCCGAGGGTAAGCCGGCTCACGATCGCAAGGTGGGCGCCCGTGGGCATTTTGGCGTCGAGGGGCGAAAGCTCGGCCGCTACGAGGTCGTCAGACATCTGGCGAGTGGCGGAATGGCGCACGTGTTACTCGCCCGGGCCTCCGGAATCGAGGGGTTCGAGCGGTACGTCGTGATCAAGCAGATCCACGTCGAGCGCGCGCGCGACGACAGCGTCGTGAAGATGTTCCTCGACGAGGCGCGGCTGGCGGCATCGCTGCATCACACCAACATCGTTCAAGTCCACGACATCGGACAGGAGGACGGCGAGTACTACTTCGCGATGGAGTACGTGCACGGGGAAGACCTGCGCACGCTGCTGTCGAAGCTCAACGACACCGACACCCACCTCCCACTCGAGCACGTGGTCACGATCATCAGCTCGGTCGCGGCCGCCCTGGACTACGCACACGAGCAGGTCGGTCCCGATCGCAAGCCACTTCACCTCGTCCACCGTGACGTGTCACCAGCCAACGTGATCGTCGGCTACGACGGCAACGTCAAGGTCGTCGACTTCGGCATCGCCAAGGCGGCGCACCGCTCGACGGAGACCCACTCGGGGACGCTCAAGGGCAAGATCTCGTACATGGCGCCCGAGCAGTGTCTCGGTGAGGCCGTGGATCGCCGGAGCGACGTGTTCTCGCTCGGCGTCGTGCTCTACGAGCTATACACGGTGCGCCGGTTGTTCAAGGCGTCGAGCGACTACCTCACGATGACGGCGATCGTGTCCGGCAAGGTTCCCCCGCCATCGCGGCATCGGCCCGACATCCCGGCCGGCCTCGAGGCGATCATGCTCAAGGCGCTGGCTCGCGATCCGGCGGATCGCTACCAGACCGCCGACGAGATGCGCATCGCGCTCGATCGATTTGCCACCGCGAAAGGGCTGCGGACGTCGATCACCGCACTCGCCGACTACATGAGGTCGACCTTCGGGCGTCGCCCCGAACCGTGGCTGGTCGACGAGGAGTACGACGAAGTGATCACGACGGTCGACTTCGACGGGCCTCCCGAATCCGACGAGTCGTCGCTCGACCGGGTGATCGACGGTCTGCCGACGCCGAAGCCGGGCTCGCTGCTCGATCACGCACGCCGCAAGGCAACCGCCGTGTCGTCGGTGACCACGCGCAAGAGCCGGCTCAAGTCGGCCGTTGGCGAGGATGGCGGCGACGAGGACGGTCCGACGACGGCGTCGGGCACGCCGATGGCCTGGGTGCCGCAGGCGCCGTTGCCGGTCCATCGGTCGCGGCGCCGGTGGCCGTTCGTCGCGGCCGTGGTCGGGGTCCTCGCGATCGGCGGTGGGGTCGCGGTGGTGGCGACGGGATCGTCGGGGAACGCCATCGAGCCGGCGAGCCCGCGATCGGTGACACCCACGCCCGAGCCGGCCGCGACCGCGCCGGCCGCGGCCGAGCCAGTCGCGACCGAGCCAGCCGCGACCGAGCCAACCACAGCCGAGCCCGCCGCGGCCGAGCCCGCCGCGGCCGAGCCCACCGAAGCCACCACCCCGGTCACCACGCCCACGCCCGTCGAATCGACCGCGGCCACACCTGCGCGTGCCGAAACCGACGTCGCGACGCGACGGCCACGTGCGAAACCTGGCCGGCACATCAAGCGTCACGCGACGCGGCCTGCCACCAAGCCCGCGACCAAGAAGAAGAACGACAAGTACGATCCGAACTCGCTGTTCCTGGAGGACCCGTGATCCGGCCGATCGTGTTCGCACTCGCGACGATGTTCGTCGCGACTCCCGTCGCCGCGGATCCGAAGGCGGAAGCCAAGGCCCACATCGAAAAGGCGCGCGTTGCTCACGCCGACGGCAAGTTCGACGTCGCGCTCGCCGAGCTCACGGCGGCCTACAAGCTCGATCCGAATCCTCAGTTGCTCTTCGGGATCGGCCAGGTCCACATGAAGCTGGGCGACTGTGCCACCGCGATGGCCTACTACGAGAAGTTTCTCGATACCCATCCCAAGGCAAACCAGGTCAACATCGTCGAGCAGGCGATCGAACGCTGTCGCGCGAAGCTGGCCGCGAAGCCCGAGACGAAGTCCGCGACGAAGCTCGAGACACGGACAGTGAAACCCGAGCCGCCGCCGTCCAGGCCCGCGCCGGTGGTGCCGACAGCGGCGCCGAGCCCCTCGAGCTCGGCGATCACCCGACCTGCGCCCTCACCGGTCACGTCCCGGGAATCGATCGAAGGATCGAGCTCTGCCGACTGGGTCGGATACGGCCTCGTGACCGGCGGCCTGGCTGCCACCACGGTCGGCATCGGCCTCTATCGTTCCGCGTTGCAACTTCGCGACGACGCCGACAGTGCCGGGTCGTATCAGGCGTTCGACGAGCGGCTCGGCGACGCTCGTTCGCGGCGCAACGTCTCGTACATCGTGATCGGGGCGGGCGGAGCGCTGGTGATCGGTGGTGTCGTTCACTTGCTGTTGCACGATCGGGGTGGCGAGCGGCCACCGGTCGCGCTCGCGCCCGTCACCGGTGGTGCAGTGGCGAGCTTCGGAGGGACGTGGTGATCGCGCGGCTCGTGCTGTCCGGCGTGCTGTTTGTGGGTCTCGCCGGTTGTTTCCGCTCCAACGGCGAATTTCGTTGCGAGTCCGACGCCGAGTGCGTGCGTGGTGGGACGACCGGTACCTGCGAGCTCGTGGGTTTCTGTAGCTTCCCGGATAGCGCGTGTGCGAGCGGCACGCGGTTCGGCGACTATGCCGGTTCGCTGTCGAACCAGTGCGTCGGCGACACGCCGCCCGGTGACGCCGGGGTCGACACGCCGGTCATCACCGACGGATCTCCGGACGCACCCCCGATCGTTCCCCCGGTGTTTCTCGTCGCGGCCAACGCACATGGTGACGGGGTCGCGTCTCTCACCTACGCGCTCGACATTCCCGCGAGCAACGATCGTTTCCTCGTGGTCTCGATCCAGCTCGGATCCGAGTGCACGACCGCGAGCTCCACGGTCTTGTCGGTGACCTACAACGGTGCGGCCGCGACGCGGATCGACTCGATCCTCGGCACGCCGTGCGGTGCCGGTACCACGCGGTCGGAGCAGTGGGGCCTGGTGGCACCGGACGTCGGCAACCACATGGTGGTGGTCACACTGTCCGGTCCCAATGGCGGCGCCAAGATGTACAGCGTGCACAGCGGTGCGCTCGCGTTTTCGGGAGTCGATCAGACCTCTCCGGTCCGGGCATCGGCGACCGCGAGCGGCGACAGCGTGACCTCGACCGTCACCGTCGCGAGCGATCCAGATGATCTGGTCGTCAACACCGTCGGGCAGGGCGACTCGATTGCCGCGCCCGGCAACAACCAGACCTTGCGGTTCATCGAGAACACCAGCAGCGGTGACACCCTCGACAACGCCGGCGCGAGCACTGCACCCGGTGCGGCCACCGTCGACATGACGTGGACGTTCGGCGATCCCGACCAGTGGCAGTCGATCTCGACGTCGCTCCGGCCGACGAACCCCTGACGCGGCGGTTCAGGGCGTGAGTTGCACGCTATGCGTCGTCACGGCGGTGCCATCCCCACCGAAGTGATCGCACGACACCGAGACCTCGCCGAGCGGCGCGTCGTGGAGCTCGAAGCCGAACACGCGGACCGCGCCCGGGAGGAGTGGCGTGGCGCCCGCCTGGGTGTGCGCGGTCACCGCGATCCGCGTCGGCGCTCGCTGTTGCGTGCGGATCGTGACGGTGCATTCTCTGGAACCGAGCGGATACGGAACGGGCGACGTGTTCCGCACGAGCAACGCCCATTCCATCGCCTTGCCGAGCTTCTTGCGTTCGGTCGCCGCGACGAGCCGTGTCGCGAGGCCGTCCGATCGCGTCTTCCATCCGGTGCGTGGGTAGGCGTCCTCCTTCAGCCACTCCTCGACATCGGAGCGGTCGGTCGAGAGCCCGTCCACGCCGTGGACACCGGCATAGCGATTGGTGACGACGTACCGGTCGCTCCCGGCCGGGGCGTACAGGAACATCAGATAGCGTTCGCCGACCCGCACGATCCGATCGCCCGCGCATTCCGGACCGAGCGTGATCTCGATGGTCGTTCCGGGTTGCAGATGCTTGCCCGCGATCACGTCCTTCACCTCCGCTGTCGCGACCTCGTCCGCGAGCTGCACGACCGCGACGTCGGCGACGATGTCGGCGGCTGCGAGGGCGACCGTCTGGGCTTCGAGCGCGTTGTCTTGCCCGGTGCATCGGTCGGGATCGATCCCGAGGCGCGGTTCGTCCGCGGGCGTCGTGCGTGACGTCCCGGATCGGGGAGCCGCCGCGGACGTCGTCGATTTCTCGGTGGAGGGTGTTCCGCACCCTGCCGCGAGCACGACGATCGGGAGGATTCGCATCGGGCGCACGGTAGCAGAGCCCGATACGGTTCACGTTCTCGGGAACATCACGAGCTTGCCGGTCATCCGGCCGCTCTCGGACAGCTCGAGCGCCTTGGTGACGTCGGTCAGCGGGAACCGCTCGGCGATGTTGACCGTGAGCTGGCCATCGGCGACGGCGTCGAGCACCGCGGCGAGGCGCGCGCGGGTCGGCTTACCCAGGATCGTCCGCGACTGGAACGGTGGCACCAGCGCCTGCACCATCGCGGTGGGGCTATCGCCGGCCACCATGACGTGACGGCCGAGTGGGGCGAGCACCGCACGACAGCTCGCGGCGCGGTAGCTGCCGACGCAATCGACGATGACGTCGAACGGACCGTGCGGTCGCGCCAGCGTCAGCGGATCGCCTTGCTTGTAGTCGATGACGATGTCGGCGCCGAGACCCTCGACGAGGTCGGCGTTCTTGCCCGAGCACACCCCGACGACCAGCTCGGCGTGGCACGCACGCTTCGCGAGCTGGATCGCGAACTGGCCGACGCCACCCGAGGCACCGAGCACCAGCACGCGGCGGCCGGGGGTGACCGTCCGGTACTCGTTGAGCGCCATCCACGCGGTGACGCCGGCGACCGGCAGCGACCCGGCGACCTCGAACGGGACGCTATCGGGGATCGGCGCGACCTGGTCGGCACGCACGACCACGGTGTCGGAGAAGCTGCCGTGCTGGCCGCGCGCGAAGTTGGTGCCGCCGACGACGCGCTGTCCGACTTCGAGGTCCGTGACCTTGGGACCGACCGCTTCGATCACGCCGGCGAAGTCGACGCCGAGGATGATCGGGCCGCGCGGCCCGCGAAACGGACGGATCATGCGCGCCGCGAGTCGCAGCGGACCACGCTTGCTCATCTTCCAGTCGACCGGGTTGACGCCAATCGCGTGCACCGCGACGCGGACGTTGCGGCCGTGGGGTTCGGGCGTGGGCAGCTCGACTCGGGACAGCTTCGAGCTCGACCACCGTTCGAGGGCCATCGCGTACATGTTTGCTCGCTATTTCTTTTCGAACATCCCGTTGCGGAATTCGACGATGCGACCGGTCACGGCCGACGCGGCGACGGTGAGCGGAGATGCCAGATACAGACGGCCGGGTCCGGACCGCCCCTTGTAGTTGCGATTGATCGCCGACACGCTGACCTGGTCGCCGCGCGTCGACACGCCGGGGCCGCATCCGATGCAGGCGCCACAGCCCGGTTTGATGACCTTGACGCCGGTGCGGGCGAACAGCTCCTTGTAGCCCTGCTTCTCCGCGTAGGCCTCGACGTCCTGCGAGCCGAACTGGAGGTAGAACTCGACGCCGTCGGCGACGCGCTTGCCGGCCTTCTCGGCCTCGGCCATCACGCGCGCGTACATGTCGATGTCGTCGCGCTTGCCGGCGGTGCACGAGCCGCCGTAGGCGATGTCGATCGCGACCTCGCCGATGTCGGGGATCGACGCGCCGTTCTTGGGATCGCTCGCGATGCCGTGGTCGGGATCGCCGGGGGTCGCGACCATCGGCTGGATCGTCGACAGGTCGATGCGGTGGACGCCACCGGCGTGGGTCGCCCCGGGATCGGGCTTGACGACCTTCGCGCGTAGCGCGTCGAGCGTCTTCTCGAGAGGCGTCGCTTCGAGCGTCTTCTCGAGAGGCGTCGCTTCGAGCGTCTTCTCGAGAGGCGTCGCTTCGAGCGTCTTCTCGAGAGGCGTCGCTTCGCTCCGACGCTTGGAGGCGATCCACGCGAGCATCGTGTCGTCGACTTCCATCACCGCGCCGCGGGCCGAGCACTCGGTGGCCATGTTGGCGAGCGTGGCGCGCTCGTCGGGGGACAGTCCGAACAGGCCCTCGCCGCCGAACTCCATCACGCGGTTGAGCGTGTCCTCGCGCTTCGCGTAGGTCGCGAGGATGTGGAGCATGACGTCCTTGGCGGCGACGCCGGGACGCAGCGCACCCACGAGCTCGAACCGGATCGACTCCGGCACCGCGATCGGGGTGAAGCCCCAGTAGGCGAGGGCGGCGTACTCGGTCGAGCCCACGCCCCACGCCAGCGCGCCCGATGCACCACCCATGCAGGTGTGGCTGTCGGTCGCCTGGACGAAGTCGCCGGGATCGATGAACTGCTCGCGCGCGACCTGGTGGCAGATGCCGGGCGACACGCCGTTCTTGGCGCTGTAGTTGCGCACGCCGGTACGCTCGGCGAACGCTCGCTGCAGCCGGCGCAGGCGCTCGATCTTGTCGGCGTACTTGGCCATCGCGGGCACGCCGGTCGCGTAGATCAGGTGGTCCTCGAACACCGCGAACTTCGACGGGTCGGGCAGCTTGTAATCGGCGCCGTACTCGGCGGCGAGGAAGAAGTCGACCTGCGCGGTGGTGAACTCGTGCGAGTAGCCGGCGTCGACCTTCACCATCACCGCGTCGCCCGGTTTCACGTACTGGCCCTGACCGGGCAGCAGCTTGTTCGCGAGGATCTTCTCGGTCAGGTTCATCGGCCGTGCGGCGGTACCGGGCGCCGGGACGCTGACCTGCTTGGCGGCGAGCTTGGCGCAGAACGGCAGCAGGCCGCCGCTCTCGATGATCAACGCGGTGATCGCGTCGTGTCCGGCGGTGAACTCCGACAGCGGGATGGTCTCGCCCGCCTCGAGCCGGCGCAGCATGGCGTGGTTGCCCATCAGCTGCCCGATGTTGATGTTGTTGCGCGCGTGGATCGGCGCGAACGACGACGCGATGGCGAGTCGCGAACCCGAGAAGACTTCGCATTGCGCGGCGGTCTCGCGCGAGGAGCCGACGCCCTTCTGGGCGCCCGAGACGATGACCTCGAAGCCGCCGTCGCGGAGCGCCTGCGGGGGGAACAGTCGCTGGCCCTCGACGATCAGCCCGGCGTACGCGTTGTTCGCGATCTCCGCCGGGTCGTGGTCGAAGCACACCCAGGCGGGTGTCATCGCGTCGGTGTTGATGTCGTCGAGTAGGTCCTCGGGCGCGACATCCTTCATCGACAAGGTCAGCGTGCCGGCGAGCTGACGGCGGATCCGCTCGGGATCCTTCGTCAGGTAAAGGACGCGCTTGCCGGGGCTGAGGGCGAAACCACCGTCCATCGCCGAGGTGTACCACGGTCCGCGGTCTGACCACGTTGCGGGACCTGCCCTGTCCCTTCGCGGTGACGCGCCCGGCGTGTATGACCTCGGCATGTCGCGCGCTCCCTACGTCGGCCTCCACGTCAGCACCGGCTCGCGGAGGGCGACGGCCGCCGACATCGTGGCGAGCGTCGAGCGCGAGATCGAGAGCGGCGCACTTCCCGCCGGGAGTCGGTTGCCTCCGGTGCGGGCACTCGAGAAGCAACTCGGTCTGTCGAAGAACACCGCGCAGGCGGCGTACGACGAGCTGGTAGCGCGCGGCCTCGTCGAGGCGCGCGAACGAGAGGGCGTCTTCGTGATGGCGCCGGTCCGGTTCGAATCGCCCTCCGCATTCCTCGCACCGCCACTTCCGCCGATGATCCCGCCGCTGCTGTCGCGACCCGACTTCACGCCGCGCGGCGTCACCAGCCTCAGTACGGTGTTCATCGATCCGGAGCTGCTGCCGACCGAGCGTCTGGCCGAGTGTGCCCGCAGCGTGCTCCGCGAACGGATGCCGGCGCAGTACGACGCACAGGGCTACCTCCCGTTGCGCGAGGCGATCGCGCGGCGGTTGGTCGCTCGCGGCCTCGACGTCGACGCCGGCGATATCGTGATCACGACCGGGTCGCAGCAAGCTCTCGACATCGTCGCGCGTGCGCTCCAGGTGCGACGGATCGCGCTCGAGTCCCCGGTCTATGCCTACGCGAAACTGCTGTTCGAGAGCCTGGGGCACGAGCTGGTCGGTCTCCACCTCGATCCGTTCTCCGGCCTCGACCTCGATGCGTGGGACCGCGCGTTCGCGAAACGGCCGGCGCTCGCCTACCTGATCTCGAGCTTCCACAACCCGACCGGGTACTCGTACTCGAGCGCCGAGCTGCGCGGAGTGCTCGAGCTCGCCGCGCGGCACGGCGTCGCGATCCTCGAGGACGACTGGGGCAGCGACATGCTGTCGGACGGCGAGTACCGCCCGATGCTGCGCATGCTCGGCGGCAAACAGGTGCTGTACGTCAACTCGTTCACCAAGAAGCTGCTGCCGTCGTTGCGGGTCGGTTTCGTCGCCGCGTCGCCCGAGCTGGTGCCGACGCTGGTCGCGATGAAGCGGTTGTCGACGCTCGGCAACGCGTGGCTGACCGAGGCAGTGGTCGCCGAGTTCCTCGACCGCGGCTACTACGACACCCACCTGCAGGCGCTGCAGCGCGCGCTCGATGGCCGCTACGCGGCGTGCCTGGCCGCCCTCGACGAGCTGATGCCCGATCTGCCCGGGTTGCGATGGACCCGACCGGGAGGCGGGCCGACGCTGTGGCTCGATCTACCGCGCACGATCGACATTCCCGAGCTGGAAGCTCACCTCGCACGACGCGGCGTCGCGATCTCGAACAAGTCGGCCGCGTTCCTCGGCGAGCCGCACCTCCACGGGTTTCGCATCGCGTACGCGTGGCTGTCCGAGGACCAGATGCGTTCCGCACTGACCATCCTCGGCGACGCGCTGCGCGCGCTGGCTCGCTGACTGAGATCGATCCGCGCTCGATCGCGCTCCGCGCCTGCTCGCTGAGGAGGCGCACGCCGACGATCATCGCGGCGAACCGCGCGTCCTTGGTGAGGCCCTTCGCGAACCGGTAGTAGATCTGCTGCGCGATCACGGCGGTCTTGAGCAGGCCGAACGCGTAATAGAAGACCAGATCATCCGCAGCACGGCCCGAGCGCTCGACGTAGCGTGCCGCGATCTCGGCGCGGGTCATCATGCCGGGCGTCGCCGTCGGGCCGAACGGGAGCTGGTGATACATCGCCGGGTCGCTGGCCTGGGTCCAGTACGACAGCGAGGTGCCGAGGTCCATCAGCGGATCGCCGATCGTCGTCATCTCCCAGTCGAGCACGCCGGTGATCCGGGTGAGCTCGGGATCGAAGATCACGTTGTCGAACTTGAAGTCGTTGTGGATCAACGCCGGCGGCTGTTCCGGAAGGGATGGAAGCTGCGCGGCGAGCCAGCTGGCGACCTCGGTGACCGCCGGGATGTCGTCGGTCTGCGAGCCGGCATAGCGCTTGGTCCAGCCGCTGACCTGGCGCTCGACGTAACCCGCGGGCTTGCCGAAGTCACCGAGCCCGGCGGCGGTGTAGTCGATCGCGTGGAGCTCGACGAGCGCGTCGACCAGAAGCTCGCGAGATCCGGCGCAGCGCCGCGGTGTCGGCGGCGAGCTCGGGAGGGAGCTGCTTGCGCAGGATCACCCCGCGGCGGCGCTCCATCAGATAGAACGGCGCGCCGAGCACGTCGCCGGTGTCCTCGTAGGCGAACACCTTCGGCGCGAGGTGCGACACCGGTGCCAGCTTCGACAGCACCGTGTACTCGCGGCCCATGTCGTGCGCCGACTTCACCTTCGAGCCGACCGGCGGGCGGCGCAGCACGTACTCGGCGTCGCCGCGCCTCACGAGATACGTCAGGTTCGAGTGACCGCCGGGGAACTGCTCGATGGTGATCGACGACGGCCCGCCGTCGAGCGTGCGATCGAGGTAGGCGGCGAGCTTGTCGGCATCGAGCTCCTCGCCGGGACGCACCGCGCGGGTGGTGTCCTCGGCGAGCTTCACGTGTACCTCGCGAGGATCCGCTTCGCGACCACCATCTTGTGGACCTCGTCGGGACCGTCGTAGATCCGCGCGCCGCGCTCGTGCACGTAGTAGTGCGCGAGCATGGTGTCGCTGGTGACGCCGAGCGCGCCGTGTAGCTGGATCGCGCGATCGATCAGCCGCATCATCACGTCGGCGACGTAGAACTTGATGAGCGACACGCGCTCGCGCGCCGCCGCGAAGCCCTCGTTCTCGATCGTCCACGCCGCCTGCAGCACCATCAGCCGCGCGGCGTCGATCTCGGCGCGCGCCTCGGCGATCCACGCCTGTGCGATCTGGCGGGTGGCGAGTGTCTTGTCGGGCGCGATCTTGCGGGTCGCGACGCGGCGGCACGTCGTGTCGAACACGCGCTCGCAGATCCCGATCCACCGCATGCAGTGATGGATCCGTCCCGGGCCGAGCCGCTCCTGCGCGATCACGAACCCGGAGCCCGCCGGACCGAGCCGGTTGGTCTGCGGCACGCGAACGCCGCGGTAGTAGATCTCGCCGTGGCTGCCCCAGCCCGAGCCCTCGTCGCCCATGATCTTGATGTTGCGCACGCGGTCGAAGCCGGGTGTCTCGGTCGGCACGATGATCATCGACGCGCGGAGGTGCGGAGCGGCGTCGGGATCCGTCACCGCCATCACGATCGCGAACGCGGCGCCGTCGGCCGACGTGGTGAACCACTTGTGGCCGTCGATCACGTAGTCGTTGCCGTCGACCTTCGCGCGTGCACGATAGGAGCGTCGGGTTCGACCCGGGATTCTCGGGCTCGGTCATCGAGAAGCACGAGCGGATGTCGCCGCGTGCGAGTGGTTCGAGCCAGCGCGCCTTCTGCGCGGGCGAGCCGTACTTGTGAAGGATCTCGAGGTTGCCGGCATCGGGCGCCTGGCACCCGAACGCGTAGTGTCCGAGCGGCGAGCGACCGAGCAGCTCCGAGACCAGACCGTGTTCGACCAGATCGAGGCCGAGACCGCCGAGCTCCTTCGGAAGCTGCGGTCCCCACAGGCCGGCGGCCTTGACCTTCGCGCGCAGCTCGGCGAGCTCGTTGGCTTCGGCCGCCGCGAACCCGCGTTCCATGACGATCGTCTCGGCGGGAATCACGACATCGGTGACCAGCTTCTCGATCCGCTCGAGGATCGGGCGGACGGCTTCGGGCGGTCGGAAATCCATGGGGTTTGTCCTCAGCGGGTGGTGTCGATGTCGGCGGGTAGATGCGACGTGACGTTGAACGTGACGAGCGAGACCTGATCGGGCTTCCAGTCGAAGGCTTTGTTGTTCGACTTCGCTTCCGCGGTCTGCCAAGCTGCTGGGCGACCGCTCGCGAAGTAGGCGCTGCGGAACTTGATCTCGGTGATCGATGCGTTCTTGACCACCGTGCTGGTCCGGATCGTGCGCTCGGGGTGCGAGCCCGCGATACCGAACGCGAGCGCGACGGCGACGCCGATCGGTCCCGCCGAGGTCACGCACGCGATGCGCGCACCGGAGGCGCTGCCCGCGATCGCCGCTTCGAGTGCCGCACGCACGCGATCGACGAACGCGCCGACGCGCTCGACGCCGTCGACCTGCCACTCGTCGCGCGCCCACTTGCCGAGCACGGTGTGAAACGCCCGGTCGAGCAACCGCGGTTCGCGCGACGACGTCAGCGCGGTGAATCGCGGATCCTCGGCGACGAGCTTCGGCATCATGTGCGCGAGCATCTCGAACGCCGGATACTCGGCGAGGCCCTCCAATGTAGTCGGTGTGGGTACATTGGAGCCTTCGCAGGCGATCTCCGCGGTTTGCTGTTGTCGACGGAGTGGACCGGCGAACACCGCGTCGAGCCGGTGGTGGTTGCCAGGTGGTGACCCAACGCACGTGCCTGGTCTTCGCCGCGTGTCGAGAGTCGGTCGTAGTCGGCTTCGCCGTAGCGAGCCTGACCGTGGCGGATGAGAAACAAGGTGCCCACGCGTGGAGCATCCTAGCCCGGTGGGGACAGTTGAGTGGAGTCGACCTACCCCATGTCACCAACGTTGACGGCTCGACGGAACACGAGCCCTGTGATCCCGCACAACCTGCCAGTCGCTTGCTAGCCCACTGTTAGTGGGACGCTGGCACGAAGCTTGGTAGGGTCCCGGGTATGAGACTGGGGAATCTCGCGTGTGTGCTCGTGCTCGTGATGATCGGGTGCGGGCCGTCGTCGTCCAACGGGACGACCGGCAATGCCGAAGATGCCGATGGGGACGGCATCTCCGACGTCGACGAAGGTCGTGCGCAAGGCACCGACACCGACGGTGACGGCACACCGGACTACCTCGACGAGGATAGCGATGGTGACGGCATCCCGGACTATCGCGAGGCCGGTGACACCAACACCGATACCGCCCCGGTCGATAGCGACGGCGATGGCACCCCGGACTTCCGCGACCTCGATAGCGACAACAACGGCCGACTCGACTCGGTCGACGGCATCGAGGACCTCGATGGCGACGGCAAGGGCAACTACGCCGACCTCGACGACGACGGCGACCAGATCGACGACGTGTTCGAGATCGGGCCCAACGCCGATCAGCCGATCGACTCCGACAACGACGGCACCCCGGACTTCCAGGACACCGACAGCGACAACGACACCATCATGGACATCTACGAGACCGCACTCGACGATGATGGTGACGGCACCCCCAACTACCTCGACTTCGACTCCGACGGCGACTGCATCCTCGACGTCGACGAGGCCCGCGGCAACCCGCCGGCCGACACCGATGGCGACGGCCGCTACGACTTCCGCGATCGCGACAGCGACGGCGACGGTCTGCTCGACGGCGCCGAGGATGCCAACTGCAACGGCGTCGTCGATAGCGGCGAGACCAGCGGCACCAACCAGGATAGCGACGGCGATGGCGTGACCGACCTCGTCGAGACCGCGGCCGGCACCGATCCCAACAACGCCAACGACAACCCGCAGGCCAACGGTGACTACGTGTTCGTCGAGCCGTACCAGGACACGCAGTCTCCACTCGACGACGACCTCGACTTCAAGACCAACCTCCAGTCGGTCGACATGTACGTGATGGTCGACCGGTCGGGATCGATGTCGACGGAGATCTCGAGCGTCAAGGCGAACCTGTCCACGGTGGTCAACAACCTGACCTGCGCGCCGCTCGGCGCGGGTACGCCGCCCAACTGCATCCCCGATCTGTGGGCCGGTGCGGCGTCGATCGGTTACTCCGGTACCAACGGCCAGCCGTTCACCAACCACGTCGACATCCAGCCGGCTCCCAGCTTCAGCTCGATCGCGACGAACGAGCCGTCGAGCGGCTGCTGTGCCGAGCCGCTGGTGTTCGGTGCCCACGCGGCCATCACCGGTCAGGGATCGAACTCGTTCAGCCCGGCCGTCCCCGCGCGGTCGAGCTGCGCCGGTTCGCCCGCCGCCAACGCCGGCTACAACACGTTCGGCTATCCGTGCTTCCGCCAGGGCGCCCTACCGGTCGTGCTGCTCGCGACCGACGAGGCACCCATGAACGGTGGCGATACCAACCACAACCCGAACTGGACCGCCGTCATCAAGCCGGAGTACGTGGCGGCCAAGGCCCGCCTCGTCGGCATCCTCGGCTCGGGCGTGGCAGGCACGCAGGTCGATACCGATCTCCAGACCATGGCCTCCGATACCGGTGCGGTCGATGCCGCCAACGGCAACGCGCCGCTGGTGTTCGATGGCGCCGGCGCCAACGCGGCGAGCGCGATCCAGACCGGCATCCTGACGCTCGCGAACGGCCTGCCGCTCGACATCAACGCGGTGCCCACCGACGATCCCAACGACAGCGTCGATTCGATCGCCGCGTTCGTCGACCACCTCGAGACGCTGCAGCTCGGTACCGCCCAGTGCGCCAACGGCCTGACCGATGTCGACTCCGACGGCGACACCTTCAAGGACAAGTTCGTGCAGGTCCAGACCGGTACGCCGGTGTGCTGGAAGGTCGTGTCGAAGCCGAACACCACGGTGCCGGCGACCGATCAGCCGCAGCTGTTCCAGGCCACGGTCACCGTGTTCGGCGACGGCATCACGGTGCTCGACACGCGCGACGTCTACTTCCTGGTGCCGCCCGCGCCCGCCGATCCGCCGCTGCAGTAAGTAGGCATCGAGGCTTTTTCGTGGTCGCGTTTGCCGTCGGCAGTTAACGCAAAGGCACAGAGCGCGCGGAGATCGCAAAGGCCAGTGTTTGGTCGAGTGCGTGCTCGTACTCGTGCTCGTTCCGTCTACACGGGCACGGGCTACTTCTGAAACGCTTCGCGTTTCAGAAGTACATCCGGCAGCTCTTGCAGTAGAACCGCAGGTGCTCCTCGACCCACGACATCGGTGACTCGCACTGCGGGCACGCCGGCGACGGCCCGGGCGTGTTGGCCTCGGCGGTGGGAGGTGGGAGCGATTCGGGCGCGGTCGAGATCGGAACCTTGAGCGACCCCGAGGCCGACGGCCCGGCCGGCAACGAGCCGGCGGGAGGCGTCGCGGAGGTCACGACCGAGGGCTCCTCGTCGGTCTTGGAACCGAGGAGCTCGACATCCGTGTTGTCGACCTTCTCGCGGGCCGCGGTCTCGAGGGCGTCGGCATCGGTGCTGGTGTCTCCACCGAACGACGGATTCTCGCTGGTCGCGGTGTCGAACGGCAGGCTCTCGTCCTCGGCCTTCTTGAAGTCGACGGTCTCGACGTGATCGCCGGAGCTGCTCGGACGCCGAGCCGGCGGCGGTACCGCGGCGGCGGTCATGGTCGGCGCTGCGCCTGGCGGACGGGGGGGCGGTGGCTTGGTCGGAGGTTTCGCGCGCGGCGGGATCGGCGGCGCGGCGGTCACCGGCTTCGAGCGTATGGGTGGCGGGAGTCGCGATCCGGCGGCAGCACCACCGAACAGCGGAGGCGCGGGTGGTTGCGGCGGCGATGGTGGTGGAGGGGCTGTCGGAGGGCGCTCGTCTCCGACCAGGGCCTGGACCGCGGCGTGCGGCATCGGCGTCGGACCGCGCGCCGGGAACTGCACGGCCGGCGCGGGTGGGACGAAGCCACCGTTGCCGGACGACTCGTAGAGCGGGCGCAACTGGGGGGCACTCTGGAACAGCGGATTCTGATCCGGAGGCACCAGCGGACCGGCCGGTCCGGGCAGCGCGCCACCGGGACTCTGTGCCGGTTGACCGAGGACGGGCGCGGGCCCGAGCGCGGTCGGGCGCAACGCGTCCTCGGCCAGGAGTGCCTGGACGTCGAACGCGGGTTGCGGCGGCCCCTGCGGCGGGGGCTGCGGCATCGGGGGCTGCGGCATCGGGGGCTGCGGCATCGGGGGCTGCAGCATCGGAGCCCATCCAAGAGGACGAGGGCGAGGTGGCGGTAACAGGCCGAGGACGGCACCCACGATCGACAGACCACTCCCGATGAAGAACAGGATGAAGCTCGCCCCGAAGGGCATCGATGTTGTCGATTTGGGTTTGAGCTCCGGTCCGACGACGAGCAGGACGATGCCCATCACCGTCGCTCCGATCACCGCGATCATCGCGAGCTTCGCGAACCCTTTTCGCCGACCACGAGACAGTCCGAGGCCGATCATGGTCAACGCCAGCAGGCCGGTGATCCCGAGCTGGACGAACTTGAGCGGCTTGAGCGTGCCCCGGATCGTCAGGTGCTTGCACAGCGTGTCCGCGCCGTCCGCGAAGTTGCACTGGCTGGCCGTGATCAGGCCGATGTGTGCCGACTTGCGATTCAGATAGTGGTCGTCGATCGTGGGGTGGCCCGACCACCACCACGGCGTCGCGATCGCAAATGCGAGCAGCCCCGCCGCGAGAAACGCGACGATCGTGCCCACGCGCGGGGACATGTTCCAAAGCGTATCACGTCAGTAGGTCGAGGGCTCCCGATGCGGTCGACGCACTGCAAAACAGCGGACGTACATTTCGAGCGAGCACGCCCGCGGCGACCGCATGATCGAGGAAGCTCTCGAGGGGCGCCCAGAAGCCGGCGATATCGAGGAACGCGACCGGCTTCTGGTGATATCCGAGCTGGATCCCGACCAGGGTCTCGAACGCTTCCTCGAGGGTGCCGAGCCCGCCGGGAGCGACCACGAAGCCATCGGCGAGCGAGAACATCATCGCCTTGCGCTGGTGCATGGTGTCGACGACGTGGAGCTCGGTGATCCCGCGGTGCGCGACCTCGAGATCGACCAGCGCCTGCGGGATCACGCCGATCACGCGGCCCCCGGCCTCGAGCACGGTGTCGGCGAGCACGCCCATCAGGCCCCGGTGGGCACCGCCGTACACCAGCGTGAGCCCGCGGCGCACCAGCTCCTTCCCGAGGTCCTCGATCGCGGCGACGTAGGTGGGGTTGCCGCTGGACGACGACAGGTAAACGGTGACGGCTTGCATGAGCGGTTGCCTATAATCACCCGATGCGGTGGCACGACAAGCGGTTCGTGGAGCTCACCGTGGACGAGCTGTACGAGATCGTCGCGTTGCGCGAGGCGGTGTTCGTGGTCGAACAGACCTGTCCGTACCAGGACGCCGACGGACTCGATCCGAAGTGCCGCCACCTGTGGGGCACCGCCGACGACGGCGAGATCGATGCCTATTGCCGGATCGTCCCGGCCGGCGACAAGTTCGCCGAGGTCTCGATCGGCCGCGTGATCACGTCGGCCCGCGCGCGCGGGACCGGCCTCGGCAAGGAGCTCATGCGGCGCGGGATCGCGGCCTGCGGACCCGGGCCGATCCGGATCGGGGCGCAGGCACACCTCGAGAAGTTCTACGGTGACCTCGGATTCGTGCGCGCATCCGACCTCTACGACGAGGACGGAATTCCGCACATCGAGATGCTGAGGCCGGCGGGTTGATGCAAGATGCCGGGGCCATGACTCGCATGATCCTCGTCGGTCCGCCCGGTGCCGGAAAGGGCACGCAGGCGGCACGCCTCGTCGACACCTATCACATCACCCACATCTCGAGCGGCGACATGCTGCGTGCCGCGGTCAAGGAAGGCACCGACCTCGGCAACAAGGCCGACGAGTACATGAAGGCCGGCAAGCTGGTGCCGGACGACGTCGTGATCGGGATGATCCTCGAGCGGATCACCAAGCCCGATTGCGCGAAGGGCTTCATGCTCGATGGCTTCCCGCGCACGCGCCCGCAGGCCGAGGCACTCGACGCGGCGCTCTCGAAGGCGGGAGTCTCCCTCGACGCGGTCGTGCTTGATCGAAGTGCCCGACGCGCTGCTCGAGGAGCGCGCGGTCGGCCGCCGCAGCGATCCCGAGACCGGCACGATCTATCACCTCAAGTACAACCCGCCGCCCGCCGACATCGTCGGCCGGCTCGTGCACCGCAAGGACGATACCGCCGAGGCGGTCAAGACCCGGGTCGCGAAGTACCACTCGGAGACCGCGCCGATCGTGCCGTTCTACGAGCAGAAGGGGATCCTCAAGCGGGTCGACGGCGTCGGAACTCCCGACGAGATCACCCCGCGGATCACGGCGGTCCTTCCGGCGAAGCCGGCGAAGTAACGCCATGGCGGGCTTCGACCACAAGAACATCGACGGCAAGTGGCAGGCGTACTGGACGGCCAACGACACGTTCAAGACGCCGACCGACCGCACGCGTCCCAAGTACTACGTCCTCGACATGTTCCCGTACCCGTCGGGTGACGGGCTGCACGTCGGTCACCCCAAGGGCTACACGGCGACCGACGTGGTCGCGCGCGCCAAGCGGATGATGGGCTTCAACGTGCTGCGCGTGATGGGCTGGGACAGCTTCGGGCTGCCGGCCGAGCGCCGCGCCGAGCGTACCGGCGAGCACCCGTCGGTGATCACCGCGCGCAACATCGCGACGTTCAAGGGACAGCTGGACAAGCTCGGCCTGTCCTACGACTGGTCGCGCGAGCTCGCGACCAGCGATCCGAGGTACTACAAGTGGACGCAGTGGATCTTCGAGGTCCTGTTCGACCGCGACCTCGCGTATCGCGCCGAGGTGCCGGTCAACTTCTGCCCCGCGCTCGGCACCGTGCTCGCGAACGAGGAGGTCTCACGACGGCAAGTACATCGAGACCGGCGATCCCGTCGAGAAGCGGCAGATGCGGCAGTGGATGCTCAAGATCACCGAGTACGCCGATCGGCTCGCGGAGGATCTCGACGGGCTCGACTGGCCGAACGGCACGTACAAGGCGCAGAAGGATTGGATCGGCAAGTCGATCGGCGCCAACGTCGTGTTCGAGGTCATCGGACTGCCGCGCGACCAAGCGATCACGGTGTTCACGACGCGGCCCGACACGCTGTTCGGCGGTACCTGGGTCGTGCTCGCGCCCGAGCACCCGCTGGTCGACCAGATCACCACGCGACGCGCAGAAGGCCGCGGTCGCCGCGTATCGCGCGCAGGTCGAAAAGCGCAGCGAGCGCGATCGGTTGACCGAGGCCGCCGACGCGCCGAAGACCGGCGTCGCCACCGGTGCGTTCGCGACCAACCCGGTCAACGGCAAGCAGATCCCGATCTGGATCGCCGACTACGTGCTCGCGAGCTACGGCACCGGCGCCGTGTTCGCGTGCCCGGCGCACGACGAGCGCGATCACGCGTTCGCCAAGAAGTTCGGTCTGCCCGATCGTCGAGGTCGTCAAACCCCCGGCCGATGCACCGACGTGCAGGACGCCGCCTACCTCGGCGACGGTCCGCACGTGAGCTCGCGAGTTCCTCGACGGGCTCGACATCGAGGCCGCCAAGACGAAGGTCATCGCGTGGCTGACCGAGCGAGACCTCGGTGCGGCGTCGATCCGCTACAAGTTGCGCGACTGGCTGTTCTCACGCCAGCGCTACTGGGGCGAGCCGTTCCCGCTCTACGAGCTGGCCGACGGCACCGTCAAGAAGGTGCCGCTCGAGGACCTGCCGGTCGTGCTGCCGCACGTCGACGAGTACAAGCCGACCGCCGACGGTCAGCCGCCGCTGGCGCGCGGTGGCGCCGACTGGCTCGACGATCACCGACAAGGAGACCGGCCAGGCGGGCACGCGCGAGACCAACACGATGCCGCAGTGGGCGGGGTCGTGCTGGTACTACCTGCGGTTCCTGTCACCCGATCGCGACGACGTCGCGTGGGATGCCGAGGAGGAGAAGTACTGGATGCCGGTCGACCTCTACGTCGGCGGCAACGAGCACGCGGTGCTGCACCTCCTGTACGCGCGGTTCTGGCACAAGGTGCTGTTCGATGCCGGCCTGGTGTCGACCAAGGAGCCGTTCCAGCGCCTGTTCCACCAGGGCATGATCCACAAGACCTCGTTCCGCGAGGCGAGTGGCAAGTACCACTACGACCACGAGGTCGAGCAGCGCGACGCCGCGTGGTTCGTCAAGGGTACCGACACGCCCGTCGAGACCAAGCTCGATAAGATGTCGAAGAGCAAGTACAACGTCGTCAACCCCGACGACATGTGCGCCGAGTACGGCGCCGATGCGATGCGGCTCTACGAGCTGTTCATGGGGCCGCTCGAGGACGGCGTCGAGTGGGAGACCACCGGCGTCTCTGGCACGCGCCGGTTCCTCGATCGCGCGTGGCGCCTCCTGGCCGGCGATCCCGATAGCAACACGCCGGGCAAGGTCAGCGCCGACGCACCGACCGACAACCGCGATCTCGAGCGCGCGCTGCACGCCGCGATCAAGAAGGTCACGTCGGCGATCACCGACCTGCGGTTCAACACCGCGATCGCCGAGATGATGGTGTTCGTCAACGAGGCGACCAAGGCCCCGGCGATCCCCAAGGCCTGGTTCGAGAGCTTCGTGAAGATCCTGTCCGCCGTTCGCGCCGCACCTCGGCGAGGAGATGTGGCAGCAGCTCGGCCACGCCGAGTCGATCACGTACGCGCCGTGGCCCGAGTACGACGAGGCCAAGCTCAAGACCGACACCATCACGCTCGCGGTCCAGGTCGGCGGCAAGAAGCGCGGCGAGATCACCGTGCCCGCCGACGCGACGCAGGAAGCGATCCTCGCGGCCGCCAAGGCCGATCACAAGGTCGCCGCCTTCCTCGCCGACAAGGCGATCAAGAAGGAGATCTACGTCAAGGGCCGGCTCGTCAACCTGGTGGTGTGACCGGTCGAGAGCTGCGACGACGCGCCCGACGTGACACGATCGGGTGGTGCGACTCGCGCTCGGTCTCGCGTGCACCACGGCGTGCTGGACATCGCGTCCACCCGCGCCGCACGCGCCGGCACCCGTCGACAATGCCGTGCACGTCGACACCGCGACCGTCGGGTTCGCCGGTCCTGCGCCGCGTCCCGTGTTGCGGTTCCCGCTGCACAGCGTGTGGGAAGGAACCTACGTGTGCTCGCAGGGGCTCTCGTACGTCAAGCTGACGCTCGACGCCGAACGCAGCGGTGTTTTGCGGGCGCGATACGATTTCGGTGCGGTGCCGTCGAACCCGGGCGTGCCGAGTGGCGCCTATACGATGACCGGTGGGATCCGCGCGACCGACAGCGGGTTCTCCGCCCAGCTCGAACCGGACGAGTGGCTCGAGCACCCGACGGGGTACGTGATGGTTGGACTGACGCTGAGGGCCGAGGGTCGCGACCTGTCGGGCACGATCCAGCACTCGTCGTGCAGTGACTTCAAGGCTCGTCGGGTCGAGTGACCGGGAGCGTGTCGGCTTCGCCGAGCTCGGCGAGCTCGTCCAACCATGCCGGCGTACGCGTCGACATCGGGCGGAGCTCGGAGAACTCGACGGCGGTCATCCGAGCCATCACGATACGAATCGTCGGCTCGATGATGCCGGGGCCATCGGGATCGGCGCGCATCGAACCTAGGCCGCGTCCTTGGTGGCGCGCTTGGGCTGCTGCGTCTCGAGGCGGGCGAGCTTCTTGGCCTCCTTGCGGGCCTCGCGCAGCTTCTTGCTCGAGATCAGCGTGCGCTCGACGTTGTCGAGCACCTGGCCGCCGCGCTCGTCGAGGCGCTGGTTGAGCTTGCGCGCGAACCGGAACAGGCCGGTCGCGAGCTTCTCCGCGAGCTCGATGCCCGAGTCGGCGGCGGTGCGCAGCTCGGTGCGAGCATCGTGGAGGACGGCGATGGCGGTCGACTTGGAGGGATCGGACTTGGTCGTTTCCTTCGACATGCGAAGCACTCTAAGACGCAGCGCGTCAGAAGCCACGAACCGTCGGCTGACAGCTTCTAACGCGAAGCGTCATGATGCCTCGAAAGGACATCGATCTCGAAGTCTTGGCGGATTCGATCCCGGTCTCTACGACACGACGTAAGCTCCGCACGTGACCGCCGAATTCGTTCCCGTCCACGTCGCGGTGCTCTCGGTCTCGGATACCCGCACGATCGAAACCGACACCTCCGGCCAGCTGATCGTCGATCGTCTGACCGAGGTCGGCCACCACGTGGCGAGTCGCGAGATCGTGGTCGATTCCGAGCTCGCGATCCGCGCACGGCTCGCTACCTGGATCGCCGACCCCGCGATCGATGTCGTGATCGTCACGGGCGGGACCGGCGTGACGCCCCGCGACGTGACGCCGGAGGCCCTCGCGCCGCTGGTCACCAAGCCGATTCCGGGATTCGGCGAGCTGTTCCGCTGGGTTTCCTACGAGGAGATCGGTAGCTCCACGATCCAGAGTCGCGCCGAAGGTGCGCTGTGTGGTTCGACGTTCGTGTTCCTGCTACCGGGATCTACCGGAGGCGTACGTACCGCCCTCGACAAGATCCTGATCCCCCAGCTCGACATCCGACAGAAGCCCTGCAACTTCGTGATGCTGCTCCCGCGGATCAAGGGCGAGCCGACGGGCCGAGCCTGAACTTCGCGCGTGCATCGTCGTCGGCGAGGGATACAATGAGATCATGTTGCATGCTGTCCAAACTCCCGTCTTGAAGTTGGCGATGGTGGGTGCGGCGGGCATCGCGACGATGGCGGGCGCCAGTGCCCTGCACACGCCGTCGCACGCGGTTCGGCAGCACCTCGCGCTGCACGCCCCGATCAGGTCCGGTGCGATCTATCTGACCGCGTTCGCCGATGGCGACATCACCGTCGAGCTCGCCGACTCGCGTCCGTATCGCATCACCTTCACGATCACCGCCACGTTGCCCGACAAGTGCGACTGGCAGGCGACGGAGGTGCTCGATCCGATCGACGCCACGACGTACGCGTACTCGTACGACGAGAAGATGCTGGGGTGCGCGCCCGGTGCCGAGCCCGAGTACATCGCGACGCCGCGGACGGGCACCGTCACCGTGGAAGACTGAGCGATTTCGCGCCCGCGCGCGAACACTGATACCGTCGACCCATGAGCTCGCTCGACCTCGCATTGCAGCGGGCGCTGTCGGTCCGGCTCAACCTCCAGATCAGCCTGTCGCAGCTGCCGATCATCGAGGAGTGGATGGACATCCACCTCGATCGCTGGCTCGAGCACAACCCGATGCCGACCGACCTGCCGAACGGCGAGGGCGTCAGCTACCTCGCGATGTTCGGCAGCGACCTGCGACGGATGTGGTGGGGCGCCTGGGGCTCGCCACGCGGCTTCGTGCCGAAGATGGCGGACTACTTCAAGCTCTGCAACATCGCCAAGAGTGACGCCGCGCTGCTCGACCAGATCGGCGAGGAGCTCGAGCCCGCGCTCGTCGGATCGTGGATCGGCGTGTGGGGCGGCAAGGTCACCACCGGCTGGCACTTCATGGATCCGCAACCGTGGTCCAAGGTCGAGGCGATGTTCGGGACCCACGAGGCGAAGTACCAGCTCAAGAAGCTGGTCGAGGATTTCGGGGTCGACCGGATCGAACGGTTCACGCAGTCGATCGGAGACAACCCGTTCTCCGAGGTCGAGCTCGCGGTACCCGGCGAGTCGGTCGACGAGCAGGTCGCCGCGCTATCGCGCGTGTTCGGCGAGCTCGCCGGCGGTCCACTCGATGCCGCGGTGATCGAGCGGCTGCGCACGATCACGATGCCCGCGTTCGCCCTCGCGATCCGGATCCGCGGCGGCAAGCTCACGCGTGTCGGGTTGCTCGCTCCGGGCATCGCGATGGATGACATCACCGAGCTGTGCACCGACGCGAAGGTCAACCTCGATCCCAAGCTCGAGAAGCTGGTCGGCGCGCTCGGGCAGGGCATCTCGCGCGTCGAGTACGGTCGGGCGGGCGATCGTGCCGGCGTCGACGTCTACCTCGAGCCCGGCGACGTCGCGACCATGCCGACACCGGTCGCGCCGTCCGAACGGCCCAACTAGCATGCCGCGCGCCGACTACCTGACGGTCGGCGACGATGCGTTGATCGCGCAGTGCGAGGTCGATCGCTATCGCGCGTCCGGTCCCGGCGGTCAGCACCGCAACAAGACCGAGAGCGCGATCCGGCTGCGCCACCGGCTCACCGGTGTCAGCGCGATCTCCGAGGACAGCCGCTCGCAGCTCGACAACAAGGTCCATGCCGTGCGCCGGTTGCGCGCGGCGATCGCACTCGAGGTTCGCGAGCCGGTCGGACTCGAGCCCTTCACGCCATCACCACGCCTCGCCAAGCTGGTCGCCGGCGGGACTTCACCGCTCGGCGCCAAGACCCGGCTGACGGGCGAGTACTGGGCGGCGATCGGCGAGCTCCTCGATCTGCTGGTCGCCGGCGATCTCGAGATCGGGACGACCGCGCGGCGGCTCGGCATCTCGACCGGCGCGCTGTCGAAGCTGCTGCTCCACGACGACAAGGTCGCGCGCGCGGTCAACGACCTGCGCCGGGCGCGCGGGATGCGACCGCTACGGTGAGGACATGTTCGGGTCGCGCGGGACCCCTCGCCACTTCCACGAGATGTACCCGAGCGCCAGTCCGACGGTCAGCCCGTTGATGTCGAACGCCCAGCGGTCGAGGAGGAGCACGGCGGGGGCGGTGAGGAACACGAACATGCTGACGACCAACAGCCGGCGATCGAGCAGCGCGAACAACGCCCACGACGCGGTGGCCGTCAGGCTCTGCGCGGCCGCCAGCCCGAACGACAACGGCGCGCCGATGTACCAGACCGCGAGCCACATTCCCATGGCACCGACGAGGATCGCCAGACCCGCTTCGAACATCGAACGATCGGCGCGGGTGTTGACCCGCTTCTCGACCCACGGCCACACCGCGAGCACGATGATCGCCAGCACGCCGTGTGCGGCCGCGAGCTCGAGTCTGCCCGGTGTGTGGATGCCGGCGCGCATCAGGATCCCGCTCGCGATCCCGAAGCCAGCCCACAACACGCCACACAGCAAGAACACCATCGCGCGGCGACGCTGGTTGGGGTTGAGATCGATCTCGCGCGCGGCTCTCGTCGCCTGTTCGTGGAGCTCGGCCTCACGTGCCAGCTCGGCGCGAAGCCGCTCGACGCCCTCGACGACATCCCGCGCGGGGGCGGGTAGCTGATCGACCAGCACGGTCGCGGCATCGAGATGACGTCGCCACAGCTCGTAGCGAGCCATCGCGTGCAGCGCGTGCAGGGATCCCGAGCGCGCGTCGAGCGAGCCCGGCCACTCGCGCTCCGCGGCCTCGAACCCGAACCGCGCCGCCGAGAACGCACGGTGTGCGACGAGGTCGTCGTCTTTCTCGGCGGCGACCAGTGCCGACAGCCGAGCGAGATGGACCTGCGCTTGCGCACACAAGTCGCGCGCGCTCGCGTGCCGCCGGAACTCGCCGATCGCCTGCCGGAACTGCTCGGCCGACGCGAACCGCTCACCCGGATCGCGCGCGAGCGCCCGACGACAGATGCCGGCGAGCTCGACGGGCACGTCGTCGCCGAGTTGCACCGGCGTCGCGACGTGCGCGTTGTGCAACGTCTCGAGCACGTTGGTACCGCTGTGCGGTCCGTGCCCGGTCAGGATCGCGTGCAGGGTGGCGCCGAGCAGATACGTGTCGGTGCGTTCGTCGAGCTGGCCGTCGACGACGGTCATCTCGGGCGCCATGTAGTGCGGGGTACCGGCGATCGCGGTCACCTCGCTCGCGCGAGGGACGCCGGGAATCGAGCGGTCGTGGATCGCGATGGCGAGCCCCCAGTCGAGGACGTAGACCTCGCCGAACGCGCCGACCATCACGTTGTCGGGCTTGATGTCGCGATGGATCACGCCGCGGCTATGGGCGAACGCCGTGGCGAGGCACACCTCCATCAGGATCTCGAGGTGGCGATCGAGCTCGTGCATGACGTCGGGACGCGCTCGCAACATCTCCATCCACGACCGGCCCTCGATCCGCTTCATCACCAGGAGCACGTCGCCGCGCTCGTTGGTGCCGAGGGTGTGCACCGGCACGATGTTGGGATGCTCGAGTGCCCCGGTGACGCGGGCCTCGCGAACGAGCTCCGTGCCGACCTCGTGACGGTCGTGACTCCCGCGAACGCCACACTTGACCGCGACCTCGCGACGGAGCGGGACCTGCTGCGCGTTCCGGACGAGCCCCATCCCTCCGCGTCCGATCTCATCGCCGAGTGCGAGCTCGCGACGGTCACTGCTGATCAGGAGAGGGAGATCGTCGGCGTCGGCGTCGGCGTCGGCGTCCGCGGCCACCGGCATCGCGAGCGTCCCGCTCTGGTCGAGCTCGATCGCGTTCGGGTCGAGGGTCAGCTGGGTGAGAAACTCGTCTCGGTCGAGCGGCCGGTCCCGCATGTAGCTAGACGTGGCTGCCGAGCTCGCGCATGAACTTCGGCGGCAACAACGCCTTCACGACCATCCCACCCGGCATCGGCTTGCCTTCGAGCCACACCAAGCCGGCCTTCTTGATCACGAGCGCCTCGCCGTGACGGGTATCGCCGAACGCGAGCCACGCCACCAGCTCCGAGAGCCACGGCTCGTGACCGACCACCGCGGTATCCGCGGCGAGCTCGGCGATCTGGGCGAGCAACTCGGCGCGCGGCGACTGGCACAACCGCTCGGTGGCGATCGGCGCGCTCGCGCATAGCGGCTTGAGCAACTTGGCGGTGCGCACGGCACGCGTCCACGGGCTGGTGAGGATGCGGTCGAACCCGATTCCGACCTCGCGAAGGCCGCGCACCGCCTTCTTGAGCTGTTTCTCGCCGTCCGACGTGAGCTCGCGGTCGGCGTCGTCCTTTTCGGGGCTGGCCTCCTCTGCGACCGCGTGCCGGACAACGAACAGGTTCATGGCCGAACGTATACACGGATCGCGGAGATACGGGGAGCGCTGAGGGCCGGATCGACGTGCGTCATTGTGACAACACCGTCTCGCTCGAGGGAAAGGCAGGTGATCGCGACGCGTGTTAAGCAACGGGCATGGGCAAGGAGCTGTGGCAACTCCGCGAGCAGTACACGGGGACCGCACTCGATCCCGCCAACTGCGATCCCGATCCGCTGGTGGAGGTCGAGCGTTGGCTCACGCGGGCGATCGACGCGGGAGTCGCCACGCCCAACGCGATGACACTGGCCACCGTCGACGAGCGCGGGCGCCCGGCGGCACGCATCGTGCTTTTGAAAGACATCGACTCCCGCGGCATGGTGTTCTTCACCAACTACGACAGCCGCAAGGGCCACGATCTCGCGGCGCATCCGCATGCCGCGCTGGTGCTGTACTGGGACGCGCTCCATCGCCAGATCCGGATCGAGGGCACCGTCGAGAAACTCCCGGCGGCCGACAGCGATGCCTATTTCGCGACGCGCCCGCGAGGCAGCCAGCTCGGCGCGATCGCGTCGCCGCAGTCGCGCCCGATTCCCGACCGCGCCTCGCTCGAGCGCGAGGTCGCGCGCATCCAGACGGCGCTCGGGGAGACCGCCCCCGCGAGACCCGCCAACTGGGGCGGGTATCGCGTGATCCCCGACGAGATCGAGCTGTGGCAGGGCCAGCCGTCGCGGCTTCACGATCGCGTGCGCTACCAGCGAACCGACACGGGTTGGGTTCGCGATCGCCTCGCGCCGTGATCTCGCGCTGATCCGGGAGTGGGATGCGGTGAGGCTCGTAGCGAAGTCGGTCAACAACGACTCCGCGAGCGGGCACCCAGCGGATCGGTAGGCCGCGGAAGCGGAGTCGGTCGACAAAGCCGCCTTGACATAGTGTTCATTGGACACTATTAGAGTGTAGTATGTACACGATCTCGACTGCGGCGGCATCGGTGATGGGAGCGCGACACGTCCGCACCGGACGCAACGGCCAGGACGCGGCGGCCGTGTGGGCCGGCGCCGATCGTGGCATCGCGGTGGTGTGTGATGGCTGCGGCTCGGGAAGGTACTCGGAGGTCGGGGCTCGACTCGGTGCGCAGCTGGTCGTACGGCTGGTGCGCGAGGCACTCGATCCGAGGGATGTCCGCCCGCGCGACGTGTGGCCGATCGTGCGCACGCGCCTGGTCGCCGAGCTCGAGCGTCTCGCCGACATGCTGCCGGGACCGCGCGAGCAGGTCGTGCACGATCACCTCCTGTTCACGATCGTCGCGGCCGCGTGGTGTCGCGACGAGGTCGCCGTGTGGGCGCTCGGCGACGGAGGCTATGCGCTCGGCGATCGGGTGATCGTGCTCGGGCCGTTCGCGGACAACCAGCCGCCGTACGTCGGCTACGACCTGCTCGGTGCACCCGCACCGTCGCACCTCGAGGTCGCCGCCGCGACCTGTGGCGGCGTGGCCGTGGCGACCGACGGCGTGATGGACGTCGACGATCGCGAGCTCGTGCTCGACGACCGCTGGTTGTCGCATCCGGATGCGTTGCGGCGCCGACTCGCGGTGCTGGCGCGTCCCACCGAACGGATCGACTGGGACCAGCGCCGGATCGCGCGCCGACCCGCGGCGCTCCAGGACGATGGCGCGGTGGCGATCCTGCGCTGGGATCACGACGACCTCGCTCGGGGGCTCGCGTGACCGCGCGCACCGCGTTCGTCGATGGCCGGCGCGTGCGGCTGGAGCCGGCGATGCTGCTCGGACAGGGCGGTGAAGCCGAGGTCTACGATCTCGGCGACGGGCGCGTCCTCAAGTGGTGGAAGCCGCCGAACCATCCCGACTACGACGGGCTCCCCGATGCACAGGCCGCCGCCAAGCGCCGGCTCGACGAGCAGCCCGCGAGGTTGCGCGCACTGCCGGCCAACCTGCCACCTCAGGTCGTGATGCCGTGCGGCTTCGCGCTCGATGGCAAGCGGCGCGTCGTCGGCTACCTGATGCCGCGGGTCACCGGCGAGCCCTTGCACTCGTTTGGCGAGCCGCGGTGGCGGCGAGAGCATCCGGTGCCGGGCGACGACGTCGTGGCCGCGCTGCGCTCGTTGCACGATGCGATCGCGGGACTGCACCGTGGGCGGGTCGTGATCGGCGACTGCAACGACCTCAACGTGCTGGTCGACGGCCGCCGCGTCCACCTGATCGACGTCGATAGCTACCAGTACGGCGGCTACGCGTGTCCGATGTACAGCGAGCGGTTTGTCGATCCGCGGCTATGCGACACCGCACTGCAGCCGGTTCGTCCTCACGACGAGGACAGTGACTGGTTCGCCTACGCGGCGATGGTCCTGCGCACGCTCGTCGGGGTCGGGCCGTGGGGCGGCGTGCACAAGCCGTCCGATGTCTCGCGAAGGTGTCCACCGCCCGCACGCGCGCTGCGCCGGATCAGCGTGTACGCGGCGGAGGTCGTGTACCCGCGCGCGGCGCGTCCGCTCGCGATCCTTCCCGACGAGCTCTCCGCCGCGTTGCGCGCGGTGTTCGAACACGATCGGCGCGGCGCGTTTCCGCGCACGTTGCTCGAGCGGTTGTCGCTGCGTCCGTGCGCCGCCTGCGGCGAAGAGCACGCACGCACGCGTTGTCCCGCGTGTTCGGTGTCGGCTCGCGTTCCAGCCGCCGTGGTGCACGGTCGGCTGCGGTGGCAGGCGATCGATCCCGACGAGCTCGCGTTCCCCTACGAGGCCGCGCGCGACACGCCGATCTGGATCGACGGAGGGGCGCTGTGGCGTTCCACGCGGCTGGGCTCGCAGCAGATCGGCCAAGTCCTGCCGAACCTCACGCGTGCGTGGGTGGGTCCGTCGCTCGGCGTCGGGTTCTACCGCGCCGGCGGCTACGCGGTCGGCTTCGTGTTTCGGCCCGATCGCGGCGGCCTCGATGATCGCGTACAGCTCCCGAGGATCCGCGGCCAACTTGTCGGTGCGCACGCCACGCTCGGCAGCGATCGCGCGTGGCTGTGGCTGACCACGGCGGAGCAGGGGCGGCTGGCGACGACGTGCGTGGTGATCGGTGCCGATGCGAGCACCATCGCGACCGCCGAGCTCGCCGAGGCACCATACCTGTCCGGCATCACCGGCGCGTGCGCCGCAGGGGCCCATCTGTTCGTGCCGACCGACGACGGCGTGGTCCGCGTCGAGGTCGACCAGCAAACCATCGTTCACACCCGCACGTTCGCCGAGACCGCCTCTCTGGTCGGTAGCGGCGATCGGCTCGCGCTCGGCCCCGGAACGATCGATGTCTTGGCGACCGGCCGCCGCTCCGCGATTCGCATGCAACTCACCTGAGGAGAAACGACATGGCTACACCCACCCGACAGACTCGCGAGCTTCCCATCCCGGCAGTGTTCGATCCCGCACACGCGGGCGACTACGGCTATCGACCCGATGCGGCGGCGGTCGCCGGTGCCGCGACCGAATGGCGTGCACGTCACGCGATCCGGCCGAGTGCCGCCGACGAGAACCGCATCCATCTGCTGTTGATCGACGTCCAGAAGGACTTCTGCTTTCCGGAGGGAACGCTGTACGTCGCCGGCCGCAGTGGAACCGGCGCGATCGACGACTCGCGACGGATCGCCGAGTTCGTCTACAAGAACCTCGGGGTGCTCACCGACGTCACGACGACGATGGACACCCACCTCGCGTACCAGATCTTCTTTCCCAGCTTCTGGCTCGATCGCGACGACCAACCGCTGACCGCACACCGCGTGGTCAGCGCCGAGGACATCGCGCGTGGCGACGCCCGACCGAACCCGTCGATGGCGAAGTGGTTGTGCAACGGCAACTACACCTGGCTGTGCAAGCAGGTGCTGCACTACGCGAAGGAGCTCGAGCGCGCCGGCAAGTACCAGCTCTACCTGTGGCCGCCGCATTGCCTGCTCGGCTCCGACGGCCACGCCCTGGTCGGCGCCATCCACGAGGCGCGGCTATTTCACTCGTTCGCGCGCGGCGCGCAGTCCAACGTCGAGGTCAAGGGCGGCAATCCGCTGACCGAGAACTACTCGGTGTTGCGTCCCGAGGTGCTGTCGCGGTTCGACGGGGGACCACTCGCGCAGCGCAACACCCAGTTCCTGCAGACACTACTGTCGGCCGATGCGGTGATCATCGGCGGCCAGGCGGCGAGCCACTGCGTGAAGAGCACGATCGACGACCTGCTCGGCGAGATCGCGACCCAGGATCCCGCGCTCGCCAAGAAGGTCTACCTGATGACCGACTGCATGTCGGCGGTCACGGTGCCCGACGGTAACGGCGGGTTCGCGGTCGACTTCACGACCCAGGCCGACGAGGCACTGCAGAAGTTCGCGGACGCGGGCATGAACCTCGTCCGTTCCACCGATCCGATCACGAGCTGGCCGGGCCTCCGGCTGTAGGGAGACGACATGAGCAACGACGACAACAACAAGAACGACAACAAGGTCAAACAACTGCTCGGCGAGGCCCACGATCAGGGCGCGCTGTCGGCGAAGTCGCTCAAGACGCTCGACGTGATCGACGTCGGCGCCCAGATCCAGGCCGGCCTCGGCTGCACGATCGACGACGTCGGTTCGAGCGAGGTCGTGCTGGTCACGATGATGCCCGACGACTCGCAGTCGATCGCGCACGCGGGCAACACCGATGCCGTGCGCGACGGTCACAACTTCGTGCTCCAGGCGCTGACCGACTCCAAACAGGCCGGCGAGGTGCTCGCGCACACGCGTTACCTCAACGGGTCGGTGCTGTGTCCGTACACGGCGCTCGAGCACGCGGTGAAGATGTCGGCCGCCAACTACCACCCCCATCTGGGGACGCCGCTGTACGACCAGGCCTGCGTGGTGCTCGGCACCGTGATCGCGAAGGCGCAGGAACTGGCGCAGGCGGGCATCGCGGTCCGCACGGTCACGTTGATCATCACCGACGGTGGCGACTACGGCTCGCGTCGCTGCAAGCCGGCCGACGTCAAGGCGATCGTCGACGATATGCTCGCGCAGGAGAACCACATCGTCGCGGCGATGGGGATCCACGACGGCACCACCGACTTCAAGGCGGTGTTCCGGGCGATGGGGATCCCGGATCGCTGGGTGCTGACGCCGGGTAACTCAGCCTCGGAGATCCGGCGTGCGTTCGCGGTGTTCTCGCAGTCCGCGGTGCGCGCGTCGCAGGGAGCACAGCTCGGCGGGTTCTCGAACTAGTCCCGCTCGACACGCGCGAGGGCGGATCGAGTCACCTCGAGGTCGGCATCGACGAGCTCGGTCGACTTCGCGATCGCGAGGGCACGTTCGAGCGTGGCGCGCGCGGCGGCATCGTGCAGCTCGACCTGGGCACGGCCGAGCGCGGTCAGTGCGCGCACCAACTCGGGGTTGTTCGGGCCACCCGCGACTTCGAAGCCGCCGATGCCGAGCTTGGCGAACGTCCGTGCCTGCTCCCAGTGGTGCTCGGCGAGTGCGAGCTCTGCGCGCGAGGTCTGGGTGACCGGCAAGATCGTCGACTGGGTCTCGTGCTCGCGTTCGAGGATCTCGTCGAACAGCGCGTGGGCCTGTTCGAAGCGCCTGGCGTCGACGAGGAGCTCCGCGTGATCGGTGGCAACTTGGTGCCACGCGGGGTGCTCCTTGCCGGGGATCACGGAGGCGAGCCGGTCGGCTCGTTCGATCGCTGCCGCCGCCGCGGTGAGGTTGCCTTCCTGCTGGTAGAGGTCGCACATGTTGTCGAGCGTCGCGACCAGCAGCGGGCTGTTCTTGCCGTATGCCTTCTCGCGGATCGCGAGGGCTCGGTCGAACACGTCGTGCGCGCGTTTGTCGTGGCGAACCCGGCGGTACGCGATGCCGAGGTTGGACAGCATCATCGCGATGTCGGGATGAGAGGGGCCGACCGTCGTCGTGCGCAGCGCGATCGCGTGCTCGAAGTGCGGGATCGCGGACGCGAAGCGATACGCCTTGGTCAGCGTCGTCGCATACATGATCTCGTCGGCGAACAAGCCGGGGCTCTCCTTGCCGTACAAGAGCTGCGCGATCTTGAACGTCTGCTGGTGTGCCTCGACGGCGCCGAGGAGATCGCCGCTCTCCGCGAGCACGATGCCGCGGACCTGGCTGCGCCGGAGATCCATCTGCTGGTCGTCTCCGGCGCGGCGCGATGCAGCGTCGGCGAGGTCGAGCCACACCCGAGCCTCGGTTGGCTTGCCGAGGCCGCTGGCGACCACCATCGCCGACGAGAAAGCGCCACCGGCGAGCAGGTCGTCGCGCCGGCCCTCGAGCGCCGCCCACGTCGCCTCGGCGAATGCCTTGGCTGCCTCGGGAAACCGCCCCGATGCCATCAGCGCCGCTCCTCGCACCCCCTGGACCTCGGACACCAGCGGCTTCCAGCTCACCTCTCTCGCGCGCGAGAGCGCCTTGTCGGTGTCGACGATCGCGGGTACGTAGCGACCGGCGATGATCTGCGCCTTCGCTCGTGCGAGGAGCGGCAGCAGGTCGCCGGCAGCCTTGGCAGCCTCGGGAGAGGGCCGGCCGGGTTCACGGAGTGCGGCGACGTTGCTGCACCGGCTCAGCGGCTCGAGCTCGAACACCGCGCGTTCGCTCTTCTCGACCAGTCCTCGGTTGGGCTCGGCGCCGAGGACCTGAACAAACGCGCGGAGCTCGGCGAGGCGCTGGTCGAGGCAGCCCTGTCGCAAGGTCATCACGTCCTCGGTCTGCTCGCCGCGCAGCCGAGTCGCTGCGCAGTTCTCGGTCGCGGCCTCGGACCACGAGGCTGCGTAACGGTCGAGTGCCGCCGCCAGGGATTCGAACGACGCGTCGGAGAACGACAGCTTGGTGTTCTCGAACGCGGTCTTCACCTCGGCACGCGCCGCTGCATCCCATACGCCCTCGAGTCGGCTCGTGCCGCCGGTGCACAGCTCGGGCGGCTGTTCGACCGGTGAACCGCGCACCACGTAGGTCGCGGTGATCGCGCCACCGATCGCGAGCACGGCGCCGGCACCGATCAGCGCATGTCGCCGGCGCTGCATCGGATCGATCGCGAGCTCTGCCAGCAGCGCGTCCATCGACGGATAGCGCTCCGCCGGATCGATCGCGATCGCGCGCGTCACGACGCGGCGGATCTGGTTCGGCACCTTGCGCTGCTCGGATGGGGCTCGCGGCTTGGCACTCGCACCACTCGAGAGCTGGCCGCGCGTGTACGGCCGTACCGAGAACAGTGCCTCGTAGAACGCGACCCCGAACGCGAACTGGTCGGCGCTCGCGTCGGCTCGATGCCCGCGAAACAGCTCGGGCGCCATGTAGACCGGCGTTCCGACCACGCTCCCCGCCACGGTCAAGCGGTCCGATAACGGGCTCCTCGCCTCGGTGCGGAGGTCTCCTTCGGGCATCTCGTCACCGGGGCGCAGGCGTGCGAGACCGAAGTCCATCACGCGTGCGCGCCCGTCGGCACCGACGATCACGTTGTCAGGTTTGAAGTCGCGGTGGACGAGATCCGCGGCGTGAGCGGCGGCAAGCCCGGTGCCGGCCTCGCGCATCACGGTGGCGACCTCCTTCCACGTTCGGGGCTCGTCCAGCCACTCGCGCAACGTGACGCCATCGACCAGCTCCATCGTCACGAACACGCGGTCGTTGGCGAGCGTGCCGACATCGTGGACGGCGACGACGTTGGGGTGAGAGAGCCGCGCGAGGGCCTGCGCTTCGCGCAGCAGCCACGCCTGTCCCGTCGATTCGCCATCGCCGACCTGAAGGAGCTTGATGGCGATCTTGCGGTCGAGCTCGGGATCGAACGCGCCGTACACCACACCCATGCCGCCCTCGCCGAGGACGTCGAGGATCACGTAGCGACCGACCAGCGTTCCGCGCTTGAGTGGCTCGTTAGCGCGGCGCGACGGGTGCGGGCGGTGTTCGGAGGCGCCCTCGCGCTTGGTGATCTGCGTGTCGTGTACTACATCGGTCGGCTCGTCGCCTTCGCTCACCGCATACCCTTGCAAGTGGGGGCGGGGACGAGCTCGAGCTTGTCGCTCTCGGGATCGACGATGGCGAGGCTGCCCGTGGCGGGCGACCCGGCGATCACCACGAGCCGGCCGTCGGGCAGGCGCGTCAGCGTCGACTCGCCGGGCGTTCCGAGTCCGGACTCCTGGCCGAACAGCGTGCTGGTGTCGATACGCTTGACGACGGTGCCCTTGGCGACGTTCTGGAGCACCAGCTTGTTCGCGTTCTCCGACAAGAACGCCCAGGTGTCGTCGCCGACCTGGACGAACGCGTTGCCGAAGCTGCCGAAGTCGCGACCGCCGACGTTCGCGATCCGGCGCCCGCGCAGGTTGTAGAGCCGCGCGCGGGCGGCCGGCGCGTTGCACTGAGCGGCGGACAGATAGATCGACGTGCCGAGCATCGCCACGTCACCGCAGCGATAGACGCCATGCGCGTAGCGGAACTTGCCCGTTCGGTGCTTCTTCCCCACATCCCACACCTCGGCGTAGCCACGGCCCCGCTCCGCATCGCCGAGCAGCACCACGGCCTGGCTCCCGTCGTTGGTGGTCGCCGCGCGCATCGCGGCCATCGTCGGCATCACCTTCGACACCAGCGACGTGCACGAGCCCGAAACGCATACGTCGAGGCGCGGCAGGGTGGTCTCGACGTGTGCGGGCCCCGAAGCGATCGCGGGTGGTTTGTCGAGGTGGCGATACGCGTGGGATTGGAGATCGACTTCGATGCACTGCTTCGGATCGGCGGTGCGCGAGGTACCGATGCAGAAGGCAAGCTTGGATCCCTGCGCGGTCGCGTGCGCGATCGTCGCGGCCTCGCCGGTGGGATCGATGCACACCGGTGTCGCGGGCGTCTCGGCGTTCGCCTTGGGGGCGGCCGTGCGAGTCGCGGTCTTTCCACCCGCACATCCGGCGAGCAGGACCAGCACCCAGCGCGAGGTCATCACCCCCAGTCTACCATCACCCACGAGACAGCCCGCAGGCCGTCGCCACCGCGTCGCGGTAGGCGATCCACGCCGCGAGCGTTGCCTCCATCGCGGCGATCACGTTCTCGTGCTCCGCCTCGGGCACGTGGTCGAGCACCATCCGCCATGCGGCGGCACGGTGACTTCCCTCGACCTTGCGGTGTGCCTTGGTGAGCGCCAGCGCGTCCAGTGGCAAGCCGTAGTGGACGACGAGTGGATGCTGTTCGAGCGGGGGCTCGGGGCGCTTGGGGGCTGCCGGGTCGAGCTCGCCTCGCTCGTGTTCGGTGCCCTCGAGGAAGATCGTGGTCACCGCGCAGGCCTGCGCCCAGCCACGGTGCTGGGTGTGCTCGTCGAGCGTGGCGCGGAACGCGGCCGCCGCCGGCAACAGCTCCACCGACGAGAACCGCGACAGGTCCATGTCGAGGCCACGCGGGTACTCGAGGAACAGCTCGGGATGGGGGCGTCCGGCGATCACGCCACCGGTCTCCTCCTCGTAGAGGTTCTCGGCGAGATCGCGACGCACCGCCGCGATCGGACACTGCACGAAGGCCCATCCGATCATCACGGGGAAATCGCGGACGAAGGTCTCGTACTCCTGCTCGAAGTGGATGTGGAGACGCTCGCGCGGGACGCTTCCCGACGTGAACGATGGCCAGGCCCAGTGGCGCTTGCGCTCCATCACCCCGAGGAGCGCCTCGCGAAAGTCATCACGCTTCACGATCGCAGTGTAGGCGATCAGGGTTTGGAATCGAGCACGCCGTCCAGCTCGAGATGCAGGGAGGCATTGTCGCCGCGCACCATGTACACGGCGGGCTTGACAGCGTGGATGACGAGGTCCGCAGAGAGCTCGGAGGCACCCACCCGCTGTTCGAGGAAGATGTCGGACAGCAACTTGGTGAACGTGCGGGTGAGCTCGTCGTGGAAGTCGCCGCCGCGGTCGCGGATCGCGGCCACCAGGTCGGCATAACAGGGTACGAGCTCGGTGTGCGACCGCTCGCAGGTGAGCTCGAGCTCGGACAGGTCGACGCCGACGTCTCCACTGTCGGAGGTGGGGCGGGCATGGTTCCGTGCCAGATCGTGGAAGTCGAAGTCGAAGCCGCTCCAGATCCGGCCGGTCGTTCGAAGGTCGCCGTCGGCGATCGTGACCCGCGCGTCGGTGTACATCGCGAGCGCGCCGCGGTCGTCGATGCCGATCGTCGGGGGCAGGGCGAGGACCGGTGAGGAGATCCGTAGTGTCAGGAACTCGGCGACGATCGGATCGGAGTTGAAGCGCCGAGCGAGGCCGGCCGCGGCCAGCTGGTGGTCGAGGAACCCGGTGCGCCACAGCTCGTAGAGCAGCGCGTCGAGCGCGTCGAGATCGAGATCGATCGCCACCGTGCCATGCGTGATCGGAGCGTGCACGGCAGGGCCACGGCGCGGCGGTAAGATCCGCGGATCGCGGTCGACTCGACCGATCGTGATCGAGAACGGCAACGCACCGGAGTAGCCGTCGATGATCTCGGGATGGCCGTCGCAGTAGCCGAAGGTCAGCCGTTGCCCACCGGGGAGCTCGAACGGCGGCGGCGGCGCGAGCGCGGTGATCAGCGCCGCGTCGATCTCGCGGCGGGCGAGTCGCGTCGCCAGCTTGTCGCCACCGAGCCTGTCGGAGATCCACTGCACTGCACGGTTGCCGAACGCGAGCTCGGCGCGCGCCGCGATCCGGAACTTCAGCTGGTCGCGGGTGACCTGTGGGATCAGCGCGACCACGACCGGGACGTCGAGGCGCTCGAACGCGAGCCGCGCGGTCGCCCGCACGTAGCCATCCGGCGCCTCGCGCACCATCGCCCAGTCGTCGGGGTGGCCCGCGAGCTGCGCCCACCGCAGCGAGACCTCCGCCACCTTCTCGAAGTCGCCGGCGCCGACGATGCTCTCGCCCTTCATCTCCGCGGCGAGCGTGCGGGAGATCTCGCCGGCGATCGTGCCGGGTCCGGCGGCACCGTCGTCGAGTAATCGCTGGCCGACCACGACGCGACCGGTACACGCCGGCTTGGTCGGATCCTGGAACGGCCCGACCAACGCGGTCACGCCGACGCTACGCTCGAACCCGCCGCGGTAGTCGACGGTGTAGCGCGCATGGCGCAAGCCGGGCTGGTCGAGGTTGCCGACGACGTCGCGGTGCACGCGGTCCGCGATGTCCTCCGGGATGGTTCCCGCCGGCTCGTCGCCGACGATCAAGCGGTCAGAAATCTCGAGCGAGAGCTCGGCGCGCCGGCACGTCGGGACTAGGAGCACGAAGAGGATGACGTGGATCGCCACGACCGCGATCCCGATGCCGCCGGTGATCGCGTTCCTCACGACCGGAACACCACCATCACGGTGACCAGCTCCCAGGCCACGACCCACAGCGTGCACGCGACCACGCTCGCGGTCATGCCGCGCGTCACCGCATCCGCTTCGGGTTTCGGCGCGCCACCCTTGGCGACCACGTCGCTGGCGATCCCCCACGCGTAGACCCAGACCAGGAACAGGGCGCGCAGCGTGTAGCGCATCCGCTCGGGGCGCGGATCGAGCAGATCGCCGGTGAGAAGTGCCCACGCGTCGTGCACGCCGTAGGCGCGACACACGAGCAACCCGCCGGCGATCATGCCGAGCGCGAACAGCGCGGCCACCGCCAGGTAGCACAGCGCGGCGGTGAACCACGCCGGTGCCCACAGGTAGGCGCGCCGGTCGACGCCGAGTGCGTCGAGCGCGAGCGTCTGTTTGGTCAGCCCCATCGATCCGAGCCACGCATTGGTGGCGCTGCCCGATGCCGCGACGAACAGCAGCGCAGATAGCGCCGGTGCGAGCGCGATGACGTGACTGCCTCCGATCTGGCGAAGCAGGGCGTCGGGGCGCACGCCGGAGCCGCCGACCTTGCTGACCACGAACAGCACCGTGTAGCCGATCAGCGTCGACACGATCGCGTAGAACACCAGCGGGCGCAGCAGGGTCTGCGCGATCACGCGCCGCGCGACGATGGCGAAGTCGCGCGGGTGGCGCACGAGCTGACCGGGCACGCGGACCGCCGACGCGATCGCGATCCGGAACGGATCGATCACCGGTGCCGCCCAACGCGCGACGCCGGCCAGTGCACGGCGTGCCGGTGGCGTGCCCTGCGGGGGTGGCCGGTCGCCATGCTCGGCGAGGTGATCGACGAGTGCCGCCTCGAGCTCCACCAGCCAGCGACCGCGTTCGCTGGCATCGTGTCCCGGATCCTCGAGTGCGCCGGGCCAGCGATCGGGGAACAGCTGGGCGAGTTTGCGATCCTCGAGCGACAGCAGGAACAACCGATCCGCGACGCCCGCGGCGAGCGCGACATCGTGCGTGACCACGATCGCCGAGATGCCGAGCGCCTTGACCTGCTCGCGGATCAAGCGAGCGAGCATGCGGACGCGATGCGGATCGAGACCGACGGAGGGCTCGTCGAGGAACAGGAGCTTGCGCCGACTCGCGAGCACGCGCGCGACCGCCACGCGCTGCGCCTGGCCACCCGAGAGTCGGGTGACCGAGGTGCCCGGCTGGGCGAGCTCGCGGTCGAGGCCGACCCGCGCCAGCCAGTCCGCGGCATCGACCTGGTCGTCGGCCGCACCGGGTTCGGCGTGGCGGAGCGCGAGCTCGAGGTTGCCACGTACGTCGAGGTGATCGAACAGCGCACCTCGTTGCGGCACCAAGCCGAGTTGGCCGTGATCGAGGTCGAGCTGCGCGGCCACGACCTCGAACCCGGCGGCGTCGAGTTGGTCACGCTCGAACAACACGCGCGCAAACGTCGACTTGCCCGCGCCCGAACCACCGAGCAAGACCACCACCTCTCCCGGAGCGATCTCGAGATCGACGTTGTCGATCAGGATCCTGCCGTCGGGGAGCTGGACACGAAGGCCGCGGACCGCGAGGGCTGCGTCGGACATGCGCCGCGAAGGTAGCACCCCGTCTTCCCGGCGTTACCCCATCGCGAGTCTTCTCGATCGAGACCGGGTGATACGGTGGCTTCGTGTTGACCGTGCAGTACGCGAGTGCATCCGAGTTCGTCGAGGAATACGTCTCGACCATCGCGGTCGGCGGCGTGTTCGTCGCCGGCATCGAGGACTTCGACCTGCACCGCGAGGTCGATGTCGAGCTCGTGGTCGAGCGGTCGACGTGGACCCTTCGCGCCAGGCCGGTGTACGTGGTCGACACGAAGATGGCGCAGACCGCCGGTTTGCGGCACGGCACCGGGATGGAGATCACGAAGAAACCCCAGGGCTTCGACGCCGCGATGAGCGCCCACCTGATGAAGCTGGGCAAGCGACGCGAAGTCGCCGTCATGGTCGGTGACGTTCCCGGCGCGGCGCGGTTGGGAGATGCGGGCTTCAAGCTGATGCCGCTCGAGTCGGTGGAGTCGTTCGCTGCCGTGATCCTCGACGCGTTGACCCCGGTGATTGCGGTGGTCGCGCCTGCCAGCTTTCGCGATGCCTACTTCGAGATCGCCCGATCGAGCGGACTCCTCCTGCCGATCTTCTCGTCCGCGCGGGTGACCGACATCGACGACATCGTCAACCAGATCGATCGCGCGCTCGGCGGGACGCCGGCCTCGCCTCAGTCGTCGAGCTCTCGATCCGGCAACGCCTCGAGTTGCTGACGTAGGTCGCGGGTCTCGATCGTCTCGCCCCAACGCCGTTCCCAGCGCTCGAGTTTCTCGCGTGCCTTGTGGAAGTCGTGGTCGTAGAGCGCGTCGACGACCTTCTCCCAGTCCTTGGCCGCGCGTCGATCCGTGATCCGTGGTGTGAGAGCGCGAATCTGTCCCGGAGGGGGTGGTTCGAGGGCGGACTCGGTAGGCTCCGGAGGAGGCGCGGGCGCTTCGGGTTCCTCCGGCGGCGCGGGCTCGGTCGACGAGTGGTCGACCGCGGCGGCCGCGTCGTCACGGTTCGCCCCGGCGCGGACCGCATCGGTCGCTGCCGCCTTGTCACGCGACGCCAACGCGATGACGATCAACAGCATCAGCACGAGGCCCCCGACGATCGCCCAGGGCTTCCAGCTCGGTCGCTGGCTCGGCGTGGGGGGTGCGTGCGTGGCGTCGGCGACGAACACGGTCTCTCCCTCCGACGCTGGTGGCACCACGCCACCTGCCGGCGCTTCGTCGGGCACGAACTGGGTGTTCACCGCTGGTGACGACGCGCGCGCCACGACCGGCAACACACCGCCCGCCAGCGCCTCTGCGAGCTCGTTCGCGCGCGGGCGGCGATCGGGCTCGAGCTCGACGGCGCGATCGATGACCGCCACGATCTCCGGTGGGAGGTCGGGGACGAGCGTGCGCACCGACGGCACCGGCGCGAGCAAACCCCCGACAGTCGCATCGGTGCGCGGCCAGCGTCCGGCCGCGGCACAATACAGACTCGCGCCGAGACCGAACACGTCGCCCGCGGCGGTGGTCTCGCCGCGCACCAACGCCTCGGGTGGCGCGTAGGCCGGAGAGCCGATGAACTGCCCGGTCATCGTCAGCGTCGAATCGGGAACGTGGGCGACGCCGAAGTCGGCCAGCTTCCAGGTGTCGGGCCCCGCGGCGAGCACGTTGGCCGGTTTGACGTCGCGATGCACGATGCCGGCCTCGTGCGCGGCTGCGAGCGCCCGTGCGATCTGGATCCCCAACGCGCGGAGCTCGTTCGCGGACATCGCACCGGTGGCCAACCGTTCTTTGAGCGACGGCCCGGCGACCCGCTCCATGACGAGGTACGGCGGATCGGCGGCGAGATCGATGTCGTAGACCTGCACGATGTGCGGATGGCTGAGTGCGGCGATCGCGCGTGCCTCGAGCCGGAACCGCTCGTCGAGCATCGCAGCGCCGAGGCCGGACGCGGTCCCTCGCAGGGTCTTGACCGCGACGGAGCGGCCGAGCACCTCGTCGACGGCAGCGTACACGTCTCCCATCGCACCGCTTCCGAGCGTGCCGGTTACCGTGTAGCGACCGAACCGTGTCGCTGCGTCCACCGCACGAGCGTACCAGTGTCGGGAAGGTGATCGAACGGGGCGGGTGTGGGTGTGAGGCGCCCCCTTCGACGTCGTGTACGCACGGGTCTGATACGATCGGAGACACGGATGAGCTGGCTCTCCGATCTGCTGCGCGGTGGCGCCGACGAGCTTGGCTGGGACGATCTGATCCGGCGCGTCGTCGACGCGCTCGCTCGACTCAAGCGATACGGCGCGCGTGGCGAGGTCGCGTTTCCCGCGGATGTCGTCGTGCGGATCACCGTCGGTGAAGGCAGCGTCGCGACGATCACCGAGTTCGTCGACCGTCCGGACCTCGATCGCGAGGTCGGGGCGGCGCTGGCCAATCGATGCGACGTCGCACTCGAACAGTTGCCGCGTCGCGAGTACGTCGTGTCGGCGGCCGACCATACGACGGTGTCGGTGGTCGAGGGCGCACCCCAGGTCTGGGAGTTTGTTGTCGAGGGTGGCGATCGTGCGGGCGCGAGGTTGCAGCTGCCGGCGGGCTGGTCGGAGGCAGCATTCGGTCGCGGCGAGTGGCACGGAAACGATCGCCACGCGCGAAACGACCTCGTGATCTGCGAGCACACCGAGTTCGTGAGCCGACGCGCGGGCCGGCTGTACCGTTCGGGGCGCGTGGTCGAGGTCGCGTCGCTCGATCAGGGCGATCAGCTGATGGTGAAGCGCGCGAACGGCGAGGCAGTGCGCCCGACCCGCACCGCGCGCGGCCGCATCGTGGTACGGGCCGGCGACACCATCGAGCTCACCGACGGCAAGACCGCGACGGTGCGGCTGCTCGTGCAGCGGGTGGCGCCGTAGATGCCCGCGATCCACAAGCAGGCGATCGATCAGTTTCGGGTCGCGTTCGCGCAGCTCGCGAAGACCAAGCGGGGTGAGCCGGTCCAGGTCGATCCGTTCTTGATCGCGCGCGCGGTCGCGTTGGTCATGCGCGAGTGCACGGTGCGGTCGGCGACGGGAAAGCCGATCCTGTGGAACGAGTACCGGGTGATCCTCGCGCGGGCCGACTTCGAGCTCGTGCGCTCGCTGCAAGGTTCTCTCGAGCGCGATCTTCGCGAGGTGCTCGGGCGAGAGGCCGAGGCGCGGCAGGCCGAGCTCGTCGGCGAGCTTCGCATCTCGGTCGTGTTCGACGAGGCCGACGAGCTCCACGCCGGCGAGGGGGTCGTGCACGTGGCGTTCGTGCCCACGGAACGGCTGGTCGCGCCGCGCGCCGGCGAGATGACGGTGAGGTTCGACAGCTGGGCGGTCGCCGGCGAGATCGCGGCGCGCGCTCCGAAATCCTCCGACACGATGTTCGTCGACGACTCGGCCACCGGCACCCGTTGCGTGGTGGCGTGGTCCGGAGGCGAGGCGCGCCTCGATGTCGGCGTCACGATGGTGCTCGGGCGGCCCCACGCCGATGCCCCGCCGAACTTCCTCGGGCTCGCCGGTGCGGGAGCGAAGATCAACAAGCAGCAACTGTGGCTCGTGCTGGGGAGCGCCGGCTTGAGGATCGGTCGGCTCGCGAACGCCAACCCGGTCCACGTCAACGGTCAGGCGATCGCCGCCGGAACAGACATCGAGGTCGCGTTGCCAGCCGAGATCTCGTTGTCACGCGGCGAGCTCGTGCTGGCCGTGCGGCACCGATGAACCGGCGACTCGCGCTCGCGGTCGAGCTCCTCGCGCTCGCCGCGCTCGCCGCGATCGCGTGGTGGATCGGCGCGCGCGGCACCGATGCATGGCTGGCTCGGGTCGCGCGTCTCGATGGCGTCCGCGCGCCCGACGCCGCTGCCGTACGCGGTCTCGCACGGTCCGCCGACCTCCAGTTCACGCTCGGCATCGCGGTGATCGCGGCCGCGCGGGTCGTCGCGTTTCGGCGCGCGAGAGATCCGATCGACGTCCCGTGGCTCGTACCGGCGGCATTCACCGCGTGCGCGATCGGACTCGCGATCCACCACGCCACCGTCGAGGTCGTCGGTGGCTCCGTGCTCGAGCCGACCGCGGCGTCGTTCGCGCAGGGCGTGCTTCTCGGGAGTGTCGTCGCCGGTGCCGTGATCGCGGTGCCGTTCGACATCGTCGAGCTCTCGGTGCGCGGGCGGATCGCGATCGCGATCGCGATCGCCGCGATCTTCGCCGCGCTCGCCGTGGCGGGCTCCGGTCCCGCCGGGTCGGGCACGCGGATCAACCTCGGCCCGATCCAACCGATCGAGCTGGTGAAGCCGCTCGCGATCCTGTTCCTCGCGGCATTCCTCGGGGCGCGCGCGGCCAAGCTGCGGTGGCAACGCCGCCGGTTCTTCGGGTTGCGGTGGCCGCGGCTCGAGCTCCTGGTGCCCGCCGTGCTGGTGCTCGTCGGGATCGTCGCCGGTCTCTACGTGATCGGCGACCTCGGTCCGGTGCTGCTTCTCGCCCTCGTGTTCCTCGGCATGTTCTATCTCGCCAGTCGCGCGACCGGTTGGGCGTTGCTCGCGATCGCGATCCTCGCGATCCTCGTCGCGATCCTCGGCCACTGGCCGGCGCTCGCCGGTGGCGGGACGGTGCAGACCCGCCTGCGCATGTGGCAGGACCCGTGGACCAACGGCCTGCCGTTCGGCCAGCAGCTCGGCGAGGGACTGTGGGCCGTGGCCTCCGGCGGCACGACCGGCCAGGGACTCGCCGGGGCGGCGATCCCGATCGTCCCGGCGGGCAAGACCGATCTCGTGCTCGCGACCACGACCGAGCAACTCGGCCTCGCCGGGCTCGTCGCGTATCAGCTCCTCGTCACCGCGATCGTCCTCGGTGCACTGCGGGTCGCCGCGCGAGCCCGCACGGTCGAGCGTTCTCTGATCGCCGGCGGCGTCGCGCTCCTCGTCCTCGTCCAGTGGCTGGTGATCCAGGCCGGTACCTTCGGGCAGCTGCCGCTCACCGGGATCGTGGTCCCGTTCCTGTCCAGCGGGCGCAGCAGCATGGTCGTGTTTCTCGCCCTGGTCGCGCTGGTCGCGCGCATCGCAGCCGACGGGTACCCGCGCGAGCCATCACCCGTGCTCGCCGAGCTCCGATCCGGGGCCACCGGGCTGGTTGCCGTGACCGCGCTCGCCTTCGTGGTGACCGCCGGTATCGGCGTCTCGATCGTCGTTCGCCGCCACGACATCTCGGCACGCGGCATCGTCACCCGCCTCGGCGACGGCACCCTCGTCGAGCGGCAGAACCCCCGCCTGCTCGCGATCGTGGCGCGAATTCCTCGCGGCACGATCGCCGATCGCCACGGCAAGCCGCTCGCCACCAGTGCCGCCGGTCGGCGCCAGTATCCCCTCGGAGATCGACTCGGGACCCTGCTCGGGATCCATCCCACGCGCGTCCTGCTTCCCGGCTGGGCGCTCGAGCGACGCTTCGATCGCCGACTGCGCGGATACCCCGACCGCGAGGCGCCGCACCCCGGCGTCGGACCCACGCCGGATCTCCGGTCGTTCGCACCGCTGCTCGATCTCGATCGCGCCGAGCGCGAACGCGCGATCGCCGCGCTCGCCGCCGGTACTGCCGCCAGGTCGGTGCAGCTCACCATCGATGCCACGCTCCAGCGTCGCGTCGCCGACATCCTGCACGCGCGCCGCGGCAAACGTCTCGCGATCGCGGCGGTCGTCCTCGACGAGACCGGCCAGATCCTCGCGCGCGCACAGGTCCCCGACTACGACCCCAACGATCCGAGCTGGCAGCGTCACGTTCTCGATCGCGACGCCGCCTACCTCGCACGCTTTCGAGGCGCGTACGGGGAGTGGCCGGACAAGACCGGCGTGCGCGGGAACTTCCAGGCCGGCTCGATCGGCAAGCTGTTCACCGCGCTCGCGGCCGTTCGCGCGGGTGTCGCCAGCTCCACGTTCTCGTGCGACCAGCGCGACGCACACGGTCCGTTGTTCACGCGTCCGGGGTGGCCGAAACCGATCCACGACTTCGCCGGCGATCCCGATCACGGCGAGATCGACATCACCCAGGCCATCGCCGTCAGCTGCAACGTCTACTTCGGACAGCTCGGCCTCGCGCTCGGACCCGCGCCGCTGCGCGCGCTTCGTCACGCGGGGGTCGACGTCGGCTATGGCAGCGAGCTCGATCCCGGTGTCGCCGGTTCGCGCCAGCTCGCCTCCACCGCGTTCGGGCAAGGGGCCATGGTGATGAACCCCGTCGAGGCCGCGCGTCTCGTCAACGCGATCGCGAATGGCGGCCACTACCGCCGTTGCCCACCGACCATGGAGCTCGGTGTGCCGTGCGAGGACATCGTGCTGGTTCGCGACCCGGCGGCCCTCGCTCCGATCGTCGCGGGCATGCGCCGGGTGATGACCGCCGGCACCGGCGCGCGTCTGCGTCCACCGTCCAGCCTTCGCGTCTACGGCAAGACCGGTACCGCCGACGTGCGCGGGTTTCGCGGCGAGCGGCCGTTCGGGATCGAGCCCGGCGCGGTCGCGGCACCCCATTCGTGGTTCGTGGCGTTCGCGGAACCAGCGACGGCTCCAGACAGCGCCGTCACCACACACGGGCGCGTGGTCGTCGCGGTGGTCGTTCCGCGCGGTGGTTCCGGGGCCGCCGCGGCCGGGCCGATCGCGATGCAGATCCTCGATGCCGTCGCACACCTCGGATACTTCGACGCGTCACCCCGATAGCGCCGCCGGCTCATGCCAGGAGCTGGTCGATCACCCAGCACGTCGAGAGGCGCGGGTCGTGCGCGCGGAGGTGTTCGAGCACGTGGGTGCCGCAGCCGACCTCCTCGAGCGCATCGGCGAGCACGCCGAGCGTGACCGGGTCGAGGCCACCGGAGTCACCCCGCGACGACGCCGCGGAGCGTGCCATCGCGACGGTACGCTCCGTGCGCCACGGATCGCGGATCGCCTGGGGCAACAGCTCGACCAGCGCGACCCGGGCTTGCGGGCGCGAGAACCCGCCTTGCTTGAGGCCGATCGCGACCATGGCGCGATCGGGGTGCGCGGCGATCGAGCGCGGACTGCCGAGTACCGGCACCTCCCAGGTCGATAGCGGTGTACCCGGTCGCCAGGTCGCGAGCATTCCGCTTGCCGTGACCGCGATCGACCAGCCGTTGATCGCCTGGCAGATCCCGATCACGCTGGACGGTTGGTAGTTCGCCCACACCAGGTCGCCGACCACGCGGATCGGGGGCTGCGGGATCGTGCCGAGCACGGCGGTCGGGCGGGGAAGGGCACCGGTCCAGTCCCACCTCAGCAGCGTGCCGTCGCGGTGACCTGTCGTGATCGTGGACTCGCCGGCGCACCCGATGGCGGTGACCCGAGCTCCGGGACCGCCGACGAAGTCGACGCGGCCCGTCGAGAGGGAGCGCACGACCAACCCAGACGATCGATCGGCCGGGAGCTCGACGCCGTGATCGCCGGTGATCGCGTGGTCGCGTGCGATCAACAAGCGGGCACCCGCCAGCGGCTCGAAGCTCGGCCGCGGGTCGATGTCGACCTCGTCGGGCCAGCCCACGATCGACAACGTGTCCTCCGGAATCGCGCGGTGACCGCGCACGATCGCGCGCTTGCCGAGCGCGACGATGCCGGTGCTCGTCGGCGACAAGCCGCTCTTTGGAGCTCGCCGTGCAACGACCTCGATCGTCAGACCCTCGACCGCGAAGGCGAGCGTGGACCCGGCATTTTGCGAGCTGCGCCAGGTCGATGCCACGAGGTGACGATCGTCGTAGGACCAGGCGAGGCCGGACACCGTGTTGCTCCGATCCTCGCCAGCGAGCGAAGTGACCTCGGAGCGCTGGGTCGCGAGATCGACCAGCACGACACCGCCGAACCCGTACCAGGTGCCGCCACCGATCGCGAGGCGGGTGCCGTCGTGCGAGAACGCGACGGCATACGGCGCCCACGGAGTCGCGATCTGGCCGTCGAGTCGCACGTCTCCTGTATACGTCGAACCCGACGGGACAGCGCCCGATCGTCACGGTTGCACGATCCCCGCAACCGCTGATTCCTCCAGGTCAAGCCGAAATCGAAGAATCCCGGAACCGGACTCGAACGGCGCTGTCATACGTTTCGACTCGCACGGCACGTCGCCGGCGGCGTCGACGGTCGCATCTCGAACCTCGAAGACGGCATATCGCATCACGCGAGCTGCTCGAGGCCCGACCGCTGGAGGACCCATGGCCACTGCCACACCTGCGCTTACATTTCGCATCTTCAAGAACAACCAGCTCGTCCGCGAGGACACCCTGACCCAGACGGTGATCAAGATCGGCAAGGTCCCGTCCGCCCAGCTTCGTCTCGATGACGAGAAGGTCAGTCGCATGCACGCCGTCGTCGAGGTGCTCGGCAACGACGTCAGCGTGATCGATCTCGGCTCCACCGGTGGAACGTTCGTCAACGGTCGCCGCGTCACCAAGAGCAAGCTCGCGAGCGGCGACGCGATCTCGGTCGGTGACACCCGCATCGAGATCGGGATCGCCGGCGACACTCCCAGCGTCGTGATCTCGCCGTCGCTGGTCACGCCGCCTCCTGTACCGCCCGCGCGTCCGGCGATGCCTCCAGCGCCGGCACCGTCGATGCCTCCGGCGACGGCACCGTCGATGTTCGCGGCACCGCTCGCGCCGGCGACGATGTCCGAGCCCACCGGCGTTCCCGGCGCGCGCGCGATCGAGGTCGCGACGATGTTCGGCGACACGGTGGTCGACGTGAAGCACTGCAGCGATCCGCACGCCGGCAAGGTCACCCCTGTGACCTGGGGCATCGCAGCGGGTGCACTCGCGTGTTTGATCGCATCGTTCGTCGCGTTCGGCAGCTCGGTGTCGACCGCCGCGACCAACAAGAGCGCGTTCGATCACTGGACCCAGGATCTGAAGCGTCCGGCGCACGCGTTCCGCCCGGTCCGGCAGAGCGTCGTGGTCGACGTGTTCGCGTTCGGTGGGCTGGCGTTCGGCTTGTTCGGCGCGACGCTCGCGTTCGCGCGCAGCCGTCGCGAGCGCAAGAGCCCGTTCTACCGGATCGGCACCGCCCCCGAGGTCGAGCAGCCGGTCACCAACGCGCCGTCGGCGAGCTTTCCGCTGGTCGCGCCGCAGGGCGACGACTTCGTGTTCAACTTCGCGCCCGGTATCGAGGGCGAGCTCACCGTCGGCAACACGTCGACCTCTCTGCTCGACCTGGTCGCGCAGGGACGCGCGCGTCCGTCGGCGGTGACGCCGGGCGCGATCGAGGTCCCGATCCCGATGGCCGCGAAGATCCGCGCGACGGCGGGGCAGACCACGTTCCTGGTGTCGGCGGTCGACAAGCCACGCGAGCACGCGATCCCGGTGTTCGCGATCGAACGACGCACGCTCGGCTACGTCGCCGGCTCGCTGGCGGCGCACCTCGCGGCGGTCGCGCTCCTGGCCACGGTGCCGCTCGACGGCAGTGGCATCAACCCGGACCTCGACGCGCTCGAGAACACCACGATCGCTTCGCGGATCAGCGCGCACGAAGACGCGGTCCAGGAGCCCGATCCCGACACCAACCCCGGAGACGATGCCGGCTCCGAAGGCGTCGGCGCCAAGATGAGGCTCGACGAGGGTTCGTCTGGAAAGCCCGATTCCGATCGCGTCGATGGACGGCTGGCGATCCGCGACAACCACACCACCCCGCAATTGTCTCGCGAGGAGGCGATCGAGGCGGCGCGCACCGCCGGCGTGCTCGGCGCGACCGAGGCGATTCGCGGAGGGATCCACGCGCTGACCGCGAACGATCCGTTCTCGAGCGGGTTCGACGACTCCGACATCTACGCTCCCCTGTTCGGATCGTCCGGTGAGGGTCGCGGCAACTTCGGCGGTGGTCGTAACGGTTGGGGCCCGGGTGGCGGCTGCATGAAGGAGCCGTGCGGCATCATCGGCACGGGTCGCTACGGCACGATCGGCACCGGCGAGCACGCCGGCGACGGCTGGCGCGGCGGCGGTACCTGGGGCACCGGTCGCAACCACGTCGCCAACGTTCCGCGGACCGCGGTGATCGGAACCCCGCGCAGCGGTGACGGTCTCGACAAGGCGATCATCCGCCGCTACATGAAGCGCAACTACAACAAGATCGCGTACTGCTACCAGAAGGAGCTACTCGCTCGGCCGACGATCGAGGGTGACGTGCGAGTGCAGTTCCTGATCAGCCCGAACGGCAGCGTGCAGTCCGCGGCCGGCCGCGGGTTCGACGCCACGGTCGCGACCTGCGTGGCCAACGTGATCGAGGGCATCGCGTTCCCGCAGCCGACCGACGGTGGCAGCGTGCAGGTGAACTACCCGTTCACGTTCCACGCGATCCACTAGCGCGCCTCGGTTCGGGTCTTGTTTCGCGCGGTCGGTTCGCCGGCCGCGTTCGGCGGATCGTTGGCTTCTTCCGCGTGGTCGTTTGTTGCCGCGAGTCATCGCCGGCGCGCGCGCCAGGTGCTCGGCGCGATTCCCTCGAGGTTCTTGAACATCGTCGAGAAGTGCTGCGGCGACGCGCACCCGATGTCGTAGGCGATCTCGGTGAGCGAAGCGTCGGTGTCGGCGAGCAGGCGCTTGGCCATTCGCAAGCGCGCGGCATCGAGCTCGCGCTGGAACCACGAGCTCGCGTGCTCGAGATCGCGCTGCAGGCTGCGGGGTGCGCGTCCGAGCGCCTTGGCGGCGGTGGTCAACGATGCCTCGGTCAGGTGGGTGTCGAGCCAGCCCCGGAGGGCGAGCACGATCGGCGCGATCGTGCTGGTCTCGGCCACTGCCATGTCGAGCTCGCGGGCGAGTCGGGGAGCACGCGACCACGTCGCCGCGGCCGCGAGCTCGTCGAACACGCGCACCGGATACGGCGCGCGCTCGAGCTGGTAGAAGCCGGCGACCATCGCGCCGAGCAATCCGGGTGGACGCACGAGCGCGACCCGCGTGACCCGGGTCCGGAACGCGTTCCAGTTACGGCGCAGGTAGTCGGCGAACACGGCGAACGCGCGCGGGTCGCCGGCCTCGAGACGGCGGACGTCGATCAGCGAGGCGTGAGGCGGCACGCCGTCGGCGAGCTCGTGTGCGAGCAGCTGCACGATGCGCCGGGCGTCGGCCTCGCTCGGCTTGCCCCACAGCGCGAAGCCCCACAGCGATGGCCGCGCGCAGAACACCAGGCCGCGCGGGGACGTGGTGTAGCAGCCGGTGGGGGCGGCGGCGTACGTGCGAGCGTCGACCGGCCGCATCAGGCGATGGTATCGCGTGGCGTGAATCTGTAAATGGTTGCCGTGTGGGTGGAAGCGGGCCCGGGCGCGGCCCGCTATCTGTACGGCATGCGGTTCGACTTCCTGATCGCCCTCGACGGGCACGGCCTCAATGGCTTCGAAGGCTTTGCCGGGGTCGCGCGGCTGCGCTGCGAGACGTTCGCCGACGCGCCGGAGCGCGATATTTGGGAACCCGAAGCCGCGTTCTTCGATGGCGTCGCCGGTGGGCATGCGGTGCAGGTCGCGCCCGGTGGGACGATCGGCTTCCTCGGCAACCTGTCGCAACAGCTGGTGTTCTTCGATCCGCGCACGCTCACCGAGATCACGCGCTACTCGACGCTCAAGTTCCGCGCACCCGAGCTGTTCTACGAGAGTCAGACCCACGTGGTGTGGCTCGACGACGAGAGCTTCGTCACCGCGATCGGGCCCGAGTTCTGGAAGTTCTCGATCGGCGACCTCGAACACCCGGAGCCGATCGGCGCGCACGGTGTCACGCTGCCGCACGCCATCAAGCGCTCGCCGACGGGACGCTACCTGTTCTACGGCGCGATGGACGTCGCCAACACCTACGCCAACCAGCTCGGCGTGTTCGACCTCCAGACCGGCACCGCGCGCGTCGTCAAGCTACCTGCGACGGCCTGGCACCTCGGTTGCCATCCGACGCGCGACGTGTGCTACGTGCCGACCCAGCGCTGTATCCCGCAGGACGGCGACTTCACCGAGTACGCGATCGCGCACTTCAAGAACTACCTGTTCGAGATCGATGGTGCGACCGCCTCGGTCACCCGCCACCTCGCGATCCCCAAGGACCTGCCCGGCGCGCTGACCTCCGACGTGATCGTCACGGAGGACGAGGTGATCTACAACTGCTGCGCATCGGGCGTGCTCGCGCGCGTCGACCTCGTGGGGTTCTCGCACGTGCGGTGGGTCAACGAGCGACCGCCGGCGGGCCGCCAACTACGCGCGTGGCGCGCGGGCGTGGGCAACCTCGTGGAGGCGTTGTCGCGGGTCAACCTGCCCGATGCGACGCACTGGCTCCTCAAGGCGATCCGGATCGCGGGAGGCAGCGCCCTGGACGGTAGCTATGGTCTCGGCCTGTCGCCCGATCGCAGGTTCCTGCTGTCGGCACACCGCGGGCTCAACGAGGTCACCGTGTATCGCTATCCCGAGCTCACCGTCCACCGGCGGATCCCGTTCCCGCCACTGTCGCACTACTACCACCACCTCGGCCGCTTCGACGATCCGCGGCTAGGGTTCCACCACGCCACGCTGCGGGAGGTCGCATGAATCGGTTCACCACGCTCGAGGATGTCAGCTCGTTTCGCCGCATGGCCGCCGGGATGTGGGCGGCGCCACGCGATCCTTCGATCCACGGGAGCATGGACGTCGACGCGACGCCCGCCCTCGCGTTCCTCGACGCGCACCGCGGCGACGACGTCAAGCTCACGGTCACTCACCTCGTCGCGCGCGCGGTCGCGCTGGCGCTTCACGATCAACCCGAGCTCAACGCGAAGGTCCGGTTCTGGGGGCGCCTCGAACGCCGCCGCACGATCGACGTATTCGTCACCGTCGCGACCGATGGCAATCGCGATCTTTCGGGTGCGCGGATCGATCGCGCCGACGAGAAGCCGCTGGTCGAGCTCGCGCGCGAGTTGCGCGAACGCGTGGGCCAGATCCGTCGTGGTGACGACCCGAGCTACCGGAAGAGCAAGGGCGCGTTCCAGAAGATGCCGTGGTGGCTGGCGCGTCCGGCCGCACGGGTGTCCGACCTCCTGGTCAACGAGCTCCACATCGACCTGTCGAGTCAGGGCATGCCCGTCGATGCGTTCGGCTCCGCGATCGTGACCAGCGTCGGCATGTTCGGCATCGACGCGGCGTTCGCGCCGTTCGTCCCGCTGGCCCGGTGTCCGATGTTGATCCTCGTGCCCGAGGTGCGAAAGCGACCGTGGGCGATCGACGACACCGTCGAGGTACGGCCGGTGCTGCGGCTGTGTGCGACGTTCGATCACCGGATCATCGACGGTGCCGCGGCGGGCCGGTTCGCGGCGCGGTTGACCGAGCTGTTTGAAGACCCGGCGCAGCTGGCGTAGCGCGACCGTTACCGGCGCAGCTTCATCGCCCACGTCCGGAACCGGGTGTCGAATGTCGCGAGGTCGGTACCGAGCACCGCGGCGAGCGCGGCCTTGCCGGTGCGGTCCTTGGTGTCGGTCCGGAACTTGGCGTAGAACGCGCGCAGCTTGCCGTGGTCCTGCAGGTACTGGCACACGTAGCGCGCGAACGCGTACGAGTCGTACGACGCGTCGTAGAACCCGTCGCGCGTGGTCTCGAGCAACTTGGCGACGCGGGGGATCGTCTTCTTGCGGATCATCCGTTGGAGCCCGGGGAGTCGCCAGTTGGTGCCACCCCACATGTGGCCGTTACGCTCGCGCGGCTGCTCGTAGAGCGATGCGAGCCCCTCGTTGAACCACGACGGTACGCCGGGGAAGTTGGCCTCCATGTACGGGTGGACGAGCTCGTGCGACAGCGTGCCGGCGCCGAGACCGATGTTCATGATCAGCGCGTCGTCGCTCGGGGAGTAGTAGCCGTACGGAGTGTCCGGGTTGTCGTCGAAGTACTTCTTGGCACCACGGCGATACGTCCGCCGGTTCTTGAACAACCAGATCTCGATCAGCTTGTCGGGCCGCTTGGTGAAGAAGTCCTTCTCGATCAGTCGCGTCGTCCACTTCACGAAGTCGACGTGGCGCCGGAGCAGGGATCCGGACTCGTCGGTCACGATCACGAACGGCGCCGATATCACGACCGTCATGCGATCGCGGGCCACCCGGGTCTGGAGCTGGGCGCGCCGGGCCTCGAGCTGCTTGGCGGTGGGCTCGGCGGCGGCCAGGGCGGGAACCAGCAGGCAGAGACTCGCGATCCACACGGCGGGTGTCGTCATGGTGGTCGCGACAGCATGACGCGGAGCCTCGTTGCGCTCCACAGGGGTTTCGTCGTCGGATATCCCGTGGTTTTTCACCGCTGTCAAAAGTCCCCAAGGACAGCCGTTCGAGCGGTGTTTCACCCACGGCCGCCGTAACCGGCCCGGCCTGGTAGCGTAGATCGTCGTGTCGCGAGAGTTACGGTCGATCGTTCCGTTCGAGGTGCTCGCCGTGCTCGCGATCGCGATCGCTCCGATTCCGGATCGCATCCCGGTCGCGCTCCCACTGGTGATCGCGGCGACGATCTCGCGGTGGCTTCGCGGACGCAGCTGGGCAGAGGTCACGCGGGCGGGGCCCCACCTCTCCAACACGATGCGGTTTGCGGTCGGGTTCGGAGTCGGCGCGGTCGCCCTCGTGCTCGCGGTGGTCGTGGGAACCAACGGCGTGATCGCTCTCAGCCAGCGTTCGGTCGAGTGGTCGCAGCACGCGATCGTGCGCGGCAACGCCGAGCTCGTGGCGATCGTGATCCTGCACGTCGGTGTCACCGCGATCGCGGCAGAGCTCGCGCTGCGCGGGTGGCTGGTCGAGCGCGTGCTCGAGCTATCGCCGGGATCGCCGGTGTTGCCGGTGATCGTCGGCGGCTTCGCGGAGGCGTTCGTGACGTCGGGGACGGTGGGGATGCGAGTGGGTGCGATGGTGTTCGGGATCGGGCTCGGCTGGATGTACGTCGCGGGTGGTCGCAACGCCATCACGTCGATCGCTGCGCGCGTCGCCTTTCAGTGCGGTGCGGTCGCGCTCGAAGCGCTGCGCCTCGTCTGAAATCCACGGCTGCGCAGACACGCATGTCGCGGTGTCGGCGTGTGACGACGTGGGATCGATGCGGCTTGCGGAGTGGCACGGAACCTGGATTCGCTGGCGCCGATGCGAGTGCTGGTGTTGCTCGTCGCGATCTCGCACGTCGCTGTCGCGGATCCCGATCATGGCGACGACGCGCGCCTGTTCCACGCGTTGTTCGGACTCGGTCGAACGCTGGAAGTCGATCCGCACAACGTCCGCCTGATTCGCGACATCGAGCTCGGGTACGTGATCGACGGTGCGTGGGAGGTCATGCTCGGTGTGGGCTCGAGCACGGCGAAGCGACGCGACAAACACGGACACGCCGCGCCCGGGCACGAGGTACGCGCAGGGATCGGGCGAGTGCATTGCTCGCGCTACTCGTGTGCCGGCTGGATCGGTACGCTCGGCATCGATCACTCGGTCGTGGAGGTTCCCGACCTCACGGACTGGGCATTTCAGACCGAACGCGAGCTCTTCCTCGAGTGGCGAGGGCTCCTTCGTGTTCGCCTGGGACGCTATCTCGCGCTAGAAGCGTCGTTCGGGCTACGCGCTCAGTACGTCCACCTGGAGTTCTGCGATCCCGGCTGCAACGATCAAGATCTACCGACATCGCCGGTCGCGGTCTTGGGTGGCATCGGGATCCACGTCACGATCTAGCGGGTGACGCGCATGTCGTGGCGCAGGCGTGCGATCGCGTGGATTCGATGCAGTTGCACGTTGGTATGGCATGCGTGGCAGTACCGCTGCGATCCGGACTGCGGCCGTGGCGATTCGGGGCATCCGATCGGCGTGGTCGCGGCCATCGGCCTACACGACACTCTAGCGCGCGAGCGTGACGTTGGTGCGCTCGGCGAGCCAGGTCGCGAGCGCCGCACCCGAGGGTGGTGGTGGTGGTGCGGGTAGTGGCCACAGCCGCAGACGGTCCTCGGCGGACGACACCAGACGATCGTCTCCGTCGAACGCGACCGCGGTCACCACGGCGCGATGCCCCGCGAGCAGGCGCGGCGGGCCACCGGCGAGTGGCCACACGCGCACCTTGCCGTCGCGGCACGCGGCAGCGATCGCGGTGTGTGACGTGGCGAGGTCGAGCGCGGGCGCATGGTCGACAAGCCAGGTCGCGGAGCCCGCATCGACATCGTCGATCCGGACGCCGTCGTCACCGGCGCTCGCGAGTCGGTGGTCGTCGATCCACGTCACCGCGTGCACGCCGCCCGGGTGATCGGCGAGCCGGTGTGGTTCGCGATCGGTCGGCCACGCGAAGAGCGCGCCGTCGGTGCTGCCGATCGCGAACGTGCGCCCGTCGGGCGAGGGCACGAACGCCCGGATCGCGCCGGTACGCACGCGGACCGTGCGTGCGAGCTTGCCGGTCGCCGCGTCGACGACGAGGATCCGCCCGTCGCCGGTGATGGCGGCGATCCGTTTGCCGCCGGGAAGCCATCCAACGCCATCGAGCTCGGGGCCGTTCGGGCGCAGCGCTCGGGACTTGGCGTCGAGGACGGTGGTGATCCACAGAGATCCGTCGTCGGCGGTCGATGCGACGGTGTTGCCATCGGGCGAGAACGCGACCGCGTGCACGGCGGCCCCGTGCTCCGCACCGAGTCGGCTCTGCACGTTCTCGAGATCCCAGATCAGCACGTGGTGGTCGGCGCCGCCGGTCGCGATCCAGAACCCGTCGCGCGACGTCGCGAGCGCGGTGATCGGGCCTGCGTGCGCGCCGAGTTGCTGGCCGCGGAACGCGCGGAGTTGCCAGCGGTAAAGCGCGCCGTCCACGCTCGTGGTGTACACCGCGCCGATCGGCTGCGCTCGGACGATCCGGTCGATGTCTCTCGTGGGGCTTTCGAGCTCGAACGCGATGCCACGGTTGGCGGCGCGCGTGGCGAGGTCGCGCGCCTCGGGTTTGTCGAGCCCGCGTGGCGACAGTCGCTGCAACCACGCGATCGCGAGTGTCGGATCCCGACGGATCGTGCGGTTCGCCTGTCGCAACGCGAGCTGGTCGTTGGCATCCTGTGCGGCTTCGAGTTGCGAGCGCACGCTCGTGACCTCCGCGAGTGCATCGTCGCGCTCGCCGGCGAGTCCGCGAACCCACACGAACGACAGCACGCCGAGCAGCGCGATCGCGATCGCCGCGATCGCCACCGACGTGCGATGTCGGCGCAACCAGCGGCCGACCTTCTCCTTCGCGGTGTAGGTGTGGCGCCCGACCAGCTGGCCCGCGCTGAACTTGCGGAGGTCGTCGGCGAGCTCGCGGGCGCTGGCGTAGCGCTCGCGCGGATCGAACGCCATCGCGTGCTCGACGATCGACACCAGCTCCGGTGGTGTGTCGGGGACGCGATCGCGCAGCGGGGTGATGCCGCCCGCGCGCGCGTCCTCGAGGGCGCGCATGCCGCTGACCGGCGGCGTACCGGAGAGGACGAAGTACAGGATCCCTCCGATCGCGTACACGTCGCTCCGCTCGTCGGCCGGCTCGCCGCGCGCTTGTTCCGGCGGCATGTACGACGGCGTGCCCATCACCGCGCCCTCGACGGTGAGGTTGGCGGGGTCGACCGGATCGTGCTCGTTCGAGGGCCGGCCGCTGCGATCGAAGGCGGGCATGCTCGGTCGTCCGCGTCCCGGATCCGAAGCTTCCCAGTCGGCCGCGTGGAGATCCTTGGCGAGCCCCCAGTCGATCACGACGGTCTCGCCGTAAGGACCGATCATCACGTTCGCCGGCTTGAGATCGCGATGGATCACGCCCTGGTCGTGCGCATACGCGAGCGCGTCGGCGATCGCGATCACGTGCGGGAGCAGTGCGAGCCGCTCGTTATCGGTCTCGCACACGGCGACCTTGCGTTCGAGCGAGTCGCCACGTACGTGCTCCATCGCGTAGAACGGCTGGCTCGCCAACCGCCCCGCGTCGTACACGCGCACGATCGACGGGTGCTGGAGTCGCGCGGTGATCAGGGCCTCGCGTTCGAACCGCGGGACGTGCCCGGGCCCACCGCTCAGCGTCTTGACGACGATGTCGCGCCGGAGCTTGCGGTCGCGCGCGGCGAAGATCTGCCCCATTCCGCCGCGCGCGATCTCGAACCCCACGGAGTACAGCTCCGGATCCGTCGGTGGCAGGTTCGGCAGGTCGGTGGCGCTCGGTCGTGCCGGCTCCGGCTCGGGAGCTTGCTGCGTGTCGGCGTCCGAGATCGCCTCGGGGTCGCGAAGCGACTGCGCGAGCGCCGGCTCGGACGGTGCCCGACCGACCCTCGTGGTCGACGGCCGCTCGCTGGGCGGCTGCGGCTCGTCGTCTCCGGCCATCCCGTGGATGCTACTTCACTCGCCGTCAAATCACCTTGCTCTACCGCGGTCGGCCTGCTTCGCTTCTCGGGATGCGCTCCCTCGTGGCCGTGGCCCTCGGAGTCATCGCGGTTGCCGGCGTCGGGTCCGCCCGTGCGGCTCCCGACGACTCGTTGGACGCACTCGCGGCCGTCGATCCCGGTTGCGGAGCGCGCGCCCACTGCATCGGACTCGCGGTTCACGTCGCGGTCACCGATGACGGCCCGGTGGCGACGCCCGCGTGGTTTGCCTCGCAGCTCGCCGCGGCCCTTCGTCACTTCGCACCCCTCGATCTCGGGTTTCGCGTGGTGTCGATCGATGCCCTGCCTGCCTCCGCGGCCGAGATCGAGAACCGCAAGGAACGCAACGCGCTGGTGGCGCGCGTGCGCGGGCGGGTCATCCACGTGTTCCTGACCGGGCGGCTCGACGACGTCGACCGGGCGGGGCAGGTCGCCTACGGCGTCACCTGGCACGCGCGCGGTCTGCGCTACGTGATCGTGTCGACCGAGGCCTGGGAGCGCACGCTCGCGCACGAGCTCGGCCACGTGTTCGGCCTCCAGCATTCGACCTACCCGATCTCGATCATGAACAAGTCGGCGCGTTCCGAGCCGCCGATGGCCGATCGTACGTTTGCCGAGCAGGAGCTCGCGAAGATGCGACCGCGGATCCGGTGGCTCCTCCGCCGGGGTGTCTACACGGACCGCGCCAAGCCAGCGTCGTGATCGGCGCGCCTCCCGCACGGTGCATGGCATAGTGCGGGCGTGGAAGTGTTCTTCCTGATGATGGGCCTGTGGCTCGTCGTCGCGGTGGCCGTCGGCATGCGCCGGCCGCGCGGCTTCGGGGGCATGGCCCTGCGTGCGCGCCTCGACGCCGTGTACGGCGAGCCGCACGAGCTCGCGAAGGTCACGCCCGATGCGTATCCCGAGGCCGACCTCGAGTTCTACGACCGCGTGAAGCGCGAGCTCGAATCGCGCGGCTACCGGTTCGTCGCCGACGTCGAGGACCTCACGATGACGCGGATCTATCCCCAGAACCGCACGTTCCTCCGGCTGTGTGTCGACTCGGGCGGCATGATCCGCGCGAGCGCCTATCACCTGCATCCGCGCGGCGCCGTGATCTCGCTACTCCAGCTCGTCCAGCTGTTTCCTCGCCATCTCCGCGTGATCGAGCTGGTGTCCGAGATCCACGGCACGTTCCTCGTCACCAGCAACACCCACGGCGTCGATCGTCTCGAGCCACCGCCCGAGGCCAAGGTCGAGCGCCTCCCGCTCGGCACGTCGATCGACGATGTCGTCGCCACCCACGAGAAGCGGATCACCGAGCTGTTGCGCCAGCACCCGGAGCGGATGCCGACGACGTTCGAGTCCTACGACGACATCCTCGCGTCGATGGCGCGCGCGCACGTCGCGATGGCGCGTCACCGCCAGAAGGTCGGTGGGCTCTCGCGCGACGAGCTCGAGCGGCTCAAGGGCCGGCCGCTCAGCCAGACCGAGGAAGCATTCCTGCGCGAGGTCCAGGGCAAACCGCCGAGCTGATCTCCCATGAGCACCCGAGCGATCATCGCCAGCGCCGTCGATGGACAGTGGAAGGGCGTGTGGAATCACTGGAGCGGCCACACGCAGCACCTCGGGCGCGCGCTGATTCGCGGCGTCGCCAAGCGCCGCGGAGATCTCGAGGCCTTCATCGCGGACGCGATCGAGGGTTGCCCCGAGGGGTGGTCGGAGTTCGACAAGAAGCGTTGCGAGGATCCGGTGGGATTCCTCGAGGGCACGTTCGACGGCGTCATCGCGACCTGCACGACTCCGCAGTGTTTCGACACCAACTACCTCTACCTGTTCTTCGTTCCGAAACGCCGGCTCTACGTGTTCGAGATCAAGGACGGCCCGATGAGGCCGTTCGGCATGGTCACGTTCGACGAGGCCGGGGTCGCGAAGCCGCGTGCGTTGCCACCCGTCGAGGAGTGAGCCTCACCACGGAATCGTTCCGAGTGCCATGCCGGTGAACCCGCCGTGCGGGCCGTCGTCACCGATCAGCGCCATCTTCACCGCCTCGGCCGCGCCTTGCTCGACGGTCTCGGTACCCTCGTAGCCGTTGAGGTTGGTCTTGGTGAACCCCGGCGACACCGCATTGACCTTGATGTGGGTGTTCTCCAGCTCGATCGCCATCGACACCGTCAACGCGTTGAGTGCGGTCTTCGAGGCCGAGTAGCCGGGCGTGAACAGGTGGCGATACGGGAACGCCGGGTCGGAGTTGCGCGAGAGCGATCCGACGCCGCTCGAGACGTTGACGATGCGAGCGGAGGGTGCCTCGCGGAGGAGCGGCAGCATCGCCTGGTAGACGGCGAGCACGCCGAACACGTTGGTGTCCCAGATCGCGCGGACCTCGTCGATCGAGACCTTGCTGGCGACGGCCTCCTTCGCGAACTCCGCCATCGATTGTCCGAGCTGGGTCTTGCGGACGTTCGAGATCGCGGCGTTCTGGACCAGGATGTCGAGTCGCTCGAGCTCGGACCGGATCCGGCGTTCGGCTTCGGCGATCGACACGCGGTCGGTGACGTCGAGCTGGATCGGACGAGCATCCCGGCCGATCGATTTCGCGGCTTCGATACCGCGCGCGAGGTTGCGGGAGCCGACGAGCACGGTGATGTCCCGCGCGGCAAGCTCCTTGGCGATCTGGAGGCCGATGCCCTGATTGGCACCGGTGATGAGGGCGACGCGTTGTTCGTGCATGGCCCCTGGATAGGCCGCGTCCTCGATCGAGAATTGGAAGGAACGGACATTTCGCGGGAGCGTGGACGGTGTTCGCTTGTTGCGGCCACCGCGAAGCGCCACCATGGACCCATGGTGTCGGCCTGGCTGTCGCGGTTCGTGGACGATGTTCGCGTCCGCGAATTCGATGGACCTTGCCGGATGTCGCGGCTGCCCGACGGGCGCGTCAGCCTCGTGTTTCGCGTGCTCGACGATGCCACGGGCGATCTGACCCTGCTGGGTCCTCGCCGGCGTGCGTTGTTCAAGACCAAGACCGGCATCGCGCGCGTGATCTCGATCGATCTCAAACCCGGCTGGTCGCCGCAGCTGTTCGGCGTGCCGGCCAGTGTCCTGACCGAGCGCATCGTCTATCTCCAGGACATCTGGGGCACCGCCGGCGCCGAGCTCTGCGACCGGCTTCTCGAGACGCACGACGTGGAAGACATCCTCGATCAGATGTCGCACGCGCTCGCATCGCGCGCGGCCACCATCGACGAGCCCGCCTCCGCTCGGCTCGCTCGCCGTGCCGTTCGCCTGCTGGAACATGGCGACGTGCGGATCTCCAGCGTCGCGAACCAGCTCGGTGTCACGTCTCGGCACCTGCGCCGCGCGTTCACCGAGAGCGTCGGCATCGGTCCCAAGGACTACGCGCGCGCGGTGCGTCTCAACCGTGTCGTGCGCGGCGTGACGGCCGCGGCCGACTGGGGACGGCTCGCGACCGACGCCGGGTACTATGACCAGTCGCACCTGATCACCGAGTTTCGCGAGCTCGTCGGGCTCACGCCGCGGGCGTTCGCGAAGCACTGGATCGAACCGGCGGCGTGATCGCAACGCTCAGCGAACCCGGCACCGATCGGTTTCGGCGGGCTCCGTACACTGGAAGCACAGGTCGGAGAACAACGAGGTCTCGTCCGTGCAGGCGGGTCTCGCGATCAGGTCGTCGCATCGCGAGCTGTCGACGAACGTTTCGAAGTGGCTCGTCGACCGTTCGACGATCTGATGGATCGTCCACGCGCCTTCCACCTCCAGACCCGCATACACGATCTCGTAGGCCCCGTAGTCGATGATCGGCGTATCGAACCGGACGATGAACGGTTCGCGTCGATCGAGATGATCCTGCACGCAGGTCTGGGCGCTGCGGTACGCCGGCCCAGCCTGGTCGCGCTGGCTCGCATCTCCGCCCGGTCATGCTCGCTGACAACCTCGGTCACCAACACTGAAATGCGATGACTCTGGTGAGTCGCGCTCTCCTCAAAACCAATCGACTCGACCGTTCAACTTGCGTCTACCCATATTGGGTATTAGTCTACCCAATATGGGTAGACGAGGTGGAACGGCTGGATACCCCATGCTCGACGCCCTGTTCCCACGCACGCGGCAACGTGTTTTGGGGCTCCTCTTCGGGCAGCCGCAACGTGCGTTCTCGATCAGCGAGTTGATCCGACTCGCCCAGGCTGGCTCCGGCGCGGTCCAGCGCGAAGTCGAGCGCCTGACTGCCAGCGGCCTGGTGATCGCCGAGGGGGAACCGCGCCGAATCCGCGCGAACACGACTTCCGCACTCTACGGCGAGCTCACGGCGATCTTCGCCAAGACCGGCGGTGTCGCCGGTGAGCTCACGCGCGTCCTGACACCGCTCGCGCCAGACATCTACTTCGCGGTTCTGTATGGATCGGTCGCCAAACAGAGTGACCGGGCCACGAGCGATGTCGACGTCTTGATCGTTACCGACACGCTCACGCTCGAAGATGTCTTCGCGGCCACCGAACACGCCGAACAACGCCTCGGCCGGAGTGTCAGCCCCACCCTCTACACTGCAACGGAGTTTCGCCGGCGTCGAAAGGCCAGGCATCCGTTCTTGACGAAGGTGCTCGGCGGCACGCACGTCGTGTTGCTCGGAAGCGAAGATTAGGTCCTGTCGTGTCCGAGGTCCAGCCGTAGATACGTGCACGGTAACGCCCTGCGTGCACACGACGCCCCCCTCGACTCGGTGCGAGGAAGAGCGCGGCCTGACAGTCACGGTCGGATCGATTCGAACGATCGCCCGGTGATCCGCGGATAGATCAGCTCGAACAGCCCCGCAGCGACGATCACCCCGCCGAACACGAACAACGCGCGAGGATTGGTCGTCGCGGTGTGGCCGAGTAGCGCGACCAGCGCGCCGAGGCAGGCGACGGTCGAGAGTCCGGTGATCGGACGGCGCGCACCGATCTGATCGCCGAGCTTGAAGGCAGCCGCGTTGACCGCCGCGAAGATCACCAGGAACCCGGCGCTCCCGATGATCGCGATGTTCTCGAGAGCGACCAGGTTGGCGAGCAGCAGCGAGAGCATCGCCGTGAGCGCGACCCCGAGCAGCGGACGCTTCCAGGTCTGGCGCTCGAAGGCTTCGGGAAGCTCGCCGTCCTTCGCGAGTGCGAACCCGAGTCGCGCGTTGCCATAGATCGTGGCGTTGATCGCCGAGAACGTGGCGAGCAACGCGGACACGACCACGAGCACGAAACCGGCGCGTCCGAGCGAGGGCTTGGCCGCCGCGGCGAGCGCGTAGTCCTTGGCATCGACGATGGCCGACGGGGCGACCGAGCCGACCGTGACGATGGCGACGAGGATGTAGAGAACGACCACGAAGCCGACGGACAGGTAGAACGCGCGCGGCAACGTCCGCGACGGGTTCCGCACGTCCTCGGCGGCGTTGGCGATCAGCTCGAATCCCTCGTACGCGACGAAGATCGTCATGCCGCCGATGACGAGCGACGCCGGGCCCGACCACGTCGAGATCGCCAGCCGGTCGGTGTCGATGCCCGTTGCACCAGCGGCGATCACGAGCGCGAGGAGCGCGAGCTTGATCACCACCACGAGGGTCTCGGACTTCGCGACGATCGCGGCGTCGAGCACGTTGAGCGTGGCCGGTATCAGGATGGCGGCGGTCACGAGCGTGTGCTGGAGCCAGCGGGGTTGCCCGTCGAAGAACGTCAGCGCATACGCGCCGAACGCGGCCGCATAGAGTGCGATCGTCACCAGGTAGCTCAGCCACAGCACCGAGTTCAGCGTGCCGGTCGCCAGGTCGATACCGAACGCGCGGTCGAGGAAGACGATGGTCCCACCGGACTCGGGATACGCGACCGACAGCTTCGCGTACGAGTACGACGTCAGGATCGCGAGGGCGCCCGCGACGGCGAACGCGATCGGCGTTCCTCCACCGGCGACCGTGACCGCCGTACCCAGCACCGCGAAGATGCCGCCGCCCACCATGCCCCCGATGCCGATCGCCGCGGCACCGAGGATGCCGATTCCGCGCTTGTCGTGATCCGACGCCATGGCGTACGGACACCCTACCTCCTTACGTGCGCACGACGACCTCGCTGCGGCCACCGCCGCGCTGGACCACGCTGACGTGGGCACCGACGCGCTCGATCAGCGCCGGCACGTGCGAGATCACGCCGATCTGCCGGCCGGTCGCCTGCAGTGCGTCGAGCACGGCGAGTGCGGTGTCGAGCGTCGACGGATCGAGCGTGCCGAAGCCCTCGTCGATCAACAGCGTTCGCACGCGCACGTCGTGGGCCGATAGCGACGACAGCCCGAGCGCGAGGGCGAGCGAAACCAGGAACGCCTCGCCGCCCGACAGGCTGTGGATGCTGCGTACCTCGTCGCCGAGGTCGCGATCGATCACCTGGATCTCGAGATCGTGGCGCGGGATGCGCTCGAGCTGGTAGCGCGGAGCGAGCTCGAGGAGGTGCGCGTTGGCCACCGCGAGGAGCGCGTCGAGCGTCAGGCTCTGCGCGAAGCTGCGGAACAGCTTGCCGTCGTGGGATCCGATGGCGCTGCCGAGCACGCGATCGACCTCGGCCCGCGCCTCGTCGTCGGCCAGCCCCGCAAACGCCGCTTCCCGCCGGGACCGCGCGTCGGTGTCGGCGGCGAGTGTCGCGGCCGTGCGCGCGGCGTGGGCCTCGGCGTCGGCGACCGCAGCGGCGATCGCGTCGAGTGCGCGTGCGTCGGCGAGGGCGGGATCGTCGGGGCGCGTCTCGGCGTGCTCGGTCACCGCGCGGAGCCGCTCTTCGACCACCGCGCGCATCCGCACGACCGCAGCGTCGAGGGCGGTCAGCCGCGCTTCGAGCTCGCCCTGCGCGTCGCGATCGCCGGCGAGGCGATCGGCCGCGCGCACGAGCGCGGCGAGATCGAGGGCTGCCTCGCGGTCGTGCGGCTCGCCGAGCTCGGCGAGATCGATCCCCGCACCGGCCGCGGCGGCTCGCAACCGAGCGGCCGCTTCATCGGCGGCGCGTGCGAGCTCCTCCTCTCGCTTGCGGACCTCCGCGATCCGCGTCGCGTGCTCGGCGGCGCGGCGCTCGGCCTCGTCGGCATCGCCCGCGATCGCCAGCCGCAGGCCCGCGAGTCGGGCCTCCGCGGCCGCGACACGGTTCGCGCTCCGGCGCCAGTGCTCGACCCGTGCCGCGATCGCCGTCCGACTCGCGACCAGGGAATCGGACGCGTTCATGCCGCTGACACGACCGTCGGGTGTGCCAACGCCGGAAGCCAATTCCGCGGTCGTCGATGTGGCTTCTTCGATCGCGTTCCAGCGCGCGATGGCAGTCGCGATCTGCGGCGCCAGCGACGCGGCGCGCTCGGTGCGACCGGTGCGCTCGCCCCGCAACCGCTGGCCGTCGGCCTCGATCTCGGCGAGCGAGCGATCGATCGCGGCGAGCCGGGCCGCGTGCTGGTCGACATCGGCGCGGACGAGTCGTGCGGTCGCCTGGGCCTCGGAGGCCGCTTTGGTCGACGCCTCGGTGCGGTGGCGTGCGTCGCGCGCGGCCTCGAGCCGGCGGGTCGCGACGTGGACGCGCTCGGCGGCGAGGGTCTCGGCGGCGGCGGACGACGGATCATCGTCGAGCACGAGCTCGCCGGCCGCGGCGAGGTGCGCCCGCCAGTTCGAGGTCGCGGCGGTCGCGGCGTCGGTGATCGCGGCGAGCCGCTCGTCTGCAGTCTCGCGATCGCGGGACCGCCGCTCGGCGGCCAGCGCGATCGCGGCGGTCTCGCGGTCGAGCTCGGCGAGTCGAGTCACGGTGGCATCGAGATGCGCGACGGCAGATGCGATCACGTCGTCGAGTGCACCGCGATCGCGCCACGGGTGCTCGAGCGCACCGCACAGCGGGCAGGGCTCGCCGTCGCACAGCTCGGTACGCGCATGTTCGTAGCCGGCGGCACGGCGGAGCTCGTCGAGCGCGCGGGTGCGCTCGTCGCGGAGCACGATCTCGCGTTCGCGATTCGCCGCAACGGTGGTACCGCGCGTGCGGTCGGTCGTGTCGGCGGCATCGAGCTCGGCGATGCGCGCCACGAGCGTGGCGCGTTCGGCGGCCAGCGCGCGCGCACCACTCGCGATCGCGATCAGGCGCTCGGCCTCTCCGAGCTTCACGCGCGCCTCGTCCTCGGCCTTGCGCGCGGCATCGAGCGTCGGGCCGCGCCGATCGTGGAATGCCTGCGCCGCGCGTTCGGCCTGCGCGAGCTCGGCGAGCTTGGCATCGTGGTCGGCGGCGATCATGGCGCGGGTCGCGGTGGTGTCGAGGCGGCTGGTCTCGCGATCGCCCAGCGCTCGCTCGAGCGTGGCGAGCGCCGCGACGATCGAGGCGTGCTCTTCGAACCGCTCGTCGAGCCATGGCCACGCCGCGATCTCGGGGGCGAGCGTCGCGCGGGCCGCGAGCCACGCCGCGTCGGGCAGCGCGTCGCGGGCGCGCTGGAGTGCCTCGCGGTCGATCTCGCCGGCGGCCGGGCTCGGTTCGGGCATGGCCGCGGCGATCCGACCCGCCCGGATCGGCACGTGGAGCTCGTCGATCGCCGCCAGTCGGACGGCGAGGGCGGCGTGGTCGTCGCGAGCAACACGAACCGCGGCCTCGAGCCGTTCGAGATCACCGCGCGCGGCGGCGAGCTCGCGGACGGAGCGGGCGGCGAGCTCGAGCGGCGCGCGGATGGTCTCGAGACGACGGCGGGTGGCCAGCTCCGTCCGCGCGGGTTCGGCGTCGGCGTGCGCGGCGATCGCGGCGTCGCGTTCGCCCTCGGCGGTGGCGACGGCGGCACGGCGCTCGGCATCTCCGGCGAGCCAGCGGGCGGCGGCCTCGGCGACGACGAGCCGGGCGCGGGCGGCACCGCGCGCGGCCTCGGCGAGCGCGTGCTCGGACTCGGCTTCGATGCGCGCGGCATCGGCGAGCACCGGGATCGCGAGCGCGGCGGCGCGGGTGTCGCGCAACCGCTGCTCGGCGACGGCGGCGCGCACGTGTGCGGCGATCGACAGCCGCGAGTAGATCTGGGTGCCCGTCATCCGCTCGAGCAGCTCGCTGCGATCCTTGCCGTCGGCGCGGAGCAGGGCGGCGAACTCGCCCTGGGCGAGCAGGGCCGAGCGCCGGAACTGATCGAACGACAGGCCGATCCGCGCCGCGATCGCGCGCAGGGTTTCGGTCTTGGTGCCACCGAGGCGCTCGTCGCTATCGAGCGCGGTCAGCGACATGGTCTGGTCCTGCAGGTTGCCGTGGCTGTGGTTGCGGGCGCGCCGCACCGACCACCGCGCGCGATAGCGGCGCGCATCGCCGGATTCGAAGTCGACCTCGGCGAACCCCGCACCGGCGCCACGGCGGAGCAAGGTGCGCGCGTCGTGCGCCCCGAGCGTGGTCGGATCGTCGTCGCCCCGTCCGACGACGACGCGGCTGTGGTTGGTGAGACGCGGCGTGCGATCGAACAACGCGACGCACAGCGCGTCGAGCAGCGTCGACTTTCCGGCGCCGGTGTTGCCGACGATCGCGAACACGCCGGTGTCGGCGAGCGGAGCATGCGAGAGATCGATCTCGAACTCGCCGGCGAGGCTCGCGAGGTTGCTGCCGCGGATCGCGAGGATCTTCACGACGGTCGCCTCTCCGGATCTGCAAGGTCGTCGAGATCGCCTCGCTCCTCGGCGAGCAGCGCGTCGAACGCGGCGACCACGGCCTCGTCGGGGGCGGCCGCGTGGTCGCGTGCCCACAGCCGGAGGAACACGTCGCGCGGATCGAGGTCGGCGAGCCGGCGTCCGCCGGACAGCGCGTCGATGCGATCCGCGAGCGCGGCGCGATCACCGGTGACCTCGACGTGGAGGTAGATCAGCCGCGCGTGCTTGCCGTCGAGCGCGGCCTCGACCAGTGCGCGCAGCCGTGGCTCCGGCCGATCGAGCGCCACCACGACCTCGAGGTACGGCCGCGTGGCCTCGGGATCGAGCGGCGGCAGCGCCTCGAGCGCTTCGATCACCTTCGCGAGTGGCGCCGCCCCGCGCCGCGGGATGCGGACGATGTCGACCGCGCGCGGGATCGGGAGCGTGCGGATCTCGGCGACGCGCCCGCCGGAGAAGTCGATCGAGGTGACCTGATGCTTGTAGCCAGCCTCGTCGAGCGACAGCGCCATCGGCGCCCCGGCGTAGCGGATCGAATCGCGTCCGACCCGTTGCGCGCGGTGGACGTGCCCGAGCGCGACGTAGTCGATGTCGCGGGGGAACATCCGTAGCGGTGCGGATTCGAGCCCACCGATCGCGACCCGCCGCTCGCTGAGGAACCGCGATTCGGCGCCGGCGACATAGAGGTGGCCGGTGACGATCAGCGCCTGGTCCGGCCGGCGACGCGCGCGTGCGCCCTCGACGACCTCGGCATAGACCGCCTCGAGTGCCTTGTCGTGATTCGACGGCAGGTCGGGCGGCCGCAGGAACGGCACCGCCGCGACCAGGCCGCGCCCGCCGGCGACCGGGATCAACACGCGATCGAGATCGATGCTCTGGTCGGTCCGCGGCAGCGCACCGATCACGTGGACGCCGAGCTCGCGCAGCAGGTTCGAGGACGCGCCGAGCCGCGACGGCGAGTCGTGGTTGCCCGCGATCGCCACGATGTCCATCGCCGGGCACGCGCGGCGCGCCGCCGCCAGGAAGTCGAACCACGTGCGTTCGGCGATCGTCGTGGGCGTCGCGCTGTCGAACACGTCGCCGGTGATCAGCAGCAGATCCGCGGCCTCGCGCGTGCAGGTCTCGAGCAACCAGCGCACGAACGCCTGGTGCTCGTGGTCGCGCGCGACCTCGCCCCGGAGCATGTGCCCCAGGTGCCAGTCGGAGGTGTGGATCGCGCGCATCAGCGCCCTAGCTTCGCAGGTCGGTCTGACGGGTGGCCGGCCGGCGTAAGATGTCAGCGTGCTCCTCACCTACGAGCGCCGGTATCCCCGACGAGGACCCCCGCTCGTTCTGATCCACGGCCTGGGCTCGGCCCGCACGGTGTGGAAGCCGATCGTGCCGGCGCTCGCGTCGTCGTTCGACGTCATCGCGATCGACCTGCCCGGACACGGCCGCACGCCGTGGGTCGCGGGCACGCCGATGGAGCCGGCGGCGCTCGCCGCGCACGTGGCCGAGACGCTCGAGGCGCTCGACATCGAACGCGCGCATCTGCTCGGCAACTCGCTCGGTGGCTGGACCGTGCTCGAGCTCGCGGCCGCGCATCCCGATCGGGTTGCCAGTGCGACGGCGCTCGCACCGGCGGGGATGCGCGATCGCCCGCTCCAGAAGATCTCGTTGATGTTGCGGCTCAATCGCTACCTCGCGATCGCCGCGCGACCGCTACTGCCGGTGTTCCTCGCCAACGACCGGCTGCGCGCGCTCGGCTTCGCACGCAACTCGCCCGTGTGGGAGACGTGGTCGACCGAGACGTGTCGCGATGCGGCCGAGGCGATGGCGAGCTCGCGCGGCTACGACACGGCGCTGGCCGGCACCCTCGGCCGGGTCGCCAGCTGTACGGCGATGATCCCGTCGACGATTCCGGTCACCGTGGTGTTTGGCGATACCGACACGATCCTGCCGCCGCGCACCTCGCAGTCGCGGCGCTACCTGCCGGCGCACGGTCGCTGGCTCGAGTGGGAGCGTTGTGGCCACGCGCCGCAGCTCGACGCGCCCGATCGCGTGGTCGAGCTGGTTCGCGACGTCGCAGCGATGGCGTGAGCGCCGCGCGTGTACCATCGACCACGATGCCTCGCATGACGATCGCCGAGATCGAGCAGTTGATGGATCAGTTCTTTCCGGACTCGCGCCGGATGTGGAACATCACCGAGCTCGACGGTCCGCGCCTCGTGTTGCGCATGCCGTTTCGCAAGCAGCTGGTGCGCGCCGGAGGCACGATCTCCGGTCCGGCGATGATGGCCCTCGCCGACACCGCGGCGTACTTCGTCACGCTCGCGCACACCGGCCCGTTGCCGCAGATGGCGACGGCGAACCTCGACATCCACTTCCTGTCGCGGCCCGAGCCGGTCGACATCATCGCGACCGCGCACCTGTTGCGACTCGGCCACCGGCTCGCCGTGTCGACCGTCGAGATCCGGTCGGAGGGCCGCGACGACGTGGTCGCGCACGCCACGGTGACCTACGCCGTGCCGGCACCGTCGGCGACTGCACCGGACCACCGCCCGGCCAGCGCCTGAAGGGGCGCACCGGTGAGGCGGTGGACCATCCAGTCGCGCTGTTGGGCGGCACCGAGCGCGGCGTAGAACTCGATCGAGGGCTGGTTCCACGCCAGCACGCTCCATTCGAACCGGCCGTAGCCGCGCGCGGTCGCGATCTTGGCGAGCGCCGACATCAACGCGAGCCCGATCCCGCGCTTGCGCGACGGGGGATCGACGAACAGGTCCTCGAGATACAGGCCGGGGCGACCGAGAAACGTCGAGTAGCTCTGGAAGAACAGTGCGAACCCGACCGGCTCGCCACCGAGCTCGGCGATCAGCACCTCGGCCGCCGGTCTCTCGCCGAACAGCGTGGCGCGCAACTGATCCTCGTCGGCCACGACCTCGTGGAGCAGGTGCTCGTAGGTCGCGAGCGCGCGGATGAAGCCGAGGATCGTGCCGCAGTCGTTCGCGGTCGCGAACCGGATCGCGAGGTCGTCCGGGGTAGCCATGCGGGGATTGTCGCTCACCCGGGCGCGCGCAACCGATCGACGACGGCCAAGAAATCCGGCGGCAGCGGCGACGACAGCGAGATCCGTTCGCCGGTCACCGGGTGCTCGAAGCCGAGCGTCGCCGCGTGCAGCATCAACCTCTTCGACGTCAGCAGGCGGCGGCCGGCGGCCTCGAAGTCGCGGATGTACACGGTCTCGCCGACCAACGGATGCCCGGCCTCGGCGAAGTGGATCCGGATCTGGTGGGTCTTGCCGGTCTCGAGTCGCACGCGGCACAGCGTCGCGCCCTGTAGTGCACCGTCGTCGGGGACCTCGACGTGGGTGACCGCCCGCTTACCTTGGTTCGGCCTTGTCGTCGAGCCGCGCAGGCGATCGCCACGATCGGCCACGAGGTACGACTCGATCGTTCGCGGCGTCATCGTGCCGTGCGCGACGCAGATGTACTGGCGCTCCATCGCGTGGACGCGCAGCTGGGCCGCGAGCCCGACCTCGGCGCGCTTCGACTTGGCGAACATCAAGAGACCGGAGGTCGCTCGATCGATGCGATGGACGACGTGGAGCGGGACCTCGTTGGCGCCGCGTCCCAGCCGCCGCCACGCCCCGCGGACCAGATCCATCGCCGTGCCGGTCTCTCGCGGTTCGTAGGGCACGCTCGACACCCCCGCCGGCTTGTCGATCACGACCACGTGCGCGTCGTCGTGGACCAGCACGCCCTCGCGCGCGGGATCGGCGGGGCGGGGCGCGCCGGTGCGGAGCTCGACCTGTTGCCCGGCCGCGAGCCGGTGATCGATCTGGGTCACGCACGCACCGTCGACGAACACCCGACCCGACGTGACGTGGCGCTTGGCGACCGACCACGGCACGCCCAGCTGCTGCTTCACGAACGCGGCGAGCGTCGTTCCGGTGACCTCGGCGGTCCACGCCACAACCACAAGCTAGCACTGTACGATGCGAGAAATGACCGAGCCGGCGGTGGGTCAGGTGATCGACGGTCGCTACGAGATCGAGACGACGATCGGCCGCGGCGGCATGGGCGCCGTGTATCGGGCACGCCACGTGTTCACCAACGTGAGGGTCGCGCTCAAGCTGATGACCGGCACGCTCGATGCCGACGGGTTCCGGCGGTTCCTCGCCGAGGCTCGCGCCGCGAGCACGATCGGACACCCGGCGATCGTCGCGGTCAGCGACGCCAACCGGCTCCCCGACGGCCAGCTCTATCTCGCGATGGAGTTGCTCGCCGGCAAGCCGCTTCGCGTGGTCATGGGGAGCCCGCTGTCCGGCGACGAGATCAAGCGCATCGGGCTCGAGCTCCTCGACGCGCTGGTCGCGGCGCACGGGCGTGGGGTGGTCCATCGCGACCTCAAGCCGGAGAACATCTTCCTGGTCGCGCCGACCCGCGCGGTGAAGGTGCTCGATTTCGGGATCGCGAAGGTGATGGACGCGGGCTTCACCACCCACGGCCGCATGCTCGGGACGCTCGAGTACATGGCGCCCGAGCAGCTCGACGATTCGAGCACGGTCGACGCCCGCGCCGACCTGTGGGCGGTCGGCGTGATCCTCTACGAGATGGTGGCGGGCCTGCGGCCGTTCGGCGGCACCACGCGCGAGGAGAAGTTCAAGGCGCTGCACGACGACGAGCCGATGCCGATCGCGGACGTGGTCGACGTGCAGCCGGCGATCGCCGCGTTCTTCGACCGTGCACTCGCCCGGGATCCCGCGCGGCGGTTCGCGTCCTCGACCGAGATGATGGCGGCGCTGCGCCAGCTCCCGACCGCGGCGCTCGACGTGCGATCGGGCAATGCCGCGGCAACACCGGCCACCGGTGGTGGTAGCCCGACGATGGCGACCGGCGACGGATGGAACCAGCCGGCATCGGGAGGTGGTGGCAACCCGACGCTGGCGACCGGCGACGGGTGGAACCAGCCGGCACCCGGTGGTGGAGACAACCCGACGATGGCGACCGGCGCAGCCTCCCCGGCGTCCGGAACGAACTGGGCGCGCACGCCCGCGCCGATGTCGCCGCAGACGATCGGGGCGACCGCGTCCCGATCCGAGTGGACCCACACGCCGCCACCGATGACGCCGACGGTCGGGGCGCCCGGTCCGGCACCGGCAGCGGCGCCACCGAGATCGCGACGCGGGATCGCGATCGGCGTGCTCGGGGTCGTCGCGATCGCCGGTGCCGTGACGATCGGCGTGGTGGCCGGTCGCGGCTCGGGCGAGCCCGCGGGGACGATCACCGATGCCAACACCACACCGGTCGATCGCGCCGTGGTGGCGGACCACGCGAACGACACGAGCGGGCCGGCACGACCGGCCAGGCCGGAGCTACCGCACCACATCCTGTCGTCGATCGCGCACTGCGATCGGGCATGCAAACACCTGGAGAAGTGCTCGCTGGCGCTCGCGAGCTGCCAGCGCGATTGCGAGCAACACGCGGTCGACACCGCCTGCGTCGATCAGGCGAAGGGCGACTGCACGCGCATGGCGGCGTGCTACTGGAAGCAGATCTGCGGACGTCCGATCGAAGCCGGCGACATCGGTTGTCGGCGTGCCAGCGATTGCGAGAACGAGTACGAGAGCTCCAGGGAGCGCTGCAAGTTGTGCTGGAACGGCATGGCACCGGACGCGGCGCTGGCGGCGGCCCGCATGCGGGTCTGCTTCGACAACGGTCGTGCTCGGGACGGCGACACCAGCGCGTGCAAGCCGTTCAGCGTGGCGTGTCTCGGCGATCGGCGCTGAGCCGCAGCTCGACCGGTGCTATAGACAGCGGATGGATCGCACCCTGTTCGATGCCGACCACGACACGTTTCGCCAGACCTTCCGCCAGTTCCTCGAGCGCGAGGTCAAGCCGCACCAGCAGCGCTGGCGCGAGCAGGGCATGGTCGACCGCGACGTGTGGCGCAAGGCGGGCGCGCAGGGCTTCCTGTGCCCGTGGATGGAGGACGCCTACGGCGGCGCGGGCGGCGACTTCAAGCACTCGGTGATCATCATGGAGGAGCTCGCGAAGGCCTACGAGAGTGGGTTCGCGATGGCCCTCCACAGCGACATCATCGTTCCGTACATCTACTCGTTCGGTAGCGAAGAGCAGAAGAAGAAGTGGCTCCCGGGCTGCGCGTCGGGCGAGCTCGTGACCGCGCTCGCGATGACCGAGCCCGGCACCGGCAGCGACCTCGCCGCGATCGCGACCACCGCGAAGAAGGCCGACGACGGCAGTGGCGACTACGTGATCAACGGCGCGAAGACGTTCATCTCCAACGGCCAGCTGTGCGACCTCGTGGTCGTCGCCGCCAAGACCGACTTCGATCCGGCCAACGCGCACCGCGGCATCTCGCTGTTCGTCGTCGAGGCCAACCGCAAGGGCTTCACGAAGGGCAAGCGCCTCCACAAGATGGGGATGGCGTCGCAGGACACCTCGGAGCTGTTCTTCGAGGACTGCCGCGTGCCGGCGGCGAACCTGCTCGGTGGCGAGGGTGGCGGGTTCATGATGCTGATGCAGAAGCTCCAGCAGGAGCGACTGTGCGTCGCGATCGGCGCGCAGGCGGGGTCCGAGCAGGTGCTCGAGGACACCATCGCGTACACCAAGGAGCGCAAGGCGTTCGGCAAGCCGATCAGCAAGTTCCAGAACACGCAGTTCAAGCTCGTCGAGTGCCTCGCCAAGGTCGAGGTCGGCCGCGCGTACATCGACAAGGTCGTCGCCGAGCACGTCGCCGGCAAGTACCTGGTCAAGGAGTGCTCGATCGCCAAGTTCTGGCTGACCGATACCGCGCAGGAGATCGTCGATACCTGTCTGCAGTTCTTCGGCGGCTATGGCTACATGCTCGAGTATCCGGTGACCCGCGCATTCATGGATGCCCGCGTGCAGCGGATCTACGCCGGCACCAACGAGATCATGAAGGTGATCGTCGCCAAGCAAATCGGATTGTAAACGAGGAGGCCAGGCGTCGCGTTCTGTGCGGGACGACGCCGCGCGCACGGCCTATCGCGAGCGCTGGCAGCCGCAGGCCCCGAAGCACTGGCGCGACTGGCTGTCGCGCGACTGATCACACGCGCGTCGCCTCGAGCAGCACCGCCGGCGAGGTCGTGGGGATCGTCCGTTCGAGCCGGAATCCACCATCGCGCAACAGGTCTGTCCACTGCGAGAGGTCGCGCTCGCGACCGCCACCGGCGACGAGCATCTCGAGGTCCATGAACTTCGCGATGTCGGGATCGTTGCCGGGCTGGAGCACGGCCTCGGCGAGGATCACGCGTGCGTTCGGCCGTGCGGCGCGATGGATGGTTTGGAGGATGCGCAACGCGTCGGCGTCCGACCAGTCATGGAGCACGTTCTTCATGATGTACGCGGGCGCCGCGGGGACCTCGCGGAAGAAATCGCCAGCGATGACCTCGATCCGGTTCGCCATCGGCTCGATCACCGATTTCGCACCGGCGACGACCTGCGGCAGATCGAACAGGATGCCGCGCATCGTCGGGTACCGCGACAGGATCGTCGCCAGCAGCTGCCCGTGTCCGCCGCCGAGGTCGACCAGCTGGTCGATGCCCGAGAGGTCGCAGGCCTCGGCGATCGCCGGCCCCATCGCCGCCGAGAACGCCGTCATGGCGTCGTTGAACACCTTGCCGATCTCTGGATCGGAGGCGGCGAGCTCGAACGGCGACTTGCCGAGAACGTGCTCGAAGCCGGAGCCGCCGGTGCGCACGCTGTGATCGAGGCCGATCCAGGCCTTGACGTGTGCCTCGTGGCAGAAGAACAACGCGAGCGGCCGCGACGACATCGGCCCGTCCCGCAGGGTGCTGGATAGCGGCGTGTTGCGAAATCCGCCCTCGGCCTCGGTGAACAACCCGACGCTGGCGAGTGCGCGGAGCACGCGATAGACGCCATCGACGTTGCAGCCGCATGCTTGCGCGAGCTCGGCGGCGGTCTTCTTGCCGTCGCCGATCTGGGTCGCGAAGTCGAGGCGGGCCGCGACGCCGATCGCCTGCGCGGTCATGCGCCCGACGGTGATCATCTGGAGGAGCTGGACGGGAGGAGGCAACGAGGGTGGGGCTTGCATCATGACGATCTCCTGGTAATCCCGATCAGGTCGCATATTACTAGAGTAAAAGTCTAGTGACTTACTACAGCGAAATCAGATGCCAGCGGAACCGCGGTGTTAGGCTAGGGTGTTCCCGTGGCCCTCCGGTCCAAGCAGCCAATCTCGCAACCGTCGACGCGACGGGAGCGCGCACTCGCCACGCGCCGGCGGATGTTGCGCGCGGCCCACGACCTGTTTTGCGACGATGGCTACGCGGGCACCACGATGGAGATGATCGCGGCGCGCGCCAAGGTCGCCGTGCAGACGCTGTACTTCACCTTCCACACCAAGGCGGCGCTTCTCGAGGAAGTCGAAGGTGCGGCGGTCGCCGGGTTCGAGATCTGGGTCCCGCCGCAGGGCAACATGGGAGAGTTCTCCGTCGACGACCCGGCGGTGCTGCGCAGGTTCCACGCGTGGTTCGAACCGTTCGAACAGGCGCCGACCGCGCAGGCCGCGCTCGAGATCTTCCTCGACGGTGGGATCGAGATCATGGAGCGCGTCGCACCGATGCGGTCGCGGCTGCGCGCGTCGGGTGATCCGGATGCCGAGGCGGTCTACGATCGCGGCGAGGTGCGTCGTGCCGACGCGTACCGGTCCGTCGTGCGGCTGATGAGCAAGAAGCCACCCGGGCTACGGATCACCGCCAAGAAGGCGACCGACCTGCTGCTGGTGCTGTTCAGCGCCGAGACCTACCAGATGCTGCGCGATCGCGGCTGGAAGCCGGCCGAGGTCCGGAACCTCCTGCTCGAGATGATCGGCCAGCAGCTGCTCGCGGACTGAGACTCGCGGAAGCGAAGTCGGGCACGCTACGGGCAGGTCCGGCAGGTCGCGTCGAGCGACGAGTCGCACCCGTTGTTGGCATCCTCGCACACGTCGAGCTGGCAGGTCGTGCCCGACGCGCATGCGCCCTGCATGGCGCAATCGACGTCGCACTGGCACGATGCCGCGCAATCGATCGCACCGTCACAGGAGTCCTGTCCGCAGGTCACGGCGCACGATCCGGTACCGCACGTGGTGGTGCTCGAGCACGATTGGTTTCCGGTGCAGGCGATCTTGCACGCGCCGGTCGCGCTGCAGGTGACGGCCTGATCGCAGGAATCCTGCGCGCACGAGACCGAACAGGTGGCGCCGCTACACGACACCTTGCCCGAGCACGACTGTCCGCCGAGACAGTCGATCGCGCAGGTCGCCGCGTTGCAGGTGACATCCTGATCGCAGGAGTCCTGGGCACAGGCCACCGAGCACGCGGCCCCGCCGCACGTGATCGGGCCGCTGCACGACTGGTTGCCGGTGCACTGGATCGTGCAACTCGAGGCCGCCGCGCAATCGACGGCTCCCGTACACGAGTCGGCACCGCAATCGACCTCGCACGGAACGCCGGCGGGGCAGGTGACGGCGGTGCAGATCGTCGTGGTGCAGTCGAACGTGCACGTGCCGGCGACGCACGTCCCGCCGGCCGCGCCGCACACCGATTCGCAGTCGGCGGCATCGGGCGGCGTGTCGAGCGGAGCATCACCGTCGGTCGTGTCGACCACCGCGTCGCCGCCGGTGCCGCCGTCGTCGCCCGGCTGCGCGGGAGCGCGGTACGAACACGCCGCGATCAGCCAGGCGAGTACGAGCCACCTCACCCGTTCAGGGTAGCAGTCCGCGGTCAGCTCAGGTGGAGTGGAGTGCCGGGGCGAGGTGGTACAGCATCAGGTAGACCAGCACGCCGGTCACCGACACGTACATCCAGATCGGCCACGTGAACCTGACGATCCGCCGGTGGGCAGCGAAGTCCTTGCGGAACGCGCGACGTAGCGCACTGATCACCAGCGGCACCAGCACGAGCGCGAGCACCATGTGCGAGAACAACGTGATCAGATAGACGACGCGATCCCAGCCGTGCCCCGGATAGATGTGAGCCCCCGTGGTGAGGAACCGGATCACGTACGAGATCAGGAACACGACCGAGGCGGTGAACGCCCCGAGCATGCGTCGCTTGTGGAGCGCTCTGTCGCCTCGTGCGATCGCCATCCGGCCGAGCACGAGGAACACGAAGCAGGTGAAGTTGAGCCCGGCGTTGATCGCCGGATGGATGTTCTCGACCGTCATGCTCTGCCGTCGAGCACCATCACCGCGAACAGCACCGGGAGGTACACGATCGAGCACAGGAACACGCTGCGCGCCCACTTCGCGGTGCCGTGGCGGACGCCGGGGAGACCCTGCGCCAGCACCAGCGCGCCGAGTACGATCGCGGTGGCGCCGTAGATCCAGCCCGCGACGCCGAGCGGCACGAGCGACAGGCTGACCGCGACCTGCACGACGAGGCCGCGGCCGATCGCGCGGCGCGTGACCTCGAGTCCGCGGGTGCCGGGCAGCGTCTTGAGGCCGGCGGCATCGTAGTCGCGCTGGCGGTACAGCGCGATCGCGTGGAAGTGCGGGAGCTGCCAGAACGCCAGCACCGCGAACACCGCGAGACCCGAGACATCGATCTTGCCGGTCGCCGCGGTCCACCCCATGAGCGCGGGCATCGCCCCCGGAATCGCGCCGACCCAGGTCGCGATGTACGAGCGCTGCTTCATCGGGGTGTACACGCCGACGTAGAGCACGAGGGCGAGCAGCCCGAGCGCGGCGGGGATGAGGCCGGCCATCGCCAGCACGGGGATCGAGGCCGCGCCCTGGATCGCGCCGAACACCAGCGCGGAGGTGGCATCGAGGCGGCGTTCCGGTAGCGGACGGTGCTTGGTGCGCGCCATCAGGCAATCGATGTCGCGCTCGAGCCACATGTTGAGCGTGTTGGCGGAGCCGACGATCAGCGCGGTGCCGGCGAGCAGCCACAGCGTTGGCACCGTCTCGATCGAGCCCGGGGCGAGGCTGGCGGCGCCGGCCGCGGTGAGCAGCGCCATGATCATGATGCGCGGCTTGACCAGCGCGATCAGATCGACGGTCTTTCCGGCGAGGCGTGCGACGGCTACGCTCACACGCCCTCCGCGGGGGTCGAGGGAATGTGGTCGGCATCGCCGCGGCCGCGGGTCATCAGCACCGCGGACATCCACAGCGCCCACAGGCTCGCCGCGCCGGCGAAGTGACCGACCGCGAGCGGGATCGCGCGCATCGTCAGCACCGTGTAGATGCCGAGCGTGATCTGACCGGCGACGAGGAGCGGCGCGATCATCGCGAGGGTGCGGAGCGCGGGCCAGCTCCGCGCGTGTCGCCACACCTGGATCGCGGCGACCGTGGTGACGATGCCGACCACCACGCCGAAGCCGCGATGGACCATGTGGAGGTGCTGGACGCCGGCCTGTGGCCACCAGTCACCACCCATCGTGCAGCTCGGCATGCCGAGGCACACCATCGCGGCACCGTTGTGGCGAACCAGCGCGCCGAGAAGGAGCTGGACGAACACGGCGCCGGCCGCGATCAGGATCCACTTGCGTGCGCTGCCGAGCTCGGCGCGACGGCGCGCGTGCTGCTCGAGCTCGATCACGCTCGGGGCGGGACGGGTGAGGAACGCCGTGTAGATCAGCGTGGCGAAGTACGACATCCCGAGCAGGAGGTGCGCGGTCGACACGAACCACGGCAGCTTGTACTTGACGGTGATCGCGCCGAGCGAGCCCTGGAGGATCACCATCACGAGCAGCAGCCAGGCCAGCTTCTTGTGCTGGGGACGCCGGCGAATCAGCAGGATCGTCAGGATGATCTGGAGCAGGCCAACCGTCATCGCGGCGAGCCGGTGACCGTGCTCGTAGAACACGCCGCCGGTCATCGGTGGGAACAGCTGGCCGTGGCAGACCAGGGTCGGCTCGGGACATGCGAGGCTCGAGCCCGTGGGGTTGACGGTGCCGCCGATCACGAGGAGCAGGAACGTCGCGAACGCGACTGCCTTGCTGAACCGATGCTCCAGCATGAGTCGGTAGCTGGTACCACATCCGGGTGCGTTACGACGAGCTTCGACCGGGCGATGCGACGAAACACCGCTCGCGATCTCGCGGTGATCGCCGCGACGACGATGTCAGGGATATCAGGATCTTACCGACCCCGGGGCGTTGCCCGGCACGACAACATGGGCGTACAGTGAGGACCGGCGAGGGATGACCGACTCCTGGGTCGAAACGACGTCGATCGGAACGCTGCGATCGGAAGACCTCGCGAAGCCCAGCCTCGTGTTCCGTTACAACCGGTACCTGTACCGGACCAACGGCCAGCACCTGTCCAACGGCGGCATGGGCACGGTCTACGAGCTCGAGCGGCGCGACGACGCGACCGGTGAGGTCGAGCGCATCGTCGGCAAGGTGTTCCACTCGAACTACCTCTACCAGCTGCGCACCGACGAGGTGACCCGACGCGATCACCACAACAACCTGGCCGCGATGGCCCGGATCGCGGCGATCGAGCATCCCAACATCCTGCCGACCTACGTATCGGCGCCGATCGCTGACAACTACCTGTTCGTCACCCCGCGCATGGGGGTGACGCTGCTCGAGGCGATCACCAAGCACACGCTGACACCGCGCGCGCGCTGCAAGCTGCTCGTGCAGGCGCTCGAGGGGCTGTCGACCCTGCACTCGACGCGGCTGCTCCACCGCGACTTCACGCTGCGCAACATCCTGGTCGACGACGGCGCCAACGTCGCCTACCTGTTCGACTTCGACCTCGCGATGTCGCTCGACGACGTCAACAACCAGACCTACCGCAACTACTACAAGGGCCGGATCTTCGGCTCGCCGGGATGGTCGGTGGCGCCCGAGACGATCGACCAGGCGCTGATGGACAGCCAGATCAGCACGGCGCTCGACATCTACGCGATCGGCGGCGCGATCCACGGGCTGTTCACCGAGCAGCTGCTCTACGGCGCCGCCGACGACATGTGGGCGCTGCTGATCCGGATCGCCGAGGGCGTCGTGATCGGCGGGCGCAGCAAGGTGTTCTATCCCGACGACTTCCCGAAGCCGCTGCGCCCGGTGATCGAGGGCTGCCTCGAGCGTGACCCCGCCCAGCGGTTCCCGTCGGTGGCTGCCGTGGCGCAGGAGCTCCGCAGCCACCTGCGCGAGCTCGACGACGAGCGCCCGCGCGAGTCGCGGCGGAAGATGGTCCAGCAACAGGCCGAGAAGCAGGCCGAGAAGCAGCGCAAGCAACAGGAGGCGCGGCAGGAAGCGATCGTCAGCTCGGACCCGAGCATCACCCGCGAGGTCGTCGAGTCGGCCGAGCGCGCGGTGCACGAGTGGGGGTACGCGGTGCAGCGCAGCCTCGGCCGGGTCAAGGGGCACCCGATCTTCCTCGCGGCACCGCGGCCCGACATGGTCGCGGCCGGCACGTTTCCCGACTCGAACGTGTTTCCCAAGCTGGTCACCGTGATCGATCTGACCAAGGTCTCGGACCCGCGGCAGTTCGTCGAGAACTGGCAGCAGTACTTCTGGCCGATCCTCAAGCGCGTGCGGCAAGGCCTTCTGACCTCGCTGCACAAGGTGATCTACGACGCCAACACGTCGTCGCTGCTGCTGTTCACCGAGTACGTCGACGAGCCGCGGTTCGGCGATCGGATCGCCGAGCTCGACCTCAACGTCGACGGCGCACTCGCGCTCGGCTTCCTCGTGATCAAGCAGGTCGCCGCGCTGCACGAGCACGGCATGGGCCACGCCAACATCTCGCCGAACGCGCTGCTGTTCAAGGGCAACACCACGACCCGCATGGTGATGCCGGCGATGATCGGCCTCGTCGAGCCGGCGATGGGCGAGGACGCGATGGCCGAGGATTGCCGGGCGCTCGCGGGGATGGTGCTGCAATGGCTGCGTCCCAACCGGGTCGCCTCCCTGCACATCCGCATCAAGCCGATGTTCGAGGCGCTGCGCAGCAAGATGAGCGCGTGGGCGTTCGACAAGACCGCGCCGCCGCCCAAGATCGACGAGCTGATGCAGGTGATGAGCGACGCGCTCGCGCTCGTCGACTTCAACTTCTCGGTGTTGCGCGACTCGGGTGGTGACCTGCAGGAGTACGCGCTGCTGCTGATCAGCTTGCGCCTGTATCACCTCCTGTGGCCCGCCGCGGGCACCGGCCGCACGATCCCGCCACGTTCGTAACCGGGCGCGGATCGTAGTATGTGCGACCGATGCGAACGACGGTCGCGGTGGCAGCGTTGCTGGTCCTCGTCGCCTGCAAGGGCGGGAACAAGTCGACGTCGGGAGGCTCCGACACGGACGAGGTCGAGAAGCCCAAGGGCTACCAGGCCCCGAGCGGCACGATCGCGGGCAAGACGTTCGCGCCCAACCTCGTGATCCTCGCCGAGACCAGCGACGGCGGCAAACTCGGGTTCTACGCGGCCACCGAGAAGGAGCTCGTCGAGCGCCGTCACTGCGAGGAGCCGATGGGCTCGGGCAGCGCGTTCGAGATCACGAAGTACGAGGAGATCGACAAGTGGCAGGTCGGCAAGGAGATCGCATCGGAGCTCCGGTACTGGTCGGCGACCGGTGTCGACTGGAACGCCAAGCCCAAGGGCAGCGCGAAGATCACGCTGACGAAGAAGGACCCGAAGACGTTCGCTCTCGCCGGCAAGATCGAGATCACCGGCGACAACTGGAAGCTGTCCGGTCCGTTCGAGGGCGAGTACTGCCCGACCAAGGTCGTCCCGCGCGACAAGCCGGCGCCGCTGGCCGGTGTGGAGTGGACGATGACGCCGTACGAGGTGGCGAGCATCCCGACGACGCCGATCGAGGCGATCGTCGCCGGTTCGCCCGCCAAGATCGCGCACATCACGTTGCGCGAGGTTCCGTATCACGACGGCACCAAGCGCCAGCGCCTGGTGTTCTACACGGACAAGCCTTCCGATCCGTGCCTGACGCGCCCGGGCGGCGGCCATGTCCGCACGCACGTCATGGGCAAGCTCCAGAAAGAGAAGCCTGATGTCCGGATCGACTACTTCGATCTCGATCTGCCGAGCCTCCCTGCCGACAAGTCGACCCTCGTCGGTCACTACTCCGGCTCGGAGGACAAGGTGACGGACCAGATCGCGAGTGGTGGCCTCGAGGTGTTCGAGCCCGACGGCTATCGCGCGTGGCGCTACGCGCAGTACTTCAACGCGGCGCTCGCCGTCGACAGCGTGACGGATGGCGAGCTTCGTGGGCACCTTTTGCTCGCGCTGCCCGATCAGGGCAAGTCGATGCTCGCCGGCGCGTTCACGGCGAAGCGCTGCCCGCCGGCGAACTGAGTCATGGTTGTTCGACTTCGCTTCCGCGGACTACCTCTCGCTGGGTGCCCGTTCGCGAAGTCTCAGAGCCGCCGGAACACGAACCGGACGAACGCGGTGAAGGCGTCGGCCGTGAAGTCGGCGGTGAGACGCAGACGTTCGCTCCAGCGGTCGAACGTGGTGGGCTCGGGGACCTCGGGCGGCTGGTCGCGCGCGGCGAGCTCGGCGCGGAGCTCCCGGTTCTCTCGTTCGGTCGCCTCGAGGCGGGCGAACAGCGCGTCGTGATCGTTGCGATACGTCATCGCGATCAACATGGGGCCCGCTCGTGGCGGGGCAAGGGCACGGGATCCGGAATACGGGGGGCGCCCGACGCGTTCAGGCGTCGTCGCGGATCATCTGCGTCGGATCCTCGGGCCACGCGTGCTTGGGATAGCGGCGCATGAGCTGCTTGCGTAGCGCGGGGTAGTGCTTGACCCAGAACCCGGGCAAGTCCTGCGTGACCTGGACCGGTCGCTGGTTGGGCGCGAGCAGGTGGAGCACGAGAGGCACCTTGCCGTCGCCGACGGCGGGCGCGCGGGCGAGCCCGAAGAAGTCCTGGAGGCGGGACGCGATCCACGGCGGGCGATCGGCTTCGTAGTGGATCGCGACACGGCGGCGGCGGGGCAGGGCGAGGTGGGTCGGCGCGAGCTTGTCGATCAGGGCGCGGCGCTCGCCGAGGCTGGCATCGAGCAGGTCGAGCAGGCTCGCCTTGCGGAGCTCGTCGAACGCGATCGCGCCCTCGCACGCAGCGGCGAGGATGGCAGCGAGGTGGTCGTCGTCGGGTGGCTCGATCGACGGCGCGAGCGTGGCCGCGAACGCGACCCGCGCACGCCAGCGGGCGAACGCCTCGGGATCGACGAACTTCTCGATGCCGGCGGCGAGCGCCTGCTTGGCGAGGAGCTCGGCGGCCGGCTTGCCGGCGCGGCGCGCGCCGTCGACGTCGCGGGTGTCGTCGATCGCGAGCCCGTCGTAGGTCAGCTGGACGACGCGCTCGACACGCTCGCGCTGCGCGTTCCACACCAGCTCGTCGCGCTCCTCGATTCGATCGAGGTAGAGATCGAGCAGCCACGCGGCATCGATCGCCGATGCGCGACGGATCTGGACGCGACTCGAGGCACCGCGGGTGCCGGTCTCCGCGACGTCGACCGCGACCATCAACTCGGCGTCGTGGAGCAAGACCGACGAGCTCGGAGCGAGGGTGCCGCTACCGCCGCCGGCGAGCACGATCTCGGCGGAGCGTGGCGCACGTCGTTTGCCGACGCGATCGGGAAACCCGGTGAGGATCGCGATCTGGAGCGCCTCGTCGATGCCGTCGTCGGAGCCGGGGCTCTTGGTGTCGGTACGCGCGATCCGCTCCAGCTGCTTGGCCGCGCGGTCGGCGGCGAGCGTGGTGGCGACGTCGAGCCCGTCGCGACGAAGTCGATCGGGTCGCATCCCGTGACCGCGGGCATCGAGCAGGGCGTCGAGGTCGTCGATCAGATCCGACGGCGAGCTGAGCTCGGCCTGGCGCGGTCCGCGCTTGCCGACGTCGGCCCCCGAGCGGCGGGAGCTGCGGAGCTCGCGTCCACCGAGTACGGCCGCGATCGCGCATGCCTCGCGTGCGACGCCGCGGTGTTCGCCCTCGACGATCATTCGCGCGAGTCGCGGGTGCACGGGGAACCGCAACATTCGTCGGCCGAGGTCGGTGATCGCGCGCGTGTCGCCATCGCGGGAGACCGCACCGAGGCGGTCGAGCAGCTCCTCGGCGGCAGTCGCGGCCGCATCGGGTGGTGGCTCGAACCAGCGCACGGCATGCAGGCCCGCGATGCCGGCGCCGTACAGCGCGAGCGCGGCGCCGGCGATGTCGCTGCGCTCGATCTCGGGGACCTCGAACGCGCGACGGGTGTCGTGATCGTGCTTGCCGTACAACCGGATCACGCGACCGGGTCGGGTGCGGCCCGCGCGCCCGGCGCGTTGCGCGCAACTCGCGCGACTCACCGGCTCGATCTGTAGCGAGGGCAAGCCGGTCCACGGCGAATGCCGCGCGATCCGGGCGAGCCCGCTGTCGATCACGCAGGTCACGCCATCGATCGTCACGCTGGTCTCCGCGACGTTGGTCGCGAGGATGACCTTGCGCCGCGTGGACGGCCGCACCGCGCGGTCCTGATCCTCGACGGACAGATCGCCGTGGAGCGGCAGCACCTCGAGGTCGAACACGTTCGCCGCGTCGGCCAGATCCTCGGCGCATCGCCGGATCTCGCCGGCACCCGGCAGGAACACCAAGACGTCGCCGTCGAGCCCGTCGCGCGCGACCCGGCGCACCGCTGCGGCGACCTGCTTGCCGAGCGGCCGATCGGGATCGGGATCCGCGAACTCGATCGTCAGCGGGAACGCGCGGCCTTCGGACCGGATCACCGGAGCATCGCCGAGGAAACCCGCCACCGGTTCGGCATCGAGCGTCGCCGACATCGCGACCAGCGCGAGCTCGGGTCGGCGTTCGCGCAGCCGGTTGACCAGCGCGAGGGCGAGGTCGCCGTCGAGGTTGCGCTCGTGGAGCTCGTCGATCACGACGCATCCGACACCGGCAAGCTCGGGATCGGAGAGCAGTCGGCGCGTCAAAATCCCCTCGGTGACCAGCGAGATCCGCGTGGTCGTGCTGCGCTTGCGATCGAAGCGGACCTCGTAGCCAACCTCGGCCCCGAGCTTGACGCCGCGCTCGCTCGCGATTCGCGTCGCCGCCAGCCGCGCCGCCAGCCGTCGTGGTTGCAGCACGACGATCTCGCCGTCGATCACGTTCGCGTCGAGCAATGCGCCCGGCACGCGCGTGGTCTTGCCCGCGCCGGGCGGCGCCACCAGCACCGCGACGCGCCGCTCGCGCACTGCCGCGACGAGCTCGGGCAGGACGTCGTCGATCGGCAGCAAAACCACGCCCTACCGTAGCCGAGCGCGTGGCGCGAAGGCTCCGCGCGCGTTGCGAGATCGGAGGGCGAGCTCAGGCGATCAGCACGAACGCCGCACCCGCGGCGCACAGCAGCACCCCGAGCGCCAGGAGCCACCACACCGTGCGGTCGGCGGGGGCCAGCGGATAGCGGACGATCCCGGGCTCCGAGCCGCGTGCGAGCACCGGCGACTCGATCGCGATGGCCTCGATGTCGAGTGGGATGTCGATGTCGCCGGTGTCGAGCTCTCCCGAGACCGGGGTCTGATCGGATACAGGCTGGCGCGTGGTGTTCCCGCGGCGGGCGCGGGGGAGCAACGCCGAGAGCTGCTTGCTCGACAGCTCCGACGTCGGACCGCACCACTCGCCGGGGTTCCCCGTGGACATCGAGATCGAGGGTAGTGGATCTCGACGCCGATGCCTCGACGATCTCGCGTGGCCCGTGACGAAACCCTGGTTTGTCCTCTCGCGGTCGTGTAAGCCAGCTTGTCGTCGGATCTGGATCGATGCGAGATCGCGTGCCCACACTGTAGGCAGCGACTACCGCCGGTGGTTCGCGAGCCAGGCCTCGGCGTCCTTGCGCTGGTCGGCCTTGGCGTCGCCGAGCGTGGCGAACCCGTCGCGGGCCTTCTGGGCCCGCGCGATCGCGGGTGCGTGCTTGCCCATCGCCCACAGCGCCTTCGCGTCGAGCATCTGGACGTAGTAGACGTCCGAGATATCGGCCGCGCCGAGCTGGAGTGCGCGCTCGAACAACGCGTGCGCCTCGCGGGCCTCGTGGCCGTCCGTCAGGACGATGCCGGTGTGAGCGAGGAACACGAACACCAGCGGACTCTCGGGGCCGAGCGTGCGCTCCGCGGCGGCGAGCGCCGACTTGCACGTCGCGATCGCGGCCTTGGTGGCGCCGGAGCCGTGCTCGGCGTCGCACTTGGTGAGCCGGAGCGTCAGCGTCTGGAAGTGGTCGCGCCCGAGCTTCGCCGACTGGATCGCGATCGCGCGATCGAGATACCCGATCGCTTCCTTCGGTCGCTTCGAATTGACCAGGGTCTCCGCGATCTGTCCGAGGATCAGCGCGTACTGCGGCTCGTTCTTGCCGACGGTGCGCTCGGTCATCTCGAGTGCCTCGCGCGACGTGGCCAGCTCGCCTTCTCAGATCGCCCTTCGCTCCCTGCGCCACGGCAAGCCCGGAGAGCGTGTTCGCGACCATCTTGTTGGTATCGCCGTAGATCGCGCGCTCGATCTCGAGCGCCGACGTCAGGTGCTTGGTCGCATCGTCGTACTTGCCGATCACCAGCTCGGCGGTCGCCATCGCGTGCAAGGTCGTCGCGGTCTCGACACGGCGATGGCCGAGCGATTCCTGGTACGCGAGCACCTTTTCGAACTGGACGAGGGCTTCGGCGTGGTGCCCCGTCGCGTTGAGGATGCTGGCTTCGACCAGCTGCGAGTAGGCCTGGTGCGGCGGTTCGGTGTGCTTCTCGGCGAGCAGTCGCCCCTTCTTGGCGATCGCGAGAGCATCGTCGTGATGGCTGGTTCGCAGATCGAGCAACGCCTCGGAGGCGAGCGCGCGCGTGCGCAGCACCCAGTCGTGACCCTGCTGGCCGAGTCGTTCGAGGGCAGCCGAGGCCTGCTGCAAGCGCTCGCGTGCGAGGTCGAAGTGGCTGGTCTCGTTGGCGAGGTTGGCGAGCTGGATTCCCGCCTCGACCTTCACGCGATCCGCCTTGCCGGCCTCGGCGGCGAACACGGCCTTGCGAAGCTCGGGCTCGCCCTTGTCGGCCCCCTCGAGGACCCATCGCGTCTGCCCGTTCAACATGTGGAACGTGGCCTCGGTCGGCAGGTGGTGGAGCCGTGCGATGGCGGGCGCGATGCGATCGAGGAGAGCATGCGCATCCGCGAGCCTGGAGGCGCGGTACAGCGTGCGCGCCTTCGCGAGCTCGCGCTGTTGCGTGGTGACGGCCGTGCGTGCGGCGGGATCCTTCGGCAGCGGATCGGGAGCCAACAGAGCGGGGATGTCGGCGCAATCGGACAGCGGGCTCAGCTTCTGCGCGGCCGTGGCACCGCCGAGCACGAGCTTCTCGTCGGCCTTGCCGAACAACCCGACCAGCGTGCGCAGCTCGGCCAGTCGGTTATCGAGGCACGTCATCCGCAACGTCATCACGTCCTCGGACTGAAAGCCGTGTACGCGCGTGGCCTGGCACGCCTCGGCGCGCTGCGCGACCCAACCGGCGGCGTAGCGATCGAGCGTCTTCTCGGTGCCGGCGATCGCGTCGTCGACGAACGGCTTGTCGATCCGCCGGAACGCGGTCTCGAGCGTCGCACGCGTGGGGGCATCCCAGACGCCCGCGAGGCGATCCGGGGCATCGGTACACGGCGGCGGTGCAGGTTCGCCGGAGTCGGCACCCCGGAGCGTGAGTCCCACCGCGACCAGAACGCCCCACGCCGCGATGAACGACACGCCCGCGGCGATCCGACGACGTCGCGTGGTCGGATCTCGGCCGAGCGCGGCGAGCAACTCGTCCATCGAGGCGAACCGCTGTTCGGGATCGAGCGCGGTCGCCCGCAGCACGATGCGCTCGATCCATGCCGGGACCTTGGCATCGGGCGGCGGCGTCGGGGGAACGGCGCGGCGTTCGATCAGCGCCTGACGATCGTACGGTCGCCGACGGTACAGGGCCTCGTACAGCGCGACACCGAACGCGAACTGATCGACGCGCGCATCGGCGGCGTGCCCGGCATGGACCTCGGGCGCCAGGTAGGCCGGCGTGCCGAGCACCGCGCCGGTCACGGTCAGGCGCTCGGAGAGCGGGCTCTTGGACTCGACGTCGAGCGTGCCCGACGTCGCGTCGTGCGACGCGTGGTCGCCGGCTGCGTGCAGTCGCGCGAGCCCGAAGTCCATCACGCGTACGCGACCGTCGTTGCCGACCAGCACGTTGTCGGGCTTGAAGTCGCGATGCACCAGCCCGACGGCGTGAGCGGCGGCGAGCCCGGTCCCCGCGGCGCGCATCACCGGCACGACCTCTCGCCAGCTTCGCGGCCGCTGTCGCAACCACGCGCGTAGCGTGACCCCGTCGACGAGCTCCATCGCGACGAACACGCGATCGCTCGACACTTCGCCGACGTCGTACACCGTGACCACGTTGGGGTGCGCCAGGCGCGCCATCGCTTGCGCCTCGCGCACCAGCCAGGTCTGGCCACCGCTCTCGGAGCCGCCGTGATGCGCCTGCAGCACCTTGATCGCGACCTTGCGATCGAGCTCGGGATCCTGCGCCGCGTACACGACACCCATGCCACCGGCGCCGAGCACGTCGAGCACGACGTAGCGGCCGAGTCGTGCTCCGCGTTCGAGCGGTGGCGCGTCGTCGCCGGCCGAGGGTGGCCGCGATCGCTGCGATCCGGACGGGCGAAGCCCCGGTCCCTCGCGCATGGTGGCCGCGGTGTTGTCGTCGCCGTCGTCGCTCGGGCGTTCGACCACCGTCTCGCTTTCGGGATCCTCCCGATCGCCCACGGCTTCACTATCGCACGCTTCGTGCGACGGCGACGTTCGCATATCCTGCGCGCGATGTTGTTCCCCGCCCCGCCGGCACCCGCGTTCGACTCCGAGCAGTCCGCGACCACCGAGAACTACCTCCGTTACGAGGACGTCACGCAGGACGGTCGCCTGATGCCGATCGCCGTTCCGCCCGCGATGGGTGGGCTGTGGCGCTCGGTGCTGGTCAAGCATCCCGGTGCCGCGGCCGCTGCACGGTCCGGCATCCTCCCGATCCTGACGCGGATGACGATCGCGTCGCTCGACACCCGCATCCGCGTCGACCGGCCGGTCCAGTCGCAGGCCGGCTTTCAGCTCGCGCACGTGCGCGACGACGCCGGGGAGGTCTCGCGTCTGTTCATGAACCTGTGGGTCGACATTCGCGGTGCGGCGGGCACGATCGTGCCGCGCACGCCCGCCGGTCCGTTGACCTCGGCCGGCAGACTGTTCGCGGAGCACACGTTCACGCGGCCGTTCGGTCCACCGGACCAGCGCCGCGTGACCCGCCTCGGTCACGGCTATCCCGAGGTGCCCGACGCGCGCTATCCGTTTCCCGCGCCGTCGACCGCCGGCGATGCACCCGATGGTGCGACATGGCTCGACGAGCTCGCGCCGGTCCCGGGCGAGATCGTGTTCACGCTCGACCACACCGACTCCAACCAGCACGTCAACTCGCTGGTCTACATCCAGGTGTTCCTCGACGCGCTCTACCAGCGGATCGCGACGACGGATCGCTCGGTGAAGCTGCGGTCGCGCGAGGTCGACATCGCCTATCGCAAGCCGTGCTTCGCCGGCGACCGCGTGCGGGCGCACCTCCGGCTGTTCGAGCACGAAGGCACGCTCGGCGGTGCCGGCTTCATCGCGACCGACGACGATCGACCGCGCTGCTACGTGCGCGCGATCGTCGAGCCGTGACCCTACTTCTTGAGCAGGATCTTGCGGGGCTTGGCTTCGGTCTTCTTCGCGATCGTCAGCGTCAGGACACCCTGATCGAGCTTGGCTTCGATCCGCTCGCCGTCGGCGGTGTCGGGAAGCGAGAAGCTACGCGAGAACGAGCCGTACTGCCGCTCGTAGAGCGCGAACGTCTCGCCCTCCTTGCGCTCCTCTGCCGTGCGCGTGCCCGAGACCGTGAGGACGTTGTTGTGGACGCCGATGTCGAGCTCCGCCTCGGAGACGCCCGGCAGGTCCGCCTTGAGGACGAACGCTTCCTCGGTCTCCTTGACCTCGAACGCCGGGGTGAATGCCGTCGGAGCGCGTCCCTCGAAGAACGGGTCCCAGGCGAGGAGCTCGCGAGCCATCGTGAACGGGTCGCGATAACGGGTGGTGCCGGAGTTGGTGTTGGTGCGCATGAGAGCCATGAGAATTCCTCCTGTGTAGGGAGGACTTCGCGCCAAGCGAAGTCGTGTGAGAAGTGAGAGAAGGGTTGCTAGTCCACCTGGTAACCACCCGCGTGCGCGTCGCAAGCGGTTGACGCGAACGTGCACGGTGATTACGCCCACCCGATCTGGTAGGGCGCGATCACCAGATCTGCACGTAGGCGTCGACGATCGACAGCGCCACGGCCTCGAGCTCGTGGCGCGACACCGCGCTCGGTGCGGAGAGCGCGGCGCGGTCGGGCGCCGGCCCTGCATACGAAACGATCACCCGGATCTGGTTGGTGCCGTCGGTGAAGTACGCGGCGACCGCATCGCTCGCGATCGGGTCGGTGGATCTCGGAGAGGCCAGCCACCCCTGTTGATACGTCGCGATCACCGGGGTGCCTCCGAGTGAGAGCTGCTCGACCTCGAACGTGGTGTCGGGCAGGTCGCGAAGCTCCGGCGGGATCGTGATCTTGAGGGAGCCGGCTTCGGCTCGCCACCGCGCGAGCTCCATCGGCAGGCAGCGCAGGCAACCCTGGATCGTGACCGCGACTTGCAGTGGCGGCTTCGCGCGCGAGAGCACGACATCGAGGAACCCGTCGTCGATCCGTCGAACGGTGGTCGTGAAGTCGGGGATCGTGAGCTTCGCGAGTTGCTGCAGCCGGTCCCTCGTCAGTGCGCCCTTCGTGCGGTGGGGTGGAGCGCCCGAGAGCGGTCGTAGCGCGAAGCGGATCGGAGGCGGTGCGGGTACCGAAGACCCGGAACCCGCGGTCGGGACGGGCTCGTGCTCGCGATGGTTGCCGCATCCAAGTCCGAACCCGATCGAGAGGATCAGGCTGGCTCGGAGGAATGAACGCAAAGGGGCAAAGTCGCAAAGATCAAGCGTTCGAACCGTGCGCTCCTTCGAGCATCGCCCCCGAGCAGATCCTTTGCGTCCTTTGCGACTTTGCGTTGATTCAACTCTTCGTCGAGCGATCAGGCGCGCTCGAACAGTCCCGCAGCGCCCTGGCCGCCGCCGATGCACATCGTCACGATCGCACGCTTGCCGCCGCGCCGCTTGAGCTCGTAGAGCGCGGACGCGGTGAGCTTCGCACCGGTGCACCCGAGCGGGTGACCGAGCGCGATCGCGCCACCGTTGACGTTGATCTTGTCGTCGGGGATGCCGAGCTCCTTCTGGCAGTACACCGACTGGCTCGCGAACGCCTCGTTGAGCTCGAACAGATCGATGTCGGCGACCTTGAGACCGGTCTTGGCGAGCAGCTTCTTCACGGCCGGGATCGGACCGATGCCCATGATCTCCGGATCGACACCGACGGTGACGAACTTCTTGAAGATCCCGAGCGGTGCGATGCCGAGCTCGTTGGCCTTGTCGCGCGACATCACCAGGCACGCGGCCGCGCCGTCGGAGATCGGCGAGCTGTTACCGGCGGTGACGCTGCCACCCTGCGCGAACGCGGGCGGAAGCTTGCCGAGTCCCTCGAGCGTGGTGTCGGGACGCGGCAGCTCGTCGACGGTGAAGTCCTTGTAGGTCTTCTTGCCATCCACGTAGGCGACCGCGCGCACCGGCACGATCTCGGCGGCGAACGCGTTGGAGGCGAGCGCGGCCTTGGCCTTCTGCTGGCTCTTGAACGCGAACTCGTCCTGCATCTGGCGCGTGATGTTGAACCGGTTGGCCACGTTCTCGGCCGTGATGCCCATCGGCGTGTTCGCGCCCGGAAGCTTGTCCATCAGCTCGGGCGACGCCGAGAGGTGGAACCCGGTCATCGGGACGTAGCTCATCGACTCGACGCCGCCGGCGAGCACGATGTCGTTGCTACCGATCGCGATCGACCCGGCGGCGATCGCGATCGCCTGCAGGCCCGACGAGCAGAACCGGTTGATGGTCTGTGCGGGAACCTCGGGACCGAGGTCGGCGAGTAGCGAGATCAGACGGGCGACGTTGAGGCCTTGCTCGCCCTCGGGCATCGCGCACCCGAGGACGACGTCGTCGATCTTGCCCTTGACCTGTGGGACGCGGGCCAAGAGGCCGCGGACCACGTCGGCGGCGAGCTCGTCGGGACGGCGCGTGGCGAGAGTTCCCTTGTTGCCGCGGCCCACCGCGGATCGAACTGCTTCGGCGATGACGATTTCCATGGTCTTGCTCCTTGGCCTTAGTTCCGCAGGGGCTTCTGGTTCATGAGGAAGTACTGCATGCGCGCCTGGCTGAGCGGCTCGCCGAGCAGCGACAGGAACGCCTCGCGCTCGAGATCGAGGATCTCCTCCTCGGTGACCGCGTGGGTGTGACCGCTCGGTCCACCGCACAGCACGTTGGCGAGCTTCATCGCGATCTTGGCATCGTGCTCGGAGGCGTACTTGCCGTTGACCAGCGTGGCGACCATCATCTCGAGGGTCGCGATGCCGTTCTCGCCGGGGAGCTTGTACGCGCGCGGCACCGGCGGGTGATAGCCGGCATTCGCGAGGCCGATCGCACGCTGCTTGGCTTCGTGGAGCTGGCGGGCGCGATCGAACGACACGCCGTCGGTGACGCGGAAGTAACCGAACTGCTTCGCCTCGTCGGCCGACATCGCGACCTTGGCGAGCGCGATGTTCTTGAACGTCTGGGTCACGAACGCGTAGACGTCCGGATCGACACCGTCGGGCACGCCCTCGAGGCTGCGCCACAACATGTTGAGGGTGCCGGCGCCACCGGGGATCAACCCGACGCCGACCTCGACGAGTCCGGCGTAGGTCTCGGCCGCCGCCTGCACCGCCGCCGCACCGAAGCACAGCTCCAGACCGCCGCCCATCGTGGCGCCGAACGGCGCGACCACCACCGGGACCTGCGCGTACTTCATGCGCTGGGTGCCGTACTGGTAGTCGTGGATCATCTTGTTCAGCTGATCCCACTGCTTCTGCGCGACCGCGCCCATCACCGCCATGAGGTTGGCACCGACGCAGAAGTTGTCACCGTGGTTGTAGATCACCATCGCGCCGAACTCGCGCTCGGCGCGGTCGACGGCCTGGTGGATCATCTGGATGATGTTGTCGTCGATCGAGTTGTAGGCCGACTTGAAGGTCAGCCCGAGCACCCCGTCGCCGAGGTCCCAGCACTCGGCGCTGGGGTTCGACAGCACCGGCTTGTCCCCCTTGCGCATCACCTCCCAGGTGACCTCGCGCGGGTCGGTGACGCGTGGCTGGTAGTCACCGCGCTCGGGGTTCCAGACCTTTCCGTCCTTGTAGAACCCGCTGGCCTTGGCGGCGGCCATCTTGTCGATCCACGCCGGCAACTTCACGCCGTCCTTCTTCATGCGCTCGAGCGTGGGGGCGAAGCCGAGGGCATCCCAGGTCTCGAACGGGCCGAGCTCCCAGTTGTAGCCCCACTTCATGCCGGCATCGATCGCCTCGACCGAGTCGGTGATCTCCGGAATCCGGCGCGCCGCGTACGACAGCGCACGCGACAGCACGGTCCACGCGAAGTCGCCCGCCGTGCCACCGGCGGCGACCAGCTCCTTCACGCGCACCCGCGGATCGGGCTTCTTCGCGATGCCCTTCGTGAGCTTCGCGATCTCGGCGTCGCCACCTTTCGGGCGGTACTCGCCGGTGTACGGGTCGAGCGTCTGGATGTCCTTGCCCTGCTTCTTGTAGAAGCCACCCCTGGTCTTGTCGCCGAGGATGCCCTTCTCGATCATCGTCGTGATGTAGGCCGGGGTCTTGAAGACGTCGCGGTCTTCATCCGCGGTCAGCGACGCGTAGCAGTTCGCGGCGACGTGACCGACGGTGTCGAGTCCGACGACGTCCGCGGTGCGGAACGTCGCGCTCTTGGGGTGCGCCATCGCGATGCCGGTGATCGCGTCGACATCCTCCGGTGCGAGCTTGCGCTCGAGCATCAGGTGGATCGTCGTCATCATCGACTGCAGGCCGATCCGGTTGCCGATGAAGTTCGGCGTGTCCTTGGCCCACACGATGCCCTTGCCGAGTAGCTCGCGCCCCCAGTCCTCCACGGCCTGCTTGGTCTCGGCGGTGGTGTCCGGACCGGCGACCAGCTCGAGCAGCTTCATGAACCGCGGCGGGTTGAAGAAGTGGGTCACCACGAAGTTCGCCTTGAACTTCCCGGTACGGCCCTCGAGCATGTCGGAGATCCGCAGACCCGACGTGTTCGACGCGATGATCGCGTGCTCGCCGACCAGCTTCTCCAGCTTGGCGAACAGGCTCTGCTTGATGTCGAGGCGCTCGACCACGGCCTCGATGATGAGGTCGCAGTCGGCGACCTTGCCGAGGTCGTCGTCGAAGTTGCCGGTCGAGATCAGCACCGTGTTGCGCTTGTTCATGAGCGCGGGTGGCTTGGACTTGAGCAGCTTGGCGACCGCGCCGGTGGCGAACGAATCGCGCGCGGCCTTGGAGGCGCGCTGTTCGGCGGTCAGCTTGGGCGGCACGATATCGAGGAGCACGACCGGGATCCCGGCGTTCGCGCAATGAGCGGCGATCCCGCTGCCCATCACGCCGGCGCCGAGCACGGCGACACGGCGAATCGGATGACGATGAGACATGCGCGGACCATAGCGCGGTACCCTCGCGGAGGATGGCGATCGTGTGCTCGAGTTGTGACGCTACTCCCGGGTCCGACGCGGTTGCCGGGGGTGCCTGTCGCGAGTGCGGAGAGCGCCTGATCCGGGTCGACACGGGGGACGACCTGGTCGGGACCACGATCGACGGGCGGTTCGAGGTGCTGGCCCCACTCGGCCACGGCGGGATGGGCGTCGTGTACCGCGCCAAGCAACTCTCGATCGGCCGCGAAGTGGCCCTCAAGGTCCTCGATCGCCGGATCGAGAAGGATGTCGACGCGGTGAAGCGGTTTTTCCGCGAGGCCAAGCTCTCGAGCAAGCTCGCGCACCCCAACACGGTGCCGATCATCGACTTCGGGCAGAACGCCGATGGCCGGCTCTACCTCGCGATGGAGCTGATCAAGGGCCACACGCTGTTCGACGAGATCAACAAGCACGGCGCGCTGTCGATCCCGCGGCTCGTCGACATCGGCGTGCAGCTGTGCGACGCGCTCGAGGCCGCGCACGAGCTCACGATCGTGCACCGCGATCTCAAGCTCGAGAACACGATGCTCGAGGCAGCCTCGGCCGGCAAACGCGATCACGTGCGCATCCTCGACTTCGGGCTCGCGCGTTCGCTGGCCGATCCGTCGACCGCGATGACCGCGACCGGCCTCGTGTCGGGAACGCCTCGCTACATGGCACCCGAGGTCGCGATCGACACCGCCCCTCCGGCACCCTCGCAGGACATGTACTCGCTCGGCGTGATGCTCGCCGAGCTGTCGATCGGGCGCGCGCTGTGGAACGCCCCGACCCTCGAGAAGCTGTTCATGGACAAGCTCGAGCCCGAGCAGGCGCTGACCGGTGTCCCGGAGCTCGTGCGGCCACTCGTGGCATCGCTGATCGCCAAGGACCCGGCGGCGCGGCCCGACGCGGCGCGCACCCGCGCGGCGCTCCGCGAGCTCGCCGCTGGAACGGGGACGGCCGCCGGTGCGTTCACACATCCGCCGGCGCTCACGCGGGCGAACACGCCACCCGCGAGCTCGGTGATCCGGCTCGAGATCGAGCCGCCGACACCGCCGGCGAACGCACCGATCGCCCTCCAGCCCACCGCGGACGTCTCGGGTGTCGATCCGTTCGCCAACCTGCAGCTGGTCGCACTCGATCAACGAGAGGGTGCGATGGACGGTGCACGAGAGGACCGCCCGGTGGCGCCCGCGCCGACGTCGCCCGCCGAACCGGAGCTTTCACGGGACGTGTTCGACCTGCCGGCATCGCAGCGCGAGCCCGCTTCGCTCGAGCTCGATCCCAGCTACGTCGCCGAGCGCAACGCGCGCGAGCGCCAGCGGCTCACGCCGAAGCAGCAGCGACCGCCGTCGCGCAAAGCTGGAACCGTGGTCTCGCTGCTGATGATCGCGCTCGTCGCCGTCGGTGGTTACGTGTTCTATCGCTACCGGCACCGCGTCGATCGCGTCGTGCCGGGTGGCGGCGTGACGATCGTGATCACGGCCGATCGCGAGCACGAGATCTTCGTCGACGGCGCCTCGGCGGGTACCACGCCGTTGCGGCTCGAGCTCCCGAAGAGCACGCGCCGGATGCTGGTCACCTCCGACGGGCTCGTGCCGCAACAGATCGTGGCCGATCGCGACCAGACGGTGCACCTCGACGCGGTCGAGACGCCGTAGCTACTGCAGGATCGGGGCGTCGGTCGCGACGCCAGCGCCGAACCACCGCACGCCGGAGCTCGACAGCAGCGTGCCCGCACCGGTGTTGATGTCGATCTGGATCATCTGCCCGCCCTGATCCATCAGATCCACGAAGCCGTAGATCTTGCCGCCCCAGAATCCGAGTCCGAAGATGCGGTCGAACCCGGTCCCGACACCGATCGGCGTCGCCTTCCAGGTCGCCGGATCGATCTTGGCGAGGAAGTCATTGCCGGGCGTGTCACCGACATCGACCGTGGCGTAGATGCCGACCCCGCGCACGCCGAACAGATCACCGCTCGACCGGATCTGACCGGCCGCGGTGGTGCCGTAGTTGCCGAGCAGGTTGGTATCCCCGGTCGCCGGATCGATCTGGAACACGTCGCCCGTGCTGGTCGCGGTGACCAGGATGTCGTCGCTCGCGGGGTCGTTCAGGTCCTTCGGGACGAACGACAGGCTGGTGAAGCCGTTGCCGGCCTGCGAGAGATCCTTGATCAGCGTGGTCGCCCCGTTCGTCGAGTCGACGTCGTACAGCTTGTCCAGCGTGATCCCCACCATCCGATCGTTCTTGTCGATCGCGAGGTCGGTGAGGCTCTGCGTCCCGAGCCCGGTCATGTTGCCGATCGTCGTGGTCGCCAGCGTCAGCGAGTTCAGCTGATACAGCGTCGCGCCACTGTGCGCGTAGACCCGCGAAGTGTCGACCGTCGAGCCGTCGGAGTCCGGCTGCGACGGTGCATCTGCCGCAGGGGTGTCCCGGTTCGTCGGTCCACAACCAACGAGAGCCGTGACGACGACGATGGCTCGGGCGGCGCGCATGAGGCCGGCACTCTACCTAGGACAGAAGGCAGATACAGCTGAAAACGATCGCAACGGCGTCCACCAACCTGCCATGATGGGAATCTCGTGAACGTGAGGTAGGTTGCCATTCCGCCGCGCGTCGTATCGGTCACGTGACGCATGCCCCCCGTACCCGATCGCACAGAGACCCTGTCTCCACGCAGTGATAGCCCCCCATCGGCGAATGAGGAGCGGATCACACCCGTGTCCTCGGCGGACGATCCCGAACGTTACGAACAGGTCCGCGAGCACGCGCGTGGTGGCCTCGGCCGCATCGTGCGCGCGGTCGACAAGCGGCTCGGCCGAACGGTCGCGGTCAAGGAGCTGCTCCATCGCAGTGGCTCGTCGCCGGCGAACGAAGCGCGATTCTTGCGCGAGGCGTTGATCACCGCGCGCCTCGAGCACCCGGGCATCGTGCCGGTTCACGAAGCGGGTCGGTGGCCGAGCGGCGATCCGTACTACGTGATGAAGCTCGTCGAGGGCCGCACCCTCAAGGAGCTGATCGGCGGCTGCGATACGTTGCGCGATCGCCTCGGCCTGTTGCCGCACGCGATCGCGGTGGCCGATGCCGTCGGATACGCGCACAGCCAGGGCGTGATCCACCGCGACCTCAAGCCGTCGAACGTCGTGGTCGGGGGCTTCGGCGAGACCATCGTCGTCGACTGGGGGCTCGCGCGCGACTGCAAGCACGAGGACATCCCGGAGCCGTCCGAGGAACTGCTGGTGGCCTCGGGCTCGGGCGTGTCGACGGTGAGTGGCAAGGTGATCGGCACGCCGGCGTACATGTCTCCCGAGCAAGCGCGCGGCGAGCTGGTCGACGAGCGCGCCGACGTCTACGCGATCGGCGCCGTGCTCTACGAGTTGCTGTCCGGCGAGCCGCCGCACCACGACGAGACGCCGCAGGCCACGCTCGAGCGCGTGATCGCGGGTCCGCCGCGCGCGATCTCGTCGGTCCCGCACGTCCCCGGCGAGCTCGCGACGATCGTCAGCAAGGCGATGGCGCGCGATCCGGACGAGCGCTATCCCAACGCGCTCGCGCTCGCCGAGGATCTCAAGCGCTATCAGACCGGCAAGCTGGTCAGCGCGCACTCGTACACGGCGTGGTCGCTGCTCCGCAAGAAGCTGTCGGCGCACCGCGGTGTCGTGGTGATGGCGCTCGCGAGCGCGGTCGCCCTCGGTGCGGTCGGCGTCGAGTCGTTTCGACGGGTGGTCGCCGAACGCAACATCGCGCAGCACAACGGCATGGTCGCCGACGATGCGCGGCGCGAGGCAGAGAAGCGTCAGCGCGACCTCGTGCTGCTACAGGCGGTGACCTCGCTGCGCACGGATCCGACCGAATCGCTGGCGTGGCTCAAGTCGCTGTCGACCACAAGCGGCTACGACTTGGGCGATATCGACCGCGGGCACATGCTCGACGTGATCGACGAGGCGACCGCACTCGGCATCGCCCGTCACGTGTTCCGCCCCGACGACTGGGTGTTCGATGCCGGGTTCACGCCCGACGGCACCACCGTGGTGGCCGCGGTTCGCGACGGCACGGTGCGCGCGTACGATCTGCGTGACGGCACCGAGCGGCAGCTCGGTCGCGCACCCTCGGCGCCCGAGCAGCTGGCGATCTCCCCGGACGGTAGCGTGGCGATCACGGCCAGTGCGCTCGGCGAGGTCACGGCGTTCGCGCTCGATCACCCGGCCCAACCCAAGGTCCTCGCGCGCGCCGATCGCATGGTCCACACGCTCACGTTCTCACCGGATCGCCGGCGGCTACTCGTGCAACGCGAGTCGGGTCCCCCGCAGAGCGTGGCGCTCGACGGTAGCGGGGTCGAGCTTCTCGGCGCGAAGGGCGAGCTGAGCGGCGTGGTGGCCACGTCCAACTGGTCCCGCCGCGTGGTCGAGACGTCACCGAACACGATCGCGGCCATCGAGGACGGCGTCGAGCGGCCCCTCGCCCAGGCGCGCCGCGCGATCACGCGGATCGCGATGTCGCCGCGCGGCGAGACCGTGGTGTTCCACGACGGCACCGCACTGTGGAAGGTGCCGTTCGCCGGTGGGTCGCCGACCAAGGTGGTGGACTATCCGGCCAAGGTCAATCACGTGGTGTGGTCGCCCGATGGCCGCACGCTCGCCGTGTGCGGCCACCTCCACGATCTGGTGCTGGTCGATCTGCAGACCGGCAAGGCGCGTTACCTGCGCGGCCACACCGATGCGATCTACACCGTGCAGTGGACGCGCGACGGGCGACGCCTGTTGACCGCGGGTGACGACGGCACGGCGCGCGTGTGGACCGCGGCCGACGGGACATCGCGGGTGCTGCGCGGCCACGACGACGATGTCTATCGCGCGCGGTTCTCCGCCGACGAACGCCAGGTCGTGACGGCGAGCCTCGACGGCAGCATCCGCGTGTGGCCGGTCGAGCGGCCCGGAGCGCGGGTCCTCGTCGAGGGCAGCGCGATCGAGGACATCACGCTCGAGGGCACGACTCTTCGCACGACGACCAAGACCGAGACCGCACGGTGGAACCTGTCGTCGGGACACCGCGAGCCGATGTTCTCGTGGTCCGCCGACTCCAAGGGCGTCGGCGTCGGCAGGCCGTCGCCCGACGGCACGCTCCTTCTGCTACTCGAACCCGACTGGTCGATCGAGGTCCGCCGCCGCGATGGGCCGTCGGTCACCTTGCGCGGTCACCACTCCGCGATCAGCGGTTACGAGTTCTCGCGGGATGGCCGCAGGCTCTACACGTCGTCGTACGACGGCACGCTGCGCGAGTGGAACCTCGAGACCGGCGAGGACACGAAGCTGATCTCCGGCGACCAGCCGGTGCGCGGGTTCGCGATCGCCGCCGACAATCGGATCGCCGTGCTGATCGGCTCGAGCCTGCGGATGATCGCGCCCGATGGCCACATCACGGTCGTCGGCAAGGGGTTGCGGTGGTGTGTGGCCAAGGCCGAGTTCGAGCGCGTGCGCGATCGCGATCGCCTGCTGCTGCGCCGCTGCGATGCCAGCCTCGCGATGCAGGACGGCGATCGGTGGATCGAGATGCCTACCGGCGGCTATCACGCCGGCCGCATCGCGGTGTCGCCCGACGGTTCGCAGCTCGCGTCGGCGATGCCCGATCGCACCGTGCGAGTGTGGGATGCAAACACCGGCCGCGTGATCCACATCCTCCGCGGTCACACCGACCTCGTGCTCGACGTCGCGTTCTCCCCAAACGGCAAGTTGCTCGCGTCGGCGAGCTACGACAAGACCATCCGGGTGTGGGATCTCGCGAGCGAACGCCACCGCGTGCTGCGCGGCCACGCGCTCGCGGTCAATCGCGTGCTGTGGCGCGACGATCACCACCTGGTCAGCGGCTCGAGCGACGGCACGCTGCGGATCTGGGAGGCGCCGTCGATGGCGTTGCCGACGCTCTCCGAGCTAGCCGATCAGCTCGACGCCGCGACCACCGCGCGGATCGACGTCGACCGCCCGACCACCTGCTCGGCGGGTGGCTGCGGGGCGCGCCGCGGGACTTGATCTCGACTTCGCTTCCGCGAACACCGCGAAGTCAGTTCGCGCTACCGCTCATCATCGACAGCTCGTCGACGTACGCCGCGCACGCCGTCATGATGTCGCCGATGCCGGCATCGGTCTGCTTGACGTTGTTGGTCAAGAAGTTGATGCAGTCGGCCTCGGTGTCCTTGCACGCCGGAGTGATGCCGTTGATCGGGTGATCGATACAGCACTCGAGGAGTGTTTCGGTCACCACCGGCATGTCCGTCTTCGACGTGACGTCGTCGAAGCAGGTCTGATAGTCCGGGTACGACGTGACCGAATCGCCGGAGCACGCGGAGACCACGAGCAACACGACCGCGAGAAGCAAGCGCCGCATGCCCGGAGCGTACACCGGGTCGCGCTCGAACTCCCGAAACCGGCGTCTCGGTCGACCGACTTCGCTTCCGGCGGGCACCCCGCGGCCAGTGAATCGCCCCGCTCGCGAGTCTCAACCTGGACCGTCGTTGATCGCGCGCTCGATCTTGACCTTGATCTCGACGTAGCGCCGTAGGAAGTCGTAGTGCTTCTCGCGGAAGGCCTGTGCGTAGCGACGCTCTCGGGCCTTGGCCCGCCACGCGTCGGCGAGCTCGTCGAGCCGGTCGAGCAGCTGCTTGGCCTCGGTGAACGGCTTGATCAGCATCCGCGTGCCCTTGGTCTCGACCAGGTCGACCACGCCATTTTCGGCAGGACCGAGGAACGTCAGCACCACGGTATCCGGGTGCTGGTTGCGGATCGTGCGGGCGAGCGTGGTCGCCGGGAGATCGGTGATGTCGGACGCGACCATCGCGTAGTGGAACGTGCCGTTGGTGATCCGATCGAGCCCTTCGCCACCGGACGTCGCGTGGATGAACTTGTATCCGGCCGGCGCGGCCGCGGTCAGCGACTGGAACAGATCGTCGACCTCGTCGACCACCAGCACGCGGAGCTCGTCGAGCATCACGTTGCGCTTGGGATCGCGGCCGGCCGCGCGGTCGGCGAGATCGAGCGCGCGTCGCTCGGCCTCCATGAACCGCTTGAGGAAATCGTCGTGGACGCCGCGGATGTCGTCGAGGATGGAGTCGACCTCGCGCTTGCCGACGGAGCGGCCGGCGGCGTCGAGCACGCGGTCCTTGAGGTAGGCCACCGAGTCGGGTGCCTTGAGGATCAGATCGATCGCTCCGGCGCGTACGGCGTCGACCGCATCGTCGTACGAACGCCGCGGTGTCATCGCGATCACCATCGAGGTCGGCGAGCTCGACTTGAGCGCCTGGATCGTCGCGATGCCCGCGCGGGGCTCCGGCGTGTCGATATCGATCAGTGCGACCGAGAAGAACTGACGTTCGGCAGCGGCGGTCGCTTCCTCCGCCGTGGTCACGCAGGTGACGTGCAGCTGGGCTTCGGACAGCAGCTGCGCGATGCCCGCGTGGACGCGGGTATCCCCGTCGAGCACGAGGACCTCGACACCCACGAGGTGCTCGCGCGCACCGGAGGTCGAATCGGTGGTGGTCATGGATCCTGGGGAGGTGGAGGTCGCGGGCCGAGGGGTGGAGGTGGGGGAGGACCCGGCGGTCCGGGGTCGGAGGCGTAGGGATCGACCGGCTTGCGTTTATGCTTCGGGCGGTGATGGGTGACGCGCTTCACCGGCTTGGGCGCGGCATCCGCGGGGACGTTGGTGGTCGCGACCTCGGTCTCGACCTGGTCGGTGGTGGTGGCGGTGTCGGGGGGCGGCGCCTTGGCGGTCGCGGTCTCGGGTTTCGACGTCGCGGTCGCGGGTGCTGGAGTGGCGGGTGTCGGGGTGGTCGGCGTCGGCGTCGCGGCGCCGGTCGCCGTGCTGGCGGGCGCCGGGGCGGGGGCCGACGTCGGTGTCGACAGTCCCTCGACGAGCAAGTACACGCCAGCACCGGCGAGCCCGAGATCGAGGAGCAACACGATCAGGATCAAACCCCAGCGGCGAGACGAGCGCGGCAATTCGACCGAGCTCTCCGACCCGGCGGCGACGGCACGCGGCGACGAGCGCGCGCGTGGCACCTGACTGCTGTTGGGTTGCGCGGGCTGCGAGGAGGGCCGGCGCTGGATCGTGCCGGGGATCGATCGCTGTGCCGACACGGGCGCCGAGACAGGCGCCGCGGCGATCGACGCAGGTGGTGGCGGCCGGATCGACGCGTTCTGTGAGGGATGGCGGACCGACACGGGGGCACTGGGAGCGGCGTGTACGGGTGCGGGATGCGCATTCGACGGTGCGCGTACGAAGTTGTCGGACCGGCGGGGCGGCAATGGTGCGGCTTGCACGGCGGCATCGGGCACGACCTTCTGTGTGGGCGCGAGCGTGCCGCCCAGGCGGTTACCACAACCACCGCAGAACCGGGAATCCGGCTCGTTCTGGGTGCCGCAGCTCGGGCAACGCATCCCGTCACACAGGGTAACAAAGCCCCGGGGAAGCTGCTGCATTTGCGTCCCCCGACACACGTGCATGCTACCCTCGATCTCCGGGCGATGAGTCAGATCCTCGATCGCGTTCTGAATGCGGCCCGGCAACTGGGGGCCTCCGACGTCCACCTGAAGGCGGGCCTGCCCCCGATCTTCCGGATCAAGGGTGACCTGCGCACCGTGAGAGACGTACCCGCGTTGACGCGCGAGGCAATCGCCCAGTTCGCGGTTCACATGATGAACGACCGCCAACGCGCGGATTTCGAGCGCGAGCTCGACATCGACCTCGCGTACGGCACGCCCGACGGGGTGCGTTATCGCGTCAACATGTTCCAGCAGCGTGGATCGGTCGGGATGGTGCTGCGTTTGATCCCTCCCGAGGTTCCGCCGTTCGACCGGCTCAACCTCCCGAAGACCATCCTCGATCTTGCGGAGAACCACCGCGGGATCGTGCTGGTCACCGGCGCGACCGGATCGGGCAAGTCGACCACGCTGGCGGCGATGATCGACTACATCAACCAGCAGCACGCGTACCACATCGTGACCATCGAGGACCCCATCGAGTACACGTTCCGCGACAAGCGGTCGGTCCTCAACCAGCGGGAGATCGGGTTCGACACGATGAACTTCACGCGGGCGCTGCGTGCGGCGCTGCGTCAAGATCCGGACGTGATCCTGGTGGGCGAGACACGCGACGCCGAGACCGCGCAGATCGCGATGACCGCGGCCGAGACCGGTCACCTCGTGCTGTCGACACTCCACACGGTCGATGCCACCGAGACCGTCAACCGCATCATCGCGATGTTCCCGACCCACCAGCAGCAGCAGGCTCGGCTCTCGCTTGCCGCGACGCTGCGGGGCGTGGTCTCTCAACGTCTGCTCACCCGTGCCGATGGCAAGGGGATGGTTCCGGCGCTCGAGATCATGATCAACACCGAGCGTGTCCGCGAGATGATCGAGGAACCCACGCGTACCCGCGACATCAAGAACGCGATCTCCGAGGGTCTTCACCCGTACGGCATGATCACGTTCGACCAGAGCCTGGCGAGCTTGGTCAAGGAACGTCTCGTGACCTACGAAGAGGCGGTCAAGAACTCGACGAGCCCGTCCGACTTCGCGCTCCTCTTCCGGGGGGTGTCCGCGGGCCGCGAGCAAGGGTGGTCTCCGAGTGGCGGCGACAACAACTCCGAGGCAGGTAATGGCGAGTTCGAGATCGAGAATTTCGAGAAGTAAGTACTGGCTGGTGCTCGCGCTCCTGCTCGTCGGGAGCTTCGCGCACCACGCGGACGCCGGGAGCAAGAAGCGCGTCGTCGTGCTGTCGATCTCCGGCTCGCACGGCCGCAAGTTTCACGTCGAGCTCGTCCGCTTGCTCAAACACCACCACCGGGTGGTGTCGACCCGGAAGTGGGAGAAGACCGCCGACAAGATGTCGGCGTCCGATCTGAACGAATCGAACATCAAGAAGATCGCGCGCAAGCTCAAGGTCGACGGCGTGATCGAATGCCGGTATCGCAAACGCCGCGGCAACTACCTGCTCCGCATGAAGCTGTACTCGGGGGCGACCGGCGAGATGGTTCGCAAGGTCAACACCAAGGCGGAAGGCTCGAAGATCGACGGCAATGCGTCGCGCGATATTCGTGACGAGCTGGTTTCCGCGATCGACGATCTCAAGTCGGTGCGCGGTGGCTCGAGCGCCGATGACGACGACGAACCGAAGAAGGTGTCGAAACGCGACAAGGATGATGACGACGACGACGCGGACGACGACGATGGCGGGAAGAAGTCGAAGCGCGACAAGCGCGACGACGACGACAGGGACTCGAAGCGCCACAAGACGTCGAAGTTCTCGAGCGGCAAGATGGCCGACCGAGACGCTGACGACAAGGGCAAGAAGGACGACGACGACAGCGACTCCAAGCGTCACAAGTCGAAGTTCTCGAAACGCGACAAGGACGACGACGACGACGAGGTCGCCGATGTTCTGAAGTCCAAGAAGGACGACGACGACGACAACAAGCGCAACAAGCGCAAGAAGAAGCACGACGACGAGGACGACGACAAGGATGTCGCTTCCAACGACAGCGACGACGACGACGACGGCGTGTCGGACCGCGCCGAGACCGGCGCCAAGATCTCGAAGTCGAAGGCGCTGGCGCCCGCGTTCCGCGCGATCGACGCCACCGTCGGGCTGTCGTTCAACGCGCGCCGGTTGACGTGGAAGGCCGATGCCGATCTGGCATCGTCCGCGGGTACCCCGGGCCTCGGTCGTCCGCCCAACTACAACGGGTTGCCGGCGACCGGCGCAACGCTCGACCTCGAGGCCTACCCGATGGCGTTCGGTCGCAAGGAAAACGGGATGGTCCGCAACATCGGTCTCACCGTGCTGTACGACCGCGCACTCTTGATCAGCAGCAAGACCGGGGATGGCACCAAGCTCAAGACCGCGTCGGAGCGTTGGCTGGTCGGTGCGGCGTTCCGGTATCCGCTCGGCAAGGACGCCAACTCGTTCGTGGTCGGGGGCCGGCTCGCCTACGGGCGCCAGCTGTTCGAGATCGCCGGGGCCGACCTCCCGAACGTCGGCTATTCGATGATCGAGCCGGGCGTGTTCATCAAGTTGCCGCGGATGGGCAAGCTGGAGTTCGGGGCCGATGTCTCGTTCCAGAAGATCCTCAAGTCCGGCGACATCTCGACGCCCGACCAGTACGGCACGACCTCGGGGACCGGCCTCGATCTCGTGGTGTCCGGCAAGTACATGCTGACCCCCGCGATCTTCGCGCGCGGCGCGGTCAACGCCGAGCGCATCTCGCTGGCGTTCAACGGCACGGGCATGCTCACGACGATGCGCGACGGGGACATGGAGCAGGACGTCCAGGGCGCGACCGACCTCTACATCGGCATCGCGGCGAGCATCGGCTTCTTGTACTGAGCGGCTCGAAGCCGGCGTCCGGGGTGCTAGGTTGCGCCTGTGAAGGCTGCCGACGTCCGTACCGCGTTCCTCGACTTCTTCAAGAACCACGGCCACCAGGTCGTGGCGTCGAGCTCGCTCGTCCCCAGCAACGACCCGACCCTGCTGTTCACCAACGCGGGGATGGTTCAGTTCAAGGACGTGTTCACCGGCGTCGAGCAGCGGGGCTACAAGCGGGCGACGTCGTCGCAGAAGTGCGTGCGAGCCGGTGGCAAGCACAACGACCTCGACGAGGTCGGCAAGACCCCGCGCCACCACACGTTCTTCGAGATGCTCGGGAACTTCTCGTTCGGCGATTACTTCAAAGAGGATGCGATCACCTGGGCGTGGGACCTGCTGACGAACAAGCTCGGCATCGATCCGGGGCGCATGGTCGTGACGGTGTACGGCGGTGACAAGCAGCTCGCGGGCGTGTCCCCCGATGACGAGGCCCGCGCGATCTGGAAGCGCGTCACCGGGTTCTCCGACGACCGCGTGATCGGCCTCGGCAAGAAGGACAACTTCTGGATGATGGGTGACACCGGTCCGATGGGACCGTGCACCGAGATCCACTACGCGATCGAAGGCACCCCGAAGGCGTGGCCGACCGCGGATCCGAGGTCGTGGTCCGGTGGGGTGGGTGGGACCCATGCCTGGGTCGAGATCTGGAACCTGGTGTTCATGCAGTTCGAGCGTCGCGAGGTCGACGGCCCGCTGCACCCGCTGCCCGCACCGTCGGTCGATACCGGTGCCGGGCTCGAGCGCGTGACGTCCGTGGTGCAGGGCGTGACGTCGAACTACGACACCGACCTGTTCACCGGCATCATCGCCACCGCGGCGGAGCTGGCCGGCAAGAAGTACGGCGCCAACCCCGAGCACGACACGTCGATGCGCGTGATCGCGGACCACGCGCGGTGCAGCGCGTTCCTGATCGCCGACGGCGTGTTCCCCGACAAGACCGGGCGCGACTACGTGCTGCGCCGGATCTTCCGGCGCGCGGTGCGCCACGGCAAGCTGCTCGGGATCGAGCGGCCGTTCATGCACGAGGTGTGCGCGCGCGTGGTCGCCGAGATGAGCGGGCAGTACCCCGACCTCGAGACCCGCGCGTCGACGATCAACGACGTCGCGCTCCAGGAGGAGCAACGGTTCCGGGCCACGCTCGAGCGCGGCCTGTCACTGCTCGACGACGAGTTCGAGATGATGAAGAAGACGGGCGCGAACAACGTGCCGGGCAAGGCCGTGTTCACCCTGTACGACACCTACGGGTTCCCCGACGACCTCACCGAGATCATCGCCAACGAGCGCGGGCTCGGCGTCGACAAGGCCGGGTTCGAGGCCGAGATGGCCAAGGCCAAGGAGAAGAGCAAGTTCGCGGGCTCCGATCAGGAGGTGGTCGCCAGCGTGCTCAAGGAAGTCGCCAACGATGTCGGCGCGACGACGTTTCTCGGTTACGACGGCCGTGGCGTCACCGGCGAGGGCACGCTGAAGGCGATCGTGGTCGACAACGCGCGGGTCGAGCGAGCCGGCGTCGGCGCCAAGGTCCAGCTGGTGTTCGACCAGACGCCGTTCTACGGCGAGAGCGGCGGTCAGGTCGGCGACACCGGCGAGGTCCGGGCGGCGAGTGGCGCGATCGTGACCATCACCGATACCCAGAAGCCGACGGGCAGCGTTCACGTGCTGGTCGGCAAGGTCGAACACGGCTCGATCGCGGTCGGCGACAAGGTCACGTTCGCGGTCGACGACGAGATGCGCGAGCGCACGCGTGCGAACCACTCGGCCACCCACCTGCTCAACCTCGCGCTGCGCAAGGTGCTCGGCGATCACGTGGCGCAGAAGGGCTCCCTGGTATCGCCCGATCGTCTGCGGTTCGACTTCGCGCACTTCTCGCCGATGACCGAGGAGCAGAAGCGCCAGGTCGAGGACATCGTCAACGCCGACATCCGCGATAACCGCGACAGCGTGGTCGAGGTGCTGCCGATCGAGGAGGCCAAGCAGAAGGGCGCGGTCGCGATGTTCGGCGAAAAGTACGGCGACAAGGTGCGCGTGGTCTCGATCGGCAACGAGTCGCTCGAGTTCTGCGGCGGCACCCACGTGCGACGTGCCGGCGATATCGGACTGTTCAAGATCGTGAGCGAAGCAGGCGTGGCGCAGGGCGTGCGCCGGATTGAGGCGGTGACCGGCGTCAACGCGCTCGACTACCTGCGCAAGCTCGAGTCCGAGCTCGGTCACGCGGGTGCCAAGCTCAAGGTCGCGCCGTCCGAGGTCGCGGCTCGCGTCGACAAGGTGCTCGAGCACCAGAAGGAGCTCGAGCGCGAGGTCGACAAGCTCAAGCAGCGACTGGCGTCGGGTGGCGGTGGTCGCGATCTGCTTTCCGAGACGGTCACGATCAAGGGCATCAAGGTGCTGGTCGCCGCGGTCGACGTCGACGACGTCAAGGTGTTGCGTCAGACCGGGGACCAGCTGCGCGACAAGCTGGGCTCGGGGGTGGTGCTGCTCGCCGGCACCGGCGGTTCCGACGTCAAGCTGATCGCGATGGTGACCAAGGACCTGGTGGGCAAGGTGCAGGCCGGCAAGCTGCTCGGCGAGGTCGCCGCACAGCTCGGTGGCAAGGGTGGCGGAAAAGCCGACATGGCCCAGGGTGGCGGCAAGAATGTCGCAGCCGTCCCCGAGGCCCTCGCGTTCGCGAAGACCTGGGTCGAGCAGCACGCCTGACGTATAATTTCCGGAGCGGGTCGGGACCCCGCGTTTTTTCATGCCTACCGACGCATCCAGCGGCCGGCCGGCCGGACCGGTCGTGCTCCGTATCAAGCTGCGTTACAGCGACGTCGAGTCGATGGTGCAGCGGTTCGCCCCGAACGTCGGGAAGTCGGGGTTGTTCTTGCCGACGCGGTCACTCCAGCCGGTAGGCGCCGAGATCAAGTTCGAGCTCCGGCTCGCGAGCGGCAAGCCGGTGCTGCTCGGGCTCGGCAAGGTCAAGTCGACCAAGGAACCGGACCCCCAGCAGCCCAAGGCGACGTTCGGAATGGCGATCGCGTTGATGCGCGTGACGCGCGAGAGCCGCGACCTGATCCTGAAGATGCTCGAACGCCGCCGCGCCCTCGGCTTGCCCGATGTCTCGATCCCGATGCCGAGCGATATCGATGCGGCTCGGCGCGGAGACTTTCTCGACACCGGCGTGCGTGCCGCGGCACCTCCGACGTCCGGCGACTCCGGGGTGGCGGCCCCGAGAGCCAAATCCGAAACCGCCAGCGAGTCGCTGTTGACCGCGCCGCGACGGCCGAGCGCGCCGCTCGCGGTGGTCAAGAAGAAGGTCTCCAAGGTGAAGCCGCTGGCACCGGAGCCATCGCGCCGCGTACGACCGGCGGTGGCGGAAGTGCTCGAGGCCGCGGCATCGGCGCCCGTGGTGGTGGCGCCGTTGCCCGAGCTCGACGATGCCGACGTCGACGTCAATGCGGTGCTTGCCCGGGCGCGCGTGCTCGCCGGCGGCGATGTCGATGCCGAGCTCGAGGCGCTTCGCGAGACGGCGGCGCCGCTCGAGATCGATGTCGAGGCAGCATCCGCGGAGCTCGCGCGCCAGCTCGGTGGTGTGGCCGTGCGACGCGATGCGCGCGGGCACGGCTGGGCTCCACCACCGGTGGTCGCCGAAGCAGCCACCCCTGCGTCGGCCGAAGCGACCGCGGATGCCGCGGCAGCGGAACCGACCGCCGAACCCGTACCTGCCGACGCCGCGCCGATCGCACCCGCGCCCGACGACGACGCCCAGGAAGTCGAGCCCGACCAGATCCGCGACGAGATCCACGAGCTGGACGAGAGCGACTACGAGGAGGTCGAGCACACGCAGATCGGTTCGCTCCTCGCGCACATCGCGCCGAGCCCCGAGCAGGTCGCGCTCGCCGACAAGCTCGACGCGCACCTCGCCGCGGTCGAGGCCGAGGCCGAGGCCGACGATCTCGGGATCGGCGAAGCGAGCTACCAGCGCGGCACCTTGCCTCCCGCGCAGATCTTCGACGACGAGCCGGCCGACGAGCTCGACGAGCTCGACGAGACACCATTACCCGACGAAGCGACACCACCACCGGCGCTGCCTCCCGAGTACCAGCAAGATTTCATCCATCACTTCGACGCGCCGACCGCGCCCCCGATGTCCGAGCCGGTCGTCGGTGTGGAGGCGAGCGAGACACCCGGGTTCCCGGTGGAGCCGGCATACGCCCAGCCGGGTTTCTCGTCCCCGGTCGCACCGGAGGCCGCGGTCACCGAGCCGAGCTATGCCGGGCCCGAGGCGGAACCGTATGCCGAGCCGGCGCCCGCGTATGTTGAGGTGGAACCGTATGCCGAGCCGGCGCCCGGGTATGCCGAGCCGGCGCCCGGGTATACCGAGCCGGCGCCCGCGTATGCCGAACCGGCGCCCGCGTATGCCGAGCCGGCGTATGCCGAGCCGGCGCCCGGGTATGCCGAGCCGGCGCCCGGGTATGCCGAGCCGGCGCCCGCGTATGCCGAACCGGCGCCCGCGTATGCCGAGCCGGCGTATGCCGAGCCGGCGCCCGGGTATGCCGAGCCGGCGCCCGCGTATGCCGAACCGGCGTCCGGGTATGCCGAGGCATATCCTGCGGGTGCGTACGAGGAGCCCATCGAGCACATCTCCGATGACGACATCGAAGAGATCGACGAGCTCGAGATCCTCGCCGAGGCCGACGCGGCGGATGCCGATCTTCTCGAGGTCCACGGCGAGGCCGAGATCTCGGGCGCCGTCGCGATGCCAGCGGAGCTCCACGCGCGACCACCGTCGGTGTCGCAGGACTACGTGATACCGCCGCCGGTGCTGGATGCGACACCCTCGCCCGACGCGTTTCCGATCGATCGTCCGAGCGAATCCGACTTCGCGTTGCGCCTCGATCTCGGTGACGACGATGTCGAGGCGTCCGCTGCGCCTGTTCATGCCGACCTCGATGCCAGCGCGGGGAACGCACTCGCGGGGTTCTTCGACGATATCGAGGAGCCGAGTCGTACGCTGGCGGAGCGCCCGTCGCCGTTGCAGCCGGGGAATCCACGGTCGGCGAGCTTCGACCACAGCGACGTCGCCCGGGATGGCGCACCCGTGCCGTCGCGCTTCGACGAACCACCACCGAAGGATCAGTGGAGCGAGACCAGCGGAGTCAACCGCTGGCGCGGCGACACGCCGATCCCCGGACCACCGCCGAACGACGAGATCGACCTCGAGTCCGCACTCGAGGCGCTCGACGTCGATCTCGATGACCTCGGCACGCCGCACGCCGACACCGAGCTGGCGCATGGTGCCTCGAGTAGCGTGCAGCGACGGATCACGATCCGCCCGCCGAGCTCGTCGCAGCGCGCCGAGTCCGAGGCCGCACCGCGCTCCGGTCGGGGGCCTCGCCCTCGCGCGCCGCGCGTCAACACCGAGGATGGCGTGATGATCGACTTCGACGACGACGACGACTAGCCCGCGAGGCCGGCGTCGACCACGTTCAGCTTCGGGTGAGACAGTGCGTGGATCAGCGAGCGCCGGTCGCCATCGTGGGCGCGCCACTGCTCGATCATCCGGTCGGCGACCGTGCGTCCGGTCGCGGCGATCTCCTCGACGGGGGCGAGGAGGGCGATCGAGGTCGGAGCGATCCGCGAGAGGCCGTCGCGAGAGATCGCGACCAGCTCCTTCGCGAGCTCCCCGACCGTGCGGCCGAGCGCCGGGATCGGCGTGGCGAGTCCATGGCGGGGAACGTCGTCCGCGAGTTGCTCGCGGTCGGCGAACGTCAGCTTCGCGGTCAGCGCGGTGGCCGCGGCGAGCGCAGTCGAATCGTAGAGCACGCCGCGCATCATCGGACCGAGCGCCTCGATCATCTCGTACGAGCTGCAGTCGCAACCGCGAACCTCGATGAACTTCTTGAGCCGGCCCTCGGGGAACAGTGTCGACAGGTGCAGCGCCCAGTCGGCGCTGGTCGCGTGCTCGCCGTTCCACCCCTCCGTCATGAACCGACGGAACGTGAGGTTCGCGGGGACCGCGCGATAGCTGCTGCGGCGGTACACGAAGTACATCGGCACGTCGAGCGCCCACTCGGTGTAGGCGCGAAAGATGTCGTCGCGCTCGAACACGAACCGCAGCAGGCCGGAGCGGGCGGAATCGGTGTCGCGCCAGATCCACGACCGGTAGCTCTGGAAGTCGCTGACCCGGTCCTCGACGATCGGCGATGCGGACCACAGGGCGGTCAGGATCGACGACACCGAGTACAGACAGCGCAGCTTGCGAGCGGCGTCGACCTCGTTCTCGAAGTCGAGATTGGTCTGCACGGTCGCGGTGCGCACCATCATGTCGAGGCCGCGGGTGCCGACGGTCGGCATGTATGCGCGCATCACCTCGTAGCGTTGCTTCGGCATCCACGGGATGTCGTCGCGCGTGCCGAACGGCCGGATGCCGCCGACCACCCACGAGATCCCGAGCTCGCGCGACGCGCGACCGAGTGCATCGATGTACTCGTCGAGGTCGCGGACGTTGTCGCGGTCGTCGCTCACCGGCCGGCCGGCGAGCTCGAACTGGCCACCGGGCTCGATCGTCAGCTGCGACTCGCCGCGCACCAGCGCGATCACGTTGTCGCGCGGCTTCGCCGCTTCGCCGGCCTGCTGGAACACTGCCTCGTAGTCGCTCGCGGTGGCGATGTTCTCGGTCACCGGTGTGCCACCGTGTGCGGTGAACCAGTCGAGCAGGGCGCGGATACCGCGCGGACCCTCGTACGGCGGGGCCTCGCCGGTCTCCGGGTACACCCCGATCAGCTCGTGCTCCGTGCCGACCTTCCATGTGGAGCGCGGCTTGCCCGCGCCCTCGAAGTACGCGATCAGCTCGTCCTCCGAGGTGATCGGCACGGCGTCTTGTTCGTCGACGAGGTGCACTCGAGTTCGAGGGGACTCTAGGGGGTGTTCCAGATCCCGTCAATCGCCCCTGTTGGGGACGGACTGGGTTCATCGTGTCGCAGGACAACCCGAGCCGGCGTGGTAGCGTGTCGGCGATGGACGACGGCAAGCAACCCGAGGCTCCGGCGTGTCTCCAGCGACACGCCACGTCCTACGAGAGGCTTCTCGCGCTGCTCAAGACGCGGGCCTTCGCGAACCGCGAGGTGACGCTGGCTTCGGGTAAGAAGTCCAACTTCTACATCGATTGCCGGCGGGTGTCGCTCGATGCCGAGGGGGCCTCCCTGATCGGCGAGCTGTTCGATGCCGTGGTCGACGAGGTTGCTCCCGCCGCCGTGGCGGTGGGCGGTCTGACTCTGGGAGCCGACCCGCTCGCCACCGCGACCTCGCTCGTGAGCTTCCAGCAGGGGCACCCGCGTACGGCATTCATCGTCCGCAAGGAACCCAAAGGACACGGGACCGGGCAGTGGGTCGAGCACGCGGGGCTGGCCGCCGGGGCCAAGGTCGTGGTTCTCGAAGACGTGATCACCACCGGCGGGTCCACGATCAAGGCGATCGAGCACGCGACCGAAGCTGGCTACGAAGTCATCCACGCGCTCGCGTTGGTCGACCGACTCGAAGGTGGACGCGAGGCGATCGCGGCCGCGCACCCCGCGGTACGGCTCACCAGCCTCTACACCCGCAATCACTTCCTATGAGATCGATCGCACTCGTCCTGATGATCGCCACGGCCGCGTGTCTGTCACCGGACCCGTACCAGCGCGTCACGACCTCGTGGACACGCACGACCCATCTCCAGACCCAGTACCAGCAAGCCCTCGAGGTCGCGGCGATCTACAAGTCGGCGGAGTGGCGAGCCGCGTACGCCGAGAAGGATGCCGAGGCGCGCGGTCTCACCGGTCCCGCGCGCGATCAGGTGCTCGCGCAGGCGCGCGCCGATGCCGCCGGTCCGATCGAGATCGAGCTACTCGTCACGACGTGGGATCGCCGCGAGAACGATCTCGACCGCGGCGACAAGAGCAGCTGGCGCGTGCGGCTGCTCGACGCGTCGGGCACCGAGGTCGCGCCGCTCGAGATCCGCAAGGACAAGCGGCCGTACAACGTGATCCGCGCCGAGTTCCCCGCGATGAACGACTTCGCTGTCGCGTACGTCGCACGGTTTCCGCGTCCCGCCGACCCTCGAGACCTCCGGCTTCGTCTCAGCAGCGAACGCGGGGGTGTCGAGGTTGCGTGGGGGCGTTGATGGAGGGCTTCATGATCGAGATCCGCGGTCTGCACCACAACGCCTATCGCTGTCGAGACTCGGAGGAGACCCGCAAGTTCTACGAGGACTTCCTGGGGCTTCCGTTGATCAACGCGTTCGAGATCGCCGAGACCAAGAGCGGTCGCTCGACCCGGGTGTTGCACTCGTTCTATGCGATGCGCGACGGGTCGGCGCTCGCATTCTTCGAGGATCCCGAGCGACCGTTCGAGTTCAAGGAGCAGCACGACTACGACCTCCACATCGCGCTCGAGGTCGAGCCCGCCTCGCTGGCAACGATGATGGAAAGGGCCAAGGCCGCCGGCATGGAGTGCCGTGGCGTCGCCGATCACAACTTCATCGATTCGATCTACTTCCGCGATCCCAACGGGTACGTGATCGAGCTCACCGCGAAGCGTCCCGATCACGACGCGCAGGTGCGTGCGGCGCAAAAACTCGCCCACGACTCGCTCTCGAGCTGGCAGAAGAGCAAGCCGAAGGCCGCGCCGTAGCGTTCGCCGCTACTTTCGCGGCTTCTTGCGTCCGAGCAGGCGGTCCCAGAACCCGACCGGCTGATAGCCCTCGTCGAGGTCGTCGAACGACTCGGCCGCGACACGCACGTGCCGGTGCTCCTGCTCCTCCTGCATCCCCGCCCGGAAGAAGTCTTCCTCGAGCTCGCTGAACGCCGCCGCGTCGCGATTGATCTGATCGACGTCGAGCTCCTTCGACGCCGACGCGGCGTTGGAGGTCTGCGGAGCTGCTGCCTGGACCGGCGCCACCGCGCTCACCGCGTCATGCACCGCCGCGAGGTCGGAGACCAGAATCGAGGGCTCGGGATCCGGAGCCACCTCCTGCATCTCCGAGAGCTCGATCGGCGACGTGATCTCGCCGATCGCGTCGTCCGGACGATCGTCGGCTGGAATCTCTCCCGGCGGTGGGTGATACGGGAGCTGCGGTCGGTCGTCTTCTTGCTGCTCCCGGATCACGCCGTCGGAGGGCTCGTCCTCGAGATCCTGCGGGACGGAATCGGGTGCGGGGTTCGCCTCGACCACCACCGGCGGGGTCTCGCGCGCGGTGGTCTCGGGCGCCGCACTCGGTGGTGGCGTCGACGGCTCTCGGGCCTCCGAGGGTTCGACGAGGAATCGTGGCTCGGTGTTCTCCTCGTCGGTGGGATCGACGGGACCCGATGACTCCTCGATCGCGCTCACCTCGATCCGCTCGCGGGGGATCGTCCGGTCGGCCTCGCTCGTGATCGCGACCTTCTCGCGCGGGGCCGTGCGGTCGTCGTCTCCGACCTCGGTCGGAGTGGCGCTGCCGAACGCCTGGGCGCGAACGCGAGCCGCAGCCTCCTCGCGCGCCTTCGCGATCTGCTTGGCCTCGAGTGCGTCGCGCCGCTTGGCCGCGCGCTTCGCGGACCGGTTGCGCTTGCTCTCGCTCTTCTTGATCGCCTCGACCCTGGCCGACCTCGCGCGGATCTCCGCTTCGGCGCGATCCGCAGCGGACCGGGCCTCGGCCTCGATCTGCGCGCGGCGCTCGGCGGTGGGTTGTTCGGTCTCGCGCGGCGCGGGTTTGGCTTCCTGGGGTTCGCGCTTCTCTGCCTCTCGCTTCGCGTCCGCCTCGGCGCGGAGCTTCGCCTCGACTTCGGCGGCGGCGCGCTTGTCCTCGGCCTCGCGGGCCGCGCGTTCCACCGCGCGCTTCTCGGCCTCTCGCTTCGCGTCCGCCGCGGCCGCGGCCTCGGCGTCTGCACGCTCCTTCATCTCGGCTGCGGCGCGGACATCCGCTTCGAGTCGTTGCTTGTCGAACGGCGTCGAAGAGTCGCTGCGCGCGCGTGCCTCCGCCAGTCGTCGGGCGAGGTCGTTCGCGCTGTCGCGGGTCGAACCGTCGTCGATCTTCGCCGCCTTCTCGGCAGCCGCTTTTTCCTCGGCGGCCGCCTTCTCGGCAGCAGCCTTCTCGGCAGCAGCCTTCTCGGCAGCGGCCTTCTTCTCGGCAGCCGCCTTTTCCTCGGCGGCCGCTTCGGCGGCCCTCTTCTCGGCGGCGGCCTTCTCGGCGGCGGCCTTCTCGGCGGCGGCCGTTTCGGCGGCCTTCTTCTCGGCAGCAGCCTTTTCCTCGGCGGCCTTCTTCTCGGCAGCGGCCTTCTTCTCGGCAGCGGCGGCGGCCTTTTCCTCGGCGGCCTTCTTCTCGGCGGCGGCCGTTTCGGCGGCCTTCTTCTCGGCGGCCTTCTTCTCGGCGGCGGCCTTTTCCTCGGCGGCCTTGTTCTCGGCAGCGGCCTTCTCGGCGGCGGCCTTCTTCTCGGCGGCGGCCTTGTTCTCGGCGGCAGCCTTTTCCTCGGTAGCCTTCTTGTCCGCGTCGGCCTTGGCCTTCTTGTCCGCGGCGGCCTTCTCTGCGGCCGCCTTGAAGCTCGCGATCCGCTCCGCGACCTTTTCCGGGCTCAGGGTGTGCTTCGCCCGATCGACCTGGGACTCGTCGAAGTCGTCGAGCTCCGGCAGCTCGATCACGATCTTCGCCGTGGGGTCCGGCGTCAGTCGCTGCTTCGCCTCGGCCTCGTCCTTCGCCCGCGCGTGGAGCTCGCCCTTCACGAAATGCAGTAGCTCCTCGATGTCCGACGCACGCTTCGTACGTGCCTCGCGCTTCTCGCTCTCGAGCTCGTGGTGCTCGGCGAGCTTCTCCTCGGCGGCACGCGCGGCTTCGGCGGCACGTGCGTGCTCGGCCTCGGCGGCATGGAGCTCGGCTTTGTCGGCCTCGGCCTTGTCGGCCTCTGCTCGCGCGGTCTCGGCCTTCTCGGCCGCGATACGCTGGCGCTCGCGATGGTCCTGCACGGCCTTTTCGGCCGCCGCGCGAACACCGGCGACGTGGCGGGCTTCCTCCTCGGCCTCCTCGCGCTCGCGTTGCTGGTGTGCCACGAGCTCGCGCACCTTCGCCTGGGCCTCCTCGCGGAACCGCTGGAGGGACTCGGCCTCCGCGACGGCTTCGGCCTCCGCCTCGGCATGCTCGGCCGCTTGCTTGTCCTTGACCGCGGTCTCGGCGGTGACGCGCGCGAGCTCGCCTGCCTCGTCGTAGACGATCGATGGCTCGAGTCCGATGTCGCGGGGGAAGATGCGCTCCCGCTTGTCGGTGTCCATCAGGGCTTCGAGCTTCTCGCGCGACTGATCGCGCGTCGGCATCACGATCTCGCCCGACGTGTGGGACGCGGGCACCACGCCCGCGAGATTGCCGCCGATCTCGGCACCGGTGCTGCGCGGTACCAGTGCGCCCCAGTCGATTTCGGGCTTCGTGGCGATCGGAACGGGCGTCTTGGCGCGCCGCTTCTTGCGACGTTTCTTGCGCGGAGCCGTGCTGTCGGTGGACTTGATCGGGCCGGTGCTGTCGGTGCCGACGATCGAGCTCGTGGCATCGCCGACCAACCACTCCTCGATCGCGAGCACGGCTCGCCACGTCGACTTCGGACGTGTCGCCTTGGTCTTGCGAAGGAGCCCGGCCTCGAGTGCCCGCTGCGTGACCCGTAGGGTCTCGAACACGCGGTACGGCGAGTCTTCGAGAACGTCGGCGAGCACGCGGTGGCCGTCGAACATCCGCAGCACCGCGAGGACCTCGGAGGGAACCTGCGCGTCGAGCTCGTGCAGTCGTGCGACATCCTGCTCGAGGACCATCGACGGCGAGAGCTCGCCGCTCGAGTCGCGCACGCTCGTCAGGAAGCGCTCCGCGTCGGCGAACAGCTCCTCGGGCGACAGCGGGATCTGCTGTCGTCGAACCACGTCCTCGTGGTGGAACTCGAACCGCGCGTCGGTCCACAGCAACAACTGGTGGAGCGCGGCCTGGCCGTGGATCAGCCCGACCTGCGCCGAGGTCACTTCGCCGTGAAAGAACCGCACCTCGCCGCGGCGAAGCCCGCGGATCAGCGTGAGCACGGCGCTACGTCCGAGCGACGACAGTGCCCGGACGAGGGTGAACACGCCGGTGGTCTCGGCGAGGTTGCCGGTGATGTGGGTTCGCTGCGCTGCCGGTTGTCCTCGCAGCAGCCGCCCGATGGTGACCACGTCACGGAGATGCACGGGCTGGAGCACGACTTCGTCGGCCCCGGCGGCCTCGGCATCGGTCCGCCGGATCCCGCGCCCCGCGAACACGATCGGGGTGTCGAGCTGGTGGTCCTCGAGGCACCGTCGGGTCCGGCGGATCAGCTCGAGGGCGCTCTCGGTCGAGCCTCCGACCACGACGAGATCGGTGGTGTCGCCGTTGGCCAGGAGCTCCAGCTTCGCGGAATCGGGGGGAACGGGGGCGATCCGTACGTCCACGCCCTCGCGCGCGAACCCCAGCTGGACCTGGCGACCCGCCCGGCCGTCGGGATCCAGGACGATGACTTTCGAAGGCCCCGACATGCTTCGCGAAAGAGGGTGCAGTATAAACCGAGGAGGTCGGGGCAAACACCGCGTTCTCTGTGATCTCTCTAGAAATTCTCAACGGTACAGCGACGCAGCGAGTTCATCGTGTGCTGTCGGGAGGCGGCACGGCCACGATCGGCCGTTCACCGGCCAGCACCGTCGTCGTGACCGACTACCACCTCTCCGGTGATCACGCGCAGATCACGCAGATCGGCGAGCACTTCGTGTTCCGCGATCTGCGGTCGACCAACGGCTCGGCGATCGAGCGCGACGGTCGCCGGATCCCGGTCGATGCGGCCGCCCGGTGGGAGGTCGCGCTCGCCGACGGCGACTTCATCCTGCTCGGCAACCCCGCGGACCCGGTCCGGATCGCCGTGCAGATCGGCGACGAGGGCGACGAAGATCTCGGAGATCGACTGATCGCGTCGCGCTCGATCATGGACCTGCCGCAGGTCGCGGATCAGCTCGAGAGCGATCCGATCGGCGCGCTGCGGGTCTACAAGGCATTGCAGCCGCTCGGTGCGCGGCTCGAGCCGGCCGAGGTCATCGAGGCCACCGTCGGCGCCAGCTTCGAGCTGTTGCCGCGCGCGACCCACGTGGCGATCCTTTTGCGCTCCGATCACGACAAGGACCGGTTCACGCTCGCGGTGTCGCGCGAGCGTCCGGTCGATCCGGACCATGCGCCCGCTCCACCCGATCCGGCCGTCGATCGCGTGCGCGCCAGCCGGGCCGTGCTGCGCCGCGTGCTCGCCGATCGCGCCGCGGTGCTGACGGCGAACGCGCTCGAGGCGCTATCCAGCGAGTCGATCCTCGGCGGTCAGATCCTGTCGATCCTCGCGGTGCCGCTGTGGCGCGGCGACGACATCATCGGCCTGATCCAGGTCGACAACCGTGCGTCGGTCGGGATGTTCAACGAGACCGATCTCGAGGTCGCGCTGCTCCTCGCCGGTCAGGCTTCGCTCGCGATCGACAACGCCACGCTGGTCCAGCGGCTGCGGATCGCCGAGGAGAAGGCCCGCGGCGAGAACGTCTACCTCAAGCGCAAGGAGCAGAAGATCAAGTTCGACAACATCATCGGCGATTCGCCGGCGATGAAGTCGGTGCTCGGTCAGCTCGAGCGCGTGATCGATACCCGCGCCACGGTGTGTATCGAGGGCGAGACCGGCACCGGCAAGGAGCTGATCGCGGCCGCCGTGCACCACCAGTCGCAGCGCGCCGACAAGATGTTCGTCGCGCAGAACTGCGCGGCGCTGCCGGAGAACCTGCTCGAGAGCGAGCTGTTCGGTCACAAGCGCGGTGCGTTCACCTCGGCCGATAGCGACAAGAAGGGGCTGTTCGAGATCGCCGATGGCGGCACGCTGTTCCTCGACGAGATGGGCGAGATGCCGCTGACGTTGCAGGCCAAGCTCCTGCGCGTGCTCCAGGAAGGCACGATCCGTCCGGTCGGGGCGACCAGCGAGAAGCAGGTCGACGTGCGGATCATCTGCGCCACCAACCGCGATCTCTCGGCCGAGGTCGAGAAGGGTACGTTCCGCCAGGATCTCTACTACCGGTTGATGGTGTTCCCGATCAAGCTGCCGCCGCTGCGCGAGCGGCGCGAGGACATCCCGGCCCTGGCCCTGCACTTCCTCAAGCGCTACGCGGGCGAGTACCGGATCGAGATCCCCGGGTTCACCCAGGACGCGCTCGACGCGTTGAGCGCGTACAACTGGCCCGGCAACATTCGCGAGCTCGAGAACGAGGTCCAGCGCCTGGTGATCCAGGCCGAGCCCGCGCACTGGATCGAGATCACCGACCTGTCGCCACGCCTGCGCAAGATCGAAGGCACCGTCACCCGGATCGCGCCCAAGCAGGGCACGCTCAAGGAGATGATCGAGCAGGTCGAGCGCTGGCTGATCACCGAGGCGCTGCGCGACCACGGAAACAACAAGACCAAGACCGCGGCTTCGCTCGGCATCACCCGCGAAGGCCTGCACAAGAAGCTCGCGAAATTCGGCGTCTGACGTGGCACGATCGGGCCTCGGGTTCGAGATCATGTCCGACATCTACCGCCACATGCCCGACGTGCTCGGTGAGGCCGAGCGCGAGGAAGAGGCCGTCCGCGTGCTCGGCAGGTGGCGTGACCGCATGCGGATGCGCGTGCTCGTCGCGTTCGCGCTGCCCGGCCTGATCCCGGCGCTGATCGTCTACTGGTGGGTCCAGGAGCTGCAGTTCTCGCACAACCACGGCCGCGCGTTCCTCGTGATCAACGTCGGAGCGGCGAGCGTGTGCTGGGCGGCGGTGCTGTTCGCCGGTGCGATGGTCGCCCGCCGGGTGCTGCGCGCCCGCACGCCTGCGAAGGTCACCGAGCTCGCGAAGGCCTACGAGATTCCCGAGCCGCGTCTGGTCGAGATCGCGAATCTGATCTCCCAGCTGTAGCTGTAAGCTCGCGCCCGATGCTTCACCTTTACGTCGGCAGCAAGCGGTACTCGTCGTGGTCGCTCCGTCCGTACCTCGCGCTCGCGCACACCGGCGCGCCGTTCGACGACACCACGATCCTGCTCGATCGCCCGTCGACCCGGGCCGAGATCGCGAAGATCACGCCCGCCGGCAAGGTGCCGGTGCTCCACCACGACGGCCAGATCATCTGGGACTCGCTCGCGATCTGCGAGTACCTCCACGAGCTCTACCCCGAAGCTCATCTGTGGCCCGAGGATCGCGCACGTCGCGCGCACGCACGTTCGATCAGCGCCGAGATGCACAGCGGCTTTGCGGCGATGCGGCGACACATGTCGATGGATCTCGGGGTCACGCACCCGACCCCGACGGATGCCGCCACGCTCGCCGACGTTGCGCGCGTCCAGGCGATCTGGCGCGAGGCGCGTGCGGTCGCCAACGGCGGACCGTTCTTGTTCGGCACGTTCACGATCGCCGACGCGATGTATGCACCGGTCACCACGCGGTTCGTGACCTACCAGATCGAGATGGATCCGACGATCCGCGCGTACGTCGATGCGGTCGCTGCGCTACCGGCGATGCAGAAGTGGACCGCCGACGCCGAGGCCGAGCCGGCCAGCCGGTCGTGACGTCAGGTCGACACGCGAGCCATCGTACGAGCGCGTTTGTCGATCGCCTTGGGAAGTGTTTGTAGGATCGAACGGCGTCCGTAGCGCTCGCGAAACTCTGCGATCCACGACGGCAGCGCCGTACGAATGCGCTCGGACACACCTCGCACGATCTCGAGTACGGTGCGTGGTGAGAGGGTTGCCGATCGCGCGAACGACTCCCACTGCGCGCTGCGGATCCGGTCGGGATCTCGAAGCTGCGCGACCCCGAGTGCGAGGTTCCGATCGAGGCCCACGTAGTGCCGGGTCGACAGCAGGTCGTAGAACGGTGCGAGACGAAGCGCGAAGCCTTCTCGAAGGATCGAGAGGTTCTTGCCGTGTCCGTCCGAGTTGCCGACGATGATGTTGAAGGCCTGCCACTGGATCAGGCGATTGACGTCGGCGAGAGGACGCGATGACTGGGCGCGGAGGAGCTCCAGGATGCCGAGCAGCGTCGGCCCGCCTTCCTGCTCGTACTTGCGAGTCGGCAACAACCCCAAGGCCTGACAGAAATCCTCCTGATGCAGCCGCACGACGGGCCATGGATCCTCCGACGCGACGCGGTCGTACCGACGAACCAGAAGACTCGGAGGATCGGTGCGCGTGGTGAGCTCGGCATCGACGACCTCGAAGCCGACATGACGTGCGAGCCCCATGACGAAGGCTTCGTTGACGGGGAGGTGCGAATGGCGGCGATCGGGCAGCTTGAGGATGTGCGTGCTCGGTGCCGTATCGAGCGGGAGGTGAAGCACACCGTCGAGTACCGCTACGGGCAGCTTGTTCTGGGCGCCCGCCAACGAGAGCCGGGTGGCGCGGCCACCCAGCAAGAGCGGCACGAGCTCGTGATCCGTGACGAGGCGCTGGAGCCGGTCGTCGCGGAGCTGTTCGTAGCGGGGTTCTGATGTGGGGGGCGATGTATGGGCGGTCGTGATCACCAACGCCCCCGCACATTCTCCTCCGATCGCGCGGAGCAACGCGAAGTCGTTGCCCTCGGATACCCCGAGCCGGCGGCACACCGCCGTCCGTGCGGATCCTTCGGGAAGTAGGTTCGCGAAGAACGCGTGGGCTGCATGGCCGACGTATTCCTCGTCGGCGAGCGGCAGGCTGATCGAGATCGGAAAGGCCTCGGGGTTCGTGCGCCAGTCCTGTGTGTAGCGGAAGCAGAACCGCTCTTCGGGCTGTTCGCGAAGACGCAGCTCCCCGATGCAATGGCGCTCGTAGTGTACGAACAGGGTCTCGGTCATCGACCCGCCGTCGGCTTCCACGCACGCGGTGCGAGCCAGACCGAGATTCCGAGTCGCTCCAGGACCTGGAGCACGAGCGCGATGCGGAGATTCGGCCGTCCACGTTCGAGATCGCCCAAGAACCGAACGCCGACGCCAGCGAGACCCGCAGCGGTGACCTGATCGAGTCCGTTGGCCAGGCGCGCGGCTCGCACGAGCTTGCCGATCTCGGCGCTTGACGTGACTCGGACGACGGGTTCTGTGGCTGGAAGCGTCGACATTCCCGATCGGGAAGATAGCGTCGAAATGCCCTCCCGATCCATCGAATATTCCCGAGCGGGAAGATTGCACCAGAATCGGTGACCTTTTGGCGCTATCTTACCGATCGGGAAGATAGCTCACGCGGGCTCGGGCCACGGCAGGTCGTGCTTGTTGGCAAACTTCTGCCCGGCGCGGATCAGGTCGAGCGCGTAGGGGTCCTTGGGACCGAAGCTATCGGCGCGCTCCCGGCGCGTGTTGTAGACGTCTTCGAACAACGCGCGTAGCCGGGTCGCGGCACGATCGCGACGACCGACGGCCACCGCGATCGCGACCGGTGCCAGCGGCTCCTGGTACCAGGCGAACTTCGGATCGTTGTCGATCGCGTCGTCGAGCTGCACGAGGTTCGCGGCGCGGGTGAGCCACGGCTCTCCGACCGAACGGAACCTGCCGACCACGTCAGCCGCGAGCTTTTCCTCGTCGGTGTCACTGTCGACCTCCCACCATGGATCGGCGCTGCGGCGCGCCGGTCCGAAACGCTTGCGCGCCGTGCACTGGTAGGCCTTCGGCGTGGCGATGGGGCGGGAGAACACCAGCTTCTCGATCGCGGGCAGATAGACGCCGAGCTCGATCACGAAGCTGCCACGTGCACCCGAATTGCCGTGCGACAGCTGCACGTGCACGAGACGGGTGATCGGCGCGGGATCGCATAGGCTCCAGGTCAGGGACGCCTTCTTGTAGCCGAGCGTCTTCAGGTGCGGCTGCAACCCCGCGCGCACCACCGAGGCGATCCTCGCACTCGCCTTGACGTACGCCATCACGTCACGTCTTCGGGATCCGGCGCGCCCGCCGAGGGCGGCGTGAACGGCGTGCCCGAGATCTGAGCGATCGCGGTCGCCAGATCGAACACCTCGACCGACGGCGGCGCGTTGCGCTCGAGCATGAACGTGCAGGTCGCGCACGACGTGATCACCATGCCGCCGCCGGTGGCGCTGACCTCGGCGAGCCGCCGCTTCGCCATCTGGTCGGCGACCAGCGGCATCGTCTTGGGCAACAGACCACCACCACCGCAGCACTCGGTATCGCCGCGGCTCCACCCGAGCTCGCGAACCTCGACCAGCTGGCTGAGCGCCCGCCGCGGTTGCTCGACGACGTTGTTGTAGCGCGCGTGGTAGCAGGGGTCGTGGTAGTAGACCGAGCGCTTGGTGATCGGACACGCGAGGTTGCCGACCACGGGGAGCAGCAGCTCGGCGAGCGACACGATCTCGGTGCTCAGGTTGACGCCCTCGGCGGGGTACTGCGCGCGCAGCGCGTAGAGGCACGCGGAACAGTTGATCGCGATCTTGCGAAACCCGCGCAGCGACGACGCGACCCGGCCCGCGTGCCAGCGAAACAGATCGCGATGACCGGCGGCCAGTAGCGGGTAGCCGGCGCACGCCTGCGGTGCCTCGACGAGCCGCACGTCCTCGAGGCCGACGCGTTCGAACAGTGCGAGGGCCGCGGCGATGTCACCGGCGCCCTTGTCGATCGCGTCGCAACCCGGCCACAGCCCGATGTCGCCCGAGCTCGCGAGGTGATCGCCGAACGCCGAGGCCAGCTGCGCGACCAGGCGGCGCTCGCGTGCGCGGAACCGCTCGCTGTAGTTGGCGAGTGCGGGATGCGGCACGCCGCGCGCGACTGCGGTGGCGCGGCCGGTCAGGAGTACGAGCCCGGGCTCGTTGTCGTGCTCGCAGTACATCGTGCAGTGGCGGCACCCGGTGCACGCCCACAGCGGGTCGGTGGCCTCGGTGGTCCACTCGTCGCGTCCGAGTCGGAGCCGGTTGAGCCGGTCCATCTTGACCTGCGGGATGTAGGTCTCCCGACCGCTCGCGGTCGACACGGGACACGCGTGCCGGCACATCTTCGGGCAGTACGTGCAGTAGTCGAGTTGGCGCGCGACGGCTGCAGGCGTGAACGGTTCGCGATCGCGGGAATCGGCCACCGACGCGACTATAGACGGGCTAGTTGAGCACGTCGACGCGCGCGCGCAGCGACGTGAGGTCGCGCCGGATCCGCGGGTTCTGCGGCTCGAGGATCGCGAGCCGCTCGAGCACGTCGAGCGAGCGGGGCAGATCGCCGTTGCGGCCGTAGATCCCGGCGAGGTTGACCAGCATGCGCGACACGATCTGACGCTTACTCGCCGCGGCGATCACGCCGGGTTCGAGCACGGCATCGGGAGTGGTGGTCTTGCGCAGCAAGGTCTCGAGGTCGACCGGCGTCATCGTGCACCCGCCGGAGAACGGATCGAGGAACAGCCACGCATCCTCGATCGCGACGCGCACGAGGAAGTGGCCCGGGAAGTTCACGCCCTGGGCGAGCACGCCGACGCGGCGGGCGACCTCGACGTAGAGCACCGACAGCGAGATCGGAATCCCGGTGCGGCGGTCGAGTACGTCGGTGAGGAAGCTGTTGCGGGGATCGTAGTAGTCGTCGGTGTTGCCGACGAACCCCATGCGATCGAATAGCTGGTGGCTGATCGCGCGGGCACGTTCGGCACCATCGGGCGCGCGCTTGATCGCGGGCTCGATCTCGAGAGCGATCGTGTCGAGCCGCTTGAAGTAGGCGTCGAGCTCCCGGCGCGGATAATCCCACGCGCCGATCAGGAACGCGGCGTGGTCGAGTGGGATGTCGTCCCGCACCACCACCTCCGAGAACCGCGTCAGGTCGGGCTCCACTTGTCGGAGCGTATCATTGTCTCGCGCCGTCTCGGTCGCATCGTTCGTATCCGTGACGTCGGCGACGTTCCCCTCGGAGAAACCTTGAGCCACGGCATCGACCCGAACCGATCTATGCGATGATCACTGTCCGGATCATGGCCGAGGAACCGCGCCCAGGACTGATCGTCGGGGGCCGCTACGAGCTGATCGAGATCGCAGGGCGTGGTGGCATGGCCGATGTGTGGCGCGGTCGCGTGCGCGGTGACTCCGGGTTCGTGCGCGATGTCGCGGTGAAGCAGATGCACGGCAACCTGGCGAACCAGCCGGCGTACGTGTCGATGTTCGTCGAGGAAGCCCGGATCGGATCGATCCTGCAGTCTCCGAACATCGCGGAGGTCCACGACTTCGTCCACGACCGCGGGCACTACTACATGATCCTCGAGTGGATCGAAGGCATCGATCTGGGTAGCTGGTCTCGCTACTACCTCAGTCGCAACGAACCCACACGGTGGGAGCTGGTCGCCGCTGTCGCGGTCGGAATTCTTCGCGGACTCGCCGCGGCACACGAACGGCTCGGCCACGACGGTCGGCCGATGCCGATCGTCCATCGCGACGTGTCACCGCACAACGTCCTGCTCACCACCCGTGGGATGGTGAAGCTGATCGATTTCGGGCTCGCGTTCGCGGCCGATCGCACGCAGGAGACCACCGAGCCCGGCATCGTGAAGGGCAAGATGAGCTACCTCTCGCCGGAGATCGTCGCCGGTGGCCGTCCGATTCCCGCGTCCGATCAGTTCGCCTGCGGCTCGGTCTTGTGGGAAGCGCTGGTCGGTCGCAAGCTGTTCGACGGCTCGACCGACTACGAGACCTACACGCGGCTGCGCGAATGCATGGTGCAGCCGTTACGGCCGCTGCGCTCCGACGTTCCGCAGGCGTTCGCGCAGATCATCCATCGCGCGCTGTCGGCCAAGGTCGAGACCCGGTTCCCGTCGACGCGCGAGATGGCGCGGCAGATCGGGACCGCGCTCAAGAAGGTGCAGCTTCGCAAGGACCTCCACACGGTCCTCGCGCGCAGCGTGGTCGAGGTCCGCCAGGCGCAGGGCATCGGCCCGCGCGCCCAGGAAGCCTCCGAGGCCACGCCGATCGCCGAGTTGGTGCCGGAGACGGCTACCGCAGAGGTCAAGCCCGAGGCCGCCGCCGCGGGCGGCTGGACCAATGCCGTCCGCGGACTCCGACACTACTTGCCGTTCTTCGGGAAGAAGCGCTGATCCCGCTCCCGGAATTGGGTGCCGTGTCACGGGGTTAGCGAGAACAACGATCGTGGTCTGGAGGGGGGGATACCCCGCGCTCGGACGTAAGAGGTTAAGCTGTCTGAGCCCCGGCGCAGGAGTCCCATGTCCCACGACCAGCAAGTCCAACAGAAGCGCGAGACTTCGTCCGAATCGCAGAGTGCCGAGACCTCGTCGACCCCGGCAAAGAGTCGGGTCCAGTTCACGAGCAAGGGCGCGATCCCTCCCGTCGGAGCGGCGTTCCAGGCCAAGTCGGCCGGCCCGAGCGCGAGCGAGGAAGCCTTCGATCAGGAAGATGCCGAAGATCAGACCCACTCGATCGCCGCGCACGGCGTGAGCGGTGATGGTGGCGAGCTCCCTCACAAGGACGCGATCGCCGCGAGCTTCGGCGACGACCACGCGGACACCGTCAACGGGATCTCGGCGCACGTCGGGGGCGCGGCCGGAGAAGCGACCGGCGCGCTGGGCGCGCAGGCCTACGCGAGCGGGAACTCGGTCGCGTTCGGACAGTCTCCCGACATGCACACGGCGGCACACGAAGCGGCGCACGTCGTCCAGCAGAAGGGTGGCGTGCAGCTCAAGGGCGGGGTCGGCAAGGCGGGCGATAGCTACGAGCAACACGCCGACGCGGTCGCCGATCGCGTGGTCCAGGGCAAGTCGGCTGCGGACCTACTGGCACCGTACTCGAGTGGCAAGAAGGGCGGCGGTGCGGTCCAGTCCAAGCCGCTCCAGTTCCTCGGTCACGAGCTCGGCAAGAAGCTCCCCGAGGGCGCCGAGAAGCCGAAGTACGGTGAGGATCCCGACCAGCGCCGGTACTCGCGCGAGCAGTACGAGAAGATGTGGGAGAAGGAGCAGGGGAAGAAGCTCACGGGCGGGATGAAGGACACGATCAAGCGCGGCTGCATCGGTCTCACCGCGAACAACGTCGCCGGTGGTGGCAACCCGCTCGACTACGCCGAGGCCACGTACGGCACGTTCGAGCAGGCCCACAAGATCATGCTCGAGAAGAACAAGAAGATCGAAGAGACGCGCGCGACCAATCCGTCGGCAGCGCCGGATGGCGAGTACATCCTGTTCGCGCAGCTGTTCTGGTCCAACCAGAAGGACTCCGACAACTCGAAGCCCGACCCCAAGGCGTACAAGCCAGATCCCAAGACCGGCAAGGTCGACATGAGCGGGTACAAGTACCGCGCGCGTCCCGGCTACGTGAACTTCGACTACGGATGGTGGGACGAGAGCAGCCAGAGCTTCTGGCACGCCAACCACATGGAGTACCGGGACAAGGACAAGGCCAAGAAGGACCCGATGAAGGTCTACCAGAGCACGAAGGACCACTTCATCGCGGGCTACCTCGACTTCGATCGCATCGTGTTCGGGATCGCCCTGGCGAAGAACTACGATCCGGGCAAGGCGGCGATCACGCACGCCAACCACTGAGGCTGAGCCATGGACCTCGACCAAAATATCAACAAGCAAGTGACGATCGATTCGGTCGCCCGTAACGCGGCGGCCGGCGCCGTCGTCCTCGTCGACGACACGCCGGTCTACCTCGAGGGGCTCGAGCGCTGGGATAGCGCGCACAACGGCAAGCAGGTCACGGTCAGTGGCCTGTTGTTCCGCGAGTCCGGCGACGATGTCGTCAACGCGGCCGGCGAGTACGCCCACGGCATTCCCGACGGCCGGTTCGTACTCAAGTCGCCGACGTGGAAGTTGAGCTGAAGCGGCTCGCGGTCGCGCTGGTGTGCGCCGCGGGTCTGGTCGCCTGCGGCTCGACCCCACCGCCGCTGGACCACGGATCGGGCTCGGCTGTGCCCGTCGGCTCCGCGGACTCCGGCTCGTCGGGTCCTGCCACGGCACCGGTCCCGGATGCGCCAGCCGGTCCGGCGACCGTCACGGATGACGCGTCGGCAACGGCCAACGCGGGACGCACCGTCGAGGTCCACGGCACGGCACGCACCGCCAAGCTCGCGCCGGCAGTGCTGACCGACAGCGGGCTCGTCGTGTACTGCCTCGGGCTCGAGCGCTGGCCGGCCGAGGTGGATCGCGAGGCCGTGATCGCCAAGGGCACGCTCGAGCAGACCTCCGAGTTCGAGGCGCATGGCGCGGCCGGCGAGGCGAGCGCGGGCACGGGCGGTGCGGTCTGGGTGCTGCGCGAGTGCACGTACACGCAGTAAGCTCGGGCTGGTGAGGGACGGTTACACCAGCGTCGGAGAGCACGTGCTCGACGAGCTGCGGCGCGCGTGGCTGCGGGTCGAGTACCAGAATCCGACTCGGGTGGTCCCGGGAGGGTGGCGCCGCCTCCGAGATGCGCGACGACGCCGTGGTCGGCCCCGAGGACATGGGGCGGATCTTTGCCGTCGCGCGCGGCGAGACGGCGGCCGGTACCGACGACGCCGGCGCGAACACGGTGTTCGAGCAGTGGATCGCCGCGCATCGCGAGGTCGAGGCGCGTCTCGAGGCGACGATCGGGACCGGGCTGTCGCCGCTCGCCGACCTGATCCGCGTGTTCGGGCTCAGCCGGCGGCAGTGGTCGACCCTGATGTTCGCGCTGCTGCCCGAGATCGATCCCAACCTGATGGCCGCGTATCGCTACCTCGCACGCGACGCGACGTGCAGCGGGCTCGACGGGCGCTTGCTGTCCCTGCTGGTCTACGACACGCCGCAGACCCGGCCGCTGATGGCGCGGGACCTGTCGCCATTGTCGCCGCTCGTGCGTTACCAGCTGGTCGAGGTGTCGACCGCGGGGGCTCCGTCGGCGTCGCTGATGTATCGCAAGCTGCGCGCCGCGACCCGGCTCATGTACCTGCTCGACGACACCGGTTCCGATCTCGATCCCGAGCTCGCCGTCGTGGCGCAGCTGCGAACGGGTGCCGCCTCCGGATCGTTTCCCGCCGTGGTGCTCGAGCGCGCGGCGAACGCGCTGCGCTCGAGCGAGGTCGTACTGGCGGTGCAGGGGCAGCGAGGTAACGGCAAGCGGCTGCTGCTCCAGATCGCCGCGGGGCAGTGGAACAAGCCGCTGCTCGCGATCGACGCCAGGCAGCTGGCCGCACAACCTGCCGCGCAGCAGAGCTGGACGGTGCGTGCTCTGGTTCGCGAGCTGATGCTGCTCGATGCGATCCCGGCGATCGTCGAGGTCGACGACGCGCTCGGGCGCGATGCGACAGGTGACGAGCTTCCCGGGTTCTTCGATGCGCTGGTCGGAGAGTGGAGCGGTCCGGTGGCGATCACGATCTGTCGCGACCGGTTGCCGCGCATCACCCAGCGGCCGGTCGTACACCTCACCGTCGAGGTCCCCACGCTCGACGCGCGCGTGGCGCTGTGGCAGCGCACGGTGCCGTCGCTCGGTGTCGCGGATGCCGAGGGGCTGTCGCAACGGTTCGCGATCCCGGGTGGCGTGATCGTCGCGGCCGCGCAGGCTGCGAGCGCCGAGACCACCGAGGGCCACACGCCCGGTCCCGTCGAGCTCGATCATGCCGTCGCCGCGCAGCTGCACCAGCGGATCAGTCGACTCGGCAAGCGGCTGCCGACGCCGTTCGATCTGGACGACCTGGTCGTCGATGACGATACCCGTGCCACCCTCCACGAGATCGTCGCCGCCGCGCGCCAGCGCAGCCGGATCCGCCAGGAGTTCAAGCTACGCGGGGCGCAGGGGCTATCGGTGCTGTTCTCCGGTCACCCCGGTGTCGGCAAGACGATGTCGGGCACCGTTCTCGCGAAGCAGCTCGGACTCGACATCTACGAGATCGATCTGTCGCAGGTGGTGTCGAAGTGGCTCGGCGAGACCGAAAAGAACCTGTCCGACGTGTTCGATGCCGCCGAACCGGGCCACGTGATCCTGCTGTTCAACGAGGCCGACTCGCTGTTCGGCAAGCGCACCTCCGAGGTCAAGAGCAGCAACGACCGCTACTCCAACCTCGAGACCAACTACCTGTTGCAGCGTCTCGAGCGGTTCAACGGCGTCACGATCCTGACCACCAACCTGACCGGCGCGATCGACCAGGCGTTCAAGCGCCGGTTCACCTACGACGTGTTCTTCAGCTTTCCGAGCCCGGAGATGCGCGCGGAGCTATGGCAACGCACCCTCTCGACACGCTCGGCGAGCGGCATCGACTTTCGCGAGCTGTCCGAGCGGTACGAGCTCTCGGGTGGCTTCATCAAGGTTGCGTGCGAGCGCGCCGCCTACGTCGCGGGTGGTGCCGGAGTCGAGATCAGCGAAGCGATCTTGCAACGCACGATCGAACGCATGTACCGCGAGCGCGGCAAGCTGTCGGCCGTCGGGCCGCTCGAGTAGCTCACACCTCCGGCACGAGCTGTCGCAGTTGCCACGCCTGCATCACCAAGGCGCGGTGCGACGCGCGGTTTCGCGCGCGAAGCAGGTCGGCGATGAGCGATGCGCCGACGATCAGGCCCGCGATGTAGAGCGTGGATACGACCAGCACCGGCGTGGTCGCATCGCCGATGCCGGGTGGCGTGAAATGCACGCCCCCGGTGGGATCGATCCGCATGGTCGACTGGATCCATCCGAGTTGCTCGAGCCCGAGCGGCACCAGGATCGCGATGCATAGCGAGATCGCGATCGCCTTGCCGGACGACAGCCACGACTGTCGCGGCGTGAACGCGAGCGCGATCGCGACCGCTGCTGCGAGCCCGGGAGCGATCAGGACCGGCGAGTAGACGTGCGCGATCACCGCGACGATCAGGGCGTTGCAGATCACCACCGCCCCGGGTCGTGGCTGCGCGGCCTTCAGGTTGTAGTACGACACCGCGCAGCCCAGCAGCATCGCGGCACCGAGCACGGCGAGCCACGGTCCGCCGTCGGGAGCCATCCACAACAAAAGCGGTGCGAACGCGAATCCGGTCGCGAGGGCGATCAGCCCGGCCAATGCCGTGGTTCGGGCGGCGCGCATGTCGTCCGCCGCGATCGCGTCCTCGACCTCCTTGGGCGTGGTGCGCGGCGGCTCGATCATCAGTCGCCCGACCAGCTCGGCGGCACCGCGGTGTGCCGGATCGAGGGCGAGGGCGGCCGCCGCCTCGCGCATCGCCACGCTGCGTTGATCCGGATCCCGCTTGTCGCCGGTCGCTGCCTCGAACGCCTCGCGTGCGCGCTCGAGGTGCTCGCGTGCCAGCGTGCGGCGGGTCGCGAGGTCACGGTCACCGTCGAGAAACTCCTGCACGCGATCGCCGAGCTCGCGCGCCGTCTGGACCCGCAGCTCGCGCTCGGGTTGGGTCGCCTCCGCGCACAACCGGTCGAGCTCCGGCGGGATCGCGCGGTCGGGAGCGCGCCGCGACGGCCGGTTGTCGAACATGAACAGCGCGCTTTGCATCCCCTCGTAGCCACGCGGGTGAAGTGGCGTGTCGGCGAGGATCTCGTAGAGCAGACAGCCGAGGGTGTAGACGTCGGCGCGGCCGTCGATGTCGGCCTGACCTCGCACCTGCTCGGGAGCCATGTAGCCCGGTGTGCCGATCGAGGTGCCGACGATCGTGGCGTGCTCGCCCGAGCCGCCGCTCGAGTCGACGTCCGAGAGCTCGTCGTCGTGCTCGTCGGTGATCTTGGCAACACCCCAGTCGAGCACGTAGACCTCGCCGAAGTCGCCGAGCATGATGTTCTCGGGCTTGAGATCGCGGTGGACGACGCCGCGGACGTGCGCGAACTCGACCGCGAGGCAGACCTCGACGAACGCGCGCAGGATCTTCTGTAGCGTGAACGCCGGTTGCTTGTCGGATCCGGGGGACGACGTGCGTCGTTGTTCGAGAATTGCCGCGAGCGTCGTTCCCGCGAGCTTCTTCATCACGAAGAACGGCAGGCCGTCGGTGTCGTGCCCGATCTCGTGGACCGGCACGATCGCCGGGTGCTCGAGGCGGCCCTGGATCGAGGCCTCGCGCAGGAACCGCTGGATCTGGCGCTCGCTCGGACGCGCGGCCCGCATCCGCTTGATCGCGACGTCGCGACCGACCTGCTCGTCGCGCGCGAGCATGACCTCTCCCATCCCGCCCTTGCCGATCCGGCGCGCCGTCTTGTAGCGCGACGCGATCAGGGCCGGAGGCTCGGGGCGCTCGGTGATCGGGTCGTCGTGCTTGCCCCTGCGACCGAGGGACCGTTCGTCGACGGTTCCCGTGGCGGGCACCGTGCCGTGCAGGTCGGTCGTGTCGTCGGAGGAGCTCATGCTCCCACGGTATCGCGATCCGACGTATCCGCGGGCCCAGCGCGAGCTTGCGAGCGGGCTCCTAGAGCTCGTCCTCGTCTTCGTCGTCGGGGTCGGCGTCCTCGTCCTTGGGCTTGGGACGGATGTAGATGTCGTCGATCCGCCACTCGTCGTCCTCCTTGAGGAGCACGATCCGGTACTGGATCCCGTTCTCGTCCCAACGCAGCTCGGCGCGATCGGTGAACTCGTCGAGCGAGCCGTTGACGTGCTTGCTGATGCCGGCGATGAAGCCCTCGACCTGGCGCGCGATGCCCTCGCGGCGGCGCTGCGTCAGGATCCCGAGCACGGCCGACACGTCGCGCCGGGTCACCGCATCGGCGAACAGCCGGATCGCGTCGCGCGGTCGCTTCGCACGCGACCGGCTGACCAGCTCGGACTCGAGCCGCCAGGTCGAGCCCTCGAGCTCGAGCTGGACGAGCTTGCCGTCGGAGAAGCTGATCAGCGCGCGCTCGCCGACATCGGGGTTGCCCTTGAGGCTCTGCTCGAGCACCCGTGCCTGCCACGCGCGCTCCTTCGCGCTGGTCTTCCACTCCTTGGCGAACTCGTCGTAGCTGACCTCGCGGCGGGTCGAGTCCGTGAGCAGGCGGTAGGCATCGTGCGGGTCGTCGCTCTTGAGGGCAGCGAGGTAGGCGCGGACGCCATCGGATGCCGGGGTCGTCGGGGCGCGCGGCCCGCGGCACGCGCCCGAGACCAGGCCCAGGGCCAGGGCGACCACCACGCACGTACTCCGCATTGCCCGAACACTAGCACCCCGAAACCCCGGCGCGCCCGTGGGGCCGAAAATAGCAAAGCCACCGAGACACCATGCCTCGGTGGCCCCCCGCGCTACGTGGCCGTCCGTCAAGATCCGGTAGCGAGGAGTATGTCTCGCAATACGTGCGAGGCAGATGCCAGGTGGACGGATGAGGTACTTGGAGATTCAACGCCCCGCAAGTGGCCGCTTCGCGGTCGGCTTCGGGGAGATCTGTGAACGGTTGTTGACTCGGGGGAGTGTGAAAGTCAGCCCAGTCCCGCTACTTACTGGCCGGACCGTTGGTCAACTGGATCTCCGAGTGCTCCGCGCGCGGGAGCTTGTCGGGATAGTCGAGGGTGTAGTGGAGGCCGCGCGATTCCTTGCGACGGCGCGCCGATTCGATGATCAGGTTGGCGACCAGCGCGAGGTTGCGGAGCTCGATCAGGTCGTTGGTGACCTTGAAGTCCAGGTAGTACTGACGGATCTCCTCGCGCACGTTCTCGATCCGCCGGCGTGCGCGTTCGAGCCGTTTGTTGGAGCGCACGATGCCGACGTACGACCACATGAAGCGTCGGATCTCTTCCCAGTTGAGCGACACCACGATCGCGTCGTCGGAGTCGGTGGCATCTCCCGACGACCACCGCGCGACCTGCGATGGCCGGTGGCGCACGGTGTCCTTGACCGCGGCGGCAGCGCGTGTCGAGAACACCATGCCCTCGAGCAGCGAGTTCGAGGCCAGGCGGTTGGCGCCGTGCAGACCGGTGAACGCGCACTCGCCGATCGCGAACAGCCCCTCGACCGTGGTGGCGCCGTTGTTGTCGGTCTTGATTCCCCCGCACATGTAGTGCGCGGCCGGCACCACCGGGATCGGTTGCGTGGTGACGTCGATGCCGAGTGACATGCAGTGCTCGGCGATGTGCGGAAACCGGTGCCGCACGAAGTCGGGATCGAGATGCGTCATGTCGAGCACCACCGAGTCGGCACCCGACTTCTTGAGCTCGTTGTCGATCGCGCGCGCGACGATGTCGCGAGACGCCAGCGACTTCATCGGGTGGTAGTTCTCCATGAAGGTCTCGCCGCTAGCGAGCTTCAGGATCCCGCCCTCGCCACGCATCGCCTCGGACAGCAGGAAGTTCCGCGCCATCGGGTGGTAGAGCACGGTGGGGTGAAACTGGACGAACTCGAGGTCGCACACGGCGGCGCCGATGCGGTAGGCCATCGCGATGCCGTCGCCGGTCGCGACGTCGGGGTTCGACGTATAGACGTAGACCTTGCCGGTGCCGCCCGAGGCCAGCACGGTGGCGCGAGCACAGATCGTGTGGACCTCGCCGGACCGCCGATCGAGCACGTAGGCTCCGAAGCACGCGGGGTCGCCACCGTACTTGGCCATCGACAACAGGTCGATCGCGATGTGCTCGTCGAGCACGGTGATGTTGGAATGCGAGGCCACGGCCGCGAGCAGCGCGCGCTGGATCTCGCGGCCGGTGATGTCTTCCCAGTGGACGACGCGGTCGCGGGTGTGCGCGCCCTCGCGACCGAGATCGAACTCGCCCTTGGCGTTGCGATCGAGGCGCACGCCGAGCTCGATCAGCCGCTCGACCTCGCGCGGGCCGTCCTCGACGCACAGCTCGACGACGTCGCGATCGCACAGGCCATCGCCGGCGACCAGCGTGTCCTCGATGTGGCGCTCGAAGCTATCGTCCTTGCCGAGCACGGCGGCGACGCCACCCTGCGCCCAGTTGGTGTTGGTGTCGGCCGGACTCTTCTTGGTGACCACCACGACCCGGCCGTGATCGGCGGCGAGCAGGGCGAAGTTCAACCCGGCGATGCCCGACCCGACGACGAGGTAATCGGTTTCTTGAACCATTCGCGTGACAACCATACAAAGAATTCCCGGACTGTCGGATGCGAGCTACCCTCGAATCGGTGGGGCGTTTTGCACTGGTCACGCTGGCAGCCGTCGCGCTGAGCGCACTGGGGATGGCCACGGTCCGGGCCGACATCTACTCCTGGACCGACCGCGACGGGGTGGTCCACTTCACCAACGTCCGCCCGCGCGGGAACGGGGCGGGCAAGTGGAGGAAGGTGCTGGTGTCTCGTCCCGAGCGCGGGTCCAAGGCGAGTGCTCGCCGCGGGGCGTGCCCGAGCTGCGACACCGTGCCCGCGACCGACACCTCGGCCGAGCGGTTCCACCGCTACGACCCGTTCATCCTCGAGGCCTCCCAGCTCTATCGCATCCCGGTTCCGCTGATCCGGGCGATCATCAAGACCGAGAGCGACTACGACCCCCACGTGGTGTCGAACATGAACTGCAAGGGTTTGATGCAGATCCACCCCAAGGTCGAGGTCGACATGGGGATCGTCGGCGACGTGTTCGATCCGCGCTCCAACATCATGGCCGGGACGCGCCTTCTGCGCTGGCTCGCCAATCGCGTCGACGGCGACATCGTGCTGACGATCGCCGGCTACCATGCCGGCCTCGGGTCGGTGATGAAATACGGCTACACGGTGCCGCCGTTCTCGTCGACGCGGAAGTACTTGAAGACGGTGCTCGAGCGCTACTATCGGTACAAGGCGGACGCCGCGCGCGCGGCGGTGAAGTAGCGGCGTGAAGCGATACCAGGTCACCGAGCGCGGGCAGCCCGCATTGCCTCCGCTCGATCTCGACGGCGACGTCGTGATCGGGAGCGGCGGCGGTGCGCGCTTGCGGTTGCCGGGCGCGGCAGCCGAGGAAGCACACGTGCGGATCGCGGGGGACTCGTGGGTGGCGATCGCGGAGGTCGGGTTGGTGGCCGACGGTGCCGTGCGGCGGTGCGCCCCCGGCGAGGGCGGCCCGATCGACGACGGCATCGAGCTCGAGCTCGGCAACTACCGCGTGCGGATCGAGCCGGCGCCGTCCGATGCGGTGGCGGCCTCGCCGGTCCGCACGGCCAGCCTGGCGCGCGAGCTCGTGCGCAACCTGCTCGGCGGAGCGGCGGCCCCCGTGGTCGAGCTGGTGAAGGGGCCCGGCGCGCCGTCGCGCCGCGATCTCCCCGCGCCGGGGTCGCGCCCCACGATCGTGGGGCGGGGCGACGGCGCGACCTGGCGGATCCTCGACGGCGACCTGTCGCGGGAGCACGTCGAGCTGGTGCGCGACTGGGACGGCGTCTCGATCCGGGACCTCGGATCGAAGAACGGCACGCGCGTCGACGGGGTGTTGGTCGACGGGGCGACGCTGCTGTCCGACGGAGCGCGCATCGAGGCCGGCAACATCGAGCTGGTGTTTCGCGATCCGGCGGAGCAGCACCTGCGCGGGGATGCGGTCACGCCCGAGGCGCGATCCAAACCGGCGCTACCACGGCCACGACCGCGGCCTCCCGAGCCAACACTCGAGGTCCCGGGCTCGCCGTTCGGTGCCGTCCGCATGGTCGCCGCGGCGATCGCCGTGCTTGCCGTCGTCGGCCTGATCTGGATCGCGCTGTCCTAGACCGCCTACGAGGCGGTGTCGATGTCGTCGGGCGATCCCGTGATCGGGATCTCGATGACGTCGAGCAGCGATGCGTAGGTCCCGGGTGGTGGCACGTCGAAGCCCTCGACGTCGAACACCGTGCACAGGATGCCGTGCGCGCGCGGGTCGGCGAGCAAGCGCTGGAAGTTCACGCGCAGCGTCTCGGCGCGCTCGCCCGGGATCCGCGGCGAAATCACGATGCCGTCGTTGGGCGATTCGTCGGACAGCGCGAGGATCTGCAGGCGATCCGTGCGGTCGCCCCAGATCGTCTCGAGCCCGCCGGAGGAACGAATGAACGATGCGGTGAGATCGGCGTCGTACTCGCCGAGCGAGTCGAAGCACGCGGTGTACGAGCCGAGGAAGCGCTCGTTGAGGATGTGGTTGCGCTCGATCCCTTCGCGGCGGAGCAGGGCGCGGGGCAGCAGGTAGCCGGCCATCGACCACTCGTCGACCCACACCACGCGCGGCCGAAACCCGCCGGACTTGATCACGTCGAGGTCCCAGCGATCCTGGCGGCGATTGAGCAACGCCGAACGATAGGTCGTCGAGCCGCTGCGGATCGCGCGGTGCGCGACGCACCCACCCTGGACCTCGGCGCGTGCACAGATCAGCGGCGGTCCCCAGGCCGCGGCGATGTCGCCGGTGTACAGCGCCTGCTGGAGCGCCTCGTAGGTCTTGTACGGAACGACCGACGTGAACTTCGCGTCGTAGAGCACGTCGGCGAACTCGCGAGCGAGCTCGAACACCGGCTCTCTCCCGAGCGAGGGCGGCAGTCCGAAACCGAGCTCGCGACCACTCGACGCCATGACGATGATGGTACCGGATCCGTGGTTTCGGCGCGAATCAGAACAGGGACAGTTGCGCGCTCGGTTTCGGTGGGCGGCAGAACGTCGTCGGTGCGCGATCCACCGGGTCGTCCTCGCGGCGGTTCAGGCCGAGGCGGTGCACGGTGGTGTCGAACATGGTGTCGATGATCTCCGCGTACGGTCCTTCGCCGCGGGCGCGCGCGAAGAACCGTGCATCGGAGAGCTGGCCACCGCGGGTCTCGCGGATCCGATGCAAGATCTTCTCGCCGGCGAGCGGCAGCGCTTCGCGAACGCGATCGCCGAACACCTGCTTCACGGCTCCCGGCAGTCGCAAGAGCGTCCAGCCCGCCCACTTCGCGCCGGCGGCCGCGGCGCGCTCGAGCACGCCGACCAGCTGGCTGTCGTTGAGCCCCGGAATGATCGGCGCGCACATCACGCCGACCGGGACGCCGGCCTTCGCCATGCGCTCGATCACCTTGAACCGACGATCCGGCGACGCCGCCCACGGCTCGATCGCGCGCGCGAGCTCGTTGTCGGTCCACGCCAGGCTAACCGTCATGCGGAACTGCGCCTCGCGCGCGAGCGCGACGAACAGATCGATGTCGCGCTCGACCAGCGCGTGCTTCGAGATCACGGTCGCCGGGTTCTTGTACTCGAGACAGACCTCGAGACAGCGCCGTGTCAGCTCGAGCTCCTTCTCGACCGGCTGGTAGCAATCGGTCACGCCCGAGAACATCACCAGCTCGCCGCGCCAGCTCGGTCGATCGAACGCCGCGCGCAGGAGCTCCGGCGCCTCGCGCTTGACGACGATCTGGGTGTCGAAGTCGGTGCCGGCGCCGAGATCGAGATACTCGTGCGTCGGTCGTGCATAGCAATTGTGGCTGACGACACCATTGGCGAAGAAATCGCCCGTCCCGGTCGTGATGTCGAACAGTTGCATCGATCCGAGTCGCTCGACCGAGACGACGCGGAGATCGACCGTCGACTGGACCGCTGCCCCTTCGAGTTCCCACTTGCGCGTGATCGCGGGTGCCGTCGCATGAAACAGGCGGAGGTGAGCCTTCCTCCCTCCGCGCAACCGCACGTAGTGCATGGAGCGATCGCCGCGTTCCAGGGTCTCGATGACCGAGTCGAACCCGAGCTCCTCCAGCGAGCCATGGATGAGATCGATCATCGTACGATCCATGTTCGCGAACCGAACGACATGTTCGTGTCGCGATCCCTCCGCGTCGAACACGCCGGCGAGGAACCCGAGACGCCACTGGGTCGTTGGTTTGTCGGGGTAGCGGATCAGCTCGGTGATCCGTTCGAACCCCGAACGTGCGTGGGTTCGAATTGCTCGCATCGGCCGGCACCTGGGCCCGACGCCGAAATCGCATTCGCGTGTCGGCACCCCGAGGTCGCATAGAAACCGACGAGAACGCTCGAGCGCTTCGAGGTCTACGAGAGCGAGCCGGAAGTGGTACTGCACGTCGCTTTGCCGTCGGCGTCCACCGTAGTCGTAGCGCTTGAGCGTGCCGTCGCCGCGGATCATTCCGCACAGGTAGCCGAGCTGATAGTCGGTGTTCACCTCCGCTGGGGTCGCCGACCAGCCAGTCCCCATCAGTGAGTTGTTCGTGGTCAAGTGCGGACGTTGACCGTCGCTCGATGGAGCCACGTGTTTCCAGCCACGTTCGGTGAGGAAGCGATGGTCTCCGCTAGCGATAAGCTCCGTACCGTCCGCGAGCGTGACGCGGTATGCGACCTTCGAAGTCCTCCAGTGCGCCAGCACGCGCGTGCGCGTGTAGATCCGGCGGTGCTCGCCTGCGGTCGTTCCGAAGATCTCCTCCCCAACCTCGAGCTCCGCGAGTCGCTTGGTACGGGAATCGCCCATCAAGATCTGCGTGTCGCCGTGTAAACAGTACGCGCATGCCGACTGGCATCCGCGATACGGGTTGACGCTGTACGAGAACCCGAGGTCGGGCGAGTCGTTCTTGCTCAGGATCGAGCGCGAGCGGTCGTCGATGATCGTGACGGCGGACAGCGGCGCCTCGCCCTCGTCGTAGGCCACGGCGACGTCGCGAAAACGAGGGAGCGGGTTCGCAGTGTCGCGGGATTTCACGGCAATCGTGATACTGCGAATCCGTTCAGGTGTCCAGTTTCTCGGCTGCCCACCTACCGCGATTCGAGTAGGCGCTCGATGTCGTCGAGCGTCGTGCTCGGCAGCGGCGACGCGGTCGCCGCGGCGATCGCGCCGGCGACGTGCTCGGCGCGGTGCAGGCGCGGCATCGCGATCGCGCCGCGATCGATCGCGTAGCGCAGCGCGAGCTCGGCGACGTCGGTGACCTCGATGTCGTCGCGGCGCGGGTCGCGCTCGAGGATCTCGCGGCCGGCATCACACGATCGCGCGGCGGCGGGAACGTCGCGCACCAGCGGCGACAGGCGCGCGAGGCCGGCGGCGATGCGTTCGAGCGTGCCCGCGTCGATCGCCTTGCGTTCGTCGTGTCCGCCGAGCCGCATGCCGGGGCCGAGCGCACCGGCGAGCGCGCCACCGGCAAACGGCGTGCGCGCGAACACCGGGAGCTCGCCCGCGAGCAGGGGAAGTGCGCGGCGATCGCACGCGGAGAACGTGATCGACAGCGCGACGAACGGCTCCGCGAGCTTCGCCGCGGCCTCGAGCTCGCGATCGCACGTGTCGCGATCATCGGGCAGCTCGAGGAGCGCACCCCATCGCAGCACCTTGCCCTCGCGGACGAGCCGGGCGCAGGTGCCAGCGAGCTCCGGCCACGCGCGCGACGTGACCGTCGCGGACAGCGGGAGCATCGCCAGGGAGAGCACTTCGAATCGGGTCGCACGTAGCGTGACCTCGACGCACGTCTGCACGTGGAGTGGTGGGAGGTGTGCGAGGTTCGATTTCGGGCTGCGGGAGACCGGAGGGACGTGGGTGATCGCGATCGCCTTGTCGCGAAGTCGCAGCCCGCGGATCGCATCTCCGCACAGCTTCTCGGCTTCGGGTTCGGACGCTTCGACGAGGGTGACGCCGTGCGAGAGGGCTTCGTCGAGTGCGCGACGGACGTCGTTCGTGGTCAGACCGCGACCGTGCGCGATCGAGACGTCGAGGTTCCCGACGCCGACGACGGGTACCTCGGTGTCGCCGATCGCACGGTGTCGCACGTGGCCATCGTAGTATCATCGCCGCCTCATGCGTAGCCTTCCCCTGTTCCTCTCACTCGCGTTCGTGGCCTGCGGTGGCGACAACCTGGTCAAGCCGATCCCCGATGCAGCGCCGCGGCCGGATACGCCCGACGCGCCGACCGCCGGTCTCGTCAAGTTGACGATCACCGTGGGTACGACGCCGCAGGCAAACGTCACGGTGTACTTCCAGAACGCCGACTCGTCGCTGGTGTCCGCGACCACGACCGATGCCAGCGGCGTGGCGTCCGCGACCATGGAGCCGGGAGGGTTCGTCACCGCGATCGACGCGTTTCCGGCGCAGCTCGGGATCGCGGCGCGCGCACTGACGACGTTCTCCGGCGTCAAGCCGGGTGACGAGCTGGTACTCGCGCAGCCGGATAACGTCAACGGCACCAGCTTGACGATCCTCGCGTCACTCGACCCGAGCCAGACCGCGGTGTCGTACGAGGTTCACACGCCGTGCTCGGGCAGCACCGACATCACGAACGGCATCGGTAGCGGCGGCACCACGGTCACGCTGTTCGGGTGCGGGGCGACCACCGACTTCACCGTGGTCGGGCGCGACCAGGGGAGCCACCCGATCAAGGCGTTCTTCAAGCCCAACGTCGCGATCAGCGATGGCGCGACGATCGATCTCACCGGCGAGACCTATGTCGACACCGAGTCGGCGTCGTTCGACTTCACGAACCTGCCGGACAGCGTCGCCAGCCTCCAGGCCGGGGGCTTCCAGCTCGGGCCACACGGCGTCGCGTTCGACACCTTCAACAGCGCCGCCGTCACCAGCAACGCGGCATCGATCACCGGGGTGCAACGCCCCGTGATCGCCAACGCGACCCAGGTGACGTTGTCGCGGTTCTTCGGATCGGCCAACGGGCTTCCGTCCGTGGTCGACTGGGGACCTGCGAGCACCTCCTACGCGTTCTCGGCGACCGACGTGTTCCTCAACGAGTACCAGTCGGCGCCGACGTGGGACTTCACGTCGAACGGCGTGACGTGGACCGCCGACAGCGCCGGTCAGCAGCCCGACTTCGTGCGCGTGTTCGGTCAGTTCCAGCGCACCGACGCACAGCAGAACGTCACGTTCTGGCAGTGGGAGCTGGTCGCCCCGGGCGACACCACCAGCGCGGTGTTCCCCCAGCTGCCGGCGCCCGACGACGTGTTCACGCCGCTGGCGACCGACGACACCCAGGATATCCTCAGCCTGACCACCGCCAAGGTGCCGGGTGGGTACGACGCGGTGCGCGCCGTGGTGCTGTCCTCCTTCGACAGCTTCTTCGGCCTGCCGACGGGCCTCATCCTCGGTCCGAGCGGCCGCCTCGTGTTCGAGGAGCTGGCGCTCCGGGCGGTGCGCGGGAATCGGAAGATGTGGAGCCCGTTCGCGGCGCCCTCGGTCCACAGGAAGTAGAATCGGGCGGATGGACCGCCCACCCCCCACCGCGCCCGTCGGCCAGTCATTGCCGCGGGTCGACGGTGTCGCGAAGGTTACCGGTCGAGCGCACTACCTCGACGATATCGACGCCCCCCACGCGTGGCACGGCGCCACCGTGCGGTCTCAGATCGCGCACGGCGTGCTGGAGGCCCTCGACTTCGACCCCGCCTTCGACTGGTCCAAGGTCGTGGTTGCGACCGCCGAAGACATCCCCGGTGCCAACGCGATCCGGTTGATCGAGGACGACCAGGTCGCGTTCGTTCCGATCGGAGGCGAGGTCAAGCACGTCGACGAACCGCTCGCGGTGGTCGCCGCCCCGACCCGCGCACTGGCGTTCGCGGCGCGCGACGCGATCAAGCCGAAGATCCGCCGGCTACCGGCCGTGTTCACGATCGACGACTCGCTCGCGCTGGCGCAGCCGCTGTACGGCGACGACAACGTGTTCAAGCAGTTCCTGATCCGCAAGGGCCACAGCGACGACGTCACGTTCGAGGGCGTGTTCGCCCGCGCCGCCCGCATCGTCGACTCCACGTACACCACGACGGCGCAGGAGCAGATGTACATCGAGCCCCAGGCGATGCTCGCCGAGTGGCGCGACGGCCGCTGTTACATCGTCGGCTCGATGCAGTGCCCGTACTACGTGCACAAGGCGATGAAGCACTTCCTCGGCTGCGGCGACGACCAGGTCGTGATCACGCAGTCGGTGACCGGCGGCGGATTCGGCGGCAAGGAGGAGTACCCGTCGATGCTCGCCGCACACTGCGCGACGATCGCGAAGAAGGCGGATCGCGCGGTCAAGATCGTCTACGACCGCGACGAGGACATCGCCGCGACCACCAAGCGCCATCCCTCGCGCACGCGACACCGGCTCGCGGTCGACTCGGCCGGCGACATCATCGCGATCGACGTCGACTGCGTGATCGACGGTGGCGCCTATCTGACGCTGTCGCCGGTGGTGCTGTCGCGTGGCGTGCTCCACGCGGCGGGTCCGTATCGTTGCCCGATGGTGCGCGTGCGCGGCCGCGCGGTCGCGACCAACCACCCGCCGCACGGTGCGTTCCGCGGATTCGGGGCACCGCAGACCACGTTCCCGTACGAACGTCAGATCGACAAGCTCGCGCGCGAGCTCGGCGAGGAGCCGTTCGCGCTGCGCCGCCGGCTCGCGTTGCGCTCCGGTGACACCACCGCGACCGGCCAGGTACTCGGCATCTCGGTCGGCAGCGACCAGGTGCTCGACGAGATCGCGAAGGTCGCCGGTCCGCGCCCCGAGCGCGACGGCACGAGCTCGTCGGGTTCGACGATCCGGCGCGGTCGTGGCTACGCGTTCTACTTCCACGGCGCCGGGTTCACCGGGTCGGGCGAGCAGAAGCTCGCGGGGCGCGCCACGGTGGCGGCCACCGCCAAGGGGTTCGAGGTGCGATCGAGCTCGACCGACATCGGCCAGGGGGCGATCACGATGTTCACGCAGATCGCCGCGGGTGCGCTCGGTGTCGATCCGGCGCTGGTCACCGTGATCGATCCGTCGACGGCCGAGGTACCCGACTCGGGACCGACGGTCGCGAGCCGCACCTGCATGGTGGTCGGCGGCGTGGTCGATCACGCATCGCGGAAGCTCAAGACCGAGCTCGAAGCGTGGGCGAGAAAGCACGAGGTCACCGGATCGCTCGAGGACATGGCGCGCGCGCACTTCGCGGACGCCGGAGAGCTCGCCGAGACGGTCACCTACGAGCCACCGCCCGGCATCCAGTGGGACGACGACACCTACACGGGCTCGGCGTATCCGGTGTTCGGGTGGGCGGCGTGCCTGGTCGACGTCGCGGTCGACCTCGATACCTACGAGGTGGCGATCGAACGCTGCGTGCAAGCGGTCGACGTCGGCAAGGCGATCAACCCGTCGATCGTGAAAGGACAGATCGAAGGGGGCACGCTACAAGCGCTCGGCTGGGCGGTGCTCGAGAACGTGATCTACAAGGAAGGCCGGGTCGCCAACGCCAACATGACCAACTGCATCGTTCCCACGTTCGCCGACGCACCGGAGCTCGAGACCATCATCGTCGAGGTGCCGTATCCGTTCGGCCCGTCCGGCGCCAAGGGCGTCGGCGAGATCCCGATGGACGGTCCCGCGGCCGCGGTCGCCAACGCGGTCGAGGATGCGCTCGGCGTGCCGTTCGATGCGTTACCGCTGTCGCCCGAGACCATCGCCGCGGCGTTGCGCGATCGCGCGAAGGGAAGGCCGTCGTGAGGATCGATCTTCGCGTCAACGGACAACGCCGCCACGCCGACGTGTCACCGTGGAAGCGCTTGCTCGACGTGCTCCGCGAGGACCTGCGGCTGACCGGCACCAAGGAAGGGTGCGGCGAGGGCGAGTGCGGGGCGTGCACCGTGATGCTCGACGGCGAGCCCGTGAACTCGTGCCTGGTCGCGATCGGGCAGTGCCGCGATCGCGAGGTCGTCACCGTCGAGGGACTCGCTAACGGCGACACCCTGCACGCGGTCCAGGCCGCGCTGGTCAAGGACGGCGGCGCGCAGTGCGGGATCTGTACGCCGGGCATCGCGGTGTGCGCGGCCCACGTCGTCGACAACCAGCTCGTCGGTGACGTCGGCGCCCCCGAGGCGCGCGCGAAGATCCGCGAGCTGCTCGCCGGCAACATCTGCCGCTGCACCGGGTATCAGCTGATCGTCGACGCGATCGTCGACGCGGCGCGAGCCGGGCAGGCCGAGAAGGAACCGGAGGGCTCGTCGTGACCGAGTACCTGCGCCCGCGCACGCTGCGCGAAGCGGTCGAGGCCCGTGCCGAGCATCCCGACTGGATGGTGCTCGCCGGTGGGACCGACCTGATGGTCAACGCCAACCACCGGCCCGACCCGGCGGGGATCATCGATCTGTGGCGGCTGCCGGAGCTGTGCTTCATCCGCGCCGATCGCGACAAGGTGACGATCGGCGCCGGCGCGACGTGGTGGGAAGTCGAGAACCACGCGGTGATCGCCAGTCGCCTCGCGCCGCTGGCACTCGCGGCGCGCGAGATCGGTGCGCTCCAGATCCAGGCGCGCGGCACGCTCGGCGGTAACGTCGGTACCTCGTCGCCTGTCGGCGATAGCTTGCCGGCGCTGCTCGCGCTCGACGCCGAGATCGAGGTCGCGTCCCCGACCGGCCACCGGCGAATCCCGTACGCGGAGTTCTGCACCGGATACCGCACCACGATGCTCGCGCCGTACGAGCTGATCGTCGCCGCGCATCTGCCACTGCCCGACACGACGACCAGCTTGATGTGGCGCAAGGTGGGCACGCGGCGCGCGCAGTCGATCTCGAAGGTGATGGGGGCCGCCGCGATCGTCGTCGACGGCGGCGCGGTGGTGTCGGCGCGGGTCGCGTTCGGCGCGATCGCCGATCGTCCGATCCGGATCCCGGAGGTCGAGGAGGCGGTGGTCGGTCTTCACATCGGCAACCAGGCCGCCGATGCGGCACGTGCGGCGATGCGTGCGGCGATCCAGCCGATCGACGACGTGCGATCGACGGCGAGCTACCGTCACGAGGTCGCGGAGAACCTGGTCGCACGGTTCTTCGGACAGCGGGGGACGCACATCTCGATCCCGCGGACCGGAACCCGGTAGGACCACGTGGCGCGCGGCGACAAGGGCGACGAAACTCCCGAGTCGGTGCCCGCACCGGTCGACACCGAGGTCGCGGCGGCGACCGCGAGCCCGCCCGAGATGCCGGCGAACACCAACGAACCGGCGGACCCCGACGAGAAGGAGGCCGCCGCGTCGTCGGGGTCGATCGACATCGCGATGTCGTTGACCCGGTTGCCGCAGGTCGATGCCGACGGCGCCCCGGTCGAGGTTCCCGCCGACGACTCCGGACCGGTGTCGAGCGGCCGCGTGACATCGATGCACGCAGCGGCGACCGGGCCTACCGAGTCGGGCCGCAGCCGGTCGCGGATCACCGACGTCGGCAAGGACATGCTCGGCAAGGGCGTGTCGACGCTCGGCAGCGGCATCGAGACGATCGGCGCCGCCGCCAGCAAGCTCGGCGAGGTGTCACACAAGGTGCCGGTCGTCGGCTCGGGGATGTCTCGACTCGGCGAGGGCATCTCGTCGGTCGGCGAATCGATCGCGGAGCTGCCACGGGTCGCGCGAACCCGGCGCGGTGCGCTGCTGGTGCGCAGCCTGTTCGTCGGCATGCTGCTGGTGGCGGCGTGGATCGTCGTGATCGTCCTGCTGCAGGTGCGCGGCACCGACTCGCCGGACTTTCGCCCGCAGGCCGAGCGCATCCTTCGCCAGATCAGCCAGGGCAAGGTGGCGATCGAGAAGCTCTACGACGAGGCCTCGCCGCGATTCCAGGAGGTCGTCCGCAAGGAGCGGTTCGTCGACGACATGCTCGATCTCGACGACACGTGCGGCGCGTTCCTCGAGATCACCTCGATCACGCAGTCGTTCGTGACCACGGGACCGACCGGCCGGATCGGTCGGATGTCGATGTTCGCCGACTACGCGAAGGGGCCGACCCGCGCCGCGGTCAGCCTGCACTGGTCCGACGGCAAGTGGAAGCTCCTCGGCGTCAGCGTCGAGGTCCCGCCGTCGGTGACGATCACCAACAAGGATCGCGAGAACCGCGTGTCCGCGTGCATTCGCGACGCCAGCGGCCAGAAGATTCCGCTCGGACCGATGGACGCCAAGCGCTGCGACCTCCACGTCGCCGCCGATCACATCCTGTCCCAGCTACGCGACGGTCATGCCGGCGACGTGTGGGACGAGGCGACCGACGTGTTCCAGCAACAGGAGGCGAAGGCGCGGTTCTCGCAGATCCAGGCAGAGCACCAGCGCGTGCTCGGCGAATACCGCCGCATCCTCACGGTCACCGAGGCCAAGGTCATCAACAAGACGCGCGCGACGTTCGACGTGCTCGTCGAGTACTCGCGGGCCAACGTGCGCGCCAACTTCGGGTTCCTCCGGGCCTCGAAGGCCGATCCGTGGGAGTTGCGCAGCCTCAAGGTCGCGCTGCCGATGCCGCGCAGCGACGATCCCGCACCCGATGGCGACACGTCCGAACCCCCGACGCCCGTCGATCCGGGAAGCGGATCGGCCGCGCCTGTTCCCGGTCGCTGACGATTCTCGGCGATCGTCGGCGATCGTCGTCGTCTCGTGACAACGCGGTTCGTGCACCGACACCAAGAAGTACGATCGTTGCCTGGCGCGGTGCGATCCGGCTCGTAGGTTCGAAGCTGGATACGACAATCCAGGAGAACCTCGATGAAGAAGCTATTCGCGATCGCCCTCGTCACGAGTCTGTTCGGCCTCGCCGGTTGCCCCAAGAGCAAGAGCAAGGACGACAAGTCGCCGGAGCCCGCCGCCAAGGTGACCGAGGAGGTCAAGCCCGATCAGGCGAAGCCCGACGAGACCAAGCCCGACGAGGCGAAGCCCGACGAGGCGAAGCCGGACGAGACCAAGCCCGACGAGACCGCCGCCAAGCCGGACGAGGCAAAGCCGGACGAAGCCAAGCCCGACGAGGCGAAGCCGGACGAGGCGAAGCCGGACGAGGCGAAGCCCGATGACAAGGCCGCGCCGAAGAAGGACTAGAACCGCGCGAGGGGCTGCAACTGATGTGCCCCAGAAAACGCAAAGCCGCGGAGGACCCAGAGATCGCGAAGGTCTGAACGAAACGTTCTCGCGCGAAGTTCGACGACACCATCCCTCGATCGTGTCTCTGCGATCTCGGTGTCCTCGTTCGCCTTTGCGTTTTCCGCGAGCAATCAGCCGCGATCAACGTTCGAGATCGACGGACTAATCGCCGCGGCGCCGCCACGGTCGCGCGGTGAGCAGCCACGCGACGAGGCCGATGCCCGGCCACAACAGCCACGCCGCGGTCGCCCACCACGGGCGCTCGAACCGGAACGCGAGCTCGTGGGTGCCGGGGCCGACGTCAATCGCCGGGAAGTCCGGCGTGACGCGACGGACCGGCACCTCCTTGCCGTCGACGTAGGCGTGCCAGCGCGGGTGCCAGCTGGTGCGCGCGACGAACGTGGTCGGCGCGCGCACCTCGACGTCGGCGTAGATGTCGGCGGTGTCGCCGGGCGACGGGTCGACGGTGAACGCGCGCACCACGGTGGCGTCGGGCGCCGGACCGGGTTTGCCGTAGCCGGCGTACGCGAGGTGCTTGTTCGCCATCGGGTCCTTGCTGCGGAGCCACGCGATCGCGGCCTTGCGAACCGGCGAGTGAGCGCGCGACTCGCCCTCGGGAAGCACGCCGGTGATCTCGGATCGGCGACACGATGCCGGGCGCGGGCAGGCGCCGCAGCTCGTAGCTCTCGGTCGACCCGAGGACCTCTCCGTCGGGTGCGGTCTTGCCCTTCTTGTAGACGAACAGCGGCGTGTCGTAGACCCACGCGAGCTTCGGGAAGTCGCGCACGCTCCACACGAAGTCGTAGTTCGGGCTCGCCTGCAAGCCGCCGCCGCCCATCTGCAACAGTGAAGGTCGTCGCGTGTAGACGTAGCTGAGCAGGTTCCACCAGTGGCTCTCGCAACCGGGGCCGACCTGCTTGCGGCCCTGCGGTTGTTGTTCCAAGAGGTCGTTGATCTCGAATAGCTCGCCCGCGTAGTCGTAGTTCTCGAGCACGTTGACCCGCGATGCCAGCACGCGGGCTCCAGGGCCACCGACGAAGATCAACCACCCGCAGGCGACCGCGATCACGGCGGTGCGGATGCCGTACACCAGGTCGTCGCCGGAGATCCGGGGTGCGAGCCGGCGGGCGATGCGGCGGATCGGATGGTCGGGTCCGCAGGTCCAGATCGCGTGGGCGATCGCGTACGCGCCGGCGCCGATGCCGAGGCCGAGCACGACCTGCATCGCACCGAGGAACCGCACGGCGGGGAGCAGATCGTCGGCGGTCTTGGGAACGTGCGGGCCGAGCGCGAGCAACGTCGCGAACGTGATCGCCGGGGCCCAGAGCCAGCGCGCGAACTTCATGCGCGCGAACAGCACGACCAGCGGCAACGTGTAGGTCAGCACCATCACGCGGTTGTGATCGAGCAGGCTGCCGTGGCTGTACCAGTCCGAGAGCACCTTGTAGCCGGGGCCGACCTCGTCGGAGACGCGATGGGGGAACCCGCCGAAGCCGTCGCGATCGACGATCACGGTGAGCCACGTCGGGACCGTCGCGACGAACAAGCACGCGCCGAGGATGACGAGGCGCAGGAAGACATCGCGCGTCGGGCGGGGGGCGGCATCGGCATCGGCGTCGGCTTCGTCGGTAGGCGCGTTCGCGAGCTCGTCGCGGATCGCGAACGCCAGCCTGCCGATCAGCGCGGCGAGGATCAGGAACGGCCCGAGATAGGCGAGCGCGGCGTGGAGCTGCCACTCGGGCGGCAGATCCTCGGTCGCTCCCTTGGGACGCTTGGGAACGACCTCGATCGTCGCGAACGCGATCACGTGAATGACGAGCGCGATCCCCGCGACCGCGATCAGCGTGTAGGCGAGAGCGCGCCGGTTGGTGGTGAAGCGCGCGATCAGCAGCACCAGTGCGATGCCGGGCGCGATGTAGAAGTACTTGATCGGGGCGACCGCCTGGTCGGGATGATCGGTGGGGGGTGTTGGTCGATCGGTGATCAGCAGGTAGACGACCACCGCGAGCAGCACGGCGAGCACGCCGAGGACCGCGAGCCGGATCCGCGGGTTGGTGATCGGAAACTGCAGGTAGTGCGCGAGCACGCCGACCGCGAGGCCGAGGCACAACGCGATGCTCGCGAACGGGTGGCACAGGAACACGAACCCGCCCCACAGCGTCGCCGGAGCGAGGCCGCGGCGTTCGGTCAGGTACCGCACGCCGTGACCGAGTCCGAGCGGGAACGCCGCGAGTGCCCAGGTCTGGGTGTAGAGCCCGACCTGGAACGTCCCGTCGGCGCCGGTCCCCCACCGCGATGCACCGCTGACGAACGCGAGCGCGAACGCCGCCGTGAATGCCTGCCACGGAGCGGCACCCATCAGGCGCATGCCGCGGTAGCCGGCGAGCGGGATCGCGACCAGCGGCAGCCACAGGCTGACCTGGAACCAGAACACGTGGTGGCCGAACAGCGCCGACGGGATCGCCGACGCGAGCTGCGGCACGACCTGGTAGTAGTACGCGGACGCGAAGCCGCCGTTGGCACTCGGGTTCCAGAAGTCCCAGTCTCCCGCGCGGATGCAGTCGGAGATCCGCGCGCTCTCCGCCATGTGGAACGTGAGGTCGTCGCCGACGGTCTCGCCGAGGAACACGCCGGCGTACATGACGGCGCTCACCGCGGCGAGCAGCACCACGGCGACCACGGCACCGTGCTCGGCGATCCACGCGGCGGCGCGATCCCACACGTCGGCGTCGCCGGCGAGGTTTCGCACCGGCGTCATCGAGACGTACGTGCGCAGGAACAGCGAGCCACCCACGATCGCGGTGCCGATGGCGATCAACCCCTTGGCCTCGAACGTGGTGCCCTCGGCGCCGGCCACCCGGATCGCCGCCACGGCGACGAGCGCGGACGTGACGCCCACGATCATCGAGAACCAGCGAACGAGCGAGAACCAGCGCTCGCGCGTCATGGTCTCCCGACTTCGCTCCCGCGGTCTACCAACTTGCTGGGGGCCCGCTCGCGAAGTCATGTCGCCTCCAGTAGCTCGGCGACGCGATCGTCGTCGAACCGGGGTGTGGCACCGCGCTCGCCGGCGACCGCGGCGGCGTACCGACTGGCGGCACGTGCGCTGGTCTCGAGATCCCATCCGGCACCCAGGCCGTGGACCAGGATCGCGAGGTACGCGTCGCCGCAGCCGACGTTGTCACCACCGGACGATGCGGCTTCGCCCTTCACTTCCAGAGCGCCGTCGGGGCTGTACAAGGTCGACCCGGCCGCACCGTGGGTGATCGCGATCAATCGACCGGGCCTGTCGTCGCGGAGGCTCGCGATCGGATCGCGCCAGTCGAACCAACCTCCGATCGTCGCGAGCTCGCGGTCGTTGACCTTGAGCACGTCGGCGGCGCGGATCGCCTCGACGATCGCGTCGTGCGGCTGTTCCGTGGGTCTCAAATTGACGTCGCACACCTGCGTGCACGCCGCGGCATCGCGCGCCTCTCGCCACGAGGCCAACCCCTCCGGCGTGCGCTGCGCGAGGGTGCCGTACACGAACACGCCGGCGGTCGCGAGTGCGGTGCGCACGGAGGGCGTGCACTCGATCCGCTCCCACGCGCGCCCCGGGTGCAGCGTGTAGCGCGGCTCGCCGTGCTCGATCGCGACCGTGACCTCGCCGGTCGCCCGCGACGGATCGATCTGCACGAGCTCGGGGTCGATCAGCTCCGACAGCGTTTCGATCGCGCGCCGCCCGTCGTCGTCGTCTCCGACCCGGGTCACCAGCTGGACCCAGCCGCCGGCCTGCGCGAGATGCCACGCGACGTTGGACGGAGCACCGCCCAGACGGTCCCCGTCGGGGAACCGGTCCCACAGCACCTCGCCCCAGATCACGACGGGGTCAGCCATACGGATCACGGGTTGACATGGTTCAACTTAGTGTACAAAGTACACTTTAACGTGACCGCACCAGAATCGAACGGCATCGAAGGCGTCTACGGCGGCTCTCTCGCGCTGCTGACGGATTTGTATCAGCTGACGATGGCCGCCGGCTACTGGAAGGCCGGGGCGAGCGAGCGCGAGGCGGTGTTTCATCTGACGTTCCGGCGACCTCCGTTCGGCGGTGGTTATGCCATCGCCGGTGGGATCGCGCCCGCGATCGCGTTCCTGCGCGATCTGCGGTTCACGGCCGAGGATCTCGCATACCTGTCGACACTGACCGACGCGACCGGCGGCCCGCTGTTCCCGGCCGGGTTCCTCGACCGGCTGCGCGAGCTGCGATTCACCTGCAGCGTCGATGCGGTGCCCGAGGGCACCGTGGTGTTCGCGCACGAGCCGCTGGTTCGCGTGACCGGCCCGATCCTGCAGGCGCAGCTGGTCGAGACCGCGCTGCTCACGATGATCAATTTCCAGACCCTGGTCGCGACCAAGTCGTCGCGGATCGCCGCCGCGGCGAAGGGCGCACCGGTGCTCGAGTTCGGTCTCCGCCGCGCGCAGGGCATCGACGGCGGGCTTGCCGCCTCGCGCGCCGCCTACATCGGCGGTGCCGCGGGGACCTCGAACGTGCTCGCAGGAAGACTGTTCGGGATCCCGGTCAAGGGCACCCACGCGCACAGCTGGGTGATGTTCCACGGCGACGACCTGACCGCGTTTCGCGAGTACGCCGCGGCGCTTCCCGGCAACTGCGTGTTCCTGGTCGACACCTACGACACGCTCGACGGCGTACGCAATGCGATCGCGATCGGCCACGAGCTCCGCACCCGCGGTCACGAGCTCCTCGGCATCCGGCTCGACTCGGGCGACCTCGCGCACCTGTCGATCGAAGCGCGGGAGCTGCTCGACGCCGCCGGGTTCCCGGACGCCAAGATCGTGGCGTCGAACGATCTCGACGAGAACCTCATCAACTCGCTACACGAACAGGGCGCGCGGATCGACATCTGGGGCGTCGGCACCAAGCTCGCCACCGCGTACGACCAGCCCGCGCTCGGCGGGGTCTACAAGCTCGGTGCCGTGCGCGATGCCGGTGGACGGTGGCAGGAGGTGATCAAGCTGTCCGAGCAGCCGATCAAGATCTCGAACCCGGGCGTATTGCAGGTCAAGCGGCTGCGCCGCGGCGGCATGCTGGTCGGCGACGTGATCTACGACCGCGAGATCGGCTTCGCGGGACCGGAGCTCCACGACATCGAGGATCCGACACGTCCGTCGTGGACGCCGACCCACGATGCGGCAGAGGATCTGCTGGTGACCTACCTCGACCGCGGCAAGCTCGTACGGTCGCCGGACGACGTCGAGACCGCTCGTGCGCGGGCCGCTCGCGAGCTCTCGGAGCTGTCGCCACGGACGCGCCGGTTCCTCAACCCGCAGCCGCATCCGGTCGGGCTCGATCGCCACGTTCACGACCGCAAGCAGGAGCTGATCGCCGAGGCGCGGGCCCGGGTCGCCGATCGTCGTCAAGCCCGCGGAGGTCGTGCATGAACCACGAACCGCTGGTGTTCTCGACCGAGGCGTACGCCTACCTCGGGAACGCGATCGCGGCGCGTGCCGGTTGGGAGACCGGCGTGGTCACCCGCAAGACGTTCCCCGATGGCGAGCACTACCACCGCATCGATAGCGATCCGGCCGAGCGCGACGTCGTGCTGGTCGGAGGCACGCCCGACGATCACGCGACGGTCGAGCTCTACGATCTCGCGTGCGGACTGGTCACGCTCGGCGCGTACCGGCTCAAGATGGTGATGCCGTTCTTCGGCTACTCGACGATGGAGCGCGCGGTGAAGACCGGCGAGGTGGTCAAGGCCAAGACCCGCGCACGCCTGTTGTCGTCGATCCCGCCGGCCAGTCGCGGCACCCAGGTGTTCCTGCTCGATCTCCACGTCGACGCGATCGCGCACTACTTCGAGGGAGGCATCCGCCCGATCCACGTCTACGGCAAGCCGCTGGTGATCGCGGCCGCGCAACGTCGCTCGTGTGACGTGCTGGCGTGCACCGATGCCGGTCGCGCCAAGTGGGTCGAGTCGCTGGCCAACGACATGGCGGTGCCGGCGGCGTTCGTCTACAAGCGCCGCGACGACGACGGCGAGCCCGAGGTCACCGGCGTGTCGGCGCAGGTCACCGGCAAACGCGTCGTGATCTACGACGACATGATCCGCACCGGGGGCTCGCTGATGAACGCGGCGCGGACCTATCTCGATGCCGGCGCGGTCTCGATCGATGCGATCGCCACCCACGGCCTGTTCCCCGGCGACTCGCTCGCGCGTCTGCGCGACAGCGGGCTGTTCGGATCGATCTGGGTGACCGACAGTCACCCGCGCGCCGTCGAGCTCGCCGCCGACCCGGCGAACCGCGGCTTCCTCGAGGTCGATAGCACCGCGGGTGTGCTGATCGAGCATCTCAACAAGAATCGGTAACCATGCAGCTCGTCAAAGTCGGAGTCGCCTGCGTCAACCAGACGCCGCTCGCCTGGGATGACAACTTCGCCCACCTGCGCGATGCGATCGAAGAGGCGCGCAGCCAGGGTGTCACCCTGTTGTGTCTGCCCGAGCTCGCGATCACGGGCTACGCCTGCGAGGACGCGTTCTTCATGGACGGTTTGCAGGACACCGCGTTCTCGCAGCTCGACGCGCTGGCCGCGTTGACCGAGAACATGGTGGTCGCGGTCGGGTTGCCCGTCTATCACGAGAAGGCGCTGTACAACGCCGCGGCGCTGCTGGTCGACGGCACGATCGCCGGGTTCGCGGCCAAGCAGTTCCTCGCCAGCGATGGCATTCACTACGAGCCGCGCTGGTTCAAGGCGTGGCCCAAGGGCGAGATCGACTGGATCGAACGCGTCCTCGCCGACGGCACCACCGCACGCCACCCGATCGGCGATCTCACGTTCGACATCGGCGGGATCCGGATCGGGTTCGAGATCTGCGAGGACGCGTGGGTCGCCAACCGTCCCGGCACCGACCTCGCGCTGCGCGGCGTCGACGTGCTGTGCAATCCGAGCGCGTCGCACTTCGCGTTCGCCAAGTTCGAAACCCGGCAACGCTTCGTGATCGAGGGATCGCGGGCGTTCGGTGTCGCGTACCTGTACGCGAACCTGCTCGGGAACGAGGCCGGTCGGATCATCTACGACGGTGGTGGGCTGATCGCGTCGAACGCCGAGCTGGTGGCGCGCGGCCGGCGGTTCGCGTTCACCGACATGGAGCTGTCGGCTGCCGTGATCGACATCGACGCCAACCGTCGCGAGCAGTCGCGCCGCGGCGGCCATCGCCCGCGTCACGACGCCGAGAGGCTGGTCGTCGAGCGCGCGTTCACGTGGCCGAAGCGTCGTCCGGAACTGCCGGCACGGATCGCCCGCTCGTGGGAGGACTCCCCGTCGTTGCGCGAGGAAGAATTCGGGCGCGCCGTCGCGCTCGCGTTGTGGGACTACCTGCGCAAGTCGCGCGCGCACGGCTATGTCGTGTCGCTATCCGGCGGTGCCGATTCGGCGTCGTGTGCGGTGCTGGTGGCACTGGCCGTACGGCTCGCGTTCGCAGAGCTCGGGCCGCTCGGGGTCCGGGCACGCATCCGGGTGCCGCGCCTGCACGAGGTCATCGAACGTGGCGGTACTGTCGACGAGGCCGTCGGGGCGTTGCTCGCATGCGCGTATCAGCCGACCGAGAACTCGGGAGCGGTGACGCGGACTGCCGCGGAGCAGGTCGCGAAGGCCATCGGGGCCACCTTCCACGTGATCGACGTCGATGCCCAGTACAAGGCGTACATCGCCTCGCTCGAAGCGACGATCGGTCGCAAGCTCGAGTGGGACCGCGACGACGTCACGCTGCAGAACATCCAGGCCCGCGTGCGCGCGCCGTCGATCTGGATGCTGGCCAACCTGCGCAACGCCGTGCTGATCACGACGTCGAATCGCTCGGAGGCCGCGGTCGGCTACGCGACCATGGACGGCGACACGGCCGGCGGGCTGGCACCACTCGGCGGTATCGACAAGCCGTACCTGCGAGAGTGGCTGCGGTTCATGGAGACCACGGGGATGCACGGCGACGCCGCGATCCCGGCGCTCCGCTACATCAACGCGCAGGCACCGACCGCCGAGCTGCGGCCGCGCGTTGCCGGCACCGCCGAGCAGACCGACGAGGCCGACCTGATGCCCTACGACGTCCTCGAGGCCGTCGAGGATTCCGCGATCCGCGACAAGCACACGCCGCTCGAGGTCTATCAGGAGCTCGCGCCGCGCTACGCGCAGTATCGGCCGCTCGAGCTGGCAGGCTGGATCGATCGGTTCTTCACGTTGTGGTGCAAGAACCAGTGGAAGCGCGAGCGGCTCGCTCCGTCGTTCCACCTCGACGATCGCAACGTCGATCCGCGATCGTGGTGCCGGTTCCCGATCCTGTGCGGAAATTTCGAACGCGAGCTCGCCGAGCTGCGGGCGTATGTCGCGGCCGGCGAGGACGATCACTGATGCCGTACAGCTACGAATATCCCCGGGCCGCGCTCGCCGTCGACTGCGTGGTGTTCGGACTCGACACCGACGATCTCAAGGTGCTCCTGATCCAGCGCCGGATCCCGCCGTTCCAACACGCGTGGGCGTTGCCGGGCGGGTTCGTGCACCTCGACGAGACGATCGACGAGGCGGCCCGCCGCGAGCTGTCCGAGGAGGCCGGCGTCACCGACGTCTACCTCGAGCAGCTGTACACCTTCGGCACGCTCGATCGCGATCCGCGGGAGCGGGTGGTCACCGTCGCGTACTACGCGCTCGCCAAGCTCAGCGATCACCGGATCCGCGCGGCGACCGACGCCATGGGCGTCGGTTGGTTCGCGCTCGACGATCTGCCCAAGCTGGCGTTCGATCACTCGACCATCGTCGAGGTCGCGCACGAGCGACTACGGGGCAAGGTGCGCTATGCGCCGGTCGGGTTCGAGCTACTCCCGCCGCGGTTCTCGCTGACCCAGCTCCAGCGGCTCTACGAGATCATCCTCGGCACCGATCTCGACAAGCGGAACTTCCGGAAGAAGATCCTCTCGATGGAGCTTCTCGTCGAGACCGACGAGTACGAGCAGGGCGTCCGGCACCGCGCGGCGCGGCTGTATCGGTTCGACCGCCGGCGCTACGATCGGCTCGCCAAGCAGGGCTTCGAGCTGTCGATCTGACCCGCGGTCGCACGCGCAGATCCATCGCCGATCGTCCAGCCCCAGGCATCGGCGAGATCGAGCAGCGATCGCACCTCGTTCGCCACCGCGATCTACAAAGCGAACGGGAAGAGACCGTGCGTCCGGGGTCACAATTGCCGCCCGTACGGCGTTACAGTGGGGTGTATGCACGCGCTGGTGCTGGTGGATCTGCAATACGACTTCCTGCCCGGAGGGGCCCTCGCCGTGGCGCACGGCGACGAGGTCATTCCGATCGCGTGCAAGCTGATGCCGCGCTTCGATATCGTGGTCGCGACCCAGGACTGGCACCCGCAAAGCCACCAGAGCTTCGCCGCCAACAACCCCGGCAAGCAGGTCGGCGAGATGTCGGAGCTCGGCGGCTTGCCGCAGGTGATGTGGCCGGTGCATTGCGTGCAGGGCTCGCGCGGCGCCGAGCTCCACGATTCGCTCGAGCGATCGAGGATCACCGCGGTGTTCCGCAAGGGCATCGATCCGGGAGTCGATAGCTACAGCGGCTTCTACGACAACGGACACACCAAGGCCACCGGGCTCGCCGACTGGCTGCATCAGAAGAAGGTCGATCGTCTGTACGTGCTCGGGCTCGCCACCGACTATTGCGTCAAGTTCACGGTGCTCGACGGGCTCGACCTCGGGTTCGAGGTGTGGCTGATCGAGGATGGCTGCCGTGCCGTCGATCTGTCACCCGGCGATGGCGACCGGTCCGTGGCCGAGATGCGAGCCAAAGGCGCGACCGTGATCACGAGCGGCGAGATCTCGTCCTGAAACGTCGACTTCTGGTCGGGACGGCCTAGATTCCATGGAGTGTCGCCTCGCTGGATCGTCGTGCTCGTGCTCGTGGCCGTCCTCGGCTGCGGGCATCGTGCGCGTGTCCATCGTCCCGGCGAGGTCTGGCTCGAGACCATCAAGATCGAGGGCAACAAGACGCTCCCGGACGACGACCTGATTCCCGGGCTCGCGATCGAGCGCGCCCGGCGCGATGGCGACCGCGTCGATCCATACCAGCTGTCGCTCGACACCAAGCGGATCCGCAGCACCTACCTGCGTGCCGGGTTCTTCGAGGCCAAGGTCGAGAGCCGGATCGACCGCGAGGACAACGCCGAGATCGTCGTGTTCACCGTGGTCGAAGGCCCGCGCACCAACGCGCGCGTCGTGGTCACCGGCCTGCCGCTCGAGGTGTCCGAGGACGCGGTCCTCGCCAAGCTCGAGCTCAAGACGGGCGAGCCGTTCGACTACGAGCTCTACGACGACGGCAAGGAAGTCGTGAAGAGCATGGTCGAGGACGCCGGCTATCCGTTCGTCGACCTCGACGACAGCGTGGTGACCGTCGATCGCAAGGACAAGGTCGCGGTCGCGAGCTACCGCGTGGCGATCGGCGGACCGCGCGCGACGTTCGGCAAGGTCACGATCACCGGCCTCGACAGGTATCCCGACCTCGAACGCGCGATCCGCGGGCGGCTGGCGTTCGTCGAGGGCGACACCTACACGCCACGTGCACTGATCGACACCCAGCGCGCGATCGTCGAGCTCGGGCGATTCTCCGAGGTCCGGATCGACATCGATCGGACCAAGATCCAGCCGGTGGTGCCCGTGCTGATCAAGGCGACGGCGTCGGTGACGACCACCCTCAAGGCAGGTGGCGGTGGCGGCTACGAGGCGATCAACTCCGAGCGCCCGTACCAGGCACGCGTGCGCGGCTTGCTGACGTACATCCCCGACGACTACCCGTTGTGGTTGTTCTCCGTCGACGGGCGACTCGCACTCACGTTCGACGAGACGTTCGAGGACCGCGAGCCCAAGGTGCGGGTGTTCTTCAACGGACAGCGCGAGGAACTGTTGCGTCCGTACATCGTCGGTGACGCCGGCTTCGGGCTCGACGTGTTCTCCGTCGAGGCCTACACCGCCTACGGGCCGATCCTGAAACTCAACGCGACGGCGCCGCTCGGGGTGCGCTGGTTGACCGCCCAGGTCGGGTGGACGTTCTCGTATTACAACTTCTCCAGTCACAGCGACCTGATCGACGCGGCGACCGAGATCGCGCTCGGCCTGCGCGGCAGCGAGCGCGACGGCCGGTTCGAGCAGGTGGTCAGCGCCGACCGTCGCGACAACCCACTCGACCCGCGCAAGGGGTTGTACGCGAGCCTGCGACTGTCCGAGGGAACCATCCTCGCCGGTGGCGACTACGGGTACCTCGAGGTCCAGCCCGATGTTCGCGGCTACGTCCCGATCGGAAGTCGGTCGGTGCTCGCGTTTCACGTCCACGGCGGCGCGTTTCTCGGCACCGACAGGATCCCCGTCACGCAGCGGTTGTTCTCGGGTGGGTCACAGGGGCACCGCGGCTTCGGGGCGCGGGCGCTGGCACCGAGCGTGTGCCAGGGACCCAATGATGTGAGCTTCTTGTGCGCGGCGGGCTCGACCTCGGCGCGTGATGCCCTCGGGGCGAGGCTGCCGAGCGTGCTGATCGGCGGCGAGGCGTTACTGGAGACCGGTGCCGAGCTGCGGATCACGCTCGGGGCGCTGTCGAGCAGCACGTCGTGGGGGACCACGCTGTTCGTCGACGGTGGCGATGTCACCAACAGGCTCGCCGACCTCGACCCCACGCACCTGTACTGGGCGGGCGGAGTGGGGGTGTTCTTCAAGATCGGTGGGTTCAAGATCCGGATCGATGGAGCCCGGCGGTTCGCGCGGATCGGCCCCGACGACCTCAACTTCGATTCCACGACCAACTTGCTCTGGCGCAACAGCACGCTGATCCTGGGGATCGGGGAGACCTATTGACGGACGATCGCGAGAGGCCGCGAGGCTGGCGGCGCGTGCTGCGCGTCGTGCGTCGCCTCGTGATCGGGATCGTGCTCGTCGCCATCGTCGCGGTGGGTGTCGTCGTGGCCGCCGTCCACACCGATTGGGGGCGCGACAAGATCCGCGCGAAGATCGAGGCGGAGCTCGCCTCGGTCTTCGGTGGCGCCAAGATCGACGCGCTCGAAGGCAGCGTGCTCGGCGACTTCACGCTCGAGGGCGTCGAGCTGCAATCGATCGACGGCAAGCGAGCGATCACGATCGGGAAGCTGCACGGCAACATCGCGCTCGGCGGGCTGTTCCACCATCGCGCGGAGCTCGAGACGCTCGAGCTCGACGACGTCGAGGTGATCGCGGGTGGCGCGCCGCTGCTCCAGCCGACCGAGACGGAGCCCGACGAGCCTCCCACGCAGTGGACCGTCGCGTTGCCGGACGTGACCGTGCATCGCGCGCGGTTCGAGCTGCTCGGCGAGCGGCCGCTCCACCTCGACGACCTCGAGCTGACCGCGAAGCTGCGGATCCCCGCGGGTCGGCCGCTGCACGGCAAGGTCGATGTCACGCGCGGAACGTGGCGCGAGACCAAGTTGCCGGTGGAGCTCCACGCCGCCGCGATCGCGAGCGACGTCCCGACGATCCGGCGGGCGACGATCTCCATCGGTGGCTTGCACGTCGAGGCCAAGGGCTTCACGATCGATCCACGGCGTCCGACCGGTACGCTCACGATCGCCGCGACGCCCGCGAGCGTGGCGGCGATCGCGCCCGGCGTCGAGCTGCCCGCAGACATCGACCTGACGATCGCCGCGGCATCTGCCCCCGACGGGACGGCCCTCACGATCGGCGGGACGCTCGGGAAAGCCGCCGTCCATGGCGCACTGCGGGGCGACCTCGAGAGCCGCACGGCCGCGGGGTACCTCGGCGCCGGCGAGCTCGCGATCGGCCAGCTCGTACCGGCCTCGGCCGGACTTTCCATCCGACCTGCGCGGCGAGGTCGCCCTCGCGATCACCGCCGATGCCAAGGGTGCCCACGGCATCGCCGCGGTGCGCGGTGCCGGCGCGGGCATGCCCGAGACCGACGCGACGATCGCGTTCGACACCGACTGGCACACCGCCGAGCTCGCGGTGCTCGCGAGCGGCTCCGGCGATGCCCGGGTCGCCGCGCTCGCGCGTGGTTCGCGTACCGGCGATCGGATCGAGGTGTCGCGTGCGCACGTCACCGCGACCGGGCGCGATCTGACCGCCGCCACCGGCGGTCTCGTCGCGTTGACCGGGCGCGAGCTCGTCGCCGATGTCGATCTCTCGAAGCCGGCCACGATCGCGCTCACCAAAAACGATCGCGTTCTCGATCTCGAGTTCGAGGGCAGCGCGCGGGGCACGCGGATCGCCTACAGCGATGTCCGCGTCGCGTCGGCCGATGCCACGTTTCACGGCACCCTGAGCGACGTGTTTCGAGCACGGGGGCGTGCGCGCGTGAACGGAGCGTGGCGCGCAGGATCGCCCCTCGGCAGCGCCACGGTCGACGCCGAGTACCTTCCCGATGGTCGGATCTGGACCCACGTCGATGCCCGACCGGCGATGGCAGCGGTCACGGTTCGCGCGAGCGCTTACACCACCCTCGGCGAAGTCACCACGATCGCGCTCGGCAATCACTCGATCACGCCGGTGGTCGGGGCCACGTGGCGCGGGCGCGGCGGCACGATCACGATCGGCGACGACATCCGCGTGCGCGGCTTCACGACCTCGAGTGGTAGCGGGCACGCGCGGATCGACGCCACGGTGGGCACCGGTTGGCTCACCGCCTCGGTAGACGCCAACGCACTTCCGCTCAACGCGATCGATCCGGCCCTCGCCGGCACGGTGTCCGGCAGGCTCGCGATCGAGCGCCGCGGCCTGCGGTGGAAAGGCGGCGGCGATCTCGCGGCGAACGGTGTGGTCATCGACCCCGCGCGCCCGACGCCGTTCGGTGGTCACGTCCACGTCGGGGTCGATGGCCGCATCGTGTCGCTCGACGTTCGCGCCGACGATCCGGCGATCGGAGGTGCCCGGCTCGAGGTCGAGGTCGAGGGACCGCGCGATCTCACCGACGTCGCCGGGTGGCGCCGGCTCGAGCGCTCGGCGTTACACACGGTCGCGATCACCGCCGACAACATCCGGCTCGACGAGCTGTCGCCGACCGGCGGCCGGATCAAGGGCAAGCTCGTGCTCGGTGCGACCGAGTTCGGTGGCACGCTCGACGTCGGAGGCGTCGACACGCCGCTCGGCCTCGCTCGGGGCAACGTCACGTTCTCGCCGCTCGGCGATGATCTGTACGCGTCGTGGAACGCGATGCTGTCCGATGTCGGGGAGGCCAACGTCGGTCTCCGCATCGCGCTGCCGAAGCATCCGTTCGATCCCGCGGCCTGGAAGACGCTCGGTCGCGGCGTCGTGCGCTCGTTGACCGCGTCGTTCGACGACCTGGCGGTCGATCCGGCCAAGCTGGCGAAGCTCGGGATCGAGGCCAACTACAGCGCTCGCGCGGATATCAGCCTCGCGGTCGGCGCGGCGGCGACCGAGGCGAAGCTGAACGTCGACCTTCGCGACCTCACCGGCGGCGATCTGACCCAGCCGATCAACGCGCACGTCGAGGCCACCACCAACGCGATGGACACCACGGCGAGCGCCTGCGTCGCACGCGCATCCAAGAAGCACGACGACGCCTGCAAGGCGCGCGGACTCGGGGTGGCGTCGATCCGGCCACGGCTGATCGAGCTCACCGGCGTTCGGATCCCGGTGACGTTCTCGACCTGGCTCGCGGCGCCGAAATCCGCGCTCAAGGCGCCGATCTCGGGCGCGCTCGTGATCCCCACGCAGTCGGCACCGGCATTCTTCGCCGTGTTCGGGCGCCGCGACTTCGACCCGCGCGAGGGCCGGCTCGCGGGACAGATCACGATCGACGGGATCCTGACCAGGCCGACCGCGAACGGGACGTTCTCGCTCGAGAAGCTGCGGGTCCGGTCCGACATCGCCGGGCGGACGATGCCGACGATCGAGCGCGTCACACTCGGGCTCGAGTGGAACGGCCGCGCCGGGACCGTCGACCTCAAGGGGGTCGAGTCCAACGGCGGGAAGCTTCACGTCTACGTGGCCGGCGAGCCGGCGCGGTGGGAGCAAGCGGCCGCCACGCTCTCCGCGAGCCGACTCGACCTCGCGCCGTTCACCGCGTTCCTCACCGGGGCACTGCACGGGGCGAAGGGCATCCTGCACGCCACGGTCACGGTCAACGGCTTCGATCTCGCGACCAGCCGGATCCGCGGCGACCTTCACCTCGTCCGGGCCAACGTGCCGATCAATCCGGTGGTCGGCACGCTGCGCGACGCGACGATGAACGTGCTGATGTCCGACAAGGGCATCAAGCTCGACGCCCGCGGCCTGCTCAACGGATGCCGCGATCCCGACAACCCGACCTGCAAGCAGAACGTGCGCCTCGACGCGTCCGCGCCGGGTGACCTGTCGAAGATCGACGGCACGCTGGTGGCGACCAAGGTCTCGACGATCGGCGAGATCGAGCCGATCATCGACGGCAAGGCCAAGCTCGCGCTGCGCCGGACCGGCGGTCAGCTGACCGGCGACATCTACCTGACCGACGCCTCGATCGTGGTTCCGGAATCGACCGGCGAGGACCTGCTCGACTTCGAAACCCCGGACGATGTCTATTTCATCGAGAACCCTCCCAAGGAGGTCAAGCTCGCCGGCGCGCGGGCGCCCACCAAGGCGTGGTTCGACGCACGTATCCATATCGCATCGACCCCGATCGACGTCCTCGAGTACGGGGTCAAGGGATCGATCGTCGCGCATCGTCCGCTCCGCGTGCAGCTCGGCGATTCGATCGGTCTCGACGGCAAGATCTCCGTCGAGTACGGCTCGGCCGACGACATCTTCGGTCACCAGTACGAGATCTCGCCCACCGACCTGGTCAGCTTCGACGGCACGATCGATCCCACGATCGATCTCGAGATGACGCACTCGTTTCGCGACTTCACGATGCTGGTGCGGGCGAAGGGCCGGCTCAGCGATCCCGACTTTCCGAAGCTGACGTTCTCGGCCGAGCCGGCCGGCAACTACACCGAGAGCGAGCTGTTCGGCTTCTTCCTCGGCGGCGAACCGGGTGGCGAGGCATCGTCGCAAGCCGCCGATGCGGCGGTCAGCGCGGCAGCGTCGGTGGCGTCGCAGAAGATCGCGCGGTTCGTCAAGAAGCGGCTCGGCTCCGTGCTGCCGAGCAAGCTCAAGCTCCCCGACGTCCTCAAGTGCGAGCCGACGACGACGGCGAGTGCCGGGTCGTGCACGCTCGGCTACCGGTTCTTGAACGGCCGCATGTTCGTCGCGGTCAAGAAGGCCGTGACGCCGCTACCGAACGAGAACGGCGAGGAGCTCCAGGTCCAGTACTACCTGTCTCGTCACTGGTACCTCGAAGGTGTGGTCGGTCGCGACGGTGCCGGCGCATCGGGTGCCGATCTGTTGTGGCACGGCAAGCTCTAGGAGCCTGTAGGGCGTACCGCTGAAGCGGTACGCCTGCAGCCTCCGTCTGACGATCGGCTCGCGAAGCGCTCGCCTGTACGGAACGCGCTTGCAAGCTCGCGCTAGCGACCGCGTCGCTTGAGGAGGCCGCGGATCGCCGAGCGCGCGCCGAGCCGGGGAAGCTGGGTCAGCGAGCGGGCGAGGGCGATCGCGAGCTGGATCGGAGAGTCGCCGCGCGCCTCGAGCGTGGTGCGCTGTCCGGTCTGGATGTCCTCGACGGCACCCCGCGCGATCGTGCGCGAGCCGTCGCTGCGGATCTCGACGACCAACCGTGCGACCACGGGTGGCTCGGACTGGAGCTCGCCGGTACCCGGTGGACGCGCCACGAGCTCGGCGTTGTCGTCGGGTTTGTCGTCTGGATCCCCCTTCACGACCACCAGTGTAGCTCCGCCAGCGTACAGTACCCATCGATGTCCACCCCCGATCTCGGGACCTTGCGCGATCGCATCGAGGCGATCGATCGCCAGATCATCCAGCTGATCGCCGATCGCCTCGCGATCGTGATCGACGTCGTCGAGGCCAAGCTCGCCGCCGCGAGCCCGTTTCGCGATCGCCAGCGCGAGGAAGCGCTGATCGGGCGCCTGCGCGAGATCGCCTTCGAGGCGGGTATCGATCCGCACCAGATCGAGCGCATGTACCGCGTGATCATGGACATGTCGGTCGCGCATCAGGAGCAGGCGGTTCGCGACCGTTCCGATGTCCCACTGCGCGTCGCCTATCAGGGCGTCGAGGGCAGCTACAGCCATCTCGCGGCGCAGCGCCGGTATGCCGGACGCCCCGGTGGCGTCCTGCTCGAAGGCCACGAGTCGTTTCGTGCGGCGGGCGATGCCGTGCTGCACGGCGTCGCCGACATCGCGCTGCTGCCGATCGAGAACACCACGGCCGGCAGCATCAACGAGACGTACGATCTCCTCGAGCGCGGCACGTTGCACATCACCGGGGAAGTCGTGTCGGCGATCGAGCACTGCTTGCTCGCGTTACCCGGCACCACGATCGACGATCTGCGCGTCGTGCACTCGCATCCGCAGGCGCTCGCTCAGTGCGCCGAGTTCTTCGCGCGGCACCCGCATGTGAGACCGCAACAGGACATCGACACCGCGGGCTCGGCACGCCGGGTCGCCGCATCCGGAGATCGCACGCTCGGCGCGATCGCGAGCAGCAACGCGGCGCGCACCTACGGGCTCGAGATCCTCGCGCAGGGTATCCAGACGGCGACCGGCAACGCGACCCGGTTCGTCGAGGTCGCGCCACGGCCCGCACCGGTGCCGGAGGACACGCCGGCCAAGACGTCGCTCGTGCTCGCGCTCTCCGATCGACCGGGTGCCCTCGGCGAGATCCTGATGCGGTTCGCGGCGCGCAACCTGTCGCTGACCAAGATCGAGTCGCGCCCGATTCCGGAGGCGCCGTTTACCTACCGGTTCTACATCGACGTCATGGGTCACGCCGCCTCGGCCCCGTTTCAGGCCGTGCTCGACGAGCTCCGCCCGCTGACGACCGAGCTCACCGTGCTGGGCAGTTACGCCGCGGCGGTGTAGCGTCGCGCCATGCGCGCCGTTCGCATTCACGAGCTCACCGGTCCTCGGGCGATGCGGGTCGACGACGGCCTGCCCGATCTCCCTCCACCCGCCGATCGTCACGTCAACGTCGCGGTGCGTGCAGCCGGGGTCAACTTCCCTGACGTGCTGCTGACGCGCGGTCGCTACCAGTTCAAGCCGACGCCGCCGTTCTCGCCCGGAGGTGAAGGTGCGGGTGTGGTGACCGCGGTCGGCGCCGGGGTCACGTCGATCGCGGTCGGCGATCGTGTCGCGTTCACGCTGCTCCACGGCGCATTCGCCGAGCAGGTGTGCGTGCCGGAGATGGCGACGGCCAAGCTCCCCGATGGCGTCGACTTCGAGGTCGGCGCGGCGACCTTGCTCACCTACCTGACGACCTATCACGCACTCGTCGATCGGGCGGCGATCCAGAAGGGCGAGACCCTGCTCGTGCTCGGTGCTGCCGGGGGTGTGGGGATCGCGGCCGTCGAGCTCGGCAAGTTGCTCGGAGCCCGCGTGATCGCCGCGGCATCGTCGCCCGAGAAGCTGGCGTTCTGTCGCGAGCACGGCGCCGACGAAGGCATCGACTACGCGAAGGAAGACCTCAAGCAACGGGTCAAGGCACTGACCGGCGCCGGCGCCGACGTGGTCTACGACCCGGTCGGTGGTCCACTCGCCGAGGCGGCGTTGCGCTCGACGGGTTGGCAGGGTCGGTTTCTCGTCGTCGGGTTCGCGTCCGGCGAGATCCCGAAGATCCCGCTCAACCTCGTGCTCCTCAAGGGCTGTCAGGTCGTGGGCGTGTTCTGGGGCTCGTTCGCGATGCGCGATCCGGCGGCCAATCGCGCGCACGCCGACCAGATCCTGGCGTGGGTCGCCGAGGGCAAGCTGTCGCCGGCGATCGATGCGGTGCTGCCGTTCACCGAGGCCGCCGACGCGCTGGTCCGCCTGGAGGAACGCAAGGTCAAGGGCAAGCTCGTGCTGACGCCGTGAAGGTCAGTTGGTGATCGGATCGAGCGAGAGCGAATCCGTCGTCGATGGACCGATCCCGCAACAGCCCTGCGGACCCTCGATCGTGAACTGGATCTCGGTCGGGGCGTAGCCGGCCGCCGACACGGTGACGTCGAAGGTTCCCTCGATCGAGAGCTGCCACGACGGGCACGGAGTGTTCGCATCGAAGACGTCGGTGCACGCGAACCCCACCTCCTGCCCCTGCGAGAGGAAGCTCAGCTCGCCCGCGACCGGTTGCCCGGTGACGCTGTCGAGCACCGTGAGGGTGAACGTTCCCGGTGCCGACGCACAACCCAGACCCGCGCACGGGTCGGGGTTGGCATCCGGCGTGCTGCCATGTTCGGTGCAGCCCGCCATCACGAACGCGAGACCGATGACGAAGCGCTTCATGCGTGTGGATCCAGCAAGACGCGGACCCGGAAACCGGCGTCCACATTCCCGCGGCTTGCTGCGTGGCGTCCTCAGATTCTTGAGGTGCCGTGGCGGTAAACCTGCCGCCGGTCTAGGCTACCGGCCGTGCGAGTCACGATCGTCGGCGTTCTGATCGCGGCCGCGTGCGGTGCCCCGGCTCCACCGGCAGCAGTCCCGTCACACGCCGTGGCAGCGCCGAGCGCGGCGAACGGCGATCGCGATGGCGACGGCATTCGCGACGACGGGCTCGGACCGATCGATCACTGTCCCGATCAACCGGAGGACTTCGACAACTTCGAGGACGACGACGGGTGTCCCGATGTCGACAACGATCACGACGGCGTGCTCGATCGCGACGACCGGTGCCCGAACGTGCCCGAGGATCGCGACGGCGACGAAGACGAGGACGGCTGTCCCGAATCGCACGAGGGTGATCGCGATGGCGATGGCATCGCAGACGCGGTCGATCAGTGTCCCTCCGATCCGGAGGATCGCGACGGCTTTCAGGACGAGGACGGATGCCCGGATCCGGACAACGATGCCGACGGGATCCTCGATGTCGACGATCTGTGCCCGAGCCAACCCGAGGATCGGGACGGCTTCGAGGACGCCGATGGATGCCCGGATCCCGATAACGACAAGGACGGGATCCTCGACGTCGACGACCGCTGCCCCAACGAGCCCGAGGTCTACAACAACGTCGACGACCTCGATGGCTGCCCCGACCACCGATAGAACCGGCCACGCCTCGACCGGGTGTACGAACCGATCGCCCGGTGTACCCAACTGGGACACGCGAGACCGTGGCAGCGAGCGAACTTACGACCGGCCGTCCCGGAACGGCGGTTGCAATTTCCTCGAGGCATGGAGGACATGTACTTGGGGGTCCTGGTGGGCACGTTCGTCGTCACCACCGGCATCGGTTGGGCGGTGCTGCGGTACCGCAACCGGGTCCGCGTGGCTCACGAGGTCGAGGCGATGCGCCTGGCAGCGTTGCCCTTGCTCGACGCGGAGGTTCCCTCGTTCCAGACGCCGTCGGAGCCAACGCGGGAGCTGCGTCGCCGCCAGCCGGAGATCGACGCGTTGACCGACGCCGTGATCCGATCGCTGCCGCCGATCGAGATCGATCCGTTGCCGCGGGCGCGCGCCCCGCTGGGTACGCTGCCGCCGATGACGGCCATGCGACCGTCGTTGATCATCGATGCCAGCGAGCGTGACAAGTGGTTCGACGATGCCACCGAGTTCGACATCGACCACACCGAGGTCGACGCCGACCTCGAGGAGCTCGAAACCGGCGTCTACTAGAACGCGCCGCGGACGAGGATGCCGGCACCACCGGCACTCGCCGTCGGCGTCACCGTGACGTCGCGAGGGGCCGTGAAGTAGACGGCCGCCGCGGCACCGGCGAGGAGCACCCCGCCGATCGCGAATCCGGTCGCGATGTCGGCGGTGTGCTGGGCATGCGCGATCTGGCGATCGCCGATGTCGTCGCATCGGATCCCGCCCGGCACGCGTTCGCAGTGGGAACCATCGGCCGTCGAGTTGTAGTCGTTGCGGGCCTTGATGGTGAGCGCCGTCGACGTGATCAAACCCGTGCCCGCGAGGGCGCCGAGACCCCAGGTCAGAAGGATCCGCTGGCGTCGCTTCGAGATCGGTTTCTTGTCGGTCGTCTTCGATTGACCGAACGGCGGGACCTGGACCTCGACCTTGGCTCCCGGAAGCGCGGTGACGCGGGTCTTGAAGGGTGGACGATCGGGCACCGTGACCACGACCTCGATCTGGCCGGGGGTCACGCGATCCTCCAGCTTCGCTCCGATCAACGTGCGGCCGGCGACCTGGATCGTGAGTGCCGGTGGGACCGGTGTCGGTGGGACGATGACGACGGTCGCGAGGCGCCGCGCCACGACGTCTGCACGCTCGCGCGCGAACTTCGCTCGCGCGGTGTCGCTCGCCTTGAGCGAAGCGTCGGCGGCCGCGGAGAACAGCTCCCAGGCCTTCCGCAGGTTACCGAGGTGCTCGTGGCAGTCGGCCAGGTTGAGCTCGGTGCCGACGGTGGCATCGAGCGCGAAGCTCTTCTCGAACCGATCGCAGGCTTCGGCGTACTTGCCTTCCTTCGCGAGCGTTCGACCTTGTTCGAACAGACGATCGGCCTCGCTGGCGGGCTGAGCACTGGCGCGCCCGACCGCCACGACCAATGTAATCAGGCAGACGACACGAAGCACCGTCGTGATCGTCACGCCATTCTGGTGGCAACACAACGGCCGTTGACCGGATCCGCGAACCAAGGCTACCGTTTTCGACGAGCATGCGAGGTAGGTGGCTGGTCGTAGTCGTCGCAGTGGCCGGGTGCCGCCAGCTGGCCGGGTTGGACGATCCGCTCGATGACGATGGCGGGACTGGCTCGCCCGTGTGCCACGGCGGCGGCGGGCTCCTCGAGATCTGCCTTGCCGATCCCGTGGACGACCTCGATCTCTCGGGCACGATCGACACCGATAGCTCTCCCTTGTGCGCGACCGACGTAACCTCCGGGGGCACCGGCGTGTGCGTGGTCGCGGGCCACGCGATCTCGATCGCGCAGAACGCCACCGTGGACGGAGACGGCTCGCGACCGCTCGTTCTGGTTTCCCTGACGACGATCACGATCGCGGGCACGCTCGATGCGGCGAGCCATCGCTTCGGCGAGAGCTCGAGCAACCGCGGTCCCGGCTTCGACTTCGCGGGATGCACGCAACTGGCGCGACCGGGGTCTCAGGGGGGTGGTGGCGGCGGCAGCTTCATCGGGCTGGGTGGGGCCGGTGGCGATCCGGGGCCGAACCCGGCGGGCGCCACGATGGCGGCGGACACGCTTCACGGCGGTTGCCCCGGTGCCGACGGAGGCCCGAGTAACGGCGGACGCAACGGTGTCGGTGGTGGGGCGGTCTACCTGATCGCGGACGGCGCGATCGAGATCGGAGGCACGATCAACGCGTCGGGCAGCTCGGGTGCGGCTCCCGAGGACAACAGCGTCGGCGGCGGTGGTGGCGGTGGCTCCGGTGGGATGATCGGGCTCGCCGCGCCGGACGTCACGATCGGGGGAACGGTGTTCGCGAACGGTGGCGGGGGCGGCGAGGGCGGAGCCAGCGGCTCGCAGGCTTCCAGTGGCAAGGATCCCTCGCAGGGAGGACCGGGCACGGGCGGTAGCGGAGGCGCGGGGGGCGATGGTGGCGACGGTGCCGGTGGTGCCACGCTCGTGGGTGGTGCGGGTGGTGCGGGAACCGCGGGCACGATCGGTGGCGGCGGTGGTGGTGGTGGTGCGGGGGCGATCCGGGTGTTCGGTTCGCTCACGAACACCGGCGTGGTGTCGCCACCGCCGAGCTGATCATTCCCTGCACGACATCGGATCCGACGGATCGCACTTCGGCTTCGGGGGCGTCTTCGTGGTCTTCGTGGTCTTCGCCGTGTGTTTCGGATCGAGCTTGGGCAGGGTGTCCAGCGGCTTGGTCCGGTTGACCGTGTGGTGCGGATGGCGACGCACGATCTTCTTGTTCTGGATCTTCGGCCTGACCGCCGGCGGCTTGGCCGGCGCGGGCTTGGTGACTGAAGGCTTGCCGGGCTCGACCTCGGGCTTGTCGGTCTGGCCGGGCTCGACGATGTCGGTCTGGTCGGGCTCGGCGATGTCGGTCTTGTCGGGCTCGGTGACCTCGGGCTCGGTGTCGGTGGTCTCGGGCTTGGCGACGTCGGAGCCCGGATCGGCGACCGGCTGCGGGGGCGGGTCGTTCGCCTGGTCGCTCGATGGTTCGCTCGAGCCGACACCCGGCGACGTGACATCACCCGTCGCGTGGTCCGACGACGATCCCGCGAACATCACGAGCGCGATCGCGACGCACGCGATCAGCACCGCACCGATCCCGATCACGACACCGCGGCGAGACCGAGAGGGCGCGAGCTCGACACCGAGCTCGTCGAACGCGTCCACGGCCGCGGGCGTGACGTTCGCGACCTCGCCCGAGACCGTCGGAGCGGTCGGGGCGCGCATGCGGGTCGATGGCGCACGTAACGACGGTGCCGACGGCGCGCGTGCCACCCCATCGTGCATCTCGACCACGGTCGTGGACTTCGTGCCTTCGTTGTCGGGGCTCGATCCGATCGCGATCGCCGGATTGCTGAGGTCGGGCAGGTGCGCGAGTCGTAGCTCGTCGGCATGTTCCTTCGCCGGGAGGCCCGTGACAGTGACGATCTCGGGCGCGACGTCGCGCAGGCGCATCTCGAGCCATGGTTCGGGACGCTGGCCGAACAGCTCGCGAACGAAACGCTTGAGGGCCGGCACCGAGAGTGCGACGTGCGCGTTGATCGCGGCCACCTCGATCGCTTCGAGCACTTCGTCGGCCGTCTGATAGCGGTCGTCGGGGCGCTTCGACAGCAACTTGAGGGTGATGTCGTCGACCGCTTTCGGGATCTCGGGGCGCTCCGACGACGGCGGCGGCGTTTGCGCCATCACGATCGCCTCCATGCTCTCGAACTCGGTGTTGCGCTTGAACAGGCGCACGCCGGTGAGCAGCTCCCACATCACGATCCCGAGCGAGAACAGATCGCACCGCGGATCGATGTTGCCGCCACGGCACTGCTCGGGTGCCATGTAGCCGATCTTGCCCTTGACGGTACCTTCCTGGGTCTCGATCGACTGCACGCTGGCCTTGGCGACGCCGAAGTCCACGAGCTTGACGTTGCCCTCGTAGCTGATCATCAGGTTCGACGGCGACACGTCGCGGTGGACGATGCCGAGCGGATTGCCGTGGATGTCGACACGTTCGTGGGCGTGCTGGAGTCCGGCCGCGGCGCCGGCGACGATCGTCAACGCACATGCGAGCGGGATCTTGGTGTCGGTCTCGTACGCGCGATGGAGCAGCTCGCGCACGGTCTCGCCGTGGACGTACTCCATCGTGAAGAAGTACGAGTCGCCGAGCTTTCCGGTGTCGTAGACCTGCGCGATGTTCGGGTGCTGGAGGCGGGCTGCGAGCTTGGCCTCGTCCAGAAACATGTGGACGAACTTGATGTCGGTCGCGCGGTGCCGGAGCACGCGCTTCAGCACGACGTAGCGCTCCACCCCCGCACCGCTCTGGGTGCGAGCGAGGAAGATGTCGGCCATACCGCCGGTCGCCAGCTTCGCGATGATCGCGTAGCTATTGGCGGACGAGCCGGTCTCTGCCTGTTCGAGCCCCAACGCCGGAATTATACGATCGTTTGGACCTCGTGCCCGGGTCGATCCGGGCGCAGACGATTTCCTCTACACTTCCGACATCGACACCAAGCTGACCCAGGTCGATTCGCATGCTGTCGCGCGGCCACAGACCAGCGAACGGCGAATCATGCTCGTCGTCTACAACAACGAGGCGAGCTGTCCGACCACCCGCGTCCTCGAGCTCACCGAGGGCGCGACCGTAACCTTCGGGAGGTCGAGTAGTTGCGACGTCCACGTCGACTCCGAACGGGCCTCTCGCGTCCATGCCAAGTTCGTGCGTCACGGGATGGAGGTGGAGGTCACCGATGCGGGAAGCCGCAACGGGACGTGGGTCAACGGTGAGCTCCTGAGTGGGCCTCGTCTGCTGAAGTCGGGTGATGAAGTCACGGTCGGGTCGGTGTCGGTGGGTGTGACCTTCACCAGCGGCACGGTGGCGCGACCGCGGATGGAATCGACCAGCTACCTCGAGGAACGCCTCGCGGCCGAGGTCGATCGTGGCCTGCACTTCCAGCGACGGTTCGGACTGATCTTGCTCCAGCTCCAGGGAACCACCGAGCTGGTCGACGAGGCCAGCGATCGCGTGAGCGAGGCACTGCGCCCGATGGAGTCGATCGCCGAGTACCTGCCGGGGGTGCTCGCGATCGTGACGCCCGAGCTCGACGCCGAGGCGACCTCGCGTGCGGCGCGGCTATTCGCGAGCACGGCCACGGGGAGTCGTGGAGTGACCTCGGACCTGCACGTCGCGGTCGGGGTCGCCGCGTTTCCCGAACACGCGACCACGGTCGGCGGCATGATCGCGCGTGCACGCGCCGCCCTGGCGACCGCACGATCCGGGGAAGACGTCGGCGTGCCTCCGAGCGATCCGGATCCCTCGAGCGAGGAGGTCGTCGTCGGCGATCCGCAGATGACGCGGGTCTACGAGCTCGTGCGCAAGGTCGCCGATCACCCGATCACGGTGCTCGTGCGCGGAGAAACCGGTGTCGGCAAGGAGGTCGTGGCCGCCGCCATCCACGACACCAACACGACGCGCCGAGGGCCGCTGATCCGGCTCAACTGCGCATCGCTTCCGGAGACCCTTCTCGAGAGCGAGCTGTTCGGCCACGAGAAGGGCGCGTTCACCGGTGCGGATCGCCGCAAGATCGGATTCTTCGAGGCAGCACACGGCGGGACGCTGTTTCTCGACGAGATCGGCGAGATGGCGCCGGCGCTGCAGGCGCGACTGTTGCGCGTCCTCGAGACCAAGCGGATCACGCGGGTCGGAGGTACCGAGGAGCTCGAGGTCGACGTTCGCGTGGTGTGCGCGACGCATCGCGATCTCGAGGCCGAAGCGAAGCGCGGTGCGTTTCGTCAGGACCTCCTGTTCCGGATCAGCGGGTTCACGATCGTCGTGCCACCGTTGCGAGATCGTCCCGCGGAGATCGAGCTGCTCGCGCGATCGTTCATCCAGCAGGCAACCTCCAAGCTCGGCCAGCGCCCGCCGTCGCTGACGCCCGCGGCCACGCTCGCGTTACGGCGCTACAGCTGGCCCGGCAACGTGCGCGAGCTGCGCAACGCGATCGAGCGTGCGCTGGTGCTGCAGTCGAACGGAGCGATCGACGTCGAGGACCTGCCCGACTCGGTGCGCGATGCGAGACCGGCCGTCACCGAGGTCGCGGCCACGTCGTTTCAGCTCGGCGGACATCGCGACGTTCGCGATCACATCGCGGAGCTCGAGCGGGTGACGATCAACGCGGCCCTCGAGGCCTGCGGCGGCAATCAGACCGAGGCCGCCAAGCAGCTCGGGATCACGCGGCGCACGCTGATCTACCGGATGGAGAAGCACGGCCTCAAGCCGCCACCGCCGCGCAAGCGCTGACTTCGCGAGCGGCGCCAGCGAATAGGCCGACCGCGAAAGCGAAGGCAATAGTGATCACATCAGCGCGATCACGATGTGCATCGTCATCGTGACGAGCAGCACCATCGAGAACGGGATGTGGACGCGTTTCCACGCCTTGAGCAGCGTCTTGGTGCGCGGCGCGAGATGAATTCGGCGCTCGCAGAACACCACGCGATCGACGCGCTTCGCGATCGCGCGCGCGATCTTGCGGGGGGCAACGGTGCGTAACGCGCGCCGATCCTGGCGGCGTTGCCAGATCCGGCGCACGTCGTCGAGGAGCACCCACGGCAACAGGCCGAGCAAGCCGACATTCCACGCGCCCTCGGCGTGGTTGGCTTCTTCCTCGAGGATCTGGGTGGCCATCGCGACCGCGGCGGGGTGCGAGCTGCCGAGCTCGGCGATCGCACGACGGTGCCCGAGGATCTCGAGCTCGTACTTGCTGGAGAGCCCCGGCACCATCGTGTAGAGGTAGCGGCCGACGATCCCCGAGAAGACGACGGCGACCATGCTCCAGAACGGGATCGAGACCCAGGTGGTGAGCCGCAACGCGGAGTGCAGCAGGATGAACAGCGGTCCGACGATCCCGGTCATCAGATGGACCTCGAGCCAGAACACGTTGTTCGCCGAGCTGCGGAACCATCGGAATCTGCGCTGCAGCAGGTACGCCATCGACAACACCATCAGCGTGGTCCCGAGGTACCCGCACGCGAGTGCGAGGTCGGAGCCCGCGAGGTAGCTGACGTTCATCTCCGCGATCGCCGGCTCGAGGCCGTCGCTGACCAGCCCGCGATAGCTGAGCGAGAGCGTCGGCCACTTCCAGCGCAGCACGACCTCGGTGAGCACCGCGAGGAACGAGCCGATCCCGATCACCCACAACAGGAAGCTGAGTCGGCGGGCACGCACGCGCGCCCCACCGGAGTTCTTGATGTTGAGCCCGTCGATGAACGGCGTCGCCGGGAGCAGGTGGAGCTGCTTGCGGCGGTTTCGGCCCTCGGGCTCGGCATGCTCGCGGAATAGCGTCGCCGGTGGAATCTCGATCAGCGCGCCGGTCGGACATGCCGCCACGCACGCCTGCTCGGCGTAGCCCGCGCAGTGATCGCACTTGTTCGCGATCCGGCGCGCGGGCGCCTTGCGGCCGCGACCGGGACCAAACCCGAGCTTGCCGGATTTCTCGAGCCGCGCCTTGAACCGCGGGTTGTAGCTCTCGACCTCGGGCTCGGCGACGTTGACCATGTCGATCGCGCCATACGGGCACGACAGTGCGCACAGGCTGCACCCGATGCAGCGGTCCTCGACGATCTGGATCTCGCCGGTCTCGGCATCGCGCTTGATCGCGTCGTGCTCGCACGGCGACAGGCAGCGCGCGTCGGTACAGGTCCGGCACGAGAACACGAAGTCGAGCACGCCGAGCTCGTAGCCGCCGAGGGTGAGTCGCCGTGCGCCGTGGCGGTCCTCGCAGGCGTCCTCGCACTGCTTGCAGTCGATGCAGAGATCGAGCTGGCGCAAGCGCACCGTGGGCCCCGCGATCGACAGTCCGTTGCGAAGGTAGAAATCGAGGATCTCGTGCTTGATCCCGCTGATCGATCGTAGGCGAGCGTTGGTCAGCGCCAGCGCCGCCCCCAGTGGCTCCTCGATCTCGGGAGCGATCGTGATCAGCTGGCGAAGCGCGTCCGCTCCGATCATCACGGTCTCCACGCGACCGAGCGAGAACGCGGCCGTGACCGTGACGTCGTTCGATGCCGGGAGCGCACCGAGGTTGAACAGCTCGCCCGGCATGAACAGGGCGAGGTTCTTGGTCGCCGCGCGCGCGAGAGGCCCGGGAGGCATCAACGTACCGTCGTCGGTTTCGCCGAGGGCTGCATCGCGCTGGCGCTCGCCACGCTCGGCGAGTGCGGAGCGTTCGAACACGCCGATCGAGACCTGCCCGCGGACGACCAGGCATAGTGGATCGCGAACCCCGGCGGGAATCGCGAGCAGCGTGTCGCGTGGCGATTCGAGACGGATCACGTGTCCCGACGTGGCGAGCCGGCGCAGCACGCTCTCGCCGAGGGAGGCGAGGGTCGGCAGCGCGCGCAATGCGGCGATGATCGTCTCCGGATCGATCGTCGGGGGCGGGGCGGCCGCGGGCTTGTGGGCGACGACCTGCATCATTGGTCGGGTTTCTTGGGGCCGCCGGTTCCGCGGGCGAGCCGATTCGCGCGGTGCATGTGATAGGTGGTCGACGGCGACTTGCGCAGGGGAGGGAGCGGAGGCGGTGCACTCGGGTCGCGCGTCCGGGTCGCGAGTCCGGCAGCGCTGGCCGCGGGAGGCCGTACGCGGCGCACGGAAGAGGGCTGTGGCACCGGCGTGATGGCGGTCGGCCCGCCATCGAGGAACTCCTTGCCGTTCGGGGTCGTGTTGTCGGAGAACGCCGAATCGATCGCGTTCGTGATCTCGTCGTCGTGCGCCGTGGGGATCGTCGGCGAAGGAGCGGTGTCCTTGTACTGCGAGACCCGGACGGTGCGTTCGGCGGCGAACGGGTTGTCGCCGTGGCGCACCTTCGGCAAGGGCGTGGGAGGCACCGGCCTGGGCGCCGGACGCGGGGGCGGACTCGCCGCGACACCCACGGGTGGGGTCCGCCGGAAGAACGCCCGGATGCCAGTCTGCGTCGGATCCTTGAACGCGCGGACGGCGGTACGCGTCCCCGACTCGGTGGATGGTTTGCCGAACGCACGGATCCCGGTTCGCGTGCCCGACTTCGTGGCGTCCTTGCCGAACGCGCGGATCCCGGTACGCGTGGAGTCGCGGCCGATCGTGCGGTGGGCGCCGGTGCGCTTGCGGCCGTGATCGTCGAGATCGGAGATCCGGAACACGCGGCTGACCTCGGTGAACACCTCCCGGAACTCGTCGCCGATCGCGCCGACCACCGAGCGCAGGCGATGCGGCCGGGTGATGGGGGCGTGTTGGCCGCGGAGGGCGGCGAGGGCGGTCGACGGATCCTTCGAGCACTCCACGGCGTCGGGCACGAGTCGCCGTACCGTGTCCTCGGTCGACCCCAGGGCGTACAGGTGCTCGCGCTCGATGAACCGCACGCCATTGGTCTGCAGCCAGTTGACCGGGGTGTCCGCACCGATCAACACGAACGCCTGGTGGTTGGGAATCGTCGCCGACGTGCCGTCCGCGAGCTTGATCGACACCGCGTCGGGGGTGAACTCGGAGACGTTGGACTTGAGCAGCACCGAGAGCTGGTTCGCGTCGGACATCTCGGCGAGCCGCTTCTGGTTGCCCTGCTTGCAGCGCTTGAACCCGTCGCCGCGATACGACAGCGTGACAGTGGCGCCGACCTCGGCGAGCGACATCGCCGCCTCGACCGCCGAATCGCCGCCACCGACCACGAGCACGTGTTGGCCCGCGAACACGTCGGGATCGTCGAGGCGCGACTGCACCTTCTCAAGGTTGGCGCCGGGCACCGCGAGCAGACGCGGCTTGCCGCGCAGGCCGGTCGCGAGCACGACCGCGCGCGCCTGATAGGTCGACACCGTGGTCTTGATCGTGAACATGCCATCGTCGCCACGCACCACCGTGTCGACGGCCTCGCCGAGCTTGACGTCGAGACCCGAGCCATCGACCACCTGTTGCCACGCGGCGACCAGCTCCTCCTTGGAGGCGTCGAACACCGGCAGGTACGACACGTTGCCGGAGTCGACGGGCTCGGCCATGAACAGCTTGCCCTTGGGATAGCGCGACACCGTCGAGGCCAGCACGTGCTCCTTCTCGAGCACCACGCACGAGAGCTGGTTCTTGATGCACGTAAACCCGGCCGATAGGCCACCGGGTCCCGATCCGACGATCGCGACGTCGACGACACCGGCCCCGCCGGGTGGGCGCTGTGCGAGATCGCGCGTGATGTGCTCGACGACGGCGCGCCCGAGGTTGGCGGCGTTCTTGACCAGCGGCTTGCCGGCGACCTCGCCGATCAGGTACTGGCCGGGGATGCCGGTCTGGAAGTGATCGTCGAGCTCGGGGACGGTGAGTGTCTGCGGCGTGGAGCCCATCCGGTACATCACCATCGCGGTGGTCGGACACGCGTTCGCACACTGCTCGCATTGCACGCAGTCGGAAAACCGGATCACGCGCGCCTTGTGATCGACCAGCTCGAGGACCTTGGTCGGGCACGCATCGACGCACGCCTCGCAACCGATGCAACGATCGTCGTTGATCGAGTGGAGCAGGGGAAGCTCGTCTGCGGGCTCGGCGGCTTCGCGCCGGCGCAATCGGCTGCGCCGGTCTTCGGTCACGGCCCCCAGCGCGAGGAGGAACGCGGCGGCGGCGGCGATCGCGATCGGTACGGTGGTTTCCATACTAGTGGAGCCGGAACCCGGCGGTGTGGCATCCGGAGGCGTTGCAGCTGCCGTCGGTGTCGTGGATCGGCGCCAGCATGCGGTGGACGTCCGGACAGGTCGCGCGGAACGCGACCACCGGGAACTGGAGGAGCTCGTACGAGTAGAAGTTGCCGTTGGCCTCGGTCTGCACGAGCACGTCGTTTCCGATCGCGTCGATCAGATGAAACGAGCCACCCGCGAGTGGGGTCGTGCCGCCGGAGTCCTCGTACATGGTGCCGGCGAACGTGAACGGCGGGGCGCCATCCATGCCGCCCTGGTGGTGGCAGGACAGGCAGTCTTCGCCCGGGTTGTGGTGGCCGTCGCCGATCGGCGCGACGACATCGCTACATGTAGGGGAAGGGATCTCGTCGAGCACGCCCGCATCGACCTCACCTCCGACCTTCTCCCGGAGCACCCCGTCGCAACCGGCGATCCCGATGATCGAGAGACCGAGACAGGTCAGGACGAAGCTCCAACGCACCACCGGCAAGCTTCTGCAACGCTCGTTCCGTCTCCGCGCACCGCAAGCCCATCAACTTCGAGCACCTCGGAGATCCCGGTTGTGTACGCGAGGTACACAACCTGTCCCAGGTTCCAGCACACACCTACCTCTGCGGTGCTCCACCACGTCGAGATCACGGTGGTGCGCGACGTGCAGTGCGAGGCGACGCCGTGGGATCTGTCCGGATGCGACTACTCGTCACGATCACGATGGTCTCGGCGATCGTGGCCGGATCGGCAGACGCCGGACGCAAGCGTCCGCGTCGCCGTCCGGCACGCACCCACCACAAGCCGAAGCCGAAGCCGAAGCCGAAGCCGCAGCGCGCACCCGCGCACAAGCCGAGTGCGGACACGCCACCGGACCCCACCTACAAGACGGGCACGTGGAAGACGACGATCGCGGTGACCCTGCGCGACAAGGCGGGCGAGCATGCGGCCAAGGTCGCCGACCTCCCGGTCGGAACCGAAGTCGTGGTCGTGGCCGAGGACGGGCGGTGGTTGCGCGTGCGCGCCGCCGGGCACGTCGGCTACCTGACGCGAACGACGATCGCCTCGGACGCGCCGCCACCTGCACCGGTCCTCGATACCCTCCCGACGACGGAGCCCGCCGCGGATGCGGACGCGCCCACGCCGGATCCGAGCAAGCGATGGGGCGCCGACCGTCTGGCGGCGAGTCGCGAAGGCTCGGGCCTGTTCGTCGGCGTCACTTCGCCGACCGCGGTCGTGCTCGCCGAGCCCGCGACCGGTGCCGCACCGGTGTTCCAGGCTCCGCGTGGCACCCGCCTGATCGCGATCGAGACCCGTGGGACATGGATCCACGTTCGCGACGACGCCGGTCACGACGGTTGGATCGCGCGCGCGGCGGTCGACAACTCGACGGCGAGCGTCGCGCTCGACGACAAACCCGCCGCGACGCTCGTCACCACCGAGGCGACTCCCGAGCGCACGCCCCTTCGCATCGAACGCCGGCTGGCGATCACGGCCGGCGCGGCCCTCGGGTACCGCTCCGTCGGCATGGACTTCACCTCGAACGGTAGCGTCGGGCTGTCCAACTATCTGGTCAGTGCCGATGCCGCGGCCGTGGATGTCGATGTCGACGTCGCGATGCGCGTGACGTCGAAGTTGATCGCGGGCGGCGACGTGCGGTTCCAGGGTGGGACGTCGTCGGGCTCCGGCATCGAGTACACCGGTCCGAGTCGTGCCGGTGGCGACATTCCGTTCAAGACCCTGGCGATCGACGCCGGCGCACGTGTCGGCACCCAGCTCGGCGTGTTCGAGGTCGCCGCGCGCGGTGGCGTGCACTACGACGCGTTCCTCGCCGACGAAGTCGCCAACGCGGCACGGTTACCACGCGAGAGCCTCGTCGGCGCGACCGCCGGCGCGCGTGTGGGGATCGCGCCGCCGCGCTCGCGGGTCACCGTCGGGCTCCGGTTCGACATGCTGGTGCTCGGGAGCCGTTCGCAGACGTCCGGACTCGAGGACGGCACCTCGAGCGACGCCGGTGCGCTGTGGGCCGGAGCGACGATCCGGATCGCCCTCGGCCGCCATCTGTCGCTGCTGTCCGCGTATGACTTCGGACGGGCCACCACGACGTGGTCGGGAATGTCGGTCCGGTTCGCGGACGTCACCGAGGCCAAGCGCGTCGACAGTACGCAGACCGTGCAGGTCGGGATCGCGGCAGAGCTGTAACCGATGCGCACGTACCTGCTCCCGATGGTTGTCGCCGGTCTCGTGGCCGCGATCGGGACGCGTGCATCCGCGGACGACTTCCTCAAGTCATCGCCCGGCGAGCTCACGACGAGTCACGCGTCGCTCGATACCCAGAACAGTTGCGACACGTGCCACGAGCCCGATCACTCGGTGAGCGCGCGCAAGTGTCTCGGCTGTCACGATCACGCCAACCTGCGGAAGCGGATCGCGGCGGGTCGCGGGTTTCACGCGTCGGCCGGCGTCAAGGGTCGCGAGTGCAAGCTGTGCCACCAGGAGCACCGCGGTCGGCGCTTCGACCTCACCGGGTGGAAGAGCATCGGCGGTCAGGCCACGTTCGATCACAAGCGCACCGGGTGGCCGCTGCAGGGCAAGCACGCCGTCACGACCTGCAACAAGTGCCACACGACGACCAATCGCCAGGGCCTACGCAAGTTCATCACCGTCGATCGCACGTGTGGAACCTGCCACGCGAAGTCCAACCCACACGGCAAGCTGCGCGCGGTGCACCAGAAGTGCGAGCGGTGCCACTCCGAATCGTCGTGGCGTCCGCCGAAGTCCAAGCTCGACTTCAACCACGACGACAAGTCGCAGGCCGCGATGAAGCTCGAGGGCGCGCACGCCGACGTCGCGTGCGTGAAGTGCCATCCCAAGGCCGCGTTCAAGTTGCTCCGGTTCGACGGCCAGTGTTCGCAGTGCCACAAGAGCCCGCACGCCGGCCAGCTGTTCAGCACCAAGAAGTGCAACGTCTGCCACTCGCCGGCACTCCGCACGCTCAAGGACGTGCGCTTCGATCACAAACGGCAGACCGGCTATCCGATCGTCGGGAAGCACGCACGGATCCCGTGCGAGCAGTGCCACACCAAGGCACTCGGCAAGCGCAAGCCGGCACCCGGATGTCAGAACTGCCACGCGCGCGACAACAAGCACGGACAGCGGTTCTCCAAGTTCGGAAGTCCGCCGACCTGCCAGACCTGCCACTCGCAGCGCGCGTGGAAGAAAGGCTTCCAGTTCAACCACGCGGCCAACACCAACTTCCCGCTCACGGCCAAGCACGCGCGTGCGACGTGCCGGAGCTGTCACCGCGGACGCACGCCGACGCAATTCGAACGCTTCGACATCAAGAACGGGTGCATGAGCTGTCACCAGCACAAGAAGGCGCACGGCGGGAAGTTCAAGAACAAGCAGTGCCTGACGTGTCACCAGGAGGGCGGTAGCAAGCGCCAGCGCAAGGAAGCGCTCGAGATCTTCCACGGCGAGAAGTCGAAGTTCCCCCTCAAGAACGGGCACGCCGGCGTGCAGTGCCAGCTGTGCCACGTCAACGACGTCTACCAGAAGACCCCGAGCGAGTGCGGCGACAACTGCCACCAGGACACGCTCCATCGCAACACGCTCGGCGACCAGTGTTCGCGGTGTCACGAGCCCGGACAGTGGAAGGCGGTGCGTTTCGATCACGCCGAGGATTCGAAGTGGCCGCTGCGCGCCAAGCACAAGACCGTCGCGACCTGCGAGGGCTGCCATCCCCAGCGGCAGTACAAGAACACGCCGACGTCGTGCGGCGCCGCCGGCTGCCACAAGGCCGACGACGTCCACCAGGGCAAGCTCGGTAGTGCGTGCGAGAACTGTCACCGCGAGGACGAGACCGTCACGTTCCGGCACAACCGCGATTCGAAGTTCAAGCTCGACGGCAAGCACGCGTCGCAGGTGTGCGCGGCCTGTCACAAGTCGATCGAGTTCAAGCCGGTGCGGTCCGACTGCGTCGGCTGTCACCCCGAGCCGCAGATCCACAAGGGTCGCTACGGCACCGACTGTGCGACCTGCCACTCGACGACGTCGTTCGACGACATCAAGGCGCAGCACGACGTCGGCGACTTCTCGTTGACCGGCGCGCACGATCGGCTGGCGTGTGCGAAGTGCCACCCGCGCGGCGAGCGGCTCCGCGGTTCGGGCAATCTGTGCGTGACCTGCCACCGCAAGGACGACATCCATCGCAACGCGCTCTCCCCGCGCTGCGGTGAGTGCCACACGCAGCGATCGTTCGCGCCGGCGCGGTTCGATCACGCGAGCACCGGATGCTCGTTGATGGGGCTGCACGCGACGCTGCCGTGCGCCGATTGCCACAAGAACGGCAACTACGGCGCGGTGTCGCCGGCGTGCGTGAGCTGCCATCGCAACGACGCGCTCAAGGTCAAGCGTCCCGATCACGGGACGTTCTTCGAGTGCGGCCGCTGCCACAACCCGTCGGCGTGGGTTCCCGACACCGGCCTCGGAGTGCAATCGATATGCAGGTGACTTCGCGAGCGAACGAGCTCGACCTTCCGGCTGGGTGCTCCCGGAAGCGAAGTCGGACGACCATGCGCATCGCGATGATCGCGTCGCTCGTCGGGATCCCGGCGGTCGCCCACGCCGAACCCGACACCGCCGACGCTCGCGTCACCGCCAACAGCAACGACGGCGCCGCGGGCGATATCGATCTCCGGCTCACGCTGTCGAGCTTCCTGTTCCGGGAGAGCGGCGATGCCGCGGGCGCGCTGGTCGACGGCGGTGCCACGGTCGATAGCGCGAGCCCGGTGCGCCGGTACTTCGGCGACCTGCGCCTCGAGATGTCCGGCGACGGGCTCGAGTTCGACGGCCGCGTGCGGCAGACCACCAGCGAGCGCTACCAGTCGGGGGCCGACGGCGGCAGCGAGTACGAGCTGCGCACGCTCGCGTATCGCACCGGCACCGCGAACAACAAGCTGATCGTCGGCCGCCAGTTCGTCGACGCGGTCGGCTCGACCAAGATCGACGGCGCCGCGTTCGTTCGCCGGATCACCAAGACGTGGTCGGGCACGCTGTTCGGCGGTGCGTTTCCGGCGCTCGGCTCGCGTTCGCTCGACACCGACTACCCGGCGATCCAGAAGCCGGACGGTTCGACCGGCTCGCCCTTGTTCCCGCTGACCGGCGGGCTCGGGATCGGCTACGACACGCCCGACGTGCACGGTGACATCGGGGTCGCGGCGGTCTACGTCGCGCAGGACGTCCCGACCGGCATCGACACCAACGACAGCGAGCGGTCGCGGGTGTTCACCACGGCGTCGGGCTACGCGCGGCCGACCAGCTGGATCGACGTCTATCACTTCGCGTTGCTCGATCTCGTCGGCGGCGGTGACGGCGGTGGGTCGCGGGTCAACCTCACCAACGGCAGCCTCGGCATCGCCGTGCACCCGACGCCGGCACTCCAGGTCTCCGGTGCGGTGAACCACGTCAGCACCGACCTGTTCCAGATCGCCGCGCGCAACACGCTCGAAGATCCCGACCCCAATGCCAGCGGGCTGGTCCAGAACAACGTCGAGCTGATCCGGGTGTCGTCGGATAGCGTGCGCGGCGGCACCAGTCTCGCGCTCGCGCGTTCGCGGTTCCAGCTGTCGCTGTCGGGCGCGTACCACCGGCGGCCCGCCGTCGACGTGGCGCTGACCGACGGCGGCAAGGTCACGTTCCGCGACGCGCGGGCCGTCGACACCACGCTCACGGTGCTCGACCGCCACTCGCTCGCGGGGTTGCGCGCGTCGCTGTCGGGGACGATGACGTTCCCCCTCGATACCGACACGCCGAATCGCGCGCGCTCCACGGTGGTCCGCGTGGCGGCGAGCCGCGCGATGCTCGACGACCGGTTGGACGTCACCGCGGACGCCAGTGCGGCGCGGTTCCGCAACGCCAACGATCCCGCCAACTGCATGGAGTCGCTCGACGTGCTCGCATGTTACTCGACGTCGAAGACGTCGGCGCTCGAGGCCGGGCTCCTCGGGAGCTATCAGATCGCGCGCGAATGGCTGGTGCTCGTCGACAGTCACGTCGGCGTCCGAGACGTGGTGGCGTCGTCCCTGATGGGGACGGTCGACTATCCACGCGTTTTGTCGTTCACGGTGTTCGCACGAGCGCAGTGGAGGTACCGGTGATGACACACGGGGGCAGACCATGACGCGACCGACAACGGAGCAGACGATGCGAGCTCGGTGGCTGGTGTTATTCGTCGCCGTGCTGACCGCGCTATCGGCGTGCGATCTCGGATCCGTCGATCCCGACCCCGTCGATCCGACGCAGGGTCAGGCATCGACCGCGTGCTCCGGCGCGTGTCACGGCTCCGGCGGCCAGGCCAACCCACCGACCGACACCACCGGTCACACCACGCCGTCGTCGATCGGCGTCGGCGCGCACGAGGCCCACATCAACGCCTCCGACTGGCACAAGCGCGTCGAGTGCGGCTCGTGCCACAAGGTCCCCGAGCAGATCGGCGACCCCGGCCACATCGACACCGACTTGCCCGCCGAGGTCATCTTCACCGGGCTCGGCGAGGGCGGTGTGTGGGATCGCGACGCCCAGACGTGTTCGAACACCTACTGCCACGGCGACACGCTGACCAACACGGTGGCTGGCCAGACCGGCACGTCGACCGGCGGCACCGCGACCAAACCGACGTGGACGCTCGTCGACGGCTCGCAGACCCAGTGCGGCGGTTGCCACGGTGCGCCGCCGCCCGCGCCACACCCCAACGACATGGATTGCGGCAAGTGCCACCCGACGATGAACCCGGGGCAGGGCCTGACGATCGCGTACCCCGAGCTCCACATCGACGGTCACCTCGACGTCGTCGACACCCAGGCCTGCGATAGCTGCCACGGTATGAACGGCCAGTCGGCGCCGCCGAACGACACGCTCGGCAACACGGCGACCACGTTCCCCGGTGTCGGCGCGCACGCGCAGCACATGGTGACCAACTCGGACTGGCACGCGCCGATCGACTGCACCGAGTGTCACAAGGTGCCCGCCGGGCTCAACGATCAAGGCCACGTCGACACGCCGCTGCCCGCCGAGATCATCTTCGGACCGCTCGCCGGACCGACCGCCACGTACGACGGCACCGCCGGGACGTGCAGCAACACCTACTGTCACAGCGGCGGCATCCCGGATCGTCCCTCGGGCGGTACCGCGGAGAGCCCGAAGTGGACCAAGGTCGACGGTACGCAGACCCAGTGCGGTGGCTGTCACGGCCTACCGCCGCCGGCACCGCACCCACAGGATTCGAACTGCGGCTCGTGTCACCCGACGATGACCGTCGGCGACAACACGACGATCACGTATCCGTCGCTCCACATCGACGGCAAGGTCGACGTGGTCGACACCCAGGCGTGCGATGCCTGCCACGGCTCCGGCGGCAATCCCGCGCCGCCCAACGACACGACGGGCAACACCACGACCGGGTTCCGCGGCGTCGGCGCGCACCGCATCCACCTCGATCCGTCGACGTGGCGCAAGGACATCCCGTGCGACGCCTGCCACAAGGTCCCGACCCAGACCTTCCAGCAGGGCCACATCGATACGCCGCTGCCCGCCGAGATCACGTTCTCGCCGCTCGCGGGCAACGCGACGTGGAACGGCACCACGTGCAGCAACGACTACTGTCACGGTGCGACACTGTCCGGTGGCACGTCGACCAACCCGGCGTGGACCTCGATCACCGGCGCGCAGAGCCAGTGCGGCTCGTGCCACGGTGCACCGCCTCCCGCACCGCACCCGGTCGATAGCGACTGCGGCAAGTGCCACGACACGATGACCCCCGGCGGCGGCCTCGTGATCACCGATCCGTCGCGTCACATCGACGGCAACCTCGACGTCGACGGCGATCAGCCGTGCAACGCGTGTCACGGCGGGACCAACAACGCACCGCCGCAGGACACTCAGGGCAACACCGCCACCAACACGCGCGGCGTCGGCGCGCACCAGCAGCACCTCGCGGTCACCAACCGGTTCAAGCCGGTCGACTGCAACGACTGTCACCGGGTCCCGGCGACGGTGCTCTCGGTCGGCCACATCGATACCAACCTCCCGGCCGAGCTGACGTTCAGCGCGCGCGCGGGCACCAACACGTCGTTCAACGGATCGCGGTGCTCGAACAACTACTGTCACGGCTCGTCGCTGACCGGCGGCACCGCGAAGACCCCGCTGTGGACGCTGGTCGACGGCACCCAGGCGCAGTGCGGATCGTGCCACGGCAACCCGCCGACCTCACCGCCGCACACACCGGCTTCGACCGACTGCGGTCAGGCGGCGTGTCACCCCAACGTGGTGCAGGGGAATCCGACGCAGTTCGTCGATCCGAACAAGCACATCGACGGCGTGCTCGACGTCAGCGATAACCAGGCCTGCAACGCGTGCCACGGGGGTACCAACAACGCGCCACCGAAGGACACGCAGAACAACACCGGCACCAACAGTCGCGGCGTCGGCGCGCACCAGGCTCACCTGACGCAAGCCAACTGGCACCGCGACATCCAGTGCGCCGAGTGCCACAAGGTTCCGACGGCACTCAACAGCACCGGTCACATCGACACTCCGCTCCCCGCCGAGCTCACGTTCACCGGGGTCGGCTCGGGCTCGACGTGGAGCGGCGTTTCGTGCACCTCGTACTGCCACGGCACGACGCTGGCCGCGGGCGGCAACGCGACGATGCCGCTGTGGACCACCGTCGACGGCTCGCAGAGCCAGTGCACGTCGTGTCACGGCAACCCGCCGCCGTCGCACGCGGGCTACGTCAATCCGACGGATTGTTCGTCGTGTCACCCCGGCGGCACCGGCGGCACGTTCAACACGACCGCGGCGCAGCAGCACATCGACGGCATGCTCCAGGTGACATCGGTGCACCCGCCCGGCTACGACCAGCCGGAGATGCACGGCTTCGACTTCGACAAGATGGGCCCGTCGAACTGCGCCACCGCCGGCTGTCACGGCACCGCGCTGACGGGATCGTCGAGTGGCGGCGCCGGGCCGGCGTGCACCAGCTGCCACGCGCAGTGGCAGACCAGCTGCACGTTCTGCCACGGCACGTCCGGCGACGGTTCACCGCCGGCGGGCGTGCTCGGCGCGACCGCGGCGTCGGATCCGACCGTCGGTGCGCACGCCAAGCACGTCCAGGCGACCGCGATGCACGCGGCGTGGGACTGCACCTACTGCCACACCAAACCGTCGACCGCGCTCACCCCGGGTCACGTCGACGGCACGGGCGGCGTGGTCCAGGCCGAGGTCAAGTACGACTCGCTCAACCCCTCGGGCACGTTCAACACCGGCACGGTGACGTGCTCCAACATGTGGTGTCACGGCAACGGACGCTCGAGCAACGGCACCGCGGTGTGGACCTCGACCTCGCCGCTGAGCTGCTCGTCGTGTCACCCCGACAACGGCCAGAACATGTCCGGTCGCCACAACACCCACGTCAACGGCGAGCGCATGAAGTGCAGCGAGTGCCATCAGACCGTGGTCGACGCCAACAAGAACATCACCACGCCCGCGCTCCACATTAATGGTGTGAAGGACGTGAAGATGCCCACGGGCACGTGGAACCCGAGCACCAAGGCGTGCTCCGGACTCGGCAACGGCTGCCACGGCACCAAGACCTGGGGCGGATAACCGTCCGTCCCGCGCTCGTCGGCACCTCGCTGCGGCCAATTGTCGCGGCGATCTCTCGCTGACGACCTGCGGCCGATCGACTCGCGATCACGTGCCGCACGGCTGTGATCGTCGACAACTGCGATAACAGCATCGCACTTGAACGCAGGTCATGCGCGTTTGCCGCGACCATGCGCCACAGCAACAAGTCACGACCCAACCTTGCGCAATGACAGCGTGACGTGATGAAAAGCTCCGGTCACGGCAGACCGTGATCACGCAGGACAACTATGCCGCGTTTCACATTCCCCGAATGGACCGAAACCCTCAAGAAGTGGATCAGCTTGCTCGTCATCGGAGCGCCGATCTACCTGGTCGCCCTGGTCGCCTACGGAGTCACACCCGAGGCGATACGTATCGGCTACCAGCCCGTCCAACCGGTGCCGTACAGCCACGCGCTTCACGCGGGCGAGCTCGGCATGGATTGCCGGTATTGCCACAACACCGTCGAGCGTGCGGGTGAGGCGGCGATTCCGCCGGCCGCCACCTGCATGAACTGTCACTCGACGGTGAAGAAGGACTCGCCACTGCTTCTCCCCGTGCGCGCGGCGTACGGCGAGAACAAGGCGATCCACTGGACCCGTGTCCACGACGTCCCCGACTACGTCTACTTCAACCACGAGGCGCACGTGAACGCGACCATCGGTTGCGAGACGTGTCACGGCCGCATCGATCAGATGGTCCAGGTCTACCAGGCCAAGGCCCTGACGATGTCGTGGTGCGTGGGGTGTCACCGCAACCCGGCGCCGTTCCTTCGCCCCGCCGATCAACTCACCACCATGGGCTACGTGCCCACCGAGGGTGAGGGGGAGCGGATCATGAAGGAACGCAACGTTCACCCGCCCACCAACTGCTCGACCTGTCACCGATAGACGGAGCCCGCCGATGTCCCTCGAAGACAACCACGAGCCCCACGATCATCACGATCACGACGGGGACAACTACGACAAGGCGTACAACACGCCTGCCGAAACCGCCGACGCCAGCGAGCCGCAAGGCGAGCAAGTGCCCTCGGGGTACGGCTACTGGCGGTCGCTGCGCGAGCTCGAAGGCAAGGGTCGCCTGCAGACCGATCTCGGTGGCAACGAGCTGCCGCCGATTCCCGACGTGGTCGATCCACTGTCGCGGCGCAACTTCTTCCAGCTCATGGGCGCCTCGATGGGCCTCGCGGGGGTCGGCGCCCTGGCCGCTGGCTGTCGCTACGAGAAGGAAGAGATCGTTCCGCTCGCGCGGCGTCCCGAGGATCAGATTCCCGGGGCCACGTTGAAGTACGCCACCGCGTGCGAGCTCGGCGGCGTCGGCCACGCGCTACTCGCGACCTCGTTCGAGGGCCGGCCGATCAAGCTCGATGGCAACACCGAGCACCCGTTCGCATCGGGCTCGATCGTGCCGTCGCCGACGGGCACCACCCGCCACGCCGGCTGCTCGACGTTCGTGCAGGCGTCGATCCTCCACCTCTACGATCCCGACCGCTCGCAAGCCCCGCAGACCGGAAGCGCCGGGTCGACGATGGTGGCCGCCACCAAGGCGATCCAGGACCTCGCGAAGAGCGGCAACGTCCGCGTGCTGTCGGAAGGCACCTCGTCGCCGACCATCCGCCGGCTGCAGAACGAGCTGCCGAGCAACGTGAAGTGGCACGAGTACGAGCCGATCTCGTGGGACAACGAGCGGCTCGGCAGCAAGCTGGCGTTCAACCGCTGGATGCGGCCGCTCGCGCGCCTCGATCGCGCCGCGACGATCGTCGCACTCGACTGCGATCTGTTCGTCGAGCACCCCGCCGCGCTGCGCTACTGCCGCGACTTCTCGCGCTCTCGCCGGTTCGGCGGGACGCTGGGCCTCGGCAAGATGAACCGGCTGTGGTCGGTCGAGTCGACCCTGTCGCAGACCGGCGCGACCGCCGACCACCGCTTGTCGCTGCGCTCCGAGCTCGGCCTGCCGTTCGCGATGGCGCTCGACGCCGCGCTCGGCGGTGGCAGCGTCGTGAGCTCGCAGTTCCTCGGCGAGGCCAAGATCAAGAAGTTCCTCGACGTGCTCGTCGAGGAGCTCAAGGCCAACAAGGGCAAGGCGGTCGTGATCGCCGGCCGGCGGCAGCCGCCCGAGGTCCACGCGCTGGTCGCGCGGATCAACGAGAAGCTCGACGCCCAGGGCAACACGCTCGACTACATCGACGACCCGGACCTCGATCGCCCGAGCCACCTCGAGTCGATCACCGCGCTCGCCAAGGACATGGCCGCGGGTCACGTCGACTCGCTGCTGATCCTCGGCGGCAACCCGGTCTACGACGCCCCGGCGGATCTCGATTTCGGCGGCGCGCTGGGCAAGGTCAAGACGTCGATCCACCTGTCGGACTACGTCAACGAGACCTCGCAGAAGACCACGTGGCACGTGCCGCGCGCGCACTTCCTCGAGGCGTGGGGTGACACCACGACGTGGGACGGCACGATGACGATCGCGCAGCCGCTGATCGCCCCGTTGTTCGGCGGACTGTCGAGCATCCAGGCGCTGATGCTGCTCCTCGGTAAGGTCGGCCCCGTCGACGAGCTCGTCAAGGAGACGCTCAAGCTCGCCGGCACCGCCGCAGACCAGCAGAAGCAATGGCGCGCGCACGTCCACGACGGGTTCGCGAACGGGCCGCGCCCTCCGCAGCGCGTGTCCGTGGGCCCGTTGCGCGACCCCGTGCTCACCCAGGCACAGAAGGGCTCGACCGACCCGGCCAACCCGCAGGTCGAGGTCACCTTCCACTACTCGGCGTTCTCGTACGACGGCCGGTTCGCGAACAACGCGTGGCTACAGGAGACGCCCGACTTCCTCACCAAGGTGGTGTGGGACAACTACGCGATCGTCGGCGTCGACACCGCGAAGAAGCTGCACCTCGAAAACAACCAGATGATGAAGGTGAAGGTCGGCGACCGCGAGATCGACGTCGCGTGTTGCACGCAGCCCGGCCAGGCGCGGTACTCGATCGCGCTGGTCCTCGGTGGCGGTCGCACCGCAGCCGGACGGGTCGGCGGCGGTAAGGGCGCGAGCCGGACGCCGGGTTGGGACACCTACAAGGTTCGCCAGACCACCGGCTTCAACGTTGCCACCGCGACGGTGACCGGCGGCGGTGACAACTACGAGCTCGCGAGCACGCAGGAGCACTGGGACATCCGCACCGGCCTCAAGCCGAGCGTGAACACCAAGGGCCTGCAGGAGCGGATCCCGGAGATCATCAAGATCACCACCGCGGCCGAGCTCGCCCGCGACAAGTCGTGGAAGGCCGACGAAGGACTCGACTACTGGGATGACAGCACGGTCGAGCCGTTCGGCAAGCGCCGCGGGTACGCGATCTTCCAGGAGCACACGTTCACCGGTCACCGGTGGGCGATGGCGATCGACCTCTCGACCTGCGTCGGCTGTAACGCCTGCATGGTCGCCTGCCAGAACGAGAACAACGTTCCGGTGGTCGGTCGGTGGCAGGTGATGCACGACCGCGAGATGCACTGGATCCGGGTCGACCGCTACTTCAGCGGAACCCCCGAGGAGCCCACCGTGCACGCGCAGCCGCTGCCGTGCATGCAGTGCGAGAACGCGCCGTGCGAGCAGGTGTGTCCGGTCGGCGCGACGTCGACCTCGGACGAGGGTCTGAACGACCAGGCCTACAACCGCTGCATCGGCACGCGGTACTGCGCCAACAACTGCCCGTACAAGGTGCGGCGGTTCAACTTCCTCGACTGGAACAAGGAATGGCGCGAGGCGCGCAACAAGCTACGGCGCCTGCTGTTCAACCCCGAGGTCACGGTGCGGATGCGCGGTGTGATGGAGAAGTGCACGTACTGCGTGCAGCGGATCCAGAACGCCAAGATCCACGCCAAGGCCGTGCGTCGCACCGAGCACACCGGGCCGGTCGATGCGCCGCTGCCGGACGGCGAGATCGTCACCGCGTGCCAGGCGGCATGCCCGACCGAGGCGATCGTGTTCGGTGACCTCGCCGATCCGAACAGCCGGGTGTCGCGACTCCACAACGACCCGCGTCACTACGACCTGCTCGAAGAGTTCTATACCAAGCCGCGCACCAAGTACCTCGCGCGCGTCCGTAACCCGAACCCCAAACTCGCGATGGCGGCACCCGCTGGCGAGCACGGAGGCCACTGAGTCATGGCGGAAACCGAAGACCACGACGAGCCGGGCAAGGCGCGCGAGGCCTTCCGAGGCATCACACGCGATGTCGCGTGGGTTGCCGAGGCGCCCAAGCCGCACAAGGCATGGCTAGCCGCGATCACGGTCTCGAGCACGATGCTCGCGATCGGCATCTACTCGATCTACGTGCTGGTCACGACCGGCATCGGTGTCTGGGGTAACTCCAACACCGTCTGCTGGGCGTGGGACATCACGAACTTCGTCTGGTGGATCGGTATCGGTCACGCCGGCACCCTGATCTCCGCCGTGCTGTTCCTGACGCGTCAGACCTGGCGCGTCAGTATCAACCGCGCCGCCGAGGCGATGACGATCTTCGCCGTCATGTGCGCGGGCTTGTTCCCGCTGCTGCACACCGGTCGACCCTGGTTCGACTGGTGGATGATCCCGCACCCGAACGACATGGGGATGTGGCCGCAGTTCCGCTCGCCCCTCATGTGGGACGTGTTCGCGGTCTCGACCTACGCCACCACGTCGATCCTGTTCTGGTACATGGGCATGGTCCCCGACCTGGCCACGTACCGCGATCGCAACGCGGCCAAGGGCAAGAAGCTCAAGGCGATCCTGTACGGCATCTTCTCGCTCGGCTGGCGCGGGTCGGCCCGCAACTGGCACCGTTACGAGCGCGCGTACTTGATCCTCGCCGGTCTCGCCACGCCGCTGGTGTTCAGCGTCCACTCCGTCGTGTCGTTCGACTTCGCGACGGCGCAGCTACCCGGCTGGCACACGACAATCTTCCCGCCGTACTTCGTCGCCGGTGCCATCTACTCCGGCTTCGCGATGGTGCTGACGCTGATGTTGCCGATGCGACATCTGTTCAACCTCGGCCACATCTTCAAGCAGTCGCACGTCGAGGCGATGTGCAAGATCCTGCTCGCCACCGGCATGATGGTCGGTCTCGCGTACGGGACCGAGATGTTCATCGCCTGGTACTCGGGCAACCTGTACGAGCAGTTCGCGTTCGCGAACCGCGCGCTCGGCCCGTTCTGGTGGGCGTACTTCATCATGGTCGGCTGCAACGTGCTGTCGCCGCAGCTGTTCTGGTTCAAGCGCGTGCGTCAGAACCCGGTGCTGATCTTCATCATCTGCATCTTCGTGAACATCGGCATGTGGTTCGAGCGCTTCGTGATCATCGTGTCGTCGCTGTCGCGCTCGCAGCTGCCGTCGAACTGGAGCTACTACACCCCGACGCGATACGACGTCGGCCTGTTCGTCGGAACGCTGGGGCTGTTCTTCACGTTGTTCCTGCTGTTCTTCCGGTACCTCCCGGTGATCGCGATCTCGGAGGTCAAGGGCGCCATGCCCGAGGCCCACGCCGGTCACAAGAAGGCCCATGGCGGGAAGGAGCACTGATCCATGTCGAACGATCAGCACACCGAACCGACCGAGACTCCCGTGAACGGGGACGGCGATCTGTACGGCGTCCTCGCCGAGTACGACACGCCAGGAGAGCTCGTCGCCGCGGCCCGTCGGGTTCGCGACGCCGGCTACACCGACTTCGATTGCTTCAGCCCGTTCCCGGTGCACGGCATCGACGAGGCGATGGGCATCAAGCGGACGATCCTCCCGGTCGTGATCTTCTTCGGCGGGTGTCTCGGCTGCACCGGCGCTCTCTACCTGCAGTGGTGGATGAACGCCTACAACTGGCCGTGGAACATCTCCGGCAAGCCGGCGTGGTCGATTCCGGCGAACATCCCGATCGGCTTCGAGGGCACCATCCTCATCTCGGTGCTCACCGCGTTCTTCGGAATGTGGATCATGAACAAGCTGCCGCAGGTGTGGCACCCGTTCTTCCGCCTCGAGCGGTTCGGGCGCGTCACCGACGACGCGTTCCTGCTCGGCATCGAGGCCAAGGACCAGCGGTTCGACCTCGAGAAGACCACCGAGCTCCTCAAGGATGCGGGGGCGCTCGAGATCGAGCGCTGCTACCTCGAGACCGACCCCAAGCGGAAGAACATGCCGCGCTGGCTGATGGCGGTGATCGTGTCGAGCACGGCGTTCGCGCTGATCCCGTTCGCGATCGCGGCGAAGGCGCGCAACTCGCACTCGAGCGAGCCGCACTTCCACATCTTCCCGGACATGGACTTCCAGCCCAAGTTCAAGGCCGACACCGCCACCGACATCTTCGCCGATGGTCGCGCCAACCGTGGCGAGATCACCGGCACGGTGGCGCGCGGATCGCTCGACGCCGACGAGGTGTTCTATCGCGGCATCGAGAACGGCGACTGGACGCAGGGCTACCCGAAGGCTCTCGAGATCACGCCGGCACTGGTCAAGCGCGGTCGGGACCGGTTCAACATCTACTGCACCCCGTGCCACGGCTTCGACGGTCGCGGCGACGGTGCGGTCCGCCAGCGGCTCCAGGCCAACGGCGGTGACTGGGCGATCCGGAACCTGGTGGCACCACCGGGAGAGCCGGGCGGCCAGGTGATCAAGATGCCGAACGGCCAGCTGTTCAACACGATCTCGAACGGCTACGCGACGATGCAGGGCTACGCCGCCCAGATCCCGCCGCGCGATCGTTGGGCGATCGTGTTGTACGTCCGGTCGCTCGAGCGGTCGGCGAATGCATCGCTGTCCGACGTGCCCGAGAGCGACCGCGCCAATCTGCAGCCGGTCCAGATTCCGTCGGCACCGGCCCCGGCACCTGCGGGTGCCACGGGTGGGAGCGACGCACCTGCCGCCGCCGGCGGTAGTGGAGGTTCGAAATGATCACCAAGACCCTTCACCCCGACGAGAAGTACAAGGCCGGCAAGCTCGGTAGCTCGCTGACCAAGGCGGGGGCCGGCATCGCGGTCGTGTTCCTCGGCCTATCGCTGATCCTCACGCTCGCCGGGAGCGCCGACATCACCGCCGGCCACACCAGCAAGTGGGCCCGGTTCTTCTACGCGTACCTGATCGGCTGGACGTTCATCTTCACGATCTGTCTCGGCTGCCTGTGGTTGGTCATCCTCCACCACCTGTCGCGCGGACGATGGGCGACCGCCGTGAGACGTGTCGCGGAGGCGATGACCTGCGCGTTCCCGGTCGTGTTCGTGGCCGGCCTCGGGTTCATGATCCCGCTGCTCGCCGGCTTCCACGACCTCTACTACTGGGCGCACCCCGACGCGCACAACGCCGAGCTCAACCACGTCCTGCTGCACAAGCTGGGCTGGCTGTCGCCCGAGTTCTTGTTCCTCCGCTACGTGATCTACGGGTTCATCTTCAGCGGTATCGCGCACTACTTCGCGAAGAAGTCGCGCCAGCAGGACGAGTCCGGCGACGCGAACATCTCGGAGAAGCTCCGGATCGCGTCGGGTCCCGCGATGATCGTGTTCGCGGTGTTCACCTGTCTGCTCTCGTTCGACCTGCTGATGTCGATGGCGCCGAAGTGGTACTCGACGATCTACGGCGTCAGCTTCTGGGGCAGCGCGTGTGTCGGTGGCTTCGCCGCGCTAGGCCTGATGGTGCTCGGGATCCAGCGCTCTGGTCGCCTGACCCACTCGATCAACGCGGAGCACTACCACGACATCGGAAAGTGGATGTTCGCGTTCACGTTCTTCTGGGCGTACTGCGCGTTCTCGCAGTTCATGCTGCAGTGGTACGGCAACATGCCGGAGGAGACCAACTGGTACAAGTACCGGCTGTTCGGTGAGTGGCAGTGGGTCAGCATCGCGATCCTCGTCGGATTCTGGGCGTTCCCGTTCGTGTTCCTGCTGTCGCGATGGACCAAGCGGATCGTGCCCTCGTTGGTGTTCTTCAGCGTGTGGCAGCTGGTGTTCCACTGGCTCGATCTCTACTGGAACGTGATGCCGAGCTACGACTGGAACGTGGTCGGTCACGGTGACGCGACGCTGGTCGCGGGCCCGTTGGCCGGCAACATCGCCACCCACCACGTCGGGTTCTCGCCGGTCGACATCACGGTGTGGATCGGGTTGGTCGGCGTGCTCCTGTTCGGCATCGGTCGCCAGCTCAAGGGCAACCTGATCCCGATCAAGGATCCCACCCTCGGTCTCTCGCTCGCCCACGAGGTCCAGTAGCCATGTCCGGAGCCAAGCGAAACGCAGACAAGCTCAACACCGTCGGCATCGTCGTCGTCGGCATCTGCAGCGCGGTGCTCGTGTACGTCACGATCGTCGCGCTCCAGGCGTTCTACATGGACGACACGTCGGAGATCCAGACGATGGCCGACTACGGCGGTCAGGACACGCAGGCCAAGAATGCCCGCGCGACCCAGACGCAGACGATCACGGCACCGAGCGCGCCGAACCAGCCCAAGCCCGGAACGCCGCAGACCTATCACATCCCGATCGACGTCGCGATGCAGAAGATCGCGGCCGAGGCCAAGGTCGACGCCGGCAACCTGATCCCGATCTGGGGTCGGTCGGAGTGCCGCACGGTGCGTCCGGCGTTCGGCCGCCCGATCACCGACGAGGCGCCGCCGTGCTCGGCGTCTGCGACCCCCGCACCCGCGACGCCCGATCCTGGCGCGGCTCCGGCCGATCCTGGCGCGGCTCCGGCCGATCCGGGCGCGGCACCTGCTGGTGCCGCTGCGCCCGCAACACCTGCACCTGCCCCTGGCGGAGACCCCGGGAAAGGCAATGGCGGCTAGCGCCCGCCCGTTGGCGGTAGCACTCCTCGCGATCCTGATGGGGACCGCGAGCGCGTCGGCGGATAACGCCGGCGATCAGATCGTCGCGCCGCCCGCCTCGTATCGCGGCAACAACGTCAACGTCACCGAGCACCTCGGTGCGCAGTTGCCGCGCGACGCGGCGTTCCGCACCGTCGAAGGCAAGTTCGTCACGCTCGGGCAGGTGATCGGAAGCAGCGATCTGCCGATCATCCTGACGTTCAACTACGCGGACTGCCCGATGCTGTGCAACCAGCAGCTCAACGGGCTCTCCAACGCGATGCCGATCGCCGCCAAGGCGAAGCCGGTGCCGGGCGCCGACAAGGACGTCGCGTTCGTGCTCGGCAAGCACTACCGGATCCTGACGATCGATCTCGAGCCCCACGAGAAGCTCGAGAAGGCAGCGCGCATGCGCAAGCGCTACCTCGATCAGGCGAAGATCCCCGACGAGAATCGCGACGCGTGGACGTTCCTGGTCGCCGCGGTTCCGGGCGATCCGTCGCAGATCCGCCGCGTCGCCGAGACGGTGGGCTTCCAGTACAATTACCTTCCCGAGCGCGCCGAATGGGCGCACCCGGCGGCGTTCATCTTCCTGTCGTCCGCAGGTGCGGTGACCCGCTACGTGTACGGGATCCAGTTCGATCCCGGCGTGATGGAGCAGTCGATCTTCCAGGCCGGTAAGGCCGAGGCAGCGACCAGCTCGGGATTTCTCTTTCGCTGTTATCACTACGACCCCAGCGAAAACAGCCACGCTCGTGCGGGCTTGCTCGCGATGAAGATCGGTGCGGCGAGCTGTCTCTTGCTGCTCGGTGGATTCGGGTTTGTCATGTACCGCCGTCGTAAGCACCACCACGACGACGAGGACGAGCCGGAGGAAGTAACCCGATGAAAACGTTCACTCGGTATGCAGTGCTCATCGTGGTGACGGGAGCGATCACGCTCGGCGTCGCGATGACCTTCTTGGGAACGCCCTCGGCGGTCGCCCAACCGACTCCCTTACCTGGCTCCGCAGGCTCGGCTTCCACCGGCTCCGCCGGATCTGGAACCAAGCTCGGACTCGAGCCGGCGGGTAGCGGTAGTGGCACAGCGCCGGCCGCGGGTAGCGCGGCTCCCGCCGCGGGCAGCGGAAGTACCGAAGCGCCGGCCGCAGGCAGCGGAAGTGCGGCAGCGCCGGCCGCGGGTAGCGCGGCAGCTCCGGCGGCAGGCAGTGGGGCGGCCCCGGCGGCAGCCGCGGGCAGTGGTGCGGCGCCGGCCCCGGCCGTTCCCTGGTACGACCAGCTCGCGCAGCAACCGATTCAGGAGGACGGCAACTTCTGGTTGCCGAAGGCCGTGAACCTCGAGGCCGACTCGACCGACAAGATGTTCCTCGGCGTGCTCGCGCTGTCGCTGGTGTTCTTCATCGGCATCACGATCGCGGTCGTCTACTTCGTCATCAAGTATCGCCACCGTCCCGGCCACAAGGCGCAGCCGTCGCCGTCGCACCACGACGCGCTCGAGATCACGTGGACCGTGATCCCGACGATCATCACGGTGTTCCTGTTCTATTACGGCTGGCGCACGTACATCAAAGTCGTCACGCCACCGACCCAGGCGATCGAGATCCAGGTCACCGCGTCGAAGTGGAACTGGCGGTTCGTGCACCAGAACGGTGCCGAGGATCAGGATCTCCACGTCCCGGTCAATCAGCCCGTCCGTCTCGTGATGACGTCGACCGACGTCCTGCACTCGTTCTACGCGCCGGTGATGCGCGTCAAGCAGGACATCGTTCCGCGCCGCTACACGTACGCGTGGTTCTTCCCGACCAAGCCCGGCACCTATCGCCTGACCTGCGCGGAGTACTGCGGCACCAACCACTCGCAGATGGCGTGTCACAAGTTCGCCGAGGATGGCTCGTGCCTGCAGCGCGCCGTCGTGGTCGTCCACAAATCACTCGACGAGTACAAGCGGTACATCACCGAGAAGCAGGCGCTGACCGGTGGCTCGCCCGAGAAGGTGGGCGAGGTGGTCTACAAGTCGAAGGGGTGCGCCAACTGCCACACCGTCGACGGTAGCGCTCGCGTCGGTCCGACCTGGCTCCACTCGTGGGGACAGAAACACAAGATGTCAGACGGCTCCGAGGTCCTCGTCGACGAGGCCTACGTTCGCGAGTCGATCCTGGCCCCGGGGGCGAAGACGGTTGCCGGCTACCCGGCCGGGCAGATGCCGTCGTTCGAGGGTCAGCTCAAGGAGCGCGAGATCGAAGGCGTGATCGCGTACATCAAGTCGCTGCAGTAGCGGAGAGAACACCATGGCGACATCTGCAAAGCACTACCAGGACGCCCCGGTCTCCGAGCCCGACTACCTGAGCATCAACAAGGGCAAGCCCTTGGGTGAGCGCATCAAGGGGTGGGCGCTCACGCTCGACCACAAGCGGATCGGCGTGATGTACCTGACCGGGATCCTCGTGGCGTTGATCGTCGGCGGCGCGTTCGCGCTGCTGGTCCGCACCGAGCTGTGGGCGCCCGGCAAGACCATCGTCGGGCAGGACACCTACAACAAGTTCTTCACGCTGCACGGCGCGGTGATGGTGTTCCTCGTCATCATCCCCGGGATCCCCGCGGCACTCGGCAACATCATCATGCCGATCCAGCTGGGGGCACCGGACGTCGCGTTCCCCAGACTCAACCTCGCCTCGTTTTACCTGTGGGCGGTCGGCGCGCTGCTCCTCGTGATCGCGATCCCGTTCGGCGGTCTCGACACCGGGTGGACGCTGTACACGCCGTACTCGTTACAGAGCTCGGCGCCGGTGCTGATCAGCGTGATCGCCGTGTTCGTACTCGGCTTCTCGTCGATCTTCACCGGCCTCAACTTCCTGGTCACGATCCACAAGTTCCGGCCGCAGGGCATGAGCTGGTTCCAGATGCCGCTCAACATCTGGGCGATCTACGCCACCGCGATCATGCAGGTGCTCGCGACGCCGGTGCTCGGCATCACGGTCGCGCTGCTCGCGGTCGAGCGGTTCGCGCACATCGGCATCTTCGATCCGGTGATGGGCGGCGACCCCGTGCTGTTCCAGCACTTCTTCTGGTTCTACTCGCACCCCGCCGTCTACATCATGATCATCCCGGCGATGGGCGTGATGAGCGAGCTGCTCTCCACGTTCTCGCGCAAGCCGATCTTCGGGTACCGGTTCATCGCGTACTCGTCGGTGTCGCTCGCGCTGCTGTCGTTCCTCGTGTGGGGACACCACATGTTCGTGTCGGGCCAGTCGCGGCTCGCGAACATGGTGTTCTCGGCGCTGACCTTCACGGTCGGCATACCCGCGGCGATCAAGGTCTTCAACTGGGTGGCGACTCTGTACAAGGGCGACATCCGTCTGAAGACACCCATGCTCTACGCGCTGTCGTTCCTGTTGCTGTTCACGATCGGCGGTCTCACCGGACTGTTCCTCGGCGTGCTCGCGATCGACGTGCACCTCCACGACACCTACTTCGTGGTCGCCCACTTCCACTACGTGATGATGGGGTCGACCCTGGTCGCGTTCCTCGGCGGGCTGCACCACTGGTGGCCGAAGTTCACGGGCCGGATGTACAACGAGGGCGTCGCGCGGATCTGCGCGATCGGCGTGTTCATCGGCTTCAACCTGACGTTCCTGCCGCAGTTCGTGATGGGCAGCCAGGGTATGCCGCGTCGGTACTGGGACTACGACCCGCGGTACCACATCTATCACCAGATCTCGACGATCGGCGCGTTCGTCCTCGGCATCTCGATGTTCGTCACGATCGTGTCGCTCGTGATGTCGCTCAAGAAGGGCAAGAAGGCCGCGCGCAACCCGTGGGGTGGCACCTCGCTCGAGTGGCAGGCCCCGACGCCGCCGCCGCTCTACAACTTCGAGGAGGGCTCGCCGCCCGTCCTTCACGAGATCTACAACTACGACGATCTGGTCGAGATCGAGGAGAACCGCTGGGTCCGCCAGAGCGAGCTCGACGCGGAGGCGAAGAAAGCCGAAGCGAAGAAGACCGAGGCGAAAGCCGAGGCGAAGCCCCAGCAGAAGGCGGAGAAGCCGCCCGAACCCGAGAAGGCATCGCTGCCCTCGAAGGCGACCGCCGCGGCCACCGAGCCACCCGAGGACGCCAAGCCGAAGGCCGCGAAGCCCGCGGAGTCTTCGAAGGACGAAGCGAAGCCCGCGAAGGCCGAGGCGAAGGCTGCGGAGCCCGCGAAGGCGGAAGACAAGAAGGCCGCCGAAGCGAAGGCTGCCGAGCCCGCGAAGGCGGAAGACAAGAAGGCCGCCGAAGCGAAGGTCGACGAGGCGAAGGCCGAGGCCAAGGCTGCGGAGCCTGCGAACGCTGACGACAAGTCCGAGGCGAAGGCGGACAAGCCGACCGCCGAGGAGGCCAAGGCGGACGAGTCCAAGGCGAAGGCCGACGAGGCGAAGGCCGAGGACAAGTCGGACAAGTCGGAGGACGACAAGTGAGCACCGCATCCAGCGGCGGGCACGACAGCCACGGGCACGACGATCACGGCCACGGGCACTCGCCGTTCATCCAGCACCACTACGACGACGCCCAGCATCAGTTCGATGCGGGCAAGCTCGGGATGTGGATCTTCCTCGCGCAGGAGGTCCTGTTCTTCTCGGCGCTGTTCGTCGCGTACATCCTCTACCGGAACCACCACGGCGAGATCTTTGCCTACGCGCACCGCTACCTCGAGGTGAAGTGGGGCGCGATCAACACCGCCGTCCTGATCTTCTCGAGCATGACGGCCGCGTGGGCGGTGCGTGCGGCGCAGCTGCGCCAGCAGAAGATCCTGGTCGCGTGCCTCTCCACCACGATCGTGTGTGCGTGCGCGTTCCTCCTCATCAAGTACCACGAGTACAACCACAAGGTTGAGGAGCACCTGCTGTTCGGCGAGTACTTCGATCCGTGCATCGGCGCCGACGAGTCGCCGCTGGTCACGCGCCAGAACAAGTGCCCGGGAACCGAGGGCAGCGTCATCTGGGATGGCACGGCGAAGGAAGGCAAGCCGATCTACGGGTGCTATCCGACGTTCGCGATCGATCAGGATCCGCTTCGCGAGGGCGTGCAGCCGAGCTGCAAGGTTCACGAGGCGACGGTCGAGCGCGTCAGGGACGACAAGGGCAACCCGGTTCCGGATCCGGACTCGAAGCTCCCGATGGTGCTCGAGAAGGCCGGCACCGCGAAGCCGATCCCGAAGATGTGCCCCGCGCGCGAGCCCGGCGAAGAGGGCGAGGCCGAAGAGCACGACGCCGAGACCTGCTGGCAGGTGTCGTACCAGCCCGCCGTCTGTCACCCCGGCTGGTTCTTCTCGATGCGGTGCACCGCCGGCAGCGGGATCGCCGTCGACGTCAAGGCGCTCCAGGCGCAGGTGCCCTCGCTCGAGGCAGCGGAGAAAGCCGCCAAGCAGGCCGTTCAAGAGGCGCAGGCGCTCAGCGCGAGCAAGGAGGATCTGGCTCCGCTCAAGGCCAAGCTCGACGACGCCGAGTTCGCGCTCAAGGATGCCCAGGACACGATCAAGGACGCGGCCACGCGCGCTCGGTTGAACAAGCTCGTGTGCGCGGCCGACAAGTACTCGGTCAGCCACGCGTTCGCCAGCGAGAACGAGTGTCGCGACGGCGCCAGCAAGCGTTCGAAGCAGCTCAAGGAGATCGCGAAGGCCGAGGTTCGCCACCTGTGCATGGGCCTCGACGAGGACGCGCGCACCGCGTGTCTCAAGGACAAGGCCACCGACCCGTCGGTCACCCAGTTCCTGGCGTCGCAGTGTCGGCGCAGCGATCAGGTCGGCTTCGTGATCGACCACCACGACCACGAGGACCGTCCGGAGGATCAGGTCGCGGTCGCGAGCTGCGAGCCTCCACCGGCGCCGAAGGCCGGCGTCGACATCTTCGCCGAGAAGGACAATCCGCTAAAGCTGGGCGTGCGCTCGGTCGGCCTGCAGAAGCAGAAGACCGGCGAGGAGGAGTACGAGAAGTTGTGGGCCGGGCCACCGCCCGAGCACACGAACATGTTCTTCACGCTCTACTTCGCGATGACGGGTCTGCACGGCATCCACGTGCTGGTCGGCGTGTTCGTGTTCATCTGGCTCCTGATCCGCGCGATCAAGGGTCAGTTCACCCCGGAATACTTCGGGCCGATCGACTGGGCGGCGCTGTACTGGCACATCGTCGACCTGATCTGGATCTTCCTGTTCCCACTCATGTACCTGATCCACTGAAGAGGCTGCGATGGCAACCGAACATCACGACGACGAGCATCACGGCCTCGCGCACGTCGCGCCGACCAAGGTGTTGCTGGGGACCGGTGGGACCCTGTTGATGCTCACCATCCTGACGGTGCTGGCGACCAAGATCGACTTCGGGGCGACCATGAACCTGGCGATCGCGATGCTGATCGCGGTCGTCAAGGCCTCGCTGGTCATTCTGTTCTTCATGCACCTCAAATACGACAAGCTGTTCCACTCGGTCGTTTTTATAAGTGCACTCCTGGCCGCGACCCTATTTGTAGGGTTCACGTTAATGGACACGGGGCAGTATCAGCGTTCAAATATCTGGGATCCTGACAACCCCCCGGCGGCGCCTGATGGGCCGCGTCCAATCTCGGGCTAGGAGGCTACGTGGACAGAATGTTACAAGGGCTAGGCCCGATGATCGCTCTCGCGGTCCCGGGTGCGTTCATCGCTGCGGCGTACTTCATCATCACGATCGATCGAACCCGCGAGAACAGCCCGAGCAAGGAAGATACCCAGGTCGGTATCAAGCTCGTGATCTGGGCGTTCATCCTCGCCGGCATCGGGTTAGCGGCCAGTGGTATCGACGGCCTCCTGTCGTTCGTCGTCGGTGGCTTCAAGGGTGGGAGCATGGGGATCCGTAAGCCGCTCGCACCGGTTGTCGTCGGTGCCGGCACGGTCGTCATGTTCGGCATGGTGCTCCTGCCCAAGACCAACAACGCCACGATGAAGCAGGTCGAGCGCTACGCGTTCGGCTTCCTCGGCTTCTTCTACGGCATCCAGGCGCTGGCCGGACTCACCACGATCATCAACGGCGTGTTCGTGAACCCGTCGTGGGGCGCGATCTCCGGTGGTCTGTCGGGCACGGTGGTCAACGGAGCGGTCGGCTTCATGGCGATCCTCATGCTGGGCTCGAAGTCCGGCTGGACCGGCCCGGCGCCGCCGCAGCGCATGATGCAGCAGATGCCTGGCCAGCAGCCCCCGCCGCAGGGTGGAGGCTACCCGCCGCAGGGCGGAGGCTACCCGCCGCAGGGCGGAGGCTACCCGCCGCAGGGCGGAGGAGGCTACCCGCCGCAGGGCGGAGGAGGCTACCCGCCGCAGGGCGGAGGAGGCTATCCGCCGCAGGGCGGTGGCTACGGTGGCGGCTACCCGCCGCAGGCCTGAGCCTGATTCCCGACGATCCGAACGCCGGCCACGTGCCGGCGTTCGGCGGTTTCGGTGAGCGCTCGCGAAGCGCTCGGCCACCGGCCTGACCGGTGACATCGTCCGCTCGACGTCGGCCCGCGCCGGCGTTTGGCGGTTTCGGTGAGCGCTCGCGACGTGCACGTCACCGTGCACGTTCGCGGATGGGCTACTTCACCTGGTCTTCGATCGCGAGCGCGATCGCGTCGGCGATCTTCGACTGGACCTTCGGCCTGGCGATCTCGCGGCCTTCGATCGGATGGTCGATGAAGCCGACCTCGACGAGCACGGCCGGCATGGTCGCGCCGAGCAACACGTGGTGGGCGTCCTGGCGCACGCCACGATCGCCATCGCGTCCGCGCCGCACCCGGAGGTTGTGCTGGATCCGTGCGGCGAGGTCGGCGGCTTCCCACTGCACGGCGCCGCGCTCGACGTCGTCGAGCACCAGCCCGATCGCGGGATCGACCCCGGCACGCGGTGTGGTGACGGTGGAGCGCAGGGCGCGTCCGTCGACGTCGACCCCGCGCGGGGTCAACACGAACGTCTCGTAGCCGCGCTGCGAACGGCTCACCGATGCGTTGGCGTGGATCGAGACGAACACGTCGGCGTCGGCGCGCATGGCGACCGACACGCGCTGGCGCAGCGTCATCGTGACGTCGCCGGTACGGGTCAGGCGCGTCTCGATCCCGTGTGCGCGCAGTCGGTCGGCGACCTGGTTGGCGATCGAGAGGGTGAGAAACTTCTCGCGGGCGGCCGGGCCGGTGGCGCCGCCGTTCGACCCGCCATGACCGGGATCGAGCACGACGATCGGTCCGGCGGCGGCGGTGTTCGCGCAAAGCCCCAGCAACACGGTCGCGAGCGTCCTCCGCACGACAAACACGATACCGACGCGATGTGGGTGCTCGAAGTTTTTGGCGGGATCGACGTTTCGGCGATGGACCTTCGGGCCGTGCGTCAAGCGCGTACGCGACGGGCCTTCGGGCCGTGCGTGAAGCGCCACGGGCCCTGCTTGCTCGCGAAGTCTCCCTTGACCCAAATGGTTCACAACGCTACGGTTTTTTAGTTGCGCCCCGTCCACGTGCTGCTGCTGGTCGCGCTCGTCGAGGCCGTGATCAACCGGTGCGTGGTGCCGCTGACACGGCCGACGGAGGGGATGCCACCCGACTGGCACACGGCGCTCGACTATGTCGGGCTCTTCAGCCACTACTTCACGGGCGCGCTCGCCGTGCTGGTGATCATCCGGCGCGCGATCGACGCGATCGACGCCAACCGGTCGTTGCGCGACGTGCTCGCTCACGTCGCGGTCGGCATCGCCGCGCTGGTGGCCACCGCACCGCTGTTGGTGTCGACACCGCCGTGGACCAGCTTCTTGCTCGAGATCACGTTCAGCCTCGCGGTCATCGCGATGGTGGCGAGCGCGTTCGGTCACGGTCGCGACCTCGGGATCCAGATCGGGCTGCCGATCCTCGCGGCGCCGCTGGTGTTCCACACGATCACGGTGCTGACCGCGCAGCTGGTGTGGCCCGACATGTGGGACGCGCCCGGCGGGCCGGCGACGCTGTTCCTCGAGCTCGCCGTGATGATGCTCGCGATCGCCGCGCTGTCCACGCCGTACTGCTTCGCGCCACGACCGTTCGCGCGGGCGGTCGCGCGCCCGATCCCGATCGTGGTGGCGATGGCCGTCGCGGCCGGCGGCGCGATCGTGGCGCGCATGATGTATTCGACGCTCGCCCGGGCGACGGATCTCGCGATCGGGATCCACATGAGCCCCGACGCCGATCGCAAGCTCGCGCTCTACCTGCTCGCGATCGCGACCCTGGCGTGGACGTTGACCTCGTGTGCGCTCGCGAGCACCAAGTCGCGGCGCATGGTCGGCCTCGGGCTCGGCTTCGTCATCCTCGGTGGCTACGCGTTTCACTGGCCGCAGCACTACCTGCTGCCGCTGCTCGGCGTGTCGCTGATCGCCGAGGCCGCCCGCGAGGTTCGCGAGCAGGAGCTCGACGCGATGCCGTTCGTCGTCGAGGCGCCCCCGATCGCCGACCAGACGTGGTCGAACTTCGTCGGTGCGCTCGCCCAGGGTCTGCGCCGCACGCTCGCGGATGTCCACAGCCTGACCACGCGCGGCGACCACGGCCTGACGTCGTCGGTGGTGGTCGGCGAGGCCAACGGCATCCCGGTGCGGACGCGGATCGAGCGCTACCACGGCGCGGTGATCGCGATCGACGTGGTCGTCGGGCGCGAGATCGACGAGGTTCGCGGCGCCACGTTCACGGTGTGGGCGATGCCGCCTCGCGGTTCGGGCGTCAATCCGCCGGGACCGCCGGCTGCGCCGATCTTCAGGACCGGTGATGCCGCGTTCGACGGCAAGTTCCGTGCGCGCGGGAACGCGATCGTGTTCGCGAACATGTTCGACGATGGCACGCAGGGACGTGCGGTGGCGTCGCTCGACGGTTGGCTCGCGTACTGGGAGGGTGAGGGGCTGCGGTACCGCGTGTATCCCGGCAAGGGCGCGCCGCTCGATCACCCGGTGCCGCTGTCGGATCTCGCGCTCGATCGTTCGGGCAGCCCCGAGCGCCTGGTGACCATCGTCGAGCTGCTGGTCGAGGTAGGCTCGCGGGGGCTCGAGCCGGTCGCCCACACCGACGGCGCCGGCGAACACTCCGACGAGCCCGACCACACCGACGAGGAATCATCGTGAACGTTGCGCGCTGTCTCTTGCCTTGCGTGATCGCTGCCTGCACCCCACCACCTACCGCCTCGACCAGCACCCCGACGACGCCGAGCTGGATCGCCGATACCAGCACGTACACCTCGCCGGGCAGCGCCGCACCCGCGGCCTCGGGTGACGCACCGGCCGATGCGAAGCCGGGCTCCGGGCTCGACGTGTCCGCGTACCGAGCTGCCGCCGACAAGATCATCGCCGCGGCGCGCGCGGATCGCGGAGCCTACGAGAAGCTCGCTTACCTCACCGATCACATCGGTAACCGGATCTCGGGGTCGCGCTCGCTCGACCGGGCGATCGCGTGGGCCAAGAAGACGCTCGAGGCCGACGGTCACGACGCGCACACCGAGCCGGTGAAGGTGCCGCACTGGGTGCGCGGTCGCGAGTCGGCGTCGATCACCTCGCCGATCTCGCGGCCGATGTCGATCATCGGGCTCGGCGGCACGATCGCGACACCGCGCGGCGGCATCACCGCACCGGTGATGGTCGTGCACAGCTTCGACGAGCTCGACGCGAGGTCGGCCGAGGCCAAGGGCAAGATCGTGCTCTACGACGTGCCGATGCCGAAGTGGACCGAGGAACACGGTTCGGGGTACGGCGACGTCGTCGGCTACCGCACGCGGGGAGCGCAACGCGCGGCACCCCACGGCGCGGTCGCGGTGCTGATGCGCTCGGTGACGGCGCACAGCCTGTACACGCCGCACACCGGTGCGATGCGCTACGACCCGGCGATCCGCAAGATCCCGGCCGCGGCCGTCACCGTCGAGGATTCCGAGCTGATCGCGCGGCTGGCCGCCGCCGGGCCGGTCACCGTGCACCTCGCGCTCGATTCCAAGCAACTCCCGGACGCGCCGTCGGCCAACGTGATCGGCGAGCTGCGCGGTCGCGAGAAGCCCGACGAGATCGTCGTGATCGGTGCCCACATCGATTCGTGGGACGTCGGGCAGGGCGCCAACGACGACGGTGCCGGGTGCGTGATCGTGATGCAAGCGCTGACCACGCTGCGGAAGCTCGGGCTGACCCCGCGCCGCACGGTTCGCGTGGTGCTGTACACCAACGAGGAGAACGGCCTCGCGGGCGGCCGGGCGTACGCGAAGGCGCACGCGGCGGAGCTCCCGAACACGGTGCTCGCGATCGAGGCCGATCAGGGCTCGTTCGCGCCGCGCGGTTTCGGCGTCGAGGTCAAGCCGGAGCTGTTCGGGCGGGTGACCGAGCGTGTCGCCGCGATCGCGCAGCTGCTGGCGCCGCTCGACGCGACCCACATCACCGCCGGCCACGGCGGTGCCGACATCAGCTCGATGGCGGAGGCCGGCGTGCCGATGCTCGGGCTCGACGTCGACAGCCGGACCTACTTCGACACCCACCACACCAACGCCGACACGCTCGACAAGGTCGATCCGGTGACGCTCGCCGCCGACGTCGCCGCGGTCGCGGTGATGGCCTACGTCGTGGCCGAGATGCCCGGTCGCGTCGATCGCTAGACCGTGCTCCACCGCATCGCCGATGCGCTGGCCCGGGCACTCGAGCAACCGCTCGCGATGCCCGGATCCGGTGGCGAGCCCCGCCGGCTCGACGCGATCGTCGTGCTCGGAGCGCCGCTCGCGCCCGGGCGATCGGCTGACCGCGGTGCTCGAGGAGCGCGTCGGTGCCGCGGCCGCGCTGTGGCGGGCGGGCGGTGCACCGCGCGTGATCGCGAGCGGTGGCATCACGGGACGGGCGACGCGCGCCGAGGCCGAGATCATGGGCGAGGCGTTGCGCGCGCATGGCGTGCCCGACGACGCGCTGGTCGTCGAGCGTGCATCGCGCACCACGATCGAGAACGCGCGCGAGACCGCGGCGCTACTCGCCGGCCACGAGCGCCGCGTGTGGCTGGTGACGCAGCCGTTCCACGGTCGTCGTGCAGCGCGCGTGTTTCGTGCCGAAGGGCTCGAGCCGCACGTCTGGCACATCGCCGACAGCCTGCAGTACCGCGATCGCGTACGTGCGGTGCGCTGGCTGGTGCGCGAGTACGCGGCGTGGGCAAAGGAACTGGCTCGCTAACCGCAACGCTGACGCGTGGAGGCCCGCTCGCGATCGGCTCGCGAACCGCTCGCCCATGCAGTGCGCTCGCAAGCGTCCGCTAGTGGGCCCGCAGCGATAGCTCGATCGACGACGGCTTGCCCTTGGCGCTCGGGTCGCCGAGGGCGGTCCAGATCCGGGCCATCGGGATGCCCTGATCGACGAGGTACCACTTCACCGCCTCGGCGCGCCGCTTGACGAGATCGGCGTTGGCATCGGTGCCGGGATGTCCGGTGATCGCGATCTTCGCGTCGGGGTAGGCGACCAGCGCGGCGCGAACGTCCTTGAGCAGCCGCTTGACGTACGGCGTGACGCGCGCCCGGCGGCGCTCGAACCGGAGCTTGGATCCGATCTCGAGCGCGCGCGCGAGCCCGACGGGAATCTCGTCCGGACAGCCGTCGGTGTCCTCGTACGCGTTGACCGTCTCGGCTTCGAGCGGGCACTTGTCGTTGGCGTCGATGATGCCGTCGCCATCGTTGTCGGTTTCGGGGCAGCCGTCGGTGTCCTCGAAGTGATCGACATCCTCGGGAACGTCGGGACACTTGTCGTTGACGTCGAGGATGCCGTCGTGATCGCGGTCGACCACGTGATCGGGGCAGCCGTCGGCATCGTCGACGCCGTTGACGGTCTCGGGCTCGGTCGGGCACACGTCGACCTGATCGGTGAAGCCGTCGCCGTCGGTGTCCTTGTCGGGATCGATGGCTGGTGGCGTCGGGGGAGCCGCGTGGGTCGCGGCGGCGGGCTGCTCTCCGAGCGTCGCGGCGACGCCGAGCTGGGCCTCGAACGTCGAGGTCACGCCGTCGCGCCCGGGCATCACGCCGTGGCGGAGGTCGACCCGGAGGCGCCAGCGCCCGGCGATCTCGACCGACGCACCGCCACCCCAGTACACGACCGGATCGGTCTCCTTCGCCATGAACGGCGACGTCGACTCCACGGTCTCGCCGCCGACGCCGAGCGCGAGGTGCGGTTCGATGGCGTGCAGCCCGGCGAGCCGGAGCAGACCGTGGGCCCGCCACCCGAATACCGGCGCGAAGTACGACATCCGCGAGAAGTTGTCGACGACCGCCGACTGGCCGGTGAACGCGGTCGCGAACGACAGCTCTCCCTCGACGCCGAGCGCGAGGTGGAGGTCTCGCGGGAGCTCGGCGAGGACGGGCACGGCCAGCCAGCCGAGCCGCCCACCGAACACGGGAGCGGTGTTGGGGACCTGCTCCGGAGCCCACGAGTTGCCGAGCTCGGTGTTCGCCGTGAACACACCCAGGCCGACGAAGCCGCTGGCCTCGAACCGAGGCTCGGCGCTCGCCGCGTGGCTACCGGCCACCAGCACGACCACGACCGGCAAGGCGAGCGGGGACCTCACGCCGAAATCGTACCAGCTGGATTTCGCGGCGCCGAAAATACAGCGCTGCCGCGATCGGCTAAGCTCGCGGGGCGTGTTGAACTTCAGCTCGAATCCCGACGTCGCCGAGCAGCAGATGAACGCGATCATCTTCTACTTGACGGCCTTCGGGTACATCGACGGCAACTTCGACTTCACCGAGAAGACGTTCGTCCGCATCTATATCCGGCAGCTGGTGACGGCGCGCGCCAAGGCCGCGATGCCCGATGCCGATCCGGGGACGCGCGACGAGGTGGTCGGGAAGTTCGTGGCTCACTTCCACGAGGTGTTCGAGCAGATCGATCGCGGTGTGAAGGAGCTGTTCGACGAGGTCGTCGCCGAGGGCGAGGACGTCGAGAAGTTCGTGTACGCCAAGCTCAAGCTGCGGAGCTACGAGATCTTCCAGAGCTTCGAGCACGACAACCAGCAGGAGCTCCTGTCGACGATCGACGAGCTGATCTACGCCGACGGCAGTGCGCACCCCGCGGAGCAGAAGTTTCGTGCCGAGCTCGAGCAGCTGCTCGACAACCAGGTGGCACCGTCGGACATCGAGATCCTCAAGGACCAGAGCCGGGTCGCGATCGCGGATCCGGCCGCCGTCATCACCAAGCTCGAGGATCACCCGTTCTTCGCCGCGTTCGAGCAGCACTACTCGGCGGATCCCGAGCGGATCCGCCAGCAGGTCTCCGCCGACCTCGACCTGATCCACCGGTTCATGGCCAAGCTCGACTCGCAGCGCCTCGCGGGCACCAACAAGCTACGCGGGAAGAAGAGCGTCGCCGAGCTGGTCGGCCAGAAGCCGTTCCTCGACGGTCACGTCTACGTCCACCCCGCCGAGCCCGACCACGTCTACGAGCTCACCGTGCTCGGCGATCTGCACGGGTGCTACAGCTGCCTCAAGGGCGCGCTGCTCCAGGCCGACTTCTTCGCCAAGCTCGAGGCGTGGCGCCTCGACCACTCGCAGCCGGAGCCCAAGCTGGTGCTGCTCGGCGACTACATCGATCGCGGCCGGTTCTCGTACAACGGCGTGTTGCGCGCCGTGATGCAGCTGTTCCTCGCCGCGCCCGAGCACGTGTTTCCGCTGCGCGGCAACCACGAGTACTACATCGAGTACCAGGGACGGATCTACGGAGGCGTCAAGCCGGCCGAGGCGATCAACACGCTGGTCGGCCACATGCCGAGCGAGGTGTTCGTCGAGTACATGAAGCTGTTCGAGTCGTTGCCGAACATGCTGTTCTTCGACGAGCTGATGTTCGTGCACGCCGGGATCCCGCGCGACGTCGACAGCAAGGCCAAGCTCGCCGACCTGTCGGGGCTCAACGATCCCGAGATCCGGTTCCAGATGCTGTGGAGCGATCCGTCGTCGGCCGAGTTCATCCCCGACGATCTGCAGGCGCAGAACGCGCGGTTCCCGTTCGGGCGCGGTCAGTTCGAGGCGTTCATGCAGAAGATCGGCTGCTCGATGATGGTGCGCGGCCACGAGAAGATCGACAACGGCTTCCTCACCATGTTCACCGACCAGCCGGCGTCACTGCTGTCGTTGTTCTCTGCGGGTGGCGCCGACAACAACGACTTGCCCGAGGATTCGAGCTACCGCTCGGTGACGCCGATGGCGGCGACGATCCGCCTCGAGAACGGCACCGCCCAGGTCACGCCGTGGCTGATCGACTACCAGCGGTTCAACGATCCGCGACGCAACCGGTTCTTCGCGAGCCCGCCCGAGATCGAGCACAAGATCGGGTGACCTGGTTCGTGTACCTGGCGCGGTGTGCCGACGACTCGCTGTACTGCGGGATCGCGCGCGACGTCGCAGCCCGGATCGCCCAGCACGATGCCGGCACCGGCGCCCGCTACACGCGAGGGCGCGGCCCGCTGACGGTGGTTGCCGTGCGGCGGTGCCGCGACAAGGGCAAGGCGCTGCGGCTCGAGTACGCGATCAAGCAGCTGTCGCGCACCGCCAAGCAGGCGCTGGCGGCCGATCCGAAGGAGATCACTCGGCTCGCACGCCGGGTGTGAGCACACGTTTCTCCGACGAAGCAACGCGATCTCGCCGTGCGTGTGGCGGGCCCGCGGAAGCGAACACTCCGATCGATTCTCGGCGATACTCGACCAACATGCAGAACATCCCGGTCGTCGATCTACGGGAATGGGAGCAGGGTGGGGCCGCGCGCGAGCGGTTCGTGAGCGCCGTCGGCGAGTCGCTCGCCGAGATCGGGTTCTTCGCGGTGCACCATCACGGCGTCCCCGACGAGCTGACCCGGCGTGCCTACGAGGCCGCGCGCGCGTTCTTCCATCTCCCCGGCGACGTCAAGGCCCGCTATCACGACCCCGCCAAGCACGGTCAGCGCGGGTTCACCGGGTTCGGCACCGAGCACGCGCGCGACTCGAAGGCTCCCGACCTCAAGGAGTTCTGGCAGGTCGGCCGCACCGACGTGCCCGACGACCACCCGGTGCACGCGCTGTACGGACCCAACCTGTGGCCGTCGGAGGTCCCCGACTTCGGGCCGGCGTTGACCGAGCTGTACCGGCGCCTCGACACGCTCGGCTCGATCTTGCTCGAGGCGTGCGCGGTGTTTCTCGACGAGGCTCCCGATCGATTTCGGTCGATGGTGACCGACAGCGACACCATCATTCGCGTCCTCTACTACCCGGCGGTCACCGCGGAAGTTCCCGCGGGTGCGATCCGCGCGGCCGCCCACGAGGACATCAACCTCATCACCTTGCTCTCGGGAGCGACCGCCGAAGGTCTCGAGCTGCTCCAGCGCGACGGCACCTGGCGGCCGGTCCACACCGGGTTCGACACGATCGTCGTCGATGCCGGCGACATGCTGCAGAACGTCACCAACGGGCTCTACCGCAGCACGACCCACCGCGTGATCAATCCCACGGACAGCACGAGCGAGCGGTTCTCGATGCCTTGCTTCATCCATGCCCGGCGCGACGTCGATCTGTCGCCGCTCGACAGCTGCATCGCGCGGACCGGCGGGGTGCGCAGATACGCGCAGATCACGGCCGGTGAGTACCTGCTCGCAGCGGTTGCGGGAGATCGGACTCAGCTAGTCATCGATCGTGAGGTCCCCCGCGTAGCTTCCCGGTCGCGGTCGGGGCTCGAGGGGGATATCCTCGGATTCATGCGGTTCCTTCGTAGCCTGGCCGTGCTCGCGTTCGCATCGGGAACGGCGCTCGCCAACGGGCGTGCCCCTGGCACTTCGACCATCAACTTCCAGCGCAACAACGAGAGCCACATCACGGCGGGCATGACGTTCGGTGCCGCGGTCACCACCGATGGCGGCGCCACGTGGTCGTGGATGTGCGAAGAGGCGGTCGGCTACGGCGGCATGTACGACCCGGACTACGCGTTCACGACTTCGGGCGCGCTGTTCGCGACCACGTTCGACGGGCTCAAGGAGAATGCCGACGGCTGTACCTACAACCCGTCGGCGATCTCGCCGACGCCACCCGACATCAAGTTCTTCTCGAGCATCACGGTGAGCCAGGCCGATGGCGCGCTGTTCGCGGCGGCCGCCGATGCGGCGGACGACAACATCTACAAGTCGACCGACGACGGAGCCACGTTCCCGACCGCGGTGGTGCCGACGGGCGCGCAACTCAACGACTGGTACCAGAGCATCGAGGTCGCACCGAGCGACGGCAACATCGTCTACGTCACCGGCTACCGGCTGATCAACGGCCAGCCCAAGCAGTATCCTGTTGTGGCGTAGTGCCAACGGCGGCACGTCGTACACGCAGCTCCCCGGGTTCGGTACCTCGGGCGACGTCAACGGCATCGCCACGATGGCGAACTCGTCGATCGAGATCGCCGGGATCTCGAAGACCAAGCCGAATCTGGTCTACGTGCGGGTCACCCTCGCCGACAACGTGAGCACCAGCGCCATCTATCGCAGCCGTGATAGCGGTCAGAGCTGGGACAAGCTGCTCGAGAAGGACGGCAACCTCTCGTTCGTGGCGCGGCAGAACGGCCAGCTCGTCGCCGCCTCGCAAGCCTTCGGCGCGTTCGTGGCGACCGACGACGGCACCGCGACCGTGCCGACGTTCACCGAGTTGACCGGCGCGCCGCACATCAACTGCCTCACCGAGAACGCCGCCGGCGAGGTGTGGGCGTGCACGCAGAACTACGCGACCGGGACGCCGACCGACGGGTTCGGGATCATGAAGTCCACCGACCTGTCGACGTGGACCGGCGTGTTCAAGTACCAGGACCTCCAGTCCCCGGTGACCTGCGCCGACGGCACCGTGCAGAAGGATCGCTGCGATGCCGAGCTGTGGTGCGGCCTGTGCGCGCAGCTCGGCTGCGATCCGGGTCGCTCGTGCGCGGGCGCCACCGACGCACCGCCATCGGGTGATGTCACGCAGACCCAGCCGGGCGGGTGCTGCCAGACCGGGGACGGGCAGGTCCCGGGGATCATGCTCGTCGGCCTCGGCGCGACGATCGTACTCCTGCGCCGCCGCCGCCGCCGCTGAACGTTCGCGGTCAGGTAGGGTCGACGGATGGCCACTCCGCCATCCCAACGCGACTCCCATAAAAGACTCGACACGCTGCGCACCGAGCTCGGCGACGTCGATCGCCAGATCCTCGAGCTGGTGGCGAAGCGCCAGGTGATCGCGCAGCAGATCGGGCAGGTCAAACGCGACGCCAACATCCCGACCCGTGACTACCGGCAGGAGCGCGACGTCGTGGTGCGCGCCCGCGCCGCCGCGGTCCAGCACGGGCTGTCGCCGGAGCTCGGCGAGGAGTTGATCCTGGCGCTGATCCGCGGCTCGTTGACGATCCAGGAGAAGGACACCGTGGCCACGCTGGGCGAGGGCAACGGTCGCCGCGTGCTCGTGATCGGTGGCTGCGGACACATGGGGCGCTGGTTCGTGCGGTACCTCGGCGCTCAGGGGTTCACCGTCGAGATCGCGGATCCGCTCGGCGAGGCGCCGCCGGGCATCGCGCTGCATCGCGACTGGAAGGCGGTGACACTCGATCACGAGATCGTGGTGATCGCGGCGCCGATGCGGGTCACCGCGGAGATCCTCGGCGAGCTGGCCAAGGCGCCACCGGCCGGCGTGGTGTTCGATGTCGGCTCGCTCAAGAGTCCGCTGCGCGACGGGCTCCAGGCCCTGCGAGCGGCGGGTGGCAAGGTGACCTCGATCCACCCGATGTTCGGACCGGATACCGAGCTGCTGTCGGGGCGGCACGTGGTGTTCGTCGACGTCGGTGTGCCGGAGGCGACCGCCGCGGCGCGCGCGTTGTTCGAGCCCACGATGGCGACGCTGGTCGAGATGGATCTCGAGAGCCACGACCGCGTGATCGCGTACGTGCTCGGCCTGTCGCACGCGCTCAACATCGCGTTCTTCACCGCGCTCGCCGAGAGTGGCGAGGCCGCGCCACGCCTCGCGACGCTGTCGTCGACCACGTTCGATGCCCAGCTCGGCGTCGCGGCCAAGGTCGCCGACGAGAACCCCGATCTCTACTTCGAGATCCAGACCCTCAACGACTACGGCACCGAGTCGCTCGCGGCGCTGCTGTACGCCGTCGAGCGGTTGCGATCGGTGGTGCGCGCCGGCGACCTCGAAGCGTTCCGCGGGCTGATGACGCGCGGCCAGGCGTACCTCGAGCCGCGCCGCCGGTAGGCGTGGCCCTCGCTAGAGCTTGCCGTGGTCGCGGAACCACGCGATCGCGTCGGCGATCGCGGGCTCGAGCGGGCTGACCTCGTAGCCGAGCTCGCGGGCTGCCTTGTCGGAGGCGAACCGGAACCGATCGGTGAACGCGTAGCGGATCTGCGTCGAGTTGAGCAGCGCGCGCTTGCCGCGTGACTCCTGCCAGTCGCCCCACGTGCCGACCAGTCGCGCGATCGGTTTCGGCACGCGGAACCGCGGTGGCCGCACGCCGGCGACGTCCGCGATCCGGCGCATCACCTCGCCGTAGGCCATGTCGTGGCCCGCGAGGATGTAGCGCTCGCCGCGACGCCCGCGTTCCCACGCGCCGATCATTCCGCGCGCGACGTCGCGGACGTCGACGAAGTTGTTGTACCCGGTGGTCCAGCCCGGGATCCGTCGCTTCACGACGTCGACGATCAACTTGCCGGAGCTCGGGCGCGCATCGCGCGGGCCGAACATGTAGGTCGGGTTGACGATCACCGCATCGATGCGATCGCGCGCCGCGTTCACGACCTGTTCGGCACGGTGCTTGGTGATCGCGTAGGCATCGTCCATCCCGAACGCGTCGAAGTTCCAGGTCGCGGTCTCGTCGCACGGCCGACCGTCGGTCGAAAGGCCCACCGCGACCACCGACGACGTGTGCACGAGGCGGAGGGCGCCGGCCGCGATCGCCGCATCGATCACGTGCTCGGTGCCGGTCACGTTGACAGCGGTCATCTCCGGAGTCACCTGGCGCTCGAGGCTGACCGCCGCGGCGCAGTGAAACACGCAGGCCGCATCTCGGAACGCCGCGGTCAGATCGGCGACCGAACCGAGCTCGGCCGTGACCCACTCGATCGCGAGGTCGTCGAGGTGCGAGGCCTGGGTGTTCGCGCGACGAGTCGCGACGACCGTGTGACCGGCGGAGACCAGCTCTGCCGCGAGGTTGCCACCGAGCAAGCCACTCGCTCCCGTGATCGCGACCCGCGCCATCGCAGGTGGTCTATCACGCCCCGTCGTTCGATCCGTTGACGGCGTTGACCGCGTTGACCGCGTTGACCGCGTTGACCGCGTGCCGTTGACCCCGTTGACCGCGTTGACGGCGTTGACGGCGTTGGCCCGCGTTGGCCGTCTGGGCCGGCTATTCGTCCAGCCACCGGACATGGCGGGATGAGCTGCCGGAGTGTCCCGAGTTTCTCCAGCGGTTTCGATAACTCACCGAGATCACGGGGCAGATCGCCCCAACTCGCGCGGCGCGGCACTTGCTCGAACACCGGGGATGCGTCGGCTCGTGTCCCTTATTGGCATCCTGTCAACCGTTCTTGTCACCGTGCCAGCGTGCCTCTCGCAGGACGTCGCGGAGGATGGCGAGTTCGACTCGTTCCCGAATGGCAAGGCCGACGGCGGCATCGACGAGGGCTCTGCCGAGGCGCTCGGCGTGCTCGCGCTGGTCAACGACCCCGACATGACGCCGGAGGCGCTCAAGGCCGCCGCTCACATCACCATTCGCGCCGCGGGCAACATCGTCGACCACCGCGACGGGCCCGATGCCACGCCCGGCACGAGCGACGACGACAAGTTCGACACCCTGCGCGAGCTCGACGACATCCCGTGGGTCGGCCCGGCATCGCTCCATGCCTTGCTCGAAGCCGCCCGCGATCGCGGCCTGGTCGCGACCGGCGCCAAGATCGACGTCATCTTCTCGCCGCAGCCCTCGGCGATGTCTCACACCGCGCGGATCGCGCAGATGATCGGCGACGCGCACCACACGATCGACATCGCGATGTACAGCTACTCGAATGGCGACATCGCCACCGCCTTGCAGGACGCGGTCGGTCGCGGCGTCCAGGTGCGGTTCTTGTTCGACACCGCGAAGACCGACAAGAGCATCACCGACCCCGCCAAGCGGGCGGCGTCGAAGTCGGGCCGGATCGAGGGCGACGGCATCGACGTCCGCTACGTCAACAAGATCCTCCACCACAAGTTCATCATCATCGACGGTCCGCGCGACGACGCGTCGGCCGCCGCGACCGCGCAGATCGTCACCGGTAGCGCGAACTGGTCCAACAGCGGTGCGACCGTGTTCGACGAGAATACGCTGTTCATCCGCGACAGCGAGGAGACCGCTGCGTCCTACCAGGCCGAGTTCGACGCCCTGTGGAACGGATCGCGCGACTTCACCGGTCCCGCCCCCGCGCAGGCCGGCTCGCCGCTCCGCATCCTGCCCTCGGACGTGCCCGACGAGGCCGGCCTCGAGGTGCTGTTCACCCGCGCCAACATGACGGCCGGCGGGAGCGACGGCACGACCTGGAAGACCGACAAGGACAGCCTCGCGGTCGCCAGCAAGTTCGTCGAGGCGATCCAGCACGCCCAGACCTCGATCCACGTCGCGTCCGGTCACATGCGGTCGCGTCCGATCGCCGAGGCGCTGATCGCGGCGAAGCAGGCCCACCCCGATCTCGACATCGAGGTCTACGTCGACCAGCAGGAGTGGATCTCGACGTTCACCGACGACAAGCAGAAGCAGCGGGTCGCGGACTGCGAGGCCAACGCGACCACGCCCGCCAAGAAGCGCGACTGCGGCTACAACGACTTCCTGTTCTCGAAGGAGCTGGTCGACGCCGGCATCGACGTTCGCTTCAAGGCCTACGCGTACCGGTGGAACTTCGTCTACGCGGCGCAGATGCACTCGAAGTACATGATCGTCGACGGCAAGGAGCTGATCTCCGGGTCCTACAACCTGTCGATGAACTCGGAGCACAACACGATGGAGAACGCGATGCACCTGTCGGGCGTTCAGTTCGCGCCGGTGCTCGCCAAGTACGAGGCCAACTTCGCGTCGATCTTCGAGACCGGGCGCGACCTGCTCCCCGGCCTCGAGGACGACGTCGCCAACGCGTCGACAATCCCGCTGGTGTTCCCGTCGATGGCTCTCACCTGGGCCGAGTTCGACCAGCTCCGGCGCGACATCCGTAGCAACTGTGCCGACGCGGATACCGACGAGTTCCGGAACAACCCGGCGTCGCACAAGTTCTGCACCCGCTAGGCGGCGCGCTTCACGGTCGACGCCCACCAGCTCGGCGGCGTCACCTCGCCGGCGGTGATCGCGGCGATCGCCGCGCGCACTTCCTCGCCGAGCCGGCGAGCATCGGCGGGGTCGGCGGGCAGGCCGAGCATCTCGCGGACCTCGACGAGCGGGGTTGCCCAGTGGTTTTCCCACTCGAACACCGCCAGCTTCTCGGTGCGGCTACCGAGCCGGAGCGCTCGGACGACATAGCGCACGAGGTCGCGCTTGAGCGACATGCCGCGCACGGTGCCGAGTGCGGCGAGGATGCCGGAGGCGGGTGCGCGGAGCTGTCCGAACGTGAACGCCTGGAGTGCGACCTCGCTCGCGGGGTCGGTGTCGTAGCCGGTCACCACGTGCCACAGGTCGTGCGTCTGGCGCAGGCGCTGGATGGCGTACGCCATCTCGGGATCCGCGATGTTCTCGGGTGGAGCGTCGAACACGTCGGGGGTCAGCCCGCGCGAGCTCAAGAACTCGGCGTAGGTGCGGCCGAGCGTGCCCTCGGGGAGCCTGGCGAGGGCGTCGAGGTCGACCGAGCGCGTGTCGATCGTCCGGTGCTCGCGATACAGCCGCTGGCCGCGAGGGTCGTCGAGGAACCGGTGGATGCGGCGGGGCAACGAGCCCGCGTTGATGTAGGTGGCGAACACGAGGACCTGGTCGGTTCGTTCGGGGTCGCGCAGCACGGTGGCGAGCGCCTGGGCGGCACGCCGCCACCGGACAGGAGCGGGCAGCTTCGTGGCGTCGACGTCGGCCATGGAAGAGGAAGACGGGGAGGGGAGGGGGGCGGTTTCGGTTGGGTTCATGTCGTGCCTCTATTGTCACCATGATAATAAGCGCGGAGTTGTTGTCAAACTGAAAATAACGGGCAGCAGAAGTCGCGTTTGGGTCGCGAGACCTCGGAGGAGGGCACCACGGCGCCGTCGCGCGGATCACCCCGGAATCGCTTATCATCAGGATGAAAATGGCTCGCCAACACCGCCCCCCACGCACCCGTGCGACCCGGACCCCGGCCAAGCCGCCGCGGTCGAGTCGGGCGCGCGTTCGCCGCCGGCGGTCGCCCGAGGTGGCGCGGGTCGAGATCATGGATGCGGCCGAGCGCGTGTTCGTGGAGTTCCAGCCGGATGCCGTCGGACTCAAGGAGATCGCGCACGAGGCGGGCGTGAGCCACGCGCTGATCACGCACTACTTCGGCACCTACGCCGGGTTGATCGAGGCAGTGCTCGAGCGTCGGATCCGCGCCGTGCGCGAGGTGCTCCTGGCCCGGCTACGCGAGACCGGAGCGCTGTCGCGTCCGGGCGAGCTCCTCGACGTGCTGTTCCAGGGCCTCACGGATCCGGTGCACCTGCGGCTGGCCAAGTGGATGATGGCGAGCGAGCGACCGGGTTCGGCGCACGCCTTCGCGTTGCGCGATCACGGACTCCAGCTGGTCGCGCACCAGATCGCCGCCGCACTCGAGCCGCGCGTGATCGGCGCGCAGATGGCGACGCTCGAGATGACGCTCCTGGCCGCGGTGGCGGCGACCTATGGCTACGCGATGGGCAAGTACGCGCTCGCCGGGGCAGCGGGGCGCCAGCCCACCGACGAGCTCGATCGCGAGGTCCTGAAGACGATCGGCGCGATGGTGGAGTCGTATCTGCGCAGCGAGCTCGGTGTCGCGCCGCCGCGGAAGTGAAGTCGGGTTACCGAGACGTCACGCCGGGGCGTCGCCGCCGAGCTCGACGGCCGGGAACTGCGCGGCGGTGGTCATCGCGAGGTCCATCTGCTCGTCGGACAGGTCGAACGTGTTGCGCAGCGCGGTCAAGAACTCGATCTCGCGCCAGTCCTGCTTGCCGTCGGCGAGGGCGATGATCATCACGTACACGGTCATCCAGTAGCGATCGGACGACGCGGCGACATCCTTGGCGACCGCCGCGAGCTCGTCGCTCACCGGCTTGCCCTTGATGCGTTCGAGCGCGATCTCGATCGCCTCGTCGAGCTCCTCGTGCGTGAGCACGGCCATGTCGGGGATCGCGCGAAGCACCGAGCGCATCGCGAGGCGTTCCTCGTGGTGGATCTCCTCGTCGGCCGACGCCATCAGCGCCATGCAACGCACGAACGCGGGCATCAAAAACCGCACCTTCTCGGACTTCTCCTCGAGCGTGAGCAGGCCGGAGTGCTTGCGGGCCGCTTCGAAGGTCTCCTTGGCCTCGTCGTCGGGGAGGGCGAGCGCCTTCTGGAGTGCGTCGAGGAAGTCGATCTCGCCCTCGGCGAGCTCGCGGTCTGCGACGCAGATCTCGCACGACATCGCGTAGGCCGCGAGCCGCTGGTTGCGCGACGGCAGCCCCTCCGCGATCGCGGGCAGCCGCGCCTTGCCGCCACCGGCCTCGCGGATCGCGTCGGCGGCGATGTCCGTCAGACGCGACAGCTCCTCGCCGGATAGACCTTCGAACAGCGGATGGTGCGCGAGGTTGGACTCGAAGGTGACCATCTCCTCCTCGTTGACGTCGCCGTCGGCGCCCATCGCTCCGAGCATGGCCTCGGCGAGAAACCGCCGGGGGTCTTCCTTGGTGACGCGGCCGCTGAACATCTTGCGCAGAAAGCTCATGGTTGGTTCTCCAGAGGGAATGGAGCGTACCCCCGGCGGCGCGGCGGGTCATCCCGTCGTCGCATCGGATCGATCGTCGATTGTGCTGCCGTCGTGGTCGGCTACGATTGCGGCATGAGGGCAAACCGGGCCGAGAAGGCCACGCATCCGTGGCGGATGGCGATCGTGCTGGCGTCGGTGACCGCCGGTGCCGCGCTGGTGACCTGGTCGGGCGATGCCCGTCATCGTTGCCACTGCCCGTACGCCCGATCGTCGGCGTTCTCGCACGTCCCCGCGTACGTCCACGTCCAGCTCGCAGGCGACGCGATGACGCGCGACGAGGCGGCGGCGCACTGGGCGTCGATCGCGCAGATCCAGTCCCTCGCCGGTCACGCCGAACCGCTGTTCGCCGAGCTCGCGCCCGACGTCGTGGATCCCCGCGCGCGCTGGATCCGCGTCGAGGTCCCGGTGGCGACGCTTCCGGACTGGCTCCATTTCCTCACGTCCGATACGCGGTTCGCGCAGGCGTTCGTCGAGCCCGATGTCGCGCTGCCGAATCGCCCCGCGATCGATCACCGGCCAACCACCGACGACAGCTGCCCGATCAACACGCCGTCGTTCGAGTCCTACCAGGGCTACCTCGGTCCGGCACCGCATGGCATCGACGCGCCCGCGGCGTGGCTGCTCGGCCATCGCGGCGCCGGCGTGTGGTTCGCCGACATCGAGGGCGGATGGAACGCCAAGCACGAAGATCTGCCGGGCGATCGCATCACGCACGCCGGGGGGCGCCCGTACACCGATCCGGGCTGGCGCGCTCACGGCACCGCGGTGCTCGGAGAGGTCGTGGCCAAGGACAACGGCAAGGGTGTCGTCGGCATCGCGCCGGATGTCGAGCGCGTGTTCACGTCGTCGATCGGCGGGACCTCGGTGGCCAACGCGATCGACGTCGCCGCGCGCAAGCTTCGCGCCGGTGACGTGCTGCTGATCGAGCTCCAGACCACCGGACCGCGGCGGCGCTACATCCCCGTCGAGTGGTACGACGACGTCTACACGGCGATCGTCGCGGCGACCAAGCGCGGTGTGGTGGTGGTCGAGGCCGCGGGCAACGGCGCCGAGAACCTCGACCTCGACGTCTACCGGAAGAAGTTCGATCGCGAGAAGCGCGACTCGGGCGCGATCATGGTCGGTGCCGGCGGTCCGCCGCGTGGCGGGTTCCGCGATCGCGAGCGCCTCGACTTCTCGAACTACGGCGGCCGCGTCGATGTCCAGGGCTGGGGCCGCATGGTCGCGACGCTCGACTACGGCGACCTCCAGGACTGTTCGGGTGACACCGACTACCGCGACCGCCACTACACCAAGCTGTTCGCCGGCACGTCGAGTGCGTCGCCGATCGTGGCGGGTGCGGCGGTGATCCTCGAGGGCATCGCCCGCGAAGACGGCGGCAAGCCGATCGCACCACGGGTGCTGCGCGAGCTGTTGCGCCGCACCGGCACCCCGCAGGCCGGAAACACGCGCGAGCACATCGGACCGCGACCCGACCTCGCGCGCGCGATTCCCGAGCTCCGCCGATGACCACGACGGCGTACGACGTCGAACGCTACGTCGCCGCGCTCCGGTTCGCCGCCGAGCGTCACGCCGGCCAGCGCGTGCCCGGCACCGAATTCCCGTACCTCGTCCACGTGACCTCGGTAGCCGCCGAGATCATCGCAGCGTTGCCGGCCACCACGCTCGATGGAGATCTCGCGATCGCCTGCGCGCTGCTGCACGACACCATCGAGGACACCGCGTCGACCGCCATCGAGCGCGCCGCACTGGCCGACGAGATCGCGACGCGGTTCGGCGCCGCGACCCGCGACGGCGTGCTCGCCCTCAGCAAGCGCGACACCGATGACGACGGTGCGCCGCTCGCGAAGCCGGCGCGCATGGCCGACAGCCTCCGCCGGATCCGCGCGCAACCGCACGAGGTATGGGCGGTCAAGCTCGCCGATCGGATCACCAACCTCGCCCCGCCGCCGCCGCACTGGACGCGCGACAAGTGCAACGCCTATCAAGCCGAGGCGCGCGAGATCCTCGAAGTGCTCGGCACCGGATGTCCGGCGCTCGCCGAGCGACTCCGCGATCGGATCGACGCGTACCCGGCGAGCTGGCCGCAGTAACTACTGCAGCGGAACGTCGAGCACCAGGAAGCCGTCCTGGCCGGCGATCGACGGTGCGCCCAGCGAGATCCCGGCGACGCTCGGCAGCGGCAGGTTCCCCAGCGCATCGCTGACCAGCCCGCCGACCAGACCCCACGCACCGTTGACGATGCCCTCGAGTTTGTCGCTCGTGGTGATGCCGGGATCCTGCTCCATCAGCACCTGCGCCTTGACGTTGGGCTCGCCGACCGTCACCGACAGGTTGCCCGACGCCGTCGGCATCGCGGTCAACGACGTGGTGAGCGACAGCGCGAACCGCTGCACCTCGGCACCGGTTCCATCCTGCACGCTCAGGATCGCATCGCCGATCGCGAGCTCGAGGTTGCCGTTGTTCGCCCGCACCACCGGCGGGAGCAAGAGGTCGAGGCTGACCTGGCGCGCGTCGGGATCGAGCACCGCGGCGAGGATGCCGGCGGGACCGTCGAGCGACAGATCCAGCGTGGTCGCACCCGAGGCCCACAGCCCCGACAGCAACTGGTTGAGCACGTCGTCGGCCACGGCGACGCCGAGGTCGTCGGACCACGTCATGTTCGACAGCGAGGTCGGCGACGACACGTACATGCCGCCCTCGCCGCCGGTGACGAGGATCTTGGTGTCGACCGCCGCGATCATCCCCTGATCGGTGATCGACACGTCGGCCGGCGTGATCGTGAACGCCGTGTCGCGGTCGAGGATCGTGGTCTGCACCGGCTGCGCGAGCAATCCGCCGAGCGCGTCGCTCGCCATCGGCGGGATCTGGCTCTTGATCGCGTTGTTGATCGCCTTCTCGGCGGCCTCGCGGACCTTGCCCTTGACCAGGCTCTCGATCGCGCCCGGCACGCCGCTGATGTCGAGGGAGAAGCCGTCGAGTTGGACCGTCGAGCTGGGCAGCGACGCCGCCAGCGCACCGTTATCGACGCCGAGCGCGAGGTCGCCGTCGACGTGCGCGGTGCTCGATCGCACCTCGGCGTTGGTCGAGCCACCGATGCACACGGCCTTGAACTTGACGTGAAACTTCACGTCGACGTTGTCGATCGCCACGTTGGCGGTGACCGCGTCGGCCTTCGGCGTGAGGTTCACGCGGACGGCACCGACGGTCAGCGACGTGATGTCGATCGTCGCGCTGTTGCAGCCCGACGAGCTGTACACGGGGTTCATGCCCTGCGCGAGCGCGTTCCAGTCCATCGACTGCGCGTAGGCGCCGAGGGCGGTGCCCACCTTCTGGAATCCGCCGGCGCCGACATGCGCACCGATCGGAGCGGCGGTCGCGCCATCGGTCGGCGACAGATCACCGGCGAGCACCGCGCGCACGTCGCGCGCGTCGTTGCCGGCCTTGTCGAGTGCGTGGGTCTCGAGCAGCGTGATGCCGTCGTCGACGGTCAGGTTGACGCTGAACGTGCCATCCGCGTTGACCGGTGCATCGACACCGTTGACGTTGACCGTCACCGGACCGTCGTCGGTCACCCGGCCGGTCACCGTGATGTCGTGGGTGTCCGCGGTCGTGCCGCGCTCCGGACTGGTGATCTCGAGGGTCGGCGCCTGGTCGTCTCCGGCGGAGGACGAGCAGGCGACCAGCGTCGAGACCACGGTCGAGGCCAGGGTCGAGGCAAGAACGATGGCGATTCCCCGCATGGTGCGCCAATCGTGCAACGACGGTGCCTAACCCCTCGGAAACGGTCGTTCGTGACTTGCACATCCAATGTCGTGAAACCTGGTCGGTCGTGTCGCTGGATCGGTGGTGTCGGCAAGCCCCCGTGGGGCGCCGGGGCCCCGTACTCCCGTGGGCAGGGTGCGCTGCACCGCGTCGCGAAACGTGACGGGTTCAGCACCCCGGCGTGAGGTCCCGCCCGTCGAAGAACTCGTCGACCAGCGCCTTCCACGATCGTGCGTTCTCGGGTGGCCCGCACTTGAACGCCTTCTTGCGGAGCTTGCCGCGCTCGAGCATCTCGCGTTGTTCCTCCCAGTACCGGACCGCGAGCTCGGCGGCGTATTCGTGCACGCCGTTGCCGTTGTTCTGCTGGAACGCGTAGTACGTGCCGCCGCGCACCGTGGTGTCGTTCGGCGCGTACGGACGCAGGCACCTGATCCTGACCTTCGGGCAGCGCTCGATGATCGCGTCGTAGTCGTTCTGGAGCACGCGTGCCGACCAGTTCTTGTGCGCGCCGTCGTTGGAATGGAACAGCTCGTGGAACAGCGTCTCGCGCACGCCGTACTTGCTGGTGAGAAGCGAGCCGACCACGTTGTATTCGACGAGCCATCCCACCGCATACGCACTCGGCGTGCGCTTGCCGACCGATCGCACGAACCTCATGCGGATGCCTCGCCAGCGATACGGTGGTGGTGTGCGACCGGTGAACAGCTTGTCGAAGAACTCGTCGATCGATCGCGTCGCGAACGCGAGATACGCGAGGTGCTTGCGGTAGCCGCGGATCGGCAATTGCGGCACCAGGTGGATCTTGCCGCGATAGCCACCGTCCATGATCTCGTCGGGGCCGACGCCGGCGACGTACCCGCGATCGCGATATAGCGCGAGCGCGAGCGCCTTGGCCCGCGGGTCGCGCGCGTAGGCGGACGCGATCAGACACTCGACGTCGGAACACGAGGCCGGTGCGTCGGGAAACACCTTCCGCGCGTCGGCGAGCGACACCACGGGAGTCTTGTCGGGGGACGCCCGAGACACGGGTGCGACGGCGAGCGCGACCATGACGACGATGCCTGCGGCGTTCGAGCGCATCGTTGTTAGGGTAATCGAGACTTCGCGAGCGGGCACCCCGCGAGAAGGCCGACCCCAAAAGCGAAGTCGCGCAACCAACGCTGGCGCCGACGCACGTGTCTGATAGCGTCCGCCCCATGCGTACCTGGTTGTTCGTCGCCGCGCTGGCCCTGACGTCGTCGTGTTCGAAGCGCAAGGAACCCGAGCCCCGCCCGGGCTCCAACCAGCCGATCGGTTCGGCGCAGCCGACCCCGCCGGCCGCGAAGAAGCACGACGCGTTGACGCGCATCGAGTTCAATCGCTTCGCCGTGCGCGCGAACCTGCCGGTGTACTGGATCGCCGACACCAACAAGGACGCCGTGCTCGATCCCGACGAGGTCGCGCCGCTGTTGTTCTATCCGACGTCGGTGTCGCCGACCGCGTCGCCGTACGTCGAGGGCGGCAAGTTCACGCCCGAGTTCGAGAAGGTCTACGACCAGGTGGTCGCCGCCTCCAAGGCGCCGCCGCCGACCGATCCGCGCGAGAAGCTGGTCGACGCCGATCTCGACTACGGCCGCGCCACGCTGGTGCGCGCCGACTTCACCAAGCTGTCGGCCGACGACAAGGCGTTCGTCGACCACATGATGAAGGTCGCGAACCTGATCGACGCGCTGTACGACCAACAGAACGGCTCGGCGGCGCTGGCGCCCAAGCTTCCGCCCGACGTGGCCAGCCACAGCCTGTTCCGTCGCAACCGCGGCCCGCAGTGCGTCGCGCCCAACACCGAGAAGGATCCGAAGTGCTCGGCGATCCCGGGTTCGCCCAAGCCGGTGTTCGACATCTACCCGGCCGAGCTGCAGGCCGACGACAAGTTCTGCAAGACGCTCGAGAAGGATCCGAAGGCCAAGGAGCTGATGGCGCCGTTCGTCGTCGTGCGCGGCAAGCCCGGCGCGCTGACCGCGGTGCCGCTCACGGAAGCCTACAAGGAGCAGATGATGGCGATCTCGAAGGAGCTCGCGGCCGCCGCCGACAGCATCAAGGATCCGTCCGAGGAAGCGCTGGTCGCGTACCTGCGCGCGGCGAGCACGAGCTTCACGACGAATGACTGGGATCCCGCGGACGAGGCGTGGTCGAAGATGACCGTCGATAACTCGAAGTGGTACGTGCGTGCCGCGCCCGACGAGACCTACTGGGAGCCGTGCAATCAGAAGGCGGGGATCCACCTCACGTTCGCGCGCATCAATCAGGGGTCTCGCGAGTGGCAAAAGAAGCTGGTGCCGGTGCAGCAGGAGATGGAGGCGGCGGTCGCGAAGAGCGCCGGTGCGCCGTACAAGCCGCGCACCGTGACGTTCCACCTCCCGGACTTCATCGACATCGTGGTCAACGCCGGCGACGATCGGAAGGCGATCGGCGCGACGATCGGCCAGAGCCTGCCGAACTGGGGGCCGGTGACCAAGGCCGGGCGCGGGCGCACGGTGGCGATGTCGAACATCTACACCGATCCGGATAGCCAGGCCACGCGCCGCGCCCAGGCCGAGAGCGTGCTCGACGCCGACAGCATGAAGCACTTCACCGGCGACGGGTCGCCGAATCTGCTCGGGACGATCCTCCACGAGGCGACGCACAACCTCGGACCGGCCCACGAGTACCAGGTGAAGGGGAAGACGGCGCCCGCGATCTTCGGCGGCGCGATCGCGCAGATGCTCGAGGAGCTCAAGGCACAGTCCGGTGCGCTGTTCCTGGTCGAGCTGTTGCGCTCGAAGGGCATCATCTCGGACGAGCTCGCGCAGCAGAGCTACGTCGACACCATCGTCTGGGGCTTCGGCCACATCTCGCAGGGGATGTACGAGGCCGACGGCAAGCGCAAGACGTACTCGCAGGTCGCGGCGATCCAGAACGGGTTCCTGATCGACAAGGGGGCACTGGTGTGGAACGACAAGGGGACGGCCGCCAACGGCAAGGACACCGGCGCGTTCCACATCGACCCGACGAAGATCGTCGCCGCCTGCGACGAGCTCATGAAGACGGTCGCCGGCATCAAGGCGCGTGGGGATATCGCGGGCGCCAAGGCGCTGATCGCCAAGTACGTGGACGGCACGGTGGTGCCCCACAAGCTGATCACCGAGCGTTACCTGCGCTTCCCCAAGGGCAGCCTCGTGTACAGCATCGCGATGTGACGCACCGCCCCGAAACCCTGATACGCTGGCCGCGATGCGAGGCCCTGGGAGAGGCCGCTGGTGCGGTTTCTGGCTGGCTGTGGTCGTGGTCGGCTGCGGCGACAACCTCAGCGAGCCTCCCTCGTTCGAGCTGATCGGCCACCACGATCTCGGTGGTCGCGGGATGAACGCGGCGCTCGCGGTCGCCGGTGACTTCGTCTACGTCGGTTCTCGCATCGACCAGCGCCCGATCGAGATCCTCGACATCGCGGATCCCACGCACCCGGTCGCGGTCGGCGAGATCCCCGGCACCATCGGGATGTCGTCGCGCGAGCTGCGCGCGATCGACGACACGCTGGTGGTGCTCAGCCTGCGTTGTTCGTCGGACCTCCACGGGTGTGCCCCGTCGACCAGCGAGACCGAGGCGATCGAGCTCTACGACATCCACGATCGCGCCGCCCCGGTGCGGGTCGGGACCTATCCCGTCGCCAGCGCCCCGTTGCGTCGGCGGTCGCCGCACGAGATGTACCTGCGGCGCGATATCGATCGCACGTTGCTCTACATCGCCGAGCCACCGTCGACGCTCGAGGTGCTCGACATCACCGATCCGGCGAACCCGACCAGCGTCGTCGAGTGGAACCCGATGATCCCGTCGCAGGGCTTCGACGACATCCTCCACTCGGTCTCGGTCTCGCGCGACGGCCACCGGGCCTTCCTGTCGCATCAGCTGTCGGGGATCCTGGTCGCCGATACCCGCGCGCTGCCCGAGATGTCGCTGATCACGCCGGCGACCGCGCCGCTCGACTTCTCGCCGCCGAGCTCGATCGGTCCGCACTCCGCGGTCGAGGTGCCCGGCCGCGATCTCCTGGTCGTGACGGAGGAGGTCTATCCCCCGCCGTACGGAACGGGGTGTCCGTGGGGTAAGGCGCGGATCGTCGACATCGCGTTGCCGGCGACCCCGATCGTCGTGGGGGAGGTCGGCGTCGCCGAGAACGATCCGGCGTTGTGCGCGACCGGCAGCTTCGATCGCGTGACGTTCACCGCCCACAACACCACCGCCACCCACGACCTCGCCTTCGTGACCTGGCACGCCGCCGGGCTCGAGGCGATCGATGTCTCCGATCCGACCGCTCCGCAGATCGTCGCCGAGTTCCGGCCCGAACCGCTGCGGACCGTGGCCACCGAGGATCCGGGACTCGGCGGGAATCCGGTCGAGATGTGGAGCTACCCGGTGATCCGCGACGGTCTGATCTACGTCGTCGACGTTCGCAACGGCCTCTACGTGCTGCGTTACCACGGTCCGTTCGCGGGCGAGGTCACGAGCGAGAGCTTCCTCGAAGGGAACAGCAACCTGTGACGACGGCCGAGCGCGCATACGGGCTTCTCGTGTGGGGCAACGCCGGTGAGGACGCGTTGCGCGTCGGCACCCACATGCCGCTCGCGATGATCGAGGCGCTCGATGCGCTGCAAGACGCCGCCCGCGAGGTGCCTCGACTGTTCCGGATGTGGACCCCGACCGGCGGCCAGGTGGTCGGGGCGGTGTGGGGCGACGCGTGCGCGCTCTACGTCGTCCGATCGGAGAACGGGTACGCGACCTCGGTGGGGGATCTCGGGCTATCCGAGTCGTTCGCCGTCACCGATCACGACGGGCGCCATCTCGACGTCCCGCGCGCCGACTGCGTGATGTGGTCGCGCGCGCGCAATGCGCTACTCAACTTCCTCGAGCACGACGACCTCGGGCCGGAGATCGCGACCGAGGGCCGGATCCCGAGCCTGCTCCTGATGATGGGCGACATCGAGCTCGCCGACGCGATGGCGCAACGGGCGAATCATCAACCGACCCGTCGGGTGGCGAAGACCAGCCTGCCGCGCATGAAGTCGTCGACGATCCCGATGGAGGTCGACGAGGAAGAGATCACGAATCCGGTCGATGTCGATGGACCGCCGGGACCTCGACGGCTTCGCTAGGTCGCGCTCGCGAAGTCAGTCGATCGTGAAGTGGTAGTTGGCGTTCATGTTCGAGTCGTAGGCGTGGCAGCCCCACACGCTCGAGGTCTCGAACCACATCGCGAGATCGTGGCCGTGCGGCACCGCGACCGACGGATCGGCGGGGACGAGATCGGGGCCGTCCGCGCGCGAGACGAACACCGACTTCACCGTGCCGCCGTCGACCTGGTAGTAGCCGGTGATGCCCCACGCGGCGTGACCGCCGGTCGAGCCGGCGCACTGGTCGAGACGCGACGGGTCGTAGTGCACGATCATCTGGTCGCCAGCCTGGATCGGGCCCGACTGGGTCTCGCTCCAGTCGCCATCGAACGCGAGCACGACCGAGCCGTCGTGGCCCTCGATGTCGAACCCGTAGTTGGCGTTCATGTTCGAGTCGTAGGCGACGCAGCCCCACTTGTTCGAGACCTGGAACCACATCGCGACGTGGCGCGCGCTCGCGGGGAACGGGAGCTCGGCCTCGACCGGCACGACGGTCCCGCCCGAGAGCCGCGACAGCGCGAACGCTCGGGGTTCACCGTCGTCGAACTGCGCGTAGCCGGTGATGCCCCACACCTCCGAGCCCATGTCGGAGCCGCGGCAGTCGGTCAGGCGATCGAGGTCGTAGTCGATCCGCACCGAGTCGCCGGCGACCAGCGGACCATCGGCGGTCTCGTTCCATCCGCCATCGAACGTGATCGTGACCAGGTCACCATCGGCCTTGCCGCCGAGCCCGCCCGAATGCGAGCCGTCGGCAGGATCGGTCGCACACGCGACGAGGGTGGCAAGTCCGGTAGCCAGCAGCAGCGTTCGCGACGTCAGCTTCATGCTCGCCTGTCGTACAAGAGCTGGGCCCGTCGAGAATCGCGGTAACTGCCGTGATCGCGTGAGTCCCGCGTTGCCAAACGAAACGTGTGCGGCTGGGTGATCAGCCGCCACTGACCGTGGGCACTCGCTACTTCCGGCGACGACGGCGGCGACCGAACAGCATCAGGCCGAGTGCACCGAACGGCGCGAGTGCGGCGGCGTCGAGCGGCGCGCCACCCGCTTCGCAGGTGCAGCCGGCGTGCATGCCGGCGGGGCCGGTCTCCGGGTTGTCGGGGGTGCACACGCCGGCGTTATCGATCTGCCCGTCGCAGTCGTTGTCCTCGCCGTCGCAGGTCTCGGGCGTGGCCACCGGGGCGGTGCAGCCGACCCACACGCCGGCCTGGCAGGTCTCGGTGCCCGCGCCGCACGCGTTGGTGCAGTCGCGGGTCAGATCCTCGTCGACCTGACCGTCGCAGTCGTTATCGATGCCGTCGCACAGCTCGCCGTCGGAGATGTTGCTCGCGATCGTGCTGAGCGCCGTGACCAGACCGGCGGCGTCGTCGACCTGGAAGTAGCAGTTGTTCGGCGCGGCCGGATCGTTGCTGTCGACGTCGCAGTTCGGCTTCGCGGTGCCGGCCACCATCGCCATCTGGTTGAGCGCCGCGGTGTCGACCTCGCCGCCGAACCCGACGATCCACGTCGTGATGCCCGACTGCTGCAGCCGCGACACCGCGTCGACGCCGTCGAACCGCGTCGCCGGATCGTACGGCGAGCACCACTGCCAGCCGTCGGTCACCAGGATCACGTGGCGCGCGCCGCTCGTGGAGACCAGCTCGGGAAGCTTGCCCGCGACGTCGAGCGTCTGCGCCATCGGCGTGTAGTTGCCCGCGTCGGGCGGCGGCTCGGAGAGTGCGCCGAGGATCGCCGTCCGGTTGCCGAGGGCAGGGGCCACGTCGAGCCCACCGGGGGAGCACTGGTTCGGCTGCGGGAACGTCATCAGCCCGAACTCCGCCTTCATCTGGTACGCGTTGAGCACCTGTCCGAGGCCGTCGACCGCGATGTTCCACTTGGTGGCACCGGCGATCGTGCCGGTCTCCATCGAGCTCGACTTGTCGAGGACGACCATGACGCGAGACGGGGAACAGGTATCGTCGGCGGCGACCGGCGCCGCGAGCGCCGCGGTCAGCGTGGTGGTGAGGATGGCGAGGCGAAGCATGCCCGCCCCATCAGCAACCTCGGTGCCAGCTCGAACGCGAGCTCACCCGTTCGATCTTCGACGGTTGGAGCGTGGCGGCAACTCGAGTGGCCGGGTCGACAGTGGCGGATCGAGTTGCGAGTGGATGGCTTCGTGGATCCCGAGACGGATCGAGTTGCGCATCCGGTTGCGCGAACGCGCGGCGCGGGATAGCGATGCTGCGTGGCGCTGCCCGCGACGATGCGACGGTTCGAGATCTCGCTGTCCGATAGCGATCGGGGGATCTACGACTCGCTCGACCTCCGGGTCGCCCAGCATCCGTCGGAGAGCGAGCGGTATCTGGTGGCGCGGGTGATCGCGCGTTGCCTCGAGCATGCCCCCGACGACGACGCCAACCTCGAGTTCTCCAAGGGCGGCGTATCCGACGACAGCGAGCCCGCGTTGATCCGGCGCGATCTCACGGGCCGGACGATCGGCTGGATCGAGATCGGGTCGCCGGCCGCCGACCGACTCCACAAGGCGACCAAGGCGTGCGAGCGCGTCGCGATCTACACCTGGCGCGATCCCGCACGGCTGGTCGGCGAGATCGCCCTGCGCGGTGTCCACAAGGCCGACGCGATCGAGCTGTTCGCGCTCGATCCCGACCTGCTCGACGGCGTGGTCTCGACGCTCGATCGCGTGAACAAGTGGGACCTCGCGATCTCCGGCGGCACCCTCTACCTCGCGATCGGCGACGTCGCGCTCGAGGGCACCGTGCGCCGGATGCCGATCACTTCTCCGTGACGCCGATCAGCTCGCGGGCGGCAGCCAGCAAGTTGATGTCGGTCGTACCCGCGCCGAGCTCGAGCAGCTTGGAGTCACGCGCCAGCTTCTCGATGCCGAGCTCTTCCATGTAGCCGTAGCCGCCGTGGATCTGGATCGCGGTCATCGCGGCGTCGACGGCGAGCTGCGCACTCATCGCCTTCGACGCGTTGATGTACGGCATGTCGCGCTTGCCGTGCTGCTGCATCCACGCGAGCCGGTACACGATGTTCTCGACCGTGCGCAGCTTGAGGAACAGGTCGGTGATCTTGAGCTGGACCGCCTGGAACTCGCCGATCGCGCGCCCGAACTGCTTGCGCTCGCGCACGTACTCGACGCTCGCGTCGTAGCAGCGCTCGATGATGCCCCACGCCATCGACGGCACGCCCGAGCGCTCGTTGCCGAGGCTCTCCTTGGTATCGCTGCGTCCGCCGCGACCCTTCTCGCGACCGCCGAGCAAGTGCTCGGTGCCGAGCTTCACGCCCTCGAAGAACACCTCGCTGGTCGGCGAGTCGCGCATCCCCATCTTCTTGAACGGCGGTCCGACGGTGAGGCCCGGCGTGTCGCGCTCGACGATGAACGTGCCCATCCCACGTGCGGCGGGATCCTCGCCTCGATCGATCTTCGCGTAGACCAGGAAGATGTCCGCGCCCGGCCCGTTGGTGATGAACGTCTTGCTACCGTCGAGCACGTAGCCGTCACCATCGGGACGCGCCACGGTGCGCATCGATCCGAACGCGTCGGAACCGGCACCCGGCTCGGTCAGGCACCAGCTCCCGATCTTGGCGAGCGTCGACACCGGGAGGCCCCAGCGTTCGATCTGATCCGCGGTGCCCTTCGACGCGATCGCGCCGCCGACCAGGCCCACCGACACGCCGAAGCCCATCGCGAACCCGGGCGACACGCGCGACAGCTCCTTGACGACGACGTGCATCATCATCGGATTGCGACCGCCGGCCTCGCCGAGCATGTTCTCGGCCGCGGGGCGTTCGCCGTCGCCTTTCTCGGCCTCGCGCAGCTTCGCGATCCGCTTCTTGAGCGCACCGCCGAGCATGGCGTCGAACCCGAAGGTCTTCGCCATCTGCTTCATCAGATCGAACGGCATTTCGGTGCCGGCTTCGAGTGCGGGGATCTTGGGTTGCAGCGCCGATCGGCACCACTGCCGGATCACGCCCGCGATCATCTGGGTCTGCTCGTCGAGCTCGAACATCCGGCGATGGTAGCCGGGATGCGTACACCTCGTGTACGAGCCGTACACAGTCCGCACCGGCCCGAACGCGTGATTTCAACTAACTGGCGTTGGAACGGCCGTTGCCTTACCCCCGGGCATGCTTCCCGGCTACCTCGTTCTCGGCGCGATCGGGATCGTCACCCTGTTCGGACTCGCCGCCATGTACATGGCCATGCGCAAAGAATGGGCGCGGTACCGGACCTCGCGGGCACGTCAGCGTGCGCGCCGCCAGCGCGATCAGGTGTTCGCGATGCACCGGGCATACGTGGAGTCCCAGCGCCAACCCGAACCGCAGGTCGGGCTGACCGACGTGTTCGAGCGCCTCGAGGAGAGCGTGCGGTTCGCGCGGCCCTCGACGCCGATGCCGCACTAATTCTTCTTCGCCACGAACCGCACGAGCTTGGCGCGGTCCATCGCCCAGTCGGGCGTGTCCTCGATCGTGTCGTCGCGCAGGATCGTGAAGCCGTCGGCGAACAGCTTCGCGAGCTGTCCCGGTAGATAGCCGCCGTCCTTCGGGTTCGCGGGATCGCCGGCGAAGAACTCGAGCACGAACAGGCCGTGCGGTTTGAGTGCGACCTTGGCCTTCTCGATCCACTCGACGTGGTTATCGCCGGGATAGATCATCGCGATCAGGTCCCACTTGTCCTTGCCGAAGTCCCACTTGTCGATGTCGGCGTTGATCGTCGACAGCTCGAGCTTGCGGCGCTTGGCCTCGGCGCGTGCGATCTGGAGGCCCTCGTCGGCGAAGTCGACCCCGGTCGTTCGCCATCCGCGCGAGGCGAGATAGATCGCGTTGCGACCCTGACCGGTCGCGAGATCGAGTGCGGCGCCGGGCGTGAGGCCGTCGACGGTCTCGACCAGGAGCTTGTTGGGCTGCTTCTCGAATCCGGTGCCGTTGTCGTAGATGTTGTTCCACATCGAGCGGGCCGAGGCACTGCCCGCGGTCTGCCAGGTCCAGAGGCGCACCTTCCACGCGTCGCCGTCGCGGACCCAGGTGAGCGTGTACCAGCCCTCCCAGCGATAGCCACCGTGCTTCTCGTTGCCGCCCTGGGTCTCGGTGGCCTTGCCGACGAACACCGCGTCATCGGGCGAGACCGACACGTGCTCGTCGGACCACGTGCGGCTGGCGATGAACGAATCACCCGGCTTGCGTTTACGGAGCCGGGCGAGGTCGTCGTCGCGGCCGCGAGGTTTGCCGCCCTCGAAGTGCACGAGTCGGTCGGACATCTGTGGCTCGACGGCCGCCACGTCGCCGCGATCGAAGGCGGACAGGAATTCGTGCGTTCGCTCGGTGATCTCGGACGCCGTGGGTGGGGGCGACACCGAGGTCGGGGACGGCTGTGTGGGCGAAGGCGGGTGCGTGCAGGCAGCAGACGACGACGACGACGACGACCAGGCGGAGCGCGCGCATGTAGAACGACTACCCGAATCGGCGTTCGGGCATTCCGTTTCGGGTGACCGGAATCACGACGCGGGTAGCTCGGTGCGATCTTTGGCGAATGTCTCGTGCAACGTGAGGGGACCCTTGGAGTACCCTCGTCGGGCCGTCGGGCAGGTGCACATGAAACGATTCTCGTTCGCGTTGTTGATCGTGGTGATGGTGGCCGTCGTGGGCGGGAATCCGGTGTTCGCGCAACCCGGGCAGACCGAACCCTCGCCGTATCCACCGCCGCCACAACCGCAGGGGGAGCCGGCGCCGTATCCGACGCCGTTGCCGCAGCCACAGCCACAACCGCAGCCGCAACCACAGCCGTACGTGCCGCCGCCGCAAGGGTACGTCCCCGTGCAGCTCACCGGCGAGGAGGCCGAGCTTCTCGATCAAGGGATGATCAGCGACGGCCAGATGGTCGGCGGGATCGTCGCGAACCTGTTCATCGGTTTCGGCATCGGTCAGGCGGTCGAGGGCCGCTACGGCGACACCGGCTGGATCTTCACGCTCGGCATGGGCGGATCGTTTGCCGCGATGATGTACGGCGTTCTCGACTCGGTGGATTGCGGGATCGATCCGAACTGCGACACCAGCCGAGGCGACGGCAACGTCGGCCTGATCGTCGGTGGCGCCCTCGGGTTCACGGTGTTCTACATCTGGGGCGTGGTCGACGCGTACACCGGTGCGCAGAGCCACAACCACAAGCTGCGCGATCTGCGCATGAAGCTCGGGATGCCGATGCCCATGTACACGCGGATCTTCCCGTACGTGAAGAAGTCGCCCGACGGCGGTGGCACCGCCGGCCTGACGTTCCGGTTCTAGAGACGCGCGACCTCTCCGACGATCCCGGTGACCCGGCGACCCGAGGTCTCGACGGTGCGGTCGGCTCGCGCGTACAGCTTCTCGCGAGCGGCGAGGAGCGCGCGGAGCTCGGAGAACGCGTGCGGGTTCTCGGCCATCGGTCGGCGATCGCCCTGCGCGATCACGCGATTCCAGTGATCCTCGGGGCGCGCGCGTAGCCACACCGTGCGGCAGCGCGATCGCAGCAGGTCGTAGTTGGTGGGGTCGTTGACGATCGATCCACCGGCGGCGAGCACGAACGGACCCGACCGCCCGAGCACCTGCGCGAGCACCTCGCGCTCGAGCCGGCGGTAATACGCCTCGCCGTGCAGCGCGAACACCTCGCCGAGCGGGAGACCGGCCGCACGCTCGATCTCCTGATCGAGCTCGACGAACGCGATGCCCAGGCGCTTCGCGAGCGCGGCGCCGACGGTCGACTTGCCCGCTCCACGCAGGCCGAGCAGGGCGATCGGCCGTGCCGGCTCGGTCTCGGCGTGCTCGGCGGCGGCGAGCAGGATCGACGGCGAGGTCCCGAGGGCGCGCGCGACCTCGGCGAACCGGCGCAGCGAGATGTTGCCGTCGCCGGCCTCGAGGGACGACAGGAACCGTTCGGACACGCCGGACTGCTCGGCGAGCTCGCGGCGCGACCAGCCGCGGTGCTCGCGGCGCGACCGGACCGCCGCGCCGACGCTACCGAGATAATCGGTGCGTTCCATGTCGGAAATATACTGCCACAATTGAACGCGTGACAAGCAGTAAATTGCTTGGTACTCGATCGGGCATGGAGCTGACCCGGTTCGAGACCCATCCGTCGCGCTACAAGCACTGGAAGCTCGAGGTCGACGGCGAGATCGCGACCCTGGTGATGGCGGTCGACGATAGCTTCCCGTTCCGACCCGGCTACGAGCTCAAGCTCAACTCGTACGATCTCTCGGTCGACATCGAGCTCGCCGACGCCATCCAGCGCCTGCGGTTCGAGCACCCGAGCGTCAAGGCACTGGTCATCACGGCCGACCTCGATCGCGTGTTCTGCTCGGGCGCGAACATCTACATGCTCGGGTCGAGCACCCACAGCTTCAAGGTCAACTTCTGCAAGTTCACCAACGAGACCCGGCTCTATCTCGAGGACGCCGCGGCCGATAGCGGGCTCGGCACCCTGGCCGCGTGCAAGGGCACCACGGCCGGCGGCGGCTACGAGCTCGCGCTCGCGTGCGACGAGATCATGCTCGTCGACGACGGCAACTCGGCGGTCAGCTTCCCCGAGACGCCGCTGCTCGCGGTGCTGCCCGGCACCGGCGGGCTCACCCGCCTCGTCGACAAGCGCAAGGTGCGCCGCGATCGCGCCGACGTATTCTGCACCACCGCCGAGGGCATCAAGGGCAAGCGGGCGAAGGACTGGGGGCTGGTCGACCACGTGGTCTCGCGCTCGAACTGGGACAAGGCGCTCGCCGAGCGTGCGACGGCGCTCGCCGCCAAGCAGACCGTGACGCGCGGCCCGGCGATCGAGCTGCCGCCGATCTCGCCCAAGGTCGACGGGGATGCGCTGCACTATCGCTACGTCGATCTGACGATCGATCGCGACGCGCGCACCGCCGAGCTGGTGGTCCGCGGACCGGAGTCCGACGGCGTGATCGACCTGACGGCCGCCGATACATGGAGCCTCCACGCGTTCCGCGAGCTCGACGATGCGCTGCTCCACCTGCGCTTCGACTTCCCGGAGATCGGGATGATCACCGTGCGCACCTCGGGCGATCCCAAGCAGGTGGTGCTCCACGACGAGATCTTGGCGACCACGAAGACCGGGTTCGCGCACGAGATCCGGCTGCTCCAGCGCCGCGTCCTCAAGCGATTCGACAACACGGCGCGCAGTTTCTACGCCGTCGCCGATCGCCCGGATTCGTGCTTCGCCGGATCGCTGCTCGAGCTCGCGCTCGGCGCCGATCGGTTCTACATGCTGATCGACGGCAACGACGAGATCGGTGTCGTGCTATCGGTCGCCAACGCCGGGTTCCACACGATGTCGTCGGGGTTGTCCCGCCTGCAGGCGCGGTTCTACGGCCAGCCGGAGCTGGTCGACGCCGTGCTCCAGCGTGGCGCGCCGAGGCCGCGACAGGTGGGTTCCGGCGAGCCCGAGGCACGTCGCAAGTTCATTGCCGAACATCCAGCGGCCAAGGTCGGCTACGTCGTCGAGCCGATCCCGAGCGAGGAGGCCGAGAAGCTCGGCATCGCCACGATCGCCGCCGACGACATCGACTTCGAGGACGAGCTCCGGATCGCGATCGAGGAGCGGGCGTCGCTGTCGCCCGACGCGCTGACCGGGATGGAGCAGTCGCTCCGCTTCGTCGGTCCCGAGACGCTCGAGACCAAGATCTTCGGCCGCCTGTCGGCCTGGCAGAACTGGATCTTCACCCGCGCCAACTCGACGGGCGAGCACGGCGCACTCACCCTCTACGGCCAGCCGACCCGGCCGCAGTTCCAGTGGAAGCGCACCTAGGACAGACCCCAGCGGGAAAGACGAACCATGAGCACCGTGATCACCGACGACAAGATCCCGAACAACGTCAACCTGTCCTCCGACAAGCGCCTCCAGCGCGCGCTCGAGGCGTGGCAGCCGAGGTTCATCGACTGGTGGAAAGAGATGGGTCCGGTGGGGTGGCAGGAGAAGGACATCTACCTGCGCACCGCTGTCTCGGTGGAGACCGAAGGCTGGGCCCACTTCGACTACGTCAAGATGCCCGACTACCGCTGGGGCATCTTCCTCGAGCCCAAGCAGGAAGGGCGCACGCACGGGTTCGGCGACAACTACGGCCAGCCGGTGTGGGACGAGGTCCCGGGCGAGTTCCGCAACATGCTGCGGCGTCTCGTCGTCACCCAGGGTGACACCGAGCCGGCGAGCGTCGAGCAGCAGCGTCGCCTCGGCGCGACCGCACCGTCGCTGTACGACCTCCGCAACCTGTTCCAGGTCAACGTCGAGGAAGGCCGTCACCTGTGGGCGATGGTCTACCTGCTCCACACCTACTTCGGGCGCGACGGTCGCGAGGAGGCGGAGGAGCTGTTGCAGCGCCGCAGCGGCGATGCCGACAAGCCGCGGATCCTGGGCGCGTTCAACGAGCCGACGACGCACTGGCTCTCGTTCTTCATGTTCACGATGTTCACGGACCGCGATGGCAAGTACCAGCTCGCGTCGCTTGCCGAGAGCGGCTTCGATCCGCTGGCGCGCAGCTGCCGGTTCATGCTGACCGAGGAAGCGCACCACATGTTCGTCGGCGAGACCGGCGTGCAGCGCGTGGTCAAGCGTGCGTGCGAGCTGATGAAGGAGCACGACGGTCAGGTGCGCGAGCACGGCGGCATCGACCTGCCGACGATCCAGAAGTACCTCAACCTCTGGTACACGCTGTCGCTCGATCTGTTCGGCGGCGAGGTGTCGTCGAACGCGGCCGACGCGTTCGCGGCCGGCCTCAAGGGCCGGTACAAGGAAGACCGTTACGACGAGCACAAGCTGGTCGGCTCGCACTTCGCGATGGACGTCCTCGAGGATGGCAAGGTCGTGAACAAGGACGTCGCGATGCGCAACGCGCTGAACGAGGTGCTGCGCACGGAGTACATCAAGGACTGCCAGCGCGGCGTCGATCGCTGGAACAAGACGATCAGGGACGAGGGCATCGACTTCGAGCTGCGACTCCCGTCGAACAAGTTCCACCGCCAGATCGGGATGTGGGCGCTGGCCGATCACAAGTTCACGCCCGACGGCGAGATGATCGACAACGCGACGTGGGAAGCGCGCCACGGGGAGTGGCTCCCGAACCAGGCCGACGAGGACTACATCAAGAGCCTCATGCAGCCGGTCTACGAGCCCGGCAAGATGGCGGGCTGGATCGCACCACCGCTGCGCGGGATCAACGGACGGCCCGGCGACTTCGAGTACGTCAAGCTGAGCTAGAAGCCGGTAGAAGCCGGTCCGACGTACCGCCCGGAGAAACCGGCAGCACACCGGCGGCTCGGTGCTAGCTTCCAGACATGTCGAGCCGGCGTGGCAAAGCGGTGTTCGGGTTCGGCATGGCGGTGTTCGGGGCGGTCGTGTTCTTCCTCGCCACCGGCTACCTGATCGAGCGCGGGATCCCGCGCTGGGTCGCCGCGGGATTCGGCGCGCTCGCGTTCCCGGTGCTCCCGGTGGTGTGGCATCTGATCGGCGAGCGTCGGCGCCGCGCGCGTGTGGCGGCGGCGAAGGCTCCGCCCAAGAACGCACTGGCCCCAGGCGATCGCTACCTGCTGCGCGCGATCGCGGTCACCGTGCTGGTGCTCGGTCCGATGTTCGCGCTCGGCGGTCTCGGCGTGGTCAAGGCGGGATGGCGGCACAAGGCGTTCTTCTTGCCGGTGCACGTGCCGACGTTGCTCGACGGCGCGGGTGATGTCCTTTCGCACGTGCCCTCCGATGCCGAGGCCGTGCTGCTTCTCCACGACCGGCGGGCCGACACCAGCGCGTCGCTGCCGAAGCTCGGTGTCGCCGCGTATCGCGATCGACAGCTCGCGATCGTCGCGCCGCGGCCGTCCGATACCTCCGACGAGGACGCGATCCGCGCGATCCACGATCAGGTGCTGTCGAAGATGCCGTACCTGACGTCGGACAAGCTCGAGGCCGTCGACCTCGGAGACGACTTGTTCGCGGCTGCGACGCCGAAATGGACCGCATCGGTACGCGCGACCGGCAACGGACCGAGCACCGCCCTGCGCGGCGAGCTCGCGGCGGTGCCACCCGATGCAGTCCTCGCGATCGCCTGGTTGCCGTCGGATCCTGCCAAGCAGTTCGGGATCCGCTCGTTGACCGGTTGGGTGACCCAGCGCGAGTCCGGGTCCGAGCTCGTGGTCGACGGGCGGATCGTGGTGACGAGCCCCGACAAGGCGAAGGCGGTGCGCGAGGCGTTCGGAAAGCTGCGTGCGCTCGCACTGCAGCTAGCCTCCGAAGCCTGCCGCGACAAGACCGAGGCGGTGATCGACGGCGGCGTGGTCCACGACTACGGCAACACGATCACCTACCACCTCGCGATCGACCCCGGCCGGATCGCCGACCTGATGCTGTGCCGGCTCCAGACCGGCGCCGACTAGGTCGTCGGCGGGGCATTCGCCTGGTCGAAACAGGCGAACTGTGGAGTCAGGTCTTCTTCTTCAGCAGATCGCCGAACGTGCCGAGCTTGGCCGGCGCCTGGGCGCGCGCGACCGCACCGACTTCTTCGCTGGTCGCCGCCTTGTCCGCGGCGAGCGACAGGGACAGCCGGCGCTTGTCGTGATCGACCGACAGCACCACCGCCTCGACCTGCTGCCCGACCGACACAACCTCCCGGGGGTGGTTGATGCGGCGGCCGGCGCCGAGCTCGGAGATGTGGACGAGTCCCTCGACGGCGGGGGCGATCTCGACGAACGCGCCGAACGGCTGCAGGCGCGTGATCGTGCCCTGGACGCGCTGACCCTCGACGAGCTTGGCGGTGGCGTCGTTCCACGGATCGTTCGCGAGCGCCTTGAGCGACAGGCTGACGCGCTCGCGCTTGCCACCCGACTCGGGCTCGATCTTGAGCACCGCGACATCGATCTCCTGATCGAGCTGGAGCACGTCCTCTGGACGATCGACCCGCTCGTAGCCGAGCTCGGACACGTGGAGCATGCCCTCGATGCCGCCGATGTCGACGAACGCACCGTACGGCTTGAAGCCGATCACCTTGCCGCGGACCACCAGGCCGGGGACCAGCTTCTTGCGGGTCTCGACGGCGAGCTTCTCCTGCTGTTCCTCGAGCAGCGCGCGGCGCGACACCACCAGGTTGCGTGGCTCGTAGCGGGTGATCCGGAACTCGAACCGCTGTCCGACGTAGGTCGACAGGTCCTCGACGAACCGGTTGTCGATCTGCGATGCGGGGCAGAACGCGCGCACGCCCGCGACGTCGACCGACAGGCCGCCCTTGACGACCTCGGTGACCAGGCCGTCGACCGGCACGCCGAGCTCGAACGCCTGCTGGAGCTCGGCGCGGGCCTCGGGTCCACGCGCGACCTTGACCCGCAGCGACAGCACGCCGCCGGCATCGGCCGCGACCCGCGCCTCGATCGTGTCGCCGACCTTCACCAGCAGCTCGCCCTCCGGGTTGGTGACCTGTGCGCGTTCGAGTGCGCCTTCGGCCTTGCCGCCGAGGTCGACGAATACGGTGTCGTTGCCGAGCGAGATCACGCGACCGGTCACCAGGTCGCCGATCCGCGGGCGTCGCTTGCGCGGCGCTGCGGCCTCGGACTCGGCGAACATCGCCGCGAAGTCTTCGTTGTCGTCGCTCGGGTCGTCGATCGGGTCGGTCATCGGGGCGCAGACTCTACCCGATCGCCCGTCGGGGTGGCGCTCAGTTCGCGGCCGCCGACACGGTCTCGGTCGCTTCGCCACGCGGCGGGGCGGCCGGCACCGGGACGGTCGGGCCACGACCCAGGTCGAGGTGCTTGGGGCTCAAGTAGCCCGCCTTGCGCATCGCCCAGTCCCACACCCGGGTCGGCAGGATCGCCTGGAACCAGAACACCGCGTTGTTGGTACGCGGCGCGACGTAGCGGGCCGCAGGCCGGCGGGCGCGGACCGCGCGGCTGATCGCCTTGGCGATCACGATCGGGTTGGACGCGAAGCGGTCCGCGAACTTCGACATCTGCTCGTACTTGCTGATCGCCGAGGCGTAGGCGCCGTCCTGGAACGCCGCCAGACCGCCGACCGCGGTCGACTCGAAGTTGGTGCGGATCACGCCGGGCTCGATCAGCGCGACGTCGATGCCGAACGGGCGGAGCTCGTAGCGCAGCGCATCCGACAGCGCCTCGACCGCGTACTTGGTCGAGTTGTAGACGCCGAAGTAGGGGAGGGTCATCCGTCCGCCGACGCTGGACACGTTGATGATGCGTCCCGAGCCGCGCGCCAGCATCGACGGCAAGAACGCGCGGGTCACGCCCATCAGGCCGAACACGTTGGTCTCGTACTGGCGCCGCATCTCGGCGTCGCTGATCTCGGCGCTCGGGCCGAGCACGCCGAAGCCGGCGTTGTTCACGAGCACGTCGAGGCCACGGCCGACCGTCAGCGTGTCGACCGCGCGGACCGCGGCAGCGATCTGCTCGGCGTCGGTGACGTCGAGGCGCAGGGTGTCGAGCTTGTACTCGGCGGCCTCGGCGCGAAGCTTGTCGAGCTCGGCGACCTTGCGGCCGGTCGCGATCACGTGGTGACCCTGGGCGGCGAGGTAGAGAGCGGTCTGGCGTCCGATACCCGCGGTGGCGCCGGTGATGAGGATGGTCTTCTGAGTGTTCGACATGAGAATGGGCTCCTGAATACGGGATGGAATGAACGTTCATTCCGCTAGTTGGCAAACAAAAACCGAGGTTGTCCCCGGGGATAACGAGATAGAGAGTCAGCTACGAACGGCTTCCCAGATCCACTGCTCGGCCACCGTCCACTCGGCCTCGCCGAGCGGCGACGCGGTCTCCACGCAGCTGCGGATCATCCCGACGAACGCCCCCATCACCAGGCCCATCAGCATGTGCGGCGGTCCCTGCTTGAGCTCGCCGCGGGCCTGGGCGTTGGTGATCACGCCGGTGAACAGGGTCTGCATCCGGCTCTCGACCGCACGACTGTCGTCGTCGAGATACCGCGCGTGGTGGTGAAGCTCGAGAAACACGAACGCGTTCGGGTGCTCGGTGGCGAACGCCGCCATCCGCAGCCACAGCGTGCGGAACTGCTCGCGCGTCGTCGCCGCGAGCGGAAATCCGTCGAGGACGGCGTTCGCGAACATCAGCTTCTGCTGGCGGTAGATCGTGTTGACCAGCGCTTCCTTCGATTCGAAATAGCGGTAGATCGTGCCGGCACCGACGCCCGCGCGATCCGCGATCTCGGGCACCGCGGTGCCGTAGAACCCGCGCTCGACGAACAGCTCGAGCGCGGCGTCGAGGATCGCCTCGCGCTTGTCTCCGTGCGCGCGCGACTTGCCCTTGCCCGCCCCCTGTGGGGACTTGATCGAGCGTTGGCTCGGTCGGGGTCTGGGTTGCGTCTCGCTCGTCATCGGTGTGAGGAATGAATATTCATTCCGCGCGATGGATGCAAGGGGTTTTTTCGTACGGGATCGTCGCTAGAGGTGATTCGTCCGTGATCCCGAAGGCTTGGGTGGTCGTTTGCGGCGAGCTCGGGCAACGACCGGCAGGGTCGAACGGGTGGGGTGACCCAGCCGAATCGACCCGTCACAGTGCTGGTCGATGCGTTCTCTCGCCGTTGCCGCCACCGCGTTCGCGCTCGTCTCCACCCTCGGCTGTGCGAATCGCGCGTCGCCGGTCGATCCGTCGATCGAGCGGACGTTTCCGAAACAACCACCAGCCGCGAGCTCCGGCGATCTGCGCGTCGTCACGTTCAACGTCCACCGCGAGACCACCGACAACGTGCTGCGCGGCATCACCACCGATCGCGCGATCTCGCATGCCGATGTCTACGTGCTCGAGGAGGTCCATCGCGTCGAGCACGACGGTCACAAGACCTGCAGCCCGGCGTGCTCGCTCGGCAAGCGGCTCGGCTACTACGCGCTGTACGCGCCCGGACACGTCCAGGGCGACGGCACCGACGGCGTCGCGATCGTGTCGCGGTTTCCGATCAGCGCCGCGCGCGTGATCGAGCTCCCGTACTTCAACGTGCACTACAACAGCGGCCGGCGCATCGCGCTGGCGGCGACGATCGATCACGACGGCGAGCCCGTGCGGATCTACGCCGTCCACCTCGACAACCGCCTGAACCCCGGCGATCGCAAGACCCAGATGCTGCCGGTACTCGAGCACGCGCAGCGCCAGCCGCTACCGACGATCATCGCCGGGGACTTCAACACCGGGCCCGCGACCTGGATCTCCCACGTGATCCCGGTCCCGACCGGCACGCAGGCGTTTCACTTCGAGCGCTTGATCCGCAAGCACGGCTTCGCGACCCCGGTGAGCGACAGCGGGCCGACGCACCGCTATATCGGGATGCGGCTCGACGGCATCTACACGCGCGGGTTCAAGGCCACGAAGTTCGCGACCGCCAATGCGCACGACGTGTCGGATCACCTCGCGCTGTGGGCGGTGCTCCACCGCAAGCCGGCGCCGACTCCGTGGCTCGATGGCCAGCGCGTCAGCGTGATCCCGAGCCCGACTTCGACTTCGACGAATTCTTCTTCGGCGTCGACTTCGACGGCGGGGTCCTCTTCGACCTCGAAGACGGCTTCGAAGACGACTTCGTCATCGGCCGCGTCGGCTTCTTCCGCCTGGACGGCGACGTCTTCGCGGTCGTTCTAGGCTTCGCGCCCTTCGCGGTCTTCACGCTCTTCGCGCCCTTCGCGCCGGGCTTCGGCTTCTTGCGCCGCTTCGGCTTCGACAGGCCCTGACGGATCTCGGCGGTCGCGCGCGCCTTCGACATCGCCCAGCTGCACACCGGACAGGTGGCGGGGTCGTGCTGCTTCGCGGTGCAGTACGCGCGGCCGAACTCGATCAACTGGAGGTGGAGGCGATTCCACCGCTCGCGCGGGAACACCTTCATGAGGTCGCGCTCGACTTCTTCGACATTACGCGCACGCGAGAGCTGCCAGCGTCCCGCAAGCCGGTGGATGTGCGTGTCGACGGGAAACACCTCGGCGCCGAACGCCTGGGACAGCACCACGCACGCCGTCTTGTGACCGATCCCGGGCAGGGTCTCGAGCGCGGCGAGGTCGTTCGGCACCTTGCCTCCGTGGCGCTTCACCAACCCACGGCTCGCGGCGACGATATTGCGCGCCTTCATCCCGGCGAGCCCGCAGGTCTTGATGTAGCGGCGGAGCTGCCGCGGCGTCATCTCGATCATCGCCTCGGCGGTCGGCGCGCGCTCGAACAGCGCCGGCGTCACCATGTTGACGCGGGCGTCGGTGCACTGCGCCGACAGCATCGTGGCCACCAACAGCTGATACGGCGTCTCGTGCGTGAGGAACGACGCGACGTCCGGATACAGCCGATCGAGGATCTCGAGGATCTTGGTCGCGCGTCCAGCGCGATCGCGCGGAGCGCTCGGTGACGAGCGCGATTGTTGGTGAGCGCTCGGTGACGAGCGCGATTGTTGGTGAGCGCTCGGTGACGAGCGCGATCGTCGGTGAGCACCGGCGGGCGGACGAGGATGGGCGATGTCGTTCACGGGGTTGGCTTCGAGGGTGGTTTGGTCAGCGCGTCGAGCAGGGTGTGCGCAGCTCGATCCGAGCTCTCGGCCGCGACCGCTTCCTGGGCCTTGGCGATCGCCTCGGCGCGGCGGCCGTGCATCGCGAGCCAGCGTGCCTCCGCGACGAACGCGCGCGCGAGGTGCGGGTCGGCGCGCTGGGCCTCGTGGAGCTCTGCGAGCCCCTCGTCGGTGCGGTCGTCCGCGAGCAGGATGCGGCCGAGATAGTAGTGGCCGGTGTCGTCGTCGGGTGCGACCTCGACCAGGTGACGGTAGGCCTCCTCGGCCTGTTCCATGTCGCCGAGCCGGCGCTGCGAGCCACCCCAGAACCGGTAGTAGTCCTCGGTGACCGTGGTCGAGCGATCGACGACGAGCCACAGCACGATCGCGAGTACGTGCACGATCGCCGGGCCGGCGATCGGTGGACCGCCGAGCGTGGTGATCCGCCGGATCGCTGCACCGATCGGAAACACGGCGAGCGCGACGGCGACCGCGACCGCGTTCGGCAGGCGTACGAGCCATGCGAGCCCGATCGCCACCGCGATCGCGAGCGCCGTCGTCACCGCGCCGGGCTGGAGGAACAGCTCGTCGAGCTTGTTGCCGAGCTCGACGATCGGGCGCCCGATCGCGACCCACACGCGATCCGGAATCACCAGCAGGTAGAGCGCGAGCATGATGTACGCGAACAGCCCGATCTCGAACCCGGTCGCGATGATGCCGAGGTGAAACATCACGCCGAGCGGCGCGGCCACGAGCCACCCCGGCTTGATCCACACCGCGAACGCGAGCGTGATCTCGACGACGACGACCAGGCTCGCCGCGACGTGGAAGCCGACCGTGCTCTCGATCATCGAGCGCAACGAGCCGCCGATCTGCGCGCTCAGCGTGGTGCCGTCGAGCCACACCGGATCGAGCTTCGAGATCGCCGCCCACAGATACATGATCCCGAGCTCGACGAGGATCAGCCGCAGCGCCCACGATCGCACGCGCGTGTCGGGTCCGGCATCGGGCGGCCGTTGCCACGGCACGAAGCAGGCGAGGGCGAGCACGATCGAGACCAGGTAGTGGTGCTGGTACGAATCGAGCTGGCTGCCGAAGTAGAGCCACGCGTAGATCGCGGTCGCGATCGGCAACGCCACCCGGGTCGCGATGCCGAACGCGGCGAGCGAGAGCAGGTAGGCGACCAGCAGCTGGCCGACGCCATAGCTGATCCGCCCCGGCCCCAGGTGATCGAGAAAGCCGAGGTTGGCGACGTTGAAGTCACTGCCGTAGCGCGGTGCATGTCGGATCTGGAGCAGCGCGTCGAGCGCGAGCAGGCCGAAGATCGCGAACCGCGTGACCGCGACCTTCGCCCAGGGAACCTCGAACCCGAACCAGAACACCGGGCGGGGTGCCGGGCCCGTGCCACCCGCGTTGCCCGTGCGGGCCTCGCGCTTCGCGACCTTGGCGGCCTCGCGCTCGGCGGCGCGTCGCTGGGCTCGCGTGCGCGGGGCATCGTCGGACGTGCCGGTGGTGTCGCGCTCGTCGTCTGTACCGACGTCGTCGCGCTTGTTGTCGGCGCTGCGTTGCGAGGTCGCCGGCTTGCCACCGCGGCGGCCCTTCGATCGATCTTGTCGCTTGCGTTTCTTCGCCATCGCCGACTCAGATCTCGGGGAGCTGGCACATGTCGAAGCCGCCGTACACCACCGGGGACGTCGACGGATCGGCGACCACGTCCGGACCCGTTCCGTTCTTCAACACGAGCCCGTGGCCGAGGTAACGGCACTCGAGACGTAGCGTCACCGCCTTGCCGGGGTGCTCCTCGCACAGCTTGGCCGCCATGTTCTCGAGTACCCGGAACCGACCACGCTTGGCGACCTCGATCCACGCATCGTGAAACTCGCGGTACAGCTGGACGGGCTGGCCGTCGACGCGGAACTCCGGCGCACACTTCGACATCCGCATCGGCGAGAACATCCGCCACGCGAACCGTTCGTCGTGCGGATCGCGTCGACCCACGTAGTAGGTCAGCGGAACGAGCAGGCTCGCGAGCACCACGATCGCGATCGCCCGGCCGCGCCACGTCTGGAGCAGCGGTCCGACGTGCGGGATGTTCGCGAGCGCCTCGAGCACGTCACCACGGTAGCGCGGCCTGCGGTGCCTCGTGAACGGGCCGCGGCGGCGGATGGTACGTGAGATCGTCGTCGATCCGCGCGCCCTGCGGAATCGGGGCGCGGTGGACCAGCTCGCCGGCTTCGAGCGAGGCCACCGCCACACCATCGACATACAGCACCGCATTGCCGACGACCGCCGGCACGCGCGGGCCGGGCGACAGCACACCGACCAGGTTCAGCGGGTCGGTGGCCGGCACCTTGCTGGTCTCCGGCATCGCACCCGGATGCCGCGCGGCGCGCAGCTCCTCGAGCGCCTCGGGCAAGGCGAATTGCTCTCCGACGAACCCGTTCACGAACCGCCCACCCCGGATCTCGCCCCGTGCCTCGAGACGGCGCAGGGCCACCAGCAGATCGCGCCACGGCGGCAGGCACGACTCGCGCGCGAGCAGATCGCGGAACACCACGCCGTACCGCAGCAGCAACTGGCGCGCGCTCGCCTCTGCATCGATCGCGTCGGTCGAGACCGGCGGCAGCAGCGACCACCGTCCTGCCGCGGTCGGTAGCGAACGCAGCGCGTGACCCGGGCGCGCCCGGTCGCGGGTGCGCACCTTGCGGATCGCGTCCTGCCACTTGCGAACCGGGCGTCCGGGTGCCGTCGCGTTCGCGTTCGCGCTCGCGTTCGCACGATCGAACAGGCTCTTGACCTCGCCGCGCTTGCGATCGACCAGCACCCGCAGGCTCGCGAAGCCGTCCGCGGTCGCGAGGCCGGCACCGACGAGCTCCCACAGCGCATCCTCGATGTCGTCCGGTGCGAGCGGATCGTCGGCGAGCTCGAACGACGCCACCAGGTCCGGAAGGAACGACGCGCCGGACGTCCGCAGCGCATCCCGCACCCGGCTCGCCGCCGGGCTCAGCGGCACCTTGTCCGCTGCCTCGATCGCGGCGGCCGCCCGCAGCCACGCGACATCCCGACGCATCATCAGCGACAGGGGCGCGCTTCGCGACGGTGCACTTCGCGTGGTGGATGTCCGGCGCGACTTGTCCGGAACGTCTCGCCACGCGTGGCGCATCGTGGGGGGCGGGGCGTGTCGCGCCCACGTGGGCGTGGGCGTCGGCGTCGGTGTCCGACGATGGGACGCGGGTCGCGCCCACGTGGGCGTGGGCATCGGTCGGTGTCCGAAGTGTGGACGCGGGTCGCGCCCACGTGGGCGTGGGCGTCGGCATCGGTGTCGGTGTCCGACGATGGGCGCGCGTCGGCCCACGTGGGCGTGCTCGGCACGGTGTGGACGTGGGCCGCGGTCGCGCCCACGTGGGCGTGGGCGTCGGCGTCGGTGTCGGACGATGGGACGCGGGTCGCGCCCACGTGGGCGTCGGGCATCGGCATCGGTGTCCGACGATGGGACGCGGGTCGCGCCCACGTGGGCGTGGGCGTATCGGCGTCGGCGTCCGACGATGGGACGCGGGTCGCGCCCACGTGGGCGTGGGCATCGGTGTCCGGGTCGCGGACGGCATCGTCCTCGGTCTCGTTGCGCAGCATCGCGGTTGCCGTGACGAGCTGGGTGATCACCTCGGCCGCGCGCGCCGGGACGTCGGGCCCGAGTGCGGCGGCCGCCGCGGCGGCGATCTGCTCGCGAGTGCCACCCGCACGCCGGGCTGCCTCGGCACCGGCATCGGCGAGGTCGTAGTGATCGCCGAACAGGTCACGCAGCGGCGCGACCAGCTTGCGATCGATGCGCCCGCGCTTGGACCGACGGTCGTCACCGGATGTCGCGCGCTCGGACCCGGCTCGGTCGGCCGGCGCCGGTGCATCGGCATCGGGATCGGGATCGTCGTCGGTGCTCGCCGGTTTGCGCGGCGATAGCCGGCACCACACGACCTCGCCGGCGAGGCACATCTGATCGAGCCAGCTCGGGTCGTAGCCGCACAGCCGCGCGGGCAGGATCTCGCGTTCCCAGGCACCGGACGCGGTCTCGAACCCCTGGAGCTGCTCGACGATGCGCCCGAGACCGTCGGCGCCGATCAGCTGGCGGTTGCGCGCGACGCGTTGCCACCGGAGCAAGAAACGCTGCAGGGCCGCCGCGCTCACCGGTTCGATCTCGCGGCGGAGCCGGGCGAGCGTCATGCGGTGAATGCGAGCGAGCACGCGCCGGTTGCACCACTCGAGGTCGTAGAGCGCTTCGGAGTCAGTGGCCCGCGAGATCGCGTCTCCGGCCGTGATCGGCATCCGCGCCGTCGGCGTCGCCTCGTCGGCGATCTCTTCGCGCCCGCTACGCGTGAACGTGCCGCGCAGGATGCCGCCGTCGGCCTCGAGGGCGAGCACCGCCTCGAGCACGTCGCCGATCGCGAGGCCGAGCATGCCGGCGAGCTTGCGCGTCGAGATCGGGCCGCGATGATCGAGGTGCGCGCCGATCAGCTTCGCGATCGCGACCTCGCGCTCGAACCGCATCGCCCACGACGGTGTCGGGATCGCGGGCGCGCACGCGACATCTTCACCGAGGAACGCGCGCACCGCACCGAGCCGTTCGGTCGCCGCCCACGCGGCGTGCGGGGTGCCGTCCCGCGTCCACGTCACGCGACAGGCGCGCCCGGTGGCCGCGAGCTCCTCGAACCACGCGGCGGCATGCGTATCGAACCCGATCCCCATCGCCTCGGGCACCAGCCACAGGCCGAGCAGCGCGTCGTGCAGCTCGTCGAGATCGCGGACGGTGGGCGCGACCTCCTCGGACGCCGTCGCGATCGCGGCGGCATCGAGCGTGCCGATGTCGTCGGCGTCGCCGCTGCCGAGGATCGCCGACGGCAGCCCGCGGCGCATCTGCACCGCGCGCGTGCGGCGTTCCTCGAGCGGTGCGTCGTCGAGGTAGGCGTACGGGTTGGCGTTGATCAGCTCGTGCGACAGCGGCGACGGCTCGACGGTGTCGCGCGCCATCACCTGGATCTCGCCGCTCTCGAGTCGCTCGATCAGCTCGCGCAACCCGGTGACGTCCATCGCCTCGACGAGACAATCGCGGATGGTCTCGAACACCAGCGGGTGATCGGGGATCTCGCGGTCGCCGGGCATCCCCGGACGGCTCCCCGGCAGGTTTTCGGGACACGCCTGCGCCGCCGGGAACACGACACTCAGCGTGTCGGCCGCGCGCATCTTGATCAGGTGCGGCGGAACGCGCTTGCCGTTGCGACGCCGCAACACCACGAGCGACCGGGTGACGTTCCATCGCCACCGGATCTCGAACATCGGACGATCGAGCAGTGCCTGCACGAGGATGTGCTCGGCCTTCTGCGCCGGCACGAACCCGAACACGGTCTCGAGCGCGAAGCTGTGCGGTTGTCCGAGCGAGATCACGATGCCGTCGTCGGTGGCGGCCGCCTGGAGCTCGAAGTCGAACGTGCGGCAGAACTTCTTGCGCAGCGCGAGCCCCCACGCGCGGTTGACGCGCCCGCCGAGCGGTGCGTGGAGCACGAGCTGCATCCCGCCGCCTTCGTCGAAGAACCGCTCGGCGATCAGCAGGTTCTTGCGCGGCAAAGCACCGAGCGCCGCGCGACCGGCCGCGAGGTACGCCACCATCTGCTGCGCCGCGCGTCGCGACATCGAACACTCGGCGGCCACCCAGTCGGCGAGCCGGTCGAGGGCCGCATCGTCGCCTGCCGTGGCGAGCCGCGCATCGATCTCGCCGCGCAGGTCGCTGACCTCGTCGGACAGCTCGCGCGTGCGCGCGGGCGCCTCGCCGAGCCAGAACGGGATCGTCGGCGGCTGGCCGTGCGCGTCCTCGACCAGCACCTTGCCGGCCTCGATCCGGCGGATCCGCCACGCCGTGTTGCCGAGCTGGAAGATGTCGCCGGCCGAGCTCTCGATCGCGAAGTCCTCGTCGAGGGTGCCGACCTGGATCTCCTGCGGCCACTGCACGACCTGGTAGGTGTTGTTGTCGGGAATCGCACCGCCCGACGTGATCGCGGCGAGTCGCGCACCGCGCCGGCCCTTGACCTTGCCGCCGACCCGATCGCGGTGCACGTGGGCACCGCCGCGTCCGCGCCGGTCCGACACGCCCTCGGACACCATCGCGAGGATCTGCTCGAGCTGTTCGTCGGACAGCTCCGCGTACTGCGCCGCTCCACGCACCAGCTGGGCGAGCTCCTCTTCGTCGATGTCCTCGGCGGCGGTCGCCGCGACGATCTGCTGCGCGAGGATGTCGAGCGGTGCATCGCGCAGCGCGATCTCGTCGAGGTTGCCGCGCCGGACGCCGCGTACGAGCGCCGCGCACTCGACGAGCTGATCGCGGGTGAGCGCGAACATCCGGCCCTTCGGGGTGGCGGCGAGTCGGTGGCCCGAGCGACCGACCCGCTGCAGCAGCGTGGCGATCGATCGCGGCGAGCCGAGCTGGATCACGAGGTCGACCGCGCCGACGTCGATCCCGAGCTCGAGCGAGGCGGTGGCGACGGCGCACTTGACCTGGCCGTGCTTGAGCTTGTGCTCCGCCGTCAGGCGCAACGTGCGCGACATCGATCCGTGGTGCGCGACCACGTGCTCCTCGCCGAGCCGCTGCTCGAGGGCGGCGGAGGCGCGCTCGACCAGCCGTCGCGTGTTGACGAACACGATCGTCGAACGGTGCTGGGTGACCAGCTCGGCGATCCGGTCGTAGACCCGGTCGAACTGCTCGTTCGACGCGACCGCGGCGAGCTCGTCGTCGGTGATCTCGATCGCGAGGTCGAGCTCGCGGCGGTGACCGGTGTCCGCGATGAACGGCAAGGGGCGATGCGTGCCGACCAAGAGGCGCGCGAGCCGCTCGATCGGACGCTGCGTCGCACTCAGCCCGACCCGGATCGGCGAGCGCCCGGTGTTCTGGACCACCAGGCGATCGAGCCGTTCGAGCGACAGCGCCAGGTGCGCGCCGCGCTTGTCGCCGGCGATCGCGTGGATCTCGTCGACGATCACCGTGCGCACGCCGGCCAGCGAGGCTCGCCCCTTGACGCTGGTCAGCAAGATGAACAGCGACTCCGGTGTGGTGACCAGGATGTCGGCGGGCCGCTTGGCCATCTTCGCGCGCTCGGAGGCGGGCGTATCGCCGGTGCGCGTGGCGACACGGATCTCGGGGAACCGCTCGTCGCGCGATGCCGCGAGTGCGGCGAGCTCGGCGAGCGGCGCCTCGAGGTTGCGGTGGACGTCGTTGGACAGCGCCTTGAGCGGCGACACGTACAGGATCTGCGTCCCCCCGGTGGGCTCGCCCGCGAGCTGGCGGCGCACCAGATCGTCGAGGCACGCCAGGAACGCGGCCAGCGTCTTCCCGGACCCCGTGGGCGCCGCGATCAGCACGTGCTCGCCCGCGGCGATCCGCGGCCAGCCCGCGCGTTGCGGCTCGGTGGGCTCACCGAATCGCTCGCGGAACCAGCCCGCGATCAGCGGGTGAAACGCATCGAGCACGTCGCGCATGCGGCCCGTCAGGGTACCGCAGTCGCCGGCCGTTGGCGCACGGGGATCTGCCCGTCAGTGGCTTCCGAAATGGAACCCGCCGCCGAACCCGATCCCGCCGAACCCGCCGCCGTCGTTGTCGCTGTTGTTCTGGCACTGCGACGTACAGCTCGTACGATCCGCGAGGCCGCACAGCGTCTGGCCGCTGAGCGCGGTGGCGTGGATCCGCACGCTGTCGAGCGCGCCGACCAGGTGCTCGGCGGTGCTGGTGCTCGTGTGCGCGCCGATCGTCGTGACCCCGGTGAGCGGCTCGAGCGACTCGTCGAGGTTGTTGCAGTCGGAGCTCGAGCCGTCGATGTAGGCCCGGAGCCGCTTTCGCGAGCCGTCGAACGAGCACGCGAGGTGATGCCAGTCGGTGTCGATCGTCGCGGTCGTCGTGACCCGGAGCGCCGAGTCGGTGTCGTCGTTGATCGCGCACCGCAGCCGGCGATCCGAGCCGATCGACATGAAGATCCGGCCGCCGCCGTCGAGCAGCCAGCTCCGCGTCACGGCCGGATCGTCGTCGCTCTGGACCCACATCTCGACCGTGAAGCTGCTGTCGATCGCGAGGACGTCTCCGACCTCGAGGTGCGAGTCGAGGCCGAACGCCGCCGCGCGGTCGTCCGCGACTGGCGGGTCGAGGTCGCGGCGCGTTCCGGTCACGTTGGTGGCCACGGCGTCGTGGTCGTTCCCCGAGCCGTCGAGTGCGACGCTCATGAGCTGGAGGTCCTGCGTGTCGTGCTCGAACTCGAGGCAGAGCGACGTCCCCATCACGGCGCACGACCGTTCGACGGTGGGCGGCGGATCACCTGGATCCGAACCCGCTCCGGGGTCCGGCTCGTCGGGGCCCGTCGTCGACTCCGGCGGCGTGTACACGCACGCGCCCACGACCAGAAAGAGCCAGCAAACTCGGAGTCCCCGCACGGTCCGGATCGGTGCAAGCGATGTACCGGGGCTAACCTCTCGATCACCGCGCCGTCGCACGTGGTCATCGGGGGTAGGGGCCTCCACCCAATCCCCCCAACCCCCAGACCGCCTACGACCAGGTCTTCGTGTAGTGGTAGCGAATCTGGTCGTCGCTGTAACGCCAGGCGGAGACTGTGCAGGAATCGCGCACCGCCAGCCACGCGCGCCACGCGTCGGGGCCGCGTGCGGCGAGTGCGCGTCGTGCGGCCTCGCCACATCGCGTTCCGCAGTCGCACGGTTTTTCGATCGGCGAGCGCGCGACGGGTGCGCCGTCGAGCACGACCACCGCACGCAACGCGATCCACGGACCGTAGACCGGATGGATCACGAGCCCGCCGTCGCCGAGCGCGCCGAGTCCGGTCGCGATCGCGAGGCGCTGGAGCGGCAAGAACCCGGACGTGCCGTCGAGCTCGTAGTGGCGATGCCCGTAGTAGATCCGCGCGCCGGGATACGCGCTCTCGATCGCGCGCTCGGTGTAGCGCTCGAGCGGATCGTGTTCGGTGGCCAGCGCCGGATCGCGCATCGCGGCGACGAACGGCGGCCACAGCGCGCGCGTGTTGCCGATCAGGATGCCGAGACGCTCGGCGCCGCCGAGGATCGCGAGCCCGGGCTCGTGCGCGACGGCCGCGGTGTCGAACGCGTGCGCGAGATCGAACCCGCGTGCGGCGAGCGCGTCGTGTGGTGAGTCCACCATCGCGCGGATGCTGGCATAGTCCGCGGGTGCCGGCACGCCTGCACCACGAACGGATCGCCCATGCCGGCACGACGCCCGCGCGCTCGATGATCCTGACCCACGGCATCTACGGCGCCGGTGGCAACTGGCGCGCGATCGCCCGCAAGGTCACCGACCGTCGCCCCGACTGGGGCATCGTGCTCGTCGACCTCCGGCTCCACGGTCGCTCCGAGGCGGGGGATCCACCACACACGGTCGCGGCGTGCGCCGGCGATCTCGCGGCGCTGGTTCGCGAGCTCGGTGACGTGCGCGCGATCGCCGGCCACAGCTTCGGCGGCAAGACCGCCCTCGCGACGCGCTCGCTCGTCGACCTCGATCAGACCTGGGTACTCGACGCCAGCCCGAGCACGCGGCCCGGTGCGCTCGCCGATCTCGAGCGCGGCGCGTCGGGCGATGGCATCTCGTCTTCGTTGCCCGACTTCGCTTCCGCGGCCCCACCTCGGTCAGGCGGTGGTGCGAACGCGAAACCCGGGCGAGAGTACTCGGCAGGGCCGCTCGCGGAGTCTTACTCGGTCAATCGCGTGCTCGCGCTCATGGAGCAGCTCCCACCCACGTGGTCGCGACGCGAGGACTTCATCGCCGCGGTGGTCGCGAAGGGTCACGACACCGGGTTCGCGCACTGGCTCGCGATGAACCTGATCCCGCGCGGCGACGTGCTCGTCAACCGCCTCGACCTCGCGGCCGTGCGGAGCCTGCTCGCGGACTATTACGCGCTCGATCTGTGGGCCGATGTCCTCGCTCCACGCGGCGCCCTCGAATTCGTCGTCGCCGAGCGCTCGGTGGCACTGACGGCCGAGGATCGCGAACGCCTCGCGCACGCGCCCGGTCACGTCCGGGTGCACTCGCTACCGGTCGGCCACTGGCTCCACGTCGAGGCACCCGCGCAGGTGATCGAGTTGTTCGCGACGTTCTTGCCGGACGTGTGACGGACCGGGCGTCGGCCCCGCACGTGCAAGTGGTGGCGGACCGAGGCGTGACGTACCGAGGTGATCGAAAGGTTCTGACGGGTTGCCGCCGCGGAACCGCCAACCAGGTTGTCGGGCGTGGACAACGGGCCCTCCACGAAAGTCCTAGGCAGATCTCGTCTGCAACCGCGCGGGAATGGTCGTGTCGCCCTGCGATGGGGCTCGTCGCGACATGCGTGGTCGGACTCGCGATGTTCGTCGCGAGTCCGGCGTTCGCCGATCCATCGCCATCGCGGTCGCCGTCGCCAGCGCCAGCGCCGTCGCTGTCGCTGTCCTGGCGCGCGCCCACCGCGTGTCCGAACGCCTCCGACGTGCACGCGCGGATCGCACGCCGTCTCGACCCGACGACCTCGTCGACGTCGATCGACCTCGACATCGCCGTCGACGTCACCGCCGTGGGGGTCGGGCGCACCGCCGGATATCGCGCGCGGATCCACCTGTCCGAGGGCACGCGCACGCTGTCCGCCGCGCGCTGCACCGATCTGGCCGACGCCGTCGCGGTGATCGTCGCGCGTCTCGTCCACGACGCGCAGCGCGCTCGCGCGAACCAACCCCGATCGATCGAGGCCCTCGACAACATCCCTGCGTTCGCGACCACCCCGAACGAGGTGCCGCATCTGCCGTCGGCACCTCCCGCCGTCGAGAGTGGTGACATCACGCCGGGGACGCATCCCGACGCGTGGGGCGGTGGCGTGCGACTGCTCGCGCTCAGCGGCATCGGCATCACCACCAAGGTCGACTACGGAGGGGAGCTCGCCGGCTACGTGCGCCGGCACGAGCTCTACGCCGAGGTCGGCTACGCGCGGTGGGCCGCACAACCGACCGTGGTCCAGAGCGACATCGCCGCGGTCGACATCGGCGTGTCGATGCTGGCGCTGCGTGGTGGCTGGGTGTCGCGGCGGATGCCGCTGCGCGCGTGGCTCGGTCTCGAGCTCGGGTCGATGCGGGGCGACGGTGCGGGGATCTCGGACCCGCGGAGCGGGCGGTGGACCGCGATCGCCAGCGGGTTCGGTGTCGGGTGGCCGATGTCCGCCCACGCCTACCTCGTCGGCACCTTCGAGGTCGCGGCCTCGCTCGAGCGCACCCGGTTCATGCTGCTCGACGGCAACGAGATCTATCAACCATCTCCAGCATCTGCACGCTGCGCCCTGGGCCTCGAGGTCACCTGGCGCTAGCGCCCGTGACGGATCCCTTTGTATGGCGACACCAACCTCCCGCATGCCGTTGTTGCCCGACTTCGCTTCCGCGGCCGACCTCTCGGCCGGGTGTCCGCTCGCGAAGTCTCCGGTCGCGTTCTCCCGCCCGGCCGATGCCGAGGCACGGCAGCACGGGACGGTCGCGGTGCCCACGTTCGACGAGGTCTATGACGCGCACGTCGGGTTCGTGTGGCGCACGCTGCGCTCGTTCGGCGTGGCCGAGCCCCACATCGAGGATGCCGTGCAGGACGTGTTCGTCGTCGTCCATCGCCGGCTCTCCGAATGGGAGGGCCGCGCCCGGATCACGACCTGGCTGTTCGCGATCGCTCGGCGCGTCGCCGCCGCGTACCGCCGCCGCACGACCACCCGCGATCGCACGCAACCGCTCGAGCTCGAGGACGAGCCCGCCGGCGCCGCCGACACGTTCGCGGCGATGTCGCGCGCTCAGGCCGCCGCGACGGTGATGCAGATCCTCGACACGCTCGATCAGGACAAGCGCATGGTGTTCGCGCTCGTCGAGCTCGAGCAGCTGAGCGTCCCCGAGGTCGCGCGCATGCTCGATCTCAACCTCAATACCGCGTACTCGCGACTGCGGCTCGCGCGGGCGGCGTTCGAGGCGTCCGTGCGCCTGCGGTTTCCGGCGGGGGATGGGGAACGATGACGACCGAGCCCGACCTCGGCGAGACCTCGCGGGCGCTCCTGTCCGCGGCACGCGAAGGACTCGGCCCCGATGCGGCGACGATCGCGCGGATGCGTGGAAACATCGACGCTGCGGTCGCCGCGGCACCGGCACCACCCTCGGGCATCGCGCTCGGCATCAAGCTCGGCCTCGTCGGGATCGTGGCCGTCGTGGTCGGAGCCGGCGTGCTCGCGCTTCAGCGATCTGGCGATCGGCAGGACGCGACGAACCTGGAGCCCCCGCCGGCGATCGTCGACACGCCGCGACGTACTCCGCACGCGGTCGCGCCGCCCTCGCGGATCGAGCCCGCGGTCGCGCCGACTCCCGCCCGACCGGCGGCGCCACCGGCGACGAAGCCCCGCACGGATCGCGTCTCCACGGTACGTGCCGAGGCTCCCGCGCGGCGCCGTCCGGTCGCGACTCGTCCCGCTCGTCGCACCGCCAATCTCGCGCGCGAGGTCGAGCTCGTCGATCGTGCGATGGACGCCTTGCAACGTGGCGATTTCTCCGCCGCGCTCGCCGCCGTCCGCGAGCATGCCGTCGAGACCGCGCGCCACGGTCAGCTCGCCGAGGATGCCGCCGCGATCGAGATCGAGGCGCTGTGCCGGCGTGGCGATCGCGCGCTCGCACGCGCGAAGCGGGTGGCGTTCGATCGCCGGTGGCCGCGATCGGCACAGCGCGTGCGCCTCGCGACCGCGTGTCGCTGACTGTCGCAGCGGTCGCAGCGTGAGGAGCGTCGCGACGCTCCTCAGTGCGACGTCGCATCCGCGAAGTCTAGGAGCCGACCTGCGCCACGATCTCCTTGACCCGCTCGACGAACGCGGCCTTGTGGTGGCGCTCGAACTCGGCCCAGGTCGAGAACGTCGACGGATCGGCGCGATCGACGAACAGCTTGCCATCGAGGTGGTCGACCTCGTGCTGGTAGGTCCCGGCCGTGATCCCGTGGACCACCTCGTCGATCGGGTTGCCGTGGCGGTCCATGGCCTCGACACGGACGTGGAGGTACCGCTTGACCGCGCCCCGGAGATTGGGTACGGACAGGCACCCTTCGTTGTTCGAGAACTGGTCGGTGCCCACCGGGGTGAGCACCGGATTTACCAGGATCGTCAACGGGATCTTTGGCTTGTAGGGATATCGCGGATTGTCTCGGACCTCGATCGCGCAGATCCGGATCGGCTCGTAGATCTGGATGGCGGCGAGGCCCGCGCCATCAGCGTCGTGCATGGTTTCGACGAGATCGTCGATGAACTGCTGCGTCGCGGGTGTGATCAGTTCCTCACGACTGACCTCACGTGCGACACGTCGCAGAACCGGATGCCCGATCTGAGCGATCTTCCGAATGGCCATTGTGTTCACGGACTCTAGCAAGATCGCGAACGTCAGGTTACAGGGCAGTCAGAATCCGGTGAGCACGAACAGTATTCCCGTCCGCACCGTTTTATGCCTAGAGTCGCCCATCAAGGAGAGGTCATGCGTCTGAACCGTTTGCTCGCTGTCATCATCCCGTCCGTCGCCGCGTGTGGTGGTGGTGGGAACAAGCCCCCCGTCATCATCGATGCGCCGCCGCAGGTCATCGATACCCCGACGGCCACTGCATGCCCCGTGGTCGACGACCTCATGGGGCTGGCCCTCATCGGCGGCGCCGGCACCGACGGCATGGCAGGAACGGCCGACGATGTGCCCATCGGCGCGAACGCGTGTGGCGCCCAGGGCACGAGCCCGTGCAACTGGTTCCAGGTTCCCACCGCGGGTCCGAACACCGGTTCGGACACGTTCTTCATCTTCGCGGGTCTGCCGGCCGACGTCGACAACGACCCGACCACCACCAGCGACAACGTCATGGGCGTCGAGCTCGTGAGCACCTCCGGTGCGTTCATCCTCAACCAGGCGACCAACTTCGCCACCGCCGCCGACCTCTCGGTCGCGACGATCGCGTTCGAGCCGAACCAGCAGGGTTCGACGTCGTACCAGGCGGCCGCGTACCTGTTCGGGAACGTGGACGGCTCGGGTGCGTTCACCCACCTGTACTTCGCCAGCAGCGGCGCGATCACCCTGACCGAGGGTTCGGACAACCCGAACACCGTCATCAAGGGTTCGGTCAGCACGACCGCCATGCGCGAGGTCGATGGCACGGCGGACGTCGCCGGTGGTTGCACCACGTCGCTCGGCGGGCTCGCCTTCGCCCTCACCCAGGGTCAGGCCACGTTCCAGCAGGCCGAGGGCGACAACCTGTCGTACGGGATGAAGCTCTACAAGAACCTTCACCAGCGCCTCGACCAGATCAAGAACAAGTAGTTCTCGATCCGGACGAGTCACGAAGGGGTCGCGGGTTCGCGGCCCTTTCTTAGTTTCGGGTGGTCGCGTTCCCGATCGCGTCTTCGATCGACGCCAACCCGTGCTCGCGAAGCTTGTCCGCGAGGCCGCGATGGATGCGGCGCGCCCACGCCGGTCCGCCGTAGATGAAGCCGGTGTAGCCCTGCACCAGCGTGGCGCCGGCGGCGATGCGGTCCCACGCGTCGTCGGCGGTCTCGATGCCGCCGACGGCGATCAACACGAGCTTCGAGCCAACGCGCGCGCGCAGGCGCTGTAGCACCTCGAGTGCGCGGGCCTTGAGCGGTGCACCCGACAGCCCGCCCTTGCCGAGCGCGGCGACCCGACTCTCCGATGTCGACAATCCCGTGCGCGCGATCGTCGTGTTGGTCGCGATGATGCCGTCGAGACCGAGCTCGAGGGCGAGGTCGGCGACCGCGTCGACGTCGTCGTCGGCGAGGTCGGGCGCGATCTTGACCAGCAGTGGCACCCGGCGCGTCGGCGATGCGCGATCGCACGCCTCGCGCACCGCGACCAGGAGCGGGCGCAGCTTGTCGACGGCCTGCAGGTCGCGGAGCCCGGGCGTGTTCGGCGAGCTGACGTTGACGACCAGATAGTCCGCGAACGGCGCGAGCCGCTCGGCACTCGCAGTGAAGTCGGCGAGTGCCTCCGACTCGGCGACGCGCTTGGTCTTGCCGATGTTGACGCCGACGATCCCATCCTCGCGATGCGCGAGTCGGCGGGCGGCGGCGGACGCACCCTCGTTGTTGAACCCCATGCGATTGACCAGCGCGCGATCGCGCGGCAACCGGAACAGTCGCGGCTTGGGATTGCCGGGCTGCGCCTCGGCCGTCACGGTGCCGACCTCGACGAACCCGAACCCCATCGCACCGAGCGCGCGCACGCCCTTGGCATCCTTGTCGAACCCGGCCGCCAGGCCGAGCGGACCCGGCAGCTCGCGACCGAACGCGTGGACGCGCAGCTCGGGCGCTCGCGGCGCGAACATCCGACGCATCAGCGCCGCGATGCCCGGTACCCGCACCGCCGCGCGCAGCAAGCGCGAACGACACGCTGTGCGTGCCTTCGGCCGGAAGCCGCTGCAGGACGAGCCAGTACAGGAACCGATACATCGAACGCGGCGCACGATAGCGCAGCGCCGACACCGCTCCTACAGGTCGAAGCCGTAGTCGATCGCCGATTCGCCGGCGCGCGTGCCGCGCGGTGGCGGAGGCACGGCGATGTCGGCCCACAGGATCGACAGGTCGAGCTCGATCGCGTCGAACGGCTCGGCGCGTACACGCGCGTCGCCCCGGTGCGTGGCGACCGCGATCCACGCGCCGTCGTGCAACCGGAAGATCTCGAGCGTGCGGGTCAGCGCGTTGATCAACCACACGTGGCGCATGCCGGCGCGCGCGTAGATCGGAAGCTTCTCGCGTCGATCGTGGACCGCGGTCGAACGCGACAGCAGCTCGCACGCCCAGTCGGGCGGAACTTCGAGAAAGGCCGTGTCCGGCGTGAGCGTGGGGAAGCGCTCGCGCCGCCATCCTGCGAGATCGGGCACCACGATGTCTTCGCCGAAGTGGAGCTCGGGTTCGACGAGGATGGCCCAGCCCCCGGGGCCACCGTTGCCGAAATCGAACGGGTTCATCAGGACGGCGCACCGAGCCTCGACGCGGCCGAGGTGTGCGGGAGCCCGGGCCGCGGAGACAGTCGGAGGTCGCCATCGATGATCTCGGCGACCAGGTGCTCCGGCGCGTCGAGGACGTCCTGATACGTGGCGCGTTTCTTGTGCGGCGTGCTCATCCGATCACCCGACGATGTCAATCTAACAGACGGGTGTGATCCGTCGACGCTCCGAATAGCCGACAATCCGGAAACCGGTGCGGTGGTGCACACCAGGATTGAAGGTTGGGTAGGTGTCACCGTCACGGGGTATTCTCGAGTCGATGGACGCGACGGATACGACGCCCGAAGCCGACGCCGTGCAGCTCGCGCTCTACCGCAAGATGACATCGGGGCAACGGACACAGCTCGGACACCAGATGTCGCTGGAGGCCCGGGCGATTGCCCGCGCGGCGATCGCCCGGCGGCATCCCGAGTACGACGATGAAGCGGTGCGCTGGGCATCGTTCCGGATGCTGCTCGGCGACCAACTGTTTCGTCGTGTGTGGCCGGACGCGCCCTTGCTGGCGCCCTGAACCACACGAGTCGCGCACCATGCGCGGCGTCGGCTCAGTGGGTAAGCCGCCACAGCATTGCGCGCACCCGATCGAGCGCCGCGTCGACGGCGGCGAAGTCCGCGTCCGAGATGTAGCCACGCGCCTTGGCGATCCGCAGCGCGGTGGTGAGCTCGGCGGCACTGCCGGCGGCGCGGCGATAGAAGTCCGGTTTGTCGAGACCAGCGCGTTGCCGGCCTTCGCTGACGTTGAGCGCGATGCTCTCGGCGGCGCGGCCGATCTCGTCGGCGAGCGACTTCCGACGCTGCCGGATCTTGGGCTCGAGCGCGAACGTGTGGTCGAGGACGGTGAGTGACATCTCGAGGGTATCGAAGGCCATGATCGTCTCCTTGCCGAGGTGAGGTCCCGAAGCGCCGGGGCCGTTGTCGTCGTCGGCCCGAGTGCCGCAGACGCGCACGACCCGTGACGAGCGCGTGCGCATCGCACGTGTTCGAGGAGGCGTTCGTCTGTGCGGCGGTGGCGCGCGCCATCGCGGTCGTTCGAGCGCTCGGCGCGGGTCGGTGCGCGGCGTGGCGCGGGGCGGCGGCGACGGCCCCGGCGCGGGCCGAGCCGAGGAGAAGAGGAACGGCCGCGTGCTCGAGTGGCAGCGGCGGCGTGGCACCGGACGCGGCAGCGGCAACGGACGCGGCAGCGGACGCGGCAACGGCAGCGGACGCGGACGCGGCAACGGCAGCCGCAGCGGCAACGGCAGCGGCAGCGGACGCGGCAAGGGCAGCAGCAGCGGCAACGGCAGCGGCAGCGGACGCGGCAACGGCAGCGGACGCGGACGCGGCAACGGCAGCAGCAGCGGCAACGGCAGCGGCAGCGGACGCGGCAACGGCAGCGGCAGGGCAACGGCAGCGGCAACAGCAGCGGCAACGGCAACGGCAGCGGAATCGGACGACGTGACCGGTTACGGCCGAGTGGTGGTGCGCCTACTACGACGTCGTCAACGTCAAGAAGCTCGGGGATCTTCGTGCTACACGGAGGCTCGCCATGACTGTCGACCCCTCCGCGGAGACCGCCGCCGAGCCCTCGGTGCCAAAGCCACCGGGCGCGCAGGAGACCCTCGGCAAGTACCGGCTCGATCGCGTGCTCGGTACGGGCGGCATGGGGATCGTGTGGGCGGCCTTCGATCCGGATCTCGAGCGATCGGTCGCGCTCAAGTTGCTGCACACGAACGACGTCCCGGCGCTGCGCACGCGACTCTTACGCGAAGCCCGCGCGATGGCGCGCCTCAAGCACCCCAACGTGCTGACGGTCTACGAGGTCGGCACCGATCGCAATCGCGACTTCATCGCCATGGAGATCGTCGACGGTGACACGCTCGACAAGTGGGTGGCCACGAAGCCATCGAGCGACGACCTGGCGGAGGCGCTGGCGGCCGCCGGACGCGGGCTCGCCGCGGCGCATGCGGCCGGCCTCGTCCACCGCGACTTCAAGCCGACCAACGTGCTGCGAAGCCGCGACGGCCACATCTACGTCACCGACTTCGGGCTCGCGCGTGGCCAGATCGAGGACGGCCCGGAGCCGGTCACGCAAGCGCTGCCGCAAGTCGACATCCTGAGCTCGCCGCTGACGCAGACCGGCGTGATGATCGGAACGCCGGCCTACATGGCACCGGAGCAGTTCGCCGGCAAGCCCCCCGACGCGCGCAGCGATCAGTTCGCGTTCTGCATCACCGTGTGGGAGGCGCTGACCGGCGCGCGTCCGTTCCGGGGTGACTCGCTGCCCGAGCTCCAGCAAGCGGCCAGCAGCGGGGTTCGCGAGGTCCGCGCCGACCAGCTGTCGCCGCGCGTGCGCGACGTGCTCGTCCGCGGGCTCGACCCGTCGCCCGAGAACCGGTGGCCCGACATGACGACGTTGCTCGACGCACTCGCGGCGGCGATGGCGAGACCCCCACGACGCCGCCGGGTACTCCTCGGGATCGCCGGCGGAGCGATCCTGGTGGCGGGCGCCGGGATCTTCGCCGCCACGCGTGCACCGTCATCGTCGCCGACGTCGTCGACATCGGCGCCATCGCCGACGTCACCGATGTCGCCCACGCCCGTGGTCGCGCCGACGCCCGTGGAGGCGGACTGCGCGGACCCGCAGGCCGCGTTTGGCGACGCGTGGACCGCCGAGCGCCGGGATCGGTTGGTGCGCCAGCATGACGACGACGACGACGTGGTGGCCACCGTGATCTTGCTCGACGATCTGCGGCGACGATGGCTGCACGAGTACGCGGCCACGTGTGCGTCCGCGAAGGGGGCGACGCGCACGCAACAGCTGGCCTGTCTGCGCGACCTCCGGACCGAGATCCGCGAGCTGACCGGTGACCTCCACCCGGACGGCCAGGTCACCATCGTCCAGATCATGTCGATCTCGAGTGCGCTCGGCAGCTGCACGGGCACCCGTCAGATCCCGTTCGATCTCCTCGGGACACCAACGCGACCGCCACGGCCACCACCACCGCCCGCGCCACCACCGGTCCCGGTGCAGCGACCAGCCCCGGCGGGAACGGCGGGCATGTTGCCGCCATCGAGAGATCCGTGGCGATAGCGCTCGAGGGCGAACGCGTGATCGACAACGGCGAGTGACATCTCGAGGGTCTCGAGACTCGGGATACCCAGCCCTATCGCGCGAAGCTGAGGACCGCGCTCGGGCGGTGCGGCCGCCGATCGCGCTCGGTGTAGAGCCGATCGAACTCCTCGGCCGTGTACCTCAATCCCAGCGGCGGCGGCGGATCGATCTGGATGAACGCGTTATCCCGGATCCGCAGCGCCCGGATCCTCGCGAGCACCGCATCGATCTCCATCGCGCCGGCGGTGCGCGCCAGGATCGAGACCGCGCCGTCGAGCGCGCGCGGCGCCACCGGGATCCCGCTCTCGTCGTCCGTCCGGAACTCGGACGCAGCCAGCGCGGCCCGCGCGATCCCCCACGACGGACTTCCCACCGACGGGGTCAGACTGTCGAACCGCGCTGCCTCGAGATCCGCGAACGCCTGGCGCTCGGGAGACATCTCGATGCTCGCGCGCACCGGCGGGATCTGCTGGGCGACGATCCGATCCATCGTATCGATCAGCTCGGTGGCGAGCTCGCCGTTGGGCCCGAGCTCGGCGGCGGCCTTGGCATACGTATGTGCGTCGACGTGGCGGTCCTGGCCGGCGAGGGCGCGCGCCATCGCGTGGAGGCCGACGATCCGCGCCTTGCGATCGGGGTTGGAGATCAGCTGCTGCGCGAGGCGCTCGCACTCGGCCCATTCGCCGAGTCGATACAACCCGCGCACCAGTGCGATGTGGAGCTGGGTGTCCGTGGCACCCAGCTCGAGTGCCTTCTTGCCGGCGTCGACCGCCACGAGGTCGTTGTCGGCGCGACCGGCGGCGGAGGCGAGCGCGATCCAGTCATCGGCGGTGCGGAACCGGCGCGACGCGTAGCGAAGGAACGGCAGTGCATCACCCGGCCGACCGGTATCGAGCAACACGCGACCGATCAAGCGCGGCGCATCGGCACGTTCGTGATGAGACAGCACGCGCACCGCTTCGAACCCGGCGCCGGTACGGCCGAGTGCGACGGCCAGACTCTGCGCGCGCTTGGCGTTGGACGGTTCGGTGGCGTAGGCCCACCGCAGGTGCTGGACGGCGAGATCGAGCCGATCTTCGGACGCCGCGGCGAGGCCGGCATCGAACGCGGCCTGGCCATCGAGCGGCGTCGACATCGCGGCGGTGGTCCATGCGGTGGAGAGATGGTCGACCGCTGCATGTCGCTCGCGCTTGGGAACGAGCGCGATGCCGCGGCAGGCGGCAGCGAACGCGTCGGTGGGGCGGTTTGCCTCGAACAGGCTGTGTGCCAGGCGGAGCCACGGTCCCCCGAGCGTCGGGTTGGCCATCGCGGCGAGCCAGTGGACGTCGAGCTGGGTCGGGGTATCGGCGCCGGCCTCGGCGGCGATCGACCACGCGTGCATCACCGTGCCGCCTTCGATCGCGCGCGCGCCGCGCACGAACAGCATCGCCGCGGGCTCGTACTGCGAGGCATCGGAGGCGAGGTCGTGTGCGAGGCGGAGCTCCCAGCCGACCCGCTCGTCGCCGCGCAACATCCGCTCGACGGTGGGCATCCCGGCGGTCATGCCCGCGAGGTAGCTGCCGTGCTCGGCCTCGAGATCGAGCGCGCGTTCGATCCGCAGAAGCCACAGGTCGAGCACCCATTCGGGGGCGTCGCCGAGGTGCTCGATCAGCCGGAGGAGCGCCTGGATCGCGGCGGGATCGATCTGGTAGCGCGATCGGCGCACGAGGTGGAGCGCCTCGGTGGCGATGTGACGATACGCGCCGGCGATCGGTGATGGCGCGCGCGTCGAGGCGACCAGGTAGTTGGCGACGCTGATGCCGAGCGCGAGCACGGCGCCGGCCGCGTGGGCATCGCGATCGCGCGCCGGTGGCACGAGGGCGGTCCACCATTCCTGCGCGAGTGCATCGGCGGCGGCAAGGGTGTCCTCGGCCGGCCACGCGAGCCGGTCGACGATGGTCTTCGAGGCAGCCTGCGCGGCGGGCAGAGCGGCGACCAGCTCGTCGATCCACGCCGGATCGAGCTCGAGCTCGGTGCGCGTCCCGAGTGCGCGTTGTACGGCCTGGGTGTCCAGGCCGGGGACGAAGTCGGCGAGGTCGCGCGCGGCACGTTGCGCGAGCATCAGGGCGCCGCGTTCGAGGCGTTTCTCGATCACGCGATCCCAGTCGGCGGCCGGACGCGTCGCGGCGAGTCGGAACAACCGGTTGATCTCGCCCTCGAGGCGGCTCTGGTGACGGCGCAGCTGGACGATCTGGATCTGGTCGAGCGCTTCGTCGAGATCGCCGCGCACGATCAACGCCCGCGCGGCAGAGAGTCGCGCCTTGCCGTCGCCGAGGATGCCCGTGCCGTCGAGCCCCGCGCACTGCCAGAACGCGATCTCCGCCTGGTCCTCGCGACCGAGTGCGACCAGCGCGTCGATCAGCATCATCGCGTCGTCGTCGTCGGTGATCCGCCCGCGCGTGAGCCCGACCAGGACGCGCCCCGGGTCGCCGCGGTGATAGCCCTCCCACGCGTACGCGCGTGCGAGCAGCCCGGCATCGCTCTTCCAGTGCGAGATCCGCTTGTGCGCCCACGCGAACGCTTCCGCGGTCGACTCGTCGTCGGGGAGCTTCGTCATCGCGTCGTCGGCGAGCTCGATCGCCTCGGCGAGTCGGCCGACGTCGAGGTGCACGAACGCGATCAGTAGCGCCGCGTGATGCGGCGCCTGCCAGTCGTTGGGAGCGAGCTTGTTCGACGACGCGCGATCGAGGATCTCGCGGCATCGATACTGCGCCTCCGCGAACGCTTGGCCCGGACGCCCGACCTGCCTGAGTCGCCGCACGCAATCGAGGTGCGCCGCCCCGAACTGCGGCGCGGCCACCGTCGCGCGGTCGGCCCACCGGTAGCTCTCCTCGCGCCGATCGACGTCGGCGAGCTGCAGCGAGAAGTTGTGGCAAGCGTATGGGTTCGCGGGCATCAGGCTCGCCGCGATGCCCTGATGGCGCACGCCCATGTTCTCGACCGGCCGGTCGTTCGCGAATGGCTCGCCCCAGATCGAGAGGTGCGGCTTCGCGTACATCGGCGCCTCTTCGATCAACGGCAAGATCGCGCGGCGTTCGATCGTCCCGTCGAGGAGTCCGGTGACGTAGGTGTTGCGGCGCGCGACCGGGTGCGATGGATCGAGCTGCAGGATGATCGGGTCGAGCGTGCGTGCCTCGTCGCGCGAGAGCTCGGCGAGCACGCGCAAGAACGGGATCGGGATGCGCGCCGGTGGCTGGGTCAGGGCCACCGGTACCTGGGCGAGCTCGAGCCCGCGCTGGAGCTCGACGTCGGCATTGCGCAGGCGCTGCGCCGCGGTCTCGATGTCCTCGATCCCGATCTCGGGGAGCGGCTCGACCAGCGGTAGCCGACGTGCGGTGAGCCACAGTGCGAGGCATTGTCCCAGTTGCTGCGAGAACGGCAGCTCGATGCTGGCGTTCCAACTCGCGACGGTCCCGTCGGGTCGTCGACTCCGCAGGATCGGGGGCTTTGGCCGCGCCGCGTCGAAGGACAGCTCGAACCACAGCACCTCGTGACGCCGGGACACCCGAAAGAACCAATCGATCGAATCCTCTACGAGTGGATGGGTCGCATCGAGCAGGCGCCCGGAGTCGTCCACCAGGCGTTCGTCATCGTGGTCCCCGAGGGTCACGATCGGGTGTCGTACCAGCCGGTCGAACACCATCACCGAGATCAAGCGGGCGATGTAGGGAGCCAGTGCCTCTCGCTCGGCAGACGTGGCGAGCGTGCTGGCGAGAAACGTCGCGCGATGTGGGTATGGAAGCGGACCCATCGTGACCAGGCCGATCGAGGATAGGGCAAACCAGCATTCCGATCTTGCCCCCCAGCGCCTGTGTTACCCTGCAGGAGGCGACTTCGACGGTCGTCGTGTTGAGAACGCAAGCAGTCTGCCGATCGCAGGAGAGATTTTGTGGGCACGAAGCTCTACGTGGGCAACCTGAACTACAACACCACCGAGGAGTCACTCAGAACTGCGTTCTCAGCCAACGGTCGTGAGGTCACCAGTGTGGCCATCATCATGGACCGCGAGACCGGGCGTTCGCGTGGCTTCGCCTTCGTAGAATTCTCGACGTCCGAGGCAGCACAGCAGGCGCTGCAAGAGCTCGACGGGCAGGATCTCGACGGGCGCATGCTGAGGATCAACGAAGCACGCGAGCGCGAGCCGAGAGGGCCGCGCTCGTACGGTGGACCGCGACCGGGCGGACCGGGTGGAGGGCCGGGGGGGCCTCGACCGGGTGGCTACGGCGGCGGATACGGTGGTGGCGGTGGCGGGTATGGTGGGGGTGGTGGTGGTTTTGGCGGCGGTGGCCGCGGTGGCGGGTACGGCGGTGGTGGTGGTGGTTTTGGCGGTGGCGGCGGTGGCCGCGGTGGCTACGGCGGACCGCCACGGGGATTCGGACCGGGTGGACCGGGTGGACCACCTCCGGGTGCACCGCCTCCGGGTGGACCACCTCCGAGTGGTGACAACCGACGTCGCCGGGATCGCGACCGCAATCGCGATCCCGATCGCGAAGGAGCGGGTGGTGGGAAACGCGGTGGTGGGGGCCGACGCCGTCACGACGACGACGATTGGTAGCGGCTCTTCCACCGGCGCGACCCGGGACCACGAATACGATAGCCTCCTAGGCCTTGGAGGCACTTCCCGACTTCATCACGGCACAGTTGCCGGCGGACTACCGCGAGCGCGCGGTCGAGGTCGGCGGAGAGCACATGCACGTGTTCGAATGGGGGCCGCCCGACGGTCGCCCGATCGTGCTGGTGCACGGCAACCCGACCTGGGGCTTTCTGTGGCGCAAGGTCGTGGCCGAGCTCCTCGGGCGCGCTGACGTCGCGACGTCGGGCAAAGACTCGCTCCGGCTCGTCGTTCCCGACCTGATCGGGCTCGGCCTGTCGAGCAAGCCGCGCGACCTCGCGGCCCACACGCTGATCCACCACAGCCGGTGGTTCGGCGACATGCTCGACGAGGTCGTTCCCGGCCCCCTGGTCGTCGTCGCGCAAGACTGGGGCGGTCCGATCTCGTTGCACGCGATGGCGAGCCGGTTGTCGCGGTTGCGCGGGATCGTGCTCGGCAACACCGCCGTCGGTCCGCCGCACGCGCGGTTCAAGCCGACGCTGTTCCATCGCCTGTCGCAACTGCCGCTCGCGAGCGACCTACTGTTTCGCCGGATCGGGTTTCCCCTCGGGGTGCTTCACCTGTCGCAAGGCGATCGCTCGAGCATTCGCGGCGATGTCGCCCGCGCGTATCGCTGGCCGCTCCGCCGGTACGAGGATCGCGCCGCACCGCTCGCGCTCGCGCGCATGGTGCCCGATAGCCACGACCGCCACGTCTCGGTGCCCGAGCTCCGGATCTCGCAGCTCGCGTTCACCGAGGCCGACGTCCCGGTCCACCTCGTGTGGGGCACGCGCGATCCGATCCTCGGCCGCGTGATCCATCACCTCGCGCGCCTGCGCCCCGACGCCACGGTCACTCGCACCGATGCCGGCCACTTCCTCCAAGAGGAAGTTCCGGTCCAGCTCGCCGACGCGATCGTCGACGTCGTCGGGCGCGCCGACTGGAGCTGACCATCTCCTCCACCAAGCACACGTTCGTGGCCGACGACGACGACGACGGCCGGCGTCTCGATCAGGTGATTCCGCGGCACGTCCCGGCGCTCAGTCGTCGCAAGTCGCGCGCGGTGATCGACGTCGGTGGCGTGTTCGTCGATCGCGCGCGGGTCAAGGTCGCGAGCCGGCCGGTGCGCGCGGGGCAGACCATCGAGGTCAACGTCGGCGGCGCCATCACGTCGCCCCGGCCGCCACCGCCGCCCCCCACGATCGTGTTCTCCGACGACCACGTGATCGTCGCCGACAAACCCTCCGGCCTGGTCACCGCTCCGACGCCCGAGAGCGATCGTGGCGATCTGCTCGACCAGCTGTCGAACCAGTTCGGCGAGGTCCATCTCGTCCACCGGATCGACATGCCGACCAGCGGTCTGCTCGTGTTCGCGCGCACCCGCGAGGCCAACAAGCGACTCGGCGATGCGTTCGTGGCGCACGACATCGAGCGCGAGTACCGCGCCGTCGCGGTCGGCGAGGTCACGGCGCAGACGATCGATCGCCCGATCGAGGGACGGCGCGCGGTGACCCACCTCGAGTCGCTCGAGCGCCTGGCCGGCGCGACCTTGCTCGCGGTGCGGCTCGAGACCGGACGCACGCACCAGATCCGGATCCACCTCGCCGGCATCGAGCATCCGATCGCGGGCGATCGCCAGCACGGCGGCGAGACGTCTCGCACGTTCGTGCCCAGGCCACCGCGGCTACCGCTGCATGCCGCGGTGCTCGGGTTCGCTCACCCGGCGACCGGGGAGCGGGTTCGCTTCGAGAGCGCGATCCCGGCGGAGCTCGCCGCCTGGATCGCGCGGCTTCGGTCGTCGAGCGACGAAGCCTAGCGGCTACTGCTTCGCCGGCGCCTTCATGTCCTTGGCGGGGGCCTTCATGTCCTTGACGGGCGCCGTACCGTTGTCCTTCGCTGGAGCCGCGCCGTCCTTCATGTCCGGCTGCGCCGGCTTCATGAGGCCCATCGCGATCGCGTTGGCCATGCCGTTGCGGAACCGCCACAGCTCGGCAACCTTGCCGTCCTTCATCTTGAGGACCTCGGCGTAGTCCATGGTCACGGTCTTGCCGGTCGGCTTGATCTTGCCCATCGCGCCCTTGAAGGTGCCGGTCACGCTACCGATGTCGATCACCCAGTCGCCCGCGGCGTAGCGCGAGTCGATGGTGGACTTGACGTCGGGGAACGTCTTGAAGAAGCCCGCGAGTCCCTTCTCGAGATCCTTCTTGCCCTTGCTATCCTTGGCCATGGCCTGATCGGACTCGATGCCGTCGTCGGTGAACCCGGCGATCATGTCGGCGGCCTTGTGGTTGTTGAACATCTCGTCGGCCTTCGTGCAGCCTTCGATCATCGCCTTCTCTTGATCGTTGTCGGCAGACACCACGACGATCGGCGCGCCCTCCCAGCCCTTCTCGAGCGCCTCGCGATGCGGGCCGGCCTCCTTGGGAGCCAGGCCGAGCTGCGCCATCATCGTGATCGGATCCTCGAACGCCCACTCCTCGGTCGCCTTGTTGGCGTCGTTGATCGTGAGCTTGTGGAACATCAGCACGCCGAACTTCTTGTCGGTCTTCGGGATCACCTTGCCCATCGGCGACTGCCAGTCGGCGGTCTGCGTGCCGGTCGAGAGCTCGACCGCGAGGATGGTGCGGCCGTTGACCATCACGAGCTGCGGCGACAGCTTCCAGTCGGGGAAGCCGGCCTTCATGTTCTTCATGTACGTCTCCGAGGCCGCGCGATCTTCCGCGTCCGGCATGCCGGCCATGTGGACCTTGAAGTCATCGGCGACGCAGTCCTTCTGGAACTCGTCGAGCTTCGAGTCGTTGATCATGCCGACGCACGAGATGTACTTCTTGGCGAGTGCCTCGCCCTCGAGCGGCTTCTCGGCAGGAGGCGGCGTCTCGGGCTTGGCCGCGGTGTCGCTTCCGCTTCCCTCGGCGGGCTTCGGCGTGCCCGACCCCGGATCGGTGGTCTCCGTCGAGCCCTTGTCCTTCTTCTTGCAAGCACCACCCGTCGCCACGAGTGCGGCGAACAACAGCGTCATCCCGATCTTCATATCGATGATCCTCCTCTAGGTGCGGCCGAGCCTGGCACCACGCCCCAAAACACACAATCCATCCCGCGTCTTGCTTTGTATGCGATCGATTACAACAGCTCGAACGTCCAGGCTTTGACCACGGTTGCGCGAACCGAAAGCTCGTCGAACAGGCCGATCACGGCCGGCTGGCGCGCCAGCTCGTGCCACGCGTCGAGCGACGGCACGGTGATCACCATCGAGATGTCCCACTTCGCCGCGCTGTCGTCCGCCGGGAGCCCGACCGCGACCGTGGCTCCTGCCGACTCGAGCTGCGCGCGCAGCATCGCCGCGAGCTCCGGGCGCGTCGCGACCTCGTCGTCGTGGAGCTTGACGAAACAGAAGCGTTGGATCACGGCTCGATGGTAGCGAGCAAGTAGGTCGGTGCAATGGTAGTTGCCGCCGACGTCGCGTCCCAGCGCGAGATACCGCTGACCAGCGCCGAGGCCATACCCGCGGCTCGCGCGCCCGCGATGTCGGTCTCGAGCTGGTCACCGATCATCACCAACCGCTCGGGATCGATGCCGAGCTTGCCCGCCGCGGCGAGCATCAGGTGCGGCTCCGGTTTGCCCAGGCGATCGAACACCAGGCGCGCCTCGGGCACGACACGCGCGAGCGCGATCTCGATCAAGGTCGCCATCGCACCGCTGGTCAGCCCGACTTCTCCCGTTCCCTTCGGGTAGACGAGGTCGGGATTGGGCGCGACCAGCACCGGCGGTCGCCCGGCGCGCACGCCGCGCGCGATCGCCGACAGCGCGAGCTCCATGCCCTCGAGAAACGGCGTGCCCTCGTCGTCGCACACCGCCACCACGTCGACCTCCATCCCCGGCGCGAGCGGCACGATGTCTCCACCGCCGGCGCGCACGAACGCGCACGAATCCTCGGTGCCGAGCACGCAGGTGCGGGCGCCCGCGAGCCCGCGCTCGCGAAAGTACGCGGGCAACAGCGAGCCCGACGACACGAACCGGTCTTCGGGAACGCGAAGCCCGAGTTGTGCGAAGCGCGCCGCAAACGTCGCCGTGCTGCGCGATGCATCGTTGCTGACGATCGCGTACGGCGTGGTGCGGCGATCGAGCTCGGCGAGCAGGGCGGCCGCGCCCGGCAACGCGCCCGTGGCGTCGATCAGAACGCCGAACGCGTCGAGTAACATCCCGTCGTGACGAGCGAGGAGGTCCTGGATGGTGATCGGTGAAGGCACTGTCGGAGGCGGGTGGTATACGACAATCCGTGCGGCCGTATCTCGATCTTCTCCAGCACGTCCTCGATCACGGCGAGCGGCGCACCGATCGTACGGGCACCGGGACGCTGTCGGTGTTCGGCGCGCAGTCGCGGTACGACCTGCGCGAGGGCTTCCCGCTGGTGACCACCAAGAAGGTGCTGTTCCCGGCGGTCGTGCGCGAGCTGCTGTGGTTCCTCCGCGGCTCCACCAACATCCACGACGACCTGCACGAGCACACGCCGATCTGGGACGCGTGGGCCGACGAACGCGGCGACCTCGGCCCGATCTACGGCTACCAGTGGCGGCACTGGCCCACCGAGGACGGCAAGGGGATCGACCAGATCACCAGCGCGATCGAGATGGTGAAGAACGATCCGACGTCGCGCCGGATCATCGTCAGCGCGTGGAACGTGTCCGACCTGCCGAAGATGCGGCTGCCGCCCTGCCACGCGTTCTTCCAGTTCTATGTCCAGGACGACTGGCTCGACTGCCAGCTCTACCAGCGCTCCGCGGATCTCGCGCTCGGCGTGCCGTTCAACATCGCGAGCTACGCGCTACTGATGTCGATGGTCGCGCAGGAGTGCGGGAAGAAGCCGAGGTACTTCGTCCACACGTTCGGCGACGCGCACATCTACCTCAACCACGTCGAGGGCGTGAAGATCCAGCTCGCACGCGATCCCAAGCCGTTGCCGAAGCTGGTGCTCGCCGACAAGAACACGCTCGATCTGACGTTCGACGACATCGCGCTCGAGAACTACCAGCACCACGCGTTCATCAAGTTCGCGGTCGCGGTCTGAGCGAGACGCTCGATCACCGCTCGATCACGGCTCGATCACCGCTCGATCACGGCTCGATCACGGCTCGATCACGCGCGAGCGAGTCTCTCGATCCGGAACGCGACGCCGTTATCCTCGGCCGACACCTCGCCGTCCCATGCGGTCTTCACGAAGCCGCGCGCGTCGAGATCGGGGATCGTGATGTCGCAATCGAACCGGCCGTCGATCCGCGTCAGATAGACGTAGCGGAGTCCGGGATGATCGAGCGCCGCGACCAACAGGCCGGCACCGCCGACCACGAACATGTTCTCGATGTCGGCCGTCTCCGATGCCGCGGCGAGCGCATCGTCGAGCGAACGCGCGGAGATCACGTTGTCGGTTTTCGGGAGCTCGACCGTGCGCGACACGATCACGTTGAGCCGGCGAGGGAGCGGCCGCTCGCCGACCTCCTGACTCTGCCAGGTCTTGCGCCCCATCACGATCGCGTTGCGATGACCCTCGCTCGCGGTCGACGTCACGGTCTTGAAGTGTTTGAGGTCGGCGCGCAGCTTGGGCCAGGGCAGGGCGTTGTCCTTGCCGATGCCCCAGGCGCGATCCGCGGCGACCACGATGTCGAACGTCACGCCCGCACCGTACTCAATTGAGCAGCGCTTCGTCGACCTTGTCGGACTTCGCCGACGACGCTTCCGGTGCGGCCTCGGACACGGCCGAGTCGGCGGCGGGCGCGGCGGGTGCGGACTGGGCGGCGGCCGCAGCCTGCGCCGCGAGTCGCTTCATGTTGCTGTCGACGAGGAACTTGCTGATGTATGGGAATCCGACCTGGATGCCGTTGAGCTTGGGCGCGAGCGTGGCCGACAGACCGAACATGATCACCGCGGCACGTTCGACGTAGAACCAGCCCTCGGGATACGCGATCGACTTCATCAGGTCGCGCAGCTCGTCGCGCTTCATGTCGGGATCCGAGAGTTGCTCGGCGACCTTGGGATCGATCCTGCTGAAGTCGCTGATGTTGAGGTTGAGCAGCTTCTCGAAGTACTTGCGCACCGTGCGCTCGAGCAACGCGCGATCACCGTCGGCGGCCATGAAGCCCATGGTGTCGATGCCCTTGACCACGAGGTCGTCCTTGCGGGTCATCAACCCGGACAGGATGTCGAACATGCCGTCGGCGAGGTTGTCGGTGAGCTCGGTCGCCGAGCCGAGGTCGAGCACCACGATCCGGACCTGTCCCTCGGGGCCGCGCTGCACGAAGAAGTTCCCGGGGTGCGGATCGGCGTGGAAGAACCGATCGATGAACAGCTGCTTGTAGAACACCTTGGTCAGCTTGGTCGCGACGTCGTAGGGATCGAGCTTGAGCTCGGCGAGCGCGTCCTTCTTCGTGATCTTGACACCGTCCATGAACGACATCGTCATCACCGTCGGGCTCGACCACTCCTGATAGACGGTCGGGAACACCACGTCGGGATCGGAATCGAAGTTCTTCGACATCCGCTCGATGCAGCGCGCCTCGTTCGCGAGGTCGGTTTCGCGCGAGAGCATGTCGGCGAGCTGCTCGTGGACCCGCGAGATCTGCTGGATCGGGACGAAGTTCTTGTAGACCCGCAGCGCCCACCCGAGGACCTTGAGGTCGACCTTGATGATGGTCGCGACGTTCGGATACAGGATCTTGACCGCGAGCCGGTCACCGTCGGCGTTGGTCGCCTCGTGGACCTGTCCGAGCGAGGCGGCCGCGATCGGCTCCTGCTCGAACGTGGAGAACACCTTGTCGGGTGGCTCGTGGAACGATGCGATGAACGTGCCGCGAATCTTCTTGTAGCTCTGCGGCGGGACGTCGTCCTGCATCGGCTCGAGCTCTTCGGTGTACTCGCGAGGCAAGAACGTCCCCATCACGCTCAGGATCTGGCCGAGCTTGATGTAGACGCCGCGCAACCGCACGAACCCCTTGAACATGCGCCGCGCGTTGCGCCGGTGGATCAGCTGCCACCGCGCGTCGGTGTCGTAGCGGGACTTCCATAGCCGAGCCCACGACACCTGCCACAGATAACTGAGGAAGATGAACGCGAACACGCGCGTGGCGCGCAAGAGGCGGATGGCAGCCCACATCGGTCGTAAAATAGTCTCGGTGCTGGCCGACTAACTCCTCGGCAAACGTAGGCCAGTTGACTCGATGGTAGCATGCGGCCGTGTCCGATCCTTCCAAGGACCTGTTCGATCAGGCCGCTCGTTGGTTCTCCGAACTTCAGAGCGAGTTGTGTCACGCGCTCGCCGAGACCGATGGTGCCGCCGAGTTCCGTTCCGACGCGTGGCAGCGTCCCGGTGGTGGTGGGGGCATCGCGCGCGTTCTCGAGGGTGGCGCCGTGTTCGAGAAGGCCGGTGTGAACTGGTCGAATGTCGACGGCGAGCTACCGGAGGAGGTCGCCGTACACATGCCGGGACAAGGACGTACGTTCCGCGCGACAGGTGTATCGCTGGTGTTGCATCCGCGGTCTCCGATGGTGCCGACGACACACGCCAACTTCCGCTGCCTGACGAAGGGCGACGCGATGTGGTTCGGCGGCGGCGCCGACCTCACGCCGTATTACTTCTTCCGCGAAGATGCGGTGCACTTCCACCAGACGCTGGCCGATGCGTGCGACCGCCATCGTCCGATCGGCGATTACGAACGCTTCAAGAAGTGGTGTGACGACTACTTCTTTCTCCCGCACCGTAACGAGACGCGCGGCGTCGGCGGCGTGTTCTTCGACTACCTCGGCGCGAAGGGCGACCACCCGATCGAGGGCGTGTTCGATTTCGTCAAGGACCTCGGGCGCGCGTTCGCGAAGGCGTACCTTCCCATCGTGCAGCGCCGGCAATCGCTGGCGTACGACGACACCCACCGGATGTGGCAGCTGCGCCGGCGCGGGCGCTACGTCGAGTTCAACCTGATCTACGACCGCGGGACGTTGTTCGGGCTCAAGACCAACGGACGTGTCGAGTCGATCCTGATGTCACTCCCGCCGGACGTGCGGTGGGACTACGACGTGTCGGCCCAGTCGGGCTCGCCCGAGGCCGAGCTCTTGACGCACCTGCGCCCGACCGACTGGCTCGAGCGCTAGCTCCGGTCGGTCCCGACGGGCGTGATCCGAAAAAGCGTCGAGTCGATCCACGAGTGATCTCTGGATCTTCGTCAGATCCCGCGTGGTGTAGGTCGCGCGGGATCTGGGGTGTTGTCAGACGTCGATGTTAATGATTTCGCATCGAACGGGAGTCCAGACCTAGTAGGTCCGGCTTGACGATACCCTACCTGTAGCGTACAGAGGAATTATGGCCAAGAAGCAGACTCGACGGAGCATCAGCGTGAGCCGCACGACCTACGAGCGGCTGAAGGCGTTTTGCGAGGCCAACAACATCTCGATGAGCCAGCTCGTCGAGAGCCGCGTGAACGACTTCCTCGGTGGCGATGCGACGGCAGTTCCCTCGACCCCGCGTCCCACCCCCTCGTCACCACGGCCGGCAGCGCCCCCACAGTCGATGCCGCCCAAGCCGCAGGAGACGCGGCCGGTGCAGCCCGCACCGGTTCCGATGACCTCGGCCGCCGCCCGGTTCGCCGTCGAGCCGCCGCCGCCGATCATCAAGCCGAAGCAGCAAGAGAACGCACCGAAGCCGGCCGAGAAGCGCCCGGATCAGATCTTCACGTTCTAGTCGTTCGGGGATTTGTAGAACGCCGGCGAGGCCATCGCCGGTTTGGCGATCAGGGACGCTCGTCGAGCTTGGCTGTCTCGTCCACCTGATTCGCCAGCTGATCGGGATCGAAGTCGCGGGTCCACGCGATCCGCGAATCGAGCATCCGCTGCGGCAACACGCGCATCGCGGTGTTCCTGAGCGCGCGCACGATACCGCTCGGTGTCTGGGCGAGCTTGCCGAACTTCCACGACTCGTCGACGAAGCGGCGCGCCCGTTGGTTGCGCGCACGCTCGTAGCGTCGTAGTGCCGTCGCGTCGAGGCCTTTGCCGAGGGCCGCGGCGAGGACCCACGCGTCCTCGATCGCCTGGCACCCGCCCTGGCCGAGGTTCGGAGTCATCGGATGCGCGGCGTCACCGAGCAGCGTCACCGATCCGTTGCCCCACTCGTCGATCGGAGGCCGGTCGAGGATCGGGGTGCGGATCACGGGGCCTTCGGTGTCGAGCAACGCCGGGATCGGCTCGTGCCAGCTCGCGAACAGCTCGCGGAGCGCGGCGCGCTGATCCGCCGTCTCCGGGGGCGAGTCGGCGGCATCGAGCACGGCAAACCAGTAGGTGTCGGTCGCGGAGATCGGCACGATCCCGAACCGCGCACGACGTCCCCAGGTCTCGCCGCTCGGCTCGTCGTCGGCGAACGCGTGCGGAGCGATGCCGCGCCACGCGATCTGGCCGGAGTCGCGCAGCGGTTGCTCGCCGTGCAGCGCGGTCCGGATCGCCGAGTGGATGCCGTCGGCCCCGACCACGATCCGCGCCGCGGTGCGCGTACCGTCGGCGTGCTCGAGCGTCGCGCCATCGCCTTCGATCGCCACGCCCGCGATCGCCGTGCCGGTCACCAGCGTCTCGGGAGGGAGCGCGGCCACCAGCACTTCGTGCAGGCGTGCACGGTGGATCGCGACCGACCGGTCGCTGGACGAATCGTCCAGCAGCTGGAGCGAGCGCAGCACCTTGCCGTTCGGGGTGCGCAACGCTCCAACGGCGAGCACGCGACCCGCGGCGGTCACGGCGTTCGCGAGCCCGAGCCGTTCGAACACGCGCATCGCGTTGACCTGCATCGTGATGCCGGCGCCGACCGGCTCGAGGCGCTCGGCGCGTTCGAACACGCGCGCGGTGATTCCGCGGCGAGCCAACGCGATCGCGAGCGTCAGCCCACCAATCCCCCCACCCGCAATCGCGACGTCGATCGGTTCATTCATGGCCGCCGTGAGTACCACCGAAAAAATAGAACGGGTCCGGTCAGCCGGACCCGTTTGCTCATTCACTCTTTCCCGAACGTTCGCAACACGCCCGGGGACCTAGTGCGGGAGGCTAGGAATGCCCCTCCTCAGAGCGGTGACAGGTACAGTGCATGTGCTTTCTTCCTCCCCTGGCTTGGCCAGAGCCCGACACCTACGGCCCGCCAGGCCCAGCCCGAGCAGAATTGCTCGTGATAGGCGGCGGCTCCCGGGGTCGGGCCTTCGTTATGGGCACTACGGCCCGTCTCGAAGCCCACAGATCGCGATGTCCACATGGTCATCGTGTGTGTTCTCGGCGACAAGAAGTCGCAAGACCATTGTAGAGCACGCCGAGGTTCCGCGCCAGATCGTGCATGCTATCCAGCGGCGGAGAGATCCGGAGACCCATGGCCACGCGACCGAGCAAACAGCTGGAGACATTCCCGAACCCGCGTGTGGGCCGCCCCTACACGATCGCCTTTTCGTGCCCGGAGTTCACCTGCTTGTGCCCGATGACCGGGCAGCCGGACTTCGCCACGATCGACATCACCTACGTGCCGGACGCGCGGTGCGTGGAGCTCAAGAGCCTCAAACTCTATCTGTGGAGTTACCGGGATGAAGGCGCTTTCCACGAGGCGGTGACCAACCAGATCTGCGACGATCTGGTCACCGCAATCGATCCGACTTCGATCACGGTAACCGGCAAGTTCATGGTGCGGGGCGGCATCACCACCACGGTGACGGTCACCCACACGAAGTAGACCTCGCGGGCAACCGAGACTAGCGGTGCGCGAGCACGAGCTGGTGATCGGCCAGCGTGCGCTCGGCGAATGCGGCCTCGGAAAACGCGAGGTAGAGCCGCCAGGTACGGACGAACGGTGGGTCGAACCCGAGCTCGCGGACACGCGGCATCGCGGCGACGAAGCGCTCGCGCCACGCTCGTAGGGTCGGGGCGTAGTCGGGGCCGATGTCGTGGGCCTCGACCACCCGGAGACCCGCGGTATCGGACGCGCGCCCGATGGCACCCAGTGAGGGGATCAGCGAGCCCGGGAAGATGTAGGTCTGCATCCAGTCGACGTTGCGCCGGTAGCGCTCGAACCTCGCGTCGGGGATCGTGATCGTCTGGATCGCGATCCGGCCATCGCCTCGCAGCACGCGCGCGCAGGTCGCGAAGTAGTCGGGCAGGTACTCGTAGCCCACCGCCTCGAGCATCTCGATCGACGCGATCTTGTCGAACTGTTCGCCGCGCTCGAGATTGCGGTAGTCGCGGAACTGGACGTCGATCCGGTCGGCGAGGCCGGCGGCCGCGACGCGCTCGCGTGCGAGCCGATGCTGCTCGTGCGAGATCGTGATCGCCGTGACCCGACAGCCGCGCGTGCGCGCCGCGTGGATCGCGAACCCTCCCCAGCCGCAGCCGATCTCGAGTACGCGATCGTCGGGCCCGAGCTCCAGCAACTCGCACATGCGCTCGAGCTTCGCGCGCTGTGCCTCGGCGAGGTCGGTGACGCCCGGCTTCCACAGCGCGCACGAGTACGCGAGCGTGTCGGCGTCGAGGAACAGCTGGTAGAACTCGTTGCCGAGATCGTAGTGCGCGTGGATGTTGCGGCGACTGCCGGCCCGCGTGTTGGCGGAGCGCTGGTGGCGCAGGCGGGTCGGGAGCTGGGCGAGTCGCGTCAGTGGCGATTCGAGACCGTTCGCGCCGGTGGCGCGGAGGAACAGCCGGATCACGCCGACCACGTCGTCGCTCGACCACTCGCCGGCGACGTACGACTCGCCGGCGCCGAGCTCGCCACGTAGCAACATGCGGAGGAACAGCCGGTCGTCGTGGATGCTCGCCGTGGCATCGGCGCGGCCGTGACGATCGCCGAGCCGGATGATCTGTCCGGTCGGGAGCGACAGGTCGAGTCGTCCGGAGCTCCATGCCGACCGGAGCCGGCCGAGCACGAGCCGTCGCAGCAGGCTCCCCGTGGGCGGGATCAACCGCGGTAGCGGGATCACGAGGGGGTGGCCGAGAGATGTCGAGCTGTCCGCCGCCACGGGCCGGACGTTACTTCATCGGCGGAGCGGATACGTGCCGCGAGACGATCGAAGTGGGCGACACGATCGGCCGTTGATCGCGACCAGGGCGGCGATACGGCACGCCGCGCCACCGTAACCTCAGGGCCTCGAAGTGAATCAGGCCGATGACCTGGAGCGTCATCAGGGGGTAGCGGATCGCCGTGATCGCGAGCGAGCGGTCGTCGAGGGGGCGGCGGGTGCCCTCGAGCTTGGCCACGAACACGCGGCCGTCGGGTGCGTCGACGTGCATCGCGATCGAGAGCCGGTCGCCATCGATCGGCGCGTCGAACCACAGCTCGTAGTCCGCGGGGCCGTGGAGAAAGGGCGACACGAACAGCTCGCGCACGTGACGGAACCCGACGCGGCCGTGGACCTCGCCGATCCGCTGCGCCGGACCGAGCACGTAGCGGCGGCGGCCGCCGTAGGTGTTGTTGACCTCGGCGATCACGGAGGTCAGTGCGCCATCCACGTCGTAGTCGAGGAAGAAGCTGACCGGGTTGAACACGTAGCCGAACACGCGGAGGTTGGTGACCAGGCGCGTGGTCGCCGGGGCGGGCAGCCCATTGGCAGCGCGGAGTGCGTCCAGATCGAGCGAGGCGTTCTCGTAGTCGCGGTCCCGCAGCGCGAACAGGTTGCGGCGGTTGCGCGAGAACAACCACAGGTCGCGATCGAGGGCGGGGAGCTCCGCGAGATCGATCGCCGCCATGTACACCGGGTAGCGGAACGAGCGACGCGCGAACACGTCGTCGCGCGCGTGGAGCAGGCTCCCGGTAAAGAGCGCCGAACGGGGCTTCGCGGTTCGACGTCGCTTCCGCGGTCTACCTGCCAGCTGGGTGCCCGCGCGCGACGTCTTTGTTGCCCGACTTCGCTTCCGCGGTCTACCCGCCTGCTGTGTGCCCGCTCGCGACGTCATGCGCCGGACTGTATCGCGCGTTTTGCGGGCGCGACGACGTCGGCGACGATCGCGGCCTCCGCGGCCTCGATGCCGGAGCGCAGGCCGTCCTCGTGGAAGCCGAACCCGACATGCGCGCCCGCATAGTGCGTGCGGAGCTCGGCGCCGATCCGCGGCAACTCGGGTTGCGCGGCGATCGCGGCGAGGTCGAACAACGGATGCGAGAACCGGGCTTCGGCCAGGACCCCGCGCGGCTCGCGGCGCGGGTTGAGCGTCACGAGGTACGGGCGATCGGGCAGGCCCTGCAGGCGCGTCATCGAGTAGGTGACGCAGACGCGCGAGGTGTCGGGATCCGCGATGTAGTTCCACGACGCGTGGGCCGCGGGTCGCCGGGGCAGAAACCGCCGATCGGTGTGAAGCAACGTGCGGTTGACCGAGTAGCGGAACGCGCCGAGGACGGCGCGCTCGCGCGTGGTCGGTTCGGCGAGCAACGACAGCGCGGTGTCGGCGTGGGTCGCGATCACGACGCGATCGAACCGAGCCTCGCGGCCGCCGGCGATCACCGTGACGCCGCATCGATCGCGATGGAGAGTCTCGACGCGCGCGCCGAGCGAGAGCTGGCAGCCGGCGAACACGAGCTCGGCGATCAGCGCCTCGACGTAGGTCCGGCTACCGCCGACCACGGTGTGCCACTGCAGTGGGCGGACGATCGACAACATGCCGTGGTGGTCGAGAAACTGCGCGAACGTGACCGCGGGGAACGAGCCGCACCATTCCGGCGCCACCGACCACAACGCGGCGGCGAGCGGGATGGCGAAGCGGTCGCGGATCTCGGCCGGCCAGCGCTCGAGGTAGTCGTCGAGCGTTCGCGTGCCGAGCCGGCGTTTGCGAACGTCGTCGCGCAGCGTGCGCACGAATCGCACGACCTCGATCAGGAACCGCCAGTGTCGCGGATCGACGAGCCGCCGCCGATCGGCGAACGCCGCCGCCAGGCTCGCGCTTCCCCACTCGAGATCGTCGCCGGGCAGCGACACCGAGAACGCCATCGTGGTCGGTCGGGTCTCGATCCCGAGCTCCGCGAACAACGCGAACAGGCGCGGGTAGCGTTCGCGGTTGCACACGATGAAGCCCATGTCGATCGCGTGGCCGCCGGCGTCGACCGTGTAGACGTGTCCGCCGGCACGCAGTGCGGCCTCGTACAAGGTCACGTCGTGGTGGCCGGCGAGCCGACGTGCGGCACCGAGGCCCGCGATCCCGGCGCCGATCACCGCGATCTTCATCGTGATGACTCCAGTACGATCGAGCCGCGGAACCGGATCGGCGTGGTCGGGGCGGTGCCGTATGCGTCCTTCAGCTCGACCGAGAGGTCGACCGTCGCGCCGCGCAACGCGGCGAGCGCCTCCATGGTCACCGGGATCGAGAGCTCGACGGTCCGCGCGTCGCCCTTGGCGAGCGCACCGACGTACAGCACCCGGCCGTCGATCGAGGGTTGACCCGGTGCCGACACGTGTCCACGCACCGCCCAGGCGGGACCGGGCCCATCGTTCTTGATCGGCATCACGATCCGGATCGCCGGACCGTCCGGGGTGTTCGCTGCCGTCACGTGCGGCTCGCCGGCGACGATGCCGGGGACGAGACGAAATGGCTCGGTCGCGGTCGAGAACGTCGCCTTGGCGAGGAACGCCTTGGCGTGAACCGCGAGCTGTCCTCCGTCGAGCTGGGCGGTGACGCGGCGAACGCCGGCATCGGTATCGATGTCGGCCTCGACGTCCCAGGTCGGAACGCCGCCGCTATCCCACGCGTCGACGATCATGTACGGCGACACCGAGAACACGCCGTCGGTATCGATGGTTCCCCGGATCTCGATCCCCCGCACGCGCAGGGTCGCCGCACGCGCCGCCAGGGGACGCTCGCCGCACGCCTCCGCGTGACCCGGTGTGCGGATCGGCGGTCTGGGTTCGCCCGGTACCAACGCGGTGCGGGTGCCGAGCCACGGGCCGACCGCGAACGGCAAGCCGGCGGCCAGCATGCCGAGGCCCGCGTAGGTGAACGGCGAGCCCGCCGGGTCGTCGTCGCTGAGACCGCGGATGCTCGCGATCGCTCCGATCGACGTCGCGACCACGCCGACCACGAACGTCGCGAGGTTCGGCTTCACCTCAATCTCGGTGCCGGAGACCTGGGCGATCACGTCCTCGGTCGGACACGTCAGCGGTTCGATGAAGCGCAGCAGCCCGGCATCGGTGAGCGCGATCGTGGGGCGTCCGGCGACCGGCGCGTCGGTGTGCGTCACGTGCTCGCGCTGTCCCGGGCGCAGGATGTTCTCGCGCGTCGTGACGTGACAGCCCCCAAAGGCTACGGCGGCGATCGCGACGACGAAGGACAGATGCGACTTCACGTGTCGGGTCAACGCGTTAGCTTGCGGTACTCGTTGATGTGACGGATCGCCGAGCGCGAATCGCCGGCCTGGTCGAACAGCGTGGCGAGGTTGTAGTGAGCCTCCGCGAGGTGCGGATCGAGCTCGAGTGCGCGCCGGTACAGCGCGATCGCGTCGGACTCGTTGCCCGCGTCCTGCGCCAGCACGCCGAGGTTGTAGTACGCGGTCGCTTCCTCGGAATCGTGCTCGAGCGCGGACCGAAAACAATCGTGGGCCGCGGTCGCGTCGCCGGTCTCGGCGTACACGCGGCCGAGGTTGATCCATGCCTCGGTGGAGTCCGGTCGTAGCCGCAACAAGCGCCGGTAGGCGTCGATCGCGGCCACCGGGTCACGCTCTTCGAGTGAGATCCCGCGCTGCATCCACTGCTCGGCGGTGGTCGGCAAGGCAACCGCGGGAGCCGGCACGTCCTGGCGCGGGAGCTCGCGCAGCTCGCCTTCGGGTGCGGGTGCAGGCTCGGGCGGATCGAAAGCCAGCGACAGCTGCCCGTCCGGAACCATGCCGTCGCCGTCCGCGCCGCGGATCCGGATCTGGCCGTTGGCGACCTCGAGCGTGAGCTCGGCGATCGTGGTGCCGGTCGCACGCTGGATGTGGACGAGGTCGCGGCGGACCCGCGGCAGCGGCAGCCCGGCATCGACCAGACTCTTGATCGCGCGCAGTGCGGTGAGGTCACGAAACGACAGCTTCGCGGGGACGGCATTGGGCACGCCGACGAGCCCGTCGCGAATGCAGCTCCGGACCGCCGATTCGGGCAGTCCGATCAGCTGTGCGGCGTGCCGCGCGGAGTAGCTCTCCCACACGGCGACATCTATATCACTGGCGAACCCGCGCCATCCACGTCGCGATCGTCGAGGCCAGCTCGTCGAGGACCTCGGCGCGCGTGCGGCCCGACCGCACGAGCACGTCGAAGCCGTGATCGGCCGCGTCGATGATTTCGAGGGTCGCGCGAGGTCCGAGTCTCGCGACGACCGGGCGCAGAAGCCCGAGGTCGGCGAGATCGTCGCGCGTCCCCTGCAGGAACAGCAGCGGTCCGGTCGCCGCGGCCAGGTGCTCCGCGCGCTCGATGCCGGGCTTCGCGGGCGGGTGCAGGGGAAATCCGAGAAACGCGATCCCGGTGAGGCCGGCGAGCGGGGTGGCCGCGTGGGCGCGCGACGTCATTCTCCCGCCGAACGACTTCCCGCCCGCGAACCGCGGGATGCCTCGCGCGTGCACGGCCGACGCCGCCCAGGCTTCGCGTACCGCCTGCTCGGCGACCTCGGCGCGATCCGGTCGGGCGCGCCCCGCCGCCATGTACGGGAACTCCCAGCGCAGCGTCGCGACCTCACGCGACGCGAGAGCGGCGGCGATGTCGGTCATGAATGCGTGGCGCATGCCGGCGCCCGCACCGTGCGCGAGCACGTAGAGCGCGCGCGCGCCGCGCGGTTTCACGAGCAGGCCGGGATGGCCGCCGAGATCGACCTCGCGTTCGCGCATGTCGTCAGAAACCGAGGAGCGACCCGATCTGGTAGACGGCGAAGCTCGCGATCCAGGCGGTCGCCGTCATGTAGCCGAACAGGAACAGCGGCCATCGCCAGGTTCCGGTCTCGCGGCGCACCACCGCCAGCGTGCTCATGCACTGGCAGGCGAGGGCGAAGAAGATCATGAGCGACAGGCCGACCAGAGGCGTGTAGGCACGCGTGCCGTCGGAGCTCTTGGCGTCGCGCAGCGCCTGGCGGAGCGGTCTCGTCGAGTCGTCGTCGCCGCTGTCGACGTCACCGACGCTGTACACGATGCCCATCGTCGACACGAACACCTCGCGCGCGGCGAACGCGCCGATGATGCCGACCCCGATCTTCCAATCGAACCCGAGCGGCGCGATCGCGGGCTCGATGGCCCGTCCGAGCCGGCCGCCGTAGCTGTTGGCGACATGCGTGGCCTGGGCCTGGTCCTCGAGCTGGGTGCGGGTCTCCGCGTCGGGCGCCTTCTGGATCAACGTGGCGTAGTCGGGAGAGCCCTCGGGAAGGTCGCGCGGAAACGCGAGCAGCGCCCACAGCGCGATCGAGCACGCGAGGATCACGGTGCCGGCCTCGCGGAGGAACATCGAGGCCTTGCTCCACATCATCCGCACCACGTCGCGCCAGCGCGGGAACCGGTAGGGCGGCAACTCGATGAAGAACGGGAGCCGCTTGGCCTTGAGCGGCTTGACGGTGCGCGACATCACCCACGCCGCGACCAGCGCGGTGACCACGCTGAACAGGTACATGCCGACCATCAACGTCGCCTGCGTGAACGGCGAGCCCGGGATCAGCGCGGCGATGATCAGCGTGTACACCGGCAACCGCGCCGAGCACGTCATCAGGGGCACGACCATCATCGTCAGGATGCGGTCGCGTCGCCGCTCCATCGTGCGAGTCGCCATGATCGCCGGCACCGCGCACGCGAACCCCGACAGCATCGGGACGAACGCGCGCCCGTGCAGGTTCATCGTGCGCATGATGCGGTCCATCAGATACGCGACGCGCGCGAGGTAGCCGCAGTCCTCGAGGAACCCGAGAAACAGGAACAGCAGCAGGATCTGCGGCAGAAACACCATCACCGCACCGACGCCGCCGATCACGCCATCGACCAGGAAGTCGGTGAAGATGCCGGCCCCGAGCAGATCGCGGATCGAATCGCCGAGCTTGCCGAACAGCGCGTCGACCAGATCGATCGCCGGCTGCGCCCACCAGAACAGCGACATGAACAGCACCGTCATCACCGCGACGAACACGGCGAACCCGGCGACCCGGTGGAGCAGGACGCGATCGATGCGGGCGGTGCGGCTGCGATCGATCGGGCGCGTCGACAGCTTCGGGATCTCGCGATCGAGCCACGCCCATCGCGCGAGGATCGGCGCGTCGAGGTCGAGCCCCGACTTGTCGAGCGCGGCGCGGCGCAGGTCGAGCGGGATGTCGAGCTCGTCGTCGTCGGGACCGCCGGTGATCGGCTCGACGTTGGTGAGACTCCACAGCGCGAGCGCGTCGCGGCGTGCCGGGGCGTCGTCGTCCGCGGGGTGGTGCCAGTCGTCCGGCAACGCAGTCGCGAGCTGGTCGAGCCGCGCCCGGAGGGCGTCGTCGGGTTGCCAGTGCCAGATCGCCTGCGGCTGCTTGCGAGTCGCGCGATCGACCGCGGCGATCAGGTCGGTGATCCCGACCCGAGTCCGAGCGGTGACCGGGACGACCTCGCAGCCGAGGATCTCGCCGAGGCGACGCGCGTCCGGCGTCGCCGCCTTGGCCTCGTCGATCATGGTCATCGCGACCACGCAGCGCGCGCCGAGCTCCTGGCACTGCAAGAGCAGGTAGGACGACCGCGCGACCTGGGTCGCGTCGACGACGACCACCACCACGTCGGGGCGCCGCGCCTTCCCGATCCCGGCGATCGCGTCGAACGCGATCTGCTCCTCGGCGCTCCGCGCGTTGAGGCTGTAGGTGCCGGGGAGGTCGTGGACGTCGGCGGTGCGGTCGCCGGGCATGGGCAGCGCGCCGTGGCGCCGCTCGACCGTGATGCCCGGGTAGTTCGACACCTTCGCCGACATCCCGGTCAACGCGTTGAACAACGTGGTCTTGCCCACGTTGGGATTGCCGGCGAGAACGACCTGCGGACGCGTCATGCGACCTCGTCGACCGCGATGTGCGCCGCCTCGGCACGCCGGATCGACCACTCGCCGTCGCGGACGGCGATTCGTAGTGGGTCACCGAGCGGCGCGATCGTCACGACGCGGAGCTGCGTCCCCGGAACCAACCCCATCTCGAGCAACCGGCGTCGAAACGTCGGCGTCCCCGACACCTCGCGCACGACCGCCGTGCGACCGAGAGGAATGTCGGCGAGCGATGGCACCTCTCATCGGTACCACCGCCCGAGACATTTGAAAATCGATTTCAATAACCAAGATTCGGGGCGTCTCCGGCTATGTGTCCGAGATCTCACTCGGTTGCCCCAAATCTCGCCCTTGGGAACGCGGATGCTACATTCGTGAGCCATAGGGACTATGGACAGTACGCAGACGCTGCTCCTCAACCAGGGATTCGAACCGATCAAGGTCATCTCCTGGCAGCGTGCGATCACGCTTCTGTTCCTCGGCAAGGTCGAGGTGTTGGAGGAGTACGACCACGGTGTCCGGTCCGTGAACCTCATCATCAAGGTCCCGGCCGTCGTACGCCTGCTGCGCGCGTTCCGCCGCCACCACCGGCCGGTGAAGTTCTCGCGCGTCAACATCTACGCCCGCGACAACTACCGCTGCCAGTACTGCGGGAAGCGCGCCTCGATCGGCGAGCTGACCTACGATCACGTGCTGCCACGCTCGCGGGGTGGCATCACCGGGTGGACCAACATCGTCACCTGTTGCTACCTGTGCAATCGCAAGAAGGGTGGGCGCACGCCGCAAGAGGCCCGCATGACGTTGCTCGCGGACCCGAAGCAGCCGAACTGGGTGCCGGCGGTGGCGATCCGGATCTCGTTGCGATCGGTGCCCGAGGCGTGGACCGACTACCTGTACTGGACCGGCGAGCTCGATACCGGGCCTCCCGACTGATTTTCACGCCGAGGCTCGGTCGGTTTACAGTGGCGAGGTGCGAAGTCGTGGTTACTACCTGACGCTGGTGGTGTGTGCCGCCTGTGGCCGGCTCGGCTTCGACGTGGACGACGGCAGCAACACCGACGTCCCGATCGTGCAATCGGGTGAGCTGACGTTTCCCGATCAGGACCAGGTTCGTGTGGCGATCACGCCGGTCCCGGACGAGCACTCGATGCTGGTGTTCTCGATCGCCGTCGACTTCAACACCCCGGATGACACCAAGGTCACCGGCCGGCTGAGCAGCGAGGAGCTGGTGTTCGAGCGCGGCGGGACGGAGGGCTCCGTGTTCGTCCACTGGTACGTGGTCACGTGGTCGGGGCTCTCGGTCCAGCGCGGATCGGTCGAGCTCCCCGACACCACGTCGGCCACCGTCGCGATCGAGCCCGTCGACGTCAGCCGGAGCTTCCCGATCGTCACGGCCCAGAACAACGGCGTCGACTTCAACGACGATGACTTCCTGAGCGCGGAGCTGGGCTCGAACCAGCTCCGGCTCGAGGCCAACCAGTCGGTGTTGACCGGGATGTTCGTCGAATGGCAGGTGGTCGAGGTCGAGAACGCGGCGGTCCAGCACGGGACGACCGTCCTGCCGGGCGGGCAGCGAGTGGTCGATGCCAGCCTGACGCCCGTCGATCCGGCGCGGACGTGGCTCGTGTACTCGATGCGCGAGACCAACGACCCCTCGTTGGAGACCGGCGATCGCATGGTGGCCGGCGAGCTCGCGAGCCCGAGCATGCTGCAGTTCGAGCGCGGGGCCGGCGGCGTCGGCGACATCACGATCGCGTGGTCGGCGATCGAGCTCGCGGACGGACGGGTGCAGCACGGTGCCGAGACGTTCGGTGACGGCGAGGCGGTCCATGCTCCTTCGATCGCGACGGTCGACGTCACCCACGCGTTCCCGTATGGCGGCGGGTTCGCCGGCACCAGCGGGTGGACCGACTACGTAACCGACGACAACCCCGGTCCGGCGTGGGCGGCGCTCGGGCTGACCTCGACCGCGCTCGACATCCGGCGCGGGGTCGGCCGCGGGAACGCCGAGATCCCGTGGCAGGTCGTCGAGCTGCACTGATAGGGTAGGAGCCCCGTGCGGATCTGTTTCGTGTGTAGTGGGAACATCTGTCGCTCGCCGACCGCGGAGGGCGTGATGGCGCGGCTACTCGAGGACAGTGACCTCGACGGGCAGGTGACGATCGATAGTGCCGGCACCGGTGCGTGGCACGTCGGGGAGCTCGCGGATCCGCGCACGCGGCGGGCCGCCCGGGAGCGCGGCATCGATCTCACGCACCGCGCGCGCCAGTTCACGCGCCGCGATCTCGAACGCTTCGATCTCGTGCTCGCGATGGATCACGACAACTACCGCCACCTGTCGCTGCTGGTCGGCAAGCGGTCGCACCCGGAGCTCCGCCTGCTTCGCAGCTTCGATCCCGATGCGCCGCCCGAGGCCGAGGTGCCCGACCCGTACTACGAGGGCGACGACGGCTTCGAGATCGTGCTCGACCAGTGCGAGCGCGCGTGTGCCGGATTGCTCGCGCACGTGCGCGAACGCTTGGGCTAGTCACGAGCTCGCCCTGCAGGCTCTAGCCGAGCGGCTCGACGGCGATCGGCGCGACCGGCTTGGGGGGACGCGCGAACCGGCGCGCGAGCTTCCCGAGCGTGGTGCCCTGGATCAGGATCGAGAACACCACGATGCAGTAGGTGATCACGAGGATGATGTTGCGCTGTGGGCCCTCGGGCAACGACAGCGCGAGCGCGACCGAGATGCCGCCGCGCAGGCCGCCCCAGGTCAGGAGCCACACCGCGCCACGGGTCTGCTTGCGGAACTTGGGGAGCCCCGCGAGCGGGACCGCGACCGACAAGAACCGCGACGCGAGCACCAGCGGCACGGCGATCGCGGCGGCGATCAACAGCTCGGTGGTGACGTGCAGGCGCACGACCTCCAGGCCGATCAGGAGAAACAGGACCGCGTTGAGCACCTCGTCGATCAGCTCCCAGAACGTGTCGAGGTGGTCGCGCGTGGTATCCGACATCGCGAGCGCGCGGCCCTGGTTGCCGGTGAGCAGCCCGGCGGCGACCGCGGCGATCGGCGCCGACAGGTGGAGCCGCTCGGCGGCCGCGTAGCCACCGAGCACCATCGCGAGCGTGATCAGGATCTCGACGGTGTACTGGTCGATGCTGCGCAGGAACCGGAACCCGACGTAGCCGAGCGCGAGCCCGAACGCGGCACCACCGAGAGCCTCCTGCACGAATAGCCTGGTCAACGACCCGGCGCTGACCTCGTCGCCGCCGACCACGCCGATCAGCGCGAGGAAGAACACCACGCCGACGCCGTCGTTGAACATCGACTCGCCGGTGATCGTGACCTCGAGGCTCTTCGGTGCCTTGGCCGCCTTGAGGATCCCGAGCACGGCGATCGGATCGGTCGGCGAGATCAACGAACCGAACAGCAGGCAGTAGACGATCGGCACGTCGAGGCCGAGCGCGCCGAACACCAGGTAGCTCGCGATCCCGACGATCGCGGTCGACAGCGCGGTGCCCCCGATCGCGAGGATCGCGATCGGAAACCGGAGCTCGCGGAGGTCGCTGAGATCGACGTGCAGTGCGCCGGCGAACAGCATCACGCCGAGCATGCCGTGAAGCAGCGCGTACGACAGGTTGACTTGCTCGAGCAGCGTGGTGACGCGCGGCGCGACCGCGGTGATCTGGAGCGCGTCGAGCGCGAGGATGACCACGCTGCCGAGCAGGGCGGTCGACATCAGGCCGATCGCCGACGGCAGACGCAAGAATCGCGCGTTGACGTAGGCGAGTGCCGCCGTCAACGTGATCAGGATGGCTGCGACTTCGAAGTCCGACATGGAGATCTCGTCGAGGGGCACTCCATGTACCACAGGACCCGCGCCATTCGCGTAGGCTCGGCGCGTGAGCTGGAAGGCTTCGCTCGGATCGCGTCTCGGCGCGCGGGTCGTCGACGCCGAACCGATCGCCGGCGGTGACATCAACGACGCGTACCGGGTCGAGCTCGACGATCGGCGCACGATCTTCGTCAAGACCCATCGCCGCGCGCCGCCGGGGATGTACGACGCGGAGGCCGACGGGCTGGCGTGGCTGTCCGAAGGACCCTTGCGCGTGCCGCGCGTGATCGCGGTGACCGAGGAAGCGCTAGCACTCGAGTGGCTCGAGCTGTCGTCGCGCGGTAGCGGGTTCGAACGCGTGCTCGGTCGTGGGCTCGCCGAGCTCCACCGACTCGGCGCGCCGAGCTTCGGCTACACGCGCGACAACTTCCTCGCCACGATCCCGCAAGACAACACGCCCGAGTCCGGACCGACGAGCTGGCCGACGTTCTGGATCGAGCGCCGGGTGCGTCCGCTGTGCGAGCAGGCGATCGCGAGCGGCGCGATGCCCGACGTGCGGGCGCGGCTCGACGAGCTGCGTTCGAAGCGCGATCGATTCGGTCCCGACGAGCCGCCCGCGCGACTACACGGTGACCTGTGGTGGGGCAACGTGGTGGCCGTCGACGGCGAGCCGTGCGTGATCGATCCGGCGGTGTACGGCGGGCACCGCGAGGTCGACCTCGCGATGCTGGCGCTGTTCGGCGGCGTGTCGGCGTCGCTCGTGGCCGCGTACGAGGAGGTGTGGCCGCTGGCGGCCGGATGGCGAGACCGCGTCGCCCTGTGGCAGCTGTATCCGCTCGCGGCGCACGCGGTGCTGTTCGGGGGTGGCTACGGCGGTCAGGTCGCGCACACGCTCGATCGCCTGCTGTGAGTCGTGTGCAGTTCAAAAGCGACAACCACCGCAGCCCGTGTACCGAGGCTCACGCTTGCTGCACCCAGCGTCCGTCGTTCGCCACCAATCTTGACGGGGTCGCGATCTATCGCTTGCCGCGAACCGGGTCCGGATCATACCCACGTCGCCCTAACCAGGAGACCCCATGACCCGCTCGCTCGCTTCGCTCGTCTCGATCGTCGTCTTGTTGTTGGCGTTCGCCACTCATCACGCCGTCGCGGATGCGGGGCGTGAACGCGCCGCGATCGCCGATTCGCTCGACAAGCTGGCGTCGAACGCGATGACGCTCGCCCGCACCGCCCACCGCTCCGAGGACCGGGCCCTCCGTCGCCGGTTCGCGCGCGCGGCCACGGACCTGGGTGACGACCTCGATGCGTTGGCGCGGCGCGCGCGGCGGCCGAACGTCGAGATCGACGTGATCGCGCGAACCCTGCGCCATCTCGATCAGGATGCGCAGCGACTGGTCGACCTCGCCGACGATGCCGATGATCGTTACGAGCGCAAGGACCTGCGCCGCCAGGCGACGCAGCTCGAGCAGATGATCGGGGCGTCGCAGAAGCTGATCGCGGCGTACGCCTCGAAGGACACCAGCGACGACCGCCGCCCGGCCAAGCCCGCGGGCCCGACTCCGATGACCGACGCGGCCTACGGGCAGCTGGTGTCGGCCGTGCGGCATTCGAGCTTCGACAAGGGCAAGGTCGGCGTGATCCGCGATGCCGCGCAGCACAACTGGTTCACCTCGAACCAGCTCGCGGGGCTGATGGGCTTGCTGTCGTTCGACAACGGCAAGATCGATGCGGCGGTTGCAGGTTGGGCGCACCTGGTCGATCCGCAGAACAGCTTCGTGATCTACAAGAAGCTGTCGTTCGACTCCAGCCGCGAGAAGCTGCGCAAGCGCGTCTCGAAGTAGTCGCCGCTACTTCACGCGCTTGATCTTGTTATCGGTGCCGAGGTTTCCGATCTTGATCCGCTTGGCCGACACGGTCTTCTTGTAGGTGATCGTGTTGCCCGAGCCCATGACCGCGATCTTGTCGACCCCGCCGATCGAGATCGTGTTGTCGGCGCCCATGATCGAGATGCTGACGACGCTGTCGATCCTCAGCTTGTTGTCGGCGCCGTTGACGACGATCTTGGTGCACTTCCCGGTGAACTGATAGATACCCTCCGCGTTGTCGATCACCGTCTCGGGATGCTTCGAGCAGTCGATCTTGCGATCGGCGTGGGCGAGCGTGGGGATCGCGAGCGAGGTGAGGACAACCAGGGCGAAGTGCTTCATGGCACCAGCGTAAATCGGGTGGTGTGCGCGGGCGACCTCACACCGATATCAAGGTAAACAGGCGCCATGGTCGACCGCCGCCTGATCGCTAACGCCGCAGCCGAGCTCACGAATCGCGCCGTCGACGCGGCGAAACGCCTGACCGAGGAGGGCGCGAAGATCGACGATCACCAGGTCGTGGTCGACCGGGTGGCGTACGCCGCGACGGAGGCTCGGGTGATCTCCGAGCTGGCCGAGGCACCCGAACCGGTGGCGGCCGCTGCCGCGATCGCCGCCGCCGAGCTCGCGGCCGAGATCCCGCACCGACTCGGCCCCATCGCCCGGACGTTGGAGCTGGGAGATCTCGGTTATCCCGATGCCGTCGCGACCGCGATCGCCGATGGCATCGAGCCGGCCGCGGTCGAGGCGATCGGTGCGGCCACGGTGGCCGCCGGTGCACCACCGGTGTGGCCGCTCGACGAGACGCTGTCCGAGGTGCGCGCCAACGTGCGCGCGTTCGCCGATCGCGAGGTCGCGCCGCACGCCGAGCGCATCCATCATCACGACGAGCTGGTGCCCGAGCACATCATCTCGGAGATGTCGAAGCTCGGGTATTTCGGGCTGTCGATCCCGGAAGACTACGGCGGCTTCGATCTCGGCAACCTGGCCATGATCCTCACCACCGAGGAGCTGTCGCGCGCCTCGCTGGCCGCGGCGGGCTCGTTGATCACGCGGCCGGAGATCCTCGCCAAGGCGCTGCTCGCGGGCGGCACCGAGGAGCAGAAGCAGAGGTACCTGCCGCAGCTGGCGTCGGGCGAGATCATGGCGGCGATCTCGGTGACCGAGCCGAACACCGGATCGGATGTCGCATCGGTGTCGTGTCGTGCCGAGCGTGACGGAGCCGACTGGACGATCACCGGTGCCAAGGCGTGGTGCACGTTCGCCGGGCGCGCCGACGTGATCGCGTTGCTCGCGCGTACGGGCGAGGGTGGCGCGCGGGGGCTGTCGCTGTTCGTCGTCGAGAAGCCGCGGTTCGACGGTCACGAATTCACCTGCACGCAGGACGGCGGCGGCTCGCTGACCGGCAAGGCCGATCGCACGCCGGGCTACCGCGGCATGCACTCGTTCACGCTGGCGTTCGATCGCTGGCGTGTCCCGGCCTCTCAGCTGGTGGGCGGCGAGGCCGGCCTCGGCCGCGGGTTCATCCTCCAGATGGCCGGGTTCGCCGCCGGCCGCCTGCAGACCGGCGGGCGAGCGTGCGGTGTGACCCAGGCCGCGGTGGAGCACACGGCTCGTTATGTCGCCGAGCGCAAGCAGTTCGGCAAGCCGATCGGTGACTACGGGCTCACTCGGTACCACCTCGGCCGCATGACCTCGCGTCTGATCGCCGCGCGCGCGATCACCTATGCCGCGGCCCGGGTGTTCGACGGGTCCGACCCATCGGCCACCACGCTGGCGGCGATGGCCAAGCTGTTCGCCTGCGACGTCGCCGTCGAGGTCACCCAGCTCGGGCAGCTGCTCCACGGTGGCTGGGGATATGCCGAGGAGTATCCGATCAGCCGTTATGTCGCCGACGCGCAGGTGCTCCCGATCTTCGAGGGTGTGAAGCCGATCCTCGCGCTCAAGGTGGTCGGTCGCGCGCTGCTCGGACGCCCGCGGTAGTCGTCGCGCCCACACCCGGTCGCTACCCCACTGAACCCCCCATGAATTGCGGGGGGTGTCGTGCGGTTCGGTATCATGGCCGGCGATGAAGAGGTTTTTCGCGTGGCTCGGGGCCGCCACGCTGATGGGTCTAGTTTTGACTTCACCCGCCCGCGCGGGTGATCCGCTCAAGCCGTACGTCGTGCTGGTGCTCGACACGTCGGGATCGATGGATCAGGCAACGGGGTCTGGACCTCCGACCTGCGGTGGAACGGATACCAAGCTCAACCACGCGAAGTGCGCGATCCGGAAGATCGTCAACTCGTACGGCGACATGGTGTTCGGCCTCGGCCGGTTTCGCATGTCGATGAGCGGAGACACCACGGCCAACACGTTTCCCACCGGCTGTTCTTCGTCGGGTGCTGGTACGCCGGGAGGATCGACCTGCAACGAGACGGCCGACATGTTCGAGCTCCTCACGCCGCTCGTCGACGGCAACAACGACGCCGCCGACGCGTGGGTCAACCTGACCGGCAACACGTGCGAGCTCAGTCGTTGCAGTGTCACGACGACTCGATCCTGTAGCGTCGACTCGGATTGCCCAATCGGTGAGACGTGTGACAACCCGAACGCTGATCCCGAGATCTGGCGAGCGGCGGGCAACACGCCGCTCGCCGGGTCGCTCAACGGCTCGAAGCTGTACTGGGACGGCACCGAGAGCTCGACCAGCTTCACGATCTGGCCGAGCACCGAGCCCGGGTTCGCGCCGATCTTCAACGACCCGACGAAGACCTCGTTCATCCCACAATCGGGCGAGGCGAGTTGCGATCCGAGTCCCAGCTGCGATCCGAGCCCCGGTTGCACGGGGGCCAACTGCTGTTGCGTGAGCCAGTGTCGGCCGTACATCACGATCCTGCTCACCGACGGCGACGAGACCTGCGTGGCCTTCGACCCGAACACCACGGATGCGGCAACCTCGTTGCTCTCAACCGACGTCGACGGACGCCGCTATCGGATCGTCACCAAGCCGATCGGGTTCGGCAAGGATCCCGGCGACGCCGAGATCGAGGGGATCGCGCACGCCGGCGGTGCCGCCGATGTTCCCGGCATCGACGAGGGGTTCTATGCCTCGGACGAGGCCAGCCTCCAGCTCGCGATCTCGTCGATCCTCGACGACGCGATCCGCACCGAGGTGTGCAACAACCTCGACGACGACTGCGACACCAACGTCGACGAGGACTTCCCGAACAAGGGCAACGCGTGCACCAACGGCCAGCTCGGCGTGTGTGCGCGCACCGGCACCCTCGACTGCAAGGCCGACGGGACCGGCGTGGCGTGCAACGCGCAGCAGGTCACGTGCAACACCCTCACCAACCGGCTCGAGGATGGCAGCGGTAACGATCTCGGTCCGTGCGACGAGACCTGCAATAACCTCGACGATGACTGCGACGGCAAGGTCGACGAGGAAGTACCGGGGTGCTCGTGCTCGCCCCAGCAGGAGCAGTGCGACGGCGTCGACAACGACTGCGACGGCCGGATCGACGAATCGTCGACGATGGGGCCGCCGCTGACGCGCCCATGCGGCACCGGTACCTGTCAGGGCATCGAGACCTGCGACTTCGCCACGTTCGGCGGATTCGGCGGCTGCACCGCGGACACGCCGACCACCGAGGTGTGCAACGGGCTCGACGACAACTGCGACGGCTTGATCGACGGGTTCCAGGAGGCGTGCTCGGATCTGAGCAACGGCTTCCCCGCCGGCGATCCGCAGAACAACCCGGGCGATCCGAGCCACAACCCGGACCCGACGACCAACGTATGTCACCCCGGGACCCGCGTGTGTCCGACCGTGTCCGGGCCCCCCAACAGCTTCGGGGCGTGTCAGGGCGAGGTCGGGCCGTGCGTCGGAGCCTGCGATCTGTGCAACGGGCTCGACGACGACTGCGACGGTTCCGTCGATGAAGACTTCCAGTCGGCCGACTGCTCGACCAACTGCGGCGTCGGCCACACCGTGTGCATGAACGGCATGCTGTCGTGCACCGCGGTACCGGCCCCCGACGACGAGACCTGCGACGGGATCGACGACGACTGCGACGGAAACATCGACGAGGACTACGTGTGCGACAACCCGCCGGGTTGCGAGTGCACGGCCTCGGGCATCTGCAACGGCGTGCAGTCGTGCGTCAACGGTGCGGAGGTGTGTCAGGGCGAGCCGATCTCGCAGGAGAGCTGCGACTGCGAGGACAACAACTGCAACGGAGAGGTCGACGAGGGCAACCTGTGTGCTCCGGGGTCGTCGTGCACGGAGTTCTGCCAGTGCGCGTTCCCGTGTGCGAACTCCGAGTTCCCGTGCCCGCTCGGCAAGTTCTGCAAGGAGGACACCAACGGCGACCGGTTCTGCATCGCGGATCCGTGCTTCGGCGTCGACTGCCCGCCGGTCGGCGGTCACAAGCAGGTGTGCCAGGTCAACTCCGCCGGCAATCAGGGCACCTGCGTCGACGCGTGCGACGTCACCGATTGCGGATCGCTGATCTGCATCCCGGAGACCGGCGAGTGCAAGCCGGACGACTGCACGACGTTCCCGGATCGGTGCAGCGCCGACGAGAACTGCATCAACGGCGAGTGCGTGAACAACCCGTGCATGAACGTCACGTGTCCGACCGACCAGTACTGCGTGGGCGGTCAGTGCTTCGATAGCTGCGTCGGTGTCGACTGTCCCGACGGTCAGCGCTGCCGATTGGGAACGTGCGAGGCGGATCCGTGCGGCCATGCGTGTCCGTTCGGCCAGGCATGTAACGACGCCACCGGCGAGTGCGTGCCCGACAGCTGCCCGACCCAGAACTGCCCGCAGGGTCAGTGGTGCAACCCGAACAACAACGGTGGGACGTGCGAAGACGATCCGTGCGTCGGCACGGCATGTCCGTCGCCCGATCAGGTGTGCATGGGCGGCTCGTGCTTCGACCCCAACGACTTCCTGCCCGATGCCGGCGTCGAACAGCACGTGACCGCGGGTGGTGGCGGCTGCAACACCGGTGGCGGCGACGCCGGGTGGTTGTTCGCGCTCGTCGGGATCGGCTGGCTATCGCGCCGTCGACGACACGTACCTCGCCAGGCGGCTCGCGGGCGGGGTGACGCGTGATCCGGCTCGCGTTCGTCGCCCTCGTGGCGACCACGGGCCTGCTCGCGCTGTCGTCGTGCAAGGTCAACGACTACTGCCTCAACTGCGGCGTCGACGACGCCGGCACGGGGGACGGCCAGGGCGATGGCAACGGCGACGGCAACACCGACGGCAACACCGGCGATGGCAACGGCTGCATCAACACCGGGACCGAGGTGTGCGACGACAAGGACAACGATTGCGACGGCAACGTCGACGAGGGCGCATTGCCCGAGGTCGGCGACTCGTGCGGCAACGGGGTCGGCGAGTGTGCCGGGGGTGTCAAGCAGTGCGTCGCGGGCGCGATCGTGTGCTCGAAGAACCCCAAGCCCGAGGAGTGCAACAACCTCGACGACGACTGCGATGGAGTGATCGACAACGGCGATCCCGGTGGCGGCGCCAAGTGCGGCACGGATCAGGGCGAGTGCTCGACCGGCACGCTGCACTGCAACCCGACTTCTCACACGGTCACGTGCGGGATCGACTGCGGTACCGCGAACGCGGTCGGCTGCCCGGTCGGCGGCGAGATGGCGCCGTTCGGGAGCGCCGAGACCTGCAACGGCAAGGACGACGACTGCGACGGCAACTTCGACGAGGACGTCGGGGTGCTCGGTTCGTGTAGCGGCGGTCCGCTGGCCGGCGATCCCGACGCCGGCGAGTGTCAGGTCGGGCAGTTGGTGTGCGACGGCGCGGGAGGCACCAAGTGCGAGGCGATCCCCGGTATGCCGGATCCGCAAGGGCCGACGTTCGACGGGTGCGATACCAAGGACAACGACTGCGACGGCAACACCGACGAGGACTTCCACCTCGACACCGACCCGACCAACTGCGGCATGTGCGGGATGGTCTGCAACCTTCCACACGCGTTCGAGGGTTGCTCGAGCGGCAACTGCACGGTGCTCGGGTGCGAGGACACGTTCCACGACAACGACGGCATCGCGAGCAACGGCTGCGAGTTCGGTCCGTGCACGATCCAGAGCAGCGTCGAGCTGTGCAACGGCATCGACGACGACTGCAACCCGGCGACCGACGAGAACAACCTCCCGCCGCCCGCCAACCTCTGCCTCACCCTCGGTGCGTGTGCGGGTGCGACCGCGTCGTGCCAGGGCGCCAACGGGTTCCAGTGCGACTACTCGTCCGACGTTCAGACCGACGGCAGCGGCAACGTCGTTCCCGAGACCTCGTGCGACGGCATCGACAACGACTGCGACGGTCTGATCGACGAGGGCCAGCCCAACCTCGACCAGGCGTGCGACGACGGCGAGACCGGCGTGTGCAAGGGCACCGGCACGTTCCAGTGCGACCCGAACAACCTCAACGGCCCGGCGATCTGCGTGATCACCGATCCCGGCTCGAGCCAGGCGCCGGCCGAGACCTGCGACGGGCTCGACAACGACTGCGACGGCAAGACCGACGAGGGCGCCGACACCGGCAATCTCGCCGGACAGGAGTGGGTCTCGATCCCCGGCGGTGGTGGCGTCGAGATCATGAAGTACGAGGCCTCGCAACCGGATGCCACCGGCACCTCGACCGGCACCGACACCAACTTCGCGTGCAGCAAGCCGAACGTTCTGCCGTGGAGCAACGTGACCTATCCGCAGGCCGACGCGGCGTGTGCCTCGATCGGGGCGCGCCTGTGCACCGAGGCCGAGTGGCAGTCGATGTGTATGCCGCGCGTCACCTACCCGGTGTCGGGGCCGGCGACCGCCGACGTCACCGACTTCACGTTCATCGAGGCCGAGGACTTCTTCGCCAATACGCCGATCGGCGGCGCGTCGCAGGCGTGGACCCAGGTGTCGCCGGCGGCGTTCAACGGCACGACGTTCATGCAGGTACCCGACAACGGGTTCAGCGTCCCGCTGATCTCCGATGCCTTGACCGACTCGTCGCGGCTCGACTACCAGCTCGATCTCGAGGCGGGCACCGACTACTTCATCTGGGCGCGTCTGCGGTCGCCGTCGTCGAGCATCATCGCTCCGGTCCTCGGTACCGCGACCGCGGCGACGCAGACGCTGGCACCGGTGTCCGACGCATCGACCGGTGTCGGCGATCTCGTGATCGTCGTGACCTGGACCCGGGCCGGCAACGGCGTGCCGACGCACACCTTGCAGAGTGGCTTCACGCAGGTCGCGACCCAGGGTCACGACGACGGCAACAACGACGGTCGATTCTCGATCGCGTTCACGATCGCGACCACGGCGGGTGCGCAGAGCTATCAGGCGTACACGTCGTCGAGCGGCACCAGCTATAGCGGTCTCATCGTGGTGCGCGCCGGAACGTTCAACGCGGCCAATATCGCGGCGACCCTGCGAGATCGCGGCAACAGCAACGCGCCCAACCCGCCGACCAGTCCGAACGTGTCGGTCGACTCCGTGGCGTTCGCGATCGGCGCCTGGCACCTGAGCTCGACGACGACCGTCAGCGTCAGCGCGCCGAATGGATTCACGGAGCTATGGGAGATGTCGGGGTCCAACGACGCCGAGCTGAGCGTTGCCTCGGCCACGCTTAGCAACGGCAACGTCGACCCGGGTTCGTTCGGCGACAACACCGGCAGCGTCAACGGCACGGTCGCGGCCTCGCTGGTCGTCAGCGGCACCGGTGGCTCGCAGTCGATGTACGTCGGCCTGACTCCGGGCACCACCGCGGGTGCACCGAGCACCACGTTGGCCGTGTCGGCGAGCAACCAGTCGCAGTGGCGTGTCACCTCGGCGTTCACCACCGGCGCCGCCGGCACCTACACGCTGAGCCTGTTCCTCCGCGAGGACGGCCTGCTCGTCGACACGATCGCGGTCAGCCGGCAGGGCACGAACGGTCCGACCCTCGACAACGCGTGGGCATACCAGAGTAACCCGCGCACGCCGCAGGACCTCACGTGCAACGCCGACCCGCTCGATACCGACGGCAACGCCGGCAACGGCGACCAGGACGACATCCTGGCCACGGGCTCGCTCCCGATGTGCTTTGCCAACCAGGCCGGCACCGACGACGCGTTCGACATGAGCGGCAACGTCAAGGAGTGGACCCAGGCCCGCAGCCCGGGCCAGAACCCGCTGCGTGGCGGTGCCTCGAACAACGAGGTGATCGGCACGACCTGCCAGCTCAACTTCAGCCTCGCCGACGACAACTTCTTCTTCCCGAACGTCGGCTTCCGCTGTTGTCGGGGGCCCTGACCGGGAGCTGGAACGACGGGCCGAAAACGAGCGATCGGTCACGCAAGGTCACGTCAGCCCGAGATTTTTTCGTGAGCTTGCTTCTATAATCCGCAGTCATGAGGAAGCACTTGGGGGTGCTGGCGGTGGCCGCGTTCGTGTCGGTGCTGGCGCGACCGGCATACGCGGGCGATCCGTTGAAACCGTTCGTCGTCCTGATCCTCGACACCTCGGGATCGATGGCTCAGTCGACCGGATCGGGCGCTCCGAGTTGCGGTGGTACCGATACCCGTCTCAATCACGCCAAGTGCGCGATCAACAACATCGTCAACAGCTTCGGCGACATGGAGTTCGCGCTCGGGCGGTTCCGCGAGACCACGAACGGGACGTTCACCAATAGCTGCGACGCCAACCTCGACTCCGACGGCAACCCGGGCATCAGTTTCCCGGTGCCGAGCGGCGGCGATCAGTGCTCGACCCAGGGCGTCTACTGTGGCGACTGTGACGAGAGCATCGGTCAGGGCGAGCTGTGCAACAACGGCTTCGACTGCTTCCCCTACGACGGGACCGGTAACTGTGTCTCCGGTCGGTGCTCGGGGTTCGGCTCGTGCACCGCGGCCGACCGCGAGTTCCAGCTACTGACCCCACTCGTCGACGGCAACAACGATCTCGCCGGCAATGTCACCGACGGCTCGTGCGGCACGTGCTCGATGTCGACCGCCGGTGCCGACCCGACGTCGGACAACGAGATCTGGGGCGTGTCGCCGTTCACGTTCACGCCGCTCGCCGCGGTGCTCAAGGGCGCGAAGCTGTACTGGCTCGGGCAACAGCTCGCGAGCGACGGCAGCACGGTGATCTGGCCGAGTAACGCCCCCGGGTTCTCGCCGATCCACAACGACGTTCCGACCAACCAGTCGTTCATCCCGAAGGCGGGCAACCCGACCTGCGATCCGAACCCGAGCACCTGCAGCAACAGCCCGAGCTGCACCGGCAGCGGCTGCTGCTGCTTCTCGCAGTGCCGCCCGATGATCACGATCCTGCTCACCGACGGCGCCGAGACCTGCACGTCGTTCTCCGACACCACCTCCGCCGCGGCTTCGCTGCTGCAGACCGATGTCGACAGCAAGCGTTACCGCATCGAGACCAAGCCGATCGGCTTCGGTGTCACCCCGGGTGACTCGCAGATCGAGGGCATCGCGCACGCCGGCGGTGCGATCGACGTCGGTGGCGTCAACGAGGGCTTCTACGCGTCGAACGAGGCCGAGCTCCAGCTCGCGATCTCGTCGATCCTCGCCGACGCGATCAAGACCGAGGCCTGCAACGGGCTCGACGACGATTGCGACACCAACATCGACGAGGACTTCCCCGACAAGGGCCTCGCCTGCGACAACGGCAAGCTAGGCATCTGCCGGCGCACCGGCGTCAACGTGTGCCGCGCCGACGGCACCGGCCTGGCGTGCAACGCAGCGACCGGGCCCAACCCGGGCGACTTCCAGGAGGTCTGCAACAACCTCGACGACGATTGCGACGGCAAGATCGACGAGGACCTCACCGGCTGCACGTGCTCGCCGCAGCAGGAGCAGTGCAACAACAAGGACGACGACTGCGACACCAAGGTCGACGAGGACATCACCCGCCCGTGCGGGACCGGCACCTGCCAGGGCACCGAGACCTGCCAGAACGGCGTGTTCGTCGGCTGTACGGCGCAGCAGCCGCAGACCGAGACCTGCAACGGCCTCGACGACAACTGCGACGGCGTTGCCGACGGTATCCAGCAGGCGTGCTCGAACCTGTCGGGTGGGTTCCCGGCGGGCGATCCACGCAACAACCCCGGCGACCCCGGCCACGTGCCAGCGCCGATCGCGGAGAACGTCTGTCAGCCGGGCGTCCAGGTGTGTCCCGCGAACGTCGGACCGCCCAACAGCTTCGGTCCGTGCCAGTTCGAGGTCACCGGATGCAGTGGCGCGTGCGACACGTGCAACGGGCTCGACGACGACTGCGACAACAAGATCGACGAGGACTTCGTGCCCGCCGATTGCTCGACCAACTGTGGCGTCGGTCAGACCGTGTGCACGAACGGGATGATCAGCTGCACCACGACGACGGCCAACGACGACCCCACGTGCGACGGCGTCGACGACGACTGCGATGGCAACATCGACGAGGACTGGGTGTGCGACAACCCGCCGAACTGCGACTGCACCGACGCGCTCGTGTGCAACGGCGTCCAGAAGTGCATCAACGGTAACGAGGTGTGTCAGGGCGAGCCGATCTCGCAGGAGAGCTGCGACTGCGAGGACAACGACTGTGACGGCGTGGTCGACAACGGCAACCTGTGCGCGCCCGGCTCGTCGTGCACCGAGTTCTGTCAGTGCGCCTTCCCGTGCGCGAACTCCGAGTTCCCGTGTCCGCTGGGCAAGTTCTGCAAGGAAGACACGAACGGCGACCGGTTCTGCATCGCGGATCCGTGCTTCAACGTCGACTGTCCGCCGGTCGGCGGCCACAAGCAGGTCTGCCAGGTCAACCAGCAGGGCAACCAGGGCACCTGCGTCGATGTCTGCGACGTCACCGATTGCGGATCGCTGATCTGCATCCCGGAGACCGGCGAGTGCAAGCCCGACGACTGCACGACGTTCCCGGATCGCTGCTCCGCCGACCAGAACTGCATCAACGGTCAGTGCGTCACCAACCCGTGCAAGGACGTGACGTGTCCGACCGACCAGTACTGCGCGTCGGGCAACTGCGTCGACAGTTGTGCCGATGTCGATTGTCCGACCGGCCAGCGGTGTCGGCTCGGCGTGTGCGAGACCGACCCGTGCGGGCACCCGTGTCCGTTCGGCCAGGCGTGCAACGACAACTCGGGCGAGTGCGTCCCCAACAGCTGCGACTCGATCGACTGCCCGCAGGGTCAGTGGTGCAACCCGAACAACAACGGCGGGACGTGCGAGGACGATCCGTGCGTCGGCACGGCGTGCCCGACGCCGGATCAGGTGTGCATGGGTGGGTCGTGCTTCGATCCCACCGACTTCCTGCCCGATGCCGGACCACCCGACAAGATCACGACCGGTGGTGGCGGTGGCTGTAACACCACCGGCGGCGGCAGCGGGTCGATCGTCCTCGGGCTGGGCCTCGTGCTGGTGCTCCGCCGGCGCCGCCGGCGGGACGATCTCGGTTGCGGCGATGACGCCGCGGGTGGAGGTGCTTCGTGAGCAGCGGGCTCCGGCTCGCCTTCGCGACCTGCGTGCTCGCCGCCCTCACGGTCGTCGCGACGTCGTGCAAGGTCAACGAGTACTGCCTCAACTGCGACGTCGGCGATGGCGGTACCGACGGTAACGGCGATGCCCCCGGCGACGGCGGTGTCGATGGTGATGGTGGAGACGGCGGGACCTGCGTGGTGACCGGCGTCGAGGTCTGCGACAACAAGGACAACGACTGCGACGGCAACATCGACGAGGGGCAGTTGCCCGAGGTCGGAGAGCCGTGTCCCAACCAGGTCGGGCAGTGTGCCGGTGGTGTCAAGCAATGCACCGACGGCGCGATCACGTGCACGCGGCCGGCGAAGCCGGAGGAGTGCAACGGGCTCGACGACGACTGCGACGGCACCGTCGACAACGGCGATCCCGGCGGCGGTGCGAAGTGCGGAACCGACGTGGGCGAGTGCGTCGCCGGCCGGCTCCACTGCGACGCCACCGGCAACATCACGTGCGGTCTCGACTGCGGCACCGGCACGGCGCTCGATTGCCCGGTCGGCGGGGTGATGCCGCCGTTCGGCGCCGCCGAGTCGTGCGACGGCAAGGACAACGACTGCGACGGCAACTTCGACGAGGATGTCGGCGCGCTGGGGTCGTGCGGAGGTGGGCCGGGGGCCGATCCGAACGCCGGCCTGTGCCAGCAGGGCACGCTGATGTGCGACGGCGCCGGCGGCACGGTGTGCATGGGCTCGACCGGCCCCGACTTCGAGGCCTGCGATACCGAGGACAACGACTGCGACGGCAAGACCGACGAGGACACCAACACCAACACCGACCCGTTCAACTGCGGCGCGTGCGGGATGGTCTGCAACCTGCCCAACGCGGTCAACGGATGCTCCGGTGGCAACTGCACGGTGCTGGCGTGCGACGACCAGTTCCACGACAACGACGGCATGGCGGGCAACGGCTGCGAGTTCGGGCCGTGCACGATCCAGAACAGCGTCGAGGTGTGCAACGGCATCGACGACGACTGCAACCCGGCGACCGACGAGAACAACCTCCCTCCACCCTCCAACCTGTGCCTCACCCAGGGTGCGTGCGCCGGGGCGACGGCGTCGTGCCACGGCACCGACGGCTTCTTGTGCGACTACGGCCCGGACGTCCAGACCGACGGCAACGGCAACGTCGTGCAGGAGACCTTGTGCGACGGCATCGACAACGACTGCGATGGCTTGATCGATGAAGGTCAGCCCAACCTGGGCCAGGCGTGCGACGACGGCAACCCGGGCGTGTGCAAGGGAACGGGAGCGTTCCAGTGCAACCCCGCCGATCTCAATGGTCCGGCGATCTGCGTGATCGACAACCCGGGCCAGCCGACCGGCGACCCCGTCGAGACCTGCGACGCCAAGGACAACGATTGCGACGGCAAGACCGACGAGGGAGCCGACACCGGCGACCTGCTCGGTCAGGAGTGGGTGACGATCCCCGGCACCACCGTCCAGATCATGAAGTACGAGGCGTCGCGCCCCGATGCCTCGGCGGCCGGCGGCGGGACCGATCAGCTGTTCGCGTGCAGCAAGCAGAGCGTGCTGCCGTGGACCAACGTCACGCACCCACAGGCCGAGGCCGCCTGCGCGTCGATCGGCGCGCGGCTGTGCAGCGAGGACGAGTGGCAGCGGATGTGCGATCCGAAACCGTCGTATCCGCGACCCGGACCCGGTGCGACCGGGTTCGAGTACGTCGAGGCCGAGAGCGCGTTCGCCGTCACGGCGGGCTCGGTCGGGCTCGGCGGTGGCGACACGTGGACGTTCCGGGCGCCCGGCGACGGCCTCTCGGGACCGACGCTGCTCCAGGACGTGTCCGGGATCGGTGCGATGCAGGCACGTACCGACAGCGGAACCAACGTCAACAGCAGCAATGCGCCGGGCAACTCGGCACGCCTCGACTTCCAGTTCAGCCTGCAGGCGAGCACGACCTACGTGGTGTGGGTGCGTGCGATGGCGGTCAACGCCGGCAGCAACACGATCCACGTCGGGTTCAACCAGACGGCACCCGGCACCGTCAACGCGGGCACCTTGACGATCGCGCCGCAGAACGTGTGGGTGTGGGTCAAGGCGAACGCCGTCGCCACGACGACGGCCGGCAATTACATCGCCAGCGTCTACATGGCCGAGGACGGCGCGCTGGTCGACGGCATCGCGCTGACCCGCCAGACCGGCACCACGGAGCCTCCGTTCGACGAGCGGACCTGGGCCTACGCGTCCAACCCGAAGGTCGCGCAGCCGCAGGTGTGCAACGGCGATCCGTTCGACACCACGCCGGGTGGCACGGATCAGGATGCGATCCTGCCCACCGGATCGCTGGCGTCGTGCTTCGCCAACGGACCGACCAGCGACGACGCCTTCGACATGAGCGGCAACGTCAAGGAGTGGGCGCTCGAGCGCGCACCGGGCCAGAACCCGCTGCGCGGAGGCGCGTCGAACAACACGGTCGACGGCCTGACCTGCGGTCTCGACTTCACGCTGGCCGACGACACGTTCTTCTTCCCCAACGTCGGCTTCCGATGTTGTCGATGATGACTTCGCGAGCGGGCGCCCGGCAGGTAGGCAGACCGCGGAAGCGAAGTCCGGCAACGATGACTTCGCGAGCGGGCGCCCGGCAGGTAGGCAGACCGCGGAAGCGAAGTCCGGCAACGATGACTTCGCGAGCGGGCGCCCAGCAGGTAGGCAGACCGCGGAAGCGAAGTCCGGCAACGATGACTTCGCGAGCGGGCGCCCAGCAGGTAGGCAGACCGCGGAAGCGAAGTCCGGCAACAAAGACGTGACGGACGCGGACCGGTGCGAACGCTGCGGCTGGCAGCGCCGCGTGTGTCTGTGCGACGCGATTCCCGTGGTTCCGACGCGGACCCACGTCGTGATCGTGCGGCATCACCTCGAGCGCTCTCGGTCCTCGAACTCGGGCCGGCTCGCGCACCTCGCCTTGCCCAACAGCGAGCTGGTGGACTACGGCGCCGTTCGCGGTGCGACCACGACGCTGCCGCCGCTCGACGGGGCCGTGCTGCTGTTTCCCGAGGGCGCTCCGGTCACCTCGATCACCACGCCGCCCAAGCAGCTGGTCGTGCTCGACGCGTCGTGGTCGCAGGCGCGGCGGATGTACCGCAAGCTCGATGCGCTTCGCGGAGTGCCGCTGTTGCGTCTTCCTACGGGAGCACTCCCCGCGCGGATGCGCGAGGCCCCGTCGCCCGATCGGGTTTCCACGATCGAGGCGATCGCGCGCGCGCTGCGGCTGATCGAAGGCGAGGAGGCAGCCGGCCCCCTCGAGGAGCTGTTCGCCGTGGCGGTCCGCCGTGCAGCGATGACCGGCCGCGAGATCTCCGGGAGTAGCGGGTCGTAGACGGCTTCCCCAACCCGACCCGCCGACAACCGTAATTCATTGCCCCGCCAGCGGATTGCGCCGGTCGGGGAGGGTCAACTACCCTTGGGGTTGGTGGCTGCGACGCGCCCAGCTCGCGCCGGGATCCCGATCTCGGTGAAGCTCATCCTCGCGACCTCGTTCGTGGTCGCGGCGGCCGTGGGTACGGCGACGTGGTTCTCGACGACCTCGATCAACGAGCTCACCGCGAGTCAGATCAAGACCCAGCACGACACCGGCGAGAGCGCGATCATCCGCGAGGCAGAGCTGGTCGCGAAGGCGGTCGCCAATGCCGCCGCACTCCCGCTGTCGGGCTCCCAGGTCAACGATGTCACCGGCGTGCTCGATCGCGCGATCGAGGAGGACATCGCCGACCTCGTGCGCCAACGCAAGGAGCACCACGTCTTCGCGACCACGCAACCCGAGCGGATCCAGTGGATCGTCGTGACGTTGCCGTGTGTCGACACCGACTGCGTGGTCGGCAGGTTCGTGACCTGGAGCGATCCGGTGTCCGCGGCGGCGCGCCGGAGCGGCAAGCCCGTCGACAAGCCACCCTCCGACGTCCCCGACGTCGCGCGGCTCGGCGTGATCGAGGGCAAGCTCGCCGGCGGCACCAGGACGGGCGACGTCACCCACGCGCAGATCGACGGCGGCACGGTGTACGGCATCCCGATCATCGTCGGCACGCACACCGAGGGGCGGCTGTGGATGGGCGTGACCACCAAGGAGCTCGACGAGCAGCTGTCGGCGTCGCTGGCGGCCGCCGAGGACGCGGCGAAGGCCAAGCGCAACCGCAGCCTGCTGGTGTCGCTGTGCGTGCTCGCGATCGGCATCGTGCTCGCCGCATTGCAAGGCATCCGGCTGGCGCGACCGATCAAGGAGCTGACGCTGCAGGCCCAACGGATCGCCGGTGGCGATCTGTCGTTTCGCGTGCCGGGCAACCGTCACGACGAGCTCGGCGTGCTGGCGCGGACGTTCAACGTGATGGCCGACGAGATCTACGCGCTGCTCGTGCAACAGGCGCAGAAGGCCTCGCTCGAGAAGGAGATGGAGCTCGCGCGCCAGGTCCAGCAGGCGATGCTGCCGCCGCACACGCTCGACCAGCACGGCGCGCTCAAGGTCGTCGGCTACTGCATGCCGGCGTCGTCGTGCGGCGGTGACTGGTGGACGTATCGCAAGCTGTCGAACGGGCGGATGCTGCTCGTCCTCGGCGACGCCACCGGTCACGGCATCCACTCGGCGATGATCGCCGCGACCGCACGCGGTGCCGTCGAGGCCCTGTCGGGGATCGACGAGCGGCTCCTCACGCCCGAGCAGGTGTTGCGCGCGATCGACTCGGCGATCCGGCAGGTCGGCGAGCACAACGTGCTGATGACCGCGTTCGCCGCGGTGTTCGACGCCCAGAGCGGCATCCTTCACTACGCCAACGCCGGGCAGAACTTCCCGTACGTGATCCGACTCGAGGACACGCGCGTGCTCGGCGAGGCCAGCATCATCGCCGCGAGCGGCAACCCCCTGGGCGATCGCAACATCGCGATCGAGATCCGGCGCGGCTCGCTGCAGCTGCGACCCGGTGATCTGTTCGTGTGCTTCACCGACGGTGTGGTCGAGCGCGCCAACCCGGCCGGCAAGCTGTTCGGCGATCGCCGGCTGCGCGGTGCGCTGACCGGTCAGCCGCTGCCCGATGGCGATGCGCTGATCCGGCTGCGCGACTCGCTCGTGATGACGCTCGACCGCTACGCCGAGGGTGCGATCGCGGAGGACGACATCACGTTCGTGCTGTGTCAGTACGATCCGCACGGCGGCCAGGCCACGCGGACGACCCCCCGTCGCGGGGCCGCGTGACACGCACCCGGGATTTCGCGCTCGTCGCGTTCGCGGCGTCGCTGGCGTCGATCTCGACCGGATCGACTGCGCGCGCGCAGCCCGCCGTCGACGTCGCCGACCTGCCGCCGCTCCCGCCGGCGAGTGACGAGAAGCTGTCGAAGGCGACGATGTTCGCCGCGTCGGAGGCCGAGGAGGATGTCGTCGTCGGTGCCGCCAAGCGCGAGCAGAGCCTCGGCAGCGTGGCATCGGCGGTCACCGTCGTGTCGGGCGATCGGTTGCGGCGGTTCGGCTACCGCACGATCGGAGAGGCGGTGGCCGCGGTCGCCGGGGCGTACCTCGTCGACAACCGGCTGTCGTATTCGATCGGCATCCGCGGCCTCCAGATCCCGGGTGACTTCAACACGCGGATCCTGGTGCTGGTCGACGGTGCCTCGATCAACGAGGCGTGGGGCGCGTTCGCGGGGCTCGGGTTCGACGCCATCGTCGGCATCGACGAGGTCGCGCGCATCGAGGTGATCCGCGGCCCGGTGTCGTCGGTGTACGGCACCAACGCGTTCTTCGGCATCATCAACATCATCACCCGCGGTGCCGCCGAGACACCGCGCGCGTGGGGGCGCGCCGGCTACAACTCGATCAACGGCGTGATCTCGAGCGCCGGGTTCGCCACCGGTGGCGTCGATCGCCAGCTGCGCGGTTCGGTGTCGTTCATGAACCGGATCGGCGAGGACATCACCGCGCTCGACGGCACCCGGACCCCGGCCTCGAGCGACGGATCGCAGTCGTACACGGTCGGCCTGGTCGGCGCCTACGGCGGCACGTTCGGTCAGATCCGCGCGTTCCGGTTCAATCGCGAGTCGCCGTTCGCGCCGTACGACGTCAACCCGATCAACACGCCCTACAACCAGATCGATCGCCAGCTGTTGATCGAGGGCGGTCACACGCACGCGTTCTCCGACCGCATGAGCGTCGCCGGCCGCGCGTACGCCAGCCTCTACGAGTTCTCCGACGACTCGCCGCCGTTCGATCCGATCGTCGACAACCCGCTCGATACCACCGGGTCCGCACGCACGATCGGTGCCGAGCTTCGCGGGCGCTACGAGCTCGTGGTGCCCGACCGCCTCGGCGTCACCGTCGGTGGCGAGCTCTCGAACAACCACACGCGCTCGACCGCGTTCGAGAGCCCGACCCCGAACGACCTGATCACCGACGACCCGAACCGGTTCAACCTCGGTGGCGTGTACACCGAGCTCGACGGGCAGCCACTTCCATGGCTCGGGTTCACGGCCGGCGTCCGCGCCGACGTGCACTCCGAGCTCGAGGATCGGATCTCGCCGCGCGCCGCGCTGTTCGTGTCCAAGCCCGAGGCGTACGGCGCCAAGCTCTTGTACGCCGAAGGCTTCCGCAACCCGTCGGCGTTCGAGGCGTTCTTCGAGGACGGCTCGGACTTCATCGCGCACCCCGAGCTGCTCAAGGCCGAGACCATCCGCAGCTTCGAGGTCGTCGGCTGGCTCAAGCGGGCGGGGCTCTCCGCGCGGCTCAGCGCGTTCTACTGGGATGCGGCCGACATCATCGAGGCCCAACCCGCCCCCGAGGATCCGGCGTTCGCGCAGTTCCAGAACGTCACGCGGTACGTGTCGCGCGGGCTCGAGGCCGAGGCGTCGTATCGCAACAGCCGTGGCTGGTACGCGTTCGGCGGCGGTGCGTTCACCGATGTCGGCACCGAGAACGCGAGCGGGGATCTGATCTACGGCATCGTCACCAACGCACCGAAGGTCACCGCCGGTGCAGGCGTCTCGACGCCCAAGCTCGGCAAGCTCGCGTATCTGTCGCTCGAGGGGATCCTGATCGGTCCGCGGCCGTCGCGTGCCGACATCGACGGCAATTCGTCGCCGGACTCGCCGACCTGGGTCGGCCTCAACTTCACGCTCTACGCCCCCAAGATTCGCTACGGGTTCGATCTCACCGCCGGAGTTCGAAACCTGATCGGCACGCGGGACCGGATCCCGACGCCACCCGACTACGACAAGTCGCAACCCGACGACCTCGTGGTTCCACTCGTCCTGGGAGAAGGGAGAGAGTTCTTTGTCAAGGTCGGCTACTCGTACTGAGCGCGGAGCTCTGCTCCGCATCGGCGTCGCGCTCGCGCTCGCGTTCGCGTTCACGCTCTCAACGCACCCCGCCGCCGCGCAACGTCCCAACCAGGGAGAGGACGAGAGCGCCGCGCTGATCGACGAGGGTCGCAACGCGCTCAAGCACAACAAGCTCGACGACGCCGCCAAGGCGCTCGACCAGGCGATCGCGCTCAATCCGCGGCGAGTGGATGCCTACGTGCTGAGGTCGGCGGTGTACGCGGCGCGCAAGCAATACGCCCGCGGCATCGAGCTGATGCGCAAGGCGCGCGCGCTGGCGCCGACCGACGAGGACGTGCTGACCGCGCTCGGTTCGCAGCTCGTGCTGTCGGGAGACACCGCGACCGGCGTCCCGCTGCTCGTCGAGGTCACGGCCAAGAATCCGGCGCGCTACGACGCGCAGCTCCTGCTCGGCCAGCACTATCACGACACCAGCCGGTGGCCCGATGCGATCGCCGCGTTCGAGGCCTACTTCCAGCATCGCCCGAAGGCGATCGCGGGCGAGGACGCGCGCCACCGCGTCGACCTCGCCGACTCGTATCTGCGGTTCGACAAGCCGGTCAAGGCACGCAGCGAGTTCCAGCGTGCGCTCGACGACGACGACACCGACCTGCGCGCCCGGATCGGGGTCGCGTGGGCGACGGCCGCGATCGATTGCCGGCGAGCGCGCCCGCTGCTCGCGAAGCTCTCGGATGCGCTCGGCGACGCACATCCCGAGGTCTGGCTGGTCGACGGCAGGTGCGCGCTCGCGATGGGCAAGTCCGCCGCCGCGCTCGAGCTCGGACGCAAGTACCTCGGCAAGGTGCCTTCGAAGGCCGGTGGGAAGGCCGCGGCCGCGGGACACGCGCTGGTCGGCGAGGCCTACGCCGCGCGTGGCAACCTCGCCGAGGCCAAGAAGGAGCTCGCGATCGCGCGCGAGCTCGAGCCCAAACGGCGGCGGTGGACGGTGCGGCTCGCGTACGTGTTGCGGCGCGGTGGTGACGCCAAGGGCGCGCTCGAGGCGCTCGAAGATGCCGGCGCTCCCGAGAGACCGGAGCTCGATCCCGACTGGTGGATCGAGCTCGGCGAGGCGCTGCTCGCCAAGGGCGAAGCGCAGACCGCGGTCACGCGGCTGACACCGATGGTGCGCGCGCTCCCCGACAACGCCGCGATCCACACCGTGCTCGGCGCCGCGCAGCTCGCGGTCGGTCAGCCGGAGGCGGCGGTCGAGACGCTGACCGCCGCCGAGAACATCGCGAGCCGGCCGCGCAGCAAGCGGTTGCTCGTCGACGCGCTCGCGACGGTCGCGGCGACAAAGCTCGCCGCCAACGAGGCGGCGGCCGCGGAGCCGCTGCTGGTCCGTGCCGACAAGCTCGGCGGCAATGCCGTCGTGTGGCGCGACCTCGGCATCGCACGGATCGCGCTCGACAAGGCCGCCGACGCGATCGGCGTGCTCGACCGCGCGTACAAGGCCGACAAGTCGCCGATCACCCAGATGCTCGCGGCGCGGGCCCGGGCGCTGTCACCGGTGGGTGCCGGTGCGGCGCGGCCGATCTACGAGAAGGCGCTGGCCGGAGAGAAAGGGGACACCGCCGTCGAGATCGCGCTCGACTGGGCCGCGAGCGAGGTCGCCACCGGCGATCCGGCGGTCGCGGTGACGGCGCTCGAACGCACCGAGCGATACGCGCACGGTGCGCTGGCGACGCGCCACAAGGCCGCGCTCGCGATCGCGCGCCACGCCGCCGGGCTCGCCGCGCTCAAGGCCGGCGCCGGTGCGCGCGCGGTCGATCTGCTGCGCGCGTCGGCACGCGTCGAGTCGACGCTCGACAAGCGCTGTGATCTCGCACTCGCCAGCATGGTCGCGGGCGAGGGCGGGGCGATCCGCGCGCTGCGGGCGGTCAGCGGCAAGAAGTGTCCGTTTCCGCCGCCGGCCGACACCCAGGCCGCGCCGATCCTGGTCGCGTTCACCGAGGGTCTGAACCCGCGGCGGGCGCGGCGGTCACTCGCGAAGCTGGCCGCGATCCCCGCGAGAGGTGGACCGGTCGCGACGCTGCTCCAGACCTCGATCCGCGTGGTCGCGCTCGAGGCCGCGCGCGAGGCGTATCGGGTCGGTCGGTACGCGCAGGCGCGTCGCTACCTGCAGACGGCGCGCTCCGCGCGGGCGCGGGTCGGCACCGACGAGATCCTGCAGAACCTCGCGGCGGTCGATCTCGCCGAGGGCAAGGTCGACGCCGCGATCACCCAGCTCGAGCGGCTCTCGGGGAAGCTACCCGAGGCGCTGATCAACCTCGGGATCGCCTACGACAAGAAGGGACAGCCGCACAAGGCGCTCGATGCCTGGCGGCGCGCCAAGCGTTCCGGTGCGCGCTACGCGCCCCTCAATCGCTGGATCGAATCGAAGGAGCGGATCTATGGCAAGTGAATGGATCCGCCGGATGGTGATCGCGTTCGTCGCGGTGATCGCGCTCGGATCGATCGCCCGCGCCGACAACATCACCGTCGGCGTGTACGCGCCATCGGCGCCATTTCCCTCGACCGCCGCGCGCGTCGACTTCGCGAGCAAGCTCGGCGCGCAGCTGGGCAGCGCGCTCGGCGGCACCGGCACCGGTCGGGTCTACGCGAGGGCGGGCGACTTCGCCGCAGCGGTCAAGCGCGGCGACATCACGGTGGCGCTCGTCGATGCGACCTACCTCGCACGCTCGAGCGGCTACACCGTGATCGCCGGTGCCATGCGCGGTGGCGCCACGACCCACACCTGGCAGCTGGTCGCGCGTGGCTCGGCAACGTCGATCACGGACCTCCGGAACAAACGCCTGATCGTGCCGTCGGTCGGCGGGCGCGAGACCGACTTCGCGATCAACGTGATGCTCGGCGGCGAGGTCGCGCGCGATTACTTCTCGCGCATCGTCGCGGCGCCGGACACCGCGTCGGCGCTGGCGGCACTCGGTCTCGGCAAGGTCGACGCGGCGCTGGTCCCCTCGGGCGTGTCGCTGCCGGGTGGCACCAGGGTCGTGCTGTCGTCGTTGCCCTCGATCGCCGGTGCCGTGCTCGTGGCCTACGGCTCGGCGGCCTCGCAACGGGGCAGGCTCGCGGCGGCGGCGACCAGCTTCCGCGGTGACGCGACGATCGATGGCTTCCGCAGCATCGACGCCTCCGCCGTGCGTTCGATCGCCCAGCGGTTCACGATCGCGCCCAAGCGCGGCGTGCTCGCCGTGCCGTCGGTGCGTCTCGTCGTCGGAGACCTCGTCGAGGGCCGCACGTTCGCGATCGAGCGCACGCCGGTGACGACGTTCGTCGTCAAGCCGCGCTAAGCTCCGCCCGATGACGACCGTCGACGCTTCGGCCTACTCCAAGCACATCGAGACCCTCCAGACCGGCACCGAGGCGGCGCTCGCCGCCCACGGCTTCGACGCGGTCGTGCTGTGCAGCGGTGCGCCGACCTCGAAGAACCGGTTCGACGACCAGGCGTGGCCCCTATCGCCGACCCCGGCGTTCTCGCACTGGGTGCCGCTCGCCGAGGCCGATGCCTACGTCGTGGTCCGACCCGGCAAGAAGCCGGCGCTGGTCCGCACCGTGGTCGACGACTTCTGGGAGACCCAGGCGCCACCCGAGAGCGAGCACTTCTGGTCGGAGTTCGAGGTCGTCGAGGTCAAGGAAGGCCACGCGATGGATGCACTGCCGGGTGGCAACGTCGCCGTGATCACGCGCGACCCCGGGGTGTCGCCGCCGGGTGCGGTGAATCCGCCGGACCTGCTCGCCGCGCTCGACGCGCTGCGCACCAAAAAGGATGCGTACGAGATCGCGTGTCAGGCAGAAGCGTCGCGGCGCGCGGCGCGCGGTCACCTGCGCACCGAGGCCGAGTTCGCCAAGGGCACGCCGTCCGAGCTCGAGATCCATCTCGCGTACCTGCTGGCGAGCGGACAGGACGACGCGTGGGCGCCGTACAAGAACATCGTCGCGATCGGGCCGCACGCGGCGGTGCTGCACTACGTGGCGTACACGTCCGAGCGGGTGGCCGGCGATACGTCGCTGCTCGTCGACGCGGGCGCGAAGTACCTCGGCTACGGCAGCGATATCACCCGCACGTACGTGCGTGGCACCGGCGCCGTCGCCAAGCGGTTCGGCGATCTGCTGGCCAAGATGGACGAGCTGCAGCAGGAGATCATCCGGCGGATCAAGCCGGGGATGCCGTACGAGGATCTGCACGACGACAGCCATCGGCTGCTCGCGGCCGCGCTGGTCGACCTCGGCATCGGTAAGGGCAGCGCGGAGGAGCTGGTCGCCAAGGGCATCACCCGCGTGCTGTTTCCTCACGGGCTCGGGCATTCCCTCGGGATCGTGACCCACGACGTCGGGATGAAGCTGACGCCCCCGCGCAGCGAGAACCAGTTCCTGCGTAACACTTCGGTGATCGAGCCCGGTCAGGTGTTCACGATCGAGCCCGGCGTCTACGTCATCGACGCGTTGGTCGAGCCGCTGCGCGCGGATGCCCAGCGCAAGCACCTGATCGATTGGCCCTCGATCGACGCCCTCCGGCCGTTCGGCGGGATCCGGATCGAGGACAACGTCGTGGTGGAGAAGGCCGGGACCCGAAACCTGACCCGGGAAGCGTTCGCGGCGGTCGCTGGCGCGGCGTGATTTCGAGGCGTATGTTCCGGCGGCCATGTATCGCATAGCCGTCGCGATCGCGTCGTTGTCGTTTGTGCTGGTCGGCTGCCAGAAGGGCACCCAGGACTCCAACCAGAACCAACCCAAGGTCAACCCGGGCGCCGGCTCGGGCGCAGGTTCGGGCTCGGCGCACACCCCGGCGCGCCCGCGGATGCCGCAGGTCAAGCCACCGCTCGACCTCAAGAACCCGCCGGCGGACGCCCTGAAGACGCCGTCCGGGCTGATCTACAAGAAGCTGGTCTCCAACGACAAGGGCGTGCAGGCGCACCGCAACGACACGGTGCTGATCAACTACACCGGCTGGCGCCAGTCGACCGGCGAGACGTTCTTCACCAACCACGGACGCGGGCAGCCGATGCCGCTCAACCTCGCCACCACCGCTCCGGGATTCACCGAGGCGATGCAGCTGATGCGCAAGGGGGAGAAGGCGATGCTCTGGGTGCCGCCTTCGATCGGCTACAAGGGCCGCCCGTCTGCGAACGCCGAGACGCTGGTCTACGAGGTCGAGGTCGTCGAGATCAAGCCGGCGCCTCCGATCCCGGAGGACGTCGCCAGTCCACCGGCGACGGCGAAGTCGCTCGAGTCGGGGATCAAGTACGTGGTGCTCCACCCCGGTACTGGCAAGGAGCCGGCGCACAGCTACGACACCGTGACGTTCAACTACACGGCGTGGACCAAGGACGGTCGGATGTTCGATTCGACCGAGATGCGCAAGCGCCCGGCGTCGGTGCCGCCGTACCGCCAGAGCAAGGCGATGGAGGAGATGCTGACGTCGATGGTCGCCGGCGAGCGCGTTCGGTACTGGGTCGATTCCAAGGACATGTCGACCAACGGCCGTCCGTTGCCGGGCATCGACGGCCTCGTCTGTTACGAGGTCGAGATCCTGCAGATCGAGAAGGGCCACGAGCCGCCGCGGGTTCCGCCCGACGTCGCGAAGCCGCCACCGAACGCGAAGAAGACCGCCAAGGGCGTGTTCTATCGCGTGCTCAAGGCGAGCGGAAAGAAGCAGCACCCGAAGCCGACCGACATGGTGAAGGTCAACTACACCGGGTGGACCACCGACGGCCGCATGTTCGACTCGTCGGTGGTGAAGGGGCAGCCCGCCGAGTTCTCGCTGTCGGGCGTGATCGCCGGCTGGACCGACGGCATCCCCGTGATGGCGGTCGGCGATCGCGTGCGGTTCTGGATCCCCGAGGAGCTCGCCTACAAGGGTGCGCCCGGCCGGCCGCAGGGCATGCTGGTGTTCGACGTCGACCTGCTCGAGATCAAGGAGCCGCCGAAGCCGCCGCAGCAGGGCAAGCCGCAGCCGCCTCCGCCGGTGCCGACCGATGTCGCCGCGCCGCCGGCGGGTGCCAAGAAGACCGCCAAGGGCGTGTTCTACAAGGTGCTCAAGAAGGGACCGGGTGGTCCGCACCCGAAGGCGACCGACACGGTCACCGTGCACTACTCCGGCTGGCAGACCGACGGGCACATGTTCGATTCGTCGGTGACGCGCGGCAAGCCGGCCGAGTTCTCGCTGTCGGGCGTGATCGCCGGCTGGACCGATGGCCTGCAGGTGATGTCGGTCGGCGACAAGTACCGGTTCTGGATCCCGCAAGACCTCGCGTACAAGGGCCGCAACCCGAAGGGGATGCTGGTGTTCGACGTCGAGCTACTCGGAATCCGCGGTCAGTAGGTTTGACCGGAGGCGAGCCCCGTTCTCTGGTTCCCGCCGAGGTCGCCGCGGCGTGGCGGTGGCAAGCCGCCGAGCTCGTGCCGCTGACGGGCGGCCTCATCAACGCGACCTACGCGGTTCGCATCGGCGGTGCGCCGATCGCGGTACTGCAACGGCTGCATCCGGTGTTCGCACCCGAGGTCAACCTCGACCTCGAGGCGGTCACCGCGCACCTCGCCACGCACGGACTCGAGACGCCGCAGCTGATCCGCACCGACGACGGCCGACCGTGGGTGACGCACGCCGGTTCGACGTGGCGGGCACTGACCTGGGTCGATGGCGAGACCGTGCATCGCGTCCCCGATCCGGCGTGGGCCGAGACCGCCGGCGAGCTGGTCGGGCGGTTTCATCGCGCGGTCGTCGATCTCGATCACGCCTACGCGTTCGCACGCGCCGGCGTACACGACACCGCCGCGCACCTGCAGCGCCTCGCGGATCACGTCGCGAAGGGCACTGGTGAGCACGAGATGCTCGAGCTCGGTCGCGAGATCGCCGCGACGGCGACACGGCTTCCGCCCTTGCCCGACACGCCGCGCCGCCATGGCCACGGGGATCTCAAGATCTCCAACGTCGTGTTCCGGCGCGATGATCGACAGATCCGCGCGACCGCCCTGGTCGACCTCGACACGCTCGGACTCACCACGATGGCGTTCGAGCTCGGCGACGCGATGCGGTCGTGGTGCAACCCGCAGGGCGAGGATGCGGCCGTCGTCACGTTCTCGCGCGACGTGTTCGCGGCGGCGATCCGCGGGTTCCGCTCGGTCGCCGACGCGATCGTGACGGCCGACGAACGGCGCGCGATCGTGTTCGGCTTCGAGACCGTGTGCATCGAGCTCGCGGCCAGGTTCTGCGTCGACGCGTTCCGGGACGAGTATTTCGGATGGGATCCAGCGAGGTTCGCGTCGCGCCCGGCCCACAACCTGGCGCGGGCGCGAAACCAGCTCGCGCTGGGACTGGCCGTCCGCGACGCTCGCCAGGACCTGCTCGAGCTCGTGCTCGCCGGCTAGACGCCGCCCGCGCGACGAAACACCTCACACGGCGAGTCGGGGACAGCCGGATCCCCTTTTGCCCTCCCGGTCGAATGCGCTCTAATCGACCAGATGCGGTCGTACCAGGTGGGGAGAGCCATCGCCCTCGGCGTGTTGCTGATGTCCACCTCCGCCAGCGCGATCGCGCCCCGTGGAACGACCGGTTCGCACCAGCGAGCGCGCCTGCAACGACCGGTCGCCGACACGCTGACCGCGATGCCGGCCGCGGGCCTCGGCCAAAAGCCGTTGCGCGCCTCGCCGACGCTCGAGTTCAACCACCGCACGAGTCGTGCGTGGGCCCGGTTCGCGATGTCCGCGGGGCTGACCTGGCGCGCGGCGTGGGATCGCGCGACCGGCGTGCCGACCCGGATGTGGGGCAAGGGCATCACGGTGCCGGGCGCGAACAACTCGCCGGCGATCGCCGCGTCCGCGGCCCGGCAGTGGCTCGGCGCCCACCTCGACCTGCTCGCGCCCGGCGCGTCGATGTCCGACTTCGTGCTGGTGTCGAACCACTCCGATGGCGATCAGCGTTCGATCGGGTTCGTCCAGATGTCGGGCGGTCGCCGCGTGGTCGGCGGACAGGTCAGCTTCCGGTTCAAGAACGATCGCTTGTTCGTGATCGGCAGCGAGGCGTTGCCGAACGTCACCGTGCCGCCATCGCCGCGCGCGCGTTTGCGGACGGTCGAGCTCGCTCGCCGCGCGACCGCGAACCTGCGGGCCCAGCTCGCGCTGCCGGCCGCACCGGTGAAGGCGCTCGGGGACGAGGTCGTGTTGCCGCTGGTCGGCGACGTCGCGGTCTACGGCTATCGCGTCGCCGTGCCGTTCGAGATCGACGGTGGCGCCGACGGTCGCTACCTCGCGTACGTCGATCCGACGACCGGCGAGGCGCTCGCCGTCCGCCAGCAGAACATGTACGCCAACGGCACGGTGCTGTACCGCACCGTCGACCGGCATCCCCATCGCGGCCGGCTCGATCGCCCGGCCCACCGCGCGCACCTCACGGTCGCCGGTGCCGCGCAGACCAGCTCCGGAAGCGGCGGGATCACGTGGAGCCCCGACACCGCGCAGACCGTCACCGTGGCGCCGCTCGGCGATCTCTCCGCGGTGGTCAACAAGGCTGGGGAGGGCGAGCTCGCCGGGAGCGACCTCACGATCTCGCCGTCGGGAATCGTCGTATGGGACGAGAGCACCGACGAAAAGCTCGACGCGCAGCTCGTGGCGTTCGTGTCGGTCAACACCGTCAAGGAGTACGTCCGCGCCAACCTCGATCCGGACATGCCGACGCTCGACGATCCGATGACGACCAACGTCAACCTGCCGAACAACTGCAACGCGTTCTACGACGGCAAGGCGATCAACTTCTTCATCGCCAACGAGAACTGCGAGAACACCGCGCGGATCGAGGACGTCGTCTATCACGAGTTCGGTCACCACGTGCATGCCAGCGAGATCATCGAGGGCGTCGGCGCGTTCGACGGCGCGATGAGCGAGGGTGCGGCCGACACGCTCGCCACCATGATCACGAACGACTCGGGGATGGGCCGCGGGTTCTTCCTCACCGACGATCCGCTGCGCGAGCTCGATCCGCCCGACTCGGAAGCCACGTTTCCGAACGACGTCGGCGAGATCCACACCACCGGGATCATCTATGGCGGGGCGTTCTTCGACCTCCGCAAGGCGCTGTTCGCGACCTACGGCGAAGCGATCGGCCGCCCGCTGCTCAGCAAGCTGTTCCTCGCCACGCTGCGGCGCTCGAGCTCGATCCAGACCGCGCTGATCGAGGTCCTCGCCGCCGACGACGACGACGGCGATCTATCCAACGGCACGCCCAACGAGTGCATCATCCGCGACGCGTTCGGCCGCCACGGGCTGCGCACGGCGACCGGCTCGATCCTGGCGCCGGGCGTGCTCGACGAGAACGCTCTGTCGACGGTGGTGCGGCTCGACCTCGAGGGGTTGTCGTCGCAGTGCACCGGCGACGAGATCGACAGCATCCGGCTCGACTGGAAGCCGGGCTTCACGGCATCGCCCGCACCCGGCGCGGTCCTGATGACCAAGGTCAGCTCCACGCGCTACTTCGCGCAGATGCCGCTCGCGATCAACGGCACGACGATCTTCGAGGCGGTGATCCGGTTCACCGACGGGTCCAAGCTCACGCTCGCCGACAACTTCGCCGACCCCTACTACATGATCTACCAGGGTTCGACGGTGCCGCTGTACTGCATCGACTTCGACCAGACCAACCCGTTCGCGGATGGCTGGACCACCGGCACCGGCGACGGATCGGAGTCGCCGTGGGAGTACGGCGAGCCACCGGGGACCGGCGCCACCGATCCACCCACCGCTTACACCGGCTCGAAGATCGTCGCCCAGGTACTCGGCGGCGACTACAACCCGAAGCAGTACTCGTTCCTCCAGATGCCGCCGATCGACGTCCGGCAGTACAGCGACGTCCACCTCCAGTACCGGCGCTGGCTCGCCGTCGAGGACAGCGAGTTCGACAAGGCGCGGGTCACCGTCGGCGGTCGCCAGGCGTTCATCAACCTGACCGAGAACAAGGGCCAGCGGTCGTCGACACACCACATCGATCGCGAGTGGCGGTTCCAGGATCTCGCGGTGTCGGGCTACACGTTCGGCCACACCATCGACATCCGCTGGGACCTGCAGTCCGACGAGGGACTCCAGCTCGGTGGCTGGGCGCTCGACGACGTGTGCGTGGTCGCCAACCGGCGCTCGATCTGCGGCGACGGCTTCCACGGCGCGTTCGAGCAGTGCGACGACGGACCGGACAACGCCGACGCGCCCAACAAGTGCCGCACGTACTGCCTGCTGCCGACCTGCGGGGACGGCATCGTCGACGACGGCGAGCAGTGCGACGAGGGACCCGACGGCACGGATACCTGCTCCGCCGCGTGCGAGCTCCTCGAGCCGACCGATACCGGTGGCTGCTGCTCGTCGTCGCGGGATAGCGGCGGCGGCGCGTTCGCGCTCGGTGCGCTGGTCGGGCTGGTCGGGCTTCGCCGGCGTCGTCGTTGATCGCGCCGTCACCGCCGGCGCTTTAACGTTCGCCGCGCCGTCGCGTCTATCCGGCATGAAGCTCGCCGGTCTCGCAGTCATCGCCGGTCTCGCCGGTGTCGTTCTCGCTCCTTCGCTCGCTCGCGCCGATGTGCTGAGCCCACCCGGTGGGCCGGTGTACGTCGACGACGGTCCACCCCGCGCCGATCGCGGGATGCCGCGTCCGGGACCGATCGCCGGTGCGCGACGCGGCATGCGCGACCCGCGCGCGATCGCCCGCCGCCAGCAGATCCGGCGGGCGTTGCTCGCCGGGTTCGACGCCAACCACGACGGTCGACTCGGACCGCGCGAACGCGTGCGTGCGATCCGTGCCCTGCGCCGGATCGAGCGCAAGCTCGCGGCACCACTCGCGCAGGCGGCGGCGCGCCAACGCATGCGACACGGCAAGGCGCGACGTGCGAACCGCGATCGGATGTACCGGCGGTTCATGCAGCGTTACGACGTCAACCGCGACGGCAGGGTCGGACCGCGCGAGGTCCCGCGAGGTGCCGCCGATCGCCTGCGCCGGTTCGACCGCGATGGCGACGGCTGGGTCGATCGCGACGAGCTGCCATGACCGCCGTGCCGTTTGGCGTGAACCACGTCACCCGCGGGGCCACTCGGGCGTCTTGGCCCGCTCCGCACGCTATATTGCTTCCATGCGCAAACTCCTGGTGAGCACCTTGGTCGTCGCCACGCTCGGCGGCTGCTACGTCCGCGGCGCCGGTCACCTTCACGTCCGCGCGAATCCGCTCGCGGTCGCGGCGGTCGCGGTGACCGCGGCGGCGATCATCGCGGCGTCGACACCGCCGCCGATGGTCACCACCGTCGAGTATCACGCGTATGGCGAGCGCCCCGGCTACGTCTGGGTCAACGGCCACCACACCTACGTCAACGGTGCGTACACCTGGCGGGCCGGGTACTGGCAGCCCGAGCGCTCCGGCTACTACTGGGTGCAGGGCCGCTGGGAAGCGCGCGGCGATCAGTGGGTGTGGAACCCGGGGCACTGGGCGGAGCCGCGCACCGGCTACGTCTACGTCGATGGCTACTGGGACTACCGCCAGAACGGCTACGTCTGGGTGCCCGGAGCGTGGGAGGCGGCACGCCCGGGCTACGTGTTCGTCGGCGGCTCGTGGACGGTGGTCAACGGGCGGCGCACCTGGGTGCGCGGTCGCTGGCATCGCGACGACGGTCGTGCGGAGTGGACGCGGTATCGCACGCGGGGTCGCGGCCGCGTGATCGTGCGCGATCACCGGTAGCACGCGTTGAACTCTGCTGGCGCTGTCGCGAAGATAGCGCCATGCCTCGGCTCGGGACCTCGGCGATCGCGTGCGTGATCCTCGCGTCGTGCGTCCAGTGGACGGCCCCACAGCTCGAGCAGCAGCGGATCCCACTCGCGAGCCCGACCGTCGCGCTGCGCACCGACGAGCTTCCGGGGCAGGGTGGTCTTCTGGCCGACGGAGCGTTCCGGTTCCAGATCGACCTCGCGCACGTGTGCCGCAAGAACGAGGTCGTCAAGGAGCGCGTCACCGCGGTGGAGCACAAGCAGTTCTCGCGACCCGGCCAGCTGTCGCTGGTCGCCGGTGCGGCGGCCGTGGTCGTCGGCATCGTGCTCGCGGCGACCGGAGACAACGCGATGCCGGGCTCGGGTGGCACCGGGGCTGTCGGCGGGAGCCTGATCGTGGTCGGGCTGCCGCTGATCGGCGTACCGGCGTACTACCGCTACGCGAAGGGACCGACGCGGCGCGAACGCGTCGTCGGAGACAAGGACATCCCGTCGAGTGCGATCGACGTGCCGTGCGAGGGCTTCGCGCCGTCGCAGGTACTCGGAGAGCTCGAGGTCGCGACGCCGTGGGGGACCACGGTGCGCGGACCGATCGGGACCGACGGCTCGACCCAAATCGCGCTCGATTGGTCGACCACCGGCCTCGATCCCCGCGCGTCCGACATCGCGCTTCGCCTCGCGGCGCCGTGGCACGTCCGGTCGACGCGCACCGGGTTGACCCACGATTGGGTGCCGGCGGTCGCCGATCGCGACGTCGAGATGAAACTGATCCAGATCGCCTCGGCGGCCACGGCGGGCTCGCCTCCCGAGCTCGCGGTGGTCAAGCTCGCGCCCGACGGCGGTTCGCTGGTCGCCGGTCAGCGCACCACCGTGCGGCTCACCGTCGAGAATCGCGGGGGCGGCATCGCACGCAAGCTGGCAGCGCGCGCCCGCTCGAGCCATCCGGCGATCGACAACAAGGTGTTCGACTTCGGCGACCTCGGCGCCGGAGAGACCAAGACTCGTTACATCGAGGTCGAGCTCCCCGCCGACGAGAAGGCGACGACGATCACGATGATCGCGGAGTTCTCGCTCGACGGCTTCAAGCCGCCCCCCAATGCCACCGCGCAGCTCGTGGTCACGCCGCCGCTGTGTCCATCGTCGAAGCTGACCCGCGCGCAGTACGACGCCAAGCGCAAGAAGCTCCGCGAGCTGGTCGACCAGGGGCTTTTGAAAGAGGAGGAGTTCCAGCGCTACGATGCGATCCTGCTCGGCTGCCGGAAGTGACGTGACCTGATGGGCTACGAGGGCACGGTCGTACTCAACTACAAGCTGACGAAGAAGCTCGGTGAGGGAGGGTTCGGCGCGGTCTATCTCGCGGAGCAGGTCGACCTCGGACGGCGTGCGGCGGTCAAGATCCTCCACCCGCAGTACGCGCGCGAACCAAGCGTCGTCGAGCGGTTCTTCCGCGAGGCGCGTGCCGTGCTCGAGATCGGGCACCGTGCGATCATCGGGATCGAGAACTACGGGACGCTGCCGGCCGGCGAGCCGTTCTATCTGATGGAGTACTTCCCGGGCGCCTCGCTCGGGCAGCTCAGTAGCGAGCGGTGGCTGAGCAGCGCGCAGCTGATCGCCGCGTTCGATCCCGTCGCCGACGCGCTGAGCGCGGCGCACGCCAAGCACATCGTTCACCGCGATCTCAAACCCGACAACATCATGATCCGCATCGCGGACGACAAGGTCGCGGATGTCCGGCTGCTCGACTTCGGGATCGCGAAGTTGCTCGACGGCGACACCCGCTACTCGGTGACCGGCAGTGCGATGGGCACGCCCGCGTTCATGGCGCCGGAGCAGGCGCTCGATGCCAAGAACGTCGACGAGCGTGCCGATGTCTATTCGTTCGGTGCCACCGTGTACACCGCGCTCTGCGGTCAGCCGCCGTTCGACGGCACGTCGACCGCCGCGGTGTTGATCCGGGTGCAGACCGATATGGCCCCTCTGATCGCGAGCTTCCGGCCTGGTGTTCCGGACGAGCTCGACGCGGCGATCCGGCGCTGCCTCGCCAAGCAGCGCGAGCACCGGCCGGCGTCGGTGGCCGAGGCGTGGGCGACGATCCGTGCCGCGCTCGCCGCCGCCAACCTGACCGCCGGCAACGCGCCGCAGGCCGCGGCCTCCGACGTGCCCGCGACGATGGCACCGGATGCGTCGATCGAGGCGCCGCCACCCGCAGCACCGCCGCCCGCGACACCACCGACGTCGGCGACCGCGGCCGAGTCACCCGGTGCGCGCGGTCCGGTCGCATCGCCGGTACCCGTCCCGGCCACCGTCGAGCCCTCGACTCCGAAGGTCGACGAGGACGCGGGTCGGTCGCGCGCGTTCGCGTTTCTCGGGATCGGGGGGCTCGGTGTGATCGCGCTCGTCGTCACGATCGCGGTGATGCGCTCCGGTGGCGGCGCGGCTCCTGCCGACGCCGGCAATAGTTCCGATGCTGCGACCGTCGCGTCGATCGACGCCGTCGCGGTCGATGCCGCAGCGCCGACACCCGATGCGATCGCCGTGGTTTCGAGCGACGCGACGGCGCTCGATGCGGCCGTCGCGATCGCCGACGCCGCGCCCGTTCCGGTCGACGCCGCGAGCCGGCTTCCCCGCGCTCCGAGTCAGGCCGAGATCCGTGCGCAGATCGATCGCTTGCAGCGCCGGTTTCAGGCGTGTCGCGCCGCCGAGCCGTTCGCGGGTGGGCCGAGTGTCTCGCTCCCCACGATCGATCTCCGCCTGAGCTTCTTCGTGACGCCCTCCGGTCGGGTGACCAACGTGAAGACGTCGAACGGTTCGCCGAGCGTGGGCGCTTGCGTGAAGCGGCTCGTCTCCGTGCTGCGGTTCCGTCGGTCGCAGGTCGGCAGGAGCTTCTCGACGGTGCTCGAGCTGAAAGGCAGGGAGGGCGTGGTCCAGGAGTTCCCGAAGAATCTCTGCGTCGAGCCGAGGTTCGATGCCAAGCGGTTGACCACCGAGGCGGCGATCGACCGCGCGCTGGCCCAGCTCAACCGGTGCAAGTCCCAGCTCGGCGACGTGACGTTCCGGCGTCTGCAGCAGGCGCTGGTCCAGCGCAAGCTCCAGCTCTGAGTGGCGACTAAACCCCAAAGTTCGCCCGTGTCGATCCTTCGACCAGGCGATTGATGGGGTTAGTAGCGAACGAGCACGCCGACGCCGGGACCGCTCTCGCGCCCGGTGACGATCGTCGGGGCCAGGATCCGGTCGACGCGACCGTGCTCCATGCTGCCGCCGATCCACGCGGTGAGTCCGATCCCGGCGAGGCCGATGCCGCCGAGGAACGCGAGCCCCGCGAGCGTGTTGCGCTTCGACGTGAACGGACAGAAGAACGGGATCTCGTTGTCGTTGCACTCGAACACCAAGGCGCCGCCGATCGTCATCACGGCGCCGATCGCGGTCGCCACCTTGCCGGCCGTGATGGCGCGCTCGGTGACGCTCTGGTCGACATGCGCGACGTCGATGCGCGGGATCGGCTCGAGCTGGCCATCGACCTCGACGGTGATCGCGTTCGCGTCGGCGCTCTTGACGATGCCCTCGACGGCGTCGGACTGGCCGCGAGCGAGTCGACGATCTGCCGCGGCCTCGGTGAGCTCGATGCGCGTGGCGTACCGCTTTGCACAACCGGTGGTGAGGGCGAGGGCGCAGGCGAGGGCGAGGGCGCGAGTCACGGCGTGGCTCCGGGAGCTGTGGGTGGCGGCGGAGGGTCGGCGACGGGCGCGACAGGAGGCGGTGCAGCGGCGGGCGTCGCGTCGAGTGGGGCCGTCGAGATCTCGGTGTCGGCGCAGTCGAGCAGCGCCCACTTGTCGTTGCTCTTGCCGAGGCGACAGGTCGTGACGATCGCGCCGCCGCCATCGCGCTCGGCAAAGCCGGTCACGATGCGGTTGTCGTGTGCGAGCACACGAGCGTCGGCCACCGGAACGGGACGGATCGCGGAGCGCCGGATCCCGATCCGCTTGCACTTGCCGACGCCGATCTGGTCGAGGTCGGCCTTGCTGGTGTTGACCAGGTCGCAGGTCCGCACGATCAACAGGTGCGGATCGTCGGGTGACACGGTCACGGCCGTGACCACGCGTCCGAACCGCTGGGGACCGCACGCACCCAGCGCGCATGCGAGTACCAGTACCGTCGCCTCCCGACGAAGTCGCATGGCGAGCGTTGTAACACTCCCCGTCGATTGACATCGCGGTCGCGGTGCAGAGAATCGCGGCATGCGCTCGTTCGTCCTGCTCGTCGTGGTCGCCCTCGCCGGATGCAAGGTGTGCGTCGGCGCGTGCAAGAAGGATCAGGGGCGCGCGGTGACGGCCGTCGTTCCCAACGCGGACGGCACGATGCAGGTGACCACCTGCGCGCTGACCACCAAGGGCACCGACTCGAAGCTCGGTGACTGCCGCGATGTCGTGCTGCCGTCGGCCGACGGCACCGCTCACGGACAGGGATCGTCGAGCGCGCCCGGCGGTGGCACCGTCGGCACGCCGTCGCGCAAGTAGCTCTCGAAGAAGCATCCGTACTGGTGCTTCACCGCGTCGAGCTGCCGGTAGATGTAGTGCGAGTTGATGATGCCGTCGCCCTCGTACTGCACGACCACGCGCGTCACGCCGTCGCGGTTGCCCTTCACCGGGTAGTCGATCACGCCACTCAGCGACTCGAGCCCGAGCGTCTGCTGCATCGACGGCCACAGCTCGTCGCCGACCTGCTGGTTGCCGTACGCCAGCGCGGCGGCGTCGTAGATCTGGATCGGGAAGTACTCGTCGGCATCGCCGACCGGCTCGTAAACGTGACGCGCTGGCATCCCGGGAAGCGGCCGCTGCGAGATCCGCGACATGTACACGATCGGCTCGGCGATCTCCCAGCCGAGCGCGAGCGCGTCGAGCCCGGGGTGCACGAACGACAACTCGCGTTCGTCGACACCGAGCGCGGCGGCGAGGATGTCGCGCGCACCGGGGACGAAGTCGGTCTCGAGGATCATCAGGTTCCAGAATCCACCGGCGCCGGTCGGCACCACCGCGCCGAACCGCGGCTCGACCGCCGACACCATGTTCGTGTACATGCCGCCCATCGACTGGCCTCCGGCGACCAGCTTGGTGCCGTCGAAGTGATGCGATCCGCCGGCGGGTGCGGGCACGTTGCAGCCAGCGAGCGTCGCCTGCGGGATCTGGACCGCGAGCATCGCGTCGGTGAGCAGGCGCTGCTCGATCACGCCTTGCTGGAACGTGTACGGGAACGCGCCGAGGTTGTTGATGTTGATGTACGCCTCCTCGGATGCTCCCGGCAGGCGCTCGGGATTGACCGGCATCGCGGCCGACACCGCGGCGATGCCGTGGCGCGCGACCACGAACCCGGGACCCTTGCCCGGTTCGGGGACGTCGTCCGACGTCGGCGAGTGACCGAGGTCGACGATGCCGGTCGAGAGGCCGCCCGATCCGTGAAAGAACTGGAACAGCGGCCACCCGCCGGCGGGCATCGCCGTCTTGGGGATCGTGATCGTCACGGGCACCACCATCGTGCCCTGCTGCATCGGAACGTCGTCGGCATCGACCACGAACCGGCCGTCGGTGTCGAACGGCTGCGTGCCGGTCTGGAACTGCGGCATCGTGATCGTGCCCGCGAGCTCGCAGAACCCGTCGAACGTGTCGCCGCCGACCAGCGTCAGATCGTCGATCGTCGGCGTGGTGACCGCCGCACGGACGCCTTCGGTGCGTGCATACAGGCGCGCCACCTCGTCGCCCGTGGTGAACACCGTCGCCACCAGCGCGTCGTCGATGCCTTGCTCGTCGAGCACGGGCCACAGCGGTGCGTAGAGTGCCGCGGCATCGGCACCGCGCGCGCCCGCGGGCGTCTTGCCGTCGCGCATCGCGGCGAACGCCGGTGCCGGAGCGAAGTCGGGTGCGAAGCTCTGCCGGATCACGTACGCGTACCGCGTGCCTCGGGCGCAGCACGATGCCGGGTCGCGGCGCGAGCGCGACCACGTTGGACGACACGAACGCGTCCTCCGCGAGCGTCCTGGCGACGATCGGGAAGCGGGTGCCGCGCTCGGGTGACGTGTCGTCGATGTCGATCAACAGCACCGGAGCGTCGTCCGCCGGGACGATGACGTCGGCGAGGTCGTGCGCGGGCACCGCATCGGAGAACCGGAAGTACGCCGCCGGCATCACCGGCCAGCCGCGGCGATCGCCGGCCACCGTCAGCAGACTGTCGAGGATCGGTACGCCGCGCGGGTTCGGGAATCCACCGAGATCGGGAGCGCCGCTCGGGAGGAGTCGGAGATCGGAGGGAAAGGGTAGGTCCCAGTACGATTCGGCGCCGGTCAGCGGACTATCGAGATCGAACACCGGCGTCGGGGCCGGATTCGACCCGCAGGCGGCGACGAGAGCACATGCGAGGACAGCGGAGCAGCGCACGGCCGGACTATAGAAATCCTGAACCGTCTACAACAGCGATAGTTTCGGTGTTGTGGCGGACGTTTGCGTGGGCGTTAACGGCGTGTGCTCGCGCACACGAGAAGCGGGTGTTTATTCGCCTCTTCGTCGGTTTTGACTATGCTGATCTCCGTGCGGATCGCGATCTCTAGCTTGATCTTCGCCGTCGGGTGCAGTTACTCGCCGGCCCAAAACGGTGGTGACGACGTCCCGACGGACGGAACCAACCCCGACTCCGACGGCTCCACCGTCACGACGGAGGTGTGTTTCGGAACGTCGCCGTTCCGGGTGTGCGTCGATCCCGCGCCGACCAACACGGTCGACCTGTCGACGCAGCCGTCGAACGTCCTCGACACCACCGCGAGTAGCGGCGATCCGTTGTGCCTCACCACGCCCCCCGCGAGCTGGACCAACGGTGGCCAGACCGATGCGTGCATCGTGGTCGCCCAGGACATCACGCTCGATTCCGGCACGCTCGATGTCGACGGCGATCGGCCGCTCGTGCTCGTCGCGAGCAACTCGCTGACGATCGCCGGCACGATCGATGCTGCGAGCCACGTTGCGGGTGACAAGGGACCGAACGCGAGCCCGGCCAGTTGTGGAGCGAACAACAACGGCACCACCGACAGCAACAAGGGTGGTGGTGGTGCTGGCGGGAGCCTCGCCGGAACCGGAGGCATTGGCGGCACCGGAAACAACAACGGCGGCGCTACCGCAACCGGAGGGACTCCCGAGGGCGCGGGCACTGCACCGTTCGACGTGATTCGCGGTGGCTGTCGTGGTGGGGATGGTGCAAAGGGAGATGGCACCACGGTCAGTGGTGGCCTCGGTGGTGGGGCCGTGGTCCTGCTCGGTGGTGCGGTCATGATCTCCGGGATCGTGAACGTCGCGGGTGGGGGCGGCCAAGGCGGTACGACGTCGCGTGGTGGTGGTGGCGGCGGTGGCGCGGGTGGCATGATCGTGATCGATGGAACATCGATCGCCGTGAGCGGCACCTTGCTCGCTACCGGTGGTGGTGGTGGTGGTGGTGCCGACGGCAACACCCCTGGCGGGCCGGGCAACGATCCCGATCCGTTCGCTCCGACGACGGCGGCGGCGGGAGGCTCAAAGGGAGGGGGCGCAGGTGGAATCGGCGGCGCAGGAGGGACGTCCTCCGACGGGAATGCGGGCAACACGGCCGACGATGGCGGTGGCGGTGGTGGAGGGTCCGTGGGTGCGATCCGCGTGTTGACGGGTACGCCGCCGAGCACCGGCAACATCGTCCCGGCCGCGACCAACTGATCACACCAACGGCAGCAAGCGGCAACCCACGATCCGGGTGAAACCGCGCGCGGGCGGGGCCGTTCGAGAAGTGATGCGGCTTTCGATGTTGCTTCTCGTGCTCGCGATGATCTCGACCGGCTGCCTCGCCGTCGCGGCGAAGGCGCACGCCGGGTTCGCGGGTGACGACCGCGCGCAGGGCGCCCAGGTCGGCGTGTCGGTCGCGTTCGGCTACGCCGGTGAACGCAGCACGATCACCGAGAGCGTCGGGTTCGTCGGCGGTGGGGTGCCGCAGGCCGCGGCAGCCGTCGACATCGACTACACGCGGCTCCCCGCCCGGCACGACGACCACGGCATCGGCTGGCGCGTCGGGCTCTCGAACATCCCGCTCGTCTACGGCCAACCCGCGGCGATCGTCGGGGGCCACGTCGGCTCGCTCCTCGTCGTTCGTGACAAGTCGTCGTCCTCGGGCGGTGGCAAGGGTTGGTTCGAGAGCCGGTCGCGCACGCTCGCCGTGTTCGGCGTCGATGCGATGGTCGGGATGACGATCCGCGACGACGATCCGATGAACGTCGAGCGCGGGGTCGGTGGCCGAGTCGCGATCACGTTCGAGGTGATGCACCTGTCGCGACTCGAATAAGGCGATGTCAGTGGAGTGACGAAGCTTCGACGACAGCAGGCCAGGTAGTATCCGGGGCGCGGTGGCGAGACGGTGGAGGTGTTTAGTAAATGACCAGACTCGATGGTGGAAAGACGCGCGACGGATGGGGCGTGTTCGATCGTTCTAGTTTCAAGCTCGAGGACAGTCCATACCGAATGCAGGGGACGATCCCCTTCACGATCTGTGACTTGGCTGGAGCAGCGATCGCACTGGTCGTCGAGCAACCTCGGACAGTCGAACTTCGCAAGCAACTCGCGGAAGCAGCACGCCCGGAATGGATCGATGCGGTCGGGCAAACGACCTTGGCTAGCCAGCAAGATGAGGTCACGGCTTGCATCGAAGCCGATCTGATTGCTCCCGAGGACTTCGACCCGTCCACGTTCGCCCTGGCTTCCGCAATCGTTCTGTACAGCCACGGTACGTTCACGCGAGAGCCCGAGACGTATCGAGTGAGGGTTCGAGATCGGATCTTCGAGTTCGAGATGACGTTCGATGACGACACCGAGTCGTGGTCGGCTGACGTGATCGAGCGGACGGACGCGTCGTGATCACCGGCTTGAATCTCGCGTACTGGTGGGGAGGTCGGCGCGGAGGGTCGCCTCTCAAACCCGTGAGGCGTTGGCCGAGGCACTTCGCTTCTGCTCGGAGGTAGCTGCGGTACTCGCAGAGGAAGATCTTCTGGTCCCTACACGAGTTCGGGAGCTCGCCGCCGGAGATCATCAGTCGTATGATGGATGGCGTGTTCGATCGCTATCCGGGCGAGCTCGGCACGATCCTGGCCCGTGGGCTCGACAACGATCCGACGCGGCGCCCGACGGCGGCCGAGCTGGTCGAGTTGTTGCGCGGGCTGCAGTAGCTTGCGACCGGGTCGACGCGGCGATGCGGACGCTCTACGCTCGTCGGGGATGAAGCGCTGTCTGATCTGGCTCGGTGTGTTCGTGACGGGATGCGGGCCGGCACCTGCGGCGAAGCAACCGGAGGTCGTGCCGCCGAGCGTGGTCTCGGAGACACCGGATGCGGCACCGGCACCCGCGATCGTTGCCGCGCCCGAGGTGCCGGCGCAGGTGACCGAGGCACCGTCGTGGGTGTTCGGCTATCACACCGACCAGCGCTCGGAGACCTGGACGCTGCAGCACGCCGACGGATTGGCGCTGCTGGTGGTCGAGACCCAGGCCGGCACCACCCGGTACATCGGGACGGCGGTCGACGACAAAGGCACGCTCGCGGTGCGCGTCAGCACGCCGAACGCGAAGATGGCACTCGACTGCAAGCACGAGAAGCGCGCGATCGGGGCCGCGTGCAACGATCGCAAGGCGCCGAAGATCGACGTGCTGGCCTGCTACCACCCCGACTTCGAGACGGCGATGCCCTTCGGTCAGGCGCCGGGGATCGAGTACGTCGTCGACGCCACGTGCAACGGCTACCGCGCGATGAAGTAGTCAGCCAGAGACCGTCGTCCGCGGCCTGCGCCGACGCGGCGACTGCAAGGCGACCGCGCGCACACGTTCGATGATCGCCTCGGCGAGTTGATCGTCGTCGGGAAGGATCGCGACTCCGGCACCGTGCAGCGCGGCGGCATCGCGCTCGCCGACCTCACCGATCACCACCAGGTGCATCTTGTGCTCGACGCGGAGGCCGCGCGCGTACATGCACAGCTCGGGCGCGGTCATCACGCCGTGCAGGCTGGTGCGGATGAACACCAGATCGGGGACGTCGCGGTTGAGCTTGTGGGCGGCGTCGGTGCCTTCGCTGGCGGTCTCGACGATCGCGCTGCCGTGCGCGCGACGTGCGAGGCTCCAGCCGAGGCGTGCGCGCGGGGTGTCGTTGTCGACGACGAGCACGCGGATCGAGCGGGTGTTGCGGCCGACGCGTTCGATCACGGCGTCGATCTCGCGCAGCACCTCGCGGGCCGACGGCGGGCGCTGCTCGGGTTGCTTGGCGAGCAGCCACTCGGCGAGATCGGATAGCTCGCCCGGGAGATCGTCGCGCAGGTCGCGGAGGCGCGGCGGTGGCTTGCGGGCGTGACGTTCGCGCTCCGCGGCGTGATCGGCCTGGGTGCCGATGGCGGCTGGGTCGGCGAACGGCGCGGCACCCGACGCCATCTCGATCATCGCGCAACCGAGACCGTAGAGATCGATCGCCTCGGCGGCGGCGGGGTCGCTCGCCTTCGCCTCGCCACGCACGACCTCGGGCGCGAAGATCTCGCCGAGTCGACCGAACGCGGGGACCTGCGAGAGCGAGAGTCGACCGAGGACGAGCCGATCGTCGGGCTCGACGAGCACGGTGCTACCGGAGATGTCCCCGATCGCGATGCCGGCCTCGTGGGAGCGGGCGACGGCGTGGGCGAGGGCGCGCAGCTTGGCGAGGTAGTTGTCGACGCCGAGCTCGTCGACGATCAGGTCGCGCAGCAGCGGACCGGTGACGCGTTCGGCGACCGCGTACTCGACGCCGTTGTGCTGACCGAGGCCGTAGATCCCGACGGCGCACGCGTCGTGAACAGCTGCGCACCGGCGAGCCTCGACGATCAGCGGCTGGATGCCGGGGTCGCGCCACGCGAGCTTGAAGGCAACGAGCCGGTCGAGCAGCATGTCGCGCGCCTCGTAGACGATGCCGGTCTCGGTGCGCGCGAGCTCGTGACGGATCTGGTACGTCGACGACACCACCTCGCCGGCGCTCAGGGCGGGGGTGGTGCTGTCGCGGAAACCGGGAGGCGCCTGGAATCCGCTGGACGGCATCGAGGAGTCGACGTTACTCCAGCAGCCGCCACATGTACCAGGACGCGACCGTGCGATACGGGCGCCACGGCGCCGCGAGCCGGATCATGCGCGGGGCCTCCGGGAGTTTTCGTAGGCGGAAGTGGCGCTGCATGCCCTTCTTGATCCCGAGATCGCCGACGGGCAGGATGTCGGGGCGCGCGAGTGCGAACATCAGGAACATGTCGACGGACCACGGGCCGATGCCGCGGATCGGAAGTAAGCGTTCGGCGACCTCGGCGTCGGTGGCGGTGACGATGCGGCGCGGGACCAGGCGGCGATCGACGACGTGGCGCGCGAGATCCTTGAGCGCGGCGGTCTTGGCGGCCGACAGCCCGGCGCCGCGGAGGGCGGCATCGGGCGTGGCGAGCAGACGCGCGGCTCCAGGAAATCGTGGCCGGTTGCTGGCACCGGCGTAGAGCGCGAGCACGCGCTTCCAGATCGTGGTCGCCGCCGCGCCCGACAGCTGCTGCGACACGATCGCCCGCGCGAGCGATCGCACGGCATCGGTGGTGGGCTCGATCGTCGGTGCGCCGTGAACATCGATCAGCGGGACGAGCTTGGGATCGGCATCGCGCAGGTGGTCGAGCGCGGCGGTCCAATCGACGGGCATCGGGAGACAACCATGCCACGGCGCGCGGGCAGGGTGGCTTGCACCTGGTTGCTAGAGCGCCATCACGACGGCGCCGACCGCGACCAGCGCCGCACCGATCACCTCGACGCGGTGCGGGCGCTCGCCGATCGCGACCGCCATCCCGGCGGCGAACAGCACGCTGACGTTGCGCAGGGTCAGCACGTAGCCGGAGCCGCCGAGGCGCAGCGCCTCCATCAGGATCAGGAACGACCCACCGCACACGATCCCCATCAGCACCACGCGACCGGTGCGGGCACGCACGACGTTCCAGAGCTTGGCGCGGCCGGCGCGCGACAGCAGCGCGATCCGCAGCGCGGCGGCGAGTGCGAGCGAGGCACCGAACGTCGCCGACGGACGGCCACCGGCGGCGAGCGCGGCCTTGTAGGCGAGGTGATAGCCGGCGATCGACACGGCGCACGCGACCGCCCACGCGATGCCGCTCGACCCGCGCGGCCCACCATCTCCGACCGCGAGGCCCGCACCGACCCCGGCGAGGATCAGGCCGAGCAGCACGAGCACGCTGCCCGTCGACGACGTCCATGTCACGGTCTCGGCCAGCAGCAGGATCGACGCCGGCCAGATCACGAGCACGGCGCCACCGCGCGACACGGTGTAGACCGGCCCGAGTCGTCCGCGTTCGAGCGCGCGGGTCAGCGTGACGAAGTAGATCGCCTCGAGCGCCCCGGCGAGCCCGCCGTAGAGGGCGGACGCCGCGGTCGGAAACGGCACGCCGGTACCGCCGATGTCGCCGGCCCACCGCACGCCCGCGATCACGCACGCGAACAGCGCGGCGACCGAGATCGCGCCGATCAGACCGGGATCCTTGTCGGGCTCCACGCGCAGCAGCGCATTCCACAACGCGTGGAGAAACGCGGAGACGACGACGAGCGCGACGAATCGGAATCTGAAGCGACGTGAGGTAGCAAGAAGGCGACTACTCCGACGGCTTGCCGTCCGCGGGCCGGGGCGGCACCGCGTCCTTCGCGAGCACGGTCCAGTCTTGCTTGCCGCGCCCCTCGGCGATCAGCGCATCCATCCGCGCGGCGATCGCGGGAAGCGCGGCGAATTCGAGGTTCGCCCGTGCGGCCTCCTCCATCATCAGCCGCGCGTCCTTGCGCGCCATCGCCAGCTCCCACGATGCCTGGTCCCAGTTGGCGGCGAGCATCCGCTCGAGGCGGGCGGCGATCGTGGCACCGGGGTTGAACGATTCGAACAGCTGCGCGGCGGCCTCGGGCGCGACCCCGGTCGCCTTGGCGAGCATCAGGAAGTCGGCGAGCCCCGAGGTCACGAACATGAGGAACAGGTTCCCGAGCAGCTTGAACGCGGCGGCCGTGTCGGGCTTCGGTCCGAGATCGACGAGCTTGCCCGTCATCGCCTCGAGGGCCGGACGGATCGGTTCGATCGCCTCCGGGTCCCCCGACACCAGCATGATGCCGGTCGACTCGAGGGCGTTCTGCGGGCCCATGAACACCGGGGCGTGGACGAACGTGAACCCGCGCTCGGCCCAGCGCGCGCGCCGCGCCTCGACGCCGCTCGCCAGCGTCGTCGTGTGATCGACGATCACCACGCCGTCGGGCAGCCCGGGGCGGGCCTTCTCGAGGATGTCGTCGACGGCGGCGTCGTCGGACACGCACAGGTGAACTCGCGCGGCGCCGCGCACCGCTTCGGCGGGGTCGGGGAACGCCTTGGCACCGTAGGCCTCGAGGGCCTGGGCGCGGGCGGGAGTACGATTCCAGACGGCCACGACTTCGCCGCGCTTGCGCAACGCTCGCACGAAGCCGGAACCGAGCATGCCGGATCCGAGGAACGCGATCATGCGTGGGAGTTTACTGACGCTCGGCCCAGAACGTGTGCATTGTCGGCCACAACCTGTGGGCGGCCTTGCGCGAGACCACCGCGCCGACGTGACCGCCGCGGCTGACGATCAGCTGCTTGTCGCGCGCACCGGCGACCTGGATCAGCGGCTCGGCGGAGGCCGGCGGCACGATGTGATCGTCGGCGAACGCCAGCGCCAGGAGCGGACACCGGATGTCGGTCAGGCGTGCGGGCCGGCCCAGCACGGAGAACGTGCCGGCCATCAGCGCGTTGCCGCGGTACAGCTCCTCGATGTAGCGCGCGTAGCACTCGCCCGGGAACGACACGTTGTCGTTGCCCCAGCGCTCGGTGACGAGGAAGCCGTCGAGGAACTCGTCGTCCCACGCGCGGTCGAGCAAGCCGACGACCTTCTGCGCGTCGAGCAGGGGCTTCATCATCTTGAACGACGCCTGCATCAGCGGCCACGGCACGTTGCCGAACGCGCCGAGGATCGAGCGGACGTCGAACGTCGGCGTGCGCGTCCACTGGGCCATCACGCCGGCCTGCGAGAAGTCGATCGGCGCGGCGAGTGCGAGCATCGACGCCACGCCCTCGGGGAACGCCGCGACGTACGCGGTGGTCAGCGTGCCGCCGAGGCAGTAGCCGAGCACGTGGACGTCGCCGGTCGGCGAGCTCCGCGCGCACAGCCGCACGGCGCGACCGAGGTAGCGCCCGCCGATGTCGTCCCAGGTCAGGAACCGATCCTCGGCACCGGGCGTGCCCCAGTCGATGCAGTAGACCTCGTGACCCTGCGCGACCAGCCACTCGATCAGCGAGCGGCCGGGCCCGAGGTCGAGCACGTACCACCGGTTGATCAGCGACGGCACCATCAGGATCGGACGGCGGTACCGGCGCACCGTCGGGGAGAACCGCAAGAGCCGCCACTTGTTCTCGGTCCACACCACCGCGTGTGGCGTGGTGCCGACGGGCGGCAGGCGACCACGGCGCGCGCGCTTGACGAGCGAGACGATCGAGTCGATCGGGGTCTTCTTGCCGGGGGCCTTCATCGCCACACGCTTGATCTAGGCACGAGTCTGGGCGGTCCGGGGCTTCGACTCGCTGGTGTACAGCGCCTCGAACCGATCGCGCAGCCGGTCGTACACCGCCTTGCGGCGCAGCTTGAGCGAGGTGGTGAGGGTGCCGCTCTCGACCGAGAGCGGCGCTTCGCACACGAAGAACCGCTTGATCGTCTCGTGGCGCGCGAGCTCGCGGTTGATGTTGTCGACGCGAGCTGCGACATCGCTCTGCAGGTTGCCGTCGACCGCCGCGTCGGGACGCACCCACACGGCGGCGACCAGGTACGGGCGCGCGTCGCCGTACACCACGACGCGCTCGATCAGCGGATCGTCGACGAACCGGCTCTCGATGTTGGCCGGCGGGATGTTCTTGCCGCCGGCGGTGACCAGGATGTCCTTCTTGCGATCGACGATCTGCAGGAACCCATCGTCGGTCCACCGCCCGACGTCCCCGGTCTTGAACCAGCCATCGGCGGTGAACGCGGCGGCCGTGGAATCGGGATCCTTGAAGTAGCCGCCGAACACGCTGTCGCCACGCGCCTCGATCTCGCCGTCATCGGCGAGTCGCAGCTCGACCGATGGCAGCGCCTTGCCGACGGTGTCGAACCGGTAGGCGTCGGTGCGGTTGAGGGTCAGCGTCGGCGAGGTCTCGGTCAGGCCGTAGCCCTCGATCACGAACACGCCGGCCTGGTGGAGCTGCTGCTTGATCTCGACCTTGAGCCCGGCACCGCCCGACAGGCAGAACCGCAGGCGGCCACCGGTGGCGCGCGCGAGGGCTTCGCGACGAGCCTCCGGCGTCTGCGCGCCGGCGTTCATCGCGCGCGCGAGCTTCTCCCAGTACGCCGGGACGCAGAACAGCACGTCGGGCGCCACCTGCGGCAGGAGATCGAGCATCTCCGGCGGCGATACCAGATAGGTCTCCCAGCCGAGCAGGTTGCCGGCACACAGCTCGCCCCATCCGAAGATGTGCGACATCGGCAGCCACAACAGGTCGCGCTGGCCCTCGTCGACCAGCGGCGCGTTGCAGCGCAGCCAGTCCGCCCCGTTGACGCCGACGTTCTTGTGCGTGAGCGGCACGCCCTTCGGGTTTCCCGAGGTGCCGGACGTGTAGAGCATCTGCGCGGGCGCATCGAGATCGATCGCGCCGAGCCGCGAGTCGACCAGCGTCGGCGCAGCGGCATCGCGCTCGCCGGCCGCCGCGAGCGCGGGGTCGTCGAGCTGGACGATCTCGAGCTCGCGACCGCGCAGGGTCTGGCGCGCGGCCTCGAGGCGCGCGGTCAGCCCGTTACCCGACACGAACGCGATCCGGATCTCGGCGTGGTCGAGGATGTACGCGATCTGGTCGACGGTCGACGCGGGATAGATCGGCACGAACACGGCGCCCGCCGTCTGGGCACCGAGCGCGGCGGCACCCCACTCGACGCTGTTGGCCGACAAGATCGCGATCCGATCGCCGACCTCGACGTCGTGCTCGATCAGCCACCGCGCGACGCCGCGGATCTGCTGGGCGAACTGTCCCCAGGTCACCGGGTGCCAGGCGCCGTCCTTGCGGACGTGAAACCGCGCGCGGTGGCGATGGGTGGGCAGACGATCGAACACCGCGCGGGGCGCGGGACGGGTCTCGAGCAGTGGGGTGATGTCCATGGCGGCGTCCTCTGTTGTCTCGGCTCGCTACTGCGCGGTCTTGGTGGCGGCGCGCTCGGTGGCGAGCTGCTCCTCGAGGTCGTAGATCCGGCTCTCGAGCTGGTTGAGCTTGTGCAGCGAGCGTTCCTGATCGCGCCGGTTGGGCAGCCCGATCGCCGACCACCACGCCGACATCATGCGGTCGGTCGCGGCCTTGGTCTTCATCGTGAGCGTGAGCATCGAGCCCGCGGGGCCGAGCACGTTCGGGTTGGACAGGACTTTTTCGAAGTACTGCGTGGTGGCTTGTTCCCAGGCGTTGAAGCCTTGCTTCCAAAGATCCCAGATCATCATGGTTATTGGTCTCCTGAAACTCCGAGTGCGAATCGCCGCAACGTCGCGGCGACCGTGAAGTCGGCATCGGGTTCGTCGATCTTGCTGTCGGCGTGGGCGACCTCGCCGAAGCACTCGAACAAGAAACTGGTGGACCGGCGGCTCACCGTCGGGGTCCCGGTCGACGGCGTGCGCACGACGTGGGTCCGCACGCGCAGCACCGGCGAGAACCGGACGTAGGGCAGGTCGAGGCGACCCTCGCCGGCGACCTCGACGTCGACCTGATCGGCGCCGACGAACGGCAGTCCATCGATCACGCCGTCGGGGATCTCGCCGATGGCCGAGAACGCGGTGCCGTCGGTCATCGGGAACCGCAGCACGGCAATCGGATCGACGTAGCGGACGAGCGTCTTGCCCTCGGGCGGCGACGGTTCGTGCGATGCGGTGCCGTGCAGCCACAGGCCCTGATCGTCCTGGTGGAAGATGCTGTCGAGCCCGCCGCCGGCATCGGCGACGAACACGCCACCGGGGAAGCTCGCCGCGTACCACTGCGTGCCGAGTTGCACGGGGCCGAGCGCGACGACGTCGTCGCTGGCGCGCTCCTCGGACAGGTCCCACGCGTCCGAGCCCGCGAGCGTCACCGGGCTGTCCTGCCCGACGTAGTACTCGGCGGTGAGATCGAACGCGACCGGGACTTCCTCGGCGGTGATCACGCCGTCGCGATCCGGGACGCACGACGGGAGCTGGGGGTTGGAGGTCGGCTGGGGCGTCTGGTTGACGCCACATCCGGCCAGCGCGCCGATGCCGATCCAGACCGCCGCGCGCATCAGAACGCGAACCCCACGCGCGCCCGGAACACCTGCGCCGGCTTCGCTTTCAGGTTGGTGTTGTCGAACGCCGCGCCGGGCAGCAGCAGGCCGTAGTCGATCGTCGCCGCGAACCCGTCGTGGCTGGCGTAGCGCAGCTGGGGATCGATCTCGATGCCGAGCGCCTTCTGTCCGCTCGGCGTCGACGTCGCCTCGTTGGCCCACGACGCGACCAGCGCAGCGCCGAGCTCGAACCGCCCGGGCCCGACCGACCAGATACCGGCGCGCGCGTGCGGCCGGACGTAGATCGCGTCGGTGACGGTGCCGATGATCTCGCGGAACAGCACCTGATCGATGTGGTAGTCGGGGTGGAACCGGAAGTTGTCGACGGTCGTGTCGCGTGGAGGGTTGGCCTGCGGCCCGTCGAACGCGCCCGCCATCGGGGCGGTCTCGCCGAGCACCGGGAACGCGCCGAACCCGGGCGCATCGTCGCCGCTCGCGTAGCCGGCGTCGAACCCGAGCTTGCCGGGACCGAGCATCAGATCCGACTCGAGGGCGAAGCCGAGCTGGCGCGAGGTCACCGGCGTCGTGATCTCGGCGCCGGGGATCACCGACGGCTGCGCGAGATCGGCGCGTGCGTAGGCGAGCTCGGCCTCGAGTCGGAACCGCGAACCGGATGCGCGCATCCAGCCGCCGGCGATCGTGGTCGAGAACCCCCGCGCGACGAGATCGGTGCCGGTGAGATCCATCGTCGATGCGGTCGGCAGGTAGCTCGCGGGCACGTCGCGATCCTGGCTGCGATGCGTGACGTAGGCGCCGTACTCGAGGCTGGCGCGGCCCGCCTCGGCGCGGCGCGCGAGCGCGGCGGGCGAGTGGATCTTGAGGATCGCGACCGTCGGACCTGCGGCGCGGTCGCTCGGCTCGAGCGCGATCGCGGTGCGGCCGTCACGCGATGCGGTGAACGGGCCGCGCGCTGCGATGTCGTACGCCGCGGCGAGCAGGTGGCCGAACACCGGCATCACGAACGCGATCCGATCGGCGGCATCGCCGCCGCTGCAGTCCTCGCAGTCGCCGCCGTTGGCCGCCATGCCGAGGCCGAAGTTCGCGCCCATGCGGCCGGCGGCGAGCGTGCCGAACGGCGTCAGCGCTTCGCCCCACGCGCGCTCGATCACGACCGCACTCGGGCGCTGACCCGACGAGGTCGCGGGCGTGCCGCCATTCAGCTCGGGATCACCGCCGAGCTGGACATCGTCGAGCCAGTCGATGCGCGCCTTGACGGCGACGCCGACGCCCGGTGCGTAGAACGCGACGTCGGTGCGCGCGCGCAGATCCATCGCGTCGAGCCGCTGGCCGCCGCCGAGTGGCACCGGGGCCACCGGCTGACCGCGCGAATCGAGGCCGCGATCGAGATCGAGGTTGTAGAGCTGGGCGTCGCGCACGCGCAGCGAGCCGTGCACGACGAGCTCGGTGTGCTCGCGCGGCGACGCGTACAGCCGCGGCGTCAGCTCGGCACCGAGCGTGGCGAGGTCGGCGCCGATCGGTAGCAGCTGCGGGCGCGGCTTGGAGGACAGGGGAAGCTCGAGCGAGGTCGTCGCGGTGGCGGACGCGTCGGGCGAGACCTCGGCGGTGCCGCCTCCGCGACCGCCACCACCGCCTCCGCCACCACCGGTGTCGGGGGCCGCGGCAGCGGGTTGATCGCCGGTTGGATTTTTGGGTTGCGCGGGGGCGGGCGGTGCCGGGGCGGGGGCGCTCTCGAGATCGCGATCGAGGAACGCCGCGAGGTCGCGCGTCGACTGCGGCGCCTCGGCCATGGGGATGTGGCCGCAGCGCGGATAGGTCACCAGCGTGGCGTCGGCGAGCTCGGCGACCAGGCGCTGGCCGAACCGCAGCGGCGTCACCTGATCGTTCTCGCCCCACAGGAGCAGTACCTGCTTGGCGTGGTCGCGGCTCCGGGCGCTCGCACCGAACGGCGACGCCGCGAGCTCGCGATGCAGCGTCGCGAAGTGATGGGTGCGCGCGACGGCGAGGGCGGCCGCCACCGTGCCCGGCTTGGCGAGGTCGTCCTCGACGGCATCGACCCGCGCCTGGGTGACGATGCGCTCGTCGTAGAACGCGAGGGGAGCGCGATCCTCGATCCGCTCGCGATAGAACATCCCGAACAGCAGCTCGCCGAGCCCCCGGGTCTCCGCCCAGCGGAAGAACCCGGGCACCTGATCGTCGTAGACGTAGGCATCGTAGAGCGCGACCCGACGCACGCGATCGGGATGCGCGACCGCCATCGACATCGCGACCGACGTGCCCCACGAGTGACCGACGATCGCGACGTCGTGGACGCCGAGCTTGTCGAGCACGCCCCACACCAGCGCCGCCTCCGCGGACGGGCTGTAGTCACCGGCGGGTCGCGATGTCCATCCGAACCCCTTGAGGTCGATCGCGATCACGCGATGGTGGCGCGCGATCGTCGGGATCACCGGGAGCCAGCTCGCACTCGACGCGCCGTAGCCGTGGATCAGCACCACCGCCGGGCCGCGACCCGCCTCGCGATAGCGAACGTGGACGCCATCGACGTCGACGAACGTGGCATCGGCCGGCGCCCCGGGAAGCGGCTCGGCGTGAAACCGCGGACAGCCGGCCAGCGCGAGCAGCAGCGCGCTTGTCACCAACGCGCTGCTCGATTTCATGGGACCAGCCTCCGGACCTCTGCCGGATCGTCGAACTCGCTCGCCGATTCGAACTCCTGCGAGGTCGCCGTGGCGACCGTCCCGAAGCATTCGGCGACCCACGCGAACGTGCGCGAGGTCGACAGCGTGGCGAGTCCGCTCGTGCGCTCGAGGTCCGTGGCGACCCGCAGCACCGGGAAGTCGCCGTAGGGCGTGGTCATCGTACCGACCTGATCGACCAGCGAGTCGTAGTGCTCGGTGTACGCGACGATCGCGCCCTGCGCCGTCCCCGACACCGTGCTGGTCGAGCTCCACGTCGATCCGGCCTGGAACGGCAACGCGAGGATCGTCACCGGCGGGTCGTAGGTGAGCTCGGTGGAGAACGCACCGGCGTCCGGGCTGACCACGCCGAGCAGCGTCACGCCGGTGGCCTCGACGCGGAACACGCCGAGCAGGTCGGAGCCCTCGGCGAGCGTGGTCGCGTAGCTGGCATCGGGGAAGTCGCCGGCCCACCACGCTCCCGCCGGCGCGTCGAGCGTCAGCTCGCGGTCGACATCGCCGGCAAGCGAACCCGAGAGGTCCCAGCTGCGCGAGCCGGTACCGCTCGCTTGCCCGGTGGTATCGAACGTCGCGGTGGTCGAGATCCGGAACGTCGCCTTCTTGCCCGCCGCGAGCGGCACCTCGGTGGCCACGATCGTGCCGTCGTGATCCGGCGTGCACAGGGTCGAGGAGTCGGGCGGCGGCTCGGAATCGGGCAGGCCGCCATCGACCTCGCCCGGTCCGCAGGTCCCGTCCGCGCGGCAGAAGTGCGAGGCGCACTCGTCATCGCGCGTGCAGACATCGGCGTTCCCACCGCTGCACGCCGCCAAGATCGTGCTGCACTGCAACACAAGGATCGTGGCGGGACGACGCTGCATGCCGGCAAGCTACGTCTGGCCTACCGCCGATGTCAATCGCATTTTGCGACGCAGCAAAAACTCCGCTTGCGGTGCAGCAACCCGGCTTGTAGGGTCCCCCGGTGGCGCCGATCTTGATCAAGAAGTACGGCAATCGCCGGCTCTACGACACCGGCGATAGCAAGTACGTCACGCTGGACGAGCTCGCCACCAAGGTGCGTGGCGGCGCCGATCTCCGCGTGGTCGATGCCCAGACCGGAGACGACCTGACCCAGTCCACGCTGGTGCAGATCGTCCTCGAGGGCGGCAACGCGGCGAAGTTCCTGCCGGTCCAGCTGCTGACCCAGATGATCCGGCTATCCGACGACTCCCTCGCGGAGTTCTTCAGCCGGTACGTGACCGGCGCTCTCGACATCTATCTGCAGGCCAAGCGCGGCGTGCAGTCGATCGCGGCCTACAACCCGCTTGCCCAGCTCCCGGTCGCGGCCAGCGACGCGCTGGCGCGGATGTGGATGGGCACGCCGTTCGCGCCGACGGGCTACCAGCAGCCGTACCAGTATCCCTCGGCGCCATCGCCGTTTCCGGAGGGTGGCTATCCGCGTCCCGCGCCGCCGCCGCCGCCGGAGGGCGAAGCCGAGGGGAACGGCGAGCGCGGTTCGAGCCCGACGCTGCGGCGCCCCGACAGCCAGCCCGCGGTCGGCGCGACCGAAAAGGACCAGGATCGCGACCGAGATCGTGACAAGGATCGCGACAAGGATCGCGACAAGGACCGCGAGGACGTCGCGGCGATGCGCCGCGAGCTCGACGAGCTCAAGCAAGCGATCCGCGAGGGTCTCGGCTCGTCTGGCAAGTCGTCGAGCAAGTCGTCGCGCAAGAAGCGCAAGTCCTAGCGCAACGCACGCGCCGACGACCGCGCGTACACGTGACGTGAGCGTAAGCGTGTGATCCGCTCACGCCTGCGCTTGCGCGTACGTCGATGTAGCGGCGACGACGCCCGAGGCTACAGCTCGAGCTGCACGGCCGGCTGCGAGCCGCGCTCGGCGAGCGGGACCCCCGACGTGTCGACGGCCGGCGCGTCGGGATGCTCGCTCTGGCGCGCATAGGCGACCGGGATCTTCGTCGCGGTGGCGGTGTGCGGCATCGTGATCTCGCGGCGCAGCACGAGGATCGCGATCGACATCAGCACCAGCGCCGATCCGGCGACCAACGCGATCGATGTCGACAGCGTGAGCGAGGTCTCGGTGGCGAGCTCGGAGATCAGCACGGGGGCGAGCGCACCGACCATCGCGCCGACGTGATAGACGACGCCGATCGCGCGGCCGCGCACGTGCTCGGGAAACAGGCTCGTGGTCAGCACCGGCGTCACGCCGGAATAGCCGACGCCGAGGCAACCACCGAGGAACGCACCGACCGGCAGCAGGGCGGTGGAAGCGCCGATGTAGAGCGGCAGCGCCGGCACCATCAGGAGGGCAGGCGTCACCAGCGCGACGATCACGCCGTAGCGGTTGGCGATCGCGCCGGCCGCGAGCACGCCGACCAGCATACCGACGTTGAACAGCATCACGTTGTCCATCGCCCAGCTCAGGCTGATGCCGCGCTCGGTGACCAGCATCGGCACGTAGCTCGCCACCATGCCGTAATAGACGAGAAAGCCGAGGCCCATCACCAGCGAGCCGAGAACGATCATCTTGCGAACGCCGGGCGCCCACAGATCCTTGAACGAGATGTTCTGGCGGCGGCCATGCGATGCCTCGTCGCCGTGGCGCTCCTCCTTGACCATGAACCGGATCGGCAGCACGAGCAGGGCAGGGACCGCCGCGATCAGGAACATCGCGCGCCATCCGTACGCGGGGACGACGAACTTGGTGATCAGCGCGGCGATCAGGTAGCCGACCGGCCACCCGGCCTGCAGCATGCCGGAGGCGAACTTGCGGCTGCGCGCCGGCCAGTTCTCCATCGCCATCGCGGTGCCGGCGGTCCACTCGGCGCCCATCCCGAACCCGAAGATCGTGCGCAGGACGACGATCCAGACAAACGAGGGCGCGAAGTAGATCGCGGCGTCGAACACCGCGAACCAGATCAGCGACATCATCAGCGGCAGCTTTCGGCCGTAGCGATCGGCCAGCCACCCGGCGAACGCGCCCCCCGCGAGGCGAACCAGGAGGGTCAGCGTCACCGAGCCCATGAGGGCGGTGATCGGCTCGCCGTACTCCTTGGCGATCTCGCCGGCGACCATCAGGAAGATCGTGAAATCGAAGGCATCGAGGACCCAGCCCACCCAGGCCGCAGAAAACGCTGCCCACTGCCCACGGGTCGGTTCTCTCCACCAGCTGATGTTGCGCTTGCTCTGCATGTCCGCCTCTTATCGCGATCCTATTTTGCGGTGCAACAGGAAAATGTGCGCTGTCAGCGTCAGTCATTGTTGCGTTGCACAAAAATCTGGTTGACAGTGCAGCAAGCCGAACCTAGGGTGGCGCGCACGAAAGGAACTCTCCCCATGTCGAAGACCGAGACCCCCAAGACCGAGACCCCGAAGGCCGACCCCAACCCCAAGGCCAACCCGTTCGCCGCGTTCGATCCGATGGCGTACTGGGCGCAGTCGCAGCAGATGTTCCGCAATGCGATGGAGGAGGCCCACAAGTCCGCCACGACGATGATGGACAAGTACGCCGCCCTCGACCCGAGCGCGTACTGGACCAGCTTCCGTGACGCGATGAACACCGCCAGCACCCGCGCCAACCTCGCCGTCGAGCAATACGCGGCGATCGAGGCGCAGCTCGTGGAGCGCGCGCAGTCCGCGGTCGCGACCTGGGCGCAGCTCGCGCACGACGCGATCTCGTACACCGCGCAGCTGTCGGCCGAGGCACGCAAGCTCGGCACCGACGCCGCGCGCAAGCTCGGCGCGAACGCCTAGTGACTCCCTTTCGAGGACCGGCCGTCGCCGTGCTGGCGACCGCGTGCCGGTCCTCGCGATCGGATCGTTCGTTCACCGGAGATCACAAGGAGCCGCTCGATGTTCGATGACGTGTTGTCCGCGTCCCGACAGATCGCGAACGCGTGGGCCGACACCGCGGGTGTTCGCCCGCAACCTCCACCGCTCGCACAGACGCCCCGCGACGAGATTCCTCTCGAGGGCGGTGCGCGGCTGTATCGGTTCCTCGCTCCCGCACCGGCGTCGTCGCGCGCGGCGAGCAAAGGTCGCCCGCCCGCGACGAATCATTCTTTGGCTCAGGGGGTGCCGCTGCTCCTGATCCCCTCGCTCATCAACCGCTGGTACGTGATGGACCTGCGTCCCGGGGCCTCGCTCGTCGAGGCGCTGGTGGCCGCGGGCATCGAGACCTGGCTCCTCGACTGGGGGATTCCCCAGCCCGAGGACCGCTACCTCGACTGGGACGCGGTACTGCGTCGTCTCGCGCGCGCGACGCGTCGAGTCCAGCGCGAGACCGGCGCCTCGAAGCTCGGCCTGTTCGGGTACTGCATGGGTGGGACGCTGACCGCGATCCATGCCGCGCAGCACCCCGACACGCTCGCCGCGCTGATCACGCTGGCCGCGCCGATCGACTTTTCGCAGGGCGGACGCCTGCGCGAGATGGTCGACCCGCGGTGGTTCGATGCCGACGCGATCGCCGATGCCGGCAACGTCGCGCCGAGCCAGATGCAGGCCGGGTTCACCGCGCTGCGCCCGACGGTCGACCTCGCGAAGCTGGTGTCGACGCCCGACCTCGCGCTCGACGACAAGGCGCGCGCTGCGTTTCTCGCGCTCGACGCGTGGGCCAGCGACAACATCGCGTTCCCGGCCGCCGCGTACCGCCGCTACATCAACGAGATGTATCAGGACAACCAACTTGTCGCGGGATGCCACCGCGCGAACGGACGCGCCGCGCCGCTGTCGGCGATCACGTGCCCCACGCTCGTGATCACCGCATCGCGCGACGCGATCTGTCCGCCCCCGGCGGCTACCGCGCTGCTCTCCCTCGTGGGCTCGCGCGACACCGAGACACTGCAGGTACCCGGCGGGCACGTCGGGGCGGTGGTCGGAAGTCGCGCGGCCCGCGAGATGTATCCCGCGCTCGTGCGTTGGCTCACGCCACGACTCGGGATCTCAGGCTTGGTAGGACGACCTGCGGAATCACTCATCGCTCTGCAGGACCCGCAGGTCGTCCTGCCGTTCTTGCAGGACGGGCGTTCGTTACGTCGTGTGAACGACGCGGAATCGTGTGCGGCGGCCTACTTGCGATCGTCACGGTGATCTCCCGAGGTGGCACGCCGGCCGCACGTTTGTTCCGGCGTGTCGTACACCTACCTTCGTTCGTTCGTCGCGCGAACCTTCCTCCTTCTCACCGTCTTCGTGATCGCCGCCACGCGCGCTGCAAACGCCGAGGCTGCACCCCGACCGGTGACCCTGTACCTCCACGGCGGAGGCGGCGTGTTCGCGCACGACGGCGAGGACGTCGAGGTCCCGCAGTTCGGTGGCGGTGCGCGCGCGTGGAACTCGATCGTGGCGTGCGTGAAGACCCAGTTCTCGCCGTTCGCGATCGACGTCGTCACCACCGAACCGCGTGGCTCCCACATCACCGCCGTGATCGGCGGGCGCGCGTCGATGCTCGGCCTCGACGACCGCACGACCAACGGCGTCGGTCCCTACATGCCGGGCCGCGTCCAGCCCGATGCGGTGGTCCACATCTTCTCGCAGGTCGGCACCGGCGAGCACGACGTCCAGAACCTGTGCGCCGTCACCGTGCACGAGGTGTCGCACGCGCTCGGTCTCGACCACACGTACAAGTGCGGCGACGTGATGAGCTACTTCCTCGATCGCTGTGGCCCACGACATTTCGTCGATGCCGACGTGCCGTGCGGCGAGAGCTCGCCCCGGCTGTGCGGTAACGGTGCACGGACGCAGAACTCGTACCGGATGGTCGCGGCCGCGGTCGGTCTGCGCTCGCCGGCGAACCAAGCAGCCGAAGCAGCCCGAGCCCCAGCCCCAGCCCGATCCCGATCACTCGCGCCGACCCGATCCGTGGGGCGACGATGGCGGCTACGACGACGGCGGCAGCTACGACGACGGCGGCGGCTACGACGACGGCAGCGGCTACGACGAAGGCAGCGGCTACGACGGTGACGGCGGCTACGACGACGCCACCGACGATAGCGATAGCTACCAGGAGTCCGGTAACACCGCCGATGGTTCCGAAGTTTGGGTCGATCGGCGCGGCAACCGCTACACCGTCGAGTACGTCCGCGGGCGTCGCGGTCGCACCTTCGTGATCCTGCACCCGGTGCGCTAGTCGCAATGCTGCTCGTGCGGCTCCTCTCCACCACACAGCATCGCGATGCCTACTCGACTCCGGCCCTGGTCGCGCGGGGTCCCATGCCACCTCGTGTCCGGATCGCCGGACAACGCGTTCGCAGTTGGCATCGTATTCAGATCTACAGTCTGCGAGAGCCGAGCACGTGGCGTCGATGGCGGTTGTCGTCGGAGATCTTTCCGGATCGTGACCGATCCGACTCGGTCTTGTTGTCAGACCGGTGTTGTAGAGATCGTTAATGAGGAGCGAACAGCTGGAGATCGAGCTGCTCGGCGAGCAGATCGCGATGCACGCCGCCCACCTCGATGCGGCGACCCATCGCCTGCTCACCGACCTTCGGGAGTTCGATCAGGTTGGCGGCTGGTATCGCGCCGGCGCGATGTCGTGCGCGCACTGGCTCAGTTGGCGGGTCGGTTGGGACGGTCGGACCGCGCGCGAGCACGTCCGGGTGGCAAACCGCTTGGGCGAGCTGCCTTTGATCGACGATGCGCTCCGGCGCGGTGAGATGTCGTACTCCAAGGTGCGTGCGATGACCCGGGTGGCGACGCCCGCCAACGAAGCGCGTCTGCTCGAGCAGGCTCGCTATGCGACCGGTGCCCAGCTCGAGAAGATCTGCCGGCTCTACGCCTCGGTCGAGCGCCACGATGCCGACACGACGCCCTCCGATGATCGTCAGCGCCGACACGTCACGCGGCGCGAGCTCGATGACGGGATGGTCCGCATCACGGCCACGCTCCATCCCGAGGAAGCCGCGCTCGTGTGGGCCGCGCTCGAACGTGTTGCCAAGGAGCGATGTCGTGCGAGCGGTTCCGCGGGACCGGCGCCCTCCGCCGATCTGGTGACCGGGTCGCAGCGGGAGGCCGTGACGTCACAAACAACAGCCACCGCCTCGGTAGGCTTGCAGACCAAACCGGATCTGGCGGGTCGCGAAGCGGAATCGCAGCTCCAAGATCGCCTCACGCCAGACCCCGGACACGGATCACCGATCTCGGCTTCTCTCGACCGCGGTTCCGCGGAACCGGCGAGGTTGCCTGATCTCGCGGATCGAGTGGCGGAACCCGAGCTGCAAGATCGCCTCACGCCAGACCCCGGACGCGGAACGACAACCCCAACTCCCAACAACCGCGGTTCCGCGGAACCGGCGACGTCACGTGACCTCGCAGGTGGCGCGACCGCACCGGATCGTCTGGCGGATGCGATTCGTGCGCCGGTGAGCCGTTTCGATCGCGCGAATGCCATGGTCGTGATGGCTCAGGAGATCTTGCGTGGCTCGTCCGTGCAGCGCTCGCCGATCGATCTGATCGTCACGGTCCAGGCCGAGTCCTTGCGCGCCGGGGACAGGCTTCGTGGAGATCGCTCGTCCGCATCGGCAGCGGCGGCGCGAGCGGCGGCGGCGCGAGCGGCGGCGGTGCGATCGACACGATCGACGACAACACGGCCGATGGCAACGCGACCGTCGCCAACACGATCGACGACTGCGCGATCGATGTCGGTGCGCTCGATGTCGGCGTGCTCTGCGATGGCGAGTGCATCTCCACGACCGCGGCGCGCCGGCTCGCATGCGATTGCGGCATCACCGAGGTCGTCGAGGACGCGAACGGCACCCCACTCTCGATCGGCCGCAAACGCCGCTCTATCCCGGGTGCCATGAAGCGCGCGCTGCTCCGTCGCGATCGGACGTGTCGGTTTCCGGGCTGCGACACTCGCGTGTTTCTGGAGGGTCATCACGTCCAGCACTGGGCCGACGGCGGCAAGACCGAGCTCGCGAACCTGGCATCGCTGTGTAGCTGGCACCACCGCCACGTCCACGAGTATGGATTCCAGATCGCGATCGGAGCCGGCGGCGAGCTGCGATTCACCGATCCACGTGGCCGCGAGGTCAACAACGTGCCGCTGGTCCATGTCGGACCGCGGTTGGGCTGGCCGACGATCCTCGCGGGCAATGCCGACCTCGACATCACGGCGGATACGCCCGCGTGCGGCTGGACGGGAGACCCCGTCGACTACGCGGCCTGCATCGACGCACTCGTACGCACCGGCCGGTGAGTTGTCTCTCGTAGCAACGCGACATCCAGTTGTCGAGTGACTTCTGTGATCGGCTGGTCGCGAAGCAACACGACTTCAAGCCAAAGGGTCTGCTCTGCCGGCATTCGACTTGCCGTTAGCTGATCGGCACTGGCGCTAATCGTCGCTGTGGAACGCGATGACCTCGCCCGCCGGACGCTTGGCGACCGGATCGCCGAGTAGCGCGAAGCTCTTCGGCGTCGGCACCATCAACGGCCCGCTCGGACAGTCGACCGGCTCGTCGACGTCGGCCCCGTCGCCGGCAAACACCGGCTCGGGTTTCCCTCCGGCGGCTTTCCACTTCTTGGTGATCGCGGCCTCGGCGCCGGTCGCGACGATCGGAGCGAACAGATCGACCGTCGACAGCGACCCGTCGTCGCCGGCGCGCACCGCGTAGTACGAGTACACGGCCGGTTTGTTCTCGTGATAGCTGTCGACCTCGCGCTGGACCACGAACAACGTCTCGTGACCGAGGGCGTGCTTCCAGCACAACACGACGGGCGCCGTGACCTTGTCGTAGCCGTCCTCGGTCTCGTACTCCCCGTCGTGGGTGTAGACGGGGACATCGTCCACGCCACCGCGCGAGCCCATCAGGATCACGCCACCGAAGATGTCGGGGCCGCCGCCGCTCTTGCCGTGCCGATACAACCCGACGACGTCGAGGTGACCGTCGCCATCGATATCCTTGTCTTTGCCGAACTTCCACGTGCTGGTGTCGTCGGTGCGATCCATCCACTCGTCGTCGGCGTGCGAGAACACGCCGAAACCGTCGGGCGTCTTCACCGCGACGGCGAATCCGAGGTGGGTGCGCGGCGGATCGTCGGGATCGGGGCTGCCGTACGAGAACACGACGGCGCCGTTGGTCAACACGCGAGCCCACCGCAGCTTGGGGTGCGCCTTGGTCACGATCCTGGCCGCGAGCTCGTCGAGCTCGGCGCGCGCGGCGGCGTCGATCGCCTTGGCCCGGATCCGCTTGCCGCTCGGAGCCTTCTTCGCCCACGCGTCGATCGCCTCGCCGTTGGTGGTCGCGAGCATCTTCGGGTTCGCCGGGGTCGTGGCGCTGCCGGTCGCCGAGCCGCTGCCGGTAGCAGATCCGCTACCGGTTGCCGGGCCACGGCCGGAAGCCCGATCCGATGCCGCCGAGCCGCCGGTCGCCGCGGTGCTCGCGGTGGACGAACCACTGCCGGTGGACTGGGAGGACTTGTGGCCGCAGCCGATCACCGCGACCAGCGCGGTGCTTCCGACCACCCGGCACACGCTCACGAATCGGCCTTGGCGTAGTGGTCCTTGTAGGTCGCGCGCAGCTCGGTCTTCTTGAACTTGCCCGCACTGGTTCGCGGGATCTCGCCGATGAACACGAACTCGTCGGGCAGCCAGAACTTCGGGAACCGCGGCACCAGGTGCTCGCGGAGCTGGTCGGGCGTGGCGGACGCGCCGGGCTTGAGCACGACCACCGCGATCGGGCGCTCGCTCCACTTGGGATGCGGGACGCCGACGACCGCCGCCTCGCGCACCGCCGCATGGCCCATCAGGGCGTTCTCGAGCTCCTGGGAGGCGATCCACTCGCCGCCGGACTTGATCATGTCGGCGACGCGATCGGTGAGCTGGACGTAGCCGTGCTCGTCGACGCGCGCGACGTCGCCGGTGCGGAACCAGCCGTCCTTGGTCCACCGATCGGGGGTCTCGTTGTTGCGGTAGCGCGATGCCACCCACGGACCACGCACCAGCACCTCGCCGTTGGTCTTGTCGTCGCGAGGGACGTCGCCCTGCCAGTTGCGGACGCGGACGTCGATCAGCGGCGGCGGCTGGCCCTGCTTGGCGCGCAACCGGTACTGCGTGGCCTCGTCGGCGGCCGCGAGCTCGGGCGTCAGCCGCGAGACCAGACCGATCGGTGACGTCTCGGTCATGCCCCAGGCATGGAGCAGGGTCATGTCGAGCCGATCGAAGTCGCGGATCAACTGCTCGGGAGCCGCCGAGCCACCGACGATCATGCGCAGGCCCTTCACGAGCTTCCACTTGCCGGGGGCACCGTCGAGCGCCTCGCGGATGCCGAGCCAGATCGTCGGCACGCCGGCCGACACCGTGACGCGTTCCTCCGCCAGCAGGTCGAGCAGGCTCGGCGGATCGAGGTACGGCCCCGGAAACACCAGCTTGGCCCCGACCATCGCGGCGACGAACGGCAGGCCCCACGCGTTGACGTGGAACATCGGAACCACGGGCAACAGCGTGTCGCTCCGCGACAGGCTCAGCGAGTCGGGAAGCGCGGCGACCAGCGTGTGGAGCATCGTCGACCGGTGCGAGTACACGACGCCCTTGGGCCGGCCGGTCGTGCCGCTCGTATAACAGGTTCCGAGCCCGTCGGTCTCGGACAGCTCGGGCAGCGAGGTCTTGTCGTCCGCGCCGCTCGCGATCAACTCCTCGTACGCGGTGTGATCGCCGTGCTTGCCGACGACGAACACCTTCTCGAACTTGGCGCCCGCCGCGACGACCTTTTCGTAGAGGGGGAGCAGGACGTCATCGACGATCAGGAACCGGTCGCCGGCGTCGTTGGCGATGTAGGCGATATCGTCGGGGTGCAGCCGCAGGTTGAGCGTGTGCGTGACGCCACCGGCGAGCGGGATACCGAAGTAGCACTCGAGGTGCTCGGCGTGGTTCCACATCAGGGTCGCCACCCGATCGCCCTTGGCCAGGCCGAGTTTGACCAGGCCGCGCGCGAGCTTGCGCGAACGCTCGCAGATCGACTTGTAGGTGGTCCGGTGGAGCGAGCGATCCGGTCGCCGCGACACCACGGTGACACCTCCGTTCCAGCGTTCTGCCCGATCGACCACCAGGTCGATGGTCAGGGGGACGTCCATCATCGTCGCCGTGCTCGTGCTCATCGACCCTCCTTGCCAGCGCTGCTGACGGTCGGAACCTACCAAACCACACGGGGCCGGTGATAGCGTCGGCCCGATGAGGCGCGGATGGCTCGTTCTCTCCCTCGTGGCTCCGATGTTCGGCTGCGGGGACAACCTCGGCACCAACGCGGCTCCGACCGCGATCGGCTTCACGCTGATGACCCAGGAGGACCTCGCGGTCACCCGAGCGGTCGACGCGCAGGACGCCGACGGCGATATGCTGGTGGCCCAGCCGTCGCAGCCGCGCAACGGCACCGCGACGGCGAACGGACTCTCGATCACGTACACGCCGAATCCCGACTTCCACGGCGGCGATCACTTCGAGGTCAAGGTCACCGACGGGACCGACTCGGTCACGGTGCCGGTCGACGTCACGGTGACCTCGGTCAACGACCCGCCGTTCGGCGGCCCCGACCTGCTGACCACGCCCGAGGACACGCCGCGGATCGTCCCGATCCGTACGCTGTTGGCCAACGACTCCGACAACGACGGCGACCCGTTGTCGCTGACCGCGGTCGGCTCGGCCACCAACGGGACGGTCGTGATCGATGCCAACGTGGTGATCTTCACCCCCGACCCCAACTTCAACGGCGACGCGTCGTTCGTCTACGAGCTCACCGACGGGCAGGAGACCGCGAGCGTGGACGTCGCGGTGAGCGTCGGCGCCGTCAACGATCCGCCGGTCGCGGTCGACGATACCGCCACGACCGACGAGGACACGGATCTCGTGCTGTCGACGGCCACCCTGACCGCCAACGATACCGATGTCGAGGGCGCGACGCTGACCATCGATTCGGTCGCCAACCCCGTCAACGGCACGGTCTCCCTCGACACCGGGACCGGTGACGTCACGTTCTCGCCCGACGCCAACTTCAACGGCACGGCGACGTTCGAGTACACCGTGAGCGATGGCATCGACACCGACACCGCCACGGTCACGATCACCGTCAACCCGGTCAACGATCCGCCGGTGGCCGGTGCCGACTCGATCACGCAGACCGGTGCCGCCAACGCGATCCCGCACACCACGCTGCTCGCCAACGATAGCGACGGTGGCGATGGTGGTCCGCTCGCGATCACGGCCGTCGGCAACGCGGTCAACGGCACGGTCACCCTCGAGGCGACGACGGTGACGTTCACCCCCGACGAAGGCTTCTCGGGGACCAACGCGTCGTTCGAGTACACCCTGTCCGACGGCATCGACACCGATACCGGAACCGTCACGGTCGACGTCACGAGCGCTCGCGTGTGCGGCGACGGTACCCCCGAGCTCCCCGAGGAGTGCGACGACAACAACACCGACAACACCGACGGTTGCACCACCGGCTGCAAGCTCGCCCGCGTGTGCAACGCGACCGAGATCCCGGGAGGCACCTCGTACGACGTGCTGACCCTCAACAACCACTGCTACGTGACGTTCGACGGCACCACGACGACGTTCGCGGATGCCGAGACCACCTGCGAGGCCAACGGCGGCTACCTGACGACGATCACCGACTCCGACGAGTCCCAGTTCGTGACCGCCCTCATGACCTCGGGGCAGACCCCCTGGATCGGTGGGACGGACGATGCCAACACCACCGACGCGGTGTTCGACTGGGTGACCGGCGAAGCGTTCACGTCGTTCACCAACTTCGATACCGCCAACGGCGAGCCCGACGACGACGTCGGCGTCGGTGGTGGCGGCGACTGCCTGCACATCGCCGACGACACCGGGTTGTGGGGCGACACCAACTGCAACATCACGACCTTCGTGGTCGGCCAGATCTGCGAGTTCGAGCCCGACTCCTGCGGCGATAACGTCCTGGAGGCAGGCGAGGACTGCGACGACGGCAACACGATCGACGGCGACGGCTGCTCGAGCACGTGCAAGATCGAGACGCTGTTCAGCGAGTACATCGAGGGATCGAGCAACAACAAAGCCCTCGAGATCCGGAACCCGTCGACCACACACTCGGCCGATATCAGTGGCTGCACGCTCAACCTGTTCAGCAACGGCAATGCGATCGCCGAGCACAGACTCTGACGTTCGCGATCGGGTACGACGATCGCGGCCGACGACGTGTTCGTCCTCTGCCACGGCAGTGCCGATGCCGCGATCCTAGCGGAGTGCGACCTGGTGAGCAGCAGCGTGATGAACTTCAACGGAGACGACACCCTCACGCTCGAGTGCGGCGGCTTCGTGGTCGATTCATTCGGTCAGGTCGGGTTCGATCCCGGCTCGTCGTGGGGAAGCGGCACGACCGCGGATCACACGCTGCAACGTGCCTGCGCCGTCACCAGCGGCGACCACGATCCGAGCGACGACTTCGAACCGTCACTGGCTGCCGAGTGGCAACCGTTCGCGGCGGATACGTTCGACGACATCGGCAAGCCGACCTGTTTCACCCCGTGATCGCGCGACCTGGCGATCCGGACCTCGTCCGGATCGTGGGTCTATGATGTCTCGCCCGATGCGCTTCGTCGTCGCTGCCGTCCTGATCGTGCTCGCCGCCGGCGTGCGCCCGGTGCGGGCCGACGAGCGCCGCGACGCCGCCGGGATCCACTTCTCGGCCGCGCAGGCCGCCGAGCGGCGACACGACTGGAAGACCGCGATCGAGGAGTACGAGAACGCGTACAAGCTGGCGCCGCACCCATCGGTGCTGTTCAACATGGCCAACGCGCACGAGCACCTCCGCCACTATCGCGAGGCCGGCGAGTTGTTCGAGCGCTACCTCCACGACGCGCCCGACGCCGACGACCGGCAGCAGGTCGAGAAGCGGATCGAGAAGCTCCGCCAGCATTCCTCCAAGGTGACCGTGAGCTACCCGCCGGGCGCGACGCTGGTGATCGATGGCGAGCATCGCGGGCGCATCCCGACCTCGCTCGAGCTCCCGGCGGGCACGTATCACGTCCACGCCGAGCGCGGCCCGTCGACATCACAGATCCAGATCGTGAACCTGGCGTACGGCGATCCGGCCGAGCTCGCGTTCGAGATCGTCGACCAGCCACCGGTGTCACCGACGGGTCGCCCGCTACCGACGCTGTCGTTCGGGGTCGGGCTCGCCGCGCACACCGGGATCGGAAACGAATGGGACAAGACGTTCCCGGTCTCGTACGGGGGCCGGCTCGGAGGCACGTACCCGCTCACCGGCAAGCTGCGGCTGTTCGTCGAGCTCGAAGGCGCGATCGGTCCGAAGGCGGAGGACCACTCACTACACCTGCTGTCCCGCAGCGGCGACGTCACCGGTCCGAGCGAGCGTTACCTGATGCTATCGCCGCGGGCCGGTGCCCAGCTCGAGGTGTGGCAGCGCGGGTTCGCGAGCCTGGTCGCGTTTGGCGCGGCGGCCTCCACGTTCGGTTACCACTCGCTGGCCTTCGGGTTCGGTGGCAGCCGCGTGGTCGCGCGCCAGAGCGTGCACGGTTTCGGGTTCGGCGGAGGGCTCGCGCTGTACGGGCGCAACATCAAGACTCCGCGGGCGCAGTGGTACGCGTCGATCGCCTGGTACTACGTACCGGCGGATGTCGGCACCGACACCGGGTTCCGCTCGCAAGGCACCGTCGACGTCGGCGGGTTCGAGTTCACGTTCGGCTACGCGTTCGCGCTCGGCACGATCGCCAGCCGTCCCCCGACCCAGATCGCGAGGGTGCCATGACACGGATCTGGATCGCGTTCGCCGCTGCGTGCGCGCTCGCAGCCTGCAGCTACGACGCGACACACGACGCCGCTGCCATCGGTACGATCACCCGCGGCGGCGAGACCGTGAACTTCGTCGGCTACGACCCCCGGCTCGGCGACGAGGTCCAGACGGTCGGCCACCCCATCACCGCCGCCGGTTACGCGAAGTCCGCTGACGGTACGCTGCTCGTCGAGGTCGATCTCGTGTTCGCTCCCGACCCGGGGGACTTTATCGACAACCGGTTGACCTCGCTCACCGTCCAGCAGCAGTTCTCCGCGGGCGATTTCGGGATCGGCATCGACCTGCTCGAGCAAGTCGCCGACGATCGCAACATCACCTCTCCGACGGTGCTGTACCGGCAGGAGTTCGACTTCGGCGATGGCGACACCGCGAGCGGCACCTTCGTGGTCACCGATTCGGACTACGAGACGTTCATCGACGGACACCTGTCGGCGAACCTGTCGAGCGACGAGGGGACACGCGCTCTCGAGCTCGACATCCACTGGACCTCCGAGCTCTAGGCGGAACGCGCTAGCCGGGAGGTTCCCGGGTGATCGACGCGTCGAACGCCAGCGTACGCGGGCGCGTGCGCTCACCCGGAGCGAGGGTGGGTCGAACGGGCAGGGGCACGAGCGGTTCGAGCGCCTTCGCGTGCACGATCGCGCGAATGCCGAGCGCCGGCGGCTTCGCGATCTCCTTCGATCCGGGTGGCGGTCGGCGGTCGGCGAACACCAGCGTGCGCGGCGCGGTGCGCGTGCCGGCCGACAGGCGTTCGCGGCGCGGTGCCGTCGACATCGTCGTGCGCGCGGCGGCGTGCACGACGACGCGCGACGGGGCAGCTTCGGGATCCGGAGTCGGCACCGTGCGGCGGCCGGCGAGATCCGGCGGCGGCACGCACAGGTGATCGGGAAACCGCAGCACGACCTCGATCGTACGTCATCGTCGAGTGGTCTAGGATGTCGACAGGGACATGGGGTTCTTCAAGCGGCTGTTCTGGTCCGGCGGTGACGATGCCGATGATGCCGGCGTCGACGCCGAGGTTGCCGACGAGCCGGTCGAGATCGCCGCTCCCCAACCACCGGTCCCCGTCGCACCAACCGCAATCGCCGAGTCACCCTATCGCGGTGCCTCGTTCGTCGAGGTCAAGCGTCCACTGCCGAAGGCCCCCGCGAAGCAGCCGGTGCCGATCTGGGATTCGTGGACCGAGGTGTTCTCGGTCGAGCTCGGCGACCAGCTCCCGTTGGCGTCGATGGTGTACTGCGGAGAGCACGGCAATGACTACCTGGTGCGGCGCATCCAGTTCGCCGATGGTGGCGTGCTCGTCGACTGGGAGCTGGCCTTGCCCGATCGCAAGGCGCTGTCGAATCACCTGATCTGTCGGGTCGAAGATCGGATCCTGGTGCCGCGCGCGACGGGCTTGGTCGCGGTCCACGTGGTCACTGGCGAGCCGTGCTGGGAGGTGCCCCATCCCGCTGCCCTGGTCGAGCGGCCGAAGCGGTTTGCCGATGGCGACTTGTTGCTGGCGTTTGCCGATCGCAGCTGGATGCGCGTCGCACCGCGCGACGGTGCGTTTCGCGAGGATGGCTCGGTGCGCTCGGTGCGAGAGCTCCGGGACCTCGCCAACGATTGCCGCGAGATCTCTCCCGAGTTGTCGTCCCGCGTGGACTACGGCGGAGCTCGCGTCAACCACAGCTCGAATGGAATCGTGGTGTCCTCGTCGGAGGCGGGACCGCCGGAGCCGCGCGGACCGACGACCGGTGACTATCCGATCGATGGCTGGTCCCCGAAGACCTGGACCGCGCTCACGAGCGATCGGCTCGCGTTGCTGCTATCGCGCACGTGGAACGATCGCACGCGGCTCGCCGTCGGCATCTTCGAGCCCACGTCCCTCGAGCCCGTGCGGCTGATCGAGCTCGCCGACGTGGCGTGGCACAGCGACGGGGACGCGCGCCTGGTCGACGACCTACTCGTGGTCGAGACCGACGCGCTCGAGGACGGATCGTCCGACTACCACAAGCGCGTGTTCGTGGTCGACGCACACGCAGGCTGTGTCCTCGGCAGCTTCGCCGACGGCCCGCCATCGCTGCTGTTCGACGACAAGGGCCGCCAGAATCTGGAAGGCCGCCGTGTAGCGGCCCCGACCCGGAGCTACTTCTTCTTGTCTTCGCGCTCCTTCGCCGCCTTGGCGAGGAGCTCCTCGGTGATGTTGTTCGGGGTCTCGGCGTACTTGGAGAACTCCATCGTGAACTCCGCCTTGCCCTGCGTGGCCGAGCGCAGCGGGGTCGAGAACCCGAACATCTCGGCGAGCGGCACCTCGGCGTCGACACGCGCCATGCCCTCTTCCTCGCTCGACCCGATCACGATGCCGCGACGCTGCATCACCAGCGACAGCATGTTGCCGGAGAACTCGGCCGGACCTTCCATCGACAGCTTCATCACCGGCTCGAGGATCTTCGGCTTCGCCTTCGGGAAGAAGTCGCGGAACGCGCCGCGGGCCGCTTCCTGGAACGCGATGTCGCTCGAGTCGACGGCGTGCGACTGACCGTCGTTGATCGTCACTTTGATGCCGACCACCGGCACGCCGAGGCGCGGCGACTTGAGCAGCATGGACTTGAAGCCCTTCTCGCAGCTCGAGATGAACTCGCGCGGGATCGCGCCGCCCTTGATCATGTCGTTGAACTCGAAGTCACCCTCGAACGGCTCGACGAACCCGGCGACGCGGCCGTACTGACCCGAGCCACCGGTCTGCTTCTTGTGCGTGTAGTTGAAGTCGCACTTGGCGCTGATCGTCTCGCGGTACGCGACCTGCGGAGGCGACGTGGTCACCTCGGCCTTGTACTCGCGGCGCATGCGCTCGATGTAGACGTCGAGGTGGAGCTCGCCCATGCCGGCGATGATGGTCTCCGCCGATTCGGGATCGACCCAGCACTGGAACGTGGGGTCCTCCTTGGTGAACCGGTTGAGCGCCTTGCTCATGTTGATCTCGGCGCCGCTGTCCTTGGCCTTGATCGCGACCGAGATCACCGGCTTCGGCACGAACATCGACGTCATCGCGTAGTTGACGCTGCCGTCGGTGAACGTGTCGCCGGAGTTGCAGTCGACGCCGAAGATCGCACAGATGTCGCCGGCACCGGCCTCCGTGATCTCTTCCTTGTCGTCGGAGTGCATGCGGACGAGACGGCCGATCTTGACCTTCTTGCCGTTGCGCGTGTTGATGACGAAGTTGTCCTTCGCGATCTTGCCCTGGTAGATGCGCGTGTAGGTCAGCTGACCGTAGCGACCGTCCTCGAGCTTGAACGCGAGCATGACGAGCGGCTTGTCCGACTCCGAGCCGAGCGTGACGGGCGCCTCCTCCTTGTCGAGGTCGAGCGCGACGTTCTCGACATCGCGCGGCTCGGGGAGGAAGTGGCAGACACCGTCGAGCAGCAGCTGCACGCCGACGTTGCCGAGTGCCGAGCCGAGCATCACCGGCGTGCACTTGAGCGACAAGGTGGACTCGCGGAGCGCCTTGCGGATCAACTCCGGGGTGACCTTGTCCTCGAGCATGGCCTCGGTGAGCTCGTCGCTGAGCAGCGACAGGTGGTCGAGCATCTCGTGGCGCAGCTTGTCCGCCTGCTCCTGGAGCTCGGGCGGGATCGGACCGCGCTCGATGGTCTCGCCGTTGTCGCCGTAGAACTTGAACGCGGCCATCTCGATCAGATCGACGACGCCCTCGAGCTTGTCCTCGAGGCCGATCGGCATCTGGATCAGGACCGGGTTGAGCTTGAGCTTGTCGCGCAGCTGGTCACGCACGCGGTACGGGTTGGCACCGGTGCGGTCGAGCTTGTTGACGAACGCGATGCGCGGCACCTTGTAGCGCCGCATCTGGCGGTCGACCGTGTAGCTCTGTGACTGCACGCCGGCGACGCCGCACAGCACCATGATGGCGCCGTCGAGCACGCGCAGGGCGCGCTCGACCTCGATCGTGAAGTCGACGTGTCCTGGGGTGTCGATGATGTTGATGTGGTGCTGCGACTTGACCGCGCTACCCGGCACCGCCATCACCGCGGCGCGCGCCTTCTCGCTGGGCGGCCACTGGCAGAACGTCGCCGCCGACTGGATGGTGATGCCGCGCTCGCGCTCGAGCTCCATCGAGTCCATCTTGGCGCCGACGCCGTCCTTGCCACGGACCTCGTGGATCGCGTGGATCCGGGCCGTGTAATAGAGGATGCGCTCGGTCAGCGTGGTCTTTCCGCTGTCGATGTGCGCCGAGATTCCGATGTTGCGGACTTTGGACAGGTCACTGAGCACGGGAACGTCTCCTGCAGCCAAACCCCACGCGCCGAGAAGCACACGCTTCGGGTCACGATAAGGGCGCGGGATTGCTACCTCTTAACGTTCGGCTTTGCAAGGCCTGACGACACTCGACCCGAGTCTTCCGACCCACCCAACCCGGTTTCCCCGACCCCACCCACGGTTTCGTTTGTCTCCGGCAACTTGCGACGCGTTTGCTACCTTCTATGAAGGCCATGCCCGCATCTGACCTCGCCGTGGCTGCCGTCGATCATCTCGACGACAACATCGCCAGCGAGTTCGTCTCGGGGACGTTGCCCAAGTCCGCGATCACGAAGGTCGAGGGCCACCTCGCCCGGTGTCGGGACTGCCGGACCCTGGTGGCGATGCTGGCGGCCGATGCCGGTGACGACTCCAACGCGGAGACCTTCAAGCACGAGAAACTGTCCCCGTCGCAGGTCGCCCAGCTCCCGACCCGTACGCTGACGGTCGGCGACAAGGTCGGTCGTTATCTGATCCTGACCACGCTCGGGGCCGGCGGCATGGGGGTCGTGTTCGCCGCCTACGATCCGCAACTCGACCGCAAGGTCGCGCTCAAGCTGTTGCGCGCCGGCATCAACTACAACACCAAGGACGCTCGCACCCGGCTCCGCCGCGAGGCCCAGGCGATCGCCCAGCTCTCGCACCCCAACGTGGTCGGCGTGTACGACGTCGGCGAGACCGACGAGGGCGATCTGTACATCGCGATGGAGTTCGTCGAGGGCGACACCCTCACGCAGTGGCTCAAGAAGTACCCGCGCACGCCACGCGAGATCGTCGACGTGTTCCTGCAGGCGGGACGCGGGCTGATCGCCGCCCACAACGTCGGGTTGCTCCACCGCGACTTCAAACCCGACAACGTGCTGGTCGGCGACAACGGGCGCGTCCGCGTCACCGACTTCGGGCTCGCCCGGTCGTTGATCGGCCCCACCGTCGATCGATCGGTGGCCCATCAACCCGACGTCACCGCCCTCAACGTCGATCTGACGGCCACCGGCACGGTGCTCGGCACGCCGCGCTACATGGCGCCGGAGCAGCTCGTCGGACCCGACATCGACGCGCGTGCGGATCAGTTCAGCTTCTGTGTCGCGCTCTACGAGGCGCTGTGGGGCCAGCATCCACTGCCCGGTGCGACCAGCGTGTCGATGCTCGAGAAGGGCGACTCCGCGGTTCCTCCGCCCGACGTCCCCAAGATCTCCAAGGGGGTCGCGCGCGCGGTGATGCGCGGGCTCGAGAAGGATCGCGCGAAGCGGTTCCCGATGATGAGTACGCTGATCTCCGAGCTCGTGCGGCCGGCTCCGGTGCGCGCGACCGCCCGCTACGCCGCGCTCTCGCTCGGGCTGCTCGTCGTGCTCGGCGGCACCGCGCTGTTCACCCGCCGGGCGCCGAGCGATCAGGGCCAGCCGGTCGACACCACCGTGCAACCGTTGATCGACGAGCTCAACGATCTGACCCGCGCACGCCAGCGGTTGATGAACGAGGTCTACCAGCTCCGGAAGAACACCGACGAGCTCCGCATTCTTCGCACCCAGCTCGCCGAGAAGGACCGCCAGATCCAGGAGCTGACCGACAAGGTGATCGAGCTCAAGAAGGCCTCGAACACCACACCTCCGGCACCACGCAGACCCGCACAGTCGATGGAGGTCACGAGCGCGATGGCCGCGGCGCAGTACGATCTCGAGGGCTGCTTTCAGGAATGGAACGAGCGTGTCGACGGCCCCGCGGACATGCTGCTCAACATGGTGATCAACCAGGCCGGTGCGGCCACGGCGCCTCCTGGTAAACCCAAGGTCCAGACCGGGCCGGACTCGTTGTCGCTCCGACTCTGCGTATGGGAGGCGATCGCACGCGTGAAGTATCCACCCGGACCCGACATCCTCGACCTCGAGATCACCGTTGGCTGGAACCGAGGCATGGTCAGCATGGCGCCACGTGTCGTCGATCGCCGCCGTACCCCGCGATCGTTCGGAGAGCTATGACGGGGCGCATGCCGATCAAGGTCGCGCTCGCGATCGCGGCGATGGCGAGCACGGCCGGTGCGGAGCCGCAGCGTCTCGCGATCCCGACGCCCCCGACGGCGTTCGTGCAGCCCTCGAAGACGCGGGCGGGCGCGCCGATCTCCAACGTGATCTACCTCGAGCGCTGCGTCGGAGGGTGCGCCATCACCGGCGGCTCGACGAACGACGCGCGCACGTTGACCACGACGATCCCGTCGGCGGGCACCTACACGATCAGCGAGTTCGAGAACAGCCAGCACCAGACCGGCGCCGCCGCCGACGCCGAGTGGGCGGACCTGGTCACGTGCGTCCAGGAGGTGTACTCGCCGTTCGACGTCGTGGTCACCGACGTCAAGCCGACGTCGGGCTCGTATCACCTCGCGATCGTCGCCGGCCGGCCCCAGCAGCTCGGGCTCGACGCCAACGTGCTCGGTGTCGCGCCGCTCGCCACCAACTGTGCCGCGTTCGACAACGTGATCTCGTTCTCGTTCTCCAACGCGCATCCGCAATCGGATCCCACGCTGCATGTCCAGAACGTGTGCTGGACCGCGGCACAGGAGAGCGCGCACGCGTACGGGCTCGATCACGAGTACTCGTTCGTCGACGGGCGCTCGGCCTGCAACGATCCGATGACCTACCGGGTCGACTGCGGTGGAGAGAAGTTCTTCCGCAACGTCAGCGCGAACTGCGGCGAGGATACCGAGCGCGACTGCCGGTGCACCGCGACCCAGAACTCGCACAGGACGCTCGAGCAGCTGTTCGGATCCGGCACACCGCTGTACGCCGCCCCGACGGTGACCCTCCAGGTCCCGAGCGAGGGTGGCGGCCAGCTCCCGGGCAACGTGATCGCCGAGGCCGGCGCGCAGCGCGGCGTCTCCAAGGTGTCGCTGTTCCTCAACGGCTTCCCGATGGTCGACGTGCCGGGCGCACCGTTCGGCACGCTCGGCCAGCCGACGACGAGTTACGGGATGCTGATCCCGTCGAACACGCCGCACAGCATCTACGACCTGTTCGTGCGCGCGTGCGACGACCTCGGCGATTGCACCGACACGCCGGCCGTGACCGTCACCAACGTCGAACCGTGCACCACGGCCGATGCGTGCCTCGATCACCAGAAGTGCGAGGCGGGGAAGTGCTTCTGGGATCCGCCGGTCAAGGAGATCGGCGACGAGTGCAGCTACCCCCAGGAGTGCAAGAGCCTGCTGTGCCGGGGCACCTCGGACCTCCAGATCTGCACCCAGACCTGTGACCCCACCGACAGCGAGTCGTGCCCGTCGGGGATGTCGTGCTTCGACAACGTCTGCTTCGTGGATGGCGGCGGGTGCTGCAGCACGTCGCGCGGCGACTGGGCCCCGGCGGGCCTGCTGGCGTTCGTCGCGCTGGGGCTCGTGCTGCGTCGTCGTCGCCGGTGAGTTTCCCTGGCTGATCGGGTGGCCACCGAGAACGCTTCACGATTTCACGTTCTTCGCGGGGGATCGGGCGGGGGATCGGGCGTGTAGGGTCGCGTGGGAGGTCCAGATTTCGCAGTTTTTGCGCGGAGTTGACATCGCTAGTGAGTCTTGCCCGTGACGAATACTGCTGACAAAAAACACCCGGCCGTTGTATTCGGCCTGTCTATGCTTCGAGCTGCGTTCGGATCCCTTGGTGTCGTTGCCGTGCTCGCCTCTCCGGTCCTCGCGGACTCCGTGTCGGTGAGCTCGCCATCCGACCCCACCAAACCCGAAATGCCGCTCCTGCTGCAGGTTCCGGGGCACCCGATGCCGATCGCCGCGCCGGCGTCGCTCGCGGGCCAGACGATCTTCATGACCCGCTGCATCGGCGGCTGCTCGATCATCCCGGGCGACGACAACATGACGCAGACGCCGCTGTCGTCCGGTATCGCGCAGTCGCCGGTCACGATCGGCGAGGCCACCGACCTCACCGAGGAAGAGTGGCAGGGGATCATGCAGTGCGTGAAGGAGGTCTACTCCCCCTTCAACGTCAAGATCGTCGACACCAAGCCGAACCTCCCCTCGTACTCGGGGATCGTGGTCGGCGGGAACAATAACGACAAGGGCACGGTGGCACTCGGGCTGCCGGCCGGAGTCGGTGGCATCGCGATCGTGTCTGGCAACTGCCAGCCGATCCCGACCGGCGTCGCGTACGCGTTCGCCGACAACGACAACGTCAACCTGTTCGCCCGCGAGATCGACGGCACGACGTCGACGCAGAGCCGCATCCTCGGTATGTGCTGGACGATCGCGCAGGAGACCGCGCACTCGTTCGGCCTCGATCACGAGTTCAGCTACGTCGACGACGGCGCATCGGCGTGCAACGACCCGATGACGTACGAGACCGACTGCGGTGGCCAGAAGTTCTATCGCAACCGGTTCGCCAAGTGCGGCGTCAGCGGCGGCGCGGACGGCCGCGACCCCGGCCCGCGCGACTGCCAGTGCGGCACGAGCCAGAACTCGCACCTCAAGCTGCTCAACCTGTTCGGCGAGGGCACCTCGCTGATCCCGCCACCGACCGTCGACATCACCACGCCGTCGGCGTCGTCGACCGCGGCCAACTCGCTGCCCAACACGGTGATCGCCGAGGCCGGTAGCAAGCGCGGCGTCGCGCGCGTCGAGCTCTACCTCAACGGCTACAAGTGGGCGAGCGCCCCCGGCGTGCCGTTCGGCCGCGCTGGCCAGCCCAACCCCGGTGGCTACCCGCTCGTGATCCCGAACGAGGTTCCCGACAGCATCTACGACGTCAAGGTCGTCGCGTACGACGACCTCGAGATCTCCGGCGAGTCGGAGACCTTCACGGTGACCAAGGGCGCGGCCGGTGGTTGCGCCACCGCCGATACCTGCCTCAAGGGGCAAAAGTGCGAGGCCGGCAAGTGCTTCTGGGATCCGCCCGCGGGTGAGGTCGGCGACGCGTGCGACTTCCCGCAGTTCTGCAAGACCAACCAGTGCAGCAACTCGACGATCCAGGGTGACGGCATCTGCACGCAGACCTGCGTGGTCGGTGTCGCCGACGGGTGTCCGTCCGGCCTCGAGTGCGTCAGCACCGGTGGCAACGGCGGACTCTGTTACTTCCCGGGAGACGGCGGCGGTTGCTGCAGCACCTCGGATAGCGACGTGCCGTGGGGGGCGCTGCTGTTCGGCAGCACGGTGTTCGGCTTCGTCCTGCTCAGGAAGAAGCGCGCGTGAGCGACAACAGACGTTTGGTCATTGGAAATGGTGTACCTATGCTTCGAGCTGCCTTCGGATCTTTGGGTGTCGTTGCCTTGCTCGCGTCCACGGCCGCGGGCGACCCGCTGTCGAACGCGACGGTCGATCCCGGCAAGGTGGTCCACCACCGCCTGGTGACCGTGCCCGGTCCGGAGATGCCACGGGTCGCACCCGCCGCGCTCGCCGGTCACACGATCTGGCTCAACCGCTGTGTCGGTGGCTGCAACCTCGTTCCCGGCACGGACGACATGACGCAGATGCCGATCGTCTCGGGGGTCGCGCGTTCGCCGACGACGATCGCCGAGGCGACCGACCTCACCGAGGAGGAGTGGCAGGGCGTGGTCCAGTGCGTGAAGGAGGTCTACTCCCCCTTCAACGTCAAGATCGTCGATGCCGAGCCGAGCGATGCTGTCTATTCGGGCGTCATCGTCGGTGGCAACAACACCGACAAGGCCGGTGCGGCGCTCGGGCTGCCGCCCGACGTCGGTGGCATCGTCTCCGGCACGGGGTGCGGTCCCAGCCCGCGCGGTGTCGGTTACGCGTTCGCCGATAACGACAACGTCAACGTGTTCGCCCGCGAGGTCCTCGGCTCGGTCACGACCGAGAGTCGAATTCTCGGCCTGTGCTGGATCATCGCGCAGGAGAGCGCTCACTCGTTCGGCATGCCCGATCACGAGTACTCGTGGACCGACGACCAATCGTCGGCCTGCAACGATCCGATGACGTACCAGAGCGACTGCGGCGGACAGAAGTTCTTCCGCAACCGGTTCGCGTCGTGCGGCGACTTCACTCCGCTCGACTGCATCTGCGGCTCGAACCAGAACTCGCACCTCGAGCTCCTCAACGTGTTCGGCGCCGGGACCTCGTTGATTCCGCCGCCCACGGCCACCGTCACCTCTCCCGCCACGTCGTCGACGGCGGCCAACTCGCTGTCGGACACGGTGATCGCGACGGCGGGTAGTAAGCGCGGCGTGGCGCGCGTCGAGCTCTATCTCAACGGCTACAAGTGGGCGTTCGTGCCCGGTGCTCCGTTCGGTCGCACCGGCCAGCCCGACCCCTCGCCCTACGTGCTCGTGATTCCGAACGAGGTCCCCGACAGCATCTACGACGTCAAGGTCATCGCCTACGACAATCTCGAGATCTCGACCGAGTCGAGCACCATCACCGTGGTCAAAGGCGCGGCCGGCGGCTGCGCGACGGCCGACACCTGCCTCGAGGGGCAGAAGTGCGAGGCCGGGAAGTGCTTCTGGGATCCGCCCGCGGGCGAGGTCGGCGACTCGTGCGACTTCCCGCAGTTCTGCAAGAGCGGCACGTGCAGCAACTCGATCATCTCGGGAGACGCGATCTGCACGCAGACCTGCGTGGTCGGTGTCAGCGACTCGTGCCCGATGGGCCTCGAGTGCGTCAGCACCGGTGGCACCGGCGGTGTGTGCTACTTCGCCAGCTCTGGCGGTGGCTGCTGCAGCACCTCGGATAGCGACGTGCCGTGGGGCGCGCTGCTGTTCGGTGGCACCGTGTTCGGCTTCGTGCTGCTCCGGAAGAAGCGCGCGTGAGCGCACGTCTCGTCGCGGCTGTTGCGTTGAGCCTCGCCGTGGCGGGGACGGGCCTCGGTCGCGCGGACACTCCGACGATCCTGCCCGGCAAGATCCAGATCGCCCCGAAGCCGCAACCGGCGACGCTCGGGCTTCGCTACCTCTACATCAACCCGTGTCGCGGTGGCTGCCTGATCAAGAAGGGCGGAGACGACGCGCGCACGCACTTCACCGACGCACCCGACGATCCTCCCGGGACCGAGTACACGCTGTCCGAGTTCAAGTGGGGGGACGACGTCTGGAACCAGGTGATGCAGTGCATGCGCGAGGTCTACTCGCCGTTCGACATCGAGGTCACCGACCAGCCACCGCCCGCGGGCACCGCGTACAACGAGGGCATCGTCGCCGGGGGCCAGGCCGAGCTCCACCTCTCCGGGTTCGGCGGCTACGCGTACCTCAATCCCGACTGCACCCCGCGGTCGTTCGCGCTGTCGTTCTCGTTCGCCAACGACTACCCGCCCGACCCCTACCAGATCTGCTACGTCGCCTCACAGGAGACGGCACACTCGTTCGGCTTGCTCCACTCGTTCGAGTACCTCGACGGCCGCTCGGCGTGTAACGACCCGATGAGCTACCGCGAGTGCGGCGGCTTCGAGCGGTTCTTCCGCAACGAGCCCGCGCGCTGCGGCGAGTTCACGTCGCGCCCGTGCGGCGTGTGCGGGGCGACGCAGAACACCCACCAGCACCTGCTCAACATCCTCGGGCCGGGCACGCCGATCACCACGCCGCCGGTGATCACCGTGACGTCGCCCGCCGACGGCGCGACGCTGCCGAGCTCGGGCAACGTGGTGGTGGCCAACGCCTCCGCGCAGCGGGGCATCGACACCATCGACCTGATCCTCAACGGCTACAAGTGGGCCTCGGTCCAGGGCACCTTCGTCGGTCCCGACGAGCACGGCTACTCGATCCCGATCCCGCCCGAGGTTCCCGACGGCGTGATCGACGTGATCGTGCGAGCCAAGGACGACATCGAGGTGTCGACCGACGCGCCGCAGTTCACGATCACCAAGGGCGCGCCGTGCGTCAGCGCCGACACCTGCGCCGCCGGACAGCGTTGCGAGGCCGGCCGGTGCTTCTGGGATCCGCCGGTCGGTCAGCTCGGTGACGAGTGCACGTTCCAGCAGTACTGCGTCAGCGGGCAGTGTCAGGGCATCGCGGGTGGCGAGCAGCGCTGCACGCAGACCTGCGTGATCGGTATCGCCGATTCCTGTCCCGACGGCTTCGAGTGTCTGGGCGACAACGGTGGCGTGTGCTGGCCGTCCGACGCGATCGCGAGTGGCTGCTGTAGCACGTCGGGTGACCTCGGTGCGCAGACCGGGCTCCTCGCGCTCGGCCTCGGGCTCCTGCTCGGACGCCGTCGCCGCCGTCGATCTAGCTAGGCTCGCGAAGTTCAGGTCTTCGAGATCGTCAGGCCGGTGACGCAGCGGTACTGCTTGCCCTTGTAGACGCTGGTCACGTACTCGAGGGTGACCTGGTACTCGGAGCGGAACGCGGCGAACAGCAGCTGCACGCTGGTGTCCGAGAGCTCGCGGCCCTTGCACTGCAGGCCGCCCCACCGGTAGTTCCAGCTCGCCTTGTCGGCGTCGATCCACACGGCGCCGTGGAACAGCTTGTAGCTGGCGTCGCCGGGCTCGAGCACCATGAGCTGCGCGATCGCGGTGGTCGGCGTGGTCTCCGCGCGGGCGGAACCGGCCAGCAGGAATGACGAGGCGAGTACGAACGCGACGATCGAGGTACGCATGGTTACTTGGCGGTGACCTTGATCTGGTCGGGACCGATGGTGTCGCGGGCGGTGACGGCGCACTTCCGGATCAGGTCGTTGTCCTGGTTACTGGGGCCGCCGCGAACCTGGATGATGCACTTGGTGTCGGGGTCGAAGAACCGGAACACCTGGGCGTCGAACGCACCGGTCGGCACGATCTGCACGCAGGCGAACGAGCCCATCGTGTCGTCGCCTTTCTCTCCGGCGAACACCGCCTGCGGTCGCTTGGCGTCGCGAGCGGCGCGCTCGAGGCAACGCGTGCGGTACTTGTCGGCGGTCTCGATCGTCGAGCACAGCAGCGTGACATTGCACACGGTGTCACCGGCCAGCATGCCGAGACGCCCTTCCTTCTTGATCAGCGCCTTCTGCTCGGCCTCGGTCAGCTTCTTGCCGCCGCGCACGAGGTCACACGACGCGGCCGCCTCGGCCTCGTTCTTGGTGACGTCGGTGATCGTCATCGGCTCCTTCTCTTCGAGGGCCGTCCCGAACTTCTCGAGGTCGATCACCTGCGAGCACGGCAGCTTCGCGCTGCCGGCGACCGGTGGACGTAGCGTCTTGGGAAGCTCGGTGCTCTTCTCCTTGAGCTTCGTCTCGGCTTCTTTCCGGGCCTCCTCGACGGCGCTCCCGGACTTGTCGCAGGCCGCGAGGCCAGTGATGAGAATGAACGACGCGATCACGGCGCGCATGGGTGCCCGGACACTAACACGAGGGCCCGGCAAGGTCAGATCCGCGGGCTAGGCTCGGTTCGCCGTGCGAGCGTGCTATTAGCTCGATCCCCACGAAGTCGACCTGAACGTGCGACTACGTATCGAGGAGCCGCTCAATCACCAGCGAAAGCACGTGCGTTGGGCCCGTGACTACCTCGATATTCCTCGCCATCTCGAAGGCGTGGCTGTCCCCCAAACCACTTGAGGCCTCGACTCTCTCAGGGCAGAGTTGCTTCCCCCCATGCGCCCATAGCTCAGCTGGATTAGAGCATTCGGCTTCTACCCGAACGGCCGCAGGTTCGAGTCCTGCTGGGCGCACCAACTTCACGATCCACGATGCGTGGCATCGCCACGTGCGACGTACCGCGACATCTCGCGGCCAAGTAGTAGTCATGCCTATACTACGGCCCTATTCGGGGAGAACGATTGATGAACACCAAGTGGCTAGCCTGTCTCGCGCTGATGCTCGGAGCCTGTCCGAGCGTCACCGTCGATCAGAATGAAGGGGGCCTCGGGCCGACCGTCGAGTTCGATCCTGCGAACTCGATCGTTCCGTTTCCCAACAACCTCCTGATCGATCCGACAACGGGGCACGTGAACCTGCCCCAGCAGTGCAACGAGGGGGCGACCACCACGGCGATCCGCACGCAGATCCTGAATTCGCTCGACGGGTTCGGGACCTACGAGTCGCCGATCACGGTGACCTTCACCGAGCCGGTCGACCCGACCACGCTCGACGGCAACGTGCTGCTGTTCGAGCGCACGCAGGCCGGCACCGAGATCGACCCGCTGACCGCGCAACCGGTCCCGATCGCGTTCATCCCGGGCAAGACGATCCGGTTCCAGAACCAGGACGACATCACCAACTGCAGCAGTCCGGTGATGATCGACCAGGTCACGATCATTCCCAAGATCCCACTCGATCAGAAGTCGACCTACACGGTGGCGGTGCTGACCGGCGTGCGGACCCAGAACGCCGAGGCGTTCAACCCGTCGTTCACGTGGTCGTTGGTTCGCGAGCCCGAACCGGTCGTGGTGTTCGACGACGCCGGCAACGTGACCACCAACCACACGCCGCTCGATCCGTTCAAGGCCGCGGACCTCCAGCAGCTCCAGGGCATCGACCTGTTGTGGAAGGCGCACCACCAGGCGATCACGTTCCTCGCCGGTGCCGGCCACGACAGCAACGAGGTGCTCCTCGCGTGGGAGTTCAACACGCAGACCGTGACCGATCCGCTCGACCCGACGGCGGCCGACTCCCCGGCGGCGTCTCCAACCGCCGCGCCGATCATCGGCCTGTCGTCGCTCGCGGCGCTCGCCACGGCGCGCACCGGCGCGTTCGCGCAGTGCGTCCCCGACGATCCGATCAGCGACACCGAATGCTTGCTGCGCGTGCTGCTCGGCGCCGGTGACTACGCCACGGGCAAGGCGCTGTGCGCCGCGGCCGGGTGCGCCGCGATCAGCGACGTGCAGGTCGGCGCCACGCTGTCGAAGCAGTACCAGATCGACGTCACCAACACGGAGTACACCGACACGGGCTCGCAGCCGATCGCCGGCCCATGGAACGACCCGCTGCACCCGACCGTCGTCCACGACACCGCGATTCCCCCGACCGACGGTCGCTCGACGCTCGAGACCCTCGTGATCCTGCCGCAGGGCACGCCGCCGAACAACGGCTGGCCGACCGTGGTGTTCCAGCACGGCATCACCCGCGCCAAGACCGACGTGTTCGGCATCGCGGGCGCGTTGGCCAGCAAGGGATTCGCGGTCGTGGCGATCGATGCGGTCGCCCACGGGAGCCGCGCGGTCCGGATCTCGAACGACCCGACGATCGGTTGTGGCGACGACACCGTGGGTGGTGTCACGGGGCCGCGCGCCGATCTCGGGCCCGAGCCGACCACCCACCTGCCGTGCTACGCACCGGCGTTCTCGACCGACCTCGCGACCACGCGCGACAACTTCCGCCAGAGCATGCTCGACCTCGAGCAGCTCGTGACCTCGCTCGAGGCGTGCGGCACCACGATGTGTGGGGCCCTGAAGGTCGACACGACGAAGATCTTCTACGTCGGTCACTCGATGGGCGGCATCCTCGGCAGCGTGATGACCGGCCTCGAGAACTTCAAGGCGAGCGTGCTGAACGTCACCGGCGCCGGCTGGATCGACATCCTCGAGAACACGGGAAAGAAGGAGTTCCAGTGTCCGCTGGTCGACGCGTTGATCGATGCCGGCCTGCTGACCTGCAACGGCGCGCCGTGCACGGCGAACGACAAGTTCGATCCGATCAACAACACCGGGCTGTGCCTGGGCGACGAATGGAAGTCCGACCCCGGGTACCTGCAGTTCGCGGCGATCGGGCGCTGGGTGCTCGACTCGGCCGACCCGGCCAACTTCGGTCGCCAGCTCGCACCGACGACGTTCCTCCAGCAGCGCGTCGAGGACGACCAGGTGGTTCCCAACATCGCGAGCGATCGCCAGGGCGCGATCGTGATGCAGACCCTGGCCGACGCCGACTGCGGTGTGCCGGTGGCTGCGGGACCACCTCCGGTGTTCGCTCCGTCGTCCGCGCTGGTCGCCAGCCCGACCACCAGCCACTTCCTCAACTACGTCACGGTGGCACCGGGTTCGGCGTCGTGCCCGCCGGGCAACACGTTCTCGCACGGCTCGCTGCTCAAGCCCGACGCCAGCGTGCTCAACACCACGTGCCAGGCCGACGGCACGGGTTGCGACGGCGTGTTCGGCACCGCGCGGCTGCAGACCGACGCGATCTTCTTTCTTCTCTCCAACCTCAACTAGGCCAGGTCTCCCATGAACAACCTACGAACGGCACTGTTCGCCGCGGCTGGCCTGGTCGGCAGCTCTGGCATCGCTTCTTCCAACGCGTTCCTCGTCAACGAGCACGACGCCCGGGTCACCGGTCGCGGTGGCGCCGTGGCGGCGAGCGACGACGACGCATCGTCGATCGTGTTCAACCCCGGCGGTGTGGCGCTCTCGGAGGGCACCCAGATCATCCTCGGTGCCTCGCTCTACATCGCGCAGGGCAGCTACGAGAACGACACCACGCCCGAGGTCAAGACCGATAGCCCGGCGCAGACCGCGCCCAACCTGTACATCACCTCGCGCGTCCACGACATGGTCGCGGTCGGCCTCGGCTTTCACTTCCCGTACGGGCTCAAGGTGAGCTACCCCGAGAACCATCCGCAGGCGGCGGTCACCCAGGACTCCGACCTCAAGACGCTGTTCATCTCACCGGTGATCGGGCTCAACCTGAACAAGCAGGTTCCGGGGTTGTCGCTCGGCGGCGGCGTCGATGTCGTGCCGGCGAGCATCGAGCTCAAGCGCGCGATCCAGTTCGGTCAGGATCCGGCCGGGCAGGGCACCGTCGATCTCGCGGCCGATACCGTCGGCGTTGGCTTCCGCGCCGGCGTGCAGTACCACCCGCCGATGGTGAAGGGGCTCAAGGTCGGTGCGATGTACCGCAGCCAGGTCAAGCTCGACTTCGAGGGCCAGGCGGACTTCGACATCGCCGAGCCGTATCGCTCGCAGCTCCCACCCGACGGTGATGTCAGCTCGTCGATCACGTTGCCGCAGGCGGTGTCCGGTGGCGTCGCCTACTCGCCGGCGCCGAACCTCGAGGTCGAGGTCGACGCCACGTGGGTCAACTGGAAGAAGACGTTCCCGTCCGACGCCAACCGCGGCGGCGGTGCGACGTCGTTGTCGATCACGCTGCCCGACGGCACGACGTCCGACGCCCCGGAAGACTACAAGAACACGCTGACCTGGCGGTTCGGCCTCGACTACCTGGTCGAGAAGCCGAAGATCGGGCTGCGCGCCGGGTTCATCTACGATCCGACGCCGATCCCGACCACCACGCAGACCGCGCTGTTGCCCGACGTCGATCGGATCAATCTCACACTCGGTGCCGGCAAGCAGATCAGCGACACGCTGGCGGCCGACCTGAGCTTGTTGTGGGTGACGCCGCGCTCGCGCGATAGCTCGAACGATCCGGCGGATCCGATCTTCCACGGCACCTACAGCGTGCAGGCGCTGGTGATGTCGTTCGGGCTACGGGGCACGTTCGGTGGTGCGAAGGCCGCGCCGCTCGGCGAGCCGACGGTCGCCAAGAAGTAGCGATCACGAGATCAGCTCGGCGGGCTCGGCGCGATCAGCTCGGGCTCGATCAGTTCGATCTCGCGCCAGGCGCCGGACCGGAACCGGTAGACCAGCGCGGCGGCGAGCAACGCGACGTAGCCGGCCAGGCAGATCATCGCGCCGATCGGCCCGCCGTGCGCGTACTCGACGACGACGTACGCGACGGGGATGAACACCAGCCATGCCAGGACGAGCCGGGCCGTGGCGGTCCAGAACGTGTCGCCCGCGGCGCGGAGCGTCTCGGAGAGCGTCATCCCGATGGCGTCGAACAGCTGCCACGCGGCGCTGATGATCAACATCGTGGTGCCGAGCTCGACGATGTGAGACGTGCCGTGGCTGTCGAACAATCCGAGGAGCGGACCGGGGGCGAGCAGGTACAGCAGGCCGATCGCCACCATCCATCCCATCGTGCACGCGAGCGTGATCCTGACCTGCGGCCACACGGCATCGCGCACGCCGCGGCCGATGTCCTGGCCGGCGAGGATCGCACCCGCCGTCGCGAGGCCGAACGCGGGCATGAACGCCACCGAGTTCACCGCGATGATCACGTTGAGGGTGGCGACGGCCTCGTCGCCGAGGCTCGACATCACGCCGTTGACGAACAGCTGGAACGCCGCGAACTCGAGGAACCAGTTCATGCCGTTCGGAAACCCGAACCGGATCACGCGACGGAGCTCGCTCAGTCGGAGGCCGATCGCGCGGGTGCGCGGTGCCTTCCACCGGCGGGCGAACGCGACCGCGAGGAACCCGAAGCCGAGCCAGCTCGCGATCGAGCTCGCGATCGCGGCGCCCTCGACGCCGAGCGCGGGTGCACCGAGGTGGCCGTCGATCAGCACCCAGTTGAGCGCCACGTTGGCGACCATCGTCAGCACGCCCGCGATCATCTGCATCCACGTGTTGCCGAGTCCGCCGTACCAGTTGCCGAGCGCCTCGATCCCGACGATCGCGGTCACCGACAGCATGCGGATCGCCATGTAGCCGGCCATCTGATCGCGGACCGCCGGCGAGTACCCGGCGAGCGACAGTGCAGGATCGATCGCCGGGATCAGCGCGGCCGACAGCGCGCCGGCGGCCACGGCGATGCCGAGCCCGTAGATCGCGAACCGCGGTGTCTCGTCGCGCTCGCCACGCCCGACGAGCTGCGACACGAAGCTCTGGATGATCAACACCAGGCCGATCGGCAGCATGATGAAGCCGAACACGTTGAGTCCGCCGGTCGCGGTCGCCGCGAGCGAGCCGGCGCCGAGGTGCTCGACCTGGATCGCGTCCGCGAACATGATCACGGCCTGGGTGGCGCGCGCGAGCACCATCGGCATCGCGAGCGCGAGCAGCACGCGCAGCGGGGCGGCCGACGACGACTTCGCTGCGGGCATGGGGCCCGGAACCATGCGGCCTCGGGCACGATCGTGCAAGTACGACGGGCGCGACTCCGGACGAACACCCGACACGGCGAGGCCTGCTAGGGTGCAACGCGGATGGCGACGCCGAAGACCGTGCTCGAGCTCGACGGCCACGAGGTCGCGGTGTCCAACCCCGACAAGGTGTACTTCCCGAAGGCCGGGATCACGAAGCTCGAGATCGCCCGTTACTACCTCGCCGTCGCCGAGGGTGCGCTTCGCGGAGTCGCCCGCCGACCGATGATCCTCAAGCGCTACGTCAACGGCGTCGAGGCCGAGCCGTTCTTCCAGAAGCGCGTGCCGGCCAAGCGGCCACCGTGGCTCGACACCGCGACGTTCACGTTTCCATCGGGTCGCAGCGCCGAGGAGCTCGTGGTCAACAACCGCGCACAGCTGGTGTACGCGCTCAACCTCGGCTGCGTGGATCTCAACCCGCACGCCGTGCGCGCCGAGCACATGGAGCATCCCGACGAGTTGCGGATCGATCTCGATCCGGTGCCGGGCGTCGAGTGGCCACAGATCGTGGCCACGGCGAACGTCGCGCGGGAGGTGCTCGCCGACCTCGGCCTGATCGGCTGGCCGAAGACCAGCGGCTCGCGCGGCGCTCACGTGTGGGTCCGGATCGCACCGGAATGGCCGTTCGCGACGGTGCGGCGTGCGGCACAAGCACTCGCCCGCGAGATCGCGCGGCGGGCACCGAGCATCGCCACGGCCAAGTGGTGGAAGGAACAACGCCACGGCGTGTTCGTCGACTACAACCAGAACGCGCGCGATCGCACCACGGCGAGCGCGTACTCGGTGCGCGCGACGCCGGATGCACGAGTATCGATGCCGCTGTCGTGGGACGACTTCACGAGCTGCGATCCGGCCGCGTACACGCTGCGCACCGTGCCGGCGATCTACACCACGCGCGGCGATGCGCACGCCGGCATCGACGACGCCGTCGGACGGATCGAACCGCTGCTCGAGCTCGCCGATCGCGACGACGAGGCCGGCGAGCCCGATGGCCCGGGTGGCGTATCGAAGGCGAAGGCGAAGGCGAAGGCCAAGCGCGCGAAGCTGCCGGTGATCACGATCGCGCAGGCCAAGCACAAGGCCGACGCGCTGGCCGGGCTCGAGCGCTGGAAGGCGAGGTACCCGGCGATCGTGTCGCGGCTGGCACCGGAGCACGTCATCGTCGATACCAACCGCGGGCGCGCGACCGCCTGGTATCGGGTGCGCATCAACCTCGTGAACGTGCCGGAGTCGGAGCGGCCACCACCGGAGCCTCCCGATCCCGACTACGACTGGCGGACCGAGTACGGCGACTGGCTCGTCCACCGCGACGAACCCACCCGATCGTGAGCTCGCGTCGGTGCGCCATGCTGGCGCACTCGCAAGTCGACGAGCCATGCGACAGGCCCTGCGGTGTCGCAGGCATCCCGGCTCGTTTCGCGGACATGACGCGCTGCGAGCAACGGTCTGCGGGTTGCTTCGGGGCGGCGCATAACTTCGTTCGCTTCCCCTAATCGTTTCTGGAGCTGTCTCATGATTCGCTCGACTTCATCGCGCCTCGCGCGAAGCCTGTTCGTCGCTGTTCCGTCGTCGATCCTCCTGCTCGCGTGCGCCGCGCAACCGACCGACGAGCTCGCCGGTGATGACGGAGACGAGACCCTCGATGGCAAGGCCGACGCCAGCACGCCCGGCGGGACCTACACCTACTTCGAGCTCTCGACCGACGTCCGCAAGTGCGCGGCCCCGGCGTGCGGCGGGTTCTTCGTGGAGCGGCTCAACCGCTCGACCACCAAGTGCGTCGACGGCAGCTACCAGGACCGGTGCTATGCGCCCGAGCTCGATCTCTCGGAGGCCGATCTGCCCGATGGTGCGTTCGAGAAGCTCGTCGACGCCGCGGGGCGCTCGATTGGTGAGGGCGTGCACGCGATCGTGCGCGGCCGGTTCGCTCCCACCAACGCGACGCAGATGCCGTCGCTCGGCCGGTTCGTCGTCACCGAGGTGTGGTTGTCGCAGAGCGATAGCGTCGCCTCGGGCGTGTTCGCGAAGGTGATGGACAACGGTCTGCGCTGCATCGCGGCTCCGTGCCCGTCGATGGTCGAGAAGGCGCTCAACTCGTCGCGCAAGGCCAACATCGCCGAGGTCGACTACTCCGAGGCCGGCCTCGGCGATCGCGTGCTCGAGGCGGTCGGCACCGACCTGTTCACGCCGCACGGCGTGATCGTCGCCGGCAACCGGTTCACGGTCGAGATCGACGGTCGCACCGGCAAGGGCCGCACGGCAACGGCGGTGTTCCGCCGCCTCGGAGCCGAGGTCTCCGAGCCGTGCTTCGTCGGGGGCTGCTCGGGCCAGGTGTGCTCCGACCAGGCCGGCGTGATCACGACCTGCGAGTGGCGCCCGGAGTACGCGTGCTACGCCGACGCGACGTGCGAGCGCCAGAGCGACGGCACCTGCGGGTGGACCGAGACGCCCGAGCTCGCGACCTGCCTCGGCAACTAGCGCGCTAGCCGCCGAAGATCTTCTTGAGCTCGAACGGCGCCGAGACCTCGAGCTGATCGTACCGGCAATCGGCCGGTGGCTTATCGGGGCGCCAGCGCTGGAAGTGCGTGCCGTGGCGAAACCGATCGCCCTGCAGGTGGTCGTAGCTGACCTCGCAGGTGAGCTCGATCCGGATCGGCACCCACGAGAGGTCCTTGCCCTTCGGCGTCCACCGGCTCTTCGCGCCGGGCATGCGCTGCTCGCCGGAGAACTCCGCCCAGTCTTTCCACGGATGGTTGTCGCGGGCGTTCTCCATGTACGGCTTCAGCAGGTCGGCGAGCTTCTCGCGGTCGGCCATCTTGAACCCCGAGCACACGCCGGCGTGGTGGAGCTTGCCCTCGGCGTCGTAGAGACCGAGCAGCATCGAGCCGAGCAGCGTGCCCTTGCCGCCCTTGTACCAGCGGAACCCGGCGACCACGCAGTCCGCGGTGCGCTTGTGCTTGATCTTGAGCATCGCGCGCTTGCCGGGCGTGTAGACCAGCGACTCGGGTTTGGCCATCACGCCGTCGAGCCCGGCGCCCTCGAAGCGCTGGAACCAGTCGGCGGCGAGGGTACGATCGCGGGTGCGGGGTGTGACGTAGACGGGTGGTTGCACGTCGCCGAGCGCGGCCTGCAACCGTTCGCACCGCTCCGCTTGCGGACGTGCGCGCAGGTCCTCGTCGCCAAGCGCGAGCAAGTCCCAGGCGACGTACGATGCCGGGTACTGCTCGGCCAGCATCCGGACCCGTGACTCGGCCGGATGGATGCGCATCAGCATCGCGTCGAAGTCGAGCTTGCCGTCGCGGACGATCACGACCTCGCCGTCGAGCACGCACCGCGCCGGCAGTCGCGCGCGCAGCGAGGTCTCGAGCTCCGGGAAGTAGCGACCCAGGCTCTTGAGGTCGCGACTCTGGATCACCACGTCGTCACCGCTCTTGAACACCAGCGCGCGAAAGCCGTCCCACTTCGGCTCGTAGATCCAGCCATCTCCCTCGGGGAGCGCGTGCGACAGCTTCGCGAGCATCGGCGCGACCGGGGGCTGGAACGGCAGCTGGAGCGGCACGAGGGCACGGTACACTAGGATCGTGCGGGGCTTGTCGCTGTCGACGGCGATCGCGATCGTGGTTGCCACGATCGGTGCCGCCGGAACGGCTCGTGCGGAACGCGAGCTGTGCGGTCGTCACGCGCGCTACCGCGGTGCGCCTGTCGATCTCGACGTCAAGGGCGCCGATATCCACGACGTCTATCGCCTGCTCGCGGATGTCGGTCGGATCAACATCGTCGTGTCCGGCGACATCCGCGGCAAGGTCACGCTGAAGCTGAAGCGCGTGCCGTGGGATCAGGTGGCGTGCGTGGTCGCGGCCACCCACGACCTGTTCATCACGATCGACCGCAACGTGGTGCTGGTCCGGAAGCGGCCGGCGCCGTCGCGTCCCGAACCGAGATCGATCAGCTCCGGAGGTTGATCGGCTGCCCTTCGTCCACGAACGACAGCGAGATCGAGTTCAGGCAGTAGCGCAACCCGGACGGTCGCGGTCCGTCGTCGAACACGTGGCCGAGGTGCGCGTCGCACCGCTTGCAGCGGATCTCGACCCGTCGCATGCCGTGGCTGGTGTCGACGACCTCGTGGATGTGGTCGGTATCGTAGGGCGAAAAGAAGCTCGGCCACCCGGTTCCCGACTCGAACTTCGCGTTCGAGGCGAACAGCGGGAGACCGCACAACCGGCAGACGTACGTGCCGGACTTCTTGTTGTCGAGGAACACTCCGCAGCCGGGGCGCTCCGTACCCTGATGGAGGATCACGTGGCGTTCCTCGGGCGAGAGATCTGCAGCCAGTGCCTCGACGCGATCGGCCGCGAGCGGGGTGAGGTCGTATCCGGTGGGCGAGCTCGTCATGCGAAAGGCATACGCCAGATTGCCGGCGCTGTTACCGGCCCGGCTCTCCAAACCACGGCCCGAAAATGCGACCGCCGACCCGAAGGCCGGCGGTCCGTCACTCGAGCGCGGGTGCGCTCCTCAGCTCGCGTTACTCCCAGCTGCCGTCGTCGTAATACACCTGGATCGAGGGGTCGGGCTCGTAGTGCCCGCCGGTCCAGTACCACTCGCGGCCATTCCAGTTCCACGAACCGGAGATCCAGATGTAGCCGTACTGGTCCGGGTAGTCCTCCACGATCACCTGCGGACGGAACCGCACGTCGTAGTAGTGCCGGCGGATCACCGGGCGGTGGTAGACCACCGTGCGACCGTTGTGGAACCGGAACACGCCGTTGTTGACGTACAGCCGGTTGCGGCGAATGGCGCGGCGGTTCGCGCGGATCGGGCCGCGGTACACGCGGTGATTGCGGACGATCGGACGCCGGTTGTTGTACCTCCGGTTGTCGCGCACGATCGGCCGACGGTAGGTCCGGTTGTCGCGCACGACCGGCCGACGGTAGGTCCGGTTGTCGCGAACGACGGGTCGTTGGTATGTGCGGTTGTCCCGTACGACAGGTCGACGTTCGCGTCGATTCTCACGTCGGTCGTGCCGATTGTCTCGGCGTTGTTCGCGTCGGTGTCGGTCCGCGTTGGCTACGCCGGTCGACAAGACAACAGCAAGGATGGTCAGGGAGAGGAAGCGCATGGGTTCGAGGTTACTCCTGTCGGTTGTACGAGGTCATGTACCGGGTGTGGGATATCGTGTGAGACATGTCGCTACAGCGCGCGAAAGGGGCACGACCACACAAGGTCGTGCCCCGTTTGAAGTTTTGTGAACGCGCTAGTCGCAGCCGCCATAGTTCGAGACCGGCGCGTAACTGTAGCCGTCGTCGTAGCCGTAACTCGCGTCGACTTCGTAGTGGCCACTCGTCCACAGCCACTCGTAGCCGTTCCACTGCCAGCTGCCGCTGACCCAGATGTAGCCGGGCACGTTCTCGTAGTTCTCGACGAGCAACGAGGGGCGATAGCGGTAGTTGGTGTAGCGGACATTGCTGAGAGGACGCCGGATGACCACGGTGCGTCCGTCGTGGAACCGGTAACGGCCGTTGTTGTTGTAGATCGGCCGGCGCACGACGCGACGCGTGTTGTACGTGTTGCGGTACGTGTGGCGCGGTTGGACGCGAACGGTCCGGCGGGAATTCACCCGGTGGTCGCGAACGACGAGCCGGTGATTCCGTGCCGTGACCGTGGTGCGACCTCGCGTGTGGTTGCGATGTCCGCGATCGGCAAACGCCGAGCCCGTGGTGGCGAGGAGGAGGAGAGAGACAGCGACGAGAACCTTCCGCATATGCCGAAGACAGAGAGCACCCGCCGTGCCACCTCGTGCCGATCAGCAATTCCTGCGGGTTATGCAGGGGTCTGCAGGTTCAGCGTGAACGGCGGCTGCGTCTTTCGCAGTCACACCTGCGAGAGTCGCAGGTCGGTCGCGACTCCCGCGTGGAGCTCAGGCTTCTGCTTCATATTTCTTCAACTTGTCGTACAGGGTTCGCTCGCCGATCCCGAGCAGCTCGGCCGCCTTGCGGCGGTTTCCGTCGACCGTCTCGAGCGCGTGCAGGATCGCTTCGCGTTCGAGCTCGGCGAGCGGCTTGATCGCATTCGATCCGCTCGGCGGCCGGGTCTCGCCTTCCTCGATCCAGATGTGCGACGCGTCGATCGCATCACCATCCGCGAGGATCGCGGCACGCTCGAGCGTGTTGGCGAGCTCGCGCACGTTGCCGCGCCACGCCGCACCGAGCAGGCGCTTCTCGGCCGCGGGGGTGAGGCGGGGCGTCGGCCGTTTGAGATCGCGCGCGATGCGTTCGAGCAGGTAGCGCGCGAGCGGCAACAGATCCTGGGGGCGATCGCGGAGTGGTGGCAGCTTGATCGGGAACACGGCGAGCCGGTGATACAGGTCCTCGCGGAACGAGCCCTCGTTGATCATCGCGCGGAGGTCGCGGTTGGTCGCGGCGATCCATCGCACGTCGGCCTCGAGCGTCCGGCTGCCACCGACGCGCTCGAACCGGCGCTCCTGTAACACCCGGAGGAGCTTGGCCTGGAGCTCGGGTTTGAGCTCGCCGACCTCGTCGAGGAAGAACGTGCCGCCGTCGGCGAGCTCGACGCGGCCGCGCTTGCGTTCGGTGGCGCCGGTGAACGCACCTTTCTCGTGCCCGAACAGCTCGCTCTCGAGCAGCTGCTCCGACAGCGCCGCGCAGTTGATCGCCATGAACGGCTTGGTCGCGCGCGGGCTCTGCGCGTGGATCGCACGTGCGGCGACCTCCTTGCCCGTGCCCGACTCGCCGAGCAGGATCACCGTGGCCGCGGTACGCGCGACCTTCTCGATCGCCTCGACCACCGGCTCCATCGCCGGATCGCCGTAAGTCAGCGGCGGTCCGGCCGCGGCGGTCTGGATCGAACGCTCCGCACCGTCGACCCGATCCTTGAGGCCGCGGCGCTCGACCGCGCGCGCCACCAACAGGCGCAGCTCGTCGGGCCCGGAGATCGGCTTCTGCAGGTACTCGAACGCACCGAGCTTCATCGCCTCGACCGCGTTGTCGACCGTACCGTGGGCGGTCATCACGATGACCTCGACCTCCGGCTGCTCCGACCGCACCTTGCGGAGGATCGCCATGCCGTCGAGGCCGGGCATCTTGAGGTCTGTCAGCACGAGATCGAAGCCGCGCTCGTCGAGGAACTTGGCGGCCTCCTTGCCATCCTTGGCGGCGACCACGGTGTGCTCGTCGAGCTCGAGGCTGTCGGTGATGAACTCGCGCAGGCCGGCTTCGTCGTCTGCAACCAGGATGCGTGCCATGTCAGCTCTCCGGAATCTCGGCGCGGAACAGGGCACCGCCACCGGGGTTGGTCAACACGTTGATCGTACCGTCGTGTTGCTCGATCACGCGCCGCACGACAGCGAGACCGAGACCCGTGCCCTGCGTCTTGCCGGTGTGAAACGCTTCGAAGATCTTGTTGCGGCTGTCCTCGGGCACGCCCGGTCCACGATCGCCGACGTCGATCACCAGGTGCTTGTTTATCACCTGTACGGTCACCGTGACCGGTTCGCCGGCCGCGACTGCATTGTCGGTCAGGTTGACCACGACCTCGCGGATCCGGGCCGCGTCGAGCGACCAAGATTTCGGGGCTCTCGTGGTGTCGATCGTGATGTCGCCCTTCACGCTGTTGGCCGCCTCGCGGACCAGCCCACCGGGATCGACCGGCTCCCGCTTGATCGCGCCGGTCCGCACGAACCGGAGCAGGTCGTTGGTGAGGTGCTCGAGGCGCACGGCCTCGTCGACCACGCGGTCGGCCTTGGCGCGCGGCTTCTCGCCGGCGGGTAGCATCGACGACAACAGCTGCGCGTTGCCCTTGAGCGAGGCCAGCGGGTTCTTGATCTCGTGCGCGAGCACGGCCGACATTTCGCCCAGCGTCGCGAGTCGCCGCTCGCGTTCGCGGGCCCGCTCCTCGGCGTTGCGGCGCGCCTCGCGGAGCACCAGCACGAGCGCGACGCCGAGCAGGCTGGCGGCGGCGATCGCGCCGATGCCGAGCGTGGCGGTCGCGGTCTGCTTGAGCGTGGTTGCCTGGTCGGGATCGAACTCGATGTAGACGCGCCACCGTCGTCCGCCATCGCGCATCCGGCGGAAGTGGCGGACCGCGATGATGATGCGGCCATCGACCTCGTCGAGCCGGCTCGAGCTCGCGGTGTGTCCGCGCGGTGGAGGCAGACCCTCGTGCACCGAGGAGCCCGCCTCGGCGAGGACGTCGCGCCCGTCGATCATCGCGACGTACCGGAGTCCCTGGTCGGAGTATTTTTGAAGAATGGTCTCGAGGTCGCCGGTGGTCGGCGGACCTTCGAGATCGGCGAGATCGGCGCGCACCCCCTGCTCGAGGGCGAGCGCCTGACCGCGGCGCACGGCATCCGATGCGTCGACCACCGACAATCGCGTGCTCCACACGGTCGCGAGCAGCGCGACACCGAGCAACAGGAAGGTGACCACGATCGACCACCCCGCGAGGGGGCGACGCGGGCGTTTCCCGAAGCTCGACATCACGCGCCCCAGCATAGCTCAGCGCTTGCCCGGGCCGCGCTTGCCGCCCGCGTTGCCGTTGCCCCGCTTGCCGTGCATGCCTCGCTTGCCGTGATGGCCGCGCATGCCGCGGCGCTCGAGCATCGGCTTGACCTCGTCGAGGCTGAGCACCCCGTCGTGGTTGACGTCGAGCTTGGCGAACACCTCCGCCGCGCGCGCGGACTTCATCGCCGCGCGTTCGTTCGGATCGAGCTTGCCGTTGTTGTCGAGGTCGTACTTGGCCAGCATGGCCGCCCGCTTCTGGGCACGCTTCGCGGCGCGCGCCGGATCGGGCTTGCCATCCTTGCCGAAGCGACCCTGGCGATGCCAGCCGCCGTTGCCATCGAACCCGCGTTTGTGCGCGCTGGTGTCTCGATCGGGAGAAGGTTGAGCGAATGCGACGCCGCCGATCAGCAGCGAGGCACCGAGGACGAGAAATCGTAGCTTGGACATCTGTGTCTCCTTGTTACTTCCGCGAAGCGGTTTCCCGTTACCAACGCAACGCGCGTGCCGGTCGTAACCGAGCGTGGTCACGTCGGAATGCGAAGGCCTCTGCTGCGGAACACGCAGGGGGACTGCGGTATCTTCCGGCGGTGACCTCGGACGACGACGATCCGTTGGCGCGGACTGCGACCGCGCCCGCGTCTCCGAGTGCACGACGCGAACCCGCCGAGCCCGTGCACGGATCCGTCGGGCGGTATCGAATCGAACGCGAGCTCGGCACCGGCGGGATGGGCGTCGTGTACGCCGCGCTCGATCCGGATCTCGAGCGGCGCGTGGCGCTCAAGCTGTTGCGCACCACCGGCGACGACGACGCGCGCGCCAGGTTGCTGCGCGAGGCACGCGCGATGGCGCGACTCACCCATCCCAACGTCGTCACCGTGCACGAGGTCGGCTCGGCGAGCGGCCGCGACTTCGTGGCGATGGAGCTGGTGGACGGGCAGTCGGTGGCCGAGTGGCTGCGCGATGAAGAGCGCACCGAGCAGGAGGTGCTCGACGTGTTCGTCGCCGCGGGGCGCGGGCTCGCGGCCGCCCACGCCGCCGGGATCGTTCACCGCGACTTCAAGCCGCACAACATCCTCCGCAGCAGCAAGGGGCGGATCGCGGTCACCGACTTCGGGCTGGCGCGCGAAGCCAACGATCCGCACGCGGTCACGCAGTCGCTGAGCGAGGCGGCCGCCGAATCGCCGAACACGCCGCTGTCGGGTCTGACGATGACCGGTTCGGTACTCGGCACGCCGGCGTACATGGCCCCCGAGCAATGGGCCGGGGTTGCGGTGACGCCGGCGACCGATCAGTTCGCGTACTGCGTGGCGCTCTGGGAGGCCCTGGCCGGCGAGCGGCCGTTTCGTGGAACGACGATCGAGATGTTGCGCGAGGCGATCGAGCGAGGACCGTCGGGGCTCGACGACTCCAAGATCCCGCGACGGTTGCGACCGGCGCTGCGGCGCGGGCTCGATCCCGATCCGTCGAAGCGGTGGCCGTCGATGGACGCGCTCCTCGCGGCGATGACTCCCGAGCCCGAGCGCAGACGTCCGAACGTCGGGCTGATCGCCGGTGCGTTCGTCGTCGTCGGTGTCGCGGCGGTGTACGCGTTGACCCGCCACTCCGATCGCTCCCCCGACGAGGCCGCGGCGGGCGAGCTCGCCTCCGAGGACTGTCCGGCTCCCTCGATCGACCCGGCCAAGCTCCCGACGCTCGCCGATGTACGCGCGCAGGCCGCGATCTCGCACGATGTGCAAACGTGGCGCCGGGCGCGTGCGACCGCGTGCAAACTCGGGGTCGCGGAGCGCGGGGCGCGCCTCTCGTGCCTCGACAGCGTGATGTCCAGGCTCGATGCCGTGGTCGCCGGGATTGCCGCGCTTCCCAAGGGTGGTGATCCCGTCGATCCGCGTCCGTATCTGATCGATCCCGCGGCCTGCAAAGCGAGTCCGCGGCTCAAGCCGACCTCGTCCGGAGTCCGCGCCGCGATCGCGTTTGCCCTTCGGGACGCCGCCACCCCCGGGCCGGCGGATCCCGCGACCCTCGAGACCATGCTGCGCGGCCTCGACAACGATCCGTGCGGGGCGGCCTGGACGCACTCGCTCGCCTCGTCGGTGCTCGGTAGCTCCGAGCGCGCGCATCACCTGACCGAGGCGGAGCAAGCCGCGGAGGCATGTGCCGACGATCGGATCGCCGCGGAGGTCGCGGTGATCGACGCGCGTCAGGCGCTCCACACCGGGATCCTCGGCACCACGATCAGCTCCAAGATCAAGACCGCGGTCACCGCCGCCGCGCGCGTGCCGCAGCCCGATCTGCGCGCCGAGATCGACACGTTGCGCGCGGCGTCGGCGTGGAGAGCGGAGCACGTCGACGAGGCGCTCGAGCGCTATGCCACGGCCGTTGCCGGATTCGAGGCCCGTGGTCGCACCGTGGCCCAGATCTCTACCGCGCTCCAGGTGCTCGAGATCCGCGAGGTGCGGTTCAGCCCCGAGGATCGAAAGGTCCTGGCTTCCGATCCACTCGGCAAGTTACGCGAGCTCGCGATCGCCAAGCTCGGTGCCACGCATCCGATCGTCCACCACATCGACAGCATGGCGGTGTGGTGGAGGTTCCAGCAGGGCGATCCGGACGCGGAGGCGCAGCTCGAGAAGTTGCGTGAGGCAAAGCCACTTCGCAAGTCACGTCGGATCTCGGTGCGCGTGGTCGACAGGCGTGGCGATCCGGTCGTCGGCGCGATCGTGACGGCGGGAGCTTCGCTCGCGGGTGGGCCCCACACGGCAGCGTTGGCGAGCCCGGATCTCGCGTCCCAGCTTCGCCGCGCGACGACGCCGGGCTCCGGCGAGGTCGAGATTCCCGATGCACCGCAGGACGGCATGGTGATCGCGGAGTCGGGAGACGGGAAACAACGGTCGATCCCGAAGCTGATCGCGGACACCGTGACGCTCACGCTCGAGCCGACCAGCCGGATCTCGGGCAAGGTCGATCTTCGAGGTGAGCCGTCGTCGCGCATCTTCCTCGGCATCCAGGATCCGAAACGCAAGTCGACCTACCGCTACGAGATCGTGTCGCCGGTATCGCCGGACGGCACGTTCTCGGTTGTCGTGCCGCGTGCACGCGTGCGGGTGTTCGCCGCCACGCTGACCGGTGTGTCGAAACAGCTCGCCGCGGTCGATGTCGACGCCCGAAAGCCCGTTGTCGACGACGTCGCCATCACGATCGCGAACCAGAAGCGCGTGGTCCAGGTGATCGTGCGCAGCACCGTGGCCACGCCGGTCGAGAACGCCCAGGTCCTGGTGGTGCGGGGGGTCGCGAAGTCGACGACGCTCGACAAGCTCGAGCTGGCCAACACGATGACCACGATCAACTTCGCCCGTCAGGTCGATCTCGACAAGGTCCCGGAGGCCGTCCGCAAGCTCGCCCAAGCCGGTGACATGTACACGACGATCCGCGGCGCGCCCGACGGCGTCGCCAGCGCCTGTGCGATCGGATTGCCGGCGGTGATCGACGACGCCACCCTCGATTCCAAGGCCTCCAAGCACCTCGACCGCGTCGAGGTCCGCTGCGTCGAGATCCCCGATGGCGCGAACGCCGTGGTCGTCGAGGTCCCGCCGTGGCCTCGATTCGACTGACGGCGCGGATCCGCTGACACACGGGGTGCGGCGTTCCGGCCACGCCGGTGGCCGGGCCGGCCGTCACACACGAGATTCTACCGAGATAGCGGCCCCGCACGTCGGCCCGCCGCTTGCTGAGTCCACGGGCATGTTATCCGTCGTTGCCTTCGGCATCCTCGTCTGCGGGTTCGCGTACATGGCCGCGCCCGAGAAGTCGCACAGCTAAGATCAGTCCTCGTTGCCCGACTTCGCTTCCGCGGCCTACCTACTTGCTGGGTGACCGTTCGCGAGGTCTCACGCGTACGGTGACGACCAGATGCCGCGCGGTGTCGATCACCAGCGTGTGCGGGTCGCTCCAGGTCAGTTGCATCGGCCGGTCGGCGACGAGTGCGAGCGTGCCGATCGGCGCACCTTTCGGCGAGACCACACGCACGATCCCGTCGTCCGATCCGGTCGCCAGCAGCGCACCGTCGGAGGAGAACGCGAGTGTGCGGGTCCACCCCCCGGCGCGCGCCACGGTTCGCGAGTCGCGACCGGGACGGGCCCACACGACGGTGCGACCGTCGCGCGTGCCTGCCGCGATCACGGTGCCTCGCGGCGAGATCGCGAGCGCGCTGATCGTGTCGGGTACGGGCAGATCGATCGTCGCGTCCGGGTTCGCGAGCTTCCAGATCGTCACCACCTCGCCCTGGAGCGTGGTCGATCCGATCAGCTCGCGTCCGTCGGGTGACGCGCTCACGAATCCGAGCGTGCTCGTGCGCTCGCCATCGGGATCGCGGACGTCCCACACCAGTCCGGGGCCGTCGCTGTAGGTCACGCGCGGCGCCGGCGCGGCGGCGAGCTCGCGACCGGTCCGGGCGTCGACGATGCGGACCCCGGCCTCGACCTCGAATGCGAACCGGCCGACCGTCGGCATCGGCGTTATTTGGTGGTGGGCGGTCGCGCGCAGCGCATGGATCCGCTGGCCCTTGCTGGTGTCCCACAGTCCGACCTCGGTCGCGTCGTGGGTGGGGTGGACCGCGTACAGCTCGGTACCATCGGGCGAGAACGCGAACCGGTCGTCGTCACCGCCGCGTGGGAACACGACGGAGCACTGCGGTCCGGCGACCAGCTCGTCGGCACCCTGCCCGAGCTCGGTCTCGATGCCGTGGCCGAGCGCGCTCGCCTTCGCACGGTGGACGACGAACGCACCGGTGCTGCCGCGCGCGACGACCGTGCCCGTCCGTGGCGGCGCGATCTTGCGAACGCCGGTGGTCGACCACAGCTCGATCCCGTCGCCGTTCAGCACCGGTACTCGCCCGCCCCGAGGCGAGACCGGTAGCACGCGGCCGGGAAAGGTCACGATGCGTCCCGACGGTGCGTGCACGAGCTCGCTGCCGAGTCGACCGAGCGGGGGCTCGAGCCAGTCGCCGTCGTCGGAGAACGTCCAGCGTTCGCAACACCGGCCGTTATCGCGCCACAGCTGGCGCTCGCTCGCCACGTCCCACACCGCGAGAAACGGTTGGGGCTGCGCGGGGACCGGTCGCGGAGGTGGCGGACGTTCGCCGGCTTTCGTCCCGAGCAACCTCACGCGCGCGAGCGTCCAACCCGCGACGCGACGTCCGTCCCTCGAGATCGTGACGTGCTCGGTGCCCGGGAGCGCGAAGTGATGCACCAGGGTCCCCTCCGGCATCGCGTAGATCTCGACCTTGCCCGGTCGGGCGACCACCACGCGTGCCCCGCCGTTGGTGACGGTCCAGTCCGACAGCGGATCGATCTCGGTCAGCCGGCGAACCTGGCCGCTGGAATCGACCCGCTCGATCGCGTGACCGTCCTTGGAGCGCCGGACGGATCCACCGCGCACGGCGGTCCCGGAGGGCGGCGACACCTTCCACATCACGAGATCGAGGTCGCCGGCCGTGCCTCGAACCTTCGAGGTGTCGCCCCCAAACGACAGCGTGCCCAGGGAACGGTCGAGCGTGCGCGGGTGAAACCCGGCGCCGCGGCGCTCGAACGCGATCGTGATCCCCTTCGAAGAGCTGGTTTCGTGCGTCCCGTCGACCACGATCCACCGGCGATCGGGAGATATCGCGATCGAGGTCACCGACAGCGGACCTGCGGGATAGGTCAACACGTCGGCGAGGGCTCCGTCGTTGGCGCGCCACACCGTGACCGCCGTGCGATCGGCGGTCGCGAGGAACGCACCGTCGCGCGACCACGCGGGGATCGCGGAGCGATCCACCGTCAGGCGCGGTTCGCCGCGAACATCGACGAGCTCGAGCTCTCCCTCGGTGCGCGGCTTCCACCGCGGATCGCGGATCGGGTTCGGCGTCGACGCGGTACACGACCCCGCTACGCCGGCCGAGACCGGCTGGATCGTCAGCGCTCCCGGAACGCGGGGCGCCACGGGTCCCTGGTAGCCGTGGGGCAACAGCCGACAGCCGCCCGTCACCAGCGCGGCGATCGCGATCCGGCGCATGGGCGCTTCTAACACGCGCCCGGCGATCGAGGCTCAACGAAGGTCGGCGCCGTCGACGATGCGGTCGTGCTCGTCGGCTTCGGCGAGCCGGATCAGCGACGAGGCCAACACGTCGGCGGAGGTCGATCGGTAGCGCGCGCGCAACCGCTTGGCGCCGAACACGCCGGCGACGGCCAGCAAGCCGTCGCCGATCGCCGCACCGGTTGCCTCGCCGAGCCGGCGCTGGTCGCGCTCGCCGGTGATGAAGCTCGGCCGCGCGATCATCCACGGTAGGTTGGACTCGCGCACGATCGCCTCGGCGCGGCCGCGCGCCGACAGGTACGCCGAGCGCGCGCCGGGATCGGCGCCGACGCTCGACAGGTACACGATCCGGATCGGTCGGCCGCTGGCCTGGGCGGCCTCGACGCCGATCCTGGTGAGGCCGACATCGACCTTCTCGTAGATGTTTCCATCGATGCCGTCGGCCTTCGCCTTGCCGCGCGTCGTGCCGATCACGATGTAGAGCACGTTGTTCGCATCCTCGGCGAACGCGCTCGCGAGCGTCGCACCGAGTGCCGTGGGTTCCCACGGTGTGGTGTCGACCTCGGCGCCGAGCTCTGCGAATCGCGTCTTCCAGTCGGCGAGCTGGTTCGAATCGGGACGGACGTGCGCGATCACGCGGGCGCCGCGCACGCACAGCTGGCGCACCAGCTCGCGGCCGACGAAGCCGGTGGCTCCGAGGACGAAGCTGTTAGCCATTCAGTTTGGCGAGCCCCGCCTGCATGCGCTCGCGCAAGGGAGCGACCACGGCCTCGTCCTTGATGTTGATGACGGGCTCGGTGTCGTACTGCTCGTAGAACACCGTGTCGGCGACCTCCTTGGGGACGCCGAGTGCTTCGCGGATCCGCTTGAAGTCGGGGACGAACCCGCGATCGAGCAGCGGGATGATCGTGCCGGTGATCGTGCCGGTGAGACCGCAGATGTAGATCACGACGTTCTTCGGGTTGAACCCGCCGGGCGGGAGGCCGAGCCGCTTCTCGAGATCCTCGAGCCGCTCGGGCTGGAAGAATGCCTCGACGCGCCCCTTGTCACCGGTCCACTCCGGCGCTTCCTTGGCGCGGCTCACGGTGCCCCAGTAATGGAGCTTGTGCTCGGCGACCATGCGGGTCAGCTCGTCGCGATAGCCGAGGTCGGCGGGATACGACGCACCGTGCAACAGCACCCACTGCGACAGATCGGCGTTCGGGTTCCGCCGCAGCTCGCTGCGCAGCATGCTGACGAACGGTGCCGAGCCGGTGCCGGCCGCGACCAGCACGCGAAGCCGCTTGTCGTCCTCTCCGATCGTGTTCTTGACGGTGAACACACCCGCGGCGACCGCGCGCATGTACATGCGGTCGCCGTTCTTGAGCTTCCACAGCAGGTGGGTGAGCGGGTTCTCCGACTCGGGGTGCGCGACCCAGCGGATGTAGAACTCGACCGGGCCCTGATCCTCCGGCGCGGACGCGATCGACATCGAGCGGCGGACCGATCCGAGCTCCGGCTTCTCCGCGTTGTTCATGCCGAGCACGCAGTACTGGCCAGGCACGAACCACGGGTTCTTCTCCGGCATCTTGTCGGGCTGGACCCGGAACAGCGTGAGCGCGTCGGTGATATCGATGCGCTCGATCAGCGTCGCGTTGTACTCGAGGGGCTTGGCCATCGGATGGGGACGCTACCAGGGTCGGGGACGAGCCGCCACGGCCGGAGCTACGCCGATCGACGACCGATCAACGCCTTGAATTCGTGGGGAACCAGGCCCATCAGCCGGTCCTCGATCTTGTCCCACCGCAGCTCGCCGACCATGGAGAGGTCGAGCTTGTCGCCGACGGTCTCCGCGAGCAGCTCCGGCGTGTAGCCGATCTTGACCAGATCGACACCGGCGTCGGTGGCGAGCGCGTGGAGGGCCCGGAAGTGACTGCGCGTGGTGGCGAGGCCCTGTTGCTCGCGGTCGAAATCGAGCACGTCGATCACGAACTCGGTGCCGGCATCGATGCCCGACGCGCGCGCCGCCTGCTGGAGCTGGCCGAAATGCGTCGACAGCTCCGGATGATCGAGGTGGGTGGACAGCTTGGGCCACCCCGAGGTGCTGCCGAACTCGGTGAGCACCATGGTTCCCCCGGGCGCGAGCCAGCGCGCGATCCGGGCGACCAGCTCGAACGCGCCGGTCTGCAGGTAGGTCTGTTCGGGGGCGTCGTCGAGGTTGACCCCGAGCTCGGCCGCGATCGCGGCACCGGTGCCGAGCGCGCGCAGCTTGTCGCGGTCGACGGTGCCGCCCTCCGCGGTCAGCCCGAGGTCGGCGCGCGTGATCTCGCGTGCCGGCAGATCGCCGGCCATCTCGTTGGCGAGGACGAGGTCGAACGCCGCGTCGGGGAGCTCGACGGAGAGCACGTCCCCCTCGATCCACGTCGCGTGCCCTGCCGCCCGCTCGAGTCGCGAGCGTTGCGCGACGGCGAGCACCGGCGATAGCTCGACGATCGTGTACTCGACGGAGCGCCCGCGTTCGATCAGCCGCGCGATCGCGTCGCGCGCCACGTAACCGAGGCCGGCGCCGATCTCGAGCACGCGGACCAGGCCCTCGGGGATCGTGCCGCGCTCGAGCAGCGCGTCGATCAGCGCCTGGCCGTAGGTGCGGCCGCGCAGCGCGGGGTGGGGTACGCGCAGCAAGTGCGACAGCGTGGTCTCGAGGTGATCGAACTGCGCGTCGGCGTCGAGGATCGATCCGCGGTGGTAGTCGACGAGCGACGCCTTGGTCGGCACCGGCTCGCCGGGGGTCCAGCTCGGATACGGCATCGTCGAGATCAGGTACGGTGGCGCCAGGGTGGGGCGCTTGGCGAACGCCGACCACGGCATCGCGCTCAGCTTGAGAGCCTGGACGTCGCTATGGACCAGGCGGCGCACCAGCGCGAGCAGGCGGTCGGGATCGTGATCGTTGCGGAGCTCGATCAGCCGCTTGTCGCCGTCGAACGCGTCCCACATCCGGGTCTCGTCGGCATCGAGGAACACCTGCTGGATCGGGCGATCCCCCCATGCGGTCCAGATCGTCAGGCGATCGCCGAGATCTGCCGATCGACGGCGCCACGCGTTCCACTTCCCCTTGATCGGCACGAACGCCCACAGCCCCTCGAGCTCGTCGTCGTCGGGCTCGACCAGCACGTGGTGGCCGACCAGGATCTCGATCAGCTCGCGCGGATCGGCATCGCCGCCGAACGACGCCATGGTCGCCTCGGTGTCGACGCCATCCCCGAACCCGACGATCAGCTCCGCGATGTCGGGGCTCATCTGCATGATGTAGCCATAGAGGTCGTGGAACAGGTACGCGGCGTCCATGTGGCCGAACCACGACAGGTGACGCGAGGTCCGGAGGCGCGCCGGCACGGCAGAGCTCATATGCGTTGGTAACATGCCCGGGCCATGCCCTACCTGTTCGAGACCGAGGAGCACGCCGCGATCCGGGCGAGCGCGCGCAAGTTCGCCGAGGCTCACATCGCACCGCACGGTGCGGAGTGGGAAGAAGCCGAGGAGTTTCCGATCGGGCTGTACGCCGAGGCAGCGCGCGCGGGGATCACCGGTGTCGGATATCCCGAGGACATCGGAGGGCAGGGCGGCGACCTCGGGCACGTGCTCGCGCTGTCCGACGAGCTCGTGCTCGCCGGTCGCTCGATCGGCACGATCGTCGGGCTCGGCAGCCACGGCATCGCGCTACCGCCGATCGTGCGGTTCGGCACCCCCGAGCAGCAGGCGCGGTTCGTCACCCCGTGCCTGACCGCGGGCAAGATCGCCGCGCTCGGCGTCACCGAGCCGGGCGGAGGGAGCGACGTCGCCGCGCTGACCACCAAGGCCGAGCTCGACGGCGATCACTATGTCGTCACCGGCGCCAAGACGTTCATCACGTCGGGGAGCCGCGCCGACTTCGTGACCTGCGCGGTGCGTACCGGCGGTCCCGGGCACGGGGGGATCTCGATGCTGGTGATCGAGCGCGGCACGCCCGGGTTCACGGTCGGCAAGAAGCTGCGCAAGACCGGGTGGTGGGCGAGCGACACCGCCGAGCTTCACTTCGACGGCTGCCGCGTCCCGGTCACCAACCGGATCGGACCCGAGCACGGCGCGTTCCCGATGATCATGATGAACTTCGCCGGCGAGCGGCTGATGCTCGCGGGCCAGTGCGTCGCGATCGCCGAGCTCGCCTATCGCGAGTCGATCGCGTATGCGCGCGAGCGCAAGGCGTTCGGCAAGCCGCTCACCGGGTTCCAGGTCACGCGCCACAAGCTCGCCGACATGGCGAGCCGGATCGCCGCGGCGCGCGCGCTGACCGGCGAGGTCGTCACCCGCGTGTTGAGCGGCGAGCCGGTCACCGGGCTGGCGTCGATGGCCAAGAACGTGGCGACCGACGCGTGCAGCTTCGTGTGCGATCAGGCCGTGCAGATCCACGGCGGCTACGGCTACATGCGCGAGACCCTGGTCGAGCGGCTGTACCGCGATGCGCGCCTCTATCCGATCGGCGGTGGTACGCGCGAGATCATGAACGAGGTGATCGCCAAGACCGAAGGCTACTGATCGAATCCGCTGGAGTGCACCCGGGCATCCGCTACGATCGAGCCGTGCAGCGGCGGCATGCGATTCCGGTGGCGGTCTTGGCGGGCGTGGGGATCTCGACGAGCGGGACGCTGCTGTCGGCGTTCGCGTGGGTGCTCGCGCAGCATCGCGATCAGGGGTTCGGCTTCGTGACGCGATGGATCGGGTTCGATTTCGGGGCGGGGATCGCCGGGTACACGTTGCTCGCGGCCGGGCTGTTCGAGCTCGCGAGCCGTCGCTCGGGTGGGGCGCGCGTGGCGCTCCGGATCGTGGCGAGCGTGGTCGTGGTGTTCATGCTCTGGGACATCGCGCAACCGTTCCTCGCACACCTGTGGAAGGTCGAAACGCCCGACTACATGGAGTACGTGTTTCGAGGCAGCGCGGTGCTGTGGATCGTCGCCATGGTCGCGCTCTCGATCGCGGCGCGGGCGTGGACACGACCGGTCTCCGCGTGGGTCACGGTCGGCGCGGTCGGTTTGATCCTGATCTCGATTTTCGGTCGCTGGACCCCGTACTTCGGTCCTTGGTTCTCCCGCTTACTCGGCGATCACCCCGATGGCGCGTTCGCGTACTGGGTCCTGCATCAGGTCGTATGGGTCGGAGGCATGTTGCTCCTGGTACATGGGGCGGGCCGGTTCGCGACCACCCCGGTGCCCGCGCCCGCACTCGCCGTGCGCGGCTTTCGAAACCGCGACGAACGCGCTCTACGTGCGCGTGATCGTCGTCGTGGCGCTCGCGCTGCTCTCCACCCACGTGATCCGGGGACGCGACGCCATCGACATGATGCTCCTCGTCACGACCGGCGTCACGGTGCTCGCAACGATCACCTTCACATGGGGGGTGCTCGCGGTCGATCGCGCGCGGCTCGGCGTGCCGCGCATCCGGCTCGTGATCGGCGTCGCGATGGTGCTCTGGGCCGCTGCGGTCGACGTGTTTTCGGGCTCGCAAACCGACGTGCCGGAGTTCCTGCGCGGCGACTACCAGTCCTGGACGATCGCTGGACCGGTGGTCGCGATCGCCGGGATCTTGTTCGTGCTGTCCGCGATCCACCGGTTCGCCGCCACCGCGGAACCGGCGCACCCGGAGTTGCAGAACCTGATCGTCGGGCGTGGCGTGCTCTACCTGGTGGCAGCGGTCATCGCCGTCGGGTTGCCGCACCTCGCGGTGCACTCCGATTCCGTGCAACTGGCCCTCGTGCTCGTCGGTATCGCGGCGCTCGCCAGCATCGTCGGGCTGATCGCGATCGCCACCGTGATGGCGTTGGCCGCTCGCTCGCTCGCCGACGCACCGCAGTTGCCCGAAGCGCGCGCACGTAGCTAGCGCAGGTCACGCTGGTATCGGTTACGCTCCATCCGTGGAGCGGCGGTTTTCGGTTCCGGCGGTGATCCTCGTCGGGCTCGTCATCAGCGTGGCAGGTACGCTGACGTCCAGTTTCGCCAGCCTGCTCGCGCAGCACGCCGATCACCCCGTGGAGATCATACTCCGATGGAACGCGTTCCATTTCGGGTGCTCGATCGCCGGGCAGACGTTGCTCGCCGCCGGGCTGGTCGGGCTCGCCGATCGCAGCTCCGGCATGGCGCGAACGGCGCTGCGGATCGCGGTCGCCGTGATCGTGCTGTTCGTGCTGTGGCGGATCGCGCGGCCGGTGCTCGGGATGGCGTGGAAGAGCGCGTTGTCCGGCCGCGCGGTGGAGTACGTGTGGCGTGGCCTCTCGGCGCTGTGGTTGGTCGCCACCGTCGCGCTCTCGATCGGGGCGCGCGCGTGGACACGTCCCGCCTCGCCGTGGGTCACGGTCGGTGCGGTGTTCGCCATCGTGGTGTCGGTGTTCGGTGGCTGGACCCCGTACTTCGGATCGTGGCTGATCCACGCTCTGGGCGACCACCCCACCGCGTTCACGATGTTCTGGCTGCTCCACGAGATCGCGTGGGTCGGCGGACTGTTCTGCATGATCTACGGGATCGGTCGGCTCGCGATCGCACCGACTCCGGATCCGGGACTCGCCGTGCGCGGGTTCCGCACCGCGACGCACGCCCTCTACGCATGCTTGCTGGTGGCGGTCGCACTCGCGCTCCTCGCCAGCCGCGTGATCCGTTCGCCCGACGCCGTCGAGATGATGCTGGTCATCGCACCCGTGATCGCGCTGTTGGCGACGATCGCGTTCGCGTGGGGTGTCCTCGCGGTCGATCGCGCGGAGCTCGAAGCCATGCCGCGGATCCGTCTCGCAGTCGGCGTCGCGCTCTCGGTGTGGGCCTCCGTGATCCGTTGCTTGGCATCGCGCCCGATCGACTCGGTGTTCGACGACCCGGAGGCGTTCTCCGCGTGGACGATCGTGGGACCGCTGATCGGGATCGCCGGCGTGATCCTGGTGCTGTGGGCGATCTACCGGTTCGCCGTCGCGGGGGGGCCCTCGCGGGAGGCGCTGCGCGAGTCCGCTCTCGGGACGGGGGTCTTCTACCTCTTCGCGATGCTGATCGCCACGGGACTTCCACATGCCGACGAACGCAACGACCCGCTCGCGGTCGCCTCGGTCAGCGCGATCGCTGCCCTCGCGGCGGTGATCGTGCTCGCGCGGTTGATGGCGATCTGCACGCGCGCCCTCTCGGACACACCGCAGATGCCCGAGGCACGCGTTCGCGATTAGGGCAGGGCGGGCGTCAGCGGCCGAAACCGCACGTGCATGTGATCGAGGTGGTGCGGCCAGTGGCGCACGATGCCGGCCATCGCATCCTTGGGGCGCGGGTACTGCAGGATCTCGGACAGCTTGTCGGCGGAGATGCCCTCGCTGCGCGCCCACCGATACAGCCGGCCCTGGATCGCGTGATCGAGGAAGATGTACTGCACGCCGCCGTCCTCGTGCGCCGTGTGCGCGAACGCTTCGATCAACGCCCACGTGGCCTCGAGATCGAGGTCGCCGTTGGCCGGCGCGAACTGCTCCGGGTAGTGCGGCTGCGGACGCAGGAAGTAGAACCCGATGTCGACATCGAGCCCCGACTGGTGGGAGTGGTGACGACCGAGCGGGCCGCCCTCGGGCGCCGACAGATCGCCGATCGCGAGCGTGTGGACATCGGAGTAGGTTTCGCGGACCTCGGCGATCGCCTGGACGACGTGCTTGACGACATGGGTCGCACCGAACGCCTTGTCGGGGCGGCGCACCCAGTAGCCGTCGCCGTCGGGAAACGCGGAGCCACCGACGAGGTGGCCGTGCCACGGCTGGCCGCGGCTCTGCGAGGTTTCGGGGATGCGTTCGTGCACGGTGCGGGTCGAGAACCGCCGCAGTCGCGCGCTCGCGATCGGATGACCATCGATCACCTCGAGGGCGATGCGTGCACGCTCGTAGGCTTCGTCGCGTGCGCGCGGACGGCGCATCCGCGCGCGCGATCGCACCGAGCACTGCGGGACCACCACCACGTGACCGGCGGGTACGAGCACGGTGTCGACGTGATTGGCGCGCTTGAGCGCGTCGGCCGTGCAGCCGGCGGCACGCGCGACGTGCTCGAGGGTTTCTCCGGGCTCCATGACGTGGCGGTGCTCGGCGGCGGCGCGGCGCACGGGCGCCCACGCGATCACCAGCGCGAGGACAACCGACCACCGCATCTGCACATCGTCGCGCACGGTACGCGCGCTCGCAAAAACTGGGCACTTACGTAAGTGCCCAGGCTCGGGTGGCCACTCGCGAAGTCTAGTCTTCGTCGTCGAACAGCTGACGGCGGCGGTGATACGCGGCGGTGTACGCGGCGGTGTCGGCGCGATCGTGGGTGGTCTCGGCGTCGAAGTCGCGATGGCGCGACGGCGGCGGCCGATCGGCGAGCTCGGCCTGCGCGAGCGCGAGATCGCGGCGCAGGTTGGCGATCTCGCGCTCGGTCTCGGCGGCGAACGAGCGCACGTGATCGACGCTGGCGACCTCGCGCTCCAGTTGAGAGATCTGTTGCTGCGCTTCGACCGTCTTGCGTCGCAGCTCCGCGATCACGTGGTCGGCACTCTCTGCGCGTGACTCGGCCTCGCGCTGATGGCGCACGGCATCGGTGAGCTGGATGCGGAGGTTGTCGGCGTCGCGTTCGGCGGCGCGGGCGCGGCGCTCGAGATCGTTGCCGCGCGGGATCCTCCGTCGCTCGGCTCCGCGCGTCCGGGTGCTGGTACGTGCCTCGGTGCGCGCGGTCTCGGCGGCCTCCTGTGCCACCGCGGCGGTGCGGTTCGCGCGTTCGAGATCGGCCCGGAGTGCCGCGGCCTCCGCGCGCGCGGCATCGGCGGCGCGGTTCGCGGTATCGATCGCTTCTCGCGCGGCCTCGAGCTCGGTCCGCCATGCCGAGATGTCGACGCTCTCGTTCTCGGAGGCATCGAGCTCGGCGCGCAACGCCGCGGCGTCGACGCCCGCACTCTCCGCGGCACGGTTGGCGGCGTCGAGTTGTGCGCGGATGCTCTCGACATCGAACCCGGCGACTTCGGCAGCCTGGCTGGCGGCCTCGGCGGCCTGGTTCGCGGCGTCGAGCTCCGCGCGCAGGATCGCGAGATCGCGATGGGCGGCCTCGGCGGCCCGATTCGCGGCGGTGGCGGCTTCGCGTGCCGCGGCGAGCGCATCGTCGTCGCCACCGGACGCGGTCTCGAGGTCGGCGATCCGCCGCAGGAGGGACGCGATCTCGAGCTCGCGATCGGCCAGCTGCTTGGCCGCGGCGGCGACATCCTCGCCGACGCCGCTCTCGAACTGGCGCACCTGCTGGCGAAGACGCTTGATCTGCTCGTCTCGGGCCGCGAGCTCGCTGGTGGTGACCACGGCCGTGGTGTCTTCTTCTCCGACGCTGCTCTCGAGCTCGTGCACGCGCTGGCGCAGCGCCTCGAGCTCGGCCTCGCGGTTCGCGCGCTCTCCGAGAACGGCCGTATCGTCATTGGCCGCGGCAGCCTCGAGATCGTCGATGCGACCGAGGAGCCTCTCGATCTCGGCGTCGCGCGCCGCGATCTCCTTGTCTCCGGAGCGTTCGACCTCCTGTTCGAGATCTCGAATCCGCTGGCGGAGCGGTTCGATCGCGTGCTCTGGTCCTGACTCGGTGCCGGAGTCGGCGCGGGCGCGTTCGATCTCGTCCTCGAGATCTCGGATCCGCTGGCGCAGCGATTCGATCGTGCGCTCGCTCCCGCGCGACTCGAGCTCTCGCAGGCGCAGCTTCATCGCTTCGATCTCGGCATCGCGCGTGGCCAGCGCGTCGGCCGCCGCCGCGAGATCGGCGACCTCCGCGCGCAGTCGCTCGAGCTCGGCCTGGTCGTCGCCGCCGTCTCGGTCGGCGATCTCCGCACGCAGCTTGTGGAGCTCGCGTTCGAGTTGGTTCTTGCGATCGACGAGGGCGATCGCGCTCGATCGTTCGGCCGCGAGCTCGCGCTGTACGGAGGCGAGCTTGTCGCGGGTCTCGTCGCGGACCTCGTCGAGTGCACTGGCGAGCTTGGTTTCGCTGTGGCTCGCGCGTTCCTCGGCCTCGGCGAGCTTGCGCTCGAGCTCCGCGACGGTCTCGGACAACCCGCTGGTCGACTCCACGGTCTGGCGTGCGGCCTCCTCGGCGGCTTCTCGTGCACGGACCTCCGCGCGCAGGCGCAGGTCGGTCTCCGACGCGCGGCGCAGCAGCTCGGCGACGTCCTTGGCAGCGGCCTTCGACACCAGCTCGGCCGCGGACGCACGCTGTTCGGCCTCCTGCGTGCGGCGCTCGTTGGCGCGCAGGGTCTCGGCGTGCTCGGCCGCGAGGCGCTTGGCGCGAGCCGCTTCTGCATTCGCGGAGTCGACCTCCGAGGCATCGCGCGTTCCCGACAGGCGCTGCTCGAGCGTCGCGATCTTCTCGTGCTCGGCCGCGAGCTGGGTCTTGAGCTTCGCGACCTCGGCCGCGAGATCGTCGGCGCGCGTCCGGGCGGCACCGAGCGCGGGATCCTCGAGCTTGGCGCGCAGCTCGACGAGCTCGGCGCGTGCGGCGGCGTGGGCCTCGTCGGTGGTCTTCGCCAGGTTGTCGCGATCGGCGAGCTTTCCTTCGAGCTCGGAGATCACCGCCTCCCGATTCTCGATCTTGGTCTCGAGGTCGATGTTCGTGGCCTCGAGCTCGACGTTGCGGGCCTCGAGTTGTGCGGCGCGCCGGCGCGCCGCTTCGTCCGCGACGCCGACATCGGTATCGGCGTCGTCGTCGGCCTGGTTGGTGCGCTGCCGCTTGCGCCGCTTCTTCTTGTCGGCCGGCTTGCCCTCGAGCTCGGCAACCCGCGCGCTCTGGCGCTCGGCCTCGTCCTTTGCCTCCTGGAGCTCGCGTTCGAGGGACGCGACCAGCTCGGTCGCCGCGGCCTCGGCGGCGGCGCCGGCCGACTGCATGTTGGCGATCTCGCGTTCGAGCCGGAGAACCTTCTCGGCCTCGGGACCCGCCTCGAGCGTCGCGATCCGCTGGCGGGCGTCGTCGAGCTCGGTCTGCAGGCGCGTCAGGTCGCGACCGTGCTCCTCGGCAGACCGCAACGCCTGGCGATAGCGCTGCTCCAGCGCCGCTGCTCGCAGCCGAACGACCTCGAGCTCCCTACGTTCACTGGACGACATCCGCGCGGACCTCGACGATCGCGCGCGCCGGGCCCGGAGTCAAAGCCCGATCAGGCCTGCATCGCCGCGACCACCGAGTCCAGGTCGCCCGGGTCGACCAGGGAGTTGGTGCGGATGGCCGCCACCAGGTCGTCCAGCGTGCCCCCGACGTTCTCGAGGTTCTCGCTCACGCACTTGGGGTGCAGGTATCCCGGGCTCTTGCGCATGAAGCCACCGACATCGACCTCGCGCTCGACCGCGATGCGCCAAGAATCCTTGGCGATCGCCTCCTCGCACTGCATGCACTTGGCACGGCCGGTCGGCGCCTTGTCGATGTATGGAAAGCCCCCCGGCTTCGCCTTGCCGCTCTTGATCGCCTCGGCGATCGCCTGATCGAGCTCCGCCCGGTCCGGAACCTCGCCTTCGAACGTGGCGAGCGCCGTTCGTAGCTCGCCCGGAAGCTTCTGCGCGGCGCATGGCAGGTGGTGCCACTGGAGACTCGGCGTGTCGGAGAACTGCGTCATCTGCTCGATCCCGAGACGGAGCTCACCCTTGTCGATCTTCTTCTTGCATGACCGACAACTCGCTCGCCCCGACTTCGCTTCTTCGATCACGTTCGCCATGGCGCAGAACCTACCAGAGGGCCGGGCGTGCGATACATGCCGGGTGCCGGCCAACAGCGAGCAAGCGTATCCGGTCATCGCCACCCGCATCGACCCGAGGTCCGAGGAGTTCCGCTCCAACCTCGAGGCCAATCGCGCGGCGGTCGACAAGCTGACCTCGGCTCTGCACGAGGCGACGCAGGGCGGCGGCGAGAAGTACGTCACCCGCCACAAGGCGGCCGGCAAGCTCCTCCCGCGCGAGCGCATCGAGCTGCTCCTCAATCGCGACTCGTACTTCCTCGAGCTGTGCCCGCTCGCGGGCAAGGACGTGCCGGGGCACGTGCCGGGGGCCGGCATGGTCGGTGGCATCGGGCTGGTGTCCGGCGTCGAGTGCGTGATCACCGCGAGCGAGTCGACCGTCAAAGGGGGTGCCGTCAGCGAGATGACCGCGTGGAAGTCGGGGCGGCTCTCCGATGTCGCCGAGCACAACCGGTTGCCCTCGATCTCGATGATCGAATCGGCCGGTGCCGACCTCCCCAACCAGTCCAAGATCTTCGTCCCCGGCGGCCGCGGCTTCCGCGATCTCACGCGGCGCTCGCAGCAGAAGATTCCGACGATCTGCCTCGTGTTCGGCAGCTCGACCGCGGGCGGCGCGTACATCCCCGGGATGTCCGACTACGTCGTGATGGTCGAGAAGCAGGCGCAGGTCTATCTCGCCGGGCCGCCGCTCGTGCGCATGGCCACCGGCGAGGACACCTCGCACGAGGAGCTGGGCGGCGCCGAGATGCACTCGAAGGTCTCCGGCGTGTCGGATTACCTCGCGCGCGACGAACGCGACGCGATCCGGATCGGCCGGGAGATCGTCGCTCACCTCGATTGGCACAAGGGGGGGCCGGCGCCCCGTCGCGACATCGAACCGCCGCGTTACTCCTCCGAGGATCTGCTCGGCATCGCGTCACCCGACATCAAGGTGCCGTTCGACTCGCGCGAGGTGATCGCGCGGATCGTCGACGGTTCGCGGTTCTCCGAGTTCAAGGCGACCTACGGCACCACGCTGGTGTGCGGGTGGGCTCACCTCCACGGCTATCCGATCGGGATCCTCGCCAACAACGGCATCCTGTTCTCGGAGTCGGCGCAGAAGGGCGCGCAGTTCATCGAGCTGTGCAACCAGTCCGACATCCCGCTCGTGTTCCTCCAGAACATCACCGGCTTCATGGTCGGCAAGCAGTACGAGCAAGAAGGCATCATCAAGCACGGCGCCAAGCTCATCAACGCGGTGTCCAACTCCACGGTCCCCGCGATCACGATCATGACGGGGGCGTCGTACGGTGCCGGCAACTACGCGATGAGCGGCCGCGCGTACGCGCCGCGGTTCTTGTTCACGTGGCCCAACCACCGGATCGCGGTGATGGGCGGCAAGCAGCTCGCCGGTGTGCTCGAGATCATCCAGCGCGAGGCCGCGGCCAAGCGCGGCGCGCCGATCACCGAGGAGTTCGAGCAGAAGCTCAAGCTCGGCAAGATGATGATCGAGGCGCAGATCGACAAGGAGTCAGATCCCTACTTCGCGACCGCGCGACTATGGGACGACGGCATCATCGATCCGCGCGACACCCGCACCGTGCTCGCGATCTCGCTGTCCGCTGCCTACTCGCGGCCGTTCACCGGCACGACGAGCTGGGGCGTGTTCCGGCACTGACCGAAGATCCGCGCACGTCGGCGATCTGGGCGTTCCACCTCGGGTCCGAAACCCCGTCGCACGCAGATCGTCACGGGAGTGAGTCGTGCGAGCCGCCGCGTCGCTGCTAGCGTCGCGGCGGACGCAGTGTTTTCTGTGGAGGGATAACGACATGACCAAGATCGAGAAGCACCAGCCCAATACGCCGTCGTGGTTCGACCTGATGACGCCCGACCCCGAAGCCGCGCGGAAATTCTACGCGTCGGTGTTCGGATGGACCTACGACGTCGGCGGGCCCGAATCCGGCGGTTACGCGATGTGCAAGGTCGGCGACCTCAACGCATGCGGCATGGGCAAGAAGCCCGACAACGCACCCTATCCGTCGACGTGGACCGTGTACTTCAACGTCGAGAGCGCCGATCAGACGGCGGCCGCGATCAAGGAGTGCGGCGGCAAGATGATGATGGAGCCGATGGACGTGATGGACGTCGGCCGCATGGCGATCGCGATCGATCCGAGCGGCGCCGCGTTCGGGCTGTGGCAGCCCAAGCGGCACAAGGGAGCCGACGTGCGCGACCAGCACGGGGCGATGGGATGGCAGGAGTGCGTGACCCGCGATCCCGACCAGGCACGCGACTTCTACGCCCGCGTGTTCAAGCTCGAGCCGGTGAAGATGGAGGGGATGGACTACTGGACCCTCAACCGTGGCAAGGACGCGTACGGCGGGATCTGGAAGATGGAGGCGAACATCCCCGCCGAGGTGCCCCCGCACTGGACACCGTACTTCGTCGTCGACGACACCGACGCCGCGGTCGGGAACATCACCGGCGGCGGCGGCAAGGTGATCACCGCGCCGTTCGACACGCCGTACGGCCGGATCGCCGTGGCCACCGATCCGTTCGGTGCCGTGTTCTCGGTGATCAAGCCGCCCGCAAAGTAGGCCGCAGCACGATCGTCGGGCAGCGATCGCCGAGCTCGTACGGCGGCGTCTCGCACGCGACCTCCTCGAAACCGACCAGCGCGGCCAGCGCCTCGACCCGGGTCGGAAACGAGTAGTGCGCGTCGCTGCCCGCGTAGGCATCGATGGTCGCGATCGTGGCCATCGACCACCCGGTCGCGGCCGCGAGCGCCGCGCGATCGGGCGCGAGACGATCGAACGCGTCGCGGATCGCGGTCACCGGAACCGCACGCGCCGGGGACTGGATCGCCATCGCGATCCGCCACTTGAGTACGTGGAAGTTGCCGATCCGTCCGGCGGCGAGGTCGGCGGTGATCGCGTCGAGCGACTCGGCGACTTCGGGGGCCGCGAACAGCCGCAGCACGAGCTCGCCATCGGGAACCAGCACGCGGCCGAGCTCGCGGGACAGCGCCCGGTAGTCGTCGGGAAACGCGAGCGTGCACGTACAGCCGTCGCCGATCACCCAGTCGAACGAGGCCGCGGGGTAGGGCAGTGCCCGCCAGTCCGCGACCACGGCCGCGCCGCGATCGCGCGGGAACACGGCATCGAGCATCGCGCTCGATCGATCGACCGCGACGAGCGATGTAACCTTCGGCCAACGCATCGCGGCGAGCTCGGGAGTGGCCCCGAGAAGAAGCGCACGAGGAGGCCGCCCGGAGCGGCGCGTCCATCCGGCGACGGTTCGCTCGGCGATCGCGACGTCCTCGGGGGTAGGACGCAACGGTGGTCCGATCGCCGACCACTGACGGGCATGGCGAGGCCAGTGATCTCGACGCGGCGTGGTCACTCGATTCGATGATACGGTCGAACCAACATGCTGCGCACGTCCAGTTCAGGGATGGTGTTCTCGACGCTGGCGACCCTGCTCGTGGGTTGCGGCGACGAGAAGGTCTGCGAGATCGACGTGTGCAACGGCGGTTGCGTCGACACCAACACGGATCCGCAGAACTGCGGCGTCTGCAACAACCAGTGCAACACCGACCAGAGCTGCTCGGCCGGCGAGTGCGTCGCGTGTGCCGCGCCCAGCGGGCTATGCGGCGACGTCTGCGTCGACCTGACGAGCTCCGTCGATCACTGCGGCGACTGCGACACGATGTGCGCGGCCGATGCCGATTGCATCACCGGCCAGTGCGCGTCGCCCCTGGTGGCGATGCGGACCGCGAACGACAACGCCAACCTCGAGCTCGACTCGTTCACCGTGCGCGACGTGTCGTTCGCGCCGGCGCTGCTCGCCAACATCCCGTTGATCGCCGGTAGCCGCGTGATCGACCAGGCCGTACTCCCCGATGGAAACCTGTTGCTGGTCGCCGCGGAGGAGACCTCCGGCGTGTTCGAGCTGTGGTTGGCGTCGCCGCGTGGCGATTCGCTGGTCAAGCTGAGCCCGACGCTGGTGACGGGCGGGGACGTGTTGCCGGGACTCGCGGTCAGCGCCGACGGCTCCAAGGTGCTGTACCGCGCCGACGAGGACGTCGACGGCGAGATCGATCTGTACGCGGTGTCGATCGCGAACCCGGGGACGAGCGTGAAGGTCAACGGTGCACTCGCGACCGGCGGCCAGGTGTCGCGCGTGTTCGCGCTGTCGGAGGACGGCACGCGCGCGACGTACATCGCCGACCAGGACAGCGCCGGGCTCGACGAGCTGTACACCGTCGACCTGTCCGCCGCGACGCCGGGACCGAGCGAGAAGCTCGCCGACGGCCTCGACTTCCCGAGCATGTGGGACTTCCAGATGTCGGCCGACGGTTCGCGCGTGCTGTTCCGGACCGACCTCAACCAGAACCGGCCGCAACTGTTCGTGGTCGACATCGCGACACCGACCACGGTGACGCCGGTCGACAACTCCGACTTCAAGGGCTTGTTCCACGTCAACGACGACTACCGGATGTCGGCCGACGGGTCGGTGGTGATCTACAGCGGGAGCGATAGCTTCAACTCGGAGTCGATGTGGATGGCCCCGCTGGCCGGTCCCACGATCGACTCGACGCTGCTCGCCGATACGCCCGACGGCTTCAACACCACGGTGCGCGAGACGCTCGCGGTGTCGCCCGATGGCAAGCGCGTGTTCTTCCGCCAGGACGTCAGCCAGGGGTTCACCGGCCTGTTCGTGGTCGAGCTCGCCACGCCCGAGGTGGTGACGCCGGTCTACGACGCCGAGACGCTGGAGATCGACGCCGACAACCTCGCGCTATCCCCCGACGGCAACCATCTGGTGTTCGGTGCCAATGGTGACGGCGGCGAGGGTGGATTCCAGAACCCGGGCACTTCGGGCAACGGCAGCTCGTCGATCTCGACCGAGCTGTACGCGATCGACCTCACGCAGACGCTCCCGGCCACCCCCGTGCGGATCGCCACGGACGACGTCAAGAGCGACGGCATCGAGTCCGACTACATCCCGCTCGACGACGGCCGCGTGATCCTGCGCGGCGATCTCGACACCCCCGGTGCCGCCGAGGTCTACATCGGCAGCCCCGCCGCGCCCGACACGGTGACCAAGATCAGTCCGCCGCTCGGGCTGGTCAACGCGACGCGCGTCGCGGCGATGAATCGTTTCAGGTGAGAGCTCAAGAGCGCGTCGCAGGGCCCCGTCGCGACGCTTCGCTCCGGGGCATCGAGTGGCCGGCCTTCGTGTCGCCGCCGATGGCGCAGGTGCTCGCGCTCGCGTGGCAGCTCGATCGCACGCAGTGGTGGACCGCGGACCGGCTCCGCGAACACCAGGATCGCCAGCTCGCGCAGCTGCTCGCGCACGTCCCGACGGTGCCGCACTACCGCGACGCGCTCGGCGACCAGGCCCCGGCGTGGAGCGACGTGCCGATCCTGTCGCGCGACGCGCTGATCGACGCCGGCGATCGCATGCTGAGCACGCGCTACCCGGCGCACCACGGCAACGTCACCGAGGTCCTGACATCGCGCACGTCGGGCCAGGCCGTCCGCGTGCGCTCGACCGAGGTGGTGACCGCGAAGTGGAGCGCGATCACGCTGCGCGACCACGCGTGGCATCGCCGCGATCTCGACGCGCGACTCGCCACGATTCGCTACACCGGTGGCACCGCGCGCCCGCCCGACGGCGTGCGCAGCGCGGGCTGGGGACCGGCGACCACCGAGCTCGCTCCCGAAGCCCCGCTATCGGTCCTCGACGTCGCGAGCACGACCGACGAGCAGGTCGCGTGGCTGGTCCGCGAAGCGCCGGCATACGTCCTGGCGTACCCGACGGTGATCGAGGCGATCGCGCTTCGGATCGACGAACGCGGGATCGAGCTCCCGTCGCTGCGCGAGGTCCGCACGGTGAGCGAGGCACTGTCGAGCGACACCCGCGCGCTGTGCGAGCGCGTGCTCGGCGTGCCGCTCGTCGACATGTACTCGGCCCAGGAGGTCGGGTACATCGCGCTGCAGTGTCCGGACCACCCGCACTATCACGTGCAGGCCGAGAGCGTGCTCGTCGAGATCCTCGCCGACGACGGCACGCCGTGTCGCGACGGCGAGATCGGTCGCGTGGTGGTCACCGACCTCCACAACTTCGCGACGCCGCTGCTCCGCTACGAGCTCGGTGACTACGCCGAGGTCGGTGGCGCGTGCCCGTGCGGGCGCGGGCTCCCGGTGCTGCGCCGGATCGCGGGGCGGCGTCGCGGGATGTTGCGCTACCCCGACGGTCGCACGATGTGGCCCGTGTTCACGATGGCGTGCCGTGCGGCCGCTCGGTATCGCGAGGTCCAGCTGGTGCAGGACACGGTCCACGCGCTCCGTCTCCGGGTGGTTCCCGACGGCGAGCTCGCTGCGGGTGCCCCGGCCGCGTTGATCGCGGCGCTGCAACGGGCGCTGGGGGGATTCCAGATCGCGATCGAAGTGGTCGACCGGCTCGATCGCGGCCCCACCGGCAAGCTCGAGGAGTTCGTGTCGCACGTGGATGGCGATCGCCGCGATCCGGTGTAGCGTCCGTACGCGTGCCCGCGCCAACCTCGATCACCAAGCTCCTGATCGCGAATCGCGGCGAGATCGCCCTGCGCGTGATGCGAACCGCGCGCGCCATGGGGATCGCGACCGTGGCGGTGTACAGCGACGCCGATGTCGGTGCGCCGTTCGTGAAGTTCTCCGATGAAGCGGTCCGGATCGGACCGGCTCCGGCGCGCGAGTCGTACCTCGTGATCAACCAGCTGTTGGATGCCGCACGGATCACCGGTGCCGATGCGATCCACCCCGGCTACGGTTTCCTCGCCGAGAACGCCGCATTCTCGGAGGCGGTCTCCGAGGCGGGGCTGATCTTCGTCGGTCCACCCGCCGAGGTGATCCGCAAGCTCGGCAGCAAGCGGGAAGCCAAGCGGATCGCGCGCGACGCCGGCGTCCCGGTGGTGCCCGGCTACGATGGCGGGAGTCAGGACCCGGAGCGGCTCGCCGTCGAGGCACGAACGCTCGGGTTCCCGATCCTGATCAAGGCGAGCGCGGGTGGCGGTGGAAAAGGGATGCGGATCGTGCGGGCCGAGCACGATCTCAAGGACGCGATCGAGCGCGCCCGCAGCGAGGCGGCGAGCGCGTTCGGCGACGACACGCTGATGATCGAGAAGTACCTCGAGCGGCCGCGCCACATCGAGGTCCAGATCCTCGGCGACACGCTGGGCCGCGCGATCCACCTCGGCGAGCGCGAGTGCTCGGTGCAGCGCCGCCACCAGAAGATCATCGAGGAGGCTCCATCGCCGCTGCTCGATGACGTCGGTCGCGCCGAGATCGGCACCGCCGCGGTCAAGCTCGCCCTCGCCGCGAACTATGTCGGTGCCGGCACCGTCGAGTTCATCGTCGACGGCAAGACGTTCTACTTCCTCGAGGTCAACACGCGCCTGCAGGTCGAGCACCCGGTGACCGAGTGCGTGACCGGCCTCGATCTGGTGCGCGAGCAGATCCGGATCGCGTGCGGCGAGCCGGTCCCCGACTACGAGGGGCCCGATGGCCGCACGCCGCCGCCCCAGGGATGGTCGATCGAGGTCCGGCTGTGCGCCGAGGATCCCGATCGCGACTACTTCCCGACCACCGGAACGTTGCACGCGGTCGACGTTCCCGACACCGTGCGCGCCGATCTCGGCGTCACGGCGGGCACCGAGATCGGGATCCACTACGACTCGATGCTCGGTAAGCTGATCTCACACGCGCCGACCCGCCGCGAGGCGGTGCAGGTGTTGCGGCGCGCGCTCGAGGAGACCTGGGTGCCGGGTGTGGTGACCAACCGCGAGCACCTCATCAAGATCCTCTCGCACCCGGCGTTCCTCGCCGGCGAGCTCCACACCCACTTCGTCGAGCACCACGCCGGCGAGCTCGCGGCACGGCGACCCGGTCTCGATCGCGTACGGGTCGCCGCGGTCGGACTCGTGCTCCACGGGATCGCGACGCGGCAGAGGGCGGGCGGGGTAGCACGCACACTCGCCCGGCCGGGGTGGCGCAACGTGATGCACGCCGATCAGAAGGTCACGTTCACCCTCGGCGATGACGACGTCGAGGTCGGCTATCGATCGAACGACGGAGGGATCGAGATCGCGATCGGCGGCAAGACCACGGCGGTGTCGTCGCACGGGGTCGACGGCGATCGCGTGTGGTTCGTCGAGCACGGCCGGCATCGCCGGAGCGTCCGCGTGTTGGCGCACGGCGACCGCCGTTGGGTGTTGTCCGAGGGTGCCCTGCTGGCGTTCGTCGAGCAGCCGCGGTTTCCAGATCACGAGCTCGAACGCGTCGCCGGCGGTCTTGTCGCGCCGATGCCCGGCAAGGTCGTCAAGCTCCTCGCCGCGGTGGGCGACGAGGTGGCTGCGGGCGCGCCGCTGGTGGTGCTCGAGGCGATGAAGATGGAGCACACCGTGCGCGCGACCGAAGCCGGCACCGTGCAGAAGCTCGCGGCGGTCGGCGATCAGGTGGATACCGATCAGCTCCTCGCCGTCGTCACTCAGTAGTTCGCCTGCGCGAGCATCGCGTAGTGATCGTCGACGATGGTGCGAACGTCTTGGAGCGTCGAGGCGCGACGGGGGCGCGGCGTGTCGCCCGCCGGCGTCTCCATCGGGCTCGTATCGGGACGGCCACGTCGCGCCGTCAACACTCGGATCATCGCTGTCCAGACCGGATCTCCCATGCCTCGATGAGAGGGGGTTGGATCCGGTAGGTTGCATGCCTATTTTTCGGTGCGATCACGAAGGATTACGATCCGACCTCGATTCATCCCACACTGCGGTATATCCGGGGGCGTGTTCCGGATCGCGGTTACGTGCGTGCTCGGCATCGCGGCGTGCTCGCCCACCGATCCGCCGCGTGCCCCCGAGACCCGCGCGCCGGCTCCGCCGTTCGTGCCACCGGTCGTCGCGGCCGCCACGACGGTCGATGCCGGGGGCGCGGTCGGCACGACGATCGCACCTCCCGACGCGCGACTTCCCGAGCTGGCGACGCCGCTCGCGTACGACCTCCGCCTCGAGATCGATCCCTCGAACGAGCGCTTCCACGGTCGCGTCGAGATCCGCGTGCGGCTCGATCGCGCCACCGATCGGATCTGGCTGCACGCCGAGCGGCTCGAGCTCGAGAGCGCGACGTATCGCGGCCCGCGCGGTCGCGGCACGCTGACGTCGCTCGGGGCCAACGCGCACGCGATCACGACGTTCGCGTTCGAGCACCGCGTGGCGCCGGGCGAGGTGACGCTCGCGTTCGAGTACACCGGCCAGATCAGCCGCGACGATCTCGAGGGTCTGTTCGCCCAGCACCGCGGCCGCTCCTGGTACGTGTACGCGCAGGCGGAGTCGGTGTTCGCGCGCCGCATCCTGCCGTGCTTCGACGAGCCGCGATTCAAACCCTCCTGGCGAGTCACCGCCGTGATCCCGAGAACGATGATCGCCGTCGGCAACGGCGCGGCGATCGCCGATACCATCATCGCCAACAACCGGCGCGAGATCGCGTTCGCCGAGATCGCGCACATGCCGAGTTACCTGCTGTCGATCGCCGTCGGCCCGTTTGGGGTGGTCGATGCCGGTCGGGTCGGCCGCGGTCACATCCCGGTCCGCGTGCTCGTCCCCGCGCCCGACAAGCGGCGGGTCGGTCAGGTCGCGGTCCGGTTGCCACCGATCGTCGACGCGCTCGAGAGCTACCTCGATCGGCCGTTGCCGCTGGCCAAGCTCGACCTCGTCGGCGTGCCGCGGTTCTTCGGCGCGATGGAGAACGTCGGCCTGATCACCTTCGAGTCGTCGATCCTGACCGCGAAGGCGCGCGTGCCGTGGCAGCTGCGGCGGTTCGTGCGGTTCACGGCGCACGAGCTCGCGCACCAGTGGTTCGGCAACGACGTGACGCCGGCGTGGTGGGACGACCTGTGGCTGTCGGAAGGCTTCGCGACCTGGCTCGGCGACAAGATCTCCGATCAGCTCGGGGCGTCGACCGATCCGGCGCTCCGTCGCCAGCTCGCGCGCATGCACGCGCTCCACGCCGATGGCGACGCGGCGTCGCCACGCCCGTTGCGACGGCCGATCGATGCCGGTGACGTCGAGAACCGGTTCGATGCGATCGCGTACGAGAAGGGTGGCGCGGTGCTCCGCATGCTCGAGGCTTTCGTCGGCGAGCCCGGGTTCCGCGATGCGATGCGCGCGTACGTTCGTGCCCACGCGGGGAGAACCGCGACCTCGCGCGACGTGGTCGATGCGCTCGCGACGATCTCCCCCGACGCCGCGCACGGCCTGCGCTCGTTCCTCGATCTCGGAGGTGCGCCGGTGGTCGCGGTGCGCCGATCGTGTCCCGAGGGCCACGCGGCGTCGCTCGAGTTGCGGTCGGAGGTCGGGCGCGTGCCCGTGTGCGTGCGCTACCCGGTTCGCGGCGCCTCGACGCGCGCATGCACGATCGCCACGCCGGACTCGGGTTCGCTCGCGATGCCCGCGTGTCCGGCGTGGGTGATCGGCAACGCCGGAGGCGACGGCTACTACCACGTCGCCGATCCGATGCTCGCGGCCGCGGCCCCGCTGACCGCGGGCGAGCGCCTCGACTACGCCTCGGACCTCGCGGCGGCGGCGCTTCGCGGGGACGTCACCCTCGCGTCCGCCCTCGCCGAGGTCGCGACCGCGGCGCGTCGCGATCCGATCTCACGGCTCGGCGCGGTCACCGTGGTCGAGGCGATCGATCCGTTGATCGACGACGCCGTGCGACCGGCGTGGCGCGCGTGGGTGAAGGCGCGGTTCGCCGGTCGACCGGGACGCGCCGACAAGCGCTCGGCGATCGCCGCCGCGGCATTGCCGGCGATCCGGCGCGAGACTCGCACGCGTCTCGGCGACGTGATCGGCACCGGAGACACCCGCCGCCCGGCGTTCGATCGCATCGTCGCGCGCGCGCGCACCGCGGCGCCGGATCGACAGGCCGACCTGCTCGAGGAGCTCGGCGCGTTCGGGCCCGCGTTCGCCGTCTCGCTCGCCGAGCTGTACGCGGGACCGGCGTTCCGCCACGCCCACGTGTGGCCCGCGGTGGAGACGATGCTCGAACATCCGTCGACCCGCATCGCGATGTGGCGCGCGCTACGCGACCGCATGCCGGAGCTGATCGCCGGACAGACCACCGACGAGCTCGGGCGTCTCGCCGATGCCACCGGTGCGCTGTGCGATGCCGGCTCGCGCACCGAGGTCGAGCACGCGCTCTCGAAGGTGGTGTCGCGGGCGCGGCTCGCCGACGCACTCGCATCGATCGATCGGTGCATCGCGCGCCGTGCACGACTCGGCGATATCGCGGCGGCGCTTCACACGCGACGCCGACCGTAGCGTCTCGCCACGGCGCATTTTTCCACACGAAACCGCCGTGGAGATGACGTGTCGAGCATCGCATGGGCGCAACCATCGATACCGGCGACGCCAAGGGTCGCAAGTCCGTCAACGTCGAGCTCAACATCATCCCGTTCATCGACGTGATGGCGTGTCTGACAGCGTTCTTGCTGGTCAGCGCGGTGTGGGTCGACATCTCGCAACTCGACATCCGTCCCGCGGGCAAGGCGCGCGACGTTCCGCTGTGCGAGGGCGACCGTTGTGATGACCCGAAGCTGAGCCTCCTCGTCGAGAGCGATCGCGTGTGGATCGGCGTGTCTCGGGTCGACGAGTTCCAGGAGGTGTTGAACACGCCCGCGGGTCACGACTGGGCAAAGGTCGAGCAACTGCTCGCCGTCCACAAGCGGTCGTCGTTCTTCGAGCAGCACACCGACATCGAGGTCGCCGCCAGCAGCACGGCCACGGCACCGATCCCGTACGGCGAGCTGATCGCCGCGATGGATACCGCGAGGCATGCCGGGTTCCTCGACGTCGGGCTCACCGATCCGAACGGCCTATCGGCGCGTCCGATCCGATGAACCGAAGCGCTGGACGTGCCACGCCGGGAGCTCGGCGAGCGACGAGAACACGACATCGGCCGCGGCGAGTGCGGGCGCTGGATCGGCGCCGGTCGCGACCGCACACACGGTCGCCTCGCACGCGCGTGCCGCCGAGATGTCGTGGATGGTATCGCCGACGACGATCACCTCGCCGGTCGCGCCGTGCGCTCGGCCGCGTTCGATCGCGCGCGCGACCACGTTGGCGCGGACCGCCGAGTCACAGCCATAGCCTCCGATCGAGCCGACCTCGACGGTACCGTCGCGGGTGAACCACGGCGACAGCTTGGCGGCGGCCAGCTTCTCGATCGCTCCCTCCCTGATGTTGCCGGTGGCGATGCCAAGCAAGACATCGGCGCGCGACAGCACCTCCAGCGCGTCGAGCACGCCGTCGATCACCTCGGCGCCATGCTCGGCCAGTAGCCGGTGCAGGATCGGGAGGTACGCCGCGTAGAACGCGTCGAGCTCGGCGGCCGTGGGTTCGCGGTTCAGGTGCGTGCGGTAGAGGTCGGTGACGATCTGCGGATCGGTCTTGCCGCCGAACCGCACGCCCTTGCTGGCGTCCTCGATCCCGTGCTGCGCGGCGAACACGAGATCGAACGCCACGCGCCCCGAGCCGTGAGCGCGGAGCAGCGTCCCGTCGATGTCGAACAGGTACAGGCTTCGCGAGCGAGCATGTCCCGAGTGTTCTTGCATGTGCCTCACTCTCTCGTCGGCGCTCGACCGAGGGGTTGCTCGCGGAAGCGAAGCCGAGAAGACGCCGTCACGGATGCGCCGCATGCCAGCGGCGGGCGACCTCGAGGAGGCCGTCGAACGTGTCGCGCATCGCCCACGCCTTGAGCTTGAACGAGTCGAGCGACTTGGTGCGCTTGAGCCCGTCGGTGAACGCGCCCATCACCCCCTTGCAGCTCTTGACCTCGGCGCGCTCGTACTTGGTGGCCAGCCCCTCGTAGATCCGGAAACACGCCTCGACGTTGCCCGCGTTGTAGAGCGGTGCGCCGAGCGAGAATCGCCTGGCCGATCGCGTCGACCAGGTCGGTCACCTGTTTCCCGTTGCAGCCATCGAACACGCTCAGCGGATGGATCGGCACGCGCCGCTCGACCCGGCCGCCACCGGTGCAGCGCCGCTGGTGCGTCGCGGGATCGTCGAAGCAGCGCTCCGGCTGATCCGGATCGTCGGTCTCGTCGGACTCGCGCGTCGACTTCGCGAACTCGGCGAGCGAGATCTGCTCGGGTTGCGCGAGCATCGCCTTCAAGTAGTTCGTCGGGATCGCGAGGTTGATGTTCTGCCCCGCCGAGATGATCGCGGTGGTGATGCCGACGACCTCGCCGGCCTGGTTGAACAGCGGGCCGCCACTCGAGCCCTGCGAGATCGGCGCGGAGATCTGGAAGTACGTCAGCTCCTGCTTGCACAGCAGCTTGCCGAGCTCTTCGCGTTCGGGTTCGGAGAGCGCGGCGAGCCCGAGCTTGTTGTTCTTCACCTTCTGCGCCAGCTCGTGGAACCGATCCTCGTGCGTGGTGGCATACGCGACCATGTCCGCGGTGCACACCGGACGGATCTGCGACACCAGCCCGCTCGACACCGTGTAGTCGAACACGCCGAGCGGGTTCCCGATCGTGATGATCTGATCGCCGGCCGCCATCGCATCGGAGTCACCGAGCTTGACGGTGGGGAGCGCGCGCGCCGGCTGGATCCGCAGCACCGCGAGATCGCGGCCCTCGTTGAACCCGGCGATCTGCTGCACGGGATAGACCTCGCCGCCGTACAGCCGGACCTTGATCGTGGTGTTGCCACGGACGACGTGGAGGTTGGTCGCGATCAGGCCGGACTTGTCGAGGATGAAGCCCGTGCCGGTCGCGCGCTTGTCGCCGTCGCCAGACTCGACGAACACGATCGCGGGGCTCGACTGCTTGACGATGTCCTTGGGAGACAAGGTCCTCGCGGTCGGTCCGCCGCCAGACGTTCCGGATCCACCTGCCTTCGTGCCGCTGCACGCGGCGACGATCGAGATCGCGAGCAGCAGCGACCGACGCATGGTCTCGATTGTAGCGCGCCGCGGTCCAAAGACGACGGAACCAATCGAGATCAATCGCCGGAAGGCGTCGGGGCCGGTGCCGGCACGGGCGCCTCGCGCTCGGTGTCGTGACTGCCGCCGATCCGGGTCGAGCGGATCTTCGATTCTCCGGCCTCGCGGAACGCTCGGGGGTTGCGTCGCGGATCGATGCCGGCGTCGACGCCGGCCTGCAGGTGCTCTTGATAGATCTCGATCCGGGTTTTTTCCCAGGTCGGACAGGCGGCCTCGCCGGCCTTCGCGCAGGCCTGGAACGCCTTGTGCGCCCACGCCAGCGCGCTCTTGGCGTCGAGTCGATCGACGTAGGCCACGCTGGTCGCGAGCAGCGCCTGCCAGTGCATCGACGACGACCGCGTGCGATCGGCACCCTTGACGGCGACCTCGATCGCCCAGTCCTTGAACCCGAGCTCGCCGAGCCGGTCGGACAGCTTTTCGACATAGATCGGCACGTCGGGGTGGGCGATCGTGTTGGCCTCGGCGAGCGCCAGCTCGAAGCGCTCGTCGTCGGTCCCGCTGATCGCGGCATCCGCGTTCATCTCGCGCGGCGGGAACACGACCGCCGCGACCAGGATGGTGAGGACGCCGAGGTCAACCAGATCCACGAAGCCGCGCATGTCTAGTAGACACTAACGTCTTCGATCGGTTCCGTGCCTTCGTGCGTCATGTCAGTTCGCGTAAACAAATGCACGAACCGTCGTCACCGCACATCCGGGGCGAAATGCTACGTGGCGTCCCGAGATGCCCCAGATCACATCCACCTACCAATTCGTGCAACTCGAACCATGTCGAGAGGTTGTGCCGTGGATCCCCCGTTGCATGGGGAGGCGGGACCAACCTGCACGACGTCGGGGCTGAGGGAAAGCCACGGCGGAATTCAAAGAGGAGATGTTCTAGATGCTGACCGCAATCTCGACAGCGTTCCACAAGGGCGGACTGGGCATGTGGCCCATCCTGTTCACCTCGGTCCTCACGATCGCGATCATCGTGGAGCGCGCCGTGTACCTGTTCCGCGCGTCTGTCGACAAGGACAAGCTTCTCGCGCTCCTCAAGAGCCAGGTCATGAGCGGCAACGTTCAGGGCGCCATCAAGGTGTGCTCGGGTAACCCGACGCCGATGACCCGGATCGTCCAGGCCGGCCTCATGAAGTTCAACAAGAGCGACGAAGAGGTTCAGGCCGCGATGGACGAGGCCGCCCTTCGCGAGCTGCCGAAGATCAATGCCCGCACGCCGTACCTGGCGATGCTCGCCAACTTCGCCGTCATGTCCGGTCTGATGGGAACCATCGGCGGCATGATCAAGTCGTTCGGCTCCGTCGCGAGCGACGAGTCGGGCAACAAGGCCACCGAGCTCGCCAACGGTATTTCCGAGGCGCTCAACTGTACGTTCTTCGGAATCGGCACCTCGCTGCTCGGCCTGCTCGGCTACTCGCTGCTGCAGGGCAAGACCACGCGCGTCGTCGACGACATCAACGAGGTCACCGTCCAGGTGGTCAACCTGGTGACGTCACACCGCGCCCAGATGCAGCCCCAGGCCTAGACCATTCCTCGCAATCCTTCACTCTAGCGAGGAGGCTCTTCCATGGGCGCAGCAGTAGGTACCGACAGTAAAGGCAGCGTCAACGTCGAGTTGAACATCGTCCCGTTCATCGACCTGATGAGCTGTTTGACGGCGTTCCTTCTCGTCACCGCGGTGTGGGTGAACATCGCGCAGATCAACATCCAGCCGAAGGGCAAGACACGCGACACGGCCAACGTCCAGCAGGACGACGAGCACGTGACGCTATCGGTCCTCGTGCAATCGGATCAGATCTGGATCGGGCTCTCGCGCGTGAACGAGTTCACGCCGATCCCGAAGCTGGCGAGTGGCGATCAAGACTGGGAGAAGTTCCAGACGCTGCTCCAGAACCAGAAGAAGTCGGCGTTCTTCTCCGACCGTCAGGATCTGGAGATCGCCGCCGAGAGCACCGCGGCGGCACCGGTCAAATACCAGGACATCATCCACGCGATGGACATTGCCGTGCAGGTCGGCTTCATCGACGTGGGACTCTCTGACCCGGCGGGCCTCGCGGCTCGGCCACAACTTTGAGAGGGACCTAATGCCCATCCACGCAGCAGGCCCCCGCTTCTATCACAGCATCAAGTTCAAGCACCTCGTGCACCACACGGGGAGCGCGGCCGGATCGAGGGCGAGCAACATCTCGCTCAACCTCGTTCCGTTCGTCGACATGATGACGATCCTCGTGTGCTTCCTCCTGATGGTGTTCTCGTCGACGGGTGCGTTGCTCCAGGCCCAGAAGGGTCTCGACCTCCCCAAGGCGCAATCTCGACAGACCCTCCAGCAGGCTCCCGTCATCATCGTCACGAAGAGCGAGATCACCTACCAGGGTCAGCTCATCGCGACGGTCGACAGCGTGCTTCGCGACGACTCTCCGACGTTCAAGATCGACGCGCTCTACGAGCGGCTCGACGCGGCGGCCAAGAAGATCAAGGAGGACGTCGCACTCGGAAGGATCACGAAAGACCTCCAGAAGTCGTGCGACGAAGCCAAGCAGGGTCTCCGACCGGGGCCCGGCCAGAAGATCTGCCCCGATGGCCTGGCGATCTTGCAGGCGGACGAGAGCACCGACGTCCGATTGATCAACAAGATCGTCAACACCGCAAAGGCCGCTGGCTTCGACAACCTGCTGTTCGCGGTCAAGAACAAGTCATAAACCAGGCGGACTCATGCGCACTTCTGTCCGGATGTTCTGGCCGGTCCTCGTGGCCGGTTTTGTCCTTTTTTCGGCCGGCTGTCCCGAGGATCGATTCGATCCCGACACCTGGACCGCCAAGCTCGGCGGGCGCGAGCACGAACGCGCGCTCACCGAGCTCGAGCAGCTCGGTAACCCGAGCGCGATCCAGGCGATCGGCGAGAACTGGCTCGAGCAAGGCAAGCCGGTTCGCGATCTCCAGGTGATCATCTCGCTCGCCCGGAAGCTGACGCCCGAAGAGGCCAAGGCCAAGTTCGTCACCGACTACGAGAAGGAAGGTCGGCCCGCGAACTGGGATGCGGCGATGCCGTTCCTCCTGAAAGCACTGACCGATGTCGACGAGGCCAACTCGCGTTCGGTCGATTGCGCGACCAAGGCCGCCGATGCGCTCGGCGAGTCGAAGTCCGCAGCCGGGCTCGACGCGCTGGTCGACACCGCGTCGAAGCCGCCGACCAAGAAGTTGTTCCAGGCGCAGATCGCGTCGATCCGCGCGCTCGGCGCGTTCGACAACGAGAAGGGGCGGGCCTCGGCGGCGCTGGTGAAGATCATCGATCGCGATCCGCCACCGAATCCGAAGACCGCGAAGTCGCGCGAGGAAGGTCGTGCTCTCAACGAGAAGTACCGCATGTTCCTCGCGACCTCGGGGGCGGCGATCAACGCGCTCGGCGAGCTCCAGATCCAGACCGCGTCGAAGACGTTGATCCTGTCGTTGTACCGTACGCCGGAGCTGGCGACGCAGATCCGACGCGCGCTGGTCGCCAGCGGCCCGTCGGCCAAGGCCGAGCTCGAGAAGACCATCCGGGGCAACAACAAGGAAGTCGAGGACCTGTTCAAGGCCAAGCGGCTCGGCAAGTACTGCGGTGACAAGGGCAACCTGCCCGACGAGCAGTGCCAGGCGGTGTCGCTCCGCGACTTCTACGCCGCGCTGGTGCTCGGCGACTTCTACGATCCGAAGACCGTCCCCGACCTCCTCGAGGCGCTCAAGCGACCGCCGTTGCCGGCGTACTACGTGAACGAGGAGCCGGGTCCCACGCAGTACAACGCGCTGTTCGACGCGCTCCGCAAGATCGGATCCGCGGAGGCCGCACCCACCGTGCGCTCGATGTGGGAGGTCCATGCCGCTCCTGCACCCCGTCGCGGTCGTCGCGGTCGTCATGCAGCCCCTGCTGCGCCGTCGGGTCCCGACTTGATGACGCGGATCCTCGCGATCGGCGCGTACGCGTTCGTGTCGCGCGACCAGAACGGGGTCAAGGACCTCGCCGAGATCGCCGAGGACAACAGCGCCGACGACGGGCTGCGTCAGGCCGCCGCCGAAGCGTTCGCGCGGCTCGCTCGCAACTCCAGCGACATCCACACGCTCAACATCCTCGCCAACAAGTACTTCGTGGCGAGCCTGAAGAAGCGCGCCGAGGCCGACGGCAAGCCGAAGCGCGATGCCGATCGCGCCGACAAGGAGTTCGAGGCCGAGAAGCAGAAGGAAAAAGAAGACGTCGAAAAGGTCACGAAGGACAAGTCGAAGACCGCCGCCGACATTCGAGAGGCCTCCGACGCGGCGAAGGACGCCCGCAAGGTCGCGCGCAAGAAGCACAGCGAAGCGACGCGCGCCTACAAGGGCGCTTCCGCCGCGGCCAAGGCCTACAAGGGGTTTGCCCGGCTGTTCCAGAGCCACATCGCGCGCATCCAGATCGCGATCAGCTGCAAGAACGACATCAACTGCTACGTGAAGACGCTGTCGGAGAAGCCCGACGACGCCTACAAGGCGACCAAGAAGTACTTCGAGATCGACATTCTCAAGAAGTGCGGCAAGAGCAACGGCTGCTACGCCAAGGAGCTCGGCATCGGCAAGGATGGCGGTTCGTCGGGGCTCGCGGCGTGGGCGAAGTCGTTCGAGACGTGGGGCGCCGACGAGAAGCTTTCGCTGCTCGAAGGGCACATCGAACGCGCGATGCTCGAGATCGGCAAGCAGGGCAGCAAGGCCCAGTCGCTGACCGAGACGTTGCTCGACAACGCCAAGAGCGACAACCGGATCATCCGCCAGAGCATCCTGCTGGCGTTGCCGAAGATCGCCAAGATCCCGTGCAACACCTGCGAGGAGAAGCTCCAGAAGGCGATCCGGGCCGGCGAGGGCAAGACCACGCTCGGCAACCTCAACCTCGAGACGACCATCCTCAAGTACTACTTCTCGTGGGCCGGCGGTAAGACCCCGAGCAAACCCACGCTCGAGGCTGACGATATCCCGGCTCCGTCCGGGCCCTGACTTGCGGCCGTGGCGGTTCCCGGGTAAGTCATCGGGGCCGTACGACGGCAAACGGGGCGTAGCGCAGCCTGGTAGCGCACCTGGTTTGGGACCAGGGTGTCGGAGGTTCGAATCCTCTCGCCCCGACGACTCGCGTGACGCGTATGTTTGAGGGGTGGTGAAGGCAGCCGACGACTCTTCCGCGACGACGGTCGAGCCAGTGGCTAGTGCCGCGAGATCGAGTCACTCGCTCGAGCGGGCCTCGAACGTGTCTCGCACCCGCGACACGCCGATCTCGCACGCCGGCTCGACCCTGACGACCGTGGGCTCGCCGCTCGAGGCACTCGAGCGCGACGAGATGCTGCGGACCCGGCGGTTTGCCATCGTGGCGGCCGCGATCGCGACCGTCGGCGCGGTGGGAGTGATGATCCTTCCCGGTGATCCGACGGCGACCGGGTTGGTGCTCGCCGCGGTCGGAGTCGCGTATGTCGCGATCGCGTTCTTGTGGATTCGCACCGGCGATCCGTTGCAGTTCCGGCGGCCGAGCACCGTGATGGGCTGGTTCGTGCCGGCGGCATGCGTGACCACGGCGATCCCGTATTTCGGCGTGTTCTCGCCAGCGTGCATGCTGCTGGTACTCGGTATCTACTTCACGGGGCTCGGCAAGAACAGCAAGCTCGCCTATGCGGTCTACGTGGTCTGCGCGGGGGCGCAGCTCGTCACCAGCATGCTCGTGGTGTTCCACGTCACGCGCGACACGGGACTGGTCACGGCGGGGAGCCTGGCGTTCCGCGACCAGTTGATCGTGCAGGGGCTCGTGCAGTTCGTGATGCTGTCGACGTTCGTGACCGCACGGATGTCCCGCCGCACGGCGCTCGCGGCGGTCGGAGAGCTCGAGCGCGCGGTGCGCGTGGCGGCGCATCGCGAGGCCCTGCTGCTCGAGGCGCGCGAGGAGCTCGAGCGTGCGCTGCGCGCCGGGCGCGGTCGGTTCAGCGGCCAGACGCTCGGCCACTACGATCTCGGCACCGTGATCGGCCGCGGAGCGATGGGCGAGGTGTACGAGGGTGTCGATCCGACGTCGGGCCACGTCGTGGCGGTCAAGCTGCTCTCGCAGGCGTCGCTCGGCAACCCACAGCACGTGCTCCGGTTCCTGCGCGAGCTCCGGACCGTCGCCGGGATCTCGTCGCCGTATGTCGTGCAGGTGATCGAGGTCGGCGAGTCGCCGGTGCCGTACCTGGTGATGGAGAAACTCGAGGGCTCGACGCTCTCCGAGGTGCTGCGTGGCAAGCGTTCGATGTCGCCCGACGACGTCGCGTACATGGTCGATCAGATCGGCCAGGGCATCACCGCCGCCGCCGCCAACGGCATCGTGCATCGCGATCTCAAGCCGCAGAACCTGTTCCGCCATCACGTCGCGGGCGGGGCGCCGATCTGGAAGGTGCTCGACTTCGGCGTCGCGCGCGCGGTCGATCAGGGCGACACGTTGACCTCGGGCCACGTGGTCGGCACGCCGACGTACATGTCGCCCGAACAGGCCGCCGGCGGCCAGGTCGATCATGGCTCCGACCTCTACGCGCTCGCGGCGATCGTGTATCGCTGTCTCACCGGGCAACCGCCGTATGCCGGTGGCGAGGTCGCCGAGACGTTGTACCGCGTCGTCCACACACGACCCCGGCGGCCGACTCAGCTGGCGCCGCAGCTGCGCTCCGACGTCGACCTCGTGCTCGCGATCGGGATGGCTCGCCTGCCCGGCGATCGGTTCCGCTCGGCGGCCGAGTTCTCGTTCGCGCTCAACGACGCGCTACGCGGCCGTCTGGCGCCGAAGCTGCGGTCGCGCGCCGAGGGACTGATGCGCAACGGTGCGTGGAAGTCGACGCCGTCTCGCGCCGCGACGAGTCGCCTCTAGACGCCTCTTAGACGCCTCTAGACGGACCGCGGGAGCGGTACGCCCTGAGTCGTCTGTCGCCGTCTAGCCGCGGCCGAGCTCGCGCGCGACCAGCGGGCGCAGATCGTCGACGAGCTCCGGCGCGCACACCAGCCGGATCGCCGCCATCGGCTGGCCGAGCGCCATGTCCTCGAGCAGCCGCGACAGCGTGACGGTCCCGTAGCGCGGGTGATCGATCACGTGGAGCTCCTCGTCGCCGGCGGCGAGGTAGCCGACCTGTCGCGCGGTGTCGAGTTGCAGGTAGCTCGCCGCGGCATCGCCGAACCGCCGGCTGGCGAGCTGTTGCGCTTGGGGCCACAGCCGGTTCGCGGCCTCGCGATGGTCGCCGAGGTCGAGGGTCTTGAACAGCCGGCGATCGACGAGTCGGTGCGACAGGTCGCGCAGCACCGGATCGATCGTCTCGCTGCGGTTCGGCTGCGGTCCGTAGCCAGCCCAGCGATCGAGCGCGGTCGTCAGCGAGATGTCGTGGAGCTCGAGGTAATCGTCGACGGGAATCGGTTCGCCGCGTGCCATCGCCCCCGCGATCGGGAGCCCCGGCGGCTCGCTGCCGGCGCGCGTCAGCTCGGCGAACCGCTCGAGCGTCTTGATGAACATCCACTCGGCCGCGCGCACGGTCTTGTGGTGGTAGACCTGCGCGTACATGTACGAGCGCGCGAACAGGTACTGCTCGACGGCGTACATCCCGCGACGGTAGTCGACGACGACATCCGACGGATCGTCGGCGCCCTCGCGCACCGGGGCGATCTCGATCGCGTGCACGATCCAGTCGAGGTCGTAGGTCGCGTAGCCGGCGCCCGAGTAGTGACCGTCGCGCAGCAGGTAGTCGAGCCGATCGACATCGAGTTGCGAGCTCACCAGCTTGCGTGCGAACGCCGGCTTGTAGTCGGAGGTCTTGTCGAAGAACGCGCGCAGCGTCGCCGGCAGGTTTGGCTCCAGCGCCTCGAGCACGCCGGACAGCTCGGGGTCTTCGGCGACGATCCGGCCCCCCCAGTGCTCGTGGCTGCCGTGCGACTTCGCGGAGCCCGGACCAGGTGCGAACACCTGCTCCCACGCGTGGGAGAACGGACCGTGCCCGATGTCGTGGAGCAGGGCGGCGATCTTGACGTGGCGGGCGAGCGCGGGCTCGAGGCCGAGCCGGCGCGTCACCCGCTGCGCGATGTGGAGCGCACCCAGGGCGTGTCCGAACCGAGAGTGCTCGGCGCCCGGATACACCAGCCACGCGAACCCCATCTGCTTGATCCGGCGTAGCCGCTGCATCGCACGGGTATCGAGCAGATCGACGAGCGGTCGATCGTCGCCCTTGAGCTCGACGAGCCCGTGTACCGGATCGCGAAATACCCGGTCTTTGGGCTCCGCAAGCACGGGGCGAAGCTAGCACGTCGCGATCGGGGCTTGACCCTCACGCGACGTCAGGTGCCACAGTGGGCTCGTCATGGCCCTCACCGTGGGAGAGCTCGCCCGACTGACGGGCATCACCGTGCGCGCGCTGCACCACTACGACGACATCGGCTTGGTCCGGCCGTCGCAGCGCAGCGCCGCCGGTTATCGATTGTACGACGACGCCGACGTCGCACGGCTGCACCGCGTGCTGCTGTTCCGGGAGCTCGGGCTCGCGCTCGACGACATCGCGACCGCACTCGACGACGACGACCCGGAGGCCGTGCTGCAGCAGCACCGTGCGGTGCTGGTGACCCGACGGACTCGCCTGGATTCGATGATCGCGGCCCTCGATCGGATGATCGCGAACCGCGAGAAAGGAACGAACATGACCGCGCACGACATCGAGAAGCTGTTCGAAGGCTTCGATCCGCAGACGCACGAGGACGAGGCGCGCACCCGCTGGGGCGGCACACCGGCGTGGGAGGAATCGCAGCGTCGGACGGCGCGCTACACCAAGGCCGACTGGGATCGCTACAAGCAGGAGGCGGCGGCGATCGGCGCGCGACTGGTGGCGGCGATGCAGGCGGATACACCCGTCACCGATGCCGGAGTGCAGTCCGCCGTCGAGGATCACCGGCGGTTGATCGATCGCTGGTTCTATCCGTGCTCGCGTGCGATGCACGCGCAGCTCGCCGAGATGTACGTCACCGATCCGCGGTTCCGCGCCAACCTCGACAAGCTGGCGCCCGGCCACGCGCAGTACCTGCACGACGCGATCGTGGCGGCGCCGGCCGCAGGTGATAAGACGTAGCGGGTGACCGACGACGCGACCGCGAGCGAGAGGCTCGAGAGGCTCAAGAGGCTCAGGAGGATCGAACGATTCGACGGCGCTCGGCGAATCTCCGATCGCGACGAGGTCGTCGTCGAGGCGCCGCTCCAGCTCCGGGCGCGCGGCGTCCCGGTGGCGACGGTGATGCGCACCCCCGGGCACGACCTCGAGCTGGTCGCGGGGCTGCTCCATGCCGAGTCGATCTCCGGCGACGGCGATCGCCCGGTCGCCGCGAGACAGATCGAGCCCGATGCCGTCGAGCTCGATGTCGACGCTTCGGCGTTCGCGGGTCGCGGCCTTCTCGCGAGCGCGGCGTGTGGCGTGTGTGGCCGGGTCGCGATCGCCGACCTCGAGCAACGCGCCCGCGAGGTCCGCGCGGATACGGCGATCTCCTCCGAGATCTTGGGAGCACTCCCCGACCGCCTGCGCGCCGGCCAGTCGGTGTTCGCCGCGACCGGCGGGCTCCATGCAGCCGGGCTGTTCACCACGAGTGGAGCGCTGGTGGCGATCCGCGAGGACGTCGGCCGCCACAACGCCGTCGACAAGCTGGTCGGCTGGGCGCTCTCCACCGACGCTTTTGACCCCGCCGCCCACCTGCTGTTCCTGTCGGGGAGGCTGGGCTACGAGCTGGTCCAAAAGTCGGTGCGGCTCGGCGTTCCGATCGTCGCCGCGGTGTCGGCGCCGAGCACGCTCGCGATCGACCTCGCCGAGCGTTTCAACGTCGCGCTCGTCGGGTTCGTGCGCGGGCCGCGGGCCAACATCTACGCCCACGGCTGGCGGATCCGCTCCTGATTCACGACGCGCTTGACGCCGGACCCGGGCAAGTGGAATACCCACGCGATCACCGCTTTTCTTGCGGCGTCGATCGGTTTTTTCCATGCTCGAATTCCCGATGCTTTCTCGTCTCGCTCTCGCTGTTGCGCTGGTCGCCTGTGGCAAGGCGTCCGATGGCGATCCCACGACGCCGAGCTCACCGGCCGCGCCACCCACGTCGCCGACCGGCGTGGTCGGCAGTCCCGCGGCACCCGGCGCGAAGCCGGCGCCGTCGCGCGGGCCCGAGCACGCGGTGTACTCGCTCGTCGATAACCGGCTGTCCGCACACCTATCGCGAGGCGGTGGTCTGGTCGTGCCGGGTGGCTCGGCCGGGTTCGCGAAGTACGTGCGCTTCGGCAACCAGCTGCACAAGAAGCACATGACGTGGGACCTCCGCGAGTCCGACGGCGACCTCAAGGTCGCGCGGATGACCGGCAAGATCGCCACCGTGTTCGTGCCGCTCACCGCCGAGCAGGCCAAGCGCGGCAAGGTGCGGATCCGGATCGACTCGAAGTCCAAGGGCACGCTCAGCCTGCGCGTCAACGACGACAAGAAGAAGGAGATCAACGCGCAGGTCGACAAGGGCTGGCAGACCGTCGAGATCGACGCGGCGGGTCAGCTCGAGGGCGGCGAGAACACGCTCGCGATCTACACCAAGAAGAGCGGCTCGACGGTGGCGTGGATCCAGGTCGGGGCGAGCACCGGACTCCCCGACGACGCCACGATCGGGTTCTACGACACCGGCGACAAGGCGCTGACGATCCCCAAGGACGGCGCGATGTCGTGGTTCGTCGAGGCGCCCGAGAAGGGCCGGCTGGTCGCCAACATCAAGGGTGCGGGCTGCAAGGTCTCGGTGTCGGCACTCGGTGACGACGGCACCAGCACGGAGGGCGCGCTCACCGGCGAGGGTGGGGCGGTCGACCTGGCGGCCGTCGGCGGTCGGGCGATCCGGCTCGACCTCGCGGCAAGCGGCTGCGATCGCGCGGCGGTCACCGACGCGGCGCTGGTGGTGCCGGGCGCGGCGCCCGTCGCTCCCAAGCGCGGCGCGGCACCCAAGCACGTGCTGTTCGTGATCATGGATTCGCTGCGCGCCGACAAGATCAAGATCTTCGATCCGAAGGCGCGGCCCGAGACGCCGACGTTCGACACGCTCGCCAAGACCTCCGCCGTGTTCGAGAACCACTACGTGCAGGGCACCGAATCGCAGGTGTCGCACGCGTCGATGTGGACCTCGATGTACCTCGCGAAGCACCACGCCAAGGCCTTCGAGGACCACCTACCGCTCCGGTACGTCACGATCGACGACGTCGCGAAGAAGGCCGGCAAGTTCGTGGCCGGCGTCTCGGCGAACGGTTACATCCGCCCGTCGCGCGGGTTCGGCAACGCGTGGGACAAGTTCATCAACCACATCGAAAAGGGCGGGGGGCTGCACGGCTCCGACGTGATCGCGCGCGGCCTCGGCTACATCGAGCCGGTCAAGAACAAGGCGTGGTTCCTCTACCTCGGCCTGATCGATACCCACGTCACGTGGCGCGCGAAGTCGCCGTGGATCGAGAAGTACGACGGCGGCGGCTACAAGGGGCGGTTCGAGAAGAACTTCGGCGACAACGGCGCCGCGAAGGGAAAGCTCACCGACAAGGAGAAGCGGCACGTCCGCGCGATCTACGACTCCAACGTCAGCTACCAGGACGACCAGCTCGGCAAGCTGATCGACAAGCTGAAGGAGTGGGGCGACTGGAACGACACCATGCTGATCGTCACCGCCGATCACGGCGACGAGCTGTGGGAGGACGGCAAGACGTTCGGTCACGCGCGTAAGCCGCTCCAGATCATCACGCACGTGCCGATGCTCATCCACTACCCGCCGCTGTTCCCCGCCGGCAAGGTGATGACGGCCACCGAGGCGATCGACATCGTCCCGACGATCGCCGACGCCCTCGGCGTCGCGGCCGACCCCGAGTGGCAGGGCACCTCGATGATCCCCGTCGCCGAGGGGCAGGTCGAGTACCCGCGCCTGGCGGTCGCCTCGCAGTACGAGAACGCCCATGCCGGACGGCTCGGCGCCTACAAGATCCGGATCAAGGGCGGCGACACGCCGGTGCTCTACCGGGTCGAGAAGGACCCGTTCCAGCACGAGGATCTGTGGGGCAAGTCGCCGATCGCCGAGCGCCTCCTGCTCGATCCGATGTGGATGCTCCGGCAGTGGAACACCGCGTGGAAGCAGACGACGTGGGGGAACCCGGCCAACGTGACGAGCCGGTTCGCCGCCGACATGGGCGAGTAGCTCGACTTCCGCGGCGACCTCGGTCGCTTCCTACTTTCGCCAGCGCAGCACCCGCCGTGGCCATGGCGGGAGCCCGTCGGCGCGGCGCTTCGAGGCATCGCGCGCGATCAGCCGGGCCTGCGCGGCGAGCTTCTCGTCGAGCCCGGGGTCCGCACCGGTCGGCGTCATCTCGACGCTGCCGTCGTCGCCGAGCTTGGCGAGCGAGCGATGCTCGGCGTCGGGTAGATAGATCGTGGCGGCGTAGGTCGCGCGCGCGCCCGACTCGGCCGAGGCGAGCTCGAGGAGGAATCGTACGCCGGACTGCGGGTGAAGATCGCGCTCGTGTTCCTGCATCGCGGTAGCTCCTAGTCGTCGTCGTCCTCGTAGTACTCGACGGGCTCGTAGCGAAGCTCCTTGCTCGCCGGGCAGCGGTCGCGATAGCTGCAACGGTCGCACCACGGTCCGGCGTTGGGGCGCGGACCGTCGTCGACGGCGAGCGCCGCGGCCTCGATGTTGTCGAGCAGGTCGGGCATCAGTCGATCGATCACGCCCTCGGCGCGCACGGGCGTGCCCCACTCGACGGCGCGCTCGGCGACCCAGTGCACGCCGAGCCAGAACGTGCGGACGTGGCGGAACGCCGCCGCCGCGAGCACGACGTAACCCTCGAGCTGGTCGGCGATCGACGTGCCGGGGAGTCGCGCGCCGGTCTTGTGATCGACCAGCGCGATGGCGTCGTCGGAGAACAGATAGCCGAGGTCGATCACGCCGCGGTAGTAGGCATCGCCGGCATAGAACTGGGTGACCGAGAGATCCTCGCGCACCGCGAGCGAGTACTCGACGAGCTGGCGCGCGACCCGCCGGCGCCGCCGGAACTCGCCGATCCGGGTCGAGAACGCCGGGATGCCGACGCACAGTCGATCGAACCGGAGCTGCTCGCTCTCGTTCGGTAACTCGTCGCGCACCGTCTTCGTCGCCTCCGCGATCGGTGTGCCCATCATCACGAGCTCGAGGGCCTTGTGGATCGCTTTCCCGATCCGGGCCTCCGGCATGACCTCGGGCTCGCGCAACTTCTCGATGTACTTCCAGTGAAACAGACGTGGGCAGCGCAGTGCCGTCGACACTTTCGATGCCGACCACGGAGCGTGGATCAGTGCACGTGTCGACGGCACGAGCGTCAGGGTAGCAATCCCGCCAGAAACTTGCTCGTCCCGGCCGTGTGCCCTACGACCGGATCACCATGCACACCTGCGAGGTCTGTCGAGCCAGGGTCTCCGAGCTCCGGCGCGGTCGTTGCTGGGGCTGCTACGCCCGCTGGGTCGATGCCCGTCCGGTCGGGCTGGGAGCGCGTTGCATCACGTGCGGCGAGAAGCGACGGCGGTTCTTGAAGAGCGTCGAGCTCCACGCCGTGTGGCAGCCGATGTGCTTCAACTGTGCCGGCCAGCTCCTGCATCTCGATCCACTCCCGGTCACGCTCGCCGAGCTTCGCGAGGCGGTGTCGCGCGAGCGCCGCAAGTCCGATCGCCGGATCGGCAAACCGGATTCCCGGGTATTCCAGTACGAGCGCCGCGTCGGCGAGCGTCGCGCGGTGCGCTCCGAGTACCCCGCGGTCGACGACGACATGATCATCGAGGTCACGCTCGACTCCGACGCGGACGACGCCGGGTTCGAGGACCTCACGCAGATCCGCGAGCTGGTCGTGCTCGACGACGCCGCGGCCGGCTAGTTGTTGTCGCTTCGCTCTCGCGGCGCGGTGACTAGGGCCGCACGCGCGCCGGCGGCGGCGCCGGCGGCCGCGGCATCGGCATCGGCATCACGCTGCTGCTCGACCGGCCACTCATCGTCAAGAAGCCGACGGCCATCGCCGGTCCGACGAACCCGAGCGGCACCACCTCGCTGAGCGACTTGCCGGTCGCGCGGACGTCGAGCCTCAGCCGCCGCGGGTCCTTGTTGACCGCGACCTTGAAGTTCCCGTCGCCGGTGTAGCTCTGCACGATCTTCATGATGTCGCCACGGCGGCGGATGATCGCGTCGATCTGGCGATTGGTGCCGCGGTACGACGTGATCGCCCCGAGCACGATCTTGGCCACGCCGCGCGGCGCGATCTGCGCGGCACGCAGCAGGTCGATGAAGCCCTCCGACATCATCGCGATCTGCTCGAGCCCGGCGCGCGAGCTGTCGGTCCAGCTCCAGCCGATACCGTCGTGATAGACGGAGAACGAGTACGCCCGGTGGCGCCTCACCAGGTCGGTCACGAAGTTCTTGCCCGGCATCTTGCGGGCGATGTCCCGCCGGGCGTTGCGCGACAGCGCGACCGACACGGCGAATACTGGATGGGCGTCGATCGCGGCCCATGCCGTGGACAGGGTGGTGCCGCGGCGCCCGGGGGGCCGCCACGACGGAGAAAGCCGGTCGCGGAGCAGTCGCGCGTCGCCGGCCAGCAGCACGCCATCCTTGGTCATGGCGAGCGCCGGCTTGTCGCGACCCATCTCGAGCAGCTTTCCGCCGCCGACAGCGACCGGCTGGGAGCGGGTCATCGCGCCGACCTTGTCGAGCAGGTCTCGCCGGAGGTTGCCGCGAATCGCCGCCACGAACACGGGGTCGCGTCTGGGGATGTACTGGAACGACGCCGTGACGTCGGAGATATCGCGCGCGAAGTCGATGCCCGTCGTGCCCTTTGCCAGGTTGCGGGCCCCCTCGACCTGCGTGATCACCTGGCGGACGGCCTTCGCGAGGTCGGGCGACGACCGGATCTCGCGGGTGTTGGGGAGCGCGAGCAGCCGCTTGTAGTTGGCGTGGACGATCGACGCGACGTCGACGTGGACGATCACGTCCGCGTCGGGAATCGCGTACCGCAGCGCCTGGTTCGCCGTCGGTGGGTTTGGATTTGGAGACAGGCCAAACCCCGCGAGTCCGAGGAGCAGGGTGATGATTTCGACGAATCCGAGCATGCGTTCTCCCTTGGCGCGGCGAATCCCGAGCGCGCCCCGGCCGAGCATTTCCCCATCGCCGCGGCGGATGCAAGCACGATGCGGCCGGCGCTCGTGTCGCAAGAAAATCAACCCCGAATCCCGCGCGTTTGTGACGCACGCGAGTCTCCGAAAAAAAACTGATGTCAAGACTGGTTCCGGAAACCGGCGGCGATAGGATGGCTCCCGCTTTCGACGTTCTTACGCGATCAGTTTTCGAGGGAGGCACGACGGTCATGAGCACGCTTGCTGTGGTGGAAGAGATCCTTCGCGAGACCGCGGTGCCTATGTCGGTTCGCGAGATCGTGGAGCGTGCAGGGGCACGCCTTCCGAGCAAGTCGAAGACTCCGGACACCGTGGTCGCCCGGGACCTCTCGATGGACATCAAGAAGAAGGGAGAGGGCTCGCTGTTCGTGCGCACCTCGCCCGGTCGCTACACGCTGCGAGCTCTCGCCGCCGGCGCGACCCCTTCGATCGCGAGCGGAACCGAGAACGGTACGCAGCCACAGCCGCAGCCGATGGCTGCGCTGGGCACGCGCAAGCCGGCCGCCGCGGCCGCGCCGACAAGCCAGCGCGCGCGGAGCGAGAGCGACGTCGGCGACGACGTCGGCGGCTTCGCCGGCTAACACCCCCCGTGATTCCGCCGGGCCGAGCTCGCGGACCATCCCTGGATCGTGGCGACGGGCGCCGAGGCCTACCACGACCTCGGCGACTACACGCGGATCCTGCCGTCGTGGCTGGAGCAGCCCGGCGTGCTGGCCTGGATCGACCACGACATCCAGAACCGCGGTCGCGGGTTCGCGATGCTCGGGTTCTATCTCGACCCGGAGATGCGCCTGCCGGTCGGGGCCCACAAGCCGTCGGCGGTGATCGCCGACCTCCTCGCCCTCGCCGTGCTCCCGGCCCACCAGAACCGGGGCATCGGCACCAAGCTCCTGCACCACGTCATCGAGGTCGCGGAGCGCGTCGCGCCGTCCTCGAAGATCGAATCGCTGCGTCTCACGGTGTCCGAGACCAACGCCTCGGCCCAGCGGCTGTACCTGCGGAACGGGTTTCGCGTGGTCGACGGGTCGGCGACCTACGACCGGGGGCAGCGCGCGCTACGCATGGTTCGCGCCCTGCGGTAGGAGTCGTTGGAGCTCCAACCGAAAACGAAAACCGCCCGGAGACTCGGGCGGCCGGAGCAAAGACGAGCAAAGACGAGCAAAGACGAGCAAAGACGAGCAAAGACGAGCAAAGACGAGCAAAGACGAGCGGAGACGAGCGGAGACGAGCGGAGACGAGCGGGGACCAGCGGGTCTCAGAGCAGGACCGCGCCGCAGGAGAACGTGGCCTGCACGTTCGGGTTCGCCGAGTTCTTGAGGTCGTCGCAAGCCTGGCCGATCAGCTTGATGTGGCTGGGGTCGCTGAGCACCCAGTCGGTACCGTACTGGAGCGGGTTGCCGTCGAGGGAGACCTGGCCACTTTGGGCCTGGCTCTCGTCGACCGTGCCGTTGATCTCGAGCTCGCAGGAGGCCACGCCGCCGATGATCTGGTCGAACGCCGTCTGCAGCTCGGCGGGCGTGTTGGCGACGTAGTAGGGCGCGTTGGGCTGGCCCGCCTGCACGCCGGCGCCGGCGTTGGCGACCTTCTGGAGGTGCGAGTCGTTGATGCCGTTGCCGACCGCGAGCACGAACAGCCGGATGCCGGCCGCGTACGAGCTCGCCGCGGCGGTGATCGCGGCCTGCTCGCCGTCGCCACCGTTGCAGCCGTTGGGCAGACCGTCGGTCGCCAGCACGATCACGGGCGGCGAGCCGGCGGGCGGCGGAGCGGACGCGAACGCGGCGACCGCCTGGTCGATCGAAGGACCGGTCGGCGTGTTGCCGTTCGGGCTCTGGCTGTTGATGAGGGTCTGGATGGCGTCGCGGTTGTTCATCGCGCGCGGCACCGAGTACAGCTTGGGACACGGCGAGTCGGTGGAGTACAGCGACGCGCCGAAGTACGCCTTGCCCTGGAGGTTGGTGACCACGCCGGTCGCGCCGTCGGTCAGGGCGTTGCGCACTGCCTTGTAGCGGGTGGTGTTACCGATGTTGTCGTCCATCGACCCGCTGCGGTCGATGAGGAGCGAGATCGAGGGCACCACCGGCGTGACGCTGAAGTCGACCGACGGACACATCGCGTCCGAGCCACCGCCGACGTTGTTGTCACCGGCATCGGGGCCGATGTCGTCGTCGCCGATCTGCGACGGCGTACAGGCGGTGATGGCGGACAGGAAGGCGACAGTGGCGAGGCTGGTGGTGAGGCGGGTCATGGTGAGAGGCGCTCCTTCGATGCCCACGACAGTGAGCAAGCGCCACGCCGACACCTCCTCCCAATTGATCCGTTGTCTTACATGTGGAGACAACGGACCCTTGGAGACCGGGTTCCCACCCTCGCTCGGGTCGATTGTCCGATGGCTAGTCGAGGCGCCACGCGAAGTTGCGCACGCGCGTGCGCAACCTTGCAGCGCGTCAGCGGCGTCGCGATTTGGCGTCCGGCTCACCCGGCGCGACCGGCGTCGGGCGCAGGGCCAGCTTGTAGAGCAGGAACAACGACACGGCGACCAGCACCAGCGCGGGGGTCTTGAGGGAGCTGTACTGGCCGTCGAACAGTGCCAGCGGCTCGGCGTTGCCGGTCGCCGCGACCGGGATCGCCAGCGCGATACCGGTCAGCGCCTCGCCGGTGATGAACCCGGCGGCGGCCAGTAGGCCCATCCGCTCGACCTCGGCGCGTCGCTCGGGACTGGCCTTGGTGCGCGTCAAGTAGCGCTGCACGATCAGCGCGACCACGCCGCCCATCATGATCGGGACGTTGAGATCGAACGGTAGGTAGACGCCGACCGCGAACGCCATCACCGGCATGCGGAACCCGGACTGGCGCTTCTCGAGCACCAGATCGATCGCGATCACGACCGCGGCGAAGCCCGCACCGATCGCGATGATCGTCCATGGCAGGCCGCCGGCGAACACGCCGTGGGCCACCGAGCTCATCAGGGTGGCCTGGGGAGCCTGCAGCGGGTGGGGGTGCTCGGGCGTCACCACACCGATGCCATACGAGTTGTTGAGCAGGTCGAGGATCGGTGCGAGCACGAACGCGGCGACCACGACGCCGAGGATCTGCATGACCTGCTGCTTCCACGGGGTCGAGCCGACGAGCTGGCCGCACTTGAGGTCCTGGAGGTTGTCGCCGCCGATCGCGGCCGCGCAGCACACCACACCGCCGATCAGGATCGCCGCGATCGCGCCCGATTCGCCGGTGGCGCCGAGCAGGAGCAGCATCAACGCCGAGATCAACACGGTCGACACCGTGATGCCCGACACCGGGTTGTTCGACGAGCCGACCAGACCGGCCATGTACGAGGCCACGGCGGAGAACAGGAACCCGGCGACCAGCATCACCACCGCCATCACCGCGCTGATCCCGATCGAGTCCGTGATGTGATGGAAGATGAAGAACAGCGGGATCACCGAGAGGATGATCAGCGCGAGGATGATGTTCATCGGCATGTCGCGCTCGGTGCGCGGGATGCTGTTGCCCCCGCCACCCTTGCGACCACGCTTGTAGGCCTCGAGGCCGGCGGTGATGCCGCCGAGCAGGGACTTGCGGAGCTTGAACAGCGACCACAGGCCACCGACCAGCATGCCGCCGACGCCGAGGAACCGCGTGACGGTGCCGTGGTACGCGTTGGCGAGCCCGATCGGCGCGAGGTCGGGGCCCGGGGCTCCGAGCGCTTGCGACTTGAGCGTGACATCGAGCAGGGAGCCGGGATCGTGGCTCATGAACCCGAACGGGTCGGCCAGCTGCGGGTTCAGCCAGCTGAGGTCCTTGATCGATTCGGCGACGGTGCCGATCAGGTGCGCGCCGTGCGCGTCGATGTACGAGGCGTGCGCCTGGGCGAGCGCCATCGCGTGGGTGTGTGCGCCGTAGTCGCTGACGATCTGGCTGGGGTCGCCGAACGCCGCGAACAGCGGGAGCGCGACCCAGCGGTTCATGATCGCCCCGAGGAAGATCACCAGGGCGACGTTGAAGCCGACGATGTAGCCGACGGAGAGCAGCGCCGGAGAGGCGTTGAGTCCGAAGTACGCCGGGACGCCCGACTTGCCGACCGCGCCGCCCTTGCCGAGCGTGGCGCCGAACGCGGCGACCTCGGTCCACAGCTTGAGCCCGCCCGAGCCGACCTTGATGATCACGCCGACCACGCCGGTCAGGGCGAGCACGCCGACGCCACCGCCGCCCTCGGAGCCGACCTTGAGCACCTCGGCGGTCGCGACGCCTTCGGGGAACTGCAGCGGCTGGTCGATGATCAGGGCGCGGCGAAGCGGGATCGTGAACAGCACGCCGAGCAGGCCACCGAAGCCGGCGATCATCGTGGTCTCGAGATAGTTGAAGTGCGACCACGTCCCGAGGATCACGACCGCGGGCAGCGTGAAGATCACGCCGGAGGCGAGGCCCTCTCCCGACGCGGCGGCGGTCTGCACGCCGTTGTTCTGGAGGATGTTGCCGCGCCGGATCGCGCGGAAGATCGCCATCGAGATCACGGCGGCCGGGACCGAGGCCGACACCGTCATGCCAGCGAACATCCCGAGGTACGCGTTGGCACCTCCGAGGATCACGGAGAGCAAGGCACCGAGCAGGAGGGTCCCGATCGTCAGCTCGGGGAGCGACGTCTCCGCGGAGATGTACGGCACGACTTTTCCGCCGGGCTTGGAACCACCGCTCGGGGCGTCTGTCATGCGGCCGACAATCCCGTCGCACGTATCCCGGCGTCAAGCGCACCACCCGCGAAACCCGAGCGCCGTTCGGTGACACGTACGGGTGGACCACTTTCAGCGCTTCACCGAACGGGTTTCGCCCTCGTGCGCGACTCGCACGGGTGAGCCTCGTCTATGGACTTGATGGGGGACCTGATGGGGCCGTTTTATTCCTCAGATTCTCGATGCGATCACGCGTGGTTGGGTTGATCGCCGGTGCCTCGATCGCTTCAGATCAGGCCGCAGCTTGATGCGTTGGTAACAACGCATTTGGGAGGACTCGTGAGAGGCAAGCGTTCCCGACGCGGCCGGCCGATGCCGGTGGGCGTCCATTCGTCATTCATCCATCGTTTCACCGCCGTCTTCGTCGCCGCGCTGATGACCACGTCGTGTGGCGGCAAGTCGACGACGACCGCGCCACAGCCGACCGGCGGGCAGATCGGAACGGCGTCGCCGATCTCGGATCGCGCGCTGGTCAAGCTCGAGGACGCGCCGCCCGGACTCGACCTCGAGCTCTCGGAAGGCAAGGCGGGCCCCGCCGCCTACGACCACGCGAAGCTGGCGCCCGCGAAGCGGCTCGCGCCGAACGACCGCGACGCGCTGTTCTCGCGCGCGCGTCCGATCCAGGTCGACAAGTCCGACCAGCAGGCGTTCGCGCTGCGCCCTGGCTCCAAGCCGGCGCCTCGGACCGGCAAGGTGATCAAGGGCCAGTTCCCACCGCCGCCGTCGTCGCTGTTACCGCCCAAGGCCAACACCGCCGGCAAGGACCTCCAGGTCCTGCGGTGGATGCCCGAGGGGAAGGTGAAGCTCGCCCCCGAGCTCACGGTGACGTTCAGCCAGCCGATGGTGGCCGTGACGTCGCAGGACGACGCCGCCAAGTCGGTGCCGGTGAAGCTGACGCCGGAGCCCAAGGGTCACTGGCGCTGGATCGGGACGCGCACCGTGCTGTTCGATCCGGACGTCCGGTTCCCGCAGGCGACGACCTACGAGGTCGTGATCCCCGCCGGGACGCGCTCGGCCAACGGCGGCGTGCTCAAGAAGCCGACCGCGTTCACGTTCGAGACCCCGGCGCCGACCATCAAGTCCTGGTACCCGTCGAGCTCGCTGCCGCAGGCGCTCGACGTGCCGATGCTCCTGGCGTTCGACCAGAACATCGATCCGCAGGCCGTGCTCGCGAAGCTGAAGGTCACCGCGAACAAGCAGCCGGTGGCGATCCGGATGCTCGACGCTGCCGAGATCGCGAAGGACGACAAGCTGAAGCGCGTCGTCGAGGCGCTGACCAAAGCCGAGCAACGGGGCCGCTGGCTCGCATTCCGGGCGACCAGCGAGCTGCCGAAGAACGCGGCGATCGAGATCACCGTGCCGCGTGGCACGCCGTCGGCCGAGGGCCCCAACACGACGACCATCGCGCAGCACGAGGCGTTCCGCACCTACCCGCCGCTGGCGATCACCAAGCACGAGTGCGGCTACCAGAACAACTGCCCGCCGCGCACGCCGTACCTGCTCCGGTTCAACAACCCGCTCGACGCCGACAAGTTCGCCGACGACCAGATCACCGTCACCCCCGAGGTCGGAAACCTCAAGGTCGTCCAGAACAGCAACGCGATCCTGATCTACGGCTCGACCGAGGCGCGCACGACCTACCAGGTCACCGTGGCGAGCTCGATCCGCGACGAGTTCGGGCAGACGCTCGGCAAGACCAAGTCGTTCCCGTGGAAGGTCACCGACGCGCGACCGACGTTCTACGGCCCGCAGGGCATGGTGGTGCTCGATCCGGCCGCCAAGAAGCCGACGCTCGACTTCTTCACGACCAACTACGAGCAGCTCAAGGTCAAGCTCTACAAGGTCGACCTCAAGAACTTCGACGCGTTCCGCTTCGCGATGCGGAACCAGTGGAATCGCGACAAGCCGCCACGGTTCCCCGGGCGGCGCGTGTTCGACCGTCTGGTCAAGACCGAGAACGGCAAGAACTCTCTGGTCGAGACTCACGTCGATCTGTCGCGCGCGCTTGCCAAGACCGGCCTCGGTCACGCGATCGCGGTGGTCGAGCCATACCCGTGGAAGGAGCGCTACGCGCCGCCGCGTCTGATCAGCTGGGTGCAATCGACCAAGCTCGGGCTCGACGCGCACGTCGACGCCGATCACCTGGTCGCGTACGCGAGCGACCTCGCGACCGGCAAGCCGGCGAGCGGCGTGGCGCTCGAGCTCGAGCCGTCCGGCGTCAAGGCCAACACCGACGAGCGCGGCATGGCGTCGATCGCGCTGCCGCCGAACAAGCGTGTCAAGGGAGCGCACTACCTGGTCGCGCGTCGTGGCGGTGACGTCGCGTTCCTCACCGAGAACAACGGGTACTGGGGCGAGTACGGCTCGTGGGTCCAGCAGCCGCGGCCCACGCGGCTCGCCTGGTACGTGATCGACGATCGCAAGATGTATCGGCCCGGCGAGGAGGTCACCCTCACCGGCTGGCTACGCACGCTCGACCCCGGCAAGGGTGGCGACATCGGCGGGATCGCCGGCAAGGTCCAGCGCATCGAGTACACGGTGCGCGACGCGCGCAACAACGAGATCGGCAAGGGCGCGATGGCGGTATCCGCCGTCGGCGGCTTCGACACCAAGTTCAAGCTGCCCAAGACGCCGAACCTCGGGTACGCACGCGTGCAGCTCGTGGCCAAGGGCCGGATGTCGGGCACCTACTCGCACACGTTCCAGGTCGAGGAGTTCCGCCGGCCCGAGTTCGAGGTCTCGGCGCAGGCGAGCCAGGGCCCGTTCGTGATCGGCGGTAGCGGCGACGTCACCGTCAACGCGAGCTACTACGCGGGTGGACCGCTCGGCGGCGCACCGGTCAGCTGGTACGTGACCGCGAGCCAGGCGTCGTTCACGCCGCCCAACCGCGACGACTACACGTTCGGCTCGTGGCAGCCGTGGTGGGGGTACGTCGACGACCTCGATGGCGACGGCGGCAACGGTGGCTACAAGCCGCCGAAGACCTGGAGCCTGCAGTCGAAGACCGATGCCGGCGGCTCGCAGGTGCTCCACATCGACTTCAAGTCGGCGAAGCCGGCCGTGCCGATGTCGGTGGTGGCCAACGCCAGCGTCACCGACGTCAACCGCCAGACCTGGTCGGCCGCGTCGACGGTGCTCGTCCACCCCTCGACCCGCTACGTCGGCCTCAAGGCGAACAAGCCGTTCGTCGACAAGGGCACGCCGTTCGACGTCGACGTGATCGGCGTCGACCTCGACGGCAACAACGTCCCGGGCGCGAACATCGAGGTCAAGGCGGTGCGCCTCGACTGGCAGTACAAGAAGGGCAAGTACAAGACGGTCGAGGTCGATCCGCAGACCTGCACCGTGACCACGCCCCCGGCTTCGCCGGCCAGGAAACAGACCGATGCCGCACCGGTGCCGTGTCACTTCGCGACCAAGGAAGGCGGCACCTACAAGGTCACGGCGATCATCGTCGACGACCGCGGCCGTCCCAACCAGACGTCGATGGAGTTCTGGGTCACCGGCGGCGAGCGTCCGCCGGCGCGCGAGGTCGCCCAGGAGCGGGTGCAGCTGATCCCCGACAAGAAGGAGTACGCGCCGGGCTCCACCGCGAAGCTGCTGATGCAGGCGCCGTTCTATCCCGCCGAGGCGCTGGTCAGCTGGCGGCGCAGCGGCATCGTCAAGACCGAACGGATGACGATCCAGGGACCGACCCAGGTGCTGTCGGTGCCGATCGTCGACGCGATGACGCCCAACCTGTACGTCCAGGTCGATCTGGTCGGCGCCGCGGCGCGGCTCGACGATCACGGCAACGTCGACACGTCGCTCCCGAAGCGACCTGCGTATGCGGTCGGTGCGATCGATCTCTCGATCCCGCCGAAGCAGCGCACGCTGCAGGTCAAGGTCGCCAACCCGCCCAAGCTCGCACCCGGCGAGGCTGCACGGGTTCGCGTCGCCGTGAAGGACGCGCGCGGGCGTCCGGTGGCGGGCGCCGACGCGACGGTGCTGGTGGTCGACGAATCGGTGCTGGCGCTCAGCGGCTACAAGTTCCCGAACCCGATCGACGTGTTCTACGGCCAGCGCGGTACCGACACGCGCGACTACTACTCGCGCGCGTACGTCAAGCTGGCGCGTCCCGACGGTGCGAGGCTGGCCGACGCGAACGAGGGCGACGACGACGCCGACGGCATCGTCGACGAGGAGGACAACTTCCAGATGGAGGCGTCGGGAGCGATGGCGGGTGGGCTGCGTGCCGATCGCACCGTCGCGACGAGGGGGAGGTACAAGCGCAAGGCACCGTCTCGCAACAAACGCGGCGAGGCCGAGAAGAAGGAAGCCGGCGGCGAAGACGGCGAGGGCCAGGGTAACAACCAGGCGATCGCGATCCGGTCGAACTTCAACCCGCTCGCGGCGTTCGCACCCGCGGTCAAGACCGACGCCCGCGGCATGGCGACGGTGTCGCTGAAGCTGCCCGACAACCTGACGCGGTATCGCGTGGTCGCGATCGCGACCGCCGGAGACAAGCAGTTCGGCAAGGGCGAGAACGCGCTGACCGCACGGTTGCCGCTGATGGTGCGGCCGAGCCCGCCGCGGTTCTTGAACTTCGGCGATACGTTCGAGCTGCCGGTCGTGGTGCAGAACCAGACCGATGCGCCGATGACCGTGCGGGTCGGCGTGCGCGCGTCGAACGCCAAGATGATCGAGCAGGCCGGCCGGTTCCACGCCGATGCCCAGGAGGTCAGCGTGCCGGCGAACGATCGCGTCGAGGTGCGGTTCCCGGCGGCGGCCGAGCTCGCCGGCACCGCGCGGTTCCAGATCGTCGGCAGCGCCGGTCGCTATGCCGACGCTTCGGAGCTCGCGCTGCCGGTGTGGACGCCGGCGACCACCGAGGCGTTCGCGACCTACGGCGTGATCGACAAGGGTGCGATCGCGCAACCGGTGAGTTTGCCCGGGAAACCGGGTGGGCGGGGGGGACCCGACGTCGTCACCCAGTTCGGCGGCGTCGAGGTCACGACCGCGTCGACCAACCTGCAGGCGCTGACCGACGCGCTGCTCTACCTCGTGCAGTACCCGTACGAGTGCGCCGAGCAGCGCGCCTCGCGGATCATGTCGATCGCGGCGCTGCGCGACGTGCTGACGGCATTTTCGACCAAGGACATGCCCTCGAAGTCGGCGCTCGAGGCCAGCGTGAAGACCGACATCGAGCGACTCGGCCAGATGCAGAACTACGACGGCGGGTTCGCGTACTGGGAGCGCGGCTACCCGAGCGTGCCGTACCTGACCGTGTACGTCGTCAACGCGATGGTGCACGCCAAGGCCAAGGGCTTCGCGATTCCCCAGCGCCTGCTCGATCGCGCGAAGCCGTACCTCCGCAACATCGAGCAGCACTATCCCTGGTACTACTCGAAGCAGGTTCGCGCGGCGATCTCGGCGTACGCGCTGTACACGCGCAAGCAGATGGGCGATCTCGACATCGCCAAGGGACAGAAGCTGCTTCGCAACATGGGCGGCGTGGGCAAGGTCACGATGGAGACCGATGGCTGGCTGCTCGGCCTGTTCGCGGGCAACGCGCAGGCTGCGGCGGAGCGCCGGGCGATCGTGCGGCACGCCCTCAACAAGGTCAGCGAGACCGCGGGAGCCGCCAACTTCACGACCGGCTACGGCGACGGCAACTACCTGCTTCTGGCGAGCGATCGCCGGGTCGATGCGGTGATGCTGGAGTCGCTGATCGCCGAACGACCCAAGCTCGACCTGATTCCGAAGGTCGTAACGGGGCTACTCGCGCATCGCAAGGCGGGCCGGTGGCTCAACACGCAGGAGAACACGTTCGCGCTGCTGGCCATGGACAAGTACTTCCAGACCTACGAGAAGGCGACCCCGGACTTCGTGGCGCGCGTGTGGCTCGGCAAGGACTACGCCGGCGATCACGCGTTCAAGGGGCGGTCGACCGATTACTTCGCGATCCCGATCCCGATGAAGGACATCGCGACGCATGACAAGCAGAGCCTGACCATCCAGAAGGACGGCGTCGGACGCCTCTACTACCGGATCGGCATGACCTACGCTCCGGCGAGCCTCAAGCTCGACCCGGCCGACTACGGGTTCGTCGTCACACGGACGTACGAGGGCGCCGACGATCCGAAGGACGTCACGCGTGACAAGAGCGGCACGTGGCACGTCAAGGCCGGGGCGCGCGTGCGCGTGAAGCTGAACATGGTCAACGAGAACCGGCGCTACCACGTCGCGCTCGTCGATCCGATTCCCGCCGGGTTCGAGCCGATGAACCCGCGGCTCGCCGTGACCGGCCCGATCCCGACGGATCCCAAGCAGCAACAGAGCCGCGGACGGTACTGGTGGTGGTACGGCCCGTGGTACGAGCACCAGAACCTGCGCGACGAGCGGGTCGAGGCGTTCGCGTCGCTGCTCTGGGAGGGCGTGCACACCTACGAGTACGTCGCGCGGGCGACCACGCCCGGCAACTTCGTGGTGCCGCCCACCAAGGCCGAGGAGATGTACATGCCGGAGACGTTCGGCCGCAGTGGGTCGGATCGCGTGATCGTGGAGTAACGAGCACCGTGAGCAAACGGAGAAAACCGATGAGCATTCGAACCAACGCGGCGGTGATCGCGGGCCTGGCCCTGTCGCTGGCCGCCTGCGGGTCGTGCGGCAGCAAGAAGAGCGACTCCGGCACCAGCATGGGCAGCGCGTCGCCGGTGACCGACAAGGTCTACGTCCAGCTCAAGGACGCGCCCGACGGTCTCGACATGCGGGTCACCGAGGGCAAGTCGGGGCCACCGTCGTACGATCACTCCAAGCTCGCACCGGCCGCACCGCTCGGGGCGACCACGATCGCGCAGCTGCTGACGCGGGCGAAGCCGATCAAGTCCGACGCCGACGACCAGAAGGCGTTCGCATTGCGCCCGCGATCGAAGCCGGTGCCGCGCACGGGCAACACGATCACGCAGGCGTTCCCGCCGCCGGCGTCGTCGCAGTTGCCGCCGAAGCCACACGCGGACGACGAGGGCAAGCCCCTGCGCGTCTTGCGCTACATGCCAGAGGGCAACGTCCCCGTGGCGCCGTCGCTCAGCGTGACGTTCAGCCAGCCGATGGTGGCGGTGACCTCGCAGGGCGATGCCGCGGGCGTCCAGCCGGTGAAGCTGATGCCGCAGCCCAAGGGCAACTGGCGGTGGCTCGGCACGCGCACGATCATGTTCGATCCGGACATCCGGTTTCCGCAGGCGACGACCTACACCGTCGAGGTTCCGGCGGGGACGAAGTCGCAGTCCGGCGGCACGCTCGACACCGCGACCCGGTTCTCGTTCGAGACCCCGACGGTCACGCTGGTGTCGCACTTCCCGTTCGCCAGCCAGCCGCAGCACCTCGACGTGCCGATGTTCCTGCTGTTCGACCAGAAGATCGACGCGCAGGCCGTGCTGGCGATGATCGAGGTGACGGCCGACGGCAAGGCCGTCCGGGTACGGCAGGTCGATGCCAACGAGCTCGCCGCGCTCGCCAAGAGCAAGAAGCGGCGCGATCGCCAGCTCACCGCGCTCGTCGAGGCCGCCAAGAATAACGACCAAGATGGTCGCTGGCTCGCGATCCGTCCGGCGAGCGACCTGCCGAAGAACGCGTCGATCCAGGTCACCATCCCCAAGGGCACGCCCTCGGCCGAGGGACCGAACAAGACCAAGGGCGACCAGTCGTTCACGTTCCGCACCTACGCGCCCCTCGAGATCGTGCGTGCCGGCTGCAACTACGGCAGCGGCGTGTGCCCGCCGGGCTCGGCGTTCGTGGTCGAGTTCAACAACCCGCTCGACGACGACAAGTTCGATGTCGACCAGGTATCGGTGCGGCCCGACCTCCCGGGCATCCACGTCACCAGCGGCGGTCGCGCGATCGTGATCCAGGGCCAGACCAAGGCCCGGCGGACCTACAAGGCGGTGATCGCGAAGTCGGTGACCGACGACTTCGGTCAGACGCTCGGCAAGGACGAGGTACGCACGTGGACCGTCGGTGATGCGCGGCCCACGTTCTACGGCCCGTCGGGGATGGTCGTGCTCGATCCCGCGAAGGCGAAGAACGGCAAGCCGACGCTCGACTTCTTCTCGGTCAACTATCCACAGCTCGAGGTCAAGCTCTACAAGGTCCAGCCCGACGACCTCGATGCGTACTTCCAGTTCGTTCGCAACCAGTGGAACAAGGACCACCCACCGCCGGTGCCCGGCAAGCTGGTGTTCGACCACCTGGTCAAGACCACGTCGGGGCAGAACGAGCTGGTCGAGACGCACGTCGACCTGTCGTCGGCGCTGCCGAAGTCCGGGCTCGGTCACGTCGTCGCGATCGTCGAGCCACACCCGTGGACCGAACGCTACGACCCGCCGCGGATGATCTCGTGGGTGCAGTCGACCCGGATCGGGATCGACGCGCACGTCGATGCGAACGACATGGTCGCGTACGCGAGCGACCTCGCGACCGGCAAGCCGGCGAGCGGCGTCGCGTTCGAGATCCAGCCGTTCGGGATCAAGGGCACGTCGAACGACGACGGCCTCGCGACGATGCCGCTTGCCACCGCGAGCACCAAGGGAGTGCAGCGCCTGATCGCGCGCCGCGGCGACGACGTCGCGCTGCTCACCGCGAACGTCGGGTACTACGAGTACGGAGGCTACGGCAGCTGGGTCAAGAGCCCGCGCGGCAACAGCCTCGCCTGGTACGTGATCGACGATCGCAAGATGTACAAGCCGGGCGAGAAGGTCTCGCTCAAGGGCTGGTTGCGTGTGGTCGATCTCCAGAAGGGCGGCGACGTCGGCTCGATCGACGATGCGGTGTCGAAGATCACCTATACGGTCAAGGACTCGCGCAACAACGAGATCGCCAAGGGCGAGACCCAGATCGACGCGACCGGCGGGTTCTCCACCACGTTCACGCTGCCGAAGACGCCGAACCTCGGCAACGCGTGGATCGACTTCGTCGCACAGAGCCGGGACCCGTGGGCCGGCGGCGGTGGCTCGCATCGCCACATGTTCCAGATCCAGGAGTTCCGGCGACCGGAGTTCGAGGTCTCGGCGCAACCGTCGCAGGGGCCGTTCCTGGTCGGTGGCGAGGGCGACGTGATCGTGAGCGCGAAGTACTACGCGGGCGGCGCGCTGCCCGGTGCGCCGGTCAACTGGAACGTCACCGCCACGCCGACGACATTCACGCCGCCGAATCGCGACGACTACACGTTCGGATCGTGGGTACCGTGGTGGGGCTATCGCGGCGATCTCGACACCGACCGACCGAAGTCGCCCAACACCTGGAACCTGCAGTCGAAGACCGACGCCACCGGGGCGCAGACCATGCACCTCGACTTCCTGTCGATCAAACCGGCGATGCCGATGTCGGTCCAGGCGAACGTCAGCGTCACCGACGTCAACCGCCAGAGCTGGTCGGCGTCGTCGGCGTTGATCGTGCACCCGTCGCGGGCCTACGTCGGACTCAAGACCGAGCGGCCGTTCGTGCGCCAGGGCAAGCCGTTCGACATCGACGTGATCGGCGTCGATCTCGACGGTAAGCCGCTCGCCGACGCGCCGATCGAGCTCAAGGCGGTGCGCCTCGACTGGGAGTACAACAAGGGCAAGTACACCCGGAAGGAGCTCGATCCGCAGACCTGCTCGGTGGCGAGCCAGGGGGCCGATGCGAAGGGTGACCCGACGCCGGCCCACTGCTCGTTCCAGACCGCGAAGGGCGGCACCTACGAGGTGACCGCGACGATCCTCGACAAGCAGCAGCGTCCCAACCAGACCAAGCTCACGTTCTGGGTGGCCGGCGGCAAGCAGGCCCACCGCCGCGGCGTCGGTCAAGAGATCGTGCAGTTGATCCCCGACAAGAAGGAGTACGCGCCCGGCGACACCGCGGAGGTGATGATCCAGGCGCCGTTCTATCCGGCCTCGGCGATCGTGACGTGGCGCCGCAGCGGCATCGTCAAGACCGAGCGCATCGAGATCACCGAGCCGACGCGCATCATCCAGGTGCCGATCAGCGACGCGATGACGCCGAACATGTACGTCCAGGTCGATCTGGTCGGTGCCGCCGAGCGACTCGACGATGACGGGGAGCCGGATCCCAAATTGCCGAAGCGCCCGGCGTATGCCGTGGGCTCGCTCGATCTTCCGGTCCCTCCCAAGCACCGTACGCTGGCCGTCTCGGTCACGCCGAAGGCCGACAAGGTGGCGCCGGGCGAGACCACGTCGGTGACCGTCGAGGTCAAGGACGCCAAGGGCAAGCCGGTGGCCAACGCCGAGACTGCGGTGATCGTCGTCGACGAGGCGATCCTGGCGCTCAGCAACTACCAGTTCGCGGACCCGATCGACACTTTCTATTCGCTCCGCAGCCCCGATACGCGCGATGCCTACTCGCGGCGGTACGTGATCCTCAAGCAACCCGGCGTGGTGGTCACCGCGAGCTCCGGGCCGCAGGGCGCCGCCAACATGCGCTATCGCGGCGGTGGTCGCCTCCGTCGCGGCTACGACGAAGGCGAGGTCCTCGACGATACGGTATCGCTCGATAGTGGGGCGATGGCCGCGACGGGCGGCGAGGCGATGCCGCTCGAGGAATCCAAACACGAGCTGCGGAAGGCGGACCGCAGTCCGATGGCGCGCCCGCCGGCCAAGCCGAGCCCGCGCCTGCACGCCGCGTTTGCGGGCGCCGACAAGGACGTCGACCTGCCGATGGTGCCGCCGAGCGGCCCGGCGATCGCGATCCGATCGAACTTCAACCCGCTCGCGGCGTTCGCGCCGGCCGTGCACACCAACGCGGCCGGTGTCGCGACCGTGAGCTTCAAGATGCCCGATAACCTGACGCGCTACCGGATCGTCGCGGTCGCGGTCGCCGGCGCCAAGCAGTTCGGCAAGGGCGAGCAGGCGGTCACCGCGCGGCTCCCGATCATGGTGCGGCCGAGCCCGCCGCGGTTCTTGAACTTCGGAGACACGTTCCAGCTACCGGTCGTGGTGCAGAACCAGACCGACCTGCCGCTCCAGATCGAGGTCGCGGCGCGCACCACCAATGCGAAGTTCCTCGGCGGACCGACGACGACGGCGATCGGTCGCGCGGTGGCGGTGCCGCCGAACGATCGCGTCGAGGTGCTGTTGCCGGCGGCCACCGAGATGGCGGGCACGGCACGGTTCCAGTTCGTCGCCAGCGTCGGCGCGTACTCGGATGCCGCGGAGGTCGAGATCCCGGTGTGGACGCCGGCGACCACCGAGGCGTTCGCGACCTACGGCGTGATCGACGACGTCGGTGGTGCGATGGCACAGCCGGTGAAGTTGCCCTCCAAGGTGATCACGCAGTTCGGTGGACTCGAGGTGACGACGAGCTCGACCAACCTCCAGGCGCTGACCGATGCGCTGCTCTACCTCGTGCACTACCCGTTCGAGTGCGCCGAGCAGCGGTCGAGCCGGATCATGGGCATCGTCGGGCTGCAGGACGTGCTGACGGCGTTCCACACCAAGGACATGCCGTCGATCTCGTCGATGAAGGGCAGCGTCGCCGAAGACGTGAAGCACCTCAGCCAGATGCAGAACTACGACGGCGGGTTCGCGTACTGGGAGCGCGGTCGCCCGAGCGATCCGTACCTGACGGTGTACGTCACCAACGCGCTGACCCGCGCGAAGGACAAGGGCTACGACATCCCGGCGAACATCCTGCAGCGGGCGCAGTGGTACCTGAAGAGTATCGAGAGCCACTACCCGTACTACTACGGGCCCCAGATCCGGCAGACGATCTCGGCGTACGCGTTGTACACGCGCAAGCTGATGGGCGACCTCGACATCGCGAAGGCGCAGGCGATCTATCGCCAGTACGGCGGCGCGACGAAGCTCAACATGGAGGCCAACGCGTGGCTCCTCGGGACCTTCGCGGGCAATGCCCAGGCGCGGACCGAGCGCGCGGCGATCGTGCGGCACGCGATGAACAACGTCAGCGAGACGGCGGGCGCGGCGAACTTCACGACGTCGTACGGCGACGGCGCGTATCTCTTGCTGGCGAGCGATCGCCGGGTCGACGCGGTGATGCTCGAGTCGCTGATCGAGGAGCAACCCAAGAACGACCTGATCCCGAAGATCGTCACGGGGCTGCTCGCACATCGCAAGGCGGGGCGCTGGCTCAACACCCAGGAGAACACGTTCGCGCTGCTCGCGATGGACAAGTACTTCCACGTCTACGAGAAGGCGACCCCGGACTTCGTGGCGCGCGTGTGGCTCGGCAACGACTACGCCGGCGATCACGCGTTCAAGGGGCGGTCGACCGATTCGTTCGAAATCCCGATCCCGATGAAGGACGTCGCGACGCACGACAACCAGGCTCTCACGATCCAGAAGGACGGCGTCGGGCGCCTCTACTACCGGATCGGCATGACCTACGCGCCGGCGAGCCTCAAGCTCGACCCGGCCGACTACGGGTTCGTCGTCACGCGGACCTACGAGGGAGCCGACGATCCGAAAGACGTCACGCGTGCCAAGGACGGCACCTGGCACGTCAAGGCCGGCGCGCGGGTGCGCGTCAAACTGAACATGGTCAACGAGAACCGGCGCTATCACGTCGCGCTCGTCGATCCGATGCCCGCCGGGTTCGAGGCGATGAATCCCGCGCTGGCGGTCACCGGTCCCATCCCGGCGGATCCCAAGCAGCAGCAGAGCCGGGGGCGGTACTGGTGGTGGTACGGTCCGTGGTACGAGCACCAGAACCTGCGCGACGAGCGGGTCGAGGCGTTCGCGTCGCTGCTCTGGGAGGGCGTCCACACCTACGAGTACGTCGCACGGGCGACCACGCCCGGGAACTTCGTGGTGCCGCCGCCCAAGGCCGAGGAGATGTACATGCCCGAGACCTTCGGCCGCGGTGGATCAGATCGCGTGATCGTGGAATGAGTCGCGTGATCGTGGAGTAATCGCTCCCGGGGGAACCATGGATACGAAACTTCTGACGCTCGCGCTGTGCACGTCGCTGGCGTGTGGCGGCAAGAGCTCGACGCCGAATCCGAACAGCGGTACGCCGCTCGTGGCCGCCGCCGACGAGGACACGCCCGACGGGCTCGACCTCCGCGTGTCGGATGGCCGGCAGGGCCCGAAGCCGTTCGATCGCGCCAAGCTCGCACCGGCGACCAAGCTCGATGCGAGTGCCACGCGTGCGCTGCTCGCGCGCGCCAAGCCGATCACCACCGACGCGCAGGACCAGCAGGCGTTCGCGCTGCGCCCGCGCTCGAAGCCGGTGCCGCGTACCGGCACCACGATCACCGGCGCGTTCCCGCCGCCACCCTCGTCGCTGTTGCCTCCGAAGGCCAACGATCGCGGCCAGGCCCTGAAGATCCTGCGGTACATGCCCGAGGGCAAGGTCCCCGTCGCGCCGTCGCTCAGCGTGACGTTCAGCCAGCCGATGGTCGCCGTGACGTCACAGGGCGACGCCTCGGGCACCCAGCCGGTGAAGCTGACCCCGCAACCGAAGGGCAACTGGCGTTGGCTCGGCACCCGCACCGTGCTGTTCGATCCGGACATCCGGTTCCCGCAGGCGACGACCTACACCGTCGAGGTTCCCGCCGGCACCAGGTCGCAGAGCGGCGGTGCCCTGTCCACCGGGACCACGTTCACGTTCGAGACGCCACCACCGACGGTGATCGGCGGCTATCCCGATTCGAACACGCCGCAGCGTCGCGACGTACCGATGTTCCTGTTGTTCGATCAGAAGATCGATCCGCAGGCGGTGCTGACGAAGCTGCACGTCACGGCCGACGGGAAAACCTTCGGCGTGACGCTGCTCGACGCCGCCGCGATCGCCAAAGACAAGCGGCTCGCCGCCGTGGTCGACAGCGCCAACAAGGGCGTACAGGGGGGCCAGAGAGACGATCATCGCTGGCTCGCGTTCCGCACCGATCGCGAGCTCCCGGCCGACGCCACGGTCACGATCGAGGTGCCGGCGGGGACGCCGTCGGCCGAGGGTCCGAACACCACGACGCAGAAGCAGCAGCGCACGTTCAAGACCTACCCGCCGCTCCGTATCGAGGATCACGATTGCGGCTACAACCACAAGTGCCCGCCGGGCACGCCGTTCGTGATCGAGTTCGACAACCCGCTCGATGCCGACGCGTTCGATGCCGACGATGCCAAGCTGATCTCGATCAGCCCCGCGGTCCCCGACGTCCACGTGTCGGTATCGGGCAACAGCCTCTACCTGCAGGGGCTGACCAAGGCGCAGACGACCTACGAGGTGAAGGTCGGCGCGAACATCCGCGACGAGTTCGGCCAGACGCTCGGCGACGACGCGGAGCTCGAGTTCCACGTCACCGACGCGGTGCCGACGTTCTTCGGCCCGAGCGGCCTGGTCGTCGTCGACCCGTCTGCCAAGACGCCGTCGCTCGACTTCTTCACCACCAACTACGAGCAGCTCAAGGTCCGGCTCTACAAGGTCACGCCGTCGGACTTCGACGCCTACGGCAACTACCTCGCCAACCAGTGGCGGAAGGACAACCCCCCGCGGGTGCCGGGCACCAAGGTGTTCGACCAGCTGGTCAAGACGACCGGCGGCAACAACCAGCTCGTCGAGACCGCGGTCGATCTCGCACCGGCCCTGTCCAGGGGGCTCGGTCACGCGATCGCGATCGTCGAGCCGTATCCGTGGACCGAGTCGTATGCCCCGCCGAAGCTGATCTCGTGGGTGCAGGCGACCAAGCTCGGCCTCGACGCGCACGCCGACGCCGACTCGCTGGTCGCGCAGGTCTCCGATCTGGCCACCGGCAAGGCGATCGGCGGCGTGTCGCTCGAGCTCCGTCCGAGCGGCGTCACCGGCTCGTCGGATGATCGCGGCCTCGCCACGCTCGCGTTGCCATCGGCGTCGCTGAACAAGGGAGCCAACCTCCTGCTCGCACGCCGTGGCGCCGACGTCGCGTTCGTCGCCGAGAACCCCTACTACAACGGCTACGGGACCTGGACCAAGCACGTCCAGCCGTCGACGCTGGCGTGGTACGTCGTCGACGATCGCAAGCTGTACAAACCGGGCGAGGAGGTCTCGCTCGTCGGGTGGCTGCGCACCCTCGATCTGGGCAAGCACGGCGACGTCGACCCGATGCCGCAGGGGATCGGGTCGCTCACGTATCGCGTGATCGACGCGCGGCGAAACGAGATCGCGAAGGGCACGGCGAAGGTCAACGCGGCCGGCGCTTGGAACGCGAAGTTCACGTTGCCGAAGACGCCGAACCTCGGCTACGCGACGGTCGAGCTCCAGGCGCGCGGTTACGGCGGCCCCGGCTCGGGACACTCCCACACGATCCGGATCGAGGAGTTCCGGCGGCCCGAGTTCGAGGTCTCCGCGCAGGCGTCGCAGGGGCCGTTCCTCGTCGGTGGCGGTGGCGACGTCACCGTGAGCGCGAAGTACTACAGCGGTGGTCCGCTCCCCGGCGCGCCGGTGAGCTGGTACGTGACCTCGAGCAGGACCAGCTTCACGCCGCCCGGTCGCGACGACTACATCTTCGGATCGTGGGTGCCGTGGTGGGGCTACGACGACGGCGCCAGCGAGTACCACGCGCCCAAGACGTGGTCGCACACCGGCAAGACCGACGCGATCGGCGCCAACACCCTGCACCTCGACTTCTTGTCGGTGAAACCGGCGACGCCGATGTCGGTGGTGGCGAACGCGAGCGTCACCGACGTCAACCGTCAGACCTGGTCGGCATCCGCCGCACTGCTCGTCCACCCGTCGAAGCTGTACGTCGGGCTCAAGACCAAGAAGATGTTCGTCGACAAGGGCACGCCGTTCGAGATCGATGCGATCGGCGTCGACCTCGACGGCAAACCGGTCGCCGGGACCGCGATCGAGGTCACGGCCGCGCGGCTCGACTGGAAGTACCAGAAGGGCAAGTACACGCAGCTCGAGGTCGACCCGCAGGACTGCAAGGTCAGCGCGAAGCCGGCGGGCGCCGACGGCAAGCCGGTGCCATCGCCGTGCACGTTCCAGACGCCCAAGGGCGGGACCTATCGGGTCACGGCGACGATCGTCGACGACAAGGGGCGGCCCAACCAGACCCAGCTGCTGTTCTGGGTGGCGGGTGGCGATCGTCCGAAGAGTCGCGACGTCACCCAGGAGCGCGTGCAGCTGATCCCGGACCACAAGGACTACGCCCCGGGCTCGACGGCCGAGTTGCTCGTGCAGGCGCCGTTCTATCCCGCCGAGGGCATCGTGACCTGGCAGCGCAGCGGCATCGTCAAGCTCGACAAGATCAAGCTCGACGGACCGACCACGGTGATCCGCGTGCCGATCGAGGACGCGATGACGCCGAACCTCCACGTCCAGGTCGATCTCGTCGGAGCGGCCGAGCGGCTCGACGACAAGGGCGATCCCGATCCGTCGCTCCCGAAGCGACCGGCCTACGCGGTGGGCGAGATCGATCTGTCGATCCCCCCGAGACAGCGCACGCTCGCCGTCGCCGTGAAGCCGTCGGCCGACAAGGTATCGCCGGGCGAGACCACGCGGCTCTCGATCGCGGTGAAGGACGCCACCGGCAAGCCGGTACCGAACGCCGACGTCGCGGTGATCGTCGTCGACGAGGCGATCCTCGCGCTCACCGGGTACCAGTTCCCCGACCCGATCGCCGCGTTCTATCCGCAGCGCGCGGGCGGTGTGCGCGACGCGTACTCGCGCGCCTACGTCAAGCTGGCGAAACCGGATGCCACCAAGCTCGCGGCCAACCAACACGGCGTCGACAAGGTGGCCGATCTCGCTCCGACGGCGACGGCCGCACCCGGCGGCGCACCACCACCACCGCCGGAGGCTCCGGAAGAGAAACCCTCCGCCGAAGCCGAGCGCCTGAAGAAGGACGCGCCGACCGGCGGCAAGCTCGCGCGGCAGCAGGCGCAGACCGGAAAAGGCAGCGGCGGTGCGCCGATCGCGATCCGGTCGAACTTCAACCCCCTCGCCGCGTTCGCACCGGAGGTGACGACCGACGCGAGCGGGCGCGCGTCCGTCGAGGTCGAGATGCCCGACAACCTGACGCGCTACCGGATCGTCGCGATCGCGACGTCGGGCAGCAAGGAGTTCGGCAAGGGCGAGAACGCGGTCACGGCACGACTACCGCTGATGGTGCGCCCCAGTCCGCCTCGGTTCTTGAACTTCGGCGACACGTTCGAGCTGCCGGTCGTGGTGCAGAACCAGACCGACGCGCCGATGACGGTCAGCCTCGCGGCACGCACCAGCAACGCCCTGCTGACCGACGGCGCGGGCCGCCGGGTGACGGTGCCCGCGAACGATCGCGTCGAGGTGCGGTTCCCGGCCGCCGCCGAGATGGCGGGCACGGCGCGGTTCCAGCTCGTCGGGAGCGCGGGCAAGGCCTCCGACGCGGCCGAGGTCGCGCTGCCGGTGTGGACGCCGGCGACCACCGAGGCGTTCGCGACCTACGGCGTGATCGATAGCGGCGCGATCGCCCAGCCCGTCAAGTTGCCTTCCAAGGTGGTGACGCAGTTCGGAGGCCTCGAGGTGACGACCGCGTCGACCAACCTGCAGGCACTGACCGACGCGCTGCTCTACCTCGTGCGCTACCCGTTCGAGTGCGCCGAGCAGCGGTCGAGCCGGGTGATGGGCATCGTCGGGCTGCAGGACGTGCTGACCGCGTTCCACACGAAAGACATGCCGACCATAGCGGCGATGAAGCACAGCGTCGCCGACGACGTCGAGCACCTGACCCAGATGCAGAACTCCGACGGTGGGTTCGCGTACTGGGAGCGTGGCTACCCGAGCGTGCCGTACCTGACCGTGTACGTCACCAACGCGCTGACCCGCGCCAAGGCCAAGGGCTACGAGGTCCCGCCGGCGATGCTCGCGCGGGCCCAGCAGTACCTGCAGAACATCGAGAGCCACTACCCGTCGTACTACGGGCCCGACATTCGCCACTCGATCTCGGCGTACGCGCTGTACACGCGCAAGCTGATGGGTGACCTCGACATCGCGAAGGGACAGAAGCTCGTGGCCGATGCCGGTGGTCCGACGAAGCTCGGCATGGAAGCCGACGGTTGGTTGCTGGGTCTATTCGCGGGGAACGCGGCAGCACAGGCCGAACGCGCGGCGATCGTGCGGCACGCGATGAACAAGGTCAGCGAGACGGCGGGTGCGGCGAACTTCACGACGTCGTATGGCGACGGTGCGTATCTCTTGCTCGCGAGCGATCGCCGGGTCGATGCGGTGATGCTCGAGTCGCTGATCGAGGAGCAGCCGAAGAACGATCTGATCCCGAAGATCGTCACGGGGCTCCTCGCGCATCGCAAGGCGGGGCGCTGGCTCAACACCCAGGAGAACACGTTCGCGCTGCTCGCGATGGACAAGTACTTCCACGTCTACGAGAAGGCGACGCCCAACTTCGTCGCGCGCGTGTGGCTCGGCAACGACTACGCCGGCGACCACGCGTTCCGCGGGAGGACGACCGACTCGTTCGAGATCCCGATCCCGATGAAGATCGTCGCGACCCACGACAGCCAGAGTCTGACCATCCAGAAGGATGGCGCCGCCGGGCGGCTGTACTACCGGATCGGGATGACCTACGCGCCTGCCAGCTTGAAGCTGGACCCGGCGGACTACGGGTTCGTCGTGACGCGCAGCTACGAGGGTGCCGACGATCCGAAGGACGTGACCCGCGCCAAGGATGGTACGTGGCACGTCAAGGCGGGTGCGCGCGTCCGCGTACGCGTGAACATGGTCAACGAGAACCGGCGCTACCACGTCGCGCTGGTCGACCCGATCCCCGCGGGGTTCGAGCCGATGAACCCCGCGCTGGCCGTCACCGGCCCGATCCCGACCGATCCCAAGCAGCAGCAGAGCCGGGGGCGGTACTGGTGGTGGTACGGCCCGTGGTACGAGCACCAGAACCTGCGCGACGAGCGGGTCGAGGCGTTCGCATCGCTGCTCTGGGAGGGCGTGCACGAGTACACCTACGTCGCGCGGGCGACCACGCCGGGGAACTTCGTGGTGCCGCCGCCCAAGGCCGAGGAGATGTACATGCCGGAGACCTTCGGCCGCGGCGGGTCGGACCGCGTCATCGTGGAATGACCCGCGATCGTCGAGTCGTTGGCTACCGGCGGGTGACGCCGCCGTAGTAGCGTCCCCGGCCGTGACCTGGATCTTCATCGACGGGAATGACCTGCGCCGCGACGAGCTCGCGCGACTCGTGCCCGACCTCGCCGTCACCGTCGAACCTCTACAGACCGGGTTCTCGACCAGCGCGCCCGAACCGGCACACCGCGCGCGTGACAAGGTGCTCGCACATCACGCGGCCGGTGGGTGTTTCGCCGAGGCCGTCGACCTGACGACGATGGACGGCAAGAGCCTGCAGCTCGAGCTCGACTCGGAGAACGCGAACCGGTTCTGCAAGTACTGGCGCGAGACGCCCGTGCGCATGGTGCTCGCGATCGCGCTGCGCCGCGGTGCGGATGCCGAGATCGAGATGTTCACGACCACGTGCGACGGCGCGATCGCGGCGCGCCCCGCGGGGCCGCTGATCCTCGGATGGGACCGGCTGTTCGTACCCACCGGCGAGAGCCAGACGCTCGCCGAGCTGGTCGCCGCCGGCGGCGAGGCGGCCTTGCACCGCGATGGCTACCAGCAGCTCGCCGACGCCCTCGGCCTCTAGCTCGCCGATCGATCTGTACGTGCAGGGGCGCGCTACCGCGCCGTGCGAACGGCCGTGTCGTCGGGTTCGGTGGTCATCGTCGGGTTCCTCGCAAGCATCGGCGCGCGTCGCGGATCCGCACGCGATGCATGCGCCCGGTGCCTGGTGCTGACACCAGCGTGCGGATGCGCGCGATGCCGTCGGTGCCGAGCGCGTCCTGCACGGGTGCCGGTGGATCGATCGCGAGGTCACCGCACAGCGCAGCCGCCGCGGCGAGCGCGACCTCGGGATCGGTGTCGCGCTGGATCACGGTGACCACGGCACCGCGCATCGACGCCGGAACCGGGATCGGGAGGTCGGCGATCGCGGCGCCTCGAAACGCCGGATCGGGATCGCCGAGCGCACGCGCGAGGTCGACGCCGATCGCGGGCGTGTCGGGATCGATGACGCGGCGATCGATCCGCGCTAGGGCCGTGGCCGTGTCGAGTGCGGCGATCCGGACCTCGATGAAGCGATCGCGATCGATGGCGAGCTCGGTCCACGCGGCGCGCCAGGTCGCGACGTCGTCGACCGCGAGGTCGTCGGGGACCTCGGTCCGTTGGCCGAGCGCGTGCGCGATCTCGCGGGCTGCGCGTGCCGCGGGGATCGCGATCCGGCGATCGCCCGTGCCCGCGACGCGGGCGAGCGGCACGAGCAGCTCTTCCCGATCGACGACCGACGGAGCGGCGGCGATGCCGGCGAGGATCGCGGGTCGATCGCGGGCGGCGAGGGCCTGCTCGACGACGCTCGGACCCGCGAGGACACCTTGCCGTGCCGCCTCGTCGACGTCGCCGCGGTCGATCGCGGCACGCATCGAGACCAGGCTCGCGACGGTCAGGATCCAGCCCCACATCTGGGGGAGATCATCTCTCGACTTAAATAACTACGGAATTTCATCAGAGAAAAATTGACATGGTGATAGTGCGTTCAGTACGGTCATTCCGTTCAGTAGCGATCCCTCTGAGCTTCTCCCCTCTCCAACGTTCTTTCGATTCCCCTCACCCATAGAGGCACCAGCATGGCCGACGCGCTCACTCAGCGGCAGCGAGAGATTCTCGACTTCATCTCGGCCTCGATCGTGGAACGCGGGTTCCCGCCGACCCTTCGCGAGATCGGCGAGCACTTCCACATTCGTTCGACCAACGGCGTCAACGATCACCTGAAGGCGCTCGAGAAGAAGGGACACCTCCGCCGCGAGGATCTCAAGTCGCGCGCGATGCGGCCCGTGCTGCCCGATGGTAACGGCGAGGTCGTGCCGCTGCAGAAGCGCGCCGCGGATGCCAAGTGGCCTCGCCATACCGGCAACGTCGACGTGCAGGCGGTCTACGATGGAGACATGTGCGACGTGCCGATCCTCGGTCGCGTCGCTGCCGGCCAGCCGATCCTCGCGGTCGAGCAGGCCACCGACACGGTGCGGATCGATCGCGTGTTGATCGGCGGCCATCGCGAGGTGTTCGGCCTGCGCATCGTGGGCGAGTCGATGATCGAGGACGGGATCTTCGATGGCGACTACGTGTTCGTGAAGAAGACCCCGGCCGCGAAGACCGGTGACATCGTGGTGGCGATGATCGAGGGGGAGGCCACGGTGAAGCGGTACTTCCCCGAAGGCGACCGCATCCGGTTTCAGCCCGCCAACTCGAACATGGCGCCGATCATCGTGCGCCGCGCCGACCTGAAGTCGGTCGACATCATCGGGATCGTCGTCGGCGTATACCGCAAGTTGTAGCGTCCATCCGGACGCCGATGTCCCGGCGATCGTTGGGGTTCGTGCGCCCGCGACGATCGGTGCGGTTCCGAGGAAGCTGTTTCGCGGCCCGAACGTAGCGTTACGTCCGGATATGTCAGGGCATTTCGGGACAACCAATCCTGACTTCTCGTGTCACACTGGACAGGCCGGTGGCCCGAAAAGCTCGCTCATATCGCAGCCGTTGGCTGCTGACGGTGGCGGTCGCGGCATCGGTCACGACCCAGGCGAGCGTGTTCGCGCTGTACGAGGTCACGCGACCGATTCCAGACCCGCGACTGTCGCTTCACTTCAGCGGTGAAGGCACCGGACAGATCCTGGTCACCAAGGTCGGCGATCCGGCGCCGCTACTTCGCTGCAGCAACGTCGATCCGACCATCGAGGAGCTCGGCTACGTCGACGAGGCCACCGATGCGTCGACGGTCGAGGTGGTGAGCTACGTCGTCGACCTGATCCGTCGGCGCAAGCCGAAGCAGCGCTGCGAGCTCGATCTCGAGCCCGGGACGCGCGTGCGGCTGACGGCGGTGCTCGGCAAGGACGCGACGTTCGGCGGCTACCGGCAGGTGCCGATGCGGCCGCCCAAGGAGCTGGTGCCGTACCTCGGCGATCCACTGGCGAGATGCACGGGAAGTGCGCTATCGGACCAGACCAACGAGTGGGCGAACAACGACAGCGATAGCGTTCTCGACTGCACGTTCACGATCGAGGCGAACACCGAGCTCGCAGCCGAGTTCGGCGAGATCCCCGACCGTGCGGAGCTCGCGATGCTCGACGATACGGCGTCCGAGGATCCCGAGAAGACCGACGTCAAGAAGCCGCTGAGGCCGATCGACGCCGAGAAGCTCGACGACAAGCCGCTCCAGGTCGCGATCGCTCCGTTGCCCAAGCAGCTGCCGCCCCCGATCGTGCCGCCGCCGCCCAAGCCGCCGCAGCAGAAGCAGGACAAGCCGAAGCCGCCGCCGCCCAACATGACGATGGTCGAGGTCCACGACGACGAGCACGTCGTCGACAAGGCGCCCGACGATGCGACCAAGCTGTCCGACAAGAACCGCGACGTCGAGAAGGAGACGCGCGCCACCGAGACCAACCTCGAGAAGGAGTCGAAGGGCAAACAGGTCGCCTCGAAGGAGAGCGACGACAGGACCAGCCCCGAGATCGGTGGACCCGACGACAAGATCCGCCAGCTCGAGGAGACCGACCCGACGACCGACGACCGCGTGCGCGAGACCGACCACTCGGGCGACGACAACACCGCCAAGGGAGCGATCGTCGGCGAGGGCGGAGATGACGGTCAGCAGGGCACCGGTCAGCGGCCGAACAACCTGCTCGGCATGCGCGGGATCGAGGGCCGCGGAAAGCTCACCGAGCTCGGCAACGGCAAGAAGCGCGGCAAGCGCGGCGCACCCGGCATCAATCGCCCGCTCGCGTTCCAGGACTACGAGCGCATCATGGGCAAGCAGAAGGTCGACGAGGAGCGCCAGGTCGCGCGCCGCAAGATGTCGGCGCACAAGGGTCGGTGGGAGCGGAAGCTCGAGGCGGTGCGCAGCTCGCTCGAGAACTTCATCCCCGACGTGCAGACCGGCAACCAGACCGCGCTCAAGACGCGCGCGCATCCGTTCGCGCTCTACATCGTGCGGATGCACCGTCGCATCCACGAGCTGTGGGGCTTCGGCTTCCTCGAGCAGCTCGACGACAAGCCCGCGACGTATCCGCTCAACAACCCCGATCTCTGGGTCAACCTCGAGATCTCGCTCGATCCCGACGGCAGCGTTCACAAGGTCACGATCGCGAAGACCTCCGGCCAGACCGAGTTCGACGTCGCGGCGATCGACACCGTGCTGTCGGCCGCGCCCTACGAGCCAACGCCCGAGAAGATTCGTTCGGTCAACGGCCGGGTCTACATGCGCTGGGGGTTCTACCGGAACTGGCGCCAGTGCGGCACGTTCAACGTCGAGCCGTACATCCTGACCAGCGTTCCCAACGACGACGACTCCACGACCGACAGCGACCTGGTCAAGAACACCGCGAAGCTACCGAGCAAGCTGCGCCGTCACGTCGGCGGCAAGACGGTGACGCCGAACAGCGGGCGCTCGAAGCAAAAAGCCTCACCGTCAACTTCCGTGACCGACAGGCAGGCCGTGTTTGCCGCGAACCTGTGGGTGTCGGCGTTCGCCACCGCGTCGGTCGACAAGCTGGTGAAGTACAGCACCGTGCCGTTCTACGCCGGCGGCAAGTTGGCCGCGCAGACCAGCGGCGACCTCCGGGAGATGTTTGGCAACCTGATCGTCGAGTCCGGTCCGCTCAAGGACTGGAAGCTCTTGTCTCCCAACGAGTATCGAGGGGGCGGCGGATTGCCAGACGGCAACGTGGTACTGCAGGTCCGCACCACGAAGGAAGCCTTCGCGATCGTGTTGACCCGTACCAAGTCGGGTGAATATCGAGCTACCCAGCTCGCACGGTAGCGAGCCAGGCCCAGCCTCCAACGATGCTGGTTCGCTGCGCGTTATTGCCGGACGGCAAGAACCTTGGCGGCGAACAACCCCTTGGGCCCCTGCTCCTCTTCGTACTCGACGGTCTGCCCTTGGTTGAGGGTGCGAAACCCATCCCCCGAAATCGACGAGTAGTGGACGAACACGTCCTTCCCGTCATCGCTACGGCTGATGAAGCCATAGCCCTTGGCATCGTTGAACCACTTCACGGTACCGAGCGCCATTGTACTGCCCTCCACGAGCCGGCAGATTCCCCGAACCATTCTTCGGACGTTCCGGCCACAACGGTTTGACCATCTGGCTCGTCATCGCTCAACACAAATTTCCGAGAAAGCGACCGTGCTGTGGAATTCTTCAAATCCACCGAAATGCCGAGAACGACACCTCTAGCGCTGTTCTACGCGATCTGTGCATGCGGCTCCCAACACCACACGGCGGAGCCCACGCATCATGTTGATCCCGTGTCGATCGACGCAGGTCTTGCGCGAATTGATGCAATCACGCGACCGGGCGCGACGGTCGACGTGCCACGACCCTCGACGAACGGACCACGCGAAGCACCGCACGGAGGAACGGTCGTGTTACTCGCCGCGTCACCCGACGGCACCGCGGCGATCTCGCTCGACGATCTCGGTGGTGCGCGTCTGTGGCCGGCACTCGACGGCAGCATCGAGCCGCGCGTGATCGATCTCCCGTCCGCGACGCAACTCGCGGTTCGCGTGGTCCCGCGCGGGTTCGAGCTCGGCCTGGTCGACGATGCCGGTGGCCTCACGGTCGAGACCATCGATCGCGATGGCGCATTGCTCGAGCGTGCGACCCTGCCGCTCGAACCGCGGTATCGCGCGATCGCGATGACATCTCGCGGACTGGTCGGCTGGCGTGCGGACCAGCTGATCGTGCGGGTCGGCGATCGTGGTGCGATCGCCGAGCGTCTCGCGGTCGCGGCCGGACAGCGCGTGCTGGCGATCGCCGTTGCCACGGCCGCGGATCGCGCGATCGCGGTGATCGAGGGAGGCACCGACAAGCTGTGGCGCCGAGCGCGGTGGTTCGCGACCGACAAGCTCGCGTGGGGCGCGTGGGTGAAGGACGCCGGGGACGAGGTCGGGACCGAGGTCGCGGTTGCTCCGCACGGCAAGCGGTTCGTCTACCTGAGCGACGATCCGCGTGCGCCCACGATGACGGTGATCGGCGGACCGACCGGACCGACCGAGCAGATCACGTTGCGAGCGATGCAGACTCCGGTCGTCGCGATGCCCGACGACGACCATGCCGTCGTCGCCTCGCAGAGCTCGATGGTGCAGTGGTACGACCTCACCAACTCCGCGCAGCGGAGCTCGTCCCACGTGCGAATGGTGAGCGGCGGCGTGCTGTGTACGGGCGGTGGCAAGCTCATCACCGGTCTCGCGCGCGACCTCGCGATCTCGACGCCCACCAAGAACCAGTTCCTCGGCTACGGGATCACGGCCCCGACGGCCGTCGCGGCGGCACCGGGAGGGCGACTCGCGATCGCGTTCGGCGATCACGCGGTGGTTCTCGATCGCGAGCTTCGCGAGAAACCGCTCGACGTGATCGCGAAGGGCGACATCGTGGTCGGCCTGCGCTGGCTCGCCGGCGATGGCTGGCTGGTCTCGACGACGCGGGCCCGCAAGGCGGCGGTCGATCTGGTCGCTCCCGACGGCACGCGCACCCAGGTCCGCGGTGGCCTCGCGGTGCCAGCGCAGCTGGCGTACGACCCGTCGACGCAACTGGTCGGGTTGTCGGGTGGGCCCCGCCCGGCGGTGATGCGCTACGTGCCCGCGTCGCACCGTCTCGAGCCGGTGGGCGAGGCGCGCGAGCCGGACTTCACGCACCTGCAGCTGTGGCCGGTCCCACCGGCGACCGCGCAGGGCATCCAGCTGGTGTCGGCGGAGCGCGGCGACAAGCTGACGCTGCGCTGGGTGCGCGATGCACACGCGCTCGAGACCGGCACGACGTACACCACGCGGGGTGGGGTGACGGCGGTCGACGCGACCGGGCGCGCGTACGTCGTCGAGCCCGCGGCCGGTGGCGGGTTCGAGATCGTGCTGGTCCGCGACGGCAAGCGGATCGGGACGCTGGCGACGCCCGACAAGCAGTGGGCGATCTCGCCCGATCCGACCGGACAGCGCGTGATCACGAGCGGCGACACCGGCCTCACGATGCTCGGGGTCGACGGCACGCAGAAATGGTCGCAGTCGCTCGCCGGCGTGAGCGCGGTGCGGTGGCTCGATGACGGAACGATCGCGGCCGTCACCGCGATCGGGATCGCGCGATTCGATGCCAGGACCGGCAAGCGCACCGCCCTCCGGTGTGGATGGCAGTTCGGACTATCCGACGAGATCCACATCGCGTCGATGCGTGTCGAGCCGCTGTGTACGGCGCCGTGAACGGTGCGGTCTCGCCATCACCACGCGACGCCGATCGACAGCGACGACTGGAGCTGTAGTCGGGTGCCATCGACGCCGTCGACGACCAGGTAGGCACCGGTGTCGAGCACGACGGCGAACGGCTTCACGATCGTCAGGGTCGTGCGAACCCCGCCGCCGACCAGCGGCCGGTGGAGATCGAGGTCGGCACCGGCGTCGGCGTGGAGATCGAGCACGAGCAGCGGGCGGGCAGCTGCCGCTTCGAACACGAGACCCGCGATCGCCAGGCCCGAGCGCTTGTCGTCTCCGAGCGGCTCGATCGCGCGCCACGCGAGCGACACGCCGTAGCGGCTGTGCAGCTTGACGTCGAGCGCGACATCGACTCGGAACCGATCGCCCTTCGCCCCGGTGAACAGCAGGCTGCCTCCGCCGCGCGCGCTGCCGTGCCACGGTCGGGCACCGTCGTCGGCGCGCGCGGTCGAGGTCGCGGCGAGTGCCGCGGCGACAGCGAGCGCCGCCCTCACACCTCGATCCGACCCGCCGTATGGACGGTGGTGTCGGGAACCAGCTCGTGAGCGGCGAGCACGGCGACGCCGGGCAGCTCGGGCTGGAGCAGCTCGCTGAGGTAGTGCCGGATGTCGCCGCTGGCGAGGATCACACCGTCGGTCGCGGTCGCGAGCTTGTCGCGGACAGCGGTGACGATGTCGTGGGCGATCGCGGGCTCGAGCGCGAGCACCGGCGTGCCGTCGCGACGATCGATGGCGGTGCGCACGGCATCCTCGATCATCGCGTCGACGGTGAACACCGAGAGTTGACCACGCGGGGCCCACCGCGCCGAGATCTGGCGGCGCAGGTGCGCGCGCACGCGATCGACGAGGACGGTCGGTGGACCGGCTAGATCGCGATCGGGAAGCAGCGCGATCGCCTCGAGGATCGCCGCGATGTCGTCGATCGGGACGCGCTCGCGGACCAGCGCGCGCAACAGCTCGCCGAGCGCCGGCAGACCGATGCGCTTCGGCACGACCTCGCGCACCGTGACCGGTGCGTGCACGGCCGCGCGGTCGACCAGCTCGGACACGCGATCGAGCCCGAGCAGGTCGGGCGCGGCTGCGATCAATGCGGCGGTGAGCGACTCGTCGAGCGGTTCGAGTTCGCCGCCGGCGACGTCGAACCACGCGACCGGTGTGGCATCGATCGCGAGTGCGGCCTCGTGCTCGCCGAGCGAGCGATCCATCACGACATCGAGCGGAGGGATCGGGAAACCGAGCACGCGGGTCGCGTCGCGGCGCGCGGTCGCGAGGGTACGGCGGAGTCGATCGGGATCGCGCGCCGTGGCAACGAGGTCTCCGGACAGTCGCAGGCTCGGTCGCGGGCCACGCACGTCCGCGGCACCCGGTTCGGCGAGGTCGCTCCGTGTCGCGGCCGCGGCCGTGCGCGCGCGCATCGCGAGCCACGCCGCACCGGCGGCGAGAGCGGCGAGCAACACGAACGGCGCGAGCGGCAGGCCGGGAACGAGGCCGAGGCCGGCGAGCAAGATCGCGGCACCGACCAGCGCGCGGGGGCCGAGCTGCTCGGGAAGATCGTCTCCGATCGGCGCGTCGGCGCCGGGGGCCGTGGCGACCCGCGTGACCAGAAGTCCGGACGCGACCGCGACGAGCAGTGCCGGGATCTGTGCGACCAGGCCCTCGCCGATCGAGAGCAACGAGTAGGTGTGGATGGCGTCGCTCGCGCTCATCCCGTGTACGCCGACGCCGACGGCGAGCCCGCCGACCAGGTTGATGACCACGATCGCGATCGCGGCGATCGCGTCGCCCTTGACGAACCGCATCGCGCCGTCCATCGCGCCGTAGAGCTGCGACTCGCGTTCGAGATCGGTTCGCCGTCGTCGGGCGCCCTCGGCGTCGAGGGTGCCGGCGCGCAGCTCGGCATCGATCGCCATCTGCTTGCCGGGCATCGCGTCGAGCGCGAACCGGGCGGCGACCTCGGCGACGCGTTCGGCACCGCGCGCGACCACGATCAACTGCACGATCGTGATCACCGCGAACACCACGAGGCCGACGATCAGCGACTCGGCGACCACCGAGCCGCCGAACGCCGCGACCACCTCGCCGGCATCGGCATCGGCCAGGATCAGCCTCGTCACCGAGACCTCGAGCCCGACCCGGAACAGCGTCGTGATCACGAGCAGGGTGGGGAACGACGTGAAGCGCAAGGGGCGCGGCGAGAACACCGAAGCCATCAGCAGGCTGACGGCGATCGCGATGTTGAGCACCAGCAGGACGTCGAGCAGCGGCCGCGGCAGCGGCACGATCAGCATCGCGACCACGCAGATCGCGATCGCCGCGATCGCGATCTCGCCGGGGCGCACGCGTCGTTCGCGTCGTTCGCGTCTGGTCACCGCGATCCCCCCCACCCCATCCCATGGTCACGGCAGTTCTTCCAGCTCGCTCGGATCGAGCTCGATCGCGCCGTCGTCGTCGTTCGACACGTTGTCGCTCGGGCCGCCGAGGTGGCGCACCAGCGACAGGTGGATCTGGCTGCGGATCATGCGCAGCACGCTGTCGAGCTCGTTGGCGGGAAGCTTGAGCCGGTTGCGAAGGATCTCGAGCGTCGAGCGCACCAGCTGCTCCTTGGCCTTCTCGAGCCACCGGAACGCGGTGACGCGATGGATCCGGTAGATCGCGCCGATCTCGTCGATGTTGAGCTGGTCGACGTGGTGGTAGCGGAGCAGCGTCTGCTCGCGCGGTCCCAGCCCGCCCAGGGCCTCGCTGAACGCGGCCCTGAACTCGTTCGAGTACGTGCGCTTCATGTACTCGACTTCGGGATCGTCGGCCGCGATCGCGTGTTGCGCGATCAGGTGATCGTCGTTGACCAGCACCTCGCGCTTGCCCTTGCGCAGCTCGTTGAGGCACGTGCGTACCGCGACCGAGCGCACCCAGCGGCGAAGGTCGCCGCGCCCGGCGTACTCGGAGATCTTACCGGGGCTGGTCGGGGTACCTGCGGTACCGCCGCCGACGAACAATCGCTGGCGGACCAGCTGCTTGACGTCGGAGAGCCGGGGCGGACCGATCCGCATGCGCGCGAGCGCGATATCGACCTCGCGCATGTAGTCGCGGTCGAACGCGGCGATCGCGCCGTTCAGCTGTTTGGCGCAGCCGCACGCCAGGTAGATGTCGGCGGGGCGCAGCCCCTCGAGCGCGGCATCCGCGAGCTCCGGCGTCACCTGACGCCCGACGAACGCGACCACGTCGACCGCGTCGACGGCAAGATCCGGCCACGCGTTGCGACCCTCGGCGACCAGCGTCCATAGCCGGCGATCGAGGTCGGCGATGGCCTCGAGTGTGGGTCTCACGGCCGCCGGGGCGGCGTCGAGAAACGGGCGCGTGAGACTCGGCGTGTCCAACCTCACTGCCAAGTAGGCCACCGAAGATGGCGATTGGTCAAACGGATCCCGTGGGCTACGATCTCGGGACGGGGATGGAGCCCAATCGGAAGGTCCGCAAGCAGGGGCTCGAGCACTTCATCAAGTTCGTGCGCGAGTTGCCGTGTCCGTCGCCACAGGCGATGTTCGCGGCCCTCCAGGACCACGGCTACCGGGGCCAGGACCACGCACGCCGCGCGCTGTGCCTGATGGCGTATCGCCATGTCCGCCGGATCAAGCGGATCTACGTCGACGGCATCGATCGCGCGGACCTGCCGCGCAAGTCGAACTTCCTGTGCGTCGGCCCGACCGGTTCGGGCAAGACGTTTCTGGTCGAGACCCTGTTCGGCAAGATCCTCAAGTTGCCGACCGCGCTGGTCGACATCACCACCTATTCGGAGACCGGCTACGTCGGCCAGGATCCCTCGACCATCCTCACCCGGCTCCTGCATACCGCCGACGAGAACCCGATGCTGGCCTCGATCGGCATCGTCTGCCTCGACGAGTTCGACAAGATCGCGTCGGGTCAGAACAACGCGATCTTCGCCGGTGCGGGCACCACCAAGGACGTCACCGGTATGGGCGTGCAGCGCGAGCTGCTCAAGATGCTGGAGGCGAGCGAGGTGGTCGTTCCGCTCGACCTCACGCACAGCTCGTATGCCGACCACGTGGTGATGTCGACCGCCGATATCGCCTTCATCGCCGCCGGCGCGTTCTCGGGGTTCCAGCAGATCGCCCACCGGCGCGCGATGCGCGACCAGATCGGGTTCGGGCGCATGCAGGCCGATGGCGGCGTCGATCCCGACGCGATCGCGGTCGACTTCTCCGCCGATCAAGTCGAGAACGTCGCCAACTTCCAGGCCTACGGCTTCTTGCCCGAGCTGGTCGCGCGGTTCACGCGCGTGGTGCCGTTCCGCGCGCTCGATGCCGGCACGCTCAAGGAAATCCTGCGCACCGACGTGATCCAGCGGATGACCCGCGAGTTCGAGCTCGAGGGCTTCGAGCTCGCGATCGACGAGGCGGTGCTCGATCACGTGGTCGGCAACGCGCTCGAGCGCGAGACCGGTGCGCGCGGGCTGTCGTCGACGCTGACCCGCCACATCGAGGATGTCGCGTTCGGCGTGTTCGGTGTCGAGGGCGGCACGGATCCGGGCGAGACCGGTAAGCCCGTCAAGGCCACCGGCGACATCCGCGTGGTGATGCGCGACGACCAGATCGCCGTCGACATCGGCTAGCCATCACGCGGCTTACTTCGCGTAGCGTGCGTTGACGTCGACGAACAGCGAGTCGATCACGCCGGGATACATCCCGCCCGACAGGAGGCTCGCGAGCCCGCCGCCGGCGTGGAAGACGAGCTTGCCGATCTTGAGCTCGAGCGAGGCGCCGACCGCGATCCTCCCGCCGCTATCGCCGGAGAAGCTGTAGTTGTCGCCGGTGTTGACCGCGAGGTCGAGGCCGAGCTTGGCGAGCGACCCGGCCTGGACGACGAGCGACAGCGGGATCTGGACCGCATCGAGGTTCTCGACGGAGCCCTTCTGGTAGAGGACGAGCGGGTTCAAGTGGAAGTCGACCACGTTCGACAGCTTGATCTTCATCAGCAGGCCGGCCGTCACGCCGGGCTGGAAGTCGCCGGTGAACAGTGGGAAGTCCTGCGCCGACAGCAGCAGCGCGCCCTCTCGCATGTACGCCATGCCGAGCTGCAACCCGACCGAGGTGTCGTATTTGAGGCCCGGCATCTTCGGCAGCTTCGGGATCGAGGCGTCGAGCTCGATCCGCATGCCGCCGATCATCCGCGGTGATAGCGACGCGCCGCCGAGCATGATCTGGTCCGGGTGGATGATCGCCAGTGGCAGGAAGCCGTGGATCATCACGGTCGGCAGCAGGTAGTACGTGCCCTTGACGTCGGCGGCGACGAAGTGGAACGCGGCGTACTTGCCCATCTCGTCGGGACCGCTCGGGAACCGCGCTTGACCACCGGCGTCGAAGTCTCCCGGCTGGTGTTTCTTCGCCTTGTCCTTGTCTTCGTCGTTGTCTTCGTCGTTGTCTCCTTCTTCGGGGCTGGTCTCGGAGGCCGACGCGTCCGGTGTGGGAGGGGAAGTCGCCGCGGCGGCGGTCGGATCGGTGGGTGGCGGTGTCGCCGGCATCGCGGGAGCCGCGGGTACGGTCGGGACGCTCGGAGGTGCCGGTGTCGGCGGCGCGGGGGGTGTCGGTGTGGTCGGTGTGCTCGGTGCCGGCGACGGGGCGGGCGGGGTCTCGCCCGTCGACTGCGCGACCGCCGGTACCGCGAACAGCATCACCACGATCGAAGTGAGAAGACGCATCGTCCAACTGCAACCCGTTTCGCGGCTCTCCGGGGCTCGCTCACGCATCGCTCACGGTGCGCTCACGGAGGACGGCCGCGAATAGGGCGCGATCTCGCGGTGTTCTTACGATGGACGTTTCGTGATACGTCCCGAGCACACATGGACAAGATCGTCGTCGAAGGCGGCGCGCGGCTGGCGGGCAACATCCCGATCAGCGGCGCCAAGAATGCCGCGCTCCCCCTGCTGGCGGCGGCGCTGCTCCCGAGCGGTCGCTCGATCTTCCGCAACGTGCCGCAGCTGGCCGACGTGCGCACGATGATGAAGTTGCTCCGCATGCTCGGCTGGGAGGTCGAGGGCAAGGAGACGCTCTCGATCGCGCCCCCCTCGCCGTCGAAGCTGCAACTCGAGGCGCCCTACGAGCTGGTCAAGACGATGCGCGCGAGCGTGCTCGTGCTCGGTCCGCTGGTGGCGCGGTTCGGCCGCGCACGCGTGTCGCTGCCGGGTGGCTGCGCGATCGGCGCCCGTCCGATCGACCAGCACCTCAAGGGGCTCGAGGCGATGGGCGCCGAGGTCACGCTCGACCACGGGTACGTCGACGTCGCGGCCAAGAAGTTGCGCGGCGCGACCATCGTGCTCGACATGCCGACGGTGACCGGGTGCGAGAACCTGATCATGGCGGCGGCGCTCGCGCAGGGGCGCACGGTGATCGAGAACGCCGCCCGCGAGCCCGAGGTCGAGGAGCTCGCGCTGGTGCTCAACAAGATGGGTGCAGACATCCGCGGCGCGGGCACGTCGATCATCACGATCGAGGGCGTCGACGAGCTGTCGCCGATCGAGCACTCGATCATCCCCGATCGGATCGAGGCCGGCACCTACGCGGTCGCGGCGGCGATGACCCGCGGCGACGTGTTGCTCGAGGGAGCGCGGCCGGAGCACCTCGACGCGGTGATCTCGAAGCTGCGCAACGCCGGCGTCACCGTGATGGCCGAAGCCGGCGGACTGCGCGTGCGCGGCGACGCCGACATCCGCGCGGTCGACATCATCACCCAGCCGCATCCCGGGTTCCCGACCGACATGCAGGCGCAGTTCATGGTGATGGCGTGCATCGCGCGCGGGCAGTCGGTGATCAAGGAGATGATCTTCGAGAACCGGTACATGCACGTGCCGGAGCTCGGCCGCATGGGTGCCGACATCCGCGTCGACGGTCGCACCGCGGTGGTGGTGGGAGGCAAGCAGTTGACCGGCGCGAGCGTGATGGCGACGGATCTGCGCGCGAGCGCGAGCCTGGTGCTCGCGGGACTGGTCGCGGGCGGCACCACCGAGGTGCTGCGCGTGTATCACCTCGATCGCGGCTACGAGCGGATCGAGGCCAAGCTCGCCGGCGTCGGCGCGAAGATCCGGCGCGTCGGGACCTGAACGTCGTGTCCTAGTAGACTTCGTGGCGGTGCGCTGGCCCGCTGTCTTGATCGCGCTTGCCGTGACCGTCGGGTCCGCGCGCGCGGATGACGCTGCCGGTGACGGCCTCGCGCGCGCGAAGCAGCTGGAGGCGCAGCTCGAGTACGACCAAGCGCTCGCGATCGTCGATCGGCTGCTCGCGGCGGGCGGTGCAGATCCGGCGCGCTACGTCGAGCTCCACCTGCTCGCGGGGCGACTCGCGGCCGGCCTCGATCGATCGGAGCTGGCGCGCGAACACTTCGCTCGCGTGCTCGCGGTCCGTCCCGACACCACGCTGCCCGAGGGCACGTCGCCGAAGATCACACAGCCGTTCGCCGCGGCTCGCGCGCGGTCGACGCCGCTGTCCGTCGAGGTCACCTCGCGCGGAGGGCTGGTCACGCTCGAGGCGCGCGACCCACTCGGGATCGTCGTCGGTATCGCGGTCCACGTCGTCACCGACGGCGTGCACTCCGATGTCGTCGAGCGCACCGCGCGTCGGGTCGTGTTGCCGGCCGGTGCGAAGGCACTCGAGGTCGCGGCGCTCGACGCCTCGGGCAACCGGGTGTGGATCGGGGCCCCGCCGTCCGCGCCCGCGTTGTCACCACCGCCACCGCCCCACGCATCGCCCGGGCTGTTTCGCCGGTGGCCGACCTACGCGGTGCTCGGCGCGACGGCGCTCGCGGTCGGCGGTATCGGCGCGTGGCGATTCGGAGTCGCGCAGGACGAGTTCGATCGGCGTCGCGATGCCGGCGCCACCGACTTCACCGAGCTGCAGGCGATCGAGACGCGTGGCAAACGATGGGCGCTCGCTGCCAATATCGGGTTCGGTGTCGCCGCGGCGTCGGCGGTCGCCGCCGTGATCGCGGGCATCACGGGGCGCGAGCAGGCCGATGTGACCGTCTCCCCGACCACCGTCTCCCCGACCACCGAGACCGCCGGCGTGACGATCAGCGGCCGGTTCTAGTCCCGGCGGCGGAAGCCGACGACGAACGCGACCGACATCACGATGCCGAGCGCGCCGGTACCACCGCCGCCGGCGTCGAGGCTGCAGCCGGGTAGGGCGTTGTCGTCGGTGCCGTCGCCGCCCGGAGGTGTGCCGTCGCTGCCGTCGCTACCGTCGCCCGGGCCGGGAACGGTGACGTGGGCGGACGCCTGCGCGGTGTTGCCCGCGTCGTCCGATGCAATCGCGATCAGCTCGTGGTCGCCGGGGCCGGCCGCGGTCGCGTCCCAGTCGAACTGGAACGGCGCTTCGGTGTCGGTGCCCTGGTCGACGCCGTCGATCCTCAGGCTGACCGAGGTCGCCGCGACGTTGTCGCTCGCCGCGACCACAATCGTGACGTCACCGGTCACGGTGTCGCCCTCGGAGGGAGACACGATCGAGACGGCGGGCGCGACCATGTCGGGTCCACCGCCCGTGCCGTTGTTGCCGTTGCCGGTCAGTCCGAACATGCCCGCCGCGTACAGCGTCGAGCAGATGCCCGTGTCCTCGAAGTACGCGCCGGCGGTCGCCGGGCAGTCGGTGCCACCGACCGCGACCGCGTGACCCATCGACGGCACGCGGAACGCTTCGACCACGACGCGACCGTTGGCCTTGTAGACCGTGTGGTCCGCACCGTCAATCGTGTCCGTGACGTCGGGCGTGGCGTCGATGCCGGCCACGTTCGTCCACTGCTTGATCAGCTCGGTCTCGTTCGAGGGCATCACGGTCGAGTCGCTCGTGCCGTGCCAGATCTGGATCGGCGGGCGGCTGCCGCCGAACGTCGCGGCGGCGCGCACGAGGTCGCCCCACTGCGCGGCGGTCTTCGACACGCCCGGGTTCTGGCAGCTGTACGCGCCGCTGACCGTGGTCGCGCACCGATAGGGCACGCCCGACATGATCGCGCCACCCGCGAACCGCTCGGGCCAGGTCGCCAGCATCACCGGCACGAACGCACCGCCGGCGGAGAATCCGACGATGTACACGCGCGCCGGATCGGAGCCGTGGTTCGCGATCGCGGTGTCGACCATCGAGATGATCGACTGGTTCTCGCCCTGGCCGCGCACCAGGTTCGCCGTGTCGCCGTACTCGCCCGCCCAGTTGAAGCAGGTCACCGGGTTGTTGGCGCTCTGCTGCTGCGGGTAGACCACGGTGAAGTCGTACTGGTCGGCCAGCGCGTTCCACCCCGCCGCCTCCATCGACGCTGCCGTCTGCGTACAACCGTGCAGCACGACGACGAGTGGTCGTCCGACACTCAGGCTCGCCGGCACGTACTCGTACATGGCGAGGGCGCCGGGATTGTCTCCGAAGTCGGTGACCTGGGTGAGCGTCGCGCCAGCGGTCGAGCTGGCGGCGAGCACCGCGGCGATGATGGCGATGCGGACAATCTGCATGCCGCGCCGGTGTGCACGGGGCATGCCCGCCGCGCGTCTCGCGGGCGTCACGAAGATCTACGGGATGCTCCGTGCCGCGCCGCCCGGATTTCCGTCCGTGATGGCTCGCCCCAACAGGTGCGGGCCTCGGATCGTGGGACGCAGCCATCGATCCGCCCGTCCCGGTCCCCATCCGCCCGTCAGCGACGACGGCGGATCGCCAGCAGCCCGAGCAGCGCGAAGCCGAATGCGAGGCCGGAGCTTCCACCCGTCGAGCAGCCACCGTCGAGCGGCCCGTCGCCGTTGCCGTCGCTGCCGTTGCCGTTGCCGTTGCCGTCTGCCGCTGCCGCTGCCACTACCGTTGCCGCTGCCGTTCCCGGGATCCGAGCCATCGAGGCCGAAGAACGCGGCGGCCCGGAGCGTCGAGCACACGCCCTGGTCCGAAAAGTACGCGGCCGCGGTGGCCGGGCAATCCGCGCCGCCGATCGCGATCGCGTGATTCATCCCGGTGACCTCGTACGCCTCGACGAGCACGGTCTGACCGTCGCCGTACGTGGTGCGGGTCGCGTTGCCGTCGGTATCCGTGCTGTCGGCCTCGGCGTCGATCCCGTGGACATCGGTCCACTGCTTGACCAGCTCGGTCTCGTTCATCGGCGCGACGGTGGTGTCCGACGAGCCCTGCCAGATCTGGACGCGCGGATACGGTCCCTGCGCGGCACCGCGCACGAGGTCGCCCCACTGCGCGGGCGTCTTCGAGACACCGGGGTTCTGGCAGCCGTACGCGGCGTTGACGGTGGTCGCGCACCGGTACGGGATCCCCGACATGATCGAGCCGGCGGCGAACCGGTCGGGCCAGGTCGCGAGCATCACCGACGTGAACGCCGCACCCGCCGAGAACCCGGTGATGTAGACGCGGGCCGGATCGCTGCCGTGCAGCGCGATCGCCTTGTCGACCATCGACATGATCGACTGGTTCTCGCCCTTGCCGCGTTCGAGGTTGGCGGTGTCGCCGTACTCGCCCGCCCAGTTGAAGCAGGTCACCGGGTTGTTGGATGACGACTGCTGGGGATACACGACGGTGAAGTCGTACTGATCGGCGAGGGCGTTCCAGCCGGCCGACTCCATCGACGCCGCTTGCTGCGTGCAGCCGTGCAACACCACGACGATCGGTCGGTCGTCCGAGAGACCGTCCGGAACGTACTCGTACATCGAGAGTGCTCCGGGGTTGTCTCCGAAGTCGGAGACCTGTTGAAACGTGCCTGCCTCCGCGACGTGCGCGGACGCGACCAGAACCACGAGGAAACCGTAGCGCATGAATACCTCCGCCGCGTCGCGATGCAGTGTACATGCCGCGAAGGCGTGGTCGAGCGATGGCACCCGCCAACAGGCGCGAGACCTGCATGACGTCGCCGCGTGACGTATCCTCGGTTCGCGATGTCCGACGACGTACCTCGTACGCGACTGCAACCCCGCTCCGTACGGATGGTGCGCGAGCTCCGGGTCACGGTCGAGGACGGTCCCGACGTGGTGACCGGCGCGCCGATCCAGATCACCGGCGACGACATCGCGATCGGCACCAGCGAGGACAACGCGCTCGTGCTTCGCGATCCGGCGGTCAGTCGCTACCACGTCGATCTCCGCCGCACCGCCGACGGCATCGCCGTGATCGATCTCGGTAGCCGCAACGGCACCTGGGTCGACGGCACGCGCCTCGAGCGCGCCACGATCGCGCCGGGCACGCGCCTCCGGCTCGGCGACACCACGATCGCCGTCGACGACGCCGGCGCCTCGGTCGCGCCTCCGCTCGCCGAGCCACCCGCGATTCCCGAGCTGGTCGGCGTCAGCGATCCGATCCGCGACGTCGCGCGTCTGATCCACCGGCTCGCGCGCGTCGACTCGTCGGTGCTGATCCACGGCGAGACCGGATGCGGCAAGGAGGTCGTCGCGCGCGCTCTCCACGAGGCCAGCCCGCGTCGCGACCACGAGCTCGTCGTCGTCGATTGCGGCTCGATGCCGGCCACGCTGATCGCGTCGATCCTGTTCGGTCACGAGAAGGGCGCGTTCACCGGCGCCGACCAGCGCCGCAGCGGCGCGTTCGAGCGCGCCGATCACGGAACGATCCTGCTCGACGAGATCGGCGAGCTCCCGCTCGAGGTCCAGCCGGCACTGCTCGGCGTGCTCGAGCGCCGCACGTTCACTCGCGTCGGCGGCGCGCAACAGATCGACGTCGACGTTCGCATCCTCGCCGCCACCCATCGCGACCTGCGCGCCGAGGTCAACGCCGGCCGGTTCCGCGCCGATCTCTACTACCGCCTCGCGGTCGCCAAGATCGGCATCCCACCGCTGCGCGAACGCACCGAGGACATCGAGCCGCTCGTGCGCCACTTCGTGCAGCGCCTCACCGGTCGCGACGAGCTCGGGCCGCTCGCCGGTGCGCTGCCCGCGCTGCGCGCGCATCCGTGGACCGGCAACGTGCGCGAGCTGCGCAACGTCGTCGAGGCCGCGATCGTGATGGGCGAGCTCGACCTCGGCACGCAGCCGTCATCGGCCGCCGGTGTTGCCGGCGCCGGCGCTGCCACCACAACCTCGCCGAGCGAACCGGTCACCGCGTATCGCGACGCGCGCGCGGCCGCCGTGCACCGGTTCGAGTCCGAGTACCTGCGCGATCTGATCGAGCGCGCCGGTGGAAACGCGTCGGAGGCCGCGCGGATGGCGCGCATGGATCGGCCGTACTTGCTCACCCTGCTACGCAAGCACAAACTGCGGAATTAACCCCGCCGCGGTGGGAAGCTCCGGGCATGTCGGAAATCGAGAGTCGACTCGCGCGTCTCGAGCGTCGCGTGACCGTGTTGCGCCGTTTCAATCGCAGTCTGGTCCTGTTGATCGGGATCGCGGTGGTGGTCGTGGCCTGCAAGTCGCGCGCGGCGGCACACGCGCCGCCACCCGACAGACTCGTGATCAAGGACGTCTACATCGGCGAGGAAGGCGTGATGATCAAGAAGGGGAAAGAGTCGGTGTTGCTGAACGAGCACGGGCTATCCGTGTTGAACGACGACGGCACGGGTGCTCGATACAACTCGAATTCGATCTTGCTCTCCGGGGCCAAGGGCACCTCACACCTCGAACCGAACACGCTCACGCTCGAGGCGAGAGGGAAGCATGGCGGCCGCATCGTCGCCGCGGTCGAGTCGGTGAAACACGACAATGCGCCGACGGCGAGTGTCGTCGTGCGCGAGAACGCCAAGATCGGCGCGCTGGTTCCCGAAACCCGACCGTGATCGTCACCAGGTCAGTTGCAGCGGGCGCGCGAGCTTGCCGGCGGGGATCTCGATCGGGAGCTCGCGGCGGCGTCCGTCGGCGAGCACGGCGCGTAGCGTGTGGTGGCCGGCGGAAAGCTTGCGCTTGAGCATCGGGGTGACGCCGAACCGCTTGCCGTCGATGTAGATCGTCGCGTACGGCGTCGAGTCGACGCTGAGCATGCCGGGCTCGCGCATGGCGGGGCGATGCGAGGGGTAGTGCGCACGCTCGACGATGCGGTCGCCGGAGCCGGCATCGGGCACGCGAGCCCCCGAGCCCGAGCCCGAGCCCGAATCCGAGTGCGAGCCCGAGCCCGAGCCCGAGCCCGAGTCCGACGGCGTCTCGATCGCCGACCCGGATACGACCTCGGCAGACGCGTCGATCGGCATCGCGGCGTCGAGCGCGGTCGCCGGGCCCGAGCCCGCAGTGTCGGTCGTCGCGATCGCGCCGTTCCCGCGATCCTCGTCGTGACGCAGACGCGGGATCCCGAGCATCGCGATCACGACGGCCGCGACGCCGAGTGCCGCGACGAGGAGCCATAGCGCCGTGCGGCGGGACGGGGGACGTGCGCGGATCGACGTCGCCGCGTCGTCGATCGCGGTCCCGCCCGAGTCGCCGCGCATCGGGCGCGTGATCGGATCCTCGCGCGCGATCGGCGTGGTCGCCGGTTCCGCGACGGCCGGGCTCGCGGGTGACGTGCGCGCACGTGCCTCGCCGAGCACGCGCTGCTGCCGGGTGCGCTGGGCGGTGAGCTCGTCGCCGGCGGTGACCACCGCGGCGATCTCTGCGGCGCCGGCCGGCGGGATCGCCGACGCCACGGCCTCGCCGAGCGCGCGCGCGGTGGCGTAGCGATCGCCGGGTGCGCGCGACAGCGCCTTCGCGATCACGTCGGCGAGCGCCGCGGGGATCGCGGGATCCGCCGCGTCGGCACGCGGGATCGGTTCCTCGAGGATCGCGCGGGCGGCGAGGTAGTCGCTCGGGCGCTTGAACAGCCGCTGGTGGGTGGCGAGCTCGTAGAGCACGATGCCGAGCGCGAACACGTCGCAGCGGCGATCGACGGCATCGCCGAGCAACTGCTCCGGCGCCATGTACTGCTGCTTGCCCTTGATCATCCCGGCCTCGGTGGCGGCGCCGCCGCGCACCTTGGCGATCCCGAAGTCGAGCACCTTGACCGTGCCGCTCGCGGTCACGAACAGGTTCGACGGCGAGACATCGCGATGGACGAGGTGCGCGGGCTCGCCGTCGGCACCGCGTAGCTCGTGGGCATGGTGGAGGCCCTCGCACGCCTGCACGATCACGCCGGCCGCGACCCGCAACTGGGCGACGCGATCGGGGTCGCGCGGGCGCGCGATCAGCTCGTGCACGGCCACGCCATCGAGGTACGGCATCGCGAGGTAGTACTCGGCGCCGTCGCGACCGAGCTCGAACACCTCGCAGATGTTGGGGTGATCGAGGCGCGCGACCAGCTTGCCTTCGTCGAGGAACATCGCGACGTACGCCGGCGACGCGACCAGCTCGGGGAGCAGGCGCTTGACCACCACGACCTTCTCGAACCCGCCCTCGCCGGCGAGCCGCGCGAGGTGGATCTCCGCCATGCCGCCGGTCGCGAGCTGACCGAGGAGCTCGTACCGGCCGAGTCGACTCGGCACGTCGCGCGAGGGAGCGACCTGGTACGATGACACGGCGAGTAGTTACCTATCATGTCGCCTCGGATTGTCCGCACGCTGTTTGTCGTCGTCGGTGGCGTGCTCGCGGGTGGTTGCACCGGCTGCTCGTTCGAGGCCGATTACTCCGCCGGCGGGTTCGCGTGCACCGACGGCCGCTGCCCGTCGGGACTGACGTGCGTGAACGAGACGTGTGTCGACCCGGCGACGCTCGACGGCGGCAACGACGGACCCGGCGACGGCGCCGATGCGACCGATGGACCGATGGCCGCGCTGACGTGCGCCGATCCGGGCATCGTCGGCAGTACCGGCGGCATGGTTTCGGGCACCACCACGAACCACCCGATGAACCTGTCGGGCACGTGCGGCGGATTCGTGATGAACGGTCGCGAAGCCGTGTACCGGATCGACCTGGTGGCGGGCGACTCGTTGCTGGTGTCGATCTCGAACAGCGCGCGCAAGGCGTACGTGATCGCGTCGTGCGTGACTCCCGCCCCGGCGTGCCTCGGCAACACGCTCGCGACCGAGGGCAACCCGATCTCGGTGATGCCGGCGGCCGGTCCGAGCTTCGTGGTGGTCGACGACGAGAACCCGTCGCTCGACGGTCCGTACACGCTGACCCTGACCGTGAACTGACCCTGTAGGGCGCGGCCAACAGGACAGGATCGATCCAACAGCACCGGGCCTGCAGTGTGCGGGACTTACCTCGTCGCACCGTCGGCACGTGGCTTGCCAGTGACCGCGGCGATGCGCTGGTCACCGATCCTCGTTTCCACCTTGGCCACCTGGCTGAGTGCCTGCACGCTCGGCGGTACCGGGCGTCCCCCCGACGGGGACGACGACACCGGTCCGGTCGACAACACGGCGTGCGCGCGACGCATGGCCGATGCGCCGCTCTCGCCGGCCGGCTACGACTATCACGACGCGCTCTCGATCGCGTCCCGCAACACCTGGGACAGCTCGAAGATGCCGCAACCCGGCGACGCGTCGTATCCGGGCGGCCGCTACCGCACGCTCGAACCCGACGGCTCGGGCAACATGCACCCGGGGTGCTCGGTCGCGGGGCTCTCGTACACGCCCGCCTCGATCCCCGGTTACGCGTGCGCGGCGCGCGAGTTCCCGTTTCCCGACGGCGTCACCGAGGACACGACCAAGCCGATCGTGATCCTGGTCCACGGCAACTCCGAGTCACCGACCGGCTGGATGGCGTTCCTGCATCCCGATCCGTCGTCGCTCGGCTTCCAGGCCGACACGGTCAAGCGCGACCAGCTCGCCGAGCTGCTACCCGCCGCCGGGTTCCGCACGATCGCGATCGACATGCGGACCGACCTGATCGACGACCCGAGCTCGCCGGAGGGCAGCGACACCGGCAACACGCCGAAGAACTCCGATCACGGGTGGACCGTGCCGCTGCTCCAGGAGCTGATCAAACGTGTCGTCGAGGCCAACCCGGATCGCCAGATCGATCTGGTCGGGTTCTCGCTCGGTGCGACCACGGTGCGCGACGCGCTCCGCCGGCTGTGGGTCGAGCACGCCGACGGCACGTGGGACGTCAACATCTTCGGCGTCGTCCACGACGTGGTGGTGGCCAGTGGTGCCAACCACGGCGTCGTCAGCTTCGCGAAGCAGTGCGGCGTCAACCTGACGATGCGCGGCACGGTGACCTGCCAGATGGGGCAGCGCAACCAGTACACGCAGACCGAGTTCCACCGCCCGCTCGACGGGCCGCCGATGCCCGACGAGAGCGAGTTCGGTGGCTGGTGGGAGACCCCGTGCGCCGACGGCGACTACGCGTTCGGCACGCGCGACGCGTGCGACGGCAACACCGTCCACTACACGACGATCACGATGAAGGATCTCGACAACGGGACGCAGCAGGACGAGTTCGTGTCCGAGCACGCGTCGCGGCTGTATCCGACCGAGTGCGCGAACAACGAGCTCGACAAGCTGTCGGACTTCGACACCAGTGGCTACTTCTACAACGGCTTCTTCCGGAACCACTACGGCAGCGTGCGCAGCGATGCCGGCCTTCACAAGGTGATGGCTGCGCTGGAGGAATGAGATGCGTCGTGGTGGTTTGATCGTGATGTTCCTGTCGGCAGCCACCGCGCTGCCGGCGATGGCCGACGGCAAGGAGCAGACGGCCGATGACGACACGGTGGGTGCCAGCGACGAGATCGAGATGGATCCCGTCGAGGCACGTCCGGCGGCGCCGACCGAGGTGGCGGCCGGGGCGGACACCGAGCCGATCGGCGTCACCAGCATCGCCGACCCGGCGCCCCACCGCGACAAGCACGTGTGGATGTCTCCGCACATCGCGATCGCCGGTGGCGTGCACCTGCAGAGCTTCAACCAGCCGCCCGACGTCGATACCGGGACACAGAACCCGACGGTGGCGGTGTCGCGCATCGGTCTGCGCGGAGGCGCCGGCACGTACGTGACGTTCGCGAGCGAGTTCGAGGCCGCGCTCGGTGGTCCGCAGGGCTACGGCGGCAGCGTGTGGGAAGGGCAGGCAGCGCTCGCGATCCGCGATCAGTACGTGCGGTTCTCGCGCTCCGGGGCGTCGCTCGCGCTCGGCCGCGTCGCCGACCCGGCGAGCTTCGACTTCGTCTCGGCGCACGTCGGCGATCTGCTCTACGCCGACGCCTACGCGCGCGACCCGCTGCTCTACGCCGGCGCCGATCGCGGCAACGGCATGTTCGCGAGCTACGACCTCGGCCCGCACGTCACGCTCGGCGGCACCTTCCACTCGACCAACCCGACCGGCATCACCGGCACGTTGGTGATCGGTGGCAAGTTGACGCCGTTCGATCGCCCGTTCTTCCTCGCGGCCGCGCAGGTCGGCAACAGCCAGAACAACCTGCCCGATCAGAACCTCCACATCTATTTCGGGTCGCCGTCGGTGCGGTTTCACACCGACAAGCTCGAGGCGCAGGCCGAGATCCAGATGTACAGCCTCGACACCCAGGAGTCGATCGACACCGACCAGACGATCCGCGGCTACAACCTCCGGCTCGGAGCACGCGCGCACCTGCCGACCGCGCTCGGCAAGCTGTCGCCGTTCGCGAACGTGTCGCGCAACAAGAACGAGATCCTCGATCCGGTCGATTCCAAGTACCGGCTCCCCGATCTGTTCCGGTCGTACACGGTCACCACCGGCCTCGACCTCGACCTCCCGAACCAGAAGACCGGCATCGGGTTCCAGTACTCGCTGGTCGGCACTCGCGAGCCGGATCACCGGACCCGCGAGCACTACCTGTCGCTCGGCACCAGCTACTGGGTCGAGGACGTGGTCGCGATCGGGCTCCGCGCCTCGGTGTTCGCGCAGCAGATCAGCGGCGAGGCCATGACGACCGGCACGCGTTCGCTGTTCCTGACCGCGCGGCTGATCGTCGACTAGGAGCGTGGTAGCGTCATCGGTCGTGGCACCCGCGCGACCGATCATCCTCGCCCTGCCGAAGGGCCGGATCATGGAGGACGCCGCCCTGGTGTTCAAGAAGGCCGGCTACGACCTGACCCCGATCTTCGGGGACTCGCGCCGCCTGGTTCACGAGTGCGGCAAGGTCCGCGTCCTCGTGCTGCGCAACGCCGACGTCCCGACCTACGTGGCGCACGGCGCGGCCGACGTCGGGGTGGTCGGGAGCGACGTGCTCGACGAGGAGGGCCGGGACCTCTACGAGCCGGTCGATCTGAAGATCGGTCGCTGTCGGATGATCGTGGCCGAGCGCGCCGATCGCCGGATCGACGACCGCTCCCAGAGCCACCTGCGGATCGGAACCAAGTACCCGCGGACGACCCGCGAGTACCTCGACAACAAGGGCATCACCGCCGAGGTCATCGCCCTGTCCGGCGCGATCGAGCTCGGCCCCCTGACCGGGCTGTGCGATCGGATCGTGGACATCACGCAGACGGGCGAGACCTTGCGGCAAAATGGCCTCGTCGAGATCGACACGATCGGCGAGGTCTCGACCCGCCTGGTGATCAACCCCGCGCGGCTCAAACTCGACGGGGACCGCCTCAAACCGATGATCGACGCGGTCGAGCGCGCGGTCGGTTGACTTCGCGAGCGGGCGCCCGGCCGAAAGGTCGACCGCGGAAGCGAAGTCGAACGACCATACTCGTTGTATGCTCGGCACGAGGTGTCATCCGACCTTCGTCCGTACGTCGCCGAGGAGATCCGCCTGCACCCCCGGGTCGCGTACCAGGGGCTGCTCTCCGAGGAAGGCGCCGCGACCCGTGTGGCCGCCGCGCTACCGCCGCTCGCGCGGTTCCGGCACGACTACGCCGGCGCGATCTCGGTCGTCGACTGGGACCACCGGCTGCCGTCCCAGAACCTCGTCCTCAGGATCTACGGTTATTACGGGGAAGCCACCCTCGAGGCGGGCTACGAGGCGTTCGACGATCGGCTGGAGCAGATCGCCGAGCGCGACAAGTATCCGGAGTTCGACGTGCCCGACTTCGACGGGCTCGCGGCCGACGAGGCCTACGAGATCGAGCTATCGCCGACCGGCCAGATCGGCCGATGCCGGCTGACCTCGGCGTGGCGTCGCACGGTCGCGGCCCAGGACGCGGCGCAGGCGGTGTCGCTGGTGCAGAACTGCGACGAGTACCAGAAGCTGGTGGCCTCCTCGCCGTCGCGCCCGACCTACCTCGGCGACCTCGAGGCGGTGTCGTGGACGCCACCGTGCGAGACCGAGCATCCGCGGTGGACGCTCGATGTCTGGTACCTGCTCGCGTTCGACGGCCGGATCGGCTCGGGGCGTAGCTTCCTCGCCGATCTCGAGAGCACCGAGATCATCAGCGTCCGCGACTTCTCGGTACGCACCGGATAGTGCAAACGAATGTCCCGCAAGGGGGACTACGTTTTCGCACGCGTTGACCATCACTCAGTTACCGCGATCTCACCTGTAACCGAACACACAGTTAGTTTGTTGTTGCAGGGCTCTGACCAGCGTGTATTTTGCGCGCCCTGGAAGGAGCCTGCATGTCCTCGATTCGACTCGCATCGTTTGCTGTACCACTGCTGCTCGCGTTCGCGGCCTGTGGGCCGAACGCCGACCGCGAGTGCACCACCGGCACCACCGATCTCGATACCGATCCGTTGAACTGTGGGACGTGCGGCAACGTGTGCGCCGACGGCTACTCGTGCGTCGCCTCGGCCTGCATCCCGGGCGAGTGCCAGCCGGGAACCACCGAGGAGTGCTACACGGGCCCGGACGGGACGCTCGGCGTCGGTCCGTGCACCAAGGGCATGCGGACCTGCGATGCCACCGCGACGTGGTCGCGTTGCAGCGATGTCCACCCGGTCCAGGAGATCTGCGGCGACAACATCGACAACAACTGCGACGGCATGGTCGATAACGACGACGACAAGGACGGCGACGGCTTCACGTCGTGCACGGGCAACGACTGCTGCGACTCGACCGAGTGCAGCAAGCCCGAGCTGGTGAACCCGGGCGCGTTCGATGCCCCCGGCAACAACTTCGACGACGACTGCAACGGCGTGGTCGACGACACCGTGCTGCTCTGCGACCAGGGCATCCAGTCGAACACGCAGGACGCGATGGACTTCGCGAAGGCGATCGACCTGTGCCAGACGGCGACCGACCAGGACAAGAAGTGGGGCGTGCTCAGCGCCGAGCTGACCCTGACCGACGGCACCGGCACCCCCGACCCCGAGGGCCACGCGGTGCGTCCGAGGTTCGGAAGCAACACGGTGCCGCAGGGCGGCGTCAACCTCGCGATCCTGTCGACCGGCGGCGCGGCGGCCAAGATGGACGTCAACCCCGGCTACCACGACTGGGTCAGCTACACGCACACCGGCACGAACACGTCGCCGTTCCCGGCCGACTTCCTCGCCGCCAATAGCGGCACGCTGCCGAACGCGCCGGGCTGCCCCGAGCCGTCGGCCACGGAGGCCAACGACCCCGAGATGCTGACCCTGCGGATCCGCGTCCCCACCAACGCCAAGTCGTTCAAGCTGTCGACCAACTTCTACAGCGCCGAGTTCCCCGAGTGGACATGCAGCTCGTTCAACGACTTCTTCGTCGTGCTGCTCGACTCGACCTACGCGGGTGACCCGCCGAACCCGGCCGACAAGAACCTCGCGTTCTACCAGCCGAGCGGCACCACGGATAAGGTCCCGGTCGGCGTCAACCTCGGCTACGGCAACACCGGCCTGTTCACCCAGTGCGTCAACGGCAGCACCGGATGCGACGGCCAGCCCAGCACGATCTCGAGCTGCGTCGACACCTCGCTGCTCGCGGGCACCGGGTTCGACGATCCCAACTCGGGCGCGTGCGACTCGAACAGCCTCGAGGGCGGCGCCACGGGATGGCTGGTGACCAGCGGTAACGTGACGCCGGGCGAGGTCATCACGCTGCGGATCGCGATCTGGGATACCAGCGACCACTCGTGGGATTCGCTGGCGCTGATCGACGGCTTCCAGTGGTCGACCGAGCTGTCCGACCCGGGCACCGTGATCTTCAAGGGGCAGCGCCCCAACCTTCCCGATCCCCACCTGACCCTGTCCGGCGCCGACGTCGTTCGCTGAGAGAACGAACTACGCGGCCGCCGGCAACCGGCGCAGACATCGCCCGAGCTCCTCGACGAGCACGGGCTTGACGTCGTCGACGGTCAGCGGGCGATCGAGCTGGACCGCCATCGTCGACATCACGCTGGCCTCGAACCCGCACGGATTGATCCGCGCGAAGTAGGAGAGGTCGGTGGCGACGTTGAGGGCGAGGCCGTGGAACGTGACCCACTTGCGGCACGCGATGCCCATCGAGCACAGCTTCTTGCGGCGCCCGGGGTCGGCCGACTCACCACACCACACGCCGGTCTTGCCGGGCTCGCGATCGGCGGCGAGGCCGAACCGATCGCAGGTGGCGATCACGGCCTCCTCCATGTCGCGCAGGAACCGGTGGAGATCGCGCTCGCCGTCGCGCAGCATCACGATCGGGTAGGCGACCAGCTGGCCGGGCCCGTGATAGGTGACGTCGCCGCCGCGCTCGATCTCGATCACCTCGACCTCGCCGGGGGCGAGCACGTTCGCCGCGGCCTCGCGGCGGCGTCCGAGCGTGAACACGTGGGGGTGCTCGACGACGATCAGCGTGTCGGTGGCGCCCGCCTTGATGTCCTCGACCAGCGCGAGCTGCTTCGCCCACACGTCGCGGTACGACGCGACTCCGAGGTCGAGCACGTTCCAGGCCATGGGTTGGCCTACCACGGCCACGCGCTCCTAGCGATTCATCACGTGGATCGCTTCACCGAGCGCGACCGCGGCGCTCTCCATCACCGCCTCCGACAGCGTCGGGTGCGGGTGGATGGTGAGCTTGAGGTCCTCGACCACCGCGCCCATCTCGATCGCGAGCGCGGCCTCCGAGATCGAGATCGCTCGCGCCGTTGGCGACGATGTGGACGCCGAGCACCTCGCCGGTGTTGGCGTCGGCGATCACCTTGCAGAAGCCGTCGGTGTCGTTGACCGACATGGCACGGCCGAGCGCCGCGAACGGGAACTTGCCGATCTTGAGCTTGTCGTGGCCTTTTGCCTTGGCTTCGTCTTCCGTGAGGCCGGTGGACGCGATCTCCGGATCGGTGAACACCACGGCCGGGATCGTGCGCGCGTCGAACGCGGCCTGGTGCCCCGCGATCACCTCCGCCACGACCTCGCCCTCGTGGGTCGCCTTGTGCGCGAGCATCATGCCGCCGATCAGGTCGCCGATCGCGTAGATGCCGGGGACGTTGGTGCGAAGGCGATCGTCGGCGACCACGAACCCGCGCTTGTCGACCGTGACGCCAGCGGCCTCGAGCCCGAGGTTCTCGCTGTTGGGGCGGCGGCCGACCGAGAGCAGGATCTTGTCGGCATCGATCTGTGCGGTCTTTCCGTCGGGCATCTCGACGGTGAGCACCGCGCGATCGCCCTTGTCCTCCCACGACTTCGCCTTGGTGCCGAGCAGCACCTCGACGCCCATCTTCTTGAGCTTGCGCGACACCACCGCCACGCAGTCCTTGTCCATCGCACCGAGCAGGCTCGGGGTGGCCTCGACGACGGTGACCTTGGAGCCGAACTTCGCGTACACCATCCCGAGCTCGAGGCCGATGTAGCCGCCGCCGATCACGATCATCCGCTCGGGTACCGCGTCGAGCGCCAGGGCGCCGGTCGAGTCGATCACGCGGGATGCGTTGTCGATCGAGAAGCCGGGGATCTCCATCGGGCGCGAGCCGGTCGCGAGCACGACGTTCTTCGCCAGGATCACCTGCTCGCCGGTCGACGACGTCACGGTGATGCGATGGCTGCCGTCGGGTTCGCGCTTGCCGAGCTTGGCGGAGCCCTCGACGATCGTGGCCCCGTTGCCCTTGAGCAAGCTGCGCACGCCGCCGGTCAGCTTCTTGACCACGCCGCCCTTCCAGGTCTGCAGTTTGTTCATGTCCAGCGTCGGCTTACCGGGCACCGAGATGCCGATGTCGTCGACGTGGCCGAGCTTGTCGTACAGCTTGGCGGCGTGGATCACCGACTTCGACGGGATGCAGCCGACGTTGAGGCACACGCCGCCGATGTACTCGCGCTCGATCACGGCAGTCTTGACCTTGAGCTGAGCGAGCCGGATCGCGGCCGGGTATCCGCCGGGCCCGGCTCCGATCACGACGGCATCGAAACGCTGTGGTTCGGGCATGCGGCGTCATACCACAGCATCGACTCAGCGACGCGAGACGCCGGTTGTGGTCGCGTCATCGTCTTCCGACTTCGCTTCCGCGGTCGACCTTCTCGTTGGGTGCCCGCTCGCGAAGATCTTCGAGCTCGAGCGAGGCGAGCTGGTCCGCGAGCTCGACGCGGGTCAGCATCAGCTTCTCCTGGAGATCGACCAGCTCGATCGTCGCCTTCTGCGTGCGGTTCGACATCTCCGCGAGCTTGGTCCGGAGCGTCGCCATCAGGCTGCCCGCGGTGCGCACCGCCTTGAGCGTGACCAGCTGCGCGTGGAGCTCGCCGGAGCGCGAGCGGTACTCGACGAGCTGGTCGCGCACCGTCGCGATCCGCTCGGACAGATCCGCGACCTTGCGGTGAGTCGCCAGGAGCTTGTCGATCTGGCGCTTGAGGCGCGGGGAAGCGTCGGGCTCGTCGACGTAGATCTTCATCATCGCCAGCGCGGCGTCCGAGCCGAGGTCGAACGTGCGCTCGACCGGCGTGGCCTCGCGGATCGCGACGTGCTTGGTCTCGTGCGGCCCGAGCGCGACCTCGAACAGGTACGAATCGCCGAGCCGCTGGAACTTCTGGGGGTGGTCGAGCAAGGTCCAGCCGTCGTTCAGTCGGTGGCGCAGGAACACGGTGGTCGCTGCCGGCAGCCGGCTGGTGATCTCGAAGTCGGTCTCCCGTCGGTGCTGGACCTGCGCGGTCGCCACGCCACGCTCGACGGTCACGAGCTTCGCGATCCGATCGGTGTCCTCCCCGGTGCGCTCGACCACGACCTGCTTGTCGAGCGCGAACGGCACCACCGCGACCGCGCGCGGCGGCACCGGCTCGGTCACGCCCTCGCCGATGAACCGGCCGTCGCCGTACACCGTCACCGGTCCGGGTTCGAGCGTGTCGTCGGTCGGGTTGTCGAGCCGGATCGCCTTGAACGCGAACCGCGCGTGGCCACGCGCCGACACCGGATCGTAGAGGTAGACCACGCCGCCCGTGGTCTCGCCGTGCACCATCGCCACCATCGCGCTCGAGCCGGCCTTGATCGTCATCGGACGGTCGGCGACGAAGTGGCTCTCGCCGACCGGCGTATCACCTGGCGCGATTTTCGGTCGCGCCGGTGCGGCGGTGTCCGGTGCGGCGCCCGGAGCGATCGCGAGCAGCCGGACCGAGCTCGAATCCGTCGAGCTTCGGCACGACGTGGATCTTGTTGGCCGCGATACCGATGTCGACCAGCTTGTTCTTGATCGTGGCGCCTCGTGCGACGGTCGCCTTGTCGGTACCGGCCGCACCGTGGACCTCGATCGCGATCTGGCGCTTGGTTCCGTGGAGCTGCTTGGCGATGTTCCGCAGCTGGTCGTCGATGCTCGGTGGCGGCGGTGGCGCCGGCGTGTCGTCGGACGAGTAGCTTCGAGATCCGGTCTCGACGTGCGCGAACCCGCCGAACTGGCCGTTGCCGGGAGGCACGTTCTTCGTGGTTCCCTGATCGACCGACGGCGCACGCGAGGTGATCTCGATCATCTCGCCGGCGGCCGCGCTCGCGAGCTTCTGGATCACCGGGGTGATCTTGTTGGCCGTCACCGCGACGTTCGAGCGTTTGACCTCGGTGCTCGCGTAGTAGAACGCCACCTGGTAGCTGCCGCGCGGCAGGTTGCCGATCGCGTAGTTGCCGCTCTCGTCGGAGATCGTGGTTCGCGACGCCCCGCCGAGCGCCGGCCCGGTGACCACCACGGTGACGCCGGGGAGGTGCGAGCCGCTGCCGGTATCGGTGACCGTTCCTCGGATCACGCCGGCGTTCGGGGTCGGCGCGACATTCGCGCTCGTCGTGTTCACGCCGCCCACGACGTATTGGTTCTCCGCCGACGAGCTCCCGCTGAAGCTGGTGCCGGTGTCAACCTGCGAGCCCGCCGCGGCGCCGAGCACGGCCGTGTACGAGCGGCCCGGCACGGGAACGTTCTTGGTGTAGTCGCCGGGTGTGCCGGCGATCGAGCTGCCGTCGAGGGAGGCGAGCTCCTCGACGCCGGCACCGTCACCGCCGTACGGTGACACGCCGGTGGGTGGCGCGATCGCGAACCGCTCCTCGCCCTGCAACAGGTCGCGATCAATCGTGTGGACGCTCCACAGATCGTAGCGAAACGCGAGCGCCGAGCTCGCCCCGACGCCGACCAGCACCTGGTTCCAGTCCTCCGATGTCGTGTTGTCGACGACCGCCCAGCTCTCGAGCATGACCTTGCCACCGGTACCGACCACGACGCGGTACGAGGGCTTCCACGCCGGCGCCTCGGTGACGTAGGTGAGGAGTACCTCGCTCCGCGCTTCCGGCGTGCGGAGCGTCATCGTCAAGAAGCCGCCGTCGCCGCTCTGTTCGCGCGGGATCGTGACCGCGACCGGCTTCTTCGTCGACACGTCGACCACGGTCAGACTCTTGAGGAAGTCGTCGACGCGTTCGCGCGGGACGTGGACGGTGACCTTGCCGTCCTCGACACGTGCCTTGCGCTCGTAGAACGCGACGCCGTTGCGATAGATCACGACGCGGCCGAGCACGCCGCCGGTGACGTGGTCACCGCGAAGGTGGTGGCATCCCGTGAGGGCGCCGGTGATCGAGCCCGCGAGGAGAACCGCTGCGAGGGTGGCCTGGAGCGTGTGCATCGTTCTCAGCACTACGCGCGAGGCGTCCGGACGACCATCGAGCGGCGATCACCGCTCGTGGCCGACACGCCAGCGCTGCGACTGTCGCATCCGCGGCGGTGTCGCATGCGTCAGTGGTGATGCGGTGACTTCGCACGTGGCCCGGCGGCCAGCTCCGCGAGCTGTTCGCGGAGCAGCCACGTCGGCTCCTCGTAGACATCTTCGATCAGCGACTCGAGCGGCGGCGGCGCGATCGCTTCTTGCCGGGTGATCGCGTCGCGGACCTCGGCCTCGAGACGCGTCGCGAGCTCGTCGCGTTCGCCGGCGGCGAGCCAGCCGCGCGAGGTCAAGAAGGTCTCCATGCGGCGGATCGGATCGCGTTCACCGCGCCAGATCGCGGTCACCGACTCGTCGCGGTAACGCGACGGATCGTCGGACGAGCTGTGGGCGCTGACCCGATAGGTCAACAGCTCGACGAACGTGGGTCCGTCACCGCGCCGCGCCTTGTCGGCCGCGCGGTGAACCGCGTGATAGACGGCGAGTACGTCGTTGCCATCGACGCGGATCGCCTCGAGCCCGTAGCCGAGCCCCTTGATCGCGATGGTCTCGCCGGAGGTCTGGAGCGATCCGGGCGTCGAGATCGCCCACTGGTTGTTCTGGCAGATCAGGACGACCGGAGCCTTCGAGACGCCCGCGAAGTTGAGCGCGACGTGGAAGTCTCCCTCGCTCGTGCCACCGTCGCCCATGTAGCCGAAGCACGCGTGTCGATCGCCCCGGATCTTCATCGCCATCGCGATCCCGACGGCGTGCGGGATCTGGCTCGACACGCACGACGACATCACCACGTAGTGGCGATCGCGATCGCACGGGTGACACGGCATCTGGCGACCCTTCGTGGGGTCGGCGGAGTTGCCGAAGATCTGCGCGATGTACGAGTCGAGGCTCATCCCGCGGTACAGGCCGACGCCAGCTTCCCGCAGGGCCGGGACGATCCAGTCGTCGGGGTCGGTGGCCGCGGCGGAGCCCACCACGGCGGCCTCCTGACCCATCGCCTCGCCGTAGAACCCGATCCGCCCCTGGCGCTGCAGTGCCATCATCCGCGCGTCGGTGACGCGGATTCGAACCATGCCTTCGAACAGGCGGCGCGCGAGATCGCGATCGAGCCAGTCGAGCGCGTTCGCATCGACGGGCGTGCCGTCGTGCCGGAGCAGCTGGAACAGGCCGCGCGCCTTCGCGACGTCGTCGCCGTCGAAGTAACACAGAGGGCCCGACGTGGTGGAGGACGATGCCTGGGGAGAGCGGGTGGTCGTCATCACGATCCCATCCCGAAGCCGCCGAGCACCGAGCCCTCACCCGTGCCGCGCCCGAACCCGGCGGCGACCGCTGCCGCGAGCATGCGGCCGGCGAGTCGCGAGAACGGCAGCGATTGCAGCCAGACCTTTCCGGGCCCGGTCAGGGTCGCGAAGAACAGACCTTCACCGCCGAACAGCGCACTCTTGAACCCGCCGATCCACTGGATGTCGTAGGTGACCCTGGGCTCGAACGCGACCAGGCAGCCCGTATCGAGCTTGATGGTCTCGCCGGGGGCGAGCTCCTTGGCGACGATCGTGCCGCCCGCGTGGATGAACGCGAGCCCCTGACCCTCGAGCTTCTGGAGGATGAAGCCCTCGCCGCCGAACAGGCCGGCACCGACCTTCTTGTTCCAGGCGATGCCGACGGAGATGCCCTTGGCCGCGCACAGGAACGCGTCCTTCTGGCACAGCAGCGTGCCCTCGTGCTGGCGTAGATCGATCGGGATGATCTTGCCGGGGTAGGGCGCCGCGAACGCGACCTTCTGCCGGCCCTGGCCGCCGTTGCCGAAGATCGTCATGAACAGCGACTCGCCGGTCAACACGCGCTTGGCGCCTTGCATCAGCTTGCCCATGAAGCCGGCCTGCTGCGCCTGCTGCGAGCCGTCGCCGAAGATCGTCTCCATCTTGATGCCGGGGTCCATGTAGAAGAACGCACCGGCCTCGGAGATCGCCGCCTCACCGGGGTCGAGCACGATCTCGACGAACTGCATCTCGTTGCCGAAGATCTCGAAGTCGATCTGATCGGCGACCATCGGCGCGGGACCGGCCGGCGGCGGGGGTGGCGGTGGTGCGGCGTTGCCGAACGCGGCCGCGAACCCGGGGATCTGCATGATCGGCGTCCACGTCGGGTTGGTCTGCCCGTACACGTAGGCACCTTGGGTCACCTGGCCGCTGCGGATCATGTCGATCACTTGCTGCGCGCCGAGCGGCCCCTGCTGCTGGCCGTTGATCCCGAGGTACCAGATCGCCGGATCGTTCGCGGTGGTCATCGTAATTCCCCGTGTTGCGTACGCTACCGACTACACCATCTCCATGAACATCGTCGTCGGATCCTCGAGGAGCGCCTTGACGTCCTGGAGGAACATCGCGCCGTCCCAGCCATCCGCGAGACGGTGATCGACCGAGATCGAGAGGTTCATCAGGTGGCGCGCGACGATCTGTCCGTTCCGCACCGCCGGCCGTTCCTCGATCTTGTGGACGCCGACCACGGCGACCTCGGGGAAGTTGATGATCGGCGTGGCCATCACGCCGCCGAGCTTGCCGAGCGAGCTGATCGTGAACGTCGAGCCGGTGAGCTCGTCGCGGGTCGCGGTGTTGGTGCGCACGGCCTCGCCGAGGCGCTCGATCTCGGTCGCGAGATCGAAGATCGAGCGCAGGTCGGCGTCGCGGACGACGCTGACCGCGAGCCCCTGCGGTCCCTGTGCTGCGATCCCGATGTGGTAGTACTTCTTGCGCACGATCTCCTGCGTGGCCTCGTCGAGGCTGGCGTTGAGCTGCGGCCACTTCTTGAGGCCACTGACCACCGCCTTGACGATGAACGGCAGGTACGTGAGCTTGACGCCGCGCTCCGCGGCGCGCGCCTTCGCTCGCTCGCGCACGGTGACCAGCTCGGTCATGTCGATCTCTTCGACGTACGTGAAGTGCGCCGCGGTGTGGACCGAGCGCGACATCGCCTCCGCGATCTTCTTGCGAACGCCGCGTAGCGGGATGCGCTCCTCGACGTAGCCCATCGCGGCCGATCGGCGCGACGCCTCGCGGAGATCGAGCGCGGGCTGCTGCATGGCGACCATCGCGGTCGACCCGCCCCCGCGCGCCTCGAATGCCTTGACGTCGTCGCGGGTGACCCGGCCGTGCTTGCCGGTGGCCGGCACGCGGCCGAGCTCGATGCCGAGCTGGCGTGCGAGTCGACGCGTCGCCGGTGTCGCGAGCACGCGCGCGCGACTCGCGGTGGCGTCGATGACCTCGATCCGCTGCGTGCCCACGGCGCCGCCCGCCGAGTGGGGCATGGTGTGGGGGCTACCGGTGCGCGAGACCGGAGCCGCGGACGCGTGAACCGGTGCCGGCGTCGTCGGGGTCGGAGTCGGAGGTGGAGTCGGCGATGCCGCGGCGCCGGTCTCGGCGATCTCGACGAGCACCTTCCCGACCGGGCAGATGTCGCCATCCTTGTAATGGATCTTGAGGATCCGGCCCGCGCGCGGCGACGGGATCTCGACCGTGGCCTTGTCGGTCATCACCTCGACCATCGGTTGGTCGAGCGCGACGCTGTCACCCTCCTTGACCTTCCACGCGACGATCTCGCCCTCGACCACACCCTCGCCGATGTCCGGCATGTAGAAATCGAACGCCATTACCACTCCAATGTCTGACGGACCGCGCGCATCACGCGGTCGGCGGTGGGCAGGTACTCGTGCTCGAGGCTGTAGGGGAACGGTGTGTCGAGCCCGGTGACCCGGAGGATCGGCGCTTCGAGGTATTCGATCGCGCGCTCCTGGATCGACGCGATCAGCTCGGCGCCGAACCCGCAGGTCCGGGGCGCCTCGTGGACCACCACGCAGCGCCCGGTCTTCTTCACGCTCGCGAGGATCGCGTCGATGTCGAACGGCATCAGCGTGCGGAGGTCGAGGACCTCGAGCGAGATGCCGTCGGCGGCGGCCTTGGTCGCGGCGGCCTCGGCGATCGACACCATGCCGCTCCACGCCAGCACGGTGACCTGATCACCTTCGCGGGCGATCCGCGCCTTGCCGAGCTCGACCATGTAGTCGGTGTCCGGTACGTCGCCCCTGCTCGCGCGATAGATCCGCTTGGGCTCCATGAACAGCACGGGGTCGTTCTGCCGCATGCTGGCGAGGAGCAGGCCCTTGGCGTCGTGCGGATTGGACGGCGCCACGATCTTGAGGCCCGGCGTGTGGATGAACAGCGCCTCGGGTGACTGCGAGTGGTAGTGGCCGCCGCGAATGCCGCCGCCGACCGGCGTCCGGATCACGATCGGGCACGTGTAGTTGCCGCCCGAGCGATACCGGAACTTCGCCAGCTCGTTCACGATCTGATCGAACGCGGGGAAGATGAAGTCGCCGAACTGGATCTCGGGGACCGGGCGCAGCCCGTAGAGCGCCATCCCGATCGCGGTTCCGATGATGCCGGCCTCGGCGAGCGGCGTGTCGATCACGCGATCGGCGCCGAACTCCTCGTACAGGCCGCTGGTGGCGCGAAACACGCCACCGAACTTGCCGACGTCCTCCCCGAGCACCACGACGCGCGCGTCGGTGCGCATCTGGGTCCGGAGCGCATCACGCACGGCTTCGATGATGTTCATCGTCGGCACAGGCGGGGCGTACGTTTGCGGGCGGTGGCCCCCGTGTCAAGGATGTGAGGGCACTGGTTCGTGGCCGCATGACGCCGGTGCATGACGCGTTGCGCCCGGGTGCGCGGGTGTGGATAGTCGGCACCGTGCTGTGGATCCTGCTCGTGATCGTGACCGTGCTGGGCGGCGCGACCGCTGTGGGTATCGCGGTGAAGGACCGCCGCCGGGCGCTGCCGCCCGGGAGTCAGAAGCAACTGACGTCGGGCGACAAGCTGATCGAGCGTGGCGTGCGCGACCTCCGGGTCGACGACGTGCTGACGATGGACGGCAAGGACTTCCTGTGCGAGGGCGTGGTCGCCTACGACGAGGATGGTCACAAGTGGATCGGCGGACGCGTGGTCGACGCCGGTGACGTCCAGTGGTTGGTGATCGGGATCGAGCGCGCGTCGTCGAGCTCGACGCGGCTGCTGGCACAGGACGACTCGATGCCGATCACCGGGTATCCGCCCGAGGCGATCGTGCTCGGCGACATCCGCTACGCGCTCGACAAGCGCGGTGCCGCGACCTGCCAGCTGTTCGGCGACGTCGGCGGTCTCGGCTCGATCAAGCGCGACCGACCGGAGGGTCACGTCGAGCGCTGCCGGTGGTGGCTGTACAGCGCACCCGGAGACGACACGCTGCTCGTCGAGCAGTGGGGAAGCGACTACCGCTTGCTGCGCGGCAAGAAGGTCGTCGATGGGACGATCGAGCTGATCCCCGGCAGCTGACCGCGATCAGCGCGGTAGGTCGAAGCGGAACGTGGTGCCCTTGCCCGACTCGCTGGTGACCGTCAACGCACCGCCGTAGGACTGGACGATCTCGCGCGCGACCGGCAACCCGAGCCCGGTACCGAGGTCGCCCTTGGTCGTGAAGAACGGCTGGAAGATCTTCTCGAGCTCGTCCCGCGGAATCCCGGGTCCGGTGTCCCGCACCTCGCAGGCGACGCGATCGCCGTCGGCGTGGACGGCAACGGTGATCGTCCCGTCGCTGTTGTCGATGGCGTCGGCCGCGTTGACGATCAGGTTGACCAGGATCTGCTCGATCCGCGTGCGATTGACGGTGACCGTGATCGGCTCGCTCGACAGCTCGGTCTGGCACTCGACGCGATGCAGCTTGCCGGCGCCACGCAGCATCGCGACGACGTCGCGCACGACCGTGTTGAGGTCGAGGGGCTGTACGCGATCGGGGCCGGGCCGGGCGAGTTGCATGAGCCGCTGCCCGTGCGCGGTGATGTGCTCTCCGACCCGCTCGAGATCGGGAAGGATCGTGCGCGCGAGCTCGCGAAGATCCTCGTCGGCCTCGAGCGCGGATCCGAGCTCGTCGACCGCGGCGACCTGGATCTGGGCGATGTTGCGAAGCTCGTGTCCGACGCCGCCGGCCAGCGTGCCGAGTGTCGCGCGGCGCTCCGCGAGCAGCAACGACGCGCGCGTGTCGTCGAGCTTCTTCTCGATCGACGCGTTGAGCGCGCGCAGCTCGTCCTCGGCCTTGGTCCGCCGCACGATCTCCGCTTCGCGTTCGGCGAGAACCTGGCGCAGCTCCCGGATATCGCGCGCGACGAGCACGATGCCGAACACCTCCGTGTTGTTGTCGAGCACCGGCGAGGCCGTGACCGACACCGGGATGCGCTCGCCGGTAGCGGTGGTCAGGTACGACTCCTCGCGACGCAGGATGTTGCCGTCCTCGATCCGCCGGCGCACGAGCGTGCGCATGCCCGAGCTGTCGTCGACGAGCAGGCTCGCCACGGGCAGCGCCTTGAGCTGCTCGCGCGTGTAGCCGGTGATCCGCGTGGTCGCGGTGTTGGCCATCGTGATCTGCCCTTTGACGTCGATCACCACGACGGCATCCACCATCGCCTCGATCACGTTCTCGAGCACGGTTGAAAATCGTATCACGTCTGGTCAAAAACCCACCGCGAAGCTGGGTACAGTGGTTCGTGGCTCGCTGTCCCACGTGTCACAGGCGACTGCTGTCGGGGCGGGCGTGTGTCGAGCACGGTGGTACGCCTCCAACGGTCACGAGCGACGATGTCGGCCCGCCGCCGCCGTGGCCGGTTCCCCTCGACAAGTGCATCGGTAGTGGTGGGTTCGCGGCGGTGTGGCAGATCTCGACCGGTGGGGTCGTCAAGGTCGCGCATGCCAACCACGAGCTGGCGCGGGCGCGGATGGCCCGCGAAGCGGAGGCGCTCGGTGCCGTCGGATCCCCCGCGGTGCCGCAATTGGTGGCGCACGGGGTCCTCGACGACGGCCGTGCGTGGATCGAGATGGAGCGCATCGAGGGCCAGAACCTCGGCGACCTGCTCGCGGAGGGGCCGCGAGGAGCGCTACGGATCGATCACGTGGTCGCGCTGGCGATGCGGATCCTGCAAGCGCTCGCGCGCATCCACGCCGCGGGGTTCGCGCATCGCGACCTCAAGCCCGACAACATCGTGCGCCGCGAGGACGGTTCGCTGGCGATCCTCGATCTCGGGCTCGCCCGCAAGATCCCCGAGGATCTGGACGATCCCAACCGCGCGGGCGTGCAGGTCGGCAGCGTCGAGTACATGGCTCCCGAACAACAGCTCGACGCGACCACCGCCGGTGCGGCGGCGGATCTCTACGCGTTCGGTTGCATCCTGTACGAGCTGTGCAGCGGGCGGCCGCCGTTCGTCGGCGATGCGGCCGCGCTGGAGCGCGCGCACGCCGCGTTGCGACCACCTCCGCTCGGTGGACTGGTCGCGGTTCCGTCGCTACTCGAGGAGCTGACCCACGAGCTGCTCGCCAAGCAGCCGCAGCGTCGCCCCGCTTCGATCGGCGACATCCTCGCGCGCCTGCGAACGGTTCAGGAGCTGAGCGGTGGACCGCGCGCGCAGCGCTCGATGTCCGTGATCGGATCGGGCAAGCAACCCGTCGTGCTGCTGTGGGCCGAGCTCCCCCGCGTCGATCGCACGCTGATGGCCACGCTGGCCGCGCGCAAGGTCGCGATCGTATCGGCGCGCGGGCGCCGCGTGCTCGGCGGCATCGCGGGGATCGAGCACGCCGATCCGGCGGGCGCGGCGATCGCGGCGGCGCGCGATCTCGCAGCGGCGGGCGCGCGTGTCGCGCTACACCTCGACGCGGTGACGGTGACCCACGGTCCCAAGCTGGCGCTGTCCGGTCCGAGCATCGCGAAACCCGAGACCTGGTTGCCCGAGGGACCGTGGACCGGCGTCGTGCTGACTCGCGCGTTCGCCACGGTGGCGCAGGTGCCGACGTACGCGAGCGAGCTCGGTCCGATGTTCGCGCAGCTCGGCGACGCGGGAAAGACCGACGACGAGCTGTTCGGTCGCGACGTGCTGGTCGCCGACATCGCCACCGAGGCCGCGGCGGCGCTCGGTGGTTTCGGCCCCGGGTTGACGTTGCTGGTCGGCGAGCACGGCATCGGCAAGACCGCGATCGCGCGCGCGTTGCGCACGCCGCTCGACGAGCTCGGTGCGCGCGTCGTGTTCGGAACCGTGCCCGCGCCGGGATCGGGAAAGCCCGGCTATACCGCGCTCGGCGAGCTGGTCGGCACGCCGAAACCCGGAGCGATCGTGCGCGAGATCGGCGATGCGCTTCGCGCCGCGGCCCGGGAGCGACCCACCGCCGTCGTCCTCGACGAGCTCCACCTCGCCGAGCACGAGCTCCTCGACGCGCTCGAGTACGCGACCCTCGGTGGCGAGCCGTTGCCGTTGTGGGTGCTCGGTCTCGCGGCACCGCGCTTCGATCAACGTCGACCGAGCTTCGGCGAACGCGCCGAGCGTCCGCGACGGATCGTGGTGCCGCCGCTCGACGACGCCGCTTCGGTGGCGATGATCGCGGCCCACCTGCGCCCCGCGGAGTACCCGCCGCTGCGCGCCCTCCGCCAGATCGCGGCGATCGCCCGCGGCAATCCGATGCACATCGCGACATTGGCTCGCGAGATCCACGATCGCGGCGCGATCCGCACCCGGCCGGGCGGCGAGCACTTCCTCGACACCACGGCGCTCGACGCGCTCCCTCCGCTCGCGCTCGGTCCGTGGCTGGCCGCGCGAGAGCTCGCCGGGCTCGGTCCCGAGCTCGTCTCGCTGGCGCGCGTGTGCGCGATCCTCGGCGACGAGCTCGATCGCGACGAGCTCGGGGCGGTGATCCAGATCGCCGAGCACCACGGCAGCGCGACCACCACCGTCGATCTGGACGTCGGGCTCGCGGAGCTCGAGACCCACCGGATCCTGGTTTCGGGACGCGGAACATGGGCGTTCCCGCAGTCCCTGCTCGAGGAAGGCATCTACGCGACCACCGACGAGGCCGAGCGACGAGCGCTGCACGCGGCGGCGCTCGAGTACTGGCGCGCTCGCTCCGACCGTCCCGGTGCCGACGAGCGGATCGCGCGCCACGCCGAAGCGGTTGGCGAGTCGCGAGTCGCGGCGGCCGCGTTCGCCGCGCTCGGGGCACGCGCACACGATGCACATCGCTCCCTCGATGCCGACCAGGCGTGGCAGGGCGCCGTGCGCAACCTCCACGATCGCGATCTCGATCGCGGACGCGCACTGCTGGGACGCGCCCGCGCACGCTACCGGCTGCAACGGGTGCGTGACGCGCTGATCGATCTCGACGAGGTGATCGCGATCGCGACGACCGTCGGCGATCCGGCGCTCGAGATCTCCGCGCTGGTCGAGAAGTCGACCGCCCTCGACTGGGTCGACGACTTCGAGACCTCGAGCGCGGTCGCCTCCCGTGCGCGCTCGCGACTGGAGGCCGTCGACGATCCGATGCTGGCGCTCGATGTCGAGCTCGCCGAGGGCCGGAGCTTGTTCCGCCGGCAGCAGTTCGACGAGGCGGTGCCCCACCTGCGTGCCGTGATGGCGCGCGCGAGCGAGCAGGTGCGGACCGAGGTCGAGACCATTGCTCGCGTGTTGCTCGCGCCAGCGCTGGTCGAGATCGGAGCGCTCGATGACGCCGAGCGCGTGTTCGCGGACCTGATCTCGCTGTGCGAGACGCGTGACGATCGCCTGCACCTGGGCGCCGCATACGCGAACCGGGCGTGGTTGTGGTCGAAGCGCGGCGCCGTCGAGCGCACCGCGGACGACCTTCGCGTCGTGATCCAGCTGGCGCGCGAGATCGGCCAGGCCACGCTCGAGCGGATCGCGACCTATAACCTGGCCGAGGATCGGCTGTGGCAAGGAGCCCTCGACGAGGCGGTACAGCTCGCGCGCCGAAGTCTGGCGCTCCAGCGCGGGCACGGTGAAGGCGACGACAACCTCGACCTGCTGTTGCTGGGCCGAGTCCTGGCGGCCCGCGAGGAGCTACGCGAGCTGGGCGAAGTGATCTCGATGATCGATCGCGAAACCGTATCGCCGAGCGATCGACTGGTGCTCGCGGTGCTCGAGTGCGCGAGCGAGGAGCGCGACGCCGGCGACTGGTCGTCCGCGTTCGGGGCGACCCGCGAGCTGGGTTCGGATCTGCGCCTCGAGCTCGGGTACCTGGTCGCCCGCTCCGGGGCGCTCGATCCCTCGACCCGTGACGAGCTCCGCGAGCTGGCCCACCAGCACCCGATCTGGTCGCGGCGGACCGATCTCTGAACGCTGTCGCACGCCAGTCGCAACCGTCGCACCCCAGAGTTCTTCGATACGACGACGACATGGATGATAATCGGGGGGCTTGGAAACCACGTCTGATGCCCCCACGATCAGTGGCTTCCGACTCGAGCGATTGATCGGCGAGGGCGGGTTCGGACAGGTGTGGGCCGCGCATCGCGAGGCGGACGACACGCGAGTCGCCATCAAGATCCTTCACCTCGAGCTCGTGCGATCGATCGATGCGCTGACGCGGTTCCAGCGCGAGCTCGATGCGATCCAGCGTCTCGCGCATCGCAACGTGGTCAGCGCGCTCGACAACGGTACGCTCACCGACGGCCGTCCCTACCTGGTGCTCGAGTACATCGAGGGGCCGAGTCTGCGCGACGTCGTGCACGAGCGCGGGGCACTGCCACCCGCCGAGATGCTCGAGATCCTCGCGCCGCTGTGCGACGCGCTACAGGTCGCGCACGAAGCCGGGTTGGTGCACCGCGACGTCAAGGCGTCGAACGTGATCCTCGCGCGCGACAGCGACGGCACGTTGCGTCCCGTGCTGCTGGATTTTGGACTGGTCAAGCTCGTCGATCAGGTCGGCCCGGGGCTGACCTCGTCGCGCAGCATGCTCGGCACGCCCGCGGCGATGGCACCGGAGCAGATGCGCGGGCAGCCGGTCGATGCCAGGACCGACGTCTACGCGCTCGGTTTGCTCGCGTATCACATGCTGACCGGCGTGCCCGCGTTCGGCGGTGCACCGGGCGTGGTGCAGAGCTATTTGCAGGTCCACGGTCCCCGGCCGCGGCCATCGGCCAAGGTCGATATCGATCCGGCGATCGACGATCCGATCGCACGTGCGCTCGCACCCGACCCCGAAGAGCGGTTGCCGAGTCCGCGAGCCCTCTACGAAGCGCTCGCGCAGGTGATCGCTCCCACCGATGGCGACGAGGTCGACGTGATCGTCGTCTACGTCGAGGGGGATGCCTCCGGGGTCGCGACGGCGACCGATCGGATCGTGGCGTTGGGTTACATGATCGCTTTGTCCGCACCCGATTCCGTATTGGCGGTGACACCGAAACAACAGGGTGATGTCGAAACCGTACGCGCGGCGATCGAGGGAACCGCGCAAGTTGACATCGCAATCGGCTATAGCCGCGCGTCGATCCACGGAGCGGTGGTCGATGGACCCGCGCTCGACGTCGAGTCGTGGGCTCCGTATCCACTTCCCGGTGGGATGTGGGTCGCTACACCTACACAGTAGCCAAAACAGCGAACTTGCTATGGAATCTGAAATGCGTGAAGCTGGATTCGATGCGATTCGTAGCGATCTTGTTGGGGCTTTCCTTGGGTGCGTGTGCCACCGATTCGCCGAACACCGGCGAGTCATCGTCGACGGTCGTGGTGGACAACAAGCTGGCGGCGAACAAGCTGGCGGCGAACAAGCTGGCGGCGAACAAGCTGGCGGCGAACAAGCTGGCGGCGAACAAGCTGGCGGCGAACCTGCTCGAGCTCAACACGCTCGGTGCCGGGGATCTGGTGTGCAGCGAGGATGGTCGCGAGGTCCTCGCGTTCATCGTCAGCTGCGCGATCGCCGAGGGGCAGACGCTGGTCGTCCACGATCCCGATCAGCTGTGCAACGACTCGACGCTCGGGTCCTCGCTGGAGTTCCCGGGCGAGGTCGGCCTGGCGAACAACTGGCTCGACGACCCGCTCGACAAGCGCGGCAAGGGCTGGGTGAGTGCGTGTCTGTTCGCGCGTGTCAACGCCGTCGAGACGCCGGTGCAAGTCTCGCTACGCGGTCGCCATGGCGCGCTCGCGACCGACGCGAGCGAGATCGCGAACTATTCGCTCCAGGAGGGTGCGTTCTACGGCAACTACTTCGTCGGCGAGAACGAGGACATCGATTGGAACGCGTGCATGGGTGACGATCAGGCGGCCGGCGAGACCGGTGGGTTGGTGCTGCGCGACTGCGCCGAGCCCGACGGCAACACCGGGCTCACCCAGTGCGGGTTCCACTACGCGGGTGTGTGTAGCGACATCGAGACGTTTCACGCGTGCGCGGGCTTCGACGCGGACGGCACCTACTACAACCACTGCGCGTCCGATCCGATCTTCGGCACCCACCAGCACCACAAGCGTGGCGGCGATCACGACGACTACGATCACCACGACCACGACGGCCACGATTGTCGCGACCACCACCACGGACGCACGCACGTCTACCAGCAGGTGATCACGACCTACGTCGCCGACTAGCGACCGCAGCCGCGGGTCACTTCTTCTCGAGGTGCTCGACCAGGCCGTTGTAGGCCGCGGTCACCCGCATCGAGAGCTCGTTCGCGGCCTTCTGCTTCTGCGGGTTCCCGGCGTGCATGTCCGGGTGGTACTTGCGCATCAGCTGGCGGTACGACGTCTTGATCTCGGACAGGTCGGCGTCGACCGACAGGTTCAGGACCTTGTACCACTCGATGACCTGCGCGTTGGCGCCGCGAGGTGGCCGGCGGGACGACGAGCTCGAGGACGACGACGACGTGGACGAGGATGACCACGCCGACGAGCTCGACGACCATCCGCCACGCGCCGCCTGCTCCTTCATCCTGCGGAACGCGTCGTCGGCCGCGGCCTTCTGGCGGGCCGCCCGCTCGTCGCGGTCACGGTGGATGCGAGCGGCGCGTTCGCGCGCGGCCTTCTCGCGGGCCGCTCGGGCAGCCGAGCTCGAGGTCGCCATCTTCGCGAGCGGGTTGTCGAGCGGCTTGCGTTTGGACTTCTCGCGGCCGGCCTTGCGTGCGGTGAGCTCGGCCTGGAGCGCCGCGCTCTCGACGTGGCTGAGCGGCTCGTCATCGGCGATCACGAGCGACGTCAGCTGCGAGAGCCCGGACTGGGCGCTCTCCAGGATGCGCTTGGTGATCCCCACACGGCCAACGTAGCACACCACCCCCGTGGCGATCGCACGCCGGAGAGTGCGGCGACTCTGGTAGCGTGATCCCGTGAGGTGCTTCGCGGTCGCCTTGGTGTTGGTGGTGGGTGCGTGCGGGTCGTCGAACAGTGACGCACCTGGCGACGGCCAGGGTGGGGACGGCGCGGGCGACGGTGCGGGTGGGGACGGTACCGGCGCGGATGGATCCGTCGTCGATGCGCCTCCCGATCCGTGCGTTCCGGGAACGTGGTGCACGGAGACCGCGCCGGGAACGCCGACGATCTTGCGTTCCGTGTGGGCGGCCAGTACCGACGAGGTGTTCGCGGTCGGCAACGGCGGGACGATCCTCCACCGGCAGAACCTCGTGTGGACCGCGATGAACAGTCCGACCTCGGAGGATCTCAAGGGCGTGTGGGGCGCGAGCTCGACCGACGTGTGGGCGGTCGGAAATGCCGGCACGATCCTGCGCTACGACGGCACCGACTGGACCGCGACCGGCAACATCACCAGCGACCTCGAGGCGGTGTGGGGTTCGGGGCCGAACGACGTGTGGATCGTCGGGACCGGCAAGGTCGTTCACTACAACGGATCGACCTTCGAGCCGCGCGTCCTCACCGGACATCCCCTCTCGGTGTCGGGTACGGGTCCGACGGATGTCTGGGTCACCGGCGAGAACGCGCAGGTCGCTCACTTCACCGGAACCTGGACGACCGGGATCGACCCCGGTGCCGGGATCACGTACTTCGCGATCGTCGCACTCGCGGCCAACGACGTCTGGATCACGACCCTCACGTCCAACAAGGAGACGCTCGAGTTCGGCGGCTCGACGTGGACGCCGCACGCGGCTCCCGCGACCGGGTTCTTGTCGATCCACCCCGTGTCGTCGAACGACATCTGGGCCGCCGGAGCGACGCGAGTCGGCCACTGGAACGGGACCGACTGGACGATCGAGAAGCCCGCCGGCAATGTCATCCAGCTCATGGGCACCGGCGGGTCCGGTTCGTCGCTGTGGATCGTCGGTACCGAGTCGACGATCTTGCACCGCCGGTGAACGCGTAACCCGGCTGTAAAATGCCGTGTGGTATCACCGCCCGCGTGGATGCCACGACTGCCGCGTCGAAGACCGCGTTGATGGTGTGCGCGTATCGCGCGCGCGCCAGCGCATGGGACAACCCGCTATTCGTCGATCCGTGGGCCGAGGCGATCGCCGGCCCCGAGGGCGAGGCGATCGCGACCGAGCTAGATGCCCGGTTCCCACCGATGGGTCTGTGGCTCGCACTCCGGGTCGCGTACCTCGACCGGCTCGTCGCGCAGGCCGTCGATCGTTTGAACATCCGCCAGATCGTGATCCTCGGCGCCGGCTACGACACGCGTGCTGCGCGGCTGCCGCGTGCCGGCGTGCGGTTCTTCGAGGTCGATCATCCGGCCACGCAGGCGGCCAAGCGCGACAAGCTCGGCGGGCTCGCCGGGTATCCGATCGATGCGATCACGTTCGCGAGCTGCAACTTCGAGCGCGAGGATCCGATCGAGCGCCTCGCGGCCTGCGGGTTCGACGTCCGCGAGCCCGCGCTCGTGATCTGGGAGGGTGTGGTGCCGTACCTCAGCGAGGCCGCGGTGCGCGCCACGGCATCGCGACTGGCGACCGGGCTCGACCCGCGGTCGCTGATCGCGTTCGACTTCGTCGGCAAGAAGTTCGCGGCCGGGCAGAGCATCTCGGACGCCGACCGCAAGACCCGTGCGTTGGTCGGCGAGCTCGGCGAGCCGATCCAGTACGGCACCGACGACATCCTGCCGCTGCTCTACGACTGCGGGTTCCGGTGGGTGCGTTCGCTGGACTTCAACGAGCTGGCCCTCGAGATGCTCGGCGACTACCAGCGCGATCGGATGTTCCGGTTCCAGCACCTCGCGCTCGCCGCGGTGACGCCGCCGGTCGCCGACTGGCCCTGACGTCGCGAGCGGGCATTTAGCCGCTCATGGCGCGATGTCGTGCAGGATCCGGCGCAACCACGCGATGCCCGGATCGCGATCGAGGCGGACGTGCCAGCGCAGCTTGACGGTGAAACCGGGGATCGGAAACGGCACCTCGCGCAACGTCAGCGGCACCTGGTCGGCGAACGCACCGGCGAGGCGCACGGGCGCCGTCCACACGAGGTCGGTCTGCGCGATCACCTGTGGCGCGATCAGGAAGTGAGGCACGGTGATCGCGACCGTGCGGGCGACGCCGCGACGTGCGAGCTCGTCGTCGACCGAGCTCCCACCGCGACCGCGAGGCGCGACGAAGAGATGCCGTAGCGACAGGTATCGCGCGAGATCGAACCGCCCGCGCGCGCCGGGACTGCCGCGGCGCACCACGCACGCGAAGGTCTCGCTCCACAGCGGCTCGTCGCGGAGGTTGGCGGGAAGGTCGCGGAACACGCCGATCGCGAGGTCGAGGTTGTCGGCGAGCTGCGCGGCGATCCGGTCGGCAGGCGTCGGGAGCAAGGCGAGCTGGAGGTGCGGATTCCCCGCCATCCGGTTCGCCAGGCCGGGAAGGAAGTGCAGCGCGACCATGTCGGGGGCCGCGATCGTGAACGTGCGGCGTGCGGTATCCGGATCGAACGCGGGCGCCGCCTGGAGGACGCGTTCGGCGGCGGCGAGCGCATCGCGCACGGCCGGGCGCAGCTCGAGCGCGCGGGGTGTCGGCCGCATGCCGTCGCGGGTGCGCACCAGCAGGTCGTCGTCGAGGAGCTCGCGCAGCTTGCGGAGTGCGTGACTGACGGCGGGTTGCGTGCGCCCGAGCTGGCGCGCCGCGGCCGTCACGCTGCGGGTCTCGAGGATCGCGTCGAGCGCGACCAGGAGGTTGAGATCGATGCCGGCGAGCCGCATGGGCGCCATTAGCATCGCGAATACAGGTCATTCACACAATCGATTTGGCTGATGGAGGTGATGGCCTCAGGTTGTCCGCGTCTTCACAACGCACATCACCAAGGAGCTCGACATGTACGTCATCACCGGAGTTACGGGTCACACGGGTTCGGTCGTCGCCAGCACGCTGCTCGCCGAGGGCAAGCCGGTACGGGTCGTCGTCCGCGACGCCGCCAAGGGCGAGCCGTGGAAGGCCAAGGGAGCGAGCGTGGCCGTGGCTTCGCTCGGCGATCGCGCCGGCTTCGCTCGCGCGCTCGCCGGCGCCACCGGGGTCTATCTGCTGCTGCCGCCACCGCCGTGGAGCACGACCGACATCGAGGCGGTCCAGACCCGCGCGATCGATACGATCGTCGGGGCGATCTCGGACGCCAAGCCGGGGCACGTCGTGTTGCTGTCGTCGCTGGGCGCGGACGCCGAGGCCGGCACCGGTCCGGTCGTCTACCTGCATCGGCTCGAGGACGCGCTCGCTCGATCGGGCGTGCCCTCGACGTTCCTCCGCGCCGCCTACTTCATGGAGAACTGGGGCGGGATGCTGAAGGGCGCGATCGACCAGGGCGCGCTGTACTACGGCCTGCGTTCGGACCTCGCCATCCCGCAGGTCGCGACCGCGGACATCGGCAAGGTCGCCGCCAACCTGCTCGTCGAGGGGCCGGCCGCGATATCGCCGCGGATCGTCGATCTCGCCGGGCCGAAGGAGACGTCGCTCGCCGACACCGCCGATGCCATCGCCGAGGTTTCGGGCAAGCCGGTGAAGGCGGTCACGGTGCCGCCGGCGGCGATGATCGACGCGCTCACCGGCATGGGAGCATCGCGCGAGATCGCCGCGAGCTACGCCGAGATGGTCACCGCCCTCAACGACGGGCGCATGGTGTGGCATGCGCCCGAGCTGGTGCGCGGCAAGGCCACGCTCGCGACCACGCTCCGCGGGCTGTTGTAGCCCGCTACTTCAGGGTGCGGCGCACGATCGCCGCCCCCTCGACCAGCGCGCGCAGCTTCTGGATCGCGCAGGTCCGCGGCAGCTGCTTGAGGCCGCAGTCCGTGGTCAGCGTGACGCGCTCGGGCTCGATGTGCGCCAGCACCTTCCGGATCCGCTCCGCGACCTGCTCGGGATGCTCGATCTCGAGGGTGCGCACGTCGATCACGCCGACGTGGACCTTCTTCTCGGGCGGCAGCTGGCGGAGCAGGTCGGCGTCCTCCATCTCGCGGCACGCGAAGTCGAGGACGTAGGCATCGACCTTCGCGGCGAGGTAGTGCGGGAGGATCTCGCGATAGCCGCCCGCCGTCAGGCCCTCGAGCTTGTTGCCCCACGCGTTGCCCATGCAGAAGTGCCACGCGCGTTCGACGCCGGCGGGGATGCCGTCCATCGTCCGGCTGACGATGTCGTTGACCCAGTCGTAGTCCTTGTCGCCCGACAGGTGCGGCATCCACGCGCCGAGGTCCTCGAGCTGCACGTGCTTGCAGCCGGACTCGACGACCTCGGCGATCTCGGCGCGGAACACGTCGGCGAGGGCGCGCGACAGCTCGTAGCGATTCTTGACCGGACCGCCGCGGAAGTGGGCGAGCGTGGACAGCTGCACGGGACCGGCGCCGATGCACGCCTTGATCGGCCTGGGCGTGTGCGCCTGCGCCCAGCGATACAGCATCGCCATCCGCACCGGCCCGCGCTCGATCGGTCCGTCGACGGCGACGCCACCCGCCTCGTCGAGCGCCCACACGTCGCGCCCCTTGGCCTTGGCGCGCGCGGGGTGGGGGAGCTTCTCGCTCGAGAACCCGCGGGTGCGCTCGAGCCAGTACCAGAGGAACGACCCGATCCCCATGTGGTAGTCGTCGAACCACATCTGGCCGTCGCTCAGGATGTCGAGGCCCGCGTCCTCCTGATCCTCGATCACGACACGCGTGGCGTCGTGGAACGCCTCGGCGTGCGCGGCCAGCTTGAACGCCTCGAGGAGGTCCTTGCCGGCGAGCTGGTGCGTGAACCAGGCCGGGCGCGGGTACGAACCGACCATGGTCGTCGGGAGCAGCATGGACGTGGAGATACCACGGCCCCCCGAGGCCGATGCAATCGATCGATTGTTACGGACAGGTTGCCGTGGTGCCGGAAATCGTCGCCGTGCCGAGCAGCCCGCAGGTGACCTCGCAGTCTCCCTCGCACGCGGTGACCGTGCAGCCACTCTCCGGGCAGGTCACGTGGCATTCGGTGCTGCCGCCGCAATCGACGTCGCAGCTCGACGACTGCGAGCACTCGACGTGACACTCGGCGTTGTTGCTGCACGACACGTCGACGGCCTTCCCGAAGTCGCCCTGGACGTGACAGTTGGGGGCGCCGTCGTCGCAGCTCAGCGCGCAGTCACCGTTGCACACGCAGTTGTCACCGCTGCAGGTCTCGCCGCCGGAGCAGCCGATCACCAGGGTCGCGAACAAGGCCAGGATGGTCTTCATCATGACCATCCTACGTGGCCGCGTCGGGGTACCCCGACCTCACGCCGATATCACCGGCGCGAGCGGCCGCGATCAGTAGAGCTTGTGGACGTGCGTGCCGCGGTAATAGTGGTGGAGGATCTGGGTGTTGGTCTTGCCGGCGGCGGCCATCCCGATCGCCCCGACCTGGCACATGCCGACGCCGTGACCGAACCCGGCGCCGCGGAACACGAAGCGGTCGCCCTCGCGCCTCACCTGGAACAGCGTCGACTTGAGGCCACCGAGCAGCCGGCGGATCCGGAGATCGCCCTCGACGAGGACGGTCGCCTTGCTGCCCTGGATCGCGAGCACGCCGATCCGGCCCGACACGCCGCGCTTCTTCGGGATCAGCTGCTCGACGCGGCCGACCTGAGGGAACTGCGTCGCGACGCGCGAGGTCATGTCGGCCACCGAGACCTTCACGGTCCACCGGAACCGGTTCTTGGCGAGCTTGCCGTGCGCGCACCAGGCGTCGCTCGCGTCGCCGCCGGCGAGGAACGCGTCGATGTTGGCGTCGGTGATCCGGGACATCGAGCCCTTGGGGTCGTCCATCCGTCCGCGCAGGGACGGATCCGGCTCGCCGCCCCAGATCGCCTCGTTGTTCTCGGTGTGGCCGCCGCACGACGCGCTGTAGCGGATGTCGACCATGCCGCCGCCGTCGCGCAGCAGCACCTTGCCGCGGGTCGCGTCGACCGCGCGCGTGGTGCGCGGGTCCTCCTTGCCGGCGCCGGCGTAGACCTGGCACTGCTGCGTCGAGCACAGCAGGAACGGATCGGTGAGGTTGCGGCGTCCGATCTTCTGGAGCAGCTCGGTGCGCGCCGCGATCGCCTGCGCCTGGAGGGCAGCCGCCGGAGCGTCCGGATACATCTCGGCGGGCACCAGCCCGGCGAGCAGCTTGTTCTCGGGGACGGCGTTGGCGATCACCAGCGCACCGTCGTGATCGAGCGTGGCGTACACCGCGCCCCAGTACCGGCGATCCTCGAGACCGGTCGACAGCTGCGAGCCGCCGGTGCCGGTCGGCACCCGCTCGACGGTGATCGTCGAGCGCGAGCGGTGCGGCGTGAACCACAGCACCGAGGCGTTCTTGATCGTGGTCTTGCCGCTGCGCGCCACCACCGTACCCGACGGCCGGCGCACCAGCTCCTGGTGGACGCTGGTCTCGATGCCGAACCGGCGAGCGATCGCCGCCGCACGCGCGGCGCCCGCGCCCGAGGACACCGGATCGACGGCGATCCGCACCTCGCGGCTATCGATCACTTCACCGTCGACGCCGAACACCGTGCCGACCTCGAACGAGCGCGGCTCGAACCCGCGCGACTTCCAGCGGGCGAGCGCCGCGGCGACGCCGGTCGAATCCTCGGGCTCGAGCGTCTCGACCACCGTCCAGTCGCGGAGCACGGCGGGCTTGGTGTTCTCGGCGGTGATCGTCCAGGAATCGCCGCCCTCGGTCTCGATCGCGGAGCCACCATTGCCGTCGGGGTGCACCACGATGCCGCCGCGCGCGTGGATGTGAGCCTCGCGCCGATGGCTCATGATCTCGACCGTGATCAGCGGAAGCCCGCTATCGGTGAACGTGAACCGGGTCGAGTACAGGATCCGCAGCTTGTCGGTCGCGCTGGTCTCGTCCGCCGCAGCGGGGGTGGCGAGAGCGAGCGCGAGTCCGATCGACGACGCGACGGCGAGCAGACGGCGGGCACGTAGCATGACCGAGGCTAGGCAGCCCTCGCCGCACCGCGCAAGATTTGAGCCGAGGCGAGAACCGTTGTCCCAGGATTGGTGCGAGCACCAGGCCCACCGGGACTCGCGCGTAGCTCACAATCGTCACCTGACCCGGCTGGGTTGGCCCGACATGATCGCTCACGACACGATTTCGCTCCGTCCCGACCGCTCGCTGCGCCTCGCCGTGGTGGCCGACACCCACTCGGTGCCGCACCCGGGTAGCCTCGACAAGGTTCGAGCGCTGGCGCCCGACGCGATCCTCCACGCCGGCGACATCGGCGACCTCCACGTGCTCGACCAGCTGGCCGCCATCGCGCCGCTCTACGCGATTCGCGGCAACATCGACGGTCACGGCGAGGCGATTCCGGATCACCGGACGATCGATGTGGTCGACCCGGACACCGGTGGGCGATTGCTGCGGATGCTGCTCGTTCACATCGGCGTCGCCGGGCCGCGACTTCGCCGCGAGGTCGTCAAGCGCGCGAACGACGAGGCCGCCAAGCTGGTCGTGTGCGGTCACTCGCACGTGCCGTTCGTCGGCGAGGATCGAGGCATCACGATCTTCAATCCGGGCTCGGTCGGACCGCGCCGGTTCTCGCTCCCGATCGTGTTCGGGACGATCGAGATCGCCGGTGGGAAGTTGCGGTTCGGCCACGTCGACGCCGCGACCGGCGGGCCGTGGATGCCCGGATGATTCACGGATAACTGACAACCGTCTGTCCACGCGCCACCGGAGAACCTGGCCATGTCCCACGTCCACCACGCCATCGACTACATCGAGATCGCCGTCACCGACGTCGTTGCCGCCAAGCAGTTCTACGGCGCCGCGTTCGGCTGGACGTTCAACGACTACGGCCCCGATTACGCCGGCATCGTCAAGCAGGGCGGCGGCGAGGCGGGTGGGTTTCGCAAGGACGAGCGCGTGACGCCGGGCGGTCCGCTCGTGGTGCTGTTCTCGCGCGACCTCGACGCCACGCTCGCGGCCGTGCGCACCGCGGGCGGTACGATCTCGAAGGAGCCGTTCGAGTTCCCCGGCGGTCGCCGGTTCCAGTTCCGCGACCCGAGCGGCAACGAGCTCGCGGTGTGGGCCGAGAGCTAGCCGCTACCTACTCGGCGTGCGGCACGAGCTGGCTGAGCTTCCAGCGCTGGAGCTCCGCCGTGCGCTGCGCGAGGCGTCGCGACTTGGTGAGCGTGGCGCCGAACACGGTGGCGAGTCCGACCAGCAGGATCGTGTAGGCGATCAACGCGAGCTGGGTGCCGAGCGGATCGAGGTGGGTGGCCATCTGGTGGAGCGTGATCGTGTCGCCGGAGATCGTGGTGCTCGCCGCCAGCACGCCGAAGGCTTCGAGTGCCACCGGTCCGAGCACGACGACGACGAACGCGCCGATCAAGAACCACGGTCGCGCCAGCTTGGGGTGGCTGGAATAGGTCATGCCGGTGACCGCGGCGAGTCCGGGCGCGACGAGGAACGGCCCCATCGCGCGCCCGACCAACCCGACCGCGAGGATCGTCGCGATCACCGAGACCCGGAACATCGGGATCATGTGCTGCTTCGGCGCGAAGCCGCATGCCATCACGCCGAGGGCGAGCACCACGCCGATCGCCACGAGCCCCGGATCGTGGAACCCGATCAGCACCAGGATCGGGATGAACGCGAGGAACGCGGTGCCGCCGCCGGAGATCAGCCTGCGGCTGGCGTACAGCGCGTCGAGGTCGGCGGCGTCGAGCGCCTCGTCGACCTCGGGCGGGACCTCCTTCGGCGGCTCGAGCATCAACCGTCCGACCAGATCGGCGGCGCCGCGGTTCGAGGGATCGAGAGCGAGCGCGCGACCCGCGGAGCGCATCGCGGCCGTGTGATCGCCGGCATCGAGCGACGTCCGCGCCGCGCCGAGCTCGGACGCGGACAGCTGCTTGCGGAGGGCGAGATCGCGATCGCCGTCGAGGAACCGCTGCACGGCATCGCCGAGGTCGCGCGCCGAGGCGTAGCGGTCCTCGCGTTCGAACGCGGTCGCGGTCAGTACGATCGCGTCGAGCTCCGGTGGGATGTCGCGATCGCGCGCGCGCAACGAGGGTGTGCGTTCGACCTGGGCGGTCGGAGCGTTGCGCGGGTGGAGCGGCTTGAGCGTCAGGATCTCGAACAGGATGCAGCCCAGTGCGTAGACGTCGGCGCGCTGGTCGAGATCCGGATCGGCGCGCAGCTGCTCGGGAGGCATGTATCCCGGCGTGCCGAGCGTGGTACCGGCCGCCGTGTGCTCGCCCTCGCTGGTGACCACGTCGATGGCGCTCTCGCGCTCGGGGGCCTCGTCGATCGCGCGCGCGATGCCCCAGTCGAGCACGTGGACCTCGCCGAAGTCGCCGAGCATGATGTTCGCCGGCTTGAGATCGCGGTGCATGATGTTGCGCGAGTGCGCGAACTCGACCGCGAGGCAGACCTCGGCGAACGCGCGCAAGAGTCGCTGGCGCGAAAACACGTCCTCGGTCTCGGGGTCGCCCTCGGCGAGCGAGCGGATCACGTCCGAGAGCGTGATGCCGGTGAGCTGCTTCATCACGAAGTACGGCATGCCGTTGCCGTCGCGCGACACCTCGTGGATCGGCACGATCGCCGGGTGCTCGAGCTGGCCCTGGATCCGGGCCTCGCGCAGGAACCGCGCGATCGATTGCGGCGACGGACTGTCGGCGCGCATGCGCTTGATCGCGACCTCGCGGCCGATGTGCTCGTCGCGCGCGGACACCACCTCGCCCATGCCGCCGAGGCCGAGGATCTCGCCGAGGTCGTAGCGACCGAGGCCCGTCTGCGGCGCGCGTGCTCGCGGCGCGCCCGGTCGCTCGTGCGCCGTCAGGGCGTCGGACGATGCGGGGTCGATCTCGGTGTCCGCGTTTTCGTCGTCGTGCGGCATCGCGCGATCGTCCGCCAGGACCGCGATCCGGGCAACTGCGTGCGCTCAGTCGTCGTGGCCGAACAACTGGAGCATCCACTTCGGGACCCGCGAGCCGGTGGCGCGCGCGGGGGTGGTGACACGGGGACGGGCCCGCGACGGCTTGACGTGATCCTCGACCAGCTCGCGGATCCACTCGGCCCGCTTGGGGGCCGTCAGTCCGCGTGCCGTGGTGCGCGGGCGACGACGGGACGGTGGAGGAGGGGGCGGAGGGGCCGCGCGCGGCTTGGCCTTCTTGCGCTTGCGGCCGCGCGGCGGCTTGGTCGCTGGTGGTGGCTGGGTCTTGGTGCGCTTGCGAACGCGACCGATCCCGAGTTTCGCGCGGAGCAGCGACCGCGCCGGGTTCGGCCAGCTCGGCAGGCGCGCGAGGTGCTTGGCGATCAAGGTCGCGTAGTCGTCGAGCGAGGCTTCCGCCGGCAGCTTCTGGTGACGTGCGGGCGTGAACAGCGAGGCCAGCCCTCGACCGCGGCCGGCGCGCCGGGTGGCGACGTCTCCCTTGATCTTCCACCCCGCGGCGACGAGCTCGTTCTCGTACGTCGTGCGGTTCGGGACCGGGACCGGATCGGTCGCGAGGTCGTCGCCGAGGTCCGTTCGCATCGCGCCGAGCACGTCGTGGATCAGCTGCGCCGCGACCACCTCGTTCGAGCCGTCCTCTCCCATCGGGACCAGCGGGAACGCGAGCACCACCGCCCGCTGGCTGGACGCAGCATCGAACGGGAGCGCCACGTTGGTGCAGCTGGTGCCGCAGCGACCGTGCTCGTACACGAACGCGCGCTCGATCCCGCCGAGCAGACCATCGAGCAGGGGTCCGCGCGTCGTCGCGAGCCGGCCCTCGATGCCGGCGACACCGGTCGACAGCGCCTCCGGGTACGGTCCGCGCACGACGCCGTAGAGGAACAGCGGGTCGTCCGCGCCGGGCGCGTCGGGTTGGCGCTCGATCGCCTGCACGTCCATCACGTACAGCGCGTCCGCACGGATCGTGACGATCGGCCGGTGCTCCTCGTGATACGCGAGCTGCTTGCGAGCGCGGCTCGGGAGGTCGCGGGTCCCGACCACGCGGATCACGCGGCCGAGGTCGAGGCCGATCACCAGCTCGCGCACCCCACCTCCACGCAGCCGGACGACGGCGAGGACGTCGCGGATCTCGTCGGGGCGCTCGATCCGCGACTTCGTCGGGAGGCGATCGGGACGGGGAACGAACAGCGGCTTCGTCATCGCTCCGCGTTGCGCGCGACGTCCCCGCCACGCTTCGGCATGCCGACCCGCACGATGTAGCGGAGGTTGATGAAGTTGATGACGAAGTGCGCGGCGATCGGGCCGCCGATGTTGCGCGTCCATACCGCCAGCCAGCCGAACGCGAACCCGAGGCCGAGCGCCGAGATCGTCCATGGCAAGAATCGCCGGCCCGGCCCGACGTGCAACAGCGCGAACACGATGCCCTGCACCCAGACCCCGAACCACGGCAACAGCGCCCCGCGGAACAGCATCTCCTCCCCGATCGACGACGCCAGCGCCAGGATCAGGATCTCGCGTCCGGTCAACGGGCCGAGCAGGTCCCGGAAGCTGGCGTGGAGGTCGCGGGCCCATTCGAACCGCGCCGTCGCCAGGCGGGTCGCGCCGACGACCCCGACCCCGAGCGCGAACCCGATCAGCGGTCCGCCCAGCAGCATCGCCGCCGGGACGTCCCCGTCGAGCCGGTACAGGTCCGGGTTGCCCCGGCCGGCCGCGATGACGAGGGAGACCAGCGCCATCGCGCCGTACAGCCCGATCACCAGGCTGGCCCGCGAGAGCGGATGGGTGGGGCTGGGATGCCGCGGCGAGAACGACACTGCGGAGCGCAGTATGCGGTGCTTGACGCCGTTGCCGAAACCACCTAAACCATCCCCCCTGACAATCAGCGCGCGGATGGCGGAATTGGTAGACGCGCTAGCTTGAGGTGCTAGTGGGTAACACCGTGGGGGTTCGAGTCCCCCTTCGCGCACTCAGTCGACAACATCCGGGGACGTCGCGCTTTCGCGCTCGTCCCGCGGATGTTCTTTCGACTTCGCGGCGAAGCGGGCTTCTCCGTCCCGCAGTGCACGCCTTTGGCGCGCACTCGTCGGGAAGCGAGTCCCCCTTCGCGCACTCAGTCGGGGGACGTCGCGCTTTCGCGCTCGTCCCCGGATGTTCTTTCGACTTCGCGGCGAAGCGGGCTTCTCCGTCCCGCAGTGCACGCCTTTGGCGCGCACTCGTCGGGAAGCGAGTCCCCCTTCGCGCACTCGGTCGACAACATCCGGGGACGTCGCGCTTTCGCGCTCGTCCCACACGGCAACGCTGCCTGGTTTCGTTTGCGCGGGGTGTGTCCGTACGACACGGCGGCGCGTTTGAACTCGACCGCGTGCGAGGCGTAGGCTCACCGCCATGGGTGCAGTTGTCGGCCTGGTCGTCGCGATCATTATCGTGACGCTGGTGGTGGCCGGGGCGACCGGCATCGGCTCGCCGCGGGGGTTCGATCGCCTCGTGGCGAACGGGATCCCGGCGCGCGGCATCTTGCTCCAGGTTTCTCGGAGGGGGACGAAGGTGGGGACGGTCCAGCGTCGATTCGAGGTGCGGAGCATCCGGGTCGATGTCGAGATTCCCGGCAGGCCGCCGTACGAGGTCACCGCGCGACCGGCGATCCCGATCAACTTCGTACGCGACGTCTTGCCCGGCGCCACGGTCGAGCTCCGCGTCGATCCCAAGAACCGCGCGAAGCTCGTGATCGTCGGACCCGGCACCGGCTTCGTGCAGACCACCGTGAGGACCGCATGACCACACAGATCCGTTGCGACGAATGCGGCGCGACGATGAAGCCGCACCCCGATGGCCGGCGCTACACGTGCGAGCATTGCTCCGCCGAGAAGCAGGTCGCGATCGACAGCGAGCAGCTCGCGGCCGGCCTGCGTCTCGACCTGTCGAACGTCGAGGCGTTCATCGCGGGGCTCGCGCGCTCGCTGCTCGAGGCGCTTCCCGACCGCACGCGCGTCCTTCACGAGGGCACGCAGATCATCCTCGTCGAGATCAACCTCGATCCACACCTGTACGTGTCGAAGCGCGAGCTGCGCGGAGGCTTCGTCGCGCAGTACAAGAAGCTGGTGCGCGGCGTCGCGCTGAGGACCAAGACGCTGCCGCTCGATCAGTGGGTGCAGCGACTGACCGAGGCCATGGCCGAACACGCCAACACCAACGCGCGCGTCGCGTCGGTGCTCGCGCAGCTCAGGGGAGAGTGATGCAACAGCCACACCTGCGGCCCAAGCTCGACGATCTGCCGCAACACGCACGCGAGCGGCTCGCCGAGATGCGCGAGCACCACTTCTTCACGAGTGACCTGTCGGTCAACGAGTTCCTCCTCGTCAAGGAGGCCGGATTCCAACCGCTCGGGCTGGTCATGGGCTCGAGCATCTTCAACATCGGGCTCCAGCAGATCCGTCACGGCATCAACGAGGAGCTGACCGTGATGACGCAGGCGCTGTACAGCGCGCGCGAGCTCGCGATGGTTCGCATGGAGGAGGAGGCCGACGAGCTCGGTGCGGATGGCATCGTCGCGGTTCGGCTGACCCTCAACGTCCACGCGTGGGGCGCCAACGTGATCGAGTTCATGGCGATCGGCACCGCGGTGAAGGCCGATGCGCCGGGCTTTCGCGGTCCCGAGAACCGCCCGTTCACGAGCGACCTGTCGGGTCAGGACTTCTGGACCTTGCTCGAGGCCGGCTATCGCCCGCGTCGGGTTCGTGATGGGCAACTGCGTCTACGCGGTCGGCCAGCCGCCGGGGAGCGTGCCGGTCGACAACCAGGAGCTCGTCGGGCCGACCCAGGCGCTCTACGACGCCCGCGAGCTCGCGATGGAGCGCATGCAGGTCGAGGCCGAGGCTCTCGAGGCCGCGGGCATCGTCGGGGTCGTCGTCGACGAGAACAACCACACGTGGGGACCGAGCGTGCTCGAGTTCTCCGCCGTCGGAACCGCCGTGGTCCCGATCCGCGACGATCACCACATCGAAAAGCCGGCGCTGATCCTCACCGTGGGCGACTGATGCCACGCACTCCGATCGATCTCGAAGCCAGCCTCGAGCGCGTGAAGCGCGGCGGGATTCCTCTGCGCGCCGAGGAACGGCTCGCCGAGGAACGCGGCGAGCATCGCCGGCTGTTCACCAGCGACCTCTCGGTCAGCGAGTTCTTGCTCGCACGCGATGCCAAGTGCGCGCCGATCTCGCAGGTGATGGGGAGCTGCATCTACCACGTCGGCGAGATCCCCGATTACAAGGGGCGCACCTCCGAGATCGAGGTCATCGGCGACGCCCATCGCGAGTCCCGCCGGATGGCGGTCTCGCGTCTCTACCAGGAGGCCACGCTCGTCGGGGCCGATGCCGTGATCGGCGTCCACCTGCGCGATCGAGCCATCACGATGGGCAAGCAGGGCAAGGGCGGCGATGACGGCGGAGAGGTGCTCGAGTTCACCGTCGTCGGTACAGCCGTGCGCGCCCCGTGGATCACGCACCCGCCCGGGCAACCGGTGATCACGGACCTTTCGGGCCAGGAGCTGTGGGCGCTCGCGCAGGAAGGCTTCGAGCCGTGCGCGTTCCTGTTCGAGTTCTGTCGCTACCACGTCTGGCACGTCACCAAGGGCTACGGCAACCAATGTCTGGAGCTCACCACGGCGAGCTATGCGGTCGAACAGGCGCGATCGATCGCCGCGCAACGATTGCTCGCGCAAGCCGAGCGAGCGCACGCCGAGTTCGTGGTCGGTAGCGACATCGAGGTCGAGGTGCGCGAGGTGCCGTGCGGGTTCGGCGGGTGCGAGCTCGACGATCTCGACGTCGACGTCAGCTGGTTCGGTACCGGGATTCGCCGGATCCCGGAGCACCAGACCCAGCGGGCCCACGCGATTCCCCCGTTCATGTTGTCGGTGACCCCCGTCGGGAGACGGCGTGACGCGCTGATCGATGCCGAGGACGACGCGGACGACATCGAGATCGCCGCCGAGGAAGCCCAGGAGGCCGCGCTCGAGGCGGACGAGGCGAGGGGCGAATGACCGAGCCGACCGATCTTCCCGTTCACGCGCGCGAGCGGCTCGCCGACATGCGCGCGCGGAAGCTGTTCGCCAGCGACCTGTCGATCAACGAGTTCGTGCTGGTGCGCGAGGCCGGCTTCGATCCGGTCGGCATGGTGATGGGCACGTCGATCTACCAGGTCGCGCCACCGCAGCTCGCGCGCGATCAGCCCGGGCACGAGCTCGTCGCCACCACGAAGGCGCTCTATCACGCGCGCGAGCTCGCGATGAATCGCATGGAAGAGGAGGCCGCGGCGCTCGATGCCGACGGCATCATCGGCGTGCGGCTCACCGTCAACCTCGCGCTCGATCCGCAGCGCCAGCAGTGGCAGCAGTACCGCACGTGGTCGAAGTGGTCCAAGAAGCAAGGCTTCCGCCGCCCGCTCGCGACGACGGTGCCGACGGCGGGGTGGTGGCCGGGCTGGCGCGAGCTCGCGACCGAGCAGTGGCAGCGGTGGTGCGCGATGATGGGCTGGGCCCAGGTTCCGCTCGCGCCATGGGATCAGGTGACGTCGCGGGCGAGCTTCGCGTTCGGCACGAACACGGCCGAGTTCATCGCGATCGGCACCGCCGTGCGCCATCGCGGTAGTGGCGGCAGCTTCCGCAATGCCGCCGGCAAGCCGTTCCAGTCCGACCTCTCGGGGCAGGACTTCTGGATGCTGGTCCAGTGTGGGTATCGGCCGGTCGGCTTCGTGATGGGAAACTGCGTGTACTACGTGCCACCGCACATGTTGCAGAGTCGGCGGTCGCAGAGCTGCGAGCTCGTGGGCTACACCCACGCGCTGTACGACGCGCGCGAGCTCGCGATCGAACGTCTCCAGGACGAGGCGGAGGCGCTCGGTGCCACCGGGATCGTCGGCGTGACGGTGGCCGAGCGGGAGCACTCGTGGCGTACGAACCCGTGGAACATCGGCAACGCGGCGCTGCAGACCGGCGAGGTGATCGAGCTGTTCGTGATCGGGACCGCGGTCGTCGCCGGGGACGGTGGCGAGCTTCCCGATCCGGTGCTCGTGCTCGCGGCCAACGATGTCGTCGCGCGCAAGTCGGAGGGACACCAATGACCGTGGACGTCCGGAGCCGCAGGCTGCGGATGCGAGAGTCCGTACCATGAAGCCGGCACTCTCCGAGCTCGGCGTCACCGAGTTCCTCGCGCTCGCCCGCCTCGGCTTCTTGCCGCGGGGCCTGGTGATCGGCTCGTGCGTGTTCAACGCCGGGTCGCAATACGACTGGACCGTGACGACCGCGGAGATCACGGTGCTGAGCCAGGCGATGCGCAACGCGCGGCATCTCGCGATCCAACGCATGCGCGAGCAAGCCGCGCGGCTCGAGGCCGAAGGAGTCGTCGACGTCCGGCTCGAGGTCGAGCACCACGTGTGGCGAGGTGGTCGTCAGGTCGCGAAGTGCGTCGCCGTCGGTACCGCGGTGAGCTTCGATGCGAACCACGCTCCCGAAGCGCTTCGCGGATCGCCGAGCTTGCGCCTCCAGAACGGGCATCCGTTCGATAGCGATCTGTCGGGCGGCGACTTCGTGACCCTGCTGTCCGCCGGCTATCGACCGATCACCGTGGCGATGGGCAACTGCGTCTACGGTCTCGATCCGCGGGTGCTCCGCCAGTATCGCGATCGCGACGACGAGATCGCGCCGTTCACCCAGGCGTTCTTCGACGCGCGCGAGCTGGCGATGGAACGGTTGCAGCACGATCTGTTCGCGCACTTCCCACCCGGACATGCCGACAGCCCGACGGGGATCGTCGGCATGACGGTCGACGAGTCGGTGTACGGCGGTTCCGGCGCATCGGGTCCACCGATCGTCGAGTTCACCGCGCTCGGCACCGCGATCGCTCCGCTCGTCGCCGGCGATCCGCGTCGCGCACCGCAACCACCACGCCCGCGGCTGGTCGTTCCGCTCGATCGCTAGTCGCCGAAGGAGTGTGGTTCGGTACGTCCTGCGGTGATCGCGGCACCCGCGAGCTCGGTCGCGATCGCGTCGGCGAATCGTTCGACATCGTGCCAGTCCGTGGGATGTGCGCCGCCGAGTCGAGATCCGCCTCGATATCCCAGCCATCTCGCGAGTCGAGAGAGGATGCCGTCGCGCGGAGCCGGTACGCCTCCCGCGAACGCGGCCGCGAGGCCGGGCTGCCAGCCGAACACGTGTCGGCACTGCTCCAAGACGACCGTGGGGGCGTGATCTTGCGGCTCGCCCGACTCGCTCACGAGGAACATCGCCGAGGGGATCCGCTCCAGCGCGTCGCGATGGGTCGCGACATAGTCGCCGAGCTGCCGACTCTCGTGCCCGGAGATCATCGGCGCACCGATGGTCACGACGTCGTAGTCTTGCGGTGGCGGCATCACGCCGGCATTGGTATCGCCGATCTCGACGGTGAAGCCGTGGCTGCGAAGCCGTCGCGCGAGGGCGTCCGCGATCAGGCGTGTGTGATCTTGCCGGGTCGCAAACAGGATCAGGATGCGTCCACGCTGGTCCGAGCCGCGCGGCCGCAACCCACGCACCGGCGGACGAGCGAGTTCACCGGCGATCGGCGCGGTCGATCCGCCCTCCGATTCGAACCGCGAAATCTCTTGTTCGGTGGCGTGGGCGATCGGGTGGTTTCTCGACGAGCTCTCCTCGCGTTTGGGCTCGGGTCTCATGCCAGTCGAAGATGCAAGTTGCATACCTCCATGCCCGAACGAGGCGCGTGATATCGACGTCCGCTCGCGTGAGGACTTTCGCTCTTCACTCGTCTCCGAGCTTCGCGTCGATCGCGCGTCGGGAGGAGTAGTCGAGCACGAGCGTTCCGACCTGCCGCTCGAACGACATCACCGGGACGACCACTCGAAGGTCGCCGCCGGATTCGTCGATGCGAGGATTCGTTGCCGCCATGTCGACTCCGGGCAATGCCGTCGCTGCCGGTTGGCCCTTCAGCTTGCTGTTGGTGGACGACACGATCTTGCCGGCTGCGTCCACGAACACGATGCGTTTGACGTATTTCGCATGTACGAGTTTCTCCATGTACGCGTCGATGTTCTGCGTGCCGCCGGACAGGACCTCGCCGCGGATCGCCCACGCCAGCGGGATCGCCGTCAGCTGAAGCAGCTCACCCGACTGCGCGACCATGGCGTTGCGAGCTCGCTGCTCGGTCATCGCGATCTCGTCCTCGAGACGATGGATCGACACCGATCGCCAGACCGCGAACCCCACCGTCGTCGCCAGCAACACGACGATCAGCCCGAGATGGAACTTCGGTGCGCTCAACAAGAACTTCGTCACGCGTCCTCGGTGTGCAGGTGTCGTGTCTGGAGTGCCGCTGCTCTCCATCACGTGGGCGGTCTTGGTGGTCATCGACGTTGCTCCTTCCAGGGCAGCGTCTGCGGTTGTTGCGAGTGCCGTGCCGGATCCCTGGCTCGTCCGCGGGACCACAGGCACGTGGGTTCTTCGCGGGCGCGGTTCGCGCAACGTCAGCGCGTTCGTCACGCAACATGCGCACTCGCTGCTCGTACGAAGCTGTCGCAGGCACACGCGATGCAACGTCAGTCGAAGGCATGCGCGATCGACCGTCATCGGAGGTCACCGAGCTTCCGCCAGGCGCATCGGCGCGCGGACATCGCATTTCCCGCGCGGTGATGAGACCACTGGAGCGGTTCATCCACGTCCAGGCGGCGAGTGGGATCCTGCTGCTGTTCGCTGCCGCGATCGCGCTCGTGTGGGCCAACACGCCGTGGAGCTCGACGTACGAAGCCTTCTGGGAGACACCCCTCGTGGTGGGCGTCGGCGACCTGACAACCAGCATGACGTTGCACGCGTTCGTGAACGATGTCCTGATGGCGATCTTCTTCTTCGTCATCGGCCTCGAAGTCCGACGAGAGATCTTCGGCGGGGAGCTCAGTAGCCTGCGTCGCGCGTCCCTCCCCGTGATCGCTGCCGTCGGAGGCATGGCGGTCCCCGCGGCCATCTACTTGCTGATCGGGCCCGGCGACGCACGGGCCGGATGGAGCGTGCCGGTGTCCACGGATACGGCGTTCGCGCTCGGTGTGCTCGCCCTGCTGGGAAGCCGGATCGCGCCGAGCCTGCGGGTGGTGTTGCTCGCGATCGCGATCATCGACGACATCGTCGCGATCTCGATCATCGCGATCTTCTACTCGGCGGCTCTCGAACCGCGGGGTCTCGTGCTGATCGCGGTCGGCGTCGCCGCGATCCTCGGCCTGCAACGGCTCGCGATCCGTCGCGTCGTAGCGTACGTCGTACCCGCGCTCGTGATCTGGGCGGGATGTCGATGGGCAGGCATTCACCCGACGCTCGCGGGGATCCTCGTCGGCCTGCTGACACCGGTCAAGACGTGGTACGGCCACCAGGGGTTTCTCGAGGCCGCCCAACGGCACCTGGGGACGATCGCGCGTCGGCTCAAGCTCGTCGAACCGAGCCACGATATCGACCAGCCGATGGCGGAGTTGCGACGCGCGCAGCGCGAGGTGGTGTCTCCCGTCGAGCGCGTCGAATCCGCGCTCCACCCGTGGGCGGCGTTCGTGATCATGCCGGCGTTCGCGCTCGCCAACGCGGGGATCGACTTCGGGCGCGTGGACATCGCCGCTGCGCCGCGTGTGGTCGTGGGGCTGGTGGCGGGGCTCGTGCTGGGCAAGGTCGTCGGCATCGTGCTCGCGGCCAGGCTCGCCGTGAAGTTCCGGATCGCGGACCTGCCGCCGGACGTGAGCTGGCACGGGATGATCGTGGTCGGGCTCGTGGCGGGTATCGGCTTCACGATGGCGTTGTTCATCGCGCACCTGGCATTCGCGGGACGCCCCGCGCTGCAAGACGTGGCGACGGTCGCGGTCCTGATCGGCTCGGCCGTCGCGGCGGTGGTGGCGCTGGTGCTCGGGCGTGTGCTGTTGCGGCCCGTTGCCAACCCGGCCGTCCCGAGCGGATCGCCATAGACAGGCCAAGTCCGCTCCGACCGAGTAGCGGTTGTCGAGCTTCGGATCGGAACCTGCATCCGGGCTCGTCATCACATCCCGCAAAAATACCGTGCGTATGAAGAGCTCTCTCGTGGACGCGATCGTCGTGGGTGGAGGCCCGGCCGGAAGCACCTGCGCGCGAACGTTGTGCGCGTCGGGAGCGCGCGTCGCGTTGATCGATCGCGCGCAGTTCCCGCGCGTCAAGCTGTGTGCTGGTTGGCTGTCACCGGGGATCTGGGACGTGCTCGACTTTTCGCCTCGCGAGTATCCGGGCGGGCTCTGGGAATGGAGCACCTGCCACGTCCGTTATCGCGGGAGGGATCATGCGATCCCGTGTCACGGCTGGTTCATCCGGCGCTACGAGCTGGATGACTTCCTGTTGCGCCGCTCGGGGGCAGAGCTGCATCTCGGGATCGCCGTCAAGCAGGTCGAGCGCGATGGCGATGGCGTGTGGTCGATCGGTGGGGTGCGCTCGCGCGTCCTGATCGGTGCCGGCGGCACGCACTGCCCGGTCGCGCGATGGCTCGCGCCGGTGCGGCCGACTCCCCCGGTCGGCGTGCAGGAGCTCGAGCTCCAAACCGACGCCGCCGCGGTGGCGCGCACCCGGATCGGCGAGGACGGCGAGCCCGAGCTGCTCCTGTTCGACGACGCTGCTGGCTACGGCTGGAACGTCCCCAAGTCCGATTGGATGAACGTCGGAAGCGGCACGCTCGATGCGCACGGAGCTCGCGCGGCGTGGGGGCGCACCCACGAGTACTTTCGCGCCGCGGGACACATCCCCGACGAGGCCGAGCCGGCGCTCGCGCACGTCAAGGGGCACTCGTACTACCGCTTCGATCCGGCGCATCTCGACCGTGCCGCGCAGATCGATGCGGACGGGCGTGGAGGCGCGTTCGCGATCGGCGACGCACTCGGGCTCGCGCACCCCGTGACCGCGGAGGGCATCCTGCCCGCGGCGATCTCGGGCCGGCATCTCGGCGAGGCGCTCGTCGCGGGAGAGCCGGCGAGCTACATCGATCGGCTGCGCCGCGATCCGGTGCTCGCGGATTACCGGCGGCTCCATGCCACGCTTGCCGCGGCGAGCTCCGTCCGGCGGCGATGGCCGGCGACCGCAGGGCGCGAGCTGCCGTTCGCGGGACCCGCGATCGCGCGGGTGTTCGCGTGGATGTTCTCGGGCGCGCGGCTACCCGCGCCGCGGCTGCTCGATCACCTGCTCGCGCGCCGACGGCACGACGGCGTGGAGGCGACGTCGTGACCGGCGTGGCGAGCCGGCTGTGGTCGGCGCTCGACCCGCGCCATGCGCCCGAGTTGTGTCGCGATCTGCTCGCAACCGCCGGCGTGACGGTCGATGGGGATCATCCATGGGACATCCAGATCCACGACGCGCGGTTCTACGAGCGCGTGTTGCGCGACGGCACACTCGGGGTCGGCGAGTCGTACGTCGACGGGTGGTGGGACGCGCCGGCCCTCGACCAGACGGTCGATCGCCTGATGCGAGCGCAGCTCGGCGAGGCGCTTCCCGAGAACTGGCTGGTCCTCGCCCACGCCCTGCGTGCGCGCGTCGTGAACCTGCAGAACAAGACGCGCTCGTTCGGCAACGGCCAGCACCACTACGACATCGGCAACGATCTCTACGAGGCGATGCTCGACCGCCGGCTGTTGTACACGTGCGCCTACTGGCCGACCGCGCGCACGCTCGACGAAGCCCAGGAAGCCAAGCTCGAGCTCGTGTGCAAGAAGCTCGGGCTGCGGGCCGGTACGACCGTGCTCGATCTCGGCTGCGGCTGGGGCGGCTTCGCGGCGTACGCGGCGGAGCACTACGGCGCGAGGGTCGTCGGATACACCGTGTCGCGCGAGCAGGTCCGGTGGGCGCACGACCACTATCCGGACCTGCCGATCGAGATCCGGCTCGACGATTACCGCAATGCGACCGGCCGCTACGACGCGGTCGTCTCGATCGGGCTCATGGAGCACGTCGGCCCGAAGAACTACCGCGCGTACATGGAGCTCGCGGAGCGCTGCCTCGCGCCGGGCGGGATCGCGTTCGTCCACACGATCGCTTCGAACCACGCGCGCACCCACCTCGAGCCCTGGTTCGACAAGTACATCTTTCCCAACGCCGTGCTGCCGACGCTGACCCAGCTGATCGCGGCGATGGAGGGCGTGTTCGTGCCCGAGGACGTGCACAACCTCGGCGAGGACTACGATCGCACCTTGATGGCGTGGTGGCACAACTTCGACGCCGCATGGCCGACGCTGCGCACGCGCTACGGCGAGCCGTTCTATCGCATGTGGAAGTACTACCTGCTCGCGAGCGCGGGTGCGTTTCGTGCCCGCGCCCAGCAGCTGTTCCAGATCGTGATGACCCGTCCGGGCACACCGCAACCTCCCCAGCGACGAGGTTGACCACGTCGGCGCCGGGGCCTCCGATGTGGCGAGTCTCATCGAGGGCATCGAGACGATCGACAACCGGCTCGATGTCGAGTGAGAATCCTTTCCGACTCCATTTGCTCCCACCTCACGAAAGCCCTCACGAAAGCCCCATGCAGATCCAGCTCAATACAGACCACAACATCGAGGCACACGAGGGTCTCTCGAATCACGTGTCAGCCGTCGTCGAGGCAGCCTTGAGCCGCTTCGGCGATCGGGTGACGCGCGTCGAGGTTCATCTCAGCGACGAGAACGGCGACAAGTCCGGTCAGGACGACAAGCGCTGCATGATGGAGGTCCGGCTGGCGGGTCGCCAACCGATCGCCGTCACCCATCATGCCGACTCGGTACACATGGCGATCGATGGCGCGGTCGCGAAGCTCGAGCGAGCCGTCGAGACCATCTCGGGACGCTCGCGGGACGACCGCCACGGCTAGCAGCGAGACCGACGAACTGCCGACGAACGAGAATTCGGCACCCGCGTGATCGCGAACTGGTTTCGCGAACGGCGCAGATCGCGCTAACGGATCGCATTTCGCAGCGGCCGCACTTACAGCGTGACCGGACGATGAGGGCGTCGCCGTACGCCATTTGGCGTAGGTCGCGGCCCACGGCTCGATCGCGACCTCGATGATCAGCGCGCCAGCTCGATCGGCGTCGGAAACCGCGCCGAGGTGCCGGCCGCGTTGGTGACCTCGAGATAGACCGTCTCGTGCGCCTTCGGCAGCGCCGACGCGTCGATCGCGAGCTCGACGGACTGACCTCGGGTGGTGGGGCCGACGACCGCGACCCGCTTTGCGAGGACCCGATGATCGGCGGACACCAGGCGCAGTTCGAGCCGGGCGGGTGTCGATGCATCGGGAAGTCGGACGGCGACGTGCCCCCGAGAGGAGAGCTGGATCGCCGCGCTCCGGCCCCCACCCGTGTAGATCGCGCCGCTGGAGAAATCGACGATCAGCGCGACCACACCGGGGACGATCCCGGGAAGCAACCACAGCAGGTCCATCACAAACGACCCGGTCGCGATGTGGCCGCCGGTGTTGCCGCGTCGCTCGGGATGAAGGATGTAGCCACAGCCCGCCGAGCTCACCGCCGTGGCGAGCAACGTCGCCGCGGCGATATGACGGATCATTCGACCCCGCATGATGATCCTCCTCAATGGCGCGCCATCCGACGACGACCGCCGACGATGAACGTCATGATCGCCATGACCACCGCGATGATGAAGACGATCTTCGCCATGCTCGCGGCGCCCGCCGCGATGCCGAAGAACCCGAACGCCCCTGCGATCACCGCGATGATGAGAAATGCAATTGCCCAAGAGAACATGATCGACTCCCTTTCATAGATGATCACGCGAGCTGCATGCGACGTGCCGCGCGCGGGTCACACCGTCTGCGCGATTCTCTTGCTCGCGGCCGCTCCCGGCACGGTTCGAGCGTTGTCGATCGCGCGGCATGCAAGGTGCACCGTCGTGTCGCGATCGACGAAAGCAGTTCTGATGATGAATTCATTGTGGCTTCTCTGGCTCGCGTTCGTGTTCCTGTTCTTGGTAGCGCCGCTCGGCTATGGATGGCGCTATCGCGGATGGGGGCCGCCATACCCGCGCTACGTCCAGCGGCGCCGCGCGCTCCGGGAGGGCACGAACAGTTCTTCGTTGCTCGAGCAGCAGCAGGCCTGGGGCCGCGCCGGCGACCTCGTGTGGGTGGGGCTGATCATCGCGATGATCTGGGCCATCGCGGCGTTCGTGCTGCGATGACGGAAAGCCCGGCTCCGTCGATGCGCCATCACGTGTTCCTCTCGCCCGGGATGTTCGGGTTCGGTCGGCTCGGCTCGTACAACTACTTCGCCCATGTCGAGCGCGAGCTCGTGGGGCGGTTTTCGGCTGCAGGACACGAGCTGATCACGCACGTGATCGAAGATCTACCGACCGCTTCGATCCGGCACCGGGCTACGCGGCTCGCCGAGGTCGTCTCGCGCACGGAGACCGCGAAGGACGCGATCCACCTGGTCGGCCACTCGACGGGAGGCCTCGATGGACGGCTCGCGGTATCGCCGGCCACGCGATCGATCCCGAGCGAGTCGCTCGGCTGGCTCCCCCGACTGCGAAGCGTGACCACGATGAACACGCCGCACTACGGGACGCCGCTCGCGAGCGCCTTCACGACCGCCCAGGGTCAGCGAATTCTCGCCGCGCTCTCGATGTTCACCGTCGCCGGACTCGCGCTGGGAGCTCACCCGTTGCGCGTGGCGAGCGTGATCCTCGGTGTCCTGAAGCGGGGCGATCGCGCGATCCCGTTCAAGCGCCTGATGATCGACCACGCGGTCGATTCGCTCGTCGACCTCGTCGACCAAGCGCACGACGCCGACCTGCGCAGCTTCCTGTCGGCGATCGAGGACGATCAGGGCTCGATGCTTCAACTCAGCCCCGAGTCGATGGACCTCGTCGTGGCAGGCTTTGGCGATCGTCCGGGCGTGCGGTATCAGTCGACCGTCTCGATGGCGCCGAGCCCGTCGCCGCGGCGCTGGCTGGACACGATCGGGCATCCGTGGCGGGCGCTGTCGTTGTCGATCTTCTTCGGACTTCATCGCATCACCACGGCCGCGCAAGAGCGTTATCCGTGCGCCGCGCTCCCTGGCAGTGTCCCATCGGCGATGGAAGATCAACTCGTTCGCGCGTTCGGTCGCTCGCCGACGACCGAGGATAACGATGGTGTCGTTCCCCTCCGCTCGCAGTTATGGGGGACGTTGATCTGGGCAGGACTTGCCGATCATCTCGATGTCCTCGGACACTACCGTGACGATCGCAGCGACGTACCAGCCGAGCGCGCGCATCGCGACTGGCTGACGAGCGGCTCGGCCTTCACGCACGCTCAGTTCACGGCGCTGATCGACGCGATCGCGACCGGGATGCTCGAAGCGTGAAGCCGGGGATCAACCCGCCTCGCCCGCGAACTTCGCGCGCACACGGTGCGCTGCACTCTTCAGGCGCTTTCTGAGGCGCGCGAGTACACCTTCGACGTTGCCCTTGGTCTTCTCGAGGGTGCCCTCGGCGGTGCGAATGGGGTCGTCGGTGAGCTTCCCCTCGACCTGCATGATCGTTCCCTTCAGCTTGTCTTTGCCTGCGCTCATGGCGATGCCTCCTCGGCGACAATTTGCATCGCCTGTGCCGCGCGAGCTTCCGACGCACGCAACGACCGGAGGCACGATTCCTGCTGAACGAGTGAGCGAAGGAACATGACCATGCCGACCTCGAAGACCACTGATCCTGCCAAGCACACCAAGAGACGCGTACCCGTCGAGAACTCCACCGATGCGACGCGCGGTGAACCGATCGCCGATCGAGCGCGTACGCGAAAGGCGGAGCTCGAAAAGGCGCACGATCTGCTGCCGGTCACGGAGCAACGCGCACGCACCGACATCGAAGTCGCGCTCGCCGAAGTCAACCAGTGGCTTGCCGGCGATGTCGAGCACCTGTCACGCGTGACGTCCGCCCAGCTCAGTCGCTGGCTCGAACGCACGAAGCATCTCGCCGAGCTAACCCCGAAGGCGCGGCGCCACCGAAGCTAGCCGCCATGCGCCGGATCTGGTTGGTGGCCGTCGGCGTCCTCATGCTCGCCGCGTGCGATCGCGGGAAGTCGTCACCGCCATCCCCGGCGGCGGTACCCCGGGCGGTCGCGCCGACACGCGGTGCGGCCGGCGATACCGATCTCCGTGTCATGTTGTCGGAGCTCGCCTCGTCGAAGGCGTGCGGGATGATCCGCGGCAGTTTTCAGGGGCTGCGTGCTCCCGATCGGCCCGATGTCGTGACCGGCGTGTTGTGGATCCGGCAGTGCAAGATCACGAACGCCGGCACGCACGTCACGTTTCGCATCACCGGCAACGGGTGGATGTGGGTCGATCAGACGAAGTCCAAGGCTGGTGGGGACTTCACGGTGCGGCAGTACGTACGGTTCAGCATCGCCACCACGATCCGGGGCGCGATCGACATCTTCTACGATCGCGACGTGCACGTGGTGACGTTGTGGTTCACGCCGAACCAGCGCCCCGAGGTCGAGTTCAAGACCGTCGGCGACATCGATGTCGATAGCGAAGGCGTGTGGTCGTCCGTTGTCGGTACGCTCGGCGCCGCCTTCTCGAGCTCGCCGACCGATCTGGCCGAGACCCAGGCGACGTCGCAGGGCACGCATGACCTCAGCACGAAGCTCGCGCACGGGTTCGCGGTGACGATCAACCTGTGCACGGGCCTACGGCGCGTTCATCTCGGAAAACCTCCGAAGGGCGAGATGGGCGCCGCCGGTGTCGGCGAGACCTGGCGCGTGTCCGCGGAGATCCAGCCGGGTGGTGTGATGATCGTCGGACCCCAGAACGCCGACCGCGGCATGACGCTCGAGACCGACGCATCGCGAGGCGCCGTACGCTTGACGCTGGTCTGCGCCGAGCAGGCCGAAGCGGTCGCGGCCGAATACATGGCGGGCCGGATCACGTTGAAGGTGCCCGTGCTCGGAACCGTCGATGTTCGAGCGAAGGCCCGACTCGAGATCAAGCCAACGACCTGCAAGGTCGTCATGGTCGCGAGCCCGCTCGATAACGCGCCGACCCGGTTCGCCTGGAATCGTCCGAGCTCCGAGATCGCGCGATCGACCGGCGGCCCGATGATCCACTGTCCGTCAAAGTCATGAACCTCGAAGGAAGGGAATGGAGCCATGTTGAATCTACTCTGGTTTGTCGCGGCGGTACTCGTACTGTTGTGGGTCCTCGGTCTCGCGACTTCGTACACGATGGGCGGTCTGATCTACGGCTTGCTGATCCTGGCGATCGTCACCGTCGCCGTTCGGCTGATCCTCGGACGTCGCTCCGCGCACAGCGGGGCCTGAACGAGGCATCGCACGTGCGCCCTCCGCCGTCGGGTGCGCAATCCCCGCGTGTTCCTGCGCGCAAAGGCGTTAACAAGACCCGCAGTATCCGACGGTACGACACATGCAAGCTCTCGGGGCATGAGCGCTCTCCACTCCATCCTCGTACCGATCGACGGCTCACTTCCGTCACTCACTGCACTCGATCACGCGATCGCGCTCGCGGAGGAGGGTGATACTCGGATCGACGTCCTTCACGTCGCGGAGCCAGAGACGTTCAGCGTCGGATCGGCGACGCCGCTCGCGGCGGGCCCGCGCCACGTGATCGACGAGGCAATGGAGGGTGCGGTCCAGCGCGCGAGGGAGCGACTCGGCGCTCGAGTCTCGTTGCGCATCATGAAGGGCGACACGCTCCGCACGATCGTCGACACCGCGCGCGAAGGCCGTTATGACCTGATCGTGCTCGGCACGCACGGTCGGATCGGCCGACTTCACGCGATCCTCGGAAGCGTCGCCGAGGGAGTTGTTCGCAATGCGCCGTGTCCGGTGCTGACCGTGCGCGAGGCCGGCGGTGGCTATCAGTCGTTTGCCGAGAGCAGACACGGCCGAAGCGCCTTGGCCGAGGAGTCGCCCCCTCACGTGCGATGAACCGGTGACCCGCTCGCGGTGCCGGCACGAGAACAGCGATGAGTGCCGCCGATTTTCTGACCACGTCGATCGCGACGGGTAGTGGGTTGCTCGCACTCGCGTTCGCCTCCGCGCAAACCGCCACGATCCTGCGGGCCGACGACGGCACCGAGCTCATGCGCTCGATCGCCGGGGCGATCCGCGAGGGGACCTCCGCGTTCCTTCGTCGCGAGTACGCGATCGTGCTCGTCGTCGGACTCGTGATCGCCGCGATCATCGCGGTGGCCTTTGGACTCACCCGCGAGGGGCTCGAGCTCGCGGGCGGGTTCTTGCTCGGTGCCATCGGCAGTGCCGTCGCGGGCGCGCTCGGCGTGCTGATCTCCGTGAGGGCCAACGTGCGTACGGCCGCGTTGGCATCCAGACGTGATCTGCCGACGACGCTACGCTTCGCGTTTCGCGCCGGCAGCACCACGGGTGTCGGCGTCGCGGGCCTCGCCATGCTGACCCTCGTGGGGTGCTACGCGTTGTTCGGCGGCAACGTACTGGCGATGGCGGGGCTGCTCGTCGGAGCGTCGTTGATCAGCCTGTTCGCCCGCGTGGGTGGCGGCATCTACACCAAGGGAGCCGATATCGGCGCGGATCTCGTCGGAAAGCTCGAGACCCGGATCCCGGAGGACGATCCGCGCAACCCGGCCGTGATCGCAGACAACGTCGGTGACAACGTCGGTGACTGCGCCGGGATGGCGGCCGATCTGTTCGAGACCTTCCTGGTCACCGCCGTCGCCGCCATGCTCCTCGGCTACCTGATCCAAGACGTCCGCGACGTGTTTCCCAACGCCGTGCTCTATCCCCTCGCCGTCAGTGGTTGCGGGATCCTCGCGACGCTCGCAGGAATCCCGTTCGTGCGCATGCGGCCCGGGGGAACGATCATGGGCGCGCTGTACCGCGGCCTCGCCGCGACCATGGCGTTCGCCGTGCTCGGGCTGTATCTCCTCGACCGCTGGCTGATGGACGGAAACATCGGCGTGTTCGTCGCGACGCTCTCGGGGCTCGCGGTCGTGGCGGGCCTCGTCGGCCTGACCAACTACTACACCTCGTCACGGTTTCATCCGGTGGCACGCATCGCCGCGGCCGGTGAGGCCGGCGCGGGACCGCTGGTGATCACCGGCCTCTCGGTCGGCCTCGCGTCGGTCTGGCTGTCTGGACTGACGATCGTGGTCGGGATGCTCGTCGCGTTCTTCGCGACCGGCTGGACCGGGGGCCATGTCGATCCCGAGCTCGGGCTCTACGGGATCGGTTTGGCCGCCGCGAGCATGCTGGCCGTGATGGGGATGATCATCTCGATCGATGCGTTCGGACCGATCACGGATAACGCCGGTGGGATCGCCGAGATGGCCGCGCTTCCAGCCGATGCGCGAGCGGTGACCGACGCGCTCGATGCGGTGGGCAACACCACCAAGGCGATCACGAAGGGATACGCGATCGGTTCGGCGACCCTCGCCGCGCTCTCGCTGTTCGCGGCCTACACGCTTGCCGCCGCCCACGATCTCGGGATCGCGTGGGCCGACTTCACCCAGCGACTCACGCTCGACAACCCGATGGTCGTCGTCGGGTTGGTGATCGGCGCCTTGCTGCCGTTCTTCTTCACGTCGTTTCTGATGAGCGCCGTCAGCGTTGCGGCGCAGGCGGTGGTGCGCGAGGTCCGTCGCCAGTTCAAGGACATCCCCGGGTTGGCGGAGGGCACGGCCAGGCCGGAGTACGGCGAATGCGTCACGATCGTGACGACCGCCGCGCTCCGCCAACTGATCGTGCCCGGCGTGATCGCGATCGTGGTTCCCTTGATGGTCGGGTTCCTCCTCGGTCCGGTCGCACTCGCCGGCGTGCTCCTCGGAGTCGTGATCGCGGGCTTCCCGCTCGCGCTGACGATGACGACGAGCGGTGCCGCCTGGGACAACGCCAAGAAGTACATCGAGGCCGGGCACCACGGAGGCAAGCACTCCCCGGCCCACGCATCGGCGATCGTGGGTGACATCGTCGGCGATGCGACCAAGGATGCCGCCGGTCCCGCGATCAATCCGCTGGTGAAGGTCGTGAACACCGTCTCGCTGCTGTGCATCGGGCTCGTCGTGTCTCACGGACTTACCTTCTGAGTGCCGCAACGTTTGCTCGCGTGGCCGAACGTCGACGTCGCGTTGCGCATACCCGCCCGCGCAGCTGGCGACCGAAGAGGCATGACTGTTGCAGCTCCTGCTCGTGTTGGCGGCCTCGGTCATCCTTCGATGGCTGCCATCAAGTCACCGAAAGGTCGCGTCGTGACGAAGCCAGGCAGCAAGTCAGCACTCGTTCGTTGGTTCAGCGAGATCGACATCGAGGACATCCCCGACGTCGGCGGCAAGAATGCATCCCTCGGAGAGATGTACCAGCAGCTAACTCCGAGGGGGGTGAACGTTCCGAATGGCTTCGCGACGACGGCGGGCGCTTACCGCCAGTTCCTTCGCGAGACCGAGCTCGATCGGGGAATCGAGGACATCCTCGCGGGCCTGGACACGCGAGACCTCTCCGATCTTCGTGCGCGTGGACTCAAGGTCAGGCAGGCCATCCTCGCGGCGGACCTTCCGGACGCGCTCGAGCGCGCGATCACCGAAGCGTACGATCGACTCGGCACCAAGAGCTCGGAGCCGATCGATGTCGCCGTTCGAAGCAGCGCGACCGCCGAGGATCTTCCCGATGCGAGCTTCGCCGGACAGCAGGAGACCTATCTCAACGTGCGAGGTCATCGCGATCTGCTCGAGAGCTGCAAGCGGTGCTTCGCGTCGCTATTCACGGACCGCGCGATCTCGTATCGCGCCGAGAAGGGCTTCGCCCACACGAAGATCGCACTCTCGATCGGCATCCAACGCATGGTGCGCTCGGACCTCGCCACCGCCGGCGTGATGTTCACGATCGACACCGAGTCGGGGTTCCGGGACGCGGTGCTCATCAACGCGGCGTACGGCCTCGGCGAGAACGTCGTCCAGGGCTCGGTGAACCCCGACGAGTACTACGTGTTCAAGCCGACGCTCGTCACCGGCAGTCGTCCGATCTTGCAGAAGAGCCTCGGCAACAAGGAATTCAAGCTCGTCTACGATGTCGGCGGCGGCAAGATGGTCAAGAACGTCCCCGTCGCCCCCGAGGACCGCTCGCGGTTCGCGCTGTCCGACGACGAGATCCTCGCGCTCGCGCGCTGGGGCTGCGTGATCGAAGACCACTACTCGACAAAGAAGGGCCGCGAGAGCCCGATGGACATCGAGTGGGCCAAGGACGGGCTGACCGGGGAGCTGTTCATCGTCCAGGCACGACCGGAGACGGTCGAGTCGAGGAAGCAGCAAGACGTCCTCGAGAACTATCGGCTGAAAGAGAAGGGAAAGGTTCTCATCAAGGGCCGGAGCGTCGGCGAGCGGATCGCGAGTGGCCCGGTGCGCGTGATCAAGAGCGCTCATCTCCTCCAGCAGTTCAAGGAAGGCGAGGTTCTGGTCACCGACAAGACCGATCCCGACTGGGAACCGATCATGAAGAAGGCCGCCGCGATCGTGACGAACCGCGGCGGTCGGACGTGCCACGCGGCGATCGTGAGCCGCGAGCTCGGGCTCCCGGCGGTGGTCGGCACCGAACAGGGCACGGAGATCCTCGAGGACGGGCAGATCGTCACCGTGTCCTGCGCCGAGGGTGACGCCGGTATCGTCTACGAGGGAAAGCTCGCATTCGAGGTCGAGCGGACCGACCTGCATGCGCTCGAGCGCCCCGCCACGAAGGTGATGATGAACATCGGCAACCCGGAGAACGCCTTCTCGCTGTCGCACATCCCGAACGATGGTGTCGGCCTCGCGCGCGAGGAGTTCATCATCAGCAACTACATCAAGATTCACCCGTTGGCCTTGCTCGACTACGCGCAGCTCGCCGACGCGCAGGTCAAGGCCGAGATCGATCGGCTGACCGCCGGCTACGCGGACAAGCCGGGGTTCTTCGTCGACAAGCTCGCGCAGGGTGTCGCGATGATCGCGGCCGCGTTCTACCCGAAGGACGTGATCGTCCGGATGAGCGACTTCAAGTCGAACGAGTACGCGAACCTCGTCGGCGGCAGTGCGTACGAGCCGGTGGAGGAGAACCCGATGATCGGGTTCCGGGGCGCGTCGCGCTACTACGACCCGCGCTACCAGGCCGGCTTCGCGCTCGAGTGCCGCGCGATGAAGAAGGTGCGCGACGAGATGGGGCTCACGAACGTGAAGCTCATGATCCCGTTTTGTCGAACCGTCGAGGAAGGACGTGCCGTCGCGGCCGAGATGGCCAAGCACGGCCTCGAGCGTGGCCGAAATTCGCTCGAGCTCTACGTGATGTGCGAGATCCCGAGCAACGTGATCTTGGCGAAGCAATTCGCGGAGATCTTCGATGGCTTCTCGATCGGGTCGAACGACCTCACGCAGCTCACGCTCGGCGTCGACCGCGACTCCGCGATCGTCGCCCACATCTTCGACGAGCGGAACGAGGCGGTGAAGACCCTCATCGCGTCGGTGATCGAGACCGCGAAGGCGGCCGGTCGCAAGGTCGGGATCTGCGGGCAAGCTCCGAGCGACTACCCCGAGTTCGCGCGCTTCCTCGTCGAGCAGGGGATCGACAGCATCTCGCTCAACCCCGATGCGGTCATGAAGACGACCGTGACGATCCTCGAGGCCGAGAAGGCACGGCGGCGATAGACGGTCTACGCGCCGGGATCGGGAAGCGACTCGGGCACGCCCGGGACCACGGGGGCCTCGCGCTTCTGCGGCGAGAAGTCGCGGTGGTACATCGATAGCAGCGACAAGAACATCGATACGACGAGCGGGCCGAGGAGCAGGCCGATCGGGCCGAACGACGCCAGGCCTCCGACCAGTGCGAAGAACACCACGACGCCGTGGATCTCCATACCTCGTTTGATGAGCAGAGGCTTGATGACGTTGTCGACGAGTCCGACGATCACCAAGCCCCACATCGCCAGGAATATCGCCATGTACGGATGCCCCGTCACGTACAAGAGAAACGCCGCGACGAGGCTGACCACCGCGGCACCGACCGCGGGGATGAACGCCGCGATGAACGTGACCGTCGCGAAGAAGATCGGGCTCGGCACCTGTGCGATGAGGAACCCGGCCAGAGCGGCGATCGCTTGCACGGCCGAGGTCACGATCGTCGACACGACGATCGAGTACGACACTCGCTTCGACGTCGCCAGGAGCTCGCGGGTCTGGCCGGGTGCGAGCGGCGAGACGCTATCGAGCCAGTCCACCATCTCCGTGCCATGGGTCAACGTGAAGAACAGTGCGATCAGCATGAGCGCGCCGTGAAACAGGAACGAGCCCGTCGCGATGACACTCGCGCTCACGGCGCCGGCTGTCTGTCCGTGATCGCCAAGCTGGCCGAGGACCTCGTCGAGGTTGCGTGGCAAACGATCGATCGCGCCGAGCAAGAAGTCGCGCGCGCTGTCGGGAAGCCAGCCGACAATGTCCGCGACCTGCGGGCTGTGCGCGGTCTGCAGGAGATAGTGAACGCCGTCGCTGCCGTCTCGAATGATCACCGCACCGAGCATCGTGAGCGGGCCGAGTACGATCACGACCACGAGCACGGTGATGACGGCGGCGGCCAGCGAACGTCGCCCGCGGAAGCGCTTCGTGAGCCAGACCTCGAGAGGACGGAGGACTCCCGCGAACACCACGGCGAGCAGCAGCTCGCGGAAGAACGGTGCGATCACCGCGCCGACCAGCACCAGCGCGCCGACGAGCAGGACCAGGAAGAAGATCGGAGCAGGTCGTTCACTCACGTGCGCACCGTAACAGGAGGCCGGACGAGTCGCCGTCGGGGCAGATGCGAGCGCTGATTCCCGACATCACTGCGACGCAGGACCGAGCACGACCAACGTCGGGCGGCCCGCCCGGGCCCATTCCGCATCGAGATCCGCCCAGCTGCGAGCTCGCCATCCGGTCGCCGGATCGATCGTCACGAACCGGTTGTCGGCGGGATGCACGGCGACGATCACCTCGTAGTGACTCTGCGCGTGTTTGGTGCCAAACGGTAGCCATAGCCCGACGATCACGGGACGCCCTGCGCCGAGCTCGTGGACGAGGGTGTCGCGATCGCCGGCGATCGCGAATGCCGTGAGCCCGTGGGCGCGCGCCGCATCACGGAGATCGCCGAGCCGCGTGCCCAGCGCCGTTGGCGCGGGCAATGCGGTGACCGCCTGGGCAACCGAGAGGGGGACGTGCCAGCGACCCGCGACGATCGCCAGCGCCGCTGCGCCGCAGTCGCGCGCGCCGCGTTGATGCAGCTCGGGCGTTGGCGCCGCCACGATCCATCCAGGCTCTGTGGTGAGCCGATCCGGATCGATCGCACGCGCGCCTCCGCTGTAGGAGATGCATCCCACCGTGAAGGCGAGCGCCACCGCCGCGGCGATGCCCTTCACAGCAGGATCACCACCAGGACGACGATCAAGACGACGGTGAGCAGGCTGCCACTGACCAGCACGACCCTGCTGCCGCCCCTGAAGTTCGCGACGGCCTTGTCCTTCGCCTCGCGTGCCGTGTACTGCTCGGCGTCGGTGGTGGCCGCCGGGTCCGCCACCGGAGCGGAAGCGGGAGTCTGCGCGACGGTGGACCGTGCGGCGATCGGCTCCGCGGCAGCTCCTTGTGGGAATGCAACGATCGCGGAGCCGCCGGTCAAGGCGGCTGCGACGAGCAACGAGGAGAATCTTGAGGTGCGCATGCTGAGCCTTTCGCTGATCGATGTACGAGCCAGCAAGGCTCGAACCACCTCGAAGCAGCTCGATCGAGCCTGAGAGCAGCAGCGGCAGCGAGATTGGCGGAGGCTTCACCGCCCGCGCAATCGAGGCGGGCAGTACGTTTGGCCCGCTGCAGCTCTTGCGCGCGCCGCACGCGACGCGAGCCATCGGCGCTTCGCGACCGAGCGCTCCGAGCGGTGCTCGCGAATGCAGCCCGCAGAGGTCGATGCAGCGTGACGAGCAGCGCGGCACGTGCGATGCACCCCCGAATGCAATGACGACGATCCTGGTGTCCGCGCGTGTGCAGCCATGACACGCGCCGCGAGCTCGGAAGCCGAGCACGACACGAAGTCCGAGCCGACGTCCGACGAGAAGCCCGACGACAACGACGACCTGAAGTCGCTTCCGATGCCCGAGCTGCTGGCTCGCTTGAAGTCGTCGCCAGACGGCCTCGGTCGAGCGGAGGCGGAGAACCGGCTGGCCCGATACGGGCCCAACGAGATCGAAGACAACAAGATCAATCCGCTGCTGAAGTTCCTCGGCTACTTCTGGGGCCCCATCCCGTGGATGATCGAGGTGGCCGTGATTCTCTCGGGGGTCGACGGGCACTGGACCGACTTCGCCATCATCTCCGTCCTGCTCGTGGCCAACGGCGTGGTCGGATTCTGGGAGGAGCATCAGGCCGGCAATGCGATCGCCGCGCTGAAGTCCAAGCTCGCGATCAAGGCTCGCGTCAAGCGCGACGGGAAGTGGATCAACCCCGCGGCGCGCACGCTCGTACCCGGCGACGTCATTCGTTTGCGCCTGGGCGATATCGTGCCCGCCGACGCGCGTCTGCTCGACGGTGACCCGATCGAGGTCGATCAGTCCGCGCTGACCGGCGAGTCGTTGCCCGCCACGCGCAAGCCCGGCGAGGCGGTGTTCTCGGGCTCGATCATCCGTCAGGGGGAGATCGGGGCGATCGTGTACGCGACCGGGACGCACACCTACTTCGGCAAGACCGCGGGGCTGGTCCAGGAGGCACGCACGGTGAGCCACTTCCAGCGTGCGGTACTCAAGATCGGCAACTACCTCATCGTCCTGGCCGGCGTTCTGATCGCGGTGATCCTCGGGGTCGCACTGTTCCTTCGGGGTGATCACGTCCTCACGACGCTGCAGTTCGCGCTGGTGTTGACGGTGGCCGCGATCCCGGTGGCGATGCCAACCGTGCTGTCGGTGACGATGGCCGTCGGCGCACGAGCGCTCGCGAAGAAGCAGGCGATCGTGACTCGCCTGGCGGCGATCGAGGAGCTGGCGGGCGTCGACATCCTGTGCGCGGACAAGACCGGCACCCTGACCCAGAACGAGCTGACGCTGGGCGATCCGTTCTGCGTGAACGACCTCACGGCCGATCAGGTCATCCTCGCCGCCGCGCTGGCGTCGCGCGCGGACAACAAGGACACCATCGATCTGGCCGTGCTGGGCGGCCTGAAGAGCGACGACGCCCTCGAGGGTTACCAGGTCGTGCACTTCGTGCCGTTCGACCCGGTGCACAAGCGCACCGAGGCCACCGTCGCGGATCAGGACGGCACGGAGTACAAGGTCACCAAGGGTGCCCCGCAGGTGATCCTGGAGCTGTCGGCGAATGCCGCGCAGGTCAAGGGCGCCGTCGACCACGCCGTCGACGAGTTCGCGACACGCGGCTTCCGGTCGCTCGGCGTGGCCCGGACCGACGCGCAGGGCCAGTGGCAGTTCCTCGGCGTGCTGCCGCTGTTCGATCCACCCCGCGAAGAAGCCAAGGAGACGATCGCGACCGCGGGGCAGATGGGCGTGACCGTCAAGATGGTCACCGGCGATGCGCTCGCGATCGCCCGGGAGACCGCGGAGAAGCTGGGGATGGGCACGAACATCCTCGACGCCAGCGGCTTCGGCGATACCGATCGGGGCGAGACCACCGAGCTGGCACGGTCGATCGAGAGCTCGGACGGCTTCGCTCAGGTGTTCCCCGAGCACAAGTTCCACATCGTCGACGTGCTGCAGCAGCGCGGCCACATCGTCGGCATGACCGGCGACGGCGTGAACGACGCTCCCGCGTTGAAGAAGGCCGACTGCGGGATCGCGGTCTCGAGCGCGACGGATGCGGCGCGCGCGGCGTCGTCGATCGCGCTGCTCACGCCCGGCCTGTCGGTGATCATCGATGCGATCAAGGAGAGCCGGAAGATCTTCCAGCGGATGAACAGCTACGCGATCTACCGCATCGCCGAGACCCTGCGCGTGCTGTTCTTCATGACGCTCGCGATCGTGCTGTTCAACTTCTACCCGCTGACGGCCGTGATGATCGTGATCCTGGCGCTGCTCAACGACGGCGCGATCCTGTCGATCGCGTACGACAAGGTTCACTACAAGAACCAGCCCGAGGCCTGGAACATGCGCATGGTGCTCGGGATCTCGACGGTGCTCGGCGTCGTCGGGGTCGTGGCCGCGTTCCTCCTGTTCTTCCTCGGCGAGCGCGTGTTCCACCTCGACCGCGGCCACCTCCAGACGCTGATGTACCTGAAGCTGTCGGTCGCCGGACATCTGACGATCTTCCTCACCCGTACGCGCGGCCCGTTCTGGTCGATCCGCCCGGCGCGCGTGCTGTGGGCGGCAGTGCTCGGCACGCAGATCGTGGCGACGCTGATCGCGGTCTACGGCCTGTTCATGACGCCGCTCGGCTGGGGCTGGGCAGCGTTCGTCTGGGGCTACGCGCTGGCGTGGTTCCTCCTCAACGATCGCGTGAAGCTACTCGCCTATCGCGTGCTCGATCGCAAGCAGCGCGCGCCGCGCACCGAGCGATCGCTCGACCTCGCGCCGAAGATCGCCGAGCGGGCCTACGAGCGCTACGAGCGGGAAGGGCGACGCGAAGGCCACGCGGACGAACAGTGGCTCGCGGCCGAGCGCGAGCTCCGTGCGGAGCAGTCGTCCACGACGCACGCCGGAGGTTCGCGGTGAAGACGGCTCGATGTCGAACCAGGCTGACTGCCATGGCACGCACATACACCGTTGGATCGTGGAGCTCTCTCCGGAGAACGCCGACAACGACGACGACGACTCACCGACCGCGAGGTGGCGGGCGAGATCGAGGGTAGCTCCGAGCATGCCGGGATGGGACGCGGCGATCATCCTCGCGTCTCGACAGCGGCAAGAGCTCGACCGAGATCGTCGGCGGAGGCGAGCTCGATGCAGGATCCACGAAATCGTGGCGCAGTTTCGAAACGCGTCCGCATTCGCTTCGGTGGTGCGATCAGCAGTCTACCGATCCCGATGACCGCGTCGTGCTCGGGGCTGCGTTTACTGCAATGCGGGCGAGACGGCACGGTCGATGCAAGCCACCCACGACACGCACAGGAGGATCGTGATGCAGACAACCCAACCGAATATCGAGAAGCTGGAAGGCCAGCTCGAGCACTGGGGCAGCAAGCTCGACGAGCTCGTGGCGAAGGCTGGAGCGGCGGGCCAGGACGCCAAGACGGAGGCGCGCGCGCACATCGAGGAGCTCAAGTCCAAGCTCCTCGCCGCACGCTCGAAGCTCGATGCGGCGAAGGCCGCGGGAGGTGACAAGTGGGACGCCTTCAAGGAAGGGCTCGAGAGCTCCTGGAAAGAGCTCGAAAGCGCTTTCAAGAAGATGGCGTCATAGGTCCGGAATCTGATGAACGAGCCCCACTCCCACAACCGTGCGATGCCAGCTCGGGCACATCGGATCCTGGTGTGTCTCGATGGATCGCCATTCTCCGAGGTGTGCCTGCCGTACGCGATCTCGATCGCGAAGACGTTCGGGAGCGAGATCACGTTGCTTCACGTGGTGCAACCGCGTCACGAGCACGGCGGCACCGCCGATGCGCTCGGCTGGGAAATCTCGCGGCAGGAAGCGCGCGCATATCTCGAACGACACCAGCACGCCACCGCAGAAGCACTGGGGCGATCCGTCGAGACGGCACTGGAGCAAGGTCATCCGGGCGAGCGGATCGTCGGGGTCATGCGCGAGCTCGACGCGGACCTCACCATCATCGGCAGCCATGGCGAAGCTGGGGTCACCGCATGGAACCTCGGGAGCACGGTGCAGCAGGTCCTCTCGGTGACGCGACGCTCGGTGCTGGTCGCACATTCTTCGGCAGCCCCGAGCGTCGTGGTTCCCAGGCGGATCATGGTCCCACTCGACGGCTCGCTGCGGACCGAGTCCGCGTTGCCGACCGCCGCGCGCATCGCGAGCGCGTACGACGCCGAGCTCCTGCTGGTCCATGTCGTGCTGGAACCGGTCGCGAGCTCGGTGTTGTGTACGGGAGAGGATCTGGAGCTCGCCAGGCAGCTCGCGGCGCGTCTCGAGGCGAGGGCCGAGCGCTACCTCGCCACCCTCGGCGAGCGGCTGTCGCACCAAGTCCCCACGATCCGGACGCTCGTGTTGCGGCACGCGAACGAACGTCAGAGCCTCGTCGAGCTTTCGCAGCAGGAGCACGTCAATCTCGTCGTGGTCTCGGCTCACGGCGCCGCATGCAATCCGTCGCGTTCGTTCGGCAGTGTCACGGCGTACTTGCTCACGCACTCCGTCGTTCCCCTGCTGGTCTTGCAGGATGTGGGGGTCAAGCGAGAGCGGCCGGATGACATCACGGAGCGAGTCGCCCCGCCGTTGCGCGCGAGCTACCCGCCCGGGGTCGCGTGACGGCCGCGCCACACGCCACGCCCTCCAAGCCCGGCGAGGCACCCGGCGCTCTCGAGGCAGTCGCACGAGCTCTCGCGGAGGCTCATCGCGAGCTGTCCTGGGGCGCATCGAAATCCGCACGCTCGGGTGGGCCGTCACCGGTCACGCGGGCACTCGAACACGCGCAGAGACACCTCGCCGCGATCCACGTGCGCGACACGACCCTCCCGAAGTCCTCCGAGTGGTTTCTCGACAACTACTACCTGATTCGCCGGGTGGCACGTCAGGTCGACGACGAGCTGCCGCGTGGCTTCGTGCGCCACCTCCCGCGCATCGCCTCGGGGCCGTTCGCGGGACGCCTGCGGATCGAGGCCCTGGCGGAGACGCTCGTTCGCGCGAGCTCGGTCGAGGTCGAACCCGGCACGATTCGGCGCTTCATCGACGCGTATCAGGACGTCTCGCCGCTGTCGATCGCCGAGTTGTGGGCGCTGCCCGCGACGCTGCGCTCGTCGGTGCTGGTGTGGATGCTCCAGTTTCTCGAGCGACTGCACGTCCCGCTCGGCGACGATCAGGTAGCCCGCCCAAATGCGGCGAACCCCGCACTCTCGCTCGAGCCTCGTCTCGATCCCGGCACCGGCGTCGAGCGCGCGACGCGCGCGCTGCGCCAACTCGACGTCATGGACTGGAAGGTGTTCTTCGAGCAGACCAGTCGAGTCGAGGCGGCGCTGCGCGAGGATCCTGCCGGGGTCTATCCGCGCATGGACTTCGAGACCTGCGACGCGTACCGCAAGGTGATCGAGGTGCTCGCACGAAGGACTCGTCGGGAGGAGCCGGACGTGGCGGCACTGGCGATCTCGCTCGCGCGCGGGGATCCGGACGCCCGTCGCGGTCACGTCGGCTACTACCTCGTCGGCGATGGCCGCTCGGTGCTGGAGCAAGCGCTCGACTATCGCCCCGTCGGGATCGAGCGCATCCGGCGCGCGGTGTTGCGCCGGCCGACACGATCGTACCTCGTGCCGCTCGGCGTGTTGGTCGCCTTGCCGTTGTTCGCGCTCGGCTGGTATCTGGCGCGCGCCGGCGTGTCGGTGCCGGTGATCGTGGTGGCGATGATCGCGATCATCGTCCCGGTCTCGGGACTCGCCGTGACCGTCGTGCAGCGCATGTTCGCGCGGTTGCTCCCGCCGCGCACGCTCGCGAAACTCGACTTCGCACGCGGCATCCCGGCCGAGGCGCGGACGCTCGTCGCGATCCCGACGCTGTTGGGGAGACCACGCGATATCGAGATCATGATTCGACAGATCGAGCTCCACTACCTCGGGAATCCCGATCCGGAGCTCCAGTTCGCGCTCCTCGCGGACGACATCGACGCCGAGACCGTGTGTGACAACGCCGAGCTTCACGACCGCGCCGCGGCCGCGATCGCGGCGCTCAACGCCAAGCATGGCAAGGGCGGAGCGGGTCCGTTTCATCTGCTCCTCCGCGAGCCCCGCTGGAACGCAGCCGAGCGGCGGTTCATGGGTTGGGAGCGCAAACGCGGAAAGCTCGAGGAGCTCAATCGCATGCTGCGAGGCGATCGTGGCACCAGCTACGTGCGCCACGTCGGTGACCCGGCCGGGCTCGCGGGGATCCGATACGTGATCACGCTCGACGCCGATACCCAGCTCCCGATCGGTGCGGCGCAGCGGATGATCGGCGCGCTCGCGCACCCGCTCAACCGCGCGGTCGTCGATCCGGAGACCGGTCGGGTCGTCGCCGGCTACACGATCGTCCAGCCACGCATCGAAACGTCGCCGACGAGTACGGGAGAGACCTGGTTCTCGCGGATGTTCGCGGGTGATGTCGGCTTCGACATCTACACGCACGCGGCTTCCGAGCTCTATCAAGATCTGTTCGGCTCGGGGATCTACGTCGGCAAGGGCATCTACGACGTCGACGCGTTCATGAGCAGTGTCGAGGATCGTGCGCCGGAGAACACGCTCGTCAGCCACGATCTGTTCGAGGGCGTTCACGGACGTACGGCGCTCGCCACCGACATCGTGTTGTTCGAGGACTACCCGGCGAGCTACCTGCCATTTGCCAAGCGCATGCACCGGTGGGTGCGCGGCGACTGGCAGCTGCTACCGTGGTTGCTCCCGTCGGTGCCTGCCCAGGGCGGCGGCACGCTCGCCAACAAACTCTCGGGCATCGATCGCTGGAAGATCGTCGACAACCTGCGCCGGAGCCTGACCGGCCCGTGCTTGCTCGCGTCGCTCGTGGTGGGCTGGCTGTGGCTACCGTGGCCGTGGATGCCGATCGTGCTCGCGATCCTGCTCGCGCCCGTCGTGCCCGCGGTCGTGGGCCGCCGGCGCGCGCGCGTCCCCGGCCTCGCGCGATCGGGCTTCGCGATCGTGTTTCTCGCATACGAAGGCGTGGTGATCGTCGATGCGATCGTCCGCGTGATCGTGCGAACGGCGATCACGCACAGACACCTGTTGCAATGGACGAGTGCCGCGCATACCGCGCTCGGGATCGACGCGCGCTCGCGTCCCGTGTACTGGCGGGCGATGTGGCCATCCGTGGTGATCGCGATCGCGGTCAGCTCGGTCGTCGCCTGGGTGCGACCGTCGGCACTCGGCTGGGTCGCGCCGTTCGCCGGGCTGTGGCTCGCCGCGCCCGAGCTCGCACGCTGGGTGAGCCGACCGATCCGCCCACGCGTCGAGGCACTGCGCCCGCGCGATCGCCAGCAGCTTCGCCTGCTCGCGCGCCGGACATGGCGGTTCTTCGACGAGCTCGTCGGACCGAACGATCAATGGCTGCCCGTCGATAACTACCAGGCCGAGCCCCACGAGCAGACCGCTCATCGCACGTCGCCGACAAACATCGGGCTCATGCTGCTGGCGACGATGTCGGCATACGACTTCGGCTACCTCGGTCCGAACGAGCTCGCGGTGCGCATACGTCGGGCCTTCGACAGCATCGCGCGACTGCCTCATTACCAGGGACACCTGCTCAACTGGTACGAGACGAAGAGCCTCCAGCCGCTGCTCCCGCGCTACGTGTCCACGGTCGACAGCGGGAACTATGCGGGGTGTCTGGTGGCGCTGGCGCGAGGTTGCAAGGAAGTCGCGACCGCGCAGGTCGTCCGGGCGGCCGCATGGGACGGCCTGGAAGACTCGCTCGGGCTTCTCGAGGAGGCCGTGGCGTCGGGCCCGGGACCGTCGATGGCCCGGCTGCATGCGGTGATCGCTCGGATGCGAGGTGTCGCGCGCCACGGGCGCGATCACCCGGAGGACGCGTACGTGACGCTCCGGACGCTGTGCGACGAAACGTCCGTCGACCTCGATCGCGAATTGCTCGCGTTCCTCGGTACCGGAGCGCATCGTCACGAGCCCGACCTGCTCCACGCGGTTCGCACGTCGATCGATCACCTCCACCACCAGCTCGTCGCCATGCGGCGAGAGCTCGAGACGCTGTTGCCCTGGCTCGCACACACCGGCGAGCCGGCTGCCCGCGCGATCGAAATTCCCACGAATCTCCGACTCGACGAGATCCCGGCGGTCGCCCGGCGGCTAGGCACGGAGCTCGCGACCTGGGAGCACGAGCGCCGCGATCGCGGCGAGCTGTCCGAGCAGCTCGAAGGCTCGGCGCACCGGATCGCCGAGGCACTGCGCGATGCGGAGGTCCGCGCCACCGCGCTCGCCGACGAGCTTCACGCGCTGGCGGCACTCGCCGACCAGGAGGTGAGCGGGATGGACTTCCGGCTGCTCTACGACCGCGAGCGCAGGTTGTTTCACATCGGGCATAACGTCACGCTCGATCGGATCGATCCCCACTACTACGATCTGCTCGCGTCGGAGGCACGGCTCGCGAGCTACCTCGCGATCGTCAAGCACGACGTGCCGGCGGCACACTGGTCCGTGCTCGGTCGACCGATGACGCGCGTGGCCGGCGCCCCGGCGCTGCTGTCGTGGGGCGGCACGATGTTCGAGTACCTGATGCCGGGTCTGCTGATGCGAAGCCGGCAAGGCTCGCTGCTCGCCCGAACCGGCGAGCTCGTCGTCGCCGCGCAGATCGCCGCCGCCGCGTCGCACGAGCCGTGGGGGGTGTCGGAGTCCAGCTACGCTCGGCTCGACTCGCATCACACGTATCAGTACCGATCCTTCGGCGTGCCGGGGTTGGGCTTCAAGCGCGGCCTCGACGAGGATCACGTGATCTCGCCGTACGCGTCCCTGCTCGCCGTGGGGATCCGGCCGCGGGCCGTCGCCGCGAATGTCGAGAAGCTCGTCGCGCACGAGATGCTCGGGACCTACGGCCTGTTCGAGGCGCTCGATCTGACCCCGGAGCGCATGCCGGCTGATCGGCCGTTCGCGGTCGTACGCTCGTACATGGCGCACCACCAGGGCATGATCCTCGTCGCGCTCGGCAATGCCTTGACCGAACGAACGATGATCGACCGGTTTCACGCTGACCCGTCGATCGAGACCGGCGAGCTGTTGCTCGACGAGCGCGCACCCGACCTCGCGCCACCCGAATGGCCGCTGCTCGATGGACTTGCAGGCAAGCACGAGGTCGCGGCGTTACCGCACGCGCCGGCGCCGTGGACCGCTACCGATCGGCGGCGTCGCCAGGCGTTCGTTCTCGGTAACGGTCAGCTGACGAGCCTGGTCACCGATGCGGGCGGCGGTGGGCTCCGCTGGCGGGGCCTCGCACTCACGCGATACCAACCCGACTCGACCCGTGACACCGACGGTGTGTGGATCTACCTGCGCGACGAGGAGAGCGGCCGAGTCTGGCGTGCGACCGACGCCGACGGTCGCACCACGTACGCGATGCACGAGGTCGAGCACCACCGCCGCGGTGAGGGGATCTCGGTCCACGTGGAGATCGTCGTCGCGCCCACCGACGACGTCGAGATCCGGCAGATCACGCTGCATAACGAGAGGGACCGCGTTCGGCACATCGCCGTGACGAGTGCGGGGCGACCGGTGCTGTTCGACACGCGTCAGGCGCCGACCCATCCGGCGTTCTCCAGCATGTTCGTCGAGAGCGAACGGCTCGCCGACCTCGACGCGCTCCTGTTCGCGCGCCGGCCGCAGTCCGCCAAGGAGCAGCCGGCCGTGCTCGTACACCGCCTCGTCTACGACGGCACCGCGGTGACGCCGGCCGGATACGAGACGGATCGCGCGGCGTTCTACGGGCGGCCGGCCTCCGCGAGCGCGCCCGCCGCGCTCGCGAACCACGGGGGGGCGCTGCGCGGACACGTCGGTGCCGTGCTCGATCCCGTCATGAGCCTGATGGCGGGTGTCGACGCTGAGACCGAAGGGTTCTGTCACGCTGGCGTTCGTGACCACCGTCGGCCGTTCGCGCAACGTCGCGGTCGAGCTCGCGCGCAAGTACGGCTCGATGCACGCGGTTCGTTGGGTGATCCGCGATGCCGAACAAGATAGCTCGCGGCAGCTGCATCGAACGCGCGTCGCGCCGGAGCTCGTGCCGGTGATCCAGCGCATGTTCTCGTCGCTGCTGGTCGCCGATCCGACGGTTCGCGCGGCGGCCGAGATCGCGGCGGCCTGCCCGTCCAAGGCTCGGTTGTGGGGACGAGGGATCTCCGGCGACGATCCGATCGTCGTGGTGCGCGTCCACGATCCGGAGGCGCCGCTCCTCGCGGAGACCCTCGCGGCGCAACGCTACCTTCGCTCGCGCGGCGTGTCCCTCGATCTCGTGCTCCTCGACGAGTTGGCCACCGGCTACGCCAGCGAGGTCTCGGGTTCGTTGCGGAGCGTGCTGGTTCGCAACGACGCCGCCGACTGGCTCGGCCGACACGGCGGCATCTTCGTGTTCCCCGCCGATCAGGTCGTCGAAGCCGAGCGTCGTCACCTCGAGGCGTGCGCGCGCGTCGTGCTCGACACGCGAGCCGGCTCGCTGGCGTCGCGGTGGGAGCAAGCTATCGAAGGAGCGCCGGAGCTGCCGTGGTTCGCACCGACGCTCGTCGAGGAGGTCGAGACGCCCCGGCGGCCGCGCCCCGAGTTGGTGTTCGACAACGGTACCGGCGGCTTCACTCGCGACGGTCGCGAATACGTGCTGTCGGTATCGCCCGGCCGTGCGACGCCTGCCCCGTGGTGCAACGTGCTCGCGAATCCCGAGTTCGGCTGCATGGTCAGCGAGTCGTCGCTGGGTGCCTCGTGGTCGCTCAACAGCGGCGAGAACCGGCTCACGCCGTGGCGGAACGATCCGATCTTCGACACGCCGTCCGAAGTGCTGTACCTGCGCGACGAAGAGACCGCCGCGGTGTGGTCGCCGACGCCGCAGCCCGCGGGTGGCGGCGCCGAGGTGCTGGTCCGCCACGGCGCGGGCTACACGGTCTACGAGCGAGCCGACCACGGCCTCGAGCAGACGCTCGCGGTGTTCGTACCGCCCGGCGACGCGCTCAAGGTGGTGCGGCTCCGGGTCAAGAACACGCTGGCACGGCACCGCCGCCTGACCGCGACCTACTACGCCGAATGGGTGCTGGGGAGCCGGCGCGAGGAGCAACGGCCGTACATCGTGTCCGAGTACGATCGATCCGGTGCGTGCCTGCTCGCGACCTGCAGCTGGAACGCAGAGTTCGGCGACCGCGTCGCGTTCCTCGCGGCGAAAGGGGGCGTGCATGGGTTCACGACCGACCGCACCGAGTTCCTCGGCCGCGGCGGCGACTACGCGCGCCCCGAGGCGCTCGCGCGCTGGGGCCTGTCGGGTTCGCTCGCACCCGGTGTCGATCCGTGCGCGGCACTCCAGCTCCACCTCGAGATCGCTCCGGGCGACGAGCTCGAAACGTATTTCGTCCTCGGCCAGGCGGGTTCCCGCGACGACGCGCTCGCGCTGGCCGCGCGGTTCCGGGCGCCTGCCGCGATCGATGCGGCGTGGAACGAGCTCGGGACGTTCTGGGACGGCATCCTCGACGCCGTCCACGTTTCGACGCCGGAGCCGGCGATGGACCTCCTGCTCAACCGTTGGCTGCTCTATCAGAGCCTGTCGTCGCGCGTGTTCGGCCGCACCGGCTTCTATCAGTCGAGTGGCGCCTTCGGATATCGCGACCAGCTGCAGGACGTGCTCGCCTTGCTGCACACTGCACCCGAGCGTGCGCGCGCGCAGATCCTCGAGGCCGCGGCCCGCCAGTTCGAAGCCGGCGACGTCTTGCACTGGTGGCACCCGCCGTCTGGACGTGGCGTGCGGACGCGGTGCTCCGATGACATGGCGTGGCTACCCTACGTCACCGCGGACTACGTCGCTGCGACCGGCGACCTCGCGATCCTCGACGAAACGGTGCCGTTCGTTTCGGGAGATCCGCTGCATGCCGACGAGCACGATCGCTACGCGTTGTACGCGACGTCGACCGTCACCGCGACCGTGTTCGAGCACTGCCGGCGAGCGCTCGAGCGTTGCGATACCCGCGGATCGCACGGGATCCCTCTGTTCGGCGATGGTGACTGGAACGACGGCATGAACCGGATCGGGGCCGAGGGCCGGGGCGAGAGTGTGTGGCTCGGTTGGTTCCTGTGCGCGACGATGGATCGCTTCGCGGCGCTGTGCGAGTCACGTGGCGATGTCACGGCCGCAGCGAGCTGGCGGGGCCGAGCGGATGCACTGCGTGCCGCGATCGAGGCCTGCGCCTGGGACGGCGCGTGGTACCTGCGCGCGTTCCACGACGACGGCTCGCTGGTCGGTTCGTCACGAAGCGGCGAGTGCCGGATCGACTCGATCGCCCAGTCGTGGGCGGTGCTGTCGCGACGCGCGGGCGAAACCGCGAGCGAGCGTGCGCGGGCGGCGGTGGGGGCTGCCGAAGATCAGCTCGTGCGCGAGACAGGCCGGCTCGTCCTCCTGTTCTGGCCGCCGTACGACCACACGACGCACGATCCGGGATACGTGCGTGCGTATCCCCCCGGCACGCGCGAGAACGGTGGCCAGTACACGCACGCGGCGACGTGGCTCGGCTGGGCGCATGCCGCGCTCGGCGATGGCGAGCGGGCCGAGCGCGTGTTCCGGCTGCTCAATCCGATCCTGCGTACGCGCAACAGCGACGACACGAAACGCTACCGCATCGAGCCCTACGTGCTCGCCGGCGATGTCTACAGCTGCGCGCCGTGGATCGGCCGCGGTGGCTGGTCCTGGTACACCGGTGCGGCCGCGTGGCTGTGGCGGCTCGGCGTCGAAGCGATCCTCGGTCTACGCCAGGAGGCCGGGCGACTTCGCATCGACCCGTGCATTCCCCCGGCGTGGAACGGGTTCGAGGCATGGATCCGACTGGGTCAACAGCGCGTGCACGTCGTCGTCGAGAATCCCCACCACGTCGCGCGCGGCGTGGCCTCGACGACCCTCGATGGCACGGGGATCGTCGGGAACCTCGTGGCTCTCGACCCGACCATCGCCGGCACGCACGACGTGCATGTCGCGCTCGGCGCGACCGCGTGACGTCGGTGCACGATCGCGGTCGTTCCACTCGATCGACCGTCGCCGAGCCTACAGACCGGTCAGCACCTCGTCATCGAGCGATAGCCCCGTCCTCGCGAACGCGTCATCGAGGCCGTCGAATCGCTGGTAGCGCAGGATCCGTCCGCCGGCAACGTAGAACGCTGCCGCGGCGAGTCCGGTGTACCGGCGCTGCTCGACGACCACGAGGCCGTCCCGGCAGAACCAGCGCAGCACCTCGCCGGAAAATCCGGCACGCGCGAACCACCGGCGAAGCATGTCGCGTCCGGTCTCCGCGTCATTCGGCGCGATCAACTCGACGCCGGCGCCCGCGATCGCGACCAGCCGATCGACATCGCCGGAATTGACGGCGAGCTGCCAATTCTCGACGACAGCGAGGGGCGCGAACGTCATGGCGAGCAACCTAGTCGACGAAGCCGATTCGTCTATGGCTCTCGTCCTGGCAGTCGATCGCCGATGTTCTCCTCGCGTGACACCCCGCGATCGACTCGGCTTCATCTGTGTGGTGCGGCGCTCGACCGACGGCGTGACGACCTTGCTCGCGCCGCAGCTCGTCGTCGGTGACATACGTGTCAGAGAATCGCCTTCGGTAGACACTGACCGATCGATAAACCGTCGAGATCGCGCAACCGCGCGCGCGGTACACCGGTTGCTCGCGTGGCTTCGACCATGCGAATGACTCTCTCGATCTTTGCGTCGGTTCTTGCCGCCTGTGGCGGCGGTAGTGGGCTCCTCGGCGGCGACGTCGTCGGTCAGTGGCGAGAATTGCCGAATGCTACCGACGATGCACCGCCTCCGGTGGCCGAGCGCGAGCTGTTCGAGTTCGCCGCCGACGGGACGTTCGTCGAGCGCGCGGGCGAGCAGGGCGACCCGTCGACCGGCACGTTCACCACCGACGGTGGTCAGCTGACGATCACCGAGGACGATACCGGCGACACGTCATCGTTGCCGTACCTCGCCACGTCGGACCGGTTCGTGTTCGGTGCGCTGGTTCCGGACGGCACGGTCGACGGGTTCGTCGGTACGTGGACCGCGGTCACGCACTCGCAGGATGGCGACGGCATGACCACGCTGGTGCTCGACGCCGACGCGACCGCACACTCCGAGAGCGTGTTCGGAACCGAGGTCCAGGCGTTCGACGGCACCTGGCGCTCGGTCGGCGACGACCTCGAGCTCGACCTCGACGGGGACAGCATCACGCTGACCCTGCGCGCGACGCTGATCGACGGGGTGCTCGGTACGGCGTACGAGCGGCTGTGAGCACGCCGTAGACGATTCGCTCACTTCTTCTCGATCTTGATCGGCTGGACGAGGTCTCTGATCGGGCGCTTCTTCGGCGTGATCTTCACGGTGGCCGGCTTGGTGGTCTTGGCCGGGCGCAGCACCCCCGTCACGAGGTTGCGCTCGTCGAAGAAGTGCCGCGCGGCGATCTTGACGTTGGCGCTGGTCGCGCGCGCGATCGTCGCGTCGACATCGGACACGGTCTTGAAGTCGTCGCCGTACCAGTAGGCCTCGCGGAGCTGGTTCATCCACCACCAGTTCTCCTTCCTGTTGGTCTCGTGCTCGCGCCGGATCTGCTCCTTGACCTTGGTCAGGTACTCGTCGGTGATGCCGCGCTTCTCGATGTCGTGGAGCACGCCGAGGGCGGCCTTGCGCAGCTTGCCGACGTTGTCGGGCGCGCACCCGAACGAGATCGACGCGTGGCGGCGCTCGGTCGGTTCGCGCGACACGCTCACCCACGACCGCACGCCATACACGCCACCCATGTCCTCGCGCAGGACCTCGCGCAGCCGAATGCGGAGCACCATCGACAGCACCTCGGCATCGCGTTCGCTACGGCGCGACCACCGATCGGGAGCGCTGAAGATCATCGACACGTAGCTCTTGGGCTCGCTGCCCTTGCGGATCTGCTTGTCGATCCGTCCCCGCGCGTAGGTGATACCGACGTTCTTCCAGGTCTCCTTGTTCCCCGTCGACGGCAGGCTCGCGAGGTAGCGCTCGACGAGCGGCTTCAGCGTGGCGGTATCGATGTTGCCGACGATCGCGAACGTGAACCCGCCGAGGTGAGCGAACCGCTGCCGCCATACCGTGAGCGATTTGTCGAGGTCGACCTTGTCCAGCATCTCGGGCGTGGTCGGGCGCCGTCGCGGATGGTTCTTCGTGCGCACGGCATCCATGTCCTCGTAGAACGAGATCTCGGGTAGCAGCCGGCGATTGCGTGCCCACTCCATCTGCTCGGCCTTCCACGACGCGAACGCACGCTCGTCGCGCCGCGGCGCGGTGAGCCGCAGGTAGAGGAGCTGCATCGCCGTCTCGAGGTCGGCCGGCCGGGTCGAGCCCCACACACCTTCGGACAGCTCGCCGATGCTGACGTTGATCCTCGCGACCTTGCCGGCCAGCGCCTTCTGGAGCTCGACCGGATCGAGGTCGCCGGCGCCCATCGCCCGGACGACCTGGTCGGCAAACCGCGCGTGGATCACGTCGCCGACCAGCGAGCTGCCGCCCTTGTTCCAGCCCGCGATCCGGATCGAGTCGTTCTGGAACGTGGTCGGCTTGACGATCACGCGGATCCCGTTGGACAGCGTCCACACGGTCGCGTCGGCACCGTCGTCGTGGGTGGTCTTGATGACCTTGCCGGGAGCCGGGAGCTTGGCGAGCAGCGGTTTGGGCGGCTCGTCTTTCCACGGCCCGACCTCGACCTTGCTGGCCTGGGCGAACAGCCGCCGCACCTCGGCCTCGTCGGGGAGCTTGGCCTTGGCCGGACCCGACAGCGTGATCACGCGCCCGCGCTCGCCACCCCAGTGTGCCGCGAGGTGATTGAGCTCGGCGAGTGTGACCGTCGGCAGCACGGCGCGGTTGATCGCGAGCTCGGCCGGGCGGCCCGGCATCTGCTCGGCCTCGAAGAAGTTGCGCGTCATCTCGTCGGCGATCGAATCCGCCGGTGTCTTCGCCCACTCGGCGGCCGAGTTCTCGGCCTCGGCGAGCTGCGCCTCGCGCACGCGGTCGAGCTCGCTCTGGTTGAACCCGTGCTGCTCGATACGCGCGATCTCGCGGACCAGCGCGGTGAGGGCCTCGGCGGTACGACCCTGCTTGGCGTTCGCGAACCGGGTGAAGCCGTCGCAGGTGCGCGTCAGATCCGAGGTCCACGAACCGGCGGCGGTGAACGGTGCCTTGGGATCGAGCGCGAGCTGCTGGAACCGCGCGTTCACCATCGCGTGGTACAGCCCCTCGACGATGAACCGCCGGTAGTCGCTGCGGGTCGCTTCGGGACGGTGATCCATCTTGTCGATGACCTGGACCTGCGAGAACGGCATCTCGGGATCGGTGACGATCGACACCGCGGTTGGTTGGTCGTGCGGCACCGGCACCGGCTGGCGCGTGCGCTTGGTGCCGGGCGAGGTCAGGTCGCCGAACTTGGCCGCGATCGCCTTCTCGATCTCGCTCGCGTCGAAGTCGCCGACGGCGATCACCGCCATGTTCTCCGGCCGGTACCAGTCCTTGTAGAACCGCACGAGCTTGTCGCGTGGCGCACCGCGGATCACCTCGGGCAACCCGATCGGGAGGCGCTCGGCGTACTTGCTGCCCTCGAACATCACCGGCCACTGCTTGTCGCGGATCCGGGCGAACGGTCCGCGGCCGAGCCGCCACTCCTCGAGCACCACGCCGCGCTCCTTGTCGACCTCGACGGGCTCGAACGACACGTCGCCGGCCCAGTCGCGCAAGATGTCGAGCCCCGTCGACAGCGTGTCGTGGTTGTCGGTCGGGACCGTCAGCATGTACACGGTCTGGTCGAACGAGGTGTACGCGTTGACGTCGGGACCGAACCGCATCCCGATGTTCTCGATGTAGTTGACGATCGCCTGCTTCTTGAAGTGCTTGGTACCGTTGAACGCCATGTGCTCGACGAAGTGCGCGAGCCCCCGCTGGTCGTCGTCCTCGAGCACCGAGCCGGCGTTGACCGCGAGCCACAGCGCGGCGCGCTGCTCGGGCTTTTCGTGGTGCATCACGTAGACCGTGAGTCCGTTCGAGAGGTGGGTGAGGCGGATCTGCGGGTCGAGCGGCGTCGGTGTCTCGGCGACCGCGGGCGAGGCAGCGGCCGCCGTACCCGCGGTCGTTGATGCGGTGCCACCCGTGGGCGACGGCACGGTGGCGTGCGGAGCGGGCGACCCGCAGGCCGCGACCGCGAATATCGATGCGAGCGCGATTCCGATCCGATGACTCATGCTTCCTCCGACCCGGCGAGTGGGTGCGAGTTGCACACGGGATGCCGGTCCGAGGTCCCCAGAATTCCCTGTCACCACATGACAGATGCGACGCGATGCCGGCCGAGGCGTGCCTCCGTGTCACCAGACATCGTGGGGGCCTGCCGATCGTGCAACGAGACGTGCCGTCGCCTGCCACCTGCAATCACGCGAACCTCGGGTAACATCACCGTCATGCGCCTCGTATGGATCCCGCTGCTGCTCGCGACGGGTTGCGTCGTGCGCGATCCGCCCCCGGATCCCGGACCGGGCTCCTCGCCGGGCTGGACCGACCCGCAGGGCGATCCGATCGGCGGCTGCTCGGACACCACCTGCGGCACCGACGTGTGCGCTCGCGACGGCAACTGCTATCCCGCGGCCAGCGTGCGCGCCGTCCACGTGACGTGGACCGTCGGTGGCGAGCCGGCGAATTCGATGACCTGCGCCTCCGAGCCCGATCTGCTGATCGCGTTCGAGGACTCGTTCGGGGACTGGATCGGGTTCTCGCCCGTGCCGTGTCGCACCGGGACGTTCTTCGTCGACAAGCTCCCGACCGTGTACGACGGGGTCGAGCTCGGGATCGACGGGGGATCCGGGACGTTCTCGCCGATCGACCCCGAGACCGGCGACGCGATGATCGATCTGCCGTAGCACAGCACGCTCGCGAGCCGCCCCGGTCAGTCAGTCGCGGAACGGATCTTCGAAGCGCTCGTCGGTGACCAGCGCCGTGTCGGTCAGCGTATCGAGGAACGCGACCAGCGCGTCGATCTCGCCGGGCGCGAGGCCGAGCCGTATTGGCTGGCCGGTCTGGGGATCACGCAGCCGTGGGTCGAGGTTCGGGTGCGGCTGGACGCCGGCGTTGTAGAACGCGACCACCGCGCGCAGCGTCGGTAGCGAACCGTCGTGCATGTACGGCGCGGTCAACGCGGAGTTGCGCAGCGACGGCGACTTGAACCTGCCGCCGCCGACACCCTCGTCGGCCGTGGTGTCGAGGTGGAGGCCGTTGTTGCGCGGTCGGTCCATCATGAAGATGGCGAGGTTCGCGCCGTTGGGACCGGGAGGTCCCGGAGGTGCGGTCGTCGACAGGTGGCAGACGGCACAGCGCGCGCTCTTTCCACCCGGCGCACCCGGCGGGCGGAAGAACAGATCCTTGCCGAGGTTCTCGGCGGCGGTGAACGACGCGAACGGTCCCATCGGATTGCCGCCGGCGGCGACCAGCGCCTGGTCGTAGCGCGATCGATAACTGAGGATCGCGCGGACGTACTGCGATAGCGCGCGAGAGATCCGGTCCGACGTGATGTCGCGATCACCGAACGCGAGCTCGAACAGCGGCGGGTAGTAGGGCAGGGTGCGCAGTCGCGCGACGAGCGGGTCGAGCTCCATCCCCATCTCGACGTCACTCTGGATCGGCATCAGCACCTGGTGCTCGACCGAGTCCGCGCGCTCGTCCCAGAACATCCGGCCGGGCTCGTAGTAGCGAACGTTGGACAGCCCCATCGAGTTGCGGCCGGTCAGCTCTCCGGAGAACCCTTCGCTCCGTCGCGCCGTGTCGGCGAACCCGCGGTCCTGCTGGTGGCAGCTCGCGCACGCGACGGTGCGGGAGACCGACAGCGCGGTGTCGTAGAACAGCACGCGACCCAGCGTCGCGCCGGTGTCGGTGATCGGATCGTCGGCGGGGGTGTTGATCCGCCGGGTGACGTCGGGCGTCTTGAAGTGCGGCGGGAGATCGTCGGGGTCGTAGACGAACGGCTGCGCCGGCAGGTCGAGGACGCCCTGGATCGCCGGATCCGCGTAGCCCGCGGGGGCCGCGGTGGCATCGGGTGCTGCCGGCAGGTTGTCGCCGCAACCAGATCCGGCGACGACGAGGCCAGCGACGACGAGGCCGGCGACAATCGCGAGGCGTTTCATGCGTAGGAGCATCGCCTACGAGTAACCGCGAATCGGGTACATCACGGCTCCTGAAACATTCCGACACGCCGTTGCAATGGTCCGCGTGGCCCGAAGGCCCGACGCCCGACCCTGGCGCGGCTACTTCTTCTTGTTCGGACGCGGTCGCTGCTTCCGGATCGGCCGCAGCCAGCCGCGGCGCAGCCCGATCTCGGGAACGTCGCCGCGGATCGAGCGCGCGAGGTTGATCTTGCCGCGCTTCACGAACGCGAGGTTCAACGCCGGGCGGGTCTGCGCGATGCCGCCGCCCGGAGGACCGCCCCAGATCCCGCGGCGCGGGTTCTTGCACGCGATCGGTCCCGTCCACCGGTGACGGATGATGTAGCGGCCCTGGAAATTGTTGACGCTCGACGGGCGCGCGCCCCACTCGAGCTTGCCGTTCGACTGCACGAACTCGCGGCCGCCCACGATCGGCGGTGCCGCCTTGAACACCAGGTCGTTCGTGATCTCCTTGCCGTAACGCGCGTGGAGCCGGGTGAGCACGAAGTTGTTGCCCCAGCTCCGCGGCACGCGCCGCCCGAACGGCATCGGACGACTCGGGCGACGCGGGCGACCCCGAGGTGGTGGGGGCTGCGCGATCTGCGCGCTGCCCCCGTCGAGCACGTCGGCACCGAGCGTCATGAAGTCGTTGGCATTGAGCTGCGGGCCGGGGCACGGATCGCAGGTGGTCGCCTGCCACGCGTACTCGGTGACCACCGCACCCGGATTCTTCGCGATCGTGCGATCGAACAGCGATGCGTAGAACTCGCCGAACCGATTCTTGACCGCGTTGGTGACGCTCAGATTGGTCGGGATCGTGACGTTCTTGTAGTTGGCGACCTCGTAGCGCTGGTTGGGCGCGAGGATGCTGACGATCAGATCCTGCTTGCCCGACGAGTTCGCGAGCCCGAGCCGGATCGGGAGCACGAACTCGCTCGAGTCGTAGTGAAACCGCAACGGCGACAGGTCGGCGCGGCCGTTCACGAACTTCACCTTCTTGGGATCGACCTTGGCGACGAAGAACTTCATGCCGCTGACGACGTACGGGCGCAGCAGCGGCTCGGCGCCGCGCGGGATGTTGTACTTCTCGCGACGCAGCCAGGTGTCGAGCCCGGTCGAGTCACGCGCCGACAGGATCACGATCTGGTACTCGCCGACCTCGAACTTCGCCTCGACGGTGACGCCGAGATCGCGACCCATGCCCGAACCCTTGGCCGACCTCATCGCCGGCCGGCGCGACCGCATCTTCATCGGATACGGCGGGCGTGGCGGTGCGCACGGGTTCTGCTCCCAGTACTCGACGAGCCGGGGCGCTCCCATGCGCTCGACGTTGTCGAACACGCTCTTCGGCAGCGTCTTGACGTCCGACTTCTTGAGTACGACCGGCACCGGGATCACCATGGCGAACTCCGACGCCGGTCCCTTGTAGTTGTTCTGCATCGACAGCACGGTCCGCGTGCCCTTGCGCATGAGCACGACCTGGGTCGCGTCGGCGGTCAGCTGGTCGTTGCCGGGGCTGACGTAGAAACCACAGAACGCATCGGCGACACGCGGAGCGCACACCACCAACGCCGTACACAGCAACACGATCGAGCGCATGCCCGCGGTTATAACGCGCGCGGGTGGTCCGATCCGTTGGCGATCCAATGAATCGGACGACCGGAGTTATTCGGGCTTCTTGCGGACCTCGATGCTCGCGGCTTCGCGATCCATCCAGTCCTTCATCCACGGCGTCGAGCGGTAGCGATCCCATTGATCGCAGGCGACCGTGACCACCGGTCCGTCGAGATCCTTGCGCGCCGCGATCCGTAGGGCCGCGACGACGTTGACCCCCGTCGAGCCGCCGACGGTGAGGCCCTCTTCCTTGGCCAGCCGCTCGACCATCGCGAACGCCTCGGCGTCGGTCACGGTGAGCGCCTCGTCGAGCCACTCGCGCTGCAGGTTGCCGGGCACCGAGCCCGAACCGATGCCCTCGACCTGCGAGGGTCCGTCGGGACCGAGCTCGCCGGTGTTGACCCAGCCCGCCATCGACGAGCCTTGTGGATCGGCGAGCACGACGCGGATCGACTTGTCGAACTCCTTGAGCCGCCGGCCGACGCCGCTGATCGTGCCGCCGGTTCCGGACGCACTGACGAAGGCACCGGGACGTGCGAATCCGGCGTCGCGGATCTGCGCGAGGATCTCCTCGCCGGTGCCCTTGTAGCGGGCGGTGCCGTAGTGGGCACCGAGGTTGGCGGGGTTGAAGAACTGGTTGGTCAAGAACCAGCCGTTGTCCTCGGCGAGCTTGGCGGCGAGCGTACGGAAGTTGTGCGGAGCGGATAGCGGTCCGCCCGGCGTGACGATCACCTCGGCACCGAGCTGGCGCAGGGCGACTCGCTTGTCGATCGCCATCTTCTCCGGCAGCACGCAGATCAGGCGGTAGCCACGCGCGCTCGCGAGCAGCGCGAGACCGACACCGGTGTTCCCGGCGGTGCCTTCGATCATGGTCGCACCGGGCGTCAGCACGCCGCGCTCCTCGGCGTCGATCACGATCGCGCGCGCGGTCCGGTCCTTGACGCTGCCGCCCGGGTTGAGGTGCTCGCACTTGACGAACACCTTCGCCGGCAGCCCGGCCGCGACGTGTTTGAGCTCGACCAGCGGGGTGTTGCCGATCGCGTCGATCACATCCATGCCCGGACCATAGCAGTCCTGTTCGCGGGTTGGCTCGACGCGGGCGCGCACACGCCGTGTTACGCTGACGTCTCGTGATCGGAGAGACCGTCGGCTCTTACCGGATCACCGCGGCTCTCGGCACCGGCGGGGTGGGTGAGGTGTTTCGTGCAGAGCACACCGGGACCGGAGAGCCCGTCCTGGTCGAGATCGTCGCGGAGCAGCTCGTGACGCATGCCGAACCACTGGCGGCCTACCTCGCCGGGGTCGAGAAGCTGGTCACCGTCAAGCACCCGAGCCTGGTCCGGGTGATCGAGGCGGCCACCGATGCCGCCGGTCGCACGTTCGTGGTCACCGAGCCGATCGAGGGCGAGACGCTCGCCATTTGGATCGAGAAGCTCGGTCGGTTATCGATCACCCAGATCGCCGAGGTCTCGCGTCAGCTGTCACACGCGCTCGCCGCGATCCACGACGAGGGGTTGGTCCACGGCGATCTCCGACCCGGCTGCATCTGGCTCCCTCCCGAGGGCGAGCTGTCGCGTACGCCGATCAAGTTGAGCGATGTCGGCTCGGCGCTGTTCAAGCGCGCGTGCGGGATCAGGATGGGGCCGGTGTACATGGCGCCCGAGGTATGGAGCGCCAACGCCACGGACTGGCGGATCGATGCCTACGCGCTCGGTTGCGTGGTGTTCGAGATGGCGACCGGCAAGCCGCCGTACATCGGCAAGAGCGCCGAGGAGGTGCGCGCGAAGCACCTGTCGGCACGCTCGCCGTCGGCGCGTGCGCAGATGCCCGACGTGCCACCGTCGCTCGACGTCATGCTCGGGCGGTTGCTATCGAAGCAACCCGAGGATCGGTACGGCTCGATGCGCGAGATCGCGCGCACGTTCGAGAGCCAGAACGTGGGGATGTCGAAATCGCTGGCGCCGACCGCGACCGACACGCCGGTGTTCCAGCCCGGTGCCGACAGTAGCTCCGACATCGGCGTGATGTCGGGCGAGCTCAAGGCGCGGGCGCTGCCGCCGCAGGACAAGCCGCCCGAGCCATCGATGAACAGCATCATCGCCGAGGGTGGCGTCGAGACCACCCTGCCGCCGCCACCCGTACGGCACTCGGCCGGCGAGACCGCGATGATGATGCGGGCTTCCAAGAAATCGCCGCTGGCGATCATCATCATCGTCGTCGTGCTGCTCGCCGGTGGCGTGACGGCTCTCGTGCTCGCGTTCCAGTAGCTACGGCTTGGAGACGTCGCGCATGAGGCGGGCGAACGCCGCGCCCGTGGCTTCGGCGACCTGCTCGATCCCGTCGACCCGCTCGTTGCTCGGTTTTGCGGCGACGAACATCGCGATCACGTGGTCGCCGACCTTGATCGGGACCACCATCAGATCGCCGAACCGACGTCCGAGCGACGCCAGGAGCAGGAAGTCGAGCGTCCCCAGGTTTCCGGATTCGCCGCGCACCGCGGTCTTGCGGTTGATCACCGCGGGACACAGCCCGCTGTAGTCGAGCGGGATCGCGAGGGCGGGTAGCTCGGTGTTGTCGCGACAGAACCCGACCCAGCTGACCGCCGCCTTGCCGCGCACCACGAGCAGCAGTGCCGACGACGCCTGCGGCACGAACTGCTCGAGCGCATCGATCGCGCGGGTCGCGATCGCCTCGCGATCGGCGCCGGCGAAGATTCGTTGGGTCGCGGTGTGGAGATCGGGGTAGGTCAGCCGGTCGCGCGTGGCGAGCCGCTGCGCGCGGCGCACGGCCGCGGCGTGATCGGGATGCGACGCCAGCATGTCGGCGAGCGTGCGCAGGTAGCGACGACGCTCGCCCTCGGCGGCGGGATCGTAGTCGGTGGGCGGCTCGGGGGCCGCGGGTGGCAACGCATCCGGCGGCGTCGGGACGTTGAAGCGACCGATCGGTTTCGGGATGCCATCGACCACCGAGATCTCGTCGGTGGTGAGCCGCTCCTCGAGCTCCTTGTCGATCTGCGGGACGACCTGGAACACCTGACTGTCTTCGCTGCGCGTGCCGCGCGCGCGGAGGAATCGCGGGTCGCGTTCGATCCGGTACAGCTGTTCGAGCTGGTGACGGATCCGGAGCTCCGCCGCGACCGCCTGCACGAGGTCCTCGGGTTTGCCACCGAGCTCGTTGCAGATCGCGCGCACCCCGGCGGGCGTCAGCGGATCCATGACCGCGACGATCGCTCGCTTGTTGGTGTGCAGCAGCGGGATGACCGCGTATTTGCCGGCGAGGCGTGGCGACAGCCGGCGCTGGAGTGCGACGTCCGCACGTCCGAAGTGCGACTTGAGGGCTCCCGGAAGGTCGTGCTGTCGACCGAGTGCCTTGGTGAGGTCGTCGAGCGAGATGTAGCCGAGCTCGACGAGGTTGGTTCCGAGCCGGCCGCCCCACATCACCTGTGCGCGCAGCGCTTCGGACAGCTGTGCGGGTGTGACCTGGCCGCTTTCGACCAACATCTCGCCGAGACGGGGCACTACCGATGATGTAACCACGTTCGTCGGGTAGGTGCCCGATACCTCGCGGTTCGCGACCAGGTGTCGCTTCCCAGCCGTGGCACGTGGCTCGAAATGACCGGCTTGACATGTGTCACCGCGTGATACATCGTGTGTCACAACGTGACACGTAAGAAACCCGACGAGGATGCCGAGCCCGAGCGGAAGGAACGCGTGATCCACACGCGCGTTCCCGAGTCGCTCGAGACCCAGCTACGCCAGCGGGCCGAGGATCTCGGCATCAGCGTGTCGAACCTCGTGCGCAACGTGCTCGGCCACGCGTTCGGCCTGGTCGGTGGGGTGGTCGCCGATAGTCACGCGGTCGCGCGCGCGGCACGCGGGCAGTCGCGTGCACCCGCGCCCGCGCCCAACCCGGCCGTGCCGTCGATCGACGACGTGCTCGGATGGCAACCGATCGTGCTCGGCAAGAACGCCGTGTGCGCGCGGTGCAACGCGCTCCTTCCGCGTGGCACCGACGCCGCGACCGGCGTGTCCGAGCACGGCGACACGCGCTTCGTGATCTGCCGGCCGTGCGTCGAACAGCTGCGCGGCGGTGAAGCAACTCCTTCCAGCGAGGACTCATGACGATCGATCCGATTCCCGACCCGGTTTCCGACTCCGATCCGCTCGCCCACCAGTTGCGGGCCGCGTTCGAACAGGTGCGCCAGACCGTGGTGCAGACCGGCCGTCTGGTCGGGCGCCTCGGTGCGCGACTCGACGCGATCTCTCTCGACCTCGCGCGCGACGTCGGCGAGGTCGCCCGGGATGCGCGCGCGCTGGCCGAGAGCGCTCGCGAACAAGCGACCGCGATCAAGCGCGCGACGCCGCGTGCTGCGCGGCTCGCACAGGTCGCCGCCGCGATCCTCGCGCGCCATCGCTGGCTGCGCTTGCAGGCGGCGGCTCGACACGGCCGGGTGGGGGGGCCAGCTGCCGCCGGGCTCTCCGCCGACGATCATCGCGACCTCGCGCGCCGGGTCACCGCCGCCGCCGCCGAGCTCCGCGGTGGCATCGCCAAGCTCGGTCAGATCGCGTCGTGCCGTCCGGATCTGATCGGTCCGATCTGGGCGACCGAGCTCGCGACGCTGCAGGACGACGTTCCGCCCGTCGAGGCCTCGGCGATCCGGGCGCGGATCGAGGCCGAGCTCGGTGCCCCGGTCGACCAGTTGTTCGCGACGTTCGACGACGCGCCGATCGCCGCCGCATCACTGGCGCAGGTACACGCGGCGACGCTCGACGACGGGACTCGCGTCGTGGTCAAGGTCCAGGTCCCCGGCATCGAGGGCGTGATCGAGGCCGACATCGCCGCGCTCCGCGTGATCGCGGGCGCGCTCGGCGACGTGCCGGGGCTCGATCTGCCGACCCTGGTCGCCGAGCTCGGTCGCGCACTCGCCGTCGAGCTCGACTACGAGGCCGAGGCGGAGGCGATGTGGTCGTTCGCGACCAGCGCCGTCGTGCCGGTGCTGGTCGAGTCGCGGTCGACCCGCCGCGTGCTGACGATGACCCGGATCGAGGGAGAGCGGTTGATCCCGGCGCTCGATCGACTCGGCGCGAGCGACCCCGACGCGCGCGACGCCGTGTTCGCCACGCTGGTGTCCGAGATCGCCGCCCAGGTGCTGGTGCGCGGGCGCGTCCACGCCGATCCACACCCCGGCAACTTCCTGGTCACCTCCGACGGGCGCCTCGCGATCCTCGACTTCGGCTGCATGCTGACGCTCGACAAGTCGGAGCGCGCCGCCTACGCCCGGCTCGTGCTCGCGATCGCGGGTGGTGATCGCGCAGCCGTGGTCCGCGAGCTCGCGACGCTCGGTTTCACCGCCGACGATCCGCATCAGCTCGCCGAGCTCGCCACCTCGATGGTCGGCGCGATGCGGCCCGACACCGCGGTCAGCGAGATCGACTGGCAGGTCGCGTTCGCCGATCAGATCGCGGCCGCGCGCGGTCTCGGTGGACTGTCGATCCCGCGCTCGTTCGTGTTGCTCGGTCGCGTGCTCGCCACGGTGGCCGGTCTGCTCGCGACGTACAAGCCGCGGATCCAGCTGCACCCGTTGATCGCGAGTAGCCTGGCTCAGGCGATCGCCTGAAACGTGGCATGCTGGTGTCCGTGCAGACGCGCGCCGACGACCTCGCGAAGCTGACGGTGCTCGACGAGTCCGGAGGTTCGGTCGAGCTGTCGACGCTGTGGCGCGAGCGCATCGCGATCGTAGCGTTGGTTCGTCACTTCGGTTGAATCCACTGCCGCGAGCACGTGGTGCAGTTGCACCGCAAGCAAGACGCTTTCGAGGCCGCCGGCGCGGAGCTCCACGTGATCGGGAACGGCTCGCCGAGCTTCATCGCCGGGTTCCGCGAGCAGACGCTGTTCGACGGCCCGCTGTACACCGATCCCGACCTCGCAGTGTATCGCGCCGCCGAGCTCCAGCGCTCGGTGGCCAAGACGCTCGATCCGCGCGGTTTGTTCGGCGGCATCCGCGCGTTCGCGGCCGGGCACCGCCAGGGACGGACCCAGGGCGATCCGTGGCAGCAGGGCGGGGTGATCGTGGTGGCGCCCGACGGCACCGTTCGCTGGCGGCACGTCTCGCAACGCCCCGGCGACAATGCATCGCCCGCGCAGATCCTCGCATCTCTGTAGCGATGTCTCGCGGTGCGCTGTACATGGCCGGAAGCGCGTTCGGCTTCTCGGTGATGAGCGTGCTGGTCAAGATCGCCAGCGAGACGCTGCCGACCGGCGAGCTCGTGCTCGCCCGCGCCGTGGTCACGATCGTGGTGTCGTACGCGATGCTGCGACGGGCGAGTATCCCGATGGGTGGGAACCGGCGCGGCCTTCTGGCCACGCGCGGCGTGCTCGGGTTCTGCGGTCTCACCTGCTACTACGCGGCGCTCGCTCATCTCCCGCTGGCCGATGCGACCACGCTCCAGAACACCACGCCGCTCATCACCGGCCTGCTCGCGTGGTGGCTCCTGCGCGAGCCGCTCGGGCGTACCGCCGCGATCGCTCTCGCGCTCGGCATCACCGGTGTGCTGATCGTCGTGCAGCCGACCGGATCGCATCTCGACCCGGTGGGCCTGGCGTTCGCGTTCGGTGCGATCGCCGCATCGTCGTTCGCGTACGTGACCGTGCGCGAGCTGTCGCGCACCGAACACCCGCTCGTGATCGTGTTCTACTTCCCGCTGATCTCGTTGCCGCTGTCGATCCCGTGGGCCGTCGCTGACTGGGTGACGCCGGCGCCATCCGAGTGGCTGCTGCTCCTGGGGATCGGGCTCGCCACGCAGTTCGCACAGGTGATGCTGACGATGGGGCTCGTGGCGGAGCGCGCGGGGCGCGCGTTGTCGGTCGGCTATCTCCAGATCGTGTTCGCGATGGTGTGGCAGACGGTGCTATTCGACGCGCCGCCGTCGTGGACCTCGATCGGTGGTGCCGCGCTCATCATCGTCGGCACGCTCTCGGTCGCCCGATCTAAGGGCGAGCGACCAGCGCCTGCAGGTACGTCCACAACACGACCAGCGTGATCGCACCGGTGGTATCGGACAGCCAGTGCGCGCCGACCGCCATCCGCGCGGCCGACACGAACGCGACGATCGCGATCGCCGCGATCACGATCGGTTGGCGCCAGCGCCACGATCGCGACATCGCGACCGCGGCGATCGGGATCGCGAGACCGGCGAACAGCGCGACGTGCCCCGATGGAAACGACACGCCCTGGTCGTGACCGAACATCGCGCCGCCATCGTGTGCGAGCCATTGCGATGGCCGCAGTCGGCCGGTCGCATCCTTGATCCAGTTGGTGGTGAGACGCGAGACCAGCTCGACGCCGGCGATCGTCATCCACGCGGGAGCTGCGCCGCGCCACGGTCGAACCACGATCGCCACGAGCATCCCGACGACGAGCGCCACCGGAAGCACCAGCGAGTGGACCGGCAACAGGACCGCCCACTCGAGGCCGTGCAGGATCGTGCGCCAGATCGCGCTCGGTTCGTAGACAGCGATCGCACGCGCGATTGGCGCATCGAGCCACGCGATGCCGACGGCGGTGAGCGCGGCGAATCCTCCTGCGATCGCGAGGAGTTTGCGCGAGGGCGGCCGCCGTTGGCTCCACGCGATCTCCATCACTCCTGCATCCCACGATCCGCTACTCGCGCATACATGTGGGTGCACGTTCCGCGAAAAAACCGTATCGGCCGTGGGGGCATTTCCCACATAATGGGAGGTCACGGCACATGACCTCCATGCGTCGACGAGGCTCCCTGGCACCGGGCGGACAGATCGGTCGATATGTCCTGTTGGACAAGCTCGGCCAGGGTTCGTTCGGCCTGGTGTTCACCGCGCGTGACACGGTGCTCGACCGTGCCGTCGCGATCAAGGTGCTCAGTCCCGAGCACCAGTACGACGTGGATCTGCGCCGCCGGTTCTTGCAGGAGGCGCTCGCGTCGACGCGCGTCGTCCACCCGGCGATCGTCACGGTGCACGATTTCGGGACGGTCACGACCGGGGATGGCGAGACCACGTTCATCGTGCTCGAGCTCCTGCAGGGCGAGAGCCTGAGTCAACGGCTCGCACGCGGGCGGCTTCCGATCCCGTGGGCGATCGAGATCGCGCGTCAGGTCGCATCCGCCCTCGAATGCGCGCATCGCGCCGGCGTGCTGCATCGCGACCTCAAGTCCGAGAACATCCATCTGGTGCCGGACCCCGCCGCGGTCGGCGGCGAGCGCGTGAAGGTGCTCGACTTCGGGCTCGCGAAGATCGGTCCGACGCGTCACACGCGAATGAACACCGTGTTCGGCACGCCACGCTACATGTCGCCCGAGCAGTGTCGTTCGGCCACGGCGATCGACGCGCGCAGCGACATCTACTCGCTCGGTTGCATCCTGTTCGAGCTCCTCACGGGCTGCACTCCGTTCTCCGGTGACATGGCCGACCAGCTCGAGGCGCACAAACGCAAGGAGCCACCGCGTGCGACCGCGGTCAATCCCGACGTCCCGTATGCGGTCGGCGAGCTGATCGCGCGGATGCTCGCGAAGGATCCCGACCGCCGCCCGCAGACGATGGGCGACCTCGAGGCGACGTTGCGCAACTTCAACGGCAACGCGCTGCCGCTCGCGATTCGAGCCAACGCGGCGGCGCCCGGAACTGCCGCGCCCGGCGTGGCGGAGACCATCCTGCCGACCGCCGCGAGCATGATCGCGATGCAGGCGGCGAATCCGTTCGCGGGACGATCGTTCACGCCCCAATCGCTCGCTCGGATCGCGCATGTCGAGTTCTCGCCCGCGCCGCCGGCGCACGTGTTTGGCGACGACGAGATGACCGCTCCCAGAGCCCATGCGATCCATCGTCCACCCCCACCGACGTTTGCGATGGTGGCGCCGACGGCTCCCCAGGCGGCACGCTACTCGCCGGCGCTCCAACCGGCGCTCCAACCGGCGATGGGCACCCCGCGTTCGGTCCCGCTCCTGCCTCGGCCATCGCGTGGAACACCGCCACCCCCTTCACCCGCTCCGAGCTCGTTCACCGAGACAGCCGGCATCGCTCCGCCACCGCGAGCGGCACTCCTGCCGTTACCCGCGGCCGTGGTGGCGCCGGATCCGAACTATCACCTCGCACCGCACCTCCCCAGCCTGCGCCGCAAGTCGCTGGTGCGTCCGGGCATCGCCAGCGCCGCGATCGCGTTCTTCATCGCCGCGCTGCTCGCCGCATTCGCCGCGCGCGGTCACGTGAAGTCGGCAGCCGCGAGCCCGCACCCGTATCCGACCGCGCCCGAGTAGGAACAGATCGCGCACGTCTTCGCGCGAGTCGTTCACCGCGAGACTTCGCGCGCGCGAAGTCGCATGTGAGAGCGGCGTCACGACGCTCCGGAACACTGTCCATCGATGGTCAGCGCGATCGACCGATCTGCGCAGGCGTTGAAGATCGTGTTCGAACCGCGTGGCGTATCGCTTGCTCGCCCGCCCATCATGCGAGTTGTTTCATTGGTGCTCGCGGCGTGCTCGATCGGATGCGCGTCGCACGGAGCTACTTCCGATCCGTTGTCGATCGACGCCGCACCCGAAAGCGACGCGGTCGGTCCGACCATGCCCGATGCCGCACCGCTGACCTGCCGCGGCAAGTCGGCGCAGCCGACCGACGCGACGTGGATGGTCGACGGCCGCCGCGTCGGCGTCCACGTGCCGGCATCCTACGATCCGACCCTCGCAGTCGCGGTGGTGATCGATCTCCACGGACTCGCCAGCACCGGCGCGGATCAGGCGCGCGTCGCCCACATGATCGAGGCCTCCGACGCGCACGGCTTCGTGGCGGTCCACCCGAACGGGACCGGCCTGCCACGCGGCTGGAACGGTGGCGATTGCTGCAACCCGGCATCCGCCTCCGGCGTCGACGACACCGCGTTCATCTCGAGCGTGATCGACGAGCTCGATACCGAGCTGTGTCTCGATCCCGATCGAGTGTTCGCGATCGGGTTGTCCAACGGCGGCTTCCTCGCGCATCGCCTCGGGTGCGAGCTCGCAGATCGGATCGCGGCGATCGGCGCGGTTGCCGGCGTGCTCGGCATCGATAGCTGCAACCCGGTGCGTCCGATGCCGGTGTTTCACGTCCACGGCACGTCGGATCCGATCATCCCGTACGGTGGTGGCGGGGCGAACAACAACATCTCCGTCGACGACACGATCGCCGGCTGGGTCGCGCGCGATCACTGCACCGGAGAGCCGGAGACCACGTACGACAACGGCGATGCCACGTGCGTCACCCACGGTGGTTGCGATGGCGGCGCCGACGTCGTGCTGTGCACGATCGCCCATGGTGGACACCAGTGGCCCGGCGGCGAGAATATCGGGCCGCTCGCCGGAACGCTCAGCAACGATCTCGACGCGACCGAAGCGGCGTGGGCGTTCTTCGCCGCCCACCCACGCGCTCGCTAGCACCGCGCTAGCGGCGGCGGTGTCCGCCGGACGAGTGCGAGCTCGAGTGCGAACGCGAGCTCGACGAGTGGCTGCTGCTCGAGCGCGAGCTCGACGAGTGCGACGGCCGCGGGCTATACGAGTGCGATGGCCGCGAGTTAGACGATCGCGATGGGCGCGAGTAACTCGACGACGGACGCTGGTACGTGCGCGACGGACGTTGGTACGTGCGCGATGGCTGGTACGTGCGCTGCGGACGCTGGTACGTACGCTGCGGGCGCTGGTAGGTGCGCGACGGCTGCTGATACGTGCGCTGCGGGCGCTGGTAGGTGCGCGACGGCTGCTGATACGTCCGCTGCGGTCGCTGGTACGTACCCTGCGGGCGCTGATACGTGCGCGACGGGGACGTGCGCGACGGTTGGTACGGCTGGTAGCTACGCGACGGTCGCTGGTACGTACGCGACGGCGCCGGCCGGTACGGCGACGGATATGCCCGCGACGACGGACGCTGGTAGGTGCGTTGCGGCCGCTGATACGTGCGCGACGGGTAGGACCGTGCAGGACCGTACGACCGTGACGGGTGGAGACGCGACGACACGCGGGTCTGCAGACGACCGCGCATCACGTGCGCCGCGCTGACTGCCGGGCGCCCCGTGTGCATCATGGGAGGCCGCGCCACGGTCGACGTCACGCGCAGACCTTCGGCGATGTTCGTACGGGATGCGTACGCGTGGATGTTGTGGCGACCCAGCTCGCTCGCGCGCACGAACCGCCAGTCCGACTTGCGCGCGCCGCGACGGTGATCGCGCACGATCGCGTGCCCGCCGGTGCGATGATCTCGGATGATCGATCCGCGATGACCGCGCGGATGCGACGGGCGCCAGCCCACGTAACCGCCGCCGGACCGCCAGTCGACCCAGCCCGGACCCCACGTGTAGTCGGGGACCCAGCACCATCCGTAGTCGCCGAACCAGTCCCAGGCCCCGTAGTGGAACGGCAACCAACCCCAATCCCAGTCACACGAATAGGTCCAACCGTACTCGGTGTAAACCCACGTTCCGCAGGTCTCGTAGGGTGTGAAATTGACGCCCACCACCGTGGCATAAGGACGCCAGACCCGACCGTACTCGGGGTCCTCGACCCACTCGCCATACGGGGCGAGCGTCGAGTCGATCTCCTGATCGTTCACCGTCCCCATCACGTAATTGGGGTCTTGCGGATCACCCGACGGCTGGGCGGTGTCGACCGCGCCATATTCGGAGCCCGCCGGGTAGCCGTCCGGATAGCCTGGCATGTAGGGGTTTTGGGGCTGTTCGTACCCCGTCCCCGGATCCATCCCACCACCCGGAGGTCCCGACACCGTGACCGGCTCGGGTGCCGGCTGAGGCCCCACGGGCCCCGGACCGTACTCCTGATAACACCCGGTCGCGAGCAGACCGAGGAGGGTGACAAGACCGACCGCTCTCATGGGCGGAGTATGGTGCACCCATCGTGCCCGGTCCGTGACATTCACACTGATTCACGGTTCGGGAAGATCGACGCCGTTTCACCTGTTTGTGGGCGCGCAACCTGTTGACACGATCGGCGGGGCCCGATTAACGATCCCTGTGATTCCGCGCTCCTAACACGATGAGACGCCACGGAAGGCGAGCTTCATGATCCGTGCAACCAACCTGACAAAGCTTTACGGGGGACGACGCGCGCTCGGTCCGGTCTCGTTCGAGATCGCCGATGGCGAGACGGTCGGCTTCCTGGGGCTCAACGGCGCCGGCAAGACGACGGCGCTTCGCATCCTGGCATGCGATCTCCGGCCCTCCGCCGGTACGATCGATGTCGGCGGAGTCGACGCCATCGCCGAGCCGCACGAGGTCCGCAAGCGGATCGGGTTTCTCCCCGAGAACCCACCGCTGTACACGGACATGCTGGTCAGCGAGTACCTGTCCTATGCCGGCGAGCTTCGCCAGATGTCGAAAGCGGAGGTCAAGCGCCGGCTCCCGGAGGTCCTCGAGATCACCGACCTCGAGGACGTCGCGCACGATCCGATCGGCACGCTCTCGCACGGCTACCGGCAGCGCGTCGGCGTCGGTCAGGCGATCATTCACCAACCGAAGTTCCTCATCCTCGACGAACCGACGCGCGGGCTCGACCCCGTGCAGATCGTCGAGATGCGCAACCTGATCCACGACCTCAAGCAGAGCCACACGGTTCTGATCTCGAGTCACATCCTCACCGAGATCAGCCAGACCTGCGATCGCCTGCTCGTCCTCGGCAAGGGACAGATGCTCGCGGTCGGCACCGAGTCGGAGCTGTCGGGACGGAAGGGCGATATCCAGCAGATCACCGTGCTGGTGCGGCCCGGCAAGGCATCGCCTCCGTATCGTGGCGACGCCAAGACCGAGACCAAGGACAAGGACGCCGACGAGGCGGACGCCGACAAGGCGACCGACGACACCAGCGAGGAGTCCAAGGCGACGATCAAGGAGCTGCTCTCCGGCGTCGATGGCGTTCGCGAGGTGAGCGAGCTGTACGCCAACAACGACGGGATGGCGTTCTCGCTCTCGACGTCCAAGGACTGCCGCGCCGACGTCGGTCGCGCGATCATCGACGCCAAGCTCGATCTGCTCCAGCTCGACTTCGCACGCAGCGAGCTCGAGAGCACGTTCATCCGTCTCGTGGGAGGTCCGCATGCGGGCAATTAGGATCATCTTCCGCCGCGAGCTCGGCGCGTACATGCGATCCCCGTTCTCGTGGGTGCTCGCCGCGCTGGTGCTGCTCGTCGACGGCCTGTTGTTTCAGGCATTCGCGCTCGGCACGGGCGCCGGTGCGCAGCTGAGCGCGTTCGTGCTCGAGCGCTACTTCTACGCCGCCAGCGGGATCGCGCTGGTCTCGGGCATCCTGCTGTCGTTCCGGTTGATCTCCGAGGAGCGACAGAACCACTCGATCGTGCTGCTCAACACCTCGCCGGTGAAGGACAGCGAGATCGTGGCCGGCAAGTACCTCGCCGCGCTGACCTTCCTGGCGCTGCTGCTCGGGCTGTCGCTGTACATCCCGCTGATGCTCAAGGTCGGCAACAAGATCACGTTCGCGCAGATCTTCGTCGGCTACTTCGGCCTGTTGCTCCTGGGCTCGTGCGCGCTGGCGATCGGATTGTTCGCGAGCGCGTTGACCAGGTACCAGCTGGTCGCCGGCGTGATCGCCGCCGCGATCCAGATCGTGATGGTGTTCCTCTACCAGTTCGCGAAGCAGCTCGAGGGTGGTCCCCGCGAGGTGCTGTCGCAGCTCGACATGTGGTGGATCCACTACCAGCAGGGCTTCATGCGCGGCGTTCTCAACTTGAGTGACATCGTCTACTACGGCGCCGTCACCTACTTCTTCTTGCTGCTGTCGGTGAAGACGCTGGAGGCCAAGCGATGGCAATGAGAATGCGAACCGCGTCTCCGTTCTGGCTGTCGCAGGTGTTCGGCGCCGGCCTGTTGATGGTGTTCCTCGGCGAGCGACTGATCCCGGTCGACAGCGTCCGCGTGGTGCTGTCGGGCGTCGGCGTCGCCGTCGTGCTGGTCGCCACCGCCGCACGCGCCTGGGCGATGACCGCCAGCAAGGGCTCGCGCCGCAAGATCGAGCGCACGCTGCTGGCGTGTCACCTCGGTACGGTGCTCGCGCTCGTGCTGTACGCGATGACCACGAGCTGGGCACCGGCGAGTCTCTCGGGACCCCACGCGCAGGGCGCGCTGGTGGTGCTGTGGGTCGCGGTGATGATCTCGTCGCTGATCCCGGTGCTCATGATCGAGATCTCGCTCGGGTTCTCACTGCGTAACAAGTTCGAGGTCGGCGTCGACGACAGCTCGCCCGGCGCGGAGGCCGCGGTCGACTTCTACCGGGTGCGCGAGGTCGCGTGGTCGGGGCTGTCGATCGGGTTCGCGCTGTGCTTCTTGCTGGTGACGTGCAACGTCGCCCACGAGCGCAACATCCAGCGCGACGTCAGCTACTTCAAGACGTCGATGGCCGGCGAGTCGACCCAGAACATCGTCAAGTCGTTCACCGAGCCGCTCGAGGTGCACCTGTTCTTTCCCGAGCTCAACGAGGCGCAGGAGTACGTCAAGGGCTACTTCGAGCAGCTCGCCGCGGACACCGGCAACGTCGAGATCCACTCGCACGATCGCCAGGCCGAGCCCGAGCTCGCCGCCGAGTACAAGGTCGACAAGGATGGCGAGATCGTGCTGGTCCGCGGCAACGCCGAGCCCCAGAAGATCACGATTCCCGCCAACGAGCTCGACGATCCGGAGAGGCTGCGCAAGGGCAAGACGCTGCGCACGCTCGACGAGAAGGTCAACAAGGAGCTGATGAAGCTCGCGCGCGACAAGCGCAAGGCCTACCTGATCACCGGTCACGGCGAGCTCAACGACCCCGAGTCGATGCCGCGCGAGCTCAAGGGCATCGTGCCGCAGCGCCGCACCACGCGGCTGCGGCAGGCGCTCGGCGGGCTCAACTACGAGGTCAAGGAGCTCGGCCTGCTCGAGCTGTCCAAGGACGTCCCCGACGACGCGACCGTGGTCATCCTGCTCGCGCCGACCGTGCCGCTACAGCCGGCCGAGTGGAACACGCTCGGTCGTTACCTCGACAAGGGTGGCCGGCTGTTGATCGCGCTCGATCCCAAGTCCAACACGGGTCTCGGTTCGCTCGAGGGCAGGCTCGGCGTCAGGATGGTCCCCGGTGACCTGACCGATGACAAGGCGTATCTGCCGCAGCGCGGAAACCCGTCGGACCGCCGGTTCGCGATCACCACGCAGTTCTCGGCGCACGCGTCGACCACCGCGCTGTCGCGCGCCGTCGATCACGGTCTGGTGTTGATCGACTCGGGTGCCCTCGAGGACGTGCCGTTCGCCGATCCCAAGCACGCTCCGAAGAAGACGGTCACGCTGCGCTCGATGGAATCGAGCTGGATGGACCTCAACAACAACTTCGCGTTCGACAAGGACACCGAGAAGCGGCAGCGCTGGAACATCGGCGTCGCCCTCGAGGGTCCCAAGATCGACGGCAAGGATGGGTTCCGCGCGCTGGTCTACTCCGACGCCGACCTGTTCGCCGACGCGCTGATCCAGCAGCGGGGAATGCGGGCGGTGATCATGGTGTCGGGCCCGCTGTTCGACGACTCGGTGAAGTGGCTCGGCGGCGAGGAGGTATTCGCCGGCGAGATCGTGTCCGAGGAGGACACCACGATCGAGCACACCAAGAACGAGAAGGCGGCGTGGTTCCTCGTCACGGTGCTCGGTGTACCGATCATCGTGCTGATCGCCGGACTCAGCCTGACATCGATGGCTCGGCGCCGCCGCACGGCCGGTGCCTCGGAGGGAACGCCATGAAGAGCGCCATGATTCACGGCGTCCTGCTGGTGGTGATGCTGATCTACGGCTACCGCACGTGGACGCGCGACAAGAGCGTCAAGCCGGAGCACGGCTCGGTCGAGCTGTGGACGAAGTCGGACTCCGACCTCACGTCGATCGAGCTCAAGAGCTCCGCCAAGACGGTGCGCCTCGAGCATCGCAAGGATGCGAGCGGCGACTACTGGTGGGGTGTCGAGACGAGGATCGAGAAGAAGCCCAAGCCGAAGAAGCCGGAGCCCAAGCCGGAGCCGGCCGGTAGCGGCTCGGGTTCGGCCGCGGGCAGCGGCTCGAGCAGTGGTAGCGCCGCGGCGGGCAGTGGCTCGGCCGCGGGTAGCGGCTCGGGTTCCGGTAGTGGCAGCGCCGCCGGTAGCGGCAGTGGTAGCGGTTCCGGCAGCGCGGCGACGCCGCCGAAACCACCGCCGGTCGAGTGGGTCGAGACCACCAAGGTGCGCGAGTTCCCGCTCGGTACGCGTGGCGACGACGTGGTCGCCGCGTTCGTCAAGGCGCGCGCGCTCGACGATCTCGGCACGCCGAAGGCCGACAAGCTGGTCGACTACAAGCTCGCCAACAAGGCGCAGATCGAGGCCAAGCTCGCCGACGTCAAGAAGGAGCTCGAGACGATCAAGGCCGAGGACGCCGCGCAGAAGAAGGCCGACGAGGAGGCGAAGAAGGCGGGCGAGAAGCCGGCGAAGCGCCCCAAGCAGGTCGATCGCAAGCCGCAGCTGCGCAAGCGGATCAAGGAGCTCGAGACCCAGATCAAGGATGTCGACGGCAAGGAACCGACGATGCTGACGGTGACGTTCGCCGACGGCTCGAAGCGTCAGTTCCAGGTCGGCGGCTCGGTGTATCGCGGCAGCGAGCGCTACGTCCTCGACAAGCAGAGCGGTACCGCCTACGTCCTGTCGAAGGACATGGTGGCGACGCTCGAGGGTGGCGAGTCGAGCCTGCACCTCACCGATCCGCGGGGCTTCGATCCCAAGGTGGAGATCGCGGAGGTGACGATCGACTGGAACGGGCGCAAGAAGGTCGCGAAGCGGACCGAGTCGCAGGACGGCGCGCGCAAGGTCAAGACGTGGATCGAGGACAACGGCAAGGCCAACCAGCCGCTCGCCACGTTCATCGACAACATCAACAACCTGCGTCCGACCGAGTACGCGGTCGATCTCAAGCTCGGGAACACGCCGCCGATCGTGAAGCTCACGTACAGCGACGCGATGAACAAGCAGCTGGGTACGCTGTCGCTGTACAAGGTCGAGAAGCCGCCGGTGATCCCGGAGGACTCGACGTTCGATCCGGCGAACCCGCCCAAGGGCGAGATCGAGTACTACGTGGTGACCGAGGCCACGCGCGTGCCCGCGTTGGTCCGGAAGGATCCGGCACACAAGAGCGAGGACGATCTCCCGATCGTGTTCGGCGACAAGTCCGCGCCGGAGCCGAAGAAGCCGAGCTCCAATCCGTTCGGAAATGTCCCGATCCCGCCACCCCACGGGGGCTCGGCTAATCCGCTCGGCAACCTCAAGCCGCACGGCGCCGGATCGGCCGCTCCCGCTCCGCACGGCGGCTCGGCGGCGCCGATTCCGAAGATGCAGCACATGCCGCTACCTCACGCGGGCTCCGCCGCCAAGCCGATGGCACCCGCCGCGAAGCCGATGACGCCCGCCGCCAAGCCGGCGCCCGCTGCCAAACCGGCCGCCAAGCCGGCGCCCGCTGCCAAGCCGATGACGCCCACGCGCCGTCCGCCGGCTCCCGCGGCTCCCGCCAAGCCCTGAGCATCACCGGGAGAATCTCCGACGAGCCGGGCGAGAGGCCTCCCAGGCAACCCCTCGGGCACTCCGTGCTACCCAACTAGGCAGCACGGAATACGTTCGCGCGCCCATCGGTCGAACGTACAAGTCCCATCGTTCTCTTGCTGGAGGTTCCATGCAGCGCCAACTGATCAAAGTGATCGCGATCGCCGCCATCATCGTCGGGATCGATGCCGTGGTCCACGTCGAGGCGTCCCCCGCCCACGCGACGCCGACGGTGCTCACCGATTCGTCGATTCCCGACGTCGCCGAGCGTGTCGTCGATAGCGTCGTCAACATCTCGAGCTCGCGCGCGGTCGCCAACGGCCCCGCCGCCATGGATCCGTTCTTCACCGATCCCGACTCGCCGTCGTTCGGTCAACCGAGCCAGCGCATGCTGCAGAGCAAGGGCTCGGGCGTGATCGCGACGACCAGCGGACGGATCCTGACCAACGCGCACGTCGTCAACGGCGCCGACAAGATCCTGGTGACGCTGCAGAACGGGAACGAGTATCCCGCCAAGTTGATCGGGATCGACCGCAAGGCCGATCTCGCGGTGATCCAGCTCGAGGGCAAGTTCGGCCGACTCAAGCCGATCTCGTTCGGCAACTCCGACAAGCTCCGACTCGGCGAGGTGGTGCTCGCGATCGGCGACCCGTTCGCCGTCGGCAAGAGCGTGACCATGGGCATCGTGTCGGCCAAGGGCCGCAGCAACATGAACATCGAGGAGTACGAGGACTTCATCCAGACCGATGCCGCGATCAACCCGGGTAACTCGGGTGGCGCGCTGGTCAACCTGCGCGGCGAGCTGGTCGGTATCAACACGGCGATCGCGTCGAAGAGCGGCGGCTATGCCGGCATCGGGTTCGCGATCCCGACGAACATGGCGAAGCCGATCATGGAGATGCTCGTACGCGACGGTCACGTCGTGCGCGGCTACCTCGGTGTCAGCCTGGTCACCGTCAACCCGAACCTGGCGCGCCGCTACAAGCTCGGTGCGTCCCGCGGTGCGGCGGTCGCCGGCGTCCAGCAGGGCAGCCCCGCGTTCCGCGCCGGGCTCCACGAGGGCGACGTGATCACCGCCGTCAACGGCATCAACATCAAGAGCAGCGACGTGCTGCGCAACAAGATCGCGATGATCAAGCCGGGCACCACGGTGAACCTGGTGGTGTATCGCCAGGGCGCGCAGCGCAGGATCCTCAAGGCCACGCTCGGCAGGCTGCCGGACCGCTGGCAATAGTCGTTTCTTGATAGTGTCGCGGCGTGACCCGGTTCGCGCCGATCCTGTGTGCCGCCCTCGTGGCCTGCACGCAGCCGCCCAGCGAGAGCGAGACCTCGCAGGGCTTGTCGGATGCGGTCCGCCTCGAGCGGGCCACGCTGATCCGCGACTCCGCCGCCGAGATGGGGCTGCACAACGCCGCCCTGCTCGGCGGGATCGCGATCTCCGAGACCGGGCTCGCGCACTGCTGGGAAGAGGCCCAGTTCGCGTGCATGGGGCCGCCATCGCCATCGTGCGGGGACGGGCCGATCATCGCGGGCGCCGCCGACGGACCATGCTCGGCGATGCAGGGCGGGCTCGGGATGTTCCAGTTCGATGCCGGCACCTACGCCGACACGGTGTCGACCTACACCGACGCGATCCTCACGGTCGAGGGCAACACCGCCCAGGCGGTCGCGTTCGTCGAGAGCAAGGTCGAGCTGGATGTCGACGGCGTGTCCGACTGGATGGCGGCGATGGCGTGGCTCGATTCGATTCCGCTGGTCGCCGGGGAGCCGCTCACGGAGGAGTGGTCGCACCTGATCGCGTGCCGCTACAACGGGTGCTGCTCGGCGAGCGCGACCTGCGATAGCCGCGCGAACGGGTACCGCGACAACGCGATCGCGATCCGCGACGAGCTCGGCGACGCGTTCTGGGACACCAACGACCTGTGCGCCCTGGCCGACGACGGCGTGATCGACGATCGCTCGCCGTGCTACCTCGCCGGCGGCGAGCCGCGGTTCTGGGCGCGCGCGAGCGGCGGCATCGACGACGACCACGAGACCACGATGACCACGGCTGCGGCGGCACCGGCGAACTTCGCGCGCTGGCTCCTCGTCCCCTCGCGCGCCACGACCTACGAGATCGCCGCGCACGTCGGCGGGTTGGGCGGCACCGAGCCGCAGGCCACGTACACGGTCGTGCACGCGGGCGAGACCTCCACGGTGACCGTCGACCAGACCGCGTTCGACGATGGTGACGGCTACGTGGTACTCGGCGAGTTCGAGCTCGCCGGGGACGGCACCGAGTACGTCGAGCTCGGCGACAACACGGGCACCGCCGGCAACACGCTGGCGTTCGATGCCGTGCGCGTGACCGCGCTCGACGGTGGTGGCCCCGGAGGCGATGGTGGATGTTGTGGCGTCGGCGCAGGCGGCGGCGCTGGGGGCCCGGGCGTGCTCGCGCTCGCGCTCGCGCTCCTGCTCAGTCGATCACGACGAGGTAGTGGAACGACACGGTCGCACCCCACACCGCGAAGTTGATCCCGGTCCCGGTGAGCGTGGTGCCCGGCTGACCGCTGTAGCCGAACGCGCCGTCGATCGTGCAGTCGACGGTCTGGCTCCCCGACCGGCCGTGCGCCGTGTAGATCGCGGAGTGTTCCGCGGTGACGGTCGCGTTGCCGGTCACCGGTGTGTGGAGGAAGCCGCCGTTCGAGAACGTCACCAGATCTCGGAACGGCGTGTTGCTGTCGAACTGCGTGTCGCGCATCTCGCCGCATCCGATGCCGCGACCGAAGTCGCTGGTGCGCGAGAACCGCGTCATCACGGTCGCGCCGCGGAACTGCGTGGAGTCGATCACGTCGAACGTGGCGGAGGTCTGCACGAACGAGTCGGCGGCGCCGAGATCGTTCTTCCACAGGATCGCGAGGTCGGTGCCGGTGATCACGAGCGAGCCGTTTTCGACCGTGCGCGAGGTGTTGCCCGCGAAGCTCCAGTCGGCGATCTCGGCCGGGTCGTCGAACGGCAGGAACAGCGTGATCGAGTCGCCGCCCGTCGTCGGGTTCGGATCGCAGGCGTCACCGACGCCGTCGGCGGTCGCACCGTTGGAGGTCTCCATCACATCCGCCTGATCCGCGTTGGCGACGTGCGGGCAGTTGTCGCACGCGTTGCCGACCAGATCTCCATCCTCGTCGGCCTGGGTCGGGTTGGCGATCAGGCGACAGTTGTCGTCGGCGTCGGGCACCGAGTCGCCGTCGGTGTCCGTCATGCCCGGATCTCCCGGATCGCCAGGATCTCCCGGATCGCCCGGATCGACCGCCGCGTCGGGGCCGGCGCCGGGATCCGTCCCTCCGCCAACCGGCGTGGTGTAGGTGCATGACGCAACGAGCCAAACAGCGCACAGCGCAGCCCTCATGCTCGTGAGAAGTGCAACCCGACGACCAACGCGACCCGGCGTGGTGTCGGGGCGTTAGCCGGCCTCGGTGTCGAGGCCACTCCTCGATCGGTGGGGGCTGTCTCGGGCAGGTTCGTCAGATCGTCGATCCATGATCGGGCGTGGCGTACCTACTCGCCCTGATGGCCGGCGCCCTCGTCGCGTTGATGATCGCGCGATGGTGGCGGCGCTGGCGCGGCTCGAGACGGGCACGCCGGCGGGCGGGGCGAGCGATCGCCGGGGAGGACGCCGCGGCCGGGATGCTGGCGCGTGCGGGGTTTCGCATCGTCGGTCGGCAAGTGCGTGCGTGGTGGTCGCCCACGATCGATGGCGAGCCGTGCGAGACCGAGCTGCGCGTCGACTACCTGGTCGAGGCCGAGGGCGAGGTGTTGGTCGCCGAGGTCAAGACCGGGGAACAAGCGCCACGGCTCTCCACCGCGGCGACCCGGCGCCAGCTGCTCGAGTACTCGATCGCGTTTGGTGCGAACGGTGTCTTGCTGGTGTGTCCCGAGCGCGATGCGATCAGCCGGGTCGAGTTTCCGCTCACAGGTTCGACTCGTCGAGCGGACGGCGATCCGAGCACTTGATCGCCTCGCCGGCCGCGACCCGGCGATCCGGATCGAGGGGAAACGCACATGCGTGGAGCTGTTCGACGATGCCGGTCCGGGGCGCGTGCACGATCACGAGACGTGCGGGCTCGGTCGCGGCGATCTCGTCGGCGGTCGCCTCGCGCACGGTCAAGGAGTCGATGGCGCGACCTCCGATCTCGATCACCAGGGCACCGGGAGAGCTGACCGCGATCGCGACGCGCGTGCCCGGTGCGGGTTGCGGCAACGTGCTGCGGACGGCAGCCGCCAGCTTGGCCAGTGGTTGGTCGGGGTGACGGGTCCGATACGGCACGGTTCCGACCGCGATGTCGCCCGCATCGGCGTGGATGACCTCGCGATCCTCGAGCCGCGCGGCGAGCTCTCGTCCCCACGGCGCGCCGACGGCGTACGCGATCAGCGTCGATCGATCGCGCGATAGCGCGAGGACGTCGTGATCCGCGCGCACGAGGTCGCCATCCTCGAGATCGATCGCGAGCCCGAGCGCTGCGACCACCCAGGAGGCACCGATCCGCGCGCCGAGTCGGGGATCGGCGCCGATCACCATGTGCGCGAGGTGGCCGAGGAGCTCGTCTCGACCCACGAACCCCGTACGCCCGCCGGCGAGCACGGTGGCGCGCGCGATCCGATCGGCGCGCAGCGGGTGCTCGTCATCCTCCTGTTCGAGGACGGCTCGCAGTGCGCTCGCCATCGCGGTGGGCGCGTAGCCGGCGCGCTCGAGCAACCAGACCGCGCGCTCGTCGGCGATCGCCTCGGCGTCGCGGCGGTTCTTGAAGTCGTCGTCGGGCGGTCGCCCGAACAGCGACACCACACCGTGGTGGCCCTCGACGTGTGCGAGCTCGTGCGCGATCACGGCGGCGAGCTCGGCCTCGGAGCCGAGCTTCTCGAGCGTGCGCCGCGCGATCACGATCCGGTGACCCGAGGTCGCGTAGGTCTCGTCGCGGTCGGCGATGATCACGCGAGGCGATCCGTCGAGCAGCGAGTGGCCCGCGATCCGATCGGCGACCTGCTGCACGTAGTCGCGCAGGGCACCGTCGCGATAGAGGTCGAGGTCGGCGGCCGCGAGGTCGCGTTCGGCCATCCAGCCGAGGCAGTGTTCGGCGTCGTGGGCGGTGCACGGTGCGGGCACGCCGGCACCGAGGTAGCTCGGCGATGCGCAACCGGCGGCCGCCGCGAGTGCCCCGATCGTCGCGATCGTCCGGATCATCGCGAGGATCCCGGCAGCACGGCCTCGAGCTCGATCAGGGCGCGGTCCTGCGACAGTCGCGTGCGCAGCTCGACGCGGCGATCGAGGCGGTGCCGAGCGCGCTCGATCCCGGTCCGGATCGCGACGCCGTCGTAGTACGCACCGGGCTCGATCGCGAGCTCCTCGAGCACGGCCGCGCGAGCGCGAGCACCGGCGCCACGCGCCCGGATCGCGGCGATCCGGAACCGCGGTCCGGCGGTCACCGGAATCGCGAGCTCGATCCTGTCGTCGTCGGTGTAGTGCACGACCGGATCGCCGATCGAGGCCTCGAGCCAACCGGCGTCGCGATAGCGGTCCTCGAGCTCGTGCAGCGCGCGCCGCAGCCGGTACGCGATGTACACGCCGCCGATCGTGTTGACGGTGCCGAGTGCGTCCTCGATCGCGCTCAGCCGCGCGCGCGCGGGGAACTCGTCGCCGGGCGAGGTCTCGAACTCGATCGCGTCGATCTGGTAGCGAGCGCCGAGCGTGACGTGGACGTGGAGGTCGACGAAGCATCCGGCCTCGCGCGCCACGTCGATCGACGCACGGGAGTAGCCCCTGGCGCGGAGCTGCTCGATGGCCTGCCCGACCACGCGGGTCTGGCGCAACGGATCGTCGATCGTGCCCGCGAGCACCTCGAGCGCGGGCACGGAGCGCCGCGGCGCGCCGACGATCGAGACCGCGCCGATCCGCATCGGCGAGCACGGTGCGGCGACCGGCGGATGATCCGCCACGAGGGGGCCGGCGCAGCTGATCACGCCGAGCCAGATCACGTAGGCCATGATGCCGAGTCGCACTCGATGGGGTAGAGCAAGCCGCGCACCACGCGTAACTCGGCGACGCGACACGAGAGATCGGCTCGGGGACGATGCCTGCATTAACCAGCGGTGCGTGCCGCAGTTGACGGCCAGTCCAGTGGCCGCCCGAAGCCCAAAAACTTGCCCGCGGCAGAGGGTGTACCGAACGTTCAAGGGTGAGCTTCGTCCACTGTCCGACCTGCCACCGCGCCTACAACCTGATCGGAGCCCCCGCGTGCCCGAGCTGCGGTGTGCGCGCCGGCGCCCCGGCAGATCCCACGGAGGACATCATCGTCGCCGCCGACCAGCTCGCACGTGCGGTCGCCCGCGCGACGCCCGCCGAGCTCGCCGCCGCCGAGGTCCAGCTCGCGTCGCGGACCCAGCACCTGGCGCTGCCGTCGGGCGATCGTCCCGATCACGCGGCGCCGCCCCACATGCTGCGCGCCGTGCGTGCGGCGCTGGCCCCGCGCGCCTTGCCGGCACCGAGCATCAGCCTCGGAAGCCGCGTGCGTGCCGGCCTCGAGTCGTTCGCGCGGCGAGTCGGAGCGGCTGGCGCGCATCGACTCGCGCGCGAGGTCCGCACGCGTTGGCCGCGTGCCGCCGCGTTGCTCGCTACTCGATGATCGAATCGGTCACGATCGGATCCCCGTTCGCGAGCACGAAGATCCCCGGGTAGCCATCGGTCTCGAATCCGAGGCTCGCGTTGCGCTGCAGCACCGAGCGATCGATCCGCAACGTGCCCGAGCGGTCGTTGCTGACGAAGAAGATCGCACCGCCACCCTCGTTCGCTGTGTTGTCGGACATCTCGACGCCGCACAGCGAGAGCGTGTACGTGTTGCCGTCGTTGTAGATGCCGGCGCCGCTACCGCCGCCGGGCGTGCCCGCCTTGGCCGGGTTCGCACCGTTGCCGATCGCCTGGTTGAAGTCGAACCGGCTGTTGATCACCGAGAACGACACGCCGATCGAGCTCAGGCCGCCGCCGTTCGAGCAGCTGTTGCCGAGCTCGGCGGTACCGCCGAACGTCGAGTCGACGACGAACACCGGCAGTGGCTCGGCGGCACCAGCGGGCTGGAACTGGCTGAGCACGCGGACCGACGCCCCGCCGACGTCGGGGCCGGTGTCGTCGCACGCGTTGTGGAAGAACCGGCTGTGGACGATCTTGAACCGGCCGCCGCGCACGAACACCGCACCACCGCCGTCGGGGTCGAGCCCGGCGGCGTTGCCGTCGACGAACGTCAGGTTCTGCACCGTGAGCTGCGGGTGGTCCTGGTTCTGGCAGTGATCGGTGGTGAACACCTGGGCCTGATCGCAGGTGTTCATGTAGAGGATGCGGTGCGCGCCCGCGCCCGACAGCGTCACTCTGTTGCCTCCGTCGATCACGATCTTCGGCCCGGTGTCGTTGAAGATCTTCGCGGTCTCGGTCATCGAGATCGTGATCGGATCGGGGCCGCAGTCGAACGTGATGATGCCGCCGCCGGCGACCGCCGCCACCACCGCATCGGACGTGCAGCTGGCGGGCGTGCCGTCGCCGATCACGGTGGTCGGCGACGAGGTGTCCTCGGCGGCGGCCTCGCCGGGAACGTCGCAGCTGCCGTCGGGGTTGCCCGCCGGAGGCCCGCCGCCCGGATCGGTGCCCGGATCGTCCGGGGTCGATGCCCCGCATCCGAGTCCGGCGTACGACAGCGATAACAACAGCGCGAACGCAGCTCGCGAGTGCCCCATGGTCTGGGATGCTACTGCGATCTCGATGTAGGGAGATGCGCGCTTACATCGCGGAGAAGCTCATCGCGTCGATCGACGCCTCGCATCCGCCGATGATGGGCGTGCCCTGGATCGTGATCTCGACGAAGTGCACGGCGGACAACGTGCCGACCGGCGGTGAGGTCGAGGTCAGCGTCACGGTGCCCGAATCGGCGAAGTAGAACTTGGCGGGACCGGTCGTGGTCGAGATGTCGGCCACGATGTTGACGCACAGACCGCAGTCGGTGAACGACGCATCGGCGCCGGCGATCGAGTACGTGCCGTTGGCGAGCCCGCCGGCGAACGCGCCGTTGCCGTCGACCAGCTTGAGGAAGAACGAATCCTTCGGCGGACCCGCGTCGAGCGTGATCGATAACGTCGTCGGTCCCTGCGACGTGGTGCCGGTCTGGGCACCGAGATCGCCGTAGGATCCGGTGATCAGGCAGCGGGCCGAGTCGTCGGCGTCGGGCGATGGCGGCGCATCGACGCCACCACCGTCGTTACTGCCACCGCACGCGGTGAGCACGATCACGAGCGGGAGCCATCGCATGTCCAGATCGTCTCACGGTCCGCGGCCGTCGTGGGCAGGTCCTGCTACGATGCCTCCGATGTCCCCGAGGTCCGGGTTGATCGGCGTGCTCGTCGCGGTGTGTGCCTGCGGCAAGTCCGATCCGAACGCGGGTGACGCCGGCATCGACGGCACCGGTCCGGCCTTGTGCGAGAACCTCGGCCTGTCGTGCAGCGATGCGATCACGCTCGCCAACTGCACCGAGCTCGGCGTCGAGCCCGAGACCTCGAATTGCCCGTGGGGCTGCAAGGACACCGGCGGCGCGCACTGCGGCGCGCTCAGCCCGACCGGCGGTGCGTTGACCGCCGCCGATCTCGCGGACGATCCGTCGATCGTCTCGGCCGAGATCTCCGGAACCATCGACGGCAACACCGGCACGATCTCGAACGTGCGTGGCGCCGGCACCGGCGTGGTCGACGGCATCGGTTACGAGCTGCGTGGAGACATCGCCGTGTTCCGGTTCGCCAGCCTTCACGTCGCGGGCGCGCTCGCGCTCGTCGGCGATCATCCGATCGCGCTGGTCGCGCCGGGACCGATCATCGTCGACGGCGTGATCGACGCGCAGGGATCGTGCACGGGTCTGACCGCGGTCGCCGGTGGACTCGCCGGTGGTGCGGCGGGGAGCCCGGGCAGTAATGGTGCGGCGGCCGGCGCCGGCGCGCACGACAGCGCCTCGGGTGGTGGCGGCGCCGGACAGGGCGGCAACGGCGGGATGGGCGGTGCCGGCATCGGCCAGCTCGCGACTGCCGGTGGCTCGCCGTCGGGCAGCGACACGATCGACGTCCTGGTCGGCGGTGGGGGTGGCGCGGGCGGTGGCGGCACCGACGGTGGCGTCGGCGGTGGTGGCGGTGGTGCGCTCCAGCTGGCCTCCAATTCCAGCCTGCTGTTCGGGCCGAGCGGCGGCATCAACGCCGGTGGTTGCGGCGGCAAGGACAACCTCGACGGTGGTGGTGGTGGTGGTGCCGGCGGCACGATCTTGATCGAGGCGCCGTCGGTGCTGGTGTCCGCCGGTAGCGTGCTCGCGGTCAACGGTGGTGGTGGCGCGGCGGGTAGCTCGTGCGGCAGCCGTCCCGGCACGCCCGGGGCGCTCGGTGACGCGCCCGCGGTCGGTGGTGCGGGCTGCGCGACCACCGGCGGTGCGGGTGGTTCCGGCGGTGCGGCGATGGCGCTCGACGGTAGCAACGGCACGACGTCACCCAACGGTGGCGGCGGTGGCGGTGCGGTCGGACGCATCCGGTTCGAAACCCGGGTCGGTCGCGTCACGCTCGATTCCGGCGCGGTGCTGAGCCCGCCGCTGGTCGACGGATCGACGAGCACGCACGCGGCCGCGACCGTGAACTAGAACCCCCCAGCGGAACGGGGGTCAGACACAAGTTGCACAAGTTTGTAGGGGGGGCGGACCCCCGAACTTGTGCAACTTGTGTCTGACCCCAACGCACGCCGCGCCTCGCGTGGTGTCTATGTGTTTTGGTGGCGAGTTCGTGATCAGAGAGGGACGAGGGGACAGGGACGAGGGGAGAGGGGGTGGGGGGTATGAACGGGACGCACCGCTTGGTGCGACTGGTACGAACCGTTGTTCGTACGGGCCGGGCAAACAGGTGTTCCCTCGTGCGTCGTCCCGGCCCTCGGACGGCGGGCTCGCTCCCGCGCGCTTCCGCGCACCGGACCGCGCCGAGCACCACAGCGTTTGTGCTGGCGTTGGCGATCGCCGCGCGGCTGAAGCGTTGGTGGCGCGCGGGCGGTGGCGCGGGTGCTCGTCACGGTCCGTGCGCGGGTCGCGCCACGGGGCGAGAGCCCGCCGCCCTCGGGGAGCCAGCGGGTTCTTGGTTGGGTCCCCGGCACGAACGCATCAGGAGAACACGAACATGTTGGTTGCCTATCAGGTCGCGTTGGAAGTCATCGTCGAGCTGCGTCCGCTCGTCGAGCAGATCAGGAAGCACGACAACACGCTGGCGAAGCAGCTCGTCGATGCGATGAACAGCACGGTGCAGAACATCGCCGAGGGCGAGCGGCATCGCGGTGGCAACAAGCGTCTCAAGTACGACATCGCCTTCGGCGAGGCGAACGAGGTGAAAGGCAGCCTCGATGTCGCGAAGGCGTGGGGGCACATTCGCGATGATTCCGCGGCGCGGGCCAAGCTGATGCGGTTGCACGCGTTGTTGTGGGGGCTCACGCACAGCAAGTCGATCGGCCCCACGGGTACGCGTCGCTGAGCTCACGAACAGCGGTTCCGCGGAACGGTGCGATGCGTCCGTTCCACGCGGCGGTCCCGCGGAACCGCGGTGCGAGCTCTGTCACACCGCGGTTCCGCGGAACCGCGATGCGCCCGTTCCACGCGGCGGTCCCGCGGAACCGTGTCATGACGCGCGACGGGTTGCTGGCCGCGCGTCGCGATCGCGCGTCAGTCCCCACAGAAGGCCGAGCTCGCGATCGAGCAATGCGCGTGCAGACCGATCGTCGATCGCCCAGCCCCACGCCTCGGCGAGATCGAGGAGCGATCGCACCTCGTTCGCACTGCCATTGGCCATGCTGTAGAACCGCCGCGGATCGCGGCCGTGCCGGCGCGCGCCTTCGGCGACGTTCTGGACGACGCTCGAGGCTGCTTGCTCGAGCTGCTTCGCGAGGTCCGCGCTCCGCGCGCGGAACTGTTCCAGGATCGGCACCAGCGCACGGATCAACTCGAGAGCATTCGTGTAGGCAGCAAAGTTCTTCATCAGAATCTCCTTTCAAGAAAACGCCCTCCCCGGAGCGGTGGCGGGCTTTCGCCCGAACGCGGTCGCGGCGCGGGAACCGTGACGAGCGCGCTCGTTCACCGATCGCGTTCGCGCCGCCCCGCTCATCTCCGCGGCTCCCGTGCGCGCCGTCGCAGCGCTCGGGCGCTCGGCGCGGTTCGCGCGCCTCGCGACCGCGAGGGCAAGCCCGCCACCGCGGAGGAGGAAATCGACCTCGGGATCACCGAAGACCATGGCGGCGGCTGCCGTCACCGCAACCGCCGACCGTGAGGTGTTCCCGCTTGCCACCCCGTCCCGCTTGCACCGTCACCGCGACCGGTGCCGTCACCGCTGCCGTGACCGCGACCGCTGCCGTGACCGCGACCGCTGCCGTGACCGCGACCGGTGCCGTCACCGCTGCCGTCACTGTCACCGTGACCGTTGCCGTCACCGTCACCGCTGCCGTCACCGCGACCGGTCACCGCGACCGGTGCCGCGACCGTCACCGTCACCGCGACCGCTGCCGTCGCCGCGACCGTCACCACCGCGACCACTGCCGTCACAACCGCTGGAGGCGAAAGGTAGCCTCGACGATTCCGCTGCACGGACGAGGCCGATGCGGTTCCGCGGAACCGCGATGCGACCCCTGTCACACGTGGTGTTCCGAATCAGCGTGCGATGAACACGGCGAGCGAGCGCGCGTCGAGGTCGTACTTCGACTGGTGCATCTGGTACTCCGATCCGGGCTCGACGATGTTGTGCTGCGGTTCCATCCACGCGCCGGTATCGGCGACCCGGTACCACGTGCCGGTCGGCGACGCGGGGAGGGTGATCTGGATCGGATCGGCGCCGCGGTTGTAGACCACGTAGATCGACTTCGCCGGATCACCGTCGCCGGCGGTCGAGAGTTGCCAGCCGAGCACCGGCTTGGTCTTGTCGTCCATGTACGCCCCGGAGGCGATGCCGCCGGCCGCGTCGCGCCAGGTCACGCCCGACGGTTCGATCCAGTCGTGGCGATGCAGCGCCGGGTGCGCGAGGCGGAACGCGAATAGCCGGCGCGCGAACGTCGTGAACTCGGGCTCGGGACTCGACCAGTCGAGCCAGGTCGCGGGCGAGTCGAGGTTGTACGAGTTGTTGTTGCAGCGCAGGCCGCGCAGGCGCTCGTCGCCGCCGGTGATCATCGGCGTGCCCTGCGACAGCGCGAGCAACGCGAGGCCGGTGCGCGCCGCCTGGCGCTGGAGTGCCGCATCGCCGTGGTGATCCCACGAGCGATCGTCGTCGGTGCCACCGTCGGACGGGCCGTATGGCCACGGCTGCCCGTTGTTCTTGGCGTTGCACGCGTAGAGGTCGTGCAGGGTCATGCCGTCGTGCGACACCAGGTACGAGATGCCGGCCGACGGTGCGCGACCGTCGTGGCGGAACAGCTCCGACGAGCCGAGCACGCGCGCGGCGAGCCAGCCCGGCGTCACGGCGGCGATGTCGCGCCGGTTCTGATCGTCGCGCACGAGGTCGCGATAGCGATCGTTCCACTCCGACCACCCGGCCGGGAAGTGACCGACCTGGTAGGTACCGGCGACCGTGCCCCACGGCTCGGCGATCAGGTCGGCGCCGTCCCCACCGTCGCGCGGGCGCGCGAACCGATCGGCGAGCCGGGCCGGAAACGCGGGATCGAACGTGAAGCATCCCGGTCCGCAGACATTGCCGATCACCGGCGCGAGATCGAACCGGAACCCGTCGACGCCGAGCATGTCTCGCCAGTACGCGAGCGAATCGATCACGAGGTTCGCGGCGAGCGGCTTGGTGGTCGCGAGGTCGGCGCCGACGCCGTTGGAATTCGTGAACCCGGTGCCCGCGCGATCGAGCTGGTAGTAGCCCGCGTTGTCGAGGCCGCGCAGCGACAGTAGCGATCCGCCGCCACCCTCGGCGGTGTGGTTGTAGACGACGTCGACCAGCACCTTGAGCCCGTGGTCGTGGAACGTGCGGACCATGTCGCGGAGCTCGCGCGTCGGGCCACCCGGCGAGCGGTCGCACGCGTAGCGGCGATCCGGCGCGAAGTACGCGAGCGTCGAGTAGCCCCAGTAGTTGTCGCCGTTGGCGCTGTTCGGATCGACGTCGTTGCGATCGTTCCAGGTCTCCTGGATCGGCAACAGCTCGATCGCGGTGACGCCGAGACCGGCGAGGTAGCCGGCCTGCTGCGCGGCCGCGGCGTAGGTACCGGCGCACGGCGTGTCGATGCTCGCGGTCAGCCCGCGCAGGTGGACCTCGTAGATGATGTCGTCGGCGAGCGCGCGCAGCGGACGGTCCCCGAAGCTCGGCGCTGCGTCACGGAGCACGATGCCCTTGGGGGCGATGGGACCGGAGTCGCGATCGCGCCGGTCGCCGGTGCCGTACGCCGAGCCGTCGGGTTGATCGGGCGTCGTCGGATCGTGCGACAGCTCGCGCGCGTACGGATCGAACACCAGCTTGTTGGGATTCATCCGGTTGCCGTCGGCATCGACGTCGGTGATCCACCCGGCGGTCGAACCCGGTTCCCACGCGGGATCGTAGGGCCAGTTCGGGCCCCACACGCGATAGCCGTAGTAGATCGTCGACGGCAGCTCGTCGGCCGCGATTCTTGTACGCCACGTGTCGCCGGCGTCCGGATCCATCACCACGCGGGTGAGCTCGTCACCGAACGGGGCGTCGTAGATCGCCAGCTCGATCCGGGTCGCGCGCGTCGAGGCCACGCGGAACACGACACCACTGCCGTCGGGTTCCCAGGTCGCGCCGAGCGGTGGATCGCCGGGTGGTGAGTCGTCGTCGCCGAGTGATGGATGATTCGAGCCCGCACACGCGACGAGCACGATCCCCATGACCCCGATCCCGATTCGGAGCATCGCTGGACGAGACTGCAACCTCGGTACCGTTGGAGATCCGCGAAACGTCGTGGGTGCGATCGGGAGGTGGTTGTGTTTGGCAACGAGGGGTGGGGTGAATGCGCCCTGGCGTGACGCGTACCGTCACCCCCGAAATGGCCAGTCCAGTTGCCACGGGACCGATGGAGTTCCGGTCGGTTACCTCGGAGTGGGGCGGGCACGGTTTCTGCGACGAGTGAAGGCATGGCGGGGCTCCATCGGATCTCCATTCTCGTTGCTTTGGTGGGATGCCACCAGCAGGTCTATCCGGCCGTACCCGGACAGACCGACATCGAGGTGTCGAAGGTCTCGATCGAGCCGCGTACCGGGGAGCAGCTGACCGTCGATTACGGCGAGCTCTACAACTATCTCGGACTCCGGGCGAAGAACCCGATCTACCCCGAACGGCGGTTCAACCCGTACCGGCTCGCGGAGGATCGCCGCCGGGTGCTGTCGTATCTCCACGAGGCCGGTCGGTTCGATGCCGAGGTCGACGAGCCGACGCTGGTCTACACGCAGCACCACGACAAGGTCGCCGTCACGTGGCACGTCCACGAAGGACCGGCCTACAAGATCGGTTCGATCCATGTCGAAGGCGTGCCCGCCGATCTCGAGGACGCCGTCCGCCAGATGGTGCCGTTTCACGTCGGCGACGAGATCGAGCTCGAGATCTATCGCCCGGTGCGGCGCGCGATGGCGGACCGGCTCCAGGAGGCGGGCTACGGTCACGCCCGCGGCTACAGCCGCACGTTCGTCGATCGCGAGAGCAAGACGGTCGCCTGGTACTACTACCTCGACCCCGGCCCGAAGACGCACATCGGCAAGCTCACGGTCGAGGGCAACCATCGCGTGCCCGCCGACAAGATCCTCGAGCGCAGCGGGCTGTCGGTCGACGAGCCGTACTCGACCGAGACCGCACGGCGCGCCGAGATGGCGCTACTCGACACCGGCGCGTTCGCGTCGGCGGCGGTGCTGTCGGACGCCGACATCCAGAAGGGCCCGCCCGAGCATCCCGACACCGGCGGGGTCCTCGCTCCCGATCAGGTCGATGCCGACGGCAAGCTGGTCCCCCGCAAGCTGTCCGACTCGCTCGCGGTGCGGGTGATCGTCGTCGAGGCACCGAAGCGGCAGCTCCGCGCCGAGCTCGGCGTCGAAGCCGACCCCACCCGGATCGATTCGTTCGCCGGAGCGCGGGTCACGCTGCGCGACGTGTTCGGCCCGCAGCACCACGTGGTGCTCGACGGCAACGTCGGCTACGGGGTGCTGTTCGGCGACGGCAACGAGCCGGCGAGCGGCGTCTACGGCAGCGCGCTGGCGCAGTACGTCCACCCCGGCTGGCTGACCCGCACCCTCGATCTTCGCGTCACCGGCCGGTGGCGCGACGTGCTGTATCCCGACGCGCTTCTCCGCGAGGTCGTCGCCGGTCCCGGCGTGCGCAGTACGCTCGCTCCCGGCGTGTTCGTCGACGTCGACGCGTTCTACCGGTTCGGTCGCACGCTCGACCAGCCGGCATTGGACCCGACGATGACGACCGGGGACCTCGAGCTTCCCGACTCGACAGATTCGCGCGGCGCGGTGCTCGAGGCCTCGTTCATCGCGGACCGCCGCAACGATCGGGTCGAGCCCACCGACGGCTGGATGCTCGCGCTGCGCGGCCAGTACGCTCCGGGCGGCCCGCTCGGCGACCATCGCTGGCTGCAGGTGGTCGGCGACGCACGTGGCTTCATGCCGCTGTCGAAGTCGTGGTCGATCGGCGTGCGGGCATCGGCCGGCGCCGTCGGTCTCGGCACCGACGCCGGGATCCCGCTCGGACCGCGGCTGTTCGGCGGCGGCTCCCACGGTCTGCGCGGCTACGGTCGCGATCGGCTGAGCCCGTCGGTATGCGCGGACATGTCGCCGACCTGCGACGAAGTGCTGGTCGGTGGCCGTAGCCTCGTCGAGTCGAGCGTCGAGCTCCGGCTGTTGCCGTTCCGCAAGCTCTACGGCGCGGCGTTGTTCGTCGACGCCGGCGGTGCCGGGGCGGGGACCAACGCGTTCGAGAACGGGCTGTCGCTCGCCACCGGCGTCGGCGCTCGGATCCGGAGCTGGTACCTGCCGATCGGGATCGACGTCGGATACCGGCTCCTCGAGGACAGCACCGCCGGGGCGAGCCTGGATCGTTTGCTCGTGTTTTTCAGGATCGGGGAGGCATTCTGATGTCACAGCCGGCCGTCGCGTATGACACTGGGCCCGTGAAGAAGATCGCGCGCAGATCGCTTCCGCGCCGCATCCTGCGGATCGCCGGGCGCGTGCTCGGCGGCGTGATCGTGCTGGTCGTGCTCGCGCTGGTCTTCCTCCAGACGTCCTGGGGCAAGTCGATCGTCCGCGGTCGCATCGAGAGCAAGCTCGGCGCCGCCGTCAACGGCGAGGTCTCGCTCGGCAAGGTCGACTACTCGCTGCTGTTCGGGAGCGTCTCGCTCGGCGATCTCGAGATCCGCGACGCCGCGGGCAAGTCGGCGATCCGCGTGGCGTCGATCGATGTCGACCTCGATCGCGGCAGCCTCTTGCACGGCGAGCCGGTGCTCGACGATCTCGCGGTTGGCGGTGTCGCCGTCGACGTCGTCCAGAACGCCGACGGCACCACCAACCTGACCGGCCTGTTCAAGCCGAGCGACCGCAAGCCGCTCGATCACATCACCATCGCCAAGCTGTCGGTCACCGGCGCCGCCACGGTCACCAAGCCCGACGGCACGAAGATCGCGGTGTCCAAGCTCGACATCCGCGGCAAGGTCGACGCCCGTCCCGCGAGCAAGCAGGTCGATGCGGCGATCGCGAAGATCTCGGCCCAGGTCGCGCTGTCGGCTCCGGGCGCCGCGCCCAAGCAGGTCGCGGTCGCGATCGACAACATCGAGGTGGCGCGCAAGCGCGATAGCCTCGATCTCTCGATCGCCAAGGTCGGGCTGGGAGCGGTCGCGATCGACAAGCTCGCCGCGCACCTCGCGCTCGTCGACGGCAAGCCGCGCGGCGAGCAGAAGCTCACGCTCGGCACGCTCCGCGTCGATAGCGATCGCGTCGCCGCGCTTGCGGGCAAGCCGCTCCTGCTCGACGACGTCGGCATGAACGTCTCGGTCACCGGTCCGGCGAACGCACTGGTGCTGCATGGCGAGATCTCGTCGCGGCAGACCAGCCTGACGCTCGACGGGACCGCAAACGTCGCCACGGCGCGCCCGAGCTACCAGCTGGCGCTGGTCGGCAAGGGCCGCAGCACCGACGTGGTGTCGGCCGAGCGCGCGCTCCCCGCCGTCGAGACCGATCTGCGGATCGACGTGACGGGCGCGGGCGTCACGCCCATCGATCTCGACGCCGAGCTCGGCCTCGCGATCGGCAAGACCCAGATCGACGATCTGTCGGTCGATGGCATGACCGTGAAGGCCACCGCTCACCGCGGGGCATATGCGCTCGAACAGCTGGTCGCCCGCGGCCTCGACTTCACGATCACGGCGTCCGGCACGCTCGCCGCCGACAAGCAGGTCACCGGTAGCCTGCGCGTGGCAGGTAGCCCGGCACGTGCGATGGCGATTCTCTCGAAGGCCGGCATCGCGGTCCCGCGCAAGGCGCCCCGGATCGACAAGCTCGATCTGACCGTCACGGCGGCGGGGCGGCTCGACGGCGAGCTCGCGCTCGATCTCGCGCCGACCCGGATCGCGATCGCGGGTGGCTCGGTGGGAATCGCGGCTTCGGCGCGGCTCGACAACAAGGTGGTGTCCGCGGCTCACACGACGATCGATCTGCGCCACCTCGATCTCGCGGCGATGGCACGGCTCGCGGGTCGCCCACCGAAGGCGAAGGGCACCCTGTCGGGCACGCTCGAGCTCACCCGCACGGCGACCGAGCAGCACGGCAACTTCGGACTCGACGTGGCGCTATCCGATCGCCCGGTCTCGGTGACCGTGCACGGTGGCGCCGATGCCACGTCGGCCACCGCGCACGCGAAGGTGTTGCGCAACCGCGACCGGAGCGTGCTCGCCACCGTCGACGCGACGTTGCCGCTCGACGCCAAGGGGCTGCAGCCGCGCGGCCCGTGGCGGGTCACCGCCGACATCGCGCGCCGCTCGCTCGCCGAGGTCGCCGAGCTCCTGCCGCCGAACTTGCGCGACAAGCTACCGCCGCTGGCTGCTGGCGACGTCGCCATTCACGCCAAGCTCGGCGGCTCGCCGATGCACCCGACCGGCACGATCGCGATCACCGCGAATGCCTCGGCGCTGAAGCAGGCGCCGGGACCGCAGCACGTCGCGTTGACCACGACGCTGGCCCCGCACGGCAACGGGCTCGCCGTGTCGACGACGGGCGACGTCACGATCGATGGCCTGGGCAAGGTCGCCACGATCGCCTCGCGCGTCACCACGCCCGGGTTGTTCCGGAACGGCAAGCCGGACATCGCGCGCGCCAAGGCCGGCGCCGCCATCGACGCCACGATCACGATCCCCGAGCGTCCGCTCGCGAGCCTCGCACCGCTGCGCGCCAAGCTGGCGTCGTTCGATGGCTCGATCCACGGGGCGGTTCACGTGACGGGCACGCCGAAGGCGCCCTCGCTGGCCGCCGACCTGCACTGGGCCGGCTATCGCACCGCGACCGGTGGGGTGGGCGAGACGTCGATCACCGCCACGGGCACGCCGAAGCAGCTGACCGCGGAGATCTCCCACGGCGGCAAGCTCGCGATCACCGCCGACGTCGATCGCCGCGACCCGAGCCGCATCGCGATCGTCGCCAAGATGCGTGCCGCGAAGACCGCTCTCCGCCCGCTACTCCCCGCGTTCGCCGCCGACAAGCTCGACCCCACGTCTGCCGACCTCGGCTCGCTGGCGTGGAACATGGACGGCCGGTTCGCGCTCGTCAAAACCGATCACGGCATGGCGCTCGACCAGGCGGCCATCACCGGCACCCTCGATGTCACCGGCGCGTCGCTCGCGATCCCCGAGTCGAACCGCCGCTACCGCGACATCGCACTATCGGTCGCCGGCGACCCCGCCGGGATCCGGCTGCGCGAGCTGTCGCTCCACGAGACCGATGTCGAGAAGCGCGATCGCAACCTGAAGATCGCCGGACTCGTGACGCTCGACCAGGCGCCGCCCGGGGAAACCGGGTCGGGGCGGCGGGTCAAGACGATCGAGCTGTCGCTCGCGGCCCACGACTGGCTGGTGTTCGGCGGGACCAAGATGGGCAAGCCCGACGCGCCGCGCGCGAGCGCCACGTTCGACATCGGCGTGGCCGTCGACCTCACCAAGCCCGTGCTCGGCGTCGACGCCACGGTCCACAGCATGACGTTCGACTCCCCGGACCGCTATGCGCGCGCGCACCAGCCCGAGGAGGCCTCGGTGTCGGGCGACGTGATCTTCGTCGACGATCCGTCGCAGGCCGGCAAGCTGCCCTACGTCGCGCCCGTGATGGCGCACGCGGCCTCGCTGGCGGCTTCGGCGACGCCGCGGCATCGCCGTCCGATCGACGTCCACGTCCACATTCCGCACCCGATCCACCTGGTGTTCCCGCCGTTCGACATGTACAGCACCGGCGAGCTCGCCGTGACCGTGCGCGACGACGGCGTCGAGACGCGCGGCACGCTCGCGATCCAGCGCGGTGGCAAGCTCGAGCTGTTCGGGCACGAGCACCACCTGACCAAGGGCAGCATCACGTTCGACGAGGCGCACCCGCACGGCGAGTTCGACATGGTGTTCGAGCGCAAGCTGCCCGACGTCGCGATGCGCCACCTCGCGCGGTCCGCGGGCACCCAGCAGATCTGGTTCGCCGGATCGCCGTCCAAGCCCGTCGTCTCGCTCCACGGTGCCGCCAACTCGTCGCTCGAGGAGTACATGGCGATGTCGCAGACCGGCCGGCCGATCGCGACCTCGGCGCCGAACCTCCCCGCCAGCGAGACGGTCACCGCGCCGCGCGGCGATCAGTTCTTCGTGCTGTCGTTCATGGCGACCAACCTGAAGCACCTGATGTTCCTCGACCGGATCGACGCCTGGGCCGACCCCTACCAGGCGGACGGCGGCTACGGCCAGATCACGAACATGGAGGCCGAGCGCTACGCCAAGGACCACAAGTCGCGCGTCCGCGCCGTGGTTCGCCCGACCACGCCCGGTCGCAGTACGGCCGAGCTGCAGGTCGACCGCGTGCTCGTGAATGACGACCGCAAGGCCCTCGGCGTCGGCGTGCGCGCCGGCGACCGGCTCGGTGGTGGCGTCGGGCTGTTCTTCGAGTGGTCGAGCGCCGAGTAGTCACCCCACGCTGATCGGGAACCGCCCGGAGAACTCGGCGCGCCAATCGCGGCGTGGTAGATGTCATAGACGTGCGGTCCAGCGGCCTGCGTCGCGACCTGGCCCTGAGCATGGGAGATGCCGCGGGCTATGGCGTGATGGCCGGCGTCGGCGAGGTCTACCTCCCGGCATTCGCCCTCGCCCTCGGGATGCCGGTGGTCTTCGCTGGTCTGGTCGCGACGGTGCCGCTGCTCGCCGGGGGCGTGCTCCAGCTGATCACGCCTCGAGCGATCGTGCGCGTGCGCGGCCTGCGGAGATGGATCGTCGGATCGATGATCGCGCAGGCGCTGTCGTTCGTGCCCCTGATCCTGGTCGCGTTCGACGGCTCACCGACGATGCTCGCGACCGTCACGGTGTTCGCCGCGGCCTCGTTGTACTGGGCCGCCGGGATGGCGACCTCGGCGGCATGGAATCCGTGGATGAACCGCGTGGTCCCGGCACGCGTGCGAGGACGGTTCTTCGGACGCCGGCAGGGGCTCGTGCAGGTCACGATGCTGCTCGCGCTGATCGCCGCCGGCTTCGTGCTGCACTTCGCGAGCGGCCACGAGCTCGAGGTCTATGCCGGGATGTTCGGGGCTGCGCTCGTCGCGCGGCTGGTGTGCGCCGCGACGATCATGCGCCAGCACGGAGGAGCTGCCCCGGCCCCCGTGCAGCGGCGGACCCGGCTCCGCAGCATCCCGCCCAAGCTACGCGGCACGCCGCGCGGCGCGTTGCTCGGCTATCTGGTCGCCGCGCTCGCCGCCGCGGCGATGTCGGGTCCGTTCCTGACGCCGTACCTGCTCGTCGAGGAGCACATCGGCTACGTGAAGTATGGCGTGTTCACGGCGACGATCGTGGCCTCGAAGATCATCGCGCTGCCGTGGCTCGGGCGCCTGGTCGAGCGCTATGGCGTGCGCCGCGTCCTCACGATCTGTGCGTGGGCGATCGCGCCGATCCCCCTTTTGTGGCTGGTGAGCAGCGCGATGTGGTGGTTGCTCGCGATCCAGATCTTCGCGGGCGTGGTGTGGGGCGGCTTCGAGCTCGGCATGCTGATCGCGCTGTTCGATGCCAAGGACGACTCCGAACGCACCACGCTGCAGGTCGCGTTCAGCGGGCTGCAGGCGATCACGACCGCCGGCGCGTCGTTTGTCGGCGGAGCACTGATCGCCGTGTTCGGTGGCGATCGCGACGCCTACCTCCTGATGTTCGCGCTGTCGGCGATCGCGCGATTCGCGACCGTGGCGTTGCTCGTTCACTCGCTACCGGCGACGTTGATGCGTCTGCCGGTGATGGTGATGAGCCGCGCCTGGACGCTCGCGATCCGCCCGTGGGGCGGCACGATCGTGCGACCGATCGTCGAGGGCATCCGCCTCACGCGGCCGCTGTGGTCGCGCCACAAGGTGCCGGGGGCGGACGTCAAGAAGGCGCCGGGCCGGCCACCGACCTACCCGGCACGCAAACCGTGAACGGCTACGCGAAGTTCTTGTTCGCGAAGTCCCAGTTGACGAGGTTCCAGAACGCCTCGATGTACTTGGGACGCGCGTTGCGATAGTCGATGTAGTACGCGTGCTCCCAGACGTCGATCGTCAGCACGCACTTCTTCCCGGCGGCGAACGGCGAGTCCGCGTTCGGGGTGGTCTCGATCGCGAGCGATCCATCGGCGTTCTTGACCAGCCACGCCCAGCCCGAGCCGAACTGACCGGCGGCCGCGGTCGAGAACTTGGACTTGAAGTCGGCGAAGCTGCCGAACGACTTGTCGATCGCGGCGGCGATCGCTCCGCTCGGGTTGCCACCCGCCTTGGGCGCGAGCGAGTTCCAGTAGAACGTGTGGTTCCAGATCTGCGAGGCGTTGTTGAACACCTTCTTTTCGGAGGCCTGACCGGCCGTGGCCTTGATGACCTCGTCGAGTGACATCGAGGCGTACTTGGTCCCCTCGGCGATCTTGTTGAGGTTGTTGACGTAGCCTTGGTGGTGCTTGCCGTAGTGGTAATCGATCGTCTCGGCAGAGATCGTGGGGGCCAGGGAGTCCTTGGCCCAGGGCAGCTGGGGAAGCGTGATCGCCATCAGATGTCTCCTTTTGTTGATCGACGTTGTAGCGTCGTCTGCACGCCCACGGGAGTCGGGAGCGGAGTAAAGTGCACGCCGTGCGAGGACCGCTCGGCCATCTCGGATCGGGGCTCGCGTATCTCGCCACCGCGCGCCGTCAGCACGCGAGCGACCAGGTCACCCAGCGCCAGCTGCGGTGGACCGGTAACACACCGTTACCACCCGGCCTCGAGCTCACCTGGATCGGCACCGCGGGGTTCCGGCTTGCATACCAGGGCACGGTGGTGTGGATCGATCCGTACGTCACGCGGATGTCGATGCCATCCGTGGCGCTACATCGCGTGGTGTCCTCGTCAGAGGCGGAGCTCGCCCGCTGGATCGATCGCGCCGATGCGGTGCTGATCGGCCACACGCACTTCGATCACGCACTCGACGTCGCGGCGATCAGTCGCGCGCACGGCTGTCCGGTGTACGGCTCGACGTCGCTCGCGCACCTGATGGACCTGCACGGGCTGGTCGAGCGCGCGGTCGTGGTCGAGCCCAAGCGCGACTACGAGGTCGGACCGTTCCGGTTTCACTTCGTGCCGAGCGTGCACAGCAAGCTCCAGCTCGGGCTCGGCGTCCCGTTCTCCGGCGAGCTGACCTGCGAGCACGTCGGTGGCCTCACGGCGCAGGCGTACAAGTGCGGCCAGGTCTGGGGCATCGCGATCGAGGTCGGCGGCGTACGGCTGTACCACCAGGGCTCGGCCGATCTGCTCGAGGACGAGATCGTCGATCGCGACGTCGACGTGTTCTTGTGCGGGATCTCGGGACGCCGGTTCACGCCGCACTACGCCGACCGGATCCTGCGCGCGCTGTCGCCCTCGGTGGTGGTGCCGACGCACTACGACGACTTCTTCCAGCCACTCGACGAGCCGATCCGGTTCTCGTTCAACGTCAACCTCACGGGATTCGCCGACGAGGTGCGCGCGGCGTCGCGCGACGTCATGGTGCACACGCTCGAGGTCGGGCAGCCGATCGGAGCACCCGGATGAGCTACTGGCTGGTCAAGTCGGAGCCCGACGAGTTCTCGATCGACGACCTCGCGCGTAAGCGCGTCGAGCCGTGGACGGGAGTGCGGAGCATGTTCGCGCGGTATCAGCTGCGCCGGATGGCGGTCGGCGACGACGTGCTGTTCTATCACTCGAGCTGCTCGCCCCCGGGCGTGGTCGGGCTGGCACGCGTGGTGCGGACCGGCGTGGTCGACGAGACCCAGTTCGATCCGAAGAGCGACTACTACGATCCGGCGTCGACCCGCGAGGCTCCGCGGTGGGACACGGTGGACGTCGAGTACGTGGCGACGCTGCCGAACATGGTGCCCCTCGATCGGATCCGCGCCGCCGCCGCCCTCGCCGACATGGTGCTGCTTCGCCAGAGCCGACTCTCCGTGCAACCGGTCACCGAGGCCGAATACCGGCACATCGTCGCGCTCGCGGACACCGCGTGGGTTCCGCCCCCCAAGCCGAAGAAGCCGGCGGCGAAGAAACCGGCGGCGAAGAAGCCAGCGGCGAAGAAGCCGGCGGCGAAGAAGCCGGCCCCCAAGCCGACCAAGAAGCCAGCGACGAAGCGTCGCTAGCCCGACGTGATCAGCTTGATCGCGACCTGCTTGTCTTCGTCGGCGGTCGGGAACCGCACGTTCGACAACACGCTCTTGATGCACGTGCCGAGCGGCGACGTATTCAGGTCGCCCGGCTCGAGGGTAATCTTCCGCGCGCGACCCCGGGTCGTCACCACGATCACGACCCTGGCATTGCTGGGCGCGGCACCGTGCTGCTGCCCGCATCGCGCGATCTTGGATCGGTAGGGCTGGATCGCCGCGTTGTAGGGGTTCACGCCGTGATGGGGGACGTGCGGGCGCTGTCGTGCGTCGGGCTTCGCGGCGGCGGTCGCCGCGTCGGGCGTGGTCTCGACGGAGGCATCGGCCGGGGCGTGCGACGGGTTGGTCGACGGATCCGGCGTCGGATCGGGCGGCGTCTGGTTGTCGGCCGGTTCGCTCGTGATGTTGACGACCTGTTGCGGCTGCTGCTGCATCTGCATCTGTCGCCACACCAGGAACAGCGCGCCGCCGGCGACCGCGATCATCGCGATCGCGAGGATCGGCCACATCACGTTGCGCTTGGTCGCCGCGGGGGGCGGTGTCGTCGTCAGCTGCGGCTGCAACGGCTGCAGCTGGTGGCCACTCGTGCTCGAGTCGTTGCCGAACGGCGGGGGCGTCACGCCCTGGAAGTCGCTCGGCGTGGCGGCCCGCTGATCGCGCGGCAGCTCGGACGCCGTCGATTCGACGGGCGGAAACTCCTCGTCGTCGAGATCCTCGTCGATCGAGATCTCCGGTTCGTCGTCGGACACGATCAGCGGCATCGTCTTGCGGCCGCCTCCGATGCTGTCGGTCTTGGTGCGGTGGATCGCTGACGCCACCTGCTCGCTGCGCTTGGCGATGTCGGTGGCGAAGTTCTCGCGCACGAAGTCGCTCACCTCGCCCTGCGTCCACGGCCGTCCGACCGGAGCCAGCGCATCCATGAACGCCGAGCTGAAGGCGCGCGCGCTTTCGAACCGCTGGTCCGGATCGCGCTCGAGCGCCCGCCCGAGGATCTCGGCGATCGAGTCGGGGATCTCGCGGTACCGGCGGATGTCGGGGATCGGCTGCTCCATCACCGCGCGGAACGTGAGGTAGTCGGTCTTGCGCTGGAACAGCCGCCGCAGCGCCAGCATCTCGTAGGTCACGACACCGAGCGCGAACACGTCGGCGCGGCGATCGACGGTGTTGCCGCGAAGCTGTTCCGGCGCCATGTACGCGTACTTGCCCTTGACCGTGCCGGTCTGCGTGTGGGCCGACGCGTTCTTGACCTTCGCGATACCGAAGTCGAGGACCTTGGCGACGCCGGAGTCGGTGAGGAAGATGTTCGCCGGGGTGACGTCGCGGTGCACGATGCCGAGCGGCTCGCTGCCGTGGTCGCGATCGCGCAGCTCGTGGGCGTAGTGGAGCGCGTCCGCCACCTGCTGGATCACGCCTCCGACGAGGCCGAGCTCGAGGTGCGACTGCTCGCGCGATGCCTTGCGCAGGAGGGGCAGCAGCGTGATGCCCTCCAGGTACTCCATGACGATGTAGAGCTGGCCGTCGGTCTCGCCGAGCTCGTAGACCTGGCAGATGTTCGCGTGCGACAGCTTGGAGGCGATGCGCGCCTCCGCGATCAGCATGCTGCGGAACCGGGCGTCGTCCGCGAGGTGGGGAAGGATGCGTTTGACGACGAACAGCTTCTCGAAGCCGGCGGCGCCCTCGAGGCGCGCCAGAAAGATCTCGCCCATCCCGCCCGTCGCCAGTCGGGCGAGGAGCTCGTAGCGACCGAGACGGGCAGGCACGTGTGCCCCGAGTGCCATCGGATCGCGATGTTAGCAGGTATAACAGTGCATGCGCTTCGAGTTGCACTGCCACTCGACATGCTCCGACGGCAGCGAGCCACCGGAGCGGGTCGGGGCGCGTGCCGCGGAGCGCCAGGTCGCGGTGTTCGCGCTCACCGATCACGACACCTGCGCGGGGAGCGATGCCGCGGGGGAGGTGGCCCGCGCGGCGGGAGCGCGTGCGATCCGCGGGGTCGAGATCTCGTGCAACGACGGCGGGCGCTCGGTTCACGTGCTGGCGTACGAGCGGCCGGGAGCCGACTGGGCGGCGATCGAGACCCGACTCGCCGCGGTACGAGAGGCTCGCATGCACCGGCTCCGGGTGATGGCGACCAAGCTCGGGATGCGGGGGATCGCGATCGACATCGAGCCGCTGCTCGCCGAGGCGCGACATCGCTCGGTCGGTCGGCCGGATCTCGCGAAGGCGATGGTCGCTTCGAAGGCCGCGACGTCGGTCAAGGACGCGTTCGCACACCACCTGTACGACGGCGGTCCGGTCGATGTCCCACACCAGGGACTCACACTGGCCGACGCGATCGCGCTCGGTCGCGCCGCCGGGGCGGCATTGTCGCTGGCACACCCACATCTGCACGACGAACGCGCGGCCGCGATGCTGCGCACTCACAAGGAGGCCGGCCTCGACGGGATCGAGGTCTACTACGGCGTCTACGATGCCCGCGAGCGGGCCCGGTGGCTCGCGGTGGCCGACAAGCTCGGCCTCGTGTGCACGGGAGGCTCGGACTGGCACGGGCCCGAGCAGGCGCGCTCCGAGGTCGGCGTCGACGTGCCCGACGATCGTGCCGAGGCCCTGCTGCGCTGGCTCGGCTGACTAGGCGAGGTCGTCGCGGAGCAGGTCTGCGATCGCGGCGGGCCAGTCGGCGATCGGTGTCGCGAGCTTGCCCTCCGCACGATCGGCGCGGCCGCCGCCCTTGCCACCGAAGCGCTCGCGGAGCTGCTGGAACAGCGCGCCGCAATCGAGCGTCGAGCCGGTGGCGCGGAACACCACCACGCGCATGCCGTCGTCGTCGCGCGTGCACAACAGGGCGTCGCGTCCGGCGGTCACCAGCTTGCCGCCGACGCTGCGAAGCAGCTCGATGTCGCCTCCGGGGAGCTCCGCGATCACCCGTGACGATCTGGGTAGGCTCGCGATCACCGCGTCGGCGAGCCGCCCGCGCAGTGCGGTCGCGGTGGTCTCCGCGTTGCGAGACGCGGCCACGAGCTTGTCGACCGCGGCCGGCACGTCCGCCGGGGCGCACGAGAACCGCACGGCCAGCTCGCGCAGCACGCGGTCGCGCGCGAACAGCTCGTCGCGACCGCGCCGGCCGGCGGTGAACGTCACCCGCGTCATGCCCTTGTAGCGCTCGGTGCTGGTGACCCGCACGCTGCCGAGCTGCGAGGTGCGCGTGCAATGGGTACCGCCGCACGGCGAGTAGTCGAACTCGCCGATCGCGACGACGCGGATGTCGGCGGTGACCTTGGGATCGCGGCGCAGCGGCAGGGCCGCGAGCTCCGCTGGATCGGGGAACCATGCCCGGACCTCGAGGTCATCGTCGATCACGTCGTTCGCGAGCGTCTCGGCCGCGGCGACCTCGGCATCGGGGATGCGATCGCGCGCGACGTCGATGGTCAGGCTCGATTCGCCGAGCCGCGACGATGCGGTGGGTGCCTGCGCGCGGTCGAGCAGCGCGCCCGACAGCAGGTGCTGCGCGGTGTGCTGTGCCATGTGCTGGCGGCGCCGGATCCAGTCGAGCTCGCCGGTGACGGTGCTGCCCACCACCGGTGCGTCGCCCTCGATCAGGTGGACGATCGCGTCGTCGGTCTCCTGGGTGTCGATCACCGTCGCGGCGCCGAGCGTTCCGCGGTCGCCGAGCTGACCGCCGGCCTCGGGATAGAACGCGGTGCGATCGAGGATCACCGCCGGCGTGCCGCGGAACATCGTCACGCTCGCCACGGTCGCCTCGAACCGGCGGAGATAGGCGTCGTCGTGGTACAGGCGCCTGGTCATGGCGAGTGGCCGATCATGATCACGTACGAGTCGCAGCCACCGGGACCGTCGTCGCCGCCGATCCGGCCGTGCACCGGGCAACTGCCGTCGCGCTCGTCGGTGCGCAGCACGGTGGCGCCGACCCGCTTCAGCTCGTCGAGGACTTCCTGGTCGGGGAGCACGGTGCCGCCGTACGATTTCGGCCCGCTCGACACCAGCGCGAGCGACGGGTGCACGGCCTCGAGGAAGCCGCGGCGACTCGAGGTCTTCGAGCCGTGGTGGCCGACCTGCAGGATGTCCGCCGCGATGTCCTCGCGATGGTGATCGATCAAGAACTCCTCGACGTCGCCGACCGGATAGCTCGGATCCTTGCGCGCGCCGGACTCGGAATCGCCGACCAGGAGCAGTCGCGCGGTGCCGAGCTTGACCGCGAGCACGATCGAGTTCTGGTTCTTGTCGCGGGTCTTCTTGGGGTCGGCGTGAAGGATCGTGAACGACGCGCCCTCGCCGAGCTGGATGGTGTCGCCCTCGGAGAACCGCTGCCATCGCGGCAACGTGATCTCCAGGCCCTTGACCTCGACCCGGTGGTCGTCGGGAACCGTCGAGGCGGCGTGATAGGTGGTGACCGGCGAGCCTCCGATGCCGGCGAGGAGCTCGCGATAGAACACGGTGTCGTTGACGTCGCCCGAGTCCCAGAAGTTCTGGACGTCGTAGCAGTGAACGACGCGATCGAGCATCGAGCCGTGATCGAAGTGCGGGTGGCTGAGCACGACGTTCGCGATCGCGAGACGCGTCGTCGGCGGTGGCCCGTGATCGACGCAGAGATCGTCGCCGGACGGTCCGAGGGTCGCGGCCAGGTACGCGACCACGCGCGTCGGCTTCTCGGCCCGGTCGTTGCTGCCGGCGTCGTACAGCATCGCGAAGTCGGCGCCGCGGATCAGGATCGCGAGCCCGGTCCCGACGTCGATCAGGTGGACCTGGTAGGTGCCCGGAGCCGGCGCCGGTGGCACGTCGCGGGAGGTCTCGACGCGATGGTACGTGATCGTCGGTGCGGGAACGCCCGGCGGCCGGGGTCGCGCCGGTGGTGGAGGTGGCGCGGGGCACGCGGCGGATAGCGCGATCAGCAGGACGACGAGCCAGCGCAGCATCGCGCGAGCTTCGCACGGCGCCGGGCGGCGGGTGTGGATCCTGCACGAGCAAGGTGCATGGCCACCCACGCCTTACGGGTCTCCGCAAACCTCGAGATCGGAGAACGTCCGACGACGGCGGTCGGAACCGCGGCACGACTGGCGTTTCCGACCGCGCTCCTGGTCGGCATCGCCGCGATCGGCAGCATCCTCACGCCGGCAACCTATGCGCGCGAGACCGCCTCGTGGGCGGCACAGGGGCTCGGCCAGGATTGGGTGAATCTCGTGGTCGTCGTGCCCGTGCTGGTGGTGAGTGCGACGTTCGCGATGCTCGGTTCGAACAAGGCGACCCTCGTGCTCGGCGGGGCGCTGCTCTACACCGTGTACTCGTTCGTGATCTACGCGTTCGCGGTTCACTTCAACTGGCTGTTCCTCGTCTACTGCGGGGCGCTCGGTCTCGGCACGTTCGCAGTGGTGCTCCTGGTCGCGCGGTTCGACGGTGCACCGCAGCGCTCGCTACCCGTGCGCACGATCTCGGTCACGCTGTTGGCGATCGCCACGTTGTTCGGCGGCATGTGGCTCGCCCAGGTGGTGCCCGCACTCGCGAACAGTGTCGATCCGGCGGGGCTCGACGAGGTCGGCCTCGCGACCAACCCCGTCCACGTGCTGGATCTATCGCTGGTCCTGCCGGCGCTCGTCGTGATCGGGATCGGGCTTCTGCGACGGCGGAGGTTCGCGCAGGTCCTGGCACCGATCGCACTGGCCTTCAGCGCGCTGATGACGTTCGCGATCGGCGGCATGATCGCGATGATGTACGTGCGCGGGCTGGCGATCGATGCCGGTCCGAGCATCGCGATGGGCATCGTGGGGGTGTGGTGTGTGGCACTGCTCGGCGTGGTCCTGCGCCGCTGGTAGCACGCGCAACCCGTTCGCGTCGCGCAGGCGCCCGACGCAGGCCGTGCGTCAGCGCCAGCGCCGTCGCGGCCGCGCGCCGGGCACGGGCGCCTCGTCGATCACGCGATCGGGATCGTCGAGCGCGACGTGGAAGCGATACGGCGCGTGCGCGAGCTCGCACCACACCGTGGCGAGCCCACCGGCGATCGCGATCGAGGCGGGCCGTCCGGCGGTCAACGGCTCGGGGACTTCGATCGATCCCAGGCGCTCCCCCGACGGGATGCCGTAGCGCTCGAACCACCACCGATCGCCGACGCGGATCACCGCGACCTGGGTGCGACGGGGAACGAACGCGAGCGCGACCGCTCCTTCGATCGCGAACAACCGCTTTCCGGTGGCCCGGTCCCACAGGCCGAGCGCGGTCTCGACATCGCCGATCGCGTACGCGCCACGCTGACCGATCTCGCGCGGTATCCGGTCGTCATGTGGCTCCAGCCGGCTCGGCGTGACGGGAAGCTCTGCATCGGCAACCCCGAGTGCGGTCAGTGTGGCGCGCACGCGCGCGCGCTCGTCGGTGTCCATGGCGGTCGTCAGGCGACGCGCGAGGAGCCCGATCGTCTCGAGGAGCGGTGCGGCTCCGGCGCCGAGCCGGCGCGCCTCGTCGAGACCGGCGCGGCGGACCGCCGGATCCGCGGACGCGAGCTCGGCACGCGAGCGCGCGAGCCGGACCTCGAGCGGGATGTCCGGACAAGCGACCCCGAGTGCCAAGAGCGCGCGCTCCGCCGCATACCCGAGATCGCTGTGCGGACCCAGCACCGCGCGGATCAGCGTGTCGACGATGCGCGCGGTCGAGGTCGCGACGTTCGCATTGGCCGCATCTCCGACGACCGTCGTGCCGTCGCTCGCACCCTCGCGATCGCGCGTGGTGCGCGCGATCATCGCCAGCCGTCCGAGCAGATACACGGCGTCGCGCGCGTCGCGGTCGCGCTGATCGACGATCGCGCACAGCGGCTCGATCAGTGCGGGTCCGTGGACGGCGGGGTACCGCATCACGGCACCGAGCGCGGCGGCGCGGACCCCGGCATCGTCGTCGGCGAGCCGCGCGATCAGCGCCATCTCGACGCCGGCGGCGTGTGATCGTCGCGAGCCGCGCGCGATCGATCGGGCGGCGGCGGTCCGGACCTCGGCAGACGCGTCGTGCAGCGCGGTCACCAGCCGGTCGTCGTCGAGAGGGAGGTCGAGGACCTGCAGCGCCGCGAGGGCGCGCGCCCGCGTGCCAGCGTCGCCGGCATCGAACCGCGCGATCAACGGGGCGGTCAACTTGGAGCGAAGCGAGGCCGCGGCGGGACGGCCGATCGCCAGCGCCTCGGCGGCGAGCGCCGGATCCGGACCGCACGCCAGCTCCGCGAGCGGCGTCGCATGGCGACCGATCGTGCTGCGTGCGATCGCGCGGATCCCGAGGGCCTTGCGCTCGCGATCGGAGTCCGCCAGCAACGCCGCCGGATCGAGCGCGCCACGAGTCGCGAGGTCGTGGGCGATGTCTCGCGCGAGTACGCGCGGTGGTGGCGCGAGCGCGTCGACCAGTGCGTCGGGGGTCATCGCGGCGGCGACCTCGGGAGCCGGTGGCCGCGGACGCGTGGAGCCGGCGAGCGGCTCGAACAGCGCCGCGATCAAGTCGCCCGCGCGCGCGTACGCCCGCGCCGGATGGTCGGCCGCCATCGCGAGCTGGCGCGCGGCCCAGGTGACGCGCTTGCGGGCGTTCGCGGGGCGCGGGAGACGCGCCAGTGGTGCGGCAGCGGTGAGCGCACGCTCGACGATCGCGCGCGCGTCGGTCGGGTCGCCGGCCTCGTCGAGGGCAGCGAGCGCGGCACGGATGAAGGGTGCGGCAGTCATGCAAACCCGTACGACTGCGGGATGGCTAACGCGGGCGGCCTCTCGGGAGGGGCTTGCCGATGACGGATTCCCAGTGTTTGCGCGTGCCGAAGTCGCCGAGATACTCGCGGACGCTCTCGTCGTTCTTGGCCTCGCGTTCGATCTCGTCGACGACGCTCGCCAGCACTGCGGTCACGCGCGCTTCGAGCTCGGGGTGGGGCTTGGTTCGCGCGAGCAGCATGTCGCACTCCTCGAGGATGTCTTTGTAGTTGTCGTCGAAGTCGGGCCACAGTCCCTCGAGCTCGGCCACCTCTGCCTCGATGATCTTGGGGTCCGCAGCGGCCAAGCCGCGAATCGCGAGCACGCGATCTCTGTACCCGACATCGGCCGGGCCGAGCTTGCCCAGGAGGTTGTCGCAGAATCCAAGTGCTTCCGCGGCCCCGAGCTTGTTGGCGTGCCAGCGCTGTTCGAGCTCGTCGACGGCTTGCGGAAGCAACTCGCGAAATCGGTTGGTCTCCATCGGGCCTCGACCCTACCCCCAACCAACCTCGTGGAGGATACGATCCTCAGTCGGCGTGTTCGACGACGCGCTCGACGGCGCCTTGCGGCAACCACCCGCTCGTCCCGTTCGCGAGTGCGACCTTGGTCCACCCATCACGTTGCTCGAGGATCGTGACCTCGACGCCGTGTGGGAGTGGGTCGGGGAGCGCCGCCGGTGCACCCGCGCTATCGGCGGCGCGGAGCACGACCCCGTCCATCACCACCGCGTCGTCGCCGTGGCGATCCTCGACCGCGAGCGAGACCAGCATCGCGATCCAGATCGCGGCGGGCAGGATGGCGAGCACGAGCATGCCGTTGCGCCGCCGGCGTTCCGACCACGGGACCAGGAGGAGGATCGCGAGCGCGAACGCACCGGCACCGACGAGCCATCGGCGCGACCGCGGCCAGCGATGGAAGAACAGGAGCGTGCCGGTGGCACCGGCGCTGGTGTTCGGTTGCATCCGCGGCGGGAGCCGACCGCGCAGCCATCCCAGGTTGTGGCGCGCGCGCGCGTTGCTCGGATCGATCAGGAGCGCCCGCCGATAGGCGAGGGTCGCGGTGGCCAGCTCACCGGCACCGAGCGCGGCGTTGCCCCAGTCGGCGAGCAGCTCGGGATCGTCGGGGTGTTGGTGGGCGGCCTCCGCGAGCGCGACCGCAGCGCGTGCGAACGCGGCCTTGCGACCGCTCGCATCTCCCTTGAGCTCCATCGCGTAGTGGTAGGCGTTGCGCCCGTCGGCCACGGAATCCGCCGCGCGGGCGTCGTGGGCACCGCCGAAAAGCGCTCCGAACAGCGCGACCGCCGCGGCAGCCTTCGCATGCCGACCGCGCGTGCGCTTGGCTTCTCCCGTCCACCGCCGCAGCAGGCCGGCCGCATCGGAGCGCAGGTCTGCCGACAGCGGCTGCCCGGCCGCATCGGGTGCGAACGCCTCGGTCTCGATGCGTCCGAGCAGTCCGCGATCGTCGACATCGCGGGCGAGCACGCGCGCGAGCTCGCGGAGCGCGGCGACCAGCGGACCGGCGACCTCGCGCGCTGGCGCATTGCCCGCGCGATCGAGCAGCTCCTCGACGCGCTTGCGCGCGACCTTCACTTCGCCGGCTTCCTCGCGCGACTCGGCGGTGCGTAGCTGCCAGGTCCGGAACCCGAGGATCGCGAGGGGGATCGCGTACAGCAGGCCGACCAGGATCCACAGCAGCGAGCCGTCGAGCGCCGACACGCCGCTGCCGCTCGACAGCGCGAGATCGGCGTTGACCAGCGACGACGTATCGTCGTCGACCGGCTGCTTGGTGGCGGTGCGTTTGCCGACCACGACGTCGGCGGACCCGACCACGCTACCGCCCTTGACCGAGAGCGCGATCGGCTGGCTGGTGATGGTCTTGTACTTCTCCGCCTTGGGATCGAAGTACGAGAACTCGAGCGCCGGGATCTCGGTCGCCGGGCCGGTGACCTGCGCGACGACCTTGAAGGTCTTCGAGCGGCCGTCGTCGGACAGCTCGCCGGTCGGCGGCTCGTCGGGAGCACTGAACTTGTCCTTGGGGAGGCGGCCGGGGCCGTCGAGCTTGCCGAGCGCCAGGGTATCGAGACGCTGGTCGCTCTTGATCGTGACCTCGAGCTCGACCGGTTCGCCGAGCTGGACCACCGAGCGGCTGGTGCGGACGTCGATCGAGAACTGCTCGCCGACCGCACCCGCGAAGGTCGGCGGTCGATCGGTCTCCGGCAGCGGCTTGATCAGGAGCGTGTGCGGGACGTCCTCGGCGCGATACAGCCGCGTCGCGGCGTTGCCGAAGAAGTCGCGACGGCCGACCTGAAGTGGTGCGACCACCGACGACGCGGGCACCTCGAGCTTGCCGTTCGGAGGCACCCGGCGCGGCTCGACGTACAGCGTGACCTGGAACCGCGTGTACTGGGTGCCGCCGATGGTGACCTTGTCGACCTGGTACGGGACGTCGAGATCCTTGCCGCCCGACGGGATCGTCAGCGTGCGCTGGTTCGCGTCCGGCGTGCTCGGCGGTGCGTGGACGGTGAGCGCGTCGAGGTTGGCGAGCGGGATCGAGAACGTCGGGTCTTCGGGCTGCGCGCGCACCAACCAGTCGAGCTTGACCGGCACGGTCTCGCCGAGGAACACGGCGCGGTCGGGCAACACGAGCTGGAGCTTCATGTCGCTGGTCGTCGGGACGGTGTCGACCGTGACGTCGCCAGCCCGCGCGGTCGCCGACTTCGAACCCTGCTCGACCTTGACCGACGGGATGTGCAGCGTGCCCGCGGTATGCGGAACCACGCGCCACGACAGCACCCAGGTGACATCGACCGAGTCTTCGCGCCGTCCGTTGATGATCTGGATCGAGCGGCTGACGTTGGGCTGTACGCCGGCCGGGGTGACGTCGGCGCCGGCGACCTTCAGATCGGGTTGCGCGGGTGCGGGCTTCTCGTCGAAGCCCTGGACGACGAGGTCGAGGCGAAACGGCACGTCGGCGTGCGGTTGCTGGCGACCGAGGCGGTACTGCGCGACCTGCGCGTGAGCCGCACCGCCGATCGCCGTCAGGATGACGAGAGCGAACGTGGCAACGCGAATGCTCGCTCGCTCCGCCATCACCAGTCCTTCTCGACGGGGTCCGAGGCTCCCTGTCGCTGGCGTTTCTTCTGCTGCCGAGCGTCCATGTCGCGCGCGCGTTGTCCGGCGCCGGCCTGTGGCTGCTGGTCCTGCTGCTTCTGCTCTTGCTGCTTCTTCTGCTGGTCCTGCTTCTTCTGCTGGTCCTGCTTGTTGTTCTTGTTCTGCTTCGGCGGCTGCAGCAGCTCGAGCGCCTTCTTCAGGTGCTCGATCGCCTTGGCCTGACCGTCGAGCGCGGGATCGAGGCTCTCGCTGGTCTTGGTGGCATCGCGTGCCTTGACGAGGGAAGCGCTGGCATCGCCCATCGACGACTTCGCCTTGCGGACCTCGTCGGCCGCGTCGCGTAGCGCCTGTGGGTTCTTCGCGCCGGGCGGCGGCCGCTGTCCGGCCTTGGTGGTCGAGGCATCCGCTTGCTTGGCGAGCGCGTCGACGATCGCCTTGGCCATCTGTGCGTGCTCGTCCTGCTGCTCGATCAAGCCGGGGAGCTTGGGTTTGCGATCGAGATCGGTCGCGCCGGCGATCGCAGAGGTCTGGTCTCGCGTGTCGCCCTGATCGCGGATCAGCTGCTGCAGGTGCTCGATCACCGAGAAGAACAGCTTGCGAAGCTCGTCGAGCTTGTCCAGCGCCACCTTCTGGTGTGCGAGCGGGTCGTCGTCCTTCGCCGGCTTGACGAGCGATGCCTGCAGCGCATCGATCGCCGTCGCGGCCTCGGCGCGGAGTTGCTCGGCGAGCGCGAGCTGTTGCTTGGCGGCCTCGAGTTGTTTGGCCGCCTGTTCTGCCTTGGGATCCACGGCCGGGGAGGGCGCCCCGCTGCCGCTACCGGCACCGGGAATCACGGCGACGCTGCCGCTACCGGGCCCGGGGGTCGGGATCGGGGCGGGAGCCGCGCCACTGCCGGTTCCCGCGCCGGGCGGCGGAGCAGCGTGAAGCGCCTGTTCGGCCTTCTGCGCCTGCGCTTCGACCTGCGCGCGCTCGTCCGCGATCAGTCCCTCGAGCCGCTTCATGCGGTCGACGTTACGCGCCAGCGCTTCGGCTGTCTGCTTCGCGCGCTGCTTCGGATCGTCGAACGAAGCGTCCTTCGTGTGGGGGTTGGTCGGTGTGCCGGTCTTGCCATCGGCCGACTCCGGGGACGCGAGCAGCGCACCGATCTGCTTCTGCTCGGCGTACGCCAGCTCGATCGTCTGCTTGAGATCTGCGAACTGCTCGATCGCCTTGGCGAGCTCGGACAGCGCGGTCTCCTCGTGCTCGAGTCCTTCCTTCGGCTGATCGCTCGCGAGCGCGTCGTGCGCCTTGTCCATCGCTTCGTTCGCGGCCACGACGCTCGGCATCGCGGCGCGCACGCGCTCGAGCAGCTTGGCCTGCTTGGGATCGACCGGCTGCTGCTGCTTCGCCGGGTCCTGCTTGTCGGCGTTGTCGAGGGCGGCCGAGAGGCGTGCCTTGACCTCGCCGAGTCGATCGCGCAACCCACCTTGCCGCGCCGCGAGTGCGGTCGGTGCGAGCCATGCGGGGATCGGACCCTGCTTCGCGGGACCACCGAGCGGCAGCTCTGCCGTTCCTCCACCCATCACGGTGTCGCGGATCAGCTCGAGCTGATCCTTGGCGAGCCCGCGCATGATCGCGAGCGGATCGAGCAGCTGCTCGCGCGCGCGCTTGAGCGCGACCAGCGCGGCTTCGGCCCGCGACACTCCATCCTCGGCCGCGAGCTCCTGGAGCTTGCGCCTCGCCTCGGCGATCCGCGAGCGCGCGTCCTGCACGTAGATGTCGAGCGCCTTGAGCTGGACCATGCGGACCTTCTCCTGATCCGACCGCTTGTCCTCGGGCTTCTTCGCGATCTTGTCGATCTCGTCGGCGGCGAGGTCGCTCACCACCCCCGCCTCGGACACGATGCCGCGCTCGCGATCCGCGAGGTGCGTGAGCGTGCCTTGCTGGGCCAGCGGGTCGGCACCACCGGTGCGCTTGACCGCGTACCAGGCGGTGCGCGCATCGTCGAGCACGCCGCGTTGCTCTCCGATCGCGGCCTCGAGCCGGGCCTCGAGCGTGTTCTCGCCGTGGCGCAGCTCGTCGGTCAGCGCCTCGACACGCGCGCGGGCGATCGCGAGGTTATCGGCCGTCGCCTTGTCGTCCTTGCGGAGCCGTTGCGCGTCGGAGAACCACGACACCGCCTGGTGTGCGAGATCGAGTGCCTTGGCGGTGTCGCCATCTTGCTGGCCGTGGACCTTCTGCGAGTGCTCCGCGAACGCGACGCCGAGATCGAACGCCGCGCGGAACCGCAACTCGGCGTCGGGGCCGGCCGCGCTGCGCGCCTCGATCAAGAGCTTCTCGGCCTGCTCGTAGTTCGACGCCGACAGCGCGTCGACGCCCTGGTTGTAGGTGTCGCGCGCGGGACGGTGCTCGCCACCGCACGCGCAGACCGCGATCACGAGCGCGGCGATCGCGGCGCGGATCACGTGGCACCTCCAGGTCGACCGGAAGGTCGATCGAGGGCGGCACGATCGGTTCCCGAGCCGACGAACAGCGCGGCGAGCAGGAACATCAGCGACAGCAGCACGAACACCGGAAACTTCTCCGAAGGGATGTCGCGGATCGACGCCTGGGTCGCCGAGCGCACGATCGGGTCGACGTTGCGCTCCATGATCTCGTCGAGGTCGACCGCCGAGGTCCCGGCGGGAACGTAGACGCCCTTGGTGGCGAGCGCGATGTTCTGGAGCTTGGCGCCGTCGAGCTTGCTGATCACCGGCTTGCCTTCGTACATCAACGTCTTGCGCGCCTTGGTCGTCGGATCGACCAGCGTGATCGTGCTGCCTTCCTGGCTGCCGAACCCGATCGCGACGATCCTCACGCCGGCCTTCCACGCCTCCTTGGCCGCTTCCTCCGTGTACGGATCCTGATCGTCACCGTCGGTGATCAGCACGATCAACTTGGCGCCGGCGCCCTCGGGGAACGCGCGTACCGCCGCCTTGATCGCCTGACCGACCCGCGTTCCACCGCGACCCGCACTACGCGTGTCGACGGTCGACAGCGCCGTGCGAAAGAACGAGTGGTCGGGCGTCAGCGGGCACACCAGTGCGGCGCGGCCGGCGAACGCGATCAGACCGACGCTCTGGCCGTCGAGCAGATCGACGAGCTTCCCGATCTCGGCCTTGGCGCGAGCGAGCCGGGTCGGTGCGACGTCCTCGGCGAGCATCGACCGCGAGGTATCGAGCACGAACATCACGTTCGCCGAGTTGCGCGTGATCGACGTGGTCTCGGTCTCGCCGGAGGCGCGCGGCTGCATCAGCGCGAGGATCGCGGCGATCATCGACGCCAGCACCAGTCCGAGCCGGAGTCCGATCCGTACGTTGCTCGCGCGCGCGGTCAGGCGCGGTTGCATCACCGGCGACAGGAACTCGGAGAGCGCGTTGCGCCTCATCAGCTCGGCCGCGAGTAGCCCGCCGGTGATCGCGAGGGCGACCCACACGAGGTGGATGCGCTCGACGTGGACGAAGTACCAGTCCCCCATCACGGAAGCCTCCGGAGCACGGTGCCGCGGAGGCCCAACGCGATCACGACCAGGCCCATCGCGAGCGCGACGAACCAGCCGTAGTACTGGTGGAACTCGAGGAACTGATCCTCCTCGAGGGTCGTGCGCTCCAGCTTGTCGATCTGCTCGTAGATCTTGTCGAGCGAATCGTGGTTGGTCGCGCGGAAGTACTTGCCGCCGGTGGCGTCGGCGATCTTGCGCAGCGTGGCCTCGTCGATCGAGACCTGGGTCTGCATCAGCGCGGTGTGGCCCTGGTCGTCGACCGGGACGCGGATCGGCGCGATGCCCGTGGTCCCCGCACCGATCGTGTAGACCTTGACGCCGGCCTTCTTGGCGTCGTCGATCGCGGTCTCCTCGTCGATGTCGTGGACGTTCGACTCGCCGTCGGTCAGCAGGATCACGACCTTGCTCGCCGCCTTCTGCTTGAAGTCGGCGAGCCGCTGCACCGCGAGCTCGAGCCCGGCGCCGATCGCCGTGCCGTCCTCGTCCTGCGGAGCGAAGTCGAGCTGGCGCGCGGCGTTGATCAGGTTGCCGTGGTCGAGCGTCAGCGGGCTGCGGGTCTCGGCGTAGCGCGCGAACGCGACCAGCCCGATCGCGTCGTCGGGACGGCCCCGCAGCCCGTGCCCGCCGAGCACGAACCGCTCGAATACCTGCTTGACGGCATCGAGCCGGGTCAGCTCGCGGTTGCTCTCCGACAGGTCGAGCGCGCGCATCGAGCCCGACACGTCGACCGCCATCACGATCGCGATGCCCTCGCGGCGAACCCGCGCGTCCTTGTCACCGTGGCGCGGACCGGCGAGCGCGATCACGAGGGAGACCACGGCGAGCCCGAACAGCACGTCGGGGATCCACGCGATCCGGGTCCGCCAGGTATCGCCGCCGATCGGCAGCGCGCGCAGCGACGAGAACATCACGCGTCCGGAGCCGTGCATCGACCACCAGATCGCGAGCGCCGCGAGCGGTACCAGCAGCAGGTACTCGGGGTCGGCGAACCACCTGTGGAGGAAGTCCATGATCATGCGGCCATGGCCTCCTGCAGGCGGGTGTCCTCGACGAACCGGCGCGCGGTGTCGAGGGTGGCCAGTGACTCGTCGGACTCCGGCCGGTACCCGGCGAACTTCACCCGGTCGCAGCGCTCGAGGAACTCGGACAACAGCGTGCGGTGCTCGTCATCCAGTTCCGGACGCGCGGTGGCGACCAGCAAGAACTCCTCGGTGGTGAGCTCGGGGGCGCGGATGTCGTAGCGTTGTTCGAGGTAGAGGCGGACGATCGCCGACAGGTCGACGAACCATCCATCGGCGGTCTCGGCATCGGGTGCACCACGCTTGGCGAGCGCGTCGAGTCGGGTCACGGCCTCCTCGTAGGCCGAGCGTTGCTGCGCGATCCGGCGGCGTGCGCGGAAGCCGCGCAACAGCAGGATCGATCCCGAGCCGAGCACGAGGATCGCGCTGACGATGCCGAGGACGAACACCCAGCTCGTGCCGCCGACGTCGGGATCGATCGTCCCGATCGCGGGCGCCAGCTCCGCCGTGGCCTTGGCGGTCGGTACCGGCCCGACCTCGAGAGGCACCTCGTCGGTGAGCAGCTCCTGCGGCTTGGCGTGCTTGTCGGAGCCCGTCGTCGGTCGCGCGTCCACCATCTCGAGACGCAGGGGCGGGATGCGCTGGCGACCGCTGGTCGGTGCTTCGAGCGTGTAGGTCTGTTCCTGGTGCTGGCCACCGGTCGCCGTGCGCTTGGTGTCGCGCACGAACCCGATCACGCGGAACCGACCGAGCTTCTGATCGCCTGCCTCCTGGAACGGCGCGTTGATGCTGACGCCGGCCGGTGCCTCGACCTCGAGGCGCAGATAGATCGGATCGCCGAGCACCGGCTTGGCGGGCCACACCTCGACCGTGGCCTTGACCGGGCCGTTCTCGGTGGTCTTCGTGATCGCGTCTTTCGGTACTGCGAGCGGCGAGGCGGTCGGCTGGGCAACCTCGTCGTCGTGACCGCACGCGGCGACGAGGGCAAGGGTTACCGCGAGCGCGAGCTTCGGCGCGACAACAGAGAGCCGCCTCATCGACGCAGCCTCCGTTCGCGCTCGCGGAAAAACTTGAGGAGCGGATCCACCATCGAACCCGCGGCATCGAACACGACCAGATCCATGCCGGTCGCGCGCAGCTGATCGGACAGCCGTGCGACCCGGCGTTCGGCGCCGGCCGCGAGCTCGTTGCGGAACGCCGCCGAGCGCGTGTCGACGAGCCGGGTGCGCCCGGTCTCCGCATCCTCGAGCGTGACCATCCCGGCCGGCGGCATCACCGCCTCGCGCGGATCGGTGATCAGCGCCGCCACCACGTCGTGTTTGCGGTTGGCGTGGCGCAGGACCTGGAGGTAGTTGTCGTCGAGGAAGTCCGAGATCAGGAACAGCACCGCCCGGCGCGGCAGCACCTGGCGACAGAACTCGAGGGCGGCGGCGATGCTGGTGGCGCGCCGCCCCGTGGCGTTGCCTTGCGTGCGGCGCTGGAGCTTGGCGAACAGCCGGCGCACGGCGCGCGGGAGCTCGCGCAACCCGCGGCGCGCGGGTGCGGCATCGTCGTCGGTTGGCGTCGTCGCGGGCGCCGCGGATTCGGCCGACCTCCGCGCGGCGGCGTTGCGCACGTCGCCGGCGGCGAGCACCTCGCGCACCACGCGAAGCGCGTGCTTGCCGCCCTTGCGCGGCGGGATGTAGAGGTCGGCGCCACGGTGGAACAGCAGCAGCCCGACCTTGTCGCCGTTCTCGACCGCACTCATCGCGAGCAGGGCGGACAGCTCGACCGCGGCCTCGAGTTTGCTACGTCGGCCACTGCCGAACTCCTGCGAGGCGCTGACGTCGACGAGCAACATCACGGTGAGCTCGCGCTCCTCGACGAACCGCTTGATGTGGGGCTCCCCGGTACGTGCGGTGACGTTCCAGTCGATCGCGCGAATGTCGTCGCCCGGCACGTAGGGCCGCACCTCGTCGAACTCCATGCCGCGGCCCTTGAACACCGAAAGGTAGGCGCCCGCCATCACGTCGGCGACCTGCCGACCCGTGACGAACTGGATGCGCTTGACGGCTTGCGCGATCTCCGCGGGGAGCATGGCTTCTCAGGGAACCGGGACGTTCTCGAGGATCTGCGCGATCACGTGATCGGTGGTCTTGCCCTGCGCCTCGGCCTCGTACGACACGAGGATGCGGTGGCGGAGGACGTCGTGCGCGATCGTCTTCACGTCGTGCGGTGAGATGTAGTTGCGACCCGATAGCAGCGCCTGGGCCTTGGCGACCTTGATCAAGGCGATCGACGCGCGCACCGAGGCGCCGTTATCGATCAGTGGTGCGAGTGCCGGCAGCTCGGCACCCCGCGGATCGCGGGTGGCCGCGACCACGTCGACCGCGTAGCGTTTGACCTTGTCGTCGACGAAGATCTGCCGGACCACGTCGCGTGCCGCGAGGATCTCGTCGGTCGACATCACCTTCGACGCCGTGGGCTCGGACGCCGCTCCGGCCATGCGGTCGATGATCTTGACCTCGTCGTCCTTGCTCGGATAGCCGACCCGGATCTTCAGCATGAAGCGATCGAGCTGCGCCTCGGGGAGCGGATAGGTACCCTCCTGCTCGATCGGGTTCTGGGTCGCGAGCACGAGGAACGGCTCGGTGAGCGGGAACGTCTGGTCGCCGAGGGTGACCTGCTTCTCCTGCATCGCCTCGAGCAGGGCGGCCTGGACCTTCGCCGGTGCGCGGTTGATCTCGTCGGCGAGAATGAAGTTGCCGAACACCGGCCCCTTCTTCACGGAGTAGGTTCCCTCGCGCGGGTTGTAGATCTGCGTACCGATCACGTCGCCGGGCAACATGTCGGGTGTGAACTGGATCCGCGAGAACGAGCCCTCGAGCGCGCTCGCGAGCGTGCGGACCACCAGGGTCTTGGCGAGGCCGGGCACGCCCTCCAGGAGCACGTGCCCCCCGGCGAGCATGCCGAGCAGCAGTCGGTGGAGCATGTCGTCCTGGCCGACCAGGACCTTTCCGACTTCCGCCTTGAGCGTGGAGAACCGGTTCTGGAGCTTGGTGACGTCTTCGGTAAGTTGATCTGCCATGAGGAACCGCTGGGCGTTGTATCAACTCGCACGCTTCTCGGCGCGAGTTGGACGGACGGCCTGTCAACCACGCACGGTCGCTCGCAATTCCCGACTGCGACGGGACGCGACCCTGCCGCATGCGACGTCGCAGCCGCGACACTCCCGCCGTGATATCAGCCAGTTGGATCGTCGCGGGCGTGGCACGCGTTTCGTAGCAGGGTCCGCCATCGCGATCTCGGGGGTGCGCCGGCGATCGCAGAAAAGGACGCTGTCATGCCCAAGCTGCTACCGGCTCTCTCGTTCACGCTTCTCGGTGCACTCCTCACACTCGGCGCGTGCGCCACCACCAGCACCGGTACCGCGATGGATCCCCGAGGGTCCCACACCGGTCTCCATCTGGATCTCTCGATCCGGGGCGAGCCCGCGACGCCGGTGTTCCCGGCGCCGATCGAGCCCCAGGTGCCGACCGTCGATCGCATGGCCCACGCGATCCAGGCCCGGTTCGGCGCGACAACGATGACGGCGCAGCTCGACCTGTGCGTCGCCCCCGATGGTCACGTCACCAAGATCGCGGTGGCAGAGGGCTCGAGCTACGAGGCCTTCGACCACGCGCTGGTCCAGGACGCCGCTCGATGGCGGTTCGAGAAGCTCCCCGGACCGGCGACCGTGCAGGCGTGTCGTCGCGCCACGGTCGCGTACCGCACGCCGGGTTGATCCCGCACGACTGCGACACGCACGAGCTCGAAGCTGTCGCAGCGTGTCGCGCGCAAACACGACCAGATACCCAGTTGCGTATTTCGCGTTCATTCGCGAGAGTGAGAATCAGGAAGCAGGAGCGTTCGATGTCTTGTCCACTTGCCATGTACCAGTCGCCGACGACGAAGTTCATCGTCGACGACGGACATGCCCGCGGTGGGCGAGGCCGGTTGGACTGAACCGAGCAACGTAACTCCCCCCCGCGGGCTCCCGGTCGCCGACCTGGAGCCCGTCTTGGTTTTCGGTCACCACGACGAGCTCCGAACCGGCGGCTCGCGCCACGGCGCGAGCTGTCACGGGCCCTCACTCGTCGGGCCCACGCTTTCTGGAGTGCGCCGTCATGCTGTCTCGTCCCACCCGATCCGAATCCTTCGAGCTCGAATGGAGTCACCGTCCCGGTCGCGAGTTGTTGCGTCTCGCGTGGCCGATCACCGTCTCGATGTTGTCCTACTCGACGATGACGCTGGCCTCGACCGCGTTCGTCGCGCACGTGGGTGCCGACGAGCTGGCGGGCGTCGGGCTCGGTGCCGTCGTCGGTTTCACGTTGCTGTGCTTCGGCGTCGGCGTGATGCGCGGTGCCAAGACGCTGGTGTCGCAAGCCATCGGCGCCGATCGGCGCGACAAACTCGACGCGCTCCTCGGCTCGGCGATCGCGATCGCGGTCGTGCTCGGCGTGCTCGGGCTCGTGCTGTCGCAGCTCGTGGCGCCGCTATGCGAATCGTTATCGAGCTCGCCCCGCGCGGGCGCGTTCGCGTCGGACTACCTCTCGGTGCGCGGTCTCGGGATCCCGATCGTGCTGGTCTACGGGGCGTTGCGCGAGACCAGCTACGGCCGGGGCGATACCCGTTCGCCGATGCGCGCCACGGTGGCGGCCAACGTCGTCAATATCGTCCTCGACGCGACGCTGATCCTCGGGTTCGACCTCGGGGTGCATGGCGCCGCGATCGCGACGGTGTGCGCAGCGAGTGTCGAGCTCGCGGTCCTCGCGTGGCCGATGCGGAGACAGCTGCGCGCGATCCGGTGTCGTCGGTCCGCGCTCCGCGAGCTGTGGGCCCAGGGTGCGCCCAATGGCGTGCAGTTCGTGATGGAGGTCGGCTCGTTCTTGATCCTCACGATCCTGGTCGCCCGCATGGGCGCGATCGATGCGGCCGCGCACCAGATGGTGCTCCACCTGATCAACGTGTCGTTCTTGCCCGCGCACGCACTCGCGGAGGGTGCAGCCGTGCTGGTCGGTCAGGCGGTCGGTGCCGGTCGCGACCAGCTGGTGCCGGTGGTCGCACGACGCGCGCTCGCGATCGGAAGCATCTACGCGTCCGCGTGTTGCGTCGGGTTCGCGATCGCGGGTGGGTTGGTGGCGCACGCGCTGGCGGGCAGCGATGCTTCGCTCGGGGATCGTGCGACCACGCTGATCCACGTCGCGCTGGTGTTCGTGGTCGCGGACGCCGCCAACGTGATCGCGCGGGGCGTGTTGCGTGGGACCGGAGACGTGCGGTTCGCCGCGGTGGTCGGTGTCGCGACGGCGTGGGTGTTCACACCTCCGCTCGCGTGGTTTCTCGGGGTCCACCTCGGCCTCGGGGTGGTCGGTGGCTGGATCGGCCTGGCCTTCGACATCATCGTCGGGGCGAGCCTGTACTGGCTCCGGGTGTGGCGAGGCGGGTGGCGCCCGGCGGCGGCGGCGGCCCGACGCGTGATGTCGGGCACCGCCGTCTAGGCGGTTAGACGATCTTGGTTGATCTAGTGTGGGAGTTCGCCGGACTATCCGCGCCATGAAGGTGTTCCTCGTACCCGTGCTGCTCGTCGGGTGTGCGAGTGGCGGGCGGCCGTTCGAGGATCAACCGAGCCCCGACGCGTCGACCCCACCGTCGACGCCCGACGCCCCCGTCAACCCGCCACCCGACGCGCCGGTCAACCCGCCGCCCGATTCACCGACCGCGTGCACGCCGGTGCAGACCAACGTGCTCGCGAACCCGGCGTTCGATCTGACCCCGACCGGCACCGGCTGGACCGAGGTGCCGATCGATAACCTGCCCGGTGGGCCGTATCCGATCATCACCGCCGATGGACTCGCGGCGAGCACGTCTCCCAACAAGGCATGGCTCGGCGGTGCGGCCGGTCTCGACGCCGGCGCCTCGACCGTCACCGATCAGCTGTACCAGGACGTCACGTTCCCGGCCGATGCCACGAACTTCGTCGTCAGCGGCATGTTCGCCAGCGGTGGGGTCGAGGATACCGATGCGGTCTACGACACGTTCACGCTCGACGTGATCGAGACCAACGGCACCCAGATCGAGAACGTGAAGACCGCGAACAACATGGTCACCAACGGCACGTTCACCGCGTTCAGCAAGACGCTGACGTCGAACCTCGCCGGACGCACGGTGCGGCTGCGCGCGACCAGCACCAACGACATCCTCAACCACACCAACTTCTACCTGGATTCGCTGCAGTTCCAGGCGACGTTCTGCCCGTAGCTCAGCAAGCGCTTCCCCGTCGAGTGGTCACGATGCCGCGAGCGCGGGCTGCTCCATGCTCTCGAGCATCTCGCGCAGTTGCTTGCGCGCGCGGTGCGCTCGGATCTTGACGTTCGAGACCGTCAGGCCGAGCCGATTCGCCACCTCGTTCTCGGTGGCGTCCGCGCGAGCGAGCAGGACCTCGCGGTACGACGGCGCGAGTCGATCGATCGCCTGGTTCATTCGCGCGCGATCCTCGGCTTCTTCGATCTGAACGCTCGCCGACTTGGCCGGGTCGGCGGCGGTCGCGATCGCGTGATCGTCGCGTTCGCCGTCCGCGAGGCGGAGCCGCGATCGGCGCTGCTTTCTCAGGTGGCCGAGCGCGGTCGTCGCGGCGATCCGGTACAGCCAGGTCCGGTAGCGAGAGTCGCCGCGGAACGAGTCGCGATGGCGGTAGGCCAGGAGGAGGGCGTCCTGCGTGACGTCCTCGGCATCTTGCTCTCGGCCCACGATGCGCCGCACCACCGCGTACACGAAGCGGCGGTCCTCGGGGCCGAAGGTGACGGCGGGGGGTGTCATCGTGATTCCAAAATCGGTCATAACGACCATAATGACCGTTAAAACGTTCACGTCAAGGGGATCCGTCTCCGGCCCGTGTCATCCATCGGGCCGCGGCACGAGTGATGCCCGAGCCAGCGAGTCACGGGTCGAGCAGGAGGACGTTGGGATTCTCGATACCGTGCGATACGTAAACGTCGACGCCTCTTCCCATCATCGCGATCGAACACGATCACGAGCCGCGCCAATACGCGACGGCCTTGACCACCTGCGGGTTGCCGGGAGTACGCAAGGGTGAGCTCGAGTGCGATCGACTGCGCAGCTCGTTCGCGAATCAGGTGGAGCTAGAACGTGCGGCGGAACAGCGGCATCCGCAGCTCGACCCCGCGCTCGCCGTTGACCGACGCCGGCAACATCTCCATCTCGGGGAGCTCGACCCGGAGCATGCGCCCGTGGAACGCGAGATCGATCCGCGTGTTGACCCGCGCGAGTCCTTGGACGAAGTGCACGTCGCTCGCGAGGTGCAGGCTCAAGAACCGCTCGTCACCACCGCCGAATCGGACGTACGCGCGGCGCTGGTGCGCGTCGAAGTGCAACGTCAACAGGTCGTAGCTCAGCACGTCGAGGTGGTGCCCGATCAGGTTGCCGATCTCGCCCAGCTGCTCCTCGACCTGATGCGACCACGTCAGGTTGCTGCCGGTCGGCATCCGCCACAGCCGATCGTAGAGGCTCTTGTCGGCCGATGCGGGACGAGCCATCGCGCATGCCAGTGCCACGGCCAGGGTAACCGTCGCTTTTCCCACCACGGTCATCGTCTCACACCCTGACACGGCTTCTGTCAGCAAGCCTACACGCCCTGTGCTAAACGGCTGGCATGAAGCGGCTCGCCCCGGTGATCTTGCTCGCGCTCGTCGGCATGTCCTGCAAGCGCGAGCCGACCCCCGACGTCAAGACGCCCGCGGCCGAGACCGGGAGCGCGGGCAGCGCCGCCGCCAGATCCGAGAACAGCCCCGCGGCCGCCCCCACCCCCACCCCCGCAAAGGATCCGTGGGCCGCCGCTCCCGAGCCCGCCGCGAAGACGATCGATCGGCCGCTATTGTGGTCGATCGAGAAGAACGGCATCACGTCGTACGCGTTCGGCACGATGCACCTCGGCGTCGATCCCGATCAGCTCCCGAAGATCGTGTGGGACAAGCTCGAGAGCGAACCGGCGTTCGGGATGGAAACCGACACCACCCACGTCCAGTCGATCGGCCTCGGCGCGCGCGATCACGGCACCATCCACGAGGACCTCGGGCCGGTCTATTACAAGAAACTCCAGGACCTGCTCGGCGCGACGATGGTGTCGCGACTCGACACCATGAAACCGGTGATGCCGGCGGTGATGCTGTCGATGCGGGGCCTCAAGGCCACGCTCGTCGGGCTCGACACCGCGCTTCGCAACCGCGCCGAGACCAAGCACAAGCAACTGGTGTTCTTCGAGCCGGCGCAGACGCAGGTCGCGCTCCTCGAGAAGTGGATGGACGTCAAGGCGCTCAAGCTCATGATCGACACCGCCGACGAGAGTCTGGCGATGACGAAGAACATGGCCAAGGCCTACCTCGACGGCGATGCCGCCAAGCTGCTCGCGATCAACGACAGCTGGAAGCCCGTGTCGCTCGCCCATGGCTACACCGAGGCCGAGTACGCGCGCCAGAACGACGAGATGATCTACAACCGCAACGCGTCGTGGATCCCGGCGATCGAGAAGATGCACGCCGCCGGCGGTGGGTTCTTCGCGGTCGGCGCGCTGCACCTGATCGGCAAGCGCAGCGTGCTCGATCTGCTCCAGGCCAAGGGCTACAAGGTGACCCGTGTCACGTTAAATACAGCGGGTGCTCCCCCCTCGAAAAAATGAAGGGTTGTTCAGTTCCCTCGACCTGCGTACATTCGCGCCACGTACGGGGGGTAAACGTATGCGTCAGATTCTGCTGTCTCCGATCCTGATCTCGATGTTGTTCGCGTGTGGGGGAGGTGGCGGCAGTGGCGACGACACGACGCCGGACGCGCCCACCTTGTCGGGCGACAAGTACTCGCTCGACTACGGACCGATCCAGGTCCAGCCCGGCGAGGAAAACACCAAGTGCATCCAGCTGCGGCTGTCGAACGACGTACCGATCAAGGTCCACGACATGCACAACGTGCTGTCGCCGGTGTCGCACCACATGATCGTGTATCGCGATGACTCGGCGACCGAGGAGATCACGACTCCGTTCGATTGCCAGCCGTTCGCGGGTGCGCTCAACCCGAGCGGCCAGGCGGCGCCGATCATGATCACCCAGCGATCGGACGATCCGCTCTACATGCCCGAGGGCGTGGCGTACACGTTCGCCGCCCACCAGATGATCCGCATCGAGATGCACTACATCAACGCGACCGACACGGTGCAGGACGCGACCGCCACCGTCGAGTTCTACGCCGCCGACGAATCGACCATCCACGACGAGGCGAACATCATGTTCATCGGCAGCCCCGACATCGACATCCCGGCGGGAGCCACGGTCTCGGTCGACCAGTTCTTCACGCCGAGCCGCGCGTCGCTCGACACCACCGGCATGAAGTTCTTCGCGATCACCGGCCACGAGCACCAGATGGGCACGCATGTCCTGGTCCAGACCGCCGACGATCCGGCCGGCACGATGACCACGGTCTACGATCCGGACCCGTTCGAGTGGGACGAGCCCGCCACGGTCACGCACTCGCCCGAGTTCGAGGTGCCGAGCGGTCTCAAGGCGGGGTTCCACTTCAAGTGCGACTGGACGAACACCGGCAACCAGAACATCCAGTTCGGCGAGTCCGCCAACGACGAGATGTGCTTCTTCTGGGCGTACTACTACCCGTCGAACGGCTCGCACGTGTGCGTGCACACCGAGCAGTTCGGCGGTGTCGACCTGTGCTGCCCCGACGCCGGCGCACAGCTGTGCGACATGCTGAACCAGTAGCGGGCTCCAGATCGCGCGAGACTAGCCGCCGGGACAGGTGAGCTGGAGCCCCGACGTCGCGTCCCCGCTACACAGCTCGCTGCACGGCTCGTTCGCCAGGCACCCGCAGGTCGGCGTCGATCCACACCCGACCGGTAGCGGCATGCACGCGAACCCGTCGGGCTCGCCGCCGACATCCGAAGCGGCGCGCTGGCAGTACTGCGTCGCGAGATCGCACTGCTTGAAGCCACACGCGAACGTGCCGCCCGGCAGGCGGCAGCTGCCGCTGGCATCGACGTCGACCCCGGCCTGCGCGGCGTCGCACTGGCTGCTATACACCGTGCCGTCGCAACCGCACACCGGATCGAACAGATCGGGACACGCGTCGGGCCGCGCCGTGCAGGTGCCGAGTTGATCGGCGTTGCCACACGAGTTCAGGGGGAAGTCGCAGAGCTCGCGCGTGCCGCACGTCTGTCCCGCGAACCCTCCACACGATCGGCCACTGCCACCGCCATCGGTGCCGGGGAGCCCACCGCCCGAACCGTGCTCGCACGCGACGAGAACCGTGCACCACAGGACAAATCGAACCATGGCGGTGTGTTGTCCAGGATCCGTACCAGATCGCGGACCGAGCGATTCCCCGTCGATGCGCGTCGGTGGCCTCAAAAAACCGGCACGACCATGCGGTATCGTCGTGCCATGGCGAAGGATCCAAACGCCGCCAGCGGCGTCGTGATCAAACCGGCAACCGGCAGCAAGCCCACCGGGAAGGTGCGCCGGTTTCCGTGGCGGTTGTGGTTGTGGGCGCTGCTGATGACGGCGGCGGCAGGCGCCGGGGGCTACTTCACGTGGCACTACCGGAGCGAGGCGAAGGCTGCCACCGATGGCGAGGCCGACGCGCGCGGCACGCTGACCGAGCGCGAGACCGCGCTCGCCGACAAGGACAAGGCGCTCACCGCCAAGACGACCGAGGCCGCCGACTGCGCCAAGCAGCGGGCCGAGCTCGACAACACCAACAAGACCCTCGCCGGCGAGCTCGCCACCAACCAGACCCAGCTCACCGAGCTCGCGAAGGTGGTCGAGCAGAACAAGGCGCAGCTCGCGGCGGCCAAGGACTTCCAGCACCAGTTCTCGAAGATGATCGACTCCGGAGCGATCAAGGTGTCGACCCGTCACGGCAACCTCGTGCTGTCGCTGCCGGCCGAGGTGCTGTTCCCGTCCGGCGTCGCCGACCTGTCCGACGACGGCAAGGTCAAGGTCCACGAGATCGGGTTCACCCTCAAGGACAAGGGGCCCACCAACGCGCGCTACCTCGTGGTCGGCCACAGCGACAACCAGCCGCTGACCAGCAGCACGTTCAAGAACAACTGGGCGCTATCGCAAGCGCGCGCGCTGACCGTGGCCGAGGAGCTCGTTCGCGCCGGCATGCCTCCCAAGCGCCTGCTACCCGCCGGTGCCGGCGAGCACGATCCGATCGCCCCGAACGACTCGGTCAAGAACCGCGCGCGCAACCGCCGGATCGAGATCGTGCTGTTGCCCGCGATCGCCGACCTCCCCGACCTGCCGCTCGACACCGGCAAGGGCAAGAAGCCGGCGAAGCCCGCGAAGCCGTAGCGTCATCGCTCGAACAGCGAGGCCGCATGCGCGAGGTACCGGCGCGCCTTGCGAACCGCGAGCGCGTTCGCGAGCCGATGCTCCGGCCACCTCGATAGATCGGCATCGGCGACACGTGTCAACTCTGCCTCGAAGGCGACGCGATCGCGGCGGGCGACGCCGACCGCGCGCGCGTGCATCACGTCGATCATCAGCACGCCCTCGCCGGCGAGCCGGGAGGCCTTCGCGAACCATTCGCTCCCGTCACTACCGCGCGTGAATGCACTGGTCGCGGCAGCGAGCGTGCCGAGCAAGAGCTCCGCGTCGGCGTCGTGAAACCCCGGTCGCAACGCCGCACACCGCTCGAGCAGGGCCCGGAGTGCCGGCAACTGCGCGATCCCGGCCAGCGGCGCGAGTGCGAGCCGCGCGGCGCGAGCTCGTGCGATCGCGAGGGCGGCGGGGACGTGCTCGGGCTTCAGCGTCGCGGGCGTCCAGCCTCGTGGCAACCGCGCGTTCTCGAGCGCGATGCAGTCACGGAGAAGGACGTGGAGACGATCGGCGGCGCGCCGCACGTCGTCCGGTCGCCCTCCGAGCGTCGCGTCTTCCCAGTCATCGAACACGAACGCCATCGCGTAGTCGCACACGGCATCCGCATGCATCGCGGCGAATCTCGGCTCGTCGGGATACGCCAGCGCGAACGCCTGCAACTGTACGATCCCGCCGGCCATCGCATCGCGCGCGAGGTCGACATCGCCCAGACGACGCGCGGCGACCTGTGAGTTGTCGAGGATCTTGAGCGTGCTCGACGCCGCCTGCCGGTCGATGAAGCCGGAGCAACCGAGCGCGCCGAGCGCGACGAGTGCGACGAGCGCGACGAGTGCGACGACCGCCTTCATGCCGTCATCCTTCGTGGGGGCGTGGCGACCACCTGCTCGATCAGCTCGACGGCGCGGGCGGGAGCGTCGCACCTCGCCATGTCCTGGGCGATCGCGACGGCACGAGCGCGATACCGTGCCTCCTCGAGGACCGCGCGCACGGCAGCGCGGATGCGCGCGGGACGAGGGCGTCGCTTGCGGAGATCGATCCCTGCCCCCACCCACCCCACGCGCGCCGCGATCTCGGGTTTCTCTTCGGAGCCCCCCGCGACGACCATCGGTACGCCGTGTGCGAGCGCCATCTGCACTCCGCCGTAGCCGCCGTTCGTCACCATCACCGCGGCGTGTGGCAGCAGCGCCGCGTACGGCACGAAACTGGCCAGCCGAGCGTTGGGAGGCGCTGCGAGCGAGTCCGGCGCTGTCGCGACCACCAGCACCGGTTCGTCGGCGAGTGCGCGCAACGTCGGCGCCACGAGATCGCGGGGGTCGTCGGCGAGCGTTCCCTGGGTGACGAACACGACCGGCCACGGAGACGACGTCACGTCGCGCCACCACGCCGGACGAACGTTCGGCGCCTGCGGGATCAACGGTCCGATGAACCGCACCTGTGACGGCAGATCGCTGCGCGGATATTCGAACGCCGGCACCGTCGGCTGGAGGAACAGATCGGGCGCCATGACGTCGAAGTAGGTCTGCGCGCCCGGCGGCAGGCCGGCCCGGACGCGCATCCGTCGATAGGCGCGGTTGATGTCCCCGAACGCCACCGAGAACACGAGCCAGTTGAGCAGCCTCCGGATCCGCGGACTCGGGATGCGCTCGGGCGGCAACCCGGACCCGAAGGGAGCGGTATCGATGCTCGGGACCATCAGCGCGCTGATCCCGAGACCGATCCACGGCGCGCGATGCGTCTCGGCGTAGAGCGCGGCTCCCAGATGCGCGGAGTCGGCGAGGATCGCGTCGGCGTCGTGATCGGCGAGCTCGGCGAGCTGCGCCGGCGCCGGATCGATGAACATCCCGCGCAGCTGCGACTTCACGCCGCCGCGTACCGGCTCGACGTGCACGCGCGACGGCACGAACCGGGCGCCGGTGGACGCGATCGCCTCGCCGAATGCCGAGTCCGCCACCCATTGGACCTCGTGTCCGCGTGCGACCAGCGCCCGCACCACCTCGACCATCGGGTGGACGTGACCGGCGAGCGGCACCGTGGCGACGAGCAGCCTCATCGTGCCTCCAGGTACCAACGGACGGTGCGCGCGAGCCCGTCGGTGAAGCTCGTGGTCGGTCGCCAGCCGAGCTCGCCCTCGATCGAGGTCGGGTCGATCGCGTACCGGAAGTCGTGACCCGGCCGATCGGTGACGTGCTCGATCAGCTCGCGGTACGAGTCGGCCCGCGGCCGGAGCTCGTCGAGCAGATCGCAGATCGCGTGGACCACGTCGAGGTTGCGACGTTCGCTGCGCGCACCGATCAGGTAGCGCTCGCCGATCCGCCCGCGCGCGAGCACCGCCCGCAACGCGCCACAGTGATCCTCCACGTAGATCCAGTCACGGACATTGCGCCCGGTCCCGTACACCGGCAGACGCTGACCGGCGAGCGCGCGGGTGATCATCAGCGGGATCAGCTTCTCGGGATGCTGGTACGGCCCGTAGTTGTTCGAGCAATTGGTCGTGATCGCCGGGATGCCGTAGGTGTGCACGTAGGCCGCCACGAAGTGATCCGCCGCGGCCTTGGAGGCGGCGTAGGGCGAGCGCGGTGCGTACGACGAGCGTTCGTCGAACACCCCCGAGGTGCCGAGCGATCCGAACACCTCGTCGGTCGACACGTGCAGGAATCGGAACCCGGGTGCGGCGAGTCCGCTGTCGATGTAGTGCCGCACCTCCTCGAGGAGCGCGAACGTCCCTGCGACGTTGGTCTCGAGGAACGCCGCGGGTCCTCCGATCGAGCGATCGACATGGCTCTCGGCGGCGAGGTGCACGATCGCCTCGGGCCGCTCGCGCACGAGCAACTCGCGGACCGCCTCGCGGTCGCAGATGTCGGCACGCACGAGGGGCACGCCCAGCCGCTCGATCGCACGGACGTCGGCCGCGTAGGTGAGCTTGTCGAGGACTGTTATTCGCGAGCCCGGATCGGCGGCGCGCAACTCGCGCACGAAGTTGATCCCGATGAACCCGGCACCACCGGTCACGACGATGCGCATCGTAGCTCCTCCGCGAGGTCGTCGAGCCCGCGCGTCCAGTCGCTCGGCGCCAACCCCAACGCTCGTGCCCGGTCGGTCGACAGCGCGCTGTATGCCGGGCGAATCGGATCCGTACGGTCGACCGCGGCGATCTCGACGGTGTGTCCCAGGCGAGCGACCACGGCGCACGCCAGCTCGAGACGACTCGTCGCGGGCTCGCCGCCGTAGTGCAGGATCCGCGGCGGCGACGGGTGGTTCGCGATCGCGCACAGCGCGTCTGCGAGGTCGTCCGCGCGGGTCGGAGAACCGACCTGGTGCGCGATCACCTCGACACGTCCCCGTCGCGCCGACCGTGCGATCGCGTGCACGAAGCTCGGCCCGCCGCGACCGAATAGCCAGCCGGTGCGGACGACGCGACCGCCGGCCTCGAGGACCGCGACCTCGCCGGCGGCCTTGCTCGCGCCGTAGACGGACCGCGGCCGCACCGGCGTGTCCTCCCCGATCGGGGTCCGCGCGTTGCCATCGAACACGTAGTCCGTCGAGACGTGGACGAGGACGATCCGCCGCTCCGCGCACGCGCGCGCGAGGGCACCGGCACCGAACGCGTTGACGACGTGGGCACGCGCGGGCTCGGTCTCGGCACGGTCGACCGCCGTGTAGGCGGCGGCGTTGATCACCGCCGTCGGCTGCAGCTCGTCGAGCACGCGCCGGATCGCGGCGGGCTGGGTGATGTCGAGTTGCGCGCGCGACAGCGTGTTCGCGCCGGCACGCGCGAGCGCGCGACCGAGCAGGCCGGCGCCACCCGTCGCGACGATCATCGCGGGAGCTCCGCTTCTGCCAACAGCGCCGCGTCCGCGTCGCGGGGCGAGACGAGGGGCCGTTCGACAGGCCACGCGATCGCGAGCTGGGGATCGTTCCAGCGGATCGCGCGCTGATCCGCAGGCTCGTACGGAGCGGTCAGGTGGTAGACGACGTCGGCGTCCTCGAGCGCCACGAACCCGTGCGCGAATCCGGGTGGACTCCACAGCTGCTGCCGGCCCTGCGCGGAGAGCAACACTCCGAACCAGCGAGCGAAGGTCGCCGAACCTCGACGGATGTCGACGACGACATCGAACACGGTGCCGCGAACGACGGTGACGAGCTTTCCCTGCGGCCGCGTCAACTGATAGTGCAGGCCTCGCAACGCTCCCGCACGCGACCGTGTGAAGTTGGCCTGCACGAACGCCGGCTCGTCGCCCCGCTGCTGGTACAGCTCCGTGAGGTCGCCGCGATCGTCGCGATGGATCGCGAGATCGCGCAACGCGATATCGTCGAACAGCTCGCGCGTCATCGCTCTGCGAGCACCTCGCGCAGGTACCGCGCGTAATCGCTACGTCCGTAGTGCTCGACGAGCCGCATCATCTCGAGCTCGCCGATGTATCCGAGGCGAAACGCGATCTCCTCGATGCAGCTGACCTTGCGCGCCTGCCGCTTCTCGATCACCGCGACGAAGTTGGATGCCTCGAGCAACGCATCGGGCGTACCGGTATCGAGCCAGGCGTTGCCACGCGACAGCACGTGGGCATCGAGCTTCGCTGCTCGGAGATAGGCGTTGTTGATGTCGGTGATCTCGAGCTCGCCGCGTGCCGACGGCCGCAATTCGCGTGCGATCCCGACGACGTCGCTGTCGTAGACGTACAGCCCCGTCACCGCGAGCGCCGACTTCGGAGCGCGCGGCTTCTCCTCGATCGAGACGACGCGGCCTTCGTCATCGAGCTCGGCGACGCCATAGCGCTCGGGATCGCGCACGCGATACAGGAAGATCGTTCCACCGCGGTTGGCCGCCACGCAGGCCCGCAGCCGGGTGCCGAGATCCGGCCCGTAGAACAGGTTGTCGCCGAGGACGAGCATCGCGCCGTCGCCGCCCAAGAACCGCGCACCGATCATGAACGCCTGCGCGATCCCTTCCGGTCGGGGCTGAACCGCGTACGACAGCGAGATGCCCCACTGACGACCGTCGCCGAGCAACTCGTGGAACCGCGGCGCGTCGTCGGGTGTGGTGATGACCAGCACGTCGCGAATGCCGGCGAGCATCAGCGTGGCGAGTGGATAGTGGACGATCGGCTTGTCGTAGATCGGCAGCAGCTGCTTGGACACGACCCGTGTCATCGGGTGCAGCCGCGTCCCCGTACCGCCGGCCAGGAGAATGCCCTTGATCGCCACGACGAGTTGGATGCCGACCGGCAGTTCGCGTTACACGACCTCGCTCACCGCGAGAGTGCCGCGAGGGTCTCGGCGACGCCGGGGTAGCCGGCACGAAAGAACATCCACCAGCCCAGCATCATCGTGCCGTGGCCGATGAAGATCGCGACGTGGCTCCACATCTCGACCGGATCGGCCTGGCTGCTGGTGTAGCGCCGCCAGTGAAACACCTCGTCGACGAGGCTGTACACGAACGACAGGATCGTGAGGACCAGGGCGGCGATCCACACGCCGGGGTGCGAGTACGCGATGCACAACAGCACGCAACTCGCGACCCCACACACGATCGTGATGTGGTGCACGAGTTGCTCGCCGCCGCGCAGCGCCTCCTTGTAGATCGTGCGGTGCCCGATCGTGTCGATCGCGATGGCGACCGCGAAGATCAGCGCTCCCACCGGAACCGACCACGCGGCGGCCGGAAACTCGACGCCGTGATACGCGCCGACGAGGAGGAGGCCACCCGTGGCCGCGACCAGGCCGGCCATCATCCCGACCCACCCGAGGTACACGATCCAGTCGGTGCGTCCGAACTCGCGGATGCGACCGACATAGACCGCGAGTGCCGATCGCGACCGGATCTCGGGGCGGAGCTCAGGGGCGCGCGACATCGAGGAGCTCCAGCTCGGTGGTAGGCACGTGGATCCGGCGGCCGAACGCGAAGCGCACCGCGCGCGAGGGAACGGACAGCGTCACGCGGCCGACCGCGCGCACGACCTCGACGAACTTGCGGTGACGGGGAGCGACCGCGCGACCCGCGGTGACGTCGAATCCGGTGGCGGCGACGCGATCGCCGATCGCCGAGTACACGCCCCTCGCTGCACGCACCGCGAGGGCAGCGCGCCAGGGCAGCGCGCCGACGCCGCGATCGCCCGACCGGTAGTAGCGGTCCGCGAGCGCGAGCAGATCGCGAACGACGGCGGCGACCGCGGGCACCGCCTCGGCCGGGAACGGCTGGTCGGGTCGCGGATCGAGCGACCTCACCCCCTGCGCCGCGAGCATCTCGTCCGGCAAGTACAGCCGGCCGCGGCCCCAATCCTCGGCAACGTCGCGGCAGATGTTGGTCAGCTGCATCCCGATGCCGAGGTGTGCCGCCCGGATCAACGCGCGATCGTCGGCGACGCCGAACACGTGACTCATCATCAAGCCCACGACGCCGGCGACGCGCCAGCAGTAGCGCAGCAGATCGTCGAGCGTCTCGTAGCGCATGCCACTCGCGTCCATCGCCATGCCGGCGAGCAGCTCGTCGGGATACGAGCGCGGAATCCTCCGGTCGTGTACGACCCTGGCGAACGCCGCGAGCACGGGTTCGCGCGTCTCGCCGGCGTAGACGGCATCGAGGTCGGCGTGCAGGGCAACGAGCGTCGCGACCGGATCCGGGTCACCGGGCGTGTCGATCGCGTCGTCGACCCGCCGGCACCACGTGTAGACGACCGCCGTCTCGTCGCGAACCCTCGCGCCGAGCAGCGCGCTGGCCAGCGCGAAGCTCTTCGAGTGATGCGCGATCGTCGAGCGAGCGATCGCCGACGCCGGCTGCGTGGTCAGCGCGAGCTCGGTCACGCCGCGACCTCCGCGTGGGTGCGCGGTTCGGCGAGTCCGAAGTCCTTCGCGATCTCGGACAGTGTCGCCTTGGCACCGTTGATCACGCCGGGCACGCCGGCGCCCGGGTGAGTGCCCGCCCCGACGATGTAGAGCCCGGGGATACGATCGTCCTTGTTGTGGGGCCGCCAGTACGCGCTCTGCAACAGCCGCGGGGCCACCGAGAACGCCGAGCCGTGATACGAGACGAGCTCGTGCTGGAAGTCCGCCGGCGTGAAGTGTCGTCGCACGACCACGTGGCGGCGCAGGTCCGGGAGCAGCTGCTCGAGTGCGCCGAGAATCCGGTCGCCGTAGCCCGTGGCGATCTCGGCCCAGTCCAGCGGGGCATTGCCGAGGTGCGGCACCGGCGACAGCACGTAGAACGAACCGCAGCCCGGGGGCGCCAGCGACGGATCGGTGACGTGCGGTGCGTGCAGGTAGAGCGAGAAGTCGTCGGGCAACGACGCGCCGTGAAAGATGTCGTCGAGCAGTCCGCGATAGCGCGGTCCAAACACGACGGTGTGATGGGCGATCCGATCGGCGTAGTCGCGATCGGTCCCGAAGTAGAGGACGAACAGCGACATCGACCAGTCCATACGCTCGAGGCGCTCGACCATCGGACGCGCGTCCGGCGTGTCGGCGTAGAGCCTGGCGTAGGTGTGGTGAAGGTCCGCGTTCGACACCACGAAGTCGAACGGCTCGTCGGCGCGCTCGGCGGTGGTGACGAGGTGGCGCACGCATCCGTCGGCATCGTCGACCCGGACACGGGTGACCGGCGTCGATAGCCGCAACTCCCCTCCGAGCTCGGAGAACAACCGGACCAGCGCCGCGACCAGCGCCCCGGTGCCACCGCGCGGGAAGAACACGCCCCACTCGCGCTCGAGGTGATGGATCAACGTGTAGATCGATGACGTCTCGAACGGGTTACCGCCGACCAGGAGCGAGTGAAACGACAGCGCCTCGCGCACGTGCTCGTCGCGGACGAACTTCGCCACGGTCTTGTACACGCTGCGATCGGCGCGCAGCGCGGCCAGCCGCGGCACCACGCGCAGCATGTCGGAGAACCTGGGAAACGGCGTGTGTGCGAGATCGACGTAGCCGGCCTCGAACACGCGCCGCGAGTACTCGACGAAGCGACGATAGCCTTCGACATCTTCCTCGCGACGTGCGCCGATCTGCTCGACCATGTGGTCGGCATCGCCGTCGTAGTCGAACGTCGTTCCGTCGCTCGGCCACGCCAGCCGATAGAACGGCGTCACCGGCATCAGCTCGCAGTAATCGGCGAGCCGGCGCCCGGCCTCGTCGAACAGCTCCTCGATGCACTGCGGCGCCGTGATCACCGTCGGTCCGGCGTCGAACGTGAAACCGTCCTGCTGGTAGACGTAGGCTCGCCCGCCCGGACGATCGCGAGCCTCGAATAGCGTCACGCGGACGCCCGCGGTGGCGAGCCGGATCGCGGCCGCGAGCCCGCCGAAGCCCGAACCGATCACCGCGGCGCGGAGTGTGCGTCGTTCATCCATAGCTTTGCTCCATCCGATCGAGGTAGTCGGCGATCCCATCGGTGACCGGGCTACGCCCGACGGAGGCCACCAGCTCGGCGAGCGCTGCATCGAGCGCTGCGCGCGTCTGCAACCGGCCGACCGCGCCGACCTCGGCGACCAGCGCGTCGACAAGCGTATCGACGTCGCCCGTCCCAGCGCTCACGCCCTTCGCTTGCTCGACGAGACGGGACCACGCGAACGGGTTGTGTGCGGCGAGCCAGGCCCACGGCCAGGTCGGGCGTCCGGCGGTCAGATCCTCGCGACCCTTGCGACGCCGCTCGGGTGAGGTCAACGATCCCAGATCGTCGAGCATCTGCAGCCCGATACCGGCTGCCTCGCCGAACGTCGCGATCGCGGCACACCGCTCGGGGTCCGCTCCGGCGGCGAGAGCTCCCAGCTCTGCCGCGAGCCGACACAGCGCACCGGTCTTGAGCCGGGTCGTCGCGGCCACCACACCGGGTGCGTCGCGAACATCGACGTCCGAGATTCGGACGCCTAGATCGAGCGCCTGGCCGTGGTGGCAACGCACGAGGGTCGCGATCGTCGCGCGCTGCGCGGCGAGCTGGGTCGACGGGGGCAGCGCGAGCTCGGCGAGCTCGGCGAGTGCCCAGAAGTACATCCACGATCCGGTATTGATCGCCAGAGGCACGCCGACGAGCTCGTGGAGCGCAGGTGCTCCACGACGCTCGGTCGATCCATCCTCGACGTCGTCGATGATCAGCGACCCGGCGTGGAGGATCTCGATCACGAGTGCGATCGCCCGGAATGGACCTTCGGGATCTCCACCACCGAGCATCCACCCGGCGCGCACGATCGAAGTTCGCAGCTCCTTGCCGGGGCGCGACAGGAACTCCGACGCGGGGCCGGACAGCGCGCGGCGCCACAACGCGACGGGCACGTCACCATCGAGCGCACACGGCCCCGTGGACAGCGCGCGATCGAGCGCCACGAGCATCGGTGGCAACGTGGCCGGATGCGTCAGGCGTTTCATCGTGCAGCTCCCAGCGCCGCCCGGAGGGACATGCCGCGCGGCGGGCGCCCCACGAACACGCGCGCGCGATCGAAGCCGGTGAGCTGGAGCGCGTAGAACCGCGAGATCAACCCCTCCGGCAATCGGTAGAACCGAGCGAGTACGTGATGTCGCCGCTCCGGCGAGAACCAGCGGAACAGCATGCGATTGAGGCGGGTCGCGAACGCGAGCTGGATGCCGTGATCGCGAGCCAGCGACGCGAGCTCGCGGTCGAACAACCGCTCGGGTGAGCGGCGCGCGATGTGATCGGCGAGCCGCGCGGCGATCGGAAAGGAATAGGCGGTGGTCGGGTGGAACCATCCGCCCGCGTAGCCGGCGATCAGCGGCGACGTCGTACTCGGCGTCGGGACGGACACCGGCATCGGAAGGATGCCCGACTCCTCGCGCACGACTCGCACCGGCTTCCAGCCTCGTGTTTCCGCGTAGCTCGCGAGTTCGCCGCGCAGCGCCGAGACGTCGAGGTGCGAGGTATCGCTGAAATACGTGTCTTCGATCAGCACGCGATCGCGATCGAGGGGCAGCACGTAGAAGAACCGGAACCCGTCGCGTTGCGGCACCCGCGCATCCATCACGATCGGCCGCTCGAGCCCGTGCGGTCGCGCGAGCTCGAGCTCCTGCCCTACGAACTTCTGCCAGCCGCCGGCGTCGTTCGCCAGTCGATCCGGCCCCCGAGCATCGACGACCGCTCTCGCGTAGAGCGTGCGCGTGGTGCCGTCGGCAAATCCGACCTCGACACGGTTGGGAGTCACCGCGGTCGCCACGGCTTCGGTGAGCACGGTCGATCCCGGGATCGAGAGCGCGCGCGTGACATCCCGTGCGAGCCGCTCCGAGGTGACGCGTGCGTACGGCAGCTCGAGCCGCCGGGTGTGCTCCGCGAAGGCGACGTCGTAGCCGGACCAGCGGTTGACGACCAGCGGGTCGACCCACGCGGCCATGCTCGGGGGTACGTCGTCGGCGTGAAAGCACCACGTGTGGTTTCCACCTGGTGCGGGGCCGCGTTCGATCAACGCGATCCGCGCCTCGGGCTGCCATGTACGAACCGCCAGCGCGATCAGCCCGTTCTGGAGGCCGCCGCCCACCAGTGCGTAGTCGAAGGGTTGGCTCACGGGGGAGTTAGAGATCCCGGAGGATCGAAGGTTACAGCCCTCCTCCGCGCGGCGACCCTCAGTCGATTTCGAGCTCGATCGACATCCGGTGCTCGCCGGGGGCGATCGAGAGCTCGACACCGCCGGTTTCGCCCGGTCCCTCGGCACCGAGCCAGAATCGCCCCGACGGAGCGCCGGCGAGCTCGAAGTTGCCGTCGCCGTCGGTGCGCGTCTCGACACCGCCGACGAACACTCGTGCGTTCGCCACGCGTTGTCCTCGGCCATCGCGCACCACTCCGGCGAGCGTGGTGGCGCGCGAGAGCTCGAACCGGAGGTCGGCGGGGAGCCGCGTCGGCCGCACCACGACCGTCTGGGCAGGGCCGGTGTAGCCGGGCGCGATCGCGCGGATCGTCCATTCGCCCGGCACCAACCCGCGCAGCGTGATCGTGCCGTCGGCGTCGGTGGTCGCCGATGCGCGGCCCGGTCCCGTCGCTTCGACGCGTGCGGTGAGTCCCGCGGCGTTCATTCGATCGCGGACATCGCAGCGGACGGCACCGCCCTGCGGGAGCCGGATCTCGGTCCAGTGATCGGCATGCGTGGACAGCCGAGTCGTCGGGTAGTCGCGCGAGCGAATCTCCAGTGTGTAGGCACCCGCGGCGGCGCGGACCTCGAAGCGCCCCCGCGCGTCGGTCACCGCGCGGTGCCGCGATGGACCGGCGACGACACGCACCTCGGCGCCACTCGCCGGACCGCCATCGGGCGCCAGCACCTGACCTCGCAGCGTGGCGCGCTCGACGACCAGCGCGAAGTCCTCGCGACGGGACTCGCGGGCCCGTGCGCCATCGCCGAGCTCGACCTCGCGCTCGGCCTCGCCGTAGCCACCGCCGCGCACCGCGAGCGCGATCGTTCCACTCAGCGTGCGCAACACGTACTCGCCGCGCGCGTCGGTCGTGGTCGCCGCGACCTGATGGACGTCTTCGCCGGAGCCGGTCCCCGCGACGACGCGAGCGCCCGCGACGGCGACGCCATCGGCCGTCACGCGACCGCGCACGATCACGCCGGGGTGAAGCGCGATGGCGCCGGCGCTGGCGAGCTCGCCGCTGGCGATGGCAAAGCGCGCGCTGGTCCCGGGAGCCAGCCCGGGTGCGACGGCGAGCGCGACGTACGAGCCCGGCGCGACGTTGTCGACGCGGAACTTGCCCTCACCGTCGGTGACGATGGTCGAGACGTTCGTCGACATCGTCGTCGCGACGACGCGATCGCGTTCGCTCGGTGCCAGCGGGGGCAGCGGATCGATCGAGCGTGGAGCCGGGAGCACGATCGCGTAGTGCAGCACCGGTTCGGGATCGACGTACCACGTGCGCCCGCCACGGTTCTCCGTCATCGCGAAGTGCAGGTGCGGGCCCTCGGCGCGGCCGGTCGCGCCCACGGTGCCGATCGCCTCGCCGGCGCGCACGTGCCGTCCGACCTCGATCCCGGGCCGGAGCTCGTCGAGGTGCATGTAGTAGGTGCGGAGGCCCCCACCATGATCGATCGCGATCGCGCGACCCGCTTCACCGTGGGGCTCGAAGAACGCGATCGCGATCTCGCCGTCGGCGGCCGCGTGGATCACGGTGCCGCGCGGTGCGCCGAGGTCGACGCCGCAGTGGCCGAGGCCGCACTCGGCGGGGCGCGTCCCCGATCGGTGAGCACCGAACCGCAGGATGTCGCGTGCGGGAAGCGCGCGATGACCGGCGAACGGGTGGACCCATCGCACGGTCGCGATCGACGTGTCGCTTCCCGATCGCGCGCGCGACGTCGAGGCGCCGAGGCTGTGTAATACGATCGTCGCGCCGGCGATCGGCGTGCCGTCACCGTCGGCCACTCGTCCGGAGACCTCGCCGGTGCGTGCCAGCGCGACCCCGACGTCGATGTCGGCAGCGTCGCCGGCATCACCACCGGCGATCCGGATCGTCTGCTCGGACGGCTGCACGTAGCCGGTCGCCGAGGCCTCGACGCGCCAGGTGCCGGCCGGCAGTCCCGCGATCGCGAACCGGCCCGATGCCTCGACCGGTGCGACCCGGATCGCGTGGTCGACATCGATCGGGATCAACGCGACCGACGCGTCGGCGAACGCGGCGATGCCGGCGTTCGGGGTCGGAGCTTGCTGGCGTGACAGCTGGCCGTGGATGGTCGCCGCCGGAGCGAGCGCGAGCTCGACGGGAGAGGTGCGCTCGGTCGGATCCGCGATCCGCGCGAGTACCGAGACGCGTGCGTGACCGTCGCGTTCGGCGCGCGCCCAGACCTCGTACGGTCGCGGCGCCAGATGTGCGAAGTGGGCGATGCCCTCGCGATCGGTGATCGCGGTCGCCGACACCGGCAACCGACCGTCGCCGAGCGACACGGTCGCGCCGGCGATCGGGAGCCCACCGTCGACCACGTGCACGGCGAGGTCGTGTGTCGGTTCGTCCGCGAGGTGCGGGGACGACGCAGCGGCGATCGCCGCGGGGACGATCGCCGCTGTCGGCTCGCGCTCGGTCGTCGTCGGCGGATCGACGCGCACGCCACCAGCGGACAGAGGGGCCAATGCGACCACGGTCACTACCGTTGCCGCTCGAGACCACCGCCGGGACATCGTCCCGATCGGTGCAGTCGACGTGCCCGCGGCAGGGCGAGTCGGGTCGCGGGGTTAGGTCGCGACCCGGTGCGTCGCGCGTGCCAGAACGACACGCGCGACGTCACGGTCGCGACTTATTGCCAGCCGCCGGCGACGAAGAACCAGCCGTTGCCGCGCTTCTCCCAGTGGGCGTCGACCCAGTGACGGCGAGCGCGTTGACGCTCCCAGTGACCGGCCACCCACGCGTAGCGGTTGGCGCGCCACTCGTAGTGACCGCGCGCCCACACGAACCCGGCACGCGTGCCGGGATACTCGGCGCGCGGCGGCGGCGGTGCCTGGCGCGGGCCGTTGTAGCCCGGCTGCGGCACTGGCGTGATCACCGCCGGACCGGTCGATCCGCCCTGCGGATCCCAGCCGGCCGCGTTCCACTCCCAGCGGTTCCCGCGACGCTCCCAGTGACCGCTCCGCCAGATGAAGCCGCGGCGCTGGCGCTCGTAGTGGCCGGGCTGCCACTGCCATCCACCGTTCACCCAGTTCCAGTGGCCGGGATCCCAGACGAAGCCGCGACGCGGACGCACCACCTCGGGGCGGCGCGCCGGCGGAGCCGACGTCGGATACACGGTCACCGTGACGGGAGGCGCGCCGGCATCCCAGCCACCCGCAACCCATTCGAAGCGATTTCCGCGCCGTTCCCAGCGACCCGCACGCCAGTTGGATCCGGCGCGCTCGCGCTCCCAGTGACCGCGCTGCCAGTCCCACCGACCATCGCGCCAGTCCCAGTGACCGTGCACCCAGATGTGACCGCGACGGCGACCGATGCGCTCGAACCGAGGCGGCGGGGGTGCCGACGTCGGATACACCGTGGCCTCGACCTCCCAACCACCGGCATTGAACGTCCAGCGGCCGTTGACCTGCGCCCAGCGACCGCGACGCCAGCGCGAACCGGCACGCTCGCGCTCCCAGTGGCCACGCTGCCAGTCCCAGCGACCGTTCTTCCAGTCCCAGTGACCGGAGACCCAGTCGAAGCCGCGCCGGCGGCCGACGCGCTCGGCGCGCGGAGGCGGCGGTGCCGAGTCGGGATATGCCGAGACCGGCGCCGGCGCCCAGTGTCCACGCGTGAACACCCACTCGCCGTTGCGTTGCTCCCAGCCTCCGGCGGTCCACAGCTGACCGCGACGCTCGCGCTCCCAGCGACCGGCGACCCAATCCCAGCCCTCGCCGTTCCAGTCCCAGTGCCCGCGCTGGAACACGAAGCCGCGGCGGGGCGCGACGCGCTCCTCGCGCAGCGGCGGCGGTGCGCCGGCATCGATCCACCCACCGTCGACGCGGACGTAGATGTCACCGCGACGCTCCCAGTGCGCGGGACGCCACTTGTGTCCGGCGCGGGCGCGCTCCCAGTGACCTCGGGTCCACGTCCACCGGTTGTTGGTCCACGACCACGAGCCCGACACCCACGTGTGACCACGACGGTGTCCGACGCGTTCGACGCGAGGTGGCGGAGGGGCGGTGCGAGGGCCTCCATAGGCGGGAGGTTGGGGGCGGGGTGGGCGGCGCGGACCGCGATGGTCGCGCGTGACCGGTTGGGCCTGGACATCGGTGGTGCTCCACACCGACGCTCCAGCGATCCCGACCGCGAGTAGCCAGCGATGATGAAAACGCATCGTTCCTCCGGTAAACGGTGACAGGGACGCAGCCTAACCTGATTTATTCACCGCTCGGCATCGCGTGGCCTCGAAGTTGTGCATCGTACTCGGCGCAAATTGCGCGCGTTTTCTCGTCGGATGCAGCGATCCGTCGCCACCGCCGCCGAGCGCGCTCGAGACCGCGATCGCCGGGGACATCGCACGGTACGGACCGCTTTACTCGGTCGCGTGTCCGACGCCGGTCGCGTGTCGGACGCAGTGGTGGGACACGTCGCCGCTCCTCCTACCCGTCGAGATCCAGCGCACGCCGGGTGGCTGGATGTGGCACGTCGACGGGCTCGTCGTTCGCGTCGCGGTGATCGAGACGTACCTGACACAACTGGTCGCGGATCTCGGAGCGCGGCAACGCGTGGATTGCGGTCGCGTGCTCCGCCGCCTCGAGCCCGGGGATCGGATCGCGTGTGCGCTCGAACGCGGTGGTACGGCGTTCGTCACGGTTCACGCCGACGGCTCGTTCGAGCCCGAGGTGGTGCTCGATCCCGCGTCGGCGCACGCGCGGTCCCGCGATCGGGAAATCGCCGAGCCCGGCGGTGACCCCGACGACGATTGATCCGCGGTATACCCGAGGAATGTCGATCGCCAGGTTCGTCGGCTATGTCCTCGCTGTCTCCGCGATCGCATGCTCGGCGCCGTCGACCACCGGGCCGGGGCCGAGCTCGCGGGTCGGCCCTCCTCACCAGAGCGCGGGGGCGGTCACGATCTCGATCGTCGGCACCAACGACCTGCACGGCGCGATCGGCCGGCTCCCCATCCTCGCGGGCTACCTCGACAACCTGCGCGCGGCACGGCAGACGGATGGCGGCGGCGTGCTGCTGGTCGACGCGGGCGACATGTTCCAGGGCACGCTGGAATCCAACATCGCCGAGGGCAAGGACGTGGTCCGCGCGTACAACGTGATGGGCTACGCGGCGGCGGCGGTCGGCAACCACGAGTTCGACTACGGTCCCGAGGGTCCGGCGGCCACCCCGTCGGCGCCCGACGACGATGCCCGCGGCGCGCTCAAGGCACGCGCGCGCGAGGCCAAGTTCCCGATCATGACCTCCAACATCTTCGATTCGGCGAGCGGCGCGCGGATCAAGTGGCCGAACATGCCGGCGGCGACGATGGTCGAGGTCGACGGCGTGAAGATCGGGATCATCGGGGCGAGCACCGAATCGACGCCGTACACCACGATGGCGACCAACTTCGTCGGTCTCGAGATGGCTCCCGCCGCGCGAGAGATCACCAAGTGGGCGAAGGACCTGCGCGCGAAGGGCGCGCGCGTGATCGTGGTGACCGCACACATGGGCAGCAAGTGCGAGGACGTCGATCACCCGAACGACACGTCGTCGTGCGACACCCGTGAAGAGGTATTCCGGACGATCTCCGATCTGCCGAAGGGGATGGTCGACGTGTTCATCGCGGGGCACACCCACGCGGCGATCGCGCACCGGATCTCCGACGTCGCCGTGATCGAGTCGTACTCGTCGGGGCGTGCATTCGGTCGTGTCGATCTGCGGATCGCCGGCGACGGCCACGTCTCCGCGGTCCGGATCCGCAAGCCGCGGTTCTTGTGCGAGGGCGAGGATCCCGCGGGCAGCCCGATCTCGCCCGAGGCCTGCCGGCCGGGAAGCTACGAAGGCAAGCCGGTGACACCCGACCGCGAGGTACAGGCGATCGCCGATGCCGCGTTGTCGCGTGCCGAGGCGCGGCGGAGCGAGAAGCTCGGCGTGTTGCTCGTCAAGCCGGTCACCAAGTCGTACAAGCTCGAATCGGCCGAGGGGAACTGGTTCACCGACCTGATGCTGGCGGCGCAGCCCGAGGGGCAGGTGGCGGTGACCAACGGTGGTGGCCTGCGCGCCGACATGCCGGCTGGCGAGCTCACGTACGGCTCGTTGTTCGAGGCGACGCCGTTCGACAACCGCTTCGCCATCGTCGACGTCAAGGGTCGGCACATCCGCCGGATGATCTCGAGCAACCTGCAGCGCGACAACGCGTGGCTATCGTGGGGCGGGATCACGGCGACCGCGCGGTGCAAGGGAGGTCGGCTCGACCTCGCGATCAAGGTCGCGGGCAAGCCGCTGTCCGACACCGCGACGTACAAGCTGGTCACCAGCGACTTCCTCGCATCGGGCGAGCACGGGTTGATCGGCCGCCTCAAGCTCCCGAAGGGCTCGATCAAGATCACCGACGAGATCATTCGCGACGCGATGGTGGGCGTGCTCAAGCAGCACAAGGGAGCGAAGATCGATCCCGCCAAGCTGGCGCGCCGGCGGATCCAGTTCCCGGGCAAGCGGCCGATGATGTGCGGCACGACGAGCTCCCAGACGGGTCCGTCCGACGAGGAACCCGATTGATCGAGCAGTCATGCCCATCGCGGCTCGCGCGGAGGTCATCATTGACCGGAGGCGAGCCCCGTTCTCGTGCGAACTAGCAAGCAGTCATGCCCATCGGGGCTCGCGCGGAGGTCATAATTGCCCGTGATGTGGTCACCGACGAGCTGGCAGGCCAAGCCAGCGCTCCAGCAACCGGGCTACACCGACTCCGAGGCGCTCGCGCGCGTGCTCGACGAGATGGGGCGGTTGCCGCCGCTGGTGACGTCGTGGGAGATCGAGCGGCTGCGCGACGGACTGGCGCGCGCGGCGGCCGGGGAAGCGTTCGTGCTCCAGGGTGGCGATTGCGCCGAGAGCTTCGATGACTGTCGGTCCGATCCGATCGCCGCGAAGCTCAAGATCCTGCTCCAGATGTCGCTCGTGCTGGTTCACGGCACGCGCAAACCGGTGATCCGGATCGGCCGGATCGCCGGTCAGTACGCGAAGCCGCGCTCGGCCGACTCGGAAACACGCCACGGTGTCACCTTGCCGTCGTACCGCGGCGACATCATCAACCGCGACGCCTTCACGGCCGACGATCGCGCGCACGATCCCGTGCTGATGCTGCGCGCCTACGAACGCGCCGCGTTGACGCTCAACTTCATCCGCGCGCTGACCGACGGCGGGTTCGCCGATCTCCATCATCCCGAGCAGTGGGACATCTCGTTCGCGAAGGGCTCGCCGAACGCCGACCACTACAACACGGTCGTGACCTCGATCCACGAGTCGCTCGACTTCGTGTCGTCGCTGACCGGGGTCGAGAACGAGGCGCTGCGGCGAGTCGACGTGTTCACCTCGCACGAGGCACTCGCACTCGCCTACGAGCAGGCCCAGACCCGGCAGGTGCCACGTCGTACCGGCTGGTACAACCTGTCGACCCATTTTCCGTGGATCGGGATGCGCACCGCCCAGCTCGAAGGTGCACACGTCGAGTTCCACCGCGGCATCCGCAACCCGCTCGGGATCAAGGTCGGCCCGAAGATGACCGAGGAATGGCTGGTCGGGCTCCTCGACGCGCTCGACCCGGACCGCGAACCCGGACGGATCACGTTGATCCATCGGATGGGCGCCGCGCACGTCGCCGACAAACTGCCGCCACTCGTCGAGTCCGTGCAGCGCACCGGTCGCCGCGTGCTGTGGGTCAGCGATCCGATGCACGGCAACACCGAGACCACGCCGAACGGGATCAAGACCCGACGCTTCGACAACATCTTGTCCGAGCTCGAGCAGAGCTTCGAGCTTCACAACCAGCTCGGCACGCGACTCGGCGGCGTTCACGTCGAGCTCACCGGCGAGGATGTCACCGAGTGCGTCGGCGGCGCGCGTGGACTATCCGAGGTCGATCTCGAGCGCGCGTACAAGAGCCGCGTCGATCCACGGCTCAACTACGAGCAGGCGCTCGAGATGGCGATGCGGATCTCGCGACACATGCGGGGACGCTGACGCGAACGCCGCGCTGACTAGAAGCGCCCCGAGAGCGCGAACCCAGCCTCATCGGACGACACCACCGGCGTGAACGCCATCTGCCGCGCCGCGGCGCGGTGCTCCTTGATCCCGGAGTAGTAGAGCCAGATGCCGGCGCCGATCCCGACGGCGGCGACGGCTCCGAACGCGAGATCGATCTTCAGCAGCTTCTTTTTCGCGAGGTCGTGATCGTCCTCCTCGTTGCCCGAGTTGTACGGCGGCCGCGAATTCTTGAAGTCGCTCTGAACGCTGAGTCCCCACGGCAACCCGATCGCGATGCACACCGCCGGGACACCGGCGCCGACGACGATGCCGAGGATCTTGCGGCCGCGGCCGGCGTGATTGGGCCCGGTGACGGGCGCGTCGGCCAGCGCGCTGATCGACTGGGTGAGGCTCTGACCGTCCTCGATCACCAGGGTGTCGGTCTTCGCCGTCTTTCCGGGTGCGCTGCTGACGATCTCGTGGCTACCCGCGTCGAGCTCGACGATCAGCTCCGTTCGTTCGACCTTGGTCTCGCCGTCGATCACGACGTCGACGTTGTCGGTCCCAGGCCCGAACACGAACGTGACCTTGGCGACCTTGGTGGCGAGCCGGCCGGTGGCCTGCTTCGCGGCGTCCTCGTACTCGTCGTCGCTCGAGTCCTGGCTCTCGTTCGCGACCGTCTGGACCTTGCGATACCACTTGAGCGACGTCGCGATCTTGCCCTGCTTCTCGTAGCACAGCCCCAGGTTGAGCAGGATCGCGACCGACTCGCGGTCCTTCTGGTGCGCCTGCGCCTCGTGGAACTTCTTGCACGCTGCTGCCGGATCGCTATCGAGCAACTTCCGCCCCTCGATGAACAGCTGGTCGGAGACCTGCTTGTCGTCGGTGGTGTCTGCTCGCGATGTCGATACGCCAAACGCGATGATCGCGATGGCGAGGGCCCCGATGGCTCGCATGATGCCGATCATAACTGAAATCGATCGCCGCTACTCGGGTGCGCAGCCGCCACCGGGAAGCCGGCGCGCCAGGGGGCACGCTGCCTTGGCGGGCATCGCATCCTCGGGCTTGTTGTCGTCGGGCTTCTTGACGTCGTGTTTCTTCGAGACGTCGTGTTTCTTGTCGTGCTTCTTGACGAGCCGGCGCACGGGACGCCGGATGTGGCGGATTGGGTTCTTCGGTCGTCCGCGACCCGTGATGGCCGGCTTGGGCGGCGTGTTGTCCTCGATGACGATCTTGGAGGTGTCGATGTCGCCGGCGTCGTTGCCGGCGGAACCCGACTCCTTCGCCGAGCCCGCGTGGGTCACGGTCCCGGCCGATCCATCGGCCGTACCATCGACGTCCGCCGTCGGATCGGGCGCCCCGACGTTCGTCGGCGTCGGCGTCGGCGTCGGCGTCGTGGCCGTCGATGTCGTCGCCGCGGATCCCGGCACCGGCGGCGGCGTGGTCGTCGCGTGATCGTCGGCCGCGGGCGCGACCGTGTCGTTGTTCGAGCGATCGCGAAGCAGCGTGAACGAGAGGACGGCGACCGCGATCACGGCGAACGCCAGCAGGACGATCGGCCATCGGCGACGCTTCGGTGCCTCGGTGGCCACCATCGAGGTCGGGGGCGCCGCCGCAGCCGGCACGACGCCCGAGCGGGGTGGCGTCGGGACCGGGGTCCCGATCGCATCCGATCCGCCATGCCACGCCGGGTTCGCGATCGGTGCGCTCGCGATATCGCGGACCGATCCGGGAACCGGGGTCGCGATGCGCGACACGCCGGTGTTGAGGTTCTCCCAGTTGTCGCCGCCGCTCTTGCGGGTGACCAACCGCTGCATGCGCTCGACCAGGTGCGAGGCCTGGTGCACGTCGAGGGCATGCGGCAGGAGATCGCGGCCGAGCTCGGCCATGTTCGCGTAGCGCTGGTCCGCGTTCTTCGCGAGACAGCGCATGATGATCGCCTGGAGCTCGGGCGGCGCGTTCACCATCGGATCCGGCGGATCCATCGCGACCTTGACGCACATCTCCGAGAAGCTATCGGCCTCGAACGGACGCCGGCCCTCGAGGAGCTCGTAGAACACCGTGCCGAGCGACCAGATGTCGGTGCGAGCGTCGACCAGACGCGCGGACCGCATCTGCTCCGGGGACATGTACGCGGGCGTGCCGAGCAGCGATTGCGTCTGCGTCAACTTCATGTCGACGCCGATCGGCGACTTCGAGATCCCGAAGTCGAGCACCTTCACCATCGCGCTGCCGTCGGGACGCCAGCACACGAACAGGTTCGACGGTTTGACGTCGCGATGCACGATGTCCCGCGAGTGCGCCTCGGCGAGGGCTTCCGCTGCTTGCAGCATCAACATCGCGGCGAGCGGCGGTTGCAGCGGCCCACGTTCGTCGACGAGCTGACCGAGGTCGTGCCCGTCGAGGAACTCCATGATCATGTACGGGACGCCGGTCGACGGAAACACGCCGACGTCGACGACCTCCGCGACGTGCTCGCTCTTGAGTCGCGATGCGGCGCGTGCCTCGCGCGTGAACCGCTCGGTGGCGTCGCGATCCGACAGCACGTCCTGGCGCAGCATCTTGATCGCGACCGGCTTGTTGAGGTCGAGGTGGATGCACTTCACGACCACACCCATCCCGCCCTGGCCGAGGATCGCCTCGACGCGGTATTTTCCCAGGAACTCCTGGCCGACTTCGACTTCGGATTCGGTCTGTGGACGCGGCGTGTGAGCCACCGTCTCCAATCGTAGCGTGCAGAAATTATCGGCTCAACCTCCTGCAACGTGTAGGTTTTCGCCTACTGCGACGACGATCCCGTCGGGGGTGAGGTCGGCGTTGTGAGCGCGATCAACTCGGGTTATCGAAGTCCGCCCGAGCGGGCCGCCCCGGGTCGCACGTCGTCAGTGCTGGATCTGGTGGATCTTCAGGACGTTGGTCTGGAGCCCGGACCCGACCGGGACCGCCATCGTGATGAGCACGTTCTCACCGGGGGACGCCAGGTTCCGCTCGATCAGCGTGGCCTCGACCCGATCGAGGAGCTCCTCGGTGGTCGCCGACGGGCCGATCAAGACCGGGGTCACCCCCCAAATAATCGCCAGCCGGCGGAACGTCGTCTCGTCGGTGGTGAGGCAGACGATGTGGGCCTCGGGCCGATACTCAGAAATTAGCCGACCCGCGCCACCCGAGTCCGACACCGCGACGATCGTCTTGAGCCGCATCGCGCGTGCGGCGGTCATCGCGGCATGCGCGATCGCGTTGGTCGAGGTCGCGAGCTGGAGATCGGGCACCTCGACCGTGGCGCGGTAGTACGCGCTCTGTTCGATCTCCTCCGCGATCCTCGCCATCGTGCGCACGGCTTCCACCGGATGCTTGCCGGCGGCGGTCTCTCCCGACAGCATCAGCGCGTCGGTGCCGTCGAGCACCGCGTTGGCGACGTCGGATGCCTCCGCACGCGTCGGCCGCGGCTGCTGGATCATCGACTCGAGCATCTGCGTCGCGGTGATCACGATCTTTCCGCGCTTGTTGACCTCCTCGATGATCCGCTTCTGCCACAGCGGGACCTTCTCGGGACCGAGCTCGACGCCGAGATCGCCGCGCGCGACCATGCAGCCGTCGCACGCATCGATGATCTCGCCGAGCCGCTCGAGCGCCTGCGGCTTCTCGATCTTGGCGATCACCGGGATCGACACGTTGTCGTGGGTGAGGAGCCGCTTGGCCTCGATCACGTCCTCGGCGCGGCGCACGAACGACAGCGCGACGTAGTCGACCCCGTGGCGCAATGCGAACCCGATGTCGGTGCGGTCCTTCTCCGACAGCGCCGGAGCAGACACCTCGACCCCCGGCAGGTTGATGCCCTTGTTGTTCTTGAGCGTGCCGCCGGTGACGACCACGGTCTTGACCTCGCGGCCGGACACCTCGGTGACCGCGAGCGACAGGTAGCCGTCGTCGAGCAGCAGCGTGTCGCCGGCTTTGACGTCGTTGGGCAGCAGGGTGTAGCTGGTCGAGCACCGCTTGGCGTCGCCGACGCAGTCGTCGACCGTGATCGTGAACTCGGCGCCCGGCTTGAGATCGACCTGGCCCGCGGCGAACTTGCCGACCCGGATCTTCGGGCCCTGGAGATCGAGCAGCACCGCCACCGCCTTGCCCCGGCGGTCGGCCTCGGAGCGGACGGTCTGCAACATCTTCGCGTGATCCTCGTGCGTGCCGTGCGAGAAGTTGAGACGCGCGACGTTCATCCCGGCATCGATCAGCTCGCCGATCCGCTCCGGCGTCGACGAGGCGGGCCCCAAAGTGCAAACGATCTTCGCGCGCGGCATGCGGGCGCAGTTAACCACATCGGCAGACCTCGCGAACGGGCCCCCAGCGGATAGGTCGACCGCAGAGGCGAAGTCCACACGATGACCCGTGATCTCGGTCCCGACGGGCAGTCTCTAGGTCGGGTTCCGCTTGCTGAACCGCCTGGGTATTGGGTATGACCCCTTCGATGAAGCGCCTGATCGTCATTGGTTGCGCGATGGCGGTGGGCTGCACCGTGAAGCAGGACCAGCCCGACCTCACCGGGCAGGACATCCGGTTCACGATCATCCACACCTCGGACATCCACTCGCGGCTGTTCCCGTACAACTTCGTCCCCAACACGTTCGACCGCGGGTACGGGTTGACCAAGCCGCCGTACGGCGGCATCGCGCGGATCTCGACGCTCGCGAAGCAGATCCGCGCCGATTCGAATCGCTCGCTGTGGCTCGACTCCGGCGACTGCTTCCAGGGCGCGCCGGTGTTCAACATGTTCAAGGGCGAGGCCGAGATGCGGTCGCTGTCACTCGCCGGCATGGACGGTGCGGTGCTCGGCAACCACGAGTTCGATCTCGGGGCCAAGAACCTGTTCGAGAAGATCGATAACTGGGCGACGTTCCCGTTGCTCGCGGGCAACTACGCGTGGGACGACCCGCCGACCAGCGTGGTCGCACCCGACGGTCGTTCGCTGCGCGACCTGATCGCGCCGTACGCGATCTACGACGTCAAGGGCCTCAAGGTCGGCGTGATCGGGATGGGAAACACGTCGACGATCACCTCGATCTACGAGGGCGGCAACAGCCTCGGGTTTCGTCCGATCGACGACACCAAGGCGCTCGAGGCCTGGGTCCGTGTTCTTCGCCCGCAGGTCGACGTCATCGTGGTGCTCAGCCACCTCGGTCTCGACGAGGACGAGGGTCTCCAGCCGGCGCAGGTCGAGGACGATCCCAACGGCGACTTCGCCAAGCAGTGCAAGGGTTCCGATCTGGAGGAATGCAAGAAGACGCTGGCGGGCATCGACCTGATCCTCGGCGGTCACCTCCACATCGTCACCAACCCGCCGAAGTTGATTCCCAACGACGACCAGGGGCACAACACGATCCTCGTGCACTCCGGCGCCTTCGCGAAGTTCGTCGGCCGGCTCGATCTGGTGGTCCACGTCGGCACCGACAACAGCGATCCGGACAACCGCAGCCGGATCACCTCGTTCTCGTACATCAACATCCCGGTCCAGAACGACGTCCCCGACGATCCCGAGATCACCGCACTGCTGTGGCCGTACTCGGTCAAGCTCAACCAGGAGATCGATCTCAACGGCGTGTTCGCGTACGTCAACGCGCACACCGGTGGCCCGGACGGCATGCAGCAGAAGATCACGCGCAACGATCCGTCGGGCGGTGACTCGCAGCTCGGCAATCTGGTCGCGCGGTCGATGCAGGTCCAGCAGGGCGTCGAGGCCGAGCTCGCGATCACCAACTCCCTCGGCATCCGGGCCGACTTCGAGTACGGACCCCTCACGATCGAGCAGATGTTCAACGTGTTCCCGTTCGAGAACTCGATCACGGTGATCTATCTGTCGGGCCAGGAGATCAAGGAGACGCTCGACTACGTCGCGCAGCGCTCGGCGAGCCGCGGCTGCCGGACGCAGGCCCAGGTCTCGGGCATCGCGTTCGACATGGTGTGCTCGGGACCGAACGGGGCGTACGCCAAGAACATCGCGATCGGCGATCACTGCCGGAAGAACGACAACCCGGACGACGACATCGACTTCAGCAAGTGCGCGCCGCTCGAGCTATCGAGTCTGTATCGCGTCGCCGTCAACGACTACATCGCGGCCGGCGGATCCGGCTTCGACGTGCTTCGCCGCAATACCTCGAAGCAGGACACGGGGATCTCGCTACGCGACAGCCTCCGCGTGTTCCTCAACACGCAGACCTGTCTCGACCCCACGTGCCGCGCGCGGTGCGACCAGCAGATCGACGACGCCGCCGGCGACACCACGTTGGTCAAGGATCGCTACGGATCGATCTCCTGTCTCGACGAGACGATCGAGGCGCACGACGGCCGGATCCGGCCGACCTTCGAGTGATGTGATGACGATGTTCAAGCCCTGGTTGATCGTCGCGTCGAGCGTCGCAGTTGTCGGCAGCGCGGGTGGCTGCACGGACACGCGGCCGCCGCTCGAAGGCACGCAATCGCTCGAGGTCCAGCTGGTGACGCCGGCGGACCCCGGGACCCCGGATGCACCGCTGTCCGATGCCGATCGCACCGTCGTGGTCAACGTGATCGCGAAGGACGTCGACAACCAGGTCGACACCACGTTCGACAAGGACGTGCAGGTCTACGCCCAGTTCCTCGGCACCCTGACGCCGAGCTTCGGGGAGGCCCCGCTGGCGACGTTCCACGTCACCGCCGGGCAGGCGATGAACCAGTCGATCACGCTGCCCAACGCGTTCGGGCCGACGGTGATCTGGATCGACGACGGCTCCGGCATCGGTCCCAACTACGTGCACGGCACGGTCACCGGGACGTCGCCCACGCTGTTCTATCGCGAGCCGTTCATCGTCGACCTGCAGACGCCTCGCGACGAGATGGGCCTCGACGCGTTGAGCTCGACGCCGCTGCAGGACAAGCAGATCGGGGTCACCCACTCGCGCTACGGCAGCGTCGGCCGGATCGTCGTCAACTCGGTGTTCTCGCAGGGCTACACCGTGAGCGACGTGCAGTGCACCGACGACGCGGGGACGCCGCCGTGCACGTCGCAGGCGTACGACCACGCGATGATCTTCTCGTTCTCGGCGCCGCGCGATCAGTTCTTCCACTCGATCGAGGTCGGGCAGGTGATCGCCGGATTCACCGGTGGCCTGTCGGAGTTCAACGGCCTCACCGAGATCGGGTTCCCGCAGTCGTTCGTGCCGGTCGACGACCAGGGCAACGCGATCGACGACGTCAACACCGCGCGGCTCCCCGCGCCGGTCGTGCTCGACCCCGCGACCTGGTTCAACGGGCTCAACGACCCGGATGGCATGATCAACTTCGAGCGCAACGAGGCCGGTCTGATCGAGATCGACAACGGCGTCGTGTGCGACCTCGACGACGACTTCGACACGTTCAAGCAGTGGAAGCTCGATCCCGATGGGGTGGGCGGCGATTGCTCGAGCAACGACAACGTCATCAACATCATCACCACCGGCATCACGGCGATCGATCCGCCGTCGCTGGTGGGCAAGACGCTGCCTCGCGTCGTCGGCGTGCTGCGGCCGGTGAACATCGGCTCCTTCAATGTCTGGATCATCTTCCCGAGGTCGGACGACGACGTCGACGGCAACTAGCTAGCGAAACAAAGAAGAAGACCCGTGCGCATGATCTCTCGCTTGTCCGTGGGAATGGTGGTCGTGATGACCGCCTCGTCGATCGCTCTCGCCCAGCCGGGCGAAGCCGAACCACCGCCGCCGCCGCCGCCGCCGACCGGGACCACGGCGACCACCGGCGTCGACGAATCCAAGATCAAGGAGATCGTCGATCGCGAGGTCGCGCGGATCTTGACCGAGCGGGCCGCCCGCGAGGCCGCGGAGAAGGCGGCCCGCGAGGCCACCGAGCGCGACCAGAAGGCCGCCAAGAGTGATTCCGACATGCTCGGTGGGTCGGGCTTCATGGATACCCGCCTCGCGTTCACGCTGACCAACGAGAACATCCTCGCCAAGCCCGGCGAGACCATCCCGAGCGTGCCGGGTTGGCGGTTCGGCACGCCCAACTCGCTCGGCGTGCTGTTCTTCGACAACTACGACACCCGGTTCTCGGGGTTCGAGACGCTGTCGCACGCCATCATGTATCGCAGCTACTCGAGGAACCACCTCCAGGCGGAGGGCGCGTTCGTGCTGCGGATCAACGAGCTGTCGGAGAGCTCGATCTCGTTGTCGGATGCCGGCAGCTACCTCGTGATCACCAACTGGAAAGATCCGTCGCACAAGGATCCGACCCGGATCAGCCTGACGGCGTTCCCGGTGTCGTCCGATCGGTTCCGGCTCGGTTACTCGTTCCGGCTGTCGTGGGGTGGCTCGCCCGAGTACAAGCGCGCGAAGTCGAGCGTGCCGGGCGTCAAGCTGCAGTACGACGGGCCGCGCGAGTACGTGTTCGTCGGTGCCAAGAGCGCCGTGGTCGTCGATCCGGGTGACGGCGAGCAGAAGTCGGCGCTCGCGGTGCTCGCGGGTGGCGGCTACGACATCATCCAGCCGTGTACGGTGGGTACACCGGGCTGCAAGGGCGACGAGATCGGCGTGCGCGCCGAGGTCAACGGCGGCTACTTCGACCGCGGCTACAACGAGCTGCAGGACGTCCAGGACCAGAAGGTCCAGCTGTTCGGCGCGTCGGCGCAGCTGTCGGTCCACAAGGGGATGCCGCTGCGGTCGAGCGTCGACTACAAGCTGTACCGCTACAACAACGAGCAGATCACCGCGTTGTTCGCGCCCGAGAAGTATCCCGGCGGCCTGTCGTGGATGGCCCAGGCCGAGGCCACGATCATGGGCCAGACGCTCAAGGACCCGCAGAACACCGGCTCGACGGTCAACCAGCTCGGCCACGCCGGCGACCTCAACGTGCGCCTGAAGTACAACCGCTACCGTCTGCGGGCCGACCTGTCGTACCGCGACCTCGCGTTCATCCTGCACAGCCAGCCCAGCCTGCCGCCGTACTCGGACTTCCCGAACGACTACGACCTGACGCCGAACCTGTTCGGCGCGGTGGGCGCCGATCGCAACTGGGGTGACTGGCTCACGCTCGGCGTGATCGCGGGCATCGAGCTACCGGCCACGCTGACCACGCCCAAGGGCATCCCCGGCGAGCTCGGATCGACCGGGACGTCGACCGCCGTGGTCCGCAACAACAACATCGACACGCTGATCACCATCCTCCCGCCGGGCGAGGACGCCCTGCCACAGGAGGCGATCAAGTTCACCGGGCGCATCGACTTCGCCCGGATCTATGCCGCGGTCCTCGAGGTGTTCTATAGCTACGACCCGAACCAGACCCGGTACACCCGGGTCTGCGAGGACCCGCAGAACTGCGCGTTCTCGTACGAGCCGGGACAGTTCAACCAGCTCGGAGTGAACGCCACTCTCCAAGCACGATTCTGAACGGCGATCACGCGTCCCGACCGTTGAAGTTCGTTCTCTAGCTGAACTCGCTTTTTGGTCGTTCGTGTGTGGCTCTCGTCGAAAGGATCGAGGCTAGACTCGTTTTGTCCGGCGGTCGTCATGCTTGGACGCGTATGCAGAGCCCCCGCGAAACTGAGTCCGGTCTGATCCAGACGGTCGGGTCGGCGATCTCGGGCGCCGTCAACGCCCTTGGCGATCTGATCAACAGAATCGTCAATGGAATCAAGAACATCGTCCCGGCGATGCTGGCGATCGGCTGCTCGCAGCAGAGCCCGTTGAACTCGCAACCGTCGGCGTTGCCGCACGAGCCGATCCACGTCAACGCGCCGGCACCGGCGGACATCGGAACGTCGCTCGATCCGACGAACGTCGATCAGCAGGTCCAGCCGATCGCTGACTTCAGCATCACGTTCTACTACGTGGTCACCGAGGACGAGATCGCGGACAAGCAGCGCAAGGCGCTCGTTGCAAACGACAACGTCACCTCGGCGTCCGACCAGGACGCCGCGGTGGAATCCACCCTCGCATCGGTCGCGAACGACACCGTCACGATCTGGGGCAAGGGCTGCAAGCCGATCGCCGACGTGTCCCGTGAGTTCGCTTCGCAGGTCCAGCTTCAGGGGACGGGTCGCCTGCGCGATGGCCGGCTGGTCAACGTCGGGGGCCAGTGCGGGTGCGACCGCCGGCCGTGCTTTCACGTGGTCAAGGCCGCTCACTGGGGGACCGGTGGGACGGGGCATCACCTGCAACCGTTCCGCACGGTCGCGGTCGATCCCAAGCTGATCAAGCTCGGGTCCCTGCTCTACGTGCCGCTCCTGGAGGGCCGGCTGATGCCGGGGCGCCCGCCGTGGGGGGGCTTCGTCCACGATGGTTGCGTGATCGCGGACGACGTGGGTGGTGGCATCAAGGGCACCCAGCTCGATCTGTTCGTCGGTCGGCGGGGCTGGTTCCTCGGCCTCTCGGGCCATGGAGGGAGCCACTCGTGGGCCAAGTCGGTGCCGGTGTTCGACGGCACCAAGCTGTGCGAGCAGAAGGGGCGCCACGTCGCCCGCAAGGTCGGCGCGATCTCAGCGCGGCGTTGTCGTCCGACGTCGCTTTGGTGGCCTTGGGCGCCCGCGCGCGAAGTCTACTGGGGCTGGTTTGGCTGCGGCAGGGGCTTGGCCGGCTGTGCCGTGACCGTGCCGGACGCCGAGGCGGCCGGCACCGGAGGCGCGTCCTCCGCCGCGGTCGACACCGTGGCCATGAAGCCGACCAGGCCGGCGATCACCATGCTGAGTCCGACCCCGCTCGCCAGGCTCGCGCGGTTCTGGCAGTCCGTCTTCGGCATACCGAGACCGACCATCTGATCGCAATCGGCGCCCGTGTTGGAGACGGCGAGAATCGCCACGCCGCCGGCCAACACGCCACCCTCGACGATCTTGGCGATGGTGCGGCGGTGCGCGTTGTGTGGGAAGCAAGCGGTGAGCGACAGCATGCACAGGATCGAAACGGCGGCGCGCATGGCCCCGGTTGTATCAGACCGGCCGAGCGCGCCTCGTGGCGGCCGTGGACCATGTCTGGCAATCCGCGGCGTCGACGTCGCGATCGACGCTAACTAACCGCGAGGCAGTGCCGCCGACGCGACGATCCGCTTGTCGGCACGCTGGGCGAACGCGACGGCACCGACCGCCTTCCACGCGGGGTCGAGCTCGATCGTGACGGTGCCGCGCTTGCCGGCCGCAGCGGCCCGGGCGAGACGGCGAACGACGTGGACGTTGTCGAGTGTCTCGCCGGAATTCTCGCCGCGGGTGACCTTGGTCGAGCGCTTCGCTTCCCACACCGCGACCAGCACCTCGGCATCCGGCGGCGCGGTGGTGGTGACCTCGAGACGCCCCGGCTTCCACGTCGCGGTCGCGGCGAGGAGGGCTGGGTGCGGTGCCTTCGCGATCGCGCGGCGGACCTGGCGCGCGTTCGAGCCGACCATGCCGGAGATGCCGCCGACGACGAGCTCGGGCGTGTACACGCGGGTGTCACCGAGGGCGCGCGCGTACTGGTGCTGGCGCTCGGTCCACGCGGGTCGCGAGTACGGGTCGGCCCAGCCGAGGTCGTTCCAGTAGTCGACGTGGAACGACAGCGGCGCGAGCGAGCTGTCGTCCGCGAGCGTGGCGAGCAAGCGGTCGGCGGGAGGGCACGAGCTGCAGCCCTGCGAGGTGAACAGCTCGACGACGACCGGCCCGCCGGCACCCGCATGCTTCGTGCTCGTGGCGCGAGACATGCCACCGGGATCGCCATCCGCGCTCGCGCACGACAGCGCGAGCAAGAGCGGAGCGAGCAGGAGGGGAAGCGAGGGAGTCACGCGCATCGCAGGGGTCTACGTCCGAACCGGTCCCCAGGTTACGCGGGGAGTGGCGGGACAGGACGCCTACTTGCGAAGCGCGCGCACGATCTCTTCGCGCACGACCGAGGCCAGGTCGCGGGCCCCCGAGGGCGTCACCGTCGAGACCTCGGCGTGCGGGGCCGGCGCACACGCGACCACGGGCTTGCCGCCGCCGGGCACGCCGAGCGTGGCGGCGAGCTCGACCGCACGATCGGCGGCCCGACCGATCTTGGCCTTGGCGCGGGCGGCGAGCAGCGGCGCGATCGCCGCTGGGGGAAGGGGTTCGACACCGCCGAGCGGGATCGCCGCGATCGCGATCTTGGCGAGGTGCTCGACGAGCTCGAGCCGGAGCAACGCCTGCTCGCAGTCGACACCCCACGCCATCACGCCGTGGTTGCCGAGGATCACCGCGTCGACCAGCTCGCACCACGGGGCCAGCGCGGCCTTCGCCGGTTCGCCGGGCTGCGCGTAGGGCACCTTCGGGATCTTGGGGCCGAGCGAGACCACGGCCTCGGCGAGGAACGGCCGCTCGATCGGGTTGCCATGCGACGAGCCGATCGCCGTCGCGTACGGCGGGTGCGCGTGGACCACGGCGCCGACATCGGGGCGGCGCTCGTAGACGGTCAGGTGGAGACCGATCTCGCCGAACACGCGACCGCGGCCGACGACCTTGCCCTTGGCGTCGAGCTCGATCACGTCGCGCTCGCCGATCAGGCGCTTCGATGTCGCGGTCGGCGTGGCGACGTAGCGCGCGCCGTCCTTCGCGGTGACGTTGCCGTCGTGGTTCGCGACCCAGCCGAGTTGGTGAAGAAGCCGCGCGGACTCCGCGACCTGGACCCGCAACGGGCGCGTCATGACGTCGCCTGCGTGTCGACGACATCGACGATACCGACGATCGTCGACCGGATCGGGACGATGTCGCCGAGCTGGACGATCTGCCGGGTGCCGTTGCCCTCGGTCAGCACCAGCACGCGGTCGCCGACGCCGGCCTGCACGGTATCGATCGCGACGAAGCTGGTCCCGACATCCTTGCCGGCATCGTCGAGCGGCTGGACGACGAACAGCGGTCGGGCCTCGTACGCGGGGTGCTTGACCGAGGCCCACATCGTCCCGACGACGCGGCAGTACCTCACGCGTGCTCCGGTTTCGCGATCGGTGGAGGCACGTCGAGTCCGTCGACGATGCCGACGATCGCGGCATCGACCGGCACGAACCACGGATCGAGTGCGAGCGCGGCTTCGCGCGAGCCGACGAGGTAGACCAGGTCGCCGAGCCCTGCCTGCACGGTGTCGACCGCGGCCTGCAGCCCGCCGACGGGTGCACCGTGCTCGTCGACCGGCTGCACCATCAGCAGCTTCTTGCCCTCGAGCCCCGTGTACTTGCGGTCGGCGACGACGGTGCCCTTGACGATGCCGAGGTACATGGGTGAACCCAACGTAGGACAACGGCGCCACGACGTGAAGTCCCGATGCACCGTTTCGCCGGAGTACGATTGGGGATGGCGTCGGACGAGCCGGATACGCTGGTTAGAAGCCCCACCGCTCGCCCGGAGGGGGCCGAGGTCCGACCCGAGCGCGGCGAAGACGACACGTCGGTGTCGTCGTTCTATGCGATGGGCGAGGTCATCGGACGCGGCGGGATGGGAGAGGTCGTGCTCGCGCTCGATCGCCGGGTCGGACGCGAGGTCGCGATCAAGCGACTGCGAGCGGCCGCACCGTCGGACGAGGAGCTCGCGCGGTTCCTGCGCGAGGCCCGGATCCAGGCGCGCCTCGATCATCCGGCGATCGTGCCGGTCTACGAGCTCGGCAAGGACGACCGCGGGCGCCCGTACTTCGCGATGAAGCGCCTCGCCGGGCTCACGCTCACCGAGCTGCTGGGAAACCCGACGACGACGCGCCAGCGGCTGTTGCGCGGATTCGCCGACGTGTGTCGCGCGATCGACTTCGCCCACGCGCGGGGTGTCGTCCACCGCGATCTCAAGCCCGGCAACATCGTGCTCGGCGAGTACGGCGACGTCTACGTGCTCGACTGGGGCGTCGCGCGGGTGCTCGACGACTCGATCATCGCGGCGGACATCGAGACGCTCGAGGGCCAAACGGAGGCCACCGAGGTCCACGGCACGCCGGGCTACCTCGCGCCCGAGGCACTGCGTGCGATCGACCAGATCGATCGGCCGGCCGATGTCTACGCGCTGGGCGCGATCCTGTTCGAGATCCTCGCCGGCGAGCCCCTGCATCCGCGCGGCGAGGCGGCGATCGCGTCGACCGTGCAGCACGCTCCCGAGCCGTCGCCGGCGAAGCGCCACCCCGAGCGCGTGGTCCCACCGGAGCTCGACGCGCTGTGCGTGGCGATGCTCGCGCGCGAGCCCTCGTTGCGTCCCACCGTGCGTCGTGTCGCCGATCGGATCGAGAGTTATCTCGACGGCGATCGCGACGTCGCCCGTCGCAAGACCATGGCGGAGGGGTTGGTGTGGTCGGCGCGGGCGGCGATCGACGACGGCCGCCGCGCCGAGGCCATGCGGGCGGCCGGCCGCGCGCTCGCGCTCGATCCCGAAGCCGAAGGTGCCGCCGAGCTCGTCACCCGACTGATGCTCGAGCCACCGACGAGCACCGATACTCCTCCCGAGCTCGAGAGCGCGCTGCGCGCGTCCGACGACGCCCACATCCGCAACCGCGCGCGAACCGCGATGCTCGCCTACATCGCGCTCGCGGGGTTCCTCCCGATCGCGATCTGGAACGGGATCCGGAAGTGGGACACCGTTCTCGGCGTGTTCGGGTTCTCGCTCGCGATGGCGGTCGCCGCGATCGAGCTTCGCCGCAAGCCCGAGCGGTCGTTGGGCGAGATGTCGATCTACGCGCTCGTCAACGCGGCGCTGCTCCTGATGCTGACGCGAATGGCCGGGCCGTTCACCTTCGTACCCGCGCTCGCGTGCTTCATGGTGATGTCGATGATGTCGTACCCGGCGTTCACTCGACGCCGGTGGTCGCCGTGGGTGTTGATCGGCACGATCTCGCTCGGGTTCGTCGGGCCGATCATCTTCGAGCAGCTCGGCTGGCTACACTCGACGTGGGAGCTGCGCGACGGTGAGTTGATCAGTCACGCCGGCGCGCTCGAGCTCCACGGTGCGACCTCGGTGACCATGGTGATCGCCGCCAGCATCCTCACGATCGTGATGGCCGGCGTGCACGGCGCCGTGAGTGCGCGCGCGAGCCGCGAGCAGCAACACCGGCTGGTGACCCAGGCGTGGCACCTCGGTCAGCTGCTACCGCGGAAGGTCGAGTAGCAAGACGTGGCGAGCGGACACTCAGCCGTGAGGTCGGCCGTGGAAGAAACGTCGGGGACGCCGATCAGCGCATGCCGAGGCCGAGCGTGGTGCGGAGCTCGAGCCAGCCGGGGGTCGCGATCGCCGTGATCAGGTGCGCGTGCGATTCGCCGCGCTCGGTCGCGAGCCGCGCGATCGTCGCCGGGTCGCCGTCGAGCAGCAGCGCGGCGCGATCGGCGGTGCGCTGGGCCGCGGCGACGTAGCGCTCGACACCGAGCGAGCTCTGCGAGAGTTGCGACAGCGCCTGCTCGAGGCGGCCACGGATCTTGACCGACAGCGCGCCCTTGACGATCTCGTCGTGCGCGCGCTGCACGTCCTCGTCCTCGACGAGCGCGTTGCCGATCTCGCGGATCGGTGGCGGACCGAACAGCCGAGCGACCGACGCCACGAGCTTGATGGCCTCGGCGATCGGGAGTCCGGCGAACGCCAGGTGCTCGGGGCGGGTCAGCTCGACGGCGCGCGCGAGCAACGAGCGGGTCTCGCCGGCCGGTGCGGAACCGTCGGCGAGGCGCGGCCCGAGCACGATCACCGGCGTCGCGGCGGCGACCACGACGACATCGCGATCGGACGCCTCGTCCATGTACAGCATCACCGGTCCGGTACCGAGCGCGGTCGTGAGTCGCGGGAACATCGCCGCGGCCGGGATGTGGAGCGTCGCCGGCACGCGCTTGGCGTCGGGGACGCCGGCCCGCGCGAAGTCCTGCTCGAGGTCGGGCCACAGCAGGGCGGACGCTTCGGCGAGCGCGATCGCGATCGGCGACAGAGCGGCCTCGTCGGGATCGGTGAGGAGCGCGCGCGCTTTGTCGTCGAGCGCGACCCGATACGGCTCGTCGTCGCGCAGGACGTAGGGCTTGTGGACGGACAGGAACGTGGTCTGGTGGATGCTCGCCGCGTGACCGCACGCGATCGCGAGATCGAGCGTGGCGCGGCCGGCATCGGCGCGATCGAGCCGGCGCAGGTCCTCGACCCACGCCACGAGGTCGTCGAGCTCGCCGGTGGCGTGGGCGATGGCCTGGAGGTGACCGACCATCTCGTCGCGCTTGGTCGGATCGTCGGCGGCGCGGATCAGCTCGACCAGCCCGCGACGGGCTTGCGTGGCGCCGTCGGAACCCGGAGATAGCTGGATCGCGCGCTCGTAGGCGGGCAGGGCCTGGCGGACGTCGCCGCGCTGTTGGCGGGCGGCGCCGAGTCGGTACAGGAGGAGCGCGCGGCGGGCGAACGCTGCAGGGGACGCGCTCGAACGATCCTCCTTCGCGGTCAGCATGCGCGTGAGCATCGCGGCGGCGGCGTCGACATCGCCGGAGTCGATCGCGAGGCCGGATGCGAGATCGACGGCATCGACGTCGTACGGATCGCTGTCGACCGCCCGATCGGCGGCGGCGCGAGCGCGCTCGTGATCGCCCGCGGACAGGTAGTCGCGTGCAGCGCGGAGGTAGCGGCTCGCGCGATCGGCCGGCGTGGTGCCGAACGCGGCGAGTAGCTCCGCCGTGCGTGCCGATCCGGCGTGGTCGTTGGCGAGCCGTTCGCGCTCGAGCAGCTTCTCGAGCAACGGTACGTGTCGCGCCTCGAGCGGCTGGGCGGCCGCGACCGCCGCGGAGAAGCACGTCCGCGCGCGTTCCTCGTCGTGCAACATCATCAGCGCCATGTCGCCGAGCGCCTCGAACAGTCGGGTGCGCTCGTCGGGACTCTCGGCCGCGGTGGCCTGGCGGGTGAGCAGGTCGGCGGCCTTCTTGTGGTCACCTTGCTCCATCGCGATCTCGGCGAGCGCCTGCAGCGCCGGGGCGTAGTTGGGCTTGAGCTCGAGGGCGCGCGCGTACAGCGGGGGCGCCTTCTCGGGACGCAGCGACCGGATCTCCGCGAGCGCCGCGTGGTAGAGACCCTGCGCGACCTCCGATGGATAGCGCGCGGCGTCCTCGTGGGTGGCGAGCGGCGACAGGTGGAGCGCGGCCTCGCGCCAGCGCCGCGCCTTGTAGCGGTTCTCGCCGAGCGCGAGCTTGATCAGCAGGTGGCCGCGGTGGAGCCGGTCGGCGGCGACCAGCGTCTGGTAGGCATCCTCGTCGCGGCCGAGCTTCTCGTGCGCGCCCGCGAGCCGGCGGTGGAGATCGGCGATCAACGCCGGAGGAGCGCCGGTGAGTGTGGATCCGTCGAGCAACTCGCGTAGGTATGCCTCGACCTCGGTCCAGCGTTCGGAATCGGCGTAGAGATCGGCGAGCGCGACGATCGCGGGCAGGTGATCGGGCATGCAGCCGAGTGCCTCGAGGAGACGGCGCTCCGCGGCGGGCTCGACGCCGGCGGCGCGCGACAGCGCCGCGAGCTGCGTCATGATGCGCGCCTTCTCGGGCGGCGTCAGCGACTCGTCATCGAGGCGCTTCTCGAGGAGTTGGGCCGCCGACTCGGGGTCGCCGCCTTTCTCGATCAGCCCGGCGAGCGCCCACGTCGCATCGGAATGATACGGGCGTAGCTCGAGCACGCGCTGGTACGTCGCGCGTGCCGCGTCGGTGTCGCCGACCCGCGATTGCAGCACGTCGCCGGCCGCCATCAGCGCGGCGATCTTGGCATCGTCGTCGGTGGCGCTCTCGGCCTCGCGCAGCTTGGCATCGGCGAACGACTTCGGGTCATCGTCGGGAGACGCGAGCTCGGCGAGCACACCGAGCGCGGTCGGATGCTCGGGGACGAGTGCGAGCGCGGCGTCGATCGCCTCGCGTGCGCCCTGCTTGTCGTCGAGTCGTTCGAACCGGATCTGCGCGAGCCGGATGTGCAGCGCCGCGAGGTCACCGCGCGACAGGTTGGTGGAGGTCTCGGCAGTCTCGGGCGCCTGTGCCGAGTCGATACGGTCCTCGAGGATCGCGGCGGCCTCGCGATCGCGATTGGCGCGGACCAGGGCGGTGACGAGCAGGTCATCGATCTGCGGGTCATCGGGCACCACGCTACGCGCGTGGCGAAGCGTGGCCGCGGCATCCTCGGCGCCGTCGAGCCAGTCGAGCAGCACCTGTGCGCGGCGATACAGGAGCTGCGCGCGCTCGGCCGGTTCGCGGGTCAGCGCGGCGCGGCGGCGCAGCACGTCGGAGAGCTCGGTCCACTTCGCGGTGTCCTGGTAGAGCTGGTCGAGGGCAGCCCACGCCTCGGCGTCGTCCGGCCACGTCGCGATGACGCGCGTGTATGCCTCGACGGCGCGCTCGGGGAGCTCGAGCTCCTTGACGTAGATCTTCGCGATCAGGTGGAGCGCGTCGCGCGCCTCCTGCGTGCCCTCGGCGATCTCGTCGACACGGGTCAACGTCTCGATCACCTTCGACCACCGGCCGACCTTGCCGTAGAGGTTGGCGACGTCGAGCAGCACCTCGAGATCCGATGGTGCGATCTGGCGCAGCCGCTCGAGTGCGTCGAGCGCGTCGTGCGGGCGGCTCAGCCGCTCGGTGTAGATCTCCGCGAGCTCGCGCAGGAGGAGCGGACGTTCGGCTTCGGGGGCGGCGGTGCCGAGCCGTGGATCCGTGCGCTCCTCGAGGGAGGCGGCGAGCTCGACCCAGCGACCCTCGCCGCGATACAGCTCCTCGAGACGCGTCCGCGAGACCTCGTCGTTCGGCAGCATGCCGAGGATGCGGCGCAGCTGGGCTTCGGCCTCGCGCGGTCGTTTCTGCTCGGCGCGGATCTGGGCGACCTCGAGCAACAGATCCGCGGCCTCGGTCGCGGTCTCCGCGCTCTCGGCGAGTCCCTCGTAGAGATCGGCGAGTCGATCCCACGCCTTGTTCTCCTGTGCGATGCGATGTAGCCGCGCCCGCACTTCGCTATCGCCACTGTCGGTCCGGCGGGCCTGCGCGAACGCCCGGGCGAGTGCATCGAACGCGCGCGCGATGTCCTTCCCGCCGGTCTCCCACACCTCCGCGGCCCGGAACAGCCAGCGCAACCGCGCGTTGGCATCCGACGCGGGCAGGCTCTCGTAGGTCAGCGCGAGCTCTTCCCACGGCGACTCGTACGAGCGGTGGGGCAGCGTCGGCAGTGGCGGGCGGCGGACGGGAGCTTGCGCCTTGCGCGGGAACCCGGGCGGCATGGTGCCCGACTTCTGGCGCTGGATCGTCGGCGGCCTGGGCGGCGGCTTGGGCGGCGTCTTCGCACCCTTCGGGATCCGCGGTGGCACCATCATGCCGCGGAGGTCCTGCGGCGTCAGGGTCATCGTCGGGTTCTCGGCGACGAACTGGTTGCTCGATCGCTTCGAGTCGGTCGCGGCCGCGATCTCGATCTCGTCGACCGATAGTGGCTGCGTCGAATCGCCGACGGTGAGGTTCTTGAGCTCCTCGTCGATCGGATCGGTGGCGAGCCGCGTCGGGGTCTTTCGGGCGATCGCCGGCGCGACGCCCGGCAATCCGGCGACGGGGGCGACGCCCGGCAACCCGCGCCCGGGTCGTGCGGGAGGTGGGGGCTCGGAGCCGAGCGCGATCGTCGCGGGAGCCGGCTCCGGTCCGGGCGAGCGATCCGCGTCGCGGTACTTGCCGATCACGCGCGCGAGCCGCCACACGTGCGAGGTGGTGTCGGGATCCTCGGGCGACAGCAACAGCGCGACGAGGTGCGTGCGGAACGCGCGCGGCGCGTCCTTGACGTGATCCTCGATCACCTGTGCGCGGCGGCGCAGGATCTCGACCCGGCGCTCCGGCGAGCCGGCGCGCTCTGCGAGCGCCGCGTCGACGGCGATCACCTCGTCCCACGCACGCGCCTTGGGGGCGAGCGCGACCAGCGCTTCGCGGATGTCGTCGCGATCGGGTGCCCAGGAGAACGCGCTCAGCACGTCGGCCACCGCGCCCTTCGAATCGCTGACCCGATCCTCGAGGATCTTCGAGCGTCGCAGGTACAGCTCGACGCGCTCGGCGGGCGAGTGCGCCGCGAACGCGACCTCGTACGCGTCGAGAACGCTGCGCCAGGTCTGGCGCGAGTCGAGCTCGGCGGCGAGTCGCTCGATCTCGGCGAGCAAGCTGCCGTCGCGGGGCGCGACCGCGAGCGCCTCCGCGAGCACCGCGATCGCACGCGGCTTGTCGGCGAGGCGGCGTTCGTCGAGGCTCGCCAGCTCGCGCGACAGCGCGACGTAGCGCTCGGGCTCGGCGGGTGTGCCGCCGCTGCCCATCGACGTCAGCCGCTTGCGCTCGTCGGTCAACACCTCGGCGAGCTCGCGCCACAGTCCGTAGGCCTCGCCGGCGCGGCGTACGTCCGCGAGCGTCTGCTCGTCGGGCGCCTCGTCGTGGGCGCGGCGCCACCACCGAAACGCGGCGCGTGGATCGTTGAGCTTGTCGGCCGTCGCCGCGGCGATCCGCTGGACCAGGGAGCGACGGTGCTCCGCCCACCCGGCGACGTGCTCGGGAGGCACGTCCGGATCGTCGGCACCGGGGGCGAACGCGAGCATGCGCTCGAGGATCGCGACGTGTTCTTTCCAGCGTCCGAGCTTTGCGAGCAGGTCCGCGGTCGCGGCCAGCGCCTCGTCTTGCTCGGGCTCGAGCTCGAGTACGCGCTTGAACGCCTGCAGTGCGCGGGTCGGGTTGTTGAGCCGGTCGCGGCACATCAGGCCGATCTCGAGCCCGCGCGCGATCTTCCGCGGGTTCTCGGGAGACAGGTACATCTCGCGCTCGGCGATGCGGACCGCGGCGTCGAAGTCGCCGCGCGCCTCGTACAGCCGGCGCAACGCGGTGTGCGCGTCGAGGTGATTCGGGTTGAGCTCCCGGATCAGCTGATCGAGCACCTTGATCGCCTCGGCCGGTGCACCGAGACGCTCCTCGAGGAGCTCCGCGCGCTCGACCGCGGCCTGACACGCGCGCTCGCGATCGTCGGGCAGCACGCCAGCGGCGAACACCTCGGTCTGGGCGCCGAGGATCTCGGACAGCTCGCGCCACTTTCCGGCTTCGCGATACCGCCGCACCAGCGCATCGAGCGCCATCCGGTTCTTGGGAGTCAGCTCGAGGACGCGGTGCCAGGCGCGGATCGCGCGCTGCGCGTCGTCGAGGTGCTGGTCGAGCACCATCGCGTAGCGCTCGAGCGCGACCGCACGGATCGCGGCCTCGGGTGTGCCTTGCTCGGGGAGCGGCTTGCCGCCGTCGAGTCGCTCGAGCACCTGCGCGAGATCCGTCCAGCGCTCGGCCGGTTCGTACAAGGTGGCGAGCGCCCCGAGCGCGTCGGGATCGCTCGGCGACGTGCGGAGCGTCTGCTCCCAGCGATCGAGCGCGGCGACGTCGTCTTGACGCTGCTCGGCGATCTTGGCGAGGCGCTTGAGGAGCTTGGCGCGCTCCGCGGGCGAGGTCGATGCCTGCGCGTGGTACTCGAGTGTCTGCTCGAGGCGTGCATCGCCGGCCTTCTCGAGCACGCGTTCCATGCGATCGAGTGCGTCGCGATCACCGGGCAACAGCTCGAGCACCGCGCTGCACGCGTAGACCACGCCGTCGACGTCGGCGAGTCGGGTCTCGTAGAGGAGGGCGAGGCGGCGCAGCTGGGTCAGGCGCTCGGCGCGCTTGCTCACCGGCCACTCGAGACGACCGACCTCGGCCGGCTTGCCGGCGCGGCGGAGCGCATCGGCGACGCGCTTCTCGTCGAGCTCGAGCAGGCGGCGGAGCGAGCTCGCGAGCCCGGCGTCGTCGCCCTCGCGTTCGTAGAGCTCCATCAGCGCCTTGAGGGCCGCGTCGTCCTCGGGATTGCCGGCGACGACCTCCTCGTAGAGCTCGATCGCGCGGTGCGGATCGATCTGGCGCTCGCGGTAGGTCTGCGCCATCCGCTTGAGGGCGATGCTGCGCGCCACCGGATCGACGGCGTTGGCCACCTCGTGTTCGAGCGTGGTGACCAGCTGCTTCCACATCGTCGAGCGCGCGGTCAGCCGGCGCATCGCCTCGGCGACCTTGGGGCTGTTCGGCTCGTACTCGCGGATCCGCTCCCACGCTTCCATCGCGCGATCGATATCGCCGAGTCGGAGCTCCGCGAGCTGCGCGATCTCCTCGAGCCGGCGCACGACCTCGTCGGCGTCGGCGCCGGCCTCCATCGCGTTGTCGAGGGCGAACTCCGAGAGATCGATCAGGCCGCGCCAGTCGCGACGCTCGCGGAAGTGATCGACGTAGCGCGCGAGTGCTTCCTCGTGCGTCGGCATCACGCCGAGTGCCTGGTGCAGGAGCTCGGCCGCGCGATCGCGATCGCCCATGTGCTCGCGGGCCACGGTGGCGAGCTCGAGGATCTCGTCGACGATGACCTCGGCGGGCGTGTCGGGATCCTGACCGAGCGCGTTGATCTCGGCCTCCATCAGCCGCGACAGCGCCTCCCAGTCCTGATCTTCGTGGAGCAGACCGCGGAGCTCGCGGGCGACCTTGCCCCCCGGCTGCTCGTAGGCAAGCAGATCGGTGAGCACCTCGATCAGACCGGCGCGGTCGGGCTTCTGCGAGCGGTAGAGGGCGGCGCGGCGGCGAAGCACCTCGGCGCGCTCGTCGGGATCTTGGACGATCGCGCTGCGGTGGCGGAGCGCGCGATCGAGCTCGTCCCACTGCGAGTTGTCCTGCAGCGCTTCCTCGAGGGCGATCGAGCTGCCCTTCGAGTACGGATCGATGCCGACCGCGCGGCGGAGGTAGTTGATGCCGCTGGCGTCGTTGTCGTGGGTGAGCCGGCGGCGACCGACCTCGACAAACAGCTCGCCGGCCTTGTGACGCCAGGCGCCGGGATCCTCGGCGTCGTCGCGGAAGTTCGGGCTGGCGTAGACCTCGGCGAGCTTCTCGGCGATCTCGAGCGAGGTCGGATCGAGCTTCTGCGCTTCCTCGAGGTGGTTGGCGGCGGCCTCGAGATCGTTGCTTCGCTGGGCGAGCGTGCCGAGCTCGTACCGGATCTGCGCCTTGCGAGCGGTCGCTTCGCGGGCGCTGCCGAGCACGTCGAGCTCGGCCTGATACAGCTTGGCGACCATCGCCTCGTCGCCGAGCGACAGGTACAGCTGGCGTGCGGCCTCGAGGGCTTCGGTGCGTTGCGGTTCGAGGCGCCACGCTTGTTGCCAGTGCCACAGGGCGCGGTCGACACGGCCGAGATGATCGTTCCACAGCTCGGCGGCGCGACGGTGCTGGGCGGCGCGACGCTCGGTGACCTTGGGCGCGCGCTTGTGCTTGGCCTGGGCGAGCTCGCCGAGCTCCTGCTCGATGATCTCGACGGCGGCCGCGGGATCGTCGGGCTCGACGATCTCGAGCAGTCGATCGGCCGATCGATAGTTGGTCGGGTCGAGCTCGAGCGAGGTGCGGAGATACTCCATCGCGGTCTCGAGCTCGCCGAGCACGGCCATCGCCTCGCCGGCCTCCGACCACGCGTCGGCGGCGCGAATCGGATCACGTTCGTGTTGTGCCCACGTGGCACACAGCTCGGCGAGCAACTCCCCGCGACCTGCGTCACGCAACACTTGACGCAGTTCGGCGAACCCCTTGGCTTCCGGTTGCTGCCGGAAGACGACGACCCGCGCCTCCAACGGATCGATCGACATGTTTGGCGTGGTGTCTTCGGACATCCGGCCGGTTCCACGATACCGCAAAGTGGTTTTTGGGTGTCCGTCACGGACGCCCAAGGGAGGACATTGTGCGAGGTTGGGGGAAAGGGGGCCATTGTGCGATGCGGTGATCGCCTTGGGGTAGGAGCCGGTGCGTTGTCCCCGATCGGCCCTGCGAAAACTCGCGTGGTCCGTTACACTCGAAAACCGTGGCCACCCCGACGAAACTGGGTCGTTATGAGCTGGTCACTCAGATCGGCAGCGGCGGGATGGCCGAGGTCCAGCTCGCGTTGCAGCGTGGACCGGCGGGGTTCGAGAAACTCGTAGTCATCAAGCTCGTCCACAAGAAGCTGGCCGAGCAGAAGACGTTCGTCGACATGCTGCTCGACGAGGCGCGCGTCGCGGCGCTGGTCAAGCACCCCAACGTCGTCGACATCTACGACCTCGGAGAAGCCGACGGTCGCTACTTCATCGCGATGGAGTATCTGGAGGGCGAGCCGCTGCTCAACCTGTTGCGCGCGGGGCGCGACGGCAAGCGACTCGATCCGTTGTCGATGGCCCGTTTGATCGCCGACACCGCCGAGGGTCTCGATGCCGCGCACGAGCTGCAGTCGATCGGTGGTGATCCGATCGAGCTCGTTCACCACGACGTGTCGCTCGGCAACATCATGGTGCTCTACAACGGCCAGGTGAAGCTGGTCGACTTCGGCGTCGCCAAGGCGTCGGAGACCGCCGGGCGCCAGATGAAGGTGCACGGCAAGTTCGGCTACATGGCACCGGAGAAGCTGCGGGGGCGCGGCAGCGATCGGCGTGGCGACATCTGGTCGCTCGGCGTGGTGTTGTGGGAGGCGCTCACGCTGCGGCGGTTGTTCCGCGGTCGCAACGAGCAGGACACGATGAGAATGGTGCTCGAGCACCCGATCCGGCAGCCGTCGACGGTCAACCCGGACGCGCCGACCGACCTCGACGGGATCGTGATGCGTGCGCTCGAGCGCGATCCGGATCAGCGCTACGCGCGTGCGAAGGATCTCGCGACGGATCTCGAGGAGGTGTTGCGCCGCAGAGGCTACGGCGGGCGCAACGATCAGATCGCGAAGTACATGCAGCGCACGTTCGAGGCGCACATCGCCGCCCGCAAGAAGCTGCTGCACGAGGTCACCAACGCGGGCAAGGCGAGCGCGGCGGTGCTCGAGGCCGCGTTCGACGAAGGTACCTCCACGTCCAAGCGGAAGCCGGCGGTCACCGGCGAGTTCGCGATCGCGTTCCGCTCGTCGGACGACTCGCAGGTGCGCGAGCTCGCCGAGTCGAGCAACGTCGTCGATCTTCCACGGAGTCGACGAACGTCCGAGGAGATGATGGCGGAGGGCACGCCGCACAGTGCCGTCAGGCAGCTCCCGAAGCGCATCACCAAGCAGATGTTCGCCGAGGCGACACCGGTCGAGACGGATCCGGACATCCCCGCGTTTCCCGCGGATGGTGGTGGCGAGGACAGGGAGCGGTTCGATCGAGCGAAGACCGCGATGATCCCTCCTCGGCCCGAGTCGTCCGCGGGAGATTCGATGGAGACCGACGCCGCGGTGCTGGCGATGGTCGCATCGCTCGAGCCGGCCGCGACGGCGACGCCGACGCCGGTTCCAGGCGGGGGGGCCGTGCCATCTCCGACCGAGCACGAGAAATCGGCCCGGGCCGAATCGATCAATTCGCTGCTCGATAACGCGGTCGTCGAGATCAAGCTCGAGCAGCAGCTCGATGGCGCGATCAAGCAGGATCTCGACGTGCGGCGCTCCGGCGCGATCCGTCACACCGTCGAGGGCGTGCTCGATCGGTGGGGAGAGCAGCCGGCGCCGGCGCCGGTCCCACCGCCGGCGGAGCGGCGCCGGAAACCGCAGATCACGTCGCAGCGCCTCCAGGTGGTGAAGAAACCACCGACCCAGCGGTTCGACGCTCAACAGCCCGTGATCGTGGTCGCGGATCGGCCGGCGGGACCGCGGGTCTCGATCATCATCCTCGCGGTGGTCGCGGTCGTCGCGGTGGCAGCGGTCGTGCTGATCTTGCTCGCGGGCTGAAAAACCGCGGGCACGCTGCAAAATTGCCTGGCGCGCGATCGCGGTCGCGGCATGGTGCATGATGCCAGCCGTGCAACGCCGTCGGTTTCTCCAGCTCTCCGCCGCCGCGGGCCTGTCCACCTGGATCGGTCCGCGCTCGGCTCACGCGAAGAAGCATCACAAGGATCCGCGGGACGTCTCGCTGCGGATCGTGCACTCCGACGGACGGATCACGAAGAAGCCGTACCCCGATCACGTCAATACGACCGCGAAGCTTCCGGCGTGGGATGGTTCGACGACCTCGGAGTCGGTGCCCGGCTCGATGCGAATGTTTCGCGGCAACATGGCCGGCACCTACTACGGCTCCGGAAAGCTCAGCGAGAAGCTCGAGCTCAAGTGGAAGTTCCGGATGTCGGACTTCAAGACCACCTTGCTGGGCAAGCCGCACAAGTGGAGCGGAACCGGGTGGACCGGTCAGACCCTCAAGTACGGCGACTACGTGTTCGCCGGTGATGTCGGTGGCCACCTCCACTGCTGGGAGGCGATGACCGGCAAGCTCGTCTGGATCTTCTCCGCGTACCGGATGTTCAAGGGGTCGCCGGCCCTCTACAAGAACCGGATCTACATCCCCAACGTCGACAATCACATCCGGTGTATCGACGCCACCAACGGCAAGCTGATCTGGGACTGGTCGAGCTGGGCCGACAACGACTCCTCACCGAGGCTGATGGACGGCAAGCTCTACATCGGTGGCGAAGACGGCAATCTCAAGTGCTTCGACGCCGAGAACGGCAAGCTGCTGTGGAAGGAGTCCTACGGGCGCGGCACCGGCGACGACCCGGGGTCGGACGGCATCGAGTGCTCGCTCGCGATCGCCGACGATATCGCCTACTTCGGCCACCTCGACGGCCACCTCCGCGCCTACCACCTCAAGCAGCGCAAGTTGGTGTGGAAGACCCCCAAGATGGGCGTCGACATCGACGGTTCGGCGCTGATCCTCGGCGACCGCATCTACGTCGGCATCGAGGAAGGCAAGCACACCTTCATGTGCTTCGACCGCTCCACCGGCAAGCTGGTCTGGGGCGCCAGGGTGCGGGGTGGGATCTGGGGCTCGCCCGCGACGTTCGAGAACACCGTCATCATCGGTGGTGGTGGCGGCACCATGTACTCGTTCGACGCCAAGACCGGTGACATCGTGTGGACCTACAAGATCGGCCACGGCACCTGGTACTCGCCGCAAGTCGTCGACGGCAAGGTCATGTTCGGCTCCTACGGTCGCTACTACGAGATGCTCGACGCCAAGACCGGCAAGTCGATCTGGAAGGGAGACCTCGGCGATCGCACCCACTCCGGTGCGGCGATCGAGGATGGCCACCTCTGGTTCGGCGGCGGTTCCGGCTACATGTACTGCTTCGGCCCGGCCTGACCGCTCGGTGATCTCGGATAGCTAGCGTTTTCAACGCAACCCCGGGCTGCAGTGGGCGAGACGCTCCGGCATGTCCGAGAGTGCCTCGCGTTCGAGTGCGGTAACGACCGCGCACGTCGCCAAGTCCAGCGAGCCAGACGCACAGCCGGCTCCGCAACGGTCCCGCAACCAGGACACTGTCGTGGGAACCGTGTCCGCCGTCCGTCGCGAACGCGAGCTCCGATTTCAGATCGACTATCGACACGATCTCAAGGCCCATCGCAGGAGACGCGGCATCGCGGGAGACCCCGTGACCGCGGGCATGTCCGGTCACTTGCTTCAACGCAAGGTCGAGTTCGTCGTGGAGTCGGTTGCGGAGGGACGTGCGATCGCCCGCGTCACGCACGGTCGAAGCGTGAAGCATGGAGAGGCGGCGGCGATCGATGTCGCCACCGGGGAGCGAGACCGTCGGGAAACCGCGCGGGTGCAGCAGAAGGCCGTCGATTCGACCTCGGACTCACCCGCGTCGGTGCGTGCGATCGCGGCCCGAGGACTTGCCACACCAGCGCGTTCGTTGCCTCACGCCGACAAGATCCAGGCGGCGTTCGGACCGGATCACGACATCTCCCAGATCCGCGCGCATATCGATCCCGAGTCGACGAGCGCGATGGGCGCCGAGGCCTACGCCTCTGGCAACGACATCGTGTTTGCCGGCGAGCCCGACGAGGCGTTGGTCGCACACGAGGCCGCGCATGTCGTGCAGCAGGCACAGGGAGTGAATCTGAAAGGTGGTGTCGGTGAGGCTGGAGACGCGCACGAGCAAGCGGCAGATGCCGTGGCGGCTCGCGTGACGGCCGGCGAGTCGGCGGCAGACTTGTTGGGTATGCCTTCAGCGGCAGGCACGTCCGCCGTTCAAATGAAGCAATCCGGGTCGCTGCAGATGAAGCCGGGGCGTCGCCGGCGAGTAGGAGTGACGGTGGTGTCCGAGAAGGAGGCCTTTGATGCGGTCGTGCCAGGGCCGCACGCTGTGGCGAATCTCAGCTCCGCGCTACACCGAGCACGCAGCCTATATCAAACGCTTATCGCTCAGGCGAGTGCGAAGGCGACGCACGAGCAGCACGCAATGGACTACGACACTGCCAAGAAAGCACATACGAAAGCGTTGGCGCCCAGTGACATCGGGAAGGTCCTGAACGTGATCGCCAATTTGGTGGAGATCGGAGGGGGAGTGACAAGCATCCTCGTTGCCGCAAGCGCGTTGCGAACGTCAGCGCGAGGGTTGATGGCGGCATACAAGATGCACAAGCTCACGAACGGAAACTTCGGCGGGGAGAACGGTGTGAACGCAGTGCTATCGGGCGTTAAGGCGATCGGTGCCGGCGTGAAGGGTGCCAACGACGTCCGCAAGAGTGGGAAAGAAATCTCCTCGACGAGATCCGATCCCTCGACACTGCTACCAGATGTGAATGCAGGAGCGATCCAGGCCGACAACGCCGCCCTCGATCAGCTCACCGAGTTGGGAATCGGGGCCGACTTCACCAAGATGCACGACACCTATCACCAGGGCGCACTGTTTCTGGGTGACATGGTGAAACATGTATATTTGATCAACAAATCACAAAGAGCACTGCCAGAATCACAGCTTAAAGCGTACGAAACGTGCATTGCAGAATGCAAACGGCTCAACAAGCAGATCCTGTCGCTCACTCGCAGACTGGAAGCTGCATGGAAGGCATATCGTGCCGGGGGAGATGAAGCACTTGCGAATCCTCAGGAGCGAACTCTGTTCGAGCGTATCCAGCATTGGGGGGCCGTCGGAGATAAGCGGAAACACGCTTTGCGATATTCGATGGATCAATCCAAGAAGAACATCTTCTTCAGTGGGATGGCGATCGATCAGGGTGTCGGAGGCAGTGTTCACTACTACTGTCACAGCTACGATGAACGTGATGCTCCCGAGGAAGGCACACTATACGTAGATGATCCAGCAGTCGCTGCCGAGCTCCGGAAGGCCAATCTCCTAAAATCAGATTCGACAGTCGCCGCGGATCTATTGCAGGGAGGCCCGGGATTGGCCGAACAGCAGGAGGACAAGCAGGGTGGCCTGAAGTTCTCGATCAGCATCAGCATGTGCAAGGTGCTGGAGTCGATGGGGGTGAAAGGAACTTCAACTCAGGCAAGAGTGAACCTGTTTGGCGGGAATGGATTGTTTCGTGCGCAGATTGCTCGCAAACGCAGGGGTGTGTGGTTCGAGCACTGGCATGACACCCCGGAGTTCGAATCATTCTGGCGTGGCGAGCTCGCGGCTAAGTACGCCTACATCAAGAAGCCGGGAGAAGAGAAGCAGGCGCTACCGTTCGCTACCGACGAAGACAAGCGAAGGAGTCGCGCTCAACTTGATCCAGTTGTCCAAGGGTAGCTCGAGATGTCTGCAACAGAAGCCCTCGCCGAGACGTCCTCCAACGACGAAGCCGCGGCGAGTGTGCCGTGGTTGACGCTCTCGACCTCGATCGTCGTGTTCGGTGTCGCCTTAGGCGTCGTATGTCACGTCTGGATCCACACGAGCCGCTCGACCAGCTCACTCGATCTCGTCGACTCCAAAGGTCGACGGCGCGTGAGAATCGGTGTGAACCGTGACATGGGATTGCTTCAACTCGTCGGCGCGGATCGTTCCCTGCGTCTGTCCTTCGACCAAGCGCCCGATCTCACCATGCTCGAGCTCGACCCGGACGAGACCGACGCTCGATTGGTCCGTGTCACCAACAACGCCCTCGAAATGCGGGCGGACAATCGCAAGTCCGCCGTAGTGCTCACGAGCCTCGCCGATGGAAGTGGGTGCGAAGTGATCCATGGTCTCGCTGGGACCTCGATGAAAGCGTGGCCCGACTTCGTCGACGTGCGTGTTGGTAACCGCCATCACCATGTTGACGTGGATCTGTCCACGGATGTCGGAACGTTCACTCTCGTCGGGAAAGCATCGAAGCTAGGAGCCTTCTCCGTGATGTTGGCCGAGGCCCGGTCATGGTCATTGATCTCGCCGGGAGACTGGCAGTCTTCGCCACTGAGCCAAACACGGATGGACGTCTACGTCGGAGATGAAGGAGCGATCACCGTCGACGGCCGGCATCTGTGACCTTCATGACTTCCATCTCCGATCGCACGCCACCACGACAGGCCGCTCTCCACAAACACTCGAGGACCGCATGACCCGAAGAATGCATATGCCGCGCTGGGCACTTGGAGTGCTGTTGGTGTTTGCGGGAACGACACTGGCTTTCGCGACCTATGTCTGGAGACTCTCGACCCGGCCGCGGCAATCGGCGAGCTTCAACGACGCGGACGGACACGAGCGGGTCAGAATCATCGCGGCCGATGAGGGAGGTCGCATCGAGCTCCTCGACGCGCAAGGAAACACCCGCCTCTCCATCCGGCAATCGGGTGACGAGGTCGCAATCGAGCTTGTCGGGGACGAATCGAATGCACGGTCGCTACGACTCGTGGTTTCCAAGAAGGACCAAGCGCTCCTCTCCATGCGAGATGGGAAGGGAGAGAGAGTTCGACTCCATGCCGGGGAGCAGAGCGAGCTCGCGCTACGCAACGGGCCGGGAACGGTATCCGTGCAAGCTTCGAACGCCAATGCCGGCCTACGCCTCGATAGCGGCAGCCACCAGGCACGGCTCGCGGCAACCGCGACCGAGACGTTGCTCCACCTGGACGACACGAACGGCTCGACGTTCTCCGTGGAGGCACGGGATGACCGCTCGTCGTTGAGGCTCGCGTCGCCAGGTGGCAAGTCCGGGATGAGCGTCGATGCGAGGCGCCGTGGGACCACGGTCTCCGTCGACGGCCGAGCGCTGTAAGCGCGAGTCGACTGACGCACTTCAACGATAGAGTGCGCGTGCGGCGGAATCGTACTGCTCGGCCAGTACCAAGAACTCGTCGCCCCAGCCACTCGACAGGCTCACTTCTTGGAGCGGGCCGGTCGGGGCGAACAGCACGTCGAGTGTCAGGCGCTCTGGCCGCGTGCGGCATCCGAGTTGCGCGATCAGCCCGTCGATCTCGGTGAGTGCCGCGTCTAGGTCCGGCCAAGTCGACCATGCGAAGTTGGTGGTGGGCGAAACGAGCAGATCACGGGCGGCACTCAGTACGTCGCCCATCCGCGTGAAGTCGTCACTCATGTTCATCGACTCGGGTCGAACTGCCGGAGACGATCCCGCGCTCCGTCAGCGTCATCATAAACCCACGCCCTCACCACGTGCGCGAGCACCCGCCGCCGCGAGGAGATACGGACGCTGGCGCCCAGCACTTGTGTGTAGGTGCAGGGCATCACAACATCCGGCGGGCATGGTCGCGAAGAGCAAGGCGTCAGCGAACAGGACGGCGAAGAAGGCCACGCCGAAGAAGACAGCGTCGAAGAAGGCCACGCCGAAGAAGGCAGCGGTGAAGAAGCCAGCGGCCAAGAAGGCGGCGGCGAAGAAGCCAGCAGCCAGGAAGGCCGCGCCAAAGAAGGCCGTGCCGAAGAAGGCCGCGCCGAAGAAAGCGGTAGCCAAGAAGGCTGCGCCGAAGAAGGCCGCGCCAAAGAAGGCCGTGCCGAAGAAGGCCGCGCCGAGGAAGGCCGTGCCGAAGAAGGCCGCGCCGATGAAGGCTGTCTCCGCGAACAAGCCATCGAAACAGGCCGCGAAGGCCGTCAAGCCGGCGAGGGGCAAGACCGCCAAGCCGTCGGGCATCGAGCCACCGCCGCCACTGCAGGCGATCGCGACCGACGATGGTCTCGGCTGGGTCGATGCGGGCAAGGGCTATGCCCTGACGCTCGACGGCGGCAAGCTCGCCGCACGCAGCGACAAGGGCAAGCGCCTGAGCTCGGTCCCCAAGGACCTGCGGAATAGCGATCTCGCGGATCAGCTCGATGGCTTGCGCGCCTGGCTCGCCGAGCACGAACGAGAGTGCCGCGCGACGGTCGAGCGGTGGATGCTGCGGTCGCTCCCGATCCCGCGCGAGGTGCTCGAGCGCGTGTGGGACGACGTGGCCTGGCGGGCCCCCCTCGAGAACGTGGTGGTCGTGGCGGTGACGGCCGACGGGACCCGCGACTTCACGCGCGCGGGCTTGTTTCGCGGCGTCGATCGCGACAAGGGAGTCGGCGTGGTCGACCTCGACGGCGAGACCGTGTGGCTCGCCACCGATCGGATCGCGATCCCGCATCCGATCCTGATCGACGAGCTCGACGCCTGGCGCGAGCTCGTGACCCAACTCGCCGTCGAGCAGGGTATCTCCCAGCTCCATCGCGAGACTCACGACAAGACGCCGGCACAGACGGCCAACGGCGCGAGTGCCGTCACCGAGTTCGAGTCCGGCAAGTTCGCGATGCTGATGCATGCCATCGGCAAGGCGCGCCAGCTCGGCTACAAGGTCAGCGGCGGCTACGCGACCTGCAAGGTGTGGGACGCCGGCGAGATCCACGAGGCGCGCTACTGGATCGGCGCCGATGGCCCCGACGCCGAGGCCTATACCGGGCAGCTGTCGTGGGTCGATCGACGCGAGCGCTCGATCAAGCTCGCCGATGTCGGCGCCGTCGCGTTCTCCGAGGGGATGCGGATGGCATCGGCGATCTACGCCGCGCGCGTGGTCGAGAAGCAGGAGGAGGCGGCGTGAGCGCGACGGCGCACACCGAGCAGGTGCTCGCCGCCGGCGGCGTGGTTCCCGCCGGCACGGAAGTCGAAGACGCCGACGCGACGGACACCGTGGTCGCACGCGCGTATCACCACGCCGTGTTGCCCGGCCGCACGGTCGTGCGGCTGTGCGCCGACAATGTCGCCGCCGGCGACGACCTCGAGATGGCGACGCTCGGTTTCGGAGCCGGCGAGGATCGCGGCGTCGTCGGCATCGAGCGCAAACGCGCCCTCGGCTTTCCAGGCTGGGCGCTCGTCCACGATCCGAACAACGCGCGCTACGCCCTCGACGTCGTCAAGGAGCTCAAGAAACACGCCCGCCGGGCGAAGTCGAAGCCCGGCCACGCCAAGGACGGCTTCGACGCGATCGCCACGCGCCTCGGCAAGACGGTCCCGCACTTCCTGCCGTCGTTCTACGAGGAGGTCGGCCGCGTGTTCATCGAGCACGGCGCCCTCACGTACGCGGCCACGATGTTCGGCAAGGCGCGCCAGACCGAGCAGGTCCACGCTCTCGAGGTCGACGAGCAGCATCGCGTCGATGCGTTCCTCGAGTTCGCGCTCGCCGGTGCGGTGACCACCAAGGCCCTGTCGGACTACGCGCGCGAGCTCGCCGCGAATCACGAGCCGATGGCGGCATACGGGCACTTCCGTACGCTGTGTGTCCAGCGCACCCTCGGCGGGATGCCGCCGTGGTCCGGCATGGCGAAGGACCTCGGACGACTCGTCAAGGCGGCCAAGCTCGACCCGGCGGAGGAGGCTACCTCGCTGATCGCCGAGATCATCGAGTCGCCGGCACTCGCCAAGGCCGCGACCGAGTTCTGGCGCGCCTACGCCACGCCGCTCGCCGAGCTCGGCCGTCGCGAGCCAAGGCTCCGCAACGTCCTGCTCGACATGTTTCCCACCGGATCGAGCGAGACCGACAAGGTGTGGCTCGACATCCTCGAGGACAGCGGCGCCATCCGCGCACTGGTGTCCGACGACACGCCCGCCGAAGCTCGCCCGAGTGGCAGCCGCGCCGCATGGTTCGACAAGCTGACGACCCATCTCGGGAAACACAGCAACAAACCCGACGCTCTCGATCGCGCGTTCGAGCTGCTGCGCCGGATGGCTCCCCAGTTGATCGCCGACGGCAACCCGATCCACTGCGGCGGTCGGTGGCGGCGGATCGATCTCGATCTGGTCGAGCTCGCGCTGGAGCTCGGCGTCGACGTGGTCGCCGATGCGGACATCGACCTCGCCAACTGGGTCGCCGCGGCGGGCAAACCCGATCGCGGTCGCGATCCCGTGCGAGCAGCGGCACATCCACTGGTCGGCCCGCGCCTGCAAACCGCGGTCGCACGCACGATCGGCGACGACGCGTTCGATCGCGCCTCGTGCGGCATGCAGGGGTTTCTCGCCGCGAAGCGCGCCTGGATCTCGGGATTGCTCGACGCCGTCGAGCGCGGAGCGGTCCCGGCGGCGGCGAGCACGCTGGCAACGATCGAGAGCAAGGTCAAGGCGACCACGTTCGCCGACGTGCCCGAGCTCCACGCGCGGTTCGCCGACCTCGATCTGGCCCCCGCACTCGCGCGCACGCTCCAGATCGGGATCGTCGACGAGCTCGGCTGGCCCGCGCTCGAGGACGCCGTCCGCGAGCTCGATCCCGACGGCACCGACAAGCTGACGTTTCACGGCGGTCCGCCGGCGGTGGTGGTCGCCAACGCGACCCGCGCGATCGCCGTCGGTGCGACTGTCGGGGGTACGGCCGATGGATCCGCGGCCGGTAGACTCGGCGTGCACGACCTCGTGATCCCGCCGAAACACGAGCTGCAGACGTTGCGCTTCATCGGGGGCGACTTCCTCGTGGTGCTCAAGCAGGGCTACAAGCTGCACGCGTACTGGGCATCCGCACCGCACGACGTGTGGCCCACCGAGAGCTCCGCGTGGTCGACCCCGACGCTGGTATCCAAGGCGATCGTGCACGCCGACGGCGCGTGGCAGGAAGCCGCGGTGCCGATGCGCGCCGGCGATCGCACGCTCGCCCTCGGCGAGCAGCTGGCCGCGTACGACGGCTCGACCGTCTGGATCGCGAACTATCGGACCTGGCGCGAGGCCGCACCGAGCGGCGAGCTCGGCCGCGAGTCGTGGCCGTCCTGGATCGAGCTGGGTGCCGTCGACGAGTGGAGGATCGATCCACTATCGCAGTACCTCCCGTCGCCGACTCCGACCTCTCCACTCGGTGCGGTCGACGGCGTCTACGGCGTGCGGATCCGTTGGCGCGGTGAATCGTTGCGCGCGCCGCAGCGTCGCGACCTGACGACGATCGACGGCCGCACGCTCGAGACCGCGCCCGGGTTCCGTCCAGTCGCGCTGCTCCGGTTGCCGGGCGACGATCGACCGCGGCCACTTCTCTACAATCGGCCGTATCGCCAGGCGCCCACCGTGGTGATCTGCGACGACACCGGCGTCCAGAGCTCGTGGCTCGACGCCGAGCGTACGTATGCTCGCGGCCAGGTCGCACCGCTTCCGGTGGGCGTGTTTCACCAGATGACGCCACGCGATCACGTCGGATCGCGCCGGTTGCGTGCGGCCACCCCCGACGACGCGCGCGCGCTGATCGCCGCCGTTCCCGTGGTCGACGACGCGATTCCCGACGTCGCCGAACTGCCGGGTGTGTTGCCCGAGGTCACGCACTCGCGACTGCGCGCCGGGATCGCCGGCATCGCCGTGCATGCCGCGCGCTTGCGGGCGAAGCAGACCCGCTTGATCGCCGAGCGTTCACCGGACCGCGCCGACGAGGTGGTCGTCCGGGGACCCGACGACACGACGCTGTATGCGGCGCTCGGCGGCTGGGTCACCAAGACGTGGGGCGGCAACGATACGTGGGGACAGATCGCGGCGGTCGGTACGCTGTTCACCGCCTCCGATCGCCGCGATCGGATCGAGCCCGTGACCCAGATCGGTTCGCTGGACTGGTTCGAGCTCGCCGCGATGCCGTCGGCGCTCGCGTTCCTGGCGCTCGCGGTCGGGACACCTCCAGCCGAGCGCGAGTTGATCGTGCGATTCGCCGCGCACCTCGCGGCATGTCTCCCGCCGGCGAACCAGTTGCGCGTGATGCGCGCCCACGGCGAGCTCGACGGTGGCGACACCGCCGCGTTCAAGCCGCAGGTGCGATGGATCGGCGGTCGCGCCTACGCGATGCGCCGGGCCGGATACTCCCGGCAGCCGTACCAGATCCTCGAGTACGCCCCCGACGGCACGTTCGAACGCATGCCGAAGCTCGCCGTCACGTTCGAACAAGCCGGGCTCGCGAACGCGATCGATCTCGAGGCGCTGTCAACGGCGGTCGCCGCTGGCACGACGACCTGGAACGTGGACGCCGCCGAGCGGTTTGGCACCGCAACGGGCATGACGTCGTCGGAAGCACGCTACCTGTGGGCCGGGTGCCCGCGGGCCAGCGATCGCAGCGCGAACTTCCTTCCCAAGGAGCTGCGCGAGACGCTCGGACTCAAGGCATCGCAGGCCCAGCTCGCGCGCGACTCGCTGAATCGCATGCCTCATGTCGCCCGGCTGTCGGCGATCGCTCCGGCGTGCGAGGTTGGAGTTGCGACGATGCTCGGCGAGCCCGATCGGTTTGTCGACGCGCTGGTGACGGAGTGGAAGCGGAAGTTCGGCGAGCGGGTCGCGATCCCCGAGGAGCTGATCGTCGAGGCCGATGCGGTGTTCGGCAGCAAGTCCGGCGCCAGCCTCGCGACCGTCGTCGCCGGCGCCGATTCGCCCAAGCTCGCCACCGACGGCACCTTCGGGTTCTCGCGGACCGGCACCCTGCAGCGGGTGTCGAAGACCGAGCCGCTGGTCGGGCAGGAAGCCGCGGATAGCAGCACACCGGTGTTCGACCACGACACCATCTCGACGTCGATCGGCATCTTGCCGCTGCTCTACGCGGCGCTTCCGGTCGGCGATCCGATTCCGCGCGAAGGCACCCGAGGCCCACGCCCTCGCCCTCGTACGTCTCCAACACCTCGGGCTGTGGGTCCAGTGCGGCTATCGATGGACGGGCAGTCCCGACGAGGCAGCCGAGCTCGAGCGCGTGCTCGACGCGATCGGTGGCGAGGTGGTCGCCGGGCTCGACGAGGGCTACGCGATGCGGCGGCTCGACGGCGCGGTGATCGTGCGAGCGAAGTCCCGGGCCACGCTGTTCATCCAGCCGGCGCAACTGCTTCGCGGCCGCACGACGATCGACAACCTGGCCAAGCACCTGGCCGGCACCGACGTCCTCGACCGCCTCGACTTCCTTCGTGGAGCCGACCTCGCCGCGATGATGGAGCGGATCCGGGTGACGCCCGTGCCGGCGGGGCGGTGGGAGCAGAACCCGCTCGCCTCGGCGCCCGCCACGGTCGATGCCGCGGCGAAGGAGCTCGGCGTGTCGCGCGAGGCTGCCGCGCTGTACCTGCAGTACCTCGTGCTGTTGTGGCCGACGCCGAAGAACCTCCAGCGCTACAACGAGTGGAAGCCGCGCGAGCTCGATGCCGCGCAGGACGAGCTGCTCGGCGAGGAGCTGATCCTCGAGGCCAAGCGCGAACGCGCGCAACGCTCGCACTTCCTGCCCGGTGGATGGGAAGCGCTCAAGTCGCCGTTCCCGCCGCTCGAAAGCTGGAAGCTGCCGTTCTACGGCCGGCGCGGGCCCGACGGCAACGCGTACGGAAGGTTCCGGCACTTTCAGGCGCTCGCGCCGTTCCACGTCCTGTTCGAACGCGCGTGGAAGCGCGTCGCCGACGGGGACCGTCCCCGCTACGAAGAGGTGAAGAGATGACGACCACCAAGTCCGACACGCCGGTCCAGGCCCCGCCGCCCGAGCAGGTCTATGCCGACGAGCTCGCGTTCCTCGCCAAGTGGGATACCGGCGCGCGTCCTCCGAGCTGGAAGCTGACGCCCCGTGCGGTCGTGACGTTCATCGTCGGCTCGCGCGGCGAGGCGCTCAAGGCGGCGAACCAGGCGATGGTGATCACCGAGAAGTTCGTCGGCGATCGCGCGCTGGTCGAGCGTTGCGTCGTCACGCTCGCCGGCGATCGCGGGCTGCTCCTCGTCGGGGAGCCGGGCACCGCGAAGTCGATGCTCTCCGAGTTGCTGGCAGCGGCGATCTCCGGCGATTCGTCGCTGACCGTGCAGGGCACCGCCGGCACCGCCGAGGAGCACTTTCGTTACGGCTGGAACTACTCGCTGCTGATCGCGAAGGGACCGCATCCCGACGCGCTGGTGCCGTCGCCGGTGCTGCAGGCGATGCGGCGTGGCACGATCGCACGCGTCGAGGAGATCACGCGCTGCTTGCCCGAGGTGCAGGACGCGATGGTCTCGATCCTCAGCGATCGCCGGCTCTCGATCCCCGAGCTCGGGACGCTCGACGCCGCCCGCCGCGGCTTCAACGTGATCGGGACCGCCAACCTCCGCGACAAGGGCGTGTCGGAGATGAGTGCCGCCCTCAAGCGACGCTTCAACTTCGAGACCATCGCGCCGATCGGCGATCTGTCGCGCGAGACCGAGCTCGTGAAGAAGCGCGCGACCCAGATCGTCTCCGAGGCCGGCGCACCTCTCGCGGTCGACGATGCCGTGCTCGAGGCCCTGGTCACCGTGTTTCGCGATCTCCGGATCGGGCGCAGCGTCGAGGGATGGCCCGTCGAGAAGCCGACCTCGGTGATGTCGACCGCGGAGGCCGTCGCCGTGGCGTCGTCGATCGGGCTCGCGGCCACCTACTTCCCCGGCGATCGCGACGTCGCGCGTCTCCTGCCGGAGTACCTGCTCGGCGTGGTGATGAAGGACGAACCGAAGGACCGCGGCAAGCTGCTCGCGTACTGGGACGCCAGCGTCAAGCGGCGCGCCGAGGGTGACGCGCGGCTGTGGAAGTCGCTCCACGAGCTGCGTCGCGTGCTCGAGGGCTGATGGCGCGAGCCCGCGGAACCAAGCCGCCGCCCGATCGCGGTCTGGACCCCTCTCTCGATCCGGCCGTCGCGGTTGGCGAGCTCGCGGGTGCGACCGCACCGTGGCTGTTCGGCGTGCGCCACCACTCGCCGGCGTGCGCGGCGGCCTTGCCCTCGCTCCTCGACGAGCTCTCGCCGACCGCGATCGCCCTCGAGATGCCGGCCGACCTCCAGCCGTGGATCGAATGGCTCGGGCATCCCGACGCCGAGGCGCCGCTCGCCGTGGCCGCGGTGGGTAAGGCGGGCGCCGGTGACCTCGGGTTCTACCCGTTCGCCGACTTCTCGCCGGAGCTGGTCGCGATCCGCTGGGCGCGCCAGCACGGCGTGCCCGTGCACGCGATCGACCTGCCGTCGGCGGAGCGCCCGGGGCGCGATCGCGAGGGCGAATCGTTCGGGATCGCCGCGCGTCTCGCACGTGCGAGCGGCGACGACGACTCGTGGGAGGCGCTGGTCGAGGGACCGGGCACGCTGGCGGATCCCGAGCGCGTGCGTCGCGCGGCGCTCGCGTACGGCTGGGCGTTGCGCGTCGACTCCGTGCACGGCGGCGGTGTGTCGCAGCTCGACCTCGCACGCGAGGCGTACATGCGCGCACGGATCGGCGAGCTGCTCGGCGATCCGGACTACGCGGCCTACGCGCCCGACGCCGAGCCGGCACCCGCGCCGGCGACCTCGACGAAGACGCGAAGGCGGCGCACGCCGGGCAAGACGGTGCTCGCCGCGAAGCCGCCGGCGAAGAAACCCCCGGCGAAGAAAGCCCCCGCGACCAAGCCGCCGGCGAAGAAGACCCCGGCGAAGAAAGCCTCCGCGAAGAAGTCTCCGCCACCACGGAAGAGGACGGGCTCCGGATCGGGCTCGGGTGGAAATGGAGATGGCGGATCGGGTGGTGGCGGATCGAACGGATCGAACGGATCGAACGGATCTCCACCCCGGGTCGCCGCGATCGTCGGCTCGTTCCACGCGGCCGCGCTACTTCCGCGCCCGACGCTGTGGAAGCCGCCGCGTCCGGTCGACAGCCATCGCGTCGAGCTCGTCAGCTCGCTGATCCCGTACGGGTTCGAGCTGCTCGACGAACGCTCGGGATACCCGGCGGGGATCCGCGATCCGGCGTGGCAGCAGCGGCTGTTTCACACCCAGCGCGAGGGTGGGGATGTCCGCGGGCTGGTCGCGGCGTGTCTGGTCGAGATCACCCGCGGGATCCGCCAGCGCGGGTTGCCGGCGAGCGTGCCCGACGCGTCTGCCGCGGCGGCGGTGGCGGGCTCGCTGGCGCGGTTGCGCGGGTTGACGACACCGGGACGGCGCGAGCTGATCGAGGGCGTGCAGACGGCGCTCACCCACGGCGAGCTGATGGGGCGGGGGCGGGTGGTCGCGCGCGCGATGGAGTCGGTGATGGTCGGCCGGCGGCGCGGCCGCCTCGCGGCCGGTACGCCGCGCTCGGGGCTCGCCCCACACGTGCACGCGCTCCTCGACGAGCTGCGCCTGCCGCGCGGTCGCGACGGCGTGATGCCGGAGCCTCAGGATCTGCGCCTCGATCCGTTGCGGTCGCGGCTCGATCGCCGCCGTCACGTGGCGCTGTGCCGGATGCGTGCGTGCGGGATCCCCTACGGCACCGAGCAGGAGTCGATGGGCGCGGGCGGGGTCGAGAGCTTGACCTCGAGCTGGCGCGTGCAACTCACGCCATCGACGGATGCGGTGATCGAGCTCGCCGGGCTGCGGGGTGTGACGTTGTGGCAGGCGGCGGCCGGGGCACTGCGCGCCGAGCACGCCCGACGTGACGCCGACGACAAGCTGACCGCGATGGCGCTGATCGCGCTCGCCGAGTCGGCGGGAGAGGCCGGCGTCGGCGAGCTCGTTCGCGAGTGGTTGGTCGAGCTGGCGGGTCCGCGCCTGCACGAAGCCACGCTCGCCGAGCTGATCGCGCTCTTGGCGCTCGTCGATCGCGTGCTCGCCGGTCACATCGTCGGACTCCCCGCCGATGCGGACGACGCGATCCCGGGGGAGCTCGACGTGTTCGATCCACCGCCGCTCGACCGGACGCAGATCACCAGCACCGCCGTGGCCTCGATCCTCGGGCTCGCCGGATCGGAGTCGGTCGACGACGCTCGCGCGCTCGCGGAGCTGGTGCGTGTTCTCGAGCGTCCCGAGCACGCGGAGCTGGGTGACGGTCGACTCCGGTGGAGTGTCGATCAGCTGGTCGACATGGGGATGCCGGTGATCGCCGGTGCGGCGTCGGTGGTGCAGGTGTTGATCGGAACGCGCACGCCGGAACAACTGTCGGCGACGATCGGCGCGTGGCTCGACGCCGCGGTCGATCTCGACACCCGTCGCGCACTCGCCGCCCGGGTGCGCGGCGCGATCTCGATCGCCGGTCCGTTGTTCGAATCGGCACCGGTCTTCCTCGACGGGCTGTGCGACCGCGTGGAGCAGCTCGCGGACGCCGAGTTCCTCGAACGCGTGGCGGCGCTGCGCGAGGGCTTCGAGACGCTGTCGACCGCGAGTCGCCGGCGGCTGCTCGGCTCGCTCGGTGAACGGCTCGGCGAGACGGATGCGCGGGGGCAGGGGCTCGACGTCGCGATCGCGATCCCCGCCGCGCTGCTCGCCGCCGCGGCGCACGCGGATGCCGCGGGACGCGCGGCCGCGGATCGGATCCCGCGACCGGAGCTGGTCGTCGAGGGGACTTTGCCGACCGGGACGCGCGTGGTGCACCGACCCGTGCCGGGCCACGCGATCGACGTGCGCGATCGCTGGCGCATGATCCTCGGCCACGAACGCGAGCAGATGAAGCCGCGCGCGCGACGAGCCGCGGCGGCGCTCGACGAGCTGTACGGCAATGGTCACGGCGAGGGGTCGCGCGAGCAGGCCGGCGGGGGTGGTCAGGAGGCGGGGTATCCGACGGTGCGCGCGTGGCGCGACGAGATCGAGGCGCTGTTCGGCGCCTCCGTGTTCGAGGAGGTCGCGGCCAAGGCGGCGCAGCAGGGCAGGGTGGGCGCGTTGCTCGAGCTCGATCCGGCCCAGGTCACGCCGTCGGTCGAGCTGCTCGAGCAGGTGCTGTCGCTCAAGGGTGGCCTCGGCGAGTCCCAGCTCGGCCAGCTGCGCGCCATCATCCGTCGCGTCGTCGACGATCTCGTCCGCGAGCTCGCGGTGCGCGTGCGCCCGGCGCTCCACGGCGTCCTCGGAGCGCGCGCGACCCGGCGTCCGTCGGCGACGCTCCACCTGCCTCGCACGGTGTCCGCCAACCTCGCTCGTACGCAGATCGAGGGCGAGCGAGTGACCGTGGTTCCCGAGCGGCTGTACTTCAAGGCCCGCATGCGGCGGCACATGGACTGGCGCGTCGTACTGGTGGTCGACGTGTCTGGATCGATGGAGCCGTCGGTGATCTACAGCGCGATGATGGCGGCGATCCTGTCGTCGGTGCCGTGGATCGACGTCAAGTTCGTGACGTTCTCGACGGAGATCGTCGACCTCTCGGATCACGCGCACGATCCGCTCGCGCTGTTGCTCGAGGTCGCGGTGGGCGGCGGGACCCACATCGCGAAGGGCCTCCGCTACGCGCGCTCGCTGGTCACCGTGCCGCAACGCACGATGGTGATCTGCGTGTCGGACTTCGAGGAGGGGTTCTCGATCGACGGCCTGCTAGCCGAGGTGCGCGGGCTGGTCGAGGCCGGGGTCACGTGTCTCGGGCTCGCGGCGCTCGACGATCGCGGTGCGCCGCGCTACGCGGTGCCGATCGCGGAGCAGGTGGCCGGGGCCGGCATGCCGGTGGCCGCGCTGACCCCGCTCGAGCTCGCGCGCTGGATCGGGGAGCAGGTGCGATGACGGCGAAGGACCTCAAGATCGCCGCCGACCTCGCGGCGTCGCTCACCGCCGCGATCCCGCCGCGCCTGATCAAGAAGCTCGACGCCGACCCCACGCTCGCCGAGCGCTGGACGTGGACGGCGACGAGCGTGACCACCGACAAGGGCGAGGTCGTCGAGCTCTCGGCCGACGCCGGTGTGATCACCACCCTGACGTGCTCGTGCTTGCTCCAGCCCCGGTGTCTGCACGTCGCCGCGGTGGTGGCCCTGCTCGAGCCCTCCGATGCCAAGCCGGCCGATGTCGCCTCCGACGAGGCCGATGGTGCTGTTGCCGAGGACGCGCCACCGTCCGCCATCGAGCTGTCCGCCGATGCCGCGCGGGCCGCCGACCGCGCACGTCGCGTGCTCTCGGACGTGCTCGCCGGCGGTGCCGAATCCGCGGGAGCCTTCGTCCAGGCGGAGCTGTTGCGCGCGATCCACGGGTGCCGCAGCGAGGGTCTGCACCGCCTCGCGCAGACCCAGACCCGGATCCTGCGCTCGATCCGCGAGCTGCGTGCGGATCGTGCCGAGTTCGCACTCGAGGTGCTGACCGGCGACCTTCGCGACGCGCTCGGGGTCGCCCACCAGCTCGCCGGCGGCGATCGTTCGCCCGCGCTGGTCGGCTCTGCGCGACGCGAGTATCGATCTGCCGGCAACCTCCAGCTCCGCGGCGTGCTGACCGAGGCCGTGGTGGCGCGTAGCGGTTATGCCGGAGCCTCGACCTACCTGATCGACGACCGCGGCCGGATGTACACGCGATCCGATGTCGCGCCCGGCGATGCCGGTCGTGCAGCGGGTGCCTACGACGCCGCCGCTGGCATCGGTGATGCCGTGTTGCCACACCGCGAGCTGTGCCGCACCGGCCTGTTCGTCAGCGGTGCCACCGCATCGGCCGATGGCCGGCTCGGGGCCGGCTCCAAGGTTCGCGCGGTGCGCTCGTCCGAGGCGTCGCGGTGGGATGCGCTTCCGATCGCATCTCGGTTCGCGATGCCGCTCGCCGATCAGCTGGCCGAGATCGCCGAGCATGCCGCGCTACCCGACGAGCTGCGGCCCGCGGGGTGGGACTTCGGGTACCTCGAGGGAACGGTGTTCGCCGGGTCCGCGAGCGTCGCGATCTTCGCGCAGGGCGAGGTGCTCGTGCGGCTGACCACGGCCCACGAACAGCGCGTCCTCGCCGCGCGCGACAACCTCGTGGTGCTCGGCCGCGCGAGTGGGTTGCGCGTCCGCGCGATCGGTCGCATCCGGATCGCGGCACCGCGCGAGCTCGAGCTCCTGGCGATCGGCCCGGCGCCCGGCGAATCGCGACTCGTGCTCGCCGAGGCGTGGCACGGCCGCGCCAACGTCCACTACGACCGGCTCTCGATCCCGCGCGGGATCGACGCCGAGGAGGTCGCGCTCGCCGCGTCGTCGCCCGAGACGGCCGCGCTCGAGATCGACCTGCTGGCAACGTTGCGGCGACGCGTCGAGCGCGCCGTCCTCGGCGGTACCGGGACGTTACCCACGCACGCGATCGCCGAGCTCGAGCGAGAGGCCGCCGAGCTCGACGAGCGCGCTCTCTCCGGAGGCGCGCTCGTGTTGCGCGACCTCGCGGCGCTCGCGCACGACACCACGCGCTCGGCCACCGGTGTGCGGCGGGCGGTCGATCGAGACGCGTTCGCCCGTGCGTGGCTGCGCGCCGCTCTGTACGAGGATTCCGCACGACGACGACTCGGTGCGGTCTCCTGGTAAGGTGGGGCGTTCCCATGCTGCTTCGCGAGACCTTTCCCGCCGGACCGTTCGAGTGCAACTGCACGATCCTTGCCTGCGCCGACACCAAGGACGCGGTGATCATCGATCCGGGCGGCGAGATCGAGAAGATCGCCGAGGTGATCGCGCACTACGACCTCACGGTGCGCTCGATCATCCACACCCATGCGCATCTCGATCACATCTTCGGCACCAGCACCGTCAGGCAACAGCACGGCGGCGACGTCTGTCTGCACGAGGGCGACGCGTTCCTGTACGACGGCATCGAGATGCAGGCCGCGATGTTCGGCTGGAAGGTCAAGCCGACCACGCCGGTGACGCGCTGGATCGAGCACGACGACAAGATCGTCCTCGGCAAGCGCGAGCTCACGGTGATCCACACGCCCGGGCACACGCCGGGCTCGGTGTGCTTCGAGATCCACGATCCCGACGCCGGGGCGCTGCTGTTCGCGGGCGATACGTTGTTTCGTCGCAGTATCGGCCGCACCGATCTCCCGGGTGGCGACGGCCAGTTGATCCTGCGCTCGATCAAGGAGCGGCTGTTCGACAAGGATCCCGACACCCTCGTGATCCCCGGACACGGTCCGAACACCAAGATCGGCGACGAGGTGCGTGCCAACCCGTTCGTGCGCAGCTGATCAGTCTTCGACGACCGCGGGAACGTCGAACCGGATCGTCGTGCCCTGGTCGATCGCGGTCTCGACCGCGATCTTGCCCGCGTAGCTGTCGACGATATCGCGCACGATCGCGAGTCCGAGACCGGTGCCCTGACGCTCGCCCTTGGTCGTGTAGAACGGCTCGAACATGCGTGCGTGGACCTCGGGCGTCATGCCCGAGCCGGTGTCGCGGACCTCGAACACGAGTCGCCGATGACCGTCGGGCCGGGACTCGGCGAATGTACCGATCGAGATCGCGCCGGGCGGTCGAATCGCCTCGGTCGCGTTGATCACGAGGTTGAACAGCACCTGCTCGAGGCGCGCGCGGTTGGTCCGTGCGACCAGCCCTTCGCTGCCGTCGGTGGTCTCGATCGTGATGCCGCGGAGCTTGCCGCCGGTAGACAGCAGCTTGACCACATCGCCGATCACCTCGTCGGGGCGGAGCGATTCGATCGACTCGCGCTGCGGCTTGGCGAGCCGCGTGAGCTGGTTGGCGTGCGTCATCACGTGTTCGCCGATCCGTTCGAGATCGCGCACCACCGATTGGACGGCCTCGGCCAGATCACCCTTGGTGTCGAGCGCGTACTGCAAGGTGTCGACCGCGCCGATCTGGACCTGCGCGATGTTGCGCAGCTCGTGCCCGACGCCGCCGGCGAGTATCCCGAGCATCGCGCGCCGCTCCGCCAGCAACAGCTGGCGCCGGAGTTGCTCGAGCTTGCGAGCGTCGCGCGCGACGATCAGGATGGCCTCGACCCTGGCGTCCTCCACGACCGGCGAACCGGTGATCGATACCGGAATGCGATCGCCGTTCCGGCACACCATCCACGACTCCTCGCGGCGCAGCGGATTGCCACTGGCGATCTTCTGGCGAACGCGCGTACGGATTCCGGACAGCTCGTCGACGAACACCTCTCCGACCGGTTTTCCCACCAGCTCCTCGGCGGAGTAGCCCGACAGGGTCGCCGCTCCCGGGTTCGCCGCCACGATCGTGCCGCTCAAATCGATCGCGACCACGGCATCGACCAGCGCTTCGAACAGAGCTGATCCGGACACCTCCATCGATCCCACGCTACCACGGCGCGTGGAGCCGAGCCGAACCGAGCGTGGGCTACGCCTCGTGATCGCCGCTATCGACCAGCGCGTACGGCCACGCGTCGAGCGTCGGCGACGGCGTCGGAACCGGTTTGACCGGGGGTGCCGCGATCGGCGGCACCGTCTGCGGCCGGTGTCGTCGGCGGTTCGCCGGGTCGGTCGCCTCGGCCACCGGGCTGAGACCGCACCGCGCGAGCACGAACTCGACCGCGCGTACGCGCTCTTGCATCGACACGCTCTCGACCGGCAGGTAGCTGACGCGGTGTTGCTCGAGCATCAGCTTGACCATGCCGTCGATCCGCAACACCGAGTCCCACGACACGCCCGCGCGCACGCCATCGTCCTTGAGGAGCGACGGGTGCGGGCGCAGGAAGAACACGATCCCCTCCGCGACCCACTTCATGTAGTCGAGGAATCGCGGGTCGCTCATCATCGTGGCCGCGTTGGTGGTGTGCTCGGCAACGTACGCCACGTTATCGAACGCGCGATCGGATACGAACTTGCCGTCGTGCTGGTGCTCGACCGCGACCTGGCGCGCGAACACCCGTTCCTGGTACTCGGCGACCAGGTCCATGTCGGTGCGGAGGGCATCGAGCCCGGTCTCCATCTCCGCGAGCACCGCGCGTGCGACCTCGCTGATCATCGGTAGCCCGAACCGGCGACTGACGTAGCGACACAACGTGGTCTTGCCGGTGGCGTGACTGCCGACGAAGTAGATCCGCATCCAGGATGGGATAGCGGATCGGTCTGACACCCGTCCGGATTAGACGATCACGGCCCGACAGGTCTGCTGGAGCTGGCTCCGCACGCACTGGGTTTCGGGCTTGTCCCCGCGGGTGCGCACGAACACCGGCTGGTAGAGCTGGTGTTCGTCCGACGCGTACAGGTACCGGACCTCGGCGATCGGGTGCTCGCCCCGGCCGAGCGCCGCATCGAGCTGCTTCCGCGACGCGTTGGTGGTGCCGGCGAACACCTTGCCGACCTCGACCAGCTGCCTCCCGTCGTAGACCGCCATCATGTAGGCGTTGCCCGCGTTCTCGACGATCACCACGTCGGCACTCTTGACGAACTTGTGCTTGCGCTGCGGTCCGCCCGACGACGGCCGGCCCGGCGTGTACGGCGCCTCGCGATGCTTGAACACGATGCCCTCGGCACCCGCGGCACGCAGCTTGTCGTGCAGCTTGGCCTTCTGCTTCTTGCCCTTCGCGATCGGGACGATCCGGATGTCACCGGACAGCGCCGGCTCGAGCTCGTTCTCGAGCAGCTCCCAGCGCTCGAGGTAACCGCGCTTTCGCACGTCGTCGCCACCGAACTGCAGCACGTCGAACAGCCAGTAGCCGTCGTCGAGCAGCTCGCCGTCGACGACGGTGCCGGCCGGGAGATACTCGAGCCCCTCGAGCTGGCGCAGGTCGACGCGCGTGGTCTTCTGGCCGTCGCGGTTGGTGACGACGAGCTCGTCGCCGACGGTGACCAGCACGCGCATGCCGTCGATCTTCTGCTGCGCGATCATGGTGTCGTCGCCGAGGAATCTCGTGAGGTCACTCTCGTCGAGCGCGGTCAGCAGCTGTCCGGCGTGACCGACCTTGGCGCGCGCCCGCGGGGCCTTGCTGCCGGAACCTTCGCCGACCGGCGGCGCGACGGCCGCGGGCTGAACCTCGGCGGTGACCGCCTGGTAGCCCTTGTTGGTCTTCTCGCGAACCAGCGAGTCGTACTTCTTCTGCGCGGTCGCGAGCGGCACCTTCACCGCCTTGGTCCCGCGGTTGAGCGTGCTGCCGCGACGACCCCACGCGACCTCGACGGTGTACGTGCCGCCGTCCTCGACGATCGACGCGTTGTAGACCTTGTCGGAGGAGCCCTCCTGATAGAACAACTCGATCGATTTGATCACGCCCATGTGAGGTGCTCGCGGATAGTACCCCGGGCCCGTGTGATACGACTTCGAAATGCCACCTGCCGCGGTTCGCACTCCCGACGAACGGTTCGCGAAGCTTCCCGACTTCGCCTACGCGCCGCACTACCTCGACGATCTGTCCGGCTACGAGGGCCTGCGGTTGGCGTACATCGACGAGGGACCGCGCGACGCGAAGCACACGTTCTTGTGCCTTCACGGGGAGCCGACCTGGAGCTTTCTGTATCGCAAGATGATCCCGGTGTTCGCTCGTGCGGGTGGTCGCGTGGTCGCGCCCGACTTCTTCGGGTTCGGCCGCTCCGACAAGCCGCGCGAGATGTCGGACTACTCGTGGCAGTTCTTCCGCGGTCATCTGGTCGCGTTCGTCGAGCGACTGGGACTCTCGCGCGTCACGCTCGTGTGCCAGGACTGGGGCGGCGTCCTCGGGCTCACGCTTCCGGTCGATCACCCGGAGCTCGTCGATCGGCTCCTGATCATGAACACGGCCCTCGGGCTCGGCGTGCCCGCGGGCAAGGGGTTCGACGAGTGGAAGGCGTACGTCGCGCGCACGCCCGACCTCGAGGTCGGCAAGCTGATCGCTCGATCGTCGAGCGGCCTTTCCGCCGCCGAGCTCGCCGCGTACGACGCGCCGTTCCCCGACGCCACCTACAAGGCCGGCGTACGCGCGTTCCCGCAGCTGGTGCCGGTGTCACCCGACATGGATGGCGTCGACATCAGCAAGCGCGCGGCGGCGTTCTGGAGCCAGACCTGGAACGGCAAGACGTTCATGGCGGTCGGGATGAAGGATCCGGTGCTCGGTCCGCCGGTGATGGCGATGATGCGCACGATGATCCGCGGCTGTCCGGCGCCGCTCGAGCTCGCCGACGCCGGTCACTTCGTGCAGGAGCAGGGCGACGTGGTCGCGCGTGCGGCGCTCGAAGCGTTCGGCGACTGACGGCTACGGCGCGATCAGATCGCGGGTGACGCTGTCGACGTCCGGACAGCCACACAGCGCGAACGCGAGAATCGAGCTCGCGCCGGAGCACCTCGAGCGCCGACGCGACGCCCGCCTGTCCTCCCGCGGCGAGCCCCCACAGCACGGGCCGCCCGACGAGCACGGCGCGCGCACCGCACGCCAGCGCCTTGACGACATCGGTCCCGCGGCGCACGCCACCGTCGAGCAGCAGCTCCGCGCGACCCGCGACCGCCTCGGCGATTCGTGGCAACACCTCGATCGTTGCCGGTGACGCGTCGAGCTGACGGCCGCCGTGGTTGGACACCACGATCCCGGCAACCCCGCGCTCGACGGCACGCACCGCGTCGTCGGCACGCACGATGCCTTTGACCAGGACCGGCAGCTCGGTGATCGAGCGCAGCCACTCGACGGCATCCCAGGTCAGGCTCGGATCGAGGAGCTCCGCGAAGTACGCCGCCAGCCCGGATTCGCGTCCCGCAGCGGTCACCCGTGTCAGCTGCGCCGGATCTGCGCGGTCGCCGAGGCCGTGGAGGTTCTCGACGCTCAGCTCCGGCGGTAACGCGAACCCGTTGACGACATCGCGCTCGCGGCGTCCCAGCAGCGGCGCATCGACGGTGAGGACCAGCGCACGCACGCCCGCGGCCTCGACCCGACGAACCAGCGCCTCGGTGGCCGCGCGGTCGCGATACACGTAGAGCTGGAACCACACCGGCCCGGTCGCGGCGGTCACGACGTCCTCGACGGCGGTGTTCGACAGCGTCGACAGCACGAACAGCGTCCCGGCCTCTCCGGCGGCGCGCACGCTGGCCAGCTCGCCGTCGGGATGCGCGAGCTTGTGGAACGCGGTGGGTGCCACGACGACCGGCATCGAGAGACGGTGACCGAGCACCTCGGTCGCGAGGGAGCGCTCGTGGACGTCGACCAGTACGCGGTAATGCAGGCGCAGCTCGTCGAACGCCTCGCGGTTGCGCGCGAGGCAGCGCTCGTCGTCGGCCCCCGACGAGTAGTAGTCCCACGCCATGCGGGAAAGGCGGTCGTGCGCGATTCGCTCGAGCTCGGCGAGGTTGAGAGGGTCGGGCACTAGTTTCCCTCGAACGTCGAGCGGACGTGGACCGTGGTCGCGAGCGTGATGCAGCGCATGAACATCGGGGAGTCGATCCTCACCGTCGGAGTCCGAGATCCTCGCTCGTCTTCGAGGTCGGCGTCGAGTCGTTCGGTGAGGCAGTTCACCAGGATCCGCGGCCTAGAAAGCCTGGATATTGAAGTCTTCGAGGGGCTCACATACCATGCGAGACGTGTGGCGCGGAGTGGCCCTGCTGATCCTGCTGGTCCTGCCGGCGTGCGATCTCGTGTTGGATCTCGACCGAGCCCCCCCGATGCCGCCGGTATGCCGATCGTGACGGCGTCCATCGAACCGCAAACCCTGCGGATCCCCCAGACCGCGACCGCACAGGTGATGGTGACGATCAAGGCCGACGCCGGGCACTCGGTGAGTCTCAGCACGATGGCGTCACCGGCGACCACCGGCGATTTCGACGACACGCCACCCACCGAGATGCCGGTTCCACCCGGTGGGGTGGTGGATGCGAGTCTGACCTGGCGGCCGCGCGAGCTCGCTCACCAGACGATCGATCTCGCGGCGTTCATCGATGGTGATGATGCGGATCCAGGACAGTACACGCTGCAGTTCGATGTCGATCGCGTGATCGGCCGATTCGAAACATCACCGACCGCGGTCGGGTTGGGACAGGCAACCGTGGATGCGCCGTTGTTCGTTGCGGAGCGCATCGTGTTCGATCAGCCATTCGATCTGGCCGCGATCGGAATGGTGCCGTCGCTGAATGCACCGACCAGCGATGTCGTCGTCGGAGTCTTCGAGGACGACGGAGGAATTCCCGGTTCGGCCAATGGTCCTTCCCTGATGAAGTCGATCACGAGCAACGACCCGGTGGAGTTCGAACTCGCTACCCCGATTCACTTCGAGGTCGGTGAGGTGCGGTGGGTCGTCGCGATGTTCCAGGATTCGGCGAGTGTGAAGGTGGAGCCCCACGACGCAAACGATCTGACCGTGAGAACGTTCGAAAACAGCGCGGTGACGGGTTTCCCGAACGACATGTCGGGGCTCAACACCGTCGTGTTCACGGCGTCATCCCCGGTGATGTACGTGGTGGCACGGGCTCCGGCGTCGTGAGCCACCGCCATCACGTCCGCTGGCCATCTCGACTCGGCTACAGGGCGGACTCGATCGCGTCGATCAACGTGCGGAGGACCGCGAGCCGCGCGTAGTACTTGTCGTTGGCCGGGATCAGCGTCCACGGGGCGCGCTCGGTGCTCGTGCGATCGATCATCTCGCACACGGCGATGTTGTAGGCGTCCCACTTCTCGCGGTTGCGCCAGTCCTCGTCGGTGATCTTGTGCTGCTTGAACGGAGTCGTCTCGCGCTCCTGGAATCGTCGCAGCTGTTCTTCCTGGCTGATCTGCAACCAGAACTTGACCACCACGGTGCGGTTGTCGATCAGCTGCTCCTCGAAGTCGTTGATCTCTCCGTAAGCGCGCATCCAGTCCGTTTCGCCACAGTACTTCTCGATCCGCTCGACCAGGACGCGCCCGTACCACGACCGATCGAAGATCGCGATCCGTCCGCGCTCGGGGAGGTGTCGCCAGAACCGCCACAGGTAGGGTCGTGACCGCTCCTCGTCGGTCGGCGCCGCGATCGGGATCACGTCGTACTTCTTGGCGTCGAGCGCCTGGGTGACGCGCCGGATCGCGCCGCCCTTGCCCGCGGCGTCACAACCCTCGAACGCGGCGACCACCGAGATGTCGCCGAACCGCTTGTGGCGGGTCAGGGCGTTGAGCCGACCCTGCACCTCGCCGAGCTCGTCGGCGTATTGCTTCTTGTCGACGCTCCGTTCGAGATCGAGCCGGTCGAGGATCGAGACGCCGTCGATCGCTGGCACGATCGCGGGGGCTCGAGTGACGCGCCGTTCGCGCGGGGCTTCGAGCCGTCGCTGCATCGATTCGAGGATGGTCTTGCCGACCGTGAGACTGCGGTAGCGCTCGTCGCGTCCCTCGACCACGAGCCACGGCGCGTTGCCGGTGCTGGTCTCGCGAAGCATGTGCTGGGCGACCGACTGGAACTGGTCGTACATCTCGAGGTGCTTCCAATCGGTGTCGGTCACCCGCCACGCGGTCGCCTTCTTCTTCTCGAGCTTCTCGAACCGCTTCTTCTGCTGCTTGCGCGACAGGTGGAGCCAGAACTTGAGGAGCAGCACGCCCTCGTCGGTCAGCATCTGCTCGAACCGCAGCACTTGCTCGAGCTCCCGGTCGAACTTGGCGCGCTTGAGATCGCCGTTGACCCGGCGGATGAACGGTCTCGAGTACCACGAGCCCACGAACACCGCGATCCGCCCGCGCGGTGGCAGCGCGCGCCAGAACCGCCACATCCGCGGCCGGCCCTCGAGATCGTCGTCGGTTACCGGTCGGATCGCGTTGGTCTGGATGTGCCGGGGATCCATCCACTCGTTGATCAGGTTGAGCGTCTCGCCCTTGCCGGCTCCGTCGACGCCGCCGATCAGGATCACCGTCGAGAACGCCCGGCTCTTGACCAGCTCGTACTGCGCGGTCAGCAGGTCGTGTCGAAGCTCGGGAACCTCGCGCTCGAAGCGCTCCTTGGCGATCTCGTGCCCCAGCTCCGCCGACTCGAACATGCCGCGAACGCTACTACGTGGCGTACTTGATCGACAGCACGTCGACGATGTTGGCAGCGAACTCGAGATCGATGCCGAGCGCGGTGCGGATGTCGTCGAGCAGATCGTCCTCCGCGGGATCCACCATGCCGCCGCTCGCCATCGCGATGTCGAGCGCGAGGATCAACGTCTTCTGCTTGACCACCTCGCTCGAGATCTCGGACAGCACGGAGGCCCACTCGGCCTTCGGTCGCTCGAGCCGCAGCGTCGCGACACGCTCCTTGAGCTTGCCGATGTCGGCGTCGCGCAGCTCCGGGATGGTGTGGACGTAGGAGTCGAACACGCTCGACATGTCCTCGTCGCGGAAGTCCGACATCAACATCATCCCGTGCAGCAGCAGCACGGTGTCGCGCGGGGTGGAGGTGAAATCGAACGAGCGACGCGGCATGACCGCACGATACCAGGTTGATCCGCGCCGTCACCCGCCGGCGCTCTCGTTCGGCGGCCGCGCGTCAGCGCTCGGACGAACCGACGATCGGCTAGACCACGCGCGCAGGCGGTACCGGTGGCTCGAACGCGAGCACGACGTTCCGCCGGAACATGAACACGAACAAGATCGTCGGGTAGACCATCCCGAGGATGCCGCCCATGTAGCCACCCATCATGCCGCCGGATGCGGCCGGACCGTGCATGCGCGACAGCGGGCCGAGCACGTAGTGCTGCGTCATGACCAGGCCGACGACCGCCGAGACGGCCGAGACCACCGCGTAGGCGATCGCGAGCTTGCGTCCCCACGGCTTGAGCTTGAGGAGCCCGACGCCGCTCGCCACCAGCGCGCCGATCGCGACGATGCTCATCAGCAGCGACAACTTGAGGAACGTCATGTACTCGGGCGAGCGATGCGCGATCTCGACGACCGGATTGCGCGGTCCGAGGCGGAGACCGCCGAAGTACATGCTCCAGGTGAACAACAGGCCGATCGCCCCGAGCCCCGCGAACACGAGGTTCAGGATCCCGAGCGTCTTGATCGAGACCGGCGGGCGGTACGGAGGCGGATACGCCTGGTACCCCGGCGGAGGTGCCTGATACGGCGGACCGGGTGGAGGGGCGGGGAGGGTCATGGGCAGATGGTAGCGGCTTACCGTCGTCGCGGCAGGCGATTCTCGATCACAAAGACGAGGCCGGGATCCAGAAGTCGCGCGGATAAAGCCGCCATAGCTTCGTGGACTTACCGTAGGTCCCGTGGAGGTAGTCCTCCCAGGCGGACAGCTGCTTCTCGGGGCCGATCACGAAGTACGTGGTCTTGGGGTCCGGATGCGACTTCGTGCTCCCGTAGCCGGGGAGCACGGTGCCGTACGTGTTCTTCATGCGTTCGAACAGCGTGGTGGCGAGATCGGGCCGCTTGGCGATCGCCAGGATGCGCTCGCGGAACGCGCGCACGACATCGGGAGTCTGGCCGTCGGCCAGGTTGGCGGCCATCGCGGCAGCCCGCGACTCGTAGCCGCTCGCGACCCGCGAGTAGAACGCGGTCGCGATCGCGTAGCGCACGATGTTGGGATCGGGCTTGGCCTTCTCGAGCTGGTCGATCACGAACCGCATGGTCTGCGGAAGCAGCGGCGTACGTTCGGCGTAGTACACGAGCACGCCGGTATCGAGGTGCGGGCGCACGCCGTTGGAGTACGCGAGGCCCGCGGCCCACGTCTTCATGAAGATGCTATGGCCGCCGTGACCGGTGTAGAGGTTCGACGCCAGGTAGTCGAGCACGCTGTCGTCGGAGGTGTCGGTGTACCAGGTCGTCGGCGCCTCGTTGACGAACACGCCGCTCGACGTGCCCGGTGCGAACAGACCGACGAACATCGGATCGGTCGCCTTCGGCTCGCGACCGCGCAGGCGATCGCGGAACGGCGTACCGCTGGGATCGGGGATGTCGGCGCCCCCGCGTGCGGGCAGGGCCTTCAGGAGCTCGGCGACCGCACCGGCGATCGCCTGCTGCGAGGCGGTCGAACCGACCTCGACGAGGCGCGCCCGTCCGGGCTGGACGATCTGCTCGCGCACCCCCGCGATCTTGTCGAGCGCCTTGGCGGCGCCGATCCGGAGATCGTGCGCCATCTCGCGCGCGAGGTACTGCCAGTCGGCCGACAGCGAATCGTCGGGGAGGTCGGCCAGCGTCGCGGCGAGATCCTTCCCGGCAGCGATCGCGAGCGGCTTGGCCTTCGCGGACAGGGCGCGTGCCGTGCGATACGGCCCGGCGACGCCACCGGGGAGCTTGGCGGGGGTCTTGGACTCGAGCGTCGCGAGCGCGTGTGCGAGCTCCGCGAGCTGCTTGCGCGGGTGGCGGCTCACCGCGGGGAGCGATAGGAGCCACCGCGACACCTCGGCGGTGACCTTAGCGTCCTGCGGATCGAGGAGCTGCCACCGCAGGCGATGCAGGTCGTGGAGCTCGGTGAGGAACGACGACGTGTGCGCCTGCAGTCGCGACTGGAAGTGCCACGCGTCGCGTGGATCGTTGACCCAGCGCTCTTCGGCGCCGAGCATCATCTGACGCAGTCCGGTGATCCGCTGGTCGACCAGGTCGCGCAGGCGCGGCAGGTTGTCGACTCGCCAGTCCGGCGACAGCAGCACGCGCTTCATCCATTCGATCGCGGTGCGGGTCTCGTCGGCGCCGTTGCCGGCACCCGCGACGACCAGCTCGATGCGGCCGCCGCGCTTCTCGTTCGACGGCTTGAACGAGCTCGTGTAGTAGACGCTCAGCTCGAGGATCTCCTTGCGGATCTGCTCGCGCATCTGGTCGGCGGGGATCGGCTTGCCGTCGACGATCACGCCGGCATCCGAAAGCAGCGCCGGCAGCGCGGCGAGGTAGAGCTGATCGTCGGGCTCGACCGCACCGTGCAGATCGAACGCGAGCTGGACCCGCGCGCTCGCCATCGAATCGAACGTGGCGGCGAACGAGCTGACGTGCGCGGTGGTGCCGGTGGTGTACTCGAGCTCGTCGTCGAGCGTCATCGGCAGGCTGGTCACCAGCTCGGGGAGCGCGACCGACCGCGCGGCGTCGTCGAGCTTCTTGGTCTCGGCGTCGTAGTCCTGGGCGTAGCGGGCGAGGGTGGCCGCCTTGTCCTTGGTGCCGTAGTGCTTGGCCAGCCTGGCGAGCTCGTCGTCGATGCGCTGCGTGCGCTCGGTATCGAGTTGCTTGCGATAGGCGGGGCTCGGCTTGGCGGCCGCGCCGAACGGCGTCTCGAGGAGGCCCCACGCGCGCAGCCGCTCGCTCCACGGGTTGCCCTTGGCCGCGAGGACCTCGCGGATCTTCGCGAGCGCCGGCCTCATCGTCAGCGACTTCTCGAACCCGGGCGACTTCGACAGCGACTGCAGGTGATCCATCCACCCCGAGCCGGTGCCGCGGAACCCGAAGCCGGGAGGCGAATCGAGGAACTTGCTGAGCCGGCGCTGGAGATCGACGATGCGGCTCTGCACGCGGGCGTCGAGGGCGACCAGCTCGGGATCGCCGGCGGGCAGCTTCGCGATCCGCGCGAGCTCGCCGTCGATCAACGTGCGGACCTCGCCGAGCGTCTTGTCGTCGAGCTTGTCGGGCTTGCACCCCGAGAGCCCGATGTAGACCGGCTGGCCCTGGTCGTCGGTGGTGTACGCCCACACGCCGCTGGCACCGACGTCGAGCACGCGGGTCTTGCTATCGATCAGCTTCTTGTACAGCGTGGTGCTCTCGTCGCCGGCGAACGCGTCGAGGAACAGCCCCATCAGCAGACGCTCGGCATCGTCGAGGTGCCGGGTCGCCGGCCAGGCGAACATCATCGGACCGGGGTTGGTGGCGTCGGCGTACGGATAGTCGGAGATCCGTAGCGTGCCGGGGGCGGCGGGTGACGGCGGCGGCAGATCGGCCTCGGTGGACACCGGGCCGCGCGCGTTGGGGTCGTGCGCGCTGGTGAGGATCTTGTCGGTGTGCGTCAGCACGTCGTCGAGCGACATCGACGACGGGAACGCGGCGATCATGCCCATGTTCGACAGGTGGTAGGCGTGGGCGTGGAACGTGCGGATGTCGGTGGGCGTCATCTCTCGGATCGCCGACGGCAGGCCGCCGGAGTCGAGCGCGAGCGGATGCTTGGGCCCGTAGACGAGCTGGCCGATTTGTCGCCACATCACGACGTCGGGGTTCTCGTAGGTGCGAACCATCTCGTTGTAGACGGTGCCCTTCTCCTCGAGCCGGAGCTTGCCGTCGTCTCCCTTGTCGACGCCGAAGTTGCGGACCTCGCGCCGGATCTCCTCGTCGGTGTAATCGGGGTCGAGCAGCGCGTCGAGATGGTTGCCGAATACCGGCCAGAACACGTCGTGCCCGGCGACCGTGTGGAAGTGATACGCGGTGCGCCACTGCGCGGTGAACGCCGACGACTGCGCGAGCTCCATCGCCTCGCTCGAGCCGAGCCGGCGGCCGCGGTCACCCTTGCCGAGGAGCAGGTGCTCTTGCGTGTGGGGCTCGCCCTTGTCGCTGGTCGGGAACGACGTCACCCAGATGAAGCCCTGCGGTGCGGTCTCGACGCGCAGGTAGTCGAGCGTGAACTTGGTGCCGTCGTGCACGAACCGCGCGCCGACCGGATGATCGGCATCGTCGAGGTAGAGCGCGGCGGCGGTGAAGCCGTGCAGCTTGGCGCCCTGCTTCAAGTGCTCGAGATCGGCGGCGGGTGTCAGTCCTCCGCCGGAACCCGATCCCGCGCCCGATCCCGCGTTCGGCGACGCGGGGGTCTTGGACTCCGGTGGACAGCAGGTCGCGAGAGTCAGCGGCAGGACAAAGATCATGGGAACCACCAGACGCGCGTGCATCGGGCGGACTGTAGCGCAGGTGTCGCCGCCGATTCGTTCGCGCGGAGTCGTCGAAATTCGGGATCGAGCCGTTACTATGGGGCGGTGTTCGCCGAAGGGACCCGGATCGGTAAGTACGAGATCAGGCGACTTCTGGGTCAGGGCGGGTTCGGCATGGTCTACGTCGCGCTCGACACCAAGCTCGATCGCGAGTGTGCACTCAAGTTCCTGTTGCCAGAGCACACCGCGAAGGCGGCGATCCTGCAGCGGTTCCTCAAGGAGGCGCGCTCGGCCGCCAAGATCGATCACGGCGGCATCGTCACGGTGTTCGAGTGCGACGTCGCCGAGGGTGGCGAGGCCGCCGGCATGGCTCGCCCCGAGGGCACGGGCTCGCCTGGCGGCTCGCTGGCGTACATCGCGATGGAGCTCCTCAAGGGCGAGTCGCTCGCCACGCGACTCGCACGCGGACCCCTCGCGGTCGATCACGCGATCGAGATCGGTCGCCAGGTCGCGGCGGCGCTCGCCGCGGCACACGACGTCGGCATCGTCCACCGCGACCTCAAGCCCGACAACATCTTCATCGTGCCCGATCCGGTCGCCGCGTTCGGCGAGCGCGTGAAGGTGCTCGACTTCGGGATCGCCAAGCTCGCCGATGACACGGGTGGTCCGGGCAACAAGACCTCGACCCACATGATCTTCGGGACGCCGCGCTACATGTCGCCGGAGCAGTGCAAGTCGAGCACGCACGTCGACGAGCGGAGCGATATCTACGCGCTCGGCTGCATCCTGTTCGAGATGGTGTGCGGGCGGCCGCCGTTCGAGGGCGAGGCCGGCGAGCTGATCGGCAAGCACCAGTTCCTCGCGCCACCGGAGCCGCGCAGCCTGCGGCCGGATCTGCCGGTCGCGGTCGACGGCGCGATCCGATCGATGCTCGCCAAGGAGCCCGCGGATCGTCCCTCGACGATGAGCGACGTCGAACGGCTGGTCGGTCCGCGCCGGTCCGCCCCGATCGCGGTGCCCGCGGGGCTGGCACCGACGGTGCCGCCGACGGTCCCGCCGACCGAGGCACCGAGCGCATCACCGGCGCCGGCAGCGAGCGCGCCGGCCGCTCCCGCGATCGACCGCGGTGGCGAAGCCGAAGGAGACGAAGCCAACCATCGCGAGACGCTGCTCGGGGTCGCGAAGCCCGCGTCGACCGCGAGCGAGTCGTCGAGCACGCCGGCCCCGAGCGAGCCAGCATCGTCCCCGTCATCGGAACAGGCGGCAGCAGTCGGACCGGCTCCGTCGCGTCCCGCGATCGCCGAGGAGTCCGGTGGAACGCCACCTCCTCCGAACCGGTCGATGACGCCGATCGCGATCGGGGTCGGTGGGGCCACGATCGTCGGCGTGATCGCGGTGATCGCGCTCGGCGGCGGCTCGTCCTCGTCGACCAGCCCCGGCGACGCGGGCGTAGTGGTCGCTGCCGACGCGAGGGCCGCACCGGATGCCGCGCTCGCCGGCGCGCCGCTGATCGACAAGCTCGTCGAGTATCGCGAGAAGGCCGATCCGCTGGTCCAGGACGGCAAGTGCGACGAGGTCAAGACGCTCGTGCGCGACGCCGCGAAGATCTCGCCGCTGATCGGCCGCGAGCTCGAGCGGCTTCCGTGCGGACCGGATGCCCGGTGGTACGTCGGGCAGCTGGCTCCCGAGATCACCTACGCGATCCCGATCGCCGATGGCTTCGAAGACGGGCCCGCGAACGCACCGGTCACCGTGGTTCGGTTCAGTAACTACGCGTGCAAGTACTGCGAGAGGTCGAACGCCGTGTTGCGCGAGCTTCGCGAGCGCTATCGCGATTCGCTACGGATCGTCCACCTACAGTTCGTGTCGTACCAACGTGAGGTCACGATGGCGTCTGCGCTCGCAGCATGTGCTGCTCGGCGCCAGGGCAAGTTCGCTGCGCTCGACGCCGCGCTCTGGCGCAACGCCGATGCGAAGAAGCTCGATACCACCGAGTCCGTGTGCTGGACGAAGCCCGCGGGATGCACGTTCGCGCTTGCCGCCGCAACCGAGGTCGGGCTCGACATCTCGCGGTTCAAGGCCGACATGGCAGGTCCGTGCCAGCAGGTGATCGCGAAGCAGAGCGAAGTGGCAAAGCAATTCAGGATCACCGGGATCCCGAGTTTCTTCATCAATGGCAAATACCTCAGCGGACTCAAACCAGCCTCGCAATACGAGCAGTTGATCGACGAGGAACTGGCGAAAGCGAAGCAACGTCTCGCGAGCGGTGGGCAGGCGGGGACGTACTACCGAGACTGGGTACTCTCGCGTGGTGTGACGCCAGCTGCGATGAACTTCGATCGACCCGATCCACTGGAGTCATCTGCAGTCCTTGCACGAGCACCGAGCAACGGTCCGTGGGTCGCGGAGCAGGTGACGATCGGCTGGGAAGGAAGCTCGGGTGATGCGCGCGCGCAATCGCGTAGTAAGGCCGACGCCGATGCGCTCGCCACAGGACTGCGAGAGGTTGCAGCTCGGGGCGAACTTGCAGCGACGGCGATGGAGCTCACCGAGCCGCACGGAGCGGATCCAATTCTCGTGCTCCGAGACGACAGCCGAACCGTGAAGGCGGGCACCGACCCGGACTTCAATCTGGTGGCGCGTCTCCATGTCGGAGAGGTCGGACTCGCGCGCTCGACGCGTGGATGGAGGGTGCTCCGGCGTATCGCAGGGATCCCGGCACCGCCTGATGTCGGCCATCCACCCCCGGATGCGTCGAAGTCGCCGAAGGGAGTGTTCTATCGCAAGGTAGGAAGCCGTCCGTTTGCCAAGGGAACCCGCAAACCAGGTCCAACGAGCGAGGTCGAGGTCGTCTACACCGGCTGGACGACCGACGGGAGGATGTTCGACTCGTCGCGCCTTCATCGCGGACCGGCGCGGTTCTCGCTCGACCGCGTGATCGCGGGCTGGACCGACGCGATCCAGCTGATGTCGCCGGGTGACAAGTTCCGGATCTGGATCCCTGCCGCGCTCGCCTACGGCGATCATCCGACCAGCGGCCGACCGGCGGGGATGCTGGTGTTCGACATCACCTTGCTATCGATCGTCAAGTGATCGGCTCGAACCGCGCGGAGAAGTGACGCAGCGCCCGCGGCTGCTCGACGATCTCGCATCCCCCGCAGCCGGGTCGCACGCGCCAGCACGCGCTCGACCACCTCGACGACGAAGTCGACATGCGCCTGCGTGTACGTGCGCCGGGGGATCGCGAGGCGGACGAGCTCCATCGCGGCGGGCGTCTCGCTGCCGTCGGGGTGCAGGCCGAACATCACCGAGCCGATCTCGCAGCCACGCACGCCGCCCTCGAGGTAGAGCGCCGTCGCGAGCGCCTGGCCCGGATACTCGAGCGGTGCGATGTGCGGCAGCATGCGCCGCGCGTCGAGGTACACCGCGTGACCGCCGGTCGGTTGCACGATCGGCACGCCGATCCTGGACAGGCGCTCGCCGAGGTACTCGGTCGCGCGCACGCGGTAGCGGAGGTAGTCGTGGTTCACGACCTCGCGCAAACCCTGGGCGATCGCGTCGAGGTCGCGCCCGGCGAGCCCGCCGTAGGTCGAGAACCCCTCGGTGAGGATCAGGAGGTTGCGGCACTCGCTCGCCCACGCGTCGTCGTTCATGGCGAGCCAGCCGCCGATGTTCGCGAGCCCGTCCTTCTTCGCGGACATCGTCATCCCGTCGGCCAGCGCCGCGATGTCGCGCACGATGTCGACGACGTCGCGATCGCCCTGTCCCGGCTCGCGCTGGCGAATGAACCACGCGTTCTCGGCGAACCGGCACGCGTCGAGGAACAGCGGTACGCCGTGGCGCGTGCACACCTCGCGAACCGCACGCAGGTTGGCGAGGCTGACCGGCTGGCCGCCACCGGAGTTGTTGGTGATCGTGACGAACACGACCGGCACGCGCGCCGCACCCTCGCGCTCGATCAACGCGTCGAGCGCGGCGACGTCCATGTTGCCCTTGAACGGGTGCTCGAGATCGGGCTGGCGACCCTCGGCGATCACGAGATCGACGGCGCGGGCGCCGGTGGCCTCGACGTTGGCGCGCGTGGTGTCGAAGTGGGTGTTGTTCGGGATCACCTTCGAGGCGCCGCCGATCACCGTGAACAGGATCTTCTCCGCCGCGCGACCCTGGTGGGTCGGGATCACGTGCTGGAACGGGAACAGCGCGCGCACCGCGTCGGCGAACCGGAAGTACGACGGCGACCCCGCATAGCTCTCGTCACCGCGCTGGAGCGCCGCCCATTGTTCGGCCGACATCGCGCCGGTCCCCGAGTCGGTGAGCAGATCGATGAGCACGTCGTCGGCGTGCAGCGCGAACAGGTTGTATCCGGCGGCCGCTAGCTTCTCGGCGCGCTGTGCGTGCGTGGTGAATGTGAGCGGTTCGACCGACTTGATACGAAACGGTTCGATGACCGTACGGAACTCGTCCATGGATGCGGTCGTTCTACCGTGTCCACGTCGGGACCCGCCCGCCGACGCACGCGCCGAGTTTGCGCGATCCCGGCGTCACGCCTGGAGCGCGCTCGCGATCGCCGGGTACTTTGCGAACGTCTCCTTGTCGAGCGCCTTCTCGAGCGCGGCCTCGGCGGTCACCACCTTGTCGGTGACCAGCTTGAGGAGCGTGGCATCCATGGTCTGCATGCCCTCGCTCATCCCGGCCTGCATGAACGAGGTGAGCTGCGAGGTCTTGCCCTCCCGGATGATGCCGGTGAGTGCCGGCGTCCCGACCAGGATCTCGTGCGCGGCGACCCGGCCACTGCCGTCTGCCCGCTTGAGCAGCTGCTGCGCGACGATGCCGACCAGCGAGTCCGCGAGCAGCCCGCGGATCTGCGGCTGTTGATCGGCGGGGAACGCGTTGACGAACCGATCGATCGTGCCGCCGGCGGAGTTGGTGTGGACGGTGGCGAGGATCAGGATGCCGAAGCTCGCGAGCTGGAGCGCGGCCTTCATGGTCTCGGCGCCGCGCAGCTCGCCGACCAGGATGACGTCGGCATTCTCGCGACCGGCGCTGCGGATCGCCTCGAGGAAGCTCGGCACGTGGAGCCCGACCTCCTTGTGGCTGACCAGACATCCGTGGCTCTGGTGCACGAACTCGACCGGATCCTCGATCGTCAGGATGTGAGCCTTGCGGGTCCGGTTGATGTGGTCGATCACGGCGGCGAGCGTGGTCGACTTGCCGGAGCCGGTGGGACCGGTGACCAGCATGAGGCCGGCGGTCAGCTCCGCGAGCCGGCGCACGCCGTCGGGAACGCCGAGCTCGTCGAACCCGAGGATCTTGGTCGGGATCGTCCGGAACACGGCGCCCATGCCCGTGGTCTTGCCGAAGTAGTTGGCGCGAAACCGCGCGCGGTCGCCGTAGGCGTGCGCGAAGTCGAGATCGTGGTTGGCCGCGAACATCTCGCGCTGACTCGGCAGCAAGATCTCGAGCAGCACCGACTCGATGGTCGCGGCGTCGACGGGGCGATCGTTGATCGCGACCAGCTCGCCCTTGATCCGCAACATCACCGGGTAGCCGGGCGACAGGTGGAGATCGGACGCGCCCTTCGCGAGCATGACGTCGAACAACTGATCGATGCGCGGCATCAGCTGCGCTTCTTTCCCCAGCCGAACAACCGGCCGGTCTGTTGTTGCGGCTGTACCGGGATCGAACCGGTCGAGGTCTTGGTGCCGTGCAGCGTCGCCTCGAGGTCGCGGCGGTTGTCGGCGTAGCGCAGTGCGACCTGCTCGACGATCCGGCCGGCGCGCACCAGCTCGGCGAGCGAATCGTCGAGGCGGATCATGCCGAACGCACGCCCGCGCTGGAGCAGGCTACCGAGCTGGTACAGCTTGTCGTCGCGGATCATCGTGGCGAGTGGCAGCACGCCGGTCACCAGCTCGGCGGCGGCCACCAGTCCCGTGCCGTCGGCGCTCGGCAAGAGGCGCTGCGCGACCACGAATCGCAACGCGGCGGCGAGCGAGGCGCGGACCTGCGACTGATCGGCGGGCGGGAACATGTCGATCAACCGACCGAGTGTCTTGGCCGCCGACGGCGTGCTGGTCGTCGCCATCACCAGGTGGCCGGTCTCGGCCGCGGTCAGTGCGATCTCCACGGTCTCGCGATCGCGGAGCTCGCCGACGACGATGACGTCCGGATCCTCGCGCAGCGAGGCCTTGAGCGCGGTCGCGAAGGTTCGCGTGTGCGTGCCGACCTCGCGCTGCGAGACCACGGCACGCTTCCGGGGGTGCAGGATCTCGACGGGATCCTCGATCGTGAGGATGTGGTGCGCCTTGGTCCGGTTGACGAGGTCGACGAGCGCGGCCAGCGTCGTGGTCTTGCCGTGGCCGTTGGGACCGGCGATCAGGACGAGCCCCTGGTGGTACGTCGTGACCTTGGCGAGCTCGGCGGGGAGCCCGAGCTCCTCGAGCGTCGGCGGATGCGTCATCACCAACCGAAAGGCACCCTTGAGCCCGTCGCGCGTGCGCGACACGTTGATGCGCAACCGCGACTCGCCGAGATCGATCGCGGCGTCGATGTAGCCGCGGGCGTCGAGCTGGATGCGGAGGTCGCGCGACAGCAGCGGCAGCAGCAGCGCGTCGATGTCGTCGGCCCCGAGCGGCGTCCGCAAGGGCACGAGGCCGTCGGGGACGCGGATCATCGCCGGTTTTCCCACGGAGACGTGGACGTCGGTCGCGTTGCGTCGCCGTGCCTCGTCGATCAAGGCCACGAGCTCGGGCATCGGGGAGGCCGGCGCGGCGGCCTGGAGCGGTGGGAGCGCTGGCGCGGAGATCGGTGGGGGAATCGTCGTGCGACGCGGTGGTGCCGGCGACAGCGTGATCCGGGCGGGGCGTCGTCCGCGCGATGCGGGCGCGACCGGTGCTGCCGCCGGCGATCCGGGAGCCGCGACCGCCGACGGTGCCGCCGCGGGTGCGGCTGCGGCCACGGGCGCGGGGACGGGGGAGGGCGCCGCGGCGGGCACGGGCGATGGAGCGTTCCGGGGTTCGGAGGCCGCGCGCGGTTTGAACGCGATCGCCGGCTCGGCCGGAGCGGCCGGTGCGGCCGGTGTGTGCGGTCGCTCGAGGTGCCGGGCATCCGCGCGGTTCGCCCACCGCGCAACAGACGCACCATCACGCGTTCGCCGAACCGATGGATCTCGATCCGCACGTGGCGGCCGTGGACCTGCACCGTCGCATCTCCATCGCCGCGCTCGAGCATTGGCGCCAGCGGCGAGTCGCCGGCGAGGTCGAGGATGTCGTCGACCGACAGCGGGGCGGGATCGACCTGGCGATACCCACCGTGCCGCCGCACCGTCACCGGTTGGCCGGAGGCGAGCACGATCTCGGTGACATCGGGATCGTCGAGCAGTGCCAGCACGCCGTGGAGATCGCCGTGGAGATAGAGCACTGCGATCATTCTACGCGCGCGCATGGCACCACGCGCCGGCGGGCCCCACCAATACCCCACCCGCACCCCGGGAGTGTCAGGAGTCGGTGAACTGCGCCAGGTCGCGGCGTCCGAGCACGCGCGCGAGCAGATCGAACAACGAGTCGACCAGCAGGTCGCGGACGGTCTCCCGCGGGAGGTCTCGCGAGCTCAGCCACTCGATGCTGGCGGCCTCGACCATCCCGATCCACGACCGGATCGCGATCCGGCTGAGCGGCCGGCTGCGCAGGAAGGCGCTGATCGGATTGCCCGACATGAACTCGTCGAGGATGCCGAGGCGCACGCGCTCGAGCACCGCGGTGACCTCGGGATCGTTGCCGATGCCACCGCGCATGAGCGCGACGAACGCGCTGCCCTGACTCTCGACGTGCTCGAGGTAGGCCTCGACGCCGGCGAGCGCGCGCTCGCGAGGGGCGGTGTGCTTGGCGACGTTGGTGATCAGCTTGTCGATCAACTCCTGCGAGGTCTCGCGGAGCCCGGCGATGTAGAGGTCCCGCTTGGTCGGGAAGTAGTAGTAGAACAGCCCCTTCGACAGCTTCGCCTTCTTCGCGAGGTCGTCGATCGAGACCTCGTTGTAGGGATGGGCGGCGAACGCCGCGCGCCCCATCGCGAGCAGCTGCGCGCGGCGCTGATCGTTGTCGAGCCGGCGGATCACGCGGCGCTTCGGAGCAGACTTGGCCGCCGGCTTGTTGCTCGGCTTGCGGGAAGGCTGCTTGGCCGGCTTGGTTCGGGCGCGCGCCACGAACATGGGTATCCCGGCGCCGCTCCCGGCACAAGAGCCTGTTGAGGCGCTCTCAACATGGCCGCGAAGCCGATCGTCGTGCACGACGGTGCACACGAAGCGAATAGCGTGTTGACCGAGTCTCAACAGTGTTATCGGCTGTTGCCGCGTCGTCGCGGCGATCGATCCCCGCTTCGATGCATGGTGCTCGCGATGAGGCTCGCGACCCTGTCGACCCTGCTCGCGCTGGTCTGTGCGTGTGCGTACGCGCCACCACCCTCGGACGACCCCGATCCGGGTTCTAGCGATCCCGACGCCCAGCCTCCCGGCGTCGCCGATCCGTGCGCCGACCCGGTCGCGATTCCCACCACCGGTCATCCGCTCGACGTCATGCCCGCCGATCGCCTCGCGACGTTTGCTTCGCGCGCACCGTGTCTGCCGGCGGGTGCCGTCCGCGACGTGATCGAGTCGCCGCGGACGGTGTGGTACGACCACGCCGCGCTGACGCCGGGCTACCAGGACTCGTTCGGCGACAACGTGGTGGCGCCGATCGGATTCCGGCCCAACACGATCGATCCGCAGCTGATCGATCTCGCGGTGCCAGGTGGTCACGCGCAGATCTTCCAGGAGGTCGGCGTGTTCCAGTTTCCGTTCGGGCGCCCGATCGGTCCCGCGACCAACGTGGTCGTCGCCGACTTCTGGCGGCTGCCCGATGCCGCCCCCGATCGCTACCTGCCCGCCGTTCACTGGCGGCGCGATCCCAACACCAACACCCACCGCATCGAGTGGATGTTTCCGAAGGGCACGGTGTTCGGCGAGCTGATGTTCCTCGAGGAGGCCGACACGTTGTATCCGTTCGAGATCCGCACCCGCACGCGGACGCTCGACGGTTGGGCCGTCGACGTGCTGCGACCGTTCCCGACCGCGGGCGCGTTCGCCGATGCCATCGAACAGCGTCGCACCAGTCGCCCGGATTGGGCCGCGTCGTCCGCGCTCGACGCCCTGGTCGCGCAGCTTCGCGGCGGTGGCCTGTCACCGTTCCACCTCGCGGCCACGCACTTCCCCGGTGCGTTCCCGGCCCGTGACGCCGGCATCGAAGAGCTCCCCGAGCTGACCGGCGCGGACGCCGAGCTCGTGCACGACCTCTTGTTCACCACACCGTTCGTGTCGGTGCGTGGCACGCCGTGGAAACAGGACGGCGCGCTGGTCGCGTGGGCACCGGGCGCGGTCGGCACCGGTTCGATCGTCCCGCGCGGCTACAACGCCGCCGCGATCGAGGTTTCCGAGGAGTCGTGCTCGACCTGCCATCGCGATGCCGGTCGACCGTTCGCGAACTGGTACGACGACATCCTCGCGTACGGCGAGTTGTGGGGCGACGACGAGATCTTCTCGTGGCACCCGTTCGCGCTCGCGAACTTCGTCGACGCCAACGGAGACGTCGTCAACTTCAACTACGACAACCGCCAGATTCGCACCGACTTCACGACCGCGGGACTGATCGCCCCCTACGATCCCACCGTCCACACGCCGGCGAGCTACCAGCGCATCGCCCGCACGTGGACCGACTTCGCCTACTAGGGCACCTCGTTTCTCGTCGATGCCATGGTGGCGTCGACGCCTGCGCGCCCCCCCCGCGCAGGCACCTTTTCTTTCTAGGTCGCGGTCAGCTCGAGCTCGATCGTGGGCGACTCGATCTGACAGTGGCGGTCGTTGCAGACGCTGAGCTCGAACGTGCCGGTCACCTTGTGGGTGCCGCGGCGCGCGCGGTACGGCAGCGTCAGCGTGCCGGCCTTCGCGCTGTCGAGCGCGAACGTGGCCTTGCCGAGGCTCACGCCGAGCACGGGCTTCACGATCAGCTTCGTCGCGTAGCGCTCGTTGACGTGGTAGTCGCCGAGCGCCGTGAGCACGAGGCGCGCCTCGCATTCTGCGCCGGCGGTGCACGGCGTGCGCGGGCCGGGATCGATCCGGAAGAAGGACTCGTGGGCGAGTGGTGCCGCAGCGCCGGTCACCGCGCCGCTCCCACTCCCACTCCCATTCGATAACGCGGTCCACCCGATAGCGGTGGGCTTGGTGTCATTGCACTTGCAGCCAGTGGCGGCGAACAAGGCGAGCACGGCGAGATCTCGGTGTGACATGGGAACGCTCGGTGAGGGCACAACCAGTGATGATATCGGTTTGTTCCGCGAACGCCTTCGCGCCGAAGTGCAACGCTGCCCACGCGAATCCGGCGCGGGGTTTCCGCGTCGTCCGACCCGTGACAGGATCGCCCTTCGTGAGACTCAAACCGTGGCTGGTGCTCGTGATGGTCGGAGCGGCACTCGGCCTGATCTTCGCCGGCGTGTCGACGTTCGACTTCGTGCAGCACCTGGATCGGCAGGTCCACGCGGTCCACTGCTCGTTCATCCCCGGCCTCGGCAAGGAAGCGGGCGAGACCGGCTGTCAGGTCGCGATGATGAGCCCGTACTCCTCGGTGTTCCGCACCTCCGTATGGGGAGGGATTCCGATCTCGCTTCCCGCGATGAGCGTGTTCGCGTTCCTGCTGCTCTACGCGGGTGACCTCGCCCTGACGCGCCGCCAGAACGACGTGCGCGCGACCGCCCTCCTCGCCCTCGCGTCCGCCCTTCCGGTCGTGACGTCGATCGTGATGCTGACGATCTCGCTCACCCAGCTCGGGACCGTGTGCAAGCTGTGCCTGGGCATCTACATCTCGAGCGCGTTGATCGGGACGGGTGCACTGTTGTTGTGGCGCTTCGCGGTGCGCTCGGCACCGGCGAGCCCACCGAAGGCATACACCCGCAAGCAACGCCCGCTGCCCGACGAGCTCCCGCACGAGCCGGCCTTCACGGGTGGAGCCACCGCGACCGAGCCCGCCCTGACGTCGTCGGTCGATCACGCCGAGGCGTCGAACTCGTTCCTCGGTGGCGCGCTGGTCACCGGTGTGGCGTTCGTCGTGATCCCGGTGCTGCTCTACCTCGCGATGGTGCCGGATCACGAGAAGTTCCTCGGCACCTGCGACGCGCTGGTCAAGCCCACCGACACCTATCACGTGATGGTGCCGGTCACCTCCGATCCACCGGACGCCAACGCGGCGACGGCGATCGAGATCCTCGATCCACTGTGCCCGGCGTGCAAAGCGTTCGAGCAGCGGCTGCAGTCCTCGGGCTTCGCGTCGCGACTCGATCGTCACGCGATCATGTTTCCCCTCGACAACACCTGTAACTGGATGGTCACCGAGGCCACGCACCCCGGCGCGTGCACCGTCAGCGAAGCCGTGCTGTGTGCCGCCACCAATAGCCAGGTATCGGCGCCCGACGTGATCGCGTGGGCGTTCTCCGAGCAGGACCGGATCCGCAGCGTCGCCAAGGACCACCCCGACGACGCGCTGAAGATGGTGCGCGACAAGTTCCCCGCGATCGCCTCGTGCATCGGGTCGCCGGAGGCGCGCTCGAGGCTCAACAAGTCGCTGCGGTGGGCAGTCGCCAACAACGTGCGCGTGCTGACGCCGCAGCTGTTCGTCGATAACGTCAAGCTGTGCGACGAGGACGTCGACCTCGGCCTCGAGTACATGCTCGCCCGGATGCTCGAGCGACACGATGCCGGCACGCTGTCGCCGATCCCGATCGAGGCCACGCAGACTGCACGACCATCGCCGGAGGCGGGTTCGGGATCCGACACCTCGACGGCCGCCAAGCCGACGGAGCCGGACAAGGACACGGCGGCACCGGACAAGCCGGACACGAACACGACGCCGGACACGGCGGACAAGACCGATAAGACCGATAAGACCGATGCGTCGTCGACGACCGCCAAGCCGACGCCGACGAAGACGGCGAAGACGGCGAAGACGGCGACCACCACGAGAGCGACGCACACGCGCCGGACCGATCCGTCGACGTTCAAGATCCCGGACCGCACCGGATCGCTCGACGACCCCGACAAGCCGGCGGACAAGCCGGCCGACAAGCCGGCGGACAAACCGGCGGACAAGCCGGCGGACAAGCCGGCGGACAAGCCGGCGGACAAGCCGGCGGACAAGCCGGCGGACAAGCCGGCGGACAAGCCGGCGGACAAGCCGGCGGACAAACCCGCCACACCGGCACCGCCGACGGAGGAGCCATGATCGAACCGATGACCCGAGGCTATCGTCGAGGTGAGCCGTGGTGATCGCGCGGATCGCATTGCTCGCGGTGCTGCTGGCGATTCCGACCGCCGCCACCGCGATGTGGATCGGGTCCGCCGACGATCGACTCGAGGAAGCGCGCACGTCGAGCTCGACGACCGCGCAGCCCGCCGTGGCCGCGGCCTCGGATGTCGCGTACTGCAATCCCGAGCTCAAGCGGATCCTGCGTCGCGTGCTGATGAGCTGCGGGCTGGTCGGCGGCAACGCCGCGCGCGGCTGCCAGCCGGTCCAGGCGAAGAACGTCGCGACGATGAGCGGCTCGGACTTCAACGCGCTGTTTCGGCCGATGAAAGATCGCGGCGGCATCGTGCAGTTCGACAAGGACAAGTCGAACCTCGACGCCGACGATCTCGCGCTGGTCGACAAGGTGTTCGCCGATCAGCGCGGCGCCAGCTACTTCTTCGTGGTCTCGCGCGCGTCGCCCGAGGGCTCGGTGACGCACAACCGCGATCTATCGAAGGCGCGCGCCGAGGCGGTGATGACCCACCTGCGCGAGCGGTTCCAGGACCCCGACCTCGACAAGGAGGTCGGGATGCTGTGGTTGGGCGAGGAGTTCGCGCAGCTCGACGACGAGTTCTGCCAGTGGCGCCGGAGCTCGACCGGCGAGTGCGCGGGCAACAAGACCAAGGAGCTCAACCGGAGCGCGTTCGTCGCATGGATCGACTGTCAGCTGTGATCCTCGGGCTTTCGCTCGCACTCGCCGGCTGCAAGGACAAGCCGGCGGGAGCGCTGCCGTCGCGCGTCGAGGGCGCGAAGACGGCGAAGGTGCAGGGCGCCAGCGTCGAGTCGTTCTGCGACGCGTACACACCCGGTGCCGATGCCAAACCACTGGTGTGGCCGAAGCTCGTCGAGTCGCCGCCTCCACCGGCGAAGACCTGGCGCTGGATCAACGTGTGGGCGACCTGGTGTAACCCGTGCGTCAAGGAGATCCCGGAGCTCGTGCAGTGGAAGCCCAAGCTCGAGGCGGCGGGACATCCGGTCGACATGGTGTTCGTGTCGGTCGACGAGACCGCCGACAACGTCACCGAGTTCCGGGGGACCCACCCCGATACGCCCGCCACGCTCCGGCTCGCCGACAGCGAAGCGCAGGGCGCGTGGTTCGATCAGCTCGGGCTCAAGGGCTCGCCGCCGATCCCGATCCACGTATTCGTCGATCCGTCGCAGCACGTGCGGTGCGTGCGGTCGGGCGGTGTGCGGGAGAAGGACTACGCCGTGATCGAGCAGCTGCTCGGCAGCTGAGCTACGTGCGAGCCGGAGGGCCGAGCTGCAGGCGCTGGTGGTCGGCGAGCGTGCAACGATCCTGGACGACCCGGATCCCGGCGGCCTCGAGCCTCTGGGCCGCGGCGTTGTTGCGGATCCCGAGCTGGAACCACACCACGCGCGGCAGAGGGTTCATCGCGAGAATCTCGTCGACGTGTCCGGGGAGATGCTCGGGCCGGCGAAACACGTCGACCAGGTCGACCGGCTCGTCGATCTCCACGAGCGTATTTCGTACACGCGCCCCGAACAGGTCGTCTCCGGCGAACCGCGGGTTCACGCCGATCACGCGGTAGCCCTCGTCGTGGAGGTACTCCGGAACGTAGAACGCCGCCTTCGCGGGGTCGGTGTGGATGCCGAGGACGGCAACCGTGGGGCAGGTTGCGAGGATGTCTCGGATGGTCGAGTCGTCGAACGCATGGCAGGGCATGGCAGCGATCGATAGCACCCGGCACGGCTTCGTTGCATATTCCGTGGCCATGCGTCACGTCGTGTTCCTCGCCGCCGTCCTCGCGGCCTGTCATGGCACCGATCCGGCCACCAACAACACCGGCTCGGGAGCCGCACAGACCACACCCTCGACGGTCGCCGGTTCGCAGGTCGCCGCGCCCGCCCCGGATGTCGCCGCCGCCCAGCCGGCACCGCCCGCCGACCCGCCTCCCGCGCCCGCGACACCGAAGGTCGAGCCGCTCGAGGGGCACGACTTCACCCCCGTCGCACGCGAGCTCGCGATCGTCGGCGCGTGCGTCGACGCGCCGGCGCCCGCCGGCTTCGACCCCGCCCTGATCGCGACCCACTGCAAGAAGATCGACAAGATCCAGACCGAGTACGCGGACAAGTGGGTGAAGAAGGCGCGCGCGTTCTTCGCCACGCACGTCCCGGCCAACGTGCCGAAGAAGGTCGTGTATCCGTTCTCGGGCGGCGATCTGTCGACCGCGCTCACGGTGTATCCCGACGCCGACGAGATCACGACGATCTCGCTCGAGCCCGCCGGCGATCCCCGCACGCTGGCCGCGCTCGAGAATGCCGCGAACCAGAACGGCGAGCCGGCGGCGCTCACCAAGTCGGGCAAGCCGAGCAAGATCAAGCAGGCTCGCAAGCGCCGCGCCGCCGAACGCGCGCTCGAGAAGGCGCTCGCCACCGTGCGCTACGAGCTCGACTTCCTCTACCGCGTCAACTTCAGCAACACGCGCAACATGATCGGTGCGATGCGCAGTGGCCAGCTGCCGACCCAGCTGATCTTCGGCCTCTCGGCGCTCAAGGTGCACGGCTACGAGCTGGTGTCACTGCGCTACTTCACGCTCGACAAGGACGGTCACATCCACTACCTGACCGACGACGAGGTCGCGGCGGCTCCGGATCCGCTCGCGCGTGTCGGCAACATGCGCAACGCACTCGCGCGCAACCACCTGTTCGCGAACTCCGAGATCCGGTTCCGCAAGCCCGGCGGCAAGATCCAGGTCCACCGCCACATCCAGCAAGACCTGTCCGACAAGGCGTTGACCAAGGACGGCCGCGTGCTCGCCTACCTCGAGGCCAAGGGCAAGGTCGCCGGGATGACCAAGGCGGCGAGCTACCTGTTGTCGTGGGACTCGTTCTCGAAGATGCGCGACTACCTTCTCGGTCACGTCGTGTGGATGGTGTCGGACGCGACCGGTATCGCGCCGAAGTGGGGTACACCCGCCGGCTTCGAGTACGAGACCTACGGTGGCTTCGTGCGGCGACAGAGAAGATTCGCGGCTGGCGATTGCGTGCGAAGCGCTCGAGGCGGTCACCTCTGGCGGCGTCTGGGGCGGGCGCGTCTCATGCGTCAACCGCAAGGAATGTCTCCTTCCTCTGGCTCTTGGCCCCTCACGACGGTGAGCGGCGACGATCACGATGTCCGCGTCGGCCACTGCGCTTCTGTCTAGCCAGCTTACCCGCTAGATCCGTCAAGGGTGAGGTGGCCGCCGACTTGCCACGCCGCGTGAAGCCAGGCACTCACCAACTCAGCGCCCGTGGTCGAACCGCACGGCAGCGGCGCCGACCCCCGTACGAGAATGCGCTGCTCCGAAAGAGATCATATCCCTCTGGCGGTCTGACTTTCATCGCAACGCGGCGGAACGTATCCTTCTAAACCGGCTCTGTCGCGACGCTTGATGACAAGCCACGCGTGGCCGATGGCTCCGTTGAGCCGGGCGTAGGCCACAGGAGGCGTGTGATGCGAAATGATGTGACGCTTGGCGGGCACCGATTGCGTACGTTCATGGCCCTCTCGATGGGCTTGCTGTTGACATCCTGTGGCATCCTGGGCCCGGATCTGGACGAGGTGGGGACCGTCACGCTCACCGTGGTCGGTTGCTGGGGAATCCGGACGACCGAGGACCTTTATGAGCCTGACGCATTGGCCCAGGAGTTCCGAGTAGACGGCCTCCAGGTGCGATTCGAGGCAGACTTCGTTAAGGAATCGGTTAGCATCTGCTCGATCGGCCCGGTTGTGAAGATCAAGAGCATCGAACGATTGGACCCGTGAGACACGGATGCCTTCGCTCAGTGTATGGGGCGCGCTACTAACTAGCAATTCTTGCTGACGCAGGTTAGATCAGGGTCCGAGGCCGTTCGCCTGACAGCTCACGGCCTCGGGTCAGCGCCCAGCCTGCGCAGCAAAATTGCAAAGACGTTAGACAGCTTCCCAATGACGGCCGGCCAACGCAGCCACGGACCTGCGGCGCACCGCTGGCTTGCGGTTCACTTCGACGGCCCGCCAACTTCCCATCGTTCCGGACGCGCGGCGCGGCTGTGGCGGACAGCCGCCCCCCCCCGCCTGCCGCATCCTTCGGGAGGGCAGGACATGACCCTCAGCGGAAGCATGAACCGGATGGGTGGCATCGAACGAAGTCCAGCGACCTTGCGGGCGGCGAGTGCGTCCCCCGGCTCTCGGGTGGAATGGGCGCTGGTGCTACTCCTCACGCTTGGCCTGCCGTCGCCGGCAACCGCCCAGGGGGTTGGCACCGTGGCCGGCAGGGTCGTGGATGGACGGGGTCGTGGGCTGGAGAAGGCCCAGGTGTTCATCGAGGGCGCCGACCGAGGCGCCTTGTCCGACAGAACCGGTGCATTTCGGATCACCGGCGTTCCGCTGGGTGAGCACGTCCTGCGTGCCGACCTCCTCGGCTATCTGCCCGGCCTGCGCAAAGTCCGTTTGCCGGAAGAAGATGCCCTGGACGTCACGCTGGTGCTGACGGAATCCCGAATCAGCATCAGCGGCAGCGGGCTGCCGCTCCCGGAATCGGACCTCATGGTGGATGGCGAAAGCCTGCTGCCACGCGTTCTGGTCGATTCCGCCTTGAGCGCTATCCTTTCGTCCGAGTGGGCGCGCGGTGATACAGTCTCGGTGTGGACGCCGTGGGGAGTGGGCGGTTTCGTCATCGGGGCCAACCCAGTGCTCCGTGTGATCTCAGAGTGTAATCTCTGTGTGGCCGGCGTGTCCTCCACTGTTGAAGGCGGAGCCATGTACCGGGCAGGGATCCGCCACGTGCGAGTTGGTGTTACCCAACCCGATGCCAGCCCTCGCTTGACGTTCTGCATCGATCCGGCCGAACGTGGCGATGTGCTCATGCGTAACTGCTACGGCTCTGGCCGAACCGTCCTGCTGCGCTATGCGCGTCTGAAGGACGGTGAATGGGTCCAGTATGATAGGGAGTAGGCGATTCGGTCTCGAACCGAGTGCGCTGTTTCGAGCAGGGCGTCACGTAACCCGCATCTTTGGCCGTGGCAGGCAATGGTGGGCTGACCGTTGCCGGGCTCCGATGACATTGGCTGGCGGCAAGGGAATCTGTCTAACTGGCAATTCTTGCTGACGCAGGTTAGATCAGGGTCCGAGGCCGTTCGCCTGACAGCTCACGACCTCGGGTCAGCGCCCAGCCTGCGCAGCAAAATTGCAAAGACGTTAGGCTTGCCGCGACTGCCCGCAGGAACCGGTCGACCATGGTCTCGAGAGCGCCACGGGTTATCTTGGGTGCGTGGGATCTTCGACCGTGTAGGTGCCTGCCCCGAGTCCCGTCGTCCGAGGCTGACTCGAGGCGCAGGAGGAAGGCCCGTGAAAGCGCTCCAACCCACTTGTGGTCTGCCGCGGTGGATCTTCCTCGTGATGGCGGTCTCGCCGCTGCCTGCAGCGACGCCGCCGGTCCGGACCCGGTTCTCCTTGAGGTCGTGGCTGGGGATGGCCAGGAGGCTCAGGTCGGGACTCCCGTCGCCGACCCCCTCGTCGTCCATGTGATGCGCCTGGACAGTTTGCCTCGCGCAGGCATACCGGTTGACTGGACTGTTCTGGAGGGTGGCGGCGTCGTCGAACCCTCAGCCGCATCCAGCGACGCCGAAGGAACTGTGCAAGCATCCTGGATGCTCGGATCCGAGCCGGGCCAGCAGGTTGTGAGGGTCACCGCAGGGGGCGAAGGCGTGGATCTCCGCGCCTGGGCGACTCCGCCACCTCCTGAAGAGTGGTCCGAGGTCATCGAGATCCGGCCCGTGGCGGAGATCGAGGGCGAGACGCTCCTCGCCAGCGTCAGGCTGTACAATCGCTGGCCTGGAACCTTGCAGCTGACGACGATGACCGGATGTATCACGCCATGGGAGTATCCGGCCCTGTACGCCGGAACTGGTGAGCGAGTCGCAGGGCCAACTTCGCTGCACCTTCGCGGTAACCACGCGGAGGGTCCCGCAGGCCGACTCCCTTGGGTTCAGCTGGTCATTGAACATCGCTTCGGCAGTGCCTGGAGACTACACGCTGCGCTTCAAGTTCGCGGTCGTCGAAATCAACGGTGCTCCCGGTACGCTGCCCGATGTGGAGACGACAGTGTATGTCCGTAACTGAACCGGTCCCGTTTCGGACGGCAGCAGGCGTCGCGCAGCGCCCTGAACTCTGTCGTCTCAAAGAGCCCGGTGTTGTGCGGCAAGCTAACTAGCATTTCTTGCTGACGCAGGTTAGATCGGGTCCGAGGCCGTTCGCCTGACAGCTCACGGCCTCGGGTCAGAGCCCAGCCTGCGCAGCAAAAATGCAAAGACGTTAGCCGGTGCGCCCCTGGCTTGCGTCCCGCCTCTTGTGCATATGTCATATCCGACATATCTTGCTTCATGGCGCATCCCAAGCCTCTCGTCTGGCTGAAGGGCGAAATCAAGACGCCGCCGTTCAGTCCGGCGGCGCGCCTCGAGGCGGGCTTCCTGCTACGGCGGCTTCAGAACGGCGAGAAGCTCGGCATGCCTCAGTCACGTCCGATGCCGTCCATCGACACGGCGTGCCACGAGCTCCGGATCCGGGATGCCGACCAAACGTGGCGGGTGGTGTACGCCTTGGAAGAGGACGCGGTGGTCATCCTCGAGGTCTTCTCGAAGAAGACCCAGCAGACTCCCAAGGCCGTACTCGACGCGAGCAGACGCCGCTTGCGGCAGTACCGGGAGGTCTAAGTGCCCATGGACACGAAGAAGAAGAACAGGCTGGAGGCCGCAGGCTGGAAGGTGGGCGACACCTCCGAGTTCCTCGAGCTCACGCCGGAGGAGCAGGAGTTCATCGAGATGAAGCTCGCCCTCGCCGAAGGCCTCAGGCACGAGCGGGAGACCCAAGGCCTGACCCAGGCGGAACTGGCTGAGCGCGTTGGTTCTAGCCAATCGCGCGTCGCGAAGATGGAGGCCGCGGACTCGTCCGTGAGCGTGGATCTGCTGGTGCGCTCGCTGTTCAAGCTGGGCGCCCGCCGCAGCGACGTAGCGAAACTGATGCGGTCCGAGAGCCGCCGGGTAAAGCGCACCGGCTAACTAGCGATTCTTGCTGACGCAGGTTAGATCAGGGTCCGAGGCCGTTCGCCTGACAGCTCACGCCCTCGGGTCAGCGCCCAGCCTGCGCAGCAGAATCGCAAAGACGTTAGCATGCAGCGCTGCGCCGGAGGCTTGGCCATACCGCCCCGGGCGCGGGGCCGGTGGGCGGGAGGCCCCACGATCCGACCCGGCCGCCCGCGGGGCGCTCGGCTCCGCGACGTGCAGGCGATTCCCCCGACCCCGTGGCTGTCGTCTCGGCGGATCCGAGCCGTAGCGCGTCGAAGCAGGCGCACATACGACTCCTACGCCAGCGACGCCCGAGAGCGTTGACCGAGCCGCAGGCTCCTGGCAGATTCCCCGCATGGTCACGTTCAACCGAGAAGGACTCGCGGCCGTGTGCCGCCGGCACGACGTTCGGATTCTGAAGATCTTCGGCTCCGCCGCGCGCGGAGAGGATCGGCCGGACTCAGACGTCGACTTCCTCGTCGAGTTCGAGGGCAAGAAGGCCTCCCTCGACCTCGCCGGCCTTGAGATCGACCTCAAGGAGTTCCTCGGCCGCGAGGTTGACGTCCTGACGGAGCCGGCCCTCAGCCCCTACCTGCGAGACCGCATTCTCGCGTCCGCGTCAGTAGTGTATGACCGAGAGGGATGAGACGGTCTACGTCCGGCACATGCTGGACGCGATCGACCGAATCGGACAGTACATCGACGGCGTGACCGAGGATGCGTTCTTCTCCGACTCGATACTCCAGGACGCTGTTGTACGCCAGCTCGAGATCTTGGGCGAAGCAGCGGGGCGGATCTCGACGGCGACGTGTCGCAGGGCTCCGAGCATTCCGTGGGCGGAAGTGACGGGAATGCGACATCGCCTGATCCACGGCTACTTCGAGGTGGACACGGCCATGGTTTGGCAGGTTGCGACGTTGGACCTCGTCGAACTGATGCCCAGGGTCGAAGGCCTGTTGAAGCAGCTTCGCGAAGGGGTCTCAAGCACAGGTCCCGGGGGCTGCATGTAACTAGCATTCTTGCTGACGCAGGTTAGATCAGGGTCCGAGGCCGTTCGCCTGACAGCTCACGACCTCGGGTCAGCGCCCAGCTTGCGCAGCAAAAATGCAAAGACGTTAGGACGCGCCAACAGTGACCCGTGCCGCCGGGGTGCTGGCGTGCGTGAGCTGGCGTCAGGGCGTGACCCATCGTGTCGATCTGGCATCGCCCGGGTCGCGCCGACCGACGACGGTCCCCGGCGACGGCCCCTTGGCACCGGTCTCCGTCGGTCCTTCGCGGAGACCGAGGCCTTGCTGTCCCGGGCCGCGACGATCACTCCGTAAGCCGCCGCGGCTTCAGGACGAACCTCCCAAGCGGGCAGCATGCGTATGAGATTGTGTCGTACGTACGGCGTATGTACCTTCCGTCATGCCTGAGATCCAGTTCGAGTGGGACCCGCGCAAGGCGCGCTCCAACCTCAGGAAGCACGGGGTGTCGTTCGACGAGGCGATCTCGGTCTTCTACGACGACGAGGCCCTCTTGCTGGACGACCTGGAGCACTCCGAGGTCGAGGAGCGCTTCGTGCTGCTGGGTCTCAGCTCGGTACTTCGAATTCTCGTCGTCGTCCACTGCCTTCGCGGGGATGCCGACCGGATTCGCATCATCTCAGCCCGCAAGGCCACCTCCCACGAGGCGGGCCAGTACCAGGCCCGACTGAAGCCATGAGAGACGAGTACGACTTCTCCAACGCGCGGAAGAATCCCTACGCCAAGCGCCTCAAGCAGAAGGTCACGATTCGGCTGGACGCCCCGACGATCGAGTACTTCAAGGGCCTCGCGGAGGACACCGGGATTCCCTACCAGACGCTGATCAACCTCTACCTTCGTGACTGCGCGAGCTCGAAGAGGGAGCTCAGCTTGGACTGGCAGCCAGTCGGGAAGAGCTAGGCCACAGGCTCGGAGGTTTACATCGAGCGCAGGCGCGTCCTAACTAGCATTTCTTGCTGACGCAGGTTAGATCAGGGTCCGCGGCCGTTCGCCTGACAGCTCACGGCCCCGGGTCGGCGTCCGGCCTGCGCAGCAAAAATGCAAAGACGTTAGACCGTGCAGCGACCGTTCCTCGCTCCGCAGGGTGCTTCAGTCGGTGGCCGGAGGCGGTTGGCTTTGCCGACCGGCGTCGGCGGAGGATGTTCGATCGCCGTCCCGGCAATGCTGCCGCTTGGATGTCCGTCTCCACCCCTCTTGTGGAACGTCGTGAGCTCGCTATGGTCCAGGCGAGCTTCACTGCGCGGCCATGAAGCGTCCTCCGATGAGCAACGACTTGCGCGCGCAAGCGCTTCTCGATCAGATCGCCGCGATCGAGAAGGCGACCGCGCCGGCACCTACAAGGATGCGGCGCACGGCCTTGGCCGCCGTCAATCTCACGTGGGTCTCAATGGGTATGGCGACCAACTGGGATCTCGCCGCGCC
>CAVYYE010000007.1:0-228708 GCA_963772655.1 uncultured delta proteobacterium
GTCGGGCCGCACCTATCGGCGGGCAACGGCGTCGCGCGCAACTGGCGCGAGCTGTGGAAGAGCCAGCCGAAGCGGCCGCTCGACTTCCGCTTCGGTTACTACGACAAGAAGATCGTCGACCACCTCGTCATCATGAAGAAGAAGTAGCGCGCTGTAGGCGATCTCGGCACAGTCAGAGAACTGCCGCGAAGCGAGCGAGCGATCGCCCGCGTGCGCTAGCATCGGTGCCGATGGTAGCGGCCAGTTGTCCTCGTTGCGCGAACGTGGTGTCGCTGCACGAGGGAAGGCCGATCGTCACCGCCGCGGGCACCGTGGAGCTGTGGCACGCCACGTGTTGGGAGCGTCGTGACGAGCCGGTGATCGTGCCGGGCTCGATCGTCGTCGCGCCCTCGCCGGAGCTGGCACCGATCGCCCCGGTGCGTCGTCGCCGGTCGCGATGGTCGCGCAGGGGCACCGCGATCGCGGGCAGCGTCAGCGCGGCGGCGGTGTTCGCGCTCGTGATCGGGTTTCACACCGCGAGCGGAGCGATCGAGGAGGAGCAGGTCGATAGCGACTCGCCCGTCGTCGAGCGCACGTCGCTACGGACCGCGAACAGCGCGCACGAGTCGCAGCCACCGGCGCCGCCCCCGGATCCAGCCGCCGACGAGGTCGTCGATCTCGATGGCGAGACGCTGGATCAGGAGTATCCGACCCTGGCGTCGTGGATCCACCCGATCACTCGCGCGGCGCAACACGTGCCCACCAACCCGGCGCGCGGTTTCGGCGCGCTCCGCCACGGCGTCGATCGCTCCGATTGCGGTGCGGGACACTGCGGGATCGATCTCGATGGACCGTTCGGACGCCCGCTGGTTGCGGTCGCGGACGGCGTGATCAACCACGTGGAGCGGCGCGAGCTCGGTGCCGACGGTCGCAGCGGCCGCTACGTGCGGATCCTCCACGACGACGGCACGCTGACCTCGTACATGCACATGGACAAGGTCGATCCCCAGCTGCAGGTCGGCGATCGCGTCATCGCCGGGCAGTACATCGGCACGCTCGGCAAGAGCGCGGTCGAGGTCGCGCACCTTCACTTCAGCCTCGAGGTGCCGAAGCGCCGCGGTTCGCACGACACGACGTTCGCCGGTACGCGGTTCGTCGATCCCGGGCCGTTTCTCTTGCGCGCGCAGGTCGTGGACTCCGCGGAGCGCCGGCACGTGACGCGCCCGGCGCTGTAGATTTTCGCTCGCCCGTGCTCGCCTCGAGTATCGGCCTCACCGAGGTGGGGCCGTGGAAGCGACGTCGGACATCAGGTCGGTGGAGCCGGCGGTGCGGACGGAGCCGGCGGTGTCGGGCGGAGCCGGCGGTGCGGGTGGTGCCGGCGCCGGAGCGGGTGCCGGCGCGGGTGTCGGCGCGGGAGCGGGTGCCGGCGGAGGCCACGTCCCCGGCGCGGGAGCGGGGGCCGTCGGCCCCGGGGGCGGCCACGTCCCCGGGCCCGGTTGCATGCCACCGTTCGTGGTCGAGCGGATCATCAGCTCCGACTTCGCCGCGCGACACTCCGAGGTCTTGGTGAAGCCGTAGTACATGCCCGCGGCACCGAGGGCGGTGAGCACCGTGTACAGCCCGATGCCCGTCTTGCGCTGGATCGGCGGGTCGCCGTTGAACAGGTCGTCCCACCCCTGGTCGCTGCGCGACACGGCGAGCCCGAGGTTGATCGCCTCGAGCGCGGTGAACAGCGTGTCCAGCACCGGCACCGTGCGCGATGACGAGCATTCGAAGTAGGGAAGCTGGCGGTGATTGGCCGGGGGGCCACTCACGAACGCGAACGAGCATCCCGTCGTCGACAAGCAGAGCACCAGAGCGATCCCACGCATCGAGCGGGGCTATAGAATCGTTCCCGGGTGAAATCAACCGGCTTCGCGATCGTGCTGTTTATTGCCGCCTGCGTGACCCCGCAGCCGCCGGGGCCGACGCACCCGCCGGCGCCCGATCGCTACCAGCGAGTGGCGAGCCCGGATCCCGCGGCGCGCGCGGCCGCGGTCGACGAATTCGTGTTCGATCCGACGCCCGAGGCCGTACGCATGCTCCTCGTCGTCCTCGAGCGCGACGTCGATCCGAAGGTGCGCGGTGCCGCCGCGGCGGCGATCGCCGAGCGTCGCGATCCGACGCTCGAGCCGGCCCTCGAGCGCGCGGCCACCGTCGATCCCGATCCGCAGACCCGTCAGGCGGCCGCGGACGCGCGCGTTCGCCTGCATCCGTGGAGCAAGCGCCCCGGGCGCGCGGCGGCGTTCGGACTGTTGTGCCCCGGGTGCGGTCATCTCTACCTCGGCGACACCACCGAGGGCGCCGCCTATCTCGGCACCGGTGCCGCGCTCGTCGGCGGCGCGTATCTGTCGCTGCGCGGTCACCAGGTCTCCCTCGACGGCGCCTCCGACTCGGCGTCGGTTCCGGTCGGCCTGTTGCTCGCGACCACCGGACAGAACCTGTGGTTCTACTCGATCTTCGACGCGTACCGCACCGCGCGCGCGAGACGGGAATCGGGTCGGGCGGGTGGGGATAGTGCCGGTTATCGGTTCGCGATCTCGCGCGAGTCGCTCGGCGAGCTGGCGTCGGCGCCGTTTCGTCCCGGCGTGATCAAGAGCCCGTGGGTGTGGGCCGGCGTGCCGCTCGCGCTCGCGCTCGGGATCGGCGTGAGTTACCTGGCCGCGCCCGACGATCTCTCGCAGTCGGGTGCGCCGTCGATCTTCGACGTGCGCGAGGTCAACGTGTTCGGCCACCGGTTCTCGCGCGGTCCCGGCTTTGCCGCGGGCACCGGCTACTTCGCGGCGCTGTTCGGATCGGTCGGGGTCGGCGAGGAGGCGCTGTTTCGCGGCGTGATCCAGACCGAGCTCGAGGAGCGGTTCGGTCCGACCGGCGGGTTGATCGCGGCGTCGGTCCTGTTCGGATCGATCCACGCGCTGAACTTCCTCGACGATCCGGGAACGATCGCCGTGGCGGTCCCGGTGATCACCGTGCTCGGCTCGTCGCTCGGGCTCGCCTACCAGCACACCGGCCACGAGCTGTCCACCAGCGTGGCGATGCACTTCTGGTACGACTTCTTGCTGAGCACGATCGCGTTCGCGGCCGACCCGACACACCAGCCGTTCGTCGTCGAGTTCAGCTCGCCGCTTTAACCCGACTTCGCTTCCGCGACCCCACCTCGGTGGTGCACTCGTGCGAGCGCGGAGCCCCGAACCGAGTACTCGGCAGGGCCGCTCGCGAAGTCTTACTGCTTGGCGTGCTCGGCGAGCACGTCGGCGACGCACAGCGTGAGCTTCTTCGCCGTCGGCAGGTGCAGGAACTCGTTGGGGCCGTGCGCGTTCGAGTTCGGTCCGAGCACGCCGGTGATACAGAACTGCGCCTTCGGGAACTTCTCGCCGAGCATGTGCATGAACGGGATCGTTCCACCCTCGCCCATGTACATCGCCGGCTTACCGAAGTGCCGCTGCGACGCCGCCTCGAGCGCCTTCTCGAGCCACGGTGCGAGCTCGGGGGCATCCCAGCCCGCGTTGGACTCGCCGGTCACGGTCACCTTCGCGCCGTACGGCGGGTCGGCCTCGAGCGCCTTCTTGACCGCGGCCGTCGCCTTGTCCGGATCGACGCGTGGCGGGATCCGGATCGATAGCTTGAGCTTGGTCGACGGGCGGAGCACGTTGCCGGCGTTGCCGATCGGCGGCCAGCCGTCGGCGCCGGTGATCGCGAGACCGGGGCGCCACGTGCGGTTGAGGATCAGCTCCGCCGGGTTCTCCGTCACCGGCTTGACGCCGGGCTGGAGCGGGAACTTGCTGTAGACCTCGTCGCCGATCACCTCGGCGGTGCGCTCCGCCTGCGCGATCCGCTGGCGCGGGATCTGGGTCGCCAGCTCGGGGATCTTCATCTCGCCGGTGTGCGAGTCCTCGATGCGATCGAGCAGCATGCGAATCACGCGCTCGCTTCCCGCCACGACGCCGGTGCCGTCACCCGAGTGGATGCCCTCGGTGAGAAGCGACACCTCGAGGGTGACCATCACCAGGCCGCGCAGCGACGTCGTCGACCACAGCTGGTCGTAGTTGGCGCAGCCCGAGTCGAGACACACGACCAGCGAGAGCTCGCCGATCCGCGGCGCGAGGTGATCGATGTACGCCGGGAGGTCGTAGCTGCCCGACTCCTCGCACGCCTCGATCAGCACCACGCAGCGCGCGTGCGGGACCTTGTCCTTGCGCAGCACGTTGATCGCGGTGAGCGACGCGAAGATCGCGTAGCCGTCGTCGGCGCCGCCGCGGCCGTACAGCTTGTCGTCCTCGATCACCGGCTTCCACGGACCGAGATCCGAACGCCAGCCCGTCATCTCCGGCTGCTTATCGAGGTGGCCGTACAGCATCACCGTGTCGTCCTTCTTGCCGCCGGTGCCAGGGATGTCGATGAAGATCACCGGCGTGCGTTTACCGAGGCGCACGACCTCGAGCGTGGCGCCCTCGGGAAGCTGCGACTTCGCCCAGCCGGCGAGCAGCTCGACGGCCTTGTCCATGTGGCCGTTCTCGCGCCACTCGGGATCGAACATCGCGCTCTTGTTCGGAATCTTGATGTAGTCGACGAGCGTCGGAACGATCGACTTCGCGTACAGGTCCTCGACCCACTTGGTGCTGGATTCTGCGACGGGCATGCGCGGACCATACTCTCGGCGCCGACGCGAAGAAACGCGAATGTCGCGCCGATTCGCAGGGTTAAGCGATTGATAAGAAACCGCGCGCGAGACAGGTCGATGTAGCCGGTCGTGTAGATTCCACCCCTGTAGGAGGAGTGTGTATGAACGGAAAACAACTGACTCTCGCTCTCGTCTTCGTCTCTGGATTCGCCACCGTCGCCGCCGCCGACAAGAGCATCGACGACATCCATCCACCCGCCAAGACGGCCCCGATGTCGAGCTGGACGGCGGTCCAGCAGTGGATGCATCACGTCGGGAACAACGCCGATCCGCGCTCGGACTACGGCTATGGCAATGCGCAGGGAGCGCTGTTGATCGCCGACGAGCTCGGCGATCGCTTGAGTGCGCTCGGGCGCGCCAGCCTGATCGAGCAATGCTTCGATCGCATGAATCCCGACACCAAGGCGACGATCGCGTGGGCGGTGTGCGGTCCCGACGTCGCGGCGCTCGATCTGCGCAAGGTCGAAGCCGAGCTGGTCGCCGCCGGCATCGGGACGGCGTCGCGCAAGGACGTGATGAACGACGTGAGGGAAGCCTACGATCACGCGAAGAAGATCGGTGCGGCCGTCGACGGCGCCGCGAAGTCCGACCCCGGAGTTGCCAAGATTCTCAAGGCCGCCGCGGGGGCGCGCTCGGAGTGGGCCGGTTATGCCAGGACCCATCGTGCCGCGATCGATCGCTACCTCGCCCTCAAGGACGGCGTGCGCTCGGGCAAGAGCAACGACAAGGCGTTCGCCGGCTGCTACGAGGCGACCCGTCCGGCGTTCGCGAAGCTCGTGAAGTCGACCAAGCTGCCGGCCGAGGTCCACGGGGCGCCGATGCTCGCGTACGTGTCGCGTTTGACCACGACGATCGACGGTTACGTCACGACGGTGGCCTACGCGGCGTGCGCGTGGTCGCAAGGCAAGGCGGGAGAATCGATCTATGTCGGCGCCGCCAATCGCGCCGGTGGTGACATCCGATTCGGATCCCGCTCGCTCGCGCTGTCGAAGATCCTCGACCCCGCGTTCCAGCCGAGGTTCGCCGATCGGTCTGTGAACTTCGACGACATGAAGTTCACCTGGAGGTACGGCATCGAGCTGTCCGGCGTCAGTGACCGCGCCGCGATCATGACGCCCGGTGGCGGCGCGATGGTCGCATCGACGAAGCGCGACGGCGATCTCACCAGGGTCACCTTCAAGCGGGGATCGATCGTCGAGTGCGTTGCGTGGAAGGACACGCGGAAGATCGCGCAGATCAGCCCCAACGGAACGATCAGCTACGAGAAGACCTGCGCGAAGCGCGGCAAGGTCACCAACGAGGCCAGCCCCGTCGAGGTCCCCACGAAGTACACCGCCGGGATCAAGCCCGGCACCGACATCGTGACGGTGCTGGACTTCCCGGTCGTCGTGCGCAAGCGCGGCAAGCTCGTCGCGGTGCTCGGCGTTCCCAAGTGAACGAGGAACGAGCGAGCGTCCGAGCTTCTCGTACCCCGCGCTCGGTCTTGACCGGCGCAACCCCTGCGACGGTTGCGCCCGATCACGCACGACACGCACGAGCCGCGCGATCGTCGTAGCCGTACCCCGCCACCACGGGCGCACGGGTTGCAATCCAGTTCATCGAGTGAACCTGGTCGGCCACAACGTCGGTAACTACATGGTCACGCGCGAGCTCGGCGCTGGTGGCATGGGGACCGTCTACGAGGCACGGCATCCGGTGCTCGGCCGCAAGGTCGCGATCAAGGTGCTCCACGACGAGCACGCGACCGATGCCAATACCGTCGGGCGGTTCTTCCAGGAGGCGCGCGCTGCGGCGGAGATCGGCGAGGAGCACATCATCGAGGTGATCGACTTCGGCGAGCTCGCGATCGACGATCAGAAGGTCGTCTATTTGATGATGGAGATGCTCGAGGGTGTCAGCCTCGGCAAGCGGATCGCGCAGGGGCCGATGCCACCCGCGGAGACGGCGCACGTCGCCCTGCAGGTGTGCCGCGCGCTCGCGGCCAGTCACGCCAAGGGCATCATCCATCGCGATCTCAAGCCGGAGAACATCTACCTGTGTCCGCGCGGCACCGATGCGGCGTTCGTCAAGGTCCTCGATTTCGGGATCGCGAAGCTGACCGGACCGGCGCGCGGATCGGCGAGGACGCGGATCGGCACCGTGCTCGGCACGCCCGCGTACATGAGTCCCGAGCAGTGCTTCGGGCGCGGTGACCTCGATCCGCGCGCCGACATCTACGCGCTCGGCGTGGTGCTCTACGAGATGTTGACGACCACGTTGCCGTTCGAGGGCAGCATGGGCCAGTTGCTCCAGGCGCACGTGCAGCAGGTGCCGGATCCGCCGTCGCGACGCAACGCCTCGGTGCCGCCGGAGTGGGACGCGATCGTGATGCGATGCCTGGAGAAGGATCGCGAAGATCGGTTCGCGTCGATGACCGACCTCGCCGCCGCGATCCGCGATCCCCTCGCGCACGCGACGTCGTACGCCGCGCAGCGGGCAGCCCGCGCCGCGGCGCCACCGCGCAAGCACAAGACCTGGGTGTTGCCGGACGCCGGAGGCGGAGAGCTCGCCGCGCATGCCGCGGCTCCCGATCCGGACGCCGGGTTCGCCGCGACGCTGTTGCCCGGGGCGCTGCCGAACCCCGCGCTCGCCGCGACGGTGCCGCCCGTCACCTCGACGCCCATGCCGACGCCATCGCCGTTGCCCTACGCGGTGCGCGGCACGCCGGTCGGCATTCCCGTGGCTGCGGTGATGCCGACGCCGATGCCGACGACGCCGACGCCGACCCCGAGCCCGATGCCGACCCCGTTCCCGTTCGGACGCCATCGCTCGGGAAAGCTCGCGCTCGTGGCCCTCGCTGTCGCGCTCGCGACCACGACGACGATCGCCGTGTTCGGTCGGTGGCTGGGCTCGGACGAACCGTCCACGAGCGAGGTCACGCCGTGGTTCGAACCGACGCTGCCGCCGATCGAAGCACCGACCCCGGCACCCACGACCACCGAGCCCGCCGCTCCGGCACCCACGACACCCGCAGCCACGACGCCGGCTCCCGCATCTCCGACCCCCTCTCCGGTGCCCGCCACTCCGGCTCCCACACCCGCGACCACCACGCCCCCGCCGACACCCACGATCGCGCATCCCGCCCCGACCTCCGCGCGGGTCACGATCACGAGCGAACCGGCCGGCGCACGCGTGGTCGTGCGCGATGCCGCAGGCCGGCGCGCGGGCACCACTCCGTTCGTCGTGCCGCGGGCCGCGCTCGGCAAGAAGCTGATCGTCCACGTGTCGATGCCGGGACACGTGCCGATCACGCGCACGCTGACGCCGCGCGGAGACATGGAGATCTCCGTGGTGCTGTCGCGCGTGCGGCGCCCGGTGCACCGTCCGCGCCCCAGCGACACCGATTCTGATCCACCCGTGACGGGCAGGTGACCGAACCTCGGCTTCGTGGCAAGGGGGATGGCGGAGTGATCCTGCCCGAAATCCCGGGTCGCGAAGGGAGGTTGGAGCGGCTACACAACCGCGTGGGGTCTCGTACTATTGACCTATGGCGGACGAGAACAAACCACCCGCACCACCTCGCCGAGATGGCGAGCGGCAGACGGGCTTGGTGCTCGACGAACGGACGCGCACCAAGAAGCCGCCGATGTACAAGGTCCTCCTTCACAACGACGACTACACGACGCGCGAGTTCGTGGTCTGGGTGCTCCAGTCCGTGTTCCACAAGAACGAGAACGACGCCGTGGCGATCATGAGCCACGTCCACAACACCGGGATCGGGGTCGCCGGCGTCTACACGTTCGAGGTCGCGGAGACCAAGGTCACCAAGACGATGCACCTCGCGAAGGCACAGCAGTTTCCGCTCCAGCTTTCGATCGAGCCCACGGACTGATCACGGAGATCCGAGGTAGCCATGCTGTCACCCGAGCTTCAATCCACCCTGCAACGTGCCGTCGACGACGTCCGCGAGCGGCGCCACGAGTACCTGACGCTCGAGCACCTGTTGCTGTCGATCCTCGACGATCCGAGCGGTGCCGACATCGTGGTCAAGTGCGCCGGCGACGTCGAGAAGCTGCGCGGCGACCTCGAGCGGTTCCTCCAGGAGCAGGTCGACGAGCTACCGGAGGGCGAGGAGAGCGGTCCGGATCAGACGCTGGCGTTCCAGCGCGTGCTGCAGCGGGCGGCGATGCACGTCCAGGCAGCCGGGCGGTCGCAGATGACGACCGGTAACGTGATCGCCTCGATGTTCCGCGAGCGCGACTCGCACGCGGTGTACCTGCTCGAGAAGCAGGGCGTGACCCGGTTCGACGTCATCAACTACATCTCGCACGGCGTGTCGAAGGTCGACACCGGCGCGGGTCCGGTGGTCCCGCGCACGCGCGGCGTCGAGGACGACGGTCAGGAAGATCAGAAGGTCGCCAATCCGCTCGAGTCGTTCTGCGAGGACCTCACGCAGCGCGCGCGCGACGGCAAGATCGATCCGCTGATCGGCCGCGGCATCGAGCTCGAGCGGATGATCCAGGTGCTGAGCCGGCGGCGGAAGAACAACCCGCTCCTGATCGGCGAGCCCGGCGTCGGCAAGACCGCGCTCGCCGAGGGTCTCGCGCTCAGGATCGTCGAGGCCAAGGTTCCTCAGTCGCTACTCGACTGCAAGGTGTACTCGCTCGACATGACGGCGGTGCTCGCCGGCACGCGCTACCGCGGTGACTTCGAGGAGCGCCTCAAGGCCGTGATGAAGGTGCTGATCGACGACAAGAAGGCGATCCTGTTCATCGACGAGATCCACAACATCATCGGTGCCGGCGCGACCAGCGGCGGCACGATGGATGCCGCCAACATCCTCAAGCCACCGCTGTCCAACGGCGAGCTGCGCTGCATCGGTTCGACCACGTTCAAGGACTACCGCCAGGCGTTCGAGCGCGATCGCGCGCTGTCGCGCCGGTTCCAGCGCATCGACGTCGGCGAGCCCTCGGTGGCCGAGGCGATCGAGATCCTGAAGGGCCTCAAGCCGGTCTACGAGAAGCACCACGAGGTCGTGTTTACGGATCCGGCGATCGAAGCCGCGGTCGAGCTGTCCGCGCGCCACATCTCGGGCGCGCACCTGCCCGACAAGGCGATCGACGTGATCGACGAGGCCGGCGCCAAGGTCCGGCTGATGGAGCCGAGCCAGCGCCCCGACCAGATCCGGCCCGATCTGATCGAAGAAGTCGTCGCCAAGATCGCGCGGATCCCGACGCGCTCGGTGTCGACCGCCGACAAGACCAAGCTCGGCAACCTCGAGGACGATCTCAAGCGGCTGATCTACGGCCAGGACCAGGCGGTCGAGCAGCTATCGACGGTGATCAAGCTGTCGCGTGCCGGCCTCGGCAACCCCGACAAGCCGACCGGATGCTTCCTGTTCGCGGGCCCGACCGGCGTCGGCAAGACCGAGCTCGCCAAGCAGCTCGCGAGCGTGCTCGGCGTCGAGTTCCTCCGCTTCGACATGTCCGAGTACATGGAGAAGCACACGGTGTCGCGGCTGATCGGTGCACCTCCGGGCTACGTCGGCTTCGACCAGGGCGGCCAGCTGACCGACGCCATCAACAAGCACCCGTATTCGGTAGTGTTGCTCGACGAGATCGAGAAGGCGCACCCCGACATCTACAACATCCTGCTCCAGGTCATGGACCACGCGACGCTGACCGACAACAACGGTCGCAAGTCCGACTTCCGGAACGTCATCCTGATCATGTCGTCCAATGCCGGCTCGCGCGAGATGGCGCAGGGCCGGATCGGATTCGGCGACTCGGTGGCGGACAACCGCGACGGCAAGAAGGCCCTCGAGCGCGTGTTCACCCCGGAGTTCCGCAACCGGCTCGACGCCACGGTGTTCTTCGATTCGTTGCCGGTCGAGGTCATCCGCAAGGTCGCTCGCAAGTTCCTCGATCAGCTCGAGGGCCAGCTCGGCGAGAAGAAGATCGAGCTCGAGGTGTCGCCGGCCGCGCTCGATTGGTTCGTCGAGAACGGCTACGACAAGGCGATGGGCGCGCGGCCGATGGCCCGACTCGTCCAGTCGACGCTCAAGGCACCGCTCGCCAACGAGATCCTGTTCGGCAAGCTGGTCGATGGCGGGATCGCGTTCATCGATCTGGTCGACGGCAAGATCGACATTCGTTGCGAGCCCGCCAAGGTCCTCGAACCCGTGAACTAGCAGCTACCGCAGGGCCTGCGCGACACCCGTCGGAGAGTCGCGCAGGAACTGCGCGCGGGGATGGTTCGGGCGGCCGGCGAGGCTCGCCTTGCGCACGAATTCTCACCGGGGTGGGCTCGCCGGTTGCAGCGGGTAGGGGCGTGTGGAATTCGTTCGTCGAGGCGTTGTCCGACTCGACCGGTCGGTTGATCGGCGTGGGGATCGCGCTGATCACGCTGCTCATGGTCGTGTACTGGGCGCGGCGTGCGGCGGCGCGGACGATCGCGGACAACTCGGTCCGCTACCACACGCGCAAGGTGATCAGCGGTGTCGGCGTGGCGCTGGGGCTCTTGATCATCGCGGTGTCGTTCAGCGAGTCGTTGTCGGGGTTGCCGCTCGTGCTCGGCGTCAGCGTCGCGGGCATCGCGCTGGCGCTCCAGGACTTGATCGCCAGCGTGGCGGGCTGGCTGGTGATCGCCTCGGGCCGGGTATTCAAGCCGGGCGACCGCGTCGAGCTCGGTGGCGTGCGCGGTGACGTCATCGACGTCGGCGTGCTCCGCACGACGCTGATGGAGATGGGGCAGTGGGTGAACGGCGATCTGTACTGCGGGCGGATCGTGCGGGTTGCCAACAGCGCCGTGTTCAAGCAACCGCTCTACAACTACTCGGCTCACTTTCCGTTCGTGTGGGACGAGATCGTGGTGCCGATCCGCTACGGTTCGGATCGCGCGCTCGCCCGCCAGCTGCTGCTGGACGCGGTGACCGAGGTCACCGGGGACTACGCCACGCAGGCACGCGCGACCTGGAAGCAACTGGTCCAGCGCTTCCTGATCGAGGATGCTGAGGTCGCCCCCATGGTCTCGCTCGCCATCACCGACAACTGGCTGCAGTACACGGTTCGCTATGTCTGCGACGTCAAGCGGCGGCGCACGACCCGCGACCAGATCTCCGAGCGCATTCTCGCCGCGATCGACGCGAGCAACGGCCGCGTGACGATCGCGTCCGCGACGATCGAGCTGGTGCCGCCGCCCGAAGTCACGAGGAAGGCCGCGTGACGGCGGTCCAGGTCCTGCTGCTCGGCGTCGCCGCGATCCTGCTGCTCGGGGCGGTCGGCGAGGTCATGTTCCGGCGCACGGGCATTCCCGACGTGATCTGGCTGGTGGTCGCCGGGATCGTGCTCGGCCCGGTGGGCGGCGTGGTGTCGCGCGAGGATCTGACGGCGATCGCGCCGTACTTCGCGGCGTTCACGCTGGTCGTGATCATGTTCCAGGGCGGCGTCAGTATCCGCATCAAGGATCTCGCGCACAGCGCGGCGCGGTCGACGGTGCTTGCCGTCGTCGGGTTCGTGTTCACCGTCGCCGCGGTGACCGGCGTGTCGGCGATCGCGATCCGGTTCGACATGGCCCCGGACGGGTGGGGGTACCTCCACGGCGTCCTGCTCGGTGCGATCCTCGGCGGCTCGAGCTCGATCATCGTGATCCCGGCGATGCAGCAAGCGCGCGTGCGGCCAGCACTGCGCAACCTGCTCGGCGTCGAGTCGACGGTGACCGACATCCTGTGTGTCGTGTTCGCGGCCGCGTTGATCCGCGTGCTGCTCGGGGCCTCGCCGAACGGTCGGGACACCGGACTCGAGCTCCTGGCGTCGTTCGGGATCGCCATCGGCATCGGTGTGGCCGCGGGCGTGCTCGGCGTGGTGGCGCTGCGGCTGTTCGACGATCCCGGACACACGTATCCGGCGACCCTCGCGGCGCTCCTCGGCCTCTACGTCTTGATCGAGCGTGCCGGCGGTAGCCCCGCGCTCGGCATCTTCGTGACCTCGGTGGTGATCGGGAACGCCAACGATCTCGAGCAGCGTCTCGAGATGCCGAATCCACGCGGTCTCGATGCCGGCGTCCGCGGGTTCCACCAGCAGATGACGTTCCTGATCAAGACCTTCTTCTTCGTGTTCCTCGGCGCGATGCTCGGGCCGCCGTGGGGCTGGGCCGCGCTCGGCGTGGGGCTCGGCATCGTGCTCGCGATCGCGCGCGTTCCCGCCGTGCTGCTCGGGCTCCTCGGTAGCGATCTCGATCGCGGCGAGCGGAGGCTGACGCTGGTCGCCGCACCGCGCGGCCTCGCGGCCGGCGTGCTCGCCGTGTTGCCGGTGGCGGCCGGTGTGGTCGCGACGACGGCCCTCCCGGTGGTCGTGTACTCCGCCGTGATCACCTCGATCGTGGTGTTCTCGATCGGCTTCGGCGTGTTGCGGCGTTCGTCCGCCAAACCCAGCGCCGCGCCCACCGTCGAATCCACCGCCGAGCCTGCCGCGCCCGCCGCGCCCGCGCCCGCCTCCGTCATCGATCCGGCCGTCGATCCGGCCACCGCAGGCGCGGTCGATCCGTCGGCAACTCCACCCTGATTCCGCTCCGGGGGTAGGATCGGATCGTGGAAGGCGATCCGAAGGACGGTGGTGACACCGTGCGCCACGAACGCACCCTTCTCGGAGTCTCGAAGGAGGCTGCGAAGGAGGCCGCGACGGAGGATCAGGGGAGCGCGGATACCGCGCTCGCCGATTCGACGCCGAGCCCCTCGACCTCGCGGCGCGACCGCGAGACCGAGCCCCCGCCGATGGACATCGACGAGCGCTACACGCTGAACAAGGTGCTCGGGCAGGGCGGCATGGGCGAGGTGGTGTCCGCGGTCGACGAACGCATCGGACGCGAGGTCGCGGTCAAGCGGATCCGTCGCGACCAACCCTCGGAGGAGGAGCGCTCGCGGTTCGTGCGCGAGGCGCGCATCCAGGGACGCCTGGAGCATCCGGCGATCGTGCCGGTTCACGATCTGGCGACCGACGCGACGGGGCGCCCGTTCTTCGTGATGAAGCGGCTGACCGGTGTCGACATGCACGAGACGCTGCGCGCCTTGCGATCGGGGGAGATCACGGGTGACGAGGCCGCCGCCACGCGTCGCCGCCTGTTGCGCGCGTTTGCCGAAGTGTGTATCGCGGTGGCGTTCGCGCACTCCAAGGGCATCATTCACCGCGACCTCAAGCCGGCGAACATCATGCTCGGCGGGTACGGCGAGGTGTACATCCTCGACTGGGGCGTCGCGCGCGCGGCTGACGACGCCGACGACCGCGTCGCCGCGCCGAGTGGTCGCCAGGATCTGGCGCTCGCCACCGGCGACACCCAGGCCGGTGCCGTGCTCGGCACGCCGGCCTACATGGCGCCGGAGCAGCTGGTCGGCGATCACGTCGACGGGCGCTCGGACATCTACGCGCTGGGTTGCATCCTGTACGAGATCGCCGCTGGCGAGCCCGTGCACCCGCGCACGCGCTCGCTCGGTGAAGCGCTCGAGCCGATCGACGGGCGCCCGTCGAAGCGACGCCCCGATTCGCCACCCGAGATCGACGCGATCTGCGAGCGCGCGCTGCGGGTCGAGCCGTCCGAGCGCTGGGAGAACGCGCGAGAGCTCGGCGATGCGGTCCAGGGCTTCCTCGACGGCGATCGCGATCTCGTGGTGCGGCAGGAGCTCGCGGCACACCACGTCGCCGACGCGCGTGCAGCGATCGCGCGCAGCCGCGATGACGAATCGCGCCGCCGGGCGATGCAGGCCGCCGGTCGCGCGCTCGCTCTGGATCCGAAGAACACCGAGGCCGCCGACCTGATCGGGAGGTTGATGCTCGAGCCGCCCGACAAGGTCCCCGACGAGGTCGAGGAGCACCTCGCGGAGATCGACGTGACCACCGCACGCTCGCAGGGACGGCTCGCCGCCGCGGCGGTGACCGGATATCTCGCGTTCGTGCCGTTCCTCGTGTGGTCCGGTGTCCACGACGTGCGATACATCGCCGCGTTCGTCGCCCTGGCGCTCGCGAGCGGAGTCCAGGTGCTGCTGCTCACCCGTCGCAGCCATCTCACGACGACGCCGATCTATCTCAACGCCTGCATCAACGCGGCGCTGATCGGCGTGGTGTGCCGCATGGTCGGGCCGTTCATCATCGCGCCGACGCTCGTGTTGACGACCCTGATGGCGTACTCGTCGCACCCGCGATTCGGACGGATCTCGATCCTGGCGCTGATCCTGTCGGCCTCGGTCGTGGTGCCCTGGGTTCTCGAGCTGCTCGGGATCCTCGACTCGACGTTCCGGTTCGAGAACGGCGAGATCGTGCTGAGCTCGCCGGTGGTGCGCTTCTCGTCGGTGCCCACCCAGCTCGCGTTCGCGCTGCTCCTGGTGTCACTGGTCGGCGTCGTGGCGGCGCTATCGCGTGCGCTCGCCAGGCGCCAGCGGGATGCCGCGCGTCAGCTCGAGCTGCAGGCGTGGCAGCTCAAGCAGATCGTCCCGGCCGGCCCGGGCTAATCCGCACGCACGCGTTACGATACGGCATGGTCGACGATCCTGGCCGTGCCTCCGTTCCACCACCCGTGGCGCCGTCGGAGACCTCCTCGGACGCGGTCACGCCGACGCTCCACGACAGCAACGCCGACTTGCGTCCGGCGCCCGCGCCGCCGAGCGTGTCGCTTCCCGAGGCGGGCTACAAGATCGGAAACCTGATCGGTCGCGGAGGCATGGGTGAGGTGCTCGCCGCGCACGACACCCGGATCGGGCGCGATGTCGCGGTCAAGCGGATGCGCAATCCGCGCCCCAACCAGGAAGCGCTCGTCCGGTTCCTGCGCGAGGCCCGGATCCAGGCGCGCCTCGATCACCCGTCGATCGTTCCGGTGCACGAGCTCGGCACCGATGACGCCGGGCGGCCGTACTTCACGATGAAGCGATGCGCCGGGGTCACGCTGGCTCGGCTGATCGCCAGCGGTGGATCGCTGCATCGCCTGTTGCGCGCGTTCGTCGACGTGTGTCTCGCGGTCGAGTTCGCGCACTCGCGCGGCGTCGTCCATCGCGATCTCAAGCCGGCGAACATCATGCTCGGCGACTACGGCGAGGTCTACGTGCTCGACTGGGGCGTCGCGCGCGTGCTCGCCGACGGACCCGACGATCCGGGATCCTCGATCCAGCCGAGCGACGAGACACCGTCGCCCGAGGACAGCACCAAGTCGGGAGCACTGCTCGGCACGCCGGGCTACATCGCGCCCGAGCAGATCGAGGGAGACGCGCCGGCGCCGCCGGTCGACGCCTACGCGCTCGGCTGCATCCTGTTCGAGATCCTCGCGTGCGAGCCGCTGCATCCGCGCGGCGAGCCCGCGATCGGACGCACGCTGAGCACGCCGCAGGACTCGCCGGCGCGACGCCGTCCGGATCGCCAGATCCCACCGGAGCTCGATGCGGTGTGCTTCGAAGCCCTCGCCATGGATCCCGCGCAGCGTCCGACGCCGCGCGAGCTCGCCGATCGCGTCCAGGCATACCTCGATGGTGATCGCGATCTCGAGCGCCGCAAGACCCTGGCGGCCGAGCAGCTGGCGACGGCGCGCGAGGCTCTCGAGCGCGCCGGCGACGCGCCGGAGGCACGGGTCGACGCGCTCCAGGCGGCCGGGCGTGCGCTCGCACTCGACCCCGAGTCGACCGAGGCGACCGAGCTGGTCGGCGGGCTGCTCCTCGAGCCGCCGCCGGTCGAGCCGCCGGATCTCGTGCGCAGCCTCGACGAACACGAGCGCCGCGCCAACCGCGACCGCAGTCGCAAGTCGATGTTCGCGTACCTCTCGGTCATCGTGTTGTTCCCGCTCGTCCTCGCGCTCGACGTCAAGAACTGGACGCTGATCGGCGCGTTCTACGGTGCGATCGGGCTCGGCCTCGTCGCCTCGTACTTCAACTACCGGTCGGGGAAACCCGCGGTGCCCGCGGTGCTGGCCGTGAACCTCGCGGTGGTCGTGCTGTTCACGCGGGTCGCGGGACCGTTCGTGTTGACGCCACTCGTGATCTGTTGCCTGGTCGTCGGGATCATCGCGATCCCGTGGCTCAACAAACACGCCGGTATCCTGCTCGCGTACGTCGCGATCGTCGTGATGCTGCCGTTCGTGTTCGAATGGCTGCACGTGTTACCCGGGACGTGGTCGATCTCGAGCGGTGCGATGATGATCCAGTCGGACGTGTTCCAGACCCACGGCACGTTCGACGAGGTCTCGCTGGTCAGCGTCAACCTGCTGTTCACCCTGGTCGTCGCGTTGCTGGCCCTCGGGATCAGCCGGCGCCAGCGGCGGAGCGAGCGTGCGCTCCTGGTGCACGCCTGGCACCTGCGCCACCTCGTCGGACCGATCCGGTCGTGGGCGAGCCAGGCGCCGTAGCCAAGCGATTACCATGGTGGCATGCCGTCCTCCGACGACGGGTCCGATACCGGATCCGATGCCACGCTGACTCCCGAGCAGGCCGACGCGCTATCCGACACGATGGCTGCCACCCCCGCCCCGGATCGCGGCGCGGTGACACTGCCCGCCTCGATCCAGACCACCATCTCCGAGCTCGAGATCGGAGACGTCATCGGCCGCGGTGGCATGGGTGAGGTGCGGTCTGCCACCGATCGGAGGATCGGGCGCTCGGTGGCCATCAAACGAATGCACGGCACCCCCAGCCAGAGCGCGACCGAACGGTTCCTGCGCGAGGCCAAGATCCAGGGGCGTCTCGATCACCCGGCCATCGTGCCGGTGCACGAGCTGGGAGTCGACGACAGCGGTCGTCCGTACTTCACGATGAAGCGGCTGAGCGGGACCACGCTCGCCGAGGTGATGCAGCGTGGCGACGCCACCCAGCGCGAGCTGCTGCGCGTGCTGGTCGATGTCTGCCAGGCGATCCAGTTCGCCCACGAACGCGGCGTCGTGCACCGCGATCTCAAGCCCGCGAACATCATGCTCGGCGGGTACGGCGAGGTCTACGTACTCGACTGGGGACTCGCGCGCGTGATCGGCGACCGCGAGGTCGGCGCTCCCCACGACATCGCGTCGCTGGACGACGAACAGGGAGCCACGCAAGCCGGCGCCGTCCTCGGCACGCCGGGCTACATGTCGCCCGAGCAGGTCCGCGGCGAGCCGATCGATACGCCGGCGGATGTCTACGCCCTCGGCGCGATCCTCTACGAGATCCTCACCGGTCGACCGCTCCACGGCCGAGGTACGGCCGCGCTCGCGAGCACGCTCGAGGCCATCGTGCCACCGGTCGAGCGCGCACCCGAGCGCGACATCGCCCCCGAGCTCGACTCGGCGTGCGTCGCGGCGCTCGCCGCTGTTGCCGGCGACCGGATCACCGCGAAGCAACTCGCCGACGACATCCAGCGCTACCTCGATGGTGATCGCGATCTCGGACAGCGCCGCGCACTCGCCGTCGAGCAGCTCGCGATCGCACGTGCGGCCGTGGACAGCGGGCAGCCGTCGCGACGTGCGGAGGCCATGCAGGCAGCAGGTCGCGCGCTCGCGCTCGATCCGGAATCGGAGGCCGCGGCGCTGATCGGTCAGCTCGTGGTCGAGCCACCCCGCGAGCTTCCCGACGCCCTGGTCGCGAAGCTCGAGGCGCGGACCACGGAAGACTCCAAGCGGCAGGGCCAACTGGCCGTGCGTGTCCTGCTGGTCTACGCCGCGATCGCACCGTTCTTGCTGTGGATCGGGATCTCCGACTGGACGCTGTTCGGAATTACGATGGCGACCAACCTGGTGGTGATCGTGCCCCCGTATCTGTTGTCGCGCGGGCATCGACAAGCGGTGTGGTTCGGGCTGGTGTTCAACATCGCCTTCCTCGGCCTGCTCAGTCGGTTCTTCGGGTCGTTCGTGTTCATTCCCGGCATCGTGGCCGCGACGGCGACGACGTTCTCGATCCTCCCGACGCTGCTCTATCACCGCGCGGCGGTGGTAGCCACGTTCGTCATCGCCTACCTCTTGCCGATCGCTCTCGAGGCTACGGGCGTGTTGCGGTCGACGTGGTCGGTCGCGGGTCACCACATGTCGTTCGGATCCGCGGTGCTCGACCTCTCGCCCACGGCGACGGCGACGTTCCTGATCGTCGGCAACTTGGCGCTGGTGGCGCTGACGCCGATCATCGTGCAGCACATCGCGCGCGCGCAGCACACCGCGCAGCGCCAACTCGCGATCCAGGCCTGGCACCTCGAGCAGCTGCTGCCTGGCCGGACGTGAGGGGTGACACGCGACTACCATGGGTGAATGACGTCATCCGATGACGAGGCCGATCCGACGGTACGTCCCGATCGGGCCACCGCGCTGTCCGACACGATCGCCGCGACAGAACAACCCGCGACCGATTCCGACGCGTTGCTCGCACCCCTGTCGGAGCCGGGGGGTATCGCCGCACTCGAGATCGGAGAGGTGCTCGGCCGCGGTGGGATGGGCGAGGTCCGGCTTGCCGACGATCAGCGGATCGGCCGACCGGTCGCCGTCAAGCGGATGCACGGACGCGCGGGGCGTGTCGCGACGGAGCGGTTTCTTCGCGAGGCCAAGATCCAGGCACGGCTCGAGCACCCGGCGATCGTTCCCGTGCACGAGCTCGGGGTCGATGAAGCGGGTCGTCCGTACTTCACGATGAAGCGGCTGACCGGGACCACGCTCGCGGAGGTCCTGTCCGGCGGCGAGGCCACCCCGCAGGAGCTCCTGCGGGTCGTGGTCGACGTCGGTCAGGCCATCCAGTTCGCGCACGAACACGACGTCGTCCATCGCGACCTCAAGCCGGCCAACATCATGCTGGGCGGCTACGGCGAGGTCTACGTGCTGGACTGGGGACTCGCCCGCGTCGTCGGCGATCGCGAGGTCGGCGCGTACCACGACATCGTGTCGCTCGACGGCGAGGGGCAGACGCAGGACGGCGCCCTCCTCGGCACCCCCGGATACATGTCCCCGGAGCAGGTGCGCGGCGAGCCCGCGGAGCCGCCGGCGGATGTCTACGCGCTCGGCTCGATCCTGTTCGAGATCCTGACCGGCGAACCGCTCCACCCGAAGGGCATGGCCGCACTCGCGAGCACGATCGCGGACGAGCTGGCGGTGTCGCCGGTGGCGCGGCGGCCCGATCGCGACATCGCCCCCGAGCTCGATCGCGTGTGCGCGGCGGCGCTGTCGGCCGACCCGTCCAAGCGCCCGTCGGCCGGCGAGCTCGCCCGCGACATCCAGCGGTATCTCGATGGCGATCGGGATCTCGCTCGACGCCGTCAGCTCGCCGCCGAGCTGCTCGCGGTCGCGCACGCGGCGGTCGAGAGCGACGATCCCTCGCGGCGAGGCGAGGCGATGCAGGCGGCCGGTCGCGCGCTCGCCCTCGACCCGGAGTCGGAGGCCGCCGCGTTGATCGGCAAGCTCGTGGTCGAGCCACCGCGCGAATACCCGAAGGCGCTCCTCCAGCGACTCGACGAGCACGTCGCCGAACAGGAGCAGCATCACGGGCGGGTGTCGTCCCGCATTCTGCTGGCGTACTTCACGATGCCGCCGTTCCTGCTCTGGATCGGCGTCGAGGACTGGCCGGTGATGATCTCCACCTTCCTGCTGGTCGTGGTCTCGATCGCGTGCGCCCTGTACATCGAGCGCGGGTGGAGGCGGACGGTGTTCCTCGGCCTCGTGGTCAACGCGGCGTTCATGGTGATGGTCAACCGGTTCTTCGGATCGTTCGTGTTCGTGCCCGGGTTGATCGCCAGCACCGCGGTGTCGTTCACGATGTATCCGACGCTGCTCCGGCGGCCCGTGCTCGTGATCGGCACGTTCGCCGTCGCCTTCGTGTTGCCGCTGGTCCTCGAGGCCGCTGGCGTGTGGGCTTCGACGTGGACGATCACCGACCACCACATGGTGTTCAGCTCGCCGGTGCTCGATCTCGCCTCGACGCCGAGCGCGGTGTTCCTGATCGTGGGGAACTTGTTCTTGATCGCGCTGGCGCCGCTGTTCGTCTACTACCTCGCGCGCGGCCGGTTCGTGGCCCAACGCCAGCTCGCGATCCAGGCCTGGCACCTCGAACAGCTGCTCCCGGCACGCGGATGACGCGCGCGATCCACGGCGCGTGTTACGTTCGCGAGCCTATGGCGACCGCACCACAGAAGAAGCTGCGTTGGGATCGCATCCTCCTCGTCCTGCTCCTACTCGCCGGGATCGGAGCGGGGGTCTACCTGCTGGCCACCCGCTAGCAGACTAGTCGGGCGACAGCGGGTCGTCCTTGTCGCGGAACAAACGCATCCGTACGCGCTCGTGCTGCCGTGCCTTGTAGGCCTCGTGGCTCGACGCGCCCGATTCGTTGCGCTGCGCGGTTTCCTTGTCCGCGATCTGGAACTCGGTGAGCACGAACACCACGTGGGTGATGTCGGGCGGGATGTCGGTCTGGGGAGCAGGGGAGCTTCTGGCCACCCGCTAGGAGGCCACTCGCACAGTGAGCCCGATGACGGGTAGTCTCTTCGTATGTCGGAGAGGCGTCGGGGGGGAGCTGGGAGAGGAGTGCGCGCGATCACGAGCAAGTCGAGCGTGATGGCTGGCCGGGCAAGAAATCGCTCACTCAGAGTCTCGGCTCTCGGGATCGTGGAGGTCGTTCGGTCCCTCAATGGCCCGGCAAACGTGCTTTGACCGATGATCTGGTCCCTCCATCAACCGTCGATCATCGAGACGGTCGGAAAGGGAACGAGCCCGCGACCTCGCGTCAGCATCTCGAATACGCTGCGGTGCGGCACGCTGCGGCTTCCAAGGGCGCACGTTCTGGAGGAGCCCGACTCGGGGGTGATCTCCTCGACGAGTTGGGCCCGGCCTTCGACACGGACTTCTCGGACGTCCAGATCCACCACGACGATGGAGCGGCCGAGGCGATGGGTGCCGAGGCAGTGGCACGTGGCAACCACATTCACGTCGCGGCACACCGCGACCCGATGGACAAGGAGCTGATCGGCCACGAGCTCGCCCACGTCGTGCAGCAACGCGAGGGCCGAGCCTCCGGGCCGCAGGGCAAGAACGGAGAGGTCGGTGACGATTCGCTCGAAGCAGAGGCAGATCGAGCGGGATCTTCCATCGCGAGTGGTGGTTTGGTGCCGCAAGAGTCACGAGCGAAGACCTCCCACAAGGTCCCACGCGAGCGCGTCACGCAGCGAAAGCCTTCGCCCAAGCCCACACCATCAGTCTCGTCATCCTCATCCCCATCGACGTCACCTCCGACCCCCGCGCCACCACCATCCCGGACCGCGACATGGGACCAGATATCGAGCGCGGCTGCCGATCCGAAAGCCCGTGAGGAACTCGATATCGAGTGGATCGAGAGCCTGGACTCGAGAGTTCGCGATTCGATCGACCGCCAATACTCCGATAGTGGGGCCGAAGTCAGAATCCGAAAGCACCGGGATGGCGATCTCAGGAAGATCGCCGCCACATACACCCGCGACGAACGTACGCTTCGTCGATCGATCGCGAAGCGGTTGAAGGTTCCATGGAGCTCGCGCGCGATCGACAAGGATCCGGACTACATCGAACAGCACCGGATACTGATCGAGACTCGAGACAAGGACCAGGCGAGCCGTGAAGGAGCGATTCGCGAGGGCGCCGACGAGATGTCCGTCGGCCGGATGGCTCAGACCGTCGCACGTCCACCAACTCCAAAGATCACTCGCGCCGAGGGTAAGGCACTATCGCGTACGAACTTCATGTCGTGGGCGATCAACGTCACGGGCTCGGCGGAGGCGGCGAAGAAGCAGTTCCAGAGCATCCGGGAGGTTGCGGGGCAGCCAAACATGTTGCTGGCGGCGTCGGCGGCAGCCCGTTTCGAGGCGGCGCGCGCGGATTTCGAAGCGAAGCACACCGGGTACACGTTCCCGAATACCAGCATCGCGTTTGCGCTGCGCGGGTTCCACCAGCAGACGCAGCCGGTAGGGATGCTCGGGCACGCACTCGGCGTTGCCTTCGATTTCTTGGCAGTTGACAACCCGAACCTCAAAGACGAGCACGACAGCCTCGGCCCAAACCGTCTCATGCTGACCCGGTTCGGTCGCGACCCCAAGTCACCCGACAAGCCGGGGCGGGCGATGATGAAACTGGGCCGATCGGACACGGCGATCGAGGAGATGGGAAAACACACGATGGCGGGGACATCAACGGCCGACGACGATGCGATGATCGAAAAGATCCGTCAGCAGTTCGGCGAGATGCATGCGACCTCGGAGCGGTTCAAGGCCTCGTTGGCTCCGTTCATGGACAAGTTGCGCGAGGCGCGCGACATGTACTTCGAGCGTCCGCGATTGGAAGCGAAGAAGAAGCAGCTCGAGAAACAACTCGATCCAACGACGATCAAGCGAGCCGCGACGCGACAGGTCGCTCGGGAGAAGTTTCAGGGAACGCGAGCCGACCAGCGACAAGCTCGCCAGCAGCGAATCGACGAAGTGACCGAGGAGATGAAGAGCAAGATTCAAGAGGATCTCGACCATACCGGCAAACAGCTCGCGACATGCCGGCTGCGAGGGTCGAGGAGTCGCTCAAGAGTATCTTCAAGCAGTGGACGAAGACACTCGAGACCGATGCACTGGCATCGGACACGCGGCAGGCGGCGAGTACCCAGGAGGTTGCTGGAACAACGCAGGCCCTCTCTGAGCTCCCAGGAGTTAAAGCCGACGCACTCGACGACTTCGCCGCCAAGCACCAGCTGTCCCCGCGAAACCCAAGGGTTCGCCCCGCTCGCTATCGACGCCAACTCGCAAGTGAGCTCAGGACTAGGTTGCGAAAAGCCAAGTCGGCGGTTCAGTGGTCAGCCGGAGAAGCAAACGCCTATCGCACGCTAGAGACCACGTTCGAGAATCCGGCCCACGTGTTTGGCAAGGGAGTTCGAGGCAAGGACGGTCACTGGTCGACCAAGCTCGAGGCGGGGGGCGTATCCGTGATGCAATATCTGGAGCACGGCTTCGTGCGTAGCGACGAGATGCCCGAGCTCACGGAGGCCCCGAAAAACGGCAAGAAGCACCAGGTGTTCAACGCCGAAGTCGCGACCACGCTCGCCCGGTTTGGGTGGGCGCCGGGCTCCACCTTCGGTGACACGATGCACTTCGACTTCGTCGAGGGCTACACGCTGGCGGTACCCGGCGGCCGCAGCAATCGTTCGAGGTTTTCGCCGCAAGGTGCGGCACCCTCCAAGCAGAAGGCAAAGCCGTGAGGATCGGGACGTGGATTGACGTGGCGATGTTCGGCCTCTTGGTTGGGGCATGTGGAGGCCGGCGGACCGAACCGGCCGAGACGTCGACGAAGGCGCCCTCGAAGTCGGCGATGACCACGCCGGTGTCGCCAACAGACTCACCCACGCCTTCGCGCGATGTCGTCAAGCTCTCACGACCGACGAGCCGTCACGGCGACGTGTTCGCCGTCGGTCAGGCGAGGTTGCGGTTGTCGGGCCGCGACCTCGGTCCGCTGGCGATCAGCGTGAGCGGAAAGCGCGTGTTCGCTGTCGATCGCAATGCGGTCAAGGTCTGGGACCTCGCCACCGGCATTCTCATCAAGCGGCTCGAACCTCGGCTGGGTCCCGTGCAACGGCCATTCGAAGACCCCATCAACATGGCGGTGTCGCCGGATGGATCCTGGTTGGTGGCGGGATACTTCGACCGACTGCAGTTTCGGACGTGGCCGTTCGATCGGGTCGCGTTCGAGCTCGAGTTGGCCCATCCGTTCGGGTTCACGCCGGATAGCACCGCGATCGTGTGTGGGCAGAGGGACGTGCCGTCGATCGTCGACCTCGCGCAACACAAGGTCGTCGCGACCGCTGCCGAGCAGACGTTCATGCTGCAGGCCCAGGTGACCGCCGACCAGCAGACCCTGTATATCGCACGCAAACGAACCCTCCTCCGCTGGGATCGTGCGACAGGAAAAGTCCAGATCCTGCACACCACGCCGACGCGGCTACCGACGTGGGCGTTGTCGACAAACGGTCGCATCGCGGTGGTGACCGAGGGTAAGGGGCTCGTACGGATCGACCTGACGACCGGGGCGACGCGTCCGCTGACCTCTTACGACAGCGGATTCTTCGCGTTGTCGCCGAGCGGCAACCGGCTCGCGCTCTACGCGCACGAGCTGCGGGTGCTCGATACGTCGACGGGGCGGGAGCTGTGGTCGAGTCGAGCCTTTCCCACGACGCGGATCGCTTACTCCGAGCGCGAGGACGTGTTCGCGTATCTCGACGACTCGACCATCCGGGTGATCGATGTCGGCAAAGGAGCTCGAACGTATCCGACACCGTCGCGGTTCGTGGGGTGGCTGGGCGAGGGGGTCGCGGCGATCTCGAGAGATGGCAAGGTCGAGTCCCTCGCGTTGGCGACGGGGAGCTTCGGCCAGCCGGACGGGACGGCCGTGAAGGCGCTCGAACCCGCACGTCCGGCCAAGGCACCGGCGTGGGCGAGCTGGATCACGCCAGGACCCGACGGGGTGGTCGCCGCCGAACCGAATCCCCGCCACGACCTGATGCCGTGGCGTCGGTACCTCCGGGACTGTCCGGACCGGCTGCGCGTGTGGACGGCGAAGGGTGGCGTACAACGGTTCGCGATCCGACCGACCCAGGTGGGAGGACTCGACAACAAGGATGCGTGCTGGGAGATCGGTGGGGGGCGGGTCGCCGGCGTGACGACGCGGCGGGTGCGGGTGTTCGATCCGCAGACCGGCAAGCCGATCGCGAAGCTCGAGGCGGCGACGCGGCAGTTCCCCGACAGCACGAAGGTTCGCGTGGATCGCGACGAGCTGGCGGATCAGTACTACGCGGCGGCGCTGTCACCGAGCGGCGATCACCTCGCCGTGATCCGGCGGCGTGCGGATCTGATCGACACCGGAGATGGCGCGTACGACACCGACGACCCACGGTTCGACCCGGATCACGTACGAACGATCTCGTGCTACGAGCCGCGGGTGCCGTGGGAAGGCGGATCGTGCAAGCAGGAGTACTTCGCCGAGGTGTGGTCGCTGCGCGGCACGCCCAAACGCGTGTGGCAGGGGCGATTCGACGGGACGGCCGAGGAGACCCAGACCGAGCGGCCGATGCCGAAGGATCCCACCGGCGCGATCGCGTTCACGCCCGACGGTCAGCGGATCCTGTTCGGCTTCCAGGACGGCGCCATCGTGATCCGGTCGACCACCGGCACCGGCACCGCGCACGTCGAACATCTCCACGACGCGTCGATCACGCGGATCGTCGTCGCGCCGGGTGGCAAGTGGGTGTTCTCGGAGGATAGCGCCGGCGAGCAGCGGCTGTGGGCTCTGGCCCCGTGACCTAGTCGGGCGACAGCGGGTCGTCCTTGTCGCGGAACAAACGCATCCGTACGCGCTCGTGCTGCCGTGCCTTGTAGGCCTCGTGGCTCGACGCGCCCGATTCGTTGCGCTGCGCGGTTTCCTTGTCCGCGATCTGGAACTCGGTGAGCACGAACACCACGTGGGTGATGTCGGGCGGGATGTCGGTCTTGGGGAGCAGGCGCTCGACCCGGAGCGGGAGGTCGGCAACGAAGTTGATGATCCGGTACTCCGGCCCGGAGAACTCGTTGATCGCTGCCGAGGGCCGGCGGGCGCGGGGCTGCGGGACGCCCGGTTTCTCGATCGCGCGTCGCAGCTTCTCGAGGTCGACGAGCTGGTTGAGGGACTCGCCGGGCACCACGTAGTTGAACGGGATCAGCTGGCGGGTCAGGGTCGCCAGCATCGGGGTCAGGTCATCGGGGGTCGGGACGATCAGCCGGAATCGCAGCTTGTCGTAGATGCTGGCCGCGAGCGTCGAACGCTTCGCGAGCAGCTTGGTGATCTGCGATGCACGCGGCTTGCGGCTCCACTCCCACTCGGCGAGCGGGGCACCGGCGGCCCGCAGCTGCTCGACCACCTGCATCACCTTGAGCTCGATCTCGCGGAAGATGATCTCGTCGGACACGCTGATCTTGAGCAGCCCGGCGCGGCCGTTGATGTGCTGGATGATGTGCATCACCTTGAGCACGACGCACGCCCACTTCTGGTGCGGGCCGTCGCTCGAGGCGACCAGGAACAGATCGCGTGCCGGGAGATCCGCGGCGATGTCGTCCGGGATCGCCATCGCGAACGCCTGCGACAGGTAGTCGACCGCATCGGCACGGATGTGCTCGAGCCGCCCCATCTCGTCCTCGGAGTCGGGATCGATCTCGTTGACGCGGAGAAACCGATCGACCTCGGCGTGGTCCGCGAACGCCAGCCGGTGCCAGTCGATCACGGAGCCCCCGGTGAGCAGGAGCCGCACGGCATCGACGTCCGCGAGCGTTAGCTCGTCGGTGGACGGAGGTCGTGCGACCCGTGGCAGGACGGTGCTGACCACGCCACCAGTCTAGATCAGTTCGAGTCGGACAGGTCGAGTCGAAACCGCTTACAGCTTGGCCCGTGTGAGGCGCAAGGTTGCCGTGAACAGCGAGAGCACACCCAGTCCGGCGATCACGTTACCGATGACGGCGATCATGTACGACTTCCTCGTTTTCGCTGCGCGCGTGGCACTACGCGGCGCGTGTGTTTATACGGAGAATCGATCTTCTCACGCCAGGGTGTGGTGTCTACTTTCCGGCCGCCTCGGGCGTTCTTCCCGATCCCCCACTCCCGAGCAGCCGTAGCCGGTTCGGGGCGACGGCACCGGTGTCGTCGCGGATCCCGTCGACGAAGTACATCGCGAACCGTCCCGGGCTCGCCTCGATCACGCCAGGTGCCAGCTCGTCGAGGTGGGTGAGGAACACGTCGACGCGGTCCGCCACCGGACCGTAGGGCCACACCGCGAGCTCGCCGGGACGGTCGGGATCCGCCGCCGCGAAGCCGATCGAGAAGTTCGGCAGGGATCTCCGCCGGCATGCCGAACTCGGTCCCGGGTGCGCTCTCCGTTCCGAACCCCGCGAACCACAGGTGTACGGTTCGTGCACCGTCGGGTCCGGCGAGCAGCGCGTGGGGGCTGGCGAGCCGGGTGATCGGGGTCCAGAACGCGGTGCCGGGCGTACCATCTCCGACCTCGACCCCGGCCGGGTCGAGCACGATCCCGGCGGGCGCGAGCGCGCCGCCCACAGGGCCGGTCGCGAGCGCGATCGAGTCGCCCGACTGGTAGTAGACCAGGGCCCGGCCACCCGCGTGGACCGCGGTCGGCGCCCGCGCCTGATTGTCGACCACGACGACGGTGGGCGGCGTGAACGCGATGCCGTCCTCGGAGGTCGCGACCAACAGTCCCTGACCCGCGGGATCCTCGACGTAGACATAGGTCGACCCGTTGTCGATCAGCGCACTCGGCGCGCGGCCGTCGAGCACCGGCTGGAGCGGATCGACCGTGAAGTGGACGCCGTCGGTGCTGGTCGCGCGCCACACCGCGCGATCGTCCGGCGTGCGTGGATCCGCGAGGTCGAGGTAGAGGACGGTGGTGTTGCCGTCGATCACCGGTGACGGTTCGAGCGTCTCGCTCGGCACCCGCTGGAGCTCGCAGCGTTCTCCGGCCAGGCAGTCCGAGTCCTGACTGCAGTCGTCCGCGATGCACAGGTTGCCATCGCAGACCTCGCCGAACTGGCAGTCGGTGCTCTCGAGGCAGAACGTCCGGCAGGTGCCGCCGATGCACTGCTCGCCGGCGGCGCATCCGCCGTCGCACGACCGGTCGCAGCGGTGCTCGCCGAAGTTGCAGAACCACGGTGCCTCGCAGTCCGACGCGACCTCGCAGTAGGCGACGGTGCAGCGACCGCAGAAACACTGCTGCCGCGAGTCGCAGTCCCCATCGGTCGCGCACGCGGGGGCGGTCAATGTCGCGCGCACGCACAGCCCACCCGGCGCCGACGTCGGTGGGGCGAGCGCCTGCTCGCCGAAGCACACCCGCGGCGCGCCGAGGTCGCGCCACGGCGCGTTGCCCTCGCTGGGTCCGGGTGCGCGGTCGCCGGACGGTCCGAGTCCGCAGCCGGCGAGGGCCAGGAACAACCCGAGTCGACGAGTACGCATCAGAACCTCACCGTGGCGCTCGCCGACGCCTGCACGATGTCGCCGCCCGACGAGAACGCTCCCCCCGGCGCGAGCGCGTCGTCCTTGCGCACCAGCTCGTGAAACACGTGCTGCCACCCGAGCGCGAGATCGAGATCGATCGGCTGCGCGAGGATCGCGTTCGGCGCGAGCCGCCACCCGATGCCCGCGGTCGCCAGCGTACGACGGCCATCGGCGAAGCTGGTCAGCCCGGTCTGGCGCGGCACCGGCGACGGCAGGTAGGCGACTCCGGCGCGCAGCGCGCGCGGCCCGCAGGTCCACTCGGCACCGACCCGCGGCGTGAGGGTGTCGTGGAAGCTCGCCGGCGGGGACATGCCATCGACCAGCGGCGGCGTGATGTCGAGATCGACGAGCACCTGCAAGGCGGGGACGCCGCTACCGAGTGCACTCCAGTGCTCCCATGCCAGCCCGGCGGTGATCGCGAGATCGGATCGCGGGTGCAGCGCGGCCGCGAGCGCGCCCCGCATCGGCGTGAACGAGCTCGTCGCGTCGAGTCCGACCGACGCGTCGCCGGTCACCACGCCGGGGACGTCGACGGCGGTGGTGATATCGAGCCCGAGGTCGATCGACAGCTCGCCGCGGAACATCGCCGACACGTCGATCCACGGGGCGGGGTGCCACCGCGCGCCGAGCAGGGGCGCGACGGCGAGGGGCAGGGTGACGTCGAGCCGGGCGTCGCCTTGCTTGGTCCCGCCGACCACCCCGACGTCGAACGCGAGCTCGCGCGACTTCGCGCCGGCGAGGAGCGACGTGCCGGCCGCGAACGCCCAGTCACCGACCGCGATCGCGGCGACCGGCTCGACGACGATCCGGTGGACGTTTTCGAACCGGTAGTAGAACGGCTCGGTGATCGGTGTCAGGTGGATGCGGGCGATGTACTGATCGGGGAAGTAGGTCGCCGCTCCGATCGCGAGGCCGTGGCCGAGCGGGATCGCGATGCCGAGCGAGGTCCCGCGCAGGTCGTCGAGGTCGACCGCGGAACCGTCGAGCGACAGGTGATCGTGGGCGATCCCCCAACCGACGAGGAGCTCGGGACGCTCCGCGAGCGCCAGCCCCGCCGGATCGCCATGGATCGTCTCGGCACCTTCGCCGAGGCCCGCGCGCGCGTTCGCCATCCCGCCCGCCGCGGCGCCGAATCCGAGCTCGTCGAGTGGATCGGCGACGGCGGTGCTCGCGCCGAGCGCGAGGCTCGCGATCGCCAGGGTGAGCCGGCGCATCACAGCTGGGCCTCCAGCGTGACGCCGCCCGAGATCACCTGGCCGCCGCCGTGCAGCGGGTTCGGGAACCCGGGGTTCGTGATCTGCAGGCCCGGCGTATCGAGATCCTCGTCGCGCAGGCTGGTGAACGGATCGTACTCGCCGTTGCCGTCGTCGAGCTTCTTGTCGAGTGTGCGCGATTGCAGCGCGTCGATCCGGAGGTGGACGTCGATCCGCATGCCGTGCCCGAGCTCGCGGCCACCGCCGATCGCGATCGTGTGGCGCGGTCCGTCGAGCAGGTTGGTGACGCCGGTCTGGGTGGCCGGCACCGGGGAGGTCTCGAAGCCGTAGCCGGCCCGCGCGATCCACGAGGTTCCCAGGCGCAGCTCGCCGCCAGCGCGGACGCCGATGGTGTCGGCGAACGGCACGTGCGGCTCGAGCGCGGGTACGTCGCCGACCAGCGGCAGCACGCTATCGACCGCGACGTACGGGCCCTCGTAGTCCGACCATCGCGCATAGCGCGCGTCGGCCGATAGCGCGAGGTGACCGCGCGACCACGCGGCACCGATCACGAGCTGGTGCGGCTCGAAGCTCCCGGCCGCACGGAGATCGAGATCGATCGGCTCGCCGGCCACCATGGTCTGGGCGGCGGTGGCGAATGGCACCTCGAACCGCTGCCGGAACACGGCCCCGACACGCAAGCACGGTGTGGCCTGCCAGGTCGCTCCGACGATCCCGCGCATCACCGTCGAGATCCGCTCGTCGACACGCGCGTCGATCGCCCGGGTCGCACCTTCGGAGGCGGAGATCGATCCGCCGAGTCCCGCGAGCACGTCCACCGACGCGCCGATCGACAGGCGTCCGAACCGCACCGCGGCGCCGGGCATCACGACGATGCGCGACATCCGATCGCCGTAGTACGGATAGAACCCCTCGTCGGGCCCCGGCGCGATCACGTGGACGACGTCGCGCGGCAACAGGTGCAGCGCCAGCCCGACGACGATACGGTTCGCGAGCGGTCCGCGCAGCGGGAGTGGCGCGCGCAGCGCGAGCTGTCCACCGAGCGGATCGGGCAAGCGACCGGCACCGCGCAGATGCGCGTACGCACCGATCGTTCCGATCGAGAGCTCGAGCGCGGGGTGCGTGACCAGGCCGGCCGGGTTGTAGTACAGCGCCGACGCGTCGTCGGCCGCCGCCGCCCCGGTGCCTGCCTGCGCGGCGCGACGCGAGGTCAGACCGAGGACGTCGAACGGGTTGGCACGCGCGTCACCGCCGCCTCGCGCGAGCCCGAGTGCGAACCCGAGCAGGATCGCGATCGCCCGTCCGCGGCACGCTCGAGACACGATTCCCGGTTACCACAGTTCGTGCACGCGCACGGGCGGGTGTCGCGTGCACGTTCACGATCGACCGGATACGATCGGGTCGTGCCGGCTGGCCCGCAGACGTTCACCTCGACGCTGTCGTGCAATCAGTGCGGCGCGAGCCTGGCGTTCTCGGGCGTGCGCACCGAGACCTGCCCGTACTGCGCGAGTCCGAACTTCGTCGAGCGGCCGGCGACGGCGCACCGCCCGACCCCGATGTACGTGGTCACGTTCACGGGCGACGGCGAGGTCGCGCGGCGCCATCTCCAGCACTGGATCGGGAGCCGATCCGTGTTCACCGACCGTCGACTGCGACACGCGCACGTCGAGGACCTGCGCGGCATCTACCTGCCCGCGTATCTCTATAGCGCCGTCGCGCGCACCGACTTCACCGCGCAGATCGGCGAGCAGTACACCGAGAGCGAGACCTACACGACGAAGCGCGACGGCAAGCGGGTCACCGAGACCCGCACGGTGACCAAGACCGAGTACCGGCCCCTCTCGGGCAACCACGTCGCATACGTCACCGACGTCGTGGTCAGCGCGTCGGCCGGGATCTCGAACGCCGAGCTCGCGCACGTCGAGCCGTTCGACTTCCGGCAGATCCGCCGCTATGCCCCGCCCTTGATCTCGGGATGGATCGCCGAGGAGTTCTCGCACGATCCCGACAACTGCCTGCAGCTATCGCGAAACGAGGCGGTCGACGAGGTCGGGAGTCGGCTCCGTCGGTTCCTGCCCGGCGATAGCCACAGCGATCTCGAGTGGCGCACGCGCGTCGAATGGGAATCGATCCATCCCATACTGGTGCCGGTGTGGGTGCTCGCACTGCGCTACGGCGACGAGTCACCACCGCTTCGCATCGTGATCAACGGTCAGACCGGCAAGGTCCACGGCAAGGCGCCGCTGGTGTGGTGGAAGGTCGCGATCGCGGTCGCGATCGTCGCGATCGTCGCGATCCTCGCGTGGAGCCAGCGATCGTGACCGCGACGGCCGAGCCGTGCACGCGGTGCGCGTCGCCGATCGAGGAGGGCGACCTGCGGTGTGCGATCTGCGCGCTGCCGGTGCCACTGCCGCCCGACGATCCGGCCTCGCCCCACGCTCGCGTGTTGCGCTGCACCGAGTGCAACGCGGCCGTCGCGTTCTCGCCCGCGGCCGGTGCACCGCACTGCGCGTTCTGCGGCGCGATCATGACGATCGAGCAGCCGGCGGATCCGATCGAGGCCGCGCGCGTGCGGGTGCCGTTCGCCGTCGAACGCCCCGCCGCCGAGGCGGCGTTGCACGCCTGGCTGCGTGGTCGCGGTTGGTTCGCGCCGCGCGCGCTACATCGCGAGGCGGCGCTCGAGTCGCTGGTGCCGCTGTGCTGGGCCGGCTGGATCGTCCACGCGCGCGCGCTGGTCAGCTGGGCGGCCGACTCGGATGCCGGCGCGCGGCGCTCGCGGTGGGCACCCTACGCGGGCCAAGCTCGAGCTCGAGTTCGACGGCATCTGCATCCCGGCCTCGCGCGGGCTCGGCCCCGAGGAGTGCCGGTCGTTGATCCCGTTCTACGATCTGTCGCGAGCGGTCGAGGTCGATCGACCGATCGATGGCGAGGTGCCGGCGATGATCGAGAGCTTCGATGCCCAGCGCAGCGCCGCGCGCGCGATGATCCAGGAGGCGATCGAGGCCACCGCGAAGACCAAGGTCGAGCCCCGAATCCCGGGTCGGCGGTTTCGCAACATCCACGTGTCGTGCCTGCTCGAGCGGCAGACCACCGAGCGCGTCGCGCTGCCGGCGTGGGTGCTCGCCTACCGATTTCGCGGCGGGGTGTATCGCGCGATCGTGCACGGCCAGCGACCCGAGGTCGTGCTCGGTAAATCGCCGATCGACTGGCTCCGCGTGGCGATGGCGGCCGGCCTCGGGCTCGTCGTGGCGGCCGCGATCGCGCTGCTGTTGTCGTTGCTGCAGGGCTGCGGCGGTTCCGCACCGACCCCGGATGCCACGCCGTTCTTCGATCGCTGCGATCCGTCCGGTCCGTTCGCACCGCTCACCGGACGCACCGCGGTGCAGGGTTCGCTGCACGTCCATGTCGACGCCGGCGGTCTGATCGAGGTCGACACCTCGTCGAAGATGCTCCTGGTGATGGACGTCGTGCAGACCGGCACCCACGTCGACGTGTCCGCCACGCTGTGCCGGGTCGAGATCCCGGGCGTGCCGCTCGCGGGTCAGGAGCAACCGATCGAGTTCGAGGTCCCCCAGACCACGATCGATTCACTCACCGCCGTCACCGGTACGGCGCAGCTCGGCTCGCCGGACCAGAGCTGCACGACCCTCGACACCGCACCGATCACGATCGTGCTCGGCGCGCTCCTCGATCCCTCGGCGCTCGACACCGCACCGCTGCCGGTCGCCGATAACGACGGCAACTTCCCGGCGTGCGCACCGTCTCCGACCGAGCCGTGCCGGTCCGCCACGGGCACCGGCTGCGCGTGCGATCAGGAGAACGATGGCGAGCCGGGCGCGACCCTGATCGCGCACAACGTGCCCGCCGTCGATCTCGATCAGGTCTACGTGTCGCTGCGCACCACGTTCTCGCTGCACGGTCGCGTTCACTCGACCGATTCGGTCAAGGGTCGGATCGACGCCACGCTCGAGACCGGGATCCTCGACTGCCGGCTCCTCGACGGCACGCCGTGCTCGGTGCAGAACGTGCGGCTGGTCGAATCGCTCGATCCGATCGTGACGCCGCAGAGCGACCGCCCGTCGACGTTTCGCACGGCGCGGGTCGCCGACGGCACGACGTGCGCCGACGTGATCGCGAACGAGGGCAGTCTGTTCCCGCGCTAGCGTTTCCGCAGCAGGTTGCGCGACGACCACCAGCTCCACACCAGCAGCACGCCCGCGATCCGCGCGGTCCACCACGCCCACTCGGCACGCTCCATGTCGTCGCGCCCCTCGAGCACGAGCGCGAAGCCGGCGGCCGAGATCCCGACGGCCGCGAAGATCGCCTGGTGCCCGAGCCGGTACATCAGCTGGGCCGGCGCGTCGAGGTTCTTGAACCGCAGGCTGAGCTCGCCGGAGTGCGCCGCCCGCATGAACTTGCGGATCTCGGTGGGCAGCGCCGTCACCGACATCACCAGATCCTTCGACGTCTCCATCAGGAGTGCCGACCAGTCGCCTTCCTCGCCGAGCACGAACCGCTCGAGGTACGGGCGGATCACGGTCATCGGGTTGAGCGTGGGATCGAGCTCGGTGCACAGCCCCATGAGCAGGAGCAGCGTGCGCTCGAGGATGATGATCTCCTTGGGGACGTGGAAGTTCTCGGACAGCTCGCGCAGCGAGATATCCATCTTCCGCAGGTCGGCGACGCTCTCGAGCCCCTTCTCGGGATCGAACTTGATGTCCTTCAGGTTGAGCGAGTCGAGCGAGATGTTCTCCTGGAACTTCTCGTGGAAGTACTCGATCACCTGCTCGAACATCTGCTCGTTGGCACCGCGCGCCACGAACCCCATCGTCTTCATCGACGCGACGATCCGGCGAGTATCGCGAGTCAGCGCGCCCTGGATCAGCTCGGCGATCCCGGCGCGTACGTTGGCCGGGATCTCGGCGACCGCACCGAAGTCGAGGAACACGATCGTCGGCGGGCCGCCGGGGGAGTCGCGACGGACGAGCAGGTTTCCGGGGTGCGGATCGGCGTGATAGATGCCGTCGGTGAAGATCTGCTGGCAGTAGATCTCGACGACCTGCCTCGCGAGCTCTCCACGATCGATGTCGAGTTGCTTGAGCGCGAGCTTGTCGGTGATCTTGCAGCCAGCCTCGAAGTGCGTGACCAGCACGCGGCTGGTCGAGAGCTCGTCGACCACGGTCGGGAACGCGACATCGGAGCGCCCCTCGAAGTTGGCGGCGATCCGCGTGACGTTGTGGGCCTCGGCCTTGTAGTCGAGCTCCTCCATCACGATCGCGCGGATCTCGCGATACAGCTCGTCGAGCCCCTGGTACGGGACGAACCACCCGATGATCCGGAAGATCCGGCGCAGCGTGTTGAGGTCGCGTCGGACCACCTGCTCGATGTCGGGATACTGGACCTTGACCGCGACCTTGGTGCCGTCGGTGAGGCGCGCGAGGTGGACCTGGCCGATCGACGCGGACGCCAGCGGCTGGGGCTCGAACTGAGCGAACACCTCGCCGGGTGGGCGACCGAGCTCCTCGAGTAGCCGCTCCTCGATGTCGCGGTACGGGCGGGGAGGCACCGAGTCCTGTAGTCCCTCGAGCTCGCGGCGAAACTCCTCCGGCAGGAAGTTGGTCATGATCGAGATCAACTGCCCGACCTTGATGAACAACCCTTGCAACTCGATGATCGTGCGCTCGATCCGGCGCGCGTTGCGAAGGTGGGTCTCGCGGAGCCGGTGATCGATCCACTCGGCCGCGTGGAACCGGGCGCGGAACCGGAGCCACAGATAGCTCGCGATCACGACGAACGTGGTCCAGTACGCGCGCAGGCTGCGGATCCTGAGCGGCGGGCGGCGGGATTCGCGACCGTCGCGGTACCGCCGCGACGCGGTCAACATCGCGACCGAATCGCCCGGGGTCCGCATCGCGGGCACCGGACCCGAGTGGGAGACAGGTGGGATCGACCGCGGCGCCCCCGCAGCCTCCTTCTCCGGTATCGGCGCCGGCTCCGCCATGTCGCACAGGATACCAGGCGGCCGGTCCGCTTGCGGCATTCGGGTAACGGCGGTACCCACAGCAGAATGGCGGACGACGACAAAGAGGACGATCGCGAGCTGCCGGAGACCATCCGGCGCCGGCTCGAGAGCCTGGTCCCCGAGCTGGTCAAGAAGACGTTCGCCGCCGGTATGGGCGCGGTGTTCTCGACCGAAGAGGGCATCCGCAAGATCGCCCGCGAGAGCCTGCCCGAGGTCGCGGGTTACCTCGCGTCGTCGGCCGATGGGGCCAAGGACCGGGTGTTCGAGATCATCGCGCGCGAGACCCGCGAGTTCCTCTCGAACCTCAACCTGACCGAGGAGATCGCGAAGATCCTCACGACGCTATCGTTCGAGATCAAGACCGAGATCCGGTTCATTCCGAACAGCGAGCGGTTGACCGGGGCCGAACCCGACGTCAAGGCCAGTGTCCGCCTCAAGCGCACCCCGGAGGCCTCACCCCCCGAGGACGAGCGGGACAGCGCGTCGCGCCTGAAGTTCTGGCGACGTAACGGCGAGCCCGACCCCGAAGGTGACGAGGACGACAGCCACGACAAGTAAGCGGCGGACCCCGAAGGAGTGGTGATACGATTTTTCCGCCGATGAGGGGCACACCACGTATCGCGCTCGTCTACCTGCTGGCGGGCGGGTGCGCCCAGATCGCCGGGATCGATAAGACCTCGGGAGACGGGCGGACCGAGATCAGCCTGTCGATCGAGCGTGTCTCGGTCGGGGCCACGGTCACGCGCGCCCCGCAGGATCTGACCGGCCATACCGCGACCTACCTGGTCGCCGATCCCGACGATCCGACCGTGATCACGCGGGTGATCGCCGACAATCCCGAGCCGGGGCTGTGGACGGCCGACCTGTTCGACGTCACGCCGCCGGTGCTGTTCGATCTTCCCGACCAGCCGACCCCGATCCAGCGACTGTTCGACTTCCCGAACCCCGACCTGCAGGCGGCGTTCGTGGTGTTCGAGCACCCGAACCCGACTCCGGCCCCCGCCGGAACGATCGACGTCAGCGTGACGCTCGACCGCCCGGTCGCGGCGGGCGAAGCGTTCCAGCTGTTCACGGTCGGCGCGTGGAACCAGCTCGCCCTGCCGGCCGTCGCGGCCGCGGGCAGCATCGCGACCGGTCCGCTCGACACCACGACGATGACGTCGCTGACGAACCGGCCGCTCGAGACGATCACCGCCGACGATGCGCCGTTCGTCCTGCGCCATACGGCCGGCGTGCTCGATGGCATCTTCGAGGTGCCGCCGTTCGACCAGACCGGGACCGACACGATCGCCGGTGGGACGATGACGCTGGTCGCCGCCGACCAGATGCTCGACGTCGCGATCGACCAGGCCGCCGCGATGACGCGATTCTCCGCGGTGCGGCCCGCGGTGTCCGCGCCGACGTTCGCGTGGAGCGTGCACGCAGCGCCGGGGGCCGACGAGCTGGTCACCAACCTCGGGCCAACGCTGATCAGCGGTACGCCGGCGGCGATCGACACCACGATCCAGGTGAGCTACGCCAATCCGTTCTCGACCCGCGGCTGGCAGCCGGTGATGACGCTCACCGCAACCGGGAGCCGCACCACGATGCCGGACGGCGTGTTGCCGGTGACGCTATCGGCGGGACTAACCCAGCACGTGCTGTCACCCGCGGCCGGCCAGATGCTCGACTTCCCGGCAGCGTTGCCGGAGCTGATCTCGATCGACGGCAACGCGCTCTCGATCGACAACGCCGTCCAGCTGACCGCGCCGACTGCCCCGGTCGAGATCACGATGGTGACCAGCAAGGCGCCCACGGTCGCGATCCTCGACGTGTTCGAGCTGGTCCCGAACACCGACGCCACGGCGTTCGACCGCTCGCTGGTACTGCATGTGGCGACGGCGGCGGATCACTTCACCGTTCCACCCGAGACGTTCGTCGCAGGCAAGCGCTACACGCTGCGCGTGCGGACGATCGCGGACGGCTTCCCCAACCTCGCGACCGGCGACCTCCGCACGACGGCATTGCCGCAGTCGACCGCGTTCGCCGATAGCGGCGTGTTCGAGGTGGTGCCATGACGAGACACCTGGTGCGTTTCATCGCGATCGCCGTGGTGATCGGGCTGGGGATCGGTGCGTTCGGTGGGACGGCGTTCGCCGAGTCCAAGGCCGACAAGATGTTCAGGAAGGGCAAGCGGCTGCTCAAACGCAAGAAGTACGAGGCCGCGTGTCAGACGTTCGAACGCGTCGACCAGCTCGATCCCGGGATCGGGGCCAAGCTCAACGTCGCCAAGTGCTACGAGGAGTGGGGCAAGCTCGCCCACGCGTACGACTGGTACACCGCCGCGCACAAGATGGCGAAGGCCAACAAGGACAAGCGCGCGGCACGCATCAAGGACCTCGTCGAGGCGCTCGACCAGGACGTCCCGCGACTCACCGTCAAGATCCCCGACGGCACCGACATCATCGCGGCCGCGATCAAGCTCGACGGCAAGGAGCTCGAGAAGGACCAGTTCGGTCAGGAGCTACGCGTCGATCCCGGCCACCACACGCTCGACTACATCTCCGCCGACAAGCCGCAACAGAAGACGGTCAAGATCGGTCGCGGCGCGCTCAGCGAGATCGAGCTCCCGATCGAGCCCTCGAAGAAGACCGACCAGGGCGACACCACCAACCAGGTCGACAACAACAACGGCAAGACCGACAACCGCAACAACAACAACAACAACAACAACAAGCCGATCGACGCGCCGCCCCCGAAGTCCAACTGGCGCAAGCTCGCGGCGTACGCCGGAGGCGGCGTCGGACTGATCGGGCTCGGCGTCGCCGGGGCGATCACGCTCGGCGCGCGGTCGTCGTACAACGACGCGCTGTCCCAGCACTGCCGCAACGACACGTCGATGTGCGACACCGAGGGGCTCAAGGCCACCAAGGACGCGCGCAAGAAGGCCAACATCGCGACCGGCGTCTCGATCGCGAGTGGGGTCGTGGTGGTCGCGAGCGTGGTGCTCTACGTGACCGCACCGAAGTCGCATCGCGCGAACAGCGAGCACGCACTGCGCATCGTCCCGTCGGTCGGCAACGGTCAGGCTGGTGTGGTGCTGACCGGTGGGTTCTGAGCTTCGCCCGGGCTCGGGTCGGCTAGACGAACGTCAGCCAGTGGTCGTGCGCGGTGTCCTTCCCCTTCACGACGGAGAAGAACGCCTCCTGGACCCGGCGGGTGATCGGACCGGCTTCGCCGCGACCGACCTTGCGGTGGTCGATGTCGCGCACCGGGGTGATCTCGGCGGCGGTGCCGGTGAGGAACACCTCGTCGGCGGTGTACAGCTCGTCGCGCGCGACCGGCTCCTCGCGAACATCGACACCCTGCTCGCGGAGGAGCTGGATCGTGGTGTCGCGCGTGATGCCGGCGAGGATCGCGGCGGCGGTCGGCGGCGTGCGCACGACCTCGTTCTTGATGACGAAGATGTTCTCGCCGGTACCCTCGGCGACGTATCCCTGCGGGTCGAGCATCAGGGCCTCGTCGAAGCCGCTCTTCTTCGCCATCCGCTTGGCGAGCACGCTCGTCACGTACTGGCCGCAGATCTTGCCCTTGTTCATGATCGCGTTGCCGTTGGCCCGCGTGAACCCGGACACCATGCACTTGATGCCCTTCTTGAGGCCTTCCTCGCCGAGGTAGGCGCCCCACTCGTAGCAGGCCACCATCACGCGAACCGGAGGCTCGAGCGAGCCCAGACCGAGTGCGCCGTAGCCCAGCCAGACCAGCGGGCGCAGATAGCACGACGTGAGCTTGTTGGAACGAACGACATCGAGGCAGGCCTGGGTGACCTGCGCCGGGGTGTACGGGATATCCATCGTGCAGATGTGAGCCGAGTCGAACAACCGCTCGATGTGCTCCTGGAGCCGGAAGATCGCGGTCTTTCCGTCGGCGCGCTGATACGCCCGGATCCCCTCGAAAGCCCCGACGCCATAGTGCATCGTGTGCGCGAGCAAGTGGTCGGTGGCGTTGTCCCAGGGGACGAGCGCGCCATCGATCCAGATCGTGTCGAGCTTCTTGATGCCCATATGTGCTTCGTACCAACGCAAAGTCATGGGCACAAGCGCAAGGGTCCGAGTCGACGCGGGATCGACCGGATCGCGAGGTGCGATGACGCGGCAGGCGAACCATGACGCACCACGACGACCCACCCGTCGGTCGAGGGTCGTGTACCCGAGTCGATAGCTTGACACCGTGGTGCGGCCGATTTACCCAAGGTCCTGATTCTGTTCGCCATGCGGGATAGGTATGCAAACGTCCACGATCGGCACTACCGCGATGCGTGATCTCTACGAAGTCCTCGGGGTCGCGCGAGACGCGACGACCTCCGATCTCAAGAAGGCGTACCGCTCGCTCGCGCAGAAGTACCACCCGGACAAGAACCCCGACGACCACGACGCCGAGGAGAAGTTCAAGGAGGTCTCGAACGCGTACCAGATCCTGTCCGACGACGATCAACGCGCTCGTTACGATCGGTTCGGGTTCGACGGGCTCGGCGGTGCGACCGGTGGAGCGAGCGGGTTCTCCAACGTCGAGGACATCTTCTCGGCGTTCGGCGATCTGTTCGGCGACTTCTTTGGCGGCCGGTCGAGCGGTCGTCGTCAGCCGCGCGGGGCGGACCTGCGGGTCGACGTCGAGTTGACGTTTGCCGAGGCCGTGTGGGGCACGCAGAAGGAAGTCACGGTCACGCGCGACGTGCCGTGCAATTCGTGCAACGCGACCGGCGCGCGCCCCGGCAGCAAGCCGGAGGTGTGCAAGAGCTGCAAGGGCAAGGGCCAGGTCGTGCACTCCCAGGGCTTCTTCATGGTGCAGACGACCTGTCCGCAGTGCCGGGGCAGCGGCAAGATCGTCAAGGACCCGTGCGACGAGTGCCGCGGGCGTGGCGCGCGCGCCGAGACCTCGAAGCTGCAGGTCACGGTGCCGGCCGGCGTCGACGACGGCCAGACGCTGCGGCTCGCCGGCAAGGGCGAGGTGGCCCCCGGTGGCGCCGGGCATCTCTACGTCGTGCTCCACGTCCAGGGCGACGAGCGGTTCCGCCGCGACGGCGAGGACGTCCTGACCGAGGTGCCGATCAGCTTCGTCAAGGCCGCGCTCGGTGGCTCGATCGAGGTCGACACCGTCGACGACGATTGTCAGGGCACCGCCAGCGTCGACATCAAGGCGGGGACCCAGCCGGGCGACGTGATCGTGCGGCGCGGCGGTGGCATCCCTCGGATCGGCGAGTCCAGCCGCGGCGATCACGTGATCCAGTTCAAGGTCGAGATTCCCAAGAAGCTGTCGAGCAAGCAGGAGGAGCTGCTGCGCCAGCTCGCGACCGAGCTCGAGGAAGACGTCCGCGAGAAGCGCGGACTGTTCGGCCGCAAGAAGAGCTAGCGAGCTATCTAGACGACGGCGGGACGTAGAGCTTGATCTCGACCCGCCGGTTGGCGAGCCGGTTGCGCCGCGTGGTGTTGTCGACGAGCGGCTCCTCGGAGCCCTTGCCCTCGACGTCGATCCGCGACGGCTCGATGCCCTCGTCGGCGATCGCCTGCCTGACCATCATCCCGCGCGCGCGCGACAGGTCGACCGACAGCGCCGCGATGTCCGGCTTCTCGCCGTTGACCGGATCGGCGAACTGCTTGGCCTCGCGGTCGTCGGTGTGGCCGATCACGACGATCCGGATCGACGGGTGGGCCTTCATGATCTTGGCGATGTTCGCGATCGCGGGATGCGCCGACCGGCGAACCTGGGTCTCGGCCTCGGCGTAGATCAGTCCAGCGATCGTGCCGCGCAGCTGATCGAGATCCGCGGGTACCGTGTCGGGGCAGCCGTCCTCGTCGTCGAACCCGTTGTAGGTCTCCTGCATCGTGGGGCACTTGTCGGCGACGTCGAGCACGCGGTCGCCATCGTTGTCGATGTCGGGACAGCCGTCGTCATCCTCGAATCCGTCCTTGTCCTCGGGGCGGTCGGCGCAGTTGTCCTTGCTGTCCGGGATGCCGTCGTGATCGCGGTCGGAAAGCTCGGGTGGGACTTCCTTGACGGCCCGCTTGCGCGGGACGCCGAGCTCGATCTCGAGGCCGAACCCGATGTCGAACTCGGGCACGAGCAAGCTATCGGCGCCGGGCACCAGCGCGACGCGGGCGTCGAACCGCATCGTGAAGCCCTTGGTCGAATCGAACCGTACGCCGCCGCCGGCATAGCCATCACCGGTGATGCCGGTCGCGAACGTCTGCCGCGCGCCGGAGATCGTGATCGGCGACCCTCCCCCGACCACGACGAACGGCTGCAGGCGCTGGTCGGGTCGAAGCTCGAACCGGACCTGGAGGCGCGGGTCGAGCCACACCACGCTGGCCGCGGCCGCGCCGCCGACCGCGTTGGTCTTGGTGGGCGCGACGCCGAGCTCGAGCTCGGGCACCAGCCACGGCAGGAACGGGCGGGCGATCCGGGCGCCGAACTCGATCGTGTTCTCGAGCTTGGGGTGCGCCGGGGCGTCGTCGATGTAGCCGAGGGCGCTGACGTCGCGGCATCCGCGCGCCGCGACGTCGTCGTTGCTGCAGTCACCCGCGAACGTGCGGGGGCCGAACCAGATGCCGAGCTGGGTCGCATCGGCGTGGGCGGCCCCGGGACTCGCGGCAGCGGCGGCGGCGATCACGAACGCGACACGGGCCCCGAACATGCCGGAGCAGTATACGCGTGTGCGGCGTCTAGCGACGCGTGAGGCGCCACGCATCGTACTGCGCGCGCATCTCGAGGGCCCCGGGGTCGGGCTGTGCACCATGTGGCGTCTGGAGCCCGCGCAGCATCGACGCGATTCGCTCGGCATGGGAGGTCGCGCTGTCATCGCGATCGAGCTCGGACGTGATCGCGGAGACCACCTGGTCGAACGCTCCGCGACGGTCGTACTCGATGACGCGGGCATGGGAAAGGAAGCCCCACACGGTGGCCAGATCACGCAACTCGACGACCGCGAGGCTCGCGGTCAGACGATCCCAGTCCTGGGCGTTGTCCATCGAGATCGACGGTAGGCCGGCCGGGCGTTGCCTTCAACATTTCGAAATTACGTTCGCGCGCTGACGCTCCGAAGCGCCTTACATCCGCCTTACACGGGCTCGTGGCACGATGGCAGGGTGCGCGTCCTGGTGGTCGAAGACGAAGCGAGTCTGCGAGAGGGCATCGTCGATCTGCTGCGCGGCGACGGACACGAGGTCAGCGCGGCCGGGGATGGTGTCGAGGGCGTCGAGGCCGGGCTCCGCGAGGCGTTCGACCTCGTGGTGCTCGATCTGATGATGCCGCGGCTCGACGGTATGGAGGTGTGCCGCCGGCTGCGGGCCGCGCGGCCGGGGATGCCGATCCTGATGCTGACCGCGCGCGGCTCCGAGGACGACAAGGTGCGCGGGTTGATGGAGGGCGCCGACGATTACGTCACCAAGCCGTTCTCGGCCCGCGAGCTCTTGGCGCGCGTGCGGGTACTCGGGCGGCGGGCGCCGGCGGGACAGGAGTCGCTCGACGAGGTCCAGGTCGACGGTGCGCTGATCGATCTCGCGCGCATGATGGTCACGCGCGGTGAATCCCGGGTCGCGCTGACGCCGCGCGAGGTCGGGATCGTGCGCTGGCTGCACCGCCACCAGGATCGCGTGGTCAGTCGCGCCGAGCTCCTCGAGCACGTGTTCGGCCAGCGCGGCGACCTGCAGACCCGCGCGGTCGACATGGCGATCGCGGTGCTGCGCAAGAAGCTCGAGGCCGACCCCGGCAAGCCGACGCTGATCGTGTCGGTCAAGGGCGCGGGCTACGCGTGGAGGCTCGCGCGGTGACCGGGGTACGGGCGCGACCGAGCCGCACCGCGATCGCGGCGGTGCTCTCGATCGTCGCGCTCGCCGGGCTGCTCGTGGCGTGGTTCGTCTCGGGCTGGGCCGACGTGCGCGCGCGGCAGCACGAACGCGAGACCGCACCGGCGCGGCGTGCGACCGAGCTCGGTGACCGCGTGGCGGGCGAGCTCCGCGGCGCGCTGTCGAGCCTGCTCGCGCGCGAGTCCGAGCGGCCGTACTACCACTACGGCAACCTGTTTCACGATCCGCGCGCCGGCGGGTCGAGCGTGACACCGTCGCCGCTCGCCAGCGGGCCCGGCGATCCGCTGATCCGCGGGCACTTCCAGATCGATCCCGCGGGTCGGGTCACCACGCCGACGATCAACGACGACGTCCCCGAGCTCTCGGAGTCGGCGCACCTCGCCGAGAACACCAAGTTCCGCGACGAGGTTCGCGATCACCTCGCGCGCGAGCTCGCGGCGGCATCGCCGGTCGTGGTGGCCAAGGTCGATCCGCGTCCGCAGCACACCGCGGTCGGCAACAGCAACCGCGTGATCGAGGTCGATCGCTCGAGCTACGCGCAGAACTACATCGCCAACGACGTCTACTGGCAGCAGCAGCGAACCGACAACCACGTTCCTCACTCGCCGACCAAACCGGGGATCGGCACCGTCACCACGCCCGACGGCCGCATCCCGATCACGATCTCGGCGTTCGCGTGGCGCACCGAGGCGTTCGACAACACGCCGGCACTGGTCGCGGTCCGCCACGTCGACACGCCGGACGGCACGCTGGTCCAGGGCTTCGTGATCGATCGCCAGGGCCTCGACCACTGGCTGGCGAGCCGCGCCGACGACACCAAACTCGCGGTGCACGCGAAGCCCGGGCCGGCCGGCGCCACCCGCGAGCCCGAGGTCGCGCCGGGATGGACGCTGACCGCGACGCCGAGCGCGCCGGTGATGGCGGCCGCCGCGGCGGGCACCGCGGACATCGCGCGCAGGTTCGTGACCGAGTTCGCGATCGTCGGGGCGATCGCGGCGATCGTGCTCGCGTTCGTGGTCGTGCTGGTCGCGCGCGCCGAGCGCCTCGCGCGCGAGCGTAGCCAGTTCGCGGCGGCCGCCGCCCACGAGCTGCGCACGCCGCTCGCCGGGCTCCAGCTCTACGGCGACATGCTCGCCGACGGCCTCGGCGATCCGAACAAGCTCGCCGACTACGCGCGGCGGATGAGCGAAGAGGCATCGCGGCTCGGTCGCGTGGTGTCGAACGTGCTCGGGTTCTCGCAGCTCGAGCGCGGCAACCTCGCGATCGACGCGCGGCCCGGCGACCTCGGCGCGGTGCTGCGCGAGCTCGCCGAGCGCGCCCAGCCGGCGCTCGATCGTGCCGGCGCCGTGCTCGAGCTCGACGTCTCCCCCGACCTCCGCGCCACCTTCGATCGCGATGCGGTGGAGCGGATCGTCGGCAACCTGCTCGACAATGCCGAGAAGTACAGCCGCGGCGCCGACGACCGGACGATCACGTTGTCCGCGCGTACGGTCGACGAGGGCGTCGAGGTCGCGGTGTCCGATCGCGGTCCGGGCGTGCCGGAGACGGCTCGCCGCACGCTGTTCCGATCGTTTCACCGGGGCGATGGGGGCACCGACGCGCCGCCCGGCCTCGGCCTCGGCCTGAGCCTGTCGCGCTCGCTCGCGCGCGAGATGGGGGGCGACCTGACATACGCGCCGGGCGATGGTGGCGCGAGGTTCGTGCTGCGGTTGTAGAATCTCTAGTCTGTTCGCATGGTTCGCGATAGTGAATCGAGTTTCGCGTGGTACTCAACATGGCGAGAGGGGGCTCTCATGTCGAGCAGAGGAGTTGGATTTCTCGCCGCCTGTTCCGTCGCCGGGCTGTGCTTCGGTGCGTCCGAGCTGCGGGCCGACCAATCGATCACCTACGTCGGAAAGGAGTCGAGGACCGACTTCACCGGCCTCGGTCAACACCTCCAGTACTGGCCGCTGTTCGGTCTGTCCTCCGGTCAGACGGCGCGACGCACCGACGATCCGGCGTGCATCGAGCTGACGCCGGACTTCGCGAACTTCAAGCACCACTATCTGCCGCCGGGGCGAACGTTCTCGAACGACGCGCTCGGCAACCCGATCGGCACCAAGACCCGCGGTGGCTACTCGACCTGGGCGACGTTCACGCTACCGGATGGCACGATCGGTCGGTCGGGGACGTTCTACGACGAGTCGAACATCGACAACGCGAACAACACCGTCAACGAGATGCGGATCAACGTCAGCACGCTCGACGAGTTCTGCCTCAACCTGATCACCGACAACACCAACCACGAGCACGACCCCGACGTTCGCCTCGAGGCGCGGAGCGACCACGTCGATGTCAGCCTCGAGGGAAACCCGGATCTGGCGTTCGACGGGCAGACGGACATGTACACGTTCCGCTATCAGGGCATGCACGAGAACGACGTCGTCAAGATCCGGTTCGAATGCTCCTCCGCGAGTGGGTGCAAGGGTGCTGGCCTCGGCGGCATCATGGTGTCCGACATCTCGACGTGCATCGAGAGCCCGACCGACGCGGGCCCCACGGTCGTCGATGCCGGCGAATCGGTCGGTCCCGATGCCGGCATGGACGGTGAGGGCACCCCGGATCAGGCCGGGTGTGCCTGCCAGGGCGGAGGCTCGCCCGGTGGTCCGGGAGCCGTGCTCGTGCTCGGCACCGCGGTGATGCTGTGCGGTCGCCGACGCCGGCGGTGACAACCTAGTCGGCCGATCGGCGACGGCGCACCGTCGGCTCGCGCGAGATTCCCGACATCACGATCGTCACGATCTCGCGGATCACGACCGGGACGTCGGTGATCGCGACGCGGCGGCGCAGGAACGCGAACAAGATCGACTCGACCGCACCGAGGACGGTGAGCGCCGCGATCTCGGGATCGACGTCCCGGATCAGTCGGTTGCGGCGCGCGATCTCGGTGAGCGCGATCGTGCGTGCCGTCAGCTGCGCGGACAGTCCGTGGATCGCACTGCGCGGGGCGCTGATCGGTGCGCGCGCTTCGGAGAGGAACAGCTCGACGCGACGAGGATGACTCGCGACCACGATCGCGAGCTCACCCGCCAGCCGGGTGTAGATCGCCGCGATCGTCCCGCGGCGGGCATCGCCGAGGGCGGCCTCGCACCGATCGAGCGCGGCGAGCGTGTCGGCGACGACCGGTGCCATGATCTGCGCGAGCAGGTCGGCCTTGTCGTCGGCGTGGCGGTAGAAGCTGCCCTTGGCCATCCCCGCGGCGGCCACGATCTGGTCGATCGAGACGCCGGAGGTTCCCTCCGCGAGGAACAGTTCGAGCCCGGCCTCGCACAGCGCCTGCTGGTTCGCGCGCCGGGCGCGGTCTCGCTTGCCGCCGGGTAACCCCGGGCGTTGACTCGGGATCTTCGAAGGACCGGGGCTCGTCCGATCGGGTCTGGACATGGCTCGCTTATATTGTGACTATATAGTCATGTTTTCAAGAGGAGCAGTCGGATGATCGGCATCCCCATCGGACTCGCGGTGGCCAACGCCGCCGAGTGGGTCGTCCACAAGTACGTGCTGCACGGCCTCGGTCGCCACAAGACCAGCTTCTGGAGCTTTCACTGGCACGACCACCACAGGAACGTTCGTCGCAACGACCACGTCGACCCCGACTACCAGCGCCCGCTGCTGTCGAAGTGGAACGGGCAGAGCAAGGAGGCGCTCGCACTGGTCGCGACCGCCGCGTTCGTACCGCTGGTTCCCGTCGCGCCGTTCTTCGTCGGCACGATCGCGTACTGCACCGTCAACTACTACCGCAAGCACAAGCGCGCCCACCTCGATCCGGCGTGGGCGCGCGAGCACCTGCCGTGGCACTACGATCACCACATGGGTCCGAACCAGCACGCGAACTGGTGCGTGACGCGGCCGTGGTTCGATCACCTGATGGGCACCCGCGAGGCCTACGTCGGCACCGAGCGCGAGCTCCGCGATCGCGCGAAGCGAAGTGCCCGGCGTGCGACCGGCCTGACCGCCGCGACGGCATAGCGGCGCCCTCGTGTTATAGGGCGCTCCATGCGCTGTTGGCTCGTCCTCGCTGTCGTGTGGCTCGCTGCGTGTGGATCGTCGCAACCCCCGACGCCCGCGGGACCCGCGGCGCCGGCGCCGGCGCCGGCGCCGGCGATCGAGGCGCCGGCGATCGAGGCGCCGCCCGCGTCGATGCCCGAGCACACGATGGGACCGTTCACGCTCGACGGCTACGAGCTCACCGGCGCCGAGTACTGGCCCTACACCGGGCAGGCGGACATCAAGTATCCCGAGGAAGTTCTCTGGGGCTTCTATCCCGAGAAGGGCGTCGTCCCGCCGGGCGAGACGGATCCGAACCCGGCGACGGCGCGCCCCGAGGCGGTCGCGTGCGCTCGGCGTGCGTGGGGCGAGCTACGTCGCTACCTCGCGGGGCCGCACGCCAAGCTCGACAACATCGTCGCGCTCGGCGCGAAGACCCAGACGATCGTGCCGCGGTTCTATCTGTGGACCAACGACTACACCGCGGCCGCCGATCCGTATCCACCGGGCGTGCGCGACGCGCGCCTGTGGTGGTGGGCGCGCAAGAAGCCCGAGCCACCCAAGCCACCCGGCTACTGGAAGTGGGAGTCGGTGCTGGACCAGAAGGGGGCATGCCTCACGCCGCGTCCCGCGCAGATCGACGCGTACCTCGACGACATGCTGTCCGAGCTCGAGGCCGCGAACCGGTCGCCTTAGCGCGGGGCGGGCGGGCGCTCGAGGTCGCCGCGGTCGCCGTTGATCGCGGCGAGCTGTGCCGGGGTGGGTGCCGGTTCGCCGTACGCGAGGTAGAGGCCCACGGCCCAGTAGGCGTTCGCCAGGGCAGGGCTGGCGATGTCTACCGATCTCCGCCTTCGCAATCGCGGCAACACGGTGCGGACGGGCGGGCGAGCAGGCGTCGTCGATCGATGTCGTCGCCACAACTCGCGCACTCGCCAAACGATCCGGCGTCGAGTCGGTGCAGCGCCGCGGCGATCTGGCCGAGCTCCGCGTCCGCTCGCCGGCGCGTGGCATTCGCCATCTGCTGCTGCTGCATCGCATCCATCCGGGAGAGTCGACCGATCGACAGGTCGAGCGAGACCGGCGCGGCGGTCTCGCGTAGTTGCTCGAGCTGGACCCGCAGCGCCTCGCGCCGGGACGTGAGCCGCGCGCGGATCGTCTGCCGATCTTCGTCGGTCAGTGGCCCGGGTGCCGGGGTGTCCTCGGACATCTCGCGCACCGTATCAGGTCCGGCTCAGGGTCTGACCGTGATCGCGACCCGGAGCCCATCGCGTGGCAACGGACCGAGCCCGCCGCCGCCGGGGCTGACATCTTGTGCGGGGAGTGTCAGGTCGTAGCGCTTCGAGAACCACGCGAAGAACGCTGGCATCACGAGCTGGATCAAGGCCTCGCCGGGACAGCGGTGGCCCTCGGGGCCGCCGCCGCCCTGCGGCACGAACGCGTTGGCGGGCAGCGAAGACATCGCGTCGTCGCCGAGCCGGTCGTCGCGAAACTCGGCCGGCTCGCGGAACGTGGTGCCGTCCTGCAGCGTCGCCCAGATCGCGCCCGCACCCTTCCAGCCGGCGCGGATGACGAAGCCGTCGTGCTCGAGATCGCGCTTCGCGACCCCGATGAACGTGACCGGCGCGATCGGGTACGCGCGGAGCACCTCGCGGGATAGCGCGCGCGCGTAGGCGAGCTTGCCGATCTGCGCGAGGGTCGGCGGTCCCTCGCCGAGCACGGCGTCGGCCTCGGCGCGGAGCTTGGCGCCGAGCTCGGGGTGCTCGCCGAGCACGACCAACATCCACGCGAGTGCCGCGGTCAACCCACCATGCGCGGCGAAGAAGAAGTGCAGCATCTCGATCTCGAGCTCCTCGGTCGACAGCCGTTCGCCGTCGGGACCGCGCGCCGCCTTGAGCACGCCGAGGGCGGTGCCCTTGCCGTCGTGGGTCTCGATCTGATGCTTGATGTACGCGCGCAGGCGATCACGCGCCTTGATCGCCTTGCCGTAGGCGGTGAACGGCAGGTTGATCGGAGGGCTGAACGTGCCCTTGTTCATGGTCGCGAAGTCGGCCGCCCCGGTGGTGTTGCTGGTGCTCGGATCGCTGGCGCCGAACAGGTAGTCGGCGACATCGAACCCGAGCTGGGACAGATCGGAGGCGACCGCGTGCTCGATGCCGACCCAGCCGCCGACGAATCGCTCGACGATCGTGAAGATACCGGGCAGGTAGCTCTCGAGCGCCTCGGGCGTGAACGCCGATAGCAGCAGGCGCTTGCGGGTCTTGTGGCGATCGCCGTCGAGGAACGGCACCGCGTCGGGGTGAAGCAGCGCCTGGAGGAACTTCGGCGAGCCGTTCTCGCGCGTGAAGTTGTCGGGGTTCATGAAGAACGAGAACGCCTCGGGCCCGGCGAAGAACACCATGGTGTCGCCGAGGATCTTGGTCTTCCACACGTTGCCGTGTTGCCGCGTGCGTTCGATCGTGAACGCGAACGGGTCCTTGAGGAACTTCAGCGCCTCGCCGACAAACGGCGCACCCATCGACCCCGGCGGCGTACGTGTCATGGTCGCCATCGTACGACCGAACGCGTCATGTGGATCGGGGTTAGTTCTCGAACTTGAACAGCGCGATGCCGAGTCCGGCGAAGCCGACCGCGAACACGAGCAGCGCCGCGATCGACGGCCACACGTCGGCGACCGTCGTGCCCTCGCGGACCAGGATCGCGTAATAGCCGTCGAGGGCCCAGCCGTGCGGGACGCCGAGCCCGATCGTTCGCATGAACGGCGGCATCCCCAGGCGCGGGAACATGCAGCCGCCGAGCATCCCCATCACCAGCAACACGACCGAGCCGATGCCGCCGAGCGCCTTCTCGGTGCGCGCGAGCGCCGCGAACAGCAGGCCGAGCGAGACGGCGCACGCGACCAGCGCGAGCGACAGCACGACCAGCGCGAGCGGCGAGCCGGCGACCTGCATGCCGAACGCGAGGATGCCGATCCCGAACAGGAACGCGAGCTGCGCGACGCCGACCAGGTAGTACGGCACCAGCGTGGCGAGCAGCGCCTTGTAGCGCGGCACCGGTGCAGCGAGCAGGCGGCGCCACGTGCCGTTCTTGCGCTCGTGGACGAATGCCATCGCGCAGGTCAGCGCGATGAAGAAGCCGAACAACGTGGCGTTGCCGGGAACCGTGACCTGGAACGCCGAGATGTGGGCGAGTGGCTTGGCGATGCCGGGTGGGGTCTTGGGCTCGACGGTGAATTCGGGAGGCGGCGCGCGGTGGGGCGGGGCGAGCGAGCGCATCACCAGCGCCGTGAGTGCGCCCTGCAGCGGCGCGCGGGCCTGGATCGGCGCACCCAGATCGATCACGAGCTCGATCGGCTGGCCGGCCACGATCACGAGACCGGCGCCATCGTCGGCGGCGACCTTCGTACGCACCTGGTCCGCGGAGCTCGCGCGAACCGGGGCGAAGCCCTCGGAGTCCTCGAGTGCCTGGACGATCTTGTCGCCGCGCGGATCGCCGGGCGCCGACCACACGGGGATCGACCTCGCCTGACCGCGATCGGGGCCGAACTCGAACATCGACCCGAACGCGACGATGAAGATGATCGGCAGCACGAACAGGCTGATCAGCGCGCCGCGATCGCGCACGAGCATCCACACGTCTTTCCGGATCGCCGCACCGATCATCGATCACCTCTGTTGCGGGCGTCGCGGGCTCCGCGGGTCATGCGTCGTCTCGCAGCGTCTTGCCGGTGAGGGCGAGGAACGCGGTCTCGAGGTTGGCCTCGCGCGATTCGATCCGCGCGATCGTGACCCCGGTGGCTTCGATCGCCGCGATCGCCGGTGCCAGCGCGCCATCCGGTGTGAGCCGCAGGATCTGGCGCTCTCCGGCGGCACGTTCGACGCTGCCGTGTGACTCGGCGGCCGTGGCCGCGGCGGTGATCTGTTCGGGCGTACCGACGAGCTCGAGCTCGATGCCCTTGCCGGCGTGCTGCGCGATCAGCTCGGCGACGGTGCCGGTCGCGTCGATCGCGCCGGCGTCCATGATCGCCACGCGATCGCACAGCGCCTCGACCTCCTCCATGTAGTGCGACGTGTAGATCACCGTCATGCCGTTCTCGCGCAGCGAACGCACGGTCTCGAAGATGTGGTTGCGACTCTGCGGGTCGACGCCGACCGTCGGCTCGTCGAGCACCAGCACTTCCGGCTCGTGGACCAGCCCGGCGGCGAGGTTGAGACGGCGCTTCATGCCGCCCGAGTACTTCTTGACCTGCTCGCGCGCGCGGTCGGTCAGACCGACGACGCCGAGCGCCCAGGCGATCCGTTCGCTGCGCTTCGCCCCGGACAGGCCGTACAGCGCGCCGAAGTACTCGAGGTTCTGGGACGCGGTCAGCTCGTCGTACAGCGCGAGCTCCTGGGGAACCATGCCGAGCTTGGCCTTCGCGGTGTACGGATCCTTCGCGAGGTCGATGCCTCCGATCTCGACCCGGCCGCGGCTCGGGGTGAGCACGCCGCACGCCATCGAGATCGTCGTGGTCTTGCCGGCGCCGTTGGGACCCAAGAGGCCGAGGCATTCACCGCGGCGGACCTCGAGATCGACGGCTCCGACCGCTCGCCGCGTGCCGTAGTCCTTGCCGAGGCCGTGCAACGCCAACACGGTGGTCACGAGCCGACCTCGAGCACGACCTTGCCGAATGCCGCGCGATCCTCGAGCAGCTGGTGTGCGTCGGCCGCGCGCGCGAGAGGCAGCGTCTGGAACACGATCGGTTCGAGCCGGCCCGCGGCCACGTGCGAGAGCACGGCGAGCAGGTCGGCCTTGCTCGCCATCGTCGAGCCCAGCACCTCGACCTGGCGGAAGAAGATGTGCCGGAGATCGACCTTGGGATGGAATCCCGCGGTCGCGCCGCAGGTCACGATCCGGCCACCGTTGCGGACCGCCCGGATGCTGCGCTCGAACACCTCGCCACCGACGTGCTCGATCACGGCATCGACGCCGCGCTTGTCGGTGAGCTTGCGGGTCTCGGCCGCGAAGTCGACGGTGCGGTAGTCGATCGTACTGTCCGCTCCGAGTTGTTTCGCGCGCGCGAGCTTCTCCTCGCTGCCGGCGGTGGCGAGCACGCGCGCGCCGTACATCCGCGCGATCTGGATCGCGGCGACACCGATGCCGCTTCCGGCGCCGTGGACCAGCACCGTGTCGCCCGGCTGGACTTTGGCCTTGTGCACCACCATCTGCCACGCGGTCATGAACGTCAGGATCGACGCGGCGGCGTGCGGGAAATCGAGTCGCGCGGGATACGGCGCGAGGTTGACGGCCGGGACTACGATGTACTCGCAGTACCCGCCCTGCGCGTTCTCGCCGAGGATCCGGTAGTGGCGGCACAGGTTGTCGTGGCCGCCGAGGCACGCCGCGCACCTCCCGCACGACAGTCCGGGTTGCACGATCGTGGTGGTGCCGACCTCGGCGGTGACACCCGGACCGACCGCATCGATCGTGCCCGCGATGTCGGAGCCGAGGCGGTGCGGGTACTCGAGGTGAAACGCGGGGCCGCCGCGCCGCACCCACAGATCGAGGTGGTTGAGTGCGACGGCGCGGACCTTGACGCGGACCTCTCCCGGTCCGGGCTCCGGCATCGCCAGGTCCTCTTCGCGCAGCACCTCGGGTCCACCATGTTCGCGCAGGACGATCGCCTTCACGCGACGGACTCTAGCTCACACCTCGCGCACGGTTCCGACTCCGGAGGTAGGTTCGCCATATGCGCGTCGTCATCGTGCCGTGTCTCAAGGACAACTTTGCGTACCTCGTGATCGAGGGGAACGATGCCGCGATCGTCGATCCCGGCGAGGCCGCACCCGTCGAGGCGGCGATCGTCCGCGAGGGTGTGAAGCTGGTGGCGATCTGGGCCACGCACCACCACCCCGATCACGTCGGAGGTGTGAAGGAGCTGCTCGCCGCGCATCCCGGCATCGCCGTGGTGGCCGGCGAGCGCGACGCGCCCAAGATCACCGGCGTGACGTCGGCGCTCGGCGACGGCGGCGAGTTCACGCTCGGTGCACTGAAGGGCCACGCGATCCACAACCCCGGCCACACGCTCGGCGCGATCACGTTCGTGATCGAGGGCTGCGCGTTCACCGGCGACACGCTGTTCGGTGGAGGCTGTGGCCGCTTGTTCGAAGGCGACGCGGCGATGATGACCGCGTCGATGGACAAGCTGGCGGCGCTGCCGCCCGATACCAAGGTCTACTTCGGTCACGAGTACACGGCCGCCAACCTGCGGTTTGCCGCGGCGGTCGAACCCGACAACGCCGAGGTCGCGAGCCGCGCGCAGGGGCTGGCCACACCCTCGACGCCGTCGACGATCGCCGACGAGCGTGCCACCAACCCGTTCCTCCGCGCTGCGGCTCCGGCCGTGGTCGCGGCCGCCCAGGCGCGTGGCGCCGCCGGCGATCCGGCGAGCGTATTCGGCGCGATCCGGGCCTGGAAGGACGGCTTCCGCTAGCCGGAGGACTTCCGATCTCCGCGTGCTCGTCGCGACGGAGGTCGGCTGCTATGTGATAGGGGATGACGAAATCACGGTCGAACCGCGGAACCGGCGCGCGAGGCGCGACGCCGTCGCGTGCTCGATCGCGCGCGGCGCCGGCGAAGAAGTCAGCGCCGGCGAAGAAGACGACGCCCGCCAAGCCGAAGCCCAAGCCGAAGGCGCCGCCGACGCCTGCGAAGACCAAGCTCGCGAAGCCGACGGCGACGGTGAAGAAGACGCCGAAGACGACGGCGAAGGCGACGGCGAAGAAGATGGCGAAGACGATGGCGAAGACGAAGGCGAAGACGAAGCCGACGCCGAAGCCGACGGCGAACAAAGGGTCGAACGCAAAGGTCGCAAAGGTCGCAAAGGTCGCAAAGGTCGCGAAGGTCGCGAAGCCGAAGGCCAAGACGACGAAGTCGTCGACCCCGCGCGCGCGCCGGACGACCGCTCGGCGCGATCGCACGGCACCGGCCACCGGGGCGCGGAACACCCGGCGCATGCGCCCGGTGCGGCTCGAGCCCGATCCGCAGAAATTCGACCCGATCGCGGAGCTCGGTGGCGATCACACGATCGAGCCCGGAGCCGGCGCGCACGCGCTCGATAGCCAGCTGTCCGATGTCGTCGCGACCGAGGTCGCGGCGGAGGCGGCGCTCGAGGCGGGCGACGCGCGCCGCGCGGTCGAGCTCTACGGCCTGTTGATCGACGCGACCGGCAATCCGCTGGCGAGTCATCTGGTGGCGCGCGGGCGCGCGCACTACCGGCTCGGTCACTTCGAGGATGCGATCGGTGACTACGAGCGAGGTCTCTCGATCGAACCGCGGTTCCCGGATCTCCACTTCGACAAGGGCAAGGCCGAGCTCCAGGCAGGACGCGCTGGCGATGCCGATGCCAGCTTCACTCGCGATCTCGAGCTCGAGCCATCGCCGATCGGGTTCTACAACCGCCACCTCGCGCGCGTCGCGCTCGGCGATCGGGACGGTGCGCTCGAGGATCTCGATCGCGCGATCGAGGGTATGCACGACGAGGTGCCCCTGCGCGTGGCGCGATCGACCCTGCGCGCCGGCGGCGGCGATCTCGACGGCGCGCTCGACGATGCCGAGATCGCGGTCGATCTCGCGCCGACCGATCCAGGCCTACACGAGCTCTGCGGGCGGCTCGCGCTCGCGCTCGGAGAAGCGCAGCGCGCGGCCGAGGCCTACGCCACCGCGCGCCGGCTGGTCACCGATGCGGGCGGGGATCCCGACGTCGAGCACCTCGCGGGCGAGGCGCTCGCGCTCGGGCAGCTCGGGCAGCTCGCGGATGCCCTCGCCTTACTCGACCGCGCGGTCGCGTTCGCTCCAGATGACGCGACCTTGCGGTGCAACCGCGGCTGGATGCTGCACGTCGTGGGCCGCGATGCCGAGGCGCTTGCCGATCTCGATCGCGCGATCGCGCTCGATGGAGGGTACGCCAAGGCGTTACAAAACCGCGCCGCGATCCACACCGCACGGGGGGATCGGAAGGGCGCGCTCGCCGACTACCGGCGGCTGAGCGACCTCGGACACGACGTGAGCGACGCTATCGCGCGTCTCGTCGCGCCCTGACGCGAATTCGAGCGCAAAATTACAGATCTGTCGAACGGCGTGCGACGTGCGTGGGTGACCGTCGTCCGTTGATGTGCCGTGGGAAATCCACGGATCGCCGGGCACCTGTGTTAAGTACCGGCGCAGTCCCTCCACCAAGGAAGAACGCATGAACGCCCCAGGTCGCTCCGGTATCCCCAAAGTCATTGGCATCCTGATGATCATCTTCGGAAGTCTCGGGATCCTCTTCGGGCTGATCGGCCTCGGTGCCGGTAACAGCGGGTTCAAGACCTTCGACACGATGAACCTGGTGTTCAACCTGATCGGTCTCGGCATCAGCGTGCTCCACCTGGTCGGTGGGATCGCTGCGGTTCGCTACAAGGCGAACGCGCCCGGCCTGTGCATCATGTACGGCGCGGTCCGTATCGTTCACGCACTGGCGTGGGCCGTGATCGTGTACGCGTGGCTCAAGCCAGCGATGTCCGAGGTTCCGGGTGCCAGCGCCGCCCTCGGTGCGATGGTCGTGCTCGGCATCCTGATCGGTGTCGCGTGGCCCATCGTCATCCTCGCCCTGATGTCGCGTCCGGCGGCCAAGGCAGCCTGCACGAACTGAGGACTGTATGCGTCCCGGTGGTCTGACCGCGCTCGCGGTCTTCAACTTCATCTTCGGGGGTCTCGCCACCCTGCTCAACATGATCGGGCTGGCGACCATCGAGCTGCAGCTGAAGAACCTCGAGCAGGCGGCCAAGATCACCGGGGACCCCGTGCCGAGTGCGGGGCTCCTGTATCTCGTCGCGTCGATCGCGTTGCTCCGCGGCGGCCTCTTGATCTGGTCCGGTGTCGGCTACATCGGGCTCAAGCGGTTCTCGGGGAGGATCCTCGGGAACGCGTACGCGGCGCTCGCCTTGATCGGGATCCTGATCGAGGTCAGCGCGATGCCGCACTTCTTCTCGATCACGAGCCTGATCGACTTCGTGTACCCGCTGATCACGTTGTTCCTGCTCAACGTGATCTTCCGAAGGGATCTGGTGCGCTGATGAGCGGCGGTTTCCATATCCGCACCGAGCACCTGAAGCTGATCGCGACGAGCCACGTCCGCAACAGCCTCCGAGGTGCAGCGGGTGTGATCTTCCTGATCCTGTCGATGCTCGTCGGGTTGATCCTCGCCGCGATCGCCGTGTTCCCGGTCGAAGCGGCGATGAAGTTCTCCGAGAAGATCGGCGGTCAGCAGGAGACCGCCGCGCAGGTGTTCGACAAGGCGATCCACAAGTGGGGCCCGAGCGTGCTCGACACCGTAGTCGGCGCGTCGCCCGGCCAGGCGCACTACCTGCTCGACAACAAGCCGGCGCTGATCAGCTTGTTCCTCGTCCTGCTCGTGATCTTCCTGCCGTTCTTCGCGGCCCTCGGCGGCTTCAACCAGACCGCCGGAGACATCGGGAGCAAGGGGCTACGCTACCTGCTGCTCCGCACGGAGCGCTCGAACATCTTCCTCGGCCGGCTGATCGGCACCTACGTGTTCACGCTCACCGTGATCACGGTGATCGTTTCCGTCGTCGGGCTCTACGTCATGCTCAAGGTCCGGTTCTATCCCGCGACCGACGTGGCGGGCTGGATGTTCCGTGGCTGGATCGCCTGCGCGATCTTCGCGATGCCGTGGGTCGCGCTGTACGCGTGGATCTCCGCGGCCGTACCGATGCCCTTCCTGTCGCTGCTGGTCGGCGCGGGCGGACTGATCTTCTGGATCGCGATCGTCGCGATCATGCGTGGCAAGGCCGAGTGGATCGGCTACGCCGCGTACGCCACCCCCTGGGGCTACAAGTGGTGGCTGTTCGATCCGAGCGCCGGCAAGGTCATCCTGGGCGTCGTCGTGATGCTCGCGTTCACCGGGCTGTTCACGTTCCTCGGATTACGTACGTTCCACCGCCGGGACATGTGACGCAATGAGCGGCGCGGCGATCGACATCAAAGGGATCACGAAGAAGTTCGGGATCAAGACGGCCTGCGACGACATCACGTTGCAGTTTCCGCAGGGTGGGATCTACGGCTTGCTCGGGCCCAACGGTGCCGGGAAGACCACGCTGTTCTCGGTGATCGCCGGGTTCCTGCGACCGACCAGCGGCAACGTCGAGGTGCTCGGCATCGACAACCACCGGATCTCGGAGCTCCGGGGCCGGCTCACGATCCTGCCGCAGGACGCGCAGTTCGCCGCCAACGTGCCGGTGATCGAGCAGGTGATCTTTTACGGCCAGCTCAACGGTCGCACGCGTGCCGAGGCCGAGAAGGACGCCGCCGAGGCGCTCGCGTTGGTGGGCCTCGCCGACGCGGCCACCAACAGCGCCAACACGCTGTCACACGGCATGTACAAGCGCGTCGGCATCGCGCAGGCGTTCCTCGGCGATCCGCAGGTGATCCTGCTCGACGAGCCGACCGCTGGCCTCGACCCGACCTCGGCGCAGACCATCCGCGATCTGATCGTGCAGCTCCACAAGGAGGGCGTGACCCTGATCGTGAGCTCGCACAACCTCGCCGAGATCCAGAAGATGTGCGAGGCCGTCGCGATCCTCGACAAGGGCAAGCTGGTGACGTGGTCGTCCGTGAAGGACCTCACGCAGGCCGATCACGTCCAGCGGATGACGTTCGCGCGTCCGCTGACCGACGCCGAGATCGACGGCGTCAAGGCGATCGAGGGCGTCCGCGACGTCGTGCCCGATGGCGAGACCTCGTACCGCATCCACGTCGACACGTCGGACAAGACGATGGAGGCCCTGCAGGGCGAGATCGTGTCCAAGCTGGTCACCACCAACGCGATCCCACGCCAGATCGAGGACGGCGTCGCGCTCGAGCAGAAATACCTCGAGCTCACCAAGGCCCAGGACGCGCCGGCCGAGCCCGCGGCCAAGGTCGCGGACAAGTCGACCGACAAGCCCGATCAGCCGTCCGCCGACTGACCGACCGTCTCCGTCCCTTCACGACGACGGCAGTCAGGCGGGGGGCACCAGGCGCTCGCGGAAGAACGCGAGCACGCGCTCGAGGGCGTCGTCCGTCGGGTGTCCCGGTGTATCGACGCGATGGTGCGCGAGCACCGAGTGCGCGGTTCGCGGGATCCCGTGCGGGTTGCCGGGCGACGAGTCGATCTCGACGGCGAGGAAGTTGTCGCCGAGCTCCTCGCGCAGCCGCGCGAACCGCTCGCCCGGGCTCATCCAGTCGCGCGTGAATCGCAGGCCGAGCACGCAGGTGCCGGCGGCGGCACGCTCGCGCACCCGTTCGAGCGTGGCCGCGTCGATCCCGAGGTCGCGCTTGCGCGAGCGGGTGAGCGGGAACGGCAGAGAGGGCTGGCTGAGTACCGGTGCGGTCACGCAATCCTCGACCATCATCGCCAGCGCGAACCCACCGGTCAGACACATGCCGACCGCGCCGACGCCCGTTCCACCACATTCATCGTTCGCCTGGCGTGCGAGCGCGCGTAGCCACGTCGTGATCGGGCTGGTCTTGCCGGTCGCCCAGGTCGCGAACTCGCGCGACACGCACGCGCGTGCCATCGACGCGAGCGACGCGCCCACCGTCATCGAGACGAACGGCGTGCCGATCAGCGACGGCATGTAGACCCGGAACCCCGCACCGGCGACGATCCTCCCGAACTCGACGACGCCGGGATGGAGATCCGGAATCTCGTGCATCACGATCACCGCGGGGCCGGTGCCGAGGCAGTAGACCTCGCGCGTGGTGTCGTCGAACGCGAGGTGGCGAAGCTCGAGGGGGGAGTCGTCGGTCGAACGTGTCACGGGACGAGCTCGGCGATCAGATCCGCCGCCTCGAGGCGATGGACCTTGGCGGCGGTATTGCTGCGGTGGTCGAGGATGTATCCCGCGCTGCCGCGCGGCAGCGGGAGGTCGCCGGTCACGAGTGCGACCCAGGTCGGCGCGTCGGCGGTCGGGATCTTGGGGAGCTGGCTGTCGGCGTCCGGGTTGTCGTAGATCCGCACCAGCCGCGCGAGCAACGACTCTCCGTCGCGCCGCCGGATCGTCGACACCGTCCCGCCGGGCTCGCGCACGTAGATCGTGTTGGCGCGAGCGGCAGCGTGGATCGCGGCGACGTCCCACATCGTCGGGCGCGCTCCGGTTTCGAACGCGTCCTCGAAGTCTCGTCCGATGTGGGCGAGCGCCGCGCGGTAGCCGCCGACGTGGTGGACGTCGCCGTGCTCTCTCAGGTGGACATCGAGCCAGCGCAGGCGTCGGGTCTCGAGATCGATCGTGAGCGGGATCGTGATCTGCGACCGGCCGGAGAGGTCGAATCGCTGGTGGACCGCACGCGGGTCGAACGGCGCGTCGCCCGTGGGGCTTACCATCAGACCCGCGAACCCGTGGGTCAGCCGGTCGAACGGGACCGCGTTGTAGCTGAACACCACCATCACGGCGTGGCGGGCACCGAGGGTCGCGAGCCGATCGAGGTGGAGATCGAGGAACTCCGACGCGCCGAGCGGCGGTGGGGCACTGGTCAGATCGCCCGAGTGCACGGCGGCGCGCGCCTCGCCCTCGGAGCCCTCCGGCACCACGAGGTTCGTGTAGTCGCAGGTCGCGACGTGTCGCCAGTCGCCATCGAAGAACGCGACCGATAGGTCGAGGTCGACACGCTCGTGCGGTGGCTCCTCCCAGTGCAGGAACAACCGCAGCATGTCGCCGGCGGGGATCGCGAGCGCGGTACCTCGCGGCCACGCCAGACGCGTACGGCTCGCGCTGCGCTCGCCGATCGGGACCGGCAGATCGACGAGCCCGCGATCGATCACCGCGCGCGCGAAGAGCTTCTTCTTGGCCGCGCGTGCGAGAAGCTCCTCGCGTACGGCGTCGGTCACCGATCCGATCGCGTCGGTGCGCAGTGGCGGACGCGTGTCGGGCATCGCCCACGCGCGCAGCACCTCACCCTTGGGGAACATCACGCGGCGCGGCCATGGCGCGGTGCGCGCGCGAACGTGGGCGCCCAGCGTCAGCAGCATGTTGGGCATCGCGTGCGGGATCGCGTCGCGGATCGCGTCGATCACCGCGTGCAACGACGGTTCGTCGTCGGCGGTCAGCCGTAGCAGGTGGTCGGCGCGACGGAGCAGGTCGCCGGGACGCTTCGCCAGGCGCGCGGTGGCGGCCCGCACGTCGCCGCGGCGAAGCGCGTCCTCGACCGGTCCGGCCCATGCCGCGACGCGGAGCCGCTTGCCGTCGAGCGACACGTTGCCGGCGTCGTTCGCGACCGACTGGAGCTTCGATGCGAAGGTCAATTCGGTCGGCGTGCTCTCGCGTGCGACCGCGAAGGCGAGCGCCGCGCGCGGCAGCTGGGTGGCGAGCTCGAATGGATGGAGCCGCTCGCCGATCCGCTTCCACTTCGCACGGTGGCGGCGAACGTCCTCGACGATCTGCGCGATCGACGCTCGGTCCGCCAGGCGATCGAGCGCTTCGAGCACCGCGCGCCGGAGCCCGCGCGACAGCGAGGTCAGCTTGGTCGGCTCGACCAGCGCCGGATCACCGCCCATCAGCACGACCGCGACGCGCAGCACGTCGGTCGCGGTGCGCAGATGCCCCTCGGTGGCCTTGACCATCGCGTGGCGATCGGGTGCCGCGAGCCACAGCCGCGCGACCGCGATCGCCATGGTCTCCTTCATCGCGATGCTCGACGGCAGCCAGATCGCTGCCTTCGGACCGATCACGTCGATCACGGTCTCGACCTCGGTGCGGTCGTCCTTCGAGAGCGGCGTGGTACGGGCGGTCAGGCGCTCGAAGCGATCGCGCGCCACGGCGATCGCGTCGAACGCGAGGTGGACCAGTCGCAGTTGCGTGTCGCCGCGGGTCACGCGCTCGGACTCGGCCTCGGCGGCGGGCTCCACGAACGGCTCCATCGCGACGCGGCGATGGCAGATCGGGCAGCCCGCGTAGCTACCGGCGTCCCAGCAGCTCCGGCACACCAGGTGGCCGCACGGGTCGAGCGCACCGACCGGCTTGATCTGTCCGCACCACGGGCACGGCTGATCCGGGCGCGTGAACATCCAGCTCAGTACGCGTCGCAAATACAGCGCGCGGGTGTCCGACGGTGTGCCCGCGGGGAACCCACGGAACAGCGGCACGTGCGGCCGGTGAGCGCCGAGGCTCTCGGTCAGCGTCGCGAGCATCCACGTCTTGAGATGGTGGAGTGCCTGGTGCGGGAGCCGGCGCACGGTGATCGCGAGGTCGAGGCTCATCACGAACCCGAGCTGGGCGAGCTCGTCCTCGAAGCGGTCGAGGTCGCTGTCGCGAGACGGTCGGGTGGCGGCGCTCGCGACGCGATCCGGATCGAGGACCACGATGTTTCCGCGCGCGAGCAGGAGCGTCCGCAGCCGATCCATGACAAGGGTGGGCGGAGAGTGGACGCGCTACCGTGAACCAGTAGAAGGAAGCGCGACCGGAGCCGCCCGACCGAAACGTATCATCATCTAACGACTCGGTCGCGCAACCCCGACCTCACCTCCCTCCCACCACCCCCGACGGTCGGTGTTGCCTCCCTCGTCGGGGCAGGACTCACATCCCGCACACGGGATCTACGGGCTCTCGGCGAGCAGGGCGGCGTCGCTGGCGACGGTGTATTCGCGATTCGCGTTGCGGTCGCGGACCTGCGCGTAGATCCAGCCGTCCGAGCGGAAGTGCGGGTACAGCGCGTACTGGCCCGGGCTCATGTTCGTGATCCGTACCGACTCGCCCGTCACCATGTCGAGGAGATAGAGGTTCGCGGCACCCTGGTCGAGATACGGCGCGAACCCCGGATCGCCGGGACCGACGAAGCCGAGGTCGGTGGCGTCGGCCTGCGTGACGTAGTGGTGGTAGACGATCCAGCGCTCGTCGTAGGAGAACGCCGGCTTGCCGCCCGACAGGCAGTAGCGCGCGATCTCGGGCGCCTCGATGTCGTACGACGAGCCCGACGGTGTGGCGTCGACGCGCCGGAGCACGTAGCCGAGCTGGCGATCGTTGGGGCCCGAGACCCGCGAGATGATGACGCGCGCCGACGGAGACAGCACGCTGTCGCCCTCGAACGGCGTGTCGACGCGAACCTGCGGCTTGCCGACGTACTTGGTGCCGTCGAACACCAGCGGGTTGAGGAACATCCGGGCGTTGCTGCCGAAATGGGTCGCCGGATCCTTGAGCGTGACGTTGTGGCCGCCGTCGTCGGACACGAACTCGCTGTCGATCGTGAAGTAGTCACCGTCGAGCGCGCGGCCGACGTGCTGGTACAGCCCGATGGTCTGGATCTCGTTGCACGCTGCTTCCTGCATCGACACGTCGGTCGGGTTCGCCGTCAGCACGCTCATCCCGCAGGTGTTGCGCTGGCCGCCCTGGAACACGAAGCCGGTGTTGTCGGGGAAGAACGCCGGATCGTAGAGCGCGGCGACCGACACCGTCGTGTCGCGCTGGAGATCGTAGACGTACGAGCCCTGGACGTTGCGGACGCCGTAGGCGACGAACCGCCCGTCGGGCGAGCTCCGCGTCCAGTACGAGGTCGAGTAGTCGACGTCGGCGAGCACGCGCAGCTTGCCGTGGCCCGGCACGTCCCAGCCGGCACCGTAGGTCTGGTCGGCGCCGAGCGGATACGAGCTCAGGCACTGCTTGGGATCGGTGGCGGCGCCACAGCCGTGCATCGCCATCAGGTTCGACGTGTTGACCGCGCGCCACCCGGTGGTCTTCATGTCCGCGACGTGCTGGACCACGGAGCTCGACACGCCGGTCTGGCACTCGGTCGGTGGCGGGTCTTCTGTCAACGTCTGCTCGAGCATCGGCACGCCGCGTGCGAACCACTCGGCGACGATGTCGAACTCGCCCTGGGTGAGCTGTGGAATCACCCCGCCGCGCGGCTCGGCGACGGTCTCGAGCTTGGCGAGCTCGGCCGCGTCGTCACCGTAGGCCTTCTTCAGCGTGTACTGGAACCACGGCAGGTCGACCGCGGTCGCGAACACGCCGAGCTTCGCGGTCTCGTAGTCCGACGTCGCGACCTCCGGCATGGTCTGCAGACACGCGAGCATCTGGCGCGCCGACTCGGCCGACGACACGGCGAGATCGGTCAGGCAGCTCGACATCGCGGTGTCCGACAGCGCGCGCCAGTACGCGAGGTGCTGGCGCGTCATCCCGTGGCACTCGTTGCAGCTCTGCCGAGCACCGGTGACGTCGGCGCCGAGGATCGCGAGGGCCTGCTCCGCGAGGTCGGCGTCGGGGAGATCGACCGGGTTGCGGAACGCCGGTGCCGGCGGCTCGGGAGGCGGCGCGTCGGGCTCGGGATCACTCGAATGCGATCCGCACGCCACCAGCCCCACGGAGACGATCAACCAGGCCGCGACTTTCATGTGCGCGCATCTAAGCGTGTGAGCCCCGAGAAATCGCCGGGTTCCTGATTGGAGCCACTAACAACTGAGCGTGCGCCGCATCACCTGTAAACACGCGACTCCCAAGGCGTTAGGACTGTCGGGAGACTTGCGTTTGCGAGGTCGGGCGTGGAGATACTCGCCAGAGCCGCCCTCGTGCCCTTTCGGGCAGCGATTTCGACTAGATCGACTCGATCGATGAAAGATCCACGTCGGCGGGCGTCTTAGAAGAGACATCAGGAGACTCGTTATGAACACCAGACAGATCTTGTTCGGCCTGGCGATCACGGTCGCGGCCTCCGCTTGTGTGGTGCGTGGCCACGCCAGAGTCGGGGCAACCACTCCGGTCGTCTATCAGGAACCTCCTCCACCGCAGGTCGAGACGGTCAATCCCCGCCCGGGCTACGTCTGGATCAAGGGCCACTGGGACTGGCAGAACAGCCAGTGGTCGTGGATCGGCGGTCACTGGGAGCACGAGCGCACCGGCTATCAATGGCAGGCCGGTCGCTGGGAGCGCCGCGGCAATTCGTGGCACTGGATCGCGGGCCGCTGGAGCGGCGGCGGTGCGGTCGTGGTGCGCGATCACCGCGACGACGGTGGTGGTGATGGCGGCGTCGTCGTGCGCGATCACCGTGATGACGGTGCCGTCGACGTCAGCTACCCGACCGCAGCGCCACCGCCTCCGCGCCAGGAGACCTACGGCACGCGCGCCGGGTTCGTGTGGGCGCGCGGTCACTGGGACTGGAAGGCCGGCAAGTGGGACTGGGTGCCGGGACACTGGGAGCGCCAGCGCGCCAACAAGGTGTGGACCCCGGGTCACTGGGAGCAGCAGGGCAATCGCTGGGTGTTCGTGGCGGGCGCGTGGGGTGTGGGCGGTGGCGGTGCGGTGGTCGTCGCGCCACCGGTCGACAACCGGTATCCGACGTCGGCGCCACCGCCTCCGCGCAACGAGACCTACGGCAAGCGCGCCGGGCACGTGTGGGCACGCGGTCACTGGGACTGGAAGAACGGCAAGTGGGACTGGGTGCCGGGACACTGGGAGCGCCAGCGCGCGAACAAGGTGTGGACGCCCGGTCACTGGGAGAAGCGCGGCAATCGCTGGGAGTTCGTCGCGGGATCGTGGGGTGCCGGCGGTGGTGCCAGCGTCTCGGTGTCGGTGAACTACCCGACGGCGCCGCCACCCGCGCCGCGTGCCGAGAACCACGGCAACCGCGCCGGGTTCGTGTGGGCCGCCGGTCACTGGGACTGGAAGGCTGGCAAGTGGGACTGGGTGCCCGGACACTGGGAGCGCAAGCGCGCGCGCAAGACGTGGACGCCCGGTCGCTGGGAGAAGCAGGGCAACCGCTGGGTCTACGTTCCCGGGGCCTGGCGCTAGCCGTCTTGGTGGCCCGACTTCGCTGAAGTCTAGATCTAGAAGCCCATCTGCACGCGCGCGGTGACGCGGTCGCCGAACCGCCCGTCGCCGCGCCGCAGCTCGCGATCGTACTGGACGAGCAGCCTCGTCTCGTCCCAGTGCGCGGTCGCCATCACGCCGAGCGTGGAGAACATCGCGCGATCGCCATCGCGATCGGCGTCATAGCGATCGTACCGCGCGCCGACTCGTGCGTACTTGCCGACGTCCTGCGAAGCGCCGAACTGGAAGCCGACCTCGCGAAGGTCTCGCCCCTCGGCGACCGGGTCGGCGTACACGATCGAACGATCGAGGTTGGTCGCGAGCGCACCCTCGAAGAAGCCGATGCCCTTGCCGAGCTTGTCGATGCACCAGTGGGCCTTGGCGTCGACGCCGAGCGCGTGGCGCGAGAACGTCTCCGACGGCATCATCATGTCGCCGGCATGGAGCCCGGTGCCGGCGAGCGCCGACACGCCGGCCTCGAACGCCGACCCGCGCGGCCCGTCCGCGAGCACGCTGACGCGTCCCACGAAGTCGTAGCTCGAGGTCGGATCGAGGCCGTGCCACTGCGCGTCGCTCACCGGCGATCCGTTCATCGCGGCGACCACCCAGCGTGCGATGCCGACGGCGCCGGACGCCTCGACACCGGCGTCGTAGTTGCCGGGCAACAGGGCGCGTGTAAACACGGGCGCCTCGAGAAACGGCTTCTTGCGTTCGCTGAACGGGACCTCGACCCCGAACGGGATCTTCATCAGCCCGGCGGTGATCACCAGCAACGAGGGTCGCTTGTCTCCCTCCGCGCGTGGCAACGCCCAGCTGACACGCGCACCGAGCACGCGCGCCGACGCGCGACCGTTCGTGCTGCCGTCGAGCTCGAAGATCGCCGTGAGCGGCCCGCGCTTTCCGGTGGCCTTGAGTCGACCGCGTCGGATCAGGAAGCGTTCGTCGTTCTGCGGGTTGCCGTTGGCGTCGACCTCGTCGGGCGAGTTCTCGGCCCACGCCACGTCGTCGACCTGGACCCAGCCCGTGAACCCGACCTGCCAGCCGTGGTTCGCCACGATGGTGGTCGGGTCGTCGGCGCTGGCGGGCGACGATGCGAAGACGATCGTCGCGGCGACCGCGACGAACAGGAAAAGGTGATGTCGATGGCGTGTGGATGGAGAAGACAACTGTGTTCGTCCACGATCGATCGTTTCGCGGCGTGCGCGCGTAACACGCTGGTTAATCGGATCCGATCGCGATGATCCGGGACCGTGGTCGCGGTGGGAGCGAAGCCATCGCGCTGGTGAGACCGCTCCCACTGCTCGGCTCGTAACACCGGTGTTACGGCGATGCGCGATCATCGCGTGCGCTCGTGGTACCCGCGCTCGCGCGCGAGTGGCGAGCACGAATCGCCGTGAGCGCGACGCTGTGACGTTCGATGTCGGCGGGTGTAAGCCACCCACGCGACCGACCGGATCTCGCGCGATTGCACGAGGCATGCGAGTTGCCCCACGTGCGCGACATGCGCATCGTCCTGCTTGCTCTCCTCGGGGTCGTGGTTGCTGGATGCGCGGGGGACGCGCCTCCCGGATCGGGAACCGAACCCGACGCCGGCCCCGGATCCGACGCCCCGCCCAACCAACGCACGTGCGCGTTGCCGGAGACCGGCATGGACGCCGGCACGCTCGGCGCGCTCAAGGCGGAGATGTGCAACGTGCCCGGCTCGATGGGCGCGGACAACTACTACGTCCTGTCGGCGACCGTCGACGGATCGATGGACGTCGTGCAGCTCGAGCTGTGGGACAACGCCGGGGCGTTCCTCGGCGGCAAGGTCGCGGTCGGGACGTATCCCGTCGAGACCGACTACGACACCTGCGGCGTGTGCCTGCGCGCGCTCGGCGACAAGGGTACGGCGACCGAGGCCGAGTACTTCGGCACCGGCGGCACGGTCGAGATCACGGCCGTCGGAGGTGACGGCCAGCCGATCTCGGCGAAGCTGACGAACGGGACCTTGCAGGAGGTCGACCCCAGCTCGCACGCCGCGATCGCCGACGGCTGCACCGCGACGATCCCGAGCGTGCAGATCGACGGTACGGTGGTCCAGATCGGTGCGGGTGGTGGTGGCGGTGGTGGTGGTGGCGGTGGCGGTGGTGGCGGCGGGCAGTGCCCGGTCGGCATCGGCGACTAGAGCGCTGCAGCGCCCACGATTCACGATGTACGCAAGATCTCCTGGGCCATCACGACCATCGCATTCGCGCGATCGAAACGGCTCACCGGTGCGCGGACCGGCTCCGCCGGGCGACCCGGTGCCGCGCGACCCGGATCACGCGATGGTTCCGCGGAACCGCGGTTGCGAGGCGCTGGAGCCGTCCGCCCGTGTCCGGTGTCAGGCGTGAGGCGATCCTGCCGCTTCGGTTCCGCCACACGACCAACAGCATCAGGCGACGTCGCTTCCGCGGAACCACAGCTGCCATAAGCCGGAGTCGTCGGTTCGTGTTCGGTGTCTGGCGTGAGGCCGTCGTGCCGCGCCACGGCCTCGCGCCGCGACCTGTCCGTCGAATCGGTGGAGGGCGCCGGCTCCGCGGAACCGCTCGTTCGGCATCGCTCCTTCGCGACGCGCTCGAGCGCGGTCCATACGAGCGCGGCCTCTTCGGGATGCAGCGTGGCGGTGATGCGGACCATGCCGTCATCGAGCTCGCGTTTCGTGACGTGTCGGCGTTGGCGATCATCGGATGGGGTGGTGTCGGCATCGTGGCGCTCGACCGAGGCGTAGAGCCGGCAGATCTTCTCGAGCTGTGCACCGGTCGCATAGCGAGCCTGCTCGAGCAGACACGCCTCGTTCGCTGGCGTCGCCACCCGGGTCATCGCGCGCACCTTGGAGTACGACATCTCGCCGCGCCGGAGCGCGTCGTCGATCAACGGTAGCTCTCCCAGGCGGTTTGCCACCCGGACGTGCTCGCGGGCGGTGCGGCCGTCCCAGCCGACCCGCCAGCTCAGCCAGTGCGCGCACGACATCGCGCCGGCGCGATACCAGCCGCTGGCCTGGTCGAACGCGCGTTAACGATCTCTACAACACCGGTATGACAACAAGACCGAGTCGGATCGGTGCCGAGTTGGTGTAGTCGCCGACGACAAACTAGCCGTCGGCGCTACGTGCTCGCGCTCACGCAGACTAGAGATCTGAATACGATGCAAACTGCGAAGGTGTTGCATCGCGGGCAGGTCTCGTCCGAAGCTCCAAGCCCGGTCTCACACCGTCGTCCGTCGCGACATCACCGCCATCCAGATCGCGCCGAGGACCCCGACGCCTGCGGGAATCGCGAACGCGAGCTCGTGATGACCGGTGGCGAGCATCGCGCCGACGAACACGCTCGAGCCGAGGTCACCGATCGCGTTGACGCTGGCCAGGATGCCGAGGCCGAGCGTGCGTTGCTCGCGCGGCAACACCTGTGCGACGACCGCCTTCTCGAGCGTCTCCTCGATCGCGATGTAGATGCCGGACAAGGCGATCGCGACGATCACCCAGGTCAGCGAGCCGCTGGCGATCGCCAGCATGCCGTTGGTGATCGCGCCGAGCGCGTAGCCGAACACCAGCACGCGCGACTTCTGAAACCGATCGCCGAGCCGGCCGGCCGGATACGCGGCGAACGCGGATACCAGGTTGTGAGCGGCGTAGAGGAGCACCGCGACCGTCAGGACCTGGCCGCCGGCCGCCGGGTCGTAGCCGATCGCCGCCGCGACCAGCACGATCAGGAACGTTCGCGAGAAGTCGCCGAGCCCGAACAGCAGCACGCCGACCGAGAACAGCCAGAACGTGCGAGGTAGGCGCCTCCCCGACGGCTCGATCTCGGCATCTTCGGACGTCGGCGTCGGCGTCGGTGCAGGCGCGGGGACATCCGTGCGGTCGCGCCCGAGCACGCCGAAGCTCAGCACCGCGAGCCCCGCCGGGATCACGCTGATCAAGATCACGGTCTGAAAGTCGAAGTCGAGCCACACCAGCAGCGCCGCGATACCGGGCCCGAGCACCGCACCCACCATGTCGGCCGTACGTTCGAACCCGTACGCGCGTCCGTACTGCGTGTGGTCGACCTCGTCGGACAGCATGAAGTCGCGCATCGGTGAGCGAAACCCGCGCCCGATCCACGCCACGGTGCGAAACGAGACCACGGCCACGAAGCTGCGGACCAGCGCGATCGCACCGACGCCGAGCATCGTGACGACATAGCCGAGGGTGACCCAGCGGTGCTTTCTCTCGATGCGATGCCCGATCACGCCGCCGGCGAGCTTGGACAGCGACTTCGCGAGGTCGGCCGCACCTTCCATCGTGCCCAGCGCGGCGGTCCCGAGGCCGACGCTACCGAGGTAGAGCGGCAGCACCGCGGTCGCCATCTCGTGACCGAAGTCCGAGAACAGTGTCGCGAGGACGATGCCGGTGATGGTGCGGGTGACCCACACGGCAGCATCACCTCCCGCGATAGCGCGGAGGACGTTTCTCGGCGAACGCGGCGAGGCCCTCGTCGCGATCCTCGCTGAACAGCGTGACGTCGTAGAACTGGCGCTCGAGCGAGAGCCCGGCATCGAGCGCGGTCGCGTGCGCGGCCTCGATCGCGCGCTTGGCCTGCTGGACGGAGAGGGGCGCGCAGCCCGCGAGCTCGGCGAGCAAGCCGTCGACGGCGGCGGTCAGCCCGGCCCGGGGAACGACCTGCGTGACGAGGCCGATGTCGAGCGCGCGGCTCGCGCCGATCCGGCGGCCGAGCAGGATCAGCTCCTTCGCGCGCGCCTCGCCGACGATCCGCGGCAGCCGCTGGGTGCCACCAGCGCCGGGCATGATGCCGAGCCGGACTTCCGTGAGGCCGACCTCCGCGTCGTCGACGAGGATCCGGAAGTCGCAGGCGAGCGCGAGCTCGAGGCCACCGCCGTACGCGGAGCCGTTCATCGCCGCGATCGTCGGCTTGCGCAGCCCACCGACACTGTCGATCGCGCCGGCGATCGCCGAGATGTACGGCGCCGACTCGGAGGCCGGCACGCCCTTGCGTTCCTTGAGATCGGCGCCGGCGCAGAACGCCTTGTCACCGGCACCGGTGATCACGACGACGTGCACGGCGTCGTCCCCGTCGAGATCGCTCATCACCTCCGCGAGCTGGGTGTTGACCGCGAGCGACAGGGCGTTGCGCACGGCGGGACGGTTGAGCGTGACCCACGCGGCGGGGCCGCGCTTCTCGACGAGGATGGCTTCGGGCTCGGATTCCGGCATCGGCCGGAGGGTATCAGCTGCCCGAGAGCTCGGCGCGACGGCGGGCGCGCGCCTGCTTGCCGAGGTGCGCCTTGAGGTACTTCGAGGGCAACTCGTGGCCGACGAACGAGGCCGCGGTGCGCGACGCCTCGGTCAGCTTGTCGAGATCGATGCCGGTCTCGATGCCCATCGCGTGCAGCATCGCCACGACATCCTCGGTGGCGAGGTTGCCGGACGCACCCGGTGCGTACGGGCAGCCGCCGAGCCCGCCGGCGGCGGCGTCGATCGTGGTGATGCCCATCGTCATGGCGACCAGGCAGTTCGCGAGCGCGGTGCCCTGGGTATCGTGGAAGTGCGCGGCGACGCTCTCGGCGGGGTGCTTGGCGAACACCCGGCCGAGCACGTCCTCGACCTGCTTCGGGTTCGCGACCCCGATCGTGTCGCCCAGCGAGACCTGGTACACGCCCATGTCGCGGAGCTGTCCGGTCAGCTCGACGGCACGCTCGGGATCGACGTCGCCCTCGTACGGGCACCCATAGACGGTCGACACGTACGCGCGCACCGAGGCGCCGGCGGCGAGCGCGGGCGGGATCACGTCCTCGAACGCCTTCAGCGTGTCGGCGATCGTCTTGTTGACGTTCTTCTTGTTGTGGGTCTCGGAGGCCGACAGGAACACGGCGACCTCCTTCATCCCGGAGGCGAGGGCGGTATCGAGGCCGCGCCGGTTGGGGACCAGGGCGCTCATCCGCACGCCCGGGGGCCGGGCGACCCCGCGCGCCACTTCCGCGGCATCCGCGAGCTGCGGGATCCACTTGGGCGACACGAAGCTCGTGATCTCGATGTCGCGGATCCCCGCCGCGACCAGACTGTCGATGAACCGGATCTTGTCGGCCGTCGGGACCTGACGCGCCTCGTTCTGCAGTCCGTCGCGCGGACCGACTTCATAGATCGTGACGCGCTGGGGGAGCTTCATCCGCTCGGAACACCATAGATCGCGAACAGCTCGTCGACCAGCCCGGGGGTTAGCTCCTCGAGCGTGTCGAGCACCCGGTGCGCGCCGGATTGATCCCACCCCCCGAAGTTGCCGGCCCGGGCGGCGACCACGACGCAGCCCGCGGCGCGCGCGGCGGCGATGCCGTTGACCGAGTCCTCGATGATCAGGCAGTCCGACGGCGCGAGCCCGAGCGCGGTCATCGCGTTCAGATATCCGGTCGGGTCGGGCTTGCTGTGGGGGACGTCCTCGGCGGCGAGCACGATGTCGAACCGCGCGACGTCGCCCAGCCGATCGAGCACCTGCCTCGCCTCCGCGCGAGAGCTACCGGTGACCAGGCCGCGCGGGTGGGTGCGTGTCCACGCCAGGAGCTCGCGGGCACCGGGGAGCACGGTGATGCCGAGGTCGTCGAACACCTCGTCGCGATGGGCCGCGGTCGCCGCGATCAGCTCGTCGCGGGTCCAGGTCAGCGCCGGGTAGCGCTGCCGGAGGCTGTCGTAGATCGCGACCCACGACCGCCCGATGATGAAGTCGCGATCGTACTGCTCGATCGCGATGCCGTGGTCGCGCTCGAGCGCTCGCGCCATCGCCTCGGCGGATTCACGCTCGGTATCGACCAGCGTGCCGTCGAGGTCGAACAGGAAGCCGCGCTTCAGAAGGTGTCCCAGTGGTTGTTGTTGCACGCCCAGCTGCCGAGGCCGTCGGCATCGACGAACTGCGCGTACGCCACGCACATCTCGAACCCGAAATCGAGCACGCGCCCGCTGTCGTTGTCGAACTCGCAGTGCACCTGGAGCTTGTCGCCCGACTTCACCGTCATCGGCTGGCTGGGGTCGAGCTCCATCGCGGGCGGTTCGAACGTGAACGACGGATCCCAGGGGGTGTCGAACAGCTGCTTGCTCTCGCCGTTTTGGATCAGGTTGATCTGGATGTTGGACCCCCACTGGTGCATGTGCGGGATCGCGTACCAGAGGTCGAACTGACGATCGATGTCGCACTCGGTATCGAACTCGAAGTGGCCCGGCTGGACGTGCAGGTTGGTGTCGAGGAACGCGATCGAGCCCGACGGTACGTGGACGGTGCCGGGGGCCGCGAAGTTGATGTTGATCATCGACTGCCCGTCGAGCGTGTCGTCGGTCGCGTTCAGGTAGTGGTGGTTGACCACCAGCTGCGCGCCCGCCGGGATCCGGTACACGAGATCGCCGGGGACCGTCTTCATCTCGCCGTTGGCGCCGCCACCGGTGAGGAACCGGAAGCTGGCCATGTCGGTATCGGTGCACTCGCGCGTGGTGTTCGGTGGCTGGGTATCGGTCGTGTAGTAGACGACCATGTGGTGGCCGGGCGGCTCGGTCTGGTACGAGATCGTCGACTTGACGTCGGTATCCTCGTCGATGAACACGTCGGTCCAGGTGCACATCTCGGTGTCGCTCCCCGGAACCAGGTCGTGAACGATCGGAGTGATGACCTGGACGCCGTTGTCGGGCGCGTCGGGCACCGTGAGGTCGGGCAGGACTTCGGGTCCGCTGGGCTCGGTCGCGCAGCCGGCGAAGCCGAGGATTCCCGTTACGAGTGCGCTGGCGATCGGCTTCATGTCACTCCCTCGATGGTTCCGCAGATCTCAGTTGAGGCAGGCGTTCGGCGTGCAGCCGCACTGACCGCCCGCGTTGCAGGTGCACGCGGTGGCGGTGCCGCACTGGTCGGTCGAGCCCATGTCGCAGGTCTTGGTGCAGAAGTGCGTGTTCGGATCGCCGAGGCTCGAGCACAGCGGCGCGCCCTGGGTGTCCGCGCAGTCCGACAGCGACGCGCAGAACTTCCCGATCCCGAGCTCGTTGCCCGGATCCCCGGGAAACCCGCAATCGGACTGGAACGCGTCGGCCGCGGCGTCCACCGCAGCGTCATCACCACTGCTGCCGCCTCCGCAGGCGAAGGCGAGCACCAACGAACAGATCACGAGTGTGCGTAGGCCGGTCCCCATCGGCGGGCGTACGATTGCCCGCTCGATCGGCGCGAGTCAACAACAGACCTGGAAACTTGGAGCCGGTTTCCGACGAGCTTGCGGGAACGTGTGCGGCGAACGGGTTCTGCGTCAACAAGCGGGCGTCTGGCGGCCCGAGTCGCGCAACCCCTTGCACAACCACCACTTCCACCCGTGTAACCACCGCGTGCATCTCCGACACTGTCTCCGTGTCATGTTGCAGTGGAGCTTCCCATGCGTGCCGTGATCCTGGTTTCGATCCTCGCGTCGGCGTCGTGTGCCGGTCGCGCCAAACACTCCGTGGCCCTCTACGAGGCCGGCGACTACGCCGGAGCGGCGAAGGCCGCCGACGACGGCCTCGCTTCGCATCCCGATGACGCCGGGCTGTGGCAGATGCGCGTGCGTGCCGCGCTCGCGCTCGGCGATGCCGACGGGGTCGAGCGTTCGTACGCGTCGTATCGCGGGCATCTCGATGGCGACGATCGCGGCCTGTTGCGCGACCTCGCCGTCGCGACGCTCGGCCAGGCGCTGTCGTCGCCCTCGGCGAAGCTCAAGATCGCCGCGATCCAGACCATCGCCGCGGCCGAGCTCCAGCTGCTCGCCGACGACGTCGCCGAGCGGCTCGGTGACGACGACGATCGCGTCGCCGCGGCGGCCGCCGCCGCCGTGCTGCGCGGTTATCCGCAGGCGCCGCAGGTCGCCAACGAGATGCTGCACTCCCACGATGCCGAGGCTCGTCGCCTCGCGATCGACGGCATCGGTAAGAAGGTCGGTGCGCTGGCGAAGCTCGATCTCGAGAAGGCCGCGAGCAGCGATCCGGATCCCGGCGTGCGCCGTGCCGCGATCCGCTGGCTCGGACAGCTGAAGGACGCCGAGGCGGTCGAGCTGTTGACGCGCCAGCTCGCGCATCCCGACGACGGCGTACGTGCGGCCGCGGCAACGGCGCTCGCCCGCATCGGGCAGGGCGACCTGGTCGCGTTCGCGCACACCGCGCTCGGCGATCGCGCGATCGCCGTGCGTAGTGCGGGCGTCGACCTGCTCGCAGCGGCCAAGGCGACCGACGAGCTCGTGAAGGTAGCGCAGAGCGATCGCGATCCGATCGTCGCCGCCGAAGCCGCCCTCGCCGCGCGCCGAGGTGACCTCGCGGCGGCCGCGCTCGATCGTGCCGCCGGTGCCGAGGGATGGACGATCCGTGCGGGGGCCGCCAACATCGCCACGCGCACGGCCGGCAAGACGTCCGCGCTCGCGCTCGCCAAGAAGCTCCTCGCCGATACCGATGCGCGGGTCCGGCTCGCCGCCGCGCGCGTGCTCGCACACAACGGCGACGCCGAGGAAGCGATTCCGGTGTTCGCCCAGGCGCTCGCCGGCCCCACCGCGCTCTCTGCCGCGACCGACCTCGCCGACCTCGGTGATCCTCGCGGACTCGACGCGCTCGACGCGATGGTGCGCGATTCCAAAGCATCGCCGTCGGACCGTGCGGCGGCCGCGTCGGCGCATCGCGCCGCGCATCACGTCACGCCGGGCCTGGTGGCGGCACTCGCCGATGCCAACGGCGTGGTTCGCGTGGAGGCCGCGAGCGCGATCGTGATGCTGTCGCGCGGTGGCGAAGAGGACTGAGCGAGCCCCAGCCGAAGGTCGACCGCGGAAGCGACGTCGACCGAGACAAGGCGAGAACGCTCGCCGATCCGGGGACTCGATCCCCACGAATCGAGGCGATGTCATCTCCGTGACATGCGGTTCGTGGAAGTTGCGCGAGGCACGTGGCTTGCTGCCGTACCTCCTCCATGCGCTGCTTGTTTCTCGTCCCCGCCTTGCTGCTGACCGGTTGCGTCGTCGGAGCCGATGGCACCGCGCCACCCCCGGGCGACGACCAGCCACCGCCCGACCCGACCCCACGCGTGTGCCCGCTCGCGGACCAGATCCCCGACACCGGCGATCTGACCGCGCTGGCGGCCGACCAGTGCAACGTGCCCGGCTCGATGGGGCAGCAGCAGTACTACCGGCTATCCGCGACCTTGCCGAGCGGCGCGATGGACATCGTCCAGCTCGAGCTGTGGGACGGTCGCGGCGCGTTCACCGGCGGCACGGTGCAGCCGGGCACCTACGAGATCACCGGCGCCGACGCCTCGTACGCGACCTGTGGCGTGTGCGTGCGCGGGATCGGTGGCAAGGGCACGGCCGACGAGAAGACCTACTTCGCGACCGGCGGCACCGTCGTCGTGACGTCGGTCGGAACCGGTGGAACCGCGATCTCCGCGACGATCACCAACGCCACGTTCGCCGAGGTCGACGCGCAGAACGCGCCGGTCACCGACGGCTGTAGCTCGGATCTGACGAACGCCAAGATCGACGGCACCGTGACCGTGGTCGATCCTGCCGGCGGCGGCGGTGGTGGTGGCGGCGGCGGCGGTGGTGGCGGTGGAACCGGCACCGGCGGCGGCTGTCCGACCGGCATCGGCGAGTGAGTGGGTTCGTGACACGCGCGTGTAACACCGAAACTGGTCCCCGTTCCCGGTTCCCTGAGAAGATCTGACCATGCGCACTCTTCGACTCGTCGCGTGTTCTCTCGCGCTCGTGTTTGGTGGTGTGGCGGCGTGCGGCGGCGGTGATAGTCCTCCACCGGTCGACTCCAGCAGCGGTAGTGATTCGGGGGCCAACGCGTGCACCGGCGTCGCGTTCGACTCGTGCACCGACAACACGCAGTGCATGTCGGGCAACTGCCATCTGTTCAGTCAGTCGGGGTTCCAGGTCTGCACCACGGCGTGCACGCCGAACGACAACACGACGTGCCCGACCGACGAGAGCGGCGCCAACGCCCAGTGCAACAACATGGGGATCTGCAAGCCGGCCCAGGCCAACAGCTGTACGCCCTGACATCGCTCGGGGGCCGCTCGGGCATCGCGACCCGAGGGCCGAGTCGCCGATCGCGCGACCGAGTGCGTCACGCTTGACGAAGATCGGGTGTGTTACCCCCCGATTTCGACCGCGGGTGTTGGCGTGCGGGCTGCAACACCTGAAGGTGATGCCAGCCTTCGAACACCTGCTCCGTCGGATGGGTTTCGTCCGGCTCTCTCGCTACGGCCTGATCCTGACCCCCGAAGGTCGAATCATGTCGATGCGTCCAGCGGTGCTGGACGATGGGATGGGTGGGCGGATCGTGGGCTGGCGTGATCGCGATCTCGCGGCGGCCGAGCTGCAGCCGTGGGAGCCGGCAAGGCCGGCAGCGCCAAAGGCCGTGGCAGCTCCGGTAGCCACCCCGCGGATCTCCGCGCCGGTCGCGCCACGCGCGATCGCACCCTTGCGGCCAGCTCCGCCACCGATTCCCGTCGCGGCTCCTGTCGCGGCCCAAGCTCCCACGCCCGTTCCCGCTCCCGCAAAGGTGGCCATCGCCGCACCGCAGGAGGAAGATGAAGATGAATGGGAATGGGAGATCGCGCTCGCACGCGCCCGCGCCGCGGCCGAAGAAGAACTCACGGCCAAACCTCCGGCACGACCGTCCAGGCGCTCGCGGCAGAACACGGTGCCGCCGCCGATCATCGTTCCGACCCTGGCGGATGCCGCGCCCAAGTTCGTCGAGGCCAAGACCCTTCCGCTGCCCACCGTCGCGACGTCGTCGGGATGGGAAGACAACACCGATGCATCGACGCAGGTGACCGCGCCCCGCCGGTTCCCCAAGGCGACGCCGGCGCCGGAGGTTCAGCTCGCGCAACGGCCTCCCGAACGCCGCTATCCGCGCGCGGCGTCTCCGGTCACCGTGATCCCGATTCCCAAGCTGCCGCGTGTCACGGGGCAGCACCTCGCCCCGGTGATCAAGCCGCGTGCGACCAAGCCGTTGGTCGCGACGCCGCCGCCGATCCGTCCGGCCGACAACGACCGTACGTCCCCCGGCATGATGGCCGTGCCGGCGCGCGTCGTGGCGTTGCCGCGCATCCCGGGTCTCAAGCGCTGATCCGGATCGCGCTCGCGTTCCTCGCTGCCGCCGTCGTCGCGTGCAGCGGTGGCGGCGCCAAGAAGGTCAAGAAGCCGGTCGGTCCGCCGATCGACGAGAAGACCGCCGAGCGCGACGCTCGCGGGCTCGCGAACGAGATCATCCGGAACATCGGAGGCGGTCACAAGGACAGCCTGTTCACGTTGCTCGACAACTCGTTGGTCGTGTTCGGGCCGCGCGTTGGAGATGCCGCGGCAAATCGCAGCGAGGCGCTGGTCGCCCTCGGCAAGGTGATGGATCCCAAGGGCGCCAAGCTGCGCCTCCGGTCGTCGTCGATGGAGATCGTGGCGGCACCGGGTGGTCGCTCGGCGTGGGCCTTCGACTCGATCGCGATCGACGGCAAGCCGCACGCGGTGCTCGCAGTGCTGACCAACATCGACGATCTGTGGCTGGTCAAGGCCGCCGTGGTGGCGAGCACCCCGAGTCACGCCGCGATCAAGCGCGCGCGGAAGAAGCAGGCCGTGGTGCCGCCCGGTGGCACCGCAAAGGCGAACGTCGAGTCGGGTGCCGACGCCGTGGTCGATCGGTTCGAGAAGGGGTTGCTCGATCAGGCGAGCTGGGGCGACGACCTCGGCCACCGCAGCGACGCGATCGTGATCGGACCCGCGGCCAACGAGATCACGCGCGGCAAGAAGGCGATCAAGAAGATGTGGAAGAAGCGGGTGGCGGCGCACACCCGCGCGGTGATCTCCGGCGAGCTGGTCGCATCGATCACCGGCGACGGCAAGCTCGCCTGGGTGACGGCGCCGATCACGCGGGTATCCGACGACGAGCCACCGACCCCGCTGCGAGCGTTCGCCGTGTTCCAGCGTTTGCACGGTGACTGGAAGATGATCGCGCTCCAGGAATCGATCGCGGTCGATCAACCGGGCACCGGGAAGGCCTACGAGAAGGCGGTGCCGGCGCTGCCCGAGGAGAAGCCGGCGTCATCCGACGCCAAGGTCGACAAGACCAAGAAGAAGCACAAGAAGAAGCGCCGCAAGAAGAAGCGAAAGAAGAAGAAGAAGAAGGTCGAGCGCGACGACTGACTTCGCGAGCGCCCCCGGCGCCTCACTTCACCAAAGAATGAGGTCGCCGAAGCGAAGTCGGGCAGGATCTCAGTCGTCGCGATCCCGATCGTCGCCGTCGCGGTCGCGACCGCGTTGCGGTGCGTTCATCGGCATCACCGAGCGCACGACCAGGCCGATGCCACCGACCAGGCAGATCAGCATGATGAGCGTGTTGAGCAGCGAGGTCTGCCGGAAGTGGATGTCGAGGTTGGCGATGATGCCGACCACGATCATCAAGAAGCCGCCGCCGACGAGCACGCGCCCGATCAGCGACTTGCCGTTCGCGAACAGGATCGCGATGCCGATGAGCAGCGGGATCAACGTGATCCCGAAGTTGGTGCCGTAGCTACCCCATCCACCCCATCTCCAGTATCCACCACCGTGGACCTGCACCTGGTTGAACAGCAGGTAGCCACCGATGACGACCATGACGATGCCGAGCAAGAACGTGCGTGTTCCACCCGGCGTGCCCCCGACGTTGTGGATGTCCAATGCGCCCCTCCGTTCGTGTGGTGCCGACGCGAGAGCCCCGAATTCGCGTCGTATGTCTCAACATGCGTCGCGGGGGGCCCTCGCGCAAGATCCCGACATCCGGTTGTTCCCGATACCCTCACGGTGTTGGCGGCACCGACGCATCGAGCCATGCGCGTAGTAGCGGTTCGCTGCGAGGCAGGTTGTCGGCGCGCTCGACGATGGTGTCGAAGCGATCGATCGCCACGATTCGGTCGTTACCGGCGACGTGTCCGGCGAACATGACGTCGAGAGGGGATACCGAGAGCATGCGCGACTGACCGGCCCGCGTGTCGCAGATCTGCACGGTGCCCTCGAGACCGGCACTGACCACGGTATCGCCGTCGAAGTCGAGCGCGGTCGCGATCGCGGGACGCACGCCGCATCGGATGGACGAACCACCGACCAGGTTCCACACTCGAACCTCGCGATCGGCGCTGGCCGACGCGAGTCGCGTGCCGTCCGGCGAGAACGCGAGGGCGAACACGGTGCCGGTGTGACCCGAAAATGCAGTCGGTGTGGCGTTTCCGTTCCACACCCGGACCCGGCCATCATTACCGCCGCCGGCGAACGATCGCCCGTCGGGTGACGCGATCAGTACGCGCTGCGCGGACGCCGCAAATCGTCCGGCCAGCCGATCGCCCTCGAGGCGGAGCACCTCGTAGGGTGTCGCGATCATGGCGGTCCCTCGGTCGTCGAGTGCGAGCGCGGCGATCTCGGTGACGTCGGTGGTCGTGAACACCGGCGTTCCCGTCGCGACGTCCCAGCGTTGGAGTCCGCGATCCGACATCGTCAACAGCCGGTCGCCCGACGGGCTGATCGCCACGCGGGTCGCGTGCTCGACGATCGTCCGACCGCCGTGTTCGAGATCCCACACGGCGACCCTCCCGCCCTGGTCGAGCGTGGCGAACCGGTCTCCGCGCGTGGCGCGCACGAGCGTGACGACCTCGTCCGAAGAAGTCTCGACCGGTTCGGAGATCATGTGTTCGCCGTCGCTCGTGATCCGTTGACCACGCGGGGGTGTGCGGATGCCGTCGAGCTCGATCCTGCGCCGCGCTCCCGAGAACAGGTCGACCACTTCGAACCGCGGACCGCGTCGCGCGACCACGAGGTGTTTGCGATCGCGCGTGAGGAACGCGGCGCTCACGGCTCCGCGTGGGATCCCTCGGAACCGACCGATCCGAGGTGTCTGCCACACGCGAATCTCGCCGTCGTGGTCGCCCGACGCGATCGCGCCGGCGGGCGATACCGCGAGCGCTTCGACCAGAGCAGCGTGTCCACGCAGCACCAACGGCGCGATGCGCGCATCGACCACGCGCAGGACATTCGTGCCGAGGTTCAGCATCCCCGGGTCGATGGGGCGGAACATCGTTCCGTCGCTTGCGTAGAGCTGGTCCGTGGTCGTGAACTGTTCGCTGGTGAACACGGCACGCCCATCGGGGAGCATCGCCAACGCCCTCACGACGAGCGCCCCGGGAACCCCGTCACCGAGCTCCTTCGATCGATCGCGGAGCTCGCCCCGTCGACGAGACCGAATGTAGACGTACTGCCACAGTCTGTTGGCATCGCCGACGGCGGGGTAGCCACCGGTGTTGGTCGCGACGGTGGTGATCTCCCCTGTCGCGAGGTCGTAGCGGTCGGTGTGTCCTCCTCGGTTCCCGTCGAACAACAGCAGGGCCGACCCATCCCGCGTCCACGAGCCACGACGATAACGACCGAGCTCGCGGCGCGAGCCGGTCTCGAGATCTGTCAGCACGGCGACGATGCTGGTGTCTGTGTGATCGAGCACGACGGCCCTTCGCGCATCTGGAGAAAGCTCGGCGGAGAGCGGGTCCACGAACGACAGCGAGCGGAGCAGGGTGCCGCTCCGAGATCCCAGCTTCCACCGCCGGATGTTGCCGTCGAAGTCGAATCCCACGATCGTGTTCGCGTCGGAGAATCGGATCGAGAACAGCCGAGTATCGAGTTTCTCGAACGACGTGGGATCCGCGGCGGGCTGCGTGAGGTCGTAGACCCGCAACGTCCTCTCGTCTCCCAGTGCGGCGAGGTGCGTGCCATCCGGTGAGAACGCGAGCAGGTAGACCGGGTGATCGGAGCGCTTCGCGACGATGCGCGAGAGCCCGCGCGATGCCGCATCGGCAGCGATCGTGCGTGCGCCACCCCACTGCACGCTGCCACGGCCGAGTTGCTTCAGCGTCGATAGTGCCTCGACGGGGTCGCGGTCGAGTGCGTCGCTCGCACGTGCGATCAGGCCGACATCGGCCTCCGCCGTGGCGCGAGCGGCCGCATCGTCGGCACGGCGCTTCTCGGCGACGATGTTCCAGATCGAGATGACGCCGCCGATCACGAGCACGGCCACCGCGATCGTTGCCGTCGCGACCACGGCGCGGTGTCGGCTCACCCAGCGGCGAACCAGCTCCCACCACGTGTAGCGACGGCTCGTGACCAGCTGGCCGCGCTGGAACTTCCGCAGCTCGTCGGCCATCGCGCCGGCGGTCGCGAACCGATCCTCGGGGCCGCGCGCCATCGCCTTGTCGACGATCGCGATCAGATCGACGGGGATGTCCGGATCGGCCTCCGCGAGGGGCTTCGGTGACTCGTGCAGCACCTTGTCGAGCACCTCGGCGGCGGTCTTGCCGGTGAACGGCGGCACGCCGGCCAGCACCTGGTAGAGCAGGGCGCCGAGCGCGTAGACGTCGGCGCGTTCGTCGACCCGTTCGCCCGACGCTTGCTCGGGAGGCATGTACGACGGCGTTCCGATCACGGCACCGTCGACGGTCTCGGCATCGGTGCCCGAGTTGCTGCGGTACGGGCCGATCGCGAGGTCGTCGAGCTCGTCCGCGGACAGATCCTTCGCGATGCCCCAGTCGATCACCATGGTCTCGCCGTACGGTGCCACCAGCACGTTGGCCGGCTTGAGGTCGCGGTGGATCACGCGTTCGCTGTGCGCGTACGCGAGGGCATCGATCACCGTGGTGACCGCGGGGAGCAGCTCGAGGCGTTCGGCGAGCGAATGGGCCTTGCGGATCCGGTGGTCGAGGGGCTCGCCGCGGATCAGCTTCATCACGAAGAACGGCGCACCGTCGGGCCACCGCCCCGCCTCGTGGACGTGGACGATCGCGGGGTGCTGGAGGCGGGCGGTGATGCGGATCTCGCGCTCGAACCGCACGAGCGCGGACGGGTCCGCGTCGATCACTTCCTTGATCGCGACGGAGCGGCCGAGGCGGCGGTCGCGGGCCTCGAGCAGCCGGCCCATGCCGCCGCGCGCGATCTCGCCGCGGATCGCGAACAGCGAGCGGTCGACCACCGGCAACGCGGACAGATCGGCGGTGGTGACCACCGGATCGGAATCGCGGGTGGTCGGTGAGAACACCGTCGAGTCGGACGCAACGCTTGCGTCCGATGCGGACCTCGCATCGGAGGCAGCGACGGTCTCGTCGGTCCCGCGCGCGTCGCGATTGCTCACGTCCCGAGCCTAAGCCGTTGCCATCGGCAACGCGAGCGTGGTTCGGCATCCTCCAACTAGTGGCAACTGCACTGTCATCCGCCGGAATACGGGTTGCACATCACGTGCGGTGATGACGGTGCGGGGAGTCCTCATCGCGCTTCTGGTTGTCGGTTGCGGCAGCTCGAGCAGCTCGGGATATGACTACGCCAACAGCAAGGGCGCGGCGCTGTACCAGGAGATGTGCAGCGTGTGCCACGGCGAGATCGGCGAGGGCGGGCTCGGTCCGAAGCTGCTCGACACCGAGCGCACGACGCCGGAGCTCGAGAGCACGATCGACACGAGGATGCCGGCCAACAACCCCGAGCAGTGCAGCGGGGACTGCGCCACCGAGATCGCGGCCTTCATCAAGGACGGCCTCAACTCCAAAGCGCTGTCGTGCGACAAGGTGCCTCCGGGACCGCGCCGCCTGCGCCTCCTGACCCGCCGCGAGTACACGGCCAGCATCACCTCGATCTTCGGCGGCGACGCGCCGGCGATGGCCTGTACCAAGCCCACGCAGTGCGGGTTCCGTGACTTCTGCGGCGACGGTGGGTCGTGCGAGCCGAGCGCGTGCGACACCGAGACGTTCGTGTTCGATCCGCAGGGCGTCGTGCACTCGAGCGTCCACGTCGCCGGCGACTTCAACGGCTGGGCGTCGACGATCGCGGGCGGCGGCTTCGCGCTGACCTACTCGGCGGCGACCGGGCAGTGGTCGGGCACGTTCGCGATCACGCCCGGCACCCACCAGTACAAGCTCGTGCTCGACGAGCAGGACTGGATCGAGGATCCGCGGGCGCCGAGCACGCAGAGCGACGGCTTCGGCGGCAACAACAGCGCGTTCGAGCTGGCGTGCACGACGACGATCCCCGCCGAGGCGCGGCCTGCCGGGCTTCCCGTTCGATACCGACGCCGACGCGGCAGTCGTCACGACCGCGCACGTCGACGCCTACATGGCATCGGCCGAGCCGGTCGCCGACCACGCCGCCGCGCACGCCGCGGAGCTGCATCCGTGCAACTGGGACGGCACGCCCGACGCCTGCAAGCGCGAGTTGATCGCGCAGGTCGGACGCCGGTTGTTCCGCCGCCCGCTGACCGATGCCGAGCTGTCCGACTACGCCGGGCTCGACCTCGCAACGTCTTTGCACGCGATGTTGATCTCGCCGTACTTCTTGTATCGGTCCGAGCTCGGTGAGAAAGCGGGCGACCATTACAGGCTGACCGACTACGAGATGGCGACGGCGCTGTCGTACACGTTCCTGGGCGTCGGGCCCGACGACGAGCTGCTCGATGCGGCCGAGCACGGCGAGCTGTCGGACCAGGCCGGGGTCGAGCGCTGGGCGCGCCGCTTGATCGACGACCCGCGGGCGCGGACCCAGCTCGGCGAGTACGTGCTGCAGTGGGTGGGCGGCCAGCAGGTCACCACCGTCGACAAGCGCGCCGATCTGTTCCCCGACTTCGACGCGACCACGCGCGGTGCGCTCGCCACCGAGACCCGGCGGTTCGCGCAGCACGTCGCCTTCGACTCGACGGGCACGCTCGAGGAGCTCCTCACCGCGGACTACACGATCCTCGACCCGATCGCGGCGCGGTTCTACGGGGTCCCCGCGCCGGGCGCCGACGGCATCGTTCACTACGACGACAAGCGCGCGGGCGTGCTCGGGCACGCCTCGATCCTGGCGACCACGGCACACTCCGATCAGACCTCGCCGATCCGGCGCGGCCTGTTGATCCGCCGCAACCTGCTGTGCGAGGAGCTCCCGCCGCCACCGCCGTTCGCCGGTGGCGTACCCGACGTCGATCCCGACGCCACGACCCAGGAGCGGTTCGAGCAACACACCAACAACCCGGTGTGCGCGGGCTGCCACCGCTACATCGACAGCGTCGGACTCGGACTCGAGAAGTTCGACCCCGTCGGGCGCTGGCGCGACACCGAGAACGGCAAGCCGATCGATCCGACCGGCGACATGAACGACGTCGATCACCTGGGCACCGGTACCGACGCGCCGTACGGCTCGCTTCCCGAGCTGGCCCAGACCATCGCTCACAGCCAGGCGGCGCCGAGTTGCTTCGTGCGCCAGTACCTGCGGTTCTCGCGCGGACTGCGCGAGACCCTGGCCGAGCGCTGCGACCGGTTGTGGGTCGAGGACAAGTTCGGCACCGACGGTCACGACATCCGCGAGATGATGGTGCAGGCCGTCCTCTCGCCCGGCTTCCGGGAGCGTAGGCCATGACCGTGACCGGAGGCGAGATGCGGCGGCAGCACGACGATGGCGCGAGCACGACCTCGTACCGCCGAAGCTCGCGCGGAGGTGACAGATGACCTTCCGACGACGAGACCTGTTGCGCGGTGGCGCCGCGGCGATGCTGGCGATGCCGTTCCTCAAGCTACTGGAGCGACGGGCGCACGCCGACTTCACACCCGACCGTGCCCGGCGGCTGATCATCTACTACTACCCGGATGGCGTCCCCGGTGCGTCGAGCAACGGCGATCCGAGCGCGTGGCACCCGACCGGCGACGGCACCAACTTCCAGCTCACCGAGGTGATGGCGTCGCTCGAGCAGTTCCGGAATCAGTGCGTGTTCTTCCGCGGCCTGTCGATGGGCCCGACCGATGTCGGGAGCCACCCGGGCGGCGCGAAGAAGCTGCTGACCGCGGTCGACGGCGGCAACGGCATCTCGATCGATCGCTACCTGGCGACCACGGTCGGCTCCGGCGACCCCTACACCAGCCTGCTCCTCGGCGCGATGTCGCAGCAGAACGGTGCGTCGGGCGACAAGATGATCTCGTACGTGTCGCCCGGCGTCACGGTGGCGCCCGACGACGATCCTCTCGACGCGTTCTCGCGCGTGTTCGGTGGGTCCGGCACCACGACCGGCGGTGGTGGTGGTGGCGGCACCGACCCGGCGGCCGCTCGCAAGCTCAGCGTGCTCGATCGCGCGAAGGCCGATCTCGACACGCTGCGCGGCAAGCTCGGCGACACCGAGAAGAGCAAGCTCGATCTCCATCTCGAATCGATCCGCGAGGTCGAGCAACGGATCCAGGGCCTCGGCGGTGGTGGTGGCGGCACGGCGACCTGCGACGAGCCGTCGATCGATGCGGCCGGCCTGTCGGGCTCGGCGCTCTACGAAGCCGAGAACTTCCCTCGCATCCTCCGCGCGCAGATGGACCTCATGGTGCAGGCGATGGCGTGCGGGATGACCCGGGTCGGCGTGATCCAGGCGTCGGCGCACACCAGCGAGCTGATCATGAGTCGGTTCATGGACACGCCGATGTACGACCCGGGCTTCGACATGCGGAGCCACCAGGCCTCGCACTACGGCGCGGCGCACGACCTCGCGCACCGCGAGTACCTCGCCTACAAGCAGCAATCGACCTGGTGGATGGACCAGCTCGCGTACCTGCTCGGCGAGCTCGCCGCACGCCCCGAGGGCGACGGCACGATGCTCGACTACTCCCTGGTGCTGTGCTGCACCGAGGTCTGCGACGGCAACATCCACGGCCACGACGACATGCCGTTCATCCTCGCCGGTGGCGGGGGTGGAAAGATCCGGACGGGGCGGCTGCTCCAGACCGGCTATCGCCGTCACGGCGACCTGCTGGCCGCGATCGCGAACGCGATGGGCGAGTCGATCGGTGGGTTCGGCGACGCCTCGAGCGGCCCGCTGCCGGGCCTCTTGGCCTGAGCCCGGTTTGGCAACGTGTGCCGCATCTGGCATCGTCCGCCGGTGCGCACGTTCGTTCCTCTGATCGCCGCCGTCGCCGCCTGTAGCGGACCGGCCAAGCCCGCCACCGTCGTTCCGGCCCCGACGCCCGGCGCGCCGGCGATGCCCGCCGATCCCGACGCCACCAGCGCGGCCACGCCGGTCAAGCCCGCACCTCCCGGCGCCACCGCCGCGATCACCGTGACGCCCGACGTGATCGCGGGCGCGAAGCAGGCCCTGATCGCGAGGCACGGCGAGGGCCAGCGCACCCGGATCGAGCGCGGCGTCGATCAGGTGGCCTCGCTGTGGCGCCCCGAGGACGGCGACCTCGCGGCGTTCGTGACCGCGCAGTTCGTGGCCGACCAGGCCGGCATCGACAAGCTGTTCGCGAGGCTGGAGTCGCAGCTCGAGCAGATCGATGGCCACGGCCTCGAGCTCGGCCGCTCGCTGCGCTGGGACACCGAGGTCGACACCGGACCGATGCTGCCGGTCGACTCGTTGTTCGCCGCCTACGATCCGACGGCACACACCACCGAGGATCTGTTCACGTCGAAGGTCGCGTTCGCGGCGCTGCTCAACTTTCCGCTCACCACGCTCGAAGGCCGCATGCGCGACGGCTCGCACTACACGCGTCGTCAGTGGGCCGAGACCAAGCTGACCAGCCGGTTCGACACCCGGATCCCGGGTGCGATCGCGGCCAAGATCAGCGCCGCCGAGGCCGCCGCCGATCAGTATGTCGCCGGCTACAACCTGTGGATGCACCACGTGCTCGACGAGTCCGGCCAGCGCCGGTTTCCGTCGGGGAAGCGCCTGATCAGCCACTGGAACCTGCGCGACGAGCTCAAGGCGAACTACGCCGACGCCGACCCGCTCCCCAAGCAGCGCACGATCGTCAAGGTGATGGAGCGCATCGTCACCCAGACGATCCCGAAGGCGGTGATCGACAACCCGCACCTCGACTGGAACCCGTTCAGCAACGTGGTGACGGTGGCACCCGCCAAGGAAGTCGAGGCCGACGCGCCGAAGAACCGGCCGATGACGCCGAGCACCGATCGCGAGCCCGACACGCGGTTCGAGAAGGTGCTGGCGCACTTCGCCGCGTACAAGCAGGCCGACCCGTACTCGCCGATCGCGCCGACGCACATCGCCCGCGCGTTCGAGGCGGCGGAGATGCCGGAGTCGCGGGTGCGGTCGTTGCTGGTCGAGATCCTGTCGTCGCCGCTGATCGCGAAGGCGGCCAAGGTCGCGGAGCAGCGGCTCGGTCGCAAGCTCGAGCCCCTCGACCTCTGGTACGAGTTCGGCGGCGGTACCGTGCCCGAGGCCAAGCTCGACGCCGAGACTCGCCGTCGCTATCCGACGGCCGCGGCGTTCGCCAAGGACCTGCCGCGGATCTTCCGCAAGCTCGGGTTCACGGCGAAGGAGGCGCGCACGCTGTCGAACAACATCGCGGTCGATCCGTCGCGCGGCGCCGGACACGCGATGGAGGCGCGCCGTCGCGGAGACAAGCCGCACCTGCGGACGCGCGTCGGCGACAAGGGCATGGACTACAAGGGCTACAACATCGCGATCCACGAGCTCGGCCACAACGTCGAGCAGTACACGTCGCTGTACGAGGTCGATCACACGTTGCTCGCCGGCGTGCCCAACGTCGCGTTCACCGAGGCGCTCGCGTTCTTGTTCCAGGCGCGCGACCTCGAGTTGCTCGGCCGCAAGCGCGTCGTCGGCAAGCTCGACGTGCTCGACAAGCTGTGGAACACGTGGGAGATCGCCGGCAGCTCGCTCGTCGAGATCGACGTCTGGCACTGGCTCTACGATCACCCGAACGCGACCGCGGCCGAGCTCCGCGAGGCGACCGGCAAGATCGCGCGCGACACCTGGGACAAGTACTTCGCGCCGGTGCTCGGCGGGAAGGGCACGACCTCGCTGCTCGGGATCTACAGCCACACGATCGCGTCGCCGCTGTACCTGTTCAACTACGTGCTCGGCGAGCTGATCGCGTTCCAGGTCGAGGAGCATGTCGCCGGCAAGCCGGCACGCACGTTCGCGTCGGAGTACCTCCGCGTCGCCCGTCAGGGCGCGATCCTTCCCGACGAGTGGATGAAGGGCGCGACGGGTTCGCCGGTCACCGCCAAGCCGCTCCTCGATGCCGCGGCCAAGGCGCTCGCATCCGACTGACTCGCATCGGCCTTACACGGACCTGACACCGCGTCGCGCGGGATCGCGTCATCGTGGCTTCACGAAGGAGGCTACATGACGAACGCGAGCTCGATCCTGGCCGGACTGATCGGCCTGACCCTGTGTGGCGCGTGCGCGAGCACGCCGTCGAAATCCACCACCGCGAACCCCGCGGTCGCGGAGCTCGACCACGCGATGGTGGCCGGCGACCTGGCGGCGCGCCGCGCGCAGGTGATCCGCTGGTTGGACGACTACTACGATGCCGGCCAGTTCCCCACCGACGCCACCGGCAAGGTGATCAGCGTGTTCCGCGACACGCGGGGCGTGCGCTGTCCGATGGCCGAGCTGATCCATCGCTCGGGCCACGACGAGCTGGTCGACGCGGTGGTCGCCCAGGCCAACGATCTCCGGCTCGCCGACGTTCACGATGGACCGCTCTACGACTGGATGCTGCAGTCGGGGCTCACCCGCGACGAGATCGTGATGGTGCAGGGCGCCGCGATGATCGACTACAGCGGCATCCAGTTCGACATCCAGCCGCAGATCCAGCCTCGGCCGCAACCGAAGCCGCGCGAGCAACCGAGCCACGACATCATCGTGGCCACCGCGGCGCGCGCGGAGGTCCGGGGGCATCTCAAGACCGCGCTGCAGGCGATCCGGGCCAACACCCAGAACGCCCTGAAGGTGATCGCGGTCCACTACCACGACGCTCCCAGCCCCGGACCGATCGTGCCGCCGTCGGCGCGGCGCACCGCGCGGCGCTGATCGGGTAGAACACCACCCCATCCCCGGGCGGAGATCCGCGCAAGTTCGAACGTCGATCGTAGATGTCGCGCAGTTCTCGCGATCAGAGCAGGGCGTAGATGATCAACACCGCGAACAGGGCTGCGACCACACCGATCCCGAGCAGGCTCCACATCGCCTGTTTGTGGTCATTCGCGAGGTGTTCGCCCTCGTGCGCGAATTCTGGGTCGTAGATAACGTCGGCGGGCATGATGAAAACCTCCTGGCTCCAGGAGTTGCATCGCGCGGGCCAGGTTCGATTCGTCGTGTAGAGTCGGCGCGTGCCCGATGTCGCGACCGCGGTCATCCGCCCACGTACCGGACACGCGGGGCGGTGCGACGTGCATCGCGCGCGCGCGGCCGGACCCTTGCGCCTGCTGTGTCCGCGCGGTAACGGCAACGCAGCGTGGATCGTGGCGAGCAGTCTCGGCGGCGGGCTGGTCGACGGCGATCGCGTGGCGCTCGAGGTCGATATCGATTCCGGTGCGACAGGCGTGATCACCACGCAGGCCTCGACCAAGGTCTACAAGGGGACGTCGAGTCAGCGGCTCGACGTGCGCGTGCGCGGGGATGGTACGGCGCTCGTGGTGCCGGATCCGATCGTGCCGTACCGCGACGCGCGCTACACGCAAGAGGTCCGGATCGCACTCGATCCCGACGCCTCGCTCGTATCGTGCGACACGGTGACGGCCGGGAGACTCGCCTACGACCGCGGTGAACGCTGGGCGCTCGGCCGCTTCGACAGCACGCTCGCGATCGAGATCGGTGGCAAGCGGTGGCTGTTCGATCGGCTGCTCTTCGATCGGGATCGCGACCGAGGGGAGATCGTCTCGCGGATGGGGCGCTTCGTCGCGATGTCGACGGTGGTGATGGTCGGGCCGCGGGTCGTCGAGCTCGCGGCGGCCGAGCTGGCGGCGTTGCCACCCGTCGACAAGCGCCCGCCCGCACTCGCGATCGCGGGCAGCGCCCGCGAGGGTGGCGCGATGTTCCGGATCGCCGGCGACGATATCGAGACCGTGGTACGCGCCACGCGCGCGTTGCTTTTTGCAGCATGCAAACGGTGCGGCGAGATTCCGTGGGCTCGCAAGTGGTAGCGAGCGGACCTCACCGCCGAGGTCGTGTTAGATCACGGCTTCCGTGAGGCTTGCTCCCCGCGACGTCGACAAGCTCCTCCTGCACAACGCCGGGTTTCTCGCACAGAAGCGCCTCGCGCGCGGTGTGCGACTCAACTACCCCGAGGCGGTGGCGCTGCTCGCGACCCAGTTGCTCGAGTTGATTCGCGACGGGCGCTCGGTCGCCGAGCTCATGGATCTCGGCCGCACGATGCTCGGTCGCTACCAGGTGATGGATGGTGTGCCCGAGTTGATCGCCGAGGTTCAGGTCGAGGGGACCTTCCCCGACGGCACCAAGCTGGTCACCGTGCACCACCCGATCGTCGCCGACCACGGCGACCTCGCGCTCGCGCTGTATGGAAGCTTCTTGCCGGTGCCGGACGTGGCCGTGTTCGCCGAGGTTCCGCAGCCACTCCCGCTCGGCGAGGTCGTGGTCGGTCCCGAGGCCGGTCCGATCGAGATCAATGCCGGACGCCCGACGCGCGAGGTCGTGGTCACCAACACCGGTGATCGACCGATCCAGGTCGGCAGCCACTGTCACTTCGTCGAGACCAACCGCGCGCTGGCGTTCGATCGCGAACCGCTCCACGGCATGCACCTCGACATCCCCGCCGGTACGGCGGTGCGGTTCGAGCCGGGCGAGCACAAGACGGTGCGGCTGGTGGAGGCACGCCGACGGCGCGACGACGTCGCACCGTCGCCGTTCGGGGGCGCGTCGAAGCTCGAGGGCCAGCCATGAGCCACCTCCTCGATCGCAAGGCCTACGCGGATCTCTACGGCCCGACGGTGGGCGACCGCGTGTCGCTCGGCGACACCGGGCTGGTCGCCGAGGTCGAGCACGACTTCGCGACCTACGGCGACGAGTGCAAGTTCGGCGGCGGCAAGGTGCTGCGCGATCGCATGGGGCAGTTCGCGGGCGCCGACGACTCCGAGGCACTCGATCTGGTCATCACCAACGCGCTCGTGATCGACTGGACGGGAGTCTACAAGGCCGACATCGGGATCAAGCACGGGCGGATCGTCGGCATCGGCAAGGCCGGAAATCCGATGGTCATGATCGGGGTGCAGCCGTCGATGATCGTCGGCGTCACTACCGAGGCGATCGCCGGTGAAGGCCTGATCCTCACGGCCGGCGGGATCGACGCGCACGTTCACTTCATCTGCCCGCAGCTCGCCGACGAGGCGATCGCGAGCGGCGTCACCACGTTCGTCGGCGGCGGCACCGGGCCGACCACCGGCACCAACGCGACCACGTGCACGCCGGGCGCGCGGCACATCGAGCTCATGCTGCAGGCGACCGACGCGCTGCCGCTCAACATCGGGCTCACCGGCAAGGGCAATAGCTCGCTGTCGAACGGCCTGGTCGATCAGATCCGCGCCGGTGCGATCGGGCTCAAGTTGCACGAGGACTGGGGCACCACGCCGACGGCGATCGACTGCTGCCTGAGCGTCGCCGAGGACGAGGATATCCAGGTCACGATCCACACCGACACGCTCAACGAGTCGGGCTACGTCGACGACACGATCGCCGCGTTCAAGGGACGGACGATCCACACGTATCACACCGAGGGTGCGGGCGGCGGTCACGCCCCGGACATCATGCGGGTGTGTGGCGAGCCCAACGTGATCCCGAGCTCGACCAATCCGACGCGGCCGTGGACCGTCAACACGCTCGACGAGCACCTCGACATGCTGATGGTGTGTCACCACCTCGATCGCGAGATTCCCGAGGATGTCGCGTTCGCGGAGAGTCGGATCCGCGGCGAGACGATCGCGGCCGAGGACATCCTGCACGACATCGGCGCGCTGTCGATCGTGTCGAGCGATAGCCAGGCGATGGGCCGGGTCGGTGAGGTGATCACGCGGACCTGGCAGACCGCACACAAGATGCGGCTACAGCGCGGGCGACTGCCGTCCGAACGCGGCGACAACGACAACCACCGGATCCGGCGCTACGTCGCCAAGTACACGATCAACCCGGCGATCGCCCACGGCCTCTCGCACGACATCGGCTCGGTCGAGGTCGGCAAGCTCGCGGACCTCGTGCTGTGGCGTCCCGGGTTCTTCGGGATCCGGCCGGAGATCGTGATCAAGGGTGGGTTCGTGGCGTGGGCGCAGATGGGCGACGCCAACGCGTCGATCCCGACGCCGGAGCCGGTGCGGATGCGCCCGATGTTCGGTGCGTACGGCAAGGCGATCGGTCCGACCTCGCTCGCATTCATCTCGGAGCGCGCGTGGCACGAGGGTCACGTGCGGGCGCTCGGGCTGGTCAAGCAGTTCTCGATCGTTCGCGGCTGCCGCGGTATCGGCAAGCGCCAGATGAAGCTCAACGACGCGCTGCCGGCGCTGTCGATCGATCCGGAGACCTACGAGGTGCGCGCCGACGGCGAGCTCTTGACCTGCGAGCCTGCCGAGACGCTGCCCCTCGCGCAGCGCTACTCCCTGTTCTGACATGACCACCTCGTGGATCGTCCTCCAGCTCGCCGACTCGGCGTTTCCGACCGGCGGGTTCGCCCACTCGGCGGGCCTCGAGGCTCACGTCCAGTCGGGCGAGGTCACGTCGGCGGGTGATGTCGCGCGGTTCGTCGACCAGCTCGTCGACCAGCTGACGCACGGCTCGCTGCCGATGGTGGCGGCGGTCCACGACGATCCGTCGCGGCTCGGCGAGGTCGACGCGTTCGCGCGCGCGACGACGTGGAGCCACGTCGTGGTGCGCGCCAGCCGGGCGCAGGGCAGGGCACTGCTCGATGTCGCGGCACGCGGGTTCGGTCACCCCGAGCTGGTCGCCGCGCGCAAGCAGACCCTGATCCCACCCCCCGAAGGCATCGACGGTCACCTCGCGCCGGCCTACGGATTCGTCACACGCGTGCTCGGCGTCGATCGCGACGAGGCGATGGCGACGTTCCTGCACCTCGGCGCGCGCGGTGCACTGTCGGCCGCCGTGCGGCTCGGCGTGGTCGGCCCCACCGAGGCGCAATCGATCCACCTCCAGCTGCACGACACGCTGGAGCGCGGGCTGTCGGTCGGTCGCTCGTTGATCGGACTGCCGCTCGAGGAAGCGATCTCGCAGCCGGCGCCGATCCTCGAGCTGATCCAGGGCACCCACGACCGCCTGTACTCGCGACTGTTCCAGAGCTGAGAGACCCATGCACGACGCGCACGACCACGATCATCCGCACGGGCACGGCCATGACCACGACCATACCCACGACCACGCGGATCACCCCGGGCGATTCGCGGATCGCGAGCCGCCGCGGAAGCGCGACTTCACCGAGCGGGCGTTCACGGTCGGCATCGGTGGTCCGGTGGGTAGCGGCAAGACGGCGCTGGTCCTCGCGCTGTGTCGTCTGCTCCGCGATCGCCTCCGGCTCGGCGTGGTGACCAACGACATCTTCACGCGCGAGGATGCCGAGTTCCTGACTCGCCACGAGGCCCTGCCGACCTCGCACATCCGCGCGGTCGAGACCGGCGGGTGCCCTCACGCCGCGATCCGCGAGGACATCTCGCCCAACTTGCTCGCACTCGAGGAGCTGATGGCCACGGTGCACCCCGAGCTCCTGATCGTCGAGAGTGGGGGCGACAACCTCGCCGCGCAGTACAGCCGCGAGCTCGTCGACTACACGATCTACGTGATCGATGTCGCCGGTGGTGACAAGGTCCCGCGCAAGGGCGGCCCCGGGATCACGCAGAGCGATCTGCTGGTGATCAACAAGATCGATCTCGCGCCGCACGTCGGCGCCGACCTCGGTGTCATGGAGCGCGACGCGCGCGCGATGCGAGGTGACGGACCGACGGTGTTCGCGCACGTCACCGCCGGCACGGGCATCGACGACATCGCGCGTAACGTGCTCGAGGCCCGCACCCGCGCGGTTCGCTGATCACGCTTGCCGCATGCCGGGCGCTTCACGCCCCGTCGACGCCACGTACTCGTCGTAGGTTCCGCCGTAGACTCGCGGGCCGTCCGCCGACAGCTCGAGGACGCGGGTGGCGAGGGCGCGCAGGAACTGGCGGTCGTGCGACACGAACACCAGCGTCCCCGGGTAATCGGCGAGCGCGCGGACCAGCGAACGCTTGGTCGCGATGTCGAGGTGGTTGGTCGGCTCGTCGAGCACCAGCAGGTTGGGGGCATCGAACAGCAGCTTGGACAGCGCGACCCGCGCCTTCTCGCCACCCGACAGCACGCGCAGCGGCTTGAAGACATCGTCGTCCGAGAACCCGAACGCGCCGGCGAGGCTTCGCAGCGTGCCCTGGTTGGCAGCCGGCGCGTGGGCCTGGAGCTCCTCGAGCACGGTGCGATCGGCGGTCAGGCCGTCCATCACGTGCTGCGCGTAGTAGCCCATCTCCACCGCGGCGCCGATCGTGACGCCGCCGGCATCGGGGGCGAGCGCGCCGGCGACCATCTTGAGCAGGGTCGACTTGCCGGCGCCGTTCTCGCCCATCACCGCCCAGCGCTCGCCGCGGCGCACGGTGAGCTCGAGACCGTCGTGCACCACGTGCTCGCCGTAGCGCTTGGAGAGGCCCTCGATCCGGATCACGTCGTCGCCCGAGCGTGCCGGCGTGCGGAACTCGAACGTGCGCTCGACGATCCGCCGCGGCTCCGCGACCTTGTCGACTTTTTCCAACTTCTTGATCCGGCTCTGGACCTGTGCCGCCTTCGCGACGTGGGTCTTGAACCGCTCGATGAACCGGCTCTCCTTGGCGAGCCGAGCCTGCTGGCGCGCGTACTCGGCCTCGCGCCGCGCGGCATCCTCGGCGCGCATCGACTCGTAGAAGTCGTAGTTCCCGGTGTAGGTCCGCAGCTCGCCGCCGTCGATCTCGAAGATCTTGCGCGCGATCCGATTCATGATGTCGCGATCGTGGCAGGTCATCACGACCGTGCCCTCGTAGTCGCGCAGCCAGGTCTCGAGCCACAGGATCGACTCGAGGTCGAGGTAGTTGGTGGGTTCGTCGAGGAGCAGCAGGTCGGGACGCGCGAGCAGGATCTGCGCGAGCGCCACCCGCATCTTCCACCCGCCCGACAGCGTGCCGACATCGGCGCTGGCATCGCGGAAGCCGAGGCCGGCGATGATCGTCTGGGCCCGCGCCTCGAGCTCGTACCCGCCGAGGTCCTGGTATCTCGCCTGGACCTCGCCGAACCGCTCGATCACGGCATCGAGATCGTCGGCGCCGGACTCGAGCTTCGCGGTCAGCTCGGCGAGCTCCTCGGCGAGCTCGGAGACCTCGCCCGCACCGGCGCAGGTCTCGGCCAGGATCGAACGGCCGGCGAGCTCGCCGACGTCCTGCCGGAAGTAGCCGAGCGTCAGCTTCTTGGGCCGCTCGATCGCACCGTCGTCGGGCGAGTCCTCGCCGGCGATCAGCCGGAACACGGTGCTCTTGCCGGCCCCGTTGGGGCCGACGAGCCCGACCTTGTCGCCGGGGTTGATCTGAAACGACGCGTCGACGAACAGCACCTGGCCGCCGAACTGCTTGGTCACCGAGGAGAACGCGATCACGACTCACCCGGTATACCACTCGCACGCATCACTCCGAAGGTGGGAGCTTCTTCCGTCCGCGCCGGGCCTCGGCGATCCGCTTGGCCGTGGCCTGCCGGGCCGCCGCGACGTCGCGTTCGTGGAACAGCTTGTGGAAGCTCGCGAGCCGCTCGGGGGACACGGCATCGCGCACGGCGCAGCCGGGCTCCTCGGCGTGCGCGCAGTTCCGGAACCGGCAACCGGCCGCGAGCTCCGTGATGTCGTCGAATGCGTCCTCGGGCTCGTTGTCGTCTTCGTCGACCCACTGCGCGAGCTCGCGCATGCCGGGGGTGTCGATCCACATCCCGCCGTCCGGGGCGACCAGCAGCTCGCGGCGCGTCGTGGTGTGGCGGCCGCGCTCGTCGGCGCGGATCTCGCGGGTCTTCTGCTCGGTGCCGAGCATCGCGTTGAGCAGCGTCGACTTGCCCACGCCGCTCGATCCGAGAATCACGCAGGTCCGGTCGGCACCGCCGAGGGCGTGGAGCTCGTCGAGTCCCTCGCCGGTGATCGTCGAGGTCGCGATCACGCGCAACCCGATACTCGCCGCGTCGGCGAGCGCGGCCTCGCGCGCCTCGGGCGACGCCGCGAGATCGATCTTCGATAGCGCGATCACCGGCGCGATGCCGCCGTCGCGAAGTAGCTGTGCGTAGCGATCGAGGCGCGCTGGAACCAGGTCGGCGTTGGCCGACGTCATCACGATCCCGACATCGATGTTCGCGGCGAGCGGTTGTGGCGCGGTCGCTTCGCCCGCCGCACGTCGGACCAGGAACGTTCGCCGAGGGAGCAGGTGGCGGATCACCGCGGCGCCACCACCGGCCACCGCACGCTCCCAGCTCTCGACCAGCACCCAGTCGCCGACGGTCGGCAACGCGCGCTTGTCGGCGGCGTCGCGGAACGCCTTGCCGGTGAGCTCGACCCACGCGAGGGCAGGGCCCGCATCGTCACCCGACGGACCGAGCGCCTCGTAGGCACCACGATGCTCGATCGCGATGCGCACGGGAGTCAGCGCGCCCTCGGGATCGACCTCCCGGCGCACGCTCTCCCACTCGGAATCCCACCCGATCGACATCACACCGACATTTCGGGTCCCAGCAGATCGAGCGGGAACACCTGGCGGCCGTTCTCGACGCTCTCGAGCAGCGCGCACAGCTCCGCTCCGCGTAGCCGCCGGCTCCGGACCTCCTCGAGCGTCAGCCACGCTGCACCGAGCGATTCGTCGTCGGCCGACGCCTTGGGCTCGGTGTCGTCGATCGGAGAGCCGGCGAACATCATCCGCACGCGCACGCCGCGATCGGTCGGGCTGTGCTCGAGGCGCAAGATGCCATCGAGCCGGACCGGCACGCCGGTCTCCTCGAAGACCTCTCGGACCGCGGCGGCCGCGAGGGTCTCGCCGGCCTCGACCCGCCCGCCCGGGATCGACCACGTCGAGCCGTACTTGCGTTCCTGCGTCAGCAGGAAGCGGTGCCCGCGCCGAACGACGACGAGCGCGAAGTACCAGGTCGGAAGCGGGTCGCGGGCCATGCGGCGGGTAGTAGCACACCCGCCGCCCTTCGCCTCGGTCCTGGTACGTTCGGGCGATGCCCGACGAGGACGGCCGACTCAAGATCGCGCGCATGTTCGCGGCCAACGTGCCGCACAACAAGGCGCTCGGAATGCGACTGGTCGACATGGTGCCCGAGGTGGTGACCTTCGAGTTGCCCTACGACACCAAGCTGGTCGGTAACCCCGATACCGGCGTGATCCACGGCGGCGCGATCACCGCGCTCCTCGACGGCGCGTCCGGCGCTGCCGTATTCGCCGCGCTTCGCGAGCTGGTTCCGATCGCGACGCTCGATCTGCGGATCGACTATCTGCGCCCCGCCGAGGTCGACCGTACGGTGTACGCGCGCGCGCGCTGCTACAAGATCACCAAGAACGTCGCGTTCACGCGCGCGGTCGCCTATCACGACGACGAGGCCAATCCGATCGCCCACGCCGTCGGCACGTTCATGGTGTCGACGGCGGGAGGGCCACGCCGTGGGTGACCCCCCGTTGATCGAGCGGCTCGACGCGGCCCGGCGCGCGGGCAACTACCAGGCGTTCGTCGACACCGTGCCGTACGCCCGGTTCCTGAACCTGACCGCGGGCGAACGCGACGGCGAGCTGGTCACGACGATGCGGTTCGGCGATCACCTGATCGGCAACCCGGCACTGCCCGCGCTCCACGGGGGGACGCTCGGCGCGCTGCTCGAGTCAGCTGCGATCTTCGAGTTGTTGTGGCGGGCCGAGACGCTGGTGCTGCCGAAGACGATCACGCTGACGGTCGATTACCTGCGACCGGGTGCGCCGGTCGATACCCACGCACGCGGGATCGTGACGCGCCAGGGACGTCGGGTGACCAACGTCCGTATGGAGGCATGGCAGAACGATCGCGCGATGCCGGTGGCGACCGCACACGCGATCTTCCTGGTCATGCGCTAGTTTCAGGGCTCGTTACCCCAGGTGAGGTTGTCGGTCTCGAGGTCGAGGCGGGCGTTGGTCGCGCCGTCGAGCCAGCGGGGCAGGGCGGCGGTGTCGGCGATCGTGCTCTCGAACGGGTCCGGGGGACGGCTCATCGAATCGAGTCCTCGTTCGGAGCACTCCACACGAGCACGCCGTGTTCGATCCGTGCGTTGGTGGTCGCATCGATCCAGGCGTGGAGCTTCTGCGGATCGGCAGGAACCGTCTCGTCGAGCACCTCGTACGCACTGTGCGTCACGACGAGGACCAGGCCACCAGCTCCGCGCTGTGCGCCGATCGCGCGCGTGCGGCGACGCTCGATCTCGCCGGTCCGCATGTGGATCTGCTGGACCTCTTGGTGGGACTGGTAACGCAATACCAGGTCCCGAGGTCCCCACCTGGCGATCGGATACATGCCGGCCGGTGCCCGATTGGCCAGCGTGATCCCATCGAACCACCACAGCGAGCCGTCGGCCATTCGGATCGCGACGTGGTCGTCGTTCTCGGTCACCGTGTCGACGGTTCCGTGTGGCAGCGGGATCCGCCGGATCGCGAGGCCGGTCGACAACACGAGCGACTCGTCCGCGACGTAGGCGATCGTGCCGTCGGCCAGCACGGTCGCGGGCGTCGTCACATGTGGGATTCCGAGCACCGCGCCGGTCTCGCGATCGACTCGCACGATCACCGAACCCTCGAGCTCCGCCAGGATCCACCGTCCGTTGCTGGTGAGCGACGATATTCGTGCTGGACCTTCGTAGATCACGCGCTCGTGGCCTGTCGTCGGATCGAGCTCGACGATCTGGTGGTCGCGCCCGTAGAAGTAGCGCTCGATCCGACGATCGACGCTGCCGAACGGCAATGCGCGCGCGATCTGTCCGGTGTCGACATCGATATCGAGCACGCGTTGGAAGCCGGCCGCGAACAGGTGTGTGCCGATCATGTCGAGACAACCGGTGATCGGCTCCCTGACCCGGAATAGCCGGGCGTTCCCCGTCTTGCGATCGATCTGGTCGATGCCCCAGCTGCCGGCAACGTAGATATGGTCGTCATCCACCCAGCACGGCGTGAAGTAGTCGACCGAAGGGTATTGCGGAGGGGCGATCGGGGCGAGCTCGATCCAGCGCACGACTCCTCGCTGGCTTCCGATCGCGATCGCCGACTCCGTGCGATCGATCGCGAGCACGCGGCTACCGTCGAACTCCTGGTGGAACGCGTGCATGCCCGCCGCGTCGACCAGCCTCAACGTCCCCGACTGTGCGAGTGCGGCGAAGCCGTCGCGGAACGGTACCTGCCATAGCAACATCTCCGTGCGCGTGAGCTCGTTCGTCTTGTTCGGCGGCAGGCACGTCAGCAGGTCGCCCAACTGGGTCTGCGCGTAGAGCATGCGCGGGCTGTAGAACGCACGGATCGCCTGGATCTTCCACCGGCCGCGCTCCCTACCAGTGAGATCGTACTCGACGATCAACCCGAAGCCGACGAGCGCGAACCGCTGGCCATCCCGCGACACCGCCTGGGTGTCGAAGCTCACGACATCCGACTCCGTGGACAGGACGACATCCGTGCTCTTGCCGATCAGGTGGACGGCCTTGCCATCGCTGAACACGACATGTTCGCCGACCTCGAACGCGGTGGTCACGTGCTCCGCGAGCGTCTTCTGCTCGCCGCGCGGGCCCAGCGGTCGCTCGAGTAACCGGCGGGTGTTGTCGTCGACGTAGCGAATGCGATCGCCGACGCGCCACAACGCGGTCACGCGCGCGTCCGCATCGAGCGTGCGCGCGTCGCCGGTGCGGAGATCGCGCTCGAACAAGCCCCGGTGCGCGTTGATCACCATGCGATTGCCCGCGAACACGGCCAGGTTCGCGTCCCTGCCGAGGCTCGGGAACTTGCGCATGGCGGCGGTACGGCGGTCGAACACGTAGACCTCGCCGGACATACCCGAGGCGACCAGCGACTTCCCGTCGGGCGTGAATGCGAGGATCGTGACCGCGTCGAGCGACGTCGCGACGCCGCGCGCGACACCGTAGTTCGTCGCGACCGCGGCGATGTCGCGGGCGCGCCGCAGGTTGCGCGAGCGTTGCGGGATCCCGCGGAGCAGGGCGACGGCGCGCGTCGGATCGGATTCGGCGATCGCGCTCGCGCGGTCGAGCAGCATCGTCTCCGCACGGTCGTCGGCGAGCTCGCGCTCCTGCTCGGCATCGCGGCGTGCCGCGTCGGCGCGGTCACGCTCGCGCACGATGTTGACGATCGCGATCGATCCGACGGCGATCGCCAGCGCGAGTGCGATCGCCACCATCGTGGCGGACACCCGGTGCGCGCGGACGAACCTGGCGATGCGCTGCCATCGCGTGTAGCGGTGCGCCGCGACCAGCTTGCCGGCGAGGAATGCGCGCAGATCCGCCGCCAGTTCTCCGGCATCGGCGTAGCGCGCGGCCGGCTCGTCCGCGGTGGCCTTGCGGACGATCGCGATCAGCTCTTGCGGAACGTCATCGTCGAACCGCGTGCTCTTTGGCGGTGGCTGGCCGCTCAGCACCTCGGCGAGCGTGGCCCCGAGCGCGTAGACATCAGCGCGGGTGTCGGCGAGCTCGCCGCGCTGTTGCTCGGGAGCCATGTAACCCGGCGTACCGATCACGTGTCCGACCTGGGTGAGTAGCGAGCCGTCGGTGGTGCTGGCCGCCCCCGATCGATCGGGATCCTCGGATAATTCGCGGGCGAGTCCCCAGTCGATCAGCAGCGTCTCGCCGTATTCACCGACCAGGATGTTCGACGGCTTGATGTCGCGGTGGATCACGTTGCGCGCGTGTGCGAATGCGGCGGCGTCGACAGCGGACAGCACGTAGGGGACGAGCGCGAGGCGTTCGCGAGGCCCGGCGGCATCGTGGATCCGATCCGACAGCGGCCGGCCCTGCAGCCTTCGCATCACGTAAAACGGGCGACCGTTGCGATCCCGCCCCGCGTCGTGAACCGGCACGATCGCCGGGTGCTCGAGCCGAGCGGTGATCCGGACCTCGCGCTCGAACCGAGCGAGGTCGACATCGTCGTCGGCGAGCGCCTGTTTGATCGCGACCTCGCGGGCGAGAGCACGGTCGGTGGCGGCGACGACACGTCCCATGCCACCGCGCCCGAGCTCGTCGCCGAGCTCGAACCGATCGCCCGCGGGATCGAACGCGGTGGCCGCGATCTTCGGCGCGGGATCGCGATCGGTCGGGGGCGCGGGAGCGCGCCCCTCGCGCACGGTCGGCGCCTCTACCGGTCCGTCGTCGGACACGTGTCCAGTGTAATCCCGGAGATCACGCGGCGGCGCCGGGAAGCCGCATCGTGACCACCGCACCACCACCCGAGCGGGGGGCGAGCGTGACTTCTCCACCGGCGGTGGCGGCGACCGAGCGGGCGACGCCGAGCCCGACCCCGACCCCCGAGCCCCGTGACGGCGAGCGGAAGAACGGATCGAATGCGCGCCGTGTCTCCTCGGGCGTCAGGTCGTGTCCGTTGTCGGAGACCTCGACGACGACATCGGTGCCGCGATCCTCGACCGCGATCTCGATCTTGTTGGCGCCATGGACGCGCGACACCTCGAACCCGGATCCCGAGAACAGCATCATCGCGAGCACCGCCTGCCCGATACGCGACTCCTCCCCCACCACCCGGCGGACGGGCTCGATCCGGCGGATCACGTGCGCGCGGGGTTCGAGCGTGGGCGCCGCGAGCCGAAATGCGGCCGAGGCGACCGCGGCGAGGTCGAGCTCCTGCGTGTCGCTGCGAGTCGCGAGCGTCTGCAGCGCGCGAACGTTTCCCGCGATGCGCTCGGCCCCGGTGGTGAGATCCTCGAGACAACGCTGCACGACCGGGGATGACACCGCGAGCTGTTTGCGCAACGACCGCAGGTTGAGCAGCACGGAGGTCAGCGGGTTATTGATCTCGTGTGCGAAACCCGCCGAGAGCGCGCCGACCAGCCCGATGCGATCCGCCTCGAGGAGCGTGAGCTGCGAGGTCGCCTTGGCGACGTCGCGCACCACCATCGCGTATGCGAGCGCACCGTCGGGAAGCCGCGCCGTGCCGACGTCGAGCTCGAGCGTCACGGCGCTGCCGTCCTTGTGACGGACCGCGATCTCGAGTGCGGCCGGCACCGGGCTGCCATTGCGAAACGATGCGACCAGCTCGCGGATCCGAGCGCGCTGCTCGTCGATCACGAGGTCATACGGATCGATCGCGTAGATCTCCTCGGGCGTGTAGCCGACGATCTCGGCGGCAGTCGTGTTCGTGTACCAGCGCTCGAGGTCACTACCTACATCGACCAAGAACATCACGCCGGTCCCCGCGTAACCCAGCGCATCGAGGAGCGCTGGCAACAGAGGCCTCAGATCGCGTTGTTTCACGTCCCCACCCTCACGAACGTGCCGCGTCGCGGGTCCTTGACCACCCCCGGGAACTTCAGCACTTGGTTGTGCATCGCGACGTAGACGCCTGCCGGCAACAGCTGTACGGCGAGCAGGGCCTCCGTCAGATTCTGGAGCGCGTCGGTGGACCGCAGCTGGTACGGCCGCATGGCACCGGTGAGCACGATCGGCTTCGTCGTCGGCTCGAGCTCGCACATCCGCTCGCCCGTCACGCTCAGCCGGTCGGTGCCGTGCACGACCACGATGCCGTCGAGCGACAACGCCATGGTCGTCGCGGTGCGCGCGATCAGCGTGTGATCCTCGGGCGTCATGTCGAGGCTGTCCTTGTTCATCAGCTGCATGCGCGTGATGTCGACCCCGCGCAGCTCGAGCCTCTCGAGCATGACGTCGAGCACGGTCGTGTTGTTGGCGAGCACGCCCGACATCTCGTCGTACGTCTTCTCGATCGTCCCGCCCGTGGAGATCAGCGCGATCCGGTAGATCATCGGAGACACGAAGGCATCGGATCGGCGTGTGCAGCGGCGAGCATCCGATCGTAGTTGCTCTGCATGCCGGCGATCACGTCACCTTCGCCGGCGCTCACGGCGTCGAGGTGCTCGACGAATCGGACCTCGGTGATTCCCGGATCGTCGGTCGCGAGTAGCTCGATCGTGCCCTCCGACAACCGGACGAAGTCGCTCCCCTGGATCTTCTGGTGCTTGATCACGACCAGCTCGGGATCGTCGATGACGACATCGCCTCGCCACTGGTCGTCCCACTCGACGTTGAGGATGTCATCGACGAAGTAGTGGACGAGGTAGCTGAGGTCGTAGTCGGGCTCGTTGTTGTCCGTGATGGTCTGCGTGGTGGTCGAGCACAGCGCGATCATCACCTGCGGATCGTGGGCGACGTCGAATACGGTGGAGGGCGGCGTGAAGATGAAGCCGCGACCGTACGCGTGGATGAAGTCGTTGCTGTTGGAGCTCGTGGTCAGCTGTTCGGCGACGGTGCCGTCGAGCCCGGCGGGCACGCCATCGTCCTCGAACGGCTCGAGTCCGGAAGGAAACGGCGTCGAGATGTCGTCCTGACACCCGCCCAGTAGGAGCGCGGCCCATAGGAGGCAACGCGTCACGACCGGGACCCCGGCGTCACGTGGCTTGAAGCCCCCCTCCTGGTATCGTGGCATCTCGGCTCGGTCCTCATCGTTTGATAACACGACTATGGAGCCCGACGCCCCGGATTCGCGTCGCGCCAGCACCCTGGCGTGCGTCACGCCGGGGCGTTCGCGTCGCCGGCACCCTTTTCCGACATCGCGAGCTCGTGCCGGCGCAACCGGTCGGCGAGCAGGGGAAGGCGGTCCTGTCCCCACGCGACCATGTCGCCGCATCGCATCGACGGCACGCCCCACAACCCGATCACCGCGAGGTCGGTGGCATTGGCCTGGTGGACCTTGACGGCCTCCGGATCTTCGAGAGCGGCACGCGCCTCGTCCCACGGCAGGTTCGCGCGCTCGACGATCGTCTTGAGATCGACGTACTCGGCGACGTCCATCGCCTCGGACCAGATCCCACGCATCGCGGACCTCGCGAAGGCGAGCGCGTCGGCCGGGCTGCGCTTGGCTGCCCAGTGCACGATCGCGAGACAGTGATCGACGCCCTTGCCGAGGGGATCGCAGATGTTCCCGAACGGGATCCCGAGCCGGTCGGCTTCGCGCTTGGCATCGCGCACGATGTAGAGCCGCTTGACCCGCGGCACCGGCAGGCCACGCGCGACCATCGGCGCGACCTGACGCAGCACGAGTGGAACCTGATACGGCGCCAGCACGCTCTCGATCTGCTCGAGCGCGAGGTACGAGTACGGCGAGCGGAACGAGAACCACAGCTCGCACGACAGCGGCTTGTCGGATAACCGGCACGGCCCGCGCTCCGAGAGCGGTCGCGGTGACACGACGTTCGCGACCTCACATCCGAAGTCGCGTGCGAGCTCGGTCTCGAGGAAGGGGAGCCGATCGATCCCCCAGTACCACTGCCCCTTGTAGCGAACCATGCCGCCCATGTAGTGCCCGGCCTTGCGGAGCTCGGCGTACTTGGCGTTGAGGATCGGTGCGATCGAACCCGCCGACTCGGTCCCCCACGCGTGCAGGGCCTCGCCGAGGCGCTTCCGGTCGTTGGCCCACATCGGGTCCAACAGCTCGAGTGCGGCGCGCAGCTGATCGGCGCCCTCGCGCTCGCGGATCAACGCGGTTCCGACGTCGCGCACGCGACCCGGATCGGCCGACTTGGTCGCGGGAAACTCGAGGTTCCAGTACTCCGCGATCTGCCGGGCGTCGCGCACCGCGTGGTTCTCGCGGAGGTTCGGGGCAGCATCGACGTCCGAGGCTGGTGGCGTGACCACGTGGATGGCGACCTCGACCGGGTACGCCTGCGTCACCCGTGCGATCGCCTGGGCGAGCAGGTAGCTCCAGGGGTCGCTGATGTCGAGATAGACGTCGAGGGCCCGCGGCTGCTTGCCGAGTCGTTCGCGCACGTTCTCGACCGTGCGGCGCGCGGCGTCGCCGGTGGGTCCGAGCCAGGTCGCGATGGCTTTGCCCAGGAGTCGCTTGGCGATGATCATGGCGCGGGCAATACTACGCCGCCGTGGACGATGCCAAGCTACGTGACGCGATCGAGCTTCTGGAGGAGCTCGGAGGCGACCTGCGCAAGCTGGCCGACATCGACGAGCCGCTCCGGATCCGGCTGGTCACCGCCGCGGGACAGCTGTCGCGGCCCGACCGCTACAGCCGCAAGGCCCTCGGCAAGCAGCTCGCTCGGGCTCGCGCTCGTGCCCGTCGCGAGGCCGATCGCGCGGTGCTCGACCGCACCGGGATCCGGGCGCTGCGCAAGGAGCCGGTGTTTCGCACGCCACTGCCACGTCCCGACATCGCGCTCGATTCGCGCGGCGACGACGAGGCCCCCGACGCGTGGGCGCAGGCCGAAGCCGAGCGCCCGGCCCCCGACGAGGCCGAGTCTCCCACCGAGCGCGTTGCCGAGCGCGTTGCCGAGCGTGTTGCCGACCGCGTGGCCGACCGCGTGGCCGACCGCGTGGCCGACCGCGTGATCGAATCGCGGCTCTGTTACGTGTGCAAGACGCACTTCCACGAGCTCCACCACTTCTACGACCAGATGTGCCCGGCGTGCGCGGCGTTCAACTGGGACAAGCGCAACGCGACCGCCGACCTGCGCGGACGCACGGTCCTGATCACGGGCGCTCGGGTCAAGATCGGATACCAGGCCGCGATCAAGCTGCTGCGCGCCGGCGCCGAGGTGATCGTGGCGACCCGGTTCCCGCGCGATGCCGCACGCCGGTTCGCGAGCGAGCCGGATGCCGCCGACTGGCGCGCGCGCCTGCACGTCTACGGCATCGATCTCCGGCATACGCCGAGCGTCGAGCTGCTGTGCCGCCACCTGATCCAGACGCTGTCGCGGCTCGACGGCCTGATCAACAACGCGTGTCAGACGGTGCGACGCCCCTCCGGCTGGTACGACCACGTCGTCGATCGCGAGGGCGAGCCCGCCGGTCAGCTCGAGGCCGCGTTCCTCGATCGGTCGCACGACATGCTGCGAGCGCTCGGTACCGGAAGCGCCAGCGACGACGGTGCGCTGGTTCGCGCGGCCGGCGCCGAGATTCGTGGCGCCGGACTGTGGCGTTCGGCGGTGCTGTCGCAGGTGCCGTTGCTCGCCGAGGATCTCCATCGCGACGAACAGCTGTTTCCAGAGCACCGGCTCGATCAGGATCTCCAGCAGGTCGATCTCCGCGACACCAACAGCTGGCGGATGGCGCTGGCCGACGTGCCGACCGCCGAGCTCCTCGAGGTCCACCTCGTCAACGCGGTCGCGCCGTTCGTGCTCAACGCGCGGTTGCGGCCGCTGCTCGCGGCGGTGTCGACCGACGACGCGCACGTCGTCAACGTGTCGGCGATGGAGGGCCAGTTCTATCGCCGGTGGAAGACCGACAAGCACCCGCACACCAACATGGCGAAGGCGGCGCTCAACATGATGACGCGCACCTCGGCGGCCGATTACGTGCGAGACGGCATCCACATGAACAGCGTCGATACCGGCTGGGTCACGGACGAGGACCCGCTGCACCACGCCGAGCGCAAGACGCGGATCCACGGGTTCCATCCGCCGCTCGACATCGTCGATGGGGCGGCGCGCATCGTCGATCCGCTGTTCGACGGCATCACCACGGGCCACCACGTGTGGGGGCTGTTTCTCAAGGACTACAAGCCGGCTCCGTGGTGAGCCTCCCAGGCCCGCTGAAGACCCGTCAAAATTCACGCGATCGTCGGGACTTGCACCCTCGAAAGCTCTGCTAAGATGGTTGCTACCGTGGGGGGTCACGCCGGGTTCGTGCACGCGATGGCCGCGCTAAGTCTGGTGGCGGGGTGTAACCAGGTGTTGGGGATCAAGGACCCGGTGGCGTCCGACGCGACGACACCGGACGACGGTCGTCCGGATGACGGGATGGATGCCGACATCGATGCACCCCCGCCGTGTACGACGGCGACCGCCTTCGGCGCGCCGATCACGTCGGCCGTGGGAGGCAGCGGGGTCGCGCTCGCGGTGTCCAAGCTCGATGCGGGGAACACCCTCGATCTCGCGGTCTCGGTCACGACCGACACGATGCTCCTGCCCGGCAACGGCGATGGCTCGTTCGGTGCCGGCACCGCGCTCGGCACCGCGTCGATCGCGGTCGTCGCCGAGGACTTCGATCTCATCGGCGTGCGCCCGGACCTGTTGCTCGTGACCGCGACCAGCGCGGTGGTACGCCAGCAGAAGGAGAACGGTCCGGCCGGCGTGTTCGACGCCGAGCAGGCGCTCGCCGGTCCGTTCACCAACGCCAACGCGGTGCGCACCGGCGAGCTCGGCAACAGCAGCATGGTCGCCGACGTCGTGATCCACGACGACGCGGGCATCACGCCGTTCCTGTCACTCGGCACCGCGGGGACGTTCTCGCGCGGGACCACGGTGGGGGCGGATGGGGACCAGCTCGTCGCCATCGCGCAGATCGACAAGGTAGACGATGCCGACGCGCTGCTCGTCGACGCCGCGGGCAACGTCAAGCTGGCGCTGTCGAATGGCTCCGGAGGCTTCTCGGCGCCGGCGACCGTGGCCACGAACGCGACCGGTCTCGGCGTCGGGATCGGCGACTTCGACGGCGATACCTTGCCCGATCTTATCGTCGCGACCGCGGCCGGCGGCGTGGTGTACCTCCAGGATGGAGGCTCGCCCGGCACGTTCGTCCAGCAGGCCGAGACGTTCCCCGGTATCACGGGTGACACGGTGACGGTCGGGGATGTCAACGGCGACGGGCTCGACGACGTGGTGGTGCCCACCGCGGTCGTGCTGCAGTGTCCGACCACGCATGCGTTCACGCAGGTCGAGCCGATCGATGCCTCGGCACCGGCGGTGCTCGCCGACGTCACCAACAACGGCAAGCTCGATCTGCTGCGGCTGTCGGGTACCGACCTGATCGTGAGGGTCCAGTGACCACCATCGCGAACGTCGGTGATGTCCTCGCCGGGAAGTTCCGGGTCGATCGCATCCTCGGGATCGGCGGTATGGGAATGGTCGTGCTGGCGACCAACATCGATCTCGAGCAGCAGGTCGCGATCAAGTTCATGCTGCCGCAGGCGATGGAGAACGCCGAGGCCGCCGCGCGCTTCATGCGCGAGGCCCGCGCCGCCGCGCGCCTGACCAACGACCACGTGTGCAAGGTCAGCGACGTCGGCAAGTTCGACTCCGGCGCGCACTACATGGTGATGGAGTACATGGAGGGGCTCGATCTCGGCACCCTCCTCAAGCGCCAGGGTGCGCAGCCGGTCACGACCGCGGTCGACTACCTGCTCCAGGCCTGCGAGGGCATCGCCGAGGCGCACGGCCACGGGATCGTCCACCGCGATCTCAAGCCCGACAACCTGTTCCTCGCCGCGCGTGCCGACGGCAGTCAGATCATCAAGATCCTCGACTTCGGGATCTCGAAGGCCGCGGTCACCGGCATCGCGACCAAGACCGGGGACATCATGGGCTCGCCGGCGTACATGGCGCCCGAGCAGATGCAGTCGACCAAGGACGTCGACGAGCGCGCCGACATCTGGTCGCTCGGCGTGATCCTGTACCAGCTGATCAGCGGTCGCATGCCGTTCATCGCCGATACGCTGCCGGCGCTGTGCCTCGCCGTGATCAACGACGCTCCGCCGTCGCTCGAGTCGGTGCGCAAGAACCTGCCGTCCGGGCTCGCCGAGGTGGTGATGAAGTGCCTGTCGAAGTCGCGGGACGAGCGCTACCGCAACGTCCACCAGCTCGCGCAGGCCCTCGCGCCGTACGGCAAGCCGGAGTCCGCGAACGCGGTGACCCGGATCCGCGGCATGCTGATGCGCCGACGGCCGCCGACCCCACCGCCGCTGATGATGTTGCCGTCGGAGTTCTCCGACGTCGCGCCCACGCTGGTCGGCACCGACGACAGCCTCGACATTCCGAAGACCCCGACGCCAACGAGCGGCTCTGCCGCGAGGAAACAAGATGCCACGCGGACGACGATGGGCGGCTCGTCGGGGGAGTCGATGTCGCTGGCCCACCCACGCGTGCCACGCGGCGTGGTCGGTGCGCTCCTCGGCGCGATCGCCCTGGTCGGGCTGATCATCGTCATGGTGCTGGTCAAGAAGAGCCACGAGACGTCCGCCGACGACGACGTCCCGGGGCCGCCGCCCGCTGCCGCGCACGGCACGGCGGACGACACGACCGATCGCGCCGACGTCACACCGCCACCGCCTACGACACCACCATCGATCGAACCGATCGATGCCGACACCGGCCCGACCGCGACGAACGATACGGCCGATCACGACACGGTCGGATCGAGCGACGGTGACGGGACGGTGACCGTCGAGGAGACGGCGCCGACGATCGACTCGTCGACCAAGAAGCATCACCACCATCACCACGCCCAGACCGACGGGACGAAGACCGACGGGACGAAGACGGCGAAGACCGACGGGACGAAGACCGACGGCACGAAGACGGCGAAGCCCGACGGGACGAAGACCGACGGCACGAAGACCGACGGCACCAAGACCGACGGGACCGACGGCACCAAGACCGACGGGGCCGACGGCACCAAGGCCGGAAGCGGGAGCGCGTCCGACGACAACCCGTGGGGACACATGCTCCACGACGGCGACAAGCAACCGTGATGCGCGCGCTGATCGTCGTCGCGATCGTGATGCTCGGCAGTGCGCCGGTGCTCGCGGACAACCGCACCGAGGCGGTGCTGCTGTTCGATCAGGGACAGAAGGAGATGAAGGCGGGCCACTACGACAAGGCCTGCAACAGCTTCGAGCGCAGCCTCGCCGCGTACCAGGACAGTGGCACCAAGGCCAACCTCGCGATGTGCTACGAGAAGCTCGGTCGGTTGGCCTCGTCGTGGCTGCTGTGGCGCGAGCTCGCCGATCTCGCGCCGACCCCCGCGCTTCGCAAGAATGCTGCCGCGCGTGCGACCAAGCTCGAGCCCAAGATCGCGCACTACGAGATCAAGATCGCGTCGGCGACCAAGGGGATGGCGGTCACCATCAATGGCAAGGACGTCGAGCTCGCCGGTGTGCCGGTGCCGATCGATGCGGGTCCCGTGATCGTGCGCGCGTACGCGTCCGGGTATCAGGACTGGTCGAGCAAGCTCGCGGCGGTCGACGGCGAGACCTTGACCATCGAGATCCCCGCCCTCGAGCCGGTGCCGGCGGCATGCTGCGAAGACCACGACAAGCCGCCTCCTCCACCACCACCCCCGCCGCCACCACGGCGTAGCAAGCGCAAGCTGTTCGGCATGATCGCGCTCGGTGCCGGTGCCGGTGCCGTGATCGCGGGCAGCGTGTTCGGGCTGATCGCGCACGGACACTATGCCGATGCGGAGGACACCTGCGGCGGGTCGATCGATGCCTGCGATCCGGGCCAGCTCGCAGGCGCGCAGCAGCAGGTCGACGATGCGCGCTCCGCGGGCAACCTCTCGACCGGCCTGTTCGTGGTCGGTGCCGCCGCGGTTGCAGGTGGCATCGTGCTCTACGTGACCGCACCTCGGACCGAGCGTGCGATCGCGCTGCGGCCGGTGGCCTCGGCCTCGGGGGGCGGGCTTGCACTTTCTGGTCGGTTTTAGCGATCGCCAACGGCCCTGGTCGCGCGATACTCGGAGCGTGCGATCTGCAGTCGCGTGGTCGATCGCCGTGGCGTGTGCGTGCGCCGGGTGCTTCGCCAAGCCCGGACGACCGGTCGCCGATCGCGACCTGGTGTTCGACAACACCGGGCGCGGCGCGCTGACCGATTTCGTCGTACTGGCGCGGTTCGACGCCACCACGTTCGACTACAGCGCGGTCGTCGAGCCACGCACGGATCTGCGGTTCGTCGATCCCGACACGGGGACCGATCTCGCGTTCGACGTCGATGCATGGAATCCAGGGGCGACGTCGTTCGTGTGGGTCCGGGTCCCCGAGATCCGGGGCGATTCGATCGACGATCGGATCTCGGTGTTCGCGGGGCCGGGGATCGGTGCCGCCGACGCCGCGTCGACCTGGAAGGAGTTCGATGCGGTGTGGCACCTGACGTCGTCGATTGCGGGGTTCGACAACGCGGCGGGCGACGACTACGCGGGGATGGGGACGGCGGTGAACGATGCCGAGGGGCAGATCGGGCGTGCCGTCGACATGTCGTCCAACGGTAGCGAGATCGACTTCGACCACACCGGACCCGTGCTGTTCTCCAACTGGCAGACGTTCACGCTCGAGCTCTGGTTGGCACCCGACACCAACCAGGTCGCCAACGAGCCGAGCATCATCGATAACGGTCAACCGCTTCACAACGGCCGCATCGTGGCCAACCCGCAGCGGCTGCAGATCGACATGGACTTCGCCACGGCCTCGACGTTCCCCGGAGCGTCGGTGACCGGCACCGGGTGGACGTACCTGGTGTTCACGTACAACGGCACGCGGCTCGCCACGTACTCCAACGGCCAGCGCGACGACAGCGACACGCAGGCGAATCTCGCCTCGGCCACCGCGATGCTGCACCTCGGCGGCAACGGGGCGCCGTTCCCGGGGCGGATCGACGAGGTCCGGGTCTCGCAGGTGCCGCGCGACGCGAACTGGGTCGCGGCGCAGTTCGACTCGATGTCGGGGACGCTCGCGACGCTGCAGCCCGTCGACTAGCTGGCGAGTCAGGTTCTAGCAGGCTGCGTTTTTTCGCAGCCTGGCAGCTAGCGCCGTGGAGCCGGCGCGGATCGATCAGACTGCGCCGCGAGCTGTGCCCCCAAGAAGCTCTGGGTCGCGCCGGCCGGCAACAGCGTCAGCCGCGCGTCGCTCTCGACGATCCGCGAGACCTCGAGCAACTCGAACATCGCGTTCGAGATCGTCTTGTTCTCGCCGATCTCGCGCAGGACGGATCCCACGATCTCCGGCCGGATCGCGGCCGCGCGGGCGAACTCGACGGCCGCGGTGCGCTCGGCGCCCGACGTGATCAGGCTGACCTGGTTGGCGCCGTCCTGTTTGATCGCGCTGGTGACCTGACGGAGCCGGTTGGTGACCTTCTCCTCGATCTGCCGGATCATCTGCGCATCGCGGAAGTGGACCTTGCGGATGTACACCGAGCCGACGCGGAACCCCCACTGGTGCGAGCTCGACGACACCTCCTCGCGGACCGCGGCCGACAGGTCGTGGCGATCCTCGAGCAGCTTGGTGAGATCCATGTTGGAGAGCTCGCGGATCGTCGCGTTCGACACGTTCGCGCGCAACGAGCCGTCGGGGTCCTGATTCTTGAACAGGTAGTCGGTCTCGTTGGAGATGTACATCTCGTACCAGACCCCGATTCCCATCGGCGCGCCCTCCTCGGAGTTGACCGGCTGCGAACGCAGGTAGGTCTGGTCGATGCGGAGGTCGAGCACGTAGCGCTTACCGAGCAGCGGGACCAGCAGCGAGCGGAGCCCGATCTTGGGCCACATCGCGTAGATGCCCGGCTGGTCGAACACCGCGACCACCTTGCCGAACAGCGTGTAGACATGAGCGCGGCGCTCGTGGACGACCACGTAGAGGCCGATCATGCGGAGGATGCCGAACACGATCGGCATCGCGATCCACCACCCGAAGAACGCGATCGCAGCGATGACGAAGATCTTCATGGCCGGTCCTCCACGAACACGCGATCGGCCTTGTCGAACAGGCCGAGCTTGACGTTGCGAACGTAGCTCTCGACGGCGGCGTCACCGCCCTGGGCCTGGAGATCCGCGAGCTGCTTGGCCAGGGCACGCAGCGGCTCGACCTCGGCCTGCGCTCGCAGGGTCTCGATCTCGACGGCGCGCTTCGATTGCACGATGCGCTGGTCGGCCGAGGCTTGCGCGAGCGAGATGTCGGACGACACGACGTTGTGGGCGGTGTTGATCGCGGCGAGCGCGGACTCGACCTCCTCGGGAGGGTCGATCTCGGTGATCAGCGACGCGTCGAACGTCACGCCGTAGCGCGCGACGCTCGAGGCGCACTCCTTGTCCATCACGTCGTTGAGGTTACTCAGGTTCTTGCGGAGGTCGTTGATCGAGATCCCCATCTGCTCCGCGACGGCGGCGGCGGTCGGCGGTTGCTCGTCGTCGACGGCAGCGACGACGGCCGGCTTCTTCGGCGCCTCGAAGTTCGCGATCCGCTCGCGCAGGATCGAGACGAAGAACCCCATCACGTGCGACGGCGGATTCTTGACCCCGAACAGGTACGCGTACAGGTTCTGCTCCGACACCCGGAACCGCACCTGGCCGCGCAGGCCGACGTTGAGGTGATCCTTGGTGACCGCTTCGATCTCCGTGCCGTTCATGTTGGCGGTCGGCACGTCGGGGTCCCACGCCATGTTGACCGTGCGCGTGGCGATCGAGACCTTGTGCACGCGCTGCCACGGCCATCGGAAGTACGGACCGCCGGGCTGGACCACGCGGACCTGCGGCCACACGTAGCGCTGCTTCTCGTCGTCGCGCATCTGGTTGCCCTCGGGTGTCATCACGGTGGTCGCCCCGGTCAGCCGCTGCGCGCGGCCGAAGCTGGTGATCACCGCGCGCTCGTTCTGGTCGATCGTGTAGAAGCCGAGCAGCCCGTGGCGCACGACGAACCACGCGAGGAACCCGAGCCCGATCCCGGCGAGCACATCCCCCGCGTTCGCGGACTTCACGTAATGAAGCACCTGGTCCATGTGCGGGACTGTCCACCCGCACCGTCATCGGCGCAACAGGCGTCTCGCGAACCCGCTCGCTTCGGGAACGCGGGCCACCATCATGGTCCCCAGATAGGTGGTGCCGAACACGGCGATCGCGGCCAGCGCGGACAGCCACACGGGGAGCCCGAGGTGATGTCCGACCGCTCCCGCGCCGTAGCCCGCGCCTCCCGCGAGGGTCGATACCACCAGTGCGCCGCCGGCGAATCGCCACGGGATCGGGACGCGCTCGATCCGCCGGGTCAAGGCGCGACGAAGCAGCGAGAACTCGATCCACGATGCCGTGCTCGACGACGTCATCGACAGCAGAGCACCGATCTCGACGCCGTAGCCCAGCGCGTGGCGGAGCGGCAGGATCACGATGTAGGTCACGACGATGTCGAACCCGACCCGCACCAGCGCGGCACGCAGCGGTGTCTTGGTATCGCCGAGCGCGTAGAACGCCGAGTTGAGCAAGCGGCCGACCGTGTTGGGCAACAACCCGAACGCGGCGCCCACGAGGACGATCCACACCAGGTCGCTATCGGCGTGACCGAAGCGGCCGTTCTGGAACAGCAGCGCGACGATCGATCCGCCGATCGCGGCGAACGCGAGCGCCGACGGTGCGACCAGGAAGATCACGCGGCGGATCGATCCGTCGAGCCGACCTCGCAGGTGCGCGGCCCGCGCAGCGTCGTCGCCGAGACCGCCCGACATCTCCGGTAGCTCCGCCGCGGAGATCGACATCCCGAACAAGCTGATCGGGATCAGGTACAGGGTCTGCGCAGCGGCCATCGCGGCGACGACCGACGTGCCGAGGAAGGTCGCGAGCGTCTGGTCGACGTACGCCGAGATCTGGACCGACCCGCGGCCGATCAGCACCGGGACGAACGCGTGCAACGTCCGGATCACGCCCGGTGCCCGCACGTCGAGTGACGGCGATAGCCCGCGCAACAGGCGGATCACCGTCGGGAGCTGGACGAGGAACTGCGCGGCGGAACCGATGACGGCGCCCCACGCGAACCACATCGCGACGTCGGCGTCGGCGGCGAGCCGCGCGCCAGCCGCGATGCCCGCGGCGATCAGCGCGGTGTTCCACAGCACCGGCGACGCGTACGACAGGAAGAACCGGCGGTGGCTGTTGAGCACGCCGAGGCACCACGCGCTCATCACCAGCAGCGCGGTGCCCGGAAAGATGATGCGGACCAGCGTGACCGTGAGCTGCTTTGTCGACGCGTCGAACCCGGGCGCGAGCACCTCGACGATCGGCTTCGCGGCGACCACGCCGAGCAACGCGACGACACTGGCGAGCAGCGCGAGCAGGGTGCCGATCACGCGGGCGACGCGCGAGGCCTCTTCCTCGCGACCCTCGGCGAGCAGTCGCGCGTACACCGGGATGAACGACGCCGACAGCACTCCCTCGCCGAGCAGGTTCTGGAGCAGGTTCGGGATCTGCATCGCGCGCCGCAACGGGGCGGCGGCCGCGAGACCGAGGTAGTGCGCGATCACGCGCTCGCGAACGAGGCCGGCGATCCGCGACAGGAAGATGCCGGCGCCGACCGCGAGGGCACCGCTCCGCGTGCGCGCGGGGCGATCGGCGGCCTCCGGAGACGGCATGCACGGATTCTCGGTGACGCGAGGTCAACGCGCCACTTGCGTGCTGAATTCCTGGTCCAACGAGGAGCGCGGGTGGGATTCGCGTCAGCGGAACCGGAGATCGATCGACAGCGGCTTGCCGGCGCGCGTGCCCTGGAGCTCGACGCCGCCGAGCTTGTCGAGCTTGGCGTAGATGTCGAGGAGCTGCTGCATGGTCTGGATCTTGTCGCCGTCGATCGCCTGCACGATGTCGCCGGAGCGCAACCCGATCGCACCCGCCAGCGACGACGAGCGCACGCCGTAGAACCGCAGGCCGTCGACCTTGCCGTTCTTCATCACGGGCATCGCGCGCGCGCCCGCGTTGCGGCCGCCGTTCGCGACCAGCTCCTTCACGACGTCGCGATCGACCTGGTACGAGCTCTCCCCGAGCTTCTTGACGCGATCGGCGTAGGGATCCGGTCGGGCCGCGGGTCGGGCCGGTGTTGCCGCACCGGCCCCCGGACCCGCGGTCTCTTGATCGAACAGAGACAGCTTCTTCTGGTGGTTCCCGGCGTCGACCACGTCGATCGAGGCGCCGCCGATCCGGGTGATCTTGCCGACGCCCGGCACGGTCTCGTCGAGTCCCCAGCTGCCCTGGACCTCGGTGCCGATCACGCGCAGGGTCGCGCGCGATCCGGCCTCCGAGACCGTGGTGGCGATAAGGACGGCGGGCTGTCCGGAATACCCGGCGGCCGTGTAGATCGGGCCTTCGGGTGTGCACGACGAACAGAAGATGTTTCGTTCGGACAGCACCGCCGAATCGATTTTTGGCTTCTCGGACGTTGGGGGGCGGGCGACGGGAAGCCGGGCCGGGGCAGGAGCCGCCGAGGCCGGGGGAATCAGGACGTCGGCCTCCACCAGGTTCGAAACGATGTTGGCCGTAAATATCGAGCAGATCACCACGGTGATGATCGTGACCGTCCGACGGTGGAGCACGAACCGGAACAGCACGCCGGACAGTCGCTGGAGGGTCGGGAGGGAGGCCATCGGAGGTGCAACGGAGTGCTACACGCGGCGTGCCACGGACCTGGCGCCGATAACCCGGCGGGTCCATTGGCTTCGAGGTCTCCCAATCCTCCCGATCGCGACAGGACGGCTGCGGGTCTGGCGGAACCGCTGCCAAACTGGCACCTTCCGTCGAACGTGCCGAGAAACTGTCTATGATAGGGCGACCGTGAACGCGTCGATGCCCAAGTCGATCGGGAGGTACACGATCGTCGATCGACTGGCTGTCGGCGGCATGGCGGAGCTATTCAAGGCGACGCTGACCGCCGAGCACGGGTTCGAGAAGCTGGTCGCGATCAAGAAGATCCTCCCGCACCTGGCGACCGACAAGTCGTTCGTCGAGATGTTCATCGACGAGGCCCGGATCACCGCCCAGCTCGATCACCGCAACATCGTCCAGGTGTTCGAGCTCGGGACCGACGCCGATACGCCGTACATCGCGATGCAGTACGTCGATGGCCTCGACGTCCTGGCGCTGCTCCGCGAGTGTGCGCGCGTCCAGATCCGGCTGCCCCCCGAGATCGCCGCGGTGATCGCTCGTGACGTGTGCGACGCGCTCGACTACGCGCACAACGCGATCGACAAAGCGGGCAAGCCGCTCGGCATCGTCCACCGCGATATCTCGCCCGGTAACGTGCTGTTATCGTGGCGCGGCGACGTCAAACTCACCGACTTCGGCATCGCGCGCGCCGCCGAGCGCCGCCACAAGACCGAGGCCGGCACGCTCAAGGGCAAGTACGGCTACATGTCGCCGGAGCAGGTCAGCGGCGGCGAGATCGACCCCCGCAGCGACATCTTCTCGGTCGGGATCCTGCTCGCAGAGATGGTGATGGCGCGCCGGCTGTTCACCTCGACCAACGACCTCGACATCCTGCTGATGGTGCGCGACGCGCGCCTCGATCGACTGGTCAAGTACGCCTCGGAGTTCCCGGTCGAGCTCCGCGTGCTGACGACCAAGGCGCTGCAGCGCCGTCCCGAGGATCGCTGGCAATCCGCGGCGGAGTTCCGCGACGCACTCGACGAGTGGATCCGCCGGGTCGCCAAGGTTCGCAATCGCGACCTCGCGAGTCTGATCGGCAAGGTGATCAACGCGCCGACCGCCGACCTCGAGGCGATCACCGGCGGCGTGGTCACGCAGCCGACCGACGACGAGGCCGGCCTCTCGGGTCCGCTGACCCGGATGAGCCAGATGAAGGCCGAGGCCGAGGCCGCGCGCGCCCGGGCGGCGTACATCGCTGGCGAGACGTTCCCCGTCGATCCGGACAAGGTCGCCGAGATCGTGGTCAGCGAGGACGACATCGTGGCCGAGCCGGTCGACGTACCGTCGGGACCGCGCGAGGTCGGCGATCTCCGGGAGACCTCGGTGCTTCGCGTCGTCTATGGCCTGGCGAAGTCGCGGGTCTCCGGCCTGCTGTCGCTCGAGGGGCGTGCCGGTGTGCTCAAGGAGGTGTACTTCGCCGAGGGCCAGCCGCAGTTCGTCAACTCGAACGTCGAGTCGGAGCGCCTCGGCAACTTCCTGATCCAGGTCGAAGCGTTGACGCCCCAGGCGTTGCAGCGCGCGCTCGGCGTCATGCACCACTTCGGCGGGAGGCTCGCCGACACGCTGGTCGGCCTCGACATCCTCGATCCGCTGGAGGCGTACCGGCTGCTCGCCAAGCAGGTCGCCGCCAAGTTGATGGAGGCGTTCTCGTGGCAGAAGGGTCGCTACACCTGGGCGGGGCGCCACCCCAACCCGTGGAAGGCGCGCTCGCTGCACCTCGACGCGCACCGCGTGATCGGTGCCGGCGCCGCGCAGCTCGGCGAGGCGCTGATCGATGACTGGCTGAACGCACATGGCCGGGCGTTCATCGTCGCGGAGCCGCACGCGTCCGGGGTCGATGCCGAGCTCAGCGCGTTCGGACTCGGCGACGCCTTGCTCCGGGTCTACAGTCTGCTCGACGGCCGCACTCGACTCGCAGAGCTCGCGGGTCGCGTGCGTTCGCCCGAGGCGCGCATGAATCTGCTGCGCCTGACGTATCTCCTCGTCGAGACCGATCTCGCACGTCTGTCGTAACGGTGCGCGTGGCGTCCGCGGCGATTCTGACGGTCCAGGGACTCGAGAAGAGGTTCGGGAGCCGTCGCGTGCTGGACGGCGCGTCGTTCGCGATCCACGAGCGCGATCGGATCGGGATGATCGGCGCCAACGGTGCGGGCAAGTCGACGTTGCTCGCGATGATCGTGCAGCGCGCGATGCGGTCGGGCGACGATGCAGGCGATCCGGCCCTCGAACCGGATGCCGGCGTCGTGACGTGGAAGCGCGACCTGTCCCTCGAGTACGTGTCGCAGGAGCCGCGATTTCCGCCCGAGCTCGCGGTGCGCGCGGCGCTGGCGCGACCGGAGGCGGAGGATCACGAGGTCGCGACGATCGCGGCGGCGCTCCAGCTGCCACCGATGACCCAGGCGGTCGGCACGCTCTCGCTCGGCGAGCGCCGGCGGGTCGCGCTCGCGCGGGCGCTGCTCGGGGGCGCCGACGTCCTCGCGCTCGACGAGCCGACCAACCACCTCGATGCCACCACGGTCGAGTGGCTCGAGACCCGACTCGCGGCGCGCACGCGCGGGGCGCTGATCGTCGTGACCCACGATCGCTACTTCCTCGATCGGGTGGCGACCCGGATCCTCGAGGTCGACCGCGGTCGCGTCTACGCGTACGAAGGCGACTACGCGGAGTTCCTGCTCAAGCAGGCGGAGCGACTGGCGGCCGAGGCCGAGGCGGAGTACCAGCGGGTGTCGTTCATCCGCCGCGAGATCGACTGGATCCGTCGCGGTCCGCCGGCGCGCACCACCAAGGCCAAGGCACGGATCGATCGGTTCGATGCGGCGGTCGGAGCCGCGCCGACCGCCGACGATCGCCTGCCGGAGAAGCTCGCGCTCCGGTTGCCGGAGGGGCCGCGCCTCGGCAGCACGATCGTCGAGCTCGATCACGTGTCGAAGTCGCTCGGGGGCAAGCAGCTGGTCTCCGATCTGACGCTGGTGATGAAACCGGGCGACCGGATCGGCATCGTCGGGTCCAACGGCGCCGGAAAGACCACGCTGATCCGGATGATCGTCGGCGACCTCGCGCCGGACTCCGGCACCGTCAGGGTCGGCACCAACACGCGGTTCGCGTACCTCGAGCAGGGGCGGACCGAGCTGCGCGACGAGCTCACGGTGCTGGAGGAGGTCGGCGATGGCTACGACTTCGTCGAGCTCCCGGACGGCAAGCAACACGTGCGCGGATTTCTCCGCATGCTCGCGTTCCCCGATTCGGTGATGGACAGCAAGGTCGGGCAGCTGTCGGGCGGCGAACGCAATCGCGTGCAACTCGCGCGGCTGCTCCGCCGCGGCGGCAACGTGCTGGTGCTCGACGAGCCGACCAACGACCTCGATCTGCCGACCTTGAGCTCGCTCGAGGACGGGCTCGTCCACTTCCCCGGGTGTGCGCTGATCGTGTCGCACGATCGGTGGTTCCTCGATCGCGTGGCGACCGGGATCCTGGCGTTCGAGGGCGAGGGCAGGGTGACGTTCTACGAGGGCAGCTACTCGTTCTATGCAGAGCGCCGCCCCAGGCCGGCGGCACCCAAGCCCGGCCCGTCGTCGTCTCGATCAGCGGCGGCGATGCTGGCACCGGCGCGCACGCCGAAGCCCCGCAAGCTGACGTTCAACGAGACCCGCGAGCTCGCCGGCATCGAGGATGCGATCGCCGTGGCCGAGACCCGGGTCGGCGAGCTCGAGGCACAGATCGCCGATCCCGTGGTGTTCAGCGACTGGGAGCGTGCGGGCACCGTCACCGCCGAGCTCGAGGCCGCGCGCGCCGAGGTCGAGCGGCTGTTCGCGCGGTGGACCGAGCTCGACGCGATCGCGACCGGCGGATCCTGACGCTAGAACGGTGCCGTGTCGGCCTCGCGCTTGTCGTGCGCGGCGAGCAGCGGGCGCATCTGCTCGACGATGAAGACGTTGTCGCCGGCGACGTTCGAGAGCTCCCCCGGATCGGTCTCCAGATCGTAGAGCTCGAGCCCGGCGCCGTTGTCGATCAGCTTCCACTGGCCGCGGATCGCACAGCTCGCGTGAGGGCCGGTTCCGAACCCGGCGGTCGCGAACGCCACCCCCGACGGTCGTGAGGTGGCGTGCCAGATCTGCTGGGCCAGCGGGCGGGCGAGCGACCGGCCATCGAGGTTCGGCGGGGTGAATCCCGCGAATTCGAGCAGCGTCGGCACCACGTCGAGCGTGCTCGCGGTCGTGTTCGCGATCTGTGGCCGGATGCCCGGACCGGCGACGATCCACGGGACGTGGATCTGGTTGTCGTAGACGTCGTCGTTGCGATACGGCGCGCCGTGCTCTCCGAGCTCCTGTCCGCGATCGGCGGTGACCATCACGATCGGCGCGCGCGGGGCCGGGCGACTTCCGAACGCGCGGATGGTATCGGCGAGGGTCTCGTCGATCGCGGGCAAGGCCGCGTCGTAGGCGGCGCGCCGGAGCTCGAGCGAGGGGAGCGGGGCGAGCGGTGCGGTCGAGATCAGCGGTGCCATGGCGTGGACCCACACGAACATCGGCCGCGTCGACGCGCTGCGATCGTGCGCCACGATCCACTCGCGCGCGCGGTATCCCAGCCGGTGCGGATCGGACTCGACGGTGACGGTGTCGAAGCCGCGCGTCCACGAGCGGTCGAGCTCGGTGCCGACGAACGCCGCGGTGTCGTAGCCGCCGGCGCGCAGGTATTCGGCGAGCCCGACATGACGCGGATCGAGCCGGATCGGTACGTCACCGGCGCCGCGCGTCCCGACGCCGCGCAACCGGCGTGGATCGAAGCCGGTCATCAGCGACGGCAGTGCGCGGGCCGGCGCGGAGGTCGGCGCGTAGGTGGCGCGGATCGCGACACCGCGGTGAGCGAGGTCGCGCAGCGCCGGCATCGCACCCGGTCCGCCGTACGGCGGCGTGCGATCGGCGCGCACCCCACCGAGCGTGATCAACACGAGGTCCGGGTGCGTGGCACCGGTGACACCGGGTTGGGTCGGGAGCTGGAACGTCGAGGCGGGCAACCCGGCACGGAGGTCCTCGACGTCGAACAGTTGCTCGATCACGATCCGCCCGACGGGTTGCTCGGCCCAGATCGCGAGCGCGGCCGCCGGTCGTGCGCCGACGGCGTGGATCGCGGTGACGATCGACGCGATCGCGAGAACGGAGAGAACGCCTCCGACGCCACCGCGCGCGCGAGGGTCGTGAATTGCGCGCCACCCGAAGTGCATCGCGATCGTGACGACGACGCCGGCCCCCGGTGCGAGCAAGAACCGGAGGTCGAGCCAGGGAGCGCGATGGCGCAGCACCAGCAGCCAGATCACGATGCTCACCACCGCGGTGGCGACGATGGTCGCGATCGCGATCGTGCGTGGACGGAGCAGCGTTCCCGCGAAGCGCCGCTGCCATCGCCGATCGATCCGGCGCGCGATCGCCTCGAGCAGGTCGGCGCACGGTCGCGACAGCGCGGCGGTCGCGAGGAGCGCCAGCACCGCGATGATCGGCGCGAGGAAACCGTAGGACGTCGGCTTGAACGCGGTCCACGAGGCCAACAGCCACGTGCCCTGGAACATCGCCCACGACAGCACGAGCACTCCGAGCCACGCCACGCCGACCCACGCCGCCAGTCGCGGCATCGCGCCGCGATCCTCGCGCATCCCGTCGAGCAAGGTCGCCGGCTGCCATGCCGCGATCACGGCGCGCGTCAGCAGCGCGCCGATCACCAGCAGCGGGATCGCGTCGATCGCGAGCAGGCCAGCCATGATCACCCGCCGCCATCCATCGCCGCGACCTTCGAGGACCCCCGTGACCAGCGCGCCCGCACAGGCAGCGATCACGCTCGGCACCAGCCACGCGATCGCGGCGCGCATCGCGCGTCCGGCGCGTGATCGACCTGGCGGACTCGCGGCCACGCGGCATTGTAGACCGGTCGCCACGAAACTCGACTTCGCGATCCAGGCCCCGCAGGCTCGACAGGTGACCGGGGTATTCCTCCAGGTACATGCACGTGCCTCGTGCACGCACATGTGCATGCACACGTGCACGAGCACGTGCACCAGCACGAGGAACGGTCGTCGCCCGTGAGCTTCCTCGCCGTCTTCCGTTCGCGCCGGATGGCGGTGCTGTTCCTGCTCGGGTTCAGCTCCGGGCTGCCGCTGCTCCTCACCGGGCAGACGCTGCAGGCGTGGCTGACCTCGGAGGGCGTCAGCGTGGCCGACATCGCCGCGTTCTCGCTGGTCGGGCTCGCCTACACCTTCAAGTGGGCGTGGGCGCCGATGCTCGATCGGTTGCGGTGGCCGTTCCTCGGGCGGCGCCGCGGCTGGGCGGTGGTCACCCAGATCGGCCTGCTGGTCGCGATCGTGTCGATGGGGTTCGTCGATCCGGCGCGGCATCCCGGCACGCTCGCGGTGTTCGCGGTGATCGTCGCGACGCTGTCGGCATCCCAGGACGTGGTGCTCGACGCCTACAACGCCGATCTGCTCGCGCCCGACGAGCGCGCGGCGGGCGTCGCGATCTACGTGATCGGCTACCGCGTCGCGATGCTGGTCACCGGCCTGTTCGCGTTCTACCTCGCCGACTTCGTGCCGTGGAGCGTGATCTACAGCGTGATCGGGTCGCTGATGCTGGTCGGCGTGGTGGCGACGATGCTCGCCGAGGAGCCCGACGCACCGGCACACCGCACCACGACGCTGGAGGCGCTCTACCTCCCGTTCGTCGCGCTGTACCGCCGGTTCGGCGTGCGCGGGTCGCTCGCGATCGTCGCGTTCGCGGCGCTCTACAAGTTCGGCGACTCGTTCGTCCAGACGCTACAGACCACGTTCTTCCGTCGCGGCCTCGGGTTCGCGTGGTCGGAGATCGCGACCGGCTTCAAGATCGCCGGGTTCGCGGGCGTGTTCGTGGGTGGCATGTTCGCCGGGCCGCTCACCAAGCGGTTCGGGATCCCGAAGATGCTGGTCGTGTTCGGCATCCTCCAGGCGGCGACGAATCTGCTCTACGCGCTGCTCGCCGACGTCGGCCACAGCTACGTGATGTTCGGCGCCGCGGTCCTGGTCGACTACATCACCGGTGCGATGGGCACCGCGGTGTTCCTCGGGTTCTTCATGAGCGTGTGCTCCAAGGAGGTCAGCGCCACGCAGTTCGCGCTGCTGACCTCGATGTCGTCGGTCGGTCAGCGGGTGTTCGGGCCGTTCGCCGCCGACGTCGTCAACCGGTTCGACGGCCACGCGTTCCAGCAGCTGGTCGCCACCCACGCGACGATCGAGGAGGCGGTGCGGCCGTACGTCCACGACGCGGTTACGGGATTCTCGTGGTCGCGACTCCCCGACATCGCGGTGCTGCAGGGCAAGCTCGAGCACGCGCTGTTGCCTCGGGGGACCGACGTGCTGGTCTCGCAGGCGTGGCCGTACTTCTTCATCGCCACCGCGGTGATGGCGATCCCGGGCCTGGTCCTGGCGGTCTACGTCGGCCGGCTGTCGGGACGGGAAGTTGCCCCGCCCGCGCAACCTTCCTAGCGTGGGCAGGTGAAGACCTGGATCGCGGTCCCGGTGCTCGCGCATCTGTGCGCGGTGCTCGCTCTGCTGCTGGGTGGGAGCGCGGTCGATGCCGCGTGTGCCGCGGCCGCGGGGGCCGCGATCGTGCACGCGCTACGATCGCTGGCCGAGCCAGGGCAGGGTGCCAACGCGCCGGCGGTGCTGGTCGGGGCCGGTGCGGCCGCGCTACTCGGCACGGCGCTGATCGTCGATCTTCCGGGGGCACACGCGGTGCCACTGCTCGCCGTCGCGGCCGCGAGCTGGACGATCGCCGAGCTAACTCGCACGCACGACGTGGCGTCGCGTAATCGCGCGGTCACCGGGCCGCACGTCGCGCTCGCCCCGGCGATCGCGGCGACCGTGCTCGAGCCCTCGTTCGTCGCGCTGGTCGGGATCGCGGCCGTCCGGGCGATCCCGCGAACGCGAGACCGCGGACACACGCATGCGTGGGCGATCGTGCTTCCGGTCGCGGGTGCCGGTTGCGTGCTGCTGGCGATCGTCACGGCCACCGCGCACGGTGGTGCGCTCGGCGCGCTCGGTGCGCGGTGGTACGGCGCTCCGAGTCGCGACGTGTCCACGACGATCGTGCTGTCGCGGATCGCGGGCGCGCTCGGTCCGCTGCTGGTGATCGCGATGCTCGGAGGGCTGGCGGTGCTGGTCCCGCCCGCCGGGCGCGCGATGCTCGCCAACGTCGCGATCGTCGCGTGCGCGTTCGGCATCGTGCTGGTCGCCCTGCGTGCCGGCGGCCCGACCCCGGCGACGCTGGGGTTCGCCGCGCTGTGTGCGGGTGCCGGCATCGCGCGACTCGCCGGAATGATCCGGATCCGATCGGGGCAGGCGATCGCCGCGGCCACGTGCGGGTTTCTCGTGCTGTTCCCGGTCGTGCTCGAGCACCTCGTGCGCTGAGCGCGGATACCCGGCGATCTGATACGGTGCCGCGGTGGACGTCATCTGGGGCCACCAGCGCGCACCGGCATGGGCCGGCACTGCGGTCGCGATCGGCAACTTCGACGGCGTGCATGTCGGGCACCGCGCCTTGATCGAGCGCACCCGCCAGCTCGCCGAGACGCACGATGCCCGGGCGATCGCCCTCACCTTCGATCCACACCCGTCCGCGGTGGTCGGCAAGAAGCCGCCGGTCCGGCTGGTGTCGCTCGATCGCCGGCTCGAGCTGCTCGAAGCAGCGGGGCTCGACGCGGTGGTCGTCGAACCGTTCACGCGCGAGCTCGCGAGCCGACCTCCGGCGGCGTTCGTCGATGACGTCGTGCGGTCCGCGCTGCGCGCGCGCGCGATCGTGGTCGGCTTCGACTTCGCGTATGGCCAGGGTCGCGCCGGCAACACCGACGCGCTGGTCGCGCATGGCGCTCGTACCGGGATCGAGGTCGCCGTGGTCGAGGCCGTGACGGTCGACGGCGTGATCGCGTCGTCGAGCAAGATCCGTTCGCTGCTGGGAGCTGGCGAGCTCGACCAGGCGACACGGCTGCTCGGTCGTCTGTGGGATGTCGACGGCGTGGTCGTGCACGGCGCCGAGCGCGGACGCGCGATCGGCATCCCGACCGCCAACATCGCGACGTCGCTCGGCTCCCGTGCGGAGCTCCCGATCGCGCCGGGGATCTATGCGGTCACGCTGTCGGTCGAGGGGGGCGCTCCGCTTCCGGCGGTCGCGAGCCTGGGCGCCAACCCGACGTTCGTGGACGACGGGCACCTCGTGCTCGAGGTCCACGTGCTCGACTTCGAAGGCGATCTCTACGATCGCACCGTGCGAACGACCTTCGTGGCGCGGCTACGTGACGAGGCGAAGTTTCCTTCCGTGGAAACGCTCCTCGCGCAGATTCGCGACGACATCGCACGCGCGAGAGATCTACTCGCGAATCGAGGGGTTACGCCCGCGGGGACTTGAGGTGTCGACACCTCGTGTCGTGACGCGCGCGCCTCTCGCCAGAGAAAAGCGATGTCATGGGGCGCCGGTTGGCGGATCGCATTCGATCCGCTTTGATACGCGGCGATGAGAGGCCTGATGCGCTTGCAGACGTTCGGGTTGGCGGCCTTGTTGGCGACCTCCCTATCCCACGAGACCGGAGCCGTGGTGCGGCCCAAGGGAGCGGAGCCACCCGTGGTGGCGGCGTCGCGTGCTCCGCGGACGCACCGCACGATCGGCTGGACGCGTGCCGGCTCGGGTCATTATCTGGCGCAGCGCCTGGCCGCCAGCGGCCTCGGTGGCTGGACGGCTCAGTGGGATCGCGACACCGACGTGCCGCTCCGACTGTGGGGCCCCGGCATGGTGGCCTCCGGATCGGTCGCCGATGCGGCGGTCGCGGAGAACGCGGCCCGCGCGTTCCTCGCGGCGCACCTCGACGTCCTCGCGCCCGGCGCATCGATCGCCGACTTCGACCTGGTCTCGAACGAGCTCGGCGGTAGCGGCGATGTCCGCACGGTCGCGTTCGCGCAGCGCGCCGGTGGGATCCGCGTGCTCGGTGGTGCGATCGGCTTCGCGTTCGCGCACGACCGGCTCGCGATGGTGAGCTCGACCGCGCTGCCCGACGTGACGGTCGCCGTTTCGTCCAAGCGGCTCGCGATCGCCGACCGCGAGAGCGCGGCCGTGCGCTGGCTGGCCTCCGCCGGTCACGATGTCGTCGCGCGGCGGTCCGCCGTCGGCACGACGTCCGACCGCGTGATCATCCCGATCGTCCGGCCCCGCCTCGCGGCGCCGCAGATCCACTACCAGGTCGCGGAGCAGGTCGAGGTCCAGGCCGTCGGCTCGCCGGCGCGGTGGACCGTATGGGTCGACGCCAGCGACGCGTCGCCGATCGCCCGCAAGACCGGCATCCACTACGCGAGTGGCAGCGTGCTGTTCGACGTCCCGGATCGCGGCCCGCACGGGAATCGCACGCCGCAGCCGGCGCCGAACGCGTCGCTCACCGTCGACGGCAGCCCCGCGACCACCGCGACCGACGGCACCGTGACCTGGGCCGGCGCCGCCGCCGCCAACGTCTCGTTGCAACTCACCGGCCCGTTCGTCAACATCATCAACAAGGGCGGCGCGGCACGGCTCACCGAGACCGTCTCGATCCAGCCCGGTGGGCAGTTCGTGTGGAGCCGCGCCGACAGCGAGCTCGAGGACGCGCAGATCGATTCGTTCATCTACGCCAACCAGGCCAAGGCATTCGCCAAGGAGCGGCTCAACCCGAACCTGGCGTTCCTGACCCAGCAGATCGACGTCAACGTCAACGAGAACCAGACCTGCAACGCGTTCTCGACCGGCGACGATATCCACTTCTTCAAGCGCGGGAGCGGCTGCGAGAACACCGGTCGGCTGGCCGATGTCGTCTATCACGAGTTCGGGCACTCGCTGCACGCCCACTCGATCATCCAGGGCGTCGGCGCGTTCGACGGCTCGCTGTCGGAGGGGCTCGCCGACACGCTCGCGCAGGCGATCACGGGCGACTCCGGCATGGGGCGCGGGTTCTTCATGAACGACAACCCGCTCCGCGAGCTCGACCCCACCAACAAGAAGCGGTGGCCCGACGATGCCGACGGCGAGCCGCACGACGAGGGCGAGATCATCGGCGAGGCGCTGTGGGACACCCGCGTCGCACTCGAGAGCAAGCTCGGTCAGGCCGCCGGGTACGACAAGTTCCTCAAGATCTACTACGGCATCATGCAGCGGGCCGCCGACATCCCGTCGTCGTACCCCGAGGCGCTGCTCGCCGACGATGACGATGGCGACATCACCAACGGCACGCCCGACCAGTGCGAGATCAACGCGGCGTTCGCGGCCCACGGGCTGTTCGATCCGGCACTGACGCTCGGCATCGCACCGCCGACGTTCGACAACTTCAAGGTGTCGATCACCGCGGTCGAGCCGTCGCAGGCCTCGCCGTGCCCGCCGCCCGGCGTGGCGAGCGCGAGCCTGGCGTGGCGCGTGCGTGGTAGCACCGACGTCACCACCGTCGACATGCCGGCCGACGCCGACACGTTCACCGGCGAGATTCCGTCGCAGGCGGCGGGAGCCGTGGTCGAGTACAAGGTCACGCTGACGTTCGACGACGGGTCGCAGCTCGCGTTCCCGAACAACCCGGCCGACCCGTTCTATCAGCAGTACGTCGGCGAGGTGACGCCCATCAAGTGCTTCGACTTCGAGGACGGCGACATCTCGGCGTGGAACGTGACCGGTGACTGGGAGGTCGGCGCGCCGCAGGGGCTCGGCACGGATCCGAAGGTCGCGTTCGGCGGCGACAGCGTGCTCGGCCAGGACCTCACGGACGACGGTAACTACCGCAACCGCTCGAGCTCGGTCGCCGAGTCGCCCGAGATCGACCTCGGTGGCGCGACCAACGTCCACCTGCAGTACCGGCGGTGGCTCGGCGTCGAGGACGCGCTCTACGACCAGGCGCGGATCGTCGCCAACAACGCCGAGGTGTGGAGCAACCTGGAGACCCAGGGCGGCACGACCCAGCACCTCGACAAGGAGTGGCGGTTCCAGGACGTCGATCTCACCGAGCAGGCCACCGCGGCCAACGGCGGGACGATGAAGATCCGGTTCGAGCTCGACTCCGACCAGGGGCTCTCCTTCGGTGGCTGGACACTCGACGACGTGTGCGTGGTCCGCGTCTCCGGCGGCGGCCTGACCTGCGGCAACGGGACTCAGGACGAGGGCGAGACCTGCGACGACGGCAACAACGTCGATGGCGATGGCTGCGATTCGAGCTGCCAGATCGAGGACGGCGCCGGTGACGGTGGCTGCTGCTCGACGGGGGGTGGTCGCGGTGCGGCGGGAGCCCTGTTGCTCTCGCTGGTCACGTTCGGCCTGGTGATCTTCCGGCGCCGCCGTACCGCCTAACCCCGCAGTGCGGGACGCCGCAGGGCGGTAGTGGGGTGGATCGTGTCCCCAACTAGACCGCGACGGGCAGGACGCGCCGTCGCACCAGCTTGATGCTGAGCAGGCGGTACAGCATCTTGCTGACCTCGAACGAGCCCATCCGCGACTTGCGGATGATCTCCTTCACGGTGTTCTTGCCGTTGACCAGCTCGAGCACCGCGAGCTCCTCGCGGGTCAGCCGGCCGCGGCCCATCTGCGCGACCGAGTCTTCGTTGCGCAGGAACACGACGTCGAAGTTGTCGATCGCGCGCTCGATCAGGTGCCACTCGTCGACCCGGCGGTAGCCCTCCATGAGCACCGCCTCGACGTCGAGGCCGAGCGCCGCGTCGATCACGGCCGGCGGCAGCTCGAGGCCGGCCGCGAACCGGAACCGGCCGTGGCGCCAGCGGAGGATCTCGTAGATCAGCTCGCTCGACTGCCGGGTCAGGCACGCCTTGAGATCGGTCTCGGCGACGTGGCCGAGCTTGACCAGCTGCTGGCCGATCAGCTTCTGGTGCGCGCGCGACTCGAGGAACGACTCGAAGTCGCCGCGCCCCATCAGCTCGGCGTCGATCACGAACCGGCCGAGCAAGAACTCTTCGGGCACGCCCTCGGCGATCGCCTGATCGACCCGGCCGCGCCGGAAGTAGATGTCGACGCGGGCCCCCGAGCGCTCGACCGTGAGCACGCCCGATTGCTCCTGGACGTCGAGGAGCTGGAGCACCTCGGCGAGCGGGACCACGCGGAGGTCGCCGCGGAGGCCGGGCGTGCCCTCGGCGAACAGGCCGATGTCGATCGATCCGAGCATCTTGCCGAGCGATCCGTCGTCGAGCGCGGTGCGCGCGGCCTCGGAGATCGCGGCGGCATCGGTGGCGACGCGCTCCTCGGCATTCGCCGCACTCTCGGCGAGTGCGAACAGCGCGGCGATCCGCGCCGAGACCGCATCGGTGATCTTGGTACGCAGGTCGGCGAGTGCGGTGGTGCGCGCGTGCGCCCGGTCGGCGTCGTCGGTCGCGGCGAGATCCTCGCCGGTGATCAGCGAGGGTTCCTCGTCGGGAGCGGTCGCCGGGCCGTACTTGGCGATCGTGTGCTGCACCACCGCCGTGATCGCCTCGGGCGAGAACGGCTTGGTGATGTAGTCGACGATGCCCATCACCTTGACGAACCGCTCGCCTACCTGATCGCCCTTGGCGCTCATCAGGACCACGGGGATGTCGCGCAGGGCGGGATCGGCCACCAACTCCCGACAGAATTGGTAGCCGTTCATTCGCGGCATCACGAAATCCAGGAGGATCAACCGTGGCCGCTCGGCCCGGACCGCCACCAGTCCGGCCTCGCCGTCCGGAGCGGTCTGGACCTGGTAACCAGCCTTGGTCAGCACCAGTTGGACGACCTTCGTGATCGTCGCACTGTCGTCGATTACTAGGACCAGCTCACCGGCCATGTCGGTGTTTGCCTCACTCCGCGCTACAGGTGGATCGAGATCACATCCTAAAGACTTAAAGTTAGCCCTTCAATCGAAGCGCTTACTGATTTGGTTGCGCTCAAAGCTGCGTGGTACGTTCGTCCTGCGTGTCGCTCCAAGAGGGAGACCTGGAGCATTACCCCAGGAAATTCGGCAAGTATCACTTGCTGGGTCCCCTGGCTCAGGGCGGTATGGGTGCGCTCTACCTCGCGGTCACGGGAGACCGTGGCCTCGAGCGCCTGATGGTCATCAAGACCGTGCTGCCGCATCTCGCCGACGCCGAGTACGTCGCCCGATTCCGCGATGAAGCGAAAGTTGTCGTGAAACTGTCGCACGGCAACCTGATCCCGGTGTTCGACGCCGGCGTGGTCGGCGGCGAGATGTTCCTCGCGATGGACTTCGTGGAGGGGCGCGACCTTCGCGCGGTATGGAATCGCTGCGCCAAGAAGCAGGTCGCGTTCCCGATCGACGTCGCGGTCTACATCATCAAGGAGCTGTGCCGCGGCCTCGCATACGCGCACGCGTTTCCCGATCTCCAGCTGGTTCACCGCGATATCTCGCCGCCCAACGTCCTGGTCTCGTACACGGGCGAGGTCAAGCTCACCGATTTCGGATTGGCGTCGTCGACGCTCAAGCTCGAGAAGACGGCGCCGGGCATCATCTACGGCAAGGTCGCGTACATGTCGCCCGAGCAGGCGCGCGGCGAGAAGCTCGACGGTCGCTCGGACATGTACGCCGCGGCGATCGTGCTGTGGGAGCTGCTCACGGGACGCCAGCTGTTCCCGCCCGGCAAGGATCAACCGCAGGACCTACTCGCACGCGCCAAGAACCCGGAGGTCATGCGTCCGAGCAAGCGCGCGCCGCGCGTGCCCGTCGAGCTCGACGAGATCTGCCTCAAAGCGCTCGCAGCGGAGAAGAAGGATCGCTACGCCGACTGCGACGAGATGCGGATGGCGCTGCAGACCTGGCTGGCGCAGAACGCGCCGACCACCGATGGCACGCGCATGTCGTCGTTCCTCCAGGAGCTGTTCTCCGACGACATCAAGCGCGAGCGCGCCGAGCGCTCCGAGCTGATCGCGCGGGTTCGCACGCGTGCGCTCACGCTGCCGCCGACCGACGAGCTGCGCAAGCTGGTCGAGCAGAGCGGGCGCATGAGCTCGCAGCCGGGCACCGGCGAAGGGGACGACGCGGCGATGATCGTGTCCGAGCCACCGGTGCGCAAGCCGGGCTCGGTGGGACGTCGCGCGTCGGATCGTGGCGACATGGCCGAGGACCGGCGCGCGAGTGCCGACCGCCGCGCGCGATCCCCCGCCGTCACCACCGAACGCAGTGGCGCGGCCGCGGCACTGGCGCAGCAGCAGGACGAAGAAGCCGAGCCCGATCTGACCGGCGTCGAGGTCGACGGTCGCTATCGCGTGATCGAGCTGATCGGCGAGGGCGGGATGGGCAAGGTGTATCTCGCCGAGCACGTCGAGATCGGCAAGCGTGTCGCCCTCAAGGTCCTGCACCCGAGCTACAGCCGGATGCCCGACCTGGTCGAGCGGTTCCGCCGCGAGGCGCGGGCGGCCTCCAAGATCGGTCACCCCAACATCGTCGACGTCACCGACTCGGGCACCACCGAAGAGGGCAGCGTGTACTTCGTCATGGAGTACCTCGAGGGTGTCGAGCTCGGCAACGTGATCGAGCGCGAGGGGGCGCTCGACGTCGCACGCGCGCTCAAGATCGCGGGGCAGATCTGCCGCGCCCTCGCAGCCGCCCACGCACAGGGGATCGTCCACCGCGATCTCAAGCCCGAGAACGTGTTCCTGATCGCGCGCGACGGTCACGCCGACGTCGTCAAGGTGCTCGACTTCGGCATCGCGAAGACCACCGAGGCCGAGGCCGCGCGCGAGCGCCGGCTGACCAGCCCGGGGATGGCGATGGGCACGCCCGAGTACATGTCGCCCGAGCAGGCTGCCGGGCGCGCCGCCGATGCCCGCTGCGACGTCTACGCGCTCGGCGCGATCATGTACGAGATGGTCACCGGGATCCCGCCGTACTCCGGCGACAACTTCATGGAGATCCTGACCAAGAAGGCGACGCAGGATCCGCCCGAGCCGGCGATGGTGCGCAAGGAGCTCCCGACGCTGGTCTCGGACCTCGTGATGTCGGCGATGGCGCGCAATCCCGACGATCGCCCGCAGACGATGGAGAAGCTCGAGTACGAGCTCAACAAGTGTCTGTCGGGGCGCGGCGTCGCGGTCGCACAGATCCTGGGCATGACCACCGACGCCAACGTGGTCGCCACCCTGAACCCGGGGCTGTCGATGCGGACGGTCGACGAGGGCATCGTCAAGACGCCGGCGCCGCAGGGCGTGCGTGCGAGCACGCACGGCGGCGGTGCACCCGAGAGCTCGAACCCGGCGATCTGGACCGGCCCGACGATGGCGACCGGTCAATCGAACCTGCAGACGCTGTCGAAGCGGCTCGCGAGCGAGCCCGGCCTGACCTCCTCTCCGTCGCAGAGCGGCCCCCATCTCCCGCGCGCGTCGAGCTCGCCGAGCAATCCCGGGACGACGAGCGGCGGGATCATGGCCGCCACGCCCGCCCCCATGGACATGGTGTCGATCGGCTCGCAACCGTCGATCCCGATCCCCCAGCGCCGCAGCGCGACCAGCATCATCGCGTGGTTCCTGCTCGCGACCTTGCTGTTCGGCGGTGTCGGCGTGCTGATCTTCGTGGCGCTCGGCGAGCGCACGCAGCACGCGGCGGTCACCAACTTCGATGCCACCCCCGAGCCCGCGCCGAACGACCTCGTCGCGCCGAAGGACAAGTCGGACACCAACAAGGCGCATCCGCAGAAGCCGAAGGTTCGCAAGCCCGACCACCGGGTGATCCGCAAGCCGCCGCCGCCGCCGCCCAAGAAGGTCACGGTCAACACCACCAACCCGAAGGAGCTGCTCAAGCTGGGCGGCACCTACGAGCGCAACCGCGACTGGGACAACGCGCGCATCGTCTACGAGAAGCTCGAGAAGCTACCGGGGCAGGCGGGGACCGCACAGTACCTGCAGGCGCGCGTGGCGTTCGCGGCGCACGACAACGCGCGCGCCTTGGTGCTGCTCACCCAGAAGCAGGCGATCAGCAAGACCAAGGGCGTGCGGCAGTTCCAGGCCAAGATGCTGTACGCCGACACGCTGTACAGCACCGGCGAGTACAAGCGCGCCAAGGACATGTACATGACGCTGAGGAGTCAGGCTCCGACGCGCGCGCTCCGCGCTCAGCTGCTCAAGAACATCGCGAAGTGCAACGACGGCATGAAGCTGAAGTCGCACCCGCAGAAGCCTTGAGAGCGTCGCGCTCGCGAGCTCAGACCATCGAGCCGGCGAGCCAGTCGGCGAGCATGTCGACCGACGACAGCATGTGGTTGGCGCGGCGCAGCCGCTCCGACAGCGTCTTGACGATCTGGACGAGCAGGATCGACGCCGCGTTGGGGTCATCCGTGATCAGGCCGCGCAGGGCGTCGTGGGGTAGCCGGAACAAGAACGTCGCGGACATCGCGGTCACGGTCGCCGAGCGCGGTGCGGGCTCGACGAGCGACATCTCGCCGAAGTAGTCGCCGCCCTGCAGCGTCGCGAAGGTCTGCGGGCCGCGATGCACGGCGACCTGTCCGGACAGGATCAGGAACAACGCGTCGCCGAGGCTACCCTCGACGACGATCTCCTCTCCCGGGTTGTAGCTCTCGACCTCGCCCGCCCGCGCCAGGAGATCGACCTGGGTGGGATCGAGGTTGACCAACAGCGGGTGTTGTTCCAGCAGCGTCGGCGTCGCCACGGGCCGAGTATCGCCTACCTCGGGGAGTGGGGCGAGTTGCGGGGGGCCACGGGCTCAGGGGGTGCAGTCGCCGGGGCAACTGGTGGCGGTCTCTCCAGAATCGCACCGGAAGTCTCCACAATCCCCCTGCGTGCAGATGCCGCAGTCGGCCGAGCACAGCGCGCAGTCCTCGAGCGGATCGCACACCCCGTCGCCACAGGTCGACGACGGGACGGCGCACGTCGCGCCGGGAGCGCAGGTCGGGGTGCAGCGGCCCGCGCAGTCGGGGTCGTCACATCCGAACAGTCCGTCGCTGTCGTAGTCGAGCTTGTCCGACGTGCAGGCCTCGACCGCGACGTTGGGCTGGTAGCCGATCACGGTGGTCGCCTGGGTCACCGGCGCGCCGTTGCCGCCGGTGCGACCTCCGTACATCACGATCTCGGCCCGCACGGCGTCGTAGGCGACGACGGGGCGATACAGCGGCCCGATCGGTGGCTGCGGATCGCGCTGCTCCCAGGTCATCCCGTCGAAGTCCCAGATCTGGAGCCCCGTGTCCTCCGGGTCGAACAGGTAGACCAGCCGGCCCCGATGGGGGTCGAACACCATGCGCGATCCGCGGCCGAACTGTCCCCCGGGCTCGGGGATCGAGGTCCAGGTGGCGCCGTCGTACTGGAGCGCCTGCGGCAGATTCTGCGAGTTGAACCCGTGGCCACCCACGATCACCGTGCGTTGTCGCAACGGATCGTAGGCCATGCCGAAGTTGTGCCGCTGGCCGCCGCTCTGGGTCGGCGCCGCGTCGAGCCACTGCATGCCGTCCCATTCGTAGGTGTGGTCGTCGTCGAAGTTGCCACCATGGAGCACGATGCGATCGCGTGCCTCGTCGTAGACCAGCCCTGCGGTAAACCGGAACCCGAGTGATGCATCCGGCGGCGCGACCTGCGTCCACGTCGCGCCGTCCCACTTCATCATGTCGGCATTGCCGCTGTTGCTGCCGCCGACCATGATCACCCCGTCGCGATCCGAGAACGTCATGTTCGGCCGGACGCGCGCGAGCCCGGTCGGAGTCTGCGTGACCGTCCAGCTCGCACCATCCCACTCCCAGGTCTCGGTCGGGGCGACGGTGAACGAAGCGTCGTGGCCACCGTACATGACCACCCGGCCCCGGCGTGCGTCGTAGGCGGCGGTGGCATGAACCCGCGGCGGTGGCACGGTCGGCACGGGCATGCTGACAAACCCGGCGGTCGTCGACGGCCCGCGCAAGAACGTCTGCGACGTCGAGTTGAGGGCCGCGATGGAGACGAGCTGGCGGCGCGCCGCGTCGTACGCCACCGAGATCCCGGCGACCGAGAACGGGTACGTCGAGCTCGCGGGCGCGGTCCAGCTCGCACCGTCCCACTCGACGATGTTGCCGAGGACGCCGGTGCCGGCGTTCTGGCCGGTCACCTCGACGACGTGGCCCCGAACGGCATCGAACACCAACACCGGGAACTGGCGCGCCGACGGCGGCGTGCCGCCGACGGTGGCCTGCGTCCACTGGCCGTCGTACAGCCACGTCGTGTTCACGAGCCCGGCGGCCGTGTTGCCGCCGAACAACACGCATTGGTTCCGGATCGGGTCGTAGGTCATCGCGGTGTTCTCGGTCGCGGGCGGTCCGCTCGCCGGCGTGACATCCGTCCATGCCGAGCCGTTCCACTCCCAGGTGTCGCCGAGCGGACCGGTCTGGCCGTGACCGCCGAACATCACCACCACGCCGAGCGTCGGGTCATAGGCCATCGCATGACCCCGGCGAGGCTCGGGTTGGGGATCGGCCGCGGGTGGCGTGACATCGATCCACCGCGCACCGTCGTACTCCCAAACGTCGTTCTCGAGCGCGCCATCGTCGCCGCCGAACAGCACGACGCGGTGACGCCGGCTGTCGTAGACAGCGGCCGCCTGTTCGCGACCCGTCGGAGATGTCGCGGGCTTGATCTCGCGCCACCGCACACCGTCCCACTCCATCGTGTCCTTGCGGAACCCGCCGACCGTCGACCGGCCACCGAACACGACCACGCGCTCGCGAGCGGCGTCGTAGGCGATCGCGGCGTGCTGGCGCGCGCGGGGCGAGTTGCCGGTCAGTTGCTGCACGTTGAGCCGCTCGATCAGACACGCGCTGCACCCGTCGCGCGCGTCGCGGTTACCGTCGTCGCACTCCTCGTTGACGTCGACGATGCCGTTGCCGCAGGTCTGATCCGATCCGCAGTCGGGGGCGCACGCATCTCCGGCGTCGGCATTCCCGTCGTCGCAGACCTCGCCGCGCGACGGGTCGACGATGTTGTCTCCGCATCGTCCGAGCTTGCAGTCGGTGCGACAGTGCGCGTCGGGGTCGTCCGAGTTGTCTATCCCGTCGTCGCAGGTCTCGTTGATCTCGGGCTGGACGAAGCCGTCGCCACAGCGCGGCGACAGACAGATCCCGTCGAGACAGTACCCGACGAAGTTGCCGAACTCGCACTGATCGAAGTCGGCGAGGCCGTCGCACGCCGCGATCTGGTCGGGGCCGTAGCACGCGCCCGTCGGCTCGTGGCATTCCTTGTCCGCGGGACAGTATTGGTCCGCGCACGGGGTCAGGCTCGACTGCAGACACCCGGCGACGAGCACGCTTACCAGTACGAGCAGCCGCGACCCCATTCCACCATGATAACGATTTGCGCGTGCCACGCGGGCTGTACGATCGCGGCGCGGCTTGCCTACATCTGCACACCGATCAGCAGCGCACTTCGCGGCGGAGAACCTGGCTAGAATGTGATCATGGGGGTTCGCGATCCGCGACCGGCGGCGATCACGCATCCGCACCTCATCCCGCGTGTGGCGCCGCGCGGTTCGTCGCATCGCCTGGCGACCGATGCGAACGAGTTCTCGGTCGAGGTGCCGACGCGAGTCGCGACCAGCCCGGAGCGTCCGGAGCTCGCGTTCTCTCCAGGACAGCGCGTCGAGCACTACGAGATCATCCGCGAGATCGGTCACGGCGGGATGGGGCGGGTCTACATGGCGCGCGACACCCGGCTCGGCCGCGTCGTCGCCATCAAGTTCCTCACCAATCGCGATCCCGAGCTGACCCGGCGATTCCTCGTCGAGGCTCAGACCACCGCGCGGTGCACGCACGAGAACATCGTCGTGATCTACGCCGCCGCGACCTGGTGCGAGCACCCCTACATGGCGCTCGAGTACCTCGAGGGCACGCCGCTATCGCTGGTGATCAAAGACCACGGGCTCTCGCCGGCCCGCAGCGTCGAGATCATGGTCTCCGTGGTCCGCGCCGTGACCCGCGCCCACCAGTTCGGGATCGTGCACCGCGATCTCAAACCCGAGAACATCTTCATCACCCAGAGCGGCACCGTGAAGGTGCTGGACTTCGGCGTGGCGAAGTTGTTCGGCGAGCCCGACGAGCCGACTTACGCCGCGCAGCTCGAGGGCGCGTCGCTGTACGAGACGCTGTCGACCGGCGGCCGCGTCGTCGGCACCTTGCCGTTCATGGCGCCGGAGCAATTCGGCGGCGACACCGTCGACGAGCGCGCCGACCTCTGGGCGATCGGCGTGATCCTGTTCCGCATGCTGTCGGCGGAGCATCCGCTGGAGGACCCGACGGTGGCCGCCCTGATGTTCTCGGCGCGCGATCTCCAGACGCCGCTACGCAGTCTCTCGACCGTCGCCCCGACGGTGCCGAGCCGCCTGGCCCGCATCGTCGACCGGTGCCTGCGCAAGGCGAAGCCCGAGCGGTACCAGACCGCGGCCGACTTGCTCTCCGACCTCGAGGCGCTGCTCCCCGCGCGTCACGGCCGCCGGCTCGGCGACGACGAGTGTCCGTATCCCGGCCTGCTCGCGTTCGAGGAGGACGATGCCGATCGCTTCTTCGGGCGCAGTCGCGAGATCACGCGTGCCGTGGCGTTGCTCCGCGACAACCCGCTGATCGCGGTGGTCGGTCCGTCGGGCGCGGGCAAGTCGTCGTTCGTGCGCGCCGGCCTGATCCCCGAGCTCAAGTCCTCGGGCGCCGCCTGGGAGACCTTCATCGTGCGCCCCGGCCGCGACCCGCTGGTCAGCCTCGCGCCATTGGTCGAGGCCTGCCTCCAGCAGCCCGTCGACGGCGCGACGTGTGCCGCGAAGTTGCGCGCCGAGCCGGGCTACCTCGGCGCGATCCTGCGTGAGTACGCGCGCGTGCGCGGCACCCGGGTACTGGTGCTGGTCGACCAGTTCGAGGAGCTCTACACCCTCATCTCCGAGGAATCCGAGCGCCGGCTCGTCAGCACGATCCTGCACGGGATCGCCGACGATCCGACCTCGCCGCTCCGGTTGGTGCTCAACCTGCGGTCGGACTTCTTGCACCGCGTGGTCGAGCACGAGGACTTCGCGACCCTGGTGATGAGGTCGCTGCTGCTGCTCGGCCCCCCCGATCGGCAGGCGCTGCGCGATGCCGTGGTGAGCCCGGCAGAGAAGGTCGACCTCCGGTTCGAGAGCGAGGCCATGCTCGACGAGATGCTCGTGGAGCTGAGCTCGGCGGTCGCACCGTATCCGTTGCTCCAGTTCTGCCTCGCGACGCTATGGGCGCGCCGCGATCGGACGTCGCGCGTATTTCGCCACGAGACGTTTCGCGAGATCGGCGGCGTCGCGGGCGCACTCGCCGCCCACGCCGACCGCGTGATCGCCACGTTTTCGCAGAGCACGCGTCACGTGGTGCGGGCGATCTTCCAGCGCTTGGTGACCTCCGACGGCACGCGGGCGATCGTCGATCGGTCCGAGCTCGAGACGGGTAGCGAGAACTCGGCCGAGGTTCGCCGCGTGCTCGGATCGCTCGTCGAGGCACGCCTACTCGTGGTGCACGACGACACGGGGACCGTGGAGATCGTCCACGAGGCGCTGATCACGCAGTGGCCGACGCTGCGGCGCTGGCTCGACGAGAGTCGCGAGGACACGACGTTCCTCGAGCAGGTCCGGGTCGCGGCGCGGCAGTGGGACAGCAAGCGCCGGTCGGCGGGCCTGCTGTGGCGGGGACCGGCGGCCCGCGATGCTGCGAGGTTCCTCGAGCGCTACGGCGAGTCCGCGCTCGTTCCGCGCGAGCGCGACTTCCTTCGCGAGGTCGTGGCCGGCGATCGCCGGTCGGCACGCCGTCGCCGGATCGTCGTCGGCGTCGTGATCACGGTGCTCGGGCTCGCGGCGGCGGGCTCGACGGTGGGCTTTCTCGCGATCCGGTCCGCCGAGCGCGAAGCGCGCGAGGCTGCCGATGTCGCGAATCGCGAGGCGGCGCGTGCCCAGAGTGCGGAGCGCACCGTCCACGAGCAGCTCGATCTGCTCACGAAGAAGGAAGCCGCGCGCCGGGCGGCCGCGCGCGAGGCCGAAGCCAACGCGGCCGCCGCCGAGGCCAACGCCGTCGAGGCCGCGCGCCGGCGTGCCGACGCGGAAATGAGTCGCGAGCAGCTCGTGGCCGCGTTCCGCAAGCTCAAGGTCGCGCTCCGGCGGACCGAGATCCTGCAACGCCGCGCGGAGAAGTCGCGCGACGCGGCGCAGACCGCGCGGCAGCAACTCCAGAGCGCCCTCGACCGCGAGAAGGAGCGCGTGCGCAAGCTCCAGCAGCAGCGCGGGAAGATCGTCGACAAGCTATGAAGCTCGCCTGGGTGCTCGCCGTCGCGGTCGGGATCGCGTGCATCGCACCGGCATCGGCGTTCGCCGACGAGCCCGCCTGGTATCGCGGTGTCTCCAAGCCCCAGCGCAAGCAGGCATATGATCTGTTCAAGCGCGGCAACTCGCTGTTCGAGCAGAACGAGTACGCGCAGGCGGTCGAGCTCTATCAGCGGGCACTCGCGATCTGGGATCACCCCGGGATCCGGTTCAACCTCGCGGTCTCGCTCGTCAACCTCGATCGCGTGGTCGAGGCGTACGAGCAGCTCCAGGCGGCGATGAAGTACGGCGTGGCAGGACTCGAGACCGCGGCGCGCTTCAAGGAAGCGCAGACCTACAAGCGGTTGCTCGAGGGGCGGCTGGTGATGTTGACCGTCGAGGCCAAGCAGCCGGGCGTGGACATCACGCTCGACGGCAAGCACGTCGAACGCGGCAGGGAGATGATCGTCCTCCCCGGTGCGCACGCGCTCGTCGCGACGAAGCCGGGGTTCGAGCCGATGACCAAGAACCTCACGCTCGTCGGCGGCAAGGTCGTCGAGCACGTCGTGATGTCCCCGCGCCAGCACAAGACGCGGCTCGAGCGCCGGTACAGCGCGTGGAAGCCCTGGTTGGTGGTCGGGATCGGCGGTGTGGTCGGGGTACTCGGGGGTGGCATGGTCGCGATCGCGCGCACGCACGAGGACAAGTTCGAGGCCGACTTCGGCAACGCGTGCCCCGACGGGTGCGCGCTGGGCGATCCGACCAAGCCGGTCGACTGGGGGCTCCACGATCGCGCGAAGCTCGAGGATCGGATCGGCCTGGCCGCGGTAGCCGCGGGTGGTGCACTCGTCGTCACCGGCCTCATCCTGGTGGCGATCAACGCGCCGCGGGAGGTCGAGGCCGAATCGCGGCTCGTGGTCACGGCGCACCCGGGACAGATGAGCGTCGCTTGGCTGCGGCGGTTTTGACGGTCTGATACCGTCGCGCAATGCCGAGCACACCGTGCGGGCGGACCACGCCGTGGTTCGTCGTCGTCTGCACGACCCTGGTTTGTCTGACGAGCGTCGCGCACGCCCAGAGCGTCGACCGACGTTACGCCGAGGAACCGACCTCGGGGCTGGCGCTACCGACCGCGCCGCTGGCGGGCGAATACGACGGTCGCGTGGTGGCCTCCAACCCGGGTGGGCTGCCGCTCGTACGGGGTGCCGAGCTCGCGCTCGCCCTCGATCTCGAGAATCAGGACGTCGCGACCAGCGCTGGTGCCGGGTTCGGCAGCTACCTGGCGTTCGCCGGCGGTGGTGGCATCCTGCCGCGGTTCGGGATCGGTGTCGGCCTCGAGTGGTTGCGGCCACCGCGGTCGAACCTCGAACCGGACCCGGGCGCGCCGTTCCGGTTCACGCTCGGGATGGCGACCGCGATCGGCAAGCATGCCGGGTTCGGGTGGAGCTGGCATCACTTTCACGACGACGGGATCCTGTCGGGGGTCGACGCGTTCGATCTCGGGCTCAGCGTTCGCGCGGGGAATCACCTCGCGTTCGGTGCGGTGCTGCGCGACGTCGCGACCTCGCCGATCGCCGGCACGCCGGTGCAACGGCGCTACGAGCTCGAGACCGTGGTGCGGCCACTGGCCACCGATACGCTCGAGCTCGCCGTCGGTGGCCGGCTCGGCGAGACCCGGCTCGACGTCGATGGCTGGGGGCGCGCGTCGGTGCGTCTCGCGCGCGGACTCTACGCGCACGCCGCGGTCGAATCTCGCGAGCTTCACGCGCTGGTCGATTCACCGGCGGGCGTGATGGACGTCGGCGGTCGCGACGTCCGCGCCACCCTCGGCTTCGAGATCTCGTTCGGTGCGCTCGGCGTCACGGCGCTGGCGACCGGGCTCCGCGACGACACCGGCACCAACCACGCGCTCGGTGGCCAGCTCGTGATTCGCAGCTCGGCGGTCGGCCCGGCCTCGGTGCTCGGGACGCCGGATCACATCGAGCGGATCGAGCTCGAGGGGGCGATCCGCGTGCGCGAGCTGACGGCGCTGGTCGCCCGCATGCGCGCGATCCGCCGCGATCCCACGGCGAAGGCCGTCGTGGTCACGTTCGATGGAGTCGGCGGCGGCTGGGCGACCCTCGAGGAGCTGCGCGACGAGCTGATCGCACTCCGCAAGGCGGGCAAGAAGGTGTTCGCGTACATGGTGTCGGGGACCGGGCGCGACTACTTCGTGGCGAGCGCCGCCGACAAGGTCTACGTCGATCCGGCGGGCGGCCTGCGGCTGGTCGGGATGGCCGGCACCACGATCTACTTCCGGGGTGCATTCGACATGGTCGGCGTCACCCCGCAGTTCGAAAAGATCGCCGAGTACAAGAGCGCGCCCGAGCAGTTCACCGAGACCGGACCGTCGCCGACCGCGGCGTCGATGACCAGCGCGCTGTTCGACTCGCTGTGGGATCGCTGGCTCACCGAGGTGGCCGCGTCGCGCCACCTCGACAAGGCCGAGCTCGCGAAGCTGATCGATCGCGGTCCGTTCACCTCGGGCGAGCTCGCCAAGGACACCAAGCTGGTCGACGCGGTCGCTCCACCCGACAAGGTCAGCGAGCTGGTGATGTCCGCGATCGGCGAGCCGCTGCCGGTGTCGCGCCCGGTGCCCGAGCGTCCCGAGCGCTGGAAGCGACCGGCGATCGCGGTGATCTACGTCGACGGCGACATCACCGACGGCAAGTCGAAGAACGTGCCGGTGCTCGGACGGATGGCGGGTGGCGAGACGCTGGTCGCCTCGATCGCGGCAGCGCGCGCGAACCCCCAGATCCAGGCGATCATCCTGCGCATCGACTCTCCGGGAGGCAGTGCGTTGGCCTCCGAGCTCGTGGCCCGCGAGGTATTCGCAACGCGCAAGGTCAAACCGATCCTGTGCTCGATGAACGATCTCGCGGCGTCGGGGGGATACTTCATCGCCGCCGGATGCGACGAGATCTTTGCCGAGCCGATGACGATCACCGGATCGATCGGCATCTTCACCGGCAAGTTCGACGTCTCGGGGCTGATCTCCAAGCTCGGCATCACCACCAACACGCACAAGCGGGGCAAGCACTCCGATATCGAGAGCTACTTCCGCCCGTACACCGCCGCGGAGCGGCACGACCTGCACGACAAGCTGCGCTACCTGTACGGCCGCTTCGTCGGTGCCGTGGCCGACGGCCGGGGCATGAAGAAGGACGAGGTCGACGCGGTGGGGCGCGGCCACGTGTGGACCGGGAGCCAGGCGCTGCCGATCAAGCTGGTCAACAAGTTCGGAGGGCTCGGCGACGCGATCGACGAGGCCAAGCGTCGCGCCGGATTGTCGCTCGACACGAAGGTTACATTGGTCGAGCTTCCAAAACCGCCCGCGGGGCTGTTCGGCAAGCTCGGCAGCCTGTTCGGAGTGCATGCCGCGTCGTCGGTGATCGACCTGCCCGTGGTGCGATCCTTGCTGAAGGGGCTCCCCGCGTCGGCGCTGCTCGGTGATCGCGGACCCCAGGCGCGATTGCCGTTCGATGTCGTCTGGGAGTGAGATACGATCGCCTCATCATGCGTGGCATGCGTGGGGTCGTGATCGCGCTCGCCGCGACGGCATGCAGTTACCATCCGACGCCCAACGGGGTGGGTGGCGACGGCTCGCTCGACGGGCCATCCGACGGGCCGAGTCCCGACGTCAAGCTCGACGGACCGCTCGACGCGACGCCCGACAACGCGCGCAAGAAGCTGATCACGATCGACCCCGACAGGGTCGATAACAACCAGACCGACTTCCCGGTGTGGATCATCCTCGACACCGATGCCGATCTCGCGGCGCGTGCGTTGACCGACGGCTCCGACATCTTCTTCACCCAGCCCGACGGCACGCCGCTCGAGCACCAGATCCAGCGGTGGGACAAGGGCACCGGGCACCTCGAGGCGTGGGTGAAGAGCGATCTCGACGACGGCAATCCGACGGTGATCGAGATGCACTACGGCGATCCCGGAATGACCCACGCGGCGAACCCCGCGATGGTGTTCTCCAACGCGTTCCTCGCGGTGTGGCACTTCGAGGAGGATCCCGCGGTCACCGCCACGATCGCGGACGCGCGCGGCGCCGTCCCTGGCACCGTCGTCAGCAACCCGACCAGCGTCAACGCGCAGCTCGGGCGTGGCATCTCGTTCGACGGCAACAACGACGAGATCACGTTCACCAATCCGTACGCCGGCAACACCTCGCACACGATCTCGTTCTGGGCCGACGTCCAGGCGCCGGGGAGCGGGTTCTCGAGCGTCCTCACGCTGGGGAACAACTCCACCGACCACTCGCGATTCCTGCACACCGACTACACCGCCGGGATCGGCTACGGGTTCTTTGGAAACGACGCGCAGACCCAGAACAACATCGACGGTGGGGGGCGCAAGTTCGTGGTCTGGGTGTTCGACAGCGGGACGCGAACCTCGACGCTCTACATCAACGGCCAGCTCAAGGACACGCACGTTCACAACGCGATCGATACCCAGGGCACCGGCGGGCACATCGCGACGGCGCCGAACGCGTGGGGACCGGGAGGCAACACGCCGAGCCCGCTGAAGGGCGTGCTCGACGAGCTCCGCCTCGCCAACACGATCCGGTTGGCGGGGTGGATCACCACCGAGTTCGCCAACCAGAACAGCCCGGGGACGTTCTACTCGGTGGGCGCCGAGACCACGATCGACTGATCGCTGCCGGCGGATCCCGATCCGGCTGCCGAGCCCGTGGCCGGCGCGGCTGGTGTATCCGGTGCGGCCGCCGCGGCGGCGGGATGTGCCGATCCGAGATCGAGATGGATCGGCTTGGGCGGACCGTCCGGCGGATCGTACGTGCAGAACCCGAGGCCGACGTTGATCGCGCCGATCAAGATCATCCCGCCGGTCACCGGAATCCAGTACTTCCGGTGCTTGCGGGAGAACGGGCGCGCGCGGTCCTTGGCCACGTCTGACGTCTACCACGTGTGGGCCGATCCGGCTCGCGGTGGCCCTGCGCCAACTTGTCGCCCGGTGGGCAAGTCGACGGGCGGCCTGGCGTAAGGTTGCGCGGTGAGTCGATGGCAGCGCTACTGGTTCGCCGACGGTGGGCGGATCTCGTGCGCGTTCGTTCGCCTCGGGATCGCGATGGCGGTTATCGGCACGCTCGCGAAGCTCGCCACGCTGTCGACGGTCGTGTTGCCAGGGCCGCCCGAGCTGTACCGCCCGGTCGGGCCGTGGATGCTGCTCGGCCACACGATCCCTCCCGATTGGCTGATCACGACGCTGTGGGTCATGGCCTGGGCCGGTTCGGCCGCGATGCTGATCGGGCTGTACACGCGGGCGGCCACGGCGATCAGCTTCATCGGCACTCTCGGGATCGCATCGCTGTCCTACGCGTCGAGCGCGACCTGGTCGCACCCGTACAACGTCGTGCTGCTCGCACAGCTCGCGTTCCTCGGAGCGCGCGGTGGTGACGTGCTGAGCGTCGACGCCTTGATCCGCCGGTGGCGCGGCTTGCCTCCGGCGGACGTTCCGGGCGGGTACCAGTGGTCGGTGCGCCTCGTGCAGCTCGCGATCGCGCTGATGTTCGCGGGCGCCGTGTTTCACAAGCTCTTGCACGGTCACTTCACGTTGCGCTGGGCGCTGTCCGACAACCTCCGTCACCACCTGCTCGTCCGTTACGACCTCGCCGGCATCGAACGTCCGGCGCTGGTCGACTGGTTGCTCGCCGACGTGTGGCGCTATCGCACGGCGGCGATGCTCAACCTGATCGCGCAGGCGACGCCGATCCTCGCGTGCGTGTTCGTGCGGCGACCACTGGTGCGGATGTTTTGCGGTGCGGTGTTCGTGACCGAGATCGTCGGGCTCGGGCTCGTGGTCAGCCTGTGGAACGACCACTGGTTCCCGCTCGTGCTGGCGTTCGTCGACTGGGATTGGCTCGACGGCGATCCGCCCGGCGGACGCGCGCCACCCGCAGACGCCCGCTCGCGACGTCGTTCGCGCGGCTGGCCGCGCCGGATCTTCGTCACGGCGTTCGTCGTCTACGAGGTGATCACCGCGTTCGTGCCCGCGCTCGATCAGAAGCTCAACACGTACCCGTTCTCCGGGTTCCCGATGTTCGCCACGATCCGAGCGCTGCCGCCCTACGACGAGCACCTACCCTATGGCGTCCCGGGAGATCGTTTCATCGTGACCTCGGACCGCCCGCTGACGGCGGTCGAGCAGCGGTGGTTCGATCACCAGAACCGCGGCGTCTACACCATCACGAGTGCGGACAAGCTCGAAGCCAGGCTGCGCGCGATCCTCGCGACCGCGCGGCGGCGCTATCCAGATGCCGGCATCCGGGCAGTGCGCCACGAGCTGGCGATCTTCGAGGCCCCGGCGTATCCCGCGCCCGCGCACCTCGAGCTCCATCCGATCGCGACCACCGGCGAGATCACCGAGGACGGCAGCTTTCACTCGCTACTCGGCAAGCTCGCCGGCAACGTCGTGACCCTTCGGCCGCGCGGCGTCGATCCCGCGGGTGCGACGCTCGTGTACTACGCGGACGATCGCTCCGAGCGCCATGTCGCGACGGCGACGCGAAGCGGCGACACGTTCGCGCTGTCGAGCTTCGATGCGGATCCGGCGTTCGTGGTCGCGGAGGTCGGCGGTCGTGCGTGGCTGGTCGCGACCCGGCGGTCGTGGAAGTGGAACTGACCACCGCTAGCCGACGTAGTTGTCGTCCTGCTCGATCTTCGACAGCACCCAGTCGAAGCTGCCGGTCTCGATCCGCGCATTGCAGTGCGTGCAGTCGCCCTGGTCGCTGACGTCCTCGAGTGGTGCCCCGCAGTTGGGGCACTTCGGCTCGGTGACCACCGGGCCGCGTCGCGCCGACGACCGCAGCAGCGTCCAGTACTCGGTGTAGCGCCGGGTCGATGACTGCGAACCACCGACGACGCGGCCCTTGGCGTTCAGCGTGTAATCGTTGCCGTCGGCGAACACCCGCACGGTGATCGCGTCGAAGTGGCGGTCGCGCGTCACCTTCGAGAGCTCGATGCGCTCGATGTTCGCGTTGTCGAGACGGTTGGCGAGTCCCTGCCGAGCGTATTCGTCGAGCCAGTACTGCAGGTAGTCGCGCAGCGACGCGGTGACCAGGCCGCGGACCTTGCGGAGATCGCGCGCGTTCCACGCCTCGTTGAGCCGGCTGTAGATCAGGTGCGTACGCGCGATGATCGCGTCGAACGTGATCTGTGGATCGTCGGCGTAGATCCCCGCCATCTGCTGGTCGGCGTCGGGCGCGCGCACGGTCGCGAGGTCGTTCCCGTACTCGGCGACGGTACCGGTCAGGCTACCGAGCGACGCGCTCACGCTGCGGACCTGGATCGCCGAGACCACCCAGTCGAAGCGGCCGGAGCCCATCGGCTGGTTGCAGTGGTCGCAGGTGCGGGTCGCATTGGCGACCCACGGCGCGCCGCAGTTGGGACACGGCCACGTGCGGTCGTGCGTCGGTGGTTTCGACTGCACGCCGCGGTCGCGCTTGAACGTCCACTGCTCGACCACGTACTGCGGGCGCGCGGAGATCATCGTCGCCTCGATCCGCACGTCGATGCGATCGGTCGGGGGCTCGGCGTGCTCGCTGATCCGCGTCAGTCGCAACGAACCGATGACGACCTGTTGCGGAGCCTGTCCGCGTCGGGCGAGCTGCGCGCTGACCGGCGGCGTCAGGTAGGGATCGAGCGTGGCGAGCATCGCGGCGTCGCCGCGCCGGCGGTGCGCCGCCGAGAACAGCTCGTACGCGAAGTCCTCGAACGCCGATCGCGAGAACTCGGGGTCGTGCGCGATCAGGGCACTCGCGTCGACCGGTGGCGGCGGCGGTGGTGGTGGTGTGTAGGCCGGCATCGGGATCGCGCTGTTCCACCCGCGCTCGGAGCGCTGCTTGAGCGCACCGACGACCGCGACGATGCCGACCATGATGACGAGCGCGATGACGGTGCCACCGCTCATCCCGCCTCCGCCGTAGTAGCGACCGCCGGAGTAGTGGCCGCCACCGGAGTAGTGGCCGCCTCCGCCGTAACTGTGCGACGAGAACGAGCGCCCACCCGAGAACGAGTGACCGCCACCCGGGCGTGCCGCCGCGACGCCGGCCAGCGCCAGCATCACCACGGTGGCCATCGCGAGGATGTGTCGCCGGCAGATCATGGAGCCACCCGCCCGCGCGCGCGTGGCCGGGCCACGTGGACCTCGTTGGGCAGCTCGTCGATGTCGTCGTCGGCGCGGGGCAGGGCGGCACCGAGGTCGTCGGCGTGGCTCGACAGCGCCTTCGCCACCGCGGTCGCGCCGTCGGGGATCGCGTTCGCGATCTCGGCCGCGATGCGATCGAGCGCCCGCTGGCCGACCGCGTCGATCACGCCGAGGTCGCCGACCAGCGTGGCGGCGCGTTCGCGGAGCGCGACGAACACGAGCACGCCGGTGCGTCCGCGCGTGCGCGAGACGCCGAGCTCGTAGAACGTGGCGCGGGCCGCCTCGACGAGGTTGTCTCGCCGGACCCGCGGTGGTGTCAGCGCGCGCGAAACCGGGGGCACGAGCTCGACCGCGAGGCCGCCGAGCATGCCGGCGAGCCACGGCAGCACCAGGATCTCCCACAGCTCGAACTCGATGTCGGCGAACAACGTGAACGCGAGCGCCGCGATCGCGAAGGTCGCGCCGACGGCCGCGTTCGCGCTCGGCCACCGCCGCAACCGGGGACGCACCGACACCACGACCTCGATCGAGGACTTGGCCTCGATCGCTTCGATCGCCTCGCGCATCGTGCGCTGACCCGTCTCGTCGACGAATCGCATGCCGACATCACACTCGACTTCGCTTCCGCGGGCAACCCCTCGTCCGGCGCATATCCGAGTCACGCGAGCAACGCGGCGAGCTCGGCGGGCAACGGGGCCTCGGCGATCACGCGGTCGCCGTCCGGATGCGGAAACGCGACCCGAGCGGCGTGCAGGGCATGGCGCGACAGCACGAACAGCTCGGCGAGCTCCGGCACGAGGCCGCGATCGCAGTAGTCGATGAACGCGTCGTCGCCGTGCGCGTACAGCTTGTCGCCCACGATCGGGAACCCGGCGTGGGCGAGGTGCGCGCGGATCTGGTGCTGGCGTCCGGTCACCAGCTGGCACCGCACCAGCGCGTAGCGGCGATCGCGCGCGACTCGCTCGACGCGCACGCGGGTCAGCGCCGGTAACCCCGCCGGGTCCGGCAGCATCCGCACGTGCGGGAGTCGCGTCGGATCGCCGGGCTGCGACAGCCGGAGCGGCGTGTCGAGGGCGTGGTCGTCCTCGAACGAGGGTACGCCGTGCACCACCGCGAGGTACTGCTTGTCGACGGAGCGCACGCGCGGCGAGCCAGCGGTGGTCGAGCCTTCCCAGGCCTGCTTGAGCGTCGCCGCCGCCTCGCGATCGCGCGCGACCACCAGACAGCCCGAGGTCTCGCGGTCGAGGCGGTGAACGATCTGGAGCTCGGGTTCGTCGGGATAGCGCTCGGCGAGCACGCGGGTCAGCGTGTTGAAGTAGAACTTCGCCGATGCGTGGACGGGGAGCAGGGCGGGCTTGTCGATCACGCGCACGCGCGCGTCCTCGTGGACCACGGTGAACGTCCGCGGGCACGGAGGCTCGGGAGGCGCGGGCCGGCGGATCACGTAGTGCTCGCCCGCCACCACGATCGTCGCCGGCTTGAGCGCCGGACCGGTCTCGCCGACGCGATGTAGCTGCTCGGTGATGATCGCCTGGATCTTGGTGCGCGACAGCCGCACGATCTGGGTCTTCACGAAGTGATCGAGCCGCAGCCCCGCGAGCTCGGGCGGGACCAGCAAGTGGCGCTCGATGATGCGCGGTGCGCCGTGTTCGTCGAGGTGCGAGGTCAGGCCCCAGTCGATCGTCGGATCGGCGCCGGGAGGCAGCGATCGATCGATCTCGTCACGACTCGCTCGCGCGATCTCGGTGTCACCTTCCTCGTCCTCACCTGGTTTCCCCGACTCCGCGATGTCGCCTCGCTCGTCGCGGATCACTGCGGTTCGACGTTGTCGGCGTCTTCGTCGACACCGGCGGCCTCGATGTCGTACTTCTTCATCAGTTTCCGGAAGTACTTGCGATCGATGTCGGCGGCGCGCGCCGCGTGCGAGATGTTGCCGTTGTTGCGGCGGAGCATCTGCAGGATGTAGTCGCGCTCGAACGAGGCCACCCAGCGTTCCTTGGCGTCCTTGAACGTCACGCCCTCGGCCAGCAGCTCCTCGGGTGGCGTCGGCGTCGGCGCGGTCGGTGACATCGGCACGATCGGCGCCGAACCCGAGTTGTGCGTGACGGCGCGCCGGTTGCCGCCGCCGAGCGTGCTGTCGCGGCGGATGTTGCCCGGCGAGGCCTTGGGGTTCCGGAGGTAATCCGGCAGATCGGCGAGTGCGAGGATCCCGGAGTCGCAGAACGACACCGCGCGCTCGATCACGTTGACCAGCTCGCGCACGTTGCCGGGCCACGGGTAGGCCTGGAGCGCGGCCATCGCCTCGGGGGCGATCGCCGTGACGCGTCGGCCGCCCGGGCGCGTGTTGTAGCTGCCGGTCTGGAGGAAGTGCTCGACGAGGAGCGGGATGTCGTCGGTGCGCTCGCCGAGCGAGGGCAGGTGCAGGCGCACCACGCTGAGGCGATAGAACAGGTCCTGGCGGAACCGGCCGGCGCGGACCTCTTCCTCGAGGTTGCGGTTGGTCGCGGCGATGATCCGGACGTCGACCTTGGCCGCCTTGGTCGATCCGACGCGCCGCACCTCGCGCTGCTCGAGCGCGCGCAGCAGCTTGGGCTGGAGATCGAGTGGGAGCTCGCCGAGCTCGTCGAGGAACAGCGTGCCGCCGTCGGCCTGCTCGAACAGCCCCTGGCGGGTCATCATCGCACCGGTGAAGCTGCCCTTCTCGTGGCCGAACAGCTCGCTCTCGATCAGGTTGGGCGGCACGGCACCGCAGTCGAACACCACCAGGTCGTTCTTGGACCGCGGCGATAGCGAGTGGATCGCCTGCGCCACGACCTCCTTACCGGTGCCGGTCTCGCCGTCGATCACGACGGTGGTCGCGGTCGGCGCGATCTTCTCGATGATCGAGTAGATCTCGCGCATCCGCGGGTTGCCGCCGATCAGCCCCGCACACCGCGTGTTGTGCGACGGGACGATCTGGACCTCTTCCTCGCGGGCGGAGAATCGGAGCTGGCTCTGGCCGACCGACACGATCGACCCCGGCTTGAGGAACGCCTCGCGGACCCGGACCTTGTTGATGAACGTGCCGTTGGTCGAGCGCTGGTCGATCAGGACGTACCCGGTGTCTTCCTGCGCGATCTTGCAGTGGTAGCGGCTGACCGTATCGTCGGAGATCACGACATCGTTGTCTTCCATCGACCCGATCCGCACCTCCTCCTTGTCGAACGACCACTCTTGCCCCGGGTCGTCGACCGACTGGAGGATGCACTTCCGCAGGTGCAGGGTGGCACCGCGGTCGAGGTAGGCGACCTTGGTCGGAGCGACGAAATCGGGAAACTTCTTCATTCGTTGGCGTTGGGCATCCCGGGGAGCGGGCGGCTCCATCATACGCAATATCAGCGCGCTTCGCGACGGCGCCACAGCCTGGTGAGGACCACCGCGAGGGTGAACGCGGCCAACGCCGACGCGGCGATCACGAGCACGGGAGGTAGCCCGTGGCGCTTGTTGTCGTGGTGGCCGGGGGCCGAGCATCGGGTGGCCGCGCGCGGTGCCGCGTCGCCGACCTCGAACTGGAGGTCGATCCCCGCGTCGGATAACGGTCCGCCGGGTCCGAGGAACCGGTAGATGTGGCGGGGATCCTCGGTGGTGCCGACCCGCGCGGCGACCACGCGGATCCCGAGGCCGTCGTCGATCCGGACCTCGGTCTCGCCGGGGTTCGGGATCCGGAACCGGTCGCGCACGATCGCGTGATGGGTGGTCTCGTCGCTCAGACAGAACCGGGTCACCAGGTCGACCGAGAACGCACCGGCGGTCGCCGACGGCGAGCCCATCCCGACATCGACGGCCTCCCACTCGATCGGGCGCTGGATGCCGTCGACCTCGACGGCGAGGTTGGCGGCGACCTCCGCGGCCAGCCGGTCACCGAACGTCTGGGCCTCGCGCTGGCTGATCGTCCCGTCGTGATCGGTGTCGATGTCGACGCGTGCTCGCTCGCCGGGAACCTCGCCGAAGAACACGGTGTACGCCAGCCGGATCCGGTCGGCGAGCGGGGTCAGCTTGAGGTAGCGATTGTTGTCGTTCTGCGAGGGTGCGACGTGGGCCTGCGCGCCACGCACGGTCGCTCCTGCGACCGCGACCGTGATCGCCAGCACGACGACGCACCGCATCCGAACCATGAAACCTCCTGCGAATCCTAGCCCGATCGAGAACCGTTGACCGCGCTCCCGCAGCGTGGTTCAGTCCGGCGCGATGAGGAACACCACAGCCCTGTTCGTGGGCGGTCTCGCGATGTTTGCCCTCGGTGGCTGCGGCGGTAGCAGCAGCGATCACGGTCCAGGGTTGTTCCCTCCAAAACCGGAGTGCGCAGGTGCCGACGTCGTGCCGCTCATGGGTGCGCACGATCAGGTGATCTCGCAGCTCGAGATCGGTGGAGCCGCGGATGGCTTCGATCTCGACGGTGACGGCGAGCCCGACAACAAGCTCGCCGCGGTCTCGAGCCTCGCCGCCAGCGCGATCCAGGACTCGCTCGACAACTACTCGATCATCATCCCGTTCGAGTTCTTCGATCTCGACGCGGCCGCGGAAGACACCTGCGTGAAGTTCGCGATCTACCTCGGCGACTACGTGCCCGACGCCGACGCCGACGGCAAGAAGCCGTTGATCGATGGCGGCGACTGCAACGATCACGACGCCGCGATCCACCCGGGCGCCACCGAGATCCCCGACAACGGCAAGGACGACGACTGCGACGGCCTCGCCGACGAGGACGGCCAGGACAACCCGAACACTACCGATACCGCGGACGTCGACGGAGACGGCCAGACGGTGGCCGACGGCGACTGCGACGATCACAACCCGATGGTGATGAAGGGGATGGCGGAGATCTGCGGCGACGGCTTCGACAACGACTGCGACGGCGTCGCCGACCGCACGGTGCGCGACGGCATGCAGCCGGTGTGCAGCCCGTTCGACCCCGCGGCTCCCGCCGACATCCCGCTCGACCCGCTGTCGTTCGTCGGTAACGACCCGGCGATCACGTTCAACGACGGCACGATCACCACCCAGAACGGCGTGCTCACGCTCGATGCGGGCCCGTCGCTGTTCAGCGTCAACATCCCGGTCACCGACGGGATCAACCTCGACCTGCGGATCACCGGCGCGACGATCAAGGCCGACGTGGTCGAGGAGAACGGGGCGATCGTGCTCAAGAACGGTCACCTCGGCGGCGTGATCGACGCCAAGACCGCCGACACGATCCGCGGCCTCGACGTCGAGCAGATCGGCCTCACCCCCGACAACTCGCTGCTCGATGCCACGTTCGCCAACCTGCTCGGGCCGCTGCTCGCGCTGCCCAAGTCGAGCCCGGAGATCCAGAACAAGTACCCCGGTTGCCGCACGCCGGACATCGACGTCGATCAGGATGGCCTCGAGTCGTACTGCGACTCGAACCCGGACGACGACATCAAGGACGTCGACATCTGCATCGACGGCGACGGCACGGAGTTCCAGGACGTGGTCGACGGCTCCGGCAACGTCACGATGCAGTGCACCGAGGCGATGGACGGCGACAAGTTCCGGTTCGTCGACGGCATCTCCGTCGAGCTCAACTTCGAGACCGCACCGGTCAACAGCCTGATCAAGCAGTAGGCATGGGCCCTCTGCTGCTGGCGTCCGCGTCGCCGCGGCGTCGCGAGCTCCTCGAGCGCATCGGGCTGGCGATCGAGGTCCGTCCGGCCGACGTCGACGAACGTCCGCAGACGGGCGAGACGCCCGAGGCGTACGTCGCGCGGATCGCACACGCCAAGGCGTTCGCGATCTCGCGGTCGGCCGGTGATGCGTGGGTGCTGGCCGCCGACACCACGGTGACGCTCAACGATGCCGTGCTCGGCAAGGCCGAGAGCCCCGAGGAAGCCACCAAGATGCTGCGCTGGCTATCGGGCAAGACCCACGAGGTGATGACGGCGTTCGTGCTGGTCGGAGAGCGCGCCGGCAAGACACTCACCCGCGAGGGGCTGGTTCGCACGAGCGTGACGATGATCGACCTCGACGCCGCGACGCTCGCCGACTACGTGGGCTCGGGCGAGTGGCGAGGCAAGGCCGGCGCCTACGCGATCCAGGGCATCGCGGCGGCGCTCGTGAGCTCGATCTCCGGATCGGTGACCAACGTGATCGGGTTACCGCTCGCCGAGGTCGTCGCCGCGCTGCGCGAGGTCGGCGGGCCGAGGCCCCGGATGTCATCGGGACAGCCGGCGTGAGCGAGGGCATCGCCGAGCGCTGGCGGGCGGTGCGCGCACGGGTCGACGAGGCCTGTGGCCGCGCCGATCGCGATCCGTCGGAGGTCACCATCGTCGCGGTGTCGAAGACGCATCCGGCGTCGGCCGTGGTCGCGGCGGCGGCTGCTGGCGCGACCGACTTCGGAGAGAACTACGCGCAGGAGCTCGTCGCCAAGCGCGCCGAGATCGGGCCGCGTGACGACATCCGCTGGCACTTCATCGGGCGCCTGCAGCGCAACAAGGCCAAGCTGGTGGCCGGGCAGGTCGCGCTCGTGCACGCGGTCGATTCGGTCGAGCTCGCCGGGGAGCTCGCGAAGCGCCGGCCGGACCAGACCACGCCCCAGCCGATCTTGCTCGCGCTCGCCGGTGAGGACACCAAGGCCGGCGTGGTCCCGGCGACGCTGGCCGAAACCGCGCGGAGCCTGATCGCCGTCGACGGCGTGCGGCTGGATGGCCTGATGACGATGCCTCCGCCGTCCGACGATCCCGAGGCATCTCGCGCGCCGTTCGAACAGCTTCGGCAGCTGCGCGACCGGCTCCGTGACGAGCTCGGTCACGCGCTGCCGGTGCTATCGATGGGGATGAGTGGCGACTTCGAGGTCGCGATCGCGTGCGGGGCGACGCACGTGCGGATCGGGACGGCGATCTTTGGCGCGAGGCCCTCTCGCGCCATACATGGCGGTCAGCGTCCCCCGCGGGGATAGCGCTACTGCGCGACGGTGAGGGGCGTGCCGCGCAGCTTGGCGGCGGTCTCGATCAGGCTCACCAGCTCCTGGCGATCGCGATCGGCGCCGGCGGTGGCACGCGCGGTCCGCGCGATCGTGTCGAGCGACCACTTCTGCGCGTCCTGGGCGCCGCGCAACACGTCGGCGAACGCGGCCACCGCGTAGGCGAACCGGAGGTCGGCGGGGGCCTCGTCGAACGACGCGGCCGGCGCGCTGGCCATCGCGTAGGTCGACTCGGCCGCGACGTCGCCGTCGGGCGCCTTGGCGCGGATCCGCACGAGGCCGAGCGGGGCAGGGTGCGCCTTGGCCTCGTCGGTGAGGTCGACGACGTACATCGCGGTGACCTGGTGGCCGACGCCGATCTCACCGGCATCGACCTCGTCCTTGCGGAAGTCGTCGTCGGCGATGTCGCGGTTCTCGTAGCCGACGAGCCGGTAGCGCTTGACCATCTTCGGATCGAACTCGACCTGGAGCTTGGCGTCCTTGGCGGCGACCTCGAGCGTCGACGCGAGGTTCTCGCCGAAGATCTTGTTCGCGGCGTCCATCGAGTCGATGTAGAACGAGTTGCCGTTACCGGTATCGGCGAGCTGCTCCATCAGGTTGTCGCGGTAGTTGCCCATGCCGAACCCGATGGTCGACACGGTGATGCCGGCCTTGGCGCGCTCGGCGATGATGTTCTGCAGCCCCTTCGGATCGGACGTGCCGACGTTGGCGTCGCCATCCGACACCACGATCACGCGCGAGATCGCGCCGCGTCGCCGGCCTTCCATCGCCTCGTGGTAGGCGAGGTCGAGCCCGGCACCCATCGCCGTCGAGCCGCCGGCCTCGAGGCGAGCGAGCGCGGCGAGGATCTTGTGGCGCTCGGTCACCGGCGTCGCCGGCAGCACCACGCCCGTCGAACCGGCGTAGGTCACGAGCGCGACGCTGTCGTCGGGCCGCAGGTTTTCGACCAGGAGCTCGAGCGACTTCTTGGCGAGGCCGAGCTTGTCGGCCGAGTGCATCGAGCCCGACACGTCGACCAGGAACACCAGGTTCGCCGGCTTGCGCTCGGACCGCGTCTTGGCCGGCGTCGCCACGCCGACCCGCATCACGTAGAGCCCGGGCTCGAACGGCGACGGCGCGGCGTCCATCACCACGGAGAACGGCGAACCCGACGCCGGCTGCGGAAACGCGTAATGGAAGTAGTTGACGTATTCCTCGACGCGCACCGCGGCGGCGGGCGGCAACTTGCCGTCGTGGAGGCTGCGGCGCGACAGCGTGTACGACGCGGTGTCGACGTCGGCGGCAAACGTCGACAGGTTGTCCTTCGACGCGTCGACCCACGGATTGACGCCGTGGTGCACCGACGTGTTGCCGTCGGTCGTCGGATCGGCCGTCGCCACGGTCGGCGAGGCCACCAGCTGGCGGGTGGGCGGAAGTCCGCCCGGCGAGGCCGCCACCCGGTACGACGTGGCGCGCCCTCCGCAGGACGCGACAGACGCCAACAGCGCCGAAATACACAACGAACGGATCGAGCCCATGAAGCCTCCGGAATAGGGGAACAAGCGGCGGCGCACACCCATCACCGGCATGGCGACGGCGGATTGCCGCGAAGCACGCCTCCAACGATGCTCGGGCCGGGCGGCTTACACGCGATCTCCCCGGACCTCGGGTGATCCGGCGAATTCTCGCGTCATGTCGGTGGTGTGCGGTAGCGTGACGTCCGTCATGCGGATCCTCGGCCTCGACCCCGGCAGCCGCGTGTGCGGCTACGGCGTGATCGACGAGCAGAGCGGCGAGCTGTCGTATGTCGAGTGCGGCCTGCTCACCGCGCGCGGCGGCCACCGCACCGACGATCCGATGGAGGTCCGGCTCGGCGAGATCGCGCACGGGCTCCGCGAGGTGATCGACGAGCTCGCTCCCGACGTGGTCGCGATCGAGGACGTGTTCTCCCACCACAACCCGCGCTCGGCGCTCGCTCTCGCGCAGGCCCGCGGCATGGCGCTCGCCGTGGTCGGGCTCGCCGGGCTGTCCGTCGCGTCGTATCCGCCCGCCGTCGTCAAGAAGGCGGTCTCGGGTTCGGGTCGCGCCGACAAGGATCAGGTCGCCCGCATGGTGCAGGTGTTGATCGGGCTCCGGTCGCTACCCAAAGCAGACGCCACCGATGCGCTGGCGATCGCGATCGCACACGGCCGCGCGACCCGCCCGACCGCGGCGCGACTCGAGAGCGCCGTCATTCGCGTGCGCTAGGTTGGCGGGCTCGCAGGCTCGCTGCTGCGGGTGCTACGGCACGACCTTGCCGGCGCTCACGGTGCCGGTCGGCGTGCCGACGCCCTTGATGTAGCCGCCACCACCGCCGCCGCCGCCACCGCCCTCGTTGTTGTTGTTGCCGGTGCCGCCGTTGGTCGCGGCGGTCACGCCCGCGAACCCGTTACCACCGTCGCCGCCGGCACTACCGACGTTGCCCCCGCTGGCGGGTGTCGTCGGATTGCCGGCGGAGGCATCGGAGCCGGTGCCGCCGTTGGTGTTGCCGTCGGCGCCCTGGCCAGCGCCGCCGCCGTTGGCGATCAACACGCCGCCGATGTCGACCGCCGCGGAATCGATCAGGATCATCCCGCCGGTGCCCGCGCCACCGCCGCCCGCGCCACCCTTGCCGTTGGCCTGGCCGCCACGGCCACCGCCGCCGGACACGTCGATCGTTCCCGACACGGTGACGCTCGGTGCGAGCAAGTAGATCGCGCCGCCGGCGCCGCCACCACCGCCACCATTCGCACCACCGCCACCACCGCGCCCGTTGGCACCGTCCTGACCGACGCAGCCGCCGCGCAGGATCGTCGGGTCCGTCGCGTCGGCCGCCGGCGCGTTGCCGCCGTTGCGATTGCCGTTGCCGTCCCCCGCGTCGCCGCCCTGGGTCATGAAGCTGCCGCCGGCACCACCGCCACCACCGTCGCCGTCGCTGTTCGCGCTCTGCTGGTTACCGCCGAACGCGCCGCACGAGCCAAACGGCGCGCCGGGGCCGCTGCCGGTCGTACCGTCGCCCGAGGCATCGACATCCGACGACACGGTGATCGCGGTGCCGGCCATCAGCACCAGCGGCCGCGTGCCGGTGACGGTGAGGGCGTTGTCGACGGTGATGGTGTCGGCGATCACGAAGCACGCCGCGGGTTCGCCCTGCGTCGTGGTCCACCCCACCGGCTGGGTCGACTGACAACGGCCGTCGGTGCCGGTGTCGAAGCTACCGCTCAGCGTGACGTTGCCCGCCGGCGCCACCGGAGGGCACACGCGGAAGTTGCCGGTGCCCCGGCAGTCGTCGTCCTTGACGGTCAACGTGTGCGTGTCGGCGGTGGTGTCGAGCGTGGCGTTGCTGGCGTTGGACAGCACGAGCACGAGGAGCTCGTCGAGCTCGCCGATGTTGTCATTGGTGATCGTCAGCGTGATGTCCTTCGAGGTATCGCCCGGCGCGAACGACAGCGGCGACGTCGTGTCGATCGTGAGGTCGCCGGGGCGGGTCACCGTGGTGCCGGCACCGGCGCCGAAGTCGACGGTGATCGGGAGACCCGACGCGGTCGACAGATCGACGGTGATCGTCGCCGTCGTCGTCGTGCCCTCGGTGGCGGTGCTGGTCGCGGTCTTGAACCCGATCTTCGGCGGGTCGTCGTCGTCCTCGATCGTGAGGACGAAGTCGGCGGTGGTGAGCGTCGCGTTGGTCGCGTTCGACAGCGAGATCGTCGCGGTCTCGTTGGCCTCGTCGAGCGTGTCCTGCTTCACCGTCAGCGGGATGGTCTGCGTGGTCTGGCCGGGCATGAACGTGAGCATCCCGGCGCCGCCGACCATGAAGTCCGCCGGGTCGTTCGCGTCGCCCGCGCTCTGCGCGTACTGGACCGTGATGATCTTGCCCGACGGGCCGGACAGCTGGACGGTCTGGTTGGCGTTGGCTGCCGACTCCTTGTTGGTGCCGGACGCGCTGACGAACCCGATCGACGGCGGGTCGTCGTTGTCGAGGATCGTGTGGGTGGCGTGCGAGGCGGTGGTGTCGATCACGAGGCCGACCGGCAACGTCAGATCGATGTCGATGGTCTCGTCGTCCTCGTCGAGCGCGTCGTCGACGATCGACAGCGGCACCGTCGCCGTGGTCTGGCCGGCGGCGAACGTCACCGTCTGGTCGACCAGGCCGGTGTCGTCGGTGGAAGCCGTGCCGGAGATCGCGAGGTTGACGCTGACCTCGGTGGTCGGGGCGAGGTCGAGCTGCAGCGTGAGGTCGCCACTGACATCCTCGGCCTCCGATACCGTCCCGCCCACGATCGACACGCGCGGCAGGATGTCGGAGCTGATCGTGATCGTGTGCGTGGCCTGCCCGAGCGTGGCGCCCATCGGCGACGTCAGCTCGAGCTCGATCGTCTCGTCGGGCTCCTCGAGGATGTCGTTATTGATCGTGACCTCGATGTTCTCGGTCTCGGTGCCGGCGAACGTCAGCGTGCCGTCATCGAGGATGTAGTCGTCGGGGCGGATCGCGTTGCCACCGGTGACCCGGTAGTTGACGCTCGCGTTGCCCGCCTGCGAGAGCTGGACCGGGATCGCGACCGTGCCCGAGAGCTCGTCGACCAACGTGGTCGGGGTCGCGAACCCGACCGTCGGCAGTGCGGCGGCGTCTGGATCGGTGGCCGGCGAGTCGTAGCTGCATGCAGCCAGTCCGAACGATCCCCAAACCACAAAGAGGATCGCGCGTGCGATGTACCCCGTCATCTGGAGAGATTATAGGCACCTCGGGCGTCAAACGTCGAACTGGCGTTTCGGTGATCCCACGCACCTGCGGCGCGCAACACCGCGAAACTCGCCCGTGTCGGACCCCTGGAGTACCGTCGGAACCTCATGATCGCCCGGCTCGAAGGCACGCTCCTGCGCGAAGGCGAGCAGGTGGTCGTCGACTGTCGGGGGGTGGGCTACGAGGTGTCGTGCTCGGCGTACACGCTGGCGGCGCTGCCCGCGCATGGCGAGCCGGTCGCGCTGCGGATCTACACGCAGCTGCGCGAGAACGGCATCACCCTGTACGGGTTCGCGGAGCACACCGAGCGCGCGCTGTTCGATCTGTTGATCACGGTCAAGAACGTCGGCCCGAGCACGGCGATCGCGATGCTGTCGGGTGCGAGCCCGCGCGACATCGCCGGGCTGGTCGCACGCCAGGACGTCCCGGGGCTCACCCGGATCAAGGGCATCGGCAAGAAGACGGCCGAGATGCTCGTGGTCGAGCTTCACGAACGGTGCGAGATGTTGTTGATGTCGCTCGGTGTCGAGGGCACGCCACGCCCGGTCGCGTTGCCAGCCGGTGCCAAGCGGCCTCCGTCGGGTGGCTTCCGGCATCCCTTGATCGAAGAAGTCGCCGCGGCGCTCGTCGGCATGGGCTGGCGGCCGGTTGAGGTCGATGCTGCCGTGCGCGAGCTCGCGGTCGATCCGGCGACTCCGCCGCCCGTCGAGGATCTCCTGCGCCAGGCGCTGCGGAGCATGCCCCGCTAGTCATGACGCGCAAGAAGCACATCGACGACGCCCCCGACGACCCGCGCGAGGTCGCGAGCACCCCGAAGACCGGCGAGCGCGCGTGGCAGGCCGCGCTACGGCCCAAGATGTTCGCCGACTACATCGGGCAGAACGATCTGGTCGAGAACCTGCGAGTCAGCGTGCGCGCCGCCAAGGACAACGGCTGGGCGCTCGATCACTTCCTGTTCGCCGGTCCGCCCGGACTCGGCAAGACCACGCTCGCCCACGTGATCGCGAACGAGCTCGGCGTCAACCTCGTGGTGTCGAGCGGTCCGGCGATCGATCACAAGGGGATGCTGGCGTCGCTCTTGACCTCGCTCGGCGAGAACGACGCGCTGTTCATCGACGAGATCCACCGGCTCAACCCCACCGTCGAGGAGAACCTGTATCCCGCGATGGAGGATTTCCGGTTCGATCTGTTCATCGGCGAGGGACCGCACGCCAAGGCGGTGACCATGCAGCTGCCGCGGTTCACGCTGCTCGGCGCGACCACGCGAATGGGTCTGTTGTCGGCACCGCTGCTCGACCGCTTCGGGTTCCACTGGCAGCTTCGCTACTACGACCTTCCCGACATGGTCGCGATCGTGAAGCGTTCGGCCAAGCTGATCGGCGTGCCGACCGACGATGCTGGCGCCACCGAGATCGCGCGGCGCGCACGGGGCACCCCGCGGATCGCGAACCGGCTCCTGCGCCGGGTGCGCGACTTCGCGATGGTCGAGCAGGACGGCACGATCGACGCGCTGATCGCCGCGTCGTCGCTCGATCGCCTCGCGGTCGACCATGCCGGGCTCGACGCGCTCGACCGCGGCTACCTCGGCGTGATCTGCGAGCGGTTCGATGGTGGCCCGGTCGGCATCGAGGCGATCGCGGCGTCGCTCTCGGAGGAGCGCGGCACCCTCGAGGAGGTCGTCGAGCCGTTCCTGCTCCAGGTCGGCTTCATCGCGCGCACGCCGCGCGGGCGGATCGCCACCGCGGCCGGCTACCAGCACATGGGCCTCGCCGCGCCGACCAAGGCACCGAGCGGTGGGAACAACGGCGCGCAGGGCCGGCTATTCTGACGGACTTGGTGGCTTAAAAACCGCTCGGCAGCAGAATTTCGGGCCAAAAAACGCTCCCCATTCTAAATAGAGACCTAAAATCGCTCTGTGTCTGGTGATTCAGAGCGAAAGGCGCTCGCCGACCAACCCCTTCCACCCGTCCTATTTCCGGGTCGCAACAGCACCGAACGTCGAAGGCTGGCGGCGCTCAAAGCGGCCGGACGGATCCGTTCGGCGGGCCCACGTCTGTACGTCTCCGTTCCCGAGGCGGATACCGCGACAACGCTCGAAAAAGCATGGTCGACGATCGTCGCGAGGCTGTTTCCGAACGCCTTGATCACTCATCGAACGGCACTCGAGTTCCGGCCAAGTCCAGCCGGCGAGATCTTCATCAACGCGAGCTCCAACCGCCAGGTCAAGTACCCCGGACTCGTGCTCACGTTCATTCGAGGTCCGGGTCCGCTACACGACGATCCCGAGTTCCTCACCATCCGTTCCTCGTCGCTTCCGCGCGCCTTTCTGGAGAACCTCTCGACGGGGCGTGCCTCGAAGTCGCGCGTGATTCCGATCGACGAGCTCGAGGCTCGGCTCGAGAGGCTTCTCCACATCGGGGGAGAGGCGGAGATCAACAACCTGAGAGACCGTGCCCGTGAGATCTCGAACGAGCTTGGTTGGAAGGCAGAGTTCAAACGTCTCGATACCCTCATCGGCACGCTTCTCGGCACGCGAAGAGGCAATGTCTCCAGCGCGGTCGCGCAGGCTCGTGCGGGGGGGAGCCGTTCGACGCCGCTTGCCTCGAGCGGATGCAACTCCTGTTTGCCGGCCTCCGCACCCCCATGCCCGGGATCGCGGACTCGTTCACAGCCGTGGACCACTTCAAGAACAAGGCCTTCTTCGAAGCGTATTTCTCGAACTACATCGAAGGGACGACGTTCGAAGTGGAGGAAGCCGAAGCGATCGTCTTCGACAACAAGATTCCCGCGAATCGACCCGCGGATGCTCACGACATCGCGGGAACGTTCGCGATCGTTTCCGATCGTGGTGACATGCAGCAAACGCCGAAGGACGCAGGGGAGCTCGTTCGCCTCATGTGTGGTCGGCACGGGAGGATGATGGCTCGACGCCCGGAGGTATCTCCGGGGCGTTTCAAGACCGAGCCGAACCGTGCGGGCGACACGCGATTCGTCCACCCCGACTACGTTCGCGGAACCCTGCAAAAGGGATGGGAGCTCTATCGCGGGGTAGAGACCGGGTTGCCTCGTGCCATCTTCATCGCGTTCCTCGTGAGCGATGTCCATCCGTTTGTCGACGGCAATGGACGAATAGCGCGCATCATGATGAACGCCGAGCTCGTGTCGGTTGGACAGTCGACCATTATCGTCCCAACGGTGTTTCGCGACGACTACCTACAGGCACTTCGGGCGCTCAGCCGTCGTCATCGGACCGACCCGTTCATTCAGGTGATGATCCGAGCGCAGAGGTTCTGTGCCCTGGAGTTCTCCCCCTACCCATCGATCCTGAAGGAACTGACGCGCCGCAACTGGTTTCGTGAACCCGACGAGGCTCGAATCGTCGACGGGCCGCTCCCGGCGTAGCTCCAGATCCACCGTCGGGTCTCACGGCGGCCACAGCTTCCCCGAGTTGCGCGAAAGGCGCGCCTCGAGGTCCGGGACCTGTTGCAGCTCGGGGCACTCGGCGCGGCACCCGGGGTGAACCCACGAGGTCACCTTGCCGACCGCGTCGAGCATGCGTTCGACGCCGATCCGTAGCGTGCGGATCGGGATCTTTTTCTTGCAGACGATGCAGCGCGAGGTGCCGGACTTCGCGAGCGCGGCGTAGGGAAACCCGTCGCGCTGCTCGAGGATCTGGCCGGTGAATCCGCCCTGCGCCGGTCGGCTCGCCGTGCTCTCCGCCGGATCGCCGTCGTAGGCACCCGCCGCTTCGGCGCGTTCCGCGAGCACGTGGAGGATCCGCTGCTGGCGATCGAGCGTCACGCGATTGCGATGGAAGGAGCACGCCTTGGTGATGCCGTCGGCGTCGAGCACGTTGGACACGTCGAGCACGCGGAGCGAGGGCAGGGCGCCGCGTTCGAGCGCGACGATCAGCGAGTCGGCGCCGCCGTTGCGTAGGCCGTTGTAGGGAACTCGCAGCATCTCGAGCTTGGCGAGGTGCGGAGAGGCGAACAGCGCGGCGAGCGCCTTCGCGCCCCAGTTGTTCCCCGGCACCTCGAGGAACGCGAGCTCGGAGAGGCGCGCACACTCGGCGACCAGCTCGGCGCCGCGCTGGCCGAAGCCTTCGCCGCCGCGGTGGTAGCCGAGGCGCAGGTAGCGCAGCTTCGGGAAGTGGCGACCGTCGAGCAACGCGCGCAGCTCGGCGTCGGTCGACAGGTAGTGATCGGGCGTGAAGTCGAGCCGGCGGATCCGCGCGAACTGCGGACAGTCGCACAGCAGGTCGACGTGCTTTCGCGGGATCGGGCCGATGCCACCGGTGTTGAACGGCACCAGCTCCTCGAGCAGCGGCAAGGCACTGGCGATCGCGGCGGCGTGCTTCGCGAACTTCGGCGCACGCACCGTGATGCTGGTGATGAAGCCGCGGTCGAAGCGATAGCCCTCGACGTACGGATGGATCGCCTCGCTCCACGCCTCGCCGTGCTGCTTCACGAGCTTGGTCTCGGCCGCCTCGAGCCTCGCGAGCTCGGTCTGGCGCGCGTCGTCGGGAGACTCGTCGCGTGCGAGCGCGACCCGCCGGCACTGCACCGCGATCAGCTCGCCGCGCGGATCGCCGCGCTCGGAGAGCCAGTCGCCGTACACGCCGCGGAGCTCGTCGTCGTGGGGTGCGGCGCGCAGCTCGGCGATCCAGTCGCGTTCGTGGGCGACGTGCGGCGTCGCGGGGCGATCCGCGGCCTCGCGCTCGCACCGCCACGCCTCGGCGAACAGCTCGTCGATCGGGCGCAGCGGCAGGACCCGACCGAGCGGTGCGGCGAGGCCCTTGCCGTCCATGTGCGCGTCGTAGAGCGCGAGCTTGTTGCGTTCGATCGCCGGGTGCGGCGGGAACAGCGGCTCCCAGGTGCCGGGCAGGGCGAGCTTGCGGTTGGCGCGCAGCTGCTTGCCGGAGGTCACGAGTCCGGCAGCGACGAGCGCGTCCCCGGCGCGGTCGTGTTCACGTTTGCTCCACGCGTTGACCTGGCGCAGCCAGGTGTCCCCGCAATCGACGAGCGCGAGTAGCTGCAGGTACAGCGTCGCGGCGGTTTCGGGCAGGCCGTGGTGCTGCGCCACCTCGGCGACCAGCGCGGGCACCGATCGCCTGGGATCGAGCTCGTACGAGCCGGCGGGGATCGCCGGCTTGCCGGCACGCTCGACCAGCGCCACCACGCCGGGCGAGGCGATCACGCGCCACGCGTGGAACAAGCCCGACCACGGAAATGTCTGGTTGGGGTAGTGGAGCTCGGCCCCGGCGCGGGCGCGCACGAGGTCGGCCTCGTCGGCCAGCTTCGCCGGGCGGAAGTAGAGGTAGTTCTGAGAGTCGACCAGCGCGCCGGTATCGACGCCCTCGCGGAGCTCGTTGCCTCGCCAGTCGTAGCAGCGATGCGGCGAGCCGCCCTCGAGCGGCCGGCGCTCCGGGGAGCCCGAGTAGACGAGCAACTCCGGGTTGGCCAGCCGCGCGACGATCTTGGCGTACAGCGCGGGCACCGCGGCGCGACGCGCATCGCCGGCGGGGAGCTGCGTGCCGAGCCAGCACACGGCCTGGATGCCGGCCAGCATCGCACGATCGTCGAACGCGTCGATCTTGCCGACGCAGCGTGGGTGACCGTGGTGATGCGCGTACCACGTGCCGTCGACGTCGAACCGCGTGCGCTTGCCGGCGATCGCGTTCGCGAGGATGTTCGCGTCGAACGGAGCGACGATCCGCGTCAGCTCGTCCATCGGATCGATGGTCTTGGTCGCCACGGTCGCGATGCTAGCATCGGTATCGACATGCCCGGACCCACCACGCCGCCCAGCCACGACGACATCGCGCGCCGCGCGATCGCGATCGCCAGGCGCCGTGGCAACGCCTGCGGGTCCGAGCTCGCCGACTGGCTGCAGGCCGAGCGCGAGCTCCGCGCCGAGCGTGGCCTGGCTACAGCTTCGTCGCCGCGCCGGTGATCGCGCGACCGCCGCGCACGACGCGTGCTAACGATCACCAGCATGCGGTTGGCCGTCCTCGCAGCGTGCGCGATCGTCGGGGCGTCGGCGTGCTCGTCGAAGTCGTCGAGCACGTCGTCGAGCACCGGGTCGGGCAGCGCGGAGGTGACGCCGACGGCGCACGTGCGAAAATCGCGCGCGCTCGATCCTCACGACAGCAGCGTGACCGCGCGCGACTACATCGGACCCGAGGCGTGCGGCGAGTGCCATCCCGACGAGCACGCGCGTTGGTTGCAGAGCCTGCACCGCACGATGAACCAGAAGGCGACGCCGGCGACCATCCTCGGGCGCACCGAGACGGTGGCGTACGCCGGTGGCACGATGGCGTTCGATCGCGACGCCAGGACGATGACGCTCGCGCGGGGCGATCGCACCGTGCGCTACCGGGTGACCCGCACGATCGGCACGCGCGGCCTCCAGGAGTATGTCGGCATCGCGGAGGGCAGCACCGAGGAGGTCCGGCTCCCGTTCGGGTGGTGGCCGCGGCGCGCCGGCTGGTATCCGCAGCCGTACTTCGATCCGTGGCTCGACGAGGCGCACTTCGATCCGTACGCGCAGGTCAAGGACCCGTGGGCCGAGCGCTGCCCGTGGTGTCACAGCACGTACCCGTTCGCGCAGCGGATCGCGCGCGCGTCCGCGCGGCCGGTCGGTCACGGGCTCGAGCTGCACTTCGCGTCGAAGCCGGCAAACCATCCCGATCGCCTACGAGTCGATCAGCAGGTCACGGTCGGGATCAGCTGCGAGAGCTGCCACCTCGGTGGACGCGCGCACGCCGACGGCGCACCGATCCACTTCATCCCGATCGGCGCGACGCCGCGTCCCGGCGCACCGCGCCCGACGTCGTTCGAGGCCGAGCGCAAGGATCCCGCGATCGTCAACCGGGTGTGCGCGCAGTGCCACTCGGGACCGTCGCCGCGGTTCCCCGACGGCAGCGCGGCGCGCAACTCGAGCGAGGCGCTCGACCTCGCGGCGTCGTCGTGCACCGCGCGCTGCATCGACTGCCACGATCCGCACCGTGCCGATGCCCGGCGCGACGAGACGCGCGCGGTCGCTGCCTGCGTGCGGTGTCACGAGGCCCACGCCGATCCGGTACACGCCGGCACCGGGCACGAGCACGTGACCTGCCTCGACTGCCACATGCCGCGGATCGTGCTCGGCATCGATCACCACGTCCGCACGCATCGCATCGGCTCGCCGACCGATCGGCGGATGCTCGGTGCGTCGGCTCCCAACGCGTGCAACCTGTGCCACCTCGATCGCACGCTGCAGTGGACCGCCACGCAGCTGCGCGCGGACTACCAGGCACGCCTCGGCCGCCACACCCGGTGGGACGACGACCATCCCGCCGGGGAGCTGTGGCTCGCGAGCACCGAGCCGACGCTGCGTCTGATCGCGGCGTCGGCCTACGCGCGCGCACCGAAGTCGTGGCTGCCGTCGGGTGCCGACCTGCTGCCGCTGCTCGACGATCGGGTGGCCTACGTGCGCGCGTGGGGCGCGTTCGCGCTCGAGGATCTCACCGGTCGCCGGATCGCGTACGACCCGCGTGCGACGCCCGAGGTACGCCGCAAGCAGATCGAAGCGTTGGGGCGCGTGCTACGGTCGCGGCGTTGACGATCCAGATCACCCACTTCTCCGACGTGCTCTGCATCTGGGCGTATGTCGGCCAGCGGCGGATGGACGAGGTCGCCGCCGAGTTCGGCGATCGCGTGTGCGTCACCTATCGCATGACGTCGGTGTTCGGGTTCGCGCGTGACCGGCAAGCCGAGAAATGGAGCGATCGCGGTGGGCTCGCGGGTTATGGCGCGCACGTGCGCGAGGTGGCCGCGGGGTTTCCCCACGTCACGGTTCACCCCGACGCGTGGGCCGCGGTCGCGCCGGCGTCGTCGACGCCCGCACACCTCGTGCTCGCCGCGATCCGCGCGCTCGAGACCGCGGGCAACGCACCCGCCGGTGCGTTCTGCGATGCGGCGTGGCGGATCCGACGCGCGTTCTTCGCCGAGGCCCGCGACATCGGGCGCCGCGACGTGTTGATCGCGATCGCCGGCGAGGCCGGCCTCGATACGGCAGCGCTCGAAGCGGCGCTGGCGTGCGGAACGGCGCACGCCGAGCTCGCGCGCGACGATCTGGTCGCCCGCGAGCTCGAGGTTCATGTCAGTCCGACCCTCGTGATGAACGAGGGCCGGCAGCGCCTCAACGGCAACGTCGGCTACCGCGTGATCGCGGCGAACCTGCGCGAGTTGCTCGAGCGCGAGCTGCCGGGGGCGCACCCCGAGCAGCAGTCGTGGTGCTGATCAGCGCCTAGTGGAACAGGCCGCCGATCGCCTCGGTGCCCTTGCCGAGGAGCCACGCGGCACCGCCGCCCGCCGCCACGCCCTCGGGGATCCCGGTCTCGCCGAGCCCCGGGATGACCGTGCCGGCCGCGCCCGCGGCGAGCGCGTACTCTCCGCCGGTCTGCATGTTCCGACCCCAACGCTCGAGGAAGTTGGGCTGCTGCTGCTTCGGCTGCTGGGCGTGGCCCGCGCCGCCGGCCACGAAGGACAGCAGGTCCGTATCGATCGAGTCGAAAGTGCTGGGAGAGAGGGTCGCCGTGATCATTCTCGTGTGCTCCTGGTGTGCGAGTTGGTTGACGTCGCAACCAAGAGCACGCGAGGTGCCACCTCCGGGTGGAGGGTGCGCTCACCGGATGCATGCCCTCGGAGACAGGCGTAACCGCGCGAGGCCTCGGCCGTCGCGGTGTCGCGCGTCGTTCGCGGGACTCGGGGTTCGATGGCAAGCGACCGAGGCCACAGCGTTCCGCGGTAGTCAGGGGTGCCGCTCGCGGGACACGGCCCGGTTCACATAGCTTCACACGGTGGCCGGCCCCGGCGACCGGGGAGCGTGGTATTCGAGATCAGCGGATTTTCCGTCAGATCATGACCAGTCGTGGCCGCGCTCTGCTCGTACGGATCGGCATCGCGATCGCGGTGATCGGCGCGCTCGTGTGGTGGTTCGAATTCCGCGACAACAAGACGCCGGGCACGCGCCCCCTCGCAGGCGCCAGCGAACGACCGGAGCGGACCGGTGGCGGTGGCGGTGGGGGTGGCGGTGGCAGGCACGGCGGCGGGCGTGGCGATCGGATCGTGACCGTGCAGCTCGCACCGGTGGTGCGCGAGGACGTGCCGATCTGGATCGAGGGGCTCGGGACGGTGACCGCGTTCCAGCAGGTCACCGTGCGTTCGCAGGTCGACGGCCGGCTCGACAAGGTCATGTTCGCGGAGGGGCAGGCGGTGAAGGAGGGCGAGGTGCTCGCGCAGATCGATCCGCGGCCGTTTCTGGTCCAGCTCCACCAGGCGCAGGGCGCGCTCGCGCGCGACAAGGCGCAGCTCGCGATCGCGAAGCGCAACTACGACCGCTACCAGGGCCTGCAGGACCAGAAGCTGGTCGCGCAGCAACAGGTCGACGAGTACGCGGCGCAGGTCGGCCAGTACGAGGGCGCGGTCACGATCGATCGCGCGGCGGTCGAGCAGGCGCAGCTCCAGCTCGACTACGCGAAGGTCAAGGCGCCGCTGTCCGGCATCGTCGGCGTGCGGCTGGTCGACGCCGGCAACCTGGTCAAGGCGAGCGATCAGACCGGCCTGGTCGTGATCACGCAGGTCGATCCGGCGGCGGTGATGTTCACGGTGCCGCAGGACCGGCTGCCCGACGTGTCGGCGGCACTCGCCCGCGACGACGTACGGATCGAGATCTGGAATCGCGACGGGACCGAGCGGTTGGCCGAGGGCACGCGCGCCGTGCTCGACAACCAGGTCAACCAGTCGACGGCGACGCTGCGGCTCAAGGCGATCGTTCCCAACCCCAAGCGCGCGCTGTGGCCGAACGCGTTCGTCAAGGCGCGGATGCTCGTCGACACCCGACCGAACGCGCTCGTGATCCCCGCGGTGGCGATCCAGCGCGGACCGCAGGGAACGTTCGTGTACACCGTCGGCGACGATCACACCGCGAAGCTGTCGCCGATCGAGGTCGTCGCGATCGCGGGCGATCGAGCGATCGTGAAGTCCGGCGTCGAGCCCAGCCAGCAGGTCGTGATCGAGGGCCAGAGCCAGCTCCGTCCGGGCGGCAAGGTCGCGCCGATCGGTGCGCACGGGGAAGGCTCGGCCGAGGGACCCGGCCCCACGGCGTCGAAGCGTTGAGGGTCTAGATGGCCGCGCTGTCCTCGATCTCGGCGCCGTTCATCCGGCGTCCGGTCGCGACGACGCTGTTGATGTTCGGGCTGCTCCTCGCCGGGATCACGGGCTATCGCGATCTGCCGGTCTCGGCGCTGCCGCAGGTCGACTACCCGACGATCGTCGTCACGACGCAGCTGCCGGGCGCGAGCGCGCAGACCATCGCGGAGTCGGTGACCACGCCGCTCGAGCGCCAGCTCGGCCAGGTGCCGGCACTCGCGGAGATGACCAGCGTGTCGAGCTACGGCAGCTCGCGGATCACGCTGCAGTTCTCGCTCGATCGCGATATCGATGCCGCCGAGCAGGACGTGCAGGCGGCGATCAACGCGGCCTCCAACCTGTTGCCCCGCACGTTGCCGAGCGCGCCGACGTACGCCAAGAGCAACCCGGCCGACCAGCCGATCCTGACGCTGGCGGTCAGCTCGCACACGCTCGACTTGCCGGTGGTCAGCGACTACGCGGACTCGGTGCTGGCGCAGAAGATCTCCCAGGTCGACGGCGTCGGGCTGGTGACGTTCGGCGGCGGACAGAAACCGGCCGTACGCGTGCAGGTCGATCCGGTCGCGCTCGCCGGCACCGGGCTGACCCTCGAGGACGTGCGCGCCGCGATCGCGGCCGCCAACGTCAATCTGCCCAAGGGCAACATCGACGGTCCGCGCCAGGACTACGCGATCGCGACCAACGATCAATTGACCAGCGCCGACGCGTTCAAGCCGCTGATCGTCGCGTACAGGCCGGGCCAGCCCGGCGGTCATGGAGGAGTCGTGCGGCTCGGCGAGGTCGCCGACGTGATCGACAGCGTCGAGGATGCTCAGCTGGCAGCCTGGGCGAATCGGCGGCGTGCCGTGATCCTCAGCGTCCAGCGCCAACCCGGTGCCAACATCATCGAGGTCGCGAACGACATCAAGGAGCTCCTGCCGCGGCTGCGCGCCTCGATGCCGCAAGGGATCGACGTCGACATCATGTCGGACCGCACCACCACCGTGCGCGCCTCGGTCGAGGACGTACAGTTCACGCTGCTTCTCACCGTCGTGCTGGTGGTGGCGGTGATCTACCTGTTCCTGGGCTCGCTGCGCGCCACCGTGATCCCCGGCGTCGCGGTTCCGCTCGCGCTGATCGGCACGTTCGGCGTGATGTGGCTGGTCGGCTACAGCCTCAACAACCTGTCGCTGATGGCGCTCACGATCTCGACCGGGTTCATCGTCGACGACGCCATCGTGATGGTCGAGAACGTGGCGCGCCACGTCGAGGAGGGCGAGCGTCCGTACGACGCGGCCCTCAAGGGAGCCAAGCAGATCGGGTTCACGATCGTGTCGCTCACGGTGTCGCTGATCGCCGTGTTGATCCCGCTGTTGTTCATGGGCGGACTGGTCGGCCGGCTGTTCCGCGAGTTCGCGGTCACGTTGGCGATCGCGATCGCGATCTCCGCGGTGCTGTCGCTGACGTTGACCGCGATGATGTCGGCGTGGGTGCTGCGGCCACGCCCCGTCCACGCGCCGGGCACGATCGCCCACGGCTTCGAGGCGATGTTCGCCGCCGTCACCCGGTTCTACGAGCGCACGCTGACGGTGGTCCTGCGCCACCGCTACCTCACGCTCGGGGTCACGCTGGCGACCGCCGCGGCCACGCTCGTGCTCGCGATCGTCGTGCCCAAGGGGTTCTTCCCCGTCGAGGACACCGGGATGATCGCCGGCGTCTCGGAGGCCGAGCCGGGCGTGTCGTTCACCAAGCTGCGCGACCGCCAGGACAAGCTGATCGACGCGTTGCTCGATGACCCCGCGGTCGCGACGATCACGTCGTCGATCGGCGCCGACGGGATCAATCCAGCGGCCAACGTCGGCCGGTTCTCGATCTCGCTGGTTCCGCTCGACGAGCGCGACTCGCTCGACGTGGTGATCGGGCGCCTGCAACAGCGCGCCCACGCCGTCCCCGGGATCACGGCGTACCTCCAGCCCGTCCAGGACCTCCAGGTCGACGCGCGCGTCACCCGCACCCAGTTCCAGTACACGCTCGAGGATGCCGACGAGCGTTCGCTCGCCGAGCTCGCGCCGAAGCTGCTCGACAAGCTACGCGCATCCCCCGAGCTCGCCAACGTCGCGTCCGATCGACAGGGCGACGGCCTCCAGCTCCAGCTCGTCGTCGATCGCGACACGGCGAGCCGGCTCGGGATCACCGCCGACGCGCTCGACCAGACGCTGTACGACGCGTTCGGTCAGCGCATCGTGTCGACCACGTTCACCCAGCTCAACCAGTACCGGGTGATCCTCGAGGTCCGCCCACGCGATCGGACGTCCGCGACCGCGCTCGACAAGCTCTACGTGCGATCGAGCAGTGGCTCCACCGTGCCGCTGTCGCAGCTCGCGCGCTGGGAACATCGCCCGGCGCCCCTGGCGATCGCGCACCAGGGGCAGTTCTCGTCGGTCACGATCTCGTTCGACCCGGCACCCGACGCGTCGCTCGGCGAAGCGGTCGACGCGATCGAGCACGCGATGTCGGACCTCGATCCGCCGCCGACGATGCGGGCGTCGTTCACCGGCGCCGCGAAGGTGTTCGGCGAGTCGCTCGAGTCGACACCGTTCTTGATCCTGGCCGCGCTGATCACGGTCTACATCGTGCTCGGCGTGCTCTACGAGAGCTACATCCACCCGCTGACCATCCTGTCGACGCTGCCATCGGCCGGGGTCGGCGCGATCCTCGCGCTCTATATCGTCGGCGACCCGTTCGACGTGATCGCGCTGATCGGCATCGTGCTCCTGATCGGCATCGTGCAGAAGAACGCGATCATGATGATCGACTTCGCCCTCGCCGCCGAGCGGGAGCGCGGACTGTCGCCCGAGGCCGCGATCTACGAGGCCTGCCGGCTGCGGTTTCGCCCGATCATGATGACGACGATGGCGGCGCTGCTCGGCGGGCTGCCGCTCGCGCTCGGGACCGGCATGGGCTCGGAGCTGCGCCGGCCGCTCGGGATCACGATCGTGGGAGGCCTGCTCCTGTCGCAGGTGCTGACGCTGTACACGACGCCGGTCGTCTATCTGTTCACCAACAAGCTCCGCAAGAAGACGGCTCCTCCGGAGCCGATGCCCGTGAGCAGCCCGTGAACTTCTCGGCCCCGTTCATCCGGCGTCCGGTCGGCACCACGCTGCTCGCGATCGCGCTGCTCCTCGCCGGGGCGAGTGCGTTCCTGGGCTTGCCGATCGCACCGCTCCCGCGGATCGATCTGCCGACGTTTTCGATCAGCGCCGACCTGCCGGGCGCGTCGCCGACCACGATGGCGACCGCGGTGGCGATGCCGCTCGAGCGCCGGATCGGTCGGATCGCCGGCGTCTCGGAGATCACGAGCGAGAGCACGCTCGGTCGGACCCGATTGACCGCGCAGTTCTCGCTCGACAAGGACGGCGACGAGGCGGCACGCGAGGTCGAGGCCGCGATCCAGGCGGCGTCGGGAGACCTGCCGCCGTTGCCGCGCCGGGCACGCTACCGCAAGGTCAACCCGAGCGACTCGCCGATCTTGATCATCACGCTGCGCTCGAGTGCGATGGAGATCGCCGACGTCTACGCGATCGCCAACCAGATCCTGGCGCAGAAGATCTCGCAGATCGAAGGTGTCGGTCAGGTCGGCGTCGGTGGTGGGTTGCCGCGCGCGGTGCGGGTGACCGCGGATCCCGAGATCCTCGCCGGCCTCGGGCTCGGGTTGGAGGATGTCCGCAACACGCTGCGGAGCGCGACGGCGCACACCCCGAAGGGCGGGGTGGGGAGCTCGACCTGGCAGACCGTGGCGGCCGACGACCAGCCGCTCGACGCCGACCAGTGGAAGAACGTGATCCTCCGGTGGTCGGATACCGAGCGCTCGGCCGTTCGCCTCGGCGATGTCGCCCAGGTGATCGACGACGTCGAGAACCAGCGCGTCGCCGGCTGGTCCAACGGCGAGCGCGCGGTGTTCCTGATCATCCGCCGCCAGCCGGGCGCCAACATCCTCGAGGTCATCGATCGCATCAAGCGCGTACTGCCCGAGGTCACGCGGGCGATCCCGCCGTCGATCGACGTCGACATCGTGATCGATCGCGCTGTCACGATCCGCGCATCGGTGCACGAAGTCGAGAAGACGCTGCTGATCGCGATCCTGCTGGTGACGCTCGTGGTGTTCGTGTTCCTGCGCTCGATCCGCGCGACCTCGATCCCGGCGGTCGCCGTGCCGCTGTCGCTGATCGGCACGTTCGGCGTGATGTATCTGCTCGGCTACAGCCTCGACAACCTGTCGCTGATGGCGCTCACGATCTCCACCGGGTTCGTGGTCGACGACGCGATCGTGGTGACCGAGAACGTCAGCCGCTACGTCGAGCAGGGCGTGGGGCCGCTCGAGGCCGCGCTGCGCGGTGCCAGGGAGATCGGGTTCACGATCATCAGCATCACGGCCTCGCTGCTCGCGGTGTTCGTGCCGATCCTGTTCATGGGTGGTGCGGTCGGCCGGCTGTTCCGCGAGTTCGCGGTCGTGCTCGCGGTGTCGATCACGCTGTCGGCGGTGATCTCGCTGACGCTGACGCCGATGATGTGCGCGCGCCTGCTCCGCAAGGAGCCCGAGCCCAACTGGATCGCGCGCGGGCTCGAACGCGGGCTCGACGCGGTGATCCGCGCGTACGCCGCGGCGCTGCGGTTCGTACTCCGTCACCGGTTCGCGATGGGCCTGGTCACGCTCGGCATCATCGCCGGGACGCTCGCGCTCTATGTCTCCATCCCCGGCGGCTCGTTTCCCCAGCAGGATACCGGGCTGATGGTGGTGTCGACACGCGGCCCCGAGGACATCTCGTTCGCCGCGATGAAGGAGCGCCAGGAGAAGCTCAACGCGATCGTGGAGTCGGACCCGGCGGTCGCACACGTCAACTCGAGCGTCGGCGGGTTCGGCAGCTCGACCACCAACACCGGCCGGATGTTCGTGTCCCTCGTCGATCGCGAGGATCGCGATGTCTCGGTCCAGCAGGTGATCGATCGGCTGCGCCCCGAGCTCGCCAAGGTCCACGGCATCTCCGCACACGCCGTCGCCGCTCAGGACGTTCGGGTCGGAGGCCGGCTGTCACGATCGCAGTACCAGTACACGCTCGAGGCCGCCGATTCGCGCGACCTCGAGCACTGGACGCCCCGCCTGGTCGACGCGATCCGCAAGCACCCCGAGGTCACCGACGTCACGACCGACCTCCAGACCAACGGGCTCCAGGTCGACCTCTCGATCGATCGCGACACCGCCGCGCGCTACGGCATCACGGTCTCGGAGATCGACAACACGCTGTACGACGCGTTCGGGCAGCGCCAGATCGCGACGTTCTATACCGATCGCGATCAGATCCGGCTCGTGCTCGAGGCCAAGCGGTCGGACAAGGGCTTCGAGGCGCTCGACCAGCTCTACGTCACGTCGCCCGGCGGCATCGTGGTGCCGATGTCCGAGCTGGTGCGGGTCAAGCCGACCAGCGTCGCGCTCTCGGTGGCGCACCAGGGACAGTTTCCCGCCGCGACGATCTCGTTCAACGTCGCGACCGGGGTGCCGCTCTCGGTGGCCACCGACATGATCGAGCGCACCGCCCGCGAGGTCGGCATGCCCGCGAGCATCCACGGCTCGTTCGCCGGCACCGCGCAGGCGTTCAAGGAGTCGCTCGACAGCCAGCCGCGGCTGATCGCGATCGCGCTGATCTGCGTATTCATCGTGCTCGGCATCCTGTACGAGAGCTACATCCACCCGCTGACGATCCTGTCGACGTTGCCGTCGGCCGGCCTCGGTGCGCTGCTGTCGCTGATCTTCACGCACGGCGAGCTCGACCTGATCGCGCTGGTCGGCATCATCCTACTCATCGGCATCGTCAAGAAGAACGCGATCCTGATGATCGACTTCGCGGTCGCGCGCGAGCGAGAGGGCGTCGATCGCGAGGACGCGATCTACCAGGCCTGCCTGCTGCGGTTCCGCCCGATCGTGATGACCACGCTCGCCGCCCTGCTCGGCGCCTTGCCGCTCGCGCTCGGCAGCGGCACCGGCAGCGAGCTCCGCCGACCGCTCGGCATCGCGATCGTCGGCGGGCTCGCGGTCAGTCAGCTGCTCACGTTGTTCACCACGCCCGTCGTCTACCTCGCGCTCCATCGGTTCACGCGGCTGAAGCGCGAGCCGTGGTCACCGCCGGTGCCGACGTCGCCGGTCGATCGCGGCTGAGCTAGACGCGGTCGCGCATCAGCGCGTAGTACGTCGCGGCCGACAGCCCCGACGACACGAACCACGCCCACGTGTAGAGCGTGTGGAAGATGCCGGGCATCGCCGCGGCGTCGAACGCGCCGGCGGCGGCGAGAAACCCGGGAAGACACGGCACGACGCCGATCGCGAACGCGGCGATCGCGCGCCAGTTGAAGCCGTTCTCGTACTCGTAGCGTCCGCCGCGCCGGTACAGGTCGTCGACGTGGAGCTCGGTGCGGCGCAGCACGAAGTAGTCGACGATCATGATCGCGCCGATCGGTCCGAGCAGCACGCCGTACCCGACCAGCCACACGAAGATGTAGTTGCCGGCGCTCGACAGGATCAGCCAGGGACAGATCAACACGCCGATCACCGCGGTGATGATCCCGCCGCCGCGCTGGGTGATCTTCGACGGTGCGAGGTTCGCGAAGTCGTTGGCGGGCGACACCACGTTGGCCGCGAGGTTGGTCGATAGCGTCGCGATCGCGAGTCCGAGCATGCCGATCACGGTGACCGCCGGCCGGTCGATCTTGGTGACCAGCGCGTCGGGATAGGTGATGCCCTTGCCGCCCCACAGGATCACGGTCGCGGCGGTGGTCGCCACGCCGACGAACGCGAACGCGGTCATCGTGGTCGGCATCGCGATCGCCTGGCCCATGGCCTGGGCGCGCTGCGTGCGCGCGTAGCGCGAGAAGTCGGGGATGTTGAGCGCGAGCGTGGCCCAGAACGACACGCCCGACGTCAGCGCGACCGCGAACGTCTCCGACAGCGGCTTCTTGGCAGGCTGGTCCATGATCGTGCCGAGACCACCGCCGACCGAGATCGCCCAGACGAGCAGGGCGACACCGCACAGCAGCAGGAACGGCGCGGCCAGCGTCTCGAGCCACTTGATCGACTCCATGCCGCGCCAGATGAAGTAGACGTTGCAGGCCCAGAACACGAAGAACCAGATCAGCGGTGCGATGTCGGCGCCGAGGATGTGGATGTCGGGGAGCGACACGCCGGGAAACAGCGCCGCGCCGGTCGCCCACAGGCCGAGACCGCCGAACCAGCACTGGATGCCGAACCATCCACACGCGACGAGCGCGCGCAAGACCGCCGGAATCTGCGCTCCGCGCACGCCCCACGACGCGCGGACCACGACCGGAAACGGGATGCCGTACTTCGTGCCGGGATGGCCGTTGGCCATGAGTGGGAGCAACACGATCGCGTTGGCGAGTGCGATCACGATGACCGCCTGCCACGCACTCATGCCCTGACCGACGCGCTCCGAGGCCAGCGTGTAGGTCGGAACGCACACGGACATGCCGACCCACAACGCGGCAACGTTCCACATGCCCCAGGTCCGCTTGGACGCCGGGACGGGTGCGAGGTCTTCGTTGTAGAGCGACGGATCCGTCGGTCGATCGGTCATGCGTTGAAGGCGATCGTCGCACATCGTCGCTGAGGCCGATTGTTTCGGATCTGGGGGTGATCGAGGTTTGCACACCTCAGCGAGCGCGTCGTGAAGGATGCATTTGCGGGAGTTGGAGCGAGATTCACCAGGCACGTGATCTGCAAGCTCCAAATGCCGAGTGAAAGCACGTACCTCCACCGCGGACCGTCTCCTACCCGAGAGCAGGATCGGCGACTACACGATCGTCGGCGAGCTGCCGGCCGAAGACATGGCCGCCGTCTACCTCGCCCGACACGTCGTGTTGCCACGAGTCGCGGTGGTCAAGGTCATGCACTCGCAGGCGGCGTGGCTTCGATCGGCCGCCCTCCAGGTGCTCCGCGAGGCGTGCTTGCTCGAGGCGCTCTCGCATCCCGGCATCCCGCGCGTCTACGAGTGCGGCGTGTTGCCCGATCGCCGGCCGTGGACCGCGTTCGAGCACATCGAGGGCACCACCGTCGCCGAGATGGTGAAGGCCGGACCGCTCCCGCTCGCCGACGTGGTCGGCATGTTGCGCGACGTCGCCGATCTTCTGCATCACGCGCACGTGCGCGGCGTCGTGCATCGCAAGTTGATCGCCGAGGCGATCGTGAAGACTCCGGACCGCAAGACCGCGTACGCGATCACGAGATGGGACGGTGCACTCACGCTCGATACCCGAACGCGCGTCGATCTCGATACCCGCGACGACGTGTTCGCGCTCGGCGTGATCGCGTACCGTGCGCTGGCGGGCCAGATGCCCGACGTCAAGTCCGCCGCCGAGGCGGTGCCGGCCGCTCCCGCCGAGCTGGCCGCGTTGATCGACGACATGCTCTCCACCGATCCGTCGCGGCGCCCGAGCAGCGAAGAGGTCAAGGATCGTACCCGCTGGCTCGCCGACACGATCGTGCCGCTGATCGTCGAGAGACCGCGGTGGACGCCGCCGCACGGCGTACGCAATCGCCCGATGACGGTCGACGACGCCGCGGCGGTGGTCGAGGAGCCGGGCTTCTCGATCCGGATCTCGCGGCCCCGGTCCGAGCCGTCGTCGTAGGAGCCTGATCGGCTCGCGAAGCGCTCGCCTGTACGGAACGCGCTCGCGAGCTCGCGACCAGGCCTCGCGACCACAGGACGACTGTTCCCGAGGCCTGGGGACCCGAGGTCCGATGGCGCGAGGTCGCCGGGTTAGGTCGCAGATCGTGAGGCACGCGAGCTGCACGGCTGTCCCGGAGTGCCTCGACTCGACGGGATCTCCGACTATCGCATCCAGTGCGAGCTCGGATCGACCGTCACCGGGGTGCTCTACGAGGCGGTCCACGTCGTGGTCCCACGGCGTGCCGCGATCAAGGTCGTCCACCCGGGGCGGACCGGAACGTTCGCGGTCCAGCTGCTCCGCGAGGCGTGCCTGCTCGAGGCGCTCGCGCACCCCTGCCTTCCCCAGGTGTTCGCGATCGGCAAGCTCGCCGACGGGCGGCCGTGGTACGCGTTCGAGATCATCGACGGGCACACGCTCCGCGATCGGCTGCGCGGTGGTCCGATGGGCGGCCTCGACGCCGCGCGGCTGATCCGGGATGTCGCGGTGATCCTCGCGCATGCGCACCGGCGCGGCGTGGTGCACTGCGGGCTACAGCCGGACCGCATCGTGTTCGCCGATCGAGGTGGGGTCGCGATTCCCGACTGGACCACCGCTCGGGTACACGATGCGCCGCCTCGTCACGCGATGCAGGTGCAGGCGCGCTCGTACCTCGCGCCCGAGCTGGTCCGTGGCGAGGTCGCCGACGATCGCGCCGACGTGTTCGCGCTCGGTGTGATCGCGTACCGCGCGTTGACCGGTGCGCTACCGCCGGAAGGTGACCTCTCGGCACTGCGTCGCACCGGCATCCCTCCCGAGCTGGCGACGATGATCGATCAGATGCTCGCGTTCGATCGCTTCGATCGGCCGACCTGCGCCGAGCTCGGTGCGGATCTCGATTGGCTGCTCGCGGCGCTGGCGAATGGTCCCTCGGTGCGGATCCGTCGCCCGCGATGGACGCCGGCGATCCCGCCATCCGCGCTGGTCGGCGAGCCGTCGCGTGACGCCGGCGCGCCGCTCGCGTCGATCGCCCTCGAACGAACGATCGTCACGAAGGCGTGATCGCGCGACGAGGACAATCCTCCGGGGTTGGTTGTCGGCGGAGACAATCGACACCTGTACGCGCACGAACGAGGTCGCGTAGTTGCGAGAGGTGAACGAAGGCACGCGTGCTGCACTCCATCTCGGCGATGGGAGGATCGCAGGCGGCCGCCGCGGATACCGAGCTCGCGGCCGGTGCTCGCGTCGGCGATTACGTACTGACCGCGGAGCTTCGCGGTCGTCCCGGCGAGCGCGTGTTCCTCGCCCACCACACCGTGTTGCCGCGACGCGTGCGGATCGTGGTGCCGGATGATCCGGAGCGAGCGCTCGAGGTCGCGCGCGTGCTGGAGACGATTCGCCACCCGTGCGTGCCGCGGCTCTACGAGTGCGGTTCGTTGCCCGACCTGCGAACGTGGTTCGCGCTCGCCATCGTCGAGGGAACGAGGCTCGCGAGCACCGTGATCGAGAGGCCGCTCCTCGTGTCGGACGCGATCGCGCTGATCGCCGATCTGTCGAAGATCGTCGCGTACGCGCACTCGTTCGGGATCGTGCACGGCGACATCCGCGCCGACGGGATCGCGCACACCACCACCGGATGGCGGATCACCGACTGGAGCGAGGCAGGAGTCGCCGACGATCCCGGCACCGACGTGCGCGCGATCGGGGTCGTGGCCTACGGTGCGCTCGCTCGGTGTCTGCCCACGGCTCCCCTGGCGACCCGATGCCCGGACCTCCCCGAGGCGCTGGCATCGATGATCGACGAGGTGATCGCAGATCCACCGCCAGCAACGATCGTGCTCGCCGAGATCCTCCGGATCTCGGACATGCTCGACACCACCGTGCCGCGTCCGCCTCTCGCGGCCGCCGACTCGATCGAGACCGTGCACCCGATCGATCCGGTCGATCACGCCGATCAGGCCGAGCCGGCCGGGGGCGCGGAGGTCGCGCGGGTCGAGATCGAGATCACCGAGCCGATCGCGATGATCGAAGATCTCGACGACGACCCGGAGGTCGAATCGACCGACGTCGACGAACCGATCGAGATCGAGGACATCGTACTGGTCGAGCCGCCGCCGCTTCCGGCCGCGCGCCGGTGGCGTCCCGAGGGCGGGCTCCGCCCGATCACCATCAACGGACGAAGGAGAACGCCGTGAACCAGCTCGCCGCCGGCAGTCGTATCGGACCGTATCGCATCATCGGCGACCATCCCGCCGGTGGATATCGCGCGGTCGGCGGCGGACGTCGCGTGCACCTCGAGGTCGCCGAGCACGCGCTCGACTGGCGCGCGCGTGCGATCCAGCTACTGCGCGCGAGCTCGATCGTGTCGACGTTCGATCACGCGGGCATCGCTCCGATCGTGGCCCGCGGGGTGCTGCCCGACGATCCGGCCCTCCCGACCTGTCTCCGCCTCGCACCGTGGGTCGCGAGCGATCTCGCCGACGGGCTCGCGTTGTCGGAGGTCCTGGCGCGACGGTCGCTCGGGGTCGACGAGACGGTGGCGTTGATCCGTGACATCGCGACCGTGCTCGCGAGCGTTCATCGTCGCGGTCTGGCGCACGACGCGCTCCGGCCCGAGGTGATCGTGATGCGCACCGGGACGACGGCTGCATATCCTCCCAGCCAACCAGTCTCTCCGATCCAGATCGGCGGATGGAGCGAGCTGCGCGCCGGCGATGGCTCCGGCGACCTCCACGCGCTCGGCGTGCTCGCGTATCGCGCGCTCACCGGCCGGTTCCCGGGCATCCATCCACCGGAGCTGATCGCGGGCGTGCCCGGTGTCGTCGGTGCCCTCGTGATCCGCATGCTCGCGATCGATCCGAGCGAACGGCCGGACGCCGAGACCGTGGCGCAGGACGTCGCCTACCTGACCGCGGACCGTTCGCTCTCGGGGCCGCGGTTCGCGCGACGGTGGACGCCGGTCCCGCCGGAGGCCGGCGTCGTGCCGGTGTCCGAGCCCGAGGTGTACGAGCGCGACGAGTTCGCGCCATGGCACGACGACGACGCGAACTAGGCGGGTAGACTCCGCGCGTGGCACGTCGCGCGCCCGCACCGGTGGTCTCGCACTTCGAAGCGCGGTTCGCGGCGCTCGGCACGCGCGATCGTGCCGACGGGATGAAGGCGTACATGAAGAGCGACCTCCGGTTTCACGGGGTCGACTCCGCCACCGTGCGCATGGAGGCCCGTGTGTACAGCAACGCGAACGCCGCGACGCACGACACGCTGGTCCGGGATGCGGCCGCGTTGTTCGCCACCGACGGCTTCGACCTGCGATCGGTGGCGCTCGCGCTGCTGGCGCGTAACCACGACAAGCTCGGCGTCGACGACCTGCCGTGGCTGATCGAGCTCGCGCGCACCGCCGCCTGCTGGGCACACGTCGACTTCGTCGTCACCCAGGTGATCGAACCGATCTTGACTCGCGAGCCCGCGCGCGATCGGGCGAGCTGGCTCCGACGGTGGGCGAACGATCCGAGCTTCTGGATCCGGCGCGTCGCGCTGCTCGGTCAGCTGCGCGCGCTAAGCCACGAGGGCGGCGACTTCACACTGTTCGCGGAGCTCGCCGCACCGATGCTTCCCGAGCGCGAGTTCTTCATCCGCAAGGCGATCGGATGGGTGCTGCGCGCGGTCTCGAAGAAGCGCCCCGCGCTGGTGCGCGACTTCTTGCTCGAGCACGCGCCCGCGTGCTCCGGCGTGACCTGGCGCGAGGCGACCAAGTACCTGCCGCCCGCGATGAAGCGCGCCGTCGAGCGTGCGCGCGCCTAGTCGCTACTTGTTGGTCGGGAACCCGAGGTCGACGCCGCGATGGCTCGGATCGGGCCACCGCGAGGTGATCGCCTTGGTGCGGGTGTAGAACCGCACACCCTCGCGACCGTAGATGTGGTGATCGCCGAACAGCGACGCCTTCCATCCGCCGAACGAGTAGTAGGCCATCGGCACCGGGATCGGGACGTTGATCCCGACCATCCCGACCTCGACCTCGTGCTGGAACTTGCGCGCGGCGCCACCGTCGTTGGTGAAGATCGCGACGCCGTTGGCGTACGGGTTCGAGTTGACCATCGCGATCGCGTCGCTGTAGCTCCCGACCCGCGTCATCGACAGCACCGGTCCGAAGATCTCGTCCTTGTAGATCGACATGTTCGGCGTGACGTTGTCGAACAGGCACGGCCCGAGGAAGAAGCCGCTCGAACGTCCCGACACCTGGAGCGCGCGACCATCGGTGACCAGCGTCGCGCCTTCCTCGACGCCCGCGTCGACGTAGCCGGCGACCTTGTCGCGATGCACCTTCGTGATCAGCGGGCCCATCTCGGAGCCGGGCTCGAGCCCGTCGCCGACCTTGAGCTTGGCGATCCGCTCCTTCATCAACGGGATCAGCTTGTCGCCGGCGTCTCCGACCGCGACCACCACCGAGATCGCCATGCAGCGCTCGCCGGCCGAGCCGTAGCCGGCCGACACCGCGGCATCCGCCGCGAGCTCCATGTCGGCGTCCGGCAGCACGATCATGTGGTTCTTCGCGCCGCCGAGTGCCTGTACCCGCTTGCCGTGGTGCGTGCCGGTCTCGTAGATGTACTTCGCGATCGGCGTCGAGCCGACGAACGACACCGCGCTGACCTTGGGGTGCTCGAGCAGGCGATCGACCGCGACCTTGTCGCCGTGCACGACGTTGAGGACGCCCGCCGGTAGTCCCGCATCGGCGAGGAGCTGCGCGCAGAAGTTGGCGCAGCTCGGGTCGCGCTCGCTCGGCTTGAGGACGAACGTGTTTCCGCACGCGATCGCGATCGGGTACATCCACATCGGCACCATGGCCGGGAAGTTGAACGGGGTGATGCCCGCGACCACGCCGAGCGGCTGGTGGATCGAGTAGGTATCGACCTCGGTCGAGACGTTCTCCGAGTACTCGCCCTTGTTGAGATCGGCGATGCCGCAGGCGAACTCGATCACCTCGAGACCGCGATTGACCTCACCGAGCGCGTCGGCGGTGACCTTGCCGTGCTCGAGCGTGAGCAGGCGCGCGAGCTCGAGCTGGTGCTTGTCGACCAGGTTGCGGAACGCGAACAGCACCTTGGTGCGGCGCGCGAGCGAGACGTGGCGCCAGCTCTGCGCGGCCTTCGCCGCCGCCTCGACCGCCTCGTCGACCACGCTCGGCGACGCGAACGCGACCTTGGCCTGGACCTCGCCGGAGGCCGGGTTGAACACGTCGCCGGTGCGCTCGGGGGTGCGCTCGACCGGCTTGCCGTCGATCCAGTGGTTGATCAGCTTGGTCGCCATCGGGCGTTAGCCCTACCACGGCGCGAGCGATCACGGACGAGGAATCTGCGGGTCGGCTAACCGCCGTCGATGCCCGAGATGCTGAACTGGTCGGCGCCCGTCCCGGTACCGAACAGGTCGATGGTGATGATGCTGGCATCGAGTGGGCCGAGCGCTTCGGGTTGGGTGGCTGCCAGCGGCGAGAACGTGCCTCCGTCCGGGGCCACCTCGAATACCAACCGGTCGTCGGCGGTCGCGGACAGTCGCCAGAGGGCTTGCTGTGTCAGGTCGACATCGGCGCTCGTGAGCTGGGTCGAGCCATCGACGATCACTCTCAGTTTGTCCTGCGTCAGGACGAACGCCGCGGTGTGGGTGAGGGTCGAGACACCGAACGAGGCGAGGCGATCACCCGTCAGGCTCGCGGACTGGATCCCGATCTGGACCGAGTGGTCGCGCAGGTCGTAGACGGTGCTGCTCTGCACCCGGCACTCGTGCGCCAACATGCCGCCGCCGAGCGTCATCCGCATGACGCCGCCGGCATCGAACGCGATGTCGCAGTCGATCTCGACGAGCTGCCAGTCGGTCGAGATGTTCGCATCGCCGAAACTCTCGGACAGCGCGCTGGCGGGGCAGGCCTCACCGACCGGATCGCCGCCGCCGTTGAAGTCATCGACCGCGAAGTTCATGTCGTTCGTCGAGCCGAACCGGAACGCCGGTCGCATGAACCCGATCCACGGCAACGGGGCCCGCGACGTGTCGAAGATGGGTTGGAGCTCCCCGCCGGCCGACCCGGCGAGGAACGTCGTCACGCCGTTCGTGTTCTGGATCCCGAGATCGGAGTGGATGCCCGCATCGTACGGGATGCGTCCGATCTCGTTGAACGCGATGATCTTGCCGGTGGCATCGCGGTCTTCGTAACCGGCGACCAGATCGAAGCTCGAACCGTTCGGAGGAACCTGGGCGCCGAAGACCAGATCGTGCGCGTGATCCTCGGTGAGCAGCGTCAGCCGCATCTGGTCGCCGGCTGCCAAGGCACCGGACACGAGCTGCATGCGTACCGTGACCGTCTGCTCGCGGACGTCGAGGAACGGGTCGGCCGTGACCTCCATCCCGCCGGTGAACAGATGCACGGCGAGGAAGCCTCCCTGCTCCGTCGCCGTCGCGACCGCGGCGAGAGAGGCGACGGACCACGGCCGCGGTAGCCCGGTGCCATCGAAGCTGTCGGTGAAGATGCTCGCTGGCGAGCACCCCGGCGGGAGCGTCGTGTCGTCGTCGCCGGGGCGAGACAGATCGAGCACCAGGTCGCACCCGGCCAGCCCGACGAGCGCGATCAGCCAGCAAACCCGCATCCTACGATCCTAACTCATCGCGCTACGGCACGTTGACGCCGCGAAACACCATGGTTCCGCTGGTGTACTCGCCGCCCCGCATGCCGAGGCTCAGCTGGATCCGGGACAGCCCGCTGAATCCGCCGAGCTTGTGCAGCCGCTGGAAGGTCCCGTTGGGAGTGCCGATCGACCACTCGAGATCCTCGGTGCCCTCGGTGTTCTTGGATCCCACGAACCGCCAGATCGAGTACGTGGAGGCGCCCGGCATGGTCGCGACGATCATCTGTCCACTCGCATCCTCGACCTTGGCCGACAGGTCGGTGGCGGAGGTCACGAACGAGAGGATGTGGCCGTCCTCGAGCGTGATCGACGCGTAGCCGGTGTTGTCGCCGGTCAACGTGCTCGGGTCGACGCGGATGTCGATCTGGTGGTCGACGAGGTCGTAGATGGTGCTCGACGTGAGCTTGCACTCGAAGCCCGAGTTCACGGGTTGCGCGACGAGCCCGGTCCCCGGCTGGACCGACGGTGCACAGCTATTCCCGAAGACATCGCCCCACTGCAGATCGTCGAGAGGGGGGACCCGGAAGTCTCCGGTCAGGTCGGATGCCGGGCACGCGGCCGCCGGGGGCCCACCGCCGTCGAGGTCGTCGAACGATGCGAGGAACGGCACATCCCCGTTGTGGAGGAGCGTGAACATCGCGGGACGCAGCATGCGCGCGAAGTCGATCTGATCGTCGTTCGCGATCGTGACCGGCGGATCGACACCGTTCCCGAGCTTCCACGACGTCTTGGCCCCGTCGCGAGAGAACGTCCAGATCCTGTGGTCGACGGACGAGTACGGTATCCCCAGACTGACGGGCCGGAACGCCCCGTTCTCGACAAAGCCGGGGGTGATCTTGCCGTCGAGCAGCTGCCAGGCGAGCGCGTGACCGGATCCGTCGCTGGGATCGTAGTCGGTCGCGTACGCGAACAACGCGATCTCGCTGTGGTTGGCGAACGTCGTGGGCTCCACCGACGACGACACCCGGACCGAGATCTCGGTGGCTTCCAGGTCGTACGCCGCCTTCGATCGCACCTCGACGCCCCCTTCGGCGTTGGCTTCGAGGTTCAGGGAGCCGGTGACGGTGACCACTCCGCCCGCGTTGCTGTCTTGGACCGTCCACGCCGGGCCAAGCGTGTCGGGATCGAAACTGTCCCGGAGCGCGTCCGCGGAGGTCAGGCACGTGACGTCGATCCCACCGTCCGGGGGGCCGTCGGGGCGTGACAGATCGAGGACGAGGTCGCACCCGGCGAGTCCCGCGAGCACGATCAGCCAAGATCCCCGCATCCGGACCAGTATCCGATCCAGAGCAGCGCGGACGCAAAGCCTGTTCGAGAGGGGGGCTTGCCCGGCAGGAACGCGGCCCGGAAATCCCAGTTGAACCCCGATCTGGGGCTATGTTAGCCACGTTTCTTTGCCCTCTAGAGTGCGGCGCCCAACCAGGGAGACACGACGTGGCTGATCTATCCATCACCGTCAATGGCATGAAATTCGAGAACCCGTTCCTGCTGGGCTCCGGCCCGCCGGGCACCAACGGCAAGGTGATCGCGCGGTCGTACGACCTCGGCTGGGGCGGCATGGTGTGCAAGACGTTCTCGCTCGATGCCAGCAAGGTGATCAACACGGCGCCGCGCTACGCCAAGCACCGCGGTCACCAGAGCGAAGAGGTGATCGGGTTCCAGAACATCGAGCTGATCAGCGACCGTCCGTACGAGGACTGGATCGACGACTGCAAGCAGCTCAAGAAGAACTACCCGAGCAAGATCCTGATCGCGTCGATCATGGAGGAGTACCGCAAGGAGGCGTGGCAGCAGATCGTGCGCGAGGTCCAGGAGACCGGCGTCGATGGCTTCGAGCTCAACCTGAGCTGCCCGCACGGGTTGCCCGAGCGCAAGATGGGCATGGCGATGGGCGAGAACCCCGACATCGTCGAGGAGGTCGTCGGCTGGGTGAAGGAGGTCGCGAAGATTCCGGTGTGGGCGAAGATGACGCCCAACGTCGGCAACCCGACCGTCCCGGCCGCCGCCGCTCTCCGCGCCGGTGCCGACGGCATCGCGATGATCAACACGATCCTCAGCGTCACCGGCGTCGACCTCAAGACGCTGCGGCCGCTGCCGACGGTGGAAGGTCACTCGGTCCCCGGCGGTTACTCTGGACAGGCGGTGCGGCCGATCGCGCTGCGCCAGGTGATGGAGGTCGCGCGCGCCAACCCGGGCGTCGTGATCAGCGGCATCGGCGGGATCGAGACCGGCACCGACGCGGCGCAGTTCATGCTGCTGGGCGCGTCGACGGTGCAGGTGTGCACCGGCGCGATGCTACGCGGCTACGAGATCATCACGGAGCTCAAGGACGAGCTCTCGAAGTTCATGACCGATCACAAGTTCGCGAACCTTCGCGACTTCATCGGCAAGAGCCTGCCGTACTTCACCACGCACCACGACCTCGTCGACCGCCAGCGCGCTTCGCGCGAGGCCAAGGAGGCAGCGCGCGCGGCGAGCAAGGGCAAGGCCCAGGCGAAGGACGTCGAGACCTGGAAGGGCGACATCGCCAAGGAAACCTCGGCACTGGTCACCAACTAAGGAGCGAATCCCATGGCACGCAAAGTCGTCAGTGGCCTGATCCAGGCTTCCAACCCGATCAACGACGAGACCAAGCCGGTCGCCGAGGTGCAGGCGGCGATGCTCGAGAAGCACCTGCCGATGATCCACGACGCCGGAAAGAAGGGCGTCCAGATCCTGTGCCTGCAGGAGATCTTCAACGGCCCGTACTTCTGCCCGGGGCAAGACAAGCGCTGGTACGACGCCGCCGAGGCGGTGCCCGGTCCGACGCTCGAGAAGCTGGTGCCGATCGCGAAGCAGTACAAGATGGCGATGGTCGTGCCGCTGTACGAGCGCGAGCAGGCCGGCGTTTACTACAACACCGCCGCGATTCTCGATGCCGACGGTAGCTACCTCGGCAAGTACCGCAAGACGCACATCCCGCAGACCAGCGGGTTCTGGGAGAAGTACTTCTTCCGTCCGGGCAACCTCGGCTACCCGGTGTTCAAGACCCGCTACGCGACGATCGGCGCGTACATCTGTTACGACCGCCACTTCCCCGAGGGGGCGCGCGCGCTCGGCCTCAACGGCGCCGAGATCGTCTACAACCCCTCGGCCACGGTGGCCGGGCTGTCCGAGTACCTGTGGAAGATCGAGCAGCCCGCGCACGCGGTCGCCAACGGTTACTACGTCGGAGCGATCAACCGCGTCGGCACCGAGGCGCCGTGGAACATCGGCGAGTTCTATGGCCAGTCGTACTTCGTGAACCCGCGCGGCCAGATCATCGCCGAGGCGTCGCGCGACAAGGACGAGCTGCTCGTCTCCGAGCTCGACCTCGACATGATCGAGGAGGTCCGCCGGACCTGGCAGTTCTATCGCGACCGCCGCCCCGACGCGTACGGTGACCTCGTGGAGGACCGCTGATGACGCGTACGCTGATCAAGAACGGCACCGCGGTCACGGCGAGCGACACGTTCCCGGCCGATGTCTGGGTCGAGGACGGCAAGATCGCCGCGCTGGTCGCGCACGGCACCAAGCTCGGCAACGCCGACGTCACGATCGACGCCAAGGACAAGTACATCATCCCCGGCGGCATCGACGCCCACACGCACATGGAGCTGCCGTTCGGCGGCACCACGGCGTCGGATGACTTCGACACCGGCACGGTTGCCGCCGCTCACGGTGGCACCACGACGATCGTCGACTTCGCGATCCAGTCGAAGGGCTCCTCGATGAAGGCCGGGCTCGATGCCTGGCACGCCAAGGCCGAGGGCAAGGCGGCGATCGACTACGGCTTCCACCTGATCATGACGGAGGCCAACCCCGGCACGCTCGAGGAGATGGCCTCGTGCGTTCGCGAGGGCGTGACGTCGTTCAAGATGTTCATGGCCTATCCGGGCGTGTTCCTGGTCGACGACCAGCAGATCTTCCGCGCGATGCAGCGGGCCGGCGAGCTCGGCGCGCTGATCACGATGCACGCCGAGATCGGATTGCCGATCGACGTGCTCGTGCAGCAGGCCCTCGCCAAGGGCCACACCGCGCCCGTGTATCACGCGCTCACCCGGCCGGAGATGGCCGAGGCCACCGGCACCGAGCGTGCGATCGCGCTCGCCGAGATGGCGGGCGTGCCGGTCTACATGGTCCACCTGTCGGCGGAGCGCGCGCTCGAGCGCGTGATGGAAGCGCGCGACCGCGGACTGCCGACCTACGCGGAGACCTGCCCGCAGTACCTGTTCTGTTCCGAGGACGATCTGCGGGGCGATCCGGGGAACGAGTGGAAAGGTGCGGGCTACGTGTGCACGCCGCCGTTGCGGCCGGCGCACCACCACGCGCACCTGTGGCGCGGCCTGCGCAACTACGACCTCCAGGTCGTCGCCACCGACCACTGTCCGTTCTGCATGAAGGATCAGAAGGAGCTCGGCAAGAACGACTTCTCGAAGATCCCGAACGGCATGCCGGGCGTCGAGACGCGCATGCACCTGCTGTGGGAAGGCGTGGTCAAGGGCGAGATCTCGCTCAACCGGTTCGTCGAGATCACGTCGACGGCGCCGGCGAAGATCTTCGGCATGTACGGGAAGAAGGGCACGCTCGGCGTCGGTGCGGATGCCGACCTCGTGGTGTGGGATCCGAAGCGCGAGAAGGTGCTCGGCAAGGACACGCTGCACATGCGCGTGGACTACTCGCCGTTCGAGGGCCGCAAGGTCCCGGCCAGTCCGTCGCACGTGCTGAGCCGCGGCGAGCTGATCGTCGAGAACGACAAGTGGGTCGGCAAGAGGAAGCAGGGACGCGGTCAGTTCCTCAAGCGCGCGACGTTCGGTCTCTAGCGCGACCATGACTGCAAGCGGTACCCGGCGGCTGATCGACGCCGTGCTCGCCGATCCGGGCGACCTCGGCGCGATCCAGGTCTACGCCGACGCGCTTCTCGCCGCGGGCGACGTCCAGGGCGAGGCGATCCAACTGGCGTGTCGGCTCGAGACCATCGGCTACGGCGATCCCAAGCGCCCCGAGCTCGAGCGCCGGCTCGACGAGATCGAACAAGCGCACCTCGCGAGCTGGACACGGGCTGCGCTCGCACCCGTCGCCGATCGCGACGTCTCGATCTCGCTGGTCCGCGGGTTGCCGGCGGAGCTGAACGGTCGGATCAAACCGCTGACCAAATACCTCGACGCGGTCGCCGAGGTCGCACCGATCTGCGCGCTCGCGCCATGGCATCCCGAGAACGCGGACCTCGCCAAGCTGATCGCGTGCAAGGCGTTCCCGTCGATCCGGCGCTTCGAACTGTCCCCCTACCGGGTGTCGGACAAGGCGCTCGAAGGCCTGTTCGGATCGCGGCGCTTCCCCGCGCTCGAACGCCTGTCCCTTCGCCAGGTGACGGCGAAGTCCGTCGGAGCGATCGCCAAGGCACCGCTCGACCGTCTCACGCACCTCTCGCTCGAGGGAGGAAACGATTCGATCCCGCTGGCGGCGATCGTGCCGCTACTCGAGCGTGCAGGACCGAGGCTGCGCGAGCTGCGGCTGTCGCGATGCACGCTCGGTGTCGGCGGCATCGCGGCGATCGCCGAGCACTGCAGGCAGCTGCGCGTGCTCGGCGTTTCTCGTTGCGCGATCGATGCGAAGGCCGCCACCCGGCTCGCGACCGAGGGCGCGTTCGCGTCGCTCGAGGTGCTCGAGCTCGGCGGCAACCCGCTCAAACCGCCGGCGATCGCCGAGATCGCGGGGTCGAAGTCGCTCGGAGGGATCGCACGTGTGTCGTTCGCGCGTGAAGGAGGCGATCCGCCGTTCGGCGCCAAGGGGCTCGCGGCGTTCGCCGATGCAGTGGTGTGGCCGAAGCTGCGCGTGCTCGACCTCGCGATCTGCAACATCCGAGCGGCCGGCGTGCCGGTGCTGGGGGCGCGCAAGCTCGCCAACCTCGAAGAGCTCGCGCTCGATGGCAACGCCCTCGGCGATGCCGGGGTGACCGCGCTCGCCAAGCTCGAGCTACCGAAACTGCGGGTGCTGTCGCTCCATGGCAATTCGATCAAGGCCGGTGGGATGGCCAAGCTCGCGGCAGCGCCGTGGCTCGCGCACGTCGAGGAACTGTCGATCGCCCACAACAAGTTCGGATCCAAGGGCGGGCAGGCGCTCGGCGCCGGCAAGCTGGACAAGCTCCGCGTGTTGCGGATCGGCCACAACTGGATGGGCTCGCTCGGGCTGCGCGCGATCCTTCACCACGCGCCGTCGCTAGTCGAGCTCGACGAGGGCGACAACAACTACGATCGCCTCGAGCTGCTCAAGTCGCTGCTCGCGGCCGATCCGCCGCCGCGTCTGCGCGAGCTCGTGATCTACGGCGTCAAGCGCAAGCAGCTCGATCAGCTCGCCGCGTCGCCGCATGCCGCGTCGCTGCGCGTGCTCGACCTGTCGTCCGACGAGCTCGACGATGCGCGCGCCGAACAGCTCGCGGCGAGCAAGCACCTCGAGCAGCTCGACGACTTCGTCGTGCGGGCGCCCGGCCTCGGGGCGGCGGGCAAAGCGGCACTGCGTGCGCGGTTCGGAGATCGGCTGGGGTTTCGATGATGCGGATCGGCGAGGCTTCGGTGATGCGGATCGGCGAGGCGGCGAAGACCACCGGGCTCGGCATCCCCGCGTCGCGAAATCGCGAAGTCATCGTGTTCGCCCCGCACCGGGGTTGTGGATCCGCGTTGCGAAATCGCGAAGTCATCGTGTTGCCCCCACCGGGGTTGCGGTCCGCGGAGGGTGATTGTTGTCCGTGTCCGGCCGGAGTCCGGAACACAGATGTCCGATAGCCGGACATCTGACAATGTGGCGTGAATGTTCAGCCGCAGTTGCCGTTGGCAAGGGGCGTGCAGCTCTTCACGAGCGTGACGCTTCCGCGCGCCATCTACCCAGGCTCCTTCCTGTTCATGACGCGAAACTGCACGCAGCGTCAGTTCCTGTTGCGGCCCGATCGCGAGTCCAACAACGCGTTCATCTATTGCCTCGCGGTGGCGGCGCAGCGTTACGAGATGACGGTGCTCGATTTCACCCAGATGTCGAACCATCTGCACGACGCGGTATTCGACCGCCACGGCAATGGCCCGGCGTTCAACGAGCACTTTCATAAGCTCCTTGCGAAGTGCATGAACGTGTACCGGGGACGCCAGGAGAACTTCTTCTCGAGCGCGCAGCCGAGCGTCGTACGGCTCGAGACGGTCGAGGCAGTGATCGATAAGTTGGTCTACACCGCGACCAATCCTGTGAAGGACGGGCTCGTCGCGCGAGTGCGAGACTGGCCCGGTGCGAATGGCTACGAGGCCCTGCAATGCGGACGGGCAGTACACGCGACGCGACCGAGGTTCTTCTTCGCCGAGGACGGCGACATGCCGGAGGAAGTCACGTTGGAGTTATTGATTCCTCCCGACCTCGGCGACCGAGAAGAGATCTTGGCTGAGGTGCGTTCGCGTGTGGAAGCGGTCGAGCGAGACGAAGCGCGAAAGCGAAAGCGCGTGCTCGGCCGCTACGCGGTGTTGCGGCAGTCGTGGCGCGATTCGCCCACCAGTCGCCTGCCACGTCGCGGTCTGCGACCGAAGTTTGCCGCCAAGAATCTCTGGGCGCTCGTCGAGGCGGTGCAGCGTGACCACGATTTCATTCGGGAGCATCGAGCTGCGCGTCTGGCCCTCAAAGCCGGCAAACCCATTCCGTTTCCATACGGCACCTACGGGATTCATCGCTATATGGGCGTCGCCGTCACTGCGCCCGAAAAATTGAGCTGATCCGATTGCTCGCCCCAGCGCGAATCGAACGATTCGCGTCGTTGCGGCGTGGTCGAGTTGGAGACGGTGACGTTCAGGGGCGCCACGTGGTCGGCATCTGCGGATCCTTGAAAAGATGCTTGTTGACTCGGGTGGGAGCGCAACCCCGGTGGGGGACGGCAGGTGGGGGACGGCATGGTGGGGGAGGGTGTGGGCGGTAGCTGTGGTGGGCCGAGTCGACCACTTTCCCGCACACCCGAGCACCTCGCGGAGTTTGGCGCGACTCGATATGATGGTGATGTCGTGAGGTACCTCGTGATCCTCATCGTGGTGTCGGCGTGTGGTCGTCTCAGTTTTGACGATGCCGTCGGACCCGTTACCGTCGAGCTGCATCAGGGAGGAGACCCGGTGCAGGGTGCCGAGGTCGTGTTCCAGAATGCCGACGGCACGCTGGCGATGGTCATCACGACGGATGTCGCCGGGATTGCCACCCAAGACGTCGCGCGGCACTCGCTGGTCACCGTGATCCGCAGCCGAGACACGGCCAACGGTACGAACTACGACATCGAGACGATCGTCGGCCTCGAGCTGAACGACAGGATCAGCCGCGGACCCGACTTCGATCCGTGGTTCGGTGCGGGTGACCTCGTGGTCTCGCTGCCGGGCTCCGTGACCAACGCGACCAGCTACGACATCGAGCACGGGTGTTCGATCGACACACTCGACGACCCGAGCATGACCGACACCAAGACCCGCCCCACCGCGTGTGCGCCTATCGGTGGAGTGGCCGTGCTCGCGATCGCGCGCGATGTCGATGGCAATCCGCTGGCGTTCGGCGACGCGACCGACCTGACGCTCGTCCCCGGTGGCGCGGTCATGGCCCCGATGTCTGCATGGAGCACCGACTGGCAGCCGGTCCAGATCGGCGTGTCGCTGGCGGCGGGCTCGGCGGAGGCTTCGGTGCACACCGAGGAGCTGCAACACGGTATCGCCTACGCGGCGACCGACTACGGCATCCCCGAAGTCGCGCCGACCGTCCAGGTCGACGCGGTCCGCCCGAAAGGGTTCGCGGACGCGTTCGGGATCGAGGCGGTCGCGACCCAGCCGAACTGGATCAGTCAGACAGGGATCTATCGGCGCGTGAAGTCGACCGCATCGAGCTTCGACATCGATCTCGCGGATGCGTTGCCGCCGCTGGCAACCGCGACGGTGACCGCGACGGCCGATCCGAGTCGCCCGATCGTCGAGGTGTCACCATGGTCTCCACTCGGTAAGACCGATGCCGCTCTGATCCAGCTCGCGTGGACCGTACCGGGTGCCGTCACCGCCGATAACGTGCGGTGGACGCTGACGGTCCCCCCCGGAACGCTGTCCTACCAGCTCCCCGAGCTTCCCGAGTCACTCGCGATGTTGCGACCGACCGAAACGACGCTCGTGGATACCGAGGTTAGCGCGGGGTACTACCGCGGCGACTTCATCGGTGGCTTCGCGGGCGTGCGGCAGGACGGCTGGTGGTTCCGCGACGACAGTCAGTACTACCTGCCCGACGAGCTCGAGCTCTCGTTCACGCGCATCGGCGACCCGTAGATACGACTACGCCGTCGCGTTGAACGTCTCGCCGAGCGCGGTGATCAGGCTATCGATCTGAGGCTTCTCCGTGATGAACGGCGGCGCGAGCTGGATCGTGTCGCCGCCGTACCGAACGTAGAAGCCCTTGTCGAACATCTTCATCGCGATCTCGAACGGACGCTTCGCCGGTTCGCCCGGCACCGGATCGATCGTGAACCCGGCCGCGAGACCGAAGTTGCGGATGTCGGTGACGTGCTTCGCGCCCTTGAGCGAGTGGACGGCGTTCTCGAAGTACGGCGCGAGCTCGGCGACATGCTCGACGGCCTTCGACGACACCAGCAGGTCGAGTGCCGCGACGCCAGCCGCACACGCGATCGGATGCGCCGAATAGGTGTAGCCGTGTGGGAACTCGAGCAGGTACTCGGGGCCACCCGCGGCCATGAAGGTCTCGTAGATCTCGTGCTTGGCGACCACGGCACCGAGCGGCTGGGTGCCGTTGGTGACCTGCTTCGCGAGGTTCATGATGTCGGGCGTGACCCCGAACGCAGCGGATCCGGTGATCGATCCGGTGCGACCGAAGCCGGTGATCACCTCGTCGAAGATCAGCAGGATGTCGTGCTTGGTGCACAGCTCGCGTAGCCGCTGCAGATACCCCACCGGCGGAATCACCACCCCGGCCGAGCCCGCGAACGGCTCCACGATCACGGCGGCGATGTTGGACGCGTCGTGCAGCGCGATCACGCGCTCGAGATCGTCGGCGAGGTTGGCGCCGGTCTTCGGTTGACCGCGCGTGAACGCGTCGGCCTTCGCGTACAGCGCGACCTGGGTGTGCGGGATGTGATCGGTCTCGAGCGTGGGACCGAACAGCTTGCGGTTGCCGCCGATGCCGCCGACCGAGATGCCGCCGAAGTTGACGCCGTGATAGCCCTTCTCGCGGCCGATCAGGCGGGTCTTGGTGCCCTTGCCCTTCGCGCGCCAGTACGCACGCGCCATCTTGAGCGACGTGTCCGCGGACTCGCTGCCCGAGCACGTGAAGAACACGTGGTCGAGCCCGGCCGGCGTGAGCTCCTTGATCTTGTTGGCGAGCGCGAACGACTGCGGGTGACCGAACTGGAACGCCGGCGCGTAGTCGAGCGTCTTGGCCTGGTTCGCGATCGCCTCGACGATCTCGCGCCGGTTGTGACCGAGACCGCAACACCACAAGCCCGATAGACCGTCGAACACCTTCTTGCCGTCGGCGGTCGTCAGGTACGCGCCTTCGGCGGCGACGAACATTCGTGGATGGGCCTTGAAGTTCCGGTTGCCGGTGAAAGGCATCCAGTGGGCATCGAGCCAGGCCGGGTCGGTACGCAGTTCTTTCGAGTCGCTCACGGGGCGACCGTACCACCCGTCCTCCATCGAGTGGTGGGAGGGCCCGCTTCGACGAGGTAAGCTCGGGTCGTGCGGGGGGTCCTGCTACTGGCGCTTGCCGGATGCAACTACGCACCGTCGCGGTCGGGAGGTGATGGATTGGTCGCGCACGGCGCGATTCCCCATGTCCCGAGCGGGTTCGACACCGCGGGCACCGGGACGCTGACGATCACGCGCAAGCAACAGGTCAACACTACCGCCCTCACGATCGAGGGGCTGGCTACCGGCGTCACCACCGAGGCGGTCGCCCAGGCGTCGTCGGGGCTCGAGCTCATGCTGGTCCATGCGGACACGTTGATCGTCGAGACCGGCGGCTCGATGGTCGTCGCCGGCTCGCGACCCTTGGTGGTGATCGCGAACACGATCGAGGTCCACGGAACGATCACCGCTGCGGGGGCAGGGGCCGCACCGGGACCCGGCGGCGATGTCGTCGGCACCGTGACGGGCGATGGAGGTTCCGGCAACTCGAGCACCACGGTTCGCGGTGGTGGTGGCGGCGGTGGCTTCGGCGGCGCCGGCGGCAGCGGCGGCGACGGCGGCGGCGGGAACTGTCCAAGCGCCGATCAGTCCTCCGGGGGGACGCCGGGCATCCCCCGCGGCGTCGACGAGATCGCGGTCCTCCGCGGTGGTGGCGCGGGTGGCGACGGCGGGCGAGGGACGTGCACGACGGGCTCGCGTGGTGGAGGTGGTGGTGGCGCGCTCCAGCTGTCGGCGCTGCGCGAGCTCACGATCGACGGCACGATCGACGTCGGTGGTGGAGGCGGCGAGGGCGGAGCCACGTGCACCGCCGACTCGGGTGGCGGCGGTGGTGGCGGTGCGGGCGGTGCGATCTATCTGCACGCACCGACGATCCTGTTCACCGGCACGCTGGCAGCGAACGGTGGCGGTGGTGGTGGCGCGGCGTGCGAAGCGACGGCCGGGATGTCGGGAGCGAACGGCAGCACGACGACGGTGCCGGCGAGCGGCGGTCCCGCCGGTGGGGGTTCGTGTAGCGCCGGCGGCGCCGGGGGCAGTCGCGATGCTCCGGCCACGGGAGGCAACGCGGCGTGCCAGGGCGGCGGTGGCGGTGGTGGCGTCGGCCGGATCGTGATGCGCGGTTCGGTGACCGCGACGGGCACCACCACACCGGTCGCCAAGACCGTCGCGTTCTAGCGCATGCCGCCGATCGTGAGGTGGACGCCCGCCGAGGGCTGGTTGATGGTGGAGCTGGCGCGTCGCGCACTCGTCGCCTCGCTCGACGGTGGTCCGTTCGAGCCTGCGTCCAGCGCGTTCTCGATCGCCGTCTCCGATCAAAACCAGGAGCTCGTCGTCGAGCTCGATGCTTCACGCGCGACGTTGCGGCTCGACGTCGGGCGCCTGCCGGCGGGGCACCGCTGGCGCGACGGCTGGATGCTCGCGGTCGTGCGCGACGACACGATGCTGGGCACCCTGACGCTGGCGGCGCGCGACCTCGTGATCGAATCCGCCCGCGCACGCGTGCTCGTGCAGCCTCGCCTGGCACGACGCGAGCTCGCCCCGGAGCTCGACGGCGCCGTCGAGCACGTACCGGTCGCCGACGTCGCCTGCTATCGGTACACCTCCCAGTCGAGTGCGCGATCGACGACGACACCGGTATCGCCACCCGCCACACCGTCGAGCGAGCTGACCGCGTTCGCCGAGCCCACGCTCGCCGAGACCGCGCCATGGTGGGAGCTCGATCTCGGCAAGGCGATGTACGTCGGCAGTCTGCGGATCGACATCCAGGTGGTGCCCGCCGCGACGCGGATCGCGATCCGTGGCTACGGGTACGTTCGTCCCGACGGGTCGCCGCCGTCGGACAGCGTGGTCCTTCGAGCGACCGCGGGACAGCTCGCGAGTCATGCCGGCCGGATCTCGATCGCCGGCGAGCTCGCGCAGGGTGTGGTCGCGCGGTTCATCCGTGTCGAGCTCGAGTCCGACCAGCCTGTCGTGCTCGCGGTGACCGCCGCCGAGGTGCTCGCCGCCGAGCTCGCGACCGACGATCTGACGACCACACTTCGCCGCAGCTTCGCGTTGTTTCGCGATCGCCCGCTGGTGGTCGCACGCGATGGCGATGCGTACACCCCGGTCGCGACGTATGGCGAGCTGTGGGCACGTGCGATGGCGGTGGCACGCGGGCTCGCGATGCGGCTCGAGGATCCCGCCATCGCCGATCGACGGTGCGTGCTCGTGTTGTGCCTCCGCAGTCGCCCGGAGTGGCTGGTCGCCGATCTCGCGGGACTGGTGCGCGGCTACGTCAGCGTGCCGGTGTCTCCCGACGAGCCGGACGATCGGCTCGCGTTCATCCTCGATCGGATCGCCGCGACTCACGACACGATCGCGGTCGTATGCGAGGCCGGCGATGCCGATCGGCTACGCCGGATCGGTCCGACCCTCCGGGTGGTTTCCGTCGACGACGACGGCCCCGACGGCCTGTCCGCGATCGAGCGCGCCGGTGCCGGCATCGATCCCGCGAGCGTGCCGGCGCCCGTGCCGCGTCGCCCCGACGATCTCTATGCCGTGCTGTTCACCAGCGGATCGACCGGTGCACCCAAGGGCGCGATGCGGACGTACCAGACATTCTTCGCGATGGTGGCCAGCTACCAGATCGGACACTCGCCGCGCCACCTGTCGTTCCAGCCGCTGTCACATCTCAGCGAGCGCATGTACCTGCCGTCGGTGTTGATCCACGGCGGCACGATCGCGTTCTCGCGCGCCCAAGGAAGATCCGTCGCGGGCGGGCGAGCTTTGCTCGCCGCGCGGGGCGGCGCACACCTGCTCGACGAGCTGCGTGCGTTCGAGCCGACCACACTCGGCACCGTGCCGCGGTTGTTCGAGGTGCTGCACGCGAGCTATCGCCGCCGGTTGCGCGCGTTGATCGCGGCCGAGCCCGAGGCCTCGCGCGGCGAGCTCGAACGACGCGCGCTCGCGGAGGCGCGCGCGACGTTCGGCCGTCGGATCGAGGCGATCTCGATCGGCAGCGCACCGGTCAGCGCGGAGGTGTTCGGGTTTCTCAAGCGTTGCTTCTCCGATATCTGGGTCAGCGAGGGCTACGGTTCGACCGAGGTCGGAACGATCGCCACCGACGGTGCGGTCGCGTCGCAGGCAGAGGTCAAGCTGGTACCGCTCCCGGATCAGTCTTCGCCCCGCAACGGCGAGGTCGCGCGGGGCGAGATCTGGGTGCGCTCGCCGCACGCGATCACCGGCTACCTCGGCGATCCCGATGCCACGTCCGCCGCGTTCGACACCGACGGGTTCTTCGCCACCGGCGATCTCGGCGAGCGCGATGCCGCCGGCAAGATCCGCGTGGTCGGCCGGCTACGCAACACCGTCAAGCTCGCGCACGGCGAGTTCGTGTCGGCAGAGCGGATCGAGACCGCGCTCGCGACCTGCCCGCTCGTCGATCGGATCTTCGTGCACGCGGTCGCCGGCGCCACCGGCGTCGCCGCGCTCGTGGTGCCGCACGCCGACGCGCTGGCACGGGCGCTGTCCGCTACCCCCGGCTCGCTCGAGACCTCGTGCGCCGATCCGCAGGCACCGCTGCGGGTCGCCGCGGCGTTGCGCGCACACGGCACCGCGGCGGGACTCGCGGCCTACGAGCTGCCACGCGGCGTGATGCTCTCGAGCGAGCCGTTCACGCTCGAATCCGGTCTCGTCACCGCCAACGGCAAGCTCGCCCGCCGCGCGCTCGCGACCCGTTACGGCGAACGGCTGGCCCAGCTCGCCGGCGATGCGTCGAATCGATCGATCGACTCGTCGGGCGATTCGGGCGACGGCGAGCCCGACCGCGACGACACCGACGACGATCTGCGCCGCCGGGTCGCGCGCGTGGCGAGCCGCTCGATCGGTCGCGCGATCGCGCTCGACGAGTTGCTCGCCGACGCCGGGATCGACTCGCTCGCCTCGGCCGAGATCCTCGCGGCGCTGTCCGACGAGCTCGGCCGCGACGTGCCGCTCGCGTGGTGGTTCGAGGCAGCCACGCTCGGCGAGCTCGCCGATCGCCTCGCGCGGTTCGCCGACGTGGCGGCGCCCGTCACGCTTCGCGAGCTCGCCGTCGCCGACCTCGAGCTGCCGGTGATCGCCCCCGTGTCGGCCGCATCGAGCCAACCGCCCAGACACGTGCTGCTCACCGGTGCCACCGGGTTCCTCGGGGCGCACCTCGCCGAGGCGCTGGTCGAGCGCGGGCTCGAGGTGACCTGCCTCGTGCGCGTGCCCGACGACCGCCGGGGCGACGATGCGGTCGCGGCGGCGAAGCTCGCGGCGGCACTCGCGGCGCGCGAGATTCCAAGCCACGTCGCCACCGCGGTACACGCGCTCGCCGGCGATCTCGCGGCGCCGTCCTGCGGGTTGTTACCGGCAACGCTCGACGCGCTCGATCCTCCGATCGACACCGCGATCCACGCCGGTGCGGTGGTGAGCTGGCTCGCGGGCTACCCCGCGTTGCGCTTGCCCAACGTCCTCGGCACGCGGTCGCTACTCGAGCTCGCGGCGCGCGCACCAGATCGCGCGTGGACCATGCACCACGTGTCGACCATCAGCACGGTGCCCGCCGGCGGCGACGAGACCACCTCGCTCGATCTCGATGCCGCCCTTGCCGGCACACCGTACGGACTGTCGAAGTGGATCGCCGAGCGCCACGTGATGCGCGCCACGGGGTTCGCGAGCGCCGTGTATCGCCCGGCGATGATCGCGCCGCACTCGCTGCGCGGCACCGGGAACGCGGAGGACTTCGTGTGCCGCTACCTCGCGGGCTGCTGCGAGCTCGGGCTCTACATCGATCGGGATGACGCCGTGCTCGACATGACTCCCGTCGACTTCGTGGCGGCCGCGATCTGCGCCCTCGCGAGCGAGCGGCCGCCCGCGCCCGGTGCCGCGATCGCGTACCACCTCGCGAACGTCGAGCACTCGCTGTCGTTCGCGGGGGTCGGGCGCGCGCTCGCGAAGACGCGCTCGGTGCGACCCGCGAGCTACGCCGAGTTCCGCGCCGCGCTCGCCGGATCGCGCGGTCGGCTCCATGCGCTGTCCGCCTTCTTTCCGGAGCGATTCACGCTCGGCATGGGTCCGTGGCCCCACACGCGGACGACCGAGGCGCTCGCCGGGATCGATCCCGCACTCACCCCGCGACCGATCGACGACATCTATGTCACCCGAGCGATCGATTCGCTCGATCGCTGGCAGGTGCCGAGGCGGTAAAGCCAGGCACCCCATCAGAAATCTGACGTGGATCGACGGTCGATCCTCGTCGCCTTCATGGTGTGGCGTCGCAAGTCATTCATCTGGCTCGCATCACCGATGGCGTGGCCGTTGCAAAGCTCGCGGCACGATGAGACGCCTGCTGCTATGTGGGTGTGTGGGAGCCGCGCTCCTTCCACTCACCTCCTGCGGAAGTTCCTACGATTGTCAGGGCACCCCGGTCGAGAAGAAGCTCACCGTGGACACCCCGGCCGACCCATCTTTGCAGCTCAAGGTCGATAGTTGCCGGGTCGATGTCGACGCCTGTCCGGCACTCTGCCAGCTGGCGATGAAGCGGGTGTCGATCGACTACAGCCCCGACTCGTGCGACGTCGGGTTCGCCGGCGACACCGTGCACATGACGGTTCGCTACACCGCATATCCCGACGACTGCTTCTTCGGCGACGACGTGGCGCCCACCGCCGGTGGCGGGTTCTAGGACCGCCTCGAAAGGACCTCTCGTGAAACGGAACCTCTCCTCGCTCCTTCTGTCCGCGGTTCTTCCCCTCGGTGCGCTCGCCTGTCAGGAGCCGCCGACCACCGCACCGTCCGACACGCCGCCGCCGTCGTGGGGCGTCCCGATCACCGGTGGCACGATCCACGTGACGTCCGACGGTCGCCACGCGTTCGTCGCCGATCCGGATCGCGATCGTCTGGTGACGGTCGACCTGTCCACGAACGAGGCGATCGAGATCCCGCTCCAGGCCAACGACGAGCCCGGCCGTGTGATCGAAGATGCCGCGGGTCGGATCCACGTCGCGCTTCGTCGCGGTGGTGCGATGGTCGATGTCGACGCCACGACCGGCGAGATCCTCGGCCGCCGTCCGGTGTGCGCCGAGCCGCGGGGGCTCGCCTACGACCCCGCGGGCGACTCGATCCACGTCGCGTGCACGTCGGGCGAATTGGTGACGTTCCCCGCCGCGGGCGGCGACGCCACCCGCCGGCTCCAGCTCGATCGCGATCTTCGCGATGTCGTCGTCGCCAACGGCAAGCTCTACATCTCGCGGTTCCGCACCGCCGAGCTGGTCGAGGTCGACGCCGCCGGCGTCGAGATCAATCGTATCCAGTCGCCCGACGTCCGGCGCCTCGATCTGTCGGGCGGCGAGCTGACCAACGATCCCAACAACGACGGTCGGGTCCCGGCGATCGCCGCGGTCGCGTGGCGCACGATCGCCTTGCCCGACGGCAACATCTTGATGCTCCACCAGCGGCAGGTCCAGCGTCAGCTCGGGACCCAGCAGACCGGCGGGTACGGCGGCGGCTGCAACTTCAGCTTCGATGGCAGCAGCGGCGGGCCGGTCGAGGCCGCGCTCACCGTCGTCGGTCCCACCGACATCCCGCTCGCACTCGCGCCGGCGGTGTTCGGCGCGTTGCCGGTCGACCTCGCGGTCAACCCGAGCGGCGATCGGTTCGCGGTCGTACTCGCGGGCAACCACCAGGTCCGCCAGATCCGCGCGATCGTCACGGCGCACGAAGACGACAACGACTGTCCGTTCCCCAATGACGGCGACGACGTCGCTCCGATGATCGACGACGATCTCGGCACGCCGACCTCGGTCGACTACACGCCGTCCGGCGACCTCGTCGTGTTCTATCCCGAGGCGCCGGCGCTCGTCGTGCACACGCCCACCAACGAGGCGCACACGATCATGTTGCCCGGCCAGTTCGGCTACGACTCGGGCCGCGCGATGTTCCACCAGCAGACGCCGGTCGGTCTGGCGTGCGCGTCGTGTCACCCCGAAGGTCGCGAGGACGGCCTGGTGTGGCAGTTCGATTTCGGTGCTCGCCGCACGCAGAGCATCGCGGGTGGCATCCTCGCTCGCTCGCCCTACCACTGGGCCGGCGACGAGGCCGACCTCGGGGCGCTGATGACCGACGTGTTCGGCCACCGCATGGCGGCCGGCACGCCGACGCACAGCCAGCTGCTGTCGCTCGGGCCGTGGCTCGACCGCGTGCCCGCACCGGCGCCGCTGCCGGTGGCGGATCAGGCCGCCGTCGATCGCGGCCGCGCGATCTTCGATTCGGCCGAGACCCAGTGCTCGACGTGCCACTCGGGGCCGCTACTCACCAACAACGCGCGGGTCGATGTCGGCACGGGTGGCGTGTTCAAGGTACCGAGCCTGCTCGGCGTCGCCGCGCGCGCGCCGTTCATCCACAGTGGCTGTGCGGCGACGCTCGCCGATCGGTTCGACCCGGCGAACATCGCGTGCGGTGGTGGCGAGAAGCACGGCCACACGTCGCAGCTCGATGCCCAGCAGCTGTCGGACCTGGTCGCGTACCTCCAGTCGCTGTAAGACGTCGCGAGCGACTACGACGACGTCTTGACGTCGGGCACGCCCGGCAGTCGAGGCGGCGCCGCCGGGGCCGGCCAGCCTTCGACGCGCGCTCGCACGTCGAGGACTTCCTCCGTCGTGCTCGCCCAGATCAGCTCGAGCACCCGGTTGACGTCGTTCGCCGTGGTCTGCGGCTCGGCGGCCAGAACGCGCGCACACGCCCCGAGATCACCGACGACGACCAGGCCGATCCGATCGGCCGCGCGATCGGTGGTCGATAGCCACCCGAGGGCGCTGGTCATCGGATTGAGCCCGCGCTCGCGAATGCGGGTGCCGAGCGTGCGCACCTGATCGAGCTCGACCGGGTGGAGCACGGTGGCGAGCCAGCGCGAAGCGTGACCGCCGGACTCGCCGGCCCCCGCTGCCGTCTCGTCGGCGCGCGCGGCGAGCGTGGTGGCGAGCTCGACGATCTGCGCGAGCTCGTTCGGCCGCGGGCACAGAAGGCGCGCGATCCGGTCGTTGCGGAGGTCGGCGAGCTGGCGGGCGAGCGTGAACATCAGCGCCTTGGGATCGTCGGCCGACAACGACGGTCCGAGCATCAGCACCGGGACGAGCACACCGTTGCGCACTCGCATCACGACCTTGAGCCCGGCGAGCTGCGCGCGATCGAAGTAGATCGGCGGGCGCGGGATCCCGAACGCACGCACCACGCGCACGACCACGCGCGCGATCGGGTCGGGCACCTCGTGCTCGCGTGCCGGACACTCGGGCGGTGGCCGCATACGCGCGCGTTCGGCGGCGAGTGCCGGTGCCACCAGCCCGAACAACGCCGACAGCTGGAGGTCGACATCGACGCGAGCGAGTGCCAGCCAGTCCTCGTTCGCGAGCGGCGCGAACTTGCGGTCCTTGTTGCCTCCGGCTCGGCCGGTACGCAGCGTATCTCCGGCCTCGCCCTCGAACAGCCGGTCGACGTGATCGTCGATCACGTGATCGGCGAGCGCGGCGAGCGCCTCGTCGATCGCGTGGGCGCGCGCGAGCTCGCCGGCTCGCTGATACAGGGTGCGCAGCGCCTCGTAGGACGCGACGCGACGCTTGTTGGAGCGCAGCACGGCGTGGTGATGCACGATCGCGGCGGGGATGTGCTTGCGGTCGGCGTCGAGGTAGAGGTCGGCCAGTCGCTGGCGACGCTCGACGCTCTCGGGTGCGAGCTGCACGGCGACGTCGAACGCGACGATCGCGTCCTCGCGCTGGCCGAGCTGGAGCAGGAGCTCGCCGAGCCGGTCCCACAACCGCAGGCGCTCGCCGGGGCGGCCTTCTTGTTCGCGGACCTGCTCGAGGCGCTTGCTGTAGAACTTCACCAGCGGCTGGCGATCCGTCGCGTTGCCGAGCAGGAGCTCGAGATCGTCGGCGACCGGAAATGACATCGGATCGTCGTCGAGCGCTTGTTCGAGCATCGCGATCGCGCGCTCGTGGTTGCGGAGCTCGTCGCGGGAGATCTGGGCGGACGCGTGGCGATAGCGCGCGCGGACCTTCGGATCGCTCTCGGTGTCGATCAAGCGCTGCAGCAGGTCCTGGCTGTAGCTCCAGTCGCCCTCGTCGGCGACCAGCTCCAGCGACTTGGTCAGCAGCATGTGGTCTTCGGGCGTGTACGACAGTGCCTCGCGATACATCTCGCGTGCGGTCGCGCGATCGCCGCGTTCGGCATAGCGATCGCCCAGCGCGGCGAACCGCGGGGCGCGCTCCTCGAGGGGAGCGCTGTTGGCGAGAGCGAGCTGGTCGGCGAGGAGTGCGTCGGTATCCGGCTGCTCGAGCTCGGCGCGCAGGAGCAGGGCGGGGCGATGCCCCGGTGCGAGCGCGAGTGCGATGTTGGCGTGGCGCGCGGCCTCGTCGGCATCGCCGGTCAGGTGGGCGCAGCGCGCGACCCGGTAGTGAAGCTCGACGCGGGTGTCCTCGGGCAGCAAGTCCTCGTCCTCGAGCAGGCTCTCGAGGAGGGGCCGGGCGCGCGCCCACTCCTGGTTGTCGAACAACAGGTTCGCGAGCTCGCGGCGCGCCTCGGCGTCCGTCGGCGCGAGATCGATCGCACGGGCGAGCGTGTTGCGCGCGTTGGTGGCCTCGCCGAGCTCGACCGCGACCTTCGAGCGCTGGAGCAGGTATTGCCGCAACCGGTCGGGGTCGGACGTCGTGCGGCACAGCTCGTCGAGAATCGGTGCGAGCTCGACCAGCGAGCCGGTATCCCAGCACAACTCGACCAGCGCGACGCCGGCCCGGTGGTTGGTGATGTCGGCGCGCCGCGCGTCGCGATACAGCTCCTTGGCATCCTCGAAGTCGCCGAGTGCGACGCGCAGGTCGGCGGCGTCGGCGAGCCAGCGCGATCGCTCGCCGCTCATCGCCGGGCGATCCGCCGCCTTGACATACAGGTCGCTCGCCGCCGCGAGCTCGCCGCGATCGCGCAGGAGCAATCCGAGACCGTCGACCGCGGTCGGGAGGTCGGGATCGTCCGTGCGTGCCTGCTCGAACAGCGCCTGCGCCTTGTCCCAGTTGTGGTTCTTCGCGATCTCGGCGGCGCGCACCAAGGTGACCGCGCGTTCCTTGCTCGGCATCGACGTGCTCGCCATCGCGCTGACACGTTCGAGCAGCTCGAGTTGCTCTTCCTCGGGTAGCCCGACCCGAGACGCCAGGCGTGCGAGCGCCTCGACTACCTCGGGGCGGCCGGGCTCGAGCCGATCGGCCTCCTGGTAGGCGTCGAGCGCACCGGCGTCGTCGGACAGCTCGCGCTCGTAGATCAGACCGATCTCGCGGAACAGCTCGGAGCGCTCGCGATCCGTCGCGACGTGTACCGTGCGCCGGTTGAGCAAGTCGATCAGCACCGGCCACTCGCCGGTCGAGCGATAGAACACCTCGAGCGCCTCGTTGGCCTCGGGATCGGTGGGCTCGAGCAGCAGCAGCCGTTCCAGGCAGTCGGCCGCGTAGTACACGCGGCCGACCTGCTGCCAGGCCTCCGCGAGTGCGCGCAGCCGCCGCGGGCTGTCGTCGTCGGTGATGTCGATCATCGCGCTCATCGCGTCGAGCGGCAGCTCGTCCCAGCGCAACGTGATCTTGGCGAGCCTCAGCAGCGGATCGAAATCGGCGATCACGGGGGCCGCCGAGAACGCGGCGATCCGGACCACCAGACCGCGCTCGGCGTCGCCACGCTGCTCGAGCGTCTCGGCGAGCTCGCGCAGGATCTGGGCGCGCTCGGCGGACTCCTCGGTCGCCTCCGCACGTTGAAGGTGGAGGTCGACCACGCGATAGCCCTCGGTATCGAGCGACGAGCTCTGGGCCTTCGCGACGCCGCGTTCGACAGCCGTCCGCAACCGCTCGACGTCGAGCTCCGGGAACTCGTCGTGTAACGTCCGCACGAGCACGTCCACGGAGAACGCGGTCGTCTGGCCACGCATCGACTACTGTTGTCTCACAGCGTCGTGGGCGCGGGGGAGACCGTGGCGGTCCCGATCGTGGCAGGCACGCCACTGGCGATCACGATGAACCCGGCGCCACCGCCGCCACCACCACCACCGCCGTCGCCATCGTCGCCCCCGCGCTGGCCGCTCAGGACCGCCCCGCCGGAGCCCAGGCCGCCGTTGCCGCCGCCGCCGACCGCACCGCCGGGAGCGCGCACGTCGGTGGCCGTGCCATCGGCGCCACGTGCTCCGGCATCGTTGTCGCCGCCCTCGCCGCCGGCACCCCCGTTGGCCGCGATCGCGGCGCCGGTCAGGATCACCACGTTGGCGGCGTCGAGCCCGATCATTCCTCCCGAGCCGCCAGCACCGCCGCCGCCGCCGTCGCCGGTGTTGGGCTCGGGCTGCCCGGGGTCGCCGCCGGCGCCACCCGCATTGATCGAACCCGAGATCGTGAGCATGCCCTGCGCCGTGAGCTGGAGCGCGCCACCGCCGGCACCCCCGCTACCGCCGGGCACGTCTCCCGTGCCGCCGATGGCGCCGGGGCAGCCGCCGAGCAGCAGCGGCGCGGTCGCCACCGTCCCGCCGGCCTGACCGCGCGAGCCACCATCGCCGAGGCCACCGTTACCACCCAGCCCCTGGAAGCTCCCGCCGCCTCCACCCGATGCACCGGCTCCCGAGTCGCCGCCCTTGGTCGCCGCCCGGTTGTCGCAGTCGGCCGGGTTCGCTCCCGGGCCGGGCGCCGCGGCCGTGCTGCCGGCGTCGATCGCACCGGCGACGTCGATGTCGGTCCACGACGCCACGATCAACGGCTGGTCCCCGACCACGCGAAGCGTGCTGCCGGCGGCGATCGAGACCTGGGTCACCGAGAGCAAGAACCCGCTCGCCACCGTGGTCGACGACGGCGTCGAGGTCGCGCCCATCGGATTGGTCACCATGCCGGTCGCGGTGTCGAGCGTGTACGTGCCTGCCATGTCGAGGGTGAGCGGCCCGGCCGGCTGCGGGATGGCGCACGGGTCGAAGTGGCGCGGGGTCGGCGTCCACAGCGTGCAGTCGAAGAACGGCGCGTCGATCGTGTCGACCGGCGCCGCGTCGGTCGCGATCACGCAGAACCCGCGCTCGCAGACCCGGCCGCCCGTGCAGTCGGTGTCGACCTCGCACGTGAACTGGTCGGACGTGCGCGGGAAGCTGCACGCCGCGAGCGCGAGCACGCTTGCGATGCCGAGCGCTCGCACTTGTCGCCCGACTTCGCTTCCGCGGCCCCACCTCGGTGCGACGTGGCGACGACCGCGGGGCACGGGCGCGAAGACTCGGCGGGGCCGTTCGCGAAGTCTCACCGGAGCACCGTCACCACGATCGCGGCACCACCGTCGATCGGCACGGGTTGGATCGACAGCGAACCGGGCCTCGACTCGGACGAGCGTTTCTCCATCACGCCGCGCACCACGCCGTAGGCCAGCGCGACACCACCGGCGACTACGAGCACGTCGCCGATCCGGGTGCGCAGCACGCCGGCGTCTTCGAGCTCCTTGAGGTGCTGGAGGTCTTGGACGGTGGCCGTCGGCGCGTTGTCGATCGTCGTCCGCAGGCTCTGCGCCGACAGCAAGAACCCGACGCCGGCTCCGACCGCCGCGAGCCCCGCACCGCCGATCACGTAAGTGGCCGTCGAGATCTTGCCGCCACCCTCGTGGGCCCCCGGCGTCTCCGGCGGCGGTGGATGATCGTCCTCTTCGATCACGATCGGATCCTGACGCGCGAGCCCGAACATCGGTCCGGCGGCGGCGACCAGGTTATCGCCGAGCTCGTCGGGGGTGTCGCCGGAGATCTCGAACGTGTGCTGCTCGCGCTTGTTCCCCGCGACGTCGAACCGCGTCAGCGTCACCCGCAACGCGTTGTCGTCGTCACCCGGCTCGATCGTGCCGAACACCAGACGGTCCGCCTGGAGCGACTTCGCCACCGAGACCAGGCAGGCGTCGTTCTTCGGGAGACACTCGAGCAGACCGGCGGCGTCCTCGAGCGGCACGTTCGCCACCTTGGCGTGGATCGCGTCGGATAGCGTCGTGGTCAGCTTGGCGCCGGTCAACTGCTCGGGAGCGCCGGACAGCGGGAACACGCGGACCGCGTCGGCCCGCGCCACGCCGGTAGCGGCGATCAGCATCGCGATCGCGAGCGGGATGCGGAGGCTCATCGCTCGAGCTCCTGGATCCGCTTCCTCACCGAAACAGCATCCTTCGCGTTGGGGGCCAGCCTCAAGTAGGTTCGCAGCTCGGCGAGCGCGCGCGTCTTGCGGCCGGTGCGCTGGTAGAGGAACCCGAGGCCGCGGTGGGCGGCGGCGTTGCCACGGCTCTTCGCGAGGAGCTGCTTGAACAGCGTCTCCGCAGCGTCGAAGTTGCCGGCGATGTACTGACCGGTCGCTTTCTTGTACAGCTCGGCGGCGCTCGGACCCTCCGGGACCGGTGGCTTGCGTTCGGGTTTGCGCTCGGGTTTGCGCTCGGGCTTCTTGTGCGTGATCTCCGGCGGCGGTGGCTCGATCCCGGCGATCCGCGTCGGCGTCTCGACCTCGGGGCGGATGTCGTTCTCGTCGGGTGCGACCTCGGGGACGACGGGCGGTTTGGGAGCCGCGCCGCTGCCGGCGGTATCCGAACCCGCCGCGACGGCCGTGCCGGGTTCTTCGGGGGCGATCGGCGTGGCCGTCGGGTTGGTCGGTTCCGTGGTCGCGGTGACCTCGGTTCCGCTGGCGACCGCATCGTTGCCATCGCCGCCGCCGCCGGTGACCAGCACCGCCGCGAGCACCCCCACGATCGTTCCGAGCACCGCGATCGCGATCACCGTCTTGCGATTGTTCGTGCGCTGCTGCGTCCGCTGGAAGCCCATCATCGACGCCGAAGCGAGTGGCTGCGCCATCGGTAGGTGGGGCTGCGGCGGCGGCACGAACCCGAGCGGGGGTGGTGCGGTGCCGCTCTGGTTGTTGAACGCCTTTCCGATCTGGTCGATATCGCCGTCGGACAGCGGTGCTTCGGAGGTCGCGCGCGAGAGCAGCATGCGGCGTTGCTCGATGCGGTCGGAGAACCACCACTGCATCTGCGACGACACCTCGGTGGCTCCGCATCGCGACTGCCAGATCGCGTCCTCGATCGCCTTCTTCATCTCGCCCATGGTCTGGAACCGATCGCGGGGATCGGGGGCCAGCGCCTGGAGCGTGATCTGGTCCAGGGTCGCCGGCACCGACGGCTGGAAGTGCGACGGCGGCACACGCTGCGACGTCAGGATCTGCATCAGCGTCGCCGCGACGTTGTCGGCCTGGAACAGCCGTCGCAGCGTCAGGGCCTCCCACAACACGACGCCGAGCGAGAACACGTCGGAGCGTCGATCCATCGCCTCGTTCCGGATCTGCTCGGGCGACATGTACCCGTACTTGCCCTTCAGCTCGCCGTCCTGCGTCGAGGTCACGCGACCCTGGGCCTTCGCGATCCCGAAGTCCACCACCTTGACCGAGCCGTTGTAGAGCACGACGACGTTGCCGGGCGACACGTCGCGGTGAACGATCTGGAGCGGTCGTCCGTCGACGCCGACCAGCTCGTGAGCCGCCGACAAGCCCGCCGCCGCGTCGGCCACGATGCGCGCCGCGAGCGCCGGTTGAAGTGGTGGCTGCACACCCGTCGCCGCCTTCTTGAGCACGCGCGCGAACGACTCGCCCGCGAGGTACTCCATCACGATGTAGAACGTGCCGTGGGCCTCGCCGAGCTCGTAGGTGTGGACCACGTTCGGGTGATCGATCTGGGCGGCGAGCCGGGCCTCGTCGAGCAGCATGTTGATCGCCATCCGGTCCTGCGCCATGTGCGGGTGGATGACCTTGATGACGACCGTCTTCTCGAAGCCGCCGGGACCACGCTGTCTCGCGAGGATGACGCTCGCCATCCCGCCCTTGCCGATCGTGGCCAGCAACTCGTAGCGTCCGAGTCGGGTCCCCGGGGCAAACGGCGCTCCCAGCGTAGGTGCTGGAGGCGACAGTCCCATGCTCGTAAGTATCGCACGCCTTCCAGGAAGGTCGCCCCCGTGCCCGAAGCGCTTGCCTGTGTGGGCTCGACACCTACCCGATGTGCAACTTCGTGCACTAGCATGCGGCCATGGCACTGCAGCTCTACATCGCGACACGCAAGGGGATCTGGATCGCGAACGCCGACGCGTCCCGTCAGACGTGGTCGCTCCGCGGTCCGACGTTTCTGGGCCAGGTCTGTCACCACGTCGTGCTCGATCCGCGCGACGGCAAGACGTTGCTCGCGGCGTCACGCCAGTGGCACCTCGGACCGACGGTGTTTCGCAGCATCGACGGCGGCGCGACGTGGAAAGAGGCGACCACTCCGCCACAGTTCCCCAAGGGCGAACCGCGAGCACGCGCGGTCGACCACGTGTTCTGGTTGACGCCGGGACACGCGAGCGAACCGGGCGTGTGGTACGCGGGCACCTCGCCGAAGGGGCTGTTCCGTAGCGACGATGGCGGCGTCACGTGGGCGCCGGTTTCGGGGTTCAACGACGCGCCCGATCAGATCAAGTGGGTCGGTGGCGACAAGGATCAGACGCCCGACGGGGGCAAGCTGCACTCGATCCTCGTCGATCCGCGCGACCCCAAGCACCTCTACCTCGGGATGTCCGGCGGCGGCATCTTCGAGTCGCGCGATCGCGGCGAGACCTGGACGCCGCTCAACTCCGGCGTCGAGATGTCGTTCGCACCGGAGAAGACCGACGGCACCGAGTACGAGTACGGCCACGATCCGCACTGCGTCGCGATTCACCCGACCAAGCCCGATCGGCTGTGGCACCAGAACCACTGCGGCATCTACCGGATCGATCGCCCGTCGAACAAGTGGGAGCGCGTCGGCACGGCGATGCCCGCCGAGGTCGGCGACATCGGATTTCCGATCGTGCTACATCCGCGCGACCCCGATGCCGCCTGGGTGTTTCCGATGGATGGCACCAAGGACTGGCCGCGCACGTCGCCCGGCGGCAAGCCGTGCGTGTACGGGACGCGCGATGCGGGTGCGAGCTGGAATCGCCACGACGAAGGCATGCCGCGCGAGCAGGCGTGGTGGACCGTCAAGCGCCAGGCGATGTGCGGCGACGCGCGCGATCCGGTCGGCCTCTACTTCGGCACCACGCAGGGCGAGTTGTGGGGGTCGGTCGACGAGGCCCAGAGCTGGCGCTGTCTGTTCCGCAACCTCCCGCACATCTACTCGGTCACCTGCGGCGAGCCGGCATGACCTCGCGAGCGAGCCGTCGGCGTCTTCTTCCGATCGGCTGTTCTCCACGGCCGCTTCACCGCCGAGCGAAAACCGAGGTCGGACGATGACGCGCGTGATCGTGCCGAGCCAGCTGCGTGGCTACACCGGCGGCGCGAGCGAGGTCACCGCGACGGGCGCCACGCTCGCCGACGTGCTCGCGGATCTCGATCGCCAGTTCCCCGGGTTCCGGTTCCGCGTGATCGACGAGCAGGATCGAGTGCGCCGCCACGTGATCCTGTTCGTCGGTGGCGAGCGCTGCGAGGATCTCGCGACCACGATCGCGGCCGGCGCCGAGCTGCAGATCGTCGGCGCCCTGTCTGGGGGATAGCGCGGGCGGCTAGCTCAGCTCGAGGTTCGGGTTCGCGATCGGCTGGTAACGCATCACCGCGAGGTCGAGCGCGTAGTTCTGGTACAGCCGCCACGGTCGCACGTCGCCCTGCGTGGGCATGAACGCGAGCGCGCGCTGGACATAGCCCGAGGTGAAGTCGAACAGCGGCTCGGGCACGACCGCGGGATCGCGGCGCGCGCACGCCTTGGTGTAGCCGCGGGCATCCATGTGACGGAGTAGTCGGCACACGAAGCGGCTGGTGAGGTCGCACTTGAGCGTCCACGACGCGTTGGTGTACCCGGCGGCGAACGCCAGGTTCGGGACGTCGCTCAGCAGCATGCCCTTGTAGACCATCGAGCTCGACGCTTCGATCGTCTTGCCGTCGACCTCGACCTCGATGCCGCCGAGGAACTTCAACCGCAGGCCCGTCGCGGTGATGACGATGTCCGCCGGCAGGTGTGTGCCCGACGTCAGCGCGATGCCGGTCTCGTCGAACGTCGCGATCCGATCGGTCACCACCGACACGCGGCCAGACTTGATGGCCACGAACAGATCGGAATCCGGCACCAGGCACAGCCGCTGATCCCACGGGTTGTAGTCGGGCACGAAGTTCGCCAGATCGGACGCACCGTCGAGCTCGCGCGCGACACCCTTGACCAGGAGATCCTTCGCGCGGTCGGGAAACCGCCGGCAGAAGCTGTAGAGCGCCATGCCCAGCGTGATGCTCTTCCACCGCGCGATCGCGGCGGCACGCGGCGGGGACATCCAGCGCATCAGGTTGGCGGCGGTGCGATCGACCGCGGGCATCGACAGGATGTAGGTCGGCGACCGCTGCAACATGGTGACGTGTGCCGCGCGATCGGCGAGGGCGGGGACCAGCGTCATCGCGGTGGCACCGCTGCCGATCACGACGACACGTTGGTTCGTGTAGTCGAGGTCGGGATCCCACAGCTGGGGGTGGAGGATTCGGCCGCGGAAGCGTTCGCGGCCGGGGAGGTCGGGTGTGTAGGGACGCTCGTAGTCGTAGTAGCCAGCGCACGCGTACAGAAACCGGCACGTGTAACGGACGAGCCCGCCGTCGGTGCGGACCTCCAGCGTCCAGCGCGCGTCCTCGCTCGACCACGACGCACTCTCGACCGCGTGGCGATAACGGATCGTGCGATCGATGCCGAACGCCCGAGCGGTGTCCTCGACGTAGCGCAGGATGTCGCCGCCTCCGGCGATCGACCGCGCGCTGCTCCACGGACGGAACGGGAACCCGAGCGTGAACATGTCGGAGTCCGAGCGGATCCCGGGGTAGCGAAACAGATCCCAGGTCCCGCCGAGCCGATCGCGGGCCTCGAGGATCGCGTAGGTCTTGTCGGGGCACGCGGTCTGGAGGTGGTAGCCCCCGTCGATCCCCGAAATTCCGGCGCCGACGATCACCACATCGAGGTCGCGCGTGTCGGACACCACCGACCGAGCATACGACGGATGTTCACGACCGCCGCGCGTGATACACCGCCGCCCGTGCGTCACCTCGGCTCGCTCTCGATCGCCTGTGTACTTGCCGCGTCGGCCCCGACCTCGCCGGCCGCGGCCTCGACCCCGATCATCGGAGGTACGATCGACACCGGGGATCCCGCCGTGGTGATGGTCGCCGCGTACTCGACCGATCACACGCAGCTGTTCACGTGCACCGGCGTCGTGGTCGCGCCGAAGGCGGTGTTGACGGCAGCCCACTGCGTCGACCACCCGGGCTTCGAATTCGGCGTGTTCTTCGCGGCCGATGCCTCGGCGTTCCCGACCGCCGACGACCTCGTGCCGCAGCTGGCCGCGGTCACCGCGGTGCACCCGCACCCGAGCTACTCGACCGAGCCGCCGTTCCTCGCCGACATCGCGGTGATCGATCTCGCGGTGCCCACGGCGGTCCCGGCGCTCGACTTCATCCGCACGCCGCCGACCGTCGACATGGTGGGCAAGCAGGTCGAGATCATCGGCTACGGCGAGCTGGTGTTCGGCCAGAACAATGCCGCGCGCTACGCCGCCACCACGACGATCTCCGCGCTCGACGATGGCGCCGACACCATCTTGATCGGCGACACGTCGGCGCGGACGTGCGTCGGCGACTCCGGCGGGCCGGCCCTGCTCGACGGCAAGATCCTCGGGATCGACTCGTACTCCGACACCACCGGCTGCGCGGACCCCGCCCACTTCCGGCGGACCGATGCGTACGCCGACTTCATCGATCAGTTCGCGGGCACGTCACCCAATCCGCCGCCGCCACCGCCGCCGAGTGGTAGCGACGACCCACCGGTCTCCGACCCGGCCGACGGTGGGGGTGGTTGCTCGACGAGCGGAGGTGCGGGCTCGCTGATGCTGCTCGGGATCGCGCTCGCCGCGTGCACGATCCGCCGCCGCTGCTAGCTTGCCAGCTCGTGGGCCAGCTCGTGGGCCAGTTCGTGGGCCAGTTCGTGGGCCAGTTAGTGGGGATGGGGAAGTGACGTGAACGAGACGGTCGGCTTGTTGCGGATGTTGACCGTCCCGATCGGAGTCCCGGTGGAATCGACCAGCATGAAGCTCGTGCTGTGCTGCAAGCGGAGCTTGTCGATCGTCATCTTCATCTGAACGCGACGTTCCGCCAGCGGCTTGTCGATCCAGCTATTGTCGGCGAGCACCGCGACGATGATGCCGCTCGGCGACTTGCGAACGTCCTTGAGCGGGATCACGGTCGAGATGTCGCTCGGCGCCAGCGTGACCAGCTTCTTGTCGCCGCCCCGAAACACGGTGAGGTAGACCGAGACGCCGGCGGCGACCAACCCGAGCAGCGCGAACGCGGCCGCCCTCTTGGCCCGCGAGCTCTGCTGCTTGGTTTCCTCGGACACCGTCTCACTCTCGAGCACGCGAGCGATCGGGGCCGGGGTGTCCTTCGTGGGGGGCTTGAGGAGCTTGTCGAGGTCACTCTCGAACGCGGCGATCGTGATCGCCTTGTCCTCCATGGTCCGGCGATCGAGGTCGGCGAGGGCGGTCGGTAGCTCGATCTTGGTCTTGAGCTGGCTCTCCCACGTCTTGAGCCGGCACATCGGCGCGACCACCTTGCTGTCATCGAACCCGGGTTGGTCCGCGAGCAGATCGTAGACCGGCTGCAGCATCAGCTTGCCCGCTTCGGGGAACAGGTCGCGCGCACTACCCTCGAGCACCGTGCGGAGTGCATCGGTCCCGACGACATCGCGAAGATCCGACTTCGCGAACACGAACACGATGACGTCGATGAGCGTCTGGGTGGACGGCGTGTCAGCCACTGACTGCTAATCCGTGTCGGATTCGAACACCAGAGTTTCGAACAGGTTCCCCCCCACGATCGCCGCGTGGGAGTTGTGAACGTAGGCCACGCCGTCGCAATCGAAGTCGGCCTTCGCGTAGAGCGTGCCCTCGGTCGGGCTTTCCAGGTCCCACAGGTACTGGAAGTAGCCGGGTTCGTCGATGTGGAACTCGAGCGCGGCAAACGCCGGGTCGGTGAACCAGGTCGCCATGTTCGTGGCCGGCGTCTTCCCGCCGTTGGCGCACGCGGACTGCACCGGCATCCACCCGGTCGAGTCCGGGGGAAGCGAGCCCTTCTCCGCCCAGTAGACGCGCATGTTCTTCATGAACTTGTCGACCGCGAGGTGCGCCTCGACCGCCTTGGTCTTGCGAATGTAGATCATGTACGTCGGGATCGCGACGGCGGCGAGGATCCCGATGATGGCGACCGTGATCATGAGCTCGACGAGAGTGAACCCACGCTCGCTACTACGACGACGCATTTCAGTTGTCATCTTCCCACGATTCGGAACCATCGCCCATACGTTCCCACGAGCATCGGTGGTGGGAGGTGCGTCACAACCCCACCGCTACCCGAGCGGTAGATCTCACGCGGGAGCGTGACGAGCCAGCCAACGATCCGTGCGAGTAGCAACGTTCGTCATGACTTCGAGTAACGCGCGCTTCCACGGAGATGGTGGCTTGGTCGGGAAGAACAACTCCTGGAACGCATCCTGCCCCTGCTTCGACATCTTGAACAGGCCCTTGATCGAGCGCTGGTCGACGCCGCGATCGGGTTGCGACCGTTTCATGCGGCGCAGGATCTCGTTGTGATAGCGGAACCCCTCGAGGTTCATCGCGCCGGGATCGATCCCGAGTGCGAGAAACGCCGGGTTGATCGTCATCCCGCCGGCGATCATCTCGAGCTGCATCCGGGTCTGGAACCACCACAGCGAGAGCGCATCGCGATCCGAGAGTTCCGCCAGTACCGAGGGTAGGGTCAGCACGCCGAGTCCGACATGCCGCGCCTCGTCACGTTCGAAGTAATAGAGGAGCTCGGTCAGCACCGGCTCGAGCTCGGCCTCGGCGATCTTGCGGAACATGATCACCGCGGTGCTCTCCACCAGGAGCTGCATCCCGACCACCTTGTGCATCAGGTTGTCGGTCTCGAGGAGCTCGACCAGCAGGCGCCGGCTCCAGCCACCGAGGCGCTTGACCGGCACGCCGGCCCGCCACAGGTACTCTCGCAGCACGTAGAAGTGGCGCGCCTCGTCGAACACCTGGCTCGACGCCGCCATCTTCGCCGGGGTGTCTTCGAGCTTGAGCGCGAGGTCGGCGCTGATCGACCATGCCGCGAGCTCGCCCCATAGCAGCACCGACGCGATCGTCGCGAAGGCCTCGCGCTTGTCCGCGGGGAACTCGATGCCGCCGTGCTTCGCGATCAGCTCGTCGAGCACGGCGCGGCCGTCCCACGACTGCTCGTGTCCCTTGTGGTAGATGCGCGCGACGGTGTCGGTGCGGGCCTGCGCGATGCCAACGAGCTCGGGGTCTCCGTACTCGTACGGCGGGAACTGCGTGCGTGGTCGCGACGGCCGGAGCCAGCGTTCGGTGAGGTTCGCCATCTCGGAGTTCCTTTCAGCTATTTCGTCGGGCCTTCACTCTCGGGTTTGAGGCGATCGGACAGCATGCCGATCGCGTGCAGGCGCGTCGCCTCGCGCGCCAGGCGATCGAGATCGACGGGCTCGTCGCTGCGGAGCGCCGCGAACGCGAGCTTCTCGACACCACCGACCATCATCGTCGCGACCGCGCGCGGATCGAGGTCGCGAACGAACCCCGCGTCGCGCGCGTCCGCGAGGCCGCGTTCGACGATCGCGATCAGCGCCTCGTCGATCTGTCCGAGGATGTCCTCGACGCCGACGTCGAGCCCGACCGCTTCGCGCAGCAGGATCCTGAGCGTGGCGTCGTCCGAGAACACCACCTCGAGCACCTCGCGCAGCTGGCGCGCGGAGAACTCGATCGCGGCGCTCCGCGTAACCTTCTCCGGCGGGACGTCGAGCCCGATCGACTGTCGCTCCATCCGTGCGCGCACGCGCTCGAGCGTTTCTTTCAGGATCGCCGTCAGCACCGCGCGCTTGTTCGCGAAGTACTGGTAGAGCGTGCCGCGGCCGATGCCGGCGGCCTGGCAGATGTGACTGACGTTGGCCGCGTGGAAGCCACGCTCGGCGAACACGCGCTTCGCACAATCGAGGATCTGCCGCTGGCGGGCTTCTGAGCGTAGATAACTCATTGGAACAATATGGAACTGACGTGTCAGTTCTAATGGGGAATGCGCGCCGCGTCAAGCAGAAACCTCCCGGTGCCTACCAGCGACCGGTGACCACGAGCGCGGGAACCGGTTTGTCCATCGAGGTCGGGACCGCGCCGAGGTGGATGCGCACCTGGCGGTTGTATTCGCTGACGTGCAGGTTCCCGATCACGATGATCCCGATCCGGGTCGCCGCGTAGAGCCCGAGCGCCGTGTACGCGGTGATCTTGCGCGTGCGACCCGAGGTCACGAGGGCGGTGACGCCGAGGCCGATCGGCACGAGCCCGCCGAGCACCCAGTCGAACACGATCGCCGACGGGCGGAGCTCGCCGAACATCTGGTGCTCGAGGCGATAGCTACCGAACATCGGCACGAACAGCCCCGCCGTGATCGCTGTGCGACTGGCGTAGAGATCGTCGCGTTGCTGCGCATCGAGCGTCGCGACGTCGAGGTGCGCGAACATGTCGTCGACGTGCGCGCGCAGTCGATCGTGGCCGAGCACGTCCGCGCGTGCGGGCGTACTCGCACATACAACCACAGCCACCGAGATCACGACCGACCTCACTTGCCACGAGCGTACCGCCGAAGGCTGTCGCGACGGCGTGCGTGCGGCTTACAATGTACTCGTGCGCCCGTGGTTCTGGATCGCGATCGCGTGTGCGGGATGCTCGTTCGACCCGCAACGATTGTCGATGGATGGTGGTGGTCCCGCGGGTGACGATCAGCCGCCCGGCACCGACGGCCCCGCCGCGGATCCTCCGTTTCATCTCGATCCGAACGACGGGATCGCCGGCACCGATCCGCTGTCCCTGTCCGGCAACGTCACGATCGATACCGGCGACACGCCGACGATCAACGGGGTGACGCTGCCGGCCGGCGACAGCTTCGACATCCGGTCACAGCTCGGAGGCGGTCCCGATCTCGCCGTGCTGCACGTCGGCTCGCTCGACGTCGCGAACGGTGCGGTGGTGACCGTCGTCGGGAGCCATCCGTTCGTGATCGTCGCGGGCGGTGACGTCACGATCGGCGGCGTGCTCGATGCCGGTGCGCACAACACCAAGCCCGGACCGGGTGGTGCGATGGCGGGCAGCGGCGACGGTGCGGGGAGCACCGGCTCGCACGGTTCGAACGACTCCGACTCCGGTGGAGGGGGAGGTGGCTACGGCGAGACCGGTGCGCGCGGCGGCAACATCAACAGCGGCTGTACCGTCGATGGTGGCAACGGCGGCAACCGCGCGGGCGACCGGACGATCACGCAGCTCGTCGGCGGCGCCGGCGGTGGCTCGAGTAGCGGTACGGCCTGCAATACCGATCTCGGAGGTGCGGGTGGCGGTGCGATCCAGATCTCGTCGGCCACCCGCATCGCGATCGACGCCAAGGGTGCGATCACCGCGGGCGGCGGTGGCGGCAGTGGCGGCACCGACTGCGGAGACTCGGACGTCAACTCCGGGACCGGTGGTGGCTCGGGGGGATCGATCGTGCTCCAGGCGCCCGCGATCACCAACGCCGGTGCGGTCGTCGCCAACGGTGGCGGTGGTGGCGGCAGCAGCTCGACCGGTAACGGCGACGCCAGCCCGGGCGAGGACGGTCGCCTCGACATCATGCGGGCCAAGGGCGGCACCGGCCCGCGCGCCACCGGGGGTGACGGTGGCGTGGGTGGCATGAACGCGACCAACGGCGGCGGTGCCTCGTGCGGCGGCAACGGTGCGGGCGGCGGCGGTGGCGTCGGGCGCATCGCGGTGTCGTCGGGCTACGCCGATAGTGGGACCACGAGCCCGAGCCCCGATACCTCGTTGTGAACGGACGCGGTCAGCAGCCGTCGTAGACGTAGCCGGGATCGCCGGGCGTGACCAGCTCGAGGTCGCGCAGCACGATCGAGAGCGACGGGAATGCCCCGCAGCCGGTCGTGAACGCCGCGCGCTGGTATTCGATCACCAGAACATGATCGCCGTAGCCGGCGCGATAGACGTCGCACTCGTCGAACTGGTTGCACTCCTCGGCGACGGCGAAGTCGGTGCCGAGCTCGGCATGTCGGGCGACCAGATCCGAGGCGTTCTTCTGCGCGATCGCGAGGTGTCGCCCGTGTGCGGTCTCGGAGAACCGCGCCATCATCGCGATCGCGTCGGTCTCGACCAGGTGGCCGCCCGACCGCGTGAACGAATCGAGGTTGTCGATCTCGATGGCGTCGAACCCGGCGTCGGCGCAGCCGGTGATCGAGCCGCCGACGATCGCCGCGACCTGGTCGCGCTTGGCGGCCGTGCTGACGTCGATCAGCATCTCGTTCCATTCCACGTCGATGATCGGCTGGCCGTTGTCATCGCGCAGGATCAGGTCCGGGTGCTCGGCCTGCCACATCGCTGCTTCGTCGGGCTGGATCTGGAAGCCGTTGACGTAGCAGATGTTGTAGAGCCCGGGCGCCGGTGGCGCGGTCCGATCGCGACTGACGATCATCACGTTCGTGGGAGGCTCGTAAGGGCCACCGAGCTGGTAGTCGAACCCGCCGTCGAGCGGTGGCAGCACGACGTCGGCGGACCCGGGGCCGGGCGCGTCCGCGGGGTCGTTTTCCGGTGAGCTCGAACCGCACGCGGAAACGACGCAGAGCACGACCAACCAGCGCACGCTCATCACTGTAGTCGAGTACGCGGGTCGCACGGCCCATCCCCCTTGGCAGCAATTGACACCGGTATCGTCGGCGGCGGGTCGCTCCGACCCCACCCGATTGACGCGGCGCTTCGCCGACCCCATAGTGGGTTGTCTTTGACAATCGGGGGCGTACCGGCTTCGACGTGGATGATGACGTTCGAGCTGCGCGTCGTGGCGCCCATGGCCACGTAAAAATGGGCAATCCTGCAACTGCGAACGACAACGGCGCTGTTGCTCTCGCTGCCTGATAAAACCAGGTAACGACGGTGCTCGTAGCTTCCGCCTGTAGCTACGAGATACCGCCACAATCAGGCTGGACCTCCAGAACCGTCAGCGCATGGAGGTCGAGATTTAGCTGACTCGTCGCACCCGTAGGTCGGCCGTCATCGGCGGGTGCGAGACCTCAAATGGCGTGCCTACACGCGTAGACGCTGGTTCGAAGGCTTCTGCGGACGCGGGTTCGACTCCCGCCGCCTCCACCATTTTTTCGCTCTGATACGCGACCTCTCAGACGAGGTTTCTTGATCGGGCCGTCGGCCACCGTCGGAGAAGCTCGCGCGTCGTGCGCAGGTATTGTCGTTCTTGACCGCGATCTTGTTTTTTGAATCAGAGCGATGGTGCAGCAACCGTCCGATCGGTGAACAGGCGAAACGTCGCGCTGATCCGCCGGTCCGCAGTCGCATCCCGGAGGATGGCGTGCGTCCACGCGAGCTGAGTTGTGCGAGTCATCAACAAGATCGACCCGTGTTCGAGCACCAGCTCACTGCGGTGAAGCTTGTCGATGCTTCTGAACACGAGCGTGCGCGACGCGCCGAACGAGGCGATGGCGATCCGACTCGATGCGACCAACCCGTCATATGAATCCGAGTGAAACCCCATCGTGTTCGAACCGTTTTCGTACCGGTTGCACAGGCAGTTGTTGAATGGATGTCCCGCGAGAACGGCGGCGCGGTCCCCGATTGCCGCAATGACCGGCGGCATCACGCACGTGGGGTACTGCTGGCCGGAGTAGTTGTACGGTGAGCCAAAGCTGGCCGTCTGACGAGCATGCATGCGGTCGATCCAGTCGACCTCGGCCGTCAGATACGCGAGATCGGCGTCAGCCGTGGGGAGCGCGCCGGCCACGTACAGAATGTCGAGAGCGGGTGCAGTCACAGGAATCTCCATCGCAAGAGGCAACACAAACGAATCGCGATACCGCGTTCGGATTGCGTTGTTGGTTACGAGGGGGCGACCGCACGGTCTGAATCTAGGGTGTTGCGCGCGATACGGCAAGTCGCCGCTCCGAACCGCCGTGGACCGCGCACCGTACGTCGATCAGGTTCGACGCTTGGCGTACGCGCATCACCGGCGCTTTAGCTAGGAGGTCACGGGTCGGCGAGAACGCCCGAGTTTGTATGGATCGCTTCACAAAACTCCTTCGTTCTGTCTTCGGAGTTCAATGCGTGACGATTCCACTTCAACAGTGTCGACAGCGAGATCAGACAGAAGTCACGTCTGTCTGCGAAGCCCAGCTCGTTCGCGTGAACCCTTGAGCCCGGTCGACTGTCGAACTCGACCCCGATCGGCCCGTTGTAGACCATCACACCCTTGTGCTGCTCGGGTGAAATCAGCGAGCAGGTCTGACCTGACCCCATTTACTAGGCCAGTCGTTGCGTCCGAGTTTGTGTTGAGCAGTCGCTGCGATTGCGCGTGTTGGGGCGACTGGGTACGGGAAGGTGGTCTGGCACTGCACAAACTTGTGGAACTTGTGTCTGACCCCAGTCATCCCCAGTCATCCCATGCCACCGGGCCCGCGGAGCTGGTAGAACGCGCCATGGCGTTCGAGCACCAACAGCGAGCCGCGCTCCGCATCCTCGAGGGCATCGAGGAAGGAACCATGATCGCATCGGATTCGTCCGCGCTCGTGGAGGCGGCCGACCCGGCCCTCATCTACTTGCTGTTCACCTGGCTGCGAAAGCGGTACGCGGACCACCCGAACGCCGATGCCGTGATCGGGCGGCTCGTCGAGATCAGTGGTCGCGGTGCGGTGGCCAAGATGATGAAGGAGGGCCAGTCCGATCCGGTCGTCGAGTGGTTCGAGGACAGCTACTCCTACAAGGCCGTCGAAAAGGCCGAGTTCATCGAGCTCATCATCGACAAGCTCGAAGGCTGACCGTCGGTCCTGGTAGCGAGCTGATCTCGGGCGGTTGCTGGCCGCCCCCGAAAGTCGTCGCGACGCCCTACAGAAGCAGTGAGGACGGCCGATACCGATCTGCGCGTGGTGGAGTCGCGCTCGATCCAGGCACTCCGACCGAGGATGCGTTCATGAGGTTGTTCGAGTGGAATAGCGGATTCGAGACGGGCCAGCAGGACGTCGACGCGCAGCACCATCGGCTCGTCGCGCTGATCAACGAGTTTGGAGGTGTGACGTCGAAGGGAGAGCCCTCATCTGCGGCCATGAGTCATGTCTACGAGGAACTGCTGGCCTATACCGGATACCACTTCGACGAAGAAGAGCGTTTGATGGAGGGCCATGCGTTGGACCGGAGGCATGTGCGGTCTCATCGTCGGGCTCACCACGCCTTCGTCCAGCAGGTCGTGCACATGCACGAGAAGATGTCGTCGGACGACAGCCATGCCGTGGCCGAAGACATGGTGGAGTTTCTCGTCAACTGGCTCGCGTATCACATCCTCGTGCTGGACATGAGCATGTCGCGCCAGATCGAGGCGATTCGGTCCGGCAGAAGTCCGGGCCAAGCCTACATGGATGAAGAGCAAGAAGCGGACAAGTCCACGGGGCCGCTCATCAAGGCGCTCAACAATCTCTTCACCCAGGTGACCCATGACAACAAGCGGCTGGTCGAGCTCAACAAGACGCTCGAGTCCAAGGTCGAGAAACGCACTCGCGCGCTCAGGGCCGCGAACCAGAAGCTCGAGGAGTTGGCGTCGACCGACGCGCTGACCGGTCTCCCGAATCGTCGCCACGCGTTGCGCCGGATCGCCGAGCTGTGGGACGAGACGCAGTCGTCGGGCACCACGCTCGCCTGCATGATGATCGACGCGGATGAATTCAAGCACATCAACGACACTTATGGTCACGACGCGGGCGACGCCGTCATTCGTGAGCTCGCACGCAACATCCAGTACGCGATCCGGAGCGACGACGTCGTGTGTCGGCTCGGCGGCGACGAGTTCCTGGTCATCTGCCCGAAGACCTCGCTCGACGGCGTGCAGCGCATCGCCGAGATCATGCGCGAGAAGATCACCATGCTACGCGTTCCCGCCGGCGACGGAGAGTGGCGCGGCAGCGTCAGCATCGGCGTCGCCGCGAGCGGCGAGCAGATATCCGGACCAGAGCAGGTCATCAAGGCCGCCGACATGGCCGTGTACGCGGCCAAGGCTGCCGGCAAGAACTGCGTTCGAACCTGAAGGGGTCAGACACAAGTTCCACAAGTTTGTGTGGGTGCCAGACCAGTGGCGCTTGCGGGCGTGTCGAGCGATCGCGTCCGGGTGACCGGTCCGGCACTGCACAAACTTGTGGAACTTGTGTCTGACCCCGCTCCGCAGTGGCATCTGGACGGTGCTGTGGCCGAGTAGCTCCTGCACCGCCTTAGCGGCACTTTATGCATCACGAGGTGACTCGCGAACGCGTGGCGGCACACGTGCCACTCGATCGCCGCTTGCACGCGCGCCACAGCGGATGCCGGAGCTCGGTGTATTTCAGCATCCGGCCGTCGCTCGCGCTGAACCGAGCGGCCCCTTCAGCCTAGACGAGAGCGTTCATGACCAGGTCGTACTAGGGAGGTAAGACCAAGAAACAGCGATCCAAATCTCGAACGGCGACCTGGAAGGAAAGAGTGTTAGGAGGGAACTCGTTCGTGCAGAATGCAAAACCAGGCAGACCACGCGTCCTGGACTCCCGAGCGACATAATCGACAAGCCGCTCGATTGGGACGCCAAACCCAAAGTCAAAGCCACGTTCTTCAGGCTTGGCGTGCACCAGATCAGGGCGAAGAACTCTGGGTACGAAGACGTGTGATCCAGATTCCCGATCAATAAACACGACATAAGTGCACGAGGGTCTCGCGAGAGTCTCAATCTGGTTCATCCTCTCGAGGATCTCAGCCCTATTCATCTCGGGGACATGCGGCCAGAACAGGTGCCACAACTTGCTGTGTTCTCGCGGCTGGCCACCGTGAACAGGCAGCATCGCCACGCTGTAGCAAAACCCATCTCCCCATCCAGTCATCACGCTTCTTGCCGTCATCGATTGCATGCTTTTCAGGAATGGGAACTCGTGGATCGTGTAGTAGAGATCCTCGTTCAGTCGGACGCCGTTCGCGTCTGCGCGCGCACCGAAGTACGCCCCGCCCACGCCGCGAACGAACTCACTGCGGGCCTGGCCGCGAGTCTGCAGACCGACAATCGCCCGTGCCAGAACAACATCCTCGTCGAGACCTTCGGGAGACATGTTGAGGACACTGTTGAACCACTGCTTGTGTTCGAGTGAGGAGCTGCCAAGTATCATGCCCGTATTGGGTAGGTAGATGATGGCTGAGCGCTGTTGAAACATGCGCCAGAGTCGGGGCGCTCCTGACTCACAGCCGGCGATGAGTAGGTCAAAGTCAACAGCACGGTGCTGCTCAGCCTCACACGCGACACCGATATCAGGATTCGCACGCAACCGCGTTCTCAGTGCCCGCAACGTCGCGAGCCCGGACTCGGCGACACCGGAGAATGTGGCAACCGCACCGGGCGAGATCTGAATGATCTTGGCTGCACCTTCATCGATACGGCGCGTGTGGCTGACGAGTTCAGTTTCTCCGAACGAGGTCGTCGAGACAGCCTGATCGAGGCGCTCATACTCTCCTTCTCGCGTAACGGCGCTATCACCGACGAGAAACGCGGAGCTTCCTTGAATCCATCCGGCTGCAAATGTCATGTCGCGTTTGAGCGCTTCCGATCGGGTTGCGACGCTGCACGGTCGCCTGGGCCCACAATGGTGATCCGCCTTGCTGCTATGTTGCCGCTGGAATTGCAGCTAGTGATCTTGCAATATGGAGCGTCGTCAACCCGCCAGCAAGTGCGCGACAGATGGGACTGTCAGGGAAAGGTGCTATAGAAGCCCCATCTATGGGCGATGACAAGGCGACATTTCGGGTGAAGTTAATCGGTACGGGACTATCTGTCGACCAAGAGGTCTCGCGTGACGTTGCTCTTCGCATCGTCAATCTCGTAGTGGGCGGCGTTGAGATCGGTGGCGGAGCACCGGATGGAATGCAGGGAAATGGAGCCGGCACTGTCACTCCCGCACCCTTAGTCGGACGTACGGCCAAGCAGTTCCTGACGGGAAAGAAGCCCAAAACCGATGTCGAGAAGATCGCGTGCCTAGCGTACTACTTGCGCCACTACCGTAGCGTTGCGCACTTCAAGACAGGGGAGTTAATCGCGCTGAATACCGAAGCGCAACAACTCGATTTTTCGAACGCGTCGGTGGCGTCAAACAACGCTATGCGGTCGGGGCTCCTGGGCAAGGCCGGCAAAGGTAGCAAACAGATCACTGCCAAGGGCGAGGCTGTTGTTGACGCTCTTCCTGATCAAGACAAGGTGAAGGAGGTCATGAAGCACGGTGCGAAGCGAAAGCGGCGCCGAAACAGGAAGAACAAGAGGTAGCTGAACAACGCATCACCTAGATGTTGACCACAGTTCGGACAGGCCTCGTCGCATCATACAACGCAACCGTTGTTGATGAGTTACTAGCGGCGTATGTCGAGGCAAAGGGCAACTACTACCTTGGCCGGCTGCGTCTCTCCGAGGTTGAGGGTGGGCGCTTCTGCGAGGCTGCGTTTCGGTTATTGGAGGAGCGAACCACAGGGACATTTACACCACTTGGCACCAGCCTCAGAACTGACGGCATCATCCGAACGCTCGCCAACTTGTCTTCTGGTAGCCAGCCTGACTCCATTCGACTCCACATCCCTCGAGCCCTACGAGTCGTCTACGATATTCGCAACAACCGGGACGCCGCGCACCTTGCCGATGGGATCGACCCGAACCTGCAGGACTCCTCGCTGGTGATCGGGATTCTGGATTGGGTTCTCGCCGAGTTTGTTCGGCTCCATCACAACGTGCCGGCGAATGAAGCCCACGACATCATTGACGGGATCGTCTCGCGGCGCGCACCAGTCGTGCAGGAGTTTGGCACCTTCCTGAAGGTCCTGAAGACAACGCTTCAAGTGAGCGATCGCATTCGAGTCCTCCTCTATCAGCGTGGGTCTCAAGGTGCGACGCTAGCTGAGTTGAATACATGGGTTCACCCCAGAATGCGCTCGAACCTAAAAGCAACGCTGCGACGTCTCGAAGACGATCACGCACACATTCACTTTGATCAGTCACGCTACTTCATTACTAGAGCTGGGATCCGGCACGTTGAAGCTAATCGGCTTCATCAACCCTGACGGTTATCGAATCTCGGCCTGCAGCGTCTGTTGGAAGGACAGAAGTGATGTCCGTTCGTTGTTGCGTCCGAATTGGTTGCCACTGACGCAGCGGTGTTGCGCAGAAACGTTGGCCCAACTCCTTCTGAATCCTGAATCCTATTTTCGCGTTACGACTTTGGGTGCGAGCTTTCACGAGCGTTTCTTCGGGGGCGCTTCGGTACGCGGCTCATCCGCTGACTCACTGTCGTGCTCAACTCGGTGTGCAGCCTTGGCTATGACGCGGAGTATGTCGCTGGGCGACTCGAGGTTCATCTCTTCATATGTCACAGCTTCGGGCCAACGAAGTTCATCCTCAAGTGACTGCGCCAAACGCAGAATGACGACCTTGGAGTCTGGCGATAGCGTGAACTCGGCCGCGAAGGTATCTGCGAATGTGCATAGGAAGTAGAGGCCGTAGACGCGGCACATCGATAGGTAGTATTGGTCAAAGTGCGATACCGAATGTGAGTACTTGGGATGCTCCCCCCAAGCGTTTCTGATAATGACGCGCGGGTTGAAGTGGACCACGTCGGAGGTAATCGCGTACATGAAGTCGTAAAGGTCATCGAGCGCAACGGCAGTCGCCATACTTCGCACATTCGGATGATTTGCAGCCTGGAACTCCGTCCACTTGTTGACGGAGTAGACCGGTTGATACGGGCGTGCGCGCTTGAAAAAGGCAACCTGTTTGTCTGCAGCTGACTTGAGTTGGTGCATCGCTTTCTGCGTCAACAACCCGTCGCACTGGTCTCGGGTGCGCTTCTCATATAGATATTTCAAGGCTATGTAGTCCTCGCAAATGCCACGTAGCGAGGGCGCCACAAAGAACGCGATACCCGGCTTCAACGTCTCGTGTACTAGCGTTGCGAACTCGAACGCCTTCAAAAAGCAGCCTTTGAGGACGTTGGCGAATGATCCCTCAACGCTAACATCGACGCTCGTGCATGCACGCAGGTCTCCCTCTAGCTGCGCCAACAGACTGCTGACTTGAGCCGCACTGTTACCTTCAACCTGATCGGCTTCTGATGTCATCGACCCTCCGAGTAGAAGCCTACGACGATGAGGGCTCACGCTGCGAAACGCGTTGCCAGAGTGCGTGAGATTGAGGGGAATCGGTGGGAACCACTTGGGTCGTTTGCGTCGAAGAAT
>CAVYYE010000008.1:0-15902 GCA_963772655.1 uncultured delta proteobacterium
AGGCAGACCCACGAGCGCAGCACATGACCGAGGCCCACCACTACTTCGACGAACGAGGACAGCCGCTTCCCGAATGGGACGGCGTCTGGAGCAAGCTCGAGCCGTTGTTCGGTTCCGATACACCGCGGCACATCACGTTGAGATGGTTCTCTGGCGACGGCGGGCGGTTCCACGGACCGTCACGCACGATCCGGATCTCCGATGCTGCCAAGGGACACTGGCTCGTGCAGATCGTCGCCCACGAATCCGCACACCTGTGCCTCTACCAGTTGACGCGAGGGGCAAGCTCGATGGAGCCGTTCCGGTTCTTCGACGAGGGCTACGCCCACATCGTCGGCAAGACGATCGCGGGCGAAAACATGACGAACCACAAGCGTTCGACGCTCTCGATCGCGAGCGCACAGGTCGAGGCCGAGGCCCTCGGCTTCGCGAGGGTGCAGCGCTGGTTCTCCTACGCGGGGACCCGTCCATCGGAAGGCAACGAGTACGCCTACCCCGTGGGATCGAGCTTCATCTACTTCGTCATCGACGCATTCGGCGAGAAGAAACTGTTCGACTTGTTCCGCGACGTCGGGGAGACCCGAGATCTCGACGCGTCGTTCCAGCACGTGTTCGGTCTCGGCGCTGCTGCCATCGAGCGGCGCTGGAAGGACTACGTGGTGAAGGAGGCCGTGCCCGAAGCGCCGCTGACGATCACGGAGATGTTCCCGGCGCACAACTCGACCGGCATCCCCGTCGATATCGCGGAGCTCCACGTGAAGTTCAGCATCCCCATGATGCGCAACGTCTACGTGTCGACGCCGGGCAAGGATTCCGGCGTCTCGTACACGAACGCTTCGTGGACGAATGACGACAAGACGCTCGTCATCCGGGTGGAAGGCACGTTGCTGCCGGGGACCACCTACAACCTGGCACTCGGCTCCGCCCAGCTCCATCGTCATCTGACGAGCGCCGGTGGAGCTCCCCTGCCGATCACTCCGTGGGTGTTCACGACGAAGGAGGTGTCATGAAGCCGTTGGTCAACTCCGTCGTCATCCGGCGCAGCGTGGAGGATGTCTTCGACTACTGCAGCGACCTGGCGAACGAACGCGCCTGGAACCCGGACCTGGTGTCCCTGGAAGGGCTCGGCCCGAGGCCGATCGTCGAGGGGACCCGGTTCCGCACCCGGTGGAAAGGCGGCCCTCCGACCGAGTGCGTGTACAAGCTCGTCGACAAGCCACGTCGCTGGGAGATCTACGCCTCGGCGAAGGGGATGGACATCGCGTTCCGTGGCGAGGTGGAACCGACGGACGGCGGCGCGCGGTTGACGATCACGATGACCCTGTTGCCGAGGGGCTTGTTTCGCCTGCTCGGGCCGCTGATCCGGAGAGGATTTCAGAACAAAGAGGAGAACAACCTGGCCCGGCTTCGCACCGTGCTCGAAGGCTCGAGCGGCGCATCGGAGGTCGACGGCGCGTGATCAAGACGCTGACGACTTGCTCGACGGCCTACGGCTACCGGGCCGGGGTTCCCGAGAGCCTCAGGACCTGGTAGCCATCGCGGGCGAAACGCGCCAGCAAGCCATACGGCCCCAGGAGTTGACCGATCCCGATCGCCACGAACGCTCGCTGTCCGTCGACGACGTGTCGTAGCCGCGCGTACCAGCCCTCGATCCGAGTCACGATCGGTTCGTCCGGCGTGATGTCGTTGGCGAACACTGCATCGTCGCCCGCCCGAAACGCAGCGATCCGTCGCTCCAGATCGCATTGCATCGTCGACGCACCGCGGATGGCCCGCGAGAGTTTCGCCGGTGTGATCGCGGCGTCGAGGTACCGCATCTGGTCGTCCCACGATTCGAGGAACACGATGTGCGCTCCATGTCGGCGTGCGCGATCGAGCAGCTCGTGGTTCATGCTGCGATCCGGGAACGACACCTGAGAGCGACCGAGCAGCACGAACGCCACCCAGGGCTTCATGCGGCGGAGCTCGTTTGGATCGACGTGGGTGCGTCGCTGCAATTCTCGAAAGTCGGCGGCCGGCAAGAGCTGCTCCAACGAGATCCCATCGAGCTCGAACATCGGCGAAGGTCGCGAGGGATCGGCGGGAGTGTGTTCCGCCGCTTCGTTCGCCTCGGTGACGTAGAGCGACGTGCCATCCACCCGCTTCTATGCCGCCCTCACCCGCATGGCGCAGGGCGACGCCCGGCCGATGGCCGACGTGTGGTCCCATGGCGACGCGGTGTCCACGATGCACCCGATCGGTGGTCGCGAGCTGGGCTGGACGCAGGTCAAGGAGCCGTGGTCGAAGGTCGCCGAGATCTCGGCCGGTGGCGAGGTCTGCCTCGAGCAGCAGGTCATCGAGGTGATCGGCGACGTGGCCTACGAGGTCGGCCTCGAAGCCGGCTATCTCGTGCTCGCCGGCGAGAAGGTGCGCATCGATCAACGCGTGACGAACATCTACCGCCTCGAGCGTGGCGCCTGGAAGGTCGTCCACCACCATGCCGATCTGTCGCCCGCGATGATCGACGTGATCGGCCGGCTCGCGGCGCACGACCGGTGATCGGCTCGTGTGGAGAAGCACATGCCGACGCCGATCACCGCCACGATGGCCCTGCGGATGGCGGCGGCTTCGGTTCGGGGTGCGTTGGAGCTCGCGAACTGTCGACGATCTGATCGATCGGCGGCGGGGGCGCGTGCACAGTATCCACGACAAGATCCCCTTCAACAGCAGCTGGTCCAGCCCGGCCACGGCGGACGTTTGTCGTCGTGAGCTCGACCGCTTCGCCAGTGGTAGCGAGTAGAATCCCGAGCATGACATTCAAGCGTCTCCTGCTCGCGGGCGTGTTCTGTACCCTCGCGATCTCGACGGCGCATGCGGGAGCAGAGCTCGGCATCCTGGACATCGCGAGAGACCCGAGTGGCCCGGCGCTGAGCATCGGCGGCACCGTGCTCGTCCGCGTCAGGGTCCGTAACTCGAGCCAGAACGAGAGCGCGCGCGTGGCCGCCGGAGCGCTGCTGCTACGAAACAAGACCGTGATCGGGCCTCCCGCGACGATCGCCGGTGGGGCAGTTGCCACGTTGGTCGTGCGCGTTCCGATCGAGGGTCGCAAGGTCCGCAACGATCAGTTCACCACGCGGGTATTCATCGCCAACGCCGCAGTCGCCACGACCGCTCCCATGTTGCTGCAGCTATGGAAGGACCGGAACCTCGTCGACAACTCGCGCAACTGGTCGCTCCGTCTCCCGGCCTCTCACGTCTTCGATGTCACGGTCAGGCTGACCAAGCTGGTGTCCCTGTGCGAAGTGCAGATCCCGGAACGATTGTCTGGAAGAGCTAGCACCGCGTTGCTGCATGTCTCCGCCACCATCGTGCGGAAGGGCCGGCTCCCCAGAGGCGCGACCCAGCGCGTCGACTCGTTTCCGCCGACGTGCCCGACGACGCTGTACGCCAGGTACACGCCCAATGCGTCGTGGCCTGCGGACCGCACGGACAAGAAGATCTTGAAGAAAGATCAACCTACCTCGCTGGGAAGGTTGACGTTCCGGGCGACCGGCGTCCGCGACAACTGCGCGCTCGCCCTCGATATCGGCCTGTCCGATACCTCGCGCGAGTTTGGAAAGACGGAGGTCGGCAAACTCGAGCTCCTCGTGGACACGCGCGCCAACGTCCGGAAGACATTCCGGGCGCCCGCCCTCAAATCATGTCCCGTTCCGTTCGATCTCGAAGTCGAGGTGACCTCCGCGGTGTCGGGGGCCGACCTTCAATGAACGTCCCGACGGCGATGCGATGTACGCGGGCCCGCCTTCCCATCACGACAGGTGATCGGCTCGCGTGATCAAGCGCCTGGCCCACGCTCCGCCGTCGACGAGCGCCTGCCCGCGAGCGCGCAGGTCGGGGGCGAGCTTGCTTTCGAGGGCGGCGGCGATCGCGTCGACCAGCTCGTTCGCGGACGTGAACCGATCCTCCGGGTTCTTGGCCAGCCCGATCGCGAGCGCGAGATCGACATCGGCGGGCAGCTTCGCCAGCGCCGACGGGGCGCGCGGCGCGGTGTGGACGACCTGGTACAGCATGTTCGCGATATCGCGACCCGCGAACAGCGTGTGGCCGGTCAGGGTGCGATACGCGATCGCGGCGAACGCGTAGAGATCGGTGCGGTGATCGACGGTCGCCCCACGAGCTTGTTCGGGAGCCATGTACGCGGGCGTCCCCACCACGTGGCCGGCGGTCAGCGTGTCGCCGGTATCGGCCACGCGGGAGACCCCGAAGTCGAGCACCTTCCACGTGGTACCGGCGAGGAACAGGTTCTGTGGCTTGAGATCGCGATGGACGATCCCCGCGCGTCCGGCGGCCGTGATTCCGGCGGCGGCCTGGCGGAGTAGATCGAGAACCTTGTCGTGCGACAGGACGCGCTTGCCGCGCAGGATCGCGGCGAGGTCGCGGCCACGCAGGCGTTCCATCACGAGATGCGGTAGTGGCTGCTCGCCGATCGCGAGGACGCGGACGACGTTGGGCGAGTCGATCGCCGACGCGGCCTGGAGCTCGCGCAAGAACCGCCGGACGTGGTGTGCGTTGCCGAGCGAGGCCTGCGACAGCATCTTGACCGCGACCGGCGAGCCCGTCGTCGTGTCGACCGCCTCGTAGACCTCTCCCATCGCACCACGGCCGATCACGTCGCCGAGCTGGTAGCGCCCGATGATCTGATCCGTGAATCGCCCGCGTCCGCTCCCCACCGCGCGTCGCAGCTCCTCGCGAGCCTCCTCGAGGAGCGCCTCGCGTTGCGCGATGGTGCGGACCGCGCGCTCGAGCTCGGACAGCGCGATCAGCGACGAGCGCCGCGATCCGCGCGCGATCAGATGAGTGCCCGCGAACACGAGCTGGATCAGGATCTGGCAGATGACCTGGACACGCGTCGACAGGTAGTCGGCGCGAATGAAGCCCGGCTCGATCGACCCCGCGATCACGAGGCCACCGCACAGCGCCTGGGCTGCCGCGCACGTCACGTACGACGCCAGCGCGAGCCGGGGGCTCGCCCCGAGGCTCGTGAAGTAGATCCCCAGCACGATCAGGATCGGGACGGGCGAGAACGGTCCGAAGAACGGGATCGCACCACTGACCGTCACGGCCGCGACGTACCAGCCGAGCGCGACCCCGGGTCCGTCGTAGAACGTCGTCGGATCGCGGGTGCGGCGGAGCAGGTACAACAGCGCTCCGGCCGCGATCACGATCGACCCGAGGAACACGTAGGTCCCGATCGGGTGCCCCGGCAACAGCGGCACCGCGATCGCCGCAGCGGCCGCGAACGTCAGGCCGACATAGCAGAAGGTGCGCGTCCCGAGGATCTCGGCGCGGTGCAGCGCTTCGAGCGGCGAGGTCACGGTGGTGCCGGCCAGCAATCTCGTCGCACCTCCCCGGGTCGTCGTGCCGGTCGACAGGCTGCGGACGTCGCTGCCGAGGGCGGGCACCGGCTCCGAGCCGCTGCGCTTCGGGGCAGGGAGAACAGACGTGGCGGTGTCGACCGGGTCGGCCTCGGTGGCGTCCGGCGTCACCTCGGCCACGTCGCGAGCGGCCGGGCGCTCCAGTACGGTATCCGTCCCGTTGTCGGGCGCCGCACCGTCCTCGTCCAACACACTCATCCTGTCGACGATATCGCGATCGCCATCTCGGTTGTTTCGAGAGTCAGACTCGGTCCGTCAGCGCTCGGCACCGACGCTAACGGCGCTAACGGGGTCAGACACAAGTTTCACAAGTTTGTGTGGTGTTGGAGCACACGTCGGTCGGGAGCTATCAAGGCGAGAGGGTCAGACACAAGTCTCACAAGTTTGTGCGGTGCCAGACCGTAATGGTGTCGAACCACGAGGTTGACAGCCGTGCACGATCGCGGTGTCCGATATTCGGACACCGAGAATGGCAGACTGTCAGAGCAGATGCCTATCCGTAGTGGATGCCGCGCAAGCCACGAGTCATTCATCCCGGCGCCATCTATCACATGATCTCTCGTTTCGTCGATCGCGACTGGTACATCCAACGCGAGGTCGATCGCGACCGGTATCTTCATCTGCTCGCGCGCGCTCTGGACGAGTCGGACTGGCGGTGTTTGGCGTATGCGGTCATGAGCAACCACATTCACAACCTTCTCGTCGCGGGCTCGCAGCCGCTCCACTCGTGGATCAGGCGCGTCCACGCACCATTTGCTGACGCTCTGAATCATGAATTCGATCGCATCGGCAGCGTATTCGTGCGGGGCCCCAAGCAGATCGACGTCCCGATGGCCGATGTCGGACGCGTCATCGCATACATCCACAACAACCCGGTGCGCGCCGGCGTGGTCACGCAACCAGAGGCAACGACCTGGACAAGCCATCGTGCGTACCTCGGGCTTGTGGACGTTCCAGGTTGGTTGCATCCCGCGCTGGGGCTGCAACATGCAGGCGTGGCGGCGGAGTCATTCGGCAGTTTCGTCACGGGTGATCACGTCGCCTTCGAACGCCGGTATGACGCACTCGTGCATGCACCGGACGACACGCGCGCCCGAGCGCAGACACCGTACGTGGAACCCGAGTCGCTCGTGATAGCGGTTGCCGACGAATTGCAGATTCCACTGACCCAGTTGTGCTCTCCACGGCGCGGCCCGGCGGAGCGAATGGGGCGCGAGATTGCTGCGCGTTGCGCGGCAGAGCTGGGCTTGACGGCTGTTGCGCTCGCGCGCGCGATGCGAGTGACGCAGCAAGCAGTGTCGCTGATGCAAAGGCGTGCGGAGAACGACGATGCGCTCGGGGTGCGGTTGCGTGTGTTGGGGCGACTGCGTGCGGGGTGAACGGTCTGGCACCGTACAAACTTGTGGAACTTGTGTCTGACCCTCCGCCGTCCTCCGCGACGACCCTCACACGTCACGTTCTGCCTGCGATCGCATGGGTGTAGAGGAGCCAGATCGCGGCTACATAGACCACGAGCATGAGCAAGCTGTCCGGCTCGAGCATCGCGAACCGCCGCTTTGCGCGATACACGATAGCGGCGAGGCCGAGCCCCATCAGCACGACGGCGAACAATGCCGACAACACGTGGCCGGGGTCGAGCGTTGCGAACAAGCTCCCCGGCTGGACTGCATCCAGGAAAAAGAAGATCGCCGTGTTGAACGCGTTCGAGCCGAACAGGTTGCCCACCGCTAGGTCGAACGACCCCATCCGAACGGCGGCGATGCACGCCGCCAACTCGGGGAGCGACGTCGCGATCCCGACGAGCCACGTCCCCACAAACGTGTCGCCGAGACCGGTGATCTCGGCGATACCCTTGGCGGACCAGGCGAAGACCGGTGCAGCGGCTAGTATGACGAGCGCAGCGATCGCGAACTTGAAAAGGGCCCGACGCAGCGTGGGCCTAGGTGATGCATCGGCGCTCGTGGAGGATGCCTCCACGGGCGCTGCATCCTCGGCGTGCAACGCTGGAATCACGACGCGCGCCGCGTGCCGGTAGACCGCGCGCGTTCCCGCGATGTACGCGACGAAGAGCAGCAGGGAACCCGGTGCGACCCATGCCAGGGACCACTCGGGGCGCACGAGCACGAGTATCGCCGCGATCGCGGTGAGCGTGATCGCCAGGCAGGCGGCGAGTGCGTGGTCGAGCGTCACCCGCTGGAGCACGTAGCGGCGCGGCGGCATGAGGTCGATGACCGCGAGGATCAGCATGTTCGCCATGCTCGATCCGAACAGGTCGCCGACGGCGAGATCGACCGCACCGAGCCGCACGGCGGCGATGTCCGTCGCGAGCTCGGGAAGCGAGGTCGCGCCCGCCAGCAACACGGCTCCGATCCAGACCCGGCCGATCTTGGTCGCTTCGGCGATCGCGTCGGCGTACCGCGCCAGCGTGGTACTCGCGAACACGACGACGATGCCGCTCGCCACGAATGCCAGGACGAATGTCATCGCGCCACCACGAGCGCGCGCCGCCGATCGCGCCGCCGCACGACGAGCTTGCGCAGCTCCTCGACCCAGAGCACCAGGCTCGCGACCGCACCGATCGCAAGCACCTCGTGGAGGTCGATCGGAACCGTGTGAAAGACCTCGGCAAGCGGAGTCCAGAACACGACGGCGACGTGGAGCAAGTTGCTCACCACGAGCGCGCCGATCAGCCACCGGTTCTTGAGCAGGGTGAGGCTCAGCGCCGAGCGGCGTTCGGAGCGACAGTTGAGGACATTGAACCACTGGCAGACGGCAAGCACGGTAAACGTCTCGGTCTGAACCTCGTGAAATGGCACGCCGCTCGAGAGTCGATATGCGAACCATCCGAATGTCGAGATCGCGATCGCGGGCGTCATGAACGCGAGGCGCGAGAGCATGATCCGCGTCAGCAGAGGTTCGCGCGCCGAGATCGGCCGCTGCGTCATCTCATCGCCCTCCGCGGGCTCCATGATGAGGTTAACGGTCACCGTTCCCTCGGTGACCAGATTGATCCACAGGATCTGGACCGCCGCGAGCGGTGGCGGATAGCCGAGTACGAGCGCCGTCAGCAGGATCAGCACCTCGGCCATCCCCGTGGTGAAGAGGTACAGGACGACCTTCTTGATGTTCCGGTAGACGACCCGCCCCTCCTCCACCGCGGCGACGATGGTCGCGAAGTTGTCATCGCCGATCACGATCTTCGCCGAGTCCTTGGCGACCTCCGTTCCGGTGATGCCCATTGCCACGCCGACGTTCGCTTTCACGAGCGCTGGCGCGTCGTTGACTCCGTCGCCGGTCATCGCCACGACTTCGTGCCGCCGCTGGTACGCGCCGACGATGCGCAGCTTCTGTGCCGGGTGCACGCGCGCGAACACCGAGATGTCATCGATGCGCTCGGCGAGCTCGGCCTCGGTAAGCTGTTCGAGCTCGCGTCCATCCAGGGCGGCGGCGCCGTCGCGCGCGATGCCGAGCTCACGCGCGATCGCGATCCCGGTCGCCTTATGGTCGCCGGTCACCATGACCGGCCGGATCCCGGCGACGCGGCAACGCGCGATCGCGTCCTTCACCTCCATACGCGGCGGGTCGATCTGCCCCAGTAGACCGAGCAACGTGACGTGCCCCCGGAACGCCTCGAAGCCCGCGGTCCCATCGATATCGCCACCCTCCACGACGCCGATCGCGAGCACGCGCAGCGCACGCGATGCCATTCCATCTGCGACGGCGCGCAACGTAGCGCGCGCCTCGTCGTCGAGCTCGACGTCGCGGCCATCCCGCCGAGAGGCACGGCAGAGCTCGAGCACGACCTCGGGCGCACCCTTGACGATCACGCGCGAGCCGCCCGGCGTGTCGTGTTGCGTCGCCATCAGCTTTGCCGTGGGGTCAAACGGGAGTTCCGCACGTCGATGCATGCGAGCGCGCAGCTCCGAGGGGACGATCCCGGTCTTGATGCCTAGTGTTACCAACGCCACTTCGGTGGGATCGCCGATCGGAATCCACCGCGTCGAACCGTCGCGGGGACCCATGAGCTGTGCGTCGTTACAGAGCACGCATGCCTCGACGACCGTCCGGATGTCGGTTGGGATCGGATCGATCGCGCATCCGTCGTCGAGCAGCGCACCATTCGGGTCGTACCCGGCGCCGGTCACCGTCAGCTCGCGCCCATCGGGCAACGCGATCGCTACCACCGTCATCTCGTTGCGGGTCAACGTGCCCGTCTTGTCGCTGCAGATCACGGTCGTCGAACCCAACGTCTCTACGGCGGCGAGTCGACGCACGACTGCTCTGCGGCGCGCCATCCGCTGGACACCGACGGCGAGCGCGACCGTCATCGCGACCGGGAGTCCCTCTGGGATCAACCCGACGAGCTGGCTGATCCCGATCATCACGATCTGCGTGAAGGGCACACCGCGCAACAGGCCGATCGCCATGACCGCGACGAACATCGCCGCGGCGGCGATGATGATGTATCGACCGAACTGCGCGATTCGTCGCTCGAGCGGAGTCGGCGGCTCCTTCGCCGTTCCCGCAAGGGTCGCGATGTGCCCGATCTCGGTCGCGAGGCCCGTCGTCACGACGACGGCCCGGGCGCGCCCGGCGGTCACGTGCGTACCCGCGTAGACCATGTTTCGACGATCGGCGAGCAGCGTATCGGGTGCGAGCGGCTCGAGATGCTTGGCCACCGGAACCGACTCTCCGGTGAGGGCGGCCTCCGCGATCTGAAGCGCGGCACCGTGCAGCAGCCGCGCGTCTGCCGGAACGGCGTCCCCAGCCTCGAGGACGATAACGTCGCCGGGCACGACTTCGCCCGCTTCGACGATCTCTTCCCGACCGCCACGCACCACGCGGGCCTTGTGCATCGCGAGCTTGCGAAGCGCCTCGATCGATCGCTCAGCGCGCCCTTCCTGCAACGTTCCGATCAGGGCATTGAGCAGCACGACGGTGAAGATCACGATGGCGTCGCTGCGGTGGCCGAGCGCGAGCGCGATACCCGCGGCAAGAAACAACAGGAAGATGAGCGGGCTCTTGAACTGGCCGACCAGCACCTGGAGCAACGACCGTCGCTCGGGTTCGGGAAGCTTGTTGGGACCAAACCGCGCGAGCCTCACCTGGACTTCATCCGCTGTGAGCCCGCGATCGGTATCCGACTCGACCGCTGCAACCGTCTCGCCGACGCGCAGCGCATGCCACGCTCCCTGGGGCGAGCGAGGTGCCAGGGTATTCTGCGTGGTCATGGGGGAGTCCTCTTGCCGAACCTCGTCGTGTGTCCGCTCACGGCGGCGCGAACGAAAACCGGACCGGCCGCGCGACTAGCACGTCGCACGCCGCATTGGCGATCACGTCCTCGGCGACGCTGCCGATCAGCGCTCGCGACAAGCCCGACCGTCCATGCGTGCCGATCGCGATAACGTCAACACGGCCTCGGGTCGCCTCGTCGAGCACGATTGACCTCGCGTCGCCGGCACGCACGATCTTGCGCCAGCGCACTCGGTCTTCGTACGGCGCCAAGAGTGCGTCGAGTTGTGCGACCGCCTTTTCGCGATAGGGTGTCCGAACCTCCGCGAGCGCTGCTCGGGTCGGCGCCATGAAGCTCTCGAACGGAACGTGAAAGGCGTGCACGACACGAACCGTCGCGCGACGGCCGATGATCCGGAGACCGAGCTCGAGCGTGTGTCGTGACGTGTCCCCCAAGTCGGTGGCGATCAGCGGCGAACGGTACGGCTTCGCCCCGGCGGTTTTGACGACGAGCACGGGTGTGTCTCCCATCCGGGCAACGCGAGTGGCAGTCGTGCCGATGAACAGGTCGCGCACCGGATGCCGTCCGTGCCGCCCGATGACGATCAGGTCTGCATCGATGTTCCGCGCGTGGCGAATAATCTCGACATACGCCTCGCCGCGAACGAGCTCTGATGTGACCTCGAACTCGCCGCCCCTCGCAGAGCGCGCGCGCGCGACCGAGTTGGCCAGCGACTCCCGTGCCGCAGCCTCGACCTTCGCACGCACCTTGGACGGAATTGATCGGGGGAGAACGTGCACGATCTCGATACGCACGTTCGGCGCGAGCGGTAGCGCGAGCGCGCGATCGATCGCCACACGACTTCCCTCCGTGAAGTCTGTCGGCACGAGAACGGCACGAAACGGCCGGGGGGCCGGTCGAGCACGTGCGTTCATCGCCGGACCTCCGGCAGCCGAGCGACCAGGACATCGCACCCCGCGCCGCGGATCACGCCCTCTGCGACGCTTCCGAGGAGCACGCGAGCGAGCCCGGTACGGCCTTTTGTGCCCAGCGCGAGAAGGTCGGCTCTGCGCTGCCTGGCTTCGTCCAGAATCACTTCCCGCGGCTCACCACACTTGACGGTGACGTTCCAGCGAACGCCTGCGTCGACCGCGGCCAGAAAGGTCAGCAGCTGTTCCCGTACGCTTTGCTCGAGCTCATCGCGACGACGCTCTAACGATGGCACCAGCTCGCCTCCGCCCACGTGTAGTCGGCTCGGCACGGAGATGACGTGAACGACATCGATCGCATCGAGGTTCGGGTCACAGATCCGCGCTGCCAGCTGGAGTGCCAGGCGCGAGCTGTCGGACATGTCGACGGCAACCAGCGGCCGACGATACGTCGTCTCCGGTGGTGCTGCGACCACGAGTACCGAAACCGAGCCCTTGCGGATGACTCGCTCTGTTGTGGAGCCGATCACCAGATCGCGGAACCGTCGCTCTCCGTGCCTCCCGACGACGACAAGGTCAGCTCTGCTGTGGTGCGCGCGATCAGCGATCACCGCGAACGGCGTCCCCCATGCGAACGAGGTCACTACATCGTGCGTCCCGGAGCTCGGCAGAAGGCGTTGGGCTGACGCGCGGGCGTCCTCGAGCAACTGCCTTGCCTCGCCTTCGCGTTCCGCGACGGTTTCCGGGGAGCGCTCCCCGTCAACCACGTAGACGAGATCGAGGCTCGCGCCCATCTGGAGCGGGATCCGGACCGCGCGGTCGAGCGCCTGCCGCGAATGAGGGGAGGGGTCGATCCCGACGACGATACTCGTGAGCGGCGCGCGCGGTCCCGTGGTGACCGTCGTCGCGTTATCGTGCACTCGCACGCCTAGAGCACGTTCGACATCGGCCATGCGAAGGCGTGCCGCTACCACCGCGTCCGGGTCGAGCGACAACGCGTCGATGCCGAGGCGCACGAGCAACTCGGCGATCTCCGGATAGTCCGATGGCGCCTGCCCGCAGCTCCCCACGTGTTTGCGATTGCGCCGCGCGCCTGTCACCGCGCGCCGCAGTAGCTCGAGAACACCGGGATCGCGTTCGTCGAAGTCGAACGCCGCGAGCTCCGAGTGCCGATCGACGCCGAGCGCGAGCTGCGTCAAGTTGTCGGATTCGATCGAAATACCATCGAAGATCCGGCAGAACTCGTCGATGCACATCACGTTGTTCGGGATCTCGCACATCACGTAGACCACGAGGCCTTGCTCGCCCCGAACCAGGCCGTGACGCGCCATCGCAGCGAGTACGCGCTCGCCCTCCTCGACACGCCGGCAGAACGGCACCATCACCCGCACGTTGTCGAGGCCCATCTCGCCGCGAACGCGCGCGAGCGCCTCGCACTCGAGCGCGAATGCTTCCGCGTAGCTCTCGTGCGTGTAGCGTGAGGCGCCGCGCAGGCCGATCATCGGGTTCTCTTCGTGGGCTTCGAATGCCTCACCGCCGACGAGCGTCGCGTAATCGCTCGACTTGAGGTTAGACAGTCGCACGACCACCGGCTTCGGATAGAACGCGGCGGCGATCATGCCGACGCCCTCCATGAGCCGATCGACGAAGTACGCGGCCTTGTCGTCATAGCCAACGGTGATCGCGTCGACTGCTCGCCGGTCCTCGGGGACGAGCCGCTCTGCGTGCAGGAGCGCCATGGGATGAATCCGGATCGCGTTGGTCATGATGAGCTCGATGCGCGCGAGCCCCACGCCATCGCTAGGGATGCTGGTGGCGAGCACGAACGCTTGCTCGGGGTCGCTGACGTTCATCTCGATCCGCGTCCGCGTCGGTGGCAGCTCTTTGACGTCGACCTGGTCGATGCGATAAGGCAACGTCCCGGCGAACACGCGGCCGGCATCTCCACCCGCGCACGACACCGTGACCGGGCGAGCATTGCCGATGCGCTGCGTTCCGTTGCCCGTGCCGACGATTGCGGGGATGTCTAGCTCACGCGCGACGATCGCCGCGTGGCACGTGCGCCCGCCGCGATCGGTAACGATCGCGGCGGCGCGTTTCATGATCGGCTCCCAATCTGGCGTGGTGGTATCGACGACGAGGATCTCGCCCGGTTGCAATGCATCGAGCTCCGCGACGTCGCGCACCACGCGCGCCGGGCCACCCGCGATCTTGCGACCGATGTGGCGCCCGATCGCGAGCTCCTCGCCGCGGCCTTCGAGCACGAACGTCTCCGTCATCGCAGCACCGCACCGCGCTTCCACCTTCTCCGGTCGCACTCGCAGGACGAACAGTTGACCGGTGCGACCGTCCTTCGCCCACTCGATCTCCATCGGGTGCCGCTCGCCTACCAGCCTGGAGTAGTGATCCTCGATGTTCAGTGCGCACCGGGCGAGCGTGAGCACCTCGTCGTCGCTCACGCACAGCCGCTGGCGATCGCGCTCGGGCACTGGTTCGCTCCGGGTCGCCTGCGCGGAGACGCCCTCGGCATAGACCATGCGGAGGTGCTTTTCTCCGACGCGCCGACGCAGGATCGGTCGCTTGCCGTCACGCAGCGTCGGCTTGAACACGCAGAACTCGTCCGGATCGACGTTCCCCTTGACGACGTTTTCGCCGAGCCCGAGAGCCGCCTCGATCGTCACGACGTCACGAAACCCGGTCTCGGCATCGAGCGTGAACATCACACCTGCCGAAGCGAGGTCGGAGCGGACCATCTTCTGTACCGCGATCGACAGCGCGAGGTCTCGGTGACCCAAGCCGTGGTGGAGCCGGTACGAGAGCGCGCGTTCCGTGAACAAGCTCGCGAAGCAGTGGCCGACCGCCTCGCGCAACGCCGCGAGGCCGCGGACATTGAGGAATCCCTCCCGTTGGCCGGCGAACGATGCCGTCGGCAGATCCTCGGCGGTCGCCGAGCAACGAACCGCGACATCGACGTCTGCATCGTAACGTTCGCAAAGCTCGCGGTAGCGCTGCTCGATCTCTTTCCAGACCGGGCCGGGCACCCCAGCGTCGCGTATCGACGCACGTGCCCGCCGGGCTCGGTTGGCCAGGACTTTGACATCGCCCCTGTCGAGCCCCGCCACCACCTCCGCGAGCAGCGGACTCACGCGGGCTTGCTCGAGGACGGCTCGATACGCGTCCGCGGTGATGGCGAAGCCATCGGGCACCTCGATGCCGGTGGGCCGCAGCGCACCGAGCATCTCGCCGAGCAACGCAGTCTTGCTGCCGACGAGCGAAGCGTCTTCGAGATGAAGATCTTCCAGCGAGCGCGTGTAGGTGAACATCACGCGAGCGAAGTGCACGACCGATGCCTACGGAGCGGCCGAAGAAGCGCCGCGCTGCTCCGGAGCTGCGGATCAGGCGCCGCGATTCACGCGCGATGACCGCGTCGATCTACGCCGCAATCTGCAATCCATGCGCTGCTCAGATACATCCGCAGTCCCGCCCATGTCTGATCGGAGAGGCGCTTCCCATCCGCGCGCTCGCGTCTAACGAGGGGGCTTCGGGTGTCGCGGAGTGAAGCGCCGAGACCGCGAACAGGATGCCAACGCCGACGTGGAGGCGAAGAACCTGCGCGTTCTTCGCCTCCACGTCGAGTCGGCCGCCGACGCCGGGGGCGGGCGGTCGAGCTCTGGTCGAGGCCTTACACGAATAACGCTCGTGTTGTTTCAGAACATCCTATGCCCGGTCGACTTCTCAGAGCCGTCGCAGTTCGCACTCCGCACCGCGACGCTACTCGCGATCGACTGCAGAGCCGAGTTGGTCGTCGTGCACGTGTGGCAGTCTCCGCTCCATCCCGAGCACAGCGAGCTCATCCTGCAGAACCAGATCCTCGCATCGGTGAAACGAGAGAAACAAGACGCGCTCGCGGCGTCGAAGCGTGACGTCGAGGCGCTTGGTCTCGAGCGCGTGCGGACGAAGCTACTATACGGCGTCCCGTGGGACGCGATCGTCCGCGAAAGTTGCGCCGATTCCTATGATGTCGTCGTCATGGGGACCCACGGGCGCACGGGACTCAAGCACGTGCTGTTGGGGTCCGTCGCTGAACGGGTCGCGCGCCACGCAGGCTGCCCGGTGCTACTTGTCCGGCCGCGAGACTGCGGCGAAGAGTGAGCGCTGATCTTCCGGTGCTCGTGGCCGCGTGGCCCCCGTATCCGCACATGGGTGGCGGTGCACTTCGAGGATCCGCTGAGCGTCCTCACCCACTTGGACTTGCTCGCCACCCGATCCCTGTTTACTCGGGACACTCGGACTGGTAAGTGGTGCGCGACTGTTGTCTGCGAGGTG
>CAVYYE010000009.1:0-327671 GCA_963772655.1 uncultured delta proteobacterium
CGACGTACTCCGCCGAGCATTTTCCGACGAGCCGCGCCACGCCGCGATCGGGGCACACCTCGTACTCGCCGGCCGGCGCGAGGCCGCACTGCCGCACATCGAGGCCGCCGCCGAGCTCGCGCTCTCGCGTGCGGCCTACGACACGGCAGCTCGTCAGTTCGAGCTCGCGCGCGAGATCGCCGCCGAGCTCGCGCACCGCGGCGTGATCGCGCCTCGCACGCGCCGCGCTCGACTCTACCTCGGCGCCGCGCGCGCCAACTACGGCCGCGGCGACATGACCGTGTGCGAGGACCGGGTACGCGAGGCACTCGCGTTGGTCGGACGGGATCTACCGCGCGGGCGGATCGGATGGATCGGCATGATCGGCCGCGAGATCGCCACGCGCACCCGCCCGCGACGGGTGACGCCGGATCCGGTGCTCCTCGACGTCTCGCTCGCCACCAGCATCCTTCCATATCGCTACTTCTTCGCCGAGGATCTCGTCCCGGTAGTCGCCACGGCGTTGCTGTCGGCGAACCTCGCCGAGCGTGGTGGCGCATCGATCAACGCGGCCGGACCGATGGCGCTGCTGGCAGCGATGGCTGGTCTGTTCCGCATGTCACGCACGGCGCGCGGCTACTTCGACCGCGCCCAGGCGGCAACCGTCGAGGCGGCGGATGGACGCGAGGCCTCGGGAGCGTTCGCTCTCGAGAGCATCTACCAGGGCAGCTTCGCGCGGTGGGCGCGCGCGGAGCACTGCGCGATCAAGGCGATCGAGTACGCCGAGCCGTTGAACGATCCGTGGCTCCGGGTCAACGCCGAGACCACGTACGCGCACGTCGAATACTTCACCGGGCGGTTCGAGGCCGCACACCGCCGCGCCGTGCTGACCGAGCACCTCGCCACCGAGCGTCACAACGTGCAACACGCGGTGTGGGGGCAGTTCCTCCAGGCACGCAGCGACATCCCGCGCGGGAGATGGGCGCGAGCACAGACGGTGCTCGATGCCGCGTTCGCGGGTCTCACCGAGCAGCCGGAGATGCTCTCGGAGGTCGCTTGCCACGGGATGATGGCCCGCGTGCGCCACGCGAGCGGTGACGTCACCGGCGCCGAACGCCACGCACGACACGTGATCGCGCGCGTGAAGTCGCGGCTCGCACCGGCGTATCCCAGCTTGATCGGTTACACGACGGCCGGGCACGTGGTGTCTCGCATGCTCGAGGCCGTACCCTCGCGCCAGCGCTGGCGCGATGCCATCGATCTCACCGCAGCCGTGTGGCGGTTCGCGGCGATCTTTCCGATCGCGCTACCGAGCGCGTACCTGCAGCTCGGACGGTTGTCGCGGATCGCCGGCGCCCGCCGTCTCGCCCACCGGCTGTTCGAGGCAGGGGCACGCCGCGCCGCGCACTGCGGCCAGCCCTACGAACGTGCACACCTGTTATGGAGTGCCGCCCATACCGCGACGGATCGTGCGACGCGCACCGAACGTTCGGCGGAGGCGATGGCGCTCGCGATGGAGCTCGACTTACACGAACAGGAGTTGACGTCATGACGAAGCGCAAGGTTGCGGTGCTGGGGGGAGGCGCGGGAGCGCTGTTCGCGGTGTGGGACCTCGTCCACACGGACCCCGACGCCTACGACATCACCGTGTACCAGATGGGGTGGAGGCTCGGTGGTAAGGGAGCGAGCGGACGAAACCTCCAGTGTGGAGAGCGCATCGAGGAGCACGGCTTGCACCTGATGTTCGGGTTCTACCAGAACGTGTTTCGCGTGATGCGGGAGGCCTACGCCGAGTGCTACCCGGACGAGCCCGACCTATGGCGCCGGATGTTCCGGACCGAGAACACCGAGGTCGCGATGATCCGGTTCCTCGACGAATCCAAGACCCACTGGGAGCACTGGGACGTGCCCTACCCCGAGGATTCGAGCGAGCCGCCCGGGATGCCGGTGAGCGAGCGCGAGGTGGTGCAGCGGATCCTCCGCAACCTGATGCGCTGGCTCGTCGCGTCGGTGTGGACGAGCGTGCACGTCGACGAGCTGATCGAACACCACGTCGCCTCGTTCGGCCTCGCCTCGTTGCGGATCATGATCGATACGGTCGTGCGCAGCGAGGGCATTACCCACGGGCCGTGGTCGAATCTCGCGAGCGCGCTCGTCGAGGAGCTCTCACCGTTCGTGCCCGAAAGCACGGGGCACGCCCTGGACGGGTCTCGGTTCAATTGGTTGCTCGATCGTATGCGGCAGGCCATCGAAGCGATGCGCGCCACGCTCGGCGAGGCGCGATACGCCATGCTCGTGTTCGGGTGCGCGGTCGCCCGCGGCCTGTTCCTCGATCTGTTCCTCCACGGCCACGGCAACTGGTTCGCGCTCGACGAGTACGACTTTCGTGACTGGATCGAGCGCCACGGCGGTGACCCGGAGTCGCCGGTGGTCACCGGGCTCTACGATGCCGTGTTCTCGACCTACAGCCCCCTCGGCGCGGGCGCGATCCTCCAGGCGGCGATGAAGGCCGCGTTCCTGTTCAGCGGTGGCGCCATCTACAAGATGTACGCGGGCATGGGTGACACGATCTTCACCCCCCTGTACCGGGCGCTCCTCCAGTGCGGCGTCAAGTTCGAGTTCTTCCATCGCATCGAGCACCTCGGACTCTCGGCGAACCGCAGCGAGGTCGAGACCATCGTCGTCGAGCGTCAGGTCGAGCTCGCGAACGGCACGTATGCCCCGCTCGTCGAGGTCCCGGTGCAGATCGCCCCCCTCGACCGACTCTGGTGCTGGCCCAGCGAGCCGCTGTGGGATCAGATCGCCGAAGCGGATCGCGCGCGCGTCGAAGGAAAGATCGATCTCGAGAACTACTGGGTGCCGCCTGCCCCCGGGCGCCAGCGCACGCTTCGCCGAGGCCACGACTTCGACCTCGTCATCCTCGGGATCTCGGTCGCCGCGCTCCCGGCGCTGTGCGGCGACTTGCTCGAAGAAGATCCGAAGTTCGCCGATCACGTCGCGCGACTGGCCCCCACCACGACGGCAACCCAGGCGTTCCAGCTGTGGTGGGAACCCGATCGGTTCCCGAGAAGCCCGCGCCCGATCGTGGTCCCGTTCGACGAGCCGTTCGACACCATCGCCGACATGAGTCACCTGCGGGCAGCGGAGGGATCGTCCGAGCTCGGCGGGATCCATTACCTGTGCTCGGCGATCCGCGAGGCTTCGCCGGTGCCGCCGCGATCGTGCGCGGCGTATCCATTCGCGCTGCGTCGCGCGGCCCACGATAACGCGCTCGCGTGGATGCGCGATCGTGCGCCCGTGTTGTGGCGAGGTCAGGGCTACGGCTGGGACTGGCTCTACGATCCGGATCGCCGCAATGGTGAGGCCCGGTTCGAGGCCCAGTTCTGGAGCACACCGGCGAACCTCTCGGACCGTTACGTGATCCCGGTGCCGATGAGCTTCTCGTACCGCCTCCCGTCCAACGGCACCAAATTCGCCAACCTGTATCTCACCGGCGATTGGATCCGGACCGCGCTCAGCATCGGCTGCCTCGAGGCCACGGCAATGAGCGGCATCCAGGCCGCGCGTGCCGTCTCGCTCGAGGCGGGCACGCGTGCCGGTCCCGCGTGCCTACGGTGACTGGCTCGAGGACCTCGTTCCGCGGAGGCCGGCTCGCAGAGCCTGAGCCACACCGCGACTGCCGCACTATCGCAAGCGCGACGGCGACGCGATCACTCCGCCACCGTACGAGCTCGACTGCCCGGAGCCTGTGGATGTTCGTGTTGCGCGCCGACCCCGCGCATCTGCAGCGGATCTGCGATCGCGAGCTCCAACGTCCCGGTGCGAGCTACCGGCCGCTCGGTCCGTACGTGGTGCTCTATGCCGGCAACCTCGTCACCTGGTCGACCGGGATCCGCTGTGCCGCGGCCGAGGTCGGCATCTGGATCCCGCTCGTCACTACCGTCCACGGGCACCGTGCGTTGCGCACCTACTCGCCGTACGTGTGGCTCGATAGCGCGACCTCCGCACTGTCTGGACGTGCCGTATATGGCTATGCCAAGCACACGGCCTCGGTCGAGTTGCCCGCCGTGTCACACCCCGACATCACGGTCGTCGGTGATGCGATCGTCTCCGCAGACGGTGATGCGCAGTGGTGTACCGAGCGAACGTCGCTGCTCACCGCCACTCCGGTCGGCCCGACCGCGACCGCAGGCACGAGCGGGTTCACCGAGCTCGCCGCGATGTTCGCCCACGAGGTCAACACGCGGGCGAGCGACGTGATCGCGCTGCTCGGCGGGATGCGTTCGGTGTTCCTCAAGCAGCTCCCCGCGCCGGCCGGCACCGCCGCCAGCTATCAGGCGATCGTCGAGGCCACGATCACGCCGCATGTCGACACGGTTCGCGGGCATCCGCTCGAGCCGTGGCAGATCGAGATCCCCGCGCACCACGAACCCGCGATCGTCGATACGTTGGGGCTCGTCGCGACCACGCGGTTCGATCCCGACATGAAGCGTGTGAGTTGCGTGCGACCGCTGACCCAGTTCTGGATGGCGTTTCGGGGGCGCATCGACCCGGGCGAGGAGGTGTGGAACGCCTCGCACGAGGTCGCATTCGGGAACCGGCCCGGCTAGGCTGCCCGCCATGGGCAACACGATCGTCATCGCTGGTTTCGGCCCCGGCATCGCGACGGGCATGGCAGAGCGGTTCGGGCGCGAGGGCTTCACCGTGGCGCTGATCGGGCGCAACGCCGATCGACTCGCGAGCGGCGTTGCGGCACTCGCCGACAAGAGCATCCAGGCCCGGGCGTTTCCCGCGGACCTGTCGAAGCCCGACGACGTGCGCGCCGTGATCGGCCGTGTCCACGACGCGCTCGGCCCGATCACCGTCCTGCACTGGAACGCCTACGCGGGCGGCGCCGGAGACCTGCTCGCCGCCAAGGCCGAGGAGCTCCGTGGCGCCCTCGATGTCGCCACCGTCGGGCTCGCTGCCGCGGTCCAGGCGGCGCACGCCGACCTGAAGGCCGAGCACGGATCCGTGCTGGTCACCAACGGGGGGTTCGGCATGCTGATCGATGCGGTCGATCAGGTGTGCGTGAAGATCGACCAGATGGGGCTCGCGATCGCCAACGCCGCCAAGCACAAGCTGGTGCGGCTGCTGGCCATCAAGCTCGAGGCCGACGGCGTGTTCGTGGGCGAGGTGATGGTCACCGCGACCGTGAAGGGCAGCGCGTTCGATGCCGCCAACACGGGCACGCTGGAGCCGGCGAAGATCGCCGATGCGTTCTGGCGGCTCCACAGCGAGCGCGGCGATCACTTCGCGAAGGTCTAGCCGCGGCACGGGACGTTCGATTCCGATCGCCCCGTGTGTTACTCACGCGTCGATGCGTCTCGTCGTGCTTCTCGCCGTGGTCGCGTGCTCGTCCAAGCCCGCTTCGTCGACCGAAAACATGGCGACGGCTACCGGCGGCGCCATGACACCACGGCTCGAACAGCTCATCGCCACCGATACCGTCGGCGTGCTTCGCCAGCCGGGCGACGAGATGTTCGTGTTGCGCTACGCCGACCAGCTCATCGCTGGTCTCGCAGGAAGCGCCGGCGCGCCGGCCTGCTGGACTGAGCTGCTCGAACGAGTGAAGACGGGCTACCAGCTGTCGCTTGCGAAGGGCAGCGCGTACTTCGTGATCGATGGCGAGCTGCCGCCCGAGAAGGTCATGCCGTGTTTGAACAGCGCGAGTCATGGCGACTTCACGACGAAGCAAGAGGGTGACCTCTACTCGGTCACGACCCCGATTGGCATCGTGTACGCCGCATGGCGGAGACCCTACGTCGTGATCGGCAATCACGATCAGGTGGTGGCCGCTCTCGAGACGCCAACCGCAGAGACCGCCGCGCGCTGGCACGATCTCGTGACCCCGCTCGCCAGCACCCCCACGTACATGGTCCGTATCGACCACATGGTCGATGACATCGTCGGCGAGCACACGACGAGCTACGCGTTGGCGATGGACAAGATGCAGGGTCCACCCCACCCGTTCTTCGCCGGCCGCTACATCGTCCACTACGCCACCGCCGCGGATGCCGAGGCAGGCGAGCGCTGGATCCGCGAGTGGAGCGGACGCGGCCAGTTCCCGCGCCGGATCCCTGATGCCGCCATGATGCAACGCTTCGACAGTCTGGCTGCCGGCGTACGGAAGACCAAGATCACGCGCAATGGCACGACGCTCGAGCTCGCCTTCAACTCCGACATGTTCGGCGGAGCCGAGGCACTTGGAGCCGCGCTATCGAAGCTCGCCGCACCGCAATAGCGGCGACGCTTGGCGGTCCCCGGATTCCGTGTGATAACGCGCGGTGGAAGCGCGTGCCGGACTGGTGCCGACCTCGGTCTTCAAAACCGATGAATCTGCGCGCGAGCGTTGGATTGGCGGGTTCGATTCCCGTGCGCTTCCGCCATATTATCCGTACGAGACAATCCGCAGCTATCCACCGGGCCAGGCTAGGAACTGCCCGTTCGAGATGCTCGTGCCATGGGCGTGCAAGACGCGTGGTCTGTGCGCGTCGCGCGCGAGCGCTCGGTAGTGCTCGCGTCACGATCTCACTATCGCGGGCACGGCGCGTCATTGGGGAGGCCCCGGTCGAGGTAGCTGAGGCTGCGAACCAGGTGAACCGCTCGAGTAGCGCGCGATCGAGCTCGCCGGTACGGTCCCCGATCACACGCGGCCCATGGTCGATCTACACGCAGGCCGGTTCACTGGCGTACGTCGGAGGGCGCCTCTCAGGCGTACAACCGATCCTCCGGCTGGTGGTCGAGGGGCGCCGCACGGTGCGCTGCTGGAACATCGCGCAACCGCTCGCGACCCGAAAGCGTCACCTATGCCACGAACGTCATGCAGCTCACGCTGCGTGCAGTCGTCGCGCGGCGTCGCGCAGACCCGTCCGCTCGTCGAGCGGCGGTTGGCTCGGAGCCCTCCGGATCCACGACGCCGAGGACCTCCTGACCCTCGTGGCCGTGACCCCGGCCAACGAGCTGGCGGTCAACGTCTGCGCGAACGCACATGGTGAGTCGGCCGCGCAGGCCGAATCTCGAACGATCCGGGTCAACGATCTCCGTCACGCAGTGACGATGTTGATCTTGTCGGGACGAGATGGATTGAACGAAGCACCGATCGCCGCCCCGAAGATCGCCGAGTTGCAGCACAAGCTCGACGAGTTGATGGGCGCGTTCACGACGGACGCCGGAGAACAGAACCCGCCCCCGGCCAGTTGAGGTCCCGAGACGCTCCGACGTCACCGGCAGATCAGCTCGATGACGTCGTTCGGGGTTCGTCCACGTCCCGGTCTGGTCTAAGCTGGCCGGCGGTCGACGAGGCCAAGCTGCGGATCTTCCTGCTCGGACGATTCGCCGTCGAGTTCGACGGCACGCCGGTCCCGCAGAGCGCCTGGAAGCGCCGCCGTCCGGTCGATCTGTTGACCGCGCTCGCGCTCGCGCCCGGCTATCTGCTCCATCGCGAGGAGATCATCGACCGGTTGTGGCCCGACAAGGACCTCGACGCCGGCGCCAACAACCTCTACCGCACGATCCACGACGTTCGCCGGATCACCGGTGACGACGCGGTCGTCGTCGAGCGCGGCGCGGTCCGGCTCCACGAGAGCGCGTGGGTCCAGGTAGCCCGCCCGAGGGTAACGGCGTACACTTTGACCATGGCCACGCTGAAGATCCCAGAGGACGTGCTGAGCGCGCTCGGCCCCGATCCTGAGGCCGCAGCCGAGGAGCTTCGCGTGCTTGCCGCGATGAAGCTGTTCGAGCTGGGCAGGGTCTCCTCGGGCGCGGCGGCCGCCATCGCGGGCATGCCCCGAGTCGCCTTCCTCGCGAAGCTCGGTGAGTACGGTGTGTCGCCGTTCCAGGTGACGCCCGCCGATCTCGAACAAGATCTCGACGTCGCGCGGCGAGCAGCGCGCGACTGATTACTACGATGAGCTGACGATGGCGATCGTTATCGCGGATACGTCGCCGCTCCAGTATTTGTTCCAGATTGGCCTCCTCGACGTACTCCGCGAGTTGTACGGCAACGTGCACGTTCCCGAGGCCGTGAGAGATGAGCTGCTCGTGGGCAGGTCGCTTGGGCTCGACGTTCCGGATCCGGCGGACTTCCCATGGATCACGCTCCGAGCGACGACCACGCATGCCAACGTCGCGCCGCTCGAGCTTGGATCTGGCGAGACCGCCGCCCTCTCGCTCGCGCTTGAGGTCGCTGATCCGATCGTCGTTCTCGATGATGCAGCGGCCCGGGCCGCTGCGGCGACCCTGAACATCCCAAGCACGGGAACGCTCGGCGTGCTGCTGCTCGCCAAGGAACGCGGGCTCGTGACCTCGATGGCGAGCGTGATCACTCAGCTCGAGCAGCGCGGCTTCCGGATCGCACCTGCCGTGATCGCTCGCGTACTCGCGATCGCTGGCGAGTAGCCGACCGCGTCGGCTATGCGACCGCGCGCAGGTGGCGCTGCTTCTTCTTGCGCGTTGGCGTGGTGCCCTTGACCCGTCGCGAGATGCCCGCGTCGATCTTGTCGGCGCACTTCGCGAGGTGATCGGTGTGCGCCAGCGCGAGCTCCTCACCGATCGCGCCGCGATGTGGGCGCTAGCCACATCGGTCACGCGGGTGCATCGCCATCGACGAGCTGGCGAAGCTGCCAGGTCTGGAGCTGGAGCTGGCGCCGCGCCGTCTGCTCGGCGTTCGCGATCGAGCGCATGGCTCCGGCCGCGATCGCGATCAGCGCGATCGTGAACATCACGTACCCGACCAGCACCGGCGTCCGCGCCAGGTGGACCGGGAGATGGCCGATGATCATCCGGTCGGCATCGACCGCCATCGTCGGGTGGAACACCCCCACCTGCTCGAGCGCGAACGGGACAAAGACGCCGAGCATCATCAGGAGGACGAGCGCCGAGAACGTCTTGGCGCCACGGAAGATCGGACTGCCGAGCAGGACGACGCAGGTCACCGCGGCGACCGCGGGCGCGACCGTGAACGGGGAGTAGATCCGCGCGAGCAAGACGACGAGCCCCACGTTGATCACCACTCCGGCGACCACGCCGGCGGGGGTCCACGTCCGACGGCGCACCGTCCAGATCGCGAGCCCGAACATCACGGCGATCAACGCGGCGAACGCGACCACGTACAGCGGCTGGCGAGCTCCGAGCCACAGCATCTGCGGGATGAACGCGGCGTAGACCAGGTACACGAGCGCCCCGATCCAGCTCTGGCGCTGCACGGCCGACAGCTCGGCCTCGGCGATCTCGGCGGCGACCTCCGGGGGAACGGTGGACGGCGGCTCGAGCATCAATCGGCCGACCAGATCAGCCGCGTCGTCGAGCATCGGGTCGAGCGCGAGAGCACGCCCGGCTTCCCGCATCGCGACCCGCCGGTCTTCGAGCTCTCCCGGCCCGCCGACCGCAGAACGTGCGCGCTCGAGGTGTCCTCGAGCCATCCGGCGCCGGGTCTCCAGATCGCGATCGCCATCGAGGTAGCGCTGCACGGCCTCACCGAGCTGGCGGGCCGTCGGCAGCCGTGCCTCGACGGAGACCGCGGTCGCAGCCGCACACAGATCGTCGAGCTCGGGCCGGATCTCACTCTCGCTCACCGTCGATGGTCGCAACGCCTTCCCCTGCGCGCGCTCCGCGTGCGCCTCGCGGCCCGTCAGGATCTCGAACAGCACGCAGCCGAGCGAGTAGACGTCGGCGCGGCGATCGATGTCTTCGCCACGTGCCTGCTCGGGCGCCATGTAGCGCGGGCTCCCGATCACGGTGCCGACCGCGGTCGTCGCGGGGTCGGGCGTGAAGTCGCGCAACGCCCCGAGCCACGGATCCGAGTCGCCGATCACCTTCGCGATCCCCCAGTCGAGCACGAACACCTCACCGAAGTCGCCGAGCATGATGTTCGACGGCTTGAGGTCGCGGTGCACGATCTCGCGTGTGTGCGCGAGCTCGACCGCGAGACAGACGTCGGCGAACGCGCGCAACAGGCGCTGCACCGGGAACCGCGCACGCGTCGCAGCGTCACCCGCGTCGATCTTGTCGAGGATGTCGGCCAGCGTGGTCCCGGACAACCGCTTCATCACGAAGTACGGCCGGTTGTCGTCGTCGTACGCGAGCTCGTGGACCGGAGGAATCGCCGGGTGGTCGAGCGTGCCCTGGATCTGTGCCTCGCGCAGAAACCGGTTGATCTGGACCGCCGACGGCGACTCGCCGAGCATCCGCTTGATCGCGACCTGACGGCCGATCACCTGGTCGCGCGCCACGAATACCTCGCCCATCCCGCCGCGACCGATCGGGGCGAGCAGCTGGTAGCGATCATCCGGCGTCGACGGGTTGGCTTCGCGCCGGCTTCGGCCACGACCACTCCCCGGTACCGTCGAGCTCGCGAGCTCGTCGGTGGGAGCGCTCGAGTCCGGTTCCGCCTCCGTCGTCGCGCCCATCGTGGTTTCGTCGGGGTCGGAATCGGAGCCGTTAGAGCGGGTCATCGAACCGAGTCTACGTCGGGCATCGCGCCATCGTGGTCGCCTCGGCGGCTCCGGGTTGCCCGCATGTGATCGTGGCTCTCGTGTATGGCACGTGCGGTCGACGACCAGCCGTGGGCTGCACGACACGTTGTACGAATCACTCGCCGCTGGAACCAGACTTCTCGGGTGACGCGATCATCGTCCGGACCTCCCAGAGCTCGGGAAAGAACGTCAGGTCGAGCGCCTTCTTCAAGAAACCAACGCCGGAGCTGCCGCCGGTGCCGGGCGCAAACCCGATGATGCGCTTGACGGTGGTCATGTGGCGAAACCGCCAGAGCTGGAAGCGCTCCTCGACATCGACGAGCTTCTCGCACATGTCGTAGGCGTCGTAGTTGCGCGCCGGGTCAGCGTAGATCGCGCGAAACACTTCGAGCACTCCAGCGCTTCGTTCGTAAGGCTCGGTGAAATCCCGCTCCAGGCGGTCGGCCGGGACCGCGTGGCCATGGCGAGCCAGCCAGCGAAGGAACTCGTCGTAGAGCGACGGCGCCGCGAGCCGGGCCGTCAGCTCGGCGTGGATGTGCGGGTCGTGCCGGTGTGGCTTGAGCGCGTTCGCGTCCTTGTTCCCGAGGACGAACTCGAGTGCGCGGTACTGGTAGCTCTGGAACCCGCTCGACTTGCCGAGCGCGTCGCGAAACTGCACGTACTCGCTGGGGGTCATCGTCTCGAGCACCGCCCACTGCTCGAACAGCATCCGCTGGATGTGCGCGACGCGCGCGATGATCTTGAACGACTCCGCGAGCCGGTCCGCGCGCACCAGCCTCACCGCGAGGTCGAGCTCGTGCAGCAGCAGCTTGATCCAAAGCTCGCTGGTGTGATGCTGGATGATGAACAGCATCTCGTCGTGCACTGTCGTCAACGGTCGCTGCGCGGCGAGGAGCTCGTCGAGGTGCAGGTAGTCTCCGTAGGTCCCACCCTTGTGGAGCTCGATGTGGATCCCCGTCTCCAGCTCGCGGCGGTTCTTGGTCATCGCCGGAGCCTATGCTGGTTCCACGCCGGCTGCAGGGGCCGGGCGACGATCCGAGGCTACCGGCAATCGTAGAGCGTCACCCGTGCGCGAGCGCGAGCGCGTCGGATCGCGACGTGGCCGGACGGAGGGCGGCGATGCCGAGCAGGACCGCGCCGAGGAGCAAGCCGAGATCGAGCACGACACCGAGGCGAAGCACGCCGAACAGCGCGTAGAACGTGGCGGCGCCGGCGAGCGTCATCGACCACGCGCGCGAGCCATGTCCGCGGGTCAGCAACGCGAGTCCGATCGCCATCGCGAGGGTCGGGCACGGCACGAGGCCCACCGGCGCGGCATAGAGGTACTGGGGCGGACTCTCGAGGAAGTGTGGATAGAACCACGCGTAGGCGATCACGAGACCGGCACCCCAGCTCGTCCACACCGATTGCGGAGCGGGCGCAGTCCGACGATCGCGCACGGCGAATACGACGAGCGCGATCGCCAACACCGTGAACACGGCGCCGTTGAACGGGTTGCCGTATCCAAAGGCGAACCCGGCGACCGACAGCGGCAGCACGGCGATCGCGAGCCCCGCGGTCCGTGGGCCCGGCCGCCAACCGACGGCGAACGCGATCAGCGCGGCAGCCACCGCGACGTGCCACGCGAGCGCGACCGAGATCCAGTCGTTCGCGATACTCGTAAGTCCAGCGAGAATTTCGACGCTCGTGGGCATGGCTGACCTCGTCTCGCCTGCACGGAGCTGCATCGGCGATGCCGGCCCACGATGGGCGAGCGTAGGTCATGCGCGAAGCCTCTGCGCACCACTCGCCAGGGCGGTGCAACGTTCGCCGGGTCAGCGCGTGGACGTGGGAACGTCCGGCGCGTAGCCCACTGGGGTGCGGTGCGCGTGCTCGCGCTAGGTGCCGGCGGTCGTGTCAGTCGCTGTCGGCGGAGTACGCCGGCGGCTCGGGAGCGTCCGAGGTTTCTTCGTCGCCCTCCGGCGGTGGATCGCCGGGAATGACGATGTCGTCCGTCGGGATCGGGGCCGGAGGCTCACCGATCGGGGGGCCCTTGGTCGCGGAGCCCGGCTGAGCGCGGCGGGCGGCCATACGGGCCTGTTTCGCGCGAGCCTTATCCTTGCGGTTCTGCTCGCGTTGACGTTTGGCGAAGGCGGTTCGTTGTGTTGCCACTAAGACTCCTCGGGCGTAAGTGATGACGTGTCCTCGGGTTCTCGCGATCTTTTGACCACGTCGCCCACGAGGAACGTGTCAGCGGCTTACCACGGATCGCGGCGCGACGCTCAAGGTTCTGTCGCTGCATTCCGCCACATCTCGCCGCATCTCGCGGGATTAGGGCTGGACAGGCGGGTCGTGCGATCTCCTACGGGCACGCGTCGACCGGCGCCATTCCTCGATTGCCGACAACGATCGTACCGCTCCCCGAGACGGTCTCACTCCCGCACAGCGCGTTCACGAGCAACATCCCATCGCTCCCCTCCGACGTGACGTCGCCATCGACGCGGGAAAAACTGAGGCCGACCTTGCTCGCGGGGATCGTCAGCGAGCCGGTGATCGTCGCACCCCGGATCCGGCTATCGCTGCCGCTCACGGTCACGTTGCCATCGAGCGATACCTTGCCGCCGAGCACGCCTTCGCCGAACAGCGTCACGCGACTTCCGGAGAAGTCGAGATCGCCCGTGTAGGTGCCTCCCTGGAAGAACACGACGCGATCGCTGACCGCGAGGATGCTGTTGACCTCGGCGTTGGTCATCCCGGGATTCACTTCGACCGCCTGGTCCGCCTTGTAGTCGACGTTGGCCATCAGCTCGGCACGCCCCGCATCGGTCGCGAGTGCGACCTCGCGCAGCGTGCCGTCGGCGACCATCACGGTGAACGTGCCGCCGTCGACCGCACCCGACACGGTGATCGTGCGCGTACCGGCGGCGACAGGTGCGAGCACGGCGAGTCCGTCGGCGCCGGTCGTGGCGGTGACGCCGTCGTCGGTCGTCAGGGTCACCCCGGACACGTCGGTGCCGGGCGCGGGCAACCCGGTCTTGGCGTTGGCGTCGTTGATCGTCGGATTGACAACGACGACGACCGCCGTGGTGCCGAACGGAACATCGGTTGGATTGTTGGCGTCGGTGCCGCCTTCCCCACCCCCACCACACGCCGACAGTAGACACAGACCAAGCCAGGCTCGTGAAGTCATCCGGTGGCATGCTTCAACAACCGCGCCGCAGGACGTCGCACGCGACTTCGCCCGGTTGGAGCGCGCGCTTCTCACGATGTGTGGCGCGATTGTCGTGGTTGTACTGTGCGGCGGGGTAGGACTCCGATGGTCGTGATCGGGGAGTCAGGTGCTGCGGCGAGGGAGCTCGACGGTGAACCGCGCACCACCGGGGGCGATCGTCCACGTGACTTGCCGCCGGGCCGCCGGACCAGCTGATCGCTCGTCGCGAGTCCGAGCCCGGTTCCCTTGCCGGGTCCCTTGGTGGTCGCGAACGGCTCGAACAGCCGTGTCCGGAAGCTCGGCAGGATTCCGGGACCGTCGTCGACGACCACCACCGCGATCCGGTCCCCGACGAGCGCGACGACGAGGATGTTCCCGCTGGTGCCGAAGGCGTCGATCGCGTTCTGGATCAGGTTGAACCACACCTGGTTGAGCTCGCAGGGGTTGCATCGCGTCGCCGGCAGTTCGCCGAGGTCGGAGTGGATGTGCAACGTGGGCGGTAGCCGGCGCGACAGCAGACCGACGGTCGGGCGCAGGCCGTCGTTGACGTCGGTGACGACCTCCGATCGCTGACCGCCGATGAAGGCGCGCAGATCGCGTAGACCGCTGGATGTGCGCGATCGCGGCGAGAGCGAGTCGAACGCGACTGGAGATCATCGGCCCGCCAGTCGAACTCGCGCTCGGCCCAGCGACCTCGAGCTCACGTGGCACCTCGCGCGCGAGCGGAGGGTGGCGAGGATATCGTCGACGTGGTCGCGCACGGGACGAGTTGCTGACCCGTTGATCGGGCTGTCGATCTCGTGCGACAGCCCCGCCAGCGGTGACCTAGTGCCGTAGCTTCTCCTGCGCGACCAGACGCGCTGCGGTCGCGAGAACGGAACGAGCGTCGAGCCCCGTTGCGCGCGTCCGACGCGGTGCGCGAACGAGGCTCGGCGGCGCGCCGAGGAGGTGAACAGAGCCGGCGACGCGCGACGCGAGCCCGAGCAGAACCAACCCGCCGGAGTAGTCGACCGGGCGGAAGCCGCCCGGCGAGAATGCGAACAACACGACGACGGAGACCACGTGCCAGGCCGGCAGGGAAGATGGCACCGCGGCGACCACGAGAGCACGATCAGCCCCCAGAAGTAGACGGTGTAGCTGGCGAAGTACAACCAGAAGAAGTGGCCGACGTGCGCCGCGATCCACACGACCATCGGACCGGTCGCTGCCGTTGCCACCCACATCGCGAGCCGCACGACGCGTAGCGATCGCGTCACTCGACGACCGCGAAGCAGCCGATGAAGACGGCGTGCCCGCCGCCGCAGGCCAGGTACGACGTGGGCTCGACGAGGCGGTCGAGTACGCAGTACAGGGGGAACGCGATCGTCGCGATGGCCAACAACGTGGAGTGCTCGCGGCGTTCGCGCACGTAGCACTCTGATCCCACGTCGGGACCTCCGACCCGTTGCCCGAGCCAGCACGGGCCGCAACCGCCCGCGCGATATCGTCGCGGCTCCACGGCTTGGCCAACACGGCCACGCACAGCCGCTCCTCGACGGCGCGATCGGTCTCGGGCAACCCCCCGTAGCCGGTCAGCAGGTAGCACACCGTGGTCGGGGTCACCCGGTGTAACTCGGCGAGGAACCCGAGCCCGTCGAGCTCTGGCATCGCGTAGTCGACGAACGCGATGGCGGGGGTTCGGTCGGCGAGCGCGGCCTCGGTCTCCTCCCAGGTGCTCGCCAGGATCAGATCGAAGGTGTTGCGGAATACCCGGTTGAACACCTTGAGGTTTGCCGCTTCGTCATCGACGACGAGCACCACGGGCAGGGTCATACAAAGCTGCGCATTCGACCGCGCGAAAGGGGCCGCGCAACGATTCGTGATGACCGGGTGATCGCTCAGTGAGCGATCGTGATCCGGTTGTCGACGTCGACGACGCCTTCGATCGACTTCACGGTCTTCTCGATCAGCCGCAACATCGCGGCGTCGCGAACCTGACCGCGCAGCTTGACGGTGTCGCGATCGATGTCGACCTGGAACGCCCAGGTGCTGTTGGTCGTGCGCAGCGCTTCTTCGAGCGCCTCGAGGACCCGGTCGCGTAACTTCCGCTCGTAGGGGTCCAGCTCGCGATGACCTTCCCGCGCGCGCTGTTCCTGGTGCGCGGTCGGTCGCACCGATCCCTCGAGATCGCGAACCGTGTCGCGAACGATCTCGTCATAGGTCCGAGCCACACGCTTTGTACTCATGCTCCTAGTGAAATGCACCGGCGGTGCCACCCTCGGGCGCGTCTGTAGTCCCGTCAACTCTCGACAGTTACACGCCGCGAATGCAGGTTCGGCGCGCCCTCGCGGCGATGCCGCAGATCTTGCGTGACTCGGCGCGCGTAGGAGCCGAGCAGCGGGCACCCCACTTGCTGGCGTTCGAACCATGAGCGATCGACCGATCTTGTGGTTCGAGGAGCTGTCACGTAAGAGCACCTCGGTCGCCGGTGGCAAGGGGGCCAACCTCGGCGAGATGACCCGCGCCGGCCTGCCCGTTCCACCGGGCTTCGTGGTGACGGCCTCGGCGTTCATCGCCACGCTGGAGGCGGCCAAGATCCGCAAACGACTCCTCGAGGCGTTCGCCGCTGTCGATGCCGACGATCCCGCCGGCCTCGCCGAGGCAGCGAAGACGATGCAGTCGCTGGTCCGCGGGATCGAGATCCCTGCCGAGTTGCGTGCCGCGGTGCTCGCGGCCTACGCGCGACTGGGCGACGGGATCGCGGTCGCCGTGCGCTCGTCGGCGACGTCCGAGGACACCGGGTCGACGTCGTTCGCCGGGATGCACGAGACGTTCACGCACGTGGTCGGCGACGACGCGCTGATCGATCGCATCAAGGCGTGCTGGGCGTCGGCGTACGGACAGCGCGTACTCGCGTACCGCAAGGCGCAACACATGGCCGAGGAACCGACGATCGCGGTGGTGGTCCAGCAGATGGTGAGCTCCGCGCGGTCGGGCGTGATGTTCACCGCCGATCCCGCGCGCGGTGATCGATCGCGGATCGTGATCGAGGCAGCGCTCGGCCTCGGCGAGGTGGTGGTCGGCGGACAGGTGGAGCCGGATACCTACACGATCGCGAAGGACGGCCCGAAGCTCCTCGACGTGCACGTCGGTCACCAGGCGTTCCAGCTCGCGCGTGGGAGCGACGGTCGCGAGCACCGGATCGAGCTGTCCGATGCCGACGCCGATCGCCGCGTGCTGTCGGACGACGAGGTGTTGAAGGTCGCCAAGCTCGGTCTCGAGGTCGAGCGTCACTACGGCGCACCGCAGGACATCGAGTGGGCCGAGCGCGACGGTCGCTGGTACCTGGTGCAGACCCGTCCGATCACCACGCTCGCGGAGGCCGACCAACCCGCACCGGGAGAGGCACTGCTGAGCGGACTCGGCGCATCGCCCGGGATCGCGTCGGGTCCGGTGCGCGTGCTGGAGCGACCCGAGGACGGCGCGCGATTCCAGAGCGGCGAGATCCTCGTCGCACAGATGACCTCGCCCGACTGGGTGCCGACGATCCGACGCGCCGCCGCGCTGATCACGGATAGCGGTGGGGTCACCAGTCATGCCGCGATCGTCAGTCGCGAGCTACGGATCCCGTGCGTGGTCGGCACCCGCACCGCCACGCGTACGCTGCGCGACGGCGAGGTGATCACGGTCGACGGCGCCAAGGGCCGTGTCGTCGCGGGGGCAAGGTCCACACCGGTCGTCGAAGCCACCGCACCGGCCGCACCCCGCATGGCGGAGCACGAGCTCGCGCCGCTCGCGACGCGGGTCTACGTCAACCTCGCGATGGCGGATCGCGCCGAGGAGGTCGCCGCCCTGCCCGTCGACGGCGTCGGCCTGTTGCGCGCCGAGTTCATGATCACCGACGCACTCGGTGGCGTGCACCCCAAGCAGCTGATCGCCGCCGGCCGTGCGCGGGAGTTCCACGACAAGATGAGCGAGTCGCTGCTCCGCATCACCCGTGCGTTCCATCCGCGCCCGGTGATCTACCGGACCTACGACTTCCGTACCAACGAGTTCCGCGGGCTCACCGGCGGCGAGAGCTACGAACCCGTCGAGGACAACCCGATGATCGGGTTCCGCGGTTGTTTCCGCTACGTCCGCGATCCGGAGCTGTTCGAGCTCGAGCTCGATGTCCTGGCACACGTTCGCGAGGAGACGCCCAACCTCCACGTGATGATCCCGTTCGTGCGCACCAAGTGGGAGCTCGAGGCGTGCCTCGATCTGATCGAGAACAGTCCCCTCGGTCGCCAACGTGGCCTGCACAAGTGGGTGATGGCGGAGGTGCCGTCGGTCGCGTACTGGATCCCCGAGTACGTCGAGCTCGGCATCGACGGCGCGTCGATCGGTTCGAACGATCTCACGCAGCTCGTGCTCGGCGTCGATCGCGACTCGCGCACGTGCAGCGAGCTGTTCGACGAATCCGACCCGGCGGTACTCGACACGATCAGCCGGATCATCTCGGCGTGCCGCGACAGCGGGATCACGTCGTCGCTGTGTGGTCAGGCGCCGTCGAACCGACCCGAGTTCGCCGAGCACCTGGTGCGTGCCGGCATCACGTCGGTGTCGGTCAATGTCGACGCGGTCGACGCCGTGCGTGCGACGATCGCCTCGGCGGAGCGCCGCACGTTGCTCGAGGCGGCGCTCGCGCAACCGCCCGCGCACAACCTGCGTGCTACTCGAGAAGGCTTCGCAACATCCACGCGGTCTTCTCGTGGATCTGCAGGCGCTGGGTGAGCAGGTCGCAGGTCGGCTGGTCGCTGGCCGCATCGGCGATCTGGAACACCTCGCGCGCCGTGCGGGCGACGGTCTCGTGACCCTCGACGAGCCGCTGGATCATCATCTCCGCCTTCGGCACGCCGTCGTCTTCCTTGATCGACGACAGCTTGCCGAACTGGCGATAGCTGCCGGGCGCCGGGAACCCGAGTGCGCGGATCCGCTCGGCGATCCCGTCGACGGCGACCGCCAGCTCCATGTAGTGCTGCTCGAACATCAGGTGCAGCGTCTGGAACATCGGACCGGTGACGTTCCAGTGAAAGTTGTGGGTCTTGAGATAGAGGGTGTACGAGTCCGCGAGCACGCGCGACAGCCCGGTCGCGATCTCCTCGCGCTTGCCCGCCTCGATTCCGATGTCGATCTTCATGGCGGGACAATAAAGCAAACGACGTGCCGGCAGATCTCACGCGTGGCCGAACACCGGAACCAGCGCGCCGGTGGTCAGCGTGTTGTCCGGCGACGCCAGAAACGCGATCGCCTGGGCCAGCTGGGCCGGCTTGGGCCACGTGGCGTGATCGGCGTTCGGCATCGCCTTGCGGTTCGCGGGCGAGTCGATGATCGACGGCAGCACCGCGTTGACCAGGATGTTGTCGGATAGGAGCTCGTCGCCGAGCGACTGGGTGATCGATGCGACGCCAGCTTTCGCCGCGGTGTACGCGATCATCCCGCCCACCGGCGTCACCGCGGGGCGCGCCGCGACGTTGACGATTCGTCCGCCTCCCCCGCCCTTGCGCATCGACTTCACCGCCTCGCGACACGACAGGAAACACGTGGTCGTGTTGATCCGCCACTGGGTCTCGAACGCCTCGAGCGACGTGTCGACCAACGATCCCATCGCGAACGCACCGACGAGGTGCACCGACGCCCAGATCGGTGGCAACGCCGCGTAGAACTTCTCGGCCGAGGCCTCCTCCGTGAGCTGGACCTCCGGGCGGTCGGCCACGTGCACGATCGCACCGCGCTGCGTGAACAGCTCGACGACGCTCGTACCGAGCGCACCGCGACCACCCGTCACCACGACATGCTTGCCTTGCATGCCGCGACCCTACTACGGCGAGGTCGCCGAGCCGATCAGCGCGCGCCGCGTCTTGCTGCCCTGGTCCTGCGACAGCGTGACGCCCTGCGAGGCGAGCCACGCGAGCAGTGCGTCGGACGTGGCATCGGCGGCGGGATACGACGAGCGCGTCGACACCTCGACGATCGTGGAGCCATCACCGAGCACCCAGCGCTCGACGGACACCGGCGGCAACGTGGAAGGCGCGAGCTTCCACACCGTCGACGCGATCGGACCGATGCGACCCAGCGTTTTGAAGTCGATCACGCCCGCGACCGAACCGGCGAACACCAGCTGGTCGGCCGTGTACAGCCTCGCGATCGATCCGCCGTCGGCGACCGCGTCGATCTCCCCCTTGTCGGCGTCACCGGTCAGCGAGCACGAGCTCGTCGCATGATCGAGCGTGCGATCGATCTCGCACTTGGCGCCCGGGAGCTCGAGCCACCCCGGCGCCGTCTGCGTGACGTTCATCGGGCGCGCCTTGACCGTGGTGTCGTCTCCCCCGTCGTGGACCTTGCGCGCGCGGAGGATCGTCCCACCCTCGTAGAGCGCGAGATCGGCGGTGTCGTAGAACCACACGTCGCGGGTCTTGTCGGCGTCGTCGTCGCTAAGGCCGAGCTGCGCCAGCGCATCGAGGGTGACGTCGACCTTGAGCTCGACGTTCTCGACCCGCGCGGGATCGGCATCGGGCGAAGGCTCCTGGGCGTCGAGATCCGGTGACGCGCTCGGTGTCGAGCACGCCGCGAACAAGACAACCAGGCAGATCCGTCGCACGAGGCCGGCGACTATGAACCAGCTCCAACGGTGTGTCAGCAAGATCCAGCAGGGGTCCGTGCGATCCGCTACGCTCGCGCCGCGTGCCCGACCCCGCCGCTCCGACCCCCGACGCGATCCGCGCCGCCCGCACCCGGCTCGGCGATCACGTGATCGAGACGCCGGTCCGCCGGATCGAGGGCCTCGCCGGTGGGACAGAGGTGGTCCTCAAAGAAGAGCTGTTCCAGCGGACCGGCAGCTTCAAGCCGCGCGGCGCGTTGACGGTGATGATGGATCTGTCGCCGGAGGCGCGTGCGCGCGGCGTGGTCACGCTGTCGGCCGGCAACCACGCGATGGCGACGGCGTACGCGGCGCGCGTCCTCGACACCTCCGCGGTCGTGGTGATGCCGCGCTCGGCGGATCCCGCGCGCATCGCGGGCTGCCGCGCGCTCGGTGCCGAGGTCGAGCTCGCCGACGACATCCATCGTTGCGTCGAACGCGTCGCCGAGATCGAGCAGACCGATGGCCGCACGCTGGTGCATCCGTTCGAGGGACCGGGCACCGCGCTCGGCACGGCGACGCTGGGGCTCGAGCTGTCCTCGCAGGTGCCGGAGCTCGACGCGGTGATCGTGCCGATCGGTGGCGGAGGTCTGTGCGCCGGCGTGGCGTCGGCGATCAAGCAGCTCCAGCCTCGATGTCAGGTGTTCGGCGTCGAGCCGACGGGCGCCGACACGATGCACCGGAGCTTCGCCGCGGGTTCGCCGCAGTCGATTCCGGCCGTGCGTACGATCGCCGACAGCCTCGGTGCGCCGTTCGCGATGCCGTACAGCTTCGCGCTGTGCCGGCGATTCGTCGACGAGCTCGTGCTGGTCGACGACGATGCGCTGCGCGCCGCCATGCGCACGCTGATGACCGTGGCCAAGCTCGCGGTCGAGCCCGCCGGAGCGGCCGCCACCGCGGCCTTGCTCGGTCCGTTGCGTGCACGGCTCGACGGCAAACGCGTCGCCGTGATCGTGTGCGGCGGCAACATCGCGCCCGCGACGTTCGCCCGCCTGATCGACGCCTAACCTTTGAACAGCGACTTCAGCGCGCTGAACACCCCACCCTGCTGGCGCTCGCACTTGCAGCGCTTGTCGGGAGGCACGTGACCGAGGACCTGCTCGACGTGGGCGCCGCAGCCGGCCCAGCTCGGACGGTTACACTTGTTGCAACGAATCTCTCGACACATCTTCGTACTCCTTACTTGGTGGCGATCACGATGTACTGCTGGGGAAGCGTCGTCGGTGCGACCGTGGCGGTCAGGCCGGCAGCGCGCACATCCGCGAGGATCTTGTCGGGTGCGAGTCGGTGCGCCGGCGGCGGCCCGTGCGTGGCGTCGAGCTTGAAGTCGACGATCGCGAGCTTGCCGCCGGGCTTGAGAGCGCGGGCGAGAGCGCGCGCGTAGGCGACGCGGTCACCGAGGTGGTGCCACACGTCGACCACGAGCACGCGATCGACGGAGTCGGGCGCGAGCTTCGGATCGTCGGGTGGCGTCTGCACGGCGCGCAGGTTCGACAGGTGCTCGCGCGACGCTCGCTCGGTGAGGTAGCGGATCATGTCGGGCTCGATGTCGGTCGCGATCACCTGCCCCTGGGGGACGGCGCGCGCGAGTCGCACGGAGAAGTACCCGGTGCCGGCACCGATGTCGGCGACGGTCATCTGCGGCGCGAGCCCGAGCGCAGCGATCACGCGATCGGGCTGTTGCCAGGCATCGCGCGCGGGATCGTCGAAGACCTTCGCCCACCGGTCGGCGTTGTCGAACCGGTGCGGCATGTCGCCGTGATGCGCGTGGTCGCCGTGGTCGGCATGGTCGTGGTCGGCGTGGTCGGCGTGGTCGGCGTGCTCGGCGTGCTCGGCGTGTGCCGGGGCCGGTTCGGGCGGACGACTGCACCCGACGATCGCGGTCGAACACGCGACCGAGACGAGTGCGGCGAGCTTCGACACGCAAGGACGATGACCCCCAAAGAGCGATCGCGCAATCCCTTTTCATGGAAAATTATCAATGAAACAGCCATGTTGCACCTTGTTTCAGAGGGGGTGTGTAGCGTCATCTGTCCGATGGAAGCGGCGACTCTCGCGGTGATCGGCGCCGGCCCCAAGGCCGCGGCGCTGGCTGCGCGCATCGCCGCGTTACACGCCTGGCGCACCGAACACCCGGTCGCGGCCGCTTCCCTCCGGCCACCGCCTCGTCTGCAGATCTTCGAACGCAGCGCCCGCCCCGGCGCGCACTGGTACGGCGACGACGGCTACACCGATGGCGCGCAGCAGCTCTGCACGCCGCCCGAGCGCGACCTCGTCGACGGTGCCTCGGAGCTCGGCGCGACCCTCGAGCTCGAGCCGTACGCGTGGGCGACGTTCGCGACCGAGCGGTCGATCGAGGCCGCGGTGCCGACGCACCGCCAGCTCGCCGACTACATCGCGTGGGCGATCGAGCGCGCCGCCGCGCGTGCGGGTGGCGGCATCGTCCTCCACACCGGCGCCGAGGTGATCCGGATGCGCAGCGACGGCGTGCGCTGGCGACTCGGTCTGCTCGGGGCCAGCCGCGATCTATCGACGCGGTTCGACGGCGTGATCGTGACGTCGCCCGGTCCCGCGAATCGCCGGTTCCACGTCGACGCCGCGATCGCCGCACGCGTTGCCGATGCGCGAACCTACTGGGCGGGACATCGCGCACCGGTGCGGCGATGTCTCGCGCGCGGATCGCGGGTCGCCGTCGTCGGTGCGGGCGGTGCCGCGGCCGCGATCTGTGTCGACGCGTTGCAGGCGATCGAGGGACACGCGGACCCCGGCGGCATCGTGATCGTCGCGCCGCAACCGACGCTGTTCACGCGGGGCGATAGCCGGTACGAAAACCAGGTCCTCACCGACCCGACGGTGTGGAGCGAGCTCCCGCGCGTCGCGCGCCGGCAGGTCGCCGAGCATCTGATCTCGGGCGTCGTGTTTCGCCGCGTGCTCGATCAGCTAGAGGGGCTCGAGCACGTCCCGGCATTTCTTCCCGCACGTGCGATCGCCGCGGTGCCGCACGGCAACGCGATCGCGCTGTGGTGCTTGACGCTCGACGAGCGCATGCAGCTCCTCGAGGTCGACCGCGTCGTCGACGCCAGCGGCTTCGATCCGCTGTGGTTCGCCGAGCTCCTCGAAGAGCCCGCGCGCACGATCGCGCGACGGCTCGGTACGCCGGTCTTGGCCGACCGGATCGACCGCCACCTCCGGCTGGTCGTCGACGCCGGGATGTACGACGACCCGACGGTGAGAGAGACCCTGATCGCCGCCCAACCCGGCCTCCACGTTCCGTTTCTCGCCGGGGGCTCGCGTCCACCGGGGCGCGCCAGCCTGCTCCAGCTGGGGACGATGGCCGAGGAAATCCTCGCGCCGTATCTCGTCCCGGGTTGACATATATATATATACGTCGCAAGCTGAGAGTCATGCCGATGGTGCTTCGCAGCCTCTACCTCGATCCCGCACTCGACAGTGCGCTCGGTACGCGTGCCGAGGCCGAGGGCATCACCAAGGCGGAGCTGATGCGGCGGTTCCTCGTCGAGGGTCTCGCGCGACCGGCCGGTCGGCTCGTCGGCTACCAGTCGACCGGCAAGAAGCCCGCGCGGTCATCGTCGTCGCGCAAGTCCGAGTCCGCGGAGCCGACCAAGGGTCGCCGCGCGGTGGCGAGCAACCGGCGCTCGTAATCGATCCCGACGGATTCACTCAGGCATCGAGCATCGCGAGCGCCTTGAACACGGCCTCGCGGGTACGGGCGAACCCACGGGTGCGTCGGCTCTCGAGCGCCTTGCGCCCCGCGGATCCCGCTCGCTTGGCGCCGAGCATCCCGATCCCGATCGCGGCGTTGACCTGGACGTTCTCCGCGGGACTCTCGATCGCGTCGCACAGGATCTCCTGCGCGTCGGGAAGCGCGTTGATCAGTTCGAGGATCCGCCGCGCGTGGGTGTCGTCGTCGGTCTCGAGACCCTTCAGCAACGCGGTCAACACCTTCGCCTTGCGAGCGCCGAGCACACCCGCGCACGCCTTCGCGACCTCGGCATCGCCGCGTAACGCACCGACCAGAAACCCTGCGACCTCGCGAACGACGACATCGCCGAGCTTGTCGAGCGCCCCCGCCGCGGCGATCCGCACGCCGGGATCGTCGTCGCGGAGCAGCACGCCGAGTTGCGATGCGGTGTCCGCTGCCGGCGCCCCGACCGCACCGAGCGCCGTGGCCGCGTTGGCACGCACGACGGCGCGACCGTCGGTGAGATACGCCGCGAGGGCACCCACCGGCAGATCCTTCGCCTTGTCGCCGAACGCCTCGGAACCGAGGAGTCGGGTCTCGAAACCATCGACATCGATCGCGGTCGGTCCGGTCGAACGCGGGCCGTCGAGCGTCTCGAGTGCCTGACGCACGGCCTCGCGCGTTCGCTCCCACCCACCGGTGCGTGCACCCTCGAGCACCTTGCGTCCCTTGCCGACGCGATCCTTGCCGAGCAAGCCGAGGCCGAGTGCCGCGTTGACCTGCACGTTGACCGCCGGCGACTCGAACGCGTCGACCAGGATCTCCGAGGCGTCGGGCAGCTGGTTGACGACCTCGACGATCCGCTTGCCGTGGCGAGGGTCGTCGGTCTCCAGACCGCGGACCAGCGCGCCGACCATCTTGCCCTTGCGCGCGGCGAGCAACTTGGCGATCGCCGCGGCAACGCCGTCGTCGTGGTCGCGCAGCGCGCCGACCAGATCGTCGGCGGTCTCGGCGACCGCAGCATCCCCGATCCGATCGAGCGCGTGCGCCACCGCGAGCCGGACGCGCGCGTCGTCGTCACGTAGACGCACCCCGAGCGATCGGGCGGCCGCCACGGCGACGCCACCGACCGTCCCGAGCGCGGTCGCCGCGTTCGCACGCACCGCATCGCGCCCGTCGGTGAGGTACGCGATCAGCTCGTCGACCCCGACCTTGTCGAGGACGGCCTTGTGCTTGTCGATCTCGGCCGCGCTCAACACGCGATCCTCGAAGCCGTCGATCGGGATCGCCTTGGGGCCGGAGTCGGTCTCGGGCGTGATCATCTCGAGCGCGCGCCGCACGGCCTCTCGGGTCCGCGCGTCACCGCCGGTACGTGCGTCGTGCAACGTGGCGAGCCCCTCGCCGACCCTGTCGCGCAGCAGGCCGAGGCCGAGCGCGGCGTTGACCTGCACGTTGACCGCCGGGCTCGCGAACGCCTCGACCAGCAACTTGACCGCGTCGGGCAATTTGCCGATCAGCTCGCCGACGCGCAGGCCGTGCTCCTCGGTGCCGGCATCGAGCCCGTGGATCAGCGCGTCGCGCGCCGACATGCCGAGGCTGGCGAGCGTCTCGGCCGCCGCCTCCGCGACCTCGGACTCGGCATCACCGAGCGCACCGACCAGATCCGTGGCGGCATTGGCCGCCGAGACGCCGAGCCGGCCGAGCGCGACCGCGACCTCCCGACGTACCGCCGGGACGCCGTCGCGCAACAGCAGCCCGAGCGCCGCGGCAGCCGCACCGGCGGCGTCACCCTTGATCCCGAGCGCACGCGCCGCGTTGATCTTGACGTGCGCGCGGCCGTCCTGGAGCGCGCTCGTCATCTGGTCGACGTCGATCGCTCCCTCGTACTCCATCAGCTCCGACTTCGACAGCTTCCGCGCCTCGAAGTCCGGGATGTTCTTGGGCAGCGTGTCGATCGCCTCGGTCTTCTCGCGCGCGAGCACCGCGAGCATCGCCTGCTTGGCGGCGGCGCGGATGTCGGGCACCGGGTCGCCCGCCTCGATCGCGGTCAGGCACGCCAGCGCCGGATCCGGATCGAACTTGCCGTGACGTCCGAGGCCGGCGATCGCGTTGACGCGGATCCGGCTGCGATCGTTCTTGGCCGCTTCGGTCAGAAACGCGATGCCGCGTCGGCCGACCTTGGCCGCCGCGGCGACCACCGTCTTGATCGCGAGTGACTCGGGGACGTCGAGGGCCGCGATCAGCTCGCGGTCGCAGGTACCGATCAGCGACGCCAGCGTGCCGACCACGGAGTCGAGGACCTCGGGCTGGGCACCGTCGAGCGCCTGCACCAGCTGCGGGATCAGGTCGCGAAGGCGCGACCCGAGCGCACCGATCGCCTCGGCCGCGGCGCCGCCGACGTGCGCCTCGCCGTCGCGTACCAGCGTGACCAGCTCGAACGCCGGATGACCGGCGGCGGCGAGCCCGAGCGCCGCGTTCGCGCGCACGATCGCGCGACCGTCGCGGGCGAGCTCGACCAGCTCGTCGGGATCGAGCTGCGCGCCGAACGGTGCCAGCTCCGCGAGCCTCAGCTTGCGCTCGTCGAGCGGCGGCGGCTTCGTGCTGGGCGGCTTGTCGGCCTTGTCGGCCTTGTCGACCTTGTCGACCTTGTCGGCCTTGTCGGCCTTGTCGGCCTTGTCGCCCTTGTCGCCACGCGGCTCGGCCACCTTGGTCGGCTTGCTCGATTCGGCCGCCGGCTCGGCGGGCTTGTCGGCCTTGACCGGATCGGCGGTCCTCGCGCGCTCCGACTTCCTCTCGGACTTCTTGTCGTCTCCCGGCATCCGCGATCCAGGTACCACGTTTGCCGCGGACGATTTCGGGTCGTGCGATAGTGAGATCGCCCGTGCGGCCCATCGAGTTCTACATGCGCGTGATCGAGAAGGCCGGTGCGTATGGCGCTGTCCTCGCATCCGGCCAGGCCGTCACGTTGCGATTTCCCACCGGGGACCGTCGGTCGACGCAGATCACCCCGCACGAGCAGCTGGTCGACCTCGTGCGCGACGCGGCCCCACCGATGGTGCTCGACCAGATCGATCGGAATCACCCCTCGCGATTCGAGCTCGACTCCAACGGCCAGCACTACGCGATCGATATCCAGCCGCAGCGCGGGTTCTGGCAGGTCAACATCGAGGTCGCCGCGGCGCCGGCCGTGACCACCCCCACCGCTCCCGCTCCCACCCCCACCCCCGTCCCCGAGCCGGTCGCGCGCACCGCCTCGCAGCACCACTCGCGGCCCGTACGCGCGACGCAGGGCACTCCGAGCGGCGCGATGCCGATGCCCAGGCCGCGCCAGCAGACCGGGGCCGTTCCGATGTCGGCGACGCGCTCCGACTCGGCCGCGGTGCAACGCTCGCGTCGCTCGTCGGAGGTGCGCGACCCATCGGAGCGTATCCCGCTCGCGCGCCAGGACGACTCGGCTGTCGTGCCGGCGCCGATCCCGGACGACGAAGCGCCCCTGATCATCATCGAGCGCGGTCAGTACGAGGCGCCGACCGGCGTCCAGACCTCGAGTGGCAGCTCGCTCCTCGACCTCCTCACCGCCAACGCGCGCGCGGCGAACGCCTCCGACGTCTACCTGATCGCCGGTCACGCGCCGTACATGAAGGTCAACGGCCAGCTGATGTCGACCACGGTTCGCTCGCCGATCGACGGCGAGCAACTGTCCCGCGAGATCGGCATCGTCGCACCACCCGAGGTTCGCAATGCCTGGGTCGAGCGAGGGATCGCCGGGTTCACCTACGGCGACGGCATCGGGCGCGTGCGCGTGCGCTTGACGCGCGATCACCGCGGCCCGTCGGCGGCCTTCCGGTTGTTGCTCGGGGAACCGCCGACGCTCGACCAGCTCCAGCTCTACGAGATCGACAACCTGCTCGAGGATCGCGGGCTGATCCTGGTCGGGGGTCCGTCCGGATCGGGCAAGACCACGACCCTCGCCGCGATGATCCGCGCGCTCGCCGAAGATCGCCGCAGCGTGGTGGTACTCGACGACGCGATCGAGATCGTTCATGTCAGTCCGTGGATCAGCCAGCGGCAGATCGGCATGCACGTCCCCGACGTGCTGTCCGGCGTCGAGGCCGCGATGGCCGAGGGCGTCGACGCGATCGTGATCGGTGTGGCGCGCGACGCCGACCGCGCCCGCGCCGTGATCGAAGCCGCGACCGGCGGGCACCTCGTGATCACGACCGTGGTGTCACCGGTCGCCGCGGTTGCCGCGGATCGGCTGATCGACAAGCTCCCGGAGTCGGCGCGCGCGGGGGGCCGCGAGGTGATCGACCACATGCTCCTGGGAGCCGTCGCTCCGCTCGTCAGCCACTCGGGCGAGCGCTCGTTCGAGGTCGTGTTCGGCCGTCGCCGCACCTGAGCGACGTCTCGATCGGCGTGCTACCTTGGATAGGTGCAGCCGGGTGAGGTGGTCGAGGACCGCTTCGAGATCGCCGAGGCCGCGGGCATGGGCGGGATGGGTACCGTGTATCGTGCCCGCGATCGCGTGACCGGCGATGTCGTCGCGCTCAAGGTGCTGCGCGATGCACGCGACGATCACGCCGTGCGCTTCGATCGCGAGATCCGCGTGCTCGCGAGCCTGCGACATCCCGGCATCGTCCGTTACGTCGCGGACGGGCACCTCGCCAACGGCCTGGCGTGGCTGGCCATGGAGTGGTTGGAGGGAGAGAGCCTGTCGAAGCGTCTGGCGCGCTCGGGGCTTTCCGCCAACGAGAGCATCGAGCTCGCGCGCCGCGTCGCCGAGGCGATCGGGGCGGCGCACGAGCGCGGCATCATCCATCGCGACATCAAGCCGTCGAACCTGTTCCTGGTCGGTGGCGAGCTCGATCGCGTCAAGGTCCTCGACTTCGGCGTCGCACGCATGGTCGACGCGTCGCGCGCGTCGACCAGAACCGGCGTGATGATCGGAACGCCCGGCTACATGGCTCCCGAGCAGGTCAAGAGCGAGCGCGACATCACGCCGCGTGCCGACGTGTTCGCGGTCGGCTGCCTGCTGTTCGAGTGTCTGACCGGGCGCGCCGCGTACCCCGGTGACAACGTGCTCGCGGTGCTCGCCAAGATCTTGCTCGAGGATCCACCGCGGCTGTCCGAGCTCCGCCCCGATCTCCCGGATGCGGTCGACGAGTTGCTCGCGCGGACGATGGCGAAGCAGCCGGAGGAGCGACCGCGCGATGGCACCCGACTCGCCGCCGAGATCGCGGCGCTCGGTCGGCTCGAGTCCTCCGCCGCGTCGAGGATGATGCCGGCCGTACAGCCAGCGCCCGCGTTGACCGCCACCGAGCGTCGCCTGTTGTGCGTGGTGCTCGTCGGGGCTCCCGAGCAAGGCGACGACACGATCGTCGATCTGCCGGATGGCGAGTCACGCCCCGAGCCCGACGACACCCACAGCGGCGAGCTCCCGGTCAGCACGATGGTCGAGCTCGACGCCACGGTTCGCACGCATGGCGCGCGACTCGACCGCCTCGCGGACGGCTCGCACGTGATCACGTTTGCCAACACCGGTGCCGCGAGCGATCAGGTGATGCAGGCCGCGCGGTGCGCGCTCGCGCTCAAGGCGATCGTGCCGGCCTCGCCGATCGCGCTCGCGACCGGGCGTGGCGTCCTCGCGGGCCGGTGGCCCGTGGGCGAGGCGATCGATCGTGCGGCGCGTCTGCTCGGCGTCGGCGCGCAATGGGTCCGGCTCGACGACATCACGGCGGGGCTGCTCGATGCGCGGTTCGACATCGGAGGTGACGACGCGGGGCTGTTTCTCGCGGGCGAGCGCGACGCGGTCGAGGTTCGCCGCACGCTGCTCGGCAAGGCGACGGCGTGCGTGGGTCGCGATCGCGAGCTCGGGGTGCTGTCGGGGCTGTTTCACGAATGCGTGGCCGAGCCGATCGCGCGCGCCGTGCTGGTGACGGGGGTCGAGGGCATCGGCAAGTCGCGCGTGCGCTTCGAGCTCCTTCGCCGCATCGAGGCCGCTCCGCCCGAGGGCTCGCCCGTCGAGGTGTGGTTCGGGCGCGGCGATCCCCTGCGCGCCGGATCGCCGTACGGGATCCTCGCGCCCGCACTGCGCCGCGCGTGCGGCATCCACGAGGGCGAACCTCTCGAGGTCAGCCGCCAGAAGCTGCGCGCGCGCGTGATGCGCAACGCGAGCACCGACCTCCTCACCACCACACGGTTTCTCGGCGAGATCATCGGCACGCCGTTCCCCGACGACGACTCGGTCGAGCTCGCCGCGGCCCGCGCCGATCCGCTGCTGATGACCGATCAGGTGCGGCGCGCGTTCGAGCACTTCCTCGCGGTCGAGACCGCCGCGCAGCCGGTGTTGATCGTGCTCGAGGATGTCCACTGGGGAGACCTGCCGACGGTCAAGCTGATCGACGCCGCGCTCCGCGCCCTTCCCGACCGGCCGTGGATGGTGCTCGCGCTCGCACGCCCCACGGTCCACGAGCTGTTCCCACGGATGTGGCACGACCGCGGCGTCCAGGAGGTTCGGCTCGAGGAGCTGACGAAGAAGGGCGCCGAGCGTCTCGTGCGCCGCGCGCTCGCCGAGCGTGCCGACGAGGCCCTGGTCGCGCGACTCGTCGAACAGGGCGGAGGAAACGCGTTCTATCTCGAGGAGCTGGTGCGCGCCGCGGTCGAGGGAAAAGGCGACACGCTGCCGGGCACGGTGCTCGCGCTGGTCGCCGGTCGGCTCGAGCGCCTCGAGGCCGATGCCCGCCGCGTGCTGCGCGCGGCGAGCGTGTTCGGTCGCCAGTTCTGGCGCGACGCCGTGGTCGAGCTGGTCGGCGCCCCGCGCGCGACCACGACCAGCGCCTGGCTCGACGAGCTGGTCGAACGCGAGCTGATCGCGAAGATGCCGGCGGGGAGCGGGCTGCGCGACGACGCCTACCAGTTCCGCCACGCGATCGTGCAAGAGGCGGCATACGCCATGCTCACCGACACCGATCGCGAGCTCGGCCACGCGCTCGCGGGTGAGTGGCTCGAGCGCGCCAACGAGACCGACGCCATGGTGCTCGCCGAGCACTACCAGCGCGCCGGCGATCCGCGCGCCCGCGAGCACTTCCTGCGTGCCGCCGAACAGGCGCTCGCGGCATGCGACTTCGGCAGCGCGAAGGCGCGCACCCAGCTCGGTGTCGATTGCGACGCGACCGGCGAGATCCTCGGTGCGCTCCGGCTCGTCGAGGCCGAAGCGCTCAAGTGGGCCGGCGAGTTCGCCGCCGCTCGCGCGCCGAGTCGGGAAGCGATGAACCTGTTGCCGGTGGGCAGTGCGCGGTGGTTCGCCGCGGCGCGCGAGGCAGCCGACGCGTACGGCAAGCTCGACGATGTCGACTCGCTGTCGGGGATCGGCGAAGCATTGCGCGCGGCCCCCGCGAACGCCGGCACCGTGAACGTTCGGATCGCGGCGATCGCGCAGGCCGCGTTCCAACTGTTCTCGCACGGGCTGTTCGACCTCGCGATGGACCTGCTCGATCGTATCGAGCAGCTGTCGGGCGACGATGTCGGCCCCGGCGTGCTCGCCCGCGTCTACCAGGCACGGTCGTCGCGTGCGATGTACGACGGCGATGCCGGCGCGTATCTCGAGACCGAGCTGGCTGCCGCGGCGGCCTTCGAGCGCGCCGGCGACGAGCGCTACGCGTGCATGCAACGCGGTCACGTCGGGTATGCGTGCCTCGAGATCGGTGCCTACGCCGACGCCGAGCTTCACCTCCGGGAGGCCCTCGCGTCCGGCCTCCGGCTCGGCCTGTCGAACGTCGTCGCGACCGCGAAGCACAACCTGGGCCGCGCGCTCCAGCTCCAGGGTCAGCTCGCCGAGGCGCTCGCGATCGAATCCGAGGCGGTCGCCCTGTTCGTGGCGCAGGGCGATCACCGCCTCGAGTCGGCAGCCCACACCTACCTCGCCTATATCCTCTACGAGCTCGGCGAGCTCGATCGCGCGGAAGCCGAGCTCGCGCGATCACTCGAGCTCGCGCTGCCTCCGATCCGTCCCCAGATCCTCGCCAGCCAAGCCTACGTCTTCCTGGCGCAGAACCGCGTCGCCGACGCGCTCGCCCGCGCGACCGACGCGCAGCACGAATTCGACGAGATCGGCGGCGTCGAGGAGGGCGAGTCGCTGATCCGGCTGATGCTCGTCGAAGCCCGGCTCGCGTCCGGCGATCGCGACGGTGCGCGCGAGGCCGTGCATGCCGCGCACGCGCGCCTGCAGGCGCGCGCGAGCCGGATCTCGGATCCCGAACGACGGAGGATGTTCCTCGAGCAGATTCCCGAGAACGTGCGCACGCTCGAGCTGGCGCGCACACTGGCGTGACCTGACGTCTGCTAGCGCGCGTTCACGTCTAGCTGTTGCGGGACCGGCTCGGGCGCCGGTGGTTCGGTTGCCGCCGATCCACCCATCACCTCGAAGTGCTCGTGTTCGGGCGCGATGGACACCTCACCGGCGATCTCGTGATAGCCGTCGTCGTGCGCGGGCTTGTCGAGCAACGCCGACGCCGCGGCAGCGCCCCCCACCGCCAGGATCGCCGCCGTGCTCGCCGCGATCCACGTGCGCCGGCGGCGCTGCGAGCGCCCGACCTCGCAGTCCTTGAGCAGGATCGTGCCGTCCTTGCGCTGGAAGTACCGGATGCACAGCTTGCCCTCGTTCGCGAGGATCACCGCCTCGGCCTCGTCGCGCGTCATGCCCGACAGGTTGTAGACGTTCTTGGCGCACGCACCGCAGTGACGAACGCGATCGTCGCCAGACATGTCCGCCCACTTCTTGGTGCACGGCGTGGCGACGCGAATGTTGTCGAGCACCGGGAGCCGCGCCTTCGCCCGGGCCTCGTCGAGCAGCCGCGTGGCCTGCTCGAGCTCGCGCGTCTTGTGCGCGACCTCGTCGGAGAGGGCATCGTGGCGAGCGGACAGGGCGGCGAGGTCGTCCCGATAGGTCATGGCAAGTTCGACGCATCGCCGGCCCGGCGGATCTACAAGATTCGCTGCCAAAGCCATCGCTTGGCGGCGGTGTCGCGTGCTCCGGCGTCGCGATTTCGAGGGGTTCGCGATCGTCAAATCGACGGGAGGTGATACATCTCGGCTCCCATGCGCGATGTCGGCGTGTTCGGCGCAGCCGGTTATTCGGGCCTCGAGCTCCTCAAGCTGCTCGCGGTCCATCCCGAGGTGCGCGTGGCGTTTGCCGCCAGCGATGCCCGCGCCGGCCGGCCGGTCGAGGATGCGATCGGGGTTCGCTCGCCGCTGGCATTCGTCGACACACAGGCCGCGAAGGCGCGGGCGAAGGCCTGCGCGGCCGTGCTGCTCGCGGTCCCGCACGCCGCCGCCCCGGAGCTCGCGAAGAAGCTCGACGGCACACCGGTCATCGATCTGTCGAACGCACACCGCGCGACGCCCGGCGTGCCGTACGGCCTGACGGCCTTGTTCGCGAACGACGTCGGTCCCTCGACGCGACTGGTCGCCAATCCCGGCTGCTACGCGACCGCGGTGATCACCGCCGCCGCTCCGCTCGTCGAGCACGACCTGATCGATGGTGACCTCGTGGTGTGCGCGAGCTCGGGCGTTACCGGCGCGGGACGCCAGGCCACCGAGGCCGCATCGCTCGGCGAGGCCTACGGCGACGTTCGCGCCTACAAGGTGCTGCGCCACCAGCACGTGCCCGAGATCGAGGCCGCGCTCCGGCGTGTCCACGCGAGCGCGCCACGCGTCACCCTCACCACCCACCTGCTCCCCGTCGCACGCGGCATCCTCGCGACGCTCTCGCTCAAGCTCCGGCGGCCGGTCGCGGCGAGCGAGCTGATCGCGCACTACCGCGCTCGCTATGGCGACGATCCCACCGTCACGATCGCCCCGGATGCCGAGGCGGTGTCGCTGCGTCGCGTGGTCGGCACCAACCAGTGTCTGATCGGTGTCACGGCGGACGGCGATCGCGCGATCGTCACCTCCGCGATCGACAACCTGCTCAAGGGCGCCGCCGGTCAAGCCGTGGAGAACCTCAACCTCTTGCTCGGGCTGCCCCGCACCGTCGGGCTGACCCATCTCGCGAGGCACGCGTGAAGCTCCCCGCCGGGTTCTCGTTCTCGGGCATCGCCTGCGGGATCAAGCCGCACCGCCCCGATCTCGCGCTCGTGGTGTCGGATACCGATGCGGCGTGCGCCGGCGCGTTCACCGTCAATCGCGCGAAGGCGGCCCCGGTGGTCGACGCCGAACGCCGGCTCCCCGCCGAGGGGATCCGCGCGATCGTGATCAACAGCGGCAACGCCAACGCGCTGACCGGTGCCGATGGCATGACCGCGGTGCAGACGGTGATCGATGCCACCGCGCGCGGCCTCGACGTCGGCGCGGCACAGGTGGTGTCGGCCTCGACCGGCGTGATCGGGATGAAGCTGCCCGAGCACAAGATCGTGGCCGCCCTGCCCCGCTGCATCTCGGAGCTGTCGGGCGATCCCGAACGCGCCGCCGAGGCGATCATGACCACCGACACCACCAAGAAGCTCGGTTCGCGCTCGATCGAGCTCGGTGGCAAGCCCGTGACCCTGGCGGTGATCGCCAAGGGCTCCGGGATGATCGCGCCGCAGCTCGCGACCACGATCGCCGTGGTGGTCACCGACTGCGCGATCGACTCGAACGTCCTCGACGATGCACTCGAGGCCGCGACCAGCGCCACGCTCAACCAGCTGACGATCGACGGCGACATGTCGACCAACGACAGCGTGTTCGTGCTCGCCAACGGTCGCGCCGGGAACCCGAAGATCACCGCCGCCGAGGGCGCCGACTTCGACAAGCTCGCCACGGCGCTGAACGAGCTGTTCGACGAGATGGCCCGCGCGATCGCGGCCGACGGCGAGGGCGCGACCAAGCGGATCGAGACCGTGGTCACCGGTGCTCCCGACGAGGATGTCGCGCGCGACATCGCGAAGAGCATCACCGCGTCGCCGCTGGTCAAGGCGGCCATGTTCGGCGGCGATCCCAACTGGGGTCGCGTGCTGTCGACCGTGGGCGCACGCGCCGGCTCCCAGGGCTGGGCGATCGAGCCCGCCGATGCGCGGGTGTCGATCCAGGGTGTGTGCGTCTACGACCGCGGTCCGCAACCGCTCGACCGCGCGGGTCTGCGCGCGCGGCTGCGCGAGCCCGAGGTCGTGATCGATGTCGAGTTGCGGTCCGGCGAGGCGACCGCACGCGCGTACGGCTGCGACCTGTCGTACGACTACGTCAAGCTCAACGCCGACTACACGTCGTTGCTCGTCGAAGCGCCGGATGGCGGCGTCGCCAAGGACGATCGACTCGGCAACTACAGCCCGGCGTTCAAGCGCGCGCTACTGGTCGAGGCGCTCGCCTACATCGATCAGTTTCGCGGCAAGCGCTGCGTGATCAAGTACGGCGGCGCCGCGCTGGTCCGGGACTCGCTCAAGCGGTCGTTTTGCGACGACGTGCTGCTGTTGCACTCGGTCGGACTCTCGCCGGTGGTGGTTCACGGCGATGGCCCCGAGCTCACCCGCATGCTCGAGAAGATGGGCGGTCGCGAGGCCGAGGTCATCGACGGCATCCGCGTGTTGCCGAGCTCCGACATGCGCGTGATGGAGATGGTGGTCGACGGCCAGATCAACAGCGAGCTGGTGACCTTGCTCAACCGCAGGTCGCCGCACGCGATCGGGATGTCGGGCAAGGACGCCGCCCTGCTCCGTGCTCGCAAGCTCGCGCGCGAGGACGGTCGCGACCTCGGCCACGTCGGCGAGCTGGTCGAGGTCAACAAGGGATTCCTCGAGTCGCTGCTCGGGCAGCACTACATCCCGGTGATCTCGCCGATCGGGCTCGGCGCCGACGGCGAGATCTACGGGCTCGATCCCGATCTGGTGGCCGCCGGCGTGGCCGCGGCGATCGGCGCCGACAAGCTGATCTACCTGTCGAACGTCGCGGGCGTGCTCGAGATGAACCCGAGCTCGCCACGGCGGGGCGACCTGATCACCGAGCTGACGGCCACCGAGCTACGCAACCGGCTCGAGGCCGGATCGATCACCGGCGGCATGGCGAGCAAGGCCGCCGCGGTACTCCGCGCGCTCGCGGGCGGCGTTCCCGCCGTCCATCTGGTGGACGGTCGAGCGCCGCACAACGTGATCGCGGAGCTGTTCACGGACCGCGGTGTCGGGACGGTCGTTCGCTGATCGTCGGCGACGGCCGCTAGCTCTTCTTGTTGCCGACCGTCGAGTACGGCGCGTCCATGTTGGTCGGCGTCGCCTTGTTCTCGGCGACCGAGAACGACTCGGCGTCGGACGGGAACGCGCCGCTCCGCACCTCGGCGACGTACTGACCGATCGCGTCCTTGATCTTGGAGCCGAGCGTCTCGTAGCGCCGCACGAACCGCGGCTTGAAGCTCTCGTCCATGCCGAGCGCGTCGTAGCTCACGAGCACCTGGCCGTCGCAGTGCACGCCGGCACCGATTCCGATCGTCGGGATCGCGAGCGCCTCGGTGATCTCGCGCGCGATGTCCATCGGGATCGCCTCGAGCACGATCGCGTAGGCACCGGCCTCCTCGAGCGTCTTCGCGTCGGACAGCAGGCGCTCGCGCCCGCCGAGATCGCGGCCCTGGACCTTGAACCCACCGAGTTGGTGGAAGCTCTGCGGGGTCAGCCCGATGTGGCCCATCACCGGGATGCCCGCGGCGACCAACCGGTGCACGAGCTCGGCGTGTACCGCACCGCCCTCGAGCTTGACCGAGTGGCAGGTGCCTTCCTTCATCAGCCTGCCGGCGTTGGTGACGCCCTGCTCGTACGACGCCTGGTACGACATGAACGGCATGTCGCCGACCACGTGTGCCCGCTTGGTGCCACGCACCACCGACCGGCAGTGATACGCGATCTCCTCGAGGGTGACCGGCAACGTGGTGTCGTGACCCTGGATGACCATGCCGAGGGAGTCGCCCACGAGCAGCACGTCGGCGCCGGCCTCGTCGAGCAGGCGAGCGAACGTGGCATCGTAGGCGGTGAGCATGGCGATCTTCTCGCCCTGCTCCTTCATCTTGCGCAGAGTCTGGATGGTGACCTTGCTGGCCTTCATCTGGCTCCGTCCTTTCTTCGGTATGCCTTCGTTGGAGTCGCGTGCCGCCCCAATGCGGCTACGTGCACCTCGGCTACCTCCTAGGTCATAGCATCGATCCCCCACCGGCGGGTACGACATCCTCGCAACCGCCCTGCGGCAGGTGCCCAGAATGACACCGATAAGGTAGGGTCTGGCGCGTGCTCGACCTCGCGATCATCGGCGGCGGCCCCGCCGGCATCTCGACGGCGCTGCACGTCCAGGCCGCCGCCCCGCACCTGTCGATCGCGGTGCTCGAGAAGGCGCGGTTCCCGCGCGACAAGATCTGCGCCGGCGGCATCGGCGCGCGGGCATTCCGCCTGTTCGAGCAGATCGGTGTCGAGGTCGACTGCCCGTGCGTCGCGATCGATGCGGTGGCGATGCACGTCGGCGGCGAGACCGTGGTGGTCGATCACCCGCGCTGCGCCGCCGTGATCCGCCGCTTCGAGTTCGACCACGCGTTCGCGCAGGTCGCGATCGACCGCGGGATCATCGTCCGCGAAGCGTGCGAGGTCCGCGGGCTGTCGTTCGCCTCCGATCGCGTGGTGATCGAACACGCGGGCGGCACGCTCGAGGCGCGCGCGGTGGTCGGCGCCGACGGCGTCACCGGCGTGACCCGCCGGCTCGCCGGGCTCCCACGCGGAGAGCTGCGCGCCCAGGTGATCGAGCTCGATACCGGCGCGTCGCCCAGAGACCTGCCGCGCGACACGATCGTGTTCGACCTCGCCAACTCCGACCTCCGCGGCTACGCGTGGGACTTCCCCACGCAGGTCGCCGGCGAGCCGCTGGTGTGTCGCGGCGTGTACGCGCTGCACGACGGCAAGCCCCGTTCGTCTGCACGCGATCATCTCGCGGACTACCTCGCCGCGCGCGAGCTCGACATCGACGACTACCGACTCAAGCAGTTCGCCGAGCAGGGCTTCGATCCCGAGACCGCGATCTCGATCCCGCGGGTCCTGCTGGTCGGCGAGGCCGCCGGCATCGACATCGCGACCGGCGAAGGCATCGGCCAGGCGATCGAGTTCGGCGCCGTGGCCGGTCCGTACCTCGCGCGCGCGCTCGCTCGCGACGACCTCGGGTTCGCCGACTGGCACGCCGCGATCGAGCGGCATCACCTCGGGTTCCAGCTCGCGATCCGGCGCGGCTGCTACCGCGCGTTCTTCGGCCCGCGCCGCCCGACGATCGAGCGCCTGCTGCCGCGCGTTCCCAAGCTGTTCGAGGTCGGCATCCAGGACTTCGCCGGAGCGCCGCTCGACCCGCTCGCCCTCGCCCGTGGCGCCGGTCAGTTCCTGTCGGCCATCGTCGCGCACAAGACCGGGCGGCAACGACGAGAGCGAGAATCGACATGATCGAGCGCAGCGCCAAACAAGTGATCGTGATGCGCAAGGATCTCGGGATGCGCAAGGGCAAGATGATCGCCCAGGGCGCGCACGCCTCGCTCGAGGTGCTGCTCGACGCCGGCGCGCTCGCCGACGATCGTCGGTCGTTCACGCTCGCGGTGTCGCCGGCGATGGCGACCTGGCTCGGTGGCCGGTTCACCAAGGTGTGCGTGTCGGTGACGTCCGAGGCCGAGCTCGACGCGATCGTCGACAAGGCGCGCGCAGCTGGTGTGCCGTGCGCGTTGATCGTCGATGCCGGTGTCACCGAGTTCCGCGGCGTCCCGACCAAGACCTGCTGTGCGGTCGGCCCCGCCTGGGCCGACGAGGTCGACGCGATCACCGGCGAGCTGCCGCTGCTCTAGCCACGCGATCGTCGTGCATCGTCCGCGAGCACGAGCACGTCCACGAGCACGCGGAAATCAGCGCTGCGTCGCGAGCCACGCCCGGGCGTCGCGGAGCGCCTCGGCGGCGGGCAGGTTGACGTCGACATCGACCGGCGCCCCCGTGATCTCCTCGAGCGAACGCCGCGCGTAGTAGCGAACCAGCGGATAGGCGTGCGCCATCATCGGCGCGATCGCCGGGATCGCGGTGCGATCGCGCAGCTCGCCGTAGACACCGATCGCCACCGCCTGCTCGTGCGGCTTGCCGCGCACGAGCGTCGCGCGCATCGCGTTGACGTCGAGGTCTTCGCCGTACAGCGCGCGCAGCTTCGCGCGGTCGTAGCGCTTGTTCCACCACTGCTCCATCGTCGACACCAGCGACGACACCGACTTGTCGGCGTGGCACAGCGCGCACTCGAGCGGGCGATCGCGCTCGACCCGCTTCGGATCGTTCGGCGAACCGATCCGGTGGTAGCGCACGAGGGCGTAGTCGAGCCCCATGTTCTTCTTCGGCATGTGGCACGCCACGCACGACGTGCCGGTACTGCCCGCCGCGTGATGGCTGTGCTGCACGACGGTGGCCGCGATCGCCTGGTGGCACGACGCGCACAGCTTGTTGCCGGCCGGCGTCGCCATCGCGGCGAGCTTGGCGCGCGGATCCTCGGTGTGCGGGTCGTGGCACTGCGTGCACGCCATCGCGCTCGCGCAACCACCGATCTGGAAGTCGCGTCCCTCCCCGGAGTTGGTCGAGCTACCGCCGGGGTTTTTGCGCCGCACCCCGCCTTCCCAGGTCCACGGGTAGTGCGTGAACAGCACGGTGTGGCACTTCGCGCAGGTGTGGTTGATCCACTGCGCGCGATTTCCAGCCTCGCCGTTCGGCGGATCGATCCCGAACAAGCTGCTACGCACCGCGAACGACGGCAGGATCTTGGGATCGACGGCGTGCTCGCGCGATCCGTTGTGGCAGGCCTCGCAACCGATGCCGAGCTCGACAAGCTTGTCGGTATCGAGGCGATCGCGCGTGGTGCGCGCTGCCTCGCCGAGTAGCGCGTGCGCACCCGAGGCCTCCGGCTCGCCGCCGAGGAACACGATCTCGCGTCGCAGCGCGGACGCCAGGCCATCGTCGTCGTCGACGTGCGCCGGCCACAGGAACCGCGGCGGCACCGCGCGGTCGCTGAGCTTCTGCTGGAACGGGGGAGCGTGCGGCCCGTAGAGCTCGTCGTAGTAGTTGGTCGCGAGCGGCAGCGTGTTGTGGCAACCGATGCAGACCTGCTTCCACGCCGTGCCGACCACGAGGCGGGGTCGCTCCTTGACCATCACCGAGTAGCCTTTGTAGCGCCACGACTTGGTGTGGAACACGTAGGTCGCCGGCAGCACGCGCTCGGTGTGATCGCCGGAACCCTCGAGGCGGCCGACGAAATCCTCGCGGTAGCGCCCGCCGATCACCTTGGTCACGCGGTAGCGCTCGGTCCCTCCGGCCGTCGTCACGGTGACGATCCGCGCGGAGCCCTCGGTGGTCATCGTCGCGGACGTCGCCCCGACCCGCAGCGTCGCACCGGCGAACGGCGCACGGATCTTCGCGGTCGCCGCGTCGCGCGTCATGTTGTGCATCGGCGACGCCATCCAGCGCTGGTACAGATCGCCGTGGCAATCGGCGCACGCCGTCGAACCGGCATAGTCGTCGCGCAGCACGTTGCTCGCGACGATGCCTCCGCCCGTGGTCCCGACCTCGTGCGGCCGCGCCGGCTTCGAGCCGCATGCCGCGATCACCACGATCGGCACGATCGACGCGACCGACGAGACCGACGAGATCTGCACGACGACGGAGCTTACGCCCGCGGCGGATCGCCGTCATCTTCCGGATCGCGCGCTATGCTCGGGGGGTGAGGTTCGCCGTGTCCGCCGCGCTCGTGATCGCTGCCACTTCGTGCGGCAAGAAGTCCACGCCCGAGGCGACGATCATCGACCTGTCGACCTCGACCGCCCCGCTGCGAAACGACTTCGACGCCCACGCCGACGAGCCACGCTTCGTCACGTTGATCGCCCCCACGTGAACGTCCTGCATCCGCGGGGCCCGGGCGGTCTCGAAGATCCTCGTCCACCAGCTCCACGTGCGGACGTACGTGGTGTGGATCCCGATGCTCGACGCCGATGAGGGAAGCGAGGTGCCGTACGCCAGCACCAACGTCGGCGTGACGCCGCAGTACTTCGACGGCGCCATGCGGATCGGCAAGAGCCTCGCGCGTGCCGGCCGCATCGGCGTGCCGGTCTGGGACATCTACCTGTTCTATCCAGCCGGCGTGCGTTCGACCGAGGACGGCTTGCCGTTCCCCGAGCGCGCGATCGCGCAGGTCGGTGGCGTGCTGATCGCGACGCCGGCGGCCGCACCGCCCCGCGCCGATCAGTCTCGGCTGGATCCCGCGTGGAAGGCGAGCATGGCCGTGGTGGGTTCCCAGAACCAGTTCCCCGAGCTGCTCGCGAAGCTCGCGCACCAGCTCGCCGGTCGCTGATCGCACGCTGTGCCGTGGATTCACGGACTCGTACGCGCAAGCTGGCGGTTTCGCTCGCGCTCGCTTCGGTGCGCGGTTTGCTGAGCCGAAAGACGTGTCCGTCCGCCTCGCCGCGATCGCCCTCGCCTGTTCCGGCTGCGTGGTCCCGTATGCCCTGCCGCCCCTCAAGGGCGAGCTCGGTGGCAGCACGATGACCGGCGCGCGCCCGATGTTCCACGCCGGCGGTGGCGCGCATATCGCGAGCGGCGTGCTGCAGAAACAACAACGGTTCGATGTCGGTGCCGGCGGCTTCGCCGACTGGGACGAAGACGGACTGACCACGACCGCCGGGTACGTCGACGCCGCGATGTTCTTCGATCGATCGGACCACGTTCGCACGTCGCTCGGTGCGCGCGGCGAGGTGCGGTGGAACGCGGATGGCAGTCAAGGATATGGTGCCAAGCTCCGCGTCGAGCACGAGGTGTTCAAGCCCACCAACCGCGGGTACAGCGGAGTCGATCGTTGTGCCGCGGTGACCGGCGGAGCCTACGGGACCGGTGGGGTCGGAATGTTCGCGGAGAGCGGCGTCGTCACCAGCGATCCGGACGGCACGATCGCGTGGACCGCGACGGCCGGGGTGACGATGCGCATCCCGGCGACCGTCGGGGTGATCTTCGGGATCCCCGGCTGCTGACAGCTGGACTCCGTGCGAAACGCTCTCCGCACGCGTACGGGTCTCGCGTCCGGTCAACGCGTGGCGGTGACGATTGGACGCTCCGACATCACCACGAGGTACTGCTCGATCATGTGGCGCTGCCGGCCGTCGAGCTTCGAGCGCTCGGCCATCTCGTCGAGCTTCTTCGGCCACTCGAGAGGGCGGTAGGCGGTCGGCAGCGGCGCGCGATGACACGCACCGCACTTCTCGAGGAGCAGGCCCCGCCCTTCCGTCAGTTGATCGAGGGCGACGTGTGCTCGCTCGGCGTCGAGTGCGGTCGCGTGCGGCGGCTGGGGCGCACACGCGGCGAACCCGGCAAGCACGAGACTCGACAACAGCGACCGCATCTGAGTTTGAAAGTAACTTTCAAATTCGGACCGGTCAAGCGTCTCGTGTGGGTCCCGTGCGCGGGAGTGCGCGGCTACATCGAAATCGAGCCCTTACGGAAGTCGGACTTGCGCAGGTGCACGTTGATGCAGACCGGGCGACCGGTCTTCGCGATCGCCTTGGCCTCGGCCAGGGTCGCGTCGACCCGCGCCGGATCGGTGAGCACGAGCCCGACGCCCCCGTAGCCCTCCGCCACCTTGTGATAGTCGGTGCGCCGCAGATCGCAGCCCAGCGTGGTCCCCAAGATCTCGACCTGCTCGCGCGCGATCTGTTGCCAGCTCGCGTCGTTGCCGATCACGGCGATCGGGGCGACCCCGTGGCGGACGTAGCTGTCGAACTCGGCAAGCGTGTATGCGCACGAGCCGTCGCCCCAGATCAACCACACCTCCCGGCCCGGCCGCACCAGCGAGGCACCGAGCGCCATGCCGCCGCCCACGCCGAGCGTGCCGAACACGCCGGGGTCGAGCCACGATAGCGGCGCGCGCGGGCGCACGATGTAGCTCGCGGTCGCGACGAAGTCGCCGCCATCGACCACGAGCACCGCATCGTCGGCCATCACTTCCTCCATGCGCTGGAAGAGGTGCAGCGGATCGATCAGCTCGCCGTCGGCCGTTGCTTTGCTCGCGATCTCGGCGTCGCGGGCAGCATCGCGCTCGCGAAGCGTGTCGAGCCACGGCCGCCAGCGATCCGGGCTCGGCGTCACGCGATCGGCGAGCGCGATCAAGAACTCGGCGGCGTGCATCTGCAGCGCGATGTCGGGGCGCCGGTTCTTGCGTAGCTCGTGGCTCGACAGGTTGGCCGCGATCAACGTCGCGTGCTTGGCGATGCCGCGGCCGTACCCGAGACGAAAGTCGAACGGGAACCCGCACACGATCACGAGGTCCGCCTCCTTGAGGGCAGCGCCACGCTTGTGACGGAGCTGCAGCTCGTGGGTGCGGCCGAGCAGCCCGCGCGCGGTACCGGCGAGGTACACCGGCGCGCCGAGCATGCCGATCGCGCGCGCGAGCCGGCCGGCGTCCTTGACCCCGACCATGGTCTGGCTTCCGACGACGATCACGGGGCGCTCGGCGGCTTCGAGCGCGCGTGCCACCTTGTCGATCCCGCCCTCGCCCGAGCGATGCGGGAGCGATGGCATGCGGAGCTCGGGCAGCACCGGCGCGCGGAACTGCCGATACAGGTGCCCCTTGATGTAGAGCTCGAGCGCCTTGGCGCCGATTCCCTTGGCCTTGCCGAGCCCGGCCTCCTTCTCGTACCAGCTGCGGACGATGTCCTCCGGGTACAGCAGATCGACGGGAACCTCGACGAACACGGGGCCCGGCACGCCATCGACGGCGAGCTCGCACGCGCGCTCGAGCGTGGGCCGCAGCGCCGGCACCGTCTTGACCGACGTCGCCCACTTCGTGATCGGCTTCATGATCGCGAGCTGATCGATGTCCTGGAGGGCGCCCCGCCCGGACAGCAGCGTCGCCGTGGCGCCGCCGAGCAGCACGATCGGCGACTGCGCCATCTGGGCGTTCTTGATCGCGGTGATCGTGTTGGTGACGCCGGGACCCGCGGTCACCGCCGCGACCCCGATCGTGCCGGTCATGCGCGCGACGGCGTCGGCGGCGAACACCGCGTTGACCTCGTCGCGCACGTCGACGACCCGTAGTCCGCGTGCCTCGGCCCCGGTCAGGATCGGGGAGATGTGTCCACCGCACAGGGCGAACAGGTGGGTCGCGCCGTGTTGCGCCAGGACGTCCGCGATCAGGTCACCGCCGTGAGTCATGGCCGGCATCATTGTCGACGTCGCGTCATCCGGTCGAGACGGTGGAGGGAGAATCCACTCGCGCGAACCCGGACACGGGGCGATGCTAGCGGTCGGCCGTGTCGAACCTGGTTCTGTACTCGATCCCGGCGTTCATCGTGCTCTTGCTGCTCGAGCGCGCGTGGGCGCGACGGCATCCGGAGGTGCACGGGTACGAGACCAAGGACACCGTGGCGTCGCTGTCGATGGGGCTGCTCAACGTGATCGTCAGCGCGGGCGCCAAGTTCCTGTCGATCCCGCTGTTCGCGTGGCTGTACCTGCACCGGTTCGCCGACGTCATCGAGGCGACGGGCGCGTGGTCGTGGCTGATCCTCTTGTTCGCGGAGGACTTCTGCTACTACTGGTTCCACCGCATCCACCACGAGGTGCGGTTTTTGTGGGCGGCGCACGAGAACCACCACTCGAGCCAGCACTACAACCTGTCGACGGCGCTGCGTCAGTCGCTGACGACCCCGATCACCGGTCCGTGGTTCTGGGCGATCCTCCCGCTCGTCGGGTACCCGCCGTGGATGGTGCTGACCGCACAAGCGTGGAGCCTGCTCTATCAGTTCTGGATCCACACCGAGGCGATCGATCGACTGGGACCGCTCGAATGGGTGATGAACACGCCGTCGCATCACCGCGTGCACCACGGTAGCAACCTCGCCTACCTCGATCGCAACCACGGCGGGATCTTCATCATCTGGGATCGGCTGTTCGGCACGTTCGCCGAGGAGCGCGAGCCGGTGGTGTATGGCCTCACCAAGAACATCTCGACCTACAACCCGCTTCGCATCGGGTTTCACGAGTTCGCGGCGATGGGACGCGACGTGGCGCGCGCACCGACGCTCGGCGCCAAGCTCGGCTACCTCTTCGCGCCACCGGGATGGAGCCACGACGGCTCGACGAAAACTGCTCGCCAGCTACGCGCGTCTAGATCGTAGGCGGGGTATCCGGCAAGCGCTGGGGTTAGTCGACGGGCGTTGGCCGCACGAACACCAACGCGCCCGGCGGTGTCCCCGGGAGTTTCGCCTCGACGAAGTGATCGAGACGATCGAGGATCGCCCACGCACCGAGCTCGTTGGCGTGCAGACCGTCGGGACCGACCAGTGACTTCGCGGGTACGCGTTCGCCGGGAGCGATCTCGATGTCGTCACCGTTGGCGAGTGGTTCGGCCCAGCTCGCGAACGGAACGAGCACGACGCGATCGCGATGACTCCACTGAGCGATCTCGTGATTGAAATGCGCGATCGTTTTCACATCCGGAACGTGATCTTTGGGGATCAGCATCTCGGCGGCCGTGGTGATCCGCGGCACGTCGCCCACGACGATCCACGCTCCCGTCTGTCGTGCCCGCTCGAGCTCGCCGAGTGCGGCGGCGAGAGATCGCTCCCGCCAACGATCGTCGGCCGATCCGTAGACGTCCCAGAACAACAGATCGATGGCGAAGATCGATTCGGCGTGGAATCCGATCGCCCGATCGATCTGTGCGTGGGTGTCTCCCACCGGATCGCGAAACAGCCACACGTTCGCGTAGGCCTCGACTTTCGATCGTGGGGCGGCCGCCGCGAACAGGTCACCGAATGGCGTTCCGCCCAATCCGGCCGAGACGCTGGCTCCCACGATCGCGATCCGGGAGGTGGGGAGTGCAGGTTCCGATCGGACCGGAATTGGGGGGTGCGGCCCACGACCTTGCCCCACCCGAGTCGGATCGGCCCCGCCGGTCCCGCTTGGGTGGTTGGGACCACTGCAACCTGCGCTCAGGCATAGCGACCCGAGCCAGAATATCGCCCAATATCGCACATGGACGCCGGTTAACCTACTGAAGTTGCACTTTATGGCCATGTGTTTTCAATCATTTGGATGGTGGGCACAACTGGCCCCACTGGGGTGTGAAATCTCATGCGCAATGCTGTCCTTGCACAACTCGATCTAGTATTATCAGTAGGTTGGCGATTCCGAGAGGTGGGGATCCCGGTCGGTACAGTGGTTGCTCTAGGATCGGGCCTATGCTGATTGGTCTGCCATTGTCTCCGGCAAACCGTAGCGTCGCCCGGTCTCGGCGGTCGATGTTGGAGACCCTCGTCCGCCACCTCGGCATGGTCCGGTTGACCGTGGCGGCTGCCATGGTGCTGGCCGTCACGGGCTGTTCGGGCCTCATCGATGACGGTGGGACGGGTGGGTTGTCGCCCGAAGAGGTGGTGGCCCGCAAGCTGTGGCTCGAGAAGGCGCTGCCGACCCTCACGGCGAACTGCCAGCAGTGCCACAACGGATCGCGCGAGAACATCGGCTTCTTGGTCGGCAACTCCGACCTCGAGATTCGCGACACCCTGCTCGCCTACGAGCCCGCGGCCGTCAACCTCGATGCCCCGGCGTCGTCCCGTCTGTTGACCAAGGGCCCGCACGAAGGTCCGGCGCTCACGGCCATCCAGACCTCGGATCTTCTCGAGTGGGTCAACGCGGAGAAGGATGCGGCCACCAGCGACCCCGACAACACGACGGCTCCGATCGAGACGGCGCAGTTCCTTCCTCAGATCTGCACCAGCGGTCTCCCGGATGATCCGCCCGCGAACCCCAACCCCAACTGCCCGGTCAACAAGGTGCCGCTCGACGAAGTCGGGGCCACGGGCGCGACCATCAACTTCGTTGCCCAGGCGCTCGGCTCGGGCCTCTACGTCACCAACCTCAAGCTGGTGCCGGGAACCGACGGCGCATACATCGAGCACCCCCTGTTCGTGTCGTGGCCGATGGACGGCTCGGAGCCGAAGGCCGACACGATCGATCGCTTCTACAACGTGAAGCTCAACCTGCAGGCGACGGCCACGTCCGAGGAGCAGCAGATCGGTGGTGGCACCGCGGCGTTCGTCGGGTTCTTCGCGACCGACAAGATCACCATCCACTTCAAGGACGCGAAGCTGTTCCAACCGGACGACGGTGGCGGTACGATGAACACTGGCTGCAAAGTGCTCGACCAGTTCAAGACGGGGGCGGTCGGCCCGATGCAGCAGAACTGTCTGTCGTGCCACGGCGGTCAGAACCAGAACGCCACCACCTCGATGGACATCACCGGTATCGACAGCGGCGACGACGCGATGATCCAGAACGCGTGCAACCAGGTTCGCACGCGGGTGAACTTCCAGGACATCCCGTCGAGCGGTGTGTTCCTCGCGACGACGCCCGGCAACAACAACCACCCCTTCACCTTCAATGGCAACACCGCCAACCACGACGCCTTCGTCAATGCTCTTACCCCGTGGATCACGGCTGAACGAGACGCACCCTAAAGGAGCCCCATGAAGAGGATCTCAACCCTATTGCTGGCAGCCGCACTCGCGGTTCCCACCGTTGCCTGCACCGGTGGAAACGGATCGTCGGGTGATGACACTGTTGGCGACGATACTGGCTCGGGCGACGAATGGGACCAGGCGCTCGCAGAGCGAGAGTACGACTACAATGCGGCGCTCCGCATTGCCGCACTCCGCCTGACCGGCGACGTCCCGACGGTCACCGAGATCAACGAGATCGCACAAGCGGGAGACGTCGCGGTGCAGAAGAGCCTCTACGAGGCCCGCATCCAGGACTATGTCTCGCGGCCGACGTTCGCGAAGCAGATGTTCTACTTCTGGCGCGACACCTTCAAGATCGGTGACACGGCGGAGTTCGATACCGCTCCGGCTCTCGCCGCGCAGATCTCGACCGAGAACCGCAGCTACATGGACCTGTTCACGCAGTCGACCGGCGCGTGTCCGACGTTCGACGAGACCACGTCGACGTTCACCGCGGCGGACTGCACCGGCAACGGCCCGCAGGCCGGCGTGCTGGGCAACCCCGGCGTGATGGCGCAGTTCTTCTCGAACTTCGCGTTCCGTCGCGTTCGCTGGGTGGAAGAGACGTTCGACTGCCTCAAGTTCCCGGTCGAGCTCAACGGCACCGCGCAGGATGTCGGCGCCGCGTCGCCGTACACCGGCGAATGGCCGTTCGACAGCATCGCGGGCACCGACACCGGCGGCCGCGTCGACTTCAAGGACGTCTCGTCGGTCATCTGTGCGAACTGCCACCAGACGATCAACCACATCGCTCCGCTGTTCGCGAACTACGACGAGAATGGCGTGTTCCAGAACACCATCTCGGTGCCGACGCCGCTCGACGGCGCCCCGCTCGCCGAGATCACGGACTACTTCCCCGCCGGCCAGAGCACGGCGTGGCGCTTCGGCCAGCCGGTCGCCGACATCCCGGCGCTCGGTGCGGCGATGGCAGCCGACCCCGACATCGCGCAGTGCGGCGTCGCCCGCGTCTGGAACTGGGCGCTCGGCAAGACCGACATCGTCGACGCTCTCGAGGAGGTGCCGCCCGAGGTCATCCAGACCCAGACCGATGCCTTCACCGCCAACGGCTACAAGCTGAAAGACCTGATCGTTGCCGTCTACACCAGCGACGACTTCACGAAGTTCTAAGGAGGCGACCATGACTCGTACTGGAACCAAACTGACGATCCTGGTCGCGTCACTCGGACTGGCCGCCACCGCATGTGGCGGGCTGGACGACAACACGACCACCGACCCGAACGCACAGCCCGAAGGCTCGACCGCGGGTGGCGAAGACAACACCTTCGACCACGACAACTCTGGCTTCGACCCGTTCGACCTGCTCGACCGGCTCGAGAAGGAGGGGCCACCGCGCTACACCGCGCGTGTCCACAGTTGCCCGAAGGTCCGCTACCGCACCCTCGGCAACGTCCTGACCTCGTTCGGCGTCGACATCACCGACACCACCAACCTGTCGCCCGGCCAGCTCTACACGAGCGGCTTCAACGCGATGGGCGGTCCGAACTACGCCAACCGGATTCGCGAGAACCTGAACATCACGACGTCGAGTGCGTCGCGCGAGTTCGACATCTTCGCTGCTGCGGCTCCGCAGATCGTCGCGAACATGCCGACCCTCGAGCGGTGCAAGGACGCCAACGGCGTCGGTGCCGTGATGTTCGATGCGAGTGGCGCCTGCCGCGCTGACGGCATCCAGTGCCTGATTGGCGTGCCGGCCCAGGCCGCACACCTCGACTTCTGCAACATCACCGTGTCGAGCGCCAGTGACACGACGACCGGTCAGAATATTGCCGTCGCGGCCATGCTTGCCGCGGCCTACACCTGCGAGTGAGGAGAAGCACCATGGCGAAAACCCCCTTTGCGAAGCGCGACGAACACCAGGAGCTGTCCCGGCGCGCTCTCATCAAGTGGACTGTCGCTGCGGGCGCCGCACTCGGCGTGTCGCGTGGCAAGATCCTCGAAATCCTCGAAGGCTCGGCTGGTAAGGGCATCGCGTACGCGGCTGCCTCCAGCGTGACCATGCGGTCGGTCCACCTGGTCGCCGGTAACGGCGGTCTGGCGTGGTTCCAGCTGCTGTGGCCGCAGGTCGAGGTCGCGATGGCCAACAACAACAACTTTGCCTGGCACAAGCCCGGCCAAGCGACGTTGGTGGCCGGCACCTACAAGCCCCTCGCGGTCGGTCCCGACACGCCGTGGGTGAACCTCCCGGCGGCGCGTCAGATGACGGGCTTCTTGTGCGGCAACAACGAGACGCACACGAGCACGCCGAACTCGACGACCTCGCTCAACGGCGCCAACATCCACGCGATCGCGGCGACGTTGCAGGCGCAGACGCCGACGGTCATCCCCGCGATCCAGTTCCGCGACGCCGACTACGGTACGGCGCCGGGCGCGCCCACCGCGGCGCAGGTCGCGAGCGCCGGTGACGCCGTGAACCTGTTCAACAGTGCGGCCTCGCGGGCCGGTGGTCTGCTCACGATGTCGAGCAACGCCGCGCTCTACAAGGCGCAGTACGACGCGTTCGCCCAGCTCAACCGCGCGGCGAATCGCTCGACGCAGAAGAAGGCGTACACCACGGCCTCTGGTGCCGCGCAGTTCCTCGGCACCAACCTCGCCGCGAAGCTCGCCCTCACCCAGGCCGACCTCACGATGTACGGCATCGACGGCAACACGCCGAACAACGTCCGTCAGATCGGCGAGACGCTGATCTTCACGGCCAAGGCGTTCGCGATGGGGCTCACCAACTCGGTGGTTCTCCCCGCGATGCGCGACGACCCGCACGGTGCGTTCGCCGATGGTCGCGTCAACACCGTCCCCGGACAGCTCAAGAACGTCCTCGACGGCTTCATGAACCACCTCTCGATGCTGACCGACGAGGCGACCATGGAGACCCTCGCCGACAACACCGTCATCACGGTGAGCGGCGACACGACCAAGAACTCGCTGAACCGGAACGGGTGGCCCGATGGCACGCCGAACAACAGCAACATGGTGTACGTCCTCGGCGGCGGCCACCTGAAGACGGGCTGGTTCGGGCAGATCAAGGCAGCCGGTCAGGCCGAGGGCTTCGACGCGGACGGCAACGCGGCCACCTACGCGGGTGGCAACCAGGCCAAGTTCGCGCTCGCCTCGATCGCCTACGCGATCGCCAAGCGCGACGACCGCCTGATCTCGCCGTTCGCGAACGGCATCACGATCGCCAACAAGTTTGGTAACCCGAAGGACCTGTAGGCCAGCGTCGTAACAATCTGGAACACGGGCCGGCTCTCACGAGCCGGCCTGTTTTGGTTTCGGACTCGACGCTGTCTCCAGCTGCTTGTTTTTCGCTCCTCGCTGGAGATCGGTGTGCGCGCGGGTGTGCGTGCTAGGCTACGACCGTGCGATTCGCGGTGCTCGGCCTTCTTTTTGGCCTGCTGATGTCGCCTGCGTGCGACCGCAACGAGGCCAAAGGCGGGGTCGGCAAGGCCACGAGCTCGTCGAGCCACAACAGCGACACGGAGCGGGAACAGGCCCGGTTCGACGCCGAGCGGCGGCCCGAGAAGGTCGTCGAGGCGTTGGGCATCAAGCCCGGCTCGAAGGTCGCCGATATCGGTGCCGGTTCCGGCCTGCTCACGGTGCACCTCGCGCGCGCGGTCAAACCCAACGGCAAGGTCGTCGCGACGGACATCGATGAAGGTGTGCTCGAGCTCATGCGATCTCGGTTACAGGCCGCGGGGCTCGATCAGTACGTCGAACGCCGGGTCGTGGCGGAGGACACACCGGGTCTCGAGCCGGGCGAGTACGATGCGATCTTGCTCGCCGAGGTCGACCACTACTTCCGGGATCCGGTGACGTGGCTCAAGGCCGCATCGGTCGCGCTCAAGCCCAACGGACGTCTCGTGATCTCCAACCGGATCCACCACCGCCAGAAGTCGATGGCCGCTGCGGCCAAGGCCGGCCTCAAGCTGGTCAGCGAATCGACGCCGGTTCCCACGCACTTCATCGCAGTGTTCGTGGTGGAGCACGGAACGTGAGAGCTCCGACGTACGCCGGTGCCTGCCTGCTCGCCGCGTTCGCGGTCGGTACGCTCGCGGGCTGTCCGTCGAACAACGACAGCAACCCGAGCGTGCTGTGGCTCGCCCCCGACGGTTCCGAGGTTCGGGTCCACCTGGTGGACACCGAGCCGCCACCCTTTTGAGCACCTGGTGTGGGACCCGGGCGGTCCCAGGAAGCTCCGTACACGCTGCAGGCTCCGGTGCCCGCCGGCACCTACCACGTGATCTGCGACGCGATCATCATCAAGCCGGTCGACGTCACCTTCGAGCTCATCCATCGCTCGAAGGCCGGTGACACCAACCTGGCGACCTGGACCGAGCACTTCGAGCCACTGACCGGCGGTGTCTACGAGGCGCAGGCCTACGAGATCGATCAGGCAGCCCCGGCGATCGAGCTCGATGGCGACGACGAGTTCGTGTTCCGCTACTCGGGCTCCAACACCGACACCGAGCAGGCGTTCATCCCCAACGGGGACGGCGAGCGCGCGGGTGGTCGGATCCCGAACATCACGCTTCCCGAATAGCTCGACGGGAGCCGGCCGGCGGTTATAACCGAGCCATGAAACGCGTGATGGTGTTCCTCGTGGCGGTCGCGGCGTGTGCGGTGATGCGCGCGGCGCCCGCCCGGGCCGATGTCCACCGGGTGTGGGTCAAGACGATCCCCGACGCCGCGACCTGGAAGGCCTACTCGAAGACGGTGGGCTCCGACGACATCGGGAAGTTCATCATCGACGTCAAGACCAACGACATCTACTTCATCGACGTCAACCTGTTCAACATCCATGCGGACTTCGTCCTCGGCGTGCTGCTCAAGAAGCCGTGGACCGCCGACAACGTGCGCGAGTACAACCTGAACTACGAGCGCGTGAAGCCGAAGTTCATCCTCGGCTACCTCACGCACCACCTGAAGATCGACAAGTGGACGATGGCGTTCTGGGAGGGCGACAAGATCGGCCCCGACGACATCGTGCGTGCGCGCAAGCGACTCGACCAGACGTTCTGGATCAAGAACATGCCGTGGCGACCGGACTCGCCGCTGCAGCAGAAGCTGGCGCGTCAGGTCGCGCGTCGCGGCATCAAGGTGATGTCCGCCGACGAGATCTACAAGAGCGCCGAGTTCCAGGCGTTCCGCAAGGGACGCGCGGTCGGCACGCTGCGCGTGGTTCCGGTCGGCACGCCGTACGAGAAGCTGACGTTCGATCGCCACGACATCGTGCTGCTCCAGGAGAGCTACCCAGATATCACCCCGGTGGCCGGCATCCTCGCCACCCAGTTCTCGACGCCGCTGTCGCACGTCAACCTGCGCGCGAATGCGTGGCGGATCCCCAACGCCGGCGACAAGAAGGCGCGGGCGAAGTTCGGAAAGCTCGACGGCAAGACCGTGTACTACGAGGTCACGGACACCTCGATCGTGCTCCGCGAGGCGACGCCGGCCGAGATCACCGAGCTCCAGCACAAGATCGACGCCGCCAAGACGGTGCAGCTCCCGCCGGCGAACCTCGACAACGCGCGGTTCGCGATGCTGACGCGGATGCGCGCGAAGGACGTGCGCAGCTACGGCACCAAGGCCGCCAACCTCGGCGAGATCGTGACCGCTAACGTCGGCGTCCACGTGCCTCCCGGGTTCGGGGTGCCGTTCTTCTATTACGTACAGCACATGAAGACCAACGGTCTCGACGCCAAGGTCGCCACGATGCTGGCGGACAAGCGGTTCGAGACCGATGCGGCGTGGCGCAAGCAGGCACTCGCGCAGCTGCGTGCCGCGATCGAGGGCGCGCCGATCGCGCAGCGCACGCTCGATGCGATCTACAAGCGCGTGCGGCTCGAGCTCGGCGGTCGCGGCGTGTTCGTGCGCAGCTCGACCAACTCGGAGGACCTGCCCGGGTTCAACGGCGCGGGCCTCTACGACACCGTGCCCAACGTGAAAGGTAAACGGGAGCTCGGCGAGGCGATCCGGAAGGTGTGGGCCTCGGTGTGGACCCTGCGCGCGGTCGACGAGCGCGAGGCGTTCGGGATCGATCACCGCCAGGTCTTTGCCGGTGTGCTGATCCAGGTCGGCGTCAACGCCACCGCGGCCGGCGTGTTGGTGACCAAGAACCTGTTCGATCCCTCCGACGACCACAGCTTCACGATCAACGCGAAGTTCGGGCTCGGGATGCGCGTCGTCGAGGGCCAGAAGGTGCCCGAGCAGATCATCTTCGACCCCACCAACGACGGCACCAAGATCATCTCGCGCGCCGACGACCCGGTGATGCTCAAGTTCGACGACAAGGGCGGCATCGTCGAGATGCCGGTCCCGAAGGGGGCCGGCGTGATCCTCACCGAGGCGCGCGCCAAGCGGCTGTCGAATCAGGTGCGGGCGTTCATCCCGGTGTTCACCCACGGCCAGCCCCTCGATGTCGAGTGGGTGCTCGAGGGCGAGAAGTTCTGGATCGTGCAGGCGCGTCCGTTCGTCGACTGACCGTCGCCCGACCGCTGGGACGACCGGAGTTGTGGCAGAGTAGCCGCGTGCGAGTCGCCGGTCTTGTCGTCCTTTCGCTCGTCGTGTGCTTCGGGTGCGATCTGCAGCCTCCCAAACACAAGGCGGCCGCCGTCTCCGATGTCACCGCGGGCCGTCCGGCCGCTCCCAACACGCCGACGCCACGGCCCGACCAGCCGCAGCCCAATCGGGGGGCGCAACCCAACCGGGCGCAGCCGCGGCCAGCCGCGGGCTCCGGATCGGCCGCCGAGGCCAACGCACACCCCGGGATGAAGACGACCGAGGAGTGCACCCAGGTCGGTGCGCACGTCGCCGAGATCGTGATCGCGTCGATCCAGGACGCGACGATCCGCGCGCAGCAGGAGCAGGACCGCACCCGGCTGGTGCGTCGCATCGCCGAGACCTGCACGCGCGATCACTGGAACGCCGCGGCGCAGAAGTGCTTCCTCGATGGCAAGACGCCCCAGGACCTCGAGGTCTGCGGTCGCGCGCTGGCGCCGCCGAAGAAGCAGTAGCGCGCCGTCCATTCCGGTTCCCGGGTGAAGTCGCCGGAGCGGAACCGAGAAGGCGAATCGCGAGGACGCTAGACCCGGCTGAGCAACGGCGATCGATACCCCGCCTCCTCGGCGCGACGCGCGCGCTCGCCGAGCGCCCGGCACACCGCCGCGGCGAGGCCCGGGACGTCGTCGACTAGCTCGTCGAAGTCGACGCGCTCGAGCCGGATCAGCCGGGCGTGACGGACCGCGGTCAGATCGTGCGCGAGCGTGAGCGGCGCGACGCACGCCAGCTCGTCGACGACCTCGCCCTTCACGATCCGGCGCTCGCCGAGCGCGAGCTCGCCATCCTCGACGAGGATCAGCGCGTCGATCAGGTCGCCGGCGGTGATCACGACGGCGCCGGACCGCACGGTCGCCCACCGCGCCCGTTCGGCGACGTCGGCGAGCTGGCGCGTGGTCAGCGCGGCGAGCAGGGGCACGCGGCCCAGGGCGATCAGCGATTCGACGCGTGTCGGCATGTCGGGTCCTTCCGGTTCGGAGCTGGCGGGGCGGTGGATCGCCTGGGTCACCCGCCGCAAGAGGTCGTCGGTGGTGGCGTTCTCGATCTCGGCGCGGGCGGCCTCCGCGATCGCTTCGCGATGGGCGCTGCGGCCGTGGGTGTCGAGCACGTGGAGCGCGAGCGCGCGCGCGAGGCGATCGCGACCGGCGAGCTCGGCGCGCATCACCGCGTCTCGCGTCGGCGGTGCGATGCCGGCGCGCTCGAGGGCGGCCGCACGATCGGCGGGCGTCAGGTCGTCGACGGCGTCGACCAGCCGGCCGACCAGCGCGCGCGGCAGCGCGGTCTCGAGGACGGCGAGCGTGCGCGCGCGTTCGTGCGCGCCGCGGGCATGTCCCCACGCCGCCGCTGCACGCGCGATCGCGGGCGAACGCCGGCGCGCCGACAGCAACAGCAACACCGTGTGCGCGATCTCGCGCATGCGCTCGTCGAGCCGGCGCGCGAGCAGCTCGTCCGACGGTTCGACGAGCGTCGCGATCGCCGCGCGGGTCTGATCGAGTGCGTCGAGCTCGGCATCGATCAGTCGATCGAGCGCCGCCGGCGTGACGGGAAGCTCGGCGAGTAGTGCGGCCGCGCGATCGCGCGCTCGCCGGCGGCCCCACGCGGCGGTCGAGATCAGCTCGCCGGCCGCGGCCGGACCGAGCGCCGTCAACGCATCTTCCGCGGCACCACGCACGTCGTCGTCGGGCTCGCCGAGCGCGCGGGCGATCCGTCGCAGATCGTCGGGCTCGACGGTGTCGGGTCGTGGTCGTGGTCCGGATTCGTCGCAGGCTGCTTCGAGCAGCGCGCCGAACAGCCGGATCGCGGCGGCGACCTCGGTCGCGTCGTCGGTATCCTTGTCGGGCACGCGCATCAGCGATACCAGGGCGTGCTCGGGTGCGACCGGCGTGGCCGCGGCTTCGACCCGTTCGCGCGCGAGCTCGAGCAGGTCGGCGCGGAGCAGCGCGAGCTCGGCGCTGCGACGATCGCGAGCCCACGTCGCCACCCGCGCGAGCGCCGCGAAACCGGCCGCGCGACTGGCGACGTCCCCGCGTCCGCGGCGCAGCGCGCGAGCGAGGTGGCGGGTGGCCTCGAACGCGCGGTCGCTATCGTCGGCGGCGATCGCGCGCGCGATCTCGACGCCGAGCTCCTCGGTCGCGACCCGACCGGTCGGACCCGGATCGCGGACCGCGTCGGCGAGCGCCGCGAGCGCGGCTTCGTGATCGCCGGAGACCCGGGCGCGGGCGATGGCGGCAGTGATCACCACCGCCGCGGACGCGCTGGCCTGCCAGGTCGCGAGCTCGTCTTCGCGCACACCGCCGGCGAGCCCCGCCGCGCGGATCGCGAGCTCGGGGTCGGCGCCATCGCGCGCGGCGGCGAGGAGCGCGGGGCCGTGCGCCCCTGCAGGCTCGTCGAGCGTGGAGATCAACGCGCGCCAGATCGGCGCACCACCGGTCGCGCACGCCGCGCGCACCAGGTCGGGTACCGCATCGACCCGGCCACGCTCGTGCAGCCGCGCCAGGAGCTCGGCCGCGCGCGCCGGGTGACGGCCGTCGAGCTCGCGGCGCAGCGTCGTGATCGCGCGCGCATCGACCAACGCGTCGACCTCGTCGGCGGCGTCGGGCCCCGACGCACGCGCGATCGCGAGCGCGGGGAGCTGGCGCGCGATCTGCCACGCCGCCACCAACCAGATCGCCGCGCTCGCCGCGGTCGCGACGTAGAACACCGAGGGCGCACCGACGAGCACCGCCGCGATCACGCCGCCGAGCACCGCCCCTGCCCGCTTCGCGGTGCCGTCGAGGAACCCGCCGACGCGGCCGCGGATCGCGGTCGGTAGCAGCGTCTGGGTGAGCTTCTCGGCGGGCGACTCCACGCCCGCGTCGAGCACGCGCGCCTGGACCTGGGTCGCGATCGCGATCGCGAAGATCGGCGCGATCACCAACCCGGTGCCGGCCGCCAGTGCGACCAGCGGCGCGATCAGGAGGACGTGACCGGTTCCGAGCCGCGAGAACAGGCGGGGCGCCACGACGAGCTGGACCACCAGCACGAGCACCTGGCTCCCACTGCGGATGCCACCGATCAGCGCCGCGAGATCGGCCGCGCCTTCCGCCCGCGAGACGCCGGGATCGACGTGTGCCGACAGCGCCACGCCGAGCGCGAAGTACGCGAGCGATGCGAACGCACCGGCGGCCGCGACCACGATCGCGAGCTGTCGCGCGAGCGGCTGGCGGCGGACCGCACGCGCGCCGTCGCGCCACGACCGCGCGATCAACGTGCCCGACGCACGCAGCGCGTTTCCCGAACCGATGCTCGTCGGCGCGACTCGCCGGGTCGCCGCCAACCGCGACGCCCCGAGCCCCGCCAGCGCGAGCATCGCCGCCGCGCACACCAGCACGCCCGGTGCCCCGAACGTCGCGGCGAGCGGCACCACGGCGACCGCACCGATCGCGGCGCCCGCCCCGCCCGTCGCCGCGAGCAGCGGTACCAGCCGGCGACTGCGCCGCGCGTCGACGCGCTCCGCGATCACGACCCAGAACGCGAGGTCGGTGGCGGCCGCGAGCTGCTTGCCACCGACCAGCGTGGTCACCGCCGCGGCGCGTGGCATCTGGAACGACAGCGCCGCCAGACAGGCGAGTACGACCGCCGACACCGTGGCAAGCGACGCCAGCACGCGGCGGCGCTCCAGCCGATCCGCGAGACCGCCGACCACGGCGAGCACCACCGCGAGCAGCGCGCTCGATACCGCGACCGCTTCGCCGAGGTGCGCGGGCCCGATCTCCGACAGGAACATCGCGTCGGCGGCCGACGCGCTCATCGCCGCTCCCGCCGAGGCCAGCGCGAACGTGGTCCCGGCGGTCACGACGAGCGAGCGTTCGCTCGGCTGGATCCCGATCCGGGCCAGTACCCCGGACGAGCCGGCGAGGCCTGCCGTCGCGCCCATCCTTCGAGGATCATACGCTACCCACGCCAACACCACCTGGCTCGGGGTGGGTGGCTCGTGTCATGCTCGGGAGACCCGATGCGCCGACGCCGTCGCACCCTCGCCGGGCTCTCGATCCTCGCCGTGGGCGCGATCGCCGGCATCGCCATCGCGCAGCAGCCCGCGCGGCCGCGCCCCGTCCTGCACGAGGACCTCGTCGTCTCGGGCGGCCCCACGCTCGATACCCGCGCGATCGGTGGCAGCGGTACCAGCGGCATGCCGGCGGCGATCCGCTCCGGCGACAAGATCATCCCCAAGCCGCCGCTCACCGATCCCGACAAGGCGAGGAACGACGAGCCCGTGCTCGGCACCGACCAGCGCGCGGCCGATCGCCAGACCCAGATGCGGCCCGACGGCAACACGGGCAGTGACGACACCCTCCACTACGCGAGCGTGTTCAACCCCGACGTGCTGCCGTTCAAGCGGCTGTCGACCTTCGACGCCGTCAGCGACGATTACGTGCTTCGCGTCGGGCGCACGGCGCTGGTCGAGATTCCCATCGGCGGCACCACCGATCCGGCGAAGCGCGACTACTTCCGCGCCTCGGTGTTGATCCGGCTCGAGCCCGGGAAGGACATCCCTCTTCCCTCGGTCGCGCCCGACATGCGGATCCTGTCGTACGAGACCCGACCGCGCATCCCGCTCAAGTTCGAGAAGGACGGCGCCGACAACTTCTACGTTCGTACCGACGAGGCGAGTGCCTCCGGCAACTACCGTCTGATCTTCGATTGCGATGCCGACGCCGGCTACTTCGCGCCGTCGCTGCCGACCACGCAGTTCTACACGCCGCGCAAGGTCGCGCTGATGGCGCCGCCCGAGATCCGGCCGGTGCTTCCCGCCGGCGTTCGCCAGTCGGCCCGGGTCACGCTCGACAAGCTCGGGATCGATGCCGACATGAAGCTCGGCGTGGCGTTCAACAAGCTGGTCGGCTACTTCCGCGCGTTCGAGGCCAAGCAGCTACCGCCGTCGAGCGGCAACATCTATCGCGACCTCTGCGACAACCAGGCCGGCGTATGCCGTCATCGCGCGTTCGCCTTCATGATCACCGCCAACGGGCTCGGCATCCCGACCCGCTACGTCGAGAACGAGGCCCACGCCTTCGTCGAGGTGTGGTTCCCCGAGCGCCACTGGCAGCGCATCGATCTCGGCGGCGCCGCCCTCCGCATGGAGGTCACCGGTGCCGACGACAAGACCCTGCACCGCCCGCGCGCCGACGATCCGTTCGCCAAGCCCGACCAGTACAAGCAGAACTACACCCAGCTCCAGGGCGACATCGCCGGGCTCACGCAGCAGCAGCTCGACGACAAGCACGAGCCGCTCGACCAGTCGCCGCCGAGTGGCGCCGTCACGGCGAACGGCCAGGGTCAGGGTCTCGGCTCCGGCGGTGGAAGCGCCGGGCTCGGTCCCGATCAGGACACCATCCTCCCGGACGTCAACCTCCCCGCCGTCGACATGGATCCCGACAAGCAGAGCCCCACCCTCGAGGTCACGCTCGCCAGCCCGAGCGCGTTCCGCGGCGGCGCGATCCGGATCGAGGGGCGCGCACACGTCGACGGTCGACCGTTGCCCGATCATCCGATCGACGTGTTCATCGCTCCCGCCGGCATGCACGGGGCCAACTCGCGAAATCTCGGACGCGCGACCACCAGCGCCGACGGTACGTTCCGCCAGGACTTCACGATCCCGTCGGGAGTCGACCTCGCGGTCTACGAGATCTATCTCTCGAGCTCGCCGGACGCGTATTACAACGCAGCCCTCAGCGAGTGAGTTAGCATCGCACGATGTCGCGTCGCGCCCCGGGCATGGTTCTCGGCCTCGCCCTCATCGCCAGCGTGGGGTGTAACCCGTTTCGCTCCGGGTCCGTCAAAGGCCACGTCGAGGCCAAGGGCGAGCTCGGCAACTGGGTGCTCGAGAAGGGCAACTGCTACTCCGGTCAACGCGAGCAGTACTTCGGCGTGATCGGGTTCGGTCCCGACGGTAGCGGCATCGCGATCAAGCTGGTCAAGGACGGGGTGCGCGGCTGGACGGCGATCGTCAACCAGGCGAGCAGTTGCCGCAACGAGGCCGAGAAGGGTGGGTGCAAGGCCGTCGTGTTCGCGCCGAACGACTGCACCACCTTCGACGTCGACGTGACGCGCACCAACACCACGGTCAACGACATCCGCGCGCTCGACGGTACGCTGCACATCGAGTGCTCGAACGACACGAGCTCGGTCAAAGGCAACCTGACCTTCGACCACTGTCACTGAGTAGATCGCCCGTCGCGCGAGGTCGATCTCATAGATCGCCCGTCGCGCGAGCCCCGATGGGCAACGTGCTCTCGCGAAGCCCCTGGAGAACGGGTCTCGCCTCCGGGCGATCGGGTGTTCGCACGGGTGGCACCGCACGGGCGGGACGCACGCACGCACGCACCACGAAACAACTCACGGAGTGCGAACGACAGGGTCAGGTCAGCTGGACGGGGAACGTCACCAGCGTCGGGGTGCCGGTGGCGGGAAAGGTCATGCCGCGGAGCGCGCGCTGGGCGCACGCGAGCAGGCCCTTCTGGAACAGGTAGCGCGGCGCACGCAGCTGGCTCTTGGTGACGTGACCGTTGGCGCCGACGATCAGCTTGACCGTGATCGTGGTGCGGAGGTCGGTGCCGGCGGCCCCCTGGACCACACAGCTGCGGATGGGTCCGTTCTGGCGGGAGACCGCAGCGTTGATCTCGCTCTGCGTGAGCGGCCGGGCATCCGGGCCGGCGTTCATGTCGATCTTGCGCGACGGCAGCGTCGTGATCTGACCGCGCCACTCGAGCGCGCGATCGGCGGCGGACAGCTTGATCAGCGGCACCGCGGGCTCGGTCTCGTCGGTGCCGTCGTCGGCGAACTCGGGCCCGGCAGAGGTCCGCCGGTGGTAGCCGCGACGCGGACGCCACCGCCGCTTCTTGCGCTTGTTGTGGGCGGGCTTGGCATCGGAGGCGACCGCGACCACCCCGGCATCGGTCGGTCCCGCGGCGTGCTGGCCCCACGGTGGCCGCAGCCCGAGATACATTGCCCCGGCACCGACGATCAGGCCGATGACGAGTCCAACGAGCCAACCGCGCACAGCTAGCTTGTATCACGCTGCGTCGGGATCGGCCTTCCCGATGCTCGCGGCACTCGGGATCACGGTGGCGGCGTGGGCGAGCCTGCTCGTGGTGTCGCTGCTCGGCGTCGCGGCCGGGCTCGTCGGCGTGGCGGCGCTGGCGCTCGGACAGCTGTGCCTGGTGGCGGTGCCCGTGCTCGCGGCGCGGATCGCCAAGCGCGGACCGGCGGCGCTCGGGCTGTCGCGACCGCGCTGGCAGCACGTCGTCGGGGCGGTGCTGGTCGGCCTCGGCGCGTGGAACATCAACCTCGCGCTGGTGTCGCTGTTGCCGGTGCCCGAGCACCAGACCCGATTGCTCCAGCAGCTCATCGATCGGCCGTCGCTGCCGGTCGCGCTGATCGCGATCGCGGTGGTACCGGCGATCTGTGAAGAAGTCGTGTTTCGCGGCGTGCTGTTGCGCGGCCTCGCATCGCGACTCTACGCGCCGGTCGCGGTCGTGCTGAGCGCGATGGCGTTCGCGGTGTATCACTTGAACCCGATCCAGATGCTCCCGACGCTCCTGCTCGGCCTCGCGTTCGGAACGATCGCACTGCGCGCGGGCAGCTCGCTCCCCACGATGCTCGCGCACGCGCTCAACAACACGTTCGCCCTGCTGGTAGCGCGCGGCGACGTACCGGCGTTCGCGAGCACGACGGGTTCGGGCTGGCTGTATCACCACCCGATGCTGATGTTCGCGGGCGCGACCGTGACCACCACCGCCGGGCTCGCGATCGCGCTCGCGGGACCGCGGGCCGCGATCCCGAATGCGAGCCTCGACGGGAGACTCGCGTGAGCGATCAGGTGAACGAGAAGCTGTCGTTCACGACGCTGGCGCTGCGCCGCACGCTGCCGTCGGACCACCACGACCTCGCCCCCGTCGTCGATGCCAAGGTGGCGGCGTACGGCCCCGAGGAGCGCCTCGGAGAAGAGCTCGCGCTCGCGATGTCGGAGCTCGCCGTCGAGAGCCAGCCGACCACGGTGGCGCGACACCTGCTGCCCGAGGGCGTTCGACTGGAGACCATCGAGGTCGCGCTCGCGCGACCCGATCTCCCGGGCAAGCTCGCACGCCCGAACGTCGCCACGATCACCGTGATCGTCGTGCCGGAACTACGGCCGGACGGCGCACTCGCCGGGCACTGGGTGTTCGTTCCGGTGATCGATCACGCGTGCTACGTGCCGCGCAACGAGCAGATCGCCGAGCGCGTCGCCTCCGAGCTCGCGGTGTTACCGACCGCGCTCGCACTCGATACCGACGGGTGGAAACGGCTGATCACCTACGCGCCGGCGCAGCTCGAGGAGCTCGCGGTGCAGCTGTCGACCACGCCCACGGCGGCCGCCAAGGGCCGCAAGGCGCTCGCCGACGCCGAGCGCAAGCGCCTCGCACACCTCACGCTCGACCGTGCCGGTCGCCGGCTGGAGGTTGCCGATCCGCCGCCGCCGTGCGTCGGTCGCGACGAGCTGCTCGGCGAGCTGTCGCGCGTGCTCGACGGTCCGCGTCGCGGGATCTTGCTGGTCGGCGACGAGGCGTGCGGCAAGAGCGCGCTGATCACCGCGTGGGCGGCGCAGCTCGGCCGCGGGGGCCGCACCAAGCACCCGATCTGGACGACGTCCGCCGCCGAGCTGGTCGCCGGCGCGAGCGGTCTCGGCGAGTGGCAGGCGCGGGTCGCGGCCGTCCTCGACGCCGCACAGACGCTCGATGCGGTGCTGTACTTCGACGACTTCGGCGCGATGTTCTCCGATCGCTCGCGCGACGGTGGTGTGGAGCTCGCCGCCGCGATTCGCCGGCACGTCGTCGACGGTCGCGTGCGCGTGATCGGCGAGCTCACCCCGGTCGCCCTCGATCGCGCCGAGCGCCGCGACGTCTCGCTGATCGGCTCGATGTTGCGCATCACCGTGCCGCCCACCGATCCGCCGACCACGATCGCCGCGTGCCGGGCGTGGGCCGCGTACTGGCGGCGCACGCAACCGCAGCGCCCGCAGATCGCCGAGGCGGCGGTGCCGACGGCCGTCGAGCTCGCGCGCCGCTACCTGCCCTACCGCGCGTTTCCCGGCAAGGCGGTGCGGTTGCTCGAGGAGCTGCGGGTCGCACACGATCAAGAGCGCGACGAGCACGGCGCCGGGCGCGAGCTCGGCGACAGCGAGCTGTATGCCGCGTTCTCGTGGTCGACCGGGATCCCGACCGCGCTGCTCGCCGACGATCGCGCGCTGTCGCGCGACGACGTGATCGCGTCGCTGCGCCGCCGCATGGTCGGCCAGGATCCGGCGGTGCGTCGGGTCGCCGACGCGATCATGGTGGCCAAGGCGCGCCTGCAACCCGCCGACAAGCCGCTCGCGTCGCTGCTGTTCGTCGGTCCCAGCGGCGTCGGCAAGACCGAGCTCGCCCGCAGCGTCGCCGCGTACCTGTTCGGCGCACCCGATCGCATGGTCCGGCTCGACATGAGCGAGTACACCGATCCGTGGGCCGCCGAGCGCTTGTTCGGAGCCGACGGCGGCGAGGGCCGGTTGACCGCGGCGGTACGCAGCCAGCCGTTCGGCGTGGTGCTGCTCGACGAGATCGAGAAGGCGCACTCGTCGGTGTTCGACCTGCTGCTGCAGGTGCTCGGCGAGGCGCGCCTGACCGACGCGCGCGGCCGCACCACGTACTTCCACAACGCGATCATCGTGCTGACCTCGAACCTCGGCACTCGCAGCGCGCGCGGCCGGCTCGGCATCGCACCCGGTGGGGAAGACGGGGATCGCGAAGACCGGCGCTACCGCGATGCCGTGCTCGCGGCGTTTCGTCCCGAGCTGATCAACCGCCTCGACCAGATCGTCGTGTTCCATCCGCTCGCCGCCGACGAGATCGCGCGGGTCGCCGAGATCGCGATCACGCGGCTCGCCGAGCGCCGCGGGTTCATGCAGAGCGGCGCGATCCTCGACGTGTCGCCGGCGGCGCTCGAGGTGATCGCCGACCGCGGGTTCTCTCCCGAGCTCGGTGCGCGCGCGCTGCGGCGCCACCTCGACACGGCGGTGGTGACGCCGTGTGCGCGCCTGCTGGCACGCGCCGGCGAGCGACGGCCACGGCGGCACCCTGACGGTGCGCCGCACGAGCGAGACGGTCGAGCGCCCGATCGGGCTCCGGCTCGGCGAAGATAATGACGGCGAGCTGTCGGTCGCGCTGTGGCGACGGCCGTCGGCCACCGGACGCAAGCTCGTGCGTTCGGCGCTGGCCCTCGGCGGGCTCCGTCGCGACACCGATCGCGAGATGATCCTTCCCGGCGCGGTGGCGGTGAAGGACAAGCTCTCCGACCACGAGGCCACGCTCGCGACGGCCGCGACCAAGGCCAAGGGCGGCAAGCCGGCACTCTCCGGGTTCGAGATCGCGCGCATCACGGGCGAGCACGCTCGCCTGCTCGATCGGTGGTCCCGCTGCGATGCCGCGCGCAACGAGCTGCGCACCGCCGAGGAGCTGTGCCTCGACGCGCTCGCGCGTGACATCGATGCGGTCGACCTGATCGATGCCGCCGTCGAGCAGCGCTACGCGTTCCGGCGTGACCTGTTCTGGCTGCTCACCGCGCTGCGCCCGGTACGCACCGGCGCGACCCTGCTCGTGCACTCGCCCGACGCGCGCGCCGCGGTGGTCGCGTGGTGCCGGATCGCGCTGGCCGCCGCCAAGGCGCATGGCTGGCGCGGCTCGGTCCACGTGTGGGGCGAGACCGCGCCGGGCTGGACGCACGGCACCGCCGACCGCCCCGGGTGGGGACCGCCGCACGATCTCGAGTGGATCGACGACCACATGGCGCGCAACGCTCCGACCGCGGCGCTGGTCCGCGTTCGCGGTCAGGGCGCCGATCTGCTGCTCGGCCTCGAGGGTGGCCTTCACCGGTTCCACAAGCTCGCCGGCGCGGCGTGCCACGCCTGGGTCGACCTGCTCGAGTTCCGTAGCGAGTTTCGCGACGACGAATGGCGCGCGTTGCCGGCACCGCCGACGCCGCGAACCGCACGCGGCGCGCCGATCCGCGAGGTCATCGCCGGCGCCGATCACGTGACGGTCGGCGGCGACGAGGTCGACGTGCCGTACGCCGAGCTCGGGCCGCGACTCGCGGAGGTCAGCGTCGTGCGCCTGCTCGCCGCCCTGCCCCGCCAGGACCTGCTCGACAAGCTGTGGGTGTGGGAGCGCCCGGTCCAGAACGTCGAGAAGCTGCTGAACGCGGGCAAGGGCACCGGCACGTCACCGACCGGGGAGGACGAGCCGTGATCCACTTCCGCGTCGGCATCTACCAGGTCACGCGCGAAGGCGAGGACGAGTGGTACGGCCTGATCCCCGCGCGGTCGTACGCGTACCAGTCGGGCACCGGCGAGGTCCGCCTCCGCGAGCGCATGATCGATCGCCTGCGCTCGCTGCTGTCGAACGACACCGCGCCGCGCGATCAGGAGATGTTCCAGCTCCCGCTCGGCACCGAGCTGGTGCGACTGCCGTTCGACCTCAAGCTCGACGATGGACGCGTCACCGGGACCGTGCCGCTGATCGTCGAGCCGCGATGGACCGGCCCCGATCGCCAGCAGCTGTTCTGCTACCACCCCGAGCGTCGCGACGAGTGGTTCCTCGCCACCGACCGCGACGACATCGAGGCGACCGCGCCGCTGTTCTTCCGCCACTTCTGGAAGGCCCTCGACGAGGACACCATCAAGGAGCTGCTCACCGAGGGTCGCGACCGCCTGGTCACGATCGGGTTCTCGACCGAGCCCAAGTCGCTGCTCGACACGTTGCCCAAGCGCAAGCAGGACAAGCGGGCGGCCGCCGCGTCGACCCGCATGATCCACGTGCTCCGCCACGTCGCGACCGACGAGACCCACCGGCTGAGCTCCACCGAACCGGTCTCGGGCGTCCCGCGCTCGCCGTACCGCGAGCGACTCAGCTACCTGCTCGGTGGTGCCCGCCCCCGATCGGTCGCCGTGATCGGACAACCCGGCAGCGGCAAGACCACGCTGATCGCGCAGTGGGTTCGCGATCGCCTGGTCGAGGATGGCTACTTCCTCCACAAGAACCTCGATCGCTGCGCACACGTGTGGCGACTGACGGGCAAGCGACTGATCGCCGGGATGTCTCACCTCGGTGACTGGGAGGAGCGCTGTCTGTCGGTGATCGACGAGGCGCGCCGGCGGCACGGCATCCTGTGGGTGGACGATCTGCACCTGTGGGGTCAGCTCGGCCGCTCGCGCGATAGCGAGCGCAACTTCGCGGACGTGTTCCGCGGTCCGATCCGCCGCAGCGACCTCGCGATCGTGGCCGAGATGACACCCGAACAGTTCGCGAAGCTCGAGCGCGACGCGCCCGGGCTCGCCGAGGCGCTGGCGCCGGTCGCGGTGCCACCGGCGTCGAACGCGGAGACGGCGCGCCTGCTCCTGCACGAGGTTCGCGATCTCGAGTCGCGCCTGCCGACCGAGCTCCACCCGTTCGTCCCGCGCACCGCCCTCGAGCTCGGGCCCGCGCTGTTCCCGTGGCGGGCGCGTCCGGGCGTCGCGATCGAGATCGTGCGGCGGATCGCCGAGCAGGCCGCGCTCGACGGCCAGATCCACGAGGTCATGCCGGCCCAGGTCCTCGAGTACCTCGCGCGCACCACCGGGCTCTCGCCGAGCTTGATCTCCCTCGACGAACCGCTCGATGCCGCGCGCGTCGAGGCCACGTTCGCGGCGCGGGTGATCGGCCAACCCGTCGCCACGCGTGCGGCCGCCGACGTCATCGTCAAGGTGCGCGCCGGGCTCGCGGATCCCAACCGACCGATCCACGTGATGCTGTTCACCGGCCCCACCGGCACCGGCAAGACCGAGCTCGCGACCGCGATCGCCGAGTACCTGTACGGCGGCGACGAACGCCTGCTGCGGATCGACATGGGCGAGCTCAGCGGGCCCGACGCGGTCGGCCGGTTGATCGGCGATCACTGGAGCAGCGACGGCCTGTTGACGTCGCGCGTCCGCGCGCAGCCGTTCTGCGTGGTGCTGCTCGACGAGATCGAGAAGGCCCACCCGCAGGCACTGCACCTGCTGCTGCAGCTGTTCGACGAGGGTCGGTTGACCGATGCCTCCGGCGAGGTCGCGAGCTTCGCGAGCGCCGTGGTGATCATGACTTCGAACCTGGGCTCGCGAAATGCGGCGCCGATCGGGTTTGGAGAGACCCGCGATCGGATCCTCGCCGATGTCGCCAAGGCGGTCCGCGAGTTCTTCCCGATCGAGCTATTCAACCGCATCGATCAGGTGGTGCCGTTCCAGCCGCTGACGCCGGAGGTCGCAGCCAAGGTCGTCGACAAGGAGCTCGCGAAGCTGCTCGCCCGGCGCGGCCTGCGGGAGCGCAACACGTTCGTGTACGCGGGGTCGGCGGTGCGGCGACGCGCGGTCGCCGATGCATTCGATCCGCGCTACGGCGCGCGTACCGTCAAGCGCTGGCTCGAGGACAAGATCGGCGGCACGCTCACCGATCTACTCGCGGCCGCCCCGCCCGCGCGGCTGCGCGTGGTGCGGCTGTCCGAGGACGATGGCGAGATCGTGGCCACGCTCGAGCCGCTGATCGAGAAACCCGCGACGCCGGGGCCATACCTGCTCGAGACGTCGCTCGACGTCGCCACCAATGCCCTCGAGCCCGTGATCTCCGAGGCCGCCGCCGCCCTGTCGCGGATCGCGCGGTCGCCGATGCTCGTTCGCGCGCGTGCCGAGGCCACGGGCGAGCTCCGCTATTACGTCGACGACCTCGCCCTGCGCGTCGCCGCACTGCGCGAGCTGTTCGGACTCGCTCCCGACACCGCCGTCCACGATTCCGACGACAGCGACGACGACTTCGATCCCTACGACGTCGAGCCGCTGTACGAGGAACGTCCGACGGGCCCGTCGGGGAGCCCGCAGCGCCGGTCTCGCACCCGCGGTCGAGGCGGCAGGTCGGGGCGCCCGGGACGCGACGCCCTGGTCGCCGGCATCGCCGAGACGCTCCTGATCGAACGTTCGCTTCCCCGGCTCCTCGATCCCGATGCACACGCGGTCACGGTCGTGCTGTCGCGGGTCGGCACCAACGCCGATGCCGACGGTCTCGAGATCGCCACCGAGGCTCTCGCGCAACCGACGTGGCTCGACGAGGGCGCGCTGTCGGATGCCGATGGCGCGGTGCATCCGTTCCGGGCCGGCAACGCGCGCGGCGGCGCGCCCGACCTGTCGTCCGCACGCGACGTCGCGCTCGTGTTGCGCGGACTGTTCGTCGCCGAGGCACTCGCCAACGATCACGGCACGTGGATGGTGCGCGCCGCCGCCGCCGAGCCCGACATCGTGCGGGTCGAGGTGCGGTCCGGCGCACCGCTATCTCCCGCCGAGGCGCTGCGCGCGCATCACGGCGGTCGTGCCGAGCTCGAGCGCGTCCTCGAGCACGGCGGTGCGTTGCCGCCCAACCCCGACGTGCTGCTGCCGGTCACGCGCACGATCACCTACCGGCCGCCGCCGCGCCCCGGCGAGTCGTATCGCGTCGAGATCGAGGACTTCGGAACCGGCTGGCTCGACCGCGGCACCGCGCGCGATCTGACGAGCGCGATCCGGCGCGCGTGGCATCTCGCGTGGAGCGCCGCGCCGAGCAGAGGATCGCGATGACCCGGCCGTCGTTCCGCGTGTTCCTCACCAAGCACCACGGCCGCGGCGACCAGCAGCTGTGGTCGGCGGTGATGCTGCGCCGGTTCCGGGTCCTGTTCGACACGCCCCCACCGGCGGCGATGGCCCAGGACGTCGAGACCGCGCTGCGCCGGCTCGCGCCGCAGGCCGCGCTGATCGCCGATGACGACGACGACGGTGCGATCGATCGCTACGTGTGGACCGAGGACCTCGAGTTGCGCCAGATCAACGTCGACATCCATCCCGGACGTCCCGATCCGCGCGGCTACGTGATCGCCTCGGCGACCGTGCCGATCCGCCTCGGCTACGCGGCCGCCAAGCTCGCCGGCGTGCCGCTGTATCGCGTGATCGTGCCGCGGTTCGACTTCACGTTCGTGACCGAGGATCTTTCTTCGGTGCCCGACACCATTCGCTCGCTGGTGTTCGCGGCCCTGGTCGGCGACTCGCCGGCCTCGCTCTACGATCTCCGCCGCGAGGTCGAGGAACAGATCATCGAGTGGAAGCCGATCGACGCGCCGGTGCACTCGCGCAAGCGCGACGCCAACGAGCCACCGCCGGCACCGACGCTCGAATCGGTGGCCGAGGACTGGGTGGCACTCGCGCGCGCAGGCCGGTTGCCGGCCACCGTGGGCATCGATCCGATCTACGACGCGGTCGCACCACTACTCGACGATCCGGATCCCAAGGCGAAGCTGCCCAGCTTGCTCCTGGTCGGTCCGCACGGGGCCGGGAAGTCGACGCTGGTGCGGCGCCTCGCGCGCGGGTTACTCGAGCGCGGCCGCGGCAAGACCGGCCGACGCCGCCGGCTGTGGGCGAGCAGCGCCGACCGGATCGTCGCCGGGATGGTCTACCTCGGGATGTGGCAGCAGCGCTGCCTCGACATCGTGCGCGAGCTGCACGGCGCCGCCGACGTGCTGTACGTCGACCGGCTCGCCGACATCCTGCAACCGTCGGCGGACGGCGCCTCGATCGCGGACCTGCTGGCGCCCGCCGTGATCGATCGCGGCCTCTCCCTGATCGCCGAGTGCGACGAGCTCGAGCTCGTGCGCGCTCGCCAGCGCGCACCGGCATTGATCGACGCGATGCGCGTGATCCGCGTGCCCGAGGTCGCGCCCGCGCACGCGATCGCGCTGCTCGAACCGTACGGGAGCCGGCTCGCGCCGCCGGTCACGATCTCGCACGACGGCGCACGCCGCATGATCGAGCTCCTCGGCGCGTTCCGGCGCGACACGGCCCTGCCCGGCAAGGCGCTCGGGTTCATGGACTACCTCGCCACCCGGCCGGCCCAGGCCGCGTACTCGCTGTCCGACGTCACGGAGGCGTTCGGTGCGTGGTCGGGCATGCCGGTACAGCTCCTCGCCCCCGAGCAGGCGCTCGACACCGCCGCGATCGCGACCCAGCTCCGGCGCGGCGTGATCGGGCAGGACCGCGCGTGCGACGTCGCCGCCCGCGTGATCGCGCGCCTCAAGGCCGGGCTCGACGATCCGCAGCGTCCGGTCGGCACGCTGCTGTTCGCCGGACCGACCGGCGTCGGCAAGACCGAGCTCGCCAAGCAGCTCGCGCGGTTTCTGTTCGGCGACGCCGAGCGACTGGTTCGCGTCGACATGAGCGAGCTCGTCACCGGTCCGGCGATCGCGCGCCTGGTCACGCCGTCTCCGGCGGGCACCAGCCTCGCCGACCGGATCCGCCGGCAACCGCTCTCGGTCGTGCTGTTCGACGAGATCGAGAAGGCCAACGCCGCCGCCTTCGATCTGCTGCTCGGGGTGATCGGCGAGGGCCGTCTGACCGACGCGCTCGGCCGCCTGATCGACTTCCGCATGGCGGTGATCGTGATGACCACCAATCTCGGCGCCGCCGATCCGAATCCGGCGGGGTTCGCCTCGCCGACAGGTCGCAGACCACGCCAGCGCGATCCGCCGGTTCTTCCGGCCCGAGCTGCTCGGTCGCATCGACTCGGTGATCTCGTTCTCGCCGCTCGATCCGCCGGCGCTCGAACGCATCGTCGACCTCGAGATCGACAAGATCCGGAAGCGACCCGGCCTCGTGGCGAGAGGCCTCCGGCTCGAGATCACGCCCGCGGCACGCACCCGGCTGGCGATGCTCGGACACGATCCCAAGCTCGGAGCGCGTCCACTCCGGCGCACGATCGAGGACCTGATCGTCGCACCGCTGTCCGATCGCATGGCCTCGCAGCCCGAGTGGCGAGACGCGATCGTAAGGATCCAGGCGGCTTCCGACCCCGCCGGCGGCGATCTCGTGGTCTAGAAGTCAGCTATCTCACGCGGTTGGCTCACTCGTAATCCCGGCGACACCACCGCCGGCTTCCGAAAGCCCTGATACAATTGCGACCGTGGCCGACCCCAAACGTGTCCTGTGGTACCTGCGCAAGGTTCCTCTGCTCGCGGACCTCGGTCCGGATGCGCTCGCACGGTTGGCAGAACGCGTCGAATTGCGCGAGGCCCGACGACGCGACGTCATCTACCTGCCCGGCGATCCGGGGCGGTCGTTGTTTTTCGTACACGGCGGCCGGATCAAGGTCAGCAAGGTCACGCGCGACGGCAAGAGCCTGACCCTCGCCTATCACGGTCCCGCCGAGCTGTTCGGCGATAGCTGCCTGCTCGACGGTGGTCCACGCACCGAGATGGCGGAGGCGGTCGAGAACGCCCTGCTCTCCGAGATCGATCGCGTCCACTACGAGGAGCTGATCCACTCGCACCCGCAGCTCGGTCTCGCGATGACGCGCCTCATGATCGTGCGGCGCCGCGAGCTCGAGAACAAGGTCGAGGCGCTCGTGTTCCGCGACGTGTCGAGCAAGCTCGCCGAGCTCCTGGTCAAGCTCGCCGACGAGTACGGCGTCGACGACGCGCGCGGCACGCTGGTCGCCCTCAAGATCACGCACCAGGAGCTGGCGAACCTGATCGGGTCGACTCGCGAGACCGTGTCGCTCACGCTGAGTCAGTTCAAGCGCAAGCGCCTGATCACCACCGAGGGCCGCAAGGTGATCATCTCCGATAGCGAAGCGCTCAAGGCGCTGTACTAGTCCCGTCCTCGTCGGCGACGTGATGGACGTCGATCGTCCCGATCGCACCGCACGACTCTGATGACGGAAAACGCAAAGGGAACGAGAACGCCGAGATCGCAGAGATCGGGATCGAGGAACGGTGTCGCCGTGGGATGGTCTTGTCGATCGTACTAGTCGATCTTCACCCGCACGGGCGCCGTCCACGCCTTGTCCTCGGCGGTGTAGTACAGGTACGCCGAGCTCGCGGGAGCCTCGTACGCACCCGGCACCGCCGCGAGCAGCTGGATGTCGACGTCGCGCTTGGCGTTCGGCGGCAGCGCGCGCCAGTACACGATCACCTCGCGCGGCCGGGTCTCGTAGAAGTCGATCTTGCCCTTGTCGCGCAGCTCCTTGAGCTGCCAGGTCTGGAACACCGTGCCGCCGGGGATCCCGATCCGGGCGATCGTCATCGGCAGACCACCGGCGGTCTTGTTCTCGACGTGCGCGCGCAAGGTCAGGCCCTCGCCCATCTTGGTGCGCGTCTTCGCGAGCTTCGTCGCGATCTCGACCTTGGCATCCGGCGAGCTCTGCGGCCGCGCCGACCGGTACTCGACGCCGATCGTGAACGGCAGCGAGGCATCGGCCTCGGAGTCGAGCGACAGCTCGATCGTGTTCTTGCCGGCCTTGAGCGTCCTCGCGAAATCGTCCCACACCAGTGCGGCCTTCTGCCCCTTGGCGAACTCGATCGTCTTCACGGTGTTGCCGTTGACGAGCAGCGTGACCTTGCCGCTGCCGGCCATCTTGCGCGCGGACTCGCTGTACGCGGTCAGCGCCTTGAGCCCGAGCACCGTGGCCTGCGTGTTGCCCCACTGGCCGTAGCCACCGCGGTGCGCGTTCAAGTACTCGACCGCCTTGCGCACCTCACCCGCCTGATCGCCGGACTCGATCAGGGCGAGGGCAGCGAGCGCGGTGGTCTCGATCGTCAGCGAGTCGCCGCCCGACATCGTGATCGACTGTGCCGCGCCGGGGAACGACCCGTCGGCCTTCTGCATGCCGACCAACCGGCGCACCATCGTCTGGCTCTCCTTCGATTTCGGAGCGACCGCGAGGAACGTGTTGGCCGCGAGGCCGAGCAGATACGGATCCTTGGTCGAGAGACCGAGCTTTCTCTGGACCGCGAGCTCGCGATCGAGGTCACCCGTGCGATGGGCCTCCGCGAGCGCCCACACGATGTACGCGTTGGTCGTGGTCTCGTTCGCGCGTCCGAACGAATCGAGCGCGGTCGACGAGCGAGCGAACCCACCCTTGCCGTCGCGCCGCCCCATCAGCCACTTCGCGGTGCGCTCGACCATGGCGTGATCGACGTCGTAGACCTTTGCCATGTCGGCGAACTCCATCAGGCCGTAGGCGGTGAGCGCCTCGTGGCCCGGCGTCTTGCCGAACCACTCGTAGCCCTTCTGCGGCGTCTCGTAGCCGGTCAGCAGCTTGTAGCCGCGGGCGAGCTTGCCCTGCGTCTGATCGACCAGCTGCGCGTCGACGTTGGCATCGGCCGACTGCAGGTAGGCCAGGATCATCACGTTGGGGTAGTTGGTCGACGACGTCTGCTCGAAGCAGCCGCCGGGCTCGCGGATCATGCCGGCCATGCCCTGCGTCATCGACGCGACCGGCGACGGGTACACCGTGATCGTCGGTCGGATCGAGTGCGCGAGCGCACCGGACAGATCGATCGTGCGCCGCATGGTCTGACCGCGGGCGAGTGTCCCCGACGACGAGACCTCGAACGGGAACCCCTTCGGCACCACGCGGATCGTCTTCTCGACCTTGTCCTCGAGGCCGAGGGCATCGACCGCGAGCGAGACCTCGGCCGTCCCCGACGGCGCGACCCTCAGCGGAAACACCAGCGTGCGCTTGCCGCCGGCCGCCACGGTGATCGGGCCGTGGATCGGATTGGAGATCGGCGACAGCGCCGATCCGAACGTGGCAGCGAGCGTGGCATCGATCGCCGATTCCGTCGTGTTCTCGATCGTGACCGGTAACCGGACCACGTCCCCGGCGGTGACCTCGACCGGGAGGTGAGCGTCGAGCGACACCGGCAGCTTCGATCGGATCGCGAGCTGCCCGGTGCCGGGCGTGCCGCCCTTGGAGAATCCCTCCGCGGTGACCCGGAATGCCGTCACGGCATCACTGGTCGGGAACTCGACCTCGGCGCGCCCCGAGGCATCGGTGCGCACGCTCGGGTTCCAGTAGATGGTCTCGCGGAAGTCGGTGCGAGGCCCCGCGTAGTGACGCGGGTACTTCGGCACCGGGAACACGCGGACCGGCGCGTAGCCGTTGCCGGCGATCGCGATCTCGTTGTTCCCGATGTCCTCGGCGTCGTCACCGGCGGCGAGCTGCTGGCGCTCGAGCTTGCGCTTGGGAAGCCCATCGAGCTGGACGACCCGCATCACCTTGGGTGGTGGCGGTGGTGGCCGCAGCGCACCTCCCTTGATCGCGGGCGCCGGCATCGGCTTCTTCATCAATCGCCGCGGGGCGTGATGGCGCGGCATCGCCGCGGCGGGCGCCTCCGCCATGTCGACCGCGGGCTCGGTTTCCGGGACCGGCATCGGCGGTACCAGCGACACCAGCACGGTGGCGATCGATCCGCCGGCGACCGCGACCTGCATCGACACGCTCAGGTTGTTGCCGCCGGTGGCGACCAGCGTGCACGTACCCGCGGGCAGCCCGGAGATCGAGAAGTGCCCCGCGCCGTCGGGAGCGGTCGAACGATGCGTCGATCCGCAGGTGACGGAGATCCGCACGCCCCCGGACATCACCTTGCCGGCGGCATCGACCACCGAACCCTCGATCGTGCCCGCGGTGTCCGCGCGCGCGACGGTGGGTGACGATAGCGACACCATCGCTCCCGCGGCACACGCGGTCGCGGCGGCGAACATCCACTTGGCGATCGTCGACCGGTTCATTTCACACCTCCCGCGGCGAGCACGGGCCGCCATTCGAATCGGCGATACCCCCGGGTCGCGAGCAGCGCATCCATCGCGCGCGCCGCGTCGGGCGTATGGCCGAAGTAGTACGTGGGTTCCTCGATCGGATCCTCGGCGGACGCGCCGAGCTCGGGCTCGAGGTACAGCTTGCTCAGCAGGTTGCCCTGACTTGTCGTCGGCGAATGCCAGCACGGTCTCGTCGACCACGGCCAGCCCGACGTCGGCGGCGACCGGCCGACCGGCGGCGTCGGTGGTCCGGATCGCCAGCTTCACCGGGTCGCGCGGCGAGTACGACTTCTTGTCGGCCGTGATCGAGATCTTCAGGTCGGCGCCGAGCGCGTGATAGGTCAGGCGCTCCGCGAGCGGGGTGTGGCGCTGGTCGAACAGCGTCACCCGCACGACGCCCTGGCGTGCCGGGTCGACGGGTAGCTCGACCAGCGTCGGCTCGCCGGCGACGACATCGAACGATCCGCTGGCGAGCTGCTTCTCGCGCAACACCGCGACCAGCGACAGCCGCCGCGACGTGTTGCAGATCGCGCCGACGCGCAGGGTCTTGGCCGAGGTCTGATCGACACTCCGCACCACGCAGCCACCCGGTTTGCTCGCCGGCACATCGAACGTCTTGGCGATGCCCGCCGGCTTCGTGATCCGCACCGAGTAGGTGCGGTCGGTCGCCGGCACCAGCTCGAACCGGCCCATGCCGTCGTGGATCGACGACAGCCGCGTGACGGTGCGCCCGCGGTCGTCGACCACCTCGCCCTCGATGTCGGCCGGCTTGCCGAGCGGCGTCTTCGCCGTGAAGTAGACGCGCCCCGGCACGCCATCGATCAGGTCGCCGCTCTCGGGGTAGAGGGCGACGTCGACCTTGTGCAGGACGATCGGGATTCGCTTCTGGATCGACTCGGTGACGCCGCCGTCGTCGACCAGGATCGTGAGCAGGCCGTCACCGCGCGCGATGCTCGCCGGCAGCGAGAACCGCGCGGTCGCCTTGCCGCCATCGTCCGTGGTCAGCTTCAGGCGCGGCAGCTCGACGTCGTCGATCGACACCACGCCGACCAGCTCGTGATCGGCCAGCGGCTCGCCGGTGGCGCGCTTGATCTCGATCGCGGCGGTCACCCGGTCGCCCTCTCCATACGCCTTGCGCAACAGCTCGACGGACTTCTGCAGTCGCGGCGCCTCGTAGGTGTTGATCACGATGGTCTTGACGTCGCGGGTCCCGTCGTCGGCGGCCATCGTCAGCTTGTATTCGCCGCCCTCGATCTCCGGCGCGAGCGCGAAGTCGTTGCGCGCCACCCCACCCTGCGCGAGCACGCGCTTCTGCGCGACGATCGCGCCGCGCGGCGAGGTCAGGGTCATCGTCACGCCGATCGGTGCGCCGCCGACCAGCGTGCCGGTCGCGCGCAGGTCGGCCCGGAACCACATCGTCTCGCCGGGCTGGTACAGCGGCTTGTCGGTCATCACGTACGCGCGTTTGGTACCCGCGTGCTCGTAGTAGCTGGTGATCGCCTGATCGATCGCCGCCGGTCCGGCCGACACCTCTGCGGGGGTCAGCTCGGAGATCGTGCGGTCGGTCGATGTCGTGGCGATCGAGATCGGCCGGGTGTGCGTCGCCGGCGGTGAAGACTGCGGCACGGTGCCGCCTCCACACGCCGCGAGCAGCACCAGCCATGCCTGTCTGGTCGTTGCCCTCATGGAGGGGCCCAGACGCGTGGCGAGCGATTTGGATCTATTCCAAGGGTCAGCCCGGATCCGGTGTCTGATTCGATGACCGCCGGTGGACCATATCGACCGCGAGGGACAGCGCGCGTTGCATCGAGACCGCGCGGGCCTTGCCGGTCCCCGCGATGTCGTAGGCCGTCCCGTGATCGGGGCTGGTCCGCACGATCGGCAACCCGAGGGTGACGTTGACCGCCTCGTCGAAGTCGATCAGCTTGACCGGGATCAATCCCTGGTCGTGATACATCGCGACCATCGCGTCGTAGTGCCCGTGGAGCAGGTCGCGAAACGCGACATCGGGAACCAGAGGGCCGAGCAGTGTCGCCGGCGGACATGGTTTGGCGATCGCCGGCGCGATCACGTCGGCATCCTCGTCCCCGAGGAGCCCGTCCTCGCCGGCGTGGGGATTGAGTCCGAGCACGCCGATCCGCGGCGCCGCGATCCCGAAATCGGTGACCAGCGAGCGGGCCAGCAGCTCGATCACGACGCGCACGCGCTCGGTCGACAGGTCCTCGACGACCTCCCCGAGCGGCCGGTGCACGGTGGCCAGCGCCACCTTCATGCGCGGTCCGGCGAACAGCATCACGACGTCCTTCGCGCCGAGCCGGCTGGCGAGCATCTCGGTGTGGCCGAGGAACGCGAAGCCGCCGCCGCGCCGCGCCCATGTCTTCGAGATCGGAGCGGTCACAATCGCTGCGAGCTCGCCGCGCTTGGCCGCCGCGACCGCGGCCTCGAGGTAGCCGACCTGGGCCTCGCCGCAGGTCGCACCGGGCCGTCCTGGCTGCACGCTGTCGCCGGCGCCCACGCCCACGATCTCGACGTCGGGGAGCGTCACGCCCATCGCCCTGGCGCCACGCTCGAGTGGGACGCGGTCGCCGAACACCCGCACGCGGGGGCGCCACGCCGCGGGCATCGTGGCCAGCGTCATCGCCACGATCTCGGGGCCGATACCCGCCGGATCCCCGAGCGTGATGCCGAACCGCGTGACCTCCTCCACGGTTCGAAGCTACCACTTCTTTCCGACTCCCCTGTTGGCCGTTGCTCGCGTCGAGCCGGCGTTCCATGATCGAGGAACATGGCGCGGGGAACGATCCGGAGCTCTCACCCCATCGCGATGCTGGCCGTGGTCGGGCTGGCCGCGTGTGCGGCCGCCGATGCCATGCCGCTCCCGCAGGCGCGAGCACCGACCCTGCTCGACGGGCGCGACCTCGGGCTGTATCCCGGCGAGTCGATGTCCTACGACGTCCAGCTCGCCGGCGTGCTGGTCGGCGAGGCACAGCTCGCCGTCGGCGACATCGGCACGATCGACGGCCACCGCGCGATCATCGTCAAGTCGCGTGCCGCCACCGCCGGAGCCGCCGCGTTGATCAAGCAGATCGTCGACGAGTCGACCACGGTGATCGATATCGACACCGGCCGGCCGTTGCGGGTCGACTCGCACGTGGTCAACGGCCCCAAGGAGCTCACCGCGACGTCGACGTTCTCCGGCCGTTACGCGGCCGTGAGCTACGTGCGCAACACCCACCCCGATCGCCCGGTCCACCTGAGGATCGACTTCCACGGCGAGACCGTGCTCGACATGCACAGCGCGATGGCCGCGCTGCGCGGCTGGCGGGCGGATCCGGGGACGCGCCGCACCGTGTACCTGATCGGGGGCCGCCGCCTGCGACGGATCGATCTGACGTACGACGGCGACACCACCATCGGCTCACCGATCGGAAACCGCCGGGCGGTGGTGTTCGAGGGCGTGACCTACCGGATCGATCGCCGCACGCTCGCGGTCCTTCCCGGCAAGCCGACGCGCACCTTCAAGGTGTGGCTCTCCAACGATGCCGACCGCGTACCGATCAAGTGCGCCGCGCAGACCGAGCTCGGCGCGGTCACGATGACGCTCGTCGAGTACAACCGCCGGTAGAATTGGCGACGGCTAGTCGCCGCCCTTGGCCGCCGTTTCGGTCACGGTCACGGTCAACGTCGCCGATGGCGTGTCCACGACCGTCTCGGTGATCCGCGCGTCGCCGTCGTCGATCACCTTGACGACCGGCGTCCCGATCGGTGGGTCGCCCTCGGCCTCGTCGGCCTCCTCGGCTTCGATCTCGATCACGGTCTCGATCTCGGGCGCCGTCGGTGCCCGCGCCGGAGGGGGCTTGTTCGGCTGGGTCTTGCGCATCGCCGGCTCCAGCACGACGACCTCTTCGTCGACAGCCGTCATCACGGCCGCCTCGAGCGGAGACGGCGCGCGCGACGACAGGATCAGAGGGACCCGCTCGCTCGGCCTGGTGGGCGACCGCGTCGGCTTTCCACTCGACACCTCGTCGAAGCGCTCGTCGAGCTCGGCCGCGACCGGACTCGACGCACGCTCGCGGCGCACGTCGGTCGGCTCGTCGGTCTCATCGGTCGGCTCGTCGGTCGGCTCGTCGGTCGGCTCCCCGATCGTGATCTCGATGATCGGCTCGGAATCGGCGCGGCGCGGAATCACTCGCTGGATCGTGGGTTCGGAGTCGATGCGGGGAGCCGGCTCCGGTACCGACGCGGCGGCGGCGTCGGACACCGGCTCGGGAATCGACCGGGCGTCGGACACAGGCTCGGGGGCCGACGGGTCCGGCCGTGGCCGGATCTTCGTCGGTCCGGAGTCGACGCTCGAGAACTCATCGGGCGGCGGCGGCGCGTCGGCGGCGAGGATCGGTGGCTCGGGTTTTTCGTACGCCGACTCGATCGCCGACCGGGCTTCCTCGTCGTTGGCGGTGTCGAGGCCGCGGAACGCGCCCACGCTCGCACGCTCGGCGACCATCGGCGTGAGCCGCTCGAGGAGCACCTCGCCGAGCTCGGAGTCGTCGTCGCACAGCTCCCGGAAGTCGTCGGCACGGAGCCCGAGCGCGCGCACGTGGCCACGCGCGACCGCGAGCCCGTCGCGATCGGGAAGCGGGCTCCCGGCGACCAGCGCCTCCGGGTACAGCAGCGTGCCCGGCAGCTGGAGAACGCCGTCGAGGGTCACGTTGCCCTCGAGCACGACCCACGCGACCCGATCGCCGAGCGTGGCCGCGGGGATGCGCTCGTCCTCGGCGTAGTCGCGCGGGATCGCGATCCGGAGTGCGCGCAGGCGTTGCTGCGAGCTCACCTTCTCCGACCACAGCTCGCAGCTCGCGATCACCTCGTCGTCGCGCCGGATCGCCTCGGCGGGCCGCGGGGTCTCGCCGGCCTCGAGCACCCGCACGACGATCGCCGTCGCGTTGTCGGCACCACCGCGCTCGAGCGCGAGCTCGATCAACCGCTGGGCCGCGCGCGCCGGACTCGGCTGCTGCGTCAGCACCTCGCCGACCTCGTTCTCGGGCACGTACTCGCTGATCCCGTCGCTGCACAGCATGAAGCGATCGCCGTCGGCGAGCGGCACGACGAACGTCGACACCTTGCACGCCTCGCCGATGCCGAGCGCGTTGGTCAGCATGCTCTTGAACCGCGAGCCCTCGCCGGACTGATCGACGTCGATCCCGGCGGCGAGCAACCGGGCGAGCAGCGTGTGATCCTCGGTCAGCTGCATCGCGATGCCATCGCGCACCATGTACGCGCGCGAGTCACCGGCGTGCGCGAACACCAGCTCGTTGCCGATCACCATCCCGCCGACCAGCGTGGTGCCCATCCCCTTCTTGGAGATGTCGCGGCGAGCCTCGGCGAGGATCTCGCCGTGAGCCGCGCTCGCACCATCGCGCAGGGCGGCCAGGAGCTTGTGCTTGGTGTCGGGATCCCCCTGCGCGAGCCAGGCGTCGATCTGGAGTTGCGTGTCCTCGTCCGACCAGCGTTCACGAATCGTCTGGATCGCGATCGAGCTAGCGACCTCCCCCGCCGCATGTCCCCCCATGCCGTCGCACACCAGGAACATGCCGAGCTCGGCATCGAAGAAGTGCGAGTCTTCGTTGTGCTCGCGCACGTTGCCGACGTGCGTCGCCGCAGCGCCGACGATCGAGGCTCGGCCCGCCACCCCTTCATTCTACACCAGGCGTGGGGGTCACTGGCACGACGACAACGGTTTACGCCCGCATCTTGTAACCGACGTTGCGAACGGTCTCGATCAGCAGTCCGACATCCCCCAGCTTCGCGCGTACCCGGCGAACGTGGATGTCGACGGTCCGCGTACCTCCGGCATATCGGTAGCCCCAGGCGCGCTCGAGCAGCGCCTCGCGGGTGAACACCCGGCCGCGATGCTGGGCGAGGTACCGCAGCAGCTCGAATTCCTGGTGCGTGAGCTCGATCCGACGTCCGGCTAGTCGAACTTCGTATCCCGCGATGTCGATCACGAGGTCGTCGATCTTGAGCAGGTCGTCGTTGCCGAACGTCGCGGTGCGCCAATCGACCTGCCGCATCCGGCTGTACAGCTCCACGGGCACGAGCGGCATCAGGACGAAGTCATCGAACCCGATCGAGAAGTCGAGGCGGGACAGGCCCCCGACGTTGACCGCGATCAGGATCGGGGTCTCGACGAGCGGCCCCTCGTCCCGCAACCGCTTGATCGTCTTGTGAGCCCGGGGAACGTCGTCGCCGGCCTCGACGACCACCACCGAGGGGCGCTCGCGGGCCACCTGCTCGAGGTCGAGCCCGCCGAGGTCGAACCGTCCGAGCGTGACCCGGCACCCGAGCTCCATCAGCACGGAGGCGACGGTTCCGGGTTCATGGGCCCGGTCGGGGTCGGCACAGATCACGATGGCTCGCACGGTGGGAAGTGATCTCCCCGACTTCGCTCCCGCGTCAAGAGCAGGAGCGAGCATGCATGTCCCGAGTCCGCGAGGGTTGCGCGCGAAACAACATCCCCGTCGCCCCGTCAGGGCTATTGCCAGGGTCGGGTAACGTGTAACAATTGGAGCCGGATGGAAGAGTTCCACTGCTCCTTCTGCGGAAAGCAGCGGCGCGAGGTGCGAAAGCTCATCAGCGGTCCGCGCGTCTTCATTTGCGATCAGTGCGTGACGCTGTGTAACGACATCCTGGCCAAGGAAGAAGCCTCGGAGCGACCGAAGTATCCGCCACCGCGCGCGATCGTCGAAGAGCTCGATCGCTATGTGGTCGGTCAGAAGGATGCCAAGCGCGCGCTCTCGGTCGCGGTCTACAACCACTACAAACGCATCGGTCTCCGCGGCAAGCAGGCCGAGGTCGAGCTCCAGAAGGGCAACATCCTCCTGATCGGCCCCACCGGGTCGGGCAAGACGTTGCTCGCGCAGACGCTCGCCAAGAAGCTCGACGTCCCGTTCGCGATCGCCGATGCCACCACGTTGACCGAGGCCGGCTACGTCGGCGAAGACGTCGAGAGCGTGGTCAAGTCGCTATTCCGCGCCGCCGGTGGCGATGTCGAGAAGACCGCGCGCGGCATCATCTGCATCGACGAGATCGACAAGATCGCGCGCAAGGGCGGCACGCCGTCGCCCACCCGCGACGTCTCCGGCGAGGGCGTGCAGCAGGCCCTGCTCAAGATCCTCGAGGGCAAGACCGCGACGATCACGCCCGACGGTGCTCGCAACCGTCCGCAGCAGGAGCTGATCCAGATCGATACGACGGACATCCTGTTCATCTGCTGCGGTGCGTTCAACAGCCTCGAGGACATCGTTCGCCGCCGCACCGGCCAGCGCGGCCTCGGATTCGGCGCGGAAGTGTCGACGGCGGAAGACGACAAGGACGCGCTGCGCCGTCAGGCCCGCACCGAGGACCTGATCAAGTTCGGCATGATCCCCGAGTTCATGGGGCGCCTGCCCGTGATCGTGTCGTGCGACGCACTCGACGTCGACGCGCTCACCGAGGTGCTGTGGAAGCCGAAGAACGCGCTCGCCAAGCAGTACCACCGGCTGTTCGAGCTCGAGGGCGTCAAGCTCGACTTCCGTCCCGACGCCCTCAAGGCGATCGCCGAGGAAGCCGCGCGTCGCAACTCGGGGGCTCGCGGCCTTCGCGCGATCCTCGAGGAGGTCATGCTCGACGTGATGTACGAGATCCCGTCGCTGACCGGCGTCAAGGAGTGCGTCGTGACCCGTGAGGTCGTCGAGCACCGCGCCCGTCCCGAGCTGGTCCTCGAGTCCAAGGTCGCGAGCTAGCCCCGCGCACCCCGACGCCAGGTCGAGGGGGTATGCTGCCCCTGGGGCGAGCTTGCGAGCCCGTTCCGTACAGGCGAGCGCTTCGCGAGCCGATCATCGACGCCTGCACATCCCGGTGCGGAGCTCGCGACGCAACGGGTATGCTGCACCTAGGGCGAGCTTGCGAGCCCGTTCCGTACAGGCGAGCGCTTCGCGAGCCGATCATCGACGCCTGCACATCCCGGTGCGGAGCTCGCGACGCAACGGGTATGCTGCACCTAGGGCGAGCTTGCGAGCCCGTTCCGTACAGGCGAGCGCTTCGCGAGCCGATCATCGACGCCTGCACATCCCGGTGCGGAGCTCGCGACGCAACGGGTATGCTGCACCTAGGGCGAGCTTGCGAGCCCGTTCCGTACAGGCGAGCGCTTCGCGAGCCGATCATCGACGCCTGCACATCCCGGTGCGGAGCTCGCGACGCAACGGGTATGCTGCACCTAGGGCGAGCTTGCGAGCCCGTTCCGTACAGGCGAGCGCTTCGCGAGCCGATCATCGACGCCTGCACATCCCGGTGCGGAGCTCGCGACGCAACGGGTATGCTGCAGGCGTGCCCGAGCTGCGCAACGTCATCGTGTTCACGATCGGCGCCGGGCGCTATGCCGTCGAGCTGCGGTGGGTGCGCGAGGTCGTCAGCCTCGGGTTCGTGACCAACGTGCCGACTGCCCCCGAGGTCCTCGGCGGTGTGTGCAACCTTCACGGCACGATCCTCCCGGTGCTCGACGTCAGCGTGTTGCTCGGCGGCAAGCCCGGGCTTCCCGCGCGCCAGGGTGACGGTGCACTGGTGCTCGAGATCGAGGGGCTGGTGTGCGCGCTGCGCGTCGACCAGATCGATCACGTCGCGTCGCTCTCCGAGACCACGCCCGACAAGGATGGCTCGGGCACCGCGGTGATCGACACCTCCGGTCGCCCTCTCTCGCTGCTCGATCCCACCAAGCTGGTCCGCCACGCGGTCGACATGGTGGCCGCGTCGGCACCGAACGATCGGGCGGACGCCGGAACCTGATGGGCGACGAGCTCGACTTCGATCCCGAGGAGCTCGCGATGCTCCGCCAGCTGTTTCGCAGCGAGGCCGAGGAATCGCTCGAGGCCGTGACCGAACGCGTGCTGGCGAGTGGTTCCGCGAAGCCATCCGCCGAGGCCTTGACCGAGATGATGCGGGTCACCCACACGCTCAAGGGGGCCGCGGGCACCGTGGGCCTCCCCGCGATCGTGGACCTGTCGCACCGCCTCGAGAGCGTGCTCGCTTCGCTCGCGCGCGACGCCACGCCGTGGATGCCGACCACGGCCGACCAGATCGTCGAGATCACCGACGGCATGCGCGGTTATCTCGACCGCGTCGGCGGCGATCCCGCGGCCGCCGAGGCGCTGGCCAAGACGATCCGGCGCCAGATCGATCGCATCGCGCACCCGGATCAGCGACGCGGCGCGAACGAGTCGATCCCGCCGCCCGCCGAACCACCCCCGGAGTCGGTGCTCGAGCCGTCTCAGCCCGACACCCCGGAGCCCAAGACCTGGCTCCGCATCGACCCCGACCGCATCGACGATCTGATGTCGAGTGCCGGCGAGCTGCTGTTCGATCGCACGCGCATCGAGCGGCGCGTGCAGCTGTTGCGCACGCTCGCGCGCGACCTCGCACGCACCCGCCAGACGTTGCACGACACGCTCGGCACCGCCGAGGACCAAAACGTTCCGACGCGATCGACGCTGCTGGCCGTCGGCGAGTCCGAGCGCGAGCTGGCGAGCCAGGCGGTGCTGCTGTCGCAGACCACCGCGGCCCTGCTCGACGAGATCGAGGCGCTGCGTCGCACGATCGGCGAGCTCCAGCGCGGGCTGACGCGGATCCGCATGGAGAGCGCGAAGAGCCTGATGACGCACGCCGCGCGCACGCTGCGCGCGCTGCGTCGCGCCACCGGCATCCACGTCGAGTTGCGCACGATCGGCGAGGAGACCGAGTTCGACAAGGCGGTCGCCGAGCAGCTGATCGACCCGATCACGCAGCTGCTCCGCAACGCGGTGGCCCACGCCGTCGAGCCAGCCGAGGAGCGTCGCGCTCTCGGCAAGCCGCCGATCGCGACGATCACGATCCGCGCCCGCCAGGAGGGCAACCTGCTGGTGCTCGAGCTGTCCGACGACGGCCGCGGCATCGACACCGCCGCGGTGCGCGAGCGTCTGATCGCGAGTGGCCAGTGGTCGGCCGCCCGCGCGCAGCTCGCCGACGATGCCGAGATTCTCGACGCGCTGCTCGGAAGCGGCGTGTCGGTGCGCGACGACACCGACGAGCTCGCCGGCCGCGGCATCGGCGTCGGGCTCGTGCGGCAGACCGTGGCGAGGCTCGGCGGGGAGGTCAAGGTGGCGTCGAGCCCGCACCGCGGCACGACGTTCAGCCTCCGGCTCCCGCTGTCGACCGCGCTCGCGCAGGCGATGCTGTTCAAGGTCGGCGGGCAGGTCTACGCGATCCCCAACGTCCACGTCGTCGACACCACCCAGGTCGAGCCCGGCGTCACCACCACGACGGTGACGCGCCGGGATGGCACGCCCGATCGCGAGCCATTGCCGGTGCTCCGGCTCGAGGAGCTGCTCGGCCACGGCCCGGGCACGGAACGCCGGCCCGGCGTCGTCGTCTCGTTCGCCGGCAAGTCGCTGGTGTGTACCGTCGACAAGCTCGTCGGGCCGCGCGAGATCATCGTCAAGCCGCTCGGCGAGATGCTCGCCCCGCTGACGCTGTACGCGGGGGCCACGATCAGTGGCTCCGGCAAGGTCCAGCTGATCCTCGATCCCGCCCAGCTCGTGCGCCGCGCTCACCCCGACGCGCCCGTCGAGATGATCGACGACATCGCATCGGCGCCGGTCGTGCTCGCCGGCCGCGCGCTGGTGGTCGACGACTCGCGCGCGATCCGCGAGGCCATGACCTCGATGCTCGGACGCGAGGGCTGGATCGTCGATGTCGCCGAGGATGGTGCGCGCGCGCTCCAGATGACCCGCCAGGTCCGCTACGACCTCGTCGTCACCGATCTCGAGATGCCCGAGCTCGATGGCTTCGAGCTGATCTCGCGGCTGCGCAAGGACGTCCGCTTCAAGACCACGCCGATCGTGATCATCACGTCGCGCGCGAACCCCGAGCACCGCCGGCGCGCCAAGGACCTCGAGGTCCGCGCACTGGTCGCCAAGCCGATCACGCGTCGCAAGCTGCTCGAGGCCCTGGCGACCCGCTAGCGGCGCTTCTTCTTGCCCTTGCTCTTGCCGCCAGCACCGGCGCGCTCGCTCATGCCGCGGTGCGAGACACCGAGCTGGAGCTTGCCCGCCGCCTTGCGCGTCGTCGCACCCCGCTCTGCCCGCCCGCGCGCCGCCTTGGCGACCTCGCGGCCGGCCTTGCGTTGCTTGGCGAGCCCGGCCCGTGGGCTGGGCTGCGGCGCCGATTTCTTGGCGTGCCTGACTGCCGGCTTCTTGCCCGCGTGGCGGGCACCGACCAGCGTGAACTCGAGGCGGCGGCGGACCACCGACACGTTGGCGATCTCGATCACGACCTCGTCGCCGAGCTCGATCATCTTGCCGGTCTTGCGGCCGGTGAGCCGCATGTGGATGCCGTCGAAGTCCCACGGTTCGTTGCCGAGGGTGTCGAGCTTGATCAGGCCCTCGACGTAGGGCGAGTCGATCTCGACGAACGCGCCGAAGTTGGTGACCGCGGAGATCACGCCCTCGAACCGCTGCCCGACCTGATCGCGCATCATGTACGCGCGGTACATCGCGACCGCCTCGCGCTCGGCCTCCATCGCGCGACGCTCGTGGCCCGAGGCATCGCGCGCGAGCTGCGACAACACCTCCGTGTCGGGCGGTGGCTTGCCGTAGCCGCCACCCGACGGCTGACCGTCACGGTGGAGCTGGTACTTGAGGAGCCGGTGCACCAGGAGATCCGGGTAGCGGCGGATCGGTGACGTGAAGTGCAGGTAGTCACCCGACGCGAGCCCGAAGTGGCCCATCGGCACGGTGTCCCACACCGCCTGGGTCAGCGTGCGCAGCACCAGCATCGACAGCGCCTGCGCTCCCGGCTTCTCGTTGATCTGGTCGAGCACGCGCTTCATGCCGAGCGGCGTCATCGCCTCGGCGGTATCGATCGAGATGCCGTAGGCCCCCATGAGCTCGGCGAGCTGCTCGACGCGCTCCTCCTTGGGCGGTTGGTGGACGCGCCACACGGTGGTGGCGTCGCGCCGGCGGAACAGCCCACCGACGGCCTCGTTGGCCGCGATCATGTACTCCTCGACGAGCTGGTACGCCTGCTTGACCGCCGGATCGCCCTTCGCCTTGATGACGTCGCGAACGAGCAACGGATCGTCGGCGTCGAGGATCACCTTGGGCTCGCCCAGCTCGAGCTCGAGCGCACCCCGGGCCTGGCGCTTCGCACGCAGCTGCTTGGCGAGCCGGTGGAGTCGGCGCAGCTCGGCTTCCCACGGCCGGTAGACCTCGCGGCGGCCGCGGAAGTCGCCGCCGAGCGCGGCCGCGACGCCGGGGTAGTCGAGCCGTGCCTTGCTCTTGATCACCGCGGCGGCGTAACCGATGTCGACCAGCTCGGCGTCCTCGGCGTAGTCGAGCCGCACCACCATCGCGCAGCGATCGACCAGCGGATTGAGCGAGCAGATGCCCGAGCTCAGCTGGTGCGGCAGCATCGGGATCACGCGGTCCGGCAGGTACACGGACACACCGCGGATCGCCGATTCCTTGTCGAGCGCGTCGTTCCACCGCACGTAGTGCGAGACGTCGGCGACCGCGACCCACACCCGCGGGCCGCCGTGCGGACCGTCCTCGATGCACAGCGCGTCGTCGAAGTCGCGCGCGGTCTCGGGATCGATCGTGCAGAACCGGCGATCGCGCAGGTCGATGCGATCGGCGAGATCGATCGGTCGAAGCTCCTGCGGCGTTTGCCGGGCCTGCGCGGCGGCCTCCTCGGGGAACTCGAGCGGGATCACGGCGCACGCCAGGATCTTCTCGATCTCGGTGCGCGGATCCTCGGGATCGCCGAGCACCTTGAGCAGCTTGCCGTGGAGCTCGCGCCGGGCGGTGTCGGGGTAGCGCGTGATCTCGATGACCACGGCCTCGCCGTCCTTGCCGATCCGCGCGTCGTCGATCCCGACCCGACCGTAGTCGGCCGCGATCCGCGGATCGTCGGGCTCGAGGTACACGGCGCGACTGACCCGGCGAAGGATGCCGGTGAGCCGCGCGCGCCCACGCGACAGGATCTCGACGACACGCCCCTCGGTGCCACGCACGCCGGGCCAGGTGTCGACCGCGACGCGGTCACCGTCGAGGGAGTGGTTGCGGAACTTCGCCGGTACGAACACCGTGTCGCCGACGTCGGTCTGTACGAAGCCGTAGCCGGCGGGGTGCACGGTGATCCGGCCGACCAGGTTGGGGTCGAACGTGACGTCGGCGGATGGCCGCGTATGGATCGCGCGCTTGGTGTCGCGCGCGAAGTCGCCTTGCTCTGGACGCGCCGGCCGGATCCGGATCTCGCCGGTCTCGGGGTCGTACTCCTCTCGCGGCGAGCTCGTGCTCGAGGCGCGGGCGGGTGGCTTGGCGTGCGAGGTCCGTGGTGGTTGCGGCCGGCTCCACGGCAGCGAGGCGCCGCGCGACTTGGCCGGCGAGGTCAGCTTCTTGGGGAGCGTCCCACCGCGTGCGGCCTCCTTGGGAGACGCGTCCGTGGCGGGCGGCTTGCCGCGCGGATCGCTGGCGCGTCCCGACGGTGCGAGCGCGAATGCCCCTCCACCGATCACGTGGACCGTTCCCTCCTCGACGAGGTCGAACAGGATCGAGCGCAGCTCCGAGTACTCGTGCTTGCGAATTCCGAGCTCGTCGGCGAGTGCCGTGAGCTTGATGCCCGGTGTGACCAGGCGGGACAGGCAGTCGAGGACCGCCTGTCGATCTAGCGTTGTCATGATGATTGTCTCTTCGTATCTGATGCCAGGCCGAAGGGCCTAGCGAAATGCATGGAGTTTTCCGTCGTCGCCGGCGACGTAGATCGTGCCGTCGCTCGCGATCGCGGGGGTGGTATCGATATCGGCCGAGAACGCCAGCTGCCAGCGCAGCGTGCCGTCCGGTGCGACCGCGTAGACGTGTTCGTCCTCGGCTCCGACCAGGATGATGCCGTTGCCGGCGATCACCGGGGTGCCGACGATCTTGTCGGCGGCGGCGAGCTTCCACATCACCTTGCCGGTCGGTGCGAGGGCGTACAACCGGTCGTCGAGCGAACCGACGTAGATCGTGCGATCGGCGGCGATCGCCACACCGCCGCGGATCGGATCGCCGGTCAGCGTCTTCCACCGGATCTTGCCGCGCCGGTCGATCGCGTAGAGGGCCTTGTCGTCGCTGCCGACGTAGATCATGCCGTCGGGACCGATCGACGGCGAGGCATCGACGTCGCCGCCGGTGCGGACCTCCCAGCGCTTGGTGCCGTCGGGCGCGACCGCGTACAGCGCGTCGTCCTGACTGCCGGCGTACACGGTGCCGTCCTCGCCGAGGGCGGGGGTCGATGCGACGTGCTCGGCGGTGGCGAGCTTCCAGCGCAGCGTGCCGTCGGCCCACACCGCGTGGATGCCGTCGCCCCCGACGTAGATCGTGCCGTCGGGACCGATCGTCGGCCCGCCGTCGACGTCGCACCGGCTCGACTCGGGGCCGAATCCCTTGGGATCACACGCGCCGAGGCGGAGCTTCCACGCGAGCGAGCCGTCGGACTTCACCGCGTAGAGGTGGTCATCGTCGGAGCCGATGTAGATCGTGCCGTCCTCCGCGATCGCCGGCGTGCTCCACGATCGATCCTTGGTGGCGAACTTCCACTTGATCGTGCCGGCCGGATCGACCGCGTAGAGATTGCCGTCGTGCGATGCAACGTACACCGTGCCGTCGGGCCCGACCGTCGGCGATCCCGCGACCGGACCACCGAACGCGACGGACCACTGTTCCTTCGGTGCTTGCTTCTCGGGCACCTTGCCCGGACGGCGCCCGGTGTGACGAGCATCGCCACCGAACATCGCGAGCCCCGGAGAGCCGACCACCGGCGTCTTGCTCGCGGCCACGGACGCATCCGGCGTCACCGGGTCGGGATCGACGCAGGTTCCCTTCCGACAGATCCGCGGATCGCGGCAGTCGGTGTCCTTGGCGCATCCGGTGAGAGGGGCTTGGGTCTGCGTTCCACTACAACTACACGCGACCACGAAGCTCACTCCGGCGCCGGCCAACCCGGCCAGACTCCTCACGCCGCGCAAGCTAGCAGACCCGTCAGGCTTTCGGGAGGTCGTTGCTGAAGCGTTCGGCTAGCTTCTCGAAGTAACGGCGAGTTTCCTCGAGCACCACCGGATCCTGATCGGGGTACATGCGGATCCCGTGGGCGCCGAACGGGTCGGTCGTCACCGGACCGACCGGGAGGCCCCCGACGATGCCGGTCTGCTCGTGATAGAGCAACGCCAGCACCTCCGCATGGTTCTCGGGGACCAAAAACGTGCGTCGTCCGAGCTCCGGGCGCCCGTCTTTGAACCCATCGACCAGCTTGGCCATGTAGAACACGTCGAGTTTACAACCCCCCGGTATTCGCGGGGAAGGGTATCGGCGGGTGTTCGGGACTGTCGGGGACGATCACGCGGCATAATCGGAGCGTGCTCGAGCTGTGGTTCGACTTTTCGTGCCCCTATGCCTACCTCGCGTCGCATCGCGCGCGGGCGCTCGGCGTGCCGATCGACTGGCGGCCGATGCTCCTGGGTGGCGTGTTTCGCGGGATCGGCGCGGGTGATGGCCCGATGGCGACGCTCGGCCCGGCCAAGGCCCGCCACAACAACGCCGACATGCAGCGCTGGGCCGCACTGTGGGACGTCCCGTTTCGCATGCCCGCGGCCCACCCGATGCGTACGGTCCGCGCGCTCCGGGTCCTCCTCGGCCTGCCCCACTCCCGGTGGCCGGCCGCGATCGAGGCGCTGTATGCCGCGTACTGGCGCCCCACACCCGACGGAACCGAACCCGACATCACGCGCGACGACGTGATCGTCTCCTCACTGAGGGCTGCGGGGATCCCCGACGTCGAGGTCACCGCGGCGCTCGCCGCCGCCGACACCGACGCGATCAAGACCGAGCTCCGGCACCGCACCGACGAGGCGATCGAGCTCGGCATCTTCGGCGCGCCGGCGTGGATCGTGAGGGGTCGCGCGGCCGGCCCGATCCTGATCTGGGGTCAGGATCGGATGCCGTGGGTCGAGGCGGTGCTCGCCGGCTGGGATCCGGAGGCCGGTCCGCCACCCGCCGACGACGGCACGAAGGCGCCACGTCCCCTCCGCGATCTGCCCGCCGCGCACGCCGGCGCGACGCTCGATGTCTATTTCGACGTGTCGAGCCCGTTCGCGTACCTCGGCCTCACCCAGCTACCGGCGCTCGTGGCGGCCGGCGTGGAGCCGCGCCTGATCCCGATCCTCCTCGGCGGCCTGTTTCGCGACATCGGTCAGGTCGACGTTCCGCTCCTCGGGATGACGCCGCCGAAGATGCGGCACTTCCACCTCGAGATGACCCGGTGGGCCAGCTGGTGGGGCGAGACCCTGGAGTTCCCCAAGAAGTTCCCGCAGCGCACGATCACGGCGCAGCGGTTGATCCTGCTCGCCGCCGATCACGGGTGGCGTCCCGCCCTCGGGCTCGCCATCGCGCTCGGTCGCGCGATGTGGGCCGAGCAACGCGACCTCGAGGATCCCCAGACCCTGCGTACGCTCCTCGAACGCGAAGGCTTGCCCGGCGAGCTCGTCGAACGCACGTCCGAGCCAGCCGTCAAGGCGCGGCTGATCGCGAATACCACCGCCGCCCGCGATGCCGGCGTGTTCGGCGTGCCGACGTTCGTCGTCGACGGAACCCACCTGTTCTGGGGCCAGGACCGCCTCGATTTCGTGGTGAAGACACTCGCCGGTTGGACGCCTCCCGCATGATCGCGATCGTCGTCTGCGCGATCGCGTGCGCCGTGTTGCTCGGTGCCGAGTACGCCAGCGATCGACTCGGCCTCGCCGATCGCGCCAAGCGCGTGCGGATGATCGCCAAGGCGGTGGCGTCGGCCGCGTTCGTCGCGCGCGGCGTGCCTGCCCTCGGTGCCGGTCCGTACGAGACCGCGATCGTCGTCGGTCTCGTGCTCGGTGCGCTCGGCGATCTCGCCCTCCTGGGCGGCAGCAAGCAGGCCTTCCTCGGCGGGCTCGTGCTGTTCCTCGCCGGACACCTCGCCTACGTGGTCGGGTTCGCCACGCTCGAGTCGCCGCAGTACTGGCTGATCTTCGCCGGGCCGTTCGCCTCGCTCACGCTGATCACGGCGATCCTCGTGCTCGGCTGGCTGTGGCCGCACACCGGACGGTTGCGATGGCCCGTCGTCGCATACGTGATCGCGATCGTCGCGATGGTGATCGGTGCGTTCGCCATCCGCAACACCGGCGCCCTGCCCGTACCGCAACGCACCTACGTGGCGATCGGCGCCGCGTTGTTCTTCGTTTCGGATATCGCCGTCGCGCGCGAACGGTTCATCACACGCGACGTTCGAAATCGTTTGTGGGGTCTGCCGGCGTACTACGCCGCGCAGCTCTTGATCGCGTCGTCGTGCCGGTGACTACTTCTTCTTGGTGCCGCGCGCGCGGCGGCGCACCTTGGCGCGCCCGAGACCACGCTTGTGCGCCGCCTTCTTCTTGGCCTTCATGCGGCGCCCCTTGAGGCGGCGGGCGACCTTGAACTTCGGTCGAGACTTCACGGAACTCTTGGTGCGGGCCATGCGCGGGATATTCTTCATTTGGGCCCCCGAGGGCAAGCCGGGTGTGTAACCGAACACCCGGGACTGGCGTATATCCACGTCGGTCACGATATGGCCGAACCCAAGGAACTCATGGCGCGGTACTGCGACGGCGATGCGAGCGCGTTTCGCGAGCTCTACGCCCTCGTTTCTCCACGCTTACACGGATATCTCTTGAAGATGGCGCGCCAGAAATCGCTGGCCGACGACCTGCTCCAGCTGACGTTTCTGAAGGTCCATCGCGCGCGGGGGGCCTACATCCGTGGGGCCGACCCGGTCCCGTGGATCTACTCGATCGCCCACCGGACATTCCTCGACGAGACCCGGCGCAAGAAGCGGGCCGTCGTCCGGGTCGGAGATGACGACGCGTTGCCCGAAATCGCCGCGGATCTGGCGGGCAGCACCGTCGATCGCCGCGAGGAACAGGCGGATCCCGAGCTCGTGCAGACCGCGCTCGACGCGCTCGCCGAGCTTCCCGAGCAGCAGCGCCAAGCCGTGGTGTTGACCAAGCTCGAGGGCAAGTCGGTGGCCGAGGCCGCCGAGATCGCCGGCACCACCGTCGGTGCGATGAAGGTGCGTGCGCACCGCGGGTACGAGGTGCTCCGGCGCTTGCTCGGCGGCAAGTCGCACGCACCCGCGAAGGCGGCGGCGGGAGGCGCGCGATCGTGAGCGAGCTCCCCGCCCTCGACCAGCTGGCAGCATCGTCGCCCCGCGCGCCTTCGATCGGCGACGCGCTCGAGGCCGAGCTCGCCAACCTCGCCCCGGCGAAGACTCGCCGGCCGCTCCGTCACGTCGCGATCCTCGCGGCGCTATCGCTGCTCTATGGCGCCGTGCTGGTGGTTGTCCTGAAGACGCGCGAGGACATGCACGAGCTACCGATGGGGTGGCTCGCGGCGGTCGGGCTCGCGTGGCTGTTCGGCTTCTTGGTGCCGAGCTACTTCGCGCTCCAGCCGCGCGCGGGTTCGATGATGCCGCGGTGGAAGCCGGCCGCACTCGCGGCGGTGGTCGCGTCGGTCGGTTTCGTGTCGCTCGGCCTCGCGGTGCATCCGATGGGAGAGCACAGCGTGAGCTACGGCGCCGAGAGATTCCTGCACGGGCACACCTGCCTCGAGATCGGGCTCGCCACCGCGCTCGTGCCGGTGGTGATCGGCGCGATCTTCTTGCGCGGTGCGCTACCGGTGAGCTCGCGATGGATCGCAGCGGCGCTCGGCGCCGGCGGCGGCTGCCTCGGTGGCCTCGTGCTGCACCTCCACTGCAACATCGCCGATGGCCTCCACGTCGGGTTGATCCACGGCGGCGTGGTGATCGTGGCGGCCGCGCTGTCGGCGGCGATCGTCCCGCGTGCGACCCAGCCCTGAGTTGAGTTAAATTGGGACGGTGATCGGCCTGGTGCTGTCGTGCGAGCACGCGTCGTGGACGCTGCCGACCGGGTTCGACCTCGGTGTCTCCCGAGATGTCCTGCAGTCGCAGGCCGGGTGGGATCATGGCGCCCTGGACGTCATCGCGCCGCTCTCCGAGGCCGTCGGGTTGCCGGTGCACACCGGTGCGTTCTCGCGCATGTTCGTCGACCTCAACCGCGCGGCCGATCACCCCGACGTCGTACCGCTCGTGAGCTTCGGCGCCGAGGTCCCGGGCAACGCCGAGCTATCTTCCGAGGAGCGCGCGCGACGCCTCGCGACGTTTCACGCCCCCTACTGGAACGGCGTCCGCACCGACGTCCTCGCGCGAATGCGCGACCGCGGGCGCGTGTTCCATTTCTCGTCGCACAGCTTCGACCCCGACCTCGATCCGGAAGCACGTGCATTCGACGTCGGCGTGCTCTACGACCCGATGCACGCGTTCGAAACGTTGTTGGCCGAGCGCCTGCTGTTGCAGCTGCGCGAGGCGGGGCTCGACGTGCGCGCGAACGAGCCCTACGACGGCATCGGGCCCGCGATCACCTCGTCGTTGCGCGAGGAGCTCGGGGCACCGTACGCCGGCATCCAGCTCGAGGTGTCGCATGCGGTGACGAGCTCGCAGGGCGGCCCCGCACGAGTCGCTGCGGCCATCCTGCCGTTCCTCGAAGCGCTCGAACAGTGGTGACGCGATCGCCGCGATCGGCTAGGGTCTCGCCCATGTTCCGGCGTTGAAGCCACGACCGTCCCGGCGTGTCCGGGTCAAACCTGCGCGACGGGTAGTCCTCGATCTCCGAGGCGACCCGCCTCTGGAGATCCATGTCTACGTTCGAGTACCAACAGCGAATCGAATCCCTGGCCGCCGCCATCGCGGCCGCCGCCCCCAAGACCGACACGGGCGAGTTTCCCCTCGCCACCATCCGCGCGCTCGGTGATGCCGGATTCCTCGGTCTGATCTCGAGCACCGAGGTCGGTGGCCACGGGCTCGGGATGGAGGCCGCGTCATTCGTCGTCGAGCGGATCGCGCGCGAGTGCGGATCCACCGCGATGGTGGTCTGCATGCACTACGTGGCGACCGCGGTGATCGAGCAACTCGGCCCGATCGAGGTCCGCAAGGACATCGCCGCGGGCAAGCACCTCACGACCCTGGCGTTCTCCGAGGCCGGATCGCGCAGTCAGTTCTGGGCGCCGGTATCGACCGCGACTGCCGACGGCGATCGGGTGAAGCTCGACGCCAAGAAGAGCTGGGTGACCTCGGCCCACCAGGCCGACAGCTACGTGTGGTCGAGCAAGCCGATGACCGGGAGCGAGCTGTCCACGCTGTGGCTGGTGCCGCGCACCACCGCGGGCGTGCAGGTGGCGTCCGGCGGGTTCGACGGTATCGGCCTTCGCGGCAATGACTCGTGCCCGGTGGCCGCCGAGGGCGCGCGCGTGCCGAAGACCGCGATGCTCGGTGCCGACGGCACCGGGTTCGGTCACATGATGGGCATCGTACTGCCGTGGTTCAACCTGCTGACCGCGTCGGTGTCGGCGGGGCTCATGGAGGCCGCGACCCAGAAGACGGCGGCCCACGCCGGTGGCACGAAGTTCCAGCACGCCGGCACGGCGATCGCCGACCTGCCGACGGTGCGCGCGTACATCGCGCGGATGCGGATCCAGACCGACATGGTCAAGACGCTGATCGGCGACATGCGGGCCGCGATCGCCAACAGCCGGCCCGATGCCACGCTGCGCGTGCTCGAGAGCAAGGCCGCCGCGGGCGAATCGGCCGCGATCGTCACCGACCTCGCGATGCGAGTGTGCGGCGGCGCCGCGTTCCGGAAAGAGGTCGGCGTCGAGCGCATCTTCCGCGACTCGCGCGCCGCGCTGGTGATGGGGCCGACCACCGACGTGCTCTACGACTTCATCGGCAAGGCCGTCTGCGGCCTGCCCGTGTTCTAGTCATGGGGCGCGATTTTCTGCTCGGGGCCGTGGCCTACGACGCCAAGGTCGTTCCGATCTGGGAGGGCTTCCGCGCGTTCTTCGACAAGCGCGGGTTGCCGTTCGACTTCGTCCTGTACTCGAACTACGAGCGCCAGGTCGATGCCCACCTCGCCGGAGAGATCGACGCGGCGTGGAACTCGCCGCTCGCGTGGATCGAGGCCGACCGCGTGGCCAGCAAGCGCGGCCGCAAGGCCGAGGCGATCGCGATGCGCGATACCGATCGCGATCTCACGAGCGTGGTGCTGGTGCGCGCCGACTCGCCGATCACCAAGCCCGATGACCTCGCCGGCAAGCGGATCGGCGTCGGGGCCGCGGACTCGCCGCAGGCGACGCTGATCCCGCTGGCCTCGCTGGCGGCAGCCGGGGTCGAGATCGCGGCGGATCGCGTGGTCCGCCACGACGTGCTGGTCGGCAAGCACGGCGATCACGTCGGTGGCGAGCGCGATGCCGTCAAGGCACTGCTCGCCGGCACGGTCGATGCCGCGTGCATCATCGACGGCAACCGGCTCGGCTTCACGCGCGAAGGTCTGATCGGTACGGCCGGTCCGACCGCGGTGCGCGTGGTGCACCAGACCGCCCCGTACGACCACTGCAACTTCACCGTCCTCGACAACCCGCACCCGGACACCGGCAAGTTCCGGGAGCTGCTACTGGCGATGTCGTACGACGATCCCGAGCTCCGTCCGTTGCTCGACATGGAAGGCCTCAAGAAGTGGATGCCCGGTCGGGTCAGCGGCTATGCGGCGCTCGAGCAGGCGGTCGATCGCACGGGCTACCTCGACGGGTGGATCGCCGCGCGATGACCGGGCCGTACGAAGGTGGGCGCGTGATCGACCTCGGCGATCTCGGCCTCGACGAAGGCGCGCACCTCCTGATCTCGCGCGCGCTCGCGAGCGATCCGGTCGTCGAGGTGCGGGGCACGTCACCCACCCTCGCGGTCGATCTACCCGCGTGGTGCCGGGCGCGCGGTCATGCCGTCGAGCGCACGGTCGACGGGTTCGCGATCGCGCGCGGCGACGCCGATCGCCGGGTCGGGGCCGAGCGCGCCGGGACGATCGGTGCGCCGGTCGAACACGCCCCCGCGCGTTGGGGGTTGGCCGCGCGCGGTGCGCTCGTCGAGGCCGGTGCCCCGGAGCTCGATCTCCCACTCGCCGACCGTTCCGAGATCTGGGCTGACGAGGCCGCCCGGCTCTACGCGCAGGCAGCCGCCCAGCAGTGGGATCCGGCGACCGCGATCCCGTGGGACGCGCCGGTCGAACACCCCGAAGAGGTCGAGACCGCGATCGTGCAGATCATGACGTACCTGATCGAGAACGAGACGGCGGCGCTGCTCGTGCCCGTCCGGTTCCTCGGTCGCATGCACCCGCAGTTCCGCGAGGTCATGCAGCTGCTCGCGATCCAGGCCGCCGACGAGGCGCGCCACATCGAGGTGTTCACCCGGCGGGCGACGCTGCGCCGCGAACACCTCGGACTGTCGACCGCGGGTGGCCAGGCCTCGCTCGCGACGCTGTTCGACGAGTCCGAATTCGCGATCGCGAGCTTCCTGCTCAGCGTGCTCGGCGAGGGCAGCTTCCTGTCGCTGTTGTGGTTCATCCGCGATCACGCACCCGACGCGTGCACGCGCGAGGTCGCGCGCTACGCCGCCCAGGACGAGGCGCGCCACGTCGCGTTCGGGCTCGCGCATCTGCAGCGCCACGTCGGCGAGGATCCCGCGCTGCACGAGCGCCTCGCCGCCGCGATCGAGCGCCGCCATGCCGCACTCGCGCACACGGCGGGCCTCAACGCGGAGGTGTTCGACGCGTTGATCCTGCTCGCCGCCGGCGGCTGGGAGCCCGCCGACCTGCGCCGCGGTCACGCTGCGGTGGTCGACCTCGTGCGCGCGATGGACGACGGCCGGACGTCGCGCCTGGTCCGCCTCGGCTTTTCGCCCGACCGCGCCGCCTCGCTCTCGGCGCTGCACACGCGCAACTTCATGTAGCCGCGAGTCTTGGTTGCCGACTTCGCTTCCGCGGTCTGCCTACCCGCTGGGCACCCGCTCGCGAAGTCACCAGCAGTCGTCGGGCAGCTCCATGAGCTCGACGTCGCCGGCCTCGATCAGCTTCCGCGTCATCGCGATGCCCGGCAGGATGTTGGTCGCGTAGAACCGCGCCGCGGCGAGCTTGCCTCGATAGAACGTCTTGTCGTCGCCGGTCGCACCGCCGAGCTTCTCGTGCGCGATCTTCGCCGACAGGATCAGTCGCCACCCGATCACGACCTCCGCGAGGGCGAACAGGATGCGGTTGCCCTGGAACCCGACGTGATAGACGGACTGGCCGAGCTTGCCCATCATCGCGACGACGATCTTCTGGATCTCGCCGAGCGCCGCCCCGAGCGCCGCCTTCTCGACGCCGAGCTCGGCGGGCAACGTCTCGGCGGTCGCCTGGACCTGGCCGAGTAGACCGCGCAGCGTGGCGCCGCCATCGCGGCCGATCTTGCGGAAGAACAGATCGAGCGCCTGGATGTGCGTGGTGCCCTCGTACAGCGAGTCGATCTTCTGGTCGCGGATGTACTGCTCGATCGGATAGTCCTCGCAGTAGCCCGAGCCGCCGAAGCACTGCAGCGACACGGCGAGCAGCTCGTAGACCTTCTCCGAGGCGTAGCCCTTGATCAGCGGCAGCAGCAGGTCGTTGAGCGCATCGAGCTGCTTGGTGTCGGTGCCAGCCGCGGTCGCCAGCGCGATCTGGTCCTGGATGTTGGCGGTCCACAGGATCATCGCGCGCAGCCCCTCGGCGAATGCCTTCTGCAGCATCAACATCCGGCGAACGTCGGGATGGCGGATGATCTCGACGCGCGGCGCGGTCTTGTCGCTCGCCTTCGCGAGGTCGGCGCCCTGCTTGCGTTCCCGGGTGTAGGCGAGCGCGTTGAGATACGCGGTCGAAAGGGTCGCCATCGACTTGGTGCCGACGGCCATCCGCGCGTACTCGATGACGTGGAACATCTGCGCGATGCCGTTGTGAACGTTGCCGACGAGCAGGCCGCGACACGGCTCGCCATCTCCGAGCGTGAGCTCGCAGGTCGCCGAGCCCCGGATGCCCATCTTGTGCTCGACCTTGGTGACCTTGGCGCCGTTGCGTGCACCGGTCGACCCGTCGGGCTCGACCCAGAACTTGGGGACGATGAACAGGCTCAGACCCTTGGTGCCGGGCTTGGCGCCCTCGGGCCGCGCGAGCACCATGTGGATGATGTTCGACGGCTGATCGAAGTCGCCGTTGGTGATGAACCGCTTGACGCCCTCGAGCCGGTACTCGTCGTCGGCGACGTGGATCGCCTTGGTGGTGCCCGCACCGACGTCGCTGCCCGCGGCGGGCTCGGTGAGCACCATGGTCGCGCCCCAGTGCTGCTCGAGCCACGGCGTCAGGATCCGCTTCTTCTGCTCGGGCGTGGCGAGACCGTCGACGATCCGCGCCATCGAGTTGCCGAGCACGTAGAAGCAGATCGCCGGGTTCGCCCCCGCCATGAGCTCGAACGCCGCCCACTGCACCGACGGCGGCGCACCGTAGCCGCCCATGTGCTCGGGCAGGTCGAGCTTGTTCCAGCCCCCGACGTACATCTCGTCGAGCGCGTGCTTGAAGCCGGCGGGAAGCGTCACGTTGCCGGTCGCGGGGTCGAACGTCGTCCCCTCGCGATCGCCACTCGCGAACACGGGAGCCCACGAGGTCTGCATCAGCTCGAGGAAACCCTCGAGCGAGGCGCGCGCGGTGTCCTCGTCCATCGACGCGAACGGCGCCTTGCCGAGCACGCCGCCCCGAACGTCGAGGACCTCGAACAGCTGGAAGAAGATGTCGCGGAGGTTCGGCTTGTAATGGTCGACCGTCGTCACGGCCGGACCATACCGCGCGGACGTGGGACGGTCAGCAGCCGGTGGTCTGGTGCGTGAGGTCGAACGTCTGCGTCAACGTGCCGCCTTGCGGCGGGACCACGATCGTCTGGTTGGTCAGGTAGCAGTCGTTCGCGCCCACGGTCTGCTTGATGTCGATCCGATAGTTCCCCGACGGCAACGAAGCCACGGACAACGTCTGGTCGTGATCGATGCAGCCGGCGACCGGCGGGTTGGCGCAGTCGACGGTGTACGTCCCCGCGGTTCCGGTGGCTCCGGCGGCGATGGTGAACGTCACCGGCTCGCAGGTGGTATCGGTATGCGCGAGCGAGATCGTCGTGCTGGCCACGCCCGCACCGCCCCCGCAGTTACCGCCGGCCACGCCGGTCTCGAGGAGTAGCGCCATCGATCCGGTGGCATCGACCGCGAACGTGATCGGATCGAGCGTGGTGGTCTCGCCCGACTTGAGCTCGATGCCCATCGCCGGCGTCGCCGTGGCGAGCGTGCCGCTGGCACCCGACAGCTCGAACGTGAGGTCGTAGGTGCCGGGCGTGAACGACAGCAGCGACGTCGCCATCATGCTCGCGCACGTGAACGACTCGGTCTCGCCGCCCTGGACCGCGCGGTTGCGCAGGCTGACGGTGACGAAGGTGCCGCCGACCTGATCGCAGGTGATCGTCTGCGCGTTGGTATCGGTGACCGACCACGCCAGCGAGAACTTCGCCGGCGGTGGGGGTGGCTCGGTATCGGCGTCGACCGGGAAGCCTCCTCCTCCGCCACACGCCCCGACCGACAACAGGAGTGAGGACCAGAGCGCGGGAATCAGCACGCGCGAGCGACGCATGCCTTCATGCTATCGCACTACCGAGCGCAACGAGAGACCGCCGCATCTCGACGAAATGACACGGCTGCTTCACCGGGCGGTGGGTGTACGGCGCGGTGCCGACCTCGCGATAGCCGAGGCTCCGGTACCAGCGGCCGAGCTCCTTGCGGAGGTTGATGATGCGCAGCCGGACCCAGGTGGCGCCCATCGCCTCGCACATCGCCTCGGCGATCCGCACGAGCCGGGTGCCGAGGCCCATGCCCTGAAACCCCGGGTCGACCGACAGCATGCCGATGTACCCGCCCTGGTTCGGGTCGCGCGAGGCCTCGACGTAGACCGCCGCGGCGAGCACGCCCTTGGCTTCGAGCACGAGGAAGGTCTTGGTGGGAGTCTTCGAGACCAGCTCGGCGATCTCGTTGGCGGTCGTGCGATCGCCGTCGACGAAAAACTGCTCGACCTCGTACGCCCGGTTGACCAGCGCGGCGAGTGCCGGCGCGTCGGCGGGTTGTGCGCGGCGGACCGAGACCGCCAGCGAGTCAGTGGTTCCCATGACGATCGCCTACCAGATCCCTCTGATCGTCGACCCGCGAGGATGAGATCCCGGGATCGCGCAGGGTCTGGTGGCGACCGTCCTGGGCCGTCAGTTCGCTTGACGAACCGGCGGATGTTTGGCTCGGGCGCGACGATCAGCAAGCGCGACGTGCACGAGCACGATCACGGTTCCGACCGTCACGTCCGACACCGTCTTCACGACTCGATCGGCAATGTTCCACATGGTGTCCTCGACCTTCTCTTCCAACGCTGACGACCGCTCTACAACCGCGTGACGGTGCTCGCAACTTCCCACGACGTGTCGACGATGACAACCCGATTCCACCTGGCAAGAATCCGACAGCAGGAATGAAATCCCGACGACGACTCGCGCGTTGGATCCGACTGGATGGTTCGATCGGGACTCTGGATCACACTGCTCGTGTCGTGCACACCCGCGAGAAGCGCGCCAGCGCCATCCGCGAACGAATTGCGCACTCCCGTCGCGCCCGCTGCCCCACGTGTGTCGGAACGACCCACCATCCCGCCGTCCATCGGTGACGCTCGCGTGACGGATCGCGTCGTTCTGGCACGTCCGCTCGCGGCGGTCGGCGACGGTCCGGCCACCGACCGGCCGACCTACGCCCGAGCCGACCAACGGGTGCGGCTGTATGCCCTTCTGCTCGCCAGCGATCGACACGGTCGCCGCGTGTACTACAGCGACGCGCACGACGTCGTGCTCGCGGGCAAGCACCTGGCGCCGAGCCCGCTCGCGCGAGCGCCCGCGACGAGCCTGCAGTGGAACCGGATCGAGCCCGCCGAGTCCTCGATGTCGAACGGCGACACGCCACGTGACTTTCACTTCGAGCCGATCGACTACCGCGCGACGCCGATCGCGACGGCGACCAACCGCGGCGCGATCGATGCCGACGTGCGGCCGACGTTGACCGTCGATCACGGTCACGGCGTCGGCACGATGCGCTACCAGCTGGTCGCGCATCAGGGCGATCGCGCGATCGCGAGCCCCGGCCCCGAGGCACGACGCGGCAGGAGCTCGGGCGGTCTCGACGACAGCGTCCTACGCGTGACGATCCGGCGCGACGATTCCTATCTCGGGTACCTCACCGAGCTCTACGGTCAGCCCTACATCTGGGCGTCGGCCGGAACGTCGGACCCGAACCACCAGTCCGAGCACCTCGAGGGCTCCGACTGCGCGGACTTCGTGGTCTACGGCTGGCGCCGGCTCGGCCACGCGCAGCCGTACACCTGGACCGGCGCGCTGCCCCACTACACCCGGCTCCTCGAGGCCGGCACGCGCGACGACGACGGCATCTATCGCGACCATCGGGGCGAGCCGCTCCCGTTCACGCGCGCCGGCGACCTCGTGCTGTTCCCCCGCCACGTCGGCGTCCTGACCGTCGACCGCGGCACCCCGGGCGTGCTCGACGATCGCGACCTCATGATGCACGCGCTGTTCGACACCCCGAAGGAACAGCCGATCGGCGACTCGGGCTACGCCGACAAGCCGCTCGAGCTCCGGCGCTGGCGCTAGACGAGTCACTGCTCGTCGTCGTCGTCGATCAGCCGAGCAACTCTGATTGCTCGCGGGAACCCAAAGGCGGAAGAGGACGCCGAGATCGCAGAGATCAGGTTCGAGGGTGGTGCGGCACCATTGCGTTCTCGCGAACCTTCCCCCCAGACCTTTGCGATCTCTGGGTCCTCCGTTGCTTTGCGTGTCCCGTGACCACATCCAGGCCGCGACTCGCCCGAGCTAGACCAGGTCTTCGTCGGGATCGATCAGCATCTTGATCAGGTCCGGCGCGAGCGGCGGATGGAACGCCGTCGACCCGGCGGGCAAGAGCTGCCCCAGCTCGTCGACGTGCGCGATCTGCTCGACCGACAGCGGCCGCATCACCACGATCGCCGCGGCACCTGCATCCTTTGCATCGAGCGCCGCGATCGCGTCGGCGATCACCGGTGTCGATGTCAGCGTCGCGTTCGGGATCGCCTTGCCGACGAACAGCCCGTCGACGACGACCGGATCGAGCTTCTGCAGCGAGCGGTGCGGCGTCACGCCCTCGGCGAACGGACTGACCTCGGGCGATAGCGTCAGCTTGTAGGCATCGCTGCCGCCCGCGAACACGACCACGAACGCCGGCTGGTGCGCGACGGTGTCGGCGAGCGCCGCGTGTTGCTTCGCGAGGTCGCGCGCCGCGCCCTCGATGGTGTCGATCAAGAAGTACGCGCGGGCGGCCGCGAGGATGGCCTCGGGTGCCGGGGCGGCACCTCCCGTCACGCGCACGATGCGGTGGCGCGGCGCCGTGACGAGTGTCGGATCCTCGAGGTTCACCAGGCACGACATCGCGTAGTTGGCCGACGCGTACTGGGAGAGCGGGCTGGCGGCGGCGAGCTCGGCCTGGTACGCGAGCATGCCCTCGTAACGATCGTGGCCCTCGAGCAGGTGGAGCTTGCGCGGTGCGAAGTAGTGGCGAAGCTTCCCGAGGAGCTCGGCGTCGTTGACCCGCCACACGCGGTGCTCGGTTCCGTCGGCGGTGGTCGTCGCGTGGGTCGGGGTGCCCGACTCGATCTTGCGGAACAGCCGATCGACCTCGTTGGCCGGATCGCGAAACCCGAGCAGGACCGGCTGGTCGTGTGCCTTGGCGGCACGGATGCGAGCCAGCTCGGCATCCCGACCGGCCTCGGTCGTCATCTCGTGCGGACGGATCGTCCCCTCGGACAGCGGCGACAGCGCGACCGCGAGGATCAGGTTCTTGCGTTCGAACGTGCGCCCCGGACCGGCGAACCGCTGGTGGTAGCGATACACGGCGCGCAGCGGATCTTGCTCGGCGCCGGCCAGGGCACCTCGAAACCCGGCGATGTGCGGCATCCAGCGACGGTATCACCATCGCAGATGGCCCTCGCCCGCGAGCTCAGTTCTTCCCGCGCATCCCGATATCGCGGCGGTACTGCTTCCCGGGCAGCTCGATCCGCTCGACGGCGGCGTACGCCTTGGCGCGGGCCTGATCGACGCTGATGCCGAGCGCGGTCACGCCGAGCACGCGCCCGCCAGCCGAGACCAGGACGCCTTCGTGCCCGCCCGCGGTCTTCCGCGCCGTCCCCGCGTGGAACACGACGACGTCGCCGTCCGAGGTCGCCCGCTCGAGGTTCTCGATCGGATCCCCGACCTTCGGCGTGCCCGGGTAACCGGCGGACGCGACCACCACGCACACCGCGTGGCGCGCGTCCCACGCCAGCGCGCCGACCGGCATCTCGCCGCGCGCCGCCCCGAGCAGCACCTCGCCGAGGTCACCCCGCATGCGCGCCATGATCGGTTGGGTCTCGGGATCGCCGAACCGGCAGTTGTACTCGAGCAGGTACGGCGCCCCCGCCGGATCCACCATCACACCGGCGTAGAGCACGCCGCGGTAGTCGATGCCGTCGGCGACGAGCCCGCGCACGGTGGGCTCGAGGATCTCGTGGCGGATGCGCTGGGCGCACGCGTCGGTGATCCACGCGGGCGACACCGTGCCCATGCCGCCGGTGTTGGGCCCCTTGTCGCCGTCGAAGATCGTCTTGTGATCCTCGACCGGCGGCAGCACCTCGAGTCGCTGGCCGTCGGTCAGCGCGAGTACGCTGACCTCGCGGCCGGTGATCCGCTGCTCGATCACCACCGTCGCGCCGGCCGCACCGAACCGCCGCGCCTCGAGCATCTCGCGCGCCGCGGCCAGCGCCTCGGCATGAGAGCCCGCGACGACCACGCCCTTGCCCGCCGCCAGCCCGTCGGCCTTGACCACCACGCCCTTGCCACCGGCCCCGAGCCGCTCGATCGCGAGCTCGGCCTCGGCGAGCGACGTCGCCACCGCGAACGCGGCGGTCGGGATGCCGTGCCGCGCGAAGAACTCCTTGCTGAACACCTTGCTGCCCTCGAGCCGCGCGCCGTCGGCTCCGGGACCGAACACCGCGATGCCCTGTGCGCGCAGCCGATCGGCGAGCCCGGCGACCAGGGGCACCTCGGGCCCGACGACCACGAGGTCGACCTTCTCCCCCGCGGCGAGCGTGACGAGGCCTTCGAGATCGTCGGCCTCGAACCCGAAGCACCGGCCGATCCCCGCGATGCCCGGATTTCCGGGAGCGGCAATGATGTCGTGCCCACTCTTCGCGAGCTGCCACGCGAGCGCGTGCTCGCGTCCGCCACTGCCGACGACGAGGATCTTCATGCCGCGAATCTACGGCTCGGAGCTCAGTGCCGGAAGTGGCGCATGCCAGTGAACAGCATCGCCACCCCGTGCTCGTCGGCGGCCCCGATGACCTCGGCGTCGCGTACCGAGCCGCCGGGCTGGACGACCGCCACCGCTCCCGCCTGCGCCAGCACGTCGAGGCCGTCGCGGAACGGGAAGAACGCGTCGGACGCGACCACGGCACCCTTCAGCTTGTCGCCGGCCTTGCGCTCGCAGATCTTCACCGAGTCGACGCGGCTCATCTGGCCGGCGCCGATCGCCACGGTCGCGCCGTCCTTGGCGAACACGATCGCGTTCGACTTGACGTGCTTGGCGACCCGCCACGCGAACGCGAGATCCGCGCGCTCGGCGGCGTTGGGCTCGCGCCGGGTGGCGAGCTTGGCGGCCGTGATGTCGACCATGCCGTGATCGACCGACTGGACCAGCGCACCGCCGGCGATCGTGCGGATCGACCACGCGGCCGTGCCGGTGGTCGGCTTCCACGTGCCGTGGGTCTGGACCAGGCGCAGGTTCTTCTTGCTGGCGAGCACGTCGCGCGCCGCGGACGAGTAGCCGGGGGCGACCACGCACTCGATGAAGGTCTCGACCAGCCGCTTCGCGGTGGCCTCGTCGACCTCGCGGTTGATCGCGACGATGCTGCCGAACGCGCTGGTGGCATCGGCCTCGCGCGCGCGTGCGTAGATCGAGGCAAGGTCCGTATCGCCGGGCTTGCCGACGGCGACCCCGCACGGGTTGTTGTGCTTGACCACGACCGCGGCGGGCGCCTCGAACTCGAGGCACAGGCCGAGGGCCGCATCGAGATCGAGGATGTTGTTGTACGAGAGCTGCTTGCCGCCGAGCACTTCGGCGCTCGCGATCGTCGGACGATCGTGCGCGGCGTCGCCGGAGAGCGGCGCCGAGAGCGGCGATCGACCGTCCGCGTAGAACGCCGCCTTCTGGTGCGGGTTCTCGCCGTAGCGCAGCTCGTAGAGCCGGCGCCACTGCATGCCGAGCGTGTCGGGCAGCTCGTGCCGCGCCGGCGTCTGACCGCGCGCCTCGGCCGCGGCGTCGTCGATCGACGACAGGTACGCGGCGATCGAGGTGTCGTACGCCGCGGTGTGGCCGAACGCCTTGCGCGCGAGCTGGAGCCGCTGCGCCGCGGACAGCCCGTCGGCGCGCAGCGCCTGAGCGACCCACGCGTAGTCATCGGGATCGACGACCACCGCGACGCGCTCGTGGTTCTTGGCCGCCGAGCGCAGCATCGACGGGCCACCGATGTCGATGTTCTCGATCGCCTCGTCGAGCGAGGTGTTCGCCTTGGCGATCGTCGCCTCGAACGGATACAGGTTGACGATCACCAGATCGATCGGAGCGATCTGGTTGGCCGCCATCTCCTTCTGGTGCTCCGGCGTGTCGCGCCCGAGCAGCCCCCCATGGATCTTCGGATGCAGCGTCTTGACCCGGCCATCGAGGATCTCGGGTGCACCGGTGTACGTCGACACCTGGGTCACCGGGATCTTGGCAGCGGCGATCGCCGCGGCCGTGCCGCCCGTCGACAGCACCTCGAACCCGAGCTCGTGGAGCACTCCCGCCAGCTCGACCACTCCCCGCTTGTCGCTTACCGATACCAGCGCGCGTCGCTTCATGCGGCCGTGTACCAACCGTCCCCTCGACGGTCAAGCCGACCGTCGATCCCCTAGCACCGGCGCCTAGTTGCCGGCTTGCTTCTCGGCGAGCAACTCGGAACCGAGCTCGTCGGGGGACGGCGAGCCCATCTTGAGCTTGAGCAGTCCGCGGACCTCGACCTGGCGGATCCGCTCGCGCGTGAGGTTCATGATCTCGCCGACCTCCTCGAGCGTGATGCCACCACGCTCGGCGACGTCGAGCGCGCAGGTGTGGCGGAGCTCCCACGGCTCGAGGTCCGGGAAGTTGATCTTGATCGACCCGGTCTCCGGGTTGATGTCGAGATACAGGTGGTGCTTGCACGCGACCCACGGGCACGGCCGCATCTCCTGCTTGCACTCCGCGCGCGATTTCGGGCGCGGAATATCGACCGGCGGGTACATCAGCGCACCGACGCGCAGCTCCTCGCGGGTCAATCGCTTCATCGCGATCGTCTTGCTGCGCGGTCGCGTCCGCCGCCGCCGGCGGCGAACCTTGCGGCTGATCTCCGGCGCATCGCCGTGCTCGACCTCCTCCATCTCGGCGGCCGTCGCCTCGATGGTTTCGCCTTCGGCCTGATCGAGCTCTTCTTCGTTCGCGCTGTCGTTGCTCATGGTGCGGATTCCCCTCGTGCTGCTGGTTGCTAGAGCAAGTCCTCGGCGCCCCCCGCGGCGCCGGCGAGACGGAGACGGTCGGTACGTGGTGCGGCGACCTTGCGGGTCAGCGCCTCGAGCCGCTCGACGAGGCGGTCGCCATCGCGGCGAACCTCGGCGAGCTCGCGTTCGAGCGTCTTCTTCACCGCCGGATCGGCTTTCGCGATCTCGGTGGTCAGTCGGTTGGTGAGCTGCGTCAGGTGCTCGGCCACGCCCTCGGTGAGGTCCGTGTAGAGCAGGAACTGCCCCTGGATCTCCTCGATCGTGTGGCCCTCGGACATCAGGCGCTTCACCGTGTTGATGCGGCGAACGGTCTTGGCCGGGTACACGCCCAGCGACCCGCGGTGCTTGCCCTTGCGGCCGACCCGGCGGCTGCGCGGGAGCAGGTTCTGCTGGACATACTTGCGGAAGCTGGCCTCGGAGAACTTGATCCCGCGGCTCGTGAACACCTCGACCACCTGGGTGGCGGTGATGCCCTCGGCGTAGACGCCCTCGATCGCGCGGAGCTCCTCGTCATCGAGCAGCCCCTTGCGAGGCGCCGTGCGCGAGCCGGCCGTCTTCGACGCTGGCGCGTCGTCGTCGCGTCGCCGCGCGATGTCGATCGACACCGGCCGGCGATGACCGCGTAGCGGAACGACGACACCCGTCGCCGTATCCGCGTACCGACCTCGATGATGACGTTCGAACAACAAGCTCTCCTCGGCGACACACGGCCAACAACCACGCGGGAACCACGACCACTGGGCGGGGCGCTCTCTCGAGGAGCGCATCGGCCGTGGTGTCTGCAATTCCCCCTGTGGTCGCGTTCTACCTTCGTGAGCGCCGGCAACGACCAGTGTCCAACGAAGTATCGTCACGATATTCGTGTGAATGGAATCGGTCAATAATACCTCGGACAAAGTACGGAACTTTTTAACTGGATTCCTGTTCAGGTCCGCGGAGGTGCGAGCACCTCCGGATGCCTGCGATCGCCAGGACTCGCGATGGCTTGTCGCGAGCGAGCTCGACGAGAACCGACTACTCTCGTCGGTGCATGCGACGACTGGTGCTGGCCGCGATCGCGCTCGCGATGTCGATCGCGTTCGTCGTCGCGCTCGCACGAACGACGATCACGCCGGCGTTCGCGGACCTCGATCCGAAGGCGTGCTCGAGCCAGAGCCAGGTGTTCACGTCACCCGATCGCGTGCGGATGGTGATCCCGCGTGGCTGGTGCGCCACCGACTACGCGAGCTACCCCGGCCTCTTGGTCTCGATGCTCCGCAACCAGCCACCCGGCGAGATCATGCTGACGTCGGAGGCGTTCACCCGCGAGCTCTACTGCTCGTGGCCGCTCGCGTGTCGCAACCAGCCGACCAACACCGAACGTTATGCATGCGCGCTGCGCATGCACCTGCTCGCGGGTCACATGCACGTCGGACCGACCCAGCTCGGCCCCAAGGAGAACGAGCAGAACGGCCTGCCCTCGGTGTGGTTCGAGTACGACGACGGCAAGCGCTTCCTCCGCCAGGCGGTCGCGATGACCCAGGACCGGGCGATCAGCCTGGTCCTGACCGCACCGACCCACGACGCGCGTGCGACCCACGTGCGGCCGTTCGATCAGGCGTTGCGCACGTTGCGGATCCTGACCAAGGCGCAGGTCGCCAACCGCGAGGAGCCCGAAGCGCCGGCCGACGCCGGATCGGGATCGAGCGCGGCACCGGCGGCTCCATCGCGCCCCGCATCGATCTCTCCGATCGGCCCCTGCCCCACCGGGCGCTAGTCCCGAGCGATTTCGGGTCCGGGCTCGGATCTAGATGCGCGGGACGTCACCGACCGCGCGGGCGAGCGCGACCAGCGCGAGGTAGTAATCGTAGCGCGCGACGGCGGATCGCAGCCGCGCCTTGGCGACCTCGGTCTCGGCATCGAGGACATCCGTGGTGGTCGCCACCGCGTTCTCGTACTTCACGTGCTGGAGCCGGTACGCCTCCTCGGCGGCGTCGAGCTGCTTCTGCGCGCTCGCCAGACTATCGAATCCCGCCTTCGCATCGAGCCACCGCGAGCGCACCTCGAGGCGCACGTGATCGCCGAGTGCATCCGCCGCGAGCTTCGCGCGCGCGTGCTGGTGGCGGGCCTCGGAGACGTCGTGCCGCACCGCCCCCCAGTCCCACACCGTCCACTGGACCTGGAGCCCGACGTACTCCTCGTTCTTGGGCTGGAACGGCTGCACGCCCGTGGTGTGTTGCCACGCGGCGATCGCGTTGATGTTGGGGAGGTAGCGCTCGCGCTTGCTGGTGATCAGATTGTTCGATGCCGCGATCCGTTCGCGGGCGCCGCGTAGCTCGGGACGGACCTGCAGCGCGCGCGCGATCGCCTGGTCGACCGACATCGCGAGCGCGGGAGGCGCCTTCGGTAGATCGTCGACGACGTCGATCGCCTCGCCGTCGTGGAGGCCGATCGTGACGACCAGCGCCGCCGCCGCCTTGGCCGCGGCCGTGTCGGCGCGCACCGCCGCCTGGTCGGCCGCCGCCTTCGCGGACTCGAGGCGGAGGACGTCGACATTGGTCAGCGTGTCGGCGTCGCGCAGGGTGTGAGCGCGCCCGAGCTCGGCAGTGATATCGACGACCGATCGATGCGCGACCGTGGCGCCCGCGCGCGCCTCGAGCAGGCGCAGGTAGGCATCGGCGGTCTTGTACGCGGCGTCGAGCCGCGCGCGATCGTAATCGGCACTGGCGACCGCCGCGTCGTGGTTGGCCGCGCCGACCAGCTCCGAGAGATACGCGAGCCCGGTCAGCGGTTGCACGATCCGCACGTTCGATACCGAGGTCGTCTGCTCGTGGAGCGTGAACAGCGAGCCGCCGAAGTCGAGCTGATAGGGCTCCGTGTAGAGGTTGCCGATCGCCTGGACCTCGAGCGCCGGGAGTCGATGCGCCTTGGCACCGCCCACGCGGTCGCGCGCGGCATCGCGCGCTTCCTTGGCGATCGCGAGATCGCTCGACGCGTGGAGGGTGAGCTCGATCGCTCCCGACAGCGTGAGCTTGCGCGGCTGCGCGTGCGCGGTCGCCGAAACCGCGAGCGCCGCAGCGAGGAGCGCCGTGGTCGTCCTCATCGGCCCGCCACAGGGCGGGAGTCGCCATCCGCGAGATGCACCGTGACTTCGGCCGACAGTCCGGCCTGGAGCCCGAGTCCCTCGTCGGGAGAGGTCCACACGATCTTGACCGGCACGCGCTGCACGACCTTCACGAAGTTGCCGGTCGCGTTGTCGGGCGGCATCAACGAGAACCGCGCACCGGTCCCGGCGGCAACGCGATCGACCTTGCCGTGGCGCATGCCGCTGACCGCGTCGATCTCGACGTCGACCTCATCGCCGGGATGGATCCGGCTGATCTGGGTCTCCTTGAAGTTGGCGATCACGTAGGTCTGCTTCGGGATCACCATCGCGATCATCGAGCCCGGCTGCACCATCTGTCCCTCGTGCACCGCGAGCTTGGACACGAAGCCGTCGGTCGGCGCGATGATCTTGGTGTAGCCGATCGCCAGCGTGGCGAGCTGGACCGCGGCCTTCGCGGCGTCGACGTGCGCGTGCGCGAGCTTGGCCGCGGCGGTGGCGGCCGCGACCTGTTGATCGATCGGCGCGCTCTGCTCGACGCGGCCCTTCGCCTCGGCCACGCGGGTGCGCGACACCGTGGCCTGGTTGCGCGCCGCGGCGAGGTTGGCGTTCGCCTGATCGCGGGCGGCCGCGGCGGTGTCGCGCGCGACCTGCGCGACCTCGAGCTGCTGGCCCGTGATCGCACCGGCATCGTGCAGCCGCTTGGCGCGCGCCAGATCGCCCTCGGCCTTCGCGAGCTCGGACTTCGCACGGGCCAGCGAGGCGGCCGCGGCCGCGACCTGCGATGTCGCGGTCGCGACCTGCGCGTTCGCACCTTGCTGGAGCGCCTTGGCCGACGACAGCCCGCCCTTGCTGGTCGATTGCACGATCACGACCTGCGCGTCGGCGACCTCGGCCTGCGCGGTCGCCGCCTCGAGGTCGGCCTTGGCCGCGGTGAGCTTGGCCTGGTAGTCGGCCGCATCGATCTCGGCGAGCACCTGCCCCTTCTTCACCGCCTGGTGATCGGACACGTGCATCTTCAAGACGACACCTCCGACGCGCGCCGACACCGGAACGACATCGGCGTCGACCTGGGCATCGTCGGTCGAGACCTCGTTGCGCGTGAGGTAGCTGTGGATGAAGTAGATGGCCACCACCGCACCGGCGAGGCCGGCGAGCACGAGGTAGGCGCGCAACGCCTTCTTCTTGCGGGGAGGTGGATCGAGTTTGTCGTTGGTTTCTGTCATGGGCTCACTCGAGATCGATGTGCACCTTCTCGGCAGGTTTGCCGCCGCGGCGCACCTTGAGGAAGTAGAGGATCGGGATCACGGCCAGGAACAACAGGCCCTGGAGGATGAAGACGCGGTTGAACGACAGCACCGTCGCCTGACGGAACATGGTCCCGCCGATCACGCGACCGGTGATCGCCGAAGCCGAGGCCGAGTCGATGCCGTGCGAGGTGATCGCGTGGTGCAGGCCGCCCACGCGCGCGGCGACCTCGGGGCGCAACATCGAGAGGTGCGGCGCGATGCCATGTGCGGCCTCGAACGTGTAGTTGGTGAACAGCGTGGCGAAGATCGTGAGTCCGATCGATCCGCCGATCTGGCGCACGAACGAGTTGAGGCCCGCGGCATCCGCCATCTGATGGCGATCGACCTCGCCGAGCGCGGCCGTGGTCAGCGGCACGAACAAACACGCGAACGCCGCGCCGGTGATGAGCAGCGGCACCACGAGATCGCCGGCCGAGGTATCGAGCGACAGCTGACTGAGCTGGTAGCTACCCAACCCGAACAGCAGCACGCCGGCGCCGACGATGATCCGTGGCTGCACCTTGTTGTAGAGCCGCCCGACGATCGGTGACACCGCCATCATCGCGAGCGTGCGCGGCAACAGCACGATGCCCGACAGGGTGGCCGTGTAGCCCAGGCTCTCCTGGGTGAACACCGGCAGCAGGAACATGCTGCCCATCAGCATCCCGAACATGAGGAACGCGATCAGCGTCGCGGAGGTGAACGTCGCGTCCTTGAATAGCCGCAGGTTGACGACCGGCGCCTTCGCCGTGAGCTCGCGGATCACGAACGCGATCAGGGCGACCACCGACACGAACAGCGCGATCCGGATCTCGGAGGTCTCGAACCAGTCCTCCTGCGGCCCCTCCTCGAACAGGTACTGCAGCGCACCGACCCCGATCACCATCAGCACGATGCCGGCGATGTCGAGGTTCTTGCGGGCGAGTACCGCGCGCGCCTTGTTGGCGGCACGCACGTCCTCGGGCTCGTGGACGTTCTGCAGCGTCATCATGATCCCGATCGCGCCGACCGGAATGTTGATGAAGAAGATCCACGGCCACGCGTAGTTGTCGGTGATCCACCCGCCGAGCACCGGACCGACGGCGGGGCCGATCATGACCACCATCGCGAACATCGCCATCGCCATGCCCTGCTCGTGCAGCGGGAAGGTCTGGCGCAGGATCGCCTGCTGGGTCGGCTGCAACGCACCACCGCCCATGCCCTGGATGATGCGGAAGAACACCATCGTGGTCAGCGAGCGCGCGGTCCCGCACAGCGCACTGGCCGTCACGAACACCATCATCGACAGCAGGTACAGCCGCTTCTGGCCGAAGAAGCCGCCGAGGAATCCGGTCAGCGGCATCACGAGCACCATCGCGACCATGTAGGCGGTCGAGATCCACGTGATCTCCTGGATGCTCGCGCCGAGCTCGCCGCGGATGTTGGGCAACGCGACGTTGACGATCGAGGCGTCGATCGTGGCCATCAGCGAGCCGAACGCGATCGACACCGCGACCAGCCACTTGTTGACCGGAGCCCGTCCCGAGATCGGAAGCGCCGCGATGGTCGTGCTCACGGCACCACCCCGCGCAGGAACGTGTCGACGATCAGGTCGGCGTCGCGCTCGAACGGCTGATCCTGCGAGACCCGCCACAGCGTCACCGACTTGACGGCGCCGTGGATCATCCGCGCGTACAGCGGCACGCGCGATGCCGGGAACAGCTTCTCGTGCGCACCTTCGCGCAGGATCTGCTCGAGGTGCTGCGAGATCAGGTTCATCAGCGTGCTCTTGTCGATGCCCTTGGGCCGGACGCCGGCGGTGTCGGCGTTGATCGCGAGCTCGAGGAACTTGCGGTGCGAGGCAAACGCCGCGAGCAGATCGGTGACGTAGCGACGCAGGCGATCCTCGAACGGCAACTTCACCGCCCCCTTCGCGGCCGCTTCGACCAGCGGCACGATCGAGGCGCGTCGCGACTGGAACAGCGCGGCCAGGATGCCGTCGCGATCGGGGAAGTAGTTGTAGAGCGTGCCGACGGCAACCCCGGCGCGGGCGGCGATCGCCGCGGCGCTCGCGGCCTCGATCCCGCTCTCGAGCGCGACATCCTCCGCGGCCTGGAGGATCACCTCGGAGACGGCCTCGCGGACCTTCTCGCGAACCGGAGAGCGCCTGCCTGAACTTCCGCTCACCGTGATGAATCTATGTTCATTTCGAGATAACAGCAATTCAGATCGGTGCAAATCACCGGGTGCGGCACTTCGGCACGTCGTGCACGCACATGCCCCACGTGCACGCGCACGTGGAACGACGCTAGCGCGTGCTTGCCGCCGCGTGCGTCACTTCGAACGGGTGGCCGTGACGCACCTCGAGCAGATCCATCGGGCCGTAGTCGACGCAACCGTACTGCTTGTCGGTGTCCGAGCAGTAGATGCGCACGTGCATGTGATCGACGTGCGGGGCACGACCGGGTTGCTTGAGCGCGCGGCGCGCGATGTCGACCAGCTCCTCGGGCTCGTGGTGCGCGACCGCGTACTCGAGCATCCGATCGGCGAGCGGTTGGTAGATGAACAGCCACTGCACCGTCGCCTCGGGGGCGGTGAGCAGCTCCTTCGCGAGCGCCCACATCCGCGGCACGTCGACGGTGTAGCCGCTGCCGTCCTTCGCCTTGCCGCTGGCGTCGAACGCGATCATCGCGCGCGGCTCGACGGGGCGACCCTCGCGATCGCGGACGTAGTACAGCAGGTCGGCATCGCGCCCGCTCTGGTGCGAGGCGTGCCAGGCGCGTGCGGGTCCGCCCCCGGGCGGCGACAGATCCGCGATCACGAGGCGCTGCCGATAGTGCGTCGCCATCCGGCGCGCGACGCCCTCGAGCAGATCGACGAGCTCGTCGGTGCCGTAGCGATTGCCGCGCGTTCGCCACTGCGCGCGCGTGGTGAACCCGAGCCCGCGATCGGGGATCCGCGCCGGGTCGAGGATCCAGCCGAGGTTCGGCTTGCCCATCGACACGCTCGTCCCGTCGCCCACCACGCCGAGCTCGGCGCAGCCCGCGATCAACAGGGACGCGATGATCGCGTGGGCTCGCACGCTCCCTAGTATGCACGCCTCCGAGGGCTCGGCGAACTATCGAGTTCGCGGGGCAAAAGCGTCCGGAACGACAACGCCGGATCGACAACGTCGATCCGGCGCGGTTCCTACGTGCCTGACGTGGTTACGACTTGTCCTCGAACTCGGCGTCGATGACGTCCTCGGCGGCCGGCTCGTCGGGCGGCGGCTCGCCACCCATGTCGCCCTCACCCCCGCCTTCCGCACCACCGGTCTGCTTGTACATGGCCTCGGCCAGCTTGTGCGCCGCGGCCTGCAGCTTCTCGAACGCGCCACGGAGCTCGTCGGGATCCCCGCCCTCGCGGTTTCTCTCGAGCACTTCCTCGGCGCTCTTGAGCTCCTCCTCGATCATCAGCTTCTCGGCCTCGGGCACGTTGTCGCCGTTCTCCGACACCAGCTTGCGCGTGCCGTAGATCAACGTGTCGAGCTGGTTGCGCGCCTCGATCGAGTCCTTGCGCTGCTGGTCCTCGGCCTCGTGCTGGGCGGCGTCGTCGACGGCCCGCTTGATGTCGGCCTCGGATAGACCGCTCGATGCCTCGATCCGGATCGTCTTCTCGGCGTTGGTCGCCTTGTCCTTCGCCGTGACGTTGAGGATGCCGTTGGCGTCGATGTCGAACGTGACCTCGATCTGCGGGATGCCGCGCGGTGCCGGCGGGATGCCGGTGAGCTGGAACTTGCCGAGCGTCTTGTTGTCCTTCGACATCGGACGCTCGCCCTGGGTGACGTGGACCTCGACCGAGCTCTGGTTGTCGGCGGCGGTCGAGAACGTCTCCTTCTTGCGCGTCGGGATCGTGGTGTTGCGCGGGATCAGGATCGTGGCGACTCCACCGAGGGTCTCGATCGCGAGCGACAGCGGCGTGACGTCGAGGAGCAGGATGTCCTTGACGTCGCCCGACAGGACGCCGCCCTGGACCGCCGCACCGAGCGCGACCACCTCGTCGGGGTTCACGGTCTTGTTCGGCTCGCGCTTGAAGAACTCCTTGACCTTCGCCTGCACCATCGGGATGCGGGTCGAGCCACCGACCAGCACGACCTCGTGGATGTCGTCGACCTTCTTGCCCGCATCGGCCAGTGCCTTCTTGCACGGCTCCATCGCGCGCTTGACGATGTCTTCGATCATCTGCTCGAACTTGCTGCGCGACAGCTTCTTGAGCAGGTGCTTGGGACCGGTCGCGTCGGCGGTGAGGTACGGGAGGTTGACCTCCGTCTCCTGCACGCTCGACAGCTCGATCTTGGCCTTCTCGGCGGCCTCCTTGAGCCGCTGCAGCACCATCTTGTCCTTCGACACGTCGATGCCGCTGTCCTTCTTGAACTCGTCGACCAACCAGTCCATCAGGCGGTTGTCGATGTCATCACCACCGAGGTGGGTATCGCCGTTGGTCGACACGACCTCGACGACCTTGTCGCCGACCTCGAGGATCGAGATATCGAACGTGCCGCCGCCCATGTCGAACACGGCGATCAGCTGCTCCTTGGTCTTGTCGAGACCGTAGGCGAGCGCCGCCGCGGTGGGCTCGTTGATGATGCGCTTGACCTCGAGCCCGGCGATCTTGCCGGCATCCTTGGTCGCCTGGCGCTGGCTGTCGTTGAAGTACGCCGGGACGGTGATCACCGCCTCGGTGACCGTCTCGCCGAGATACTCCTCGGCGGCGCGCTTCAGCTTCATGAGAACGCGCGCGCCGATCTCCGGCGGCGAGTACCGCTTGCCGCGGATCTCGAACGCGCAGTCGCCGTTGCTGGCTGCGGAGATCTTGTAGGGGACGCGCCTGGTCTCCTCCTGGATGATCGGGTCGTTCTTCTTGCGACCCATGAACCGCTTGCTCGAGAACACGGTGTTCTCGGGGTTGGTGATGGCCTGCCGGCGAGCGATCTGCCCGACGAGGACCTCGCCCTTCTCGTCGAAGGCGACCACCGACGGGGTCAGGCGCGAGCCCTCCTCGTTTGCGATGACCTTCGGCTCCTTGCCTTCCATGATCGCGACCACGGAGTTGGTGGTACCGAGGTCGATTCCGATGATCTTGCCCATGACTTTGTTCCCTCTAGATTGGCGGCCTCTGCGGCCGTCGAGTTTGTGTGCTGGGCAACCTAAGTAGACCCCAAGCGGCCGTCAAGACAGGGCCGCGAAGATTGTCGGCAAGCTGCCCGACCAGGTCGGTCGCCTCCGAGCGATCGCAGTGGTTCAGCGCGAAAACAACCGCTTGAGCCAGCCCGCGATCCCGCGATTCTCCTCGGCAGGCTCGGACTCGGCCAGGAGGACCGTGCCGAGCTCGTCCGCGTCGAACCAGATTCCGCACGTCCCGCACCGATCGATCTCCACGTCCCCGAGGTTCTGGACCGCCATCCGCGTGCCACAGGCGGGACACGCGCGCTGCCCCGTCGTCACCCCCAGGTCCGGAACCTCCCACGGCTCGTTGGTGATGTCGGAGACCATGGCGATCAACGCGGCGTCCTCGACGAAGGTCCCCGCGCAGCTCTTGCAGGCCCAGCGGTCGCCGACGAACCCGAGTGCGGGGTGGTCCTCGCAACTCGGACACGGGAGCGTCCGCCCTTCGAACTGGCTGACGAAGGCGGTGTGTTTGGGCGGTCGATAGCTCAGAGGCGCACGCTGGTTCTGCGTGAACGCGCGGCCGATACCGAGCGCCGCCGCCGCGGGACTCCCGCTCGGCGCGAGATAGGCCGCGGCAGCGCTGGTCGACCGCACCACCCCCGAGGGACGCCGCCCGGTGTGGGCGAGCTCGGCGACCAGCTGGTCGTGCGACAGCCACGCGCCATCGTCCTCGCACCACAGATAGCGTCCCTCGAGTCGGCGGTCGCCGAGATCGAGGGTCGCGCGCTGCATCGGCTTCGTACACCGCGGGCACGCGGTCTCCGTCGCTCGCACATCGCTCGCCGCGAGCGTCGTGGATTCCACGTCTCCGGTCTCGCGGAGCGAGGCTTCGAGATCGGCGGACGACAGCAGCATGCCCTGGCAGTCGTCGCAGACCAGACGCTTGCCGTGCGATCGCAACGCGCGACCGCACTCGGGGCACTGCTGACTACTCGTCCGAAACGGTTCCATCAGCAGCCTCCCCGATCTCGGGCCGCCACCCCGCGCGAGTTACGCGCGCGGGTGGTGCTCGTCTTGTGCTTGCTTCGCGAGCGCGAGGATCGAAGGTGGCGGGTCCTTGAGTGCGAGCGCGAGGACCTCGTCCATGCGCTTGACGCTCAAGATCTCCATGTCCTTCTTCACCTCGTCGGGCACGTCGATCAGATCCTTCACGTTGCGATCGGGAATGATCACGCGCTTGATGCCCGCCCGGTGGGCCGCGAGCAGCTTCTCCTTGACCCCGCCGATCTGCAGCACGTTGCCGCGCAGCGTGATCTCGCCGGTCATCGCGACGTCCGGCCGCACCGGCACGCCCGTGAAGAGCGACACCAGTGCGGTGTACATCGTGATGCCCGCGCTCGGGCCGTCCTTGGGCACCGAGCCCGCGGGAACGTGGACGTGGAGGTCCTTGTTCTCGAGGAAGTTGCCCGGATCGAGACCGAGGGCCGCCGCGCGACCGCGCACGAACGACAGCGCCGCGGTCACCGACTCCTTCATCACGTCGCCGAGCTGACCGGTGAGGGTCAGCTTGCCCTTGCCGGGCATCTGCGTCGCTTCGATGAACAGGATGTCGCCGCCGACCGCGGTCCACGCCAGGCCCGTCGCCACGCCGGGCTCGCTGGTGCGATCCGCGACCTCGGAGACGAACTTCTTGGGGCCGAGGAACTCCTCGACCTGCACCGGCGTGACTTCCTCGTGATCCTTGGCCTGTCCCTCGGCGACCCGAACGGCGACGGCGCGGAACACCGAGCCGATCTCGCGCTCGAGGTTACGGACGCCCGCCTCGCGGGTGTAGCTGTCGATGATCTCGAAGATCGCGTCGTCGTTGATCTCGCAGCGCTCGGTGGTGAGACCGTGATCCTCGAGCTGCTTGGGCACGAGGAACTTGCGCGCGATCATCTTCTTCTCCTGCCGGGTGTAGCCGGGGAGCTCGATGATCTCGAGACGGTCGCGGAGGGCCCACGGGATCGGATCGAGCTGGTTCGCCGTGGCGATGAACAGCACCTTCGACAGGTCGAACGTGACCTCGAGGTAGTGATCCGAGAACGTGTTGTTCTGCTCGGGATCGAGCACCTCGAGCAGCGCGCTCGCGGGGTCACCGCGGAAGTCGTGCCCGAGCTTGTCGATCTCGTCGAGGACGAACACCGGGTTGTTGGTGCCCGCCTTCTTGATGCCCTGGATGATGCGACCCGGCAGCGAGCCGACGTAGGTACGCCGGTGACCGCGGATCTCCGCCTCGTCGCGCACGCCGCCGAGCGAGATCCGGCCGAACTTGCGGCCGATCGCACGCGCGACCGAGCGACCGAGCGACGTCTTGCCGACGCCGGGCGGTCCGACGAGGCACAGGATCGGCCCCTTCTTGTCGTTCTTGAGCTTCCGGACCGCCATGTACTCGACGATCCGCTTCTTCACCTTGTCGAGGTCGTAGTGATCCTCGTCGAGGCACGTGCGCACCTCGTTGAGCTCGATGTGATCCTCGGTCGAGACCGACCACGGGAGCTCGACGAGCCACTCGAGGTAGGTCCGGGTCACGGTGTACTCGGCCGACGACGGCTGCATCCCCTTGAGGCGATCGAGCTGCTTGCGAGCGACCTTCTCGGCCTCCTCGGGCATCTTCGCCTTGGTGATCTTCTCGGCGAACTCGTCGAGATCGCCACCCGCGTCGTCGAGCTCGCCGAGCTCTTCCTTGATCGCCTTGAGCTGCTGGCGCAGCACGTACTCGCGCTGGTTGCGCCCCATCTCCTCCTGCACCTGGGTGTTGATCCGCTCGCGGACCTTGAGCACCTCGAGCTGGCGCGACAGGAACTGGAGCACCTTGCGAGTGCGGGTCTTGAGATCGAACGTCTCGAGGACGTCCTGCTTCTCGCCGACCTCGAGCTCGAGGTGGCTGGTGATCAGATCGGCGAGGTGACCGGCCTCGGTGACGCTATCGACCAGCGCGCCGGCCTCCTTGGGGAGCTCCGGCATCAGCTTGACGACGCGCTTGGCGATGTCCTTGAGGTTCATCACCAGTGCGTCGAGCTCGACATCGCTCGACGTCGGATCGGGCACCGAACGGACTTTCGCGGCGAGGAACGGTTCGGTGCCGTCGAACCCGCTGACCTCGAACCGCGAGACGCCCTGAAGGATGACGCTGAAGTTGTCCTTCGCGAGCTTGATGACCTTCAGGATCCGCGCGGCGCACCCGATCATGTAGAGGTCGCCCGACGCTGGATCTTCGGTGCGCGCGTCCTTCTGGGTCAGGATCCCGATGACGGGACGCTCCTTCGCGATCGCATCCTCGACGAGACGCACCGACTTTCGTCGGCCGACATCGATCGGGATGATCGCACCCGGAAACAACACGGAGTTGCGCAGTGGAAGGATCGGCAGCGTGTCCGGTATCTCTACCGGCTGCGGATCCCCGGCCTTGGCCTTGGTCATCCTCGGAACCTAGCGATGACACAACGTGATCGTCAAGCTGACCTGCCCGCAATGGAGCAGACCTCGACGAGCGGACAGGTGGCATGCCTACCCACCCGATCGCCACCCACCTGGTAGATCCGAGATCCAACACGGCGTCGATCGGCCGCGCGAAGCGCTGGCGATCAGCCGGCACGCGCTGGGTGGGGATCGCGACGGACCACGACGACGATGATGATCCGATGATGATCCGGTGTTCGACCTCGGCTCGCGAACCCGCGCAGCGTACGAACGCCACGGTTCGGTTCACAACGCGTCTCCCGACATCGCGCGTCTGCTCGACACGACGGTGGCCGCGGCGTCGAATGACTTCTCGCGCGGTGTCGTCCTCCCAGCGCGTCGATCCATCCGCTGCGACCGCGAGCTCATCCCCGATAGCTCAGCGCGTACCGTTCCTATGAACAGATCTCTGCGATCTCCGCGAGCTTCGTACCCTGCCGGATCGCCATTGATCCAGAATGGCACTAGCCGGATGAAGCTGCACGATTTCAATATCTTATGAATATTGCAAGTTACTATTGACCTTTCGTTCTGTTGGTCTTACCAATTGGTCTTACCACATGGTGACTCTTAGCGTGCCCACCTCAGAACCCGAGACCACGGCGATCGACACCGTCTTCGAGAAGCTGCTCTCCGACATCGTCGGCGGCACCTACCCGGCGGGGACACGCCTCCCCGCCGAACGCGAGCTGAGTCGCCAGCTCGGCGCGTCGCGCCCGACGCTTCGCGAGGCGCTGCGCCGGCTCGACGAATGGAACCTGGTCGAGCCGCGCCGTGGCTCCGGCATCGTGGTGCGTCCGTACCGCGACTGGTCGATCGACGTGATCGCCGCGTACATGCGCTACGGCAAGCCGGGACCGAACCAGCCGTCGCTCGGGCGCATCCTGATCGACCTGTTCGCGATGCGACGCGCGGTCGTCCTCGAGGTGATCCGGATGACCGCGCCGCGGATCTCCAAGGGTGGCACGCAGGCCGCGCGGCTCGCGATGGCGCGCGCGTGGTCGGTGCGCGATCAACCGGCGTACGCGCGCGAGGACTTCGAGGTCATGCGCGCGCTCGTCGAGGCCGCCCAGTTCACGCCCGGGCTGTGGCTGCTCAACCGCGTGAGTGACATCTGGATCGACGCGGCGTCGTCGCTGCGGTTCACGGTGCTCGCCCCCGACGACTACGTCCAGGTCCACACCAAGTTCTTCGATCTGCTCGAGGCCGGCGATGCCGACGCCGCGGTCAACCTGATGACGGATTACCTCGAGCGTCACGACGCCAAGATCGTCGACGCGCTCGGGGGATTGGCGGAGGCCGTTGGATGATGAGCACGGCCAAGCCCGCATATCGCCACTCGCCGACCGGGCGCGCGGTGCTGCACTCGCTGGTCCCGGTGATCTGTCCGCCCGAGGCGGCGCCGCTCGCCGAGGCGATCGTCGATCACGTCGCGCTCACGCTCGGTGCCGCGCCGCCCCTGGTCCGCAAGGCCTTCGCCACCGCGCTGGTCGCCTACGACCTCGGCGCGTTGCCGCGGTTCGCGCGGAGAGCCCACGCCCTGTCGGGCGAGCGCGCCGATCGCTACTACGAGTCGTGGGTTCACGGCATCACGCCGATGCAGCGCCAGTTCGCCGTCGCGCTCAACCAGCTGGTGTCGCTCGGCTGCTACGAGCAACCGGAGATCCTCGATCGGATCGGCTACCACCCCGGGCCATGGATCGAGAAGGTCACGAAGAAGCGGCTCACCGTGTACCGCGACGACGTGCGCCGCCAGGAGGCGCAGATCCTCGCGCCCGATCCTCTGAGGCCCGGCGTGTACGTCGGCCACCGGCAGAGTCGGTGGGGCATGAAGGAGGGTGCGTGATGGCGGTCGCCAAGGCGCTTCACGAAGGTGCGCGACCGCCCGGCGTGGTCACCCGTCACGAGATCTACGGCGACGTCGTGCTCGACTGCGATGTCGTGATCGTCGGCTCGGGCGCTGGGGGCGCGACGATGGCGGCGGAGCTGGCCGAGGCCGGGTTCGACGTGATCGTCGTCGAGGAAGGCAGCTACTACCAGACCCGCGACTTCACCGCCGACACCTCGAAGATGGTGCGGCAGCTGTATCGCGACGGCGGTGCCTCGATGGCGATCGGCACGCCGCCGATCATGTTCCAGGAGGGCCGCGCGGTCGGTGGCTCGACGGTGATCAACGGCGGCATGAGCTGGCGCACGCCCGAGGAGATCTTGGATCGCTGGGTCAAGGAGTTTCGGCTCGACACCACGCCGGCCGCGCTCGAGCCGTACTTCGAACGCGTCGAGCGCCGGATCCATGTCGCGCCGATGGACGAGGACGCGATCGGCCGGGACAACTGGCTGCTCAAGAAGGGCGCCGATGCCAAGGGCTGGAAGATCATCGGCAACCTGCGCAACCAGGCCCACTGCGTCGGCAGTAACCGGTGCGCGTTCGGGTGTCCGACCGGCGCCAAGCAGTCGACGCTGGTCAGCTACATCCCGCGCGCGCTCCACTACGGCGCGCGGCTGTACTCCGACGTTCGCGTCGACAAGATCATGATGCACGGCAAGCGCGCGGTCGGCGTGATGGGGCGCGTGGTGTGGCCCGACGGCGAGACGCCGAATGGCCGCCGCAACGCGCACGTCACGATCCGCGCGAAGCTGGTGGTCGCCGCGTGTGGCGCGATCCACACGCCGGCGCTGCTCGCGCGCACCGGCCTGTCGTCGCGCTCGAGCCAGCTCGGCAAGAACCTCAGCCTGCACCCCAACGTCAAGGTGGTGGCGCTGTTCGACGAGGACGTCACCGGCTGGCAGGGTACGCACCAGGCCTTCCAGGTCCGCGAGTTCGCGCACGAGAACATCGGCACGTTCGCCGCGGTCAACATACCGCCGTCGGTGATCGCGATGAGCGTCCCGCATCGCGGAGCGCAGCTCGGCACCATGATGGATCAGTACAACCACATGGTGCTCGCGGGCCTGCTCTGCGAGGACACCGCGACCGGACGCGTCCGCACGATCGACGGCAAGCCGCAGGCGTTCTACCAGCTCGCGGATCGCGATGCCGCGACCATCCAGCGCGGGCTCGGCCTGTTGTGCGAGCTGCTGTTCGCCGCCGGTGCACGCCGCATCATCCTGCCGTTCCACCACGTCACCGAGGTGTGCTCGCCCGACGACACCCGCCGCGTGCTATCGCGCCCGATCCCGCGCTCCGCTCTCGAGGTGGTCACCGTCCACATGATGGGAACCGCCGCGATGGGTCGCGATCGCGCGCGCACCGTGACCGACAACTTCGGGTTCGTGCACGACGTCGATCGCCTGCTGGTCGCCGACGCGTCGCTGTTCCCGACCCCGGTTCGCGTCAACCCGATGGAGACCATCATGACGCTCGCGACGCGCGCCGCGGGCTACGTGATCGATAACGCCAGCAAGTTCTCGTGAGGAATCGCCCATGACCGTCGCCGCTGCTACCTCGACCTCGACGTCGACTTCCAACGCTCCTACCGTCGCCGCTCCACGCATCCGCGTGCTGCCGACGCCGTTCCCGACCCAGGCGGCATTGCGCCTCGAGCGTGCGTCGCATCGCGAGCTCGAGCTCGCGTTCGTACGCGGTCAGATGCCCGATCTCGATCGGCTGGTCGGGTGGGAGTTCCGCGGCATCAACCACCCCGCGTGGGCGCGGCTCGCCGGCATCAAGAAGTTCGTCAAGGGCTTCTACCGCGGCGAGGACGGTCAAACTGTCATGGGCTACAACTGCCCGGTCGTGCAGAACGTGCTCGACGGTCGCTGGCACACCAAGCCGAGCGACACCGCCCCGAAGCGGTTCGGGTTCTACCAGGTGGCGCCGGTCGATCCGACGGCACGCGACAACGAGTACCTGCACGCCGTGCTGCTCGACTACGGCAAGGGTGGCAACAAGCGCTGGGATCCGTCGAGCGGGTTGCGCGACTACCTCGTGCAGGTCGACCCCGAGAATCCCGACCTGTATCTCGGCAAGGCCTACTACGCGCTCGGTCCGCTGCGCGTGCACTCGAACTTCTTCATCCTCGAGCGACTGCGCCGCGGCCTCACCGACTACGCGCGCCGCTGATCGGATCAGATCCGGCCGTACGGCCTTGGTCCAGGATCGGGTGGCAGCGCGGGGATGCCGGCCATCTCGAACCGGCCGAGCAGCCGGTGATCGAGGTAGGCGAGGTGCCAGAACGGCGTCTCGCCACCCGGCGTGGCGCCATCGGCGATCGGCCGGGTCACGTGGTCGGCCTTGCGCAGGATCCGGCGTAGCGCGATCGGTGCCAGCTTGGTCTTGCCGAGCAGCTCGACCACCTGGGGCCGCACGGCGTCGGCCGCCGCGTCGTCGTCGGAAGGCCGGCCTTCGAAGATGCCGCCGGCATCGTAGGCGCGATCGACGATCGCGCGCAGTCGCAGCCCCAGCTCGACCCGCCACCAGATCGCGTCGTGACCGTGGAGCGCGTCGTGGAGCTTCTGCATCTCGCGCAGCTCGCGATCGATCGCGGGGATCGTGATCCGGCGGAGGTCGGCGATCGCACGGTCCTGACGCTCCAGCAGGGCGACCACCGGTTTCCACAGCACCGGGCCGTTCGCGAAGTCGTCTTCTCTCCAGTCGCTGTGGCGGTAGTAGTCGGCGAGCGCCTTGACCGGTGCCTCGAGCTGCTGCTGGATGGCGAGCCACCCCCTGAGCGGCACGCGCGCGGCCGCAGACAGCTTCGGATCGGCGATCAGGTCGCTCGCGCCGGCGAGACAGTTCGCGTGGAGTCGATCGAACAAATCGTGCTGGACGTAGGTGGCTCGCGGATCGACCTTGTCCGGTGCGTTCTGGCGGACCAACATGACGTCGTAGGCGACGTCGAACATGCACGGCTCGACGGAGATCAGATGGCGCCAGCGATTCATGTACGCCGTGCGTGTCGCACCGCTAGCCTGCCACGCCGCGTTCGCTTCTCGCCGGTGCGCTCGTTGCCGACCGATCACCACCCAACCGACGACCAGCAAGACCACGATCCCGACGACGACACTCCCGCGCGCCAGCCACATGCGCGGCGGCGTCTTCGGCGTTGGCTTGTCGTCGGTGGACGCGCGCTCGGGACGGGGACGTTGGCCCGCGAGTTTGCTCTCGAGCTCGTGCACCTTGGCGGCCATCTCGTCGCGCTCGGCGCGTGCCTGGTCGGCGTCCTCGCGCGCCTCGTCGGCATCCTCGCGGGCGTCCTCGGCCTCGCCCTCCATCGCATCCGCGCGCGCGATCGCGGCATCGAGGTCGTCGCGGTAGGTCACGCCTCCGAGTCTACGCCCGCCCCGAAAACGTGCGAGGGAGGCTCCGCCATACGCTAGGCTCCGGCGGTGCGGATCGCGATCGCCCTACTCTCGCTCGCCGCCTGCGGTGGAACCACCGCCACACCGGCCAGCGTTCCCGCCACCACATCGGTTCCGACCCCGACGACACCGACCGCGACGCCGACGGACGACACCACACCGGCCGCCGCGGGGATGGACATCCCGATGTCGGATCCACTCGAGTACAAGATCGATCGGATCACGCGGGGTGCCGGCGAGGCGATCTTCGTGCGCACCGGCGTCGGCGATCCGTATCGCACCGGGATCCCGTATCCGATCTTCCTCGCGCTGTTGCGCGCGTTTCCCGACAGCTTCGGCAAGGACACCACCGAGCTCGCCCACAAGTTCGGGTTCGTCGCGCGCGCACCGGATCCGAGGAGCGATGATCCGGACCTACGCGCCGGGCTCCCCGTCGGCATGCACCTCACGATCGATCCGATCACCAGCGTACCGTTCGTGGTCAACGCGTGCGCGCTGTGCCACTCCGAGAAGCTGCGCTGGAAGACCGCGGGCAAGCTCCACGAAGCCCTCGTGATCGGGCTCGGCAACAAGCGGATCCGGATCCACGCCTACGACACCGCGTTCGCCGACATCACCACGCAACCCGGCTTCACCGCCGATCACCTCGAGCGACTGGCCACCGAGGCCGCCGCGAAGCACGCGATCACGTGGCCGACGGAGTACCGCGCCGTGTTCGCGAACGCCGCCGTGCTGACGCTCCAGGAGCGTGCCGAGCAGCGCCGCGAGCTCCACGCCAAGACCGCCGCCAACCCGCCGGGCCGGGTCGCGACGATCGAATCGTTCGCGCTCGTGCTCGGCCAGCTCACCGGCAAGCACGTCGACTACGCCCCCGATGTCGGCTGGGCCAAGATCCCCGACGTCATCGGCTACGCCCAGCGCACCACGCTGTCGTGGGACGGCAGCGGCGAGGGACCGATCGATCTGCTCGCGGTCGAGGCCGACGTCGCCGCCGGCGTGCGCGTCGCGTGGCTCGAGAAACATCCGTTCCAGGGCGCCAGCCTCGGGGCATACCTGCGCCAGCCCGCGAAGCGTCCCGCGTTCCCCGGTCGCATCGATCGCGCGAAGGCCCGACGCGGTGGCGTGCTGTTCGAGGACCGGTGCAGCGATTGCCACGGGCACTACGCGGCCGACGGGCGCGTCTTCGACTTCACCGAGCAGATCGTGCCGGTCAAGGACCTCGGCGTCGATCCCGCGCGCATGCGCGCTCCAACCACGTCGTTCGCCCGCGCCGCCAACGATCCGAAGCTGACCCGCGGCTACACCCGGTTCGAACGCTCCGACGGGTACGTGCCACCGGTACTCACCAACGTGTGGGCGCGCGCCCCGTACGGTCATGCCGGGCAGTGGCCCTCGCTCGCGGTGATGGCGACGCTCCCGGTGAAACGTCCGACCAGGTTCGTGGTCGACACCGACGGGCTCTACGATCTGAAAGCGGTCGGCCTGTCGTGGTCGACCGACACGAGCAAGCCCGGGTTCGTGCACGACGCGACCAAGCCCGGGTTCTCGGTGCTCGGTCACCCGTTCATCGCAGAGCTCGGACCTGCGCGTGCTGCCGAGGTCATCGAGTACCTGAAGACGTTGTAGCTAGAGCTCGACGCGAACCTCGCCGAGGCCGGCGAACCGCGCCACGATTCGCTCCGCTTCCTCGTTCGTCACGCCCAGCGCGAGCGCCGCCGGCGTGCCGTCGGCCGCGGTATCGACGAGCGCCCGCGCCTTGGCGAGCCCGAGCCCGGTGATCTCGCGCACCGCCTTGATCGCGTCGATCCGCCGCTCGCCCACGACGCCGACCAGCACGGCCGCGCATCGCTTGGGAGCGAGCCGGATGCGGTCGGCATAGGTGGGCTCGAGCCGGAGCTCGGAATCGGCAGGGAACTTGCGGACGAGCTCCTCGGCATCGAGCGGCGGTACCGCCTCGCGCACCACGCCCGGCTTGCCGGCGCGGACGCCGTCGACCAGGATCTTGGCGTCGCGCAGCCCCATCCCGGTGAGCTCGCGCACCACCTTGATGGTCATGATCATCTGGCTCCCCACGCCGACGAGCACCACGCGGTAGTGACGTGTGACCGCGCGGAGCCAGGGTTCGTCGAGCGCGTCCGCGAGCTCGCGGAACCGTGCCGGCCCGCCGCGCAGGAGCATCTCGAGCCGCAGATACTCACCGCGCGGGTCGCCGCGCTCCTCGAGCCAGTCCGCGTACACCCGACGCGCGTCGTCGTCGTCCGGATCGCGCTCGATCGCGGCGAGCAGCTCGGCCTCGGCGGCGTCCATGCCTACGGCGCCGCCTCGATCGCCGCACCGAGGTCGATCGTGATGCGGGTGACCTCCTCGCGCGCCATCGGGTCGGCGGTCGCGTGGGACATCTTCATCACCACGATGACGTTGCCTTGCTTGACGGCATGGAGCTCGACCCCGGCGAGGTCGGGACCGGCGCACTTCGCGGCGATCAGCGCGTGCATGTCCTCGGGCGCGGTGAACTTCTCGCAGGTCCCGAAGTAACGGCCGACGGGGTGGCTGGTCACCGATCCGGTCTCGTTGGTGGTGGCGAGGTACACGTCGGTGCTGTCGCCGGCGGGCGAGAATCCCCACGACACGACGGTCTTCTTGACGAGGTTGGAGAGGCCGGTGCCGGAGCCGGTCTTGACGGTGGTCGACTCCTGGTTCGACTTCGGGCACCCGGCGCATGCGATCGCTGCCGCCGCGATCGCCGCAGTTCGCAGGCCTGTCATGCCTCGCAGGCTACTACAGCGGTTAAGATGCGCCCATGTCCTTGGCTCGCCTCGTCATCATCGAGGGTCCCGACGCCGGTCGCGAATTCGAGATCCCGTTGCGCGGCGCAGGCGTCGGTCGTGGCGAGAGCAACCTGGTCAAGCTCACCGACCTCACGGTGTCGCGGCAGCACGGCACGATCGAGCTGCGCGACGGCGCCCTGACCTGGGTCGCCGAACCCGGCAAGGCCACGCTGATCAACCAGCAGCCGGTCGAGGTCCACCGGCTCGAGGCAGGCGACGAGATCGTGATCGGAGCGACCCGGATGGCGTTCCTCGCAGTCGATGGTGGCGTCGCGGTGACCCGGGTGACCAGCCGCGTGACCATGGAGGTCGGCAGCCGGCAGCTGCTCGCGTTGACGGGTGGCGACGATCGCCCGCGCCGTCACCTCGCGGCGATCGCCCAGCTCGGCGATCGCCTGCGCGAAGAGACCAGCCGCGACGCGATCGCGCGGGCGGTGTGCGAGGCCGCGCTGGCCGCGCTCGGCGCGCACCGCGCGTTCGTGCTCGGGGCGCGTGCGCGGGTGACTCCGGTCGCGGCGGCGGTCGGCACCAACGAATCGACCCAGCTGCAGGTGTCGAGCGACCTCGTCGACAAGGTCCGCGACAAGCAGGTGGTCACCGCCGAGAGCAACGGCCGCGCCGTGCTCGCCGCGCCGGTGCAGGATGCCGACAACGAGGTCTCCGCGATCCTGTGGATCGACCGCGGCGGCGCGCCATGGGACGAGGTGGATTCGTTGGCCGCCAACTGCCTCGCGTTCCTCGCCGGTGCCGCGTGGGCGAGCAGCGACGCACGCGACCAGGCGGTCCGCCGCGCCGACGCTCTCGAGGAGCAACTCTCGGGTCCGCCGTCGGGTACCGATCTGGTCGGGCAATCCGCCCCCGCGCAGCGCGTGCTCGACTTCGTCAATCGTGTCGCACCGAGCGATGCCACCGTGCTGCTCGGCGGCGAGTCCGGCTCCGGCAAGGAGATGGTCGCGCGGGCGATCCATCGCGCCTCGCGCCGGGCCAAGGGACCGTGTGTCGCCGTCAACTGCGCGGCGCTCACCGAGTCGCTGATCGAGAGCGAGCTGTTCGGTCACGAGAAGGGCGCGTTCACCGGTGCGACCGAGAAGAAGGCCGGCCGGTTCGAGATGGCCGATCGCGGCACGCTGTTCCTCGACGAGGTCGGCGAGCTCCCGCTCGGACTGCAGACCAAGTTCCTGCGCGTGCTCGAGGAGCGCCGGTTCGAGCGCGTCGGTGGTCAGCGCGCGATCGAGGTCGACGTGCGCGTGGTGGCGGCCACCAACCGCGACCTCGCCGAGATGGTCCGGCGCGGCACGTTCCGCGAAGATCTGTTCTACCGCCTCAGCGTGATCCAGGTCGAGGTGCCTCCCCTGCGCGAGCGCCTCGACGACGTGCCGCTCCTCGCCGAGCACTTCCTCGCGCGGTTCCGTGCCCAGGCACCGCGCCGGATCACCGGGTTCTCGCCCGACGCGATCGCGGCGATGACCCGCTACCACTGGCCCGGCAACGTGCGCGAGCTACGCAACGCCATCGAGCGCGCGATCGTGCTCGGCGATCGCGAGCTGATCATGGCGCACGATCTACCGCCGCAGGTACTCGCCGCACCGCAGGCGCCGCGCACGCGCAACTCGCCGCCGACGCCGCCGCTCGGCTCCGCGATCACCGGCGCCGCGCCGCCCGTCGCGGCCGCACCACCGCCGGTCGCCATCATCGATCCGGCGCCACCGCCGCCGGCACCGAAGCCCGTGCCGCGTCCCGCGCGCTCGCTGCGCGAGCTCGAGAAGGAAGGCATCGTCGCCGCGCTCGCCGCGACCGGTGGTAACAAGGCCCAGGCCGCCGCGATCCTCGAGATCGATCGCTCGACGCTCTACAAGAAGTTGAAGGATTACGACATCGACACGTAGCCGATCCGTGACCGGCGCCATGGAGCACACGCTCCCACCTCGGGAGAGACGGTCACTGGTGATACATTGGGATCGTGCGGACCTTTCGGTCACGAGTCCTCCGGGTGGGGCTCGTCGCGACCTCGATCGTCGCGGCGTGCAGCTACACCGCGCCGCAGAACACCCCGCCGGGTGACGGCGGTCCGATTCCCGACGCCGGTCCATGCCAGGACGTCGGGACCGCCGAGTGCGCCGGCAACACGCTGCGCACCTGCACGACCAAAGATCAGCTGCCCGACGAGCAGGTGTGTGGCTGGGGATGCTCGAACGAGACGGCGCCGCACTGCGCGAAGTTGCAACCGGCAGGCAACGCCATCACCGAGGCCGACCTCGATCCCGATGCCGCGCTCCTTCCCGCGACCCTCGACGGCGTGACGATCAACAGCGATAGTGGGGAGATCACGGGCGTGCGCAGCGCGATCGGATTCGACTCGCTGGACGCCGGCATCCGGTTCGCGGTCAACAACAACGTCGGGATCTTCCGGTTCAAGCAACTCACGATCTCCGGTCCGGTCACTGTCGTGGGAAACCGGGCGCTCGCGCTGGTCGCGCTCGACGGCATCGAGGTGAAGGACACGATCGACGCGCGCGGTGACTGCAGCGGGTCGAACGCGGGCCCCGGCGGATTCGCCGGCGGAGGACCCGGTTCGGACGGTCTGGGGGCCGGCGCCGGACTCAAGGGAACGGGTGCGGACGACGCATCCTCGGGTGGCGGAGGTGCCGGACACGGTGGCAATGGCGAGGATGGTGGCGACAGCAACAACGGAGCCCAACCCAGCGGCGGCAAGGGTGGCTCGGCGACGGGCGACGCCGTGATCTCGGTCATTCGAGGTGGCGCCGGTGGCGGTGGCGGTGGCGGTAACAACCCGGGTGGTGGCGCAGGCGGTGGTGGTGGTGGTGCGGTCCAGCTCGCATCGAACGGCCCGATCGTGTTCTCGATGGCCACCGGGGGCATCAACGCCGGGGGCTGTGGAGGGAGCAGCGGCATCGACAAGCGGGCCGCGGGTGGTGGCGGTGCGGGCGGCATGATCGTGATCGAGGCACCGACGGTCGAATTCAAGGACACGTCGGTGCTGGCGGTGAATGGCGGCGGCGGCGGTGGCGGCGACAACCCGAGCGAAGGCGCGACCGACGGCGACGACGGCCGGTTCGATGCGACTCGCGCCGCCGGCGGAAAATCGGGAAACAAGGGTGGCGATGGTGGGAACGGCGGTGCCGACACTCACCCGGACGGGAGCAAGGGCAAGAACGATCAGAACGGCGGTGGTGGTGGCGGCGGCGTCGGCTGGATCCGGATCAACACCGCGGGCGGATCGGCGACCGTGGGCGGTAACGTCGTGCTGAGCCCGCCGCTCGGCGAACCGTCGTCGACCCAGGGCACCGCGATCGTGCAGTAGCGATCAGCGTCGTCGGCGCCCGGACGCGGTCTGACCCACCAGCTCGTCGAGGCGCTTGCGGGCAGTGATCATGCCGGGCTGGGCTTCGAGCACGGGCCGCGCGCGATCGATGCGCGCCTTCGCATCGGCGCGCTTGCCCTCGGCGACGTCGATCCGCGCGAAGTCGAGCTCGAGGTTCGCCATCGCGACCGGCGTCCACCGCGCGGCGCGCGCGATCCGCTCGACCTCCTCGAACGTGCCGCGCGCCTCGCCCCAGCGACGCTGCTGGATCAACGCCTCGCCGAGGCTGTCGAGCAGCTCGGCGCGCAGCTCGCGATCGCCGTGTGCCTCTTCGAACACGCGCAGCGCCGCCCGCGTCAGTCGCTCGGACGTGCGCGGCTTGCCGTGCGCGCGAGCCAGCTCGGCCTCGAACACGCCGTGCAGGTACGCGATCTGGATGTCCGGTGGCTTGGGTTGCGCGCGGTAGATCTTGTCGAGCTCGGCGATGTGGAACGTGGCGTCGTCGAGCCGTCCGAGCTCGAAGTCGTAGGTGATCTGGAGCCGGCGCACGTACAACATCTCGCTGCTGTCCTTGGGGAACGACTCGAGCGCCTGCTCCACGATCCGCGCCCCCTCCTCGTAGCGTCCGACTCCGAACGTCATCCGGCCGAGCTCTGCCTGGAAGTGCGCGCGCTGGCCGCTCAGCGCCTGGTTGGTGGCGGCGAGCTTCACCAGCTCGGCGTACTCGCCACGGGCCGCTTCGTAGTGGTTCTGCTTCTGGAGATCGTTGGCCACCCCGGCGCGCGCGACGACGACCCCGTACGAGGTCGGACCGAACAGCTCGCGGAATACCGCGACCGCCTTGCGATGGTCGTCGAGGCCGCCGCCGGGAACCTCGGCCAGATCGCCGCGCTGGAGGATCGCGTTGCCGAACGCGATCGAATGCTCTCCGTACGTCGAGCGCGCGAGAGCGACGGCCTGATCGACGAGCTCGCGCGCGGCCTTGTTGCTGCCCGTGCGATGCTCTTGCCACGCGGCGCTCTTGACCGTCGACAGCATCAACAGCGCATCGAACTGCAGCGCCGTCGAGTGGGCGGCGGCGGCGAGCGTCCGAGCCTTCTCGAGGTGGGCGGCAGCATCCGCGTAGCGCGCGGCCTGCAGCTCGGCACGACCGGCATCGAAGTACACGGTCGCGCGGACGACGTCCGGTGTACTCGGCTTGCTCGCGAGATCGAGCGCGATCTGCGACAACGCACGCGCCGACGCGATGTCCCCCCGACGAAACGCGAGCGTGCTGCGCCGGCTCTGGGCCAGCGCCTCGACGCCCCGCGCACGGATCTCGCCAGCGCGCGTGGCCGCGCGCGACAGGGCTTCATCGGCGGCGTCGAGCTGGTCGGTGGCGTTGCGCTGCATGCCGAGCCGGTACGCTGCCCTCACCTCGAGCTCGACTTCTCCGCGTTGCTTGGCGTCGCGCTCGAGCGCCGCGTACAGATCCGCGCGTTTGGCCATCGGCGCGTCGATGACGTGGGCGTAGCGCTTCCACAGCGTCGCGGCGGCCGCGCGATCGACGATCGGTGGTGCGGTGATGTCGGCACAGTCGGCGGTCGGGATCGAGAGCACGGGCTCGAGGTCGTTCGCGCGCTTCACGCCGAGCCCCCAGTCGACCATGCCGGCGAACAGGTACGCGCGCCGCTCGAGACACGACGAGCGCATGCTCGCCTGCGCCGCGGTGAGCTCGTGACGCCCCGCGGCCTCGCAGATCGCTCGCAATCCGGTCTCGATGTTGCGCCGGGTCGCGTCGCCCGCCGCGAGCATGCGCTCGACCTGCCCCGGGGCGTTGTTCGACAGACCCCGCAGGTGGTGCTCGAGTGCCGCGCGGCGGATCGGATCCCAGCGCCCCGCGAACACCGCCGGATCGGGATCGCACGCCGGCCCGGCAACCGCGGTGTTGCCGCGGGTCGACAGATACACGCCGACCGCGATCGCGATCGCCGCGACCGCCGCGACCGCCACACCGAGGAGCCACCGGCGACGGCGGCGCGGTGCCAGCGGCAAAGGGGTCGCGGGCAGGTCCGGGACCCCGTCGCGCACCGCCGCGGCGAGCTCGAGGGCCGAGCCATGGCGATCCTCCGGCGCCTCCGCGAGCGCGCGCGCGATCGCCGCCGCGACGCCGGGTGGAAGCGACGGATCGAGCGCCGCCGGTCCCCCGGGTCGGACACCGGTCAAGCACTCGTGCGCGAGGAGGCCGAGCGCGTAGATGTCTGCACGGTGATCGACCTCGGTGGTCGTCCACTGCTCGGGCGCCATGTAGCCTGGCGTGCCCGCGATCGTCGATGCCGTCACCCCGGAGGTGGTCTCGACGGTGTCGGTGTCGGTCGCGATCTCGGGTGACTCGGACACCGGTGCCGTCGCGGGCGCCGGCGGGTGCGCCGGCAACGGCCGGGCGATCCCGAAGTCGAGCAGCTTGGGCAGCAAGCGTCCGGCGCGCTCGATCACCATCACGTTGGCCGGTTTGATGTCGCGATGCACCAGCCCGGAGGCATGCGCGGTGTAGACGACCTCGCACAGCTGGTCGAACAGCGACACGAACCGCGCGAGCGGGATCGGGCCGTGGTCGGCGAGGTAGAGATCGAGCGCGGTGCCGCGCACCAGCTCGAGTGCGATCCACAGCAGGCCATCCGCTTCGCTCCCGAACGCGTAGACGTGTGCGGCGTACGGATGGTCGAGTTGCGATGCCAGCCGGGCCTCGCGCTCGAAGCGTGCGATCCGGCCGGGGTGACCTCCGGCGTCGCGCAGCACCTTGACCACCGCCTCGCGATCGAGCGAACGCTGGTGCGCGCGGTAGACATCGGCGAACCCGCCGCGGCCGATCCGCTCGCCGACGACGAACTCGCCGAGCGTGCGGCCCGTGAGCAGCTCCGGTGGGTCGCTCACGTGCCCCCGCGGGTGGCGACGAGGGCCGCGACACGCTCGCGAGCGCGCCGCTCTCCCGGGTGGTGCTCGAGCACCTCGCTGGCTCGTTTCGCTCGAGCCAGCGCGGCGCTCCGGTTGCCGGTGGCGGCCTCGATCCGCGCGAGCTCGACCTCGATCCGCGCGAGGCCTGGCTCGGGAAACGCCGCCGCCCGCACGACGTGCTCGGCCTGCTCGTACGCGTCGCGGGCCGCGGTCCACCGGCGTTGCGCGACGAGGCTGTCTCCGAGCGCGCGCAGGACGTCGCCGCGCACGGCATCGGTCAGCGGACCGTCGAGGGAGGTCCGGGCCAGCGCTTCGCCGGCGCGGGGCTTGCCTCGGAGCGTGGCGAGCATCGCCTGGTAGCCTCCGCGAAGCCGGGCCAGCCGATCGCGCGGTGGCGCGGGCACGTGCTCGTAGCGCGCGACCAGCGCCGCGACGTGGTGCTCGGCGTCGTCGAGCTTCCCCAGCTCGAGCTCGATCCCGATCTGGAACTCGCGCAACCCGTCGACGTCCGGATCGTCCTTGCTGGACTCGGCGATCGTCTGCGCGAGCACGCGCACGCAGTCGTCGAACCGGCCGAGCTTGCACGACGCCTGCGCGAGATACCCGCGTGCGTGCCGCGCGAGCGTCGGATTCGCCGGGCTCGCGAGGAGCGCCGACAGCTCCCGGTACGCCTCCTCGTAGTCGCCGCGCACCAGCAAGTCGCGCGCGATGTCGATCCGGGTTCGCACGACGCGCGAATGATCGTCCGGATACAGCTCGCGCAGGAGCGCCAGGACCTCGCGGTGCTTCGCGAGCGCCGTTCCCGGTGGTGCCAGGTCGGACAACCGGGCGAGCGCGAGCGCGTAGGCCCGCGACTGATCGTCGGTCGCCGCGTCGCGCACGAGGGCACGCATGTCGCGTACGACCACCCGTGCTTGCTCGCGCCGGTCGTTGGCCGCTGCGGTGTCGACCAGCGCGGTGCGACCCTCGATCTCGAGATGGGTCAGGTGCTCGGTGTGGGCGATCCCGATCCCCGCACGCAGCTGGTCGGCGGCCCCCCGATCGCGGTTGCGCGCGCGGATCGCCCCGATCCGGATATCGATCGCGGCACGGATCGCGGGCGGGGTCGCCGGTTGCTCGGCGAGCTGCAGGGCGACCTGTCCGAAGCTCTCGGCTGCCCCCGGATCGCGGCGTGCCGCCGCCAGCTCCGCACGCGCGGTCATCGCACGCGCCTGGATCTCGACCGCCTGGATGTCGAGGCCGATGCGATACGCGCGCTGCTGAGCGCGATCGGCGTCGTCGAAACGATCGCGATCGGCGAGCTCGTCGCCGGCTCGCGACGCGGCGAGTCCTTCGAGCTCGCGATCGCCGAGCGCCTCGGCGTCTCGCTCGATCGCCGCGTAGCGATCGGCGCGGTCCTCGTACGGGGCGAGCTCGACCAGCGCGAGCCTGTCCCACAGCGCCGCGTCGTCAGCGCGAGCGTGGGGGATCGCGGGCGCGACCATGTCCGCGCAGTCGGCGGTCGCGAACTTCGCGCGCTCCTCGACGGCCACGGCGGAGTGCGGCGTGCGCAGACTCCAGGTCGCGATCGAACCCAGACGCATCGCGCGACGCTCGAGACACGCCGTTCGCGTCGCTGCCTGCGCCGAGCTCAGCTGCTCGGCGCCCGCGGCGCGACACGTCGCGGTCAGTCGGCGTTCGATCTCGTGACGGCCGGCGGCGAACGCGGCGAGGATTCGATCGACGCGTACCGCGGTGCCTCCCGGGAGGGCCCGCAGGTGCGCGGCGACCGCGTGGCTCCGCGCGTCGTCCCACCGCCCGTCGAACACGGCCGGATCGGGCTCGCAGGTGGCCGCCTCGCCGGTCCCACCGCCGAGCGCGAGGACGATCCCGGACCCGGCGATCGCGATCGCACCGCCGGCCACGAGCGGCCACCATCGCCGGGTCGATCGAGCCGCGTCGACCGATCGCGGCGGGGGATCGCCGGGCGTCGTCGCGTCGCGCATCGCCTCGGCCAGCGCGGTCGCGGAATCGTACCGGTCCGAAGGATCCTTGGCCGCCGCGCGCGCGATCACGCGATCGATCGCCGGGTGGCCGAGCGCCGGTACGGGTTCGGACATGTGCGCATCCAGATACGCCCGCCACGAATCCCCCGTGAACGGGGCGCGGCCGGACAGCGCGTGAAACGCCACCAGCCCGAGCGCGTAGATGTCGACGCGATGATCGAACGCATCTCCCGGCGACCACTGCTCGGGGGCCATGAACGCCGGCGTCCCGGCGAGTCCGGGGCCGCTCGCCGTCGCCGTCGCATCGCCCTCGAGCTCCGACACGTCGCCGGGCGCGCCTGCGAGCTCGGGTGCGAGCACCGGCGACTCCGACGCGGACGCCGCGCTCCTCGCGACGCCGAAGTCGAGCAGCTTCGGCAGCAAGCGCCCTGCCCGCTCGATCACCATGATGTTGGCCGGCTTGATGTCGCAGTGAACCAGCCCGGCGACGTGCGCGGTATGGACGACCTCGCACAGCCGCTCGAACACCGGCGCGAAGCGTGCGACGTCCATCGGACCGTGGTGCTCGATCCAGTCGCGCAGCGTGGTCCCGCGCACCAGCTCCATCGCGATCCAGGTCAGGCCGTCGGGCTCGCTGCCGTACGCGTAGACGTGCGCGGCGTACGGATGGTCGAGCTGAGAGGCCAGCCGCGCCTCGCGCTCGAATCGCTCGAGGTGTCGCGCAAGGCTTGCGTCGACGCGCAGTACCTTGATCACGACGTCGCGATCGAGCGACAGCTGGCGCGCGCGATACACGTCTCCGAACCCGCCGCTGCCGAGCGGCTCCTCGACCACGAACTCGCCGAGCACACGTCCCGTGATCGGCGCCGCCCGCGGCTCGGCGTGGTTCGAGTCGTTCATGCGAACGTCGACAAGCTCCGGGATCAGTCTACCGCACGCATCGTCGCGTGATCGGTATAGTGTCGGCGAGGAGTCGAGTGCCGTTACGCATCCTCGTGGTCACGCTTGCTGGCAAGTCCCGCCGGTACGAGCTCGCCGATGGGCAATCGCTCACCGTCGGACGAACGGAGGAGTGCGACGTCGTGATCGACGACCGTCGCATCAGCCGCAAGCACGCCATCCTTCACGGCCAGGGGGCCTTGATGGTCGAGGACCTCGGCAGCCACAACGGCACGCTGGTGCTGTCGCCGAGCGCGAGCGGACACGGCGAGACCGTGACGGTCCCGCTGTCGACGCGTCTGGCGCCCCACGCCCGCACCGCGGTCGACGCCGATGCCGTGGTCCAGATCGGCAGCGCGCTGATCACGGTCGAGATCGCCGGACGTCGCCGAGCCCCGACCCGAACCGATGCCGTGATCCTCGATCCCGCGATGACCCGGCTCTACGAGCTGGCCGAGCGCGTCGCCAAGAGCGACCTCTCGGTGCTGGTGCTCGGCGAGAGTGGCGTCGGCAAGGAGATCCTGGCGCGCTTCATCCACCGGCACTCGCCGCGTGGTGATCGCCAGCTGCTCGGGCTCAACTGCGGCGCGGTGCCCGAGCACCTGCTCGAGGCCGAGCTGTTTGGATACGAGAAGGGCGCGTTCACCGGCGCGGCGAAGACCACGACGGGTCTACTCGAATCGGCCTCGGGAAGCACCGTGTTCCTCGACGAGGTCGGCGAGCTCGCCCCCGCGTTCCAGGTCAAGCTGCTGCGCGTGATCGAGGTCGGCCAGGTGATGCGGGTCGGCGGCCGCGAGCCGATCAAGATCGACGTGCGATACATCGCGGCGACCAACCGCGACCTTCCCGCCGAGATCGCGGCCGGTCGGTTCCGCGAGGACCTCTACTACCGGCTCAACGGCATCGCGCTCACGATCCCGCCGCTGCGCGAGCGTCCCGACGAGATCGTCCCGCTCTCCGAGTCCTTCCTCGCGGCCGAGTCCGAACAGGCGCTTTCGCCGGCCGCCGTCGCGCGCCTCCAGGCCTACGACTGGCCCGGCAACGTGCGCCAGCTGAAGAACGTCATCCGCCGCGCGATCGTGCTCGCGACCGGCGCGACGATCGAGGCCGAGCACATCCAGCTCCCCGAACGCGTGTCGATGCCGGCGATGACGAACACGTCTCCACCGGGGGCAGTCGCCGAACGCCCGACGCTGCCGGCGATGAACAGCCCCGAGGATCTCCGCGAGCAGGCCGAGGCGCTCGAGAAGCAGCGCATCCTCGAGGCGCTCGAAGCGTGCGCCGGCAATCAAACGCGCACCGCCGAGATGCTCGGCATCACGCGCCGCGCTCTGGTCGTGCGGCTCGACAAGTACGGGATCTCGCGCCCGCGCAAGGGCCGATAGCCCGACGCAACCAGCCGGCGAGCACCAGGAGCACCAGCGGCCAGCCGACACCGCGCCCCGACGAGCATCCGCCGGTGATGTCCGCCGACGGCCGCGTCGCCGTCCGTGCGACCGCGCACGCACCGTCGCGATCGCCGGCCTCGAGCGTCTGCTTGGCGGTCTCGCCGGGCTCGTTGATCGTGAAGTACATCGTCGCGCGCGTGGTCTCGGAGTCGGGCGCGACCGCCGCGCAGTCGGGGATCGCCCGCCCGTCGAGATCGAGCGGTCGCGTGCCGTCGCCCTCCCAGCAGTTGTGGGTGAGTCCGAGCGCGTGACCGACCTCGTGCGTGACGATGTCGCCGAGGTCGGCGACCGACGCTGCGGTGGTGTTCAGCGACACGCCGCGGTCCGACAGGGCGTAGTCGACGGCGTTGATCTCGATATCGGCCTCGAGGATGTGGCCGTCGTCGGAGTCGCCCGGCTCGTCGGTCCAGATCAGCCGCGTCACCGCCGCGACGCCGGGGTCGTAGCACAGCTCCGGCTCGGTCGTGGTCGCGGGACGGCACCACCGGTCCTCGCGAAACACCACCGTGTTGACTCCATCGACCGCCGTCTGGAGCGCGGGCGCGATCGACGACGAGAACGTCAGCCCACCACATCCCGCCGCGGCACCACTCCATGCCGCGAACGCGTCGTCGAGGATCGAGAACTCGCGATCGCCGGCGATCGCCGATGTCCCCGCGGCGTCGTAGACGAAGTGAAGGCTGGCGCTCGGATGCAGCGGCCGCTTCGTGAGTTGCGTGCGGCGAAGGCCGTAGACCGCGGTGCCATCGGCGACGGCCGCACCACCCGCCGCGATCGCCTGGATCGCCATGCGTTCGAACGAGCCGCGCCCGGCGAGCACGATCTGCTCGCCGGGCGCTGGGACTCGCGGCGTGTGCGAGTACGCCATTCCGATTCCATCCACCACGCCACCGAGCGCGACCGCGTGTACCAGGTGGCCATCTGCCATCCGAACATCGACGTCGGTGACGATGGTGTCACCACCCGAAGCCCACCGTGACGACACTCCCTCGACCCGTCCGCTAACCAGTGTGGCGGCCGGCGAGGCGGAGGCGGTCACACCACCTGCGCATACGAGGCCGACGACGAGGGAGGCGCGGTTCATGGCCCGTTCCTCAGAACCCGCAGCAGCTACCGGGGATCGAGCAACCCGACGCGTTCTCCGTGCAGGTGCTGGTCAGCTGGTCGTTGATCTTGCACTGGCAGGTGCCGTTCGTGCACGACACGGTCTCCTTCAGACCGTTGCTCGACACCGAGACCGAGCAGCTGTTGGTGCTGGTACCGCCGCCACCGCCGCCGCCACCGCCACTGCCACCGCCGAGGTACTGGTCGAGGAACGCGCGGTTATCGTCGACGCGCATGTAGTGACCGGCGCCGCGGCAGTCCGCGGTCGTGCCGTAGGACACGGTGCCGACCACCTTGCCGTTCTGGAACACCGGGCCGCCCGAGTCACCGTGACAGGTTCCCTTGAGGTCGACGCCGGCGACGAACTCGCGCGCCGTCACCGAGCTCACCTTGACGTTGACCTGACGCTTGGAGCCCAACCCGTCGGGAGACGACGATGCCGCGCTGTTGCCGTAGCCGACGATGCGCACGCCCGTGTTGACGCCGGGCGCCGGTCCGAGCGCGCTCGTCGCCCGGTTGGATGCGGTCGACAGCAGGATGACGCCGACGTCGTGGCCCTGCGCCGCGTTGCCCGTGTACGACGGGTGGGCGATGCCGGTACGCGCGGCAATCCAGCCCGGGCTCGACGTGTCGAACGGGTCCGCGGTCTGTGCCGGGTTGTACTGGAAGTTGAAGCCGCCCCTCACGCAGTGCGCGGCGGTGAGCACCACGGTCGGCGAGATCAACGTGCCCGTGCACTCGGCGAGCCCGATGCCCTGCGGCGTCGCCACGTTGAACCGGAGCTGGACGACCGAGGGATCCCCACTATCGGGCGAGCCCCCGAGGATGTCCTCGTCTCCACCCTGGACGCCGTCCTCTCCGGTGACGCAACCCAATACCGACAGCGACAGTACACACGCGAGTAGCTTGATCATGACGATGGCTCCTTTGTAGTTGCCGGAACCACCTTGCAGTCAGCGGACCACTCGTAACGACCTGATCCCACGACGGAAACCGCTCGTCGATGAACCGCTCGGGTCCGAGTTGGACGTGCGACGTCCAACTCGGACGTCTCGATCGCGATGTCGAGGATCATGGCTGGCGATCGCGCCCACGTGAACGCGGCCGATCGCCGATGGAGCGGCGTATTTTGGAATCGTGCGGCTACGGGGGCTTGCGTGGGACGCGTCTACTACACGAGCCGACGCAACGGCGGCAGCACGGGGTACGCCCTCGGCGACATCAGACGAAGAGGACGCGCACGCGGGTCGGGCCAAGTACCAGGTCGCGGTGACGGTGTGCGAACGCTGTCAGCAAGGGTGGCGAGATGGCGCCGGTCGCACGTTCCCGCTCGACGCCGCCGACACCGAGCGCGCTTTGCGACGCGCAGCACATCGGCGCGCTCGACGGCGAGCCCGCGCGCGCCACGCAGGACATCGCGCCACGGGTCCGCCGCTTCGTCGTACGACGCGATCGCGGTCGGTGCCGCGTGCCCGGTTGTCGATCCGCCGCCAACCTCGAGCTTCATCACATCGTGCCGCGATCACGCGGTGGCTCGCACGAGGCGTCCAACCTGATCCAGCTCTGCGATGGTTGCCACACCGCCCATCACCGCGGGCTCATCGACATCGCCGGCACGTCGGACGATCTCGTCGTGACGCGCCGCCACGTGTTCGGGCCCGCCGAGCTCGAAGACCGTGCCCACGTGGGCGTCGATCCGGACCGCGCTTACGTGGACACCCGCACGATCGACCGCACCCACGTGGGCGCACGACATCGACCGGGAGTGTTCGATCGCGTCCCGCGAACATCGTTCTCCTCCCCGGCGGCGCCTGCGCTCGCATCAGGCGACTGGCGCTTGTGGGCCGCGCGACCGAAGACAGCGCGCCGAGGCAAGGCTCGCCTCGAACGCGGCGATGCCAACCGGCGCGGTCCACAAAGCCAGGAGCACGCCACGCGCTCTGCCAACCGTGTGACTCGATCGCGCCCACGTGGGCGCAAACCGTGTCCGGCGGACAGTGTCCGGACACGCCTCGGACGTCCCGGACACGCGCAAGCTCGCGAATTCGCAGGTCCGCGCACTGGCCCGAAGGATGCTGAATTGATCGGCATGTTCGCCCTCGTCATTCGTCGCCATCACCTTCAACGCCGTCTCGACCCGATCTTCGTCACTTCGATCGCGATCATCGTCGCGGCCGTCGCGCACATCGCGATCTGATCGTCTACGCGGCTCGCGGCAACCGACCGCGCCAGCTCTCGCACGCGCCGAGCACGAGCCCGTCGACGACCTGTAATCTCGATCGACAGTAGTGCGAGTTGGTTCCCCACGAATCTGTCGTGGTAGCGAGCTCGCGCGACAGTCGGCGCAGCCCGGCGGTCGCGAGCTCGGTGGGAGCGACCGCGAGACAGCGCGCCACCTCGTGGCAATGCGCAACGCGGGAAGTGGGGAGTGTGGCGCACGCGCGTTCGAGCAACTCCGCACCGCGCGGATCGCCGATCGTCGCGAGCGCTCCAGCGAGCACGAGCTGTCGGGAGAGCGGTCGAACATCGGGTTCCCGCCCCTCGAGCTCGATCAGTTGTGGCGACATCGGCCGATCGCGCTCGACGGACGCGACGACCTCGCGCAGGACCTCGACGAGCTCGAGCCGCCGGAGTGCCACGACCAGGTCCTCGAGCGGGGCGAGCATCTGCGGACCCGGCACGTTCACGAGCGCCGCGATCACGTGTTCCGCGAACCGAGTCGCGAGCTCTCCCCGTCCGAATTGACTCGCCACGTCGACCGCGCGCGCGTGGAGCCCGAGCGCGTCGAGCATGTCGAGCCGATCGATCGCGTCGACCACGTCCACGAGCAACGACATCGCAGGACCTTCGGGCAAGGTCAGAAGTGCGTCGAGGCATGCATCGAGGATCGCCGGCTCTCCATCATCCTTCCGAGCGAGTCGCGCCGTGAGTTCGTCGGCGGTCGTCTCTGCATTCTCGCGGACGAGATCCGGCTGAAACTCGATCCGGGTTAGCCGCTTTTCGGACCAGTCCTTGTTGGCGGGGGGACGATCGTGGCCCTGCCACAAGATCCACGACGCCTCGCGCAGCCGCGACACCTTGTAATTGAAGATTCGATTTTGCGTGTTCCACTGGTCGACGACCGGTGCGGGCAACGGACCACGGTTCGATCGCCCGAGCAACGCTCCGTCGAGGCGCGCGTCGAACGCGGCCGAGAGTGCGGGGTGTACCGAGTCGCGTCCGAGCTCGAGCTCCTCGAACACGACATCCGCAGCACGCTTGGCGGATCGAGCACGCTCGGCGAACCCGAGCCGTGCGAACCCGTACGCGAACATGCGCTGGATGTACGAATCCGTCAGCGGACGGGGCGCTTCGACCGGCGACGCCCGGTGCGGGGCCAGCGCGACCTCCAGCAGCTCCTCCAGAAGAGCCGCCAGCTCGGTCGTTCCTGCCGCCGCCACCACGGCGCGAGAATGTCAGAAATAAGGGAGTCGAGTGAGAATCAAATCGCGCGGAACACCCGCGCGTGGACTAGCGCGGGTGCTTGCGCGGGCGACCGCGGCGGCGCGGCGTGTCGCTCTGACCGAAGTCGAGCTCCTCGGCGAACCGCTCCTCGACCAGGTCGTCGACCGAGGTGTGGAGAGAGTCGAGACGGCGAAGCTCCTCGCGCTCGAACTCGGCAAACGACGTGTAAATACGAGGAATACCAGACATTTTCTAACTCCGGTTGGTGTCTTGGAGGAGGACATCCCACATGTCCTACATCTGGCTACAACGTACGTGAGTTCGTAATCCGGACCAAATTTTCTCTTCAACCACGCTGCCAAACCGATGACGAAAAGAAGGGATCGTCATAGCCGCCTGCTACTCACGGCTCATGGCGAGAATCCTTGCCGTCGCGAACCAGAAGGGCGGGGTCGGCAAGACCACGACCGCGATCAACCTCGCGGCCAGCGTGGCGTCGCGCGGTCACCGGGTTCTTCTGGTCGACTTCGACCCCCAGGGCAACGCGTCCTCCGGCGTCGGCTACAGCCACGATCGGATCGAGCTGTCGATCTACGACGCCCTCGCGGGTGACGTGGCGATGGCCGACGTGGTGAGGCCGACCGAGATCACGACGCTGTTCGTCGTCCCGGCGACCACCGATCTCGTCGGCGCCGAGCTCGAGCTGATCGGCGCGGAGAACCGCGAACGGTTCCTCGCCGATGCCCTCGCGCCGATCGTCGATGCGTACGACTACATCGTGATCGACTGCCCGCCGTCGCTCGGGCTGCTCACGCTCAACGCGCTGGTCGCGGCCGACGGGGTCGTGATCCCGATGCAGGCGGAGTACTTCGCGCTCGAGGGGCTGTCGGCGCTGTCGCGCACGATCGACAAGGTGCGCACCACCTACAACCCCGAGCTGTCGATCGACGGCGTGGTGTTCACGATGTTCGACGCGCGGCTGTCGGTGGCCAACCAGGTCAAGGCCGAGGTCGAGCGGTTCTTCGGCGACAAGCTGTTCGGCGAGGTGATTCCGCGCAACGTGCGGCTGTCCGAGGCGCCGAGCCACGGCAAGCCGTGCCTGCTCTACGACCTGCGGTGCGCTGGAACCAAGAGCTACCTGGCGGTGGCCGACGAGCTGCTCGGCCGCATGAAGGGGGCCCCGGAGTCCGTCCCCGCGCCAGGCTTGGTCGAACGCGCCAATGGAGGTACGTAAGTTGGTCATGGCCGATGCGAAGAAGCGAGGTCTGGGCCGCGGGCTCGATGCGCTGATGCCGGGAGGACCGGCGGCGCCCTCCCCCACGCCATCGCGCGCCGAGCTGATCGCGAAGCGCACGTACTTCCAGGCGGGGATCGAGGACGTGTACCCGAGCCCCGAGCAGCCCCGGCACCGGTTCGACGAGGCCAAGCTGGCCGAGCTCGCCGAGACCATCAAGGTCCACGGCGTGATCGTGCCGCTGATCGTGCGGCCGCGGTCCGAGGGCGGCTACTACCTGATCGCCGGCGAGCGGCGGTGGCGAGCGGCGCAGCGCGCGGGTCTGCACGAGGTCCCCGTGGTGGTCCAGGACGTCACGGAGACCACGGCGCTCGAGCGCGCGCTGGTCGAGAACCTCCAGCGCGCCGATCTGGGGCCGCTCGAGGAGGCCACCGCCTACCAGCGCCTGGCCGACGAGTACGACCTGTCCCACGAGGACATCGCCGAGCGCATCGGCAAGGACCGCAGCACGATCGCCAACGCGATCCGCCTGCTCAAGCTCCCGGAGTCGGTGCGCCTGATGCTCGAGGAGGAGCGCCTGTCGATGGGACACGCCCGCGCCCTGCTCGGTCTCGAGGACGCTCCCGCGATCGAGCGCACCGCGCGAACGGTGGCCGACAAGCAGCTCTCGGTGCGGGCCACCGAGGCGCTGGTCAAGAAGACACGGACCCCGTCGCCGGAGCGCGGGCGCGCCCAGCGCCCCCAGAAGTCGGCCTCGGTGCGAGACCTCGAGGAGCGCCTCACCCGCTCGCTCGGGGGACCGGTGGCGATCACCGAGGACGAGCCCGGCAAGGCCGGCCGGATCGAGATCCGCTACATGGACCTCGACCACCTCGAGCGGCTCCTCGACCGCCTACTGTGATGTCATCGTTGCCCGACTTCGCTTCCGCGGCCTACCTCACCGTTGGGTGCTCGCTCGCGAAGTCTTTGGGCGAGTGAATCGTCGGCCGTGGCGCCCAAACGCGCCCTGGATTCGACGATACTAACCCTCGCTACATGGAGCGCGAACACGACCGGATGCCGTACTCGGTGCAGGCCGCGTTCCGAACCGCGTCATCGTTCCTGGTCGCGTACTCGGTGAACCTGTCGCGTGGCGGACTGTTCCTCGAGACCACCGCCGAGATCCCGACCGGCGCGCCGGTCACGGTCGACCTCGAGATCCCGTCGGCCGGCCAGGTCAGCCTCAACGGCGTGGTCGCCTGGCGGCGCGGCCTGGAGCCCGCGGAGGGGCAACCGGAGGGCCCACCCGGCATCGGCATCGAGTTCCAGGACGTCTCGCCGGTGCTCGGCGCCGTGATCGATCAGCTGGTGCTGACGTTCAACGGGGTCCAGATCCTGATCCTGTCTGGCAACCGCCAGGACCGCACCACCCTCGCCCGCTCGATCAAGTCGATCATCAGCACCGCGGAGGTGCTGCAGGCGGCCGACGTCAACGTCGCGCAGACGCTGATGTCGAGCGACATCGATCTGGTCGTGGTCGACGTCGACTTCGATGTCGAGGGTGGCCTGTCGACCCTGCGAGTCGCCAAGGAACAGGATCCGCCGGTGCCGGCGATCGCGTTGACCATGAACAACCAGCTTCGCGAACACGCAAAGCAGGCCGGCGCCGACGAGGTGGCCACCAACCCGCCGTCGTTCGCCGAGCTCCAAGTCATCCTCGTGCGCGCGATGTCGAAGCCGACCAGCGTGCGCCAAGCCGCCGGCTAGACGTCGCGAGCTGGCCCTACGGAACCGAAGTCGATCAACAATCACGACGTGAAGCTGTCGCCACCCGCCGCCGAGCGCAATCGCGAGCCGATCCGCGAGGTCCTCGCGACCGTGCTCCCCGCCACCGGCCGCGTGCTCGAGATCGCGAGCGGTAGTGGCGTGCACGCGGTGACGTTCGCGCGCGCGTTCCCGCACCTCACCTGGCAACCGAGCGATCCGGATCCCGACGCGCGCGCGAGCATCGTGGCGTGGCGCGATGATACGAGGCTGCCGAACCTCGAGCCGCCGCTCGCGCTCGATGTCGTGACGGCACCGTGGCCGATCGACGACATGACGATCGACGCGATCGTGTGCATCAACATGATCCACATCGCCCCGTGGGAGGCGGCGCTCGCGTTGTTCGCCGGCGCGGGGCGCGTGCTCGCGGAGGGCGCGCCGCTCGTGACCTACGGCCCGTACCGGTGGGGCGGCACGTTCACGGCCCCGTCGAACGAGGCGTTCGATCGCTCGCTGCGAGATCGCGATCCCCGGTGGGGCGTGCGCGAGGTGACCGACCTGACCGCGGCGGCGCGCGATGCCGGACTCGATCTGCGCGGCACCGTCGCGATGCCGGCCAACAACCACGTGCTGGTGTTTCGCCGAACCGCCCAGCGGGCTGCTGAATAACGCAGCCTGCTAGCCGCGCCGGCGACGCGCCGCCTCGACCGTGTTCTCGAGCAGGCACGCGATCGTCATCGGCCCGACGCCCTTGGGCACCGGCGTGATCGCGCGCGCTCGTTCGGCGGCGGCGGCGAACTCGACATCGCCGACCAGCTTGCCCTCGGCGTTGCGATTGATGCCGACGTCGATCACCGTCGCGCCGTCGGCGATCCAGTCGCCCTTCACGAAGTGCGGGCGGCCGATCGCGGCGACCACGACATCGGCGCGGCGGACCTCGCCGGGGAGGTCGCGGGTCTTCGAGTGACACATCGTGACCGTCGCGTCGGCGTTGGCCAACAGGAGCGCCATCGGTTTTCCGACGAGCCGGCTGCGACCGATCACGACCGCGCGCGCACCACGCAGCGGGGTGTCGGCCTCGGCGAGGAGTCGCATGCAGCCCTTCGGGGTGCACGGCACGAACATCGGGTTGCCCTGCGCCAAGGCGCCCAGGCTGGCGGGGTGGAGGCCGTCGACATCCTTCGCCGGATCGAGCGCGCGGATGATGGCGTCGCTATCGAGCTGCGGCGGCAGCGGCAGCTGGACCAGGATGCCGTCGACCTCGGGGTCGGTGTTGAGTGACTGGACGAGCGCGAGCAGTTGGTCCTGCGAGGTATCGGCCGGGAGCTTGTGATCGCGAACGCCGACGTTCGCCTCGTTCGCCGCCTTGGTCTTGCTGCGGACATACACCGCGGAGGCCGGATCGTCGCCGACGAGCACGACCGCGAGTGTCGGCACGATGCCGCGGTCGCGCAGCGCGAGCGCGGCGGTCGCGACCTCGCCGCGCACCTTCTGGGCGATCGCCTTGCCATCGATCACGAGCGCGGTCATGCCGCTCCCGACTTGTTCGAAGTGCTCGAGCTGCCGCCCGACGATGATCCGCCGGACGTTCCGCCCGACGATCCGCCCGACGTTCCGCCCGACGTTCCACCCGACGATCCGCCCGACGTTCCACCGGACGTTCCGCCGCTGCTCGGCCCGGACGACGACGAACCACTCGCGGACGGGCTCGCGCTCGATCCCGATCCACTCGACGAATCCCCGGACGACTTCCCGGCGTCGCTCGGCTTGGCGTCGCCACCGCCATCGGCACCGCTCTTCGCCTCCGGCTTGGTCGACGCGTACAGATCCTTGTACCAGCCGCCACCCTTGAGGTGAAACGCGGTCGCCGAGATCAGCCTCTCGAGTGCATCCTTGCCGCAGGCCTCGCAGGTCACCAGATCGTCGTCGGTCATCCGCTGCTGGTACTCGAACTCGCGACCGCAGGCGTTGCACCGGTATTCGTAGACGGGCATGTGAATTACTCCTCGACCAAGGACACGATGCGTACCCCGATCTCGCCGTCGAGATCGACCAGCTCGCCCTGCCCGATCGTCCGGCCGCCCGCGCACACGTCGTAGGGACCGGCCAGCGGGCGTCCGAGTGCGATCACCTCGCCGACCGCGAGCTCGCCGATCCGGCGCAGCGACATCCGCGTGGTGCCGAGTCGGACCGTGAGCTCCAGGTGCGCGTCGTCGGGTAACGCCATGTCGCGGGGAACATAGCCGGTCGCGACCGTCGCCTCCAGCGCTTGCGGGGATGCGGTGAGCCCGATCGCGCCGTCGCCGATCACCAGCTCGAGCGACTGCTCGCCGACCGCGATCACGTCGCGCACGCCGAGGTGGGCGACCGCGGAGCGCGGGAGCGCGCAGCGCGCGACGACGATCGGGAGCTCCACCGGCCATCCCGGCACCGGGCGCGGTGGCGGGGCCCGGAGCACGAGCTCGGGTGGGAACCACGCGACCGCGATCAGCGGGATGCCACCGAGATCGAGGCCGATCTCGACGATGGTCCGCGACGCCGCGGGCGTCGGGGGTGTCGCCGGTGTCGGGACCGGAGCCGACGCCCTCTTCGCCGCGGGCGTCGCGACCGCGGTCGTCACCACCTGCGGGACGGTCGGATCGAACGGTGCTCCCTCTGGTCGGGTACGCGTCGCAGCGGCCGGCACCGGTGGCGGCCGGGATTTTGCGACGTGCGGGCGCTGCGCGAGCTGCTCGGCGATCGCGCGACTCGCCGACTCGGCGAGCGGCCACACCGTGGCGTCGATCTCGAAATCGACGAGCACGGCGGCGACGATCGCCGCCCACACGGCATGCTCCGCCGGTGTCAGCGCACGCGGCGCCGCGACCTCCTCGGGACCCCCGAGCAGCCGCTGGGTGATCGCGCGAACACCCTGACTCGATCCGGCGACCGGAATCGCGATCCGACCGGCGCGGACCTCGGCGACGGCGGCGAACGGATCGAACGGCCGGCTCGCGAGCTCGACCGAGACGATCCGCGCCGAGGTGCGGACCAACCCGGCGAGATGCGGCGTGCGCTGGAGAGCCTGCACGTGACCGACGCTCGCCATCCAGTGTGCGAGCGCCGACCGGATCGCGGCCTCACCACGCGCGACCTTCGGGACCCGATCGAATGGAAATGGCGAAAAATTAGGCGCGCTGGTCGGCACTGGGTACGCTCTTGTCCTACCTCTGACTACCCGTTTGCACGAGGAGACAGCGTGAACGACCGACGGCTGGGTTACCGGATCCCATTCGAGACGATGGTGACATCGTACGTCCACGACCGTCCAGTGCGAGGCCTCGCCGGGAACCTCTCCGACAGCGGTATCAGCATGTCGGCGTTGTCGCTCCTCGCGCCCCCGCCGGGACTGATCGTCGGCCTCGAGATCGAGCTCCCGGGAATGAACGACTCGATCTGGGCGTCGGGTCAGATCTGCTATCGCAAGGACGACCACCTCGCGTCGGGGCTGGGCGTGCGATTCCTCGCGATGGCGAAGATCCACGCGCGTGCGCTCCGCGACTTTTGCGTCGAGATGCGACGCAAGAACCTCGGCGCGATCCTCGCCCGGATCCGCGCGTAACAATTCCTTCGGGCTCACGCCCGCAAAAGCCCGGGATTCCACGGGCGCCTCCTCGATCAGACGCTATGATCGAGAGCGATGAGGCTCGGTCGTGTCCTGCTGCTTGCCCTCGTCGCGACCGCTGCCATCGCGCCGGTTGCGGCGATCGCCGATGACTGGGGGGTCCAGCGCGATCCGTTCGACAAGAAGGAGATCGCGACCTACAAGCGCTACCTCGCGCGCAACCCCCACGACGCTGGCGCGCTCGCGCGTCTGCTCGACAAGTACCGCCGCTACCGCACGGTCGATCTGCTGAAGAGCGAATACCAGAAGCAGATCGACAAGAACCCGAAGGACTGGGCCGCGCTGGTCGTGCTCGGCCACCTGTATCGCAAGACCGGCGATGATCCGCGCGCGCTCGACAACTGGAACCGCGCCGTCGCGCTCCGGGACTCCGATGCCACGACCTGGATCGCGATCGGCGCCGTCCACAAGGCGAGCGGCAAGAACAAGGATGCGCGCGTCGCCTACGACAAGGCGCTCGTCCACTCGAAGACCAAGAACCAGAAGAAGAAGGCGCTGCGCGCCCTCGCCGACCTCGCGCTCGCGACCGGTGACAACGACGGCGCCGACGCCTACTTCAAGCAGTTCCTCGCGCTCGAGCCGCGCAACGCGCAGCTGTGGATCGAACGTGGCGACGCGATGCTCGCGGCCGGCAAGCACGAGGTCGCGCTCGACAGTTACGCGCACGCCGAGAAGCTCCTCGGTGGCGACCCGTCGCGCCGGATCGACGTGGTCGCGCGCCGCGGCCAGGCCTTCGAGGGCATGGGCAAGGACGAGAAGGCCGTCGCGGAGTACCGGCGCGCGATCAAGCTCGCGCCCAAGGGCTACTACCTCGAGGTCGAGCTCACCAACCGGATCATCGACATCTACCGCAAGAAGCAGGGCCTGCCCGGTTTGCTCGCGCACTACGAAAAGGCGTGGCCCGAGCGCATGCGCGGTCACTTCGAGTGGTCGACGCTCGGCAAGCTCTACGAGGAGACCGGCGCCCAGGACAAGGCGATCCACGCGCTCAAGAAGGCGGTGCAGCGCGCTCCGACCGAGCTCGATACGCAGCGCCGGTTGATCACGCTGCTCGAGAACTCGGGTCGCGACGACGAGGCGCTCCGCCAGTACGAGGCCGTGGTGCGCGCCGCGCCCGGCGATGCCCGGTTCCAGCTCGAGCTCGCCGATCGCTACCAGCGTCGCGGTCGCGACAAGAAGGCGCTCGAGGCGCTTGCCCGGTTGATCGCGCGGTTCCCCAACGACCCCGGCGTGCTCGGCGCCGTCGCCGACCTCTACCAGCGATGGGGCAAGGAAGACCTCGCGATCGCGCAGTACGAACGGCTCGCCAAGCTCGAGCCCGACGATCCTTCGCACCTGGTCGCGCTCGGCGAGCAGTACTGGCAGAAGGGCAACCGCAAGCGCGCGACCGAGACCTGGAAGCGGCTGATCAACATCGGCAAGGCCGCCGGCTACGCCAAGCTCGGCGAGGTGTTCAACGAGCACAACATGCAGGAGGAAGCGCTCGCCCAGTACGCCAAGGCGATCGCGATGGATCCCAAGAAGGCGGCGTTCTACAAGGGGCGCGCCCAGGTCTGGGAGGCCAAGCGGATCTGGGGGCGCGCGCTCGCCGACCTCGACAAGGTGCTCGAGCTCCTCGGTCACAAGGCAACCGACCGCATGGCGCGTCGCGAGATCCGCCGGCGCTACGTCACGATCGTGACCCGCTACGCGGCGCGCGAGCCGCAGTACAAGAAGAAGTGGATCGACGGCTTCGCCGACGGCAAGGGTACGAGCGCGCAGGCGATCGAGGATGGCTACTTCCTCGCCGAGTACTACTCGCGCACCGGCAAGCAGGTGCGTGGACAGCCCGAGCGCGTGCTCGCGGCGCTGCACAAGCGGGTCCCCGACGATCAGGAGCTGACGCTCGAGCTGGTCAAGCAGTACCGGCTGATCCGCAACTTCGAGCCCGCGATCGCCCTGCTCCTCGAGCTCGCCAAGCAGGTGCCGAGCCGCGAGGCCGAGGTCTACAACATGATCGCCGACATCAAGATCGAGCAGCGGAAGGACTCCGAGGTCGCGATCTGGCGCCAGAAAGCGATCGCCAAGAGCCCGAACAGCCCGCTCGGCTACGAGAAGCTCGCCGAGGGCTACGTCGCGATGCAGAAGTTCCCCGAGGCGATCGCGGCGTACCAGAAGGTGCTCGAGCGCGACCCGCGCAACACCAAGGCGCTGTTCGCGCTCGCGCAGCTCCACATCCAGGCCGGCACGCCGCTCAAGGCGGTCGACCTACTACGTGCGGTGCTCCGCAACTCGACGAGCGAGGAGGATGTCGCGCGCGCCGGCCGCGAAGCGATCGCGCTCGAGGAGATGACCGACACGCTCGGCGAGCTCGAGAAGGTCCTGTCTCCGCTGGCGTTCATGATGGCGCACAAGCCGGTGTACCGGCGCGTGCTCGTCGACCTCTACCTCCGCTACGTGCCCCGGCTCGTCGAGCGCGAGCGCCACGGCACCGACGACGTCAAGAAGGCTGCCCGCGCCGAGCTCGCGCGCATCGGCGGTCACGGCCTGCAGCCGCTGCTCGAGGCGTTGCGTGACGAGAAAGAGCCGTCGCACCGCGCGGCGGTCGAGGTGCTCGGTCACCTCGGGAACAAGGGGGCGGCCGCGCCGCTGGTCCACCTCGCGCGCCAGGAGCCACCGCACGACACCCGGTTCATCGGCACGCTCACCGAGGCGCTCGATCGCGAGGTCCGCGTCGAGGCACTGGTCGCGGCCGGCCGGCTCGGCGATCCGCGCGTGCTATCCGACGTGTTGCCGCTGATGGATCATCCCGAGCTCGCGATGCGCGAGGCGGCCACGTTCACGATCGGTCGCTCGGGCGATCGGCGTGCCGTACCGGCGCTGGTCAAGGCGCTCGGCGATCGCCGTCCGAGCGTGCAGACACTCGCGTGCCTCGGACTCGCGCAGATCGACGACAAGCGTGGCGTGGCGGCGGCGATCTCCGTGGTCGACGACGCGCGCCGGGCCGACGTCACCCGCGCCGCGTGTGCCTACGCGATCGGTGCACGCCGTGCGAGCAAGGGCATCCCCGCCCTCCTCGGAGCGCTCGCCGACAACCGCGGCGAGGCCCAGCGTCTCGCCGCGTGGTCGCTCGGTCAGCTCGGCGACGCTCGCTCGCTCGGTCCGCTCGTCCGCGCGTATTACGCGCGTGCCGGACGCTCCGGCGGCGAGCTGGTGTGGGCGATCGGCCGGGTCAGCCGGGCCGGCGTGGCACCGGCGCAGCTGTCGACCTCGGGCGACTACCCGATGAAGAGCGGCAAGTTCGATCCCGCGACCGCGATCGCCCAGATCCCCGGCGACCTTCCTCACCCGGCGACCTCGACCAAGCTCGTCGTCGATCACGCCGACGACATCGCCAAGGGGCTCCTCGACGCGCTCGGCGAGCATCGCGACGTGGTGGTCTCGGTGCTCACCGATCTCGACAGCGATCCGGATCGGCTCTCGCTCGGGGCCCTGTCGGCATCGGCGTCGACCGATCCCAAGGTCACCGTCGCGATGGAGAAGATCGGGACGGCGCTGACCCCCGCGGTCAAGGGCCAGCTCGCGAGCGACGACCCGAAGGTCCGTGCACTCGCGGTCTCGGTGATCGCGAAGATCGGCGCCCCCGGCGTGGCCACGGCGGCGATCCAGAAGGGCCTCCAGGACTCGGCCGATCAGGTGCGCGCGGCGTCGATGCACGCGATCGCGGTGCTCGCCCATCACGGCGCGCCTCCGCGCGATCTCGTCGAGGCCCTGACTCGCACGCTGGCCAACGGCCGGTGGGCCGATCGGCGCGTCGCCGCCCAGGCGCTCGGTCGGATCGGCAAGGCCGGCGCGCCCGCGGCCCTGGTCACCGCGGCGCACGACTCGTCGAGCTTCGTCCGCGAAGCCGTCGCCGGGGCGCTCGGGGCGCTCGGGAAGACCCCCGGAGCGGTCGACGCCCTGCTCGCGCTGTCTCGCGACGAGGTCGCCCAGGTCCGAGCGGCCTCTGCCCGGTCGCTCGGACAGGTCAAGGACCCCCGCGCACGCAAACGGCGGGGCGAGCTCGAGCGCGATCCCAGCCCGATCGTCCGTCAGGCCGCCGCACACTGACGCATCGTTGAGGGGTCCGTACTTTGACGGGCTTCGGCGAGAAGAGGTAGAATTTCGGCTCGATGGACGTCGGCCTGGTGTGCGACGCGTGCAGCGCGTTGACCCCGATCGGGGTACCGCATTGCAAGCGCTGCGGAGCTGACGTCGCGCTCGATCCGAGGCCGCGATCACACAGTCAGCCACCACCGGACGGGCTTTCGCCGACGATTCCGGAATCCGCCAACCTCTCTTCGGCGACGACGACGTGCACCAAGTGTGGGAACGAAGCTTCCGATCACCTGAAGTTCTGCCCCAACTGCGGCGCGAAGCTGGGACCACCGAAGAACGCGTTCGACGTCGACATCGAGACCCGCGTCGGACCGCGATCGTCCGGATCGACTCCGGTCCCGAGCGATCCCGCCGTCGGCGGCGGGCCGATCAAGACCCCGCAGAAGACGTTGTTCTTCGGCGGTGCGCTGCAGTCGGCGCGCGCGAAGCTCACGCTGATCCGCGGCGACGGAGAGGACGGCGTGTCGTTCACGCTCGCCGGTACCGACCACGTCGCCGGGCGTGGCGACTGTCCGATCTCGTTTCCCGACGATCCGTTCCTGTCGCCGCATCACTGCAACTTCATCTATCGCGATCGCCAGCTGATCGTGCGCGACGAAGAATCGCTCAACGGCGTCTACGTGCGGATCACCGACAAGGCCGACCTCCAGCCCGGTGGCACCGTGCTCGTCGGCGAACAGGTGCTCGTCGTGTCGCCCGTGAAGGCGCCCGAGGACCTTCCCGATGCGGAAGGCACCTATTACTCGACCAGCATCCAGCGGCCGGCCACGCTCGAGATCCAGCAGCAACTCCGCGGCGGCGCGGTCGGCTGGGTGTTCCGGCCCGAGGGCGACGTCGTGACGCTCGGTCGCGAGGGCAACGACATCAATTTTCCAGACGACCCGTTCATCTCGGGTCGTCATGCAGAGCTTCGGGTGACGGGTGGCGCGCTGTGCGTTACCGATCTAGGTTCGCGAAACGGCACGTTCGTTCGCATCGACGGCCAACGAGTGCTCGCACACGGAGACTACGTGTTCTTGGGACAGCAGCTGCTGCGCGTCGAAATCGTCTGAGGGAGCCCACATGACCGTCTGCAACAGATGCGGGAAAGAAAACCAGGACCACTACAAGTTCTGCCTGGGATGCGGAGCCGAGCTATCGGCCGCACCGAAGCCGCCAGCGGGCGACATGGGCATGATGAAGACCATGATGGCGGACAACTCCCAGGGCTTCGGTCCGGGTGGTCCGGGTGGTCCTCCGGGACCGGGACCGGGACCGGGTCCGGGTGGACCGGGTCCGGGTCCGGGTCCGGGTCCGGTTGGTCCGGGTCCGATGGGACCGCCCCCGGGAATGCCCGGGATGCCGCCACCAGGACAGCAGCAGCGGGGGCCGTCCAACGCGATGCCGCAGCAGGGACCGCGTTCGGGTCCGATGGGCATGCCGCCCTCGGGACCGATCGGTGCGCCTCCGATGACACCTCCCCCGATGGGCCCGCCTCCCGGCGTGCCGGGATTCAATCCGGGCTTCGGACCACCCCCCGGTGGACCGAGTCCGTCGACCGGTCCGCGTCGCTGTCCGTCGTGCGGTAGCGACGTCCCGCCGACGTTCCGGTTCTGCGGCACGTGCGGCTTCCGCATGGACGAGGGCTCGGCCCCGATGCAGATGCCGCAAGGCCCCGGCGGCGGACCCCCGATGGGTGGCCCCGGCCCGCAGATGGGTGGTCCGCAGATGGGTGGTCCGCAGATGGGTGGTCCGCAGATGGGTGGCCCGCAGCCCGCCCCCGCGCGACTGTCGATGACGCTGATCCGCCCGGACGGCACCGAGGGTGGCACCCACGAGCTGCGGCCCGGCGAGAACAAGATCGGTCGTAGCTTCGGTCCGATCTTCGAGAACGACGGTTACCTGTCGCCGGTCCACGCGGTGCTGATGATCCACGGCCCCAGCCAGGGCATGGTGAAGGACCTCGACAGCCTCAACGGCGTGTTCGTGAAGATGACGCAGGAGGAGGAGCTGACCTCCGGCCAGATCATCCGCATCGGACAGGAGCTGCTGCGGTTCGAGCTCATCGCGTCGCCGGAGGCCACCCCCGACGGCACCGAGCTCATGGGCAGCCCCAACCCCGGCTACTGGGGCAAGCTGACCGTGATCATCGGCCGCGACATCACCGGTGCGGCGTTCCCGCTCCTCGGCGACAACGTCACGCTCGGTCGCGAGCGCGGGGAGATCAACTTCCCCGACGACGGTTATGTCTCGGGACTCCACGCGCGCGTCACGCTGCGTGACGGCCGGGTCTACCTCTCCGACCTCGGCAGCTCGAACGGCACGTTCATCAAGGTCAACGGAGAGCGCGGCGTCGGTAACGAGTCGTTCGTCCTCCTCGGCCAGCAGCTGTTCCGGCTCAACATCTAGCCGGGGTTCGGCGCACGGCGCCCGCGAAACCGGGCGCTATTTCTTTTTCTTGTGGGCGCCGCCGACGCCCTCGAGGTCGTCGACGGAGTATCCGGCGTCGTCCTTGCGGACGAACTTGAACGCCTTCTTGATCGTCAGCTGACCGCCGGGATCGAAGATCACGAGCACGTCGACCACTTCGTCGGGCTTGCCACCCGGCGCCTGGACGATCAGCTCGGAGTCGCTCTGGAACCGGATGATCGAACCCTGGCGAGATCCGAAGTAGACCTTGGCGTTGCGAGGACCGTCCTTGATGAACCGGTTCCCCTTGATCACCACGTAGGTCCCACCCTCGGTATCGCCGGTATCGGGCGATAGATCCGTCACCTTCAACTTGGGATCGTCATCGCCGCACGCCACTGCACCCAACGCGAGAGCCAGCAGCAACACGGGCCAGACGGCCCGTAACCACGGGGCATGCTGACGTCTCACGGCAGTCATGTACCGAAACCTACCCAAATACGGGCGCCGGCGCCAATCGCCGGCGATTACAACAGGTCCCGGCGTGCCAGAGCCCGGCGCATCTTGGCGAGCGCCTGCTCCTGGAGCTGGCGGATGCGCTCGCGGGACAGGTTGTACTTGTCGCCGATCTCCTTGAGCGTGAGCTCCTGCTCGGTCCCCAGCCCGAATCGCTGGCGCAGGATATCGGCCTCGATGGGGCGCAGCTCGCGGAGCAGGTCGCGGACCTCCGTGGTCAACGCTTCCCACTCGAGATCGTCGGTCGGGGACGTCGGATCGCGATCCGGGTCCTCGAGCACCTCACCCAGCACCCGGCCCTCGTCGTCGCCGACCGGCTTGTCGATCGACACCGAGCTCTCGAGCAGCCAGCTCCGCATTTTCTCGATCTTGTCGAGGGGCATCTGCGTCGCCTCTGCGAGCTCTTCGCTCGTGGGTTGACGACCCAGCTTCCCGGTGAGCTGACGGCGCGCCTTGGTGAGCCGGTGCTGGGCATCGATCATGTGCACCGGCAGCCGGACCTCGCGTCCCTTGTCGGCGAGTGCGCGGCTGATCGCGTGGCGGATCCACCAGCTCGCGTAGGTCGAGAACCGGAAGCCTCGGCGATAGTCGTAACGCTCGACCGCCTTGATCAGACCGAGGTTGCCCTCCTGGATCAGATCGGCGAGTGCCATGCGACCGTGGTTGAAGCGGCGCGCGATGCTGACCACGAGCCGGAGGTTGGCCTTCACGAAGTCGTTGCGTGCCTCGGCGGCGGATCGGTTCGCGGTGTACACGCGACGAAGCCACTCGCTCCGTGCGCGTTCGCGCCCGAGCGACCCGACGGAGACGCCGCGCGATCCGATACCCAGCGAGATCCGATCGACGGTCATGAGCGCGGCGTCGATGAACAGGTGATCGACATCGGCGGAGCGAAGCTTGCGAGCCGTCTTCGCGACCTGCTTGCTCCACGTCTTCTCGTTGGGCTTCTTGTCCTCCGCGGCACGCCGCAGCGTCTTGGCCTCGGTCGGGAGCGTCTCGATCAACTCCTCGACGGTCGCGATCACGTGCGCGACCGCCGGCGGATGCGAGAGCACCGCTTCCCACAACATGATCTCCAGCAGCTCGATCTCGCGCGCCGAGGTGAACTCCTCCTCGGGACGCAGCACGTCGAGCACCGCCATGTCGCGGAAGTACATCGACAGGTAGGTGCCGCTGTCGGGACGGGCGGGTTTCTCGTCTTTGTCCTGCCCTTCCGATTCGGTGCGGACGTCGTCGTCGTCATCGTCGTCGTCCGGATCCTCCTGACGGGCGCGGGTACGCTTCGCCGCCTTGGCGGATACGCGAGCCGCGCGCTGCCGCGCTTCGGTCTTCTTCTGGTCTTTCTGCGGTCGACCAAAGCCTCCGAACTTCGTGACGATGGCTGCCATCTAGTGCCCTCTCTTCTCGCAGGCGCGAGACGCCTACCTAGGTAAGACGCGCGAGCCACCCAAATGTTTTGGACAACTCGCTCGATCGAAAACTCTCGCGTCACCCTCAATGACTCGCGAGACCCCCGAGTTATTCCATTGTCGTCGAGACGTTATGGGTGTCGCGGGCGTGCCACACCTGTCGCGTGCCGCGATGACACACGCGCGGAAGCCGACGCGCGAAAATGACAACGCCGGACCAGACGTCAGCTTGCGGGCTGCGCGTCTTTTCGTTCGGCTAGGACAATGATGTGACGGGATTGGTTGCCGAAAAATCGCCCGCGCGTGTGATAGGCGCCGGAAACCTCCAACACCCTGAATCCTGCGGAGTGCATGAGCTTCCCGACCTCATGCAGGGAGTAGGCCCGCAGCGAGATCTCTTGCTCGAGCTGCCGGCCGTCGTCGAACACCACGGAACGATTCACCTGGATCCGGGAGCTGAAGTAGTTGAGCTCGACCTCTTCGAGCACCACGCAGCCATCGCCCTCCCACCACACGCGGGTGGGAAGGTCCGCGATCACGTAGTCGCGGTTGAGGATCTCGATCAGCACCTTGCCACCGGGTTTCAGTGCACGGGCGATGTTGGCGACCGTCTTCTTGTTGGTCTCGTCGTCGAAGTAGCCGAACGTCGAGAACAGGCAATACGCGGCATCGAACTGCCCGTCGAAGTCGAGCTCCCGCATGTCACCGCGGATGAAGTTGATCGACAGCCCGCGGCGATGCGACTCCTCGCCACCACGCACGAGCAGTGGCGTCGACAGGTCGAGCCCGACCACGTGGAACCCACGCGCGGCGAGCTCCATCGCGTGGCGACCGTATCCACAGCCGACGTCGAGCACCTGCGCGCCGGGCGATAGCCCCATCGTGTCGATCACGAACTCGGCTTCCGCCTGCGTCGCTTGCGGCGTGAGGAACGGCAGCGTGCGGAGGTAGTCCTCGTCGAACAGATCGACGAACCACGGCTTGCCGCGTGGTGACTTGGGCTCGACGGGTACGCGAGGCGCCGGCTTGGGGGACTCCGCCTTCTTCGGCGGCGGTGCGGGAGGTGGCTTGTGCGCCTTGTCGGCCTGCGCGGCCGGCGGCGGTGGGGGCGGTGCCACGTGACCACCCACCGGAGGCGGCACGCTCGGCGGACGCACACGCTTGGCCTCCGGTGCGGCCGCCGCGGCCTTGGTCTCGTCGTCGGACTCCTCGCCGACGTCGACCTCGATCTCGCCGGACGCCGAAGCCGCGCGATCCGACAGCTCCTGGATGTCGATTTCCGGAACCGACTGCGGCTCGTCGGACTCCGTCTTCACCACCTCGACATCGAGCGCGGTCAGCGGCTGGGTCTGGTTGCTCGGCGATGCCGACGGCGGCGCCGGTTCGATCGCCGCGACCGGAGGCGGCGCGGTCTCGCCGGTGGTGGTGCGGGCCGTTTGCGGCGGTGCGGGTGGCGTGGGAGCCGGCGGTGCGACCGCGGGCTGGGTCGCCGCGCGCACGGCATCGCGCACCTCTTCGAGATCGTCCTCGCTGAGCGCGACCGTCTTGAGCCGCTCGCGATGCTCGCGCGGCGCGATCGGCGATACCGGTGCCGACGACGTGTCGGTCGGGATCAGCGTCGGGATCGCGGCTTCGGGCGTCTCGGTGTCGATCGTCGGGCCTTCGAAGCCGGTCATGTCGACGTCGACATCGACTGGCGGCTCGGTGTCGTCGCGCGCCTCGATCTCCATCGACTCGATTTCCATCGAATCGAGTGATTCGCTCGAGTCGCGCGAATCGATCGATTCGACCGAATCGCTCGATTCGATCGACTCGCGCGGTTCGACCGACTCCGACTCCATCGACGCGCGCGACTTCGATTCGGCCGGATCGGTGACCTGCATCGACTGCAGCCCGAGGGCCTCGAGGTCGACCGAGCTCATCTCGCGCGTCTTCATCTCGAAGTCGACGCTCTCGACCGGCGAGCTCGGCGGATCGATCACGGTCTGCATGGGTTCGGGAGCCGTGGGCTCGGGGAACGCGATCGGCGCGCTGTTGTTGTTCGGCTCCGAGTTGTTCGGCTCCACGTCCGACGAAGGCGTATCCATCGCGACGCGCGGAATCGGCTCGGATGCGTCGTTGGTGAAGCTGTACGCGATCGACATCGCGAGCGACGGATCCTCGGGCACCGGAGGGACCACCGGCGGTGTGGTGGTCCGGCGCGGCACGTTGTCCGACGGTACGCGGAGTCCGCCACCACGACGACGACGACGACGGCGCTCGGCCGTCGTCATGCCGACCTCCATGTCGGCCTGCGAGTCGTCGTCGCGTTTGCTCACGCACGACCTCCGGGATCAGGCATCGACCCGATCGCCTCGCCGAAGCGGACCATGCGGTCGGGCTCGAGCGCCAGCTGCGCACGACCTGCTTGCATCACCAGCACGACGGTCGAACCGAGCCGGAACGCGCCGAGCTCGTCGCCACGCGCGATCGGAATCTCCCCGAGCTCGACCCGCCGGCGTTCGTTCGCCTCCCGCAACGAGGCGCTGCTCGGGCCGTGCGCCAGCGTGATGTTGCCGACACCGGCGGCCGCAACCATGACCACGCAGACGTCGCCCGCCGACCCCGTGAGCTCGATGACGACGCGCTCGTTGCGCGCCAGTACGTTGTCGCGGCGTGCGGCGACCCGTGGATTGACCGGCCACAGCGCCCCGGGCAGATAGTCGTAGCCGACGAGCGTGCCGTCGACAGGAGCGTGCACGCGGTGGTAGTCGCGCGGAGACAGGTAGATGGTCGCGTAGTCGCCGCCGGCGAACCGCTCGGCGCGTGTCTCGCTCGCCAGGAGCGCGCCGAGCGTGTACTCCCGACCCTTGGCCTGGACGAGGATGCCGTCCGTGACGCGACCGCAGGCGGCGACCACGCCGTCACACGGCGCGCTGATCGCGCGAGGATCGGGATCGAGGGCGCGAGCACCATCGCGTAGTCGTCGCGCGAAGAAGTCGCCGAGCGACGGATACTCGTCGAGTGACAGCTCGGGCTCCTCCAGGTTCGCACCGACCATGCGCGCGAACGCTCGGTACGCAAACGGTCGCAAACGCGTCGGTAACTCCTTCGCCGCGCCCCATCCCACCAACGCCGAGTACATGCCGCCTACCGAACGACGGCGCAGACCGTGAGCGCCGACTGGCCACCGCTCCGTCGGCGAGACACCGGGTCCTGGCTTTTCGAAATCCACGCTGGTCGGAATCCCCCAGGCGTATCGTGGCGGTCACGAGGCCCGTTTTGGTGATTCTGCCAGGGGCCCCGCCGAGTTACAAGCACGGGGGGGCAGTGCGACGGTGGCTCGAATGAGGGAAATGGAGCCAGATGTAGGACGGAAACTTAGATCGCGTCCTCGCCGGTCTCGCCGGTCCGGATGCGAATCACCTCGTCGATCGGGGTGATGAAGATCTTGCCGTCCCCGATCTTGCCGGTGCGGGCGGCCTCGGTGATCACGGTGACCACCTGCTGCACGATCTCGGTCGAGACGATGATCTCGACCTTGACCTTGGGGACGAAGTCGACCACGTACGCCGACCCCCGGTAGACCTCTTTCTTGCCGCCGGTACGCCCGAACCCCTTCACCTCGGTCACGGTCATGCCATGCACTCCGATCTCGGCGAGGCGTTCCTTCACCTCGTCGAGCTTGAACGGCTTGATGATGGCCTCGACCTTCTTCATCTACGTATCGATAGCCCGAGATTTGTTTCTGGTGGGTTTCGACGGTCGTTATTGTTTCGGGATCTTCGCCATGAAGGCCTCGATCCGATGCATGCGTTCGGCCTGGGGCTTGTCGTACTGCAAGAAGATCATCAGCTCGTTGTACTCGCCGTCGAGCCGGCCGCCGTTCTTGGTCTTGTATGCGGTGTAGAGACGTCGCGCCTTCAGGAACTTGTTGGTCACCATGTCCTTGGTGATCTTGCTCGCGGTCTTGTCGGCGGACGGGGTCTCCTTGCGCGGGATCTTCGGATGGCTCGGGCGGACGCGCGGTCGCACCGGCGCGACCCTCGGCGAGTGGTCGGTACCGGTGTCGTCGGTGTCGTCGGTGTCGTCGGTGTCGTTGTCGTTGGCGCCGTTCGCATTCGAGCCCGCCGCGGCATGCGTGTGGGCGCTCGGCTCCTGCGTGGGCTCGGGAATCGGCTCGACCGTCATCGTGGTCGGCGGCGTGGTGGCCACCACGTCGTCGGTGTCGAGCTCGTCGTCGGCGCCGCCGCCTCCACGCATCACGAGCACGAGGATCAACACGACGGCCGCGGCCACCACCGCGCCGATCGCGTAGAGCCAGGTGCGGTCGCGGGCGAACGTGGGCTCCGGCGTGAACACCGTGCGTTCGGCGGTCCCGGTGCCGTCGGCAAGCGAGAGGTCGACATCGGATCCCGAGGCACCCGCGGGTACTGGTGGTGGCGTTGGCGGCAACGATCCGGGGCGTACGGAGGGACGCTGCGCCGACTGGCGCGTCGACACGCGCTGCGGTGGCGGGAGCTCGGCGGACGATGCCGGCAGCTGCGCGAGCGCGAACGACACCGTCGAGATCGTCTGGGTGTGAAACGCTTCCTGGAAGTCGGAGAGGTGCGCGCTGGCGACGCGATCGTGGAGCTCGCGCTGCGCCGTCATCTCCTCGGAGAACAGATCGCGCATGTAGCTACCGAGCTGGTCGGTCGAGATCGTGGGGTTGACCGCGACCAGCGCTTGCTGGATCGCGTCGCGGAACTCGGCGGCCGACTGGTACCGATCCTCGGGCTTGGGGCGCAGCGCCGTCGCGACCAGATCGTCGTACGGCGCCAGCATCGGATCGATCTCCGAGGGCAACGGGTGCTCGCCCTTGGCGACCTTCTTGGCGAGCGCACGGTAGTCGGGCTCGGGACCGGCCTCGTAGAGACGCTGCCCGGTCAACAGCTCGTAGAGCACCACGCCCGCCGCGTAGATATCGGTGCGGTGATCGACGACGCCACCGCGGATCAACTGCTCGGGTGCCATGTACCCGAACTTGCCGAACCCCATCTTCGGATCGGTCGCGGTGCCGCGCAGCGCGCTCTTCGCGATCCCGAAGTCGATGACCTTGGTCTCGCCCTCGAACGACACCAGCACGTTGGGTGGCGAGATATCGCAGTGGACGAGGTTGAGCGAGGCACCGTCGATGCTGGTCCGCCGGTGCGCGTAGGCCAGGCCGTTGGCGAGCTCGCGACCGATGAACAGGGCGAGGTCGACCGGCAGCCGCTCCTTCCTGCGACCGAGCAGCGACAGGATGCGCCGGAGGTCGCGCCCCTCGACGTACTCGAGCGCGAGGAAGTACTCGTCGCCGCAGCGTCCGACCTCGAACACCTGCGCGACGTTGACGTGCTGGAGCTTGATCGCGACCTGGGCCTCGTCGACGAACCGCGAGATGAACGACTCGTCGGCCGCGAGGTGCGGCAGCACCTTCTTGATCACCGCGAGCTTCTCGAACCCGGCAAGGCCGTGCTTGGCCAGGAAGATCTCGCCCATGCCCCCGCGGGACAGCCGCTGGATCAGCAGGTACCGGCCGAACACCTGAGGGAGGCTCGGATCCTGTCGGCCGAAAGGCCCGCTGTGCGCAGCTTTATCCACCGACGGTTGCAACGAGCAAATCCTAACCCAGCGGGGGATTCCTACAACGATCACCTCGCGGGCCCAAGCGATCTGTGGGACCTGGCATAAGCCGTTGTGATCCGAGTGGTTGTAGGTGTCCATGTGGGTCTGATAGGGTGCCTCCAAGCATGCGGGGCCTGGCGCTCGTCTCCGCGGGACTGTCGCTCGGCCTTCTGGGAGGCTGCACGACGGAGGGGTCGTTCGACCTCGAGCTCGTGTTGCCGACCGATCCAGCGCTGCGGCCGACCGGCATGACGACCGTCACCGTGACGCTCACGTCGGAGGGCGCACCGCCGGTATCGACGACGAGCGTGCTCGACGGCAACTCGTTCTCGGCCGGCGACCTCGCGGTCGCCGACGACGTCAAGCTCTCGGTGCAGCTCCGCGACGTGTCGAATCGCCTGGTCGGCGTCGGTGAAGCGCCGGACCTGATCGACATCGTCGGCAGCCAGGCGACGGCGGTCTCGATCCCGGTGCGCCGGCCGTTCGTGTACGCGAGCAACGGCTCGTCGCTGCTGTCGTTCGATCCCACGCTCGACGCCACCGACACCAAGTTCCAGGGTCAGATCTCCGGGGTGTCGTCGCCGCGGGTCGCGGTGTCGGTCGGTGGCGACCGGCTCGCGATCGTCTCGAGCTCGCAGGTCAGCGTGATCGCCACCGACACCAACCAGGTCGTGGGCTCGCCGATCACGCTGTCCGGCGAGACACGCGATGCCACCGCGATCCCGAACTCGCGGCGGATCGCGATCGCCGGCGACAACGGGATCACGGTCGTCGACATCGACACCGGTGCGATGACCACGACACAGGTCAGCGGTGTCGACCGGATCACCGTCGGACCGGCGCAGGACGGACGGATGATCGTCCACGGCCTGATCGGGCGCGTCCAACCCGAGGTCAACCCGCTGCTCGGATGCACCGGCTCGTCGTCGATCGTCCAGTTCGACGTCGATGCGGCGCCCCAGAGCGTGACCCCGCAGACGCTGCCCGAGCCGGTCTCGGATCTCGCGGCGGCCCCCGAGAACGTCGGCCTGTTCGCGACGCTGCCGTGCAGCGGCAAGGTCGTGCGCATCCAGGGCGACATCGAGACGGGCAACGCCACGTTCGAGGACTTCGCCACCCTGCCCCGCGCCGCCGCGGTCGCGGTCGCCGGCGGTCGCGTGATCGCCGCCGGCACCCAGAAATCGACGCCCGTGTGCCAGGACCAGAACGGCATGACCTCGTGTCGGCCCGACTCGTCGACCAGCTGCTCCGGCGGGGTGACCCAGACCGCGGTCGCGTTCGTCTCCGACGGCGCGCACCTGGTCGTGCTGTCGAGCCCGCTCGACGGCGGGATGCCGATCACGATCGACCTCCCGGATCGGCGCGAGACCATCGTCGATACCGGCGACGATGCCCAGCAACACGCGCAGGTGCTCAACGCGTTCGGCACGACGCCGATCGATCTGGTCGCCCTGCCCGGCGGTCAGCACGTCGCGGTCATCACCCAGAGCAACTACGTGATCACGGCGCTGCGCGACAACCTCGGCAACCCGATCCTGCCGTGTCTCAACGCCACCACCGCCGACTGGCTGCTGGTCGACCTCGCGACCACGTCGGTCGCGCAGCGCGTGCGGACGTCGTGCGGCGTCGATGTCGGGCCGTCGACCGTGTTCCCGCAGTGGGGATGCGATGTCCCGCCGCCCGGCGAGCGATCGAGCTTCGGCGAGTACACGCCGACGTCGGTCGGCGCCCTGTTCGGAGCGCGCTGAGATGACGATGCGGACCCCGATCGCGATCGTGCTCGCGGCACTGGCGCTCGCCGCGGCAACGCGCGCCGAGGCCGACCCCGATCCCAAGCGCAAGGTCGCCGTGATCGAGTACCGCGCCGGCTCGTCGGGGCTGTCCGGGATCTCGGAGCGGATCTCGGCCGCGCTCGGCAAGCAGACCTCGCTCGGCGTGCTCGGCCCCGACCAGATGCGCGCGCTGTACGGGGACAAGCTCGAGCAAGCGATCGTCACGTGCGCCGGTCAGGCCGCGTGCGTGGCGAAGATCGGACGCAAGGTCGGCGCCGCCGAGGTCGTGCTGGTCGGCGTGTCCGAGCTCGGCGACTTGATCCTCACCCTGCAGCGGATCGACGTCGCGCGGCGCACCGTGGTCGGACGCGTCGCCGATTCGATCCCGCTCGGCTCTCCCCCCTCGGACGCGCAGCTCGATACCTACCTGACCAAGCTGCTGCCGCCGAGCGACTTCCTGCGGTTCGGCGTGATCGACATCATCGCGTCGGAGGCCGGTGCACGCGTGCGCGTCGGCGACGAGCAACGGGGCCTGACGCCGATCCAACCGCTCCGACTGCGCGCGCCCGCGAGCTACGACATCAGGGTCGAGAAGGACGGCTTCGTGCCGTTCTCGACCCAGGTCCAGCTGCCGGCCGACGGCGAGCTCAAGGTGCGAGCGCAGTTGCAGCGCCCCGGCCGGACCGCCTGGTACCAGCACTGGTACGTGCTCGCCGGGATGGGCGTGATCGTCGCCGGTGCGGCCGGCGGTGCGATCTATTTCGCGACCAACGGGCCGAGCGATCGCGTCACGTTCAACGGGGTGATCAAGTAACGTGGCCCGTCGCGCGAGCCCCGATGGGCATCGCGGCTCGCACCAGCCCCTAGAGAACGGGTCTCGCCTCCGGGCAACACCCAAATAACGTTGCCCGTCGCGCGAGCCCCGATGGGCATCGCGGCTCGCACCAGCCCCTAGAGAACGGGTCTCGCCTCCGGGCAACACCCGGCTCCACCTGTCGACTTCACGCTGGCTCGGACAGGTCCAGGACCATCACGAGCGCGTCCTCGGCGTTGTCCTGGTAGTAGCCCGTGCGCACGCGCACCGTCGCGAACCCGGCGCGTTCGTAGAGGGCGATCGCCGGCGCGTTGCCGCGGCGCACCTCGAGCGTGGCGAGCGTGCAGCCCTCGGCACGCGCGTCGCCGAGCACCCGCGCGAGGAGCCGCCCCCCGATGCCGGCGCGGCGACGATCCGGGTGCGCGGCGACCGAGTGCACGTGGAGCTCGCCCGCGACCACCCACGCGACCAGAAACGCGATCGCCAGGCCGCGCGGATCGCGCGCGACCCACACGCGGGCGTGGTCGCGCTCGAGCTCGGCCGACAGCGCGGCGCGCGTCCACGGGCGAGGGAACGAGTGGCGCTCGATGTCCTCGATCGCGTCGAGGTCGGCGACGGTCGCGCGAGAGATCTCGGCGATCGCATCGTGGGCGCTCACGACTTAGCCAGTACCCTTGGGGTGCGCCAGCGAGCTGCCAGGCGAGCCAGTACCCTTGGGGTGCGACGCCACCAGCCCGACGACCTGCTTCCACAGCGTCTCCATCGCGCCCGGGATCGGATCGAGCGTCGACACCGCGACCGGATCGCGTGCGAGCGACAGCTGCGATCGCACCTCCTTCACGATCGGGACGCGCTTGTTCTTGGCGAGCTTGTCGGCCTTGGTCAACGCGACGACCACCGGGCGCTGGCGCTCCCCCAACCACGGCACGAAGTCGAGCTCCTCTTCCTTGACCCCGCGGCGGATGTCGACGAGCAGCAGCACACCGGCGAGCGTGCCGCGCTGGTCGAGGTAGCTCTCGATCAGCGGGCGCCAGCTGTCGCGCATCTGGGGCGACACCTGTGCGTAGCCGTAGCCCGGCAGGTCGACGAGGTGGAACTTGGTCTTGCCGTCGATCGCGAACCAGTTGAGCAGCCGCGTGCGACCGGGCGTGCGCGAGGTGCGCGCGAGGCCGTCGTGACCGACCAGCGTGTTGATGAGGCTCGACTTGCCGACGTTGGACCGCCCGACGACCGCGACCTCGGGAAGGTCCTCGGGTGGGAACTCGCTCGGCTTGCTCGCCGAGATCACGAAGCGGGCGGGGACTTTCATGGCGTCTTGTTCACCGGGTGTACGGGGGCGGTGGGGTCGAACAGGCTAGCCCGGGTTCGGCGCGATGCCACGTGGCAACGCGCGCACACCGCGGCGCGGAGCTTCGGCGTCGACAGGTCGACCAGCCCGAGCGCGCGGGACACCGGCGGGTCGCGCATGATGTCGTCCTCGGCGTAGTCGGCTCCCGAGCCGTGGCAAGCCTCGCATCCGACCTCGACGGCGATCGCCACGCCGGCCGGCGCCTCGCCGGTGCCGTGACACGCCAGGCACTTCGCTGGTGGTGGGGTGGTGGTCCAGCGACGCGCCGTCGTGGCGTGCGGTGTGGTCTTCCACGCGGCGAGCTCCGCGGGATGGCACCTGCCGCAGCGCGCGCTTCCGACCCAGTCGCGGCGCGAACCATCGGCGCGCCGCCCACCGATCAGGCCGAGCACGAGCGCGATCGCCGCGAGCGAGAAGACCGAGCGCATCCGGGGTGTTCTCCGTCCCAAACCGTTCGCACCCTACCCCGACCCGCCGGCCCCGTGGTACCCAAGCGCCGTGGCACACGTGATCGGCCTGACCGGCGGTATCGCCTCGGGCAAGAGCACCGTGGCGCGGATGCTCGCCACCCGCGGTGCCGCGATCGTCGATGCCGACAAGCTCGCGCGCGAGGTCGTGGAGCCCGGTCAGCCGGCGCTCGCCGAGCTGGTGGCCCGGTTCGGCGCCGCGATCCTGACGCCCGACGGCACGCTCGATCGCAAGCGACTCGGCGCGATCGCGTTCTCGGATCCGGACGCACGGCGCGACCTCAACCGGATCACGCACCCGCGGATCGCGGCGGCGAGCGCCACGGCGATCGCGACCCATGCAGACGCCGGCGCCAACGTGGTGTTCTACGAGGCCGCGCTGCTGGTCGAGAACCGCAGCCACGAGGCGATGGAGGCGCTGGTCGTCGTGGCCGCGTCGCCCGAGACCCAGATCGCGCGGATCGCCGACCGCGACGGGCTATCGCGCGAGGAAGCCGAGCAACGGATCGCCTCGCAGCTCCCGCTGTCCGACAAGGTCGATGTCGCGACCTGGGTGATCCACAACGACGGCGACCAGACCGCGCTCGCCGCCGAGGTCGATCGCGTGGTCGCCGAGATCGAGCAGCAGTTCGGACCGATCCGGATACCGCGCCCGGCGCCGACCAAGCACCCGGCCCGCGCGAGCGGCGACGTCGCGCTGATCACCGGGTTCCCCGCGTTCACCGCCCGGCGAATGATCGCGAAGCTGCTCGCGAGCGAACCCGACACCCGGTTCTACGTGCTCGCGCAGCCGCGGTTTGCCGACGCCGCCGACGAGCTGTTGCGCGGCCTCGAGGCCGGCGATCGCGCGGAGACGCTGGTCGGCGACATCTGCGACATGGACCTCGGCCTGTCGAGCCGCGAGTACCGCGCGTTGTCGAAGGAGCTGACCTGGATCCATCACCTCGCCGGCATCTACTTCATGGGCATCGACGACGACACCGCGCGGCAGGTCAACGTCGTCGGTACGCGCACGGTCCTCGATCTGGCGCGCGACACCGGCCGTCTCGAGCGAGTCGTCCACTGGTCGACCGCGATGGTGTCGGGTGATCGCCGAGGCACGTTCTACGAGGAGGACCTCGAGGCCGGCCAGAAGTTTCACAACGGCTACGAGCGCACCAAGTACGAGGCCGAACGGCTGGTCCGCACCGCGATGCGACAGCTACCGATCACCATACTGCGTCCGGGGATCATCGTCGGCGACAGCACCACCGGCGAGATCGACAAGCTCGACGGCCCCTACTACCTGATGGTGCTGATCGCGACCAATGCCTCGCGCCTGCGCTTGCCGCTGCTCGGCCGCGGCGACGTGCCGCTCCACCTGGTGCCGATCGACTACGTGATCGATGCGGCATGGAAGATCGGCCGGCACGAGGCCGCCGCCGGCAAGACGTTCCACATCGTCGATCCCCAGCCGATGACCGCACGAGAGGTCTTCGAGCTGGTCGCCGAACACGCGCACACCGAGAAGCCCCGCGGGCACATCCCGCGGCCGCTCGCCCGCGCCGTGCTCAGGACACCGGGACTCGCCCGTCTCGGCCGTGGCCCGCTGGCGTTCGTCGACGTGCTCGATCACGTCGTTCATTACGACCAGACCAACACCGCGACCGTGCTCGCCGGCTCGCGGATCCGGTGCCCGTCGCTCGCCGACTACCTGCCGAACCTGGTGCGCTACGTCGTCGACGTCACGCGGCCGGTCGACAAGCGGGAAACCGCGCCGCGCGGCCCGTCGTCTCCCGACGACGATCTCGATCCGCTGGCGTAGCGCCGCCTAAGCGCCTAGCGCTTGTCGAGCTCGGAGCGGATCCGCAACCGCAGCGCGTTGAGCTTGATGAAGCCCTGCGCGTCGCGCTGGTCGTACACGCTGTCCTCCTCGAACGTCGCGATGTCCGGGCGGTACAGAGAGCGCGGCGCCTTGCGACCGAGGATCGTCACCGAGCCCTTGTAGAGCCGCAGCCGGGCGGTGCCCGTGATCGCCTGCGCGATGTCGTCGATCATCCGCTGCAACGCCTCGCGCTCGGGTGCGAACCAGAACCCGTTGTAGACCAGCGTCGCGTAGCGCGGCATCAGATCCTGGCGCAGACGGAGGACTTCCCGATCGAGTGTCAGCGACTCGACGGCGGCGCGACCGGCGTGGATCACGCTGCCGCCCGGGGTCTCGTACACCCCGCGCGACTTCATCCCGACGAACCGGTTCTCGACCAGATCGACCCGTCCGACGCCGTGCTCGCCGGCGATCTCGTTCAGCTCGGACAACATCTCGATCGGGCCGAGGCGCTTGCCGTCGAGCGCGACCGGATCACCGTGCTCGAACTCGAGCTCGATCACGCGCGGGGTGTCGGGAGCCTTCGCGGGATCCCGGGTGAGCTGGAACATCGCCGGATCCGGCTCGTTCCACGGATCCTCGAGCACGCCGCCCTCGTACGAGGTGTGCAGCAGATTGCGATCCACCGAGTACGGCTTCTCGGCCGTGGCCTCGATCGGGATCTGGTGCTTCTTGGTGTACGCGATCAGCTCGCTGCGTCCCTTGAACTCCCACTCGCGCCACGGCGCGATGATCTTGATGCCGGGACGGAAGTGGTACGCGGCGAGCTCGAACCGCACCTGGTCGTTGCCCTTGCCGGTGGCGCCGTGCCCGATCGCGTCGGCCCCCTCGGCATCGGCCGCGTCCATCAGGCCTTTTCCGATGCACGGACGCGCCAGCGACGTGCCGAGCAGGTACTGCCCTTCATAGAGCGCGCCGGCACGCAGCGCGGGCCACACGTAGTCGCGGACGAACTCGAGCCGGAGATCGGCGACGACCGCGGACTTCGCACCGACGGCGAGCGCCTTCGCACGTGCGCCTTCGAGATCTTCGGCCTGACCGACGTCGGCGCAGTAGCACACGACTTCGCACTGATACTTGTCCTTGATCCAGCGAACGGCGACGGAGGTATCGAGACCTCCGGAGTACGCGAGCACGACCTTGCGAACCATAGGCCGAGGGTTCTAGCGCAGGATGCCGCGCAGGAACAGCTGGCACAGGTAGCGATAGGCCTCGATCTTCGGCATCCCGGACACGTCGAGGAGCTCGTCGAGGGTCAGCGTGCCGTCGACCCGCGACAGCAAGAACGCGGCGCGCGGGCTGATCGGTGCGTTCGCCAGCTCGTGCAGCGGACGCGCGAGTACCGGCTGGCGATCGAGGCTGCCGAGGAACGCCTGGAACACCGTCATCATGGTTTCGCGGTTGCGGTGGATCAGCTTCTGGCCGAGCGCGCTGTTGGGATCCTCGGCCATCGCGAGATCGATCGCCGCGACCGCGCGATCGAGCTCGCCGGCCTTGCCCCACTCCGCCGCCCGCTCGAACAGCGTCGTGATGCGGCGCCGGGTGCGATCCTCCAACTCCTCGTGGTCGGGGGCGCCCTCGTCGACGTCGTCGAGAATCTGCGCGCTGCGTACGCCGATCGGATCGAACGGCAGGTAGACATCGGCGCGCGTGCCATCACCGATCTCGCCGGAAACGGTTTCGGGCTCGGAACCCGGTGGGCGCAGCCCGAGATCGCGCGTCGGAGCGCCCACCATGTCGGCGTAGGGCGAGCGCGGATTCGGCAGATCGCGCGTCGGCACTTCGCGCGAGTGCTCTGGTTTCTCCTGACGCGCGTTGGTCTTCTGGGACTCGAAGTCCTGGGTCGGCGCCGTGCCGTGTGAGGGATCGTCGATGGTCGGCGAGTCGATCGGCGGCGGACCACCGTTAGACGCCGCCGGTGGACGTAGCGACGGCGGCAGGTCCGCGGTGGCCGAGCGCGCCGCCCTCGACGGCGTCGGCGTCGGTAGCGAGCTCAGCAGATCGACATCCGGCGCGGGAGGCTCGACGTCGAGTGACAGCCTCTCGCCACCCGGCGCTTCACTCGGTGGCGGCGTCGGCGTCGGCGGCTCGCTCGGTGCGTCGCCCTCGCCCGAGATCTGCGGTGATAGCTCGATGTCGCCGAACGGATTGTCGCTGTCGTTCGCGTTGGCCGCCTCGGCCGGCGTGCGCAACGTCATCGACAGCTCCGGAGGCGACTTCGACGGAGCCCCGGTCGCGCGCACGAACCCGGTATCGCGTTCGCGCAGGTTGGTCGGCAGACTTCCGAATCCGCCCGCAGGGTCGACGCCAGGTGTGATCTCGATCTCCGCGAACTCGCTCGCGACCGGCGCGTGTGCGTCCGAGACGTCCTCGAGATCGAGCTGGAGCGCCTGCGAAGCCGGCGGCGGCTCGCTGGGCGGCTCGTCCTCGAGATCCCATCCGGCATCCACCCCCGGGGGGGGTTGGAGCTGCGGATCCGTCGCGTCTCCGTTGTCGGATGGAATCAGAACCTCGATCTGGTAAGGCTCTTCGTCGAGCGCGAACGGCGCGTGTGCCTCGTCGTTGGCGACGTCGCCGGTGAGCATGTCGTAGTTCTGGCGCACGTAGTCGACGTAGCTCGATGCCTGGGCGTTCTCCGGGTCGGCTGACAACGCCTCCTCCCATGCCTCCAACGCACCATCAAGATCTCCTTGTCCATACAGCGTCAGTCCGTGCTCGATGAGGCGATCGATTTCGCCAGGCGCCACCATGCCGTCACCCGCGTGTCTTCGACACCACGCCCCGGAACATGTTGAGCGTCCTGTTGAGGGCCTCGGTGGCCTCGGTCAGTGCCGTCAGATCCTTCGCAGCGATCGAGCTCTTGGTGCGGTCGACGACCGCGCGGGCCTTCTTGACGGCGTCCTGGCCGAAGTCCGAGCCGGCGATGATGTCCGTGACCTGCGGGAACAGCGACTCGATCTCCTCGAGGGCCTTCTCGGCCATGTGGCGCGCCTTGTCGAACTCCTGGCCCGAGCGAACCTCGACCATGTAGTCCTTGTTGGCATCGACCATCTTCTTGATCTCTTCCTCGGTCAGGCCCGAGGTCGCGGTCACGGTGATCGACTGCTCGAGTCCGGTCTCGAGATCGCGCGCCTTCACCGACACGATGCCGTCGGCAGAGATGTGGAACTGGACCTCGATCTCGACCTCGCCGCGCGGCGCGCGCCGCAGGCCGGTGAGCACGAACTCGCCGAGCAGCTCGTTCTCCTCGGCGCGATCGCTCTCGCCCTGGAGCACGAGGATCTTCACCGACGTCTGGTTGTCCTTGACCGTGGTGAACACGTGCTGCTCGGAGGTCGGCACCGTGGTGTTCTGTTCGATCAGCTTGTGGAAGTAACCACCGACGATCATGATGCCGAGCGAGTGCGGCGTGACGTCGAGGAGCAAGATGTCGCTCTTCTCGTCGGTCAGCGCGGCACCCTGGATCGCGGCACCGAGCGCGACCACCTCGTCGGGGTGAACGCCCTTGCACGGCTCGAGGCCGAAGAACTCGGCGACCACCTGCTGGACGCGCGGCATGCGCGTCATGCCGCCGACCAGGATCACGTCCTCGATCTGTCCCTTCTCGATCTCGGCCTCCTCGAGGGTGCGCGCACAGATCTCGACCGTGCGGTCGACCAGGTCGCTGGTCAGCTCCTCGAGCTTGTCGCGGTTGAGCATGGTCTGGAGGTGGAGCGCCTCGTTGCGCCCCGTCGAGATGATGAACGGCAGGTTGATCTCGGTCTCCTTGACGCTCGACAGCTCGCACTTGGCCTTCTCCGCGACGTCCTTGAGTCGCTGGAGCGCCATCTTGTCCTTGCGCAGATCGATGCCGTGCTGCTTCTCGAAGCCGAACACCAGCCAGTCGATGACGCGGCGGTCGAAGTCCTCGCCGCCGAGGAAGGTGTCGCCGGCGGTCGAGATGACCTCGAACACGCCGTTCCCGATCTCGAGGATCGAGATATCGAACGTGCCACCGCCGAGGTCGTAGACCGCGACCTTGCGCTCGATGTTGCGGCCGAACCCGTAGGCCAGCGCCGCGGCGGTCGGCTCGTTGATGATACGGATGACGTCGAGGCCCGCAATCCGGCCGGCGTCCTTGGTGGCCTGGCGCTGCCCGTCGTTGAAGTACGCGGGGACGGTCACCACCGCCTTGGGGACCTCTTCGCCGAGGTACTCCTCGGAGATCAGCTTCATCTCCTGGAGGATGTACGCGGACACCTCGGGGACGCTGAACACCTGATCCCGCAGCATGATGCGCACGTCGTCGTGCGGTCCTTCGACGATCCGGTACGGCATGATCTCGAGCGAGCTCCGCACGGCCGCCGAACCCCACTTGCGGCCGATCAGGCGCTTGGCCGCGTACACGGTGTTCTCCGCGTTGGTGATCGCCTGCCGTTTGGCGATGTGCCCCACCAGTCGCTTGCCGTTCTCGGCGATCGCGACCATCGACGGTGTCGTCTTGTACCCCCCGCGATTGGGAATCACGGACGGCGTGCCGTCTTCGACGATCGCCACGCACGAGTTGGTCGTGCCGAGGTCGATTCCGATCACCTTCTCGCTAGCCATGGCGGTCACATTTTCCCCTGAGATTGAGGGGGATAGCCAGCGAGACACCTGAATTTCGCCCTCGCGGCGATGGGCAACCGGGCGTTCACGACTGCGCGAGCAACCGGCGGACCTTCTCGAGGTCGTTCCGCAATTCCGCCATCAGGGTGTCGTTCTCGCTCTTCATCGCCATCGCCATCACCAGCACCTCCTCGGCATCGGTCAGCTTGCCAGCCGCCCGGAACGCGTCGGCCAACAGGCGGGCCGACGACGGGTCGTTGGGGGACATCCCGTTCGCCTTCTTCGCGTACTCGACCGCGCTGCGGGGCTGGTTGGCGGCGAGCGCACAGCTCGCGGCGCGGCGGAGATAGCGGAGTTGCGCATCGACGCGCACCGCCGCGGCGAACAGCTTCATCGCCTGCAGCGCATCGCCCTGGACCTCGAGCTGGCAGGCCCGGTCGAACAGCTCCGAGGCATACGACTGCGGGGTCTGCGGCTCCTCGCTCTGGGCCCGCATCGAGTGGCTGGCCGCCGAGCTCGCCGCCTTGTTCTTCTTCGCCGTGTTGGTCAGCTGCCCGTACGCGCGGCTCACCGCTTCGAACGTCCGCGACATCCGCGCCCCGAAGCTGCCCAGCTCCTTGCCGTAGTAGCGATCCGGATGGATCTCCTTGGACAACAGGAAGTAGGCACGCTTGAGCTCTCGTGCGGTGGCGCTCGCCGACACGCCGAGAAGGGCGTGCAGATCCTGGCCGTCGACGAGCCGTTCGATCGCGAGGATCTTGCGACGGACCTTCTCGTCGAGCTCGTGCTTCTCCCCGAGCGCGACGAGCTCGTCGGCGGTCGTGTTGGGGAGCGTGAGGTCGTGACCGCGCTTGTTATCGACCGACGGGGTCGAGCTCGTGCCGGCCGCCCGCACGGGTTTCACCACCGGCGTACCGCGCGGTGCCGTCGAGGTGCGCGGTGGAACCGAGCTGCCGCGGGCCCGTGGCGCGGCCGGAGGGGCCGTCGTCTCGCCGGGCAACAGCACCGCCCCGAGCTCGCGGAGGCGCTGCACGATCGCGATGCTGTGCTCGAGCGAGAGGCCGGTCGACAGCAGGATCTGCCGGAGCGTCTGCGAGCCATCGATCCGCGACAGCACGAAGTACTCCTCGGGTTTGATCGGCGCATTGAGCGCGTCAAACCCGGGACTGACCCGAAGCTTCTGCTGGGTCGACCCGATTCCGGCGATCTCGGCCGGTACGGCACTCACGTCGTCACCATATCACGGGAGCGTTTGCCCTCGTTTCTTCCAGCGCCTCACGCCATGACGTACTCGAGCAGTGCCTTCGCGATCGGAAGCCGGTTCCCTGCCTGGATCCATGCCAACGAACGTGGCCCGTCGAGCACCTCGCCGGTGATCTCCTCTCCTCGGTGCGCTGGAAGACAGTGCAACACGACCGCGTCCTTGGCTGCCCGATCGAGGAGGTCGTCATCGATCCGGTAGCCCGCAAACGCCTCGTGGCGGCGCGCCGCCTCGTCCTCCTGCCCCATCGACGCCCAGACGTCGGTCGACAACACGTGCGCCCCCGCCGCGGCGACCTCCAAATCGGTGGTCAGCTCGATCGACCCGCCCGTGGTCTTCTGGCGTGCCCGTGCCTCCGCGACGATAGTTTCGTCCGGCACGTAACCTTCGGGACACGCGATCACGAGCTCGAGCCCGAACAGACCGGCGGCCTCGATCCACGAGTTGGCCATGTTGTTGCCATCGCCGATCCACGCGTACCGGAGCTTGTCGATCCGACCGAAGTGCTGGCGCACGGTGAACAGATCGGTCGCGATCTGACACGGGTGGTGCAGATCGGTGAGCGCGTTGATCACCGGGACGCTCGACCACTTCGCGAACTCCTCGAGCCGGTCCTGCCCGAACGTGCGCACGACGATCGCCTGGCAGTACGAGGCGAGCACGCGGGCGGTGTCCTTGGCGGGCTCGCCGCGTCCGAGCTGGCTCCCGGCGGTTCCGATCACCACCGCGTGACCACCGAGCTCGAACACACCGACCTCGAACGACACGCGGGTACGCGTCGAGGCCTTCTCCATCACCACCGCGACCGACTTGCTGGCGAGCGAGGTCGCGCATCGTTTCTCGACGAGGGCAGCGGCACGATCGAACACGGCCGGCCACGCCTCGATCGGAACGTCGGCCATCGTCAAGAAGTGCTTCGGCATCACGCGGCTCCCGTGCTCGGCGTCTCGCGGCCTTCGCCGAGCACGTCGCGCAGGATCCCGACGGCCTCGTCGAGCTGGGCCCGCTCGACGATGTACGGCGGCGCGAACCGCACCACCTTGCCGCCGGCGACCGAGAGGAGCAGGCCCTTCTCGCGGCACTTCCCCACGATCTGTCCCGCCCGGCCGTCACCGGCGACCGCGATGCCACGGAGCAGACCGCGACCGCGGGTCTCGATCACCTGGCCGGGGAACTCGGTGACCAGCTCGCCGAGCACGCCGCCGAGGTACTTGCCCGACTCGACGACCTTCGCGAGCAGCCCCTCGGCCTCGATGATGTCGAACACCGCGTTGGCCGCCGCGCACGCCAGCGGGTTGCCGCCGAACGTCGACGCGTGCGGGACCACTCCGCTCGCCGCCAACCCGAGCGCCGCCTTGTCGCTGCACGCGATCGCGCCAATCGGCACGCCACCACCGAGTCCCTTCGCGAGCGACATCACGTCGGGCGCGACGTCGTCGTGCTGGTGGCCGAACCACGTGCCGGTGCGGCCCATGCCGGTCTGGACCTCGTCGAAGATCAGGATCGTGCCGGTCTCGGTGCACAGCGTGCGAAGCCCGGCGAGGTAGCCCGGCGGCGCCACCACGATGCCGCCTTCGGCCTGGATCGGCTCGACGATCAGCGCGCAGGCCCCGCGATCCTCGAGCAGCTTGGTCGCCGCATCGAGATCACCGTAGGGAACGAACTCGACCGGACCGAACAGCGGACCGAAATCCTGCCGGTACTTCTCCTGCCCGGTGATCGATACCGTTCCGATCGAGCGACCGTGGAAGCTGCCGAGCGTCGATACGATCGTCGTGCGGTGCGGCGCCTCGGCGACCACCGACTGGTAGCGGCGTGCGAGCTTGAGCGCGGCCTCGTTGGCCTCCGCGCCGGAGTTGCAGAAGAACACGCGGTCGGCGAACGACCGATCGACGATCGCCTTCGCCGCGAGGATCTGTTGCTCGTTCCAGTACAGGTTCGAGACGTGGACGAGCCGGGCCAGCTGCTCGGTGACGCGCGAGGTGAACCGCGCGTGCGCATGGCCGAGACCGCACACGGCGATCCCGGCGGTCAGGTCGAGGTACCGAGTCCCGTTGACGTCCCACACCTCGCAGCCGTGACCGCGCTCGAGCACGATCGGCTGCTGGCGGTAGTTCTTGACGAATACCTGGTCGGCGATGGCGAGGAGTTCCGCTTGCCTGGTCACGAAACGGGTGTACCAGAAAATTCCGCGAGCAACCCCTCGCAGACTCGGGACATGCTCGCTCGCTCCGCTATCCCGCGACCTGGGTCCACATCGCCGACTGATCACCCTCGTAGACGAGGTCCCCGTCCTGCTCGAACCGGAACTCGTAGCGCGCCAGGATCGAGCCCATGATCCGGCGGACCGAGGTCGCCTTGCAGACCAGCGTCATCGGCGGTCCGATCTTCCCCATCCGGCGAAACCGCGCCTTGTGGATGTGCGTGCCGTAGCCGATCCACCCCTCGGCGTGTCGCAGCTCGAGCAGGAAGTACGCGTGCGCGAAGCCGACGATGCCGGTGGCGTGGATCATCAGCGCGCCCGAGACGTGGTGCGGATGTCGCTCGGGGTGTGCGCGCTGTTCGCGCGTCAGCGGGAAGTCGGCGCGCGTCGGCATGGACGCCACCAGCGTGTTGGTCTCGCGATCGATCGACACGATGTCATCGATCAACAGGCCTCCAGGGCCATATGGACAGTCGGCGACGAACTCGGGTGGCAGCATGGGATCGACTAGAGGATGTAGCGGGCCAGATCCTCGTCGGCGACCAGCTCGCCGAGGCGCTCGCGCACGTAGGTCGGCGTGATCGGGATGGTCTGCGCGCCGATATCCGGGGCGTTGTAGAGCAGGTCGTCGAGCAGTCGCTCGAGCACGGTGTGGAGGCGGCGCGCTCCGATGTCGTTGGTGCGCTGGTTGACGTCCGCCGCGATCTGGGCGAGCTCGTCGATCGCCTCGGGCGTCCACTCGATGGTCACGCCCTCGGTGCCGAGCAGGGCGGCGTACTGGCGCGTCAGCGCGTTCTGCGGCTCGGTCAGGATCCGCACGAAGTCCGCGGCGACCAGCGGCGCGAGCTCGACCCGGATCGGGAACCGACCCTGCATCTCCGGGATCAGATCGCTCGGCTTGGCCATGTGGAACGCACCGGCGGCGATGAACAGCACGTGGTCGGTCTTCACCGGACCGTACTTGGTGGTCACCGTCGAGCCCTCGACGATCGGCAACAGGTCGCGCTGCACGCCCTCGCGCGACACGTCGGCACCGTGGCGTTCGCGCGAGACGGCGATCTTGTCGATCTCGTCGAGGAACACGATGCCGGTGTTCTCGGCGCGGTACACGGCCTCGCGCGTCGCGGCCTCGGCGTCGATCAGCTTCTCGACCTCCTGCTCGGTGAGCGCCCGCCACGCGATCGGCACCTTGAGCTTCTGGCGCTTGGTCTTGCGGCCGAACGCACCGAACATGTCCTTGAGACCCGACAGCGCGCTCTCGTCGATCCCGGGCTGCCCGCCGAGCACGGTCATCAGCGGGTTGGACTCGTCGGCGAGCTCGACCTCGACCTCGCGGTCGTCGAGCTTGCCGTCGCGCAACATCCCGCGCAGCTTCTCGCGCGTCGCACTCGATTCGGGCTCGCTGCGGACCTCGCCCGGCCGCTCGGTGAAGCCGCGCCCGGTCGCCCGCGGCAACAGCAGATCGAGCAGGCGCTCCTCCGCGGCCTCGCGCGCTCGCCCCCGCACCTTGGCGGCCTCCTCGTCACGCACCAGCTTGACGGCGACTTCGACGAGATCGCGGACGATCGAATCGACGTCGCGGCCGACGTACCCGACCTCGGTGAACTTGCTGGCCTCGATCTTGAGGAACGGCGCCCGCGCGAGCCGCGCGAGGCGGCGCGCGATCTCGGTCTTCCCGACGCCGGTCGGCCCGATCATGATGATGTTCTTGGGCGCGATCTCGTCGCGCAGGTCGCCCTCGACCTGCTGGCGCCGCCACCGGTTGCGCAGCGCGACCGCGACGGCGCGCTTGGCATCGCGCTGCCCGACCACGTAGCGATCGAGCTCCTCGACGATCTTGGCCGGGGTCAGCTCCGCGTCGCCGGTCACGACAGCTCCTCGATCGTCAACGACGTGTTGGTGTAGATGCAGATCTCGGCGGCGATCGACATCGCGTGCTCGGCGATCGCGCGTGCCGACAGCTCGGTGTTGCGCACGAGCGCGCGCGCCGCGGCCAGCGCGTAGCTGCCGCCCGATCCGATCGCGCATACCCCGTCGTCGGGCTCGATCACGTCGCCCGAGCCCGACAGGATGAACGTGGCCTCGCCATCGGCCACCACCAGCATCGCCTCGAGCCGGCGCAGGGCGCGATCGGTGCGCCACTCCTTGGCGAGCTCGACCGCGGCGCGACGCAGCGGGCTGCGCTGCTCGCGGAGCTTGCCATCGAGCCGCTCGAACAGCGCGATGCCATCGGCGGCCGAGCCGGCGAATCCGCCGATCACGCGCCCGCCATCACCGAGCCGCCGAACCTTGCGGGCCCCACCCTTGACCACCGTGTTGCCGAGCGTGACCTGGCCGTCGCCCGCGATCACCACCGTGTCGTTGCGGCGGACCGACAGGATGGTCGTGCCGTGGATGTCCTGCTTCACCACCGATCCTCTAGCACGGTCTTCGGGGCGATGACGGCGCCGTGGCGAAGGTCCGTCGAGCGAATTCGATCAGTGCAGGCAACGCGCGTAGGCCGGGTCGACCGCGATCAGCGATCGCTCGATGTCCTTCGGGAGCCGCCTGCCCGCCGCCCGCGCGGCCGGACAATCGCCCCGCTTCGCCGCGAAGCTCGCCTGCAACGCGAACTGGCGCTGGGACGGATCGGTGTACGTGATGTCGGCCGCGGGCAGATGGACGACGGGTGGTGGGGGGCCGGGACGCGGTGGCGGCTGCATGGCAGCGATCCGCGCCTCGGCCTGCTGTTCGTTGCTCCGCTTGTGGATCCCGACCAACAGCGTGGTGACACCGACCAGGGCGATCAAGACCCCCAGCGTTTGCGTCTCGCCCTTGTCGACGCAAAACACTTCGCACGTCGATGGTGCCTCCGTGGCCGACGCGACGGTGATCAGGCCGACGCCTGCGGTGAGGCCGCCGACCACGATCGTCGGCCCGGAGCTGGCGCACCCGGCGACGAGGAACGCGATCGTGATCGTGGCGACCAGAGATCGAATCGCTTGCATGGCTCGTTCATTGTAGGTCACGACCATCGAGGTGGGGCTGTCAGTGCAGGCATCGCGCGTAGGCTTCGTCGACCGAGATCAACGATTGCTCGATGTCGATCGGCAATCGGTCGCCGGCCACGCGCGCCGCTGCGCAATCGCCGCGCATCGCTGCGGCGCTCGCCTGAAACGCGAACTGGCGCTGTGACGGATCGGTGTACCCGAGCGTGGCGGCCGGCAGCGGCTTCAATACGACCGGCGGTAGCGACCGCGGGGTCAGGGACGGCGGGGTCGTCGTGGCCACCGGCAACGGTGCTGGTGGCGCCTTGGCCGCGAGCTGTGCCTGCGCGGTCTCGCGCTTGTCGACGTCGTGATCCTGGCCGAGACCGATCAGCGTCATGATCACTCCGGTCGTCACCACGAGGAGAGCGGCATTGGTCTCGTCCTGCTGGTCGAACGGGCAGAAGTCCGAATCGCACTGGCTCGACGACGAGCCGACCAGCGCGACCAGGCCGATCGTGGTGGTGATGCCTCCGGCGACCATCGTGGTCTTCGGAGAGCCGCACGCGGCCAGCGTACCCGCGAGTGCCGTGAACGCCAGGACGCGCATGTGACATCCACCGTACGTCGCGGCGAGGGGTTCGGCAGTCTGGAAAACCCGGCAGCCACCAGCAGCGATCGGACTACTTCGGTCCGGGCTTGGCCGCGCGCGGGTGGGCCTTGTCGTAGACCTCGGTCAGGTGGTCGAGCGAGACCTTGGTGTAGATCTGGGTGCTCGACAGGCTCGCGTGTCCCAGCAGGTCCTGGATCGTCCGCAGATCGACGCCCTCGTCGAGCAGGTGGGTCGCGAACGAGTGGCGAAGCCCGTGCGGCGTCGCGCGGTCGTGGATGCCGCCGGCGATCGTCCAGCGCTGCACCAGACGCTGCACCGACCGCGGGGTCAGCCGTGCCCCGTTCGCGTTGACGAACAGCGGGCCGGTCGTGGCCGCCCCGAGCTCGGTCCGAGCCGGGAGATACGCGGCGAGCGCGCGATCCGCCGCTCCACCGAGCGGGACCTGCCGCGACTTGCCACCCTTGCCGCGGCGCACGAGCACCATCGGCATGCCGCCGGCGGCCGAACCGGCGAACCGCGCGCGATCGATGTCGCCGGTGTCGAGCGCGCACAACTCGGACACGCGGAGGCCCGTGCCGTACAGCATCTCGAGCAAGGCGGCATCCCGTAGCCGGAGCAGGTCGTGGCGCGCCTGCTCGGCGGGCGACAGCGTGCGATGCGACGTGCGCCCGGTGGTGCCAGGCGCCTCGACCAGGCGGAATGCGGCGTCGACGTCGAGGGCGCGAGGCAACCCGCGATGCTTCTTCGGGCCCTTGATCGCGGCGGCCGGGTTGCCGGCGAGCACGCCGCGCTTGACCAGGAACCGGCAGAACGCGCGCACGCTCGACAGCTTGCGACCGATCGTGGCCGCACCGTTGTCACCGTGCAGCGCCGCGAGTTGTCCGCGAACATCGAGGGCGGAGAGGCGCGACAGCGGGACATCGCGACCGCGCTTGTCGGCGAGGAACGTGCGCAACTTGGTGACGTCGCGCAGGTAGACCTCGACGGTGCGCGGCGAATAGTTCCGCTCGACGGTGAGGTACTGCGCGAACGCGGTCTGGGCCTGGTCCCAGTCCATCCCCCGACGATCGATCGCGCGGCCGCCGCGGGCGAGTTTTCAGCGGTACGGCGAGTCGAGCCGGGTGGCGTTGGACTGCACCCAGCTCACGCCCTTCTCACAACGCGCCGGCGGGCGGCGTGACGATGACTTCCTCGACCGCGATCGCCGGTCGCGACACGATCGAGATCAGGAAGCCGGCGACGTCGTCGGGCTTCATCATCTTGCTGCGATCGAAGCCGGGTCGATCGTCCCAGATCGGCGTGTCGGTGGCGCCCGGCAACAGCGCGGTGACGCGGATGTCGTACGGCCGCGCCTCCTCGGCGAGCACGCGCGACAGCCCGAGCTGACCGGCCTTGGCCGCCGTGTAGCCGCCGCAGTCGGTGAATGCCCGATGCGCGGCGTGCGAGCCGATGATCACGATATGGCCGCGCCGGCGCGGCATCATCCGGCGAATCGCCTCGCGCGCGCACAGCATGGTGCCGACGATGTGAACCTCGAGCATCTCGCGCAACGCGTGGACCGACGCGTTGGCGATCGGACCGAACGTGCCGACGCCGGCCGACAGCACGACCAGATCGAGCTCGGGGAGCTCGGCGAACCGCGTGCGAACCTGATCCTCGTCGGTGACGTCGAGGTGCGCGGGGACCAGCTGGCCGAGGGCCGGGATCGCGGTCGGCCCGGATGGCACGCGGCGACCGCACGCGAACACCGCGGCCCCTTCGGCCGCGATCGCGGTCGCGCAGGCCGCGCCGATGCCGCTGGTCCCGCCGGTCACGATCGCGAACTTGCCGAGGAGCCGGTTTGCCACGGCTAGACCGTATCACCTACGACGCACGCCGCGCCTCGATCCCCGCGAGCCACGTCTCGAGATCCGCGCGAGCGCGCTCGGACATTCGCGGCTTCTTGTTGTCCTTTCGCACCCCCGCGAGCGGCGGCAACAGACCGTAGTTGACGTTGGTCGGTCCGTACTTGTACTTGCCGTCGCGCGGCGTCGTGACGTGCGCGTACAGCGCGCCGAGCATCGTCGTCGGCGGCGGTGGATCGAGGGTGCGCCCGGCGAGCTCGCCCGCGAGCAGCCACGCGACCACCAGGCCCATCGCGCACGACTCGATGTAGCCCTCGACCCCGGTGAGCAGGCCGGCGAACCGGATCTGGGGCCGCGTGCGCAGCTCGAACCGTGTCCCGAGCTTGGCCGGCGCGTCGATGTACGTGTTGCGGTGGATCGATCCGAACCGCAGAAACTCGGCGTGTGCGAGCGCCGGGATCATCTGGAAGATCCGTTGCTGCTCGGGATAGGCGAGCCGGGTCTGGAACCCGACCAGGTTGTAGGCGGTGAGGTACTTGTTCTCGGGTCGCAGCTGGACCACCGCCCACGGGCGATGACCGGTGCGCGGATCGCGAAGTCCGATCGGTCGCATCGGCCCGAACCGCAGGGTCTGCGGCCCGCGCTCGGCCATCACTTCGATCGGCATGCAGCTCTCGAAGTAGCGCGGCTCCTCGAACGCGTGCGGCAGCACCTTGCGACCGCCGACCACCTCCGCGACGAATGCCTCGTACTGCGCCTTGTCGAGCGGGCAGTTGACGTAGTCGCCCACGCCGGTGTCGCCGCCGGCGGCGCGATGCTTCTTGTCGGCACCGTACGGATCGGCGTCCTCTCGCCCCGAGGGCACTGGCTCGCCTGGCAGCTCGCTGGCGTCCCTGCCCCACCGCGATGCGCGAAACGCGTGGTCCCAGTCGATCGAATCGGCGGCCACGATCGGCGCGATCGCGTCGTAGAAGTACATCCGGTCGCCGCCGAGCTCGGCGCGGATCACCTCGCCGAGGCGTCCCTCGGTCAACGGCCCCGTCGCCACGATCACCGGCCCGTCCGGCAGGTCATCGAGTCGGCGCCGCTCGATCCGGATCCGCGGGTGCAGCGCGAGCCGCTGGGTGATCGCGCGGGCGAACCCGAACCGCTCGACCGCGAGCGCCTGCCCCGCCGGCACGCGATGCCGATCGGCGCACGCGATCACCAGCGAGTTGCAGCGCCGGAGCTCGTGCTTGAGCAGGCCGGCCGGTGCTACCGGGTCGTCGCTGCGCAGCGAGTTGCTGCACACCAGCTCGCCGAGCAGCGGTGTCTGGTGCGCCGGCGACATCGCGCACGGCTTCATCTCGACCAGCGACACCTCGAGGCCGGCCTCGGCGAGCTGCCACGCCGCTTCGCTGCCGGCCATACCGCCGCCGACCACGGTGACGCGCTGCGAGGTCAATCCCCGCGCCTCGGCACGACGCGCGCCGCGGGAATCGGATCGCGCGCCCCGGCGTCCCAGGCATCGCGATCGATCATCGGGCCCTTGTCCTGGCGCCGGAACTCGGCACCGCAGCTGATGCAGTGGAACTTGATCGCGCCCGACTCCCGATCGACGCCGGCGAAGTCCTCGCGCACGTCGAGCTCGACCGTCGGTTGCCGGCAGCGCGGACACCGCACGCGCGCGATCACCATCACCACGAGCATGATCGCTCCGGCGCCGACGAGCGCGAACAAGGTCAAGAGCTCGAACACCATCGCCCTGCGCCCATCATAGCGGGGTCAGTCCCGCCGCACGAGCCTCGCCTCGGGCAGCGATGCCCGCGCGCGCATCCGCTCCCACTCGTCGAGCGCGAACACCTGGCCGAGACCGATCCGCCGGAACTCGCCCTCGCACGACGCGCAGCGCAACTTCTTGGCTCCGGTGTCGTGATCGATCCCCAGGCCGCGGCGGACATCCGGTACGAGTTCCGGCTCGCCGCACCCCGGGCAACGCGGACGGACGATCTTGAACGTGATCGCACCGACGGCATAGGCGATGAACAAGAACGCCGGAAAGAACACCGCCTGGCCGATCGAGACGCCCACCCGATCAGCGTACCGGGTCAGCCGCGATCGAGCTACGCCGCGCTTTCCTCGGACTCGTCGACGCCCTGCTTCCAGTCGCACTCGAGGCAGCGCAGCGTCACGCCGCTCTTGTTCTCCTTCTTGACCACGAACTTGGCGCCGCAGTCGGGGCACGGCTGAGGGACCGGGCGATCCCACGCCACGAAGTCACACTGCTTCTTCGCCCAGTTGGAGCACCCGTAGAACGGCTTGCCGCGCCGCGACCGCTTCTCGGCGATGTACCCGCCGCAGCCGGGCCGCGGGCACTTGACGCCGAGCGAGATCGCCTTGGTGGTCTTGCAGTCCGGGTAGCGCGTGCAGGCGAGGAAGCTGCCGAACCGGCCGCGCTTGATCGTCATCGGCGCACCGCAGGTCTCGCAGATCTCGTTGGTGGTCGGTGGCGGCACCTTCTCCCACGTGCCGTCGAGGTTCTTCACGACCTCCATCGTGTTGCGGCACTCGGGGTAGCCCTGACACGCGAGGAAGCTGCCGTTGCGGCCCCACTTGATCACCATCGGCTTGCCGCACTTCTCGCACGTCCACTCGGTGGGAATCTCCTCGCGCTTGACGTCGCGCATCTCGGTGCGCGCCTTCTCGAGCTCGTCCTTGAAGGGAGCGTAGAACCCACCGAGGAGCTCGCGCCAGTTGCGCTGACCTTCCTCGACCTTGTCGAGGTCACCCTCCATCTTGGCGGTGAACTCGCTCGACACGATCTCGGGGAAGCTCTCGACGAGCAACCCGTTGACCAGGATGCCGAGCTCGGTCGGCCGGAACCGCGCGCTCTCCTTCTCGACGTAACCGCGGTCGACGATCGTCGACATGATCGACGCGTAGGTCGACGGCCGGCCGATGCCACGCTCCTCGAGCTCCTTGACCAGCGAGGCCTCGGAGAACCGCGGGGGCGGCTGGGTGAAGTGCTGTTCGGGCCGGATCGAATCGAGCGTGATCGCGTCGCCGACCTCGAGGGGCGGCAGCAGGCGATCGGCGCTCTCGGCGGCCTCGGCCTTGGCGTCGTCGGTCTCCGACACCTCGTAGACCTTGGTGTAGCCGGCGAACTTCATGACCTGACCGGTCGCGCGAAGCCGCGCCTCGCCGCGCTCGATATCGATCGTGGTCGCGTCGTACACGGCGGGCACCATCTGCGACGCCACGAACCGCTGCCAGATCAGCGTGTACAGCTTGACCAGCTCGGGGCCCTCGGGGTGACCGGCGAGTGCCGCCGCGACGCGTTCGGGGGTGAGCTCGACCTGGGTCGGCCGGATCGCCTCGTGGGCGTCCTGCGCGCGCTCCTTGTTGCCGTACGTGTTGGGCTTCTCGGGCAGGTACTCGGCGCCGTACGTGCTGACGACGAGCTCGCGTACCGCCGTCATCGCGTCGTCGGAGATCCGCGTCGAGTCGGTACGCATGTACGTGATGAGGCCGGTCGGGCCGTCCTCGCCGATGTCGACGCCTTCGTACAGGCGCTGCGCGAGCGCCATCGTGCGCTTCGCGGAGAACCGCAGCTTGCGCGCGGCGTCCTGCTGCAGACGCGACGTGATGAACGGCGCCTGCGGCTTCTTGCGCCGTTCCTTGCGCTCGACCGACGCCACCTGCGCCGCGCCTGCCGCGAGCTCGGTCGCGATCTCGTCGGCCTGCTCCTTGGTCTTGGGCTCGGCCTTCTCGCCCTTCCAGCGAAAGATCCGCGACTCGAACGGCGGCGGCGTCCCCGGCTTGCTGCACGTGACGTCGACCGACCAGTACTCCTCGGGCTTGAACGCGTTGATCTCTTCCTCGCGCTCGCACACCAGCCGCACCGCGACGCTCTGCACGCGACCCGCCGACAACCCGCGCTGGACCTTGTTCCACAAGATCGGGCTGATCTCGTAGCCGACCAGGCGATCGAGGATCCGACGCGTCTGCTGCGCGTTGGTCTTGTCCATGTCGATCTCGCGCGGGCTCTCGATCGCCTGGGTGACCCCCTTCTTCGTGATCTCGTTGATCAGGATGCGGCGGAGGTTCTTGTTCTCGCCGCGGATCTCCTCGGCGATGTGCCACGCGATCGCCTCGCCCTCGCGATCGGGGTCGGAGGCGAGGTACACGGTCTCGTTCTCGCGCGCGGCCTTGCGGATCTCCGCGACCACGCGCTTCTTGCCCTCGATGATCTCGTACGTGGGCTCGAACTGATTCTCGAAGTCGACGCCGATCTTCGACTTCGGCAGGTCGCGCACGTGACCCACGGACGCCTTCACGACGTAGTTGGGGCCGAGGTACTTGCCGATGGTCTTGGCCTTGGCGGGTGACTCGACGACCACCAGCGCGGAGCCCGGCTTGACCTTCTTGGGCTTCTTCTTCTTCTCCGCGGCCTCCATGGCCTCGGCTTCGAGGTCGTCCTGCTTGGCCTTCTGGCGGCGGAGCTGTGCCCTGGTCAGCTTCTTCGGAGCCTTGGCCTTGCCCTTGGCGGCGCTGCCCTTGGTGACCGGTGCTTGCTCGTCGGCGTTGACGGGCTTGGCGCCCTTCTTGGCGCCGGTCTCCTTGGGGCTCGACTTCGTGGCCTTCGCGGTCTTCTTGCTCGCCGGCTTCTTCGCCGACTTGCTCGTCGAGGTCTTCGACTTCGACTTCGACGAAGTCGCCTTCTTCTTCGTGGTCTTCGTCTTGTCGTCGGTTTTGCTCACTGCCTACCTCTCGCGAGTGCGCGGATCACCTCGCGCACCGACAACTTCGTTGTGTTGACGATCTCGTCCACCCCTCGTGCCCCCTCCGCGATCGCGCGTTGCACGCGCTGCGTGATCGGATCCAGCGCCGGCGGTTCGAACCGGCGCGGTCGACCGTCGAGGATCGCGTCGACATCGGTGATGCCTTCGACGACGGACGCCCCGGTCGCGAGCAAACGGCTACAGCCGCGACTGCCCGGCCACGCGGCGACGATCCGCCCCATCTCCGCGGCCGCCCGCGCGGTCGACAGCGATCCGCTCCGCAGATCGGCCTCGACCACGATCACCGCGTCCGCCAGCGCCGCGATCAGCGGGTTGCGCTGTACGAACGTCGACCGCCGCGGCGGCATGCCATCGGGCCACATGCTGACCAGCACGCCACCACGCTTCACGACCTCGGCGAACAGAGGTGCGTGACGAGATGGATACGCGACGTCGACACCGCTCCCGAGCACCACCGTGGTGGGACCACCGCCCGCGAGCGCACCGCGATGTGCGGCACCATCGACCCCGAGCGCGCCACCCGACACCACGCGCACGCCGCGACCGGCCAGGTGCTTCGCGATCGTGTGGGCGCGATCCATGGCATTGCGCGAGGCCGCGCGGGCTCCGACGATCGCGATCGCCGGGCCATCCATCGCGAGCGGGCCGCGCACGTACACCGGTCGCTTCCACCCGATCGCCCGAAGGCGGACCGGGAAGCAATCCCAAGAAAGCTGCACCGTGCTCACAAGGGGAATGCAATTAGCTACCTGGCGCTGGTCCGTCAAGTGCGTGTGACACGCACCGAATAATTACAGCCAGTTGCAGATGGGAGATCGGCCCCATCTTAGAGCTTGCTCTTTATATAAGGTGCGTGCTGGCGAGGTCGGGAGCGGTGCCCTACCGCGCCTTCTGCATCATCACGAGGTCGCCCACGCTCATCTCCTGGACCGCCAGCGTGACCACGCCGACCGAGATGTTCTGACCGACATCGACGATCACGATCTCGCCCAGCGCGCGTGCCGGGAACCGGCGATCGTCGGCGCCGACGTTGCCGCTCATCGTGCCGGGATAGGCGTCGCCCCGGCGCACCACGTACATCCGGTTGCCGGGAACGAGTCCGGTGTTCTTGCCCAGCGCCACGAACACGACCTCGCCGCGGTCGCCGATCAGCTGATCCTTCGTCAGCATCGCGACGATCGTCCCCTGCAGGTCGACCTTGGGCGGCACCGGCGGCACGTTGCGGAACTTGGTGATCAGCGGACCGACCTTGGCGCCGCGCTCGATCTCCATGTTGGCCTGGAGGATCCGTCCGCGCGCGCGCTTGTCGCGCTTGACGCTCACCACCTCGAGCGAACCGAGCAACCGCACGTACGAGCCGTAGCCCTTCACCGGGCGGTCGGGGAGATAGACCGAGTAGGTCTTGCCGACCTGCGGCGGCTTGCCCGTGTAGCTGAGGTAGACCTCGTCGCCGGGACCGAGCAGCATCTTCTCCTCGACGGAGCCGTCGATCGTGATCGACTTGTCGAGGTCGGACTTCTCGACGAACGCGGTCGACGTCACCGACGATTCGATGTGGTGCTGGGGCGGCGGCACGACGTCCGGCGGAGTACCGCCATCGCCATCGGGCGGCGGCTCGGTCTGGTTGCCGACGTTGAACGTGCCGCGCGGCAACAGGCGCACCAGGTCGCCGGGATAGATCCAGTGCGGGTTGGTGACCTGCGGGTTGTACGACCAGATCTTCGGCCACTGCCACGGATCGCTGAAGTAGTACCAGCAGATGTCCCACAACGTGTCACCGCTACGAACCACGTGGAGCTCGGGGGTGGGTCCCGAGTGCACGACGGTCGGCTCCCGGTACGGGTTGCCGTCGTTGTTGACGAAGTAGCCGTGCGGTTCCTCGGCGGGCTCGGTCGTCGTGACCTTGCCGTCGGGACCGACGACGATCACCGGTGCGCGCTGCGGCTTGGGAGCCGGCGGCGGCGCCTTCTTCGGAATCTGGGTGCCCGACGCACCGGGGTTGAGGGTGACGGGCACGTCACCGGTCGTCGGCACCTGCGCGTTGGCGGCCGCCGGCACCAGCAACACCCACAGTCCATACCGGATCGCGCAGTGTTTCACGGAGTCTCCAGTCGCTTCGAGGCCAACGCAGCAGGTTGGCTCTTGGGATAGAGGGTGACGACCTGTTCGAGCACGGCCTTCGCCTTGTCGGTCTTTCCGAGCGCCAGGTAGCAGTATCCCACCTTGAGTAGCGCGTCGGGGACCTTGTTTCCGCGCGGGTAGGTCTCGATCACCGCACGAAACTCGGTGAGCGCCTGTTTGAAGTTCTTGTGCTTGTAGAACGCCTCGCCGAGCCAGTACTGCGCGTTGTCGGCGTAGTCGTGGTGCGGGTGGCGCGACACGAACGTGCGGAGCGCGGCGATCGCGTGCTCGAGATCGGAGTTGCGCACGAGATCGACGGCCGCACGATACTCGGTGGCAGCATCGCCATCTCGATCGGGGGCTCGCTCGCGCGTCGGCATCCGCGACTGCCGCGCGTAGGTGCGTCGCTCGGAGCGATCGGCGCGGGCGCGACGCGGTGCCGGCGTCGGGAGCATCGACTCGGGCATCCCGCTCTTGCCCGCGGCGGCGTCGCCCTCGTACACGATCTCGACGCCGTCGTCGGTCACGCCGACGACGCGCGGTGCGGTCGGCGATGGTGCCGGTGCGGGCGGAGGCGTTTTGGGCATCGCGACCTCGACCGGCAACGGCGGTGCGTCGTCGTAGGTCGCCGCGACCAGCTTCTCGCGCGCGTGATCGAGCTGGCGTTGCAGGTCGCGGATCCGCCGCTCCTGTGCACGTCGCTCGGTGCGCAGGTCGGACACCGACTGCGTCAGCCGCTGGTTGTCGCTGCGCAGTGCGGAGATCTGCGACGCGCAGCCGGTGCCCAGCGCGGCACACAGCGCGATCCCGATCGCCGAGAGAGCTCGATGTTGTTTCACGTCATCGTGATCGTAGGAGGTGGACTTACCCGGCGCAAAAAAACCTCACCCGGGGAGACCTCGCACGCTCGATGGCGCATCACTTCGCTAAGCGATTACCGAAGCCGATGTCTACGTCGATCAGCCGGCGAGCTGGAGCACGAGCACCGTCGCCAGCGCCAGCGCGACACCGATGACGAACCCGATCGCGGGTCCCGGATGCCACGGCTTGCCGGGCTCGCGGCGGCTGCGGCGTCGACCTACGCGCCGACCGTACGCGGTGCGACGACGACGGTGCCTGGAACGACGCGACGCGCCGGGCACCTCGAGCGTCTCCGCCAGGGCCACGTCGCCCTCCATCTTGTTGATCGATGGCATGGCGCTTCGGCATAGCGACGATCGTGCCGGCAGCTAACCGGGCATCGTGTCGTCCACGACCGGCGAGGTTCCACCACCGTCGAACACCCGCCACCACGTCCCTGACGCCGCCGACCTGACGCCGCACCCGCGAAACCGACTACGCGTTACGCTGGTCGCGTGACCTCCGTCGAGCGGCGACCTCCGGTGATCGCGCTGTGCGTCACCGCGTTGATCGGGTTCGCCGCCAACTCGCTCTTGTGCCGCTCGGCGCTCGGCGACGGTGCGATCGACGCCGCGAGCTTCACCGCGATCCGCATCGGCTCGGGTGCGATCGTGCTCGTCGTATTGTCGCGTGCGCGCTACCGCGGCCACGGTAGCTGGGCGTCGGCGGCGGCCCTGTTCGCGTACGCCGCGGCGTTCTCGTTCGCGTACCTCCGGCTCACCACCGCGACCGGTGCGCTCGTGCTGTTCGCCAGTGTGCAGGTCTCGATGATCGGATGGGGCATCGTGCGCGGTGCACGCCCGCGTTCGATCGAGTGGCTCGGCATCGCGATCGCCGCCGCCGGGCTCGTCGTACTCGTACTTCCCGGTCTCGCCGCCCCCGACCCACTCGGTGCGGCACTGATGGCGGTATCCGGAACCGCGTGGGGCGTGTACTCGCTCCGCGGGCGCGGTGCCTCTCGTCCGCTCGCATCGACCGCCGACAACTTCGTTCGCGCGCTGCCACTCGCCGCACTCCTCCTGATCGCCATCCCGATCGCGGGCGACGGCACGCTCTCGACCACGGGCGTCGTGCTCGCGGTCACCTCCGGTGCCCTCGCCTCCGGCGTCGGGTACAGCCTGTGGTACGCGGCGCTCCCCCACCTCGCGCCCACCCGCGCCGCGATCGTGCAGCTCGCCGTGCCGGTGTTCGCCGCGGCCGGCGGTGCCGTCGTGCTCGGCGAGGTGGTCACCACCCGACTGGTCGTCGCATCGCTCGCCATCCTCGGCGGCATCGCCCTCACGCTCCTCGGCAAGCAACGCTGAGGCGTCGTGGTCCGACGTCGCTTCCCCGGTCGACCTGGTTGCCGGGTGTCCGCTCGCGAAGTCTCCGTGCTACACACCAGGAATGTCGCGGGTCCGCATCGGAACGTGTTCGGGGCTGGCCGATGCGGCGGTGGTTCGCGCCGCGCTCGAGGCCCACGACATTCCCGTGGTCATCAACGCCGAGCAGCACGCCAGCATGCTCGGGGGCCTCGGCGGTAGCTTCGTTCCGCTCCACATCTTCGTCGACGACAGCGACGCCGAGGATGCCGCCGCGATCCTCGCCAAGATGCGCGACCACGGGGGCGCCGGCGAGGAGCTCGACGAGGACGAGCCGATCGACGTCGAGGCCGAAGCCGCGCCAGACTTCGAGGACGAGGACGACGACCGCGACGAGGACGACGACGACGACGACGAGACGAGGACGACGAGGACGACAACGCGGTGATGCTCGCCCACGCCGACCGCCGTCGCCGGGTCGGCATCATGCTGCTGCTGTCGCTCGGGATCATGGTCGCCGCGCCCTACGCGTTCATCCACCCGGTGATCGGCACGAGCGCCGTGATCGCCGGCCTGATCGCGATGGCGATCCTGCTCGGTCGCTGGAGCACCGGCCGCCCGCGGCCGCCCGACGAGCTCCCGCGCGCACGGGTCAAGCGCTGACCCGCGCTAACGATTGCCCTGACCTCGGCACGTTCGCTATCGTGAGTGCGTGCAGCGGGTGGTGATCGTGTTCGGGTGTCTGGCCGCATGTGCTGCCGGTGCGATCCACCACGACGACGCACGACTCGTCGCGCGCAACGCGATGATCCGAGCGAGCGGCGACGCAGCGGCGCTACGTCGAATGCTCCGCGACTCGGTCACCGACGGCGGGTTACGGTTCGTGGACGACACGTGCAACGACCGGTTCGGCAAGCCGCAGGAGATCCACGGTGACGCGCAGCTCGACGCGTTCGCACGATGCCTCGCGACGCTACCGATCGTGCAGAGTACGCGCGACGATGCGCTCGCCGATGTCGCGGTCCTCCAGTATGCGCCGGGGTTCGAGATCGAGGCCCGCCTGGTCGAGAGCGATTCCCCTCACCTGATGTGGATCGGTGCCTCGGCGCGCAGGAGCACCGACACGGCACCAACCATCACGTCCGAGGCACTCGAGACCCATCGCCTGACCGGGGACCGCGACGGGCCCCTGACCGTGGCGCTCGCGGAGCTCGAGGACCCGGCCCATCACGCGGGGTTCGTGCAGTCGTGGCTGAAGGTCTGCGTCGACGACCAGGGGACCGTGACCTCCGCGGACTCGTTCGAGACCAACTCGCTGCTCGCCGATCAGGCGTTCGTCGCCGCCGCGAAGCAGTGGACGTTTCGACCGTTCGAGGTCGACGGCGCCGCGATCCCCGTGTGTGCGATGACCCGGATGACGTATCCCTCGGGTGCCAACACGCAGGCCGAGGTGATCCCGCTTCCTCCCCCACCATCGCGAGGCAAGCGGCCACCGGTGATGTTCTCGCAGAGCGCCGCGAAGCTCGTGGAGGGCCACCGGATCGCCGGCACGCGCCTCGTGGTCCCCGATCCCGAGGACAAGATGACGATGATGTCTCGTGGAGAGACGCGCGCGAAGGGACGCTTTCGCGTCTGCATCGACGAACACGGCACGGTCGAGTCGGTGGTGCCGGTCGTGTCGACGGGCCTGCCGCGCTACGATCGTCAGATCGTCCTCGCGCTCGACGCGTGGCGCTACTCACCGTTTCTTGTCGACTCCGAACCCGTACCGATCTGCACGTACATCACGTTCGTGTACACGCAGCACCGTTAGTCGGCGCCATAGAGCTCGAGGCCGAGCGTGATCGCGTACGCGGGGTCGCTTCCGCCGGCATCGATCACGCCGCCGCGCAGATACGGCCCGACGCCGGCGTGCGCGCGCGGCCAGTACGTGCGATCGCCGGGCAGCCGCAGCGCGATACCCGCCTGCGCGAGATCGCTCGACAGCGCCGCCGCTCGCGCCGGATCGCCGGCGATCCGGTAGTCGAGCTGCGCGTCGATCGTCGCGTGGAATGGACCCAGCGGCAGCTCGAGCCACGCGCCGACGGGAACCGCCGCGTGCAGCCCGTCGGGAATCGTCGAGATCCCGCCGGCGACACCGAGCATCGCGCCACCCAAGCGCACGCCGATGCCGATCGGCATCAACGCGCCGGCGAAGCCGTCGGACGTGATCGTCGCGCGCGCCGCGCCACCGAGCCCGATCGGAACGCGCTTGCCGAAGTGCACGCGTAGCTCGCCGAGCCCGGATTTCGACGTGGTGCCGCCGCTGGAGACCAGCCCGAGCCCACCACCGAGCTCGATGCCGAGCACGGTCCCGCTCGGATCGCCGCGCAGCGGACCCGTGAAGATCGGCGGCGGCTTCACCGCGGGTCCACCGGTGTGCGCCGCAAGCCACGCGAGGATGTCGTCCTCGACGCGCGTGCCGTCGGGCTCGTGCACGAGGTCGTGTTTGAAGCCCTCGTAGATCCGCAACGTCTTGTCGGTGGCCGGCGCGGCCTCGATCAACGCGCGGCTTCCCGACGGCGCGGTCAGCAGATCCTTGGTGCCGTGCAGCGCGAGCACCGGCATGGTCAGACGATCGATGTGGGCCCAGAACGACGCCGCCCCGGCGGCGAGCCCGGCGGCGGTGCGCGCCGGGTTGGGGCCGAGCTCGACCAGCGGATCCTTCTTCATCGCCGCGACCACGGCGGGGTCGCTCGAGAAGTCCTCGGGCTTCAGGTCGAGGGCCCCGAGGTTCGGCGCGATGACGCCGAGCAGCCGCACGCCGGCGACGCCGATCGGCGGCACGCCGAGGTTCAGTGCCGCACCCGACAGGATCACGCCCGCGATCCCCGGTGGCTGTCGCTCGACCACGGTGGCCGCGACGATCGCGCCGCCCATCGAGTGACCCATGATGAAGATCGGTTGGCCCGGCTCGGCAAGGTGTACGAGGCCGATGAACCGATCGAGATCGTCGACGTAGTCCTGCCAATCCCTCGGTGCGACGCGCGGTCCCGCGGAGCGCGCGTGACCGCGGAGGTCGGCTGCGTAGACGGCGAACCCCGCCGCGGCGGCGCGACGCGCGAGGTGATCGTAGTTGTCGGAGTGATCGTTGAGACCGTGCTGGATGATCAACACGCCCTTCTGCGGCGCGGAGGTCGCGGGCCACTTGCGGCGGAATAGCTGGGTGCCGTCGGCGGCCTGGAAGCTCCCGACCTCCTCGCCCGCCGGCGCCGGCGTCTCGGGTCGAAACGGTACGTTCGGTGCGTGCGCACACGCAAACAGCGCGAGCATCAGCACGAGCGAAACGGCGGCAACACGCATGACGCGCAGCATACGACCGTGATCGCCGATCGGATCGATCAACGCGCTCGCGAAACCGGGCTCAGAAGTCGCCAGCCACGCCGACGCCCGGCACGGTATCGAACGTACCGTCGACCACGACCGGCGCGAGCGATAGCGTGAAGTGCGGGTCTTCGTGGCGGGGCAGGCGGCGATAGACCTCGCGACGAAGCACGCGCCAGATCCACGGCATCTCGAACGCGGGCCGTCGCGCCACCGGCGCGCGCAACGCGAGCGACACCGGCTGCGGATGATCGACGTGCAGCGCGGGACGGAGTGACACCGTGCGATCGGCGGCATTTGGAGTGCTCGCCGTCTCGCTACCGGAGTCATCGCCACCCGACTTCGCTTCCGCGGCCCCACCTCGGTGGGGCATGCGGACGAGCGCGATGCGCTGTCGAGAGTGCTCGGCGGGGCCGCTCGCGGAGTCTCGTGTCTCCGCGACCACGCACGTGGCCCCCCTGGGACACGCCGACGCGATCGGTGCGCCTGCGATCAGGACGATGGACAGCACGAGGAGGCGCACGTAGCTGGTTCACGCAAGCACCGTACCGCCCGGTGGGTGCCGCCAACTCGGCGTGTTGCCTCGCGAACGCGCCGGGTCTTCCGTCCGTGGATGCCCGACTTGCCGGGACGGACGTCCCCGAGACCTCGTCTAGATCGTGGGCGGGCCTGGTCGAAGGATCGACACGGGCGAGCTCGGCGGGGGGGTCAGTTCGTCGCCTGCAAGATCTCGGCGGCCCCGCGTCCGAGCAGATCCCGAGCGATGCCCTTGCCGAGCGCCTCGGCGTCGTCGGGGCTGCCCTCGGCCTCGGCGCGGAGGATCTTCGAGCCATCCGGCATCCCGCACATCGCGACGATCCGGATCTGACCGCCGGCGTCGACCGCATGCGCGGCGAGCGGGGTCTGGCAGCTGCCACCCATCTCGAGCAGGAACGCGCGCTCGGCGGCGACACGGCGCGCCTCGGCGGCATCGTGGATCGCGCGATGGACGAGCTCGAGCACGAACGGATCGGACTCGTAGGTCCGGCTACGCGTCTCGATCCCGAGCACGCCCTGCCCGACCGCGGGGATCGAGATCTCGAGCGGCAACTCCTGGGTGATGTGATCGGCCATGCCGAGCCGCGTGAGCCCGGCAGCGGCCAGGACGATGGCGTCGAACTCGCCGGCCTCGAGCTTGCCGACCCGCGTCGGCACGTTGCCGCGGAGCATCAGGATCTCGAGGTCGGGTCGCTTCGCGAGTAGCTGGCACTTGCGCCGCAGGCTCGACGTCCCGACGCGTGCGCCCTTCGGCAAGGCGTCGAGCGTCGTGGCGCCGACACCGTCGCGTACGCACAGGGCGTCCCACGGCACCTCGCGGCTCGACACCGCGAACAGCTCGAGCCCGCGCGCGAGCTCGGCCGGGACATCCTTCATCGAGTGCACGGCGAGGTCGGCGCGCTTGTCGAGGAGCGCCTGCTCGATCTCCTTGACGAACAGTCCCTTGCCGCCGACCTCGGCGAGTGGGCGATCGAGGATCATGTCCCCGGAGGTCTTGATCACCTCGAGCGCGACCTCGAGCCCCGGCATCACGGCCATCATCCGCGCCTTGAGGTGCTCGGCCTGCCACAGCGCGAGCTTGCTGCCGCGCGTCGCGATCACGATCCGTTCGCTCATTACTGATTGCACCTCGTCATTGCATCCCGGCCTTCTTCTGCACGGTCTCCGACTCTGCCACGGAAGCCGGCGCCAGCGTCGGCTCGGACTCGGGGTTTGTCGTGTCGGTCCCGGCGGCCTCCTCCTCCTCGGGATCGATCCCGAACAGGGCGCACGCGACCTCCGCCCGGAGCATCGCCTCGTCCCCCACCGACTCGCGCAGGGCCGCGGTCGGCGTGTGGAGCAGCTTGTTGACGATCAGCTGCACGGTGCGCTGCAGCAGCTCGCGTTGCTGGTCGCGCGAGTAGTCGCGGCGCGACAGCTGCTCGAGGGCCTTCTGGAGCTCGCCGTCGGCCACGGCGTGGAACCGCTCGCGCAGCGCCTTGATCGTCGGCACCACGCCCTGGACGCGCAGCCACTGCTCGAACTGTCCGGCCTCGTGCTCGACGATCCGCCCCGCCTGCTCCGCCGCCTTCGCGCGCTCCGACAGGTTGGCCGCGACGATCTTCTCGAGGTCGTCGATGTCGAACAAGTACACGCTATCGAGCTCGCCGATCGCGGGGTCGGCGTCGCGTGGCACCGCGATGTCGATCACCGCGATCTGGCGCCACTTGCGCTTCTTCATCACCTTCTTGAACAGCGCACGCGTCAGGATCGGCTCGCGCGCGCCGGTCGAGCTGATCACGATGTCGGCATCGATCAGCAGCTGTTCGAGCTGCTCCCACGGCCGCGCGACACCGTCGATCTCGGCGGCCAGGATCTCCGCCTTGGCCGGCGACCGGTTGGTGACGGAGATGTCCTGCGCGCCCGAGGCGTACAGGTGGCGGGCCGCCAGCCGCGACATCTTGCCGGCGCCGACCACCAGCACGCGCTTGCCGTCGAGGTCGTCGAACACGCGACGGGACAGCTCGACGGCGACCGTCGAGACGTTGGCTGCACCGCGCGAGATCGCGGTCTCGGTGCGAACTCGCTTGGCGACGCCGAACGCACGCTCGAGACAGCGGCCGAGCACGGGGCCCGACGTGCCGGCGGTTCCGGACGTCGCGTAGGCCGCCTTGAGCTGACCGAGGATCTGGGCCTCGCCGATCACGAGAGAATCGAGTGCGCTCGCGACCTTGAAGATGTGGCGCACGGCGGAGTCGCCTCGGTGGTCGTAGAGCACGTCGGCGACCGCGGCGAGCGCCAGCCCGCGCTGCTCGGCGAGGAACGTCCGGACCGCGCCGATCGCGTCGGTGCCGGGCCGCGCCACGCCGTAGACCTCGACCCGGTTGCACGTCGAGACCAGCAGCGCCTCGGCCACCGGATGCGCGGTGACCAGCGCGCGCAATGCCGGCTCGATCTCGTCTTCGGGGAATGCCAGCTTCTCGCGCACCGCGACCACCGCGGTCCGCCAGCTGATCCCGACGACGAACAGCTCGCTCACGCCGCGATCCTCCGCAGCAAATAGATCACGAGCACCAGCACCGCAGCGGCGAACCCGGCGAGCGAGAGCCGAGCGGCCTTCCGCCCGCGCCAGCCGTAGACCTGACGTGCGACGAGGAGGCCCCCGAACGCCAGCCAGGTCACCGCCGCGAGCGGGTACTCCGGGCGATCGAGCGACTCGCCGAGCTTGCTGACCCAGATCGCACCGAGCACGAGGGCGAGCGTGAAGATCGGGAACCCGATCCAGATCAACCGGTGGCTGACCCGGTCGAGCGCCTCGAGCGGCGCGCCGCGATCTTTGAACGCCGCGGCGTCGAACTTCTTCTTTCTGAGCGCGCGATCCTCCACCAGGTAGATCGCCGACAGCGCGCTCGCGAGTGCGAACACGCCGACCCCGACGGTCGCGAGCGAGATGTGGATCCGCCCGAGCACCGACAGGTCCTCTCGCGCGGACCCCGCGGGCGTCAGCCGGGCGGCGAGCAGCATGATCATCGACACCGGCATCAACAAGACGCCGCCGATCGTGAGGCGATAGCGTGCGCTCGCGAGCAGGTAGCCGCCGGTGATGATGAAGGCCAGAAAGCCGATCGCCTCGCGCACCGACTGCGCCGGGTGCACGTGCTCGGTGCCGCGCCACCCGATGTCGGTGCCGTGCGCCGCGAACGCGACCGCCACCAGGGCGATCGCGAGCGGGCGCGCCTTGGCCTTGCCGGCGAGCACGCCGAGGAGCGCCGCGGTCGCCGCCGCGTAGGCCGCGATCGCGACCCAGAACGCCGGCGATGGGGCGACCGAAAGGAGCCGCTGCCCCGCCGTCACAGCATCGAGCGGTGCGCTCACACTCCGCCCACCTCGCTCACGGCGGTAGCGGCTCGCCGATGAAGCCGTCGATCACGTCGTACGCGGTATCCTTGAGGATCACCGAGCTTTCGAACTGCTCGCCGCCGTGCTCGTCGAGCCATTCCTTGGATTTCACCAGACCCACGAGGTCGTTGGGGTCGTGATCTTGGCCGGTGGCGCGGATGAAGTGGACGCCGGGCTTCATCACGAATGCGCGTCCGAGCTCGGTGAGCGTCATCCGATCACCCTCGAGTGACGCACGCCCCTCTGCTGTCCACGCATCGAGGCGCTCCACCGAGATAAAGAGGCGCGACATGCTTGGGAGAATTCTACCGCTCGGGGATGCAGCCGCCTAGGTGTCCAGGTTGCCAGCAGCACCCCAGGGGGTTACATAAGGGGACCTTCGGAGGTAAACGACCTATGGCCAACGCGAACGTCAAGGAGCTCACCGATAGCAACTTCGAGTCGGAAGTCCTCAAATCCGAGATTCCGACGCTGGTGGACTTCTGGGCCGTATGGTGTGGCCCCTGCAAGCAGATCGCGCCCACCGTCGACGCGCTCGCCACCGAGTACCAGGGCCGGCTCAAGGTCGCCAAGATGGACGTCGACCATCACCAGGTGGTCCCGCAGCAGTACGGCATCCGCTCGATCCCCACGCTCTTGATCTTCAAGGGTGGCAAGGTCGTCGGCCAGCTGGTCGGCGCGGCCCCCCGCAGCAAGCTCGAAGCCGAGATCCAGAAGCACCTGTAGATCCGGCCCCGCGGCCGCGTTCTCGTCCGATTCACCGGCGCAAGCTGGTGATGTACTCGTGCGCGCTCTCGCGGAGCACGTCGGCGAGGAGCTTGTACTCGCGCAACCGCGCCGAGCTGGTGCGCCACACCAGGCCGATCGTGCGACCCGGCGGATGCGTGATCGGCGCGGTCATCACCGGTCCGCGGCGGGTCACCAGGGCGCTGGCCGCCGCCTCCGGCAACAGCGTGATGCCGATCCCACCTGCCACCATCTGCACCAGCGTCGGCAGACTGGTCGCACGGACCTCGAGCGACTCGACGGCACCGGCTCGTTCGCACACGGCGAGCGCCTGATCGCGCAAGCAGTGACCGTCCTCGAGGAGAAGCACGGTCTCGTCGTCGAGATCCTTCTCGTGGATGCGACCGCGCTTCTTGATGATCGGTGCGTCGCGATGGGCCGCGACCACAAAGCGCTCGTGAACGATCTCGGTCGCGGTGACATCCCCCGGTACCGGCAACGCGAGCAACGCGACGTCGAGGCGCCCGGCATCGAGCTGGGCGAGCAGTCGCGCGGTCTGGTCCTCGACGAGGATCAGCTCGAGCTCGGGATAGCACTCGCGAACCGCCGGCAAGAGCGCCGGCAACCAGTACGGCGCGATCGTCGGGATCACGCCGAACCGGAACGGTCCGACCAGCGGCTCTCCGCGTCGTCGAGCAGCCGACGCCACCTCGTCGACGGCAGTCAGCGCGAGGCGCGCGCGCCCGATCACCTCCTCGCCCGCCGGCGTGACCAACACGCTCCGGCGATCGCGTTCGAACAGCTGGACCCCGAGCGTGCGTTCGGCACTCTGGATCTGCGCCGACAGCGCCGGTTGCGAGATCCCGAGCGCTCGGGCGGCGCGGTGGAAGTTGCCGTGGTCGGCCACGGCTACCGCGCACTCGAGCTGGCGGATCGAGGGACGGTCCATGATAGGAACACCTTGTCACATCTCGCGCAGTAATCGAGCGGGCGAGGCGTCGATGGCACAAAGTGGCGGCGTCGCCGATCGAAACCATCTTGACGGCGTTTCTTGTTCGTGTATATTGAACACCATCTAATGGTGTTCCATCGTGTCGACTCGTCTATCCAAGTTCCTGTCCCTCGTCCTCCGCCACCAGCCCGACCTGATCGGCATCACGCTCGATGACGCCGGCTGGACCGGCGTCGAGGCGTTGCTCGCGGCGGCGGCGGCACACGGCACGCCGATCACGCGCGCCGAGCTCGACGATATCGTCCGCAGCTCCGACAAGCAGCGATTCGCGCTGTCGCCCGACGGCGCGAAGATCCGCGCGAACCAGGGCCATTCGGTCGGGGTCGATCTGGCCCTCGCCCCGGCGCCGCCACCGGCCGTGCTCTACCACGGCACCGTCGACAAGGTTCTCGCGAGCATCCGCACGGGCGGCCTGATCAAGGGCGCACGTCACCACGTCCACCTGTCGGCCGATCGCGACACGGCGACCAAGGTCGGAGGCCGTCGCGGCAAGCCGGTGATCCTGACCGTGCGTGCCGATGCGATGGCGGATGCCGGACACGTGTTCTATCGGTCGGCGAACGGCGTGTGGCTGGTCGAGGCGGTGCCACCGGCGTTCCTGGTGTTCCCGAACGTCGGCGACGCCGTCGACCCGTACGATCGGGTGAACCACGTCTCGCGCGGAGCCAAGGCACAGATCGCGAAGACCACGCTGACGGCGTGCGAGCTCGGCGAGTACACCAACGCGCGCGGACAGCGCGTCGCGATCGGCGAGGCGCTCGCGGCCGCGCACGACGGCACGCGCCTCTACGAGCTCGGCGATGGATCGCTGCGACCCACCGGCGGCGCGCGGACACCGAGCCGCACCACGATCGAAGTGACGCACGAGACCACGATCGAGGCGATCGTGCGCCTCGCGTCGCGGTCGGGAGGTCACCTCGCGTGCCTGAACTTCGCCTCGGCGAAGAACCCGGGTGGCGGGTTCCTCGGTGGTGCGCAGGCGCAGGAAGAGTCGCTCGCGCGATCGAGCGCGCTGTATCCGTGCCTGCTCGCGCAACGCGACCACTACGATCGCAACCGCGCACACCGTTCGGTGGTGTACCTCGACCTCGCGATCTGGTCGCCGCACGTGCCGTTCTTCCGCGACGACCGTGGCGACTGGCTCGACGCACCGGTGCTGGCATCGGTGATCACGTGCGCCGCGCCGAACGCCGGTGCACTCCGCCAGCAGGAGCGCTTCGACGCCGAGGTGGTCGAGGCGGCGTTGCGCCGGCGTGCGGGGCTCGTGCTCGCGGTGGCGGTGCACCACCGCGTCGCGCGCCTGGTGCTCGGCGCGTGGGGCGCGGGCGTGTTCGGCAACGATCCGGTGATGGTCGCCGACGCGTTCGGAGCGTTGCTCGAAACAGACTACGCGGGTGCGTTCGACGAGGTCTGCTTCGCGGTGATCGGCGGGGAAGGCTCGCCGAACCACGCCGCGTTCGCTCGGCGTTTCCGGTAGGGAACCTCCCGAACACGACGATCGAACCGGACGATCGAGCGCGACGGGCTTGCGCTCGATCGTCCGGACCATCGCCAGACGTGCGCGCGGATCGCCGTAACCGTGCGGACCACCCGGTGGCGCGAGGCCTGCAGGTGCTCCGCGCACCTCGTTGCCGTAGCCCCTCCCCTCACCCTGGAGCCGCCCCATGGTGTTCGCCGAAGGATCGACCGAATTCGCGCTCGAAGATCTCCCCCGCGACCGCATCCTGGTCGCGCACGCCGGAACGGACGCGCAGACCGCCGCGATCGTGCGGGCCCTCGTGCTCGAGCTCGAACACCGCGCCGGAACCTCCGAGGTCCCCGCGTTCGAGGCCGGCTCGGCGCCACCTCCTCACGACTTCCGTGCGGTCGCCATCGTCTCGCCGGTGCGGTTCGGTCGGTTCGCGCGCTCGGCGATCGAGTACGTCGTCGAACACGCCGCCGCGCTCGCCCGGATCCCCGGCTTCGTGATCGGGTTTTCCCGCGAACGGCGAGGCGTGCGCCGCGCGTTCGAGCACCTGATGCGGTCGTCGCGATGGCAGCCCACGCTCAGCGTGTCCCTCGAACGCGCCGGGTGGTTCGGCGATCCCCGGTCGGTACCGGCGCTGCAGATCCACGAGCTCGCGCGCTCGATCGCGTCGTGACCCGAAACGGACGACGGCCCGGGCGAGCGACTCGGACGTGGTGGGTGTCTCGCCGGAGTCGATCGCCATCGGCGTCGTTCTCGTCGAGGGACCTCGTGGGAGGTCTCGTCCGAGCGGCTCGTCGAGCCGCCGATGACTCCGAGAAGAGCAAGCCACGTGCCGCGAGAACACGTGGGTTTTGGCGTTCGTTCACGCGGCCGGTGCACGTCACGTGTTCGCCGCGTGCACCGGATTCGCGAAGTCGCGATCTCCCGATCGACGGAGGCGCGAGCGCGTCAGAGACTGGAGACGTAGCTACGGATCAACCCGACCTCGGCGTCGGTGATCTCCGTGGCGGTCCACGACGGCATGTAGCTCGTGCGCGAGCCGTAGCTGGTGCCACCGTGCCCGAACCGGATCAGCAAGCTGACGTTGTTGGCCTCGCGCGCGATGTTCTTACCGACCCGACCACTGCGACCGTCGGCGCCGTGGCAGTTGGTACAGAACCGACCGTACAACTCCGCGCCCGTGGCCGGCTTCTCGGCCTCGCCGAGGTAACCGAGGATCGACGTCAGCTCGGCGTCGGTCACCGCGTTGGCGTCGAGGGCGGCCATGCCCCCACCCGGAAAGCCCATCTCGTTGCGGCCGTGGCGCACGACGTACGTCGCGTAACCGGTGACCGGGTTCAGGATCGTCGGGCCGAGGTTGCCCCCGCTGCCATCGCCGTGACAGCTCGCGCAGTTCTTGACGAACAGCGTCTTGCCGTCGCTCTGGGTCGCGCCGTCTGGGGTCGTGCCATCGTCTCCGCCACCGGTGGAGTCGGTGCCGCAAGCAACGAGTGCGGCGGTGACCGCGATCGAGAACAGGGACGAACGTACAGACGTGTGGATCACGGCACACGGATATCGCGGCCGGGAATCGACGACAACCGACAACGCCGGTCGGGTCACCGGCAGCGCTTATCCGATCGATGCGTGCGATACGCGCGTGGTGTTCAGCGATCGCGCAGCGATCGTACAGCGACGATCAATACCCGTGCTTGCGCAGGGATACGTTGGCGACCAACCCCATCGCGCACAGGAACACGACCAGCGAGCTGCCCCCGTAGGAGATGAACGGCAACGTGACGCCGACCACGGGCGCGAGCCCGAGCACCATCGCGATGTTGACGACGACGTGCCAGAACGTCATCGCCCCGACGCCGACGCAGATCGCCGCGCCCATCCGATCGCGCGCGGACAGCGCGGCGTTCAAGATCCACACGAGCAAGAACCCGAAGATCACGACCAGCACGACCGACCCGACAAAGCCCCACTCCTCGGCCCACACCGAGTACGGGAAGTCGGTCCAGTGCTCGGGCAAGAAGTCGAACTGGTTCTGCGTGCCCTCGCCGAACCCCTTGCCCCAGATCTTCCCGGAGCCGACCGCGAAGATCGACTGCCGGGTGTGCCAGCCGTTACCGGTCGGATCGGAGCCCGGATCCAGGAATGCCAGGATCCGGTTCTTCTGGTAGTCGTGCATCGTCTCCCAGAGGATCGGGATCGACAGCAGACCGGCGAGCGTGACGTGAACCATCGGCCACACCGACGGCATCACCAAGAAGCCGACGGTGAGCACGATCAGCGCGAGCAGCACCGCGCTTCCGAGGTCGGGCTGGATCGCGATCAGCCCGATCGGGATCGCGAGACCGAGCGCCTTGGCGGCGAGCACGATCGGTGGGGTGTGCGTGAGATCGTCGGAGAACAGCTGGGCGAGCGCGAGGATCACCATCAGCTTGGCCAGCTCCGACGGCTGGATTCCCATCCCGAAGATGTTGAGCCAGCGGTAACTGCCCTTGCCGTGGGCGTCGTCGCCGATCAGTCGTACGACGACGAGCAGGAGGATCGCGACACCGAGCCCGATCCAGGCGAGTCGCACGAGCGCCCGGTAGTCGATCGCGGTGGCGACCACGAACCCGATCGCCCCGACCACCATCCACTTCACCTGGGTGTCGAACTTGGTGTGGTGACGGGTGCCGTGCGTCGCCGAGTACAGGTTGAGCAGGCCGATCGTGCACAGCGCGATCACGGCCAAGATCAACGGCCAGTCGACCGCGGCCCGGAACCGGCGCCAGCGGCTGACACCGATCGTCGCACGCGGCAGCTGGAGGCCGGTGCCCCTCACCGGTGGGCCTCGATCATCTTGCGGTCGACGGGCCTCGAACGCGAAGCCCCCGGCCCGTTGGGACCGTAATAGCGCTCGAAGATATGGCGCGCGATCGGCCACGCCACGCGGCCGCCCGAACCACCGTGCTCGACGAGCACGACGATCACGAGATCGGGCTCGTCGTTGGCGTTCATCGCCCAGCCGGCGAACCACGCGTGCGAGCGGCGCGGGTTCCAGTTCTCGATGTCGCGCTCGTCCTTGTCCTTGCGATGGCGGCGCCCACGGATCTCGGCGGTGCCGGTCTTGCCGTACACCGGCACGACCTCGGTGTGACCGTGCTCGTAGGCCGTGCCTCCGAGCTGGTTCGTCACCTTCCACATCCCCTGCTTCCAGACATCGAGGTCGTCGGTCGACACCTTGACCTCGCGCACGACGGTGGGCTGGAACACGTTGATCGACCGACCGTTCGACGCCTCGACGCGATCGACGACTTGCGGGACGTACAGCGTGCCGCCGTTCGCGATCGCGGCATACGCCATCGCCAGCTGCAGCACGGTGACCTCGATGTCACCCTGCCCGGTCGCCGCGTTGGTGGCGTAACCGACCTTGTAGCGGGTGCGCTTCTCGTACCACTCCTTGGTCGGGATCCGACCGGCGCCGTCGCCGTTGAGACCGAGGCTGGTCGGCGCGCCGAACCCGAACATCCGCGCCGTCTCCGCGATCCGGTCGAGCCCGATCCGTTCGGCGAGCTTCCAGAAGTAGACGTTGCACGAGTGCTGGATGGCTCCGATCAGGTCGAGCTTGCCGTGCACGGCGTTGCACTTGAACCGGGTGTGCGCGAGCTCGTAGATGCCGGTGCAGTTGATGTTCTCGTCGGGCGCGGCCTGCGCGTCCTCGAGCGCGGCCAGCGCGGTGACGAACTTGAACACCGAGCCCGGTGCGTAGGTCGCGCGGATCGCCTTGTCGACGAACGGCTTGCGCGGATCGCGCGCGAGCAGCTCGTACTCCTGGCGCGTCAGGTGGCCGGTCATGATGTTGGGATCGAACGACGGCCGGCTGACCACCGCGCGCAGCTTCCCGGTCTTCGGATCGACGATCACGATCGCCGCCGCCGGCACCCGCGAATCCTTGACCGCCTTCTCGGCGATCTTCTGGAGCTCGACATCGAGCGTGAGCACGAGGTTCGCGCCGGGCACCGGATCGGTCACGCGATCGCCCTGGATCAGTGTCGCCGCGGTCTTCTCGTCGAGCCGCTGTCCGCGCGCGTCGACGGCGTAGCGCTCGATGCCCTTCTTCCCACGCAGGTAGTTCTCCCACGCGGACTCGAGCCCGTAGCGCCCGACCAGCTCGCTGGTGTCGACGGTCGGACGCTCCTCGGCCTCCTCGGCCGTCATCTGCGTCATGTAGCCGATCAGGTGCGCCGCGAGATCGCCCTGCGGGTAGTAGCGGTACGGCTCGTTGTTGACGGTGACGCCCGGCAGCTGCGTCAGCGACTGCTTGACGAGCGCCGCGCGATCGCGCCCCTGATCCTCGAGCACCATCACCGGATGCGACGGATCGCGTTTGCGACCGATCGCGAGCCGCTTCTCGATCTGATCGATCTCGTCGCCGGAGAGCCCGAGCACCTGGGACAGCTTGTCGAGCGTGTCGTTCCGAGCGCCGAGCTTGCCCGGCGTCACGTAGATGTTGAACGCGGGACGGTTGGCGGCGAGCGGCACGCCGTGGACGTCGAGGATCTTGCCGCGCACGCTCGGCAGGTAGCGCTCCTTGACCACGTTCGAGACGGTGCGCTCGTAGTAGCCCTCGCCGCGCATCACCTGGAGCTGGTAGAGCCGCGCGATCAACACGCCGAACGCCACGATGCCGAACAGCGCCACCCACTTGAGGCGGCGGTGAAGCTCGGGCAACGCGATCCCGCCGGAGCTGTTCGAGCTGCTGTTCCTCAGCAGCATCAGGGCGCCAACCCTTCCAGCGCGGCATCGCGCTCGCGATGCGTGCGCGCGAACGCCGCGTCGATGCGGCGGAACAACCGGTACACCACCGGTCCGGCGAGCGCGGTCGCGAGCGTGACCAGCGCGATGTGCTGGAGCGTGACCGCCGTGCCGAGACCGGGCACGCCGTACAACGCGCCGACGACCAGCGTGACCACGCCGACGCTGACGGCGACGAACGCCGAGAAGCCGATCGCCATCGCCACGCCGCGCACGTAGATCCGTTGCTGCGCCGCGCGGGCGATCAGGCAGGTGAGCCCGAGCACGAGCGCCGCGAGTCCCGGCGGCGTCCCCGAGATCAGATCGGACAGATAGCCGAGCACCACCGAGCCGCCGACCGCGGGGGCGACGTTGCGGCGCGCGGTCAGCCCGAGATACGCCGCGGTCAGCGCACCGATGTCGGGGATCGCGTCGTGGAGGAACGCGATGGGCATCAGGCGCCAGATCGCGGCGACCACCACGCACGCGAGGTACGCGACGAGCACGAGCGTTCCCGTCCTCATGGAACGCCTCGCTTTCGCGAGCTACCCCGGCGAGCGCTCTCGAGATCGCGCGACGTGGGCACGGGGTGCTCGCTCGCGAGGCTCACAGCGCCCTCTCTTCGAACGCGCGCGGGCTGCGCTTGTGGCTCTTGGCGTCGGGATCGGCGGGCGGCGGCGGCGCCAGCAGCACCATCACCGCGCGGAGTCGACCGAAGTCGACCGACGGCTCGACCTCGACCTTCTGGTCCATGCCGTCGTCTCCCTCGAGCTTGCTGATCTTGCCGACCACGAGACCGGGCGGAAAGATCGTGCCGCGGCCGGAGGTCACGATCTCGTCGCCGACCTTCGCGCGCAGATCGGGCTGACTCGCGAGCACGAGCGATTCGATCTTGCAGGCGTACGAGTCGTTGCGCCCGAGCCCGACGAGGAACCCGCGGCGACCGGTGCGCTTGACCACGACGTCGATCGACGACCGGATGTCGCTGACCAGCACGACGTCGGCGTAGTCACCGAACACCTTGTCGATCCAGCCGACGGGCCCCTGCCCGGCGATCACGCCCATGTTCGGGCGCACCTCGCGCTCGCCGCGATCGATCCGCAGCCGCAGCACGCGGAACTGCGGCGACACCGGCGCGCCGATCACGCGCGCACCGACCATGTCGGCGTCGGTCCGGCGCTTGACCAGCGCGAGATCCTCGAGCGCCTCGACGTCGTACGCCTTGCGCGTCATCGTCGCGAGCTCTTTGCGCAGACGATCGTTGTCGGCGCGGAGCTCGTCGTTCTCGTCCTCGACGTCGACCAGCGCGACGTAGCTCGACCACAGCCCACCGACCCCCTCGACCACCCACGACACCGCCGCCTGCAGCGGCGCGGTGATCCGCAGCACCGCGCTGTCGAGCGTGCTCGGCTCGCCACGCGACAGGCTCGCGCGCAGCACCAGCGCCGGGATCAGGATCAGGAGCCCGGTCAGGCTCCAGTCCACGATCCGACGGCGCAACGTCATCACGACGGCGACACCTACTGCAGCGCGATCTCGTGCAGGAGGTCGAGCTCGTCGAGCACCTTCCCCGTCCCCAGCACCACCGCGAGCTGCGGGTTCTCGCACACCATGACCGGCAACCCGGTCTCCTCGCGCAGCAGCACGTCGAGGTTCTTGAGCTGCGCGCCACCGCCGGACAGGACGACGCCCTTGTCGACGATGTCGGCCGATAGCTCGGGCGGCGTCCGCTCGAGCACGCTGCGCACCGCATCGACGATCGCGTTGACCGGCTCCTGCAGTGCCTCGCGGATCTCGTCGGAGTTGACCAGCAGCGTCTTGGGCACGCCGGCGACGAGATCGCGACCCTTGACCTCGACGGTGAGCGGCTCCTCGAGCGGATACGCGCTTCCGATTTCCTTCTTGATGATCTCGGCGGTGCGCTCGCCGATGAGCAGGTTGTACTTGCGCTTGATGTACTGGACGATCGCCTCGTCCATCTTGTCGCCGGCGACGCGAATCGACTTGCTCAGCACGACGCCCGCGAGCGCGATCACCGCGACCTCGGTGGTGCCGCCGCCGATATCGACGATCATGTTGCCCGTCGGCTCGGTGATCGGCAGGCCACCGCCGATCGCGGCCGCCATCGGCTCCTCGATCAGGTAGACCTCGCGCGCCGCCGCCGCGAGCGCCGAGTCGCGCACCGCGCGCTTCTCGACCTCGGTGATCCCGGACGGCACGCTCACGATCACGCGCGGCCGCACCAGGGTGCGTCGTTGGTGCGCCTTCTGGATGAAGTAGCGCAGCATCGCCTCGGTGACCTCGAAGTCGGCGATCACGCCATCCTTCATCGGGCGAATCGCGACGATGTTACCCGGCGTGCGGCCGAGCATCTCCTTGGCTTCCTTGCCGACGGCGAGCACCTTCTTGGCACCCTGCGCGGCCGCCTGTACGGCGACCACGCTCGGCTCGTTCGCGACGATCCCGCGACCCTTGACGAATGTCAGCGTCGTGGCCGTCCCGAGGTCGATGGCCAGGTCGTTGGAAAACATTCCGTAGACCCAATCGAAGAGCATGTTTTGTGTTCCGTGTATCCGCGTACGCAAGACGCGGTAGTGAGTCGTGGTTGGTGGTGTGCGCTCCCGGCACGCAGTCCTGGCCGACAGCCCAGGACATCTGGAGCGGAGCGGGGTTATCACGCACGTTCTCGAACACGCAAGACAATCTTGGGCGAACATGAATTGCCCTCAGTGCGGTCGGGGAAGCTAGAACCCGGTACAACCCGGCGGTCCCCATGCTCGACTCCATGCGCCGTCAAGGCGCGTCCATCTTTCTGTATCTCGTGTTCGGTCTGCTGATCGCGATCTTCGTGATCAACATCAACCCCGGTTCGTCCGGGGAAGGTGGGTGCGGTACCGGCGGCGGCGCATTGGTCACGGTCGGCAACACCAAGGTCGGCAAGAACGCCTATCTGGTCGCGTACTCGAACCGCTTCATCTCCGAGTTCATGCGGATGTGGGGCTTCAAGACGTCGCTCGAGCGCGAGTTCGCCGCCGTCGAGATCCTGATCCGTCGAGAGATCCTCGCCGACGCCGCGACCAGCCGCGGCCTCCGCGTCGACGACGAGATGGTGTTGGAGGAGATCAAGAAGGGGAACTTCTTCATCGGCGGTCAACGGATCCCACTCGGCGAGTGGATCTTCGACAAGCACGACGACGGCAGCAAGACCTGGAACATCGACAAGTTCACCAACTGGTACCGCAGCATGAACGTGTCGCGGACGAGCTACGTCGACGAACAGACCCGCGGGATGGAAGCGGCGATGATGGAGGAGCTGCTGATCAACTCCGTGCGGGTGTCGCTCGACGAGGTCCGCGACGCGTACATCCAGGACAAGACCACGGTGTCGTACGACGTCGTCCCGTTCCAACCGTCGGTGTACCGCGGCGCGATGCGGCTGACCGACGCCGACGCCCAGCGCTACCTGGCCGCCCACGAGGACGAGGTCAAGGCGCGGTTCAAGGCCGACGAGCGGACGTACAAGAACGTCAAGCCGCAGCTGAAGCTCCGCGAGATCTTCATCGCGAAGCCGGAGGAGCCGAAGCCGGAGCCCGCGGGTGCGGGAAGCGGCAGCGGTAGCGCGGCGGGGAGTGCCGCCGGCAGTGGTGCCGGGAGCGCGGCCAAGCCCGCCACGCCCGAGAAGCCGAAGAAGAAGACAGGCATGCCGGTCGCCGAGGCCAAGGCCAAGCTCGAGGCCGTGCGGCGTGCGGTGGTCGCCAACAAGAAGAAGTTCGCCGACGCCGCCAAGATGCTCACCACCGACGAGGCGATGAAGGCCAACGGCGGTGACCTCGGCTGGCGCACGGCCGAGAGCCCGGGGCTGCCCGACAAGGCGCTCAACGACCAGGTCAAGGCACTCAAGGCCGGCGAGATGACGCCGGTGATCGAGACCGACAAGGGCGTGTACCTGATCCGCGTCGAGGACACGCGGCCGGTCGGCGACGCGAAGGACCTGACCTACGATCAGGTCAAGCTCGAGATCGCGGCCGACCTCGCGCGCGACGCGTGGAGCAAGGAAGCCGCCAAGCGGGCCGCGCTCGAGGCGCTCGCCACGGTGCGCGGTGCCCACAAGAACCTGTCCGATCTGTTCCAGGAGTCGATCGAGGATCAGATCCGCCGCCAGTTCTCCAAGGGTGGCGCCGGCGGTCTCAACATCCAGCACGACGAGCAGATGGCGTGGAAGCCGAGCGACGACGATGCGAGTGGCTCGACGGGCGGCAGTGGCAGCGGTGGCAGTGACAGTGACAGTGACAGTGGCAGTGGCAGCGGCAGCGGCGGTGACAGCGGCAGCGGCAGCGGCAGCGGCAGCGGCAGCGGCAGCGGCAGCGCCGGCACGGGTGCGCCCAAGCCGGCGACCCCCGCGATCCCACCGGTCGTCGCCACCACGGACGTGCTCCCCACGTTCGGCGATGTCCCCGCGCCCAACCTGAAGAAGTACGAAGCGACGCCGCGGCTCCCGATGATGCCGGGGATCAGCAAGGAGCTGATCCCCGTGCTGTTCGACCAGCTCGCCGCGGGCATGCTGGCGGACCGGGTCTACGAGTCCAACGGCGCCTACATCCTGGTCCAGGTCACCGCGAAGGGTGAGGCCAGCATGAAGGAGTTCGACAAGGAGGCGCCCAAGTTGATGGCGCAGATGCGCCTGATGCGCGCTGCCGAGCTGATCGAGGACTACCTGAAGAACCGCTGTCTGGCGCTCGCCAAGGACGACAAGATCCAGGCGTCGCGGGCGCTGTTCCAGAACGGGAAGCCCGACGAGAAGGGCACGCCGCCGCCGACCTACCACCCCTGCATGACGTTCCGGTAGAGGCAGGGCTTCGCGAGACCTCACACCCGATCGGGCGGACCCACAGGATCCCCGCTGGATCCCCGAGCCCGAGCACGAGCACGTGGACGTGCTCGCCTCACGGATTCGCCCCACCCCACCCCAATCGCTGCGTTCGCCTCCTCCGCCCGGCGAGAATATTCGGTAAATTCTCGACTCCGTGCCAGAGGGGGCATCGTCCGGATCGCGGCGCCTACCGTTCGTCTTCCAGACCAGCGGCGGACTGGGTCGACTCGTCCTCGATAACCTGGTCGTCGGCCCGTTCGTGGTCGATCACCTCGAGCTCGAGGTCTCCGATCTCGGCACCGATCCGGGAGTCGCGCCACCTCCGGAGCGCTTCCAGCGCCGGCGCACCCATCTCAAGTCGGTCGCCGTCCGCGTCGTCGCGGGCGCGATCGAGGAGCGCCTGGCGCAGGTGCGCAAGCAGCTCGCCGCGCTCGGGATCGCGCAGCTGTCGGCGCGCCTCAACGACGGCTTCGTCTCGGTGCGCGCGCGTGCCGCCGACGGGCTCGCCGCCGCCGACATCAGCTTCCGGATCCAGCTCGTCCACGCCGGTACCCACCTGCGCGCACTCGCCAGCGTGATCCGCGTCCACGGGCACCTACCGTCTCCCGGTCCGGTGATCGCGGATCGCATCCTCGCGACGCTGCTCGGCGCGACCGAGAGCGCCGGTGTGATCGAGCGCCCGCGATCGCGCGGGCTGTGCGACGTCGAGATCGATCTGATCGACGGCCTGCTCTGGTACCTGATGCCGCCGAACGGCTGGCGCTTGCCGGCTGTCACCGACATCGAGCTGGTCGCGATCCGGATCCACCGGAGCTCGCTCGAGATCGCGTACGGCCCGCCCGGGATGCGCAGCGGCGATCTCGGCGTGCGACCGCAAGCACACCAACTCGCAGCGGCGCACGACCTCATGCACTCGGTCGATGCCCAGCTTCGCGACGGTCACCTCGAGGACGCGATGCGTGGGTACCGCGCCCTGCTCGCGGCGGGCGGACCGGATCAGCCGCTGTTGCTCGAGCGCATCCTGTCGCTCGCGTCGGCGCGACCCGCGTGGTTCTTCGACGGCCTCGAGCTCGCGCGCCAGGCACTCGGTCGGTGGCCGAACTTTCCCCCGGCACACGCCGCGCTGGCCTCGATCACGCTCGCGCAGGGCGACGCGCGCGAGGCCGCGAGCCACCTCACGCAACTCGCCCAGCTCGCGAGCGCCGAGGGCGACGACGATCAGGCCGCGCTCGCCGCGCTCGCCGGGGCGCGCCTGCTCCGCGTGCTCGCGCCCACGAACGCGACCCAGCTCTACGAGCTCGCGCTCGAGCACGATCCCGGATCGTCCGAAGCCGCCGACTCTCTCGCCGATCGCCTCGCCGACGAGCAGCGCTGGCCCGAGCTCGTGCGGTTGGTTCGCGCGCGCGCGGTGTCGACCACGGATCCCGAGCGCGCGGTCGCGTTGCGGCTGCGGCTCGCCGACGTGTTCGTGCACCAGCTCGGCGATCCGGCGAGCGCCCAGCAGGAGCTGACCGCCGCCCGCGAGCTCGCCCCCGAGGATCCGGCGGTCCACGAGATGACCGCGACCGTGCTGGGAACGATCGATCCGCCGAAGGCGATCGAGGCGTGGCGCGAGGTCGCGCGGCTCGCCGAGGCCAGAGGCGATCACCAGACCTGCGCGCGCGCGTGGGCGATCCTCGGCGACCTCCAGGCGACCGCCGGCGATGCCGGACCGGCCGAAGCGGCCTGGCGGCGCGCGCTCGAGCTCGATCCACTGCAGGCCGATGCCCTGGCCGGGCTCGCCGATCACGCCGTCACCCGCGGCGATCACGCGGCCGCGGCCGAGCTGTTCGAACGCATGCGCGGGCTCGGCCTGCCGCAGCACGCGGCCGCACGCCACGAGCTGATGCTGGCGAAGAGTTACCTCGCACTCGATCGCAGCGACGACGCGCGCTCGAGTCTGCGCCGCGCGACCGTCGCCGGCGGCGAGACCGCTGCCGAAGCCCACGCGGTGCTCGCCCAGATCGCCGAGGCGAGCTACGACCGCGACCACGCCGCCGCCGAGCTCGACACCGCGATCTCCTCGCTCGTCGATCTCGCGAGTGACGACCTGAGCGGCGGCGATCGGCTGTACACGCGCGCCGCCGAGCTCGCGGTCGTCCGCGCGCACCTGTTCGATCGCAGCGGTCAGTTCGCGCTGGCCTCGGAGGATTACCAGCGCGCGCATGCCCTGGCCCACGACCACGCCCCCGCGCTCGCGCGCGACGCGGCCAAGACGATGCTGTCGCGCGCCGGTGACGACGCCGCGGCCGAGCGCCGGTGGATCGACGCCCTGCTCGCGACCCGCCCGCCACCGGCCGAGCGCGCATCGCTGCTGGTCCGGCGCGCCGAGGTGCGCCGCCGCGAACGCACGCCGGATCTCGCGGCGGCACTCGCCGATCTCCACGAGGCGTTGAAGCTGCTCTCCGAGCTGGAGACCGCCGACGCCGAGGCCGCGGCGACCCGCCGGGCTGCCTACCAGCTCGAGGCCGACCTGCTCGCGAGCAGCGGCAATCGGCGCGCGCGCGCACAGGCGCTTTCGGCGCTCGCCAAACTCGCCGAGCGCGACGCCGATCGCGTCGAGGTCGAGACCGCCGCGGCCGCCGCGTGGCTCGCCGCCGACGAGCCGGCCGCCGCACTTCCGCACGGCGCGCGCGCACTGGTCTCGATCGACGAGTCCCGTGCGGGGGGAACCGAGGTGCCGGCCGCGTTGCACCACGACGTGTTGCGCACGCTCGGCGAAGCCGCGTGGCGACAGCGTGCGTGGCCGGACGTGATCCGCGCGTATCGCGACCTGATCGCCGAACCGGGGCCGGATGCCGGTAAGGCCGGCTCCGATGACCCCGCGGTGTTCGCATCGTTCCGCTACCGACTCGCCGTCGCCGCCGACCGCACCTCCGATCCCGAGCTCGCGATCGACACGCTGCGTCCGCTCGTCACCGATACCGAGATCGCACGCGCGACGCCGCTCGACCTGCGAGGACAGGCGTTGCGGCTCTACGCCGACCTCGCGGAGCGCGCCGGCGACCTCGGTGGTGCCGCCGCCGCGCTCGAGGGGTTCTCGGGACTCGACGAGACGCGCGACGACCGCCACGCCAAGGACGATCACCACGCCACCGCCCGCGCCGACGCGATGTATCGCGCGGGCGAGCTGTTCCGGCGCGCGGGTCGGGAGGACGACGCGATCCGCTGTCTCGAGACCGCGCTCAAGATCTCCGACACCCACCTGCCCGCGCTCGACGCGCTCGAGGCGGCGTGGCGCGAACGCGGTGACCTCGAACGGGTGTCGGTGATCCTCGGGCGCAAGGTCGCCGCCACCGCGCGCCATCCGGCGCGGCAGAAGCCGCTGCTGTCGCGACTCGGCGATCTGCAGGACCAGCTCGGGCGGCCCGACGTCGCCCTCGCCACGCACCAGCGTGCCCTCGAGATCGATCCCGCGTGGCGCCCGTCGCTCCGCTACGTCACCGTGCGACTTCGCGACGGCGGCGAGCTCGAGGCCGCCGCACGCGGGCTCGCGCAGCTCGCCGGCGAGCTCCCCAACGATCAAGGTGTCGACCTCGCGATCGTGGCGGGCGAGCGCCAGATCGCGGCGATCGCGCTCGCGGAGCTCGTGGTCGCTGCCGACGACGAGCACTTCGAGGCGATTCGCGAGGACGCCAGAGCGGCGCTCGAGCGCACCGCGGCCGATGCTCCGAAACGCGAGACCACCACCGGAGAGACGCCGATCACCGGCAGCTCGCTCGCCACCCTCGACGCGGCACTCGCACGACTGCGCGGAAACGCGGCCTCCGCGGCACCGACGCGCACCGAGGAAGACACCCAGAGCGGTCGCGTCAGTAACGCGACCGGTGGCGCGTTGTCGCTGCGCGATGCCGCGGCGCGCGCGCGCGCGGCGGGCAAGCTCGACGAGGCGTTCGCCGCGCTGGAAGCGGCCAACCACGTCAACCCCGGCGATCTCGGTCTCCTGCGCGAGCTCGTCGACCTGGCGCAACAGCTCGGAGATCGCGAAGCGGCGGCGCGCCACCTGACCGCGCTTGCGGGCGGGCTCGAAGGCACGCGCCGCGGCGACGCGCTGCTCGAGCTCGCGGGCATCTACTACGACCAGCTCGACGATCTGGCGCGGGCGCGCCGGGCGATGCGCGACGCGATCACCGCGTTCGGTTCCGGCAACCGACACGACATCGCGTCGCGGATGCTCGCCACCGAGGCCGCGACCAACCTGGCATGGGATATCGCGATCGCCGCACTCGAGGGGATCCCCGACGATCACCGCGCCGCCGCGGACCTCCGCAGCCTGGTACTCGCGCTGTCGCGCGCGGGCCGCGACGCCGACGCGGTGACGGTACTCGAGAACGCCGGCGACCGGCTCTCCGACGACGAGCTCCTCTCCCACCTACGCACCCAGCGCGATCGCAAGGCCGCGCTGGACCGCGGGGATGACATTCCGACGCCCAGCCGGACGGTCACGCCGAGCGCGCCGCCTCTCGCACCGCGGCGTTCGCCGTCGACGCCTCCCGAGGTGTTCGAACGCCCGACGCACATCACGACGCCGCCGCCGCAACCCCGCGGCCGCCGCACGCCGACCACGCCCCCACCGTTCGAGCCCCTTCGCGCGCCGGCGGCGGCATCGCAACCGCTCCCGAGCGTCGACGACCCGGCGCCCGAGTCGCCCGAAGCTCGCGAGCCCGCACCGGTCGAGCCGTCCCCCCCGCTCGGTACCGAGGCCGAGGATCGCGAACACCACACCCCGACACTCGAGGGCATGGTGGCCCAGAAGCCGCTCGCGCGGATCCAGCTGGTCTCTCAGAGCGGAGAGCGTCGCGTCGTCCAGCCGACGCCGGCGCCGCCCGCCGACGACGAACCCGACGAGCGCGACGACACCCGGATCGAGGAGGTCCCGCTCGCCGCCCCCAAGCCCTCGGTCGTGATCGCGGGGACCGCGAGCGAGACCGCCAACGTGGTCGCGGCAGCCGCCGCCTCGGCCAATCGCGATCGCCTGCTGTCGGCGCGACGGGCGCATCCCGAGGACGCGTCGCTGCTGCTCGCACTGCTCGCGCACCTCGGCAATCGCGAGCCCCGGCTCCGCCACGACGTGCTCGAGGAGACCTCGCGTGACGGCACCGGACGCGCGCTCGCGATCGCGTTGCACGAGCTCGCCTTGCTCGCCCGCGAGGCCGGCGCGATGACCCGCGCGTCGTCGCTGTGGGCCCGCGCCTTCGAGGCCGACCCGACCTACGAACCCCTGTGGATGCACGTCGCCGACGTGCGCGTCGCCGAGAACGATCTCGCGAGTGCCCGCGCGCTCTACGAGAAGGTGGCGGCGTCCGAGGACTACGAGCCCGCGCGCCGCGCGTTCGCTGCCGACCGCGCCGAGGCGCTGGGGCGCGAGGACTCGACGGTGGCGGGTGAGGTCACGCCGCCGTGGCAAGCCGCGCTGCAGCGCGCACTCCGGCTCGCCGACTCCGAGGACTGGCAGCCGGCGATCGACGAGGCCGAGCGCGCCGTGACACTCGCGCAGGAAGCCGACAAGCCGGCGACGTCCGCGCTGCTGTTGCTCGAGCGCCTCTACCTCGAGGTCGGCGACGTGTCGGCGGCGTCGGAGGCGATCGGCCGCCAGCTGGTCGACGTCGAGGACGCCGGACAACGCGCGATCCTGTGGCGACGTCGCGCGCGGCTGTACCGCGACACGCTCGGTCGCGACGCCGAGGCCTATCGGTGCCTCAAGGAAGCGCACGCGTGCGCGCCCGCCGACCCGGAGATCGCGTACCAGCTCCGCACCGCCGCGATGGTGCGCGGCGAGTGGGCGCTCGCCGCGTCGCTCCTGTACCGCGAGATCGCGGCGGCCGCCAATCCGCGCGATCGCGGAGCGCTCCACCTCGAGCTCGCGCTGATCTACGACGAGCGGCTCGACGACGAGACCCAGGCCCAGGTCAACTTCGAGCAAGCGCTCGCGTTCGATCCCACGATCCCCGCGGCCAAGCTGCCACTCGCTCGGCGCTACGAGGCCACCGGACGCCACCCCGACGCCGCGCGGCTGTATCGCGAGGCGGCCGAGTCGGTCCGCCCCGCCGAGCGCGCCGCGCTGATCGAAGCGGCCGAGCGTGCCGAAGCCATGCCGGCGACCGACCCCGATCACGATCTCGCCGCCCAGCTCCGTCGTCACCAGGTCGCCGGCGACGACGATGCCGCGCTCGCGGTCGCGCACCAGCTGTGGCGCGCCGAGCCGGGGCATCCCAAGGCCTACGCCGTGCTGATCGCGGCGCACCGCGCGGCCCACGATCTCGCCGCGATGACCGACATCACCGCGGTGCGCGCCAGCCAGACCGAGAGCCCCGACGAGCGCGCCACGATGTGGCTCGAGGTCGCGCGGCTCGCCGAGGAACACCAGGCGCTCGATCAGGCAGCGCGCGCCTACGACCTCGCGTTGATCGAGGACCCCGGACATGTCGGCGCGCTCGACGCGCGCGGCGCGCTCGCGTTCCGGCTCGGCGATTTCGCCACCGCCGATTCTGATCTACCGCGACCTCGCCGAGGGCGAGAGCGTGCTCGGCAAGGACGAGCTGTCGCTCCGGCGCTCCGTGATCTCCGAGCACCTCGGCCGTGATGGCGAGGCGCTGGCCCACGCGAAGGCGGCGGCGGCAGCGGCTCCGACCCGCCGCGATCTCTTGATGCGCGTCCAGGATCTCGCGACCCGCACCAACGACCTCGAGACCGCCCTCGAGGCCGCGCGTGGTGTCCTCGATCTGATCCCGCTCGACGACGAGGAAGCCCAGCTCGCCACCCACTTCGCGCTCGTCGATCTGCAGCGGCAGGCCGGGGATGTCGGCGCGGCGATCGGACAGCTCGAGCGCGTGCTGCGCGAGCACCCGATGCACGGCCCGGCGCTCGAGGCGCTCGCCGAGCTCCACATGACGCGTGGCGACTGGCCGGCCGCGGCCCGCCTGCTCTACCAGCTGGTGCCGCTGGCACCGTCGCCCGAGGATCGCGCGGAGCGTCTGTACCGGCTCGGCGAGACCGTACTCGTTCATCTCGGCGATACCGATCGCGCCGACGACGTGTTCCTGCGCGCGTCCGACCTCGATCCCGAGCACGTCCCGACCCTGCGCCGGTTGCTCGACGTGTACTGGCGCGCCGACGATCCCGCCGCGCTGGTCGAGGTCGCGACCGAGCTCGCGGAGAAGGATGCCCTCGCCGCACGCGGCACCAACGGTCCGGGCCACGCCGCGGCGCTCGCGCACGCGATCATCGCGGCCGCGCTGGTCGGCGAGACCACGCTCGCCAAGAAGATCAACGTCGCCCTCGGCGACGAGGGGCCTCGGAAAATTGCCGAGGCGCTCGCGGAGCTCGAACCCCGCGAGGGTCGGCTCCAGCTCAAGTCGGCATCGACTGCGATCGCGGAGCTCGCCCGCCGGGGCCTGCTCGACCTGTCCAAGTTGCGGGCGGCCGCGGCGGGCACTCCCGTCGCTGGCATCCTCGAATAGCGATCGCCCCGATCCCGGGTCGCTCGCCCCCGCGCTAGGCTCGATCTTCTGGCTCGATCTTCTGGCTCGATCTGGCTCGATCCCGGGGCCGGAACCCTCCGCAATTCTCCTTGCCTGCCGTTGACGCGATTGTAAGCGTTGTTACGTTACGGCTCACATGTGGCACCAGTCTTGGACCACTACCAGTAAGAAGTAGGAGTAGGGAGAACCAGCCATGAAGCTCGACAAGCTGACCGTCAAGGCCCAGGAAGCGATCGCCGCGTCGCGCGACGTCGCCGTGTCGCGAAACCATGCGGAGGTCACGCCGGAGCACTTGCTCGTCGCGTTACTCGAGCAAGAAGGTGGGGTCGTCCCGCGCATCCTCGGCAAGCTCGGCGCCGATCCGCGCGTCGTGCGGGCGGACCTCGACGAGGCACTCGCGAAGCTTCCGCGCGCGCATGGTGCTGCGCTCGATGTCGACGCAAACCGTGCGTTCAAGGACGCGTGGGCGGATGCGGTCCGCGAAGCCCACAACATGAAGGACGACTACACGTCCACCGAGCACTTCCTGCTCGCGCTCGCCAAGGGCAAGTCCGCCGCGGGCGACGCGCTCCGCAAGACCGGCGCCACCAAGGAGGCGATCCTGGAGGCGCTCGTCGCCGTACGCGGGAACCAGCGGGTCGACTCCGCCGATCCGGAGTCGAAGTACGAAGCACTCGAGCGCTACACCCGCGACCTCACGCAGCTGGCCTCCCAGAACAAGCTCGATCCGGTGATCGGGCGCGACGAGGAGATCCGCCGCACCATCCAGATCCTGTCGCGCCGCACCAAGAACAACCCGGTGCTGGTCGGCGAGGCCGGCGTCGGCAAGACCGCCGTCGTCGAGGGCATCGCCCAGCGCATCGCCGAGGGCGACGTGCCCGAGTCGCTCCGCGACAAGCGCATCTGCTCGCTCGATCTCGGTGCACTGATCGCCGGTGCCAAGTATCGCGGCGAGTTCGAGGAGCGCCTGAAGGCCGTCCTCAAGGAGGTCGCGGCCGCCGAGGGCACGGTCATCATGTTCATCGACGAGCTCCACACGCTGGTCGGGGCCGGCGCCGCCGAGGGTGCGACCGACGCGGCGAACCTCCTCAAGCCGGCGCTCGCGCGCGGCGAGATGCGCTGCATCGGCGCGACGACGCTCGACGAGTACCGCAAGCACATCGAGAAGGACAAGGCGCTCGAGCGCCGGTTCCAGCCCGTCATCATCGACGAGCCGTCGGTCGAGGACACCATCGCGATCCTCCGCGGGCTCAAGGACAAGTACGAGGTCCATCACGGCATCCGGATCCGCGATGCCGGGCTGGTGGCCGCCGCCAAGCTCTCGCAGCGTTACATCCCGCAGCGCCAGCTGCCGGACAAGGCGATCGATCTGATCGACGAGGCCGCCTCGCGCCTCAAGATGGAGATCGAGAGCGTGCCCACGCCGATCGACAACATCGAGCGCAAGGTCACGACGCTCGAGGTCGAGCGCGCCGCGATGGAGCGCGAGGGTGACAAGCGCGCCAAGCAGCGCCTCAAGGAGCTCGAGCGAGAGATCGCCGGGCTCAAGGAGCAGGCGTCGGGCATGAAGGCGCAGTGGCAGCACGAGCGCGACCTGATCAAGGGTCTGCGCGGCGCCAAGGAGAAGCTCGAGGAGCTCAAGGCCGAGGCCGACAAGCTGCAGCGTCAGGGTGACTTCGCCCGCGCCTCGGAGCTGCGGTTCGGCTCGATCCCGCAGCTCGAAAAAGAAATCGTGGGCGACGCGGCGGCCGTCGACGAGCTGCGCGCCAAGGGTGGCTTCCTCCGCGAGGAGGTCACGGAGGACGACATCGCCAGCGTGGTCGCCAAGTGGACCGGGATCCCCGTCGAGAAGATGCTCGAGGGCGAGGTCGAGCGCCTCACCAAGATGGAGGACCGGCTGCGCCAGCGCGTGGTCGGTCAGGACGCCGCGGTCACCGCGGTCGCCGCCGCGGTTCGCCGCGCGCGCGCCGGGCTCAAGGATCCCAACCGCCCGATCGGCAGCTTCTTGTTCCTCGGCCCGACCGGCGTCGGCAAGACCGAGCTCGCGCGTGCCCTCGCCGAGTTCTTGTTCGACGACGAGAGCGCGATGGTCCGGATCGACATGTCCGAGTACCAGGAGAAGCACACGGTGTCGCGGCTGGTCGGAGCCCCTCCGGGCTACGTCGGCTACGACCAGGGCGGTCAGCTGACCGAGGCGATCCGTCGCCACCCGTACTCCGTGGTGCTGCTCGACGAGATGGAGAAGGCGCACGCCGACGTGTGGAGCGTCCTGTTGCAGGTGCTCGACGACGGACGGCTGACCGATGGCCAGGGCCGCACGGTCGACTTCAAGAACACCGTCGTGATCATGACGACCAACGTCGGCAGCCAGCACCTGCTCGAGCTGCGCACCGGGAACCGGGAGTTCATCGAGAAGCGCACGCTCGAGGAGCTGCGCGGTACGTTCCGCCCCGAGTTCTTGAACCGGATCGACGAGATCATCTTCTTCGAGCCGCTCGACAAGGCCCAGCTGTCGCAGATCGTCACGATCCAGCTCCACCGGTTCGACCGCCTGCTCGCCGAGCGTCAGCTCACGTTGACCCTCACCGACCAGGCAGTCGCGAAGGTGGCCGAGGCTGGCTACGATCCGGTGTACGGCGCGCGTCCCCTCAAGCGTGCGCTACAGAAGCTCGTGATCGATCCCCTCGCACTCCGGCTGCTCGCCGGCGAGTTCCATCCCGGCGACGAGATCGTCGCGGACGTCGAGGGAGATAACGTCGCGTTCCGCAAACATGCGAAGGGAGCCGCCGCCTGATGCCGCCGCCACAGATCGATTTCGATCCGAGCGTCGACTACTACAAGGCGCTCGGCCTCGACAAGAAGGCGTCCGCCGACGAGATCAAGAAGGCCTACCGCAAGCTCGCCAAGCAGTACCACCCCGACTCCACGGGAGGTGACAAGGCGAAGGAGTCGCGGTTCAAGGACATCTCGAACGCGTACGACGTGCTCGGAGATACCAAGAAGCGCGAGCTCTACGACCAGATCCGGGCCGGCGGCGGCATGCGCGGTGGGTTCCATCCCGGCGCGGGTGGCGCGACCTACACCTACACGCAATCCGGCGGTGGTCCCGGGGTGTTCGATCTCGGCGATCTGTTCGGGCAGTTCTTCTCCGGCGGCGGGCGCGGTGGTCGCGGCGGCCGCGTCCACGTCGAGCACATCGACGTCGACGACCGGCCGCGTCAGCGCCAGCGCCAGCGCCGCCGGAACGCGCAGGACGCGGAATTCGAAAGCAAGGTCAAGGCCAGCGACGGGAGCTGGCTCCGGGTCGAGGGCGCCGACGTGTTCAGTGATGTCCGGATCCCGTTCGACCGCGCGATGCTCGGCACGGTCGCCACCGTCCCCACGATCGACGGAAAAGCCGAGGTCAAGGTGCCTCCGGGCACGTCGAGTGGGAAAAAGCTGCGACTCCGCGGCAAGGGTCTGTGCGCCGGCGGCCCGACGAATGGCGATCACTACATCACGGTGCAGATCGACGTTCCTCACCAACTCGACGAGGAGGCCAAGAAACAACTCGTCCAGCTGGTAACTCACCTCCGCAAACGCGGGCACCGCGGCTGAAACCAAGTAGACTCCGAGGCTGGAATGTCGAAGCACACCGAGACTGCCGGTCAGTATCCCGTCATCCCGCTCCGGACCGAGGTCCAGCTCCCTGGACACGTCGGTCCGCTCGAGATCGGTCGAGAGGCCTCGGTGCGCGCGATCGAGGCAGCCACGCGCGACGACAATCTGATCGTCATCATCCCGCAGAAGAACCCGGCCGTTCGCGACCCCGGCCAGCGCGACCTCCACGAGGTCGGCGTGCGCGCCGAGATCGTGCAGGTGGTGAAGCACTCGCCCGGTCGGTTCACGTGTGTGATGCGGTTCCTCGAGCGCGTCCACGTCGACGCGCTGGTCGCCACCGAGCCGTTCCTGATCGCGAGCGTGTCCAAGCTGATCTCGACCTCCGCATCGACCACCGAGCAGCTCACCGCCACCACCTCCAAGGTGCGCGACTACCTACTCGCGGTGGTCACCGACGCGCAGACCCGCGGCACCTCCGCCTCGGCCGAGAAGGAAGGTCCACCGCGCGGCGACCTCACGCGCGCACAGGTCCAGGCGATCATCGATCCGGACAAGCTGGTCGATGCCGCCGCGCCGTACCTCGAGCTCGAGCGCGACGATCTCACGATGCTGTTGATCGAGACCGACACGATGAAGCGCCTCGAGCGCATCATCCCGTCGCTCGAGCGCCAGGCCACGGTGCTCCGGCTCAAGGCCGACATCGGTGCCGAGCTCGAGGGCGAGTCGAGCCGTACCCATCGCGAGCGCGTGCTCCGCGATCGCATGCGACAGATCCAGGAGGAGCTCGGCGAACAGGATGACAACGCCGAGATCGACGAGCTCCGCAAGAAGATCGAGGACAGCAAGATGGCCGACGAGGTTCGTCTCGTCGCCCGCAAGCAGCTCGCGCGGATGAGCCAGATGGCGTCGTCGTCGCCCGAGTACAACATCGCGCGGACCTACGTCGAGAACCTGCTCGAGATCCCGTGGAACACGTTCACGGACGACCGCCTCGACGTGTCCGCCGCACGCGCGATCCTCGAGGCCGAGCACTCGGGTCTCGAGAAGGTGAAGAAGCGGATCCTCGAGTTCCTCGCGGTGCGCAAGCTCGCGCCGCAGAAGCACGGTCCGATCCTGCTCCTCGTCGGCCCGCCCGGCGTCGGCAAGACCTCGCTCGGCAAGTCGATCGCGAGCTCGCTCGGCCGCAAGTACGTGCGGATCAGCCTCGGTGGCGTGCGAGACGAGGCCGAGGTTCGCGGCCACCGGCGTACGTACATCGGCGCCCTCCCCGGCCGCATCGTCTCCGGGCTCAAGAAGGCCGGCTCGATGAACCCGGTGTTCGTGCTCGACGAGATCGACAAGCTCGCTGCCGACATGCGCGGTGACCCCGCGTCCGCGATGCTCGAGGTGCTCGACCCCGAGCAGAACAAGGACTTCGTCGATCACTACGTCGAGGTCTCGGTCGACCTGTCGAAGGTGATGTTCATCTGCACCGCCAACCAGACCGACACGATCAGCCAGCCGCTGCTCGATCGCATGGAGATGGTGGAGCTCAGTGGCTACACCGCGGTCGAGAAGCTCGCGATCGCCAAGGAGCACCTGGTGCCCAAGCAGCTCGGCGAGCACGGCATCACCCGCGAGCAACTCGAGCTCGACGACGACGCGCTCACGGAGATCATCCACAGCTATACCCGCGAAGCCGGGGTGCGTAACCTCGAGCGCGAGATCGCCGCCGTGTGCCGCGGTGCCGCGGTCAAGGTCGCCGAGGGCTCGACGGGGTTCCATGTCGACAAGGCGGCGCTCGAGGAGCTGCTCGGCCCGCCGAAGTACGTCTCGGATCAGGCGGAGCGCCAGCCCGAGGTCGGCGTGATCACCGGCCTGGCGTGGACGCCGGTCGGCGGCGACATCATGTTCATCGAGACCCGGATCTATCCCGGCAAGGGCGAGGTCCGCCTGACCGGCCAGATGGGCGACGTGATGAAGGAGAGCGCGCAGGCCGCGGTGTCGTGGATGCGCGCCAACGCCGCCCGGCTCGGTATCGACCACGAGAAGATCGCGAGCAGCGATCTCCACATCCACCTCCCGCAGGGCGCGATCAAGAAGGACGGCCCGTCGGCTGGCGTCGCGCTGACCTGCGCCGTGGTGTCGGCGTTCACCAAGCGACCGATCCGCAACGACGTCGCGATCACCGGCGAGATCGATCTCCGTGGCAACGCGCTGCCGATCGGCGGCGTCAAGGAGAAGGTGCTCGCGGCGCACCGCGCCGGCATCAAGATCGTGTTCCTGCCCGAGCGCAACCAGAAGGACACGATCGACATCCCGGACGAGATCAAGAACGAGCTCGACATCCGATACATGAAGAAGATCGACGACGCGCTGCAGGTCGCCCTCGCGGACGCCCCCACCGCGCCCGATTCCGAACCGGCGATCCCGCCACCGACGGCGCCGAGCCGCGGCCCGGTCGGCGATCGCCTGCCGTCGTAGTTAGAACCGATCCGAAACATCACAACGGGCCGATTCCCTATTCGGTCGCCACTGATTGCTGCGCCGGATCGCTCGTGGACCGAGGCGTGGACGGCCGCCGATTCCGAGCCGCACGATTCTGTCAGGAATCGTGTACCGCCTTCGTACGGGCGCGCAGTGGAAGGCATTGCCTGCGCAGTTCGGCTCGGGCTCGATCTGCCACGCGCGATTCCAAGCATGGAGCGAGGCCGGCATCTTCCCCGGCCCCGAACACAAGCAGTCGCGTCGCGATGTTCTCGCCCTTCATTCGCGCAGGCTACGGGTCCGCTCTGACGAATAGGGAGTAGGGAAGCGGAACCGGGAACCTGAATTTCAGGATCCGTTCTTATTCGAAGGTCAGCCCGGTGACATCGACGCCTTCGACGACATAGGTGTTGTCGATCGACTCGATGCCGGTGAACGACACGGTGGCGTCGGCCGGATCGCCCTGCGTCGCGGCCGCGGCCCCGAGCACGTCCTCGAACCGGCGTTCGGGTACCGGGATGTTCTCGATCGGGAGCGACTCGTAGAGCGGCGTGGCGACACCATCCTCGACGGCGATCGACCGGCACCCAGTCGAGATCCCCGAAGTAGAACGTCGCGGTGTAGCGACCGACCGGAAGCTTCGGGATCGTGAAGTAGCCGTGGTCGCTCGAGATCGCGGTGAACGCACGGGTACCGGTCGCCGGCGACGTCACCACGATCGTCGTCCCCGCGATCGGCTCCTCGCCGTCGAGGATCTGCCCCTCGATCGCACCGGTGCCCGCGGGGAGTCGATCTTCGAGCTCGGCGACCTCGCCATCGTGACGCTCCCCCACGGTCAGCCCGTCGTCATCGATGGGCTCGTCGGGGCCGTTGAGGACCACGTTTGGGTCCGAACCTTCGAAGTCGACCGTGTAGCCGATGGACGCGACGTCGATCGCCGGCGCGCGAGCAGCGCGAACTGCCGCCGCGAGCGTGCGGGCATCGCGGATCGCGCGCTGTCCCCGAACCGAGTGCTCTCCGGCCGCATTTGCAGTGCGGCGTTCGAAGCCACCCGCATTTGCAGTGCGGCTGGCGATCGAACCCGGGGAGCCCTTCGTGACGAGGTAGGCGGCGATCGCGGCGACGACGCTCCCGGCGATGGCGACGCGGTGCTGCATGACTTCGATCTACGTGCTGGACATCGATCGCGACAGCGCCGGCTCACAACACGCCGTGGCCGGTGTCGCGCCCGATTCGCGTCGCGTGTCGCAGGTCGCACTCGATGCGTGCGGTGAGCGATGCCGCGCGAACCGACTACGACGACGGAACGAGCTTGTAGATCGACCCGGTGAGCTTCACGAGGTAGAGCTCGCCGTCCTGATCGACGCCGAACGACGAGATCTGCGACAGGTCGTTGTCCTTGTCGATCGCGGCCTTCCAGTCCCAGTGCTCGCGCACCCAGCCGGTACTCGCCGATGCCATGGCGGGGTTCTTCGTCCACACGAAGCTGCGCAGAAGGCCGGTGCAGTAGTCGGTGTAGAAGTAGCGACCGACCAGGTCCGGTAGCGCCTTGCCGCGATACACGAAGCCGCCGGTGATCGAGCAGCCCTCCCGGTGGCTGTACTCGATCGCGGGGGAGGTGAAACCGTCGCGCTTGCACGTCGTGGCTTGGTAGCAGTGGCTCCCCTCGACGACGTTCCACCCGAAGTTGCGCTTGGGCATGGTCATCTTGTTTCCCGCTTCACTGCTCGTCGGCGCGACCCACACGTACTCCCACAGGTTCTGGCCGACGTCGCCGATGTACATCCCGCCGCTCGCCGGGTCGAACGAGAACCGCCACGGGTTGCGGACGCCCATGTGGACGATCTCGGGGGGCGGCTGATCGCTGGGATGGGCGTCGACGTCGAACCGCAGGATCTTGCCGAGCAGCGCGCGCGGGTTCTGTCCGTTGCCCCGTGGATCGCCCGCGGAGCCACCGTCTCCCATGCCGGTGTAGAGCTTGCCGTCGGGACCGAACACCAGATTGCCGCCGTTGTGGTTCGAGTACGGCTGGTGGATCTCGATCAACTCGTGGCGCGTCGTGGGATCGACGCGGTCGGGATCGCCGGTGACGCGGAACTCGACGATATGCGTATCGCGATCGGCGGCGGTGTAGTCGACGTAGAGCTTGCCGTTGCGCGCGAAGTCCGGGTGAAACGCGAGACCGAGCAGGCCCTCTTCCTCGCCCCGCGACAGGTCCCGGTCGACGACGAGGAACGGCTTCTCGGCGAGCTTTCCGTTCTCGAGGATCCGGATCCGGCCGGCGTGCTGCTCGAGCACGAACAACCGGTGGCGCGCGTCGCCGGGTGCAGCGACCAGCGCGACCGGCCGCGCGAGCCCGCGCACGACCTCGCGCAAGGCGACCTTCGCGGCGATCGCGGGAGGCACCGGGACCAGCGCATCGGTGCCGGGCGGTGGAACCCGCGCCCCCGCATGACTTGCCGGCACGTCGGGGGCGGTCGCGGGTGCTGCGGACCCGACCGGATCGGGGACCATGCCCGATCCCGGCGGCACCGAGGTCACCGCGGTGTCGTGCTCGCGACGGCATCCACCGGCCGCCATCGCGAGCACGGCAGCGAGGGCGCACGATCGAGATGTCATTGGCTAGGTCGTGCCATGGACTAATCCGTTCGCGCCAGTCCAACTGCAGGAGACGGACACATCGCTTGGGGCTGCCGGCAAGTCGAGTTGCCGCGACGTCGAGTCCGCGGACATCCCCCGATCGAGCGCCCCGCAAGATCCTGGATCGAGGGTGGTCGAACCAGGCTCGGTCACCCCGGACTCTGGCACGCCCCGTGCTCCTTCTCGGTTCGTCATGCAGGTCGCTCTCTCCATCAACCCCGGTTACGCAACTGCCAAGAACCGCTCGGATCTCAAGCACTACTTCGAGTACTCGAGCCAGGGGATCGATGTGGTCGAGGACGGCCTGCAGGAGATCTCGTTCGGCGAGTATCTCGTCGATCAGGGCGTGCTCGACCGCTACCAGCTGTTCCGCGCGCTCCAGATGCAGGACCGACTTCCAGGCGTTCGTCTCGGCGAGGCCGCCGCGGCTCTCGGCTACGCGCCGATCGGTGCGATCGAGCGGCTGTTCCAGCGCTTCCAGCAGATCGATACGGTCGCGATCTAGAGGGCTTCGATCGCGCGGATCACGCCGTCGGTGAACTGCTGGGTGTTCGCCGTGCCGCCGAGGTCCGCGGTTCGCGTGCGCTCGTCGGCGAGCGCTGCACGCACACCGGTGCGCAGCCGCTCGGCCGCCGCGCCCTGCCCCACGTGATCGAGGAGCAGCCCGGCGCTCAACATCAGCGCCGTCGGGTTCGCGACGCCCTTGCCCGCGATGTCGGGGGCCGTACCGTGGACCGCCTCGAAGATCGCGATCCCGGTGTCGCCGATGTTGGCCGCCGGCGCGACCCCGAGACCGCCGATCAACCCGGCCGTGAGATCGCTCAGGATGTCGCCGAACAGGTTCATCGTCACGATGACGTCGAACCGCTCCGGCGCCACCACCAGCTTCATCGCCGTGGCATCGACGATCATGTCGTCGAACGCGATGTCGGTGTAGTGCTTCGCGACGTCGCGACCGGTGTCGAGGAACAGCCCATTCGACATCTTGAGGATGTTGGCCTTGTGCACCAGCGTGACCCGCTTGCGGCCGTGCGTGCGCGCGTACTCGAACGCGTACTTGATCACCCGCTCGCTACCGTGCCGCGTGATGATCGCGATCGACTCGGCGGCGGTGCGCCGAGGGTCGACGTAGTGCTCGACGCCCGCGTACAGATCCTCGGTGTTCTCGCGCACGATCACGAGATCGACGCCGGTGTAGCGCGACGGCACGCCGGGGAGCGTCTTCGCCGGCCGAACGTTGGCGTAGAGATCGAAGTGCTGCCGGAGCGCCACGTTGACCGAGCGGAACCCGCTGCCGATCGGCGTCCCGAGCGGCCCCTTGAGCGCGAGCTTCGTGCGTTCGATCGATGCCAGCGTGTCCTTCGGCAACGGATCGCCGTGGCGCTCGGCGGCGGTCTGGCCGGCATCCGCGCGTTCCCACTCGAGCGTGCCTCCCGCCGCCGCCACGACCTTCACCGTCGCGGCCGAGATCTCGGGGCCGATGCCATCGCCTTCGATCAGGGTCGCCGCGGTCATCGGTCGCCCTCGCCTCGGGGCCCGATCTCGATGCGGTCGTCGATCACGCGCACCGCGTAGGTCGCGAGGCAGTACACGTCGGACTCCGGCGCCCGCCCCGTCGAGGTCGAGAACCGCCAGCCGTGGTTCGGACAGATCACGTGGCCACGAGACACGATGCCGTCGGCCAGGTCGCCCCCGGCGTGGGCGCATCGCCGCTGGGTCGCGAAGTAGCGCTCGCCGTCGAGCCCGAGGATCAGCTCGACCTCGCCGGCGCGCACGGCGATCACGTCGCCCGATCGGACGTCGCCGACGCGGGCGACCGCATGCCAGGCATCGAGTGCGGGTTGCGTCATCTCGCGGCGACTATGTCAGCGTTCGATCCACAACGAAAGCCCCGTCGCGAAAGCCGCCGTTCGAATGCTCAGTGATACCAGCCCAGCTCGACGAGCTTGGTGCCGAGAGCTTTCTCGAGTGCGCGCGTGAGTCCCTTCGCGGGAAGCGACGCCTGGTCCTCGGCGATCTGCGGGACGTCCTTGTGACAATCGATGACCACACCGCTCCTCCACACGCCCGAGAACCCGGGCGGCGGAGGCACCGATCCCTCCGCGCATACCTTCGGTGGCGTCGTGGTCCACGACGCGGGGTACGACTCACTCTGGCAGAGCAGGTCGAGCTCCGCTGCCTCGACCTCCGTCCGACCATTCATGGGTGGAACCTCGACGCCAAACTCGTGTTCCTCGCTCAGCAGCACCCTGAAGTCGCTGCCGAGGATGACCTCGGTCGAGGCGATGTAGCGTTGCTCCATCTGGCCGTAGGCCGACGGGCCGACCACGTTCTCGACGATGGTCGCGTCATCGATCCACTCGCCGACGATGTGGAGGTTGGAGGGGAGCTCACCGGTGAAGGCCTCCGCGGCCGGAATCTCCTCGTGGTCTTCACTGGTCAGACGATAGAGCGTCGGTGATTCGTCCAGCAGCCCCCACTCGGCGAGCACGGCCACGAGCTTGCGCGTGGTCTCCCACGTCGGCCTCCACGTCAGATCGGAGATGAACAGGCCATGCGCGTACTCCACACCCATGCCGCGCATCTTGGCTTCGCTGACATTTTCGCACAACACGCGGCGATCGGAACCACGTCACTTCGCCGGGGTGCCGTCGGCGGCGAGCCCGTAGGCCTTCATCTTGGTGTAGATGCTGGCGCGGCTGATCCCGAGTGTCTTCGCCGCGCCGGCCGGGTTGGGCCCGCGTCGCAGCGCGGCGACGAGCGCCGCTCGTTCGACCGTGCGCACCGCACGCTCGGTCAGATCCTTGAGCCCCTCGCCGTCGCCGAGCCGCTCGAGCTCGATCGCCCCCAGCTCGATGCGCTCGTCACCGTCGGCGTCTCCCGGAGAAGCGCCCGGAGGGCGATCGAGCCCGATCAGATCGAGATCGTGGGTGCGGATCATCTCGCCGTCGCACAGGATCGCCGCGCGAGACAGCACGTTCTCGAGCTCGCGGATGTTGCCCGGCCAGCGATAGGCCTGTAGCCGCGCCAGCGCTTTCGCGGTGACCTGCGTCGGATACGGCGTCTCGTTGCCGGCGAAGCTCTTGGCGGCACCGCGTCGCTTGGCGAGGATGTGGGCCGCGAGCAGCGGGATGTCCTCCTTGCGCTCGCGCAGCGGCGGCACCTGGATCGGGACCACGGCGAGTCGCCAGTACAGGTCCTCGCGAAACGCGCCGCGCGCCACCAGGTTCTTGAGGTCCTTGTTGGTGGCGGCCACCACGCGCACGTCGATCTGTACCGGCCGATCGCCGCCGACCGGCTTGATCTCGCGCTCCTGCAGCACGCGGAGCAACTTGTTCTGCACGCTGGCGTCGATGTCTCCGATCTCGTCGAGGAAGATCGTGCCGCCGTTGGCCTCGCGAAACAGTCCGCGACGAGCGCGACCGGCGCCCGTGAACGCGCCCTTCTCGTGGCCGAACAGCTCGGCCTCGAGCAGACTCGGCGCGAGCGCGGAGCAATCGAACGCGACGAACGGACCGTCCGCGCGAGGCCCGACCCGGTGGATCGTCCGCGCCAGGAGCTCCTTGCCGGTGCCGCTCTCGCCCACGATCAACACGGTGGCGTCCGAGGCCGCGACGCGATCGATCATCGCGAGCAGCTGGCGCATCAGCGCCGACGAGCCGATCACCTCGCCGAGTCCGCGCGCGCGCTCGACCTCGCCGCGCAGGCGGCGAACCTCGCGAGCGAGCGCGCCGTGTGCGATCGCGCGATCGACGATCGAGCGGATCTCGGCAACCTCGGACGACTTGCCGAGCACGTCGAGCGCTCCCGAGCGCATCGCGCGAACCGCGAACTCCACGGTCGGTGCGTGCATCCAGATCACGACCACGGGATCGGGAGCCATCGTCCGCATCCGGTGGAGGAGCGCGAGCGCACCGTCGTCGTCGCCGCCGAGCTGCGGATCGAGCAGCACGAGATCGAACGTCGAGTCGACGATGCGCTCGAGGGCCAGCGGGATCGTCGAGACCGCCTCGATCTCGATGCCGGAGAGTGCCTCGGAGGCGCGCTGGATGCTCTCGGGATCGGCATCGACGACCAGGACATGGCGATGTCCATCCTTCACGAAAAGTAGGGTAACGCGTCCTGTCCAACTGTCTAGACAGCGTCTAGTCCAATGGACGAGACGCGGGACGTAACCTCAATCAAGTTATTGAAACTGCTTGTCCTGCGCGCTGGACTCCCGGGTTCGAGGCTGGCCCATCTCGTGCGTGTCTGATTGACGCAGGAGGGCTAATCAACACATGCGAACGGCACTGGAAGCGCAGCACGATCCTCTTCGAACGCGAGCGTACGTACGGTCGGTCGCGCTCAAATATGTCCGAGACGAACACGACGCCGAGGACGTCACCCAGGACGCGATGCTCCTCGCCCACCGGTACAAGGATTCGTTCCGGGGTGAGTCGAGGTATTCGACCTGGCTGTATCGCGTCACCGCCACCGCGGCGCTGATGTTCTTGCGCAAGCAACGCCGGTTGGCGCGCGAGATCCCGGCGAGTGGCACCGTGGACGAAGAAGGTGCGTGCCTGCTCGATCGGCAGGCGGCACCCGGCGACTTGCAGAACGAGGTGATCGCGCGTGCGGAGGCCGGCACGATCGCAGCCGCCGTCGCCGAGCTCGGTTCGAAGTACCCCGCGGTGTTCTGGAAGCGTTACGCGGAGGGTCGCACCGAGACCGAGATCGCGCGCGAGCTCGGGCTCAGCGTCGCGGCGGTGAAGACGCGGGCGTTCCGCGCACGGCAAGCGGCGATTTCCGCTCGTTCGCAGCAGCGAGCTAGGCCGCGGGCTGGTTCTTCGTCGCGAGTAGCTCGGCGAGCCGAACGCGCGTCTTCGCGAGTCGCTCGTCCCAGATCGCCGCCCATCGTTCGCTCGACGTGCAGGGTGGTTCACATCGTGATTTCGGTGAGGTGCGGACATCCTACATGGTGGCTGCACATCGGCATGATGCAGTGACGCTCGGCCACTGCAGACGATCGATTGCAGTGATCGTGCGCGAGTTGCGCACGAGCGAGATGTTGCGCGTGAACGCGAGCCGGATCGCGCCCTCGTGAGCGTGCACCGCATCTTGCTTGGAGGCGCCGCGGGGGTAACGCATGTTCTCGCGCTTCGCTGCTGCTATCTGTCTCGCGATCGCCATCGGCGGTTGCGCGGGCGAGATCGATCAAGACGCCGCCGCCGGCGACAACCTGGACCACGACCGCGACGATGACGTCGGCGTGCGCGCGCGTGTGTGCGCGGACGGCACGACCACCAAGGGCATCGACGTCTCGAAGTGGCAGGGCACGATCGACTGGGCCCGGGTCAAGAACGCCGGCATCGCGTTCGCGTTCATCCGGGTCTCCGACGGCGCGAATTCGCACGACTCGAAGTTCGCCAGCAACTGGGCCAACGCCCGCGCTGCCGGCGTGATCCGCGGTGCCTATCAGTTCTTCCGGCCGGCGCAGTCGGTGACCGCGCAGGCCGACCTTCTCCTCGACGCGATCGGTGGCAGCTATACGCCCGGCGACCTGCCACCCGTGATCGACGTCGAGAGCAACGGCGGCCTGTCGCCGACCACGGTGGCCTCGCGCGTGCGCCAGTGGGTCGACCGCGTGCAGGCGGCACTCGGCGTCACCCCGATCGTCTACACCGGCAAGTACTTCTGGCGCGACGAGGTCGGTTCGCCGGCGTCGTTCGAATCCAGCCCGCTGTGGATCGCGCAGTACACCTCGCTGTGTCCCGATCTCCCGGGACCGTGGTCGAAGTGGACGTTCTGGCAGTACACGTCCTCGGGGTCGGTGTCCGGGATCGCCGGTCACGTCGATACCAACCGGTTCAACGGCACGCTCGCCGACCTCCACGCGTTCGTCAACGCCACACCACCGAGCCCGCTGGCGTTCTCGTGGGTGCGCAACCCCGACGCGACGTACCGGTTCTTCGCCGAGCCGGGCGACGGCGTGGCTCGCGTCGAGTTCCGCGTCGGCAACTACTACATCGGTACCGCGGACACGCCGAGCGGAAGCGGCTACGTCGACTACACGTTCAACTATGACGTTCCCGATCGCACGATCGAGGCGCGCGGGCTCGCCGCCGACAATACGGTCGCCGCGCTCGGCAACGGCATCATCGATTCGATCGCCGACACCGCCGTGTTCGTGCGTCAAACCGACGAGCACGAGTACGAGATCGGGCTCGAGCGCGCCCCGGCCTCGTGGGCGACGCTCGAGGTCGTGGTCGATGGTTACTCCCTGCCCGATCTCGACACCGGTCTCACCCGGTCACCCCGCCTCGCGGTGCGCTACGAGTTCTCCGGGCTCGGCGATCGCGACCTCGCGATCCGGGCCCGCGACGCCGACGGCAATATCGTCGAGGGCTGGTCGCGCACCCTCGACGTGCGCTGAGACTTCGCGAGCGGACGCCCAGCGGGAGGCAGGCCGCGGAAGCGACGTCGCGAGCGGACGCCTAGCGGGAGGCAGGCGACATCTACGCCGCCTCGGCGCGTGGATCGAGGTCGCGCGCCGAGAGCTCGCGGATCAGCGCCGGCTCGATCGGAAACTCCGCGAGTAACCCGCGCAGGCGTTCGCGCGCCCCGCGATCGAAGCGGTTGACCCGCTTGCCGAGGATCAGCTCGTTCTTCGCCGAGTGCTCCCAGCCGACGAGCTCGGTGACCGTGACCTTGTAGCCGTGCGCCTCGAGCACCAGCGACCGGATCACGTTGGTCAGGTGACTGCCGAACTCTCGGCGATGCATCGCGTGCGCGAACAATGCCGCGCACGCCGGCGCGACGCCCTGCGCGTGTTCGAGCTGGCGCGCGACCTCGGCCTGGCAACACGGCACGACGGCGACGTGGTCGGCGCCGCTCGCGATCGCCAGCGCGAGCGCGTCGTCGGTCGCGGTATCGCACGCGTGAAGGGCGGCGACGATCTGGGGGCGTCCCGGCAGGTCGGCGGCGGCGATCGCACCGGTCTTGACCGAGAACCGCTCGTGGCCGAACCGCGCCGCGCGCTTCGCGGCCTGCTCCGACAGCTCGGGGCGCATCTCGATCGCGAGCAACGAACCGCGACCGGCCGGCCCGAGCACGAGCTCGTAGAGCAACGCGCCGAGATACGACTTGCCGGCACCGCAGTCGACGACGAGCGGCTCGCCGGTGCGCGCCAGCGCGTCGTCGAGCGCGGGACGTAGCAGGCCGACGAGGTGGCGGATCTGCTTGAGCTTGCGGCGCGCGTCGGCGTTGAGCTGGCCATCGCGCGTCAGCAGGTGGAGATCCTGGAGCAGCTCGATCGACATCCCCGCCGGGACGTCGGGGTCGTCGGTTGCTTGCTTGGAGCCCTTGGGGTCGCGTCTGGCCACGCGGCATTCTAGTCCACGACGATCGCGGACGCCGCTCGACCTGCGCGATCACACCTCGGGCACCGGCGCCGGTTCGTCGTCCCACGCCGCCGCCCACCGCGCGCTGGCAGCGCCGTTGCCGCTCTCGCGTTCACCGATCATGCCCGGGTCGACCCGGTAGCGCTCGCCCGAGCCGGTGACCAGCGTGACCACGCCGGCGTCCGGAACCAGCCGCACGACCGTGGTGCCGACCAGCTCGGTCGCGAGCCAGCGAACGCCGAGCGAACGCGCCGGCGAGATCGCAACCGCCTTGGTTGCCCGACGTCGCATCCGCGCCCCACCCGACCGCTGGGTGTCCGCTCGCGAGGCCTCGGTCACCACCGCGATCACCGTGCCGGCGCGATCGATCGTCGCGACCACTTCGTGTGCCGTGCCCGCGCGATCGATCGTCGCGAACGCCACCCGGTCGTCGGTGACCGCGATCGCGCGGACCTCGTCCACCGCCGCCAGCGTCTGGGCCAGCCGTGCCTGTGCCACGCCCGGATCGTCGGGTGCAGCCAGCTCGATCAGCAGCCGGATGATCGCGTAGAGGTGCATGCCTCCTGGTCAATTCAACTGACGGGCCAACCAGAACCCGCGTGGTTCAGGCGGGTTGCGCCGGGGCGTGGTCGTTCTCCCACACGCAAACGTCCCACGAGACACAAACCGTTTCCCCCTGCCGTGCTCGATTGCCGATAATGGAGGGATGCGCGAAGTCGTACTGCGCGATGACAACACCCCGACAGACCGACGCCGACTGACGGTGACGGTGCTGGACGACGGATCGTTGCGCATCGCAGGGGCGGATCGTGGCGACGGCGTGGAACGATCGTTTGGCGACGGCGTGCGCGACTACCAGTGGACCACCGACGTGGCACCCGCCGACCTCCCGCGCCTGATCACGGCGCTCGGCGGGGTCGACGGCTCGGACGTGCTCGACGTGATCGAGGCGAGCTGCCGCGATCGACCGAGCCGACTCGAAGCGACGATCCACGAGCTCGGACTGACCACGAAGTTCTGGAGCCGGATGGGCGACTAGCCCTACTTGGGAGTCATCACGAACCACCGCACGAGCGGCTCGTCGATCGTGAGCCGCACGTCCATCACCGAGCGCACCTCGGGCGCGTGGTCGACCTGTTGCCACGCGTAGATCCGCCCGCGATAGATGCCGAAGTGTGGCGCGTCGAGCATCAGGCTCGCGGTGACACACGGCGCGGATCTCGACAGCTGCGCACCGGCCTCGTCCTCGAGCTCGAGCACCACGCGATGTGGCTCGCCACAGTCCAGGGGGTCCCACGACGTCAACACGCGCGCGACCGGTGGAGTGTCGGGTAACGGCGCATCGACGCACGCGGCGAAACCGCACCAGAACGCCAGCGACAGGAGGGACACACCACCGAAACAAACGACATGACTCGCGATCCGCATGCCTCGCGGACGGGGCAAGCCACGTGCCCGGCCAGGAGCGCGAAATCAGGAGTGCACGTTGTCCGTGTCCGGCCGGCTTCCGGACACGCTGTCCGACCGGCGGACGACACCCGGTGGTATATCCCGATCATGCTCGAAGGAAACCGCGAGGCGATCGAGGCGTGGAACACGGTGCTGTTCGACAAGTTCGTGGCGTTCCGCCGCGTGCTGATCACGATGCTCGGGGTTCACGGCAGCCGCGCCATGGATCGACTCGGCCTCGGACCCTCGGCGCGCGTGGTCGATATCGGGTGCGGGTTCGGCGACACCACGATCGAGCTCGCGAAGCGGATCGGACCGGAGGGCCGCGCCACCGGGCTCGATGCCGCCGAGAACTTCATCGCCAACGGCCGCCGCGAAGCGGAGGGCGTGTCCAACGCGACGTTCGAGGTCGCCGACATCGAAGAGCACGTGCCCGGTGGCCCGTACGACGCGGCGTTCTCCCGGATGGGCACGATGTTCTTCGCCAGCCCGGTGATCGCCCTCCGGAATATTCGCAAGGCGCTCGCCCCGGGCGCTCCGCTGTGCATGGCGGTGTGGCGGAAGAAGGAATCCAATCCGTGCTTTCACCTCGCCGAGAACGTGGTGCTCGACATCCTCGGCCACCCCGACAAGGGTGACAACGTGACCTGCGGTCCGGGACCGTTCTCGATGGCGAGCGCGGACCTGGTCTCCGAACAGCTGCTGGCGGCCGGGTTCTCCGCCCCGGAGTTCTCGCGCTCCGACGCCCGGGTCGCGATCGGGGACGACCTCGAGGAGGCGATCCAGTTCTCGCTGACGCTCGGCCCGGCGGGCGAGATCGTGCGGCTCGCTGGCGACGACGGGGCACGGCGACGCATCGAGGTCGCGGCCGCGATCGCCGAGGTCCTCCAGCCGTTCGTTCGACCGGACGGCGTGATCATGGATTCGTCCGTCTGGATCGTGACGGCGCGGGCCTGAGCTGTGTCACGATGGCCGCAGTGCTGCGCTGGCCGGGGAATGTAGTCCACTTCATCTGGCTGGTGATCGTCGTACTGTTGTGCGGCATCACGTACGGCATCGCGCGACTCGGCATCGCGCTGTTCGTGTGGGGCCCCCGTCGCCCGCGCGCGCTCGCGACGCTGCGGGGCTGGATGCTCCGGCAGGCGATGACCACGCTCGGCGCGACGTTCATCAAGCTCGGCCAGGTGATGAGCACGCGTCCCGATCTGTTCGAGCCGCAGATCATCGACCAGCTGCGGCGCCTGCAGGATCGCCTGCCCCCGTTCTCGTTCCGCCGGGTGCGCCAGACGGTCGAGGCCGACCTGGGCAAGCCACTCGAAGAGGTGTTCGCCGAGTTCGACGACAAGCCGGTCGCCGCCGCCAGCGTCGCGCAGGTCCACCGTGCGCGACTGCGAGACGGCGGTCGCGAGGTCGCGGTCAAGGTGCTGCGACCCGGGGTCCGCCGGCAGGTCCGGCGCGACAAGGCGATCCTGCTCGGTGGTGCACGGGTGCTCGCGTTGCGTCCGAAGTGGCGCGCCAACGATCCGGTCGGGCACACCGAGCACTTCGTCGACGCGATCTACAATCAGACCGACCTGAGGACCGAGGCCGCCAACTACACCCGGTTCCGCGACAACTTCGCGGGCAGACCCGGGGTGTCGTTCCCCGAGGTGCTCCCCGACTTCTCGAGCGAGCGCGTCCTGACCATGGAGTTCGTGCGCGGCCACAAGGTCGACGACCTGCCCGAGGGCATGACCGCCGACGAGAAGGCCAAGATCGCCGAGGTCGTGCGGGTGTCGATGTTCAAGATGTGCTTCGAGGACGGCTTCGTGCACGCCGACCTCCACCCCGGCAACATGGTGGTGCAGGACGACGGCACGCTGGTGATTTTCGACGCCGGGCTCGCGAAGTTGCTGCACGAGGACGTGCTGATCCAGTTCATCGACATGACCAAGTGCCTGTCGATGGGCACGCCCGACGATCTGGTCAACCACCTCAAGCGCTTCCACACCTACGTCGGCGAGATCGACTGGGAGACGCTGCGGGCGGAGGTCGCGGAGTTCGCGACCAAGTTCCGCGCCAAGGACGTCGCCAAGCTCGAGTACGGCGAGCTGATCGGCGAGATGTTCGCGATCGGTCGCAAGTACAAGGTGCGGCCGGTGACCGACATGATGCTGGTGTTCGTCGCGCTGATCACCGCGCAGGGCATCGGCAAGATGCTCGAGCCCGAGCACAACGTGTTCGCCACGGTCGCCCAGTTCCTGCTCCCGATCTTGATGAAGCGCAACGAACACATCCCCGACACCGACCTCGCGAAGGCAGCTCGGGCATGATGCGGGGAATGCCGCCCCGACTGCTCGCACTCGCATTCCCTGCCCTGCTCGTTGCCTGCGGTGGTGCCCCGGCACCGGCACCGACCACGCCGCCCGCCACCGCGACGCCCGCGACCACGCCGGCGGCATCACCGGCCTACGACCCGAAGCTCGCCGCTCCGACCGGATTCGCGACCTGCGATCTCGTCACCGTGCACGGCGGCGTGGTGGTGGCCTACGCGATCGAGGGTGGTGCGTTGCGCGAGACCGGGCGCACCAAGCTGGCCACCAACGACGACGACGAGCTGATGCTTGATCCCCACATCGGCCAAGGTGACTTCGCGAATCGCGATCACCTGTTCCTCACGATCGGCGAGCGCGATGTCGCGCAGGTGACCGCCGGTGGAGTGGCCCACGTGACGGTTCCTCCGCCGAGCGCGTTCGATCGTCCCAAGCCCACCGACGGTGAAAACACGGATCCGGGCGCGCTCTCGGCGCCTCGCACCGGCCTCGTGATCAGCGAGGGGGCCGCGTGGTGGTCGCAGTGTCCATGGGGATTGGCCGCCGACGGCTTCCAGTGCAGCTCGTACGTCCACGCCCGGCTGTGGCCGACGACAGCGCTCGAGCTCGACAAGCCGGCGTTGCCCGCGCATCACTTCGCGTGGCCGACCGCGCCGGCCGGCTACCTGGCGAAACCGATCAAGGGGACCTATCGCTCGATCGCGTGCCAGCCACCGAAAGGCGCGACCGTGACCCTCGGAGCCAACCCCGACGACACCGACGAGGAGATCGATGGCACGCACTGGATCTCGACCGAGCCACCGCTGTTGCTCGTGATCTACGGTCACGCCGGGCTCGCCGACCTGATTCCGGATCGCTGGACGCTTCACGCCGGCTGCACCGAAGCCCCGATCGCCAGCGGCACCACGGCGGAGCCGGGCCCGAACGGCCTGTGGCTCGGGCGCGTGGGTGAAGACGACGCGGCTCACCAGTTCGTGTATCGCGGCACCACCAAGCTCGGCGAGGTGCCGGCCGGCGTGACGGTGCTGTTCCGCCCGGCGAAGTGACGCGGTAGCGCGAGCTCGCGAGCGCGTTCCGTACAGGGAGCGCTTCGCCCGCCGATCATGCGACGGAGGCTGCAAGCGTACCGAGCGAGCGGTACGCCCGACAGGCTCCTAACGGAGCGCGTCGAACGCCAGGCCGTAGCGCGCGAGGTACTTGCGCAGCCGGTCGGCGTCGTTCTTCGTGGTGCGGCCCGCGAGCGAGTGCGCGAACAGCGCGCGACCCGCCGCCGATAGCGACGGCGACGTCCGGCACACCGCGACCACGTCGGCGAGCTGCACGCGATCGAAGCGATCGAGCGTTGCCGCGCGGGTTCCGAGCAGCGCGTCGAGACCATCGGCACCCGCGCCGAGGATCGATCGATCCGCCGCCTCGAGCCGTGCGAGCTCGGCGGTGACGGCCGCCTGATCGATTCGCCCGCCGTCGGCGAGCGTCGCCATCCGCCGCAGCGCCGCGTGGAAGTCGCGAAAGTTCGCCGGCCACGGCGCGGCCTCGGCGTAGCGCACGAACGCGTCGCGTGCACCGCGCGACAGCGAGACCCGGATCCCGAGCTCGGCACTCAGGCGTTCGAGCTCGTAGTCGAGGTTGGGCGCGATGTCGGTCGGGCGCTCGCGCAGCGCCGGGATCCGGAACGTCCACAGCGCGAGCCGCGCGAGCAGGTCCTCGCGAAACCGCCCGGCGCGCACGTCGGCCGACAGATCGCGGTTGGTGCCGGCAACCAGCTGGAACTCGCTGGTGACCAGCTTGTCCGAGCCGACCGGATAGAACCGGCGCTCCTCGATCGCGGTCAAGAGCATCGCCTGCTCGTCGAGGCCGAGCTCGCCGATCTCGTCGAGGAAGATCAGCCCGCGGTCGGCCTTCCGCAACAGGCCGGTGCGCGCGTCGGCGGCGCCGGTGAACGCGCCCCTGGCATGACCGAACAGCGTGCTCGCCGCGAGGTCACCGCGCAGCGTCGCGCAGTTGACCGCGACCAGCTCGCCGGCGAGGTGCTGCCGCGCGCACTTGAGCTCGTGGATCTTGTGGCACAGCGCCGTCTTGCCGGTCCCGGTCTCGCCGACCAGCAACAGCGGATCCTTCGACTTGCTCGCGACCAGCTCGAGCTCGTCGATCATCTTGTTGAACGCCGGGTCTCGAGTCGCGATGCCCTGCTTGAGCAGCGACGTACCCTGCCGGGTGCGCTCGCGAAACCGCGCGGCGAGTCGGTCGAACCGCGCGAGCTCGAGATCGATGATGTCGACCCGGCCGACGTTGTCCTTGCGACCCTCGGGCCCGGGCGAGCTCTGCAGCAGCTTGCCCGGCATCGCGCGGGTCTCGCACAAGAGGAACAGGCAGATCTGGACGACGTGCGTGCCGGTCGTGATGTGGACGTAGTAGTCCTCGTTGGCCTTCCACGGGTACGCGATCGCGAAGTCGTCGAGCGCGGCATAGACCTCGCTGAAGTCCCACGGGTTTCTGACCGCGAGCTCGTGACACCGGACGTCGGTTGCCGGCGAGACCTCGACGATGTCCTCGGCGATCCGCTTCGCGAGCGGGTCGAGGCCGCGCGACACGATCAGCTCGAACCGCGCGACGGGGAGCGACGGCTGCCGGCACACGCCGATCGTCGGCCGCCAGCGCTGCCACCGCTTGTCGGTGAAGCCGCCGTCCAGCGTGGACCCCAAAAGGCCGATGACCACACTCTTCCGCATCTATCTTCTAGGATAACTTTATATATGGTTGGCTAGCACGGGATCCGCTAACTCCGCGAGCTCGCAGGAACCGCTGGGTGGTACGAGCGCTGCAATTCGGTTCGTTCGCCATGACGAACTACCAGCTCCTCGACACCCCCAACGTTCCCATCAAGGCGTGGACGAACGGCGTGCCGTTCGAGGCCGAGGCCGCAGCGCAGCTGCGCCAGATCGCGTCGCTACCGTTCATCCACCAGTGGGTCGCGGTGATGCCCGACGTCCATGCCGGTATCGGTGCGACGGTCGGCTCGGTGATCGCGTGCCGTCGTGCGGTGATCCCGGCGGCGGTCGGCGTCGACATCGGCTGCGGCATGATGGCGGTCAAGACGTCGCTGCGTGCGGACCAGTTGCCGGACGACCTCCGGCCGCTGCGGCTCGCGATCGAGGCGGCGGTCCCGCACGGTCGTACCGATCGCGGCGCGTCCAACGATCGCGGTGCGCATCCGACCGATGCCGTGCCGGCGCGCGTCGCCGCGGCGTGGGCACAGCTCGAGCCGGGCTACGCCCGGATCGCGGCGGACCATCAGAGCGCGCAGAGCGCACGGCGCGTCCACCAGCTCGGTACGCTCGGCACGGGTAACCACTTCATCGAGGTGTGTTTGGACGCGGAGCCTGCGACGAATGGAAATGTCTGGGTGATGCTGCACTCGGGCTCGCGCGGTATCGGCAACCGGATCGGCTCGTACTTCATCGAGCGCGCGAAGGCAGAGATGCGGCGCTGGTTCGTGAACCTGCCGGATGCGGCCCTCGCGTACCTGCCGCAGGGTAGCGAGCTGTTCGACGACTACCTGCACGCGGTCGCGTGGGCGCAGGACTACGCGCGCACCAACCGCGAGCTGATGATGCACGCGACGATCGAGGCCCTCCGCGGCGCCGGCTTGCCGGCGTTCACGGCGCACCTCGAGGCCGTGAACTGCCACCACAACTACGTGGCGTTCGAGCATCACTACGGCGAGAACGTGATCGTGACCCGCAAGGGCGCGGTCCGGGCGCGTGCGGGTGAGCTCGGCATCATCCCGGGCTCGATGGGCGCGAAGTCGTTCATCGTGCGCGGCAAGGGTAACGCCGAGTCGTTCTGCTCGTGTTCGCACGGCGCGGGCCGTACGATGTCGCGCACCAAGGCCAAGAAGGTGTTCACGCTCGACGACCACGCGAAGGCGACGGCGGGCGTGGAGTGCCGCAAGGATGCCGAGGTGCTCGACGAGACGCCCGGCGCGTACAAGGCGATCGACGACGTGATGGCGGCACAGGCCGACCTCGTCGACATCGTGTACACGCTCAAGCAGGTCGTTTGCGTGAAGGGATAGCCGTGCTAACCATCCCCGCCCTCGCGTGATCGCGGGTCGTCGTTCATCGACGACGGCTCTCGCAGATCACCGACGGCGGCGCTGTTTTTCAGGAGTCATCCGATGTCCAAGGCATCGATCGATCGTCGCGCGACCAAGCGGGCGAAGGAGGAAACTGTCATGAGCGAGACGCAGAAGCGGGACCTCGTACTGCCGCCCGGCAGCTACGCGTACATGCAGGACGTCACCAAGGGCGTCATCAAGACCTACACGGGTCCGACGGTGATCAACCCGACCGCGCAGGAGCGGCCGGTGATCTACGACGCCGAGGTCGGTGCGTTCTCGAGCGCCGCGTCGCTCGAGGATGCGATGCGGCTGTCGCCGATCGCGCCCGAGGGTTTCTACGTGATCCTGCGCAACCCGGCGAAGGGCAACAAGCATCCCGAGGAGGGCAGCGCGCAGCCGAGCGCCGACCAGGAGATTGGTCGCACGATCATCGTGCCCGGTCCGGCGACGTTCGCGTTGTGGCCGGGCCAGGCGGCCGAGGTCGTCGAGGGCCACCACCTGCGTTCGAACCAGTACCTCCTGGTGCGCGTGTACAACGAGGAGGAGGCACAGCGGAACTGGAGCAAGGCGGTCGTCAAGCCGGCCGCCGAGTCGGCCGTCACCGAGCCCGCGGAGGTCATCGCGACGCCGCCCGATCTCACGGTCGGCAAGCAGCTGATCATCCGCGGCACGGAGGTGTCGTTCTACATCCCGCCGACCGGCGTCGAGGTCGTGCGCGAGGGCGAGAGCTACGCGCGCGAGGCGCTCACGCTCGAGCGGCTCGAGTACGCGATCCTCGTCGACGAGAACGGCAAGAAGCGCTACGAGGTCGGTCCGCAGGTGGTGTTCCCGCTGCCGACGGAGCGCTTCGTCGAGGCGTACGACGGCGGCCGGACCAGCAAGAAGTTCCGGGCGGTCGAGCTCAACGAGATCCAGGGCCTCCACATCAAGGTGATCGCGGACTACACCGAGCACGGCGTGGTCCACCACACCGGCGACGAGCTGTTCATCACCGGCAAGGACACGGCGATCTACTTCCCGCGCGAGGAGCACTCGGCGATCAAGTACGACGGCAAGGCCAAGCACTTCGCGACCGCGATCCCCGCGGGCGAGGCGCGCTACGTGATGGAGCGCCTGAGCGGCGAGATCCGCACCGTGCGCGGTCCGGCGATGCTGTTGCCCGATCCTCGTCGTGAGGTGATCGTGCGGCGTGCGCTGTCCGCGCGCGAATGTGCCCTGTGGTACCCGGGCAACAACGACGCGCTGACCTACAACGCGAGCCTGCGGAGCCTGCTCCACCACGTGCCGACCACGCGGCGGGGCGCGGTGTCCGAGGGCGAGGTCGAGCGTGCCGGTCGGCGTGCGGCGAAGCACGGCGTCAACCTCCACATGGAGGCGAGCCGGGTGTCGGGCGATCAGGCACTGATCGCCGACGAGTTCTCGCGTGCGAGCACGTACACCCAGCCGCGGACGATCACGCTCGACACCAAGTACCAGGGTGCGCCGCAGATCGCGGTGTGGACCGGCTACGCCGTGCTGGTGACCTCGAAGACCGGTCGCCGGCGCGTCGAGGTCGGCCCGACGACGATCCTGCTCGACTACGACGAGACCCTCGAGGTGTTGTCGCTGTCGACCGGCATGCCGAAGTCGGCGGCCGAGCTGCTCGAGACGCCGTACCTGCGGATCGACAACAACCACGTCTCGGACGTGGTGACGGTCGAGACGTCGGATCACGTCCAGGCGCAGCTCCAGCTGACCTACCGCACCCGGTTCGAGGGCGATCCGCTCGCGTGGTTCACCGTCGAGAACTACGTCAAGCTGCTGTGCGACCACACGCGCTCGCTGCTCAAGGGCGAGATCCGGAAGCTGTCGATCGAGGCGTTCTACGCCGGTGCGACCGACCGCATTCGCGAGCTCGTGCTCGGAACGGGCGAGACCAAGGGCCTCGTGTTCGACAACGGCCTGCGGGTGATCGATGTCGACGTGGTCGGCGTGACGCTGACCGACGACACGATCCGCGCGCTGGTCGAGGAGGCGCAGCACGACGCCGTGCGCGATAGCGTGGTGCTGTCCGGTCTGAGCCGCGAGCTCGCGGTCACCAAGCAGCGCGAGCAGCTGAGCCGCGAGACCGCCGAGGTCCAGGCCGCGACCAAGCTCAAGACCGACGAGCTCGCCCGCGAGGTCGCCGCCAGCGAGCTGGCCACCGCGCTCGCGCGGATCGCGAGCTCGCTGCGCGAGACCGGCGAGCGCCGCAAGCTGGTCGAGAGCGAGGTCGAGATCGACGCGCTCAAGACCGGTGCGCGGCTCGAGCGGGTCAAGCGCGAGCGCGATCAGGAGCTGGCGTTCGCCGCGCTCGAGCAGGACAAGCACGTCGAGCTGCTGCGCGTCGAGGCCGAGACCGCCGTCCAGCGGTTTTCCGCCGTGTCGGGCAACTTCAGCGAGGCCCTCCTCGCGCTCGGCCGGCACGAGACGCTGGTCAAGGTGGCGGAGGCGTGGAACACGCAGCGCATCGTCGAGGGCGAGTCGCTCGGCGACACCCTGTCGCGGCTGTTCCACAACACGCCGCTCAAGGTGCTGGTCGACCAGCTGGTCGTGCGCGGTAACGGCGCGGCCGACTGAGCGGGCGGTCCCGGCTCGCCCCGGTCATCAGTGCTCGTCGGCACCGATGTCCGGGGCCGCTCCGGCGGGCCGGACGTCGCCGTCGATGTCGTCGGTGATGTCGATGATCGCGATCCCCTTGTCGATCGCGTCGCTGCCGTCCATCAAGCGATAGAACGTCGGATCCGAGATCGTGTCGAGCGACGTGGTCTGGAACTGCGGGTTGCCGGAGATGTTGCCGATGCCCGGAGGAAACGGCGTCGTCGTGTTGTCGAACAACGAATGATCGAACGTGCATAGGGGGTCGAGCGCGTTACCGGCCACGATGTTGTTGCTGGCCGAAAACCCCGCGCTGCACGACACCCCGGTGGTCGCGAGGGAGGTGTTGTTGGCGATCGTGTCGAACACGATCCGAGACCCCGGTCCCGCTCCCTGGACGGCCAGCCCGCCGACATTGGAGGTCGCCGTCCCGTTGCCGGCGATCACCGAGTTCGAGATGTCGACGACGGTATCGGAGGTCGACACCCCGCCGCCCTGGTTTCCCGCCACGATGCAGTGCCGCATCACGAGCGAACCTTTCGACGTGGTGACCCCGAGGCCGGTGCTCGTGACCGCGGTGATGCGATCGAGCGAGAGGTTCGAGCTGGTCGTCGAGATCGCGTCGCCGTTGGCCTGCACGATCAGGTCCGCGATCGCGACCTGGGGGGCGCCGATCGACAGTGCTGGACCCGCCTCCGAGCGCACCAATCCCGCGCCGGGCTCCGCGACGATCGTGACGTCGCGCGAGATCAGGACCGCGGCGTTCGTCATCAGCACGCCCTCGACCTTGATCACCGGCTTGGTGGTGCCGAGGGCGGTCGTCAGCGAGTTACAGGGAAGGATCCGCGTGCAGCTCAGCCCGATGCCGTTGGCCGCGACGTACGCGACCTCGGACATGGCGGCGCACGCCCCGTCGACCAGACACGCATTGGAGGCGCACTCGGCGTGTGCGGCGCATGGGTGACAGGTGTCGTCGGTGCCGCACACGGGCGTGGTGCCGGTGCAAGCCCCCGGTAGCGCGGGCGTGCACTCGACGCAGCCGCGCAGCGGATCGCACACGCCCGGCGAGCACTCCTCGCCGCACGCGGTGTTCGTGGCATCGCCGCGCACGGGCTCCTCGAACCCCAGGATCTGGCGGCACCCGACGAGCACCACGAGCCAGACCATCCAGCGCATCTCGCGATCGTACACCACGGCCATCGAGCCGGTGTCGTCCACCTCACATGCCGCGAAGCTCGACCGTCCGTGCTCGCGTGCATGCAGTACCATCCGGTCATGAAGATCCTGGCTTTGATCGCGATCGTCGTCGGATCGGTGGGTTGCGGGAATGTCGTCACGGACGACGACGGCTCGTTCGAGATCGCGACGGACGCGGGCGGCTTCGTGCGCGAAGGCGACATGCTCGAGCTCCCGATCACGGTCACGCGGAACAACCTCGGCGATCCGATCACGATCGAGGTCACCGGCCTGCCCGACGGCGTGACGGCCGAACCGACCGAGATCGAGGAGGACGCCACCACCGGCACGCTCACCCTCGTCGCCGCGTCGCCGGCGACACAGGGAGTCGCCCAGATCACCGTCACCGGACACGTCGGCGACCAATCCAGCGACGCCGCCGTACGGCTGCTCGTCGGCGGTCCGCCCGGCACCCCGGATCGGTCGTTCGCCGGCGACGGCACGTTCACGACGATCGTCCCGGGGATGGTGTTGATCAGCCGCGCGCTCGCGCTCAGCGAGGCCGGCATCATCGTCACGGGCAGTACCGCGACGCAGGCGATCACCGCGCGGATCACCGACGCCGGGGAGCTCGATCCCGGATTCGCCGGCAGTGGCTTCGTGTCGACCGGGGTGGGCATGTTCAGCGAGGGCATCGCCGTCACCACGCTCGCCGACAACAGCGTGCTCGTCGCGGGGATCGCCGGGACCGCCTCGACGAGTGACAACGACTTCGGCCTGTTCAAGTACAGCGCCGGCGGTGTGCTCGACACGACGTTCGGCAACAGTGGCGTGGCCAGCTTCGACCCGGGCAGCGGGTTCGGCGAGCTCCACACCCTCGTGGTCGATGGCGACGGTAGTCTGCTCGTGGGCGGCGTGCTGTTCGGGAGCAACCAGACGACGCGCGGTCTGCGGTTCTCGTCGACGGGGGTCCGCGACACCGGCTACGACATCACCGAGGCCAACGTGATCCTCGAGAGCTCGCTCCTGCAGCCCGACGGCAAGCTGGTGATGGCGGGAGGACTCAACAACGACTTCTGGCTCGCGCGCTACCTCCCGACCGGCGCGCACGACACCGGGTTCGGCACCGGCGGGATCGTGACCACCGATCTCGGTGCGAACGACACGGCGTTCGGCTTGGTCCCGGCCGAGGGAGGCAAGTTGCTCGCGGTCGGCCTCACGTCCGTGGTGACGGGCGGTGCAACGATCAAGCGCATCGTGCTCGCGCGCTACAACGCCAACGGCAGCCTCGATCTCGCGTTCGGGGTCGGTGGCAAGGTCACCACCGACGTCGACTTCGATACCCGCTCTCCCAACGCCGCGGTCGTCGACACCGAGGGGCGGATCCTCCTGGTCGGCGTGGTCGGCGGGCTGCCGAGCGTCGCGCGGCTCGATCCGGCGGGAACCCCCGACCCCACGTTCGGCGAGGGTGGTGTCGCGCGGGTCGACTTCGGGGTGTCCGGCACCACGACGCAGACCGGGGGCTACGGCATCGCGATCGATCCCGACGGCCGGATCCTATTCGCCGGGGAAGTCGGCCCGGCCGGTGGGCAGAACATGGCCGTCGGGCGCCTGTGGTTTTGAGGAAGGACTAAAGGCGGTTCACGGACGAGTTTGCTTGTGATCCGGCCGGTTTGATGGGACGAAGCCGGCCATGCTCCACGATGCCGAGCCGCCGAAGGCCCCCGTCAAGAACCTGTTCGAGCGCTGGATGCCGGCGCTCCCGTCGTTGCCGATCGCGGCGCGGCGGAAGACCGATGCCGAGGCGATCGTGCGCGAGCTGTTCTCGCACGCCGACATCCAGATCGACGGCTCCCGGCCGTGGGACATCCAGGTGCGCGACGGGCGGTTCTACGAGCGCGTGCTGCGGGACGCCTCGATCGGGTTCGGTGAGGCGTACATGGACGACTGGTGGGCGGTCGACCAGCTCGACGTGACGATCGACAAGCTGTGCCGCGGCCAGCTCAAGGACAAGATCCGCGGCAGCTGGAAGCTCAAGGCGCTCACCGTCAAGGCGATGCTGCTCAACCTGCAGGCCAAGGCCCGTGCCGGCGCTTCGATCGAAGCGCACTACGACATCGGCAACGACCTCTACACGCGGATGCTCGACGAGCGCATGGTCTACACCTGCGCGTACTACAAGGACGGCCGCGACATGTCGCTGACCGCCGCGCAGGAGGCCAAGCTGGATCTGGTCTGCCGCAAGGCCGGCCTCGAGCCCGGCATGCGCGTCCTCGACCTCGGCTGCGGCTGGGGCGGGCTCGCGAGCTGGGCGGCCGAGAAATACGGCTGCTCGGTGCTCGGCGTCACGCTGTCGAAGGATCAGGTCGCGCTCGGCAACGAGCTGTGGGGCCCGAGCGGCAAGAAGCTCGACGTCGAGCTCCGCCTCTGCGACTACCGCGACGTCCAGGGCACGTTCGACCGCGTGCTCTCGGTCGGGATGATGGAGCACGTCGGTCCGAAGAACCACCGCGAGATGATGCGCGTCATCGACCGCAACCTCGTCGACGACGGTGTCGCGGTCGTCCACACGATCGCGAACAACCGCTCGCTCCGCCACGGCACGCCGTTCATCGAGAAGTACATCTTCCCGAACGCGGTGGCGCCGTCGCTCGAGCAGATCGGTGCCGCGATCGGCGGCCTGTTCGTGATCGAGGATCTCCACAACATCGGCGAGCACTACGACCCGACGCTGATGGCGTGGTGGGACAACTTCGACCGCCACTACGCGGAGCTGTCGCACAAGTACGATCGCCGCTTCTACCAGATGTGGAAGTTCTACCTGCAGGCGGCCGCCGGCGCCTCGCGGTCGCGCGACGGCCAGCTCTACCAGTTCGTGCTCACGAAGACGGGCCGCAAGCAGCCCGACTACGCGCGCTCGGTCTAGAAGCGCGGAACTCGCGCCGTCGGGTGTGTCCTCGGTCGACGCTCGGCGGCGTTCGCTGACCAGGAACGCGCTAGGCAGCGCGGCGCTGCGGCTCGCTACCGACGAGGCCGAGGCGGACCTCCATCGGATCGTCGGCGTCGCGGTCCCAGGCGTGCGCGATGAACCGCGCCGAGTCGCCGAGGGCGTAGAGGTACGGCACCGAGAGGTGCGGCACGTTGTGGCGCTCGCACCACGCGGCCGTGATCTTCGCGGCGCGCGGCAGGTGCTGGTGCGGGATCTTGGGGAACAGGTGGTGCTCGACCTGGTAGTCGAGCCCGATGAACCACCACGAGATGAACCGCGGCAGCTCGAGGTCGCGCGTCGTCTCGAGCTGGTGGAGCCAGTCGTGGTTCTGCTCGGCCATGATCGGCAGGCCGATGTGGGCGGGCGCGAACACCAGGGCGAGAAACACGCCGACCAGCCCCCAGATCGCGACGTAGAGACCGATACCGAGCAGCGGGCCCCAGATCAGCGACGGGATCAGGAGCCACCCGGCGTAGTGGGCGACCATGCAGCCGACCTCGATCAGCCACGCCCGGGTCACGCGGTGCCGGCGGGGATAGTTCACGAGGTAGAGGATCGACGCGCGGCGCATGCCGATCGACATCAGGAGCGACATCGGCCAGAACGCCCACGACTGGAAGTGGCGCTGGAACCAGCGCTGGCCGGGGGTGCTGCGCTCGTGGTCGCCACGCGACGACACGAACGGGAACGGCTTGATGTCCGGATCGAGCCCTTCGACGTTGGGGTGACCGTGGTGGAGTTGGTCGTGCTTGTTACGCCAGTACAAGGCGCCCAGGCCCGAGAACAACGGGAACACCAGGTAGACCAGGATCGCGTTACGCGCCGGTGACTTGGAGAAGCTCCGGTGGCTGCCCTCGTGCCCCAGCATCGCCGCGGACGTACAGCACATCGCAGCGATCGGAATCGCGGGAATCGCCGCTACCCACCCGAACACCCCGATCGCGACCAGACAGATCGCGGTCCCCGCAAACAGGACCGCTAGCGTGAGCCAGCTGCGGAGCTCGCGGTGCTCGAACACCCCGGCCGCACGAAGCTCGGCGCGCAGTGTCCCGAGCTCAGGTAGTGATTGCATCGCCCGAACGGTCGTCGATCCGAGGGCCGAACGCGAGTCCTAAGCGCCGCGAAATCGCGGATATGACGGTTTGGTGACGATCCGTCATATCGGCCGATACGATCGGTCAGCGGCGGTCGGAACTACTGAACGGCGGCCGGCTTGCGGATGACCAGGATGCCCTCGATCTGCTCGGGCTTGACCGCCCCGAACGCCGAGATCTCGTGCTCGTTGGAGTACTGGTTGTTCGACAGGCTCGCCACGTCCAGCCACAGGCTCGACATATCGAGCGACCCACCGGCTCCGTCGTACAGCGACTGGATCGACGTGGTCTTCGGGCCGGGCATCAGGGTCGCGACGCTGGTGTCGTTGCCGGTCAGGATGTCCTCGAACGGGATCCGCATCAGGAAGATGAACCCGGCGCGACCGCCGCTCGGCGTCCCCGCGGTGTCCCACGCGTGGGCGGCCTCGAGGGTGATCGAGCAGGCGACCAGCGGCGACGGCTGGCTCGAGATGCCGTAGTAGGTCGGGCTGAGCGCCGAGTACGTCCGATAGAAGTTCTCGTGCCGATCGATCATCGAGTAGAACCGCTTCATCAGCGGGCACTGGTCCGGATCGATCGACGCGCTGGTGCAACCGGCGGGGTCGGCGAACACGCTGGTGAGGCCCATGTCCTTGTCGTTCAGCAGCGCCGGGTCCCACAGCGGGTTGGCCGTCTCGATGGCCTGGATGTCCTGCGGCGCGACCGTGTGGACGTTGCCGCTACCGTCGTCGAACTTGAGGTTGCCGGTGAACTGACCGGTCGAGTTGACCTGCAGCGTGCCGGTGGTGCCGTCGACCAGCGTGGCCGGTCCGGGACGGAAGTACTCCCCGATGCCGTCGCCGTTGCGATCCTCGAGCAGCACGAGCGAGTTGTTGGGGTTGGTCAGGTACGACTCGTCCTCGGGCGCGTAATAGATCGTGCGCGCGGCGAGCTGGCGGTTGCGGAGCTGGCGATACCCGAACCGATCGGCGTCCCACAGCTTGCACTCGTCGGTGAACGACGACGACGGGTGCTGGCAGTACTTCGCCATCCGGCGGAGGAACCGATCGGACAGGTTCGACTCGACCCAGCTCGGGCGCAATCCGCCGAGGCCGCGGAAGTTGTACCACTCGTCCTTGTCCTTCTGCGGACAGGTATCGGCGTAGGTCGCGTAGCCCGCCTTGTGCGCGTCGAACCCGGGGAACGCGACGTGCGGGCGAACGTAGGTCTCGATGATGTACTTGGTCTCGCACACCGAGAACGGCCGCACGCCGTTGGTGTCGTGGTTGTTCTGGGCGACCAACGCACTGAAGATCTGGTCCTCGATGCTCGCGAGGGTGTCGAACTGATCCATGTCGAGGCCGTGGAACGGCGTCGTGTGACCGTCGGCCGGGGGCAGCACGTCGGGCATCGCGAAGAACACCATCGAGGCCAGCGCCTTCATGCGCGCCTCGTAGATGTCGGGGTGCTGGTGCTCGTACTCCTGGGACACCGCCGTCATGAACTGATCGGTCAGCGAACCCGACAGCCCGTAGTTCTTGAGGTGGTTGTAGTCGATCTCCTTGGTGATGCGATCGAGGTTGGCGCGCGCCGCGGCGACGATGTCGGCCGACACGGTGGTGTTCTCGCCGAGCGCCGACAGCTTGGCGTGCAGCGTGGTCGGCGTGTGGTTCTCGAGGCGGATCTTGTACTCGGCCTCGCCGGTGCTCGCGGTGACCGTGACCTCGGGCTGCTTGGTCGTGTCGCTCTCGAACGTCTCGCCGGTGTCGAGGTTGGTGACGGTGATCTTCGAATCGTTGTCGGTGTCGTAGGCGAGCGAGACTTCGAAGTCGAGCGTGGAGCGAACGCTGAAGTTGCGAACGCCCGGGTGTCCGGTGGTCGAGAACTTGGGGATCGTGACCGGGACGTCCTCGACCGCCGGTGCATCCGACTTGCCGTCCGCGACGCTGCCCAGATCGGTGATGTCTTCTTGCGTGGCGCACGCCGTGATCTGCGGAAGCGCGGCGAGAAGAACGAGCGGCAAGATACGCATGTTGCCCGCGCATTCAGCAATGAGCGCGCCACGTGGGGGTGTCCGGGATCGGGTGGGAAGCCTTTGAAACTGCACGAATTGTGAAGCGATCGATGGCATGCCGACCAGCCAGTGACGCACCTGGACAAGCCACCAGAACGGCTTGTCACGTTGCCAGTAGTGTCCGGGGACGCGCTCGAACGTGGTCGAACGCCGCGAGATCAGGAGACGTGCCTTCCGTCCGGTCGGGGCATGTCCCGTGCACGAGGCGCGCGCATGCGTTCGCCTCGCTTACTCCCTCGTTACGCCTTCGCCGCGCGCATGTTGATCGGCGCGTCCCTGCTCGCCTCGACCACGATCGCGTGTGTCGCCGCCGATAACGGGACCGAAGAAGACCTCGGCGACATCGGGGACGGCAAGAGCGACTCGTTCGGGATCGTCGACCGCGCGTTCACGGTCGACGCCGGGCACTACCGCCGGTTCCGGTTCACGGCGAACGCGGCGTTCCGCGTGGCCGTCACCCAGCCCGAGATGGCGATCGGCGACCGCTCCGACCTCACGCTGTCGTTGAAGAAGCCCGACGGCGACCACGCGACGGCCGATGCGACGCCCGAGCCCACGCTCGTGGTCGAGGAAGGCGGTGGCATCGACTCGTTCTCGCTGACGATCAAGAACGTCGGTGACAAGGACATCACCGGGCTGCTCAACGTTCGCCCGCTCGGCGGCTTCGGCGACCTGCCCAACCCCAACGCGGCGGAGCCGCCCGACGTCAGCTGGCTCCCGCCTGCCCCGGGCACCTGGCCACCATCGTACGTGATCTTCAACAACACCGGGTGCGGCCACGACTGCACGTCGGCCGACCTGTCGGCGCTCGCGCCGCGCAGCGTGATGATCAAGATGCTGATCGCCGCGATCGACAACGTGAAGGAAGGCGGCATCGTCCGGGTCTCGAACTACAACATCTCGAGCTCGAACAGCGCCAAGCCAGTGGTCGACGCGCTGGTGCGCGCGATGACCGACAAGCACGCGACCGTGCGGATCGTGATGGACCAGGGGCAGAACAACTCGGGCTCGCGGACCACGCTGCTCGCCCAGCAGGGCGCCGAGGTGCGATTCCTCGACGGCGTCCACTACACCAACAGCCTCGGCACCGACTCCGAGGGCATCATGCACTCGAAGATCGTGATCGTCGACGACGACGTGGTGTTCACCGGCTCGAACAACTTCTCGAGCACCGGCTTCATCACCAACGAAGAGAACAGCGTGGTGCTCCGCGCACCCGAGAACTCCGATCGCATCGCGTCGTTCGCGTGCGACATCGACACCATGTTCGCCGCCGGCGTCGCGCCCGGCGAGCCGCAGCGCACCGACGACGATCGCAAGGCCGACATCGTCAAGCTCGACAGCTGCAACGGCCCCGACGTGTGGTTCCCGCCGAGCGGCTACCTGTCGCACCACACCTCGTACACCTACAGCACCGTCACCGGTGCGATCCGCGGCGCCAACCGTTCGGTCGACATCGCGCCCGACATGATGGCCCACCCCGGTCTGGTCGCTGCACTGATCTCGCGCGGCAAGAAGGCCCAGACCGCCGGCGAGCCGTTCACGGTGCGGCTCGTGCTCGACGCCTCGGAGGAAGCGCTTCACAACCCGGCGTTCGGCGACTGCCTCGACGAGGCCGCGACCAAGTACGGCCTCGACTTCCAGATCCGCTACTGGCCGGGCACGCCCGACATCTGGCAGCTCATGCACCACAAGTTCATGATCGTCGACGCCGAGGATCCCGGTGCGGCCGCGCTCTACAACGGTTCGGCGAACTACTCGGCCAAGGCGCTCAAGTACAGCTTCGAGAACGTCACCCGCTACACCAACACGGGCCACCGCGCGATCGTCGACGCCTTCACGGCGCGGTTCGCGCAGCTGTTCGCCCAGGCCAAGACCAAGGCGAGGCTGGTCAGCGAGGACCACGTCAGCGCGCCGAGCTGCCCGCTGAACATCGACACGCTGTAGTCGCGATTATCTCTCGGCTTCGCTTCCGCGGCCTACCTCGCTGCGGGGTGTCCGCTCGCGAAGCCCTGTGCGGGCGGGGCGCACACGCAGCCGTGTACCCGCGTACAGTTCCCGGTCGGGTTGAACGAGCGGCCGACCTCTCTTACGGTGGTCGGATGAAGCAACTCGTCATGCTGCTGGCGATCGTCCTCGGTACGTCCGCGACCACCGGGTGCATCATCCACACGCATCACCCCCGGGGGCGGGGCGTCGTCGTCAAGGAACGCCGGAGCTGCGGCCCGGCGCACCACTGGGATGGCCGGCGATGCGTGCACAACGGCAAGGCCAAGGGCCATCACAAGGACAAGCGCGGGCACGGGCACGGGCACGACTGAGCTCGCGAAGGCCCGCGCGCAAAAAAAACGGCGGCCACCGAGGGAGGTGACCGCCGTTGGCTCGCCGAGGCGAGCGTGAGCTATTCGCCGCGCGCGCCGACGAACGTCGCCGGGCCGAGCGGTGCGTCGGTGCCGCCATAGCCGAGCGTGCCGAGCCAGGTGCCGTTGTCGAGGCGATCGACCTTGCGGTCGGCGTTGGTGTCGACCGCGGTCGCCTTGCCGTCGAGCACGAACTCGAGGGCCGAGCTGTCGATGCCCTCGAGCTGCGCGTACATCTGGTCGGCGGCGAGATCGAGGCCGCTGATGCAGGCGCCGGCCCACAGCGCCTGACCGCCGATGCCGATCGCGTCCGCCATCTGCTGGCCGACCGCCTGGCAGTCGACCATGTCGTTGAGCAGCTCGCCGAGGTTCGAGGCGTTCGAGTCGATCGCCGGAATCACGGCGGCGTCGAGCGCGAGGACGAGCACCTTGCCGTACGAGATCGGCAGCGTGTGGCGCCCGATGGTGAACGTGTTGGTCGCGTCGACGCTGACCGCCAGGCCGTCGGCGACGATGTCGTCCATCTGGTGGTCGGCGAACTTCAGGTTGTACGGCTGACCGGCGACCTGGAGCTCGACGCCATCGGCGGTCATCGTGCCCTGGTACGTCTGGTCGTTCTGCACGACCACCAGCTTCTCCGACAGGCCGAAGTGCTTGGCGATGTCGGCGAGGTCCTGACCGACGGTGTCGAGGGTGTCGACGAACCCGGGGGCCAGCGAGGTCAACTGATCGTTGAGCGTGGGCGCGAGGACCGGCTCGGCAGCGACCAGCAGGTCCTTGAGCGTGCCGGGGCTCATCGACGCGATCGCCTGATCGAGGACCCACTTCATCGGGTCGTCGGGATCGTCGGTGGCGTCGATCAGACCGTTGACCGCGGAGCCCACCGCGCCCGGCATGTTCTCGGCGATGTCGAACGTGCTGTGGATCCGGTACGTGCCGGTGCCGTCGAGCGGCTCCGGCGGCGGCGGTGGCGGGGTCGGATCGCCACCCGTGCCTCCACCGCCCGGTCCAACATCGTCACCCTTGTCCGTGGCACACCCCGCGAGGGCCGCCGCCAACACCATCACTAGTCCGAGATCATGAATCTTCATCGCGGGGCGAGTCGTGCCAAAGATGGTTCGGCGATACAAGCCTCTTTGATTACAGATCCACGACAGTTTCGGACACGAGCTGGCGCGAGCCCCGTCAGGAGATCGGCCAGCTGCGCGGATCTGCAAGTGTCTGGCGCGAGTCGTGAAGTGACCGGCGTTCGGCGAAACGCGCGGCGAGGTTGCTAGGATGCCGGTGCTTTGGAGCGACTTGGCGAGATCGATATCTCGTGGGCGGCGATGGTGCTCGCCATCACGACCCTGATCGTCGCGCTGTTCGCGCGGCGCTTGTTGCCCGCGGGCCACACCAACCGCGGCCGGCTTCCGATCATCTTCCTTCTGCTGTCGCTCCTGCTCCGGGCGCTCGCGGTACCGATCGAGATGGGGGAGCACGACACCGTCGTGCTCGGCCTCAAGCTGGCGTCGGCGATCCTGCTCGCCGCCGGCATGACCGGTGTGGTCGGCAAGCTGGTGTTCGACATCGTGCTCGCCCGGCTGCTCGTGGTGCCGACGATCCTGCGCGATCTCCTCTTGTTCGTCGCGTTCATCATCACGGTGATGACGATCCTCCAGCAGAGCGGCGCCAGCCTGGTCTCGCTGGTCACCACGTCCGGCGTGCTGATCGCGGTGGTCGGTCTCGCGCTGCAGCAACCGATCGCCAACACGTTCGCGGGGCTGTCGCTGCAGCTCGATCGCACGATCGGCGTCGGTGACTGGATCCAGATCGAGAACCAGATCGGACGGATCGTGAAGGTGTCGTTCCGGGCGACCACGATCTGGACGCGCGACGGCGATCTGATCTCGTTCCCCAACAACTACTTCATGACTCGTGCGGTCACCAACTACAGCCGGCCGCAGACCAACCACCGCATGCTGTGCAGCGTCGGTTTTCACTACCGGCACCCACCCAACGAGGTGAAGCGAGTGATCGCAGGAGCGGTCCGCGGCTGTCCCGGCGTGCTGGCGGAACCCGAACCCGAGATCGTGGTGCGCTCGTTCGCCGACTCGGCGGTCGAGTATGCGGTGGTCTACTGGATCGACGAGCTCGCGCGCGACATCCACATCGAGTCCGACGTCCGCACCCGCGTGTGGTACGCCGCACGCCGCGCGGGGATCGAGATCCCGTTCCCGCAGCGCACGGTGCAGCTCCACGAGATCACCGAAGAGACCACCAAGCGCGATGCCGCCCGCGATCTCGACGACCGGCGCCGCGCGCTCGCCGGGGTCGAGCTGTTTCGCGATCTCGAGCCGGGAGACCTCGACCTGCTCGCCGAGGGCATGCACGAACGGATGTACGCGGGCGGCGAGCGAATCGTCCGTCAGGGCGATGCGGGTGACTCTCTGTTCCTGATGGACGAGGGCGAGGTCGGCATCGTGCTCGAGGTCGACGGTGTGGAGCGTCAGGTCGCGAAGCTCGCCGCCGGCGACGTGCTCGGCGAGCTCTCGCTGATGACCGGCGAGCGCCGCACCGCGACCTGCGTCGCCCTGAGCGACGTCTGCGCGTACGAGATCAGCCACGAGCTGTTCGATCGCCTGCTGAGGGAGAAGCCCGCGCTCGCCGAGATGTTCAGCACGATCCTGTCGGAACGCCAGCACGTGCTCGACGCGGAGCGCGGTGACCTGTCGGCGGAGGCCTCGGGCTCGCACCGGCGGGTCGAGAGCAAGCGACAGTTCCTCAAGCGGATCCAGACGTACTTCCGTCTCGGACGGCCCGGCGACAGCACGTGATCGCCTATCTGACCGACGTCGAGGGGCGGTGGGACAAGCTGACGACGTTCGTCGACGGCAACCCGCACGTCGCGCTGATCGATGGCCGCCTGCAGCTCGCCGACGACGTGACGTTCGTGTTCGGTGGCGACGCGGTCGATCGGGGACCGCACGGGCGCCGGTTCGTCGCGCTGCTCGTCGAGGCCCATCGCACGTACGGCGATCGCGTGGTCCTGCTGGCGGGCAATCGCGACATCAACAAGCTGCGGCTCGCGAGCGAGCTCGCCGGGGCGCCCCACCCTCGCGCACCCGCCGAGGTCACGAGCGATCGCGCGAAGCTGCTCGCGTGGACGCTCGCCAACACGATGGGCGCCAGCAAAGCGTTCACGTATCGCGCCACCGAGCTCGCGGCGAGCGGAGCTCCGCACGATGCCGCGGCCGTGACCGCGAGCTTCCTCGACGACGTCTCGCCCGATGGTCCGCTGCGTGCGTACCTGCGCGTCGCCCGGCTCGGCTACCGCCACGGGGCGACGTTGTTTCTCCACGGCGGCATCACCTCCGATAACTTCCTGCGTGCTCCCGGTCGCGACCCCGCGCGCGACATCGATGGCTGGCTCGCGCGACTCGACGAGTTCTACCGCGAGCAACTCGCGGCGTTCGAGGCCGGCCGCCGGCCGTCGGAGCTGATCGCCTATCAAACGCCCCACCTGCCGAGCCGGCTCAACCAGGACAGCGTCGTCTACGCCCGCCCCACCGACGAGCACGGCAATCCGCATCTCCCTGCCGCCGACATCATCCAGCAGCTGCGCGCCGATGGCATCGGGCGACTCGTCGTCGGTCATACGCCGAGCGGTGACTGTCCGGCGATCGTGCGCGACGGCGAGTTCGAGCTCGTGCTCGCCGACAACTCGTACGGCCGGATCGAGCGGGGCTCGCAGGTCGCGCTGTCCGATGCGACGACGGCCGTCCGCGGTGTCACCCGGCTCGACGACGGCAGCGAGGAGATTGTGCGGTTCGAAGCAGCTCGCGACGATGGGTCGCCGCTCGGCCGCCGGCTCGACAGCGGTCACCTCGTCAAGGCGCGCCTCGAGCGCGGTGACTATTTGCTGTTCCGAGGCCTGCCTCGTTACCAGGTCGAACAGTGTGCCGCGACCGAGACCGAGCTCGGCACGCTCGAAGCGCCCCACTCGCGCGCGTGACTATGGCGTGCGGAGATCGCGCTCGTCGACCCGCTGGAGGTCGGCCCACACCGGTCGATGATCGGAGCGACCGGCTTCGACCACACCCGCGGCGACGGCGACGAAGCGATCGTCGTACAGCACGTGATCGAGCTGGAACCGCAACAGCAGCTTGCCGACCGGCCACTGCCAGGTCCGATGCTTGCCCGCGAACTGCGAGACCGCGTCGGTGTAGCCGCGTTGGACCGCGAGTCCGAGCGCGCGGCCGTCGCCCTCCTCGTTGAAGTCACCGGCGATGATGGTCGGAAGCTCTGGCTCGAGCCGCGCGAGATGCCACGCGAGCTCGTGCTCGCGGTTCTCGCGGGTCGAGAAGAAGCCGACCACCCAGCTACCGCCATCGCTGATCGGCGGATGCAGGTGCACGTCGAGGAGCTGGACCTTGCCGCCCGGCGCATCGATCACGATCCGCCACGCGAAGAACGGGCCCGCCGTGCTCGGTAGCTCCTCGATCGAGACGATCGGGTACTTCGAGAGCACGCCGAGACCGCCGGCCGGCCACCCCTTGGCGGCCCCGAAGCGTCGGAATGGATAGCCGCTCGCGGCGAACGCGCGCCGCCAGTCCGGCGTGGTCTCCTGGAGCAGCACGATGTCGGCGTGGGTCGCGGCGACGGCACGCACGCCGCGGGGATCACCGGCGAGGCCGAAGTTGACGTTGTAGCTGGCGACCCGCAGGACCTGCGGCGTGCGCGCGGGAATCGGTGTCGGAGATGGTGTCGAGGCCAGGGAGCCGAACGTCACCGGCGCCGGGTTCGAACACGCTGCCGCGGCCCCGACCACGACGATCACCACCAGCATCCTCATTCCCGATGAGACGCGCGAGCGACAAACGGGGTTGCATCGTGCAACCCCGTGGTGGCGGCTGGCTGGCTCGTTCAGGGCGCGGTCAGCGTGTAGCTGTTCTTCGCGCCGTTGTAGCCGAACACGCGGACGCTGCCGCCCGCGGGCACCGTGACCTCCTCGGAGTCGTTGGTGCTGGTGCTGCTGCCGACCTTGCTACCCGACGCGTCGTACGCCTCCAGGTCGAGGTCGCCGTTGCTGTGCGTGAACTCGATGCGCACCGTGCCGCCGGCCGCGCTCGAGAACCAGTCCTCGTCGGCCGCGCAGATCCGCAGGTCGGTCACCGTGCCGCTCGCGGCGACGGCCGCGGCCTGGGTGTCGTTGGGCTCCTTCGCGTCGGTGCACTCCATGCCGGGCAACTCGAGCGAGCAGTACTCGGTCGACTCGGAGGGCTTCGTGGTGTCGGCGGCGACATCACGCTGCGCGCACACCTCGTCCTCCTGCCACGGCCGCCAGTCGGCACCGCGGCCGATCGACTCGGCGTACGACTGCCACAGCTGGTAGCCGTCGTCGCGCGACTCGAACACCACCGGCGCGATGCAGGTGTGGTTGGCCTCGGCGGCCGCCGAGATCCTTCTGGGCCTTGTCCATGATGATCGCGTACATCGCCGACGTGCTGGAGTTCCAGCAGCAGGTCTTGCTCTTGGTGTAGTCGAGCTCGGCGAACACGTAGTCCTCGAGGTTGCGGTACTGCGCGTCGACATCACCCTTGCTCATGCCGAGCTCGCGCCCGACGTCGTACAGCTGGTGGAACGCCTGCTCGCGCCGCTCGCGCGCCGCGCACGACGCCGGGTACTGCGCCAGGTGGTGGCGCGCGTCGTCGATCTGCACGAGCAGCTCGTCGCGCTTCTGCTCCGGCGGCACCTGCCCCAGGAGCTGCTCGAATCGCGCGGGACGCGCCGCGATCCGGGCGTAGTCCGTCGAGTTGATCCAGCTCGCCTCGTCGGAGGCCATCCAGGTGTTGGTCCAGTAGCCGCCCACGTTCTTGGTCACGCGCCAGCGCTTGATGCCGCCGCCGAGCTTGGCGTACGGCGTGCCGTCCGAGGCCTCGCCCTCACCACCGGTGTACGCGCTGGTGAAGTAGCTCTTCGACGACTGACCGCTCTGCTGCTTGCCCTGGCGGCGAGGCATCGAGCCCGAGATCGTGGTGACGTCCTTGCTGCCACCATCGAGCTCGCGCACTTCCTTGACCACGATCGTGTGGCCGATGCCGTTCTTCTGCCAGCGCTCCAGCAACGTGTCTCCCGGGCGCACCGCGTCGGGGACGATGTTGTACGTGTTCGCCGTGTCGGCGACGTTCATCGAGCCGAGGTAGGCCAGCGTCATCAGCGCGAAGTAGCCGACGCGCTTGTTGAGGAAGATCTCGTCGACGTAGGCGCCGAACTGCGCGCCCGGGGCGATCATGTCCTGGTTGTCCTCGCCGCCCGCGAGGTGCTTGGCGCGCAGCTTGGCGTCGTGCGGCCACGACGTCTGCCAGTCGCTGTTCGACTCGTCGCGGTAGCGAACCCCGAACTCGGGCGAGTTGGCGTAGCGCCCCGACTGCGTGCGCACGCCGTTGTGGCTGAAGTAGACGCGATTGCCGTGCTCGTCCTGGGTCTCCCAGAACAGCGGCAGCTCGTACCACGACGCGAACGCGATCCGCAGGAACATCGCCATCTCGGCGCACTCGAGCCGGGGCGACGGCAGCGTCTTGCCCCACGGCGTGCTCAGCTCGAACGTCGTGGAGTAGCCATCGAGTGCCGGGATCCAGTTGAACGACTCGATCCACTTCGAGAACTTCTGGTCCCAGTTGAGGCCGCTGTCGGCGGGCCACGCCATGCCGGCCTTGCGCGCGGCCGGCGTGTCCGTGTCTTCCCACTTGTTCCGCGCAGTCCACACCTGGGTGCGCGTCGTGTCGGTGTTCACCAGCAAGCCACGACGGAGCTCGGAGTCCTCCTTGCCGGGAGGCGGCGTCGGTCCGAGTGGACCGTCCATGCCCCATTCGTCATCGAGTGCCGACTGGGAATCGGTCGCGCAGCCGATCGTTCCGATCGTGCAACACAGGAGACAAGCGAGGATGGCGAGCTTGCGCATGCGCGGATGCAAAGCATCCATCGTGCCGGCCGGAGTGCCTGCAACCTCGGTGGGTTACGGGTGTGTTCGGTCTCCCGACCAGCCGACTAGCCAGGCCACCAGACCTAGCAGTCGAAGGGATCGCCGAGAGGAAGTGCACGGGGCCGCGCAAACCGCGAACCGCGCTGAACAACTGCGGTGCGCGGGAACAATGACGACGAGGCGGGTGTGGCCCGGGGCCCAACCGGACCACACCCTCGATCGAGTCACCACATCTCGATCGATCTCGCCGAAGACGGTTGTCGGGCGCCGTCCGAAGACGGTGGCGGAGCGCCCGCGAGACTAGCCCTGGACGATCGTCGCGCCGTTGGCCGACACCACGCTGGTGCCGCGCTTGCGGTTCATCGTCAGCATCATCAGCGGCAGGAGCAGGTTGCTCTGATCGCTGTTCTTGCTGGTCGACAGGCTCGACAGCGAGTCCTTGATCGAGGTCAGCGACTGGGTGAGCTCGGTGTTCTTGCTGGCGCCGCCGGAGACGGTCGCGAGGGTGTCAACGTCGAGGTGCTTCATGCCTCGGAGGATGTGCAGCGCGCGTGCCGCGTTTGCCGCCAATGCGTTCGCGAACTTCGGCGAACACCCCAGTAAACCGCACCGAGCAGATCGAGTCCGCGAGAACGCGCTATACCCGACGCATGGTCCGCCTCGCGGTACTGACCGCGCTCGCTGGTTGCTGGACGGGATCGGCCCCGCCGCCCGCACCGCCACCGGCACCGAGCCCCCCGCCCCGCCCCGTCCCGCACCTCGAGGTCAGCTACGCGCAGACCATGTGCCTCGGGCGCTGCCCGGCGTTCGAGCTGGTCATCCGGCGCGGCGGCCGGGTCGAGTGGAACGGCCGGCGGTTCGTGGCCGTGCAGGGCCGGCGCACGCGCCACATCTCGCGGCGCGACCTCGAGGCGCTCGATCGCGCGATCGAGCGCGCCCGGTTCTTCGAGCGCGACGAGTACGGCCACTTCCCGATCAAGCCGACCTGCACGACGTCCGGCGGCACCACGACGTGCACGGTCCACAGCATCAACATCTGCACCGATACCTCGCACACGATCATCACGGTCGAGCGTGGCGGCCGGCGATGGCGCATCGACGACGCGCACTGCTCGAACGAGGACGACGACCTCCTCGCGCTCGAGAAGATGATCGTCGATCGCGCGGGGGTCGCCGACTTGATCGGCGGCGACATCGACTACTGACGTCGGGTATCGTCCGGACGTGAAAGCACTCCTCGCGCTCGTCGTGATCGCGGCATGCACGACGCCGTCGATGGCCAAGCCTCGATGCGCGAAGCAGCCGACGACCGCACCGACTCCGAACGGCGTCAAGCAGCTCCAGTTCGCGGCCGCCGACAAGGTTCCGATCACCGCCGACCTCTACGCGCCGCATCCCGCGACCGCACCGTTCGTGATCCTGTTCCATCAGGCCGGCTACAGCCGTGGCGAGTACCGCACGGTCGCACCGCGCCTCAACGCGCTCGGCTGGAACGCGCTGGCGATCGACGCGCGGTCCGGACGTGCCACCGAGGGCGTCGGCAACGCGACCGCGTTCGCCGCCTGCAAGCTCGGCAAGGGCGGCAACTACCTCGATGCGATCGCCGATCTCGAGGCCGCCGTGACCTACGCGCACGAGCACCTCGCCAAGGGCAAGCTCGTGATCTGGGGCAGCTCGTACTCGGCGGGCCTGGTCCTGGCGATCGGCGCGAAGCTGCGCGTCGACGGCATCCTCGCGTTCTCCCCCGGCGAGTACTTCGCCAAGCTCGGCAAATCCAAGACCTGGGTCGCCGACGGGGCGCGCAAGCTGAAGGTGCCGACGTTCATCACCAGCGCGCGCGACGAGGCCTCGAACTGGGCCCCGATCGCGAAGGCGATCACCGCCGTGAAGCCGATGACGTTCGTCCCGAAAACCGCCGGCCGGCATGGTTCGAGTGCGCTGTGGCCCACCCAGTCCGATGCCGACGCGTACTGGAAGGCGACGACGGCGTTCCTGCGCCAGTTCGAGCGCTAGTGTTTTTTGGACTTCGGTTCCGCGGCCTACCTCACGGCTGCCGCCCGCGAAGTCAGTCGACCCAGCGGATCGCGCCGAGCCGCTCGCCCCACGCGAGCACGCGCTCGGCGATCGCGTCGGCGTCGGCACGACGATCGAGCCTGGCCGGCAGGCCGCGCCGATCCATCGCGGCGGCCAGCTCGGAATGCGAGGTCTGCCCGATCGCGCGCGCGCGTGCCTGGCGCTCGCGGAGGCCGCGGCGAGAGATCTTCAGTTGCGGAACGGTCGGAGGCGGCAGCGGGTTGTCGATCCGCGCCGGATCGATGCACGCCGAAAGATCGCTCGCATGGGCCGCGCGCTCGTTGAGGGGCTCGAGGTTCCAGCGCTTGGTCGCGGTGGCGGCCACCGAGCAGTGCTCGAAGTCCTGATCGATCGCGCAACCGGCCCGCACGGTCGGGCCGATCACCATCGCCGGCACGCGGAACCCGAGCCGCTGGAAGTCGGCGCGCTCGTCGACCGTCGTCGGCGGCGGCACGTGATCGAAGAACCCGCCGTGCTCGTCGTAGGTGATGACGAGCAGGCTGCGGCTCCACTGCGGGGACTGACCGAGCGCGTGCACGATGCTCGAGATCAGGGCCTGCCCGAGGCGGACATCGTGATCGGGATGATCGTCGTTGGCCCCGCCGCCGTAGAACGCCGGATCGACGATCGCGAACGGCGGCAGGCTGCCGGACGCCGCGTCCTCGAAGAACCGCTCGATCGTGCGCAGCCCGTCGACCTTGCCGTACGCCCCGGTCGCCCACGCGACGTCCGAGAAGTAGTTGATGCCGTCGATGTTGGCGTCGGCGAGGCGATCGAAGATCGAGGTGAAGCCGACGACCGGCAGGTTGGCCTTCGAACCGTTCGAGGTCGCGCCGTGCAGGAACAGCCGGTTCGGCCACGTCGGTCCGAGACACGCACAGAACCAGCGGTTGCAGATCGCGCTCTGGTCGGCGAGCGCGTAGGTCACTGGCAACTGCGAGCGCACGTGATAGCCCATGACGTCGGCCTCGGAGGAACCGGCGTGCGCGCGCACGAAGCCGTCGTTGGCGCCGTCGTCCCACTGCGCGTGCGAGGCATCCCAGTTGTGCGGCGGATCCTCGGGCGTGAAGTCGTCGAGCTTGTGCACGAAGATGTCGTGCCCCGAGGTCGAGGTGTTGTGCTCGAACCCGGTCAACCCGTCGACGTCGTCGCGGCCTTCCAGCTTGCGCAGCGACCCGAGGAAGTGGTCGAACGAACGGTTCTCCATGCACAGGACGACCATCGTCTCGACATGCGCGAGCAGCTGCTCCGCCGAGAGCTCCGACGGTGCGGCGCACGTGTTGGCCGCCGCGTCGCCGGAGCCAGTCGCCGACGCGTCGGCGGGGTCGGCGAGCGCATCCGGATCTGGCGGATCGAGATCGTGACCGCAACCGATCACGCCGGCCGCGGCGGACACACCGAGCCCTGCGAGAATCTGCCGGCGGCTCGGATCTCTGCGCCTCATGCGAGGCCGAATCTGCCACAGACGTGCACGGAATTGACCCATTTCGAGGCTGGACACGGTCGGCGAATGCGTTAACTCTCGACTCTTCCATCGATGTCGGATCGTCCCAGCCACCCCACCGCACGGGCCTACGTGGGGTGGCTCCGCCGGCACGCCGGTGCGATCGTGCTCGCGCATCTCGCCCTGCTCGGGATCGCGGTCTACCTGATCATCTACCGACTCCCGCTGTTCGCGGACTTCTCGTACCTGCTGCCGCAGGACGCGCCCGCGGTCAAGGATCTCCACCGACTCGAGGCGCGGCTCAAGGCCACCGACACCGTGCTGGTCGTCATTCGCGCTCCGACGTCCGAGCTCCGTGCCCAGGCGGCGACCGAGCTCGCGGGCGGGATCCGCAAGCTCCCGCGCGACCTCGTGAGCAGCGTCGTCGACGACGACTCCGAGCTTCGCGGCTTCTTGCGGGCGCACCGCCATCTGTTCGTGCCGCTGCCCGATCTCGAACGCGCACGAGATGCGTTGCGCGAACGCCTCCACGACGCCAAGCTCGAGGCCAACCCGCTCTACGTCGACCTCGACGATGACGCCGCGACCAAGGCGGCCGCCTCCAAGCACGAGCTCGAACAGCTGCGTTCGAAGCGACGCGATGCCGAACGCGTGCTCGATCGATCTGGCTACGTCGATCGCACCGGAACGATCGCGATCATCGAGGTCCAGATCGCGTTCAGCCCGACCGACATGCAACGCGGCCACCGGTTGATCGAGGAGCTCCAGGCGATCCGGGATCGCGTCGTCGCCACGCATCCCGGCGTCACCGTGGGGCTCGCCGGCGGCAACATCACCGCGGTCGCCGAGCATGCCGCGATCAGCAAGGGCATCGTGCTGTCCAGCCTGATCACCGGGCTCCTCGTCACGCTGCTGCTGGTGATGTTCTTCCGCAGTGCGACGCTGCTCGCGATGCTGGTCGGCACGATCGGCATCGCGACCGCGGCCGCATTCGGCGCCGCGTCGCTCACCGTCGGACACCTCAACGCCGCGACCGCGTTCCTCGGCGCGATCATCGCGGGCAACGGGGTCAACTACGGCATCCTCCTGATCGCGCGCTACCTCGAGGAACGACGAACACGCGAGGTCGACGACGCGATCGCGATCGCGATCGCGACCACCTTGCGCCCGACCGCGGTGGCATCGCTCGGGGCGTCGATCGCGTACGGCTCGCTCGCCGCGACCAGCTTCAAGGGATTCGCCGACTTCGCGATCATCGGAGCGCTCGGAATCCAGGTGTGCTGGATCGCATCGTTCGTGCTGTTGCCGGCCCTGATCGTCCGTTGGGGACGCGACACGCGGATCTATCGCGGCGAGCCGTTCATCGGCCGTGTCCTCGACAAGGTGATCGGGTTCCGCAAGCCGCGCGTGGTGGTCACGGTGATCACGGTACTGTCGCTCGTCGCCGGTGTGGTGGTGTTCCGCTTCATCGCGGCGGACCCGTTCGAGTACGACATGAAGAAGCTGCGGTCCGAGGGCGAGGACGCCATCACCGCGCGCAACTGGATGAAGCTCGCCGACGAGAACTTCGGCCGCGGCCATGCCGGCCCGACGTTCATCGCGGCCGACCGTCCCGAGCAGGTCCCGCAGATCGTGAAGGCGCTGCGCGCCGCCGATCCCGATCACGAGGTGATCGGAAAGATCATGTCGATGGCCGCACTGATTCCCGATCACCAGCGCGAAAAGCTCGCGGTGCTCGCCCAGATCCGCAACATGCTGGACGACGACGCGCTCGCCGATCTCGACGATCACGAGCGCGCCGAGCTCGCCGAGCTGCGACCGCCGAACAACCTCGGCGTGATCACGCCCGACGACCTACCGAAACAGCTGCGCGACGCGCTGACCGAGAAGGACGGCCGGGTCGGACTCCTGATCGGGCTCAACATCGCCGACCAGCTCGACGACTGGAACGGTCACGACCTGATGCGGTTCGCATCGATCGTCCGGAAGATCGATCTCCCGGACGGCGCCACGGTGACGACCTCCGGAACCAGCGTGATCTTCGCGGACATCATCGAGACCATTCGCGACGATGGGCCGTTCGTCACCCTGATCGCGGCGATCGGGCTCGGCCTCATGGTGCTGCTGCTCGTCGGGTTCAATCGCTGCGCACTCGCCGTCGGGCTCGCGACGGGCGTCGGCACGTTGGGGATGATCGCCGCGTGCGCGGTGCTCGACATCAAGGTGACGTTCCTCGACTTCGTCGCGCTCCCGATCACGCTCGGCCTCGGCATCGACTACGCGATCAACATCGCCCACCGCCACCACGGCGAGAGCATCGTCGTCCCGCTCTCGCTCAACAGCAGCGCGGTGTTCGTGTGCTCGCTGACCACGATCATCGGCTACGGATCGCTGCTCCTCAGCGACAACCTCGCGATCCGCGGGTTCGGCTCGGCATCGTTGATCGGTGAAATCACGTGCGTGTTGTCGGCGCTCGTGATCGTTCCGGCGGTGCTCGCCCATCGCTCCGCTCCCGCGACCGATCCGGCGACGCTGGTCTATCCCGACCCCCGCTAGCTGCGGTATCCACGTCACGTGATCTCGCCATCGCGTGATGAGGTGCCGTCTCGAGTCCGGATCGGAACCCGTGTCGCGCCGTGGGTCGCGTGGCTCGTACCGCGCGTCTACCGTCCACCCACGCGCGAGCTATCGGACGAGCTCCCGGTCCCCGTCGATCACTGGACCGTGGTCGCCGACGGGCATCACAACCTGACCACCGATCTCGCGTGGTGGCGCGGCGCGTACTACCTCGTGCACTCGCGATCGCCGTGGCACATGGCGAGCGCCGATAGCCGGATCGTGATCTGGCGCTCGACCGACGCGCGCACGTGGGAACAGGTCGCCGAGATCGCGAATCCCGCCGGCGACATCCGCGATCCCAAGCTCGCCGTGATCGGCGATCGCCTGTTCCTCTACATCCTGCGCAACGAGCAACTGGTCGCGGAACCGTGCGGCACCTCGTTCACGGTGTCCGACGACGGTCGCACGTGGGCGCCGATCCGCCCGTGCGGTCCCGAGGGCTGGCTGTTCTGGCGCCCCAAGCAGCGCGACGACGGCCGCTGGCTCGTGCCCGCGTACTGGCGCGATCACGGTCGCTCGATCTTGCTCGAGAGCGAGGACGGCGAGCGCTGGTCGCAGATCGCGCACATTCACGAGGGCGATCGCAACGACGAGACCGATCTCGAGCTCCTGCCCGGCGGGCGCGCGATCGTGACCGCGCGCCTCGAGATCTCCGACTCGATGTTCGGCGACGACGGCGCCTGTACGCTGGTCGCCGCCGCCGACCCGCCGTACACGACGTGGACCACCCATCGCTGCCCCGCGACCCGACTCGACGGCCCCAACCTGTTCTCGTACGACGGTGAGGTCTACGCGGTCGGCCGGCGCCACCGTCGCGCCCGCGGCCGCTTCAACCGCCGCGCCGGCATGCTCGGACGCAAGCGCACGGCGCTCTATCACGTCACCGCGCGGGGACTCGTGCACCTCCTCGATCTCCCGAGCTCGGGCGACACCGGCTACCCCGGGGTGGTGCTGCGCGGCGACGAGCTGACGATCTGTTACTACACGAACGATCCCCAGACCGATCCGAGCTGGTTCGCCGGCATGTTCCTGCCGAGCGAGATCCGCGTCGCGCAGTTGTCGATGGTCGACGTCGCCAGGCTCGCGCGCACGCCCGGCTGGTGACCGCGGTCGCGGTGGTCAGCAGGTTGGCATCCTGCTACGCTCGTGCGCCGTGGTTCGGCTCGTCCTGATCTTGTCGGTGGCTCTGCTGGTCGGGAACGCGACCAGCCTGATCCCCGACTCCGACGACGTCGAATGTCCGGACGGCGGCAAGCAATGCCCACCGAGCTGCCCGACCTGCACGTGCGTGTGTCACTCGCTGAAGTCCGCGCCGGCCGTGTTTGTCGAGCTCGAACCGATCACGTGGACGCGCCAGATCTCCGAGCTTCCGGCGCCCGACACCGGACCGGGTCGGCGCGCTCCCGCGCCTTCGACGCGGCCTCCGATCGCGTGAGCTGACTCCCCAACTGGATCAGCTCGACGCGGGCACCGCGAGGTGCCCGAGGAGGATACATGCATACGCTCATGACGGCGCTCGCCGTTGTCGGGACCGTGGGTCTCGCAACGTCGGTGCGTGCACGACCGCTCACCCTCGACCAGGCACTCGACCGCGCGACGCGTAGGCCGAGCGTTCGACTCGCGACGCTCGACGTCGCCTCGGCTCGCGCCGACGCGCGCGGCGCGGCACTCCCCACCCACGATCCCCAGCTCTCCGCTGGTGGCGGACCGCGTCTCGGCGCCGGTCGCCCCGAGCTCCAGATCGAGCTCGCGCTGTCCCAGACCTTCGAGCTCGGCGGCAAACGCTCCGCGCGCATCGAGGTCGCCGATGCCCGAACGCGGGCGATCGAGATCGCGCGCGATGCCGAGCTCCTCTCCGCACGCGTCGAGGCGTGGCGCGCCTTCGAGCACGTGCTGCTGGCGCGCGACCGAGTTGCCACGCGCCGCGAGGTCGAACACCTCGCGACCACGCTCGCCACCGCGATTCAGCGCGGCGCCGCCGCCGGGGGAACTACGGAGCTCCGCGCGAACGTCGCCGTTGCCGAAGCCGGGCGCGCCGCCAGCGAACGAACCGCCGCGCAGGCCGAGCTCGCCACGGCGCGCGCGCGCCTGGCCACCGCGATCGGCGCCGGCCCCGCAGAACCACTCGACGTCACGGGTGAGGTAGTGGATCCGCCTGCCCTCCGGGTTGCCATCGACCGGCTCGTCGAGCGTGCGCTGCGAACGCATCCGGCAGCCACGATCGCCGACCAGCGGCTCGCGGTCGCGCGTGCGCGCGTCACCGACGCGGATGCTCGTGGCGCTCCCGACCTCACCGTCGGGCTCGGCTATGCCTACGATCCCGACCCCGACGGCGCACACGTCGTGGTCGGAACGCTTTCGATCCCGCTCGCGATCCGTAATCGCAACCAGGGCGAGCGCGCCGCCGCCCGCATCGGTGCCAAGCGCGCCGACCTCGAACGCTCCTACACGCGCCTCGAGATCGAGCGGGCGGTGCGGCTCGCCGTCGGCAACTATCGACGTGCGCGTGCGGCGGTCGCGGGATTCGACCGCGGCGTCCTCGAGCAACTCGGCCGCAATCTCGCCGCGGCGCAGGATGCCTACTCGAAGGGAGGCCTCGACTTCGTCGAGCTCACCGCCACCAAACGCGAGCTGATCGCATCGCGGATCGCCTACCTCGACGCGCGCCTCGCGCTGATCGACGCGTGGGCGGATCTCGCCGTCGCGACCGGGATGGAGGTGAGCCCATGAGGTGGATGCTGTCGCTCGTCTGTGTCGTGGCGTGCGGCAAGCCCGCCTCCGACGCGGCTCCCGCGCGGACCGAGCCGGAGGACCCGTCGACGCCGCAGCGGGTCTCGGTCTCGGAGCGGGTCGCGAAGGATGCCGGCATCCAGGTCGCGGCCGTCGAGATGGGTACGCTGCCGGCCACCGTGGAGCTGATCGGTGAGGTCGCCGCGGATCCCGATCGTCTGGCGAAAGTGCCGGTCCGCGTGAGTGGCCGGCTCGTCGAGGTGCGGTTCCAGGAAGGCCAACACGTGGACGCCGGTGACGTGCTCGCCTCGATCGAGTCGAGCCAGGTGGCGCGGGTCCGCGCCGAGCTGACCGCCACGCGCACGCGCGCGAATGCCGCGCACAAACGTGTCGAGCGCCTCGAGAAGCTGGTCGAGGGCGGCACCGCATCGGCACAGGATCTCGAGACCGCGCGCGCCGAGGTCGCGGTGCTCGATGCCGACGTCGCCGCCGCGCGTCAGACGCTCGCCAGTATCGGGGGCGGCGGTGGCGCGACCGCACGGCTCCAGATCCGCGCACCGTTCGCCGGCGTCGTCCTCGCGCGCGACGGCGTCGTCGGCCAACCCGTCGGCGCCGATCACGTTGTCGCCGACATCGTCGACCTCGACGAGGCCTACTTCCTGGCGCGGCTGTTCGAGCACGACCTGCCCCGCGTCCACGAGGGCGCAGCGGCGTACGTCCGGCTCGACGCCTATCCGGAGCTCGAGTTTCCGGGCAAGGTGGTCACGATCGGCCGCCAGGTCGATCCGGTCGCACGCGCGGTGATCGCGCGCATCGCGATCCGCGACCGCGAGGCGCGGCTCAAGATCGGACTGTTCGGAACAGCCGTCGTGGTGATTCCGGACCCGGCGACGATGCCGCGGCTGCCGATCGTACCGATCAGCGCCGTCACGCGGATCGAGGACAAGCCGGTCGTGTTCGTCGAGGTCGCGCCGCGCACGTTCGAGGCGCGCCCCGTCGAGCTCGGTCACCACGCGCGCGACAAGATCGAGATCGCGAAGGGACTCGCGGAGGGCGATCGCGTCGCCACGGCGGGCGTGTTCTCGCTCAAGAGCCTCGCCCTCAAGTCGACCTACGGCGAGGAGGATTGAGATGGCACTGATCCGGGCCATCCTGGCATGGTCGTTACGCAACCGGATGCTCGTGATCGTCGGGTTCCTCGCGCTGATCGCGTTCGGGGTCCGCGCCGCGCTCCGGCTTCCGATCGACGCGGTGCCGGACGTCACCAACGTCCAGATCCAGATCATCACGACCGCCCCGGCGCTGTCGCCGGTCGAGGTCGAACAGTACGTGTCCGTTCCCGTCGAACGTGCGATGGCCGGCATCCCGAAGGCCACCGAGATCCGCTCGATGTCGAAGTACGGCATCTCGGTCGTGACGATCGCGTTCGAGGATGGCACCGACATCTACTTCGCGCGCCAGCTCGTGGCCGAGCGCATGCGCGAGGCCGAGGACGCCGTACCCGAGGAGTACGGCACGCCGGAGCTCGGCCCGATCTCGACCGGGCTCGGCGAGATCTACCAGTTCGTCGTGCGAGGAGACGGCCACTCGCCGCGCGAGCTCAAGGAGACGCTCGACTGGTACATCGCGCCGCAGTTACGCATGGTGCCCGGCGTCGTCGAGGTCAACAGTTTCGGCGGCGAGACCAAGCAATACGAGGTCGCGCTCGATCCCCGGCGACTCCAGGCGTCGGGGATCAGCGTGTCCGACGTCGTCGCCGCGATCGACCGTGCGAATGGCAACGCCGGTGGTGGCTACCTCGAGCACGGCCCAGAGCAGCTGGTCGTCGGATCGGTCGGGCTGATCCGATCGATCGACGATCTCCGCAAGGTCGTCGTCGGATCCAGCGACGATGGCGTGCCGATCACGATCGGCCGTGTGGCGAGCCGCATCGAGCTCGGTGCCGCGCTCCGGCGCGGTGCCGCATCGATCGACGGCCGGGGAGAAGTCACGATCGGTGTCGTGATGATGCTGATGGGCGCGAACTCGCGCACCGTCACCGAGGCCGTGAAGGCGAAGATCGCCGAGCTCGCACCGTCGTTGCCGAAGGGGATCCGGATCGAGCCGTTCTACGACCGATCCGCGCTGGTCGACCGCACGATCCGCACGGTCGCGTCGAACCTCGCCGAAGGCGCGCTGCTCGTGGTGCTCGTGCTCGTGCTCCTGCTCGGCAACCTGCGTGCCGGCGCGATCGTGGCGCTCGTGATTCCGCTCGCGATGCTGGTCGCGTTGCTGCTCATGAACGCGGTAGGTGCGTCGGGAAACCTGATGAGCCTCGGAGCGATCGACTTCGGCCTGATCGTGGATGGCGCGGTGATCGTGGTCGAAAATGCAGTGCGGAGGCTCGCCGAGCGACGGCGACTGGTGGGTCGAGAGCTGACGGGAGAGGAACGCACCGCGATCGTCGAGGCCGCGGCCTCGGAGATGGTGTCCGCGAGCTTGTTCGGGCAGCTCATCATCGCGATCGTCTATCTGCCGATCCTCTGGCTCGGTGGCATCGAAGGAAAGCTCTTCCACCCGATGGCCACGACCGTCCTATTCGCGCTCGGCGGCGCGTTCCTCGCGACCATCACCCTCGTACCGGTGCTGGCGAGCATGATCCTGCGTGGACACCACGAGAAGGAGACCTGGCTGATGCGGGCGGCCCACCGCGTGTATCACCCCGTACTCGACCGGGTGATGCGCCGGCGCACGTTCGCGCTCGCCGGTGGCGTGCTCGCACTCGCCGCGACCGTGGTCGTCGGTCGCCACATCGGCGCCGAGTTCGTGCCCAAGCTCGACGAAGGCGACGTGCTCGTCGAGGCGAGGCGGCTTCCGGGCGTCGCGCTGTCGGAATCGATCGCGACCGACCGGCGCCTGCAGAACGCACTCCTCGAGGTTCCGGAGGTCGAGCACGTGGTCTCGAAGACCGGGGCTCCCGATCTCGCGAACGACCCGATGGGCATCGAACAGACCGACGTCTACATCCAGCTGAAGCCGCTCGACCAGTGGCGGGAGGGGTACGTCAAGGCCGACGTCGCCGCCGCGGTGACCGAAGCACTCGAGACCAACGTACCGGAGCTATCGATCGGACTGTCCCAACCGATCGAGATGCGGACGAACGAGCTCGTCGCCGGCGTCAAGTCCGACATCGCGATCGAGATCTACGGCGACGACCTCCACCAGCTCCAGCGCCTCGCGCGAACAGTCGCCGCCGTGGTGCGCGAGGTGCCCGGGGCAGTCGACGTTCGTGCGGAACAGGGACAGGGCTTGTCGTACCTGCGGGTGATTCCGGATCGCGATGCACTCGCGCGACACGGCCTCACGATCGCCAACGTCAATGCCCTGACCGAGGCATTGGCAGTCGGCCACCGCGTGGGGGTCGTCCGCGAGGGGGATCGCCGGTTCGCGATCGCCGTCAAGCTCGACGGCATCGACGGTGATCTCGAGCGCGTGCGCAAGCTCCCCCTCCGCTCGGCCCGCGGCGAGATCGTGCCCCTCGGCGACGTCGCGACCGTCGAGTCCGTGACCGGGCCGCTCGTGGTCAACCGCAACAAGCTATCTCGCCGGATCACCGTCGAGGCCAACGCGCGCGGTCGCGACCTGGTATCGGTCGTCGACGACGCGCGCGCTGCCGTCGCACGTGGCGTCCGGTTGCCGCCCGGATACCGGATCGAGTGGGGTGGCACGTTCGAGCACTTCCTCAGCGCCAAGGCGCGGCTGCAGATCGTGGTGCCGCTGGCGCTCCTGGCGATCTTGTTCCTGCTCTGGCGAGCCTTCGATCGCGCACGGCCGGCGCTGTTGATCTTCCTCAACATCCCGTTCGCGATCATCGGAGGGGTGCTCGCGCTCGCAGTTCGCGGGTTGCCGTTCTCGATCTCGGCGGGCGTCGGATTCATCGCGCTGTTCGGCGTGGCCGTTCTCAACGGGATCGTGCTCGTGTCGTTCGCGCGCCAGCTCGAGGCCCGAGGGCATACCCCCCACGACGCGATCGCCGAGGCCGCGCGGCGTCGGCTTCGGCCGGTCCTGATGACGGCCCTGGTCGCGGCTCTCGGCTTCGTCCCGATGGCGCTATCGACCGCACCGGGCAGCGAGGTCCAGCGACCGCTGGCGACCGTCGTGATCGGAGGACTGATCAGCGCGACGCTGCTCACGTTGGTGTTGTTCCCCGCGGTGTACTCCCTCGCCCATCGCCGCTCTCGCACGTCGCCGAGCATCCTCGCGAGACATCGCGACCCCGCGGAACCATCGTGAGCCATCCCGGATGGCGCGTGATTCACGAAGGCCCGGTATACCGAGACAGCAGCGGCGTCTCGTTCGATCGCGGATCGGTCGACCACTTCTGGCGGAGCCGGAAGTACTCGCGCAACTCGTCCTCGTACTCGTTCGAGATCGGGTGATGGTGCGGTCGCGTGGGTGCCCCCCGGAGGATTTCCTTCGTCAGACGTAGATCGACGAGGCGCTCGGCCCATCTCACGCCATCGACCCAGCGCGGCGGGATCAGGACGTGTCCGCCCGGCCGCCAGTTCGTGGTGTCCACCGCGAGGTAACGGATCACCCAACCTTCGTCGTCGATCACGAGATCCTCGACGTGCCCGAGCTGCGCGTCGATCGAATGGAGCCGACAGCCGACGAGCTCGCGACTACTCCGCAGGTGAGGATCGACGTCGCTCGGTTGGTCGTTGCTCGGCTCGGTCGGCAAGGCCGATAGGCCGCGGCCCTCCCACAACCCGCGGGCCGCTCTGGCCTGGTTGTAGTAGTCGTCGAACCACGACGCCTGGTGCCGGGAGAGCGGGCTGTCGGGATCGACGGACGGACTGTCCTCCACCTGCTGGGTGGTGAGACCGGAGGAGATCGTGCCGAACAACGGATCGGGCTTGCCGAGCGTGTTCGGTGCCAACAGCACCTTGTGCGTGCCCGGCCACCCCTTCGTCTTGATGATCAGGTAGCGAACCACCCACCGTTCGTCGTCGAAGTAGACCCCCGCGACGTGACCGATCACGCCGTCGGTGGCCTCGATCTGATAGCCCGTGAGCCGGTCGAGTGTGAGCAGCATTGGTGTTCTCCCGGAAGTGTTCTCACGTCCAGAAATGCGACCCCCGTGCCGGCCAGCTCGGATACCTCCCTACTCGGATCGACCGTCCTCGCGCGCGCAGCTCCATCGTCGTCATCCGCGTTCGCGCAAGGATTTCGTCGGTCACAACCAGCCGAGCTTGCCGCCGAACATCAGGTACGGCGTACTTCCGTGGAGGATCTCGCCACCGGGGCCCTCGAGACGGAACACGTCGAGGCCGACGTCGACGTAGTAGCCGAGCACCCACAGATCGCCCTCGAGCGTGGCGCCGCCGCCGAGCCCCGGTCCCCGGTAGCCGTCGATCGCGTCGGTGCCGACCACCCAGCGCGCGCCACCGTGCAACGCCACGAACACGCCCGGTCGTTCGTAGACCCCGGGCTTGTTCCAGCGCCGCAGGCTGAGCAGCCGCCACCGCTTCCGCAGGTCGAGACCGACCGCGCCGAGCCCGGCGTGCGGGCGGTCTGCCTGGGCACATTCCTCGCCGTAGCAGTCGATGTAGAACAGGTCGGGAACCTCGAACGCACCGAACAGCTCGACGGCATGGTCACCGCGCCGCGCGGCGAACCCGAGGTGAAACCTCGGCGCGCCAGCGTCGAACCCGGCGAGCTCGCCGCGATAGCCGCCCGCGCCGAGCGCCTCGTCGAGGTAGTAGCCGTCGTCCGCACGCGCGGTCCCGACGGTCGCGACGATCGCGATCAGAGCTCCCACCATCACGCTGTTGCGCATTCTCTTGCATCGCATCCGCGGGATGCGCTGCGAAATCCCGCAGTGCTGGCGGTCGCTCGCACACCGCGCCCTGCAGATCGCGGCGTCGACTCCGCAGTCGATGTCGCACGCCACACGAAGCCCGAGGGCCGTCGCTACGTGGGCTCTGGCTTCTTCGTCTCGTGGCCCGCGCGACCCGCGCGCCACTCCGCGAACCGTTTGCGAAGCTCGTCGCTGACATCCTCGGGCATCACGGCATCGTCGGGTACGTGGCCGAGCGCCGCGACGGTCGTCTTCATCTGCCGCAGGTAGGCGCGACAGTGCTTGCACATGCCGAGGTGCATCTGGAACCGCATGCGCTCGGTCAAGCTCATCCGACCTTCGAGGTAGTCGGTCACGAGCTCGGTGATCTCTTTGCAGGTCAGCATCTACGGTTTCTTGAAGTGCAACTCGAGCCGGGCACGCAGCCGGGACCGAGCACGGTGGAGTAGCACCCGTTGGTTGGTCTCGTTGAGCTCGAGAACGTTACAGACCTCCTCGGAGGTCCAGCCCAGGGTATCGCGAAGCACCACGACGATCCGCTGTCTTTCGGGCAGTTGCCGGAGCTCCTCGTCGAGGATCGCCATCGCCTCCTGGTTTCCTACCAGCCGTTCGGGCGTCTCGTCTCCCCACCGGGTCGGTGGGGCACTCCACTTGCCCTTGTCGTTGAACCGATCGGGCTCGACAGCGGCTCCGCTTTCCCCCTCGGCATCGCCCATCGCGGAGAACGGAAGCGACCGCGCCTCCCGCACGCCTTTGGTCTTCGCGCGGTTCACGAGGATCCGCGAGATCCAGGTCACCAGCGACGAGCGCTCCTCGAACGCGTCGAGGCGATCGAGGACGGCGACCCAGGTGTCCTGCACGACCTCCTCGGCGGAGGCCTCGGTCGAAACGAACATCCGGGCGAGGCGCACGAGTCGACCGTGGTGGCGGCGAACGAGCGCGTCGAAGGCGGCCGCGTCTCCGGCGCGCAGCCGAGCGAGCAGAGCCTTGTCCGTCGTGGGGTCCATCCGCGGCGTGGAACGTAGGTGGCCGGTCGGTGCGCGTCCAGCCCGAGTGCGCGCGATCACCATCAGGATGTCGAGCTATGCGCGATGCGGCACACCGTCGATCAGGCGATCACCGTGCTTGTCGCTTGTGTCTTCGTGTTTGTGGAGGTGGGACAGCAGGTGATCGAGCGAGGCCTTGCCGGCACCGGCGACCCCGAGCCACACGAACGCGGCCAGATAGGCAACCTCGATCGTGCTCGCGAGATCGACGATGCCGTGCAGCCGCGGCAACCGGTCCGTCAGGATCGCGACGGTCATCACGCCGATCAGGAACAGCGCGGCGATCCGCGTACCCAGCCCGAGGATCAGGGCCAGGCCGCCGACGAATTCGACCACTCCCACGAACACGGCGTTCGCATGCGCCGCGGGAATGTGCAGCGAGGCAAAGAACTGCGTCGTGTGATCGAGATCGTGGAGCTTGGTCCAGCCGGTCATCACGAACACCACGCCGAGGGTCAACCGGACCAGCAGCGGGCCGGTCCATTCGACCCTCCGCAACAGCGATAACGAGCGATCCCGTGCCTTCTCGAGTGGTGCGAACATGCGTAACGGTCTCTGCAGATCTCGATCCGTTACAGGCGACGCGATTCTTGCCTGCGAGATTCCGCTACAAGACGGTGCCGCCCTTCGTGGTGCAGACGTCCGCCGAGGCGACATAGCGGTGAGGGCGATCATGGTTCCCGCGCTCGCCGGGGATCAGGTGTTCGGCGACATGTGAAATCGCGCACGACGTGCGTCGGGACGGTCGCGCGCAGAGCGCTAGCCGAACCGACCGGTGATGTAGTTCTCGGTCCGCTCGTCGGAGGGGTTCGAGAAGATCTTCGAGGTCGTGTCGTACTCGACGAGCGTCCCGGTGCGCTGGTCGGTGGTCGAGTCGAGCTCCGCGGTGAAGAACGCGGTGCGATCGCTGACTCGAGCGGCCTGCTGCATGTTGTGCGTGACGATCACGATCGTGAACTGGTCCTTGAGCTGGCGCATCAGCTCCTCGATGCGCGCGGTCGCGATCGGGTCGAGCGCGCTGCACGGTTCGTCCATCAACACGACCTCGGGCTCGACCGCGATCGTCCGGGCGATACACAGCCGCTGCTGCTGGCCGCCGGACATGCCGAGCGCCGACGATCGCAGGCGGTCCTTGACCTCGTCCCACAGCGCCGCCGCACGCAGCGACTTCTCGACGATCTCGTCGAGTCGGGACCTCTGGTGGATCCCGTTGACCCGCGGACCGAACGCGATGTTGTCGTAGATGCTCTTGGGGAACGGATTCGGCTTCTGGAACACCATGCCGATCCGGCGCCGCACCTCGACCGCCGAGACCTCGGGGGCGTAGAGGTCGATCCCGTGGTACTCGATGCGGCCGGTGACGCGCGCGCCGGGCGTGGTGTCGTGCATGCGGTTGAGGGCACGCAACATCGTGGTCTTGCCACAGCCCGACGGTCCGATGAACGCCGTGATCTGGTGCTTGTGGATGTGCATCGACACGCCGTGAACCGCACGGAACGAGCCGTAGTAGACGGCGGCACCGTCGATCTCGAACACCAGCGGTGTCTCCGCCACGGTCGCCGGTCCGACGACCTGGAGACGCGGGTTGCTCGGGCGCATGACACGGGCTTCGGCGAGTGCGGGCATGGGGTCCTCCATCGAGATCACGGTCACCTCTTGAGAGCGAACCGCGACGTGAACACGCGGGCTGCGAGAGTCATCAGGAACGTGAGCGCCACCAGGGTGAGCGCGGCCCCCCACGCGCGGGCTTCCGCGGCGGGGAACGCGAGATCGCTGTTGAAGATCTGCAGCGACAGGGCCGTGTTGGCCTCCTCGAACAAGTGCGGATTGAATGCCTTCGCGGCACCGACGGCGAACAGCAGCGGTGCGGTCTCGCCCGCGGCACGGGCGATCGCGAGCAGCGCACCCGAGACGATGCCCGGCAGCGCCGCGGGAAGCACGACCGTCAGGATCGTTCGCGCCTTCGACGCCCCGAGCGCATACGACGCCTCGCGGAGCTGCGTCGGCACCAGCCGCAGCATCTGCTCGGTCGAGCCGATGATCACCGGCAGCATCAGACACGCGAGGGCGAGCGCACCACCGAAGGCCGAGTAGCCGAAGCGCATCGTCCACATCACGTAGACGAACAAGCCCATCACGATCGACGGCACGCCCGTCATCACCATCGCCATGAACCGCACCGCGCGCGCGAACTTGCTCTCTCCGCCGTACTCGTGGAGGTAGACCGCACCGAGGACGCCGACCGGAACCGCGATCGCGCTCGCCGCGAACGTCACGAGCAGCGTGCCGAGGATCGCCGGGCCCATGCCGGGACCCGAGCGTCGCGAGATCGCCGGAATCTCCTTGGTGAAGAAGTCGGGGAACCCGTGGATCGCGACTCCGATGCCGCGCGAGATCACCGTGCCGATCACCGCGATCAGCGGGATCGCGATCGCGATGATCGCGAGCACCATCAGCCCGGTCATCGCCATGCTCTTGCACGACCGCCAGGTCATGCGCCGACGGAGATCGTCGGGAGTCATCGGTTGTCCGGCCGGGCTCGTCATGCGTGCCTCTTCGAGCGCTGCACGACCCAGGTCGCGGCCAGGTTGACGAGGATCGTGATCAGGAACAACAGCACCGCCAGCGCGATCAGCGCCGACTTGTGGAGATCGTCGGCCTCGCCGAACTCGTTGGCGATCACGGCCGGCATCGAGTTGCCCGCGGCGAACGGATCGAGCGTGATCTGACCGAGCGCGGAACCGATCACGAGGGCCACGGCGATGGTCTCGCCCATCGCACGGCCGAGGCCGAGCATCACGGCGCCGACCAGGCCGCTCGCGCTGTGCGGCAACACCGTCGCGCGGATCATCTCCCAGCGCGTGGCGCCGAGCGCGAGCGCACCTTCCTTGTCGGTGACCGGCGTGGTCTCGATGACCTCGCGCGACAGCGACGTGATGATCGGGGTGATCATGATCGCGAGGATCACGCCGGCGGTCGCGAACGACCGCCCGAACCCGAAGTGCTGCGACAGCACCAACACGCCCCACAGCCCCCACACGACCGACGGCACCACGGCACACAGGTCGATCATGTAGACGAGGGGTTTCTTGAGCCACGGCGGCGCGACCTGGGTGGTGAACAGCGCCACGCCGAGGCTGACCGGCACGGCGAACAGCAGTGCGATGGCCGCGGTGTAGAGCGTGCCGAACACGAACGCGAGCGCGCCGAAGTGGTGGTCGGCCTCCGCCCACCGGCTCGAGCCCAGGAAGTCGAAGCCCATCTCGCGCAGCACCGGCAGCGAGCGCTTGGTCATCGTGACCGCGATCAGCCCCAGGATCACGAGCACCAATGCGGCCGCACCGAGAGTCAGCCAGCGGAACGTGCGATCCGCCGCTTCCTGTCGACTCGAACCCTTGAGCTCGTACAGCTTCATGTTCAGGGGACCTGGATCTTGTCGATCTTGGCGAGCGCCTTGTCCTGCAGGCTCTTCGGGATCGGCGCGAAGTCGATCTCCGGAAGCAACGGCTGCGCCTCGGTGACGAGGAACTTGAGGTACGCCTTGACGGCTGCCCCCTTCACCTTGTCGCTCTGCTTGACGTACGCCAGACACCAGCTCTGGGCGGTGATCGGATAGGCGTCGTCGCCCGTGGCATCGAGCGCACTGAAGATCAGGTCGTCGCCGACCTTGATGCCATCACCCGCGGCCGTCACGCTCTTGGCGTCCGGCAGCGTGTACTTGCCGTTGCGGTTCTTGATCGCGGCGAACACGAGCTTGCTGCCGCGCGCGTCCGACAGGTCGACGTAGCCGACCGCGCCCTTGGTGGACTTCACGATCTGCGCGACGCCGCCATTGCCGTTGCCGGCCTGGGTGTCGGCGGCCCACACCACGGTCGCACCGCTGTGAAGCTTCCAGTCGCCCCCCGACGCCATGTCGAGGTACTTGGTGAAGTTCTCCGTCGTACCGGAGCCGTCCGACCGTCGCGCGACCACGATCTCGAGGTCGGGCATCGTGACTCCCGGATTGTCGGCGGCGATCGCCGGATCGTTCCAGTTCTTGATCTCGCGCTGGAAGATCTTGCTCAGCGTGTCGGGCGACAGCTGCAGCTTGTCGACGCCAGGAACGTTGTAGCTGACGGTGATCGCGCCGAGCACGTCGGGGATATAGAAGAACTCGCCCTTGACCTTCTTCACGTCCTCCGCGTTGTACGGAGCATCGCTACACGCGAAGTCGACGACCTTGTCGGCGAAGTCCTGGCGTCCCTTTCCGGAACCGCCACCGGCGTAGTTGATCTTGATGTTGGGGTTCGCCTTCGTGAACGCCTCGATCGCGACTTCTTGCGCGGCCTTCTGGAACGTCGCGCCCGACGCGTTGAGCGTCACCGACTCGGCGCCGTTCGAGGACGCCTTCTTTCCGCACCCGACGAGCCCGATCAATAGGAGCCAATGCAGCTTCATGTGCCCGCAACCCTAGCCACCTCAAATGGCGCATCGGCAAAACCAATGTGGCGGGACGGTGACGGTCCGGAGATCGCCTTGCGATGCCACTTTGGCTGACGGAAGGTTCGCCTAGTTGGACGTGGGAATCGGTCGATGCCTGAGATCGGTGGCACGGACCATGTAAATGACCTCTTCGGCGAGGTTCTTGACGTGGTCTCCGATCCGTTCGAGGTAGCGGCAGACCGAGGTCAGCGGGAGTACCCGGGTCACCGCCGCGGGATCGGTCGCCACGTGAGCGATCAACTCCGCGAATAGGCTGGCATTGAGTCTGTCGATCTCGGCGTCCGCCGTGATCACCGCGGTCGCGCCGTCGGCATCGCGCTTGACGAAGCTATCGAGCACTGCCTGAAGGTTGTTCTGCACCAGCTGCGCGAGGTGCGGAAGGTCGACCTGGGGTTCGGTGCCCGGCAACCCGTTGATCTCGATCGCTCGTTTGGCGATCCCGGCGGCCAGATCTCCGATCCGTTCGAGGTCGACCACGAACTTGAGCGACATCGTGATGAACCGGAGATCGCTCGCGACCGGTTGACGGGTTGCCAGGATCTGGAGCGCGAGCTCGTCGACCTCGTTCTCGTCGAGATCGATCAGCTCGTCGGCCTTGATCACTTCTTGTGCGAGTGCATCGTCGCGGTTGGACAACGCCTTCATCGCATCGGCGATCTGCTTGCGCGGCGCGCTCGCCCATCGTGGCGAGGCGCTCGCGTAGCGTGCGCAGCTCCTGTTCGAAGTCTCGGCTGGTGTGGGCGGTCGTCACGAACCCCGGTTGTACTCGACAATTCGAAACCATCGCAGTGCCGTCACAGCAGCGTCACCTCGGTCCTTTTACTTGAGAGAGGTATGACAAAGACCACTCGCGATCGTCACGCTCGCGGCACTTACCGGGGTGGTTTCGGCTCAGCCCGCGCCATCCGAGCCCGCGCCGCCGGCATCACCGACCACCGCACCCAACGGCGCCACCCCCCACGACCCCGGTCGCCCCGGTCGCCGAACCCGCCCCGGTCCCCGTGACCGAGCCGGCACCGGTTCCCATCGCCGAGCCACCGCCCGCGTCCACCGAACCGCCGCCCGACAAGCTTCACGTCGGCGAAGAAGGACTGTGGCAACCGGGACTGCTCGCCCAGGGTTGGTTCCTCGTCGACAACACCGGTGGCACCACGCCGCTGTCGACGTTCCGGTTGCGTCGGGCCGAGCTCGCGGTGAAGGGCGAGATCCTCCCGAAGCGCGTCTCGTACAAGGTGATGATCGATCCGACCAAGGTGCGCGAGACCACCAAGGTCACGGTGGCCGGGCCACCCGATGCGATGGGCAACCCGACGACGGTCGACATCAACAACCCGACGAGCGCGATCTCGGCGCTCCAGGACTTCTACATCACCGGCAAGCTCGGCTTCGGCGAGCTCTCGGTCGGGCAATTCAAGATCCCGGTGAGCTGGGAGGGCTACAACTCGTCGTCCAAGCTGATCATGCCGGAGCGCGCTGCGGTCTCGAAGACATACGGTGACAAGCGCGACCTCGGACTGCGCCTGACCAAGAAGTTTCCGAAGTGGGGCTACTCGGCGGGGCTGTTCAACGGCTCCGGGCTCAACAAGCTCGACAACAACAACCAGAAGGACGTCGCGCTCCGTCTCGAGGCGTATCCGGTTGCCGGGCTCACGCGTCGCGGGCGTGACCTACGACTCGCTCGGCTATCGCACGCGCGCCGGCACCAAGGATCGCTGGGAGGCCGACGTGCGCTACGAGCACGGTCCCTATCTCGCCCAGGCCGAGTTCATCCGCGCGCGCGACATCGCCGCTGATGGAGCCGACGCGGTGTCCGGCCAAGGTACCTACCTCGCCCTCGCCTACACGCTCGAGGATCCCGTCACTGCATGGAGACCTCCAGCCGGTGATCCGGATCGGATACTTCGACGGCGATGTCGACGTCAGCGACGACGAGCTCAGGCAGTACGACATCGGGGTCAACTACTACCTCAAGGGTCACGAGATGAAGTTGCAGGCGAGCTACTCGCGGCAGGACTTCGCCGCCGGCACCGACGTCAACGAGATCATCCTCGCGACGCAGGTCGAGTACTGAGACACACACGGCGCACACGCACTCACGCAGTTATCGAACCGGTCGAACTTCCACGGAGTGCACGATTGGGATCCTGCGTGCAGAGTTTGTGCAACGTTGGGACGCGGAGATCGACGTGTGACGGTTTCGTGACGGCTAGTTGTCTCGGTTGAAACGGTGGCATGAGGGTTGAACGAACGAGGAACCCTGCGGAGGTTCCTCGTTCTCGTCAGCATCCTCGCGATCCACCACGCACATGTGGCATTCGCCGACTCACCCAATGCGGGCGTGCCGGACGAAACGAATGACCCTTCTCGTCCGGCGGACACGGCGAGCGCGGACCACACCGCGAACGATTCCGTGGAGGCCGATCACGAAGCGAAGAAGAAAGCCAAGAAGCACGAGCACGAGCACAAGGCGAGAAGAAGAAGAAGAAGAAGATCGATTTTCGGGGAGAGGTGTTCGTTCGCGGGGCGATCGAAAAAGCCGAAGGAGATCCGGACCCGGTCGCACAAGGCTCCGTGAACCGCGCGCGCGCGAAGGCAAAGTACCGCTCGCACCAGCTCCGCGCCGAGATCGAAGTCGAGTTTGCCGGCAAGGCTCGGCTCAAGAACGCGTACGCCGACCTGCGCCTGTACGACGCCGGCACGAAAGTGGACGTGAAGGTGGGGAACTTCAAGGTTCCGTTCTCCGCGATCCAGCTCGATTCGCTTTGGACGTTGCCGCTGGCCGATCGCGGCTTGCTCGACAACGTGATCGTCAATCGTCTCCAGCTCGCCGGGCGCGAGGTCGGCGCGATGATCGACATCGAAGGCGCAGGAGACCTGCAGCCCGAGCTGAGGGCCGGCGTGTTTCAGGGGACCGACGACGCCGGGAACCCGCTCGCCGTGGCGGCGAGCGATCGCTTCGGCCAGAACGCGATCGTCCGGTTATCGCTCCGTCCGGCACATGGGCTCGAGCTCGGGGCCTCGGCCAGCGCCCGCGTCGGCGCCAAGATCGAACTGCCACTCGTCGTCCGTCGTGGTTACGCGAGCGAGCTCGACGTAACACTCGACGTGCCCGCGGGACCGGGCCAGCTTCGGGCGTGGCTCGAAGCCATGGTGGGCACGTCGTGGATTGTCGGCGGGACGGATCCCTCGCACGAGCTCACGCGGTTCACCGAGGCTCGCGGCATCGCCGCGTGGCGCTTCGGCCGGCGCGAGCGCCGGGCACGATTCTTCGAGATCTACTTTCTCGCCGGAGCGCTCGACCCGGACCGCACGTTCACCGGCGATCGCGTCCTCGAGCTCACCGGCGGCATCACCTACGGCGCGAACGACGTCTGGTCGATCCAGGCCGAGGCCGAGGTGTGGCGGATCGGCGACCAGGCGCCGCTCGGGATCGCGGAGTTCGCGGTCGCACCCTCGGACACCACCAACTTCCTTCTCCAGCTCGGGGCTCGTTTCTAACCAGGAGACTCGTATGACACGGCATGGTTTCGCTTTGTTGTTCTCGCTCGCGTTCGTGATGCCCGCGTGTGGCGGCTCGAGCTCGGGTGGTGGGGGTGACCCCGACGCACCGATCGCGCCCGGTGACCTGGCGACGCGCTACGAACCGTGGGACGTGGGCGCCGTGTGGTCGTACAAGCTCACGGACCCCAAGGGACAGATGCCCGACGCGATGAACAAGCTCACCACGATCATGCCGGAGCAGGATGTTGGTGGGGTTCACGCCGGCACGATGGCGTTCCTCGTTCACGTCGAGCAGCTCAACGGAACCAAGGACGTGTTCGAGAACCTCGTGGGTGACCTCGACGTGCGCTACCAGACGACCTTCCACGACCTCAACGGGAACATCACGACGACGGACGTCGACCAGCCGTTCCGGCTCAAGCTCGACGAGAGCGTCGAGCACACCACTCCGGGCGCGCAGTGGTCGACGACGTTCACCGAGACGTCCACGTCACCCGGCAAGGCGCCAAGCACGAAGACGAAGACCGAGCAGTGGCGGGTGATCGCGAACGACGAGCAGATCACCGTGATCGCCGGAACGTTCACGGCACTCCACATCCAGCGGACGAGCTCGAGCGGCACCGTGCAGGACTACTGGTACGTGGCGGGCGTCGGCAAGGTGAAGGAGACCGGTAGCGGCGCCCAAGACGAGGAGCTCATGTCCTTCACGCCACCGGCGAGCTGAGAGGAGCGCACGGCGTGTCCACGAGCGCGGCAGAGCAGATCGACGAGCGGATGACGGCGAGTCGTCGCGAGGCCAAGTACCTCGTGACGTCGGAACAAGCTCGCACCATCGCCCGCGAGGTCAGTCGCCGGATCGACACGCACCGGCATCGTGGCGAAGGAGCGAACCTGTTGCCCGCGCCCCACCACTACGTCACCACGATCTACTTCGACACCGCGAGCCGGACGCTGTTCGAATCGGCGCGTGCGTCCGATCAACACCTCAAGCTGCGCGCGAAGGAGTACCACGACCTCCATCCGGGACTGACCGAGACCGCGACCGATCCCCGGCAACTCGTTCGCTACCGACCCGTGCTGTGGCTCGAGATCAAACACCGCGAGGGCGACCACACCGGCAAGCAGCGGATCGGGATTCCCAAGCGCGACGTTCCGGCGTTCTTCACCGACGGTCGAATCACGCCCGCGATGGTCAAGGTCGAGAAGCGCGACGTGCTCGATGCCGTCGCGCGCTTGTGTGCACGCTGCAACGAGCCGCTGCGCGCCGACTGCCTGGTCAACTACCGGCGCAACGCGTGGCAAGACCCTGCCGGCGGCCTGCGCGTCACGATCGACACCGGCCTGACGTTCTTCGCGCCTCCAGACGACCTCTGGAGTCGCGAGTGGGCGCTCGTGCGACCCACGCTCGGAGCTCCGGTCGCCACCGAGGCTCGGCGCGTGCTCGAGGTGAAGAGTCACGGTGAGCCGCCCCGCTGGTTGGTGGAGCAACTCGATACGCTCGGGATCGAACCGCTGCCGTTCAGCAAGTTCGAGGCCGCGTCGAGCGCCGTACATGGCTAGCAGCCGCCGCGTTCGGGCCGCGATCCGGTGGTCGCTGACCGTCGCGATCGTGATCTACGCGGTCCTCGATCGCGGTGGCGACGACGAGCGACGCCGCGCGGAACCGAGCGACGAGCCCGGTGTGGCATCGCGCCTCCGGATCACGGCGATCAGCGATGCGGACGTGAGCCCGGGCGACGCGATCATCGTGTCGTACGACGGCGCCGAGGGGGCGGAGCCGATCACGGCCACGCTCGCCAAACACCCGGCCGAGATCCTGGTGCGGAAGCCGTCCGCGGTCGTCGTGCGAATCTCGAACGAAGTCGACTACGGCAAGGCCAAGCTCCGGCTCTATCAGGGCGACCGCAAGTCGAAGTCGTGGGACCTCCACGTCCGCGCGACCCACCACAAGAAGCTGATCGGACGGCTGCTCGGCGGGCTCGCACTGTTCGTGTTCGGGCTCGGCCTGTTGGCGCTCGGCGTCCGCGGGCTCGCCGGTCAGGGGCTCCGCACGCTGCTCGGCCGGCTCACGCAATCGCCGACCAAGGCGCTCGGCGTCGGGGTTCTGGTGGGAGCCGTCACGCAGCTCACCACCTCGGCCGCCGCGTTCACCGTGAGCCTCGTCGAAGCGCGCCTGCTCGCGTTCGCGTCGACGATCGCGGTGTTCGTCGGGGCGCAACTCGGCGCGTCGATCACCGGGGCGCTGCTGCCGGTTCCGGTCGCGCGCGAGAGCTTGCTGATCATCGCGATCGGCGTGGTGTGGACCCGACTATCGACCGGGCGCCGCGCACAGGCGGTCTCCCGGTTGGTGCTCGGTGCCGGGCTCATGCTCTACGGACTGCATCTCCTCCAGAGCAGCATCGAGCCGCTCGTCGGAGATCCGCAGATCCTGCCCTACGTCGGCTACCTCCAGGCCGACGGAGCGATCGCGCTACTGACCTGCGCCGCCACCGGAGCGTTGCTCGCGTTCGTGCTCCAGGGTCCCGGCCCGATCTACGTGCTGGTGGTCGGGCTCGCGCAGGCGAGCGGAGCCATCCCGCTGACCAACGCGCTCGCGATCCTCGCCGGAACCAGCGCCGGAGCAGCGCTGGGAATGGCGCTGGTCGCACAATCCAACCGGTCGACGCGAAAACTGGCGATCCCTCACCTCGCATACGGCATCGCCGCCACGTTGTTCGCGCTCGCGACGCTACCCGTGTGGACGGGCCTCGCCGAAGCGATCATCGGAAGCGAGACCGCCGCGGTCGAATACGGCCACTCCGTCGTGCGCGTGCACATGTCGGCTCGTCTCGCGATCGGCTTCGCCGGTTCGCAGCTCGCCGCGGCAGCACTGTGGTTGGCCGTGCTGCCTGCCCTGACCGCGAGGGTGATCCGCCATCGCGAGGCGGCGCCCCCTGCCCCTCCGCCCCAGTCCGCCGACGCACTCGCGCTCGCGACCCAGCGCGAGCTGGCGAAGATCCTCGCTCGCCAGCGACTCGTGGTCGAGATCGCGCTCGAGACCTCCTGCGCGTCGGAGCGTGCACGCGCCGCAGACGCGGAGGAAGCGCTGGCAGAGGCGCGCCGGCAAATGGAGCTCCACTACGCCCGGCTCCAGGCGAGCCCGACGACCGCCGAGCTCGAGCGTCTCAAACGGGTGATGGTCGCGGGCCTTCAGCTCCAGCGGATGGTCGAGCAACTGGTGCAGGTGGCCGAGCTCGGCGTCGAGCGACGTCTCGTCCTGACCGCGATGGAACAGGAGCGTCTCCGCGCGATGCACGCGCTCGCGCGGGAATCCTTCGACGCCGTGATCGCCGCGCTCGAAGGAGGGTCGATCGATCTCGAGGCCGCGGGCGCTCGCGAGATCAAGATGAACCTGCTCGAGGCCGAGGGTCGCGCCACGTCATTCGAGGTGCGTGGTCGAGGAAGTGACAACACCTCGCCGGTTCGTCTCGGGATCGCCGAGCTGATCGACGCCTTCGAGCACGTCGGGAATCACCTGTTTCGCGTCGCCAACGCCTCGGCCGACGAGGGAGAGCTGGCGTGATGGACGGTCAGGCTCGGATCACGACCTGGCGCCACAACGCCACGTCGGACGGGTGCTGCTCGAGCGCGCGGACGACGAGCGCGTGACCGCGATTGGTCCGCGCCAACGGCCCGAGGCTCTTCACGACCGTCGCGGGCCAACTCTCGAGCCACCGCTCGCGGAGCTCCCACGCCGGCGCCGAGTCGAGCCCGACGATTGAATCGAGCGCCTCCTCGGAGGCAGTCGCTTGCGCGCGCAGCTCCCAGGCGCGTGGATCGTCGAGCAGGGACAGCGAACGCATGACGGTCTTGGGGGCGCGCACCAGGTCGCGCCGGCGCCACTTCCACGCTCGCTCGTCGACGACACCGGTGGTCGCCTCGAGGGCGGCGACCGGCGCCACCGCGCGAAGCTCCCGCCGCACCTTCCAAGCGCGAGGATTGTCGAGGCCGAACACCGAGTCGCAGGCGATTGTCGCCGTGGGTACGTCGTCGATGCCCGCGAGGCCACCGACGCGCTCGAGCCACGCCTCGCGGGCGGACCACGCCCGCTCGCCGGCCACCGCGCCGAGCGAACGAGCGACGTGCTCCGCGGGCAGCCGCTCGCGAAGCTCCCACGCGAGGTCGTCGTCCCGGCCCCACAACGCGCTTCCCACCTCGCGCGGGTAGCCGGCGACCAGTGCGCGCAGCAACCGAGGTGCGTCGGGGTGTGCAGCCGCCTCACCGACGAGCGTGCGCGCGACCTCGCCCGGGGCGCGATCGACGAGCGCGTGGCGAAGCTCCCAGCTCGACGCGTCGTTCAACCATTTGAGGCCGGCCGCCACGACGTCCGGAACGTGCTCCGCGAGCGCGCGTCGTCGCTCCGCGGCCTGTTCGCCGGGAACACCGTCGAGAAAGTACGCCGCGAGCGCGGGCTCGCGTGTGGCGCGGCGGTCGATCCAGTCGAACAGTGCGGCACGGGCGGCCGCGACGTCGGCGGCAGCGATCCGGTCGGGTTGCTCCGGCGCACGCATCCGCGCACGGCCCGCGGCCACGCCGTCGCGACACGCATGGCGCACGACCTCGACGAGTGCGTCGGCGGTCGCCACGAGGTCGGCGTCGGTATTGTCGACGACCAACCAGCGATCCGGATCGGCCGCGGCGAGGGCTCGGTACCCCTCTCGCAGACGACGCTGCAGTCCCGCGCCGGTCAGCCCCTTGCGAGACGGTGGCTTGACCTCGCGCACGATCAGCTTGGACGCCTTGCGGCGGGCGCGCGCGATTTGGGGCTCGACGTCGACGAGGATCACGAGATCCGGCGCGAAGCCCGCGGCGGCCGCGGTCACCACCGGCGCGACCTGATCCGCCGACATTCCACGTCCGAACCGCGCCAGCACCTCGGCCGTGTAGAAGAACCGATCCGCGATCACGACATCGTCGCGTTCGAGGGCGGGCCGCGTCACTTCGTCGAGCAGCTGGACCTCGCGGGTCAGGTAGAGCATGAGCTCCGCGCGCGGCGTCAGGGCGAGGTTGCGGGCGTCACGCCCGAGCTCGCGCATCGCCTGGGTCACGCTCGAGGCGAACGTGCCTCCCTCCCGGGCGTGCGTGACGCGAAGCCCGCCGTCGCGCAGGCGGGTAGCGACGAGATTGGACAGCGTGGTCTTGCCACCGCCGTCGATGCCTTCGAATACGACAAATATCCCCACGGTGGACCGAGGTAGCAAAGTGGCGACCGTAACCACAACGCGCCGCAGCCACATCGATCCGAAGGATCTCCCGGAAGTTCAGCGCGCGACGCTGCGCAGGATCTTCACATACCTCCGTCCGTATCGTGCACAGACGATGCTGGTGGTGGCCGCGATCGTGTTGAGCGCGGGGCTCGGACTCACACCGTCGCTATGCATCAAGGCGATCGTCGACGACGCGATTCCGGGGGCCAACCGGACCGAGTTACTCGTACTCGCGGGCGCGATGATCGCCGGGCCGCTGCTCGCCGGGTTGCTCTCCGTGCTCCAGCGCTACATGGCCGCGTACATCGCGGAGCACGTGATGTACGACCTGCGCAACCAGGTCTTCCGTCACGTCCAGAGACAATCGATCAGCTACTTCATGACCGCGCGCCCCGGGGAGGTCGTGTCGCGCGTGCTCAACGACGTCCAGGGTGTCGGCCAGATGCTGCGAGACAACCTGGTCAAGGTGCTCCAGAACGCGCTCGTCGTCGCGACGGCTGCCGGGGCGATCCTGTGGCTCGACTGGCGTCTCGCGATCGTCGCGCTCGCCCTGTTGCCCGCGTTCATCTTGCCGACCCGGAGGATCGGCCAGCGGCGCAAGAAGCTGAAGCGCCGTGCCCAGGCCTCGCTCGCCGAGGTCACGGGCGTGCTCCTCGAGACGCTGTCGGTTTCGGGTGCGCTGCTCGTCAAGGTGTCCGGCTCCGAGGAGCACGAGGCCGCCCGCCTCGAGGAGAAGACCAGCGAGCTGCGCGAAGTCTCGCTGCGGCACAACCTCGTCGGCCGCTGGTTCCAGATGCTGATGAAGTGGTTCGAAGAAATCGGACCCGCGCTGATCTACGCGTTCGGTGGCTGGCTCGTGATCAGCGGCGAGCTCGCGCTCGGCACGGTGGTCGCGTTCGTGGCGCTGCTCAAGCGCCTGTACTCGCCGGCCTCCGACCTCGCGACCGTGCGGGTCGACGTCGTCACGTCGTACGCGTACTTCGATCGGATCTTCTCGGTCCTCGACCTCGTGCCCGCGATCCGGGATGCGCCCGGTGCCGAGCCGTTGCGCGAGGCGCAGGGGGCGATCCGGTTCGAGCACGTCTCGTTCTCGTATCCCGGTGGCGACGGCGCCACGCTCGAGAACATCGACCTCGACATCGCACCGGGTCAGTGCGTGGCGCTCGTCGGACGTTCGGGGGCGGGAAAGAGCACGCTCGCCGCGCTGGTGTCACGGCTCTACGACCCGATCGAGGGTCGGGTCCTCGTCGACGGACACGATCTCCGCGCGCTCCAGGTCGCGTCGGTACGCGCACACATCGCGGTCGTCACCCAGGAGACCTACCTGTTCCACGAGAGCATCCTGGAGAACCTGCGGTACGCGCGGCCGGAGGCGACACGCGAACAGATCGAGGAGGCCGCTCGGTCCGCCCAGATTCACGACTTCATCGCGAGCCTGCCGGAGGGTTACGACACGGTCGTCGGCGATCGCGGCTACCGACTCTCGGGCGGCGAGCGACAGCGTCTCGCGATCGCGCGCGCGTTGCTCAAGGATCCGAGGATCCTCATCCTCGACGAAGCGACGAGCTCCCTCGACAGTCACAACGAGCTACTGATCCAGAGCGCGCTCGAACCGCTCCTCGCGAATCGCACGAGCCTCGTGATCGCGCACCGGCTGTCCACGATCCGGAAAGCGAACCTCATCGTGGTGCTCGACAAGGGGCGGATCGTCGAGCTGGGAACGCACGAGCAGCTGTTGGGGAACACCGGCCGGTACGCGGAGCTGCTGCGCGAGCAGCAACGCGCGGCTGACGGGGCCGATTGACCCACGGCCGATCGTTCGAGCGATAACGTCGTTCTCGGGGACGTGCCTCGGTCGTGAGCGAGGAGGATCCGGGCGAAATACCGGCGGATTTCGCAGCGGTAATCCGGGGTGTAATGGATCGGCAGCTGCAGCGTCGTGTCGGTGAGGCCCCATGAATCCGCACAGCCACGAACATCAGGACTGACCACACGCATTTGGTACCCGTGGGCGCAAGTTCTGCGACCGATCCGGTGTGCGGGATGTCCGTCGATGCGACGACCGCGCACCGGATCGTGCACGAAGGCACGGAGGTGCTGTTCTGCAGCGCCCGGTGCAAGGACAAGTTCGTCGCCGACCCGTCGAAGTACCCGCCGTCGGTGACCGCCGAGGCGAGCGGCCAGATGCCGGCATGCGCCGCGGCGCCCGCGGGCACCACGTACACGTGCCCGATGCACCCGGAGATCGTGCGCGACGGCCCGGGCAGCTGCCCGATCTGCGGCATGGCGCTCGAGCCGATGCTGCCGAGTCTCGACGACGGGCCCGATCCGGAGCTTCGCGACATGCGGCGGCGGTTCGTCGTGTCGGTGTTGTTCACGGTTCCGCTGTTCGCGCTCGTGATGGGCGAGATGCTCGGGGTGTCGATCCTCGGCGGGCGGACGCGCGTGTGGGTCGAGCTCGGGCTCGCCCTGCCCGTCTGTACGTGGGCGGCGTGGCCGTTCTACGTCCGGTTCGCGCACTCGATCGCGAACCGCCGGCTCAACATGTTCACGCTGATCGGCCTCGGCGTCGGGGTGGCGTTCGGCTACAGCCTGGTCGCGACGCTCGTGCCCGGTGCGTTTCCCGCATCGTTTCACAACGACGACGGCACGATCGCGACCTACTTCGAGGCCGCCGGCGTGATCACCACGCTGATCCTGCTCGGTCAGGTGCTCGAGCTTCGCGCGCGGAGCCAGACCGGTGCCGCGATCAAGCAGCTCCTCGGCCTCGCGGCCACCAGCGCACGCCGGATCGACGACGCCGGCAACGAGCGCGACATCCCGCTCGATCAGGTCGAGGTCGGCGATCGGCTGCGCGTCCGCCCGGGCGAGAAGGTGCCGGTCGACGGCGTCGTGCTCGACGGCACGTCCTCGATCGACGAGTCGATGGTCACCGGCGAGCCGATTCCCGTCGAGAAACACGCCGGCGATCCGGTGATCGGCGCGACCATCAACGGCACCGGGGCGCTGGTGATGCGTGCCGACAAGGTCGGGTCCGAGACGCTGCTGTCGCGGATCGTCGGGATGGTCGCGGAGGCGCAGCGCAGTCGCGCACCGATCCAGAAGCTCGCCGATCAGGTCGCGGCGTGGTTCGTGCCGATCGTCGTGGCGATCGCGGTCGTCACGTTCGTCGTGTGGGCGCTGGTCGGGCCCGAGCCGAGGATGGCGCGCGCGATCATCGACGCCGTCGCGGTGCTCATCATCGCCTGTCCGTGCGCGCTCGGCCTCGCGACGCCGGTGTCGATCATGGTCGCGACCGGCCGCGGCGCCACCACCGGCGTACTGTTCAGGAACGCCGAGGCGATCGAGGTCATGCGCAAGGTCGACACGCTCGTCGTCGACAAGACCGGCACCCTGACCGAGGGCAAGCCGCGCCTGGTGTCGGTGGTGCCCGCGGGAGAGCTCGACGAGTCGACGCTGCTCCGGCTGGTCGCGAGCCTCGAGCGCGGCAGCGAGCACCCGCTCGCGGCCGCGATCGTCGCCGGCGCCAGCGACCGCGGCCTCGACCTCGCCGACGTCGCCGACTTCGAGTCACTGACGGGCAAGGGCGTGCGCGGATCGATCGCGGGTCGCCCGGTCGCGCTCGGCAATCGCGCGATGATGGAGACGATCGACGTCGACGTGACGCCCGTCGCCGAGCGCGCCGAAGCGCTTCGCGGCGACGGCCAGACGGTGATGTTCGTGGCGGTCGACGGCACGCTGGCGGGTCTGGTCGGCGTCGCCGATCCGATCAAGGACACCACGCCCGACGCGATCCGCGCGCTCCACGCCGAGGGTCTGCGCATCGTGATGATGACCGGCGACAGCGAGACCACGGCCCGGGCAGTCGCGAACAAGCTCGGGCTCGACGACGCGATCGCCGAGGTCCTGCCCGATCAGAAGGCCGAGCACGTGAAGCGTCTGCAGGGCGAAGGCCGGATCGTCGCGATGGCGGGCGACGGCATCAACGACGCCCCCGCGCTCGCCCGGGCACACGTGGGCATCGCGATGGGCACCGGCACCGATGTCGCGATGGAGAGTGCGCAGGTCACCCTCGTGAAGGGCGACCTTCGCGGCATCGTCCGGGCTCGCACGCTGTCGCGCCAGACGATGGCGAACATCAAGCAGAACCTGTTCTTCGCGTTCGTCTACAACGCGGCCGGCATCCCGATCGCCGCCGGCGTCCTGTATCCGCTGACCGGCTGGTTGATGTCGCCGATGCTCGCCGCGCTCGCGATGAGCTTCAGCTCGGTGTCCGTGATCAGCAACGCGCTGCGGCTACGCCGCGTGGCGATCTGACCGTCGAGATCACAGGTAATCGACAAAGAACATCGAGACGACCAGCGCGGCCAGGACCGCCACGAGCAAGGTTCCCCACAGGAACCGTTGCTGCGCTCCGCCTCGGATGTTCATGACGAAACCGCGATCGTCGAATGTCTCTAGCTTCTGCATGGCGTTTCTCCTGCTGCTACGAGCAGCAGCAAGTGCCATGCCCTGCGTGGCGCGTGGAGCACCCGAACACCGACCCGATTCGCGCATGACTTGCGTCCGGCCGAATCGATCAAGCCTTCGCTGCGCCACTGCGCCGGCAGATCCAGCCACCATCCACAGTGAAAGAAACGAGCAACCTCACGGTTCGATGACGACAACCGCGCCGGCGGGCATCGCGATCCCGCGTACGCCGTCGCGGATCGCATGGGCCGCGCCCTCGCAGGTCACCGCGATCGCCGGTTGCCGATCGATCCGGAGCCGGATCGCGTCGTGTTGCGACGTGGTGGTCGTGAGCTCCGACACCGGGATCGATCGGCCGTCGCGATCGCGAATGACGAGGCGAGTCAGGTCGTTCGGTCCGCCGGCCACGATCCGGACCTCGTCGTCGCGATCCCCGGAACGCACCCGTGCCACCGGCGTGCCCCCGAGCGTCACCGCGAGGAAGCGAGCGAGTTTGCTCGGATCCACGCCGAGTCGTGCGAGCCGATCGCGATCCGGCTGCAGCACGAGCTCCGGTGCCGCCGCGGCCCGATGACATCCCGGCACGCCGAGCGCGATGGCGTCCGCCGCGTGCGCGAGCGCCTCGCGATCGGCACCCCGCACGTCGACGATCACCGGTCGCGAAACCGAGAGCACGGGCGTCGCGGTCACCGTGGGATACGTCCGGCGTGCGTCGCGAAGCACGTCCGCGATCGCCTCACCGAGACGCGCGCGATCGGCGTCGCCCTGGTAGCGGATCGCCAGCGAGACCGGTTCCGAGGAACCGCGACCGAGCACCGAGGCGATCGTGGCAACGTCGGAGATCCGGACGGGCACGCCATCGGCGACGCGGATGACGACCGATCCCAGCTCGGCGAGGTCGTGCGGACGCCCGAGCATCGGCACCGTACCCACCGGGACATCCGCTCGCGGGCTCGAGAGCGCGGCGTCGACATCGAGCGTGGTGACCCCGTAGCTCGCGAGGCGTACGGGATCCACGCGCACCTCGATGACACGCTCGCCACCGTGCACCTCGGCCGCGGCGATGCCCGGCTGGCGTTCGATCCGGTACGCGATCGCCTGCGCGACGTCGGCGGTGTCGGCGCGCGAACCGGTGCCGTCGATCGCGAACGTCAGATCGAAGCGTGCGACGTCGCCGCGAATCACCTCGGGCATACTCGCGTTCGAGGGCAGCCGCGAGGTCATCTCCTCGACGCGTGCTCGCACGTCGGCGAGCTCGAGGGCGCGATCACGCCGCCACGCACTCACCACGGCCACCCCGGGACGCGACTCCGAACGGATCGACGTCGCGCCGGCGTTGCTCAACGCCTCCTCGACGACGAGCGTCAGGTCGTGCTCGACCGCCACCGCGGCGGCACCGGGCTCCGAGACGACCACCGTGACCGTGACCGTGGCCGGCGCTGGCTCGGGGGCACGGTGGCACGCGACGAGCCCGAGCACGGTGCAGACCCCGACACGCACGCGGGCAGCATACGACCCCCAATGATCGATCGTGTGCGCGAGTTGTCGTGCCCAGGGGCGGAATTGAACCGTCGACACGCGGATTTTCAGTCCGCTGCTCTACCAACTGAGCTACCTGGGCTGGTTGGGTCGCAGAATCTACGGGACGACGCGGACGCACGCAAGTCACTGGGCGGCCGACCCATCGCGCACGTCGTGATCGCATCGCGCGAGCAACGAAGCACGACGCGAGGTGATCAACGCGCTCGCGAGCCGTACGCTCACTTACATACATATTGGGGGATACAAGCCGCACGAATTGTCCTCTCGCAGCCCCCAATCCACAGACTCCTACCTCGCAAGATCGGCCACTTGCGAGAGGTACAACCGTTGCAGGAATCCCATTCACCGTGGAGGTAGTGGGACTCTTGATGGTGGCGTGCGCCCTGGCGGGGGCGTGGATCGTGCGACGCGTGATGCGCGCGCACGCGGTCGCGGTGCCCGAACCGATCACCGATCGTGCGGCCCTCGACGAGCATCGCGTCGACGGCGATCACGTGTACTCGCGGTCGACCCTGCGCGTGCGCGCGCAGTCGACGCAGGGCGTCCGACTGGCGCGCGGCAGCATCGCGCCGCCGATCGCGGTGTCCGGCGTGATCGTGATTCCCGAGCCCGAGCCCGAGCCGGTCAGCCAGCGACGTCCGACCACGTTGCCGGGTGACGGGCATCGTCCCGTCACGGTTCACTAGCCCCCGTTCGCCTCCAGTCGGCTCGCGGGTGATACCGTTCCCGCGTGCGGGTCGCCGCGTGCGCCGATGTCGTGTCGCCGCGGAGATCGCTTCCGCCACGATCGCATCTCGAAGTTTCTCGGGGGTGCGATCGCGAACAACCGCAACAACTCCGGCGAGTTGTCCCTCGGCGATCGGACGGACAAACCGCCGCATCTCGCGTCGGTAATGGCACAATACCCCGAGCATGTCGATGTCCCGCGAAGGCACCGAGCCGGTGACGCTCGAGTCGGAGCCCGACGGGACCGAGCTCATCGGGACGGTGATCGCGGATCGCTACAAGCTCGAGGAGGTGCTCGGGCGCGGCGGCATGGGGCTCGTGTATCGCGCGGCGCACCTCGGGCTCCGGCGCCAGGTCGCGGTCAAGATCCTCCACCCGTCGCTCGCCGCATCGACGGACGTGCGCAGCCGCTTCGAGCGCGAGGCGTTCGCCGCCGGCAAGATCGATCATCCCAACTGCATCAACGTGATGGACTCGGGCAAGCTGCCCGACGGCACGCGCTACCTCGCGATGGAGCTCCTCGACGGCAAGCCGCTCGCCGACGTGCTCGAGAAGGAGGGGCAGATCGAGGCCGGGCGCGCGCTCCACATCCTCGCGCACATCCTCCGCGGCCTCGGTCACATCCATCAGGCGGGGTTGATCCACCGCGACGTCAAACCCGAGAACATCTTCCTGATCCGGCAAGGCGCCGACGAGGACTTCGCGAAGATCCTCGACTTCGGGATCGCCAAGGGCATGGGCAAGACGGACCTCGAAGAGGGCGTCAAGCTGACCCAGGCGGGCATGGCGTTCGGCACGCCGATCTACATGGCGCCCGAGCAGGCGCTCGGGAATCCGATGGACGGCCGCGCCGACCTCTACGCCGCCGCGATCATCGGCTACGAGATGCTGACCGGGCAGCCGCCGTTCTACAGCGACGACAAGCTCGAGGTGATGTCGATGCACACGGCCAAGCCGGTGCCGCCGATGCGGCAACGTCTGGTCAAGGGCGGGAAGCCGGTGCCGTCGTCGATCGAGCGACTGATCGTGCGCGGCCTGACCAAGAAGCCGAGCGAACGCTACCCGTCGGCCGACGTGTTCTTGGCCGCGGTCGAGGATGCGCTGCAAACGCCGGACGGCGGCGTCACCGACGTCAACTTCGAGCGTCCTCCGTCGTTGTCGACGGCGCGCAACGCGGGGACGGGTGCGCAGCCGCTGGTGATGAGCGAGGGCAAGGTCACGAGCACCGGACCGGCCGCCATCGCCAGCGCGATCGACGACGCGCTGGCGACGCCGGACACGCCGGTGCCGGCCGTGCAACCCAAGCCGCCCGTCATCCCGGCCAACGCGCCGACGCGGAACTCGGAGTCCGGTCTGCGCGGCATCGGCATCGGCCTGCCCTACACGGGTCCGAGCGGCGAACCGATCTTCGGCCTGACCCCGGAGCAGCGACTCGCGCAGGCCGGCGTGACCCTCAACGATCGCTCGCTGGCGGGCAGGCTCGAACCCGAGACCGCACCGACGACACCGCTGATCAAACCGAAGCGACGATGGCCTCTGTACGCGGCGATCCTGCTCGTCGCGATGATCGCGGGCGTCGTGATCGCGCTGCTGACCGTGCCGCGCGGCGACGACACCACGGACGAGCCACCCCAGGGCATCGATCCCAACGGGCCGGCCGCCCGCGCGCTCGCGGCGCACAAGCAGGGCAAGTTCGACGAGGCGCTCGCGATCCTCAAGGCGGATCCCGCGAAGCTCGCCAAGGACGGCGAGATGCAGCTCGTGCTCGGTCACGTGTACTCGGCGCGGTTCGAACGCGAGAAGGCACTCGAGGCCTATCGCAACGCGCTGTCGCTGCGCTTCGATCTCGAGTCCGACGAGGAGCTGCGCACCAATCTGCGGACGATGGCGGGCGACAAGAACCTCGACGTGGTCGCGCAGGCGTTCGATCTGTGGGCGCGAACCTCGGATCCCGACGCCAAGCCGCTGCTCTACAAGACCGCGATCCACGACGACCCGGGACGCCGTCACATCGTGGTCCCGGTGATCGAGCGGCTCGAGCTGACCGATCACGTGGAGTGGTGGAAGGCGTACGTGCTCGACCTCCAGCAGCTATCGACCTGCGCGAAGCGCAAGGAAGCGGTCGCCAAGCTGCGCGCGCTCGGTAACCCGAAAGCGATCCCCGCGCTCGAGCAGGCGATCGCGCGGCGGTCGCGCTACAGCTCGCGGCGCCGCTACAACCCCTGCTTGATCGACGACGCCAAGGCGGCGATCGCGTACCTCCACAAGCTCGGCAAGTGACGCTCGCGCTCCCCGACGAACCTCGCTGGGTGGAGGCCCACGGGATCGCCACCGATCCCGACGGCTGGCGGCGGGAGCTCGACGGTGGCTTCGCACTCGGGCACGACGCCGCGCGGTTGATCGTGATCGCCGATGCCAGCTCGGGCGGGGCCGCGGCGCTGGCGGCCGAGTACCCGCACCACGCGATCCTGACCGCGTCGGACGAGCTCGCGGCCGCGCTGCGCACGGCGGGTCGCAAGCCCGCGCGCGCGATCCTGCACACGGCGCCCGCTCCGGGGGCGCTGCCGGATGTCGTCGGGGCCCATCGCCTGCCCGACGACGCGCCGCTCGATCACGTGCCGCCGGCGCTGGTCGAGGAGCTGATCTGGGCGCGCGCGCGCGGACCGATCTGGACGGTTCACCTCGACGGCAACCCCGTCGCCTTCGCCTACGCACCGTGGCGGAGCGCGCGCTGGTTCGATGTCTCCGTGGACACGCTGGTCCATGCGCGCCAGCTCGGACTCGGCACGATCGCGGCCGCCGCGATGATCCGCGACGAGCGCACCGCGGGTCGCGAGCCGGTCTGGGGCGCGGACGAAGGCAACCTCGCGTCGCGTCGACTCGCCGCCAAGCTCGGCATGAAGGCCAGCGACGAGATCTGGGTGGCACCGCCGTGAGATCGCGAGCGAGCACGCCCGAGTCCGTCGCGAGATCGCGATGACGACGGCGGTCGCGATCGCGGCTGGCCGCGGCTCGCCCGCGCGTGCCGAACCGAGCAACCGCACGCTGGTGTACACGGGGCTCGCGCTCGCACCGCCCACGTATCTGGTCGGCGTGTCGCTGCACGAGAGTAGCCACGCGCTGATGGCGAAGATCGTCGGCGCCGACGTGCTGACGCTCCACGTGTTCCCGCCGGGTCACGATCCGCACGGCTACTTCCGGTTCGGGTGGACGTACGTCAACAAGTTGAACGGTCGGGGCTCGAAGATCGCGTTCTATCTCGCGCCCAAGATCACCGATGCCCTGCTGCTCGGCGGGTTCGCGGCGCTGGTGTTCACCGACGCGTGGCCGAACAACCGCTACGGCCAGCTCGCGCTCACGGTGTTCGGCACCGGCCTGTGGGTCGACTTCTCGAAGGACGTGGTGGTGTTCAAGAAGTCCGACGACGTCGTGCGGGCGTTCGACCTGTGGTGCATGAAGGGGTGGAAGCAGCTCCCCGCGCGGCTGCTCTACGCCGGGCTGGTCGTCGGGTTCGGGGCGATCGTGGCGCGGGGCTACCAGCGGACGTTCGCCGACGCGGAAGATCCCGCAACCATGCACGTTCTCCCGGTGTTCGCGCGGACGTTCTGATTGGTCGCGGGACCGGGTTTGTGGCATGTTCGGCGCCATGACCTGGCTCCGTATCGTCACGATCATCGCGGTCGTCGCCACCTCCTCCGCGGTCGCGCGCGCCGACGAGAAGCGCGACGAGATCTCGCAGGCCGATGGCGAGAAGGTGCTCGCCTTCTTCAACAAGTTCGTCGACGCGGTCGTGGCCAACAAGGACCACTGCCCGCAGATGGCCAAGGCGATCAACACGGTGATCGACGCCAACACCGACACCATCAAGATGGCCAACGAGGCCAAGGCCAAGGGCAAGAAGCTGCCGCAGGCGATCGAGGACAAGATGATGGCGCGGGTCAAGGAGATGATGCCCGCGATGCGGAAGTGCGGCGGCGACAAGGACGTCAAGGACGCGACCAAGCGCCTCGAGGCCAAGTCCGACAAGTCCGAGAACAAGTCCGACAAGGCCGAGAAGTAGCTGTCCCGATCTATCGATGGACGAGCCGCCCGCGCCGCCACAGGATGCGGGCATGTCCGTCGACCTCGCGGCCACCGCGCCTCCCGCGGATCCGCCCGCCACGCCCGTGACCCGGCCGTCGCGCGCCGTACGCCGCGTCGTGCTCGGCACGCTGGTCGCCGCGTTCGTGGTCGGCGCGATCTATCTGTGGCGCACCGGTAGCGTCACCCCGACGAGCGTTCGCGACTGGCTCGAATCACTCGGCCCCGGCGCGCCGATCCTGTTCGTGGGCGCGTTCGTGTTGGGGTCGTTCATCGGCCTGCCCGGCATGGCGTTCGTGATCGGCGGCCGGCTCGCGTTCGGTCCGTGGGCGGGGCTCGTGCTCGGTTACGTCGGCGGCCTGTGCGCGGTCTCGATCCCGTTCGTCGCCGCGCGCACGCTGCGGCGTACCAACACCGGGTGGCGCCCCAAGAACCGCCACCTCGCACGCGCGTTTCGCCTGCTCGATGCCCACCCGTTCCGCGGCGTGCTGCTGCTGCGGCTGGTGCTGTGGTTCAACCCGCCGCTGTCGTACGCGCTGGCATTCTCGCGGGTCTCGATCCCGCAGTACATCGGGGCGTGTGCGCTCGCCCTCCTCCCGGTGGTATCGCTCGCGAACGTGGCGACCAGCTGGCTGTTCTAGGCGCTCACCCGGCCGGGAACGAGATCACCAGCCGGCCATCGGCCCCGTTCTGCGCGGCACCGCAGGCGTCGCCGCCCGCGATCCCTCCGTCGGCTCCGCTGGGCGTCGGAAGCTCCACGCAGTTGGTCCCGGTGCAGAAGCACCCGCCGCCGCCTCCACCACCAGCCCCGACGGAATCACCGGTGCCCGCCGCGCCGGCGCCACCGGTGTAGCCCTCGCACGCGGCACCGCCCGCACCGGCCGCACCGAGCACGTCGGCGACACCCGCACCGCCTCCTCCGCCCGCGGCGAGGAAGAACGCGCCCGCCTTCGAGAACGTCGTCGCGCCACCGCCGCTGCTGCCGACGATCGTGGAGCCACCCCCGCCCCCACCTCCGCCATACCCACCGTTTCCACCCGCTCCGATCCCCGGTCCACCGACGCCGCCCGGCGGTGATCCACCGATTCCGGGGCCTCCCACACCACCACCCGCGTTCCCGCCCCCACCGCCCGCATAGCCACCGGCGGTCTTCGCGGTCGACCCGCAGAGGCCGCCCTTGCCGATCGTGATCGAGAACGTGTCGTTCGGCGTCTGCCCGGCGAGCGAGAGCGTCGCGTGTCCGCCCGGGCCGCCCGCGGCGGACTGGCCCTGGGGCGCGATGCCTCCGGCACCTCCACCTCCGAACGCCTCGAGGATGTACGACGTGCACCCGGTGGGCACCGTGAACGTGCTGTCGACGGTGTACGTCAGCGACACCGACGGGCAGCTGCCATCGACGAAGCACGCAACCTGGGTCGCCGACGCCGTCATGCCCGAGATCCGCCCCGTCGAGTTCGCGACGATACAGGACCGGTTCGAAGCGACCGGCTGCGCCGTGATCACGAACGACGTCCCGTCGGCGAGCGGCGTCGGCAAGAAGAACGGCCCGTCCGTCATGATCGTGATCGAGTCGCCATCGGCGGTGCGAACGATCACCCCGCCGGTCGCGCCCGACAGCTCGCCCCCGACGAAGTAGAACCCGCTGGGCGCATCGGGTGGCGTGGCATCGGACGGCTTCGCGTCGGATCCCCCCGCATCGCCAACCGCGTTGTTGTCGATCGGATCGAAGTGCCAGCGACAGCCGGCCACGACCACGATGAGCGACAGCAACGAGATACTCCCCACGATTTCCATCGTAGGGGAGCCGCGGTCAGATTCAAGCGTTCGATCGACATCGACGTCGACATCGACGTCGCACGGTTCGCGCAGCGCACTGTCTGGCCCGAGTCGGTGCGATAGTCATCACAGGACGGATGTCGGAGCGGCCTGCCGAGTTCTTGTACTGGGAGCACCTCGATCACCCGAGGGTGCGCAAGATCCGGTCGGTGTGTCGCGCCGTGCTCGGCTTCGACCCGGCGCCGCCGGACGAGGTCGTGCACGCGCTCGCCGCGATGTACTACGACGCCGATCCGGTCGCCGAGGCGTTCGTCGACGAGGTCTACCTCGGACGCGGCATGGCGGCGGGTCGGGCGATGCTCGAGCGAGCGCTCGCCGACGGCGTCGATGCCGTCCCCGATGCCCCGGCGTCGCTGCGCGCGCTGTTCGCCGACATCGATCGCGATCCGCCATGGCTCGACTGGGATCGCGTCGAGCGCGGCGCGCGCGCGTTCCGCCGCTACGGCACGGCCGTGTTCCGGTTCGCGGGCGCGATCACGCTCGAGGGGTACGCCGAGAGCTCGGTCGCGAAGCCGCTCGCGCTCACCGGTGCGTACGCCGGCGCGACCGCGCGCAAGCGATTCCTCGAGACCGCGGCGTTCTGGATCGCGGTGTCCGAACCCGGCGGGCTGCGGGCCGGCGCGCCCGGCCGCGCGTCGGCGCTGCGGGTGCGCGTGATGCACGTGTTCGTACGGCGCAAGCTGATGTCGCATCGCGAGTGGGACCTCGCGGCGTGGGGCGTACCGATCAGCCAGGGCGACGCGCTGCTGACGCTGATGGGCGGCAGCTTCGCGCCCGGGTTCGGGATGTACGCGATGGGCTTTCTGCCATCGCGCGACGACATCCGCGCGATGATGGAGTTCTGGCGCTACGTCGGTCACCTGATCGGCGTGCGACCGCGGTGGTATCCGTCGTCGCTCGCCGAGGCCGCGCAGCTCGCGTTCGTCACCGCGATCAAGGGCGCGCGTCGCTCGGGCGATGACGGGCGGGCGCTGTGCCAGGCCTACGCCCGTGCGTTCGAACCCGAGGAAGTCGACGATGACACGGCCGACCGCGGCGTCCTCGTGCGCCTGCGCGGCGCGCTCGAGCATCGCATCCACCTCGGCTACACGAAGTACTTCACGTCGCGGCGGACCTACCGCCACAACGCGCTTCCGCCCGCCGGGGCGTGGGGCTACATCCCGCTGCTCGTCGCGCCGTGGATCGCGACGGCAGAGATCCTGCGCCGCGCGTTCCCCGCGCTCGACGGCGTCGCCGATCGCGTCGCACGCCGGCGTCGCGATCGCTGGTTCGCCCGGCACATGAAGGGTCGCGCCGCCGAGTACCGGCCGGTGGAGCAGTTCACGCGAGGCTGACGATGAGTGTCGTGGCCGGCTCGGTGATCGGGGGGCGCTACCACGTCCGCGAACGTCTCGGACGAGGCGGCATGGGATCGGTGTATCGCGTCACCGACGAGACCGGTGGCAAGGACCTCGCGCTCAAGCTCAACGAGGTCGACGACCGCCCCGAGCTCGACCACTCCGACGCCGAGCTCCGGTTTCGGCGCGAGTTTCACACCATGGCGCTGCTGCGCCACCCGCGGATCGTCGAGGTCTACGACTACGGCATCGACGCGGAGGGGCCGTTCTACACGATGGAGCTGCTCGGCGGCCACGACCTGCGCGAGGAGCGCACGCTGTCGATCCAGGACACCGGTACGGTCGTCCGCGATGTCGCGAGTGCGCTCGCGTTCGTGCACTCGCGGCGGCTGATCCATCGCGACGTGTCGCCGCGCAACGTCCGCTACACGCAGGATGGCCACGTCAAGCTGATCGACTTCGGGATCCTCGCGAGCCCGGGCGTGTGTCCCGACGTCGCCGGCACCCCACCGTTCATCGCCCCGGAGAATGGCTACGGCCTGCCTCTCGATCACCGCGCCGACGTGTTCGCCCTCGGCGCGTTGACCTACTGGCTGCTCACCGGGCGGCACGCGTATCCTGCCCGTCAGGTCTCCGAGCTGCGCTCGGTGTGGCGCCGCACGCCGGCGATCCCGTCGAGCGTTCGCTCCGAGGTGCCACCCGCGCTCGACGAGCTCGTGATGCAGATGTTGAGCGTCGACCCACTCGCACGCCCGCGCTCGGCCGCGGAGGTGATCGAGCGTATCGACGCGATCGTCGGCGCGGCGCCCGATACCGAGCTCGAGGTCGCCCGCGGCTATCTCGCGAGTGCCAGCTTCGTCGGCCGCCAGCGCGAGATGAAGCGGATGCGGCGCTACTTCGATCGCGTGGCGGCGGGCGGTCCGGGCCGTGCGGTGATCGTGGAGGCGCCGTCGGGCATGGGCAAGACCCGCCTGCTCCGCGAGATCCACCTCGAAGCCCAGCTGCGCGGTGCCACGGTGATCGAGGTGGTCGGTGATGTCGCCGGTCGCGGACCGTACGGTGTCGCGGCCGAGCTCGCGCGCGCGGTGTTGCGAGCCCTGCCCACCGAGCTCGTGACGCTCCGGCCGCACGCCAACATCCTGGTCCGGCTGTTGCCCGAGCTCGCGGACCGCATCGATAACGTCCGGCCGTCACCGCCGCACCCCGATCCCGCCGAGGAGCGCATGCGGATCCAGGCGACGCTCGTCGACTGGCTGTCCGACGTCGCACGCCGGCGGTTCCTGGTCGTCGAGGTCGATGACGTCCAGCGCTGCGACGAGGCCTCCGCGGCCGCCCTCGCCGCGCTCGCTCACTCGGCGAACGACCTCCAGCTCGTGCTGTGTACGGCGCTCCGTACCGACGAGCCGGTCCGCGCCCACGCCGCGATCGCCGCGATCCGCGATGCCAGCCGCCGGCTCCGCCTCGAGGGGCTGCGCGCCGAGGATGTCGAGGAGCTGATCCGGACGATGTTCGGCGAGGTCCTGCACGTCGGGCGGGTCGCGCACTGGATGCAGCAGCTCGCCAACGGGAGCCCGTTGTATTGCATCGAGCTCGCACGGCTACTCGTCGATCGCGAGATCATCCGGTACGTCGGTGGCGAGTGGTTGGTTCCCGAGAACGTCGGAGAGATCGAGCTGCCCCGGAAGCTCGCGACCGCGCTCGAGCAACGGATCGAGCGACTCGGCGGTCCGGCGCGCGCCCTCGCCGAGGCGATGAGCGTCCACGGCGGCGAGGTCTCGCTGGCGACGTGCCTCGCCCTCGCCGACGATCCCGACGAGGATCACCTGTTCGCCGCGCTCGACGAGCTGCTGTTCCACGAGGTGCTGCTGCTCGCCGGCGCGATGTACGAGTTCCGCCACGACGGCCTGCGCGAGGCCCTGTCGCGCACGCTCGACCCGGTGCGAAGAACCCAACTCCACCTCCGGGTCGCGTACGCGCTGTCCGGCGCCGGGCCGGTGACGCCGGTGCTCGAGGCGGAGATCGGGTGGCACCTGCTCGAGGGTGGAGAGGTCGAGCGCGCGGCCACGCTGCTCGAGCGCGCGGGGACGCGCCTGTTCGATACCCAGTCGTTCTTCGAGTCGATCCGTCCGCTCGAGGCCGCGCTCGCGATCTACGAGGATCGCGACTCGCATCCGACGGCGTGCCTCCGCATCAAGGAGATGCTGGTCACCGCCGGCCTGCTCGCCGACCACTCGATCATCCAGCGCTACGCGACGCCGACGATCTCGTCGCTGTTCCGCGTCTCCGGGCTGAACGTCGCGCTCAAGCTGCGGTTCTTGTCGCGGCCGATCGCGCTCGGCCTCGGCATGGGCGTCGCGTTCGCGCGCTGGCTGATCACCGGTCTTCGCGGACCGTCGCCCGTGCAGGCGCTGCGCTCGTTCATCCTCACCACCAACGCGGCGGCTGCGGCCTACGCGCTGATGCTCGACTTCGACTCGCTGCGCGCGCTGGTCCCTCGGATCCGGCCGATGGCCGTGCTCCGGCGGCGAATCCCGTACGCCGTGTACCTGCTCTCGCAGTCGCTGATCGATCTCGCGCTCGCGCGGTTCCGCCAGGTCCGCGACAACGTCGACCGGATCCTGTGGATCCTCGAACGCGATCGGATCACGCCGATCTCCGACCTCGAACGCGCGACCAGCGAGGCGGTCGCACGCTACCTGCGGGTGCTGATGCTGGTGTCCGAGCAGGACCCGGCGTACGTCGAGGAGATGGCGACGCTCGAGAAACTCGGCCTGCGCCACTTCGAGCTCGGCGCCGTGCAGGCGCGGATCGCGTTCCATCGCTCGCGCGGCGAGGAACAGGAGGCGAAGGCACACGAGGGCAAGGCCGACCTGTTGTTCATCCAGCTCGGATCGGCGTGGCAGATGGACGCGTGGATGACCGTGGTCTCGGCGATGGCGTTCTCGTTCACGCGCGATGTCATGGGACTCAAGCACTCGATCGCGGCGCTCGCCCGGCTGTCTCGCGACGGCTTCAAGTTCGAGCCGATCCTCGACGTGATCCGTGGCGACTACCACCGCGAACGTGGCGAGCTCGAGGCGTCGAAGGAGGCACTCGAGCGCGCGCTCGCCGCGCTACCGCCCGAGGTCAACCTGTTGCGCCAGCCCGCCCTCGCCGCCCTCGCCGAGACGTTGCTCGCCGCGGGCGACCTCGAGGCGGCCCGCGACCACGCCGTGCGCGGACTCCAGCTGGCGAGCGACCCGGACACCGGGATGATCGCGAACCGGCTGCGCTGCCTCGGCGTGCTCGCGCTGATCGAGGCATCCAGCGGTGACCACGCGGCCGCCACCGAGCGGCTCGACGCCGCGATCGCCGAGGCCGCTCCACTCGCCAGCCCGTCGCTGTGCGGCAACCTCGAGGAGATCCGCGCGCGGGTCGCGATCCTCGCCGGAGACGAGCCCGCGTTCCGCCAGCACCTCGCCGCCACCGAGGAGTGGTTCGCGCCGACGGGAAACCCGGCGCTGATCGCGCGCGGCAAGCGCCTCGCGCTGGCGTGGACGTCGAGCTCCAACCGCGCCGACACCGCGAGCGACGCGGTCGGAGGCGCGGCGATCGAGGCGGTCACCGCGATCGACAGCCCCGCGCGCCGGCGCGAACGGATCGCGTCGATCTTCACGAGCTGCCGTGGCGCCCGCGAGCGTTGCGCGCGCGCGCTCGAGATCCTGCTCGAGCAGTCGTCGGGCGACGACGGGTTTCTCTACCTGGTGGCCGGTGACGAGGTCGAGCTATCCGCACAGACCAGCGTCGCGGTGCCATCGCCGGAGGTCGAGGCGGCGGTGCGACGGATCGCGACGACGGCGCTCGGGGAAGGCACGCAGACCAGCGCGCGCGATCGCCACGGCTGGCGGTACGTGCTGATCCAGCGCGACGCCCGGCTGATCGGCGTCGCCGCGATCCACGAGGGCGTGACCGGCTTCGAGTCGCCGCTCGGCGAGGTCGTCGATCAGCTCGCGCAAGCGCTCGAGGACCCCGATCACGTCGCGACCGAGGTCCTCCGCGATCCGCCGAACTGATCCGACTACTCGCCTGTCAGACGCCGGGCCAGCTGGTCCTCGAACAGCGACGGCGGATCGAGCGTGGCGCCGCGATCGGTCCCCTCCACCCAGTCCGCGGGCTCGGCGTGCTCCGCATAGCCGAGCGACTGCTCGAGGATATCGGGATCGACATGCACCGTGAGATCGCGGGTACCGATCACGTAACCGGTGCCGTGCTGGAACGTGATCAGGTAGCTGTCGTCGGCGTCGCGCCCGGACACGTTCCAGAACACGTTCTCGCTCGCCGTGATCCCCGCGTTCGAGCTCTCCTCGTGGCGATTGAACGCGTTGAACCCGGCGGTGTCGCGCGTGCTGTCGAACAGGCTGGCGATCGCGAGTCGGTGGTGAAACTCCGAGCGCCCCGCGATCTGCACCACGCCGTCGATCGTGTTGTCGATCGATTCGCAGCGCAGCCACACGAGGCCGCTCGATCCGAAGTCCCAGTTCTGGATCAGGCCGTGGCGCACGTCCTCGGCGCGATCGCCGCGGAACAGCACCTCGTTCGACATCGATGCCTCGAATCCGTAGCCCGCGCCGCCACTACCGTGGTTCTGCGCGTGGGCCATCGTCGAATCGGCCACGGTGACGCGCTTGGACTGCGCGACGTAGACGCCGCCCGACTGCAGGTGGGTTCCGGCGACGTCGCGCACGAAGCAGTCGGTCACCCGCGACAGCTCGATCGCGTGGGCGCGCGGGTTGGCAGCGGCCGCCGCCGGATCGACCGCGCTGTCGATCGACAGCGATTCGATGCCGCACTCGCGCAGCGCACCGGCGTCGAGCCGCAGCGCGGCGCCGTCGCGGACACGCAACGGATAGCGAACCGGGACGTCGAACGCGATCGCGTCGCCGTCGATCGCGACGACCTCGCGGCGCAGGAACACCTTGCGCGCGCCGAGCGCGGAGTTCGGGCCGGTGTCCCACAGCCCGGCCATGCCGTGGTCGTCGACGAAGGCTTGGGTGATCTCGATGTCGAGCAGGACGTCGTCGCCGACGGCAAACGCGCTCGGATCCGCGACCCGCACCACGTGACTGCGCGGCACCGCATCCTCGACCAGCGGGATCGCACCGCCGGTCGGTTCGGCGGCCCCCGCGAACGTGATGCTCGCGTCGCCGGCGGTGCCGGTCGCGGTGAACCGCAGGCGCGTTCCGTCGCGACTCTGGCCGCGCACCAGGATCCGCGAGGACGCGATCCGCAGGTTGGACGCGAGCAGGTAGTCGCCGTCGGGCACGAGCACGATCCCGCCGCCGGCGGCGGTCGCATCGGCGATCGCGGCGGCGAACGCGGGGGAGCTGTCGGTGGTCGCGTCCGCCACCGCGCCGTACGCGGTGACATCGAAGGTGGCGCCCGGCCACGTGTCCGGAAGCGCGACCTCGCTCCGGCGGTACCCCGCGTAGCTGAAGTCGTGGAGGAAGTTGCCGTCGGAATCGGTGAACGCGGGGGTCCAGTCGGTCGGATACAGCGCACTTCGCCACGGACCGGTGGGCGCGTCGTTGTCGGCATCCGGCGCGGCGGCGGGAGAATCGCCGCATCCCGCGACGAGCGCGATCGTGACAGCGAGGGACGACACGCGCGACGACATCGCCGGCGACTGTAGCGGCGCGGATCGCGCAGCGATCGAGAAACTGCGTGGTCGGTCGAGGTGACGAGCGGTCACGCGCGATCGATCACGACCGCTGCGCGATCGACGTGGGTCGGCGGCGCACTCAGGTTCCCTCGCGCATCCGCACCAGCCGGTAGCCGGTCTTGCCGGGCATCAGGGTCTCGCTCCACCAGTCGTCGTGCTCGAAGAACCGGATCTGCACCGCCACGATCTTTCCGGCGACGAAGCGCCGCCCGACCTCCGCGAGCGACTCGGTGGTGGCCTCCGAGATCCGGGCGACCGCATCTTTGACCCGGACCTCGACCTGGGTGGCGGTGGTCGCGAGGGTCTCGAGGTGCTGCTGGACCGCCGCCGCGTCGAGTCGCTCGCGTACCAACCTCGCGGGCTTGTCGGTGGGATGCAACGCCTGCAACGATAGCGCACCGACAAACAACACGACGAGGCCACGCAAGGCTTGCGTCCTCGGAAAAGCTCCGAGCACCGTCTACCAGTCGTGATCGCCTGCGGATCTCGGTGCTTGCGACCGAACCTACCCGGGTCTGAAAGCTGCACTACCCCAGCGGCGTGCGGCGGTCTCGGAGTGAGGACGACGGTCCAGTAGTAGGTCGTTCGACCCACTGGCTCCTCGTCGGCCTCGCGCTGCTGACGTACCTCGCGAGTTGCACCGGCAACGGAGACGCTCGACCCGAGCCGACGAAGGCAGATCGCGCGGCCGTCGTCGAGCAGTCCGCGATGCACCTCCGGCATGCCAACGCGAAGCCGCCAATCGCGTGCAAGGCGTGCCACGAGCAGGTCGCCGGCGAGTACCTGCCTGCCACCAACTGGCAGTGCCAGCAGTGCCACGCGACCGAACCGATCGCGATCCACGACCGCGCGGGGGTCGATAGCCCGGCGCGCGAATGCTGGAGCTGCCACGACTTCACGTCGACGAAGGAACGCGTCACGCCGTGCATCGACTGCCACGCCAAGCCGCAGGGCGCGATCGCCGCGATCGCCCCGCACGATGCGAGCAAGCCGAACGAGGACTGCGCCACCTGCCACCGCGCACATCGCCAACCCGCCCTGGTGGCGACGAAGTGCGAGACCTGCCATCACGAACCCGTCAGCGGACACGACAAGGCCCGCAACCTGATCACCGGGTGCGCGAGCTGCCACGGCTATCACGAGAAGGCGGCGGTCGCGTCGACCCGCTGCACCAACTGCCACCGGCAATCGCGCGCGCGCGTACCGGCCACCGCGACGTTCGCCAAGGGTCACGTCAACTGCGTCACCTGCCACCGCCAGCACCGGTTCGCCAAGTCCGAGGTCCTCGCGTGCCGCGGCGAGTGCCACGCCACGCAGGTCGCACTCGCCGAGACCAAGGTGCCGCAGCACCGCTGCACCGGATGCCACAACCAGCACGACGTCCGCGGGTCACCGGCGAAGTCGTGCGAGACCACGTGCCACGCCAAGTTGATCCCCGCGCATCCTCGCGATCGCGCGACCAAGACGCGGTGCCTGGGATGCCACGAGCCACACCGTGGGCCGGGCGCCCCGATCGCCGTCGCGTGCTCGCGATGTCACGTGGCGGCGAGCTCGGATCGCGCATTCCACCAGGGCGCGCAGAGTCGCGGACCGGAGTGCCGGAACTGCCACCAGCCGCACGCGTTCAAGAAGACCACCGCCGATGTCTCGTTGTGTCGGACCTGCCATGGCCCACAGCCGTTCCCCAACGCGAAGACGATCGTCACGTTTGCCAAGCACGACAACTGCTTCGGGTGCCACGGCAAGACGGTCGCGCACCGGCCCGCCGGCCCGCGCGCCGAGTGCACGTCGTGCCACACCGACAAGGCCGGCAAGGTTCGCAAGGGCCACGCCCGCTGCGTCGGCTGCCACGACCCGCACACCACCAAGCAACGCTCGCCGTGCGCGACCTGCCACCCGACCGAGGCCTCGATCGCGTTCAAGGATCACCGCAACTGCATCAACTGCCACGAGCCACACGGCGGCACCCAGAAGCGCGCGTGCGGTAGTTGCCATACCAAGGAAGCCGCCACCGCCCCGGCGAAGCACCAGCAGTGTACGAACTGCCACGACCAGCACAGCACGCGCGTCAAGCGGTCATGCGGGTCGTGCCACACCGATCGAACGACCGGCGTCCACGCGAAGCGACCGTGCCTCGACTGCCACCGGCCGCACGGCCCGCGCGGACCGGCATCACCGCCGGCGTGCACCAACTGCCACCACAACCTGCCGCTCATGCACCAGGTGCCGGCGCACAACACCTGCACGACCTGCCATCGCTCGCACGGCGAACAGCCGTACAAGCAGCGCGCGACCTGTCTGTCCTGTCACAAGGACCGCGCGAACCACAAACCGAACATGCCGCTGTGCTCGGCGTGCCACAACTTCGGAGGTGCTACGTGAAGCGTTGCGTTTTGCGGTGGCTCGTCGCCGGCGCATCGATCGCCGTCGCGCTACTGGCGTGTTCTTCCCCCGTCGACGATTCCGAGGAGGCCTATCCGATGCCGCCGGAGTCGCGCGCGGTGCCCGCCGCACCGAACCCCGCTGACCAGGCACCGCTGCTGGTGCCCCCACCGTTCGAGTGCCGCGGCGTCCGCGACGACGAGCATGCGGGTGCGGAGCAGTATCCGGTGCCGAAGCCGCCGTTCTCGTTCGGCGTGTTCCCGTGCACGCGGTGCCACGACAAACCCGACGACTTCAACCCGAAGCCGCGCCACCTGGTCTCGATGCACCAGAACATCCAGCTCGCGCACGGCCCGCGCGAGCAGTGGTGCTACGACTGCCACAACCCGACGTACCGCGACAAGCTGCGGCTCGCCGGCGGACGGCTGGTCAGCTTCGAACGCTCGTACGAGCTGTGCGGCCAGTGCCACGGCGAGAAGCTGCGCGACTGGCGCTACGGGATCCACGGGCGCCGCATCGGGTGCTGGAACGGCCAGCGCCAGTACCTGTTGTGCGTGCACTGCCACAACCCGCACGCACCGCACTTCCGCCCGATGCATCCCAAGGCGCCGCCGGAGCGCCCCGCCGACATCCACCTCTCGAGGAGCGAGTGATGACCCGACTACGCCACAAGTTGCCCGTCGTCTACGACGAGCCACCCGCCGAGCCATCCGGCGACGGCGGAGGCCAGAGCCGTCGCGCGTTCCTCCAGATGTTCGGCAAGGTCGCCGCGCTCGGCATGTTCGCCGCGTGCGACGAGGAGACCCGCGAGCGGATCTTCCGGGGCAGCTTTCGCGAGCTGTCTCCCGACGAGATCAAGCGGTACATCGCGCGCCTCGAGCGCGAGTACAAGGACACCTACGGTGTCGACGTGCGGGTCGGCGCCGAACCACCGATCGAGGGCGTGGTGTTCGCGTACGCGCTCGATCTCAGTCGCTGCATCGGGTGCCGGCGGTGCGTCCACGCCTGCGTCGAGGAGAACAACCAGTCGCGCGATCCCGAGATCCAGTACATCACCGTGCTCGAGATGGAGAAGCGCCACGGCGTCGACCTCGAGCGCGCCAACGCCTACTACGACCCACTCCAGGTCCCGCGGCCGGGCCACTTCTATCTCCCGGTCGCCTGCCAGCAGTGCGACAACGCGCCGTGCGTGCGGGTGTGTCCCGTCGGGGCGACCTGGAAGGAGCCGGATGGCGTGGTCGTGATCGACTACGACTGGTGCATCGGCTGTCGCTACTGCATGGCGGCGTGTCCGTACGGTGCGCGCCACTTCAACTGGACCGAGCCCAAGCTCACGACCAAGGACCTCAACCCCAACACCCACGTGCTGGGCAACCGACCGCGACCCAAGGGCGTGGTCGAGAAGTGCCACTTCTGTTTGCACCGCACGCGCAACGGTCGCTATCCGGCGTGCGTCGAGACCTGTCCGGTCGGCGCGCGCAAGTTCGGCAACCTCCTCGATCCGAACGGCGAGATCCGCCGCGTGATCGACAACAAGCGGATCTTCGTCCTCAAGGAGGAGCTCGATACCAACCCGAGGTTCTTCTACTTCTACGGGGTGTAGGTCATGAAGTTCGTCAAGTTCATCGTCGACAGCGCGCGCGCCCTCCTCGGAAAGAAGGTGACGTTCTACCTCTGGCTCGGTGCGCTCGTGGTGATGCTGGCGATCGGCATCGACGCGTACGCCGATCAGTACAAGAACGGCCTGATCGAGACCAGCATGCGCGATCCGGTGTCGTGGGGGTTCTACATCGGCAACTTCACGTTCCTCGTCGGCGTCGCCGCGGCCGCCGTGGTGCTCGTGATCCCCGCCTACGTCTACGACTGGAAGCCGATCAAGGAGATCGCGCTGATCGGAGAGCTCCTCGCGATCACCGCGATCATCATGTGCGTGATGTTCGTGACCGTCGACGTCGGCAACCCGCTACGCGTGTGGCACATGCTCCCGTTCGTCGGCTCGCCAAACTTCCCGTACTCGCTGCTGGCGTGGGACGTGGTGGTGCTGAGCCTCTACCTCCTGCTCAACCTGACGATCGCGACCCACATCATGTACCGGTCGTACCGGAACAAGCACTACAGCAAGAAGTTCGCGCTCCCGTTGATCATGTTCTCGATCCCCGCGGCCGTCGGCATCCACACGGTGACCGCGTTCCTGTTCGCCGGGCTACCGTCGCGCAGCTACTGGAATGCCGCGATCCTCGCGCCGCGGTTTCTGACCTCGGCGTTCTGCTCCGGTCCCGCGATCATCCTCGTGCTGCTCCAGATCCTGCGCCGCACGACGCGACTCAAGGTCACCAACGAGGCGCTCTACAAGATCGCGGAGCTGATGGCGTACGCGATGTTCGTCAACCTGTTCCTGTTCGGCGCCGAGGTGTTCCGTGACTTCTACTCGTCGACGCGCGAGGTCATCCACTACCAGTACCTGTTCGGCACCGGCGAGTACTCCAACTCGCCGATCGCGATGTACGGCTGGTCGGCGTTGATCTTCAGCCTGGTCGCGTTCCTGCTGTTCCTGATCCCGCGGACGCGCAAGAACCTCGTCACCCTCAACATCGGCGCGGTGTTGATCTACTTCGGCGTCTACATCGAGAAGGGCGTCGGCCTCGTGATCCCCGGGTTCACGCCGTCGACGCTCGGCGAGATCTATCACTACGCGCCGAGCTCGACCGAGCTGAAGGTGTCGATGGGGATCTTCGCGTTCGGCGCGATCCTGTTCACGCTGATGGTGACCGTCGCGACCAAGTTCCTGTTCGCGAACCCCAAGCTGCAGGGCGAGCACTAGAGTGGAATCGTCGTGCGATCGCGGATCGCGATGCCCTTGCGCATCCCCTCGACGCGCAGCGTGATCTCGCCGATCGACTCGGTCGGCCGCAGGAAGTCGAGGAAGCAGTGCGTGCGCGCGACCTCGCGGGCATCGAACATCCAGAACATGCTCGCGAGTGGCGAGAGCCAGACGTGCGGTGCGGGCGTGCCGAACTCGCCGGCGAGCGAGCGCGTGATCACGCTGTGGACGTGGCTCCGCTTCTGGTGCATCTGACCGGCGAACACGTACTCGACCGCGCGCACGTAGGCGTCGCACGCCGGCGTCTTCGGCACCAGCGCGGCCGCACCGAGGTAGGCGTTGGCGCGCGCCAGCTCGGCCATGCGCTCGAACACCTGTGCGTGCGCGATGCCGTCGCGTAGCTCGGCCGACAGCCCGACGCACGCGATCGCGACCGGCAGCTCGGGGAGCTCGGTCACCGCCGCCAGCGAGACCAGATCCTCGGCCGGCGTGCCGAGCGAGATCTCGTCGCCTTTCAGGATCGCGTCGATGCCGCCGTCGATCAGCACGATCGCGTCGATGCCGCGTCGCTCGACCAGCGCCTGGTAGGCGCGCGCGAGTGGGCGCACGCCGGTCTTGTCGAAGCTCCACACCACGTGTGGCTCGCCCGGATGCTCGGCGTCGAGCCACTTCGCGAGCCACGCCTCGGGGCAGTACACCCGCTCGGACGCCGCCGCCGCGGTGACCTCGTACAGGTTCGGGTAGTCGGGATCCTGGCGCGCGTCGAGCGCGTTCAGGTAGCTGAAGCTCAGGTTCGCGAAGTCCACCGCGACGCCCGCCGCCCGCAATTCGACCGCGAGCGGCACCGCGCCCAGCACGTCGTAGCCCCCGCCGCAGCCCGCCAGCAGCACGCGGCGCGCGCCGCCGAGATGTTCGCGCAGACGAGACTCGAGCATGTCCTTATAGTGTCACAGAAACACTATCCAGCAATCACTTCTGCTTCTTCACGATCTCGAGGTTCTTGCACGCCACCTGCGAGCCCAGCTTGCACGCCTTGCCGAGCAGCTCGATCGTCTTGGGCTTGTTCCTGGGCACGACCTTGCCCTCGAAGTACATGATGCCGAGCTCGGTGCAGCCGCGCGCCTGGTCGAGCTTGCACGAGCGCTGGAACAACCCGAACGCCTTCTGCAGATCCGGCTTCACGCCCTCGCCTTCGCGGTACACGTTGCCGAGGTTGAAGCAGCCGAGCCCGTCGTCGAGCTTGCACGCCTTCTCGTAGAACCCGCGCGCCTTGACGTGATCGACCTTGGGTGCGCCTTCCTTACCCTCCGACCACGACGTGCCGAGGTCGTTGCACGAACCGCCGTCGCCGAGCTTGCACGCCTTCTCGCGCAGCATGCGGGCCTTGGGAACGTCGCGCTTGCCGCCCTGCCCGAGCATCACCATCGTGCCGGCGAACCCGCAGCCCAGCGCGACCCCGAGCTTGCACGCCCGCAGGTAGAACCGCACCGCCTTGGCCTCGTCCTTGTCGGCCAGGTACTGCTGGCCGATCGTCAGGCACACCTTGCCGCGGCCGGCGCCGCACTGCTTGAGCTGCGCGCGCGTGGGGGCGTCCGCCCGCGCCACCTGGGCCACCCCCAAGATCCCCGACAGCACGCATATCGCGATCGTCCTCATGCCCCGACCCTACCTCATGCCCCTCGCCGCACGGCGCCGCCCCCGGCGATGGCCACCGACACCCTTGTGCTCGGGCCCGGGGTATGGCATCAGTACGTCCCCGAACGCGATTGTGGCGGAATTGGTAGACGCGCTGGATTCAGGTTCCAGTGGGTAACACCGTGGGGGTTCGAGTCCCCCCAATCGCACGACGCTCTTCGCCCCTTGGCAAAAGGGGCGAACGTCGTTTTCGGGCGTCCGGAAAACGGACCGACCCGATTTCGTTTCCGGATTCGGAGGCACTGCGATGTAGCGCTCCAGTGGGTGACCGCTCGCCGAGCTTCTCGACCACGCGGCGCGAGCTCATCCGCTTCTGCGTTCCCGGCTGTACGTAGTGCGCGTGGGTGACCACCGCCGACGTGTGACCGAGCGCGCTCGCGACCGCGTGCGAGGACACCCCCGCCTCGGTCGCCAGCGTCGCGTGCAGTCCCCGCAGGCTGTGCACGCACACCCGCGGGATCTCCGCCTCGTCGCACAGCACGCCGAGCCAATGACGGAGCCACTGCCGGTTGCGCCGGTTGCCACGCGGCGTGACCTCGCGGGTGATCAGCTGCTCTTCGATCTCGAAAATGGCACGCAGGCCGTCAAGCACGTGTTTGCCGGCTCGACGCGGGTCGCCAGCGAGTTGTCGAAGTTCGAAAGCGGCGAGGATCCGACCGCCCCCGACAGACCCGGCACTGCCTACTTCTTCCACTCCGACCATCTCGGTTCGACGTCAGTGCTGACCGACGAGAACGGAACTGTTCAGGAGTCGCTCGAGTACTTCTCCGATGGTGAGACGTGGATCGACCGCGGTCCGTCCAAGCCTATCAACGGGTACCTGTTCAGTGGCAAGCCGTTCGATCCCGACTCGGGGTTCTATGACTTCGGGCAACGCTTCTATGAGCCGCGAACGAGCCTGTGGGTAGGAGTTGACTCAGCCCTTAGGGAAGAAGCCAACAGATCCATTGGCAACCCCTCTTTCCTTGCTTCACAGGCATACGCTGCCCACAAGCCCGTGACACTCGCAGATCCCGATGGGAGATGTCCGGGGTGCGTAATCGTCATATTTATTCTCCTAAACTCCGAGGGAGAAGCGGGTGAGAACGCAAAACCACATCCTACGAATTGGCAAGTTCTCATGGGCGCGGTTACGACTGCGACGGCTGCTAAGTTCTTTATTGGGATAAACAATGCTGCTGCAGCGGGAGTATCATCCCGACTTGGCACTGGAGTGGTTGCTCGGAGAGTGGCAGGCGCTGTCGGTGGAGCGGTAGGTGGTGCAGCTACGGGACCGGTTGCTGTTGCCGGCAACGACATTGCGCATGGCCAAATCAGTTCGCTGGGGACATATGCCAAGGCCGGGGCACTTGTGGGTGGACTCTCAGGTGCGATTTTCCCGGGAAGTGTAGGTACCCGAACAAGAATAGCGGTCGCCCGCGACCCCTTCTCGATTAAAGCAACGGTAGCTGGAGACGCAAGAGCGTTCGCACGGATTGAGGTCGAGGGTTCAGTAGCTAACGTGACCGACGTATTTCGTGGCGGCCTTCCGCCAGGGGGTGGCTCCGACCTCGTAGCCGCGGCGCTCCGAGAATCTGGTGTAAAATCCGGCGGCCAACTTGTGTTCTCTAATATCCAAAACGCACCGACACAAGCCACGTTCGCCGCTGGGGGCAACCCGGCCACTTCGGTCCTTGGGCAGACGGGCACACGTGCCCTCAAACAACTCGGCTTGCGACCCAGCAACTTCGCCTTCCAAGAAGTTGGCGGGAAGCTCAACCTCGTCATAGGGATCCAGTGAAGTACTTCTCAGATACAGATGCGCGCCTCATCGAAGCGCTGAAGCTAGACCCCAATGCCGAGCCTGGTTTTGAGGTCCTCAAGGGTTGTCTGATCTGGTCGGATGAAGTGCCCGAAGGACTATCTCGGTCTGGGCACGAGCGCCTCAATGATCTGCTTGCTGCTCGGGGATTAATGCACCTCGGACAAGACCTGTCACAAATCCCAGAGCCATATCGAAACGCCTGGTTGGCAGCCACGGATTCCAAAATCGCCTGGCCGGGATTTCAGCGTCTTGTCCTCTCACCTGCAGAACGTCGGTATTTGGAGAATGAGATTCGATTGCTGGAAGAGTGGGACGGACCGCTGTGACTTGTGAGAGTTGAAATGCAGAGCCCTCAATGCTCTCGGAGAGACCAACAACGCTCTGGCTCTTATCGGCGGCCAATGGATCCCATTCTGAGAACCATCGCAATGGTGGATAGAGACATCGACATATCTGCGGTTCTCGCAGAGCCGCATAGTGAATCGGTTCGTCAAGTGTATGCGGATTCCTTGTTGGAACGCGGCAATCCGAGAGGTGAGTTTATCAGCCTTCAGCTAGCTGCCGCGCGAGGCTCGAGAGATTCCCAAGCAGGTCAACGCGAAAGCGTGCTACTCAGCAGATACTCTCAACAGTGGATGTTCCATCCGGAATGGTGGCATTTGCGATGGAAACAGGGATTCGCAGATACACTCGAGGCCGGTTTTCTAGAGCCTTCTGCATCGCTCAATCCCGCCACAACCGATTTTCTTCGATCCCATGGGGTTCTGAACGAGCGTGACAAATGGGAAGGCTGTTTTCTTGAGAACTTCTTTTCATTAGTCGAAGCCCGCCTGCTCACCAGTGCGCACATAGTTCTGACAGACTTCATTCAATCAGCTGCCGCCTTGGTAAACGCCATGGGCGCCAATGGACCACTTCGGCTTTCGAGATTGACTGTGGAATCCCGTTACGCACGACTGGGTCCTCAGTCAACAGCAGTATCATCAACATTTCAGGGACTGGCATTTCCATCGCCAGGCACTCAAGGCTGGCCGCTTGTTTCCTCGTCGGCGCTCTCAAGATTCAGCAAAGCAACGCCGTTCCTTAGCGAACTACGTTTGGCGCTGCCGGGGTTCCTTAGCAGCTTTCAACATGCGCAGCTACAGAGGCTTAAGATCTACGGACACCGGACCATCTCGGATTCTGATAACAATATTGTGATTGACGCAAGGAGTCTGCGCTCGCTGGAACTTACTATCGACACACCAATCGATGAGTCGCCGGTACTTCCCGTGGAATCATTGGTTCTCGACCCTGACAGGCTGCCGAGGCTGCAAGAACTTGCACTCTGCGGTGGCGAGTATGTCACCTCCGAGAAGACGGTAGCCCGTTGGGTCGCTGGCCAGCCGATACTTCGTCAACTGCGAGTTCTGTGGATCCCGGAGATTTCCGATCAGGACGACGCAGCGTCGTTGGGGCAACGATTTCGACATCTCGATCGGATCGTAGTCCAACGAGTTGGACAACCACGCTCGTTGCTCGAACAACACCTTCCGCAACTCCGTGTTTTACCACAAGTAGCTTGCTGGACACCTAGCTAGATTGCGGTGCAAAACAGCCACGCAAGTGGCTGGATTTCGATCATGTCACCGTCGGGAGCACGTCCGAATCGACGCTTCCGGATCGACACCGATCGCTGAATGTGATCAGTAGTGATGGATGACGGCACGACGACGGCGTGGGCAGACGTCCTTCAATGACTGGTTCGCGTTCGGAGGAGTTCCTCGGCCCGAGGAGCTGATGGATCCGGTGCTCAAGCAGCTCGACGGAGTGCTCGATGACGAGGGTCTGGTCGATCGCGTCTTTGCGGCGCTCTCGAAGCGCCACCAGGAAAGTGCTCGCACTGGGCGACCGAGCACGCCGGCGGAGGTGGTGCTGCGAATGCTGGTGCTCAAGCACCTTCGCGGCTGGAGCTACGAGCGCTACGAGCAGCTGCAGTGGGAGGTGACGGGCAATTTCCTGTATCGCCGGTTCTGTCGCATCGACGGAGGCGACCACATCCTACGAATTTGGCAGCTCCTCATGGGCGCGGTTACGACTGCGACGGCTGCCAAGTTCTTTATTGGAATAAACAATGCTATTGCAGCGGGAGTATCCTCCCGACTTGGCACTGGAGTGGTTGCGCGAAGAGTGGCGGGCGCTGTCGGTGGTGCTGTAGGTGGTGCAGTTACGGGACCGGTTGCTGTTGCCGGCAACGACATTGCACACGGCCAAATCAGTTCGCTGGGGACATATGCCAAGGCCCCGCTATTGGGCGCTCTCGTGGGCGGATTTTTTGGTGCGGCTTTCCATCGGAAGCCTCACCAACAACAGATGTCACCAACGTAACTCGCTGGGGACGAAAAGGGCTTGAATCAGGTGATTGGGTGATGAAAGGTGAGAACACCTACGGTAACTACCTCAAGTCCGGTAAGTTTCAGCCTAGGTGGCAGTGACCTGCCCGGGTTCTGCGGACCATCGGGATCTAGAAGATTGCGCTCCTAGTTGAAGTGCTGTGTAGCGGACTCTTCGGTTGCCTGTTTCCTCTTGAACTCGATCGGAGTCAAGTAGTCGAGGCTGGAGTGTGGCCGCACCTCGTTGTAGTGACGTCGCCACGCCTCGATGACGACGACCGCTTCGGTGCGGCAGCGGAACCATTCGAGGCTCAGGCACTCGTCGCGCAGCTTGCCGTTGAAGCTCTCGTCGAGCCCGTTCTGCCACGGCTTGCCCGGATCGATGAAGGCTGTCTCGATCCCCTCGTCGGCGAGCCACTGCAGGATCGCTCTCGCGACGAACTCGGGGCCGTTGTCGGAGCGCAGATAGCGAGGTGCGCCGTGGACGCTGACGAGCCGTGCGAGCACCTCGATGACCCGTCGAGACCGAATCGCGCCGGCGACGTCGATCGCGAGACACTCGCGCGTCCACTCGTCGACGACGGTGAGGCACTTGAGCTGGCGGCCGTCGGCGCAGGCGTCGAACACGAAGTCGATCGCCCACACGTGATTCTTCGCCGTCGGCGGGGTCGGCCGAGGTCGTCCCGTGGCGATACGTCGACGAGGTCGCTTGCGTGGGACCTGGAGCTTGGCCTTCTTCCACAGGCGATGGACCCGATCGGCACTGATCGGCTTGCCGAGCGCCCGCGCGAGGAAGATCCGGATGCGGCGATAGCCGTATCGCGGGTACTGCGCCGAGAGCTCGCGCATCTTGGCGATCACCGGCGCGTCGAGCTCGTCGCGCTTGGACTCGTACTCGAGCGTCGACCTCGCCGTGTCGAGCAGCGCGCACGCTCGTCGCTCCGACAGGCCGCGCCGTTTGGCGTACGCGACCTGCCGGCGACGGACGGGCGCGCTCACCATTTTTTTGCGTGGATCTCCTTGAGCACGTCGATCTCGAGCAGCCGATCGGCGAGCAGCTTCTTGAGCTTGGCGTTCTCGCCCTCGAGCGCGCGGAGCCGTTTGGCGTCGTCGGCGTTCATCGTGCCGAACCTGCGCTTCCACGCATACAAGGTCGGCACGCTGACCTTGTGCTTCTTGGCGACCTCGGCGACCGGGTGCGCATCGGTCTCGCGGAGGATCTGGACCATCTGCTCGTCGGTGAATCGGCTCTTCTTCATCGCGGACTCCGTTTCGTCAGGACGGAGCGTCAACTTTCTCGATCAGGCTGGCCAGTTTTTGGCCGGGCAGGTCAGCACCTGAGGACACCCCCGCCTCGGTCGCCAGCGTCGCGTGCAGTCCACGCAGGCTGTGCACGCACATCGAGCTCCACTTCCACGGCCTTGCCAACAATCTGCTCGCTTCGGTCGCCTACGACGGAACCGTGCGAGCGAACTTCCGCTACTCACCGTTCGGCGAAGTCATCGAGGCACAGGGCACCGTTCCTGGCTCCCTCACTCGGCGCTTCAACGACAAGCACCAAGACGCCGTCAGCGAGCTCCACTACTACGGGCTCAGATACTACGATCCCCTAAGCCTCACGTGGACGCAAGCCGATCCCCTGTTTCGATTCGTCCCGGATCTCGCGAAACAATCTACGCCCCGACGCGCGCATCTGTACGAGTTCAGCCTCAACAACCCGGTACGCTACATTGATCCGGACGGAGCAAACCCGGCTCCAGTCCCCGTACCGGAGAGTCCGCAAACCCTCCAACAACGGGCGCTTGCTTCACGCATCGCTGATGAGGACTGGACAATAAAGTTTGCGGAGGTCCCCGCCGGAACGTACTCATCGCCCAATCTGTTCGACACGAGCTGCCAGCCGCCAAGCTGCTATAACGACGTCCACCAAGACAACTTCGATGATCCGAACGCCACGATGGCGATGCAGACCATCGATCCTCAGTATCGTGATTACTGGTTTCAGGATCCGGGATGGATCGTTAAGGGACCAGCACTAATCATTGGAATAGTCGCCGTTGGTTTGGAGCTAGGGGTGGGAGAGGGTATCGCGATTGGCAGAGGTGCTGCAACCACTACCGCGACGACTGGAGAAGCGATAACCGCCGATACCGTCCAGAACGCTGTCGCTAATTCCTGTATGCTCAGCCAGCAGACAACGGTCTCACTTCCCGTCGTTGAGAACTACGTACAGCGACTTCTCGGAGGAGAAGTTGCTCCTGCAATTAGAGTCGCAGGCAACGTAATCGTCGATGGAGTGCATCGATACGTGGCAGGCAGTATCGTCGGACAATTGCCCGCGACAATGGAGTGGGCTGCCCCAATGAGTGCCAACCTCTATCCTGTATGCAAACTCGGGGTTGACGTTGTAGACTGGGGCAACAGATGATTCGAATTTTCTGTGATACTGGGAAACACGTCATCATTAATACTGACACCTTGGTGGGAGCCGATCTGCGCGGACGGGATCTTCACCGTGCTCGGCTCAGCAACATTGATCTGACTGGTGCTCAACTCACAGACGCTAATTTGCGTGGTGCGCTCCTCAACGGAGCTGTCCTGGTTGGTGCAGATTTGGAGCGAGCGAGACTGATGGCGGCGCAGTTGGTAGGAGCAAACCTCTGCGGAGCCAATCTAAAGCAAGCCTGGCTCAATGCCGCGATCTTGAAGAACGCGAGTCTCCAGAAAGCAGACATGCGTGAAGCACGTTTGGACCACGCGACCTTGGAAGGTTCAGATCTGACGCACGCGAAGCTAAGCCGCAACGCTCTAACCGTCGCCAGTAACGCAGACGTGCTCGGTTTAGAGTTGGTGGAATGGGAATGAACACGCTGATACGATCGAGTGTGAGCGAGCGCGGTACGTGAGGCTGTGACTCGTGTGACTCCCATCGTGATCACGCCGCCACCCGAACCGACTTGCGCAGGTGTCCGATCGCTGGAGCACACAGTGTCCTTGCGGCTGTGAGCGTCCGGTGAACCGCACCCGGAGCGGTCTTCGGAGTCCCTTTCGCACGCGCCGTGGGTGTCAAGAGGCGGGTGTACTGGCCGCGCAAAGGGCGGCCAAACTGGCCGCGTGATCGAGTGTTCGCCGGCGCGATGATCGGCGTGTTCGACTCCACGCAAAGAGGCGGCCAAACTGGCCGTCACGCCGCTCGGCCGACTGACCTGCCCGGGTTCTGCGGACCATCGGGATCTAGAAGATTGCGCTCCTAGTTGAAGTGCTGTGTAGCGGACTCTTCGGTTGCCTGTTTCCTCTTGAACTCGATCGGAGTCAAGTAGTCGAGGCTGGAGTGTGGCCGCACCTCGTTGTAGTGACGTCGCCACGCCTCGATGACGACGACCGCTTCGGTGCGGCAGCGGAACCATTCGAGGCTCAGGCACTCGTCGCGCAGCTTGCCGTTGAAGCTCTCGTCGAGCCCGTTCTGCCACGGCTTGCCCGGATCGATGAAGGCTGTCTCGATCCCCTCGTCGGCGAGCCACTGCAGGATCGCTCTCGCGACGAACTCGGGCCCGTTGTCGGAGCGCAGATAGCGAGGTGCGCCGTGGACGCTGACGAGCCGTGCGAGCACCTCGATGACCCGTCGAGACCGAATCGCGCCGGCGACGTCAATCGCGAGACG